>CAWBMM010000001.1:0-722871 GCA_963789855.1 uncultured Actinomycetota bacterium
GACCACCGGGGAGCGTGTTGGTGCCACGGCCGGGTACAGGCTGGCTGGGTCCGGCGTTTAGCCGGTGTCCGAGGGGCCGAAATGGTGGTCCAGGACCCTTCCGGGTGTCGCTTGTCGCCGGTGCACGATGGGCGCCAGTGAGCCGCGGTGTGGCTGGCCGCGCATCTCGACGGCATCTCGTGTCCCGGTTGTCGCGCTCTGCACAGCACGACGGAGGTCGAAAGCCTCTCGTCCCCAACATCCGCCGTTCGGCGGTGCGAGCCCCTCCTTGCGGCGCGCGAACCGGGACCGAACATCGGATGGTGATGAATCGCCGGTTCCGGATAGAAATGTCCGGTCCGAGCAGGTCCCAGGGACCGTTTGGACTCGTGGAACCCGGTCAAGACAGCGGCCGAGCTCAGGGGCTCGTGCCGCGTGGGGGACGGCACGAGCCCCTACCCCCACTCACCCGACCGGCCCCGCACGCCGACAGCTCGCCCTTGTCGCCAATCGGGCGTCGTCAGGCCGCCCGGCAGCACCCGGAGACCGAAATGAGCGTTGATCTCATTGCCTTGGCGCGGCGCGTGGACCGCCACGCTGACGAGGCCGATGCCCGAGGCAACGACGAACGCGCCGCAGATCTGCGGCAGTTGGCACGTGCCCTACGCGCGAAGAACAGCGTCAACAGCCGCCGCCGGAGCCGCCGAACCACTCATCCCACCTGACAACGATCTCGCTCAACCCCTCCCCCGGGCCGGCCGCACAGACCGAGGCGTCAGCTGGAGCCGGGCCGGCCAGCACGCTGGTCGGGCTCGAGTATCGCCAGGTCGACAGGCTTGGCGACCCGGGCCACGGTGCGGCAGTAGGCGACGACCCGGGACTCAGCGCCGGGCGTGCCTGAGCCCGGGACGGGCAGACGACGCTCCGGTTGTGGCAGCGGCCTCGGCGACTCCGGGCCGTCATCAGGACGCTGCTCGCCGCCACCCCGATAGGGGGTCGTCGTGCGTCATCTGGGCGCCGGACTGTTCGTGCAGGGCGGCGGCGAGCGCTTCAGCGCAACGGTGCTGCCGAGAGATGCGGGCGCGCAAGCGTCTCTGACCCGAATCGCCCGAACGGCTTGTCAAGACTGGACTCACGTTCGGGCGTCACCCGGACGGCGGCCCCCGCACGCGCCGAGGGGTCCGTTCCTTTGTAGGGACGACCCGTACCTGCAGTGGATCCCCACCACGTGCAAGATCGCTCACACTTTCGGCACGTCGCCCAATCGGGCTGGTGAGGCAAGGGGGTCGCGATGGAGCGCCGGATCCGTCGAAGCCCTCGGTTAGGAGGGGCGCTTCCGCGGTCGAGTACGGACTCCTGCTCGCCGCCGTCGCCGCCACGATCGTCCTCACGGTGTTCGCCCTCGGCAGCACGATCAGAAGCACGCTCTACGACGACACCTGCGCCAACATCAAGGGCGGCGCGGCCGGCCCGCAGGCATGCTACGTGGCTGCCGCAATGACCGGGACCGACGACCCTGGCACACTGGCGGCGGGTGGACCTGCACTGGGCCGTGGCTCTCACCGGCCTCTCGCTCGAAGAGCTGGGTTGGGCGATGGCGCTGGGCGAGGTGCGCGACAGCATCGCTTCCCGGGCATGGCTATATGCCGATGGTCGCGCTGGAAGACATCAAGTCGCTAGGTCCAGCGGCCGGCGACCACCCTGCCCGCGCCATCGGGATGTGAACTCCAGCCACTGCCGCGTCCGCCCATCGTCGTCTGCACATCGGCCCCCGGGTGACTCGTCAACCGGCCGGCATCGATCCGCCGCCTCGGCCCGGAGGGTTCGCTAGCCGGGCTCCGTCGAGGAGATCACCACGACTCGGTAGCCGCGCTCATGTGATCAACGGATGGTCGTGGGCTGCCCACGCGAGGTCGAGCATCGCCTGAGATGCCTCTTCCTGGTGTCAAAGGGCGGTGATCCGCCGGGTCAGTTGCCACCGCGCCCGCCCACGAAGGTCGGGGTTCGCTGGCGTCCCTGACGGCCGGTGCCCGAGCACCGAACGGTTACGGCCGTTGCGGTCTAGAACTTCTGCTCGCGCAGCACGTCGAGGTTGCGGAAGGCCAGGGGGCCGTCGCTGAGCGCGGCCAGGAACGCGGCGAATTCGCCGGTTTCGGGTCGGTCGGAGTTCTCCATGCCCTGGTCGTGGGAGGCGAACTCCACGGTCAGCAGGTAGACGTTCTCGGCGTCGCGGTCCTTGCACAGCACGGCCCGGTGCGGGATCCGCGTGCCCTTCGGTCCTGGTGATCCAGGCATCGAGGTGGGCGTTGAAGTCGTCGATGCGGCTCGGTCGTGAACTCGATGATCTGCGTGAACTTCATCGCACTCCTGGCTTGGCCTCGAGCACGATGTTGAACGGCGTCTCGGCGACCCGGCGAAGGGTCGCGAATCCGGCGCTGGTGACGATGTCGCGCAGTCGCGCCTCGCCGGCCTGTGCGCCGAGCGCGGTGCCGACGTCCTGCGAGAGGGAGCTCGGCGTGCAGAGCAGGGTGGAGAAGCCGTAGTAGGCGGCGCCGACCGGGTTGAGGTTGTCGGCCAGGTCGTCGTCGGCGAACGGCTCGATGAGCATGAGCGTGCCGCCGGGCGCGAGGTGCTCGCGCACGTGCGCGCAGGCGCCGGCCGGGTCGCCCATGTCGTGCAGGCAGTCGAAGAAGCACACCAGGTCGTAGCGTGCCGTCGAAGGTCGTGGCGGACGGCGACCTCGAAGCGCACCCGCTCGGACAGCCCGGCGTCGGCGGCCCGCTTGCGGGCGGCGTCGATGGAGCCCTCGTGGGCGTCGAAGCCGACGACGGTGGAGGCCGGGTAGGCCTCGGCGAGCAGCAGCGTGGATGCCCCGTGGCCGCAGCCGACGTCGGCGACGCGCGCGCCGGCGGTGAGCTTGGCCTCGACGCCGTCGAGCGCCGGGATCCACGCGCTGGCGAGGTTGTTCAGGTAGCCGGGTCGGAAGAAGCGCTCGCAGCCACCGAGGACGTGGTCGTCGTGCGCGCCCCAGGCGAACCCCTCGCCGGTGCGGAACCGTCGGCGATCGTGTCCGTGGCGTAGACCGATCCGAGCGCGATCTCGAAGGCGCCGATCACGCAGGCCGGGCTGGTCTCGTCGGTGAGCGGGATGGCGTGCTCGTCGGGCAGCGAGAACCGGCCGTCGCCGTCGTAGGAGACGTAGCCGCGGGCCGCCTGCGCGCTGAGCCATTCGCGCACATAGCGTTCGGCGGTGCCGGTGCGCGCCGCGAGCTCGGCCGGGGTCAGCGGGCCCGCGCCGGCCATCGCGCGGTACAGCCCGAGCTTGTCGCCGATGACGACCATGGCGCCGCCGAGCAGCGCCCCGACGTCGTCGACGGCCGGCCGACGAAGTCCATCATCTTTGTCTCGTTCATGGTGTTGCTCCCTCACGCGTTGTCACTGGCGGTGGATGGCCGCGGTTTCGCGGCGTCGTGTCGCGGACAGGACGCCGAAGTTGGAGACGAGCAGCGGCGTCAGGTAGGTCAGCGCGGCCTTCAACCAGACGAGACCGGTGGCGTGCCCGGACACGATGACGCCGAGCTGGTTCATGGCGAAGAAGGCCGTACCGACGATAACGCGATCGAGACCGTCCTGCGCAAGTGTCGTGGCGCGCACCACGAGCGGACTAGTTCGCGCTGACCAGGTCACCGGTTCCGTTCATCTCGACCTCCGCTGTCGTCTCAGCTGTCATGCGGGAACGTAGGCCGCGGCCGGCGGAGATACCTCCGTAGAGATACGGGACTTCGGCTCAGATCCCGAACTCGCCCGCCCGGCGGATCAGCTCGGTCTTCGAGGCGACGCCGAGCTTGTCGTAGACGCTGACGAGGTGGCTCTCGACGGTGCGCTTGCTGAGAACAGGTGGGCGGCGATCTCGGTCGCCGTCTCGCCTCGCGCCGTCAGTAGCGCCACCTCGTGCTCGCGCCGGCTCAGCGCATCGACGCCCATGCTCGTCCGCCGCCGCGGTCGGCTCTTGCGGCCGGTCAGGAACACCTCGACCTCGTCCGCGATGGCGTCGACGTCGCCGAGCCACGGCCGGTGGTCCGTGCCGGGCAGTTCGACATAGACGGCGCCGGGAAGGTGCTCGGCCAGGTAGCGCGCGTGGCCGACATCGATCCAGCGTGTCACCCGTGCGATGCAGGATCAGGGCCGGCTGCGTGATCGTCGGCAGCACGTCGCGGATGTCCATCCGCATGTTCATCCGGATGACGTTCTGTGCCATCGCCGGGCTGGCTGCCATGCGCAGATAGCGCGCCCACCACACGCGGTGTCGCGCGTCGTCGGACTCGCTCGGGCTGCCCGCCGTCCCACCACTCGCCCGACGCCCAGGCCCGGTCCATGCCCGCGATCGATGTCCTCCAGCTCCTCGGCAGTCGGGCCGTACGGATAGTCGGGCCCCACCAGACGCCGCGCCCACGAGCCGTAGAGGACGACCGACTGGCGCCGCTCGGGATGCGCGCGGGCGAACAGCAGGCTGAGCGTGCCGCCCTCCGAGATGCCGAACATCGCGCCTCGCTCGTGACCCGACCGCATCCATCACCGCGCGGATGTCGTCCATCCGCTCGTCCATCGACGGGGGACCGGCCACCGGGTCGGACATCCCGTGCCGCGCTTGTCGAACACGATCAACCGCGAGAACGACGCCAGCCGACTCAGGAAATGCGCCAGCCGCGGTTGCTCCCAGGCGACCTCCACATGGGACACGAAGCCCGGACCAGGACCAGATCGACCGGCCCGTCGCCGACGACCTGGTAGGCGATGTTGACCGGACCACTCCGGGGCGTAATCGGGTTTCGGGCCTGAGCACCTCGCGCTCCAAAGCTGCCTTCGCGCCGGATCGGCATGCGAATGCTACCGCTCACGGCTCGCAACCTGCAGGTGAGCGTCCTGACCCTTCCTCAGTCCCATCCGGGCCGCTGGCAGATCGCTACGGCAAAGCCAGGGCACTCCGCCGGAGTTGCGGGACGTACCTCGAGTGCCTCGATGACATCCGGATGTGCCGTGGCGGCGAGGGACCTGCGGTTGGGCCGGATCAAATGCCGCAGCTGCACCCTGGCCGAGAGCAGGAAGGCGGGTCAACCCGTGCCCGTGGATGCAATGGGTGTGCAACAGCTCCGGTCGGACCGTACGGCGGGTACGGCGCGCCCGGGGGCTGGCAGGGTCAGGCGTCACCGCCGGAGCCGGCGAGCTGGAGCGGTGGCGCTTCGGGCTGGATGAGTGCGTGCCACCGGTCGACCCACGATTCGAGCTGGGCGGCGGGCAGCGCCTGGGAGTAGAAGAAGCCCTGGACGACGTCGCAGGAAGACCCGGCGAGCCGGTCGGCGGTGACCTCGTCCTCGACGCCTTCGGCGACCATGGTCATGCCGAGGGCGTGGGCGAGGTCGATGGTCGAGCGGACGATGGCCGCGGCGCGTGGCGTCGTCGGCCATCGGCTGGACGAACGAGCGGTCGAGCTTGAGCTCGTCGATCGGCAGCTCCCGCAGGTAGGCCAGCGACGAGTAGCCGGTGCCGAAGTCGTCGACGGCGACGCGGACGCCGAGCGCGCGCAGCTCGCCGAGGATGTCGCGGGCGCGCTCGCGGTCGGCCATCAGGAAGTCCTCGGTGATCTCGAGCTCGAGGATGCCGGCGGGCAGGCGTCGCTGCGCCAGCGGCGGCCCGGACCCGCAGCGGCAGCTCGATGTCGATCAGCGATGAGGCGGACAGGTTGACCGCGACGCTGAGCAGGCGACCGTGGTCGCGCCAGTGGGCCACTTGGTCGAGCGACTGCTCGAGGACGGCTTCGGTGAGGTCGTGCATGAGGCCGGAGTCCTCGGCCATGGGAAGGAACGCGGCGGGCATCAGCAGACCGCGGATCGGGTGTTCCCAGCGCACGAGGGCCTCGACGCCGGTGACCGCCCGCGTGGCGGTGCTCGACCTTGGGCTGGTAGTGCAGCGACCAGCGCCCGGTCGCTGATGGTCTGGCGGAGCAGTTCGACGTCGCGCAGTCGCTGGCTGTCGTGGAACGCGTCGGTGTCCGCGTCGTAGACGACGGCATCGCCGGTCGCGGCCTTCGCCTGGTACATGGCGACGTCGGCCCGGCGCAGCAGCGCGCTGGACGCGTCGCCGTGTTGCGGGTACAGCGCGATGCCCGACGCTCGCACTCGACCCGTACGGTGACGCCGTCCGACGGTGGAACGGGGCGCCAGCGCGTCGCGCAGCCTGGCGGCGTGCTGCAGCGCCGCGGACCGTCGACGTCCGGCGACCAGCACGGCGAACTCGTCGCCGCCGAGGCGGGCCAGCAGGTCGCCTTCGCCGCAGCACGGCCTCGGTGAGGCGCGCGGCGACCTGCCGCAGCAGGGTGTCACCGGCGTGGTGGCCGAGGCTGTCGTTGACCTCCTTGAACCGGTCAAGGTCGAGCAGCAGCAGCGCGCCCGTCTCGCCGGCAGCGAGCCGTTCGGCGAGGGCTCTCGTAGAAGGCGCGGCGGTTGCCCAGCCCGGTGAGTTCGTCGGTCAGCGCCAGCTGGCGGCTGTCGGCCAGCGCGAGCGCCTCCCGGAAGGTGACGATCAGCCGGCCGAGGGCGAAGACGATGGTCGCGGTGCACAGCGCGATGGCCAGCGGGTGCAGCGCATGATCGTGGTCGTAGACCAGCAGGGCCAGCGCCGCCAGCGTGGACAGCACCGGGAACCCGAGCGCGGCCCAGGTGGGCAGCGTGATGCCGGCCGGCCGGGTTCCCTGGCCGGCGGAGAAGGCCATGACCAACGTCGCGAGCACCCATACTGCGTCGATCGGTCCACCGGGCTGGTAAGTGCCGGCGGAGGCCGCGAACAGGTAGAAGGCGTCGGCGACGGCGAACAACGCGAGCCCAGCTGCCAGGCACCACAGACCCACCGGAGGTCGCCAGCGGAACAGGGCCAGCAGCGCGGTCACCACGAGAAGCAGCAGCACGTCGAGCAGCGGGTACGCGAAAGTCGTCACGACCGCCGCGGCGCTACCACCGGTGACGGCCAGGACCGGACCGAAGAACGCTGCAGCGACACCGGCAACCGCGAGGCCGCCGACAACCCCGTCGAGCCACAGGCTGAGCGGGACGTCCTCGGCGAGCTCCCGGACGATGAGGTACAGCGCGACAAAGGCGCACGGGTAGAAACTCAGCCACAACGCGTCGGCCGAAGGACGGGAACGGTTCCGGGTCCTGAGTACGGACGAACACCGTCCAGACGATGTTGCCGAACCCGTACAGAGCCAGCCCGACGCCGAGCACGTGGAAGCTGCGACGGTAGGTCTGCACGTCCCGGGCCCGCAGCAGGCAGACAGCGGCGCTGCCGCAGGTAGGCCAAGTTGTTCAGCAGCCCGTCCAGGATCAGGTTGTAGCCACCCATCGGCCGGACACCCGGAATCGTGGACACCAGGAAGACGGTGTACACCGCCCCGACGACCAGGTAAGTAACCCCATGGTTGGTCGGCAGACCGGCGCGCCCACGGAGCACCGCGGCAACGCTCGCTGAGCTGCGCACAACGACTCCCTTGACCTCGGCTTTACCTGCAGACGAATCGGGCTTGAAGGCAGCCGACTTGACGCTCGCCCGCGCCGAGACACCCAACTGGCCTAGGCCGAACGGACACCCGGGGCACGCGACGTCCCCATCCGGGCCGCCCACACGGAGTCGGGGTGCATCGGCAAGGCCGTCGAGGTGCGGACCGGGCAGCCTCGGCGAGCGCGGCGAACTGTTGCCCCAGGTTGGCCAGTACGTCGGGTCGGAGCCCGGAAGTACACGAACCGGCCGGTCGCCTCGGATCGCGCCAATACGCGCTCGCGATCAGGCTTGCGTGCGGCCGGCCGCAGTCAGACCGCGCGCTGGTCGATGAGGCCGATGAGGAGATCCAGGTCGGAACTGCCTGGTTCTGGCCGGCCGGGGAGGGCTGCCGCGGCGACACGGCCACCAGATTCAGCGCTGGTGGCGCATCCGTCGCCCTCCGTCGACCTGGCCGCGCCGTTTGGTCTTACCTCCTGGGGGCACGCACCCTGAACGACGGCCCCCAGCACGGACCGGGTCGCCCGTCCAGCCGGGGCTCGGGGGCTCGGACCGCTCGGACCGAAGGCGTGATGGCAGTGCTCTGGTTCGTCCTCCTCGCCCCGCTCGCGGCGCTCGCCCTGGTCGTCGGAATGCCGCGGTTGCAGCGCTGGGCCGAGCCCGACCTTCATTCGGACCGGGAAGGGCCGCGGCACCGTGACCTCGGTGAGTGACCCGGCGGCGATGGCCGATGCGCAGCGGATGGCCGGCGACCTGCGGGCCCAGGCTCACGACGAGGGCCACGGGCGCATCGCCGCGGCCGTCCGGCCACGCCGGCAGCACCCGCGGTCCCGGCGGGCAGCGGCTGGTGCACGACCGTCGCTGCCCGGCGGCCAGTCGAGATCTCGTGCCGTCGCGTCATGCCCGGCCCGCATGAGGGTCTTCACGGTGACAGGACATGCCGCTTGAGAAACGCGAGCAGGGAGTTCGACAGGTGATCACCCGAGAGCAGGCAGCTGACCTGGACGGCGCCGAGCTGCTGGACGCCACCGGCGGCACCGTCGGAACCCTGCACCGGATCGTCCTGGACGACACCGGCGAGCCGCAGTTCGCCACGGTCCGCACGTGGGCTGCCCGGCGGGCGGGAGACGGTGGTGCCGTTGGCGCAGGCCGAGCGGGCCGGCAACGCGGTGCGAGTGCCCTACGAGGCGGCGACGGTGACCGAAGGCCCGCACCTCGAGGTCGTCGGCGAACAGCTCGACGAGACCCAGCAGCGGCTGCTGTACCGGTACTACGGCCTGGACTACGCCAGCAGCCGGTCCGACAGCGGCCTGCCCAGCGGGCAGGCCGGCACCCCTGCGTGAGCGTGCGTCGCTTCCCGGCCACGCCGACCGGCCGGGACGCCGACCGAGACCGCGCCGGTCACGGCCGCGGCGGTGACCGGCACCTTCCGCGCCGCCAGCGGGTGGACCGGCACGTTCACCGGCAGCTACCGGCTGGACCGCCTGCTCACGAAGGACGGGCAGACCGTCGCGGTCGGCCTGGTCACCGGTGAGCTGGTCACCGACGACGGCCGGTCCCTCGGCGTCGGCAGCCGCCGCCACACCGCCGCCGTCGAGGTCACCTCAACCGCCGACGCGTTCCGCGTCCAGGTCGGGCCGGTGGAGCTGACGCTGCTCGGCTGCCTGGTCACCGTCGACGTGGTCGCGGTGACCGTGCCCCGCGACCTGCCCACCGCCCCAGGCGTCCCCGAGGTGTCGGTCACCGGCGCCGAGCTGCCGCGCTCCGGCGTGCCCGCGGCGGAGGACCCGACGGCATGAGCGGCCACCCGGCAGCACCGACCCCGACCCGACCCGCCCGCGGGTCGCTTCCCGGCTGACGCGACTCCTGCCGGCCATGTCGAACCTCCGCCGTCGGGCCGGACACCGAGCCGCCTCCGACCGGACGCCGACGCCCCGGTCGGTCGCACCCGACGTGACCCCGTTCGTGGTGACCTGGTTCCGCTTCCGGCACAGCCGCGGCGGCCGGCGAGCCTGCAGCTGCTGGATCTGCGGCTAAGACGGCGGCACCGCAGGACGCCGACCGGCCTACCGTGAAGTTGCCCGCGTCGCTGGACTCCCCCCGTGGTTCGGCGGCGCGGGTTTCCCGGTGCGCCCGCATCGTCCGACGGGCCCACCAAGGTGCGCCATCTGCCGAGGCGGCGACGGGCCGCGGACCCGCGCCGCCCCCTGCCGCGACGCGGGTCCACGACGGCCGAACGCTCGACCGTTCCCCCAGCCCGGCGAGCAGCTGCCCCGCTCTTCGCCGGTCCCTCCACCTTCCACCCATTTGTCCCCACCGGCCAATCGGACAGCCGGTCATCGCGCACTGGACGTTCGGCTGATCCACGGCGAGAAGCCCGAGTGCTCTGTCCGGTTTCCGCGGACACGGCACAGCCCCCTCGCGGCGTTCCCACCGGCGCCAAGGTCCGCCCTAACCGGCGCCAGCGCCTCCGCCGCCCGAGGTGAGCCGGCGACGCCGAGCGGACAGGGCGGGCCCTCCGGCGGCAAGCAAGATCATTTGCGGCACTCTTCTGGCACCCGAGGGACAACGATCGTTGTCAGGCCATTCAGCGGCACACCCTTGTATCGGCCCATACGAGGCTCGCGGCGGCGACGCCGGTCATCTCGGCGCCGCGGTCACGACACCACTCGGCGGACACGGTGTGGCAGCAGCCCCTGGTGTGGCGGCCGCGTACCTGCGCCGGGCAGGTGACCACCCGATGCGACGTGATCGCGTACCGCATCTCGCGCCCGGGCCGCGTCACGTGAAGCCGGCCGTGCCGGGCGGCCGGCGCGGCGGTCTGTCGCGCAGTCAGCGACATGATCTTGTACGCCGTCGAGGCGCCTCGATCAATGCCACCTCGTCCATCACCGTCCGACACGCCACCGGACACCAGCCCACCCGAGCCGCTCAGCCAGCGATCCCTGAGGGTGACCCAAGTCGCCCCACGGCCAGCGCCTGCTCCCATCCCGCCGAGACGAGAGAGGCGGCACACAGTTGCATCAGTGGTTCGAGGCGCGCAGCGATCTCCTGCTCCCCAGGACGTGGGTGCCCTGCGAGGCGCGTGCCGGTCGGCCGTGGAGCCCTCACGACTCGCATCGCCAGGGAGCATGCCCATGCCCACCATCACGGACAGCTGGGCGGACCTACGCGAGCTCGGTTCCTGGGCCTTGCCCGGCCGAAGCGTCAGGTCACGTTTCGGGCACGTCCGCTTGCCAACGATCGGCACGACGGCGATGGCAAGGGTTCGGGCAAGGCCAGCGGCCTAGGAGGAGACACCTCGGTGAGGTGACGTTCGAAGGTGATGAACGTGACCAGTTGCTCGGTCAGTCCCGGACCCGGGACTGACGTCGGAGGAGTGGCTGGCGGACAACACATCGGACAACTCATCGGGCAACACCTGGTGCCCGCCGTGGTCGCGCAGGGCAGCAACTTGCCGGCGAACCCGGATGGCATCGTGGTTGACGACACATCCGGTCCGGTGTCGCCGTGGACGCGATCGACACGATTCGGCTGGTGCCCACGGCGAGAGATCGCTGGCGCGGCGCACGCCGGGGCACGCTCGGTCGACGAGCGACCACACGTCGGGTGAACCCCTGCCGGTGACCGTCCCGAAGCCACACACGTGCCGGGTAGCGCCCGAAGCATGATGTACGACCTGCTCGCCACCGCCCAGCTCGAGTCGAGCACGGCGGTCGACTCCGACGAATCCTCTGCCGATGCCATCGTCGAGTACATCAAGTGACTCGAAAGGCAGCGAGGGGCGCCTCTGCGACGACCCCCGCTCCAGCGCCACGGGGGCCGCCAGGTGCCCAGCTGCCCCCAAAGCGCGGCGCGCGACCACCCGCATCCGTCTCGGTTCCGCAGGCATCCCCGACTGTTTTCACGGCGCGGCTTGCTAACGAGGTGCTAACGGGGATGCAGAAGGCCTGACCACCAAGATCGGTGATCAGGCCTCTGACCTGCGGTTTTACTGGTAGCGGGGGCAGGATTTGAACCTGCGACCTCTGGGTTATGAGCCCAGCGAGCTACCGAGCTGCTCCACCCCGCGTCGTACTGACGACTCTACGTCAGCGCCAGGTGGGCCCGCAAATCGCAGACTCACCCGGACGGCGACGGGGAGGCAGTCGACGTCGGCGACGCCCCCGAGGCCGTCGACGACGGTGCCGGCGACGGCGAGGCGGTGGAGGCGGCGGCGCTCTCCGCCGCGACTGCCCGGTTGATCGCGCTCTGCAGGTCCTTCTGGGCCTGGCCGTACGCCGCGAAGTCCCCTGCCGCCAGGGCCTTGTTGGCCGCCGCGATCGCGGCCTGGGCATCCTGCAGCGCCTGGTTCAGCACCGGGTTGTCGGTGGTGGCCCCTCCTCCCCCGGTCACCGGCGGGGGCGTCGGCGTCGTGCCACCGCCGCTCGTGTCCGGGTTGCCCGTGCCCTGCTGAGCGAACAGCGAGTCCAGCGCCTGCTGCAGCGTGTCCTCGAAGGCCACGTTGTTGCCGTACGACACGAGCACCTTGCGGAGCAGCGGGAACGACGTGCTGGCCTCCGCCTGCACGTACACCGGCTCCACGTAGAGCAGTCCGCCGCCGATCGGGAAGGTCAGCAGGTTCCCGTAGCTCACCTTGGTGCCCCGCTTGAGGATGTTGATCTGTTCCGCGACCGCGTCGTCGGACTCGAGCTGGTTCTGCACCTGTGACGGCCCGTTGATCTGCAGCGAGCGGGGCAGCTGCAGCACCCGGAACTGCCCGTAGTCGGGACCGGGATCGGCGTTGACCGCCACGAAGGCGGCCAGGTTGTTGCGCTCACCTGTCGGCACGTAGGTCGACGTCAGCTGGAAGGCGGTCTCACCCTGCCCGGGCATCTTCAGCGTCACGTAGTAGGGCGGCTGCGCGGTGGCGGCCGAGGTCGTGCCGGTGGTGGGGTCGTCCGGGATGCGCCAGAAGTCGCTGCCGCTGTAGAAGGTCTGCGGGTTGCTCACGTGGTAGTTCGCGAGCAGGGTCCGCTGCACCTTGAACAGGTCCTGCGGGTAGCGAAGGTGCGCCATCAGCTCGGGACTGATGTCGCTCTGCGGCTTGACGGTGCCCGGGAACGCCTTCATCCAGGTCTGGAGCACCGGGTCCCGGTCGTCCCACTGGTAGAGCGTGACGGTGCCGTCGTAGGCGTCGACCGTCGCCTTCACCGAGTTGCGGATGTAGTTCACCTGCTTGACCGGTGTGACCAGCTGCTGGTTGGCCAGCGTCGTGCGCGAGTCCTTCGTCGCGTCCTCGAGGGTGCTCCGGCGTGGAGTACGGGTAGCCGTTGCTGGTCGTGTAACCGTCGACGATCCACTTGATCCGGCCGTCGACCACAGCGGGGTACGGGTCGCCGTCGAGGGTCAGCCACGGCGCCACCTTCTCGACGCGCTCCTTCGGCTCCCGCACGTAGAGGATCTTGGAGTCGGCGTTGACCCGGCCCGACAGGAGGATGTTCGCCTCCTGGTACTTCATCGCGAACGAGAGTCTTGTGCCACAGCGAGCCGAGCGGGACGCCGCCCTTGCCCTCGTAGGTCGTGTTGCGCTGGCCCGAGCTGGCCGAGTCGTCGGGGTAGTCCAGCTCGCGCGGCGGCGTGCCCTTCGGGGCACCGACGATGCTGTAGGTCGGTGACTCCTGGCCGAAGTAGATGCGCGGCTGCTTGACGTCGACCTGTCCGACCGGCGGGATGTCGGAGGACACGAACGACGGGCGTCCCGCCGTCGACCTGGTTGCCCAGCGCCGCGACGAAGCCGAAGCCGTGGGTGTACTGCGTGTGGTCGTTGATCCAGTTGCGCTGCTGGTCGGGCAACCCGGCCAGGCTCACCTCGCGCACCGCCATCACGGTGTCGCGCCGGCCCTGCGCCAGGTCGTAGCGGTCGACGTCGAGGGACTCGGGGAAGTCGTAGTAGGCCTTGATCTGCTGCAGGTTCTTGTACGTCGGACTGAGCAGCAGCGGGTCGAGCAGCCGGATGTTCTTGATCGTCTCGGCGTCTCCCGCGAGGATCTTCGGGTCGACCGCGAGCGTCGCGTCGTACGTGCTCTTCTGCACCTTGTCCGGGCCGATGCCGTACGCCGTGCGGGTCGCGTTGATGTTCCGCTTGATGTACGGCGCCTCCTTGTCGGCCTGCGACGGCGTCACCTGGAACCGCTGCACCAGCGCCGGGTAGATGCCGCCGATCAGCAGCGCCGAGAGCAGCAGCAGGCCCACGCCGATGCCGGGCAGCAGCCAGGTGCGCCGCACGATGTTGGCGAAGAACAGCGCCGCACACATCAACGAGATGATCGCGAGGATCGTGCGGCCCTGCAGCACGGCGTTCACGTCGGTGTACGTCAGACCGGTGAAGTTGGACTTGTTGACGCGGTGCTCGCCCACGGCGAGGCCGTAGCGGTCCAGCCAGTAGCCGACCGCCTTCAGCAGCACGAACAGCCCGAGCAGCACGGACAGGTGCACCCGGGCGGCCGGGGTGGCCCGCTCCCCGAGGAACGCCTGCAGCCGCAGCCCGCCGTACAGGTAGTGGGTGACCGTGGCGACGACGAGGCTGACGACGACGGTGGCGAAGGCGAAGCCCAGCACGAAGCGGTACCACGGCAGGTCGAAGGCGAAGAACGAGATGTCGATGCCGAACTGCGCGTCCTTCTGCCCGAACGACACTGCGTTGCGCCACTGCAGGTAGGTGCGCCACTCCCCCGCCGCGGCCGAGCCGGCGATCAGCCCGAGCAGCGTGCAGATGACCCAGACGACGACCCGGCGGTAGGGGTCGATGGCCATCCGGTAGCGGTCGAGCTCCTGCTGGCCGGGGATCATGGCCTGGTAGGCCGGCCGGGTGCGGTAGGCGACGACGAAGTTGACGGCGATCGCGGCGGCGAACAGCACCCCGCCCACGACGAACAGCAGCGACCGGGCCGCCAGGGTGCGGGTGAACACCGACGCGTAGCCGACCGAGCGGAACCACAGCAGGTCGGTGTAGAAGCCGGTGAAGATGCTGAACGCGATGAGCAGCACCACCAGCACGGCGACCGTGGGCAGCAGCGTGCGGCCACGTCTCCGGGGCGGCGCGACCGGGCGTCGGGGCGGGCCGGCCGAGGCCGGCATGTCGAAGCTCACTGCGGTGTCCGTTCGTCGAGCCGGGGTGCGCGCGGCAGGGCCGCGGCGCGAAACGCGTCGTGCCCGCTCAACTTACCGAGCCAGGGGGTAGTTCCCGGTACGCCGGGCGAGCACGGGAGGATCGGGCCCATGAGCGACGCCCCCGCCGGGAACCCCCGGCTCGACCGGCTGACTCTCGACCTGGAGCAGCACAGCGCCGCCGCGGGCTGGGACCAGCCGGCCAGGCTGTTCGCCCTGGTCGAGACCGCCGACCTGCTGCGCCGGGAGCCGCAGCTCGCCGCCGACCTGGGGCTCGGGGCCGGCGGGCCCGGCGACCTCACGCCGATCGACCAGGGCGACCTGCCCGAGCACTCGACCCTCGACGAGCTGCTGGCGGGCATCGTCTGGCCCGCGGAGGTGCTGGGCACCGCGATCACGGTCGAGCGCCTGATGGTGCCGCCCGGCGTCGAGCAGGGCATGCCGCAGCAGGAGGACGAGGCGCTGCGCTGGCTGGCCGAGCACCCGGAGCGGCAGGAGGTCCGCCTTGTCGTCGCGGTGCTGCGCGACGGGTCGAGGTCGTGCGCGCTGCGGATGCGGGCGCACGACGACGAGACGTCGGTGCTCACCGGGCGCGACCTGGTGCCGGGGCTGGCCGACGCGCTGGCCGGGACCTTCGCCGACTGAGCCGGTCAGCAGGTCGGCAGCGCCGACGGTCCGGCCGGCCCGCAGGTTGTCCAGCGCGGTCACGGCGTCGTTCAACGTGCGGACCTTGACCAGGCGCAGCCCGTCGGGCACGGTGCGGCGCGCCTCGCCGCAGTTGGCCGCGGGTGCCAGGAAGACCGTCGCGCCGTTGTGCCGGGCGCCGATCATCTTCTGCGAGATGCCGCCGATGGCGCCGACCCGGCCGAGGTCGTCGATGGTCCCCGTGCCGGCGATGAACTTGCCGCCGGTGAGCGGCCCCGGCGTCAGCTTGTCGATGATGCCCAGCGCGAACATCATCCCGGCGCTCGGGCCACCCACGTCCTGCAGCGAGATGTCGACCTTGAACGGGTAGTCGGACTGGTCCCGGATCTCGACGCCGAGCACGGTGTGGCCCTGCGCCGAGCCGGCCGTGACGGTGATCGGCATCTGCTTGCCGTCGCGTTTCACCACCACGGCGAGCTCGTCGCCGGCCTGGCGCGCGCGGACCGCCTTCTGCAGGCTCGCCCCGCCGGTGATCGGCGTCCCGTCCACCGAGACGACCACGTCGCCCTGCCGAAGCTTGCCCTGCGACGGCGAGCCGGCGGGAAGCCGGGTGACCTCGGTGCGGGTGGTCACCGGGATGCCGAGCTGGTGCAGGGCCGCGGTGGTCGCGTTCTCCTGCGAGTCGGTCATCTCGGTGGCGCTCTCCCGCTCCGCCTGGGCCGCCGTCTGGCCCTTCGGGTAGACGGTGGTCTCGGGGACGACCGCGATGGAGTGGTCGATCCACCCCTTGAGCGCAGTGACGAGGTCGAGGCGCTGGCGGGGACCGCCGAGCACCGACACGGTGACCAGGTCCAGGTGGCCCTTGACCGGGTAGGTCGGGTGGCCGTCGATGCGGATGAGCGGCGTTCCCGCGACCTTGCCCAGGGTGTTGGTCGTCGGCCCCGGCTGGAGCGCGACGTACGGGACGGGGAGCAGCGCCGCGACGGCCGCCAGCAGCACCGTGAGGAAACCGGCGATGGCGAGGACGAGCACGCGGCGGGACATGGCGGGAAGACTACGAGAGCGACCTGGGCATCTGCTGTACGTCGGCTGGACGCGACCTGGGCGCCCGCTGTCGATGATCAGGCCTGCGGCGGCCGGTCGTCGTCGCGGTGCTCCTCGAAGGCCGCCTTGAAGCGGGCGTGCTCACCGAGCGTCTCGTGGGTGTCAGCCCGTCGCCGGGTGCGGCTGGTCCACACGACCCACAGCACGGCCAGCACGAGGGCGACCAGGGGGATCGCGAGCCAGGCCAGGGACGACACCTGCCCAGGCTAAGGCAGCCCGACCCACTCGTCGCCGCCGTCGTCGAACACCTGGTGCTTCCAGATCGGCACCCGCGACTTCAGCTCGTCGATGAGCATCCGGCAGGCCTCGAACGCCTCTCCCCGGTGCGCACAGGAGACGCCCACCACGACCGCGAGGTCACCGACCGCCAGGTCACCGACCCGGTGCACCGCGGCGAGGGCCCGCACCGGGTGCCTGGCGACGACCTCCTCGGCGACCGTGCGCAGCTCGGACAGCGCGCTCGGGTGGGCCGAGTAGCCGAGCCCGGTGACGCCGCGGCCGCCGTCCTGCTCCCGGACCGTGCCGACGAACAACGCGACGCCGCCGGCGCCGTCGTCGGACACCGCCGCGAACACCTCGTCGACCGAGAGCGGCTCGTCGCGGACGGCGAGCAGCCGCAGCACCTCCCCCGGCCCGCTCATCAGCGCCGCTTCCTTCGGGCTGCGCGGACCAGCGCGGCGGTCCCGACCACGGCGACCGCGGCCCCGGCGGCGCCGATGGTCGCGTCGCGACGGCCCACCCGCCGGGAGGCGAGCGTGTAGTGGCCGCGCACCTGCTCGAGGAGCAGACCGAGCGCCGTCGGGTTGTCGTACGTCGGCCGCCACCCGGCCTCGAGCAGCCGGGTCGACGGCACCACCCAGGGATGCACGACGTACTGCAGGTCGCTGGCCGGCGCAGGGATCACGCCGAGCCGGTGCAGCCGCTCGGCGGTGCCGAACGCGATGGCCGCCGGCAGCTCGATGCGCCGCAGCCCGGACAGCAGCTCGACCTCGGTCTGGTCGAGCCAGCCGTCGCAGCCCACGGTGACCGCACCGGTGACCGTGCCCAGGGCGGCCAGCTCGAGTGCCGCGGCGAGGTCGTCGACGTGGCAGAACTGCCAGCGCGGAGTCGAGTCGCGCACCACGAGCAGCCGCGGCGCCTCGAAGTGCCTGGTCAGCAAGCTGTCGATGCCGGGGCCGACGACCGTCGCCGGGCGGACCACGGTGACCTGCAGACCGGGGTGGCTGCGCGGCGCCTGCGCGGCCAGGCGCTCGATCTCCAGCCAGTCCGAGAGCAGGCCGCCGTCGGGCACCGCCCGCAGGGGGGCGTCCTCGGCCAGCGGCAGCTCGTTGTCGGGCAGCGCGCCGTAGACCATCGCCGACGTGCAGACCACCACCCGCCGTACGCCGGTCGCCGCGGCCGCCGTCAGCACCGTCTGGGTGCCGCGCACGTTGAGCTCGCCCTGCTCGCGGCGATCCACGTCGAGGGCGGTGTCGACGGCGAGGTGCACCAGGGTGTCGACGTTGTTCAGCCGGGACGCCAGCGACGGGTCCCGGATGTCCAGGACCCGCCAGACGACGCCGTCGACCTGGCCGCGGTGGTCGTCGAGGCCGACGACCTTCGACACCTCCGGGTTGGCCACCAGCCGGGCAGCCAGCGCGGCGCCGAGCCCGGAACCCGCGCCGGTCACCGCCACCACCGGCCGGCGCGGCCTGCGCCCAGAGCGAACCGGTGCCGGCTTCGCCGCGGAGGGGGAACTCATCGTGCCGTCGGGGTTGTTGGAAGCGTGGAGAGGCGTCCGAGGTCACAGCACCCGGTGGATACGGTGGGACGCACAGCAGTCATGGTGCGCCCATCCTGCCAACACCCCGCCGCCGGCGGGGACCGGGTGGCTGGGCAGCGGTGCCGGGACCGTCGACGACGTGAGGCGAGACGTGAGCAACTTCCCCTTCGGCTTCAACCCGAACGAGCCGGACGACGGCAACGACGCAGGCGGTACCGGCGGTACAGGCGGCCCGGAGCAGCCGGTCGACCCGTTCGCCGCCCTCATGGGTGGCGGCGGCGACCTCGGGGCGGCGTTCTCCCGCCTGGGCCAGCTGCTGTCCTACCAGGGCGGCCCGGTCAACTGGGACCTGGCTCGCGACGTGGCCCGGCAGACCGTCTCCGCCGCCGGTGACCGCTCGGTGGCCACCGCCGAGCGCGAGCAGGTGCTCGACGCGATGCGCCTGGCCGACCTGTGGCTGGACGAGGTCTGCGCATTCCCGGCGGGCACCCAGTCGGTCAAGGCCTGGAGCCGCGCCGAGTGGGTCGAGGCCACCCTGCCGGCCTGGCGCGCGCTGGTCGACCCGGTGGCCGGCAAGGTCGTCGACTCGATGGGTTCGATGCTCACCGGCGAGGGCGGCCCGATGGCCCAGCTCGGCGCGATGCCGGAGCAGGCGGCGGCCCTGGCCGGCCCGATGCAGCAGATGATGCGCAGCATCGGCGGCGCCATGTTCGGCACCCAGATCGGGCAGGCCATCGGCGGCCTCGCGCTGGAGGTCGTGGGCTCCACCGACGTCGGGCTGCCGCTGACCACCGGCGGCGTCGCGGCCCTGCTGCCGGCCAACGTCTCGGCGTTCGGCGACGGTCTCGAGGTGCCCGCCGACCAGGTGCGGCTCTACCTGGCGCTGCGGGAGGCCGCGCACCAGCGGCTGTTCGCGCACGTGCCGTGGCTGCAGGCCCACCTCGTCGACGCCGTGGCTGCCTACGCCCGCGGCATCACCGTCGACACGGCCCGCCTCGAGGAGGCCGTCGGGAGCATCGACCCCTCCGACCCGGCCTCGCTGCAGCAGGCGCTCACCGGCGGGCTGTTCGAGCCCGAGGACACCCCGGAGCAGAAGGCCGCCCTCACCCGGCTCGAGACCGCGCTCGCCCTGGTCGAGGGCTGGGTCGACGAGGTCGTCGACGCCGCCGCCACCTCGCGGCTGCCGGCCGCGTCCGCGCTGCGCGAGACCGTACGACGGCGGCGCGCGAGCGGCGGCCCGGCCGAGGCCACCTTCGCCTCCCTGGTCGGGCTCGAGCTGCGGCCACGGCGGCTGCGGGACGCGGCGGCCCTGTGGCGGGCGGTGCTCGCCGACCGCGGTCAGGACGGCCGGGAGGCCGTCTGGTCCCACCCCGACCTGATGCCCACCACCGACGACCTCGACGACCCGGCCGGCTTCGCCGCCGGTGGCTCGGCGCCGCTCGACCTCTCCGGCCTGCAGGACACCGAGGCGCCGCCCGAGCCGCCCGCGCCCGGCGCACCGCCCGAGACACCGAGCGCGTGACGCTGCACGACGACGCGGTCCGGGTGCTGTCCGGCTGGACGGCTCCGGACGCGCAGCAGGAGTCGCTGCGCACGGCGTACCTGGAGCACCTGTCGGCCCACCCCGACGGGCTGCTGCGCGGACTGCGTGCCCGCCCATCTGACGGCGAGCGCGATGGTGCTCGACGCGGCCGGTGAACGGGTTCTGCTGACGCTGCACCGCAAGGGCGGCTTCTGGGGTCAGCTCGGCGGCCACTGCGAGGGCAGCGACGCCACGCTCGCCGACGCCGCGCTGCGCGAGTCGACCGAGGAGTCCGGCATGACCGGGCTGCAGGTGGTCGGCGCGGCACCGGTCGACCTCGACCGGCACGCCCTGTCGTCGGCGTTCGGCAGCTGCGGCGAGCACCTGGACGTGCGGTACGCCGTGGTGGCCCCGCCGGGCGCCGAGCCGGTGGTCAGCGAGGAGTCGCACGACGTCGCCTGGTTCCCCGCCGACGCGCTGCCGGCCACGGCCGTCGACGACCTGTCCCGGCTGGTCCGGCGGGCCCAGGAGGCACTGGGCGCCGCCACGGGCCGCACCGCGCGTCAGTCGTCGGTGTCGTCAGGCGCGTCGTCCGACAGGTTCAGGCCGGCCGTGGCGGACACGCCCTCCAGGTAGCCGCGGGCCCGCTCGGTGCGCGGGAACCGCGCGACCTCGGCCCAGAAGTCCGGCCCGTGCCCGGGCACCAGCAGGTGGGCCAGCTCGTGGACGAGCACGTAGTCGACCACCCAGGGCGGCATGCCCTGCAGCCGGCTGGACAGCCGGATGGTGGCGTCGACCGGGGTGCAGGACCCCCAGCGGGAGCCCTGGTTGGTCACCCAGCGCACGCTGCGGGGCTGGGCCCGGCCGTCGAGCCAGCGGGCCGAGAGGTCGCGGGCCCGGGCCAGCAGCTGGTCGTCGCCGGGCCGCAGCTTCCGGTCCTGGCTGGCCAGCCGCTCGAGCATGACCGCCACCCACCGGCGCTCCTCGGCCCGGCTCATCCGGGCCGGGAGCAGCACCACGGTGCGGTCTCCGTCGCGATAGGCGGACACCGTGCGGCGGCGGCGGGCCGACCGGCGTACCTCCACGGTCGACTCGTCCGGCTGCTGCTCCGGCCGTGACATGCCCGAAACGCTAGCGACTTTCTTTCCTCCACAGCCGGTGGACGGCATCTGCGCAGGTCAGCGGCGGTTCGGACGGTCCTCCCCAGAGCTGTCCACAGCGGGTTCGGGGCACCGTCCCCAGAACACGCCGGGTCGTCCCCAGAACGGTCCCCAACCCTGTCCACAGCAGGAGCAGCGGAGCCGTTGACGGCCACCGCCGGTGCTCCTAGCGTCCCTGCCGACGAAGCCTCCGGGACGTCCCGGCCGGCCCGCCCGCAAGGGGAAGGCGAGCGGTCCGGCCGGACGGTCCGGAGGCTTCGGGAGACCCCCCGCCACGACGGTTCGTGTTCCACCCCCCCCCGGAACCGGACCTCGGCGAGCAGGGTCGCGGGCCCGGCAGCAGTTCCCCCGTCTGCTGCCGGGTCCGCCTTCTCCTCCGACCGGCCGGTGCGCTAGTGGCCGGTGAACGTCGGCGTCCGCTTCTCGCGCTGGGCCCGCAGCCCTTCCTGCAGGTCCGCCGTGGCCAGGGTGACCGGCTGGGCCAGCGCCTCCCACTCCAGCGCGGCGTCGAAGCTGGGGTGTCCGCCCCCGAGCAGCGCGCGCTTGGTGAGCCGGGTCGCGATCGGGGCGGCCGAGGCCACCGCCGCGGCAGCCGCCAGCGCCGTCGGCAGCACCTCCTCGCGCGGCACCGCGCGGTTGACCAGGCCGAAGCCGGCAGCCTCCGCCCCGGTCACCACCCGGCCGGCCAGCAGCATCTCGCGCGCCACGGCGAGCCCGGCCACCTCCGGCAGCAGGTAGGTCGTCGCCATCCCCGGGTGCATGCCCAGCATCGTGAACGGCGCCGAGAGCCGCGCCTCGGCCGCGGCGTAGCGCAGGTCGCAGGCGAGCGCCACCGCCAGCCCGGCCCCGATGGCGGCCCCGTTCACCGCGGCGATCGTCGGCACCTCCAGCTCCCGCACCGCCAGCCAGGTCCGGTAGAACGGCAGCATCCGGGACCGCAGCGCGTCGACGGTCGCCTCGGGCTCGGCGCCGATCCAGGACACGTCGCCACCGGAGCAGAAGGCGCTGCCCGCACCGGTGACGACGACGGCCCGGACGCCCGGGTCGGCGCGCAGGCCGGCCATCACCCGGCCCCAGGACGCGGTCATCGCGGCCGACATCATGTTCCGGCGGGCCGGCAGGTCCAGGGTCACCAGGGCGACCCCGTCGGAGGGTCGCTCCACCCGCAGATCGGCCAGCCCGACGTCGTACGCCGGGCCGTCCGGGGTGCGGCTCGAGGCTCCGGACGGGCTGCTCGCGGGGGTGGTCATGGGGGCAGCCTATGCACGCTCGGCGCACGCTCAGGGACCCCGCCTCCCACGCTCACGGCGGGGCCTGCTCTAGGGTGGCTCACAGGTCCGGTAGCGGCACTCCCGCCGGACACCGAACCGACCGATCGGAGGACCCCGTGGCTGAGAGCTACACCGGAGACGCGTACTGCGTGAAGTGCAAGGAGAAGCGCGACTTCACCGGCGAGATCAAGGTCAGCGAGTCGGGTCGCCGCATGGCGCAGGGCATCTGCCCTGTGTGCGGCACCAAGCTCAACCGCATCCTGGGCAAGGCCTGACCTTCCGCGTCCCACTCAAGCCTCGACGGGGCGGCCTCCACCACGGAGGCCGCCCCGTCGCCGTCCGGGCACCCGTAGGCTCCCGAGGGTGACGAGCTGGGCGCCCCGGGTGCTCGACGAGGTCGACGCGGGAGCCGGCGCCGCGGAGCGCCGGCTGGCCGAGCTGGTCGCCGTCCCGAGCATCGGCGGCACCGATGCCGAGCACGAGATCCAGGCGATGCTGGCCGCGGAGCTCTCGGCCGCCGGCCTGGAGACCGACCACTGGCGGCTGCCGCTGCCCGAGCTGTTGGCGGCCCCGGACTTCCCCGGCGTCGAGGTCGAGCGGGACGAGGCGTGGGGGCTGGTCGCCCGGCTGCCCGGCCGCGGCGACGGCCCGACCCTGATGCTCAACGGGCACGTCGACGTGGTGCCGACCGGCGACCCGGCCGCGTGGAGCACCCCCGACCCGTTCTCCGGGCGGGTCGTCGGCGGCGCAGCTGCACGGGCGCGGCGCGTGCGACATGAAGGCCGGTCTGGTGGCCGCGACCGCCGCGGTGACCGCCGTACGCCGGGCAGGGGCGCCGCTGCGGGGCGACGTGCTGCTGGCCTGCGTGCCGGGCGAGGAGGACGGCGGGCTCGGCACCTTCGCGACGCTGCGCCGCGGTTGGACGCGCCGATGCCTGCGTGGTGCCCGAACCGACCGGCCTCGACCTGGTCACCGCCAGCGCGGGTGCGCTGACCTTCCGGCTGCGGGTGCCCGGGCTCGCGACCCACGCCTCCCGGCGCACCGAGGGGGTCAGCGCGGTCGAGAAGCTCGTGCCGGTGCTCGCAGCGCTGCAGCGGCTCGAGGCGGCCCGCAACCGCGAGGTCGACCCGTTGATGGCCCGCTGGCCGCTCGCCTACCCGCTCTCGATCGGCCGGGTGCAGGCCGGCGACTGGGCCTCCAGCGTGCCGGACCTGCTGGTGGCCGAGGGCCGGCTCGGCGTCGCGCTGGACGAGCCGGTCGAGCAGGCCCGGGCCGCGCTGGAGCAGGCGGTCGCCGAGGTGAGTGCGGCCGACCCGTGGCTGCGGGAGCACCCGGTCACGGTCGAGTGGTGGGGCGGGCAGTTCGCCTCCGGCCGCCTGCCGGCCGGCAGCGCCCTCGCGGCGCGGGTGTCGGCCGCGCACACCGCGGCGACCGGCGGCGGCACGGCCCCCGGGGAGCTGGGGCGCGCCGTACGGCTCCGACCTCCGGCTGCTGGCCGCCGGTGGCATACCGACGCTGCACTACGGCCCGGGCGACGCGGTGCTGGCCCACGCTCCCGACGAGCGAGTGCCGCTGGCCGAGGTGCACACCGCCGCCCGCACCCTTGCCCTGCTGATCCTGGACGTCTGCGGCACCAGCTGACCGGCGACGCTGCCGACCGGACCTCGTCAGGCGTCGTCCGGCACCCGGTAGTCGACGAGGAGGGCGCCCGACGAGGTGGCGACGCAGCGGAGCAGCTCCAGCCTGCGCCGGTCGTGGTCAGCGCCGAAGAGCCTGCGGCCCTGGCCTGCCAGCGCCGGGGCGACGACCAGCCGGAGGACGTCGACGAGGCCGGCCGCGAGCAGCGAACGCGCGAGCTCGATGCTCCCGTGGACGCCGATGTCGCCCCCGGCCTGGGCCTTGAGGTCGCGGACGAACTCCGGCACCGAGCCGGCCATCGCCGCCGAACCCGGCCACGGCGTCTGCAGCGGCGTCGAGGTCGCGACGTACTTCGGGGTGCTGTTGATGAAGGTGGCGAAGGGCTCGATGTCCGACGCCGGCCAGTAGTCGGCCCACTCGTCGTACATGCGTCGACCGAGCAGCACCGCGTCCTGGGTCTCGATGACCGCGTTCAGGTGCGCCTGCATCTCGTCGTCGAAGTCGGTGATGAACGTCTCGGGTGACTCCGCGACCCCGTCGGCGGACAGCAACGTGTAGACCACCAGCGTGCGCATGCGACTCCTCCTTGTCGGGGCGGCCGGGTACGGCCGGGTACCCACTGTGGCCTGTGGATGAGCGGACCGGCCCGAACCGGCCCCGGTGGCAGGCTCGTCGGCATGACCTCGCCGTCGCCACCGCAGACCGACGGGTGGCCGCAGCGGCCCCGGCTCAAGGTCGCACTGCGCCGGGTCTGGCGCGACACCAGCACGGTGCAGCTGGGTCTCGACCCGGCGCACGCCGTCGTGATCAGCGGCCTGGACCGGTCTGCCGCGCGGCTGCTGGACACCCTGGACGGCTCGCGCGACCTCCCGACGGTGGCGGCCGGGGCGCGGCGGTTCGGCGTCGACGCCGACCGGCTCGACGAGCTGCTCGGCCTGCTGACCCGGGCGGGGGTGCTCGAGGACGCCGCGGCCGAGCCGCGGGCGCTGTCGAACCTGAGCCGGGCCGAGCGCGACCGGCTGGCACCGGACCTGGCGGCGGCGTCGCTGCTGCGCCCCGGGCCGGGCGGCGGCGTGGCGGTGCTGGCCGGCCGCGGCCGGGCGGTCGTCCTGGTGTCCGGCGCCGGCCGGGTGGGTGCCTCGGTGGTGACCCTGCTCGCCTCGGCGGGCGTCGGAGCGCTGGTCGTCGAGGACGCCGGGGCCACCCAGGCGGCCGACACCGCGCCGGCAGCAGCAGCACCGGAGGACGTCGGCAGCCGTCGCCAGGACGCCGCGGTGCGCGCGGCCCGACGGGTCGCCCCGTCGCTGCGCACCACGCTGCCGGCCGACCGGTCGGCCCCCGACCTGGCCGTGCTGGCCACCGGGCCGGGCGCCGACCTGGGGCTGGCCGAGCGGATGCTGCGAGCCGGTGTGCCGCACCTGTTCGCCCGGGTGCGGGAGACCACCGGCCTGGTGGGGCCGCTGGTGCTGCCCGGGCGCTCGTCCTGCCAGCGCTGCCACGACCTGCACCGCACCGACCGCGACCCGGCCTGGCCGAGCATCGCCGCCCAGCTCAGCGGCGCCTCCCGGCAGCGCGCCGCCGGCGCCTGCGACACCGTGCTGGCCACCGCCGTCGCAGCCCACGCGGCGCTGCAGGCGCTGGCCTTCCTGGACGGGGACCCGGCCCCGCCGGCCGTCGACGGCACCCTCGAGATCGCCCAGGCCGACGGCCGGGTGCGCCGGCGGTCCTGGGCGGTGCATCCGGCGTGCGGGTGCTCGTGGGGCCGCCGGCTCGAGGCCGAGCCGGCTCACCCCGCCCGGCGGGACCCGGACGATCAGGACACAATGGCGCAGTGGACGACCTTCCCCGACGCGCCGCGTCCCGCACCGTGAAGCTGGCCGGGCTGCCGCTGGGCTACGCGGGACGCGCCACCTGGGGCCTGGGTCGCCGGCTGGGCGGCCGACCGGCCGAGATCGTCGCCGCCGAGGTGCAGGCGCGCACCGCCGAGCAGCTGTTCAAGGTGCTCGGCGAGCTCAAGGGCGGGGCGATGAAGTTCGGCCAGGCCATGTCGGTGTTCGAGGCGGCGCTGCCCGAGCACCTGGTCGGGCCCTACCGCGAGACCCTCACCAAGCTGCAGGAGGCCGCGCCGCCGCTGCCCGCCCGCTCGGTGCACCGGGTGCTGGCCCGCGAGCTCGGCGACGACTGGCGCGCACGGTTCCGCTCGTTCGAGGACGTGCCGGCAGCCGCGGCCTCCATCGGCCAGGTGCACCGGGCGGTGTGGGCCGACGGCCGGGACGTCGCGGTCAAGGTGCAGTACCCCGGCGCCGGGGAGGCGCTGCTGTCCGACCTCACCCAGATCGGCCGGATGGGCCGGCTGGTCGGCATGCTCGTGCCCGGGCTCGACGTCAAGCCGCTGGTCGGTGAGCTGAAGGCCCGGGTGACCGAGGAGCTCGACTACCAGCAGGAGGCCGCGAACCAGGCCGCCTTCGCGGCGGCGTTCGACGGCGACCCCGACGTGCTGGTGCCCAAGGTGGTCGACGGCACGGCGCAGGTGCTGGTCAGCGAGTGGGTCGACGGCACGCCGATGTCCAAGGTGATCAGCGCGGGCACCCCGGAGCAGCGCAGCCGGGCCGGCCTGCTGCTGGTGCGGTTCCTGTTCTCCGGGCCGGCCCGGTCCGGGATGCTGCACGCCGACCCGCACCCGGGCAACTTCCGGCTGGCCGACGACGGCCGCCTGGTCGTGCTCGACTACGGCGCGGTCAACCGGCTGCCGGACGGCCTGCCCACCACGATCGGCCCGCTGCTGCGGATGGCGGTCGGCGGCGACGCCCAGGGCGTCTTCGACGGCCTGCAGGCCGAGGGCTTCGTGCGGCCGGGTGCCAAGCTGGACGCCGAGCGGCTGCTGACCTACCTGGACCCCATCCTCGAGCCGGCCCGGGCCGAGGTGTTCCGGTTCAGCCGCGGCTGGCTGCGCAGCCAGGCGCTGCGGGTCAGCGACCCCCGCTCGTCGGCGTACAGCACCGGCCTGCAGCTCAACCTGCCGCCGGAGTACCTGCTGATCCACCGGGTCACCGCGGGCACCATCGGCGTGCTCTGCCAGCTGGAGGCCGAGGCACCCTGGCGGGCCGAGCTGGAGACGCTGCTGCCGGGCTTCGCGCCGGTACGCCGCCGGGCAGCACGGGCGACCAAGCGTCCGACCTGCCTGACGGGTGACGCCCTGCGGCTCACCACCACTCGGGATCGAGCTTGCTCTCCATCGCCCGCACGTTCTCCCGGCTGCAGCGCTCGCAGTGGTGCACCGTCCGGCCGCGCTCGACCGAGGTGCTCCAGCCCAGCGGCAACGAGGCTGCGCTCGCCCCGCACAAGGCTGCAGGTCACCGCGCGCTCCGGCTCGGTGCCGTCCCGCGGGCCGTCGGCGCGGCCGCGATCAGGGGACGCGGACGGTGCTGGGGTCACGGTCGGCCTCCGGGTCGTCGTTGATGCCGTCGGGCAGCAGCCACTGCTCATGACGGTACGGCGCACGGGTCACTCCGGCGGCATCGCCGGTCACGACGTGCGCGATGTTCGACAGCGACTCGGTCCCGGCGTCGAAGTACTTCGAGTGGTCGGCGAAGTCCAGCCGCCACGTGTCGCGGGTCGGGTCCTCGGCCTGGAACCGGACGGCCCCGAAGGACTCGTGGCTGGGGTCCCCGCCGAACCGGTCGAGGTAGCTCACGGGGTCGCGGCTGCTGGCCCCGACGAAGACGTGCCCGGCCGGGACGTGCAGGTCGCTGGCACGGTCGACGTCCGGCCCGGGGCTGCCGAGCAGGACCGCGTCGTCGACGCCGGTGCGATGGTCGCGCAGCGCAAGGCCCGTCGTGGTGCTGCCGTAGGAGTGCCCGACAAGAGTCACGTGCGGAGGAACCACCCGGGCGGACTGGACGGCGAGGACATCGGCCGCCAGCAGGCCCGCTCCCGACACGGCGGCCCGGTCGACGACGGCCTCGACCGGCCCGGGCGCGTCGTAGCCCACCCAGGCGACCGTGGCGGTGCTGCGGGTCGGCGCCAGACGTCGCGCCGCCGCCGTGACGAGCAGCGCGTCGCCGGTGAGCCCCGGCAGCGCCGTGCGAACGTCCGAGCCGAGGCCGGGCACCAGGAACGCGACGTTGTCGGCGGTGTCGACGTCGCCCACGGCGATGGCGGCCCGTCCCTCGCCGCCGAACGCGGCGGGCTCGAACACCAGCAGCTGCGCGGTTTGCGGGGCCGGGCCAACCGGGTCGTCCCCTGCTCGGACGAGGTCGAGCTGGGCCTGCACCAGCAGGCAGGTGTCGAGCCGGCGGGCCTCGTCGCCCAGCGCCGGCCGGCGCCGCAGGGCGCTGATCTCGAGAGCGAGCCGGCGCTCGTTGGCGGCGCTGCGGGCCGAGGCGGGCAGCCCGTCGAGCCGCCCGAGCACCGCCGGCCAGGCCCGGGTCGCCCGCAGCTGCTCGTCGGAGGTGAGTGCCGCCCACCACTGCCGCACCGCCTCCGGCGCGGTGCCGACGGCCGGCGGCCGGGCTCCCACCCCGGCGGCGGTTCGCGCGGCGGCCAGCAGCGGCAGCAGCCGGGCCAGCCCCGGCTCGTGCGCGTCGACCGCGGCGCGACCGGACCGCGGACCCGGCAGCACCGCCCACGCAGCGTCGGACAGCCGGCGACCCGTCGCGCGGGCATCTGCCGCCACCCGGTCGAGCACCGCCAGGTGCCTGCGGTGCAGCGCTGCCAGCTCGTCGCGGTGCCCGGCCCAGGACTCCTCGACCTGCCGGCGGCGCAGCGGGCCGGTCAGCTCGGGGTCGTTCATCAGCACGACGAGCCGCCGGGCGTGCTCGGCCACCAGCTCGTCGTACTGCCGGCGCAGCGCCTCGATCTCGGTCAGCGCCGCAGCCAGCAGCTGAGCATGCGCCCGCAGCTGCCCGGCCGACCGGTGCAGCGGGTCGACCAGCGACCGCACCAGCCCGACCGCCGCCTGCAGCTCGGCCCGACAGCCCTGGGCGGCCGGACCCTCCCACGCGTCGCCGAGGGCCGCGGAGTCCGCGCCGAGATCGCGACCGAGGTCGGCCGCCAGCGCGGCGACCCGTGCACACCGGGCCGCCGCGACCGACACGGTGTCGGGATCGTCGGCCGGCAGGGCGAGGGCCTCGGCGCCGGTCATCGGAGCCGTCCCCGCACCGCGGCGTGCTCGATGGCGTGCTCGACGCCGTCGTACCGCAGCGCACCGGCCACCACCTTCGTCGCGAGCAGCGCGAGGTCCTGGGCGAGCAGCTCCAGCACGTCGGCCGCGACGTCGGCGACGGCGGCGGCTCCGTCGCGCAGGCCCGGCTCGCGGAGCCCTTCCGGTGCCCGGCCGCAGAGCTCGAGACCGCTGCGGGCCACCGACGCCGCGGACGACGAGGTGGTCGGCCGCGGTCAGCACCTCCCGGCCCTCGACCCGGATGCGCACCGGACCTCCTCCAGCCCGCGGGCCCCGCTCGGGCCCGGCTGCGCCCAGCGTAGGGAGATCGGCCTGGTCGGCCGGCCAGCTGTCCACAGGGCCCGGGCAGGTCAGGGCAGCGGTGCCGCCGAGTCCAGCAGCGGCGCGAACAGGTCGCCATGGTCGGCCACCCGGTCCAGCACCTGCTCGGCCCGGAACTGCAGGTCCTCGGGCCGTCGGCAGTCGGCCACCTCGTCCCAGGTCACCGGCGTCGACACCCACGGCACCGGCCGGGCCCGCAGGGCGTAGGGCGCGACGGTCGTCTTGGCGGCGTTGTTCTGGCTCCAGTCGACGAAGACCTTGCCGCCGCGCAGGTCCTTGCGCATCTGCGAGACGACGAGCCGCGGGTGCGAGGACTCCAGCCGCCGTGCCAGGTCGCGGGCGTACTCCGACGTACGCCGGTCGCTCACCGGCTCGACCGCGGCGTAGACCTGCAGCCCCTTGGAGCCCGACGTCTTGACCACCGCGGTCAGCCCGTCGGCCTCGACCAGCTCCCGGAGCAGCAGCGCCACCTCGGCACACTCCACGGCGGTGGCCGGCGCGCCGGGGTCCAGGTCGAGCACCAGCCGGTCGGGTTCCCGCGCACCGCCGCGGGGGCCGACGGTCCACTGCGGCACGTGCAGCTCGAGCGCCGCCAGGTTGGCGGCCCAGACCAGGGTGGGGAGGTCCCCGACCACCACGTAGTCCAGCGTCTCGCGGTCCATGCTGCTGCCGGGTGCCGGCAGCCGGACCGTCCGGACCCAGTCGGGCGTGCCCTTCGGCGCGTTCTTGGCGAAGAAGCCCTTGGTGTCGGTGCCGTTCGGGAACCGCTGGAAGGACATCGGCCGGTCGGCGACGTGCGGCAGCAGCACCGGGGCGATCCGGGCGTAGTAGTCGACGACCTCGCCCTTGGTGAAGCCGTCGGGGTAGAGCACCTTGTCGAGGTTGGACAGCGACAGCCGCTGTCCGTCCACCTCGACCGTCGAGCGTTCGGTCACGGTGCGCCCCTTCCCGGGATCGTGCGGGCGATGCGGCCCGTCGGCGCCGGCCTGCCGACGTGACCGCACGATCATGGACGCAACCGACCGGACGCGAAAGGGCCCCGACCGCGGTGCTGCGGTCGGGGCCCTTGGCGTGTGCCCCTCACGGGGCTGGATCAGTCAGTGCCGGGTCGGCGGATCACTCCACGACGGCGGCGCTGAGGAGACGACGGGCCCGCATCGCGGCCCGCTCGGCCCGCCGCGACGCCCGGTGGGCGGCGACGAGTCGGTAGGCCCGCGCACTGCGGACTGCTTCGTCGAGGCGGTGCTGTGAATGGGCACGCGCCAGGTCCTCATGCATGAGTTGCATCTCGGTGCTCCTGTTCAGGATGTCTGTCTGGTGGACGGTGGAGGTCGGGCGGGAGAGCGCTGCTTCGAGCAAGCGGATGCTCGGACCGGCGTTCACGCGGCAACCTCGGACTTGCGGGGACGGCCCCGGGGACGCTTGCGCGGGACCACGACGCCCTGGACGAACCACTCGCCGCCCCAGACGCCCCATGGCTCGCGGCGCTCGAGTGCGCCGTTGAGGCATTCCAGGCGGGCAGGGCAGGTGGTGCAGAGCGACTTGGCGTACTCCACGTCGGCGGGCGAGTCGGCGAAGAACAGCTCCGGGTCGTTGACCCGGCACGGCAGCTGGTCGTCGAGAACGCGCTCGGCGAGGGCGGACAGCCCGGTCAGTGCGGTCAACGCGGCGAATGCGTCGACCTGCTGGCCGGCCTGCGGGGCCTGCTCGAGAGTGGCGAGCTGCATGGGTGTCACCTCCATTGGGTCTGTCAGTTGTCTGATCGGTCGGCGGGTGGCCGGCTGATGCTGGTCGGACAGGAGAGCCATGGGTATGGCCTGTCGTTTCGGGCCCACTACCGGGTGAGGAGTGGACGGCGGACGGACGGACGGAAATACAAGAAGGCCGCGGATCCCGGGTTCGGGTTCCGCGGCCTTGGAGGTGCCGGCGAGGAGATGAGTCCTATACCGGTGGGCTCCAGGTGCGGATCCCCGCGAAACCGTCGTAGACGACGACATCGCTGATCGGGAGCAGAGCGGTGACCTTGGTCGGGGCGGCGGTCCGGTTGCGCATGGCGCTGGACACACGGGTCCCCTGGTCGGCCATGACGGGCGCGACAAGGAGGCCGCCCGTGCTACCGAGACCCAGGTCGGACGCCGCCCAGGTGCCCGAGGTGCGGGTGCTGAGGTGGGCACCGAAGACGGCACCGGACAGCACGGCAGGCGAGCACGCGAACGACGACCGGATGTTCTCCACGGTGCCCACCTCCACTTCTGGTCCGGGCCGCTCGGGGCGGCGATGACGGTCTGCAGGACCGATTGCCGAAAAGACTAGGGAAGGTCCCTGTCAGGTGCAATCATTTTTTTCACTGCTGTCGGCGTGTCGACCGGATCGTTATCTTCGGCTGTCCCGGACGGCGGATCCTGGCCCGCACACAGGGCCAGCACGTCGGCGCCGTACCGCTCCAGCTTGGTGCGGCCGACGCCCGAGATCGCCAGCAGCGCGCGCTCCGTCGTGGGGCACACCTCGGCGAGCGCGGTGAGCGTGGCGTCGGTGAACACGACGTACGCCGGCACGCTGGCCGCCCGCGCCTGCTCGCGCCCGCCAGGTGCGCAGCCGCTCGAAGAGCTCCTCGTCGTAGGGCGACAAGCAGTCCTCGCAGCGGCCGAGCTTGCGGGCGACCGGCGCCGTGAGCGCCTTCCCGCAGACGCGGCAGGCGGCCGGCCCCTTCCGGCCGCGGCTGCCGCGGGCCGTCGGGGGCTGCGCGGACGACGCGTGCAGCCCGTCGAGGAACCGGGACGGTCGTCGGCTCGCCCGGCCGCCCGGTGCCCGCGCGAGCGCCCAGCTGATCGACAGCTGCTGCCGGGCCCTGGTGACGCCGACGTACAGCAGCCGGCGTTCCTCCTCGACCTGCTCCGGCGTCTCGGCGTAGCTGATGGGCAGCATCCCCTCGGTCACGCCCACGACGAAGACGGCGTCCCACTCCAGGCCCTTGGCCGCATGCAGCGACGCGAGCGTGACGCCTTCGACGGTAGGCGCGTGCTGGGCGTCGGCCCGCTCGTCGAGCTCGGCCACGAAGTCGCGCAGCGTGGCACCGTCGCGGGCGGCGGCGAGGTCGTCGGCCAGCCGGGCGAGCGCGGCCAACGACTCCCAGCGCTCCCGGACCGCGCCGGCTCCGTCGGGCGGGGTGGCGCTCCAGCCCCCGCCGGAGAGCACCGCGCGGACGGTGGCGGGAAGCTCGTCGGCGTCGGCCGACCGGGCCGCACCGCGCAGCAGCAGCCGTGCCTCGCGGACCTCCGGCCGGTCGAAGAACCGCTCGCCGCCCCGCAGCAGGTAGGGGATGCCGGCGTCGGCCAACGCCTGCTCGTAGGTCTCGCTCTGGCCGTTGGTGCGGAACAGCACGGCCACCTCGCTGGCGGGTGTGCCCGCAGCGACGAGCGACGTCACCCGGGCCGCGACGTGCCGGGACTCGGCCTGCTCGTCTGGCAGCTCGCGCAGGTCGGGCTCGGGGCCGGCCGGGCGCTGCGCGACCAGCTCGAGCGCGCTGCGCCGCCCCGACGGGCTGCCGGTGACGATGCGGTTGGCGAGGGCCACGACCTGGGGCGTGGAGCGGTAGTCGCGGACCAGCCGGACCTCGCGGGCCGAGGGGTGCCGTTGCCGGAAGCCGAGCAGGAAGTCGGGCGACGCGCCGGCGAAGGTGTAGATCGTCTGGTTGGGGTCACCGACCACGCACACCTCCTCGCGGTCGCCGAGCCACTGGTCGAGCAGCGCCTGCTGCAGCGGGCTGACGTCCTGGTACTCGTCGACCACGAGCTGGTGGTACTGGCCGCGCACGGCCTCGGCCACCTGGCGGTGCTCGGCGATCAGCCCGACCGTGTAGAGCAGCACGTCCTCGAAGTCGATGACGTGCCGCTCCCGCTTGACCGCCTCGTACGCCGAGAGCAGCCGCACCATCAGCGCCGGGTCGAGCCCGGCCGGCGGGGTGCGGCCGGCCTTCGCGGCCGCCGCGGGGTAGTCGTCGCGGTCGGTCATGGTGACCTTGACCCACTCGACCTCGGCGCTGAGGTCGCGGACCGTGGCGCGGTCGGCGCTCAGCCGCAGCCGGCCGGCGGCCTCGGCGACCAGACCGGCCTTGTGCGAGACGAGGTCCGGCAGGTCGCCGCCGACGTGCCGCGGCCAGAACCAGCGCAGCTGGCGCAGCGCGGCCGCGTGGAAGGTGCGGGCCTGCACCCCTGCGGCGCCGAGGTCGCGCAGCCGGGTGCGCATCTCCCCGGCGGCCCGGGAGGTGAACGTCACCGCCAGCACCCGCTGGGGGACGTAGACGCCGCCGAGCACGCCGTAGGCGATGCGGGAGGTGATCGCCCGGGTCTTGCCGGTGCCGGCGCCGGCCAGCACGCACAGCGGGCCCTGCAGCGTGGTGGCAACCTCGCGCTGCTCCGGGTCGAGGGCGGCGAGCAGCTCGTCGGCGGTGGGGGTGGGCGGCACAGGCCCATCCTCGCAGCGGGACCGGACACGCCGCGGCGACGCGGTCGATGGTGTGGACTACGCCACACCCGGTGCCGTCGGGGAAGCCGGTGAGCGTGACCGGTGTTGCCATGATCACGGGAGGGCAGAATGCTCGACCCGTAGTCCCCGGCAGAGAGGTCCCTTCCAGGTGTCGTCCGGCGTCCTCACGATGTACAGCACGGTCTGGTGCGGCTACTGCCGCCGCCTCAAGGACCAGATGGACCGGGCCGGCATCGCCTGCCGGGTGATCGACATCGAGGACGACCCGGCCGCGGCGGACCTCGTGATGGCCGTCAACGGCGGCAACCAGACGGTGCCCACCGTCGTGTTCCCGGACGGCTCGGCGTTGACCAACCCGAGCCTGGCCCAGGTCAAGGACAAGCTCGCCGCCTGAACGACGTACGGTGGCGAACGTGCGCTTCGCGATCAAGACCTTCCCCCAGCACACGACGTGGCAGTCGATGCTCGACGTGTGGCAGGCGGCCGACGAGATCGAGCTGTTCGAGTCGGCCTGGAACTTCGACCACTTCTACCCGATCATGTCCGACCCCACCGGGCCCTGCCTCGAGGGCTGGACCATGCTCGCGGCGATGGCTCAGGCCACCCGCCGGATCCGGGTCGGGTGCCAGGTCACCGGGATGATCTACCGGCACCCGGCCGTGCTGGCCAACATGGCCGCCACCGTCGACATCGTCTCCGGCGGGCGGCTCGAGATCGGCCTGGGGGCCGGCTGGAACCAGCAGGAGTGCGACGCGTACGGCATCCCGCTGCCGCCGCTGAAAGAGCGCTTCGACCGCTTCGACGAGGGGGTCGAGGCGATCGTCGGGCTGCTCTCCCAGGAGACCACGACCACGACGGGTCAGTACGTCCGGCTGACCGACGCCCGGTGCGAGCCGAAGCCGGTGCAGCGACCGCACCCGCCGATCACCATCGGGGGCAACGGTCCCACCCGCACGCTGCGCGCGGTGGCTCGCTGGGCCCAGCAGTGGAACTCGATCAGCCGCAGCGTCGAGGAGTGGCAGGGCCACCACGAAGTGCTGCTGCAGCGCTGCGCCGAGGAGGGCCGCGACCCGGCGGAGATCCTCTGCTCGGTCAGCCTGCGTGCCGACAACGGGCCGGGCGCCGTGGCGGATGCGGCAGCGGCCTTCGGCGCGGCGGGCGTCGGGCTGGTGGTCGTCAACCTGGCCGCGCCGTACGACCCGGCAGCCCTGGAGCCGCTCGCCGAGGCGTTGGCGCCGCTCAGTTCGGTCTGACCCGCTGGGCCTTTCGGCCCTTCCCGGCGGCCGGGCGCGGCTCTATGCCGGTAGTGACGGCCAGGAGGTCCCGATGAGCTTCGATCCCGCTGCCCGGGTGCAGGACTACCTCGTCCTCGGCGAGTTCGGCGACGTGAACCCCTCGATCACCGACTCCTCGACGTTCACCTTCCACAGCCCGGCCCGGATGGAGGAGGCCTTCGAGCACGAGATCGAGGGCTGCTTCCTGTACTCCCGGCACTGGAACCCCTCGAGCCGGTTCCTGGCGGAGGCGCTGGCCCGGATGGAGGACGGCGAGTCGGCACAGGTGATGTCCTCGGGCATGGCTGCGGTCAGCAGCACCCTGCTCACGCTGTGCTCGGCCGGTGACGAGGTGGTCTCCAGCCGCACGGTCTACGGCGGCACCTACGCGCTGCTGAAGAACCTGCTGCCGCGGCTGGGCATCACCACGGTGTTCGTCGACATCTGCGACGAGGCAGCCGTCCGCGCGGCGATCACGCCGCGGACCCGCGCGGTCTTCACCGAGTCGATCACCAACCCGCTGCTCGACGTCAGCGACATCCCGATGCTCGCGGCGGCCGCCCACGACCGCGGCGTCCCGCTGGTGGTGGACAACACGTTCAGCCCGATGATCCTCTCGCCGCTCCGGCTCGGCGCCGACATCGTGGTGCACAGCCTGACCAAGTTCATCAACGGCACCAGCGACTGCGTGGCCGGAGCCGTGGTGTCGACCCGCGAGTTCATCGGCCGGCTGAACGACGTCGGGCTGCGGACCCAGCATGCTGCTGGGCCCGGTGCTCGACAGCCACCGCGCCGCGAGCATCCTGAAGAACCTGCACACCCTGCACCTGCGGATGCGCCAGCACAGCGCCAACGCGGCGTGCCTGGCGTCCGCGCTGGCGGCCGAGGGTGTCGTCACGCACTACCCGGGGCTGCCGAGCCATGCCCAGCACGACCTGATGACGAGGCTGATGAACCCCGGCTTCGGCTACGGCGGCGTGATGACGGTGGACGTGGGGAGCCACGACCGCGCTGCCCGGCTGATGGTGCTGCTGCAGGACCACGAGGTCGGCTACCTCGCGGTCAGCCTCGGCTACTTCAAGACGCTGTTCAGCGCCCCGGGCGCGAGCACGTCGTCCGAGATCCCGCCGGAGGAGCGGCACGCGATGGGACTCACCGACGGACTCATCCGGTTCTCGGTCGGCCTGGACAGCGACATCGAGCGCAGCATCCGGACGACGCTCGACTGCCTCGCGGCGCTCGACCGGCGGCCCGCCGCGGTCGGCGCCTGACAGGCGGGCCTGCGGACAGGGGTCAGGCCGGTTCGAGGTCGAGCGCCCAGGCGTCGCCGTCCCGGTGGAAGCCGAGGCCCTCGTAGTAGGGGGCGACCATGCCGGGCGGCGACAGCACCCGGCTGGAACCCGAGGTCGCGGAACAGGCCGCTGCGGCGGTAGACGAACTCGCCCGGCGTGAAGTCGCGGAACCGCGGGGTGACGTAGTCGAGCTCGACCTGGGCGACCCCGCCGCCGGCATCCCGGACCAGCACGACGCCCACGGTCTCGTCGCCACGCTGGACGAGGAACGCCGACCGGTCGTCGCCGGACCCTGCGCCGGTGAACGCCGGGAAGAAGCCCCGGATGTCCTCGTCGTGCACCCTCAGCACGTGCTGCAGGTAGGCGTCCGAGCCAGCCACCTCGAGCACCTCGTACGCCGTCTCGTCGTGCCGCTCCCCCAGCAGCTTCGCGATGAACCACACGTTGATGCCGGCCAGCACCAGGTTCATCGCCACCATCGGCCAGATGCCGAGCAGCGCGTTGAAGAGCACGAGCACGAGGCTCGCGACCAGGTTCAGCACCCGGAAGCGCAGCACCCGCGCCTGCAGCAGCGAGTAGATCAGCAGCGCCGAGCCGGCCCAGCCGAGTGCGTCGAGCCAGCTCATGACGGCCTCAGTCCTCGTTGTGCGGCAGCGGCCCGCCGTACCAGTGCTCGATGAGCCGGCGGGCGATCGAGATGGACGGCGCCACCCGAAGCCGTCCCGACTCGATGTCGGACAGCATCGCCGCGCGGGTGTACCAGCGCGCCTCGGCGAGCTCCCCGTCGTTGCGGTGCACCTCGGTGGTGCGGGCCCGCGAGGTGAACCCGAGCATCAGGCTGGACGGGAACGGCCACGGCTGGCTGCCGAGATAGGTCACGTCGCCGACCTCGACGCCGGCTTCCTCGAAGACCTCCCGCCGCACCGCCGCCTCGAGCGACTCCCCGGGCTCGACGAAGCCGGCGAGGGTGGAGAACCGGCCCTCCGGCCAGCTGGTCTGCCGGCCGAGCAGCAGTCGGTCGTCGTCGTCGACGACGAGCATGATCACCGCGGGGTCGGTGCGCGGATAGTGCTCGCTGCCGTCCACGACGCAGCGCCGGGTGTGCCCGGCGTTCTCCACGGTGGTGGGAGCCCCGCAGCGCGGGCAGTGCTGGTGGGTGGCGTGCCAGTTGGCGAGCGAGACACCGTGCACGACGAGGCCGGCGTCGAGCGCGTCCAGCCTGGCCCCCACCTCGCGCAGCCCCAGGAACCGCGGCGCGTGCTCGTCCCCGCTGTCCGGCCCCTCCTCGACCGCCGCGAAGTAGGCGACCCCGTCGTGGGTGCCCAGCAGGTACCGGTGCTGCTCGGACACCTCGGGCCGGGAGTCCAGGTCGAGTCGGGGCGGGTCGCCGACGACGGCGGCCCGGCCGTCGCGCAGCCGCAGCACCCGGGTCGTCGGGTCGGCCCAGGCGTCCGTCAGCCACCCGGCGTCGGCGCGCCTCCCGGAGTCGCGGTCGACCACGGCGCGCGCCAGCGCAAGGTCGGGCAGCAGCAGCGTCACCGGGGCAGCGTCTCGGCCAGCTCGCGCCAGAGATGTGCGGCCGCCTCGGCGCCCTTGCGCAGCATGGGGATCTCGACCTTCTCGTTGGGGGCGTGCCAGCCGTCGTCGGGGAGGCTGATGCCGAGGAAGACGACCGGCGCACCGGTGACGTCCTGCAGGTCGGCTTCCGGGCCGCTGCCGCCTTCCCGGGTGTAGAGCACGTCGGTGTCGAACGCCTGGGACATCGCGCGGGTCACGGCGCCGAGCGCCGGGTGGTCCAGCGGCGTGAGGCACGGCCGCACGCCCGGGCCTTCCCAGTGCATGCGCCACTCGATGCCGACGGGGACGACGCTCCTCAGCCAGGCCTCGAACTGGTCGCGGACCACCTCCGGCTGCTGGCCGGCCACCAGCCGGAACGACACCTTGGCGTGGCCCTCCGACGGCACGATCGTCTTGTGACCCAGGCCGGTGTAGCCGCCCCAGATGCCGTTGATCTCCGCGGTGGGGCGGGCCCAGACGCGTTCCAGGGTGCTGAACCCCTGCTCGCCGTACGGCACCGAGCTGCGGGCGTTGGCGAGCCACGCCGACTCGACGAACGGCAGCCGGGCGATGAGCTCCCGCTCGGCGTCGGTCAGCTCCACGACACCGTCGTAGAAGCCGTCGATGGTGACGTGACCGTCCTCGTCGTGCAGGGCAGCCAGCACGCGGCACAGCTCGGTGAGCGGGTTGCGGATCGCACCGCCGAAGGACCCGGAGTGCACATCGCCGGTGGGGCCGCGTACGTCGAGCTGGCCGTCGGTCATGCCGCGCATGCCGGTGCACACCGTCGGCGTCTCGCCGGACCACATGCCGGTGTCGGAGACCACGACGACGTCGCAGCGCAGCCGGTCGGCACGCGCCGCCAGCAGTGCGGCGAAGTTCGGGGAGCCGGACTCCTCCTCGCCCTCGACGAGCATCTTGAGGTTGACGGCCGGGCTGGTGCGTCCGGTCGCCGCGAGATGGGCCCGGAGGCCGAGAGTGTGGAACCACACCTGACCCTTGTCGTCGGCCGCGCCCCGCGCGTGCAGCCGGTCGCCGACGACGGTCGGCTCGAACGGCGGGTGCTGCCACAGGTCCAGCGGCGTGACCGGCTGGACGTCGTGGTGACCGTAGACCAGGGCCGTCGGCGCTCCGGGGTCGTCGCTGGGCCACTCGGCGAAGACGGCGGGCAGCCCCGCGGTCTCCCACACCTCGACCGTCGGGAAGCCGACGTCGCGCAGGGCCTGGGCCAGGTGCTCCGCCGACCGGCGTACGTCGTCGCGGTGCGCCGGGTCGCCGGAGACCGACGGGATGCGGAGCCACTCGACCAGGCCGGCCACCATCTCCTCGGCGCCCGCGGCCACGGCGTCGCGGACGGCGGTCACGGTGTCGGTCGTCATGCGCGGCACCTTACGACCGACCGCGGCACGTAGGGTCGGGCGGTGCGCCTGGCCACCTTCAACCTGCTCAGCGGCAGGTCGCTCACCGACGGCGGCATCCGCGCCACCGACCTGACCGCCGCCGCGGCCGCGCTGGACGCCGACGTCGTCGGCCTGCAGGAGGTCGACCGGGCCCAGGACCGCTCCGCCGGGGTCGACCAGACGGCGCTCGTCGCCGACGCCCTCGGTGCCGGGTGGAGCAGGTTCGTGCCGGCGGTGGACGGCACACCCGGCGGGGCCTGGTCGGCGTCGAGCACGGACGACGGGGCGCTCAGCCTCGGTCCGTCGTACGGCGTGGGGCTGGTCTCCCGGCTGCCGGTGCTCTCGTGGCGGGTCCGCCGGTTCGGGCCGGCGCCGTTCGGGATGCCGCTCTACGTCCCGGGCAACCGCGGCCTCACCCACGTGCCGGACGAGCCACGGCTGGCACTGGCGGCGGTGGTCGACGGGCCGGCCGGTCCGTTCACCGTGCTGACGGCGCACCTGTCGTTCGTGCCGGGCTGGAACGTGCGGCAGCTGCGGGCCGTGGTGCGGTGGGCGGCGGCACTGCCTGGCCCGCGGCTGCTGGTGGGCGACTTCAACCTGCCGGGTGCCGTGCCGCGGCTGGTGAGCGGCTGGACCCAGCTGGCGCGGGTGCCGACGTACCCCTCCTGGAAGCCGAGGGTGCAGCTGGACCATGTGCTGGCCGACCGGCCGACGCCGGTGGCCGCCGCCCGGGCGCTGCGGCTGCCGGTCAGCGACCACTGCGCGTTGGTGGTAGACGTGGACCTGACCTGATCGACTCGCCCGACACAGGGAGCGTCCGATGACCAGCAAGGCACTGTGGGTCCCGCTCGAGGCCAAGCCGGGGAAGGAGGACGACGTCGCCGCGTTCCTCGCCGGGGCGCTCCCGCTGGTCGAGGCCGAGCCGGGCACCAGGACGTGGTACGCCGTGCGCTGGGGCGCGTCGTCGTTCGGCATCTTCGACACCTTCGACGACGAGGACGGCCGGCAGGCGCACCTGTCCGGGAAGGTGGCCGAGGCGCTGATGGCCAAGGCCGACGAGCTCTTCGCCAGCCCGCCGCAGATCAACCAGCTCGACGTGATCGCCGACAAGGGCTAGGCTCAGCCGCCGCGCGGTCAGCCGAGGCCGGAGCTCACTGGTAGGAGACCATCAGCGGCCGGGGGCGGCGGGCCATCGTCCGGGCCGGGCTGAACATCGGGTGGTCCTCGTCGTAGAAGTTCTTCCAGCCCAGCGGCACGCCGGCCGGCCGGGCAGCCCGCACCGACTGCCAGGTGGCGAGCTTCTGGGCCGCGCCGCCCTGGCCGTCCATGTGCACGAGCAGGGCCAGCTCGGGGTGGTCGGTGCGCAGCCGGTCCTCGTGGCCGATCATCGACAGCCGGAACTGGTGCACGACCAGCAGCTTCTGCGGCAGCCGCTCGGCGCGGACGAGCGCGGCGAGCCAGGCGGAGGTGCGGTTGATCTCGGCGGCGTCGATGCTGCCGATCCGGCCGCCCGGTCGCTGCTTCGGGCCGAGCTTCCACTCCGGGTCGACCGCGAGGCCCACCTGCGGCCGGCGCAGCAGGTCGCGGTAGCGAACGGCCTGCTCCAGCAGCCCGGCCCGCCCCGGCTGCAGGTCGAGCACGACGATCATGCCGTTGCGCGCAGCGGCGTCGACCCACGGCCGCAGCGAGGCCACCGACGACTCCGCCGAGTAGTCGCCGTCGGCTCCCGCCGAACGCTGCGCCACCGTCGCGATGATCTCGAACGCCGGCACCACCGGGACGGCGCTCAGTGCCCGGTAGGGGGCGGCCAGCCGACGGGCGCGGAGCACCGCGGCCCGGACGCCCTGCTCGCCGAGCACCCCGAGCGAGGGAGCGCCGGGGTGGCCGTACATCGCCACCAGCCGACGCCCCGGGAACAGCACCCGTCCCCCGCCGGGCAGCTCCGGGGCCGGGGGCACCACCGCCGGCAGCGCGGCGCGACCGGTCGGACCGGCCTCGGGCGGGACCAGGGTCGGCACCGGAGCCGTGCCGAGCAGCGCCGTGACGAGCGCCGGCCCGGCGGCGACCGCGACGAGCCCGGACCAGCGCACCCGGCCACTGTGCCGCCACGGCACCGACGCCCCGGCACCGACGCGCCGGTTCCGCGGCACGGACCAGGACCGGGATGGCATCGTGGGGGCCGTGCCCCACCTGATGCTCGGCTGGCGGATCGCCCTGCTGGGCGCGCTGGCGCTGCTGCTGGCCTCGGGGCTGCTGCTGCTGCTGAAGCCGACAGGGCCGCGCGGCCGGGTCGCCGTCGCCGCCGTCCGGGAGAGCGGCATCGTGCTCGCGCTGTTCGCCTTCTGGCAGCTGGCCGGGACGCTGGCGCACCACTCGGCCGAGGGGGCGGTGCGCCGCGGGCAGCAGATCGTGGACGTCGAGTCGGCGCTGCACATCGGCACCGAGCACGCGACCCAGAACCTGATCCTCGGGCACTCCCTGGTCACCCAGGCCTGCAACGCGTTCTACGTCTACGGGCACTTCAACGGGCTGATCCTGTTCCTGGCCTGGATCTTCGTCTACCACCGCAGCTCGTACCCGTCGGTGCGGATGAGCGTGGTGCTGCTCACGGCGGGCTGCTTCGTCGTGCACCTCGTCACGGTGGCTCCGCCGCGGCTGCTGCCGGGAGCAGGCTTCGTCGACACCGCGGCGCAGTACGGCCAGTCGGTGTACGGGCCGACGACCCTGGAGGTCGCCGACCAGCTCTCCGCGTTCCCGTCGGTGCACGTCGGCTGGGCGGCGCTCGTCGCGTGGTGGATGTGGCGGGTCAGCCCGTGGCGGTGGGGCTGGCTGGGCGTGGCCCACCTGGTGACGACCTCGTTCGTCGTGGTGGCCACGGCCAACCACTTCTGGCTCGACGGGCTCGCGGCCATCGCGATCCTGGCGGTCGCCCTGGTGCTGCAGGCCACCGTGCCGGCGCTGGTGCGCGCCTCCCGCCCGCCGGTCGTGGCGCTGGACCCGGTCGAGGAGCCGGCGACCGTCTGAGGCCGGCGGGGGCGCACCGGGAGGCCGGTCAGGCAGTCGGCACCGAGCGAACGAGACCGACGAGGGCGGCTTCGTCGAGCAGGTCGGCCGGCCGGATCGTGACGCCGGTGGCGACATGGTGGAAGGCGGCCCGGATGTTCGCCAGCGGCTCGCCGGTGAGGTGGTGCCAGGCCAGCCGGTAGACGGCCAGCTGGACCGCGGCCGCGTCGGCCTCGACCCCGGACGACGGTGCTCCCGTCTTCCAGTCGACGACGTCGACCAGCCCGTCCGGGGCGTCGGTGAAGACCGCGTCGCACCGGCCACGCAGCAGCAGGCCGTCGACGACCATGTCGAACGGCAGCTCGACCTCGGCCGGGACGCGGGCGGCCCACTCGCTGGCGTCGAAGGCGGCCTGCAGCGCCACCAGGTCGTCGTCAGGCTGGGCGGTCTCGTCGGCCGCGCCGGGGAGCTCGTCGACGTCGAGCAGGCGCTGCTGGCCCCACCGGGCCTCCAGCCAGAGGTGGAACCGGGTGCCGCGACGGGCCAGCGGCGCGGGCCGGCGGGGCAGCGGCCGGCGCAGCGAGCGGGCCAGCTCGGCCGGGTCGCGGCGCAGCATCACGAGCTGGGACACCGAGAGCCGGCTCGGCAGCTCGACGACCCCGGCGGCCGGCCCGCGGGACCGCCGGTGCCGGTCCAGCTCGGCGAGCAGCAGCTCGAGCTCGTCGTCCCAGGCGGCGACCCGGGCGGCGTGCTCGGGCGGCGTCGGCGGTGGCGGGCCGTGCGCCTGCCGAACGAGCCGGGCGGCCGCGGACACGTCGCCGCGCCGCGCACCGAGGGGGTCGAACGGCCAGGTGGCGGCGACCGGCGCGACGTCGAGCGGGTTGGTGTCGTCGTCCTCCGGCGCCGGCGCCCAGACGTCGACGGTGCCGCCACCGTCGCGGCACAGCTCGGCCAGGTCGGAGAGCAGCCCGGCGGGGCCGCGCGGCTTGGTGGTGCCGTCCCACCAGTAGCCGGAGCACAGCAGCAGGTCGCGGGCCCGGGTGACCGCGACGTAGGCCAGCCGCCGCTCCTCCAGCGCGCCGCGCGCCTTGCAGGCCCCGCGGAAGTCGGCGAGCGCCTCGTGGGCGGCGACCTGGTCGGCGGTGTCCTCGAAGCGGAACACCGGCAGCTCGGACCGGTCACCGCGCAGCGGGAAGGGCAGCGTCGCGACCTGTCGGGTCCAGTCGGCGACCGGCTGGCCGTCGACCGGGAACACGCCCTTCGTCATGCCGGCGACCACGACGACGTCCCACTCCAGGCCCTTGGCCGCGTGGACGGTCATCAGCTGCACGCGGGAGCCGTCGGGCTCGGCGACCTCGACCTCGAGGCCGCGCTCGCGCTCCTCGGCGGTGTCGAGGTAGGCGAGGAAGGCCAGCAGGCCCGGGTCCTCGCCCGACGCGACGAACTCCTCGGCCACCTCGACCAGCCGGTCGACGTCCAGCAGCGCGTCGGCCGCCCGCACTCCCGGCCGCGAGGCCAGCTCGACGTCGAGGTCGAGGGAGCGCACCACCGCCATCACCAGGTCGGGCAGCGACGAGGACGACAGCCGCCGGAGCCGGCGCAGCTCGTCGCGCAGCCGGGCGAGGCGCGCGAAGCCCTCGGCCGAGTAGCCGCCCGGGTCGCCCGGGTCGTCGAGCGCGTCGACCAGGCTGCGCTCGTCGACCGCGTCGTAGTCGGGGTCGGCGGGCTCCTCGTCGGCGTCGTCCCCGGCCGGCGGCCAGGGACCGCGCGCCACGGCGAGCCGCCGGGCCCGGCGGCCCAGCGCGTCGAGGTCGCGCGGGCCGACCCGCCACCGTGGCCCGGCCAGCAGCCTCAGCAGGGCCGCTCCCGCGGTGGGGTCGGCGAGCACCCGCAAGGTGCTCACGACGTCGACCACCTCGGGCTCGTGCAGCAGGCCGCCGAGCCCGACCACCTCGCAGGGCACGCCGCGCTCGCGCAGCGCGGCCTCGAGCCGCGGGAAGTGGGAGCGCTTGCGGGCCAGCACCGCGACCTTGCCCCAGTCGACCGGGGCGTCCGCCGTCGCACCGGCACCCAGCCCGGCGACCCGGTCGGCGACCCAGGTCGCCTCGTCGACGACGGTCGGGTGCAGGGCGACGACCACCCGGCCCACGTCCTCGCGGCCGGGCCCGGGTGACAGGTGCTGGTGGCCGCCGGCCCCGCGCACCGGGATGCCGTCGGCGACGAGGTTCGCGGCGGCGAGCACCGCGGCGCCGTTGCGGAAGCTCACCGACAGCCGGCTGGCCCCGCCGGGCCGCTCGCCGGAGAAGTCCGCGCCGAACCGCTCCAGGTTGCCCGCGCTCGCGCCACGCCAGCCGTAGATGGACTGCCGCGGGTCGCCGACCGCGGTGACCGGGTGGCCGCCGGCGAACAGCGACGTGAGCAGCACCCGCTGCGCCTCGCCGGTGTCCTGGTACTCGTCGAGCAGCACCGCGCCGTACCGGCCGCGCTCGATGTCGCCGACCTCAGGGTGCCGCTGGGCGATGCGGGCGGCGACGGCTACCTGGTCGCCGTAGTCCATGACGCCGCGCCGGAGCTTGGCCTCGGTGTAGTCACGGACCATCGGCAGCAGCGCGAGCCTGGCCTCGAGCAGCGCCAGCAGATCCTTGACGTCCTTGTAGTGGCCGGCGGTCCGCTGGCCGTCGGCCCGCGGCAGTGCCTCGAGGTGCGTGCGCACCTTCTCGGTGAGGGCCACCACGTCGGCCGGCTCCTGGAGATGCTCGGACAGCTCGGCGGCGAGCGCCAGCACGTCGCCGACGACGGTGGTCACCGCGCGGTCGACCGCGTCCATGGCGCCGTCGTAGGCCTCGACGACCTGCGCGGCGTACTGCCAGGAGACGGCCTCGCCGACCAGCCGGGTGCTCGGCTCGAGGCCGATGCGCAGGGCGTGCTCGCCCACCAGCGCGGCCGCGTAGGAGTGGTAGGTCGTCACGGTGGGCTCACCGGTGCGCAGCGCAGCTGCCACGTCGTCGGCGAGGAACGGCGCCGAGTCGTGGGCGTGCCGCAGCCGGCTCAGCATCCGGCGCACCCGCTCGCCGAGCTCGGCCGCCGCCTTGCGGGTGAAGGTGAGGCCCAGGACCCGGTGCGGCTCGACGAGGCCGTTCGCGACCAGCCACACCACCCGGAGGCCCATCGTCTGGGTCTTGCCGGAGCCGGCACCGGCGACCACGACGTGCGGCTGCAGCGGCGCCGCGACAGCGCCGGTCTGCTCGGGGGTGGGCGGGTAGGACTCGCCGAGCCGGTGTGCGAGCTCGGCCGGGGTGAGGACGACATCGCGCTCCGGTGCCGGGTCGAACAGGCTCGGCTGGCCCGCCGCTGGCGGGGCGTGCCGGGTCATGCCGTCACCGTCCGGCCGTCGTCCTGGACCGGGCAGCTGGTGCGCACCGGGCAGCGCGCGCAGTAACGGTTCTCGACGGCGCCGAACGCCGAGCCGGCCATGCCGTCGGCCACCTCGAGGACCAGGGTGCGGGCCCAACCGGCGTCGTCCGCCGACGACAACGGCGCCTGCGCCTGGACGGCGGCGTCCTTGCCCGCGGCTTTGCCGAGCTGCACGAGCTCGGCCCCGCCGCTCTCGGTGACGCCGGCGAAGGCGCCCTCCTCGACCGCGAGCTGGTAGGTGGCGAGCTGGCCGTGCCCGGGCAGCTCGGCGGCCGGCACCTTGCTCGCCCCGGTCTTGAGGTCGACGACGACCGCCCGGCCCTCGGCGTCGAGCTCGATCCGGTCGACCCGGCCACCGAGCCGGGCCCGGCCGACCTCGGCCTCGAAGGCGAGCTCGGTGGCGACCACCTCGCGACGGTTCTCGGCCAGCCACCTGGCGAGCCGCCGCACCATGCCCTCGGCCTTCTCGCGCTCCTTGCGACCGACCCAGCCGGTGCCGAGGTCGACGCTGGGCAGCAGGCTCTCGAGGCGGCTCAGCAACGCCTCCTCGGTGGCTGCGGCCGGGGTGACGGCAGCCTCGGCGACGGCGTGGACCAGGGTGCCGACGCTCTGCGCGGCCCCCGCCGTGTCGCCGCCGCCCACGTGCTCGAGGAACCAGCGCAGCTCGCAGCGCCGGAACGACTCGACCTTGGACGGGCTGACCGCCACCGGCTCGTCGGCCTCGTGCACCGGGCGCTCGTCGGACAGCTCGGGGAGCCCCCACCAGCTGTCCGGGTCGGCGCCCCTGGCGCCGGCCGCAGCGAGCGCCGCCAACCGGTGCGCCGCGGCTTCCCGCAGGCCGCCGTCGGCAGCCGGGTCGACGAGGACCTGCCGGAGGTCGGCCACCAGGCTGGTCAGCGACAGCGGGCGGTGCACCGTGGTGAGCGGCCGCGGGTCGTCGCCGGGCAGCGGGTCGAGCTCGTCGAGGAACCGGGACGGGCTGAGCCCCTCGCGCTCACTGGTCACCGCGGTGACGAGCAGCGCGCGGCGGGCCCGGGTGACCGCGACGTAGAACAGCCGGCGCTCCTCCTCCAGCAGGCGGCCGAGCGTCGCCGCGGTGGCCACCACCGGCGGTGAGTGCAGGGCACCCGGGCGCAGCAGGTCGACCAGCCGCTCGGAGCCGAGGAACGAGCCGCGCATCCGCAGGTCGGGCCAGCTGCCCTCCTGGACACCTGCCACGCACACGACGTCCCACTCCAGCCCCTTGCCGGCATGCGCGGTGAGCACCTGGACGGCCTCGTCGGAGACCGGTCGCACGGCCGGCTCGTCGCCCGGGATCTGCTGGCCCAGCAGGTGGTCGAGGAAGACCTCGGGGCCGGCGCCCGGCAGCCGGTCGCAGAACCTGGCGGCGGTGTCGAACAGTGCGACCACGGCGTCGAGGGAACGGTCGGCGGCTTCGCCGGCCGGGCCGCCGTCCCGGCTCGCACGCTCCCAGCGGCCGGCCAGCCCGGTGCCCTGCCAGATCTCCCACAGCACGTCCTCGGCGGTGGCGCCGGTGGTCGCGACGGCTTCGCGGGCCGCGGCCAGCCGCGCCGCCACGGCGGACGCCGGCCGGGTCGCGGACCGGTCGAGGGTCACCAGGACGCTCGGGTCGTCGAGCGCCTCCACCAGCAGCGGCCCCGAGGCCCGGCCGCCACCGGCCGAGAGCTCGGCCCGGCGCAGCGCCTGCCGGAGCCGGCGAAGGGCCATCACGTCGGCCCCGCCGACCGGCGAGGTGAGCAGCTCGACGGCGGCGTCCTCGTCGAGGGTCTCGGGGCGGGTCGCGCAGCGCAGCAGCAGCAGCAGCGGGCGCACCGCGGGCTCCTGCACCAGCGGCACCTCGTCGCCGGCCACCGCGACCGGCACGCCGGCCGCCACCATGGCCCGCCGGATCACCGGCAACGAGTGCACCGTGGACCGCACCAGCACGGCCATCCGGGACCACGGGACTCCGTCGACCAGGTGGGCGTGCCGCAGCCGGGCCGCGACGTGGGCGGCCTCCTGCGCCTCGGAGCGCAGCACCGCCACCGACAGCTCGCCGGCCGGCCGGCCCGGGCCGGGCAGCAGGTCGCGGTGTCGTCGCGGGCCCCCGAGGCCGGCCGCGACCCGTCGGCTGGCCGCGAGCAGGACCGACCCCGACCGACGGCTGGTGGTGAGGTTGACCACCGGCGCCGGCTGGTCGTCGGTGGTGCGGAACGCCTCGCGGAAGCCCCGGATGCCGGTGACGTCGGCGCCCCGGAAGCCGTAGATCGACTGGTCGGGGTCGCCGACCGCCACCAGGTCGCGGCCCTGGCCGGCGAGCAGCGCCAGCAGCTCGAGCTGGGCCGGGTCGGTGTCCTGCAGCTCGTCGACGAAGACGTGCGGCCGGGCTGCCCGCTCGGCGGCGAGCAGGGCCGGCTCCCGCAGCCAGAGGCCGACCACGGCGCGGATCAGCTCGGCCGGGTCGTAGCTGGCGGCGTCCTGCAGGGCGGTCACCCCGGCGTACTGCCGGAGGAAGCGGGCCGCGGCCGGCCAGTCGTCACGCCGTTCGGCGCGGCCGAGCCGGTCGAGCTCCGCGGCGCTGACGCCGCGCTCGTAGGCGCGCATCACCAGGTCGCGCAGCTCCTGGGCGAAGCCGCGGGTGGCCAGTGCCGGGCGCAGCCGATCGGGCCAGCCGGGGGCGCCGGCCTCGAGGTCGCCGGCCAGCAGGTCGCGGACCACGAGGTCCTGCTCCGGGCCGGCCAGCAGCCGCGGCGGCGGCTCGCCGCGGGCGGCCGCCTCGCGACGCAGCAGGCCGAACGCATAGGAGTGGAAGGTGCGGGCCAGCGGCTCCTTGGTGGCCCGGCCGAGGCGGGCGGTGATGCGGGCGCGCAGCTCGGCGGCGGCCCGGCGGCCGAAGGTGAGCACGAGCACCTGCTCGGGGTCGGCGCCGGCCTCGATCCGGGCGACGACCGCCTCCACGACCGTGGTGGTCTTGCCGGTGCCGGGGCCGGCGAGCACCAGCAGGGGGCCGCCCGGGTGCTCGACGACCTGGCGCTGGGCGGCGTCCAGCACCGGCTCCGCGACCGGGCGGGCCGCGGGGCGGACCAGCCGGTACGCCGGGGTGGACGAGCTCACGTCGGTCATCCCACCACGGGGGCTGGACACGACTCGGCGGTGCCCGAGTCGGGACCTTCGACCCTGGCCACGGCGCAGCAGGGCGGCTCACGTTGTCCGGAGCCGGACCCGTCCGGCCCGAGGAGGACCCCATGTCCCACGCCGCAGCCGTGCTCGCCGTCAACCTGGACGGGACCGGTCACTACCTGCACGTCGGTCCCATCCAGATCGCGCTGGGGAACCTGGTCGTGATCCTGCTGATGATCGTCGTCTTCGTGGTCGCCCTGCTGCTCCCCTTCCCGTCGGACAAGAAGTGACCACGACCGCTCCGGACCCCACCGCGGACGCACCGGCGCCCGCACCGGCCACCGACCGGATGTGGACCTCACGGCTGCGGCACCGGATCTTCGACCGGATGCCGCCCGACACCCTGCTGCCCGACGAGCAGCCGGCGTACGTCGCCAGCTGGATCTACGTCTTCGGGGTGCTCACGCTCGCGGCGCTCGGCGTCATCGTGCTGTCCGGGCTGTGGCTGGCCTTCATGGGACCGCAGTGGTGGCACGGCTCGAGCGTGGGGCACTTCGTCAACAGCCTGCACTTCTGGTCGACGCAGATCTTCTTCTTCGCGATGGTCATCCACCTCTGGGGCAAGTTCTGGATGGCCGCCTGGCGGGGCAAGCGGGTCCTGACCTGGGTGACCGGTGTCGTGGCCTTCCTCGCCTCCGTCGGCACGGCCTTCACCGGCTACCTCGTGCAGACGAACTTCGACTCGCAGTGGATCTCCTCCGAGGCCAAGGACGGACTGAACTCGGTCGGTGTCGGCGCGTGGTTCAACGTGCTCAACCTGGGCCAGGCCCTGCTGATCCACGTGGCGCTGCTGCCCCTGGTCCTCGCGCTGATCATCGTCATGCACGTGCTGCTCGTCCGCCGGCACGGCGTGGTGCCGCCGATCGACCAGCTCACCGACGGCTCCGACCTGGTGGCCGGCGCGCCAGACGTCCCCGCGCAGCGGGACACGCCCGCCAAGGGCCGGAAGGCGGTGGACCCGGCCGCACAGCCGTGGCGGGGCCCGAAGCGCCGCTACGACCTCGTCAAGGAGCTCACGGTCGCCCTGGTCGTGGTCGCGGTGCTCACGGTGGGCCTCGCGGCGCTGTTCAGCTCGCCCGACGAGAAGGCGCTGACCCTCAAGGGCTGGGCGACCGCCGCGCCGAACGACTTCGTCGCCACGGCCTCGACCGAGCTCGACGGCACCAGCGGCTCGGCGAGCTACGGGGCGCCGTACGTCGACATCCCCGGCGCCGGGCAGACGATCGGCCCGCTGCACCTGCAGGAGTGGGCCGGCGTGCGCATCCCGGTCGACTCGGCGAACGAGTTCGTCATCGACCCGTTGCGCACCATCCCGGGCCCGAGCCTGGCGCTGCGTGCGGCCCTCGGGCTCTGGGACGCCGCCGACCCCGCCCAGCGGGTGACGTGGGCGGCCGCCTACACCGACGCGCTGGGCAAGGCGCCGGACGGCGACCCCGCCGCGGTGCCGCTGACGGCGGCCTACGGCCCGGTGCCCGTGCTCACCGCGGCACTGCTCCAGCAGGCCCGCAGCGGAGCGCTGGAAGGGCCGGTGGCACTGGGCGGCCAGTTCTTCCAGACCAACTACACGACGTCCATCCTGTTCCTCGCCGACGGCACCTACCTGGAGGACAAGGCGGTCGCGCAGCACCTGGCCGGCGACCAGTCGGGGATGATGAACGAGACGGGTCAGTACCCCGGCCAGGCCTGGCTGTGGCTCTACACGTTCTGGTACCAGATCAAGCCGTTCAGCAGCGAGGCCAACACCTGGGGCGCGAACGCCGACGCGATCATCTGGGCGATCATGGCGATCCTCAGCCTGGGCCTGATCCTGCTGCCGTACATCCCGGGGCTGCGGTCGATCCCGCGCTGGATCCCGGTGCACCGGCTGGTCTGGCGGCAGTGGTACCGAGAGCACCCGCGCACCTGAGCAGACGGGAGGGGGCGCCTCAGGCGCAGGTGACCGGCGTCAGGGCGGCGAGGGAGGACTCGACGGCGGCGGCGTCGCCCACCACGGTGGTGACCAGCGACGCCGGGGCCAGCAGGGTCTGCGCCGCCTCGTGCACCTCCTCGGGGGTCACGGCAGCCAGCCGCGCCGGGTGGTCCCGCAGCCAGGTGACGTCCAGCCCGTCGGCCAGCAGCGCCGTGAGCGTGCCCGCGAGCCCGGCCTGGGTCGCGGTCGACAGCGCGAGGATCCCCACGAGGTACTGCGCGGTGGCCACGACCTCCTCGGCGGACGGCGGCAGGCTGGTCATCCGGCCCAGCTCGTAGCCGATCTCGACGAGCGCCGGCGCGGTCACCTCGGTGGCGACCTCGGCGGCGACCAGCAGCGCGGAGGCCCCGGGCGCGTGCCGGATCGAGCTGCGCGGGCTGTAGGTGTAGCCCTTGTCCTCGCGGATGTTCTGGGTGAGCCGGGAGGAGAAGTAGCCGCCGAACAGCGCGTTCGCCAGCTCGGCCGCCGCGAACCCCGGGTCGGTGCGACCCGGTGCCGACCCGCCGATGCGCAGGTTGGACTGCACCGCGCCGGGCCGGTCCACCAGGACCAGCGGCCCGGGCTGCACCGCTGGCACCGCCGGCACCCGGCTCGCTCCCGCCGGGCAGCTCCCAGCCGGCCATCGCCTTCTGCACCTGGTCCAGCGCCCGAGCCCGGTGTGAGGTCACCGACCAGCACCAGGAGGCTGCCGTCGGGGACCATCCGGCGCCGGTGCGCCGCGCGCAGCGAGGACGCCGGCACCGCCAGGACCTCCTCGACCGACGGGTACTCGCGGCCGTACGGGTGGCCGTCGTACATCCGGTGCAGCCACGCCTCGTCGGCCAGCACCCCGGGCTGGGACATCGCCCGCCGGATCTGGTCGGCCAGCCGGCCGGCCTCGCCCTCGACCGGCCGCTTCGGGTAGCTCGCGCCGGAGAGCACCTCGGCGAGCAGACCGAGCAGCTCACCGAGCCCGCTGCGCAGGGACTCGCCGGCGAGCACGATCCGGTCCGCGTCGCCGGTGACCCGGAGCGAGCCGCCGATCCGCTGCAGTGCCTCGGCCAGCTCGCCCTGCGAGCGGTCGGCCGTCCCGAGCAGCATGGTGCGTTCCAGCAGGGCGGCGCGGGCGAGGTCGGCGTCGCGCCGTACGGCGGTCGGGACCCGGAGGCGGACGTGCACCACCGGCACGCTGGGCCGACGCACCGCGACCACCCGCAGGCCGCTGGGGAGCACCCGCTCGGCGACCGTGGGCAGCCGCGGCTTGCGCGGCCGCGCCAGTGCCGGCACCTCGCGGGGGGTCGTGATCCGGCGCGCCATCAGGCACCTGCCACGAGGTCGAGGCGGGCCCGGGCGCCGGGCCGGAGGGTGGCGGCAGCGGCGGCGACCTGGGCGGCGCGACCTCGGCGAGCAGCGCCGGCAGCTCACCGGCCAGCTGGGGCCGGCGGCGCTGCTGCTCCAGCGAGGCCATCGCCAGGGTCCGGGACAGCACGTGGTCCTGGCCCTGCAGCAGTGCGGACAGCAGCCGGGCCCGGACCCGTTCGAGCTCGTCGTCGGGGACGCCGCCGGTCGCGACGCGGTCGAGCTCCTCGTCGACGGCGGTGACCACCCGGTCGCTCGGCACCTCGCCGGGATGGTGCGCCTCCACGAGGAACGCCGTGGGGTTGCGCACGTCGAAGGCGTCCTCCATGAACGCCAGGTGCGCGGCCACGTCGCTGGCGATCCGGTCGTCCTGCACCAGGCGGCGGCGCAGCCGTGACGCGTCCCCGGTGGCCAGCACCGAGCTGAGCACGACGTACGGCAGGTAGGCGTCGAGGTCGTCGGGGTCGGGGACGCGCCAGCCGAGCGCGACGGCCGGAGCGGGTGCGAGCGGGTCGACCTGCTCGCCGCGGCGCTCGGAGGTGGGGGCCGGCTCGTCGAAGTCGGGGCGGGCCGGCACGGTGCGCCGCGGCACGTCACCGAAGTGCTTCTCGACGAGCGCCATCGCCGAGTCGACGTCGATGTCGCCGCCCACCGCGAGCACCGCGTTGCCGGGTGCGTAGTACCGGTCGAAGAAGTCGCGCGCGTCGTCGACGGTGGCGCTCTCGAGGTCCTCGAACCCGCCGTAGCCGTTGTGGGCGTTGGGGAAGGTCTCGAACAGCACCGGCGGCAGGGTGAGCCACGGGAAGCCGCCGTAGGGCTGGTTCAGCACGTTGACCCGGATCTCTTCCTTGACCACCGCGATCTGGTTGGCGAGGTTCTCGTCGGTGACCGCGGGCGCACGCATCCGGTCGGCCTCGAGGAACAGGGCCCGCTCGAGGGCGTTCGACGGCAGGGCCTCGAAGTAGTTCGTGTAGTCGAGCCTGGTCGACCCGTTGAGGGTGCCTCCGGAGGACTGCACGTACTTGACGTGCTCCATCTTCTGCAACGACGCCGAGCCCTGGAACATCAGGTGCTCGAAGAGGTGCGCGAACCCGGTGCGCCCCTCGGGCTCGGACCGGATGCCGACGTCGTAGTAGACGGCGACCGCGACGACCGGCGCGGACCGGTCGGGGGCCAGGACGACGCGCAGGCCGTTGCGCAGGGTGGCGCGCTCGACGGCGTACGACGAGGCGAGGGTGCTCGGAGGCATGCCGGCGAACCTACCCCGCCGCACCCGGTCGACGGTGGCGACCCGTCCGGGCGCGTTCTATCGTCGGGCGGTGCCGACCCCGGAGCTCTTCGACTACCGCGACGTCACCGCGTCGTCCCTCGCCGACGACCTCGAGGCCGGGCTCGACGAGGCCGACCGCCGGGTCGACTCCGTGGTGTCCGGGTCTGCGGGCACCCTGCTCGACGCGCTGGTCGCGCTGGACCTCGTCGTCGCCGACGTCGTGGCGCTCGACGGGCGGACCGGCTTCCTGTCCTACGTGCATCCCGACGCCAAGGTGCGCGACGCCGCGCAGGAGGCGCTGGTCCGCATCGCCTCCTGGCGGGCTGCGCTGCCGTTGCGGGACGACCTCGCCCAGGTCCTGCTCCGGCTCGCCGGGGCCGGCGACCTGCCGGACGCCGGGGAGGAGCAGCGGCTGGTCGAGCACTGGCTGCGCGACCTGCGCCGCAACGGGCACGGCCTGCCGCCCGAGGTCCGCGTCGAGGTGCGCGCGCTGCGCGACCGGCTGGCCACCCTCGAGGCGGAGTTCCAGCGCAACGTCGCCGACTACACCGACGGGCTGGACCTCACGCCGGAAGATCTCGACGGCCTGCCGGCGTCCTTCGTGACGGGCCTGCGGCCGGGTGCCGCACCGGGGACCTACCGGGTGAGCCTCGACTACCCCGAGGTGCAGCCGTTCCTCGCGCAGGGCCGCCGCCGGGACCTGCGCGAGCGGATGCTGCGCAAGGTGTGGTCGACCGCCGCCGAGACCAACCGCGCGGTCCTGACGGCGGGCCTCGAGGTGCGGCGCCGGCTCGCCGAGCTGCTCGGCTACCCGTCGTGGGCGGCGTACCGGACCGAGGTGCAGATGGCCGGGGCCCCGCAGCGGGCCGTCGCCATGCTCGAGCAGGTCCGTACGGCGTTGGCTCCGGCCGTCGTGGACCGGCTCGCCGAGCTGCAGGCGCTGCTCGTGGAGGACGGCCAGCCGCCGGGCAGCCAGGTGCAGCACTGGGACCTGGCCTACCTCAACCGGATGCGCACCGAGCGCCGGGTGGGGCTGGACCCGTCGGAGCTGGCGGACTACTTCCCGGTCGACGTCGTCCTGGACACGATGTTCGACCTGCTGGGGACGTTGTTCGGGCTGTCCCTGCCGCAGGTGCCGGACGCTCGGGCGTGGAGCGAGGACGTGCAGCTCCGCGAGGTCCGGGACGCCGACGGCACCCTGCTCGGCCATGTCTACCTCGACCTGCACCCGCGGGACGGGAAGTACCGGCACGCCGCGATGTGGGACCTGGTCCGGCCGCAGGACGTCGACGGCGGCCGCCGGCTCGCGGTGTCGGCGCTGGTCTGCAACTTCTCGGCCCCGTCGGACGGGACGCCGGGACTGATGCGGCACGACGAGGTCGTCACGCTGTTCCACGAGTTCGGGCACGCCCTGCACTTCTCGGTGAGCACCGCACGGTTCGGCCGCTTCGCCGGCACCGAGACGGAGCGCGACTTCGTCGAGGCGCCGAGCCAGCTGATGGAGCGGTGGGCCTGGGAGCCGGCGGTCCTGGCGCCGATGGCCCGGCACTGGCGCACCGGCGAGCCGCTGGACCCCGCTGTCGTCGAGCGCCTGGCGGCCAGCCGGTTCGACGGCGCGATGCGCCGCGCCACGACGGGCACGATGCTCGGTCTGCTCGACCTGGCCCTGCACGGCGCGCAGCCGGTCGATCCCGACTCGGGCCACCCGCGAGGCCAGCGCGGTGTTCGGCGTGCCCTACCCCGAGGGCACGTTCCGCCTCGGCGGGTTCGGCCACCTGTTCGGCGGCTACGACGCGGGGTACTACGGCTACCTGTGGGCCGAGATCATCGGCGACGACATGGTGGGCAGGCTCGAGCGGGACGGCCTGCTCGACCCCACCGTCGCCCGCCGGTTTCGGTCGCTGGTGCTCGAGCCGGGCGGGTCGCGGCCGGCCGACGACCTGGTGGCCGCGTTCCTCGGCCGGGCCGCCGACCCGCAGGCCTATCTGCAGGCCCGTGGCTGGGCCTGACCGGCCGGAGGGCTCTCAGCTGGCCCGCGACCGCGGGTCGCCGTGGCAGCGCTTGTACTTCTTGCCCGAGCCGCACGGGCACATCGCGTTGCGGGGCACGTCGCCGTAGACGTCGTCGGCATCCTTGACGACCGGCGACGGTGCGGCGTTCACGTCGCCGTCGACCGTCGGCGCGGTGTACTGCAGCTGGACCGGGCGGCGCGGGGCCTCCAGGCCCTTGGCCACCACACCGGCCGGCGCTGCGGGCACCGCCTCCGCGCCGTCGGCGGCGCCCTCGCCGGCAGGGGCCTCCTCGACCTGGACCTCGAGGTTGAACAGGTAGCCGACCGACTCCTCCTTGATGGCGTCCATCATCGCGGTGAACATGTCGAAGCCCTCGCGCTGGTACTCGACCAGCGGGTCGCGCTGGGCCATCGCGCGCAGGCCGATGCCCTCCTGCAGGTAGTCCATCTCGTAGAGGTGCTCGCGCCACTTGCGGTCGAGCACCGAGAGGACGACGCGGCGCTCCAGCTCGCGCATGGTCTCGGCGCCGAGGCTGCTCCTCGCGGTCGTCGTAGGCGGCCTGCGCGTCGGCCTTGAGCTCCTCGACGAGGAACTCCGCGGTCAGCCCGGCCCGGTCGCCGCCGGAGGCCTCCTCGAGCTCGTCGACCGTGACCGAGACCGGGTAGAGCGTGCCGAGCGCGGTCCAGAGCTGGTCGAGGTCCCACTCCTCGGCGTAGCCCTCGGCCGGTCGCCGCGATCGACGTAGCCCTCGACGACGTCGTTGATCATGTGCCGGACCTGCTCGTGCAGGTCCTCGCCCTCGAGCACCCGGCGGCGCTCGTCGTAGATGACCAGTGCGCTGGCGGTTGAGGACCTCGTCGTACTTGAGGACGTTCTTGCGGATCTCGAAGTTCTGCGCCTCGACCTGGGTCTGCGCCGACCGGATGGCGTTGGTGACCATCTTCGACTCGATCGGCACGTCGTCGGGGACGTTGAACCGGGTCAGGAACGTGCTCGACCATCGTCGCGCCTTGAACAGCCGCATCAGGTCGTCGCCGAGCGAGAGGTAGAACCGGGACTCGCCCGGGTCGCCCTGGCGGCCGGAGCGGCCGCGCAGCTGGTTGTCGATGCGCCGCGACTCGTGGCGCTCGGTGCCCAGGACGTAGAGGCCGCCGAGCCTCGACGACCTCGTCGTGCTCGGCTGCGACCGCGCTTCTTGACCTGCTCGAGCGGCCTCGGGCCAGGCCGCCTCGTACTCCTCGGGCGTCTCGACCGGGCGACAGGCCCGTGCTGCGCAGCTCGTGGTCGGCGAGGAACTCGGCGTTGCCGCCGAGCATGATGTCGGTGCCGCGGCCGGCCATGTTGGTGGCGACGGTGACGGCGCCCTTGCGGCCCGCCTGCGGCGACGATCGCGGCCTCGCGCTCGTGGTGCTTGGCGTTGAGGACCTCGTGCGGGACGCCGCGCTTGCTGCAGCAGCGACGAGAGGTGCTCGGACTTCTCGACGCTGACGGTGCCGACCAGGACCGGCTGGCCCTTCTCGTGCCGCTCGGCGATGTCGTCGACGACCGCCGTGAACTTGGCGTCCTCGGTCTTGTAGACGAGGTCGGCCTGGTCGGCGCGGATCATCGGCATGTTCGTCGGGATCGGCACGACGCCGAGCTTGTAGATCTGGTTGAACTCGGCGGCCTCGGTCATGGCCGTGCCGGTCATGCCGGAGAGCTTGTCGTAGAGGCGGAAGAAGTTCTGCAGGGTGATGGTGGCGAGGGTCTGGTTCTCCTGCCTTGATCTCCACGCCCTCCTTGGCCTCGATCGCCTGGTGCATGCCCTCGTTGTAGCGGCGGCCGGCGAGGATGCGGCCGGTGTGCTCGTCGACGATGAGGACCTCGCCGTTCATGACGACGTAGTCCTTGTCGCTCTTGAAGAGCTCCTTGGCCTTGATCGCGTTGTTGAGGTAGCCGACGAGCGGCGTGTTGGCCGACTCGTAGAGGTTGTCGATGCCGAGCTAGTCCTCGACCTTCTCGACGCCGGGCTCGAGGATGCCGACGGTGCGCTTCTTCTCGTCGACCTCGTAGTCGACGTCGCTGCGCGAGCCGCGTTGCACGATGCCGGCGAACTCGGCGTACCACTTGGTGGCCTGGTCGGCCGGGCCGCTGATGATCAGCGGCGTGCGGGCCTCGTCGATGAGGATCGAGTCGACCTCGTCGACGATGGCGAAGTTGTGGCCGCGCTGGACGAGCTCGTCCTTCGACCAGGCCATGTTGTCGCGCAGGTAGTCGAAGCCGAACTCGTTGTTCGTGCCGTAGGTGATGTCGGCGGCGTACTGCTCGCGGCGCTCCGTCGGGCGTCATCCGCGCGAGGATCACGCCGACCTCCAGGCCGAGGAAGCGGTGGACCCGGCCCATCACTCGGACTCGTGCTCGGCGAGGTAGTCGTTGACCGTGACGACGTGCACGCCGTCGCCGGCGAGCGCGTTGAGGTAGGCCGGCAGCGGTGGCGACCAGGGTCTTGCCCTCGCCGGTCTTCATCTCGGCGATGTTGCCCAGGTGCAGCGCCGCGCCGCCCATGATCTGGACGTCGTAGTGCCGCTGGCCGAGGGTGCGCTTGGCGGCCTCGCGGACGGTGGCGAAGGCCTCGGGCAGGAGGTCGTCGAGGGTCTCGCCGTCGGCGAGCCGCGCCTGGAACTCGTCGGTCAGCGCCGCGCAGCTCGGCGTCGGTCATCGCGACGAAGTCGTCCTCGAGGGCGTTGACCTGGTCGGCGATGGCCGTCGAGCTTGCGCAGGATCTTGCCCTCGCCGGCGCGCAGGATCTTGTCGAAGATGGCGGGCACGCAGGGTCTCCTCGAGCGGTCGGGACGGCGCAGCCCCCGGCTGGCGGGGGTCGCACCTCGTCACGTCATCGTAGGCGCAGGCCCACGGCACCCCGCCATAACGCCTCGACCGCCGCGGGGGTGCCCGGTTGGATGGGCGACGTGCCCCTCCCGGACCCCGTGACCCTGACCGACGGCCGCCTCCTGCTCCGCCTCCCCCAGCAGGGCGACGCGCCGGCCATCGCCGAGGCCTGCCAGGACGAGACGCTCGCCCGCTGGGTGCCGGTGCCGGTGCCGTACCGGCTCGAGGACGCCATCGGGTTCGTCGCGTCCCGGCCGGACGCCTGGGCAGACGAACGCGGCGAGATGACCTTCGCGGTCACCGCCGCGGCGGACGGCCGGCTGCTCGCGATGGTCGGGCTGCACGCGGGCGACCCGACGATGCGCGAGATCGGGTACTGGACCGCCCCCTGGGCCCGGGGCCAGGGCGTCATGACGGCGGCCGCCCGGCTGGTCTGCGGCTACGCCTTCGACGTGCTGGGGCTGGAGCGGGTCGAGTGGCAGGCCCGGGTGGGCAACGACGCGTCCCGCCGGGTCGCCGAGAAGCTCGGGTTCACGATGGAGGGCACCTGCCGTCGCCGGCTGCTGCACCGCGGCGAGCGGGTGGACGGCTGGATCGGCGGGCTGCTGCGCGGAGAGCTGCGGTGACCTCGGCGGGGCCGAGGCAGGGCCCGCGGCCGGTGCCCGAGCTGCGCGGCACCGCCGTCCTGCTGTCGCCGTGGGACGACGCCGACCTGCCGGCGATCGTCGAGATCGCTGCCGACGAGGCGAGCCGCGCCTGGTCGGCCTCGCTGCGGCCGGTGCGCACCGTCGAGGACGCCCGCGCCTGGATGACCGGCCGCACGAGCAGCCCGGACCGGGTCGACTGGGCGGTCCGCGACCCCGCCAGCCGCCACCTGATCGGCCGGGTGGGCCTGCACCGGTTCGCCGAGCACCCGGTGTCTGCCGAGATCGGCTACGGCGTGCATCCCGCCCACCGCGGCCGCGGCATCGCCCAGGACGCCGCCACCACCGCGTTCCGGTACGCCGTCGACACGCTCGGCCTGCACCGGCTCACGCTGGTGCACGCCACCGGCAACGCGGCGTCCTGCGCGGTCGCGGCAGCCAGCGGGTTCGCCTTCGAGGGGGTGGAGCGGGACTGCCTCGACCACGGCGACGGCATCCTGCACGACGCGCACCGGCACGCCCGGCTCGCCACCGACCCGCCGGGGCCGGCCGACGTCCCGCCGCCCCCGCTCGACGTCCCGGTGCTCGACGGCGACGGCATCCGGCTGCGGCCGTGGCGGGACGACGAGGCGGGCACCTACCTGCGCGGGATGGCCGACCCTGCAGCGGCCCGGTGGAACCCGCACCCGGCACCCGCCGACACCGACGATGCGCTCCGGCTGCTGGCCAGGCTGCGCCGACGGGCCCGGGAGGGCAGCACCGTGGCCTGGGCCGTCGAGGTGGACGGCGTCGCGGTGGGCTCGCTGGGCCTGCGTGGCGTCAACCTGGTGGACCGGTGGGTGAACGCGGCGTACTGGGTGCTGCCGGAGTCCCGCGGCCGGGGGGTGGCGCCCCGCGCGCTGGAGGTCGCTACCGCGTACGCCGTCGACGGGCTGGGCCTGCACCGGGTGCAGCTGCAGCACGCCGTCGAGAACATCGCGTCCTGCCGGGTGGCGGAGAAGGCCGGCTTCGCGCTGGAGGGCACCCAGCGGGGCTCCGTGCTGCTGGCCGACGGCTTCGTCGACGAGCACCTGCACGCCCGGGTGGCCCGATGACGGGCGGCCAGCAGGGCATCGAGCACGTCGAGATCGCCGCCGGCGTCTGGCAGCTGCGGCCGCCGTCCGGCCTGGAGGCGGCGGACGCCCTCGCGATGCTGCAGGACCCGCTCACGGTCCGGTGGAACCCGGCCCCGAAGGTCGTCGACCTGGCCTCGGCCCGCGAGTGGTGCCAGCGCGGTGCCGACTGGTCCGACGGCACGCACGCCACCCTGTCGATCCTGGACGCGACCACCGGCCGGCTGGCGGGCAACGTCTCGCTCTGGCGGGTCGACCTCGACGACCAGCGCAGCGCCTCGATCGGCTACCGGACGGCGCCGTGGGCCCGCGGCCGGGGTGCCGCGTCCGCCGCTGTCGGCGCCGTGTCGCGCCTGGGCGTTCGGGGCGCTCGGCATCGAGCGGATCGAGCTGCCGCACGCCGTCGCCAACCCCGCGTCCTGCCGGGTCGCGGAGAAGTCGGGCTACCTGCTGGAGGGCGTGCTGCGGCAGGCGTTCCGGGCCGAGGACGGCACCCGGCACGACGAGCACCTGCATGCCCGGCTGGCCGGCGACGGGCCGGACTGACCGATGCGCGTGCACCTGGACACCGACCTGGGCGGCGACCCCGACGACGTGGCCGCGCTGGCCTACCTGATGGGCCGCGACGACGTCGAGCTGACCGGCGTGACGACCGTCGACGACCCGGGTGGGCAGCGGGCGGGGTACGCCGCCGAGACGCTCCGGCTGGCGGGCCGCGACGACGTCCCCGTCGCTGCCGGCGCCGAGACCTCGCTGACGACCGGACGGCCGTCCGGCGGGCCGCCGCCGGGGCCGCCGTACTGGCCGGCCGTCCCTGCGCCGCTGCCCGGTCCCGTCGAGGCGGCGCTCGACCTGCTCGCCGCCTCGGTGGCCGCCGGCGCGGTCGTGGTGGGGATCGGGCCGGCCACGACACTGGCGCTGCTCGAGCTCCGTTCGCCGGGGGCGCTGCGGGACAGCCACGTCGTGCTGATGGGCGGCTGGGTCGACCCGCCGGCAGCGGGGCTGCCGCGCGTGGGGGCCGGCCGACGACTGGAACGTCGCCTGCGACACCGCGCGCCGCTGCGGTCGTACGCCGGGCTGCCGGCCGGCTGACCGTCGTACCGCTCGCCGTGTCCGGCCAGGTGCACCTGCGGCTGCGGGACCTCCCACGGCTGCGGACGGCCGGCGTGCTCGGGCGGCTGATGGCGACCCAGGCCGAGGCCTACCGGGTCGACGAGGGCAAGGACGTGCTCGGCCGGACCTGCCCCGCGCTGCCGGAGGACCTCGCCAACTTCCACCACGACCCGCTGGCCGCGGCGACGGCCGCCGGGTGGGACGGGGTCCGGGTCGAGACCACGCCGCTGCGGCCGGTGCCGGGCGACGTCGAGGGTCGTCTGCAGCGGTGCTCCACCGACGATCCGGCAGGGCGTCCCGTCGACCTCGTGGTGGCGGTCGACGGGCCGGCCTTCGGCGAGCACTGGCTCAGGACGGTCGAGGCGGCTCGCCCGAGGGTGACGGCCAGACCGCGGGCCAGGTCGCCCCGGTCCTCGACGACGACGTCGTCGAGGTCGAGCCAGCCCGCCATCTCGCGCAGCTCCACGGCCAGCTGCTCCGCCGTCTCGGGCGGGGCGTGGTCCTCGGCGTACGCCGACCGCACCAGCAGGGCGCCGGCAGCCCGGTCGGCCTTGAGGTCGACGCGTGCGACGAGCCGGTCGCCGAGCAGGAACGGCAGCACGTAGTAACCGTGCACCCGCTTCTCGGCCGGAACGTAGATCTCGATCCGGTAGCGGAAGCCGAACAGGTGCTCGGCCCGCCAGCGGAACCACACCAGCGGGTCGAACGGCACCAGCAGCGCCCGGGCGTCGACCCGCCGGGGCAGCCGCGCGTCGCGGTGCAGGTAGCCCGGGCGGCCCCAGCCCTCGACCTCGACCGGCAGCAGCTCGCCGGTCTCGACGAGGGTGGCGACCGCCGCCTGCGAGTCGGCCGGCCGGAGCCGGAAGTAGTCGCGCAGGCACGGCTCGCTGGCCACGCCGTGGGCCCGGGCGGCGATCCGCGTCAGCTCGAGGAACGCCTCCTCGTCGGTGGGGTCGGCAGCATCGAGCAGGGCGCGCGGCAGCACCCGTTCCGGGACGGCGTACCGGCGTTCGAAGGAGGTGGTGCGCCCCGCGGAGCTGATCTCGCCGGCGTAGAAGAGGAACTCCAGGGCGCGCTTCACCTCCGACCAGTTCCAGCCCCAGTCGACCTTGGCGCGGGGCACGTCGTGCTCGAGGGCGGCCTCGACCTGGCCGGCGGTCATCGGCACCGACCGGTCCTTCAGCTCGTCGCGCACCGGCCTGCACCAGGTCGGGCCGCTGGGCGGCGATCGACCTGATCCCGCCCCAGGCCTCCTCGCTGCGGCGCATCCGCCAGCGCAGCAGCCGCAGCGTGGACGGCGGCACCAGGCTGGCCTCGTGCGCCCAGTACTCCACGAGGCGTCGGGGCGCCCGGGCGGCGGCCCGGTCGAGCAGGGCGCGGTCGTAGGGGCCGAGCCGGGAGAACAGCGGCAGGTAGTGGGCGCGGGTGAGCACGTTGACGCTGTCGATCTGCAGCAGCCCGATGCGCTCGACGGTCGCCGTGACCTGCCGCATGCCGGGCGCCGGCCGGGCGGGGGGCGGCCAGCCCCTGCGCGGCGATCGCCACCCGGCGGGCCCGCGCGGCGGACAGGCGCACCGGGGTCGTCACGACCGGCGATGCTGCCACGCCGCCCCGACAGGCGCTGCGAGGATGCCGGCATGCACCGGCCCGGCCCCCTCCTGACTGCCCTCGTGCTGCTGGTGACGGTGCTGGTTGCCGGGCCGGCGGAGGCGGCCGACGTGCAGCAGGAGTCCGTCCTGATCGGGACCTCGGTGCAGGGGCGGCAGATCGTCGCGGTGCACCGGTGGACCACCGGCACGGCCCGGCCGGTCGTCGTGATCGGCAGCATGCACGGTGACGAGCGCGCCGGCCTGCGGGTCGTTCGCCGGCTGCGCGCGCTGCCGCTGTCCGCGGGGGTCGACCTCTGGACGATCAGGACGATGAACCCCGACGGCACCGCCGCCGACCGGCGCACCAACGCCCGCGGCGTCGACCTCAACCGCAACTTCCCGCGGTACTGGCAGCGGTCCGGCCGCGGCAGCGACACGTGGTCGGGGCCGAGGGCGGCCAGCGAGCCCGAGACCCGCGCGGTGATCGCCTTCCTGCGCGACCTGCGGCCGTGGACCGTCGTGGTCGTCCACCAGCCGCTGCGCGCGGTCGACTCCTACCGAGCCGAGTCGCTCGCGCTGGTGCGCCGGCTCAGCCGCAGCACCGGGCTGCCGGCCCGGCCCCTGGACTGCGGCGGCGGGTGCCACGGCACGCTCACCGACTGGCACAACACCACACTGCCCGGTCGCGCGATCACCCTCGAGCTCGGCCCGACCGCCTCGGACCAGCAGGTACGCCGGGTGGCCGGCGCACTGCTCGAGGTCGCGACCCCGACGCCGCACTGACTCAGTGGGCCGCGGGCAGCCGGCGGTCCAGCCAGTCGGGGAGCCACCAGTTGCGCCGGCCGAGCAGGACCATCGCCGACGGCAGCAGGACCGCCCGGACGATCGTCGCGTCGATGAGCACCGCCGCGGCCAGCCCGACGCCCAGCTGCTTGAACTCCAGCAGCGACAGCGTGCCGAAGATGCTGAACACCCCGACCATCACGGCGGCCGCGCTCGTCACCACACCGGCCGACGCCGTCACCCCACGAGCGACCGCGGCCCTGGTCGGCGCGCCGAGCGCGTGCGCCTCCCGGACCCGGCTGACGACGAAGACGTGGTAGTCCATCGAGAGCCCGAACAGGATGACGAACAGGAACAGCGGCAGCCAGTCGACGATGAACCCGCTCTGCTGCACGCCGAGCAGACCGGCGCCCACGCCGTGCTGGAACACCAGCACGAGCAGTCCGTAGGCCGCGCCGACCGACAGCAGGTTCAGCACGACCGCGGTGCCGGCCACCACGACGGACCGGAACGCGAGCACCAGCACGACGAACGTGACGGCGAGCACGAAGCCGAACACCAGCGGCAGGTGGGACCGCAGGGTGGCGGTGAAGTCGACCGATCCGGCGGCGTCGCCGGTGACCGCGACGTCGGTGTCCGGCAGGTCGGCCCGCAGTGCAGGGACCAGGTCGTCGCGCAGCACCGCCAGCGACCGCTTCGACCGGTCGGTGTTGTAGTCGCCGACCATGGCGAGGTCGACCTGTGCGGTGCGGCCGTCCGGCGCGAAGTCGGCCCGGGCACCGGACAGGTCCGCGAACCGGCCGGTGCGCTCGGCGGCCGCCGACCAGGGTCGCGACGCCGGCCCGCACCGCCGGCCGGTCCAGCCTGGTGCCGTCGGTCGAGTGGATCACGACGGTGTGCGTGAACCCGGTCGACGGGAACGCCGCGGTCATGGCGTCGTAGGTGCGCACCTGCGGGATCGACCGCGGCAGCGAGTCGGCCCCCGACTCGCCCAGCCGCATCCCGAGAGCGGGTGCGGCCAGCGCGAGCATCGCGGTGCCGGCGACGAGCAGCGACACCAGCGGCTTGGCCAGCACCACCCGCATGACGGCCGGCCAGAACCGGCCGGCGCCGTGCCGGTTCAGCCGGTGCAGGAACGGGATCCGGGGCCGGTCGACCTTGTCGCCCAGCAGCGACAGCACGGCCGGGAGCACGGTGAGCGAGCCCAGCACGGCCACCGCGACGACGAGCATCGTGCCGACCGCCATCGAGCTGAACACGACGTTGCCCGACAGCAGCAGCCCGGCCATCGCGAGCCACCACCGCGAGCCCGGAGACGACCACCGCCCGGCCGCTGGTGGCCGCCGCGATGTCGATCGCCTCCCGCCGACCCACGCCGCGGGCCCGCTCCTCGCGGGTGCGGCGCACGTAGAACAGCGAGTAGTCGACGCCCACCGCCATGCCGATGAGCAGGATGACGCTGCTGAGGGTGTCCGACACCGGCAGCAGGTGCGACACCAGGCCGGCCAGGCCGATGGCCGCCGCCACCGCCGACAGCGCGAGCAGCAGCGGGACCCCGGCGGCGAACAGCGCACCGAAGGTCAGCAGCAGGATGCCGAGGGTGATCGGCAGGCTCAGGGTCTCGGCCCGCTGGAAGTCGTGGCTGACGACGTCACCGATCGAGCGGTCCAGCGAGGCCTCGCCGACCTGCGCCACGGTGAGGCCAGGGTGCGCGCGGGCGACCTTCGCGGTGGCCGCCTCGACCGCCGGCACCCGGTCGCAAGCCGAGGTCCTCCGCCGGCGTACCCGTGAGCCCGTCGACGTCGAGGACCACCGGCAGCATCGCCGAGCGGCCGTCCTGCGCCCGCACCAGCGAGCCCACCCGGCCGACCTCGGGCAGCCCGGACAGGCCGGCGCGGAGCTCGGCGGCCACCGTGCGCGCCTCACGGGCGCCGAGGGTGCGGCCCGGCGGCGCCTGCACGAGCACCCGCTCGGTGAGGTCGGCGGGGTAGCCGGCCTGTTCCAGCACCCGGTCGGCCCGGCCGGACTCCCCCGCGCCGACCTCCCCGTCGGTCAGGGTGCGGGTGCCGGCCAGCCCGCCTCCGACCACGGCGGCGACGACGAGCAGCAGCCAGAGCAGCAGCGCGGTCCAGCGGTGCCGGATGCTCCAGTGCGCGAGCCGCTCGGCAGCGCCGGGGCGGCGGGCGGCGGCAGGTCGCACGGTGCTGGTGCCGGGGGCTCCGGGCGGTGCGGCGACGGTCATGGTCGGGCTCCTTCACGGCGTTGCCGGGCCCGCACGATCGGGCCCGGACGACGTCTCCACCGTGGCCGCCGCAGCGGGGCACGTCTCTGCGGCCACCGGGCGAACGGGGGTGGGGTTTCCCCCCGGTCGAGGTCGGCGGCCAGCCGGGTCGATGCCGGGCTCGCCGCTGTCTACCGTGGGCCGCAGAGACCGGACGGGACCGAGAGGCGGGCAGCATGACCAGGTGGGTGGTGCGGCCGCTGCTCGAGCTGTCCTACCTGGTGGTCGGGCTGTTCGCCGGCATCGTGACCTTCACGGTGACCGTCACCGGGCTCGCCCTGAGCATCGGCCTGCTGCCGGCCTTCCTGCTCGGAGTGCCCGTGTTCGCCGTGCTGGTGCACGTCGTGCACGGCCTGGCGACGATGGAGCGCGGCCGGGCCTCGATGCTGCTCGACGTCGACCTGCCGGGGCGGCCGCTGCGGGCCGCTCCGGGTGCCGGCTGGCTGCGCCGGCTGCTCGTGCGGGCCGGCTCGCCGGAGTTCTGGAAGGAGGCCGGCTACGGCGTCCTGCTGCTGCCGGTCGCCACGGTCTCGGCGAGCCTGGCCCTGTCGTTCTGGGCCGTCGCGGTGGCCGGGCTGCTGCTCCCGCTCTACGCCGGCTCGCTGCCGGGCGACGACGCGGTGACCTGGCTCGACTGGGGCAACGGCCTGGAGCTTGCGGCCGGGTTCGGCATCGGTGTCGTCTTCCTGCTGCTGGCCCGCATCCTGACGTACGGCCTCGCCGCCGGCCAGGTCAGCCTGGCCCGGGCGCTGCTGTCGCCGAGCAGCGAGGACGCCCTGCGGGCCCAGGTCACCCAGCTGCGGGAGACCCGGGCCCGAGTGGTCGACGCCGCCGACGACGAGCGGCGCCGCATCGAGCGCGACCTGCACGACGGCGCGCAGCAGCACCTGGTCGCGCTCGCGATGAACCTGGGCCGGGCGCAGGCGAAGATGGACAGCGACCCCGAGGCCGCCCGCGAGCTGGTGACCCAGGCGCACCAGGAGGCGAAGGACTCGATCGCCGCACTGCGCAACGTCGTCCGCGGCGTGCACCCTCCGGTGCTCACCGATCGCGGTCTCGACGCCGCGCTGTCCGCCCTCGCGGCCCGCTCCCCGGTGCCCGTCACGCTGGACGTCGACGTGGCCCGGCGGCCGAGCAGCACGGTCGAGGCGGTCGCCTACTTCGTGGTCAGCGAGGCGCTCACCAACGTGGCCAAGCACTCCGGCGCCGGCCGCGCGGCCGTGCACGTCGAACGCACCGGCGACCGGTTGCTGGTCTCGGTCTCCGACGACGGCCACGGCGGCGCCGTCGAGCGCGCGGGCTCCGGCCTGGCCGGCCTGCACGACCGGGTGGCCTCGGTCGACGGCACCTTCCGGCTGCAGAGCTCGCCGACCGGCGGCACGACGATCACCGTGGAGCTCCCGTGCGCGTCGTGATCGCCGAGGACTCGGTGCTGCTGCGGCAGGGCCTGGTGCACCTGCTGACCGACGCCGGGCTCGAGGTCGTGGCGGCCGTCGACGACGCCGACCAGCTGCTGAGGGCCGTCGACGAGCACGCACCGGACATCTGCGTCGTCGACGTCCGGATGCCCCCGACGCACACCGACGAGGGGGTGCGGGGGGCGTTGGTGATCCGCGCGCAGCACCCCGACGTCGCGGTGCTCATGCTCAGCCAGTACGTCGAGGAGCGCTACGCGACCGACCTCATCGCGTCGAACACCCGCGGGTTCGGCTACCTGCTCAAGGACCGGGTGGCCGACGTGTCGGAGTTCGTCGAGGCGGTGCGCCGGGTCGGCGCGGGCGGGACGGCACTCGACCCCGAGGTGGTGGCCCAGCTGCTGGTGCGCAGCCGGCGCGCCGACCCGCTCGCCGGGCTGACCCCGCGCGAGACGGAGGTGCTGGGGCTGATGGCGGAAGGCCGGTCCAACGCCGGCATCGCCGCCGAGCTGGTCGTGACCGAGGGCGCGGTCGAGAAGCACGTCAGCTCGATCTTCACCAAGCTCGGGCTGCCGCCCGCCGAGCAGGACCACCGGCGGGTGCTGGCCGTGCTGCGCTGGCTGGACGGCTGAGGAGGAGCGCGCCATGACGACCGACACGACACTGCTGCCGGCAGCCGACGGCCCGACGGGCGGGCGACGCCCGGAGCCCGGACCGCGCACGGCCGTGCAGGTGCTCGCCGTGCTGCTGTCGCTGCTGCTGGTGGGCTGGTGCGCGCTGACCGTCGCGAGCCTGCTGGCCCGCGGGTCCGGCCAGGCGCACGGCACCTTCACCGGCGTCCGGACCCTGGCGCTGGACACCCGGTTCGAGTCGGTCGACGTCGCCGGCTCGGCCGCCGGCACGACGGTCACGATGCAGCGCAGCTACCACTGGTCGCTCGGCCGCCCCACCGTGCGGGCCCGGCAGGACGGCGACGTGCTGCGGATCTCGTCGTCCTGCCCGTTCCAGGTCGGCATCGGCTGCACCGGCAAGGTGCGCCTGGTGGTGCCGGCCGGCGTACAGGTCCGGGCCGACACCCGGGACGGCCACCTGACGCTGCGGGACCTGACCGGGCCGGTCACGGCCACCACCTCCGACGGCGACATCGACGCCGACGACCTCACCGGCCGGCTCGCCCTGACGACCCGCGACGGCTCGGTGGACGCTCGTGGGCTGCGGCTCGGCGAGCGTCTCCGCGCAGTCGTCGGACGGCGACGTCCGGCTGTCGTTCGCCACGGCTCCCAGCGCGGTGACCGGCCGGTCCCGGGACGGCTCGCTCGTCGTCCTGGTGCCGCCCGACGGCACGGCGTACGACGTGTCCACCGCGGTGCGCGACGGCTCGCGGAAGGTCTCGGTGCCCACCGACCCGCAGTCGGCGCACCACATCACCCTCACGGCGTCCGACGGGTCGGTCGTCGTGGTGCACAACAACCCCTGACGCCGGGCCCGGCTGCGGCCCGGGCCGACCTCAGCGGCGCAGGGTACGGACGCCGGTCCGGAGCAGCTCGTACTGCGCCGTCACGACGGTGTCGGTCACATCCATCACGGCGTTGATGGCCGACTCGCGGCTGGACGGCCGGGACAGCGCAGGCAGCATCTCGTCGACGGTGTCCAGCACCAGCCGCACGGCACCGATCGCGGTCCGCTGCAGGTGCTCCATCGAGGCGAGCACCTCGTCCGTCAGCTCGGCCGACCGGTCGACCAGGCTCGCGGGCTCGGCGGTGGTCTGGGTCATGATCGCCCTCCTCCGGGTGCCACGGCGGGCGTCCCTTCGAAGGACTGCCCCGGCGGGCGCTCCCACGACCACCCTCACCCGCCGGGTGGTCCCACGGCCAGTGCCCTTCGTCCCGTCCCGGCCGGTCAGAGGGACCGGTCGAGCCGGCGGGACAGGTCGGCGAGCGCGCGCTCGGCAGCCGCGACGACCGCGCGGTCGGGGTCGTCGAGGCAGCCCCGCACGGCGTCGGCGTCCTCGGCCTCGCCGACCCGGGCCAGCCCGCGGACCGCAGCCGCGCGCACCCGGGGCACCTCGTCGGCGCAGCACCGGTGCAGCTCCGCCGCTGCCGCGCCGACCTCGTGCGCCCGCGCGACCTTGGCGCACATCTCGCGGACCCGCCAGTGGTCGTCGGACAGGCCGGCGACCACCGCCGGCGCGGCCTGCGGGCGGAAGGCGTGCAGCAGCCCCCGGGCCCCCCAGACCCGCGGCCAGTAGGCGTTCACGCCGCTGGTGTAGGCCGGCGCCTGCTGCCCGCCCAGCCACTCCAGGGGCGGCGCGGCGGAGTCCATCGGGTCGGCGCCACGGACCAGCCCGGCGCACCAGTCGGCGACGACGTCGGCTCCGACGAGGCCCACCAGGATGCGCACCCGGCCCGCCGGGTCGCCCCCGACGACCTCCTCGGCCGTGGGGAGCCGGGCGACCCGCTCGCGCTCGGTCAGCCCGGCCTCAGGTGATCTCGAGCAGCTTCTCGCGGACCGCGTAGACGACGGCCTCCATCCGGGAGTGCAGCTGCAGCTTCTCCAGGATGTTGCGGATGTGGTTCTTCACCGTGTTCTCGGAGATGAACAGCTCCTTGGCGATGTCCCGGTTGTTCAGGCCCTTCGCCACCAGCTTGAGGACCTCCAGCTCGCGGTCGGTGAGCCGCGGGGCGGGCACCTGCTGGCGCTCGTCGCCCTTCTTGATCATCGTCGCGAACTCGGAGAGCAGCTTGGAGGCCATCGACGGGCTGATCAGCGACTGGCCCCCGGCGACCGACCGGATCGCGGCCGCCACCTCGTCGATCGAGATCTCCTTCAGCAGGTAGCCGCTGGCGCCGGCCTTGATCGCGTCGTACAGGTCGGCCTCGTCGTCCGAGATCGTCAGCATCACGATCTTGGCGCTGGGCACGACGTCCTTGATGGCGGTGCAGGCCTCGATGCCGCTGCGGCGCGGCATCCGGACGTCCATCAGGACGATGTCCGGCAGCAGCGCGGAGGCCAGCTCGACCGCCTCGGCGCCGTCGCCGGCCTCGCCGACGACCTCGATGTCGGTCTCCTGGCCGAGGACCATCTCCAGCCCACGGCGGAACAGCGCGTGGTCGTCGACGACGAGCACCCGGATCGGTTCGGCCGGGGCACGCGACGGACGGGCCGGAGCCCCTGCCTGCTCGCTCACCCGCGCACCTCTCGGACGTGTCGTAGGACGCGGCGCAGCCCCTCCCGCGCCCGGAGCATCCTCGCACGACAGGGGGCCGCCACGCGGGGAAACGACCCGGTTCCGGGCGAACCGGGTCAGACCGCCAGGCGGATCACGCCGTAGTCGTAGGCCCGTCGTCGGTAGACGACGCTGGGCTGCGCGGTCTCGGCGTCGACGAACAGGTAGAAGTCGTGCCCGACCAGCTCCATCTCGTACAGCGCCTGGTCGAGGTTGATCGGCGCGGCCTCGTGGACCTTCTCCCGCACGAACATCGGCCCGTCCTCGGACGACGAGCCGTAGCCGTCCGCCGACTCCAGGGTGTCGCCCGCCGACTCGCTGCCGGTGCGGTCCAGGGTGGCGGTCGCGGTGGCGACCGACACCGGCGTCTTGGCCCCGTGGTGCACCTTGCGGCGGTCGGTCGCGCGCCGCAGGCGACCCTCCAGCTTGGCCACGGCCGCGTCCAGGGCGGCGTAGCAGTCCTGGGCGGCGGCCTCGGCGCGCATGACCGGGCCGCGGGACCGGATCGTGATCTCGATGCGCTCGCGCTGGTCGGCGAGCCGGGGGTTGCGTTCCTGGGAGCACTCGACGTCGACGCTGATCACCTTCGGGTCGAGCTTCTCGATCTTCGACAGCTTCTCGGCGATGTGCATGCGGAAGCGCTCGGAGACCTCGGTGTTCCGACCCTTGACCACGATGTCCACGAAGTGATTCCTCCTCTGTCAGAACAGCAGGACTGCGACGTCCGTGACACCCACCCGGCCGACCTGGTCTTCGACCCCACATTCGCCTGCTGAGGGTCTCGCAGCGGTGTCCGCCACTACTCCCCTTCTCCCGGGTCGGAGGACATCTGGACCTCCGTCGGGGCAGGGCTTACTCCTAAGCCGCACCGTGATCGGACGACGAGAAGTCGCCTTACGTGGGCCGTTTCGCCTGCGACTGGCATCGGCTAGCCGGACCGCCGACCCGCGAGGGACGGACGGTCCGGTGCAACCACGGACCCGGGCGGGTGCCATATCGGAACGCTAGCCCCTGGGGGTGCCAGGGGACACCCCAGTCCCACGGCGCGCAGTGGCGGCGACGACAGCGGCGCCGGCGACCACGGCACCCGCCGACCGCAGCGCGCGGGCCGCCTCGGCCAGCGTCGCGCCGGTCGTCACGACGTCGTCGACGACCAGCACCCGGCAGCCCCGGACGGACGCCGCGAGCCGCGGCGGCACGTGCATCGCACCGGCGAGGTTCGCCGCCCGCTCCCGCCGGTCCAGGCCGGCCTGGTCCCTGGTGGCCGCTGCCGAGCGCAGCACGGCGGCGACCCTGGCCTCCCGGCCGGACCGGCGCAGCGCCGCCGCGGCACCGCGGGCGAGCCGGCGCGTGGGGTCGTCGCCCCGGTCACGGACGGCGCCCGGGCGCGACGGGGCCGGCACCAGCCACAGCGGCCGCGGCTCGTCGCCCGCCGCGGCCGCGACCGCGCGGGCGAGGGCGTCGGCCAGCGGCCGCCCGGCCGACCGGCGCCCGCGTTCCTTGTGCGCCACGACGGCCGCGCGCACCGCGCCGTCGTAGGCAGCCACCGCCCAGGTCGCAGGCAGGCCGGGCGGGCACGGGTCCGGCCGGATGCTGCGCGGCGGCCCGGCGAGGGCCCGGGAGCAGACGAGGCACCAGGACGTGTCCTCGGTCGCGCAGCCGGCGCACGCCACGGGCAGCACGAGGTCGAGCACGGCGCGCAACGGGGTCGAGCCACACCGGACCAGGCTGGCAGCGGCGGTCGTGGCCCGGCACCGGCCGGCGACCGGTTCCGGTGCACGACGGCGGGCGGTGGACGACGCCCACGCCGGCTGGTCGGCCGACGGTGCGGGCTCAGCCCGGGTACGCCGGGTCGGAGCCGACGCCCAGCGCGGTCCAGCCGCCGCCCGAGGTGAACTGCAGCAGCTGCCCGTCCGCGGTGCCGGCCACCAGCGGGCTGCCGCGCGGCGGCACCGCGGTGAGGGTGACCAGCTCCGGCTGCGGCTCGATGTCCTCCACGGTGTAGCCGTCGATCGCGGTGTAGAACGGCGTGACGGCGGTGCCGTCCCGGCTGCCGAGGACCGCAAGGGTCGTGGCGTCCGACCACGCGACGTCCCGCACCGACTGCAGGTCCGGCAGCGGTGCTGCGGCCTGCACGACCGACAGCGTCTCGCCGCCGGCGACGTCGGGGTCGGCCGTCTCGGCCCGGCGCACCGCACCGACCACCAGGCGCGCGGTCCGCCCGGTGCCGGTGACCAGCGCGACCCGGGCCCCGTCCCTGGACACCGAGACGGCGGACGGCGGCTGGCCGCCGGGCAGCCGCGGCACGGCCACCTGCTGCGGCTTGTCGGCACCGTCGGCCAGGTACCAGAGGACGCCGGTCGGCCGGTCGACCACCCACAGGTTGTTGCCGCGGTCCCAGGACGGCGCCGACAGGTCGGCGCCGCGCAGCCGCTGCTCCAGCGTGCCGCCCCGGGTCAGCTGGCCGACGTACACCGTGCGCCCGTCGGTGCCGACCGCGGCGACCCGGGCCGCGTCGAGGGTCACCGCGGGCGAGCGCAGCGGCGGGCTGCCCGTGCCGGACGCGCCGGCAGCCGGCTCGAAGCCCCCTTCCAGGTAGCGCCCGACCCGGCCGTCGGAGACGACGTACGCCGAGGGGTTGGAGGGCAGCCGGTCCGGGTCGTACTGCAGCCACGCGTCCCGGCTCTGCTCCCGGGCCACCCCGGACACCACGAGGTCCTCGCCGCCGGCCAGGATGCGCACCTTCTCGACCTCGGGCAGCTGCTTGAGGGTCCAGACCAGCTGGGCGGACATCTGCTCGCGCTGGGTGTCGTCGGCCTGCAGCGCCGAGCTGTCGAGCCGGACCGTCGCCACGCCGTCGCGCACCGGGACCGACCCGACCTCCAGCCCGGTGCCGGGCGGGAAGGCTGTGGTCACCGCGCCGCGCAGCCCGACCGTCGGGCCGCGGAGCAGCCGGGTCACCAGCTTGGTCGCCATGCCGGCCGACTCGGGCACCAGGACGGGGTCGGGGACGAGCGTCTTGCCGGACGGCGCGAGGAAGTAGAGGTTCAGCGGCCGGAAGGTCTCCAGCACGTCCGGGGAGGAGAGCACCAGCCCGTCGGTGAGACCGGCGATGCGCCACTCGCCGTCGACCTTCTGCAGCTGGAACGCCCGGGAGAAGGGCGTGTCGGTGGGGCTGCGGACGTACCGCCCGTCGCCGTCGACCCGGCCCACCTCCGAGCCCTGCACCGTGACCGAGCCGCGGGAGCCGGACTGCACGGACGGCGCCAGCGTGACCCCTTGGTCGTAGACCACGGTGCCCGCCTGCGGGCGCCAGCCCTGGCGGGCGGTCGGGGTGAGGTACTCGCGGGCGACCGCGTGGTCGTCGGCGAAGTCGGCGCTGGACTGCACGAAGCCCAGCACGATGTTCTCCGGGCTCGCGCCCGGCTGCGGCGACTCACCGATGAACGGCACGCCGTCGTTGGGCCGCTGCGGCCGCAGGTCGCCGCCGCTGCGCACCGGGCCGGACGTCGGGATCGCCGCGCAGCCGGAGATCAGCAGCGCCAGCAGCACCACGACGAGCCCGGCCCGCGTCGTACCCGGCTCAGACATCGACGCCGCCGGGGCTGCGGATGCGCCGGTACGGCTGCCCGGCTGCCACCGGGCGCCGCCGCCTGGTCGAGTCCATCGGCTCCAGCGGGATCGGCGAGCCGACCAGCTCGGCGCCGCGCTGCTGGGGCACGGTGAGCCGGAACTGGCAGCCGTCGCCCGGCTCGCCCCAGGCCTGCAGCCAGCCGCCGTGCAGGTGGGCGTCCTCGAGCGCGATGGACAGCCCGAGCCCGGTGCCGCCGGTGGTGCGGGCCCGCGCCGGGTCGGCCCGCCAGAACCGGTTGAAGACCATGCCGACGGCCTCCGGCTCGAGGCCGACCCCGTGGTCGCGGACGGCGACCGCGACCGCCTGGTCGTCGGCGGCGACCCGCACCTCGATCGGCTGGCCCTCGCCGTGCTCGATGGCGTTGGCCACCAGGTTGCGCAGGATCCGCTCGATCCGGCGGGCGTCGACCTCGGCGATGCACGGCTGCAGCGGCGCCACCAGGGTCAGCGCGCTGCCCTTGCGGTCGGCCAGGGTCTCCATGGCCTCGATGACGTGGCGGGCGACGACCCGCAGGTCGGTGGGCTCCGCCTCCAGCAGGGCCGCCCCGGCGTCGTACCGGCTGATCTCCAGCAGGTCGGCGAGCAGCGCCTCGAACCGGTCCAGCTGGGTCTGCAGGATCTCGGCGCTGCGCTCGACCGCCGGGTCGAACCCGGCCCGCGACTCGTGCAGCACGTCGGCCGCCATCCGCACCGTGGTGAGCGGCGTCCGCAGCTCGTGGGACACGTCGGAGACGAACCGGCGCTGCACCCGGGAGAGGTCCTCCAGCTGGCGGATCTGGCGCTGCAGGCTGGTGGCCATCTTGTTGAACGACGCCGCCAGCCGGGCGAGGTCGTCCTCGCCGCGCACCCGCATCCGTTCCTCCAGCCGGCCGGCCGAGAGCCGCTCCGCGATCCGGGCCGCCATCCGCACCGGGGTCACGACCTGCCGGGTCACCAGCCAGGCGATGCCGCCGACGAGGAGCACCAGCCCCAGCGCGGCGAGCACCAGCGCGTTGCGCACCAGCGCGAGGGTGTCCTCCTCCTTGTCCAGCGGGAACAGGAAGTACAGCTCGTAGGCCCCGATCGTCGGGATGACGACCGGCGACCCGACGACGAGGACCGGCACGGTCTGCCCCGAGTCCCGGGTCACCTTGCGTGTAGGTCCACTGCTGGGTCGGCCGCTTCTCGACACCGTCCCGCAGCGCCTGCGGCACCGCGGTGTAGTCGACGCCCAGCGAGCTGCGGCCCAGCGGCGCCCGCGGGTCGTTGACGTCCTGACCGCCGCAGCAGCACGACCTGGCGGGTGCCGGCCGCGCCGCCGCCGCGGCTGAGCTGACGCACCAGGTCGGGGACGAGGGTGTCGAAGACGTCGGACTGGCTGCGGTCGGCGGAGTCGAACGCCTCCTGCGAGGTCCGCGCCCCGGTGGCCGCCTCGTCCAGCGCCGTCTGCCGCTTGGCGTCGAGCAGGCCGTCGCGCACCTGGTTCATCAGCACGTTGCCGAGCAGCGCGATGGCGATGACGGTGAAGACCGTCGTGCGTGGTGACCACCCGCAGCTGCAGCGACCGGCGCCACAGCGCGACGACCCGCCGCCAGCGCCGGACCAGCCCGCGACGGAACGGGCCCGCGACCCTGGTGGCGCGGTCGGAGCCGACGGAGTCGAGGCCCCCGCTCAGGCCGGCCCCGCCTTGTAGCCGACGCCCCGCACGGTCACGACGACCTCCGGGTTCTCGGGGTCCCGCTCGATCTTGGAGCGCAGCCGCTGGACGTGCACGTTGACGAGCCGGGTGTCGGCGGCGTGCCGGTAGCCCCACACCTGCTCCAGCAGGACCTCCCGGGTGAACACCTGCCACGGCTTGCGGGCCAGGGCGACCAGCAGGTCGAACTCCAGCGGGGTCAGCGCGATCGCCGCGCCGTCGCGCTTCACCGAGTGGCCGGCCACGTCGATCACCAGGTCGCCGATCTCCAGCAGCTCGGGAGCGGGCTCCTCGGTGCGGCGCAGCCGGGCCCGGATCCGGGCGACCAGCTCCTTGGGCTTGAACGGCTTGACGACGTAGTCGTCGGCGCCGGACTCCAGCCCCACGACGATGTCGACGGTGTCGGTCTTGGCCGTCAGCATGACGATCGGGACGCCGGACTCGGCCCGGATCTGCGCGGCACACGTCGATGCCGTCCATCCCGGGCAGCATGAGGTCGAGCAGCACGAGGTCCGGCTTGTGCTCGCGGAACATGCCCAGCGCCTGGTCGCCGTCCGGGCAGAGCACGGCTCGAAGCCCTCGCCGCGCAGCACGATGCCGAGCATCTCGGCCAGCGCGGTGTCGTCGTCGACGATGAGCACCCGTGCCTTCATGCGCTCATCGTGGCATCCCGGCGGTGCAGATGCCGGTCACGGCCCGAGAACGATCTCCACCCGTGCCGACGAGGCGGCCCGGCCGGGGCCCGCCCACCGTGCGACGATGGCGCCGTGAGCGACGAGCAGCCCGGGGGCTGGGGCCGTCCCGAGCCGGCCGCCGCCGCGGTGCCGCCGGGCTGGGCGCCGCAGCAGCCGCCGCCGTACGTCCCGCCGGGAAGCTCCTCGGCCCCGCCGCCACCGGGCTGGGGACCGGCGCCGGCCGGGTACGCACCGCAGGCACCCCCGCCACCGAAGCCCGGGATCATCCCGCTGCGCCCGCTCGGCGTCGGCGAGATCCTGGACGGCGCCATCTCGGCCATCCGCGCGCGGTGGCGCATCATGCTCGGCCTGTCCGCCGTGGTGGCAGTGGTCACCCAGCTGCTCACGGTGCCGTTCACCTGGCTGCTGCTGCGCGACAGCGCCGACACCGCGTTCAGCCTCGACCAGCCGACCAGCACGGGGTCGACCAGCACCGCCGACCTGACCTTCGCAGCGAGCGCGGTCGGGGCGACCGGGCTGCAGGTCGTCGTCACCCTGGTGGCCTCGCTGATCCTCACCGGCATCCTCACCGTGGTCGTCAGCCGCGAGGTGCTGGGCCAGGGCATCACCGCCGGCGAGGCCTGGGCGCAGGCGCGGCCCCGGGTGCCGGCGCTGCTCGGCGTCACCGTCCTGGTCGGGCTCATCGTGCTCGGGCTCGGGGTCGCGGCCCTGGCGCCCGGCCTGCTGCTCGCGCTGGCCGGTGCGCCGGTCGCGGTGGTCGTGCTGGCGTTCGTGCTGGGGGTCCCGGCGTTCGTGGTGGCGGCGGTCTACCTCTACGTCGCCTTCGCGCTCGCCCCGCCCGCGATCGTCCTGGAGCGCTCCGCCGTCGTGCCGTCGCTGCGCCGGTCCCGGGCCCTGGTCCGCGGCGCCTGGTGGCGCACCTTCGGCATCCTGGTGCTGGTCAACGTGATCGCCCAGGTGATCAGCAACATCCTCAACGTGCCGTTCGTGGCACTCACCTTCCTGGTCGCCTACCTCGGCGGTGACGGGGACACGCTGAACGTCTACGCGCTGCTGCCGCTGCTCGTCACCGCGCTCGGCACGATCGTGGCCTCCGCGATCACCTGGCCGTTCACCGCCGTCTCGACAGCGCTCATCTACGTCGACCGGCGGATGCGGCGGGAGGCGCTCGACCTCGAGCTGGCCCGCGCCGCGGGCGTCACCCCTGCGAGCCAGACCTCCGGCAGCGGGTGATCCTCCGGGTCCCCGTCGACCTGGGCCGCGACGAGGCAGCCCAGCTGGCCCGCGACGAGCTCGCCAAGCAGGTCTACCGGGACGCCGGGCCGAGCCTCACCGTGCGGGTGCTGCGCTGGCTGCTCGAGCAGGGCGGCCGGCTGCTGGACCGGGTGGCCGGAGCCTCCCCCGGCGGCTACGCGGGGCTGGTCGTGGTGGCGCTGCTGGTGGTCGTCGCGATCGTGGCGGTGCGGCTGCGGGTCGGGCCGCTCGGACGCCGCCAGGGCCGGCCCGAGGCGCTGTTCGCCGGGCGGGCGCGCAGCGCAGCCGAGCACCGGGCGGCCGCGGACCGGTTCGCGGCCGCCGGGCAGTGGGCCGAGGCGGTCCGGGAGCGGTTGCGCGCCGTCGTCCGCGGGCTGGAGGAGCGCGCGGTGCTCGACGAGGCCCCGGGCCGGACGGCGGACGAGGCGGCGGAGGCGGCCGGCCGGGCGCTGCCCTCCTGCGCCGCCGAGCTGCGCCGCGCGGCCCGGACCTTCGACGAGATCTGGTACGGCGGTCGCCCGGCCGGCCCGGAGACCGATGCCGCCCTGCGCGCGCTCGACGACCGGGTCCGCGGCACCCGGGCGGACGCCGTCACCCGGGCCGGGCCGCGATGAGCACCCTCGTCGGCGACCGACCGTCCTCGACCGACCCCACGGCCGGCGACCTGTGGCGCGCGAGCAGAGGCCCCCTGGTGGTGCTCCTCGTGGTGCTGGTGGGCGGCCTGCTGCTCGCGCTGGCCGCCGGGACACCGCGCAGCACCCCGCTCGACCCGCGGTCCGCCGCGCCGTCGGGGGCGCGCGCGGTGGCCGAGCTGCTGCGCGACCAGGGCGTGCAGGTCGACCTGGTCACGACGAGCGCCGCCATGGCGGCCGCCGCACGGCCCGGCGACACGCTGCTGGTCGCCGGGCCGGACCTGCTGGCCGACAGCCAGGTCGCAGGCGGTCCTGGCCACCGGCGCCGACCTGGTGCTGCTCGCGGCCACCGACCCGGGCCGCTACGTCCCGGGCGTGACGGCGGAGCGCACCGACCCCGGCGTCCGCGCGGCCGGCTGCGCGCTGCCGGCGGCCCGGCGGGCCGGCCCGGCCGACGCGGGACTGGTCGGCTACGACGCGACCGGCCCGGCGGCGGGCGCCCTCGTGAGCTGCTACTCCCGCGACGGCCGGCCGTCCCTGGTGCGCAGCCGAGCCGACGGCAGCGTGGTCACCCTCGTCGGCTCGCCGGCGCCCTTCACCAACGACCGCCTCGACGACGAGGGCAACGCGGCGCTCGCTCTCGGGCTGCTGGGCGCGCACCCCAGGGTCGTCTGGTACCTGCCGTCGGCGGCCGACGTCCCGGCGTCGACGCAGAAGTCGCTCTACCAGCTGGTGCCCGTCGGCGTCTGGTGGGCGCTCGTGCAGGTCGGGCTCGCGGTGCTGCTGCTGGCGCTGTGGCGCGGCCGGCGGCTGGGCGCGGTGGTCGTCGAGCCGCTGCCGGTGGTGGTCCGGGCGGCCGAGACCGTCGAGGGCCGGGCCCGGCTGTACCGGCGCGCCGGCGCCCGCGGGCGGGCCGCGGAGGCGCTGCGGGCGGGCACCCGGTCCCGGCTGGGGCCGGCTCTCGGGCTGCCGCGCCGCGCGGCACCGACGGCTGCTGTCGCGGCGGTCGCGGCCCGCAGCGGGCGAGCCGGCGCCGACGTCGCGGCGCTGCTGTACGGTGCCGCACCTGCCGACGACGCCGCGCTGGTGCGGCTCGCCGACGACCTGGACGCCCTCGAGAGGGAGGTACGCCGGCCGTGACCGAGCCCGTCCCCGCGCCCGCCGCGGTCTCCGGCACGCCGCGTCCGACGCCGCGTCCGACGCCGCGCGCGAGGCCCTGCGCGCGCTGCGGCTCGAGGTCGGCAAGGCCGTCGTCGGTCAGGACGCCGCCGTCACCGGGCTGGTCATCGCCCTGCTGTGCCGCGGGCACGTGCTGCTCGAGGGCGTCCCCGGCGTCGCGAAGACGCTGCTGGTGCGCACCCTCGCCGCGGCCCTGTCGACTGGACACCAAGCGGGTGCAGTTCACCCCCGACCTGATGCCCGGCGACGTCACCGGCTCGCTGGTCTACGACGCGCGGACGGCCGAGTTCTCGTTCCGCCGCGGGCCGGTGTTCACCAACCTGCTGCTCGCCGACGAGATCAACCGGACGCCGCCGAAGACGCAGGCCGCGCTGCTGGAGGCGATGGAGGAGCGGCAGGTCTCCGTCGACGGCGAGCCGCGGCCGCTGCCCGACCCGTTCGTCGTCGTCGCCACCCAGAACCCGGTCGAGTACGAGGGCACCTACCCGCTGCCCGAGGCGCAGCTCGACCGGTTCCTGCTCAAGCTCGACGATGCCGCTGCCCGCCGCGGGACGACGAGGTGCAGGTGCTGACCCGGCACGCGGCGGGCTTCGACCCGCGCGACCTGGCCGCAGCCGGGGTCCGGCCGGTCGCCGGGGTCGGCCGAGCTGGCGGCCGGGCGGGCCGCGGTGCGCGGCGTGCACGCTCGCGCCCGAGGTGCTCGGGTACGTCGTCGACCTGTGCCGGGCCACCCGCGACTCGCCCTCGCTGCAGCTCGGCGTCTCGCCGCGGGGAGCCACCGCGCTGCTGGCGGCGGCCCGCGCCTGGGCCTGGCTGTCCGGCCGCGACTACGTGACGCCCGACGACGTCAAGGCGCTGGCCCGGCCGGCGCTGCGGCACCGGGTCGAGCTGCGGCCCGAGGCCGAGCTGGAGGGCGTGACCGCCGACGCGCGTCCTCGACGGCGTGCTCGCCGCCGTCCCCGTCCCCCGCTGACCGGTGGCGCTGACCGGGCGGGCCGGGCTGCTCGCGCTGGCGGGCGCCGCGGTGGTGGGGCTGCTGCTGCCGTCGGGGCTCGGCGTGCTGCTGGTCGACCGGCGCGCTGCTCGCGCTGGTGGTCGCTCGACGTGGCGCCTCGCCGGGCCGGTGCGCCCGCTGCTGCTGGCCCGCGCCGGCGACACCGCGGTGCGGCTCGGCGAGCCGGCGCAGGTGCGAGCTGCACCGTCGCGAACCCGTCGGTACGCCGGCGTGCGCGGCCTGCTGCGCGACGCGTGGCCGCCCAGCGCCGGGCGCTGCCTCGCAGCGGCACCGGGTCGACGTCCCGCCCGGCGAGCAGCGGCGGGTGACGACGGCGCTGCTGCCCACCCGCCGCGGCGACCGGCCGGCCGGCCGCGTCACGGTGCGCTCCTTCGGCCCGCTCGGGCTGGCCGCCCGGCAGGGCTCGCACGAGGTGCCGTGGCGGGTCCGGGTGCTGCCGCCGTTCACCTCCCGCAGCACCTGCCGTCGCCGGCTGGCCCGGCTGCGCGAGCTCGACGGTCGCACCGCGGTGATGGTGCGCGGCCAGGGCACCGAGTTCGACTCGCTGCGGGAGTACGTCGACGGCGACGACGTCCGCTCCGATCGACTGGCGGGCCACCGCGCGCGCGGCCGACGTGATGGTGCGCACCTGGCGGCCGGAGCGCGACCGGCGGGTGCTGCTGCGTGCTCGACACCGGGCGCACCGCCGCGGCACGGGTCGGCGACGCGCCCCGGCTGGACGCCGCGATGGACGCCGCCCTGCTGCTCGCCGCCCTCGCCGCCCGGGCCGGCGACCGGGTCGACCTGCTCGCCTACGACCGCCGGGTCCGGGCCCGGGTCGAGGGCGTCACCGGCAGCGGCCTGCTGCCCGCGCTGGTCAGCGCGATGGCGCCGCTGGACGCCGACGCTGGTCGAGACCGACTACGCGGGCATGGTCGCGCACCGTGCTCGCCCGGTCGGCACGGCGCAGCCTCGTCGTGCTGCTCACCGCGCTGGACGCCGCGCCGGTCGAGGAGGGGCTGCTGCCGGTGCTCGGGCCGCTGGTCCGCCGCCACCAGGTGGTGCTCGCGTCGGTCGCCGACCCGCGGGTCGCCGAGATGGCGGCCGCCCGCGGCGACACCGACGCGGTGTACGACGCCGCCGCGGCCGAGCTGGCGCGCGGTGACCGCCGGCGGGTCGCCGCGCTGCTGCGGCCGGCACGGGGTCGAGGTGGTCGACGCGGCGCCGGAGACCCTGGCGCCGCGACCTGGCCGACGCGCTACCTGGCGCTCAAGGCCGCCGGCCGGCTCTGAGCCCTCCGGGCAGCCACCTCCGGCTGCACCGACGTCGGTCAGCCGGCGGTGGGTGCCACGTCGGTGCCGCCGGCGCCGCGCAGGTCGCCCGTCTCGCCGGCTCGCACCGCGCGGCCGCCCAGCACCACGACGTACGCCAGGAAGGCCAGCCAGACGGCGGCGCCGATGCCGACCCGGGCCCAGGTCGGCAGGCCGGACGGCGTGACGAACGCCTCGAGCACCCCGGAGACGAACAGCGTCGCGGCCAGCCCCAGCGCCAGCGCGCCGGCGGCCTGGCCCTCCTCGCGCAGCGCCTGCGAACGGGTCCGGCGGCCGGGGTCGACCCACGCCCAGCCCAGCCGCAGCCCGGCGCCGGCGGCCACGAAGACGCAGGTCAGCTCGAGCAGGCCGTGCGGCAGGATCAGCCCGAAGAACAGGCCGAGCCGGTCGTGCGCCGCCATCAGCCCGCCGGCGATGCCGACGTTGAGCGCGTTCTGCCACAGCAGCCAGACGACCGGGAGCAGGAAGACCCCGAGCGCCAGGGCCAGCGCGGCGACCCAGGCGTTGTTGGTGGCCACCTTCGCCGCGAACGAGCCCGCCGGCGCCGAGGAGTAGTAGTCCTCGAAGTCGCGCTCGACGAGCTGGCGGACCTGGTCGGGCGCCGCGATGCTGCGCTGCACCGCCGGGTCGCCGGCCACCCAGACGCCGACGACCAGACCGACGAGGGAGAAGACCAGCCCCACCGAGACCCACCACGGCATGCTCCGTCGCAGCGCCGCCGGGTAGACCACGACGAAGAACCGCGCGAGGTCGCGCCAGGCCGGGGTGTGGGTGCCGGTCACCGCCGAGCGGGCCCGGGCCACCAGGGTCGAGAGCCGGCCGACCAGCATCGGGTCGGGCGTCGCGGACCGCACCACCGACAGGTGGGTGGCGACCCGCTGGTAGAGCGTGACCAGCTCGTCGACCTCGGCGCCGTCGAGCCGGCTGCGCCCGCGACCGGCGCGCTGCAGCAGCTGCTCCAGGCGGTCCCACTCGCCGCGGTGGGTCGCCACGTAGGCGTCGACGTCCACCGCTCACCACCGCCGGCCGGTCACCCGCCGCAGACTAACCTTCCGCTCACGAGGGTCACCGGCGTGCCGGTGCGGGAGAGGGGTGCGCGTCGTGACCGACCTGGTCACCGGTGAGGCCGTGGTGCTCGACCTGCGGCTGGCCAAGCTGGCGACCCGCAGCCTGGCCCTGTCGATCGACCTCACCGTGCAGATCGGCCTCATCGTGCTCGGCACCGCGGTCGTCGCCGGGACCATCGGCTTCGTCGACGACGCCCTGGCGGCCGCGCTGGGGCTGGTGTTCCTGCTGACGGTGATCGTCGGCTACCCCGTCGCGTTCGAGACGCTGACCCGTGGCAGGTCGCTGGGCAAGATGGCGCTCGGGCTGCGGGTGGTCCGCGAGGACGGCGGGGCGGTGCGCTTCCGGCAGTCGTTCGTCCGCGGGCTGCTCGGGGTCGTCGAGATCTGGCTGACGTTCGGGTCGGTGGCGCTGATCGCGTCGCTGGCCTCGGCCCAGGGCCGACGGCTCGGCGACCAGCTCGGCGGCACCCTGGTCGTGCACGAGCGGCTTCCGGTGCGCGCGACGCCGGTCGCGGCCATGCCGCCGCAGCTGGCCGGCTGGGCCGTCGGCCTCGACCTGTCCCGGGTGCCCGACGACCTGGCGCTGGCAGCCCGCCAGTTCCTCGGCCGCGCCGACGAGCTGTCCCCCCAGGTCCGCGACCAGATGGGGGCGTCGCTGGCCGGCGCGATGGCGGCCGTCACCGCCCCGCCGCCGCCGCCCGGCGTCCCGCCGAGGGCCTTCCTCTCCGCGGTGCTGGCCGAGCGGCGCCGCCGGGAGATGGTGCGGCTGGGGGCGCCGGGCAGCACCGCCGCCGCCGGGTGGTCACCGGCGTCGCCGTACGCCGGCAGCCTCCCCGGCCAGCCCGGGCCGCCGGACGCCGGCAGCCGACCGGCCGACCCGGACCCGCCCCGGCCCGACGGGCCTGCGCCCGACCGTCCGTTCCAGCCGCCCTCCTGAGGCGGTGACGTAGCATCCTCGGGTCGGTCTGCTCGGGGCAGCACGGGACCGGCTGACTGCCGGGCCGGAGGAGCGATGACGGGATCCAGCGGCCTCACGCCGCAAGAGCAGTTCGCCGTGCTGGCGCAGCGGCTGCGCGACGGGAAGTCCCCCGACGAGGTGCAGCAGATCGTCGTCGAGTCCGCGGTCGAGCTCGTGCCGGGCTGCGACCGGGCCGCCATCGGCGTCCTGGACGGCGCGACCTTCCACTCCGCGGCGTCCACCGACGACGTCATGCGGCTGATCGACGACCTGCAGAACGAGGTCGGGGAGGGCCCCTGCCTCGAGGCCAGCATCGACGAGGCCATGCACCTCGACAACGACCTCACCGACGGGTCGCAGTGGCCGCGGCTCGCCGAGATCGTCCTCGCCCGGACGCCGGTGCGCGCGATGCTCGCCGTCCCGCTCGTCGACGAGGGCCGTCGGAGCGGGGCGCTCAACGTGTTCGCCGACTCGCCCGGCGCCTTCGACGACGAGTCGCAGACGAGCGCCGCGATCCTCGCGTCGTTCGCCTCGATCGCGCTGGCGGGTGCGCGGCACTCCGAGCGGGCCGACCAGCTGCAGGAGGGGCTGACCACCAACCGTGAGATCGGCGCGGCCGTCGGCATCCTGATGGCCACCCACGGCATCAGCCAGGACGACGCGTTCGCGCTGCTCAGCAAGGCCTCGCAGCGCCTCAACCGCAAGCTGCGCGACATCGCCACCGGCATCGTCCACGGCGACCGCCCGCCCGCCGGCTGAGTCCGGGCCGCCTTTCGACCACGAAGTGGACCGGCCGGCGGTGCCGTTTGCGCCCTGCGGCCGGTCCACTCGGCGCCGAGCGGCACTGGCCCCCGGACGACGACGGCGCCGCCCCCACGTGGGGACGGCGCCGTCGGGTCGTGCAGAGTGGCTCAGTACCGGTAGTGGTCCGGCTTGTACGGGCCGGCGACGTCGACGCCGATGTACTCGGCCTGCTCCTTGGTGAGCGTGGTCAGCCGGACGCCGAGCGCGTCGAGGTGCAGCCGGGCGACCTTCTCGTCGAGGTGCTTGGGCAGCACGTAGACCTGGGTGTCGTACTCGTCGTTCTTGGTGAACAGCTCGATCTGGGCGATCGTCTGGTTCGCGAACGAGTTCGACATCACGAAGCTCGGGTGCCCGGTGGCGTTGCCGAGGTTCAGCAGCCGGCCCTCGGACAGCACGATGATCGAGTGCCCGTCGGCGAAGACCCACTCGTCGACCTGCGGCTTGATGGTCGTGCGCCGGACGCCTGGCGTGCGGGTCAGCCCGGCGATGTCGATCTCGTTGTCGAAGTGGCCGATGTTGCCGACGATCGCCTGGTGCTTCATCCGGGCCATGTCCGCGGCCGAGATGATGTCCTTGTTGCCGGTGGCGGTGATGAAGATGTCGGCGGTCTCGACGACGTCGTCCAGGGTGGCGACCTGGTAGCCGTCCATCGCGGCCTGCAGCGCGCAGATCGGGTCGATCTCGGTGATGATCACCCGGGCGCCCTGGCCGCGCAGCGACTCGGCGCTGCCCTTGCCGACGTCGCCGTAGCCGAGCACGACGGCGACCTTGCCGCCGATCAGCGTGTCGGTGGCCCGGTTGATGCCGTCGATCAGCGAGTGCCGGGTGCCGTACTTGTTGTCGAACTTGGACTTGGTCACCGAGTCGTTGACGTTGATCGCCGGGAAGAGCAGCTCGCCGGCCTTGGCGAACTCGTAGAGCCGGTGGACGCCGGTCGTGGTCTCCTCGGTGACGCCCTTGATGCCCTCACCCATGCGGGTGTACTTCGTCGGGTCGGCCGCCAGCGAGGCGCGCAGCAGGTCGAGCACGACGCCGTACTCCTCGGAGTCGTTCTCGTCGGTGCTCGGCACCACGCCGGCCTTCTCGAACTTCGTGCCGTTGTGGATCAGCAGCGTCGCGTCGCCGCCGTCGTCGAGCAGCATGTTCGGGCCCTTGCCGTCGGGCCAGGTGAGCATCTGCTCGGTGCACCACCAGTACTCCGGCAGCGTCTCGCCCTTCCAGGCGAAGACGGGAACGCCGGCGGGGGCGTCGACCGTGCCCTCCGGGCCGACGACCGCGGCAGCCGCGGCGTGGTCCTGGGTGGAGAAGATGTTGCAGGAGACCCAGCGGACGTCGGCGCCGAGCGCCACGAGGGTCTCGATGAGGACGGCGGTCTGCACGGTCATGTGCAGCGAGCCGGCGATGCGCGCACCGGCCAGCGGCTGGCTCGGGCCGAACTCCTCGCGCAGGGCCATCAGGCCCGGCATCTCGTGCTGGGCGAGGCGGATCTCGTTGCGGCCGTACTCGGCGAGCGAGAGGTCGGCGACCTTGTAGTCACCGGGCTTCAGCGTGGTCATGCGGTGTCTCCCGACTGGGACGATCGGTCCCCTGGAGCGGATGGGCGGTCAGCCCCGGGCCTGCTGCACGGCACGCACCCGAAGGCGCGCGGACGACGAGGCCGGCGGAGCGAAGGTGCCCGGCGCGGTCCCTCAGGACCAACCCATCAGTGACGCCGTGACCCACCCATGCTAGCCGCCGAGGCCGGAATGGTCACCTCGGTGCTGCCCGGCCCGGGCGTGTCCACAGGGCAGGCGGAGGCTCTTGTCCGGCGTTGGTGTCGTCGGTAGAATCGAACACATGTTCGACAGCGGCGCGGCACAGGACGTGGGCGACAGCCCCATGTCCGCGGCGACGCTGAGGTCGTGGATCGCCGCACTGCCCCGGCTGGACCGGTCGGTCGACGACGCCGAGCGCGTCAGCCAGCTGCGCCTGCTGGAGCAGCTGAAGTCCGCCGCAGCAGCGGCGCAGGCGGTGGTGACGGCCGACTTCGTAGCCTCCCAGCGCGCCGGGCAGCGGGCGGCCGGTGTCGCGGCCGACCGGGTGGGTCAGGGCATCGGCGCCCAGGTTGCGCTGGCCCGCCAGAGTCGCCGCACCGGGGGTCGCGGCTGGTGGGTCTGGCCCAGGCGCTCACCGCCGAGCTGCCCGCGACGCTGGCCGCCCTGCGGGCCGGTGAGACCAGTGAGTGGCGGGCCACGATCATCGCTCGAGAGACCGCCTGCCTCGGACCCGGCCGACCGGCGCGCTGCCGACGCCGAGCTCGGTCCCCGACTGGCCAGGCTCGGCGACCGCGAGGTCGAGGCGCTGGCCCGATCCATCGCCTACCGGCTCGACCCGCACGCCTTCGTGGCGCGCACCCGCGGGGCAGCACGCGACCGCCGGGTGTCGCTCCGCCCGGCGCCGGACACCATGTCCCGGCTGACCGGGTTCCTGCCGGTGGCGCAGGGCGTGGCTGCCTACGCCGCACTGTCGCGGGAGGCGGACCGGCTGACGGCCGAGGGCGATCGACGTGGCCGCGGGCAGATCATGGCCGACACCATGGTCGAGCGCCTCACCGGGCAGGCCACCGCTTCGGCGACACCGGTCGAGGTGCACCTGGTGATGCCCGAGGAGACGCTGCTGCGCGGAGCAGACGAGCCGGCCCATCTCGTCGGCGGCGGCCCGCTGCCGGCCGAGATCGCTCGCGAGCTGGTGCGCGACCGAGCGGCGGGCGTCTGGCTGCGGCGGCTGTACGCGCGACCACGGGACGGCGCCCTGGTGGCGATGGAGTCCCGCCGCCGGGCGTTCCCCCCGGCGCTGCGCCGAGCTGCTCGTGGTTCGCGACCAGGTCTGCCGCACGCCCTGGTGCGGGGCGCCGATCAGGCATGCCGACCACGTGGTGGCCCGCTCCGCGGGGGAGGCACCAGCGAGGCCAACGGGCAGGGGCTCTGCGAGGCCTGCAACTACGCCAAGCAGGCGCCCGGCTGGCAGGCGCGACCGAGCCCGCGCGGAGCCGGCGACCGCGTCGACCTGACCACTCCGACCGGGCACCGCTATGCCAGCCGGCCGCCACCGCTGCCCGGGAGCCGGCCGCCCCCCGGGAGCAGCCGGCTGGAGATCGCGGTCCGCCGCCTGCTCGAGGCCGCCTGACCGCCGGTGCGCCCGCCGGGCGGTCAGGACTCGGCGGTGGGAGCCGACGTCGTGGCGACCGCCGGCTCGACGTAGATGTCCGGCTCCAGGAAGATCACCCGGGCCACCGGCTCGGCCGCCCGGACCCGCGCCTCGGCGGCGTTGATGGTGCGGGCCACCTCGGCGGCGCTGTCGGTGGGCGCCACCGCGATCTTGGCCGCGACCAGCAGCTCCTCGGGCCCGAGGTGCATCGTGCGCATGTGGATCACGCGCTGCACCGACGTCGTCGGCCAGCAGCGCGGCCTGGATCGCGGGCCACCGCCTCGGGGCCGGCGCCCTCGCCGAGCAGCAGGCTCTTGGTCTCGATCGCCAGCACGACCGCGACGCACGACGAGCAGGGCACCGATCGGCCAGCGTGCCGAGGCCGTCCCAGACGCCGTTGCCGGTGATCAGGGTCAGCCCGACGCCGATCAGCGCGAAGACCAGGCCGATCAGCGCCGCGAAGTCCTCGAGCAGGACGACCGGCAGCTCGGGCGCCTTGGCCCGCCGGATGAACTGCACCCAGGACAGCTGCCCGCGGGTCTGGTTCGACTCGTGGATCGCGGTGCGGAAGCAGTAGCTCTCCAGGCCGATCGCCACCAGCAGGACCGCGATCGGCACCCACTGCCACGCGTCGATCGGCTCGGGGTGCGTGCACCTTGTGCCAGCCCTCGTAGAGCGCGAACAGGCCGCCGACGCTGAACAGCACGACCGAGACGATGAACGCGTAGACGTAGCGCTCCCGGCCGTAGCCGAACGGGTGCTCGGCCGTCGCCGTCCGGCGGGCCCGCTTGCCGCCGACCAGCAGCAGCACCTGGTTGCCCGAGTCGGCCAGCGAGTGGATGGACTCGGCCAGCATCGAGGACGAGCCGGTGAGCAGGAACGCGACGAACTTCGTGATCGCGATGCCGAGGTTGGCCGCCAGCGCGGCGACGATCGCCCGGGTGCCGCCCTCGGCGCTCACAGCGGCTCCCCCAGCGTGCCGCCCTTGAGCAGCACGATCGGCGCGATGGGCGAGGGGTCGATGCGCTGGACGAGCGCCAGGTAGACGCTGGCGAAGTCCAGCGGGGCGATCAGGCTGGCCAGCCGCAGCAGCGGGTGCTCGCCCTCGGCGCGCAGCTCGCCGCTCGGGACGCCGTACCGCTCGGCGACCCGGTGCGTCGCGTCGGCGCGCGCGCGCCACCTCGTCCTGCTCGTCGGTGTCGCGCAGCACCAGCAGGCGCATCCGCGGCCAGTCGGCTGCTGTCCTCCACCCGGTCCCGGAACAGGTCGTCGGTGCTGTCGCCGGCCAGCTCGCCGAACGCGCCGGCCAGCACCACGACCTGGTTGTGGTGCACCTCGGTCAGCGCACCGTGGACGGCGGGGTACTTCGGCGTTCTCGGCCAGCTGGGCGGCGGTGCGCGCGGCCGCGACGCTCGCGACGTCGCTGGCGCCCCACACGAACGGCAGCGAACCGGCCAGCTCGAGGGCCAGCGACTTGGCCGGGTTGTCCAGGCTCTCGACCACCGGCCCGCAGCGCTCGGCCAGCGCGGTCCAGCTGCGTCGGCGAGGCGGTCCAGCAGGTCGCGCGGCACGTCGGCCAGGCCGAGCGCGTCGAGCGACCATGAGCACCGGGACCGCCAGCCCCCAGAGGTTCGCCCGCGGCATCCGCGCCGTGCGCGTCGACCGGCAGGTGCAGCGCACGGCCGCCCTCGCTGCGCGCGGCCAGCGGCGAGCCCGCCGCCCCGACCGTCACGACCCGCGCGCCCCGGCGCAGCGCCTCGTCCAGCGGCGGACAGCGTCTCCTCGGTGCCGCCCGAGCAGGACACGGCGACGCACCAGGTCCAGCGGCCCCGACCCAGCCGGGCAGCCGGTGGCCCCGGGCAGGGCAGCACGGGGACGGGGCAGCTGCGGCCGGCCACCGCCGCGGCCACGTCGGCCGCGATGCCCGAGCCGCCCATGCCGGTGACGACGACCGCCCGCGGGCGGCCGTCCGTCGGCGACCGCGAGCGAGCGCCTCGACCTCGACGTGCAGCAGCGCCTCCCGGACCTGCGCCCCGGCGGTGGCGACGGCGCGCAGCATCTCGGCCGCGTCGAGCCGCTCCAGCAGCGGCGAGGTCGTCGAGGACGGTCGTCGTCGATCGGCCGCCCAGCGGCGTTCACGGGTGCCGGGCGCCTCGTCGACGAGCAGCACCGGGATGTCGTCGCGGACCGGGTAGGCCAGCCCGCAGCTGGACGACGTGCACACCAGCTCGTCGCCGTGCTCGCCGCCCTCCTCCGCACGCAGCGGCGAGTGGCAGACCGGGCAGGCCAGGATCTCCAGCAGCCGGGGGTCGAGCTGCACGTCGTCAGTTCTCCTCGTTCGTGGTCGCGGCGGGCCCGCCGCGCACCATGGACAGCACCTCGTCGCGCACCTGCTCCATCGTGGCGCGGTCGGCCGCCTCGACGTTGAGCCGCAGCAGCGGCTCGGTGTTCGACGGCGCGCAGGTTGAACCACCAGTCGTCCGGCAGCCGACGGTGAGCCCGTCGAGCTCGTCGAGGGCTACGCCCCGGCGCGGTCGGCGAACGCTCGGCTCGCACCGCCGCGGTGGCGGCCGGCCTGGTCGGCGACCGTCGCGTTGATCTCGCCGGAGGCGACGTAGCGCTCGTACGTCGGCGGTCAGCTCGGACAGCGGCCGGTCGCTGCTCGCCGAGCGCGGCCAGCACGTGCAGCGCGGCGAGCATGCCGGTGTCGGCCCGCCAGAAGTCGCGGAAGTAGTAGTGCGCCGAGTGCTCGCCGCCGAAGACCGCGCCGGTCGCGGCCATCATCGGCCTTGATGAACGAGTGCCCGACCCGGGTGCGCACCGGCGTACCGCCGTGCTCGCGGACGATCTCGGGCACCGCGCGCGACGTGATCAGGTTGTGGATGATCGTCGCGCCCGGGTGCTCGGCCAGCTCCCGGACCGCGACCAGCGCCGGTGATCGCCGACGGCGACACCGGCTCGCCGCGCTCGTCGACGACGAAGCAGCGGTCGGCGTCGCCGTCGAAGGCCAGCCCGATGTCGGCGCCCTCGCGCGACGCACCCGGGCCTGCAGGTCGACGCAGGTTGGCCGGGTCGAGCGGGTTGGCCTCGTGGTTGGGGAAGCTGCCGTCCAGCTCGAAGTACAGCGGCACGACGGTCCAGCGGGCAGCCCGTCGAGCACCGCGGGGACGGTGTGGCCGCCCATGCCGTTGCCGGCGTCGACGACGACCTTGAGCGGCCGGATCGCCGACAGGTCGACCAGGCCGCGCAGGTAGTCGGCGTACGCCGGCAGCAGGTCGCTGGCGGGTCGACGGTGCCGGGCGGCGCCGTCGTGGGCCGGCACGCCCTGCTCGGCCAGCGTCGCGGATCTCGGTCAGCCCGGTGTCCTGGCCGACCGGCGCGGCGCCGGCCCGGCACAGCTTGATGCCGTTGTAGCGCGCCGGGTTGTGGCTCGCGGTGAACATCGCGCCGGGCAGGTCGAGGCGTGCCGCTGGCGAAGTAGAGCAGGTCGGTGGAGCGCGAGGCCGATCGTCGACGACGTCGGCGCCCTGCGCGGTGGCGCCCTCGGCGAAGGCCGCGACGAGTCCCGGCGACGACGGGCGCATGTCGTGGCCGACCACGATCGCAGCCGCCGGCGGCGCCGACGACCCGGACGAACGCGGCGCCGAGCGCGCGCGCGACCGTCGTCGTCGAGCTGGTCGGGGACGACCCCGCGGACGTCGTACGCCTTGACGAAGGCGGCGAGGTCCTGCCGGAGTGGCGCGGTCACGGCCGCGAGCCTACCGACCGCGCAGGCGACCGCTTCAGACGACCTTGCGCGCCTTGTCCAGCACGTGCTGGACCGGGATCTGCCGGGCGCTGTCCTGCTCGGCCCAGGTGCGGTGCTCGCAGCGGTGGCAGGAGGTGAAGACGACCGGCGACCCGTCGGTGAGGTTCATCGCGATGCTGGTGACGCGCTCGCTGCCGCAGGCGCCGCAGCTCGCGGAGCCACGGGCGCCGGGCTGGGTGAGCGAGCCGAGGGGGATCTGCGGGCGGGAGGCCGTGCTGGTGCGCGCCATGACGACTGCTTTCGACGAGGCCGATGAAGGGGCTGAGCTCGACGGGCCCGACGGAGGATGAGGTGCCGGTGCCCGGGATGACAGAGGGGTCATCGGCGGCAGAGTGCCAACACCTTGACCATCAGGCGTGTCCATGACATTCCGGACAGAGCCGGGCTACTCGGGGCTGCGCAGCATCCGCAGGTGGCCGCGGCGACCGACCTCCACCGGCTCCCGGTCCGGTGCCGGGGCCGGCCGGGCCGCCTCGCGCACGGCGTCGGCCAGCGCCTCGAGGTCGTCGCTGGTCGGGCCGACGTCGGCGGGGTCCGGCGCGAGCCGCAGGACCTCCCAGCCGCGCGGGGCCGTGAGCCGCTCGGAGTGGGCGGCGCACAGGTCGTAGCAGTGCGGCTCGGCGTAGGTCGCGAGCGGACCGAGCACGGCGGTGGAGTCGGCGTAGACGTAGGTGAGGGTCGCGACGGCGGGGCGTCCGCACGCGGTGCGGGTGCAGCGTCGGACAGGGCTCACGGGCCGAACGGTAGCGACCGGCACCGACCAGGGCGTGGATTGAGTCCGCGCCACGCCGACCGCCACCGGCGGCTGCCTAGGCTGGCGGCGTGACCGGGGCAGGTGAGCCAGCGCGCCGCGACCGGCACGGCCGCGGCCTGCGCGGACCGCTGCTGCCCCCGGCCCTGCCGGCCGCCCGCAGCCGGGCCGAGCGGTTCGACGACCTGGTGCTCGAGTCGGTGGCGCGGCTGTCCGACCGGTGGGGCGAGGCGCTGCAGGCCGTCGAGATCGTCGTCGAGGACGTGCCGCCGGTCGCCGACGACGCGGTCGAGGTGGCCCTGTCGCGGGCCGAGCCGGCCACCCTGGACGCGCCGGCCCGGATCGTGGTGCACCGGCGCCCGGTGGAGGCCAGGGCGAGCGGCGCGCGGGCCCGCGAGGACCTGGTGCACGACGTGGTGGTCGACGCCGTCGCCGACCTGCTCGGGCTCGCGCCGGAGGTCGTGGACCCGGGCCGGGACGGCGACCAGCCCGAGCGGCGACTAGGGCCGAGGCCGCGGCCGCAGGCCGGTCGAGAGGTCGGCGACGACGCGCGGGACGAGCACGGAGTACCGGCCCGGCTCGACCAGCTCGGTGCTCAGCCACGGGCCGCGCGCCTCTGCCTCGGCGACCGAGCGCGCGGCGAGCACCGGGCCGGACCCGGCCAGTGGAGTGACGGTCAGCGAAAAGCTCGGGGCGGTGCTGACCGTCGCGAGGTCGACCGACACCTGGGTGCCCTCCGGCACCTGCACGTCCGTCGGCGTGCCGGTCGCGGGCGGCAGCGCGGCCAGCCGGACCGTCGCGTCTCCGGCGGGGGCGGCGAGCAGCAGCGAGCTGCTGACGCCGGTGCCCTGCCTGGCCTCGGGGACGGTGCCGGGCCGGGCCGGCAGCAACGGGCTGGCGGCGGCCGTGTAGGCCACGTCGGTGAGCTGGCCCGCGGTGCCGCTGGTGCGGCTCAGCACCCCGGCGGTGACCGGCACGTCGGAGTCCAGCGACACGGCGGCCGCGTCGCCGCCGGTGAACTCGGCCAGGTCGACGTCCGCGACCGTCCCGGCCCTCACCTCGAGCACGTCCGAGCCGCTCGGCGCGAACGAGCCCGAGTCGGTGAGCAGCCGGAGCTTGACGATCGCGTCACTGTCGCCGGGGGCCACCACCTGCAGGTGCCGCTCCCCCGGCCCCGCCGCGACGCCGGGCAGCACCTGGCGCCGGGCCGGCGGGGCGGCCGCCGGCAGCCAGTCGGCGCCCCGCGGGGTGAGCCCGGCGAGCTGCTGGTCGCGGACGGCGGCGGCGACCCGGCCGCTGCGCGCGTGCACGTGGACCGCGAACCGGGTGATGCCGGGCGCGAGGGCGTCCAGCAGCCGGACCTCCTGCGACCCGGCGGCGACCGACACGCCCCGGCCCGCGGGCGCGTCGACCGGGCCGTCCGGCCCGTACAGCGTCAGGTCGACGACTGCCGGTGCCGCCTCGGGGTTGGTGAGGTAGACCCGGCCGCGCTGCCCCACGACCGCGCCGCTGCCGACGAACCAGAAGTCGGTGCCGGGCGGCACGCAGGCGGTGCCGGCCAGGCCGCGCATCGTGTCGACCGTGCTGCGGGTCAGCATCCCGGCCGTCAGGCCCGGCGCGGCCGACCCGGTGCCGCGGGCCACCAGCGGGCCCTGGTCGGCCGCGGCGAGCACCGAGCCGGAGGAGGGTGCCGTGAGCGTCAGCGGGAGTGCGGCACCGTCGAGGCCCGACAGCCGGGCCGTTCCCGGCCCCGGGTCGGCGGCCGGGTCGACCGCTCCGGGGGCGGCGAGGCTCACCCGGGTCTGGGTCCGCGCGTCCGCCGCGGGGTCGGGGCAGGCGGCGTCGGCCCGCGCCACGTCGACCGGCGGCGGAGCCGGAGCGGCCACGGCCCGGGCCGGCTCGGGGTCGGGGACGGTCAGGTCGGCGACGACCCCGATGACGAGCAGCAGCAGGACCACCCCGAGCAGCGCGGCTCCCGGCCGGCGCACGAAGCTCACCGCGCCGCCCGCGCTCGGTGCGCGGCCGGCGCGACCTGCGGCTCCGGCAGGTCGGCACCGAGGTCGGCTCGGCCGTCGGCGTCGTCCAGCGAGGCACCCGCCTGCGGCAGGGCCAGCACCACCACGACCACCAGCAGGCCGAGCTGCAGCCAGAGCAGCCACGGCCGCAGTCCGGGGTCGTAGCGCACGTCGAGCTGCCCGCCGCGGGCCGGCAGCACGAAGGCCTGCGCCCACCCGTCGTACCGGCGCGGCTCGAGGGCGGCGCCGCCGAGGCTGGCCCGCCAGCCGGGGTCGTGGGTGTCGGCGAGCGCGAGCACCCGGCCGGCCGGGCCGGCGGCGACGAGGGCGTGCGACTCGACCTGGCCGGCGGCCAGCACCCGGGCGGGCGGCGGCGAGCCGTCCGGCTGCACGACAGGGGCGTCCGGCGGCAGCACCCGCACCCGGCCGGTCGGGTAGTCGACCTGCCACAGGACGGTGCCGTCCTGGCCGGCGACCCGCTTCATGCCGGGCACCGCGTCGATCGCCCGCACCATGGCCCCGGTCGACGGGCCGGGTCAGCAGCACGAAACGCACCCCGTAGGGCACCAACCGGCCGGCGGAGTCGCCGCCTCGACCCGAGGCGAGGTCGGCCACCGCGGCGTCCAGCCCGTTGTCGGACTCCGGCGCGAGCTCGGCGTCGCCGGTGCGCGGTCCCTCCGACCGCAGCAGCGCGTAGTCGAGGACGCCGTCGCTCCCGGCGCGCAGGACGAGGGTCCGCGGGCGGGCCGGCTGCGACCCCTGGGCCGCGACGAAGGCCGGCAGCAGCACCGGGTCGCGACGCTCCAGCGGCCCGCCGGCGCCGGTGCCGACCCACCAGCCGGCGACGAGCACCGGCGTCAGCCCCGCCACCACGAGCACGAGCAGCGCGCCCGGCTGCCGCCAGCCGAAGCTGGACCGGGCGACCCGGCGGCGGGCGCCGGCCGCACCGGTCACCGCGACGAGCACCAGCGCCGCGCCGGCCACCAGCAGCAGCGGGCCCGGCCAGGCCGGCACCGGAGCCGCCTGCGTCGGGGCGCTGACCGACGTACGACTCATGGCCAGCGAGGCCACCAGGCACACCAGCGCCACCGAGCCAGCCCAGCAGCACCGGCCGGCGCGACGTCGGCCGGAGCAGCGCGGCCAGCGCGGCGAGCACCAGTCCGGCCAGCAGCGCCAGCGGTGGCAGCCCCGGGCCGCCCGGGTGCAGGAGCAGCAGGTCCAGGCCGTCGAGGTCGGGCTGGGACAGGCCGGGGCCGGGCAGCCCGGCCTCCAGCAGCATCAGCTGCGGCCGGTCGAGCACAGCCGGCAGCCAGGGCAGCAGGAGCAGCGGCGGGACCAGCACCACGACCGCGGCCCGCGAGAGCAGCGCTCGGCGGCGGTCCGGCGGCGCCAGCAGGGCCGCGCCGACCGCCAGCACACCGGCGATCAACCAGGCGAGGGGGACGAACGCGGCCATCACGGCGACCAGCAGCCCGGCCGCCCAGGCAGCCCGCCAGCTCGCCGGCTCCCCGTCGACGCCCAACGCGCGCCCGGCGGCCACCGCGGTGGGCGGCAGCAGCACGGCCACGACCGAGGTCCCCAGCCGGCCGGTGGCCACCGCTCCGAGCACGGACGGCAGCAGCGCGTAGGTCACCGCGCCCCAGACCCGAAGCGGCACCGAGGCGACCACCCGCCGCAGCGCGAGGTACGCCGTCAGCCCGGCCAGCGGGACCGCGGCGAGCAGCACCAGGTCGACGGCCCGCTCCGCGCTGCCGAGCAGCACCGTGCCGAGCCCCGCCAGCACCGCCAGGTAGGTCGGCGCGAGGGTGTCGCTGCCCAGCCCGACGGGGTGCCAGGTCGAGGTGTAGGCGCGCCACAGACCGGCGGCCCGGGTCGGCGCCGGCAGCAGGGCACCGCCCATCAGCCGGCCGTCGCCGAGCAGGCCGCGGGCCGACAGCAGGGTGAGCAGCACGAGCCCGAGCGCCAGCAGCACCGACGGCCGCACGACCAGCCGGCGCAGGGTCCCGCCGCCGCCGGAGGTCATGTCCTCGGCGTCCTCCGAGGTGGGCCCGGTCTCGACCGACCGCGACCCGGCCCGGTGCCGGCCGCCCACCGCCTCGCCGGCCCGGGTGCCGAGGTAGAGGCTGAGCGTCTCCATGCCCTGCCGGACGCCGGCCCCGCGGGCCGCCAGCAGCGGCATGGCCGTGCGGGAGGGCACCCGGCGGCTGTGCCGGCGGGCCGCCCGCGCCCGCACCAGCCGGTCCGGCCGGACCACCAGCGCGAGCAGTGCGCGGGCCTCGTCGGCGGCGTGCGCCGGCCGCTTGCCGGCCAGCAGCCCCAGCGACCGGAACAGCGTGGTGAGGGTGAGCCAGAGCATCGCGACCGGCAGCCGCACCAGCGGCAGGTTGGTGAACAGCACCCACAGCGCGTGCTGCCGGTCCAGCCGGTGCAGCCGCCCGCCGGCGACGTGGACCGGCCGGCGGTGGTGGCTGCCCGCCTCCGCGTGGTGCATGACGGCGTCGGTGACGACGACCACCCGGTGGCCCGCCAGGTTGACCCGCCAGCCGAGGTCGACGTCGTCGCGCATCAGGGGCAGCGCGGCGTCGAGCCCGCCGAGCGCGTCCCAGACGTCGCGCCGCACCAGCATCCCCGCGGTGCCGACGCCGAGCACCCGGCGTACGCCGTCGTGCTGGCCCTGGTCGTGCTCGCGGCGCTCGAGGCCGGTGTCGCGGCGCCCGCTGCGGGAGATCGTCACCCCGACCTCGAGCATCAGCCGGCGGTCGCCGAGACCGAGCACCTTGGGGCCGGCCAGCGCGACCTCGGGGTCGCGGGCCACCTCGGCGAGCAGGGCGGCCAGCGCCCGCGGGTCCGGGGCGCAGTCGTCGTGCAGCAGCCAGACCCAGTCGCCGGTGCCGGGTGCCAGCTCGAGCGCGGCGGCGACCGCGGCCCCGAAGCCGGTCCGGGCCGGCAGCTCGGCCACCCGGTCGGCGCCGAGCCAGTCGCGCATCGTGGCCAGCGAACCGCCGTCGGTCGGGTCGGTGCCGCTGGTGTCCGCGCCCAGCACGAGGTCGGGGGCGCGGGTCTGCGCCGCGAGGGCCGCCTGCAGCCCGGGGAGCCAGCGGTCGCCGTGATGGGCGACCACGACGGCCGTCACCACGGGGCGGGCGCCGCCGGCGGGCGGGGTGGGTGGCGTCGGCATGCGGCCACCAACCCTACGGGCCTAGACGGCGCTCTTCTTCAACCGGCGGCGCTCCCGCTCGGACAGCCCACCCCAGATGCCGAAGCGCTCGTCGTTGGCCAGTGCGTACTCCAGGCACTCGGAGCGCACGTCGCAGCCGAGGCAGACCTTCTTGGCCTCCCGGGTCGAGCCACCCTTCTCCGGGAAGAACGCCTCCGGATCGGTCTGCGCGCACAGCGCGCGCTCCGTCCAGCCGTTGTCCTCGGCTTCCTCATCGATGAGCGGGAACACCTCACCCATGGCGTTGCCTCCTCGACCCCTACCCGGCACCGACGCCCTGGCTGCGGCGGTGGACCGAATGACACTGGTGGAATTACACGCGCGTCGTTGCCTCATCGTCAAGCCGTCGGGTGATATTTAGCCGAATGGCTGACCTGTTTGCGGCGTGTCGTGGTGACAACGGCAGACTGACGGCCATGACCCCGCGCCCGCTGCACGTCGTCGTCCCGGCCGGTGGCATCGGCGGCGCCCGCTTCCTCCGGGGCCTGCTCGCGGCGACCGACCGGCCGCTCGAGGTCACCGTGGTCGGCAACACCGGCGACGACATCACGCTGTTCGGCCTGCGGGTCTGCCCCGACCTGGACACCGTGATGTACACCCTCGGCGGCGGCATCCACGAGGAGCAGGGCTGGGGCCGGGCCGACGAGACCTTCACGGTCAAGGACGAGCTCGCGGCGTACGGCGTGGGGCCGGCCTGGTTCGGGCTCGGCGACCGCGACATCGCCACCCACGTCGTGCGCACCCAGATGCTCGACGCCGGCTACCCGCTCAGCGAGGTCACCGAGGCGCTGTGCTCCCGCTGGGGGCTGCCGACGCTCGGGGTCCGGCTGCTGCCGATGTCCGACGAGCGGGTCGAGACCCATGTCGTCATCGACGACCCGGAGGCGCCGGGCGGCCGGCGCGCGGTGCACTTCCAGGAGTACTGGGTGCGGCTGCACGCCGCGCCCACGGCGCACGAGGTGGTGGCGGTCGGCGCGGCCGAGGCCCGGCCGGGCCCGGGGGTGCTGGAGGCGTTCGCGAGCGCCGACCTCGTGCTGCTGCCGCCGTCGAACCCGGTGGTGAGCATCGGCACCGTGCTGGCCGTGCCCGGCCTCCGCGACGCGCTGGTGTCCTCCCCGCCCCGGTCGTCGGGCTGTCGCCCATCGTCGGCGGCGCCCCGGTGCGCGGCATGGCCGACCGGGTGCTGGCCGCGATCGGCGTCGAGTCCTCGGCCGGCGGCGGTGGCCCTGCACTACGGCAGCCGGCGCGACGGCGGGCTGCTCGACGGCTGGCTGGTCGACACCCGGGACGCCGACGCGGTGCCGCGTCGTCGAGGCCGCCGGCATCGCCTGCCGGTCGGTGCCGCTGCTGATGCCCGACGTCGCCGGGGCCACCGCGATGGCCCGGCAGGCCCTGCGGCTGGCCGACCAGCTCGCGGCCGCCCGATGAGCGGGTCGCTGCTGGTCTGGGCCCCGGACGGGGTCGGCGAGGTCGCGGCCGGCGACGACCTGGCCGCCCTGCTGCTCGCCGCCCTCGCGGCCGAGGACTTCCCGCTGGCCGACGGCGACGTCGTGGTGGTCACCTCGAAGGTCGTCTCCAAGGCCGAGGGCCGGGCGCTGCGGGTCGACCGCGAGGAGGCGATCACCTCCGAGACGGTGCGGGTGGTCGCCCGGCGCGGGCGCGACCCGGATCTGCGAGACCCGCCACGGGCTGGTGCTGGCGGCTGCCGGCGTCGACGCGACGGGCACCGGGCCCGGCACCGTGCTGCTGCTGCCGGTCGACCCCGACCGGTCGGCCCGGGCGCTGCGCAGCCGGCTGCTCGAGCTGGCCGGGGTCGACGTCGCCGTGGTGGTGACCGACACGATGGGCCGGGCCTGGCGCACCGGCCAGACCGACCAGGCGGTGGGGGTGGCCGGCCTCGACCCCGTCGACGACCTGCGCGGGCGCGACGACGGCCACGGCAACCTGCTCGAGGTCACCGAGCCCGCGGTGGCCGACGAGATCGCCTCGGCCGCCGACCTGGTGAAGGGCAAGCTGGCCCGCCGGCCGTTCGCGGTGCTGCGCGGGCTGTCGGCCCGCACGACGCGCGCCGACGGGCCGGGTGCCGCCGCGCTGGTGCGCCCGGCGGCCGAGGACATGTTCCGGCTGGGTGCGCGCGAGGTGGTGCCCGCCCGCCGTACCGTCCGGGCCTTCACCGACGAGCCGGTCGACCCCGCGGCGCTGCGCCGGGCGGTGGCCGCCGCGGTCACCGCGCCGGCGCCGCACCACACGACGCCGTGGCGGTTCGTGGTCGTCGACGACCCGGACGTGCGCCGGTCGCTGCTCGACGCGATGCTCGCCGCCTGGGTCGCCGACCTGCGGCGGGACGGCTTCAGCGACGAGCAGGTGGCCCGGCGCACCCGGCGCGGCGACGTGCTGCGCGGCGTCCCCGCGCTGGTGGTGCCCTGCCTGGTCGGTGCCGGGATGCACGCCTACCCCGACGAGCGGCGGGCGGCGGCCGAGCGGGAGATGTTCCTGGTCGCGATGGGCGCCGGGGTCGAGAACCTCCTGGTGGCGCTGGCCGTCGACGGGCTGGGCTCGGCCTGGGTGAGCAGCACGATGTTCTGCCGGGACGTCGTGGCCCGCGAGCTCGACCTGCCCGCGGGGTGGGAGCCGATGGGGGCGGTCGCCGTCGGGCACCCGGCAGCTCCCGCCCCCGAGCGGCCCCCGCGCGACCCGGACGCCTTCCTGCTGCAGCGCTGAGCCGCCTACATGGCGCGGTAGTCGCGGCCGGCGTAGCGCGGGCCACGCCGCGGCGGCGCCAGGCCGGACAGCTCCACCAGCCGCTGCACGCGGTAGCGGTGCCCGCGGTAGGGCTCCAGCAGCTCGAGCATCGCGTCGTCGTCGACCTTCTCCCCGACCAGGACCCAGCCGACCTGCGACGGCGAGGTGGTAGTCGCCGACCGACACCGCGTCGGCGTCGCCGAAGGCGCGCTGGGCCACCTCGGCCGCGGTCCACACCCCGATGCCGGGCAGCGTCCGCAGGGCGGCCACCGCGTCCGGCGCGGCGCGGCCGGTGAGCGCCTCCAGCCGGCCGGCCCGCCCGGCGGCGGTCACCGCGGCGCGCGAGCGGGCCAGGTCGACCCCGGCCCGGTGCCAGTCCCACGACGGGATGCCGGCCCAGGTCCGGGCGGCGGGCGGCACCCGGAGCCCGTCCGGGAGCAGGCCGGCCGGGCCCGGCGCCGGCTCGCCGTACCGCCGGACCAGCCAGCGCCAGGCCTGCCACGCCTCCCGGCCGGTGACCTTCTGCTCCAGCACGGCCGGCACCAGCGCCTCCAGGACCCGGCCGGACCGCGGCACCCGCCAGCCCTGCCGGGCCCGCCAGGTGTCCCGCAGCACCGGGTGGGTCGGCGCGAAGCCGGCCGGGTCGTCGGCGGCGCCGAGCAGCTCGGGCAGCCCGTCCAGCACCTGCTCGGCCCCGGGGCCCCAGGCGGTGCCGTCGACCGCGCCGTCCCCGGCGCGGACCGTCAGGTGCAGGGTGGCCGGGCCGTCGGGGCTGCGCAGGGCCAGCCACAGGCCGGCCGCGGCGCCCGACCCGGCGTACCGGAAGCACGGATCGCCCGGCCCGCGGCGCATCGGCCCCAGCGTGGCGCGGAGGTCGACCGGCCGGCCGGGGGCCCAGCGGCGCCGGGCCGACGGCAGAACGGGTGTCGCCACGTCCAGCAGTCTCACAGGTCGCCTCGGTAGAGTCAGACGCCACTGTTCATTCCGGGCCAGGTCCTACGGGGCCGGCCGCGCCAGGGAGAGGCACGAGGTCGGTCGTGGCGAACAAGCCCAAGCAGGTGGAGCGGGACCGCCGCGCCAAGGTCGAGGAGATGCGCAAGGCCGAGCAGGCCAAGGAGCGCCGCAAGAGCATGATCTTCGTGATCCTCGCGGCGCTGCTGGGCATCGGGCTGGTCGCGGCGGTGGCCGTGCCGTCGTACCTGTCCAGCCGCAGCGATCCGGCGAAGAAGTCGCTCGTCCTCCTTCGGCGCCTCGCTGGCCTCGGCGAGCTGCTCTGCCGTGCAGACCACCAAGGGCACCAACAACGACACCGACCGCAAGCACGTGGCGGACGGCACCGTCGAGGACTACAAGACCGTGCCGCCGTCCTTCGGCCCGCACTGGTCGCAGCCGGCCTACCCGGCGCGCGAGTTCTACACCGCGCGGGACCGGCCCAAGATGGAGCAGCTCGTGCACAACCTCGAGCACGGCTACACGGTGCTCTGGTACGACTCGACCATCAAGGGCAGCCAGCTCGCCGCGCTCAAGGACATCGCGGCCAGCGCCCGCTCCGACGACGCCACGAACCCCGGCGGCAAGTTCGTGGTCTCGGCCTGGGACGACTCCTACGGGGCGTTCCCGGCCGGCAAGCACATCGGCATGTCGCACTGGGGATCGGCCGACAGCCACACCCAGGTCTGCGGCAAGGTCAGCGGACCGGCGGTGAAGAAGTTCATCGCGCAGTTCCCGGCCTCCGACTCCCCGGAGCCGACCGCCGCGTGAGCCTCACTGGGGTTCGTCGGGGCTGAACCTGATGGCGTACGGCGGGATGCGCGCGTCGACCCAGACGCGCGCACCGGGCGCCAGCTCGTTGCCCTCGCCCACGACTGGCCCCGTCGCCGACCACCACGCCGTCGAGCGCGGCCCCGGGCCCCACGGTCGCGTCCCGCCCGACGACCGAGCCGCGGACCACGGCGCCCGCCCCGACCACGGCGCCGTCGAGCAGCACGCTGCCCTCGACCGTGGCACCGGCCGCGACCCGGGCGCCGGCCCCGACCGCCGTACCGCCGGTCACCACCGCGTCGTCGGCCACCTCGGCGCCGGGCAGCAGCAGCCGGTCCCCGGTCGGGCCGGGCAGAGCCGGCGAGACCAGCTTCCCGAGCACCAGGTCGCAGGACCCGCGGACGAAGGCGGCCGGCGTGCCGAGGTCGAGCCAGTACGCCGCGTCGACGTGCCCGAGCACCAGCGCGCCGGCGGCCACCAGCTCGGGGAACGTCTCGCGCTCCACCGACACCGGCCGGTCGGCCGGGATCGCGTCGACGACCGAGCGCCGGAAGACGTAGCAGCCGGCGTTGATCCGGTTGGTGACCGGGTTCGGCATCTTCTCGAGGAACGCGGTGACCCGGCCGCTGTCGTCGGTCGGCACGCAGCCGAAGGCCCGCGCGTCCTCGACCTCGGTGAGGTGCAGCGACACCTCGGCGCCGGACGCCCGGTGCGCGGCCACCTGCCGGGCCAGGTCGTGGCCGCTGAGGATGTCGCCGTTGAGGATGACGACCGGGTCGTCGGGTCCGCTCTCGAGCAGCCGCGCGACGTTGCGGATGCCGCCGCCGGTGCCCATCGGCACCTCCTCGGTGACGTAGTCGACGCGCAGGCCGAGCGCGGAGCCGTCACCGATCCCCTCGCGGAACACCTCCGGCCGGTAGGACGTGGCGAGCACCACGTGCTCGATGCCGGCCGCCCGCGCCTGGGACAGCACGTGGTGCAGGAACGGCACCCCGGCGGTCGGCAGCATCGGCTTCGGCGTGTGCACCGTGAGCGGCCGCAGCCGGGTGCCCTTGCCGCCGACCAGCAGCACGGCCTCGGTCATCGACAGTCGGCCTTCCGGTGCAGCGCCGTCGTCAGCGGACGAGGTCGACCGCGCCGGCCGCCCGTGCGTACGTCTCGAGATGGGCGGCCGCCGAGGCCTCCCAGGTGAACTCCCGCGACCGCTCGACACCCAGCCGGGACAGCATCGCCCGGCGCTCGGAGTCGTCGATCAGGTCGCGCAGCGCGTCGCCGATGCTCTCCGCGTCGGGCTCGGTGTAGGCGACCGCGTCGCCGCCTACCTCGGGCAGCGACAGCCGGGGCACCGTGAGCACCGCCGCACCGCAGGCCATCGCCTCGAGCACCGGCAGGCCGAAGCCCTCGGCCTTGCTGGGGTAGGCCACCACCAGCGCGCCGCCGAGCAGCCCCGGCAGGTCGGCGGGCCGCATGAAGCCGGTGCGCACGATCTTCAGGTGGGCCGGGACCTCGGCCACCGCCTGGTCGACCGCGTCGTCCCAGCCGCTGCTGCCGGCCAGCACCAGCGCGGGCGGGTCGGGCATGGCATCGACGGCGCGCACCCAGCCGCGGACGAGGTCGGGCACGTTCTTGCGCCGCTCGAGCACGCCGAGGAAGGCGACGTACCGGCGGCCGTGCAGGCCGAGCCGCTGGTTGACCCGGAGGGTCTCGGCCTCCGACGGCGGGCGGAAGGTGGTGGCGTCGACGCCGTGGTGCGCGACGTCGATGCGGTTCGCGTCGGCATCGAGCAGCCGCACCAGCTCGTCCCGGGTCGCCTTGGAGGGGACGACGACCCGGGTGGCGCGCCGGGCGGCGGTGCGGGTGGCCGACCGGTAGAAGCCCGTCTTCACCGCGCTGTGCAGCTCCGGCTCGGAGAAGAAGGTGACGTCGTGCACGGTGACCACCACGGGCACCGGGGCGTGCAGCGGCATCGTGTAGTACGGCGAGTGGATCAGGCCCGGCCCCGACCTGCTGGGCGACCAGCGGCAGCCCGGTCTGCTCCCAGGCGAGCCGCGCCGGGCGGTGCGCGATGGCGGAGGGCCCCGGGACGATCTCGACGTCGCCGGCGAACCGGTGGAAGCGCTCGGCGTCGGACCGCTGGCAGACGACCACCAGGTCCTGCCCGGCGGCCGACAGGGCCCCGACCAGACCGTCGACGTAACGCCCGACACCGCCACGGTCGGACGGCACCGCGGTCGCGTCGAGGAGCACCCTGGGTGCGCTCGACGACTCAGGTGACACCGGCGACATCACTCCTTTGCTCGGACAGACATCCGGCAGCCTACGCCGCGTGGTCGGGCAACGCGGTCAGCCCCGGAAGGTTGTGCTGCGCGTCGCGGCCGTCGGGTCGAGGGCGGCCCGCAGCAGGAACTGCCGGCCGCGGACGACACCCGGCGACGCCGCGGCGTTGCCGTCCCAGTCACCGACGACCGCGCGGTCGGCGGCGCCGCCGTACGTCACGACGATCTGGGGTGGTCCGGCCGACCGCCGGGTGCGCAGCAGCCACTGCCCGTCGCGCTCGACGCCGATGCCGGTGCGGGCACCGCCGCCCCACACACCGACGACCGGAACGTCACCCGGCTGGCCGTACGCGAACCTGTTCTGCGCCGCGCCGGAGGTGAGGCTGCGGCGCAGCAGCCAGGTGCCGCCGCGCACGACGCCGAGGCCGAGCCGCCGGCCGGTCCAGGACCCGACCACCGGCCGGTCACCCGCCCGGCCGAACCGCACGGTGCGGGTCGGGGCGCCCGAGGTCAGCCCCGGCCGCAGCAGCCAGCTGCCCGCCCGGAACACGCCGAGGTCGTCGCGGCCGTTGTGGTCCCAGTCGCCGACGACCGCGACGTCGCCGGCCCGGCCGTAGCGGAACCGCTTCACCCAGCTGCCGGCCTTGCTGGTCATCAGCAGGGCCACCGAGCCGTCCTTGAACCAGCCGGGCTGGTCCTTGCCGTCGCCGTCCCAGTCACCCACCAGCGGCTGGGCGGCCGGCCCGCCGAGCGTCCGCGCCGAGATCGTGAAGCCCGGCGAGAGCAGCCCGAGCGCCTGCCGCACGTCCCACCCCTCGACGTACGACGTCGTGAGCACTCCGCTGCGGATGCCCACCACCTTGACGCCGGCGACCCGTCGCGGGTCCCCGCGCGGCGGCACCGAGATCGAGCTGATGCTGGCGAAGCCGAGCCGGGAGGCCAGGGCCGCCCAGGTGAAGCCGCTGGCCCAGGACCGCTTGGCGGACGGGTTGCTCGACGCGGCGTCCCACGCCGAGTCGTCGACAGCCCGCAGGAACGGCGACTCGACGCCCCAGACGTACCGCTCGTCCTCGGTGTAGCCGCCCGTCGACGAGGAGTAGAAGGCGTCGATCGGCGCACCCGTGTCGGCCGCGACCACGACCTTGCCGGAGGTGGCGTCGACGGCCGCCTTCCAGGCCTGGCCCCAGACGCCGTTCGGGCCCTCGGTCTCCTTCGCCCAGCCGGTCCAGTTCTGGTCGGCCGGGGTCGGCATCAGGACGCGGCCGGCCCGCTTCACCGCGAAGGTGCGCGCGGCGATCGCCTGGGCCTGCAGGGCGGCGGCCGGGAAGGACGCCGGCACCTCGGCGATGCCCCAGAGGTACTTGTCCATGGCCGGCCCGACGGCGGTGCTCTCGATGTGCTGCACCGCGTCGATGACGCCGGCGGCGACGGTGAACAGCGTCCGGTCCCAGCGCAGCGTGCGGTCCAGGTAGATCGACGACCCGCGCCAGGTGGTGAGGTGGGCCACCGCGCCGGCCTCGGTCAGGGTGAGCGGCGCCGTCGCCGAGCCGCCCTTCCAGAGCAGCCTCTTGGGCACGACCCCGAGGTCGTAGAGGGCGAACTGGCTGTGGGTCGCGTCGTCGAGCCGCAGCTGCCAGCGCGCGCCTTGCGGCTGCGCCGGGGGGCACGGCGGGCCGGTGACCACGGGTGCGGGAGCCGGGCTGCCCGTCGGCGCGGGCGTCGGGGGCGGCGGAGGCGTCGCTGGCACGGCGACACAGCCGGCCACGCCCCAGGCGAGGGTGCCCTGCACCGCCTCGACGTCCACCCGGTAGCCGTTGTCCAGCATCCGCAGCCGGATGCCGGCCGGCATCGCCGCAGGCAGCACCCGGGTGCCGGAGTAGTAGCGGGTGAGGATCTCCTCGGCCGAGCAGCCCAGCCGGGCCGCGCCCTGCGCGCCGTACTGGCTCATGCCCAGGCCGTGACCCCAGCCCCCGCCGCGGAACACCACGTCGCCCGAGGCCGACGCCGGGGCGATCGCCCGTCCGCCGGACGCCGGGCAGCCCGCTGCGCCGGCGGTCCCGGACGGCAGCAGCCCCAGCACCGGGGCGACGAGCGCGGCGGTCAGCAGCAGCCGGGGCAGGGCACGCACGCGCAGGTCCTCTCTGTGACGGCTGGGACTGGTGGGACGAGCAGGTCACACGATAGGCGCACCCACGGCGTCCCGTTAGGGTTGCCGGCGATGCGCCTCCTGTTCTTCGGCACCTACGACGCCGCAGCGCACCCCCGGGTCTCCGTCCTTCGCGACGGCCTGCGCGACCACGGCGCCACGGTGGCCGAGTGCAACGCCCCCCTGGGGCTGTCGACCGCTGCCCGGGTCTCGATGCTGCGCCGACCCTGGACGCTGCCGCTGCTGGCGTGGCGGCTGGTGACCTGCTGGTCGGTGCTCGCGGTGCGGTCCCGACGCTGGCGCCGCACCGGCAGCTGGCCGGACGCGGTGGTCGTCGGCTACCTGGGGCACTTCGACGTGCTGCTCGCCCGGCGGCTCTTCCCCCACCTGCCCGTGGTGCTCGACCACCTGGTCGGTGCCAGTGACACGGCAGCCGACCGCGGCGTGGCCGGCGGCCTGCGGCAGCGGCTGCTGCGCCGGCTGGACGCCGCCGCGCTGGGCGCCGCCGACGTCGTCCTGGTCGACACCGACGAGCACCGGGACGCGCTGCCCGAGGCCCACCGTCGGCGCGCGCTGGTCGTGCCGGTCGGCGCCCCGCAGGCCTGGTACGCCGATCCGCGCCCGGCGGCGGACTCCGGCGAGCCGCTGCGCGCCGTCTTCTTCGGGCTGTTCACCCCGCTGCAGGGCGCGCCCGTGATCGGGGCGGCGCTGGCCGCCCTGGCCGACGACGAGGACCACCCGGTCGAGGTCACGATGATCGGCTCCGGCCAGGACCTCGACGAGACCCGGGCGCTGGCCGCCCGCAACCCCCGGGTGCACTGGCTGGACTGGGTGGACGCCGCCGACCTGCCCGCGATGGTCGCCGCCCACGACCTGTGCCTGGGCATCTTCGGCACCGGACCGAAGGCGACCCGGGTGGTGCCCAACAAGGTGTTCCAGGGCGCCGCTGCCGGCTGTGCGCTGGTCACCTCGGACACCGCGCCGCAGCGCCGGGTGCTCGGCGACGCCGCCGTGCTCGTGCCCGCGGGCGACCCGGCCGCGCTGGCCGCCGAGCTGCGGGACCTGGCCGCCCACCGGTCGCGCCTGGCGGCGGCCCGGGCCGCCGCCGCGGTGCTGGCCCGGACGTCGTTCACCCCGGCCGCCGTCACCGCCCCGTTGCACGACCACCTGCTCGCCGTCGTACCCCGGAGGACCGCATGACCGCGCCCGCCACCGCCGTGCTCCCACCGCTGAGCCCCAACGCCTGGCTGCGCTGGGAGGTCGTCGAGCGGCTGCTGCCGCCGGGGCGGCTGGACGTGCTGGAGGTCGGCTGCGGCCAGGGCGGTTACGGGGCCCGGCTCGCCCAGCGCTACCGCTACCTGGGCGTCGAGCCCGACCCGATCTCCTGCGCCACGGCCCGGCAGCGGGTGTCGGCCGCGGGTGCCGGCGGCGAGGTGCGCGAGGGCGACCTGTCGGTCGTGCGGGCGGACGGAGACCTTCGACCTCGTGGTGGCGTTCGAGGTGATCGAGCACATCGAGGACGACGTCGCGGCGCTCGCCGGCTGGGCCGGGCACCTGCGGCCCGGCGGCTGGCTGCTGCTCTCGACACCGGCCTGGCAGAAGCGGTTCGGGGCCGCGGACGAGATGGTCGGCCACTTCCGCCGCTACGACCCGCCGGTGCTGACCGACCGGCTGGCGGCCGCCGGGCTCACCGACGTCGAGCTGGTGCACTTCGGCGCCCCGCTGGGCTACCTGCTGGAGGCCGGCCGCAACGCCGTCGGCAAGCGCCGGCTCGCCTCGCCGGCGGCCCCGACGGCGGCCGCCACGATGGCCGAGCGGTCCGATGCGAGCGGCCGGACCCTGCAGCCCTCGACGTCCTGGACCGCGACCGCCGCCCGGCTCGGGACCCTGCCGTTCCGCAAGCTGCAGCACGCCTTCCCGCACACGGGTCCCGGCCTGGTGGCCCGGGCCCGGAAGCCGGCGAACTGATGTCGGGCGTCCCGGCCGAGGTGGGCGGCGAGCACATCGACGACCTGGCCGCATTCATCACCGCCTCGCCGTCGTCGTACCACGCGGCGGCCGAGACCGCCCGCCGGCTGGCGGCCGCCGGGTTCACCGCCCTCGACGAGACGCAGGACTGGGCGCCGACGGCGGCCGAGGGCCCGACCCGGCAGTACGTCGTGCGGGACGGCGCGGTCGTCGCGTGGGTGCTGCCGCCCTCGGCCGGGCCGACCACGCCGTACCGCATCGTGGGGGCGCACACCGACTCGCCCGGCTTCATGCTCAAGCCGCGGCCGGACGTCGGGTCGCACGGCTGGCGGCAGGCCGGCGTCGAGGTCTACGGCGGCCCGCTGCTCAACTCCTGGCTGGACCGTGAGCTCGAGCTGGCCGGCCGGCTGGTCACCCGCGACGGCACGCAGCACCTGGTGCGCACCGGGCCGTTCCTGCGCATCCCGCAGCTCGCGATCCACCTCGACCGCGAGGCCAACGCCGGTCTGACCCTCGACCGCCAGCGGCACACCAGCCCGGTCTACGGGCTCGGCGACCCCAGCCCGGGCGAGCTGGTCGGGCATCTCGCGAGGCTCGCCGGCCTCGACCCCGACGACGTGACGGGGTACGACGTCGCGACGGCCGACACCGCGGCGCCCGCGCGGTTCGGGCTCGACGGCTCGCTGTTCGCCGCCGGCCGGATGGACAACCTGACCTCGGTGCACGCCGGCCTGCGCGCGCTGGTCGCCGCCGACGGCAGCGGCGCCGGCCACGTGAACGTGCTGGCGGCGTTCGACCACGAGGAGCTCGGCTCGGCGTCCCGGTCGGGGGCCGCCGGCCCGTTCCTGGCCGACGTGCTCACCCGCATCGGCGCCGGGCTCGGGGCCACGGCGTCCCAGCGGCTGCAGGCGTACGCCGGGTCGTGGTGCGTGTCGGCCGACGCCGGCCACGCGGTGCACCCCAACTACCCCGAGAAGCACGACCCGGCCAACCGTCCGGTGGCCGGCCGCGGGCCGCTGCTCAAGCTCAACGCCAACCAGCGCTACGCCACCGACGCGTTCGGCGCCGCGCTGTGGGACCGCGCGTGCTCGGCGGCCGGCGTCGGGTACCAGGAGTTCGTCTCGCACAACGCGGTGCCCTGCGGCTCGACGATCGGCCCGCTGACCGCGACCCGGCTGGGCATCCGGGTGGTCGACGTCGGCGTCGCGCAGCTCTCGATGCACTCGGCCCGGGAGCTCTGCCACGTCGACGACCCGGGCGCCCTGTCGGCCGCCCTGCGGGCCTTCTACGCCGGCGCCTGACCTGGTCGGGCGGCGGGGGAGGCGGGTGCCGGCGCTCCGGCAGAAGGCCCTGGATCGGCCACAACGGATACCTCGCTGGGCCGGAGAGTCATGCGCGTCGGGCCACAACGGATACCTGGCTGGGCAGAAAAGCGCCCGGTCAGGTCATCCAATGCGCCGAGAACGCGGCTGAGCCGGCGGGTCAGCCGGGCGGCGGCGACCTCGGCCTGGGCGTCGGCGGGCGCGTCGACCCCGGCGGCGGCCGCCCTCGACGCTGGCCTCGCGTGCCCTCGGCGTCCCCCGGCATGCAGGTGCGGGTGCGGCAGGTGCGGGTGCGGGACCAGGCCGGCCGCCAGCGCCAGCAGGCCGTCGGTGAGCATCAGCAGGCCGCGCGAGGTCAGCGCCACCGCGGTCGCCTCCGGCGCGGTCAGCACGCTGCCCAGCAGCACCACGAGCACCGCCTCCCGCACCCCCGCGCCGGCCGGCAGCACCACGAGCAGCGGTCCGATCGAGAACGCCACCGCGAAGCCGCCGATCGCCACCGGCAGCGTCTCCCAGGCCGAGGCCCCGAGGCCGACGGACAGCAGCCAGACGTGCAGCCCGAAGACCACCCAGAAGGCCAGCGTCCAGGCGACGCCGCGGGCCATGTCGCGCCCGGAGAACGGCTGGTCCAGCGGCGGCCGCCGCAGCAGCCGCAGGCCGCGGTTGAGCAGGCCGTTGAGCACCTGCGGCACCAGCAGGGCCAGCAGCACCGGCAGCAGCAGCAGCCCGAACAGCACGCTGCGGCCCTCGGCCTGCACCAGGGCCGGCAGCGCGGCGATGCCCACCAGCAGCCCGACGAGCACCGACAGCCCCAGCGTCAGGAGGAAGGCCAGCGCCATCCGCTGCCGCGGGATGCCGTTCTCCTTGCCGAGGCGCATCTGCACCACGACGGGCCACACCGAGCCGGGCAGGTACTTCCCGAGCTGGGCGACGAAGAACATCCGCGACGCCGGCCGCACCCGCACCGGCGAGCCCAGCACGGCCAGCGTGCCCCGCCAGATGAGAAAGCTCATCAGCACGGCGAGCAGGCACAGCACCAGCGACCCGAGCAGCACCAGCGGGTTCTGGTCGCGCATCTCGGTGACGACCTGGTCCCACTTGCCGGCCAGGGCCCAGGCGAAGGCGGCCACGACGGCGGCCAGCAGCGCGCCGGAGACGAGGGTGCGCCGCCTCGACCGCCGCCGCGGCGACGGTCGAGACGACGCGACGAGCTCCGGCTCGGCGGGCGGGGGGCTCGCAGCCACGAGCTGCTAGGTGTCCGAGCGGGACCGGACGATGAGGTCCGCCAGCAGCGCCAGGGCCGCGATGAGCATGCCGGTGATGAAGATGAGCACGGTGTTCACCGCGAACCGGCCGAAGTGCGCGAACAGGTCGTAGACGCCCTTGGCCAGCCCGATCGCCAGCAGCCAGAGCGCCAGCGGCATGAGCACCTTGAGCGGGTTGAAGTACATGACCATCCGCAGCACCTGCAGGATGTAGCGGTAGGCGTCCTTGGTGAAGTGGAACTTCGAGGTGCCCGAACGCTTCGCGTAGTCGATCTCGACGTAGCGGATGTCGTGCTGGTTGGACAGGAACGCCAGCGTGATCGTCGTGACGCAGGAGAACCCAGGCGGCAGCAGCCGCAGGTAGGGCAGCGACACCGACCGGCGGAACGCGCGCAGCCCGGAGTTGAGGTCGGGGATGTCGGAGTTCGACAGCTTCTCGGCGATCTTGCGGATGACCCACTTGGCCGGCACCCGCAGGATCTTGTGGGTGCCCTCCTCGCTGGTGCGGGCACCGACGACCTGGTCGTACGTCGGGTCGTCGAGCAGCATCCGGACGAACTCAGGGATGCGCTCGTTGGGATAGGTCATGTCGGCGTCGGTCCACACGACGATCTCGCCGCGGGCCTCGAGGGTGCCGATGCGGCGGGCCGTGCCGGAGCCGCCGTTGCGCCGGAACGGCATGATCCGCATCGACGGGAACCGGGGGCGGGCGGCCAGCAGCAGCTGCAGGGTGTCGTCCGTCGACGCGTCGTCGATCGCCAACAGCTCGTAGGGCAGCCCGCTGGCGTCCATCGCCGTGCAGATCCGCTGCACCTCCTCGATCACGTGCTCGTGCTCGTTGAAGCACGGCAGCACGATCGTCACGACCGGCCGGCCGCCCGGGTCGACCGGCAGCTCGGGCTCGGTGCGGTGCGCGCTGAACGGGTGGTGGTCGACGGTCGGCAGGACGGTGGTGGGGGCGTCGTCGGCCACGGTCTCGGCGCCGGCAGGAGGCTCGCTCATCGCGGGCAACCTTACCGGCGTACGGCGGTGGTCCGGCCCGCGCGCTAGGGGTAGTAGCCGACCACGTCGCCCACCAGGTGCGTCGCGCCGGAGCCGTTGGTGAGCTTGATCCGGCCCTTGGTCCCGACCCTGACGACGACGAGGTTGGCGGTCACCCGGAAGGCGCGCACCGACAGGTCGGGGAACGCCGGGCGGGCCTTGCCGAACGGCCACGCGGTGATCGAGGTCGACCGGGTGGCGTCGCGGGCGGTGACGTTCATCACCACGGCGGCGGCACCGGCCGGCGCCGGCCGGCCCTTCCCGGCGACCTTGACGGCCAGCACCTTGCCGGCGCCGACCTTGCCCCGCGGGGCCCCGATGCCGGACCGGGTGTCGAGCACCCGGGCGGTCCGCCGCGGCTGGAACAGCCGACCGTGGACGACCTCGGCCGGAGCCCACCAGCCGACCGCGTCGACCACGACGTGGGTCGCGGCGGTGTGGCTGGTCAGCGTGAACGTGCCGCCCTGCAGCCGCACCACCGCCCTGCTCTTCACCAGGGACCCCGCGGTGAACGCGACGGTGGGGTTCTCGCGGTCGCCGCCGGACGACTGCACGGTGAGCGTGCCCGTGCCGGCCGGCGAGACGGTCGAGACGTTGAGCATGGCGCCGGTCATGGCGGTGGCGGGGATGCCCGACAGCGCGGGCATCGTGACGGTACGGGCGACGCCCGGCTGGAGCGTGCCGGCCGGGTCGCGCCGGGAGTCGTAGAGCCGCAGGGTCCCGGTGGGCCGGTAGACCTGGCCGCCGGTCAGCGGGTAGTAGCCGACCACGTTCACCGACAGCTCCGTGGTGCCGGCGGCGTTCGCGATGCTGACCACGCCGTTGCCGCCGAGCGGGGTGACCGCGAGCGCGGCGGCCGCCGTCCCCGCCGACACGTTCAGCGCGGGGGACGCCGGCCGCGGCGAGCCCGCCGCCCAGGCCGTCACGGACGGTGGGTGCGGTGGCGCAGCTCGACGCGATGCTCAGCGCGACGGCGCCGATGCCGGACGCCGGCAGCCGGCCCACGCCGGGCACCGTCAGGTCGACCCGGCCGCCCGGACCGAGCGGCAGGTTGCCGTCGGCACGGGTGTCGTACAGCTTCACCGGGTCGACCGGCACGAAGCCGCTCTGTCCGGGCAGGGCGGTCGCGGCCGTCGCGGGCGGCGTCGTGCGGGCCGCCTGCACGGTGACCTGGCCGGTCCAGGTCCGCGCGGCAGCCGTCGCGTCGGCGCTGGCGAGGGTCACCGTGTAGGCCCCCGGTCTGACCGGCGCTCCGGCGCTGTCCCGCAGGTCCCAGACGGCCTGCACCGGCACCGTCGGCGACGCGCTGCCGGTCACGGTGCGCACCACGGCACCGTCACAGACCTGGCGCACCTCGAGGCTCCACTGCTGGTCGCTGGTCACCCGCGAGACGATGCTGATGCTGCCGTCGCGGCCGTAGACGGCACTGGCCGGCGACGGGTGCGGGTCGAGCAGGGCGGTCCCGAGGTACGCCGTCGTCAAGGCCCGGATCGTCGGCAGCTGCGCGTACAGGTTGTTTCCCGGGCAGGAGGTGTTGCCGGCGTCCCGGTGCCCGGAGACGACCTGGAAGGTGACCTTGGTGCCGGCCCGGTACTTGGACGTGCCTCCACCCTGGGAGGTCAGCACGGTCGTGGCGTTGGGGTCCCGGAACGACAGCGAGAGCTTCCACGCCATCAGCCGGGCGATCGAGTCGACCATCACCGCCGGCGCGGCGACCTTGTCGTAGTTGCCGATCGCCGACACGGCGAAGGTGTCGACGTTGAACCCGCCCGTGTGCGCGCCCAGCACCGCCCTGGTGATCCCCCCGTAGCGGCCCTCCCACAGCCGGCCGAACCGGTCGACGAGGTAGTTGTAGCCGATGTCGGACCAGCCGTTGCCCTTGACGTGGTAGGCGTAGATGCCGCGCAGGATCTTGGGGACGTCCGCGGCGGAGTAGTTGTTGGTGCCGGCCGTGTGGTGCACGAAGCCGGCCTTGATGGTGGCGTTGAACTTCGGGGCGCTGCGCCGGATCGACTCGTCGGCGCCCCACTGGGCCCGGCTCAGGATGGGCGGCTGCCCGGTCTCGGCCTGGGCGGCCTGCATCGGCCGGCGCGGCGCCCACCGCGCTGTCGGCGGCCGAGCTGCCCGGGTCGACCAGGTCGACCCGCAGCCCGCGCGGCAGCGTGCCGCGGCGGACGTCGACCCGCACCTGGTAGCCGTCGGAGTCCCCGACCCAGAGCGGCTCGGTGCCGGGCCGCGCGGTGCGTGCCTCGCCGGGGCCGGGGGCGTCGGCCGCGTCGAGCGCTGTCCAGCCGGTCCAGCCGGTGGCCCCGTGGGTGCGCACCAGCACGGTCAGGTCGGCGGTGCCGCCGGGCCGCCAGGTGACTCCGAGCAGGTCGAAGGAGGCGACCCCGGTGCGAGTCACCAGCACGTCGGGCCGGGTGGGCACCGCCTGCCGGGCTGCCGGGCCGGCCCCCTGGACGGCCCGGAACGCCGCCCGCTGGCTGCCGCGCAGCGCGCCGGCCCCGAGTCCGGCGAGGGCGACCCCGCGCAGCGGCTGGGAGCGCAGCTCGGCGCGGACCGGGTGCGCCGTGGCATGCGGCAGGCTGACGACCGGCAGGGCGACCACCGCCAGCGGGACGAGCACGCTGAGCAGGACGGCGGGCGGTGCGGTGCGCATGGCGGGACCCTCGGGTGGCGGTGCGATGGACGGTGCTGCTGTGGCCCGTGTGACTGGTGATGCCCACGTGACAGGTGGTACGGCGTCGGTCCAGTGTCCACGGCATCGGCGCCGAAGCCCTGCCTCTTGACGAACTCGGCGTGTGGGGAGCGGGACATTTTGCCCGCCCGTGACCACTCCGGGGGCCCGGCCGGCGCGGCCGTAGCCTGGGCCGGGTGACCGCCTCGACCCCGCTCGCCGGCCCGCCCCAGCTGCTGGACGAGGCGCTGCGACGCGACCCGGCCCGCCCGCTGCTCACCTTCTACGACGACGCCACCGGCGAGCGCACCGAGCTGTCCACCGCCACCTTCGCCAACTGGGTGGCCAAGACCGCCAACCTGCTGCGCGACGACCTCGGGGTCCAGCCGGGCGCGACGGTCGGCCTCGACCTGCCGGTGCACTGGCAGGCCGCGGTCTGGCTGTCGGCGGCCTGGGCGCTCGGCCTGCACGTCGTCGCCCGCGGCGACGTCGACGGCGAGGACGACCCCGGCGCCCCCGTCGACGTTGCCGTGCTGGCCTACGGCCGCACCCCGCCGGACGGCGCCGGGGACGTGGTGGCGCTGGGGCTGGGGCCGCTCGGGCTGCCCCGGCAGGACGCCGTCGCGCCGGCCGGGACCACCCTGGACTACGACCGCGAGGTGCACGGGCACGGTGACCGGTTCGTCCCGGCCGGCCGGCCGGACCCGGCCGCGCCGGCCCTGACCACCGAGGGCGTCACCCGCTCCGGCGGGACGCTGGTCGCGCTCGCCCGCGCCCAGGCCGCGCCGCCTCCCGGCGCCCGGCTGCTGGTCACCGACCCGCTCACCGGGTCGGCTGCGGTGCTCGCCGGGCTGCTGGTCCCGCTCGCCACAGAGGTCACGGCCGTGCTCTGCCGTCACCCGGCTACCGAGCTGCTGCCCGGCCGGGTCAGCCAGGAGGGCATCGTGGCGGCTGTTGGTCCGGACACGCCCGATCTGCCCCGATGGGTTCCGTTGGCGGTCGGCGGGGCATCCTCGGTGACCTAGACTGGTCGGTCAGCCCGTCGTACCCTCCGCCGCTTCCGCGGCCGGGTCGGACAATCCGGAGTTGCCGGAGCGGCCGGCAGGTACGCATCGACGACAGGACACGTGTGCCCAAGCTCGCCACCCGACGTCACGCGCCGCGCGCGCGGCACGCCGCGCGCCGGGCGACCTGGCGCCGGGTCGTCACCGCCCTGGGCGTCATCGTCGCGGTCCTGCTGGTCACCGGCTCGGTGAGCGCGTTCGTGGTCTACACCAAGCTCAACGGCAACATCACCAAGGAGAACGTCGACCAGCTCATCACCGGCCCGCGGCCGACCAAGGTGACCGTCCCGGACGCCCCCGAGGAGCCGCTGAACATCCTGCTGCTGGGCTCCGACCAGCGGTCCGGGCAGGCCGCCGAGAACCCCGACGTCGCGGGCAAGCGGTCGGACACCACGATCCTGCTGCACCTGGCAGCCGACCGGCAGAGCGCGGTGCTCGTGAGCATCCCGCGCGACACCATGGTGCCGATCCCGAGCTGCCAGCGGCGGGACGGGACGGTGCTGCCCGCGCAGTCGGTGGCGATGTTCAACTCCGCATTCTCCGAGGCCGGCGCCGCCTGCACCATCAAGACCGTCGAGCAGCTCACCAACATCCGCATCGACCACCACGTCGTGGTCGACTTCGGTGGCTTCAAGGACATGGTCAACGCCCTCGGCGGCGTGCGGGTCTGCGTCCCGCAGGACGTGAACGACCCGTTCTCCCACCTCGTGCTGGCCAAGGGCACCCACACCGTGAAGGGCCAGCAGGCGCTGGCCTTCGTGCGCACCCGGCACGGGCTGGGCAACGGCGGCGACCTGTCCCGCATCGACCGCCAGCAGGCCTTCCTCGGCTCGATGGTGACCAAGATCAAGAGTAGGGGCCTGCTGCTCCGGCCGGACCGGCTGCTGTCCTTCCTCGGCGCGGCCACCAACTCGATCACCACCGACCCCGCACTCGGCAACCTGAACGCGCTGCGCAAGCTGGCCGAGGCCGTCAAGGGCATCGACACCAAGAACGTCACGTTCCTGACCGCCCCCAACGAGGCGTACGCCCCTGACCCCAACCGGGTGCAGCTCAAGCCGCAGGCCGACAAGGTCTGGAACGCCCTGCGCCTCGACCAGCCGTTGCCGGGCAAGGAGCCGAAGCCCACCGCCACCGCGACCCCGAGCGGGCCGCCGCTGGTCACCTCGCCGGGCAACATCCGGGTCCAGGTCCTCAACGGGACCGGCGTGACGGGGGCCGCGAAGAAGATGGCCGACCAGCTGCGCGCCGCCGGCTTCGTCGTGGTGCGGGTGGGCGACGCCGACCGGTCCGACTACTCGACCACGACGGTTCTGCACGACCCGGCGTACGACGAGTCCGGGCGCACCCTCGGTGCGTCGATCCCCGGCTCGACGGTCACCGAGGACATCTCGCTCGGCTCGACGCTGACCGTGGTGGTCGGAGCGGACTCGCCGGACGTCGTCTCGGTGGACGTGACCGGCAGCTCCAGCTCCCCGTCACCCACCGAGACGCTGCAGGTCCGCTCGGCCGCCCAGGACATCTGCTCCTGACGAGGGCCGCCGCGCTGCGTTCGTTAGAGTCCCCGACGTGTCCATCGACCCCTCCGCAGCCGAGCCGGCTGCCGCGCTGCGCCCCGCCGACAAGGTCTACGAGTCCGCCGCCGCCGCGGTGGCCGACATCCGCGACGGCGCCAGCCTGGCCGTCGGCGGCTTCGGGCTCTGCGGCGTGCCCACCCAGCTGATCGCCGCCCTGCACGACGCCGGCACGGCCGGCCTGCACGTGGTGTCGAACAACTGCGGCGTCGACGAGTGGGGCCTCGGCGTGCTGCTGGCCGACCACCGCATCGCCCGGGTGGTCGCGTCGTACGTCGGGGAGAACAAGGAGTTCGCCCGCCAGTTCCTCTCCGGCGAGCTCGAGGTCGAGCTGACGCCGCAGGGCACCCTCGCCGAGCGGCTGCGCGCCGGCGGCGCCGGCATCCCGGCGTTCTACACCGTCACCGGGGTCGGCACCCAGGTCGCCGACGGCGGGCTGCCCTGGCGCTACGACGCCGACGGCAACGTGGTGCTCGCGTCACCGCCCAAGGAGACCCGCGAGTTCGAGATCGGCGGCGAGCGGAAGGCCTACGTGCTCGAGGAGTCGATCGTCACCGACGTCGCGCTGGTGCACGCCTGGAAGGGCGACCGGTCGGGCAACCTCGTCTACCGGGAGAGCGCCCGCAACTTCAACCCGCTGTGCGCCACCGCCGGCCGGGTGACCATCGCGCAGGTCGAGAACCTCGTCGAGGTCGGCGAGATCCGTCCCGAGGACGTGCACACCCCCGGCGTCTACGTGCAACGGGTGGTCGACGTCGGGCCGGACGTCGAGAAGCGCATCGAGCGACGCACCACCCGCCCCCGGCAGGAGGCCTGAGATGGCGCTCACCCGTGACCAGATGGCGGCTCGCGCCGCCCAGGAGCTCGAGGACGGCCAGTACGTCAACCTCGGCATCGGCCTGCCGACCCTCGTCCCCAACTTCCTGCCGGAGGGCGTGCACGTCACGCTGCAGAGCGAGAACGGCATCCTCGGGGTCGGGCCCTACCCGTTCGAGGGCGAGGAGGACCCCGACCTCATCAACGCGGGCAAGGAGACGGTGACGCTGCTGCCGGGCGCCTCCTTCTTCGACTCCGCCACGTCGTTCGGCATGATCCGTGGCGGCCACATCGACGCCGCGATCCTCGGCGCCATGCAGGTCTCCGCCGGCGGCGACCTGGCCAACTGGATGATCCCCGGGAAGATGGTCAAGGGGATGGGCGGGGCGATGGACCTCGTGCACGGCGCGAAGCGGGTCGTGGTCGTCATGGAGCACGTGGCCAAGGACGGCACCCACAAGATCGTCGAGGAGTGCACGCTGCCCTACACCGGCCGTGGCGTCGTCGACCGGGTCATCACCGACCTCGCGGTCGTCGACGTCTCGCCGCACGGCCTGCTGCTGCGCGAGATCGCGCCGGGCGTCAGCGTCGACGACGTGCGCGCGGCCACCGGGGCGGCGCTGCACGTGTCCGGCGAGCCCACCGTCATGGAGCCGTGACCGCGGCCCGATGAGCACCACCACCGACACGCCGGCCGCCCAGGCGGCCCCCGCACCCCGTCGTACCTTCCTGCCGGCCGTGCCCACCTGGGTGCTCGGCGTCGTGCTCGTCCTCACCCAGCTGGTCGTGACGTTCCTCGTGCGGCCGGCCCCACGCTGGAACGACGGCATCTTCGTCCTGAACGACGCCCGGGACTTCCCGCACGTGCCGCTCGACCACCACGCGCTGCGCATCGGGAACCTGCTGCCGGTGCGCGGGTTCCTCGAGCTGTTCGGCTACGGGCAGGTCGCCTACTACGCGTGGCCGTTCCTCACCGCGATCCTGCTCGTGGTCGCCGTCTTCGCCCTCGGCACGGTGGTCTTCGACCGGTGGACCGGCTTCGTCGCCACGGTGCTGCTGATCTTCCACCCGGTGCTGGTCGACACCGTGATCAAGGCCGGCACCGAGCGGATGACGAGCTGGCAGCTGCTGCCCGACATCCCGTCGACGGCGTTCGTCACGGCGGGCTTCGCGCTGCTCATCGGAGCCGCCCAGCGCCGCACCGACGGCCGGCCGGGCGACGGCGCGCCGACCTGGTGGTTCCTGCTCGCCGGCTTCTGCTTCGGCTGGGCCTACCTGGTGCGCGAGCTCTCGGTCTTCTTCTACCCGCTGATCGTGGTCGTGCTGCTCGCGTGGCGGCTGCCGCTGCGGCGCTGGCTGCACCTGGCAGTGACGATGCTGGCCTGCCTGGTCCTCGAGCTCGTCCTCGCGCAGTGGGCGCACGGCGACCCGTTGGCCCGGCTCAAGGTCGACAGCGACCACGGCAGCGCACCGCTGTCGCCCATCACCCGGGTCGACGCGTTGACGCGGTTCCCCCGCATCGTCGAGGTCTACCCGCAGACGCTGTTCGTGCTCACGACCTTCGCCCTGATGGTGCTGGGGGCGCTCGTCGTGCACCGGCGCGCGCACTGGCTCTGGCTCGGCTGGTTCCTCGTGATCTGGGTGCCGCTGACCCTGGTGTCCGGCCTGCTCGACCCCGGCTTCATCCGCATCAACGCCTCGCTGATGCGCTACTGGGTGCCGGTGCTGCCCGCTCTGGTGCTCGGGTCGGTGGGCTTCGTGGCGTGGCTCCTGGCGTGGTTCCGCCGCCGGCTGGGTGACGGCCGCCGCAGCCTCGGCGTTGCCGTCACCGCGGCCGTCGCGGCGCTCGGCATCGCGCTGGCCGTGCTCCCGATCCTGCCCAGCATCGCCCGCAACCCACGGGACCAGGCGTGGAACACGATGCGCGCCTACCTGCAGGCACATGACGCCGACATCGACACGATCATCACCGACGACCGCGACGCGCTGGTCCTGGGCATCTACTCCCGGGACGCCGTCGGCGGTGGGCGGGTCGTGCACACCCGGGTGACGAGGGTGCCGCACGGGCTCAAGGCCGCCCCGGTCTCACCCGGTGATCCCGGCACCTACCTGATCTGGACGCCCGGCCTGGCCAAGCGGCCGCCGAAGGCGTTCGACGGCTGGCACCTGCTGCTCAAGGAGCGCGAGCTGCGGCTCTACGGCCCCGGCCAGGGCTGACCCGAAGGGCGATCAGCGGTCGACGAGGTCGAAGACGCGCTCCCACTGCTGCACGATCTCCTCGGGGGCGAACCGTCGGACGCTCTCCCGAGCCTTCCGGCCGTAGGCCCGGCGCAGGTCCTCGTCGCCCATCAGCCGGGACAGGCCGTCGGCGAGCGCCGCGACGTTGCGTGGCGGCACGACGATGCCGTCGACGCCGTCGGTCACCATCTCCCGGACCCCCGGTGCGCAGTCGAAGGCCACGCAGGCGAGCCCGCAGGCCATCCCCTCGGCCAGCGCCATCGGCAGGCCCTCGTGGATGGAGGACAGCGCGAACACCGACGCGTCGACCAGCTCGGCCTCGATGTCGGCGGCCAGCCCGGGCAGCAGGACCCGCCCGGCGAGCCCGAGCGACTCGACCTGGGACACCAGCCGGTCGCGGAGCGGGCCGGTGCCGAAGATCTTCAGCACCCAGTCGGGGTGGTCGCCCGCCACCATCGCGAACGCGCTGACCAGACGGTCGTAGCCCTTCTCCGGTGCCAGCCGTCCCGCCGCCACGACCACCGGCGCACTGACGTCGCTGGCGCGCTCGGGGTAGAACGACAGCGAGTTGTGCATGACCCCGACGTTGTTGAACCCCTCGAGCTCGAAGCGCGCCGCGTCGTGGTCGGTCAGCAGGAGCAGCAGGTCGACGTCGCGGTAGTGCAGCTGCGCGCGTTCCCACCGGGTCGAGCCGAGGGTCGCGTCGAACGACTCGTGGCTCATGCCGATGACGTGCAGGTGCCCGGTCTCCGCCGGCCCGACCCAGTTCATCGACCAGATCTGCATGCAGACGACGATGCCCTGGTCGACCTCGGCGAACAGCGCGGACAGCCGGTCGACCGCCGCGGCGCGGGCCTGCTCGTGCTTGCGGCGGGCCTCCCGTGCAGCGGGGTTGAGCCGGCCGCGCAGGCCGCTGTCCGGTGCGCGCCGGCGGCTCGGGCACCTCGTTGAGGACCAGGCACCGGTAGGGACGGACGCCGTAGTCGTGCGGCTCGAGGGCGTGCTGGATGCCGACGACCGTCACCCGGTGCCCGCGCTCGTGCAGCATCGTGGCGAGGTTGTGCGTCACCCGCTGCACCCCGCCGAGCTCGTCGACGTTGTTGGCCACCAGGAACACGTCGCGCGGCCGGTCGGTCCGCGTCACGAGCGCCCTCGCCGGTCGAAGAACTCCTCGACGACGTGCTCCGCCGCGTGGCCGGTCTCGTACTCGCAGAACCGCTTGCGGAAGGTGGCGTACCGGTCGCGGTAGCGCGCGACGTCGTCGTCGACCGAGCGGAGTGCGGCGACCAGCTCGTCGGTGGTGGCTGCCATCGGACCCGGCGCCACCTCGGGAAGGTCGAGGTAGGTGCCCCGCTCGTCGCGCACGTAGTCCTCGTAGTCGTAGGTGAAGAACACCATCGGGCGCCCGGTGTTGGCGAAGTCGAACATCACCGACGAGTAGTCCGTGACGAGCACGTCGGCCAGCAGCATCAGCTCGGTCACGTCGTGGTGCCGGGACACGTCGGTGGCGAAGGCGTCGTACCGCGCGGTGAGCTCCAGCTTGTCGAGGTAGTGGGTGCGCAGCATCAGGTGCACGTCCTCGCCGAGCGCGCGGCGCATCACCTCCAGGTCGAGCGGCAGCTCGTACGGCGTGCCGAGCCGGCGGGCCCGGTCCCGGAAGGTGGGGCAGTAGAGCACCAGCCGGCGGTCGGACGGCAGGCCCAGCTCGCGCTTCCTGTCCTTGACCCAGCCGTCGTCCACGCCGCGCACCAGCAGGTCGTTGCGGGGCAGTCCCTTGCGCACCAGCCGGCCCTCGTACCCGTAGGACGCGACGAAGGTCTCGACGAAGTACTCGCTGGGCACGAGCAGCGCGCTCCACCGCCGCATCATCGCCTTGTGCTGCCGGCGAACCCCTGCGCCGGCCCGTTCCAGCGCCGGTGAGTCGAAGCCCATCCGTTTCAGCGGCGTGCCGTGCCAGGTCTGCAGGTACGTCGTCTCGGGACGCCTGGCGTAGCCCCGAGGGAAGCCCTGGTTGTCGACCCAGAACTCGGCGCGGGCCAGGTCGTGGTGGTAGCGCCAGCTCTCCCGGCGCACCAGCCGCACGTCGGTCGGGAAGCCGTCGGTGCGGCGCGCGTAGGACCAGACCGGGCGGAGACCCAGCTCGTCGAGGCCGGCCGCCTTGGCGGCCTCGTAGATGTACCGCGGGCTGTCGGAGTACTGCGTGCCCATGTGCGACTCGAAGACGACGAGGCCGGGTCTGACCGGGAGCCGCCGCATCGCCTTGTACGCCAGCAGCTTGAGCCGGGCGTTGCCGACGGCCCGGCTCGACCGCCAGCGCACCGACCCACGGGCCCGGACGCTGAACCGGTTGGTCTGCCGCAGCATCTCGGCCAGCCCTGCGTCCGGCGACTGCTGGAACGCCAGGTTCAACCGGTAGGTGACGTAGGGCTCGACGTAGCCGGTGGCCAGGCCACCGAGCCGGCCGCGGACCTTGACGGGACGGGCGGCGACCATCGCCGGGTCGATGCTGAACGGCGTGATGTTCGTCTCGCCCGCTCTGCTGAGCTCGAGCCGGAAGTCGTAGATGGGCAGCGCCTGGTCCAGCGTCGCGATGGCGCGGGTCAGGTCGACGTCGGCGCGGTAGCGCAGCCGGTCACCGTCCAGCGTCCAGTCGGTCACCCGGTGGGTACGCCGGGCGAAGCGGCCGCGGTTGCGCACCGAGACGGCGAGCGAGAGGTTCCCGCGGTCGGCCCCGTCGAGCACGCCGAGCTGGTTGACCACCGTGCCCTCGAGCACGAGGTGGCTCCCCTCGACCCGGGCGGCGGTCACCTGGTTGTAGAGGTTCAGCTTCTCGAACGGCAGCCGGTGGAAGCCCATCTCGGTGACGTCCATCACCGCGCGGTCCTCGGGCGTCGCGAGGTACTTGTCCGACCAGTAGACCCGCCCGTCGCGCCGGACGAGGTCGGTGGACAGCTTGAAGCCGTAGCGCAGGTAGTCGACGGTCTTGAGCGTCTCCGGGACGTCGAGGCGCCGGATCATGTGCACGCAGATCCGCTCGAGCGGGTACACCATGTCCAGCGTCTCGTCGCTGACCGTCGCGAGGTAGTCGGCCGCGAGGTGCATGAACTTGCGCTGGTAGTCGGCGTCCCGGTGGGCGAGGTCGGTCAGGTAGAGGTTCAGGTCGTGCCTGATGAACTTGAAGTCCTTGTGCACCTTGAGGTCTGCGCCGCCGTTCTCGCGCAGGAACTCGTCCATCATCCGGTGCACGGCGATCCGGTCGCGGAAGTTCTCGAACTCGTAGCGCCGCTGGGTGATCGAGTGCCCCTCGGCGTCCTCGACCACCCGCCACACGTAGACCAGGTTGGGGATGACCGCGATCGTCTCGGCCAGGCAGTAGACCTTGGTGGAGAACAGCGAGTCCTCGTAGTGCACGCCCTCCGGGAACCGGATGTGGTGCCGGTCCAGGAAGTCCTTGCGGTAGATCTTGTTGGTGGACAGCGGGTCGAAGAACAGCGTCGGGTTCTCCCAGACGCCGCGGAAGACGGCCCGCGCGGCGTAGAGCTCCTTGGCCCAGGGCGACTCCTTGCCCTTCGTCAGGTTGACCCGCACCACCCGGCCGCCCACCACGTCCGCCCCGGTGCGCTCGGCGGCGACCAGCAGGTTCTTGCAGGCGTGCCGCTCGTAGACGTCGTCGCTGTCGAGGAACATCACGTACGGCGCGCGGGCGTGCTCCATGCCGACGTTGCGCGGCCGGCTGCACCCGCCGCTGTTCTCCGGCAGCCGCACGACGCTGACCCGCGGGTCGGCCCGGGCGATCTCCTCTGCGACCTCGACCGAGTCGTCGGTGGAGGCGTCGTCGACCACCACGACCTCGAGGTTGCGCAGCGTCTGGTCGAGCACCGAGCGGATCGCGTGCGGCAGGTTGGCGCGGTCGTTGTACCCGATGACGACGACAGAGACGTCCGGCGCCGGAGCTGGGGCCGGCAACGGTCCGTCGGGGCACGCTTCGACCTCCCGCTCTCGTAGGTGGGCACATCCTGCGGCCGCGACCGAGTCTAGGTGGGCCGGTCGGGCCTCAGACGACCGGCGGGCGGCCGGCCCGGGTCAGGCGCCACGCCGTGCGCCAGCTCATCGGCCGCCGCTCGCCGGACCCCGGGCCGAGGCCCTCGCGGAACCCGCCGAACCACACCCGCAACAACCGCACCGAGCGGAACCGCAGCACCGTGAGGACGGTCCAGGTCGCCAGGTAGGCGACGGCCAGCGGCCACGGCAGGTTGCGTCGGGCCACCCACACCCGGTTCCGGGCGTTGAGCCGGTAGTAGGTCTCGTGCCGGGTGGGGGACGTCGCCGGGTGGTTCATGACGACGTCGGGGGCGTACCACGTGACGTAGCCCGCGTCCCAGACCCGCCAGGACAGCTCGATGCCCTCGTGGCCGTAGAAGAAGTGCCCGGGCCAGCCGCCGGCCTGCTCGAACAGCGAGCGGCGGATCGCGAAGGTGCCCTCCCAGATCCAGCCGACCGCGCCCGGCCGCAGCGGGTCCCGGCCCCCGGGGCGCGGGACCCAGCGCTTCGGGGACGGCGCGCCGGTCGGGTCGACCGGCCGCGGCTGCACGGCGCCGACCCGGGCGTCGCCGACGAGGACGTCGACCAGCCGGGCCACCACGTCGGCGCTCGGCAGGTAGGCGTCGTCGTCGTAGAAGAAGAGCACCTCGCCGCGCACCTCGGCGGCGCCGACGTTGCGGCCCTCGGGGATGCCCACGTTCTCCGGCAGGTGCAGCGTGCGGACGCCGTCCGGCAGCCCGACCGGCTCCCAGCCGTTGCCCACGACCACGACGTCGAGGTCGACGCCCTCCTGCCCGAGCAGCGACTCCAGCGCCCGCGGGAGCTCTGCCGGGCGGGTGCCCATGCTGAGCACGACCGCACCGACGGTCGGGCGGCTCACCGCAGCCTGCTCGAGGTGAGGATCGCGACCAGGTGACCGACGATGGTGAGCGCCGCTGCCGGCACCAGGACCGCCACCAGCAGCCGGGTGGCGCCGAGGTCGCCGACGACGACGTCCCCGACCGCGGCCACCAGCGCGAGCAGCGTCAGCTCGATCGAGTGGAACAGCCGGTGGAACGGCACGAAGCGGGCCAGCGAGCGCAACCGACGCACCGACGACGCCCGCGGCGCCACCTCCTCGGCCCGGTCCTGCAGCCGCGGCAGGCCGCTGGCCGCCCGGGCGAGGTGCACGTCGTCGTTCAGCGACTTGTTGACCAGCACGAGGACGGCGAGGACCGCCCCCAGCGTCGTCCAGCCGTCCGGCGACCCCGGTCCCCCGGCGGCCCGGACCCCCAGCGCGAGGGCGATCGCGCTCTCGGCCAGGGTGTGTCCGAGCTTGTCGAGGAAGAAGCCGGCGGGTGAGAAGGTCTGCCGCCAGCGGGCCACCTCGCCGTCGCAGCAGTCCCACAGCATCTGCAGCTGCGCCAGCAGCGCCGCCAGCACCGCACCCACCAGGCCGGGGACCAGCAGGGCGGCACCCGCGGCCGCCCCGGTGACGATCATCAGCACCGTCACGCCGTTGGCCGTGATCGCCGTCCCGAGCAGGATCCTCGTGAGGTACGGCGACAGGCGGCGCTGGTAGAGGTCGCCCGTCCAGTGCTCGGAGTTGCGCCGGCCCCGCACCGAGGGCGGCTGGGTCACCTCCCGCAGCTCGGCGATGGTCGGGCGGTCAGGCACCTGCGGCTCCTCCGGTCGGGGCGTCCCTGCGGTCGCGCACCTCGCCCAGCACCCGGGCGGGCTCGAACCCGAGGAAGAGCATGCCGAGCCCGGCGGCCAGCACCCACAGACCCCCCTGGGCCACGCTGCCCCCCAGCAGGCTGAGGGCCGCCACCACCAGGAGCCGCCCGGGCCACCCGAGCCCGAGCACCCGGGTCACCGTCGACGGTGGCCGCAGCCGGTTGAGCACGCGGTACAGGTCGTCGTAGTGGTGCGACGCCACCACGAGCAGCAGCACGGCGACCGCCGCGCCCGGCCCGACCCCCGGCAGCCGCGCGGTGAACGCCAGCACCAGGCTGTACTCCGCGGCCCGCAGCAGCGCGGGGCGGACCCAGAGGAACCGCTCGCGGCCGGCGACGCCGCCGGCCAACCGGGCGGCCACCGCGGCGGGCAGCAGCGGGGCCCCGTCGACCTGGGCGAGCACGATCTCCCGCTCCCGCGGCGTCACCGGCTCGGGCGGCCAGGACCGGGCCCGCACCGTGCGGCCCGCCGAGGTGTAGAGCAGCGACACCGCACCGAGGGCCAGCAGGACGGCCAGCGCACCCGCCGGGCGACCCAGCGCCGCGAGCACCGAGAGCACCAGCCAGCGCTCCCCGATGCCGAGGTGCAGCAGCTTCTTCAGCCAGGTCACGGCGGGCCGGGCGGCGCTGCTGCGGCGGCTCAGCTCGAGCGCCCGGGCGGCGCGGGCGCCGCCCACCGCCTCCCGCCCCGGGTCGGCCGGGTCCGCCATCGATGCCACGACGACCTCCGCCTCCCGGAGGTCCTTCACCGCGGTGAACGTGTAGTCGATGCTGTGCCGGGTCGTCTGCAGGGTGATCATCGCGGCCGCCAGGGCCCACCCTGCGCGCCCCGCGTCGGCGCCCCAGGCCAGCCCCAGGTAGCAGGCGAACTCCTTGAGCCGGTCGGTCGAGGCGTCCAGCCAGGCCCCGAGCGGGCTGAACCTCCGGGTGTAGCGCGCCACGTCGCCGTCGACGCAGTCGAGCACCAGGGAGAGCTGGAGCAGCACCGCCCCGAGCACGAGCGCCGGGCCGCTCCCGACCGCGAAGGACGCCGCGGCCGCCAGCCCGACGGCGACCGAGCCGACCGTCACCTGGTTGGGTGTCAGCCCGAACCGCAGGGCCCACGGGGTCAGCAGCCGGGACACCGGGCGGCTGACGAACGTCGCCACGAAGCCGTCGTCGGACTTGGTCGCGCGGGCGAACCGGACGGCGTGCACCGCACGGGCGTCCATCGCGTCCAGCTCGGCCTGCAGCGCGGCGTCGCCCGCGTCGGCGTGGTTGCGCCAACGCCAGGGGTCGAGGCTCACCGTGCCCACCCGGACGCCGGACCGCACCAGGCCCAGCAGCAGGAAGCCGAGGGCGTCGCCGGCCCAGCCGTGGGCCCGGGCGAGGTGGGCCAGCTGCTCTGCGGCGGCCGCGGCGGCCGCCCGGTCGGCGGCCCCGACGCGCAGGGCGCCGGCGAAGGCGGCGTCCGGACCCGTCACCCGGTGGGCCGGCGTCCCGGCGGCGACGACCCGGCCGGCGCGCACCCGCAGGTCGGCCGGCACCACGTCGCTGCGGCTGACCAGCACGGCGGTACCCGGAGCGCGGGTCGTCGGCCAGGTCGGCGAGGGCCTCGGGGTGGATCTGCAGGTCGGCCGACACCAGCAGCAGCGCCCCCTGCCCGGCCCGCGCCGCCGCGGCCAGCGCCTCCAGCCCGGTCGCGAGGGCCGGCGGCGCCGGATCCACGACGACCGGGACGGTCACCGTTGCGGCCCGCGGGCGCCGGTGTCCTGGCGGTACTGCTCGAGCGCTTCCTCGAGGGGGCCGTCGGTGACGAGGGAGCCGCCCCGCAGGTAGAGCCCCCGGGTGCAGAACCGGCGGAGGTCGGCCTCGCTGTGCGACACCAGGAACAGGGTGCGGCCGCCGGAGAGCAGGTCGTTCATCCGGGTGTAGCACTTCTCCCGGAACGCACGGTCGCCCACGGCCAGCACCTCGTCGACGAGCACGATCGGCTCGTCGAGCGTGGTGATCACCGAGAAGCCCAGCCGGACCTTCATGCCCGAGGAGAAGTGCCGGAACGGTGTGTCCAGGAAGTCGCCCACCTCGGCGAAGTCGACGATGTCGTCGAACCGGCTGGCGATCTCGCGCTTGGTCAGCCCGTGCAGCCCCGCGGTCAGCCAGATGTTGTCCCGTGCGGTGAGGTCGCCCTCGAAGCCGCCGGTCACCTCGATCAGCGGTGCCACCCCGCCGGACACCGTGATCCGGCCGGCGTCCGGCAGCAGCACGCCGGCGATGAGCTTGAGCAGGGTGCTCTTGCCCTGTCCGTTGCCCCCGACCAGGCCGACCGCCTCGCCCCGGTCCACCGTGAAGGACACGTCCCGCAGCGCCCAGAACTTGCTCGCCCGGCCCTTGCCCTTCCCCTGCTTTCCCTTGCCCGGCTTGCCCGGTTTGCCCGGCTTACCCGGCTTGACCGGCGGCGGCGCCGGGGCCGAGAAGACGTCGCGGAGCCGCTTGTGCCGTCGTCGGTTGCGCTTGAAGTGGATGCCGAGGCCCTCGACATCGATGACCGGGGCCACTCAGATCTCCTTGAGGACTGTGCCCTCGAGGCGCCGGAACACCACGATCCCGGCGCTGAAGATGCCGACCGAGACCACGGTCGACAACGCCACCGGGAGCCACCCGACCCACTGGTCGGGGAAGAACGCCAGCCGGTAGAGGTCGAACAGGCCGGCCAGCGGGTTGAGGATGTACAGCTTGCCGACGACCGGACCGAAGCGGCCCTCGACGTCGTTCAGGCCGTAGAGGATCGGCGAGAAGTAGAAGAGCAGCCGGGTGACGATGCGCATCACGCGCTCGACGTCGCCGTACAGGATCGCCGCGGGCGCGAGCAGCAGCCCGCAGCCGGTGAGCAGCACCGCCTGCAGCAGCATCGCGAACGGCCACACCAGGATGTAGCGGTTGAGGTGGGCGTGGGTGATCAGCGCGAACATCGCGAGCACCGGCAGCGCGTAGACGAACTCCGCGTACTTCGACGCGACCACCCGCAGCACCCAGATCTCCCGGGGCAGGCTCGTCGACCGCACCAGCTTGGAGTCCTTGTTGAGTGCCTTCATCGAGGCGCGCAGCGATGCGTTGGTCCACTGCCACGGGAGCATCCCGCAGAGCAGGAAGACGATGTACGGCGCCTCGCCGAGCTGGCGGTGCATCAGCTGGGAGAAGACCCACCAGTAGACGATGGCCATCATCAGCGGGTCGAGGATCGACCAGATGTAGCCCAGCACCGAGTCGGCGTACTTGACCTTGAGGTCGCGGGTCACCAGCAGCGACAGGATCCGCCGGCTCTCCCACAGGGTGCCGAGCCTCGCCGGCACCGCCTGACCAGCCACGACTCTCCCAGCGATCTGCACGCTCACGGACTGCGGAACGCTATCACCGGCACTGTGACGTGCCCCGCGGCCGGGCTCAGGCGCCGTAGGCCTCGACGAAGGCCGTCACCCGGTCCCGGACGCCGTCGGCGTCGAGGTCGAGGTGCTCGAGGATGGTGTAGCGGTCGGGCCGGGTGCTCGGCGCGAAGCACACCGCCTCGGCGAACTGCTCGGCGGTCAGCCCGAGCGCGGCCGGCCCGCGGGGCAGCGCGTGCCGCCGGAGGCAGCCGTCGATCTGCTCGGCCAGCCGGGCGTCCTCGCGCACGAAGGCGGAGAACAGGGCACCCACCCCGGCGAGCTCGCCGTGGTTGGCGGTGCCGGGGAAGAGCGCGTCGATGGCGTGCATGATCTCGTGGTCGGCGCCGCTGCTCGGCCGGCTGGAGCCGGCGGCGGCCATCGCCATGCCCGAGAGCACCAGCCCCTCGGCCAGCGCCGTGAGGAAGCCGTCCGACTCGAGCCCGTCCGGGCGGTGCAGCACCGCCTCGGCGGCCGTCCGGGCGAACGTCACCGCCAGCCCGTCGACCGGCTCGTCGCGCTCGTCCGCGGCCAGCCGCCAGTCCTCGCACGCCGTGAGGTTGCTCACCAGGTCACCGACGCCGGACAGCACCATCCGCGGCGGTGACGTGCGCACGTAGTCCAGGTCGACGACGACGGCCATCGGCGGGACGACCCCGAAGGACCCCTTGCCGCCCTCGTGCAGCAGCGAGCTGACCGGGGAGGCGATGCCGTCGTGCGCGAGGTTCGTCGCCACCGCGACCATCGGCAGCCCGAGCCGCATGGCGGCGTACTTCGCCACGTCGAGCGTGCGGCCGCCGCCGATCCCGACCAGCGCGTCGTAGCTCTTCCCGCGGATCTCGGTCTGCAGGTCGCCTGCGGCCTCCAGGCTGCCGCCGTCCACCGTGAAGACGTCGGCGTTGGACAACGAGGGCCGCACCGCCGCGACCACCTGCTCGCCCTGGCCGGGACCGACCGCGATCGCGACGTGCCCGTCGGCGGAGATGCGGCGGTCGGAGAGCAGGTCACCGAGATCGGCGACGGCGCCGGCCCGGATGTCGATGAACAGCGGGCTCAGCAGCATCCGGGCTAGTAGTGGCACGCGATCTCCCGCGCCCGGGCGAGGTCGGCGTGGTTGTCGACCTCGACCCACGGCAGGGTGCCGATCGCCGCCACCCCGACCGAGCCTCCGGTGTCGACGAGCGTCTGGTAGCCGTCCTCGTAGTAGAGGTCCGGGTCGCGCCGCCAGGTGGCCTCGAGGGCGGTGGCGAGGGCCTCCCCCGCGCCGGGGCGGATCAGCGTCGCGCCGATGTACTCGCCGTCGGCCTCGGCCGGCGACATCAGCTTGGTGATGCGCCGCATCAGACCGCGCTCGTCGAGGGTGACCTTCATCTCCTCCTCGTCGAGGGTCTTGGCGGCGTCGAGCGCCAGCAGGATGCCCGCCGCGTCGGGCTGCTCGGCAGCGGCCAGCAGCACCCGCTCGACGTCAACCGGGTGCACCGTGTCGCCGTTCACCAGCAGCGCGCCCTGCGCGAAGTGGTCGCGGGCCAGCCACAGCGAGTAGCAGTTGTTCCACTCCTCGGCCTTGTCGTTGTGGACCAGGGTGAGCCGGACCCCGTGCCGGGCCTCGAGGTCGGCCTGCCGTTCGTGCACCGCCTCGGCCCGGTAGCCCACGACGACGGTGACGTCGGTGAGCCCGACGGCCGCCAGGTTGCGCAGACCGATGTCGAGGATCGTGGTCTCGCCGTCGACCGGCACCAGGGCCTTGGGCAGCGTGTCCGTGTACGGCCGCAGCCGTCGGCCGGCTCCGGCCGCCAGCACCATGCCGATCATCTGGTCGATCCCTCTCCGCAGGCAGCACGACCCCCGGACGGTATCGTCCCCCGCGTGCCCGAGACGCCCGAGGTCAGCGTGACCAGGTCCGGTGCCCGGCGAGCGCTGCGCGCCGCCCGCTGGCGGCTACGGAAGGCCCAGGCCGAGCTCGCCGTCCGGCTGGCGCCCGACGCCTTCGCCCCCCAGCTCGCCGCGGCCCGCATCCCGATCGACGCCGAGGTCGCGATCTACTTCGCCGAGACACCGGACCGGGCCTACCAGCTCGACCAGTGGCTGCCGGTCCTCGAGCAGCTGTCCCGCACCCACCGGGTCGTGGTCATCCTGCGCGAGCTGCGCACGATGCGCGAGGTGCAGGACCGCACCACGCTGCCGGTGGTCTGCGTGACCACCTTCCTCGACCTGATGAACCTCTACGACGCCGGCGAGTTCAAGGTCGGCATCTACGTGAACAACGGGTTCCGCAACTTCCAGTCGCTGAACAACCCGCGGATGCTGCACGTCCACGTCAACCACGGCGAGAGCGACAAGCTGTCCAGCTTCTCCAACCAGGTCAAGGCCTACGACCGGGTCTTCGTGGCCGGTCAGGTCGCGGTCGAGCGCTACCGCGAGGCCCTGATCGACTTCGACGACAGCAAGGTGGTGGCGGTCGGGCGACCGCAGCTCGACCTCGAGTTCACCCCGGAGCTGCCCGCGTCGACCCGCCGTACGGTCATGTACGCCCCCACCTGGGAGGGCGAGAGCGAGTCGAACAACTGGACCTCCGTGGACCGCTTCGGGGTCCGGATCGTCGAGGCGCTGCTCGCGCTGCCCGACGTGCGGGTGGTGTACAAGCCGCACCCGAGGGTCCCGGCCTCGACCGTTCCGGCCGTCGCCCGCGGGCACCGCAAGATCGTGGCCGCGATCGGTGCGGCGAACCAGCGCGACCCGCGGGCCGGCCACGTGGCCCGGACGGACGGCAACATCCTCGCGATGTTCGGGCGCACCGACGCGCTGGTCGGAGACGTGTCCAGCGTCACCCTGGACTTCCTCTACCTGCGCACCGACGCACCACTCTTCCTCACCGACCGGCGCGACGACCCCGACCTGCTGGCGAGAGACACCCCGCTGACCGAAGGCGCCGACGTCATCGACTCCGGCCACCATCGGCGACCTCAGCGCGGCAGTGGCCACCGCGCTCGCCGAGGACCCGCGCCGCGACGACCGGGCGCGCACCCGCAAGCACTACTTCGGCGACCTCGGGCCCGGCGAGAGCTCACGGCGGTTCGAGGCGGCGGTCGCCGAGCTGATCGCCGAGCGCGACCGGCTGCTGACCGGCCACAAGCGGGTCACCACCGGCGACGTGGATGCCCACGGCTGAGCGCCGGGTCTTCACCGGCGGACCGTCGCTGGTCGGGCACCGCGGTCTCGGCAGGGGCGACGTCGACGGGCACCGGGAGAACACCGTGGCCTCGATGCTCGCGGCCGTCGCCGCCGGGGTCGACTGGCTCGAGGTCGACGTCACCCGCACCGCGGACGGCTCGCTGGTCGTGCACCACAACCCGTCGTTGCCGGACGGCCGGTTCCTCGTCGACCTGCGCCGCGACGACGCCGAGGCGGCGGGAGTGGTGGGGCTCGACGCCCTGCTCGACGCGCTGCCCGCCGGGCTGCCCGTCGACCTCGACCTGAAGTCGGTGCTGGAGGACGCCACCGACCCGTTCCCGCGGCGCACTGCGGGCCTGCTGGGGCCGGTGCTGTCGACCGAGATCCGGCGCCGGCCGCTGCTGGTGACGTCCTTCGACCCGGCGGCCCTGCTCGGGCTGCGCGAGCGGGAGCCGGGCCCGGCGTACGGCCTCATCGGGTGGCTGGACTTCCCGCTGCGGCACCTGGTCGCGGCCGCCGCCGGCCTCGACCTGGACGTCGTGGCCGTGCACCACGGGTCGTTCGCGGCGAACCGGGTGGAGCCGGCGCACGTCCACCGCGACCCCGCGCGCAGCGTGCAGGTGGCGCACGACGCGGGTCTGGAGCTGCTGGCCTGGTGCCCCGAGCCGTCGCTCGCGGGCCGGCTCGCCGCGGCCGGGGTCGACGCGCTGTGCCTGAACGACGTCCCTAGCGCGGTGCGCGCAGCCCGCGCGGGCTGGTGAGGAAGCCGACGCCCCAGGCCCCGTGCATCGTCGCGAGGACGGCGGGCAGCCAGGCCCGCGACCGGGCCGGCAGGCCGCGACCGACGACCGCCGACCCGGCCAGCACCCCGGCGGCGTAGCCCAGCGGCGCCAGCAGCGCCGGCCGCCAGCCGGCCAGCCCGACGACGGTGCCGGCGACGACCACGACGACGGTGACCGGCGGGGCGAGGTAACGCAGGTTCGCGGTGCCCTCGTGCTCGCGCATCACCACCCGGCGCCAGCGGCCGTAGTCGCGGTACTGACGGGCCAGCGCCCGCAGCGTGGACCGGGGCCGGTAGGACACGGTCAGCCGGGGCGTGAACCACACCAGCCCGCCGCTGTCCCGGATCCGGTGGTTGAGCTCCCAGTCCTGCGCCCGCAGGAAGGTCTCGTCGTAGCCGCCGAGCCGCTCCAGCACCTCGCGGCGGAACACCCCGAGGTACACGGTGGGTGCCGGGCCCTCCTCGCCGCCGACGTGGAAGCTGGCCTGGCCGACGCCGATCGGGCTGGTCATCGCGACCGCGACGGCCCGCTGGAAGTCGGTGACGCCCTCGGCGGCCATCAGGCCGCCGACGTTGTCGGCGCCGGTCCGCTGCAGCGTCTCGACGGCGACCCGGACGTAGTCGGCCGGCACCAGCGCGTGGCCGTCGAGCCGGACGATGACGTCGTGGCGCGCGGTGCCGAGAGCCAGGTTGAGGCCCGTCCCGGTGGCGCCGGTCGGGTTGGTCACCAGCCGGACCCGGGGGTCGTCGGAGGCGAGGCCGGCCGCGATCTCGTCGGTGCGGTCGCGGGACGGCCCGAGCGCCAGCACGACCTCGAGCTCGCCGGGGTAGTCCTGCCCGAGCACGGTGGAGACCGCCGCCCGGAGGTGCACCTCCTCGTCGAGCACCGGCACGACGACCGAGACGCCCGGCCACGCCGTCGGCCCAGCCGGCTCGGCCGCGGTCACGGCGGCGGGGATCTCGGAGGTGGTCATCGCGGCCACACGCTACCCAAGCGGTCTCGGCCCGCCTGCGGCGTGGCTGCCCGCCGTACGGCGACGCGGCACCTAGCATCGCGGGCGACCGCTGACGTCAGCCGGGAGGTACGCCCGCATGTCCTCGCCGTCCGGCGTCCACCCGGGGCTGCCGCCCGAGCTCGACCCGCGCGGCACGCGCACCGTGCGGCGTCCGCCGCGCAGCGGCCGTCGCCCGCCGACCCGGCTCAGCCGCATCGCGCGGCGCCTGCTGGTCGTGGTCGCCGCCGCCGCGGCCGTCGTGGTGCTCGCGGCCAGCGCATCGGGCTATGCCGTGCTCACCTGGTCGAGCCACTCGATCGAGCGGGTGGACGCGTTCGCCGACGTCACCGCCCGCCCGCCCGCCAACGCCGCAGGGTCCACGACGTTCCTGCTGGTGGGGTCGGACGGGCGCACCGGCATGACGGCTGCGGACATGAAGCGGCTGCACGTCGGCAACGCGGCCACCGCGGCTGGTCGCCGGGCCGACACGATGCTCCTGGTGCACATCTCCGCGCGGCACGGCACCGTCGACGCGGTGAGCCTGCCGCGCGACTCCTACGTCACGATCCCGGCGCACGTCTCCACCGGCGGCGACCCGGTGCCCGAACGCCGCAACAAGCTCAACGCCGCGTACGCCTTCGGCGGCCCGGCCCTCACGGTGGCCACCGTCGAGCGCACCACCGGGGTGCGCATCGACCACTACCTGGAGGTCGACTTCCTCGGCTTCGTGCGGCTGGTCGACGCCGTGGGCGGGGTCGACGTGTGCAGCCCGACCCGGCTGCGCGACCGCAAGGCCGGGCTGCGGCTGCCCGCCGGGGTGCACCACGTCGACGGCGAGACCGGGCTGGCCTACGTCCGGGCCCGCCACCTCGACGCGTCCGCCGACCTGGGCCGGGTCGCCCGGCAGCAGCGCTTCCTGGCCGCGATGGTCGACCGGGCCACCAGCCGCGACGTGCTGCTGGACCCGCGGGCCCTCGTGCACTTCCTGGACGCCGCGCTGGCGGCGGTCCGCGCCGACCCCGGCCTCACCGAGGAGGAGCTGGTCCGGCTCGGCACCCGGCTGCGGCACGTCTCCGGCCGCGACATCAGGTTCCGCACCGTCCCGGTGGCCAACCCGTCCTACCGGGCGCGCGGCGCCGGAGCGGTCGCCCTCTGGGACGCCGCCGCGGCCCGCGCCCTGTTCACCGCCATGCGCGAGGACACCGCACGCCCGCACCGCGGTGCCGGGCAGAACCCGGCCGGCAAGCCCACCGTGCCGCCGGACCAGGTGCAGCTGCAGGTCTACAACGGCGCCGGCAGCCCCGGGCTCGGCTCGCGCGCCAACGCCGACCTCCGGGCCGCCGGGTTCGCCACCGCCGGGCCGGCGCAGAACTGGAAGCGCACCGGCCTGACCGAGACGACGATCCGCTTCGACACCCGCTACACCGAGAGCATCAAGACGGTGGCCGCCGCCCTGCCGGGCGCACAGCTCGAGGCGGTCGCCGGCCTGGGCCGCACCATGCAGGTCGTCATCGGTTCGTCGTACGACGGTGCCCGGGCGGTGCGCCTGTCCGCACCCGCGGCCGCGGACACCGGCGTCCGGACCGCCGACGACCACGTCTGCAGCTGAGACTCACTCCCCCGGGCCGAGCTCCCGCGACCGCAGGATCGCCGTCCGGCGCGCCAGCCGGTGGGCTCGCCGGATCTCGGCCTCGGCGAACCGCCGACGGTCCTCGGCGGTCTCCGGCAGCACCGGCGGCACCTGCCGCGGCTGGCCGTCCTCGTCCACGGCGACGAAGACGAGGTACGCCGTGGCGACCCGCGCCGGCGGCACCCCGGCCTGGTTCCAGGGCTCGGCCAGGATCCGCACGCCGACCTCCATCGAGGTGCGGCCCGCCCAGTTCACCTGGGCCTCGGCCTGCACCAGGTCGCCGACCCGCACCGGCCGCAGGAAGTCCATCTCGTCCATCGAGGCGGTGACCGCCGGGCCGCCGGAGTGCCGTGAGGCGACCACGCCGGCCACGTCGTCGACCAGCTTCATCACCACGCCGCCGTGCACGGTGCCGAGCAGGTTGGTGTCCAGGACGGTCATGATGCGGCTCAGCGTGCTGCGCGCGGCGCTGGTGGGCTTGCCGGCGAGCGGTGCGGCTTCGGTCATGGGCCGCAAGGGTACGGTCGTCCGGTGAGCGGACCGAGGGACTGGCCCGACGGCTGGTCGCGCGAGGGTGGGGCCGCCGGCGGTCGGCCGGTGCGTCCCGGCGACGCCCCGAGCGGTGACCGCAGCGACCGCACCCAGGTGCTGCCCCCCGAGCTCAACCCCCGGCGCGGCGCGCACCCGCCGCCCCCGTTCGAGCGACGGCCCGAGCCGCGCGGCGGCTGGCGCTGGACCCGCTGGGTGCTGGTGGCGCTGGTCCTCGTGCTGGTGCTGCTGGTCGGCAGCCTGCTGTTCTTCTACTCCCGGATCGAGAAGGTCGACGCGCTGCGCGACTACCCCGGGCGCCCGGCCGCGTCGTCGGGCACCAACTGGCTGATCGTCGGGTCCGACAGCCGCGAGGGGCTCAGCGACGCCCAGATCAAGGACCTGCACCTCGGCAAGGTCGGCGGCCGGCGCACCGACACGATCATCCTGCTGCACAAGCCGCGGCGGGGAGCTCCGACGCTGGTGAGCCTGCCCCGCGACTCCTACGTGCCCATCCCGGGTCACGGGCGGGACAAGCTCAACGCCGCGTATGCGATCGGCGGGCCGGCGCTGCTGGCGCAGACCGTCGAGACGGTGACCGGGCTGCGGCTGGACCACTACGCCGAGGTGGGCTTCGGCGGCTTCGTCGGCATGACCGACGCGGTCGGCGGTGTCGAGCTGTGCCCCAAGCGGCACATCCGCGACCGCAAGAGCGGGCTGAACGTGCCCAAGGGCTGCCAGCAGATGGACGGCCCCACGGCGCTGGCCTACGTGCGCGCCCGCTACTTCGACCCGAAGGGTGACCTCGGGCGGGTGCAGCGGCAGCAGGAGTTCCTCGGCGCGGTCTTCGACGAGGCGGTCAGCCCGGCGACGCTGCTCAACCCGTTCCGGCTGTTCGCGCTCGGCAACGCGGCGACGACGGCACTGACCATCGACGACGGCGACGGGCCGGTGTCGCTGGTGCGGTTCGCCCTCGCGATGCGCGCCGTGGCCGGCGGCGACGGCAAGCGGATCACGGTGCCGGTCGCCGACATCAACTACCGCACACCGACCGGCGCCTCCGCCGTCCGCTGGGACCGCGCCCGCGCCCTCGACCTGTTCCACACCCTCCGCGACAACTGACCCGTCAGGGGGTCGGCAGCCAGGACACCTGGCCGGCGAACAGGGCGTAGCCGACGAACGCCACGAGGTCCATCAGGGTGTGCGCCACCACCAGCGGCGTGACCCGCCCCCAGCGCTGGTAGAGCCGGCCGAACACCAGGCCCATCACGACGTTTCCGGCGAAGCCGCCGAACCCCTGGTACAGGTGGTAGCTGCCGCGCAGCAGTGCGCTCACCAGCAGCGCCCGGTTGTCCGACCAGCCGAGCTGGCGCAGCCGGTGCAGCAGGTAGCCGCAGAGCAGCACCTCCTCCAGGATCGCGTTCTGCGCCGCCGACAGCACGAGCACCGGGATGCGCCACCACACCTCGGGCAGGTTCTCCGGCACCACGGTGAGGTTGGCCCCGGCCGCGTGCGCCAGCAGGTAGAACGCCAGCCCGGCCCCTCCGACGCAGGCGGCCAGCGCCATGCCGCGCAGCGCGTCGCGGCGGGGCTGGGTGGCGTCCAGGCCGAGGGTCCGCAGCCCTTCGCCCGACCGCATCAGCAGGTGCCAGGCCAGCAGCACCGGCACCAGGCCGGCGGCGATCGAGGTGAGCTGCAGGGCCAGGTCGAGCCACGGCTGGTCCGGCGCCTGCGACCCGTTGAGCACCGCGGTCTGCTGGCTCAGCGCGGTGCCGTTGGTCAGGTCGGCCAGCAGGTGCAGCAGCGCGCGCACCGCCGAGGCGCCGAGCGAGAGCGCGAAGACGATCCAGATCTCCTGCACCAGCCACCGGCGCGGTGGCAGCGCAGCCGCGACGCGCTCCCGGTCCCTGCCCCGGTGCGCGGTACGCCGGGCCGGGCTCTCGAGGTCACGGGGCCAGAACGTACCCCCGTCGAGCGGGGTTCCGAGACCGGTCCGGCCAACCCCTTGACACCGCGGTCACCCGGGCCTAATTTCACCGAAACACCGTTCGACATTATCGAACACCAGCCGTGGCGGCCCCACCGTCGTCCCATCCCGAAGGAGGTGCGTCCACCCGTCCCGGCTGGTCCGGGCTCCGCGGCAGGACACCGGCATGGAATCCAACTCACTACCGCAGAAGTGGCTCGCCGAGGCCCTGGGCACCGGCTTCCTGGTGTTCATCGGCGCCGGCTCGATCCCCGCGACGCTGATCCTGGGCAACGCCGGGAAGGTGCCGTTCTCGATGGCCGACCTCGGGATGATCTCCTTCGCCTTCATGCTGGTGATCGTGGGCATGGTCTACGCGCTGGGGCACATCTCCGGCTGTCACATCAACCCCGCCGTCACCGTGTCCCTCGCCGCCACCGGCAAGTTCCCCTGGCGCGACGTCCCCGGCTACGTGGTGGCGCAGCTGGTCGGGGCCACCCTCGGCGCCCTCGCCATCGTCGGCACGCTGGGCCGGACCGCTGCCGACCTCGGCCTCGGCATGACGACGTACAGCGACAGCACGTCCTTCGGCCGGGCCACCTTCGCCGAGTTCCTCGGCACCGCGCTGCTGGCGTTCGTCATCTTCGGGGTCATCGACGGCCGCGCGGTCCCCGGCTGGGCCGGCCTCGCCATCGGCTCCATCGTGTTCGCGATCATCATCGTCGTCGGCCCGGCGACCGGCGCGGCGCTGAACCCGGCGCGCTACCTCGGCCCGATGATCATCTCCGAGGGCTTCGGCGAGAGCGTGCAGTGGTCGCAGCTGCCGGCGTACCTCATCGGCGAATTCCTCGGCGCGGTCGCCGGCGCCGCCGCCTACATCACCGTCGCCCGCAACCGGCCGGCCAGCCAGGTCCCGAGCCAGGGCACCCGGGTCTCCCAGGAGGTAACAGCATGAAGAAGCTCATCAACTCCCCCGACGACGTCGTCGTCGACGCCCTGCGCGGCATCGCGGCAGCCCACCCGTCGCTGGCCGTCGACGTCGAGAACAAGGTCATCACCCGGGCGGGCGGGCCGACCCAGGGCAAGGTCGGGCTGCTCTCCGGCGGCGGCTCGGGGCACGAGCCGCTGCACGGCGGGTTCGTCGGCCACGGGATGCTCGACGCGGCGTGTCCCGGCGAGGTCTTCACCTCGCCGGTGCCGGACCAGATGCTGCTCGCCACCCAGCGGGTCGACGGCGGCGCCGGGGTGCTGCACATCGTGAAGAACTACACCGGCGACGTGCTCAACTTCCAGATGGCCGCCGAGCTCGCGGCCGACGACGGCATCGAGGTCGCCTCGGTCGTCGTCAACGACGACGTCGCCGTCCAGGACAGCCTCTACACGGCCGGCCGCCGCGGCACCGGCGCCACCGTCTTCGTCGAGAAGATCGCCGGCGCCCTCGCCGAGCAGGGCCGCGAGCTGAAGTCGGTCGCCGACGTCGCCCGCGAGGTCAACGAGCGGTCCCGGTCGTTCGGCGTCGCGCTGACCGCGTGCACGACACCGGCCTCCGGCCAGCCCGGCTTCGACCTGCCCGACGGCGAGATCGAGCTCGGGGTCGGCATCCACGGCGAGCCCGGACGCGAGCGCGGCCCCATGCGCACCGCCGCGGAGATCGTCGACTTCTCGCTCGCGGCGATCGACGACGACATGCCGCTCGAGGGCGAGCTGGCCGTGATGGTCAACGGCATGGGCGGCACGCCGCTGATCGAGCTGTACATCGTCGTCGAGGAGGTACGCCGGGTGCTCGCCGCCAAGGGGGCGACCATCGCGCGCTCCCTCGTCGGCAACTACATCACCAGCCTCGACATGACCGGCGCCTCGATCACCGTGCTGCGCCTCACCCCGGACCTGACCGCGCTCTGGGACGCTCCGGTGGAGACCCCCGCGCTGCGATGGGGGCGCTGAGGACCGTCATGGAAAGGGTGCTGCTGGTGGACGTCACGACCGTCGCTGCCTGGATCACGCGCGCCAGCGCGGACATCGAGGAGAACAAGGACCACCTGACCCACCTCGACTCCGCGATCGGCGACGCCGACCACGGCATCAACCTGGTGCGCGGCTTCACCGCCGCGGTCGCGGCGGTCGCCGACAAGGCACCCGACACGCCTGGCGCGCTGCTGACCCTCGTCGGCAACACCCTGATCTCCAAGGTCGGGGGCGCCTCCGGCCCGCTGTACGGCACCGCCTTCCGCCGGGCCGGGAAGGCGTTGGGCACCGAGCCCGAGGTCGCCCCGGACGCCCTGGGCGCGGCGCTGCAGGCGGCGCTGGACGGCGTCCAGGGGCTCGGCGCCGCTGCCGAGGGCGACAAGACGATGGTCGACGCACTCGCGCCGGCGGTCCGTGCGTACCAGCAGGCACTGGCCGCCGGTGCGACCATCGCGGCGGCGGCCCAGGCCGCTGCCGCGGCGGCCGACAAGGGCGCCGAGGCGACCATCCCGATGCAGGCCCTCAAGGGCCGGGCGAGCTACCTCGGCCCGCGCAGCGTCGGGCACCAGGACCCGGGCGCGACGTCCACCGCCCTGCTGCTCGCTGCGCTCGCCGCGGTGCTGGCGGTTCCGGCGTCGTGACCACCTTCGCCGCGGTCGCCTGCGCCCCGGGAGCCGCGCTGGCTCCCGGGTGGCGGCCCCGCGGCCCGGCCGGCCGCCGCGGCGCCGTCCGCCCCGGGCGTCCCGGCCACCCCGGCCGAGGTCCGGGCCGCGTTCGAGGCGGCCGCCGGGCGGCTCGACGACCTGGCCCGGTCGTTCCGCGCGGACGGCGCGTCGTCCTACGCCGACATCCTGGACGCCGAGGCGCTCGTCGCCCGGGACCCCACGTTCGCCGACGAGGCGGTGGCGCTGCTCGGCGAGGCCAGCGGCGAGGAGGCGGTGACCCGGGTCGCGGAGCGCCACGCCGCGGTCATGGCGGGGCTGGACTCGGCCGAGCTGCGGGAGCGCGCCGCTGACATCCGCCAGGTCGGGCGGATGGTCGCCGACGAGCTGGCCGGCCGGGTGCCGCCCGTCCCGCCGGACGGCGCCTTCGTGCTGCTCGCCGAGGAGGTCACCGCCCCCGACCTGCTGACGTACGCCGGTCGGCTGGCCGGTGCGGTGTCGGTGCTCGGCGGCGCCGGCTCGCACGCGTCGATCATCGCCCGCTCGCTCGGCGTGCCCCTCCTGGTGGGAGTGGCGGCGGCGGCACTCGAGGCCGCCGACGGCGTGCCGCTGCTCGTCGACGGCGACGGCGGCACGCTGGTCGTCGAGCCGGGCGACGCAGCGGCCGCGGTCGTTCCGGACCCGGACGCGGACCCTCACCGACGACGAGCTCACCGCGGCCCGCGCGCTGCCGGCCCGGACGCTCGACGGCGTCGACGTGTCGCTGCTGGCCAACATCGCCTCCAGCACCGAGGCCCGCCGGGCCCTGGACGCCGGCGCGGCGGGCGTCGGCCTGCTGCGCACCGAGCTGGCGTTCCTCGACGCCGCCGGCTGGCCGACCGAGGACCAGCACGCGGCGGCGCTGCGCCCGGTGCTGGAGGTGCTGCGGGGCCGCCCGGTGACCGTGCGGCTGCTGGACTTCACCAACGACAAGACCCCGCCGTTCCTCGTCGGGACCCCCGCGTCGTCGTCGCTGGCCCGGCTGCTGGCGAACGACGACGCGCTGGACGCCCAGCTGCGAGCCCTGCTCGTCGCCGGCCGCGGTACCGGGCTGCAGGTGCTGGTGCCGATGGTCACCGACGCCGGCGGAGCTGACCCGGGTGCGGGCGCGCCTGGCGCGGGCCGCCGAGGCGGTCGGCGCAGCGTCCGTGCCTCCGCTCGGGGCGATGCTCGAGCTGCCGGCGGCCGTCGAGCGGCTGCCCGAGCTCGCCGACGTGGGCGACTTCTTCTCCCTCGGCACCAACGACCTCACCGCGAGCACCCTCGGCCTGGCGCGCACCGACCCGCGGCTGACCCCTGCGCTGGCCGGGCACCCGGACGTGCTGTCCCAGGTCGAGCGGGCGGTGGCCGTCACCGCGGCCGCCGGCCGGCCGCTCTCGGTCTGCGGCGACGCGGCGGCCGACCCGGCCGTCCTTCCGCTGCTGCTGCAGGCCGGCGTGCGGTCGGTCAGCGTCGCCCCGTCGCGGCTGGACGCCGTGCGCGAGCTGGTGCGCCGCTGCTGCGTCGGCGACCTCGTCAGGTCGGGTTCCGATGCGTGAGGCGGCCCTCGGTCGGCAGGGAGCGGGACGCGCCGAGGTCGCGGGACACCGCGCGAGCCGTCTCGACGACCGCCCGCGAGAGCCGCGCCCTGGCCTGCCGCTGCAGCAGCCGCTCGGCCGGGCCGACGACACCCAGGGACCCCACCGCCCGGCCGCCGTGGTCGTAGATCGCACCGGCGATGCCGGCGTCACCGACGTTCGCCTCCTGGTTCTCCACGGCGTACCCCTTGTCGGCCACCGCGGTGAGTGCCTTGCGCACCGCGTCCGGCGTGGTGCGGGTGCGGCCGGTCAGGGCCCGCAGCGGCTGTCCCAGCAGCACGTCGACCTCGGGGTCGGGCATCGCCGCCACGATCGCCTGGCCGAGGGCGCAGGCGTGCCACGGGATGGTGGCGCCCACCTCCAGGATCTGCACCGCGTCGTCCGGCCGGAACTCGTGGTGCACGACCATCACCGCGTCGTCGACCAGCACCGACACCCAGACCGCCTCGTTGACCTGCCGGGCCAGCGCGCCGGCGCGCAGCATCGACCGGGCCCGCAGCTCGGAGCCCGCCAGGTAGGCGTTGCCCAGCTGCAGCACGCGGGGGCCGAGCGAGTAGCGGCCGGTGGCGACGTCCTGGCTGACCAGGCCGCTCTGCTCCAGGGTGCGCAGCAGACCGTGCACCGTCGGCTTCGCCAGGCCCAGCCGGGCACCGATCTCGGTCACGCCGAGGGTCGGGCTGCCCGAGCCGAGCTCGTGCAGGATCCGCGCCGCGCGGTCGACCGACTGGATCATTCCGCTCCCCTTGGTTGTCCCCGCACCCGTTCAGCATCGTCGAACACAGATGAGGATAGAGCCAATGACTGAGAACACCACGGTCGGCATCGTGCTCATCTCCCACAGCCGGGCGATCGCCGACGGCGCCGCGGACGTCGCGGCCCAGGTGAGCGCCGGCGCGGTGCGGGTCGTCGGGGTCGGCGGCACCGAGGACGGTCGGCTCGGCACGTCGCTCGACGCGCTCGCCTCGGCCGTCGAGAAGGTGTCCACCGGGGCCGGTGTGCTGATCGTCCCCGACCTCGGGAGCGCGGTGCTGACCGCCAAGGCCTACCTGGCCGAGTCCGACGACGTGCCGGGCCTGCCGGGGCGGGTGGTCATCGCGGACGCACCGTTCGTCGAGGGGGCGGTCGCCGCGGCCGTGACGGCGTCCTCGGGAGCCGACCTGGCCGAGGTCCTGGCCGCAGCGGAGGGAGCCCGCGATGTCCGCAAGCTCTGAGCCGACCGACGAGGCGTACGTCGTGCTGCCGGCCGACCTGCACGCGCGGCCCGCCGGGCAGGTCACCCGGGCGGCAGCCGGCTACCCGGCGCGGGTCTGGCTGTCCGCCGGTGACCGGGACGAGGTCGACGCCCGCAGCGTGCTCGCCGTGATGGGGCTCGGTGCGGTGGCCGGGCAACGGGTACGGGTGCGGGCCGAGGGGCTCGAGGCGGCCGCCGCGGTCGCCGCCGTCGTCGGCGGTGCTCACCTCGGCCGAGGCCATCGCGGGCTGACCCTGCGGGGCCCGGACTACTTGAGCAGCTGGCGGGCGATCACGAGGCGCTGCACCTGGTTGGTGCCCTCGTAGATCTGGGTGATCTTCGCGTCGCGCATCATCCGCTCGACGGGGTAGTCCTTGACGTAGCCGTAGCCGCCGAGCACCTGGACCGCGTCGGTGGTGACCTCCATCGCGATGTCCGAGGCGTAGCACTTCGCCGCCGCCCCGAAGAACGTGAGGTCCTTGTCGCCGCGCTCGGACTTGCAGGCCGCGACGTAGGTCATCTGCCGCGCCGTCTCGACCTTCATGGCCATGTCGGCGAGCAGGAACTGGATGCCCTGGAAGTCGGCGATGGCCCGGCCGAACTGCTTGCGCTCCTTCGCGTACGACGCCGCGTAGGCCAGCGCACCGGCAGCGATGCCGACCGCCTGGGCGGCGATGGTCACCCGGGTGTGGTCCAGCGTGCGCAGCGCGGTCTTGAACCCGGTGCCCTCCGCGCCGACCAGCCGGTCGGCCGGGATGCGACAGTCGTCGAAGTACAGCTCGCACGTCGGCGAACCCTTGACGCCGAGCTTCTTCTCCGGCGCCCCGAAGGTGAAGCCCTCGTCGGACTTCTCGACCACGAAGGCCGAGATGCCGTTGGCACCTGCGTCGGGGTCGGTCACCGCCATCACGGTGTAGTACTCCGAGACGCCGGCGTTGGTGATCCAGCGCTTGGCGCCGTTGAGCACGTAGTGGTCGCCGTCGCGGACCGCGGTCGTCTTCATCGCCACCGCGTCGCTGCCGGCCTCCGGCTCGGACAGCGCGTAGGAGAACATCGCCTCGCCGCTGGCCACCGCGGGCAGGTAGCGCTTGAGCAGGTCCTCCGACGCCGACAGCAGCAGCGGCATGGTGCCGAGCTTGTTGACGGCCGGGATCAGCGAGGTCGACGCGCAGGCGCGCGCGACCTCCTCGATCACGATGCAGGTGGCCAGCGCGTCGGCGCCGGCGCCGCCGTACTCCTCGGGGATGTGCACGGCGTGGAAGTCGGCCTTGCGCAGCGCCTCGTAGGACTCCTGCGGGAACTCCGCCTTCTCGTCGACCTCGGCTGCCAGCGGCGCGATCTTGTCGTCGCAGACCGCGCGCACCGCCTCCCTGAGCATCTCGTGCTCGTCGGAGGGCCGGAACAGGTCGACGTCGCTCACAGCCTTCAGGATACGGCGGGCGCTCGGACGGCCCGGAGCCGGGGACTCGATAGCCTGCCGCCATGACCCTGCGCCTCAGCGTCCTCGGCACCGGCTACCTCGGCGCCACGCACGCCGCCTGCATGGCCGAGCTGGGGTTCGACGTCATCGGCATGGACGTCGACGAGGCCAAGGTCGAGGCACTCTCCGAGGGTCGGGTGCCGTTCTACGAGCCCGACCTCGAGCCGCTGCTCCGGAAGAACGTGGAGAGCGGACGGCTCCGCTTCACGACGTCGTACGCCGAGGCAGCGACCGCCGACGTGCACTTCCTGTGCGTGGGAACCCCGCAGCGCAAGGGTGAGTACGCCGCCGACCTGAGCCACGTCGACGCCGTGGTCGACGGCCTGGCCCCGCACCTCGAGCACCAGTGCCTCGTGGTCGGGAAGTCGACCGTGCCGGTGGGGACAGCGGCCCGCCTGCAGCGCCGGATCGCCGAGCTCGCACCGGCCGGCGGGTCAGCCGTGCTCGCGTGGAGCCCGGAGTTCCTCCGGGAGGGGTTCGCCGTCGAGGACACCCTGCGGCCGGACCGGCTCGTGGTGGGGACGTCGTCCGCGCGGGCGGAGGCGATGCTGCGCGAGGTCTACGCGGTCGCCATCGCGAGGGGCACGCCGTTCCTCGTCACCGACTTCCCGACCGCCGAGCTCGTCAAGGTCTCCGCCAACGCCTTCCTGGCCACCAAGATCTCGTTCATCAACGCGATGGCCGAGCTGTGCGAGGCGACCGGCGCGGACGTCACCCAGCTCGCCGACGCTCTCGGCTACGACGAACGCATCGGGCGCAAGTTCCTCAACGCCGGCCTCGGCTTCGGCGGCGGCTGCCTGCCCAAGGACATCCGCGCCTTCATGGCGCGGGCCGGCGAGCTCGGCGTCGACGAGGCGCTCAGCTTCCTCCGCGAGGTCGACGCCATCAACATGCGACGCCGCACCCACGTCGTCGACCGCGCGCGGGAGGCGTGCGGCGGCAGCGTGCTCGGCAAACGGGTGGGCGTGCTCGGCGCGTCGTTCAAGCCCAACAGCGACGACGTCCGCGACTCCCCGGCCCTCAACGTGGCCGGCCAGCTCCAGCTGCAGGGAGCCGAGGTCACGATCTACGACCCACGCGGGAACCCCAACGCCAAGGCGCTGTTCCCGACCCTCGGCTACGCGGACTCCGCGATGGAGGCCTGCGCCGGCGCGCACCTCGTGCTGCACCTGACGGAGTGGCCCGAGTTCCGCGAGCTGGACCCGGCGGTGCTGGCCTCGGTCGTCGCCGACACGAAGGTCATCGACGCCCGCAACGCCCTCGACCCCGCGGCGTGGCGCGCCGCCGGCTGGACGTACGGGTCGCTCGGACGCCCATGACCTCCGAGCGTGACGTCGTCCGGCTCACCGGAGCAGCGCTCGCTCGGCCGTGTCGACGAGCAGCCGGCAGGTCGCCGCGACGTCGAGCCGGTAGCCGACGTACAGGCTGTCGAAGGTGTCGAAGCTGCTCAGGACCCACAGCAGGTGCGCGGCGTCGGCGCGGGTGACGCCCGGTCGCAGCAGACCCTGCTCGTCCAGCCGGTCGGCGAGGTGCGCGGTGCCGCCGCGCCGGGCCTCGTCGCCGCGGGCGATCGCGCCGCCCACGGCGTCGGGGTCCAGTGCCGACATCGAGACGAGGGCCCGCCGCACGTCGCGGTCGACGGCGAACATCTCGCAGCTGGCTCGCAGCGCGCCGCGCAGGTGCTCACGGGCGTCCGGGTGACTGACCGCCTCGTAGAGCCGATCGACCCGGCCGCGCTCGAGCAGGTCGGTGGCGAGCGCGTCGAACAGCCCGGCCCGGGACCCGAACACCAGGTAGACCGTCGAGCGGGCGACCCCGGCCCGCTCGGCGACCGCCCCGACTGCCAGCGGCTCGGTGGGCGCCTCCCGCAGCCGGTCGGACGCCGCGTCCAGGATCGCCCGCCGGGTCTGCTCGGCAGATGCCGCCCGCAGGGTCTGGTCGTACTTCCGGGTGGCCATGGCGACAGGCTACGGCATTCGCTTGACACGTTGTCGTGCCGAAGTCACAGTGTCGTGTGAAAGACACGTTGTCCGACGGAATGAGGGATGGCCGGTATGGACCCGACGGATGTTCCGGTGCTGGTGGTCGGCGCCGGGCCGGCCGGCCTGGCCGCGGCGGTGACCCTGGCCCGGCTCGGCACCCCGGTGCTGGTCGTCGAGCGCCGGGACGCGGTCTCGGACCTGCCGCGCGCGACGGTGGTCAGCACCCGGTCGATGGAGCTGCTGCGGTCCTGGGGCCTGCAGCAGGAGGTGCTGGCCGGCGCCGTCGAGGTGGAGTGGCGGTTGCGCCTCACCGAGACGCTGGCGGCGGTCGCCGACGGGACGTCGTACGACGTGGGCTACCCGACCGGCGACCAGAGCGCGCTGGCCGGGCCGCTGCCGCCGGCCTGCGTCCCGCAGGACCACCTCGAGCGGGTGCTGCTGGCCCACCTGCGAACCCTGCCGGCGGCCCGGGTCGAGCTCGGCACCGAGCTGGTGAGCCTCGAGCAGTCGCCGGCGGGTGGCGTGCGCGCCGGGCTGCGCGGCCCGGCGGGGCAGCGTGCGGTGGCGGCCCGGCACCTGGTGGCTGCCGACGGCGCCCGCAGCGCCGTGCGGGCGGCCCTCGGGATCGCGATGACCGGCGGCGAGGGGGTGCTCGGCGGCGCGATGATCCAGCTGCGGGGGCCGCTGTGGGAGGTGGCCGGGCCGCACCGGTTCGGCATCTACGGGATCACGCACCCGGACGCGGCGGGCACCCTGCTGCCGGCCGGGACCGGACGACCGCTGGCTGTTCGGCCGCCGGGCGAGTCCGCAGCCGACGGTGGCGACGTCCCGACCGCGGCGGAGGCCGTCCACCTGGTCCGGCTCGCCGTGGGGGCCGGCCCGATCCCGGTCACCGTCGAGCGCATCGGCCGGTTCTCCTCGGCGGCGCAGGTCGCCGACCGGTGGCGGTCCGGCGACGTCTTCCTGGTCGGCGACGCCGCGCATCGGGTGACGCCGCGGGGCGGCACCGGCATGAACACGGCGCTGCAGGACGGCTACGACCTCGGCTGGAAGCTGGGCTGGGTGCTGTCCGGCTGGGCCGCCCCGGGCCTGCTGGACAGCTACGAGGACGAACGGCGGCCCGTCGCCGAGCACAACGTGGCACGCTCGGCGGATCCGGACGGCACCCTGCGCTCGGCGCTCGGCGAGCTGCGGGTGGACCTCGGCGGCCGGATCGCGCACCACTGGCTCCCCGGCGACGGCACGAGGTCGACCCTCGACCTGCTCGGCCCCGGGCTCACGCTGCTGACCGGTCCGGCGGGCTCGAGCTGGTCGCGCGCGGTCGATGGCCTGGCGTTGCGGGTGCCGGTCACGGTCGCCGCACTGGATGCGCTGACGGCGCGGGCTCTCGGCGTGCCGGCCGGGGGCGCCCTGCTCGTGCGTCCCGACGGCGCGCCGGCCGGCCTGCTCGCCCGCGGCGCGGAGCGCGGCGTGCTCCCGGCGGTTCGCTCGGTGACCCAGCCGGCAGCCGCCGCGTCGGGCGAGGTGGCCTGACCTGCGCGCCCGACCCGAGCCCCGGCCGTAGGGTCGCTGGGTGAGGTCAGCGCGCGGACGTCGGGGACTGGCGCTGCTCCTCGCCGCGGCGGCACTCGCGGTGCTGCTACCGGCCGGGCCGGCGGCGGCCACCACCTCGGGCGGCCGACCGTTCGCCCGCACCGGCGCCTGGGTGTCGATCTTCTCCGGTGCCGACATCTGGGACCACCCGGCCGCGCAGGTCCGCCGGATGCACGCCGAGGGGGTGCACACGCTGTTCCTGCAGACCGCCAGCTCGTCGTCCCCGGTCGGCTCCGCGATCTACCGGCCCTCGCAGGTGGCGCGGTTCCTGCGCGCCGCGCACACCCGCGGCATGCGGGTCGTCGCCTGGTACCTGCCGCCGTTGCGCGACGTCTCCCGGGAGTACCGGCGGGCGATGGCGGCCGTGGACTTCCGCACCGGCTCCGGGCAGCGGTTCGACGCGTTCGCCCTCGACATCGAGCCGTCCGGCACCACCCCGAAGGGGGCGCTGCGCGACGCGAACCTGCGACGGCTCAGCGCCCGGCTGCGCGCCGCCGTCGGCACCGGCTACCAGCTGGGCGCCATCATCCCCTCACCGATCGGACTGACCCTGTCGCCGCGGTTCTGGCCCGCCTTCCCCTACGGCACGGTCGGCCGGTTCTACGACGTCGTGCTGCCGATGAGCTACTCGACCAACCGGGTCAGCGGCCCGGCGCCGACCTACGACTACACGGCGGGGAACATCGCGTTCCTGCGCGCCACCCTCGGCGCCGGGTTCCCGATCCACGTCATCGGCGGCAACGCGGCCGACTCGAGCCGGCTCGAGACCCGCGCCTTCGTGCAGGCCTGCAACGACGCGCGGGTCGTCGGCGCGAGCATGTGGCACTACCGGGTGTACGGCGTGGCGGACTGGCAGGAGATGGCGGCGCTGACCCTCTAGCCGGGCGCGTCGGCCGTCGCCATCTCGGTCAGCCGGGTCACGACGTTCCAGTTGCGGGACGTCGCAGAGCCGCCGAGCTTCTTGTCGGTGACGGTGCGGGCCAGCCGGCTGTCGTGCACGCCCTTCGGCAGCCACAGGTAGAGCTGCTTCCCCACCACGGCGGCCTGCTCCGGGGCGTAGCTCTCGGGGTCGACGCTCCCCAGCCAGCCCGCCGGCGGCTTCTTCGCCAGGAAGGTGACCAGGTAGCGAGCAGGGTCGGTGGCGACCCCGGCGAACGGGTCGGCGGCGACGACCGCTCTCATCTGGGCGGCCGTGCGTGCGGCGACCTTCACGTCGAGGCCGAGCCCGGACTCGATGGCCGCAGACACGGCGCTCTCGACGGTCGCGGCCGACCGGGTGGGCGCCCGGAGGACGGCGTTGCCGCTCTGCAGGTGGGTGCGGACGTCGTCGTACCCGAGGCCTTCGAGCAGGTCGCGCAGGTCGGCCATCGCGACCCGCCGCTTGCTGCCGAGGTTGATGCCGCGGAGCAGGACGACGTACGTCGAGCCGGAGGAAGGCATGCTCAGATCCCGAACCCCATGCCCGCGTGCGACCGCCGCCGGCGCAGCGACTCGCCCTTCGCCTTCGCCTTCTCACCCAGCTCGCGCTGGAACGCGAGCATCCGCTCCTGCAGCGCCCGGTCACCCGCGGCGAGGATGCGCACGGCGAGCAGGCCGGCGTTGCGAGCGCCGCCGACCGACACGGTCGCGACGGGGACGCCGGCGGGCATCTGCACGATGGACAGCAGCGAGTCCATGCCGTCGAGGTGCTCGAGCGGCACCGGGACGCCGATGACCGGCAGCGGGGTGACGCTCGCGAGCATGCCCGGCAGGTGAGCCGCTCCCCCGGCGCCGGCGACGATGACCTTCAGCCCACGACCGGCCGCCTGCTCGCCGTACTCGATCATCTCGCGCGGCATCCGGTGCGCCGACACGACGTCGACCTCGCACGGGACGTCGAACTCGTCGAGCGCCTTCGCCGCCTCCTCCATCACGCGCCAGTCGGAGTCGCTGCCCATCACGATGCCGACGACCGGGTCACTCATGGATGTCTCCTCGCAGGAAGGCGGCGGCGTGCCGGGCGCGCTCACGCACCTGGTCAGCATCGGTGCCCAGCGCCGTGACGTGGCCGACCTTTCGCCCTGGGCGTACCTGCTTGCCGTACATGTGGATGCGCACGCCGGGGTCGTGCGCGAAGCAGTGCAGGTAGCCGCCGTACATCTCCTCGATGTCCCCGCCGAGAACGTTCGCCATCACGGTCACCGGGGCGGTGGTCCGGGTGTCGCCCAGCGGCAGGTCGAGAACGGCGCGCAGGTGCTGCTCGAACTGGCTGGTGCGCGAGCCCTCGATGGTCCAGTGCCCGCTGTTGTGCGGGCGCATCGCCAGCTCGTTGACCAGCACGCCGTCGTCGGTGTCGAACATCTCGACCGCCATCACGCCGGTGACGTCGAGCCCCTCGGCGATGCGCAGTGCGGCCTGCTGGGCGGCGAGCGCGTGGTCCTCGTGCATCGGCGCCGGCGCCACGACCTCGCGGCACACGCCGTCGATCTGCAGCGTCTCGACCACCGGCCAGACGGCGGCCTGGCCGTGCGGGCTGCGCGCGACGAGGACCGCGAGCTCGCGGGTGAAGGCCACCCGCTCCTCGGCGAGCAGCGGGTCGCCGGCGGCCAGCCAGTCCGCGCCGTCACCGGGGTGCTCGACGAGCCGCACCCCCTTGCCGTCGTACCCGCCCCGCGGTGTCTTGAGGACCACCGGCCAGCCGACCTGCGCGCCGAACCCGGCGACGTCGGCCTCCGTGCGGACCTCCGCCCAGCGCGGGCACGGGACGCCGAGCTCGGTGAGCCGCCGGCGCATGACCAGCTTGTCCTGGGCGTGCTCGAGGGCCTCCGGGCCGGGCCGCACCACGACGCCGTCCGCCTGGAGCAGCCGGAGGTGCTCGGTCGGCACGTGCTCGTGGTCGAAGGTGAGCACGTCGCAGCCGGCCGCGAAGGCTCGCAGCGCGTCGAGGTCGTCCTCGTCACCCACCTCGGTGCCGGGGACGACGAGCGCGGCGCTGTCCTGCGGGTCGCGGGCCAGCACGCGCAGCGTGATGCCGAGGCCGATCGCCGGTGCGGCCATCATCCGCGCGAGCTGGCCGCCGCCGACGACACCGACGACCGGGAACCCGCGCGCATCCACGAGCCGCGACCCTACCGGCGCCCGAACTCGAAGTGGACCGGCCGGGCACGGCGATCCGCGCCACCCAGCCGGTCCGCTCCCGGCGGCGACTCGGTCCTGGGGACAGCCCGCGGGTCGTTCGCGCCGGTTGCCGGCAGCGCTGCGGCCGCTGGGGCGGGCCCTGCGCTGCGGCGTCGCCCTGCCCCGCGTGCGGTGGCAGCGCGACAGGCTCGCTGCGGCGGGTGTGCCAGCCGGGTCTCTCGTCGTCGCCCTGCCCCGCGTGCGGTGGCAGCGCGACAGGTGGGGCACCTCGAGCAGGCTCGGGGTTGCTTCGTCGTCGACAGCCTGAAGTGCGAGCAGTGCCCGAGCTAGAGGCCGAGCTCGCGGGCGATCAGCATCCGCTGCACCTCGGAGGTGCCCTCGCCGATCTCCAGCACCTTCGAGTCCCGCCACATCCGGGCCACCGGGAACTCGTTCATGAAGCCGTAGCCGCCGTGCACCTGGGTGGCCTCCCGGGCGTTGGTCACCGCGATCTCCGAGGAGTAAGCTTCGCGATCGCCGCCTGCTTCTTGAACGGCTCGCCGCGCAGCATCCGGGCCGCCGCGTCGTAGTACGCCAGCCGGGCGGTGTGGGCGCGCATCTCCATGTCGGCAACCTTGAAGGCGATCGCCTGGTTGTCACCGATCGGGCGACCGAACGCCTGCCGGGTGGTCGCGTACTTCACCGACTCGTCCACGCAGCCCTGGGCGAGCCCCACGCCGAGCGCGGCGATCGCGATCCGGCCCTCGTCGAGGGTCGACAGGAACTGCGCGTAGCCCCGGCCCTGCTCGCCGACCAGGTTGGCCACCGGCACCCGGACGTCCGCGAAGGACAGCTCGCGGGTGTCGGAGGCGTTCCAGCCGACCTTGGAGTACTTCTTCGACACCGTGAAGCCCGGCGTGCCGGACGGCACGATGATGGCCGAGATCTCCTTGCGACCGTCCTGGTTGACCCCCGTCACAGCGGTGACCGTGACCAGCCCGGTGATGTCGGTGCCCGAGTTGGTGATGAACGCCTTGGTGCCGTTGATCACCCACTCGGTGCCGTCGTCGGAGAGCCGGGCCGTGGTCGTCGTGCCGCCGGCGTCGGACCCGGCGCCCGGCTCGGTGAGCCCGAAGGCCCCGAGCACCGTGCCCGCGCACAGCCGCGGCAGCCACTCCCGCTTCTGCTCCTCGGTGCCGAACCGGAAGATCGGCATGGCACCGAGCGAGACCGCCGCCTCGAGGGTGATCGCGACCGAGGAGTCGACCCGGGCCAGCTCCTCCAGCGCGATGCAGAGCGCGAAGTAGTCCCCGCCCATGCCGCCGTACTCCTCGGGGAACGGCAGCCCGAACAGCCCCATCTCGCCCATCTGGCGGACGATGTCGTAGGGGAACTCGTTGCGCTCGTACAGCTCGCCGATCGTCGGCGCCACGACATCGTGAGCGAACTCCTCGACGGTCTTGCGCAGCGACTCGAGCTCGTCGCTGAGGTGGCTGGGGCTCACATGATCTCCCTCGTGGTGTGTCACGCACCGGCCGCCGGTGCGCCCGCCTGTCACGTCGTACGCCGTCATGGTGCCACGTCCGGGAGCCGCCCGACTGCCTCCGCGGCACCCGACCGGCGGGTTACGCTCGTCCCTGTGCCGCACCTGTCGCCGACCGCCCCGTGAAGGCGCTGCTCGCCGCGTACTACCGGCTGGGCCACCTGGTCCGCGAGCTGATGAAGTTCGGCGTGGTGGGGTCGCTCGCCTTCGTCGTCGACATCGGCCTGTTCAACGTGCTGCTGCAGGCCACCGACAAGCCGCTGACGTCCAAGACGCTGTCCACCGTGGTGGCCACCACGGTCGCCTACGTCGGCAACCGGTACTGGACGTTCCGGCGCCGCAGCCGCTCCGGCGTACGCCGGGAGTACACCCTGTTCTTCCTGCTCAACGGCGTCGGCCTGCTGATCTCCCTCAGCGTCCTCGCCCTCTCGCACTACCTGCTCGGCTTCACCAGCACGCTGTCCGACAACATCGCCGCCAACGTCATCGGGCTCGCGCTCGCGACGGCCTTCCGGTTCTGGTCCTACCGCAAGTTCGTGTTCCGCGAGGTCGTCACCGACCCGCCTGCCGCCGCGGTGGCCACCGCAGCCGCTAGCGCGGACCCGCCCCCGCCGCGCTGAGGAACAGCGCGAACATCGCCGGCTTCTGCTGCACCAGCTCCAGCCGGCCCCCGTCGGCCTCGGCCAGCTCCCGGGCCACCGCGAGCCCGAGCCCGGTGCCGCGCCGGCCGCTCACCGAGCGTTCGAAGATCCGGGCGCCGAGCTCGTCCGGCACCCCGGGACCCTCGTCGGTCACCTCGACCACCAGCGAGATCCCGGTGGACCGGGTCGACACCGTCACGGTGCCGTCGCCGTGGATCAGGCTGTTCTCCAGCAGGGTGGCGAGGACCTGGGACAGGCCGTTGGGCGTCGCCAGCGCGACCAGGCCGCGGGTGCCGGTGGCCTTGATGATCCGCTGGTGGGCGGCGAACGCCGGCTCCCACTCGACGACCTGCTGGAGCACGATGTCGTCGAGCTTGACCGGGCCGGCCCGCAGGTTGCTGTCGCGGACGCTGTCCAGCAGGTGCTCGACCACGGTCGCCAGGCGCTCGACCTGGGCCAGCGCGCTGCCGGCCTCCTCACGCACCGTCTGCTGGTCCTCGGCCTCCAGGATCTCCTCGAGGCGCATCGACAGCGCGGTCAGCGGGGTGCGCAGCTGGTGCGAGGCGTCGCTGGCGAACTGCCGCTCGGCCGCGATCAGCCGGTCGACGCGGGCGGCGCTGCGCTCGAGCAGCTCGGCGATCCGGTCGACCTCGGCGATGCCCGACGACCGCAGCGGCTCCCGCTGCTGCCCGGAGCCGAGCGTCTCGGTCCGCCGCTGCAGACCGGCCAGCGGCGCCCGCAGCACCCGGGCCTGCACCAGCCCGACCCCGACGGCAGCCGCCAGCGCGAGGACCGCGCAGGCGAGCAGCAGGGTGAGCACCAGGCTCGCCTCGGCCGTGTCGACGGTCAGCGCGAGCACCGCCAGCGGCACCCCGACGAGCAGCACCGCCAGCACCGCGACCGTCAGGGTCGAGGCCAGGACCCGCGTCCTCACGAGGGGCACATCCGCACGGCGGCCGCCCTCACTCGCGCTCGAAGCGGAACCCGACGCCTCTCACCGTGGTGATGAAGCGGGGGTTCGCGGCGTCGTCGCCGAGCTTCTTGCGAAGCCAGGAGACGTGCATGTCCAACGTCTTCGTGGACCCCCACCATGCCGTGTCCCACACCTCGCGCATGAGCTGCTCGCGGGTCACGACCTTGCCGTTCTCGCGCAGCAGCACGCGCAGCAGGTCGAACTCCTTGGCGGTCAGCGACAGCTCGTGCTCGTCGATCCAGGCCCGGTGCGAGTCGACGTCGATGCGGACCCCGTGCACCCCCTGGGTGATCTCGATGCCGCCGCGCCGCAGCAGGGCCCGCACCCGGGCCAGCAGCTCGGCCAGCCGGAACGGCTTGGTGACGTAGTCGTCGGCACCGGCGTCCAGCCCGACGACGGTGTCGACCTCGTCGGTGCGCGCGGTCAGCACCAGCACCGGCACGCCGCTGCCCTCGCCGCGCAGCCGCCGGCACACCTCCAGGCCGTCCATGCCGGGCAGGCCGATGTCGAGCACCACCAGGTCGACCGGCATGCCGCCGGTGGCCGAGTCGAGCGCGCCGGGACCGTCCTCGCAGACCTCGACCTCGTAGCCCTCGCGGCGCAGGGCACGGGCCAGTGGCTCGGAGATCGCCTGATCGTCCTCGGCCAGGAGCACGCGGGTCATGACGGCATCGTAGGCACATCGTGACGCAGAGCAGTCATACCGCGAGCGTGTCTCGCGACCTCATCCCAGCCGGGCGACGTGCCGCCCGACCCGGCGCAGGTCCCGGACCCGCTGCTCGTACGTCGCTCCGGCACCCACCAGGGCCAGCCCGAGGAGGCCGATGGTGACCCACCGCGGGACCACGTCGTAGACCGCGGCCAGGGTCGGCGCGAGCTGCACGAGGGCGTCGACGGCGAGCACGGCGGCCCCCAGCACCAGCGGTGCCTGCAGCCTCCGAGCGGCCCCGACGGCCAGCACCCCGGCGGCGGCGAGGGCCAGCAGCAGCGGGCGCAGGTCGCCCGCGTCGGTGACGGCGCGGGCCAGGCTCGGCAGCAGCACGAGCGACAGGCCGCTGCCGTAGGCGTTCCAGGAGCCGTACGCCGGGTCCCGCCGGCGCCGCAGGCCGCCCAGCACCAGCAGCGCGACGCCCGCCGGCACGGTGTAGGCCTCCGGTGCCACCACGTCGGCGAGCGACAGGCGCACCCAGCTGCTCGCGGTCAGCAGCACCCCGGCGACCCAGCCCCAGCGGTGCCGGGCCGGCGTCGTCGCGACCACCGCGACCCCGATGCCGACCGCGAGCAGCGCGAGCCACAGCACGGAGCCGTCCAGCGCCGCCAGCCCCAGCGCCGGCACCGCGGCGAGGCCGGCGGCGACCTGCACGGTGCCCCGCACCGGCCGGCCGGTGCGCCAGGGCAGCGCGGTGGCAGCGAGCAGCCCAGCCGCGGTGACGGCCGCCGCCAGGCCGCATCCCGCTGCCGGAGCGCCGGCCCACCGGGCCAGCACCGCAGCATCGCCGACCACGGCGACCGTGGCGACCGTGACCGCCGCCGTGTGCAGCGGTGCCCAGAACGGGTCCGCGGCGGTCGTCCGCCGCGACAGCCCGAGCGCGGCCGCCACGCCGGCAGCGGCGAGCAGGCTCAGGGCCACCGCCCAGACCGCCGGCCAGCCGGCACCGCCGTGCCTCGCGGCCGCGGCGGCCTCCGCCACCAGGAGCAGCCCGGCCGCCAGCACCTGCGCCACCCGCCATGGCCGCAGCGCGAGGGACCCTCGACAGGCGGCCGCCCCGGCCCCGAGAGCCAGCGCGGCGCCCGGGAGGACGAGCAGGGTCGCGACGTCCACGGCCAGCGACCAGCTGACGGCGAGCACCAGCAGCCCGGTGGCGGACACCAGCGCAGCTCCGCCGAGGGCGATCCGGCCGCGGGCGTCCAGCAGGGCACCGCCCACGAGCAGCACCGCCGCGAGCAGCAGCCACAGGGCGAGCGTGCCGCCGTACCCGGCGCCGAGTGCCGGACCTGCCAGGGCGACGGCCGCGGTCAGCACCGGGACGGCGGGGACGGCCACGAGCGTGGTCCGCAGGGCCCGCGCGCCGAGCAGCAGGGCGGCACCGGCCACGAGCAGCAGCACCGCGGCCGGCCGGTCGGTCACCACGGCCACCTCGGACGCCGGGACGGACCACGGCCGGTCCCACGTCCGCAGCGCGGCCTCGATCGTCCGGCCGAGGGGCTCGAGGGCCGCCGCGGCCGGCAGCACGCCGGCGGCGAGCGCCACGACGGCCGGCGGCACCCGGCGGTCGATCGGCACCAGCAGGGTCGCGGCCAGCAGGCCGGTGCCCAGGGCCGCGAGCACCACGGGCAGCCAGGCGTCCGGCACCCGGTCGTACGCCGGGGCCCAGACGGCGGCCACCACCAGCACGGCGGCGCAGCCGTCCAGCAGCGCGCCGGGCACCGCGGCCACCGGCCGGTCGGCCACCACGGTCCCTGCGGCGGCCAGCACCGCCGCCAGCAGGAGGAGCAAGGCGGTCCCGAGCACCAGCGAGCCGTCCTCTGCGTAGGCGGCCCCGAGGGCGGCGAACGCGGCGAGGACGAGCGCGACCGCCGCTCCCGCCGCGACCACGTTCCGTGCCGCTCGCAGCCGCGGGGCCGCCGGGCGCCAGGCCACGGCGACGGCCGACGCGGCGACGGTCTGCACGGTCAGGCCGGTGGCCAGCACGGCCAGCGGCCGATCGGCGTCACCGGCGAGGTGCGCGCTGAGCAGGGGGATCGGGAGCTGGCCCAGCAGGGCGGCCGAGAAGGCCAGCGACCGGGTGGGCAGAACGGCTCCGAGCAGGCCGGACAGCGCGGCCACCAGCGCGAGCGCGCCGGCCCAGTAGGCCGCGGGGGCGGTGGAGCCGAGACCGCCGAGGTCGGCGGCGCGGGCGCCGGCGCAGTCGAGCAGGGCCAGCCCGACGGTGAGCACCGACAGCCACTCGGCCGTCGAGAGCAGGCCGCGCCGGTTGGCCCGGTAGGCGGCCACGCCCGCGAGCGCGGTGACGCCGGCCATGACCGCCGAGCGGCCGCCGACGCCGAGGCGCTCCCACGAGACGGCGACGAAGATCACGGCCGCGACGCCGAGCAGGCCGACCCCGAGGGCGAGCAGCAGGTTCTGCACCCGACGCTTCGACCACTCGGGCCGGGGCACCGCTGCCGCCGGCGGCGGAGCGGTCGGGCGGCCGGCGGGGGCCGGCGCGCCGGCGGGCGCGGGCGTCGGAGCCGGCGCCGCCTGGTGGCGCAGGGTCTCGATGAGCTGCCGGCGGGTCTCGAGCAGCTCGGCTGCCTGCACCGAGACCTGCCAGAGGCGGGCCGCAGCCGGGCCGGTGAGCACCAGACCGCACCGCTGGCAGCGATCACGGCTCGGTGGCAGGGTGCTGCCGCAGTCAGGACACCGGGACGGGTCGGTCAGGTACAGGTCCATGAGTTCATCGTCGGCGGCGCAGGGGGGCCGCCGTACCCGTCGACGTACTCAGATCGGGCCTGGGTACCTCGGTGGCGTCCCCCTGAGGTCCACGACGTGACGGAGCATGGTCCTGCCGTGCCGGTCCACGAACGACTCCCTCAGCGCGGCGCCGACCGCGCGGGCCACCCGGAGCGAGGCGGTGTTCTGCTCGTCCACGATGATGTGTGCCTCCTGGGCGCTGGTGCGCTCCCGGAGGAACACGCACACCAGCCGGACGGCGCGGCTGGCGTAGCCCTTGCCGCGGTGCGCGGGCGCGCAGGCGTAGGAGATGTTCGCCTGGCCGGCGGGCACCTGGTCGTTCGCCAGGTCGCAGTCGACGTAGCAGACGTACGGCGCCTCGACGGCATCGACGCTGAAGGCCCACTTCGGGCCCGGGCCGAAGGCGTCGTGGCTCGCCTGCAGCTGCCCGAGCTGGTGGGCGCGCTGCTCGTCAGCCGTCAGCTGCTCGTAGCGTTCCCGGTCACCGGGCTGCCAGAGCCACCGGATCTGCTCCTCGTCCACCGCCGCGAGGTGCTCGGCCAGGTCGTCAGGATGCTGACGCCGAAGGGTCACCACCCCGTCGGTGCAGGCGAGCGCCCTCATGGCCGACATGGTGCCCCACAGCCGCCCGCCGCGCGGGAGTCAGACGGGCGTGACCCCGTGCCGGCGGCGGGAGAAGGACCGGTCCTTGCGTGCGGCAGGTCCGCAGCCGGCGGACCAGCTCGTCGCGCAGGGTGTCGGGGGTCACGATGTCGTCGACGACCAGCTCGCTGGCCAGTCGCACGATGTCGATGTCCTCGTCGTACTCCCGTCGCTTCGCTGCGACGAACGCCGCCCGCTCCTCGTCGTCCTCGATGGCGGCGATCTTGTTCGCGTAGACGGCGTTGACCGCCGCCTCGGCCCCCATGACGGCGATCTTTGCCGTCGGCAGGGCGAGGGTGGCGTCCGGCTCGAAGCCGGGACCGGCCATCGCGTAGAGACCGGCGCCGTACGCCTTGCGGACGACGACGCAGATCTTCGGCACCGTCGCCTCGGAGATCGCGGTGATCATCTTCGCGCCGTGCCGGATGATGCCGGCCTTCTCGACGACCGAGCCGACCATGAAGCCGGGGACGTCGGAGAGGAACACGAGCGGCACGTTGAACGCGTCGCACAGCTGCACGAACCGGGTCGCCTTGTCGGCGGAGTCGATGAACAGCACGCCGCCCTTGAACATCGAGTTGTTGCCGACGACGCCGACGACCTCGCCGTCGAGGCGGCCGAAGCCGACGGTGACCTCGCGCGCCCACAGGGCATGGACCTCGAAGAACGAGCCCTCGTCGAGCAGGCCCTTGGCATAGCGCCGCATGTCGAAGGCCTGCCGCTCGCTCGCCGGCACGAGGGCCGCGAGGTCGACGTTCGCCGGCGGCGGCACCGGGTCGGCGGAGGGCGGGGTGCCCTCCCAGCTCGACGGCAGGTAGGACAGGTACCGGCGCACCGACTCGAGAGCCTCCTGCTCGGTCTGCACCAGGACGTGACCGACCCCGGACTCCGCGCAGTGCACCCGCGCCCCGCCCATCGCCTCGAGGGTCGTCTTCTCGCCGGTGACCATCTCGACCATCCGGTCGGACCCGAGGTACATCGACGCGTTGCCCTCGACCATCACCACGATGTCGCAGAACGCCGGGATGTAGGCACCGCCCGCCGCGGACGGCCCGAACAGCGCGCACACCTGCGGGATCGAGCCGCTCGCCCGCACCTGGTTCCAGAAGATCTTCCCGGCCCCGCGGCGGCCCGGGAAGAGGTCGATCTGGTCGGTGATCCGGGCACCGGCCGAGTCGACGAGATAGACCATCGGGACGCCGGTGCGGTAGGCCGTCTCGATGATCCGGATGATCTTCTCGACGGTCCGCGCGCCCCAGGAGCCGGCCTTGACCGTCGAGTCGTTCGCCATCAGCGCCACCGGGCGGCCGTCGACCGTCGCGGTGCCGGTGACGACGCCGTCGGCCGGCAGGTCCCCGGCCGCGACGTTGGCGAACGTGCCGTCCTCGACGAAGGAGCCCTCGTCGACCAGCAGCCGGACCCGTTCGCGAGCGAACAGCTTGCCCTTGCCGGCGTTGGCCTGGTGGTACTTCGCGGCGCCGCCGCTCTCGACCCTGGCCCGCAGCTCGGGCACCGGCGGGTGCTCGGGCAGCGGGTTGTGCTCCTGCGTCTGGACGGGCGACACGCTTCACCTCGGGTGGGGGGCTCGGGACCCGGCGAGCCTAGCCGCCGGACGCCAGGCCCCTCAGCCGGGCGGGACGGGCACGGCCCCGGCCACCGCGACGGCGACCAGCGCCCGCAGGACGGGCTCGAAGGCGCCCATCGGGAGGCTGATCGGGTCGCCGTAGACCTCCACCAGCCAGCCCCCGCCGGGGCCGGTCGCGCCCGCCCCCAGCGCTGACTGGTAGCCCGCGGTGACGAGGGCCGCTTCCTCCGCCGGGTCGTTGCCCGGCATGCCGGCCTCCACGAAGAAGGAGCCGGCGTTCTCGATCGCGTGCCGGGTCACCGGGAACACCCGCAGGTCGAAGACGTCGCCGGCCCGGGCCGTTCCCGCGTCCGGGTCGGTCGTCGAGCGCTGCACCGAGCCGCTCAGGGTGACCAGCCGCCAGTCGTCGTGAGCCGCCACCGAGAGCCACCAGCCGGCGGCGTCGAGCAGCGTCACGATGTGCTCGGCCGCGCACTCCAGGCGGGCCCGGACGTCCGAGCCGGCGAGCGCGTCCAGCGCGGCGAGGCCGGACTCGAGGGCGGCCGGCACGTCGGTGCTCAGCCGGCCGCGGCGGGACCGGCGGTCCGACGGCGAGTCACCCGGCTCGTCCGGCACCGACCGCCCGGCCACGACCGGCCGCCGGGCACCGGAGCGCTTGGCGCGGTACTGCGCGGCGTCGGCCAGCCGGAACAGCCGCAGCGGGCTGTCGACCAGGTCGTCGGCGAGCAGGTCGGTCGAGGCCACGCCGCAGGAGACCCCGGTGCTCATGGGCTGCCCGTCGACCAGCCGGCACAGCTCCTCGGCCACCGCCACCGCCACCTCGTGCCCGACGCCGGTCACGACGACGCAGAACTCGTCGCCGCCGATCCGGGCCGCCAGGCTGCCGGCCGCGAGACCGCTCGCTCGGCTGGCCGCCTCGGCGACCGAGGTGATCAGCCGGTCACCGGCGTCGTGGCCGAACGTGTCGTTGACCTGCTTGAGCCGGTTGATGTCGGCGAGCACCAGGGAGACGGTGGTGCCGCGGGACTGGTGGTCGTCGAGGTCGGCCTCCAGCCGGTCGTCCACCGCCCGGCGGTTGCCCAGCCCGGTCAGCGCGTCGGTGAACGCCATCTGCTCGATGCGGGCGAAGTGGTCGGCCTGCACGACCCCGGCCGCGACCTGGGTGGCCACCGCCTCGGCGTACTCCTGGTCGGAGGGTGCGAACCGCGGCTGGCCGGCGAGCCGGGAGGCCCACAGCTCGCCCCAGACCCGGCCCTCGACCATGATCGGCACCGACACCGACGAGTCCTTCGCGAGCGCGGCCAGGACCTCGGCCTCCAGGCTGCCGTCGTCGACCGAGGCGATGAACGAGGCGCCGTGGTCGACCAGGGTCTCGATGTCCGGCCACTGGCTCAGCGCGTAGGTCTCCTCGTCGGGGAAGCGCACCTCGCCGGGACCGAGGACCCCCACGTTCACCAGGGTCCGGAGCAGGCCGGTCTCGCGCTCCCAGCGGGAGATGGACAACGACGCGGCGTCCAGCGCGCGCCGGGCCTGCTCGGCGGTGAGCTCGACCATGTCGGCGAACCGCCGGGTGGCGCCGACCACCTTGGCGATGTCGAGCAGGGCGCGCAGCCGGCTGGCAGCCACCGCCTCGCCGGTGACCGACGGCACCTCGCGGGTGGGCTCCCCGGGCCCAGCGTCCGGTCTGGGGACCACGTGCACGAGACACCTCCTGTCGCCGAGCATGGCGGCTGAGAGCCCGCCCGGGGCAGAACCGCGGAAATACCGTCCTGTCGGACTAGTCCGGTGCGCGTCCGGTGCTCAGGCAGGGACGGTACGGGTCCGCGGGCCGGCCCGCAGCACCTGGGACGGCAACGTGCGGCCCACCATCGCCTCGGCCCGGGCGGCGACGTCGATCATGGCCGCCAGGTCGATGCCGGTGGCCACCCCCATGTCCTCCACCATGTGCACCAGCTCCTCGGTGGCGATGTTGCCGGTCGCGCCGGGGGCGTAGGGGCAGCCGCCGAGGCCGCCGACCGAGGCGTCGAAGTCGCTCACACCGAGCTCGAGGGCCGCCAGCACGTTGGCCAGCCCGGTGCCGCGGGTGTTGTGGAAGTGCAGGTTGAGCGCTACGTCGGGGAACGCCGCGCGGGTCTCGCCCACCAGCCGGGTCACCCGGGCCGGGGTCGCCATGCCGGTGGTGTCGCCGTACGACAGGGTGTCCGCGCCGTCGGCCAGCGCCCGACCGGCCACGGCGAGCACCCGCTCGACCGGCACGTCACCCTCGTAGGGGCAGCCCCAGGCCGTCGAGACGATCACCTGCACCGTGGCGTCCCGGCCGTGCGCGAGGTCGAGGATCGCGGCGATGTCGTCCAGCGACTCCTCGGTGGAGCGGTTCACGTTCTTCCGGTTGTGCGTGTCGGACGCCGACACCACGACCTCGATCTCGTCGAACCCCGCTGCCAGCGCCCGCTCGGCGCCCCGCAGGTTCGGCACCAGCGCCGAGTAGCGGACGTCCGGGTTGCGGCGGACCGCGGCCCAGACCTCGGCGGCGTCGGCCATCGACGGGATCGCCTTGGGGTGCACGAAGGACACCGCCTCGATGCGGCCGACGCCGGTCAGCGACAGGGCGTCGACCAGCGCCACCTTGGTCTCGGTCGGCACCGGCGCCTCGTTCTGCAGCCCGTCCCGCGGCCCCACCTCACGCAGCGACAACCGCTCCGGCAGGTCACTCATCCGTCGTCCCTTCAGCGCCCTGGCCAGTCGGGGGTGCGCTTCTCGTTGAAGGCCGCCACTCCTTCGGCCCGGTCGCCGGAGAAGGCCGTGGCGCGCCAGGCGGCGTCCTCCACCTCGAGACCGGTCGCCAGGTCGACGTCGGCCCCTCGTCGCAACGCCCGCTTGGCGTTGCGCACTCCCACCGGCGAGTTGGCGGCGATCACGGCGGCGAGCTCGAGCGCCACGGACCGGTCGGTGCCTGCGGGCACCCGCCGGTCGAGCAGGCCCAGCCGCTCGGCCTCGGCGACGTCGACCTTGCGGCCGGTGTAGACGAGGTCCGCCGCCCGGGACGCGCCCACCCGGCGTACCAGCAGCTGGGTGCCGCCACCCCCCGGGATCACCCCCACCGTGACCTCGGGCAGCCCCAGCACGGCGGTCTCGTCGGCGACGACGAGGTCGCAGGACAGCGCCAGCTCGAGGCCACCGCCGAGCGCGTAGCCGTGCACGGCCGCGACCGTCGGGACGGGGAGGTCGAGGATGCCGCCGAACGCGGCGCGGAAGTGCGGCCGCTGCGCCATCAGGTCGGCGTCGGTGAACCCGTTGCGCTCCTTGAGGTCGGCGCCGACGCAGAACGCCTTGTCGGACGCCGAGGTGACCACCACCGCGCGGACCCCGTCGTCCGCGGCCAGCGCAGCCGTCGCGGCCGCGATGTCCCGGGCCATCGCGGTCGACAGCGCGTTGTGCGCCTCGGCCCGGTCGAGGAGCAGCTCGGCGACGTGCCCTCGCGCACCGTGACGGGTCACCGTGACGGCGTCGAAGGTGCGGGTCTGCGGGGTCTCGCTCACGGTGGCCGACCCTAACGCGGCTGGTCGCTCACCGCCGCCGGCGCACGACGCCGGGGCGGACGAGCCCGACGCCCCGCACGGCACGGGTCCGCTCGGCGTCCAGCTCGAAGGCGTCGTCCGTCGCGAGGGCAGCGGCGGTCGCGCTGTCGACGAGCACGGTGCCCGGCGCGGCGAGGGCGGTCAGCCGGCTGGCCAGGTTGACGGTGTGGCCGAACACGTCGCCCATCCGGGTGAGCACGGTGCCGGTCGCGATGCCGACGCGGACGTCGGGCAGCTCGGGGTCCTCGGCCATCGTCTCGGCCAGGTCCAGGCCGATCCGCGCGGCAGCCGCGGGCGTGTCGGCGACGAACAGCACCTCGTCGCCGACCGTCTTGACCAGGCGGCCCGCGCCGCCGGCGATGACGTCGGACGACCGGCGGCCGAACCGGTCGACGAGCATCGTGAGCTCGCGCGCCTCCAGCCGCTGGGAGAGCCGGGTGAAGGACACCAGGTCGGCAAACCCCACCGACAGCGCACTGCTCTCCGGCTGCGAGCCGCGGTCGGCAAGCACCCGGCCCGCCACCGCCGCGAGCTGGCGGCGCCAGGCGTAGACCAGCAGCGACTCCAGCTCGTCCAGGTGGTCGGTCGAGAGGTCGACGGCCTGGCGCATCGCCTCGTCCCGCGAGAGCTCCTGGGTGCGGGCCACGTGCTCGGCCAGGGCGTCGACCTGCCACTCCACCAGCCGGGCCGCGTTGTGACCCAGCGCCCGGGTGACCGACACGGCGAGGTCCTCGTCGAGCACTCCCTCGCGGATGAGCGCCTGCAGCCGGTGCAGCGCCAGCAGGTCGCCGTCGGTGAACGCCTCGGCGTCCCCGACGTCGGCGAAGCCCATCGCCCGCCAGAGCCGGCGCAGGTAGGCCACGTCCACGTCGGCGAACGCGGCCGCCGCGTTGCGGGTGTGCCGGCGGGGTCCGCCGAGCAGCCGCTCCTCGACCTCCCCCGCGCGGACCAGCGGCGCGGGCTCCTCGTCGGGTGGCTCGGTCACCGCAGGTCGGTCGAGGTGTCGCCGTCCCGGGCGTCCCACTCGGCGCCGGGCTCGTCCCGCGCCTCCCGGCTGTTCCGGCGCCGCTCCTCGTCCGCCTCGGCGAGCCGGTAGACGTCGCGCTGGACCTCCTCGACGTGCGGGACGTCGCGCATCCGCAGCTGTCCGCGCTCACCGGCCGACTCGATCACGAGCGTGCCGCACTTCAGGACCCGTTCGAGCAGGCCGCCGTGGGAGAACGTCACGTCGTTGATCCGGGAGATCGGCATGTCCCGACCGGTGCGCGAGATGACGCCGTACCGGGTGATGATCCGCCGGTCGGTGACGATGTACGACGTCGTGAGCCAGCTGAGGAACGGCCAGACGATGAACCGGAGCACCAGCAGCACCGCCACCGCCGCGACGGCCAGCCGGAGCCAGCCCTGCAGCCCGCCCTCCGGCACGATCGTGGCGAGGAAGGTCGCCGTCGGCGAGATGAGCAGCAGCAGGATGACCGGCCAGACCAGCTCCTTCCAGTGCGGACGCAGGGACATGACGACCTCTTCGTCGCCGCTGAGCAGGTGTTTCGGGATGCCGGGCACACCGCGATCGTGCCAGCCCCGCGCGGCCTAGCGCACGTGAACCACGTCGCCGGCGGCCAGCGACTGCACGCCGTCGGCGGTGCGGACGACGAGCCGCCCGGCCAGGTCGACGTCGACGGCCGCACCCTCGAGCGACCGGCCGCCGGGCAGCGTCACCCGCACCTGGCGGCCCAGCGTCCGGCACGCCGAGCGGTAGGCGGTGAGCAGCCCGGCCCGCTCGACGTCGCCGTCGGCCGCCACGAAGGAGCGGTACCGGCGCTCGAGCTCGCGCAGCACGGCACGCAGCAGGGGCTCACGGTCGGTGACGTCGGAGCCCTCCAGGACGAGCGAGGTCGCGGTGGGCACCGGCAGCTCGTCGGCACGCAGCGACACGTTGAGCCCGATGCCCAGGACGACGGCGTCGTCGACCACCTCGGCGAGCACGCCGGCCAGCTTGCGGTCGTCGACGAGCACGTCGTTCGGCCACTTCAGGCCGAGCTCGAGGCCCGACATCTCGGCGACCGGGGTGACCACCGCCAGCCCGGTGAGCAGCGGCAGCCAGCCCCAGCTGTCGCGCGGCACCGGCGGCCGCAGCAGCACCGACACGGCAAGCCCGGACCGCAGCGGGGCCTGCCAGCTGCGCTGGGCACGACCGCGGCCGGCCGTCTGCAGCTCGGCGGTGACCACCAGGCCTTCCGCGGTGCCGGCGCGGGCGGCGGCGGCCACGTCGGCGTTGGTGGACGCCGTGTGCTCGAGCACCCGGACCTCGGTCCACAGCGAGCCGGCGCCGGTGAGCGCGCTCTGCAGGGCGGCGACCCGCAGCGGCGGCCGGTCGAGGTCGCGCCAGGGGCTCGTCACACCTCACTACGCTACGGACCATGACCAGTGAGGCCGTCACCCCTGTCAGCCACGGCGGGACCGAGATCCCGGCGGACATCGACATCCACACGACGGCCGGCAAGCTCGCCGACCTCGAGCGGCGCAACGACGAGGCCGTGCACTCCGGCTCGTCGCGCCACGTCGAGAAGCAGCACGCCAAGGGCAAGATGACGGCCCGGGAGCGCATCGAGGCGCTGCTCGACGACGGGTCGTTCGTCGAGATGGACGAGCTGGCCCGGCACCGCACCACGGCCTTCGGGCTGGCGGCCAACCGGCCCTACGGCGACGGCGTCGTGACCGGCCACGGCACCGTCGACGGCCGGGCGGTCTGCGTGTTCGCCCAGGACTTCACGGTCTTCGGCGGCTCGCTGGGCGAGGTGTTCGGCGAGAAGATCGTCAAGGTGATGGACCTCGCGCTGAAGACCGGGCGGCCGATGATCGGCATCAACGACTCCGGTGGCGCGCGGATCCAGGAGGGCGTCGTCTCCCTCGGCCTCTACGGCGACATCTTCTACCGCAACGTGATGGCCAGCGGCGTGGTGCCGCAGATCTCGCTGATCATGGGGCCGTGCGCCGGCGGCGCCGTCTACTCCCCCGCCATCACCGACTTCACCGTGATGGTCGACCAGAAGTCCTACATGTTCATCACCGGCCCCGACGTCATCAAGACGGTCACCGGGGAGGACGTCACCCAGGAGGACCTCGGCGGGGCGCGCACGCACAACACCAAGTCCGGCAACGCCCACCACCTCGCCGCCGACGAGTCCGACGCGATCGACTACGTCAAGGCGCTGCTGTCGTACCTGCCGAGCAACAACCTCGAGGACCCTCCGGCGTACGACGAGGACGTCGGTGCTCGAGATCACCGACGAGGACCGCGAGCTGGACACCTTCGTCCCGGACTCGGCGAACCAGCCCGTACGACATGCACACCGTCATCGAGCACGTGCTGGACCACGGCGAGTTCCTCGAGGTGCAGGACCTGTTCGCGCCCAACATCCTCTGCGGGTTCGGCCGGGTCGAGGGTCGCTCGGTCGGGGTGGTGGCCAACCAGCCGATGCAGTTCGCCGGCACCCTCGACATCGACGCGTCGGAGAAGGCGGCCCGGTTCGTGCGCACCTGCGACGCGTTCAACGTGCCGGTGCTCACCTTCGTCGACGTCCCCGGCTTCCTGCCCGGCACCTCGCAGGAGTGGGACGGCATCATCCGGCGGGGCGCCAAGCTCATCTACGCCTACGCCGAGGCGACCGTCCCGAAGGTCACGGTCATCACCCGCAAGGCGTACGGCGGCGCGTACGACGTGATGGGCTCCAAGCACCTCGGCGCCGACGTCAACCTGGCCTGGCCGACCGCGCAGATCGCGGTGATGGGCGCCCAGGGCGCGGTCAACATCCTCTACCGCCGCGAGCTCGCGGAGGCCGGCGACCGGAGGCCGACGAGAAGCGCAAGGAGCTCGTCGCGGAGTACGAGGACCGGCTCGCCAACCCCTACATCGCCGCCGAGCGCGGCTACGTCGACTCGGTGATCCCGCCGTCGTACACCCGCAGCTACGTCATCAAGGCGCTGCGCGTGCTGCGGACCAAGCGGCAGACCCTGCCGCCCAAGAAGCACGGGAACATCCCGCTCTGATGGCCACCGACGAGACCGGCCAGCAGGCGCAGCAGCCGCAGCGGCCCCTGCTGCGGGTGGTGCGCGGAGAGCCGACCCCGGAGGAGCTGGCGGCGCTCGTCGCCGTGCTCACGGCGCCGGCCGCAGGTGCGACGGGCGGCGAGCAGCCGACGGCGGCCCGGTCGGACTGGCACGACCCGGCCCGGCTGGTGCGCCGGCCGCTGCACGTCGGCCCCGACGGCTGGCGGTCCTCTGCCCGGCCGGGCTGACGTCACCCCTTGACGTAGGACAGCTTCTCGGTGACCCGGCCGTCTGCGACCCGCAGCACGTCGGTGCCGCGGACGTGCCCGGCGGTGCCGTCGTCGCCCGTCCAGGCGAACACCCAGCGGGCGGTGGCCCGGTCACCGGCCACGAAGGCCTCCTCGAAGGTGAACGAGGCGTTGTGCGTCGAGGCGAACATCTGCGCCCACTCCGTCCTGATCGCGGCCGCGCCCTCGACCCGGCGGCCGTCCGGCGCCGGGCCGGTCGACTCGAACACCGCGTCGTCGGCCATCAGGGCCATGATCGCGTCGAGGTCCCAGGCCTCCCAGGCGGCTCCGAAGCGGCGCACCACCTCCCCGACCGGTGTCCAGGCCGGGTCGCGGCCGAACGAGGCGACCAGCCGGTCCAGCGGGCTCGCCGTGTCGCTGACCGGAACGGGGGCCGCGACCGCACCTGCGCTCCGGTAGCCCTCGGCCCAGCCGGCCCACCAGCCCGCCGTCGCCGTCACCAGCTCGTCGTCCACCGCGGGCTGGGACCCGGTCGCGACGGCCAGGTCCCACGTGTGCACGACGTGGTCGGCGACCAGCTGCCAGGCGTAGTCGGCTGCCGTGAAGTCGCCGAACGAGAGGTGCACGATCGTGGCCGTCGCACCCGGCTCGGACATCGCCGCCACCGCCGCCTTGCCGGCGGCCGTCGCCGACTCACCCGGGGCGCCGCCGAGCAGGTCACCGTCCAGCGCGTCGCCGACGTCGGCGATCGTGCGGCCCGCCATCAGCGGCTCGACCCAGCGGTCCTCACCGACGACGTGGTTGGTCAGGGCCCGCACGTCCCAGTCGGAGCACGGCGTCGGTGCCGACCAGCCCTCGACGGGCACGGCTCGCACCGCGGTCAGGAAGGCATCGACCGAGCGCGCTGTAGAGGTCCACGACCTCGGGCTCACCGGACATCCGTGCCCTCCCTGGAGTTCCCCGTGTCGCACTGATCGTGCGCCTCGGGCGGGGGAGCCGTCGAGGGGCAGATCGGGCTCCCTGGATACCGTGGGCACCCGTGAGCCCCACCCGACGCCTCGTCCTCGCCTCCGGGTCGCCGGCCCGGCTGGCCCTGTTGCGGCAGGCCGGCCTGGACCCCGAGGTCGTCGTCAGCGGCGTCGACGAGGACGACGTCACCGGGCCGCCCGCCGACGTGGCGCTCACGCTGTCGGTGCGCAAGGCGACGGCCGTGGCGCCGCGCTGCGCGGACGCCCTCGTGCTCGGCTGCGACTCGGTGCTCGACCTCGACGGCGAGGCGCTGGGGAAGCCGGCCGATGCCGCGGAGGCCGTGCGGCGCTGGCAGCAGATGCGCGGCCGCAGCGGCGTGCTGCGCACCGGCCACTGCCTCGTCGACACCCGCACCGGCCGGGACACCGCCGAGGTGGCCGCGACCGTGGTGCACTTCGCCGACCTCGACGACGCCGAGATCGAGGCCTACGTCGGCACCGGCGAGCCGTTGCGCGTCGCGGGGGCCTTCACCATCGACGGCCTCGGCGGCCCCTACGTCGAGGGGGTCGAGGGCGACCCGCACAACGTGGTCGGCCTGTCGCTGCCGCTGCTGCGCCGGATGCTGCTCGACCTCGGTGAGGCGCTGGCCGGCCTGCGGTCGTGACGGCGTCCCAGATCTCACCCAGGAACCCGCCGTACGGTGGCGTGATGCCGTTGAGCCGCCGGGCGCTGCTGCGCGCCTCCGCCGTGGCGGCGCTCACCGCCGCCTGCAGCCCGGCCGGCAGCCCGGACGGGCACCGGCCGGCGGCCTCCGGGACCACCAGCGCCGCTGCACCGTCGGCGACCGAGAGCCCGGTCGCCGGCACGCCGAGTGCTCCGGCGTCGGTCGAGCCGGCCGGCCCGGCGACCGAGGTGCGGCACGGGCCGCGGACGGTGCCGGCCGTGGCACTGACCTTCCACGGCAACGGCGAGGTGACCCTCGCCCGGCAGCTGCTCCGCGAGCTCGAACGCCGCGGGGTGCACGGCTCCGTGCTGGCGGTCGGCAGCTGGCTGCAGGCCGAGCCCGCGATGGCTGCGCGCATCATGGCCGGCGGCCATGACCTCGGCAACCACACGCTGCACCACTACCCGATGCGCGACCTCGGCAGCCGGGCGGCGTTCGACGAGATCGCCGGCTGCGCCCGGGTGCTGCACCGCACCTCAGGCAGCCGCGGACGCTGGTTCCGGGCGTCCGGCACCCAGGCGACGACGCCCACCATCCGCCGGGCGGCCGGGCGCGCCGGTTACCAGCAGTGCATCTCCTACGACGTCGACGGCCTCGACTGGCAGGACCCACCCACCTCGACCGTGGTCCGCGCGGTGCTGGACGGCGCCCGGCCCGGGTCGATCGTCAGCCTGCACCTCGGTCATCCCGTCACGCTGGCCGCGCTGCCGGAGATCCTGGACGGCCTGCAGACCTCGAAGCTGCAGCCGGTGACCCTGACGGACCTGCTCGGATGACCGGGCTGCTCGGATGAGGACGCCGCTCCGGCTGGCGGTCCCGGCGGCGGTCGTCGCCGGCCTGCTCCTCGTCGGCTGCTCAGGCTCCAGCAGCCCGTCGGCGGCCAGCAGCTCGGCGGCGGCCTCGAGCCCCGGGCCGAGCTCGCCGGCCAGCACGGCGCCCGGCACCGCCGCGCCGACGACCGCGCCGCCGACGCCGCCGCGCTCGACCTGCTGCCCGGCATGCCGGCCCCGCTGGACCCGGCGGACGTCTGGGCGGCCGACCGGGCCAACCAGCTGTCCCCGACGGTGGCCGGGTTCCGGGACCTCGTCTACGTGCCCAACTCGAAGAGCAACACGGTCACCGAGATCGACCCGCACACCTTCAAGGTCGTGCGCACCTTCGCGACCGGGCGGGAGCCGCAGCACGTCGTACCGTCCTGGGACCTGAAGACCCTGTGGGTCAACAACGACCTCGGGAACTCGCTCACGCCGCTCGACCCGCGCACCGGCAAGCCCGGCAAGCGGGTCCCGGTGCACGACCCCTACAACCTGTACTTCACCCCGGACGGGAAGTACGCCGTGGTGATGGCCTCGCTGGACCGCGAGCTCGTCTTCCGCGACCCGCACACGATGAAGGTGCGGCACCGCACCCACGTGCCCTGCGCCGGCGTGAACCACGCCGACTTCTCGACCGACGGCCGGTACTTCGTCGTCTCCTGCGAGTTCTCGGCACAGCTGCTGAAGGTCGACACCCAGACGATGAAGGTCACCCGGGTGCGCCGGCTGTCGGCCCGACCCGGGCACGGCACGCCGATGCCGCAGGACGTCAAGATGTCGCCGGACGGCAGGACCTTCTACGTCGCGGACATGATGAGCGACGGCATCTGGTTCGTCGACGGCCGCACGTTGAAGGTCCGGCGCTTCCTGCACACCGGGAAGGGCGCCCACGGGCTGTACGTGACGCGCGACTCGAAGCACCTGCTGATCACGAACCGTGAGGAAGGCTCGATCTCGGTGCTCGACTTCGCCACCCAGCGGCTCGTCGACCGGTGGCGGATCCCCGGCGGCGGCAGCCCCGACATGGGCGGCCTGTCCAGCAACGGCAAGGTCTTCTGGGTGAGCGGTCGCTACGACGCCGAGGTCTACGCCATCTCCACCGTCGACGGGCACCTCATCAAGAAGATCCCGGTGGGTGCGGGCCCGCACGGCCTGTGCGTGTACCCGCAGCCGGGCCGGTACTCCCTGGGCCACACCGGCGTGTTCCGTTGACCTCCGGGCGCCCCGATAGGCTCCCAAGGCCAGCGAGTGCCGAGGAGGAGCCCCAGCGTGCGCAAGGTGCTGATCGCCAACCGGGGTGAGATCGCCGTCCGGATCGCCCGGGCGTGCAGGGACGCCGGCATCAGCCAGCGTTGCCGTCTACGCCGACCCCGACCGCGACGCGCTGCACGTCCGGGTCGCCGACGAGGCGTTCGCCCTCGGCGGCAGCACACCGGGCGAGTCCTACCTCGACGCGGAGAAGATCCTCGCCGTGGCCGCCCAGGCCGGCGCCGACGCCGTCCACCCCGGCTACGGCTTCCTCGCCGAGAACGCCGGGTTCGCCCAGGCGGTCCTCGACGCCGGGCTGACCTGGATCGGGCCGCCGCCGTCCGCCATCGACTCGCTGGGCGACAAGGTGAAGGCCCGGCACCTCGCCGAGCGGGCCGGCGCGCCGCTGGTGGCGGGCACCAAGGAGCCGGTCGGCGGGGCCGACGAGGTCGTGGCGTTCGCGAAGGAGCACGGCGTCCCGGTCGCGATCAAGGCGGCGTACGGCGGTGGGGGACGCGGCCTGAAGGTCGCCCGCACCGTCGAGGAGATCCCCGACCTGTTCGAGTCGGCGGTCCGCGAGGCGGTCGCCGCGTTCGGCCGGGGCGAGTGCTTCGTGGAGAAGTACCTCGACCGTCCGCGCCACGTCGAGACCCAGTGCCTCGCCGACAGCCACGGGAACGTCGTCGTCGTCTCGACGCGGGACTGCTCGCTGCAGCGCCGCCACCAGAAGCTCGTCGAGGAGGCCCCGGCACCGTTCCTCACCGACGGCCAGACCGCCGAGCTGTACCGCGCCTCCAAGGCGATCCTCGCGGAGGCCGGCTACGTCGGCGCCGGCACCTGCGAGTTCCTCGTCGGGCAGGACGGCACCATCTCGTTCCTCGAGGTGAACACCCGCCTGCAGGTCGAGCACCCGGTCTCCGAGGAGGTCACCGGCATCGACCTGGTGCGCGAGATGTTCCGGATCGCCGACGGCGAGAAGCTCGGCTACGGCGACCCCGAGGTGCGTGGGCACTCGATCGAGTTCCGCATCAACGGCGAGGACGCCGGCCGCGGGTTCCTGCCGGCCCCCGGGCACGTCACCACCTTCCGCCCCCCGACCGGGCCCGGCGTGCGGCTCGACTCCGGGGTCGAGCAGGGCGGCGAGGTCGTGGGCGCGTTCGACTCGATGCTGGCCAAGCTCGTCGTCACCGGCGCCACCCGCCAGCAGGCGCTGGAGCGGTCCCGGCGCGCGCTGGCCGAGTTCGAGATCGGCGGGATGCCCACCGTGCTGCCGTTCCACCGGCTGGTCGTGTCGGACCCCGCGTTCGCCCCGGAGGGCGACGCGCCGTTCAGCATCCACACCCGGTGGATCGAGACCGAGTTCGAGAACACGGTGGCCGCCCTACGACGGGGCGCCCGACGACGGGGCGGCTGCCGACGAGCGGGACCGGGTGGTCGTCGAGGTCGGCGGCCGGCGGCTCGAGGTGGTGCTGCCGGCGGGGCTCGGCGCGCTCGGCTCGCGGCGCGGTGGGCCGGCTCCTCGCCGTACGGCCGGGAAGAAGACCGGCGCGGCCGCCAGCGGCGACGCGCTCACCAGCCCCATGCAGGGCACGATCGTCAAGGTGGTCGCCGAGGACGGCCAGCAGGTGGCGGTCGGGGACCCGGTGGTCGTGCTCGAGGCGATGAAGATGGAGCAGCCGCTCACCGCGCACCGGGCTGGCACCGTGACGGGTTTGACCGCCGAGGTCGGGGCTACCGTGACGCCTGGCGCAGTGATCTGCGAGATCAAGGACTGACAGCGGGCGGAACCGCCCCAGCACCCATGGAGTTGACCGGGCATGGACCTGCTCATCGTGCTCGTCGTCCTCGGCATCGTCATCGCGGTGGTCGTCAGCAGGTCGCAGCGCCGGGAGAAGCAGCGCGAGCTGGATGCGCTGCAGTCGGTGAAGGGAGCGGCCGAGGAGGACGTCACCCGCTTCGGTGAGGACGTCGCCCTGCTGGGCAACGACACCGCCGGCCGCCAGCTCGACGAGCCGACCCGGCAGGACTACCGACGGGCCCTGGACTCCTACGACGCGGCCAAGTCCGCGCTGGACCGGATGCAGCGGCCGGAGGACGTCCGCGGCATCACCGGGATCCTGGAGGACGGCCGCTACGCCATGGCCTGTGTGCAGGCCCGCCTCGCCGGCAACCCGGTCCCCACCCGGCTGCCGCCGTGCTTCTTCAACCCGCAGCACGGGCCGTCGGTGGAGAACGTCGACTGGGCCCCGCCCGGCGGGGTGCCGCGCTCGGTGCCCGCCTGCGCGGCCGATGCCGAGCGGGTCCGCGTCGGTGCGGAGCCGGACGTCCGCAAGGTGCCGGTCGGTGCGGGTCGCGCCCCGTACTGGCAGGGCGGCCCGGGCTACGCGCCGTACGCCCAGGGCTACTTCTCGCCGTTCGCGATGTCCGGCCTGCTGCCGGGGCTGTTCCTCGGCTCGTTGCTGTCCGGCGGCTTCGGCGGCGGGGACGGGTCGTACTCCGACGGCTACCAGGACGGCCAGGACGCCGGGGGCGACGGTGGCGGGGACGGCGGCGACGGTGGCGGCGGCGACTACGGCGACGGTGGCGGCGGCGACTACGGCGACGGTGGCGGCGGTGGCGACTACGCCGGCGGCGGCGACTTCGGCGGTGGCGGCGACTTCGGCGGCGGTGGCGACTTCGGTGGTGGCGACTTCGGCGGGTTCTGACCGTGCTGCGCAGGACCTTCGCCCGGGTGGTGCTGCGGCTCGCCCGCTGGCGCACCGTCGGGCGGGTGCCGCGGTCCGGCATCCTGGTCGGGGCACCGCACACCTCGAACTGGGACTGGGTCGCGATGGTGCTGCTCACCTGGAGCGACGGCGTGCAGGCCCGGGTGCTCATCAAGCGTGAGCTGTTCCGGGGGCCGCTCGGCCCCCTGCTCCGGGTCACCGGCGGCATCCCGCTGGACCGGAGCGACCCGGGCCGGACCGTGCGGGCCCTGCTCGACGAGGCGGCCCACGACGACCGCTTCCTGCTCGTGCTGGCCGCCGAGGGCACCCGGGAGCGGACCGAGTACTGGAAGTCCGGCTTCTACCGGATCGCCCAGCAGACCGGCCTGCCGATCTCGCTGGGGTTCATCGACGGGCCGAGCCGCACCATGGGGTTCGGCCCGACCTTCGACCCCAGCGGCGACGTCGCGGCCGACATGGACCGGGTCCGCGCCTTCTACGCCGACAAGCGCGGCATCCACCCGGACCTGCGCACCGAGCCGCGGCTGCGCGAGGAGGACCCGAGCCGGTCGGACTAGTCGCGCCAGACCCTGGTGTGCAGCTGCCGGGCCGCCTCGGCGACCGACCCGCTGATCGAGGGGTAGATCGTGAACGAGTGCGCCAGCTGGTCGACCGTCAGCCGCAGGTCGACGGCCATCGCCACCGGGTAGATCAGCTCGCTCGCGCGCGGTGCGACCACGACCCCGCCCACGACGGTGCCGGCCCCGGTGCGGGCGAACAGCTTCACGAACCCCTCGTGGACGCCCTGCATCTTGGCCCGCGCGTTGGTGGACAGCGGCAGCTTGAGCGCGACCGTGGAGCCGGTCTCGTCGACGTCGGACTCCGACCAGCCGACGGTGGCGATCTCGGGGTCGGTGAACACGTTGGAGGACACCGCACGCAGGTTGATCGGCGTCACCGCGTCGCCGAGCAGGTGCCACATGGCGATCCGGCCCTGCATCGCCGCCACCGACGCGAGCATCATCACGCCGGTGCAGTCACCGGCGGCGTAGACGCCCGGCGTCGAGGTGCGCGAGACCCGGTCGACCTCGACGTAGCCGCCGGCGTCGACCCGGACACCCGCCTCCGCCAGGCCGATGCCGCCGGTGTTCGGGATCGACCCGACCGCCATCAGGCAGTGGCTGCCCTCGACCGTGCGGCCGTCGTCGAGGGCGACGACGACGCGGTCCCCCTCCCGGCGTACCGCTCCGGCCCTGGTCCGCGCGAGCACCGTCATGCCGCGCCGCGCGAACACGTCCTCCAGCACCCGCGCCGCGTCGGCGTCCTCGCCGGGGAGCACCCGGTCGCGGCTGGAGACGAGGGTGACGTGCGCTGCCCAGCGCGGTGTACGCCGAGGCGAACTCGGCGCCGGTCACGCCGGAGCCGACCACGACGAGGTGCTCGGGCAGCTCGTCGAGCCCGTAGACCTGCTCCCAGGTCAGGATGCGCTCGCCGTCCGGCGCTGCGTCGGGGAGCACCCGCGGCCGGGCACCGGTCGAGACCAGCACGGCGTCGACCTCGACGGTCTCCTCGCCGGTGTCGGTCGTCGCGACGATCCGGGACGGCCCGTCGAGCCGGCCGACGCCACGGACGACCCGGACGCCCTCGCGGGCGAGCTGGTCGGCGATGTCGTCGGACTGCGCGCGGGCCAGCGCCAGGACCCGCTTGTCGACCTGTGCCAGGTCGACCCCGACCCGCCCCGACGGGTTGCCGCCGTCGTCGAGCGTCACGCCGAGCTCACCGGACTCGGCGGCGTCGGTGACCACCTCGGCGGTGGCGATCAGCGTCTTGGACGGCACGCAGTCGGTGAGCACCGCGGAGCCGCCGAGGCCGTCGCGGTCGACGACGGTGACCTCGGCGCCGGGCTGGGCTGCCGCCACGAGCGCCGCCTCGTAGCCGCCGGGTCCGCCACCGATGATCCCGATGCGTGTCACTCGCGCATTCTCCCGTACGCCCTGCACGGGCCGGGACGGCGCGGCCCATACCCTGTGCCCATGGCCGTCTACGCCGCCTACGGCAGCAACATGGAACCGGCGCAGATGGCGCTGCGGGCTCCGCACTCCCCGCTGCGCGACACCGGCTGGCTGGACGGCTGGCGGCTCACCTTCGGCGGCGAGGACGTCGGCTGGGAGGGGCCGCTGGCCACCCTCGTCGAGGACGTCGGCTGCCAGGTCTTCGTGGCGCTGTACGACGTCACCGACCACGACGAGCTGAACATGGACCGGTGGGAGGCCGCCGACCTCGGCGCTGTTCCGGAAGGTCCGGGTGCGGGTGCACACGCTCGACGGCGAGGTGCTCGCCTGGCTGTACGTGCTCGACGACTACGAGGGCGGGCTGCCGTCGGCGCGCTACCTCGGGATGATCGCCGACGCCGCGGAGGCGGCCGGCGCGCCCGACGACTACGTGGCCGAGCTGCGGTCCCGGCCCTGCCGCTCGGTCGGCCCCGGGCCGGCGGCGGGTCTCTGAGGGGCGGCGGGCGGCCGTCAGCTCCGGCCGAACCGTTCGACGTACCGGCGCTGCCACGGCGTCTCGACGGCGTGCGGGTCGTAGTGCTGCCGGACGTAGGCCACGGCGTCCACGTCCGGGCCGGCGTCGATGACCACGAGGCAGGCCAGCGCCGTGCCGGTGCGCCCACGACCCCCGTCGCAGGCGACCTCCACCCGGTCGGTGTCCAGCCGCTCCCAGGTCGCCAGCAGCGCGCTCGCCGCGTCGGCCCGGTCGGCGGGCAGCCGGAAGTCCGGCCAGCGCAGCCAGCGCGCGTCCCACGGGACGGTCGGCGGCTGCCGGCCGAGCAGGTAGAGGCCGAAGGTGGGCTCTGGGCCCTCCGGCGGCGGCCGGCGCAGCCCCCGACCGCGCACCAGCCGCCCGGACGGCAGCGCCAGCACGCCGACCGCATCGCCGGCCCATCGCTCGTGCACTCGGCCACGCTACGGCTGCGGCCCGGTCAACTCACAGCGCGACTGACACCCGGTGTTCTCCAGAACGCAACGTCCGCTGCCGATAGTGCAGGGGTGTGGTTGCTCCGAGACACCCGTCGACCTGCCGAGGACCTGCAGGACCAGGTCCTCGCGGCCCTGCGCGCCTGCCCGCCCACGCAGCTGGTGAGCCTGGTGCTCAGCGCGAGCAGCAGCCGCGGCCGTGGGTCGGTCCTCGACGCACTGCGGGAGCATGCCGGCGCGGCGCACGTCCGCATCGCCCTCGCCGAGACCCGCGGGGTCGCGGTGCGCTGGGTCGACGGCATCGTCACCGGCACCGTTGACGACGTGGTCGTGTTCCTCACCGCCAGCGAGCCGGTGCTGTCCCGCTGCCACGCCCGGGCCGAGCTCGCCGCCTGAGGACGTCAGCCTGCCGAGAGCGCCAGGACCTCCCGGACCAGCGCAGACACCTGGTCGATCTCCAGCAGGAACCCGTCGTGCCCGTACGGCGAGGCGACCACCCGAAGCCCGCCCACCGTGGTCGGGATCAGCGCGCCCAGCTCGGCCTGCTGGCCGATCGGGTAGAGGCGGTCGCTGTCGATGCCGGCCACGACCACCGGTGCCCGGACGCCGCCGAGGGCAGCCGCGAGGCCGCCGCGGCCGCGCCCCACGTCCCAGGTGGTCATCGCGTCGGTGAGCACGACGTAGCTCCCGGCGTCGAAGCGCCGGGCGAGCTTGTCGGCGTGGTGGTCGAGGTAGGACTGCACGGCGTACCGGCCGTCGGCCACCAGCCCGAGCGGCTCCTCCCCGGCCTGGGCGGCGCGGCCGAACCGCTGCTGCAGCTCGTCGGCCGACCGGTAGGTGAGGTGCGCGATCCGGCGGGCCAGCCCGAGGCCGCGGTGCGGGCCCGCTCCCGGGGCGAGCGTCGTGGTAGTCGCCTCCGCGCCACCCCGGGTCCGCCGTGATGGCCGATACCTGCACGGTCTGGGTGCGCGATCTGGTCGGCGCTGGCGCGCCGCGCCGACCGCCAGGACGAGGGCGGCTCGCGACCCGGTCGGGCTCGGCGACCAGCCCACTCGAGGGCACGCATGCCGCCCATCGAGCCGCCCAGCGACCGCCGCCCACCGGCGACGCCGAGGTGGTCGGCGAGCGCGACCTCGGCCGCGCACCTGGTCGCCGACCGTGACCCGCGGGAAGCGGGACCCCCACGGCCGCCCGTCCGGGCGCCGCCGACGACGGGCCGGTGCGTGCCCTGGCAGCCGCCGAGCACGTTCGCCGCGACGACGAACCACCGGTCGGGGTCCAGCGCCCGCCCGGCCCCGACCAGGCCTTCCCACCAGCCCGGCGGTCGGCTGCCCGGGAGCGGCCGGCCCGGCGACGTGGGCGTCGCCGGTGAGGGCGTGCAGCACGAGCACGGCGTTCGACGCCGTCGGCGTGCCGGCGTCGCCCCAGGTCTCGTAGGCGAGCCGCACGTCGGGCAGCCGGCCGCCCAGCTCCGAGCGTCGAGCGGCCCGAGGTCGGCGAACCGCCGCGCCGGCCGGGCGGGTCGCCCTCCCGCCAGGCCGCCGAGGCCGGTGGCGGCTCCCCGGGGCTCGAGCGCTCGGCACCCTCAGGCCGCACTTGGCGGCGCGGAACCCCGCGTCGAGGTCGGCCAGGATGTCGTCGATGCCCTCCAGCCCGACCGCGAGGCGCACCAGACCGGGCGTCACGCCCGGTGGCGAGCTGCTCCTCCGGGTTGAGCTGCGAGTGCGTGGTCGAGGCCGGGTGGATGACCAGCGAGCGCACGTCGCCGATGTTGGCCACGTGGCTGTGCAGCTCGAGCGCCGTTGACGAACCGCTGCCCGGCCTCGAGCCCGCCCTGGATCTCGAAGGCGAGCACGCCGCCGGCGCCCTTCGGGCGCGTACTTCTGGCCGCGCTCGTACCACGGGCTGACGACGGCAGGCCGGCGTAGGCGACGCGACTCGCACCTCGTCGCGCGCCTCCAGCCACTCGCGCGACCTGCTGCGCGTTGGCGACGTGCCGCTCGATCCGCAGGCGACAGCGTCTCCAGACCCTGCGCGATCAGGAACGCGTTGAACGGCGCCACCGCCGGCCCGAGGTCGCGCAGCAGCTGCACGCGCAGCCTTGACGATGTACGGCCGCCGGCGCCGAGCGCCTCGGTGTAGACCACGCCGTGGTAGCTCGGGTCGGCGGTCGTGAAGCCCGGGAACCGCTCGGCGTTGGCCGCCCAGTCGAAGGTGCCGCCGTCGACGATCGACGCCGGCGATCGCGGTGCCGTGGCCGCCGAGGTACTTCGTCGCCGAGTGCACGACGATGTCCGCGCCCCACTCGAGCGGCCGGATGCAGGTACGGCGTCGCGACCGTGTTGTCGACGACCAGCGGCACGCCGGCCTCGTGGGCGACCGCGGCGACGGCCTCGATGTCGAGGATGTCGTTCTTCGGGTTGGAGATCGTCTCGCCGAAGAACAGCCTTGGTGTTCGGCTGCACCGCCGCGCGCCAGGACTCGAGGTCGTCCGGGTCGTCGACGAAGCTGACCTCGATGCCGAGCTTCGGCAGCGTGTAGTGGAAGAGGTTGTAGGTGCCGCCGTACAGCCGAGGGCTCGACACGAGGTGGTCGCCGGACCTCGGCGATGTTCAGGATCGCGAGCGTCTCGGCCGCCTGGCCGCTGCGCGACGAGCAGCGCACCGATGCCGCCCTCGAGCGCGGCGATGCGCTCCTCGACGACCGCAGTGGTCGGGTTCATGATCCGGGTGTAGATGTTGCCGGTCTCGGCGAGGCCGAACAGCGCCGCGGCGTGGTCGGTGTCCCGGAAGGTGTACGAGGTGGTCTGGTAGATGGGCAGGGCGCGGGCCCGGGAGGCCTCGTCGGCCACCTGACCCGCATGGATCTGCTTGGTCTCGAAGCTCCAGGCGTCGTTCATCGGTGACCTCTCGGGCTGGGTGGCAAGGACGGGCAGTGACCCCCACCCCACGCTCGTTCGGTTACGTCGGCAAGGGCCTTCCGCATCGTGGATGCCCGGCGGCTGCGCCGCGCCGCTATCGTCGCGGCCGTGACCGACGCGACCGCCGACCCGTACGCCCTCGCCCGGGACGCCGCCTCACGGCTGCGCGAGCTGACCGGGGTCGACACCCACGAGGTGGCCCTGGTGCTCGGCTCCGGCTGGGTGCCTGCCGCCGAGATGCTCGGTGACGACCGCCGCCGAGCTGCCGGTGACCGACCTGCCCGGGTTCCACGCCGCCGCGGTCGCCGGGCACTCGGGCACCCTGCGGTCGGTGGTGGTGGGTGACCGCCGAGCGCTGGTCCTGCTCGGCCGCACCCACCTCTACGAGGGCCGCGGCGTCGCGTCGGTCGTGCACGGGGTGCGTACGGCGGTCGCTGCCGGGGCCCGGGTCGTGGTCCTCACCAACGGCTGCGGCGGGCTGCGGCCGACGTACTCCCCCGGCGAGCCGGTGCTCATCAGCGACCACATCAACCTGACGGCCACCTCGCCGATCGTGGGCCCGACCTTCGTCGACCTCACCGACCTCTACTCGCCGCGGCTGCGCGCGCTGTGCCGCGACGTCGAGCCGTCCTTGCAGGAGGGCGTCTACGTCCAGTTCCCCGGCCCGCACTACGAGACGCCGGCCGAGATCGGCATGGTCCGCGCCATCGGCGGCGACCTGGTCGGGATGTCGACCACGCTGGAGGCGATCGCGGCCCGCGAGGCCGGGGCCGAGGTGCTCGGCATCTCGCTGGTGACCAACCTCGCGCGCCGGCATGACCGGCGAGCCGCTGAACCACGAGGAGGTCCTCGAGGCCGGCCGGGCGGCCGCGACCCGGATGGGCGAGCTGCTGTCCAAGGTGGTCGGCCGGCTGTGAGCGGCAGCCGCACCGAGGGGCAGGGCCAGGGGCACGAGCACCGCACCAGCGCCGACACCGTCGACGCGGTCGCGGTGGCCGAGGCCTGGCTGGCGCGAGGACCCGGACCCCGACACCCGGGCCGAGCTGCAGGCGCTGCTGGCGGCCGGCGACACCGCCGGGCTCACCGACCGGTTCGGCAGCAACCTGGAGTTCGGCACCGCCGGGCTGCGTGGTGCGCTCGGCGCCGGGCCCAACCGGATGAACCGGGTGGTGGTGACCCGGGCGGCCGCCGGCCTCGCGGCCTACGTCGCGGCTCACGGCGGCGACTCGGTGGTCGTCGGCTACGACGCCCGCCACAAGTCCGACGTCTTCTCCCGCGACACCGCCGAGGTCGCGACCGGCGCCGGCCTGCGCGCCTACGTCCTGCCGCGCCCGTTGCCGACGCCCGTGCTCGCGTTCGCGATCCGGCACCTGGGTGTCGACGCGGGCGTCATGGTCACCGCCTCGCACAACCCGCCGCAGGACAACGGCTACAAGGTCTACCTGGGCGACGGCTCGCAGATCGTCCCGCCGGCCGACGCCGAGATCTCCGCCGAGATCGACGCCGTCGGACCGATGGCCGGTGTGCCGCGCGGCGACGACTGGGAGACCCTTGGCGAGGAGGTGCTGGAGGCCTACCTGGACCGGGTCGCCGGGCTGGTCGACCCGGCGTCCCCGCGCGACCTGAGCCTCGTCTACACGCCGCTGCACGGTGTGGGGCGGCGACGTCGTGCTGGCCGCCTTCGCCCGGGCCGGCTTCCCGGCGCCGACGGTGGTCGCGCGGCAGGCCGAGCCCGACCCGGAGTTCCGCACGGTCGCCTTCCCCAACCCGGAGGAGCCCGGGGCCATCGACCTCGCGGTCGCCGCGGCCGTCGAGCACGACGCCGACCTGGTGCTCGCCAACGACCCGGACGCCGACCGGTGTGCCGTCGCGGTGCGGGACCCCTCGGCGGACAGCGGCTGGCGGATGCTGCGCGGCGACGAGGTCGGCGCGCTGCTGGCGACCCACCTGGTGCGCCGCGACCCGGCCCTGTCCGGCACGTTCGCGGCGTCGATCGTGTCCTCGTCGCTGCTCGGCCGGATCGCCGCAGCCCACGGTCTCGGCTTCGTCGAGACCCTCACCGGGTTCAAGTGGATCTCTCGGGTCGAGGGCCTGCGGTACGGCTACGAGGAGGCGCTCGGCTACTGCGTCGACCCGGCCGGGGTCCGCGACAAGGACGGGGTGTCGGCCGCGCTGCTGGTGGCCGAGCTGGCCGCGACCCTCAAGGCCGAGGGCCGAAGCCTCACCGACCTGCTCGACGACCTGGCCCGGGAGCACGGCCTGCACGCCACCGACCAGCTCTCGGTGCGGGTCGACGACCTCTCGCTGATCGAGGACGCGATGGCCCGGCTGCGGGCCGAGCCGCCCACCTCGCTCGGCGGCCGGGCCGTCGAGTCGGCCGAGGACCTCGGCACCGGCAGCGCCGACCTGCCGCCGACCGACGGGCTGCGCTACCGCCTCGCGGACGCGGGCCGGGTGGTCGTGCGGCCGTCCGGCACCGAGCCGAAGCTCAAGTGCTACCTCGAGGTGGTGGTCCCGGTGGCCGACGGCGACGTGGCCGCTGCCCGGCGTACGGCGGGAGCGGACCTCGCGGCGATCACGGCCGACCTGGCGACGGTGCTCGCCCTCGGCTGACGAGGCCCTCGAGCCGGCGGACCACCTCCGCCGGGGCCGGCATCGCCGCGATCTCGGCCCGCACGGCCGCGGCCCCGGCGGCGAGCTCGGGCCGGCTCAGGACGTCCTGGACGGCCGTCAGCACCGCGGCCGGAGTCGCCTCGGCGGGGTGCAGCGCCACGCCGGCCGACGCCCGGACGACACCGCGGGCGTTGCGGAACTGGTCGGCAGCCTGCGGCAGGCAGACCTGGGGCAGCCCGAGAGCCAGCCCGCCGAGCACGGTCCCGGACCCGGCGTGCGACACGACCGCCGTGCAGAGCGGCAGCACCGCGGCCTGCGACACGTAGCGCTCGACCACCACGTGCGCCGGCTGCGGGCCGAGCGCGGCGGGGTCGCCCTGCGGGCCGACGGTGACGAGCAGCCGGACGTCGAGCCCGGCGAGCGCCGCGACGAGCGGTCGGAGCGCCGAGGACCCGTCCTGCACCGTGCCGAGGGTCAGGTAGACCAACGGGGTCGGGTCATCCGGGTCCACCGGCTGGGCGATGTCCGCCGGGCCGGTCCAGGACACCGGCCGGAGCGGCTGCACCGTCCCGATGTGGCCGGTCGGCACGGTCTGGATCGAGGGCGGGCAGATGTCGAGGTACAGGTGCTGGTAGCAGCCGGCGTACGGCGGCAGCGGCAGCCCGAGGTCGGCCCACGAGCCGGCGACCCGCTCCCCCGCCTCGGCGACGGTCGCGGCGGGCGTGGCGCCGCCGAACGCGTGAGTGACGTGCGGGACCCCGAGGGCGGTCCCGACCAGCGGGGCAGCCAGCTCACCCTGCTCGTGCACGAGCAGGTCCGGCGCCCAGTCCCGGGCGAGGGGCAGCAGGTCGGCGAGCATCGGCGGGGTGCGCGCGGCGCCGAACATCCGCGGGAAGACGAACTCGGCCAGCCGCTCCGGCGGCACGGCCTCGACCGCAGCCGCCCGGCGCAGCCCGGCGCGCACCGGCGCGACCTCCGCCTCGGTCATCCCGGCCGGGGCCGCGGCGAGGCCGGCCGAGCGGACCAGCGGCAGCGCATCCGCCCCGGTCGCCCACAGCACCTCGTGGCCGAGCGCGAGCAGGGCGCGGGCGAGGGGCACCATCGGCAGCACGTGGCCGTAGCCCGTGGTCGAGGAGACCAGGACGCGCACCTAGACCACCGGCTCCCGCCACATGGTCACGACGTCCGGGCCGTCGTCCGGCGTCCGGAACCGGCCCCGCACCTCGAAGCCGTACCGCTCGTACAGCGGCACGTTCGCGACGTTGCTCGCCTCCAGGTACGCCGGTGCACCGGCCTCGTCGACCAGGCGCAGGTTCGCCGCGAGCAGCCCCAGGCCGTAACCGTGGCCGCGCTGGTCGGGCCGGGTGGCCAGCAGCGACAGGTAGAAGTGCGGGGCGTCCCGCGGGTGCGCCCGCTCGAAGGCTTCGAAGGTATGCAGGGCACGGGTGCCGGCGGCTCCCGGCAGGTCGGCCAGCAGCGCCTCCAGCCGGGCCTCCTGCTCGGGCGACAGGTCGGTGCCGCCCGGCGGCACCCACACCGCGGTGGCGGTGGCGCCCTCCGTCAGCCAGACCCACGGGTAGCGGAGCGCGCCCTCGACGACCAGCCGCCAGACGGCGGTGTGCTGGGCCGGTCGCAGCGCGGGGTCCGGGAAGGCCCAGGCCCAGGTCGGGTCCTCGGCGAAGGCCTCGACGATCGTCTCGGTGACGGTGTCGACGTCCTCGGGCCGGGCGAGGTGCGGAGTGGGGCCCACCCGCGGGATCTTGCACCATCGCGACCCGCCCCGGCACCCCGCCTGCTGAGAGGGTGGGGCGGTGACCGACGACCAGCCCCGCGTCCTGACCCTCGAGGAGTCGCAGGAGCGGGCGCGTCTCGTGACCGTGTCGGGCTACGCCGTCGACCTCGACCTCACCCGCGGCGACGAGGTGTTCGGCTCGCGCACCGTGGTCCGGTTCGGCTGCGCGAGCCCCGGTGCGGCGACCTTCGTCGAGCTGCGCGCCGACCGGGTGGTCGGCACCCGGCTGAACGGCCGGCCGCTCGGCGACGACAGCTGGACCGCGAACCGCCTCGCCCTCAGCGACCTGCTGCCGGAGAACGTGCTGGAGGTCGAGGCGGACCTCCGCTACACGGGCACCGGTGAGGGCATGCACCGCTTCGTCGACCCCATCGACGGGCAGGCGTACGTCGGCGCCTACCTCGGGGTCGACAACGCGCAACGGGTCTTCGCCTGCTTCGACCAGCCCGACCTGAAGGCACCTGTCGCGACCACCGTGCTCGCGCCGACCGGGTGGACCGTGCTGAGCAACGGTCCGGCGGAGCGAGGCCGTGACAGCGGAGGGTCGCTGGACGTTCGCGACCACCCCGCCGTTGTCGACGTACCTGTTCGTCGTCGTGGCGGGGCCGCTGCACAGCGTCCGGACCCGGCACCGAGACCTGCCGATGGCACTGCACTGCCGGGCCTCGCTCGCGACCCACCTCGACGCGCAGGCAGCCGAGATCTTCGCGATCACCCGCGCCTGCTTCGACCACTACACCGAGATCTTCGACGAGCCGTACCTCTTCGGCCACTACGACCAGGCGTTCGTGCCGGAGCTCACCTGGGGCGCCATGGAGTCGCCCGGCTGCGTCACCTTCCGCGACGACCACGTCTTCCGGTCGGCCGTCACCGACGTCGAGCGACAGCTCCGCGCGCTGGTCATCGCCCACGAGATGGCGCACATGTGGTTCGGCGACCTGGTCACGATGCGCTGGTGGGACGACCTGTGGCTGAGCGAGGCGTTCGCCGAGTACATGGGCCATCAGACCCTGTCGAAGCTGAACCTGTTCGCCGGCATCTGGACGGCGTTCGCGGTGACCCGCAAGTGGCCGGCGTACGACGCGGACCAGCGCCGCACCACCCACCCGGTCGCACCGGACGCTTCCGGGATCACCGACACCGGGTCGGCGCTGGCCAACTTCGACGGCATCTCCTACGTCAAGGGCGCCTCGGCGATCCGCCAGCTGGTCGGGTGGCTCGGTGAGGAGGTGTTCCTGGCCGGCGTGAACGACTTCCTGCGGGCGCACCGGTTCGGCACGGCGACCCTGTCGGACCTGCTCGCCTCGCTGAGCCGGGTGTCCGGCGCGGACGTCACGGCATGGTCGGACGCCTGGCTGCGCACGACCGGGGTCGACACGCTGCGCGTCCGTCGGACGGGCGGCCGGAGGGACGGAGGTGCAGGTCGAGCATCCCGGGCTTCGCCCGCACCGGCTGATGGTCGGCCGCTACGACGCCGAACGACGCCGACCCGACCAGGTTGGTGCTCCGCCGCCGCGACCCGGTGACCCTGTCCCCTGGCGGCGGCTCGGAGCCCGTGCCCGGCGGCCAGGACGAACCCGCACCCGACCTGCTCCTGCTCAACGACCTCGACCTCGGCTATGCCAAGGTCCGCCTCGATCCCGAGTCGCAGGCGTGCGCGCTCGATCGTCTCGACTCCGTTGCCGACCCGCTCAGCCGTGCGGTCGTCTGGACGTCCTTGCGCGACCAGGTGCGCGACGGAGAGCTCGCCGCTCAGGTCTTCCTCACGGCTGTCAGCCGGCACCTGACCGTCGACGACGACGTCGCGATCGTCGAGGCGGTCCTGGAGTTCACCCGGCGCGACGTCATCGACCGGTGCCTGCCGGCCGGGCTGCGCGCGGTGGCTCTTGCGACGCTGGGCCAGGACTGCCGGGAGATCCTCCGGCGGACCGCGCTGCAGCCGCGGTCCGGGCTGCGGCTCGCCGCAGCGAGGCAGCTGATCGGCACCGCTCACACTGCCGACGACGTGGCGGGGCTCCGTGAGGCGTTGGCGTCCGGAGCGCTTCCCGGCGGCCCGGAGCTGGACGCCGACCTGACGTGGCGCGTCATGCTGCGGCTCAGTGTCCTGGGGGCGGTCGGCGCACGACGACATCGAGCACCGGCTGGCCCGGGACGCCACCGGCGCCGGTCCCGAGGGCGCGGCCCGCTGCCGGGCCGCCCTGCCGGACCCGCGCGCCAAGGCCGCCGCATGGGACCTGCTGTTCGACGCCGGGGACGGCGCGGCCTCGGCGTACCTCGTCACCGCCACCGCCGGCGGGTTCTGGCAGCCCGAGCAGCATGATCTGCTGGCGCCGTTCGTCGACCGGTACTTCGACGCCGCGGTGGAGGTCGCCGCCCGGCGCGGGCCGTACGTCGCCCTCGTCATCGGCGGACCCGGCTTCCCGTTCCACGCGGTCGACGAGTCGACGCTGCGGTCCGCCGAACGCTGTCTCGCCGCCGGAACGGCCGGCCCGGCGCTGACGCGGAGGCTGGCCGACCAGGTCGACGACCTCCGGCGGTTCCTCCGGGTGCGCTCGCTGACCCGCGCCTAGCGGTACTCGGCGACCAGGGTGGCGCCCGACGCCACCGGCGGCACGTCGCAGCGGTCGGCGATGTCGGCCACGAAGGCCTGGAACGCCGGCACCGCCTGCAGCGAGTCGGGCTCCGCCACGTCGTCCTCGATCACGACGTGCAGGAAGCTCACGCCGTCGTCGAGCCGGAGGACGCGGTAGCTGAAGCCGCTCGGCTCGCGCTCCCTGAGCTCCGCGAACACCGCCTCGACCAGCTTCTGGTTCTCCTCCGCGCGCTCCGGCTTGGCCTGGTACCGCACCACGGTCGCCTTCATCTGCTGCTCCAGTCCCTCACCTGCGCTGACACGTCTCAGTGGAAAGACCAGCCCCGGCGGCGCGACTCATCGGTGACCGACCGGCGTCTTCAGGCGAACGCGGGGCGCGCATGGACAGGCCGTGCGCCAGGTGTCGGCGGGACTTCCCGCCCTACCGGTGCTGGCCAGCTCGGCGGGACCATGAGGAATGACCAGGACCCGGACCGGCGGCGGGGTCGACGGCAAAGACGTGCCGACCATGCTCGACCGGTGGGCAGACCAAGGCCTCGTGAGCCGGCAGCAGGTTGAGCAGATCCTGCGCGCCGAGGGCGTGGCGACCACGGCCGCTCACCCGCGGGCAGCGGCGCCAGCCACTGCCGAGCCGCCTCCCGCGTCGGGGACGCGGGAGCCGAGCAGCCGTCTCGTCGTCGAGGCGCTGGCCTACCTCGGCGGCGTCCTGGCCCTGGCCGCCGTCCTCCTGCTTCTCCAGACGTGGTGGCAAGACCTCGCCACCGGCGTTCGCCTGGCTGTCCCCCTGCTGGCAGCTGCGGCCCTGCTGCTGGCAGGAATGCTGGTGCCGGGCGACGCCGATGAGCGGGTGCGGCTGCGCTCGGCGCTGTGGCTGCTCGCCACCGGCGCCTGGGCGGCAGCCGCCGCGGTCATGGGCGACCAGGTCCTGGACGCCGAGCCGCGCGAGACGATGCTGCTCGTCGGCCTCGCCGGTGTCGCGATGGCCTTGCCGCTCTACCTGCGCAACCGCACGGCGGCTCAGCAGCTGGCGTTGTTCGTGTCCCTGGCGACGACCGCGGGTGCCCTGGGCGCGCAAGCCCGTGGAGACGAGCCGACGTGGCCGGGCCTGGGCGTCTGGCTGGTCGCGCTGGGGTGGCTCCTGCTCGGCGAGCGACGGCTGGTGGCTCCCCGTACGCCGGTGCGCTACACCGCGTCGGTCGCGCTGGTCGTCGGTGCCCTGATGATGCAGGCTGCGCTGGGCGGTCAGGTGCTCGCGCTCGTGACGATCGTGCTGCTGTTCACCTCCGCGGTACGGGCCGGCAGCTCGGCGGGCTGGCTATCGCATCGCTGGGCACCCTGTTGCTGGTGCCGTCGGTGATGACGTACTTCTTCCCCGACAGCACGGTCGCGTCGGCGCTGACGCTGCTGGCCATGGGGGCGGTGCTGGTCGGGACGGCGGTGCTGATGACCCGGCGCCGGGCCGCGAAGGGCGCCCCGCGGTCGCTAGGAACACCCGAGGCCCCCGCGTAGACTGCGGCGGTGACGACGACCGCCGCTGCCCCGGTCGAGCGCGGCTCCACGAGCCGCGCACCTGACCTCGCCGACATCACCGCGTCCGACTCCGCGCTGCGCCGGTTCCTGCACGGGCTGCCCGGGCGTCGACCAGGTCGGCGCCGAGGCGCGCGCCGCGACGCTCGGCACCCGCTCGATCAAGACCACCGCCAAGGCCTGCGCGCATCGACCTCGCGATCCGGATGGTCGACCTGACCACGCTCGAGGGCCAGGACACCCCCGGCAAGGTGCGCGCGCTGTGCGCCAAGGCGATGCGGCCCGACCCGGCCGACCCGACGTGCCCGCCGGTCGCCGCGGTCTGCGTCTACCCCGACATGGTGCGCCGTCGCCAGGCGAGGCGCTGCGCGGCAGCGGCGTGCACGTGGCCAGCGTGGCGACCGCGTTCCCCGCGGGCCGGGCCGCGCTCGACGTCAAGCTCGCCGACACCCGGGACGCCGTCGCGGCCGGCGCCGACGAGATCGACATGGTGATCGACCGCGGCGCGTTCCTGTCCGGGCGCTACCTCGAGGTGTTCGACGAGATCGTCGCGGCCGTCAAGGCGGCCTGCGGCGACGCGCCCACCTCAAGGTGATCCTCGAGACCGGCGAGCTGGCGACCTACGACAACGTCCGGCGGGCCTCCTGGCTGGCGATGCTGGCCGGCGCGCGACTTCATCAAGACCTCGACCGGCAAGGTCGCAGCCGGCGGCCACGCTGCCGGTGACGCTGGTGATGCTCGAGGCGGTCCGCGACTTCCGCGAGCGCGACCGGCCGGCAGGTCGGCGTGAAGCCGGCCGGCGGCATCCGCACCGCAAGGACGCGATCAAGTACCTGGTGATGGTCAACGAGACCGCCGGCGACGACTGGCTCGACCCCGACTGGTTCCGCTTCGGCGCCTCCACGCCTGCTCAACGACCTGCTGATGCAGCGCACCAAGATCGCGACCGGCCGCTACTCCGGCCCCGACTACTTCACCCTGGACTGACGCGATGGCCGCCAAGAAGTTCGAGTACGCACCCGCGCCCGAGTCGCGCGCGCATCGTCGACCTCAAGCCGTCGTACGGCCTGTTCATCGACGGCGAGTTCGTCGAGACGGCCGACGGCCGGACGTTCAAGACGATCAGCCCCGCCACCGAGGAGGTGCTCGCCGAGGTCGCCGAGGCCGGCGCCGGCCGACGTCGACCGCGCCGTCGAAGGCCGCCCGCCGGGCCTACGACCAGGTCTGGTCGCAAGATGCCGGGCCGCGAGCGCGGCAAGTACCTGTTCCGCATCGCCCGGCATCATCCAGGAGCGCGGCCCGCGAGCTGGCCGTGCTGGAGTCGCTCGACAACGGCAAGCCGATCAAGCGAGTCCCGCGACGTCGACATCCCGCTGGTCGCGGCGCACTTCTTCTACTACGCCGGCTGGGCCGACAAGCTCGAGTACGCCGGCTTCGGCGCCGACCCGCAGCCGCTCGGCGTCGCCGGCCAGGTCATCCCGTGGAACTTCCCGCTGCTGATGCTGGCCTGGAAGATCGCGCCGGCGCTGGCCTGCGGCAACACCGTCGTGCTCAAGCCGGCCGAGACCACGCCGCTGACCGCGCTGCTGTTCGCCGAGATCTGCCAGCAGGCCGACCTGCCGCCGGGCGTCGTCAACATCGTCACCGGCGCCGGCGACACCGGCCGCGCGCTGGTCGAGCACCCGGACGTCGACAAGGTCGCCTTCACCGGCTCGACCGAGGTCGGCAGGGCGATCGCCCGCGTCGGTCGCCGGCACCGGCAAGAGGGTCACCCTCGAGCTCGGCGGCAAGGCCGCCAACATCGTCTTCGACGACGCGCCGATCGACCAGGCCGTCGAGGGCATCGTCAACGGCATCTTCTTCAACCAGGGCCACGTCTGCTGCGCCGGCTCGCGGCTGCTGGTGCAGGAGAGCGTCGTACGACGAGGTGCTCGACCGGCTCAAGCGCCGGATGGCCACGCTGCGCCTCGGCGACCCGCTCGACAAGAACACCGACATCGGCGCGATCAACTCCGCCGAGCAGCTCGCCCGCATCCGCGAGCTCGTCCGAGGTCGGCGAGGCCGAGGGCGCCGAGCGCTGGTCGGCCGCCGTGCGAGCTGCCCGAGCAGCGGCTTCTGGTTCGCGCCGACGCATCTTCACCGGCGTCTCCCAGGCCCACCGGATCGCCCGCGAGGAGATCTTCGGCCCGGTGCTGTCGGTGCTGACCTTCCGCACCCCGGCCGAGGCGGTCGAGAAGGCCAACAACACGCCGTACGGCCTGTCGGCCGGCGTCTGGACCGACAAGGGCTCGCGGATCCTCTGGATGGCCGACCAGCTGCGGGCCGGCGTGGTGTGGGCCAACACGTTCAACCAGTTCGACCCGGCCAGCCCGTTCGGCGGCTACAAGGAGTCGGGCTACGGCCGCGAGGGCGGCCGGCACGGGCTGGAGGCCTACCTCGATGTCTGAGCGCACTCGACGTGCGCAAGACCTACAAGCTCTACATCGGCGGCGCGTTCCCGCGCTCGGAGTCCGGCCGCTCCTACGTGGTCGACGACGCCAAGGGCGCGTTCCTGGCCAACGCCGCGCTGGCCTCCCGCAAGGACGCCCGCGACGCGGTCGTCGCCGCCCGCAAGGCGTTCCCCGGCTGGTCGGCGGCGACGGCGTACAACCGCGGGCAGGTGCTCTACCGGGTCGCCGAGATGCTGGAGGGCCGCCGCGACCAGTTCGTCGACGAGGTCGCGCCGGCGAGGGCCTGTCGCGCGGCGAAGGCGCGCGGCTGCGGTCGACGCGGCCGATCGACCGCTGGGTCTGGTACGCCGGCTGGGCCGACAAGATCGCCCAGGTGCGTCGGCGGCGGCCAACCCGGTCGCCGGCCCGTACTTCAACTTCTCGGTGCCCGAGCCGACCGGCGTGGTGGCGGTGCTCGCGCCGCAGGACTCCTCGCTGCTCGGGCCTGGTCGTCGGTGGTCGCGCCGGCGATCGTCACCGGCAACACGGTGGTGGTGCTGGCGTCAGCGAGGCGCGCCCGCTGCCGGCGGTCACGCTGGCCGAGGTGCTGGCCACCTCCGACGTGCCCGGCGGCGTGGTCAACATGCTCACCGGCCGCACCGCCGAGATCGCGCCGTGGCTGGCCTCGCACATGGACGTCAACGCGATCGACCTGGCCGGGTCGCCGACGCCGAGCCGGCCACCGAGCTGCGAGGTCGCGGCGGCCGACAACCTCAAGCGGGTCGCTGCGCGCCGACGCCGAGCCGACTGGACGGCCGACCCCGGACCTCGGCCGGCTGACCGCGCTTCCTGGAGACCAAGACGGTCTGGCACCCGATCGGGGTCTGACCGGCGTCCCGGTAGCCTCGCGCGGGTGATCGCGCGCCTGGTGCTCCTCGCCGGGCCGTCGGGGTCCGGCAAGACGCACCTCGCCGAGGAGTCCGGGCTGCCGCTGCTCGACCTCGACGACTTCTACAAGGACGGGTCCGACCCGACGGTCCCGCGGCACCCGACCCTCGGCATCGTCGACTGGGACGACCCCCGGTCCTGGGACGCCACCGGGGCGCTGGACGCGCTGGAGGCGATCTGCCGCACGGGCGCGGCCGACGTGCCGGTCTACGACATCTCCCGTGACGGCCGGGTCGGCACCCGCCACTTCCAGCTCGGCGGGCACCGGGCCTTCGTCGGCACCGGCATCTTTGCGGCCGAGCTGGTCGCTCCTGCCCGCGAGCGGGGGCTGCTGCTCGACGCGGTCGTGGTGCGGCGGTCGCGGCTGAAGAACGCGCTCCGCCGGCTGGTGCGCGACCTGCGGGAGCGCCGCAAGCCGCCGCTGACGCTGCTGCGCCGGGGCTGCGACTGATGCAGGCCGAGCCGGCCGTGGTCGAGCGGCAGATGTCGCTCGGCTGCCGGCCCTGCGACCGCGCCGGCACCCTGGCCGCCCTGCGCGCCGCCGACGCGCCCTGACCGCGGGGGGTCACCCCCACTGCCGGCCGAGCTCGGCGCAGACCTCGACCGCCAGCTCGACGAACCGGGTGGCCGTGGGCGGCAGCTGGCGGTCGACGTGCCACACCACGCCCAGCTGCCGCGCCGGCAGCGCCGACGACAGCGGCAGGAGGGCCACCTCCGGGTCGTCCTCGTCGACCGTCAGCCGCGGCATGACGGCGTAGCCGAGCCCGGCCGCGACGAAGCCCTGGATCGTGGGGTTGTCGTTGGAGCGGAACACGAAGGACGGCTCGTGGCCGGTGCGCCGCAGCCGGCGCACCAGCTCGTCGTGCAGGTCGGGGTCGGTGTAGCCGATGAGCGGGAGCCGGGCGACCTGCCGGAGGCTGACCGCCCCCGCCGAGACCTCGGGGGCTCCGGCCGGCGCGACGCAGACGAACGGGTCGGCCAGCACCCGGCGTACCGCGAAGGGCCCGTCGAGCACCGGCAGCGGCGCGAACGACAGGTCGAACCGGCCGGACTCGACGCCCGACGCCAGCTCGGCGTAGGCGCTGGTCTCGCGGGCGGCCAGCTCGACGCCCGGCCACTCCTCGCGGAACCGGCGCAGCAGCAGCGGCAGCACCTTGGTGCCGACGCTCTGCATCAGGCCGACGTGCAGGGTCCCGCGCTCGCCGGCGAGCAGCGCGGCGATGTCGGCCTGGGCGGCGTGCAGCCGGGCGACGACCGCCCGGGCGTGCACCACCAGCGACTCCCCCACCGCGGTGAGCCGGACCCGCCGAGGCCCGCCCGGCCGCTCCAGCAACGGCGCGCCGACGGCGCGCTCGAGGGTGGCGATCTGCTGGCTGACCGCCGACTGGGTGTAGCCGAGCCGCAGCGCGGCCGCGCTGAAGGTGCCGGTGTCGACGACCGCCAGCAGGGCGACCAGCTGGCGGGTGTCCCAGCCCGGCGGGACGGTCATATCATCAGGTGGGCTGATAGTTACCCCTCAGTACTGCGATTGTGCTAATGCTATCGCCCGCCGACCATGGAGCACATGTTCCTCACCGACTGCCAGGCGTGCGGCCTGCGCGAGCTGCGCGGCCCTCGCTCCATCGAGCTGCTCGTCAACACCGACCACGGCGCCGACCTGGTCTACCGCTGCACCCGGTGCAGCACGGTCAACGCCCTGCTGGCCCACCCGAGCGCCGCCGCGGCCGCGGGCCCGCTCGTCGCGGCCTGACCCTCCTCAGCCGAGCAGACCGGCGTACCCCGGCTTGATGACGTCGTCGATCAGCGCGAGCCGCTCGTCGAACGGGATGAAGGCCGACTTCATCGCGTTGATGGTGAACCAGCGGAAGTCGTCCCGGCCGTAGCCGAAGGCGTCCTGCAGCTGGGCGAACTCCCGGGTCATCGAGGTGCCGCTCATCAGGCGGTTGTCGGTGTTGACGGTGACCCGGAAGTGCAGCCTGCGCAGCAGCCCGATCGGGTGGTCCTCGATGGACTTCACGGCGCCGGTCATGGACGTTCGACGTCGGAGCCATCTCGAGCGGGATCCGCTTGTCGCGCACGTAGGCGGCGAGCCGGCCGAGGGTGGCCTCCCCGGCGGGGTCGACGGTGACGTCGTCGATGATGCGCACGCCGTGGCCCAGCCGGTCGGCGCCGCACCACTGGATGGCCTGCCAGATCGACGGCAGCCCGAACGCCCTCCCCCGCGTGGATGGTGAAGTGGGCGTTCTCCCGCTGGAGGTACTCGAAGGCGTCCAGGTGCCGGGTGGGCGGGTAGCCCGCCTCGGCACCGGCGATGTCGAACCCGACGACCCCCTCGTCGCGGTAGCGCACCGCCAGCTCGGCGATCTCCATCGACCGGGCGGCGTGCCGCATCGCGGTGAGCAGCGCGCCGACCCTGATCGGCCTACCGGCTGCGGCAGCGCGCCGCTCGCCCTCGCGGAACCCGGCGTTGACGGCCTCCACCACCGCCGGCAGCTCCATGCCCTCGGTCAGGTGCAGCTCGGGCGCGTAGCGCACCTCGGCGTAGACCACGCCGTCGGCGGCCAGGTCCTCGGCGCACTCGGCGGCGACCCGGGCCAGCGCCTCCGGGGTCTGCATGACCCCGACGGTGTGCGCGAACGTCTCCAGGTAGCGCTCGAGGGAGCCGGAGTTCGCGGCGGCGTAGAACCACTGCGACAGGTCCTCGACATCGGTGGTCGGGAGGCCGTCGTAGCCGTGCTCGGCGGCCAGCTCGACGACCGTCCTGGGCCGCACCCCGCCGTCCAGGTGGTCGTGCAGCAGTACCTTGGGGGCGCGCAACAGGTGATCAGGAGTCAAAGAGTTGGTCACGAGAGGACGCTACCGTCTGAAAGACTCTCAACTTCGGGGTCTGCACGCACGATGAAAGGGCTATGACGGTGGGCGCACGCGAAGACGTCCGGATCATCCGGCCTGCCGCGATCCTGGACGAGCGGGCGGCCGCCCAGGTCCTGCAGCAGCTCCGCCGCCTCGACGTCTCGGCCGGCGGGGTCTGGAACGCCACCTCGTCGCTCTGGCAGCGCTACGACTCACCCTGGGACGGCGTGGGCGGCACCCGCGGCGAGGCCAAGCTGCTGGGGTCCATCGCGGTGATGTACGACAGCCCGCACCGGCACGAGATCACCATCTACAAGGTGACGGTGAGCGAGAACGGCCTGGACCAGGACTGGACCGTCGAGAGCCTCTGCGACGACGCGCTGATCTGGGCCGGCCTCACGATCGCCACCTGCCCCCGGGCCGAGCTCACCTCACCGCCGCTGTCCGACCCGTTCCGCCTCAAGGACGGCCGCCGCGCCCCCTGACCAGGGCAGACCGGTCAGACGTCCGGGTCGCGGTGGGCCAGCTCCGGGTCGAAGGCCGGCAGGCAGACCGCGACGTAGTCCGCACCGAGCTCGCCCACCAGGTAGCGCACCCGCTCGCCCGCCCGGGTGAGCACGGCCTGCCCGGCCGACACCTCGAGCCGGCCGCCGTCGTGCTCGACGACGACCGAGCCGCGCAGCACGAGGGTCACCTCGTCGAACTCCGGGGTCTGGGCCGGCTCCGACCAACCCGGCGGGGCCTCCATGTGAGCCACCGACACCGCGCTCGTCCCGGAGGTCACCCGGCCGACGTACTCGTCGATCACCTTGCCGCCCGGCACCGGGATCCGGCTGGGTCGCTCGATCAGCTGCGGCATGCGGGTGTCCTCCGGGGCGGGCTCAGCCGACCCGGTCCAGGACCAGGGCGGGCAGGTCGGGCCGGGAACCCGGCGGCGCGACCGTGACGGCCCCGGCCAGGGCCTCCTCGGCGCGGGCGAACCGGTCCGGCTCGTCGGTGTGCAGGGTGAACAGCGGCTCCCCGCCGCGGACCCGGGCGCCCGGCTTGGCGTGCAGCTCGACCCCGGCGCCGGCCTGCACCGGGTCCTCCTTGCGGGCCCGCCCGGCACCGAGCCGCCAGGCGGCGACGCCGACGGCGTAGGCGTCCAGCCCGACCAGCACCCCGTCGGCCGGGGCCGCGACGACCTGGGTCTCCCGGGCGGTGGGCAGCGGCGCGTCCGGGTCGCCGCCCTGCGCCCGCGATCATCCGCTGCCACACGTCCATCGCCGACCCGTCGGCGAGCCGGTCTGCCGGGTCGACGTCCGGAAAGCCCCGCGGCGGCCAGCATCTCGCGGGCCAGGGCCACCGTGAGCTCGACGACGTCCGTCGGCCCGCCGCCGGCCAGCACCTCGACCGACTCGCGCACCTCGAGCGCGTTGCCCGCGGTCAGGCCGAGCGGCGTCGTCATGTCGGTGAGCAGCGCCACGGTGCGTACGCCGTGCGTCGGCGCCGAGCGCGACCATCGTGCGCGGCCAGCTCGCGGGCCGGTCCCGACGTCCTTCATGAAGGCGCCCGAGCCGACCTTCACGTCGAGCACCAGGGCGCCGGTGCCCTCGGCGATCTTCTTGCTCATGATCGAGCTGGCGATCAGCGGGATCGCCTCGACGGTGCCGGTGACGTCGCGCAGCGCGTAGAGCTTCTTGTCGGCCGGCGCGAGGCCGTCGCCGGCCGCGCAGATCACGGCGCCGACGTCGCCGAGCTGGGCCAGCATCTCCTCGTTGGATCAGCGTCGCCCGCCAGCCGGGGATCGACTCCAGCTTGTCCAGCGTGCCGCCGGTGTGGCCGAGCCCGCGCCCGGACAGCTGCGGCACGGCCGCCCCGCAGGCGGCCACCAGCGGGGCGAGCGGCAGGGTGATCTTGTCGCCGACGCCGCCGGTGGAGTGCTTGTCGGCGGTCGGGCGGCCGCCGAGCGCCTCGGTCGAGAAGTCCATCCGCTCGCCCGAGGCGATCATCGCGTCGGTCCAGCGGGCGATCTCGCCGGCGGTCCATGCCGTTGAGCAGGATCGCCATCGCCAGCGCCGACATCTGCTCGTCGGCCACCTCGCCGCGGGTGTAGGCGTCGACCACCCAGTCGATCTGCCCGTCGCTGAGCGCCTGGCGGTCGCGCTTGGTCGCGGATGACCTCGACCGCGTCGAAGCTCGCTCACTGTCCGCGCGGTCACCAGGTCCTCGGGGCCGAAGGCGTCGGGCAGCACCTCGGTCATCGGGCGGATGCCGCTGACGGTCTCGACCAGCAGGTCCGGGCCGCCGTTCTCCCAGAGCAGCTGGCGGCACCGGCCGCACGGCATGAGCACGTCGCCGTGGCCGTCGACGCAGACCACGGCGACCAGCCGGCCGCCGCCGGCGGCGTGCAGCGCCGAGACCAGGCCGCACTCGGCGCACAGCCCCACGCCGTACGCCGCGTTCTCGACGTTGCAGCCCACCACGACCCGGCCGTCGTCGACGAGGCCGGCCACGCCGACCGTGAACGTCGAGTACGGCGCGTAGGCCCGGCGCCATCACGGCCGCGGCCTGCTCGCGCAGCCGCGTCCCAGTCGGCCTCGGTGACCTCAGCCACCCTGGCCCCGCCGGTAGGGCAGCCCGTCGGCCGCCGGCATCCGCAGCCGCTGCGAGGCCAGCGCGAGCACCAGCAGCGTGGTGACGTACGGCGTCATCGTGGTGAACTCGCCCGGCACCGTGTCGGTCTGCAGGTACCAGACGAGGACGCGCGGCTGCGACCACCGCGCAGATCACCGCGGTCACCAGCTTGCCGCGCAGGCCGAGCCAGACGGCCAGCACCAGCAGCAGCACACCGGCGAGCAGCAGCAGCGCGTGCACCGACGTCTCGCCGCTGCGCAGCTGCAGGGCGTCGGTGTAGCCGAACAGCGCGGCGCCGGCGGCGAGCCCACCCGGGCGCCAGTTGCCGAAGATCATGGCGGCCAGGCCGATGTAGCCGCGGCCGGCGGTCTGGCCCTCGCGGTAGATGTTCGCCGGCGACGATCGCGAGGAAGGCGCCCGCCGAGGCCGGCGAAGGCGCCGGAGGCGACCACCGCGGCGTACTTCACAGGTAGACGTTGACGCCCGAGGGACTCGGCCGCCGTCGGGCTCTCGCCGCAGGACCGCAGCCGCAGGCCGAAGGCGGTGCGCCACAGCACGCAGATAGGTGCCGAAGAGCAGCAGGATGCAGACCACCGTGAGCAGGGAGACCCCGGTGACAGAGCCCGCGGGAGATGCCGGCGACGTCGGAGACCAGGAACCAGTGCTTGTCCTCGCAGCGTCAGCAACGGGTCGCCGAGCCCGGGCATCGATGACCTCGGTGATGTCGGGGATGGGCGGGGACTGCGACTGCGCCGCCGCCCGGCACACCCTCGAACGCGATCACCGGAGAGGTACTGCGTCACGCCGAGCGCCGAGGATGTTGATGGCGACACCGGAGACGATGTGGTCGACGCCGAAGGTGACCGTGGCGAGCGCGTGCAGCAGCCCGCCGAGCGCGCCGAACGACGACGCCGAACGAGCACGCCGGCCCAGGCGCCCCACTGGTAGGCCGCCCAGCCGGCGCCCCAGGTGCCGAGGATCATCATGCCCTCGAGGCCGATGTTGACCACGCCGGACCGCTCCGACCAGAGGCCGCCGAGGCCGGCCATCCCGAGCGGGATCGACAGCGCGAGCGCGGCGCCGATCGTGCCGCTGGAGGTCAGGTCGTCGGCGCCGGTGATCACCCGGACGAGGCTGAGCAGCACGACGCAGGCCGACGAGGGCGAGCAGGGTGCGGACGGCGATCGAGTCCGGCAGCCAGCGCCGGCTCTTGGTCGTCGACCGTGGCCGTCCGGGCTCGACGGTGCTGATGAGGCTCATGCCGGCACCCCCGCCGGGGTGGGCGGCTGCTCGTCGGCCAGCTGCCCGGCTGACCCGGCGCTGCTCGGCGGCGACGCCGTAGCGGCGGACCAGCTCGTAGGCGATGACGACCGACAGCACGATCGACGCCCTGCATGATCAGCACGATCTCCTTCGAGATGCCGTTGAGGTCCAGGATGATCGACGACGAGTCGAGGAACGCCCACAGCAGCGCGCCGAACGCGATGCCGACGGCGTTGTTGCGGCCCAGCAGCGCGATGGCGATGCCGGTGAAGCCGAGCCCGGCCGGGAAGTCGAGGCTGTAGCGCGTGGCGTCGCCGCCGAGCAGCTGCGGCATGCCGACCAGGCCGGCGACCGCGCCGGAGATGCAGCATGCGTGAGGACCACCATCCGCTTGACGTTGACGCCGCTGGCCACCGCCGCGCGTCTCCGACCGGCCGGTGGCCCGCAGGTCGAAGCCGAACCGGGTGCGGCCGAGCACGAACCAGTAGGCGATGCCGACCAGCGACCGCGACGACGATGAAGCCGTAGACGTCCAGCGGGCTGCCCGGGACCAGCGGGATGCCGGGGAACGGCACCGGACTCGCGGGATCGGCTTGGTGCCGATGTTGTTGCTGCCGGCGATCGTCGAGCCTGCACCTGGCGCAGCAGGTAGGCGATCGAGCCGGTCGGCGATGAAGTTGAGCATGATCGTCGAGATGACCTCGCTGACCCCGCGGGTGACCTTGAGCAGCGCGGCGATGCCGGCCCAGAGCGGCGCCGACGACCATCGCGACGAGCACGATCACGCGTGATGTGCAGCGGCGCCGGGCAGCGCGATCGCGCGCCGCCGACGGCCGCCGCGAAGATCGCCGCCAGCCGGTACTGGCCGTCGACGCCGATGTTGAACAGGTTCATCCGGAAGCCGATGGCGACCGCGACCGCCGACAGGTAGTAGACGGTGCGCCTGGTTGAGGGTCAGGACCATGACCGCGCGGCGTGGTGCCGTAGTCCCAGCACCGCCTGGACGGTGGAGACACCGGGTCGCCGGTGGCGACGAGCAGCAGCGAGGTGACCAGCAGCGCGAAGGCGATCGCGAGCAGCGGGGCCGCCGACGGCGAGCGATCAGCGCGGCGCCAGTCGATCGGTCATGCGGCGCTCTCCCGCCGGCGCCGGTCATGGCCGAGCCGAGCTCTCCGGCGTGACGGCCGCCGGGTCGACGTCGGCCGACGAAGCGGCCGCGCAGGATCACCTTGATGGCGTCCGACAGGCCGATCAGCTCGTCGAGGTCGGCCGAGATCAGCAGCACGGCCAGCCCGTCCGCGCCGGGCGGTCGCGGATGTGGTCCCAGATGGCCGCCTGGGCGCCGACGTCGACCCCGCGGGTCGGGTGGGCGGCGATGAGCACGCTCGGGCTCGCCGCTCATCTCCCGGCCGACGATCAGCTTCTGCTGGTTGCCGCCGGACAGCGCCGCGGCGAGCACGTCGATGCCGGGCGTGCGGACGTCGTACTCGTCGACGATCCGCTGGGTGTCGCTTGCGCGCGCCGGCCCGGTCGATCCAGCGGCCCCTTGGCGTTGGGCGGCTGGGTCTGGTGGCCGAGGATGCGGTTCTCCCAGAGCGGCGCCTCGAGCAGCAGGCCGTGCCGCTGCCGGTCCTCGGGGATGTAGCCGATGCCGTGCCTCGCGCCGGCGCCGGGTGGTCCAGGTCGGTCATGTCCTCGTCGCCGAGCGCGATCGAGCCGGCGGCGAGCGGGCCGCATGCCCATGATCGCCTCGACCAGCTCGGCCTGGCCGTTGCCCTCGACGCCGGCGATGCCGAGCACCTCGCCGCTGTGGATCGTCGAAGGAGATGTCCTCGACCAGCGGCCCGGCCGTCGGCGGTGCGGACGGTGATGCCCTCGCACGGTCAGCACGACCGTGTCGGTGACGGTCGACTCGCGGGTCTCCGGCGTCGGCAGCTCGCTGCCGACCATCAGCTCGGCGAGCTGGCGGGCGGTGACGTCGCGCCGGCTCGACGGTGGCGACCGTGGTGCCCCGGCGGATCACCGTGATCTCGTCGGCGACCGCGAGCACCTCGTCGAGCTTGTGCGAGATGAAGATGACGGTCAGGCCCTCGCTCTTCAGCTCGCGCAGGTTGTCGAACAGCTCGTCGACCTCCTGCGGCACCAGCACCGCGGTGGGCTCGTCGAGGATCAGGATCCGGGCGCCGCGGTAGAGCACCTTGAGGATCTCGACCCGCTGCCGGTCGCCGACGCCGAGGTCCTCGACCAGCAGGTCGGGCTCGACGTCGAGCCCGTAGGCGTCGGAGATCTCCTTGATCCGGCCGCGGGCCGCGCCGAAGTCGAGCCATCCCGGCCTTGGTCGGCTCGCTGCCGAGGACGACGTTCTCCAGGACGGTGAGGTTGTCGGCGAGCATGAAGTGCTGGTGCACCATGCCGACGCCGGCGTCGATCGCGTCGCGCCGGCGAGTGGAAGGCGACCTCCCGGCCGTCGACCGCGATGGTGCCCTCGTCCGGCCGCTGCATGCCGTAGAGGATCTTCATCAGCGTCGACTTGCCGGCGCCGTTCTCGCCGACGATGGCGTGCACCGTGCCACGCCGGACCACGATGTCGATGTCGCGGTTGGCGACGACACCCGGGAACCGCTTGGTGATGCCGTGCAGCTCGACGGCGGTCTCGGACGTGGTCTCCACCGGCGGGGGGGCACTCGTCGTGGCGATGAGGCACCTTCCTGGGCCAGCGACGCCGGAGCGTCGGACGGCGGTCGTTGCGGGGTCACGCTAGCGCTACGGCCCGGAACGCACGACCGGGCCCGGGGAGACGGTAGCGCCTCCTCGGACCCGGTCGCGGGTCGAGCGTCAGAGTTCGACGCCCGGTCGTGCTACTCGGTCGGGACCGTGATCTCGCCCGAGACGATCTTCGCCTTCTGCGCCTCGAGCTGGGTCACGATGTCGTCGATCTGCCCACCGCTGGTGGAGTAGCCGACGCCGTCCTTCTTCAGGTCGTAGACGTTGGAGCCGGCGGTGAAGTTGCCGTCGTTGACCTGGGTGATGAAGTCGTTGCACGGCGACGTCACCCGCTTGAGCATCGAGGTCATGATGACGTCCTTGACCTTCGGGTCGGCCGTCTTGTACTGGTCGGAGTCGACACCGATGGCCTTGTTGCCCGTGGCCTGCGGCGGCCTCGAACACACCGGCACCGGAACCGCCCGCGGCGGCGTAGATGATGTCCGCGCCGGCGTCGTACATGCCCTGCGCGGCGGTCTTGCCCTTGGCCGGGTCGTTGAAGCCGGAGAAGTCCGGCGGCTGGGTCAGGTACTTGACCTGCACCTTGATCTTCGGGTTGGCGGCCTTGGCGCCGGCCTCGTAGCCCGCCTGGAACTTGTGGATCAGCGGGACGTCGACGCCACCGATGAAGCCGACGTTGTTCGTCTTGGTCTTCAGGCCCGCGGCGTACGCCGACCAGGTAGGAGCCCTGCTCCTCGGCGAAGACCAGGTTGGCGATGTTGTCGCCCACCGCGGCCGCGTCGTCGATGATGGCGAACTTGGTGTCCGGGAACTCCTTGGCGACCTTGGCCACCGCGGCGGCGTAGGCGAAGCCGACCGCGATGACCGGGTTGTAGCCGGAGGTCGGCGAGCACCCGCAGGCGCTCCTCCTTGGCGGAGTCGGTCTCGCCGTTGCTGGCCTCGGCCTCCTTGGTCTGGATGCCCAGGTCGGCCTTGGCCTTGTCCAGGCCGGCCGCGGCCGAGTCGTTGAACGACTGGTCACCGCGGCCGCCGATGTCGTAGGCCATGCCGACCTTGAGGTCGCTGGCCGCGGCGCTGCTGCTGCCCGACGCCTTGGGTGTGGTCGAGCTGTCGCCACCGCTGCTGCCGCCGCAGCCGGTGAGGACGATTGCGCCGGCGAGGATCGCCGACACCAGTGTGGTCACCCGTCGCAAGGGGTGTCTCCTTCCATGGGGCCGGGACCCGGCCAGAGGTGCGCGGCCGGTACGCCGGAGCCGACCGTCGTTCGGTCGGGCGAGGCGCACTCTAGCCAACCTGCTGTCACATTCTCGCCGGTCCGGCCCAATGAGGCGTGGCCGTTACCAGAACGAGAGCAAGGTCACCCCTGTGACTGCAGCGCCAGCAGGGTGGCGGCCACCAGGACCCGGGCTCCCACCGAGATCGACCGCTCGTCGGCGTCGAACCGCGCCCTGGTGCAGGTCCAGCCGGTCGGCCAGCGGCACGTCGGGCGGGCTCACGCCCAGGCGGGCGAGCGCCCCCGGGACGGTGTGCAGGTACCAGGCGAAGTCCTCGCCGCCGAGGCTCTGCTCGGTGCCGACCACGGCGTCCGCGCCCTCGGTCGCCCGGGCAGCGGCGGCGAGGACCTCCACGCTGGTCGCCTCGTTGTCGACCGGGGGGACGTTTCGGGTGTACGTGATCTCGGCGGTGACGCCGTAGGGGGCGACGATGTGGTTCACCAGCGACTCGACGAGGGCGGGGGCGTCGTTCCACGCGGCGGCGTCCAGGCAGCGCACGGTGCCCTCGACCTCGCCCGTGGTGGGGATCGCGTTCATCGCCCGGCCGGCCGAGATCCGGCCCCAGACCACGCTCAGGGCCGCCCGCGGGTCGACCCGCCGGGACAGGGCGCCCGGCAGCTGGGTGACGACCTGGCCCAGGGCGTAGACCAGGTCGCCGGTCAGGTGCGGTCGCGCGGTGTGACCGCCCGCGCCGTGCAGGCGCACCTGGAGCTGGTCGGCGGACCCCGTGATGGCACCGCTGCGCAGCCCGACCCGCCCGACGTCGGTGCGCGGGTCGCAGTGCAGGGCGAAGATCCGCTCCAGGCCGGTGGCGCCGCCGGACTCGAGGACGGCGAGCGCGCCGCTGCGGGAGGACTCCTCGGCGGGCTGGAAGATCAGCCGGGCCGCCCCGGGCAGCAGACCCTCCTCGGCCAGCTCGGCCAGCACCAGGCCGGCTCCGAGCACCGCGGCCGTGTGCACGTCGTGGCCGCAGGCGTGGCAGGAGCCGGGCACGGTCGAGGCGTACGGCGCCGTCTTCAGGTCGACGATCGGCAGCGCGTCGATGTCGGCCCGCAGCCCGACCACGCGGTCCCCGCTGCCGATGTCGCAGACCAGCCCGGTGCCGCCGGCCAGCACCCGGGAGGCGAGCCCGGCCTGCTGCAGCCGGTCGCGGACCAGCCCGGTCGTGCGCACCTCGGCCCAGGACAGCTCCGGGTGCGCGTGCAGGTCGCGGCGCAGCGCCACGAGCTCGTCGTGATGGGCCTTGACCCGGGCGGCCAGGTCGGCCGGGATGGGCCCGGCCGCCCCGTGCCGCGGGTGGTCAGGGCTCGGCGAGGTCACCTGCGCGACCCTACCGCCGCCCGCGGGTGCCGCTGTTCCAGCATCGGATACCCAGGCGGGCGCGAAACCGGTCCGGCCAGGTATCCGATCCGCCGAGAGCCGGGCCGACCCTGCCCGGTCAGGTATCCGATCCGGCCGGCACCGAGGTCGTCAGAACGCGTCGGCCGGCTGGTAGACGCCCCACACGTCGCGCAGCACGTTGCACACCTCGCCGACGGTGGCGCGGGCCCGCAGCGCGTCCCGCATCGGGTACAGCAGGTTCACCGCACCCACCGGGTCCGCGGCCGCCGCCCGCAGCTCCTCGAGGCTCCGGCTCACCGCCGCGCCGTCCCTGCCGGCTCGCAGCTCGTCGAGCCGGGCCGCCTGCTGGGCCTCGATGGTCGGGTCGACCTTCAGCGGCTCGTAGACCTCGTCGGCCTCCCGCTGGAACCGGTTGACCCCGACCACCGTCCGGGAGCCGTCCTCGACGCCGAGCACCACGTCGTACGCCGACTTCTCGATCTCGCGCTTCTGGTAGCCCTGCTCGATCGCGGCCACCGCACCACCGAGGTCCTCGACGGTCGTCATCAGGTCGCGGATCGCGGCCTCGATGTCGTCGGTCATCGACTCGACCGCGTAGGAGCCCGCGAACGGGTCGACGGTGGCGGTGAGGTCGGACTCGTAGGCGATCACCTGCTGGGTGCGCAGCGCGAGCCGGGCGGCCTTCTCGGTCGGCAGCGCGATGGCCTCGTCGTAGGAGTTGGTGTGCAGCGACTGGGTGCCGCCGAGCACCGCGGCGAGCGCCTGGACGGTGACCCGCACCAGGTTGACCTCGGGCTGCTGAGCCGTCAGCTGGACCCCGGCGGTCTGGGTGTGGAAGCGCAGCATCAGGGACTTCGGGTCCTTGGCCCCGAACTCGTCGCGCATCACCTGGGCCCAGATCCGGCGGGCGGCACGGAACTTCGCGACCTCCTCGAGCAGCGTCGTGCGCGACACGAAGAAGAAGGAGAGCCGCGGCGCGAAGTCGTCGACCGCGAGCCCCGCCGCCAGCGCGGCCCGGACGTACTCCCGATGCCGTTGGCGAGGGTGAAGGCGACCTCCTGCGCAGGCGTCGCCCCGGCCTCGGCCATGTGGTAGCCGGAGATCGAGATCGTGTTCCAGCGCGGCAGCTCCTTGTGGCAGTAGCCGAAGATGTCGGAGATCAGCCGCAGCGACGCCTTGGGCGGGTAGATGTAGGTGCCGCGGGCGATGTACTCCTTGAGCACGTCGTTCTGGATCGTGCCGGTGAGCTTCGCCGGGTCGACGCCCTGCTCCTCCCCCACCAGCTGGTAGAGCAGCAGCAGCAGCGCCGCCGGAGCGTTGATGGTCATCGACGTCGACACCTCGTCCAGCGGGATGCCGTCGAACAGGGTGCGCATGTCGTCGATCGAGTCGATGGCGACGCCGACCTTGCCGACCTCGCCGTGAGCGACGGCGTCGTCGGAGTCGTAGCCCATCTGGGTCGGCAGGTCGAAGGCCACCGAGAGGCCGCCGGTGCCCGCCTCGACCAGCCGGTGGTAGCGCTCGTTGGACTCCGTCGCCGTGCCGAACCCGGCGTACTGGCGCATCGTCCAGGGCCGGCCGGTGTACATCGACGGGTAGACGCCACGGGTGAACGGGTAGCCGCCGGGCACGCCGAGCTGCTGCTCGGGGTCCCAGCCCTCGAGGGCTTCGGAGCCGTAGACGACCTCGATCGGCAGACCGGACTCGGAGTCTCGCGCCATGGCCGGAGCCTAACGTCCGGGCGGGCGCCGACCGCAGGGCAGAAGGTCCCGTGCGCACCGCAGGGACTCGCCCGGACACACCGGGTCTCCTGCCTCCGCAGGCCCCACGTCCGGGGCTAACCTGGCGCGGATGAGAACGGGCGGCGGACACCTCCTGCGGTCAGCCGTGCTGCTGGCCGCCCTGGCGCTGGTGCCCGCCGGGTTCGTCGCTCGCCGCGTCGCCGGCCGCCGCCGCGACGGGCACCGGCCCAACGGTCGGCGGGGACGCCCTGTCGACCACCGGGGTCGTGGTCGACGCGCCCGGCGCACCGCCGCTGCCGAAGGTCGGCGCCTCGTCGTACCTGCTGGCCGACCTCACCACCGGCGAGGTGCTCGCGGCCCGGGACCCGCACGGTCGGTTCCGCCCCGCCAGCACGTTGAAGGTGCTCACCGCGCTCACCGTGCTGCCGACCCTCGACCCGGCGGCCACCTACACCGCCCGGTGGGAGGACGCCAACGCCGAAGGCAGCCGCGCCGGGGTGGTCCCGGACGCGACCTACACGGTGCACGAGCTGTTCCAGGCGCTGTTCCTCGTCTCCGGCAACGACGCGGCCAGCGCGCTCGCCAACGCCGCCGGCGGCCGCGCGAAGACCGTCGCCGCCATGAACACGACGGCGAAGCGGCTCGGCGCGCTGGACACCACGGCGCGCAACCCGAGCGGGCTGGACGCCCCCGGGCAGTACACCTCGGCGTACGACCTGGCCGTCGTCGCCCGGGCGGCGATGCAGCGCCCGGAGTTCCGCGACTACGTCACCACCGTCAAGGCGCAGTTCCCCGGCAAGATGCCCAAGCCGGGTCACGTCCGGAAGACCTTCGAGATCTTCACCCAGGACCGGCTGCTGCTGAACTACCACGGCGCGATCGGTGTGAAGACCGGCTGGACCACCAAGGCCCGCGGCACCTTCGTCGGCGCCGCGACCCGCGACGGGCACACGCTGATCGCGACCGTGATGCACACGGAGGGCGAGTCCTGGCGCGAGTCCGGGGAGCTGCTGAGCTGGGGCTTCGCGCACCGCGCGCTGGCCAGGCCGGTCGGCACCCTCGACGCGGTGCAGCCTGCCGCCGCTGCAGCCGCCGGCACCACGACGACCGACACCGCGAAGCCGCGGACCGCGTCGATCGCAGGATCGAGCACCGGCGGCCGGCTGACCTGGTGGCGGGTGCTGCTGCTGGTGCTGGTCGGCGTCCTCGCCCTGCTCCGCGCCCGCGTCGTCCTGCGCCGCCGGGCCCGCCGACGCCGTGGCGGCCTGCCGCGCCTGACTCAGTCGCGGGTGCCGCGTCGGGTCAGCAGCCCGGCGAGCCCGGCACCGAGCGCCGCACCGACCACGACCTCGCGCACCGTGACGGTCCTGCGCGGCGACGGGCTGCCCGACAGGCCCACCGGCACCGACGCGTAGTCCGCCGGCGCGACCACCCGCAGCGGCTCGGTGTCGGCCGCGAACGGGGTGCTGCGGCCGGCGCCGGCCTGCCCGAGCGCCGCGGGCACCAGCGAGTAGGGCCGGGTGGCGGTCCAGGCCGCGGCGTAGACCATCAGCTGGGCCAGGAAGTTGATCCAGATCAGCAGGCCGACGAGCACGCCGAAGGTGGCGTAGAGCGGGTTGTCGGTGACCCGGGCCACCAGCCAGGTGCCGAGCAGCTTGAGCACCTCGAAGCCCACGGCGGCCAGCAGCGCACCGGAGAGCAGCTGCCGCCACGGCACGTGGGCCGCCGGCAGCCGGGTGAGCAGGATGGCGAAGATCACGGTGTCGACCGCGAGGCCGATCAGCACCGCCAGCGCCTTGAGCATCACGTTCGCCAGGACCGACTGGTCGAGCTCGACGAGGGTCAATGCGTACGTCGTCGCGTCGGTCGCGAGGACGCTGACCGCCACCGATGCGAGCAGCGCCAGCCCGACCAGCAGCAGCACGCCGAGGTCGACCAGCTTCTTGCGCGGGTAGGAGATCGCGACGCCGAGGGTCCCGAACACGCTGCGCAGGCCCACCCGCAGGCTGTCGATGCAGCCGAGGCCGGCGTACAGCAGCCCGATCAGGCCGATCAGCCCCGCGCCCGCCTTGGCCGACACCACCCGGTCGATGTCGATCTGGCCCGGCCCGGTGCCGATGATGCCGGGGAACGCGTCCTCCACCGCGGCGGTGATGTGGGTCTGCGCCTCCGGGAACCAGGTGCTGATGTAGCCGACCGCGGAGAAGGCCAGGGCGAGCAGCGGGAAGAAGGACAGGAAGCCGAAGTAGGTGACGGCGCCGGCGATCTGCCGGCCGTTGACCTCGCTGTGCCGGTCGACCGCCCGGATCGCGTGGTCGACGACCGCGTGCCGGCCGCGGAGGGACCGGATCCGGTCGTGGGCCTGGGCCATGGCCGTCAGGCCGGACCTCCGTCACGGCCGGACCTCCGGCGCGACCCGCTGCCGTCGCACCGCGACGGCTAGGCGCTCTGCGGACCGGGCAGGTCCTGACCCAGCGGGTAGTCCCGCTGCGGCCGCCACACCGCGTCGGCGCCGTGCTCGTAGAGGCTGAAGCCCCACGCCTCGAAGCTCACGTCGTAGGTCGCCATCTCGTCGAACGCACGGGTGAGCGCGTCGGCCGGGAGGTCGTGGGCGACGGTGACGTGCGGGTGGTAGGGGAAGTTCAGCGTCCGGTCGAGCGGTCCGGAGCGCACCCGGGACTCGACCCGTTCGCACTCGCCGATCCCCTGCACCACCGAGACGAAGACCACCGGTGACACCGGGTGGAAGGACCCGGTGCCGCGCAGGTGGATCTGGAACGGCCGCTCCGACTCGGCGATCGTGCGCAGGTGCTTCTCGATGGCGTCCAGGTCGTCGGCGTCGATCTCGGTCGGCGGCAGCAGGGTGATGTGGGCGGGGATCGACCGGGCCAGCGGGTCGCCGTACGACTCGCGCACCGCCTGCAGGTGGGAGCCGTGCGGCTCGGGGATCGGGATGGCGACGCCGATCGTGCGGCTGCTCATGGCCGGCGCTGCCCGGGCAGGAAACCGACCCGGTCGTAGACGTCGGCCAGGGTGCGGGCGGCGACCTCCTGGGCCCGGTCGGCGCCGCGGGCGAGCACCCGGTCGAGCTCGGCCGGGTCGGCCAGGTAGCCGCTGCACCCGCTCCCGGAACGGGACGACGACGTCGAGCACGGCCTCGGCGACGCCCTTCTTGAGGTCGCCGTAGCCGGCGTCGGCGTAGCGCGCCTCCAGCTCGTCGACCGGCTCGCCGCCGAACGCCGACAGGATCGAGAGCAGGTTGCTCACCCCGGGCTTCTGCACCGGGTCGTAGCGGACCTCGCGACCGGTGTCGGTCACCGCGCTCTTGATCTTCTTCTCGACGACGCGCGGGCTCGTCGAGCATCCAGACCACACCGTTGCCGCCGATGCTCTTGCTCATCTGCTTGTCGACCTGCTGCAGGTCGTAGATCTTCGCCGACCCCTCGAGGATGTGCGGCTCCGGCACGACGAACGTCTCGCCGAACCGGCTGTTGAACCGCTGGGCCAGGTCGCGGCTCAGCTCGAGGTGCTGGCGCTGGTCCTCGCCCACCGGCACCCGCTCGGGCCGGTACAGCAGGATGTCGGCCGCCTGCAGGATCGGGTAGGTGAACAGCCCGACGCTGACGTTGCCGCCGCGCGCCGACTTGTCCTTGAACTGGGTCATCCGGCTCGCCTCGCCGAAACCCGTCAGGCAGCCGAGCACCCAGGCGAGCTGGGCGTGCTCCGGCAGGTGGCTCTGCAGGAACACCGCCGAGCGCTCGGGGTCGACGCCGGCCGCGAGGTACTGCGCCGCGGTCACCCGGGTGCGCGCCGTGAGCAGCGACGGGTCGTGCTCCACGGTGATGGCGTGCAGGTCGGCGACGAAGAAGAACGCCTCGTAGGCGTCCTGCAGGTCGACCCACTGCCGGAGCGCACCGAGGTAGTTGCCGAGGTGCAGCGAGTCGGCGGTCGGCTGCATCCCGGACAGGACGCGGGGACGGGACGACTGGGGCATGGCCACCATCCTGCCAGTGCGCGGCCGGTCAGGCTCCCGGCGGTGCGGCGCCCTCGGCCTGGTCCGCCGCCTCGGTCGCCGGCGGTTGCTGCTCGGGCGTCAGCCGGACCCGCGCCACCCGCCGGCCGTCGAGCTCGGTGACGGTGAACCGGCGGCCCAGCGACACGACGCTCTCGTCGACGCCGGGCAGCCGGCCGAGCTCGTTGATCACGAACCCGGCCACCGTCTCGTACGGGCCCTCCGGCAGCTCGAGACCGGTGAGGTCCTCGAAGTCCTCGAGGTTGAGCAGGCCGTCGACCTCGACGTCGCCGTCGACCAGGGCCCGGGACGGCTCCTCCGCGAGGTCGTACTCGTCGTGGATGTCGCCGATGATCTCCTCGACGAGGTCCTCGAGGGTGACGATGCCGTCGGTGCCGCCGTACTCGTCGACGACGATCGCCAGGTGGTGGCCCTCGCGCCGCATCTCCGACATCGCCGAGAGCACCCGCTTGGTGCCCGGCATCATCTTCACCTCGCGGGCGATCTCGCCGATGCGCACGGTCTGGCCGGCGTTGTCCGGGGAGAACAGGTCCCGCACGTGCACGAAGCCGATGATCTCGTCCTGCGAGCCGCGGACGACCGGGTAGCGGCTGTGCGGGTTGCTCGACGAGAGCTTGACCGCCTTGTAGACCGGCATCGAGGCGTCCAGGAAGTCGACCTCGGTGCGCGGCACCATCACCTCGTGCAGCTGGCGCTCGCCCGCCTCGAAGACGTCCTCGATGAGCTGCCGCTCCTCGCGTCCCAGGGTCTCGTGGGCGGCGACGATGTCCCGCAGCTCCTCCTCGGAGATCGGGTCGCGCGGGCCCTTGGGGTCGACGCCCGGCGAGCCGGACGAGCACGTCGGTCGAGCGCGACAGCAGCCAGATCACCGGCCGGCTGATCCGGGCCAGCCGGTCCAGCGTCGGGGCCGCCATCAGCGCGATGCCCTCGGCGCGCTGCAGCGCGATGCGCTTGGGCGCCAGCTCGCTGATGACCAGCGCCAGGTAGGTGATCACCAGGGTGACGACGATGAAGGACACCCAGTACGCCGAGTCCTTCGCGCCGGTGTCGGCGGCGTTCGGGTTGCCGAGGCCCCAGTCCCGCAGCACCGGCGCGAGGTCGTCGGCGAACGCCGAGGCGCCGAAGGCCGCCGACAGGAAGCCGGCGAGCGTCACGCCGATCTGGACGGCGGCGAGGAACCGGTTGGGGTCGGCGTGCAGCGCCGCGAGCTTGGCTCCGCGTCGCCCGCGGTGCGCGAGCGCCTTGACCTGCCCCTCCCGGAGCGAGACCAGGGCGATCTCCGAGCCGGAGAAGAAGCCGGCGACCAGCAGGAAGAACGCCACGAGCAGGGCGTTGGCGAGCGTTCCGTTCACGGCGTGGCACACGTCCCGGGGAGGTTGCGTCGGCACGCCGGTCTGGAGCAGCCGTCCATGCGGGCAAGCGTAGACGAACCGGGCGGCCCGGCCTCAGGCCCGGGTGAGGTGCAGGACCAGGGCCTGCTCGGGGCCGAGCACCGGCATCGGCAGGCCGATCGTGCCGAGGAACGAGCCGGGCAGCACCGGTGCCGGCCGGCCCTCGGCCGGCCACCAGCCGGGGGGCGCGAGCTGCACGGTGAACGGCTCGCCCCCCGTGTCGACCACCTCGACCCGGTAGCCGGCGGCCGGGTCGAGTCCCGGGAGCCGCGCGGGCACCGGCACCTCGGCGGCGCCGGTGCCGAGGGCGACGTAGGCGAACAGGGCTTCCGAACGGTCCGCCGCGACGACGCCGTGCACCGCGGCCGCGGGGTCCGGGTGGTCGGCGTGCACCACGTCGCCGCTGTGCAGCAGCCCCCGGTGCCGGCGGTAGGTCGCCACCAGGCGGGCCAGCGCGGCGCGCCCCTGGTCGTCCAGCGTCGTGATGTCCCACTCGACGCCGAAGTGGCCGAACAGCGCGGTGGCCCCACGGAAGGACAGGTCGTGGGTGCGGCCGGTGGTGTGGGCGGTCGGTGGGCCGACGTGGCTGCCGACGAGCTCCGGCGGCAGCAGCAGCTGGGTCCAGCGCTGGATGGTCTGCCGCTCCAGGGCGTCGTTGGTGTCGCTCGCCCACACCCGGTCGGTGCGCGCCAGGATGCCGAGGTCGACCCGGGCCCCGCCGGAGGCGCACGACTCGATCTCGACGCCGGGGTGCCTGGCCCGCAGCTCGTCGAGCAGCCGGTAGACCGCGAGGGTCTGCCCGTGCACGCCCGGCCGGCCGTCGTGCCCGGCCTGGATGAGGTCGCGGTTGTGGTCCCACTTGAGGTAGCCGATGTCGTGGTCGCGGAGCAGCGCGTCGAGCAGGCCGAGGACGTGCTGCCATGCCTCAGGCACCGCGAGGTCGAGCACCTGCTGGTGGCGCCACTCGGGCGGCAGCGCCTCGCCGGCCCGCAGCACCCAGTCGGGGTGCTCCCGGTAGAGGTCGGAGTCGACGTTGACCATCTCCGGCTCGACCCAGATCCCGAACTCCAGGCCGAGCCCGCGCACGTGGGCGATCAGCGGGCCGAGGCCGTCCGGCCAGACCTCGGCGTCGACCGTCCAGTCGCCGAGCCCGGCCCGGTCGTGCCGGCGGTGCAGGAACCAGCCGTCGTCCAGGACGAACCGCTCGATGCCGACCGCGGCCGCGACGTCGGCCAGCTCGGTCAGCCGGTCGAGGCGGTGGTCGAAGTAGACGGCCTCCCAGGTGTTGAGCACCGCCGGCCGGGGACGCCGCGGGTGGGTCGCGCGGTCGCGCACGTGCCGGTGCAGCCGGGCGCTGAGCCCGTCGAGACCGGCGTCCGACCAGACCGCGACGACCTCGGGCGTCCGGTAGGACTCGCCCGGCCCGAGCACGACCTCGTCCGGGCCGAGCAGCTCGGCGGCGGCCAGGACCGCGCGGCCGTCGGGACGCCGCTCGGCACGCATCGTCTGGTCACCGCTCCAGGCGAGGTGCAGGCCCCACACCGCGCCGTGCCGGTTGCCGAAGCCCGGACGGCCGGCCACCAGCAGCAGCGGGGCGTCGTGCCCGGTGCGGCCGTGCCGAGCGTCCCGCACCCAGCTGCCCTGCGCGCTCCAGGGGTGTCGCTGCGGGTGCCGCTCACGGCACCAGCGGCCGGTCAGGTCGAGCAGCTCGACGGCCTCCGGCGGCACCGGCAGCACGACGTCGAGGCGGTCGACCCGGTACGGCGTCGCACCCACGTTGCCGAGCTCGTGGTGCACCCGCAGGACGCCGTGGCGGTCGAGGGCCAGCTCGGTGGTCAGCGTCAGCCCGGCCTGCTCCGCCCGGCAGGCGAGGCGAACCCGGTCGGTCTCGCCGTCGACGGCGGTGAGCAGCCAGGACGGCGCCCAGGGCGGCCCGCCGCGCAGCGCCGGCTCGTGCTGGGTGGCCCCGACGCCGCCGGCGAGCAGCGTCAGCGGGGCCGGGTCGTCCGCGCGCGCTGTGGGCTCGGGCCGGCTGCCACGCCTCGGCAGGCGGCAGCCGCTCCCCGAGGTCGGCCCCCCAGTGCAGCACCGAGGGGACGCCGGGGCCGGACGCGTCGACGACCAGGCTCACGCCGGCGGAGCGCAGGTGCAGCAGGCCGGACTCCGACGTGGCGGGCCCGCTCATCCCTTGGTGGCGCCGAGGGTGAGGCCGGACACGAACTGCTTCTGCAGCACGAAGAAGACGATCAGCGGCGGCAGCGCGACGACCACCGCGCCGGCCGCGACCAGGTTGTTGTCGGTGAAGAACTGTCCCCGCAGGTTGTTCAGCGAGCTGGTGATCGGGAACTTGTCGCCGCTCTGCAGCAGCACGGTGGCCCAGAAGAACTCGTTGTAGATCCAGGTGACCTCGAGGGTCGCCAGCGCCGCGAGCGGCGGCTTGCACAGCGGCAGGGTCAGCTGGAAGAACTGCCGCGACGACCAGGCGCCGTCGACCTCGGCCGCCTCGTAGAGCTCCCGCGGCAGCGTCTTCATGTAGTTGCTCAGCACGAACGTGCAGAAGCCGGTCTGGAACGCCGTGTTGACCAGGATGAGCGCCCAGAAGCTGTTGAGCAGCGTGCCGGAGTCGCTGATGTACGTCGGCACGCTGATCTCGCGGAACATCCGGAACAGCGGGATCAGCAGCGCCTGCTGCGGCAGCAGGTTGGCGGCCAGGAAGACGCCGAGCAGCGTGATGTTGAACTTGAAGGAGAACCGCGCCAGCACGAACGCCATGCACGACGACAGGAACAGGGTGAAGAACACCGCGGGCACGGTGATCCAGATCGTGTTGATGAAGTGGGTCGTGAAGTCGGCCTGCTCCCACGCGTCCCGGTAGTTCTGGAAGGTCCAGCCGCCGAGCGAGAAGTAGCCGTGCTCCTGGGTGTAGGCGTAGGTGCGCAGGCTGCTCAGGACGGCGTAGAAGATGGGGAACAGCCAGAGGATCGACATCACGATGAGGAACGCGTGCATCGCGATCCGGGGGCCTCGGCGCTTGCGGGTACGCCGGGGGGGCGGCGCGGCGGCGACCGTCGTCTCCTCCGGCCTGACTGCGGTGGTCATCGGCCCTCCTCCTTCATCACGATGCGCAGGTAGATCACGACGAAGACCGACGAGATGAGCAGCATGATCGTGGCCAGCGCCGAGCCGAAGCCGATCCGGCTCGCCTCACCGATGACGTTCGAGGTGACCAGCGCGCTGATCAGCTCCAGCCCGTTGCGGCCCTTGTTGACCACCCAGACGATGTCGAACGCGCGCAGCGACTCGATGAACGTGATGACCAGGATGATGATGTTGATCGGCAGCATCACCGGGAAGACGACCTTGAAGAACGTCTGGGTCTCGCTGGCGCCGTCCATCTTGGCGGCCTCGCGCAGCGATCGGGTCGACGGCCTTGAGCCCGGCCAGGTAGAGCAGCATGACGTAGCCGACCTGTCGCCAGCAGGTGGCCACGAGCACCGCCCACAGGTTCACGCTCGGGTCGCCGTACCAGTCGGTGTGGCCGCCGGTGATCTGGTTGATCAGGCCCTGGTCCTGGGAGTAGATCAGCTGCCACATGAAGCCGACGAGCGCCAGCGACAGGACGACCGGGAGGAACAGCGCCGACTGGTAGAACCGGCTGCCCTTCATCTCCTTGTCCAGCAGCACGGCGAGGAAGATGCCGAGCGGCGTGGCCACGAAGAACAGCACCAGCAGCCAGATCGGCGTTGTGCTCGATGGCCGGGTGGAACGGCGGGTAGTTCGTGAAGACGTTCTTGTAGTTGTCCAGGCCGATCCACTTGATCGTGCCGATGCCGCCGATGCCCTGCCAGCTGGTGAAGCTGAGCGCCACCGAGGCGATCGCCGGCAGCCAGACCAGCCAGAGGACCAGCAGGGTCGGGATGCCCACCATCAGGCCCACCGCGACCTGGTCGCCCCGCGACAGCCGGTTGAAGCTGCCCTGGTTGCCCCTGCGTCGCTTCAGCGGGGGCGGACCGGTCCGGACGACGGGCTTCTCGGTCGCTGCCATCGAGTCACCTCTCCTTGCCGCTGCGGGGTTCGCCACCGGGACCAGACACGTCAGGCGCGAACCGTCGAGATGGACGATCCGCGCCTGAGGTGCCTGCCGTCAACGGTGGATCAGGTGAAGATGGACTCCGCCTGCTTCTGGATGCTGGAGCAGAGCCCGTCGATGTCCTTCGGGTTCTTGATGAAGTCCTGCAGCGCGGGGATCATCACCGTCGAGGCGAAGTCGGGCCGGGTGTCGCGGTCGAGGAACTGCGCGATGTTGGCCGTGCCGCCGATGATCTCGGCGGACTTCTTCTGGACCGCGTTGTAGCCCGAGGTGTCGACGTTCTTGTTGGCACCCACGTCGCCCGGGTCGGTCTTGAGGTAGATGTTCTCCGCGGCGGCCGAGGCGACGTAGGTCAGCAGCGCCTTCGCGCCGGCCTCGTTCTTCGGCTTGGCCGCCATCATCATGCCGTCGATCGGCGCGTCGATGGAGTCCTGGGCGTGCTCGGCTGCCACCTCGGGGAAGGCGAAGAAGTCGAGGTCGGCGAGGTCGGCCGGTGTGGTGAACTGCTGCGAGGCGAAGGTGCCCAGCAGGTACATGCCGGCCTGCTTCTTGACCAGCGCCTGCGCAGCCTCCTGCCAGGTGCGGCCGAGCGAGCCGTCCTGGCTCCAGGGCAGCACGTCGCTGGCCCAGGTCGAGAAGACCTGCTTCACCTCGGCGGAGTCCCAGGACTCGTCGCCCGCCATCAGGCTCAGGTGGAAGTCGTAGCCGTTGATGCGCATGTTGAGGATGTCGAAGGTGCCCATCGCCGGCCAGCCGTCCTTGTCGGCGAACGCCAGCGGGATCAGGCCGTCCTTCTTCATCTGGGCGCTGAGCGTCTTGAACTCGTCCATCGTCGTGGGAGCCGTGTAGCCGCGGTCGGCGAACAGGCTCTTCCGGTACATCAGGACCCACGGGTAGTTGTAGATCGGGATGAAGTACTGCTTGCCGTCGTTGGCGGTGGACGCCTTCTTGAACGAGTCGCTGAAGTCGGCGCCGACGTCCTTCCAGACGTCGCTGATGTCACCCGCGAGGCCCTGGTCGGCGAAGAACCGCATCCGGTAGCCGGCGAACCAGGTGAAGACGTCGTCCGGGCTGCCCTGCAGGTAGTTGTTGATCTGCTCCTGGAAGGTGTTGTGGTCGACCGTGTTGATCTTGGTCTTGACGCCGGACTCGGCGGTGAAGCCCGCCATCATGTCGGCGAAGGCCTTCTTCGGCACGGCGTCGGAGTAGTTGGAGCCGACGGTCACCGTCCCGGTCGCCTTGGCGGTGCTGCCACCGCCGCTGGACGACGTGTCGCCGCCGCTGCTGCCGCCGCAGGCGGCCAGCAGGCTGGACATCGACACCGCGGCGCCGGCACCGAACGCGCCCTTGAGGAAGCCGCGGCGGTCGAGGCCGTAGGCCCGGACCGATTCGGGGATCAGGCTGGCGAGGTACTGCTCCTGAGACTCAGGTCTGGGCATCTGTCCCCTCCGAAGGGAGATCACTGGAACACGAGGGAGCACGACTCCGCGGCCGCGAGAGACGACCGCGCGGACGAACACTTTCGAACAGATATCAACACTGGGCACACCTTGACCCTCCGGTCGGAGCGTGTCAAGAGGCGTCTGGCATGTCGCGATGGTCACAGGACTGTCACGATACGTTCACCGGCCGACGACCCAGCGCACGGCAGCTGCCCGCGAGATCTCGGACCACGGCTGCGGCGCTCGCCCGGCGGGCTGAGGTGTTCTGTGCGACGTCGTTCGTTTATGTTGACTTTCCGGGTTCGACTCCCCCACAGTCGTGGGTCATGAGCGCCTGGCCCCGGTTGCCGGTCGGTATCGCGTACGGCGGCGACTACAACCCCGAGCAGTGGCCCAGGGAGACCTGGGCTCGAGGATGCCCGGCTGATGCGCGAGGCCGGGGTCACCCTGGTGACGGTCGGCGTCTTCAGCTGGGCGCTGCTGGAGCCGGCCGAGGGCGAGTTCGAGCTCGACTGGCTCGCCGACGTGCTGGACCTGCTGCACGACAACGGCATCGCCGTCGACCTGGCCACCGCCACCGCGTCGCCGCCGCCCTGGCTCTCGACCGCACACCCGGAGACGCTGCCCCGCCGCGCCGACGGCACGACCCTGTGGCCGGGCGGCCGGCAGGCCTGGTGCCCGAGCTCGCCGGTGTTCCGCGAGCGCGCGCTGGCGCTGGTGACCGCCCTGGCCGAGCGGTTCCACGACCACCCGGCCCTGGTCATGTGGCACGTCTCCAACGAGCTCGGCGGCCACAACGCGCACTGCTACTGCGACGTGTCGGCGGCCGACTTCCGGGCCTGGCTGGAGCGGCGCTACACCACCCTGGAGGCGCTCAACGACGCCTGGGGCACCGCCTTCTGGAGCCAGCGCTACACCGCGTGGGAGCAGGTGCTGCCCGCCGCGCACCGCGCCCACCTTCCCCAACCCGACCCAGCAGCTGGACTTCGCCCGGTTCAGCTCCGACGCGCTGCTGGCCCACTTCTGCGCCGAGCGCGACGTGCTGCACCGGCTGAGTCCCGGCGTCCCGGTCACCACGAACTTCATGGTGATGGAGCACGTCCGCAACATGGACTACTTCGCCTGGGCCCCCCAGCTCGACGTCGTCTCGCAGGACCACTACCTGATGGCCGCCGACCCCGACGGCCACGTCGAGCTGTCCTGGTCGGCCGACCTCACCCGCGGAGTCGCGGGCGGCAAGCCGTGGTTCCTGATGGAGCACTCGCCGAGCGCAGTGAACTGGCAGCCCCGCAACGTCGCCAAGCAGCCCGGGCCAGATGCTGCGCAACAGCCTGGCCCACGTCGCGCGCGGCTCCGACGCGGTCTGCTTCTTCCAGTGGCGGGCCTCGCGCGCCGGGGCCGAGAAGTTCCACTCGGCGTTGGTGCCGCACGCCGGCACCGACACCAAGGTCTGGCGCGAGGTGGTCGAGCTCGGCGCCGTGCTCGGGTCGATCGCCGAGGTCGCCGGGTCGACGGTCCGCGGCGAGGTCGCGGTCGTCGTCGACTGGGACGCCCGCTGGGCCGCCGAGCTGGACAGCCACCCCAGCGCCGACGTCACCTACCTGGACCGTCATCAGGCGCTCTACCGCGCACTGTGGGACGCGGGCGTCACCACCGACATGGTCGCCCCGGACGCCGACCTGTCGGGCTACCGGCTCGTGCTCGTGCCGACCCTGTACCTCGACCACCGACGCCGATGCCGAGAACCTGACCCGGTACGTCGAGTCCGGCGGCACCGCCCTGGTCACCTACTGGAGCGGCATCGTCGACGAGAACGACCACGTCCGGCTCGGCGGCTACCCCGGCGCCTACCGCGACCTGCTCGGCATCAGCACCGAGGAGTTCTACCCGCTCCGCGAGGACGAGCGCGTCCGTCTCACCGGCGGGGTGCTCGACGGCCGGTCGGCCGACGTCTGGACCGAGCTGCTGACGCTGCGCGGTGCCGAGGCCGTGTCGACCTACGCCGACGGCCCGCTGCCCGGCGTACCGGCGCTGACCCGGCGCACGGCCGGCGGTGGGACCGCCTGGTACCTCGCGACCCGCGTCGACGCCGAGGGCACCGCCGCGCTGGTGCGCCACCTCTGCGACGTCCACCGGCATCGCCGACGTCGGACCGGCCGGGTGTCGAGATGGTCCGCCGCACGGGCGACGGGACGTCGTACCTCTTCGTGATCAACCACACCGGTGCCACCGCCGAGGTTCGCGGCGACCGGGCACCGACCTCGTGTCGGGACGCTCCTGCGTGGGCACAGTGCAGGTCGCCGCGGGCGGCGTGGCCGTGGTGCGCGAAGGGACGGTGTGAGGTGCTCGCCAGGGAGCGGCAGTCCTACATCCTCGAACGGGTCCGGACGGCGGGCGCCGTGCGCGTCAGCGACCTCACCGAGGCGCTGTCCGTCTCGGACATGACGGTCCGCCGCGACCTCGACCTGCTGGCCCGCCAGGGTCTGGTGGAGAAGGTCCACGGCGGTGCCACCGCACCGGCCCTGAACAGCACCGACGAGCCGGGCTTCGAGACCAAGTCGGAGCTGGCCCGGAAGGAGAAGGACGCGATCGCGGCGCTGGCCGTCACGCTGGTCCGGCCCGGGTGTGCCGTCGGGCTGTCGGCCGGCACGACGACCTGGACGCTCGCGCACCGGCTGCTCGACGTGCCCGGCATCACGGTGGTCACCAACTCGGTCGAGATCGCCAGCGTCTTCTACCGCTCGCCGCGCCCGGACCAGACCATCGTCCTCACCGGCGGGGTGCGCACACCGTCCGACGCCCTCGTCGGGCCGGTCGCGGTGGCGACGCTGCGGTCACTGAACCTGGACATCGTCTTCCTCGGGGTGCACGGCATGGACGAGCACATCGGCTTCACCAGCCCGAACCTGCTGGAGGCCGAGACGAGCCGCGCGCTGGCCCGCGCCGCACGCCGTCTCGCCGTGGTCGCCGACCACACCAAGTGGGGCGTCGTCGGCATCAGCACCATCGCGGCGCTGCACGAGGCCGACGTCCTCCTCAGCGACTCCGGTCTGGCCGGGCCGGCCCTCGCGGTTCTCACCCAGCAGGTGGGCGACGTCCGGCTGGCGCCCGTCGACAAGGCGCTGCCGCTCCAGGTCGCGGGCGACGACTGATGAGGCGCACACCGACGAGGCTCGCTGACGGCCGGGAGCTCATCTACTTCGACAGCGACGCGACGACGGCCGACCGCACCACCGTGGTCGACCGGCGAGACCTCGACCCCACGGCCACCGCGTCCGAGATCCGGCACGACGCGGTGCTCGACGAGTGGGTCACGATCGCCTCCCACCGGCAGGGCCGCACCCACCTGCCGCCCGCCGACGAGTGCCCGCTGTGCCCCTCCACGGCCGACCGGCACACCGAGATCCCCGCCGACGACTACGACGTCGTCGTCTTCGAGAACAGGTTCCCGTCGCTGGCCGAGGACGCCGACCCCGACTTCACCGCGACCGAGGAACGCCGTCCCGGGCTCGGCCGGTGCGAGGTCGTGTGCTTCACCAGCGACCACGACACCGCGCTGAGCCAGCTGCCGCCGGACCGGGTGCGGCTGGTGCTGGACGCCTGGATCGACCGGTCGGACGCCCTGTCCCGCCTCCCGTTCGTCGAGCAGGTGTTCTGCTTCGAGAACCGTGGGCAGGAGATCGGGGTCACCCTGAACCACCCGCACGGGCAGATCTACGGCTACCCGTTCGTCACGCCGCGCACCCGCAGCATGCTCGATGCCGCCCGCCGCTACCGCGACCGCACCGGGCGGGACGTGTTCGCCGACCGGCTCGCCCAGGAGCTCGCCGAGGACTGCCGGGTCGTGACGAGCTCGGAGCACTGGGTGGCCTTCGTGCCGTTCGCCGCCCGCTGGCCGGTCGAGGTGCACCTGTACCCGCGGCGTCCGGTGCCCGACCTGCCGGCCCTGGACGAGGCCGCGCGTGACGACTTCGCGCACGTCTACCTCGAGGTGCTGCAGCGCGATGGACGGGCTGTACGACGGACCGCTCCCCTACATCTCGGCCTGGCACCAGGCGCCGGTGCGGGTCGACCGGGACCTCGCCTCGCTGCACCTCGAGGTCTTCTCGGTGAAGCGGGCCGCGAACAAGCTGAAGTTCCTGGCCGGGTCGGAGTCCGGCATGGGGGCCTTCATCAACGACGTCGCCCCCGAGCAGATCGCGGCCACCCTGCGCGACGCGCTGCCGCGATGACCGAGGCGACACCGGGCGACGTTGCCGACTGCTTCCGCCAGCTGACCGGCTCGGCGCCCGAGGGGGTCTGGTCCTCGCCCGGACGGGTGAACCTGATCGGTGAGCACACCGACTACAACGACGGCTTCGCACTGCCCTTCGCGATCGAGGCGCGGGCCTGGGTGGCCGTCTCGCTGCGGGCCGACGGGGTGCTGCGGATGCGCTCGGTGCAGCAGCCCGACGGCGACACCGAGGTCGCGCTGGACGAGATCGCGCCGGGGCGCCCGGACGGCTGGGCGGCGTACGTCGCGGGCGTGGTGTGGGCGGCCCGCGAGGCAGGTCACCCGGTGTCCGGCGCCGACGTCCTGGTCGACGGCCGCATCCCGCTCGGCAGTGGCCTCTCGTCGTCTCATGCGCTGGAGTGCGCAGTCGCCACCGCGCTGGACGAGCTGCACGGCACCGGCTCGGCCCCGGACGACCTGGCGCGGCTCGCGCTCGTCAGCGAGAACGACTTCGTCGGGGCACCCACCGGGATGATGGACCAGATCGCCTCGCTGCGCGCCGTCGCCGAGCACGCGCTGTTCCTGGACAACCGCAGCCTGGCCGTCGAGCAGGTGCCGCTGCGACCGGCGCAGGCCGGCCTGCGCCTGCTGGTGCTCGACACCCGGGTGCACCACGGTCACGCCGACGGTGCGTACGGCGACCGGCGGGCCGCCTGCGAGCGCGCCGCCAGGTTGCTCGAGGTCGACGCCCTCCGCGACGTCACCCTCGACGACCTCGACGCGCGCGCTCGCCCGGCTCCCGGAGGACCTGCACGGCCGGGTGCGCCACGTGGTCACCGAGGATGCCCGGGTGCTCGACGCGGTGGCCGCCCTGCGCGCCGGCGACTTCGCCGCCCTCGGGTCGCTGATGGACGCGTCGCACGAGTCGCTGCGGGTCGACTACGAGGTCAGCTGCGACGAGCTCGACGTGGCGGTCGACGGTGGCCCGCTCGGCCGGCGCGCGTCGGGGCCCGGATGACCGGCGGCGGCTTCGGCGGCTCGGCCATCGCCCTGGTGCCCGAGGCCTCGGTCACCGGCGTGACCGAGGCCGTGACCGCGGCCTTCGCCGAGCGCGGCTGGGACGCACCGGTCGCCCTGGTCGTCACCCCCTGCCAGGGCGCCCGCCGGGACGCCTGACCGGCTGGCCGCCCCCGCGCCGCCTCAGCCGATCGTGGCGGCCAGGTTGGTGTCGAGGGCGGCCAGGAAGTCCTCGGTGGTCGCCCACGGCTGGTCCGGGCCGACCAGCAGCGCCAGGTCCTTGGTCATCGTCCCGGACTCGACGGTCTCGACGCAGACCTGCTCCAGCGTCTCGGCGAAGCCGACGACCTCGGGCGTGCCGTCCAGCTTGCCGCGGTGCTCGAGGCCGCGGGTCCAGGCGAAGATCGAGGCGATCGGGTTGGTCGAGGTCGGCTTGCCCTGCTGGTGCTGCCGGTAGTGCCGCGTCACGGTGCCGTGCGCAGCCTCGGCCTCGACGTCTTGCCGTCCGGCGTCATGAGCACCGAGGTCATCAGGCCGAGCGAGCCGAAGCCCTGCGCAACGGTGTCCGACTGGACGTCGCCGTCGTAGTTCTTGCAGGCCCAGACGTAGCCGCCCTCCCACTTCAGCGCGGCGGCCACCATGTCGTCGATCAGCCGGTGCTCGTAGGTGAGCCCCGCCGCCTCGAACTCGGCCTTGTACTCGGTGTCGAACACCTCCTGGAACAGGTCCTTGAAGCGGCCGTCGTACGCCTTGAGGATCGTGTTCTTGGTCGAGAGGTAGACGGGGAAGCTGCGCTCCAGCCCGTAGCGCAGCGACGCCCGCGCGAAGTCGCGGATCGAGTCGTCGAAGTTGTACATGCCCATCGCGACGCCGCCGCCGGTGAACGTGGCGACGTCGAACTCCATCGGCTCACCCTCGCCGTCCGGCGTGTAGGTGATGGTCACCTTGCCCGGGGCCGGGCACGACGAAGTTCGTGCGCCTTGTACTGGTCGCCGTGGGCGTGACGGCCGATGACGATCGGCTTGGTCCAGCCCGGCACCAGCCGCGGGATGTTCGAGATGACGATCGGCTCGCGGAAGATGACCCCGCCGAGGATGTTGCGGATCGTGCCGTTCGGCGACAGCCACATCTTCTTCAGGCCGAACTCCTCGACCCGCGCCTCGTCCGGCGTGATCGTCGCGCACTTCACGCCGACGCCGTGCCGCTTGATGGCGTTGGCGGCGTCGACCGTGACCTGGTCGTCGGTGGCGTCGCGGTGCTCGACGCCGAGGTCGTAGTACTCGAGGTCGACGTCGAGGTACGGGAGGATCAGCCGCTCCTTGATGAACGACCAGATGATCCGGGTCATCTCGTCGCCGTCGAGCTCGACGACTGTGTTCTGCACCTTGATCTTGGCCACGGGGCTGCTCCGATGCTGCTCGGTCTGGGTGAGGTCGAAGAGGCGGCGGTACGCCGGTCAGACGAGCCCGAGGGCCTGCACGGCGTCGCGCTCCTCGGCGAGCTCGGCCACCGAGGCGTCGATCCGGGCGCGGGAGAAGTCGTCGACCTCCAGGCCCTGGCACGATCTCCCAGCGGCCGTCGCGGGACACCACCGGGAAGGAGGAGATGAGGCCCTCGGGCACGCCGTAGGAGCCGTCGGACACGATCGCCGCCGAGGTCCAGTCGGCCTCCGGTGTGCCGTTGACCCAGCTGTGCACGTGGTCGATGGCCGCGTTGGCGGCCGACGCCGCCGACGACGCGCCGCGCGCCTCGATGATCGCGGCGCCGCGCTTGGCGACGGTCGGGATGAAGAAGTCCGCGAGCCACGCCTCGTCGTCGACGCACCTCGCGCGGCCGGCTTGCCGGCGACCAGCGCGTGCGACAGGTCGGGGTACTGGGTGGCCGAGTGGTTGCCCCAGATCGTGAGCTGCTGGATCTCGGTGACCGGGGCGCGCGTCTTGTTGGCGAGCTGGCTGATGGCGCGGTTGTGGTCGAGCCGGGTCATCGCGGTGAACCGGTCCTTGGGCACGTCGGGCGCGTGCGAGGCCGCGATCAGCGCGTTGGTGTTGGCCGGGTTGCCGACCACCAGCACCCGGACGTCGTCCGCGGCGCCGGCGTTGATCGCCTCGCCCTGCGGCTTGAAGATGCCGCCGTTGGCCTCGAGCAGGTCACCGCGCTCCATGCCGGCGGTGCGCGGCCGGGCACCGACCAGCAGCGCGACGTTGACGCCGTCGAAGGCCGCCGTCGGGTCGTCGGTGATGTCGATGCCGGCGAGCAGCGGGAACGCGCAGTCGTCCAGCTCCATCGCGGTGCCCTCGGCGGCCTTGCAGGGCCGGCGTGATCTCCAGCAGCCGCAGCCGCACGGGCACGTCCGGCCCGAGCAGCTGGCCGGAGGCGATCCGGAACAGCAGGGCGTAGCCGATCTGGCCGGCCGCGCCGGTGACGGTGACGGTGACGGGTGTCCGAGCCATCAGGTGGCACTCCTTCGCGTCGACGCGCGCACGTGCTGCGCTGCAGATCTCTCGTCATCAAGAGACCTTGGCGTTCGAGGCTATCCCAGCACGTCGGAGCAGCCGGCGGGAGGCCGGGTCAGCTGGGCGGCGGCGGGACGATGATGGCGAGCACGACCAGCGCCGACCCCATCACGGTGAGGACGAGCACGTCGAAGGCCCGGCTGCGCACCACCAGCAGGCCGACCCGGCGGGCCGGCAGCACCAGCCGGGCGACCGCCGCGAACAGCACCGAGAACCCCAGCACCAGGCAGCCGGCCCGGAAGTGGTCGAGGGCGATCAGCGAGAGGCCGACCAGGCCGCCGACCAGCACGGTGAGCAGCGGCCACTGCCGGCCGACCCAGCCGCCGCGGATCGGCGGATGGTCGTCGACGGGGTCGGCGACGCTCACGCGTTCGCGGCCGCCGTCCGGGCCGCCAGGGCGCGCTCTGCGCTCTCGACGACGTTCAGCAGCAGCATCGCCCGGGTCATCGGCCCGGCCCCGCCCGGCACCGGGGCGAGGAAGCCGGCGACCTCCCGCACCTCGGGCGCGACGTCGCCGACCAGGCCGCCCGCGGTGCGGGTGATGCCCACGTCGACGACGGCGGCACCGGGCCGGACCACGTCGGCGGTCACCAGGCCCGGCGACACCGGCCGCTGCCACGACCACGTCGGCCCGGCGCAGGTGGGCGGCCAGGTCGCGGGTCGCGGTGTGGCAGAGGGTGACGGTGGCGTTCTCGGTACGCCGGGTGAGCAGCAGCCCGAGCGGCCGCCCCACGGTGACCCCGCGGCCGACCACGACCACGTCCGCCCCCGCCAGCTCGACGCCGAACCGGCGCAGCAGCAGCACGATGCCGCGCGGCGTGCAGGGCAGCGGCCCGTCCTCCATCAGCACCAGGCGGCCGAGGTTCGTCGGGTGCAGCCCGTCGGCGTCCTTGGCGGGGTCCATCCGGGTCAGGGCAGCGGCCGCGTCCAGGCCGCGGGGCAGCGGCAGCTGGACGATGTAGCCGGTGCACGCCGGGTCGGCGTTCAGCTCGTCGACCACGGCCTCGACCTGGGCCTGGGTGGCGTCGGCGGGCAGCTCCCGCTGCAGCGAGGTGAGGCCCACCTGGGCGCAGTCGCGGTGCTTCCCGGCGACGTACGAGTGGCTGCCCGGGTCGTCGCCCACCAGGACGGTGCCGAGCCCCGGCACCACGCCCTGCTCCCGGAGCCGGGCCACCCGGGTGGTCAGGTCGGCCCGGATCTCTGCCGCGGTGGCCTTGCCGTCGAGGATCGTCGCGCTCACGGGGGCCGAGTCTGTCACGTGACCCTTCCGGGCGACGCCGGTCAGTGGAAGAAGTGCCGCACCCCGGTCAGGTAGAGCGTGACGCCGGCGGCGGCCGCCGCCGCCACGACCTCCTCGTCGCGCACCGACCCGCCCGGCTGCACGACGCCGCGCACCCCGGCGTCGGTGAGCACCTGCAGCCCGTCCGGGAAGGGGAAGAACGCGTCGGACGCCGCGACCGAGCCGGCCGCCCGGTCACCGGCCCGGGCCACCGCGAGGCGCGCCGAGTCGACCCGGTTGACCTGCCCCATGCCGACGCCGACGGTGGCACCGCCGGCCGCGAGCAGGATCGCGTTCGACTTCACCGACCGGCAGGCCCGCCAGGCGAACTCCAGGTCGGCCAGGGTCGCCTCGTCGGCCGGGTCGCCCGCCGCCAGGGTCCAGCCGGCCGGCGAGTCGCCGGGCTCGGCCAGCAGGTCGGGCAGCTGCACCAGCAGGCCGCCGCTGACCTGGCGCAGCACGGCTCCCGGCTCGCCGGTCTGCACGACCAGCAGCCGGACCGCCTTCTTGCGGGTCAGGATCTCCAGCGCGGCCGGCTCGAACGCCGGCGCGGCGAGCACCTCGGTGAACACCTCCGCCACCTGCTCGGCCATCGCGACGGTCACCGGCCGGTTGGTCGCGACGACCCCGCCGAACGCCGAGACCGGGTCGCACGCGAGCGCCTTGCGGTAGGCGTCGGCGACCGGGTCGCCGGCGCCGGGCGAGGCGACCGCGATGCCGCACGGGTTGGCGTGCTTGATGATCGCGACGCAGGGCGCGGCGAAGTCGAGGGTGGCCCGCAGCGCCGCGTCGGTGTCGACGTAGTTGTTGTAGCTCATCTCCTTGCCGTGCAGCTGCTCGGCGCCGGCGAGCCCGGGCGGCAGGGCCGGGTCGCGGTAGAGCGCGGCGCGCTGGTGCGGGTTCTCGCCGTAGCGCAGCACCGCCTGCCGCCGCAGCGTCTGCCCGGCGAAGCCCGGCCACTCCTCCGGCTCCAGCTCGTCGGCGAACCACGAGGCGACCGCGACGTCGTACGCCGCGGTGTGCGCGAACGCCGCTCCCGCCAGCGCCCGTCGCTGGTCGAGGGTGAACCCGCCTGCGGCGACGGCGCCCAGCACGTCGGGATAGCGGGCGGGGTCGACCACGACCGCCACCGACGGGTGGTTCTTGGCGGCCGAGCGCACCATCGCCGGGCCGCCGATGTCGATCTGCTCGACGCACTCGTCGGGCGAGGCCCCGGAGGCCACCGTGTCGGCGAACGGGTAGAGGTTGACCACGACGAGGTCGAACGGCGCGATGCCGAGCGCCTCGAGCTGGTCGCGGTGGCTGCCCAGCCGCCGGTCGGCGAGGATCCCGGCGTGCACCGCCGGGTGCAGCGTCTTGACCCGGCCGTCCAGGCACTCGGGGAAGCCGGTCACCTCCTCCACCGGCGTGACCGGCAGCCCGGCGGCGGCGATGCGCGCCCGCGGTGGAGCCGGTCGACACCAGGGCGACGCCGGCCTCGTGCAGCCCGCGGGCGAGGTCCTCCAGGCCGGTCTTGTCGTAGACGCTCAGCAGCGCGCGGCGGACCGGCACCTGGTCGGGCTCAGACCTGCTCACGGGACCGTGACCTTCCGTCCGATGACCGTCCAGCCCTCGCGGGCCATCCGGCCGACGACGTCGACGAGCATCGCGCGCTCCTCGACCTTGATGCGTTCGTGCAGCGAGTCCTCGTCGTCGTCGTCGAGCACCGGCACCGCGCGCTGGGCGACGATCGGGCCGGTGTCGACCCCGCCGTCGACGACGAACAGGGTGGCGCCGCTGACCTTCGCGCCGTAGGCGAGGGCGTCCCGCGGCCCGTGCATCCCCGGGAACGCCGGCAGCAGCGCCGGATGGCTGTTGACGAACCGGCCGCCGAAGCAGTGCAGGAACTCCGGCCCCACCAGCCGCATGAACCCGGCCGACACCACGAGCGCGGGCTGCAGCCCCGAGACGATCTCGGTGAGGGCGACGTCCCAGGCGACCCGGTCGGCGTACTCCCCCGGGGCGCAGCTGAAGGTGGGGACACCGGCCGCCCGGGCCCGGTCGAGGGCGCCGCAGCCGGGTCGGTCGCTGCCGACGGCCGCGAGGCGCACGCCGTACGCCGGGTCGGCCACGGCGTCGATCAGCGCCTGCAGCGTGCTCCCGCTGCCGGAGGCCAGCACGACCACGCGCGGTCCCGGCCCGAAGTGCACGCGGCGACCCTATCGGCGTCCACTGCGGTGGCGGAGCGCCAGCAGGCAAGCGGCCATCACGACCGCCACCTCGAGCCCGGCCAGCGGGCCGGCCAGCCACCAGGTCGGCCCGGTCTGCACCAGCCGCCCGGGGCCTGCCGGGCCGGACGCGAGCAGGCTGAGCACCGCCACGGCCGCGGCCACCAGCCCGCCGGCCGCCGCGGAGACCTCGGCGAGCGGCCGCCAGCCCTGCTCGACCGAGCCCGCCCGGTGGGCGAGCGCAGCGGCCAGCCCGCCGGCGAGCAGCGGCACCGCGAGCACCAGCGGCGCCCAGGCCGGCCCGGGCTCCTGCGGCAGGGCGGCCAGCAGCGGGAACGCCGGGACGGCTCCCAGGTCGGCGCCGGTCATCGAGACCGAGGTCCCGGCCCCGACCGCGACGCCGGACCCCACGACGTACGCCAGGCCCCAGACCGCCGCGGTCGGCACGTACAGCAGGCACAGCACGGCGAGCAGCAGGCCGCCGCCGAGGCCGGCGTCCAGGCCGTCGACGAGCGCCGCGGCGCGGCCGTGGTGCACCGCGAGCGCGGCGCCGACCAGCAGCGCACCCCCCGCCACGAGGACCGCGAGGGCCCCGGCGGCAGCCGGCAGCGCGGCCCGCACGACCGGCGGCAGCCGGCGGCCGACCCCGCTCCAGGTGCCGGTCGCCCGGACCGCGCCGGTGCCCGACGCGAGGGCCGCGACACCGGCGGCGCCGACGAAGGCGGTGACCGGCAGCGGCTGGACCGCAGCGGTGCGGGCCACCAGCGCCACGAACGTCGCCAGGACGGCGTAGGTGGCGGTGACCGAGGAGGCGAGGGCGATGACACCGGTGCGCCCGCGGATGCCGGCCGCCCGGCCGGCCCGCAGGGTGGCCGTGTGCAGCAGGGTCAGCGGCAGCAGCGGTGAGGCCCAGCGGCACCAGGGCCACCTCGCCGCCCGGCACGGCCAGGTGCGCGTGCTGCGCCACCAGCCAGACCTGCAGCGCCGTGACCACCGCGTCGGCGGCGTCCGCCCCGCTGTCGGCCGCGGTCGCCCAGCCGACGAGCACCACCACCATCACCGCCAGCACGCCGAGGCCGGCGGAGCGCACCGCGGCCACGACACCGACCGCGGTGACCGACCGCGGCGACGGCGGCGGGGCGGTCGGCGGACGCCGTGGCCCGCGTGGGCGGGGCGGCCGGGAGAGCAGCTCGGTCATCGTGCGTCCCATCGTCGCCGGTGCCGCGCCCCCGGACCCGGACCCCGGCACTTCTCGGGGTGTCGCCGGCCGCGGTGCAACCAACCCCGGACCTCGCGAGTCATCCTTCCTGACGGCCTGCCTGACGGGCCCGCAACGCCAGCGACGCCAGCGACGCTGACAGCCGGCGACCGACGCGCGAGGAGGACGACGGTGAAGGACGCCGAGGGCTTCGACGCCTTCTACGCGGCCGGGAACCGCCGGGTGCAGCACCAGATGTACGCGATGACCGGCAACCTCGCCGACGCCCAGGAGCTCACCCAGGAGGCCTACGCCCGCGCCTGGCAGCGCTGGTCCAGCGTCTCGGCCTTCGACGACCCGGAGGCCTGGGTGCGCACCGTCGCCTGGCGGCTGGCGGCCAGCCGGTGGCGCAAGACCAAGAACGGCGTCGCCGCGATGCTGCGGCACGGACCACCCGAGCACAGCCCGGAGCCGAGCGTCGACAACGTCGCGCTGGTCGCCGCCCTCCGGCAGATCCCGGACGCGCAGCGGCGGGCCATCGTCCTGCACCACCTCGCCGGGCTGTCGGTCGCCGAGGTCGCCCACGAGGTGGGCTCCCCGGAGGGCACGGTCAAGGCCCGGCTCGCCCGCGGTCGGGCAGCTCTCGCCGAGCTGCTCGCCGACACCACGCTCGCGGAGGTGAGCCCGAATGCCTGAGTACCGGGACCCGATCGCCGTCACCCTGGACACGCTGCGCTCGGACGTCGAGCGCAACCCCCTCGCCGACTCGCTCACGGTGCGCCGGCGGGGCGAGCAGCGCACCCGGCACCAGGCCATCGGCGCCGCAGCGGCCGTCGTGGTGGTGGTCGCCGCGGTGATCGGGGTCAGCGACTCGCTGACCGGCTCGACCAGGGCCGACCCCGGCCCGATCGCCGTCTCCCCGACCCCGGCACCGGCGCAGCTCGCCACCCACCCGTTCCTCACCGGTTCCGAGCTGACCGGCATCGGCCCCTACGGCGTCTTCCAGGACAGTGGGGCCGTTCCGCAGGACGACCTGATGCAGTGCCTCGACGCGCCAGGGCTGGCGGACTCGGCGGTCGTCCGCTCGACCGTGCTCTTCGAGCCGGACATCGGTGAGGCCACGGTGCACGAGCACGCCGTCCGGTTCGACGACCCGGCCGAGGCGGCCGCGTTCGCCGAGCGGGTGCGCGCCACCGCGGCGGGCTGCCCACCTGGCGACCCGGCCGAGGTGACCAGCGCGGACCGCGGGCCGGAGGCGGCCGCGCCGGGCGCCTACCGCTGGTCGCGCACGTCGACCCCGGTCGCGGACGGCGACATCGGGTACTACGAGCTCGGCGTCAGCCGGCGCGGCAACGTCGTCGTGGTCCTCGAGTGGTCCTCGATGGGCAACCCCGTCGCCCCGGGCTGGGTCTGGACCCCGGTCCGGCTGGCCGCCGCGGTCGAGCGCGCCGTCGGCTGACCGCCGTACAAGATCGTTCGCGACGTTTGCCGGCAACACGCGCGGCGTGTCGCCCCGGACGTCGCGAACGATCTTCAGGCGGCGGGCTCCCGGTCAGCGGGCGGTCATCAGCTCGCGCATCAGGTGCGCGGTCTCGGACGGCGTCTTGCCGACCTTGACGCCGACCGCCTCGAGCGCGTCCTGCTTGGCCTGCGCGGTGCCCGACGAGCCGGAGACGATCGCACCGGCGTGGCCCATCGTCTTGCCCTCGGGGGCGGTGAAGCCGGCGACGTAGCCGACGACCGGCTTGCTGACGTGCTCCTTGATGTACGCCGCGGCGCGCTCCTCGGCGTCCCCGCCGATCTCGCCGATCATCACGATCGCGTCGGTCTCCGGGTCGGCCTCGAAGGCTTCCAGGCAGTCGATGTGCGTGGTGCCGATGACCGGGTCACCGCCGATGCCGACGCAGGTCGAGAAGCCGAGGTCCCGCAGCTCGTACATCATCTGGTAGGTCAGGGTGCCCGACTTCGAGACCAGGCCGATCCGACCGGCCTTGGTGATCGTCGCCGGGATGATGCCGGCGTTCGACTTCCCGGGACTGATCAGGCCGGGGCAGTTGGGCCCGATGATCCGGGTCGTGCCCGAGTTGACCGCCTCCTGGAAGAACGCCGCGGTGTCGTGCACCGGGATGCCCTCGGTGATCACCACGACGAGCGGCATGCCGGCCTCGATCGCCTCGAGGACCGCTGCCTTGGCGAACGGCGGCGGCACGAAGACGACCGACACGTCGGCGCCGGTCTCCTTCATCGCCTCGGCGACCGTGGCGTAGACCGGCACCTCGGTGCCGTCGGCGTCGACGGTCGTGCCGGCCTTGCGCGGGTTGACGCCGCCGACGACCTGGGCACCGGAGGCGACCATCCGGCGGGTGTGCTTGGTGCCCTCGGAGCCCGTGATGCCCTGGACGATGATTCTGGAGTTCTCGGTCAGCCAGATGGCCATGTCAGTGCGTCCTGTCCCTGTCTGTCGTCGGGCTCTGTCGTCGGGCTCTGTCGTCGGGTGGTCAGCGAGCCGCGAGCTCGGCCGCGCGGGCCGCGGCGCCGTCCATCGTGTCCACCTGCTCCAGCAGGGGCAGCTTCGCCTCGGTGAGGATCCGGCGTCCCTCGTCGGCGTTGTTGCCGTCCAGCCGGACGACGAGCGGGTGGGTGATCTCGTCGCCACGCTCCTGCAGCAGCCCGAAGGCCTGCACGATGCCGTTGGCCACCGCGTCGCAGGCCGTGATGCCACCGAACACGTTGACGAACACCGACTTGACCGCGGGGTCGCCGAGGATGATCTCCAGGCCGTCGGCCATCACCTCGGCCGACGCGCCGCCGCCGATGTCCAGGAAGTTGGCCGGCGCCACCCCGCCGTGCTGCTCACCGGCGTACGCCACGACGTCCAGGGTCGACATCACCAGGCCGGCGCCGTTGCCGATGACACCGACCTCGCCGTCGAGCTTGACGTAGTTGAGGTCCTTGGCCTTGGCCATGGCCTCCAGCGGGTCGGCGGCGGCCGCGTCCTCCAGCCCGGCGTGGTCGGCCTGCCGGAAGTCGGCGTTGCCGTCGAGGGTCACCTTGCCGTCCAGCGCGACGATCCGGCCGTCGCCGGTCTTCACCAGCGGGTTGACCTCGACCAGCGTGGCGTCCTCGTTGACGAAGACGTCCCAGAGCTTCTGGACGGCGGCCACCACCTGCTCGGCGACGTCGGCCGGGAACCCGCCGGCCGCGACGATCTCGCGCGCCTTGGCGTCGTCGAGCCCGACGAGCGCGTCGACGGGGACCCGGGCCAGCGCCTCGGGCTTCTCGACCGCGAGCTGCTCGATCTCCATCCCGCCCTCGCGGGAGGCCATCGCCAGGTAGGTCCGGTTCGCCCGGTCCAGCAGCACCGAGAAGTAGTACTCCTCCGCGATCGATGCGGCCGGGGCGATCATCACCCGGTGCACGGTGTGGCCCTTGATGTCCATCCCGAGGATCTGGCCGGCGACCTGCTCGGCCTCCTCGACCGACGACGCGAGCTTGACGCCACCTGCCTTGCCGCGGCCGCCGACCTTCACCTGCGCCTTGACCACGACCTTGCCCCCGCCCTCGGGCAGCAGCCGCTCGGCCGCCGCCCGGGCCTGCTCGGGAGTCTCGGCGACCGCGCCGCCCAGCACGGGAACCCCGTGCTTCTCGAAGAGGTCTCGCGCCTGGTACTCGAAGAGGTCCACGTCGTCAGTCCCTCGGTGGGTTCGGTCGGTTCGGGGCCGCTGGCGAGCGTATCCGCCGGCCGGAGCCGGCCTTCGCCCTGGTCAGCTCGCGGCCGGCGCACCCAGGTTCTCGCGCACCCAGGCGACGATCTCGCCGGTCGTCGCGCCGGGGGTGAAGACCTTGGCGACACCCATCTCGGTGAGCTCCGGCAGGTCCGCCTCCGGCACGATGCCGCCGCCGAACACCACGATGTCGGACGCGTCCCGCTCGCGGAGCAGCTCGAGGACCCGGGCGAACAGCGTCATGTGGGCGCCGGAGAGCACCGACATGCCGATCGCGTCGGCGTCCTCCTGGATCGCCGTCTCGACGATCTGCTCGGGGGTCTGGTGCAGACCGGTGTAGACCACCTCGACCCCGGCGTCCCGCAGCGCACGCGCGACGACCTTGGCCCCGCGGTCGTGACCGTCCAGACCCGGCTTGGCGACGACGACGCGGACGGGCGCTGCGGTGCTCACGAGCCAGAGCGTAACCGAGCGCATCGGAGAGTCGGCCGCCTGCCGGCGGGGTACGTGGGACGCTACGGGCGAGTCCGGGACGCTCATGCCTCGGCCGGCGCAAGCCGATGAGTAACAGGTGAAGGGACCGCAGGTGCGCGACGGGATGGCCCGGGCGGGTGGCGGCCTCCGGCGCGGCGCGGCGAGCCTGCTCTCCCCGACCGGCCTGCGCGGCGTCGCGGTCGAGGTCACCTGGGTCGCCGCGCACGTCGCGATGTACCCGCTCGGCGTCGTCAAGGAGCGCACCGGTGCCCGCGGGAGCGAGCAGCGCGGCCTGGCCGGGATGTCACCGGTGCAGCGCGGCCTGATCGTCGGCGACGTCGAGGCCTCCGGGACACCGATCCTGCTGGTGCACGGGATGGTCGACAACCGCTCGATCTTCACCGTGCTCCGCCGTGGGCTGCGCCGCCGCGGGTTCCGTCGGGTGCTCTCGGTCAACTACAGCCCGCTGACCAGCGACGTCCGGCTGGCGGCCACCAGCCTGGCCACCCAGGTCGAGCGGCTCTGCGAGGAGACCGGGTTCGAGCGGATCCACCTCATCGGCCACAGCATGGGCGGCCTGATCGCCCGCTACTACGTGCAGCGCCTCGGTGGCGACGAGCGGGTGCACACGCTCGTGACGCTCGGTACGCCGCACAACGGCACCTACCCCGCACACCTGCTCCCGCACCGGCTGGCCCGCCAGCTGCGGCCCGACAGCGACCTCGTGGTCGAGCTGCGCGAGCCGGCCACCGGCTGCCGGACCAGGTTCCTGGCGGTCTGGAGCGACCTGGACCAGATGATCGTCCCGAAGCGGGCGGCCCGGGTCGACCACCCCGACCTGGACGCGCGCAACGTGCTGGTCCGGGGCGTCGGGCACATGTCGCTGCCGATCCACCGGCGTACCGTGCACGAGATCGGCCTGACCCTGGCCCAGCTCGACCCGCACGGCGGGACCGTGCGCGCCGGGGTCACCTCGATCGCCAGCGCGCGGGCGGCCGACCGCAGCGGCGCGGCCGGCGCGGCGCGCAGCACCCCGGCGAGCCGGCCGGCCAACGGCTGACCGGAGGGCCATCGGCCGCCGACCCGACGTACCGGGGCGGAAGCCGCGAACCGGCAGGTTTCCGACCGGACGGATCGGACAGAAACTGCCGCACAGGACAGAGATCAACAACGCTCCGTCAGAGGGTCGGTACCGTCGGTAGTTGAACAAGGCGCGAACACCCCCTCGGTTGGCCTGCCGCGAGATCCGTTCGTTATCGTCGCCCGCGTCCCCCTGCCCCCGACGACGAGGCGATCCACCCGTGCCCCCTCGCCGCCCAGCCAACGGACGCCACCGCAAGCCAAAACATGGCAACGGTCCGGCGTACGTCACCGCAGCCACCCTGGCCGCGTTCGCCGTGAGCGGCCTCAACGTGCCCGGCGCCATCGGTGCGGCTCGCGACCCGCACGCCGCCAGCAGCGCGCCCAGCGAGCAGGTCCAGCAGGCGCGCACCATCGCCGCCGGCCAGCTGCGCCAGACGCTCGTCCAGCAGCAGGAGGCCCGCGCGACCCGGATGCGCACCGCCCGCGCCACCGCGGTCCGCACCCTGCAGGAGGCCGCCAAGGAGGCCCGGGAGGCCGCCGAGGCCGCCCGCCCCAAGTGGGTCCTCCCCGTCGACCACTACCGGCTCACCGCCGGCTTCGGCGACTACGGCCTGTGGGCCAGCGCGCACACCGGGCAGGACTTCGCCGCACCCGAGGGAACGCCGATCCACGCGGTGGGCGACGGCAAGATCATCTTCGCCGCGTACGACGGGTCGTACGGCAACAAGATCGTGATCCAGCACCCCGACGGCACGGTGACCTGGTACGCGCACATGTCGTCCTTCATCCGCACCAGCGGGACCGTGCAGGCCGGCGACATCATCGGCCGGATCGGCTCCACCGGTCACGTGACCGGTCCGCACCTGCACCTCGAGGTGCGACCCGGCGGCGGGGCCCCGATCCCGCCGCTGACCTGGCTGCGCGAGCACGGGCTCAAGCCCTGACGTCGAGCCCCCGAGGGAGCGCCTAGAGCTTCTCGACCGGGGCGTAGCGCAGCAGCAGCCGCTTGACCCCGCCGGTGCGGAAGTCGATCGAGGCGACCGCCCGCTCCCCCGCGCCCTCGACGGCGACGACCGAGCCCAGCCCGAAGGTGTCGTGGGTGACCCGGTCGCCGGGCTCGAGGTGCACGCACCACCCGGTTCCCCGGCGAGCGGACGCCCGGCCGCGCGGCGACCGCGGCCACCGCGGTCGGGCTGGTGACCGTCGAGGCGAGCCGCCGCCAGTCGACCAGCGGGTCCGGGATCTCCTCGAGGAACCGGGACGGCGGGTTGGCCTGCGGGGCCCCCCAGGCGCTGCGCACCGTGGAGCGGCTCAGGTAGAGCCGCTGCTGGGCGCGGGTGATGCCGACGTAGGCGAGCCGGCGTTCCTCCTCGAGCTCGGCGGGGTCGCCGAGCGAGCGCAGGTGCGGGAAGACACCGTCCTCGAGGCCGGTGAGGAAGACGACCGGGAACTCCAGGCCCTTCGCGGTGTGCAGGGTCATCAGCGTCACGACGCCGGCCGCGGGCTGGCCGTCCGGGCCCTGCTCGCCGTCGGGGATCTGGTCGGCGTCGGCGACCAGAGCGACCGTCTCCATGAAGTCGACCAGCGTCCCGCCGGGGTTGGCCTCCTCGAACTCGCGGGCCACCGCCACCAGCTCCTGCAGGTTCTCCAGCCGGGTCTGGTCCTGCGGGTCGGCCGAACCGGACAGCTCCGCGGCGTAGCCGGTGCGCTCGAGCACCGCCTCCAGGACGGTGGCCGGCGGCGTGCCGGCCTCGACCAGCGTGCCGAGCTCGTCCATCAGGGTGCGGAAGCCCTGCACGGCCGACAGCGAACGGGTGGCCAGGCCGTAGGCGTCCTCGCAGCGCTGCAGGGCCTGGTTGAAGGTGAGGGCCTCCCGCTGGGCCAGCGCCTCGATGCAGGCCTCGGCGCGGTCGCCGATGCCCCGCTTGGGCACGTTGAGGATGCGGCGCAGCGACACGGTGTCGGCCGGGTTGGCCAGGACCCGCAGGTAGGCCAGCGCGTCGCGGACCTCACGGCGCTCGTAGAAGCGCACCCCGCCGACGACCTTGTAGGGCAGGCCGACCCGGATGAACACCTCCTCGAAGACCCGGGACTGGGCGTTGGTCCGGTAGAACACCGACACCTGGGAGGGCAGGACGCCGTCGTCGTCGGTGAGCCGGTCGACCTCCTGGGCGACGAAGGACGCCTCGTCGTGCTCGTTGTCGGCGACGTAGCCCACGATCGGCACGCCGTCGCCGGCGTCGGACCAGAGGTTCTTCGGCTTCCGGCTGGCGTTGCGGGAGATCACCGCGTTGGCGGCGGACAGGATGGTCTGGGTCGAGCGGTAGTTCTGCTCCAGCAGGATGGTCGAGGCGTTCGGGTAGTCCTGCTCGAAGTCGAGGATGTTGCGGATCGTCGCGCCCCGGAAGGCGTAGATCGACTGGTCGGCGTCGCCGACGACGCAGAGCTCGGCGGGAGGGACGCCCGGCGCCGGCTCGTCGCTGCCCACGAGCTCGCGGACCAGGACGTACTGGGCATGGTTGGTGTCCTGGTACTCGTCGACGAGCACGTGGCGGAACCGGCGCCGGTAGTGCTCCGCGACGTCGGGGAACGCCTGGAGCAGGTGCACCGTGGTCATGATCAGGTCGTCGAAGTCGAACGCGTTGGCCTCGAGCAGCCGCCGCTGGTAGAGCGCGTAGGCCTCGGCCAGCGTCTGCTCCAGGTGCGTCTCGGCGCGCCCGGCGAAGGTCTCGTGGTCGACCAGCTCGTTCTTGAGGTTGCTGACCTGGGTGGAGAACGACCGCGGCGGGTAGCGCTTCGGGTCCAGGTCGAGGTCGCGGCAGACCAGGGTCATCAGGCGCTGCGAGTCGGCCTGGTCGTAGATGGAGAAGGTCGACTTCATGCCCAGGTGCGACGCCTCCCGACGCAGGATGCGCACGCACGCCGAGTGGAACGTGCTGACCCACATGATCTTGGCGCGCCCGCCGACGAGTGCCGAGACGCGCTCCTTCATCTCGCCGGCGGCCTTGTTGGTGAAGGTGATCGCGAGCACCGCGCCGGGGTGCACGTTGCGCTCGCCGAGCAGGTAGGCGATCCGGTGCGCGAGCACCCGGGTCTTCCCGGAGCCGGCGCCGGCGACGATCAGCAGCGGACCCCCTGCGTGCACGACCGCTGCCCGCTGCTGCGGGTTGAGGCCTTCGAGCAGCCGTGCCGGGTCGCGCCGGCCCTTGCCGCCCGAGGTCGAGGGTGTGGTGGACGTGTCGTCCGGCCGCGACGGCAGCGGGAAGGAGTCGTCGAAGAGAGTGCTCATCTCCCGTCGAGTCTAGGCGGCGCCCCGGACGCAACCGGGCTCGCGCTGCCACCGCCGCCAGACCTGCTCACGGGTGGGACGGGTGGCGGATGGGGCGGCCGGCGACGGCGCCGCGGCCCCCTCAGACCTGCTCACCGGACGAGGCGGCCGACGTGCGGCCGCCGCCGCCGCCTGCACGGCGTCGCGCGCCCTCAGACCTGCTCACGGGACGAAGCAGGGCCGTTGCCGCCGCCGCACACGCCGCACGCGCCGCACGCGCCACCAGCGCCACCCGCGCGGCGCCGCGCCCCTCAGACCTGCTCACCGGACGAAGCGGGGCCGCACCGGTGCCCGCAGCGCAGCGCCGGCCTCGAGCTGCCCGCCCCGTGTGCTCGACGATGGCCCGCCCACCGTTGTGTTTGTCAACGGCAGTGTTTGTCAACGGCAGTGTTCAGGTCTGAAGGCGAGGTGGGGCCTGGCCCGCCCACCGTTGTGTTCAGGTCTGAGGGCGTTCGGCGGCGCCCGCCTGTCGGCTGAAGGCAGCCGCGCTGACCCTGCGCCGCCGGGTGATCAGGGCTGAGGGAACCCTGAGCTGGCCGCTCGTTCGGACGCCAGTGCGGAGGCAGAACCGGGCAGCGCGGTCGCCGTGCCCCGCTCGCACCCGCGTTCAGGTCTGCGGGGGCGCCGCCGCGACGTAGCCCAGGACGTCGACGCGCAGGTGCGCCATCGCCCCGGCGAGCTGCAGGCTCACCGCACCGGTCACCCCGACCGGGACCGTGACCTCGGCCATCCGGCCGGCGGCGTCCAACGGCACGGTCTCGACCGGCATCGGCGTCCCCGCCGCCCAGACCCGCAGGGTGGCCGGCGCGTCCGGCCGCACCAGTGTCACCCGCAGCTCGACGGCCGCCACTGCCGGTCGGCGGCACCCCGCCGCGGCCGAGGACCGGCAGGTCGAGCCGTACGTCGGGATGGACCCGGCAGGGCCCGGCCGGCGTGCCGGTGCCCGCCGCGGTGCCCAGCAGCCGGGCCGGCGGCAGCGGCACCACCGGCCCGAGCGCCGGCACCGGCACGACGACAGGCGGCGGCACGGGTGCACCCGGCACCGGCGGCAGCGTGGTGGGCGGCGGTACAGCCACCGGCGACGGGGCCGGGCACGCGACGTACCCGGTGTAGTACGAGGTGCGCCGCAGCGCGCCGTCCCAGGTGAAGCTCACGTGCACGTGGGTGCGGTGGCAGGTGTTGTCGTACGCCTTCTTGGCCCGCTTCTTCGACAGGCAGCCGTTGTAGTCGGTCCAGCCCCGGGCCGGGTCGTAGGCCCGCCAGGTCCGGTTGTTCCAGATCACGTAGGCGATGCCGAGCCGCCGCGCCATCGCCTCGGGGTTGCCGTACCCGTCCGGCGCCTGCAGCCAGGCGACGAACGCGTCCCCCATCTCCTTCTGGGCGGGCACCCGGACGTTGGTCATCCAGTCGAGCGCCCGGCCCTCCTCGTGGCCGGAGTCCGCGGCGGTGCACGGGCGCACGATGTTCGACCCGATCGGCCCGTACGTCGCGAGCAGCAGCCGCCGCAGGTACCGCGGCCCGGGCTTCTCGGTCGGGCTGCAGCCGCTCTCCGGCTGCCAGGTCGGGAACCCGTCGATGCCGGCGCCGAACGCCTTGGCCGCCGGAGCGACCGCCACCGCGGCCGCCGGGCCCGCCTGGCCCAGCCCGACGAGGACCACGGCCAGCAGCAGGGCGACGCGGGCAGGCCAGTGGTACCTCACGGCCCAGTGATCGACATCCCGACCCCCTGCCTTGAGGCCGAGCGGCGACCGCTGCCTACGATGGCCGCCGACGAGAGGGGCATCCGGTGCTGGACGACAGCGAGGTCGAGCGCGTCGTGGTGGTGACCGCGCACCCCGACGACTGCGACTTCGGCGCCTCGGGCACGATCGCGTCCTGGACCGCGACCGGGGTCGAGGTGACCTACTGCATCTGCACCGACGGCGACGCCGGCGGGTTCGACCCGGCCGTCCCCCGGCAGGAGATCCCCCGCATCCGGCGGGCCGAGCAGGAGGCCGCGGCCAAGCAGGTCGGGGTCAGCGACGTGCGTTTCCTCGGCTACCGGGACGGCTCCCTCGAGCCGACCCAGGACGTCCGCCGCGACATCAGCCGGGTGATCCGGCAGGTGCGCCCGCAGCGTGCCCTGATCCAGAGCCCGGACCGCAACTGGGCCCGGATCGGGGCCAGCCACCCCGACCACCTCGCGGCCGGCGCGGCGGCGATCGCTGCGATCTACCCCGACGCGCGCAACCCGTTCGCGCACCCGTCGCTGCTCGCCGACGAGGGTCTGCAGGAGTGGGCCGTCGCCGAGACCTGGCTGATGGCGCACCCCGACAACAACCACGTCGTCGACATCACCGACCGGTTCGACACCAAGATCGCGGCGCTGCGGGCGCACGAGAGCCAGACCGCGCACATGGACGACCTGGAGTCCCGGCTGCGCCAGTGGGGCGCCATGAACGCCGAGGCGGCGGGGCTGCCGGCCGGACGGCTCGCCGAGCGGTTCTTCGTGGTCGCCACGGCCTGACGACGCCGGTCCGGGCAGCTCAGCCCAGCAGCGACGGGTTGACCTCCGAGACCGGCCGACGGGCCTGCGCGGCCTGCTCGAAGGCGTAGCCGAGCCCCAGCAGCAACGCCTCCGAGCGCGGCGGCCCCAGCAGCACGAGCCCGAACGGACGCCGCCCGGACCGCCAGTAGCCCGCTGGCAGCACCAGGCTCGGGTAGCCCGCGCGAGCCGCGTACCCGGCCCCGCGCCAGGTCGGCGTCACCACCGCTGCGGCACCGGCCGCGGCCAGCGCGGCGTCGATGCCGTGCTCGCCGGCGACCGCGCGGTCCCTGGCCCGGTGCGCCTCGTAGGCCGCGCGGTCGGCGACGTGGTCGACCGCCAGGGCCGCGAGCACGTGCCGCTGCTCGTACTTCAGCGCGGCACCGGCGTGCGCCTCGTTCCACGCCGCGAGCTCGGCCATGGTGCGCACCGGGGATCCCGCGGGCAGCCGGGCCAGGTAGGCATCGACGTCTCTCGCGAACTCGTAGTGCAGCACCGGCGTCTCGTCGGTCTCCGGGATGGGCGGCACCTCGACAGTGACCGCCCCGCGGTCGCGCAGCACCTGCAGCGCGGCCTCGAACAGCTCCGCGTCCGGGGGCTCGAGGTCGTCCGGGACGGGAGGTACGGCGAGGCGCACCCCCTCGAGGGCGCCGCCGTCCAGCGCCGCCCGGTAGTCCTCGCCGGTCAGGACGCCCAGCAGCGCCGCCGCATCGGCCACCGTGCGGCACATCGGCCCGGCGCAGTCCTGGCTGGTGGCGATGGGCAGGATGCCGTCGCCCGGCACCAGTCCGAGGGTGGGCTTGAGGCCGACCAGGCTCTGCGCCTGGCTCGGGCAGATGATCGAGCCGTCGGTCTCGGTGCCGACCGTGACGGTGGCCAGGCCGAGAGCGGCCGCCGCGCCCGACCCGCTGCTCGACCCGCAGGGCGTCAGGCTCACGTCGTACGGGTTCAGGACCTGCCCCCCGAGCGAGGAGTAGCCGCTCGGCATCCGCTCGGTCATGAAGTTGGCGAGCTCGGTGAGGTTCGTCTTGCCGAGCAGCACCGCCCCGGCCTCGCGCAGCCGGGTCACCAGGCCGGCGTCCCGGTCCGGCACCGAGTGCTCGAGGGCCAGCGCGCCGGCGGTCGTCGGCAGCCCGGCGACGTCGATGTTGTCCTTCACGAGCACCGGCACTCCGTGCAGCGGGCCGCGGACCCGCCCACCGGCCCGCTCCGAGTCGCGCTGCTCGGCCTGCTGGGTGGCATCTGCTGCCACCGTCCTGATCGCGTGCACGGCCGGCCCGCTGCGGTCGAGCGCCTCGATGCGGGCGAGGTAGCCGGTCACCAGCTCGGCGCTGGTGACGGCTCCGGCCGCCATCGCGGCCTGCACGTCGTCGACGCCAGCGGTCTCGAGGTCCAGGTCCAGGTCGGTCATGGCCGCAGCGTAGATGCCCGCCGGGAACGGGCCGGGTAACGCGATGATCACGTTCGCCGAAGAGCGCACGATCCTGGAAGCGGGAGGGGTGCCGACCTTCCTAACGTCCGCCACGGTCGGCGAAGGCCGAGCCGATGGCGAAGGGCGGGTCCCGTGGTCACCTACATCCTCCGTCGGCTGGTCGCGATGGTGCTCACCCTGGTCGTGCTCAGCATGATCGTGTTCCTGATCTTCGACGCGCTGCCCGCCGACCCGGCCCGGCTGACCTGCGGCAAGTCCTGCAGCCCCGCGATCATCGAGGCCAACCGGCACCGCCTGGGTCTCGACAAGCCGCTGGTCGACCAGTACACCGACTTCGCCAAGGGCCTGGTCGTGGGCCGCACCTACGGCTCGGGCAGCGCGACCTTCGAGTGCCACGTCCCCTGCCTCGGCTACTCGTTCCGCAAGGGCGAGCAGGTCACCGACCTGCTGGTCAGCCGGTTCCCGGTGACCGGGCAGCTCGCGCTGGGTGCGTTCATCATCTGGATCGCCGTCGGCGTCTCCATCGGGGTGCTGTCCGCGCTGCGCCGGGGCAAGTGGCAGGACCGGTCGATCATGGGCGTGGCGCTGATCGGGTACTCGTTCCCGTCGTTCTTCATCGGGCTGCTGCTCGTGTACTTCGTGCAGATCAAGTGGGGCGTCATCGGCTTCGAGGGCTACATACCGTTCTGGCACAACCCGTCCGGCTGGCTGGCCGGGTTCGCCCTGCCGTGGGCGGCGCTGGCGATGCTGTACGCCGCGTTCTACGCCCGCCTGACGCGCAACCAGATGCTGGAGACGATGGGCGAGGACTACATCCGGACCGCACGGGCCAAGGGGCTCACCGAGCGGGTGGTCATCGTCCGGCACGGCCTGCGGGCCGGCCTGACCCCGATCGTCACCGCCGCCGGCATCGACCTGGCCGGCCTGCTCGGCGGGGCCATCATCATCGAGCAGATCTTCGGGCTGCCGGGCATCGGCCGGCTGGCCGTCGACTCGGTGACCGACTCCGACCTCCCGGTGATCACCGGGACGGTTCTCGTCGCGGCGACCTTCGTCATCGTCGCCAACCTGGTGGTCGACGTGCTCTACGCCGTCATCGACCCGCGGGTGCGGATCTCGTGACCGCCGTGCTGCCCGGCCCCCTGCGCGTCGACGGGCTGCCGCTCGTCGACGGCTGCTCGGGTGGCCGCACCGGACCGGTCGCAGTTCGCCTTCTGGCTGGGCTCGTGGCGGGTGCGGCAGCTGGCCGGCTCCGAGGTCGACGGCTCCAACGAGGTCGCCTGGGTGCTCGACGGCTCGGTGCTCTGGGAGCAGTTCTCGGCCGGGTCCGACCCGTTCACCGGCTGGAGCTTCTCGGTCCCGGTGCCGGGCCGCGGCTGGGTGCAGACCTGGGTCGACAACACCGGCGCCTACCTGGACTTCGTCGGGGGGTGGTGCGGCGACCGGATGGTGCTGGAGCGGGAGACCGGCCCGGCCGGGCCGGGCCAGCAGCGGATGACCTGGCACGACATCACCGACCGGGGCTTCGTGTGGGACTGGCTCGCCCGCTCGGGCCCGGATGCCGACTGGGACCTTGTGTGGCGATTGCGTTACGACCGCCGCCGGGTGCGCTGACCCGCCGTACAGTGATCGCGCCGACGACGGTGAGGAGGGACGCGGTGACCTCGACCGTGACCGCCCTCGTGGACACCCCGACGGTGCGGCTGGGCCGGTTCCGGTGCCCGCCGGCCGGGCCGGAGTGGCAGACCGAGAACAGCATCGGGCCGCGGGCGAACGTCGTGTTCCCCGAACGACCGGTCACCATCACCCGCGCCGCGACCGGCCCCCAGCTCGGCGACCGCAACTGGGCGATGCTCTACCCGCCGGGCCAGCGCTACCGCCGTCAGCTGGTCGACCCGGAGGGCGACGACTGCACGTTCGTCGAGCTCTCGCGCGGGCTGTACGACGACCTGCTGGGCGCGGACGACCTGGCCGTGGCGGCCTTCGGAGCCGGGCGGGTCCTCGTCGGGACCGCGACCTGGCTGGACTACCAGGCGGCACTGGCGGCAGCCGACCGGGCCGAGCGCGACGACCTGCCCGTGCTCGACGTGGAGAGCCGGTTGCTCACCGTGCTGACGGCGGTCCTGCGCGAGCCGGTCAGCCCGCGGGACGCCGCGGTGTCGGTGCTGCCGCGGGACGTCCGGAGCCGTGGCCGAGCCACCCGACGGGTCAACGAGGCCTGCCGCATCCTGGCCACCCACCTCGACGAGCGGCTCACCATCTCGACGGTCGCCGACGCGGTCGGCCTGTCGGCGTACCACTTCTGCCGCCAGTTCCGGGCGGCGACCGGTCTGACCGTGCACGCCTACCGGGAGCGGCTGAGGCTGCGGCAGGCGTTCGCGACCTGTGCCTCGACGCCGAGCCGGAACCTCAGCGAGGTCGCACTGTCGGCGGGCTACGCCTCGCACAGCCACATGGCGACGAACTTCCGCAGCTCCCTGTCGATGTCGCCCTCCGCGGTGCGCGACCGCTACGGCCGCGGCCGCGGCGAACCGGCGATCATGGGCTGAGGTCCACCGGCTTCGGGAGCACCCCCACCGTGGCCCGCGCGAGCTCGACCAGCGGCAGCGCCGCAGCCTCATCCAGGGTCACCCAGCGGGCCAGGTCCGTGGTGCCGTCCGCCTCGGAGACGAGCGGGCCGCTGTCGACCCGGACGGTGGCGCGGTAGACCGCCTGCAGGCTGTGCAGGTCCCAGTCGAACCCCTCACCCGCCGGCCGGTGGAACGACCGCAGGTCCAGCAGGTCGGCGACCTCCACCGTCAGCCCGGTCTCCTCACGGACCTCGCGCACGACGGTGTCCCGCGGGTGCTCCCCGTGCTCGACGCCTCCGCCGGGCAGCGTCCACCAGCCGGGGCGGTCGGTGCCGTCGGACAGCCGCGCCAGCAGGACCTGCCCGCTGTCGTTGCACAGCACGGCGTAGGCAGCAACGCGTTGCACCCGAGGCGGCTCGGCGGGCTGGGCGGGCTCGGCGGGCTCGGTCACCGCGCCACCGTAGCTGCGGCGTGGCAGGTCGAACGTACGAGGCGGTCGCGGGGGGCGACCCCAGTACGGACCCCAGCGGTCGCCCCACCACGACCCCAGCTTCTCGGTGGACCGGAGCTCGACGTGAGCCGGGTAGCGCCGCGCCGCGGCATCTCGCGGTCCGTCCCGCAGCTGCGTCGCGTCCTGCGGCGCGCCCGCGCCGTCGAGCACCTGCAGCGTCCAGCCGCAGGCCGTCAGCAGCGCAGCGAAGTCGCTGACCCGCAGCTCCCTCGCGGCCGACTCGGCGGCTGCCACGGTGCTCGCCGGGACGCCGGCGCGCTTCGCGAGCGCGCGCTGGCTGAGTCGCGCCGTGCGACGGGCGCTGCGCAGGACCAAGCCCTGGAGGTCGCGCGAAGCCGTCATGTATCGAGGGTGCCGGGCGAGCTCGGTCGGGACGCTCGCGGAGCACATCCGTGGACAACGCGGCCTGCTTCTCTCTTCTGGGGACAGACGGCTCCCAGCTCGCCGGCTCGGACCTGCCGCCGCTCGGCCTGCTCCTGCTCGGCCCCGCCGCTCGGCCTGCTGCCGCTCGGACCTGCCCCCCGCTCGGTGCCTAGCTCGCGATGCGAGGTGCTCCGGCAGTTCCCTGCACGCCCTCAGACCTGCTCACGGGCAGACGCAGCCGATCGCGTCGGCGCGGCCGACACCCCCGGATGTCGCCCCTCAGAGCTGCTCACACGTTGGAGCTCGCGGAGCGCCGGAAGGTGGGCCTGGCCCACGTCCCATCGCCGGCTCCCGGCGACCGCCACCGACGTTGCGCCTCAGACCTGCACCCAGGAAGGTGCAGCCCGGTCCACGCTGGCGGCGCATGCCGCGGCCCGAGGCGCAGGGCCGCTAAGGCAATTGGGGCGCCGCCGCCTCCCCCGTGAGCAGGTCTGAGGGCCGCCGACCCGCGCCCACCGACGTCGGCCGGTTGGGCCGCTCGCGGTCGTGAGCAGGTCTGAGGGCCGCCGACCCGGCGCCCACCGAGATCGCCCGCGCCTGCGCCAGCCCTACTCCCACTCGATGGTGCCCGGCGGCTTGGACGTCACGTCCAGCGTGACCCGGTTGACCTCGCGCACCTCGTTGGTGATGCGGGTCGAGATGCGGGCCAGGACGTCGTACGGGCACCCGGGTCCAGTCCGCGGTCATCGCGTCCTCCGACGACACGGGCCGCAGCACCACCGGGTGCCCGTAGGTGCGCTCGTCGCCCTGCACGCCCACCGACCGGACATCGCCGAGCAGCACGACCGGGCACTGCCAGATCTCCCGGTCCAGACCCGGCGGCGGACAGCTCCTCACGGGCGATCGCGTCGGCCTCGCGGAGCACGTCGAGCCGCTCGAGCGTCACCTCGCCCACGATCCGGATCCCGAGGCCCGGTCCCGGGAACGGCTGCCGCCAGACGATCTCCTCCGGCAGTCCGAGCTCGAGCCCCACCTTGCGCACCTCGTCCTTGAACAGGGTGCGCAGCGGCTCCACGAGCGCGAACTGCAGGTCGTCGGGCAGGCCGCCGACGTTGTGGTGCGACTTGATGTTGGCGGTCCCGGTGCCGCCGCCGGACTCCACGACGTCCGGGTAGAGCGTGCCCTGCACGAGGAAGTCGACCGACTCCCCCTCGGCACCGGCCTCGGCCACGACCTCGCGGGCGGCCTCCTCGAAGACCCGGATGAACTCGCGGCCGATGACCTTGCGCTTCTCCTCGGGGTCCGAGATGCCGGCCAGCGCCTCGAGGAACCGCTTCGAGGCGTCCGCGACCTTGAGCCGTACGCCGGTCGCGGCGACGAAGTCCCGCTCGACCTGCTCGGCCTCGCCCTTGCGCAGCAGCCCGTGGTCGACGAACACGCAGGTGAGCTGCTCACCGACCGCGCGGTGCACGAGCGCGGCGGCCACCGCGGAGTCCACCCCTCCCGAGAGCCCGCAGACGACCCGCCCCGTCCCCACCTGCGAGCGGATCTCCTCGACCTGCTCGTCGATGACGTTGGTCATCGTCCAGGTCGGCGCCAGACCCGCCACCTCGTAGAGGAAGTGCTCGAGCACCGCCTGCCCGTGCTCGCTGTGCAGCACCTCGGGGTGGAACTGCACTCCCGCCAGGCCGCGAGCCAGGTCCTCGAACGCCGCGACCGGGGTGTCCGTGGTGCGCGCCACCACGGTGAAGCCGGCGGGCGCCTCGGACACCGCGTCGTTGTGCGACATCCAGACGGCCTGCTCGCGCGGCAGGCCGTGGAACAGCGTCGGGTCCCCGCCGACCACCTCCAGGTCGGTGCGCCCGAACTCCGCGCTGCCGGTGCGCGCCACCGTGCCGCCGAGGGCCAGCGCCATCGCCTGGAAGCCGTAGCAGATGCCGAACGCCGGCACGCCCGCCTCGAACAGCGCCGGGTCGACCACCGGGGCCTCCGGGGCGTACACCGAGGCGGGTCCGCCGGACAGGATGATCGCGGCCGGGCGCCGGGCCATGATCTCAGCGACCGGCATCGTGTGCGGCACGATCTCGCTGTAGACCCGAGCCTCCCGGACCCGCCGGGCGATGAGCTGGGCGTACTGGGCGCCGAAGTCGACGACCAGGACCGTGGCGGTGGGAACAGTGGCGGTGGCGTCCGGCGTCGCTGTCACGAGGCCGATCCTCCCACGCCGGTCCACCCAGGCGGCGAAACCCGTTTCAGTTCAAGGCACCCGACGCCGTACCGTCGATGATCGTGCGCCAGCTCCCCTACGAGGACCCCGGGACACCGGACCTCCGGTCCCCGGCGCGCTTCCTGCTCTGGATCGGGCGCCAGCAGTGGCCGACCCTGCTGCTCGGTGTCGTCTACGGCGTCATCTGGATGGTCGCGCAGGCCCTCGTGCCCGCCGCGATCGGCCGCGGGCTGCAGACCGGTGTCGCCGACGGCGACCTGTCCGAGGCCGCCCACTGGTCGCTGGTGGTGCTGGGGCTGGCCGCCGTGCAGGCCGTGTTCGGCGTGCTGCGGCACCGGGTCGCGGTCCTCAACTGGCTCAGCGCCTCGTTCCGGGCCATGCAGCTGCTCGGTCGGCACAGCGCACAGGTCGGCGTGGCGATCCGTCGCCGGCTGCCGACCGGCGAGATCGTCTCGGCGGCCACCAACGACGCGCTGCACATCGGCAGCGCCTTCGACGTCACGGCCCGGCTTGCCGGGGCCATCGCCTCCTACGCCGTCGTCGCGGTCATCCTGCTGCGCGCCTCGGTGCTGCTCGGCGTCATCGTGCTCCTCGGGGTGCCCGCGATGGTGCTGCTGCTCGGCCCGCTGCTGCGGCCGCTCCAACGGCGGCAGGCTGTGCAGCGCGACGTCGCCGGGAAGCTGACGGCCCTCGGCGCCGACACCGTCGCCGGCCTGCGGGTGCTGCGCGGCATCGGCGGCGAGCCCGCCTTCCTGCACCGCTACCGCACCCGGTCCGACGAGCTGCGGCGGGCCGGCGTGCACGTCTCCGGGCCGCAGGCGACCCTCGACGCCGCGCAGGTCCTGCTCCCGGGCATCTTCCTCGTGCTCGTGACCTGGCTCAGCGCCCGCCTCGCGCTCGAGGGCACCATCGACGTGGGCGACGTGGTGGCGTTCTACGGCTACGCGTTCTTCCTCGTGATCCCGATCCGGACGGCGGTAGAGGCCGCCGACAAGATGACCCGCTCGATGGTGGGGGCCAAGCGCGTCGTCGCGGTCCTGGTCACCGTGCCCGAGGTGTCCAGCCCGGCCCAGCCGGCCGACGAGCCGCCGTACCGGGTCCCGCTGCACGATCCCCGGTCGGGGCTGCACGTCACCCCCGGGTCGCTGGTCGGGCTCGTGAGTGCCGACCCCGACGAGTCGGCCCAGGTCGCCCTGCGGCTCGGCCGGCTGGTGCCCGGCGACGACAGCGACCTCGTCACGCTCGGCGGCACCCGGCTCGCCGACCTGCCGCTGGCGACCGTACGGCGCCGGGTGCTGGTGTCCGAGGCCGAGCCGCGGCTGTTCACCGGCGCCCTGCGCGACGAGCTCGACCCGTGGGGCGGCGCCGGAGACCAGGCACTCCTCGGGGCGCTGCACGTCACCGCCGCGCACGACGTCCTCGACGCGCTGCCCGACGGGCTGGACGCCGAGGTCGACGAGGCGGGCCGGGGTTTCTCCGGCGGGCAGCGGCAGCGGCTCGCCCTGGCCCGTGCCGTGCTCGCCGACAGCGACGTCCTGGTGCTCGTCGAGCCGACCAGCGCGGTCGACGCCCACACCGAGGTGCAGGTGGCGCGCCGGCTGCGGGAGGCGCGGCACGGCGACGACCGACCGGCTGACGACGCGCGCACGACGGTCGTCACCAGCGCCAGCCCCCTGCTGCTGGACCGCTGCGACGAGGTCGCCTTCCTGATCGGCGGCCGGGTCGTCGCCACCGGCACCCACCGCGACCTGCTCGCCCGGCACCGGGGCTACCGCGAGACCGTCACCCGGGGGGAGGCCTGATGAGGTCGACCCCGCCGCTGCGTCGCCGCCGGACCAGCACGACTCTTCCGGTGGCCACCGCCGCCCAGGTGCGCGAGCAGGCGGCCGTGCTGCTCGCCGGTCACCGGCGGCCGCTGGTCTGGATGCTCGTGCTCAACGCGCTGGCCGCCCTGGCCGGGCTCGCCGGTCCGCGGCTGCTGGGCCGGATCGTGCAGTCGGTGCAGCACGGCACCACGACCAGCCACATCGACCAGCTCGCCATGCTGCTGGCCGGCGCGCTGCTGCTGCAGACCGTGTTCACCTGGTTCGCCCGCCGGTCGGCGTTCGTGCTGGCCGAGACCGTCTTCGCCCAGCTGCGCGAGCGCTACCTGGAGAAGGTGCTCTCGCTCCCGCTGTCGACCGTCGAGCGCGCCGGCACCGGCGACCTGGTGACCCGCAGCACCGGCGACGTCGAGGCGCTGGCGCGCACCGTGCGGTTCGCGGTGCCCGAGGTGCTGGTCGCCTCACTGACGGTGGCCCTGACGGTGGTCGCGGCGTTCTTCACCGCACCACTGATGGCGCTGCCCCTGCTGGCCGGCGCGCCGATCATCTTCGCGGGCACCCGGTGGTACCTGCACCGGGCACCGGAGGGCTACCTCGCCGAGCGCGAGTGCTACGCGGCGTACACCGGCACGCTCGCGGAGACCGTGGACGGCGCCCGCACCGTCGAGGCGCTCTCGCTCGCCGGCCGCCGGACCCGGCGGCTCGAGGAGGACCTCGACGGACGCCTTCGCCGCGGAGAGCTACACGCTGCGGCTGCGCACCTTCTTCTTCCCGAGCATGGAGCTCGCGTACGCGATCCCGATCTCGGTCGCGCTGCTCTGGGGGGCCTGGCTGGTGTCCGACGGCCGGGCCACCCTCGGCCAGGTCACCGCCGTCACGCTGTACGCCGTCCAGATCGTCGACCCGATCGACCGCCTGGTCTCCTGGCTCGACGAGGTCCAGGTCGGCGCGACGTCCCTGGCCCGCATCCTCGGCGTCGAGCAGGTGCCGCCCGACCGCGCGGCCGGCGAGGCGGTGCCGGACGACGAGCACGTCGAGGTGCACGACGTGCGGTTCGCCTACCGCGGCGACCACGACGTGCTGCACGGCATGGACCTCGACCTGCGGCCCGGCGAGCGGCTCGCCGTCGTGGGGCCGTCCGGCGCCGGCAAGTCGACGCTGGGCCGGCTGCTCGCCGGCATCCACCCGCCGCGCACCGGCCGGGTCACCGTCGGCGACGTGCCGCTCGTCGAGCTGCCGCTGGACGACCTGCGCAAGCACGTGGTGCTGGTCACCCAGGAGCACCACGTCTTCGTCGGCACCGTCGCCGAGAACCTGCTGCTGGCCCGCCCGGACGCCGACGTGCGGCAGCTGCACTCCGCGCTGCACGCGGTCGACGCCCTGGCGTGGGTGCTCGCGCTCCCGGACGGGCTGTCCACCGAGGTCGGGTCGGGCGGCCGGCCGATCACGCCCGCGCAGGCCCAGCAGCTCGCCCTGGCCCGGCTGGTGCTGGCCGACCCGCACACCCTGGTGCTCGACGAGGCGACCTCGCTGCTCGACCCGCGCGCGGCCCGGCACCTCGAGCGCTCGCTGGCCGCCGTGCTCGCGCGGCCGCACCGTGGTGGCGATCGCCCACCGGCTGCACACGGCGCACGACGCCGACCGGGTGGCCGTGGTCGAGGACGGCCGGATCAGCGAGCTGGGCAGCCACGACGAGCTGATCGCCGGCCGGCGGTGCCTACGCCGCGCTGTGGGACTCCTGGCGCTCGGACGCCGTCGAGCCCGGCGGCGTGGTGGCCGGCGGGCGCTGAGCCCGCGCGGCGGAACGGCGGGCCAGCGCCTCAGGTCAACGTCATCCCCGGCACCGCGGGCTCCTTGGCCGGCACCGGGGTGAGCCGCTGGTACGGCGCGCCGAGCGGCGGCCGCGGGTCGGCCTCGCCCTTGTTCGGCCAGAACGACATCGCGCGCTCGGCCTGGGCGGTGATGGTCAGCGACGGGTTGACGCCGAGGTTGGCCGAGACGGCCGACCCGTCGACGACGTGCAGCCCCGGGTGCCCGAACGACCCGGTGGTAGGCGTCGACCACGCCGTTCGTCGCGTCGGCACCGATCGGGCAGCCGCCGAGGAAGTGCGCGGTCATCGGGGCGTCGAACAGCTCGCCGACCGAGCCGCCCGGGTCGCCGTCGATCTCCGCTGCGAGCCGGCGGACGACGTCGTTGGCCGCCGGGATCCAGGTCGGGTTCGGCGCGCCGTGGCCCTGCCGGCTGGTGCAGCCCCCAGCGGCCGAACCGGCGGTGCCCGGAGACGACGATCGAGTTGTCGACGCTCTGCATCACCAGCGCGATGACGGTGCGCTCGCGACCAGTGCCGCATCGACAGGTGGCGCAGCGGCCATCCGCGGGTCGCGCAGCATGGTGCCCAGCCAGGTCCGCCAGCGCGGCCGGGCGCCGTCGCCGTCGGTGAGCACGGTCTGAGCAGCGCCATCAGGTTGCTGACCCTTGCCGTAGCGCACCGGCTCGACGTGGGTGTCGGGCGTCGGGGTGGAACGACGACGTGATCGCGACGCCGCGGCTGTAGTCGACGGCCAGCCCGCGGGCCATGGCGCCGAGGATCGACTCGGAGTTGGTGCGGGACAGGTGAGCCCAGCCGGGGCGACAGCCGCGGCAGCCGGCCCTCGTCGCGCATCCGGTGCAGCAGCCGCTGGGTGCCGAGGCGCCGGCCGCGAGCACGACCTGCGTCGGCGGTGACGGTACGCCGGGTGCGCCCGCGGCAGCCACGCCCCGGTGCGCACCGTGTCGACCGTCCCAGCCGCCGCCGCGCCGCTCGCCGCAGCTCGGTGACGGTCGTCAGCGGCAGGACCTCGGCGCCGTGCTGCTCGGCGAGGTAGAGGTAGTTCTTCACCAGGGTGTTCTTGGCGTTGTGCCGGCAGCCGGTCATGCACTCGCCGCACTCGATGCAGCCGGTGCGCTCCGGGCCCGGCGCCGCCGAAGAACGGGTCCGGCACCGTGCGTGCCGGCCTCGGCCGCCGAAGAACACCGCCGACCGGCGTGAGCGGAAGGTGTCGACCGACGCCCATCTCGTCGGCGACCTCCTTCATGACCTCGTCCGAGGGGGTCATCGACGGGTTCTGGGTGACCCGCCGAGCATCCGGTTGGCCTGGTCGTAGTAGGGCGCCAGCTCGGCCCGCCAGTCGGTGATGTCGCGCCACTGCGGGTCGTCGTAGAACGGCGTCGAGCGGCTCGTAGAGCGTGTTGGCGTAGACCAGCGACCCGCCGCCGACGCCGGCGCCGGCGAGGATCAGGCACGTCCGTGAGCCGTGGATGCGCTGGATGCCGTAGCAGCCGAGCTCGGCGCCGAGCAGGAACCTTCGGACGTCCCACGAGGTCCGCGCGAAGTCGTCGTCGGCGAACCGCCGGCCGGCCTCGAGGACCCGACCCGGTAGCCCTTCTCGGTCAGCCGCAGCGCGCGTCACCGAGCCGCCGAAGCCCGGACCCGACGACGAGGACGTCGTAGTCGAGCTCGCCGTCACGCGGGTCGTCGCGGCGCTGCTCGGGCTGCGTCATCGCCGTCCAGCTTCTTCAGGGCGCGCAGCGACAGCGGTCATCAGCCGCGCGCCTAGGTCTCGTCGGTCACGCCGAACGGCGGCGCGAAGCCGACCAGCCGCTGGGTGGCGACCGTCTGCGACTCGGTGTACTTCAGGATGCCCTCGCGGCCCTGCCGGCGGCCCAGCCCGGAGTCGCTCATGCCGCCCATCGGCGCGCTCGGTCGCTGCCGCAGGCGGCGCCGAAGGCCTCGTTGATGTTGACCGTGCCGCACTTGATGCGCGGCCGCGACGCCGCGGGCGCGCGTCGCCGTCCCGGCTGTAGATGGAGGCGTTGAGCCCGTAGGTCCGCGTCGTTGGCCCGGGCGACGCCTCGTCGTCGTCGTGAACGCGGTAGCCGAGACGACCGGGCCGAAGGTCTCCTCCCCGCAGCAGGCCATGTCCGTCGTGACGCCGCTCGAGCACGGTCGGCTCGTAGAAGTACGGGCCGAGGTCGGGGCGGGCCCGGCCGCCGGCGAGCACCGCGGCGCCCTTGGCCACGGCGTCGTCGACGTGGGCGCTGCACCCGTGTCGAGCTGGGCCGCCGAGATCAGCGAGCCCATGTCGGCCGCTAGGCCAGGTCGCTGCCCAGCGTCATCGCCTCCGGGTCCGCGCGACGAAGCGCTCGACGAACGCGTCGTAGACCTGGTCGGCGACGTAGATGCCGCTCCATCGAGACGCACAGCTGGCCGGCGTTGGAGAAGCAGGCGCGCACCGCGCCCTCGGCGGCCCGCTCGAGGTCGGCGTCGGCGAGGACCAGCATCGGGTTCTTGCCGCCGAGCTCGAGCGAGCAGCCGATCAGCCGGTCGGCGCAGCGCTCGGCGACCTCGCGGCCCGATCGCCGTCGAGCCGGTGAAGCAGATGTAGTCGGCGCCGTCGATGACCGCGCGGCCCGACCACCGGGCCCTCGCCGGGGACGACCTGCCAGAGGTCGGCGGGCAGGCCGGCCTCGACGGCGAGCGGCCCGCACCCACAGCGCGGTCAGCGTGGTCTGGGCGTCGGGCTTGTGCACGACGGCGTTGCCGGCGAGCAGCGCCGGGAGCGCGTCGCTGACGCGCCAGGTGAGCGGGTAGTTCCACGGCGAGATGATGCCGACGACGCCCTTCGGGTGCCGGAGCTCGTGCGCCGCGTCAGCGCCGGGACAGACGCCGCGTGCCGCGACGGGTGCGAGGTAGCGGCGCGCGCCGAGCCCGTAGTGGCGGGCGGTCAGCGCGACGTCGACGAGCTCCTCGAAGGCGTCTTGCGCGCCTTGCCGGTCTCCCGCTGGACGAGGTCGAGGATCTCGTCCTGGCGGTCGAGCACGAGGTCGTGCAGCCGCAGGAAGACCGCGACCCGCTCCTTGAGCGGCCGGGCGGCCCAGGCCGGCTGCGCGGCGCGGACGACGGCGTACGCCCGGGTCGACGTCGTCCGGGGTGGACACCGGCAGCTCGACCAGCGGTTCACCGCTGAACGGTGCGTACGTCGTGGTGGTGGGCCCGCCGGGCGCGGCGACGACCGCCTCGGTCAGGCCCGCGTGCATGTCGAGCAGGTGGCCCATGACCGCATGTTACCCGGCGGTAACCCTCGGCGGGCGGCAGTCTCAGTGGCCGACGGTGACCTCGACGCGCTGGAACTCCTTGAGGTCGGAGTAGCCGGTGGTGGCCATCGCCCGGCGCAGCGCGCCGATCAGGTTCATCGTGCCGTCGGCGACGCGGGACGGGCCGAGCAGGATCTCCTCGAGCGTGCCGACGGTGCCGACTCGACCCGCTCGCCGCGCGGCAGCTCGCGCGTGGTGGGCCTCGGAGCCCCAGTGGCAGCCGCGGCCCGGGCGCCTCGGTGGCGCGGGCGAGCGGCGAGCCGACCATCACGGCGTCGGCGCCGCAGGCGATCGCCTTGGCGATGTCGCCGGACTTGCCGATCGCCGCCGTCGGCGATGACGTGCACGTAGCGGCCGCCGGACTCGTCGAGGTAGTCGCGCCGGGCGGCGGCGACGTCGGCGACCGCCGAGGCCATCGGCACCGCGACGCCGAGCACCGTCGCGGGTGGTGTGCGCGGCGCCGCCGCCGAAGCCGACCAGCACGCCGGCCGCGCCGGTGCGCATCAGGTGCAGCGCCGCCTGGTAGGTCGCGCAGCCGCCGACGATGACCGGCACGTCGAGCTCGTAGATGAACTGCTTGAGGTTCAGCGGCTCGGCCTGGCCGGAGACGTGCTCGGCCGAGACCGTGGTGCCGCGGATGACGAACAGGTCGACGCCGGCGTCGACCACGGTCTTCCAGAACTGCTGCGGTGCGCTGCGGCGACAGCGCGGCCGGCCACGGTGACGCCGGCGTCGCGCACCTCGCGCGATGCCGCTGCGGCGATCAGCTCGGGCTGGATCGGCGCGGCGTAGATCTCCTGCATCCGGCGGGTGGCCTCGGCGTCGTCGCAGCCCGGCGATCTCGGCGAGCAGCGGCTCCGGGTCGTCGTACCGGGTCCACAGGCCCTCGAGGTTGAGCACGCCGAGGCCGCCGAGCCGGCCGATCGCGATCGCGGTCGCGGGCGAGACGACCGAGTCCATCGGCGCGGCCAGCAGCGGGAGCTCGAACCGGTAGGCGTCGATCTGCCAGGCGATCGAGACCTCCTCGGGGTCGCGGGTGCGCCGGCTGGGCACGATCGCGATGTCGTCGAAGGAGTAGGCCGCGCGGCCGCGCTTGCCGCGGCCGATCTCGATCTCGGTCACGCGGCGCCTCCTCGTGCGGCTGGCGTCGCGCAGGTCAGCGGCGCGTGGTAGTTGGGCGCCTCGACGGTCATCTGGATGTCGTGCGGGTGGCTCTCCTTGAGCCCCGCCGAGGTGATCCGGACGAACCGGCCGCGCTGCCTGCAGCTCGGGGATCGGTGCGCGGCGCCGACGTAGAACATCGACTGGCGCAGGCCGCCGATGAGCTGGTGGGCCACGGCCGCGCAGCGGGCCGCGGTAGGCGCACCTGGCCCTCGATGCCCTCGGGCACGATCTTGTCGTCGCTGGCGACGTCGGCCTGGAAGTAGCGGTCCTTGGAGTAGGACTTCTTGCCCGCGCGACGCCATCGCGCCGAGCGAGCCCATGCCGCGGTAGGACTTGAACTGCTTGCCGTTGACGAAGACCAGCTCGCCCGGGCTCTCCTCGCAGCCGGCGAGCAGCGAGCCGAGCATCACGGTGTCGGCGCCGGCCACGAGCGCCTTGGCGATGTCGCCGGAGTACTGCAGGCCGCCGTCGCCGATCACCGGGACGCCGGCCGGCTCGGCAGGCCAGCGACGCCTCGTAGATCGCGGTGACCTGCGGGACGCCGACGCCGGCGACGACCCGGGTGGTGCAGATCGAGCCCGGGTCCGACGCCGACCTTGACGCCGTCGGCACCGGCGTCGACGAGCGCCTGCGCGCCCGCGCGGGTGGCGACGTTGCCGCCGATGACCTGGACGTGCCGGGTCGCCGGGTCGGTCTTGAGCCGGCGGACCATGTCGAGCATCAGCCGGGCGTGGCCGTGCGCGGTGTCGGCCACGAGCACGTCGACGCCGGCGTCGACCAGCGTCGTGGCCCGCTCCCAGGCGTCGCCGAAGTAGCCGATCGCCGCGCCGACCAGCAGGCGGCCGTCGGCGTCCTTGGTGGCGTGCGGGTACTGCTCGGACTTGACGAAGTCCTTGACCGTGATGAGCCCGGCGAGCCGGCCCGCCGTCGTCGACCAGCGGCAGCTTCTCGACGCTTGTGCTTGGCGCAGCAGCGCGGTCGCGTCGTCGCGGAGATGCCGACCGGCGCGGTGACCAGCGGCATCGGCGTCATCACCTCGCCGACCGTGCGTGGTCGCCCACTCCGCGACCGGCACGAAGCGCAGGTCGCGGTTGGTGATGATGCCGAGCAGCCGCCTGTCGCTCGTCGACGACCGGCAGGCCGGAGACGCGGTAGCGTGCCGCAGAGCGCGTCGAGCTCCGCGAGGGTGGCGTCGGGACCGATCGTGACCGGGTTGGTGATCATGCCCGGTCTCGGACCGCTTGACCAGGTCGACCTGGTAGGCCTGGTCCTCGATCGAGAGGTTGCGGTGCAGGACGCCGATGCCGCCCTGGCGGGCCATGGCGATCGCCATCCGCGCCTCGGTGACGGTGTCCATCGCCGCGGAGACGCAGCGGGACTGCGCAGCGTGATCTCGCGGGTCAGCCGGGACGGTGGTGTCGACCTCGGACGGGGACGACGTCGGTCTCGCCCGGCAGCAGCAGGACGTCGTCGTAGGTCAGGCCCAGGGGGGCGAGCTCGGAACTGCTGTCCTCAGGGATGCCCATCACCGTCACGAGGGCCATGCTACCGGCGGGCACCGACGCCGGGCCGGACCGCCCGGGCGCCGTCAGGGGCTCAGTGCGCCTTGCCGGTGGACTTCTGGGCGCCCGCGCCAGCCGCGTTGCCGGTGCTGGCCGCGCCACCTGCCGCGGCTCCCCGCGCGGTGCCGCTCTTGCCATGAGTCGTGGTCGCGGTCGTGCCGTCGGTCGGAGCGGGGTCCGGGACCACGCGGGTCAGCGGTCGCCGCGGTGCCCGTTCCGGCCGTGCTGTCCGTGCTTCCCGCCGCCGCGGTCTTGGCCGGCTTGGGCCGCGCCGGCTTGTCGACCTTCGCGCCGGTGCCCTGGCTGGTGCGCGGCTCCGGGGTCCGGGTGCTCTGCGGGCCGGCCGCGGTGTGCTTGGGCGCGGCGGATGCCTTCGAGCCCGGCCCCTGGGACTTCTGGTGCGCCTCCCGCGCCTCGGCCGTCGCGGTCGCCCGCACCAGCCGGGCCTGCAGCGCGGCTATCCGGGCTTCGAGCGCGGTCCGCTCCCCCTTGCTGAGGTTGCCCTTGGCCAGCTCGGCCCGCAAGGCCGCGAGGTCGGACTGCGCGGCGCCGAGGTCGCCATGGGCGATGCGGGCGCTGGTGCCGTTGAGCCGGTGGTTGAGCTGGGCCACCCGCGCTGCGTGCGTCGACGGACCGTCGTTCCCGCCGTGGGCACCGTGGAACGCTGACGCGACGCCCTTGTACGCGGCTAGCGGGTCGCCCGTGACCGCGGCCGCCACGCCGCTGACCGACAGGGTCGCAGCGACCACGACGGCCACCGTGCCCGCGCGCCGGCCGAGCCCACGACGGGCCGCCCGTCCGGGAACGACCGTCGCGACGGCGGCGTCCGGCACGGCTCGCAGTCCGGTCGGGGCCGCCGGCTCCGGCACGAGGAAGACGTCCAGACCCTCGTCGACCTCGGCGGCGAAGGCCGCGAGCAACCCGGCGAGCGGGTCGTCGCCCGCCGGCCGGACGCGGGCCGCGAGCAGGTCGAGCATCGCGTCGTCCCGGGCGACCGCGACGAGGTCGAGCGCGCCGCCCTGGGGGCCGAGGCCGCGGGAGCCGGTCATGACGCCACCTCCGTCACGGCGAGGACCCGCAGCCGGGCCAGGGCGCGGTGCTGGGCCACCCGGACGGCGCCGGCGCTCATGCCGAGCACCGCGCCGGTCTCCTCGGCGGACAGGCCGACCGCGACGCGCAGCACCAGCAGCTCGCGCTGGTGCGGGGGCAGCAGGTCGAGCAGCCGCCGCGCCGTCTCGGCGTCGCTGTTGCGCATCGCGCAGCCCTCGGGGCCGAGGCCGGTGTCCGCGGTGTCCGGCAGGTTCTCCGTCGGTACGGCGGCCCGCACGGCCGCGCGCTGCGCGTCGGCGACCTTGTGGGCGGCGATGCCGAAGACGAACGCCTCGAAGGGGCGTCCCTCGTCCCGGTACCGGGGAAGGGCGGTCAGCACCGCGAGACACACCTCCTGAGCCACGTCGTCGGCGGCGTGCTCGCTCCCGGGCAGCCGGCCCAGCCGGGCACGGCAGTACCGGTGGACCACGACCCGGACCTGACCCAGCAGCGTGTCGCGCGCTGCGGTGTCGCCCGCAACGGCTCGTGCTGCCAGGGTGCCCATGTCGAGCGGTTCCCCGGCCACATCCGTGCTACTGGAGATCGTCGGCGGCTGCCCGGACGTTACGGTCACGCGCTCACCGCACCAACCCCCACCGGAACCCCATGGCCACAGCCTGGGCGCGGTCGGCCGCACCCAGCTTGCGGAACAGGCGGCGGGCGTGGGTCTTGACGGTGTCCTCGGAGAGGTAGAGCTCCTTCCCGATCTCGGAGTTGCTGCGGCCCCGGCCCATGCCGCGCAGCACCTGCAGCTCGCGCTCGGTCAGCGGCGGCAGGCCCTCGGTGTCCGGACGGGGGCGGGGCTGGGTGCGGGCGGCGACGTCACAGAGAGCCTGGGTGACCATGGCGGTCAGCTCCTCCCTGGACGCGTCCTTGACGAGGTACCCACGGGCCCCCGAGCTCACGGCCCGAGCGACGCCGTCGACGTCCTCGGCCATCGTCATCATGATGACCGCACTCTGGGGTGCCGCGCCGAGGATTCGCCGAGCTGCCTCGACCCCGCCGATGCCCGGCATCCGGACGTCGACCAGGACGAGGTCCGGCCGCTCGGAGCTGAAGCGCACGAGGCACTCCTCCCCCGATCCGGCCACGACCACCCTGTCGACCCCCGCGACGGTCGACACCGCACGGCGCAGCGCCTCCCGGGCCAGCGGCGAGTCGTCGCAGACGAGGACGGTGGACATGGACGCGGGTCACCTCCCGCACCGGGTCCGTCCCGGTGCACGGAGTTGTCATCGGCAGGTGGGGCACCTGGCCTGACCCCCCGCGCGGGAGAGGTTCCGCCGGCTGCCCGGCCGGCCCGGCGGGCCGTCAGGACCCGAGCAGGGCGTCGACGTCGGGCCGGCCCAGCCACTCGGCCCGCAGCGGCTCCGGGAGGTCCTCGGCGATCGCGGTCACCGCCCGGCGGGCGGAGGCCAGGGCCTGGGCGCTCTCGTCGGGCCGGTCGGCCGCCAGCAGGGCACCCAGCACCGCCCGCACCGGCCACTGCAGGGGCAGCGTGCCCAGGCTCTCGGCGAGCAGCCCGGCCCGCCGCAGGACGGCCGCTGCCTCGTCGGGGTGACCGCTCTCCAGCTGGGCCACCCCGACGAACAGCAGCCCCTTGGCGACGTGCCGGGGCGCACCGGAGTGCTCGGCGAGGTCGACGGCTGCCGACGCCGCGGCCACCGCGGCCGCCGGCCGGTCCTCGAGCAGGGCGACCTCGGCGCGCACCCAGCCCAGCCGGACCCGCTGTCGCCACCAGTCCGACCGGTCGTCGGCCAGCGCAGCCGCCTCGTCGAGCCGACCGACCGCGGTCGCGCCGTCACCGAGCCCGACGGCGTCGGCGGCCAGCCCCAGCAGCGCGTCGAACCCGGCCTCACCCTGGGCCTGGGACGCCGTGAGCGCGAGCTCGTCGTAGCCCTGGGCCACCGAGTGCCGGCCCAGCTGGCGGTGCACGCTGGCCACCGTGGCACTGGCGAGCGCTGCCAGCACCCGGCTCTCGGCCGAGCCGTCACCGCCGACCAGCGGGTCGAGCACGGCCAGCGCCCCGCCGTACCGCCCGGCGGAGGCCAGGCAGACCCCCAGCAGCCAGCCCGCGGCCGCCGCCTCGGCCGCCAGGTCCGCGGCGACCGCGGCCTCGACCGCCCGGGTCAGCGGGTCGACCCCGGCGGCGGGGCGGCCGTGGAAGGCCGCCCGCTCACCGGCGGCCAGCAGCCCCGCGAGGTCCTCCGCCACACCCGGCTCCCTGCAACGACTCGAACGACTGGTCACGACGGCGATCAGCCGCCGGCACGTCGGCGCGAGGCTACCGTGCGGGCACCTCCCCGGAGACGACGGCGAGGACCGCCGCGACCGCAGACTCCAGGTCGGTGACGACCGTCACCCCGGGGCGCTGCTGCTGGCCGTCCCAGCCGGGCCCGCCGAGCAGCACCACGGGCTTGGGCCGGACGGCCGCCAGCGACTCACCGTCGGGCAGCCGGCCCGGGCCGGCGGCCCCCTGCGACCAGAGGAAGACGGCCAGCGCGCCGGTCCGGGCGATCGCGTCGACCAGCGCCTTGGCCGGCAGCCTGGCTCCGAGCGAGCGGGCCGCGACCCGACGCTCGGACAGCGCGGCGCCCAGCGCGATCAGCGGCAGCCGGTGGTCCTCCGGCTCGAGGGCCGCCAGCAGCACCGGCCGGGCGTTGCGGGCCCGGCGGCCGGTCCTGACCAGCACCGAGCGCAGCGCCACCTCGGCGCTCTCACTGAGCAGGTGCTCGACCTCGACGCCCGCGCCGGTGGTGCGCCAGCGATCGCCGGCGCCGGTCAGCACGGGCAGCAGCACGTCGTTCCAGGTGGGCACCACCCCGGTGCGCTCGAGCGAGGTCCGCAGCAGCGCGGTGCAGGCGTCGCTGTCGAGGCTCATCGCCGCCCGCGCCAGCCCGCGGGCCGCCGGTCCGGCGTCCCGGGTGCCGAGCACCCGGCCGCCACCGGTGCGGGCCCGCGGCCGTTGCGGCGCGGGCGGGTCCGGCACGACCGGCAGCGGGTCGAGCGCGCCGGGCAGGTCACCCGTGGCGGTCCCGGCCGCGGCCCGGGCGGCGTCGGCAGCGGCCACGCCCTCGAGCATCAGCCGCCGCATCAGGGTCAGCCGGCCCAGGTCGGCCACCGTGTAGCGGCGCCGGGTGCCGACCTCGTGCCCGCTGGGGCCGAGGCCGTACCTGCGGTCCCAGGTGCGCAGGGTCCCGGTGGCCACGCCCAGCCGACGGGCCACCGCGGCGACGCCGAGGGTCAGCCGACCGTCGGCTGGCTCGGTGGAGGGCTGCTGGTCGGGTGGTCCCGGGAAAGCCGGCTGACCGGCCGGGTCCACCGGCCCCGAGGCGTCGTCGCCGTCGCCGTCGTCGACGGGACCGGGTGGGGTTCGGCCGGAGCGGCGGCGGATCGGCACCCTCCGATTGTGTCCGGTGCCGCCCACGCACGAGGGCCCGGCTCCCTGGAGCGGGAGCCGGGCCCTCGATGCAGTCGTCCCTAGTGCGCGTGCCCGTGACCGCCGTGGGAGTGGCCGGCGCTGTCCGGCTCCTCCTCCTTCTTCTCCACCACGAGGGTGTCGGTCGTGAGGACCATGCTCGCGATCGAGGCGGCGTTCAGCAGCGCCGACCGGGTCACCTTGACCGGGTCGAGCACCCCCTGGGCGACCAGGTCGCCGTACTCGCCGGTGGCGCCGTTCCAGCCGGTGCCGACGCCCGCCTCGCGGACGTTGTTGACCACGACGTAGCCCTCCTGGCCGGCGTTCTCGGCGATCCAGCGCAGCGGCTCGTCGGCCGCGCGGCGGACGATGTTCGCGCCGGTGGCCTCGTCGCCGGTGAGGCCGAGGTCGTCGAGGGCGGCGACGGCGTGCACGAGGGCCGAGCCGCCGCCGGCGACGATGCCCTCCTCGATGGCCGCGCGGGTCGCCGACACGGCGTCCTCGATGCGGTGCTTGCGCTCCTTGAGCTCGACCTCGGTGGCCGCGCCGACGCCGATGACGCAGACGCCGCCGGCCAGCTTGGCCAGCCGCTCCTGGAGCTTCTCCTTGTCCCAGTCCGAGTCGGAGTTGTCGATCTCGGACTTGATCTGGCGGACCCGCTCCTCGACGGCGTCCCGCTTGCCGGCACCGTCGATCACCGTGGTGTCGTCCTTGGTGACGACGACCCGGCGGGCGGTGCCCAGCACCTCGAGCCCGACCTGGTCGAGCTTGAGGCCGACCTCGGGGGCCACGACCTGGCCGCCGGTGAGGATGGCGAGGTCCTCCAGCATCGCCTTGCGGCGGTCGCCGAAGCCGGGCGCCTTGACCGCCACCGAGACGAACAGGCCGCGGATCTTGTTGACGACCAGCGTCGAGAGCGCCTCGCCGTCGACGTCCTCGGCGACGATCAGCAGCGGCTTGCTCGACTTGGCGACCTTCTCCAGCAGCGGCAGCAGGTCGGCGACGGCCGAGATCTTGCCCTGGCTGATGAGCACGTAGGCGTCCTCCAGGACGGCCTCCATGCGCTCGGCGTCGGTCACCATGTACGGCGAGATGTAGCCCTTGTCGAACTGCATCCCCTCGGTGAACTCGAGCTCGAGGCCCATCGTGTTGGCCTCCTCGACGGTGATGACGCCGTCCTTGCCGACCTTGTCGAACGCGTCGGCGATGAGCTCGCCGACGGCGGGGTCCTGGGCCGAGATGCTGGCGACCTTGGCGATGTCGTCCTTGCCGTCGACGTCGCGGGCGAACTCGAGCAGCTTGGCGGAGACCGCCTCGACCGCCTTGGTGATGCCGCGGTTGAGCCCGACCGGGCTGGCGCCGGAGGCCACGTTGCGCAGCCCCTCGCGCACCATCGCCTGGGCGAGCACGGTCGCGGTCGTCGTGCCGTCACCGGCCACGTCGTTGGTCTTGGTGGCGACCTCCTTGGCGAGCTGGGCGCCGAGGTTCTCGTACGGGTCGTCCAGCTCCACCTCCTTGGCGATCGTCACGCCGTCGTTGGTGATCGTGGGGGCGCCCCACTTCTTGTCGATGACGACGTTGCGGCCGCGCGGGCCGAGGGTCACCTTCACGGCGTCGGCGAGCTTGTTCACACCGCGCTCGAGCGACTTGCGGGCGGCATCGTCGAACTGGAGGGTCTTGGCCATCTGGCGTCTCTGTCCTTCGCGAGTTCTGAGCGTTCAGGTCCTTGGGTGCTGCTGGTGGTGCTGGTCGTGCTGCCGGTCGTGAGGTACGGACGACGACGCCCCGAGGGCCGGGCCCCCGAGGGAGCCGGGCCGCCCGGGGCGTCGTCAGGTCACCCGTGAGGGGACCCGACCGTCCTACTTCTCGATGACGGCGAGGACGTCACGCGCGGACAGGACGAGGTACTCCTCGCCGCCGTGCTTGACCTCGGTGCCGCCGTACTTGCTGTAGATCACGGTGTCGCCGACTGCCACGTCGAGCGGCACCCGGGCGCCGTCCTCGAAGCGGCCCGGACCCACGGCGAGAACAGTGCCCTCCTGGGGCTTCTCCTTCGCGGTGTCCGGGATGACGAGGCCCGACGCGGTGGTCTGCTCGGCGTCGGACGGCTGGACCACGATGCGGTCCTCGAGCGGCTTGATGGCAACCTTGGTGGCCGTCGTCACTTCTGACTCCCTCTCGCAAAGACTTCTGGACGAGCGTGGGGCGGGTGCGGTGACGTGTCCGCCGTCGCGGGGGCCGGAACGCCGTGCCTCGCCGTAGCTGCTCTGATTGGCACACTCACCTCGAGAGTGCCAACGACGAATCTAGGCGAGACCTGGCACTCGGTCAACCCGAGTGCCAACGACGAGTCGACGAGTTGCGATGATCGCCCGGTGCAGGAGTCGCGGGAGGTGGCGGGGTTCCGGGCGTTGCTCACGCCGGAGGGCGCGGCCCTGATGGCCCGGCTGCCGGCGTACGCCGAGGACCGGACCCTCGCGACGGCGGCCGCCCTGCGGCGGGACGGCGTCGACCCTGACCTCGCCGCGGCGGCGCTGACCCAGACCCGGCTGCGCGCCCGCGCGACGACCAAGCTCGGGGCGGACGCGGCCCGACTCTGGTTCACCGCCGACGGCCTGCAGCAGCTGACCCGGCCGGCGGTCGCCGCGGCGCACGCCCGACGGTTCGCCACCGTCGCGCCCGGTCGGGTGGCCGACCTGTGCTGCGGGATCGGCGGGGACCTGATCGCGCTGGCGGGGTCGGCGTCGACCGGTGCGCTGGGCATCGACCGCGACCTGCTGACCGTCGAGGTGGCTCGTGCCAACGCCGAGGTGCTCGGCGCCGGCGACCGGGTCGAGGTGCGCTGTGCCGACGTGACGGACACCGACCTCGCCGGGGTGGACGCCGCGTTCGTCGACCCGGCCCGGCGCGGCGGCGGCAGCCGGGCGCTCGACCCGCGCTCGTGGTCGCCGCCGTTCTCGTTCGTCCTCGACCTGGCCCGCCGGGTGCCGGCCACCGGAGCCAAGCTGGCGCCCGGCGTCCCGCACGGCGTGCTGCCGGCCGGCGCCGAGGCGGAGTGGGTGTCCGACGGCGGCGACGTCGTGGAGTGCGCGCTGTGGTGCGGCCCGCTGTCGTCCGGTGTCCGGCGGCGCGCGACGCTGCTTCCCTCCGGCGCGACGCTGACCGGCGACGGCACCCGCAGCGGCGTGCCGGGCCCGATCGGCCGCTACCTGGTGGAGCCGGACGGCGCCGTGATCCGGGCCGGTCTGGTGGCCGAGGCGGCCGACCTCGTCGGGGGCCGGCTGCTGGACGCGACGATCGCCTACCTCACCTGCGACGAGCGTCCCGAGACGCCGTTCGGCACGGCGTACGAGGTGACCGACGTGCTGCCGTTCGGCGTCAAGCGGCTGCGGGCGCTGCTGCGGGACCGCGGCGTGGGGCGGCTGACCGTGAAGAAGCGCGGGACCGCGGTGCGACCCGAGGAGCTGCGGCGCCAGCTGCGACTCTCGGGCGACGCCGAGGCGACCGTCGTCCTCACCCGGATCGCGGGAGAGCAGTCGGTGCTGCTGGTGCAGCGGCTCGCGGCGCTCCCACCACCCGCTCGAGGATGACGCACATCTCGGGCTCGGAGGGCACGCTCAGGTCGAGGCCGCGGTGGTCGGCGAAGTGGTCGCGGGTGTCGACATGGCCGACCGGCAGGAACCCGTTCCGGCGCCAGAACGCCAGCGCCCGGGAGTTCTCGACGTGCACGACGGCGCGGTACGCCGTGCCGGCGGGCAGCTGGTCCTCGAGGGCGGACAGCAGGGCGCCACCCACGCCGCGACCGGCGTGACCCACGGCGAGGTAGAGCCGCCGCAGCTCGAGGCCCTCGTCCACGGCGACGAAGTCCAGGAACCCGACGAGCGCGTCGTCGTCGACCGCGACCAGGAAGGTGTTCCGAGGGTCGGCTGCGCCGGCCGTGATGTCGGCGGTCATCGCCGCCGGCGTGCAGGTCTGCGCGATGACCGCCTCGTAGACCGCGGACTGGGCGAACGGCGCGTACGTGTCGCGGATCGCCGCCTCGAGCAGGTCGGCGAGCTCGGCAGCATCGGCAGGTGACGCGGGGCGGACGGTGACCACGGGGTGATGGTGCCGCAGACCACCGACAAGGGGCTGGTCATCGAGGGCTGTTGACAACCGCTCGAGCGGGCCTGGCTGGTCCGATAGAATCGAACACATGTTCGAGACGTCTGGTCGACCCGGAGGTGCCGGCGGGTGCTGCGCTGACCGTCGACCGGCTGCGGGGCTGGCTCGCGGCGCTGGCCGGGGTCGACCTGGGGGTCGACCACGGGCTCGACGACGCCGACCGGGTCGAGCAGATCGGGCTGCTGGAGCAGCTCAAGGGCGCGGCCGCGGCCGCGCAGGCGGTGCTGACGGTCGAGCTGGTGGCCTCCCAGCGCGCCGAGCAGCAGGCCGCTGGCGTGCCCGCCTCGCGGCTGGGGCACGGCGTCGCGGCGCAGGTGGGGCTGGCCCGGCGGGAGTCCCCGCACCGCGGGTCACAGCACGTCGGGCTCGCGCAGGCCCTGACGACCGAGCTGCCGGCGACGATGGCCGCCCTGCGGGCCGGCGAGACCAGTGAGTGGCGCGCGACGATCGTGGCCCGGGAGACCGCCTGCCTCCAGCCGTCAGACCGGCGGGCCGCGGACGCCGAGCTGGGTCCGCGGCTGGGACGGCTGGGCGACCGCGAGGTCGAGGCGGCGGCGCGGGCGGCCGCCTACCGGCTGGACCCGCAGGCTTTCGTCGACCGGACCCGCGGCGCCGAGCGAGACCGCCGAGTCTCCGTCCGGCCGGCCCCGGACACCATGACGAGGCTCACCGGGTTCCTGCCGGTCGCCCAGGGCGTTGCCGCGTATGCCGCGCTGGCTCGTGAGGCCGACCGGCTGCGGGCCACCGGCGACCCGCGAAACCGGGGGCAGCTGATGGCTGACCTGATGGTCCAACGGCTCACCGGGCAGGCCACGGCCGCGGGCACGCCGGTCGAGGTGCTGCTGGTCATGTCGGAGGACTCGCTGCTCCGCGGCGGTGTCGAGCCGGCTCAGGTGGTCGACGGTGGCCCCGTCCCGGCCGGGATCGCGCGCGACCTGATCCGCGACGTGCCGGGCACCGCCTGGCTGCGCCGGGTCTGGACCCGCCCCGGCGACGGGCAGCTGGTGGCGATGGAGTCGCGGCGCCGCACGTTCCCCGCCGGGCTGCGCCGGCTGCTCGGGGTGCGCGACCAGCTGTGCCGCACCCCCTGGTGCGGGGCACCCGTCCGGCACATCGACCACGTGGTGCCGGTCGCCGAGGGCGGGAGGACCAGCGCCGCCAACGGGCAGGGACTCTGCGAAGCGTGCAACTACGCCAAGGAGGCGCCTGGCTGGCGGGCCCGACCCGGCCCGGACGGGGCCGGCGACGAGGTGACCGTCGAGACACCCACCGGCCACCGGTACACCAGCCGTCCCCCGCCGCTGCCCGGGAGAGCTGCAGCCTGACCGTGGCTAGAGCGCCCAGCCCTGCGCACCGGGTCGGGTGACTGCGGCGGAGCCGGCCTGGACGGCCACCGCGAGCGCCTCGGCGGTCTCCGCACCGCCGGCGAGCGACGCCGCGAGCGCTCCGCAGAACGCGTCGCCCGCGCCGGTGGCGTCGACCGACGTCACCGCCGGGGCCGCGACGTGGTGCTCGGCGCCGGACCGGGTCCAGGTGGCGCCGTCCGCTCCGCGGGTGACCAGCAGCGAGGGCGGGGCCGTGCCCAGCAGCCGGGCCTCGTGCTCGTTGGCGACCACCGGGTCGGCCAGCGCGAGAACGTCGGGGGGCAGGTCGGCGTACGGCGCGACGTTGACGACCACCCGCGCACCCGCCGCGGACCCGGCCAGAGCGGCGTAGGCGACCACCTCGAGCGGCACCTCGAGCTGCAGCAGCAGGACGTCGGGCGGCTCGTCGGCCAGGGCGGCGTCGACGTCGTCCGGGGTCACGGCCGCGTTCGCGCCGGGCACGACGACGATCGAGCTCTCCCCCGCCTCGTCGACCAGGACCAGTGCCGTGCCGGTGGGGAGGTGGTCGACCACCCGGACCCGAGAGACGTCGACCCCGCGGTCGGCCAGCCCGGCTCGGTAGGCCGAGCCCGCGGCGTCCGCCCCGACACATCCCACCAGGCGGGTGCGGGCACCGGCGGCGGCCGCGGAGACTGCCTGGTTCGCCCCCTTGCCACCGGGTGCTCGCGACAACGAGGAGCCCAGCACCGTCTCGCCAGGGCGCGGGTGGGCGGCGACGGTGGCGGTGAGGTCGACGTTCAGCGACCCGACGACGAGCACCCGGCCGGTCACGCCAGCACCGCCACGAGATAGCCGACGTACGCCGCCGCGAGCAGCCCGCCGGCGATCCTGCCGAGCCGACCTCCCCGGGTGACGACCAGCAGCACCAGCGGCAGCACGACGCCCAGGACGGCGGCCGCCACGACACCGTCGGCGCTCAGCGGCCGCACCAGCGCGGCGGCGCCGAGGGTGGCGGTCGCGTTGTAGGCCGCCGAGCCGACGACGCCGGCCACCGCGATCTCGGGCACGTCGTGCCGGGCTGCCGCGAAGACCAGGGCGAACAGCTCCGCGGTGGTGGCCAGCGCCAGCACCGTCAGCCCGACCGCGGAGTCGGTCTGGCCGAGGCTCGCCACGACCCGCTCGGCGCCGCGCACCGCGAGGTCGCCACCCGCCAGCATGAGCAGCACGCCGAGCAGCGCGAGGAGCAGCGAGACGGCCGGCGCCCGGCCGGCCCGCGACTCGGCGCGGTCCGGGTGCTCGGCGTCCTCCTCCTCGAGCTCGGCCAGCTCGCCGAGGGCCGGGGGCTCGCGCTCGCGCCACCAGACCAGCGCGACCAGGCCGACGTACGCCGCGACGAGCAGCCCGCCCTCGACCCGGCTGACCTCCCCGCCGAGCAGCGCGAGCAGGGCCAGCGCCGCCGCGACGGCCGCCAGCAGCGCGTACTGCCGGACCCGTCGACCGACGGCCAGCGGGCGCACCAGAGCGGCCAGCCCGAGGCACGCGGTGAGCATCGTGATGTTCGCGCCGAGAGCGTCGCCGACGGCGAGGCCGGGCCGGTCGCGCGCGGCGGCGATCACGGCGGTGAGCAGCTCCTCGGGCTCGGCGCCCGCGAGCAGGATGCCGACCGCGATGACGGTGACACCGAGCCGGCGCGCTGCACCGGCGGCGTTCTCGACGAACAGCTCGGCGCCACCGATCAGCAGCACGGCCGCACCGGCGAGCAGCAGCCAGCCGAGCACCGCGGGCTACCGGGCCACGACGTCGGTGACCGGCATCGACGAGTCGGCCGGCAGCCCCAGCGACGACGGCTCGACACCTCGCGCCACGAGCGCGGACCCCAGCGCCGCGACCATCGCTCCGTTGTCGGTGCAGAGCCCCGGCCGCGGCACCCGCAGCCGGATGCCGGCCGCGTCACAGCGCTCCCGCGCCATCGCCCGCAGCCGCGAGTTGGCGGCGACGCCGCCGCCGATGAGCAGGTGGTCGACGCCCTGCTCGGTGCACGCCAGCACCGCCTTGCGGGTCAGGACGTCGACCACCGCCTCCTGGAACGCCGCGGCGACGTCGGGCACGGGCACCGGCTCACCGTCGCGGGCCCGCGTCTCGACCCAGCGGGCCACCGCCGTCTTGAGCCCGGAGAAGGAGAAGTCGTAGCGGTGCTCGCGCAGGTCTCGTGGGCCGGTGAGACCGCGCGGGAACGTCGACGTACGCCGGGTCACCGTCCTTGGCGGCCCGGTCGATGTACGGACCGCCCGGGAACGGCAGCCCGAGCACCCGCGCCACCTTGTCGAAGGCCTCTCCCGCGGCGTCGTCGATGGTGGCCCCGAGCGGCTCGACGTCGCCGGTGACGTCGCGCACCAGCAGCAGCGAGGAGTGGCCGCCCGACACCAGCATCGCCAGGCACGGCGACGGCAGCGGGCCGTGCTCGAGCTGGTCGACCGCGACGTGCGCGGCGAGGTGGTTGACGCCGTACAGCGGCTTGCCGAGACCGAGGGACAGTGCCTTGGCAGCGGCGACACCGACGAGCAGTGCACCGGTGAGCCCGGGACCGCTGGTGACCGCGACGGCGTCGACGTCGCTGAGCAGCACGCCTGCGTCTGCGCAGGCCCGCTCGAGGGTCGGCACCATCGCCTCGAGGTGTGCCCGGCTCGCGACCTCGGGCACCACGCCGCCGAACCGCGCGTGCTCCTCGACGCTGGAGGCCACCGCGTCGGCCAGCAGCGTGCTGCCGCGGACCAGCCCGACCCCGGTCTCGTCGCAGGAGGTCTCGATGCCGAGCACCAGCGGCTCGTCGACCGTCACAGGGCGGCCTCGATGGCCGCGGCGAACCGGGCGGCCGACGCCGTACCTCCGGTGCCGTCGTGGACGAGGAACATCGACGGCTCGGTGAGCTCGAGCTCCAGCAGGGTCGGCGTCCCGTCGGCGGCGGGCACCAGGTCGACACGGGCGTAGAGCAGGTCGTCGCGGCCGGCCGGCGCCACCTGCGACAGGGCGTCGAGCAGCTGCTCGGCGGCCTCCCGCTCGGCCGGGAGCGGTTCGCGCGGCTCGACGGTCTCCTCCTTGTAGGCGCCGGCCACCGGCTCCATCGCGAGAGTGAGCAGCGGACCCTTCCTGATCGCGTGGCTGAACACGCCGCCGAAGAAGAACAGCGCGGTCTCGCCGTAGGTGTCGACCTGACCGAGATAGGGCTGCACCATCACGGTGCGACCGGCGGCGAGCAGGCCGCCGACGTGGGCCACCGCGAGCTCGTCGTGGTCGCCGGCGTGGTAGCGGTTCGTGTCGCGCGAGCCGGCCGACACCGCCGGCTTCACGACGTACTCCCCGATCTCGGGGACCACGAAGACGTCCCCCGGCTCGAACCAGTCGGTCGGCACGACGGGCAGGCCGGTGCCCTGCAGGGCGCGCAGGTAGGTCTTGTCGGTGTTCCAGGCGAGGACGTCAGGAGAGTTGGCCAGCCTCGTGACGTCGGCCACCTGACCGGCCCAGCGCAGGAACTCGGCGTGCCGGTCCTGGTAGTCCCAGGTGCATCGGACGACCACCAGGTCGTACGCCGACCAGTCGACGTCCGGGTCGGTCCACACTGCCGGCTCGGCGGGCAGCCCTCGGTCGGCGAGCGCGCCGAGCAGGCTCGGGCCGTCCTCGTCGAGGTCGGGGAACTCGGCGGCCGTGGCGATGGCGATGCGGGCTGGCACGGCGTCAGAGCCTAGTGAGGCGCAGCCGCAGGACCAGGGCGTCGGTGCCGCCCGGGTAGTAGCCGCGGCGCACCGCGATGCGCTCGAAGCCGGCGGCGGCGTACAGCGCCTGCGCGGGGGCGTTGTCCGCGCGCACCTCGAGCAGCACCTCGCCGGCCTCCCGCCGGCGCGCCTCGGTGATCAGCGCGTCGAGGAGCACCCGGCCCAGCCCGTGGCCCTGGGCCGCCGGTGCCACGGCCAGGGTCTGCACGTCGGCCTGCCGCCCCACCACGACCAGGCCGGCGTAGCCGAGCAGGTCACCGCCGGGGCTCTCGGCCAGCGTGTAGAACCGCGTCTCCGGCACGTGTGCGAGCTCGGACCAGAACGTCTCCGTCGACCACGGGTCGGGGAACAGCACGCCCTCCAGGGCCCGCGCGGCCGCCAGGTCCCACCACCGCATCGGCCGCAGGACTGTCTCGGTCTGCTGCCTCGGTCACTGCGTCGGCCGGGTCAGCACCGACTTGCGGGCGCCGGGCTCGACGGCGTCCGGCCGGCGCAGGTAGAGCGGGTCCGGTGTCGTCGTCGGCAGGCCGGTCGCGACCCAGGCGGCGAGGTCGGCAGCCCGCGGGTGCTCCGGGCCTCGACGGCCGGGGAACGCGTCGGGGTAGAGCGCGGCCCCGGCACCGACGGCCGGGCCGGGGTAGGCCGCGTCGGCCGGCGCCGCGACGTACGGCCCGGCGAGGCGCTCCGGTCCTGCCTCGGTGCTCCGGTACGCCGCCCAGTGCACCTCGCGGCGTCGCGCGTCGGTGACGACCCGGAACTCGCCGTCGAGCCAGGCACCCAGCGCCAGGACGTCGAGGGTGCAGACGCCGAGGACGGGGATGCCGAGCACCGCGCCGAGCGTCCGCGCGGTGACGAGCCCCACCCGCAGGCCGGTGAAAGGCCCCGGCCCGACGCCGACGGCGACCGTGGTCAGCTCGCGCGCTGATCGACACCCGCCTCGGCCAGCACGGCCTCGATCGCCGGTGCCAGCAGCTCGCCGTGCCGCCGGGCGTCCACGGTGGTGCGCTCGGCCAGCAGCCGAGCGCCGTCGGCGAGCGCGACGGTGACCGCGGGCGTGGCGGTGTCCAGGGCGAGCAGCACGAGTGGCAAGCCTAGGCGGTGGGCAGGTCGACGTCCGACCACCGCGGTCCGACCGGCCGCAGCGCGGCAGCGCGGGTCTCGTCGGCGACGTCGGCCCCCCGGCGCAGCGTGATCTGCAGCCGGTCCTGGGCGAGACCCTCGACCTTGCCCTCACCCCACTCGACGACGGTGACCGACTCGTCCAGCGAGGCGTCCAGGTCGAGGTCGTCGACCTCGGCCAGGTCGCCGAGCCGGTAGGCGTCGACGTGCACGAGGGCCGGACCGTCGGACAGCGACGGGTGCACCCGCGCGATCACGAACGTCGGCGAGGTGACCGGCCCGCGCACCCCGAGCCCGGACCCGAGGCCGCGGGCGAGCGTGGTCTTGCCCGCACCGAGGTCTCCGCTGAGCAGCACCAGGTCTCCGGCCCGGAGCAGTCCGGCCACCCGGCGCCCGAGGTCCTCGGTGTCCTCGGCGGTGGGCAGCGTGACGGCCACCGGCAGCCGCCGCTCCAGCTCCACCCAGGGGTCCCGCGTCGCGGCGACGTGGAACCCCCGACGCAGCCAGCAGGCCTGCACGTCAACGAGCGTCTGCGGTACGCCGGTCCGCAGCCGGTCGTGCCCACGCCGCCGCGCCACGTCCTCGGCGCCGAGCAGCAGCCGGCCCGCCAGCCCCTGCCCGCGTTCCAGGGAGTCGACGACGACCCGGCGCAGCCAGAAGTGGCCGTCGCGCTCCGAGAACCGCGCCGCAGCCAGCAGCCGGCCCGACGCGTCCCGCAGCACCAGCCCGCCGTCGGTCGCCAGCTCCTGCTCGACGTCCGCAACGGTCTCCCGCAGCCACGAAGGCTCCGGCACGACCTCGGCGTACGCCGAGAACACCGCGCGGGTGAGCAGCAGCACGTCTCCGGCGTCCGACGGCGACGCCGGCAGCAGCTCCCCCTCCGGCGAGCTGGTCACGAGCCGCCGGCCAGCGCGAGCACCCGAGCCACCTCGCCCAGGTCCTCGCGAAGTGCCGCCACCGGCGCACCCCGCGGCCCGAACCGGATCGCCGCTGAGGGGTGGTAGGTCACCAGCAGCCGACGGCCGCGGTGCTCGAGCGGCGTCGTCCGAGCCCTCTCCCGCAGCTCGGCGATCCGGGCACCCGGCCCGCAGAACCACTCCGCCGCGGTCCCGCCCAGCGCCACGACGACCGCGGGATCCACCAGGTCGAGCTGCCGCTCGAGCCACGGCCGACATCGGGTCACCTCGGCCCGGCGTGGCTTGCGGTTGGCCGGCGGCCGGCACTTGAGGACGTTGGCCACCGCCACCTGCTCGCGGCGCAGCCCCGCCTCGGTGAGCAGACCGTCGAGCAGCTGCCCGGAGCGTCCGACGAACGGCACTCCCGACTCGTCCTCCTGCGCCCCGGGGGCCTCACCGACCAGCAGTGCGCGAGCACCGGGCGGGCACTGGCCGGGCACCACCTGGGTCCGGCCGGCGACCAGCTCGTCGCACGCCACGCAGCCGCGCACCCGCGCCACCAGGTCGTCCCAGCCGGCGGCCGCGGCGGCCTCGGCGGCGGGAGCCGTCGTGGTCACGCGGTAGCGGCGGCGCGGTGCCGCTGCGCACGCTCGACGAGGTCCCGGAGGTGGTCGGTCACGACGTCGTGGTACTCGAGCATGACCAGGTGCCCGGCGTGCGGCAGGACGACGAGCTCGGCGCCGGGCACGTGCTCGACCATCTCGCGGCTGTGGTCGGCAGGGGTCATCTTGTCGTGGTCACCGACGAGGATCAGCGTCTCCACCCCGTTGAGGACGTCGAGCGCGGTCAGCTTGTCGTGGGAGTCGAACGCCGGGAAGAGCTCGGCGAGCACCTCCAGCGACGTCCCGCCGATCATCCGGGACGCGAAGTGCACCAGCGACGGCGGCACGTCGGTGTCGAAGGAGTAGCGCTTGGTGAGCACGAACTCGATGTCCGCGCCGAGGTCGCGACCGCGGGCGACGAGGGTGGGACGCCGGTTCAGCGCCTCGAGGGCGCGCGGCGCCACCCGCCGCATCACCCGCCCGGCCGCCGCGGGGACGCCGAAGGTGACCTCGGCGAGCCTGCCGGGCGAGGTCGCGATGAGCGCGACCGCGATGACCCGTTCGTCGAACAGCTCCGGCTGCTGGTCGGCCAGGGCCATCACCGTCATGCCACCCATCGAGTGGCCGACGAGCACCAGCGGACCGGTGGGCGCCGTGACCCGCAGCACGGCGGCCAGGTCCCGGCCCAGCTGGTCGATGGTCGCGTGCTCCGCCGGACCCCGGCCGGACTGCCCGTGGCCGCGCTGGTCCCAGAACACCAGCCGGCAGCCGTCGTCGGCGAGGTCAGCGAGGTCCCGGCGCTGGTAGTGCCAGCTGTCCTGGCTCAGCGCCAGGCCGTGGCAGAACACGACCGTCACCGGCGGCACCACGGTCGACGACAGCGGCGGCCCCTCCACCTCCACGTGCAACGCCACGCCGTCGTCGGTGGTGACCGGGACCACCGGTCCGCGCAGCCCGCCGAGCGGCTCGTCGGCCTCCGGGTCGTCCGGCTTCCGGAACGAGCGCCCGGCGGCGTACCGCTCGGCCGCCAGCCCGATGGCTGCACCCGCCGCGACGACCCCGACGGCGCCGGCGAGCACGGCGCTGCGCCGGCTCAGGCTCGGCACCGAGATCACCGCGTGCTCCCGCCGGCCGGGTCGACGGACGAGTCGACGTAGACCCTGGGCACCCGTGGGCCGACCCGGGTGACGATCTCGTAGGAGATCGTCCCCGTCGCCGCGGCCCAGTCCTGCGCGGTGGGGCCGCCGTCGTCGCCGGGGCCGAACAGCACGACCTCGTCACCGACCGCCACGTCGTCGTCGCCGAGGTCGAGCACCAGCTGGTCCATGCAGACCCGGCCGGCGACGGTGCGGGTCCGGCCGGCCGCCAGCACCGGCCCGAGGTTGCCGCCGGCCCGCGGCACCCCGTCGGCGTACCCCAGCGGCACCAACCCGAGCGTCGTCTCCTTCTCGGTCGTGTACGTGTGGCCGTAGCTCACGCCGCTCCCGGCGGGCACCCGCTTCACGAGCACGACGTCGGCCGCGAGCGTCATGGCAGGGCGCAGCCCGTACGCCGACGGGCCGCCCACGCTCCGGGACCGGCGACAGCCCGTAGACGGCCAGGCCCGGTCGCACCAGGTCGAAGTGCTGCGCCGGAGCGGTGAGGGTCGCAGCCGAGTTGGCGAGGTGGCGGACCTCCGGCTCGATGCCGCTCGCCTCGGCGTGCGCCACGGCCTCCCGGAACACCTCGGTCTGGCGGGCGATCGTCGGGTGGCCCGGCGCATCGGCGTACGCGAGGTGCGACCAGAGCCCCACGACCCGCACCGCCCCCTCGGCCTCGGCCTTGCGGGCTGCCTCGACCAGCTCCGGCCAGTCCGAGGGCGCCGCGCCACCGCGACCGAGGCCGCTGTCCACCTTGAGGTGCAGCCGAGCCGTGAGCCCGGTCTCGCGGGCTGCGGCGAGCACCTCCTCGAGCGCCCACGTCGCGTTCACCGACAGGTCGACGTCGGCCCGCAGCCCGTCGGCCCACGCCTCGCCGGGGCCGATCAGCCAGGCGAGCACCCGCGGCTCGGACAGGCCGGCCGCCCGGAGCGCCAGCGCCTCGTCCAGCAGCGCGGTGCCCAGCCAGCTGGCACCGCCCTCGACGGCGGCCTGCGCCGACGGCACCAGCCCGTGGCCGTAGCCGTCGGCCTTGACGACGGCCATCAGCTCGGCGCTGGTGCCGGCTCGCATCGCGGCCACGTTGGCGCGGATGGCGCCCAGGTCGACCCGCGCGACGGCGTGCCGGCGGCTCACGCGGGGTCCCCGAGGGAGGTCACCCGTCCAGTCTGCCAACACCTCCGGGCGCACCCGGCGTCAGGACTCGCCGGAACGCCCCCGGCAGCGCGTCGACCACGCTGCCCGCGGTCACCGGCGCCCCGCCGTCCGAGGCGAGCCGCCCGGCCAGACCGTGCAGCCAGGCGCCGACCGAGCCGGCGTCGAACGGGTCGAGCCCTCCGGCGAGCAGCGCGCCGCAGAGCCCGGCGAGCACGTCGCCCGAACCTGCCGTCGCGAGCGCCGCGGTGCCCGTCGGGTTCACCCGCACCCGCCCGTCCGGCCTGGCGACGACCGTGGTCGATCCCTTGAGCAGCACCACGGCGTCCAGCTCGCGGGCTGCGGCCCGAGCGTGCTGCAGCCGGCGCGCCTCGACGTCCGTGCGCGGCACACCCATCAGCCGCGCCAGCTCGCCCGCGTGCGGCGTCAGCAGGACCGGAACCGCAGGGTCGCGGTGCTCGCGGAAGGCGTCCAGGGCGTCCGCGTCCACCACGAGCGGTACGCCGTCGGCCGCCGCCCGCTGCAGCCGTCCCGCGGCGTCCGCCCCGCCACCGGACCCCACCGTCCAGGCCTGCACCCGGCCCGCACCGACCACGACCTCGGGCCACCGGGCCCGCACCAGGTCGGCAGCCTCGTCGGCACCCAGGTAGCGCACCATGCCGGCTCCGCCGTGCAGGGCACCCCCGGTGCACAGCACCGCGGCGCCGGTGTACTCGGCGGAGCCCGCCGCGACGCCCAGCACGCCGCGGCGGTACTTGTCCGACTCCCGCGAGGGCCGCGGCAGCAGCGCCGCCACGTCGTCCGCCTGCAACAGCTCGACCTCGGCCGGTGGCAGCGCGAGCCCGATCTCGACGAGCTCGACCACACCGGCGTGCCCGGCCCCGGGGTCGACGACCAGGCCGTTCTTCAGCGCGCCGAAGGTGACCGTCAGGTCGGCCCGCACCGCGACGCCCTCGACCTCGCCTGTCGAGGCGTCCACCCCGCTGGGGACGTCGACCGCCACCACCAGCGCGCCCGCCGGCAGCCGGGCGACGACCTCGGCCTGCCGGCCCCGCAGCCCACCGCGCCCGCCGATGCCGAGCAGCCCGTCGACCACGAGCTCGACGTCAGCCGGCTCGCGGACCGCACCGAGGTCCTGGACGACCCGGCCGCCGGCCGACCGCAGCGCCGAGAGCCCGGCCTCGTGCACCCGGTCGGCGAGCAGCAGAGCCTCTACCCGCGCCCCCCGGCCCGCCAGCAGGGCGCCGGCGTGCAGGGTGTCGCCGCCGTTGTTGCCGGCGCCGACGAGCAGCAGCACCCGCGCGCCGTACACGCCGTCCAGCAGCGCGGCACACACCCGCGCGAGCCCGGCGGACGCCCGGGCCATCAGGGTGCCCTCGGGCTGGGCCGCCAGCAGCGGCTGCTCGGCGGCCCGCACCGCGGCCGCGTCGTACGCCGCCCGCACCGGTCAGCCTTCCGCGACCACGACGGCCGAGGCGATGCCCGCGTCGTGGCTCAGCGACAGGTGGGTGGTGCGCACGCCGAGCCCCTCGGCCCGGGCGGCGACGGTGCCGTGCATCTCGAGGTGCGGCCGGCCGTCCGCACCGCGGTGCACCTCGGCGTCCCGCCAGAGCAGCCCGACGGGAGCGCCGAGCGCCTTGGCGAGGGCCTCCTTGGCGGCGAACCGGGCGGCCAGCGAGGCGGGTGCCAGCAGCTGCTCGGCATCGGTGAACAGCCGCTCGGCCAGCCGCGGCGTCCGCGCCAGGGCCTGGGTGAACCGCTCGACGTCGACGACGTCGATGCCCACTCCGATGATCACGCCGACAGCCTCGCACGCCGCACCGGCGCGACAACAGGCGAGGGCAGCCGCCAACAGGTGTCGAACCCTGTTGTCGGCTGCCCTCACCTACCCCACGTGGTCGACGTGCGGCTACTTCTTGTTGAGGCCCAGGTTGATCGCGTGGGTCAGCGGCGCGACCCGGCCGTCCCGGGGGACGATGCCGGCCGGGTGGTCGACCGGCTCCAGGCCGTACCGCGCCTCGATGGTCGCCATGATCGACGTCGTGTCGTAGACGTCGTGGTCGACGCTGGACGCCTTCAGACCCGACGACACCAGCAGCGCCGGGATGCGGGTGCCGGGGCCGAACTGGTCGTGCGGTCCGGACCGGCCCTTGCCGGGAGGCGACATGTGGTCCCACTGGCCGCCGAACTCGTCGTACGTCACGACGACCAGGGTCTTCTTGCCCTCCGGGCCCTTGCGGATCGCCTTGAGCAGCTTGACCAGGTGGTCGCTGCCGTTGGGCTCGCTGGCGTAGCCGGGGTGCTCGTTCTCGATGCCGAGCGGCTTGATGAAGCTGACCTTCGGCAGGGTGCCGGTGCGGGCCTGGTAGAGGAAGTCCTGCTCGTCCTTGAGGTGCTGGGCCCGGCCGGGGGTGCCCGGGGCGTAGCGCGCGAAGTAGGCCAGCGGCTGGTGGTGCTGCTGGAACGACTTGTTCGGGCAGTACGGGTAGCCCGCGTTCGCACCCGAGGCGTCCGGGCCGGCCGGCGCCGACGTCGGGTCGGCACAGGTCGGGCCGGGGCCGTTCGTGTAGCCGCGCCCGCCGACGTTGCCGGCCGCGTTGTTCCAGCCGCCGGAGTACCACGCCCAGCTCACGCCGGCGTCGGAGAGCCGGTCACCGATGGTGAGGTCCTGGGTGGTGTCGTCGATGAGCGGGATCTTCGGCCCGTACGCCGCGGTGGGCTGGGTCGCCGGCAGCGAGGTGTTGACGCTCCAGTCACCGCAGGCGAAGCCGGCCACCGTGGTCGGCAGCCCGCAGGCCTGGGTGACCGTGTTGTCCTGCGCCGGGAACGTCGACTTGTAGAGCGGGTAGTTGTTCTTCACCATGCCCGCGCCGTCGAGGACGCTGTGCGGGATCGTCGAGGTCGTCGACAACAGCGGCGGCTGCGCGGCGACGAGGAACTGGTGGTTGAGGTACGACCCACCGAAGGCCGCCTGGAAGAAGTGGTCGGCGATGACGTAGTGCGGCGCCTTCTTGCCGTGCAGGTAGCGGTAGATCGGCAGGTCCGCGGTCTTGTAGTGGCCCATGGTCAGGCCGACCGCGTCGCTGCCGGTGACGTAGCGGTTCTGGTGGCCGCCGTTGATCTGGTACTGCTCCTGGTAGAACTTGTGCACCAGGTCGCGGGTGCAGCCGCCCGGTGTCCCCTGGCCCTTGAGCACGCCGTTCGGGAAGCCGAACAGGTTGTCGATGGGCGGGCACGTGGTGTCGGTGGCCTTGATGTACTTGTCGATGCTGAAGGCCTTGTTGGTGAAGTGACTGGTGTAGGTCACCGTCGTGCCGTCGGCCTGCGGCACCGAGTCCGTGCCGCAGCTGCCGCTCAGCGGCCCGGTCGTGAGGTTGACGTCGTTCTGCAACAGGCACTTGTACGGCTGGCCGTTCTGGGCGACCTGGGTCGTGTGCGCCGGGGTCGCCTTGGCCAGGCCGTTGACCTTGCGGCTGCCGACCTTGCCCCACTGCCCGTAGAGGTTGTCGAAGCTGTGGTTCTCCTCGTAGATGACCACGAGGTGCTTGAAGCCGCCGAACGCGTTCTTGCTCGACGCGGTCGGGGCCTTCGCGGCGGCGGTCGCAGTAGATGTCTGCGCCAGCGCGCTCACCACCAGCGCCAGTGCCGTCATCGCTGCGCCGGCAGCGGCCAGGGTCTGTCGTCTCACGTCCGGACCTCCCTCGCGGGCCCGCGCCGTTGCGGGTCCCCCGGCCGGAAAGGTACGCCCGGTATGTCCGGGATGGCTACCCCGGGGTCCCGGCGGCTACTCGACGGTGACGGACTTCGCCAGGTTGCGCGGCTGGTCGACGTCGTGGCCGCGGACCTTGGCCATCTCGCAGGCGAACACCTGCAGCGGGATCGTCGAGAGCAGCGGCTGCAGCAGGGTCGGCGCCTCGGGCACCCGGATCACCACGTCGGCGTACGGCTCGACGTCGGTGTCGCCCTCCTCGGCGATCACGATGGTGCGGGCCCCCCGGGCGCGGACCTCCTGCAGGTTCGAGACCACCTTGTCGTGCAGGATGCTGCGACCGCTCGGCGACGGCACCGCAGTGATGACCGGCACCCCCTCCTCGATCAGCGCGATCGGCCCGTGCTTGAGCTCGCCGGCCGCGAAGCCCTCGGCGTGCATGTACGCCAGCTCCTTGAGCTTGAGGGCGCCCTCCAGCGCGGTGGGGTAGCCCACGTGCCGGCCGAGGAACAGCACCGACGTCGCGCCGGCCAGCTCGCGCGGCCAGCGCCCGGACCGGGTCGAGGTCGGCGAGGACGGCCGCCATCTTCTCCGGCATGGCACGCAGGTCGTCGACCACGGCGGCGATCTCGTCGCCGTACTTCGTGCCGCGCACCTGCGCGAGGTAGAGCCCGACCAGGAAGCACGCCACGATCTGGGTGAGGTAGCCCTTCGTCGACGCGACCGCGACCTCGGGGCCGGCGTGGGTGTAGAGCACGGCGTCGGACTCGCGCGGGATCGTCGAGCCGTTGGTGTTGCAGATCGCGAGCACCTTGGCTCGCTGCTCGCGGGCGTGCCGCAGCGCCATCAGGGTGTCCATCGTCTCGCCGGACTGCGAGATCGCCACGACCAGCGTCGAGCGGGTGAGCACCGGGTCGCGGTAGCGGAACTCCGACGCGAGCTCGACCTCGCACGGGATCCGGGTCCAGTGCTCGATGGCGTACTTCGCCACCAGACCGGCGTGGAACGCGGTGCCGCAGGCGACGACGATGATCTTGTCGACCTCGCGGAGGTCGTCGTCCGACAGCCGCATCTCGTCGAGCACCAGCCGGTTGTCCTCGTCGAGCCGGCCGAGCATCGTGTCGGCGACGGCCTGCGGCTGCTCGTCGATCTCCTTGAGCATGAAGTACTCGTAGCCGCCCTTCTCGGCGGCCGACAGGTCCCAGTCGACGTGGTACTCGCGGACCTCGCCGGGGTTGCCGTCGAAGTCGGTGACCGTCACCCGGTCGCGGCGCAGCTCGACGACCTGGTCCTGGCCGAGCTCGACGGCGTCCCTGGTGTGGGCGATGAACGCCGCGACGTCGGAGGCCAGGAAGTTCTCGCCGTCGCCGCGACCGACGACCAGCGGCGAGTTGCGGCGAGCCCCCACGACGACGTCGGGGGCGTCGACGTGCACGGCCACCAGCGTGAAGGCGCCCTGCAGCCGGTGGCACACCGCGCGCATCGCCTCGGCGAGGTCGACCTGGCCGTCGCTGCCCGGCCCGCCGTCGGACCGGGCAGCGACCGCCCGGCACTCCTCCTCGAGCAGGTGGGCGACGGCCTCGGTGTCGGTGTCGCTGACCATCTGGTGCCCGCGGTCCTCGAGCTCGGCGCGCAGCGACGCGAAGTTCTCGATGATGCCGTTGTGGATGACGGCCACCGAGCCGGTGCAGTCGACGTGCGGGTGCGCGTTGCGGTCGTTGGGCGCCCCGTGGGTGGCCCACCGGGTGTGCCCCATGCCGGTGACGGCGTGGTCCATCGGATGCTGCTCGAGGGCACCCTCGAGGTTGGCGAGCTTGCCGGCCCGCTTCTCGACGGCGAGCTTGCCGTTGCTGAGCATCGCCACCCCGGCGGAGTCGTACCCGCGGTACTCCAGCCGGCGCAGGCCCTCCACCACGACATCGAGGGCTGACTGCTCACCGACGTAGCCCACGATGCCGCACATGGGTGACAGGGTATCGGCCGTGACGGACCTCCCCGCCCCGACGGCGTCGCCCCCGTCGGCGTACGTCGCGATCGACCGCGACCGGTGGAGCGCACTGCGCGCCACGACCCCGCTGACCCTGGACGACGACGACCTGGCCCGGCTGCGCGGCCTGGGCGACATGATCGACCTGGCGGAGGTGGAGGAGGTCTACCTGCCGCTGTCCCGGCTGCTGAGCCTGCAGGTCACCGCGGCCCACGAGCGGCACCACGCGACGTCGACGTTCCTCGGCGAGGCATCAGCTGCGGTGCCGTTCGTCATCGGGGTCGCGGGCAGCGTGGCGGTCGGGAAGAGCACCACCTCCCGGGTGCTGCGCGAGCTGCTCGCCCGCTGGCCGCACCACCCCCGCGTCGAGCTGGTCACCACCGACGGCTTCCTGCTGCCCAACGCCGAGCTCGACCGGCGCGGCATCCTGGCCCGGAAGGGCTTCCCGGAGTCCTACGACCAGCAGGCCCTGCTCCGGTTCCTCGCCGCGGTGAAGTCAGGCGCCGCGGAGGTCCCCGCGCCGGTCTACTCCCATCTCGGCTACGACGTCGTGCCGGGCGAGTCGATCGTGGTGCGCCGTCCGGACATCCTCGTCGTCGAGGGGCTGAACGTGCTGCAGCCGCCGCGCCCCCGCCCCGACGGCCGCACCCGGATGAGCGTGTCGGACTACTTCGACTTCTCGGTGTACGTCGATGCCGCGACGGCCGACGTCCGCCGCTGGTACGTCGAGCGGTTCCTGCGGCTGCGGCGCACCGCGTTCGCCGACCCGGCCTCCTACTTCCGGCGCTACGCCTCGCTGTCCGACGAGGCCGCCCGCGAGACGGCCCTGCAGATCTGGGCCGAGGTCAACGAGCCCAACCTCGTGCAGAACATCCTGCCGACCCGTGGCCGGGCGACGCTGGTGCTGGAGAAGGGTGCCGACCACGCCGTACGCCGGGTGCGGCTGCGCAGGCTGTAGCCGGCGACGGCTCAGCCCTGCCGTCAGGGGCCGAACTCGAGCCGGTTGTCGGGGTCGTCGGGCAGGACCACGAGCCGGCCCTCGTCCTGGTCCCAGCCGGCGGTGAGCAGGAAGTACTTCCCGCCGGAGCGCTGCAGCAGGTAGAGGCCGGAGTACCGGTACCGGTAGGCGGCGTCGGCCCCGCCCACCGCCGTCGCCGTCACGCCGGGACCCGTGATGCTCAGGTCCTTGGCGCTGAACAGCTCGACCGGGTGCAGGCGATCGGCGAGGTTGTCCTTGACGTCCTGGGCCAGCACCTCGCCGCCGAGGCTGGCCAGCCGCTCGGTCTGCCAGAAGAGGCACACCGTCACGAGAGCGATCAGCAACGCGGTCGCCCGGAAGCTGAAGCGGCGCGGGTCGCCGTCGGCGGCGCGGCGGAGCATCGTGCCGTAGACCGGGCCGAGGATCGCCAGCGTCACCCAGAACGGGAGCAGCACGTCGCCGGCGCGGCCGGCGACCCCGAGGAGCAGGAAGCCCAGCGGGAGGAACAACGCCCAGGAGTAGCGCAGCGCGACCGAGAGGGGCAGCGCCCACGGTGGTGGCGGCCCGTGGGTTCGCAGCCTCCGGTCCAGCCGCAGGGCAAGCAGGCTGAGCAGCAGCAGCAGGATCACCGGGAAGAACAGGATGTTCACGCTGCGCAGCACGTAGTCCTGCGTCGACATCGCGAAGACGCTCGCGTCGGCCCCGAAGGCGCTCGCCTGCTCCTCGCTGCGGACCCAGCCGAAGTAGAAGAGCAGCGCGGTCGCCAGGGCCAGCGGGGACCCGATCGAGGTGAGGACGGTCATCAGGTCCGGCGACCTGCGCTCGTCCGGCTGAGGGCGCGACGGTGGCGGCGCGGTCTGCGGCGGGACCGGCGCCGGCTCGGTGCGCGGGTTCGAGACGGCGGTCATCAGGAGGTCGGCACCGGCGGGCAGGCGATCGGCGTGGCGGGGCCGATCGCGTTGCCTTCGTAGCTGAACAGCGCGCCCGCCGCGTCCCAGTCCGGCTCGGCCCGCACGACCAGGCAGACGATCGACGACGCGTCCGGCGGGGGCGCCTCCGGCATGACCAGCTGGAGGCCGCCCTCAGCGGTGACGGTGAAGTCGACCGGCACCGACGACCCGAGGCTGTCGGCGATGTCCACCCCCGCGACGTTGTTCACGACGTCCGTCCCGGTGAGCAGGACCGTGGTGCCGGCCGGCCCGTGGTCCGGGGCCAGCATCACGTTCCGCGGGCACGGCGGCGCCGTGGACTCGGTGGCCGGCGCTCGGCGGAACGCCCGGTCCGGGTGCCGCCGGTGCTTGACGACGAGGCGGCGCAGCAGCACGTAGGCGGCCTGGTCCATGCAGGTCAGGTCACCCGTGACCCGGGAGACGCTGTCGTAGGCCGCTGACGCCCGACGCCACATCTTTGGCCGCCCGGCAAAGGCCGCCAGGCAGGCGCGGGAGGCGCCGGTGTACAGCGTCCGCGCCGTCGGTTGCAGCTCACCGACCCGGTCGACCACCGTGGCGCAGTGGAACTGCTGCAGCTCGCGGTAGGCCGTGAACTCGGGAGGGCCGATCGGTGCCCCCGGCCCGAGGCTGAGGATCCAGGAGATGATGTTGCGCTTCTTCTTCTTCCGGGTCGGCGACGGGCTGCTCGTCGGGTCCGACGGCGGCGTGATCTGGGCCGCGGCGAGGGACGGTTGGCCCTGCGGCTGCCCGGTTGCCGCGACCGGGCGCGAACCGGCTTGGTCGACCGGCACCTCGCCGCAGGCGCTGGCCACGAGAGACACCGTGAGGGCGAGCGAGGCGACCAGCGCGCCACGTCGGAAGCCGTGGTCGATGGCCATGGTTCCTCCCCAGAGGCCTCCCCCGTGCCTGTCGCCACAGTGCGCCGGGCCGCCAGGCCTGACAAGGGCGCACCCGTCGGCTTTGCCAACGGCATACCGTTCGCTACAGCGCGAGCTCGGCCTCGACGACCTTCGCGAGCCGCGCCGCGACGGCGTCGGCCTGGGACTTGTCGGCAGCCTCGACCATGACGCGGACCACCGGCTCGGTGCCGCTGGGCCGCAGCAGGACGCGGCCGGTCTCCCCGAGCTCGGCCTCGGCCCCGCGGACCGCCTCCTGCAGCGGCGCACAGGCGTCCACCCCCGTGCGGTCGACGCCACGGACGTTGACGAGCACCTGCGGCAGGCGGTCCATCACCGCCGCCAGCTCGCCGAGCGGCTTGCCGGTGGCGGCCACCCGGGCGAGCAGCTGCAGCGCGGTGAGCGTCCCGTCGCCGGTGGTGGCGTGGTCCCACATGATCACGTGACCCGACTGCTCGCCACCCAGGGCGAAGCCGCCGGCCCGCATGGCCTCCAGCACGTAGCGGTCACCGACCGCCGGTCTCGACGACGGTGACGCCCTCGCGGGCCATCGCGATCCGGAAGCCGAGGTTGGACATCACCGTCACCACCGCCGTGTCGTGCGGCAGCCGGCCGGCCTCGCGCATCGACAGGGCGAGCACGGCGAGGATCTGGTCGCCGTCGACGACGGCGCCGGACGCGTCGACCGCGAGGCACCGGTCGGCGTCGCCGTCGAGCGCCACGCCGAGGTCGGCGCCGTGCTCGCGGACCGCGGCCTGCAGCGGCTGCAGGTGCGTCGAGCCGAACCCGTCGTTGATGTTGAGGCCGTCGGGGCGGTCGCCGATCGCCACCACCCGGGCACCGGCCCGGCGCAGCGCCTCCGGTGCGACCTGGTGGGCAGCACCGTGGGCGGAGTCGACGACGACGGTCAGCCCGTCGAGCGGGTGCGGCAGGGTGGCCAGCAGGTGGTCGACGTAGCGCCCGCCGACCGAGGAGTCGGTCCGGACCCGGCCGACCGCGGCGCCGGTGGGGCGCTCCCAGTCCTCGCGCAGCCGGCCCTCGATGGCGTCCTCGAGCTCGTCGGGCAGCTTGTGCCCGCCGCGGGCGAGGAACTTGAGGCCGTTGTCCGGCATCGGGTTGTGGCTGGCCGAGATGCATCGACGCCGAGGTCGGCCCCGAGGTCGGCGGTGAGGAAGGCGACTGCGGGCGTCGGCAGCACCCCGACGTCGCAGCACGTCGACGCCGGCGCTGGCGAGCCCGGCGACCACGGCCGCGGAGAGGAACTCGCCCGAGGCGCGCGGGTCGCGCCCGACCACGGCGGTCGGCCGGTGCCCCTCGAAGGCACCGACCTCGCCGAGGACGTGCGCAGCGGCGACCGACAGGTCCAGGGCCAGCTCGGCGGTGAGGTCGCGGTTGGCCAGCCCGCGCACGCCGTCGGTGCCGAAGATGCGTCCCACGAGGACGCGGGTCAGCGCTTGCTGTACTGCGGAGCCTTGCGGGCCTTCTTCAGGCCGTACTTCTTGCGCTCCTTGGCCCGCGGGTCACGGGTGAGGAAGCCGGCCTTCTTGAGCGCCGGGCGGTTGCCCTCCTCGTCGATCTCGTTGAGGGCCCGCGAGATGGCGAGGCGCAGGGCGCCGGCCTGGCCGGAGGTGCCGCCGCCGTGGATGCGGGCGATGACGTCGAACCGGTCCTCGGCGCCGAGCGTCGTGAACGGGTCGTTGACCAGCTGCTGGTGCACCTTGTTCGGGAAGTAGACGTCCAGGGCGCGGCCGTTGACGGTCCACTGACCGGTGCCGGGCACGAGCCGGACCCGGGCGATGGCCTGCTTGCGGCGGCCGGTCGCGGCGGCGGGGGCCGTGATGATCTCCCGCGGCGTCACCGTGCTGAACGTCTCCGCCGAGGACTCGGTGGTGAAGCTCTCGGGGGCGTCGGCGAGGTCGCCGTCGACGTCAGGTCGACGGCGTCGTCGGTGGGCGTGCTGGTGGTCTCAGCCACGGTGTCTCTCTCGGTCTCTCTCGGCGGGTACGTCGGGTGCGTCAGGTGTTCGCGACCCAGCGACGGCAGTGCTTACTGCGCGACCTGGGTGATCTCGAACGGGGTGGGCTGCCTGCGCCTGGTGCGGGTGCGCCGGACCGGCGTACACCTTGAGCTTCGACAGCATGGTCCGGCCGAGGCTGTTGTGCGGGAGCATCCCCTTGATGGCCTTCTCCACGGCCCGCTCCGGGTGCTTGTCCAGCAGGTCGGCGTAGGAGGTGCTGGTGAGCCCGCCCGGGAAGCCGGAGTGCCGGTAGGCGATCTTGTTCTCGCGCTTGTTGCCGGTCAGGGCGACCTTGTCGGCGTTGACGATGATCACGAAGTCGCCGGTGTCGACGTGCGGGGCGTAGATCGGCTTGTGCTTGCCGCGCAGCAGCGTCGCGGCCTGGGTGGCCAGCCGGCCGAGGACGACGTCGGTCGCGTCGATGACGTGCCACTGACGCTGGACGTCGCCGGGCTTGGGGCTGTACGTACGCACGGTGAGGCCTTCTCGGGTCGGTCGTGATCGGTCGGTCGTGTCGGGCGCAGTGCGCCGACCGGCGGCCCCTCCGCGGAAGTGCTCCGGCGGACAGGCGCAGGCGACCTCGCACGATACCCGCCGGGCCACCGGGGGGTCAAAGCGGCGGAGGGCCGGCCCCGGTGCGGCAGGAGCTCACCGGGCCCGCTGCACCCGGCCCTCGTCCCACACCGGCTCGTCCGACTCGTAGACCTCGCCGTCGGCGCCGAACACCAGGAACCGGTCGAAGCCGCGGGCGAACCAGCGGTCGTGCGTCACGGCCACCACGGTGCCGTCGAACGCCGCCAGGCCCTCCTCCAGCGCCTCGGCGCGAGATGATGTCCAGGTTGTCGGTGGGCTCGTCCAGCAGCAGCAGGGTGGCACCGGAGAGCTCCAGCAGCAGGATCTGCAGCCGGGCCTGCTGGCCGCCGGACAGCGAGTCGAACGTCTGCTCGGCGGCGTGCGCCAGCTCGTAGCGGTCCAGCGCCCGGGACGCCTCCTCGCGCCCCAGCCCGCCGCGGTGCTCGTCGCCGCGCCAGAGGATGTCGAGCAGCGTGCGACCGACCAGCTCGGGGTGGTCGTGGGTCTGGGCGAACCAGCCGGGCCGCACCCGGGCACCCAGCCGGGCCCGGCCGGTGTGCGCGACCGGCGCGATCCGCGCGTCGTCGACCGGCCGGTGCTCGGCCTCGGGGTCGGTGCCGCCGACCGCCAGCAGGCGCAGGAAGTGCGACTTGCCGGACCCGTTCGACCCGAGCACGGCGACCCGGTCGCCGTACCAGACCTCGAGGTCGAACGGCTTCATCAGCCCGGTGAGCTCGACGCCCTCGCAGATCACCGACCGCTTGCCGGTGCGGGCGCCGCGCAGCCGCATCGTGACCGCCTGCTCCCGCGGGATGGCCTCCGGCGGGCCGGCCTCCTCGAACATCCGCAGCCGGGTCTGCGCGGCCTGGTAGCGCGAGGCCATGCCGTCGTTGTACGCCGCCTTCTGCTTGTACATCGCGACCAGCGCCTTGATCTTGGCGTGCTCCTCGTCCCAGCGGCGGCGCAGCTCCTCGAGCCGGGTGAACCGCTCGGTGCGCGCCTGGTGGTACGTCGTGAAGCCGCCGCCGTGGGTCCAGGTGGTGTTCCCGCCGGCGCCGAGCTCGACGGTGACCACCCGGGTGGCCGAGCGGGCCAGCAGCTCGCGGTCGTGGCTGACGAACAGCACGGTCTTCGGCGACTCGCGCAGCGACTCCTCGAGCCACAGCTTGCCCGGCACGTCGAGGTAGTTGTCCGGCTCGTCGAGCATCAGGACCTCGTCCGGGCCGCGGAGCAGCGCCTCGAGCACCACCCGCTTCTGCTCGCCGCCGGACAGCGTGCGCAGGTCGCGCCACTGCGCCTTCTCGAACGGCACCCCGAGAGCCGCCACCGTGCAGGTGTCCCACAGCACCTCGGCCTCGTAGCCGCCGGCGTCGGCCCAGTCCGACAGCGACTGCGCGTAGCGCATCTGGGTCCGCTCGTCGTCGCGCTCCATCATCAGCAGCTCGGCCTGCTCGAGGGCCTTGGCGGCCGACCGCACGGCCGGCGGCGCGACCGAGACGAGCAGGTCGCGCACCGACGAGTCGTCGCGCACCGAGCCGACGAACTGCCGCATCACCCCGAGGCCCCCGGATCGCCCGATGGAGCCCTCGTGCGGGTCGATGTCGCCGGCCACCAGCCGCAGCAGGGTGGTCTTGCCGGCGCCGTTGGCCCCGACCAGGGCCACCTTCGCGCCGTCGCCCACCCGGAACGACACGTCGGACAGCAGGCAGCGGCCGTCGGGGAGGTAGTAGCTGATGCCGTTGACGTCGACGTGGCCCACGTGACACGAGTGTGGGGGCTGCGGCTGCCGGGGTCGAGCCAGTTAGCCGAGAACCCGCGGGGCCGTCGGGTCGCTGAGGTCGACGACCAGGTGGGCCCGGGACCACGGGTCCTGGCGCTCCTCGTAGAGCGACCAGGCCGCGAAGTAGCGCCGCAGGTACAGCGTGCGCACCTGCTCCGGCGTCCCGAGGTAGCCGTCGCGGGCCAGCGCCCTCGTCAGCACCGCCGCCGGGTCGGCGACGAGCAGCACGCCGAGGTCCCACCCGGCCGCGAGGTCGTCTCCCAGCAGGAACTCGCCCTCGACCAGCACCACCCCGGACGCCTCGACCGCCACCTCGGTCGGCACCGCCGGCTCGTCAGAGGCGAGGTCGAAGCTGCCCGGCACGATCGGCCGGCCCGGCGGCCAGCGGCTCCAGCACCAGCCGGCGCAGCGCGCCCGGGTCGTACGAGTCCTCGAGGTAGCCCTCGGCCGACAGCCGGTCCCGCCGGTGCCGCACGCTCCCGCGGCTGGTGGAAGTCGTCGTACGAGACCGCGACGACGGGCCTGCCGGCGCCGGTCACCACGGTCGCCACCTCGGTCGCCAGCGTGGTCTTCCCGACGCAGGACATGCCGTCGACGGCGACGGTGCGCGCAGCGTCGTCGGGCAGCGCGAGGATGCGCGCGGCGAGCTGGACGATCAGCTCCTCGCGGGTCACGGTCGTCACGGGGCCGGCACCTCGCGGACCCGGCGGGTCTCGGCGGCCCGAGCGGCCAGCTCGGCGTCACCGGGGTAGCGGACCTCCTCGAGGGTCAGCCCCTGCGGCGGCACCACGGTGACGTCCGGATCGCCGCTCGCGGGCCGCGAGCACCTCGGCCGGCCAGGCCGCGGCGCGACGCCCCTCACCGACCGCCAGGCAGGCACCGATCAGGGCCCGCACCATGGTGTGGCAGAACGCGTCGGCGACCACCCGGGCCACCAGCAGCTCGCTCTGCCGCGACCAGGACAGCTCGAGCAGCGTGCGCACCGTGCGTGGCGCCCTCGCGGCGGCGGCAGAAGGCCGCGAAGTCGTGCTCGCCCACCAGGGGCGCGGCCGCGGCCTGCATCGCCGGCGAGGTCCAGCGGCCGGGAGTGCGCCAGCACGTCGCGGCGGCGCAACGGGTCCGGGCCGAACGGCGCGACGCAGACCCGGTAGGCGTACCGCCGCCACATCGGCGAGAACCGGGCGTCGAAGCCCGGCGCCGCGACGTCGACGGCCCGGACGCCGATGTCGGCGGGCAACACCCCGGCGAGGCGCCGCCCGAGGGCGCGGGCGTCGCCGTCGTACGCCGTGCGGGGCACGTCGAGGTGGGCGACCTGGCCGCGGGCGTGCACCCCCGCGTCGGTGCGCCCGGCGCAGGTCACCCGCACGTGCGGCAGCCGCAGGATCGGTGGCGAGGGCCCCTTCCACCTCGCCCTGCACGGTGCGCCGGCCGGGCTGCACCGCCCAGCCGGCGAACTCGGTGCCCGTCGTAGGCCAGGTCGAGCCGCAGACGGACGAGCCCGCCGTCCCCCGAGGAGGGGACGGCGGGCTCGGTCACGGCGCGGGCCGAGTCGGTCAGGACTCGTCCTCCGTGGCGGCGCCCTCGTCGGCCGCGGTGCCCTCGAAGCCGGCCGCCTCGGCCGCCTCGGCGGTGGCGAACCAGACCTCGGCCACCGTGCGGTCGAAGTAGGGGCTCTCCGGCGTGTGGTACTTCATCGAGTCCGCGTTGCCCTTGACCGGGTAGCCGTCCGGCGCGGTCGCCGGGTCGTCCAGCGGCGCGTGCGAGCCCTCGCCGTAGGGGTGGTCGGTGCCCCACCCGGTCGGCTCGAAGCCGGCCTTCTCGGCGTCGTCGGTCGTGGCGAACCAGACCTCGGCGACGGTGCGGTCGTAGTGCGGGCTGCCGGGCACGTGGTACTTCATCGAGTCGGCGTTGCCCTTGATGTCGAACCCGTCGGCCTGGGTGGCCGACGAACCCTCGCCGTACGGCGCGTCGGTCGCCGGCGCCTCGGCGGCCGGAGCGGCCGCCTTCTTCGCCGGGGCCTTCTTGGCCGTCCGCTTGGTGGCCGCCTCGGCCTCGCCGCACGGTCTCGACCTTGGCGGTCAGCGCCTCGACCAGCTCGATGACGGCCATCGGGGCGTTGTCGCCCTTGCGCGGACCGACCTTGGTGATGCGGGTGTAGCCGCCCTGCCGGTTCTCGTAGCGCGGGCCGATCTCGGTGAAGAGCACGTGCACGACGCTCTTGTCCCGCACGACCGTCATCACCCGGCGCCGGGCGTGCAGGTCACCGCGCTTGGCGAAGGTGATGAGCCGCTCGGCGAGCGGGCGCAGCCGCTTGGCCTTCGCCTCGGTCGTGGTGATCTTGCCGTGCTCGAACAGCGCGGTGGCGAGGTTCGCCAGCATCAGCCGCTCGTGCGCCGGGCCGCCGCCGAGGCGAGGACCCTTGGTGGGCGTGGGCATCGGTCAGTTACTCCTCCAGTTGCGTCGGGTCGACGGTCAGTGCGAGTGGCTCGCGCAGGACGCTCAGTAGCTGCTCGTCCTCGGCGAAGGCCTGGTCGTCGTCGTCGGTCGCCGTAGTTGTCGACGGCCGTGCTCGGGTCGAACCCGGGCGGGCTGTCCTTGAGCGCCAGGCCCATCGAGTGCAGCTTGGCCTTGACCTCGTCGATCGACTTCGCGCCGAAGTTGCGGATGTCGAGCAGGTCGGCCTCGCTGCGCGCGACGAGCTCGCCGACGGTGTGGATGCCCTCGCGCTTGAGGCAGTTGTACGACCGCACGGTGAGCTCGAGGTCCTCGATCGGGAGCGCGAGGTCCGCGGCGAGCGCGGCGTCGGTCGGCGACGGGCCCATGTCGATGCCCTCGGCCTCGACGTTGAGCTCGCGGGCCAGGCCGAACAGCTCGACCAGGGTCTTGCCGCGCCGACGCCATGGCGTCGCGCGGCAGCATCGAGCTGCTTGGTCTCGACGTCGACGATCAGCCTGTCGAAGTCGGTGCGCTGCTCGACGCGGGTGGCCTCGACCTTGTAGGTCACCTTGAGCACCGGCGAGTAGATCGAGTCGACCGGGATGCGGCCGATCTCCTGGCCCGGCCTGCTTGTTCTGCACGGCGGAGACGTAGCCGCGGCCGCGCTCGACGGTGAGCTCCATCTCGAGCTTGCCCTTGGCGTTCAGCGTGGCGATGTGCAGGTCGGGGTTGTGCACCTCGACGCCGGCCGGCGGCGCGATGTCGGCGGCGGTGACCGGCGCCGGGGCCCTGCTTGCGCAGGTACATCACGACCGGCTCGTCGTGCTCGGAGCTCACGACGAGCTCCTTGATGTTGAGGATGATGTCGGTGACGTCCTCCTTGACGCCGGGCACGGTGGTGAACTCGTGCAGGACGCCGTCGACCCGGATGCTCGTGACCGCGGCGCCGGGGATGGAGGAGAGCAGCGTGCGACGCAGGCGAGTTGCCGAGGGTGTAGCCGAAGCCCGGCTCGAGCGGCTCGATGACGAACCGCGAGCGGTAGTCGTCGACGACCTCCTCGGTGAGGGTGGGGCGCTGTGCGATGAGCACGGTCAGTTCCTTCCCGCGGGCGTCCGCTATATGACGCCTCGCGATGCGTGCGCCCCGGGGCGGCGTCGGTCGTGCCGCCCGCAGGGATCGGGTGCCTACTTGGAGTAGAGCTCGACGATGAGCTGCTCCTGGACCGGCGTGTCGATGACCTGCCGGGCCGGGAGGGAGTGCACGAGGATGCGCATCCGGTTCGGGATGACCTCGAGCCAGGCCGGCACCGTGCGCTCGCCGGCCTCGGCGCGCGCGACGACGAACGGGGTCAGCTCGAGCGAGCGCTCCGCGCACCTCGACGATGTCGTTGTCGCTCACGCGGTACGACGGGATGTCGACCTTGTGGCCGTTGACCAGTGATGTGGCCGTGGCGCACGAGCTGGCGGGCCATGTCGCGCGACTTGGCGAAGCCGGCGCGGTAGACGACGTTGTCCAGCCGGCTCTCGAGGATGCGCAGCAGGTTCTCGCCGGTCTTGCCCTGACGCCGGTTGGCCTCCTCGTAGTAGCCGCGGAACTGCTTCTCGAGGACGCCGTAGATGCGGGCGCACTTCTGCTTCTCGCGCATCTGCAGCAGGTACTCGCTGTCCTTGGTGCGACCGCGGCCGTGCTCACCCGGGCGGGTAGGGACGGATCTCGATCGGGCACTTCGGCGGACTCGCACTTGGCGCCCTTGAGGAACAGCTTCATCTTCTCGCGGCGGCAGCGCTTGCAGTCCGGACCGGTGTATCGCGCCATGGTGTCTCCTGCTCCTCCGGCGTCAGACGCGGCGGCGCTTGGGCGGGCGGCAGCCGTTGTGCGGGGACGGGGGTGACGTCCTGGATGGTCCCGACCTCGAGGCCGGTCGCCTGCAGCGACCGGATCGCGGTCTCGCGGCCCGAGCCCGGGCCCTTCACGAACACGTCGACCTTGCGCATGCCGTGCTCCTGGGCGCGGCGGGCGGCGGTCTCGGCGGCCATCTGCGCCGCGAACGGCGTCGACTTGCGCGAGCCCTTGAAGCCCACGTGCCCGGCGGACGCCCACGAGATCACGTTGCCCATGGGGTCGGTGATCGAGACGATGGTGTTGTTGAACGTGCTCTTGATGTGAGCGTGGCCGTGGGCCACGTTCTTCTTCTCCTTGCGGCGCACCTTCTTGGCGCCCGCGCCTTGACGGCTCTTCGGAGGCATCGGCTGGTTCTCTCCTGAAGGTCTGTCGGCTCTTGCTCGCGTGAAGGTGCCTTCGGGGGTCGGCCTTCGGGGTCACGGGGGCGGAGCCCCCGTGCTACTTCTTGCCGACCTTCTTCTTGCCGGCGATGGCCTTGCGCGGGCCCTTGCGGGTGCGCGCGTTGGTGTGGGTGCGCTGGCCGCGGACGGGCAGACCGCGGCGGTGCCGGATGCCCTGGTAGCAGCCGATCTCGACCTTGCGCCGGATGTCGGCCTGCACCTCGCGGCGCAGGTCACCCTCGATCCGGTAGTTGGCCTCGATCCAGTCGCGGAGCTTGACGAGGTCGTCGTCGCCGAGGTCGCGGACGCGGGTGTCCGGGTTGACCCCGGTGTTGGCGAGGGTCTCGACCGCACGGGTGCGGCCGACACCGAAGATGTAGGTCAGGGCGATCTCGACGCGCTTCTCGCGCGGGAGGTCGACGCCGACGAGGCGTGCCATCTGGGCGGTTCTCCTTCTGCTGTCCAGGTCTGGCCCACCGCTCCCCCACCCCGCCCGGGGTGGATGGCCCCGGCCTGGTCCGGGGGTGACCCGCCGATGTCCCTCGAGAGGCGCCGGTCGGCGGGGCGCGGTGCGCTGTGCGTTGTCGTGTTGTCGTCGGTCGCGAGGACCTGCTGGGCTAGGTCAGCCCTGACGCTGCTTGTGACGTGCGTTGTCGCAGATCACCATGACCCGGCCGTGCCGGCGGATCACCTTGCACTTGTCGCAGATCTTCTTGACGCTGGGCTTGACCTTCATCGGTGTACTCAGCCTCGGGTGGTTGCGGTCGAGAGGGACGGACTGCGGAGCAGGAGATCGGCTACTTGTAGCGGTAGACGATGCGCCCACGGTTGAGGTCGTACGGGGCTGAGCTCCACCACCACGCGGTCCTCGGGGAGGATCCGGATGTAGTGCTGGCGCATCTTGCCACTGATGTGAGCGAGGACCTTGTGACCGTTCGTCAGCTCCACGCGGAAGAACGCGTTCGGCAGGGCTTCGACCACGGTGCCCTCGATCTCGATGACCCCGTCTCTTGGGCATGTCCTCCGCATTCCGTCATATCCACCCGGCAGGGTGCCGGGCAGGATCGTGCTGTGGGTCGTGCTCAGGGTCGACTCACTGGTGACGTCGTCGCGCATGCCGGGCCAGCCGCGGGGCATGCAGGACGGGGCTCGTGAGCCAGCCAGTGAGTCTACGTCACCCGTCCCGGGACCGCCAAACCCGCGTCGCTGCCGGATCGGTGCAGGTCAGGGGCCGGCCGGGGGGCCGGGAGGTCAGCGCCCGAACAGCGTCCGGGCCAGCAGCACGGCGCCCCACGGTCCGGCGACCCAGATCGGCCAGAAGTAGCCGAACCCGTTCGAGACGCCGACGGCCAGCCAGATCGCGGTGCAGACCAGCACCGCGGTGGCCCAGGCCCCCCAGGCCGCCCGCAGGCTGCGCTCCGGGTTCCGCTCCGGCCGGTCGACGCGCGCCTCGTCGCCGGTCCGGGCCAGCTCGCCGGCGGGGACCGGCAGGTCGCTGGTGAGGGGCAGAAGGTCACCGAGCGTCCGGGCGGCCAGCGCGGCGTCCAGCCGCTCGGTCAGCTCCTCGGTGGTCAGGCGGCCCTCGGCGTGCGCGGCGTGCAGCCGCTCGACCACCGCGTCCCGGTCGGCGTCCCCGGCCCGCAGCAGCGGGTCGTGGTCCATCGACGGGTGCTCGTCGGTCACGACGCCACCGTGACGCCGAGCTCCCCGAGACGCATGGCGCCGCCGTCGAGCGCGGTGAGCACCCACGGGCCGCGGTCGGTGAGCACGAAGGTGTGCTCGAAGTGGGCCGCCAGCCCGCCGTCCGCCGTGGACACGGTCCAGCCGTCGGCCAGCTCGCGGGTGTGCCGGCTGCCGAGCGTGAGCATCGGCTCGACCGCGAGCGCCAGCCCCTTCTGCAGCTTGGGCCCGCGGCCCGGGCGGCCGTAGTTGAGCAGGTGCGGTGCCTGGTGCATCTCGGTGCCGATGCCGTGCCCGCCGTACTCCTCGACGATGCCGTAGTCGCCCTGCGAGCGCGCATAGCTCTCGACGGCGTGGCTGATGTCGCTCAGCCGGCCGCCGAGCCGCGCGGCGGCGAACCCGCGCCACATCGACTCCTCGGTCACCCGCAGCAGCTCGCCGGCGGCTTCGGGCACCTGCCCGACAGCCACGGTGATGGCCGCGTCGCCGTGCCAGCCGTCCAGGATGGCCCCGCAGTCGATCGAGATGATGTCGCCCTCGCGCAGCACCCGCGGACCCGGGATGCCGTGCACGATCTCGTCGTTGACCGAGGCGCAGATCGAGGCGGGGAACGGCGGGATCGACGGGTGCGGCTGGTAGCCCTTGAACGACGGGACGGCGCCGGCGCCGCGGATCTCGGACTCGGCGAGGTCGTCGAGCTCCCGGGTCGTCACGCCGGGGACGGTCGCCGCCTCGAGGGCAGCCAGCGTCCGGCCGACCACCAGGCCGGCTTCCCGCATCAGGGCCACCTGGGCGTCGGACTTGATCTGGATCATGCGGTCCCGCTTCCGAAACACGTGCTCGGTACCTTCGTCGGCCGGCCGTCAGTCGCCGAACCGGCGCAGCGCGTTGATGGCCCGTTCGGTGACGTCCTCGACCGGCCCGGTGGCGTCGACGCCACGGAGCAGGCCGCGGTCGCCGTAGTAGCCGATCAGCGGTGAGGTCTGGTCGGCGTAGACCTCCAGGCGATGCCGGATGGTCTCCTCGCTGTCGTCGTCGCGCTGGAACAGCTGCCCGTCGCACCGGTCGCAGGTGCCCTCGGTGGCGGGCGGGTCGAAGTCCAGGTGCCACACGTGGCCGCACTGCCGGCAGGTACGCCGGCCGGAGAGCCGGCGCACGACCTCCTCGTCGTCGACGACCAGCTCCAGGACGACGTCCAGCGCGGTGCTCTGGTCGGCGAGCATGCCGTCCAGGACCTCCGCCTGGTGCACCGTGCGGGGGAAGCCGTCGAGCAGGAAGCCCTCGACGGTGTCCCCGTGGGTGAGCCGCTCGGTGACCATGCCGATGGTCACCTCGTCCGGCACGAGGTCGCCGGCGTCCATGAACTTCTTCGCCTCGAGCCCCAGGTCGGTGCCCTCGCTGACGTTCGCCCGGAAGATGTCGCCGGTCGAGATCTTCGGCACCGCGAAGTGCGACGCGACGAACTGCGCCTGGGTGCCCTTGCCGGCTCCCGGAGGCCCGACGAGTACGAGCCGCACTAGCGGAGGAAGCCCTCGTAGTTGCGCTGCTGGAGCTGGCTCTCGATCTGCTTCACCGTCTCGAGGCCCACCCCGACGATGATCAGGATCGCGGTGCCGCCGAACGGGAAGCTCCGGTTGGCCTGGAACAGCCCCAGCGCGATCAGCGGGAGGAGCGCGATGCTGCCCAGGTAGATCGCGCCCGCCAGGGTGATGCGGGACAGGACGTAGTCGAGGTACTCGGCGGTCGGCCGGCCGGCCCGGATGCCCGGGATGAACCCGCCGTACTTCTTCATGTTGTCGGCGACCTCGGTCGGGTTGAAGGTGATCGCCACGTAGAAGTACGTGAAGAACACGATCAGGCCGAAGTAGAGGGCCATGTAGATCGGGTGGTCACCGCGCACGAGGTAGGTCTGCACCCAGGTCGCCCAGCCGGGCGGGTTGTTCTTGTCGGTGAGGTTGACCGCGAGCGCCGGCAGGTAGAGCAGCGACGAGGCGAAGATGACCGGGATGACGCCGGCCTGGTTGACCTTGAGCGGGATGTAGGTCGACGAGCCGCCGTACATCCGCCGGCCGACCATCCGCTTGGCGTACTGCACGGGGATCCGGCGCTGCGCCTGCTCGACGAAGACGACGAGGGCGACCAGCACGAGTCCGGCGGCCAGGACGATGAAGAACAGCCCCCAGCCACGCTGCAGCTTGATCTGCCAGAGCGAGGTCGGGAAGCCGGCCGCGATCGAGGTGAAGATCAGCAGCGACATGCCGTTGCCGATGCCGCGGTCGGTGATGAGCTCGCCGAGCCACATGATGACGCCGGTGCCGGCGGTCATCGTGAGGATCATGACGGCGATGCCGGTGATGCCGATGTCGGGGTAGATGATGTCGTTCGTGCAGCCGTTGAACAGCTGGCCGGGCTGGCGGGCGAGCGCGATCAGGCCGGTGGACTGCAGGATCGCCAGGCCGATGGTGAGGTACCGGGTGTACTGGGTCAGCTTGGCGGTGCCGGACTGACCCTCCTTCTTCAGGTCCTCGAAGCGCGGGATGACCACCGTCAGCAGCTGCACGATGATGCTGGCCGTGATGTACGGCATGATGCCGAGCGCGAAGATCGACAGCTGCAGCAGCGCCCCGCCGCTGAACAGGTTGATCAGGCTGTACAGCCCGTTGTTCGCGTTGTTGTCGATGCAGTCGTGCACCGCCGAGTAGTCGACACCGGGCGTCGGGATGACCGAGCCGAGCCGGAACAGCGCCATGATCCCCGCGGTGAAGAGAATCTTCCTGCGCAGGTCGGGCGTCCGGAACGCCCGAGCGAACGCGGTGAGCACGAGGATCCTCCGGGTGGTCACGTTCCGCACCCGCACGGCTGCGGGGCGTCAGGTCGTCTGCCGCCGCCATCGCGCACAGGGACCGTCTGGGACTCTAACAGTCATGTCGGGCCGGTTCCGCCTCTGCGGACGGAATCCCGGCCCGACCGGGCGGCCGGTGCTGCCTAGAGCTCGGTGACCGAGCCGCCGGCTGCCGCGATCTTGTCCTTGGCGCTGGCCGAGAACGCGTGTGCGCTGACCTGCAGGGCCACCCCTGCCTCGCCGGAGCCCAGCACCTTGACGAGCTGGCCCTTCCGGACCGCGCCCTTGGCGACCAGGTCTCGACCGTGACCTCGCCACCGTCCGGGTAGAGCGCGGTGAGCCGGTCCAGGTTGACGACCTGGTACTCGGTGCGGAAGGGGTTCTTGAAGCCGCGCAGCTTGGGCAGCCGCATGTGCAGCGGCATCTGACCGCCCTCGAAGCGGTCCGGCACCTGGTAGCGCGCCTTGGTGCCCTTGGTGCCGCGACCGGCGGTCTTGCCCTTGGAGCCCTCGCCGCGACCCACCCGGGTCTTGGCGGTCTTCGAGCCCGGGGCGGGCCGCAGGTGGTGCACCTTGAGCGGCACACCGTTGCTCTGCTGTCGGTTGTCAGCCATGTCAGTCGACCTCCTCGACGGTGACCAGGTGCGACACCGTGTTGACCATGCCGCGGATCTCGGGCCGGTCCTCCTTGACGACGACGTCGTGGAGGCGCTTGAGCCCGAGGGACCGCAGCGTGTCCCGCTGGTTCTGCTTGCCACCGATCCCGGAACGGGTCTGGGTGACCTTGAGTCGCTTGCCCATCACGCACTCATCCCCGCCGCGCGGGCGCGCAGCAGCGACGCCGGTGCGACGTCCTCGAGGGGCAGGCCGCGACGGGCGGCGACGGCCTCCGGCGGCTCCAGGCCCTGCAGGGCGGCCACCGTGGCGTGCACGATGTTGATCGGGTTGGACGACCCGAGCGACTTGCGAGAGCACGTCGTGGACGCCGGCGCACTCGAGCACGGCACGCACCGGGCCACCGGCGATGACGCCGGTACCGGGCGACGCCGGCTTCAGCAGCACGACGCCGGCGGCCTTCTCGCCCTGGACGGGGTGCGGGATGGTGCCCTGGATGCGCGGGACCTTGAAGAAGTGCTTCTTGGCCTCCTCGACGCCCTTGGCGATCGCCGCGGGCACCTCCTTGGCCTTGCCGTAGCCGACGCCGACGGTGCCGTCGCCGTCGCCCACGACCACGAGGGCGGTGAAGCTGAAGCGGCGACCGCCCTTGACGACCTTGGCCACCCGGTTGATGGCCACCACGCGCTCGACGAACGCGGTCTTCTCGGCTGCGCCGCCACGGCCACCGCCGTCGCGGCGGTCCCGGCGGTTGCCGTCGCCGGCACCGGCAGTGCCACCTCGGCGCTGGGGTCCAGGCATCAGACGTTCCTCATCTCGGACGGGGTGAATGCGTTGACGTTCTCGGTGCGCGGGCTGGTCACAGGGACAGCCCCGCCTCTCGGGCGCCGTCGGCGATGGCCGCGACCCGGCCGTGGTAGCGGTTGCCACCCCGGTCGAACACGACGGCCTCGACGCCGGCGTCCTTGGCGCGCTTGGCGACGAGCTCGCCGACCTTGCGGGCCTTGGCGGTCTTGTCGCCGCCGGACGAGCGCAGGTCGGCCTCCATCGTCGAGGCCGAGACGAGGGTGCGGCCGGCGACGTCGTCGACGACCTGCACGAACACGTGCCGGCTGGAGCGGGTCACGACCAGGCGCGGCCGGGCGGTCGTGCCGCTGACCTTCTTGCGGACCCGGAGGTGACGGCGTGACCGGGCGACGTTCTTGTCGCCGCGGCGGATCTTCACTGCCAACGCCATTGCTACTTACCAGCCTTTCCGGCCTTGCGCTTGATGACCTCGCCCTGGTACCGCACGCCCTTGCCCTTGTAGGGGTCGGGCTTGCGCAGCTTGCGGATGTTGGCCGAGACCTCACCGACCTGCTGCTTGTCCACGCCGGAGACCGAGAAGCGGGTCGGGGCCTCGACGACGAAGGTGATGCCCTCGGGGGCCTTCACCAGGACGGGGTGGGAGAAGCCGAGCTGGAACTCCAGGTCGCTGCCCTTGGCGACGACGCGGTAGCCCGTGCCGACGATCTCGAGGACCTTGGTGTAGCCCTCGGTGACGCCCTGGACCATGTTGGCCACCAGGGTGCGCGACAGGCCGTGCAGCGCGCGGTTCTGCCGCTCGTCGTTGGGCCGGGTCACCTGCAGCGTGCCGTCCTCGGCGCGGGTGATCTCGATGGGCTCGGCCACGGTGTGCTGCAGGGTGCCCTTCGGCCCCTTCACGGTGACGGCCCGGCCGTCGAGGGCGACGTCGACGCCCGCAGGCACGGTGATGGGAAGTCGTCCGATGCGCGACATGTCAGATCCCCTTACCAGACGTAGGCGAGGACTTCCCCACCCACGCCCTTCTTGCCGGCCTGGCGGTCGGTGAGCAGCCCGGAGGACGTCGAGATGATCGCGACACCCAGGCCACCGAGGACCCTCGGCAGGTTCGTCGACTTGGCGTAGACCCGCAGGCCGGGCTTGCTGATCCGCTTGATGCCAGCGATCGAGCGCTCCCGGTTCGGGCCGTACTTGAGGTCGAGCACGAGGGTCTTGCCGACCTCGTCCTCGGCCGGCTCCTCGACGCGCCAGCCGGAGATGTAGCCCTCCTGCTGGAGGATCTCGGCGACGTGCGTCTTGAGCTTGGAGTGGGGCATCGCCACGCTGTCGTGGTACGCCGTGTTCGCGTTGCGCAGACGGGTGAGCATGTCTGCGATCGGGTCGGTCATCGTCATGGCTGCGTTTGCCGCTTTCTCGCCGGGGTTTCCCTGCCCTCTCGGGCGTGGGACCTACGGCGTTCTGGGAGGTCGGTGTCGTCGGGCGGGTGGCTCGTGGCTCGGTTACCAGCTGCTCTTGGTGATGCCGGGCAGCTCGCCCGCGTGGGCCATCTCCCGGAAGCACACCCGGCAGAGGCCGAACTTGCGGTAGACCGCGTGCGGACGCCCGCACCGCTGGCACCGGGTGTACCCGCGCACCTTGAACTTGGGCTTGCGCGCGGCCTTGTTGACCAGGGCTTTCTTGGCCATGCTCAGGCCTCCTTCACTGCGGTAGCGGTCATCAGGCGGATCGCGGTAGCGATCATGAGGCTTGGAAGGGGAATCCGAGCTGGCGCAGCAGGGCGCGTCCCTCGTCGTCGTTGGTGGCGGTGGTGACGACCGTGATGTCCATGCCGCGGACGCGGTCGATGCGGTCCTGGTCGATCTCGTGGAACATCGACTGCTCGTTGAGACCGAACGTGTAGTTGCCCCTGCCGTCGAACTGCCGCGGCGAGAGGCCGCGGAAGTCGCGGATGCGGGGCAGGGCGAGCGACAGCAGGCGGTCGAGGAACTCCCACATCCGGTCGCCGCGCAGCGTGACGTGCGCGCCGATCGGCATCCCCTCGCGCAGCTTGAACTGCGCGATCGACTTGCGGGCCTTGGTGACCTGCGGCTTCTGGCCGGTGATCGTGGCCAGGTCGCGGATCGCGCCGTCCATCAGCTTGGAGTCCTGGCGGCGTCGCCGACACCCATGTTGACCACGATCTTCACCAGACCGGGGACCTGCATGACGTTGGCGTAGCCGAACTCCTCGCGCAGCGCGCTGACGATGTCCGCGCGATAGCGCGCCTTGAGCCGCGGCAGCTCGCGCTGCCCGGTCGCGGCCGTGGTCGCCTCGGTCGTCTCGTTCGTGGTGGTGCTCATCAGATGTCCTCACCGGTCCGCTTGGCGTAGCGGACGCGCACCGTCTTCTCGCGGCCGTCGCGCTGGACCGTCTCGACGCGGTAGCCCACGCGGCTGCCGACCTTCTTGCCGTCGACCTCGACCAGCAGCATCACGTTGCTGGCGTCGATCGCGGCCTCCTGGGTCACGATGCCGCCGGTCTTGGCGCCTCGCGACGACGTCCCGATCTTGGTGTGCTTCTTGATCCGGTTGACGCCCTCGACGAGCAGCTTCCCCGTCTCGGGGTAGGCCTCGATCACCTGCCCGGTGACGCCCTTGTCCTTGCCGGTGACCACGAGCACGCGGTCGCCCTTCTTGATCTTCATGGGTTAGAGCACCTCCGGCGCGAGCGAGATGATGCGCATGAAGCGCTTGTCGCGCAGCTCGCGGCCGACGGGGCCGAAGATGCGCGTGCCGCGCGGGTCCCCGCCGTCCCTGATGATGACGGCAGCGTTCTCGTCGAAACGGATGTACGAGCCGTCCGGACGCCGGCGCTCCTTGCGGGTGCGCACGACGACCGCCTTGACGACCTCGCCCTTCTTGACGTTGCCGCCGGGGATGGCGTCCTTGACGGTCGCCACGATGACGTCACCGATGCCGGCGTAGCGCCGCCCGGAGCCGCCGAGCACGCGGATGCACAGCAGCTCCTTGGCACCCGTGTTGTCGGCGACACGCAGTCGCGACTCCTGCTGGATCACTTCATTCTCCTGATCGTCGCGCCGGTTCTCTTCGCGAGCCTGGCGGAACGGATGGGTCTGGTCAGATCAGTGCGTCGTACGACGGTCTACTTGGCCTTCTCCAGGACCTGGACGACGCGCCAGCGCTTGGTCGCCGACAGCGGACGGGTCTCCATCAGGAGCACCCGGTCGCCGACGCCGCAGCTGTTGTCCTCGTCGTGCGCCTTGAGGTTGCTGGTGCGGCGGATGACCTTGCCGTACAGCGCGTGCTTGACCCGGTCCTCGACGACGACCACGACGGTCTTGTCCATCTTGTCGCTGACGACGAGTCCCTCGCGGGTCTTGCGGGGACTCTTGCGGGTGGCCGTCTCGGTTGCGGTGGCGTTCTCAGTCATGTCTGCCTTCTCGCTCATGCGGGCACCTCGCCGTCGGTCTCGACGGCGCTGATGCCGAGCTCGCGCTCACGCATGATCGTGTAGATCCGGGCGATGTCCTTGCGGACGGCGTTGAGCCGGCCGTGGCTCTCCAGCTGGCCGGTGGCCGCCTGGAAGCGGAGGTTGAACAGCTCCTCCTTGGCCTCCCGCAGCTTGGTGACCAGCTCGTCGTCCTCGAGCGAGCGCATGGGGGCCGCGAGCTTGTTCTGCACGCTGCTCATCAGAGCTCACCTCCTCGCGCCGGACGAACCGGCACTTCATCGGGAGCTTGTGCATGGCCCGCCGCATCGCCTCTTTGGCGATGGGCTCGGGCACGCCGGACAGCTCGAACATCACCCGGCCGGGCTTGACGTTCGCGATCCACCACTCGGGCGAGCCCTTGCCGGAGCCCATGCGGGTCTCGGCCGGCTTCTTGGTCAGCGGCCGGTCCGGGTAGATGTTGATCCAGACCTTGCCGCCACGCTTGATGTGGCGGGTCATCGCGATACGCGCCGACTCGATCTGCCGGTTGGTGACGTAGGCGGGCTCGATGGCCTGGATGCCGTAGTCGCCGAACGTGACGCGGGTGCCGCCCTTGGCCGCACCGGTGCGACCGGGGTGGTGCTGCTTGCGGTGCTTGACCCTGCGGGGGATCAGCATGGTCAGGCCTCCGTTCCACTGGTCGGCGTGCCGGGGCCTCCGTCGCCAGGGCTGCGGGAGCCTCGGCAGGGGGGCTGGTGCCGTCGTTGCCGGCCGGGACGTCGTCGCGGCGCGGCGGCCGGGTGGCCCGGGCCGGGCGCTGCCGCTGGGCCATCCGGGCGGCGGCCTGGACGGCGTCCCGCTCGGACTTGGTGCCGCCGGCGTCGCCCTTGTAGATCCAGACCTTCACGCCGATGCGGCCGAACGTCGTCCTGGCCTCGTAGAAGCCGTAGTCGATGTTCGCGCGCAGGGTGTGCAGCGGGACCCGGCCCTCGCGGTAGAACTCCGAGCGCGACATCTCGGCGCCACCCAGGCGGCCGGAGCACTGCACCCGGATGCCCTTGGCGCCGGCCTTCATCGTCGACTGCATCGACTTGCGCATCGCACGGCGGAACGAGACCCGGCTGGACAGCTGCTCGGCCACGCCCTGCGCGACGAGCTGGGCGTCGACCTCGGGGTTCTTGACCTCGAGGATGTTCAGCTGCACCTGCTTGCCGGTGAGCTTCTCGAGGTCGCCGCGGATGCGGTCGGCCTCGGCGCCGCGGCGGCCGATGACGATGCCGGGGCGAGCGGTGTGGATGTCGACGCGGACCCGGTCCCGGGTGCGCTCGATCTCGACGCGGCTGATGCCGGCCCGCTCCATGCCCTTGGACATGAGGCGGCGGATCGCCACGTCTTCCTTGACGTAGTCGCTGTAGCGCTGGCCCGGCTTGGTGCTGTCGGCGAACCAGCGGCTCTTGTGGTCCGTGGTGATGCCCAGGCGGAACCCGTGCGGGTTGACCTTCTGGCCCACTATCGGGTCCTCCTCTTCGTACTCGTTGCCTGACGGCTGGTGGTCTTCTTCTCGTCCTCGGGACGGGGGGCAACCACGACCGTGATGTGGCTGGTGCGCTTGCGGATGCGGAAGGCGCGACCCTGGGCACGGGGGCGGAACCGCTTGAGCGTCGGGCCCTCGTCGACGTACGCCTCGGCGATGACGAGGTCCGCGACGTCGAGCCGCCGGCTGTCCCGCTCGGCGTTGTGCTCGGCGTTGGCGACGGCGCTGGCGAGCACCTTGTCGACGGGCTCGCTGGCCGCCTGCGGGGCGAACTGCAGCACTGCCTGCGCCTCGTCGGCAGGCATCCCCCGGATGAGGTCGACGACGCGGCGGGCCTTCATCGGCGTGACCGCGGACGTGCTTGGCCTGGCCCTGCTGCCAGCGGAGTCCTGCTCGTGCTCGCAGCGAGGGTGCTGTGTCAGCCACGACGTGCCTTCCGGTCGTCCTTCACGTGACCCCGGAAGGTGCGCGTGGGGGCGAACTCGCCCAGCTTGTGGCCGACCATCGACTCGGTGACGAAGACCGGCACGTGCTTGCGGCCGTCGTGCACCGCGATCGTGTGGCCGAGCATGGCCGGCACGATCATCGAGCGCCGGACCACGTCTTGATGACGTTCTTGGTGCCCTTGTCGTTCTGGACGTCCACCTTCTTGATGAGGTGGTCGTCCACGAAGGGACCCTTCTTCAGGCTGCGCGGCATGGTTGCAGGTCTCCGATCAGCGCTTCTTGCCGGTCTTGCGGCGGCGGACGATCATCGCGTCGCTGGCCTTGTTGGCGCTTGCGCGTGCGGCCCTCGGGCTTGCCGTTGGGGTTGACCGGGTGGCGACCACCGGAGGTCTTGCCCTCACCACCACCGTGCGGGTGGTCGACCGGGTTCATGGCCACACCGCGCACGGTCGGGCGCTTGCCCTTCCAGCGCATGCGGCCGGCCTTGCCCCAGTTGATGTTGGACTGCTCGGCGTTGCCCACCTCGCCGACCGTCGCGCGGCAGCGCAGGTCGACGTTGCGGATCTCGCCCGAGGGCATCCGGAGCTGCGCGTACGGGCCGTCCTTGGCGACGAGCTGCACGCTGGCACCGGCCGAGCGGGCGATCTTCGCCCCGCCACCGGGCCGCAGCTCGATGGCGTGGACGACGGTGCCGACCGGGATGTTGCGCAGCGGCAGGTTGTTGCCGGGCTTGATGTCGGCCGACGGACCGTTCTCGATCTGGTCGCCCTGCTTGAGGCTGGTTCGGCGCGATGATGTAGCGCTTCTCGCCGTCGGCGTAGTGCAGCAGCGCGATCCGGGCGGTGCGGTTCGGGTCGTACTCGATGTGCGCGACCTTGGCGGGCACGCCGTCCTTGTCGTGGCGACGGAAGTCGATGACGCGGTAGGCGCGCTTGTGGCCGCCGCCCTGGTGGCGGGTGGTGATCCGGCCGGCGTTGTTGCGGCCGCCCTTGCTGTGCAGCGGGCGCACCAGCGACTTCTCCGGCTCGGAGCGCGTGACCTCGACGAAGTCGGCGACGCTCGAGCCACGGCGGCCCGGGGTGGTCGGCTTGTACTTGCGGATGCCCATGGCGTCTCTCAGTCCTTGTCGGTCGTCGGCCCGGTCAGGAGACCGGACCGCCGAAGATGTCGATGCGGTCGCCGTCGACCACGGTGACGATCGCGCGCTTGGTCGCCTTGCGGCGGCCGAAGCCGGTGCGGGTGCGCTTGCGCTTGCCCTGGCGGTTGAGCGTGTTCACACCGGTGACCTTGACGCCGAAGACCTGCTCGACCGCGATCTTGATCTCGGTCTTGTTGGCGTCCGGGTGGACCAGGAACGTGTACTTGTTCTCGTCGAGGAGCCCGTAGCTCTTCTCCGAGATGACCGGCGCGAGCAGCACGTCGCGGTGGTCCTTGTGGATCAGCAGCGACATCTCGGCGTCGACCTCGCTCTCGGTGGCGACGGCCTTGGCGGAGCTGGCCCGTCGCGGGGCCGGCCAGGAACGCGTCGAGGGCGTCGCGGGTGAAGACGACGTCGTCGGAGACGAGCACGTCGTAGGTGTTGAGCTGGTCGGGGGCGAGCAGGTGCACCCGCTGGGCGTTGCGCAGGCTCTTCCAGGTCAGCAGTCGTCGCTGCGCTCGAGCCACCACGAGCACGTGCGTGCGCTCGGAGATACCGGCCAGCGCCTGGACCGCGGACCTTGGTCGAGGGCACGTCGCCCTCGAGCAGGCCGGTGACCACGTGGACCCGGCCGTTGCGCGCCCGGTCGGAGAGGGCGCCGCGCAGGGCGGCGGCCTTCATCTTCTTGGGGGTGCGCTGGGCGTAGTCGCGCGGGGTCGGGCCGTGGACCACGCCGCCGCCGGCGAACTGCGGCGCGCGGGTCGAGCCCTGCCGGGCGCGGCCGGTGCCCTTCTGGCGGTAGGGCTTGCGGCCACCGCCGCGGACCTCGCCGCGGCTCTTGGTGCTGTGCGGTGCCCTGGCGGGCCGCGGCGAGCTGGGCGACGACGACCTGGTGGATCAGCGGGACGTTGACCTGGACGTCGAAGACTCGGCGGGCAGCTCGACGGTGCCCGGTGCTGCCGTCGTGCCGACGTCCAGTCGACGGTGCGATCGGTGACCGGACTCGGTGGACTCGTCGGTCGGTGCTCACTGGTCGGCTCCCATGTCGTCAGGCCCCCTTCGCGGCGGTGCGGACGAGGACGAGGCCGCCCTTGGGGCCGGGGACGGCGCCCTTGATGAGCAGCAGGCCCTTCTCGGTGTCGACCGCGTGGACGGTCAGGTTCTGGGTGGTCGGCGCGCACGCCACCCATGCGGCCGGCCATCCGCATGCCCTTGAAGACCCGGCCCGGGGTGGCGCAGCCGCCGATCGAGCCCGGCTTGCGGTGGTTGCGGTGGGCACCGTGGGAGGCGCCGACGCCGTGGAAGCCGTGGCGCTTCATGACACCGGCGAAGCCCTTGCCCTTGGTCGTGCCGCGTCACGTCGACCGGCTGGCCGGCCTCGAACAGCGTCGGCCGTGATCTCCTGGCCGAGCGTGTACTCGCTGGCGTCGTCGGTGCGGAGCTCGACAGGTGACGCGGCGCGGCGTGACGCCGGCCTTGGCGAAGTGCCCGGTCTCGCGGCTTGTTGACCTTGCGCGGGTCGATCGCGCCGAACGCCGATCTGGACGGCGGCGTAGCCGTCGATCGTCCGCGGAGCGGACCTGGGTCACGACGCACGGCCCTGCCTTGACCACGGTCACCGGGACGATCCGGTTGTTCTCGTCCCAGACCTGGGTCATGCCGAGCTTCTCGCCCAGCAACCCCTTCATCTGCTTACCCATGACTGCTGCGTCCCTCGATGTGTCGCGCTAGAGCTTGATCTCGATGTCGACGCCCGCCGGCAGGTCGAGTCGCATGAGCGAGTCGACGGTCTTCGGCGTGGGGTCGATGATGTCGATGAGCCGCTTGTGGGTGCGCATCTCGAAGTGCTCGCGGCTGTCCTTGTACTTGTGCGGCGAACGGATGACGCAGTAGACGTTCTTCTCGGTCGGCAGCGGCACCGGGCCCGCGACCTGCGCGCCCGTACGGGTCACCGTCTCGACGATCTTGCGCGCCGACGAGTCGATGACCTCGTGGTCGTAGGCCTTGAGCCGGATGCGGATCTTCTGTCCCGCCATGGCTTCGCTTCGTTCCTTCTCTTCGTACCGCTGCGGCGGGCACACCCTGGCCTCCGGAGAGGACTGGGGCGGCCCGAGGACTACCGACCCCCGCGGTCGGGTGTGTCGCGCACCCTCGTGGAGCCAGGGTGGTCACGCGGTCGGTCCGGGGGTGTCGTTCGCGCTCGCGGGCCCGTCAGGTCCCGGGGCGCACAGCGAGGACGGCCGGAGGTCGGCCTCCGAGGAGGCGTCCCGTGCCCGGCCGTCCTGCCGAGCAACTCGCCACAGTATGCCGCAGGTGGTGCGGCGATGGCGAATCAGGTGCGCTGTGCTGTGCTGCGGCCCTACTTGATGATCTTGGTGACCCGGCCGGCGCCCACGGTGCGGCCACCCTCGCGGATGGCGAAGCGCAGGCCCTCCTCCATGGCGATCGGCTGGATCAGCTCGACCGTCATCTCGGTGTTGTCGCCCGGCATGACCATCTCGGTGCCCTCGGGCAGCGTGACGACGCCGGTGACGTCGGTGGTGCGGAAGTAGAACTGCGGACGGTAGTTGTTGAAGAACGGCGTGTGCCGGCCACCCTCGTCCTTGGACAGGATGTAGACGTTGCGCCTCGAACTCGGTGTGCGGGGTCGATGGTGCCCGGCTTGATGACGACCTGGCCGCGCTCGACGTCCTCGCGCTTGGTGCCACGGAGGAGCAGACCGACGTTCTCGCCGGCCTGGCCCTCGTCGAGCAGCTTGCGGAACATCTCGACGCCGGTGACGGTCGTGGTCTGCTTCGTCGTCGCTGGATGCCGACGATGTCGACGGTCTCGTTGACCTTGACGATGCCGCGCTCGATGCGGCCGGTCACGACGGTGCCGCGACCGGTGATCGTGAAGACGTCCTCGACGGGCATGAGGAACGGCTTGTCGATCTCGCGCTCGGGCTCGGGATGGCGGCTCGTCGACGGCGTTCATGAGCTCCATGAGCTTGCTCGCCCCACTCGGCGTCGCCCTCGAGCGCCTTCAGCGCCGAGACGCGCACGACCGGCAGGTCGTCGCCCGGGAACTCGTACTCGGAGAGCAGCTCGCGGACCTCGAGCTCGACGAGCTCCAGGATCTCCTCGTCGTCGACCATGTCGGCCTTGTTCAGCGCGACGACGATGAGGGGACGCCGACCTGGCGGGCCAGGAGGACGTGCTCCTTGGTCTGCGGCATCGGGCCGTCGGTCGCGGCGACCACCAGGATCGCGCCGTCCATCTGGGCCGCGCCGGTGATCATGTTCTTGATGTAGTCGGCGTGACCGGGGCAGTCGACGTGCGCGTAGTGACGCGCCTCGGTCTGGTACTCGACGTGCGCGATGGAGATCGTGATGCCGCGCTGCCGCTCCTCCGGAGCCTTGTCGATCTGGTCGAACGGCTGAGGCCTCGTTCAGGTCCGGGTACTTGTCGTGCAGCACCTTGGTGATCGCCGCGGTCAGCGTCGTCTTGCCGTGGTCGATGTGACCGATGGTGCCGATGTTGACGTGCGGCTTAGTCCGCTCGAACTTCGCCTTCGCCACTGGGGTCCTCCTCAGGACTGTTGATCTTACGCCGTTCGACGTAGGTCGTGGATCGTGGTGGGTGATGCTCTGCTCGGTCGGTGCACGATCGCGGTCGGCTACTCGCCGCGCGCCTTCGCGATGATCTCCGTCGCCACGTTGCGGGGAACCTGGGCGTAGGAGTCGAACTGCATGCAGTAGCTCGCCCGGCCCTGGGTCTTGCTGCGGAGGTCTCCGACGTAGCCGAACATCTCCGACAGCGGGCACGAGCGCCGTTGACGACCCGTGCGCCGGAGCGCTCGTCCATGGCCTGGATCTGGCCACGGCGGGAGTTGAGGTCGCCGATCACCTCGCCCATGAAGTCCTCGGGCGTGGTCACCTCGACGGACATCATCGGCTCGAGGAGCACCGGGCCCGGCCGTTGCGCGCGGCCTCCTTGAACGCCATCGAACCGGCGATCTTGAAGGCGAGCTCGGAGGAGTCGACGTCGTGGTAGGCGCCGTCCTGCAGGGTGACCTTGACGTCGACCATGCGGGTAGCCGGCGAGGACGCCGAACTCCATGGCCTCCTGGGCGCCGGCGTCGACCGACGGGATGTACTCCCGCGGGATGCGGCCACCGGTGACCTTGTTGACGAACTCGTAGCCGCCGTCGCCGCGCGCCCGTCGGCTCGATCGCGATCTGCACCTTGGCGAACTGGCCGGAGCCACCGGTCTGCTTCTTGTGGGTGTAGTCGACCTGCTCGACCTTCTTGCGTGATCGTCTCGCGGTAGGCCACCTGCGGCTTGCCGACGTTGGCCTCGACGCGGAACTCGCGCTTCATGCGGTCGACGAGCACCTCGAGGTGCAGCTCGCCCATGCCGGCGATGATGGTCTGGCCGGTCTCCTCGTCGGTGCGGACCTGGAAGGTCGGGTCCTCCTCGGCGAGGCGCTGGATGGCGGTGCCGAGCTGCTCCTGGTCGCCCTTGGACTTGGGCTCGATGGCCACCGAGATGACCGGGGCCGGGAAGTTCATCGACTCCAGGATCACCGGGCTTCGCGGGTCGCAGAGCGTGTCGCCGGTGGTGGTGTCCTTCAGGCCCATGACGGCGACGATCTGGCCGGCGGCGGCGCGCGTCGATCTCCTCGCGCTTGTTCGCGTGCATCCGGTAGATCTTGCCGATCCGCTCCTTGCGGCCCTTGGTGCTGTTGAGCACCTGCGGTGCCGGTCTCGAGCGTGCCGGAGTAGATCCGGATGTAGGTGAGCTTGCCCAGGTGCGGGTCGCTCATGATCTTGAAGGCCAGCGCCGAGAACGGCTCGTCCTCGCTCGGCTGCCGCTCGATCGATCTCGTCCTCGTCGCCGACGGCGTGGCCCTCGATGGCGTCGACGTCGAGCGGCGACGGGAGGTAGCGCGACGACCGCGTCGAGCATGGGCTGGACGCCCTTGTTCTTGAACGCCGAGCCGGCACAGCACCGGGGTGAGCTTGCCGGCGAGGGTCGCGCGGCGGATGCCGGCGATGAGCTGCTCCTCGGTGGGCTCGGTGCCCTCGAGGTAGAGCTCCATCATCTCGTCGTCGTTCTCGGCGATGGTCTCGATCAGCCGGTCGCGCCACTCGCGGGCGGCCTCGGCGTGCGTGGCCGGGATGTCGACGGTGTCGTACATCTCGCCCTTCTCGGCCTCGGCCGGCCAGACGCAGCGCCTTCATGGCGACCAGGTCGACGACGCCGCGGAAGTCGGCCTCGGCGCCGATCGGGATCTGCAGGACCAGCGGGACGGCGTCGCAGCCGCGTGACGATCATGTCGACGCAGCGGTGGAACTCCGCGCCGGTGCGGTCGAGCTTGTTGACGAAGCAGATGCGCGGCACGTTGTAGCGGTCGGCCTGCCGCCAGACCGTCTCGGACTGCGGCTCGACGCCGGCGACGCCGTCGAACACGGCGACGGCGCCGTCGAGGACGCGCAGCGAGCGCTCCACCTCGACGGTGAAGTCGACGTGGCCCGGGGTGTCGATGATGTTGATGGTGTGGTCGTCCCACTCGCAGGTGGTCGCGGCGGAGGTGATGGTGATGCCGCGCTCCTGCTCCTGCTCCATCCAGTCCATCGTGGCCGCGCCCTCGTGGACCTCACCGATCTTGTAGTTGATGCCGGTGTAGAACAGGATCCGCTCGGTCGTGGTGGTCTTGCCCGCGTCGATGTGGGCCATGATCCCGATGTTGCGGACCTTGGCCAGGTCGAGATGGCGGTGTCGAGTGCCACTGCGTAGCTCCGTCTTCTCGTCAGTGTCGCGAAAGGTGGGGCGCGCCGACTACCAGCGGTAGTGCGCGAAGGCCTTGTTGGACTCGGCCATCTTGTGGGTGTCCTCGCGCCGCTTGACGCTGGCGCCGAGGCCGTTGCTGGCGTCGAGCAGCTCGTTCATCAGCCGCTCGGTCATGGTCTTCTCGCGACGCTGCCGCGAGTAGCAGACCAGCCAGCGCAGCGCCAGCGTGGTCGCTCGCGGGCCGGCGGACCTCGACCGGGACCTGGTAGGTGGCGCCGCCGACGCGGCGGCTCTTGACCTCGAGGGTCGGCCTGCACGTTGTCGAGCGCGCGCTTGAGCGTGATGACCGGGTCGGTGCCGGTCTTCTCGCGGCAGCCCTCGAGGGCGCCGTAGACGATGCGCTCGGCCGTCGACTTCTTGCCGTCGAGCAGCACCTTGTTGACCAGCGAGGTGACCAGCGGGCGAGTTGTAGACCGGGTCGACGACGACCGGGCGCTTGGGAGCGGGGCCCTTGCGGGGCATTAGCTCTTCTCCTTCTTCGCGCCGTAGCGGCTGCGAGCCTGCTTGCGGTTCTTCACGCCCTGGGTGTCGAGCGAACCACGGATGATCTTGTAGCGAACGCCGGGGAGGTCCTTCACCCGGCCGCCGCGCACGAGCACGATCGAGTGCTCCTGCAGGTTGTGGCCGACGCCGGGGATGTAGGCCGTGACCTCGATGCCGGAGGTCAGCCGGACGCGGGCGACCTTGCGCAGCGCCGAGTTCGGCTTCTTCGGGCGTGGTGGTGTAGACGCGCGTGCAGACGCCGCGCCGCTGCGGGCTGCCCTTGAGGGCCGGCGTCTTGGTCTTCTCGACCTTGTCCTGCCGGCCCTTGCGGACCAGCTGCTGGATGGTGGGCATTCGCCGCGTCTCCGTCTCGTGCTGCGCTGTCGTCGTGCTCGGTGACTGGTCGTGCTCGGTGGTCGTGGACGCTCATGGTCCGACCCACGAGGTCGGGCGTGTCGCCCCGTTCCGACCTGCTGCAGCGGTGCGCTGCTTCGGGTCGGTCGAAGCTGCTCGCGGCGCACCGGTCGTGCTCTGCGCACGCGCGAGGGCCCAGGGATCCCCAGGCACGAAGGGAAAGATTACCCAGCGCTCGGGCGCAGGTCAAAGCGGGAGCCCGGGACCGCACCGTCGTCCGCTCCCCGCGGGAACGGGATCCGTCGCGCTGGTCAGCGGCCCAGGACAGCCCGGGCTGCGGACAGGGCGCCGATGCCGGTGTCCACGCTCGTCGAGCTGTCGCTCGCGGCGACCAGGACGACGACCAGGACGATCACCACCACCAGCCCCAGGGCGGCGAGACCGACGGTGATCCAGGACATGACGACCCCGGCCCGCACCTGCCCCTCGCCGGCGAGGGCTCCCCCGGCCGCCGCGATCTCCCGACGCGCGCCGGGAGCCATCGCGAGCGCGATCGACCGCCGGGACGATGCCGATGCCGCAGAGCGCGAAGAAGCTCACCAACGACACGATCCCGAGCACCATCACGGTGTTCGCCTTGCTCGAGGTGGGCAGCGGCTGCGGGTACGCCGGGTAGCCGGCGGCCGGGGCCCCGTACCCCTGTCCCGGCGCGGCGCGCCGGAGCCCCGTACCCCTGTCCCGGCGCGGCGGGCTGCTCCGCGGGCTGCTCGGCGGGCTGGTCGCCCTGCTGGTGGACCCCCCAGGGGTCCGGGGTCTCGGGCGTCGTCGGTCCGGTCACCTGCCCCATCATGCCGAACGCCGGCCACCCGCAGGAGATCCTGCGGCTGGCCGGCGTCCGTCGTCCGTGCCGAGGTTGCGGCGTCAGCCGCGGAACGGCCCGTAGTCGAAGTCCTCCAGCGGGACCGCCTGGCCGGAGCCGGAGCCGAACGGGCTGTAGTCGAACGCGCTCGCGTCGGCCTCGTAGCCACCCATGGTGTACATGGCGGCCTTGGCCTCCTCGGTCGGCTCGACCCGGATGTTGCGGTAGCGGGGCAGGCCCGTACCGGCCGGGATCAGCTTGCCGATGATCACGTTCTCCTTGAGCCCGAGCAGCGGGTCGGACTTGGCGTGGATCGCCGCGTCGGTGAGCACCCGGGTGGTCTCCTGGAAGGACGCCGCCGACAGCCACGACTCGGTGGCCAGCGACGCCTTGGTGATGCCCATCAGCTCGGGACGGCCGGAGGCGGGGGTGCCGCCCTCGGCGACCACCCGACGGTTCTCCGTCCTCGAAGCGCGAGCGCTCGGCCAGCTCGCCGGGCAGCAGCTCGGCGTCGCCCGACTCGATGATCGTCACCCGCTTGAGCATCTGGCGGACGATGACCTCGATGTGCTTGTCGTGGATCGACACGCCCTGCGAGCGGTAGACCTCCTGGACCTCGCTGACCAGGTGCTGCTGCACCCGGCGCGGGCCGAGGATGCGCAGGACCTGCTTCGGGTCGACCGCGCCGACGATGAGCTGCTGGCCGACCTCGACGTGGTCGCCGTCGGCGACGAGCAGCCGGGACCGCTTGGAGATGGCGTACGGCGATCTCCTCGGAGCCGTCGTCCGGCACGACGACGATCTCGCGCTTCTTGTCGGTCTCGTCGATGCGCACCCGGCCGGCCGACTCGGTGATCGGCGCGACGCCCTTGGGCTTGCGGGCCTCGAACAGCTCGACCACGCGCGGGAGGCCGTGGGTGATGTCGTCACCGGCGACACCACCGGTGTGGAAGGTGCGCATCGTCAGCTGGGTGCCGGGCTCGCCGATCGACTGGGCCGCGATGATGCCGACGGCCTCGCCGACGTCGACGAGCTTGCCGGTGGCCAGCGAGCGGCCGTAGCAGGCCGCGCAGGTGCCGACCTTGCTCTCGCAGGTGAGCACGCTGCGGACCTGGACCTCGGCGACGCCCGCGGCGATCAGCGTGTCGATGAGCACGTCACCGATGTCGCTGCCCGCCGTACCGACCGTCTCCTTGCCGACGACGACGTCCTCGGCCAGGTTGCGCGCGAGTAGACGCTGGTGTCGACGTTCTCCAGCCGTGCGAGCACGTCCTTCGAGTCCTTCTTCGCGATCGGCATCATCAGGCCGCGGTCGGTGCCGCAGTCCTCCTCGCGGATGATGACGTCCTGCGAGACGTCGACCAGCCGGCGGGTGAGGTAGCCGGAGTCGGCGGTACGCAGCGCGGTGTCGGCCAGGCCCTTCCGGGCGCCGTGGGTCGAGATGAAGTACTCGAGCACCGACAGGCCCTCGCGGAAGTTCGACTTGATCGGCCGCGGGATGATCTCGCCCTTGGGGTTGGCCACCAGGCCACGCATGCCGGCGATCTGGCGGACCTGCATCCAGTTGCCGCGGGCACCCGAGTTGACCATCATGAAGACCGGGTTGGTCTTCGGGAAGGCCTCCTGCATCGCGTCGGCCACCTCGGTGGTCGCCTCGGTCCAGATCTCGATGAGCTCCTGGCGGCGCTCGTCGTCGGTGATCAGGCCGCGCTCGTACTGGCTCTGCACCTTCTCGGCCCGGCCCTCGTGACGCTCGAGGATGCCGGCCTTGGCCGGCGGGGTGACGACGTCCTCGATCGAGATCGTGACGCCGGACCGGGTGGCCCAGTGGAAGCCGGCCGCCTTCAGCGCGTCGAGGGTCGCGGCGACCACGACCTTCGGGTAGCGCTCGGCCAGGTCGTTGACGATGCCGGAGAGCTCGCTTCTTGTCGACGCGGGATGTCGACGTACGGGTAGTCCACCGGCAGCGCCTCGTTGAACAGCGCGCGGCCCAGGGTGGTCTTCAGGGTCAGCGGCTGACCGGGCTCCCAGCCCTCGGGCGTCGGGACGTCGCGCCGGCGGCACGATGCCGTCGATGCGCAGGCTGATCGCTGCCTGCAGGTCGAGCTGGTGCTGGTCGTAGCGCCATCACGGCCTCGGCGACGGACGTGAACGCCCGGCCCTCGCCCACCATGCCGTCGCGGGTCGCCGTCAGGAAGTAGATGCCGAGCACCATGTCCTGGGTCGGCGAGGTGATCGGACGACCGTTCGCCGGCGACAGGATGTTGTTGGACGACAGCATCAGGATGCGGGCCTCGGCCTGCGCCTCCGCGGACAGCGGCAGGTGGACGGCCATCTGGTCACCGTCGAAGTCGGCGTTGAACGCGGTGCAGACGAGCGGGTGGATCTGGATGGCCTTGCCCTCGACCAGCTGCGGCTCGAAGGCCTGGATGCCGAGGCGGTGCAGCGTCGGTGCCCGGTTGAGCAGCACCGGGTGCTCGGCGATGACCTCTTCGAGGACGTCCCAGACGGGCCGAGCGGCGTTGTGCCGCCGGCCCGCTCGACCATGCGCTTGGCGCTCTTGATGTTCTGCGCGTGGTTGAGGTCGACCAGCCGCTTCATGACGAACGGCTTGAACAGCTCGAGCGCCATCTGCTTGGGCAGGCCGCACTGGTGCAGCTTGAGCTGCGGGCCGACGACGATGACCGAGCGGCCGGAGTAGTCGACGCGCTTGCCGAGCAGGTTCTGCCGGAACCGGCCCTGCTTGCCCTTGAGCATGTCGGACAGCGACTTCAGCGGCCGGTTGCCCGGACCGGTGACCGGACGGCCACGGCGGCCGTTGTCGAACAGCGCGTCGACGGCCTCCTGCAGCATCCGCTTCTCGTTGTTGACGATGATCTCGGGCGCACCGAGGTCGAGCAGCCGCTTGAGCCGGTTGTTCCGGTTGATGACGCGGCGGTACAGGTCGTTGAGGTCGGAGGTCGCGAACCGGCCACCGTCGAGCTGCACCATCGGGCGCAGGTCCGGCGGGATGACCGGGACGCAGTCGAGGACCATGCCCATCGGGCGAGTTGCGGGTGTTGAGGAACGCCGAGACGACCTTGAGCCGCTTGAGCGCGCGGGTCTTCTTCTGGCCCTTGCCGGTGCGCGATGATCTCGCGCAGCGACTCGGCCTCGGCCTCGAGGTCGAAGGACTCGAGGCGACGCTGGATCGCCGCGGCGCCCATGCCGCCCTAGAAGTACATGCCGAAGCGGTCGCGCATCTCGCGGTAGAGCATCTCGTCGCCCTCGAGGTCCTGGACCTTGAGGTTCTTGAACCGGTCCCAGACGTCGTCGAGGCGGTCGATCTCGGCGTCGGCCCGCTTGCGGATCTGGTTCATCTCGCGCTCGGCCGACTCGCGGACCTTGCGGCGCTGACGTCGGACTTGGCGCCCTCGGCCTCGAGCGCGGCCAGGTCGGTCTCGAGGTTCTTCTGGCGGGCCTCGACGTCGGCGTCGCGGCTGCTGCTCGATCTGCTTGCGCTCGACACCGATCTTGGCCTCGAGCGAGGGCAGGTCGTGGTGCCGCGCCTCCTCGTCGACCGAGGTGATCATGTACGCCGCGAAGTAGATGACCTTCTCGAGGTCCTTCGGGGCGAGGTCGAGCAGGTAGCCGAGCCGGCTCGGCACACCCTTGAAGTACCAGATGTGCGTGACCGGAGCGGCCAGCTCGATGTGGCCCATCCGCTCACGACGCACCTTGGCGCGGGTGACCTCGACGCCGCAGCGCTCGCAGATGATGCCCTTGAAGCGCACGCGCTTGTACTTGCCGCAGTAGCACTCCCAGTCGCGGGTCGGGCCGAAGATCTTCTCGCAGAAGAGGCCGTCCTTCTCCGGCTTGAGCGTGCGGTAGTTGATGGTCTCCGGCTTCTTGACCTCACCGTGCGACCACTGCGGATGTCGTCAGCGGTGGCGAGGCCGATGCGCAGCTCGTCGAAGAAGTTGACGTCGAGCACGGATTTCCTGTCCTTCATGGATCAAGTCGCTCGTGTAGTTGCTCTGTCGGGGTCGCCGCCGGAGATTCGAGCGTGCGCGATCTCCGGTGCGGCCTCAGACCTCTTCGACGCTGCTCGGCTCACGCCGGGACAGGTCGATGCCGAGCTCCTCGGCCGCGCGGAAGACGTCCTCGTCGGTGTCGCGCATCTCGATGGACATGCCGTCGCTGGAGAGCACCTCGACGTTGAGGCACAGCGACTGCATCTCCTTGATGAGCACCTTGAAGGACTCCGGGATGCCGGGCTCGGGGATGTTCTCGCCCTTGACGATGGCCTCGTAGACCTTCACGCGGCCGAGCACGTCGTCGGACTTGATGGTGAGCAGCTCCTGCAGCGCGTAGGCGGCGCCGTAGGCCTCGAGGGCCCACACCTCCATCTCGCCGAACCGCTGGCCACCGAACTGCGCCTTACCACCGAGCGGCTGCTGGGTGATCATCGAGTACGGGCCGGTCGAGCGAGCGTGGATCTTGTCGTCGACCAGGTGCAGCAGCTTCAGGATGTAGATGTAGCCGACCGAGACCGGCTGCGGGGAACGGCTCGCCGGTGCGGCCGTCGAACAGCGTCGGCCTTGCCGGACTCGCCGATCAGCTGCACGCCGTCCCGGTTGGGCAGGGTCGAGCCGAGCAGGCCGGTGATCTCCTCCTCGCGGGCACCGTCGAAGACCGGGGTGGCGACGTTGGTGCCGGGCTCGCCCTGGCACGCGCCGATCCGGGCAGGCTCTGCTTCCAGCGCGGCGCTTCGGCTCGCCGTCGACCTCCCAGCCGGTCTTGGCGACCCAGCCGAGGTGCGTCTCGAGGACCTGGCCGACGTTCATGCGGCCGGGGACGCCGAGCGGGTTGAGCACGATGTCGACCGGGGTGCCGTCCTCGAGGAACGGCATGTCCTCGACGGGCAGGATCTTGGAGATGACGCCCTTGTTGCCGTGGCGGCCGGCGAGCTTGTCGCCGTCGGTGATCTTGCGCTTCTGGGCGACGTAGACGCGGACCAGCTGGTTGACGCCCGGCGGCAGCTCGTCGCCCTCGTCGCGGTCGAAGACGCGGACGCCGATGACCTTGCCGGACTCGCCGTGCGGCACCTTCAGCGAGGTGTCGCGCACCTCGCGCGCCTTCTCGCCGAAGATCGCGCGGAGCAGGCGCTCCTCGGGGGTGAGCTCGGTCTCGCCCTTGGGCGTGACCTTGCCGACCAGGATGTCGCCGGGAACGACGTCGGCACCGATGCGGATGATGCCGCGCTCGTCGAGGTCGGCGAGGACCTCCTCGGAGACGTTCGGGATGTCCCGGGTGATCTCCTCGGCGCCGAGCTTGGTGTCGCGGGCGTCGACCTCGTGCTCCTCGATGTGGATCGAGGAGAGGACGTCGTCCTGCACCAGGCGCTGGCTGAGGATGATCGCGTCCTCGTAGTTGTGGCCCTCCCACGGACATGAACGCCACCAGCAGGTTGCGCCCGAGCGCCATCTCGCCGTCGTCGGTGCACGGCCCGTCGGCGACGACCTGGCCGGCCTCGACCCGCTGGCCCTCGTCGACGATCGGCTTCTGGTTGAACGACGTGCCCTGGTTGGAGCGGCGGAACTTCGCCAGCCGGTAGGTGCGCGTAGCTGCCGTCGTCGTTCATGATCGTGATCAGGTCGGCCGAGACCTCCTGCGACCACGCCCGCCTTGTCGGCGGTGATGACGTCACCGGCGTCGACCGCGGCGCGGTACTCCATGCCGGTGCCGACGAGCGGTGACTCCGAGCGCAGCAGCGGGACGGACTGGCGCTGCATGTTCGAGCCCATCAGCGCGCGGTTGGCGTCGTCGTGCTCGAGGAACGGGATCATGGCCGTGGCGACCGACACCATCTGGCGCGGCGAGACGTCCATGTAGTCGACGTCGCCGGCCGGGATGTACTCGACCTCGCCGCCCTTGCGACGGACCAGGACGCGCTCCTCGGCGAACGTGTTGTCGTCGGTCAGCGGCGCGTTGGCCTGCGCGATGACGTGCAGGTCCTCCTCGTCGGCGGTGAGGTAGTCGACCTCGTCGGTGACCTTGCCGCTCGAGCACCTTGCGGTACGGCGTCTCGACGAACCCGAACGCGTTGATGCGCCCGTAGGTGGCCAGCGAGCCGATCAGGCCGATGTTCGGGCCTTCCGGGGTCTCGATCGGGCACATGCGGCCGTAGTGCGACGGTGTGCACGTCGCGGACCTCGAAGCCGGCGCGCTCACGGGACAGGCCGCCGGGGCCGAGCGCCGACAGGCGACGCTTGTGGGTCAGCCCGGCGAGCGGGTTGGTCTGGTCCATGAACTGGGAGAGCTGGGAGGTGCCGAAGAACTCCTTGATGGACGCCACGACCGGGCGGATGTTGATCAGGGTCTGCGGCGTGATCGCCTCGACGTCCTGGGTGGTCATCCGCTCGCGGACGACGCGCTCCATCCGGGACAGGCCGGTGCGGACCTGGTTCTGGATCAGCTCGCCGACCGTGCGCAGCCGACGGTTGCCGAAGTGGTCGATGTCGTCGACCTCGACGCGCACCGTGCGGCTCGCGTCGCCGACCGCGGGCATCTCGGCCTCGCCGGCGTGCAGCTTCACGATGTACCGGATGGTCGCGACGATGTCGTCGACCGTGAGGACGCTGGAGCGCAGCGGGAGGTCGAGCCCGAGCTTCTTGTTGACCTTGTAGCGGCCGACCTTGGCCAGGTCGTAGCGCTTCGGGTTGAAGTACAGGTTGTCGAGCAGGGTCTGGGCAGCCTCGCGCGTCGGCGGCTCGCCCGGGCGCAGCTTGCGGTAGATGTCGAGCAGCGCGTCGTCCTGGCCGGTGGTGTGGTCCTTCTCCAGGGTCGGCCCGGATCGACTCGTAGTCGCCGAACTCCTCGAGGATCTTGGCGTCGTCCCAGCCGAGGGCCTTGAGCAGGACGGTGACCGACTGCTTGCGCTTGCGGTCGACGCGGACGCCGACCTGGTCGTGCTTGTCGATCTCGAACTCGAGCCAGGCGCCGCGGGACGGGATGATCTTGGCCCCGAAGACGTCCTTGTCGGAGGTCTTGTCGACGCTCTTGTCGAAGTAGACGCCGGGCGAGCGGACCAGCTGGGACACGACGACACGCTCGGTGCCGTTGATGACGAAGGTGCCCTTGTCGGTCATGAGCGGGAAGTCGCCCATGAACACGGTCTGGCTCTTGATCTCGCCGGTGTCGTTGTTCATGAACTCGGCGGTGACGAACAGCGGCGCCGAGTAGGTGAAGTCGCGCTCCTTGCACTCCTCGATCGAGTACTTCGGAGGCTCGAACCGGTGGTCGCGGAACGACAGGGACATGGTTCCCTGGAAGTCCTCGATCGGGCTGATCTCCTCGAAGATCTCCTCGAGGCCGGAGGCCGAGGGGACGTCGTCGCGGCCGTTCTGCTGGGCCTGCTCGACCCGGGCCCGCCACGCATCGTTGCCGAGCAGCCAGTCGAAGCTGTCGGTCTGCAGGGCGAGGAGGTTGGGGACCTCGAGCGGCTCGCGGATCTTCGCGAACGAGATGCGCCGGGGTGCGGTACTGCTGGTGCCGTTCTGGGTGGTGCCGTGGGTGGGCTTGCTGGCGGTGCGCGGGGCGGCCAAGAGGGGTCCTTCCGAGGGCTGCCGGACTCTCTGCGTGCGCGCATGCCGGACCGCCCGGGGCAAATGCCCTGGGTCAGGTCAGATGGCAGCGCAAAGCGACAGCATACCCCTCGGGCACGCCGACCTCAAGTGGCCCCCTGCAGCCCTCGCGGGTGCCGGGCCGGGAACGCAGTTGTCTGTGCAGAAGTCACGGCGCGAGCAGGATGGACCCCACAGCGCCCGCCGTCAAGGACCCCGGCCCGGTCAGAGGGCCGAGACGCCGCTGACGAGCCACCGGCCGGCGCGTGGCTGCAGCGTGATCCGGACCCGGTCCAGGTCGACCTTCGGCTCCTGCAGGCGGGTCGAGGTGGTGGTCTGGTCGACGAACAGCAGCACCACGACCTGGTCGGCCGTGGCGCGGACCACGGACGAGGCGGCCACCTCGGCCCGGACCACCGCGTGCACCTGGCCGGCGGTGGGCCGGACCACCTTCTCGGTGGTGGCGGCGTAGTCGTCGGCGAACCGGCCGGTCAGCGACCGGCGGGCGCGGGCGAAGTCCCGGTCGAGGTGCCGGTAGTCGTAGGAGAGCAGGTCGACGGCCGCGGCCTCGGCGGCCGCCTGGCCCTGGCGGCGAGCCTGCTCGGTGCCGGCCGCGGCGCGGACCCGCAGCACCAGGAGGCCGGCCGTGAGGGTCAGCGACAGGGTGGCGACCAGCAGGACCACCCCGGCGACGGGTCGTTGGCGTGACACCGGACCCCCTCAGCCCACGAACTGCAGGTCGGAGACGAGCCACCGGCCACCGGATCGGACCAGGTCGAGCTGCATCCGGTAGTGGCGCTTCTGCGGCTGCGGCTGGGCGGCGTTGGTCACCGTGCTGTCGGCGACCACCAGGACCCGGGCCGAGTCGGCGTCCTCACTGACGATGCCGGCGTCGAGCACCTCACCGCGGGACACCGCCTTGTTCCTGGTCACCAGGGCGGACACGTCGTCGGTGCCGGCCCGGAACTGCGTGCGGAAGTCGCCGGCCGCCCCGCCCAGCACCCGGCCCAGGTCACGGTCGAGGTGCCGGTAGTCCAGGCTCGTGACGTTCACCGCCTGCTGCCGGGCGGCCGCGAGCACGGCGCTGCGGCGGTCGTCCCGGCCGGAGTCGGTCGAGAGGCGGGTCGCGCTGGTCGCGACCACCACGACGGCGGCCACGGCCACCACGACCAGGGCGGCCAGCAGCACCATCCGGCCACGGCCGGTCACGGGCCGCCCGGCCACGGGCGCCTCGGTGGTGGGCGGGGCAGCAAGGGTGTCGGTCATCGGCTCATCGGTCCGAGCAGCAGCCACGTCAAGGAGTCCCTTCCGAAGGTCTGGGTCTGTCCGCCGGTGCGTTCTGCGCCCCGCGCACCGAGGAGGGGTTTCCCCGGGGCAGCGTGCAGCGGGCGTCGGCGTTCGCCGGTCGCGGGCTGGTGTCGGCCGGCCCGCGCCGCGGCGTGCCGCCGTACCCCTGGGTGCAGGGCGGCGGGTCTGCGGCGTTGAGGACGAGCCCGAAGTGGGAGGTGCCGTCGCCCGGTGCGACGGTGTACCCGCCGGCCAGGTTGTCGGGGTAGGTGACGAGCAGCTGCTCGACGCCGTCCAGCCGGGCCACCGTGACCTGGCCGCTGGTCAGCAGGTTCGCGAGCAGCGCCGAGATCGCCGGCCGGTTGGTGCGGATGAGCGTCGTGAGCTCGCGGGAGGCGGTGACGCCATGGTCCAGGACGGCGCGCAGGTCGCCGTCGCTGCGCCGCAGCGTGCCGCTGAGCGCCGCGAGATCGGTCGAGAAGCTGGCGATGGCCGAGCCGGACCGCCGCTGGGTGGCGAGCACCGTGGCGCTGTCGTCGATCAACCGGATGGTCTCGGGGAGGGCGTCGACCGCCGACCGGGTCAGCGCATCGCCGGAGTCGAGCAGCTGCTGGAGGTCCGGCCCGGTGCCGGCGAAGGCCCGGCCGAGCTCGTCGATGACGACCGTGAGGTCGCGCTTGTCCACCGAATTCACCAGACGGTCCAGGTTGAGCAGCAGGGTCTCGGTGTGCAGAGGCGTGCGGGTGCGGGCCACGGTGATCCGGTCCCCGTCGGCCAGGTACGGTCCGCCGCCGTGCCGCGGCTGCAGGTCGACGTACTGCTCGCCGACCGCCGACCGGTTGGCCACCACGGCGTCGGTGTCGGCCGGGACCTGCACGCCGCCGTCCAGCCGCAGGTCGACGTGGACCCCGTCGTCGGCGAGCCGGAGCCGGTCGACCCGGCCGACGGTCACCCCGCGGTAGGTCACCTCCGCGTTCGCGAAGATGCCGCCCGACTCGGCGAAGTCGGCCGTCACGACATACCCCGAGCCGAACAGGGCGCTGCCGAGCCCGACGTAGCGCGCGCTGACGTAGCTGATGCCGACCACGGTCAGCAGCAGGAAGGCGACGAGCTGCACCCGGACGCCGCGGCGGATCATGCGAGGCCGCCCATCATCAGCCGGGCCAGGTCGGTGTCGTAGGCGCCGGACGTCGACGACGCCGTGGTCGACGCGGTGCCCAGGCAGATGCCGCCGAGGCAGGTGCTGCCGCCGGACGCGGCCGGCAGCGGGGTGAGCGTCGGCAGCGAGGTGGGGAGCCCCGTCGGCAGCCCGGTCGGCAGCCCGGTCGGCAGCGACGTGGGGAGCCCGGTGGGCAGGGGCAGGCCCGGGACGGTCGGCCTCGGTGCCGGCGGCAGGGTGGGGAGGGCCGGCAGGGCCGGGGCGCCCCGGCCCTTGAGGTTGGTCAGGATGCTGCGCAGGTCGAGGTCGGCCGTGATGCGCAGGTTGGTGTAGTCGCCCTGGACGGCGTCGGTCGCCGCCTGGGGGAACGGGTAGGTCACCAGCATCTCCAGGGCTCCGGGCAGGTTGGCGCCGGCCTCGGAGAGCGTGCTGAGGATCGGGTCGAGGGCGCGCAGGTCAGCGACCGTGTCGGCCTTGCTGGCGTTGACCACCCGGGTGCCGACCCGGCCGAGGTCGGACAGGGCGGTGAGCATCGAGGTGAGCTGTCGACGCTGGTCGGCGAGCACCTTCAGGCCGGGGCCGAGGTCGTCGACGGCGGCAGCGACCTGTCCCTTCTGCGCCTCGAGCCGAGCGCTGAGCCGGTCCAGGCCGTCGATCGCCCGGACGACGTCCGCCTTGTGCTGGTCGAGGCCCCCGACGAACGTGTCGAGCTGCCTGATCGCGTCCCGGATGTCGTCCTCGTGGCCGCTCATGGCCCGGGTGAGCTCGACGTTGATCGTCTTCAGCTGCGCCACCCCACCGCCGTTGAGCACCAGCGAGAGAGCCGACAGCACCTCCTCGACCTCCGGGTTGCGACCCGACCGGGCGAGCGGGATCGAGTCGCCCTCGCCGAGCCGGCCCCTGGCCGCCCCGCCGGGGGGAGGTGACAGCGAGACGAACTTCTCCCCCAGGAGGCTGGTCTGGCGCAGCTCTGCCACGGCGTTGTCGGGCAGCTGGACCGACCGAGCCAGGCGCAGCGTGACCCGCGCGTGCCACCCGTCGAGCGCGACGTGGTCCACCGCGCCCACCGTGACGTCGTCGACCTTCACCGCGGACCGGGGCACCAGGTCGAGCACGTCCGCGAAGTCGACGGTCACGTGGTAGGCGTCGCCGCCGCTGGCAGCCCCGCCGGGCAGCGGCAGGTCGGTGACGCCCGTGCAGCCCGCGAGGGAGGTCGCCAGGGTCACCGCCATGGTCGCGGTCACGGCGAGCCGCGCCCTCATCGCGGCCCGCCCAGGATGCCGCCGAGCGTCAGGTCGGGGCCACCTGGACCGCTGGGGACGAGGGCACCCGGCTCGGGCAGCTGCTTGTCCTTCAGCACCCTGTCGATCTGGTCGCAGACCTTCTTCGGCTGGCCGAGGGAGGTGAGCAGCGAGCACAGATAGAGGCTCGGGTCGTCGAGCTGCTGGGCGTTGTCCCGCGTGTCCAGCGTCCCCGAACTGGGGTTGTAGGCGTTCTGCAGGTTCGACAGCGCGACCGGACCGGCGTCGAGGACCTCGGCGAGGGCATCCTTCTGCTTGGCGAGCACGCCGGTGATGTCGGCCAGCCCCGAGATGTCGGTCGTCAGGTTCGCGCGGTTCTCGTGCACGAAGGAGGCCACCTCCCCGAGCGCCGTCGCGAGGTTCTTCAGCGCCAGCGCCAGCTCCCCACGTTCGCCGGCCAGCTGGTCGGCGACGCCGGCGAGATCGGTGTTGAACGCCGCCACCTGGCTGTCGCTGCCGGCGAGCGCAGCCGTGAACACCTGCAGGTTGCGCACCGTGGAGAACAGGTCGCCTCGGCCGGCGGCGAGGGTGTGGACCGCCCGCGACAGGTCGGTCAGCGTGTGGTTGACCTTGGTGCCCTGTCCGTCGAGGTTGTCGGCTCCGACGGCGAGCAGGCGTGACAGCGCGCCGTTCTTGTTCGCCCCCTGGGGCCCGAGAGCCACGTCGAGGTCGTTGAGGCTGCCGAAGATGCGGTCCAGCTCGACCGGGACCGCGGTACGGCGCAGCCGGATCGTCGCGTCCTCGGCCAGGCTCGGGCCGGACCGGTAGACCGGGGTGAGCTGCACGTAGCGGTCGCCGACGAGGGCCGGGGAGATGACCACCGCCTTGGCGTCGGCCGGGATCTTGTAGGCGTCGTCGTACGCCATGTCGACGACCACGCGGTCACCGTGCGGCGTCACCTTGGTGACCTCGCCGACCTTGACGCCGAGGACCCGCACGTCGGAGCCCTGGTAGAGCCCGACGGCCCGAGTGAACTGGGCGCGCACGTGCCGGCTGGGTCCCTGGGGCCACCGGACGACCACGAGCGCGACCACGAGGGCCAGGGCCAGCCCTGCTGCGACGCCGGACCGGCGGCTCACGTCGGGCTCCCGATCCCGCCCGGTACCGGGACGATGTTCTGGATGTAGGTGTCGAACCAGCGGCCGTTGCCGGTGGTGTTGGCGAACACCCGGACGAACGGCGCGAGCAGCGAGATGCTCCGGTCCAGGTTCGCCTGGTTGGCCTTCAGGGTGGCCAGGACGTGGGCCAGGTTGGCCAGGGCCGGGCCGATGGCCGCCCGGTTGTCGCGGACGAGCCCGGTCAGCTGCTGGGACAGCGTCACGGTGCTCGCCAGCAGGGTGTGGATGTCGGCCCGGCGCCGGCGCAGCTCCTGCAGCAGCAGGTCGCCGTCGCCGAGCAGGCTGACCAGCTCCTTGTTGCGCGCAGCCAGCACGCCCGTGACGCCGTCGGCGTGGTCGAGCAGGGAGTGCAGCTGCTCGTCTCTTGAGGCGACGGTGCGGGACAGCCGGCCGAGCCCGTCGACCGCCGCGCGGACGTCCTCCGGCGAGTCGCGGAAGGTCGTGGACACGGTGTCGAGGGCGGCTGCCAGCTGGTCGGTGTCGATCGAGCCGGTGGTGCGGGCCAGGTCGCTGAACGCCTGCACGACGTCGTACGCCGGGGTGGTGCGGGACAGCGGGATCTCGCGGTCGAGGCTGCCGGGGCCGGCGGGAACGAGGGCGAGGAACTTCTGCCCCAGGATCGTCTTGATGCGCACCGTCGCCGAGGTCCGGGACCCGAGCCGGGTGGACCTGCCGACCCGGAAGTCGACGCGGACGTGGTCGCCCTCCAGGTCGACAGCGGTGACCTTGCCGACCTTGACCCCGGCGATGCGCACGTCGTCGCCCGGCTCGAGCCCTCCGGCCTCCGACAGCGCAGCCGCGTGCGCCGGCCCGGCGAGGATCGGCAGCGACTCGATGTTGAAGGCCAGCAGCAGCATCGCGGCGATCACGCCGAGGCCGACCGCCCCGATCACCACCGGGTTGCGGTCCCGGAACGGCGTCCCGCCGTGTGCCGGCCTCCGTCGCGGCATCACCCGCACCTCGCCGCCGACGAGTGGTAGTTCGGGCTGACGGCGACGGTGTTGGAGAGGATCGACGCGGCCCTCGAAGTCGCAGAGGTAGAAGTTGAACCACGAGCCGTACGTCGCGGTGCGGGTGATCGTGTTGAGCTTGTTCGGCAGCCGCTGCAGGACCCCGGCGACGACCTCCTTGTTGTCGTCGAGGTTCCCGGCGACCTCGCCGAGCCGCTTGACGTCGTTGCGGATCGCGGGCCGGCCCTCCTGCAGCAGGCCAGACGTCGCGTCGGCGAGGTCGGCGATGTTGCTGAGCGAGGTACCGATCGCCTTCCGGTCCTGCGAGAGGCCGCTCACGAACCGCTGCAGCTCGACGATCAGCGTCGAGAGCTGCTTGCCGCGGGCATCGACGGTGCCCAGCACCGAGTTCAGGTTGTGGACGGTGCGTCCGATCACCTGGTCCCGGTCGGCAAGGGTCGAGGTCAGCGAGGCGGTGTGGCCCAGCAGCGAGTTGACGTCGCCGGCCTCCCCTTGCAGCGTCTTGACGATCTCCATCGCGAACGCGTTGACGTCGTCGGGGCTCAGCGCGGCGAACAGCGGCTTGAACCCGTTGAACAGCACCGTGAGGTCGAGCGCAGGCTGGGTCTGCCGGAGCGGCAGGGTGCCGCCCGCCGTGAGCGGGCGGCTCGAGCCGGGACCTTCCATCAGCGCCAGGTAGCGCTGACCCACCAGGTTGCGGTACCGGATCTGAGCCCGCGTGCTCACCGCGAGCGGGTTGGACGCGTCGACCGTGAAGGTGACCTCGGCCAGCGCCCGACGACCGCGCTCGGCGACGTCGACGGCCTTGATGTCGCCGACCCGCACGCCGGCGATGCGGACGTCGTCGCCCTGCATCAGGCCCGTGGCGTCGGTGAACAGCGCCCGGTAGGCCGTGGTGGCGCCGAAGCGGATGTTGCCGATGGTCACCGCCAGCGTGCCGGTGGCCAGCACGGTCACGACGACGAAGACGACGAGCTTCACGAGGGAGGGAAAGGTCTTCACGACTGCCCCACCGCCGTCCCGCGGGCCATCGGGCCGAACAGCAGCGTCGCGAGGTCCGGCACCCGGTCGGCCGGCACGCCCATCTGCGGCGCGACGAGGGCGTCCACCATCGCCCGCTCCTCGGCGCTGCCGGCCCGCCCGCTCTGCGGGTCGAGCAGGAAGCCGGGCACGGCGTCGGCACTCCCCGTCCCTCGGGTGCCGTCCCGGAAGGTGTTGCCCGGCCACGGCCGGGCCGGCTTCGGCAGGCCGTAGCACGCAGGCCCACGGCTCTCGCCCCAGGACGGCTCCTCGCCGGGCCGGTACTTGCTGCGCGGTGCCGTCACCTCGAGGGTGATGTGCAGCTCACCGTTCGCGAAGGTCTTGCCGATGACGTCGTTCGACTGGGTCAGGGCCTGGAGCACGCAGGGGTACTCCGGCGAGTACTTCGCCAGCAGGCCCAACGTCGGCCGGCTCACCGAAGCCAGCTGGATGATCCGGTCGTCGTTGTCCTCCAGCAGGGTGCGCGTGGTGGTGGCGAAGCCCGCGGTGCCGGCCAGGAACCCGGCGTACGCCGTTGACCTGTCCTTGACGGTGCTCGTCGTGACCGAGAGGTTGCGCAGGGTCCGGACCAGGTCGGGGGCGGCGTCGGCATAGATCTGCGCGACGTCAGCCAGCTTGGCGAGGTCGCCCTCGAGGGCAGGGAGGTGCGGGTTGAGGTCGGTGAAGTAGCGGTCGACCAGGGCGAGGTTCTCGCCGAGCCGGCGCCCGCGGCCCTCGAGCGCGGTGGACAGCGCGTTCAGCGTCGCGTCGAGCTGGCCGGGGTTCACGGTGCGCAGCAGCGGCAGGACGTCGTCGAGGACGTTCTCCAGCTCGATGGCCGTGCTCGAGCGGTCCTGCGGGATCACGTCGCCCTCGGCCAGCCGGGCCCGGGACGGGCGCCGCGGCAGCACGAGGTCGACGAACTTCTCGCCGAACAGTGTCTTCGGCAGCAGCCGGGCCGACACGTTCTCGGGGATCAGGCCGACGGTCCGCGGCTGCAGCGCGAGGTCGATGGTGGCCCTGCGGCCGTCGGAGGACACCGAGCGCACCTCGCCGACGATCATCCCGCGGAGCTTGACGTCGGCCGGCGGCGCGAGCTGGTTGCCGACCCGGTCGGCCTGCAGGGTGACGTGCACGACGTCGATGAAGGCCTTGTCGTAGACGGCCACCGAGAGCCCGACCAGCAGCGCCAGGACGAGCAGGAACGCGACGCCGTAAGCGCGCAGCGCCATCCGCTGACCGGTCCCGATCCGTGACTGCCCTCGCATCAGCACGACCTCACCCGGCCAGCCGCACGGTCGTGGTGGCGCCCCAGATGGCCAGGCTGAGGAAGAAGTCGACCAGGTTGATCGCCACGATCGAGGTCCGCACGGCCTTGCCCACGGCCAGGCCGACGCCCGCCGGGCCGCCGCCGGCGTGGTAGCCGTAGTAGCAGTGGATCAGGATGATCACGACCGAGAACACCAGCACCTTGCCGAACGACCAGAGCACGTCGCCGGGCGGCAGGAACAGGTGGAAGTAGTGGTCGTAGGTGCCGGTCGACTGCCGGTAGTAGCCGGTCGCGATGAGCCGGGTGGCGGCGTACGACGAGAGCAGCCCGATCACGTAGAGCGGGACCACCGCGACGAAGCCGGCGATCATCCGGGTGGTGACGAGGAACGGCAGGCTCGGGATGCCCATCACCTCGAGGGCGTCGACCTCCTCACTGATCCGCATCGCGCCGAGCTGGGCGGTGAAGCCGCAGCCGACGGTCGCGGCCAGCGCCAGCCCGGCCACCAGCGGGGCGATCTCGCGGGTGTTGAAGTACGCCGAGACGAAGCCGGTGAACGCCGAGGACGCCGAGCTGGTTGAGCGCCGAGTAGCCCTGCAGCCCGACCTCGGTCCCGGTGAAGAACGCCAGGAACGCGATGACGCCGACCGTGCCGCCGATGACCGACAGCGCGCCGGTGCCGAGGCTGACCTCGGCCAGCAGCCGCAGCACCTCCTTCTTGTAGCGGCGCAGGGTGCGCGGGCTCCAGCCGATCGCGCGGCCGTAGAAGTGCAGCTGGCCACCGAGCGAGGTGAGGCCGTCGTCGAGCCGGGTGAACGGCCGGCGCAGGGTCGCGGTGATGGTCATCGGGTCAGCCGAGCTTCTGCGGGACGACCTGGAAGTACACGGCCGTCATGACGAAGTTGACGACGAACAGCAGCATGAAGGTGATGACCACCGACTGGTTGACCGCGTCGCCGACGCCCTTCGGGCCGCCGCCGGCGGTGAGTCCCTTGTGCGAGGCCACGATCGCGGCGAGGGCGCCGAAGACCAGGGCCTTGAGCTCGCCGACGTAGAGGTCGGGCAGCTGGGCGAGCGAGGTGAACGACGCGAGGTAGGCGCCCGGCGTGCCGCCCTGCAGGACGACGTTGAAGAAGTAGCCGCCGCAGACGCCCGACGACCGACACCAGGCCGTTGAGCAGCACCGCGACGAGCATCGACGCCAGCACCCGCGGCACGACCAGCCGCTGGATCGGGTCGATGCCCAGCACCTGCATCGCGTCGATCTCCTCGCGGATCGTGCGCGCGCCGAGGTCGGCGCAGATGGCCGAGCCGCCCGCGCCGGCGATGAGCAGCGCGGTGACGATCGGGCTCGCCTCGCGCACGCACCGCGAGCACGCTGGCCGCGCCGGTGAACGACTGCGCGCCGAGCTGCCGGGTGAGGTTGCCGAGCTGCAGCGCGATGACGGCGCCGAACGGGATGCTCACCAGGGCCGTCGGCAGGATCGTCACGCTGGCGATGAACCAGCTCTGCTGGATGAACTCCGTGGTCTGGAACGGCCGCCGCGGCAGGGTGCGCAGCACGTCGAGCCCGAGGGCGAACAGGCTCCCGCTCTGCCGCAGCGCCCCGACGGCGGGGTTGCTCATGCGGGCTGCTCCACTCGGTCGGGCTCGCGGTGCGCTGCGACTCGAACGACCCGGGCGGCGGGGTGACGCCGTTGTCACGGCACCAGGCGCCCGGCGGGCGGGCGGTGGCCCGGGTGGTGCCGTCGGTGGTCGGGAGCTGGCACGGGATCGGCGGCAGCGGCAGGCAGCTCGTGGCCCTCGGCCTGCTCCTGGGCGAGCTCGTCGGCGTCCTTCTCCTCCGCCATGCCGATCGGGCCCTGGCGCTGGGCGTTGAGGAACTGCCGGACCACCGGCTCCTCGCTGGTGAGCAGCATCTCCCGGGGCCCGAACATCGCCAGGTGCCGGTGGTAGAGCAGCCCGATGTTGTCCGGCACCGTGCGGGCGGTGTTGATGTCGTGCGTGACGATGAGGAAGGTCGCCTCGGTCGCCGCGTTGAGGTCGACGATGAGCTGGTTGAGGTACGCGGTGCGCACCGGGTCGAGGCCGGAGTCCGGCTCGTCGAACAGGATGATCTCGGGGTCGAGGACCAGTGCGCGGGCCAGCCCGGCCCGCTTGCGCATGCCGCCGGAGATCTCGCCGGGCAGCTTCGCCTCGGCGCCGATCAGGCCGACCAGGTCCATCGTGTCGAGCACGATCTTCCTGATGTCGGACTCGGACTTGCGGGTGTGCTCGCGCAGCGGGAAGGCGATGTTGTCGTAGAGGCTCATCGAGCCGAACAGCGCGCCGTCCTGGAACAGCACGCCGAACAGCGTGCGGACCTCGTAGAGCTCCGACTCGCGCAGCGTGGCCAGGTCCCGGCCCTGGATGACGATCGAGCCGTGGTCCGGCTTGAGCAGGCCGACCAGCGTCTTGAGGAAGACCGACTTCCCGGTGCCCGAGGGCCCGAGCAGCACCGAGATCTCCCCGGCCGGCAGGGTGAGGGTGACGTCCTGCCAGACGACCTGCCGGCCGAAGGACTTGGTCAGCCCGGCGACCGCGATCTCGACACCCACGTGGGACACACCCTCACCGCTCGGCAGTACGGCTCTCGGTGAGGCCAACGAGCCCGGGTCCGCCGGGTTACGCGCCGGTGCCCCGCGCGCGTTCTTGCAGCATCGGATACCTGCTCACGCGGGGGGAGCGGGCCGATCCCCTATCCGTTGCCGCGAGATCCGCGCGGTCGGCGGAGCCCCGCGGGCGGGCCCGGAGAGCAGTCAGGGCGGCGCGACCGGTCTCCCGGCCGCACCGCCCGAAGGTGCTGCGTGCTCCGCCGTACGGCGGGAGCAGGTGCTACTTGACGGTCACCGTGGCGCCGGCGCCCTCGAGGGCGGCCTTGGCCTTGTCGGCGGCCTCCTTGTTGACCTTCTCCAGGACAGCCTTGGGGGTGCCGTCCACCAGGTCCTTGGCCTCCTTGAGACCGAGGCTGGTGAGCGAGCGCACCTCCTTGATGACCTGGATCTTCTTCTCGCCGGCAGCCTCGAGGATGACGTCGAACTCGTCCTGAGCCGCCTCCTCCTCGGCGCCACCGGCGGCGCCGCCGGCTGCGGGGGCGGCGGCCACGGCGACCGGCGCGGCCGCGGTGACGCCGAAGGTGTCCTCGAACTGCTTCACGAACTCGGAGAGCTCGATCAGGGTCATCTCCTTGAACGACTCAAGGAGCTCGTCGGTGCTGAGCTTCGCCATGGTGGCGGTCCTTCCTGGTAAGTCAGGCTGCTGCGACTGCCGTCGCGGCGCTGGCTGACGTGGTTGTCGGTCGGGCCGATCAGCCCTCGGTGGTCTCCTCGGCAGCTGCCTCGGTGGTGGTGCTCTCCTCGGCTGCCGCCTCGGGGGTGGCCTCCTCGGCCGCGGCCTCGGGAGCAGTGGGCTCCTCGGCCTCGACCTCGGGCTCGGCTGCGACCGGCGTACCGGCGCCGCCACGCAGGACCGTGGGGTCCTGCTCGGCCTTCTGCCGCAGCGCGTCGAGGACGCGTGCGGTCTGCGCCAGCGGCGCAGCGAACAGCGAGACGGCGTTGGTCAACGACGCCTGCAGGGCGCCCGCCATCTTGGCGAGCAGCACCTCGCGCGACTCGAGGTCGGCGAGCTTGGTGATCTCGGCGGGCGAGAGCGACTTGCCGTCGAGCACGCCGCCCTTGATCACGAGCAGCGGGTGCGCCCTGGCGAAGTCACGCAGACCCTTGGCCGCCTCGACCGGGTCGCCCTTGACGAAGGCGATGGCCGACGGGCCCTGGAGCATGTCGTCGAACGCGACGACACCGGCTTCCTTGGCCGCGATCTTGGTCAGCGTGTTCTTCACCACGGCGTAGGACGTGTCCGCACCGAGGGACCGGCGCAGCTGCTTGAGCTGGGCGACCGTGAGCCCGCGGTACTCGGTCAGCACGGCCGCGTTCGAGCTGCGGAACTCCTCCGTCAGCTCGGCGACCGCGGCCGCCTTGTCAGGCCTCGCCATGAATGGCCGGCCTCCCTTCCGTCTCGTGCGCCGATCCCCTGACAGCACGAACGCCCCGTCGCAGGCGCGACGGGGCGTGACGGTCCGGCTCCGAGGAGCCGTTCTGCTTCAGCCTTGCTGCACCTGCGCGGGCCGCCCGCTCTCGCGGGGCCTTCGGCCACTCCGTTGCGGGAGCGGCGACCGGCGGTCTGTGGCAGTGCCGAGGGTACGTCGCCCGGCCGCCCGGCAGCAAATCACCGCCCCGGCTCAGCCCTTGATCTTGTCCGCGTCGAAGACCTGCTTCGGGGTGGGGGCGGCGATCCGCACCGGCTGGCCCCAGCGCCGGTAGACGCCGGTCACCGAGTACACCCCGGCGGCGGGCGCGCCGGCCCAGACCCGCAGCGGCAGACCTCGGGCGTCGACCCAGACCTCGAGCTGCAGGGACCGCACCCCCGCGCCGAGCATCGCGCGGTACTGCGCGCGCAGCATCGGGTCGGTCTCCCGACGGGCCGCCGCGCGCAGGTCGACCCGACCACGGTGCTCGGTCGCGGGCAGCCCCTCGACCGAGGACCGGCCGATCTCGCGCATCGGCCCGGCGGCCAGCAGCAGACCCAGCGACTGGGCCGGGTCGAAGGCGGCCCGCAGCTGGTCGGCGACGGGGTCGAGCTCGCGCCCGAGACCGGTGCGCGGCTCCCGGGACACCCGCACCCAGGGCTTGCTGCGCGGCAGGCCCTTCGCCGGCGGCAACGCCAGGTAGGACACGTCGGGCAGCAGGACGGCGTGCATCCGGCCGGTCGCCTCGGAGGTGAGGGTGACGTCGGCGTCGAAGGTCCGGGCCGGCTGGTCGGAGGGCAGGAACTCGCAGCGACCCGGAGCCGGACTGGGTGGCCCCACCGCCGCTGCTGCCGGAGAACGTGTACGTCGTCGTGCCCTCGGCCAGCATCTGCCGGGTGAGCGAGGAGTACAGCGCCTGGCCGGACGTCGTGGGCCGGGGCGGGGCGGCGCTCGACCCGGTCGGCTGGCGGGAGCCGGCGGGGTCGAGCAGCCACCCGCCACAGGCCAGCACGACGACGGTCAGCAGGGACGCGAGGACCAGGGTGGTGCCGCGGCGGACCGGCCGGGTGCGTCGGCGCGTGGGGGTGGAGCGGCGCCGGGCCGATCTGGCTCGACGACGGGCAGCGGTGGAGCGGCGACGCATGATCAGGTGGTGACCGCCTCGGCGTCCTCGAGCAGCCCACGGGTCTTGTTGGGGTCGACGGGGATGCCGGGGCCCATGGTCGTGCTCATGGTCGCCTTGCGGATGTAGCGGCCCTTCGCGGCCGACGGCTTGAGCCGCAGCACCTCGTCCAGCGCCGCCGCGTAGTTCTCGACCAGCTGGGTCTCGTCGAAGGAGACCTTGCCGATGATGAAGCACAGGTTCGCGTTGCGGTCGACCCGGAACTCGATCTTGCCGCCCTTGATCTCGGACACCGCCTTGGCGACGTCCGGGGTGACCGTCCCGGTCTTCGGGTTGGGCATCAGGCCACGCGGGCCGAGCACCCGGCCCAGCCGGCCGACCTTGCCCATCAGGTCCGGCGTCGCCACCACGGCGTCGAAGTCGAGGCGGCCCTTGTTGACCTCGTCGATCAGGGCGTCGTCGCCGACGATGTCGGCGCCGGCGGCCTTGGCCTGCTCGGCACGCTCACCGGTGGCGAAGACCAGGACCCGGGCGGTCTTGCCGGTGCCGTGCGGCAGGTTGACCGTGCCACGGACCATCTGGTCCGCCTTGCGCGGGTCGACACCCAGGCGCATCGCGACCTCGACGGTCGCGTCGTACTTCGTGGCGGAGGTCTCCTTGGCGAGCCGGACGGCCTGCAGAGGTGCGTAGAGGGCGTCGCGCGTCGACCTTCTCGGCGGCGGCCCGGTAGTTCTTGCTGCGCTTCATGTCTGCTCCTGGTTGCGGTGCATCGGGGCCGATGCGGTGGAGTCGTGGTACGTCGGGCCGCGCTCGGCCCTCCCACGTCGTGCTGGTGTGGCTACTTGCCCTCGACGGTGATGCCCATCTGGCGGGCGGTCCCGGCGATGATCTTCTCGGCGGCGTCGAGGTCGTTGGCGTTCAGGTCGGGCATCTTGGTCTCGGCGATGGCCCGGACCTGGTCCCGGGTGAGCGAGGCGACCTTGGTCTTGTGCGGCTCGCCGGAGCCCTTCTCGATGCCGGCCGCGGCGAGGATCAGCCGGGCCGCCGGCGGCGTCTTGGTGATGAAGGTGAAGGACCGGTCCTCGTAGACCGAGATCTCGACCGGCACGACCTGGCCGCGCTGGGACTCGGTCTGGGCGTTGTAGGCCTTGCAGAACTCCATGATGTTGACGCCGTGCTGGCCCAGCGCCGGGCCGACCGGCGGCGCCGGGGTGGCCGCGCCGGCCTGGATCTGCAGCTTGATGATCGCTGCGAGCTTCTTCTTGGGGGGCATGTCGGGTCCTTCGTCTGCTCTCTACGGGGTACGCGTCGCGGCTGTCGCGAGCGTCAGATCTTCTGCACCTGGTTGAACGACAGCTCGACCGGCGTCTCCCGACCGAAGATCGAGACGAGCACCTTCAGCTTCTGGGAGTCGGCGTGGATCTCGCTGATCGACGCGGGCAGGGTGGCGAACGGGCCGTCCATGACGGTGACCGACTCGCCGAGCTCGAAGTCGGCGGCCTTGGTCTCGACGACCTTCTCCTTCTTCTCCTGCTCGGGCGCGAGGAACTGCATGACCTCGTCGAGGGAGAGCGGGGACGGCCGGTGGGTGTGCCCGACGAAGCCGGTGACGCCCGGGGTGTTGCGGACGGCGCCCCACGACTCGTCGGTGAGCTCCATCCGCACCAGGACGTAGCCGGGCAGGAGGTTCTGCTTGACCTGCTTGCGCTGACCGTTCTTGATCACGGTCTCCTCGCGCTGCGGGACCTCGACCTGGAAGATGTAGTCCTCCATGTTGAGGGAGGTCGTGCGGGTCTCGAGGTTGGTCTTCACCCGGTTCTCGTACCCGGCGTAGGAGTGCACGACGTACCAGTCGCCGGGGGCCCGGCGCAGCGCCGCCCGCATCTCCTCGACGGGGTCGACCTCCGGCTCCTCCTCGACGACGGCGCTCGGCCTCGGGCGCCTCGGGCGCCTCGACGAAGGTGGCCTCGACCACCGGCTCGTCGGTCGACTCCTCGGCCTCGGCGGTCTCGGCGGCTGGCCTCGTCCACGGCGGCCTCGTCCACGGCAGCCTCGTCCACGGCAGCCTCGGCCGGCGCCGCGGCATCGGTCTCGGCGGGGGCGGCCTCGGGGGCCGCGGTCCCGTCGAGCTCGAGCTCGGGCGCGTGGGTGGCGCTGGGGGTCTCGGACACGGTGGTGGTCACTTCCTGGTGGTCTGGCGGGTGGGGTGGGCGGCGCGGGGAGCGGGCTAGCCGAAGACCCCGAGGACCGCCTTGCTGAAGCCGAAGTCGAGGATGGTCACGTAGGTGATGACGACCAGCACGAAGAAGATGACCACCGTCGTGTAGGTGATGAGCTCCTTGCGGGTCGGCCAGATGACCTTGTGCAGCTCGGCGAGGACCTGGCGGTAGAACAGCGAGATCCGCGCCGGGAGCGACTTCTTCGCTTCCCGGTCGCGTGGCGGGGTGGGGTTCGCCCGCGTCTCTGTCACGTCATCTCCACCTGTCGGTCGGAACTAGTGCGCACCGGTGGTGCGCCTGAGGCACCCGCTCGCTCGTGCAGATGTCTCGCAGGGCCGGAGGGACTCGAACCCCCAACCGCCGGTTTTGGAGACCGGAACTCTACCAATTGAGCTACGACCCTTCGGGGGCGCGCCACCACCCTGACCGCCGCTGGACCGCCCGTTTCCGGGCGCGCTGGCGCGAGGGGCCACGAGCCTCCGAAGCGCAGAGTCTACGCACACGACCGGCCCGGGTCGAACCGCGCGAGCCGCCGCCACCGCGCCAGCGGCAGCGCCCGCGGTGATGGGAGCATGGTGGCATGACGCAGCAGGCCGCGCCGGGTGTCCCGGCGCATCGGTGCCATCAGCGAGTCCGCCACCCTGGCCGTGGACGCCAAGGCCAAGGCGCTCAAGGCCGCGGGCCGCCCGGTGATCGGGTTCGGTGCCGGCGAGCCCGACTTCCCGACCCCGGACTACATCGTCGAGGCGGCGGCCGCGGCCTGCCACGACCCACGGTGGCACCGCTACACCCCGGCCGGGGGGCTGCCGGAGCTGAAGGAGGCGGTCGCCGCCAAGACGCTGCGCGACTCCGGCTACCAGGTGGCGCCCGCTCAGGTGCTGGTGACCAACGGGGGCAAGCAGGCGGTCTACCAGGCCTTCGCGACGCTGCTCGACCCCGGCGACGAGGTGCTGCTCCCCGCGCCGTACTGGACGACCTACCCGGAGTCGATCAAGCTGGCCGGCGGCGTGCCGGTCGAGGTGCCCACCGACGAGGACAGCGGCTACCTGGCCAGCGTCGAGCAGCTCGAGGCGGCGACCACCGAGCGCACCAAGGTGCTGCTGTTCGTGTCGCCGTCCAACCCGACCGGCGCCGTCTACTCCCCCGCGCAGGTCGAGGAGATCGGCCGCTGGGCGCTGGCGCGCGGCATCTGGGTGGTCACCGACGAGATCTACGAGCACCTGGTCTACGGCGGGGCGACCTTCGCCTCGATGCCCACCCTGGTCCCCGAGCTGGCCGACCGGTGCGTGGTCGTCAACGGGGTGGCCAAGACCTACGCGATGACCGGCTGGCGGGTGGGCTGGCTGATCGGGCCGGCCGACGTCGTGCAAGGCCGCCACCAACCTGCAGTCGCACGCCACCTCGAACGTCGCGAACGTGAGCCAGGTGGCCGCGCTGACCGCGGTCCGCGGCGACCTGTCGGCGGTGGCGATGATGCGCGAGGTGTACGACCGGCGCCGGCAGACGATCGTGAAGATGCTGCGCGACGTCCCCGGCGTCGACTGCCCGGAGCCGTTCGGCGCCTTCTACGCCTACCCCTCGGTCAAGGGGGCCCTCGGCAACGAGCTCCGGGGCCGGCGGCCGCAGACCAGTCGCCGAGCTGTGCGAGCTGGTGCTGGAGGAGGTGGAGGTGGCGATGGTCCCGGGCGAGGCGTTCGGCACCCCGGGCTACGTCCGGATGTCCTACGCCCTCGGCGACGACGACCTGGTCGAGGGCGTGACCCGGCTGCACCAGCTGCTGGCCGAGGCCCGCTGACCGCGCGGGACCTGCGGGCGCTGCCGAAGGCGCACCTGCACCTGCACTTCACCGGGTCGCTGCGGCCGAGCACGCTGCGCGAGCTGGCGGCGCGAGCACGGCGTCCGGCTGCCCGAGCTGCCTCGCCGAGGTCGACGGTGCGCACCCGCCGGAGCTGCACGCGACCGACGAGCGCGGCTGGTTCCGGTTCCAGCGGCTGTACGACGCGGCCCGCTCGGTGGTCCGCGGCGAGGCCGACGTCCGGCGGCTGGTGCGGGAGGCGGCCGAGGACGACGCAGCCGAGGGCTCCGGCTGGCTGGAGATCCAGGTCGACCCGACGTCCTACGCGCCCGTACCTGGGCGGGCTGACCCCCGCCGTCGAGGTGGTGCTCGACGCGGCCCGCGAGGCGACCGAGGCGACCGGCGTGGGCATCGGGGTGATCATCGCCGCCAACCGCACCCGGCACCCGCTGGATGCCCGGACCCTGGCCCGGCTGGCCGCCCAGCACGCCGGGCGCGGGGTGGCCGGCTTCGGGCTGTCCAACGACGAGCGCCGGGGCCGCACCGCGGAGTTCGCCCCGGCGTTCCGGATCGCCGCGCGCGCCGGGCTGGTCGCGGCTCCGCACGGCGGCGAGCTGGCCGGGCCGGAGCACGTCGCGGTCTGCCTCGACGCGCTGGGGCGCGCAGCGGGTCGGCCACGGCGTGCGCTCGGCCGAGGACCCGGCGCTGCTGGACCGGCTGGCCCGCTCCGGCGTCACCCTGGAGGTCTGCCCCTCCTCGAACGTCCGGCTCGGCGTCTACGCCACCCCCGCCGACGTGCCGCTGCGCACGCTGCGCGACGCCGGGGTGCCGGTCGCCCTGGGGGCCGACGACCCGCTGCTGTTCGGCTCCCGGCTGCTGGACCAGTACCGGCAGGCCCGGGAGGTGCACGGCTTCGGCGACGACGAGGTGGCCGAGCTGGCCCGCTGCTCGGTGCGCGGCTCGACGGCGCCGGACGACGTGCGGTCCCGGCTGCTCGACGGCATCGACGCCTGGCTGGCCGCACCGTAGGTTGCCGGTCATGGGGGACGACTGGGCGGTGCGGGGGACCTGGCTGCCGGACGGCGAGGAGCGCTCGGTCTGGGTGCGCGACGGCTCGCTGACCGAGCAGCCGGTCGACGGCGCCGAGGCAGCTGCCCGGACGGTTCGTGCTCGGCGGCCTGGTCGACGCGCACTGCCACCTGAGCACCCGGCGTACCGACGACGGGCCGGCGCCGGACGACGAGCAGGGTGCCCGCGACCGGCTCGCCCGGTCCTGGGCGCTCGGGGTGTCGGTCGTGCGCGACACCGGAGGCGTCGACGGCATCCCGCTGCTGCTGGCGGCCGAGACCCCCGGCCGGCTGCAGGCCAGCGGACGCTTCCTGGCACCGCGCGGGCAGTACTTCCCGGCGCTGCACGAGCCGGTCGAGGCCGACGGGCTGGTGGCGGCCGCGCTGGCCGAGGTCGCCGCCGGCGCCCGCTGGGTGAAGCTGGTGGGCGACTTCCCGCTGCTGGACGTCGAGCACCAGCCGTCCGAGCCGACGTACGGGCTGGACACGGTGCGCCAGATGGTCGAGGCGGTGCACGCGGCCGGCGCCCGGGTCGCCGTGCACACGGCGACCGCCCGGGTGAGCGAGCTGGTCGCCCTCGGCGTGGACTCGGTGGAGCACGGCCCCGGGCTCACCGAGGCCGACCTGCAGTCGATGGCGCAGCAGGGCGCCGCCTGGACCCCGACCCTGGGCGCCATGCTCGACCCGACGCCGGCGGACACCCGGGCCAAGCGGCTGCGGGTGGCCGGCACCAGCGAGCGGCTGCGCACCCTGGTGCCGCTGGCGCGCCGGCTGGGGGTGCCGGTGCTCACCGGGTCGGACGTCGTCGGCTCGGTGCCGGGCGAGGTGGTCTGGCTGACCCGGCTCGGCCTGGAGCCGGCCGAGGCGCTGGCCGCGGCGACCACGACGGCGCGCGCCTTCCTCGGCGTGCCCGGCCCGCTCGACGGCGGCCCGGCCGACCTGGTGACCTACGACGCCGACCCGCGGGAGGACCCCGAGGTGCTGGCGCGCCCCGCCGCGGTGCTGCACGGCGGGCGCCGGATCGCCTGACCCGGCGGCGTCGTCAGAGACCGACGCCGACGAGCACCGGCTCGTTGACCAGGGTGACCCCGAACCGGCCCTGCACCCCGGCCCGGATCTCGCGGGCCAGCGCGAGCAGGTCGTCGGCGGTGGCGCCACCCCGGTTCGTCAGTGCCAGGGTGTGCTTGGTCGAGACCCGGGCGGCCCCTGCGCCGTACCCCTTGCCGAAGCCCGCCTGCTCGATGAGCCAGGCCGCGGACGTCTTCACCCGGCCGTCCGGGGCCGGCCAGCGCGGTGCGGCCGCCGGCAGGCCGGCCGCCTCGGCGGGGCCGAGCAGCGGGTTGGTGAAGAACGAGCCGGCGCTCCAGGTGTCGGGGTCGGCCGGGTCGAGGACCATGCCCTTCCCACGGCGCAGCTCGAGCACCGCGGCCCGGACGTCGGCCGACGGCACCCGGTCACCGACCTCGACGCCCAGCCGGCGGGCCAGCTCGAGGTAGCCGACCGGCGCTCCCAGCCGGGAGTGCGCGAGCGAGAACGCGACCGCCAGCACGACGTAGCGCGCCGAGCCCTTGAAGACGCTGTCCCGGTAGCCGAAGCCGCACTCGCCGGGGCCGAGCACGACGACGTCGCCGGTGCTGCGGTCGAGGACCCGCACCCAGCCGATCGTCTGGGCCACCTCCTGGCCGTAGGCGCCGATGTTCTGGATCGGCGCGGCACCGACCCGGCCGGGGATGCCGGACAGCGCCTCGACGCCGGCCAGGTCCTCCTCGACGGCCAGCGCGACCAGATGGTCCCAGTCGACGCCGGCCTCGACCTGCAGGGCGTGCTCGGCGCCGACGGCGACGGCGACCCCGCGGGTGGCGACCTGCAGCACGGTGCCGTCGAAGCCCGCGTCGCCCACCACCAGGTTGCTGCCGCCGCCCAGCACCAGCAGCGGCTCCCCCCGCCGGTCGGCGTCCCGGACGACGTCGACGACCTCGGCGTCGGACTCCGCGGTCACCAGCCGCCGGGCCGGGCCGCCCAGCCGCAGGGTGGTGAGGTCCGCGAAGGGGACGTCGTGCTGCTCCCGCACGCCCGGCCTAGGCCAGCGCCACGACGGCCTGGGCCCGGCCGAGCACCTTCGCGCCCTGGTGGGTGGCGGTGAGGTCGACCCGCACCCGGCCGTCGTCGAGCTTGGCGGCGACCTTGCCGGTGACCTCGACGTCGGCGCCCTCGTCGTCGTCGGGCACCGGCACCGGCCGGGTGAAGCGCACGCCGTACTCCACGACCCGGGCCGGGTCGCCCGCCCAGTCGGTGACGACGCGGGCGGCGAGCGCCATGGTGAACATGCCGTGCGCGATGACGTCGGGCAGCCCGACGGAGCGGGCGATGCGCTCGTTCCAGTGGATGACGTTGAAGTCGCCGGAGGCGCCGGCGTAGCGCACCAGGTCGGCCCGGCGGATGGGGAACGTCTGCGGCGGCAGCGCGTCGCCGACCTCGACGGAGTCGTAGGACGGGGTCACGTGTCCTCCCCCCGGACGACGAGGGTGGACCAGGCGGTCAGGACGTGCTCGCCCTCGACGGTGGCGACGTCGCTGCGCGAGGTGAGCATGTCGTGGCCGCCGGCCGAGCGGACCGTCTCGAGGGTGACCGTGACGGTGAGCGTGTCGCCGGCGTGCACCGGCCTGGTGTGCGCGAAGCGCTGCTCGCCGTGGACGACCCGGCTGTAGTCGATGCCGAGCTCCGGGTCGTCGACGAGGGCCCGCGAGGCCCGGAAGGTCAGCACGAACGGGAACGTCGGCGGCGCGATGACGTCGGGGTGGCCCAGCGCGCGGGCGGCCTCCCGGTCGCGGTAGGCCGGGTTGCCGTCGCCGAGCGCGTCGGCGAACTCGCGGATCTTCTCGACCCCGACCTCGTAGGGCTCGGAGGGCGGGTAGCTGCGCCCGGCGTACGACGGGTCGATCGGCATGGCGCAGACGCTAGCCGACCTGCTGGTCAGCAGGTCAGCGGGTCTCGCGGTGCACCGTGTGGCGACGGTCCCGCGGGCAGAACTTCTTCAGCTCGAGCCGGTCGGGGTCGTTGCGGCGGTTCTTCCGCGTGATGTAGTTGCGCTCCTTGCACTCGACGCAGGCCAGCGTGATCTTCGGTCGGACATCGGTCTGCTTGGCCATCGCTGGCTTCTCCCTGCCTTGTCTGGCGGGCCGCCGGTGGACGGACCCGTTCGCTGTCGAGGTGCAGCGGGTGACGCGTAGCGGAGGCCGGACTTGAACCGGCGACACAGCGATTATGAGCCGCTTGCTCTACCAGGCTGAGCTACTCCGCCGAGCGGGCCGCACCGCACGAGCTGCCTCGCGCAGGCGGACCGACCAGAGCCCCCTTACGGAATCGAACCGTAGACCTTCTCCTTACCATGGAGACGCTCTGCCGACTGAGCTAAGGGGGCGCGAGCGGGGTCGAGGATACACGGCGGACAGGCTCGGCCGGACATCGCCCGCGAGCGCCCGACACCCGGGAACGCCTCGAGGGCGTGACCGCAGTGGTCACGCCCTCGAGTGCTGTGGCAGGTGAAGGATTCGAACCTTCGAAGGCTAAGCCGACGGATTTACAGTCCGCTCCCATTGGCCACTCGGGCAACCTGCCGTGCCCCGCTCGGGGACCCGGAGAGGATAGCGCGGGGGCCACCAGCCGCCACAACCCGGACCACTCTCAGCCGGCCACCTCGGGCCGGTCGTCGGAGCCCTTCCGGCCCAGCACGCCGGCCAGGCCCGCCGCGCCCAGCCCCACGAGCACGACCGGCACGATCCACCGGCCGTCGAGGTTCCAGTCGAACGCGACGTCGACGAGGTGCCCGGCCGCGATCACGACGAACAGCACCCCCGCGACCAGCGAGAACAGATCGAGCTCATGGCGTCGCACTTCGCACCTCCATGCTTCCGGCGCCCAGGTGGGCGTCGATGACGAGCACCGCGGCGGCGGGCGAGGAGCCCTCCGGGACGGTGATCCGGTCGGTCAGGTCGCTGCCGTTCACGGTGGGCAGGTCCGGCAGCCGGAGCTCACCGACCCGGACGTCGGCGTCGACGAGGGTCACGACGTCGGGGGGCAGGACGACGAGCACGTCACCCACACCCTGACGGAGCTGCACCCGGGTGCGGCCGGCCGAGGTGAAGTCGACGTCGGACAGGTCCAGCTCGGACTGCCCGGCCGCCAGCCGGTACTCGTCTCGCACCTGGGAGACGGTGTGCGGGTGCCAGGTCCGGTCACCGATCCCGCCGCGGACCGGCGGGGAGTACGCCGCGGCCGAGGCGAGCAGGGTGAGGAGCAGTCCCAGCACGATGAGCCCGCGGGACCGGCCGGCGAAGGCGCCGACCACCAGGCCGATGCCGACGACGCCGAGGGCCGAGGCGAAGATCACCTGGCCGGGGACGTCGTGCTCGGTGGCAGCGTTCCAGCCGACGAGCAGGCCGACGACGATGAGCATCGCGCTGAACGTGAGCCGGCCGAGGATCGACCGCTCGCGGGGTGGCGCCGGAGGCGGTGGGGCGGCATACCCGGCGTACGCCGGGTAGCTCGGGCCGCCGGGCGGCGGGTAGCTCGGGCCGCCGGTCGGCGGCGGCAGCGGGGCGGTCGGTGCCGTCGACGACGAGGCCGGCGACACGGCGTACGCGGTGCCGGGGGTCTGCCCGTAGGAGCCCGGCTCGGCCGGCGTCGTCCCGTCAGCAGCCGGCGGCGGTGACCAGGTGGGCCGCTGGCCGTTGCGCACCAGCAGCACGATGACCACGCCGACCACGATGAGCACGCCCAGGCCGCCGTGGCCCGGGCCGCTGTCGATCAGCGACCCGGTGAGGGCCAGCCCGAGCACGAGCACCACGACGAGCGCGAGGACGCTGATCACCGACCTCGACGACCCGTGGAACAGCCGCTGGCCCTCGGACTCGGTCTCGCCGTCATCGGGCACCAGCAGCCAGCCGAGGGCGTAGAACAGCAGGCCGGAGCCGCCGAAGACGACGAGCACGACGAACAGGATGCGGAAGATGAGCGGGTCGATGCCCGCCCAGCGGCCGAGGCCGCCGGCGACGCCGGCCAGCTTGCGGTCGGAGCGGCTGCGGCGCAGGGCGGACAGCGGCGGGTAGCCGGGTGGCTCCTGCTGGGGCGGGGTCGTGGAGTCTGTGGACATGCCACCATCGTGGTCGTCGCGGGAGCCGTTGCCATCAGGTGACGTCCCTGGTCGCACCCTGGGCGGACCCTGAGCGGGGCTCCGGCGCTCGCCGGATGCCCGGTGGGGCCCGGCAGAGGACAATCGACCGAGTGAGCTCCCGCCAGGACACCGACCCGACGACGCCGCGGCTGTACCGCAGCAGCGACGGCCGGGTGCTGGCCGGCGTCGCCCGCGGGCTGGCCGACCACCTCGGCGTGGACGTGCTGCTGGTCCGGCTCGCCTTCGTGCTGCTCGCCGCGGCCGGGGGCGCGGGAGTCGTGCTGTACGGCCTGTTCTGGGTGTTCGCCCCGCAGGACCCCTACGAGGCCGACGAGCCGCGCAACAACGAGCGCGACGTCACGATGCTGCTCGCGCTCGGCTCGCTCACGGTGGGCGGACTGCTGCTGCTGCACGCCCTCGGCCTCGGCCTGGGGCCGCGGGTCGCGGTGCCGCTGGTCGCGGTGGGCCTGGGCGTGAGCATCCTGTGGCGGCAGGCCGACGACGACGCGCGGGCCCGCTGGCGGGCGGCGACCGGGACCGGTCGGTCGGCCGGCGCCGTACGAGCCGTGATAGGCGCAACACTGGTGCTGCTCGGCGCCGGGGCGATCCTGGTCGGGCCGGCCAACCTCGACGGCACGGCCGGCGGGCTGGTGGCCGCCCTGGTCGTCGCGGCCGGCCTGGTCCTGGTGAGCAGCCCGTGGTGGGTCCGGATGGCGCGCGACCTCAGCGCCGAGCGCAGCGCCCGCATCCGGGAGCAGGAGCGGGCCGAGATCGCGGCCCACGTGCACGACTCGGTGCTGCACACGCTGACCTTGATCCAGCGCCACGTCGACGACCCGCGCGAGGTGGCGCGGTTGGCCCGCGCCCAGGAGCGCGAGCTGCGCGGCTGGCTCTACCGGCCGGCGACCGACTCGACGCAGGACCTCGGGGCGGCGCTCGAGGCCGTGGCCGCCGAGGTCGAGGACGACCACGGCATCGCGATCGAGGTCGTCGTGGTGGGTGACTGCCCGCTCGACGAGCGGCTCGCCGCGCTGCGCGACGCCGCGCGGGAGGCCCTGGTCAACGCCGCGAAGTACGCCAAGGGCGCCGCGGTGTCGCTGTACGCCGAGGTCGAGCCCGAGCAGGTGACGGTCTTCGTCCGCGACCGGGGGCCCGGCTTCGACCCGGATTCGGTCCCCGCGGACCGGCTGGGCCTGCGACAGTCGGTGCGCGGCCGGATGGACCGCAACGGCGGCCACGCCGTCGTCCGCTCCTCGCCCGGCGACGGGACCGAGGTCCAGCTCGAGATGCCCCGCCTGACGAGGAGCGCACCGTGACCGACCAGCCCCAGCCCGTGCGCGTCGTGCTCGTCGACGACCACCGGATGTTCCGCTCGGGGGTGCGCACCGAGCTCGGCGACGCCGTCGAGGTGGTCGGCGAGGCCGAGGACGCCCAGCAGGCGGTCGTCGTGATCAAGGCCACCCGGCCCGAGGTGGTGCTGCTCGACGTGCACCTCCCCGGCGGCGGCGGCCGCGCGGTGCTGCACGAGCTGGTGGGCGAGCTGCCGGAGGTGAAGTTCCTCGCGCTGTCGGTGAGCGACGCCCCCGAGGACGTGATCGCGGTCATCCGCGGTGGCGCCCGCGGCTACGTCACCAAGTCGATCACCGGGCCGGAGCTGGCAGCGGCGGTACGCCGGGTGGCCGACGGTGACGCGGTCTTCTCGCCCCGGCTGGCGGGCTTCGTCCTCGACGCCTTCGCCGCGACCACCGACGTGGCCGAGGTCGACGAGGACCTCGACCGGCTCTCGCAGCGGGAGCGCGAGGTGCTGCGGCTGATCGCCCGGGGCTACACCTACAAGGAGGTGGGCAAGGCGCTGTTCATCTCGGTGAAGACCGTCGAGACCCACGTCTCCGCGGTCCTGCGCAAGCTGCAGCTGTCGAACCGGCACGAGCTCACCCGCTGGGCCAACGCCCGCCGCCTCGTCTGACCGCTCGCTCGGTCAGCAGCGGAGGTCGGCGTCGAAGCCGTTGCGGAGGAACTGGCTGAGCTTCACCGGGCCGCCGGTGAAGGAGAACGACCGGGAGCAGTGCCGCCGGGCGACCGCCTGGGTGGTGGTGCCGGCGTACCAGATCCGGGCCCGGTGCAGGGTGGCCCCGCCGGTGATGCGCTGCCACTGGTGCGCCGTGCTGTAGACGCCGACGGCGCGCACTCCCCTGCGGTGCAGCAGGGCGGTCATCCCCTTGAGCACCGCCGTGTCGTTGCGCAGGAGTCGCGGCTTCGGTCCCTTCTCGAGCGCCTCCCAGGTGTTGTGCACCTCGACGTCGAGCCACCAGGTGCTCTTCGTCACGTCCGGCGCGCCGACCGTCGCGGCCGCCGCGCGGGCGCGGGCGAGGGAGTCGCGGGCGGCGTTCCACCCGTAGTCGAAGGCGCAGCCGGCCGAGCCGAGGTCGCCGCGGGCGCAGGTGCGCGGCGAGCGCTGCCCGACCGGCCAGTGGGTCGACAGGGACGACGCCGGGGTTCGCCGTGTTGACGTAGTAGGCGGGGCGGCCGGCGGTGCGCGCCCAGGCGATCTGCTCGGCCAGGCATGGGTTCGGGTCGAACGGCCGGCCGCCGTCGACGCCGACGAGACCGAAGTCGTGGCCGGTCGGGAGAGGGCCGCCGCACTGCGGGTAGGACACGTCGTTGCCGCGCTCCCGCGCCGACAGCGGCACCGCGTGGGCGGCTGCCGCGGTCGGCGCCACCAGGACGGCGGCGGCAGCGACCGTCGCTCCCAGCAGCGCGCCCAGCCGTGCTCGTCGTGCTCGCATGCGTGTTCCCCCGTGCTCGAGATGGCTGACACTCCGGAAGGCAATGGTCGAAATGTCCGAGCCGGGGACGCTACCGGACGCGCGCGGCCCGCTCTCACCCAGATAACGTTCGGGCATGGCTGACTCGTCCTTCGACATCGTGAGCAAGGTCGACCACCAGGAGGTCGACAACGCGCTGAACCAGACCGCGAAGGAGATCTCTCAGCGGTTCGACTTCAAGAACGTCGGCGCCTCCGTCAAGTGGTCCGGCGAGGCGGTCCGGATGGAGGCGAACAGCGAGGAGCGCGTCAAGGCGATCCTCGACGTCTTCGAGACCAAGCTGGTCAAGCGCGGCATCTCGCTGAAGTCGCTGAAGAAGGGCGACCCGACGCTGTCCGGCAAGGAGTACTACCTGGTCTGCGAGATCGAGCAGGGCATCTCCAGCGAGAACGCCAAGAAGGTCTCCAAGCTGATCCGCGACGAGGGACCGAAGTCGGTGAAGGCGCAGATCCAGGGGGACGAGCTGCGGGTCAGCTCGAAGAGCCGGGACGACCTGCAGGCCGTGCAGGCCCTGGTGAAGGGCGCCGACCTCGACTTCGCGGTGCAGTTCGTCAACTACCGCTGACCGGCGCACCGACTCGCCGACGGCGGCGTCCCAGAAACTGCCCAGCATCGGGGGGCACTCTGCGCACGTGGCGGTCGTCGACCAAGGCGTGCGACCACCCGGCCGACGGCACCCCGACCGGCTCGCGCGCCTTGCCCCGACCCTGACGATCGCCGCCGTCGCCCTCGCCGCGCGGCTCACCCCGGTGCTGCGCGGCGGGGGTCTGCGCGGCGTCCTGGCCTACGACGACGGCGTCTACTACTCGGCCTCCGACGCCCTGCTCTCCGGCCGGCTGCCCTACCGCGACTACCTGCTGCTGCACCCGCCGGGCATCACGCTGGTGCTGGCCCCGTTCGCGGCGCTGGGCCGGCTGACCTCCGACCCCGTCGGCTTCGCGGCCGCCCGGCTGGCGTTCATGGGCCTCGGCGCGGTGAGCGCCGTGCTCGTCTGGTGGGTCGCCCGTCGGGTCACGCCGCGGGCCGGGCTCGCGGCCGGGCTGTTCTACGCCGTCTGGCAGCCGGCCTGCGCCGCCGAGCGCACGACGCTGCTCGAGCCGTTGGTGAACCTCGGGCTGCTCGCGTCCCTGGCGCTGCTGGCGCCGGGTGCTAGCCGGCGCCGGGTGGCCGCCGCCGGCGTGGTGCTCGGGCTGGCCGTCGCGGTGAAGGCGTGGGCGGTGGTGCCGTTCGTGGTGCTGACGCTGTGGCTGCTCCGGCGGCGTGGTCGCGGGACCGCCCTCACCTACGCCGGCTCCGGTGCCATCGCGGCGGCCGTGGTCTGCCTGCCGTTCCTGCTGGCCGCCGGGCGCAGCGATGCTCCGGATGGTGGTCCTCGACCAGCTGGGCCGGCCGAACAACGGGGTGTCCCCGCTGTCCCGGCTGGCCAACATCACCGCGCTGCAGCCCTCGCCCGCACCGGTCTCGCACGCTCCTCGGCATCATGACCGTGCTGGTGGTCGGGGCTGCCGCGGGTGGCGGTGTGCCTGCTCGCCACCCGGCGGCCGGCAGACCAGGTTGTGGGCCGCGCTGCTCGGTGCCGAGCTCGGGCTGCTGCTGGCCGCGCCCGTCGTACTTCGGGCACTACGGAACCTTCGTGGCGGTGCCGCTGGCGCTGCTGGCCGGCGCCGGGGCGGACGCCGCGGCGATGCGGCGAGCGTGGCAGCCGGCCGCGGGCCCGGGTGGTCCCTGACGGCGTCCGGCCGTCGGGCTGGCTCTGCTGCTCGTCCTGTCGGTGCACGTCGTGACCCGGCCCGAGGGCCGGCGGGTGCCGGTGGCGACCGTGGACACCGCGCTGGCCGGCGCCCACTGCGTCGCCGCGGACAGCGCCGCCGCCCTGGTCCTCGCGGACGTCCTCACCCGCGACCTGCGCGACCGACTGCCAGGTGGTGGTCGACGTGACCGGCCTGACCTACGACCAGGACCGGGGCGACCTGCCGCCGGGACGGACGCCGTCGGCCCGTCGGCAGGACCACGAGTGGCAGCGCAGCGTCGACCGCTACCTGTCCGCGGCGGACGCCGTGGTGCTCGACCAGTGGCGCAGCGACGGCCTCGACGCCCGGGAGCTGGCCCGGCTCGAGCACCGCGACCTGGAGCTGGGCAAGCCGGCGTACCGGGTGCTGGTGCCGGCGGGGTGACCCCGTCGACGGCCGGGGCGGTCAGCGGCGGAAGCCGGCCATCTGCTCGAGCCGGGCGATCCGCTCCGCCATCGGCGGGTGCGTCGAGAACAGGCCGGTCATGCCCTCGCGGCGGAACGGGTTGGCGATCATCAGGGCGCTCGTCGTCTGCAGCGCCGGTTCCGGCGGGAGCGGCAGCGCCCGGGTGCCCATCTCCAGCTTGCGCAGGGCGCTGGCCAGGGCGAGCGGGTCACCGGTGACGGTCGCACCGGACGCGTCGGCCTGGAACTCCCGGGACCGGCTGATCGCCATCTGGATCATCCCCGCCGCGACCGGGCCGAGGATCAGCACGCGAGCGTGCCCAGCGGGCCGGGGCCGTCGTCGTCGCTGCTGCGGCCGATGGGCACCAGCCAGGCGAGGTAGCCGAGGTACATCACCACGCTGGCGAGCCCGGCGGCCACCGACGAGATCAGGATGTCGCGGTTGTAGACGTGCGAGAGCTCGTGGCCCAGCACGCCGCGCAGCTCGCGCTCGTCGAGCATCCCGAGGATGCCCTCGGTGCAGCAGACGGCCGCGTGCCGCGGGTTGCGGCCGGTCGCGAAGGCGTTGGGGGCGTTGGTGGGCGAGACGTAGAGGCGGGGCATCGGCTGCCGGGCGGCGGTCGAGAGCTCACGGACGATGCGGTACATGCCCGGCTGCTCGGCCTCGCTGACCGGGCGGGCCCGCATCGACCGCAGCGCCATCCGGTCGCTGTAGAAGTAGGCGAAGCCGTTGGTGCCGAGAGCGACCAGGACGGCGATCGTCAGCCCGCTCGGCCCGCCGAGCCACGCTCCGACGACCAGGATCAACCCGCTCATCAGGCCGAGCAGGGCGGCGGTCTTGATGCCGTTGGCGTGGCCGTGCACGAAAGCTGCTCCTCGACGAGGTCCGGGTCGTTCCTCTCTGCGAACGCCCGCGTCCGGGGTGACGTTCCCAGCCGTTGCCCGGACGCCGGTCAGCCGAAGCGCAGGACCAGACCCGGCGCCACCGACAGCCAGAGCGCCGCGCCGAGGGTGACGCCGACGGCGAGGCCGTCCGACCACGAGATGCGGTACGACGGCGGGCGGGCATCCGGGAGGGGCCGCGCGTAGAGGGACGCCGCCCAGGCGAGGTAGTAGTACAGGCCGACCACGACGTTGGCCGCCATCACGACGGCCAGCCAGCCGACCCCCTGGTCGACCGGCGCCCGGAACACCGTCACCTTGGCGAACAGTCCGAGCAGGCCCGGCGGCAGGCCGGCCAGGCAGGCGAGCGCGAAGGCGAGCGCGAAGGCCGTCAGCGGCTCGGTGCGGCCCAGCGCCCGGTAGTCCGCCAGCCGGTTGGCCGGGCGGTGCCGCCCGACCAGGGTGACCACCGAGAAGGCGCCCAGGTTCATGACGGCGTAGGCCAGCACGTAGGTCACGGTGGCCGGCAGCACCGCCTGGACGTTGCCGACGCTCGCGGCGCCGAGCGGCACCAGCATGTAGCCCGACTGCGCCACCGACGACCAGGCCAGCAGCCGCACCGCCTGGGTCTGCCGCAGCGCCGCCAGGTTGCCGACGGTCATCGTCAGCGCGGCGAGCACCGCGACCACCGGCGCCCAGACGTCGGCGTACGGCGCGAAGCCGCGGGTCAGCAGCAGGGCGAGACCGACGAACCCGGCCGCCTTGGACGACCACCGAGAGGTACGCCGCCACCGGCACCGGCGCGCCCTCGTAGGTGTCCGGTGCCCAGAAGTGGAACGGGACGGCGGCGACCTTGAAGCCGAAGCCGGCGATGGACAGCACGACGGCCAGCACCAGCAGCGGCGTCCGCGGGCCGGGGGCGTCGAGCGCCGCGGCGATCCGGTCGAGGTGCACCTGGCCGGTCAGGCCGTAGACCAGGCTCAGGCCGAAGAGCATGACGGCGGTCGACACCACCGACACGAGGAACAGCTTCAGCGCCGCCTCGCTCGCGCGCCCGTCGTACCGGCGCATGGCCACCAGCGCGAACGCCGGCAGCGAGACGACCTCCAGGCTGACGACGAGGGTGAGCACGTCCCGGCTCGCGGCCAGCGTGAGGGCTCCGGCCACCGAGGCGAGCAGCAGGAACCAGTACTCCCCCGGCGGGATGCCGCCGAGGCGCACCGTGTCGAGGGACAGCAGCACGACGACGGCCGCGCCGGCCAGCACCAGCGCCTGGAAGGTCAGGGTGAGGTCGTCGACCACGTAGGAGCAGGAGGGCAGCGCCAGCCGGCGGCCGGGCACGCAGAAGGTCGCCCGACGGTCGCCGACCAGAGGGACCAGCAGGCCGAGCGCGCCGACCAGGCCGAGGGCCGCCAGCCAGCCGGTGACCTGCCGCCGGGCGGGCGGGAGGAAGGTGTCGAGCACGAGCAGCGCGAGCGCCAGCAGGGCGACCAGCAAGGGGGGCCGCGACGGCCGCCCAGTCGACCGGCTGCGCCGAGGTGGGCATCAGGCGCCGCCCGAGCAGCCGGCGTACGGCCGGGTCGGTGACGTGCAGCAGCCAGCCGGGCCACAGCCCGAAGGCCACGACCAGCGCGACCACCGGCGACCACACCAGCAGCTCGTGGGTGGTGGCGTCGCGCAGCAGCACGGCCTCCTTCCAGGCGCGGAACGACGTGCCCTGGGCGACCCGGCGGACGACCATCGCGAGGTACGTCGTGGTGAGCACCACGCCGACCCCGGCGAGGGCCATCAGCAGCAGGTAGTAGCCGCGCGGCAGCGCCGGCGCCGGGTCGAAGGCGCCGAGCAGGGTGAGCATCTCGCCCCAGAAGCCGGCCAGCCCGGGCAGGCCGACGCTGGCGACCGCGGCGAAGGCGAGCAGCCCGCCGACCCGGGGCATCCGCTCGTAGAGCCCGCCGCCGAGCAGGTCGAGGTCGGCGGTGTGGTGCCGGTCCTTGACCGCGCCGGCCAGGAAGAACAGCAGGCCGGTGATCAGGCCGTGGGCGACGTTGGCGTAGAGCGCGCCGTTGATGCCGGTCGACCGTGAGCGTCGAGATGCCGAGCAGCACGAAGCCCATGTGCCCGACGCTGGAGAACGCGATCAGCCGCTTGAGGTCGCGCTGGGCCAGGCAGGCCAGCGAGCCGTAGAGGATCCCGACCACGGCGAGCGCACCGAGGAACGGCGCCCAGAGCTGCGGCGCCGTCGGGCACGATCGGCAGCGCGATGCGGATGAAGCCGTAGCGTGCCCATCTTCAGCAGCACGCCCGCCAGCAGCACCGAGCCGACCGTCGGGGCCGCGGTGTGCGCGTCGGGCAGCCAGGCGTGCAGCGGCCACATCGGCGTCTTGACCGCGAACCCGAGGCCCAGCGCCAGGAACGCGACCACCTGGGTGCGATGGCCCATCCCCTCGCCGGCGCGGGCGGCCAGCTCGGTCATGTCGAAGGTGCCGACGGTCAGCCCGACGAGCAGGATGCCGAGCAGCAGTCACGCACGCTGCCGAGCAGGGTGTAGAGGATGAACACGTTGGCCGCACGCACCCGGCCGCCGGGCACCTTGTCGTCGCCCCACGCGCGATGACGAACCACATCGGCACGAGGACGACCTCGAAGAACACGAAGAACAGCAGCAGGTCGAGCGCCAGGAAGGTGCCGAGCATGCCGACCTCGAGCAGCAGCAGCAGCCCGACCAGCGCCCGGGGCCGGCCGGCCTCCGGCCGCACCCGCAGCAGGTAGACCATGCAGAGCAGGGTGAGCAGCGCGGTCAGCAGCACGAGCGGGCCGGAGATGCCGTCGATGCCGAGATGGAAGCGCAGGCCGAGGTCGGGCACCCAGGCGACATCGGTGTCGGGCGGAGGCGCGCCGCCGCCCAGCCGGACAGCCCGAGGGCCAGCGCGCTGACCGCGACCCCGAACGGCACCGCGACCCGGTCACCGGCCGGCCCCGGCAGCAGGAGCAGCGCCAGCGCTCCGGCCAGCGGCACCGCGAGCAGCGCGGGCGAGCAGGGCCCCGGTCACGTGAAGACCACCACGCCCGCGATCAGCAGCAGCACGCCGGCCAGCAGCCCGGTGAGGTACGCCGTGACGTCGCCGCGCCTGGGTGCGGGCCACCAGGCCGGACAGCAGCCGCGCCGCACGACCGGTGCCGAGCATGCCGGCGACCACGACGTGGTCGTCGGTCCAGCGCACGGCCCGGGCGGCGACCCGCACCGGGCGGACGACCCAGCGGGCGTAGACCGAGTCGAGGTAGAACGCGTGCACCAGCGCCGGCCGGGCCGGCAGCATCCGCAGCGGGTCGGCCGCGCGGTCCTCCCGCCAGCGGGTCAGGACCGCGCCGGCAGCCGCCGAGGACGAGCAGCGCCGACACCGCCGACGTCACGGCGCCCGGCGCGAGGTCGCCGACCGGCGAGGCCGGACCAGTCGGCCAGCCAGGCCGGCCGCAGCCCCACCAGCCCGAGCACGAGCGCCGGAACGGCGAGCACGACCAGCGGCCCGCTCATCGCGAGCGACGACTCGTGGGCCGCGACCCCGCCGCGCGGCTGGCCGAAGAAGGTCAGCAGCCAGAGCCGGGTGGCGTACGCCGCGGTCACCGCGACCGTGAGCAGGCCGACGACGAGCACCAGCCAGCCGGCCCACGCGGCCGACCGGCCCGTCGTGCAGGGCGGTCTCCTCGGCCGCGCCGAGCACCGCCTCCTTGGAGAAGAACCCGGCGAACGGCGGGACCCCGGCCAGCGCGGCCAGCCCGACGGTCATCGTCGCGAAGGTCACCGGCATCAGTCGCCGCAGCCCGCCCATGTCCGGCATCAGGTTGGTGCCGACGGCGTGGATGACCGAGCCGGCGGCGAGGAACAGCAGCGCCTTGAAGGCCGCGTGGGTCAGCAGGTGGAAGCCGGCCGCGGCCGCCGAGCGCCGACGGCGAGCGCCGCCGAGCATGTAGGCGAGCTGGCTCGACCGTCGAGTAGGCGAGCACCCGCTTGATGTCGTCCTGCGCGAGCGCCGCGAGGGCCGCCCCGAGCATGGTGACCGCGGCGATGACGGCCATCGTGGCCAGCGTGGCGGGAGCGGCGAGGAACACCGGGTAGAGCCGGGCCACCAGGTAGACGCCGGCGGCCACCATGGTCGCGGCGTGGATCAGCGCGGTGATCGGGGTCGGGCCGGCCATCGCGTCGGGCAGCCAGGCGTGCAGCGGGAACTGCGCCGACTTGCCGACCACCCCGCAGAGCAGCAGCAGGGTCGCGACGGTCGCCGTGCGGGTGGACAGGTCCGCCGCGCAGCACGGCGCCGATGTCGGAAGGTGCCGGCCGCGACGCCGAGCGCGAAGATGCCGAACAGGAAGCCGACGTCGCCGAGCCGGGTGATCAGGAAGGCCTTGATCGCGCCGGCCCGGGCCCTCCTGCTCCCAGTGGTGGCCGATCAGGAAGTACGAGCAGATGCCCATGACCTCCCAGCCGACCAGCAGCACCATCAGGTCGTCGGCGACGACGACGAGCAGCATCGCGGCGGTGAACAGCGAGACCAGCGCCGCGTACGACGAGTAGCGCGGGTCGCCCTTGCAGGTAGCCGATCGAGTAGACCTGCACGGCCAGCGCGACGAAGGTCACCGCCAGCGACACCAGGGCCGCGAAGCCGTCGACCCGCAGCGCCAGCGACATCGGCACCGACCCGGTCGGCACGACCGAGCCGAGCCGCACCGTCTCGACCAGCGGCGCGTCGAGGACCGCGTGCGCGGCCAGGACCGCGGTGGCCACGAACGCCACGGCGGTCCCGGCGAGCGCGACCGGCACGACCAGCCTCGGTGCGACAGCGCGCCGCCCAGCAGCCCGACGACCGCGGCCAGCGCGGGCGCCAGCAGCGCGACGTACACCGCCGTCACGGCAGCGGCTCCTCGGCCAGCTCGTGCAGCTCGTCGAGCTGCGGTGGTCTCCCGGTTGCGGAAGACGAGCAGCACGATCGCCAGGCCGAGGCCGATCTCGGCGGCGGCGATGGTGATGACGAACAGCGTGAACGACCTGGCCGGCGTGCAGCTGCGTCGCGCAGCCAGACGTCGAAGGCGACCAGGTTGAGGTTGACCGCGTTGAGCATCAGCTCGACCGCCATCAGCACCAGGATCGCGTTGCGGCGGGCCAGCACGCCGTACACGCCGATGCCGAACAGCAGCGACGACAGCAGCACCGGCATGAGCAGCGGCATCAGCGGCCCCCTGCCGGGTCGCCCTCGCCGTCGGCGGGGCCGATGTCCCGGCGGGACAGCACGATCGCGCCGACCAGGGCGGCCAGCAGCAGCACCGACAGCACCTCGAAGGGCAGCACCCAGGCGCGGAAGAGCGCCGTGCCGGCGACGCTCGGCGGAGCCGCGGCCGGCCGTCGCCGACGTCGATCATGCGTCGCCCGGAACGCGTCGACGACGGCGACCACGACGACGCCGGCCAGCCCGAGCGGCGATGACCGCCGCGGCGGCCCGCTGCAGCGGCGGTCCGGTCGAGGTCGGCGGAGACGCCCGATCGGCGCGCGGGTGAGCATCAGGCCGAACAGCAGCAGCACGACGACCGCGCCGACGTAGATCAGCACCTGCACCCAGGCGACGAACTCCGCCGTGAGCAGCAGGTAGCAGCCCGCGACGGCGCCGAGCGCGACGACCAGCCACAGCGCGGCGTGCACCAGCTGCTTGGTGGTGACCACGAGCAGGGCGGCGCCGACGGCCGACCAGCGCCGAGCAGCCCGAACGAGCACCTCGACGGCGACGGCTCACCCTGCTCGAGCGCGCCTTGTCGGCAGCCTTCTGCGGCCGCGTCGAGCTCCTTGGCCCGGACGCCGTGGTCGTCGAGCGCCGGCGGCGGCGGCACGGTGCGCATCCACTCGCCGAGGCGGTCCTTGCTCGTGGGTGAGGTCGCGGATGTCGAACTCGGCGTACTCGAACTCCGGCGACCAGAACAGCGCGTCGAACGGGCAGACCTCGATGCAGATGCCGCAGTACATGCACAGGGAGAAGTCGATGGCGAAGCGGTCGAGCACGTTGCGCTGGCGCTCGCGGCCGCCCCTCGGGCGCCGGGATCGTCCTCCTTGTGCGAGTCGATGTAGATGCACCAGTCCGGGCACTCGCGGGCGCACAGCATGCAGACCGTGCAGTTCTCCTCGAGCAGCGCGATGACGCCGCGGCTGCGCGGCGGCAGCTCGGGCTGCACGTCGGGTACTGCTGCGGTGACGGCCCGACGGCGCCATGGTGCGCAGCGTGACCGCCAGGCCCTTCGCCAGCCCTGCTCCGGGCGATCTTCACGACCGCGCCACCGCCACCACTCCCGGTCAGGGCCAGCTGGACCAGCGCCAGCGGGACCAGCCCCTGCCAGGCGAGCCGCTGCAGCTGGTCCTCGCGAAGCCGCGGGTAGGTCACCCGCAGCCAGATCACGACGAACGCGAGCAGCGAAGGTCTTCGCCAGCGTCCAGACCAAGCCGAGCTGTCGTCGAACGGGCCCTGCCAGCCGCCCAGGAAGAGCACCGCCGTCAGGGCGCAGAGCACCACGATGCCGGCGTACTCGGCGAGCAGGAACAGCGCGAACCGCAGACCGGTGTACTCGGTGTAGGCGCCGAAGATGATCTCCGAGTCGGCGACCGGCATGTCGAACGGCGGCCGCTGCAGCTCGGCGAGCCCGGCGACGAAGAAGACCACGGCGCCGGGCAGCTGCCAGAGCAGCCACCAGGGCTGCCAGGCCTCGACGATGCCGGTGAGCGACAGCGTGCCGGCGGCCATCGCGACCGACGCGGCGGCGAGCAGCGAAGGGCAGCTCGTAGGCCATCAGCTGGGCGGCGGTGCGCAGCCCGCCGAGCAGCGAGTACTTGTTCGCGCTGGCCCAGCCGGCCATCAGCGAGCCGAGCACCCCGACGCCCATCACGGCGAGGACGAAGAAGATGCCGGCGTCGAGCTCCTGGGCGACCCAGTGCGGCCCGAGCGGGATGGCGACCAGCACCACGAGGTACGGGCACCAGGGCGACCGCCGGGGCGAGCCGGAAGACCGTCCGGTCGGCGGCCGCCGGGACGACGTCCTCCTTCTGCGACGAACTTGACGCCGTCGGCGACCAGCTGGGCCCAGCCGTGGAAGCCACCGGCGTACATCGGCCCGACCCGGCTCTGCATGTGGGCCATCGCCTTGTGCTCGGGCTGACCGACGAGCAGCGGCAGGGTGAGGAACGCGCCGAGCACGAGCAGCAGCCGCAGCACCACCTCGAGCGCGTCGCTCACGGGACGACCTCCGGCGGCCCGGCCGCGTGGCGCCCGGCGTCCGCGGGCCCCAGGTGTCGGGGTCGGGCACGCCGGGTGGCCGGGTCTTGCGCCGGCCGGGTGCCGCGGACCCACCCTCGTCGGACTCCCCCGGCTCCTTGGCGCCCGGCCAGGCCTTCGCGGCCCGGGCGGCCAGCACGAAGTACTTGCGCAGCGGGTTGCCCTCGAACCCGTCGGGCAGCAGCAGCGGCACGAGGTTCGGGTGGCCGGTGAACTCGATGCCGAACATCTCGAAGGTCTCGCGCTCGTGCCAGGACGCGCCGCGCGAAGACGCCCGTCGCGGTGCCGAGCGCCGGGGCTGCGGCCGGGACCCGGGTGCGCAGCAGCAGGTGCTCGCGGCGCTCGGACCGATACAGGTGCGCGACGACGTCGAAGCCGGGGTCGTCGGCCGCATCGGTCTCGTCGACCGCCGTCAGCCAGTCGAAGAAGCGGAAGCCCAGCTCGTCGCGGGCGGCGGTGAGGGCCGTCGACCCAGGTCGTCCGGCGGCAGGTCGACGGTCTCCTGCGCCGTACGCCGACGTCGACCCGCCGCCCGGTCGCCGTAGCCGCGCCGCCAGCCGGGTCGCCGGGCCGTCAGTCATCGACCTGGACCGAGGTGATCGGCCCGCGGCGGCGGCCACGCGCCTGGTAGCGCTCGCCCAGGGACTCGCCGGCGATCTTCTCCTGCAGCTTGAGGATGCCCTGCAGCAGGGCCTCCGGCCGCGGCGGGCAGCCCGGGACGTAGACGTCGACGGGGATGATCTGGTCGACCCCCTTGGTCACGCAGTAGCGAGTCCCAGTAGGGGCCGCCGCAGTTCGAGCAGGCGCCGAACGAGATCACGTACTTCGGCTCGGGCATCTGCTCGTAGAGCCGCTTGATCGCCGGCGCCATCTTGTCGGTGACGGTGCCGCGACACCACCATCAGGTCGGCCTGCCGGGGGCCGGGCGCGAACGGGATGACGCCAAGCCGGATGAAGTCGTGCCGGCACATCGAGGTGGCGATGAACTCGATGGCGCAGCAGGCCAGCCCGAAGTTGAAGACCCACAGGCTGTAGCGGCGCCCCCAGTTCAGCACCAGCCGGATCGGCTTGGGGGCCAGCCGCTGCAGCGGCGCCGACCTGCGGCGGCCGCGATCGCAGGGTCCGGCAGGTCTACACCCACCCAGGACCCCCTTGCGCCAGGCGTAGAGCAGGCCGACGCCGAGGAACCCGAGGAACACCGACCATCTCGACCAGCGTGGTCGCGCCGAAGCCGGGAGCCGTCGAAGACGGTGGCCCAGGGGAACAGGTAGATCGCGTCGACCGCGAAGACCACGTAGAGGTAGGCGAAGACGTAGTAGCGGATGTGGGTCTGCGCCCAGCCCTCGCCGACCGGGTCGACCCCGCACTCGTAGGTCGAGGGCCTTGTCGCCGCCGGGGACCGTCGGGCGCAGCAGCCGGTTGACGCCGACCGCCACCGTGACCAGCGACACACCGAGGAGGAAGGCCAGCCCGACCACGCGCATAGCCGCCGTAGAAGCCGTCCATCACGCCTCCTCCGTCGGTCCAAGGCGGTCGGTCCTGCCGAGCGGCCCCGAGCATAGGACCCGGGCGCAACCTACGGCGACGTAGGCTGAGGCACGTGGCAAAGATCGTGCAGCAGCTCGACCGGGTGATCATCCGGTTCGCCGGCGACTCCGGCGACGGCATGCAGCTGACCGGTGACCGGTTCACCACCGAGACCGCGTCCTTCGGCAACGACCTGTCGACGCTGCCCGACTTCCCGGCCGAGATCCGGGCCCCAGCCGGCACCCTGCCCGGCGTCTCGGCCTTCCAGCTGCACTTCGCCGACCACGACATCATGACCCCCGGCGACGCGCCCGACGTGCTGGTCGCGATGAACCCGGCGGCGCTCAAGGCCAACATCGGCGACCTCGCCGCGCGGCGCCGACATCATCGTCAACACCGACGAGTTCACCCCGCGCAACCTCACCAAGGTCGGCTACGCCGCCAACCCGCTCGAGGACGGCTCGCTCGAGGCCTACCACGTGCACGCGGTCGCCGCTGACCTCGATGACCGTCGAGGCGCTCAAGGGCATCGACATCACCAAGAAGGAGGCCGAGCGGGCGAAGAACATGTTCGCGCTCGGCCTGCTGTCCTGGCTGTACCACCGGCCCACCGAGGGCACGGCCGCGTTCCTCGAGAAGAAGTTCGCCCGCAAGCCCGAGATCCTCGAGGCGAACACTGACAGCCTTCGCAGGCCGGCTGGACCTTCGGCGAGACCACCGAGGACTTCGCGGTCTCGCTACGAGGTGAAGCCGGCCCACCTGCCGCCCGGCCGCTACCGCAACATCTCGCGGCAACCTCGCCCTGTCCTACGGCCTGGTCGCCGCCTCGCAGCGCTCCGGGCTGCCGCTGTTCCTCGGCTCCTACCCGATCACGCCCGGCCTCCGACATCCTGCACGAGCTGAGCAAGCACAAGCGTTTCGGCGTGCGCACGTTCCAGGCCGAGGACGAGATCGCCGGCGTCGGCGCCGCACTCGGCGCGGCGTTCGGCGGTGCCCTCGGCCGTGACGACGACCTCCGGGCCCGGGCCTCGCGCTGAAGGCGGAGACGATCGGCCTCGGCGGTCTCGCTGGAGCTGCCGCTGGTCGTCGTCGACGTGCAGCGCGGCGGGCCCGTCGACCGGCCTGCCGACCAAGACCGAGCAGTCCGACCTGCTGCAGGCCATGTTCGGCCGCAACGGTGAGGCCCCGGTGCCGATCGTCGCGCCGCGCTCGCCGTCCGACTGCTTCGACACCGCGCTCGAGGCCGCCCGGATCGCCACGACGTACCGGACGCCGGTGATCCTGCTCTCCGACGGCTACCTGGCCAACGGCTCCGAGCCGTGGCGGGTGCCGGACGTCGACGACCTGCCGGACCTGCGGGTGGCCTTCGCCACCGAGCCGAACGCCACCGTCGACGGCACCCCCGACGGCGAGCCGACCTTCTGGCCCTACCTGCGGGACCCCGAGACGCTGGCCCGGCCGTGGGCGATCCCCGGCACCGCCGGCCTGGAGCACCGGATCGGCGGCATCGAGAAGGCCGACGGCACCGGCAACATCTCCTACGACCCGGCCAACCACGACTTCATGGTCCGCACCCGGCAGGCCAAGATCGACGCGCATCGCCGCCTCGATCCCGCCGACTCGACGTCGAGGACCCCAGCGGCCGGGCCCGGGTGCTGGTGCTCGGCTGGGGCTCGACGTACGGCCCGATCGGCGCCGCCTGCCGCCGGGTCCGCGCCGCCGGCATGGCACGTCGCGCAGGCCCACCTGCGCCACCTCAACCCGTTCCCCAGCGACCTCGGCGAGGTGCTGCGCCGCTACGACCAGGTCGTGGTGCCGGAGATGAACCTCGGCTACAGCTTCGGCGGCCAGCTCTCGATGCTGGTGCGCGCCAAGTTCCTGGTCGACGCGATCGGCTACAACCAGGTGCGCGGGCTGCCGTTCAAGGCCGCGGAGCTGGCGCACGGTCATCACCGACCTGATCGAGGAACAGCCCGCAGCGAGGTCGCGCCGTGACCGTCACCGCCGGCTCCCAGGGCTACCCCAGCCTCGACCTCGTCCCGAAGGCCACGCGGCAAGCAGACCGCCAAGGACTTCAAGACCGACCAGGAGGTCCGCTGGTGCCCCGGCTGCGGGGACTACGCGATCCTCGCCGCGGTGCAGGGCTTCATGCCCGAGCTCGGGCTGGCGCCGGGAGAACATCGTCTTCGTCTCCGGGATCGGCTGCTCGTCGCGGTTCCCGTACTACATGAACACCTACGGCATGCACTCGATCCACGGCCGCGCGCCGGCGATCGCGACCGGGCTGGCAGCCTCCCGGCCGGACCTGTCGGTGTGGGTCGTCACCGGCGACGGCGACGCGCTCTCCATCGGCGGCAACCACCTGATCCACGCGCTGCGCCGCAACGTGAACCTGAAGATCCTGCTGTTCAACAACCGGATCTACGGCCTGACCAAGGGCCAGTACTCCCCGACCTCCGAGCTCGGCAAGATCACCAAGTCGACCCCGCTGGGCTCGCTGGACTGGCCGTTCAACCCCGTCTCGCTGGCGCTCGGCGCCGAGGCGTCGTTCGTCGCGCGGACGATCGACTCCGACCGCAAGCACCTGACCTCGGTGCTGCGGGCGGCGGCCGCCCACAAGGGCACCGCGCTGGTCGAGATCTACCAGAACTGCAACATCTTCAACGACAGCGCGTTCGAGGTCCTCAAGGACGTCGAGACCAAGGACGACTTCACCATCCGGCTCGAGCACGGCGAGCAGATCCGGTGGGGCAAGAACCGCGAGCACGGCGTGATCAGGTCGCCCGACTCCTCGCTGAAGGTGGTCCTCGCCGCCGACGTCGACGAGGCCGACCTCGTCGTGCACGACGTCAAGGCCCGCAACCCCTCGCACGCGTTCGACCTGTCCCGGCTGGCCGACACCTCGCTGGCCAGGACCCCGATCGGCATCTTCCGCGAGGTCGACCGGCCGGTCTACGACGACCTGATGGCGGGCCAGCTCGACAAGGCCGCCCAGACCCAGGGCGCCGGCGACGCCGACGCGCTCGCCGGCCTGATCGCCGGCTCCGACACGTGGACGGTCGACTGACGGTCGACTGACGTCGGCTGACCGTCGGCTAGCGGAACGCCGCGACCACCTCGGCCATCAGCTCGAGAGACACCGGGGTCGGCCAGGTCGGGCAGCCGCACCACCACCTCGGCCACCCCGGCGTCGGCCAGCTCGCGGCACCGGCCGACCTGGTCGGCGACGGTGCCCGCGTTGACCGTCGCGGCCCAGCTCTCCGCGCTGCGCCGGCGCGGCCGGGTGGCCTCCACGAGCTCGGCCACCCGCGCGTCGTCCCGGCCCACCAGCACCGTGCCCAGGTGCGTCAGGGCGACCTCGGCGGGGTCCCGCCCGGCCTCGAGGCAGTGTGCGCGCAGCACGGCCGCCTTGCGGCGTACGACGTCGAGCCCGCCCATCACGTTGGCCGCATCGGCGTACCGCGCGGCCAGCCGCAGGGTCCGGCGCTCGCCTCCCCCACCGACCAGCACCGGCAGGTGCTCCTGCAGCGGCCGCGGGTAGCAGAGCGTCTCGGGCACGTCGAGCACCCGGCCCCGGAAGGCCGGGCTGCCCGGACCCCACAGCAGCGGCAGCAGCTGCAGCGCGTCCTCGAGCAGGGCGTACCGGTCGGCGGTGGAGGGGAACTCCCAGCCGTAGGCCCGGTGCTCCTGCTCGAACCAGCCGAGGCCGAGGCCGCAGACCGCCCGGCCACCGCTGAGCACGTCGAGGGTGGCCACGATCTTCCCCAGGTGGGCCACGTTGCGGTAGCTGATGCCGCTGACCAGGGTCCCGAGCCGGACCCGCTCGGTGCCCGCTGCCAGGTAGGCCAGCGTGGTCCAGCTCTCGAGCATGTCGTCCCAGGCGCGGCCCACCTGCGGGATCTGCCGGAAGTGGTCCATGACGTAGATCGCGTCGAAGCCGGCGCTCTCGGCCGCGGCGGCCGTCGTCCGCAGCCACTCCCGGGTCCCGCGCGCGCCGCCGGGGGCGACGAACTCGCCGAGGTGCAGGCCGAACCGCAGGCCGGTGGGCTGCTCCCGCTGGCGCTGGGCCGCCTCCGCCGCCCGGACGAACGGCTCGGCCACCACCCGCACCGGCTCGGCGACGAGCAGCCGGTCGAAGCCCTCGTCGCCGAGCCGGTCGCGCACCGACCCCCACGCGCGGAGCTGGCCGGTGAGCACGTCGGCCGGGATCCGCGGGGTGCGCGCCCGGTTCCTGGCCCGGCACTCGGCTGCAGGGGTGTCGAACGCGACCGCCACGCACGGCACGCCGTGCGCGCGGGCCAGGGCGAGCCAGCCGGCCCGGCGTTCGCCGTCCAGCCCGAGGGTGTCGACCACGGTGGTGAGCCGGCGCCCGACCCGCATCCGCACGATGTCCTCGAGCAGCGCGAACGCGTCCGCGCTGGCGGTCACGTCGTCCGGCCCGGCCCCGGCCACCGCCCGCAGCCGGTCGCTGGAGACGACCGCGTCGGCCGGGAAGTGCGAGCCCGCCCAGGTGGACTTGCCGGAGGCGCCGGGCCCGACGAGCACGACGAGGCACGGCGCCGGCAGGTGGACGGGCTGACCGACGGACATGGGGCGACGCTGCCAGAGCGGGCCGGGCCTCGCTAGGGTGCCGAGGGTGCCCGTGATCACCACCGAGGAGCTGACCAAGCGGTACGGCTCCCGGGTGACCGCGCTGGCCGACCTCACCGTCGACGTGCCGGAAGGGGTCACCGGTCTGGTCGGGTCCAACGGGGCCGGCAAGTCGACGCTGATCAAGATCCTGCTCGGGCTCGCCTCCTCGACCAGCGGCTCGGCCCGCGTGCTCGACCTGGACGTCTCGACCGACGGCCCGCGGATCCGCGAGCTGGTCGGCTACATGCCCGAGCACGACTGCCTGCCGCCGGACGTCACGGCGACCGAGCTGGTGGTGCACCTGGCCCGGATGTCGGGGCTGCCGACGACAGCGGCGCGGGAGCGGGCCGCCGACACGCTGCGCCACGTGGGGCTCTACGAGGAGCGCTACCGGCCGATCGGCGGCTACTCCACCGGCATGAAGCAGCGGGTCAAGCTGGCCCAGGCCCTGGTGCACGACCCCCGGCTGGTGCTGCTGGACGAGCCCACCAACGGCCTGGACCCCGCCGGTCGCGACGACATGCTCGCCCTCATCCGGCGGATCGGCACGTCGTTCGGCATCTCGGTGCTGGTCACCTCGCACCTGATGGGCGAGCTGGAGCGGGTCTGCGACCACGTGGTCGTGATCGACGGCGGCCGGCTGATGCGGGCCGCGGCGACCGCCGACGTCACCGCCGCGACCCAGCAGCTGACCCTCGAGGTCAGCGACCGGGCCGACGAGGTGGCCGCCCGGCTGGCCGCCGCCGGGGTGACGGTGCGGCGCGCGGGCGTGATCCTCGAGCTGGAGATCTCCGACGACACGACCTACGACCTGGCCCGCGACGTGGTCGTCGAGCTCGGGGTCGGCCTCATCCGGCTGCAGCGAGGACGCCGCCACATGCTGGACATGTTCCGCGACCCGGTGCCGCAGGTCCCGCCGGTGCCGGCATGACGACGCCGCGCGAGACCGGCGCGATCCACGACATCGGCTACCGCCGGTACGACGGGCCCCGGCTCGGCCCGGCGTACATCCGGCGCTCGCTGGCCGTGCAGAGCCTGCGCGGCGCCTACGGACTGGGTCGCAGCGCGCGGTCCAAGGTGATGCCGCTGCTGCTGCTCGCGGTGATGACCGTCCCGGCGCTGATCGTGTCGGCGGTCGTGATCCTGGGCAACGCCGACGAGATGCCGCTGGAGTACACGTCGTACGCCGTGCGACCTGGCGGTCGTCGTGGTGATCTTCGTGGCGAGCCAGGCGCCGCAGAGCGTGTCGCGCGACCTGCGGTTCCGGGTCGTGGCGCTGTACTTCTCCCGGCCGCTGTCCCGGCACGGGTACGTGCAGGCCAAGCTGGCGGCGATGTCGGCGGCGATCTTCGTGCTGCTCGCCGTGCCGCTGCTGGTGCTGTACGCCGGTGCCCTGCTCGCGCAGCTGCCCCTCTGGACCAACACCCGCGACCTGCTGGCCGGGCTGGCCGGCGCCGTGCTGTTCGCGGTGGTGCTCGCGCTCGGTGGGGCTGCTCATCGCGGCCCTCACGCCGCGGAGGGGCATGGGGGTGGCGGCGATCGTGGCCGTGCTGCTCGTCGCCGCCGGAGTCTCGGGCGCGGTCCAGGGCATCTCGCAGGACCAGGGCAACGACACGCTCTCCGGCTGGGCCGGGCTGATCTCGCCGTTCGGCATCGTCGACGGCGTGCAGGTCTGGGCGTTCGGCGCGACCTCCTCGGTCGTCGAGGGCCCACCCGGCACCGTCGGCGGGCCGGTGTTCGCGCTGGTGGCCGTGGCGCTGGTGGCCGCCTGCTACGCGCTGCTGGTCCGCCGGTACCGGCGGGTGTCGGTGCTCGTGAGCACGCTGACCCTGTCGGCGGTGTCCCGCTGGTTCGGCAACGTCGTCGCCGTCAACGACGTCTCGATGACCGTCGGCCCCGGCATCACCGGGCTGCTCGGCCCGAACGGCGCGGGCAAGTCGACGCTCATCGCGATGATGAGCGGCTTCCTCGCTCCGTCGTCCGGCACGGTCACCCTCGACGGCGCCCCGGTGTGGCACCGGGAGGAGGTCTACCGGGACATCGGGCTCGTGCCGGAGAGCGAGGCGGTGTACGACGTCGTCACCGGCTGGGCGTTCGTGCTGGCGAACGCCCGGCTGCAGAAGCTGCCCGACCCGGTCGACGCAGCGCACCGCGCGCTGGACCTGGTCGAGATGGCCGACGTCGCCGACCGCGAGATCGGCACCTACTCCAAGGGCATGAAGCAGCGCATCAAGATGGCGTCGGCCCTCGTGCACGACCCGGCGGTGCTGCTGCTCGACGAGCCGTTCAACGGCATGGACCCGCGGCAGCGGCTGCACCTCATGCAGCTGCTCACCCGGATGGGCGAGGACGGGCGCACCGTGCTGTTCAGCTCGCACATCCTCGAGGAGGTCGAGGAGATCGCGACCACCATCGAGGTGATGGTCGCCGGCCGCAACGCCGCCTCCGGCGACTTCCGCGAGATCCGCCGGCTGATGACCGAGCGACCGCACCGGTACACCGTCACCTCCAGCGACGACCGGTCGCTCGCCGCCGCGGTCATCGCCGACGGCTGCGCCTCGGCCGTCGACCTCGGCGACACCCTGCGGGTGCAGGTGGGCGACTCGGTGCGGTTCGCCCACGTCCTGCCGGTCATCGCCCGCGACCGCGGCATCCGGCTGTTCGAGGTGTCGCCGACCGACGAGTCGCTGGAGAGCGTCTTCGGCTACCTGGTGACCCGATGAACACCACGGTGGCCGACCTGACCCTGCGCACCCTGCTGGGCCGGCGGCGGGCCTGGCTGCTGCTGGCGCTGCCCGCGGTGCTGCTCGCGCTGGCCGTCATCGTCCGGCTGACGGTGGACGCCGGCGACCGGGACGACGTGGCGGTCGGCCTGCTCGGCGGGTTCGCGCTGGCGACCCTGGTGCCGCTGCTCGGGCTGATCGCCGGCACCGGAGCCATCGGCGGCGAGATCGACGACGGGTCGATCGTCTACCTGCTCGCCAAGCCGTTGAGCCGGCACGTCATCGTCGTCACCAAGCTCGCCGTCGCGGTGGCCGTGATCGTGGTGTTCGCCGCGCTCCCGGTGCTGGTCGCCGGCCTGGTGCTCGTCGGCACCACGGCCGGGCTGGCGGTCGGCTACGGCCTGGGGGCGCTGCTGGCGGGCACCGCCTACTGCGCACTGTTCCTGCTGCTGTCGGTGCTCACCCGCAACGCCGTGGTGATCGGGCTGATCTACGCCCTGGTCTGGGAGACCGTGGTCGGCAGCCTGGTGCCCGGCGCCCAGGCGCTGAGCATCCAGCAGTGGTCGCTCGCGGCGACCCGGGCGGTCGTCGGCGACCGGGCCGAGCAGCTCGGCGTCACGGCAGCGGTCCGGCCGCAGGTCTCCCTCGTGCTGCTGGTGCTGCTGGTGGTCGCCGCCACCGCCTTCGCCGGCAGCCGGCTGCGCTCGCTGCGCCTGACCGGTCAGGACTGAGCCCGGCGTGCCGCCTCGACGATGAGCTCGGCGGCCCGGCGCACGCCGTGCTCGGCGCGCACCCCGGCGCCGACCGTCGCGGCCCGCTCGCGCAGGGCACCGTCCGAGAGCAGCCGCTGCACCGCACCGCGCAGCTCGTCGCCCGTGACGCGGTAGGTGTCCAGCCGCAGCCCGAACCCGGTCTCCGCGACCCGCTGGGCGTTGTCGTACTGGTCCCAGAACAGCGGCAGGACGACGAGCGGCTTGCCGAAGTGCACGGCCTCGCAGACGGTGTTGTTGCCCCCGTGGCAGATCACCAGGTCGCACAGGGGCACGATCGCCGTCTGCGGCACCATCGCGGCGCCCCACATGTTGTCGGGCAGGTCGTACTCGTCGGCGCGCGGTCCCTTGCTGACGACGTAGCGGTGCGGCGTGTCGGCGAGGTCGGCGACCAGACGGCGCATCAGGTCGACGTCGGCGCCGCCGAGGGACCCCATCGAGAGGTAGACGAGGCTGCCGTCGCCCTCGGCGACGTGGCTGGGCAGCTCGGGGGCGGCGTCCGTGCTGCGCACGGACGACTGCACCCGGTGCCAGGACGGGCCGAGGTCGCGCGGGTAGTCCAGCACGGCGGGGTAGGTGTAGACGTTCAGGTCGCCGTCGTGGACGAACGCCCCGGCCGGCAGCCCGCCGGCGCCGCGGGCGCGGCAGAAGTCGTCGTACTCCTGCCAGACCCCGGCGCACGCCCGGGCGTACTCGGCCCGGAACGCCGGCCAGCTCGAGGGGTCGTCGGCCGGCAGGCCGGAGAACACCGGCGGCACGTCGTCGCTGGGCATCTCCAGCGGCTGCGCGGAGACGAGCCGGACGAACGGCGCGTCGGCAGCCACCAGCGCCGGCAGCGCCGACACGTTGTCCTGCACCACGACGTCCGGTCGGGTGTCGGCCACGATCGCGGCGTACTGCTCGTCGGCGAACCGGGCGCCGGCCAGCAGCTCGCGCCAGATCGGCTCGGTGACCGTGCTGATCTGCTCCAGCGTCGAGGTGCGGAAGTGCGGTGCGGTGTCCCGGACGAAGTCGATCCAGACCTGGCCGGCGGCGACCGGCTGCTCGGGTGGCGGCGCCATCGACACGAGCCGCTCGACGAAGCCGAGCGGCTCGAGCGCCCCGGCCCAGGACGCCTCGGCAGCGAACACCACCCGGTGGCCCATCGCGACCAGCTCGGTGCCGATGCCGATGCAGTTGTTCGTCGGGCCGTAGGCGCTCTCGGGCGCCATCAGGACGGTGAGCGGCCGCGACGCTGGCTCAGGCACGAGCCGGACAGTAGCGGCTCAGGCGGTGCGGCCGACGACCTGGTCGCACAACGCCGCGAGCGCGGCCTTGGCCGGCACCTCCGGCAGCGGCGCCAGGACCTCACGGGCGGCATCGGCCCAGCGGAGCACCTCGGCCTGAGCCGAGCCGACCACCGGGTGCGCGCGCAGCAGGCCGAGCGCCTCGGCGTGGTCGCGGTCGTCGGACAGCCCCGCGTCGAGCAGCTCGAGCAGCCGGGCGTCCTCCGGCCGGGCGTCGCGGCGCAGCAGCAGGACGGGCAGCGTCGGCACGCCTTCCCGCAGGTCGGTGCCGGGCGTCTTGCCGGAGTCCGTGGTCTCGCTGAGCACGTCGAGCAGGTCGTCGGAGAGCTGGAACGCCATGCCGAACCGCTCGCCGAACCGGGCCAGGATGTCGACGGTGCGCTCGTCGGCGCCGGAGAGCATCGCGCCGAAGCGCGCCGAGGTCGCGATCAGGGAGGCCGTCTTGTCGGCGAGGACCGCGAGGTAGTGGTCGACGGGGTCGGCCCCCTCGCCGGGCCCCATCGTCTCCCGGATCTGGCCGGTCACCAGCCGTTCGAAGGTGCGGGCCTGCAGCCGCACCGCCTCCGGCCCGAGGTCGGCCAGGATGTCGGAGGCCCGCGCGAACAGGAAGTCGCCGGTGAGGATGGCCACCGTGTTGTCCCACCGGGCGTTGGCGCTGGCGGCCCCGCGCCGCATGGCCGCGTCGTCCATCACGTCGTCGTGGTAGAGCGTCGCGAGGTGGGTCAGCTCCACGACGACGCTCGCGGGGACCACCCCGACGGCGGTCGGGTCGCCGAACTGAGCGGCCAGCAGCACGAGCAGCGGCCGGGACCGCTTGCCGCCGGCGTCGACCAGGTGCCTCGATGCCTCGGTGACGAACGGGTAGTCGCTCTTCACCGCGTCGCGCAGCGGCCGACTCGACCTGGGTCATCCCCTGGCGCAGCGCGTCGGCCAGGGCAGGATCGGTCGCGGGGGCGGCGATGTGGCGGTCGGCAGGCACGGTCGCTCCTAGCGGACGAACAGCGAGGCTCGGCCGGCGAGGTCGAGGACCTGTGCCGGCCAGACGCCGAGCAGGAGGGTGACACCGACGCTGAGGGCGATGGTCACCGTCGTGAGGGCGCTCGGGACCACCACCGTCGGGCCGTCGGGAACCGGGCGCGGAGAAGAACATGAGCGACCACGACGCGGAAGTAGAAGAACGCGGCGACGGCGCTGAGCACGACACCGATCACCACCAGCCCCCAGCGCGCCGCCGGTCCACGCCGCCCGGAAGACGGCGAACTTCGCGGTGAAGCCGCTGGTGAGCGGGATGCCCGCGAAGGCTGCCAGGAAGAAGCGCGAACACCACGGCGGTGAGGGGCGAGCGCTTGGCGAGCCCGGCCCACTGCGAGAGGTGGGTCGCCTCGCCGGCGGAGTCGCGCACCAGGGTCACGACGGCGAAGGCACCGATCGTCGAGAACCCGTATGCCAGCAGGTAGAACAGCACCGACGAGATGCCGAGGATCTCGCCGGACGAGGTCGCGGAGTCGGTGGCGACCACGCCGACCAGCACGAACCCGGCGTGCGCGATCGAGGAGTAGGCGAGCATCCGCTTGACGTCGGTCTGGGTGAGCGCGATGACCGAGCCGACCAGCATCGTGAGCGCCGACACCGCCCAGAGCACCGGCTGCCAGTCCCAGGCCATGCCACCGAGCGCGACGTAGAAGACGCGCAGCAGCGCCCCGAACGCCGCGACCTTGGTGCAGGCGGCCATGAAGCCGGTGATCGGGGTGGGCGCGCCCTGGTAGACGTCCGGCGTCCACGAGTGGAACGGCGCGGCGCCGACCTTGAACAGCAGCCCGACACCGACCAGCGCGGTGCCGATGAGCAGCATGGTCTCGTTCTCGGCGTTGGAGCTGACGGCGTCGGCGATGCCCGACAGCCGCACCGTGCCGGAGTAGCCGTAGAGCAGCGCGACGCCGTACAGGAAGAACGCCGAGGAGAACGCCCCGAGCAGGAAGTACTTCAGCGAGGCCTCCTGGCTGAGCAGGCGACGCCGGCGGGCCAGCCCGCACAGCAGGTACAGCGGGAGGGAGAGCACCTCGAGGGCGACGAACATCGTGAGCAGGTCGTTGGAGGCGGGGAACAGCAGCATGCCGCCGACGGCGAACATGAACAGCGGGAAGACCTCGGTCTGGGTCACCCCGGTGGCGGTGAGCAGCCGCTCGTGCTGCGAGCCCGGCATCGACGAGCCGGACGGGGCGAACGGGCCACCGGTGTCGAGCGAGCGCTCCGCGACGGTGAGCACGCCGAGCATGGCGAGCAGCAGGATGGTGCCCTGCAGGAACAGGCCGGGACCGTCGACGGCGACCGATCCCTCGGCGGCCACCGCGTAGGTGCCGGCCAGCAGGACCACCGCGACGAACGACGCGACGAGCCCGCCGAGGGCGAGCACCAGCTGCGTCTCGTGCCGCCAGCGGCGACCCATGAACGCCTCGACGAGCACACCGACGAAGGCGACGCCGAGCACGATGAGGATCGGCGACAGCTTGCCGTACTCGATGGACGGGGTGTGGAACCCGGCCGCGAGCTGCTCGGCACCGAGGCTGTGGGGGCTCACCTGCCGCTCCCTTCCACGGCCCCTTGCGCGGGGGTCGCCGGCTTCGGGTCGGTGACGCCGACCTGGTGCATGGTGCGCGCGACGGCCGGGTTGATGACGTCGAGCAGCGGCTGCGGGAAGAAGCCGAGCGCGATGATGACGGCGATCAGCGGCGCCACGACCCACGCCTCGCGGGTGGTGAGGTCCCGCAGCTTCTCGGTGTGCTCGGTCGGCTCACCGGTCATGGTGCGCTGGTACATGAGCAGGATGTACAGCGAGGCCAGGATGATGCCGCCGGTCGCGATCACCGCGGCGGCCTCGTACCGGGTGAACGTCCCGACGAGCACGAGGAACTCGCTCACGAAGCTCGACAGCCCCGGCAGCGCCAGGCTGGACAGGCCGGCCACCAGGAAGGTGCCGGCCAGCATCGGCGCGACCCGCTGCACGCCGCCGTAGTCGGCGATCAGCCGGGAGCCGCGCCGGCTGATGAGGAAGCCCGCGATGAGGAACAGCGCGGCGGTCGAGAAGCCGTGGTTGACCATGTAGAGCGTCGAGCCGGACTGGCCCTGGCTCGTCATGGCGAAGATGCCGAGCACGATGAAGCCGAAGTGGACTGATCGAGGTGTAGGCGATGAGGCGCTTCATGTCGGTCTGGCCGATGGCCAGCAGCGCGCCGTACAGGATGCCGATCACCGCGAGGGTCAGGACGACCGGGCGTGGCCCACTGCGAGGCAGCGGGGAACAGCGGCAGGCAGAACCGGATCATGCCGAAGGTGCCGACCTTGTCGAGCACGCCGACGAGCAGCACGGCGCCGCCCGGCGGCGTCTCTGCCGCGGCGTCCGGGAGCCAGGTGTGCACCGGCCACAGCGGTGCCTTGATGGCGAAGGCGATGAAGAAGCCGAGGAACAGCAGCCGCTCGGTGGTGGTGCCCATCTCGGTGCCGAGCAGGTTCTGGAACAGGAAGGCCTGCGGGCCCTTGTCCGAGACGACCCAGAGGCCGATCACGGCCGCCAGCATGAGCAGGCCGCCGACCAGGCTGTACAGCAGGAACTTCACCGCGGCGTAGGAGCGCTGGGCGCCGCCGTACGAGCCGATGATGAAGTACATCGGGATGAGCATCGCCTCGAACAGCACGTAGAACAGGAAGACGTCGGTGGCGGCGAACACCCCGATCATGAAGGTCTCGAGCAGCAGCAGCAGGGCGAAGTAGCCCTTGACGCTGCGCCGGTCGGACTCCACGTCGTGCCAGGACGCCAGGATGCAGACCGGGGTGAGCACGGTGGCGAGGGCGATGAGGACCAGCGCGATGCCGTCGACGCCGAGCGCGTAGCTCACGCCGAACTGCGGGATCCACTCGTAGGTCTCGCTGAACTGGAACATCTCCCGGCTGTCGGCCTCGAACTGCAGCGCCATCGCGATGGTGATGGCCAGCGGCACGAGCGAGATGACGAACGCCAGCTGCTTGGCGAGCAGGTCGCGGCCGGCCGGGCAGCGCGGCGACCAGACCGGCCCCGACGAGCGGGACCGCGGCGAGGATGCTGAGCACGGGGTAGTCGTTCACGTCAGAGCCTCACCAGCAGCATCGCGCCGACCAGGACGGCGGCTCCGGCGAACATCGACAGGGCGTACGAGCGCACGAAGCCGGTCTGCAGCCGGCGCAGCCGACCGGAGCTGCCCCCGATGAGGGCGGCCAGCCCGTTCACGGCGCCGTCGATGCCGCGGTTGTCGAAGTAGACCAGCGACCGGGTGAGGTACTGCCCGGGGCGCATGAACAGCGACTCGTTCACGACGTCCTGGTAGAGGTCGATCCGGGCGGCCTGGGTGAGCGGGGAGCCCACCGGGGCGACGACCGGGACCCGCTGCCGCAGGTACATCGAGTACGCGATGGCGATGCCGACGCCGACGAGCACCAGGGTCGTCACGCCGATCACCGGGACGGACAGCACCGAGCTCTCCTCGGGCGGGTCACCGACCACCGGCTCGAGCCAGTCCTGGATGATCCCCGTCGGGCCGAGGATGAGCCCGAGGAACGCCGAGCCGAGCGCCAGCACCATCAGCGGGATCGTCATGATCAGCTTCGACTCGTGCGGGTGCACGTCGTCGGTCCAGCGGCGCTCGCCGTGGAAGGTCATGAAGAACAGCCGGGTCATGTAGAACGCGGTGACGCAGGCGCCGAGCATCGCGGTCAGCCCGAACACCCACGGCTGCCAGCCGGTGCCCTCGAACGCGGCCTCGATGATCTTGTCCTTGCTCCAGAAGCCGGAGAACGGCGGCACGCCGATGATGGCCAGCCAGCCGAGCCCGAAGGTGATCCAGGTGATCTTCATGACCGTCGAGATGCCGCCGAACCGGCGCATGTTCACCTGGTCGTTCATGCCGTGCATCACCGAGCCGGCGCCGAGGAACATGCCGGCCTTGAAGAAGCCGTGGGTGAGCAGGTGGAAGATGGCGAACACGTAGCCGACCGGGCCGAGGCCCGCGGCCAGCATCATGTAGCCGATCTGGCTCATCGTCGAGGCGGCGAGCGCCTTCTTGATGTCGTCCTTGGCGCAGCCGATGATCGCCCCGAAGACCAGGGTGATGGCGCCGACGACGGCGACGACGAGCAGCGCGTTCGGCGCACCGTTGAAGATCGGGGGCGACCGGACGATCAGGTAGACGCCGGCGGTGACCATCGTTGCCGCGTGGATCAGCGCCGACACCGGGGTCGGGCCGGCCATCGCGTCGCCGAGCCAGGACTGCAGCGGGAACTGCGCCGACTTGCCGCAGGCGGCCAGCAGCAGCATCAGCCCGATCGCGGTGAGCACGGCCTCGCTGGCGCCGTCGGCCGCGCCGAAGACGCCGTCGAAGCTCACGCGTCCCGAACTGCGCGAACATGATCATGATGGCCACGGACAGCCCGAAGTCGCCGACGCGGTTGACGACGAAGGCCTTCTTGGCGGCCGTCGGCGTAGGCCGGGCTTGTAGTTCCAGAACCCGATGAGCAGGTACGACGCGAGGCCGACGCCCTCCCACCCGACGTACAGCACGAGGTAGCTGTTCGCGAGGACCAGCAGCAGCATCGAGGCGACGAACAGGTTCAGGTAGCCGAAGAACCGGCGCCGGTCCGGGTCGTGCTCCATGTAGCCGACGGAGTAGATGTGGATCAGCGAGCCGACGAAGGTGATCGAGCAGCACGAAGCACATCGAGAGCTGGTCGAGCTGGAACCCGACGTCGACGTTGAACGTGCTGACGTGGATCCAGGTGTACAGCGTGGACGAGACCGACCGGTCGTCGGAGCTGCGGCTCGAGCAGCGCAGGCCCACTGGGCGAGGGCGAGCACGAAGGCCGCCACCGGCATCGCGACGCCGAGCAGGTGACCCCACCGGTCGGTGCGCCGGCCACCGAGCAGCAGCACGGCGGCCCCGAAGAGCGGCAGGGCGACGAGCAGCCAGGCCAGCGAGAGCACACCGGTGGCCTCGGGGGTGGCCGACTCGGCGGCGCTGACCAGCTGAGTCGAGAGGTACGTCGTCATGAGTGGCGGTCCCTCAGTACTTCAACAGGTTGGCGTCGTCGACCGAGGCCGACCGGCGGGTGCGGAAGATCGTGACGATGATCGCCAGGCCGACCACGACCTCGGCGGCCGCCACCACCATGACGAAGAACGCGATGACCTGGCCGTCGAGGTTGCCCTGCATGCGGGCGAAGCGTGACGAACGCCAGGTTGGTCGCGTTGAGCATCAGCTCGACGCACATGAACACGACGATCGCGTTGCGGCGCAGCAGGACGCCCGACGGCGCCGATGGAGAACAGGACGGCCGACAGGTAGACGTAGTTCATCGGGTTCATGCGTCGTCCTCCCTCACCGGGTACGACGACCTCGGCCCGGCCGGTGCCGGGCACCCGCCGGATGTCGCCGCGGGCCACCAGCACCCGCGACACCGAGATCTCGGCGGGCGTGCCGTCCGGCAGCAGCGCCGGGGTGTCGACCGCGTTGTGCCGCGCGTAGACGCCGGGGCCGGGCAGCGGTGCAGGGTTCAGGCCGCCGCGGAACCGCTGCACGGACAGGTCGCGCTGGGTCACCTTGGGCTCGTGCCGCTCGCGGTGCGCCAGCACCATCGCGCCCATCGCCGCGGTGATGAGCAGCGCGCTGGTGACCTCGAAGGCGAAGACGTACCGCGAGAAGATGAGGTCGGCATGCCCTGCACGTTCCCCTCGCGCGTTCGCCTTGGTCGAGCCCCGCGTTGCTCACGACGGCGTCGCCGAGGCCGAACACCAGCAGGCCGCCGAAGCCGATCGCCGCGCACCACCGCGGCGATCCGCTGGCCGCGCAGCGTCTCGACGAGCGAGTCGGCGGAGTCGACGCCGACCAGCATCAGGACGAACAGGAACAGCATCATCACCGCGCCGGTGTAGACGACCACCTGCACGACCCCGAGGAACGGCGCGTCCTGCGCGAGGTACAGCACGGCCAGCGAGAGCATCGTCGGCGGCGAGCAGCAGCGCGCTGTGCACGGCCTTCCGGGAGAGCACCACACCCAGTGCGGCGAGCACCGCGATCGGCGCCAGGATCCAGAACGTCACGGCCTCGCCCGTCGTCGTGGAGACGTCGGAGGCCGCCGCGAGCAGCTGTCCGGTGGTGCTCACTCGTCCTCACCGTCCCGGGCCTGCCGGGCCGCGACGTACTCGGCCTGCGCCGGCGTCGCGCGGGTGACGTTGCCCTGGTAGTAGTCCGTGTCGTCGGTGCCCTCGACCATCGGGTGCGGCGCGCCGACCATGCCGGGCAGCAGCGGGCCGAGCAGGTCCTGCTTCTCGTAGATGAGCTTCGCGCGGTTGGTGTCGGCGAGCTCGAACTCGTTGCTCATCGTGAGCGCGCGGGTGGGGCACGCCTCGATGCACAGGCCGCAGAAGATGCAGCGCAGGTAGTTGATCTGGTAGACGCGGCCGTAGCGCTCACCCGGCGAGAACCGCTCGCCCTCGGTGTTGTCCGCGCCCTCGACGTAGATCGCGTCGGCCGGGCAGGCCCAGGCGCACAGCTCGCAGCCGATGCACTTCTCGAGGCCGTCCGGGTGCCGGTTGAGCACGTGCCGCCCGTGGAAGCGCGGCTCGGTCGACCTTCTTCTCCTCGGGGTACTGCTCGGTGACGACCTTCTTGAACATGGTCTGGAAGGTGACGCCGAACCCCTTGAGCTGGGTCCGCAGGTCGGTCACCGGTCGTCCTCTCGGGTGCCGCTCGTCGTCTCGCCGGCGCTGACCGCGGTGAGCTCGGGCAGCTGCTGGCCGGGCATCGGCGGCACCGGGTGCCCGCCCGCCATCGGGTCGAACTCCGCCTCCACCTCCGGCACCTCCTGCTGCTCCCGGCCCGACGCCAGGAGGTCCCACACGAAGGTGATCCCGATCAGCACGACGGCGGCGATGCCACCGTAGAGAAGCACCTGCCGGCTGTCGAACTGGTACTCCGCGTTCAGCGCGCGCACGGTCGCCACCATCAGCAGCCAGCCGATGGCGACGGGGATGAGCACCTTCCAGCCGAGCCGCATGAACTGGTCGTAGCGCATCCGGGGCAGCGTGCCGCGCAGCCAGATGAAGCCGAAGATGAACAGCAGCACCTTGGTCACGAACCACAGGACCGGCCACCAGCCCTCGTTGGCGCCGTCCCAGATCGACAACGGCCAGGGTGCCCGCCAGCCGCCGAGGAACAGCGTGGTGGCCAGCGCCGAGACGGTGACCATGTTGATGTACTCGGCGAGGAAGAACAGCGCGAACTTCAGCGAGGAGTACTCGGTGTGGAAGCCACCGACGAGCTCGCCCTCGGCCTCCGGCAGGTCGAACGGCGCCCGGTTGGTCTCCCCGACCATCGAGACCACGTAGATGACGAAGGACGGGAACAGCAGCACGGCGTACCAGTAGTCGTGCTGGGCCGCGACGATCTGCGACGTCGACATCGACCCGGCGTAGAGGAAGACACCGACGAAGGACAGCCCCATCGCGACCTCGTAGGAGATCATCTGGGCCGACGAGCGCAGGCTGCCGAGCAGCGGGTAGGTCGAGCCGCTGGACCAGCCGGCGAGCACGATGCCGTAGATGCCGACCGACGCGACCGCGAGGATGTAGAGCACCGCGACCGGGAAGTCGGTGAGCTGCAGCGGCGTGCGGTGGCCGGCGATCGATGACCACCGGGCCGAACGGGATCACGGCGAAGGCCAGGAAGGCCAGGGTGGCCGAGATGATCGGCGCCAGGATGAAGACCAGCCGGTCGGCGGCCTTCGGGATGATGTCTTCCTTCAGGGCCAGCTTGATGCCGTCGGCGAGGCTCTGCAGCAGGCCCAACGGCCCGACCCGGTTGGGGCCGATGCGGTGCTGCATGCGGGCGACGACGCGCCGCTCCCACCAGATCGCGAACAGGGTCATCACGACGAGGAACACGAAGACGACCAGCGCCTTGCCGACGACGAGCCACCACCGGTCCTCGGCGAAGCCGGGCACCACCGGCGAGGCGAGCACGGCTGCGGTGTTCATGCGGCACCTCCGGTGGCGACGTCGGCAGCGGCGGCCGCGACCTGCACGACGGACCCGGGTGCGCCGGCCAGCTGGCTCCGCACCGGGACGCCGGCCGCGTTGGTCGGCAGCCAGACGACGCCGTCGGGCATCGCGGTCACGAGGACGGGCACGGTCACCGCACCACGGCCGGTCGAGACGGTGACCGCTGCACCGTCGGCCACGCCGACCGAGGCGGCGGTGGCCGCCGACACGCCGGGCGACCGCCGGCCGCGCGGTGCCCGCGAGGAACGGCTCGCCGTCCTGCAGCCGGCCGGCGTCGAGCAGCTGGCGCCAGGTGGCGAGCACCGCCTCGCCGGCTGCCGGCCGCACCGGTGCCGGTGCGTCGACCGGCTCGAACGCCGCGCGGTCGCCGTCCCAGGGCCCGATCTCGTCGATCTCGGCGCGAGCCGCCGCGACGTCGGGCAGGCCGAGCGGCACGCCCATCGCCTCGGCGAGCACGTGCAGCACCCGGACGTCGGGCATGGCCGGCGTCCCGCGCAGCGCCTCGACGAACGGCCGGCGGCGTCCCTCCCAGTCGACGAACGTGCCGGACTTCTCCACGGCAGCGGCGACGGGCAGCACCACGTCGGCCCGCTCGGTGACCGCCGAGGTGCGCAGCTCGAGGCTGACCACGAACCGCGCCGCGTCGATGCGCGGCGAGCGCCGCGGTCGGGTCGGGCAGGTCGTAGGGGTCGACACCGCCCACGAGCAGCGCGCGGACGGCGCCGGTGTGCACGCGCGTCGAGGATGCCAGCGGTGTCCCGACCGGGGCTGCCGCTGAGGTGGTCGACGCCCCACGCGGTCGCGACGTCGACCCGTGCCGCGGCGTCGGTGACGGGCCGGCCGCCGGGCAGCAGCGTCGGCAGCGCACCGGCGCTCGAGGGCGCCGCGCTCACCGGCCCGGCGCGGCACCCAGGCCAGCCGCGCGCCGGTGGCCTCGACGAGGCGCACCGACGGCCGACAGCGCACCCGGCACCGCCGCGAGACCTTCGCCGACGAGGACCACGGAGCCCGCGCCGTGCACCTTCTCGGCGGCGTCGGCCACCCGGTCGTCCCGGGTACGCAGCGCGTCGAGCACCTCGGCCTCGGTGCCGGGCGCGGCCTCGAGCAGCCGGCCGGACAGCTTCTCCAGGCCACGGCTGGCGAACGGGGCGACCGAGTGCACCACGAGCTGCTTGCGGGCCGCCTTGCGCAGCCGCAGGAACAGGATCGGCGACTCGTCCTCGGGCTCGAGCCCGACCAGCAGCACCGACGAGGCCGTCTCGAGGTCCCGGTAGGTCACGCCGAGGCCACGTCCCGCCACGTGCGCGGCCAGGAAGGACGCCTCCTCGGCCGAGTGCGGCCGGGCCCGGAAGTCGATGTCGTTGGTGCTCGAGCGCCACCCGCGCGAACTTCGCGTAGGCGTAGGCGTCCTCGACGGTGGCCCGGCCGCCGACCAGCACGCCGGTCGCGCCCTTCGCCGCCGCCAGGCCGCGGGCGGCGACGTCGAGCGCCTCGGCCCAGGACGTCGGCACCAGCTCGCCGTGCTCGTCGCGCACCAGCGGGGTGCTGAGCCGGTCCTGCGCGGTGGCGTACTGGAAGGCCCAGCGGCCCTTGTCGCAGTTCCACTCCTCGTTGACCTGCGGGTCGTCGCCGGCCAGCCGGCGCAGCACCTTGCCGCGGCGGTGGTCGGTGCGGATCGCGCAGCCGGAGGCGCAGTGCTCGCAGACGCCCGGCGAGGAGACCAGGTCGAACGGCCGGGACCGGAACCGGTAGGCCGCGCCGGTCAGCGCGCCGACCGGGCAGATCTGCACGGTGTTGCCGGAGAAGTAGGACTGGAACGGCTGGCTCTCGTAGATGCCGACCTGCTGCAGCGCGCCGCGCTCGAGCAGCTCGATGAACGGGTCGCCGGCGATCTGCGCCGAGAACCGGGTGCAGCGGGCGCAGAGCACGCAGCGCTCCCGGTCGAGCAGCACCTGGGAGGAGATGCTGATCGGCTTGGGGTAGGTGCGCTTGACGTCGACGAAGCGGGACTCGGCGCGGCCGTTGCTCATCGCCTGGTTCTGCAGCGGGCACTCGCCGCCCTTGTCGCAGACCGGGCAGTCGAGCGGGTGGTTGATGAGCAGCAGCTCCATCACGCCGCGCTGCGCCTTGTCGGCGACCGCGGAGGTCAGCTGGGTCTTGACGACCATGCCGTCGGACACGGTGGTGGTGCAGGACGCGAGCGGCTTGGGCTGGCCCTCGACCTCGACCAGGCACTGGCGGCAGGCCCCGACCGGGTCGAGCAGCGGGTGGTCGCAGAACCGCGGGATCTGGATGCCGATCAGCTCGGCGGCGCGGATGACGCAGCGTGCCCTTCGGCACCTGCACCTCGAAGCCGTCGATGGTGACGGAGACGAGGTCGGTGCTCGGCTGCACGGCCGCGCCGGAGGTGGCGCTCGTGACGGTCATCGGGTCTTCACCGGCGCTCCCTGGGCGGCGAACAGGGTGGCGGCGGCCGGGTCGAAGGGGCAGCCGCCGTGCTCGAAGTGCGCAAGGTACTCGTCGCGGAAGTACTCCAGCGAGGAGGTGATCGGGCTGGTCGCGCCGTCGCCGAGGGCGCAGAACGCCCGGCCGAGGATGTTGTCGCAGATGTCGAGCAGCTTCTCCAGGTCCTCGTCGGTGCCCTGCGCCGTTCTCGAGCCGCCGCAGGATCTGCACCAGCCAGTAGGTGCCCTCGCGGCACGGGGTGCACTTGCCGCACGACTCGTGGGCGTAGAACTCGGTCCAGCGCAGCACGGCGCGCAGCGACGCAGGTCGTCTCGTCGAAGATCTGCAGGGCCTTGGTGCCCAGCATCGACTTCGCGCCGCGCGATGCCCTCGTAGGCCAGCGGTACGTCGAGGTGCTCGGCGGTCAGCAGCGGCGTGGACGAGCCGCCCGGGCGTCCAGAACTTCAGCTCGTGGCCGTCGCGGCATGCCGCCGGCGAGGTCGAGCAGCTCGCGCAGCGTGATGCCCATCGGCGCCTCGTACTGCCCGGGGCGCTTGACGTGGCCGGAGAGCGAGATAGCATCATCGGACGACCGGCCGACTTGTCGGCGACCGTCGCCGACGGTGCCCATCGCCTTGAACCAGTCGGCGCCGTGGCGCAGGATCGACGGCACGCTGCGCGATCGTCTCGACGTTGTTGACGACGGTCGGGCGAGGCGTAGAGGCCGGCGATGGCCGGGAACGGCGGCCGCAGCCGGGGCTGGCCGCGGAAGCCCTCCAGCGAGTCGAGCAGCGCGGTCTCCTCGCCGCAGATGTAGGCGCCGGCGCCCGCGTGCACGGTGACCTCGAGGTCGAAGCCGGAGCCCGAGGATGTCCTTGCCGAGGTAGCCGGCCTCGTAGGCCTCCGCGACGGCGTGCTGCAGCCGGCGGAGCACGTGCACGACCTCGCCGCGCAGGTAGATGAAGGCGTGCGTCGGCCCGGATCGCGTAGGAGGCGATGATGATGCCCTCGACCAGCGCGTGCGGGTTGGCCAGTCATCAGCGGGATGTCCTTGCAGGTGCCCGGCTCGGACTCGTCGGCGTTGACCACCAGGTAGTGCGGCTTGCCGTCGTCCTGCGGGATGAAGCCCCACTTCATGCCGGTCGGGAAGCCGGCGCCGCCGCGACCGCGCAGGCCGGAGTCCTTGACGAGCTGGATGAGGTCGTCGGGCGTGCTTCTGCAGCGCGGCCTGCGCAGCGCCGGCGTAGCCGTCGTGGCGCTCGTAGACCGCCCGGCGTCCAGGACGTCGGGCTGGTCCCAGCGTGCGGCTGAGGACCGGTGTGAGCTTCATCGGTCACTTCTCGCCGTCCTGCTCCGTCGCGGCAGGCGTCGTGCCGGCCGCCGAGGCGCCGGTCGGGTGCCTGGTCGGTCGTGGTCTTGCGCCGCTTCCCGGAGGCCGTCTCCTCGCGGTCGAGCTGCAGGCCGGCCAGGGTCGGCAGGGCCGCCGCCGTCGGCCCTTCGCCGGCCCGGCCGTCGTCGAACCCGGCGAGCCGCGGCGACACCTCCTTGAGCGTGCACAGCGAGGCGCCGCGGGTGGGCGTCGGCCGCTTGCCCGGCCCGCAGCTCGTCGACGAGGGCGACCGCCGACTCGGGGGTCTGGTTGTCGAAGAACTCCTAGTTGACCGTCACACCGGCGCGTAGTCGCAGGCCGCGATGCACTCGAGCGTGCTCGAGGGTGACGTGCCGTCGGCGGTGGTCTCGTCGTGGCCGACGCCCGAGGTGCTCCTTGAGCGTCGTCGAAGATCTGGTCGCCGCCCAGCACCGCGCACAGCGTGTTGGTGCAGACGCTGACCTGGTACTCGCCGGTCGGGCGGCGCTTGTACATGGTGTAGAACGTCGCGACCGCGCCGACCTCGGCCGTGGTCAGGCCGAGCATCTCGGCGCAGAACTCGATGCCGCGGGCGCTGACGTAGCCCTCCTCGGACTGCACCAGGTGCAGCAGCGGCAGCAGCGCCGACCGCGCGCCGCGGGTAGCGCGCCGATGATCTCCTTCGCGTCGACCTCCAGCCGGGCCAGGACCTCGTCGTCGAAACGGGCCTGCGGGGTCTCGCTCAACGGTCCACCCACCCATGACGGGGTCGATCGAGGCGACGGCCGCGATGACGTCGGCGACCATGGCCGCCCTCGGCACATCGCCGGGATGGCCTGCAGGTTGATGAAGGACGGGTCGCGGAAGTGCACCCGGTACGGGCGGGTGCCGCCGTCGGAGACGACGTGCACGCCGAGCTCGCCGCGCGGGCGACTCGATCGCCGAGTAGACCTGGCCGGGCGGCACCCGGAAGCCCTCGGTGACCAGCTTGAAGTGGTGGATCAGGGCCTCCATCGACTGGCCCATGATCTTGCTGATGTGGTCGAGGGAGTTGCCGAGGCCGTCGGCGCCGATGGCGAGCTGCGCCGGCCAGGCGATCTTCTTGTCGTCGACCATCACCGGGCCGGGCTGCAGCCGGTCGAGGCACTGCTCGACGATCTTCAGCGACTCCTGCATCTCGGCGAGCCGGATCAGGAAGCGGCCGTAGGCGTCGCAGGTGTCCGCGGTGGGGACGTCGAACTCGTAGGTCTCGTAGCCGCAGTACGGCTGCGACTTGCGCAGGTCCTGCGGCAGCCCGGTCGGCCCGCAGGACCGGCCCGGTGATGCCCAGGGCCATGCAGCCGGTGAGGTCGAGGTAGCCGACGCCCTCGGTGCGGCCCATGCCAGATCGTTGTTGCCGACGAGCAGGTCCTCGTACGTCCTTGAGCCGCTTGCGGCATCAGCGTCGAGCAACTCGCGGATCTGGTCGACGGCGCCGGGCGGCAGGTCCTGGGCGACGCCGCCGGGGCGGACGTAGGCGTGGTTCATCCGCAGGCCGGTGATCATCTCGAAGATGTCGAGGATCAGTCTCGCGCTCGCGGAAGCCGAAGATCATCGCGGTGAGCGCGCCGAGCTCCATGCCGCCGGTGGCCAGCGCGACCAGGTGCGAGGAGATCCGGTTGAGCTCCATCATCATCACCCGGATGACGTTGGCCCGCTCGGGGATCTGGTCGGTCGATGCCGAGCAGCTTCTCGACCGCCAGGCAGTACGCCGTCTCGTTGAAGAACGGCGCGAGGTAGTCCATCCGGGTCACGAACGTGACGCCCTGGGTCCAGGTGCGGTACTCGAGGTTCTTCTCGATGCCGGTGTGCAGGTAGCCGATGCCGAGCGCGGCACTCGGTGACGGTCTCGCCCTCGAGCTCGAGGATCAGCCGGAGCACGCCGTGGGTCGACGGGTGCTGCGGGCCCATGTTGACGACGATGCGCTCGTCGTGCCGGACTCGCCGAGCCCGGCCGACGACGGTGTCCCAGTCCCCGCCGGTGACGGTGTAGACCGTGCCCTCGGTGGTCTCGCGCGGCCGGCGTAGCGTCGTACTCCGCTCGTGGTCGCGGTCACTGAGTAGCGACCTCCGCTCGTCCGGCGGCGGGATCTCGGCGCCCTTGTACTCCACCGGGATGCCGCCCAGCGGGTAGTCCTTGCGCTGCGGGTGGCCGGGCCAGTCGTCCGGCATCTGGATGCGGGTCAGGCCGGGGTGGCCGTCGAAGACGATGCCGAAGAAGTCGAAGGTCTCCCGCTCGTGCCAGTCGTTGCGTCGGGTAGACCGAGACGGCCGACGGGAGGTGCGGGTCGCCGTCGGGGCACGGCGACCTCGAGCCGGACCCGCCGGTTGTGGGTGATCGACAGCAGGTGGTAGACCGCGTGCAGCTCGCGCCCGGTCTCGTGCCGGGTAGTGCACGCCGGTGACGCCGAGGCACAGCTCGAAGCGCAGCGCCGGGTCGTCGCGCATGCGCCCGGCAGCACGCTCGACGAGGTGCTCGCGCGCCGACGTGGAAGGTCAGCTCGCCGCGGTCGACCACGACCTTCTCGATCGCGTCGTCGTAGCGCCGGCAGCACCGCCTCGAGCGCGTCGGCGACCTCGTCGAAGTAGCCGCCGTACGGCCGCGGGGTCGGCGCCGGGCAGCTGGACCGGCCGGACCAGGCCCGCCGAAGCCGGAGGTGTCGCCGGTGTCGTGCGCGCCGAACATGCCGTGCCGGACCTCGACCGTCTCGGCGGCGGCGGCAGGGGCGTCGCGGTGACGTCCTCCTCGCGCACCGGTCCGCTGGATCTCGGCTCATCGCAGCAGGCCCTTCAGCTGCGCGGTGGGCTTCGCCTCCAGGGCGCGCGGCCTCGGCCGCGCGGGCGCGCGTTCTCGCGGTTGACGCCGAGCGGGGAGGTGCCTGGATCTTCTCGTGCAGCTTGAGGATCGCGTCGATGAGCATCTCCGGCCGCGGCGGGCAGCCCGGCAGGTAGATGTCGACCGGCACGACGTGGTCGACGCCCTGCACGATCGCGTAGTTGTTGAACATGCCGCCGCGACGAGGCGCAGACGCCCATCGACAGCACCCACTTGGGGTCGGGCATCTGGTCGTAGATCTGGCGCAGCACCGGGGCCATCTTCTGGCTGACCCGGCCGGCGACGATCATCAGGTCGGCCTGCCGCGGCGAGGCCCGGAAGACCTCCATGCCGAAGCGGGCCAGGTCGTAGCGCGGGCCGCCGGTGGCCATCATCTCGATCGCGCAGCAGGCCAGGCCGAAGGTGGCCGGCCACAGCGAGCCCTTGCGCGCGTAGCCGGCGAGCTTCTCGACCGTGGTCAGCAGGACGCCGCTGGGCAGCTTCTCCTCGATACCCATCGGCGTCACTCCCTCGCGCCGTGCTCAGTCCCACTCCAGCCCGCCGCGGCGCCAGACGTAGGCGTAGGCGACGAGCACGGTGACGATGAACAGGACCATCTCGACGAGCCCGAAGACGCCCAGCGCGTCGAAGCGCGACGGCCCACGGGTAGAGGAAGACGATCTCGATGTCGAAGACGATGAACAGCATCGCGGTCAGGTAGTACTTGACCGGGAACCGGCCGCCGCCGACCGGCTGCGGGGTCGGCTCGATGCCGCACTCGTAGGCGTCGAGCTTGGCCCGGTTGTAGCGCTTGGGACCGGTGAGCGGCGCCGGCGCCGACCGAGAACAGCGCGAAAGCCGAGCGCGATGCGCACCGAGCACGAGGATGGGCACGTACGGCGCAGCACGCCGGGTCACTCCCCTCGTCGATCGCGACCCGGCGCGTCGATCCGAGGCGTTGCCGATCGGCTAGCGAGCACGGCTGCTCGGGCCCGGCTCATGCCGGCCGGGGCCAGCCGTGGTGAGGGCGTTGATGACCCGGTCCATCGCGTCGCCGCCCCGCGGGTCGGTGAGGTTGGCCAGCAGCTTCAGCACGAACCGCATCAGCGTCGGGTGCGGCAGCCCGTGCCGGGTGGCCAGCTGCATGACCTCGGGGTCGCCGATGAGCTTCACGAAGAGCCGGCCGAGCGTGTAGTAGCCGCCGTAGGCGCCTTCAGCGCCTGCGGGTAGGCCTGCAGCGCCTGCTCGCGCGCGCCGGCGGTCGGGCGGGCCAGCGCCTGCGCGACGACCTCGGCGGCCAGCTCGCCGGACTCCATCGCGTAGGCGATGCCCTCGCCGTTGAACGGGTTGACCATGCCGCCGGCGTCGCCGACCAGCAGCATGCCCGCGCGTGTAGTGCGGCAGCCGGTTGAAGCCCATCGGCAGCGCGGCGCCGCGGACCGGCTGGGTGCGGTTCTCGTCGCGGAAGCCCCACTCCTCCGGCGTCTGGTCCAGCCAGCGCTTGAGCAGGTCCCGGTAGTCGACCTTGCCGAACGCGCGTGCTGGTGTTGAGGATGCCGAGGCCGACGTTGACACGTGCCGTCGCCGACCCCGAAGATCCAGCCGTAGCCCGGGCAGCAGCTTGCGGTCGGCGTCCGCGCTGTCCCACAGCTCCAGCCACGACTCCAGCCAGTCGTCGTCGTGCCGCGGGACTGCGTGTAGTAGGTGCGCACCGCGACGCCCATCGGCCGGTCGTCGCGCTTGTGCAGGCCCATCGCGAGCGAGAGCCGGCTGGAGTTGCCGTCGGCGGCGACGCACCAGCGGCGCGCGGAACGTCGCCTGCGGCTCGCTTGTCCGGTCCGGCGTGCGACCGTGCACGCCGATGATGCGGCCGGTCGCGCGTCGAGGACCGGGCCGGTGACGGTGGTGCGCTCGTGCAGCCGCGCGCCGGCCTTCTGACCGCCTGCCGGGCGAGCAGCTCGTCGAAGTCGCTGCGCGGTGCGGACCAGGCCGTACGTCGGGAAGCTCGCGAGGTCGGGCCACGGGCAGCTCGAGGCGCATGCCGCCGCCGATGATCCGCAGGCCCTTGTTGTGCAGCCAGCCGGCGTCCTCGCTGGTGTCGACGCCCATGGCGACCAGCTGCTTGACCGCGCGCGGGGTCAGCCCGTCGCCGCAGACCTTCTCGCGCGGGAACGCGGTCTTCTCCAGCAGCAGGACGTCGAGGCCGGCCTGCGCCAGGTGGTAGGCGGTGGCCGAGCCGGCCGGGCCGGCGCCGACGACGATGACGTCGGCGTCACGGGGCGCGGCGGACGGCACGGCGGGACCACCTTCACTGACCGGACGGGTGCGCTTGTGAATTCATTCACGAGGGCGGTGCGGCGACAGTCTACGCATCACCGCGGGGAATGCCGAGGGGCCCGTCCAGCGGACGGGCCCCTCGGCGTGCGCCGTGCTCCGGCGTCGGACAGGCTCAGTTCTTGAACGCGTCCTTGACCTTCTCGCCGGCCTGCTTGACGTCGGCCTTGCTCTGGTCGCGCTGGCCCTGACGGCGCAGCTCGTCGTCGCCGGTGGCCGAGCCGATCTTCTCCTTGGCGTCGCCGCGGATCTCCTCGACCTTGTTCTGGGTCTTGTCGTCGGCACCCATGAAGGGCCTCCCGTTCTGTCGACGTCACGAATGCTTGCACCGCACCCCTAGCCCGGTGCCGAGGACCGAAACCCCACGGACTGCATGCCTCAGGCCCGGCGGGCGCGGTGCAGCGCGACGATGCCGCCGGTCAGGTTGCGCCAGCCGACCGCGGTCCAGCCCGCGGCCGCGACCCGGCGCCGCCAGCGCCGGCTGGTCCGGCCAGGCGCGGATCGACTCGGCGAGGTAGACGTAGGCGTCGGGGTTGCTGGAGACCCGCCGGGCCACCGCGGGCAGCGCCCGCATCAGGTAGCCGGAGTAGACGGTGCGGAACGGCGACCAGGTCGGATGGCTGAACTCGCACACCACCAGCCGGCCGCCGGGCCGGGTCACCCGGGCCATCTCGGCGAGGGCGGCGTCGACGTCGGTGACGTTGCGCAGCCCGAACGAGATCGTCACCGCGTCGAACGCACCGTCGCGCGAACGGCAGCCGCAAGGCGTCGCCGGCGAGCAGGTCCAGGGTCGGGTTCGCCCGCTTGCCCACCTGCAGCATGCCGAGCGAGAAGTCGCACGCCACCACCCGTGCGCCGGCCGCGACGAACGGCAGCTGACGACGAGCCGGTGCCGGCCGCGAGGTCGAGCAGCTGCTCTCCCGGCCGGGCGTCGACCGCCTGGGCCGACCGCCCGCCGCCAGCGCCGGGTCTGGCCCAGGGACAGCACGTCGTTGGTCACGTCGTAGCGCTCCGCGACGTCGTCGAACATCGCCGCGACCTCGTGCGGCTGCTTGTCCAGGTCGGCTCGGCTCACCCGCCCAGCCTGGCACGCGGGGGTCCCGCTCTCGCCGGCCGGTTGCCCGAACGGGCGGCACCGCTGCCCGATGAGCTGGCTCGGGGGGCCTCGTGCCCGAGGCGATGATCGGGTTATCGTCACCCGTATGGGGGCTACCGCTGATCCGAGTCGGCTGCCAGGTCCGAGACCTGGCCGTCAGGTTTTCTCAAGGCCGGTGCCGGAGGCTGTCGGCATCATGTCTGTCGCCCCCCGTCCGGTACGCCGATGAAGGCCACCATGCTCGCGGTCCTCGCCGCGTCGCTGGCGGGTGCCTCGGCACTCGTCGCTCCCGCGCCGCAGATGGTGCTGGCCTCGACCGGTGGGCAGCCGTCGCCGCCGCCAGCCGCGCAGGCGGCGGCCGCCCCCGCCCTCGTCACCCCGGTCGCCCTGCTGGCCACCCCGGCTCCCGCCCCCCTGACCCCGGCGGGCGCCACCCCGGTGGGCTCGTTCCTCCCCGGCATCCTCGCGCTCGAGCAGCGGGCCGGTGAGCCGCAGCCACCTCCCGGCGCCGATGCCATCCCCGCCGTGCCGCTGCCGGTGGACCCGGCCGTCGCCGCGGCGATCGCCGGGCTCCGCGACCGGGCCGACACCGTCCGGCACGGCCTGCTGCCGGCCCCGCTCGCCCAGCAGGCCGTCGGCCGCGCGCTCGACCAGGTCGGCGACCCGTACGTGTGGGGCGCCACCGGGCCGGACTCGTTCGACTGCAGCGGGCTCATGTGGTGGTCCTACGACGGCGTGGGCATCGACCTGCCGCGGGTCTCCCGGGACCAGGCCGCCGGCGGCGGCGTCCCGGTCGCCATCGAGGACCTGCTTCCCGGCGACCTGGTGTTCTTCGCCGCCGCCGCCTGGGACCCGGGCGTCGTGCACCACGTCGGCATGTACGTCGGCGACGGCCTGATGGTCGACGCTCCCCGGCCCGGTGAGTACGTCCGGGTCGAGCCGGTCAGCGCCGCGGGGTACGCCGGCGCCGTCCGCCCGGTGGCCGCGGTGAAGCCCGCCAAGAAGCACCCGGCCAAGGACGCCGGCAAGCATGGCGACCAGCCGGCTGACACGCCGCGCCGCACCGCCGTGCCGCTTCCGACGACCGCGCCGGCCACGCCGACGCCCGGCTCGGCGCCAGCCACCGCTGCGCCGGGCGGCCCGGTGTCCGCCGCACCACCGGCACCCGGCACGACGACCTCGGCCCCGCCGGCGACCGGTTCGGCACCATCGCCGGACCCGACGCCGACCACCGACCCGCCGCCGCCGACCGACCCGGCGCCGACGACCGACCCGCCGCCGCCGACCGACCCGGCCCCCACGCCCACCGACACCACGCCCCCGCCCGCGACCGCTGCCAGCACGACCGTTGCCGACCCGACCGCACCGGCCGCGACCGACCCCACCGCCACCGGGACCGGCACCTGACCTCCGAGCCCGAGGACCTCGCGGTCCTGGTCAAGCGTGCCGCGGCGGGCGACCAGGACGCCTGGGACGCCGTCGTCGCCCGCTACACCAACCTGCTGTGGTCGGTGGCCCGCGGCTACCGGCTCGACCAGGCCGACGCTGCCGACGTCGTCCAGGTCGCCTGGCTGCGGCTGGTGGAGCACCTGCCCCGGCTGCGCGACCCGGAGCGAGTCGGCAGCTGGCTGGTGACCACGGTGCGCCGGGAGTGCCTGCAGGTGATCTCGCACCGGCGGCGTCGCGGCACACCGGTCGACGACGAGGTGCTGGCCGGCGTCGCCGACGACTCTCCGTCGCTGGACTCCGCTCTGCTGGCGAGCGAGGACGCCGCCGAGCTGTGGAGCGCCTTCCGGCGGGTCCCGGCCCGCTGCCAGCGGCTGCTGCGGGTGCTCATGGCCGACCCGGCGCCCAGCTACCAGGACGTGTCCGCGGCGCTGGACATGCCGGTCGGCAGCATCGGGCCCACCCGGGCCCGCTGCCTCGACCACCTGCGCTCGATCCTCGACGGCACCGACGTCCCGCCCGGTGGCACCCGATGACCGACCTCGACGCGCTGCTGGACCGGCTCCGTCAGGTGGCCCTCGACGCCGACCCGATGCCAACGGACCTCGAGGCGTCGGCCCGGGCGGCCCTCGGCCTGGGCCGCCTCGACGACGAGCTGGCCGAGCTGCTGCACGACTCGGCCGCGGAGGCGACCGGCGTACGGGACAGCGGCGGCGACGCACCCCGGATGCTGTCGTTCGGCAACGACACCGTCGGCGCCGAGGTCGAGATCGCCGCGGCGGGCGAGGCGCACGACGTCACCGGAGTGGTCTCCGGCCCGGTGACCACCGTTGCGCTGCAGACGCCGACCGCCCTGCACCACCTCGCCCTCGACGCGCACGGGCAGTTCCGGGTCGCGGGCGTCACCGGGGCCGCGATGAGACTGGAGCTGCGGACCGACTCCGGCTACACCGTCGTGACGCCGTGGGTCCTGGTGCGGTGACCGGGACTCAGATCAGTCCCTGCCGCAGCGCGTAGGCCACCGCGTGCGAGCGGTTGCGCAGCTGCAGCCGGGTCGTCAGCGCCTGGATGGCGTTCTTGATCGTCCGCTCGGAGTAGCAGAGCTCGCCGGCGATCTCGCGGGTCGTGCAGCCGTCGGCAAGCAGTCGCAGCACGCGAAGCTCGCGCTGGGTGAGGCCGCCGAAGGTGCGCACCGGACCGGCCAGGTCCTCGTGGCGGCTGACGGCGACGGTGCCGACCCGGGTCATCAGCTTGCCGAGCAGGTCCGGGGGCAGCAGACCGTGGCCCCGGGCCGCCCCGCTCACCGCGGCGGCCAGCGCCTCGACCGTCGTGTCGCAGCGCCGCAGCACGGCGGTCGCACCGGCGTCGACCACGGCCAGCAGCGCGGTGCCGGTCAGGGTGCTCGCCACGACCACGCTGCGCGTCCCGGCGCGAGCAGCGGTGCGGATCTGCCGCACCTGCTCCGCACCGACCTCGTCGGCCACGATCACCAGGACGTCTGCAGCCAGCGTGCCGCGGGGAAGCACGGACAGCTCCGGCTGGATGCGCAGCTGGCTCGCGACGCCGGCACCGGAGACGGGGTCGGCCGCGGCGATAGCGACCGAGATGCGGCCCGAGCGCGTCGCCTGGTGGGCCAGGCTCGGTGCTTCGAGGACGGCGGTCACCGCAGGCTCCAGAAGTCCGTCGCGTCGCGCAGGACGGTGGCGCAGCGCCAGGACCGCTCGTCGCGGACGGCACCTCGGGCGCGGGTCGAGATCGGTGCTCGCAAGGTCGTCGGCCGGTCTGCGGTGCCGGGCGTGGCTGACGGTGACCTGGGTCCTGGCCATGGCTGGCTCCCCTCGTGCCTGGCTGCGTGGTCTGCTGACAGGAGGGCGTCTGGGCAGGCCTGATACACCGGCGGGTGCGGCGTCCCCGCGGCTCAGGCGGCGCCGTACGCGCTGAACGACGCGCGGACGGCCAGCCCGCCCGGCTGCTCGGGGTCGACCTCCGCGGCCGCCGCATGCAGCGCGTCGGCCATCGTGGCCCCCAGCAGCAGCCGACGGTGCAGGCTCAGCATGAGCGGCACGACGTACCGGTCGGAGACCTGCACGCAGCTCGCGAGCACGCCCGCGGTCCCCTGGCCGAGCAGTGCGCTGATGAAGCCGACGAACTCGTCACCCTCGAGGGTGGTGTCCGCCCCGGAGTCGCAGGCCGACAGCACGACGCGGTACGGCGCGAGACCGCGCAGGCCGATCTCGTGGACCGTGAGGTCGCCGGAGCTGAGCTGGAACGAGGAGAAGGTGGGGTTGTCCGCCCGGAGCCGCCCGTGGCAGGCCAGGTGCGCCAGCCGGGCACCCCCGAGGTCCCGGACCACCGCGTCGACGGAGCTGTCCGGCGGCGCCAGGACCCGGGAGCCGGCGTGCAGCCGGCCCAGGGCTGCCACCTCCTCGGCCGCCCCGTCCAGCCCCGGGCCGGCGACGAGCAGCACGCCACCCTCGGTGGGTCCCCGCCGCCGGGCGGTGCGCAGCCAGGACGCCGACGAGGGAGCGACCGAGACCGGTGCCGCGCACAGGTGGGCCCACGGGAGCCGCCAGGTGACCGACGACGGCACGACGACCAACGGTTCGCCGGGAGCCAGCCGAAGCGGCTCCAGCAGCAGCTCGCGCAGCCGCGCGGTCGCCGCGGCCGCGGTGGCGCCGAGCGCCGCCGTGGCAGCCGGGGTCGTCGAGCCGAGGGCCAGCCGGCGCAGGGCGAACAGCAGGTACCTCGCCTCCCGCTCCACCGTGGCGAACGGCCCCAGCCGCACCAGCCTCGAGCGCCGGGCGCCGACCACGACCGCCACGAGGTCGCCGTCGAGGGCGGCGTACTCCACCAGGGTCCGGCCGGCGAGCTCACGGCGCAGCTCGGGAAGCGGCACCGTGACCCGCGCGTCCCGCGCCGCCGACGGCGTGAGCCAGCTGGCCCGGCGGATCCGCCGTTCCAGGGCCGCCTGCCCCACCAGCAGCTCGACCGGCTCGAAACCGTCCTCGCTACGCGCCGCGGTGAGCCCCTCCTGCACCGACCGCAGCTCGGCCAGCAGCGGCTCGATGCCCTCCACCGGCGGCGTCTCGGCGACCAGCAGAGCCGCGGCCCTGGTCCGTTCCATGGCGGCCAGCACCTCGCCGGGGGTGCCGTGCGCCAGGAGCGCCCGCAGCGCCAGCCGGCCGAGCTCGACCCCGTGCCCGGAGGCGAGGGCGCGCAGCTCGGTCGACGACAGCGCGGCCCGGTGCTCGGCGAGGTCGACCAGGCCGGCCCTGGCGTGGCCCAGCAGCTGCGCACGGTTGCCGGCGAGCTCGGCGCGGCGGGCGCCGGCCAAGTGGCCCTTCAGCCGGACCAGCGCAGGCCCGCCGCGGCAGAGCCGTTCGGCGTCGGCCAGGTCGTCGAGCGTGCCGCGGGCGGCACCGGCCCCGGTAGCGCTGGTCGCCGCCACGAGGTAGCCGTCGGTCGCCCAGGACACCATCCCGGCCCGTTCCAGCCGCTGCGCCGCCCGGCGGACCGCGCGGGCGTCCGCCGCCGTCGCCGAGCCCTGGCGGGCCCGGGCCTGCACCTCCAGCACCAGCGCGTACGCCGCCCAGGACGTCCGGCGCTGCCGCCGGAAGAGCTCGCTGGACTCCCGGGCGGCCGACTCGGCGGCCGCCTGGTCCCCCGACCGGCCCGCCAGCCGGGCCAGCCGGAGCTGGGCCTCACCGGTGAGCAGCTCGACGCCGTGCGCGGCGAACTCGGCGCGCGCCAAGGTGGCCATCCGGGTGGCCTCCGGCAGCAGCCGCAGGTCCTCCAGGGCGTCGCTGTGCTCGAGATAGTGCTCGCCCAGCGAAAGGCCGGCCTCGCGGTGCCGGTCGGCAGCCTCGTCGAGCAGCCGCAGCCCCTCCACCAGCCGGCCGCTCTGCACGGTGACCCAGCCCCTGCTGTCCGCCACGATCGCAACCAGGGCCGGGCCGAGCTCGGCAGCGACCCCGGTGACGGCGTCCAGCCGGGCCAGGGCGCTGGTGTGGTCGCCGTGGTGGCTCTCGATCAGGGCGAGGTTGTTCGCCGCCTTGACCCGGATGTCGGGCGGCGTGGACGGGTCGTCGAGCAGCTGCTCGTACAGCACGGCGGCCTGGCGCAACCGGCCCTCGTTGTGGTCGAGGACCGCGCGCTGCAGCCCCAGGTCGGCCGAGGCCGTGCGGCCGGCGTGGGCCCGGGCCCGGTCCAGGTCGCGCCGAGCCGCGCCTGGCCGGCCGAGCTCCTGGTTGACGGCCGCCCGGGTGGCCAGGACCTGCACCAGCCGGTCGTCCAGGCGGTGCCGCCCGGCGACCCGCACGGCCTCGTCCAGCAGTCGCTTCGCCTGCTCGGCGTCGAGCGCGTGGCGGGCGCACCAGGCCGTCGACGAAGCCCTGATACACCGGGCGGTGCGGCGGCCGTCGTGGCCACCTGGCCCAGACGGCAGCGGACGGATAGCCCCCGAGCACGCGTGGAGCGTGCGATCTCGTCGTCCGTCCCCTCCAGCGGACGACGAGATCGCACGCTCCAGAGCCGATCCCCCCAGGTCCGGCCCTGCCCCCGCAGACAAGAGGGGACGAGCCCCCCGCAGATACCGGTCGCGAGCGCTGTTTTTTCGGGAGCCAGCTGTCAGTCGTCGGCGGGCGGCTCAGCGTGCCGGCTGGAGGCGTCGGTGCCCGGCTTGTCGCTGGTCAGCCCCTGGTCGCGCTCGGCGTCCTGGTCATGGCGGACCGCGCGGTGCTTCTCCCGGGCGGCCATCGCGGCGGCGTCGGTGGTCTCCTCGTCGATCTCGCGCGGGTCGTCGCCCTCAGCCGGGTAGACCCAGCGGTCCTCGCTGCTCGTCATGACCCGCTCGTACCCGGGCCGGGGTCCCGCATGCGCGCCCGGCGCGCCGACCGACGTACTCTCGTGCCCCATGAGCACCGTGCCGGGTGAGGCGCCGACCCGCCTCCCCCACCTGCCGCGCACGGTGCGCTCCCAGCCGGTCGACCTGGTCGGCACCCTGCTGCAGCGCCTCCCGCACGCCGGCGGCGCGCTCGCCTGGGTGCGCGACGGGGCCGGGCTGGTCGGCTGGGGCGAGGCGGCCCGCTTCGAGGTGACCGGGCCGGACCGGTTCGCCCGGGCGCGGGACTGGTGGCGCACCCTGGTGGCCCGCACGACCGTCGAGGACGAGGTCGGGGCGCGGGCCAGCGGCCCGGTGGCCTTCGGCTCGTTCGCCTTCCGGGACGACGTGCCGTCGGTGCTCGTCGTGCCCGAGGTCGTCCTGGGCCGGGAGGGCGGGCGCACCTGGCTCACCACCGTCGGCGACCCGCCGCGGCTCGCGTCGCCGGAGCCGGTCCGCGGGACGCGCGGCCTCCGCTACGCCCACGGTGCGGTCCCGGTGACCGACTTCCGCGCCGCCGTGCAGCGCGCGGTGGCCCGGATCGCCGCCGGCGAGCTGGAGAAGGTGGTGCTCGCCCACGACCTGCTCGCGGTGGCCGAGGCCGACATCGACGTCCGCGCCGTGCTCGCGGGGCTGGCCGCGCGCAACCCGGACTGCTGGACGTTCGCTGTCGACGGGCTGGTCGGCGCCACCCCCGAGCTGCTGGTGAGCCGCACCGGCGAGCGCGTGGTGTCCCGGGTGCTGGCCGGTACGACGGCGCGGGGCGGCGACGCTGATGACGACCACTCCCGCACCGACGCCCTGCTGCACTCGGCGAAGGACCGCGAGGAGCACCGCTACGCCGTCGAGTCGCACCTGCAGGCGCTGGCTCCGCACGTGCGCGACCTGACGGCGCCGGACGAGCCGCACACGCTGGAGCTGTCCAACGTCACCCACCTGGCCACCGACGTCACCGCCACGCTGCAGGACGGTTCTGACGTGCTGGACCTGCTGGCTGCCCTGCATCCCACCGCGGCCGTCGGTGGCACCCCCCAGGCCGCCGCCCTCGCTGCCATCGAACGGCTCGAGGACATGGACCGCGGCCGCTACACCGGGCCGGTCGGCTGGGTGGACAGCCGCGGCGACGGCGAGTGGGGCATCGCGCTGCGCTGCGCGCAGCTGGACGGGCCGACCGCCCGGCTGTTCGCCGGCTGCGGCATCGTCGCGGGGTCCGACCCCGACGAGGAGGTCCTGGAGGCCCAGGCGAAGCTGGTGCCGATGCGCGACGCGCTCGAGGGCCTGCCGGACTGAGGTCGGTCAGCCGGCGAAGGTCCAGGCGATCAGCCGGGTCAGCGGCTCCGGCTCGCCCCCCGCGGCGGTGTAGGCGCGGACCGCGGCCGGGTTGTCGTCGTCGGTGAGCACCCACATGCCGTAGCAGCCGCGCTCCCGGGCCACGCCGGCGAGCGCCGCGACCAAGGCCCGCCCGACGCCTCGGTCGCGAGCGGGCTCGTCGACGGCCAGCTCGTACAGGAACATCTCGGTGCCCTTGTCCGGGTGGGTGGTCTCCACGCCGGTGACCATGCCGACCGGCTGCCCGCCGTCGTACGCCACGAGGAGGTGGTGGTCGTCGCTGGCCAGGAAGCGGGCGGTCGGCTCCGGCAGGGCGGGCCCGTCGAACAGGTGGCCGGCAGCCGCCACCAGCGCGTCGTCGCCCGGGCCGAGCCGGCGGATCTCGGTCATCGCAGCGCCTCGTCGACGGCGGCGCGCAGCCGGGCGTGCAGGTCGCGGGTGCGCGCCCGGTCGGTGCGCACCTCGACGACCCGGATCCCGCACGGCGGGCCCAGCTGCGAGCGGAGGTCGTCGAGGGCGACCACGCGCACGTGCGGCGTCCCGGTCGTCGCGCAGAGGGCTGCCAGGTCCGCGCCGTGCGGCGTGCCGAACACCCGCTCGAACGTCGCGGCGTGCTCGGGCGCCCCCTGCTCGAGCAGGGTGAACAGGCCGCCGCCGTCGTCGTTGACGACCACGACCGTGAGGTCGGGCCGCGGCTCTGCCGGGCCGATCACCAGGCCGGTGCTGTCGTGCAGGAAGGTGAGGTCGCCCATCAGGGCGTACGCCGGGCCGTCGTGCGCGAGGGCGGCGCCGACCGCGGTCGAGACCGTGCCGTCGATCCCGGAGGCACCGCGGTTGGCGAGCACCACCGGCGGCCGGTGCTCCCAGGGGTCGGCGAGGTCGAGGTCGCGGATCGAGCTCGACGAGCCCGCGACCAGCAGGCCGTCCGGCGGGACCGCTGCCGCCACCAGCCCGGCGACGGCCGGGCCGGACAGCGGCTCGCGGTCGAGCACTCCGGCGACGGCCTTGCGCGCAGCCCGGTCAGCGTCCAGCCACCGGCTCAGCCACCCGTGGTCCGGCGGGCCGGTGACGCCTGGCGTGCGCGGGTCGTCGGGCAGCCTGATGACCTCGACGTCGTCCCGGGCCAGCAGCCGGGTGACCGGGCGGGACAGGGTGGGCCGGCCGGCGACCACGACCCGCTCGATCTCGCCGCCGAGACGGTCGAGCAGCAAGCGGTAGGTGGCGAGCGCGTGCGGCCCGGCCCGGTGCCCGGAGCTCGGCTCGGCGAGCAGCGGCCACCCTCCCGCGGCAGCAAGCCCGCGGGCATCGGCGAGCGCCTGGTCGCCGGCGACCACGACGGTGCGCGGTCCGGCCGGCAGCGCCGGGTAGCCCCGGGTCGCCGGGCCCGGTGCGACCTGCTCGACGGCGACATCCTGCGGCTGGTCCCACCTGGCGCCGGTCGGGTCGCCGTCCGGCACCAGCGGCTCCCGGAACGCGACGTTGAGGTGCACCGGCCCCTCGGTCCCCTGGGCCAGCGCACGCACCACCAGCGTGCGCCAGTCGGCAGCGGTCGGGAACGCGTCCACGGACACGTCGAGGAAGTGCCGCACCGAGCCGCCGTACAGCTCCACCTGGTCGATCGTCTGGTTGGCGCCGGTGCCGCGCATCTCGACCGGCCGGTCGGCGGTGAGCACGACCAGGCGCACCCGCGAGTAGTCGGCCTCGACGACGGCCGGGTGCAGGTTGACCGCGGCCGTGCCGGACGTCGTGACGACGAGCACCGGCAGGCCGGACGCCTTGGCCAGCCCGAGGGCGAGGAACCCGGCGGTGCGCTCGTCGATGCGCACGTGCAGCCGCAGCCGGCCGGCCCGGTGAGCCGCGTCCAGGGCGAACGACAGCGGCGCGTTGCGCGAGCCGGGGCAGAGAACCGCTTCCCGGACGCCGCCGCGGACCAGCTCGTCGACGATCACGGTCGCCAGCGCCGTCGACGGGTTCATCAGGCGCCCACGCTACGCCAACCGTGAACACCTGTTGCGCGCAGCCGCCGGTACTCGCATGGTCGACGGGTGACCGAGCATCCGACGCTGTACGACTGGGCCGGCGGCATGACCGCGCTCGACCGGCTGACCGAGGTGTTCTACCGGCACGTCCACGCCGACCCGCTGCTGGCGCCGGTCTTCGCGCAGGTGGGCGACGACCACCCGCACCACGTCGCTCTCTGGCTGGCCGAGGTGTTCGGCGGCCCGACGTCCTACACCGACGGGCACGGCGGCTACCCCGCGATGCTGCGGCACCATCGCGGGCTGCAGATCACCCCCGAGCAGCGGGCCCGCTGGGCGACGCTGATCGCGGAGGCGGCCGACGAGGCGGGCCTGCCGGCCGACCCGGAGTTCCGGTCGGCGTTCGTCGCGTACGTCGAGTGGGGCTCGCGGATCGGCATGGCCAACTCGCAGCCGGGCAGCGACCCGCCGGCCCAGGCGCCGGTGCCGCACTGGGGCTGGGGCGAGGCGCCGCCCTACCAGCCCTGACGGGCGCGCACCGCCTGCAGCCGGTCCCGCCAGCGCCGCACCGTCTCCTCGTCCGCCGGCTGCACGGCGTCCGGCTCGGGACGTACGACGGGGAGCGCGCCGTCGACGACGGTCAACGGCGTCGAGGTCACGTCGCCGGTCAGCAGCTGCAGGGTGGCGAGCCCGCAGGCGTAGGGCAGCTCGGGCAACGCGCCCGCCAGCGCCAGCCCGGCCGCGATGCCGACCGAGGTCTCCAGCGCGGAGGAGACCACCACGGGGAGACCGATCTGCTCCGCGATGTGCAGGCAGGCGGCCACTCCACCCAGCGGCTGCACCTTGAGGACCGCGATGTCGGCAGCCTCCAGCCGGGCCACTCGCAGCGGGTCGTCGGCCCGGCGGATCGACTCGTCGGCGGCGACCGGCACCTCGACCCGCCGGCGTACCGCCGCCAGCTCCTCGACCGAGCGGCACGGCTGCTCGACGTACTCCAGCCCGCCGGCGGCCCGGTCGAGCAGCCGCACCATCCGCACCGCGGTGTCGACGTCCCACGCACCGTTGGCGTCCACCCGCACCCGGCCGCCCGGGCCGAGGGCGGCTCGCACCGCCTCGACGCGAGCCAGGTCGTCGGCCTCGGTCTGGCCGGGCTCGGCCACCTTGACCTTGGCGGTGCGGCAGCCGGCCGACGCCAGCACCGCCTCCGTCGCGCGGTCCGGACCGACGGCGGGCACCGTGACGTTCACCGGCACCGACCGGCGTACCGGCTCGGGCCATCCCACGTCGGCGGCCTCGCGGGCGGCGGCCAGCCACGGCACGCACTCGGCGTCGTCGTAGTCCCAGAACGGCGACCACTCGCCCCAGCCGGCGTCGCCGCGCAGCAGGACACCCTCGCGCACCTCGATGCCGCGGAACCGGGTGCGCATCGGGATCGCCCAGACCCGCACCTGTCCCATGCCCCTATCCTCGCCGATGTGATCTCGGAGATCTTCGACAGCGCGGCCTGGGCTCCGGTCGAAGGCTTCGACCTCACCGACGTGACCTACCACCGCGCGGTCGTCGCCGGGCCGGGTCGCGGCACGGTGCGCGTCGCGTTCGACCGGCCGGAGGTGCGCAACGCCTTCCGCCCGCACACGGTCGACGAGCTCTACCGGGTGCTCGACCACGCGCGGATGACGCCGGACGTCGGCTGCGTGCTGCTGACCGGCAACGGGCCGTCGGCGAAGGACGGCGGCCGGGCCTTCTGCTCCGGCGGCGACCAGCGGATCCGTGGCCGCAGCGGCTACCAGTACGCGTCCGGCGAGACGGCCGACACGGTGGACGAGGCGCGGGTCAAGGCCGCCGGGGGCCGGCTGCACATCCTCGAGGTGCAGCGGCTGATCCGTACGATGCCGAAGGTCGTGGTGGCCGTGGTGAACGGCTGGGCGGCCGGCGGCGGGCACTCGCTGCACGTGGTCTGCGACCTGACGATCGCGTCCCGCGAGCACGCCCGGTTCAAGCAGACCGACGCCGACGTCGGCTCGTTCGACGCGGGCTACGGCTCGGCGTACCTCGCGCGGATGGTCGGGCAGAAGAACGCGCGCGAGATCTTCTTCCTCGGCCGCACCTACTCCGCCGAGGACATGCACCGGATGGGCGCGGTCAACATCGTCGCCGAGCACGACTCGCTGGAGACGGTCGCCCTCGAGGTGGCCGCCGAGGTCAACGCCAAGAGCCCGACCGCCCAGCGGATGCTGAAGTTCGCGTTCAACCTGGTGGACGACGGGCTGATGGGCCAGCAGGTGTTCGCCGGCGAGGCGACTCGGCTCGCGTACATGACCGACGAGGCCGTCGAGGGCCGGGACGCGTTCCTCGAGAAGCGCGCGCCGGACTGGTCGGCGTACCCCTGGTACTACTGATGCTCGACGACGACCAGGAGCCGAGCTGAGCCGGGAGCTGCGAGGCATCTCACGCGCCGACCGGCGAGGCTGTCCTCACGACGCTGGTGCCGGCACTGGCCGCGGCCCTGGACGGTGCCGGACCGGCGCTGCTGCCGCTGCCCACCGGCGGCGGCCGCGGCGCCGTGCTGGCCGCCCTGGACCCGGCCCAGCCGCTGGAGCGCGACGACATCGCGCTGGTCGTGCCGACCTCCGGCTCGACCGGCGAGCCGAAGGGGGCACTGCTCACCGCCGACGCGCTTCGCCACTCCGCCCGGGCGACGCACGCCCGCCTCGGCGGCCCTGGCCAGTGGCTGCTCGCGCTGCCGGTGACGCACATCGCCGGGCTCACCGTGCTGGTCCGCTCGCTGCAGGCCCGCACCCGGCCCGAGGTGCTGGACCTCTACGGCGGCTTCTCGGTCGAGGCCTTCACCGACGCGACGGCTCGGCTCGCGCCGGGCGTGCGGCACTACACCGCGCTCGTGCCCACCCAGCTGCGCCGCCTGCTGGCCGCCGGGGCGGACCTCTCGACGTACGACGGGGTGCTCGTCGGCGGCGCCGCCCTGTCCCCGACGCTGCACGACGCCGCGGTCGACGCCGGGGTGCGGGTCGTGACGACGTACGGGATGTCGGAGACCTGCGGCGGCTGCGTGTACGACGGCGAGCCGCTCGACGGCGTCACGGTGCACCTGCGGGACGACGGCCGGGTCGTGCTGGGCGGCCGCACCGTGTTCGCCGGGTACCGGCTGCGCCCCGACCTCACCGCCGCGGCCCTGGTGGACGGGCGGCACGTCACGCAGGACCTGGGCCGGTGGGGCCTGGACGGACGGCTCGAGGTGCTCGGCCGGGCCGACGACGTCGTGGTCAGCGGCGGGGTCAACGTGCCGGCGGCGATGGTCGAGCGGGTGCTGTCGGGGCACCCGGACGTCGCAGCCTGCGCGGTCGTGGGTCGGCCGGACGCGGAGTGGGGCGAGCGGGTCGTCGCCGTGGTGCAGCCGGTCGACTGGGGACGGATGCCGACGGTCGAGGACCTGCGGGCGTTCGCAGCCGACGCCCTGGAGCCGGCCGCCCTGCCGCGGGAGGTCGTGTCGCTCGGGCTGCTCCCGGTGCTGGCCTCGGGGAAGCCGGACAAGGCCGCAGTGCGTACGCTCCTGCGCGACCGCGCCTGAACTGCCGGCTCGACCGCACCAGGAGGACACCGCCGATGGCCACGCCTGCCCAGTGGCTCGAGGGCGCGCGCCCGCGCACCCTGCCCGCCGCCGTCGCTCCGGTCGCGGCAGGGACCGGTGCGGCTGCCGCGGTGGACGGCTTCCGGCTCGGCCCGGCGCTGCTGGCGCTGACTCGTCGCGCTCGCGCTGCAGGTCGGCGTCAACTACGCCAACGACTACAGCGACGGCGTGCGCGGCACCGACGCCGACCGGGTCGGGCCGCTGCGGCTCGTCGGGTCGGGGGTCGCGGCGCCGGGGGCCGTCAAGCGGGCCGCTCTGCTGTCGTTCCTCGTCGCCGGTGTCGCGGGGCTGGTGCTCGCAGCGCTGGTGGCGTGGTGGCTGTTGCTGGTCGGTCTCGGGTGCGTGGTGGCGGCGTGGTTCTACACCGGTGGCCGGTCGCCGTACGGCTACCGCGGGCTCGGCGAGGTGTCGGTCTTCGTCTTCTTCGGGCTGGTCGCCACCGTCGGGACGACGTTCGTGCAGGCGGAGGAGATCACCTCGGCGTCCGTGCTGGCGGGCGTCGGCTGCGGTGCGCTGGCCTGCGCGATCCTGGTGGCGAACAACCTGCGCGACATCCCGACCGACACGGTGGCCGGCAAGCGGACGCTGGCGGTGCGCCTGGGTGATCGGCGGACCAGGCTGCTGTACCTCGGCCTGCTCTTCACGGCGTACGCCGTCGTGGTGCTGATCGCGGTGCAGTACCTGCTGGTGATCGTGACGCTCGGCACCGGCCTCCCGGCGGTCCGGCCGGCGCTCGGCGTGCTGTTCGGCGCGACCGGTCGTGAGCTGGTGCCGGTGCTCAAGGAGACCGGGCTGCTGCTGCTCGTCTACGGCCTGGTCCTCGGGGCGACTCTCGCACTCTCCTGATCCGCCGAGCCCTGAACGGCAACCGTCAGATCCGCGACGGCCGCGTCAGGCCCTGCCCCGAGGTCCGGGGAGCGGAAGCAGAAGTGGCCGCAACAGGTCGTCCATCTCCCGGGACGGCGAGATCCCCAGGACCTGTCGCAGCTGACGGCAGTAGGCCCGGTACTCGCGCACCGCGTCCGGGTGGTTGCCGGCGAGCAGGTGGGCGCGGATGACGATCGTGTGAGCACTCTCGCGGAGCGGTTCGATGGCGACCGCCTCGAGCCCCGCCGTGAGTGACGTGTCGTAGTCGCCGGCAGCGAGGGCGTGCGCGGCAACGGACTCCAGTGCACTCAGCCGGAGGTGCTGCAGCCGCTCGCGCTCGAACACGACCCAGTCCTCGTACCAGCCGGGGAGCAGGTCCGCTCGGCGCAGGACGCCCACCCACCATCGAGCGTCGCCCTCGCGGTGGTCCTCCTCCGCCCAGAGGAGGACTTGCTGCACGTCGACGCGCACGTCGTGCCGACAGGGCCAGCGTCGAGTGGCCGAGCTCCAGCACGCCCTCGGCCGAGCGACGAACTCGCAGCACGGCAGACCGCAGGCTCGTCAGGGCGCGGTCGTCGGTGGTGTCCGGCCACAGGGTGCCGGCGATCTGCGACCTCGGCTTTCGGCCACGCAACGCAAGCAGGGCGACCAGCCGCTGCTCCCGCCCACCCAGCTCCACAGCACCCGTAGGGAGCCCGCAGGTCCCAGCAACCGAACAACCGCAGCTCCATGTTCCGTTGCAGCGTCGGCGTGACTGGCTGTCGCATCACCCCGCGGCCCCCTCGCCCCCCGCATGACGCGTTCTTGACCTTGCCTTTGAAGGTCCGCGCGATTGCATCGACGCTGTCAAGAGTTTGCCAGGCCAATGAATTGACCAAGGAATTGACCGTCCGTCACGTGTCCACCATCGTCGAGAGCCACTCCTCCACGACCTCGTGCAGCTCCAGCGGTCCCTTGACTGCCCGCACGAACAACGTGCCGCCGGGCGAGGTCATCATCACTCGCGCGACCATCGCACCGGCTGCACCGCGCGGCCAGGCACTGATCACCATCACGCCCCCGTGCTCGTTCGCGGTCCACGTCAGTCCGCCCGGACCACTGTCCGGCTGGTTCGTCCGCCGCCGCATCTCATCTGGTTGCACCCTGCCCCCAACGCCGATGTCGTGTGCAGTGTCACCCCGTCGACGAGGTCCGTGAAGGCGCCGACGCATGGCTGCAACGCCGGTGTCACGCCGCGATCACGCCGCGATCACGCCGCCTGCGTTGACTGCTCGGTGTCACGTCACCAACAGGCGCAACCGGGGGGAGGTGACCATCATGCGCAAGGAACTGACACTGACCGAGCTCGACGGCGAGCACGCCGACCTGCTCCCCGAGCGGGAGACCCTGGCGTTCAACAACAACTGGGCGAACGTCTACGCCTCCAACTCCTCACTGGCGCTCAACGCGGCAACCGCCTTCTCGTCGGCGCACAGCGTGGCGCTGCAGGCGATCACCGTCAACCAGGGCTGATCGGCAACAGCTCTGTCTCAGCCTCCCGCGGGAGGCGTCGAACCATGTCGTCAGCGGGAAGGGATGAGTACCCATGCGCAGTCCTCCTGTGCTGAGCCACGACGAGCTCCGTGGTGAGTCCGTGCAGCTGCTGCCGCGTCGGGAGACGCTGTGCCTGTTCGCGTGCACGAACGTCATCAACGTCGTCGGGGTCAACATCGCCATCGCCGTCAACGCCGCAAGCATCAACGCGAGCGCCAACGCGCTGGCCCTGCAGTACGTCGCCGCAGCGCAGTAACGCTGCCCGAGCGTGGCGGCGGGTGCGCGGCTCTGGGCGCACTCGCCGCCATCCCCCGCGTGGCACTCCAGAGCACACCAGAGCACACCAGAGCACACCAGGGCGATGATCGACGATGACGACTGACCGAGCAGAGAGACCAGTAGAGAGACAGTGCTGCAGGACGGATGGCAGCTGCCCGAGGGGCTTCAGCTGCTCGGGCCGGTGAAGGGCTCGGGTATCCGCGAGCCGACGTACCTGCTGCGGAGACAGGACGGCCAGATCGTTCAGGTCTCGGAGCTGCTGCACCTCGTGGTGTCCGCAGTGGTCCCGGGCCGGACCGCCGAGCAGGTCGCCGGCGTCGTCAGCGACGCCTACGGCCGGACGCTGACCACCGACGGCCTGGCACACCTCGTCGAGGAGCGGCTGCAGCCCCTCGGACTGGTGGAGCACGCGGGGGCCACCGCCACCTCCCGAGCCGCCGAGAGCCCGCCCCCTCTTGTCGCTGTCCCTGAAGGGCACCCTGATGCCGGCGAGGGCGGTCCGCCTGGCCGCGCGACCGTTGGCTGCTGGCGTTCTGGCCGCCCGTCGTGGCGGCCGCTCTCGTCGGCGCTCGTGCTGCTCTACGTCGCGGCTCTTCGTGCAGAGCAACCCGCTCACCGCACTGCAGCAGGTGCTGACCACACCCTCCCTGCTGCTGGCGCTCTACGGCCTGCTGACCATCGCTGCTGTCCTGCACGAGCTCGGTCACGCGGCAGCCTGCCACTACGGCGGGGCCAACCCGGCCGGATCGGCTACGGCGTGTACCTGGTCTTCCCGGCGTTCTACACCGATGTCACCGACTCCTACCGGCTCGGCCGCGCGGGTCGCGTGCGCACCGACCTCGGCGGCCTGTACTTCAACGTGTGGTTCCTGCTCGCCAGCGGTGTCGGCCTACCTGTCGACGGGCCACGGGCCTGTTCCTCCTCGTCGTCCTCGTCCTCCAGCTCGAGATGCTCCAGCAGCTCATCCCGGCCGTCCGGTTCGACGGCTACTACGTGCTCTCGGACCTCGCCGGCGTCCCCGACCTGTTCGCCCGGGTCCGGCCGGTGCATGGAGAGCCTGATCCCTGGGCGCGAGACAGACCCCCGAGGGTGACCGAACTGCGGCCCGGCGCTCGGCGACATCGTCGCCGGCTGGGTGCTGGTCGTCGTGCCGCTGCTCACCCTCGGGTTCGGCTGGCTGCTGTGGCACCTGCCGGTCATCGTCCAGCAGACCTGGGCGGCCCTCCAGGTCCAGGCCGACCAGCTGGCCAAGGCCTGGCACAGCACGTGACGTCGCCGTCGTCGCCCTCTCGGTCATCTCAGTTGCTCTGCTGGTGCTGCCGCTGCTCGGCATCGTCGTCCTCTTCTGGCGGATGACGGTCTCCTTGGGCCGGGCACTGGAGCGGTTGGCCGCCGCCCTCTCGAAGGAGGACGAGACAACAGTCGCGGACGAGGGCGGCACACCGGCGCTGCCCCCGGACCTCGCACCGATGACGCTCACCGCGGCGGCGTTCACCGATGACGTGATGCTCAAGCCCCGGACCGAGGTCCCGACGGGTGGGTGGCAGCGTGCGGTCTACCAGCTGTCCGCGCACACCATGAATCCCGGTCCGGGCCCGGCCGAGCAACACCGGACGGACCTCGAGCGACGCCTCCGGGTGCCGATCGAGGGCTCGCACCGGGTCGTCGTGATGAGCAGGAAGGGTGGTGTCGGCAAGACGACGATGACGCTCGCCCTAGGAAGCACGTTCGCCACCCTGCGCGGCGACCGGGTGGTCGCCGTGGACGCGAACCCCGACGCCGGGAACCTCGCCCATCGGGTGGCCCCTCCCAGCTCGCGCACGATCACCGACCTGCTGGAGCGCGTGGACGAGATCGGGAGCTACGCGGAGCTGCGGTCCTACGTGTCGCAGGCACCGGAGTCGCGGCTGGAGGTGCTCGGCTCGGACGACGACCCGCGCATCGGGATGGCCCTGAACCGGGACGCCTACCACCGACTCATCCGGCTGCTCGACCGGTTCTACAACCTCATCCTGCTGGACACCGGGACAGGCATCCTGGACAGCGCCAACCAGGGACTGCTGATGGAGGCGGACGAGCTCGTGCTCGTGCTCCGGCCCGGCCTGGACGGAGGGCGCGCCGCCGCCCTCACCCTGGACTGGCTCGACGAGCACGACTACGGCGAGCTGGTGGCCCAGGCGATCGTCGTCATCAACGGGGTCCGCCGTGGCCTCGGCGCACCCCTGGAACCCATGGTGAAGCACTTCACCCGCCGCTGCGCGCGGGTGGTCACGGTGCCCTGGGACCCGGCATTGGAGACCGGGGCTCAGACCTTGATCTCCGCGCTGCGCGACGACACCCGGGACAGCCTGGTGGAGATGGCGGCGGCAGTCTCGGACAACTTTCCTCTGAACGGAGCACGGCGATGACCGGCGCCTGGACGAAGTCGGGCGCGGCGACCATCGTCCTCGTCCTCGGCCTCACGGCTGCGCGGGCCGTCTCCGCCCGCGAGTGGTCTCCGAACGGTGACCAGGGCCGGCTCGACCTCACGGCCTCGGCGCTGACCGGACCGCAGCAGCCGAGTGCCACGGACGACGCCTGGCTGGACGCCAGGTCCGAGCGACGGTCCGCCGAGGTGAAGACGACGGCGTCCGCTTCCGCCGACTGCGACGGATGCTCCGCCACCGCGACGGCCCTGCACATCGTCTACCTGGACCGGCCCACCGACGCCGCGCTGGACAACGTCACCGTCGCCTGGTCGCACTGCGTCGGCTGCTCGTCGATCGCGGTGTCGGTCGAGGTGGTCGTCCTACGGAGGCCGCAGACCGTCCGGGCCAACAACCGCGCGCTCGCCGTCAACGCTGCCTGCGACAGCTGTCAGACGGCGGCCGCCGCGTACCAGCTCGTCATGGTCGGTGACCGCAGAGATCGGCTGTCACGATCGGACGAGGAACAGCTGCGCGAGTGGGTCGCTGCCCAGGCGGCGGCGATGCGCGCGGAGCCGACGCCGGGCGCGGCAGGCACGAGCACCATCGCTCTCGGCGTCTCGCCCCTCGACCAGCTGGAGGCAATGCTGGCTGACGGGCTCGGCGGTGCCACGACCCTCGAGCGCGACGCCGACGTCAAGGACAAGAGCTCGCAAGCGACGCCGGATCCGCCGGAATCGGCGCCCGCCTCCCCGACTGCAACACCCAGCCCGACGTCGGAGCCACTGACGTCCGGGGACCCCACGCCCGCTGGGTCGACGCCGCCGACCGCGTGACCGCGGGCGTGCCGGCTCGGGAGGCCCAGGCGCCCGGTGCCACTGTTCGACCGCTGCGCAGCTACGGCCTGGTTCTCGGGGCGACTCTGGCACTGTCTTGATCCGCAGTGGCCTGATCCGCACTGTCCGGATCTGCGAGGGCCGCCTGGCCGCTGCCGGCGCCGTACCGGTCGAGCATCTCGCGGGGCATCGCGAACCAGTGCCGGCGTACGCAACGCAGCTGAAGGTGCTCGACGGGACCGTCGGTGCTGTCCAGCAGGTACGACGACACCACCTCGGTCGGTGCGCCACACGTCGGGCAATCAAGGATCTCCATCGGGGTCACCTCCTACGGACCGGAGACGGAGTGCGACCCCGTGATACGCACTGCGGGCGCCCTTACCTCCCGAGGCACAGCGCGAAACTGTCGATCCGAGCGATGCACGTTCGTCGGACTGGTGTGGGGACGCACGGTGCGCCCCGGCGAGGAGGACTACCGATGAGCAAGTTCCTGTACCTCTACCGCGGCCCGGCGACGCCGATGGAGGACTTCACCGAGGAGCAGGGCCAGGAGCAGATGCGGCTCTGGAACGAGTGGGGCGAGCGGGCCGGCACGGCCCTCGTCGACTTCGGCGCTCCGTTCGGGCCGCGGACTGCCGTGGGCGACGACGGGTCGAGCCCGGCGGTCAGCGACCAGAACGGCTACTCCATCGTCGAGGCAGAGACGCTGGAGTCGGCTACGGCGCTCACCGAGAAGCACCCGTTCCTGCAGCAGGGCGACGGCCGGTTCAGCATCGAGATCTTCGAGCTCATGCCGATGTGACCGGTCGGGGCACGGTGCCACTGCCACGCCGGCGGGCTGAAGCCGCTGACGCGATGAAGTCGCTGACACGCTGACGCGGCGAAGCGACTCGAAGCGGTAACGCCCTGACGCGCTGACCCGGTGAAGCCGCTGACTCAGAGCAGGGGTGGGTCGGTGCCTTCGGTGTAGGTCTTGCCCAGCGGGCTGGTCCAGGTCTTGATGGCGGTGTCGGGGTCGTAGTCGAGCTGCCAGTGGCCGTGGGTCTTGGCGTTGTGGTGCTGGCGGCACAGCGGGCCGAGGTTGGCCGGGACGGTCTTGCCGCCCCGGCCGGGTCGGGAGTCGAAGTTCTCGATGTGGTCGCAGTCGCAGTCGTTGGCGGTGCGGGGGCAGCCGGGGAACCCGCAGTGCCGGTCCCGGGCGGCGATGAAGGCCCGCAGCGGCGCCGAGGGCCGGTAGCAGCCGGCGCCGCGGCCGAGCAGCCGCCGGGTGTCGGGATCGACGGTCCAGGCGACCCAGTCCCGGTCGGCGGCCAGCCGGCGGGCCAGCGGGCCGGGGATCGCGCCGTGGCCGGGCAGCTCACCGGGGTGGTCGGCCAGCCCGAGGGCGGTGGGCAGGTCCAGCACCACCGCCGCGGTCTGCGCCCCGCCGCAGCTGCAGCGCGGCAGCGGCACCGCCAGGTCCCTCGTGGTCGCGGCCGTGGTCGCGGTCGTGGTCGCCGTCGTGGTCGTTGCGGTCGTCATGGTCGGGGCGGCGGGGTCGGCGCCGCCGTTGCCGAGCACGGCGTGCACCAGGGCGTCGACCCGCAGCGCGTTCAGCCCGGGGTGGGCGCCGCCGCCGCGTTTGAGCTCCCGGCGGGTGTTCTTGGCCCGCCGGGTCAGCTCGTTCCACACGTCGTCGGCGACGGTGGCGGGCATCGTGGCCCACAGCGAGCCCATCACCTCGGGCTGCGGCAGCCGCTCGATGGTCCGGTTCGCCACCGCCGCCTGGTGCCGGTCGGCCGCGCCGGCCGGGTCGGCCGCCAGCACCGCCCGGCGCAGCGCCCGGCCGAACCGGTCCGGGGTCAGCCCCGGCCCGGCACCCAGCACCGCCGCCTCCACCGTCGCGGCCGCCGCGCCGGGCAGGTCCCGGACCGCCTCGGCGAGCCGGGCCGCCTGCCGGTAGGACAGCTCCCCGGCGCGCAGCGCGGCCAGCGTGCCCGGCAGCCGGCCGGTCAGCTCACCGGCCACCAGCGCCCGCTCCGCCGCGGTCGCCGGCGACAGCCGCAGCGCCGCCCCGACCTCGTGCCGGGCATCCTCCCCGGTCAGCCCGCAGCCCGCGGTGGCTGCCGCGACCGCGGCCAGCGCGCTCTGCTGCAACCCGGCCAGCATCGCCGCGGCCCGCTCGATCGCCCGGATCAGGTCGACCCGACCCGCACCATCCAGCTCGCCCGGGTCGACCCGGGACAGGAACCGCACCGCGTCCAACCCGGCCGCCGAGCCATCGGCCACCCGCGCCACCAGCGCACCCAGGTCCAGCTGCGCCTCCAGCAGCGACACCCCCGACCGCTCCAGCAGCATCCCCGTCGACGAGCTCATGACCCGAACCTAGACAAGGGGCTGGACACAACCCCCGCTGCCGGAAATCCGTTGCGTACAGGGGCGATCGGGCCGCGTCGCGCCCACGGCGACATGGGCTCGAGCACTCGGCGCACGGCGCGTCTACACGGCTCTCACAGCATCCGTCCAGCCGGCTGCGTCACTCTCGACGTCGACACGCACCGACCGACGTGGGGACCTGACATGCAGGACAGCAGCGCGACCGACAACAGCGCCACCGACCTCGACATCGAGGACCACGACCGTGGTCTCTCCCACGACCTCCCGACCCTGCTGAACCGCCGACGTGCACTCGGCCTGCTCACCGGCGCCGGCCTGGCCGCGGCCCTCGCCGCCTGCTCCAGCGACGCGGGCGGCACCGGCAGCATCGCGAGCACCGCGTCGACGGCCGAGATACCCGAGGAGACCACCGGGCCCTTCCCCGGCGACGGCTCGAACGGCGTCAACGTGCTCACCGAGAGCGGCATCGTCCGCAGCGACCTGACGACGAGCTTCGGGACCGCGTCCGGCGCCGCCGAGGGCGTCCCGCTCACGATCCGGATGACCGTCCTCGATACCGGCAACGGCGCCGTACCGCTGGCCGGAGCCGCCGTCTACGCGTGGCACTGCGACCGCGAGGGCCGTTACTCCATGTACTCCGACGGCGTCACCGAGCAGAACTACCTGCGCGGCGTGCAGGAGACCGCGGCGACGGCAGCGTGACCTTCACCAGCATCTTCCCGGCGGCGTACTCCGGCCGCTGGCCACACGTGCACTTCGAGGTCTATCCGAGCCTCGCCGACGCGACGCGCGCCCAGAACAGGCTCCGTACGTCGCAGCTGGCGCTGCCCGAAGCGGCCTGCACGACGGTCTACGCAACCGACGGGTACGAGGCGAGCGTCGCCAACCTGGCGCAGACCTCGTTGCAGACCGACATGGTGTTCAGCGACGGCTGGTCGCTGCAGATGGCGAAGGTCACCGGCGACGTCGACAGCGGCCTGGTCGCCCAGCTCACCGTGCCCGTCTGAGGCTCGAGCGCACCTGCGCCACGACCGCGTCGGCGACCGCCACCGGGTGCGACTCCGGGAGCCAGTGCCCGGCGTCCAGCTCGACCAGCCGGAACGGCCCGGTCACGAGCTCACGGGTCCCCGTCACGGCGGCACCGCTGAAGAACGGGTCGCGCCGGCCCACGACGTACGTCGTCGGCACCCGCACCCGACCGGGTCCGGAGCCGCCCGACAACGGGATCGCGCGATACCAGGCCAGCGCCGCCGTCATCGCCCCCGGCTCCTGCATCCGTGCCGCGTAGTGGTCGGCTCGGGCACCGTCGAGGCCGCTCGCCCGCAGCCCGGCCCGCGTCAGAGCACCACCGCCGGCGGTGCTGACCAGCTCCGGGAGGAACGGCACCTGGAACAGGGCCATGTACGCCGATCGCAGGCCCTGGCTGCTGCGCCGAAAGCGCGGCGCGCTGGGCGGCCGGGTGCGGCGTCGACAGCGCGGTGAGCGACCGCACCCGGTCGGAGTTCCGGGACGCCAGCATCCAGGCGACCGCGCCGCCCCAGTCGTGCCCGACCACGTGCGCCCGCTGCACTCCCGCGGCGTCCAGCAGCGCGACGACGTCGGCAGCGAGCTCCCGCAGCAGGTAGGAGGCACGACCCGTCGGGCGCGCCCCGGGCGAGTAGCCGCGCTGGTCGGGGGCGAGCACCCGCAGCCCGGCGTCGGTCAGCAGCGGGCTCACCCCGGCGTACGCGGTGGCGTCCTGCGGGAAGCCGTGCAGGCACACCACGGTCTCGCCGTCGTCGGGCCCGGTGTCGCGGACGTCGAAGCGCAGGCCGTCGCGCGTCCAGGAGCTCAGCCGTCGGGAGGAGTCCGGTCCGGTCACGTCACGCGTCCTTCCCTGTCCGGCGGAAACCGAACCTAGGTGCAGCCGGTGCAGGGCCACCGCGTCGAGGTGGCCGCCGACCACCTCCGCCGTCAGGTAGGTGTGGTGGGGCTGCCGCCGGCGGTCGGTGGGCGAACCCGGGTTGAGCAGCCGGAGCCCGCCCTCGGTCGTGCTGTCCCACGGGATGTGGCTGTGCCCGAAGACGAGCACGTCGGTGTCGGGGAACCGGGCAGCGCACCGGCGTTCCCGGCCTGGGGCAACGCCCGTCTCGTGCACCACTGCCAGCCGCAGGCCGTCCAGGTCGGCCCGCACCACCTCGGGCAGCCGCTGCCTCAGCAGCGGCCCGTCGTTGTTGCCCACGACGCCCAGCAGTGCCTGCTCCGGCCGTAGCCGGGCCTCCAGCCGATCGAGCAGGCCGACGTCGACCCAGTCGCCGGCGTGCACGACGACGTCGGCCCGGTCGACCTCGTCCCACAGCACGGGAGGCAGGTCGCGGGCCCGTCGCGGCACGTGGGTGTCCGCCATCAGCAGGAGCCGCACCTCAGCCCGCGACGCGCTCGGCCATCAGGCCGACGGGGTTGCCGTCGGGGTCGCTGACGAAGGCCATCCACAGCTCGGTGCCGCCCTCCCGGTGCACGACGTGCGGCCCGGCCATCGACGGCGCGCCACGGCCGGTCACCTCGGCGTACGCCGACTCGACGTCCTCGACGGCGTAGTAGACGACCGGCCGGGAGCGGAACCGCTCGTCCTCGGTGACGCCGAGGTACAACCGCACCGAGCCGGCCTGCAGGAACGCCATCGGCTGGCCCTCGACGGTGAACAGGTGCGGCAGACCGAGCACGTCGCGGTAGAACCGCACCGACGCCTCCAGGTCGGACACCGTGATGTGCAGCTGGCCGATCGCGGTCACGGGTGACGACATCACGGCCTCCTTGGCAGGACTGGTTCAGGGCGTGGGAGCACGGTAGCCGCGCGGCGTCAGGACTCCGCCGGATCGGTCGGCGCCGCCCGGTCCTCCCACTTGGTCGAGAGCACCACGGTCGTGCGGGTCCGGGACACCCCGCGGATCGCCCGCAACCGGGACAGGGTGTGCTCCAGCGCCGCGACGTCCGGGACCCGGACCTTCACCAGGAGGCTCTCGTCGCCCGCGACGAACCAGCAGTCCTCGATCTCGTCCAGCCGCTGCAGCGCGGCGGTGACGGCGTCCTGGTCGGAGGTGTCGGACAGGTGCACGCCCACCAGGGCGGCCACCGACCGGCCGAGGGCCACCGGGTCGACGGCCGCGTGGTAGCCCGTGATGACCCCGCCGGCCTCCAGCCGGGACACCCGCTCGGTGACGCTCGGCCCGGACAGCCCCACCAGCCGCCCCAGCTCGGCCCAGGAGGCCCGGCCGTCGCGCCGCAGCGCGTCGATCAGGACCCGGTCGATGTGATCCATGGCACAAACGCTCCTGTTGGTAAGAAAACTTGTCGATTGAGTGTTTGTACCTTAGAATCGAAGGTGCATCTACCGCTCCACCCGAGAAAGTTGAGGAACCCGTGTACTCCCTGGAGATGGCTCAGGCACACATCAGTGAGCTGCGAGTCGCCGCCGACCACTCCCGCCGAGTCTCCCGCATCCCCCGGCGCAGGGTCGTTCGCAGCCGGGCCCGCTGACGCCGTAGGGGCCTCCGGCCGCCGAACGGCGTCAGCCGCACGTAGGCTGACGGTGGAGGAGTCGCCGCGCCCATGCTGAAGATCCTGATCTATGCCCTGCCGCTGATCCTGGCGGTCTACGCCCTGGTCGACCTGGTGCAGACCGAGAGCACCGACGTCCAGGGCCTGCCCAAGCTCGCCTGGGCGGTGCTCATCTTCTTCTTCTGGATCCTCGGCCCGCTCGCCTGGTTCCTGTTCGGGCGCCGGGGCCGCGGCATCGCCGGTCTCCCGCCCCGCGTCGCCGGCCCCGATGCCGGCACCGTCCGGCGGCCGATGGCTCCCGACGACGACCCTGACTTCCTGCGCAGCCTGCGGCGGCCGCGACCGCCGGACGACGAGCCCAAGCCGCCGGCCGGCCGCTGACCGGGCCGCCGGCTCAGCCCACCCCGGCATAGGAGTGGAACCCGACCAGCCAGATGTTGACGACCAGGTAGTTGAACAGGAACGTGGAGTAGCCCAGGCAGGCCAGGTAGGCCGCCTTCCGGCCCTTCCAGCCGGCGGTCGCGCGCGCGTGCAGGTAGGCGGTGTAGACCAGCCAGGTGATGAACGCCCAGGTCTCCTTCGGGTCCCAGCCCCAGTAGCGGCCCCACGCGTTCTCGGCCCAGATGGCGCCGGCGATGACCGCGAAGGTCCAGATCGGGTAGCCGAAGGCCGTCATCTTGTACGCCGACCGGTCCAGCACCGCGGCGGCGGGCAGCCGGTCCATGAACGACGGCTGGCGCTGCTCGGCCGGCACCCGCTCCCGGCGTTCCTGCACCAGGTAGCAGACCGACTGGGCGAACCCGATGGTGAAGACCCCGGAGGCGATCATCGCCGCGGACACGTGGATCACCAGCCACACCGACTTCAGCGCCGGCACCAGCTGCTCGGACTCCGTGTAGAGCACGGCGACCGCGAGGCCCAGGGTGAGCAGGACCGGGAGCACCACGAAGATGCCCAGGTAGCGGACGTCCTTGCGGGTCAGCAGGAGCAGGAAGACCCCGATCACGGCCAGCGATCCCGCGGTGGAGAACTCGTACATGTTGCCCCACGGCGGGCGGCCGGCCGACAGCCCGCGGGTCAGCACCGCCGCGACGTGCAGCGCGAACGCCAGCACCGTCAGTGACACCGCCACCCGGCCGAGCCGCCCGGCCCGGTCTCGGCGTGCGGCGTCGTCCTGGTCGGCCGCGATGTCGTCCGCAGGCGACGGGATCCCCTGCTCGGCGGAGCCGCCCGCGCCGACGGTCGCCAGCTCGCGAGCCTCGACCGCACTCGTGTCGACCGCCCCGCGACGGCGGCGGCGCGGGGTGCCGAAGGCGAGCTCGGCGCCGTAGCAGTACATCGCCAGCGCGTAGACGACCATCGCGGAGTAGATGAGGTTGTTGCTCAGGTGGGCGAGCGACTCGCTGCTCATTCCTGCGGTGCTCCGATCTGCTCGGCCAGCTCGCGGACCTCGTCGGCGAGCCCCTCCCCGCCCTCGGCCTCCGTGCGGGCGAGCCCGGCGACCTCGACGAGAGTACGCCCGCCCTCGTCGACGCCCGGCCGCACCCAGACCCGGCGGCGACGCACGAACAGCGACAGCATCAGCCCGGTCAGCGCCAGCAGCGCGGCGCCGAGCGCGGGGGCCACGCCGGGGTCGCGCGCCACCTGCAGCGAGGTCCACCGCCGTACGCCGTCCAGGGTGACCGTCTCGCCCGACGGCAGCGTCGCGGTGGCGCCGGGCGCCAGCGACAGCACCAGGTTGCGGCCGTTCTTGCCCGTCACCTGGGTCATGCCGCGCTTGTCGAGGGAGTAGACCGACTGCGGCGTCCCGTCGTCGACGCCGAGGTCGCCGGTCCAGACGCTGAGCACGGCGCGCGGCAGCTTGAGCCCGGGGTACGCCGAGATCGGGCCCTGCTCCGGGTCGAGCACCGCGGTGGGCAGGAAGAGCCCGTCGAGCCCGATCTGCGGGTCGGTGCCGGTCACCTTGACCACGCCGAGCGAGGTGTCGTTGCCGTCGCGGGGGAGGAACGGGACCGCGCCGTGCGAGACGACCTGGCCGTTGCGGTCGCGCACCGTGAACACCGGGGCGTAGCCGTTGCCGAGCAGGAAGACCTTCACGCCGTCGACCTTCAGCGGGTGGTTGACCCGCAGGTCGTAGGACCGCGGCCGGGCGCCCGGCTCGGTGGTGTAGCGCACCGCGGCCCGGAAGTCGCGGGGGGCTCCGCGCTGCATGCCGTCGGGCTGGTAGCGCACCTCGAGGTCCTTCAGCTCGACCGTGAACGGCGCGAGGCTGTTCTCGTCGGTGAGGGCACCCGGCGTCCAGGTGTCGTAGGTCGACACGGTGTTGGAGAACGCCTCGCCCTCCACGACGAGCACGTTGGCCTTGTAGCCGTAGCAGGTGGCCGAAGCCGACCGCGACGAGGAGCAGCAGCAGCGCCAGGTGGAACACCAGGTTGCCGGTCTCGCGCAGGTAGCCCTTCTCGGCGCACACGGCGCCGTCGACCACCTGCACCCGGAACCGCCGGCTGCGCAGCGCGGCCCGCGCCTCGGCCAGCACCTCCTCCGGCGTGCGGTCCGACACCACCGTGGCGTGCTGCGGCAGCCGGTGCAGGTTGCGCGGGGCGCGCGGCGGCTGGGACAGCACCGCCGACAGGTGCTGCCGGCTGCGCGGCAGGACGCACCCCACCAGCGAGACGAACAGCAGCAGGTAGGTCGCGGCGAACCACGGCGAGGAGTAGACGTCGAAGAGCCCGAACCGGTCGTACCAGGGCGCCAGGGTCGGGTGCTGCTCGGCGAACTGCGCCGCCCGCGCGGCGTCGATGCTGCGCTGCGGCACCAGCGAACCCGGGACCGCGGCGAGCGCCAGCAGGAACAGCAGCACGAGCGCCGTGCGCATCGACGTGAGCTGCCGCCAGGCCCAGCGGGCGAAGCCGACCGGCTGCAGCGCCGGCGGTCTCGGCTCGGGCGGGACGTCGCGCGCCGGCGCGCTCGTCAGGGTCTGGTCGACCATGCCTAGACCGCCGGGATGAAGCCGTTGGCCCACACCTGGACGCCGACCACGAGGTCGTTCCAGGCGCCGGTGACGAGCAGCAGGCCGATGACCACCAGCATGGCCCCGCCGGTGCGCATGAGGGCGAGGTAGTGCTGCTTGACCCACCCGAAGGTGTCCATCGCCTGGCTGAACGCCAGCGCGGTCAGGACGAACGGCAGGCCGAGCCCGATGCAGTAGGCGACCGCGAGCAGGCCGCCCCGCAGCGCCGTGCCCTCGTTGAGCCCGAGGGCCATCACGGCGCCGAGCGTCGGGCCGATGCACGGCGTCCAGCCCAGGCCGAACAGCACGCCCAGCACCGGCGCGCCGGCCAGGCCGACGACCGGCTTGCGGTCGAGACGCACGTCGCGCTGCAACCAGGGCAGGAACCCGATGAACGACAGGCCCAGCACGATGGTGAGGCCGCCGAGCACCCGCTGCAGCGTGTCCTGGTTCTCCAGCAGGAAGCCGCCGAGCCGGCCGAGCAGGACGCCGGCACTGACGAACACGACCGTGAAGCCCGCGACGAAGAGCAGCGCACCGGCCACCAGGCGCCCGCGCCGGCGCGGCGCCTCGTCGAACACCTCGGCCGCGGAGAGGCCGGTGGCGTACGACAGGTAGCCGGGCACGAGCGGCAGCACGCAGGGCGACAGGAACGACACCAGCCCGGCCAGCGACCGCGAGCGGGAGCGCCAGCAGCAGCGACCCGTCGGTGATGGTGCCGCCGAGGCTCATGGTCATGCCTGGGCCTCACCGACGGCGTCGTCGACGAGCGCCTGCAGCGTGCTGGCGTCCACCTTGCCCACCACCCGGGCGGCGACCCGCCCCTTGCGGTCGAGCACCAGCGTCGACGGGGTCGCCGTCGGCGGCAGGGACCCGCGCAGGTCCAGCAGGGTGCGCCCGCCGTCCGAGCGCAGGCTCGGGTAGGTCACGCCGAACCGCCGTTCGTGCGCGCGCGCGGCCGCGAGGTCGGGCTCGGTGTTGATGCCGACGAAGCTCACGCCCTCCGCCGCCGTCTGCTCGTGCACCTTCTGCAGGGCGGGCGTCTCGGCGATGCACGGCGGGCACCAGGAGGCCCACACGTTGACGACGACGACGTGCCCGCGGAGGTCCGCGACGTCCAGCGCCTTGCCGTCGAGCGTGCTGCCGGCGAACTCGACCGGCGCCTTGCGCTGGTCGGCGGCGAGCTGGGTCACCGTCCCGTCGCCGGACACGTAGCTCTGGTCGGCGACGTTCGCCGCCGATGACCCGCCGGAGCAGCCGGTCAGCAGCAGCCCGGCCGCCAGGCGACCCACAGCGCGGCGGCCTGGCTGCGGCCGGCGGGCCAGCGGCGACGAGTCGTCATCACGCCCCGGCGACGAACTTCTTGCCGGCGCCAGCCGCCGGCACCGGCAGCAGGTCGCGGGCCGGCTCCTCGTAGGAGACCGACGACGAGGTCGTCGCCCTCGTAGGTGAAGGACGTGAGCGAGGCCAGCGAGCACTGCCGCTTGCGCGGGTCGTGCCACAGGCGGCGGCCGGTCGGCGAACGACCGCGGCGGTCCAGATCGGCAGCTGGTGGCTCACCAGCAGCGCCTCGTGGCCGCGGGCCGCGTCGCGGGCTGCGGCGACGGCGGCGAGCATCCGCTCGGCGATGCTCGACGTACGGCTCGCCCCACGACGGCCGGAACGGGTTGACCAGGTGCTTCCAGTGCGTCGGGCCGGCGCAGCGAGCCGTCGCCGACGCCGAACGTCTGGCCCTGGAAGACGTTGCCCGCCTCGATCAGCCGGTCGTCGGTGGCGACCGGCAGCCCGAGCGCGTCGGCGATGGGCCGCGCCGTCTCCTGGGCGCGCTCCAGCGGCGAGGCCACGACGTGGGTGAGGTCCTCGTCGCCCAGCCGCTCGGCGATGCGGTCGGCCATCGCCCGGCCGAGGTCGGAGAGGTGGAAGCCGGGCAGCCGGCCGTAGAGGACCTTGCTCGGGGTTGTGCACCTCGCCGTGCCGCAGCAGGTGGACGACCGTGCGTCGTGGTCATCGGGTCAGCTCCTCGGGTGCGGTGGCGGCCGCGGCGGCGCGGGCGGCGTGCGGGCAGGGCGTCGGCGACCCGCTCGAGGGCGGCGTCGTCGTGTGCCGCGGAGACGAACCACGACTCGAAGCACCGACGGCGGCAGGTAGACGCCGCGGTCGAGCATCGCGTGGAAGAACGCGGCGTAGCGGAAGGTCTCCTGCCGCCGGGCGCTGTCGTAGTCGGTGACCGCGTCCGGATCGGTGAAGAAGACGCGAGAACAGGCTGCCGGCGTTCTGCAGGCGGTGCGCCACGCCGGCCGCGGTCAGCGCCTCGGACGCCAGGCTGCCGAGCCGCGGCGGCGGCGCGGTCGACGTGGGCGTAGACGTCGTCCGTGGCGAGCCGCAGCGTCGCGAGGCCCGCGGCGGTCGCGACCGGGTTCCCGGACAGGGTGCCGGCCTGGTAGACCGGGCCCGACGGGCGCCAGCTGGCGCCATGACGTCGGCCCGGCCGCCGAACGCCGCGGCCGGCAGGCCGCCGCCCATCACCTTGCCGAACGTCATGAGGTCGGGGCGCACGCCGTCCAGGCCGAACCAGCCGGCCCGGCCGACCCGGAACCCGGTCATCACCTCGTCGCTGACGAACAGCGCGCCGTGGCTGCGGCACAGCTCGGCCAGCCCGGCGTTGAACCCGGGCAGCCGGCGGCACGACGCCCATGTTGCCGGCGGCCGCCTCGGTGATCACGCACGCGATCTGGCCGCCGTGCGCGCGCGAAGGCCGCGGCGCACCGCGTCGAGGTCGTTGTAGGGGAGCGACGATCGGTGTCGGCGGCGGACGCACCGGTGACGCCGGGGGTGTCGGGCAGCCCGAAGGTGGCGACGCCGGAGCCGGCGGCGGCGAGCAGCGAGTCGACGTGGCCGTGGTAGCAGCCGGCGAACTTCACCACCTTGGTCCGGCCGGTGAAGCCGCGGGCCAGCCGGATCGCCGACATCGTCGCCTCGGTGCCGCTGGACACCAGGCGCACCTGGTCGACGGGCTCGACGCGGGCGACGATCTCCTCGGCCAGCGCGACCTCGCCCTCGGCCGGGCGTGCCGAACGACGTGCCGCGGGCCACCGCGGCCTGCACCGCCTCGACCACCTCGGGATGCGCGTGGCCGAGGATCAGCGGGCCCCAGGAGCAGACCAGGTCGACGTACTCGCGGCCGTCGGCGTCGACGACGTACGGGCCCGTGGCCGCTCGCCATGAACCGCGGGGTGCCGCCGACGGCGCGGAAGGCGCGCACCGGCGAGTTGACGCCGCCCGGCGTGACGGCCTCGGCGCGCGCGCATCAGGGCGGCCGACCCGGGCGCGTCGGACGGGGAAGACGCTCACCCCTGCGCCCCGCCGAGCAGCCGGGCGGCCTCGACGGCCCAGTAGGTGAGCACGATGCCCGCGCCCGCCCGGCGGACCGAGGTCAGCGACTCGACGATGGTGCGCTCGCGGTCGAGCCAGCCCTTCTCGGCGGCGGCCTCGACCATCGCGTACTCGCCCGACACCTGGTAGGCGGCGACCGGGATGCCGTGCCGTCCGGCCTCGTCGGCCACCCGGCGCAGCACGTCGAGGTAGGGCAGCGCGGGCTTGACCATGACGATGTCGGCGCCCTCGGCGACGTCGAGCGCGACCTCGCGCAGCGCCTCGTCGGCGTTGGCCGGGTCCTGCTGGTAGGTACGCCGGTCGCCGACCAGCGGTCGACTCGACGGCCTCACGGAACGGGCCGTAGAACGCCGAGGCGTACTTCGCGGCGTAGGCGAGGATCGCCGTGTCGGTCAGCCGGTCGCCGTCGAGCGCGGCCCGGACGACGCCGACCTGGCCGTCCATCATCCCGGACGGGCCGACGCACGTGGGCGCCGGCCGCCGCCTGGGCCAGCGCCATCTCGGCGTACCGCACCAGGGTCGCGTCGTTGTCGACCGCGCCCGTCCGCGTCGAGCACGCCGCAGTGGCCGTGGTCGGTGAACTCGTCGAGGCACAGGTCGCCATGACCACGGTCGCGTCGCCGACCTCGGCGACGACGTCGCGGATCGCGGCGTTGAGGATGCCGTCGTCGTCGGTGGCCCCGCTGCCCGTCGGCGTCGCGGGTCGACGGGACGCCGAAGAGCATCAGCGCCGCCGACGCCGGCCTGCGACCGCCTCGACGACCGCCTTGCGCAGCGAGTCGCGCGAGTGCTGCACGACACCGGGCATCGACCCGATCGGCACCGGCTGCGGTCGCGCCCTCCCGCACGAACATCGGCAGCACGAGGTCGGCCGGGGCCGGCCGGGTCTGCGCCACCAGCCGCGCGCAGCGCGGGCGTCGACCGCAGCCGTCGCGGCCGGCCGGCCGGGAAGGGGGCGGCGGTGGGCACGCCGACCTCAGGTCGCCTTGCGGCGGGCCGTGCGTGCGCTTCTGCGAGGGGCGCAGCACCGGCTCGCCCGCCTCACGGCTGCCAGCCCGCAGCGACGCGCCGTACTCCGCCAGCGCCGTCGGCGAGCGCGGCCACCGACGGCGACGGCGCGAGGACGTCGACCCGCAGACCGTGCTCCTCGGCGGTCTTCGCGGTCGGCCGGGCCGATGCACGCGATCACCGTGGAGGCGTGCGGCTTGCCCGCGATGCCGACCAGGTTGCGCACCGTGCGACGACGAGGTGAAGACGCACGGCGTCGAACCCGCCGCTCTTGATCGCCTCGCGGATCGGCGCGGCCGGCGGCGCGGCCCGCACCGTGCGGTACGCCGTGACGTCGTCGACCTCCCAGCCGAGCTCGACCAGGCCGGCCACCAGGTCTCGGTGGCGATGTCGGCGCGCGGCAGGAAGACCCGGTCGATCGGGTCGAACACCTCGTCGTACGGCGGCCAGTCCTCGAGCAGCCCGGCGGCCGACTGCTCGCCGCTCGGGAACCAGGTCGGGCTTGACCCCGAAGGCGACGCAGGCGGCAGCGGTCTGCTCGCCGACCGCGGCGACCTTGATGCCGGCGAACGCGCGGGCGTCGAGGCCGTACTCCTCGAACTTCTCGCGGACCGCCTTGCACCGCGTTGCGCGAGGTGAACGCGACCCACTGGTAGCGACCGGACACCAGGCCCTTGACCGCGCGCTCCATCTGCTGCGGGGTGCGCGGCGGCTCGACCGAGATGGTCGGCACCTCCTCCGGCACCGCGCCGTAGCGAACGCAGCTGCTCGGACAGCGCGCCGGCCTGCTCCTTGGTGCGCGGCACCAGCACCCGCCAGCCGAACAGCGGCTTGGTCTCGAACCAGGACAGCGACTCGCGCGAGCCGACCGTGTCGCCGACGCACCGTGATGGTCGGCGCTGCCAGCTTGGCGGCCTTGACGTCGGCGGCGATGCGCTCGAGCGTCGAGGTCACCGTGCGCTGCGTCGTCGTGGTGCCCAGCTGGGTCATCGCCACCGGCGTCTCGGGCGAGCGGCCCGCGGCGACGAGCGCCTTGGCCACCTCGCCGATCACGGCGGTCGCCGACAGCAGCACCAGGGTGGCCCGGCCGGCGCCGCGCGGACGACCAGTCCGCAGCGTCCCGGGTGCCCTCGGCCACGTTGACGACCCGCACCTCGCGGTGCTTGGCCGAGGTCAGCGGGATGCCCGCGTAGGCCGGCACGGCGGTGATCGACGAGACACCCGGCACGACCTCGAAGGGGATGCCGGCCTTCGCGCAGCCGACCGCCTCCTCGCGAGCCGGTCGCGTAGAGCGACGGGTCGCCGTCGAGCAGGCGCACCACGTTGCCACCGCTCTTGGCGGCCTTGACGACGAGCCGGGCCCGCACGGCGTGGCTGAGCGGCTGGCCGTCGTCGCCGAGCGAGCCGTCGACGACCTCGACGTCGTCGCGGCAGAACCGGGCGAGGAACGCCGCGTCCTGCGACTCGGTCGACGACGACGTCGGCCCTGGCGAGCAGCTCGACGGCACGGACCGTCAGCAGCTCGGGGTCGCCGGGGCCGGCGCCGACGAAGGCGACGCAGCCGATCGGCCGGCTTCTTGCGAGCTGCCGAGGGCTTACGAGAAGGGTTCGGGCTCGTCACAGGACGCGCTCCATCATCAGGTCAGCCGCACCCTCGGCGAGCAGGGCGGCCGCGAGGTCGCGGCCGATCCGTGCAGCCTCGTCGAGAGGTCCGGTGGCGGACAGCCGCACGCTGGCCGAGCCGTCGACAGCACTGACGACGGCTCGCAGGTACAGCTCGGGGACGTGCTCGCCGTCGGCTGCTTCTGCCGTAGGCCCCGACGGGGGCCGAGCAGCCGGCTTCCAGCGCGGCGAGCAGGGTGCGCTCGGCGGTCACGACGCGCCGGGTCGCGGCGTCGTCGAGGACGGCGAGCAGGGCGGCGACCGAGCCGGCGTCGCGGTCTCCGGTGCGCGGCACTCGACGCCAGCGCCCCCTGACCGGGGGCGGGAAGCATCTGGACGGGGTCGAGGGCCTCGGTGACCGCGTCGAGGCGGCCGAGGCGGGCCAGCCCGGCGCGGGCGAGCACGACGGCGTCGACGCGCGCCGTCGGCGACGAGCCGGAGCCGGGTGTCGACGTTGCCGCGGACGTCGACGACCTCGAGGCCGTGGCCGAGCGCGCGCAGCTGGGCGGCCCGGCGCGGCGAGCCGGTGCCGACCGTGGCCCCGGCGGGCAGCTCGCCCAGCGTCAGGCCGTCGCGGGCCACGAGCACGTCGCGCGGGTCCTGCGCGCGGCGGCACCGCGGCGAGCGCGATGCCCGTCGGCGTCGGCGGTCGGCAGGTCCTTGAGCGAGTGCACCGCGAGGTCGACCTCGCCGGCGAGCAGGGCGTCGCGCAGCGCGGAGACGAAGACGCCGGTGCCGCCGATCTGGGCCAGCGCCTCGCGGGACGTGTCGCCGTACGTCGTCACGGGCGACGAGCTCGACGGCCCGGCCGGTGCGCGCGGTGATCTCGTCGGCGACCTGCTGGGACTGCGCGGTGGCCAGCGCGCTGCGCCGGGTGCCGAGCCGGAGAGCGCGGTCATGCCGGCGCCACCTCCGCCCGGCTCGCGGTCGGCGGCTCGACGTCGGCCCGGGTGACGGCCTCGACGGCCTTCGGGTCGAGGTCGAACAGCTTGTGCAGGGCCTCGGCGTAGGACTGGCCGCCGGGCTCCTCGGCGAGCTGCTTCACCCGCACCGTCGGCGCGTGCAGCAGCTTGTCGACGACGCGGCGCACGGTGTGCTCGATCTCGGCGCGGGAGCGGTCGTCGAGCTCGGGCAGCCGCGCCGTCGAGGCGGACCAGCTCGGACTGCACGACCCCGTCGGCCATGTCGCGCAGCGCCACGACGGTGGGGGCCACGCTGACCGGCACGCTGCCAGCCGAGGAACGCCGCGACCTCCTCGGCCACGATCTCGCGGGTCGCCTCGACGTCGGCGGCGTGCTCGGACGTGGACAGCGCGGCCGCCAGCGTCTCGAGGTCGATGACGCGTGACCCCGGGCAGGTCGGTGGGCCTCCGGGTCGACGTCGCGCGGCAGCGCCAGGTCGAGCACGACGAGCGGGCGGCCGGCGCCGGGCACCGATCGCGGCGCCGAGCGTCGCCGGCGTCCAGCACGTGCCCGACGGCACCGGTGCACGAGACGACGAGGTCGGCGGCCGCCAGCGCGGCGGGCAGCTCGGACAGCGGCACGGCCTCGCCGCCGACCGAGGCGGCGACCCGCTCGGCGTGGCTCGAGCGTCCGGTTGGCGACCACGACCCTGGCGGCACCCGCGTGGGCGGCGACGGTGGCGGCGAGCGCGCTCATCGACCCGGCGCCGACGACGAGCACCTCGGTGCCGTCGAGCGGACCGAGCACTCGCACGGCCTCGTCCAGCCCGGCGGTCACCAGCGAGCGGCCGGCCCGGTCGATGCCGGTCTCGGTGTGGGCCCGCTTGCCGACCCGCAGGGCCTGCTGGGCCAGGCGTTGAGCTGGCGGCCGGCCGACCCGGCGTCCTGGGCGCTGCGCAGGGCGACCCGGACCTGGCCGAGGATCTGGCTCTCGCCGACGACCATCGAGTCCAGCCCGCAGGCCACCGAGAACAGGTGCTGGACGGCGCGGTCCTCGTAGTGCACGTAGAGGTGCGGGGTGAGCTCCTCGAGCGTCGACGCCGGTGCGCCGGGCGAGCAGCTCGGAGGTCTGCACGACGACCGCCGTGGAACTTGTCGACCTCGGCGTAGACCTCGACCCGGTTGCAGGTCGAGAGGACCATCGCCTCGGTCGCGTGGCTGCTGGCGAGGACGTCGTCGAGCAGCTTGGTGACGTCGCTGCCGTGCAGGGCGACCCGCTCGAGCAGCTCGACCGGCGCGCTGCGGTGCGACAGGCCCACGACGAGGACGCTCACGGGTTCACCACCCGCGCGAGCTGCGGGATCGACGCGAGCTTGCGCTGCTCGTGGAAGGCGAGGATCTGCAGCTCGATGGCCAGGTCGACCTTGCGGACGTCGACGTGGTCGGGCACGACCAGCACGCTCGGCGCGAAGTTCAGGATGCTGCTGACCCCCGCCGACGACCAGCCGGTCGCAGACCTCCTGGGCCGCCGCGGCCGGGGTCGCGATGACGCCGATGGCGACCTCCAGGTCGCCGCACCAGCTCCTCGAGGTGCCGACAGCGGCGACACCGTGAGCCCGGCGATCTCGGTCGCCGACGATGTCCGGGTCGGCGTCGACCAGCGCCCGCGACGCGGAACCCGCGGGAGGCGAAGCCGCCGTAGTTGGCCAGCGCGTGGCCGAGGTGGCCGACCCCGACGATGACGACCGGCCAGTCCTGGGTGAGGCCCAGCTCGCGGGAGATCTGGTAGACGAGGTACTCGACGTCGTAGCCGACGCCGCGGGTGCCGTAGGAGCCCAGGTAGGACAGGTCCTTGCGCAGCTTCGCCGAGTTGACGCCGGCCGCGGCCGCCAGCTCCTCGGAGGAGACCGTCGACACGCCGTCCTCGGCCAGGGCGCCCAGGGCCCGCAGGTAGACCGGCAGCCGGGCGACCGTGGCGTCGGGGATGCCGCGGGCCCGCGAGACACGGCTCGCCGCACGGTCGACGCTCGACCGCCGGGGGCTCGTCTCAGGGCTCGTCACGGGACTCCCACCCGCGCCGGTGACCGGATGCCACGTGGCGCGCCCGCCAGGTTATGCGCTTGTGAACGTGAGCACAAAGTGAGCGATCTTGGCCCCGTGGGTCAGCCGCCGAGCGCCGCCCGCAGCCGCGGCTCGGACACCCGCCAGAAGTCGTGCTGCTCCCCGTCGACCAGGGTGACGGGGATCTGCTCCCAGTACCGCGCGTTCAGCGCGGGGTCGTCCAGGATGCTCAGCTCCTCGTACTCCTCGCCCAGGTCGGCGGTCACCCGGGCCACCACCTCCCGGGCCTCGTCGCACAGGTGGCAGCCCGGCTTGCCGATCAGGGTCACCCGCGGGGCGGTCACGGCGCGGCCTCGCGCAGCTGTCCCTTGGCGACCTTCCCGGTCGCCGAGTGCGGCAGCTCGGCCACCAGGACGACGATCGTGGGTCGCTTGAACCGGGCCAGCCGGGTCGGCGGCGTACGCCGTGACGTCCTCGGGCCGCAGCCCGGAGCCGGGCCGGGCCACCACGAACGCCTTGACCGCCTCGCCGGTGTGCGGGTGCGGCACGGCGAGCACCGCGACCTCCACGACGTCCGGGTGCTCGCCGAGGGCGTCCTCGACCTCGCGCGGGTAGACGTTGAAGCCGCTGACCAGGACCAGCTCGCGGCGCCGGTCGACGAGGAACAGGTCGCCCTCGGCGTCGGCGTACGCGACGTCACCGGTCGGCCACCAGCCGCCGGCGTCCGGCCCGTCGCGGCCGTCCGGCCAGTAGCCCGAGAACAGGTTGGGGCCGCGCACCACGATCTCGCCCGGGTCGGCCTCCTCGACCTCGTGGCCGCTCTCGTCGACCAGCCGCAGCTGCACGTCCGGCACCGGCCGGCCGATCGACCCCGGCTGCACCCGGGCCGAGGCCAGGGTGCTGGTGAGGACCGGGCCGGTCTCGGTCAGGCCGTAGCCCTCGTAGACGGGCCGGCCCACCTGGGTCTGCACCTCCTCGAGCATCGCCGGCGGCAGCGGGGCCGAGCCGGAGGCCAGCATCCGCACGCCGCGCAGCGCCTCGACGACGCCGGCGCCGGCCCACGCGACGTACATCTGGGGTGCGCCGGGGACGTTGGTGATGCCCTCGGAACGGATGAGCTCCGCGGTGCGGACCGCGTCGAACCGCTCGACCAGCACGCCCGTCGCGCCGGTCGCGGCGACCATGCCGAGCGCGGTGTTGAGCCCGTAGATGTGGAACAGCGGCAGCACCAGCAGCACCACGTCGTCGCCGGTCATCGGCGCCGGGTCGAGGGCGAGGCACTGGTCGTGGTTGGCCAGCAGCGCCCGGTGGCTGAGCATCGCCCCGCGCGGCCGGCCGCTGGTGCCGGAGGTGTAGACGAGCACCGCCAGGTCCTCGCCGCCGCCCTGGGTCGGGAACGCGCCGGCACCCCGGTGGCCGGCGGTCAACGAGTCGAGGCCGGCCGGGTCCACCAGCACCCGATGGGTGTCGGCGACCGCCTCCTCCACCACGGTGAGCGTGCTGTCGTCGCACAGCACCGCCCGGGCCTGCGCGTCGCCGAGCAGCCGCGCGGTCTCCGGAGCGGTGTAGCCGTTGTTGAGCGGTACGGCGACCAGCCCGGCCCGCAGCACCGCGAAGTACGCCGTGACGAAGGCCGGGGTGTTCGCCATCGACAGCGCCACCCGGTCGCCCGGGTGCAGGTCGAGGTCGGCCCGGAGGCCCGCGGCGGTGGCGTCGACCGCGGCGTCCAGCTCGGCCCAGGTGAGGGTGCTGCGCGCGGCGTCCGAGACGAACACGAGCGCGACGGTCTCGGAGCGGCGGGCGGCGTTCTCGCGCACCAGGTCGGCGAGGTTCCCGAAGCCTTGCGCGCTCACCGGCGCAGTCTGGCACAGCGCTGCTGCCCTCGGCCGGGGGACCAGCCCGACGCTGCGGGCCCTACGCTGCGGGCATGGTGCGGCTGCGTCGGTCCTCGCGCACCGCCACGGCCGACCCGGCGCCGGAGGCGGTCGTCGCCGGCCGGGCCTCGGCCGCGGCCGCCGAGGTCGAGGCCGCCCTCGAGGTGCCGGTCGACCGGCACGCCGCGGCGTTCTTCGACGTCGACAACACGGTGATGCAGGGCGCCTCGATCTTCCACCTGGCCCGCGGCCTGTACGCCCGGGACTTCTTCTCGGCGCGCGACATCGGCCGGTTCGCCTGGCAGCAGGGCAAGTTCCGGCTGCTGGGGCGGGAGAACATGGACAACGTCCACGAGGCGCGCGAGACGGCGCTGTCGTTCGTGGCCGGGCACACCATCGCCGAGATCGCCGGCATCGGCGAGGAGGTCTTCGACGAGGTGATGGCCGACAAGATCTGGCCGGGCACCCGGGCGCTGGCCCAGATGCACCTCGACGCCGGCCAGCGGGTCTGGCTGGTGACCGCCACCCCGGTCGAGGTGGCCGCCGTGATCGCCCGGCGGCTCGGGCTGACCGGGGCGCTGGGCACGGTCGCCGAGACCGAGGACGAGGTCTACACCGGCCGGCTGGTCGGCGAGATCCTGCACGGCGAGGCCAAGGCCGAGGCCGTCGTGGCGCTGGCCGCCCGCGAGGGCCTGGACCTGGCCGCCTGCTCCGCCTACTCCGACTCGGCCAACGACATCCCGATGCTCTCCCTGGTGGGGCACCCGTGCGCGATCAACCCGGACGCCGGTCTCCGGTCGCACGCCCGGGAGCACGGCTGGCGGGTCCGCGACTACCGCACCGGCCGGAAGGCCGTGAAGATCGGCCTGCCCACGGCGGCGGCGGCCGGCGCGCTCGCCGGCGCCCTCGCGGCCGCCGCCTCGGTCCGCCGCCGGGGCCGCTGACCGGCGTCGGCGCCGACCGCGTCGACCACGTGGCGTCGGTCGACGCGTTGCCAGGCCATGCGCCTCGGTCTCGCCCTGCCTCGCCTCGCCTCGCCCTGCCTCGCCAGACATGTCGGACTTGGCGTGGATCGCGCCGCGCGACTACCGTGCCCGAGCCAGCCCGGACGTTCGCCGCACGGCCCCACGGGTATGGCCCGTCCACACGACCGGCTGCCGCCGGTGAGAGGGGGTCGACGTGCGCAGGGTGCCCGCCCCCGCTGCCCTCGGCGACCTGTGGTGGCTGGTCGCGGCGATGTCCGCCGGTGGCACCGGGACGGTCGCCCCCGGCTCGTGGCACGGCAGCGGCGGGGACGGGGAGGGCGGCGACCCGGAGCGCGACCGCGTGGTCGGCCTGGTGGCGCTGGCCCAGCAGGGCGACGCCGAGGCGTTCGGTCAGGTCTACGACCGGTACGTCGACTCGATCTACCGCTACCTCTACTACCGGGTGGGCTCGCACGCCCTCGCGGAGGACCTCACCTCGGAGACCTTCCTGCGGGCCCTGCGCCGGATCGACTCCTTCACCTACACCGGCAAGGACATCGGCGCCTGGTTCACCACCATCGCGCGCAACCTGGTGACCGACCACGTGAAGTCGAGCCGGTTCCGGCTCGAGGTGACCACCGCGGACATGCTGGACGCCGACCGGTCACACCCCCGCGACGACGTCGAGGCGCAGGTGCTCGACCGGCTGCAGAACGCGGCGCTGCTCGACGCGGTACGCCGGCTGAAGCCCGAGCAGCAGGAGTGCATCGTGCTGCGCTTCCTGCAGGGGCTCAGCCTGGCCGAGACCGCCGAGGTCATGGGGCGCACCGAGGGCGCGGTCAAGCAGCTGCAGCTGCGGGCCGTGCGGTCGCTGGCCACTCTGCTGCCCGGGCGGGACTCGTGATCGGCGCACGGGTGACCCCGCCGGCCGCAGCGGCGCGGGTGACGCCGCGCGTGACCCCGCCGGCCACCGGTCGTTGTCAGGTCGGCCGGCACGACCAGCGGAGGGGGGCCGGCGGATGCCGATGACCACGCCGGCCCGGCGCCGGGCCGAGGACTTCGAGGCGCTGCTGACCGGTCGCCGGCCGGCGACGGCGGCCGCAGCCGAGGAGCTCGGTCCCCTGGTCGCGCTGGCCCGCGGGCTGGCGCCGGCCGAGCAGCCGCCGTCGGCAGAGTTCCGGGCCGCGCTGCGCGAGCGGCTGGTGGCCGCGGCGTCCGAACGGGTGCCGGCACCCGCCGTCCCCGCGCCTCGACGGGCGCCCGCGACGGCGTCCCGGTTCCGCCGGACGGTCGCCGCCGTCGCGCTGTCCGCCGTCGTGGCGGGGGTCGGCGCCGCCGCAGCGAGCACCCGCGCTCTCCCCGGTGACCCGCTGTACGGGCTGAAGCGGCAGCTGGAGAACGCCCAGCTCGAGCTGGCCAGGGGCGACGTCGGCCACGGCCGCGAGCTGCTGGAGCAGGGCGACGCCCGGCTGGGCGAGGCCGAGGCGCTGGCGGCCGGGCCGGGCTCGACCGACCCCGAGACCCGGGCCCGCATCGCGCACGCGCTGGACGAGATGGCGGCGGCGGTCGAGGCCGGTTCCGCCGACCTGCTGCAGGCCTACCGGGAGACCGGCGACCCCGAGCCGATGCGGCTGCTGGAACGGTTCGCGACCGAGCAGCGGGAGCGCCTCGACGACCTCGCCCGGCTGCTCGACCCGGTGCTGGCCGGCCGCGCCCAGGCCCTGGCCGACCGGCTCGCCGCGCTCGAGAGCAGGGCGTCGGCCGTGCTCCCGGCCGACCTGGCTGCCGGGTCACGGCAGACCGTGACCGCGCTCGACGGCTGGGCGGTCAGCCGGCTGGCCGATCTCGCGGCGTCCGGAGCGACCGGCAGCGGGGCGGCCGGGCCGGGCGCGGGCGGAGCCGGCGCCGGGGGCGCCGGCGCAGGTGGCGGCCCTGGGTCCTCGCCGGCGCCGACCGCGACGGGGGCCCTGGGGAGCGCGGTCGGCGGCGTGGTGGGTGGCGTCGTCGGCGGCGTGACCGGTGGGGGCACACCGACGTCCGGCGGCGTGCTGGGCACCGTCACGTCGGCCCTGCCGACGCTGAGCCCCGCGCCGCTGCCGACCAGCAGCCCGCTGCTGACCGACCCGGTGGGCACCGTGACCAGCGCGCTGCCGCTGCCGACGTCCAGCGCACTGCCCTCGGTCAGCGTCTGCGTCCCGCTCCCGCCGATCACCACCTGCTGACCCAGCCGCGGCCGGCCCGCGCCGGAACGCTCGACGGGCTAGAAGAAGATCGAGCGGCGGGACATCAGCAGCCGGTAGAGCGTGTGCTGGATCGTCTCGCGCACCTGGTCGGTGAGGTTGAACACCAGCATGGGGTCGTCGGCCGCGCCCTGGCCGTACCCGTCGGTCGGCACCGGCTCGCCGAACTCGATGATCCACTTGCTCGGCAGCGGGATGGCGCCGAGCGGGCCGAGCCAGGGGAAGGTGGGCGTGATCGGCAGGTAGGGGACGCCGAGCAGCCGGGCCAGGGTCTTGACGTTGCCGAGGATCGGGTAGATCTCCTCGGCCCCGACGATGGAGCACGGCACGATCGGGACCTGCGACTTCAGCGCCGCCGCGACGAAGCCGCCCCGGCCGAAGCGCTGCAGCTTGTAGCGCTCGGAGAACGGCTTGCCGATGCCCTTGAATCCCTCCGGCCAGACCCCTACCAGCTCGCCACGGCCGAGCAGCCGCTCGGCGTCGGCGTTGCAGGCCAGCGTGGTGCCGCTCTTGCGGGCGATCTCGCTGACGATCGGCGTCTGGAACACCAGGTCGGCACCGAGCATCCGCAGGTGCCGGTGCGCCGGGTGGTGGTCGAGCAGCGCGATCTGGGTCATCACCGAGTCGAGCGGGATGGTGCCCGAGTGGTTCGCGACGACCAGTGCACCGCCCTCGGCCGGCACGTTCTCCAGCCCGCGGGCCTCGACCCGGAAGTAGTGCTCGTAGAGCGGGCGGACGGCGGCGAGCAGCACCTTCTGGGTGAGCTCGGGGTCGAAGCCGAACTCGTCGACCTCGACGTCGCCGGTGAGCCGGCGGCGCACGAACGCCAGCGCTCCGGCGACCTTGCGCTCCCACTCGGGCAGGTCGGGCCCGAGCAGCTCCTCGACGCTGGGCACGTCGGGCGGGGTCGAGACGGCGCGCTCGACGTCCGGGAGGTCGGCGGTGAGGACGTCGTCCAGGGTGTCCTCGGCCGTGGGCCTCGGCGTCGCGGTCGACGGCGCTGCGACTGCTTGCGCGGTTTCCGGGGCGCCCGCTTGGCCGTGGTCTTGCGTCGCTGGTGCTTTCTCGCCGGCGTCGGTCGCAGCGGCGATCCGCGCGGGGTCGTCGTCGGCTGTTGCGCCCTCCAGCAGCGGGGACACCCGCTGGCGGCGGGCCCGCTCGCCCGAGGCGCGCGACGCACCGGCCGCCACGGCGTCGGCCGCGGTCGGGCGCCGGCGGCGTCCGTCGTCCCCGCTGATCGGGATGACCCGAGCGTCAGGCACCCGAGCTCACCGCGTTCCCCACGGCACCCAGCACCGACGCGATCCGCCCCTCCACGGCGCCGACGACGTCCGCGGACAACGGGCCGTGCAGGCCCTGCCGTGCCACGAAGTCGTCGAACGCCTCCCGGGTGGAGTACCGCGGGGTGAACCCGAGCACCTCCTTCATCCGGCTGGTGTCGACGACCCGGCCGAAGGACAGGAAGCGGATCTGCTCGGAGCTGAAGTCGGCGACCCCGAGCCGGCGCAGCGCCTGACCGATCCACGGGGCGGCCGGCTGCGGCAGCGGCACCGACGGGCGGCCGGCGCGGCGGATCGCCTGCGAGAGCGAGATGACGCCGTCCCCGGCGATGTTGTAGGTGCCGTCGTGGTCGCCGACGGTGCTGCGCCACAGCACCTCGAGGCCGTCCCGCTCGTGGATGAACTGCAGCCGCGGGTCGAAGCCGAGCACGGTCGGCACCACCGGCAGCGAGAAGTACGACGTGAGCGGGGTCTGCACGGCCGGCCCGACGAAGTTGGCGAACCGCAGCGTCGTCACGCCGACGTCCGGCCGGCGGCGGGCGAAGCCGCGGACGTAGCCCTCGACCTCGACGGAGTCCTTGGCGTAGCCGGAGCGGGCCATCGCGTTGGGCTCGAGGTCCTCGGTGAACATCGCGGGGTCCCGCGGCGAGGAGCCGTAGACGGCGGTGGAGGACTTCACCACGAGCTTGCGCACGCTCGGCGCCTTCTGGCAGGCCGCGAGCAGCTGCATCGTGCCGATGACGTTGATCTCCTTCATCATCGCCCGGCCGCCGGCGTCGAGCGGGGTCGCCAGCACCGCCATGTGCACGACGGTGTCGACCTCGGCCTGGGCGATGACCTTGCCGATCACCGGGTTGCGGATGTCGGCGCGGACGAACTCGGCGTCGCCGAGGTCGGCCTTGCGGTGGGACGACGTCCACACCGATGACGCGGGAGATGTCCGGGTCGGCCTGCAGCAGCTGGGTGAACCGGCCGCCGAGGTAACGGGACACCCCGGTGACCATCACGACCCGGCCCACGCGCGCCTCCCTTCGCCCGTCCCGGCTACTTCTTGTTGCGACGCTGGACGCGCGTCTTCTTCAGCAGCTTGCGGTGCTTCTTCTTGGCCATCCGCTTGCGGCGCTTCTTGATGACGGAACCCACAGGGTGGACCTCTTCAGTGGACTAGACGGAGGTGCCGGCATCGGACGCCGGCGGCGCACGCGGTGCGCCACGCCTGGGCCGAGCCTACCCGCCGCCCTCGCAGGGCGTGACCTCCGCCCAGCACGCTCGTTGACCGGACAGGCCCCGCTCACCCTGACGGCAGGGAGGGTGGGCGGGGCGCTCGAACGGGTCGGTCAGGCGGTCTCGACGTAGGCGTGGTCCAGGTAGTCGTGCACGGCCTGCTCCGGCACCCGGAACGACCGGCCGACCCGTACGGCGGGCAGCGTGCCCGCGTGCACCAGCCGGTAGACGGTCATCTTCGAGACCCGCATCACCGAGGCGACCTCGGCGACGGTGAGGAACGTGACCTCGGACAGGGGGCGGTCCTTCGGACCTTGAGCAGCCATGACGCACCGGACCTTCAGCACGTCACGGGCACCGGCTTCCCCACCGGTGCACAACAGGGCGTACGCGCTCTGGAGCACAGGGTAGGTGCGGAAGTGCCCCGTGGGAAAGGGGTGACGGCCACCTCACCCGATCAGGCCCCCCACCCCGGCCGGGGAGTCGACCACGTAAAGCACGCGGGCGGACACTTCAACACGCCTGCAGACGTGTTGTCGCGTCCGTCGACGTGCTTTACGTGGTCGACTCCAGCGCCGGTCAGACGTCGGAGCGCTGCGCGGAGTGCCGCAGGGTGATGCTCATCCGGGGCCCGGCCGCCCCGGCCTGCTTGGGCACCGTGTGCTCCCACTCGTGCTGGCAGGCACCGCCCATCACCACGAGGTCGCCGTGCCCGGGCCGCAGCTCGTGCGCCGTCCGCCCGCCCGCCGGGCGCAGCAGGAACCGGCGGCGGGCACCCAGGGAGACCGTCGCCACCAGCGGGTTGGTGTGGGTGTGCCGGTTCCGGTCACCGTGCCAGGCGACGCTGTCCCGGCCGTCGCGGTAGAGGTTGACCCAGATCCGGTCGAAGCCCACGTCGTACCGCTGCGAGAGGGCGGCCGCGACCTCCCGCAGGGCCGACGGCATCTCGGCGCCGTCGACGTCGGCGTCCCAGCCCGCCGTCAGGCGCGGCTCCGGCACCGTGCGGTCCCAGACCCGGACGGTGCGCCGGCTGAACCGGCCGGTGCGGTACAGCTCGGCGAACAGCTCGTCGGAGCCGCGCAGCCAGCCCGGTGCCCAGTCGACCCAGGACCGGTCGTCGAGGGCGATGCGCTGCATCCCGGCGAAGTCGCCGACCTCGGGCTCCCCGCCGTCGAACAGCGATCCTTGCAGGCCGATCTCGCTCACCGTTCGACGGTACGTCGGCGCCCGGACAGCCGCCGCCGCGCGCACATCGGCGGGATCGGATACCCGGCCGGCACCCCAAGACGGCACTCCAGGTATCCGATCCCGCGAGAACCGCCGCGAGAACCGCCGCGAACCGCCGAGGGACCAGCGAGGACAGGCCGGCGGCGGTCAGGCGGGCAGTCCGGCGGCGGCGAGCAGGTAGCGGGTCACCGGGGCGTACAGGTGCGGCTGGACGTTGTCGTCCAGCGGCACCGAGACCGCGACCAGGCCCTCCGCCTCGCCGACGAACAGGGCCGGGTCGTTGCAGTCCGCGAACCCGACGGTCGCCAGGCCCGCCTGACCGGCCGCCCCGGCCCAGCCGTGGTCGGCGACCACGAGGTCCGGCAGCCGCTCGCCGGCCCCGGCGAGCGCGGCCAGCAGGCCACGCATCGGAGCGGCCGAGTGGGTGTGGTTCAGGTCGCCGCCGCTGCTGGCCACCGCGACGTCCTGCATCCAGCGCACGTGCCGGGTGGCCCGTCCCCAGCGGGTCATCGACTCCCACTGGGTGCCCGCCCCCGGGGTCAGCAGCGTCGCGCCGGCCGCCCGCAGCGCTGCCGCCACCGCGAGGTGGATCGCGAGGAGCCCGGCCGGGTGCCCGGTGGCCAGCAGCACCCGGGACCGGTCCCGCGCTGCTCGCCCGACGTGTTCGGCCATCCGGTCGAGGGCGTCGATGGTGCGGTCCGGGTCGATCCGGTCCGCGCCCCGCAGGTGCGACTGGTCCGGCGAGACGCCGACCTTGTCGACCATCAGCGCCAGCACGTCGCCGAGGGTCCACCGCCCGGCCGGCTCCAGCCCGAACATCGCCTTCGGCAGCCGCGACGCGAGCATCCCGTACTTGAGCAGGTTGTCCTCGCGGGTGGTCGCGACGTCGCCGGCGATCCGGCTCCGGACGAGGTGCTCGCGCAGCGCCGCACGGTCAGGCGCCCTCACAGGTCGAGCAGCCCGCCGAGCCCGTTGGCCGGGAACACCGCCCGCTGGGTCGCCAGCACGGCGCGGTCGACGGCGTCCGCCGGGTCGTAGCCCGCCGACCAGTCGCGCCACGACGGCGAGGCACCGTCGGTCATCCGCACCGGCGCTGCCAGGCCGTAGCGCTCCACGACGTACTCCCGCCAGCCGGGCGGCACCAGGGTCTCCGGCGGCACCGGCACGCCGACCGCCTCGGCCAGCAGGTGGGTCCAGGCCCGCGGCACCACCTCGGCGAGCTCGTAGCCGCCGCCGCCGGTGGCGAGCCACCGTCCGCCGGCGAACCGGTGTGCCATGTCGTGCAGCGCGGCGTACGACGTGCGCTGCGCGTCGACGGTCAGGCCCATGTGGGCCAGCGGGTCGAGCACGTGGCTGTCGCAGCCGTGCTGGGTGACCAGCACCTGCGGGCGGAACTCGTCGAGCAGCGGCGGCACCACGGCGTGGAACGCCCGCAGCCACGGGCCGTCGGTGGTGCCGGGCGGCATGGCCAGGTTGACGGCCCGCCCCTGCGCACCGGGGCCGCCGCACTCCTCGGGGAAGCCGGTGCCGGGGAACAGGTAGCGGCCGCTCTCGTGCACCGAGATGGTCATCACCCGCGGGTCGTCCCAGAAGGCCGCCTCGACGCCGTCGCCGTGGTGCACGTCGACGTCGACGTAGGCGACGCGCTCGGCGCCCTGCTCGAGCAGCCAGGCGATCGCCACCGCGGGGTCGTTGTAGACGCAGAACCCGCTGCCGGCGCCGGGCATCGCGTGGTGCAGCCCGCCGGCGACGTTGACCGCGTGCTCGGCCTCGCCGGTCCACACCGCGCGGGCCGCGGCGAGGGTCGCGCCGACGATGAGCGCCGAGGCCTCGTGCATCTGCGGGAACGTCGGGGTGTCAGGGGTTCCGAGCCCGCGCTCGAGGTCGATGTGCGACGGGTCGTCGCCGGCGGTGCGGACCGCCTCCAGGTACTCCTTCTCGTGCACCAGCAGGAGCTCGTCGTCGGTCGCCGGCTCCGGCTGCACCATGACGACGTTCGGCTGGTCGAGGACCCCGAGCTCGCGGGCCAGGCGCATGGTCAGGTCGACCCGCAGCGGGTTGAGCGGGTGTCCCGGGCCGAAGTCGTACCCGATCAGCGCGTCGGTCCACGGGACGCACACCGACGCGCTCATGGCCGTGACGCTACCCGGCAGAGCAGGCCGCTACCCGGGCCGAAGGTCACTCCGTTCGCAGCGCCTCGACCGGGTCGAGCCGGCCGGCCCGCCGCGCCGGGGCCACCCCGAAGAAGATGCCGACCGCGGCCGAGACGCCGAACGCCAGGACCGGCGACCACCACGAGATGACCGCGGGCAGCGGCGACACCGCACTGGCCAGCACCGAGGCCCCGACGCCCAGGGCGATGCCGATGACGCCGCCGACCACGCAGAGCAGCACGGCCTCGATGAGGAACTGCAGCAGGATGTCCCGCTGCCGGGCGCCGAGGGCCTTGCGCAGCCCGATCTCGCGGGTCCGCTCGCGCACGCTCACCAGCATGATGTTGGAGACGCCGACCCCGCCGACCAGCAGCGAGATCGCCGCGATCGCGGCGAGCACCAGCGTGAGCAGCCCGAGGATGCGCCCGATGGTCCCGAGGATCTGGGTCTGGGTGACCGCCGAGAACTCCTCGCCGTGGTACTTGTCCTGCAGCGCCGCCACCAGCTTGCGCTGCAGCGGCTCGACGTCGTCCGCCCGGGGCGCCTTGACGGCCAGCGCGTCGATCCGGTCGACGCCGAACAGCCGCTGGGCCGCGGTCACCGGGATGTGCACCTCGTTGTCCCGGTCGACGCCGAAGGTCGAGCCGACCTTCGCGAACACCCCGATGACCCGGAACCGCACTCCGGCGATCGTCACCTGACGACCGAGCGGGTCGACGTCGCCGAACACCCGGCGTACCGAGGTCGCGCCCAGCACCGCCACCCGGCGCCGGGTCGCGACGTCGGAGGCGGTGATGTACTCGCCGCGCGCCAGCGGGCGGTCGAACACGTTGGGGACGTTCTCGTTGACGCCGTTGACGGTCACGAAGGTCTCGCGCCGCCCCACGCCGACGTTCTCGCCGGAGGCCACCGACACCGCGACCCGGCGGCTGTCGCCGACGACCCGGCCGAGCAGGTCGACGTCGTCGAGGGTGAGGCGGCTGACCGTCGGCGCCGAGCCCAGCTCGAACTTGCCGGGCACCACGATGATGATGTTCGAGCCGAGCCCCTCGACCTGGTCCTCGACCTCCTGCTTGGCGCCGCTGCCCAGGGCCACCAGGACCACGACCGCGGCCACCCCGATCACGACGCCGAGCATGGTGAGCGCGCTGCGCAGCCGGTTCGCCCGCAGCGCGTCCAGCGCGACCCGGAACGCCTCGCCGCCCTCTCACTCGGGACCGCCCTCGAGCAGCCCGTCCCGCACCCGGATGCGCCGTCGGGCCATGCTCGGCGATCTCGAGGTCGTGGGTGACGAGGACGACCGCGACCCCGCGCTCGACGTTGAGCCGCCTCGAGGATGCGCCATGATCTCGGCCCCGCTGCGGGTGTCGAGGTTGCCGGTGGGCTCGTCGGCCAGCAGCAGGCTCGGTTCCCCCACCAGCGCGCGGGCGATCGCGACCCGCTGCTGCTCGCCGCCGGAGAGCTGCCCCGGCCGGTGCTCCAGCCGGTGGCCGAGCCCGACCGCGACCAGGGCGGCGGCGGCGCGGTCCCGCCGGTCGGCCCGCCGCACCCCGCGGTAGACCAGCGGCAGGCCCACGTTGTCCAGCGCGCTGGTGCGGCCGAGCAGCTGGAAGGACTGGAAGACGAAGCCGATCGTGTGGTTGCGCAGCTCGGCGAGCTCGGCGTCGGACAGCGTCGCGACGTCGCGGCCGCCGACCCGCAGCGAGCCGGAGGTCGGCCGGTCGAGGCAGCCGAGCAGGTGCATCAGGGTCGACTTGCCGGAGCCGGACGGGCCGACGACCGCGACGTACTCGCCCGGGTCGATGCGCAGGCTGACGCCGCGCAGCGCCTCGACCGAGACCCCGTCGAGCTGGTAGCTGCGCCGTACGTCGACCGCCTCGACGGCCGGGACGGCACCGGTCACGGCACCCGCTGGCCGTCGCGCACCTGGTCGGCGCCGCGGACGACGACCCGCTCGCCGACCTTGAGGCCCTCCAGCACCTGCACCTTCGCCTCGCCCTGCGCTCCCAGCCGGACGACCCGCTCGCGCGCAGTGCCGTTCACCACCACCCAGACGGCGTCCCGGCGGCCGTCGCGGAAGACTGCCGCGGCGGGCACCGCGACGGCGTCCTTCGCGGTGCGCACCTGCAGGTCGACCACGGCGCTCATGCCCGGCCGGGGCGTCGGGGCCGTGCTGCCGCCCGGGAGGGTGCCGCGGCCCAGCGCGAGCCGCACGGCGTACGTCACGCCACCGCGGGAGGACTGCACCGGCGCGGGGTCGACCGTGGCGACCTCCGCCTCGTACGTCGCGTCCGGCACCGCGTCGAGCTCGGCCGACGCCGGGACCCCGCGCTGCACGAGCAGCACGTCGGTCTCGTCGACCTGGGCGGCGAGCGAGAGCGCTCCGGTGTCCGTCACGGTGAGGATCGGCTGGCCCGAGGTGACGGGGCGGCCCTCGGCGAGCACCGCGTCGACCGAGGACGACGAGCCGCTGCCCCCGAGCAGGTCGCCGGCCTGGCTCTGCACGCTCTCCGGCAGCTGGCCGAGCAGGGCGGACGCATCTCCGGCCGAGGTCGCGCCGGCGGCGGGCGGCGCCAGGGAGACGGTGCCGTCGATGGGCGAGCGGACCGTCAACGCGGCCACCGAGCGCCGCGCCACGTCGACCGCGGCCCGGGTCTGCACCCGCTGGGCCGAGGAGAGGGCCGCGACGGCGTCGGTCAGGCTGCCGATGCCGGTGGCCAGCTGGCGGGCGGCGGCGTCCGCCCGGTCGCGGGCCGCCCGGTACTGCGACTGCGACACGGTCAGCGCGGACAGCGCCTGCTGCCGGGCGGGTCCGGCCGGGATGCGCTGGGCGGCCCGGCGGGCCCGGGCGAAGGCGCGTCGGGCGGCGGCATCCGCCTGCGCGGCACCGGACAGGTCGACGGCCACCCCGCCCGAGGTGCCGGCGGACGCGGCCCGGGCGTCGGCCCGCAGCGCCTGCCGCAGCCGTCGCCGGGCGTCGGGTGACTCGACCCGCAGCAGCACCTGGCCGGCCCGGACCTGCTGGCCCTCGCGGACGCGCAGCTCGGCGACCGAGCCGTCGGCGGGCGAGCTGACCGCCGCGGATGCCCGGGCCGTCACCGTGGCGGGGGCCTCGACGACCTCGACGACCGTCGCCCGGCCGACCTTCGCCACCTGCACGCCGGCCCCGCCGTCGCCGCTGCACCCCGTGACGGCGAGCGTCACGACGGAGGCGACCGCCGCGACGCGCACCAGGTGTCGGGCGGCGCTCACGACGTCATCGTAGGTACGTCGGGAGCCGAACCGCCGGGAACGCGTTCCGTCGGCAGGAGGTGTTCCTCGGCCAGTTCGGCACGGTGCCGTGACGCGCTTCGAGGCACCGGCAGGGCCGTAGGTTTGCCCCCGTGCTGCACCTGCGCCTCGTCGTGCCGGCCGACCTCGTCACCGAGGTCCGCGACCACCTGACGTCGTCGGCGGCCGTGACCAACGTCGTGCACCTGCCCGGAGCCGCCCTCGAGCCGGCCGGTGACGTGCTGCTCGCGGACGTCGCCCGCGAGGCCGCCAGCGAGCTGCTCGGGACGCTGACCGACCTCGGGCTGGAGCGGGTCGGGTCGATCTCGGCCGACGAGGTCGGCCTGTCGCTGTCCGACGCGGCGCGGGCCGCCGAGCAGGCGGCCCCTGGGCTGGGCACCGACGCGGTGGTGTGGGAGGAGGTCGAGGCCCGCACGACAGAGGAGTCGTCGCTCTCGGCGACCTACCTGGTGTTCATGTGCGTCGCCACGATGATCGCGTCGTTCGGCCTGCTGCTCGACCAGCCGATCCTCGTCGTGGGCGCGATGGTCGTCGGGCCGGAGTTCGGCCCGCTGGCCGGCCTGTGCGTCGCCATCGTGCAGCGCCGGCGGCGCGAGGCACGGCTGTCACTGCGGGCGCTGGTGGTCGGCTTCCCGGTGGGCATCGCGGCGACGATGCTGCTCACCTGGGGCCTGACCGCGCTCGGCCAGCTCGACCGGTCGATGCTGACCGCGCCCCGGCCGGACACGTCGTTCATCTACCACCCGGACCCGCTGTCCTTCGTGATCGCCTTCCTGGCCGGCATCGCCGGGATGGTCTCGCTCACCGCGGCCAAGTCCGGCGCCCTCGTCGGCGTCCTGATCTCGGTGACGACCGTCCCCGCCGCCGCCAACGTCGCGGTGGCACTCGCGTACGCCGACTGGTCCGAGGCCCGCGGCAGCGCCGCCCAGCTCGCCATCAACCTCAGCGGCATCGTGCTCGCGGGCACCCTGACCTTGCTCGTGCAGCAGCACGCCCACCGCCGGCACGCTGCCGTCGTCTGAGCCGACCTGAGCAAGATCCCTGTCCCGGTGCCCAGGAACGTGCGCGGACCCGCTTCCTGGGCACCGGGACGGCGATCTGTGGACGACGCGAACTGCCGCCGGCCGGCCTGTCCCGGCAGGCTGGGCCATGCAGCTCGCGGCACTCGCCGAGACGCAGGCCGGCGTCTTCAGCTACCGGCAGGCGCGGACGGCCGGCTACTCGGCCGACCGGATCCGCCGCCGGGTGGCGTCCGGGGTCTGGGTGGAGCTGTACGGCGGGCTGGTGCTGCGCGCCGCGGAGACCCGGATGTCCGCTGCCTCGTGGTCGCACGCGGCCGTGCTCGCCACCGGCGCACGCTCGGTGCTGGCAGGGCCGAGTGCGTCGCGGCTGCACGGGATCGAGCTGCGCTGGCCGGAGCCGTGCGTCCTGGTCCCCACGACGAGTCGCCGCGAGCCACCCGGGATCACGATCCTGCGCACGCCGCTGCCTGACGAAGACTGCTGCCTGGTCGGCGATCTCCTCGTCACCACGCGGCCTCGGACCGTCGTCGACTGCCTGGTGCTGCTCTCCGAGCCCGCCGGCCGCACGTTTCTCGACCGGGCGCTCCAACTGCGCTGGACCACGCTGGACGACCTCGCGCTGCGGACCCAGCTGCTGGCCGGCCGGCGAGGTGCGCCGAGGCTGCGCCGTCAGCTGCGGGTCGCGTCCCTTGGCGTGCGGTCGGAGGGCGAGCGCGTCCTCCGACGGCTGCTCCGCCGGGCCGGCATCACCGGCTGGGTCGTCGACCACCCGGTGGCAGGCGTGGGGGTGCTCGACTTCGCGTTCCTTGCCGAGCGGCTGGCGCTGGAGGTCGACGGCCGGGCCTGGCACTCGGCGTCCGACCGGTTCCAGCGCGACCGGACCCGGCAGAACGCCGCGGTCGCGCGCGGCTGGACCGTGCTGCGGTTCACCTGGGAGGACCTCACCGAACGGCCGGACCAGGTGGTCGGCACGGTGCGGGCCACGCTGGCCCGGCTCCGCGTCGCCTCATGATCCGGATCCCGGTGCTCAGGAACGGCATGGACCCGCTTCCTGGGCACCGGGACGGTGATCACGGAGCCGTCGTCAGGCCTCGAGGTCGGCTGCGACGGCGCGCAGGACGGCGGCGGTCTTCCCGGCGGTGCCCCGGTCGGGGTAGCGACCGCGACGCAACGAGTTGCCGAGGTTGTCGAGCAGCTTGATGAGGTCCTCGACGATGACCGCCATGTCGTCGGCCGGCTTGCGGGCCCCCGCGGACAGCGACGGCAGGGGGTCGAGCAGGGTCACCTTCAGCGCCTGCTCGCCCTTGCGGCCGGCGGCGATGCCGAACTCGACCCGGGTGCCGGGCTTCAGGGTGGCCACCCCGGTCGGGAGGGCCTCCTTGTGCACGAAGACCTCGCCGCCGTCGTCGCGGGACAGGAAGCCGAAGCCCTTGTCGGCGTCGTAGAACTTGACCTTGCCGGTAGGCACGGGAGACCTCGTGATCGTCTGGTGGGGTGCGGGGGTACGTCGCGCAGCGCGCGGGCCGCCCAGGATAGCCCGCGGACGGCGCAGTCCCCAGCGCGTTCCTTCAGCGGTAGGCGGCAGGGTCCGGCAGCAGCTCGTTCATCGACCCCGACCGGAACCCTCGCGGGTCGACCTCGACCGAGCCGAACCCGGCCGAGCGCACCGCGGCGAGCACCGCCTCGCTGGCCGTCACCGCCGCCACCGCGGCTGCGTCGACCTCGACCCGGGCCCGGTCACCCAGGTCGCGGACCCGCACGTCGACCGACCCGATGCCCTCGGCGGCCAGGGCGGCCCGCACCGCGGCCTCCGCCTGCTCGACCCGGGCCAGCCGGGTCGGGGAGATCTCCAGCCCGAACGCGACCCGGCTGGACAGGCAGGCGGCGGCCGGCTTGTCCCAGGTCGCGAGCCCCCAGTCGCGGCTGGCGGCCCGCACCTGCTGCTTGGTCAGCCCGGCGTCCAGCAGCGGCGTGACCGCGGCGCGCTCGGCGGCGGCCCGGATGCCGGGGCGGAACCCGGCGCGGGCGTCGTCGGCGTTGGTGCCGGTCGCGACGTGGGCGACGCCGAGCTCGGCCGCCAGCGGGCCGAGCACGTCGAGCAGCTCGGCCTTGCAGAAGTAGCACCGGTCGCCGGCGTTGGCCCGGTAGCCGGCCCGGCTCATCTCGTCGGTCTCCGGCAGCAGGTGCCGCACCCCGAGCCCCTCGGCGAACGCGGCCGCCGCGGCCAGCTCGGACGCCGGCAGGCTCGGGCTCACCGCGGTCGCGGCCACCACGTTGTCCGCGCCCAGCGCCCGCACCGCGGCGGCCAGCAGGAACGCCGAGTCGGCACCGCCGGAGAACGCGACGACGACCGAGCCGAGCTCGGTCAGCCCAGCCTGCAGGTCGTCGAGCCGCTGCGCCAGGACGTGGCCGTCCAGCCAGGCAGGGAAGGCCGCGAGGTCGTCGAGGACGACGTCGGCACCGGCCGCGCGCAGCTCGTCGGCGGTGACCGGACCGGTGGGTACGCCGACGCTGAGCGCGCCGGCCGCCCGGGCGCCCTCGACGTCGCCCACGTGGTCACCGACGTAGACCGAGGCGCCGTGCTCCACCAGCGCCGCCGCCTTCTGGGCACCCCAGAGCCAGCCGACCAGGTGGTCGACCTCCAGCCCCAGGTGGTCCAGGTGCAGCCGGGCGTTCGGCTCGTACTTGCCGGTGACGACCACGACGGTGCCGCCGTGCCGGCGTACCGCGGCGACGGCCTCGCGGGCGCCCGTCAGCACGTCGACCGGCGCCACCGCGAGCGCGGGGTACAGCGCCCGGAACCGGTCACCGGCCGCGGCCCGCTGGTCCTCGGCGAACCAGACCGCGAGCTCCTCGTCGAGCGGCGGCCCGAGCCGGGCCACCGCGGCTGCCGCGTCGATCGGGACGCCGGTCTCGGCGGACAGCGCCTCCCACACCGCGGCGATGCCGGGCCGGGTGTCGATCAGCGTCATGTCGAGGTCGAACCCGACGACGAGAGGGCGCACCCGGCCCAGCGTAGGTGCTCAGGCGGGCGGGGCCTGCCGCGTCCGGTCCCGGTCGGTGAGGTCGACCCCGCGGTCGCTCACGTCGGCACCCCGGTCGGAGTACTGCCCGTCGGGACGCACCTGGCCCTGCGGCTCGGCGAGCAGCCGCTGGAACAGCTCGCGGTAGTGCACGAAGGCCTGCCGGAGCTCCTCGGTGGTCGCGTCCTCGGAACGCCGGCCGATGTCGTGCGCGGCGCGGTAGTGCGCGGCCAGCTCGGCGTCCTCGGCAGCGACCAGGTCGGCGCGGTCGCCGACGTCGTCCAGCGGGTAGCCGCGGTCGCGCATCACGTCACCGACCAGGTTGTCGGCGTCGCGGCTCGCGCGGACCGGGTCGTCGACGAAAGCGGCCTGCACCGCGGTCCAGTTCTGGGAGTAGCGCTCCCGCTCGCGCGGGTCGAGCTCACGGATCTCGGCCTTGTCGCGCCGGTCGGCGACGTCGGCGAGGTGGTGCTCGGCCTGCCGTCGGCCACCCTGCGTCTCGACGGCGCGGTCGTACTCCGGGCCGAAGCGCTGCTGGAGCTGCTCTCGCTCCCGCTTGCGCTTGACCGCGAGGTACAGGCCGACTCCGACCAGGACGAGCAGGATGATGACGATCAGGATCACGGCAGTGGTCATGGGTGTGCCTCCTCGGGACGAGTCGGCACCTACCCCGTCGACGCCGCGTCATGCACCGGCCGGGCCGCCGCCTGCCGGCGTTGCAGCACCACGCCGAGGTACGCCGCCGGGACCAGCCCGGCCAGCGGCACCAGCAGGACCACGAGCAGCACCTCGGCGCGGCTCTCGGTCACCAGCAGCGACGGCAGGCCGAGCAGCACCAGCGGCAGCACCGCCAGCAGGGTGGCCACCGCCCGCTCGGCCACCGACCACCGGTCGGACAGCCACGCCAGCACCAGGCCCACCACCGGCCCGACCACCGGCAGGGCGAGGCCGCCGACGGCGAGCAGCAGCACGGCGGCCACCTCACGGCCGCCCCACAGGGACACCGGCCGCGGCGGCGGCACCGGCACGGGTCCGACGGTGCGAGCCTCCTCGCGCACCAGCTCCTCGGGCGGCCCCAGCGCCGCGAGGGCGGCCTTGGTGGCCGCCGCGTCCGGCGAGTCGCCGAGCGAGTCCTGCAGGCTGAGCCGGGTGCGGTCGACGAGGGCGGTACGGCGGGCCACCGGCAGCACCCAGGCCGCGGCGTGCAGCCGGCTCAGGTACTCGCTGACGAGCCGGTCACCGCTGACGGCGTCCACTCCGCACCTCCTCGCTCGGCGGCCGTGTCCCGTCAGGGCTGCTGAGCGGCCAGCTCGAGCTGGCGGGAGGTCAGCTGCGCCGCCACCGGGTAGGTCGCCTCGGCGGCCTCGCGGCTCTCCTCCGACCAGCGCTTGCGCATGGCCGACCGGCGCTCGAACGCGTCCCTGGCGTAGGTCGCGACCAGCTTCGGGCCGGGCCGCTGCCCGGCGCCGGAGATCGGGTAGCGGTAGCGCTTGAGCTTGCGGCGCAGCACGGTCTCCATCAGGCCGAGCTCCCACGGGTCGAGACCCTGCCGCCAGGACTCCACCCGGTCGGTGCTCACGGTGTTGTTGAGGTTGGTGTGCCAGGTCTTCTTCTCGGGCACCACCTCGCGCACCTCGCTCGGCTCGAGCATCGCGGGGTGGAAGTCCTCCTCGAGGAACGTGCAGAGCTGTCGCGAGCACCGGCTCGGGGTCGGCCACCAGCGACTCGTAGCGCACCACGTGGAAGACGTCGCCGGGCAGCCGCTTGGCGTTGCGGCGCGAGCAGTACTCGGCCTGCGACCAGGCCGCCATCGAGCCGATGCTGTCGAACGGCCACCACGGCATCGTCTTCAGGGAGGCCACGTTGGACCGACCGTCGCGGACGATGTGCACGATCTGCGCATCCGGGAACAGCCGCAGCAGGACGTCGACCTCCTGGTAGTACGCGGGCCGCTTGTCGCCCCAGCGGGCCTTGCCGTGCCGGTCGGCGAACATCTTGAAGACGGTGCCGAAGGCCGAGCCCATGGTCGGCGGGGCGGCGAGGATGGCGTCGAGCGTCTCCTGCGGGTCCAGGCCCAGGTCGCGGACCTTGGAGCCGGTGCGGACGCAGGACTTGGCCAGCGCGAGCCGCTGCTCCGGCGTCGAGAGGTCGCCGAACTTCTTGCGGACCCGCCAGGTCCTGATGAGGAACCGCGACTCGGGCGGCATCGCGAGCCGGGGATGCGCGTGGATCATCAGCGACAGCATCGTGGTGCCCGAGCGCGGGCACCCGACGACGAAGATCGGCCGGTCGCTGGTCACTGGGCTCCTCCTGGCGCTGGGGTGGACCGCGGTGGGTGCCCCCGCGTCACGTCCCGTTCACACTGCAGGGGAGGTTAGACGACCGGTGCGCCGGCCGCGCACCGCGTACCGTGGTGCGGATGCCCACCCAGCGGCCCCGCAGCCTGGCGGACGACCTGCGCGCGCGCGAGGACGCCGCCCTGGTCGCGCTGCTGCGCGCCCGGCCGGACCTGCTCTCGCCGGTCCCGTCCGACCTGGCGTCACTGGCCGCCCGGGCCACCACCCGGCCGTCGGTGTCGCGCGCGCTGGACGTGCTCGACCGGTTCGCCCTGCAGGTCGTCGAGGTGCTCTGCGCACTGCCGGACCACAGCACCGAGGACGACGTGCGCCGGCTGCTGGGCGCCGACCCCGCCGCGGTGCTCGACCTGCTGGACCTGCAGGCCCTGGTCTACCGCGACGACGAGGGCCGGCTGCTCGTGCCGCGCACGGTGGCGGAGGTGGTGGGCAACCCGGCCGGCCTCGGCCCGGCGGCCGAGCAGGCGCTGCACTCCTACGGGCCGGCCCGGCTGGCCCAGATCGCTGCGGACCTCGGGCTGGCCCCGCCGGGCGACCCGGTGAGCACGGCGCACGCGGTGGCCCAGGTCCTCGGCGACGACGAGCGGCTGACGGCGCTGCTCGCTCAGGCGCCGCCCGGCGCGGCCGAGGCGCTGGCGACGATGGCGTGGGGGCCGCCCAGCGGTCACCTGGAGCGGGCCCGCCGCGAGATCGACCGGGGCAGCGCGGCCAGCCCGGTCGAGTGGCTGCTCGCCCACGGCCTGCTCGTCGCCAGCGACGTCTCGACCGTGGTCCTGCCCCGCGAGGTGGCGCTGCACCTGCGTGGCGGCCGGGTGCACCGCGCGCCGGAGCCGACCGTGCCGGAGCTGGCGACCACCGCCGTCGACGCCGACCACGTCGACCGGGCGGCCGGCGGAGCGGCAGCCGAGGCCGTCCGGCTGGCCGAGGAGCTGCTCGAGCTGTGGTCGGCGGACCCCCCGAAGGTGCTGCGGGCCGGCGGGGTGGGGGTGCGCGAGCGGTCCCGCGCCGCCGGGGCGCTGGACGTCGACGAGGACACCCTGGCTCTGCTGATCGAGACCGTGCACGCCGCCGGGCTGCTCGCCGCCGGTGGGGACGTCGACGAGGTCTGGCTGCCGACACCGGCGTACGACGGGTGGCTCGACGAGCCGGTTCCCCACCGGTGGGCGGCGCTCGCCCGGGCCTGGCTCGCGACCACCCGGGTCGTCGGGCTGGTGGGCGGCCGGGACCTGCGCGGCCGCACCCTGGCACCGCTCGGCCCCGACCTCGACCGCACGGCCGCGCCCGCCGTACGAGCCGCCGTGCTCGCCGACCTCGCTTCGCTGCCGCGGGGTGCGGCCACCACCACCGAGTCGGTGTCGGCCCGGCTGCGCTGGCAGGCGCCCCGTCGAGGTGGCCGGCTGCAGGACGACCTCGTCACCTGGACGGTCGAGGAGGCCACCCGGCTCGGCGTCGCGGGCGGTGGCGCACTGTCGGGTCACGGTCGGCTGCTGGCGGCCGGCGACGACGACGCGGCGGCGGCGGCCCTCGGTGCGGTGCTGCCGCCGACCCTCGACCACGTCCTTCTGCAGGCCGACCTGACCGCCGTCGCACCCGGCCCGCTGGAGCCGGAGCTGGCCCGCTCGCTGCGGCTGGTGGCCGACGTCGAGTCGACCGGCGGCGCCACCGTCTACCGCTTCACCGAGGCGACCGTGCGGCGCGCCTTCGACGCGGGCTGGACGGCCGGCGACGTCACCGCGCTGCTCACCCGGCACTCCCGCACCCCTGTGCCGCAGCCGCTGTCGTACCTGGTCGAGGACGTCGGCCGCCGGCACGGCCGGGTGCGGGTCGGCTCGGCCTCGGCCTTCGTCCGGTGCGACGACGAGTCGACCCTCGGCGTCCTGCTCACCGACCGGCGGGCCGCCCAGCTGCGGCTGCGCCGGATCGCGCCCACCGTGCTCGCCTCGTCGGCACCGGCCGACACCGTGCTCGACCGGTTGCGGACGATGGGCTTCGCCCCCGCCGCCGAGGGCCCCGACGGCGAGGTCGTCGTGCGCCGGCCGGAGTCGCGGCGGGCAGCGCCGCGACGGCCGCCGGCCCGCGTCCTGCGCACCCAGCCGGCGCCCGGCGACGCCCTGCTCGACGCGGCGGTGCGGGCGATCCGGGGCGGCGACCGGGCCGGCGCGCTGCGCACGTCCCGCCCGACCGCCGACCTGCTGGCGATGCTGACCCAGGCCGCCGGGTCGGGCGAGGCGCTCTGGATCGGCTACGTGGACGCCGAGGGCCGGGCCACCCAGCGAGTGGTCGAGCCGGTGGCCGTCGAGGGGGGTTACCTCAACGCCTACGACCACCTGCGCGGGGCCGTCCGGTCGTTCGCGGTGCACCGGATCACCGGCGTCTCGCTGCTGGACGAGGAGACCGTCGGCTGAAACGGGTCCGATCTGCCGGGTTTGACGACCACGGCGGCGCGGTAGATGGGGGCATCGACGGGGCCCGGATGTGGGGGCGAAGGAGGTCCCGTGCGTCAGCAGCAGGTACGACGTCGGCGCGCCGCCCCCGGCGCGACCGACCTCCCGCCCGACGAGTCACCGCCGGAGTCGCCGGCCCGGGCGCCGGAAGCGACGACCCGGGTGCTGCAGAAGATCGACGAGGTCCTCACCGACCGGTGACTCGAGCGGCGGCTCGGGGTCAGGACCGCTCGAGGGCGGCCACCGGGCCCCCTTGCTCGGCGAGCCGGCGGTCCAGCAGGACGAGGGCCCGGGTGCTCAGCCGGAGCCTGGTCACCGAGGCGAGGTAGGAGAGCCGGAGCCGCAGCGGGGGTCGGCCGCCCGCGGTGGTCTGGTAGCCGAGGCGCCGCATCCGGGTCCCTGCGACGGTCTCGACGAGGGCCAGCTGCTCGGCCGTCAGCACCTTGGCGCCGGCCCCGACCCGCCGGGTGGTCACGGTGCCGAGCGTCTCGCGGTGCCAACCGGTCCGCTGGCGCTCCGGGAGCTGGCGGGCCTCGTCGTGCGGGCTCAGCATCTGCTCCTCGAAGCCCTCGCCGAGGAACTCGCAGAGCCTTGTGAGCTCGGCGCGCGGGTCGGCAACCAGGTCCTCGTAGCGGATCTCGTGGAACGCGTCCGCCGGCAGCTCGCGCCGGGCCGCGGTCGTGCAGTCGACCGCGTGCACCCAGGTGGCCAGGGCCCCGGCCGCGCCGTGGTGCCACCACTCGGCGCGCACCAGGGAGCCCACGCAGTCGCGCGGGTCCCGCACCAGGTGCACGATCACCGCGCCGGGGAACAGCGCCCGCAGCAGCTCGACGTTGCGGAAGTAGGTCGGCCGCTTGTCCCCCCACCGGGACTTGCCGCGGTCGGCCGCATACAGCCGGTAGGGCGCCGCCAGCGCCGAGCCGATCGTCGGCGGCCCCTCGACGATCTCCTTCTTCACCCGCTCGGGATCCAGCCGGAGGTGGGCGAACTTGGTGCCCTGCGGGCGCACCAGCCGGCGCGCCAGCCGGCGGCGGTTGGGTTCGACCCGCAGGTCGCGGAACCGCTGCCGGGCCCGGAAGATCGGCAGCAGGAAGCGGGTCTCGGGCGGGATCGCGATCCGGGAGTGGCTGGAGAGCATCAACGAGAGCAGCGTCGTGCCGGAGCGCGGGCAGCCCACGACGAAGATCGGACGCTCGGAAGCCATCGGCGAGCAGGGTACCCAGCGCCGCTCCGCCGACTTGCAGCGGTGACTCACAATGGAGGGATGACGCGGCCCGCTGATCGTCCAGTCCGACAAGACCCTGCTGCTCGAGGTCGACCACGAGCTCGCGGACGAGTGCCGCCAGGCGATCGCGCCGTTCGCCGAGCTGGAGCGCGCGCCCGAGCACGTGCACACCTACCGGCTCACCCCGCTGGGGCTGTGGAACGCCCGGGCCGCCGGGCACGACGCCGAGCAGGTGGTCGACGTCCTGCTGAAGTACAGCCGCTACGCCGTGCCGCACGCGCTGCTCGTCGACGTCGCCGACACGATGGCCCGCTACGGCCGGCTGCGGCTGGAGAAGCACCCGGCGCACGGGCTGGTGCTGGTCACCACCGACCGGCGCGGTGCTCGAGGAGGTGCTGCGCTCGAAGAAGGTCGCCGCCGCTGGTCGGCGCGCGGATCGACGCGGACACCGTGGTCGTGCACCCGTCCGAGCGCGGCCACCTCAAGCAGGTGCTGCTCAAGCTCGGCTGGCCGGCCGAGGACCTCGCCGGGTACGTCGACGGCGAGGCGCACCCGATCGACCTGGTGCGAGGACGGCTGGGAGCTGCGCGCCGTACCAGCGCGAGGCGGTCGACGGCTTCTGGCACGGCGGCTCCGGCGTCGTCGTGCTGCCCTGCGGCGCCGGCAAGACGATCGTCGGCGCGGCCGCGATGGCGCAGGCGCAGGCGACCACGCTGATCCTGGTGACCAACACGGTCGCCGCCCGGCAGTGGCGCGACGAGCTGCTCAAGCGCACGTCGCTGACCGAGGACGAGATCGGCGAGTACTCCGGCGCCCGCAAGGAGATCCGGCCGGTCACCATCGCGACGTACCAGGTGATGACGACCCGGCGGAAGGGCGTCTACACCCACCTCGAGCTGTTCGACGCCCGCGACTGGGGCCTGATCGTCTACGACGAGGTGCACCTGCTGCCGGCGCCGATCTTCCGGATGACCGCCGACCTCCAGGCCCGCCGCCGGCTCGGGCTGACCGCGACGCTGGTGCGCGAGGACGGCCGCGAGGGCGACGTCTTCTCGCTGATCGGGCCGAAGCGGTACGACGCGCCGTGGAAGGACATCGAGGCGCAGGGCTACATCGCGCCGGCCGACTGCGTCGAGGTGCGGGTGACCCTGACCGAGTCCGAGCGGCTCGCCTACGCGACCGCCGAGCCCGAGGAGCGCTACCGGCTCGCCTCCTCGACGGCGTCCAAGACCCGGGTCGTCGAGCGGCTCGTCGAGCGGCACCGCGACGAGCCAGGTGCTGGTGATCGGGCAGTACCTCGACCAGCTCGACGACCTCGGCGAGCGGCTCGAGCGCGCCGGTCATCAAGGGCGAGACGACGGTCAACGAGCGGGAGCGGCTGTTCGAGGCGTTCCGCACCGGCGAGATCACGCTGCTCGTGGTGTCGAAGGTGGCGAACTTCTCCATCGACCTGCCGGAGGCGGCGGTGGCGATCCAGGTGTCCGGCACCTTCGGGTCCCGGCAGGAGGAGGCGCAGCGGCTCGGCCGGGTGCTGCGCCCGAAGGCCGACGGGCGCACGGCGCGGTTCTACGCCGTCGTCGGCCCGCGACACCGTCGACCAGGACTTCGCCGCGCACCGGCAGCGCTTCCTCGCCGAGCAGGGCTACGCCTACCGGATCGTCGACGCCGACGACCTGCCCACCCTCGACGCCAGCTGACCGGTCGTCAGCCGATCGCGGCCGCGGCGGCCGCGACCGCCCCGACCCGGTCGGCCCGGTCCAGGCTCGGCTTCGCCCCCAGCCCCTCCAGGACCGGACGCGCCTGCGCCAGGAGCCGCGCGGCCTCCTCGGGCCGGCCGTGCTCCACCTGGTGCTCGGCCGCCTCGAGCCGCACCGTCGCCTGCCAGAAGACGTTGCGGGTCTCCTCGAACGTCGTCATGGCCGCGGCGTACATGGTCATCGCCTTCTCGTCCTCGCCGCGACGCGCGCACAGCCGGGCCGTGAAGCGCAGCCGGTGGCCGTCGAGCATGGCGGACTGGTTGCCTCCGGTGCGCTGGGCGGCGAAGTCCAGCAGCTCGTCGATCGCGGCCTGGTCCCGGCAGGGCGAAGGCGGCCTCGAGCGACTCGATCAGCCCCTCGATCGGAGCCCGGGCGATCAGCCCGAGGGTCTCGTGCGACGCGAACGCGCGCCGGGCCAGGTACAGCGCCTCCTGCGGGCGACCCTCGGCCCGGGCGATCGCGGCGAGCACCGCCTGCTGGGCGGCGCGGTTCTGCACGTTCTCGGAGTCGGCCGCGTCCGGGCAGCTGGGCCAGGAACGCCTTGGCGCCCTCGGTGTCCCCGCGGCGGACCAGGGCCCCGGCCGCCGGCACCAGCTCGACCACGACGAGCTGCATCGTCGTGAGGTGCTCGTCGGCGATCACGGTCTGTGCGGTCGCCAAGGCCTCGTCCCAGCGGCCCAGGGTGAGCAGCGGGTTGATCGAGCCGGCCTGCATGGACAGGTCGTAGAACTTGTCGCCGACCCGCCGGGAGTGGGCCAGGCCGACCCGGTAGGTCTCCAGCGCCTGGTCGATCCGGCCGACGTCGGCCTGTCGCTCGGCCAGGTTGAAGTAGGCCCGCAGGGCCGCGGTGTGCCGGTCGGCGGCCAGCGCGACCTGCCAGGGCCTTCTCGAGCAGGGCGTCGGACTCGACCGGCCGGTGCGCGGTGAGCAGGACGAAGGCTCTTGGTGTTCAGCGCTTGCGCCAGCGTCTCCGGCAGCAGCAGCCGCTCGGCGACCGCGAGCGCCCGCTCGAGGTGCGGCTGCCCCTCGTCGGCGCGGCCGACGAAGAACAGCAGCCGGCCCAGCTGCGCCGAGACCTCGGCGATGTCGGCGTCCGGCTGCTCGGTGGACAGCACCTCCAGCGCCGCCTGCATCCGGGCGATCGCCGCCAGCAGGCTGCCCTCGGTAGAAGTCGACCTCGGCCAGCTCCGCGGACACCCGGGCGGCGGCGTGTGCCTGGCCCTCCGCCTCGTACGCCGCGATGGCCCGGTCCAGGTGGGCGCGGGCCTCCCCGGCGCGTCCTGCGGTCGACGCGGCCGCGCCGGCCCGCTCCTCGAGGCGGGCCCGGCCCAGTGCGTCGTCGGTCAGCTCGAGGGCCAGGGTGAAGTAGCGCAGCGACTCGACCGGCGCCGCGAGCCCGGCGGCCCGGTCCCCCGCCCGCAGCAGCATCTCGCGTGCCCTGGCCCGGGTCTGCGCGGCGTCGGGCGCGTCGGGAACGGCGTGCAGCGCCTCGATGTAGTGCGCCGCGATCAGCTCGACCACGTCGTCGTCGTCGACGGCCTGGTCGGACTCCAGGTGGGCGGCGACCGCCAGGTGCTTGGCCCTGCGGTCGTGCCGGGACAGGGTGTCGTAGGCCACCTTCTGCAGGAGGTCCTGGACGAACTCGTACTGGCCGCGCTCCGGGGATCGCGGGTCGCTGGTGACGGTGAGGATCTCGCGACGGACCAGGACGGCCAGCGGGTCGGCCAGCGCCGCGAGGGGCTCGCCGGACACCGCGGCCAGCGCCTCGGGGGTGAACGACTTGCCCAGCACCGCTGCGTCCTCCACCAGCAGGCGCTCGGCCTGGCCGAGCCCGTCCAGCCGGGCCGCGATCAGGCCGTGCAGGGTCTCCGGCACCTGCAGGTCGGCGATCGGCCCGGTCGGCCGGTACCCGTCGCCGACCTGCTCGAGCTGGCCCTGGTCGAGCAGCATGCGGACCGTCTCGACGGCGTAGAGCGGAATGCCCTCGGCGCGGTCGAGGATCGCCCGGGCCACGTTCGCGGGCAGGCCGGGCACCAGTCCCCCGAGCAGCTGCTCCATGGCCTCGGGGGCGAGCGGCTCGAGGTACTGGGAGCTGAAGTTGCGGCGGCCCGAGCCCCAGGTCGGGCGGCGGTCGGCCAGCTCGGGCCGGGTCAGGGCCAGCACGAAGATCGGGTGGTTGCGGGACCACTCGAGCAGGTGGTCGACGAAGTCCAGCAGCGACGTGTCGGCCCACTGCAGGTCCTCGAAGACCAGCACCACCGGACCGCTGTCGGACATCCGCTCGACGAACAGCCGCCAGGCCGCGAACTGGTCGTCCTGGCCGGTCGTCGGCCGGTCGTCCAGGCCGAGCAGCTGGCCGAGCCGAGGCTCGATCCAGCGCCGCTCGTCGGCGTCGAGCACGAACTCGGCGACCGTCGCGGCGAGCTTCGCGGCGACCGCGTCGGAGGCCTCGCCCTCGACGGACCCGACCCGCATCCGGATCATGTCGGCCAGTGCCCAGTAGGTGACCCCGTCGCCGTAGGACAGGCACCGGCCGCGGTGCCACCAGACCCCCTCGGCCAGCCCGTCGACGTACTTCTCGAACTCCCAGGACAGCCTCGACTTGCCGACACCGGCGACTCCGCTGACCGTCACCAGCTGCGGGGTCTGGTGGTCGACCGTGGAGTGGAACAGGTCCTTGAGCATGCGCAGCTCGCGGTCCCGCCCGACGAACGGCGCCTCGAGACCCTCCACCCGCATCAGCCCGCTGCGGCCGGCCACCACCTGCAGGGCGCGGAACAGCGCCATCGGCTCGGCCTTGCCCTTGAGCTGGTGACTCCCTGCCGGCTCGTAGCGCACCGACGCATCCGTCGCGCGGCGGGTGGCCTCGCCGACGAGCACCGCTCCGGGAGGTGCCGCCGACTGCACCCGGCTCGCGGTGTTCACCAGGTCCCCGGCGACCATGCCCTCCCCGGTGGCACCCAGGGTCACCGCGGCCTCTCCGGTCAGGACGCCGGCGCGGACGCGCAGCTCGGGAGCGCCGACGTCCTCGCCCAGCGCGGTGACGGCGGCGACGAGCTCCAGGGCGGTGCGCACCGCGCGCTCGGCGTCGTCCTCGTTGGCCACGGGGGCACCCCACACGGCCATCACCGCGTCCCCGATGAACTTCTCGACCACCCCGCCGTGCCGGACCACCAGCGTGCGGCACACCTCGAAGTACCGCGTCAACAGCTCGCGCACCTCCTCGGAGTCGCGCGACTCCGAGAGCGTGGTGAAGCCGACCAGGTCGGCGAACAGCACCGACACCAGCCGCCGCTCAGCCGCGGGCCCGCCGCGGCCGGGGTCGGCCGCCGCGGGCAGGCCCGCTGGAGCCGCCGCCGGCAGCGCAGCCGGGACGGCCAGGGCGGCCCCGCACTCCGCACAGAACTTGGCACCGGCGGTCACGTCGGCGCCGCACGCCGGGCAGCCCCTGGCGAACGGCGTGCCGCACTCGGCGCAGAACTTGGCGCCCGGCCCGGAAGCCGTCCCGCACGCCTGACAGGTCATGCGGGGCAGCATGCCCTTTCCCGGGCGTCTCCGGGGACGGATCGGTCAGGAGGCACCGGCACCCGGACGGTGCCCGGCTCAGACGAGGTCATAGCGGACCCGCAGCGACACCGTCACTGCCGACGTGCCGGCCTCCACCGGCAGCGCCATCGCCTGGCGTCCCGCGAGCGCGGCCATCATCGGCCGGGGCTCGCCGCCCGACCCGAGCAGCGGCTGCACCCGGCGTACGCCGCCCAGCTCACGACCGGCGAGGGCGGCCAGCTGCTCGGCCTGGTGGCGCGCGTCGGCCATCGCCGCCGCCCGCGCCGTGTCGAGGGCGGTCCCCGAGTCCGACATCGCGAGGCCGACCCCCTGCAGCCGGGCGGCGTCCCCGCCCGCGGCCAGCACCGCCGCCAGCACCGTGCCGGAGGTGTCGAGGTCGCGCAGGGTCAAGGTGAGCCCGAGCCACGCCCGGTAGCCCGCCGGCTGCCCCTGGTGGTCGTGGTGCGTGCTCACTGCCATGTCCGAGGTGCGCAGGTCGGCGTCCTCGACGGCCCCCGTGGTCCGCGCGGTCTCGGCCATCGCGGCGGCCGCGAGCTCGGCGGTCTCCAGCACGGCAGCGACGCCGGCGCCGGTGGCCTCCGCACCGAGGTTGACGACGAACAGGTCCGGCCGGGCGTGCGCGGTGCCGGTGCCGACCACCTCGATGCGGTCACTCATGCCGAGCCTCCTCGCGTCGGCGGAACCGGGTCGTTGCCAGTGGGTGAATGCCGGCGCCGTCAGGCGTGCGCCTGGGCGGCGACGTCGCGGAGGTCGAGCATCTCGACCGACCGCTCCCGCATCTCGACCTTGCGGACCTTGCCGGTCACCGTCATCGGGAAGCCGTCGACGACCTGCACGTAGCGCGGCACCTTGTAGTGCGCCAGCCGGCCGGCACAGAACTCCCGCACCGCCTCGGCCGTCAGCGGCTCGGCGCCCTCGCGCATGGTCACCCAGGCACACAGCTCCTCGCCGTACTTCGCGTCAGGGACCCCGATCACCTGCACGTCGGCGACGTCCGGGTGGCTGTGCAGGAACTCCTCGATCTCGCGGGGATAGACGTTCTCGCCGCCCCGGATCACCAGGTCCTTGATCCGGCCCACGATGTTGAGGTAGCCGGCCTCGTCCATCGTCGCGAGGTCGCCGGTGTGCATCCACCCCGCGCGGTCGAGGACGTCGGCGGTCTTCTCCGGCTCGTCCCAGTAGCCGAGCATCACCGAGTAGCCGCGGGTGCACAGCTCGCCGGGCTCCCCGCGCGGGAGGGTGAGCCCGGTCGTCGGCTCGATCACCTTGACCTCGACGTGCGGGTGCACCGAGCCGACGGTCGACACCCGCCGCTCGAGGTCGTCGTCGCGACGGGTCTGCGTCGAGACCGGAGACGTCTCGGTCATGCCGTAGGCGATGGTCACCTCGGCCATCTGCATCTCGGCGACCACCCGCTTCATCACCTCGACCGGGCACGGCGAGCCGGCCATGATCCCGGTGCGCAGCGTCGACAGGTCGTAGCTCGCGAAGTCCGGCAGCGCCAGCTCGGCGATGAACATCGTGGGCACGCCGTAGAGCGCCGTCGCCCCGGTCTCCTGCACGGCGGCCAGCGCCGCGGCAGGGTCGAACCCGGCCGACGGGATCACGATCGTCGAGCCGTGCGAGGTCGCGCCGAGGTTGCCCATCACCATGCCGAAGCAGTGGTAGAAGGGCACGGGCAGCACCACCGTGTCGTGCTCGGTGAAGCCGCAGACCTCCGCGACGAAGTAGCCGTTGTTGAGGATGTTGTGGTGCGAGAGCGTCGCGCCCTTGGGGAAGCCGGTGGTGCCGGACGTGTACTGCAGGTTGATCGGGTCGTCGCAGGACAGCTCCGCGGCGCGGGTCGCCAGCGCCGCCTCCGGTACGTCGTCAGCGCCCGCCACCAGCTGGTCCCACGACTCGGTGCCGACGACCACGACCTGCTGTCAGCTCCGGGCACTCGGCGCGCACCTCCTCGACCATCGCGACGTAGTCGCTGGTCTTGAAGGACTCGGCAGTCACCAGCACCCGGGCTCCCGACTGGCGCAGCACGTACCCGAGCTCGTGCGTGCGGTACGCCGGGTTGACGTTCACCAGCACCGCGCCGATCTTCGCGGTGGCGTACTGCAGGAGCACCCACTCCGGGCAGTTGGGCGCCCAGATGCCGACCCGCTCGCCCTTCTCGACGCCGAGGCCCAGCAGGCCGCGGGCCACCCGGTCGACGTCGCGGTCGAGCTCGGTGTAGGTCCAGCGCCGGCCGCTCGGGCAGTCGACGAGCGCGTCCCGGCCGCCGAACAGCGCGACCGTGCGTTCCAGGTTCGCCCCGATCGTGTCGCCGAGGAGCGGCAGCTCGGAGATGCCGCTGGCGTAGGACAGGAGGGGCGGGGTCTCGGGCATGCGGCTCATCCTGCTCCGGACCGGTGCGGCGCGCGAGGGGTCGGCCCCCGGCGTCCTCCCCGAGATGTATCAGGGAACGCCCAGCCGACTCCCATCACGGTGACAGGTCGGGTCACGACGGTGATCCGGAACGCCCGATGCGGTCCCGACGACCAGGAGCGACGATGACGACGCTGCAGCGCCCGCAGGAGCTGACCCTCACCACGACCGGGCCGGCCGCCCCGGACGGCGACGAGCTGACCGGCCGGCTGGCCTCCCACGTGGTGGCGAACGCGCTGGTGCGCAAGAGCGTGGTCGACCCCGTGCCGTTCCCGGTGTGGTGGCGGGTTGCCGACGCGCTGCGGGCCAGCGTGCTGGACGTGCCGGCGAACGCGATCCCGGAGGTCGAGGCCGCCACGGCGGCCCTGGTCGCCGCCGTCGACGGGCTCGTCGTCGGGCCGCCCGTCAGCATCCCGGTGCCGGACGACGGCGCCGGCCGCGCCCTGCGGCACGCCCAGGTCCTGGTGGCCCGGCTGGTGTTCTCCAGCGGTCCGACCTCACCGACCCTGCTGCACGTCCGGCTCGCCCGGCTCCGCCGCGCGCTCGTCGCCGCCCGCTGAGGCGCTCAGCGGTGCAGCCACCTGGTGACCTCGGCGGGGGCGAGTGACCCGACCCGCTGCTCGTAGTGCCGCACCTCGTCAGCGGTCAGCAGGCTCCGCCAGGCGCCGGACGTGCCGCTGCGGAAGAACGCCCGGTTGTCCTTGAGCACGGAGCCGGGGCCGCCGGGCGCCAGCTGGTCGGCCCTGGCCCGCATCGCCGCGAAGCCCGCCGCCTCGACCAGCACCGGCCAGCGCGGCTCGGGCACGTCGATGCCGAGCACCTGCGCGAGCCGGCGCATCTGGCCTTCCAGGTCGCCGGACAGGTCGGCGTAGTGCACGAGCACGACGCGGACAGCCGGGTCGTGCTGCCGCTGCCAGGCGTCGGTCACATGCCACAGCACGCCCCGGATCGAGTCCATCTCCTCCTGCGGCGACGTGTCCCGGTCGATCCAGGCGAGCAGCGACTCGCGCAGCCCGGGACGTGGCGGCCGCCGCAGCCTCGGCGGGGTCCGGCTCCGGCCGGCCCAGCAGCCGGCGTACCGCGGCCCGGTCGATGTTCGCGCCCTGGTGGTAGAGCGAGACGTACATGTCCCGGGGGTCGCGGGCGCCGACCAGGTAGGTCGCCCGCGGGTCCAGCGGCACCCCGTCGAGCGGGGTGTGCGTCTTGACGAACCGCCGGTGCCGCTGCGCCTCCAGCCCGGCGACGACGTCCTCGACCGGCCGGGTGCACCAGTCCAGCCACGGCGAGAGCTCGCCCAGCGGCGCCGGCAGGTCCGGCTGCTGGAAGACCAGCAGGGCGCAGATCATCTGCAGCCAGGTCGTGCCGCTCTTGGACCGGGTGCTGATGACGATGTCGCCGTCCCGGAACGGGAACCCGGTCCACCGGCCGCTGTCCTCCTCCTCGGACCGGTACCGGACGGGCGCAGCAGTCATCCGGCGACCGTAGCGAGTGGGTCCGGAGGAGTAGGCTCGCGGACCCACCCCCGACCACCAGCCGAGCGACGATCCCGGCAGCCCACCGCTGCCGCCCGACGAGAGGCCCCCTCCGCGTGCCCGCAACCCAGTCCGCCGACCCGACCCTGAGCGCCGAGCGTGCGTACCTGGCGGCGGCCCGGGCCGACCTGCGCTCGATGCGGGAGGCCACCGAGGCGCTCGACGCCAGGGGTGGGGACGCGGTCTCGGAGGCCTACCTGGCGGCCTCGCTGTACCGGCGGATCCTCGCACTCGCCGACGACCCCGAGACGCCGCTGTTCTTCGGCCGGCTCGACCTCGTCCACGGCGTCGACGGGCCGCGAGGCGCCGGCGGCGAGCGGTTCTACGTGGGCCGGCGGCACGTGCACGACGACGGCGGCGACCCGGTGGTCATCGACTGGCGGGCCGACGTGTCGACGGCGTTCTACCGGGCGACCCGCACCGAGCCGATGGACGTCGTGCTGCGGCGCAGGTTCGGCTTCGAGCACGGCGAGATCACGGCCTACGAGGACGAGCACCTGCTGGACCGCACAGAGGTCAGCGCGACCAGTGCAATTCTTGCGGGCGAGATCGAGCGGCCCCGCGTCGGGCCGATGCGCGACATCGTGGCCACCATCCAGCCGGAGCAGGACGTGATCGTCCGCGCCGACGTGTCCGACACGATCTGCGTGCAGGGCGCGCCGGGCACCGGGAAGACCGCGGTCGGCCTGCACCGGGCGGCGTACCTGCTCTACACCTTCCGGGACCGGCTGCGCCGGGGCGGCGTGCTCGTGGTCGGGCCCAACTCGGCGTTCCTGTCCTACATCTCCGCGGTGCTGCCGGCTCTCGGTGAGGTGGACGTCCGCCAGGTCACGCTGGAGGAGCTGGTCGGCGACCGGGTGCGCGGTGCGGGCGACCGACGCCACGCCGGTGGCCGCCCTGAAGGGCGACGCACGGATGGCCGTGGTGCTCGACCGCGCGGTGCACGCCGGCCTGCGCGACCCGACCGAGCCCCTCGTGCTGCCCCGCGGGTCGCACCGGTGGCGGGTGCCGACCCACGAGCTGCGCGACATCGTGGCCGAGCTGCGGGCCCGCGACGTCCGCTACGGCGCGGCGCGGGCGATGCTCGCGCAGCGGCTGGCGCACGCGCTGCTCACCAAGATGGAGGCCGCCGGGGAGTCACCCGACGACCGCACCCAGGACGCGGTGGCCCGCAGCGTCCCGGTGCGCAAGGCCGTCGAGGCGCTGTGGCCCGCGGTCGACCCGGTGCGCGTCGTGATGTCGCTGCTGTCGGACGCCGCGGTGCTGGCCCGCGCCGCCGAGGGCGTGCTCGACGCCGACGAGCAGGCGCTGCTGCTCTGGCCGAAGCCGGCCCGCGGCCCGAAGACGGCGCCCTGGTCGCTCGCCGACGCCGTCCTCGTCGACGAGGCGGCCGACCTGGTGGCGCGCGAGCCGAGCCTCGGCCACGTCGTGCTGGACGAGGCGCAGGACCTCTCCCCGATGCAGCTGCGGGCCGTCGGCCGGCGGTGCTCCACGGCGTCCGCGACGGTGCTCGGCGACATCGCGCAGGGCACCACCGCCTGGGCCACCAACGACTGGGCCGAGACGCTGGCCCACCTCGGCAAGCCCGACGCGCACGTCGAGGTGCTCCGGCGCGGCTACCGGGTCCCGGCCGCGGTGATCGAGTTCGCCGCCCGGCTGCTGCCGCACATCGCTCCGGGAGTGAGCCCGCCGGAGTCGGTGCGCGAGAACGACGGACGGCTGGACCTGGTGGCCACCACCGACCTCGTCCTGACGGTGACCCAGGAGGTACGCCGGGTGCTGGCCGAGCCGGGCTCGGTCGGCGTCGTGGTCGCCGACCACCTGGTCGACCTGCTCGACGGCGGCCTCGACGTCGACCACGTCGTGCTCGGGCGGGACGAGGTGGACGCCCGCGTGACGGTGGTGCCGGCCACCCTGGCGAAGGGGCTGGAGTACGACCACGTGGTGGTCGTGGAGCCCGCCGCGATCGTCGAGGGCGAGCCGTCGACGTTCCAGGGGCTGCGCCGGCTCTACGTCGTGCTGACCCGTGCGGTGTCCGGGCTCTCCGTGGTGCACACCCGACCGCTGCCCGACGAGCTGGCGGCCTGACGCAGGTGCGGCACCTCGTGGGTTCCTGGCTGGGCCTGGCCCGCCGGCTGGGCGCGCGCGACGACGTCGCCGGCGCCGGGGCCGCCCTGCTCGGCCGCTGGGCCGAGAAGCACCGCGGCTACCACGACCTGGCGCACCTCGACGAGGTGCTCACCCGCATCGACCTGCTCGCCGACGAGGCCGCGGCACCGGACGTCGTCCGGCTCGCCGCGTGGTACCACGACGCGGTCTACGACCCGACGGCCGGCGACAACGAGGAACGCAGCGCCGAGCTCGCCGTGCAGGCGCTGCGCCGGCTGGGCCTCGCCCCCGACCTGGTCGACGAGGTGGCCCGCCTCGTCCGCCTGACGGCGACCCACCAGCCGGCCGAGGGTGACCGCAACGGCGCCGTGCTCTGCGACGCCGACCTCGGCGTGCTCGCTGCGACCGCCGCGCGCTACTCGACGTACGTCGAGGGAGTCCGTCGGGAGTACGCCCACCTCGACGACGCGACGTTCGCGCGCGGCCGGGCGGCGGTGCTGCGCGGGCTGCTCGGGCACCCGCGGCTGTTCCGCACGGCGTACGGGCAGCGCGAGTGGGAGGCCGCGGCGCGGGCCAACGTCACCGCCGAGCTGGCCGGGCCTCGACGAGGCTCAGTGACGGTGCGGGCGGCGCAGCCCGGACGCGCGGAGGCGGGTGATGAGCTCGCGTCCGGTCACCGGCTGCGCCCCGAGGGCGATCGCCGCGTCGCGCATCTCCTCGGGCAGGTCGTAGTGGTCGCCCTGGAAGCCGCGCCGCGGGATGCCCAGCCGGCCCGCGAGGTCGTGCAGCTCGTCGTACGACGTGTCGCTCACCAGGTGGCACCACAGCCGGCCGCGGAAGGGCCAGATGGGCGTGTCGACGAGGAGGGTCATGCCCCGATGGTCGCGCAGCGGACAATGCTGCCCGTGACCGACGCGCTGCTGCAGGCCAGGGCCCGGGTCCTGCACGACCTGGCGGCCTGCGGGCTCGACACCGCCGCGACCGTGTCGGTGGTCGACGAGGTGCTCACCGCCCGACGGTGGTGGGTCGAGCAGTGGCCGGCGGGCGCGGTGTTCGCCACCTGCCTCGTCGCGCAGGACGTGCAGGAGGCCCTGCTCGACCAGGTCGGGCGGTGGCCGGTGTGCGCGCTGCCGCACCACGAGGCCGACGACGACGAACCGGCGCCGCACGAGCTGCGGGTGACCCCGGACCTCGGCGAGGACCCGCACTGGGTCTGCGAGGAGGGCGGCGTCGTGGTGGCTGCCGTGGGGGCACTGGGCCGGCTGTGACCGGGCCGGACGGCGGGCCTGTGGACAGCGCCGCGGCCGCCGCCGCCGATCTCCGTAGGTTCGGCCGGACCCGACGTCAACGACCCTCAGGAGGTCACCATGACCGCGTTCCGCGTCACCCCGGCCGAGCTGCTCGCCCTGTCCCAGCAGGTGCAGGGCACGGCCGGGTCCATCGAGTCCGAGCTGGGCACCCTGCGCGGCCGGGTGCTGCCCATCAGCGGCAGCTGGACCGGCCAGGCCCAGGACCGGTTCCAGGCGCTGTACGACGAGTGGAGCCGAAGCGCCCAGGGCCTGCAGGAGGCGCTCGCCGGCATCAGCCAGCTGCTCGGGCAGGCCGGCCACTCCTACGACGAGGCCGAGCGGCGCATCGCCGGGAGCTTCGCCGGCCGCTGACCGCCCGCCCGCCCGACCCGGTGTCCCGTGTGACACGTCATGATCGTCGCGGCAACGATTCCGTCACGATCGACCTCCGGCGGTCGCAGACAGCCCACCGGTGCGGCAGCGTGAGGGTCGACCAACGCGCCCGGGTCGACGCCCGACAACGAGGCGGCCGGCTCGAGATGTCCTGGAGGCGCACGGCATGACGGCTGGGTCGGTGACCGCCGCTGCCCTGCGTCACCGGCCGCGCCAGGCGCTGCTCGTCGTGGTGCTGTCCGCAGTCGTCACGGCGGCGGCCGTTCTCGGCCCGCTCTACGCGCGGGCGGTGGAGCAGTCGGTGCTGCGCAACGTGGTGGCGAACGCCGCACCGGCCCGCAGCGCGCTGGTGGTCTCCGACGGCTCGGGCCGCCCAGCGTCGCCGGCCCGGCTGGCGCGCACGGTGCGGTCCGAGGTGCCGCCGCAGTTCGGCGCACCGATCGGTGGTGCCGAGGCGCCTGTGCTGGTGGCTCCCGGCGCCGGGGAAGCCGCCGTCCGGGCCAGGCTGACCAGCCGGGACGGCGTGTGCACCGAGGTCACGGTGTCCGTGGGCCGCTGCTTCCGGCGGCCCGGCGAGGTGCTGGTCAGCCGCCGGTCCGCGGCCTCGACCGGCATCTCGCCGGGGAGCGTCGTCACGCTCGCCGACGGCGACCCGGCCGAGAACGGCGTGCGGGCCCGGGCCACCGTGGTCGGGCTCTACGACGCGCCCGACCTGTCCCGGCCGTACTGGGCCGGTCGCGGGCAGGCGCCCACCGCGGCCCGGCCCACCGCCGACGAGCAGGCCACCCGCACCGTCGACGACGTGTTCACCAGCTGGGCCACGCTGGCCGGCACCCGGTGGCCCGACCTGCACACCCACCTCGACATCCCGCTGCTGGCCGACCGGCTCGACCTGGCCGACGTCGGCGAGCTCCAGTCCGCCACCGCGCGGGTCGACAGCCAGGCCGCCACCATCGGCGCCGCGGCCGCCAGCGACATCGGCCCGCTCATCGCCTCGACGGCGACCCAGCGCCACCAGGCGCGCACCGTGATCCCGCTGCTCGCGGTGCAGCTGGCCGTCCTCGGCATCGTCGTCCTCGCCTTCGTCTGCGCGGCCGCCACCGAGCAGCGCCGGCCCGAGATCGCGCTGGCGCGGCTGCGCGGGCACGGCACCCTCGGCGCGGCCGGCATGCTGCTGCGCGAGCTCGGGCTGCTCGTCCTGGCCGGCTGCGCGGTCGGGGCGGCGCTCGGCTGGCTGGTCGCGCTCGCGGCGACCCGCCGTTGGCTGCAGCCGGGCGTCGAGCTGGAGGCCCGCTGGCCGGTCGCGGTCGCGGTGCTGGCCGCCCTGGCCGCGGGGCTGCTGGCCATCGTCGCGGCCGCCGTGCCCACCCTGCGCCAGCCGCTCACCTCGCTGCTGCGACGGGTGCCGCCTCGGGCGTCCACCCTGCAGGTCGGGCTGGTCGAGGGGGCCATCGTGGCAGCCGCAGCCGCCGGCCTGGTGACCCTGCTCTCCGGCGACGGCGGCCCCGTCGCGCTGCTCGCGCCGGGGCTGCTCGCGATCGCCGGCGGCCTGCTGCTCGCGCAGGCGACGATTCCCACCGCAGGGCCGCTCGCCCGGGTCTCGCTGCGCCGCGGCCGGGTGCCGTCGGCGCTCGCCGGTCTGCAGATCGCCCGCCGGCCCGCGCTGCGCCGGCTCATCGCGATCATCACGGTGGCGTGCGCGCTGCTGGTCTTCGCCGTCGATGCGTGGAGCGTCGCCGCCCGCAACCGCGAGACCCGGTCCGAGGTCGAGGCCGGCGCACCGGTGGTGCTCACCGTCGACGCCGACAGCTCACTGGCGCTGCGCCGCGCGGTGCTCGACATCGACCCCGACGGCCGGTTCGCGACGCCGGTCGTCACGGTGTCGTCGGGCGCGCCGGCCGGTCCGCGCACCACCGCCGTCGAGCCTGCCGCGTTCGCCCGCATCGCCCGCTGGGGCAGCGCCGACGCCCGGCCGGACGCCGCGACCCTTGCGGCCCTCACCCCGCAACGCCCCGCGCCGGTCCGGCTGCAGGGTGACCGGGTCGAGGTCGACGCCACCTTCGAGGCCCGCGGGGTGGCGCGCCTCCAGCCCGAGCTGCAAGGCCCCGTCAAGCTGTCGCTCGGGCTGGTCGACGACGCCGGCGTGCTGCGGCAGGTCGACCTCGGCCCGCTGCGCAAGGGCGCGCACCGCTACACCGCCAGCGTCGGGTGCACGCAGGGCTGCCGCCTGCAGCAGGTGAGTGCCCTGCGCACCTTCGGCGACTTCGTCGACGCCACGATGCAGCTCGACGTCGATGCCGTGCGGGCCGGCACGGCGGGTGACCTCACCCCGGTCGACCTGGACACCGACGGGCCCGGGAAGTGGGAGTCGCTGCCCTGGCGTGCCGATGCGTTCGACGACGCGTTCGTCACCCCCGGCAAGAACCTGCGCATCGTCGGCACGTCGTTCGGCACGCCACTCACGGCGCAGCGGGCCGACCGGCCGGTCAACCCGGCGGTGCTGCGGGCCGGCAACGTCCCGCCGCTCCCGGGCGACGCCAACCGCAAGGGGCTGTTCGTCCTCGCACCCGACCTGTCGGCCGCGGACACGGCCTACGTCGCCGCGGGCCGGGTGCCGCAGATCCCGCGGTCCGGGGGGCGCGGGGTGCTCGTCGACCTCGCCACCGTGGCCACCGGGCCGTCCGCGACCCCGGGCCAGACGTCGTACGCCGTGTGGCTGGCCGCCGACGACCCGGCCCGCGAACGCGCCCTGCGCCGCGATCTCGGCGACCACGGCATGCAGGTGCTGGCCCGTGACACGACCGGTGACCACGTCGCCGCGTTCACCAGCGAGGGACCCTCGCTGGCCCTGCGGCTGGCCCTGGTCGCCGGGCTGGTGGCCGTGGTCCTCGCCGCCGCCGTGCTGGTGGTCGGGGTCGCGACCTCCGGTGCGAGCCGGGCCCGCGACCTGGCGGGGCTGCGGCTGGCGGGGGTGCCCGCGAGGACCGTGCGGGCCGCGTCGGTGCGGGAGCACCTCGTCGTCGCCGTGCTCGGGGTGCTCGCCGGTGGGCTGCTCGGCCTGGTGGCGGCACAGGCGGCGCTGCCCGACGTGCCGCTGTTCGCCAGCCCGGCCGCACCGCTGCCGTTGGTGCTCGGCCCGGCCTGGCCGGCGGTGCTCGTCACCGTGGCCGGGTGCCTGGTGCTGCTGTGCACCGTGTCGGTCGTGGTCGGCCGGTCGCTCGCCGCCGCGGCGGTGCCGAGCCGGCTGCGGGAGGGCCGATGAGCCGGCGCACCCCGCGGCGGCCGAGGTCCGACCGCGGCACCTCCCTGCGGCTCGCCCTGGCCGGGCTGTGGTTCCGGCGCAGCACCGCGCTGATCGTGCTGGTGCTGGCCACCGTGGCCAGCGCCGCGTGCGTGGTGGCGCCGCTGTACTCCCGGGCCGCCGAGGAGTCGATCGTGCGGGACACCCTGCGCCGGGCCGACGCGTTCGCGCTGTCGGTCCAGGCGTCCGTCCCGCAGGCCGCCGCCGCGTTCACCAACGGCAGCGCGCAGGACGAGCTGCGCGCGCGGAGCGGCCAGGTCGGGGTTCCCCCCGGCGCCATCACCGAGGACGTCATGCGCTCCACGTTGACCCACCCAGCCTTCGGGCCGGCCCGGCTGGCCTACGTCGGCCAAGGTCAGTACAGCCCCACGGCCGGCCCGTTCAAGGGCGGCCACGTCGTCGGTCCGGTCGTCGAGCGCGCCGGAGTGTGCGCGCACCTGCCGCTGGTCGCCGGCCGTTGCCCGACCGCCCCCGGCGAGGGCCTGTTCACCCGGCGCAGCCTGGCGCTGGTGGGCGGCAAGCTCGGAGGCACCGTCGACATCGAGCTGCCGGACTCCGCGACCCTCCAGTCCGGCGGGCTGCCCCCGGTGCTGTCGGTGCGCGTCGTCGGCACCGTCGACCCGGTGCCCGTGCAGGCGCCGTACTGGGCCGGCCGGCCGTACTTCTCCGGCTACTACCCGCGCGCCACGCCGTTCGGCGCCTCGGGCGAGCACCCACCCACCGCCGACCCGGTGTTCGTCGGCCCCGGCTCGGCGCGGCTCGGCCGCATCACGAGCGTACACGGTCGACATGCCGGTGCTGCCGGGGAAGGTGCGGCTGGACGACGCCGACACCCTGCGCCGGCAGATCCACCGGCTGCGCGACCGGCTGACCCCCTCCGAGGTCACGACCGACTCCCAGCTGCCGGCGGCCCTCGCCCGCGCCGACGACGGGCGGGACCTGGTGCGGATCGCTGCGCCGCTGGCCGTCACCCAGCTCGTGCTGCTGAGCTGGTGGACCCTCTACCTCGTGGTCGGCTCCGCGACCGAGGAGCGCTCCCCTGAGCTCGGCCTCGCCAAGCTGCGCGGCCTGACCAGCCGCCAGACCCGGCGGTTCGGGCTGGCCGAGGTGTTCCTGCTGCTGCTGGTGGCGGCCCCGCTGGGCGTGCTGATCGGCTACCTCGCGGTGCGCGGCTCGGCGAAGCGGGTGTTCGCGCCGGGCACCGAGGTGGTGCTCACCTGGCCGGTGCTGCTGACCGTGCTGCTCGCCGTCGTGGGGGGCATCATCACCGCCGGGCTGTCCTCCCGGCAGGTCTTCCGGCGGCCGGTGTCCGAGCTGCTGCGCCGGGTGCCGCCGCGGCGTGCCGGGCGCCGCGCCGGCCTGGTCGACGGCGTCGTCGTGGTGCTCGCAACCGCCGGCGTGGTGCAGCTGGTCAGCGACCGCGGCGGCCGGCCCAGCCCCGTCGCGCTGCTCGGCCCCGGCATGGTCGCGGTGGCCGGCGGCCTGCTCGCCGCCCGGATCCTCGTCCGGGTGGCCCGGCGCCGCAGCACCGTCGCGCTCGCCCGCGGTCGGGCCGCCGGCACGGTCGGCTGGGCCGGCGTCGCCCGCCGGCCGGGCACCGCGCGCATCGCCTCCGTGCTCGCGGTGGCCACCTGCCTGCTGCTCGTCGGCGTGCAGGCCTGGACGGTGGCCGAGCGCAACCGGGTCGAGCGGTCCGGGGCCGAGACCGGCGCGGAGGTGGTGCTGCAGGTGCAGGCCCCGGGCTCGCGGGAGCTGCTCGACGCCGTGCGCGAGGCCGACCCGGACGGCCGCTACGCGATGGCCGCGGTCGCCGTCACGAGCAGCAACCAGGAGGCCCGGCTGGTGGCGGTCGACTCGACCCGCGCCGACCGGGTGCTCGACTGGGGCTCGCCCGGGGTCGCGCCCACGTCGGTCCGCTCCGTCCTGCACCCGGCGCTGACCGACCCGGTGCGGCTGCGGCCCGGCCGGCTGGAGGTCACCGTCGACCAGCAGCAGGTCAGCTCCCCGTCACCGCTGCGGCTCACGGCGCGGGTCGACCACGAGGGCGGCTCGGACCGGGTGGACCTCGGCGAGCTGCAGCCCGGCAGCCACCGCTACACCGCCCAGCTGCCGGCCGGCTGCACCCCGGCCGTCGACTGCCGCCTGGCCGCCCTCGCCGTCGACCATCGCCAGCGTCGACTTCGACCAGGCGACCGCGACCCTGCTCGTCCAGTCGGTGGCACTCGCCCCCGCTGACGGCGGCCCGACGGTGCCGCTGGTCGACAGCTTCCGGATCCCGGACGCCTGGCGCGCCGGTGCGCCTACCGTCGGGGGCCCGACCGTCGTGCTGCGCCCGGGTCAGGACCTGCGGGTCCAGGTGCATGACCCCGGGCGGGCTGTTCGCCGAGATCGTGCACGGTGACTCCCCCGAGCCGCTTCCGGCGCTCACCGGGCGCGGCATCTCGACCAGCCCCGAGGACGCCGGCAGCCCGGTCGGCGAGACCACCGGGCTGTCCGGGTCGGCAACCCGCTACCTCACCACCCACCCGGTCCGCTACCTGCCGCGCGCCGGCGACGACGCGGTCCTCGTCGACCTCGACCTGGCCCTGCGGCTGTCCGAGGACAACTCGACCGTCGGCGACCGGCAGGTCTGGCTGTCCCGCGACGACCCCGCCGCCGAGCGGGCGCTGCGGGCGTCGCTGAAGACCCACGGGGTCACGGTGCACGGCCGGGAGACCCGCGCCGCACGGGAGAAGGTCTACGCCGGCGACGGTGCCGTGCTCGCGCTGCGGCTGCTGCTCGTCTGCGGTGCCGCGGCGGTCGTCGTCGCCGTCGGGGCCTTGCTGGTCGCCGCCTACGTCGGACGCCGGCAGCGGGCGTACGAGGTCGCCGCCCTGCGGGTGGTCGGGCTGCGACGGCGGACCGTGCGGGGCCTGCTGCTCCGGGAGAACGTCGGCACCGTGCTCGTCGCCCTCGCCTGCGGGTCGCTCGCGGCGCTGGTCGCCACCTGGGTGGTGCTGCCGGCGCTGCCGCAGTTCGACGACCCGTCGGCGTTCGTCGCGGTGCGGTACGCGCCCGACGTCCCTGCGGGCTGGGCGGCCGTCGGCGGGCTGGGCCTGATCCTCGTCGCGGTGGGTCTCGCGGTCGCCGCCCTGCAGCTGCGCTCCGGTCGTCCCGACCGGTTGCGGGAAGGAGTCAGATGAGCGGGATCCCGGTCTCCTGCCACGGGCTGGTGCACATCTACCGGCTCGAAGGCAACGACGTGGTGGCCCTGTCCGGCGTCGACCTCGATGTCGCCGGCGGCGAGGTGGTGGGCCTGCTCGGGCCCTCCGGCTCGGGCAAGTCGACCCTGCTGAACCTGTTCGCCGGGCTGCTCCGGCCGAGCGCCGGACGGCTCACGGTGGGGTCGCACGAGATCGCCCGGATGGACGAGCGTGGACTGGCCCGGATGCGGGCCGGTGACGTCGGCGTCGTGCTGCAGGGCGCGATGCGCAACCTGCTGCCCTACGCCAGCCCGATCGACAACGTCCGGTTCGCCCAGCGTGGGGCTCGCCGGCTCGGCCGAGGGAAGGACTCCGACGAGCCGGCCGACCTGCTGCTCGACCCGGTCGAGGTGCTGGACCTGGTGGGTCTCGGCGACCACAGCCGCACCCCGCTCGGCTCGCTCTCCCCCGGCCAGCGGCAGCGGCTCGCCGTCGGGGTCGGGCTGGCGGCCCGCCCCGGCCTGCTGCTGCTGGACGAGCCGACCAGCCAGCTCGACCACGAGGGCCGCGACGAGGTGCTCGCCGCCGTCTCCGACGTCAACCGTGACCTCGGCACCACCGTGGTCGCGGTGACCCACGACCCGGAGGTGGCCGAGCGGCTGCCGCGCACCGTGACGATCCGCGACGGGCGGGTGGGTGCCGAGGGACGCCGCGGCGAGGAGTTCGCCGTCGTCGCCCGGGACGGCTCGCTCACCCTGCCGCCGGACGTGCTCGAGCGGGTGCCGCCGGGCTCGCTGCTGCGTGTCACCATCGTCGACGAGGACGCCGTCCGGCTGGACCGCACCGACACCGGCGCCGGCGAGGGGGTTGCCCGATGACCGAGATCCGAGCCACCGACGTGCACGTCCGGTACGGCGGTCACGACGTGCTCGCCGGTGTCGACCTGCATGCCGTCCCGGGCCGGATGGTCGCGGTCACCGGCCCCTCCGGGGCCGGCAAGACGACGCTGCTCTGGGCGCTCGCCGGCCTGGTCCGCCCCGACCAGGGGCTCGTCGAGGTCGACGGCGTCGTGCCGCAGGACAGGGACCAGACCAGTGCAGCCGGCGTGGTGCTGATCCCGCAGGACAACGCTCTGGCGAGCGTCCTCACGGCCAGCGAGAACGTCGTGGTCCCGCTGCTCGCGGCCCGGGTCGACCCCCAGGACGCGACCCGGCGGACGACCGAGGCCCTGGAGGCGGTAGGTCTCGGCTCAGCGGGCAACCAGCTCATCGAGGAGCTCTCCGGCGGCCAGCAGCAGCGGGTCGCGGTGGCCCGAGGTCTGGCCCAGCAGGGCAGCGTGGTGCTCGCCGACGAGCCCACCAGCGAGCTCGACGCGGTCAACCGGGCCAGGGTCGTGCTGCTGCTGCGGGCGGAGGCCGACCGCGGCGCAGCGGTGGTGCTCGCCACCCACGACCCCGACGCAGCCGCCGAGTGCGACGCCGAGCTGCACCTCGACGCCGGTGAGGCCACCTGGGTCCGGCCGCTCGCCGGGGCCCCGTTGCGGTCCGGCGTCGGCGAGTAGGCTCACCGGCACCAGAGCGCGGTCCGTCCCAGACCTCGGCGCACACGCTCCCGCTCGAAGGAAAGCGACAGCGCCGATGACAACGGACGTCCACCGCCGCACGAGCGACTACGCGGAGCTGTCCAGGCGGGTCAAGGCGGCTGGGCTGCTGCGGCGCCGGTCCGGCTACTACCGCGCCAAGTTCGCCGGGACCTTCGCGCTGCTGGTCGGTGGCTGGGTGGCGTTCGCGCTGCTGGGGTCGACCTGGTGGCAGCTGCTGACCGCGGCCTTCCTGGGCGTGATGTTCACCCAGGTCGGCTTCCTCGGCCACGACGCGGGCCACAAGCAGGTCTTCCGCACCCAGCGGGCGAGCTACGCCTACGGCCTGTTCGGCGGCAACGCGGTGATCGGGCTCAGCTACGGCTGGTGGCAGGACAAGCACAACCGGCACCACGCCCACCCCAACGACCTCGAACGGGATCCCGACGTCGCTGCCGGGGCACTGGTGTTCGACCCGACCCAGGCTTCCGGTCGGCGAGGCTGGCGCCGGTTCCTCACGTCGGTGCAGGCGTTCCTGTTCTTCCCGATGCTGCTGCTCGAAGGCATGCACCTGCACGTGGCCAGCGCCCGCGCGTTGCGCAGCGGCGCCGTTCGCGCGCGGTGGCTGGAGGGGTCGCTGCTGCTGGTGCACCTGACGGCGTACGTCGCGATCGTCGCGCTGGTGCTGCCGCTGGGCCAGGCACTGGCGTTCGTCGCGGTGCAGCAAGGCGTCTTCGGCCTCTACCTGGGACTGTCGTTCGCGCCGAACCACAAGGGCATGCCGATGGAGCGGCCGGAGGACCACTGGGACTACCTGCGCCGGCAGGTGATCACCTCGCGCAACGTCCGGGGCGGCCCGGTGGTCGACTGGGTGCTCGGCGGCCTGAACTACCAGATCGAGCACCACCTCTTCCCGAGCATGCCGCGACCGTCGCTGAAGCGCGCGCAGCCGCTGGTCCGGGCGTTCTGCGCCGAGCTCGGCGTGCCGTACGTCGAGGCGAGCCTGGTCGGGTCGTACCGCCGGTCGGTCGGGCACCTGAACGCCGTCGGCAAGGGCGCCTGAGGGGCGAGAGACGCCGGAGGGGCGGCTCCCTGCGCGGGAACCGCCCCTCCGGGCCGTGCTCAGTGCTGCCGGGTGGCTGGACTCAGAAGTCCATGCCGCCCATGCCGCCGTCGCCACCCGGACCGGCCGGAGCGGCCTTCTCCGGCTTGTCGGCGATGACGGCCTCGGTGGTGAGGAACAGGCCGGCGATCGACGCGGCGTTCTGCAGTGCCGAGCGGGTGACCTTGGCCGGGTCGATGATGCCGGCCGCGATCATGTCGACGTACTCGCCGGTGCTCGCGTCGAGGCCGTGACCGACCTCGAGGTTGCGCACCTTCTCGACCACGACGCCGCCCTCGAGGCCGGCGTTGACCGCGATCTGCTTGAGCGGTGCCTCGAGCGCGATCTTGACGATGTTCGCACCGGTCAGCTCGTCCTTGTCGAGGTCGAGCTTCTCGAACGCGGTGGTCGAGGCCTGCAGGAGCGCGACGCCGCCACCGGCGACGATGCCCTCCTCGACCGCGGCCTTGGCGTTGCGCACCGCGTCCTCGATGCGGTGCTTGCGCTCCTTGAGCTCGACCTCGGTGGCCGCGCCGGCCTTGATGACGGCGACGCCGCCGGCGAGCTTGGCGAGGCGCTCCTGGAGCTTCTCCCGGTCGTAGTCGGAGTCCGACTTCTCGATCTCGGCGCGGATCTGGTTGACCCGGCCGGCGATCTGCTCGGCGTCCCCGGCACCCTCGACGATCGTCGTCTCGTCCTTGGTGACGACGACCTTGCGAGCGCGACCCAGCAGGTCGACGCCGGCGTTCTCCAGCTTGAGGCCGACCTCCTCGGAGATGACCTGGCCGCCGGTGAGGATCGCGATGTCCTGCAGCATGGCCTTGCGGCGGTCGCCGAAGCCGGGGGCCTTGATGGCGACCGAGCGGAACGTGCCCCGGATCTTGTTGACCACCAGGGTGGACAGGGCCTCGCCGTCGACGTCCTCGGAGATGATGACCAGCGGCTTGCCGCCCTGCATGACCTTCTCCAGCAGCGGCAGCAGGTCCTTGACCGCGGAGATCTTGGAGTTCGCGATGAGGATGTAGGGGTCCTCGAGCACGGCCTCCATCCGCTCCGGGTCGGTGACGAAGTAGCCGGAGATGTAGCCCTTGTCGAAGCGCATGCCCTCGGTGAGCTCGAGCTCGAGACCGAAGGTGTTGCTCTCCTCGACGGTGATGACGCCTTCCTTGCCGACCTTGTCCATGGCCTCGGCGATCATCTCGCCGATCATGCGGGTCAGCGGCGGAGATCGAGGCGGTGGAGGCGATCTGCTCCTTGGTCTCGACGTCCTTGGCCATCTTGGAGAGCTCCTCGCTCACCCGCTCGACGGCCTTCTCGATGCCGCGCTTGAGCGCCATCGGGTTCGCACCCGCGGCGACGTTGCGCAGGCCCTCGCGCACCAGCGCCTGGGCCAGGACGGTCGCGGTCGTCGTGCCGTCGCCGGCGACGTCGTCCGTCTTCTTGGCGACCTCCTTGACGAGCTCCGCGCCGATCTTCTCGTACGGGTCCTCGAGCTCGATCTCCTTGGCGATGGAGACGCCGTCGTTGGTGATCGTCGGGGCGCCCCACTTCTTCTCCAGCACGACGTTGCGGCCACGCGGGCCGAGCGTCACCTTGACGGCGTCGGCGAGCTGGTTCATGCCACGCTCGAGGCCGCGCCGGGCCTCCTCGTCGAACGCGATGATCTTTGACATGCGGTGTCCGGTCCTCCCGGTCGAGGTGGATGTGGATCCGGGGGTGCCCGCGACGGACGGTCGGTGCCCTCGACGTGGTCGCCGGGGAGCACCGGCCTCACCTGGCCGGATCCGGTGGTTCTGTCACTCTCGTAGTCAGAGTGCTAACGACCATGATTAGCACTCGACCCTGCCGAGTGCAAGGCGCGGGGCTCGCTGGGGATCGTCGCGGGGTCGCAGACCGCGACGGCCCGGCGCCCCTTGCGGGGGCCGGGCCGTCGGTGACTGCCTGAGGAGTCGGGCCGTCAGACCGCGCGCACCGAGTCGGCCTGCGGGCCCTTCTGGCCCTGCGAGATCTCGAACTCGACGCGCTGGCCCTCCTCGAGGGAGCGGTAGCCGTCCATCTGGATGGCGCTGTAGTGGACGAAGACGTCCTCGCCCTCGTCCACGGCGATGAAGCCGTAGCCCTTCTCGCTGTTGAACCACTTCACGGAGCCCTGAGCCATCGTTCGTCTCCTGCTGTGCGGGGTCGACGGGACCGCACCACACGGACCCGGGTCGCGCTCGACCCGACCCGAGGAGGGTTGGGGCTCCGCGAACAGGTTCTTGGTGCTCTCGAAGCTCGACCGTGCGGCAGCGTAGTAGCGGCCCGCGCCGCCGTCAGGTGATCGATGACATCAGTTCGTGACATCGATCCGGCCGGCCGTCCGGCCGGCGCGGCGTCAGGCCAGCCCGGTGGCCGCGAAGGCCTCGCGCCGAGGCGGGGATCGTCGCGGCCGGCCCGACGTGCGGCGCGACGGCGTCGAGGGTCTTCAGGCCCGTCGCCGGTGTTGAGCACCACGGTCTCGGCGTCGGGGTCGAGCTGGCCGGCTGCGAGCAGCTTGCGCAGCGTCGCGACGGTCACCCCGCCCGCGGTCTCGGCGAAGATGCCCTCGGTCCGGGCCAGCAGCCGGATGCCCTCGACGACCTCCTCGTCGCTGACGTCCTCCACCGCGCCGCCGGTGCGCCGGCAGGCGTCGAGCACGTACGGCCCGTCGGCGGGGTTGCCGATGGCCAGCGACTTGGCGATGGTGTCGCGGCTTCACCGGCCGGACGACGTCGTGGCCGGCCTTGAACGCCTGCGGACACCGGGGAGCAGCCGGTCGCCTGGGCACCGAACATCCGGTACGGCGAGTCCTCGACCAGCCCGAGGGACACCAGCTCGCGGAAGGCCTTGTCGACCTTGGTCAGCTGCGAGCCCGACGCGACCGGGATGACGACCTGCTGCGGCAGCCGCCAGCCGAGCTGCCTCGGCGACCTCGTAGCCCAGGGTCTTGGAGCCCTCGGCGTAGTAGGGCCGGACGTTGACGTTCACGAACGCCCAGTCCTCGTGCTCGCCGGCCAGCTCGGAGGCCAGCCGGTTGACGTCGTCGTAGTTGCCCTCGACGGCGACCAGCGTGCCGCCGTAGACGGCGGTCGTGACGATCTTCTGCTGCTCGAGGTCGGCGGGCACGAGCACGACCGACCGGATGCCGGCGCGCGCCGCGGCCGCCGCGACGGCGTTGGCCAGGTTGCCGGTGGACGGGCAGGCGAGGGTCGGTGAAGCCGAGCTCGCGGGCTGCCGCGAGGGCGACCGCCGACGACGCGGTCCTTGAACGAGTGGGTCGGGTTGCCGCTGTCGTCCTTGACCCACAGGGCGCGCATGCCGAGCTCGCGGCCAGGTTGTCCGCCCGGACCAGCGGGGTGCAGCCGGGCTCGAGGTTGGGGGTGCCGCGCACCGTCGACGGGCACGGGCAGCAGCGCCTGGTAGCGCCAGATGGTCTGCGGGCCGGCCTCGATCGACTCCCGGGTCACCGGACCGAAGTCGTAGGCGACCTCGAGGGGGCCGAAGCACTCCTCGCAGGCGTAGAACGGGCCGAGCGGCTGGGTCGCGCCGCACTCGCGGCAGGAGAGCGCGCGGGCCGGGCCGAGGTCGTGGCCGGCGGGCGCTGCGGTGCCGGACGGCGTCGGGCCGGTCCGAGGCGAGGTCGTGCGGGGCGTGGAGACGGCGACGGGGGTCATCAGCGGAGGTCCTTCCTCATCTGTCCCGGCGACGCGATGCCCCGGGTCGGAGTTGGCACCGTGATCGCGCAGTGCTGCCTGCGCGATGCGGTTGCCGGGGCTTCGTCGGGCCGTTCCCTCTGCCCCTCTGGATGAGCGGTCTTCAGTTGTGCCCACCACTGTAGGGCCGTTCCGGCGGCGGTGAGACGCCCGGTCCGCCCGGTGAGACGGCGCACGATCGCCCCGTCGAAGTGGACCGGCTGGAGGTGCCGAATCCTGCCGCCGGCCGGTCCACTTGACTGAGCGACGCGGGGTCTGCTCGGTAGCCTCCGGACCGTGCAGCGTCGCTGGCGGGTGCGGCAGGTGGTCAACCTGGTCAACCTGTCGACGCCGCTGGGGCTGCTCGCCGCGCTGACGGGCCGGGCGCAGGTCTCCCCCGGGCCGGACGGTCTGCTGCTGGCGAAGGGGTTCCGGCTGCCCATGAAGGCGCCTGCGCTCACGGTGGGCAACGTCGTCCTGATCCGGGTGGACGACGAGGTGCTCGCCCGGCGCCCGCGGCTGCTGGTGCACGAGGCCCGGCACGCCACGCAGTACGCCTGCTGCCTCGGGCCCGTGCTGCTGCCGCTGTACGGCGCAGCGGCCCTGTGGTCCTGGCTGCGCTGCGGCGACCCGTCGTCGTACAACGCGTTCGAGGTGCGGGCCGGGTTGGCGGACGGCGGCTACGTCGACCCGAGACCCGGGCGCGAACTTGCCTGATCGACCCGGCGGCGAAAGGGTTCGCGCATGGCACCGTCCGGCTCGGCACCGCTGCTCGTCGCGTCCAACCGCGGGCCGCTGTCGTTCACCGAGCAGGACGACGGCACGCTGCAGGTCAGCCGGGGCGGCGGCGGCCTCGTGTCGGGACTGTCCGGCCTCGGCAGCGACGACGTGGTGTGGGTGTGCGCAGCACTGACCGACGGCGACCGGCAGGCGGCCCGGGCGGTGCCCGACGGCCGCCTGGACCGGGACGGCCACGACACCGGCGGCATGGCGGTGCGGATGCTGGACATCGACCCGGCCACGTTCCACCGGGCCTACAACGCCATCGCCAACTCGACGCTCTGGTTCGTGCACCACCTGCTCTACGCCATCCCGACGGCCCCTGCGTTCGACGCGACGTTCCGACGCGAGTGGGCCTCCTACGAGGCCTACAACGGAGCGTTCGCTGATGCGCTGGCCGCGGAGGCGGGCGAGGGCGCCAAGGTGCTCGTGCAGGACTACCACCTCACGTTGCTCCCGCGGCTGCTGAGGGAGCGGCGGCCGGACCTCCGGATCGCCCACTTCTCGCACACCCCGTGGGCGCCGCCGGACTACTTCCGGGTCCTCCCGAGCGCCGTCGCCCGCGACACCCTGCTCGGGATGCTGGGGGCGGACCACGCCGGCTTCCACTCCCCGCGCTGGGCGCAGGCGTTCGCCGCGTGCTGCGTGGACGTCCTCGGCGCGGAGGCCGGTGCGGACCACGTGACGTACGCCGGCCGCCGGACCCGGCTCGGGGTGCACCCGCTCGGAGTCGACGCGGCGGCCCTGCGGGAGCGGGCCGGCCAGCACGACGTCGAGTCGCGGATGGCCGCCCTGCGCAGCAAGCTGGGCGACCGGCAGGCAGTCGTGCGGGTCGACCGCACCGAGCTCAGCAAGAACATCAGCCGTGGACTGCTGGCCTACCGCGAGCTGCTGCGGCGCTATCCGCAGTGGCGGGGCAAGGTGACCCACCTCGCCTCGGCGTACCCCAGCCGGCACGACCTGCCGGAGTACCGGGAGTACACCGCGCAGGTGCAGCGGATGGCGACCGAGATCGAGGACGAGTTCGGCACCGACGACTGGCGGCCCATCGTGCTCGACGTCACCGACGACTATGCGCGCTCCCTGGCGCTCTACCGGGTCGGCGACGTGCTGCTGGTCAACCCGGTGCGCGACGGCATGAACCTCGTCGCCAAGGAGGTGCCGGTGCTCTCGGAGAAGGGCTGCGTGGTCGTGCTGTCGACGGAGGCGGGTGTGGCCGACGAGTTCGGCGACGACGCCCTGCTGGTCAACCCGTTCGACGTCTCGGGCACCGCCGACGCGCTGGACCGCGCACTGTCGATGGCGCAGGAGGAGCGCCGGTCACGTACCGACGCCCTGGCAGAGGTCTCGGGCCGGCTGCCACCGAGCGAGTGGCTCGGCGCGCAGGTGCGCGCCCTCGACTAGGCCGGACCGGCTACGCCGGCGTCGAGGTGTCCTCGTGCCGACGCGGGCGCGGCATCGCGAACGACGGCGTCGGGATCTGGCCGGGCATGATCCGGGCCCGGAAGACCCAGTAGGTCCAGCCCTGGTAGAGCAGCACGACCGGCGTCATGATCAGCGCGACCACCGTCATCACGGTCAGCGTGTAGTGGGTGCTGGAGGCGTTGTGGATCGTCAGGCTGAACGCCGGGTCGGTCGACGACGGCATCACGTCGGGGTACATGCGTGGCGAACAGCGTCGTCACGGCCAGGGCGATCGTCACGCCGGTGAGGGCGAACGCCCAGCCCTCGCGGCGGGCCCGCCCGGCCAGCACGGCGCCGATCAGTGCGACTGCGGCGAGCAGGGCCAGCAGTCCAGGACAGCGGCCCGGCCGCCGTCGAGCTGGCTCCAGAGCAGGAAGCCGGCGGCCAGCAGCACGGTGACCGGCGCGAGCCGGCCGGCGATGCGGTGCGCGCCGTCACGTACGTCGCCCTCGGTGCGCAGCGCGAGGAAGCGGGCGCCGTGCAGGGTGAACAGGCTCAGCGTCACCAGCCCGCCGAGCAGACCGAACGGGTTGAGCAGGGTCCACAGGCTGCCGGTGTACTCGTGGTCGGCGTTGATCGGCACGCCCGCGACGATGTTGGCGAACGCCACGCCCCACAGCAGGGCGGGCAGCGCCGACCCGAGGAAGAGCACCCTGTCCCAGTTGGCCCGCCAGCGGTCGGAGTCGACCTTGCCGCGGTACTCGAACGCGACGCCGCGCACGATGAGCGCGAGCAGCAGGATCAGCAGGGCGAGGTAGAACCCGCTGAACAGCGTGGCGTACCACTCGGGGAAGGCCGCGAAGGTCGCGCCACCCGCGACGAGCACCCACACCTCGTTGCCGTCCCAGACCGGGCCGATCGTGTTGATCATCACGCGCTTGTCGTTCTCGGTCTTGCCGAGGAACGGAAGCAGGGTGCCGACCCCGAAGTCGAAGCCCTCGAGGAAGAAGTAGCCGATCCACAGGACCGCGATCAGAGCGAACCAGAAGTCCACCAGGCTCATGTCGAGATCCTTCGTCAGTAGGCGAACGCCATCGGGCGCTCAGCGTCGTCGGGAGCATCGGGCGGGCCGCCGGGCTTCGTCTCAGCGCCGGTCACGTACGAGTCGGCGGGGCCGGCCTTGGCGTACCTGAAGCATCAGCTTGAACTCGACGACCGCGAGGGCGGCGTACACCAGGGTGAAGGAGATCAGCGAGATCCAGACGCTCGCGACGCCGACCGACGGCGACACCCCGTTGGCGGTGAGCATCCGCACCGCATCCGGCCCGTCGATGTTCGGCACGACGACCCAGGGCTGCCGGCCCATCTCGGTGAAGATCCAGCCGAACGAGTTGGCCAGGAACGGCGCCACGACGGTGAGGACCGCCGCCCGGATGAACCACTTCTGGGTCAGCAGCCGGCCGCCGCGGGAGAGCCACAGGCCGATGACGCCCAGCAGGATCGTGAGCATCCCCAGGCCGATCATCAGCCGGAACGACCAGTAGGTGATCGGCAGGTTCGGGATGTAGTCGCCGGCGCCGTAGCGCTTGACCATCTTCTTCTGCAGCTGGTTGACGCCCTGCACGGTCGAGTTCGGGTCGTCGTTCGACATGAAGGACAGCAGGCCCGGGCACGGTCAGCTGCTTCACCTCGTCGCAGCTGCGAGTTGATCCGGCCGACGGCGAACAGCGACAGGCCGGCGCCCGACTCGGTGTTGCACAGCGCCTCGGCGGCGGCCATCTTCATCGGCTGCTGCTGCGACCATGACCTGGCCCTGCACGTGGCCGCTGAGCACCACGGCGACGCCCGAGAGCACGATCGTGACCAGGCGCGAGCCGGGCCGCCGGGCGGAAGGCCGCGATCGGCGGCGTCCTGCTTGGGTCCGGGCTCGTCCAGGGACGCCCGGCGCAGGTGCCACGCGCTGACCGCGAGGACGAAGCCACCGGCCACCAGGAACGCGCCGGCGACGACGTGCGGGAAGGTCACCAGAGCCGTCACGTTGGTGAGCAGGTCCCAGATGCTGTGCAGCTCGGCGCGGCCGCTCTTCGGGTTGAACGTCACCCCGACCGGGTGCTGCATGAAGGAGTTCGCGGCCAGGATGAAGAACGCCGAGATGTTGACGCCGATCGCGACCGCCCAGATGCACGCGAGGTGCACCCGCTTGGACAGCCGGTCCCAGCCGAAGATCCACAGGCCGAGGAAGGTCGACTCCAGGAAGAAGGCGATCGAGCCCCTCCATCGCCAGCGGGGCGCCGAACACGTCGCCGACGAAGCGGGAGTAGCTGCTCCAGTTCATGCCGAACTGGAACTCCTGCACGATGCCGGTCACCACGCCGAGCGCGAAGTTGATGAGGAGCAGCTTGCCGAAGAAGTGCGTCAGCCGCAGCCAGGACTCGTTCCCGGTGCGGTGCCACATCGTCTGCATGATCGGCGACGAGCGGGGCGAGCCCGATCGTGAGGGGCACGAACAGGAAGTGGTAGACGGTGATGATGCCGAACTGCCACCGTGCGACGTCGAGCGCGCTCATGGGCTCGATCATGACCGGCGCGCTGCGGCGGCACGGAGGGCCGAAGGTCCCGAACTGGACAGCTGAAGGGCCTCGATCGTGTGTCGGCGATGTTTCCGAGCAGCTCGCACGACCCCGTCGGGCCCGTCGACGACGAGGTCGGCCCGCTCGGCGAGGGCGGTCACCTCGGTCGACCCGCTGCAGACGAGCAGCCCCGGCGTGCCCTGGGCACGCAGCCCGTCGACGGCGTCGAACGCGGCGAGGTCACCCAGGTCGTCCCCGATGAAGACGACCACCGACGGGGCCGCAGCCTCGGCGACAAGCCCGCGGACCGCGTCGCCCTTGTCGCCACCCGCCGGCCGCAGCTCGAGCACGAACCGGCCCGGCTCGACGACGAGGTCGGTCTCGCGGGCCAGGTCGGCCAGCGGCTGACGGAGCCGGTCGAGGGCCGCCTGCGGGTCGGCGGTACGCCGGGTGTGCACCGCCACGGCAGCGCCCTTGTCCTCGACATAGGTGCCGTCGGGTGCCGCCGCGGCGGCGAGCACCCCGGGCAGCCGCTGCTCGGGCCCGCTCGACGCCCGCGAGGTCCTCGGGCCCGGTGAGCACGCCGTCGGTCCAGCGCTCCAGGCCGTAGTGCCCGAGCACGACCAGGCCGCGGCACCCGATCGATGCCGCCGTACTCGACCGCTTGCGCGGCCGGCCGGCCGGTCACGACGGCGACCCGCACCCCGGACCCCGCCAACCGGGACAGCACCTCGGGCACGGCGGGGTGAGCGCGCGCCGCGTCGGGGTCGGGCACGATCGGTGCCAGCGTGCCGTCGAAGTCCAGGCCGAGCAGGGCCCGGCCCGGCTCGGCGAGCAGTGCCGACAGCCCGGCGCGACCGGCCGGCGTCGCGACCGCCGGCAGGTCAGGGTGCGCTCCGGCCACCGGTCAGCCCGGGTAGCCGTCGGCCACGACGACCGTGAGCCGCGAGGTCGACAGGTTGCCGAAGCGCGGCCGGATGCGAGGTGCCGTCGGGAGGTCCTCGGCGGCAGTCTGCGCTGCCGCCTCGGCGCCGGGCGGGTAGTAGACGGTGGTGGCCGGCACCGTGCCGTGGAAGTTGCCGACCGCCGGCACCGCCCAGCCCTTGCCGCGCAGCACGCCGGCCACGGTCCCGGCCAGGCCGCTGCGGGTCGTCTGGTTGAGGACGACGACCTCGAGATCGCGCTCGGCCGCGCTGGGCGTGGTGCTCGACGGGGCGGTGGTGACAGGTGCGGCCGTGGCGGGCGGGGTGGTGACCGCGCTCGAGGCCGGCGCCTCGCTCAGCGCCTCACGGGTCGCAGCGCTCGCCGCGCCGGTGGCCGCCGCAGCTCGGGGCTGGGTCGGCTCTTCGCCGCGCCAGACGGCCAACGAGGTGACCAGCGCCGCCACCGCGAGCACGGCCAGCACGGAGGGCATCAGGGCGCCGGCGACGTCGCGGCCGGTGCGGTGGGAGCCCCGGCGTCGCCGGGGAGGGGGAGAGCTCATGACGGGCTACGACGCTAGCGGCGGTCAGACCTCGATGCCCAACCGGCGGGCGGACCGGGCACGCTGCCGGGCCGAACGCAGCCGGCGGAGCCGTTTGACGAGCATCGGGTCGGTGGCGAGCGCCTCCGGACGGTCGATCAGGGCGTTGAGCACCTGGTAGTAGCGGGTCGCCGACATGTCGAACAGCTCCCGGATCGCCTGCTCCTTGGCGCCGGCGTACTTCCACCACTGCCGCTCGAACGCCAGGATCGCCTGGTCCCGCTCGCTCAGCTGCGCTCCGGCACCAGTCTCGATGGGCCGGAAGGCGTTGGCGGCGTCCATGGCACTCCTCATGAGGGTCACGCAGGCGTCGTCACGTCGCGCGTTCCCGTCATCGTAGGGCCGAATGACACCCATGTCATTCACCGCGGCGTGTTCGTTCGTCGGCCCACGGGAACAGCGTCACGCCGGCCGCGCGGACCGCCTCGACGAGCCGCTCCCCCTGGCCGACCCGCTCCCCCGCCCAGACCACCGACCGCACCACCGTGCCCTCGACGACCGCGCCCGGCTCGACCACCGGTTCGCCGCCGGAGAGCGCCAGGTTCGCGGTCAGGTAGTCGGCCGGGGTGCCGCAGTCGACGGCCTCGGCGTCCGTGACGACCAGCTCCACCCGGCCGACCTGGTGCAGCGCCCGCCAGGACACCTCGTAGAGCCCCGACGGCACCGCCTCGAGGTCGCGCACCGACCACCAGGGCAGCAGCGCGGTCCCGACGTAGCGCAGCTCACCGAAGCCCCGCCCGTCGCCTCCCGGGACGCACAGCAGTCGCGGGCGCTCGCCGTCCCAGCCCGCGACCAGGTCGCGCACCGGGTCGCCTCCCGCGGCCGGGAGGTAGACCGAGTCGGCGTTCGTGAGCAGCACCGCCGCGCCGTCGACCCAGTCGCGCAGCCGGCCCAGGGCGCCGGCGGTGCCCAGCGCCTCCGGCTGCTCGACCGACACGTGGACGTCGCGACCGGACAGCGCAGCCACGACCTGGTGGGCCTGGTGATGGGCGTTGACCGCCGTCCGACCGACGTGCGGCGCCAGGCGGTCCAGGGCGCGGTCGAGCAGCGTGCGGCCGGCCACCGTGCACAGTGCCTTCGGCCGTACGGCGGTGAGCGGCCGCAGCCGGGTCCCCGCACCGGCGGCCAGCACCACGCCCACCAGCCCGTCGGTCACGGTGGCCACGCTCTCACGCAGGGAATCGCCCGGCCCGGCCGCCACGTTGAGGAGGCATGCCAGCCGTGACCGTCGACGACGTCCTCTCCCTGCCCCGCGTGCCCGCCCCGGCCGTTACCGCCGTCGACCGACCGGTGCGGTCGGTGAGCACGGCGCCGCGTGGCTTCGAGGGCGAGGGCTTCCCGGTGCGCCGGGCCTTCGCGGGCGTGGACCTCGCCGACCTCGACCCGTTCGTGCACCTCGACCAGATGGGCGAGGTGGAGTACGCGCCGGGCGAGCCGAAGGGCACGCCGTGGCACCCGCACCGCGGCTTCGAGACCGTGACCTACATGATCGACGGCGAGATGGCGCACCAGGACTCCAACGGCGGCGGCGGCCTGATCAGCAACGGCGACACCCAGTGGATGACCGCCGGCAGCGGCATCCTGCACATCGAGACGCCGCCCGAGGCCCTCGTCATGAGCGGCGGGCTGTTCCACGGCTTCCAGCTCTGGGTGAACCTCCCGCGCGACAAGAAGTGGGCGCCGCCGCGCTACCAGGACATCCGGGGCGCGAAGGTCGGGTTGCTGTCCTCGCCGGACGGCGGTGCGCTGGTCCGCGTCATCGCGGGCGCGCTGCCCGGGGTCGACGTGGCCGGCCCCGGCTCGACGTACACCCCGATCACGCTCGCGCACGCGACCCTGCAGGCCGACGCGTCACTGACCCTGCCCTGGCAGCCCGACTTCAACGCGCTGGTCTACGCCCTGGCCGGCTCCGGCACGGTCGGCGCCGAGGGCCGTCCGCTGCGGGCCGGGCAGCTCGCTGTGCTCGGCGCCGGCGACACCGTGACCGTGCGGGCCGCCGCCACCCGGGACGGCCGCAGCCCCGGGCTCGACGTGCTGGTGCTGGGCGGCCGGCCGATCAAGGAGCCGGTCGCGTGGTACGGCCCGTTCGTCATGAACGAGGAGTCCGAGCTGCGACAGGCCTTCGAGGACTTCCAGGCCGGCCGGCTCGGCACCGTCCCCGCCCAGCACTGACCCCGCGGCAGCCGCGACGAGCTGGCCGGACCCGCGCGCGGCCCCGCGCCGGCGGGCACCGGGACGACCCGCGCGCCGTCTCGACACGCGGGACATTTCACCTTCCTCCGTCCGGACGCCTATAGTCAACCAACAACAGTTTCTTGATGGAGAAAGGTTCACACATGGTGTTCAAGGCCGCTCGGCGAACGACTGTCCTCGTGGCAGCCGGACTGGTGTCCTCTCTTGCGCTCGCGGCATGCGCCAGCACCGACGCGTCCACGGACGCGGCCGGGGCGAGCTCGGGGGGCAAGCAGGTCACCCTGTCCCTCGTCGCCTACTCGACGCCCCAGGCGGCGTACGAGAAGATCATCGCCGCGTTCCAGAAGACGGATGCCGGCAAGAACGTGAAGTTCACCCAGTCCTACGGCGCCTCGGGCGACCAGAGCCGCGCCGTGGCGGCCGGGCTCCCCGCCGACTACGTCGCGTTCTCCCTCGAGACCGACATGACCCGCCTGGTGGACGCCGGCCTCGTCGACGCCGACTGGAACGCCGGCCCGGACAAGGGCATGGTCACCGACTCGGTCGTCTCGCTGGTCACCCGCAAGGGCAACCCGAAGAACATCAAGACCTTCGACGACCTGGTCAAGCCCGGCGTCGACGTCATCACGCCCAACCCGTTCTCCTCCGGCGCGGCGCGCTGGAACATCATGGGCGCCTACGGCTCGAAGACCCAGACCGGCGCATCCGAGGCCGCTGCCACGGCGTTCCTCGCCAAGATGCTCGGCAACGTCTCGGTGCAGGACGACAGCGGTCGGGCGGCCCTGCAGACCTTCACCGGCGGCAAGGGTGACGTGCTGATCTCCTACGAGAACGAGGCGATCTTCGCCCAGCAGAACGGCCAGGACGTCGACTACGTCGTGCCGGACACCACGCTGCTGATCGAGAACCCGGCCGCGATCACGAGCAACAGCAAGCACCCGAAGCAGGCGCAGGCCTTCCTCGACTTCGTCCACTCGGACGAGGCCCAGAAGATCTTCGCCGAGAACGGCTACCGCCCGGTCTCGAAGTCCGCGGACACCGCGGGCCAGGACTTCCCGACGCCGTCCGGCCTGTTCACGATCGCCGACCTCGGCGGCTGGGCAGCGGTGGCCACGAAGTTCTTCGACGCGGACAAGGGCGTCGTCACCGACATCGAGCGCAAGCTCGGCGTCTCGGTGGAGAAGTAGCCGAACCGCGATGACGAGCAGCGCCACCCTGAGCGGGGCGGAGGTGGGTCTCCGGCGAGGAGACCCACCCCGTCCCGCCGGCTCCGCGACGCCGACCCCTGCAGGGGAAGGGCAAGGCCGTCGAGCTCAGCCTGGTGATGACCTACCTGAGCATCATCGTGCTGATCCCGCTGGCCGCCGTCGTGTGGCGCTCGCAGGCCGACGGCTTCGGCGGCTTCGTCCATGCCGTCACGACTCCGGAGGCGGCGTCGACCCTCAAGCTCACCATCTACTCGTCGGTCATCGTCGCGGCGATCAACATGGTGATGGGCACGCGCGATCGCGTGGGTGCTGGTGCGCGACAAGCTGCCGGGACGCACCTTCCTCGACACCCTCATCGACCTGCCGTTCGCGCTGCCCACGATCGTGGCCGGCCTCGCGCTGCTGACCGTCTACGGCCCGAACAGCCCGCTGGGCGTCGACCTGGCCTACCAGCGGGCCGGTGTGGTCGTGGCGCTGCTCTTCGTGACGCTGCCGTTCGTGGTGCGCACCGTGCAGCCGGTGCTGATGGAGCTGGACACCGAGATGGAGCAGGCTGCCGCCTCGCTCGGCGCCAAGCCGGGCACCATCTTCGTCCGGATCATCCTGCCGAACATGTTCCCGGCGATGGCGGCGGGCACGGCGCTCGCGTTCGCCCGCTCGATGAGCGAGTTCGGCTCGACGGTGCTCATCTCGGGGAACATCCCGTTCCAGACCCAGGTGGCCTCGGTGCACATCTACAACCAGCTGGAGAGCGACAACGTCACAGGGGCGGCGGCGGTGTCCACCGTGCTGCTCGTCGTGTCGCTCGTGGTGCTCGTCGGCCTGGACATGCTGCAGCGCTGGGCGGCCCGTCGTGGCTAGCCAGACGTCGGCGACCGTCCGCCGGGTGGGCGTCCGCCTCGCGCTGCGGACCGTCGTGCTCATCTACCTGGTGCTGCTCCTGGTGTTCCCGCTGGCGCTGGTGCTGTTCAAGACCTTCGAGAACGGCCTCGCGCCGGTCATCGACAGCCTGACGACGCCGTCGACCCAGCACGCTCTGCAGATCACCATCGTCGTGGCGTTCTGGGCGGTGGTGGCCAACACCATCTTCGGCGTCGTTGCGTCGCTGCTCCTGGTGCGGCACGTCTTCCACGGCAAGCGCGCGCTCAACGCGCTGATCGACCTGCCGCTCGCGGTGTCGCCCGTGGTGGTCGGCCTCTCGCTGGTGCTGGTCTACGGCCGGCTGACCGGCGTCGGCCGTGCCCTCGCGGGCATCGGCATCAACGTGATCTTCTCCATCCCCGGCATGGTGATGGCCACCATCTTCGTCAGCATCCCGCTCGTCGTCCGCTCGGTGGCTCCCGTGCTCGAGGAGATCGGTGACGACCAGGAGCAGGCCGCCGCCACCCTCGGTGCCGGCCCGTGGCAGACCTTCCGGCGCATCACGCTGCCGTCCATCCGCGGCGCCCTCGCGTACGGCGTCGTGCTCGCGCTGGCCCGGTCGCTCGGCGAGTACGGCGCCGTGGCCGTCGTCTCCGGCCGGCTGGTCGGCCGCACCCAGACCCTGACGCTCCTCGTCGCAGGAGCGCTACCAGAACTTCGACCAGCAGACGGCGTACGCCTCCGCGGTGCTGCTCGTCCTGACCGCCGTCATCGCGCTGCTCGTCAGCCGACTCCTGCGCCCGAAGGAACTCGCATGAGCATCATCGTCCGCGACGTGAACAAGACGTTCGGCGACTTCGCCGCGCTGACCGACGTCTCCGTCGACATCCCCCGCGGGTCGCTGACCGCGCTGCTCGGCCCGAGCGGCGGCGGGAAGTCGACGCTGCTGCGCGTCATCGCCGGCCTGGAGAAGCCGGACAGCGGCGTGGTGGAGATCGAGGGCCGCAACGCCACCGACCTTCCCGCGCAGGACCGCGGGGTGGGCTTCGTCTTCCAGCACTACGCCGCGTTCAAGCACCTGACGGTCGCGCGCAACGTCGCCTTCGGCCTGGAGATCCGCAAGCGGCCCAAGGCCGAGATCAAGGAGCGGGTGCACCGAGCTGCTCGAGCTCGTGCACCTGGAGCAGTTCGCGCACCGCTATCCCGCGCAGCTCTCCGGCGGCCAACGGCAGCGGATGGCGCTGGCCCGGGCGCTCGCCGTCGAGCCGCAGGTGCTGCTGCTGGACGAGCCGTTCGGCGCGCTCGACGCCCAGGTCCGCAAGGAGCTGCGCGCCTGGCTGCGGCGGCTGCACGACCAGGTCAACGTGACGACGGTGTTCGTCACCCACGACCAGGAGGAGGCGATGGAGGTCGCCGACTCGCATCGTGGTGATGGCGTCGGGCAAGGTCGAGCAGATCGGCTCACCCGACGAGCTCTACGACGCACCGGCGAACGACTTCGTGATGAGCTTCCTCGGCCCGGTCACGACGCTGGACGGCCACCTGGTCCGGCCGCACGACCTGGAGCTGTTCAACGAGCCGCACACGGCGACCGCGCCCACGACGGTCGCCCGGGTGACGCGGCTCGGCTTCGAGGTGCGGGTCGACCTGCTGGTCGGCGACCAGGAGGTCTGGGCCCAGGTCACCCGCGGCACCGCCGAGCAGCTGGGCATCGTCGAGGGAGCCACCCTGCACGTACGGCGGCCGCGACCCAGCCGCTCCACCGCGGTCCGGATCGTCGAGCCGGCGGCTGCCCGGGTCTCCTGACCGCTCCCGCCGGGCCGTTCCCCCGGCGTAGGCTCGCCCCATGCAGCTGTTCCTGGCCTTCCTCGCCACCCTGGCCTTCACCTCGTGCGTGGCGCTGTACCTCGTGCAGCGCGTGGTGCGCGCCGCACGGAGCCGGCTGCTCGAGGTCCGCGACCGGGCTCAGCTGGCAGCCCGCGCGCACGGCGTCGGCCCGACTGCCGAGGTGGCTCGGCTCCGGCGCGAGATGGAGCGCTCGCTGTCCGGCGCGCGCCGCGCCCTGGCCGCCGCGCGCGCGGTGCACGCACCGGTCGGCGACGTACGGTCGCTGCTGGGCCGGCTGGAGCTCGCGGCCCGCTCGGTCGACGGCGAGCTGAAGATGCTGGAGTCGCAGCCCGACCGGAGCCGGGTGGCCGCAGCGCTCGTCGGGCCGCGCTCGCGCGCCGAGGTGATCATCAGCTCGGCCGCCCAGCTCGTCGACGGTCTGCTGAACGCCGCCGGACACGACGCGGACGAGCTGTCGCTGCTGCAGGCCGCCTGCGCCATCGAGGCCGACGCGCTGCGCGCGGCCGCGGCATCGCGGCTGCCCGAGCAGGGCGACGTCACAGCACGTTGACCGCTCGGGCGATCACCAGCCCGACCAGCACCAGCGAGATCAGCGACTCGGCGATCATCATCACCTTGGCCCAGCTCTTGATCGCCGACACGTCGGTGGGGCCGAAGGCAAGGGCCGTGTAGAACGACATCGCCAGGTAGTCGACGAACCTCGGGAACCACCCGACGGGCACCAGGTCGCCAAGGGTCATCTCGGGGAACACGAAGGCGTGACCAGCTCTGCTCGGCCGGGCGGCCCGGGCCGCCGCACCGCCGGCGTCCAGGTCCCAGAACCAGAGGGCGAAGGCGATGACGTTCGTCATCCAGATGACGGCACCGATGAGCAACAGCTGGCCCGCACTGTCGAACGACCGCTTGGTCAGGATGCCGACAACCAGCCGGATCGCCGCGGCTCCGTTGACGAGGGTGATGACGCCGATCATCAGGCCGGTGGTGACCCGCAGCCAGCGCCGGTCGCGGTCGATGCGGCCGGGGTCGCCGACGACGAGGACCACGAGGAACACGGTCAGGAACGCCGGGTAGGCCAGGTAGGCCCAGGAGAAGGCCTGGAAGCCGTGCGGCAGGAACTCGTGCAGGACTCCGGCCACGACCACGGCGAGCGCCATCGGCCAGCGGGTCTCGGCCCGGCGGCCCGGGACCGGCCCGGACCGCGCGGTGCTCACCTCAGCGCTCCGCGGGCGCGGGCTTGGACGCCACCCAGATGGTGATGCTGAGAGCCAGCACCCAGGCCGGGAAGAGGAGCTGGCCCCATCTCGGCAGCGGCGGCGACACCAGCAGGATCAGAGCACTGAGATAGCCGAACGCCGTGAGCCAGCGCGGGTTGACGCGGGTGCGGTGGGCGACCGTGGTCACGGACAGGATGAAGACCGCCGCCATCCGGGCGCCGAAGGTGCCGAGCAGCTCGGAGGCGAGGGTCTGTGCCCAGCGCAAGGTGTCCGGCGACACCGAGCGCGGCTCGCCGTACATCCGCAGGACGCTGCCCAGCACGGCCGCCGCGCTGAAGAGCATGGCCACGAACAACAGACCGGAACCCAGGAAGACGGTCGCGAACAGCTTGTCCTCCTGAGCGCCCAGCCGGGACCGGATCACGCCGATGAACCACAGGAAGGCGATGCCCGCGAACGGGATGAGCTCCATCGCCGTAGCGACCGTGTGCCGCCGGCCGTCGTTGCTGACCCACGACGTGTTGTCCCCCAGACCGCGTGGGATCGCCGAGTGGATCAGCACGATCACGGTCGCCAGGGTGACGGCGAAGATGATGCCGGCCACCGCGGCGGAGCGCGGGGTCCGCAGTTCCGGGTTCAGTGGGCCGAACTCGCTCACGCTGCTCCTCGCCGGCTCACGGTCGTTCGTCGACGCCGTACTTGTCGGCGATGGCCACCACGTGGCGGGGCAGCCTCCCGCTGAGCACGTCGGCCAGGGTGACGTCCTCCAGCACGTGCCGCAGGCTGCCGCGCACCGCGATCCAGACGGTGCGCAACGGCTCGGTGGGACCGACGTAGGCCAGGGTGGCGGGGCTGGTGTCGCGCACCGTGGCGAGCGGACCCTCCACCGCCCGGATGACGTCGGCGATGGCGATCTCGGACGCCGGCTTGGCCAGCGTGTAGCCGCCCTCCGGGCCGCGCCGGCTCACGAGCAGCTTGTGCTGCTTGAGCTGACGCAGGATCTCGAGCAGGAACTTCAGCGGGATCTGCTGCGCGGTGGCCAGCTGCTCGGCCTTGACCGGCTGCACGGAGGCGTCGGCGGCCAGCTGCACGAGGGCACGTACGGCGTAGTCGACCCGGGCTGTCACGCGCATGGGCACACTCTGTCACCGAAGCCGGGCGGCGCCGGCATCCGGCGCGCGACGCCGGGCTGGAGCCGCGCCGGGCCCGCCGGGAGAACCCCGCCCTCAGGCGTCGAAGTCGAGCTCGACCTCGTCGGACACCGGCAGGGACTGGCAGGCCAGCACGAAACCGGCCCCGACCTCCTCCGGGTCGAGGGCGTAGTTGCGCTCCATCGACACCTCGCCGGAGACCACCCGGGCCCGGCAGGTGCCGCAGACCCCGCCCTTGCAGGCGTACGGCGCGTCGGCGCGCACCGCGAGCACCGCGTCGAGCACCCGCTGCCCGGTGCGCGGCACCTGCACGGTCGTGGCGCGGCCGTCGAGGGTTGCCACCACCGTGCTCGTCCCGGCCGCCCGGGCCTGCTCCTCGGTGACCGGCACCCGCGGGGCCTCGCCCTCCACGTGGAACAGCTCGGTGTGCACGTGGCTCTCGTCGACTCCGGACTCCAGCAGGACCTCGTGGGCCCCCTGGACCATCTCGAACGGTCCGCAGAGGTACCACTGGTCCACGGTCTGCGGGTGCACCAGCGTGGCGAGCAGTCGTCGCAGCCGGGCGGCGTCGAGGCGACCGCTGAGCAGCTCGGCCTCCTGCGGCTCGCGGGACAGCACGTGCAGCAGGCGAAGCCGCCCCGGGTAGCGGTCCTTCAGGTCGGCCAGCTCCTCGAGGAACATCACCGAGGCCGACGTCCGGTTGCCGTAGACCAGGGTCACGGTGCTGCCGGGCTCGACCTCGAGGACGCTCGCGACGATCGAGAGCACCGGGGTGATGCCGCAGCCGGCGGCGATGGCGCAGTAGTGCCGGGACTGCGCGGGGTCCAGCCGCGGGGTGAACCGTCCGGTCGGCGTCATCACCTCCACGACGTCCCCGACCTTGAGGGTCGAGGTCGCGTGACCGGAGAAGACACCGCCGGCCAGCCGTTTCACGCCGATGCGGAGCCGCCGGCTGGGGGCCGGCGCGCAGATCGAGTAGTTGCGCCGGATCTCCTCGCCGCTCGACCTCGGTGCGCAGCGTCAGGTGCTGGCCGGGGTCGAACGCGTAGTCGTCGCGCAGGTCGGGCGGCACCTCGAAGGTGATCGCGACCGCGTCGTCGGTGAGCGGCTCCACGGCCGACGACGCGCAGCGGGTGGAAGGTGCCGTGCCGCCGCCCGGTGTCGACGACGGTCGTCGTCGCAGTCGCGTCGGTGGTCACCGCTCAGATCGCCTTGAAGTGGTCGAACGGCTCGCGGCAGGCACGGCACACCCACAGCGACTTGCAGGCCGTGGAGCCGAACCGGCTCAGCTCCCGGGTGTCGCCGCTGCCGCACTGCGGGCAGCGCACCGACAGGCCGACGAGCACCGGGCCGGACGACGTCGTACGCCGGGTCGGCGGCGCGATGCCGTACTCCTGCAGCGCCTGCCGGCCGGCCTCGGTCATCCAGTCGGTCGTCCACGCCGGCGACAGCACCGTGCGCACCTCGACCCGGTCGAAGCCGGCGGCCCGCACGGCGTCCTCGACGTCGCGGCGGATCACGTCCATGGCCGGGCAGCCGGAGTAGGTCGGGGTGATGGTCACCACCACGGTGCCCTGGTCGTCGAGGGCGACGTCGCGCAGGATGCCGAGGTCGGCGATGGTCAGCACCGGGACCTCGGGGTCGGGCACCGCACCGGCAGCGGCCCTGGCGTCGTCGACGGGCAGCATCGCGGTGCTCACCACGACGCCCCCGGGTGGGCGCGGTGCAGGAGCTGCATCTCGGCCAGCAGGTAGCCCAGGTGCCTCGGTGTGGATGCCCCGCCGGCCGCCACCGGGCGGTGTGCGCAGGCCCTCGGGCCGGGTCAGCGTCGCCTGGCGGAGCACGCCGTCGACGTAGCGGTCCCAGCCGGGCCGCAGGGCGGACGCGTCCACGGCGACGCCGTCGGCCACCAGCCGCTGCTCGAGCTCGTCGGAGCCGAACAGCTCGTCGACGTACGGCCACACCTGGTCGAGGCCGACCTGCATCCGTCGGTGCGACTCGTCGGTGCCGTCGCCGAGGCGCAGCACCCACTGGGTGGCGTGGTCGCGGTGGTAGTCGACCTCCTTGACCGCCTTGGCGGCGATGGCGGCGAGGGTCTCGTCGGCGCTGCCCAGCAGCCGCCTGGTAGAGCGCGAGCTGGTAGGTCGAGAACAGCAGCTGGCGCGCCATGCGTCACCGCGAAGTCGTCGTTCGGCAGCTCGACGAGGTGGCGTTGCGGAAGCTCGCGCTCGTCGCGCAGGTAGGCGAGGTCGTCCTCGGTGCGGCCGGCGCCCTCGACCTCGCCGGCGTAGGTCAGCAGCAGGCGGGCCTGGCCCGAGCAGGTCGAGCGCGATGTTGCCGAGCGCGACGTCCTCTTCCAGCTGCGGCGCCCGGGTGACCCACTCGCCGAGCCGCTGGGACAGCACGAGGGCGTCGTCGCCGAGCCGCAGCGCGTAGGTCGCGACCGAGGGCATCGTCGTGGTCGTGGACGGCGTCACAGGTGCTTGGCCTCGGCCGGGCACGTCGTAGAAGGTCGGGTGCCGGTAGACCTTGTCGGCGGCCGGGTCGAAGAACGAGTCCTTCTCGTCCGGGCTGGATGCGGTGATCGCCGACGGCCGGCACCACCCAGATCGAGACGCCCTCGGCGCGCCGGGTGTAGACGTCGCGGGCGTTGCGCAGCGCCATCGCGGCGTCGGGGGCGTGCAGGCTGCCGACGTGCTCGTGGGACAGCCCGCGGCGGGACCGGACGAAGACCTCCCACAACGGCCAGTCGCGCTCGCTCACGCGGCTCCCACCGCGGCCGCCGACTCCGCGCGAGCGGCCTGCTTGGCGGCGTACGCCGCGGCGGCCTCGCGCACCCACGCGCCTTCGTCGTGGGCCTCGCGGCGGCGCTCGATGCGCTGCGGGTTGCACGGGCCGTTGCCCTTGAGCACGTCGAAGAACTCCGACCAGTCGATCGCGCCGAAGCGGTAGTGCCCGGTCGCCTCGTCGAGGGCCAGCTCGGGGTCGGGCAGGGTGAGCCCGAGCACCTCCGCCTGCGGCACGCGACATGTCGACGAACCTCTGCCGCAGCTCGTCGTTGGAGAAGCGCTTGATGCCCCAGGCCATCGACTGCGCGGAGTTGGGCGACTCGTCGTCCGGCGGGCCGAACATCATCAGCGACGGCCACCACCAGCGGTCGACCGCGTCCTGGGCCATCGCCTTCTGCTCGGCGGTGCCGTGCGAGAGCGTGTGCAGGATCTCGAAGCCCTGCCGCTGGTGGAAGGACTCCTCCTTGCAGATCCGCACCATCGCCCGGGCGTACGGGCCGTAGGAGCAGCGGCAGAGCGGCACCTGGTTGACGATCGCGGCGCCGTCGACGAGCCAGCCGATCGCGCCCATGTCGGCCCAGGTCAGCGTCGGGTAGTTGAAGATCGAGGAGTACTTCTGCTTGCCCGCGTGCAGCAGGTCGAGCAGCTCGTCCCGGTCGACGCCGAGCGTCTCGGCGGCGGAGTAGAGGTACAGGCCGTGGCCGGCCTCGTCCTGCACCTTGGCCAGCAGGATCGCCTTGCGCCGCAGGCTCGGCGCCCGGGTGATCCAGTTGCCCTCGGGCTGCATGCCGATGATCTCGGAGTGGGCGTGCTGGGCGATCTGGCGGATCAGCGTCTTGCGGTAGCGCCTCGGGCATCCAGTCCCGCGGCTCGACCCGCTCGTCGGCGGCGATCAGGGCGTCGAAGCCGGCCTGGCGCGATGCGTCGTCGTGGTCCACACGGGGAGTCTAGGTGAGGCATGTGACACCGTCCACACCATGCGGCCCTGGAATGTCACAGTCTGGTCGGCTCGCCGTGCCGGGCCACGGTGACCGCGACGCCGGGGGCGACCTCGGCCGCATGCTGCCGGAACGCCTCGCCCGCGCAGCGGAAGGCGGTGCTGTTCAGCCGCCAGAAGATCGGCACCCGCAGCGACCCCCAGTGCACCGGCACCGCATGCCGGGGCCGCAGCAGCCGGAGCGCCTCGGCCGCCCGCCGCGGGTCCAGGTGGCCCGGCCCGAGGTTCGGCCCCCAGCCGCCGACCGGGAGCAGCGCGAGGTCGGTGCCGGCCAGGTCGGCCATGCCGGCGAAGCTGTCGGTGTCGCCTGCGACGTAGACCGTCCGGCGCCCCGTCACCAGGAACCCCATCGGGGTCACCGGCGGCGTCCCCCGGCGTCGGCTCACCGGGTGCACCGCAGGGGCTCCGGTGACCCGCAGCCCACGCACCTCCACCGACTCCCCGACGACCAGCTCGGCCACCCGGCCCGAGGTCACCGCCGGCCACCAGCTCGCCCGCGCCGCGCGGCACGACCACGGTCGAGCCGCTCGTCAGCCGGCGCAGGGACGGCAGGTCCAGATGGTCGTGGTGGGCATGGCTGACCAGCACCAGGTCGGCGCCGGCCACCTCGGCGGGCGGCGCCGGGTACGGCGTGTGCAACGGACCCACCCGGCGGCGCAGCAGCGGGTCGGTGAGCACCCGAACGCCGTCCAGCAGCAGGTCGACCGTCGCATGACCCCACCAGGTCAGCTGCAGGCTCAGGTCAAGACCTCCGCGGTCCGCCGACCGCCCACGAACCGGGTCAGCTCGCCCAGGCACGATCCAGGCCGCGAGCGCGGCGCCCACCGACAGAGTTGCCCGACGGAGCAGCAACCAGACGATCATGGGTCGATACTGGCCTCGTCGCCCTGTCCGGCGACTCACCCACCGGGGGTGAGGGCGCGTCCACATTCCGACCGGTTGGCCGCAGCGGCCCGAGGCGGCGCCGTCAGGGACGATGATCGGAGCCGGGACGGTGACGGACGTGACGCAGACGCGGATGGAACGGGCCCGGCCCGTCGGCCTCGAGCCGGCGCCGAAGCCCGGCCCGCTGCTGCGGGCGCGGACCAGCATCCCGCCGCTGTCCCCGCAGATCCTGCTCCGCCGCCGGCTGCTGGACCGGTTGGACGAGGGCAGCCGCGGACCGCTCACCGTCGTCAGCGGGGCGGCCGGAACGGGCAAGACCGGGCTGGTCAGCAGCTGGGCGGCCGCCGGCTCGCCACCCGGTCCGGTGGCGTGGGTCTCGCTGGACGCCGACGCCGGTGACGCGGTGCGGTTCTGGTCCTACCTGCTGGAGGCGCTCCGGGCCAGTGGTGCGCCGGAGCCCGGACTCCTCGCTGGCCTCGCTGCGCCCGCCGGCAGACCTCGACGCGGCGTTCGTCGAGCGGGTGCTGGACGCCGTGGGTGAGCTGACCGCACCGGTCGTGCTCGTCCTCGAGGACGTGCACGAGGTGTCGGGGACAGCGGCCGTCGACGGACTGAGCGCCATCCTGCGCGACATGCCGTCCCAGCTGCGGCTCGTCCTGGTCACGAGGGCGGACCCACCGCTGCCACTGCACCGGCTGCGCCTGGCCGGGGAGCTCACCGAGATCCGCGGAGCCGACCTCGCCTTCACCCTGGAGGAGGCGGCGGCGCTGTTCGCCCAGCACGACCTGGACCTCAGCCCGGTCGACCTGCGCAGCCTGCTCGACCGCACCGAGGGCTGGGCAGCGGGCCTTCGGCTGGCCGCCCTCTCGCTGCAGGGCTGGACCACGGCCGACGAGCTCGCCGCCGCGGTCGCCGCCTTCGCCGGGGACGACCGAGGGGTCGCCGAGTACCTGCTGGCCGAGGTGCTGGAGCAGCAGCCACCGGCCACCCGCGACTTCCTGCTCCGCACGAGCATCGTCGACCGGCTCACCGCCGACCTGGCCGACTCGCTCACCGGCGGCGACGACGGCGCCGCCATCCTCGAGGACCAGGAACGCTCCAGCGCGCTGACCCTCGCCGTCGACGACCGCCGCGGCTGGTACCGCTACCACCGGCTCTACACCGAGATGCTGCGCTACCGGCTCGGGATCGAGCACGGCCACGAGCTGGCCGGGCTGCACACCCGGGCGGCCACTGGTTCGCCGGGCACGGCGAGCCGCTGGAGGCCGTGCGGCACGCCATCGCCGCGGAGGACTGGGACTGGCTCGGCCCCTACCTGGTGCGCACGGCCGCTCCGCTCACCCTCGGACCCGACCGGCTCAGCCTGCTCGCGGCGCTGCGCGACCTTCCCGACCCGGTGCTCGAGACGCACGCGAAGCTCTCGGCGGCCCGAGCGATCACGGCGTACGGCGAGGACGACCTGCCGGGGATGCGGCAGCATCTGCAGCGCGCGTGGGGCCTGCTGGAAGAGGTCTCCGGTCGAGGACCGGGAACCGGTCGAGATGCTGCTGGCGCTGCTCGACGGGCTCGCCGCCTGGATGGGCAACGACCTGGCCGGCACGGCGTCGAGCACCAACCGATGCCTGACGATCTCAGCCGGGCTGACGCACGTACAGGTGCCGGCACTGGACGAGTACCGGGCGCTGGCCATGGTGCTGCTCGGTCAGGACCTGCTCTGGACGGGGGCTGTCGGCGAGGCGGAGGGCCACCTGCGCTCGGCGTTGGCCCTCGCGGAGGCGGCCGACGAGCCGGTCACCCACTCGTCGGTGCTCGCCCGGGGACACCTGGCCCTGCTCACCGCGATGCGCGGGCGGCTGCACGAGGCGGCCGAGGTGGCGGGACATGCGGTCGCGGAGGCCCGGCGCAGCGGCTGGGACACCGAGTTCCAGACGGCGAGCGCCTACCTGACGCTGGCACTGGTGCACCAGCTGCAGTCCCGGCCGCGCGAGCTCGGCGTCGACTTCGCGCGGGTGGACGTCGCACTGCGCCGCCGCCCGGACCGGCTGGTGCGCACCGCCCAGTCGCTGGGCCGGGCCCGGGCCTTCATCGACACCGGCGCGCACGCGGCAGCCGAGCAGACGCTCGCCAGGACCGAGGAGGACATCGGGACGTGGCGGCCGCCGGAGTTCGTGCGCCGCTGGACGGCCATCGTGCGGGCCGAGCTGCTGCTCGCGACCGGGCGACCGGGCCAGGCGCTGTCCGCTGCTCCCGTCGGCGGCCCGGGAAGCGGGCGGCGCCCCGAGCGTGCAGGAGGGCGCGCTCGCCGGACGGGCGCTGCTGCTGAGCGGGCACCCGGAGCGAGCCCTCGAGCAGCTCACCGGCCTGATGGCCGACCGCGTCGTGGCCGGCGTCCAGCTGGTCGAGGTGCTGGTGGTGATGGCCCTGGCCAACGACCGGATGCGCCGCGACGCCGCCGCCACCGAGGCGCTCGGCCGGGCGATCGAGGTGGCCGCCGCGCGAGGACGTGCGGCAGGCCGTTCCTGGCGGGCGGCGCCCGGCTCGCCCAGCTGCTCGAGCAGCACCAGGTGCACCAGGGCAGCCACGCCGAGTTCACCGACTCGGTGCTGCGCCGGATGCGGGCCGGCGCGGCACCCGCTCCCGGCGTCCCGGCGGCCCGGCAAGCACCACCGGGACGGCTGACCGACCGCGAGCTGGCGGTGCTGCGGCTGCTGCCCACCATGATGAGCAACGCCGAGATCGCCGCCGAGCTCTACCTGTCGGTCAACACCGTGAAGGCACACCTCAAGGCGCTGTACCGCAAGCTGAACGCCTCCAGCCGCCGGGAGGCCGTGCGCAAGGGCCGCGCTGCCGGCCTGCTGGCCGGCGTATCGGACGGGAGCGGGTGAGGCCGCGTCAGGCCGACAGCCGGCGCAGGTCGACCAGCTCGACACCGCTGTCCCGCAGCTCGTCGAGCAGGGCACTCAGTGCGGCGTCGTCCGGCACGGTGCCCCTCACGGTGGTGCCGCCGCCGCCGTCACAGCCGACGTCGAAGTCCTCGAGCCGGCTCACGGGCCCACGGGGCCAGCGAGCCCCGGACCCGGATCTCGAACCGCTGACCGGTCATGACATCTCCCCCTGCCGGATCTCGAGCAGCCGAAGGCCGAGGATCTCGATGCGGTCGAGCATCCCGTGCAGCGCGGCCTGGTCGACGACGTCGCCGGCCAGCGTCGTGACACCGTCGGCCTCGGAGATCGACATGCCTTCGAACTCGGGGCGCTCCAGGGCAGGGATGCGACCACCGACGCGGATCTCGTACCGGGGCACGGCACCACTGTGGGCGGCTCCGGCCCGGCCCGCACCACCCCATCGGGGTGAGGATCGGCCCTTCGGCGGGCCGGGCAGACCCGTTCTAAGGTGACGGGGTGCTCGAACAGGACCGGCTGGCGGCGGCAGCCGCCACCCCCGAGGCCGACCTTGCGCGCCGCTGTGCGGACGCGATGCTGGACGACGACGAGGCGTCGCGGGCGGCCGGCGTGCGCCTGCGCGAGGTCGGCCCGGGCCAGGCCGTCACGACCATGACGGTGCGCGACGACATGGTGAACGGGCACGGCATCGCCCACGGCGGGTACGTGTTCCTGCTCGCCGACACGGCCTTCGCGGTGGCCTGCAACACCTACGGCCAGCGCACCGTGGCTGCCGGCTGCGACATCGCGTTCCTCGCGCCGGTGGCTGCGGGCGACGAGCTCGTGGCCACCGCGCTGGAGCGGCACCGCTCCGGTCGCAACGGCATCTACGACGTGTCCGTGCAACGCGAGGACGGCACCGTGGTGGCCGAGCTGCGCGGGCGCAGCCGCACCATCGCAGGCACCGTGGTGGCGATGGACGGAGAGCAGGGATGAGCGAGGCCTTCCTCGTCGACGGCGTGCGCACGCCCATCGGGCGGTACGGCGGGGCGCTGGCCGCCGTCCGGCCCGACGACCTCGCGGCCCACGTGCTGCGCACGCTGGTGGCCCGGCAGCCCTCGGTGGACTGGTCGGCGGTCGACGACGTCGTGCTGGGCTGCGCGAACCAGGCGGGCGAGGACAACCGCAACGTCGCGCGGATGGCGCTGCTGCTGGCCGGGCTCCCCGAGACGGTCTCCGGCACGACCGTGAACCGGCTCTGCGGCTCCGGCGCCGACGCGGTCGCCATCGCGGCCCGGGCCGTCCGTGCGGGCGAGGCCGACCTCGTGGTGGCGGGCGGCGTCGAGAGCATGAGCCGGGCGCCGTTCGCGATGGCGAAGGCCACCTCGGCGTACGACCGGTCGGTGGCCGTGCACGACACCACGCTGGGCTGGCGCTTCGTCAACCCCGCGCTGGAACGGCAGTACGGCATCGACTCGATGGGTGAGACCGCCGAGAACGTCGCCGAGGAACGCGGGGTCTCCCGCGTGGACCAGGACGCGTTCGCGCTGCGCTCGCAGGAGCGGACCGCCAAGGCGACGGTCTCGGGGCGGCTCGGCGAGGAGATCGTGCCGGTCACGGTGCCCGCCCGCCGCGGCGACCCCACGGTCGTCGACACCGACGAGCACCCCCGGGCCACCACACCGGAGTCGCTGGCGCGGCTGACACCCGCGTTCCGGCCGGGCGGGACGGTGACCGCCGGCAACTCCTCGGGGGTGAACGACGGGGCGGCGGCCCTGCTGGTGGCCAGCGAGGCAGCGGTCGCGCGGTACGGCCTGACGCCGTTGGCCCGGGTGACCGGCGCCGCGACGGCCGGCGTCGCACCGCGGGTGATGGGGCTGGGCCCGGTCCCGGCCACCCGTCGGCTGCTCGACCGGGCGGGTCTCGCGGTCGGCGACCTGGACGTCGTGGAGCTCAACGAGGCGTTCGCGGCGCAGGCGCTGGCCGTGCTGCGCGAGCTGGGTCTGCCGGACGACGCCGAGCACGTGAACCCCAACGGTGGCGCCATCGCCCTCGGTCACCCGCTCGGGATGAGCGGGGCGCGGCTCGTCCTCAGCGCGGCCCTCGAGCTGGGGCACCGGGACGCCCGACGCGCCGTCGCGACGATGTGCATCGGCGTCGGGCAGGGTGTGTCGGTGCTGCTGGAGCGCTAGCCGAGGCGTTATCGACCCGTAACCTTGATCCATGCCCCGCCGGGTCGCGCCGCTGCCGTTCTCGTTGAACATCGCCATCACCAACGCCTGGATCAGCCAGCTCTTCGACCAGGAGCTCGTGAAGCGCGGGGTCGCTCCGTTCCAGAGCGGCACGCTGCTCATGCTGCACCGGCTGCAGCCGGTGACGCCCTCGGACCTGCAGGCCGAGATGGGGGTGCCGTCGACGACCTTGCGCAACCGGATCAACGAGCTGATCGCCGCCGGGCTGGTGGAGCGGGTGCCGAACCCGCAGGACGGCCGGTCGCACCTGCTCCGCACGACGACACGCGGCGAAGGACGTCGTCAAGGCCTCGGCGGCGGCGGCCCGCCAGGTTCAGCGGATGCTGAGCCGCCACGGCATCGACGTCGACGCCCGCCTGACCGACGAGCTGGACGGGCTGCGGTCGACGGTGCAGGCACTGGTCACCGGACCGCCGCAGTCGGGACGAGGCTCGGTCACGACCGGACCCTGGTGAGCACTGAGGGGCAGGGGTGGCACGTCCCTGCCCCTCACCGGCGCCGGTCGTCGGGCCAGAACGACGACCGGCACCGGACGTGCTCCCTACGGCCGCACGTACAGGTCGCCGTACGACCACGAGCCGAACGGCGCCCACAGGTAGACCTGGCCGTCCTTGCCCGACGCCGAGCCGACCTTGGAGCCGGCGAGCCGCTGGTCGCGGCCGAACCGGGTCGGGATGACCCAGACGTTCGCCATCGCCTCCTTGTTGAGCGCCTTCCACAGGTCCGCCTGCGCCTCGCGGTCCAGCGACGCCTTGGCCTGCGCCGACTTCTCGTTGAAGGCCTTGTCGTCGGCCTGCGACAGGTCGAACCCGCCGGTCGGCGTGAACAGCTCGGGGATCACGGTGGAGGCGTTCGACCAGTCCGGCCCCCAGCCGGCGAGGACGAGGTGGCCCTCCTTCGCCGGGTCCAGCACGATGCCGTAGAACTGTCCGGCCTCGATCGGGTTCGGCTTCACCTTGATGCCGGCCTTCGCGAGGGACCCGACGAGCGCAGCGGCCGCCTTGTCGTTCACCGGTGTCTGCGGGTAGTCGTACTGCAGCGTCGGCATCGGCTCGCCTGACTGGGCGATGAGCTGCTTGGCCGCCGCCGGGTCGCCGGTGTCCGGCACCTTCTGGCCGAGCAGGCCGTCCCACATCCCCGAGGGCTCGTAGTCGGTGGGCAGGTTCGGCTTCACGACGCCGTCCGCCAGGTCTCCGGCGAACTTGCCGCCGTTCACGGTGCGCAGCTGGGCGCGGTCCACAGCGATCGCGATCGCCTTGCGCTGGTCGAGGTTCGGCACCTTCTTGGTGTTCACGGCGAGGTAGCGGACGAAGGGGTCGAGCTCGTTGGTACGTCGGCCGGCGAAGCGGTCCGAGCTGAAGACGGTGGACAGGTTGGACGGGTCCAGCGTGTCGCCGAAGGTCAGTGCCTGCTGGTCATCGCCGGAGTCCTGGATGAGTCGCTGGTCGATGACCGGGGTCTCGAGACCGAACTTCACGACGATCTTGTCCGGGTGCGCGCCGCGGTAGGTGTCGGTCTCCTTGCTCCAGTTCTCGTTCCGCACGAGGACGAGCTGGCTGCCCTTGTCGTAGGACTGGATGCGGTACGGGCCGCTGGACACCGGCTTGTCGTCGTACTTCTCACCCGTGTCGGCCGACTTCGGGACCGGGCTGAACGAGAGCAGGGTGACGGTGTAGTTGAAGTCGCCGACGGGGGACTTCAGGTGGAACACCACGGTCTTGTCGTCTGGGCACTCGACCGCCTTGTCGAACGCAGCCTGGTCGTTGTTCGCGGTCACGTAGGGGCCCTTGTAGACGGACGACCCGTCCTTGGCCGTCGGGATGTCGAGCATCGAGATCGCATACGTCGGACCGTCGGTGATGAGGTCGGTCGCAAACGTGCGCGAGACGCCGTACTTGACGTCGGCACACGTGATCGGGGTGCCGTCCTCGAAGGTCACGCCGTCCTTGAGCGTGAAGGTCCACGTCTTCGCGCCGTCCGAGGGTTGGCCCGTGTCCGTCGCAAGATCCGGCGTCAGCTGGGTAGCCGTTCTGCCGTCCGGGCTGTACTTGTACGCCGTCAGGGTGCGCTGCAGGTAGCCGTTGACGAACGCGAGGTCCTCGCCGGTGTAGTTGCGCTGCGGGTCGAGGTGCTGCAGCTGGTCCTGCAGCGTCAGGAAGGTGAGGGTTCCGCCGTCGACCGCCTTGCCGGTGTCGCTGCCGCTCCCACCCCCGCTGTCTCCGCTCCCGGAGCCACAGGCGGCGGCTGTCAGGGCGAGCCCGGCCACCATGGCCATGGCCCGTGCCGTTCTGGTCGTACGAGTCATCGATCTCTCCTCGGAGTCGGATGCCGCGGACGTTAGCGCCGAATGGCGGTAGATGGATGAGTCGTGATCACAACCGATGCAAGGTCGTAATTGCGCCGTTACCGCCACATCGCTGTATCTCGCCTATCGTCGAGAACGGCCCGCGGGGCCATGTCGCCGTGCCCCCGGCGCGGTTCGATTGCCCTGTCGCACAACGGGTTCTCGGCGGAGGGTTGTGTCCAACCCTCTGCGTAGGTTTCGGGTGTGCACCAGTCGATGGAGTTGTCGCTCGTCGAGCCGTTGATGACGACCGGCGCGTTGGTTGCGCGGGTGGCGGATGGCTCGGCGGCCGGGTTGGACTCGGTGCGGTTCCTGTCCCGGGTCGACCCGGGCGAGCTGGACGGTGCGGGCCGGGTCGAGCTGGTCCGGGCGATCGAGCGGTGCCGGGCGGCGCTGGACGGGCTGCAGCACGCCGCGATGGCCTCGGTCGCGGATGCGATCGGCGGGCTGGGCCGGCCGGTGGAGGAGGCCCGCCACGAGATCGGGGCGGCGCTGGGGCTGACGCCGAACGCGGCCGGTCACCGGCTGTCGGCCGCGTTGGAGCTGCGGGACCGGCTGCCCGACACCCTGGCCATGCTTCAGGCCGGCGAGCTGGGGTCCCGGCAGGCCCGCACAGCTGGCCGAGGCGGTCCGTGAGCTGCCCGACGCGGCTGGCCACCCACGGTCGAGGCCCGGGTGCTGCCGCGGGCGCCGGGGCAGACCAGGACCAGTTCGCCCGGGCGCTGCGCCGGGCGGTGCTGGCGGCCGACCCGGCCGGCGCGGCCGACCGGCACCGGGCGGCGGTGGCGAACCGGACCATCGAGCGGCTGCCGCAGCCCGAGGTGATGGGCTCGCTGTGGGCCACGATGCCGGCCACCGTCGCCGACGACGTGTGGAACGAGCTGACCCGGCGGGCCAAGAACACCCGCCGGGAGCTCAAACGCGGCGGCGGCGCCCACCCCGGGCTGAACGCGCTGCGGGTCGACGCCCTGGTGCACGCCGTGCTCGGCAACGGCGGCGCCGACCCCGCCGCCCCGACCATGACGACCCACGACCACGGCGGCGACCACGACGACGGCGGCCGGCGGCCGGCGGCGCCGGAGCGCAGCACAGTCGCGCCGCGGGGCTGCCGCGCTGCAGCTGCGGCGGGGCGCAGACCGCGGCGGTCGTGCTCGACCTGCCCACCGCCCTCGGGCTGGCCGACCACCCCGGTGAGCTGCCCGGCCACGGCGCGATCCCCGGCCCGCTGGCCCGCCGCCTGGCCGCCGACCGGGACTGGGTCGCCTGGACCGTCGATCCCGACAGCCGGGCGGCTGCTCGGCCGCGGCGCCGGCTGCTACCGGCCCTCGGCGCCGCTGCGGGCCTTCATCGCCGCCCGGGACCGGACCTGCGGGTTCCCCGGCTGCCCCCGCACCGCGACCGACTGCGACTGCGACCACATCGAGAACTTCGACTCCCGACCCGGCCGGGGCGGCAAGACCGTCCCGGCCAACCTCGGCCCGCTGTGCCGCCAGCACCACAACGCCAAGACCCACGGCCACTGGCAGCTGCACTACGACCCCGACACCGCCATCAAGACCTGGACCAGCCCGCTGGGCAAGACCTACACCGAAGGCACCGACCCACCACTGCTCTGAACGTCAGCGTGGTCGTCGGTCAGAGGTCGACTTCCAGGCGGACCGTCACGGTGTCACCGACCTCGAGCTCCTCAGCCTTCCGCACCCAGGTCTTGACCGGCACGATGTACCGGCCGTCCTTGGGGAACAACGACGTCTGCCACTCGGTCGCGCCGATCTGCGCCGACACCGGGATCATCCCCCAGCCGTAGGAGACGACCGGGGAGGTCGCCTCCAGGGCACCGCACTGCTCGTCGGGCACCGTGACGAAGTGCCACGGTGCCGGTCCCCTCCAGAACCACATCTCGCCGCTGAACTCGAGCTCCACCCAGCCAGGATAGGAGCCGGTCTCACTGCCGATGTCTCCGAGACGGCTGCCCTGCCGGCGGCCCCGGCGCCGCCATATCCGCTCGCCGGGAGATGGCCGGACTGACAGGCTCGCGGTATGCCGCCGAGCACCCCAGGCCCGCCGTACGACCAGTTCCTCGCTACCGCCGAGGCAGTCGCCCAGGCACGGCCCGAGGTGGACCTCGAGATGGCTCGTGAGGTGTTCGAGGAGGTGGCGACCCTCCTCTACAACGGCCTCGCCCTGGACGGTCTGGACGAGCACGACGCTGATGCCGTTGTCGCCGGGCTGTGCATCGACCTCGTTGCTGCCGATCCCGGCGCAGCCGTGCGCGCACGATCCGAAGCAACCTTGGAGAACCCCGGAGACCTGCACGACCCGGAATTCGTGTCCGCGGCCTACCTCGTAGCTGCACGGATCCTGCAGCTCTGACGATCAGACCGCAGGAACCTCGGCTGGCAGACGGCGACGGTCAGACGGTGAAGTCGACCCCTTGGGCCAGCGGCAGCTCGCCGCTGAAGTTCACCGTGTTGGTGGCGCGGCGCATGTAGGCCTTCCAGGAGTCCGAGCCGGACTCACGGCCGCCACCGGTCTCCTTCTGGCCGCCGAAGGCCCCACCGATCTCGGCGCCGGACGTCCCGATGTTGACGTTGACGATGCCGCAGTCGGCTCCGTCGGCAGCCATGAACTGCTCGGCCTCGGCCTGGTCCCCGGTGAAGATCGAGGACGACAGCCCCTGCGGGACGGCGTTCTGCAGCGCGATGGCCTCGTCGAGGTCGCTGTAGGTGAGCACGTGCAGCAGCGGCGCGAAGGTCTCCCGGCGTACGACGTCGCCCTGGCGGGCGGCTCGCGCCACGACGGGCGCGACGTAGTACGCGTCGGGAGCCTGGTCCGACAGCCGGCGGTCACCACCGACGAGCACCTCGCCACCGTCGGCGCGGAGGTCCGCCAGCGCGGTTTGCAGGGCAGCGTGGGCCTTCTCGTTGACCAGCGGCCCGACGAGGGTCCCGGCGTCGAACGGGTTGCCCACCGGCAGCCGGCCGTAGGCCGCGACCACCTTGTCGAGCAGCTGGTCGGCGACACTCTCGTGCACCACCATCCGGCGCAGCGACGTGCAGCGCTGACCCGCCGTTCCGGCAGCAGCGAAGACGATGCCGCGCGTCGCCAGGTCGAGGTCGGCGGACGCGGTCACCACCGTGGCGTTGTTGCCGCCCAGCTCGAGCAGGCTCTGACCGAACCTGGCGGCCACCCGCGGCCCGACGGCGCGGCCCATCCGCACCGAGCCTGTCGCGCTGACCAGCGGCACCAGCGGGTTGTCCACCAGGCGCTCCGCGACAGCGGCGTCGCCGAGGACGAGCTGCGCCAGGCCGTCCGGAGCGCCGACCTCGGCGGCGGCCCGGTCCAGCAGCGCCGTGCACGCCAGGGCCGTCAGCGGCGTGAGCTCGGAGGGTTTCCACACCACCGGGTCGCCGCAGACCAGCGCCACCGCGGTGTTCCACGACCACACCGCCACCGGGAAGTTGAACGCGCTGATGACGCCGACGACACCGAGCGGGTGCCAGGTCTCCATCAGCCGGTGGCCGGGCCGCTCGGACGGCATCGTCCGGCCGTAGAGCTGACGGGACAGGCCGACCGCGAAGTCGCAGATGTCGACCATCTCCTGGACCTCGCCGCGCGCCTCGGAGCGGATCTTGCCGACCTCCAGCGAGACCAGGTCGGCCAGGTCGTCGAGGTGCTCGCGAAGCAGCTCGCCGAGGCGCTTGACGAGCGCACCGCGGATCGGCGCCGGCGTCACCCGCCAGGTGAGGAACGCCTCGTGCGCCGTCTCCACCGCCCGGTCGACGTCGTCCCCGGTCGACCACGCGATCGGGAGCAGGTCGGTGCCGGTGACCGGCGTGCGCGAGGTGGCGTCACCCTTCAGTGCCGCGGCGTCGACACCGCACCGCCCGAGAGCCTTGCTCGCGAGGTCGCGCAGCTCGTCGGCCGTCGGCAGGGTCGTGGTGCTCATGTCGTGCCTCCTGCATCGTCGAGGGTCAGCGCCGCCCGCAGCGCCTCGGTCCCCAGCAGACCGTACGGGTCGAGCGCCGACTTGACCCGGGCCAGGGCCGCGCGGGACGCCGACGGCTCGTGCGCAGCCCACCACCCGACGTTCGCCGGGCCGAGCCCGTGCTCGGCCGAGAACGAGCCGCCGTGCCGGGCGACCAGCGCGTAGACGTCGTGCCGCAGAGCCGTCGCCGCCGCCACGTCGTAGCCCTCGGGCAGCACCACGTTGAGGTGCAGCCCGCCGTCGCCGACGTGACCGAAGTCGGCGAGCACCGCGCCGGGCACGGCACGGCGTACGACGTCGGCGGCCTCGGCGCGCGCCGGCTCGAGCGCGGCCCGCGGCAGCGAGACGTCGAGGCCGAGCACCGGCCCCGCGACCGCCAGCGCCTCGCTGATGCCGTGCCGCAGCGCCCAGGCCCGAGCCGGCGGCAGCACCGCGGCGTCCTCGACGAGGACCTCGAGGTCGGCCAGCGCCTCGACCAGCGCGTTCTCGGCGTCCTCGGCGTCGTCGCCCTCGACCTCGACCAGCAGCACCAGGTCCGGCGCCTGGCCGGGAAACGGGTCAGCGACCGCGTCGAGGTGGGCGACGGTCAACCGGAGCGCCTCCCCCGACACCAGCTCGAAGGCGCCCAGCCGAGCCCCGAGCCGACGCTCCAGGCCGGCACACACCTCCGGCAGCGGGCCGGCCGGCAGCACGAACGCGGTCGCCCGCCCGGCCGGCCGGTAGGACAGCTCGAGGGTGGCGGCGGTGACCACACCGAGCAGCCCGGCCGAGCCCACCACGAGGTCGGTGAGCCGCAGGGTGTCGTTCTTCTTGCGCAGCGGCCGTAGGTCGCCGAGCAGAGTCGCGTCGTCGTCGGCCAGCACCACCTGGACACCCAGCAGCCGCTGCCGGACGTCGCCGTGGCGGAGCACCCGGCAGCCGCCGGCGTTCGTGGCCACCAGGCCGCCCAGGCTGGCATCGGCGGACAGGTCCACCGGAAGCTCCAGGCCGTGCGGCGCGACCGCCTGCTCGACGGCGGACATCAGCACACCGGCACCGGCCGTGACGGCCCGGTCGGCGACGTGCACGTCCAGCGGGGCGAGCAGCCGGGCGGTGCTGAGCACGCCGACCGCCCCGCTGGCCCCCGGCACCGACGCACCCACCAGCCCGGTGTTCGCGCCCTGCGTGACGAACGGGACGCGGTGCCGGACCGCCCAGCGCACCACCGAGCGCAGCTGCTCGACCGTCCCGGGTCGCGCGACGAACGCGGCAGCCCCCCGGTCGCCGCGCCACGGCTGCTCGTACGACGACATGTCGTCGTCCGGCCCGAGCACCGCACCCTCGGGCAGCTCGGCCGCCAGTGAGTGCAGGTTGTCGGTCATGCCACCACCTCCAGCTCGGCACGCACGCGTCGCCACGAGTCCTCGACCTGCGCGGCGTAGAGCTGCATCGGGTCGTGCACCTCGCGGCCGAGCGCGCCCGCCAGCCACGCCGCGTCCCGCGGCACTCCCGCTCCCGACTCGTCGCGACGCCCGTCGTCGGCCAGGTTGGACCGGAAGATGCCGGCCGCCGAGCGCGGCAGGAAGTCCTCGTAGACCACCGGGTCGAGCCGCACCCACCCTTCGTCGACCAGGGCACCAGCCTCGCCGGGTGGTCGCCGGCCAGCGCCGGATAGTGCCGCCGACCCGGCGGCCACGGTGGCCGTGAACCAGGCGAGACCGGCGGCTGCGAGACCGCGCTCGGTCCTCGGCACGGCCGCCGACCAGGCGTCGGGGTCCGGCGGCAGCCGGTCGACCAGGTCCCGGCCGGCCGGGGTCAGCGCGATCCCCCGCGCCTCCACCTCGCCGAACCGCACCCGCAGCTCCCCCGGCTCGACCCGCCCGTCGCTGCCGCGCATCGGCCGGGGCTCGGCGAGCGCCCGGAACGAGGTCTGGCGCAGCAGCACGTCGGGGCCGTCCCAGCGCGGCGGGCCCTGGATCTCGTCGATCATCGTGATCCCGCGGTCCTGCATCCGCCGGTACAGCAGGTCGATGTCGAGCACCCGAGGCGTCAGGTGGTTGACGTGGGTGCTGGTCACGCCGGCGATGTCGGCGGCCACCCCCGAGACCTCGGACAGCTCGTCGTACCACGCGCGGTCGATCGGCTCGGTCGAGAGCGCGAAGGCCGCGGTCGCGAGGTCGATGAACCGCTCGGCCACGGGAGCGTCCAGCCCACCGTCGGCGACGGCCCGGTCAGCCAGGGCCAGCAGGTCGGGCGGGAAGAGGGCCCGGCCGTCGAGGAACCGGCCCACTCGCGCGGCCAGGTCGGCGTCGAAGAACCGCCGGTCCTCGGGCACCAGCACGGACGTGAAGACCCGGAACGGGTTGCGGGCCAGCTCGGCCGGGTCGACCGGCCGGAACGCCGTCGAGACCACCGGCAGCGGAGCCGGCTCGGCATCGCGCAGGTCGTAGAGCCCCACCGGGTGCATGCCCATCGCGGCGAACAGCCGGCCGACCTCGGCCAGCTCGGCAGCCGTGCCGACCCGGATCGCGCCGTGCCGCTCGGCGGTCACCCGGTCGATGCTCCCGAGCCGCTCAGCCGCGCTCCCCTCCCGCTGCAGGACCTCGGCGTTCACCTGCTGGGCGACCTCGACGAGCGTGGTGTACGCCGGCACCTCACCGCCGTACATCGAGGACAGCCTGCGGGCGAAGCGCCGCTCGCAGGTCGGTGCCGGTCAGGAACGCCATGGCAGGAGCATCTCGTGACCCACCGCCTGCCCGCCACGGGCGGGTCGGCGTCAGTGCAGCAGGCTGACCCCGCGAGCGATGACGATCACCGAGAGCATCAGAGCCGAGACCGACTCGACCGCCATCAGCATCTTCGCCCGGTGCGAGAGCGGCATGGTGTCCGTCGGGCTGAACGCCGAGGAGTTGGTGACCGACACGTAGAAGTAGTCGAGGAACGCCGGCGACCAGTCGGACCGGACGGCGGACCGGACGGCGACCTCGTCGACCGCGTCATGGTCCTCGTCCTGGGGGAAGCGGAAGTCGGCCGGCGGCAGCATGGCCCTCGGCTCGCGGGTCCGCACCACCGGGCCGCCGCGGTCGAGCTCCCAGTAGGCCAGCGCGAAGACGACGATGTTCGTCAGCCAGACCTGCGCCGCGCCCACCAGCAGGTCGGTGCCCTGGTGCACCCCGTGCACCAGCTCGTCGACGAGCAGGGCGAGAGAGACGACGTTGGTTGCCGCGATGGTCAGGATCAGCGCGATCGAGATCGAGCGCAGCACTCTGGTCTCGCGGGTCATCCGTCGCGGGTTGCCGACCAGCAGCGGCACGAACAGCGCGACCTCGAGGACGGGGACCAGGAACCGGGGCCCGACGAGCAGCGCGCTCGGCAGTGCGGCGTACAGCACGATCGCCACGAGCACCGCGGCGGCCGCCGGGTAGCGCGACTCGCCCGGGTGCTGCCGGGTCTCGGACCCGCGGGTCACGGGCCCGCCGCAGGCTCGAAGGAGGGTGCCGCCATGGCGACACCCTCCCACCGCGGAGGTCAGCTGCTGCTGAACGCCGCGTCGAACGAGGCCGTCGGCGGGTCGAAGGCGAGCCGCCGGACGAACTCCAGCGCCTCCGGAGCGCCGACCAGCCGGTCCATGCCGGCGTCCTCCCACTCGACCGAGATGGGCCCGTCGTAGCCGATGGTGTTGAGCATCCGGAAGCACGCCTCCCACGGCACGTCGCCGTGCCCGGTGGACACGAAGTCCCAGCCGCGGCGCGGGTCGGCCCAGGCGAGGTGCGACGCCAGCCGGCCGTTGCGGCCGTTCCCGACCTGGCGCTTCGCGTCCTTGCAGTCGACGTGGTAGATCCGGTCCCGGAAGTCCCACAGGAAGCCGACCGGGTCGAGGTCCTGCCACATGAAGTGGCTCGGGTCCCAGTTCAGCCCGAACGCCGCCCGGTGGCCGATCGCCTCCATCGCCTGCACCGTCGTCCAGTAGTCGTACGCGATCTCGCTGGGGTGCACCTCGTGGGCGAACCGCACCCCTACCTCGTCGAACACGTCGAGGATCGGGTTCCAGCGGTCGGCGAAGTCCTGGTAGCCGTCGTCGACCATCGACTGCGGCACCGGCGGGAACATCGCCACCGTCTTCCAGATCTTCGAGCCGGTGAAGCCGATGACGGTGTCGACGCCGAGCCGGCTGGCCGCTCGAGCGGTCATCTTCATCTCCTCGGCCGCCCGCTGCCGCACACCTTCGGGGTCACCGTCGCCCCAGACCCGGTCGGACAGGATGCCGCGGTGCCGCTCGTCGATCGGGTCGTCGCAGACGGCCTGGCCGCTGAGGTGGTTGGAGATGGCGAAGACCTTGAGGCCGTGCTTCTCGAGCAGGTCGCAGCTTGTCGCGGAGGTAGCCGTCGTCCTCCGCCGCGGCGACCACGTCCAGGTGGTCGCCCCAGCAGGCGATCTCCAGCCCGTCGTAGCCCCACTCCGAGGCCAGCCGGCACATCTCGTCGAACGGCAGGTCGGCCCACTGGCCGGTGAACAGGGTGATCGGTCGGGTCATGACTTCTCCTCCACATCGCTGCCAGGTACGTCGGTGGCCACCCCGTCGGTGCGGGTCCAGCACCCGTCGGCAGCCGCCGACGTCTCCACGGCTGCCAGCACGCGCTGGACCTGCAGCCCGTCCGCGAACGACGGCACGGGGTCCCGGCCGGCCGCGAGATCGCGTCACCAGGTCGACGACCTCGTGGGTGAACGAGTGCTCGTAGCCGAGCCCGTGGCCGGGCGGCCACCAGGAACCGACGTAGGGGTGGCTCGGCTCGGTCACGTAGGATGCGCCGGAAGCCGGCGGTGCGCGCGTCTTCGGCACCGTCGTAGAAGCTGTAGCTCGTTCATCGACTCGAAGTCGAAGGCGAGGCTTCCGGCCGACCCGTTGACCTCGAGCCGCAGGGCGTTCTTGCGGCCGGTGGCGAACCGGGTGGCCTCGAACGACCCCAGGGCTCCCCCGCTGAACCGGCCGGTGAACAGCGCCGCGTCGTCGACGGTGACGATGCCCGTCGCGTCGGTGCCCGTGGCGGTGAGCCCGGCCGAGGCCTCCGGCAGCGGCCGCTCCTTGACGAACGTCTCCATCAGGCCGGACACGCCGGTGATGAGCTGGCCGCTGACGAACTGCGCGAGGTCGACGATGTGCGCGCCGATGTCGCCCAGCGCGCCGGACCCGGCCCGGTCCTTCTGCAGCCGCCAGACCAGGGGGAACGCCGGGTCGACGATCCAGTCCTGCAGGTACTGCGCCCGCACGTGCCGGATCTCGCCGAGCCGGCCCTCCGCGACCAGCGCCCGGGCCAGTGCCAGCGCGGGCACCCGCCGGTAGTTGAAGCCCACCATCGAGCGCACGCCGTGCTGCTGCGCCCGCTCGGCCGCGGCGACCATCTCGGCAGCCTCCGCGACGGTGTTGGCCAGCGGCTTCTCGCACAGCACGTGCTTGCCCGCCTCCAGCGCGGCGATGGCGATCTCGGCGTGCGAGTCACCCGGGGTGCAGACGTCGACCAGGTCGACGTCGGCCCGCGACAGCAGCCGGCGCCAGTCGGTCTCGGTGCTGGCCCAGCCCAGCTTGGCCGCCGCCGCGGTGACGGCGGTCTGGTTGCGTCCGGCGAGCGCCACCATGGCCGGGGCGAGCGGCAGGTCGAAGAACCTGCCTGCCGTCCGCCAGGCCTGCGAGTGGGCGGCACCCATGAAGGCGTAGCCCACCATGCCGACCCCGAGGGTCGGCGGTCCCTTCTCCATCATGAGAACTCCCTCCCTGCGGTGTCGTCGGGAGGCTCAGGACTCGAAGGCCAGCGGCAGGTACTGGTCGACGTTCTCCTTGGTCACGGTGGCGCTGGACAGCGTGATGGAGTTGGGGACGTCCGGCTCGACGAGGTCGCTCATGCCCTTGCCCTGGGCGATCAGCCGGGCCAGCTTGATGGCGGACGAGGCCATGCTCGGCGGGTAGGTCACGGTCGCCTTCACCACCGTGTTGTCGGCCTTGATGTCGTCCATGACGTTCTTGGAGCCGGCGCCGCCGACCATGATGAACTCGTCGCGGCCGGCCTCGTCGATCGCTGCCATGACGCCGACGCCCTGGTCGTCGTCGTGGTTCCAGACCGCGTCGAGCTTGGGCGCCGCCTGCAGCAGGTTCGCCGTGACCTGCTGGCCGGACTCGACGGTGAACTCGGCCGAGACCTGGTTGCTGACCTTCATGCCGGCCGCCTTGAGCGAGTCGGCGAAGCCCTGGCTGCGGTCCTGGGTCAGCGGCAGGTTGGCGATGCCCTGGATCTCGGCGATCTTCGGGTCGGTGATGCCCTTCGCCTTCATCTGCGCGGCGATGTAGGCACCGGCGGCCGCACCCATGCCGTAGTTGTCGCCACCGATCCAGGCGCGCGAGGCCTGCGGGCTGGAGAAGACCCGGTCCAGGTTGACGACGGGGATGCCGGCGCGCATCGCCTTGATGCCGGTCTCGGTGAGCGCCTTGCCGTCGAACGGCAGGATCACGATGACGTCGACGCCCTTGCTGATCAGCGTCTCGACCTGGCTGATCTGCTGGTTGACGTCGTTGGTGCCCTCGACCGCCTCGAGGGTCACGTCGTCGTACTCGGCTGCCTGGCTCTTGGCGTTGGACGTGATGGCGCCGATCCAGCCGTGGTCGGCCTGCGGTGCCGAGAAACCGATCGTGATGGCCTTGCCCGGCTTGTCGTTGTCGCCCCCGGTGCTGACGTTGGCCGCAGTGGTGGCGGCCGCGGCGTCGCTGCCGCCGTCGCTGTTCCCGGTGCACGCGGTGAGCACTGCTCCGGCACCGATGGCGCTCGCACCGAACAGGAAGCCGCGCCGGCCGAGGTTGGTGGGTGACTGGGTCATGTCCGTCTCCTCCATGAGATGTGGGCGAGCTGCGTCAGGCATGACGTCACCGGCCCGTGAACTGCGTGAGATCTGGGTGGTGCGCGGCGGCGATCTGCACCGGACGCCGGCGGCCGCGCGCGAGCCGTCGTCCTGATGGTCGCTAGGTCTTCGCCTCCCGGGTCGTACGGGTCTGCAGCAGCACAGCGAGGACGATGATCACGCCCTTGGCGATGTTCTGGACCTCGGTCGGCAGGTTGTTGAGGATGAAGATGTTCGTGATGGTGGTGAAGACCAGGACGCCGAGGATGGAGCCGATCAGGGTGCCGCGGCCGCCGGTGAGCAGGGTGCCGCCGATGATGACGGCGGCGATGGCGTCGAGCTCGTAGAGGTTGCCGTGCGTGCTCGACCCGGTCGTGGTCCGGGCCAGCAGCATGACCGCGGCGATGCCGCAGCAGAGGCCGGAGAGCATGTAGAGGAACATCGTGTGCCGCTTCACGTCGATGCCGGCCAGCCGCGCCGCCTCGGAGTTGCCGCCGATGGCGAACGTCCGTCGACCGAAGGTGGTCCGGTTGAGCACCACCCAGCCGGCGGCCACCACCACCGCGAAGATGATCACCAGCAGGGGGACCCCCGCGAGGTCGGTGCGCGCGATGTCCTTGATGGTCTGCGCCTCGACGATCTGGGTGCGGTTGTCGGCCATCTTGGCGGCCAGCCCGCGGGCGCTGACCAGCATGGCCAGCGTCACGATGAACGGCACCAGGCCGCCGTAGGCGATGAGGACGCCGTTGACCATCCCGGCGCCGACGCCGACGGCCAGCGCGCAGAGCACCATGACGGCCGGTCCGTAGTCCTGGGTCGCGACCGTCGTTGCCCAGACGGACGCCAGCGCGACCAGCGCCCCGACCGACAGGTCGATGCCGCCGCCGATGATCACGAACGTCATGCCCACGGTGACCACGCCGATCACCGACGAGCTGACCAGGATGTTGCGGATGTTGTCGCTCGTCAGGAAGTTGTCGCTGGTGACCTGGCCGATCACGCCGAGCAGCAGCAGCACGATGACCAGACCGACGTTGCGGGTCAGCCCGGACAGGACCTCGTGCCCTCGGGCGGAGTGCGCGGTGCCGCTGGAGCCGGTCTCGGTCGCCGCCCGCTCGACGCGGGCCTGCTCGTCGCTGGTCGGGCCGGTCGGCGACGCGACCGGCTCACTGATGCGGTCGCTCATGCCGCACTTCCTTCCATGATCATGTCGAGCACGCGTGGCTCGTCGAGCTCCACCGCGGGGCCTTCGTGGATGACCGCGCCGTCGCGCATGACGAGCACCCGGTCGGCCAGCCCGAGCACCTCCGGCACCTCGCTGGACACCAGCAGCACGGCGACTCCCTCGTCGGCGAGGCGACGGACCAGCGCATAGATCTCGGAGCGGGCACCGACGTCGACGCCCCGGGTCGGCTCGTCGAGGAGCAGCACCTTCGAGCCGCCGAGCAGCCAGCGGGCGAGGACGACCTTCTGCTGGTTGCCGCCGGAGAGGGTGCGGGCCAGCCTGGTCGGGTCCTCGGGACGGACCTCGAGCGCCGCGGTCGCCCGGGCGGCCTCCTCGGTCTCCCGCCGGCGATGCACCCAGCCGGCGGTCGAGAACCGCGGCAGCGACGCGAGGGACACGTTGCGCACCACCGGCTCGCCGAGCAGCAGCGCCTGGCTCTTGCGCTCCTCCGGCGCCAGCCCGATGCCCCGCCGGACGGCTGCCGTCACGTGGCCGGCCGGCAGCGTCTTGCCCGCCACGGCCACGGTTCCCGACGTACGCCGGCGGGCGCCGAAGACGGTCTCGAGCACCTCGGAGCGGCCGGCTCCGACCAGGCCCGCGATGCCGACGATCTCGCCTGCGCGCACGCTGAACGACACGCCGGAGAAGCGCCCAGCCAGCGCGAGGTCGGTGACGACGAGCAGCGGGTCGCTCGCGGGGGGCGACTCCGGTCGCGGCGGGAAGGCGTACTCGATGGTGCGCCCGGTCATCAGGGTCACGACCTCACGGGTGGGCGTGGTCCGGGCCGGCAGCCCGGTGGCGACCGTGCGGCCGTCCTTGAGCACGGTCACCCGGTCGCCGATGGTGCGGATCTCGTCCAACCGGTGCGAGATGTAGACGACCGAGACGCCGCTGCCGGTGAGGTCGCGGATCACCCGGAACAGGTTGTCGACCTCGTCGTGGGCCAGCACGGCCGACGGCTCGTCCATGATGATCAGCCGTGCGTCGTGGCTCAGCGCCCTGGCCATGCTCACGATCTGCTTGCCGGCGGCCGACAGCCGGCCCACCTCCCGGGTCTCCCGGATCTCGGAGTGGCCGAGCCGGGCGAGCAGCCGCCGAGCCTCGGCGTTCTCGTCGCCGCGCCGGCTGAACCCGGCTACCGACCGCTCGTGCCCGAGGAAGATGTTCTGCGCCACGGTCAGCCCGTCGACCAGGTCGAGCTCCTGGTAGATCGTCGCGATCCCCCGGCGCATCGCCGCCATCGGCGTGGGCAGCCTGACCTCCTCCCCCTGCCAACGGATCGTTCCCGCCTCCGGCTGGTGCGCTCCGGCCAGCACCTTGATCAGCGTGGACTTGCCGGCGCCGTTCTGGCCGAGCAGGCAGTGCACCTCTCCGGGCCGGACGTCGAGGTCGACGCCGTCGAGAGCGCGCACGCCGGGGAACTCCTTGACGATGCCCGTCATGGTCAGCAGCGGGGTGTCACTCATGGCAGAGCACCGAGTCGGAGATCATCCGGGCAGCGCCGATCACGCCGGCCTGGGTGCCGAGCTCGGACAGGACGATGGGGAGGTGGCCCGTCGCCAGCGGCAGCGACCGCCGGTAGACGACGCTGCGCAGCTCGGCGAGCAGCGGGTGGCCAAGACCGGCCGACACCTCGCCGCCCAGGACGACCATGCCGGGGTTGAAGAAGTTGACCAGCCCGGCGAGCAGCTGCCCGAGGCGCTGGCCGCCGTCGCGCACCAGGTCGAGTGCGACCGGGTCTCCGGCGGCGGCCGCGACCGCGACGTCGGCGGCGGTCAGCGTCCCGGCGGCCGCGAGCCGCTCGGCGAGCTGGTCGGATCGGCCGGACGTCGCCATCGCGGTGGCGCTGCGGGCCAGCGCGGCCCCGCTGAAGTAGGCCTCCAGGCAGCCGACGTTGCCGCAGTTGCAGACCGGCCCGTCGTCGTCGATCCGGATGTGCCCGATGTCTCCGGCGCTGCCGTTCGCGCCGCGGTAGACCCGGCCGTCGACGACGATGCCGCAACCGACGCCGGTGCCGACCTTCACGAACAGCAGGTCGTCGACGGTCCGCGCCAGGCCGGCGTGCATCTCGCCCAGCGCCATGATGTTGACGTCGTTGTCGAGCAGGACCGGGCAGCCGAGGTGCTGGGAGAGCACCGAGCGGACCGGGAACTGGTCCCACCCCGGCATGATCGGCGGCGCGACCGGCACGCCGTCTCGGAACGACACCGGGCCGGGAACCCCGACCCCGGCGCCGTACAGGTCGACGACGTTGCCGGTGGCCCGCAGCTTGCCGACCAGGTCCAGCACGATGGCCAGGACGGCGTCCGGGCCATGCCGGACGTCGACCGGCTCGGCCACCTGCTCGAGCACGGTGAGCCGCCCGTCGGTCACCGCGACGTCGACGGAGGTCGCCCCGATGTCGATGCCGAGGAACCGCAGGCTGCGCGCCAGCCCCACGATGGACGAGCGCCGCCCGCCACGGGACGCCGCCGGGCCGTAGGACTCGACCAGGCCGATCTCGGTCAGCCGGTCGAGCTCGACCGCGAGCTTGGTGCGGGACAGCTCGACGGCCTCACCGAGCGCGGTCCGGCTCACCGGACCGCCGTCGCGCAACAGGCGCAGCAGCGCTGCCTGGTGCCTGTTCTCCGGTCGGACGGCCACTCGTCTCATCGCCGACGTCCTGGTTCAGCCGCTGCCCGCGACTCGTGCCACGAGCGGTTGACCCGCACGCTAGCGGCAAAAGCACCGGTCCGGGAAGATGTTGGCGCAGGATCTTGCAGACTTTCTCTTGTTCATGTCGAAAGTCCCGGGTCAAACCGGGCCGAACGACTCCTGCTCGGCTACGAGTCGACCGGCTGGCGGGCCGCCACCGCGAGAGCCGCGACGGCTGCGCCACGAGCCCCCGCCATGTCGAGGTGCGGGATGAGGCCCGTGGCGGACACCGCGAGCTGCTCGTCCCGCAGGTCGGTGCCCGCGACGACCTGGTCGACGAACCACATCCGGAAGGTCTCGGCGGTCTCCACCACGCCGCCGCCGACGAAGTAGGCGTGCGGGTCGGTGAAGTTGGACGCGATGGTGAACAGCCGGCCGATGGCCTTGGCCTGCTGGGCGAAGACCTTCAGCGCCAGCTCGTCGCCCTCCTCGGCGAGCCCGCGCACGGCCTTGGCGGCGACGGGCAGGGGCATCGCGGCCAGCGGGTGCTCGGTGTGCTGCGAGAGCCAGTAGGGCAGCAGGTTGTTGAGGATCCCGGTGAGCGAGGCGACGCTCTCGACGTCCCCCAGGTTGCCGCAGTTGCAGCGCGGCATCGGCTGGTCGGGCTCGAGCAGACCGGCCATCGGGATCTGGATGTGCCCCAGCTCGCCCGCCATGCCGGCGGCGCCCCGCACCACCTGACCGCGCTCGACCACGCCGCCGCCGAGCCCGGTGCCCACGATCGCTGACACGCTGGACCGGCGCAGTGCATCGGCGCCGAAGTGCTCGTGGTGCGCCCACAGCGCTGCGGCGTTGCCGTCGTTGTTGTAGACGACCGGCAGCCCGAGCCGCTCCTCGAGGGCCCCCCGGACGTCGAAGCCCCACCACACCCGCTCGGAGAAGTTGGTGGCCCCGCGGGACGAGATCACGCCGTCCGCACTGGCCGGGCCGGGCGTGTCCAGACCCACGGCCCGGACCGCTGACCGTGGGATGCCGGTGACCTCGAGGACCGTCGTCAGCGCGTCGACCATCGCCTCGACGGCCACCGTCGGGCCTTCGCGGACCCGGCTCGGAACCTCGACGAGCCGGTCCACGATGAAGGCACCGCCCGCGGTCAGGACGGTGGCGTTGTTGTTGGTACCGCCGTTGTCGATGCCGACGACGACCCAGGGGACGGCCGGTTCGGCGGGATCGGAGAGGGTCATGGGCGCCAGCCTGGCACGGCCGCCCGCCCGGGTGGGACCTAGGTCACACCGCCCGCTGTCGCACGGCCCTGTCGGCGGGCGTCGCCCCGCGGTGTGCTGGACGTCATGGGAAGCACGCGGAGCGAGGGTTCATGAGCGCAGCGGGGGTGGCCACCGTCGTCGTCGGCGTGGACGGGTCACCGGGCAGCCTCACCGCGCTGGCCTGGGGGGCTGAGCATGCGCACCGCACGCACTCCGCACTCCGCCTGGTCCGCGTGTTCGACGTGTACCTCTACGAGGTCGGCCTCTCCGCGCGGTACGACGGCGCGGCGCACAGCGGGCTGCGCGAGGGCGCCGCGACCCAGCTCGAGGAGCGGGCCGAGTGGGCCCGGGACAGGTACCCCGAGCTCGACGTGACCACCCGCAGCATCGACGGGGAGCCGGGCGCAGTGCTCGTCGACGAGTCCGCCGACGCCACGGTGCTCGTGGTGGGGCAGACCTCCGGGCATGGTCTCGGTGCTCTCGTCGCCGGCTCGACCGCCAGTCACGTCGCCTCGCACGCCCACGGGACGGTCGTCGTCGTACCGGTTCCGGTCGACCCGCACCCGCTCGCGGCGGAGGGCTACGGCGTGGTCGTCGGGATGGACGGCTCCCCGGCCAGCCTGGCTGCTCTGGAGGTCGCGTTCCGCGAGGCGGACCGGGTCGCCGAGCCGCTCACCGCCGTGACCTCATGGATGGACCCGTCGACGTACGGCGTCGGGGTGGCGCTCCCGGCCCTGCGCGAGCCGGTCAGCTACGCAGCCCAGCAGGAGCGGGAGCTTGCCGAGGCGCTCGCGCCCTGGCAGGCGAAGTTCCCCGAGGTCGAGGTCCGCTGCAGGGTCGTGCACGACAAGGCCGCGCACGGGCTGGCCGAGGCGGGTCGCGGGGCCAGGCTGCTGGTCGTCGGCTGCCGCGGTCGCGGCGCGGTACGAGGCGCAGCTGCTGGGCTCGGTCAGCCGTGGCGTCGTGCACCGGTCGGACGTCCCCGTCGCCGTCGTGCACGAGCACTGAACCCCGGCGGAGCGGGAGCTGACTGTCCTGTTTATGGTGAATCGTCCGAACCGGGGACGCCGTCATGGCGTCCTCGATGTCGTTCCAGCCACCAACCACGACGGAGTTCTCACCTGATGACCCGACAGTCCATCGCATCGTTGCGCGCTGCCCTGCTGGCCACTGGAGCAGCCGTCACCCTGGGGTCGGCTGGCGTTGCTCGTGACCGCACCGAGCAGCCCGGCGGCGACATCCGTGGCGGCCGCCGCCACCACTCCGCCAGCCGGCAGCCCGACGCCCACACCGACCGGCACCGCCACCACGGCACCCCCGCTCACCTGCTTCGGCCTCGTGCCGACCGTCGTCGGCACCGACAAGGACGACACCCTCGAGGGCACGACCGGCAACGATGTCATCGCCGGGCTCGGCGGCGCGGACGTCATCAACGGCCTCGGCGGCGACGACGTCATCTGCGCCGGGGAGAACACGCTGCGCGCCCACGACGCCAGCCCGGGTGCCGCGATCGTGGGGTTCGACGTCGTGCACGGCGGCGACGGCAACGACAAGGTCGACGGCGAAGGCGGTGTCGACCAGCTCTACGGCGATGCCGGTGACGACCTGCTCCTCGGCGGCGCCAACGTCAGCGTCCCCCCGGTCGACGCCAAGGTCCAGGAGCCGACCGAGCTGCTGCACGGCGGTGTCGGAGACGACACGCTGCGCGGCGGCGCCGGCCTGAACACCCTCTGGGGCAGCTACGGCAACGACACCCTCGAGGGCGGCGCGGACCATGACGTCCTCGCGGGCCGGCAGGGCGACGACACGATGGCCGGCGGCCCTGGTGACGACACCATCCGCGGCTACTACGGGAACGACACCGGCTACGGCAACCAGGGCAACGACGACCTGCGGGACAAGGTCACCTCGATCGGTGCCGACCGCTACTTCGGGGGCAACGGCGACGACCTGCTCAAGGGCCGCGGCGGCGACGACCGGCTGACCGGCGGGCCGGGCATCGACCGGATCCTCGGCGGCGCCGGCGAGGACAGCTGCTCGAGCCCGTCAGCAAAGCCTGGCGCCACCGGCTGCTGACTAGACGGCGACCCGGTGCCTGCGGTCGACCCAGGCCTCGACGTCGTGCATCCGGACCATGAGGTCGGACGGGTCGCGGTCGTCCACGAGGAGTGCGTCGAGCTCCCCCTGCTCGATCGCCTGCGCGAGCTCGGCTCGCGATGCCCCGGTGTAGTCGGCGGCGCTGGCGAGGTGCAGCCAGTTGTTGCTCGTCCGGACGATGGGCTGGAAGGCGGTCATGGCAGGGACATCGGCAGCTGTTGATCTCCGCTTGACCCCCGGCGGGAGGAGATTTTGCCGAAGCTGCTGGGACGAGGTCAGCGAGCGTCCCGCTTGGCCTGCCGGCGGGCCCCGGCGGCCGTCGTACCGGCGCGGTTCTTCTCGCTGGCGGGCGACCGCAGGGCTCGGTCGCCTCGTGGTCGGTCGGTGACGGTGCGGGCCTTGCCGGGCGCAACCGATGCGGCCTTGGGGGACTGACCCTGCTTGGCTGCCCGGGCGGCGGCGAGCCGCTCGGCCCTCAGCTCGGCGGCGGCCTCCCGGGAGAGCACGGAGAGCCGACGGCTGACACGGGAGAGCGCCTCCTCGAAGGCCTCGGCCTTGAGCGCGGCCTGCCGGTTCCTCGGCCGCGCCTTGCCGCGCCCTCCCTGCTCGGCGACCTTGGCGCTCGCGCCCCGGCGGTACTGCCCGCTGTACTTGTTGCGGGCCCGTCGCACCCGTGCGTGCAGGTCGCCCACGGCGTCCTCGTCGAGCGAGGCGAGCGCTGCGGACTCGGTCTCGGCCACGAGCAACCGCTCGGTGTCGTTCAGAGCCGCCAGGAGGGTCGCGTTCATCTCAGTACTCCACTGCGTCACGGATGATGGGACAGGTCATGCAGTGGCCACCGCCGCGGCCGCGGCCGAGCTCGGCCCCGACGATGGAGATGACCTCGATGCCGGCCTTGCGCAGCAAGGTGTTCGTGTAGGTGTTGCGGTCGTAGGCGAACACGACACCGGGCGAGGCGCAGACCAGGTTCGCCCCGCTGTCCCACTGGGTGCGCTCGCGCATGTAGTCGTTGCCGCCGGTCTCGACGACCCGGAGCTTGGCCAGCCCCAGCGCGCTGGCGACGACCTCGACGAACGGCTTCTCCTCCTTGTGCAGCTCGACGCCCGCGGGCTTGTCGCTCGGCCGGTAGGAGAAGGTGCTGATGTTGTCGACGATGTCGGGGTAGAGCAGCACGCAGTCGCGGTCGGCGAAGGTCATCACGGTGTCCAGGTGCATCGCGGCCCGAAGCTTCGGCATCGCGGCCACGATCACCCGCTCGGCCGCGCGCCGTTCGAACAGGGCCGCGGCCAGCTGGCTGATGGCCTGCCGCGAGGTGCGTTCGCTCATGCCGATGAGCACGTTGCCGTTGCCGATCGGCATGACGTCACCGCCCTCGAGCGACGCCATCCCCCAGTCCTTCGTGGGGTCGCCCCACCAGACCTCGACCTTGCCGGCGAAGTCCGGGTGGAACCGGTAGATGGCCGTGGTGAGGATGGTCTCCTCGTGCCGCGCGGGCCAGAACAGGGGGTTCAGCGTGACCCCGCCGTAGATCCAGCAGGTCGTGTCGCGGGTGTACAGCGTGTTCGGCAGCGGCGGAAGGAGGTACTCGGTGACACCCGCGGCGTCGCGGACCAGCTTGATGGCCTCACCGCCGTGTGTCTCCGGGAACTCGAACGTCGACAGTCCGCCGATCAGGGTCTCGGCCAGCTCCCGCGGCGGGAGCTCGTCCAGGTAGCCACGAACCTCGTCGACGAGGCCGAGCCCGAGCTGGTTGGGCACGATCTGGTGGTCGAGGATCCAGGCCTTGGCCTCGGGTATCGCGACGGTCTCGGTCAGCAGGTTGTGCATCTCGACGACGTCGATCCCGAGGTCGCGCATCTTCTGGACGAAGTCGAAGTGGTCGCGCTTCGCGTTCTCGACCCACATCACGTCGTCGAACAGCAGCGCGTCGCAGTTCGACGGGGTGAGCCGCTGGTGGGCACGACCCGGCGCGCAGACCATCACCTTCCTGAGCTGGCCGACCTCCGAGTGGACCCCGAACTGCTGCTCGTCGATCGTCGCCACGATGCCGACCCGCCTCTCTCGACCACTGCTCCTCAACCTTCGCTCGGAGGCTAGTCCAGAGCTCGACGCAGCCGAACAGCGAAGGGCGGGCATCTCACGATCATGTTCGGGCCGCGCCCTGTCGCGTGGCCGCGCTTCGTCGTAGATTCGGCGCCATGCCGGCCGCCGCGCAGGGGACCAAGCCGAAACGCACCTTCCAGTTCCCCTCCGCTGTGACGACGCTGGCCATCGTCACGGTGCTGGTGTGGGTGGCGGCGCTTGTTCATCCCGGCCGGGCGGTACCGGCTGGACGCCGACGGCTCACCGATCCCCGGCACGTTCACGCAGGTCCCGTCGCCGTTGTCGTTCGGCGAGTCGGTGCAGCAGCTGATCCTGAGCCCGATCAACGGGATCTACGGGCTGCTGAACCCGGACACCGACATCGTCGACACCGAGACCCTCGGGCGGATGTTCGGCCAGATCGGCGTCATCGTCTTCATCATGTCGATCGGGGCGTTCATCTCGGTGTCCTTCGCCACCAAGAGCCTCGAGGTCGCAGTGGCCGCGTTGGCCAACCGGCTCCGGACCAAGGGCTGGCTGCTGATCGCGGCCGTGATGGTGCTGTTCTCGCTGCTCGGCTCGACGATGGGCTTCTCGGTGGAGACGCTCGGGTTCTACGCGCTCTTCCTGCCGCTGATGGCCGCGCTCGGGTACGACCGGCTGGTCACCGCGTCGATGATCATCCTGGGGGCGCTCACCGGCGTGATGGGTGCGACGGTGAACCCGTTCTCGATCGGCGTCGCAGCCGGCGAGGCCAACGTCTCGATCGGTGACGGCATCGTCCTGCGGGCGCTGCTGTGGGTCGTGCTGACGGCGATGTCCGTCGCCTGGGTGCTGCGGTACGCCGCGAAGGTGCGCAGGGATCCCGGCGACTCCATGGTCGGCTGGGACGACCCCGCGGAGGAGGACGCGTCGACAACCGACCGGATGGCGGAGGACCTGGAGCACGAGCCGGAAGGCGACCGAGCACCGGATGACCGGGACCCAGAAGTGGGTCCTGGCGATCACCATCGGGGCGTTCGGCCTGATGATCTTCTCGGTGATCCCGTGGTCCAGCATCATCGGGGCCTCGACCGGGCCCGCTGATTACCTCACCGAGCACGACACGACGGCCGTCCCGTACTGGTTCGAGCTGAACTGGTGGTTCCCGCAGCTGGCGATGCTGTTCATCCTGGCCTCGGCCTTGGTGGGCGTCGTCGCGCGGCTCGGGGAGAAGGAGACGGTCCGCCTGATCGGCGTCGGGGCCGCCGACATGATCGGACCGGCGCTGGTCGTGTCCCTGGCCGGTGGCGTCTCGGTCATCATGAACAACACCCAGACCCTGGACACGATCCTCAACTCGATGGAGCAGCTGGTCAGCGGGGCTTCGGCGGGGGTCTTCGCCTTCATCACGATCGCGGTGAACATCCCGCTGGCCTTCCTGATCCCGTCCAGCAGCGGCCACGCGGCCCTCGCGATGCCGTTGTTGGCCCCGCTCGCCGACTTCGCGGGCGTCAGCCGAGCGACCACGATCACGGCCTGGATCATGGGCCACGGGCTCACCCTGCTCGTGTCACCGACCAGCGTCGTCCTCGTGGGTGGGCTGGCCATCGCCAAGGTGCGCTACGACACGTACCTGCGCTTCGTGTGGCCGCTCGTCCTCGGGCTGTTCGTCGTCGCCGCCGTCGTGGTCGGCGCTGCGGCGACCTTCGAATGAGCGACTCGACCCTGACGCTGCTCACCCTGGCAGCGGTCGTCGCGCTGTTCGTGCTCAACCGCTGGCCGGTGGAGCTCGTCGCGGTGGGGTCCGCGCTGGCTCTCTACGGACTCGGGGTCCTGACCCTGCCCGAGGCGCTCGCCGGGTTCGGCGACCCAGCGGTCATCCTGATCGCCGCGCTGTTCGTCGTGAGCGAGGGCCTGGACGCCACCGGGGTGACGACCTGGGTCGGTCAGGCCCTGGTCAGCAGGTCTGGCACCGGGCTGCACCGGCTGCTGCTGCTCACCATGCTGCTCAGTGCCGGCCTCACCTCGCTGATCGGGCTCAACGGTGCCGTGGCGGCGCTGCTCCCGATGGCGATCGTGATGGCCCTGCGGCGGTCGGTCCAGCCGTCGCGGCTGCTGATGCCGCTGGCCTTCGCGGGCAGTGCAGGCGGACTGCTGCTGCTCACCGGAAGCCCCGTCAACGTCGTGATCTCGGAGGCCGCCGAGGAGAGCGGGGTGGGCGACTTCGGGTTCGCCGAGTTCGCGATCGTCGGCGTACCCCTCGTCATGGGGACGATCGCGATCGTCGTGCTCCTCGGTGACCGGCTGCTCCCGGACCGGATCAGTGACACCGTGCCGCCGGACCTCAGTGGGCACGCCCGGACCTTGGTGCGGAACTACTCGCTCGACAACGTGCTGCACCTCCGGGTGACGTCCCGGTCGGACCTGCTGGCCGGCCCCCGGGACGCCTGGGAGCTGGGCGCCTATCCAGGCATCAGCGTCATCACCGTGCTCGACGGCGGCACCGGTCGTCCCGTCTCGACCGGAGTCCTCGCGGTGGACGACCGGCTCACCGTGGTGGGGCACCCGGAGGTGGCGGAGCGGTTCGCCGAGAACCATGGGCTCACCGTCGAGGCCGTGCGCACCGGCGCCGACATCGAGCGCTCGCTGCTCACCCGGGACTCGGGCGCAGCCGAGGTCGTCATCCCACCGCGGTCGACCTACGTCGGGATCGAGCTGGGGCCGAGCCAGGTCATCGAGGGTGAGCTCATCGTGCTGGCGGTCGTGCGAGGCGGTCGAAGAGGCGGGGCCGACGCCCGTCCGCCTGCAGGCCGGCGACACCCTGCTGGTCGAAGGCCCGTGGGCGGCCCTCGAGGTGGCCGCCCAGGGTCACGAGGTGCTGGTGGTCGACTCCCCGGAGCTCGTGCGGCGGCAGGCGGTCCCGCTCGGTCGACGCTCCCGGCCGGCCATCGCCGTCCTGTGCGGCATGGTCCTGCTGCTCGCGACCGGTGTCGTCCCACCCGTCGTCGCGACGATGCTGGCTGCCGGCGCGATGGTGCTGCTGCGCGTGGTGACGGTGCAGCAGGCCTACCGCGGCATCTCCTGGACCACCGTGCTGCTGGTGGCGGGCATGATCCCGATGGCCACCGCGGTGCAGAGCTCCGGGGCCGGCGACAAGGTGGCCCGCCTCATCGTCGACGCCGTGGGTGACGCCGGTCCGCGCACGTTCCTGCTGGCCCTGTTCGTCATCACCGTCGTCTTCGGCCAGCTGATCAGCAACACCGCCACGGCACTGGTGATGATCCCGATCGCGGTGGCCGCCGCCGAGCAGCTCGACGTGTCAGCGCGGCCGGTCCTCATGAGCCTCTGCGTCGGGTCGGCCGTCGCATTCCTCACCCCTGTCGCGACGCCGGCGAACATGATGGTGATGGGCCCTGCGGGCTACCGGTTCGGCGACTACTGGCGGCTGGGGCTGCCGGTCGTCGTGCTGTTCGGCGTCGTCGGCATCCTGCTGGTGCCGCTCGTCTGGAGCTTCTGACGGCTTCGGGGCGGCCTACCCGGAGGCGGCGCTGGCCGCGACCCAGGCGGCGCCGAGCAGCAGGACCAGCCCGGCGACGGTGACCAGAGCCGGGCCCTTGAGCTTGCCCACCGAGTCGACGACCTTCGACGCGTCCTCCGGTGTGCCCAACGAGGCGACGTCAACCGGGGGCTTGACGAAACCCGCGCGCCACTCGATGACAGCCATGGCGACACCCGCACACGTCAGCGTCACCCCCACCAGGACGAGCGGCACCGAGAGGGCTGCGGCCAGGGTGTGGCTCGCGTCGCTGGTGAGGAAGGGCCAGGCGGCGACCGCCGCGACGACGAGGATGACGGCAGCGGCAACCGCGGCGGCGATGAGGACCGCCTCAGCCAGGCCGTCGCCCGGCCACGGCAACGGCTGGGGCTCCGGCGACGTCGGGTCGTCAGCGTCTGTCGGCATCGCGCTCCCGGTTACGTCGTGGCTGCACCCACCGCGGCTGCCCGCCGGCCGCTGAGATCAACTGTGCCACGCCATCGTTGCCGCGTCACGGACGGTCCAGGTGCGACGCCTCCTGGCAGTTGAGGTGTCGTTGCCTCCCGGCCGCCCGAGATGTGGAACGGTCTCGGTGTGGCACGAGACCGCACCGCCGCCGACGTCGCCCCTGGCGAGCCGGCCCGGGACGCTGGTGGATCGAAGCCGTCCCTGATGGAGCGGATCACCGCCGCGAAGGAATCGGTCCTGGCGAGGGTGGCGCGGGCGCCGCGCCCCGTGCTGCGCATCGCGATCACGTTCTTGCGGGCTTTCACCAGCATCGAGCCGTTCGACCGGGCCATGACGCTGGCCGCCCAGGCGTTCGTCAGCATCTTCCCGCTGCTGATCACCTGGGCGGCCTTCGTCGGCAACGGCAGCTTGAGCGTCGGCGACGAGGTCGCCAACACGCTGCACCTGTCGGACAGCACGCGCGCGGTCCTCGACCAGTCGCTGCCTCCGGACACCCAGCAGTCCACGACGTTCGGCGTGATCAGCCTGTTGATCGTGCTGATCAGCGCCACCAGCTTCTCCCGTGCCCTGAACCGGATGTACGCGAAGGCTTGGCACGTGGCGCCGTCCGGCTGGAGCAACGGCGGACGATGGATCGCCGTGATCGTTGCCATCTGCGCCACCACCGTGGCGACGCAGTACATCAACGCGTCGGCGGAGGCCTTCAAGGAGAACATCGCCGCGCTGGTGCTCACCTTCCTGCTGAACGCGCTGCTGTACACCTGGGTGCCATGGCTGCTGTTGATGCGACGCATCTCCGTCGTGCGCCTGCTGCCGTCGGCCGCCCTGATGGGCATCGGCAGCGTCGGGCTGTACCTGGCCGGCCATGTCTACCTGCCGCATGCTCTCGAGATCAGCGCCGAGCACTTCGGCTCCCTCGGCATTGCGTTCGCCTTCATCGGCTGGCTGTTCGTGATGGCCTTCGTGCTGATCATGGCCACGGTGCTCGGCGCGGTCATCGTGCAGGACGAGGGCGTGGAGAGCCTGGTCCGCTCGGGCCGCCGCCGCGCCACTGCGCTGTTCCATCGCACCTAGCACCGGACACCACGTCGCCGCCGGCCGCTCCTTGCGTGACCCAGTGCTGGTCAGCTCAGGACCACGGCCAGCGCGAGGGCAGCGAAGACCACGGACTGGGCGCTGTGCACGGCGATCCCGACCAGGGCGCTCCGGTAGCGCTTCGACGGGTAGGCGACGATGAACGAGTCGAGCAGCGCCTGCGGGATGACCCAGGGCACGTGCAGGTGGTAGGCGGCGAAGAGCACGCCGTTCGCCGCCCAGTCCCACCGGCCGAACACGCCCTCCATCCGAGGCAGCAGCAGACCTCGGAACAGCAGCTCCTCGCCCAGCACCGTGTTGAAGATCTGCAGCGCGAGGATGATGGCCAGCCAGCCCCAGTTGCCCGACAGGAAGGTCTGCCCGGCGTCCGAGCCGAGGAACAGGCCCATGTCGCGGGTCGCAGGGGTGGGCAGCGCGGGCACCAGCTCCTCGGCCGCCAGAGCGACGATCAGCGGGATGACGATCAGCCACGCGCGACCGCCTCGGCGACCGGTGCTCGGGCGTCGGGGCGCGTGCAGCCAGAGCGCGTCCTTCAGGACCCGCCACCGCAGCGACCGCTGTTCCCGGTAGACGAGGATCAGCACCAGCAGGAACTGCCAGACCAGGCCGGCGGTCAGCATGACGATCAGGGCGCGAGGAAGCGCGGTCGGGCCGTCGAGACCGTGCGCGAACCACGGTGCGACCAGCCACGCCAGCACGGCCATCGGCAGGGCGGCCGCGGCCCAGGTGCCCAGGATGCCGGCCAGGCTGTACTGCCGGATCTGCCCGGCGGGAGCTGCAGAGGTGCGTTCGGTGCTCGGTGGTGACGGTCACGGTGTCTCCTCGGGTCGGCCCCGGGTAGCCGGAGCGAGTGGATTGCCCGACGGTAGGAGCGGAGCCACGTCGCCGTCGTCGGCCGCGGTGCTGACACCGGGTCATCCGGCAGGCACCGGCTCGGGATCGTTCGCAGGGATGACGCCGACCCGCTCGCCCGCGGTCTACCGTCCAGGACATGGGTTCCGACCTCCGGAGGTACGTCGAGCGGCACGGGGTGACCGTGCTGGCCGCCTGCTTCGCCGCGGGCGCCCTCGTCGAGGACCTCGTGAGCCCGACGGTGACGCTGGACGCCGGCCGCTACGACCGCGGTCCCGAGGCGGTCATCGCGACCGTCCTCGTGTGTGCGGTGGCGCTCGTCGCGTTCCGTGACCGGCTCGGGGTCCTCGCCCCGCTGGCCGCCATCGCCCTGTTCGGCGTGGCGACCCTCTCGGCGCCGGAGTGGGTCCTGGACTCGACGTTCGTGTTCCTCCTGGTGATGCTGGTGTGCGGCCTGGGTGGCTACCTGACGAGGTCACGACGCGGCTTCGCCGGTCTGCTGGTGATCTGGTCGGCCGGGAGCCTGGCGGTCTGGCGGCATCCCGACGCCGCCTGGGGGAAGTGGCTCTCGGTCGTCGCGTTCATGTCGATCGCGTGGGCAGCCGGCCTGCTGCTCCGCCGGCCGGTCTCGCGGGCGCGCTCGGCCGAGGAGCACGCCGCCCGGCTCGAGCAGGAGCAGGAGGAGGCCGCCCGCCAGGCGGTCGTCGACGAGCGGCAGCGGATCGCCCGGGAGCTGCACGACATCATCGCCCACTCGGTGTCGGTGATGACGGTGCAGGCCGGCGCCGTCCGCCGGCGGCTCACGCCCGAGCAGACCCGAGAACGCGACTCGCTGGTCGCGGTCGAGCGGACCGGACGCGAGGCGCTCGCCGAGATGCGCCGCCTGGTGGGGATGCTCAACGAGGACGAGACGTCTCCCAGCTACGCGCCGCAGCCAGGTCTGGGCAGCACTGGACACGCTGGTCGCCCGGGTGCGCGAGGCCGGCCTCCCGGTCGAGCTGCGAGTGGAGGGGAGGCAGCGCGAGCTGCCACCGGGCCTCGACCTGGCCGCCTACCGCATCGTGCAGGAGGCACTCACCAACACCCTGAAGTACGCCGGGCCGGCGCAGGCCTGGGTGCAGATCTGCTGGACCGACGGCGAGCTGCGGATCGAGGTCGCGAACAACGGACGCAGCACCGAGCCGGGCACCGGCTACGGTCACGCCGGCATGCGGGAGCGGGTCCGGCTGTACGGCGGCCGCCTCGAGAGCGGCCCCCGCCCCGACGGCGGCTACGTCGTCCGCGCGTACGTGCCGCTCGGAGCCGAGGCATGACCCCGCCGATCGGCGTGCTGATCGCCGACGACCAGCCCATGGTGCGAGCCGGGCTCCGGATGATCCTGGAGCTCGAGCCGGACATCGACATCGTCGGCGAGGCCGCCGACGGCGAGGAGGCGGTCAGCCTCGCGGCGCAGACTGCTCCGGACGTCATCCTGATGGACGTGCGCATGCCGCACCTGGACGGCCTGGAGGCGACCCGGCGCATCGTCCGCGGCCGCGAGGACGGCCCCCGGGTGCTGATCCTGACGACCTTCGACCTGGACGCCTACGTGTACGAGGCACTGCAGTCGGGTGCGAGTGGCTTCGTCCTCAAGGACATCCAGCCGGAGAAGCTGGTCGACGCGATCCATGTCATCGCGGAGGGCGCTGCCCTGCTCTCACCGACGGTCACCCGCAGGCTGATCGAGGAGTTCGTCCGCCGACCGCCGGACGTCGTGAACCCACCTCCCCGGGAGCTCGAGCAGCTCACCGCCCGCGAGTCGGAGATCCTGCGCCTCGTCGCCCGCGGGCTCTCCAACGCCGAGATCGCCGCGCAGGCGTTCGTCAGCGAGCCGACGGTGAAGACCCACGTCGCACGGATCCTGATGAAGCTCGGGCTGCGCGACCGGGTCCAGGTCGTCGTCTACGCCTACGAGCACGGTCTGGCCAAGCCCGGCACCTGACGGCGCGACGCCGCCCTGGCTGCGATCATCGATCACCCGGTCGGGTATGAGGTGCGCGGTTGCCGATCCGGGCGAGTCTGACAGACAGTCCGACGCCGGTGACCGACGGAGAACCTGCGCGGGCGGGCGAAAGGGGAGCAGATGAAGCGCTGGTGGCCATTGGTCGCCCTGGCAACGGCCCAGTTCGTGATGGTTCTCGACCAGTCGGTGATGAACGTGTCGATCAGCACGCTGGTCGACGACTTCGACACGACGGTCACCACGATCCAGGCCGTGATCACCCTGTACTGCCTGGTGATGGCGATGTTCATGCTCACCGGAGCCAAGATCGGCGACATCATCGGCCGCCGCAAGGCGTTCGTGGTCGGCCTGGTCGTCTACGGCTGCGGCTCGGCCCTGACCGCCGTCGCGCCGACCGTCGCGGTGCTGACACTCGGCTGGTCGATCCTGGAGGGGCTCGGCGCCGCCTTGGTGCTGCCGGCGATGGCGGCCCTGATCGCCGGCAACTACGAGGGGCGCGAGCGGAAGGTCGCCTACGCCGTCATCGGCGGCGTCGCCGGTGCCGGCATCGCCGTCGGCCCCATCCTCGGCGGCTGGGCGACCACCGAGCTGTCCTGGCGGGTCGTCTTCCTCGGCGAGGTCTTCCTGGTGCTCTTCATCCTGGCCATGACGCCCCGGATCGCCGATGCCGTGCGCTCCGGCAAGCCACCGCACCTCGACCTCGTGGGGACGCTGCTGTCCGCGGCTGGTCTCGGGGCGATCGTGCTCGGGACGCTGCAGTCGAGCACCTGGGGGCTGGTCCGGCCGAAGGACGCCCCGGTCGAGCCGTTCGGCATCTCCCCGACCCTCTTCGTGATCGCCCTGGGCGGAGCCCTGCTGTGGGGATTCGTCCGCTGGCAGCGGCACCGGGAGGCGATCGGGACGGACCCGCTGGTCCACCTCGACCTGCTCAAGGTGCCGCCGTTGCGGTCCGGCCTGGTGGGCCTGTTCAGCCAGAACCTCATCCTGATGGGCGTCTTCTTCGTCATCCCCCTGTACCTGCAGCTGGTGCTCGGTCTCGACGCCCTCGAGACCGGGATCAAGATGCTGCCCGTCTCGATCACCATGTTCGTCGCGTCGGCCCTGGGTTCCCGACTGTCGTCCCGTTACAGCGTGCGCACTCTGGTGCGGGCCGGCCTGGGCATCGTCGTGGTCGCGATCGTCGCGCTGCTCGCCACCATCCAGCCCGACCTGGGGGAGGCCGGCTTCGCCCTCGCCATGGGGCTGCTCGGGGTCGGCATGGGACTCATGGTGTCCCAGCTCGGCAACGTCGTGCAGTCGTCGGTCGACGCATCCGGACGCGGCGAGGCCGGCGGCCTGCAGTACACCGGCCAGCAGCTCGGCTCGTCGCTCGGCGTGGCTCTGATCGGCGCGATCGTCATGGTCGGTCTCACCGGCGCCTTCGTGTCGAAGATCGAGGCCGACGAGCGCATCGCCACCGAGGTCTCCGCGCAGGTCAGCGTCGCCGTCGGGGCCGGCATCGACTTCGTCGCCACCGACCAGATCGAGGCGGCAGCACAGGACGCCGGGCTCGACGACGCCACCACCGCCGCCCTGGTCGACGACTACCAGGAGGCTCAGCTGCTGTCCCTCAAGATCGGCCTGCTGGTGGCGGCCCTGCTCGCGGGCGCCTCGCTGGCGTTCACCCGGGACCTGCCGCACGACCCGGCGCGCCCCAGCGGACAACCGGACGTGGAGGTTGCGACTGCGTGACCGTCGAGCGGCGCGGCCGGCCAGTGTGTGGTGACCCCCGTGCCGTCCGGACGAGGAGACGGTGAACCGCGACAGGCCCCGCGACGTTGTCCGGGTGTCCGGAGCGAAAGGGGTCGCCGTGACCAGCCATCTCGGGAAGGCATCCAGGCGTCACCACGGGCATGCCGAACAGGCGCCGCTCCCGGACGTCACGTTGTCCCAGACGATCAGTCAGGCGCAGGAGACCGTCAGGGCCGGGCTCGGCGCCCGCCCGGGACGGCCGCGCGACCAGTTCTACGACGACCACGACACCGAAGCCGCGTATGACGCAGAGGTAGCCACCGTGAGCGGGCACCTGGGCGTCGTCGAGGCGGTGATCCATCCAGCAGCGCGGCGACGGCTGCCGCGTGCGCGGGCAACGGTGGCGGAGCAGCGGGCCCGGGCTCGGCGCATCGAACGGTTGATGCGACTGATCGAGGGTCGCTTCCACGGTGACTCGCATGCCGACGGCTCCGACGTCCTCTCGTTGCAGCGCGACCTGCTCGAGCACGTCGATGCCTACTCCGCGTCGGAACGTGCCCTGGTGCAGCGCCTCGACGACGTGCTGTCGGTAGAGCATCGCCGCGCCCTGGTCGCACGGTTCGACGCCGCGATGGCAGACCCTCCGACGCGACCACATCCGTTCGCGCCGCACCCCAGAGGCCTCGCCCGGCTGGTCATGCGGGCGTGCACCGTCTGGGACCACGTGATGGACGAGATGGACAACCGTTCGGTCGCCGGTCAGCACGGCGCACGCGTCCTCGACAGCTCTCCCGATGGGACCGCTACTTCCTCGGCACCCCGCAGTTCGACGAAACCGCCGTGGCCGGCCCGGCGCGGGTCGCCGTACCGACCGCGGCGACGGCCGCCGGACCAGACCTAGAGGTGTAGCTGCCACTCGACCCCGGTCAGGAGAACCTGGTAGCCGATCAGCTCGTTCACCCCGATCATGTGCGCGTTCGACGCGGCGTTCCAGGTGAAGATCTCCCGCAGCTGGGGCTCCTGCTCGCGCAACCAGCGCAGCATGCCCACCTTCAGCAGGATGCCGAGGCGGTGCCCGCGGTGGGCTCGCACGACGCTGGTGTCGTACTGGCTGGCGTGCCAGGGCTGCTCGGAGTCGACCGCCACGACCGTCTCACCTGCCAGCGCGCCGGTGGCGGTGTCGCGAGCGATGAGCCGGTAGATCCGGCGCCCGAGCAGGTCGTGCATGTGCTCGAACGCGCGCAGCCGCTCAGGTGTGAAGGCCTCGTCCTCGATGTCCAGCTCGTCGGTCGGAGCGTCGTTGATGGCCGCCGCCATCTCGCACACCGCTGGTTGCATCTGCTGCGGAACCCGGCCGGCGAGCTTCATCAGCTCGTAGCCGCCTGCGTGCTCGACCGCGTCGTCGTACACCGCGTCCAGCTGGCCCCAGTCCGGCGCAGCCAGGTCCTGCCAGCGCTGGACGACGTCCTGAGCGCGCACCAGCCCCACCGACGCAGCGAACGCGGCCGCCGGTCCGCTGTCCACCGACTCGGCGAGGACCATGGTGCGACCCGCGGCCCGGAGCCGTTCGACTCCTGCCTCGAACAGAGCACGGCCGATGCCCTGCCGCCGGTCACGGGGGTCGACCTGCACCTCGAGGAGTCCGAGGTGCCTGTTGTCCCAGCACGGCAGGTCCACCCGCAGCAGCCCGACCGGCCGTCCGGTCTTGTCGCGCTGCACCGCAGCCTCGGTCGGCTCGGCGTCCCAGCCGTACGTGACGTCGGCCAGCAACGCTCTGGTTGTCGCGATCGGCCACCTGGGGGTGTCGACGCGGCGGGCGGCCTCGAAGACGGCGACCGCGCCCGCCAGGTCGCGGGGGTCGAGGTGGTCGCGGTCGAGCCAGGTGAGCGTCACCGCTACAGGAAAGCCCCCGGACGGCCGGTTCCGCGACCGATAATTCGGCTCGCACCTCGTGCCGCCCGGTGACCGACCTCGTCGCGGCAGTGATGCAGGCTGTCGGTTCATGGAGACAAGGGTCGGCGGCGCGGCCGATGTCGCGCACCTGGCAGACTTGATCTGGCGGTTTGCAGGGGACGAAGGGCACCGGGGGGCTCGGAGCAGGCATTCACTGAGGACTTCCGCGTCTGGTGGGAGGCTCAGGGCAGGTGCGCACATACCGTTTCTGGCCGTCCTGTCGTCAGGTCGGGCCATCGGCATGGCCTGGCTCGCACTCACTGCGCGCGTGCCGCGGCCGGGCCAAGCCGCTCGATCCTGTGGTGACGTCCAGAGCGTCTACGTCGTTCCGGAGCATCGGGGCGCCGGCGTCGGGACTGCCTTGATGCGGACGCTGCTGCAGCACGCCGAGGCCCTCAGGCTCGAGCACGTCACGGTTCATTGCAACCAACGGGCTGCCTCGCTGTATGAACGGGTCGGCTTCGGCACCTCTCGGGAGCTGCTGCTGCGGACCTACCCGTAGAGCACTCGCGAGCTGGTCCGGTCGCCGCAGTCTTCGCTGTGACCGCGCACCGGTCGAGTGGCTCAGGCCGCGGCGCGGCGCCGCCTGGTGGTATTGATGGGGGGATGCAGCCTCGCACGGCCAGCCGCACCGCCGTTCTCGTGTGTCAGGGCCGCGCCGCGGCCGACGGACGTTGGGCGACCGACCGGTTCCACGACCCGGTCGCACGCCGGTTGCTCGTCGCGGACGAGCTCGGCCCCGTCGACCAGGCGCGGGCCGGCGACGAACCTGCAGACGTGCGCCGGCGGATGGCAGTGGAGTCGGTACGGGCCTGCGCCGAGGTGATGGTGCCTCGCACCGTGGCCATCGACGACGCGATAGACCGAGCTGCCCACCAGCAGGTCGTCCTGCTCGGTGCCGGCCTGGACTCCCGGCCGTTTCGGCTGCCCTGCCTCGAGGACGTCTCGGTGTACGCCGTCGACCATCCCGCGTCTCAGGCTGAGTCGAGGAGTCGCGCTGCTGACCTGCCGCTGCGCTGCCGACGGCTCGTGCGGGTGTCCGCCGACCTCGCTGCCGGCGAGCTCGACGGGGCACTCTCCCTGGCGGGACACGACGCAACGCGTCCGACGACCTGGGTGTGGGAGGGCGTGGTGCCGTACCTCGACCGCGGCGAGGTGCAGGACACGGTGCGCACGATCGCGCACAAGTCGGCGGCCGGCAGCCTGCTCGTCGTCAACTACCAGGCCCGGTCCCTCGTCACTGTCCTCGGACGACACCTGAGCCGTGTCCTCAGCCGACTGCTGCGGTTCGACAACCCGCTGGCCACCGAACCGTGGCGCTCATCGTGGACACCCGCGAGCATCGGTCAGCTGCTGCAGCAGCACGGCTTCAGCGTCGACAGTGACGTCGACCTGCGCACGATCGCCGAGCAGCTCGGCTCACCCGCGACGCACGCGCGCTCACTTGCCAGCGGTCGCATCGTCCTGGCCCGCCGTCAACGCAAGCGCCGCATAGGCGGCATCCTGCAGGTCGGTGTGCACTGCGGGAGGTTGCGGCGACTCCCAGACTCGTTGGGTCAGCACGATGACGACGAGGTCGCGCAGCGGGTCGACGAGGAACGAGGTCCCGAGCCCGCCGTCCCACCCGAAGGCGCCCGCCCGGTCGCCGGAGATGACGACCGACTGGCAGAGCCCCCAGGACCGCGGGCCGAGAAACGCCTCCTGTCCCGCTCGCTGGGCCGGTGTCAGCTGGTCACGGGTCATCTCTGCCACCGCCTCGCGCGACAGCCCCGGCGCCTCGTCGCGCAGAAACATCCGCGCGAACGCGAGCAGGTCGTCCGCCGTCGACACGAGCCCGGCCGCGCCGTCCTCGAACGCCGGTGGCCGTGACCACTTGCCGTCCGGCGGGTCCCACACCGTCAACCCCTGGGGCGAGCTGGCGTACGCCGTCGCCAGCCGAGCCGCGTCCGAGACGACGAACCCCGTCTCCGTCATGCCGAGCGGCGCCAGGATGCGCTGCCGCAGCACCTCGGTGTACGACGACGCTCCCGCCGCGCGTTGACACAGCACCCCGAGCACCCAGGCGCCGGTGTTGTAGAGCCAGCGCTCGCCGGGCTGTGCCATCAGCGGCAGGGCCCCGAGCCGCTTCATCCATTCGTTCGGCTCCGGAGCCACCGGCGGGTCCGGCGGGCCGATCGTCGACAGCTGGGCCTCCGTCACCGCGGTCACGATCGGCCACGGCACCGGAGCCGTGAACATTCCGATGTGCATGCCGGACCCGAAGGTGAAGGTCAGCAGGTCACGCACGGTGATCTCGCGCTCGGCAGGCACGGTGTCGTCGAGCGGCCCGTCCATCCGCCGGAGCACCCGCGGCGACGCGAGCTCAGGCAGCAGCCGCGACACGGGCTCGTCGAGCGCCAGCAGCCCCTCGTCGACGAGCGCCATCGTCACCGCACCGGTGATCGGTTTGGTCGTCGACGCGATCCGGAACAACGAGTCGCGCTGCACCGGCGTACCGCCGATCGACAGCGAACCCCGCACCTCGACGTGCACGTCGTCACCACACGCGACCAGCGCGACGAGGCCCGGCACCCGGTCCGGCCCGACGTGCGACATCGCCACCTCGGCGAACCGCTTCAACCCTGCATTCGAAAGCCCGCTCATGTCGCTCCTCTCCAGACGCCAACATCAGACAGACATGTCTCGGGCGCGAGACTCATCGCTGGGTGCCGAAGAGCGTCCACCGCCGGCGCTCAGCCGACGGTGGCGTGACCTGTCAGTCGGAACCGTCGCCGCGGGACTTCAGATCGCGAAGGATCTGCTGGCTGGCGAGCTTGCCCGGGGCGCCCATCACGCAGCCGCCCGGGTGGGTGCCGGAGCCGCACTGGTAGTAGCCGTCGATCGGGCGTGCGGTACTGGCTCCAGCCCGGCGCCGGCCGGAAGAAGTACATCTGCGGCGCGAAGAACTCACCGGCGAAGATGTTGCCTTCGGTCAGCCCGACGATGCGCTCGATGTCGAGCGGCGTCTGACGACCTCGCGCTGGAGCACGAGGTCGCCGAAGCCCGGGAAGAACGACTCGAACGTGGCCTGCACCGTGTCGCCGAAGTTCTCCCGCTCGGTGTCCCAGTCGCTGCCCTTCAGGTGGTACGGCGCGTACTGCACGAAGCACGACATGACGTGCTTGCCCGGCGGGGCCATGTCGGGGTCGACGAACGACTGGATGCGCGCAGTCGATGTACGGGCGCTGAGCTGTACCAGCCGTACTTCGCGTCGTCGAAGGCCCGCTCGAGGTACTCCATCGACGGCCCGATGTTGACGAAGCCGCGGTACTGGTCGGTGCGGTCACCGAGCGCCGGGTAGCGCGGCGCGCCGTCGAGGGCGAAGTTGACCTTCGCGGAGGTGCCCTGGAACCGGAGCCGGTCGATGTTCTCGACCAGGTCGCTGGGCAGCTCGCGCGGCTCGACGAGCTGGGTGAAGGTACGTCGCGGGTCGAGCGCGCTGACGACGGTCTTCGCGGTGAGCTCGGTGCCGTCCTCGAGCGCGACGCCGACCGCCGCGCCGTCCTTCGTGATCACCGATGTCGACCGGGGCGTCGAGCATGATCTCGGCGCCGTACGCCTCGCGCGGCGCGTGCGAGCACCTGGGTGAAGCCGCCGTTGCCGCCCTTGTGGAACGACCAGGCACCGAAGTGCCCGTCGTGCTCGCCGATCGAGTGGTACAGCAGCACCAGCCCGGAGCCCTGCGACATCGGGCCGACCTTGGTGCCGATGATGCCGGACGACGCGATGTAGCCCTTGAGGATGTCGCTCTCGAAGTAGTCGTCGAGGAAGTCGGCGGCGCTGCCGGTGAGCAGCCGGACCAGGTCGTGGATGACCTTCTGGTCGACGCCGCCCAGGTGCTTGACCAGGTCAGCGGTCTCGGCGAGGTCCTCGGGCGACTTGCCGAAGATGTTCGGCGGCACCTTGTCGAACAGCGGCTTGACGACCTGGCAGACCCGCTCGACGTCGTACTCGTAGCGGTCCATCGCGTCCGCGTCGTGCGAGGAGTGCCGGCGTGATCTCCTTGATGTTCTCGTCGCGGTCCTGGCCGAGCAGCAGGTAGTCGCCGTTCTCCATCGGGGCGAACGACGACGGCATGAGGATCGGCATGAAGCCGTGCTTGACCAGGTCGAGCTCCTGGACGATGTCCGGCCGGAGCAGGCTCAGGGCGTAGGAGAACGACGTGAACTGGAAGCCCGGGCGCAGCTCCTCGGTGATCGCCGCGCCGCCGACGAGGTGCCGGCGCTCGACGATGAGGACCTTGAGGCCGGCCTTGGCGAGGTACGCGCCGTTGACCAGGCCGTTGTGGCCGCCGCCGACGACGATCGCGTCGTAGTTCTTGTCCGTCGATGCCATGTGTCAGGCCGTCTTTCTGGGCGGGTTGAAGAACGGCAGCCTGGTGACCCCGGCCGCGACCGTCTCGTAGTGGTGGTTGATGGTGAGCTCGAGGTTCACCCGGCGTGCCGGCGGCGGCGAGGTCGGGCCGGACCCGCGCCATCGCGATGTGCCGCTGCAGCACCGGGGAGTACATCAGGCTGGTGGCGTAGCCGATCCGCTCGCCGGCGTCGTCGTAGAGCATCGACTCGTAGTCCAGCGGGGTCTCGTCCTTCGGCGGGATGAGCCCGGCCGCGTTGTAGAGCCGGTCGTAGTCGGCCCAGTCGAGGACGAGGCCCGACCGTCGCCCAGCGCGAGGTCTTGTCGGCCAGCTCCCGGCGTAGCGCGCCGCGGCCGATGAACGGGCGGTCGTCGTCGTCGATGCCCTTCAGCATCCAGCCGAAGCCGAGCTCCTTGGGCGTGATGCGGTCGTGGTCGGTGTAGGCGAACCGGCTGGAGTGGAACTCGACGTTGATGAGGACCAGGCCCGCCTCGATCCGGGTCATCAGGAGCGCCTCCTCCCCGAAGGGCCGCAAGCCGTGACCCTCGTCCGGCCTCCAGCACCGCGTCGAGGACGCCGAGCGCGTCGTCCCGGGCCACCCGGACCTCGTAGCCGAGGTCGCCGGTGTAGCCGGTGCGCGAGATCGTCACCGGCGCCGTGCCGATCTTGGTGTCGGTGTGCTCGAAGTAGGCCAAGCCTCTCGACCTCGGCTGCGACCGTCGCGAGGATCTCGCGTGAGCGCGGCCCCTGCACGGCGAGCATCCCGAACTCGTCCGTCACGTCCTCGATCGTCACCTCCAGCCGCCCGATCAGGTCGCTGAGGTAGCCGAGGTTGGGTTCGGCCGAGGTGAGCAGGAAGTCGGTCGCCGAGTGCCGGAAGACGACCCCGTCCTCGAGCACGAAGCCGCGCGTCGTCGCACCAGACGGTGTACTGCGCCCGGCCGGGGCGGCACGCGCCGGATGTCGCGGGTCATCACACCGGCGAGGAACCGCTCGGAGTCGCGGCCGGCGATCCGGTACTTGTACAGCGGCGACGTGTCGAAGAGACCGGCGCTGTTCCGCACCGCGAAGTACTCGTGCTTCGGTGACATGACGTACTTCAGCGCCGACAGGTACCCGGACCAGTGACCCCATCGATGCGTGGTGTTCAGCTGCTCGAGCCGTTCGTGGAACGGAGTCTTCTTGATCATCGCCGACCTGTCTCCTGTCTGGATCGCGAGGTCTTCCCGGATCCTAACTGAGTGCTCAGTCAGCGCGCATCCTCCCTGGGGCTAGGGCCAGCCGACGCCGGGAGCGGGTGCGTCCGCGACCAGGACCTGCCCGGTCCGGGCAGCGATGACGTCGTCCATGTTCTCGGTGCCGCGCCACTCGGCGGTCAGCATGAACAGGGTGCGGCGGTCGGGTCCGCCCAGCATCTCCGCGAAGCATGCCCGGTCGAGCGGGATGGACTCGAGCACCTCGCCGCCCTCGCGGACTCGGGCGCAGTCGTTGACCATGACGCCGCTGGACGCCCAGATGCAGCCGTCGGCGTCCAGGCAGATCCCGTCCGGCCCGACGTCATCGGCCCAGACGCGCCGGTTCGACAGCGTGCCGTCCTCGGCGATGTCGAAGGCGATGAGCCGGGCGGCGAAGGACTCCGAGACGATGAGCGTGCGGTTGTCCGGCGTGACGACCATCCCGTTCGGGAAGGCGATCTCGCTCGCCACCTCGAGGACGTCGCCGTCGGGTCTGATCAGCGCGATCTTGCCGGTCGCCCGCCCGCCGGTCAGGACGGCTTGGAAGTCCGCGAAGTCGAAGTTGATCGTGTTGACGTACACGTTGCCGCGACCGTCGATCGTCATCTCGCTCCACCCGTACGGCGAGAGGTGGCTCAGGTCGGCATGCCGCACTCGGGAGCCGTCGGGCTCGACCCGCATGAGCTCGGCCCCGGTGACGAGCATCCGGTCGTCGGGCAGCCAGTTGACGGCCCAGCCGGCGCCCTCGGGTCCGCGGCCCATCACCTCGCTGTTGCCGGCCAGGTCGACCGCGATGATCTGCTCGGCGCCCCAGTTGGAGAACCACAGGCGGCCGTCGTGCCAGCGCGGGGACTCCGGCATCGCGAGTCCGTCGAGCAGCAGACGGGGGGTCATGACACGGGCAGGTTCCGGTGACATGAAGTCTCCTTTCGGCTAGCGCTTTCCTGGTAGCGACCTCCGTCCGGAGCAGGAAGTCATCGGTGGACTCCGTCTCTCCGATCGCGGGGGGCGCCGGTGGTGGTGCCGTAATCCACGTGCTGAGGCATGCAACGGCGTGCCAGCATCGACCTGTCCGGCCGTCTGGCCGTGCGTGCCGGTCCGCCAGCGGGAGCCGAGATGCGAGCAGCGTTCATGTCCATCGAGCAGAGGTCAGTCTCTCCGAAGGGTATGAATGGTGACCACGCTCAACCTCGGCATCTTGGCGCACGTCGATGCTGGTAAGACAACCCTGACCGAACGCCTGCTGCTCGCGGCCGGGGTCATCGATGAGCCCGGCAGCGTCGACGCCGGGACCACTCAGACCGACTCGCTGGACCTCGAACGGCGGCGAGGCATCACGATCAAGGCGGCCGTCGTCTCCTTCACCGTCGGCGACCTCACCGTCAACCTCATCGACACGCCTGGCCACCCGGACTTCATCGCCGAGGTCGAGCGAGCGCTCAGCGTCCTCGACGGCGCGGTCCTGGTGGTGTCGGCGGTGGAGGGGGTCCAGCCGCAGACCCGGATCCTGATGCGGGCCCTGCACCGGTTGCGGGTGCCCACGCTGGTCTTCGTCAACAAGATCGACCGCGTCGGCGCCGACCCGGCTGGAGTCATCGCGGCAGTCAGCGCTCGGCTGAGCCTCGCGGTCGTCGCGATGGGCGACGTCGCCGGCGCCGGCGGCAAGAACGCCCGGTTCCGGCCGTTCGGCGCCAGCGACCAGCCGTTCGCAACGGCGCTCACCGAGCTGCTGGCCGACCACGACGAGACCCTGATGGCGACCTACGTCGAGCATGCGGAGCGAGTGACATACCCGCGGCTGCGCGCCGACCTCTCCGCCCAGACGGCGCGGGCCACGGTGCATCCCGTCTTCTTCGGGTCCGCGACGACCGGGGCCGGTGTCGACGCGCTGATGACCGGCCTGGTCGAGCTGCTGCCGGCCGCCGGCGGCGACTCGGCAGCCCAGCCGTCGGGCAGCGTCTTCAAGATCGAGCGCAGTGCCGCAGGCGGCAAGGCGGCGTACGTCCGGATGTTTGCCGGCACGGTGCACACCCGCGACCGGGTCGCCATCGGCCACTCGGACCTCGGCAAGGTGACCGCTGTCCAGGTCTTTCACAGCGGTCGCTGGAACCAGCGGTCCGAGGTGCGGGCCGGCGAGATCGGCAAGCTCTGGGGGCTGGCCGAGGTCCAGGTGGGCGACCCGATCGGCGTACCGCCACGGCCGGCGGCGCATCACTTCGCGCCGCCGACGCTGGAGACCGTTGTCGCATCGATCCGTCCGGAGGACCGAGGGGCGCTGCGCACGGCGCTCGGTCAGCTCGCCGAGCAGGATCCGCTGATCGACGTCCGCCAGGACGACGAGCGGCAGGGGATCTCGGTGTCGTTGTACGGCGAGGTCCAGAAGGAGGTGCTCCAGGCGACCCTGGCCAGCGACTACGGCCTGGACGTGACCTTCGCGGGCACGACGACCATCTACGTGGAGCGGCCGGCCGGCGTCGGCACAGCGGCGCAGATCCTGCACTCCGAGACGAACCCCTTCGCCGCCACGATCGGGTTGCGGGTGGCACCGGCCGCCGCTGGATCCGGGGTCGGGGTGCTCGTCGAGGTCGACCCGCGGACCGTGCCGCAGTACCTGTTCGGGAGCATGACCGCGTTCGCCGAGACCATGACGGCGCACATCCGGGCGGTCCTCCGCGAAGGGCTGCACGGATGGCAGGTCACCGACTGCACGGTCACCGTGGTCCAGATCAACTACAGCTCTCCCGACGGGCCACCGTCCACCCGGGGCGCGCTGAGCACTGCGGCGGACTTCCGCAGGCTGGCTCCCATCGTCGTCATGCAGACACTGCGAGCGGCCGGCACCGTGGTCTGCGAGCCGATGTCGGAGGTGAGCCTCGAGGCACCCGCGGCCTCGGCAGGTGCCGTGCTGGCGAGCCTCGGCCGACTCGGCGGCACGGTGCAGAGCCGGACCTCGCAGGAGGCGACGGTCACCGTGCGGGCGCTGCTACCAGCGGACAAGGTGCACGGCCTGCGCCAACGGCTGCCGGGGCTGACCGGTGGAGAGGGAGTGTTGGACTCGCGGTTCGCCGGCTACCAGCCGGTCCTCGGTGCAGCTCCGACGCGGCGCCGGACCACCGCGGACCCGCTCGACCTGGACGCCTACCTGAGGAGCCTCGGTCTGCACCGGACGGCGCGCTGACTCGACTCGGCGCCCGGCCCGTCTAGGGCGCGGAAGGCAGGCGCAGACCTGTCCGGATGTCTCGGGTGACAGTCTCCCGGTCGGCTCGTGCATCGACGGTGATCAGGGGCGACTGGCGGCCGAGCAGCTCCAGCACCGGGTCGATCTTGTCGTGGAACTCGCGCAGCCGCGCCTGCAGCGCCTCCTCGGTGTCGTCCTCGCGGGCGACCAGCTCGCCGCCGCAGACGTCGCAACGCCCCTCTTCGGTGGGCCGGTGCTCCATCAGGTTGTAGTCCAACCCGCAGGCGGAACACAGTCGCCGGGACAGCACCCGGCGGCGTACCTCACTGTCCGGCAGGTCGAGGTGGATCACCGCGTCGATGTCGTAGCTCTCGAGGAAGAACTCCGCCTGGCTCACGTTCCGGGGGAAACCGTCGACGATGAAGCCGAAGTTCCAGTCGTGCTGCTGGAGCCGCTCGCGCACCACCGAGTCGACGACGGCGTCGTCCACGAGCCTGCCCTCGGCCATCGTCCGGCGAACCTGTGCCCCGAGCTTCGTGTGGTTCTGCACATGCCAGCGGAAGACGGCCCCGACGCTGATCTGCGTGAGGTCCAGGTCCCGCGCGAGCCGAGCTGCCTGGGTGCCCTTGCCGCTGCCCTGGACGCCGATGATCAGGTACTTGTGCATGGGCGCAGCCTGGCACCTCAGGCTCGGTTTCGGGGAGTCCTGCCAGGGCGTCGCCAGGGCTCGGCGAGCGGCGACCCACGAGGCCGACTACTTGTCGGGGCGCTGGCCGACACTTACTGTCGGCAACTGAAACGTCACCGTCGAAGGTGAGCCGGGATGAAGTACATGCTGATGATGCACGTGGGGCGCGATGACGGCACCGAGGTGCTGAACTGGGCGCCGCAGGACATCAAGAACATGATCGAGTTCCAGCACGCGTTCGACCGCGAGCTGGAGGAGAACGGCGAGATGGTGTTCAACGCCGGGCTCAGCTGGCCCGACCAGGCCCGGATCGTGCGCTACGACGACGGCGCGCCGGCCGTCACCGACGGGCCGTTCCCGGAGGCCAAGGAGTTCCTCATCGGCTTCTGGATCGTCGACTGCGACAGCGAGGAGCGGGCATACGCCATCGCCGCGAAGGCGTCGTCGTCCCCCGGCCCTGGCGGGGCGCCGATGTGCATCCCGATCGAGGTACGCCCGGTCGCGAGCCCGCCGCAGGTGGACGCCTGACCCGGACGACGTCGAGCAGGATCGAGCACCTGCTGCGCGTCACCGCGGCATCATCTGGCGAGGCGCTGGAGCTGCCCTGCGTGCACGTCGCTCACCCATTCCCAGCCGGGCTTGGCCGATGGACCGACCCGCGGGTCGCTGACAACACCGGCGCCACGCAAGGCCTGCAGGTACGCCCGATCCTGGTCGATCCGTGCCTGTACCTGACCAGCTCCGCAGACGGACCCGTGGCCGGGGACGAGAACATCGACGTCGCCCGCCACGCCCTCGAGCAGCTGAAGCGCGGCGAGGTAGTCCTCGATCGGGTCAACGGTGCCGTTCACGTCGAGCATCGGAATCAAGACATCAGAAAGCATGTCTCCGGCGACGAGAACCCCGCGTTCCTCGATCAACAGCGCCGCATGGCCCGGGGCATGCGCCTGATGCTCGATGATCCGGACGTGCGGGCCATCCCACGGAATCCGCGTGGTTTCGGCGGGCAGGCCGGTGATGAGACCGAGCAGGTCCAGCGGTACCTGCTCGGGGATGCCGAGCCGGCGTGAGTCGATCCCGTTCGACAGCCGATCTTGGACAGTAGCCGCGCAGCGCGCCGTGCCGTAGCGGGGAGGAGCGCCGAGCCTGACGTGCCAGAGCAGGTGATCCCAGTGCGGATGCGTCGAGAAGCCGGCTACCACGGTCTGGCCCGAATCCGACAGGGCGGTCGCGAGGGCGGCCATCTCGTCCTCGTGCACCCCGGGGTCGATGAGCAACACGCCGGCCGGGCCTTGCACGACAACAGCATTGCTCTGGCAGAACTTGCTCTCGTGGACGAGCACACCGTCCGCGACCTGCCTCAGCACGGGTCCCCTTCCGCTCGTGGTGCGCAACCGTGGTCGTCAGTCCAGGAGGAACCAGCCTCGCACCTGTGCCTCATGGTCGACGTACCGGGCGCCGGAGACGTCGACGACGACCTTGTCGATGGTGCCGCCGGTGAAGCGGAACGGGGCGGTGTAGTCGGGAGTGACCGCTGAGGCGTCGTCCCGGCCGACGCAGATCCCGTCGCCCACCGCGCAGAAGAGCCCCGGTTGGGTGATGATCTCGCCGCTGCCGACCGCCTGGTCGTCGACAAACAGCGTGAGGGTCCCCTTGGCGCCGGGCATCGCGGGGTCTTGGTTGGGTCCGGCTGCGGCGAACTCGGCGGTGAACAGATGGCTTCCGGCGACGATGTCCCAGTCGGCCTCAACCAGCTGGAGGTGCGACCCGACCCAGTTGAACGCGTAGCGCAGCCGCCCGTCCTTCAGGTAGAGGCTGTGCCCGCCGGCGATGCCGCCGTGGGCGTAGACGACGCCCTCGGCGGTGTCGGTGTCGAGCTTCACCCCTGCCGCGATGACATAGGAACGGCCGCTGATCGACACGCCGGACTGCTCGGGCACCGAGGCGCAGTCCGGGTAGTAGACGTACTGGTCTCGGTGCGGAGACCCGCTCGGCCGCTCGGCGCGGGTCTGTTCGAGCGCGGTTCGGTCGTCGAGCGGCAGCCCGTTGTACTTGGCGGCCAGCTCCGACCACAGCTCCTTCATCCGTTCGAGACGTTCCGGCTCTTCGGCGGCGCGGTTCGTCGACTGGGACCGGTCATGTTCCATGTCGTAGAGCTCCCACACGTCCAGGTCGAACTTCCCCCAGCCACTCAGCGGCGGGTGCAGGGTGCAGGCGAGCCAGCCCTCGTGGTAGATCGACCGCTGCCCGAGCATGGCGTAGAACTGCGTGGTCTTGGCTGCTGCTGTCGGGTCCGTGAGCGAGGCCGCGAAGCTTTCGCCCTCGATCGGGCTCTGCTCGTAGCCCTTCAGGGTGTCCGGCGCCGTGACGCCGAGCAGCTCATAGATGGTCGGGACCACGTCGACGGCGTGCACGTACTGCTGGCGCGGCTGCGGGCTGGCGGGGATCTTCGCGGGCCAGGACACCAGACACATGTCGGCGATGCCACCCTCGTAGCCAGCCCAGCGCTTCCAGTACGGGAAGGGGGTGTCGAAGGCCCACGCCCAGCCGGTGTTGTAGTGGTTGTACGACGTCGGGCTCCCGAGCTCGTCGATGTGCTCCAGGGAGAGCTCGGTGGGGGTCGGGACTCCGTTGAAGAACCGCCACTCGTTGAACGTGCCGTTCGGTCCACCCTCGCCGCTTGCGCCGTTGTCCGAGACGGCGACGATGATCGTGTTGTCCAGCTGGCCGGACTGCTCGAGGAAGTCGATGACCCGGCCAAGCTGATCGTCGGAGTAGGAGACGTAGCCGGCGAACACCTCCGCCATCCGGACGAACAGCCGTTTCTCGTCGTCGCTGAGGGAGTCCCACGGCCGCACGGTGTCCAACAGCGGCCAGGGCTGCCCGTCGGGGCCGGTGACAGTCGGCTCGCCGTGCGGGTTGATCGGTGACAGCTCGGTGTCGTCGGGCAACAGACCGAGCTCCTGCTGCCGGGCGAGGATGCTCTGCGCGGATCGCCTCGTAGCCCTGGTCGAAGCGGCCCTTGTACCTGTCGGCCCACTCCTTGAACACGTGGTGCGGCGCGTGCGCGGCGTCCAGCGACAGGTACATGAAGAACGGCTTGTCCGGCTCGACGACCTGAGCGTCCCGGATGAACGAGATCGCCTTGTCGGAGAGGTCATTCGCGATGTGGTAGCCCTGCTCTGGCGTCGCCGGCGGGTCGACCTGGTGGTTGTCGTGCACCAGGTCGGGATACCAGCAGCTCGACTCCCCACCCAGGAACCCGTAGAACCGCTCGAAGCCGCGGCCCAGGGGCCAGCGGGCCTTCGACGCGGCCATGCTGGTCTCCTCCCCCGGGGTGAGGTGCCACTTGCCTACGCAGTAGGTGTTGTAGCCCCGCTCGAGCAGCACCTCCGAGATGAACCCGTTCTCGAACGGGATCCGGGTGGAGATCCCCGGGAAGCCAGAGCTGAACTCCGCGATGGTCGCCATGCCGTTGGAGGTGGCGTTACGGCCGGTGAGCAGCGACGCCCGGGTCGGCGAGCACAACGCCGTGGTGTGGAAGTTGGCGTACCGGACACCGCGGTCCGCGATGCGTCGCATCGTCGGCGTCTCCACCGGGCCGCCGAAGACATCCATGGTCCCGTAACCCACGTCGTCCCAGGCGATGACCAGGACGTTAGGCGCGCCCTCGGGAGCCTGCGGGGAGAGATATGGCGCCCAGTCCGGCTCCGAGTCCCGGATGTCGAGCGCGATCTTGCCCTGGAACGACCTGGTGGTCACGAAGAGCTCCTCTTGTCGATGGGCACCGCGCGGCCTGACTCACACCCTGCGAGAGACCTAGCAGCGGCCACGCGCATCAGGCCGTGGCGCCCCGTGCACACCGAGCTTCGAGTGCGACGTCCTGACGGGTCGCGGCTTCAGCGATCCGCCTCATCATGGGACGCTCCAGCACGCCAGGACTCACCCATCACGGGTGGCTGTTGCAGGACCTGGCGCAGGCAACGGTGAGGAGCCTCGGCATCGACCACCTGGCAGGGTCCATCCCGTCAACGGCTGGTTCCAGCGAGATCAGCGACCGCCGCTGGCGTAGCGTGGGCACCCGCACCGAGAGGCAGCCAAAGTCCCGATGATCCACGCGAGCCTTCAACTGCTTCTGTACGCGCTGCTCGCGGGGTTCAGCGCGCTCGCGTTCGCGGCGACGATCGCGGTCATGCAGGCAGGCCGGCTGAAGACGCTCGGGTTCGGCACCGGGTTCGTCCTCGGCCAGGTGTTCACCTGCTCGCTCTTCGTCATCGTCGGCGTCGCCGTCACGGGCGCGAGCAGTCGGACCCACTCGACGTTGCTCGCCACGCTCGAGGTGCTCTTCGCGCTCCTGCTCATCGCCGTCGCGCTTCGGGCCCTGCGAGCGCCTCGGATCGAGACGGAAGGCTCGAGCGAACGCACGCAGGCGGTGCTCGAGCGGCTCAGCCGCATGCGTCTCGTCACGACGTCGATCGCCGGCTTCCTGCTCGGGATCGGGGGCCCGAAGCGCCTGCTGCTCACCGCGCTCGCCGCCACCGCGATTACCAGCGCGGGCGTTCGCGACGTGGGGGAAACCGCACTGATCGTCTGGTACTGCGGGCTGGCGACAGTACTCGTCTGGGGGCCGGTGATCGTCTACGTGCTCCTCGGAGACCGAGCCGTCGGAGTGATGACGCGCGCCCAGCAGGGACTCGCGCGGCGTCAGCCGGGGGTGAAGGTCTACGCGATCCTGCTGCTGGCCGGGCTGCTGATCCTCGACGCGATCAGCCTCCTCGTGTAGCCCGAGCGCGGGTTTACGTCGCCGGCCTCACCACAGGCGAGGAATCGACGTCGACCGTGGCGGCGGGCTTCGCCTCCTCCGTGGCCCGCGTGATCGACACCGCCGCAACAAGCGCGAGGCCGAGGCTGGCATAGGCGACGGCCTTGTGCCAGGTCGGGTCGGCCAGACGCTCGTCCAGCAGCAGGGTGCCGACAAGGATCCCGACGAGCGGGTTCAGCACGGATGTCATGGCGACGGACGGCGCCAGCCTGCCCGTGGCCAGCGAGACCTGCTGCACGAGGAAGGCGAGGATGCCGGCAACGGCAAACGCCCAGAACTCCCAGCTCGAGAGCATCCCACCGACACCGTCGGCGTCCAGAGCAGTCGGCGGTCGGCTTCCAGAGCGAGGCCGAGAGCCCGTACAGAAGCCCGGCGCACGCTCCGAACGCAGCGGCCTTGCGGGCCAGCGACCCGCGCCCGCCGAAGACGACGAGCAGGGCCGAGGCGATCCCGAGCACGACGATGACGATCGCCCACTCCCACGAGGGCGCGTTGTCGTTCCCCGATGCGGCGTCGCCCACGACGATGAAGAGCGCCAGCCCCAGGACGACGAGCCCGGCCGCCACGACCTGCTCCCGGTTGACGTGCTGCTGTGTCAGCAAGACCCCGAGCGGGAGCGCGAAGACGATCGTGGTGACGAGCAGCGGCTGGATCACGGCCAGCTGCCCGTTGTCGAGCGCAACCGCCTGGAAGAGGTAGCCGGCGAGCAGCGCCAGCGTGCCGAACAGCCACCATGTCTGCTTCGCCAGCCGGACGAACGAGCTCGGCTCGCCGAGCGAGACCTCGCCCATCCCGAGCGCGCCCTTCTGCTGGAGCGTCGCAGCCAGCGCGAACAGGAAGGCCGCAACGAGAGCCAGGATGTCGGCCACGGCTCAGGAGCGTACGCCGTCCACGAGCGTGCGCATCCCTCTTCGGGGCCCGAGAACCCGGCGTCGGGGGTCGAGCTTCGCGAGCTCGAGCTTGCTCTACTGGACTCCGGTTCTGTCGGGGCACGCTCCGCTCATGTCGCGTCCGTCTTCGAGTAGGTCGATTTCGGCCCGTTGGGTTTGACCAACGCAACTCCGGACAAATGACGCGGCGCGCGCCTCGCGATGCGCGCGTACGAGTCATGGGGGCTGCCATCAGGCGGATCACCCTGTTCGAGTTGAAGGAGAACCGTATGTTCGGTCGTTCCGCACGGCTGCTGGCCGCAGCCCTGTCCCTGTCCGTGCTCGCCCTGCTGGGGAGCGGTGGCGTCCAGGCGGCGTCGGCCCAGACGATCACCAACCCGTTCGGCACGCTCAAGGTCAGCAAGGTCACCGGCGAGGCCAAGAACGGGGCCACGTTCGCGGGCCACTACAAGGTGAATCGGTTCGTCACCCGCCACGGCCGCACGATGGCGGTCGGCAAACTGACCGGCACCCTGACCCGCAAGAGTGGCGCCACCCGTCACGTGTCGGAGACCGGCGTTCGGATGCCGGTCAACCTGGCGGCGACCCGGGCCGCGAACGTGACCTCGCCGCTGCCGACCACGCAGTCCACCAAGTCGACCACTGCCGTCAGCTGCTCGGTGCTCAACCTGGTCCTCGGCCCGCTGGACCTCAACCTGCTCGGCCTCACCGTTCACCTTGACAAGGTCGTGCTCAACATCACCGCCGTACCCGGCGCCGGCGCCCTGCTCGGCAACCTGCTGTGTGCGGTCACCGGGCTGCTCGACGGCACCGGGCTCACCGGGCTCAGCGGCATCCTCACGAACCTGCTCAACGCCATCCTGGGGATCTTGAACGCCTAACCGATAGCGATCCCGCACGGGACTCGTCGTGGACGCCCTCGGCCGACCAAGGCCGGGGGCGTCCCGACTCCTGCGACATCCGGGTCGCGCAGACCCGCAGCGGCAGGTTTGGTTTGGTTCCGCCACGCTCGGGCATCCACGGGTCCGGCGCTTCACCGGGCTCGGAGCCTGGCAGGACAAGAAGGTTGGCGACATGCTCCTCCTCGTGTTTCTCGCCCCAGTCGGCGCGATGGCTCTACTCATGACGATGACCTGGCTTGAACGATGGCAGGCCACCGACACGACTGCGCATGCCGTGCCGATCGGAGATTCGGTTGCGACAACTTCGGATACCAAGAGCCCACCCAGTCTTTGCCCGCTGCCCGCTGCCCGCGTCGGTTAGGCAGGCGCTCGGCACCGGCCCGCATGGGCTGCGCGCTCGGAACGAACGGGAAACGGACGCGTTCTTTGGACGCGGCGGCCAGGCAAGCCGCGTCCGCAGGTAGAAACAGAGCCGACGCGCGGACTCGAACCGCGAACCGCCCGATTACAAGGCGGCACAAGGGTGTTTGGGGCGGTCCGAAGAAGTCCGTCCATGCCCTCTGACCTGGGCATTTCCGACTTGACCCTTCCGAGGTCATCCGCCGATATCCGTGGTTGCTGTTAGCAAAGTGTTAGCTAGATCCAGTTAGTGCCGTCCATCCTCATCCGTGTGCGTGTCACTACTCCGCCTGTCGCGGAAGCCCGCAGCGGCGTTTGCCCGGCAGCAAGCTCTGGTCTTTCCCGACGTCGGCCGACCACACCAGCCGGGTCGTCGGCGTTGAACGTCAGCTGGACGGCGCACGTGGGGCCACGTCAGGTTCGTCTGGTTGGAAGCGGTAGCCCATGCCGGGCTCGGTCAGCAGGTGGCGGGGTCGGGCCGGGTCGGATTCGACCTTGCGCCGCAGTCTTGCCATGTAGACGCGGAGATTCCCACCGGCGGTGTCGTAGCCCGAGCCCCACACTTCGGTGAGCAGCTGGCGCGGGCTGAGCAGCTTTCCCGGGTGACGCACCAGGACCTCCAGCAGCTGCCACTCGGTGGGAGTGAGCCGCACATCGATCACCTGGTCGCCGTCGCGAACCATAGCCCGGTGGGCCGCCAGGTCGATCGTGGTGTGCCCGAACGTGACCGTCGGCTGTACGTCGGCTGGGGTGGCGCGTCGAGACACGGCCCGTAGCCGGGCCAGCAGCTCGTCGACCCCGAACGGCTTGGTGACGTAGTCGTCCGCTCCCGCGTCGAGCGCGTCGACCTTGTCTGCGCTGTCGGTGCGTCCGGAGAGCACGACGATGGGTACTGTCGTCCAGCCGCGCAGCCCGCGGATGACGTCGATGCCGTCGATGTCAGGAAGCCCGAGGTCCAGGATGACCAGGTCCGGCGGGTGGGAAGCGGCTGTCGCGAGGGCGTCCGCCCCGGTGGCGGTGGTGAACACCTCGTAGTGGCGGGCTCTCAGGTTGATGGCCAAGGCCCGCAGGATCTGCGGCTCGTCGTCGACCACCAGCACGCGGGTCACGACGAGTTCCAGACGCGGTCGATGTCGCCATCTGCGCTCTCGCGCTCGCGGCGCCCGGGTTGGCCCAGGGTCGCCTGGTCCTCAGGCGTTGACGCGGACGTCAACGACACCACCATGGTGAGGCCGCCTCCGGGGGTCTCCTCCGGGGTGAGCGTGCCGCCCATGGCCTCGGTGAGCCCGCGCGACAGGGCGAGCCCGAGCCCGACACCGGTGGTGTTGTCGGTGTCACCGAGGCGCTGGAAGGGGGCGAAGACCCGTCCCAGCTCGGTTGCCGGGATGCCGGATCCGCGGTCGATGACGCGCAGCTCCACCCGGTCGCCGATGCTGCTGCCGGTGACCAGCGGTGTGGTGCCGGGCGGGCTGTATCGGACGGCGTTGCCGACCAGGTTGGCGATGACCCGTTCGAGAAGTCCCGGGTCCGCGAGCACCTCGGGTAGGTCGTCAGGAACGTCGACCGTGACGTCCTGCCCGGCCGGGCCGAGGTCGTCCAGCGCCAGCGGCACCACCTCGTCGAGGGCGACCGAGCGGCTGACGACCGAGAGCGCGCCCGCCTGCAACCGGCTCATGTCCAGCAGGTTGTCGACGAGCCGGGCGAGCCGGTCCAACGACTCGTCGGCGGTGAGCAGCAGCTCGTCATGGTCCTGGACGGACCACGCGATGTCCTGGCTGCGCAGGCTGGTCACGGCGGCCTTGGCCGAGGCCAACGGGGTGCGCAGGTCGTGCCCCACGGCCGCGAGCAGCGCAGTGCGCATGCGGTCGCCCTCGGCGATCGGCACCGCGGCCGCCGCGGCCTCGCTGAGGCGCTGCCTTTCCAGGATCACCGCTGCCTGGGCAGCGAAGGCGCCGATGAGCCGCTGGTCCTCTGCGAGCAACGGGCGGCCGCGCAGGGCGAGCAGCAGCGTGTCCCCTGCCGGCACCTCGGTGTCGGCGTCCTTGGGGCGCTGACAGGGATCTCCGCCGGCGTTGGCCACGACCGCCCACTCGTCGGCCGGCCCGCGCGCAGTGGCGCCACGGCCGGGACTGCTGGTGTGCGGAGTCCGTTCCAGCAAGGTGACGCAGGTCAGACCGAACGACTCCCGCACGCGCTCCAGCAGCGCGGGAAGCGCGGTCTCGCCGCGAAGGATGCTTCCGGCCAGGGTGCCCAGGGTTTCGGATTCCGCGGTCGCCCGGGCGGCCTGGCGAGTGCGTCGGGCGGCCAGGTCGACCACCGAGCTGACGAGGGCCGCCACCAGAACGAACACGAGCAGGGCCAGCGCGTTGTTGGTCTCCCTGATCGTGAATGTGTGCAGCGGCGGGACGAAGTAGTAGTTCAGCAGTAAGGACCCGCCGACCGCCGCCAACATGGCGGGCAGGAAGCCGCCGACGAGCGCGACCACGACGACGAGCAGCAGGAAGAGCAACACGTCGCTGACCAGGTTCAGGTCGGCGCGCACGTTCACCAGCGCCAACGTCAGCAGCGGTGGCAGGAGGACGGCGAGGGCGACGCCCTGCAACCGGCGAGCCCGGGTCAGGCTTCCGTGCAGCTGGGGCAGGCCGCGACCCTTGCCGATCCGGTGGTGGGTGACGAGGTGGACGTCGATGTCTCCCGAGTCGCGGATGGTGGAGGCGCCGACTCCCGGGCCACCCAACAACGCTCCGAGCCGCGACCGCCGGCTGCCGCCGAGCACGAGCTGGGTGGCGTTCTCCGCCCGGGCGAACTCCAGCAGGGCCGCGGGCACGTCGTCGCCGATGACCTGGTGGTAGGTGCCGCCCAGGGTCTCGACCAGCTGCCGTTGGGTCGCCAGGTCGGCCGGGCTGGCGCCGGTGAGCCCGTCGGAGCGGGTGATGTGGACGGCGAGCAGGTCGCCGCCGGCCGAGCGGGCGGCGATGCGGGCTGCCCGCCGGATGAGCGTCTCCCCTTCGGGCCCGCCGGTGACGGCTACCACGACACGTTCGCGGGTCTCCCACGTGCCCTCGATGCCGTGGGCGGTGCGGTAGCCCTGCATCGCCTCGTCGACCTTGTCGGCGGTCCAGAGCAGGGCGAGCTCGCGCAGCGCGGTCAGGTTGCCGACCCGGAAGTAGTTGCCGAGGGCGGCATCGACCTTCTCGGCGGCGTAGACGTTGCCGTGCGCCATCCGCCGTCGCAGGGCTTCGGGGGCCATGTCGACCAGCTCGACCTGATCCGCGGCGCGGACCACGGCGTCCGGCACCCGTTCCCGCTGCGGTACGCCGGTGATCTTCTCGACGACGTCGTTGAGCGACTCGAGGTGCTGGATGTTGACGGTCGAGATGACGTCGATGCCGGCGGCGAGCAGCTCTTCGATGTCCTGCCAGCGCTTCTCGTTTCGTGACCCGGGCACGTTGGTGTGCGCGAGCTCGTCGACCAGAGCAACCTGCGGCCGACGGAGCCAGGACCGCGTCCACGTCCATCTCGGTGAAGGACGCACCGCGGTGGGTGAGCTCGCGCCGGGAGATCACCTCCAAGCCGGTCAGCAGGTCGGCTGTGTGCTGTCGTCCATGTGTCTCGACGTAGCCGACGACGACGTCGGTGCCGCGCTCGGCACGACGGTGACCCTCGCCGAGCATCGCGAAGGTCTTGCCGACCCCCGGGGCGGCCCCGAGGTAGACCCGTAGCTTCCCGCGGCCGCCCATCGTCAGCGACCCGCGGCCGCGTCCAGCGCGAGGTTGAGCTCGAGCACGTTGACCCGTGGCTCGCCGAGGAAGCCCAGGATCCGGCTCTGGGTGTGTTCGGTCACCAGGGCTTGGACCTGGGCCACGTCGAGGCCGCGCTCCCGGGCCACCCGGGCGACCTGCTGCTCGGCATATGCGGAGCTGATGTGCGGGTCCAGCCCCGATCCGCTGGCCAGCAGCGCGTCCGGGGCAACCTTGGCCGGCGGGACGCCGTCGAGGGCTGCGGCCGCGGCCCGGCGTTGGCGGATCAGTGTGATCAGGTCCTTGTTCTCCGGACCGAGGTTGGACGCCGAGGTGGACAGCGGGTCGTATCCGGCGCCGGCCGCGGAGGGTCGGCTCTGGAAGTAGGCCGGGTCCGGCTCGAGGACGGGGTTGCCGTCGGCGTCCTTCTTCGGCTTGCCGTTCTCCAGGACCGGGCGGGTGAACGCCTGTCCGATCAGGTCCGAGCCCACCGTCTTGCCGTCACGGGCCACCAGCGATCCGTCGGCGTTGCCGTGGAACGCGGCCTGGGCGATGCCGGTCATGACCAGCGGGTAGGCCAGTCCGAGGATCACGGTCAGCGCGAGAAACGCCCGCAACGCGGCGCCGTACTGCCGGACGACGGGGGAGGTTCGAGTTGCCATGGTGTGTTGTCTGCCTTCTCTAGCCCATGCCGGGGATCTGGGACACCAGCAGGTCGACGAGCTTGATGCCGATGAAGGGCGCGATGATGCCGCCCAGGCCGTAGATCCCAGGTTGCGCCGCAGCATCGCGGCGGCCGAGCGACGGGGTGTAGCGGACGCCGCGCAGCGCGAGCGGGATCAACCCGACGATGATCAGGGCGTTGAAGATGACCGCGGACAGGATCGCCGACTCCGGGGTGGACAGCCGCATGATGTTCAGGGTGTCGAGACCGGCGTAGACGCCCGGCGAACATCGCCGGGATGATCGCGAAGTACTTGGCGATGTCGTTGGCGATGGAGAACGTCGTCAGTGACCCGCGGGTGATCAGCAGCTGCTTGCCGATCTCGACGATCTCGATGAGCTTGGTCGGGTTGGAGTCGAGGTCGACCATGTTCCCGGCTTCCTTGGCGGCCGAGGTGCCGGTGTTCATCGCGACGCCGACGTCTGCCTGGGCGAGGGCGGGCGCGTCGTTGGTGCCGTCGCCGGTCATCGCGACCAGCCGGCCGCCCTCCTGCTCCCGCCTGATCAGCGCCATCTTGTCCTCGGGGGTGGCCTCGGCGAGGAAGTCGTCGACGCCGGCCTCGTCGGCGATCGCCTTCGCCGTCAGCGGGTTGTCTCCGGTGATCATCACGGTGCGGATGCCCATCCGGCGCATCTCGTCGAAGCGTTCGCGCATCCCCTCCTTGACGACGTCCTTGAGGTTGATCACCCCGAGCGTGCGTGCGGAGGTCCCGTTGACACGCTCCGCGACGACCAGTGGCGTGCCGCCGGCGGTGGAGATGCCGTCGACGATGGCGCCGACCTCGTCGGTGGGGTGGCCGCCGTTGTCCCGGACCCACTTCATCACCGCGGCGGCGGCGCCCTTGCGGATCCGCCGGCCGCCGTCGAGGTCGACCCCGCTCATCCGGGTCTGCGCGGTGAACACGACGAAGTGCGCGGTCTTCAGCTCACCCGGGCGTCGCTCCCGCAGCCCGTACCCGGTCTTGGCCAGCACCACGATGGAACGCCCCTCCGGGGTCTCGTCGGCCAGGCTGGAGAGCTGGGCGGCGTCGGCCAGCTCGCCGCTGTCCACGCCCTCCACCGGGATGAACTCGGCGGCCTGCCGGTTGCCCAGGGTGATGGTGCCGGTCTTGTCCAGCAGCAGGGTGTTGACGTCGCCGGCTGCCTCGACGGCGCGACCGGACATGGCCAGCACGTTGTGCTGCACCAGCCGGTCCATGCCGGCGATGCCGATCGCCGAGAGCAGCGCCCCGATGGTGGTGGGGATCAGGCAGACCAGCAGGGCGACCAGCACGATCAGGCTCTGCTGGGCACCGGAGTAGACCGCGAACGGCTGCAGGGTGATCGTGGCCATCAGGAACACGATCGTCAGGCTGGCCAGCAGAATGTTCAGGGCGATCTCGTTCGGGCGTCTTCTGCCGCGACGCGCCCTCCACGAGGGCGATCATCCGGTCGATGAAGCTCTCGCCCGGCTTCGCGGTGATCTGCACGACGATGCGGTCGGAGAGCACCTTGGTGCCGCCGGTCACCGAGCTGCGGTCGCCGCCGGACTCGCGGATGACCGGCGCTGACTCGCCGGTGATGGCGGACTCGTCGACGCTGGCCACGCCGTCGACGACGTCACCATCGCCGGGGATGAGTTCGCCAGCTTCGACCACGACCCGATCGCCCAGCGTGAGCTGCGGGGCCGGGACCGGTTCCTCGGTGCCGTCGCCGCGCAGCCGGCGCGCGACGGTCTCCGTCTTCGCCCGACGCAGGCTGGCAGCCTGCGCCTTGCCCCGGCCCTCGGCGACCGCCTCGGCCAGGTTGGCGAACACCACGGTCAGCCACAGCCAGGACCACCACCGACCAGCCGAACAAGCTCGGGTCGGAGATCGCCAGGGCGGTCGAGAGGACAGCGCCGACCTCGACCACGAACATGACCGGGTTGCGCACCATCAGCCTGCGGGTCGAGCTTGCGGGCCGCGTCCGGCAGCGAGGTGAGCAGCATCTTCGGGTCGAGCAGGCCCGCCTGGACTCGCGACGGCGAGGTGGCGGCAGACATCGAGGGACGTCCTCCGGGTGCGGTCTGGGGGTCGCGTGGACTCGCGGTGGGGGTGGTCGTCGACATCACAGACCCTCCGCCATCGGCCCCAGCGCGAGCGCGGGGAAGAAGGTCAGCCCGGCCACGATGAGGATCACTCCGACCAGCAACCCGACGAACAGCGGCCGGTGGGTGGGTAGCGTTCCGGCGGTGGCCGGCACCGGCTGCTGGCGTGCCAGCGACCCGGCCAACGCGACCGCGAGAATGATCGGCACGAACCGCCCGGCGAGCATCGCCAGTCCGATGCTGGTGTTGTAGAAGTCGGTGTTCACCGAGATGCCCGCGAATGCCGAGCCGTTGTTGTTCGCGCCCGACATGAACGCGTAGAGCACCTCGGACAGGCCGTGCGGCCCGGGGTTGAGGATCGAAGCCTTCGCCCCGTTCAGGCTCATCGCGAGTCCTGTGCAGGCCAGTACGGTGACCGGCATCACCAAGATGTAGAGCGAGACGAGCTTGATCTCCCGCACGGTGATCTTCTTACGCAGGTACTCCGGGGTGCGACCGACCATCAGCCCGGCCACGAACACCGCCACGATGGCCAGCACGAGGATCCCGTACAGCCCGGTCCCGACCCCGCCCGGGTGTGACCTCGCCGAGGCCCATGTTGAAGATGATCAGCCCGCCGCCGAGGGAGGTGAACGAGTCGTGGAACGAGTTGACCGAGCCGGTCGACGTGCCGGTGGTCGAGGTGGCGAACAGCGAGGACGCGGCCACCCCGAACCGAGTCTCCTTGCCCTCCATCGACGCGCCCGCGAGGTTCAGCGCGGTGCCGTGGTGGTTGGCCTCGAAGGCCCAGACGCCGGTCAAGATGGTGGCCCACAGCACACCCATCGCGGCCAGGATCGCGTATCCCTGGCGCTTGTCCTTCACCATCAGCCCGAACGTCCGGGTCAGCGCCACCGGGATGAGCAGCAGGAAGAAGATCTCGAAGATGTCCGACAACGCGTTGGGGTTCTCGAACGGGTGCGACGAATTGGCGTTGTAGAAGCCGCCGCCGTTGGTGCCCAGCTCCTTGATCGCCTCCTGCGAGGCGACCGGTCCGCCGGTGATCGTCTGGTGGACCCCGGACAGGGTGGTCGCGTCGGTGCCGGACGAGAAGTTCTGCACCGCACCCAGCGCGAGCAGGACGACTGTGCCGACCACGGCTAGGGGCAGCAGGACGCGCAGGCTGCCCCGGACAAGGTCGACCCAGAAGTTGCCCACCCGGTCGGTGCGGGACCGCACGAACCCGCGGATCAGCGCCACTGCGACCGCCATGCCGACCGCGGCGGAGGCAAAGTTCTGCACCGCCAGCCCGGCCATCTGGGTCAGGTGACCCATCGTGGACTCACCCGAGTAGGACTGCCAGTTCGTGTTCGTGGTGAACGAGGCCGCCGTGTTGAACGCCTGGCCCGGCGCGACACCGGGGAAGCCCAAGCTCAGCGGCAGGTGCGGCTGGAACCGCTGCAGCGCATACAGACCGAGCACGCTGACCGCGGAGAACGCGAGCAGGGAACGGGCGTACACCGGCCACCGCTGGTCCGCCCTCGGGTCCACCCCGATCACCCGGTAGATGACCCGCTCGAGGCCCAGGTCGCGCTCACCGGTGTAGACCCGGGCCATGTAGGCGCCAAGAGGGCGGTAGCACACCGCCAGCGCTGCGATAAGAAGACCGACCTGAAGCAGGCCGGCAGAGGTGTCAGACATCTCAGAACCGCTCCGGGAACAGCAGGGCCAGGAACAGGTAGACGATGAGCAGCGCCCCAGCGGCGAGACCCACGACGTTCTCGAGGCTCACAGCCGTTCCACCCCCCTGACGATCAACGCCGCCAGTGCGAAGAACGCCACAGTGACGATCACGAACACGACGTCGGCCATACGATGCACTCCTGTCGGCAGGTGGCCAGTCGTCGACCACACCGGCGAGTCTTCACCGGCTCCTGCGGGCAATGCGGCTTCCTAACGGCCTTCTAACGCCAACGCCGGTGATGTTCACAGGTCCCTAACAGCGGTGTGAGCGACCGACTGCGCAAACCGAGTTTGGGTTCGACCCTGAGCCGTCCGTCCGGGCTCAACGTCTGGGCGGCAACTGTGCGACGGTGCCTCCTCTTCGGCGCTTGTTTCTGCTCGTCAGGCGTTGCATCGCCGTCGACTCCCCGGCTCCCGGACCGTTGCGCTTCCCGCCTTACCGGCCTCGGATCGCTGAGCCGACTTGCGCGGCGAGCGTGACGGCCACCAGGCGCTGCGCCTGCGACGGGTGGGCGTCCTGCACCCGCGGACATGAGGAAGCGCCCCTGCAGCAGCCCACCGCTCTCCACGAGGAGCTCGATGTCGCGGTCGACGGGCAGTCCGTCACGGTCGACGTCGACGACGGCGGAGTTGCGCACGATGCTCCCGTCGGGGAGCAGCCGGGCGGGCTCGCCGAGCCCGGCGACGCCGTACTGGAAGTGGCAGGCCCGCAGGCCCAGCGTGCTGGTGAGCTGTCGGCCGACCTCGTCGACGAGGTCGCCGGAGGAGCTCCCCTGGGCGACCGCGGCTGCCACATCCTGGATGCCGGCCAGGTAGCTCTGCTCGCGGGCGGCGCGCTCGGTGGCCCGGCGTCCCCACTGAGCCAGCTCGGTCACGCCGACGCCGACGGCGAGCAGCAGGACGGTGGTCTCGATGTCGGTGTGGTCGGTGACGGTGAACCGCTGGTACGGCTCGGTCAGGAAGAAGTCGAACCAGAGCGCCGAGGAGGCCGCCGCTACGAGTCCCGCGAGCCGGGAGCCCCCGGCGGCCACCGCCACGATGACCAGCACGAGGATCAGCGCGACGTTGGTGTTGGCCAGGCTGTCCCGGAACGGCGCGGCGGCCGCACAGACGAAGAGCGGGGCGACGGCGCCGGCGACGATCGAGAGGCGCCGCGTCTGGCTCGTGGTGGGTGTCGACCGGTGCCATGGTCAGCCCACGTGGACGTGCGGTCGCCGGTCGCGCTTCGGTTCGGCCTGGCGGAGGATCTCGCGGGTGACCGGCGCGATCTCGCCCTGGCCGAAGAACAGGTACCGCAGGAAGTTGGCTGCCGGGTTGCCCTCGGTCCACTCGAAGTAGATGTGCGGCCGGGTGCCGGTGAGGTTGCGCACCTCGAAGAGCAGCGCGGCCAGCGCGTTGGGCACCGACGAGCTGGCCATGGTGAGCACCCGGTAGCGGTCGTGCAGGATCTCCCCGCGCACCCGAAGGTCGGTCTCGAAGTCCGAGGCGTCGGTCACCGTGACCTCCGCGAAGATCACGTCGTCCTCGTCGAGGATGTCCGCCGTCGGCGATCATCTGGCGGATCTTCGCCTGGTACTCGCTCGGGTCCCGCTCGTCCGGTTCGTTCGCGATCAGGTGGATGCCGCCGCTGGCGCAGTCCCGGACGAACAGCTGAGCCATCTTGTCCAGCTCGACGTCCTCCACCCGCAGCTCGAAGGCCCGGCGGAGCCGGGACACCAGCGAGATGCCGATGATGCCGGCGATGAAGCAGGCGCCGATCTTGACGCCGTCGGGCCGCTCGTAGACGTTGGCCGCGGTCGTGTAGACGAAGACCGCCGAGATCGCGGCGAACGCCATCGCCTGACGACGCTGCCCGGCGCGGCGGGCCGACAGCGTCACCGCCACCGCCGCCGAGGTGATGAGGACCAGGACGCCGGTGGCGTACGCGCCGCCCTGGGCGTCGACGTCGGCCCGGAAGATGATCGTGACGACGAACGCGATGGTGGTGAAGACCAGCACCAGCGGCCGGACGGCCTTGGCCCACTGCGGCGCCATGCCGTAGCGGGGCAGGTAGCGCGGGACCAGGTTCAGCAGGCCGGCCATCGCCGAGGCGCCGGCGAACCAGAGGATGGCGATGGTGGAGAGGTCGTAGGCGGTGCCGAACGCGGCTCCGAGGTGCTCGTGGGCCAGGTAGGCCAGGGCCCGGCCGTTCGCCTCACCGCCCGGCTCGAACGCACGCGGCGGGATCAGCCAGGTGGTCACCAGGCTGCTGGTGATCAGGAACGACGCTCATCGTGACGGCGGCGGTGGTCAGCAGCCGCTTGGTGCCTCGGATCCGGCCGGCCGGAGCGGTCTCGGTGTCGGAGGCGGCACCCTCACGTGGGGCATCACCGCTACGCCGGTCTCGAAGCCGGACAGGCCCAGCGCCAGCTTCGGGAACACCAGGGCGGCGGCCGCGACCATCATGACGGGGTTGCCGTAGTGGTTGGTCAACGCCGACGTCCAGTCGCTGATCACCGACGGGTCGCCGGCGACCAGCCACAAGCCGTCCAGGATGACGACCACGTTGAGCGCGAGGTAGACCCCGACCAGGGCGACCGCGATGCCGATCGCCTCGGTGAAGCCCTTGAGGAAGATCGCACCCAGCAACGCCAGCAGGACCAGCGTCACGAGCACCTCGTGGCCCTGCAGGCTCTCCGGCCAGAACGGGTTCTCGTCGATGTGCGCGGTGGCGTCGGCCGCGGACAGCGTCATCGTGATGAGGAAGTCGGTGGCGGCGAAGCCCAGCAGGACGAGGACGAACAGCTTGCCCTTCCAGAACGAGAGCAGCCGCTCGAGCATCGCGATGGAGCCCTCGCCGTGCGGGCTCTCCCGGGCCACCCGCCGGTAGACCGGAAGCGCGCCGAACAGCGTGACGAGCACCAGGACCACGGTGGCGACCGGGGACAGGATCCCCGCGGCAAGCGCAGCGATCCCGGGCTGGTAGCCCAACGTCGAGAAGTAGTCGACGCCGGTCAGGCACATCACCTTCCACCAGGCGTGCCGACGGTGCTGCGGGGGTTGGCCACCCGGCCCCGGCTGCGCAGCGGGATCGGCGATCCCGTCCAGCAGCCACTGGCGCACGGGTCCCCGCGGTGGCGTGTCGCGGTCCGCCGTCAGGGCTGAGCCGGCCACCGGTGAACTCCTTGCGCGGTCCGTGAAGGTATCCCTCTCATGATCGGGGGAGAAGCCTTCAATCGCTCCTACCGACGGCGTTAAGGACTTGTTAGAGATCTGCTGGCTCGGGCTGGTCTGCCAGCTCGCCCAGCCTCGGTGAGTGCAAACGCGTGGCCCGGGACGGATTGGCTCGCGCTCGCGGCCCAAGACTTGCACCGGTACCAAGCTGCGACGATGTCGTCCAGAAAGGGTCTTTCGCCCTTCCGTTGGACGGTGGTCGGGCCATCACTCGAGGAACACTCGCTGGATGCGGACCGTCAGTGGGCGTGGGTCAGCGCGGAACCGACCTGGTCGGCGAGCAGGACGGCCACCCGGCGCTGCTCGATCGACGGGCGGACGACTCGGGTCGCGGCGGTGAGAAGGAATTGACCGTGAACGACGTCGCCTTGTCGGACGATCAGGCCGATCTGCTCATCGGTTGGTAGGCCGTCGCGTTCCACGTTGACTCGATGGCCTCGGCGGGTCACATTGCCGTCGTGATCGAGGGCGGCATCTTCCGTGCCCGGGCCGGCGCCGGCGACGAAGTCGCAATCGTCAACGTTCAGGAGTTGAACGATCTGTCCCGCTACGTGGGTGATGAGCGCCGAGGGCGATGCCGCTGACCCGGCGATGATCTTCGAAGTATCGAGAACTCCGTCGAGGTATCCCGCCCGGCGACTTGCCCGCGCCTGCTGGCGGTGGCCCCACAAGGCGATCTCCGTGACGGAGACCCCGACCAGGACCAGAAGAACCGTGATCACGACATCCTCTCGGTTCTTGATCGTGACCTGCCCGTACGGTTCGGTCAGGAAGACGTCGAACCATGCGCCGCACGAGAGCGCAGCCACGAATCCGGCCACCCTGTCGCCGGTGGCCGCCACGGCGACGACGACGAGGACCAGGACCAAGGCGGAAGTGGCAGCGGTGACGCTGTCCCGAAACGCCGCCAGCACCCGCACAAACCAGGAGAGGAACAATCGCCGCAGCCGCGACAAGACTGGAGCGATGTCGTTCGATCCACGACGCTTCCACGCCACCATCGAACCACGTGATGATCGCAGCGTCCCGGAGGTTCGCCGACCCGCCGGCGCAAGCAGACCGTCGTCGGGAAGGCGGAAGTTACCGGATGAGCATCGCCGCAGCAGGTGCCCGACGCGGGGAGGGCTCGACAGCAGGATCCGGGCCAGCAGCAGGCCGACCCGCTTCGGCCAGGCGGGTGACCGTAACGGGCGCGCGCCACTGCTGTGCCGTCGACCCGCTCTGACATGAGCACCGGTCGAAGACAGCCACTGCAGATGGCACCCACGAAGTCGGCGTCATCTCGGAACTCCTGAGCGAACGCCGTCTGCGCCGCGGCCTCCTGTCGGTAGTCCATTTCCGGCATGAGCCGGGCACGAAGCTCAGCCAACACGGCCCGCGCGTCCAGACCCGGACGAGGACGCGCAACATGGGCCCGAGCTGGTCCAGCTGCCAAGGCGAACGATAACTGCAGCGACAACTACACCATTGGCGATCAAGCCGCTGACCTGCAGAAACACAAGAGCCGACGCGCGGACTCGAACCGCGAACCGCCCGATTACAAGCATCCTTTGAACGTATGTCAAGCGGTCCAGAGTCATCCGGCAGGACGCAGGAAACCGCAGGTCAGACGCGCAATGTCCTACTGTCCACTGCCCGAACATGTCGGCGGTGGAGTCGAAGTCCGCCGGGATTCGTGAGAGTTCTGTGAGAGCGACGCCTCGTGTTCAGTCATGGCGGCGAAGCCCGAGCGCGGTGTGGTCGCAAGCGTGGAAGTGTTCTTCAGACCTACTGCCGGCTCATGGCTATCCGGACCTCGCTCTCACTGTCGGTGATGAGCTCGCCGGACACGTCGATGACGACGTGTGCAGGGTGCCGGTGAACGGAACGGGCTCGGGTAGTCGGGGGTGACGGCGAGCCGGGGTTCGCTCCGCAGGTCAGCGCGCCGGGGTTGAGCACGAACGGCGTGGTGACGGGCGCCTCGGCGTCGCCGACCAGGTCGCCGTCGACGTAGAGCTGCAGCCGCCCGGGGGCGCCCTTGCCGTTGGCCAGGTCCGGCGCGCCGGTGGGTTCGAACTCGAAGCGCAGCTCGTGCGCTCCCGGTGGGCACCGGCGTCGCGAGTGACACCGGTAGCAGGCCGCGGCCGACGTAGTTGTGCACGTAGTGCAGCTTGCCGTCCTTGATGTACAGCGAGTAGCCGCCGGCCGCGGTGCCCTGGCAGAGCAGCACGCCTTCGGCGCCGCCGTCGGGGATCTCGACGTCGGCGGTGATGCTGTGCGGCCGGTTGAGCACCCGTGGGCGCGGCGAAGAACGGGACGGACTGGGTGTCCGGGCGGTAGACGTACCGGTCGCGCGGCGCGGCGACCAGCGGCTTCTCGGCGACCATGCCGTGCCAGCCCGCTGCCGTCGATGGGCAGCACGCCGTACTTGCCGGCCTCGACGTACCAGGTGCCGATCAGCGCGATCAGCCTGTCGCGGTGCTCGGCGGCGACGTTGTGGTTCTCGGCGAAGTCCTCGTCGACGTGGTACAGCTCCCAGCCGGTGGCGTCGAGCTCGGACAGCTTGTCGGCGGAGATCGGGCTGCCGAACCCGACGCCGGCCTCGGTGAACGACGGGCCCGGGCCACGGGCACACCGCCCGCCAGCCGTCGTGGTAGATCGCGCGGTGGCCGAGCATCTCGAAGTACTGGGTGTGGTGGCTGCTCGGCGGCGGCCGGCGTCGTCGAAGGTGTGCGCGAAGCTGACGCCGTGGATCGGCGACTGGGTGACGCCGCGGATCGTGGCCGGCGGCTCGATGCCGAGCAGGTCGAGCACGGTCGGCACCATGTCGATGATGTGCGCGTACTGCGTGCGCACCTCGCCCCGGGCCTTGATGCCCTGCCGGCCAGCGAGACGATGAACGGGTCGGTGTGCCGCCGCGGTAGGTCTCGCGCTTCCAGCGGCGGAACGGCGTGTTGCCGGCCCAGGTCCAGCCCCACGGGTAGTGGTTGAAGTGCTTCGGGCCGCCGATCTCGTCGATGACCTGCGAGGCTGTCCTCGAGCGGTTCCTGGGCGTTGTTGAAGAACTGCGCCTCGTTGGTCGTGCCGGTCGGGCCGCCCTCGGCGCTGGCGCCGTTGTCGGAGATCACCATGATCATGCGTGTTGTCGAGCTCGCCGATCTCGCGCAGGAAATCGAGCAGCCGGCCGAAGTGGTGGTCGGTGTGGCTCAGGAAGCCGGCGAAGACCTCCATCATCCGGCTGTACAGCCGCTTGCGTCGTCCGGCAGCGAGTCCCAGTCCGGCACGTCCGGGTCGTGGCGGGACAGCTCGGCGTCGGCCGGGCACGATGCCCAGCTCCTTCTGCCGGGCGAAGACCTTCTCGCGGTAGGCGTCCCAGCCGCCGTCGAACTTCCCGGCGTACTTGTCGGCCCACTCCTTGGGCACGTGGTGCGGGGCGTGCGTGGCGCCGAAGCACAGGTACAGGAAGAACGGCTTGTCCGGGTCGACCTGCTTGGCGTCGGCGATGAACTCGATCGACCTTGTCGATCAGGTCCTCGGTGAGGTGGTAGCCCTCCTCCGGCGTCCTCGGCGGCTCGACCTGGTGGTTGTCGTAGACCAGGTCGGGATACCACTGGTTGGTGTCGCCGCCGAGGAACCCGTAGAAGCGCTCGAAGCCGCGGCCCAGCGGCCAGCGGTCGTACGGGCCCGGCGGCGGTCTCCTGGTTGCTCGGCGTCAGGTGCCACTTGCCGACCATGAAGGTGTTGTAGCCCTGCGCCAGCAGCATCTCCGACAGGCAGCCGTTCTCGAACGGCACGATGCCGTTGTAGCCGGGGTAGCCGGTGGCGATCTCGGTGATGCACGCCATGCCGTTGAGTGGTGGTTGCGGCCGGTGATGATGCAGGACCGGCTCGGCGAGCACAGCGCGGTGGTGTGCATGTTGTTGTAGCGCAAGCCGTTGGCGGCCAGCGCGTCGAGGTTCGGCGTCTCGATCGGGCTGCCGAAGCAGCCGAGCTGCCCGAAGCCGACGTCGTCCAGCACGATGAACACCACGTTCGGGGCCCCCGGCCGGGCGCGACCGGCGCCGGCCACGCCGGGGTCGACTCGTCAGTCGTGCGCCGATCGCCCGGGGAACGCCGAACCGGAGGGGTACTCGGTCAAAGCCATGCCAGCCTCCAAGGCTCGTGCGCGCCCGGAAAGGACAACACGCCGGCTGATTGCGGCGCCTCATCCTGAGCGGATGAGTGGCCAAGCGGTGCTCACCGCGGGCCCTTCTCCGACTGACCCGGCCCGCCGCGCCGGCTCCGGTGGCGAGAGCACCACCTACCCGCCGCCAAACCGCGCGAGCAGCAACAACCCGCCCGATGCGCTTATCCGCAGCGTCGTTGGCGAGGCTACTTGTGCGTCTTCGCGTTGATCAGCACAACGGCGTCTGGTGAACGTGCAGGCCAAGATCGTTTGCGGCACTCTTCTGGCACCCGAGGGACAACGTTCGTTGTCAGGTCTATCGGCGACGCACCCTTGTATCGTCCCGATACGCCCCGCGTCGCGCCCTAGAAGCTGCTGCTTCACCTCCCAGAACCGACGGACCCTTGCGGAGGGCGGCCAGAGTCGATGGGGCGTCCAGCGCCGGCAGCCGTCGGTCGCACGTTCCGCGTCTAACAGGCTCAGCAACCGAGGTGGGTTCCGCCGCCTGGCCGAGGCCGGCCACGGCTTGACCTTGATAGGGAACGCTCTCGGCGTCTGTCGACAAGGGGGCGCGGCAGCGCTACCGCCGTCTCGCCGCCGAGCGCACGGAAGGATCCGTATCGACTCGCTCATAGAGACGATGGGCAAGGGTTGAACGGTGAGTTGGCAAGCGTCAGCTCGGACGTGGCAAGCGATGTCTCGCTCGGCGGCAAGGGCTGAACAAGGAGTGCGAGTCGTTGGCAAGGGCCTTGTGAGCGAGACCGCCGCCCTTGCGGACCGGGCCTCTGGTCGCCTCAGAGCCGGGCGCTGCTAATTGGTTCACGCAGACCCTCGAGGTTGGCAGGCTCTCCGGCACACAGGACTACATGACACTCAACAACGCATCGTTGGAAGAGCCGGACCTCCTATCCCTGCCCTCCGTCATCGACCTGCCCACCGCCGCCGCGGTCCTCCACATCGGCCGCACCTCGGCATACGAGGTGGTCCGGACGGGCCGGTGGCCGACGCCGGTCATCCGACTGGGCCACCGGATCAAGATCCTGACCGCCGCCTTAGTTGAACTGCTCTGCCTGTCCACAGATCGCGACTCGGACGCCCCAACACCGGAGCAGACGCATTAACACGGGTGTGGCCCCGTCGAGACGGGGCGGGAGGTAGACACGATGGGCAGCGAGCCGATTCGTAAGGTCACGCTGTCCGACGGCAGTGTGCGCTACCGGGTCGTGGTCGACGTCGGCCGCAAGCTCGACGGCACCCGGGCTCAGCGGACCAGCACCCACCGCACCCGACGCGGGGCACGAGAGTGGCTGGCCGCCGTACGCGCCGACCTCACCCGCGGCACCTATGTCGCGCCACAGCGGACCACGTTGGACCAACACCTCGACACCTGGCTCGAGGGCAAGCGCGACATCCCGACCGGCGACGCGGCGAAGCTACATCGACGGCCTGAAGCCGGTCCGGCAGGTACTGGGCCACAAGGTCCTGCAGGACGTCACCAAGGCCGACATCGAGGCTCTGGTGACGACCATGCTCACCACCGGTGGGCGGCAGGGGCAGGGCCGCGGCCCACGCACCGTCACGATGATGCTGGTCGTGCTGCAGCAGGCGATGCAGGACGCGGTCAGGCAAGGGCTGCTCGCCCGCAACGTCGTCTCGCTCGTCCAGAAGCCCCGCCAGGTGCACCACGAGATGAGCGCTTGGACGCTCGAGCAGACCCGCACCTTCCTCGCCCACGTCGCCGATGACCGGCTGTACGCTGCCTGGCTGCTCACCATGCACGGACTGCGCCGCGGCGAGGTCCTCGGGCTGCGCTGGACCGACCTGAGCCTGGACGGACCCGAGCCGACACTCGCGATCCGGCAGACCAGGGTGCTGGTGCACGCCAGCGTGGTCACGATCGGCGAGCCCAAGACCGCCCGCGGCCGCCGGAGTCTGCCGCTCCCCGCCGGCCTCGTCACGGCACTGCGCGCCCTGCGGGATCGGCAGGCAGCGGAGCGCCAGGTGGCCGGAACGGCCTATCAGGACACCGGCTTGCTGGTGGTTGACGAGCTCGGCCGGCCGCTGCGGCTGGAGCGCTACGGCGACACGTTCCGACGGCACGTGCGCGACGCCGGCCTGCCCGACATCCGCCTGCACGATGCCAGGCACACCGCCGCGTCGCTGATGTTGGCGCTCGGTTACCCCGTGCACGTCGTCGCAGCCTGGCTCGGCCACGACCCGGTGATGACCCAACGGGTCTACGCGCACGTACACGCCGCCGAGATGCGCTCCCTCGGCGAGGCCTTCGGCCAGGCGATCACGCGCGATCTGTGAGAGTTTTGTGAGAGCCAGCGATATTCGGGCGGTAACAGAGTCCGCGCCAGACTCCGAATCTGGGGTCTGACCTGCGGTGATGCATTGAGCCGACGCGCGGACTCGAACCGCGAACCGCCCGATTACAAGTCGGGTGCGCTGCCAGTTGCGCCACGCCGGCGAGCTCGATGTGAGCCTAGCCTGGCCGACGAGGGAAGCAGAGCAGGCGCCGCCTCGTTGTCACCCAGGTGACGTCGCTCCCCGCCGTTCCGCTGTCGGTGCTCGACCTGGCCCCGGTCGTCTCAGGAAGCACGCCTGCCGCGGCACTGCTCGCCACCCGCGAGCTGGCCCGGCATGTCGAGGGCCTGGGCTTCACCCGGTTCTGGCTGGCCGAGCACCACAACATGCCGGGCATCGCCTCGTCGGCGCCCACGGTCGTCATCGCGGACGTGGCCGCCGCCACCGAACGGATCCGGGTCGGCTCCGGCGGTGTCATGCTGCCGAACCACCCGCCGCTGGTGGTGGCCGAGCAGTTCGGGACGCTGGCCGCGCTGCACCCCGGCCGCATCGACCTAGGCATCGGCCGCGCACCCGGCACCGATCAGGGCACCGCGCGAGCACTGCGCCGCAGCACTGGTCCGCTGTCGGACGACGACTTCCCTCAGCAGCTGGGCGAGCTGGTCGGCTTCCTGCGCGGCCGCTTCCCCGACGGACACCCTTACGGCGCCATCACCGCCGTCCCGGGCGACGGCGTGGGGCCGCCGATCTGGCTGCTCGGGTCGAGCGGCTACAGCGCCCAGCTGGCCGGGATGCTCGGCCTGCCCTTCGCGTTCGCCCACCACTTCATGGCGCAGAACACGTTGCCGGCGCTGGAGCTCTACCGGCGCAGCTTCGAGCCCTCCGACCAGCTGCGGGCGCCGTACGCCATGGTCGCCGTGCAGGTCGTCGCCGCCGAGACCGACGAGGAGGCACAGCGGCTCGCTCTGCCCGGCGCGCTGGCCTTCCTGCAGCTGCGAAAGAACCAGCCGGTCCCGCTGCCCACCGTCGACGGAGGCGGCGGCTTACCCGTGGACACCGGAGGAGCGCGCGTTCGCCGCGGCCCGGCACGAGGGTCAGGCAGTCGGGAGCGTCGACACGGTACGCCGGCAGCTCGGCGACCTGCTGTCGGCCACCGCGGCCGACGAGCTGATGGTCACGACGATGGTTCCCGACCCGCAGGCGCGGCTGGCCTCGATGTCGCACGTGCGCCGCCTGTTCGGAGCCGACCTGCCGTTGGGGCTGCTGGCGGCCTGACGCTCGGTCATGCTGGGACGGCCGACACGGAGAGGTCGAACGTGCCGCTGGACGATGCAGGTGTGGGGCGCCGCCGCGTGCTGGGCATCTTGGCCGGCCTCGCCGCGGGGGCGGTCACCGCGTGCTCGGGCCCGGCCGCGCCACCGGCTGCCACCAGCCCGAGCACCAGCGCCACGACGGGGGCGCCACCATCGCCCGCCCCGACGTCAGCGACACCCGCCAGGATCGGTTGGGGGCGGCTGTCGGCAACGATGCGCGGGGACGTCGTCCGTCCTGGTGATCCGGCCTACCCAGGCGCCAGGGAGCTCTTCAACCCACGGTTCGACCACATCCGGCCACAGGCGGTGGCGTTCTGCGAGTCACCGCAGGATGTTGCCGCCGCGGTCCGGTTCGCCCGCGACGCAGGCCTGCCGATCGCCCTTCGCTCGGGCGGCCACTCCTACGGCGGCTGGTCGACCGGGACGGGGCTCGTCGTCGACGTCAGCCGCATCGCGCACGTCCGCGTCACCGGGGCCACCGCTCAGGTGGGGGCGGGCAGCCAGCGTCATCGACTCGTACGCGGGGGTCGCCCGGCACGGTCTCGCGCTGGCCGGCGGGTCGTGCCCGAGCGTCGGCATCACGGGCCTCACCCTCGGCGGTGGGCAGGGCGTCCTGACCCGCGCCTGGGGGCTGACCTGCGACAGCCTGCTCGGCCTCGACCTCGTCCTGGCCGACGGCCGGCTGGTCAGCGCCGACGCCGACCACGACCCCGACCTGTACTGGGCGAGTCGCGGGGGCGGCGGCGGCAGCTTCGGTGTGGTGACCGGCCTCCGGTTCCAGCTGCGCAGCGCGCCACGGGTCACCTTGTTCTACCGGCGCTGGAGCTGGTCGGCCGCGCCCACCGTGCTCTCCGGGTGGCAGCAGTGGGTCGAGGCGGCGCCCCGCGAGCTGTGGTCGACGTGCAAGCTGCTCACCGACCCTGGTGGCGAGACGGCGACGGTGACGGTCAGCGGCAGCTGGATCGGGGAGCCCGCCGGCCTCGACCGTCAGCTGCGCGCTCTTGTCGCGGCGATCGGTCAGCCACCGGTGGCCGGCACCGCCGGGACCCGCGGCTATCTGGACGCGATGCTCGCCGAGGCCGGTTGCCGCACGGTGCCGGCGGCGCGCTGCTCGACGCCACGATCGGCGTTCGCGGCCGCGTCCTCGGTGCTGGGCGACCCCCTGACCGACACAGCTGTGCGGACCTGTGTCGAACACGTCGCCGAGCGTCACTCGCAAGGGCACCCGGGGCAGGCCGGGGTCTCGTTCGACGTCCTCGGTGGGGCCGTCGGCGACCTCGCTCCGGACGCCACCGCGTTCCCCTATCGCCGCGCGCTGGCGATCGCGCAGTACACCGCGGGCTGGCCGACCACGGCTTCGGCGACCGAGGTGACCAGCGCCGCCCGCTGGCCGACGCAGCTGCGCGATGCGCTGACCGGCACGATCGGCAACACGGCGTACGTGAACTACCAGGACCCGACGCTGCGGGGCTGGCAGCAGGCCTACTACGCGGACAACTACGGCCGTCTGCAGGCGGTGAAGCAGAGGTACGACCCGAACGACGTCTTCTCGTTCCCGCAGTCGGTCCTCGCGTCGTCGTAGGCCGGCCGGCGGCCCGCGGATAAGTCTCGGCCTCGCCACACCTAACGCACCGATAACCGCGGCCACATCCGCCCCGTTCGGGCGCAGGCTTCAGCACGTCAGCAGGACACCCGAACTCCAAGGAGCACCCCATGCGCACTCGAACCGCACTCACCGTGGCCGCCCTCACCTCCGCGCTCGTCGTCACCGGCGCACCGTTCGCCCAGGCCAAGGGCGGCGCCGACGCCACCATCCGCACCGGGAGCTGCAGCGGCTCCGCGGACTGGAAGCTCAAGGCCAAGCACGACAGCGGCGCCATCGAGACCGAGTTCGAGGTGGACTCGAACCGCACCGGGCAGACCTGGCGCGTTCGCGTCCGCGACAACGGTGTGCTGGTCGTGAAGACCCGGGGCACCACCGCGGGTGCGAGCGGCTCGTTCAGCGTCAACCGCCGCATCTCGAACCGCGCCGGCAGCGACACCCTGGTGGCCAGGGCCACCGACCTCAACAGCGGCCAGACGTGCGTCGGGCAGCTCAGCCTCTGACCGATGACCCCCTCCCCTGCCAGTCTGTCCGACCCCCCAGCACCCGACCGGGCGCGGAACGCGCCCGGTCGGCAGGCTGGCTCGTGGCGCGCGCCTCGACGGCCGTGAGACAGCGGGGCACGAGACTCAACGGCGTCGGTGGTCACGCCACTGCACCGCGGTGATGCTGTGCACCGTCGCGGCAAACGGCGCGCCGTCGTCCTCAGCGAGCACCGTGTCGTGGTCGAAGACCATGCCCAGCCGCCGCATGACCGCGAGGCTCCGCACGTTGGGCGGGTCCCGATCGGTCACCGAGATGACCCGGTGCAGACCCATCGTGCCGAACCCATGGTCCAGCCAGGCGGTTGCCGCCTCGGTGGCGTAGCCCAGGCCCCAGTGCGCGCGGGCGAGCCGCCACGCCACCTCGTGCTCGCCTGGGAACCAGTCGTCGAGGTGGTGCAGCCCGCACATGCCGAGCAGGACGCCGTCGATCCGGCGCTCGACAGCAAGCAGCCCGATGCCCTCGCGGGCATACAGGTCCTGCGCCCACGCCGCGGTGTCGTCGGAGTCCGCACGCGTCAGTGCCACCCCGCCGAGGAACCGCATCACCTCCAGGTCGGAGTTCAGCGCCGCGTAGTGCGGCAGGTCGTCGAGGCGCCAGGTGCGCAGCAGCAGCCGTGGCGTGGTCAGCACCACGGTCCCGTCCCACCGGGTTGGGTCCTGACCGGTCATCAGCCCTCGGGCGGGGCGAACACCACCGCGACCTCGAGATCCTCCGTGACGGCCACGAACCGGTGCGCGGCACGGCGCGGCACGAATGCCACCGAGCCCGTCGCGACCGGCGTCCGGCGGCCTTCCACCTCCAGGTCGGCGGCGCCCGACAGCACGACGTAGACCTCGTCCTGGGCGTGCGGTGCCTGGTCGTCGATGCCGCCGGCCGCGACCCGGTAGACCCCTGAGCTCAAGGTCTCGGTGCGCACCCACTCGGTCCAGCGCTGCACCGGCAGCTGGCCGCGGGACAGCACGACGGGCGGGGAGCGGACCGGCGACCGGCCGTGCGTCGGCCAGAACGGCCACTCCTCGAACCTGCTGACGCGTCCGTCGTCGGCGAACCGCACCACCCACAGGTCGGTGTACTCCTGGGTCACCGGATCGCCGTACCGCACCAGCACCCTCGCGACGCCGGTGTCTCCGGAGCAGGCCACGACCTCGGCCCTCATCGTGAAGACCTCGTCCGGGCCGGTGCGCTCGTCGTCCCAGAGTCCGCGAATGGCCTCGAGCCCCACCGCCGGTTCGTCGTACGGCGTGACGAGGTACTCCGCGTCGGCGGTGAACAGCCCCGCGAGCAGGTCGCTGTCCGCGGACCGCCAGGCCCGCTCGTAGCCGTCGACCCAGGCGAGCAGCTGCCCGGCTCCGGGCTCAGACACCACCGAGCCCTGCCGTCAGCTCGGCCAGCGCTCGGCGGGTCGGCACCCGGCCGGGAGCAGGTGATGGCCGAGGCGGCCACCGCCTCGTCGAGCAGGTCGCCGACCTCGGCAGCGGAGAGCGACCGGAGCTTCTCGCGGTGCGCCGAGCCGAGCAGGTCACGGCGGGCCAGGCCGGCCAGCAGCGCGCTCATGAACGAGTCCCCGGCGCCCACGGTGTCGACGACCTCGACCCGCGCACCCGGCCGCTCGACCGGGCCGCTGGTCGCCCCGACCGCCAGCGCGCCGTCCCCGCCACGGGTGATCACCACCAGTGCCGGGCCGTGCCCGAGCCAGGAGGCGGCGACCTCCGCCGGGCTCGAGCCCGGGCTCCAGCCACCCGACGTCCTCGTCGCTGGCCTTGACGACGTCTGCGACCGCGAGCATCTCGTGGACGACGAGCAGCACCTCCGCCGGCGGTCCCATCAGCAGATGGCGGACGTTCGGGTCGAAGGTCACGGTGGCCGTCGCCCCGGCGCGGGCGGCGAGCCGGCGCAGCACCGCACCCCCCGGCGGGGTGGTGAGGCCGAGCGAGCCGACGTGCAGCGCCGCCACACCGTCGAGGGCGGTGGCGAGCTCGTCGTCGGTCCACTGCCAGTCCGCGGTGCCGTCGACCCGGAAGTCGTAGGCGGCCGAGCCGTCGGGCTGCAGGGCGACGATCGCCAGCGACGACGGCTCCGGCGCGGCGACGGCGTGCGACAGGTCGACGCCGTTCGTCTCGAGGTGGGCGCGCAGCCGGCGTCCCAGCACGTCGTCGGACAGCCGGGCCAACATCCGGGCCGGTACGTCGAGGCGGGCCAGGCCGACGGCGACGTTCGCCGGGCTGCCTCCCGGAGCCGCCCGGAACACGCCGTCCGCACCGGCAGGGACCATGTCGGTGATGGCCTCGCCGGCGACCGCCACCACGGAGTCCACGGCGCAGAACCTACCGCCCTACGATCAACCGTGATGCCTGGTCACAGACCTGGTCCCGTCAGCCGGGACCGCGCCGGTGCGGTGCTCGCTGCTCTCCTGCCGGAGGTGCGGAGCCGCGCAGTGCCTGCGCTCGGGCGCCGTCGAGGGCGAGGGCCTGGCGGCCCGCTTCGAGCAGCACCACCTGGACCTCGTCGAGCCCCTGGACGCGCTCTACGGCGGCGACACCGACCTGACGGCGCTCACCGCGCTCGTCCGGGCCATGCTCGACCGGGTGCTGACCGCGGCTGCGGCGCGACCACTGGCACTGCGCACCCTCGACCGGCGCCGCGAGGTCGACCCCGGCTGGTTCCAGCGAGCCCGCACCATCGGCTACGTCGCCTACGCCGACCGGTTCGCCGGCGACCTGCCCGGGGTGCGAAAGCAGCTGGACTACCTGGCCGAGCTCGGCATCAGCTACCTGCACCTGATGCCCCTGCTGGAGCCCCGCCAGGGCGACAACGACGGCGGCTACGCGGTCGTCGACTACGACGCGGTGGACCCGCGGCTGGGCAGCATGGCCGACCTGGAGGGGCTGGCCGACGACCTGCACCAGCGCGGCATGGCGCTGTGCGTCGACCTGGTGCTCAACCACACCGCGGCGGAGCACCCCTGGGCGCAGGCGGCTGCGGCGGGCGACCCGGCGTACCGCGCCTTCTACCGGATCTTCCCCGACCGGACGATGCCCGACCGCTACGAGCAGACCCTGCCGGAGGTGTTCCCCGACACCGCTCCCGGCTCCTTCACCCACGTCGAGAACGTCGGCTGGGTGTGGACGACGTTCAACACCTTCCAGTGGGACCTGGACTGGTCGAACCCCGAGGTCTTCGCCGCGATGCTCGACACGATGCTGTCGCTGGCCAACCACGGGGTCGACGTGCTGCGCCTGGACGCCGCGCCGTTCCTGTGGAAGCGCGAGGGCACCGACTGCCAGAACCAGCCCGAGGTGCACCTGCTGCTGCAGGCGCTGCGTGCGCTGGTCACGGTGGCCGCCCCCGGCGTCGCCTTCAAGGCCGAGGCGATCGTGTCGCCGCAGCAGCTGGTGCCCTACCTCGGCGGGCACGACACGTACCGCCCGGAGTGCGACCTGGCCTACCACAACCAGCTGATGGTGCTGCTCTGGTCGTCGCTGGCGACCCGCGACGTGCGGCTGGCGCGCACCGCGCTGACCCGGATGCGGGTCGCGCCGCCGACGACCGCCTGGGTGACCTACCTGCGCTGCCACGACGACATCGGCTGGGCGGTCTCGGACGAGGACGCCTGGGCCTGTGGGCTCGACCCCGCGGCGCACCGGTCGTTCCTCAGCGACTTCTACGCCGGCACCCACCCCGGGTCCTTCGGCCGCGGCGCGGTCTTCCAGGCCAACCCGCGCACGGGTGACCGGCGGATCTCCGGGAGTGCGGCCTCGCTGTGCGGGCTCGAGGCCGCCGTCCAGGGGGGCGACGCCGGCGAGGTGGGCATCGCGGTGTCCCGCCTGCTCATGCTCTACAGCGTCGTCTACTCCTACGGCGGGGTGCCGCTGCTCTACATGGGCGACGAGCTGGCGCTGCTGAACGACCCTGGGTGGGCCGACGACCCGGCGCACACCGGCGACAACCGGTGGCTGCACCGGCCGCCGATGGACTGGCCGGCGGCCGACCGGCGCACCGACCCGGCAACCGTCGAGGGCCGGGTCTTCGCCGGGCTGGCCGAGATGGCGCGAGTCCGCAGCGGGCAGCTGGCACTGCGGGCCGGCGCCGAGCCCGAGCTGCGGGACACCGGCGACCAGCGGGTGCTGGCCTACCTGCGGAGCAACCCCCGCGGGGGACGGCTGATGGTGCTCGCGGTGTTCGGCGACGACGAGGTGCGGCTGCCGCGTGCGGCAGCCCTGCCCGGCTTCGGGGATCGGGCGCGCACCGTGCTGGCCGCACCGGGCGTGGTCCTCGGCGACCACGAGGTGATCCTGCCGGCCTGGTCCTACGCCTGGTGCGTCGACGACTGAGGCGTCGACTGGCCCGAAAGTCCCGGGTGTCCGGGTCGTCCGCCCCGCGCAGGTCACGGGGTCTGCGGTCGAGCATGGAGATGTCGGGTTGCAGCTCCAGGAGGCCGCTATGACGATGCTCGAGATCGGCGCGCCCGGTCTGCCGCCCGACCGCGCCCGTGCCAAGCGGGCGACCAGGTGAAGGGGCCGGACGATGACGAAGGACCGGCGTGGACCGGTGTCATGGTGGCGGGGCTTGATGGCGTCCAGCTGCGGCGTGGGCAGCGAGACCGAGGCGTTCCTGGATGGGCGCTACCTCGAGCTGGTGCTGGCCGGTGGCGGCGCCCTGCGCACCGCGCCGTGGATGTGGCTCAACGCCGTCGCTCACGGATCGCCGGCGCGCGTCCGGGAGCTGGCGGGGGGCAATGACCCGGCGCCCGACGGTCGGAAGATGCAGTGGTCCGAGGCGCGGGTGCTGGTGGCCAGGCAGCTGCTCGCCCGCAGCGGCGACGACCCCGAGCTGATGGCCGCGCTGCAGCTGGCTGCCCTCGTGCCGCTCGAGCTGGACATCATGTGCGACGACGCCACGACGCCGCTGGGGCTGGTGGCGCACGCCCTCGCCGAGCTCGCCGGACCGCCCGTCTGACCCTGGCACCGGGGCGACGGGCGACTGCTCGTAGCCGGTCGGCGCTAGCCGGCCGCCTCGGCGTCGACGCACGGCGGCGCCGTCGTACGCCGGACGACGAGCCGGGTCGGGACGATGATGGCCGGCGGCCGGGTCCGCTGGCCGACGTCCTCGTCGAGCGCCTCGAGCAGCAGCGTCGCCGCCAGCTGGCCCTGCTCGTGCACCGGCTGGGCCACCGTCGTGAGGTCGAAGAACTCGGCCATCTCGTGGTCGTCGATGCCGATGACCGAGACGTCCTCCGGCACCCGCAGCCCGGCCTCGCGGATGGCGTGCACCGCCCCGACGGCCATCTCGTCGGACGCCGCGAAGACCGCGGTCGGGCGCGGGTCGGCCGCCAGCAGCAGCCGGGTCGCCGCGAGCCCCCCGCGGACGGTGAAGTCGCCGATGACCTCCCACGCCGGGTCGACCGGCAGGCCGGCCGCTGCCATCGCGTCGTGGTAGCCGGTGAGCCGGTCCATCGGCGCCGCGAAGTCGAGCTGCTCCTCGAGCGACCCGCCGACATAGCCGATGCGCGTGTGGCCCAGGTCGATGAGGTGCCGCATCGCGATGCGTGCGGTGGCGCCGTCGTCGATGCCGACGCTCGCCCACCCGTCGACGGTGGCGCCGACCACCGCCACCGGCCGGTCGAGGCGAGCCAGTGCGGCGACCTCCTCGTCGGTCGGCGTGAGGCTCAGCACCAGGACGGCGTCGACCCGCTTGCGCAGCAGGTGGGTGCGGAACACCCGGTCCCTGGCCTGCTGGTCGCCGCCGAGGTTGTAGAGCAACAGGTCGTAGCCCGCCTCACGCAGCAGCTCCTCCGCGCCCTGCACCACCGAGGCGTAGAACCAGCGCGTCACGAACGGCACGATGACGCCGACCGCGCGGGTCTGCCCGCTCGCGAGGCCGGCCGCGCTCGGCGATGCCACGTAGTCGAGCTCGGCAGCCGCCTTGAGCACCCGCACCCGGGTCTCGTCGGACACCCGCGGCAGCCCACGCAGCGCGCGGGACACCGTGGCGGTCGACACCCCGACCGTGCGCGCGACGTCCTTGATGCTGGTCACGGTCGGCCCCTCGTGCCCGACGGGGGCGCCGTCGTACGGTGATCACCATGACGAGCCAGCCCAGCCAGACCAGTCACTTCCCCGACGGGACCCGCCTCGCGTTCGGCACCGCGACGGCGTCCTACCAGGTCGAGGGCGCGACCACGGCCGACGGCCGCGGGCCGTCGATCTGGGACACCTTCACGGCACGGCCGGGGACCATCGTCGACGGAAGCGACGGATCGGTCGCGTGCGCGTCCTACGAACGCGTCGAGGAGGACCTCGAGCTGCTTGCCGGGCTCGGCGTCGCGTTCTACCGCTTCTCCATCGCCTGGCCGCGGGTGCAACCGACCGGCAGCGGCCCGGCCGAGCCGCGCGGGCTGGCCTACTACGACCGGCTGGTCGACGGCTTGCTGGCACGCGGGGTCGCACCGATGGCCACGCTCTACCACTGGGACCTGCCGCAGGCCCTGGAAGACGCCGGCGGCTGGCCGGCGCGCGGCACGGCCGAACGGTTCGCCGACTACGCCGAGCTGGTGCACGGGCACCTCGGTGACCGCGTGCAGGTGTGGGCGACGCACAACGAGCCGTGGTGCGCCGCCTACCTCGGGTACGCCTCGGGCCGGCACGCGCCGGGCCGGCGGGAGCCCGCGGCCGCCCATCGCGCCGCCCACCACCTGCTGCTCGGTCACGGGTTGGCCGCCGAGCGGCTGCACGCCGCCGGCAGCCGGAGCGTCGGCATCGTGCTCAACCTGACGCCGGTGTGGCCGGAGCGCCCCGAGGCCGCCGCGGTCGCGGACGGCGTCGACGCCATCCACAACCGGGTCTGGCTGGGCCCGCTCGTCGACGGTGCGTACGACGAGCGGCTGCGGGCCCTGGCCCCCGCTCTCGACGACCCGCAGGTCGTGCGGGACGGCGACCTCGCCCTCGTGCAGGGTTCTGCGGACTGGCTGGGCGTCAACTACTACACACCCGCCCGGGTCGACGTGGGCGAGGCCGCCGACGGGGACGGCGTGGGCCAGGAGACCGGCGCCTATCCCGGCGTCGCGGGGCTGCGGTTCACACCCCGCGGACCGCGAACCGCCATGGGGTGGGAGGTGGAGCCGCGCGGGCTCGAGGAGCTGCTCGTCGACACCCATCGGCGCACTCACCTGCCCCTCGTCGTCACCGAGAACGGCGCGGCCTACGGCGACCAGACGCGCGCCGAGGACGGATCTGTCGACGACCCGGACCGGATCGACTACCTCCGGGAGCACATCGCTGCTGTCGAGCGGGCCAGGGACGCCGGCGCCGACGTGCGGGCCTACGTCGCCTGGACCCTGCTCGACAACTTCGAGTGGGCCGAGGGCTACACCAAGACCTTCGGGCTGGTGGAGGTCGACCGCGTCGACCAGCACCGGACCCCCAAGGCGTCCTACCGATGGTTCTCCCAGCTCGTCCATGCCGGTCCCTCCGGACCGACCGCCTAGCCCTTGACGCTGCCTGCGAGCAGCCCCCGCACGAAGTACCGCTGCAGGCTGAGGAACACGACCAGCGGGACGATGAGGGACACGAACGCCCCGGCGGACAGGATCTGCCAGTCGTTGTCCCGGGTGCCGGACAGCTCGGCCAGCCGCACCGTGAGCGGCGAGACGTCCAGGTTGCCGCCGCCGAACACCAGGGCGACCAGGAGGTCGTTCCACACCCAGAGGAACTGGAAGATGCCGAAGGCGGCGATGGCCGGTGCCATCAGCGGCAGCATGATCTTGGTGAAGATCCGGACGTGCCCGGCCCCGTCGACCCGGGCCGCTTCTATCAGCTCGGCGGGCACTTCCTTCATGAAGTTGTGCAGCAGGTAGACGGCCAGCGGCAGCGCGAAGATCGAGTGCGACAGCCAGATCGTCCAGAAGGTGCCGGCGAGCGTCGGCAGGCCGAAGGGCGGGTCGACGTAGATGCTGAGCAGCGGGATCATCGTCACCTGGATCGGCACGATCTGCATCGCGAACAGCGCGACGAACAGCAGGTCGCGGCCGGGGAACTTCATCCAGGCGAACGCGTAGGCCGCCAAGGTGGCCAACGTGATCGGGATGATCACCGACGGGATGGTGATGACGATCGAGTTGACGAAGTACACGGCGAGGTTGGTGTCGCTGCCGTGCAGCACCTCGTCGTAGTTCTCGAGGGTGAAGCTGGGGTTGCGGAACCAGGTCCACCACCCGGTCGTCTTGACCTGCTCCTCCGGCCGGATCGAGGAGATCAGCAGGCCGAGGGTGGGGATCGTCCAGAGGGTGGCGATGACGAGCGCGGCCAGCGAGGCCCAGGGCGAGCTGAGCTTCTGGTGCGCGACTGCTGCCGCCGGCGGAGCCCCGGTCCCGGTGGGGTGGTCGTGGTGGCCGGGACCTCGGGGCGTGGTGGTCGTCATCGTGCCTCCAGCTTGCGCATCTGACGGACGTTGTAGATCACGATGGGCATCACGAGGATGAAGAGCAGGGTGGCAAGCGCCGCCCCCAGCCCGGTGTTGAACTCCCGGAAGCTCTTCACGTAGAACTCGTACGCCAGCACGCTGGTGTTGAAGTTGCCGCCGGTGGCCGTTCGCACGATGTCGAAGACCTTCAGCGTCGCGATGCTGATGGTGGTGAGCACGACGATCAGCGACGGCCGGACGCTCGGCACCGTGATGTAGCGGAACATCCGGAAGCCGCTCACGCCGTCGAGCCGGGCGGCCTCGACGATGTCGTCGGGGATCGCCTTGATCGAGGCCGAGAGCACGGTCATGGCGAAGCCGCACTGGACCCAGATCATGATGACGATGAGGAACAGCGTGTTCCACGGCTCGGTGAGCAGGAACCGGTAGGTGTCGAGCCCGATCGCCTTCAGGATCGCGTTGGCCAGGCCGATCTGCGGGTTCTCGGTGGCCCGGTAGTCGTAGACGAACTTCCAGATCAGCGACGCGCCGACGAGCGAGATCGCCATCGGCAGGAAGATCAGCGCCTTGGCGAACTTCTCCAGACTCGGCCCGGTCGATGAGCACGGCGTACACCAGCCCGATCAGGGTGGCGGCGATCGGGGTGAGGATCACCCACACCGCGGTGTTCCGCAGCACGTCGATCTCGGTGGAGTCGGTGAAGATCGTCTTGTAGTTGTCGAACCCGATCCAGCTCTGGCTGTTCGCGTCGCGGAACGAGTCGCGGATCGTCCTGATGGCCGGGTAGAGCAGGCCGAACGCGACCATGACGACGACGGGCAGGACGAAGACCGTGGTCTGCACCACCTCGCCCTTGCGGGAGCGCACCCGGTCGGCGATGAACAGCACCACGCCCATCACGGCGAGGAAGAGGAAGATGGCAAAGAACATCTGGACGAACTTGTCGAATGTCGACATCCGGCGTGCCTCCTCGCGACGGGGCTGGGGCCCGGGGTGGTGCGACGGTGTGGGACCGCTGGCCGGGGGCGCGGCGCACGCGCCGCGCCCCCGTAGTGCCAGGGCTTACCTAACCCACGGCCGGGGCCTCTTGTCGAGGCCCCGGCCGATGGATTTAGGACGACGGCCAGGACGCCTCGATCTTGTCGAGAGCCTGCTTGGTGCTCTCGCCGGTGATCCAGGCGGTCATCTCCTTCCAGAAGGAGCCGGCGCCGACGGCACCGGGCATCTGGTCGGAGCCGTCGAACCGGAACACTGCCTCCGGGTCCTGCAGCACCGAGGCCGACAGCTTGTCGATCGGGCTGACCAGGTTGGCGACCTCGAGGCCCTTGTTGGCGCTGACCCAGCCACCGGCCGGGGTGGCCTTGGCCTTCTCGTTGGCCCAGACGTCCGAGGAGAGGTAGGTCTGGAACGCCTGCACCTCGGTGCGGTCGGCGAACGCCGTGACGAACTCGCCGCCACCGAGGACGGGCTTGCCGTTGTCCTGGTTGGTCACCGGCAGGTAGAACGCGAAGACGTCGCCGTCCTCGGCCACCTTGGTGCCCTCGGGCCAGTTGGCCGCGTAGAAGCCGGCCTGGCGGTGCATCGCGCACTTGCCCTTGAGGATCGGCAGGCCGCCGTCCTGGAAGGTCGTCGTCGCGATGCTCTTGACGTCACCGAGACCACCGTTGACGTACTTGTCGTTCTTCAGGATGTTGCCGACCCGGTCGAGCGCGGAGGCGACCTTCGGGTCGTTGAAGGGGATCTCGTGCTTGACCCACTGGTCGTAGACGTCGGGTCCGTTGTCCCGGAGCATGACGTCCTCGAGCCAGTCGGTGGCCGGCCAGCCGGTGGCCTCGCCGGAGCTGATGCCGGCGCACCACGGCTTGATGCCGGTGGCCGCGATCTTGTCGGAGAGCGCGGTCATCTCGTCCCAGGTCTGCGGGACGGCCCAGCCGTTGTCCTTGAACATCGACGGGGAGTACCAGACGAACGACTTGACGTTCGCGCCCAGCGGAGCGGCGTAGAGCTTGCCGTCGACCGTGCCGTAGCCCTTCCAGTCCTTGCCGAACCACTTGTCGACGTTGTCGGCGACCGACTTCGGCGCCTCCTTGGCCTTGCCGGTGGTCGTGACGAGCGTGTTGAGCAGACCGGGCTGCGGGACGTAGGCGATGTCCGGCGGGTTGCCGCTCTTGACGCGGACGACGAGCTGGGCCTCGAACTCCTTGGAGCCCTCGTAGTTCACCTTGGCGCCCGTGCAGGTCTCGAACAGCTTGTAGGAGTCCTTCTGGGCCTGGTCCTCAGGTGCGACGATCGAGGTGTAGACCGCCACGGTCTTCCCCGAGAGGTCGCCGTACTCGGTCATGATGCGACTTGATCGGCGCGCACTCGGCCTTGTTCAGGCCCGGTGCCTTGCCGCTGGCCGACGAGCCGCCGCCGCCGCCGCTGCTGCCGCCGCAGGCAGCGAGCACCAGGCTCGTACCCAGGACGACGGCGAACGCGGCCGCACCGCGGCGTGCATTCGTTGATCCCATGCGCACTGCTCCCTCTCTCGCACCACAAACCGGTCCGGGCGCAGCACTCGACCCGCCCGCGTCCCGGGGTCAACCCGATGTAAACGTTTACGCAACGTCCCGGCAACAGGTGACGCGGTAACAATTGGGTCACGAGGAGTGGCCGGCCCCCGCCATGGACATGAGGGTGTCACCGCGTTACGGTCCCCCTGCGTCACGACCACCCTCCACTCGGATCGTCCGGCACGTACCTGCCGGTGGAAGGAAGTTCTCTCATGGCAACTGTGACCTTCGACAAGGCCACCCGGCTCTTCCCGGGCTCGGAGCGGCCCGCCGTCGACCAGCTCGACATCGAGATCGGCGACGGCGAGTTCCTCGTCCTCGTCGGCCCCTCCGGCTGCGGCAAGTCGACCTCGCTGCGGATGCTCGCCGGGCTCGAGGACGTCAACGGCGGCTCGATCCGCATCGGCGAGCGCGACGTCACGAACCTGGCCCCCAAGGACCGCGACATCGCGATGGTGTTCCAGAACTACGCGCTCTACCCGCACATGACGGTCGGCGAGAACATGGGCTTCGCGCTGAAGATCGCCGGCGAGCCCAAGGACGAGATCGCCGAGCGGGTCCGCGAGGCGGCGAAGATCCTCGACCTCGAGCAGTACCTCGACCGCAAGCCGAAGGCGCTCTCCGGCGGCCAGCGCCAGCGCGTCGCGATGGGCCGGGCGATCGTGCGCGAGCCGCAGGTGTTCCTCATGGACGAGCCGCTGTCGAACCTCGACGCGAAGCTGCGCGTGCAGACCCGCACCCAGATCGCCGCGCTGCAGCGCCGGCTCGGCGTCACGACGGTCTACGTCACCCACGACCAGATCGAGGCCATGACGATGGGCGACCGGGTCGCGGTGCTCAAGGACGGCATCCTCCAGCAGGTCGACACCCCGCGGAACATGTACGACAACCCGGCCAACGTCTTCGTCGCCGGCTTCATCGGCTCGCCGGCGATGAACCTCGCTCGAGGTCGACGCCGAGGGCGGCACGCTGCACTTCGGCGGCGCCACCATGCCGATCCCGCGGGAGACCGCGGCGGTCGCCGACAAGGCCGGCCGGAAGATCACGGTCGGCGTCCGGCCCGAGGACATGGACATCGTCCCCGAGGGCCAGGGGCTCACGACCGTGATCAACCTGGTCGAGGAGCTCGGCGCCGACGCCTACGTCTACGGCACCGCGCAGGTCGACGACAAGCCGCTACGACATCATCGCCCGCGTCGACGGCCGACGGCCCCCGGCCAAGGGCGAGACGGTGCACTTCGCGCCGAAGCAGGGCCACCTGCACCTGTTCTCCACCGAGTCCGGCGAGCGACTCGCCACCTGACGCGCCGCGCGGCGTCTGCAGGGCACGATGTCCCCATGGCCCTGCAGATGCTCGCCGCGCCGAGCGACCCCGACCTGCTCGACCTGCCCTGGGGCGTCCCGCTCGAGGAGTGGCCCGCCGACCAGCTCGTCGCGCTGCCCCGCGGCATCTCCCGGCACGTCGTGCGGTTCGTCCGCCTCGGCGAGGCGGTGTTCGCGGTCAAGGAGATCGCCGAGAACGCCGCCCTGCGCGAGTACGGCCTGCTCCGTCAGCTGGAGCGGCGCGACCTGCCCGCCGTCGAGGCGGTGGGCGTCGTCTCCGGCCGGGTGGACGACGCCGGCGAGCCGCTCGACCCGGCCCTCGTCACCCGGCACCTGCAGTTCTCGCTGCCCTACCGGGCGCTGTTCTCCTCGACGCTGCGCCCGGACACCGCCGACCGCCTGCTCGACGCGCTGGCCGCTGCTGCTCGTGCGGCTGCACACCGCCGGCTTCTACTGGGGCGACTGCTCGTTCTCCAACACGCTGTTCCGACGCGACGCGGGCGCCTTCGCGGCGTACCTCGTCGACGCCGAGACCGGCGAGCTGCACGGTGGGCTCTCCGACGGACAGCGGGCGTACGACGTCGACCTGGCCCGCACCAACATCGCCGGCGAGCTGCTCGACCTGGAGGCCGGCGGCCTGCTGCACCCCTCGATCGACCCGGTCGGCATCGCTGACCGGGTCGTCGAGCGGTACCGCGAGCTGTGGGAGGAGCTGCTCGGTGCCGAGACGTTCGACACCGGCGAGCGCTACCGCATCGACCAGCGGATCCGCCGGCTCAACGACCTCGGCTTCGACGTCGCGGAGCTCACCATCGTCACCGACATCGACGGCCGCACCGTGCAGCTCGAGCCCAAGGTGGTCGACGCCGGGCACCACAGCCGCCGGCTGCTGCGGCTCACCGGCCTGGACGTCGAGGAGAACCAGGCCCGGCGGCTGCTCAACGACCTCGATGCCTACACCGCCGCCCAGAACGTGCAGGGCGAGTCCGAGGAGATCGTGGCGCACCGCTGGGTCGACGAGGCCTTCGAGCCCGTGGTGCGGGCGGTGCCCAAGGAGCTGCGCGGCAAGCTGGAGCCGGCCGAGATCTTCCACGAGGTGCTCGAGCACCGGTGGTTCCTCTCCGAGCGCGAGGGCCACGACGTCGGGCTGATGCCGGCCGCCCGGTCCTACGTCACCGACGTCCTGAGCCACAAGCCGGACGAGCAGGCGGTGCTCGGGTCGCGCATCGGCACCCCCACGGTCGAGGCCGACCCCTTCGAGGAGGACGAGCCCTGGATGCCGTAGCGCCTCCGGCCGTACGCTCGTCCCTCGCTCCGGCGTCGGCTGACAAGCCGATGACCGCCTCCGGCCTACGCTCGTCCCTCGCTCCGGCGTCGGCTGGCAAGCCGATGACCGCCTCCGGCCTACGCTCGTCCCTCGCTCCGGCGTCGGCTGGTGATGTACAGCGCGATCCCGGCCGCGACGCCCGCGTTCAGCGACTCGGCGGCCGAGCTGATCGGGATGGCCGCGACCTGGTCGCAGTTCTCCCGCACCAGCCGGGACAGTCCCTTGCCCTCCGAGCCCACCACGAGGACCAGCGGGTCGGTGCTGACCGCCACGTCGGCGAGGTCGAGGTCGGCCTCGCCGTCGAGCCCCACGACGTACAGCCCGGCCTCCCGGTAGGCCTGCAGCGTCCGGGTCAGGTTGGTGGCCCGCGCGACCGGCACCCTGGCGGCAGCCCCGGCCGACACCTTCCAGGCCGTCGCGGTCACACCGGCCGCGCGCCGCGACGGCACCACGACGCCGTGCGCCCCGAAGGCCGCCGCCGAGCGCAGCACGGCGCCGAGGTTGCGAGGGTCGGTGACACCGTCGAGGGCGACCAGCAGCGGTGGCTGGTCGGCCTCCGTGGCCCGCGCCAGCAGGTCGTCCGGGTGGGCGTACTCGTACGCCGGCACCTGCAGGCACAGGCCCTGGTGCTGCGACCCGCCCGCGACCCGGTCGAGCTCGGTGCGCGACGCCTCCATCAGGGGCACGCCGAGCTGGCCGGCCAGCTTCATCGCCTCGCGGATGCGGTCGTCGCCGTCGATGCGCTCCGCCACCCAGAGCGCGGTGGCCGGCACCCGCGCCCGCAGCGCCTCGACCACCGAGTTGCGCCCGGACACCCACTCCGGGCCGCCACCGGTGTCCCGGGACCGGCTGCCGGACGACTGGCGCGAGCCGCCGGACCGGCCGGTCGGCGCCGTGGAACGCTTGGCGGCCGACCGGGCCCGGCGGTGCGCCGGGTGGCTCGGCCGCTCGGTCGCCTTGGGGGTCGGCCCCTTGCCCTTGAGCTGCTTGCGCCGCTGGCCGCCGGAGCCGACCTGCTGGCCCTTCTTCGAGCCCGGGGCACGCTTGGCGCCGCGTCGTTCGCTGTTGCCGGCCATCAGGTGGTCTCCTCGGTCCAGTGTCGGCCAGCGTCCACCGTGGACCGGCAGCGGTGTCCTCGACGACGACGCCGGACGCCGCCAGCGCGTCGCGGACCCGGTCGGCCGCGGCCCAGTCCTTCCGGGCCCGGGCCTCGGCACGTTCGGCCAGCGCCACCGCGACCAGCCGGTCGACCACGCCGTGCAGGTCGGAGCCGGCCTCGCGGCCGGCCCACATCGGCGACAGCGGGTCGAGGCCGAGCACGTCGAGCATCGTGCGCACCGACGCCCACGTCGCCGCGCAGCGCGTCCGACGGCCCGTCGGCCAGCAGCTTGTTGCCCTCGCGAATCACCCCCTGCATCGCCGCCAGCGCCGCGGGCACCGACAGGTCGTCGTCCATCGCCTCGGCGAACTCCGCGCACAGCATGCCGTTCGCGACACCGGGGTCGCCGCCGCCGAGCACCTCGTGGGCGCGACGCACGAAGCCCTCGATCCGCTGGTACGCCGCGGCAGCCTCCTCGAGGGCCTCGAAGGAGAACTCGATGACCGACCGGTAGTGCGAGGCCACCAGGTAGTAGCGCAGCTCGACCGGCCGCACCCGCTTCACGACCTCGGAGACCAGCAGGGTGTTGCCGAGCGACTTGCTCATCTTGGCGCCGCCGAGGTTGACGCACGCGTTGTGCATCCACCACCGGGCGAACGGCCGGCCGGCGGCGGTCGACTGGGCCAGCTCGTTCTCGTGGTGCGGGAAGCGCAGGTCGAGCCCGCCGCCGTGGATGTCGAACTCCGGCCCGAGGTACTTGCCCACCATCGCCGAGCACTCGAGGTGCCAGCCGGGTCGGCCGCGGCCCCATGGCGTCGGCCAGGAAGCCGTCTCCGGCTCGCCGGGCTTGTGGCCCTTCCAGAGCGCGAAGTCCCGGGGGTCGCGCTTGCCGCGCGGGTCGGCGTCCTCGGCGGCCGCCATGTCGTCGATGCGCTGGTTGGACAGCCGGCCGTACTCCGGCCAGGACCGCACGTCGAAGTAGACGTCGCCGGAGCCGTCCTCGGCCGGGTAGGCGTGCCCGCGCTCGACGAGCTCCTGCATCAGCTCGATCATCTCGGTGATGTGACCCGTGGCCCGCGGCTCGTACGTCGGCGGCTCGCACCCCAGCACGTCGTACGCCGCGTGCAGGGCGCGCTCGTTGGCGTACGCCAGCGCGAACCAGCGGTGCCGGCCTCGGCTGCCTTCAGCAGGATCTTGTCGTCGATGTCGGTGACGTTCGCGACGATGCGTGACCTCGAGGCCGCGAGCGCTCCAGCCAGCGGCGCAGGACGTCGAACACGACCTCCTTGCGGATGTGCCCGATGTGCGGCGCCCCCTGCACGGTGAGCCCGCAGTGGTAGATGCCGACCTGGCCCTCGACGAGCGGAACGAAGTCGCGCACCGACCGCGTGGCGGTGTCGTACAGGCGGATCGTCATGGTCGCGCTCCGCCTCCGCTCGTTCCTCGCTCCGGACGTCGCCGCTTGGACGGGGTCACCCGAGCAAGGCTACTGGCGCTGTGCGTCCACCTTCACCACGAGCGCAGTTGCCACCGCGGCGACGCCCTCGCCGCGGCCGGTGAGCCCCAGCCCGTCGGTCGTCGTGGCCGACACCGACACCGGAGCACCGACCGCCTCGGACAGCGCCGCCTCGGCTTCGGCCCGGCGCGGGCCCAGCCTTGGCCGGTTGCCGACCACCTGCACGGCGACGTTGCCGATGTCGAAGCCGGCGGCGCGCACCAGCCGGGCCGTCTCGGCGAGCAGGGTGGCGCCGGAGGCGCCCGCCCACCGCGGGTCGTCGGTGCCGAAGACGGTGCCGAGGTCACCCAGGCCCGCAGCCGCCGAGCAGCGCGTCGCAGGCGGCGTGCGCGGCGACGTCGCCGTCGGAGTGCCCGGCGCACCCGGCTGGCTCGTCGGGGAAGAGCAGGCCGGCCAGGTGCATCGGCCGGCCGGGCTCGAGCGGGTGGACGTCGACGCCGATGCCGACGCGGGGCAGCTCAGCCACCGGAGGCCTCGCGCTGCGCGAGCACGGCCTCGGCCAGCAGCAGGTCGAGTGGTCGGGTCACCTTGAACGCCTCCGCGGCGCCGGGCACGACCAGCACCCGGCCGCCCTGCCGCTCGACGAGGCCGGCGTCGTCGGTGGCGCTCGCCGCCGTCCGGCGCCAGGTAGGCCGCCTCGAGCACCTCCCGGCGAAAGCCCTGCGGGGTCTGGATCGCCCGCAGGGCGGTGCGGTCGAGCGTCGCGACGACGCCACCGCCGTCGTCGACCTGCTTGATCGTGTCGTGCACCCCGACGCCCGGCACCACGGCGTCCGCGCCGCCGCGCACCGCCGCCACGACTGCCTCGACCAGGGAGACCGGCGCCAGCGGCCGGGCCGCGTCGTGCACCAGCACCACGTCGCACCGAGCCGGGCAGGGCGGCCAGGGCCCGCGCGCACCGAGGCGCTGCGGGTGTCGCCGCCCTCGACGACAGCGAGCTCGGCGCCGGCGTGCGCGCCGGCGAGCACCTCGGCGCACCTCGTCGGCCTGGCCCGGCGGTGCGGCGACGACGACGAGGTCGACCGCGGCGCGCGGCGAGGGCGCGCACCGCGTGCACCAGCAGCGGCTCGGTGCCGAGGACGTGCAGGGCCTTGGCGGCTCCGGCGCCGAGCCGCTCGCCGCGGCCGGCGGCCGGCGACCACGGCGGCGACCTGCGGGCCCGGTCACTGGCGCACTCACAGTGGCTCGGCCGCCGGGCTTGCGCGAACACCATCCGGCCGTTGGCGGTGGTGAGCACGCTGGTCACCCGGACGGCGGCCTCCCGGCCGATGTGGTCGCGGGCGTGCTCGGCGACGACCATGGTGCCGTCGTCGAGGTAGCCGACCGCCTGGCCGTGCTCCTTGCCGGGCTTGAGCAGCAGGACCGAGACCTCGTCGCCGGCGACGACGGGCGGTCGCAGCGCGAGGGCCAGCGCGTGCAGGTTCATCACCCGGACACCGGCCAGCGAGGCGACCCGGGCCAGGTTGGTGTCCAGGGTCAGCAGGGCCGCGCCGCGGTCGAGGCAGATCCGCACCAGCTTGGCGTCGACCTCCGGCACCGCGGGGACCTCGTCGTCGAGGACCTCGACCTCGACGCCGGGCTCCCGGCGCAGCGTCTCGAGGATCTCCAGCCCGCGGCGGCCCTTCGCCCGGCGCAGGTCGTCACCGGCGTCGGCGAGGCCCTGCAGCTCGCCCAGCACCGGCGAGGGCACCAGCATCGTGCCGTGCAGGAAGCCGGACCGGACGACGTCGATGATGCGGCCGTCGATGGCCACCGAGGTGTCCAGCACGCGGGGCAGCGCGACAGCGGGCACCGGCCCCTCGGCGAGCCCGACCTGCGAGCCGAACATGCCGAGCACCGCCGCCCGCTTGGCGACGCCGATCCGGTAGCCCAGCAGGCCGAGGGTGACGAGCACGAAGGCGAAGACGGGGAAGGTCAGCAGCGGCCGGTTGAGCAGCAGCACCGGCCAGGTGATGCCGGCCGCCGACCAGGACGCCGATCACCGCGCCGACCACCCCGGCGACGATCTGCTCGGCCGAGGTGTCCCGCAGGCCCTCCTCGGCGGTGCGGACCGCGGTCACCGTGCCGCGGCCGAGGACGCCGCCGAGCACGTAGCCCAGGGCCGAGCCCAGCACCACCCCGAGGCCCAGGACGCTGAAGGCGCCGAGGACCGGGCCGTTGTCGTCGTCGATCAGCTGGGCGACGTAGTAGCCCGAGCCCGGCGAAGAAGACCACGACGCACAGCCGCAGCAGCTCGACGACCGCGTTGGGCACGCGTCGGAGCCGGGGGCCATCACGGCGTCGACCCATCCGGCGCCGGGCGGAGCCGCGACGGCCGCCGCCCCGGGAGCGACGGCGGCACGTGAGCGCGCTCGGTGCGGTGGAGCTAGGAGGCGAGCACCTCGTCGAGGATGGCCTCGGCCTTGTCCTCGTTGGTGTTCTCGGCAAGCGCGAGCTCGCTACACCAGGATCTGGCGCGCCTTGGCCAGCATGCGCTTCTCGCCGGCCGACAGGCCGCGGTCCTTGCTCGCGACGCCACAGGTCGCGGACGACCTCGGCGACCTTGATCACGTCGCCGGAGGCGAGCTTCTCGAGGTTGGCCTTGTAGCGGCGGGACCAGTTGGTGGGCTCCTCGGTGTGCGGCGCGCGCAGCACCTCGAAGACCCGGTCCAGACCTTCCTGGCCCGACGACGTCGCGGACGCCGACGAGGTCGCAGTTCTCGGCCGGGACCCGGACCGTCAGGTCGCCCTGGGCGACCTTGAGGACCAGGTAGAGCTTGTCCTCACCCTTGATGGTGCGAGTCTCGATGGCCTCGATGAGCGCTGCCCCGTGATGGGGATAGACGACCGTTTCGCCGACCTTGAACGTCATATGTGTCAAACCCCTTTCGCGGCCTCCAGAATAGCACGGTGACAGAGATCACTCCGACCGATGACGAGCCCGTTTACGCAGGTCAGGGGCTTGACAGACACCGCTTCGTCGTGCTGGCGCGAGGAGTGGTGGGGTCGTCGCACCCGCTGCCGAGCCTGGCCGTCACGGTCCTCGCAACCGTCGTCTCGGCCGCGGCCGGGCGCTCGGCGGCCGGCTGCGCGCTGGTCGCGGCGACCGTGCTGACCGGCCAGCTGTCGATCGGGTGGTGCAACGACCTGCTCGACCTGGGCCGCGACCGGGCGGCCGGGCGCACCGACAAGCCGCTGGCCCTGGGCCAGGTGCCGCCCCGGCTGGTGGCCATCGCCTGCGGCGTCGCGGTCGTCGCCTGCGTGCCGCTGTCCTTCGCCAGCGGCTGGCGTGCGGGGTTGGCGCACCTCGGGGCGGTCGCCGGGGGCTGGGCCTACGACCTCGGCCTGAAGCGCACCCTGTGGTCCTGGCTCCCGTACGCCGTGAGCTTCGCGCTGCTCACGGCGTTCGTGATCCTCGGCCTGCCGGGCCATCCGGCGCCGCCGCCCTGGCTGCTGCTGGCGGGGGCGCTGCTCGGCACCGGAGCGCACTTCCTCAACGTGGTGCCGGACGTCGACGACGACCTCGAGGCCGGCGTCCGCGGCCTGCCGCAGCGGATCGGGGCGGTGCGCTCGGCCGCCGTCGGCGCCGCCTTGCTGGCCGGGGCGGTGCTGACGGTCACCGTCGGACCACCCGGCCGGCCGCCGTGGTGGGGCTGGGTGGGCTTCGTCGTCGCGGCCGGCTGCGCGGTGGCCGCTGGGGTGGTGGGCTCCCGCGGCGGGCACAGCCGGACGCCGTTCCTGCTCGCCGTCGTCACCGCGGCGCTGGCCGTCGCGCTGCTGGTCGCGCAGGCTCCCGACCTCGGCTGACGTCAGGGGGCCGGTACTCGCTACGCTGCCCGCCGTGGAGCGCAGCCGACACCGTGCACTGGTCATCGCGACCGCGGCCCTCGCCGCCGGGTTGCTCACCGCCTGCGGCGCCGGCTTCGACGCGACGGCCATCCAGCCCTACTCCCCGAGCGACGGCACGATGGCGAACACCGGCGACATCCGGATCCAGAACGCGCTCGTGGTCGCCAGCCCGACCGTCAGCACCGGCGTCATCGTCGCCTCGATCGCGAATCGGGGCGACCGCGACGACACGCTCACCGGCATCACCAGTCCCGACGGCACCGTCGACCTGACCGGCGACGGCTCGCTGGCCGCCGAGTCCGCGATCCGCCTCGGTGCCGGCAGCAACCCGAGCGCGACGATCAGCAACCTCACGAAGCTGGCGGGACAGGCCATCACGCTGCGGTTCACCTTCGCGAAGAGCGAGCCGGTGTCGCTGCGCACCGTGGTGCTGCCGGCGTCCGGGGTCTACACGTCGATCACGCCCGGCCCGACCACCCCCGCGGAGTAGCCGCCGGTCAGGGCTCGAACTTGTAGCCCAGCCCCCGCACGGTGACGATGTGCCGCGGCGTCGCAGGGTCCGGCTCCACCTTGCTGCGCAGCCGCTTCACGTGCACGTCGAGGGTCTTGGTGTCCCCGACGTAGTCCGAGCCCCAGACCCGGTCGATGAGCTGGCCGCGGGTGAGCACCCGGCCCGCGTTGCGCAGCAGCAGCTCCAGCAGCTCGAACTCCTTCAGCGGCATGCTGACGGACGCGCCCTCGACGCTGACGACGTGACGGTCGACGTCCATCCGGACCGGGCCTGCCTCGAGGGTGGGCGGCAGCAGGTCGTCCTGCTCGGCCCCGCGACGCAGCACGGCCCTGATCCGGGCGACCAGCTCGCGCGCGGAGTAGGGCTTGGTGACGTAGTCGTCGGCCCCCAGCTCGAGACCGACGACCTTGTCGACCTCGCTGTCCTTCGCGGTCAGCATGATGACCGGCACGCTCGACCTCGCCCGCATGGAGCGGAAGACCTCGGTGCCGGACAGCCCCGGGAGCATGAGGTCCAGCAGCACGAGGTCGGCGCCGTTGCGCTCGAACAGCTCCAGCGCGGCCGGCCCCGTCTCGGCCAGCTCGACCTCGAAGCCCTCCCGCCGGAGCATGTAGGACAGGGCGTCGCGGAACGACTCCTCGTCCTCGACCACCAGGATCCTGGTCACGGATGTCCTTCCGATCCGGCTGCGACGGGGAGCCGCAGCGTGAAGGTGGAGCCGGCTCCCTCGGCGCTCCACACGGTCACCTCGCCGCCGTGCCCGGCGGCGACGTGCTTGACGATGGACAGCCCGAGACCGGTGCCGCCGGTGTCTCGCGACCGGGCGGCGTCGACCCGGTAGAAGCGCTCGAAGATCCGCTCGACCTCGGACTCGGCGATGCCCGGGCCCTCGTCGGTGACGCGTGATCTCGCACGGCGTCGCCGTGGGCGCCCTCGACGTGGTTCACCGAGACACCGACCCGGGTGCCGGAGGGCCCGTAGCGGACGGCGTTGTCGACCAGGTTGCCCACCGCGGTGAGCAGCTGGCGGGCATCCCCCACGACCTTCAGGCCGCGCACCCCACCCAGGACCAGGTCGATCCGCCTGGCCTCGGCCGTCAGGCGGCTGCGGTCGACCGCCTCGCCGACGACGTCGTCGACGGACACCAGGGTCGGCGCCCGCAGCGGGTCGTGCCCCTGCAGCCGGGAGAGCTCGATGACGTCCTGCACGAGCCGGGTCAACCGCTCCGACTCGTGCTGCATCCGGCCGGCGAACCGGCGCACTGCGTCCGGGTCGTCGGCCGCGTCCACCAGTGCCTCCGCCAGCAACGACATGGCGCCGACCGGCGTCTTGAGCTCATGGCTGACGTTGGCGACGAAGTCGCGGCGGACGGCGTCGACCCGGCGGGCCTCCGTGCGGTCCTCGACCAGCACGAGGACCAGCGTCGACCCGAGCGGGGCCACCCGCGCGGAGACCGAGATCGTCGCCGAGCCGAACGGTCCGCGCCTCAGCTCGAAGTCGCGCTCCCGGATCTCCCCGTCCCGGCGCACCGCTCGGACCAGCTCGAGCAGCTCGTCGGAGAGCAGCCGCTGCTCGCGGACCAGACCGAAGGAGTACGCCGCCGGGCTGGCTCGCACCACCCGGTCGTCGGAGTCGATCACGACCGTGGACGAGGGGAGCAGGGCGAGGACCTCGGCGGCGCCGGACGGCAGCGCGGAGACGGGCAGCTCGTGCTCGGGAATCTCCGGTGAGGGCTCACTGACCCGGAACGCGAACGCCGCGCCCGCGCCGACGAGTGCGCCGACGACGGCCGCGAGGCCGATGAGCAGCGCGTCCACGCCTACGATGGTAGGCGGGCCGGACGGGGCTGCACGCGCGTGCGGCACGCTCAGCGGCGGGGGTTCGGCCGGTGTTCACTTTCGGGACGGCAAGCGTTCACGGCCGGCTGACAGGCTGCGCCGCCGAACGACGACGAAGGGCGACCGCATGCGTGACGCGTACCACGAGGAGCTCCAGGGCCTCACCGACCAGCTGGTCGAGATGACCCGGCTCGTCGGATCGGCGATCAGCCGGGCCACCACGGCCCTGCTGGACACCGACCTCACTCTCGCCGAGAGCGTCATCGTCGCCGACAACGCCGTCGACGAGCTGCGGGACGACCTCGACCGGCGGGCCATGGACCTGCTGGCTCGTCAGCAGCCGGTGGCCAGCGACCTGCGGGCGATCGTCACCACGCTGAAGATGAGCGCGGACCTGGAGCGGATGGGCGACCTGGCCCGGCACGTGGCCCGGGCGGCCCGGCGCCGCTTCCCGGACCCTGCGGTGCCGGCCCAGCTGCGCGCCACCGTCGTCGAGATGGGCCAGGTCGCCGAGCTGCTCGTCGCGAAGGCCGGCAGCGTGATCGCGACCGCACGACGTCGAGGAGGCGCTGCAGATCGAGCGCGACGACGACGAGATGGACCGCCTGCACCGCGAGCTGTTCGGCGCCCTGCTCGACGTCAGCGCGCCGTACAGCGTCGAGGCGGCGATCGACGTCACGCTGGTGTCCCGCTACTACGAGCGGTTCGCCGACCACGCGGTGGCGGTCTCCCGCCGCGTCGTGTTCCTCGTGACGGGCCAGCAGCCGCAGGACCTGACCGAGTCGGTCTGACCGCCGGGCCGGGAGGCCCGGCAGATCGACCGTCCAGGTATCCGATCGCACTGGAACTGCGATTTCGGCGCCGCTCGGTGACGTGTTTCGGCACAACGGATACCTGGGCGGGCGGAAAGGCGACCGTCCAGGTATCCGATGCGTGCGGAACGCCGGTTCGGCTCGACTCGGCTGCGATCTGGGCGCACTGGATACCTGAACGAGCGGGAAAGCGACCGTCCAGGTATCCAATGCGGCGGAACGGCGCGTGGTTCCGGCCACGGGTCGTACGGCGGCGCCGTTCACGCCGTGACCAGGTCGGACGGCGGCACCCCGCGGCCCCGCGCCCGCGGTCATCGCCGGCCGCGCGCCTGACCGCCGAGCCGACCCTCAGCGACCCTGGTTCTTGACCGCCTCGATCGACGCCGAGGCGGCGTCGGCGTCGAGGTACTCACCGCCCGCGACCGTCGGCCGCAGGTCGCCGTCCAGCCGGTAGAGCAGCGGGATGCCGGTCGGGATGTTCAAGGCGGCGATCGCGTCGTCGGAGATGCCGTCGAGGTGCTTGACGAGGGCCCGCAGGGAGTTGCCGTGGGCGACCACGAGCACCGTGCGGCCGGTGCGCAGGTCGGGGACGATGCCGTCGTACCAGTACGGCAGCATGCGTTCGACGACGTCCTTGAGGCACTCGGAGCGCGGCAGCAGCTCGTCGGGCAGGTCGGCGTAGGCCTCGTCGCCGACCTGGGACCACTGGTCGTCGTCGGCCAGCGGCGGCGGCGGGACGTCGTACGAGCGGCGCCAGAGCATGAACTGCTCCTCGCCGAACTCCTCCATCGTCTGCTTCTTGTTCTTGCCCTGCAGCGCGCCGTAGTGCCGCTCGTTCAGCCGCCAGCTGCGGCGCACCGGCAGCCACATCCGGTCGGCCGCCTCGAGGGCGATGTTCGCCGTCTGGATCGCGCGGCGCATCACCGACGTGTGCAGGACCTCGGGCAGCAGGTCGCGCTCGCGCAGCAGCTCGCCGCCCCGCTTGGCCTCGGCCTCGCCGAGCGGGGTCAGCCCGACGTCGACCCACCCGGTGAACTGGTTCTTCTCGTTCCAGTCGCTCTGCCCGTGCCGGAGCAGGACCAGGGTGGTCGTCTCGTCGGTCATGGCCCGCAGCCTGCCAGAAACCCGTTTCGCGGCTGTCGGGGCGTCCACCTACCGTCGGAGGGTGAGGTGGTTGCGGGGAGCGCTCGGTCCGACGGTGTCGGGCCTGCCGCGCACGTTCTGGTGGCTGTGGGCGGGCACCCTGGTCAACCGCGCGGGCGCCTTCGTGCTGCCGTTCCTCGCGTTCTACCTCACCGACGAGCTCGATCTCACGCCGTCGTTCGTCGGGCTGGTGCTCGGCACCTTCGGCCTCGGCAGCACGGTCGCCGCACTCGTCGGTGGAGTCCTGGCCGACCGGCTGGGGCGCCGTCCGGTGCTGCTGGGCAGCCAGCTCGGCACCGCGGCGGTGCTCGTGGTGCTGGGCCTGACGACCGCGCCGTACGCCGTGCTCGTGCTCGTCGGCCTGCTGGGGCTCACGAGCAACACCTCGCGACCGGCGTTCTCGGCGATGACCACCGACATCGTCCCGCCCGAGGACCGGGTGCGGGCCTTCTCGCTGAACTACTGGGCGATCAACCTGGGCTTCGCGATCGCCCCGCTGCTGGCCGGTCTGCTGGCGGCGTCGGGCTACCTCACCCTGTTCCTCGTCGACGCCGCGACGACGCTGGTCTTCGCCCTGCTGGTGTTCCTCCGGGTGCCCGAGTCACGGCCCGTCCTCGCGCCGGGCACGCAGGCCCGGCCCGGCTCGATGGCCGACGTGCTCCGGGACCGGGTCTTCCTGATGTTCGTGCTCCTGACGTTCTGCTTCGCCGTGGTCTTCATGCAGCACCTCTCGTCGCTGCCCGTGCAGATGGGCGCCGACGGCCTGAGCCCCTCGCAGTACGGCGCCGTCATCGCGTTGAACGGCGCGCTCATCGTGCTGGTGACGGTGCCGCTGACCCGCTGGCTGCAGGCCTATCCGCGGTCGCGGGTGCTCGCGGTGAGCAGCGTGTTCGTCGGCGTCGGCTTCGGGGCGACGGCCTGGGCGACGACCGTCCCGCAGTACGCCGCGACGGTGGCCGTCTGGACCGTCGGCGAGGTCATCGGTGCCGCGGTCGGGCCGTCGGTCGTCGCCGACCTGGCTCCGAGCGCCTTGCGGGGCCGCTACCAGGGCGTGTTCGGCTTCTCGTTCGCGACGGCCGCCCTGGTCGCCCCGCTGGTGGGGGGCGCGGTCTATCAGCACCTCGGCGCGACGACGCTGTGGCTGGGCTGTGCGCTGCTGTCGTTCGCCACCGGCGCGGCACACCTCGCGATCGGTCCGGCCCGGGACCGCCGGCTCGCCGAGCTGCGCGCGCAGGAGTCGCGCGACGCGTCAGCCGGTGGTCACCGGTTAGTCCGCGTCGCGCTGGACGGCGTCCGGGGCGAGGTTCTGGAACGCCTGCAGGTTCCAGGTCGGCTCGCCGCGCGAGATCCGCCAGGCCCACTCCTTGCGGATCGCCGTGGCGAAGCCCAGCTCGAGGATGGTGTTGAACGAGGAGTCGGCCGCGTCGAGCACCGCGCCGAGCAGCCGGTCGACCTCGTCGGGGGTCACGGCGTGCAGCGGGAGGCGGCCGCTGAGGTAGATGTCGCCGAGGTGGTCGACGGCGTACGCCACGGCGTACAGCCTCGTGTTGCGCTCGAGCAGCCACCGGTAGACGGCCTCGTGGTTCTCGTCCGGGTGCCGGGCGACGAACGCGTTCACCGACAGGCTGTGCGCGCCCGCGACCAGGCTGACCGTCGTCTTGAGCTTCTTCTCGCCCGGGAGCACGACGACGAACGTGCCGGGCGTGGGCTCCTCGTGCTCGAGCTCGGCCAGGGCGCCGCGCAGGACCGCGGCGGCGGCGTCCTGCTCCGGGCTCACCGGTTGACGGCGAGCGCGGTGCGGCCCTCGCGCTCGAGCAGCGCCTCGGAGTAGACCTCCAGCATGCCCGCCGCGGTCGCTGCCCAGCTGAACCGGCCGGCGTGCAGCAGGGCACCCCGGCTCAGCGCGGCCAGCCGGGCCGGGTCGGCGGCCAGGTCGGCGAGGACCTCGGCGTAGTCCTGCGGGTCGTGACCGTCGAGCAGGACGCCGGAGACGCCGTCGGCGACCGCGGTGCGCAGGCCGCCGACGGCGGCCGCGACGACCGGCGTGCCGCACGCCTGCGACTCGATCGCCACCAGCCCGAACGACTCGCTGTACGACGGGACGACGGTGACGTCGGCGGCGCGGTACCAGTCCGGCAGCCGGTCCTGCGGCACGGGCGGGACGAAGCGCACCACGTCGAGCAGGCCGAGCTCCGCGGCCAGCGAGTGCAGCGCCTCCGGGTGGGCCAGGCCGCTGCCGGACGGGCCGCCGACCACGGCGACGACCAGGCGGTCGCGCAGCTCGGGCCGCTGCCGCACGAGGCGGGCGGCGGCGCGCAGCAGCACGTCGGGCGCCTTGAGCGGCTGGATGCGGCCCACGAACAGCAGCAGGTAGGAGTCCGCGGGCACGCCGAGCAGGCGACGGGCCGCGGCGCGCGGACCGGGAGAGAACACCTCGAGGTCGACGCCCGGGGGCACGACAGCCACCCGGTCGGGGTCGGCGTCGTAGAGCCCGATGAGCTGGCGGCCCTCCTCGTCGGTGTTGGCGACCAGCCGGTCGGCGGCGTCGACGACCTGGGCCTCGCCGATGGCCCGCGCCGCCGGCTCGGGGTCGTCGCCGGCGGCCAGCGTGAGGTTCTTGACCTTGGCCATCGTGTGCATGGAGTGGATGAGGGGCACGTCCCACCGCTCGGCCGCCAGCCAGGCCACCTGGCCGGAGAGCCAGTAGTGGGAGTGGACGAGGTCGTACCAGCCCGGCGGCCGGGCGGCCTCGAGCCGCATCAGCCCGGAGGTGAAGGCGCACAGCTGGGCGGGCAGGTCCTCCTTGGCCAGGCCCTCGAAGGGGCCGGCGGTGACGTGCCGGACGGTGACCCCCGGCGCCAGCTCGTGCGCCGGCGGCAGGTCCGAGCTGGTGGCCCTGGTGATCACGTCGACCTGGACGTCGAGGGCCGCCAGGCGGCGGGCGAGCTCCACGACGTAGACGTTCATGCCGCCGGCGTCGCCGGTGCCCGGCTGGTCGAGAGGAGACGTGTGCACGCTGACCATGGCCAGCCGTCGCGGCACGCGGCCGCGCGCCGGCATCATCGCCATCGTCACCTGGTGACACCTCCGTAGCCGGTCGGACGCTGCTCTTCGGGCGCAGAGTCCCGCCGGGATGCTCAACCCCGCGGAATCCTGCCCGATTCCCGAGACGGACAACCAGTCGGCCTCCCGCCCGGCGCTGGCAGGATGCCGGTATGAGCGTGCGGACCGCGGTCGTGACCGGTGCGAGCAGCGGGATCGGGGCGGCCACCGCCCGGCGGCTGGTCGCCGAGGGGTTCGAGGTGGTCGCCGCAGCCCGGCGCCGGGACCGGCTGGACGCCTTGCGCGACGAGCTCGGCGACCGGCTGCGGCCGGTCACGCTGGACGTGACGTCGGCCGACTCGGTCGCCGCGCTGGCCGCGGAGGTCGGCGGAGCGCTCAACGTGCTGGTGAACAACGCCGGAGGTGCCCTGGGGCTGGAGCCGGTCGCCGAGGCGGACCCGGCCGAGTGGCGGACGATGTACGAGGTCAACGTCATCGGGGCGCTGCTCGTGACCCAGGCGCTGCTGCCGGCGCTGGTGGCCGGCGGGCAGGGGCACGTGGTGGTCATGGGCTCGACCGCCGGCCGCATCGTCTACGAGGGCGGCGGCGGCTACGCGGCGGCCAAGCACGGCGCCGCGGCCCTGGCCGAGACGCTGCGGCTCGAGCTCAACGGGCAGCCGGTGCGGGTCACCGAGATCGCGCCCGGGATGGTCGCGACGGAGGAGTTCTCGCTCACCCGGTTCCATGGCGACGCCGAGCGCGCCGCAAAGGTCTACGACGGGTGTCGACGCCCCGTTGACCGCCGACGACATCGCCGACTGCGTCGCGTGGTGCGTGACCCGGCCGCCGCACGTCGACATCGACCTGCTGGTGGTGAAGCCGCTGGCCCAGGCGGCGCAGCACAAGGTGCACCGCACGACCGGCTGATCAGCCGAGCGCCCTGGTGAAGGCGGCATAGGCGTCCGGGCCGAACAGCACGAAGCGCACCTCGCGGACCGAGCCGGGGCGGTGCGCACGGACCGTCTCGACGGCGATCCGGGCGGCGTCGTCCATCGGCCAGCCGTAGACCCCGGCCGACACGGCCGGGAACGCGACGCTGGCCGCGCCCAGGTCTTCGGCGACGTTCAGCGACTCCCGGTACGCCGAGGCGAGCACCGCCGAGCGGTCCTCGGTCGTGGAGTACACCGGCCCGACGGTGTGGATCACCCAGCGGGCCGGCAGGTTCCCCGCGGTGGTGGCCACGGCGCGGCCCGGGGGCAGCCCGTCCCGGTACCCCGTGGCGCGCAGCTCGCGGCAGGCCGCGAGGATCTCGGGGCCGCCGTGCCGATGGATCGCACCGTCGACGCCGCCGCCGCCCAGCAGGCCGGAGTTCGCGGCGTTGACGACCGCGTCCACGACCTGCTCGGTGATGTCGCCCTGCACTGCCACGATGTCCACGTGACCAGCGTGCCGCACCCCGCCCCCGTGTTCGAGACCGACCGCCTGGTGGTGCGCGACTGGGCCGCCGACGAGGCGCCCCGGCTGCTCGACATGTACTCCCGCCCGGAGGTGATGAGGTATCTCGGGTCGCCGACCCTGATGGCGTCGCTGGACGAGGCTGCCGAACGCATCGAGCGCGGCCGGCTCCGCAACGCCGAGGTCGCGGGCGGCACGCCGTACGGCTGGTGGGCGGTGCAGGTGCGCGACACCGGTCAGGTGGCCGGCACCGTGCTGCTCGTGCCGGCCGCGGGCTCCGACGAGCCCGGTACGCCGGTCGAGGTCGGCTGGCACCTGCACCCGGACTCGTGGGGGCACGGCTACGCGACCGAGTCGGCCGCCGGGGCGATGCGCCGGGGGTTCGCCGCCGGGCTGACCGAGATCATCGCCCTGGTCGACGAGGCGAACACCGCGTCCCAGGGCGTCTGCCGCCGGCTGGGTCTGGAGCCGACCGCGGTGTCGGAGGAGTTCTACGACCGGCCGCTGATGGTCTGGGTCGCCCGGGCCGAGCAGCCGGGACAGCGCGCTAGCCGCCGGCGGCCACCGCGTCGCGGGCGGCCACGAAGGCCTGGACGCAGGTGTCGATGTCCGCCGCGGAGTGCGCGGCCGAGATCTGGACCCGGATCCGCGCCTTGCCGATCGGGACGACCGGGTAGGAGAACGGGATCACGTAGACGCCGCGCTCGAGCAGCGCGTCCGCGATCGCCACGGCGTCGTGCGCGTCGGGGAACATCACCGGCACGATGGCGTGCTCGCCCGGCAGCAGGTCGAAGCCGGCGGCCTGCATCTGGTCCCGGAAGCTGCCGGCGTTGCGCCACAGCGTCGCCCGCTGCTCGGCGCCGCCGGCCACCAGGTCGAGGGCGACCAGCGAGCCGGCGACCACCGCCGGGGCGACGGCGTTGGAGAACAGGTAGGGCCGGGCCCGCTGCCGCATCAGCTCGACGATCTCGGCGTGCGCGCTGAGGTAGCCGCCGGACGCGCCGCCGAGCGCCTTGCCGAGGGTGCCGGACACGATGTCGACCCGGTGCTGCACCCCGAAGCGCTCGGGCGTGCCGGCCCCGGTGGGACCGACGAACCCGACGGCGTGCGAGTCGTCCACCATCACGAGCGCGTCGTAGCGCTCGGCCAGGTCGCAGATCTCGTCGAGCGGCGCGTAGTAGCCGTCCATCGAGAAGACCCCGTCGGTGACGACCAGCCGACGGCGCGCGCCGCTCGCCGCCTGCAGCTGCGCTTCCAGGTCGGCCATGTCGCGGTTGCGGTAGCGCAGCCGCCGCGCCTTGCACAGCCGGATGCCGTCGATGATCGAGGCGTGGTTGAGCTCGTCGGAGATGACCGCGTCGTCCTCGCCGAGCAGCACCTCGAAGACGCCGCCGTTCGCGTCGAAGCACGAGGGGAACAGGATCGTCGCCTCGGTTCCGAGGAACGCGGAGAGCCGGTCCTCGAGCTCGACGTGCTGGGCCTGCGTCCCGCAGATGAAGCGGACGCTGGCCATCCCGAAGCCCCACCGGTCGAGGGCCGCCTGGGCCGCCGCGACGAGCCGCGGGTCGTCGGCGAACCCCAGGTAGTTGTTGGCACAGAAGTTCAGGACGTCATGGCCGCCCGACTGCACGTGCGCGGCCTGGGGCGAGTCGAGCCGGCGCTCGGTCTTGTAGAGGCCGGCGGACCTGATCTCGGCAAGGGCGGACTTCAGCTCGTCGCGGACGGTGGTGTAGATGGCCTGCTCCTAGGTCCAGTCGATGATGATCTTGCCGCCCTCGCCCCGGCGGGCCAGTGCGAAGGCGTCTTCCCAGCGGTCCGGCGGGAAGCGGTCGGTGAGCAGCGGGGAGATGTCCAGGCCGGTGCTGACCATCGCGTTCATGGCGTACCAGGTCTCGAACATCTCCCGGCCGTAGATGCCCTTGATGGTGATCATGTGGCTGACCACCTTGGCCCAGTCGATCGTGATGGGCTGCGCCGGCAGACCCAGCATCGCGACCCGCGCTCCGTGGTTGAGGTTCTCCAGCATCTCGGGAAGGGCGCCGGGAGACCCGCTCATCTCCAGGCCGATGTCGAAGCCCTCCTTCATGCCGAGCCGCTGCTGCGCCGAGCTGATCCGGTCGGTGGCCACGTTGACCGTCAGGTCGGTGCCCATCTGCTTGGCCAGCTCGAGGCGGGCCTCCTTCACGTCGGTCACCACGACGAACCGCGCGCCGACATGACGGGCCACCGCGGCGGCCATCAGGCCGATCGGTCCGGCCCCGGTGATGAGCACGTCCTCACCGACGAGGGGGAACGACAGCGCCGTGTGCACGGCGTTGCCCAGCGGGTCGAAGACGGCGGCCAGGTCAGGGTCCATGCCCTCCGGGTGCTGCCACACGTTGCTCGCCGGGATGACGACGTACTCGGCGAAGGCACCGTCGCGGTTCACCCCGACGCTGGACATGTTGATGCACAGGTGCCGCCGGCCGGCCCGGCAGTTGCGGCAGTGCCCGCAGACCACGTGGCCCTCGCCCGAGACGAAGTCCCCCACCGCGACGCTGCCGACGTCCCGGCCCACCTCCACGACGTGGCCGGAGAACTCGTGGCCGGGCACGAGCGGCGCGTTGATGGCGCCGGCCGCCCACGGGTCCCAGGACTCGATGTGCAGGTCGGTCCCGCAGATGCCGGTGCGGGCGACCCGGATCTTGACGTCGGTGTGACCCGGTTCCGGCTCCGGCCGGTCGGTCAGGACGAGACCGGGCCCGGCGGCGCTCTTGTAGAGGGCTCTCACGGTGTCTCCTTCGCGTCAGAGCGAGCCGAACCGGGCCTGGAAGAACCGCAGGTACTCCGGCTCGAAGACCATCTCCAGGCCGGGGACCGAGGTGCGCCGGTCCCAGACCTCGAGCACGGCTTCCGCCGTCACGTCGAGGTGGGCCTGGGTGTAGACCCGGCGCGGGAGGGTGAGCCGCACCAGCTCCAGCTTCGGCCGGTTGTGGTCGCCCGTGACGGGGTCCCGGCCGGCCGACACGATGCCCCGCTCCATCGACCGGACGCCGGCCTCCAGGTAGAGCTCTCCGGCGAGCCGTTGAGCCGGGAACTGGTCCTGCGGCAGGTGGTCCAGGAAGGCCGCGGCGTCCAGGAACACCGCGTGACCGCCGATCGGCAGCACGATCGGCACGCCCTCCGCGAGCAGCGCCTCGCCCAGGTACTCCACCTGACCCACCCGGGAGTGCAGGTAGTCCAGCTCGAGGCTCTCCCTGATCCCCTGGGCCATCGCCTCCATGTCGCGGCCGGCCATGCCGCCGTAGGTGTGCAGGCCCTCGTAGACCACGCACAGGTTGCAGGCCTGCTCGAAGACGGCTTGGTCGCGCACGGCGAGGTACCCGCCGATGTTCACCAGCGCGTCCTTCTTGCCGCTGAACCAGGCGCCGTCGGTGAGGTCGCACATCTCCCGGACGATGGCGGCGATGCTGCGGTCGGCGTACCCCGGCTCGCGGGCCTTGATGAACCACGCGTTCTCGGCGATCCGGGTCTTGTCCAGGTACAGCGGGATGCCGCGCTCGTCGCAGAACGCCCGCAGCGCCTTGACGTTGCCCAGGCTGACCGGCTGCCCACCGGCCATGTTGACCGTGGCGGCCAGGCTGACGTACGGGACGTGCGCCGCCCCCACCGCGTCGACCACGGCCGCGAGCTTGGCCAGGTCCACGTCCCCCTTGAACGGGTGCGTGCTGCGCGGGTCGTGCGCCTCGTCGCAGATGACGTCGACGAACCGGCCGCCGGCCAGCTCCTGGTGCAGCCGGGTCGTGGTGAAGTACATGTTCCCCGGTACGACGTCGCCCGGCTCGATCAGCACCTTGCTCAGGATGTGCTCGGCGCCGCGGCCCTGGTGGGTGGGCACGACGTGCGGGTAGCCGTAGACCTCCTGCACGGTGCGTTCGAGCCGGTAGAAGCTCTCGCTGCCGGCGTAGGCCTCGTCGCCGACCATCAGCGCCGCCCACTGCTGCGCGGACATCGCGTTGGTGCCGCTGTCGGTGAGCAGGTCGATGTAGACGTCGGCGCTGTGCAGCAGGAAGGTGTTCCAGCCGGCCGCCTCCAGGGCCGCCTCCCGCTCGGCGCGGCTGGTCATCCGCAGCGGCTCGACCACCTTGATCCGGTAGGGCTCGGCCCAGGAACGGCGTTGTCGGGTCACGAAGGTCCCTTCGTCGGCGGTGCGGTGCTCGTCAGTGTGGCCTGCCGCGCCTCAGCCGGCGTCAGCCACCCGGACGCGCAGCCGGCGGAAGCCCTTGCCCTTGCTCTCGACCTTGACGACCTCGAGGCGCCCGATCTGGGCGGTGGACGTGACGTGGGTGCCGCCGTCGGCCTGGGTGTCCAGCCCGACGATGTCGACGATGCGCACCACCTCGAGCTCGGGCGGCAGCAGGTCGGTCGCGGTGCGGATCAGGTCGGGGTGGGTCGCGAACGCCTCGGCGCGCGGCAGCGAGCTGACCTCGATCGCCCGGTCGGCAGCCACCTCCACGGCGCACGCCTCGGCGACCTTCTCCTTGAACCCCTCGGGAACCTCCGGGAGGTTGAAGTCCATCCGGGCCTCGAGCGGCTCCATGTTGCCGCCGGTGACCAGCGCCCCGAAGTCCCGCAGCACGACGCCGGACAGCAGGTGCAGCCCGGAGTGCGTGCGCATCAGGGCGGTGCGGCGGGCGTCCTCGACGGCGCCGCGGACCGGCGTACCGACGGGTGGGACCGGGTCGCCCTCGGCCGGCACCAGCACGAGGTCGTCACCCCGCCGGACACCGACGATGCGGGTCTGCACGCCGCCCCAGAGCAGGACGCCGTGGTCCGGCGGTTGCCCGCCACCGCCGGGGTAGAACGCCGACCGGTCGAGCACGACGCCCTCGGGCGAGGAGTCGAGGACGGTGGCGTCCCACTCCCGCAGGGTCTGGTCGTCGAGCTCGAGGCGGTGGGTGCGGCCGTGCGTCTCGGCGGCCATCTCAGTAGGGGCCGTACGGGCCGTACTGCGTGCCCGAGCCACCGCCGCCGATCGACTTCAGCTTGGGCTTGAGGTCGGCGAGATAGACGCCGGCGGCGATCACGCCGACGACGTTGAGGATGCCCAGCGTGCCCGGCGAGCCGAACGACACGATGGCGATGGCGAACGCGGCGCCGAGGATGCCCAGCCAGGCGACCTTGCTCAGGCGCCCGACCTGGGGGAACAACGCCCCCTTGCGGCGCACGACGTCGACGAACGCGTACCCGGTGAGGACGGCCGAGCCGATGCCCAGCAGCAGCAGGACGAAGGCCTGGACGCTCCCGACGAGGTTCACCCTGGCAAGACTAGGACACCGGGCAGCACGACGGCCCGCCCCCGGAGGGACGGGCCGTCGTGGTCGAGCGGTGCTGCGGTCAGCTGCCGAGCTTCTCGGCGCCGGCCGTGGTGGCCGCGACGGCGGAGGTCGCGGTCTTCTTCGCGGCGGTCGCCGCGCCCTTGGCGCTGGTCCGGGTGCTGGTGGCACCCTTGCGGGCCGAGGTGCTGGTGCGCTTGGTCGCCCGCTTGGCGGTGGTCCGCGTCGAGGCGGCCGACTTCTTCGCGGTGGTGGCGGTGGCCTTGCTGCGGCGCACCGTGGTGGTCGCGTCCTTCTTCAGGTCCTGCGTCGCCTGCTGGCGACGGATCCGGCCGACGACCTTGCGGCCGCGGACCAGCAGGTCCTCGTAGACGGCGTCCGCCCGGCCGGTGACGTCCTCGGCGAGCCCGACGGCGGTGGCCTGGGCCCGCGCGGGCAGCGCGACGGCCTCGACCTGGAGCCGGGCGACGGCCTTCTCGATGTCCCGGCGCTCGATCTTGACGGTCGAGAACTTGGTCGGGACCTCGCGGGCGGTCTTGACCGCGAGGTCGGTGGCGCCGGCCGCGACGTAGAACGGCTTGCTGCGGGTGATGGTCTGGACGAGGGTCATGAGGAGCTCCTCTTCTTCGGGGTGGTCTTGCGGGCGGTCTTCGGTTTGGTTTTCGGGGTGGTGGCCGACGTCGGTGTCGGCTGACTTCTTCGCCGGCTGCTTCTTCGCCGGTTCGGCTTCGGCGGCACCGGGGCGCCGGCGGCGGCGTGCTCGGCGCGGAACGACTCGTAGACGTCGATCAGCGTCTGCTTGTGCCGTTCGCCGATCGCGACGTCCGCCAGGATCGCGGCGACCACGTCGCTGCCCTGGTGGTCGTCCAGGATGCCGGCGCGGATGTAGAGCGTCTCCGCCGAGATCCGCAGGCCCTTGGCGATCTGGGACAGGATCTCGGCGCTGGGCTTCTTCACCCCGCGCTCGATCTGGCTCAGGTAGGGGTTGGAGACCCCGGCCGTGCGCGCGAGCTGCCGCAGGGAGACCTGCGCGCCCTCGCGCTGCTCGCGGATGTAGTCACCCAGCGAGCCGACCTTCAACGTTGCCATGGCTTCATCCTACCCCGAGTGCTAACTGTGGCAAGCACCGGGCAAGCAGGTTTTCGGCGGTGAGGATCATCACAGGCTGACGGCGTTTAGCTGGTGGGAACAGGGAATACACCGCACTCGGTCGCTGGGGTTGGAGGGCAGGCGCTTGCTGGGCGGCTCGGGCTCAGGCGGCGGCCAGGCTCCACTCGGTGCCGTCGGCGGTGTCGCGGACCTCGACCGCGGCGGCGACGAGCCGGTCGCGCACCAGGTCGGACGTCGCGAAGTCTCTGCTCTCGCGGGCCGCGGCCCGCACCGCGAGCAGCGCCTCGACGAACGGCGCCACCCGCTCGGCCGGGTCGCCGGCCCCCTGCTCGGCCAGCTCACCGAGCCGCACCACCAGCGCCCGCAGCACCCGTCGCGCCTCGTCGGCGTCGTCGCTCTGCAGCGTGTCGGCCTGCCAGGCGGCCAGCGCCTCCTCGAGGCCGAGCACCGCCGCGACGCAGCCGTCGACGTCGCGGCTGGCGAGGGCCTGCTCGAAGTCGGCGCGGGCCCGGTCGGCCTCGGCCCGCAGGGACAGCGCCGGGCCCGGCTCGGCGGCGTCCCGCGGTACGCCGGAATCGGCACCGGCCGGCGAGGCGGCCACCGGAGCGACGGTGGCGACCGACTCGCCTCGCAGCATCGCCGACAGCTCGTCGAGCCCGAGGGACTCCCCGGCCGCGAACGTCCGGGTGTCACCCCGCCGCCGCACGCTGACGACGCCGTTGCCGGCGACCGACAGGGTGCGGGCCTGCACGTCGACGACCATCGCCGTGTGCTCGTCGACGCCGAGCACGCCGACCTCGTCGGGCAGCGTCGCCTCGAGGGCTGCCAGGCGCTGCTCGCCGAGGTAGCAGAACCGGGTGTCGTGCGTCGCGCCCTCCTTGTTGTCGTAGTGCGGGACGACCGCGGCGGCCACTCCGGTGAGCTCCGCGAGCAGGTCGAGCCCCGGCACCCAGACCGGGTCGTCCCCCACCTTGTAGATCTCGTAGACCGGCACCGCATGGCTGCCGAGGGTGAGTGCGGCCGCGCTGCCCAGGACCAGGGTGCCGCCGCGGCGCACCACGCCGGCGAGCGCGGCAGGGACGGGGGTGTCCCGCCACTTCCGAAGGGCGTACGTCGGGCTGCCGGGCCCGGCGAACACCCAGGACGCCCGGTCGAGCAGGGCCAGCGACTTCTCCGCCTCGGCCGGGCTCTCGGCGCCGGACCAGGCCGCGACGTCGACCTCGCGGCCCAGGCTCTGGTCGAAGTAGCCCCGGGTCCGGGTCACCAGCTCGGCGCGGTTCATCTGGAAGGCGAACGGCGTGTCGAGCATGACGGCCGGCCCGGGTGGGCAGGCGGCGAACACCTCGCGGTGCACCCGCACCATGGTCGGCGCGGTCTCGCCGGACCCCATGACGACGAGGCGGCTCATGACCGCACCTGCTCGGCGCGGGCGGCGAGGGCCAGCAGGTCGTCGGCCATCCGCTGCGGGTGCTGGGCGTGCAGGTCGTGGTGGGCACCGACGTACAGGGAGGTGGTCGCGTCGGGCAGCAGCGCGGCGGCGGTGTCCGGCCCTTCGCGGTCGCTCTCCGCGCTGGCCACCGCGACCGCGATGAGCGCCGGCACCGCAACCCTGGGGAACAGCGGTCGTGGGTCGTCGGTCCACAGCGAGTGCAGGATCGCCTTGTGGTGCTCGCGGGTCAGCCGGGCGACGACGTGCCCGTCGGCGTCCTCGGTGAGGTTGGCCAGCTGCGCCTCGACGCCCTCCGGCGGGAAGTCGGTCAACCACCCCTGGAACCGCTCGCGCAGCTGCGCCGTCGTCAGCCCCTGCGGCACCTGCGGGGCGAGCTCGGCCCAGCACTGCTCGAACGTCGGGTACCGCTGACCCAGCCAGATCCAGCCGCCGTCGACCAGTGCGAGGCCGGCCACGCCACCGTGCTCGGCGGCCAGGGTCAGCACGACGTTGCCGCCCCAGGACTGCCCGGCCACCACCGGCGCCCGCTCGCCGGTCAGCCCGAGCGCGGCGCACAGGGCCGCGAGGTCGGCGGCGCACTGCGCGGTGGTGTAGCCGTCGGCGACCTGCTCGGAGCGCCCGTGGCCACGCTGGTCGACGGCGACGACCTGATGGCCGGCAGCGGCCAGGTGCGCAGCGGCGCCGTCCCAGAGCCGGGCGTTGGAGGACAGGCCGTGCACGAGCAGGAACGGGCGACCCGCGCCGTCGGCCCGCCGCAGCGCCAGTCGGGGGCCGCCGGGCAGCCGGACCTCGTCGTCGCGCAGGACGTCGCCTTGAAGGGTGCTCACGGTTCTCCCGACCCTAGGTTGCTGCGCTGACATCGGCGAGCCGGTCGACGAGCTCGCGCGCCGCGGGGTGCAGCGCCTCCGACCAGGACGGGTGCGGGTGGACGTGGTCGGCGAGCAGGTCGGCGGTCAGGCCGGCCCGGACTGCCAGTGCCAGCTCGCCGATCCAGCTCTCGGCGTGCGGCGCCACCGCCGCCGCACCGACGAGGGTGCCGTCGGGCGTCGCCAGCAGCTGGACCCGGCCCGGCAGCTGCGGCCGCTCGATGAACGCCCGCGCGGTGCCCTCGACGTCGTACGACGCGGTGACCAGCGGGCCGTCGGCCTGCTCCTCGGTGAGCCCGACGCAGAACACCGGCGGGTCGGTGTAGACCACTCGCGGCACGGCTCGGTAGTCGGCGTCCCGCCCGCTGCCGCGCAGCTCGGCGACCACGATCTCGGCCTGGTAGGTGGCGGTGTGGGTGTAGGGCGCGACGGCCGTGACGTCGCCCACCGCGAAGACGTCGGCGACCGGCCCATGGCGACCGAGCACCCGGCATCGGGCGTCCACCCGCAGCGCACCGTCGGCCGGCTGCACGCCGAGGGACTCGAGGCCGAGGCCGTCGCCTTTCGGCCGGCGGCCGCCCGGCGACGAGCAGGCGGTCGCCCTCGACGACCGTGCCGTCGGCCAGGTGCAGCGCCAGCCCCTCAGGCGTCAGCTCCGCGCGGGTCGCCTCCGCCCCGACGTGCACGGTGACGCCGTCGTGGCGCAGCGCCTCGGCGACCAGCTCGCCGACCCAGGGCTGCTCGGCGGCCATCAGCCGAGGCGCCACCTCGACCAGCGTGACCTCGCTCCCGAGCCGGGCGAACGCCTGCCCCAGCTCGCAGCCGACCGCCCCGCCGCCGAGGACGACGAGCCGGTCGGGCCGCTGCTCGGCGGACAGCGCGTCGGCGCTGGTCCACATCGGGACGTCGTCGATGCCTTCCACGGGCGGTACGACGGGCGTGCTCCCGGTGCCGATCACGAGCGCGCGGGTCCACCGCAGCCGGACCCGGTCGGCACCGCTCAGCACGACCTCGAGCTCGCCGGGCGCGGTGACGGTCGCCGTGCCGCGCAGCAGGCGGGCACCGGCGTCGACCAGCCCGGCCGCGGTGTCCGTGTCGTCCCGGTGCTCGGCGGCCTCGTCGCGCCGGCGTACCGCCTCGGGCCAGTCCAGGCCGGCTGCCGCCGCGACGAGCAGCGCCTTGCTCGGGATGCACGCGACGTAGGGGCACTCGCCGCCGACCCGGAACGCCTCGACGACAGCGACGTCCACGCCGTCCGCGGCCAGCGTCTCGGCCACCTGCTGACCGCCTGAGCCGGCGCCGACGACCACCACCTCGGCGGTCTGCTCCTGCATGTCTGATCCCTTCCCGCCGTCGCCTGCGCCCGACTCAGATGACGGCGCGGACCGAGCCGACCTGCTCCCCGCCGCCCATCAGCGGCGTCTCGGCGAGCTCGTCGAGCACCGGGGCGTCGACACCCAGCGCCCGCAGCGCCACCACCATCACCGGCGGGCGAGCCCGCTGCGCCCCGTCGTCGATCTTGAGGGCGACCGCCCGGCCGTCGGCCAGCGCGGCGGCGTAGACGCCCTCGGCGCCGTCCTTGGCCACCAGGCCCGGGATGCCCGCGACGAGGCGGGTGACGTCGCGACGGGTGCCGCCGAGCCAGGCGGGGTGCTGCCGGATCGCGCTGGCCACCCGGTGCTCCGGTGTGCCCTCGGCTGCGGTCGCGATGGCGGCGAAGGAGCGGGCCAGGCCGGCCAGGCTGAGCGCGAACAACGGTGCGCCGCAGCCGTCGACACCGGTGGCCGCGACCCGCTCGCCGGCGAGGCGCTCGACCGTGGCCAGCAGGGCGCGCTGCAGCGGGTGCTCGGGGTCCCGGTAGGTCGCGGTCGGCCAGCCGTTGGCGACACAGGTGGCCAGCATCGCGGCGTGCTTGCCGGAGCAGTTCATCGCGAGCGGTACGGCGGTGCCGCCGGCCGCGAGGTAGGCGACCTTCTCGGTCTCGTCCACCGGGTAGTCGGGCGGGGTCTGCAGGTCCGCCGGGTCCAGCCCCGCGGCCGCCAGGATCCGGCGGACGCCCTCGAGGTGGAACGGCTCGCCGGAGTGACTGGCCGCGGCCAGCGCGAGCAGCTCGCCGTCGAGGTCGAGGCCGGCCTCCAGCATTCCCACGGCCTGCATCGGCTTGTTCGACGACCGTGGGAAGACCGGCGCGTCCGGCGTGCCGAGGGACAGCACGCGGGTGCCGTCGGCGGCCACCGCGAGGACGCTGCCGCGGTGGTGGCCCTCGACGAACCCGGAGCGCACCACCTCGGCGAGCAGCGCCTGGGTGCCCGGGTCGGACGTTCCGGCGGAGCCGGGGTCGGGCAGGTCGGCGGGCATCGCGGCGGGTCGGGTCGGCGGCACGACCGCGACCCTACGGCGGTCTCGCCTAGCGCTCGGCCAGCAGGTCGTCCACGTTCGCGGCGCCGCTCTTGTAGCGGGCCGCGACCTCGGCCGTCAGGGCGTCCATCACGTGCTGGACCGCGCGGCGGTCCTGCGAGACGGACTCCTCGAAGTCCTCCAGGCGCTCGAGCGACTCGCGCACCTCGTCGTCGGAGCGGCCCTCGACGTCGGAGACCCCGACGTCGGCGATGACCTGCTCGACGAGCCGGCGGTGCTCGTCGACCCGGGACGGCTCGACCCGCAGGAACCGGCCGAGGCCGTGGTCGGTGCGGGCCGACTCGGCGAGGACGGCGGAGAGGTGCTCGACGATCTTGTCGCCACCGGCTGCCCGGCGGGCGAGCTCGGCCCGCAGGATGTCCATCCGGCCCTGCAGCATGCGGCGCACGTAGGAGAGGTCGGCCTCCTCCTGCTCGGCCTCGCGGCGGCGGGCCCGCAGCTCGTCGAGGTCGAGGTCGGCCAGGTCGGCGGCATAGCCCTCGGCCAGCACCTTGTCGATGCGGCGGCGGCCGTTCGGGTAGGGCTCGTGGTGACTCGTCAACGGGACTCCCCTGCGGTGACGGACGTGCGGTCCTTGACGCGCAGCAGCGTGCGCGCCTCGTCGGTGGTCATCGGTGGCCGCTGCGCCAGCCGGGCCAGGTCGGCGGCGCGGGCGACGAGCTCGTCGTTGCCGGTCACGGGACGGCCCCGTGCGAACGTGAGGGTGTCCTCCATGCCGACCCGCAGGTGCCCGCCCGCGGACAGGGCTGCCAGGGCGACCGGGAGCGACGTACGCCCGATGCCGGTGGCCGACCAGGAGCACCCGTCGGGCAGGGCGGCCACCGCGGCCACCAGCGCCGCTGCGGTGCCGGGCATGCCGCCGGGGACCCCCATGACGAGGTCGCAGTGCACCTGGCCGCCGTACGGCGGGCCGTAGGTGTCCAGCAGCCGCCGCATCGAGGTGACCTGGCCGAGGTCGAACAGCTCGAACTCCGGCACCACCTCGGCCGCCTGGCTGGCCTGGTAGAGCTCGGCCATGAACGGCCAGGGGTTGAGGAAGACGTCGTCGCCGAAGTTGACGGTGCCGCAGGTCAGCGAGCAGGAGTCCGGGGCGGCGTCCAGGACGCGCAGCCGGTTCTCGAGCGGGTCGGTGACCGCGCCGCCGGTGCTCAGCTGCACCACCAGGGTGGTCGCCTCGCGCAGGGCCTCGACGGTGGCGGTCAGCCGGCCGAGGTCCAGGGTGGGGCGGGCGTCGTCGTCCCGGATGTGCACGTGCACCAGGCCGGCGCCGGCCGCCTCGCACGCCTGGGCGCTGGCCACCAGCTCCTCGAGCGTGACGGGCAGGGCCGGCGCGTCGGCCTTGGCGGTCTCGGCCCCGGTCGGGGCGACCGTGATCAGGGTGCGAGCAGCGGACACCCCGGCATGGTGTCACGTCCCGACGGGCGACCGGTGCGGACTCGGGCGATCCGGGCACCGCTAGCACGAAGTCGTGCCCGGAGCGCGCTCAACACTCCGGCCTCTCCTGCCGATGCGAGGAGAGAACCCGGGAGCGACGGCACGCCGCGCCGCCACCGGGCCGACCGATGACGCGTCTTGGGGAAGGAGAGCGCTCGTGGCCGAGGGAGCCCTCCTCACCCACACCGTCGAGGCCGTGCTGCTCGACCTGGCGAGCTCCGGCGCCACCGGCTGCCTGCTGGTCCGCGACCAGGAGGGCGACGAGGCCGAGGTCTTCCTCCGGGACGGCCTGATCTACGCCGTCAGTGTCCCGGGCCGCCGGGTGATGCTCGGCGTCCGCCTGATGTCCAGCGGCGCGCTGACCCCCGAGGCGCTGGCCGAGGCGCTGGAGATCCAGCGCACCGAGCTGCAGGGCTGGCGGCTGGGCGAGCTGCTGGTGCACCTGGGGTACGTCGAGCTGACGGTGGTCGAGGAGTTCGTCGTCGAGCACCTCAAGGACGCGCTGACCGACCTGCTGGGCTGGCCGGTCTCGGCCTGGAAGTTCCGCAAGAACAAGAAGACCCGCCAGGACGTCGCGCCGCCCACCCCGGTGGCCGAGCTGTTCGACGACCTGCGGCACCGGGCCACCACCTGGGGAACGATCCTGGCCGCGACCGGTGGGCCGGAGGCCGTGCCGGCGCTGGCCGCCGCCTCGCCCTCGGACCAGGTCGCGCTCGGCCCGAACGAGTGGGCGCTGCTGTGCAAGGTCGACGGCACCCGCAGCGTCACCGCCCTGGCGACCGAGTGCGGCTTCACGCTGTTCGAGGCCGGCCAGGTGGTCATGCGGCTGGTCGATGCCGGGCTGGTCTCGGTCGGCGGTGAGCCGGCCGTTGTCCCGGAGGCTGAGGCGGCCGAGGCCGTCGAGATGACCGCCGCGGTGACCGACGACGCGGCCGCCGCCACCGCTGCGGTGGACGCCGAGATCGACGAGCTCGAGGTCGAGCTGGACCTGGACGACCCGGGCGTCGAGCTGGTGCTGCCGGTCGTGACGCTCGACGAGCTCGCCGAGCGGGAGCAGGCGGACGCCGAGGCCCGCGAGGCGCAGGAGCGGCCGACGCCGAGGCCCGCGAGGCCGAGGCCCGCGAGGCGCAGGAGGCCCAGGAGCGCGCCGACGCCGAGGCCCGCGAGGCCCACGAGGCGCAGGAGCGCGCCGACGCCGAGGCCCGCGAGGCGCAGGAGGCGCAGGAGGCTGCCGACGCCGAGGCCCGCGAGGCCGACGAGCGGGCCCACCGACGGGTCGCGGCCGAGCAGAAGCGCCTGCACGAGGCGGAGCTGCTGCACCAGGAGCTGGAAGCGCTGGCCGCCAAGGAGGCCGCCGCGCGCGCCGAGCGCGCCGAGGCCCGGCGCCGGGCCCGCGCCGAGGAGCAGGAACGCGCCGAGCAGCAGGCACGGGACGCGGCGGCCGCCGAGCAGCTGGCCCGCCAGCAGCAGGAGGCCGGCGAGCGCGCCGGCGCCGAGGAAGCCGCCTGGGCCGACCACGCCACCTGGCTGGCCGCCGCCCGCGCCGCCGCCGAGGAAGCCGCCTGGGCCGACCACGCCACCTGGCTGGCCGCCGCCCGCGCCGCCGCCGAAGAAGCCGCCTGGGCCGACCACGCCACCTGGCTGGCCGCCGCCCGCGCCGCCGCCGAAGAAGCCGCCTGGGCCGACCACGCCACCTGGCTGGCCGCCGCCCGCGCCGCCGCCGAAGAAGCCGCCTGGGCCGACCACGCCACCTGGCTGGCCGCCGCCCGCACCGCCGCCGAAGAACCCGCCTGGGCCGACCACGCCACCTGGCTGGCCGCCGCCCGCGCCGCCGCCGAAGAACCCGCCTGGGCCGACCACGAGGTGTGGCTGGCTGCGCGAGCCGCCGACGAGGCTGCGCGAGTCGAGGCCGAGGCCGCACGAGCGGAGGCCGAGCGCCAGGAGGCCCGCGCCGCGGCGGAGCGCGAGCTCGCCGCGGAGGCGGCGCGTCGCGCCCGCGAGGCCGCGGAGGCGGAGGTCCGGGCCGAGGCCGAGCGACTCGCCCGTGCCGAGGCCGAGCGGCAGGAGCGCGCGAACGCCGACCGGCTCGCCTCCGAGGCGGCCGAGGCGATCGCCGCTGCCGAGGCGGAGCGGGTCGCCGCCGAGGTCGAGGCCGCTCGGGCGGCCGCCGAGACCGAGGCGTCCCGACTCGCCGCCGAACGCACCGCCGCCGAGGCTGAGCTGGCCGAGGCCGCCCGGCTCGCTGCCGAACGCCGTGCCGCCGACCAGGCCGCTGCCGACCAGGCCGCTGCCGACCAGGCCGAGGCCCGCCGCCGCGAGGCCGAGCCGTCTCGTCGCCGACCAGGCCGCTGCCGACCAGCGCGCCGCGGAGCAGCTCGCCGCCGACGAGGCGGCAGCAGCAGCCGCCGAACGGGAGGCGGCCGGTCCCACCGACCAGCAGGTCGGGGAGCGCGCGGAGCACGCGGCACACGCGTCCAGCCTGCTCACCGAGCTGAACCGGGAGGCTCCGGCCGCGGCCCCGGTGGCGGCCGACCCGGAGCCCGCGCCAGCACCCGAGCCCGAGCCCGCGCCGGACCACGTCGACGACGGCCCGGCCCCGATGGTGGCCCGGGACCAGGCCGACACCGCGATGCTGCTGCGTGAGCTGTCCAGCCTCGGCTTCGGCGCGGACGACGGTCCCAGTGCACCGTCGGCGCCCGCGGCGCCCCGGGCGACCCCGCACCACGACGCCAAGAAGAAGCGCAAGGGGATCTTCGGCCGCGGCTGACCCCTCGTCCGTCGCTGGATCGGCCGGTCGGCTGCACGACCCAGCACCCGGACCGGGATCATGGCGGTGTGCGAGCGGTGGTGCAGCGGGTCAGCGAGGCGAGCGTGCAGGTCGACGGCGAGGTCGTCGGCCGGCTCGACCGGCCGGGGCTCTGCGTCCTCGTCGGGGTGACCCACGACGACGGGGCGCAGACCGCGGAGCGGCTGGCCGCCAAGGTGCACGAGCTGCGGATCCTCGACGGCGAGCGGTCGGCGGCCGAGACCGGTGCGCCGTTGCTGGTGATCAGCCAGTTCACGCTGTACGGGGACACCCGCAAGGGTCGCCGGCCGACCTGGAACGCGGCGGCGCCCGGCCCGGTCGCCGAGCCGCTGGTCGACCACGTGGTCGCCACCCTGCGGGCCCGCGGCGCGCAGGTCGAGACCGGAGTCTTCGGCGCCGACATGCAGGTCGCGCTGGTGAACGACGGCCCGGTCACCCTGATCGTCGAGGTCTGACCGGTGACACCGGAGCCGCAGGAGACGGCCGTGGTCGTCGTGGTCCCCGAGGCGAACCCGGTGGTCGGCGAGCACCGCCTCCTGCTCGACGAAGCCGCGGGCTGGGGCGTGCCCGCACACGTCACGGTGGTCTACCCGTTCGTCCCGCCGGACCGGCTCGACGACCGGGTCGTGGCCAGGCTGGCGGCGGCCGTCGCCCAGGTGCCGGCCTTCGACTGCGCCTTCGGGCAGACGGCCTGGTTCGGCGACGAGCTGGTCTACCTCGCACCGCAGCCGGCCGAGCCGTTCCACGCGCTGATCCGCGCCGTGGTGGCCGCGTTCCCCGACCACCCGCCGTACGGCGGCAAGCACGACGACCTGACACCGCACCTGACCATCGGCAACCTCGGAACCCTCGCCCAGCGGCGTGCCGCCGACGCGGCCGTCCGGCCCCGGCTGCCGGTGCTCACCCGCGTCGACCGGGTCAGCCTCCTGGCGGGTAGCCACGCCCGGGACTCCTGGCGGCTGCTGCACGAGCTCCCGCTACAGATCACCTGACCTGTCAACGGTCGGGTTGGCGAGAGACCACCCGCGGGCTTCAGCTACTAGCCGGGGCGGAAGAGGTCGGCGGTGCCGCCCGCACGTTGGGGGTGTTGGTTGGGTCGGGGGGTCTGGTCGGGGTCGATCCAAGGGGGTGGGGTGACGTGCACGACCCCGCCGGAAAGGTGGGCGGTCCAGCCGCCGTGGTGCACGACCCGGTGGTGGTGGTCGCAGAACAGGGCGCAGTTGCTGGTCGAGGTGTCCCCGCCGTCGGCCCAATGCTTCAGGTGATGAGCCTCGGTCCACTCAGCGGGCCGTGCGCAGGTGTCGAAGGCGCAGCCGCCGTCGCGGGCGACCAGGGCCCGCCAGATGCCTTGGGTGACCGGGTACGACGCGCGGCCGACGTCCAGCGGTTCCCCCGAGCTGCCGAGCAGGACGGGGATGATCCGGGCGTCGCAGGCCAGCCGGCGGGCGGTCTCGGCGGACACCGGCCCGGCCCAGCCCAGGGTGGCGGCGGGGGCGCCGAGCCGTTTCTGCAGAGTCTCCAGGCACATCGTGACGCTGATGGTCGCCCTCGCGCCGTGGCTGGTGGCGCCGCGCCCGTCGGCGGCGGTGCGGCGGAGCAGCTCGGCCAGCGCGTCGGCGGTGCGCTGGTCGGGGGTGCGCAGGTCTCGGTGCCCGTCCACGGTCGGCCGCGGCCCGGCGAGAGGTTGGAGCTGGGCGAGCAGGGCGGCGGTGGTCTCCGGGGACAGCCGGCCGTGCAGGTCGGCGGAGCCGTCCGAGCGGGGCCGGATCCCCAGGTGCTGCCGGTCAGCGGGCTTGGGCTCGTCGTCGAGGGTGTCGCCGGCGTGGGGGTCCAGCACGTGGGTCAGGTGCCGGCCGAGGCGGGCGAGCTGGGCCGGGTCTCGGCGGGCGGCCTCGGTCGCCAGATACTGCTCCGCCTCGGCCACCACGTCGGGCTCGACCTCGGCGGGCAGCTCCGCCAGCACCCGGACGGCGACCGCGGCGTGCTCCCCGGAGATCGTCCCGGCCTCGAACACCGCCGCCAGCACCGGGCGCCCCGCAACCGCGCCGACATCGTTCCCGTCGTCGGGGCCGGTGTGGTGGACGAGGGCACCGGACGGGTCGTCATGCAGGCCCCGCGCGGTGGTGACCAGGCGCTTGGCGGCGCCGGGGTGCAGGTGCAGCCGCTCCCGCAGCCACGCCGCGGTGCTGGGTGCGCCGGTGCCGGTGGCTGTGCCGCGCCGGTCGACCTCCCGGACCAGCCGGTGCAGCGCGGCGTCCTGGGCATGCGTCAGCCGGCCCAGCTCCACCAGCCCGGCCAGCAGCGCCTGGTCGGTCTCCTGCCAGCACGTCTGAGAAGCGACCGACGCCAGCTCGGCGACCGCCGCCGACAGACCCGCCAGCGCGGCGGTCAACCGCGAGCCGTCGGGCAGGTCGGAGGCTTCGGACATACCGCCAACCTAGAGGCAACCCTGGACACAACCCCCGACCTCGTGACCCGCAGAAACCGTTTGTCCACAACCGATTTCGCCCGGTCCTCGATGCCCAGGACGGGACTGCGGCCCGGCCTCGGCGCCGCGACTCCAACAGCGGCTACGCCGGGACGAGCACTTCCTGCGCGGCGGCCACGCCCCCGGCGACGAGGGTCTCGTCGGCCGGGGTCGAGCGCTTCACCACGGCGAGCGCGATCGGGCCCAGCTCGTAGTGCCGCGCGGCCGACGTGACGGTGCCGACCTGCCGGTCGCCCAGCAGCACCGGGTCGCCGTGCGCCGGCAGGACCGACGTCGCTGCCGTCGAGGTGCAGCAGCACCAGCCGGCGCGGCGGACGACCCAGGTTGTGCACCCGCGCGACGGTCTCCTGCCCGCGGTAGCAGCCCTTGTCGAGGTGCACGGCGCTGCCCAGCCAGCCGACCTCGTGCGGGATGGTGCGGTGGTCGGTCTCCCGGCCCAGCCGCGGCACGCCGTCGGCGATGCGAAGCGCCTCCAGCGCCCAGACACCCGCGAGCGGCTCGGCAGCCAGCGTGTCGAGGTCGGCTCGCGGCACGAACGACTCGACGCCGTGCCGGGTCACCCGCGAGGGCGCGCCGGCCGCCGCCGTCGGCGCGAGCAGCACGGCGTACGCCGAGGAGACGTCCTCGACCTCGACCTTCGACCAGAACCGCATCCCGTCGAGGTAGCCCACCAGCGCCTCGGCGGTCCCCGGCTCGACGTGCATCCAGACCGCCTCGCCGTCGTCGACCAGGTAGAGCGCGTGCTCGACGTGGCCGTGCGGCGACAGGATCAGGGCCTCGGTGGGCACGCCGGGCAGGAGGTGCTCGACGTGCTGGGAGGTCAGCGAGTGCAGCCAGGCCAGCCGGTCCGGCCCGGCCACCCGGACCACCGGGCGGTGCGAGAGGTCGACGGTCGCGGTGCCGGCCACCAGCGACCGCTGCTCCCGGAACGGGTCGCCGTAGTGCGCGGCGACGCCGGCGTCGGGCGGGTCGGCCTCGACCGCGCCCGGCCGGGACAGCAGCGGGCTGGTCATGACCGGCACCCGGCGCAGCGCCCGTAGATCGCGAAGTGGGCGACGTCGGTCTCGAAGCCGTGCTGCAGGGCCAGCAGGTCCACCAGGGCGTCGGCGACCTCCACGTCGGTCTCGATCACGGCGCCGCAGTCGCGGCAGACGAGGTGCAGGTGGTCGCCGCCGTCGGCCGCGTGGTAGGTCGGCGCCCCGTGGCCGAGGTGGGCGTGGGTCACCATGCCGAGCTGCTCGAGCAGCTCCAGGGTGCGGTAGACGGTCGACAGGTTGACGCCGGTCGCGGTCCGCTGCACCTCGGCGCAGATCTCGTCCGGCGTGCCGTGGCCGAGGCGGGTGACCGCGCCGAGCACCAGCTCGCGCTGCGGGGTCAGCCGGTAGCCCTGCGCCCGCAGCGTCGCGTGCAGGTCCGAGCCGCCGGCGCTGCTGCGCTGGTTGCTGGGCGGGCTGCTGGGCGTGCCGGCCGGCGCGTCGCTCATGCGGGCTTCAGCGTCGCGGACAGGTGCGGCTGCAGCGGCTCGCCCATGGCCGCCATGTCGTAGGCCCAGAGCAGGTCGCCCTCGACGAGTCCGTAGAGCCGGTGCCCGGCGGTGTAGTCCTTGGCGGTCTCGGTGCGCGCGACGACGTCGGTGCGCAGCTCGATCTTGGCGCCGTCGGCCTCGCCGACCCAGATCTCGACGAAACCGGTCGGGTGCGCCAGCACGAGCTCGATGCTGCCGTCGGCCTCCGGGCGCCAGTAGCCGGTCTCCTGCGCCAGCGGCCGCACCTGGGCGCCGTCGTCGTCGAGCAGCCAGCTGCGGCTGAGGTGGTGCACGAACGGCTTGCCGGCAGCTCGGTGAACGTGACCTCCTGGCCGAACCGGAACTCCGGCACCGTCGGGTAGCCACCGACCCCGACGCCGCGCCAGGTGCCGAGCAGCCAGGACACCGGGACGAGCTGCAGCGGCAGGTCGGCACGGATCTCCACGGCCGGGCTCAGCCCTCGCCGTCGGCGGCAGCCGCCGGAGCGGGCCCGGTGGCGGTCCAGAGCCGGTGGACGACCCAGCCGGCGAGCCCGGCCAGCAGCACGAACGCCACCACGAGCAGGGCGACGACCGAGGCGGAGAGCACCCGCCGAGTCTACGTCGCGCGCGGCCTGAACCGGCCGAGCAGCGCCGGGCCCCGCCCGACCGCTGCCGTCAGCACGCGCCGTGCAGGCCGCGCCCGGCCGCGGTCGCCAGGTCGTCCAGCCGGGACAGGTACACCGCATGCGCGACCTGCGGCCGGTAGGCGACCGCGTCGGCCGAGCCCTTGCGCACCAGCACGGCCTGCAGGAACCGGCCGTCCGGCAGCCACACGTCCCACAGGTCGCGCCCGTAGATGTCGTGCCTGCCACCGGCCTGGTAGGCGCCCCTCACCTGGGTGCCTACCGGCAGCAGACGGGTCAGGACCTTCGACGACTCCGGCCCCCAGCACTCCACCGGTGCGCCCGGCTTGACGGACTCCGGTGAGTCGACCCCGATCAGGCGCACCCGCAGCCGTTCGCCCCGGCGTACGGCGATGAACGTGTCGCCGTCGACGACTCGCTCGACCCGAGCGGTGAACGACCGGTCCGGGGCCTTGACGCCGGCGGTGGCGGCGTACGACGCGGAGGGCCCCGCGCACGCGACGATCGCGAGCACGGGGCCAGCCACGAACCAGGTCCACCGAAGCGCCATGCCGAGATCATCGGCCCGGGGTCGGACGAACTTCAGACCAGGGACACCTCGACCTCGGCGACCTCACCGCGCTGGGCGACGACCGCGCGGTCGACGGGGTCCGACGCGGCGGCGAGCGTGCGCAGCGTCCAGCTGCCCGGCGCCGCGAAGAACCGGAACTGGCCGGTGGCCGAGGTGGGCACCTCGGCGGTGAACTCCCCGGAGCTGTCCAGCAGCCGCACGTAGGCGCCGGCGACGGGCTCCCCGCCGCGGGTCACGATGCCCTGGACGACCGACTCGTCGGTGAGGTCCAGCCCTGCGGTCGAGGGGCCGCCCGCCGTGGCGCCGCACATCAGGGCTGGTCCCCGATCGCGATCGGCACGCCGACGAGCGAGCCCCACTCGGTCCAGGAGCCGTCGTAGTTCTTCACGTTCGGCTGGCCGAGCAGCTCGTGCAGGACGAACCAGGTGTGCGCCGAGCGCTCGCCGATGCGGCAGTAGGCGATGGTGTCCTTGCCGAGGTCGACGCCCTTGCCGGCGTACAGCGCGGTGAGCTCGTCGTCGGTCTTGAAGGTGCCGTCGTCGTTGGCCGCCTGCGACCACGGGATGTTCGCCGCGGTCGGGATGTGGCCGGGCCGCTGCGACTGCTCCTGCGGCAGGTGCGCGGGGGCCAGCAGCTTGCCGGAGTACTCGTCCGGGCTGCGCACGTCGACGAGGTTCTTCTGGCCGATCGCGGCCTCGACCTCGTCGCGGAAGGCGCGGATCGAGCGGTCCTGGTCCTTCGCGGTGTACGTCGTGGCCGGCCGCTCCGCGACACGGCTCGACCAGCTCGCGGGAGTCGAGCTCCCACTTCTTGCGGCCGCCGTCGAGCAGCCTGGCGTCGTCGTGGCCGTAGAGCTTGAAGTACCAGTAGGCGTAGGACGCGAACCAGTTGTTGTTGCCGCCGTAGAGCACGACGGTGTCGTCGTTGCCGATGCCCTTCGCCGACAGCAGCGCCTCGAACTGGGCCTTGCTCGACGAAGTCGCGGCGGACCGGGTCCTGGAGGTCCTTCTTCCAGTCGAGGCGGACGGCGCCGCGGATGTGGTTCTTCTCGTAGGCAGCGGTGTCCTCGTCGACCTCGACCAGGACCACCTTCGGGTCGTCGAGGTGGGCCTCGACCCAGTCGGCGTCGACGAGGACGCGTTCGCGTGTCTCCGTGCTCATGCGGGGACCTCCGTGCGTGGTGTGGCGGAACGGTCCAGCGGGACCGTGCGGGTGATGGGGTTGCTGCGTCGCAGCAGCAGGTAGACCTCGCAGCCCAGGCAGATGCCGAAGGCCGCGTTGAGGAACGCGGCGGCGAGGGCGGCCGCCGTCGCGAGCAGCGTCACGGCGGCGGTGGGCAGCGCGAGGCCCGCGAGGGCGACCGCGGTGAACCCGAGGCCGACGGCCTGGGCGAACCGCAGCGGGCGGGTGTCCTCGAGCTCGGCGGGCGGGCCGAGCCGCGGGCGGACCAGCCGGGCGTAGACCACGCCGTACGGCGAGCGGCCGGCGGCGCCGAACGCGAAGACGACCGCCTGCAGGGCCAGCAGCCAGACCGAGCCGGTGACCAGCGCGGCGGCGAGGACCACGGTCGTCACGCGCGGCCCCGAACCGGGGACCGCGGGGGTCGACGAGGGACGCGCCGGAACGGCGTGCCACGGGGAGCGTGGTGGTCATGCGGGTGCGCTCCTGACAGAGCCGGAAAGGGTGGCGTCTGGTGTCAGGAAGCCGGACAGAGCGCGGTGGCGGTGCGCAGCAGGTCCACTGCGCGCCGTCGGGTCAGCTCTGTGCTCACGGGGCCGATCGTAGACGTGTCCACGCTTCGGCACGAGCACTTCCACCCCTTGGGACGGCGCCGACTCACTCGACGGCCTCCCCGAGCGCTGCGATGACGTCGGCCTTGCGGGGCTGTCCGCTGGCCCGACGCACGATGCCGCCCCGGGCGTCGAGCACCAGGACGGTGGGGGTGCGCCGGACGTCCAGCCGGCGTACCAGGTCGAGGTTGCTCTCGGCGTCGACCTCGACGTGCGCGACGCCGGGCACCGTCCGGCTCACGTCGTCGAGCACGCGCCGGGTGGCCCGGCAGGGCTGGCAGAACGCGCTGGAGAACTGCACCAGGGTGGCCCGCTCGCCCAGCGGAGCGCCGAGCTCGTCGGCAGCGACCGTCTCCCGGGCGGGCGCGGCGGGCGTGCCCTGCCGGCGGCCGAGCCGGTGGCCGGAGCGCTGCAGCCACAGGCCGGCCGCTGACGCGACGGCCAGCGTCACGGCAACCGCGACCAGACCTCCCATGTCTGCTGCCAACCTCCCGGGCCGTCGGCCGATTCCCCGGCCCGGCCGTCAGCCGACCAGGACCCGGCCGAGAACATAGACCGCCGGTGCGACCAGCACGGCGGGCAGCGCCGCCGGCAGCAGCGGGTGCGGCGCCGCTGCGCGAGCGGCGAACAGGAGGCCGAGGCGCGCCGCCACGGCGCCGCCCGCGGCCGCAGCGACCGCCGGGACCAGGTCGAGAGTCGAGGCGAGGGCCACCACGACCGCCGCCGCCAGGCTCAGCGCCGCCGCACCGACCGGGCCGACCCAGGCCGGGGCGCCGAACCGGGTCGACACGGCGTCGGCGACGGGCGCCACGGCCGCCGTTGCGGCGGCGATCACGAGCAGCGCGGTGCCGTCGCGCGAGACGTCGAGGGCCAGCCAGGCCGAGCCGAGGGCGCCGAGCACCGCCAGGGTCGTGGTCGCGGTGAGCGAGCCGGTGAGCCCCGGGCGCCCGTCGCGGCGCAGCAGCTGGTGACCGAAGGCCGCGACCACGGCCAGCCCGAGCACCGGAGCCACCTGGGCCAGCGGCCGGTTGTCCTCCCCGGTCAGGACGGCGACGTCGGCCGCGGCCGCCGCCGCGAGGGCCACCGTCATGCCACCCCTCGGGGAGGCCGCCTGCAACGCGGGGAACCAGCCGACCGCCAGCAGGGTCTGGGCGAGCAGCACCGCGACCAGCAGCACGGCCGGCACGGTGAGACCGCCGAGCACCAGCGCGACGGACAGCGCAGCCGCGAGGACCGCGGTCACCGGCTGCCGCCGGCGAAGGGCGGCAGCACCTCGATCGTCGCCCCGTCGACGAGCGCGGCGTCCCGGCCGGACCGCACCCCGTCGACCAGGAAGCTGGCCGCGGTGAACACGCGGGCGAGCGCCGGGCCGTGCGTCTCGGCCGCCTTGTCGAGCACGCCGCCCAGCGTCTCGCCGTCGTACGGCTCCTCGGGCGTGCCGGCGGCGGCCCGCGCGCCGGCCCAGTAGCGGATCGTGCCGACTGCCACCGCGAACCACCTCCTTCCGCACCTTCGCCGCGCCGTGACGGCCATGTTTCCGCCGCGTAAAGCCTTCTCGCCGACCGGACACTCCCGGCCGTGCAGGGTCCATCATGGTGAACTTGACCTCGGGACGAGAGGGGAGGTGCTCGTGAGCCAGCTGCTGCTGCTGACCAACACGCTGCAACCGTCGACCGAGGTGCTGCCCGCGCTGGGCCTCCTGACGCACACGCTTCGGGTCGCTCCGGCGGAGGTGTCCGCCCTTCTCGAGGCCCCGCCGTCGGACGCGCTGCTCGTCGACGGCCGTCGCGACCTGCCGCACGTCCGCTCGCTGTGCCGGGTGCTGCGCACCACCGGGGTCGACTGCCCGGTGCTGCTGGTGGCCACCGAGGGCGGGCTGGCCGCGATGACGGCCGACTGGGGTGTCGACGACGTCATCCTGGACACCGCGGGCCCGGCCGAGGTCGAGGCCCGGCTCCGGCTCGCGATCGGTCGGCTGGCCAGCCGGGGCGGCGGCGAGGACGAGCTGACCGAGATCCGTCGAGGCGACGTGACGATCGACGAGGCCACCTACACCGCACGGGTGAAGGGCCGGGTCCTGGACCTGACCTACAAGGAGTTCGAGCTGCTGAAGTTCCTCGCCCAGCACCCGGGCCGGGTCTTCAGCCGGGCCCAGCTGCTGCAGGAGGTCTGGGGCTACGACTACTACGGCGGCACCCGCACCGTCGACGTCCACGTGCGCCGGCTGCGCGCCAAGCTGGGCTCCGACCACGAGATGCTGATCGGCACGGTGCGCAACGTGGGCTACCGGTTCGTGCTGCCCAAGGACCAGAAGGACAGCACCCCTGCGGCAGCCCCGGCACCCGTCGGCTGACGAGCCGCTCTACCGCGTACGACGACGGGGCGCCAAGCGGCTGGAGTGGCGCCCCGTCGTGCGTCGGACGTGCTGATCAGCTGGTGCCGGTGGTGATCCGGGTCAGCGGACCGGGGGTGTACGGCGAGATGCCCGGCTGGGAAAGGTAGTTCGCGAACGCGTCGATGTCCTGTCCTCCGATGACCTTGTTCGTCGCGCCGTTGAACGCGGCGAAGTTGTCGCCTCCACCGGCGAGGAAGTTGTTCGCGACGACCCGGAACGTCTGGCTGGCATCGTTCGCGACGACCGTGTCACCGATCTTCACCGAGCCCGGGATGACACGGTTGCCCGACCCGGCAGCGACGGCCGGGTTCCACCGGTAGGAGAAGCCCGCGCTGACCTGCAGGACCTTGGCCCCTGCGGTGAGGTTGGGCCCCGCCCACTGCTGCTCCAGCAGCGCGTAGATCTGCGCGCCTGTCATGTCCATCGAGACGTCGAGGTTGCCGAACGGCTGGACATTGAAGGCTTCACCGAACGTGATCACTCCGGGGGCCTCACCGGACGCTGACGCCGCGAACGTCAGGTCCGCCCGGATCCCGCCCGGGTTCATGAAGGCGACGACCGGTTTCACCCCGTTGACGACGACCGACGCGTCGTTGACCTGGGCATCGGCGATCAGGTCGCCCAGCGCCTGCTCACCGGCCGGGCTCGGGGTGCGTGTCACGTCAACCGTGATGCTGCCGATCGGACGACTCGTGATCGGCAGGATCAGCGCCTTGTAGTGGGCAACCAGTGCCGCAAGATCGGGTGCCTGCGGCTCGCCACGGTCGACCAGCAGGTTCGCGCTCTTGACCGACGTGCGGACGATGTCCTGGGTGCGCCGGTCGTAGGTCAGGTTCGTCTCCGTCACGAGTCGGCCGAACGATGAGGCGCTGGTGACCATCCTGGAGTTCCCAGCCGGGTCGGGGATGTTGCACACGTACGGCGTGTGCGTGTGCCCCGAGACGATCATGTCGATCTGCGGGTCCAGGTGCTCGGCGATCGGGATGATCGGCGAGTCCGGCCGCTAGAACGGGTTGCCCTTGGCGCAGGTGACGTCGTAGGGCGCCGTGACCTTATACGTGGTGCCGGTGGCGCCGGTGAAGTTGACGGTCGCCGGGATCCCGCCCTGGTGCAGCAGCACGACGATCGCCTTGACACCTTGCGCTCGCAGCACAGGCACGAGCGCGTTCGCGGTGGCCGACCTCGTCGGTGAACTCCAGGCCGGCGACGCCGGCCGCCGTGACGATGCTCGGTGTCTCCTTGAGTGTCATGCCGATGAAGCCGATCTTGGCGCCGTTGATGTTCTTGATCCAGTACGGCGGCAGGATCGGTCTTGTCGGTGCCGGCGTACTTCACGTTGGCGGAGAGGTAGTGGAAGTTAGCGCCGGCGAACGAGCCGTCGGGGCAGCTGTTCTGGTTGTTGAGTCCGTCTCCGTCGTCGATGCAGCCGCCGTTCTGCATGCGCTGCAGCTCCTGGTACCCCTCGTCGAACTCGTGGTTGCCCACCGAGGTCACCTCGAGCCCGAGCTCGTTCATGGCCTGGATCGTGGGCTCGTCGTGGAAGGCGGCCGAGATGAGCGGGGAGGCACCGATCAGGTCACCCGCCGCCACGGTGACCGAGTTCGGGTGACCCGCTCGCAGCGCTCGCAGCTTGCTGGCGAGATAGGCGACGCCTCCGGTCGGGACGTTGGTCGGGATGGCGCCGATCTTCGGCGAGCCGTCCGGGTTCAGGATGGGCTTGCCCGAGGAGTCCGTTAGCGGACCCTCGGTGTACCCCGTGGTCGTCACGCCGGACGAGCCGGTCGGAGGTTCCAGGTTGCCGTGGAAGTCGTTGAAGGACAGCAGCTGGACGTTCATCTGGGTCTTGCCAGGCGCCGCTGGTTTGTCGGCGCCGACGCTTGCGTCGGCAGCGCCGCCACGAGGGCCAGTGCCCCCGCCGCAGCCAGCGCCACCGTGGTACGGCGGCGGCGGAGTCCGGATGTGGACATGAGGCTCCTCAGAGAGAATCGGTTGCGGAGAACCTAGTCGAGCGGGCCAGGAACCCATAGTCCTGATGGAAGAACTTTGCTGGTCAGACATGACCAGGACAGGTCACCCGAACGGCCAGCCAGCGTCCCCTAGGCTTCGGCCGTGCTGAGCGTCGAGGTGGTGGGCCCCCTCGATGCCGACGAGGTCCGCGCCGTCAGTGCACTCGTCGAGGCGGCCACCGAGGCGGACGGCGTCCGGCCGCTGTCCGAGCACGTGATGCTGCACCTGCGGTACGGCGGCGACGAGCGGGTCCGCAACGTGCTCGCCTGGTCGGGTGACGACCTGCGCGGCTACGGCCACCTCGACGTCACCGACGAGGTCGCCGGGGCCAGCGCCGAGATCGTCGTGCACCCGTCCCACCGGGGCGAGGGCCTGGGGCGGGCCCTGGTCGAGACCACCCTCGCCGAGACGCCGGACGGTCGGCTGCGGCTGTGGGCGCACGGGGAGCACGGCGGCGCGGCCGCGCTCGCCGCGGCGCTGGGGTTCCAGCGGTCGCGCGCGCTGTGGCAGATGCGCCGGTCGCTGTACGCCGCGCTGCCCGACGCTCCGCTGCCCGACGGGGTGACCGTGCGGACCTTCGAGCCCGGCCGCGACGACGAGGCCTGGGTGCGGCTGAACTCGGTGGCGTTCCGGTCCCATCCCGAGCAGGGGTCGTGGTCCTTGGACGACCTGCAGCGACGGGAGCGCGAGCCGTGGTTCGACCCGGCCGGGTTCTTCCTCGCCGAGCGCGACGACCGGCTCGTCGGGTTCCACTGGACCAAGGTGCACGGCGGCGAGGGCTCCGATCACCGGCACCCGAACGGTCCGCACGCCCACGAGGGCCACGGCCACGACCCGATCGGCGAGGTGTACGTCGTCGGGGTCGATCCCGACGAGCAGGGCAGCGGGCTCGGCACGGCCCTGACCATCACCGGGCTGCGGCACCTCCGGCACCTGGGGTTGCCCGACGCCATGCTCTATGTCGAGGCGGACAACGCCCCCGCGATCCGGCTCTACACGAAGCTCGGCTTCACCCGGTGGGAGACCGACGTCATGTTCAGCCGGAACGGTGTCACCGGCTGACCCGGGGCCCGCCCGGCCGGCGGATACCGGCGACCCGCTGTTCACCCTTCGTTCACCCACGTCGGACCAACGCGTCATGTCCCGTCCCTAGCGTCCGCTGCGACACCACGACAACGCAGACGTCCTGGAGGGACATCACCGTGAAGCTCAACCGCTTCTCCGCGCTTGCCGGCGCCCTCGTCGCCGGCAGCCTGGCGCTCGCCGCCTGCGGCGGCAGCAGCGCCTCGACCGACTCGGCCGGTTCGACCGGCTCGGCGAGCTCGGGCTCGGCCAGCCTGAGCGGAACGCTCAACGGCGCCGGCTCGACAGCACAGCAGGCCGCGATGCAAGCCTGGCAGGCCGGGTTCCAGGGGGCCAACCCCGACGTCACGATCAACTACGACCCGGTCGGGTCCGGCGGCGGCCGCGACGCAGTTCCTGGTCCGGCGGCGTCGCCTTCGCCGGCTCGCGACGCCGCGCTGACCACCGACGAGCTGGCCAAGGCGAAGACGCGCTGCGGCGACGCCGACGCGATCGACCTGCCGGTCTACGTCAGCCCGATCGCCCTGGCCTACAACCTGGACGGTGTCGACAAGCTGCAGCTGGACGCCGACGACGATCGCCAAGATCTTCGACAGCAAGATCACCAAGTGGAACGACGCCGGCCATCGCGGCCGACAACCCCGGCGTGAAGCTGCCCGAGCACCGCGATCAGCCCGGTGCACCGGTCGGACGAGTCGGGAACCACCGCAGAACTTCACGGACTACCTCAGCAAGGCGGCGCCGTCCTCGTGGCCGTACCCGCCGAGCGGCGATGTGGCCGACCAAGGGCGGCGAGGCGGCGCCAGGGCACGTCCGGCGTCATCCAGGCCGTCACCTCGGGTGCACGGCATCGATCGGCTACGCGGACGCCAGCCAGGTCGGTGACCTGGGCGTCGCCGCGGTCAAGGTCGGCAACGGCTATGTGCTGCCCACGCGCTGACTCTGCCGCCAAGGTGGCCGAGATCTCGAAGCCGACGCCGGGTCGGCCCGCCAGGTGACCTGTCGCATCGATGTCGCCCGGGACACCACGACGGACGGGCGCGTACCCGATCATCCTGATCTCCTACGCCATCGTCTGCACGCAGTACGCCGACGCCGGCGGACGCCGCGAACTGACCAAGGCGTTCGTGACCTATGTCGTGAGCCCGGAGGGGCAGGCGGCGGCCGCGCGAGCGCTGCGGGGTACGCGCCGCTCTCCGACGCGCTGCCGTCAGCAGATCACGCACGTCGATCGGCATCGATCAAGGCAGGTTGACTGAGCGCGGATCACGCAGCGTGCACCGAGGGTCCGGGCGGCCGGTGACGGCCGTCCGGACCTCGCCGCACCGCTCGCCACGATGAATGGTTGAGCGGAGACGATGGCACGGACCACGACCGCACCGGCACCCGGAGCCGACCTGTCGATGCCGAGCAACCGCCGCGCGGACGCCGCGTCTTCTCCGGCAACCGCGAGGGCTGCGGGAATCCTGATCCTCGTCGTGCTCGCCGGGCGTCGCGCTCTTCCTGATCGCCGAGGCCTGGCCGGCGGTCACCGCGGCCGAACGAAGACCTGCCGCGGCCAGAAGTCGCTGCTGGAGTACATCTACCCGCTGATCTACGGCACCGTCCTGGCGGCAGTGCTCGGCGCTGCTCTTCGCGGTGCCGGTCGCGCTCGGCATCGCGCTGTTCATCTCGCACTACGCCCCGCGCAGGCTGGCCCAGCGCGCTCGCCTACGTGCATCGACCTGCTCGCCGCCGTCCCCAGCGTCGTCTACGGCCTGTGGGGCATCGTCGTTCCTGGCACCCGCGCTCACGCCGGCCTGTACGACCTGGCTGGACGAGCACACCTCGGCTGGCTGCCCGCTCTTCGCCGGCCCTGCATCGGCTACCGGCCGGACGATGCTCGACGGTCGGCCTGGTGCTGGCCATCATGATCCTGCCGATCATGACTGCGATCTCGCCGCGAGATCTTCCTGCAGACGCCCGTGCTGCACGAGGAGGCCGCTCTGGCGCTCGGTGCGACGCGCTGGGAGATGATCCGGATGGCCGTGCTGCCGTACGGCCGGTCCGGCGATCATCAGCGCCGCCATGCTCGGCCTGGGGCGCGCGCTCGGCGAGACGATGGCGGTGGCGCTGGTGCTGTCGGTCGGTGGTCGTCGTCACGCTTCAACCTGATCACCGCGCAGCAACCCTTCCACCATCGCGGCCAACATCGCGCTGCAGTTCCCGGAGTCGTCGGGCATCGCGGTGAACGTGCTGATCGCCAGCCGGCCTGGTGCTGTTCGTGATCACGTTCGCTCGTCAACGCTGTTCGCGCGCTGGATCGTCGCGCGCCGCGCAGAGTTCTCCGGAGCGAACTGATGACCACCACCTCGCACTCCGCCCGCCACACAGGCGACGCACCGCAGGTCGCGAGGACGTCGCTCGTCCGGGGCCGGCTGCCGCGCTGGGTGCCGTCGGCCGTCCTGCTGGGCAGTCTCGCGGTCGCCACCGCCGTGATGTCTCGCGCGAGCTGTCGACCGGCCTATGGCATCGGGCGTCCTCACCGCCCTGCTCGCCGTGATCGGCGATCACCGTGCTGTCGCGGGTCGTCGAGGGTCCCCGCAAGGCGCACCGACCGGATGGTGACCGCGCTGGTCTACGGTGCCTTCGCGCTGGCCGTGCTGCCGCTGGTCTCGTTGGTCTGGACCGTGCTCGACAGTGGACTGGCCGGCATCAGCGCCGAGTTCTTCACCTACTACGATGCGCGGTGTCATCGGCCCGGGCGGCGGCATCGTACCACGCGATCGTCGGCACCCTGCTGGTCACCGGCCTCGCCGCGGTGATCTCCGTCCCGATCGGTCTGATGGCCGCCATCTACCTGGTCGAGTACGGCCGCGGACGCCTGGCCCGGGCGATCACCTTCTTCGTCGACGTGATGACCGGCATCCCGTCGATCGTCGCCGGGCTGTTCGCCTACGCCCTGTTCGTGCTCTTCTTCGGGCACGGGCATTCGGATCGGGCTTCGCCGGCTCCGTCGCGCTGTCGATCCTGATGATCCCGGTCGTCGTCCGGTCCACGCGAGGAGATGCTGAAGCTGGTCCCCAACGAGCTGCGCGAGGCGGCGTACGCGCTGGGCGTCCCGCAAGTGGCGCACCGATCGTCAAGGTCGTGCTGCCGACGGCGATCGCCGGCATCATCACCGGCGTCATGCTCGCGGTCGCCCGGGTCATCGGCGAGACGGCGCCGCTGCTGATCGTCTGCCGGGTTCACCACCAGCCATCAACACCAACCTGTTCTCGGGTCGGCTGGCGACGCTTGCCGATGTTCACCTACTACTCCTACGCGACTCCGGGCGTCCCGCCGCGAGGCGTGCTCGACCGGGCCTGGGCCGGCGGCCCTCGTCGCTGATCATCGATCGTCATGATCCTCAACCTCGTCGGCCCGGCTCATCGCGCACGCTGCTACGCCCCCAAGACCAGCGGTCGCTGACTGCAACCGAAGGACTGACTCAGTGGCCAAGCGCATCGAGGTCTCCGACCTCAACATCTACTACGGCGACTTCCTGGCCGTCGAGGACGTCTCCATGACCGTCGAGCCGCAGCTCCGTGACCGCGCTTCATCGGCCCGTCGGGCTGCGGCAAGTCGACCTTCCTGCGCACCCTCAACCGCATGCACGAGGTCATCCCCGGCGCCCGGGTCGAGCGGCAAGGTCGATGCTCGACGAGCAGGACATCTACGGCCGCCGGCGTCGACCCGGTCACCGTGCGCCGCACGATCGGCATGGTCTTCCAGCGGCCCAACCCGTTCCCCACATGTCGATCTACGACAACGTGGTCGCCGGGCTGCGGCTCAACGGCACGACAGCAAGCAAGGCCGACGCTCGACGACGTCGTCGAGAGGTCGCTGCGCGGCGCCAACCTGTGGGACGAGGTCAAGGACCGCCTCGACAGGCCCGGGTCGGCCTGTCCGGCGGCCAGCAGCAGCGGCTGTGCATCGCCCGGGCGATCGCCGTCGAGCCGGAGGTGCTGCTGATGGACGAGCCGTGCTCGGCGCTCGACCCGATCTCGACGCTGGCGATCGAGGACCTGATCAGCGAGCTCAAGGACGAGTACACGATCGTCATCGTCACCCACAACATGCAGCAGGCCGCGCGGGTCTCCGACCGCACCGGCGTTCTTCACCCTCGCGGGCACCGGCGAGCCCGGCCGGCTGATCGAGATGGACGACACCGCAGACGATCTTCAGCCGACCCGGCCGAGAAGGCGACCGAGGACTACATCACCGGCCGCTTCGGCTGATCCCCTGTGCGGTACGCCGCTCCGAGGCTCAGTTGATGAACATGTGCAGGATGCCGTAGCAGATCGCGGCCACCGCGGCGGAGCCGGGCACGGTGAACGCCCAGGCGCCGACGATGTGGCCGGCCACGCCCCAGCGCACCGCCGACAGCCGCTTGGTGGCGCCGACGCCCATGATCGCCGAGGTGATCGTGTGCGTCGTGGAGATCGGGGCGCCGTAGCCGATCGCGGCGACGAACAGCACGCTGGACGCCGTCGACTCCGCGGCGAAGCCGTGCGGCGGGTCCAGCTCGATGATGCCGCGGCCGAGGGTGCGCATGATGCGCCAGCCACCGGCGTACGTCCCGGCTGCCATGACCGCGGCGGTGAGGAAGAAGACCCAGATCGGGATGCTGTCACCCGTCTGGTAGCCGCCGACGACGAGAGCCAGGACCACGACGCCCATCGTCTTGGCGGCGTCCTGCATGCCGTGCCCCAGCGACATCGCCGCGGCCGACACCGACTGCGCGCCGCGGAAACCACGCGTGACGCGGGACGGGCTCGACCGCTGGAAGATCCACAGGATCGCCACCATCACGAGGTAGCCCAGCCCGAGCCCGACCACCAGCGAGATGATCGACGGGATCAGCACCTTGTCCGACGAGGCCGCCCCACAGCACGGTGTTCGACGAGGCCAGCGCCGCGCCCACCAGGCCGCCGATCAGCGACTGCGACGAGGACGACGGCAGCCCGAAGTACCAGGTGAGCAGGTTCCACGAGATGGCGCCGATCAGCGCCGCGAAGACCACCACCAGGCTGGACTTGCCGTCCGGGAGCTCGATGATGCCGGAGCCGACCGTCTTGGCGACCTTGGCGCCGAGGAAGGAGCCGAGCAGGTTGAAGATCGCGGCCATCACCAGGGCCACCCGCGGCGTGAGGGCCCGGGTCGAGACCGAGGTGGCGATCGCGTTCGCCGCGTCGTGGAAGCCGTTGGTGTAGTTGAAGCCCATCGCGACAAGGATCACCAGGATGATCCCTACGTTGTCCACGGGTCAGGACTCCTTGACCGCGATCGTCTCGATCGTGTTGGCCACGTGCTCGAACGCGTCCGCGGCGGCCTCGAGCTGGTCGACGACCTCCTTGAGCTTCATGACCGTCAGCGCGTCGTAGTCGCCGCCGAAGAGGCGGGCGAGCAGCCGCCGGTAGACCTGGTCGGCCTGGTTCTCGAGCCGGTTGAGCTCGATCCAGTACTCGCTGAGGTCCTTCATCGAGCGCAGCCGGGGCATCGCCTCGGCGGTCAGCTCGGCGGCCCGCTCGAGGACGTCGATCTGGTCGGCGATCTCGGGCGGCAGGTCACCGATCTGGTAGAGGACGACCAGGTCGACGGCTGCCTCCATCGCGTCCATGACGTCGTCCAGCGACGAGGCGAGTCGGTAGATGTCCTCCCGGTCGAACGGGGTGATGAACGACCCGTTCAGCTCCCGCATGATGGCGTGGGTGGCTTCGTCGCCGTCGTGCTCGGCCTTGCGCATCCGATCGGCGATCGCCTTGCGGTCCGGCAGCTCGGCGCCGAGCATCTCCTTGAGGAGCGACGCCCCCACGACGAGGTTCTGGCCCGACGTGGCGAACATCTCGTAGAAGGCGTTGTTGCGGGGGGTCAAGCGCACGGGTTCTCCCGAAAGCGGCGGCAGGTCGAGCCGCTGGACAGGCGGCTGGGCACGGGCGGGCAGACACGTCCGGGAAGGGATGCTAAGGCCCAGGGGGACCAGCCGGGCAACTCCGGTCCAACCCGGCCCCCGCGGGAGCGTCGGGTGTGGGCGGGATCACGCGCTGCGCGACTCGTCCTCCGCGCGATGACCGAGCCCCAGCACCCGGTCGATCTCGGCCCGGCTCAGTGGCTGGTCGGACGCCGACGCCGCGATCACGAGATCGCCGTAGAGCTCGATCTCGTCGAGGACCTGGGGGTCCTGCAGACGCGCGTCCCCACTCGGCACCACGAGCCGGTCCTCCTGACGGTCATGCGACGTACGTCGGCCGTCCGACGCTGCCCCTCCACCATAAAATGCCCGAGTTTGGGCCACCATGACCCACCTGGGCCATCCGGGGGTGGCCCGGTCGGATTACTCCGGGTCCACGTTCAGTGCCGGGACGGTCCCGCTAAGTAGCCCAGCAGCTCGTGGAAGACCTCGGTGTGCCGGTCGACGTCCGCCTCCGTGGTGGCCGGCGACATCAGGGCCATGTTGTGGAACGGCGTGAGCAGGATCCCCCTGTTGAGCGCGTAGAGGTGCAGCAGCTGCTCGAGGGCGAAGTCCCCGCCGGCGTTCGCCTCGGCCCCGGTCCTCGGCGGGGACGGCGTGAAGGTGTACTCGCCGCGCGCGCCGAGCCGGTTGCAGCTCCAGGGCAGGCCGAACGCCGCGATGCCGGAGTCGACGCCGTCGGCCCAACGGTCGCCCAGCGGCAGCATCCGCCCGAACGCCTCGTCGGTGAGCACCTCGGTCAGCGTCGTGCGCATCGCGGCGAGCGAGAGGGCGTTGCCGGCGAGCGTCCCGCCGATGCCGCCCACGTCGATGTCCTCGAGCTCGATCGACCGCGCGATCCGGGCGGCGACGTCCTCGGTCATGCCGAACGCTCCGGCCGGGATGCCGCCGGCGATGGCCTTGCCCATCGTCAGCACGTCGGGTTCGAGGCCGTGCGCTCCGGTGTACCCGCCCGGGCCGGCCGAGAGGGTGTGCGTCTCGTCGAGGACGAGCAGCACGTCATGGCGCCGGGTCAGCTCGCGCAGCGCGTCGTGGTAGCCCGGGTCCGGCAGCACGATGCCGACGTTCGTCAGGGCTGGCTCGGCCAGGACGGCGGCGACCTCCCCGCTCGCCAGAGCCCGCTCCAGGCCGTCGACGTCGTTGAACTCGACCACCCAGGTGGTCTCGGCCGGGTCGACCGGCGGCCCGATGTTGCCCCGGCGGGACACCGTGCGACCGTCGGGGCCGAGCCCGGCGAACGTCTCGTCGACGCTGCCGTGGTAGCAGTGGTCGTGCACGACGATCTTGCGCCGGCCGGTGATGTGGCGGGCGTAGCGGATCACGTGCCGGTTCGCGTCGGTGGCGGAGAGGGTGAACTGCCACAGCGGCAGCCCGAACCGTCGGCGCAGCTCCTCGGCGACCACGACGGCGTCCTCCGTCGGAAGCATCGAGGTGATGCCGCGGCCGGCCTGCTCGCGCACCGTGGCGACGGTGGGCGGCGGCGAGTGCCCGGTCATGGCGCCGGTGTCGCCGAGGCAGAGGTCGACGTAGTCGTGCCCGTCGACGTCCCGGAAGTGCGCCCCGGACGCCTCGGCGACGAACACCGGGAAGGCGCCCGGCCACTTCACCATCCAGCTCATGGGCACGCCGCCGGGCATCACCTCGCGGGCCCGCTCGAACAGCGCGCGGCTGCGCGGGTGCGTCCGCTCGAACCGCTCGTGCTCGGCGGCGGTCAGGTCGGCCACCCGGGCGGCATCGACGGGACTGGGACCAGCAGCGGCGAGGGCCATGCCGGGCACGCTAGCGCCCGGTGGCGGCTGGGCGTCGGGAGAGGGATGGGGGCCGACGTCCCCTGCCGTAAGCCGACCCCCATCCGTAGCGGGCCATGCCCCTGGGTAGGCGAACGAATCCCGTCACCCGGCGCCAGTCCGGCAGCCGGACGCGTGGTTACCCTCCTCCGGTGAGCCACTCCGACCACTGGGCCCGGCTGCGCCGCGCCCTGCTCGTCGGCTTCCTGGTGCTGCTGATGGGCGCCAGCGGTCTCCTCGTGCTCGGAGCGGTCACCTCGGACACCGGGTGGACGGGCTTCCTGATCGGTGTCTCGCTGGCGCTGCTCCCGGTGCCGGTGGTGGTGGCCGCCCTGCGCTGGCTGGACCGCTACGAGCCGGAGCCGACCGGGCTGCTGCTGTTCGCCTTCTTCTGGGGCGCCACGGTGGCGGCGCTGGTGTCCGCGGTGCTCAACACGGCCAGTGTCATCGCCATCGCCCGGACGGGTGGCGGCAGCGGCATGGACACCACCGCGGTGCTCGTCGCGCCGTGGATCGAGGAGGCGGCCAAGGGGGCCGCGGTGCTGCTGGTGCTGGTGTTCCGGCGCCGGGAGTTCGACGGCGTCGTCGACGGCATCGTGATCGGCGGTCTGGCCGGGCTCGGTTTCGCCTTCACCGAGAACGTCCTCTACTTCGGTCGCGCGTTCCTCGCCGGCCAGGAGCAGAGCCTGACGACCGGCTTCTACGCCGTCGGCTTCACCTTCGTGCTGCGCGCGGTGCTCTCGCCGTTCGCCCATCCCCTGTTCACGGCGATCACCGGCATCGGCCTGGGGATCGCCGCCCGATCGGCGAACCCGTCGACCCGGATGGTCGCCCCGCTGGCCGGGTACCTGCTGGCGGTGGTGCTGCACGCCGCGTGGAACCTGTCCTCGCTGTCTGGCCTGACCGGCTTCTTGACGGGCTACGTCCTGATCATGCTGCCGGCGTTCGCACTGACCGTGACGGTGGCCGGTTGGTCGCGGCGTCGGGAGGGGGCCACCGTGGCCGCCCAGCTGCCGACGTACGTCGAGGCGGGCTGGCTCGACCCGGACGACGTCCCCATGCTGGCGTCGATGACCCGGCGCCGGCAGGCGCTCGAGTGGGTGGAGCACACCTACGGGGCGATGGCGGCGCGTGCTCTGCGCGACTTCCAGCACGCGGCGACCGAGCTCGCGTTCCTGCGCGACCGGCTGCAGCGCGGGCTGGACGTGCCGGACTTCCCGGCACGAGAGCGTGAGCTGCTCGCGCTGGTGGCGCGAGCCCGGGCGGGGACCCGGCCGGCCTGACCCGCGGTCAGCAGTCCGGACCGACCAGCTGGTCGAACCAGGTGTCGTGCTCGAGCTCGCAGTGCAGCTCGAGCAGGTCGTCCATGGTCAGCAGCGGGCCGTCGGGAGCGGGCTCGGGGTGCTCGACGACGGGAGCCGTCAGGCTCAGGTGGGTCACTCCGCCTGCGACGAGGGCGGCGACACCGGACGGCTCGACCTCGACGGTGACGGTGGCCGAGCAGGACAGGCAGGTGAACAGGACCTCGCCGGACGTCGCGGTGCCCTGGTCGACCCGCACGAGCAGGCGACGCGCGGAGAGGGACACCTCGGCGTGGCACTCGGGACAGATCAGGGTGTACCGGGACATGGGGTCCTCCTTCATCAGGAGCAGAGTGCACCTGACAACTGATGAAAGACTTGTGAATTGCTTAAGAGGGCCGTTCGCCTCTGGTCGCAGGTACCCCCGGGGGTATAGTCGACGGTATGACGAACCACGAACACGGCCAGGCCGTCCTCGACGCGCTCAACCCGCTGCACCGGGAGCTGCGCCGGGCCGTGCCGGACGTGTACGCCGGGTTCCGCGAGCTGCACGCCGCGGCTTTCGCGCCCGGCGCGCTCGACGGGCGCACCAAGGAGCTGATCGCGATGGCGATCGGTGTCGTCGAGGGCTGCGACGGCTGCATCGCCTCGCACGCCCAGGCAGCGGCCAAGGCCGGCGCAAGCCGACAGGAGGCCGCCGAGGCCATCGGCGTCACCTTCCTGATGAAGGGCGGTCCGGCGACGATCTACGGGCCACGGGCGTACGCCGCGTTCTGCGAGTTCGCGGACACGCTGCAGCCTGCCGCGGCCAGCGCCTGACGCTGTCCGTGGAGCGCCTCCTGTCGCTCCGCCGCTGGGCGCCTACCGGACGAGCCAGCGATCCACGACGACTGTGGTGCCCTTCGACGCCTTGCGCTTGGTCCCGGTGACCACGACCTTCACGGTGTGCACCGCGTCGGACAGGCCGGTCACCGTCCGGCGGACGTTCCCGGCGGCGCGCTTGGCGTAGTTGTCGACCGTGACCTTGAGGACGCCGTCGACGTACACCTTGGCCTTGCCCATCGCCGGGCCGGTCGCCGTGACCCAGGTGACCGCCGTCCCGCGGAACGGGAGCGAGGCGGAGGCGCCAGCCAGTGCAGTCGCCGCGTAACCACCGCCGGAGGCCGCGCTCGACGTCGACCGCGACCAGCCGATGGTGACGGCCGGGGTGGCAACGAGCTTGGTGCCCACCTTGGCGGCGTCGAGGACGACCTGCGTGCCCTTGCCCTTGGTCGAGCCCTTGGTCCCGTTGACCACGATCTTCAGGGTGTGCCGGCCGGCCTTGAGGCCCTTGACGGTGCGGGCGACGTGCCACTTCGTGGCGGCACTCCAGTTGTTGACCGACGCCTTGCGTACGCCGTCGACGTAGACGGTGGCCCGGCCCTGGGTCGGCGCCGTCATGGTGTACCAGGTGACGGCCGTGCCGGTGAAGGCCCAGCTGGCCCAGGCGCCCTTGCGACTCTCGACGACGTAGGAACGGCCGTAGGCCTTGGTGGCCTTCGCGACGCGCCAACGGTAGAGCGCCGCGAGGCTCGTCTCCTGCTGGTCGATCGAGGCCCGGAAGGCCTGCGACGCCGACACGGCGCTGCCGGCCGGGTCGGTGACGCCCTGGACCAGGAACGTGTAGCGCTGTCCGGGGACGAGGGGCTTGGTGGGCACCAGGGACGCCGAGCGAACGGCACCAGAGGTACAGGCGGTGGCAGCGCCAGAGGAGTTGGCGCAGGTGAGGGTCGTCGCCACCGCCGCACCGGTCGGCAGCTGCAGCTTCACCGTGCTGGCGGTGACGTTGCGGACGGTGCCGGAGAAGGTGGCGGTGCTCTTGCCGCGCAGCGCGGTGCTGGTCGTGAGTGCGGCCGTGGTGCTGGCCAACGCGCCGCCGCCGGTGCCTGGCGCGACCGGCGAGGTCGGGGCCGGGTCGGCGTCGGCGTCGGCGTCGGGGTGGGGGTCGGCGCGGTCACGGTCCAGGTGTAGGTGGCGGGGAGCCCTGGTTGCCGGCCGCGTCGGTCGCCGTGACCGAGAAGGTGTGCGAGCCGACCGCCAGGCCGGCCTTGGTCATCCCGCTCCCGCACGGTGCAACGGGAGCGCCGTCGAGGAGGCAGTTGAGCAGCGCATTGCTCTCATAGGTGAAGTTGAAGGTCGCCGAAGTAGTTCGTCGTGCTCGCAGTCGGCACGCCGGTGAGGACGGTGCGCTCGGCGCAGTGAGGTCGACGGTCCAGGTCCAGGACACCGGCGCGCTCTCGTTGTGCGCCGTGTTGACGCTCTTCACGTGCAGGGTTCGGTTGCCCTCAGCGACCGGGTTGAGACCGGCCGGAAGGTTGTCCATCGTCGCATGCCGCGAAGGCCCCGGCGTCGAGGGCGCAGGTGAAGCCGTTGAGTCGAGTCAGTGGAGAAGAAGTCGAAGTCCGGGTGCCGGTCGTTGCTCGGGCTGCTCGGTCCGTCGGTGAACTGCGCCGGGGCCGGAGCCGACAGGTCGACGTGCCAGGTGAACGCGTGGTCTCATCCCGCTCGGGTTGCCCGCGCCGTCGACGGCGCGTAGATCTGCAGCGTGTGCGAGCCCGCGGTAGGACCGTCCCAGTGCAGCGGGAACGGGGCAGGCGGCCCAGCGGTTCCAGCGTCGAGTCCAGCCGGCACATCAGCGTCGGAGCCGTCCAGGTCGCCCAGCTCGAGGTCGGCGTAGGTCTGGTTGGTCGGGTCTGGCGGGACGCGTCAGTGACCAGGTCGGGGGGGCGGTGCCACCGTGTCGACGACCCAGGACACCGTGGCGGGCTGGGCGGGTTGCCTGCAGCGTCGGCAGCGTTGACCGTCATCGAGTGTCGAACCGTCGGAGAGACCGGTCACCTCGTATCCGCTGGTGCGAGGCGACCGCGGTGCCGGTCGACCAGTGCAAGGTGAAGGACGTGGCGCCGGTCGCCGAGAAGGTGAAGGTCGCCGTTGCGCTGGGTGACAGGTGACGCGGGGCCGGTGAGCAGTACGCCGGCCGGAGCGGTGTGGTCGACGCAGCCAGGTGACGCTCGACGAGCCGCCGAGCGTGCTTGTAGGCGTCCTTTGACTGGATCGCGACCGTGTGGCTGGTCTTCGCCAGAGGTCCGAGCTGACCGACCACGGGCTCATGCAGGCCGACGGGCGGGCGCCGTCCAGCGAGCAGGTGTGGGCGATCGCGCTCGGGTCGGGGTTGGTGAACGAGATCGGCGCGCGTCGGTCGAGTTGGTGGGGCTGTCGACCGGCGAGATGCCGGCGCGCCGGGGGGAACAGCGTTGACCGTCCAGGAGATCGTCTTCGTCGCCGGCCGGAAGGACGCCGTTCTTGCGGCCCTGAGCACGAAGGTGTGCTTGCCGTCCGCAAGAGCCGGAATGGTGTAGTGCGACTTCGGGGCTCTGTTGCCGCACGCCGTGGCAGCCGAGCCGTCGAGCGAGCAGGTCGAATGGTCGCGCGGTCGCCGTCGTGGTCCAGCTGAAGGTCGCCGAGGCCGAGCTGCTCAGCGCGGCAGGCTGGCGAGGTCATGGTGATGGCGCACCTGCGTCTTCTGCGCAGCGCGAGGCGGCTGTCCCCGACGATGCCGACGGCGACCAGCGTGGCGACGAGCACGGCCAGGAGTCGGCGGAGGCGGACGGTGCGCATAGATGAGTCCCTTCGACAGCCTGGTGGCCCGATCGAGACACCCCCAGGCGTGAAGGCCCCGTCTCTCCGCACTATGTCGGCCGGTGAATGAACTACTTGAGGGTTTCTTTACTCACAGCCTCTGACCCAGGGGCAGATCGGGCCGATATCACCCGGGATCGTCCGGTCTGGTTCGGCCGGCGGCACGTTCACCAGGTGTTCGTTTGTTGCCACTGCCGGCGTTGGGCGACGATCTCGTTGCTCGGATCTCGCCTGCCGTCTCGGAGGACATCTCGTGCCGCACGTGCCTCGCATCCTGTTCGCCTGCCGCGCCAACGGCGGCCGGTCGGTGGCGAGCAAGGTCCTGACGGAGTACTACGGCGGCGACGCCGTCGAGGTGTTCTCCGCGGGCTCCGAACCCGGCGACCGGATCCACCCCGAGGTGGCCGAGGCGTTGACTGCGCTGGGGCTGGATGTCAGCGGCGAAGTACCGAAGGGCTTCGACACCACGACGACGTACGACGTCGTCATCACCCAGGGGTGCGGCGAGTCGTGCCCCGTCTACCTCGGCGCGCGCTACTCCGACTGGCCGCTGGACGACCCGAAGGGCCAGGATCCTGCATCCGTGCTGGCCATCATTGCCGACATCGACGCACGGGTACGGGCACTGCTCGGTGAGCTGGTGCCGGACCACGAGCTGCCGACGTCCGTCTTCGAGGGGAACGGGGCCGACCGGCCGAGGCCAAGGCCGGACCCGTGAGCCGGCTCAGGCGGCCGGGTGCCCACCCGAGAGATCTCCCGGTGCGTCGCGGCCTGCGGCGAGCAACCGGAAGTAGCCCATGGTGAGGACCAGCGCCAGGAACGGCGAGACGAGCGTGCCGGACACGATGCCGCCGATGAAGTTCTGCGCCGCCCGCGGGAATGCTGCCAGCAGCAGGCCGACGACAAGGCTCACAGCCAGGAGCACCAGGAAGACGAGCACGATGGTTCCCAGCACCTGCCATCCGTGGCCGCGCACGAGCTCACGGCTCCGTCCGAACGCCTCCCCGATCCCGGCCCTCTCGAGCACGATGACGGGAACGATCAGGCACCAGATGGTCAGCAACCACAAGCCCGGCACGATGCACAGGAGCAGACCGATGCCGATCGCGAAACCGGCCAGGATCGAGGCGACGGCAACCCGCCCCACGGCCGGCCGGGCAGCCTGAAGGGTCTCACCGAAGGAGAGGTCGACCCGACCGTCTCGGACGTCCTCGACGGCTTTGACCAGTGCGGCCTGCAGCAAGAAGGCAGCGATGATGCTGACGATCGCGGCGAGCACCGCGCCGAAGGCGCCGAGCAAGCCGAGGACCGCCTCGATGGCCGCGGCAACCACGTAGATGACGAACGCGATCGAGAGCAGATGACGGGCGTGGGCGCGGTACATCGCCCAGGCCTCGGCGAGGACTCCAGAGAGTGGGTTCACACCCGGGAGGCTAGACCTTCGCGATGGGCAACCGAGAACCTGTCCACACGGTTTGTCGTGGGCACCGCGCGCGACATCGGGGCGATCCCTTGGGTGACAACTGTTCGGGCGACGCGACGGCCGGCATGCGCTTAGCCTCGGTGAGATGAAACGCCGTCGGCCGTGCGCCCGCCGGGCAATGGTCGCGGGACGCCTGCGACGAAGGTGCGCGTCGCGGCTCGGCTGCGGGGCGAGTCATGCGGCGTAGGCAGTTGGTCGTCGTCGTGTCCGCAGCAGTGGGGGCCGTCGTTGCCGGGCTCCTGGTCGCGACATCGGCGCCCACGTCTGCTGATCGCGGCGTGCGACTGCTGCAGTTCAACATGTGCGGACACGTCTGCCGAGACGCGTCCCGCGACAAGGTCGCCGGCGTAGTGGACTCGCTGGCCCGCTTCCACCCCGCGGCGGTCAGCCTGAACGAGGTGTGCCGGTCGCAGCTCACGGCGATCACGTCGGGAGCTGCCGAGCGCGGTTGGGCCATGCACGCCGAGTTCATCATCACCCAGCCCGACGAGTGCACGGGCGGCGTCGACTACGGCAACGCGGTGCTGACCCGCTCCCCGGTGGCAGACACCGACCGGCTCACGTACGGGGCCCAGGACCCCGGCAACCCGGAGCATCGAGGTCTGCTCTGCGTCGCTACCGACCTCGACGACCGGCCGACCCGCATCTGCACGACGCACATCGTGGACTCGTCCGACGACCCGGTCGGTGACGTGCGAGCCACCCAGATCGCGATGGCGGCACGCGCGGCCGGGTCGTACCCCGGGCCGGTGGTACTGATGGGCGACTTCAACGCACGGCCCGCCGCCGACGCGATGAGCGTCCTCTACTCCAAGCGGCACGAGGGCGGGCACGGCGAGTTCGACGAGGTCGACCAGGGGTCACCCACCTGTCGGTGCGGCGCCGCCACCATCGGATCGGGAGCCAAGTACGACTACATCTTCGTGCGGCCGCGCGACTTCCACATCATCGGCGCAGACGTCGAGCGGGAGGAGTTCTCCGACCACACGGCTCTACTGGGACGGGTCGAACGGCGCTGACCGGCACGGCTCTCATTTTCGGTGGCAGCCACCTTCGGCCGGGTGGCGCCTCATCACCGACCGGTAGGCTGCTCGCTGGACTGGGGTGGGTCGTTCGGGGTTGCTCTCGCGGTCTCCGAGCCTCGCTCCTTGTCTTGGGCCTCTAGCTCAACTGGCAGAGCAGCGGACTTTTAATCCGCGGGTTGTGGGTTCGAGCCCCACGGGGCCCACCCCTTCTGTGTATGACTCCGGCAGATGCTTGAAGGTGGTCTTCGACTGAGGTTTTCACGTGTTCGGCTCCCAGTCAGCAGCACGGCGCCGGCCTTCGCGTCATCCTGACTCCGGCGTGCGCACGCCATGGTGTTGTAGCCGCTTCGCTGGCGCCCCGTCCCTACCTGCTGTACGGCGTTGTGCTCTGTCAGGCGAGTCAGCCAGCTCCGAGCGAGATGAACGACAGCGCCGTTGCCGTCGCAACCGGGTCCGTGTCGGCCTCGCTGCGCGAGTCACGCAGGGCCGCGGCAAGGCTGGCGCCGTTGTGCAGACGACGGTGCATCGCGATCATCATCGGCACGGCAGCCTCGTCGTTCACCGGCACGACGCTGGCCACGATGCCGGTCGTGCCGAGCGGGATCAAGGAGCTGGCCAGCCCGAGCACCTCGTCGGCGCCGGTGGGGGCCACGACCCCGGAGTCGCAGCTCGACAGCACGATGTGTCGTGGGCCGCGACGCAGCCGTTGCAGGTCGTAGACGGTCAACGGACCGTCGTCCACGAGCAGCGAGGAGAACAGCGGGCTGTCCGCTCGGAAGGTCCCATGGGCCGCGATGTGCACCAGCCGCGCGCCGTCCATCGCGCTCACGACGCGCTCGGCAGTTGCGCTGCCATGCTCGAGCACGATGGGTTCGGCATCGGCCCCGTAGTCGGCGGCCAGCTGCGGGACCTCAGCGCCTTGCGAGGCCAGCCCCGGCCCGCGGACGAGCACGACGGGGCCGTCGGCGGATCCAGGCGCGCGGCTCGGTTCGTCGGGCCCGTAGCCACGTCGTGGCGGACGGCGCGACGCTGACCTCGCGGGCGTTCAGGTCCGGCAGCAACGCCCAGGGGACAGCGTGCAGCCGGCCGGGCGGGACGACGATGACCCGCCCCTCGCCCAGGTGCCGCGTCGCCTGGCCAAGCACCATCTCGGTGAGCAGCTCACCGGACCGAGTCAGGATCTCCATGGCCCTTTCCGGAGAGTGTGCCCCGCCATAGGCGAGGCGCCTCAGGCCGAAGCGTGCGAACTCCACCTGACGCACAGACGCTCGCCATGTCCGCGGCGGGGAAGTGCCGCACCCGGCCCGAGCCGCAGACCAGCACATGCAGATGCCCCGTCGACGTCAACGAGCTCGAGCAGGCGGTCGTCGCCGAGCTCATCGAGCATGCCCCCGACGTCGAAGGCGTCGGTGCCGAGCCCTCGAGCTGCCCCCGGGTGCGGCTCCGCGTGTCCGCATCGCCCGGGCTCGGACCGCGCGTTCCGCCCTCTGCTGCTCGCGTTGCAAGGCGGAGGTGGGCGAGCCCCGCGCATATGCCTGCGACAACCTCGTCGTGACGTCGCGCATCGATGCGAGGTCCGCCTGCAGCCGTTCGTCGTGAGGAGGTCGCACCGCGGGGACAGCGAGGGCGATCGCGCGCCACCGCTCGCTCCAGGCGAGCAGCTGGCGAGGACGATCGAGCCCCAGGGCGTGCCGCTGCCCGAGGGTGGCCAGCTCGGCGCCGTGTGCTGTGGTCTGGGCGAGCAGCTCGGAAGATCCGATGATGCTGCGGTTGTCATCGAGCACGTCGAGACCCGACCGGCAGGCGTGCAGGACGCGGCGCACGTCGCCGGCAGCATCGGCGCGCAGCGCCTGCCCCAACCAGGCGATGGCCCGGGACAACGCGGGTCCCCGGAACCGCCCGACGGCGACCGCCGCCAGATGCTCGTCCGACACCGCCAGGCGCCCGAGCGCAAGCGCCACCCGGCCGGCGGCCAGCCTGGCCAGCGGCAGCTCCGGAGAGGACAGGCTGGCCAACTCCTCGACGCACTGCTGTGCGGCCCGCAGCATCGAGGGGGTCGCCGGTCCGGCAGCAAAGCTGGCGCGCAGCTGGACCAGTCGGGCATGCGCCCGCCACCAGCTTCTGCCTTGCCGGTGGAACAGCCGCGCGGCCTCCGTCGCGCGTTCCAGCGCTGTGGAGGGCTGTCCGGCTGCCAAAGCCGACGATGCCGCCATGAGCAGCAGCTCGGCGCGCATGGTGGGTTGGCCATGGATGCGCTCCAAGCGCGCGATGGCCCTGTCGGCCTCGCGCACGGCTTCGCGAGGGAGCCCCGCCGCCAGCAGTGCCTCGCAGCGGTTGAGGCTCAGGGCCGGCTCCGGCGTGCCCAGCTCGTCGAACCGCTCGGCGGCCTCGTCGAAGCACGCAAGCGCGGTCGGCAGGTCCCCGAGTCGCAGCGCCAGCAGGCCCCGGTGCGCGGTGGCGTCCACCGACTCGAGCTCCTGCCCGGTCTCCACGAACAGTTCCTCGGCGCGTCGCAGGTCGGTGACGGCGCGGTGCACCGAACCGAGGGCCAGGTGGCTGAACGCGCGATAGTCCAGAGCCCGCGCTTGCCAGATCGGGTCGTCGACGGCACGCAGGATGGCGATCGCGAGGTTCAGGTCTGCGAGCGCCTCCCGGTGGTGCCCGAGGCTGAGCAGGGCGGAGCCGCGACGCAGCAGTGAACGCCCGCGCAGACGACCGCTGGAGGTGTCCACTGCGGAGTTCAGGGCACGGCGGCCGGCCTGCGGCTGACCCGCGAGGACCAGGGTGAAGCCGAGGGTCCCGAGAACGTCGGCCTCACGTTCCACCGAGCCCGCGAGCCGGGCTTGCCGGCGAGCCTTCCGCAGCTCGTCGACCGATGCGTCGATGTCGCCGAACTCGCGCAGCACGACACCGATCGCCTGACGCGCCACCGAAGCGGCGTACGGCGACGGGTTGTCGGCCAGCACGGCACGCGCGCGGTCGAGCGCGTCCTGCGGGCGCGACAGAGCCAGGGGCAGCAGCTCTTCCGGTCCATCGGGCGCCGCGGACATATCCCTAGATCCTGGGACCTGGCCATCGACGAGGGCAAGGTATCGCGCCGGGGTCAGTCACGGTGCGGCAAGGGAGATGGCGACCCGGGTCGTCACCCCGCTGCCGGCGGTGTATCACTGAGAGGGACGGTCGCCTGCTGCCTTCGACTCACCCGCCATCCGCAAAGGGGGAACCGCATGCGTGATCCGGTTTTTGAGGCCCAGTTCCGCACCATGAAGGACTCCTTTGCCTCACGGGGCGTTCAGATCGAGGTCGCCTACCAGCCCAACGGCGAGGTCGACTACCTGTACGAGGTGGATCGGCTCCTGGCGAGGAACGACACGGTGGAACGGCTCGCGGCGGCTGCTGCCTGGCCTGCGTCGCGCTGAGCCCACGGACCAGGAGACGAGGACCACGAGGACCGGGAGGACCAGGACGGCGACCAGGACGGCGACCGCCCCGTGCGTGCTCGCGATCGACCGCCTCGAGGGTGGTCGGCTCCCGGTGCCGGAAGCATTGCACCGGCTGGCTGACTCCCGCGAGTTCGACGACGGGCCGCCACCTTTCTCCCCCCACCACATCTTTCACATCACCCGGACCTGTCCGGCTGTCGAGCCGGAGCGTCCGTGCGGCGACGACACTGCCCCCTGGCCCCCGATCTGCTCCCACGAAGCGAACGAGTGCCCACGCCAGGAGGCCGTGCGGATCGGGGTGTCCGACACCGGACTCCTGGACGACATCGGCGCGTTCGGTTGGCTGGTAGGCGTCAGGGGCGAGCCCGACAGTCTGGCCGTCGGTGCCCCCGGTGGCCCACCCAGGATCCCTGAGTACACCGGCCACGGGACGTTCATCGCCGGTGTGGCGCGTTCGATGGCGCCTGAGTCGAAGATCTTCGTCAACAACCACTTCTCGTCGTCCGGCGGAGAGCTGGAGAGCGTGATGATCGGGAAGCTCTTCGAGCTGGCGCGCACGTTCGACCCCGAGATCATCAACCTGTCAGCGGGCACCAACACGTGGCAAAACTGGGGGCCGCTCGGCCTCGACGCATTCCACGCGACCTACCCCGCGGTGACCCTGGTGGCCGCCGCGGGCAACGACAGCAGCGACCGCCCGTTCTATCCCGCCGCCCTCGACTGGGTCGTCGGGGTGGGCGCGCTCGCCGCGGACCAGGCGCACCGAGCCTGGTTCAGCAACTACGGCGACTGGGTCGACGTCTACGCGGTGGGTGAGGGCATGGTCAACGCCTACGCAGTCGGGGAGTACACCTACCAGGAGCCGCCGAAGCGGCCGTCGAAGCAGAACTTCGACGGCATGGCCCGGTGGGACGGCACGTCGTTCTCGGCTCCCTTGGTCGCGGGCCTCATCGCGGACCGGATGAGGCGGACCGGCGAGACCTCGAAGGAGGCTGCCGATGCCTTGCTCGCCGCCGCGCAGGCCGCGCCTCTCCAGGGCGTCGGGCCTTCGCTCTATCCGTGCCAGCACGAGTGACCGGATCGGCCCCACGTTCTGGTGTGACACCGACAGCAGTCGGCTTCCGCGCTGGCGGTGATGCTCGCCGCGGCGTTCGCCCTGGTCGGACTGCCGGCCAGCGCACGCGGCAGGGAACGACCCCTTTCGAGCGTCGGCACCCGCACTACAGTCACCGCCGTGCCGACCTACGCCGACTTCGCCCCTACCCGTCGCTTCTGGCCGGCCCTGGCGATCGCCCCCGATGGCAGCGCCGTGGCCTACATCGCCGACACCGGCGGCCAGCTGAACCTGGTGCTGCAGGACCTCGCCGGCTCGCCGGCCCGGCCCCTGACCGAGGGCACCGCCTGGTCGGTGCGGGAGGTCGGCTGGAGCCCCGACTCGGCCACCGTGTACTACACGGCCGACCACGACGGCGACGAGTACTACCAGGTCTTCCGAGTACGCCGGGACGGGACCGGGAACGAGCAGCTGACCGACGCACCGAAGGCGGCGCACTACCTCGGCGCCGACCCCGTCTCACCGGACGGTCGCTGGCTCGCCTACGCCACGAACGACAACGACCCGACGAACCAGGACGTGCTGCTGCGCGACCTGCAGACCGGTGAGGTACGCCGGCTGCTCGAGCTCGGCGGCTTCCTCTTCGCCGGCCACTGGGCACCGGACTCCTCGTCGCTCACCGTCTTCGACGCGCGCAGCAACACCGACGTGTCGCCGCTCGTCGCCGACCTCGAGGGATCGTTCACCCGCCTGCTCGACGGCCGGCCGGGCAAGCACACGGGTGCAGGGTGGGACGAGCAGGGGAAGGCGATCTACCTCACCACGGACCTCGACCGCGACTTCGTCGGGCTGACCCGGCTCGACCTGGCCGACGGCAGTCTCAGCCCGGTCGAGGAGTCGGAGTGGGACGTCGAGCACGCTGCTGTCGTGGCCGGCGGCCGCGTCGCGCTCTGGTCGGTGAACGTCGACGGCGCCTCACAGCTGCGGGCCAGGAACCTCGTCGACGGCAGCGACCTGGACGTGCCCGCGATCCCGCCCGGGGCCGTCTCCGCGTTCTCGGCGGCCGAGGACGGCAGCAAGGTCGCCGTGCTCGCGGCCACCGCCGCCCGGCCGCAGAACGTCGGGGTCGTCGACTTCACGGGTGCCCGGTTCGACTGGGTCACCGACTCGCTGCCCACGGCAGCCGAACCCTCGTCGTTCGTGGAGCCGGAGCTCGTGCGCTACCCGACCCACGACGGCCGCGACATCCCGGCGTACCTCTACCGGCCGGCGGGCCAGGGGCCGTTCGGCGTGGTGCTGTCGATCCACGGCGGCCCGGAGTGGCAGGAGCGCCCGGCGTACAACTACAACGGTCTCTACCAGTACCTCCTCTCCCGCGGTGTCGGCATCCTGGCCCCGAACGTGCGCGGCTCGACCGGCTACGGCACGGCGTACCAGAAGCTCATCCACCACGACTGGGGCGGCGACGAGCTCAAGGACTTCGAGTACGCGCATCGCTACCTCGCCGGCCTCGACTGGGTCGACCCGGAGCGCATCGGCGTGTTCGGCGGGTCCTTCGGCGGGTTCGCCACGCTGTCCTGCGTCAGCCGGCTGCCCGACCTGTGGGCGGCCGCGGTGTCGATCGTCGGGCCCTCGAACCTCGTCACGTTCGCGAGCTCGGTGCCCCCGACCTGGCGCCGGTTGATGGCCGAGTGGGTCGGCGACGTCGAGACCGAGCGTGACTTCCTGCTCGAGCGGTCACCGATCACCTACGCCGACGACATCGTCGCGCCGCTGTTCGTGATCCAGGGCGCCAACGACCAGCGGGTCGTGCAGGCCGAGAGCGACCAGATCGTGGAGCGGCTGCGCAGCCGGGGAGTCGACGTGCGCTACGACGTCTACCCCGACGAGGGGCACGGCTTCGCCAAGCGGACCAACGAGGCCAAGGCGATCTCGGACACCGCGGAGTTCCTCATCGGCTACCTCGCCCGCTGACCTCCGCCGGGGCGGCGGTCAGTCAGCGGCCGGCTCCAGCGGTTCGTCGAGCTCCTCCGGCGTCGGCTCCACGAGCGAGGCCCTCGGCCGAGGACGCCGCCAGCCTGGGATGGGTTCGCGACAGTCGCGCACCCGAGGTCTGCATCAAGCGAGGCGCTGGCGCGCGACTCCTGCAGAGCGTCCAGGAAGTCGGCCTCGGGCAGCCGCCACATCGTCAGCGGCTCCACCACGGTGACGGTCGCGGTGCGCGGCCGGCCGTGGAGCAGCCCGATCTCGCCGACGTAGCCGCGGGGGCCCGACCGTGCGCAGGAACCGCTCGACCTCGCCCTCGCCGCGCGCGGTCACCTCCACCTCGCCCTCCACGATGATGTAGAGAGCATCGGCCGGGTCGCCTTCGCGGACCACCGTCGCCGCGACGGGGAGCATGACCGGCTCCAGAGCGGCGGCGAGCCGCTCGAGGGTGTTGTTGCTCGCGGCCGCGAACAGGTCGAGCGCGCGCAACAGGGTCACCCGCGGGGCAAGCTCCCGAAGGGTCTCGGCCGCGCGGCGGTCGGCCTCGAGCAGCGGCCCGATGCCGAGCACAGCCGCGAGCGGGAAGCCGACACCCAGCACGAGCAGCGACGTCTGCAGGCCCACGGTCGCGTAGAGGGCAGCGAACAGGAAGCTCGCGCCGAGGATCGCTGCGAAGACGGCCATGTCGAGCAGGCTGAGCACGCGGCTGAGGACCTCACGGGGAATGTCGCGCTGCAGCGCAGTGATCGCCAGCACGTCGACGAGGATCATCCCGACACCGCTGACGACCTGCAGCGTGAAACCGACCGCCGGCGTGTGCACGAAGGCGGTCAGGCCGAACGGCACGGCCTGCGCCAGGATCCCGGCGACGATGACCGGCGCCAGCCGGAAGGACCTGCTCAGCCGGTCGGCGAGGGCCGCGGCGAGCAGCCACCGAGGGCGTTCCAGCGAGCAGGTAGGTGTAGCCGCCGACTCCGGTGCCCAGCTGCTGGCTGACCGGTGCGTAGAGCACGGTGGCGGCGCCGTACACGGCGGAGTCCAGCGCGCAGAACAGGATGAGCATCGCCGCGACCCGTTCCCGCCGGACGGCGCCGAACCCGTCCGCGGTCTGGCGCAGCATCCCTTCGCCGGCCTGCCCGCCACCGCCGCTGCTCCGCGTGCGGATGCGGGACACGCACCCGGCGGCGACGAGGAAGCTGATGCCGTTGAGGAAGAACGCGGACGTCGGCTCCCCGATCAGCAGCAGGACTCCGCCGACCAGCGGCCCGACGACGATCGTCAGGCTCTCCAGCGCGGAGAACAGGCCGTTCGCCGCGGCGAGCTCCTTCTCGTCGACCACGTCCGGTGTCAGCGCTCCGGCCGCAGGACGGTAGGGCAGGTACGCGATCGCGGAGAGGGCCGTCAGGGCGAGCAGCACGACCAGCGGACCGTTCGACCGAGACCACATGCGCCCATCAGGCACATCAGCGCAGCCGAGACCAGCGCCGAGACGACCATCACCCGGGTGCGCTCGTACCGGTCGGCGACCACCCCGCCGAACGTCGCCAGCAGCAGTCCCGGGATCCAGCGGGAGGCCGTCGTGGCGGCGACCCAGGTGGCCGAGCCGGTCCGCTCGTACACGTAGACCAGCAGCACGGCGAAGTACGCCCAGCTGCCCAACCCGTCGACGACGAACGATCCGACCAGCAGGCGCATGTCGCGGCGCCCGAGCGCGGCGCGATAACGACCCCCAACAGCCACAGCGACTCCCTCGGCCTGCGCCGGGCGGTTGCCGTGCGGCGGTGCGAATCTAGGTCAGCCGCCGGTGTCGTCCGGCGGCAGCTTCGGCCAGCGGTCGACAGAAGGTCGCCGCATTCTGGACCGATTACGGTGCAGAATGCGCGGACCCGACGGGGCAACGGAGGTGGCCCGGCAGCGTCCGGCCCGAGCGGCCGGCGTTCGAGCCGGCTGGACAGCAGCAGTTCCCGATCGCCACGACCGCACCGCGCGACTGACCTAGACTCCTGCGAGAGCTTCTGGACTCGAAAGCAGTGGGGTGGTGCAGTCGTGGCGGTCGACGCGCGGCTGGCCGCCGAGCAGGTTCCCCGAGATCGTGCGTCAGATGTCACCCCGCGTCATCGACGGCGACTCCTCGGAGCGGCTGAAGCCCTACGTCCCCCGCCTGCTCATCGACTGGCTGCGCACCGCGCCCGACCAGCATGTACCGCGAGGTGGAGGGCAGCCTCGCGTTCGTCGACATCTCCGGCTTCACCAAGCTCACCGAGCGGCTGGCCCGCAGGGGCAAGGTCGGCGCCGAGGAGATGAGCGACACCCTCAACGCCACGTTCGCGGCGCTGCTCGACGTCGCGTACCAGGACGGCGCCGGCCTGGTGAAGTGGGGCGGGGACGCCGTCCTGCTGCTCTTCGACGGGCCCGGCCACGCCGATCGCGCCTGCCGCGCGGCGTACCGGATGCGGGCGACGATGCGGGAGGTCGGCCGGCTGCAGACCTCGGCCGGGCGGGTCACCCTGCGGATGTCGGTCGGCATCCACAGCGGGACCTTCCACTTCTTCCTGGTCGGGGACCCGGCGTACCACCGGGAGCTCATCGTCTCGGGGCCGGCCGCCTCGACGACGGCCGTGATGGAGGCCACCGCCGACGCCGGTGAGATCGGCATCAGCCCGCAGACCGCGGCGCTGCTCGCCCCGCGCTGCGTCGGCCGGGCCAAGGGCGCGGCGTACCTGCTGCGCGCCGAGCCCGAGGTGCCGGTCGTGGGCATCCCGCCGGCCAAGGACGTCCACGACCTGGACCTCGGGACGGTGCTGCCGGTCGCGATCCGCGACCACCTGCTGGCCCAGCCCGGGGACGCCGAGCACCGCACCGTCGCCGTCGGCTTCGTGCAGTTCTCGGGCACCGACGAGCTGCTCGCGCGGGAGGGCCCGCAGGCGCTCGCCGACGCGCTGCACGAGGCCATGTCGAACGTGCAGCAGGCCACCGCTGCGCACGGCGTGACGTTCTTCGAGACCGACATCAACCGGGACGGCGGCAAGGTCATGCTCACCGCCGGCGCCCCGGTGAGCCACGGCCACGAGGAAGACCGGATGCTGCGCGCCGCCCGACTGATCGTCGAGCGGGCCGGGACGCTGCCGCTCCGGATGGGCGTGAACCGTGGGCCGGTGTTCAGCGGCGACTTCGGGCCCTTCTTCCGCCGCACCTACTCGGTCAAGGGCGACGCGATCAACCTGGCCGCGCGGGTGATGGGCAAGGCGGCACCCGGTGAGCTGCTGGCCACCCGCGCCGTCGTCGACCGGGTGACCAGCCGCTTCGACGTCACGCCGTTGCCGCCGTTCATGGTCAAGGGCAAGGCCGAGCCGGTGGCGGCATGCGTGATCGGGCCGCTGCTCGCCCGCGCCGCCCCGGACGCCGTCACCGACGACGCCGACACTCCCCTCGTCGGGCGCGATGACGAGATGGCGGTGCTGTCCCGCGCCCTCGACGACGCCCGGCAGCGCAGGGGTGGTCTCGTCGAGCTCGTCGGCGAGCCCGGCATCGGCAAGTCGCGGCTGGTGGCTGAGCTGCGCTCGATCGCCGGCGATGTCGACGTGCTGCTCGCGGCGAGCGAGGAGTACGAGTCGGCGACGCCGTACTACCCGTTCCGCTCGCTGCTGCGGGACGTGCTCGGGCTCCCCCACGACGTGAGCCCGGAGCTCGCCCTCCGGCGACTGCAGCACCGCGTCGAGGGCAACGCCCCCGGGCTGCTGCCCTGGCTGCCGCTGGTCGGCATCCCGCTCGACCTCGCTTTCCCCGCGACCCCCGAGACCGAACGGCTGGACGCGCGGTTCCGGAAGGCCAGGGTCGAGGAGGTCACCGCCGAGCTGCTCGCGCTGGCACTCCCCACGCCCACGCTGCTGGTCTTCGACGAGGCTCATCACATGGACGACGCCAGCGCCGACCTGCTGCGCGCCCTGGTGGCCGGCATCGCGGACCGACCGTGGCTCGTCGTCACCACCCGACACGACGACGACCCCGGTGGCTTCGCCGCCGAGCCCGGGCAGGCCACCGAGCTGCGTCCCGCACCGCTGGACGTCGAGGCCGCCCTCGCCCTGGTCACCGCCCACACCGAGCAGTCGCCGCTGCCGCCGCACGAGCTCGCCCTGCTGGCCCGCCGTGGCGGCGGCAACCCGCTGTTCCTGCGCGGCCTGGTGCAGGCCGCGCAGCAGTCCGGCTCGGTGGAGGGCCTGCCCGACTCGCTGGAGGACCTGGTCACCAGCCAGATCGACCGGCTGAACCCGAGCGAGCGCACCGTGCTCCGCTACGCCTCGGTGCTGGGCGTCACCTTCTCCATGCACCAGCTCGACACGCATGCTGGCCGGGGAGCTGGTCTCGGCGGACGCCCAGACGATGGTGCGGCTGGGAACGTTCCTGCAGCCCGAGGGGGCGGCCCGCTACCGGTTCCAGCACGCTCTCGTGCGCGACGCGGCGTACGAAGGGCTGCCCTACCGGCGACGGCAGATGCTGCACGGCCGGGTCGGTGAGACGGTCGAAGCCGAGTCGGCCGACCCCGAGGAGCACTCCGAGCTGCTCTCGCTGCACTTCTTCCACGCCGGACGGCTGGACAAGGCCTGGCACTACGCCAAGCTCGCCGGCGAGCGCGCGGCCGCCAAGTTCGCCTACGTCGAGGCCACCGAGCTGTACGGCCGGGCCGTCGCCGCAGCCCGCGGGCTGTCCGGGCTCCCGGCCGCCGACCAGGCCACGGTCGAGGAGGCCCTCGGCGACGCCCGGTTCCGGGTCGGCGTGCTTCCCGACGCCCGGGCGGCCTTCCACGCGGCCCGCGCGCACGCGGCGGGCGACCCGCTGCGCACCGCCGACCTGCTCCGCAAGGAGGCGGAGGTCGACCAGCGGCTGAACCGGCTGCCGCAGGCGCTGCGCACCCTGTCGCGGGCCCTCCGACTGCTGGAGCGCGCCGGGGCCGACGACCTGCCGGCGGTCGCCGAGCGCAGCCGGCTGGCCGGCTTCTACGCCGTCGTCCGGCAGAACCAGGGTCGCTACCGCGACTCCATCCGGTGGGGGCGCCGCGCCGAGGCGGACGCGCTGGCCGCCCTCGACCTGCGGGCCCTCGCCGAGGCGTACGACGTCCTGTACGGCTCGACGGCGATGCTCGGCGTCGAGCAGGACCGGCCCTACGGCCAGCTGGCCCTCGGGCTGTACGAGGAGATCGGCGACCGCGCGGCGCAGTCGCAGGTGATGAACAACCTCGGCCGTCATCGCCGCTCTGGAGGGGCGCGGACCCGAGGCGCTGGAGATGTTCCGCGGGTCCGAGGCAGCGGCCGCCGAGGCAGGCGACACCGTCGGCGCGGCCGCCACCCGGCTGAACATCGGCGAAATGCTGATGCGGCAAGGTCGCCTCGCCGAGGCCGAGCCGATGCTGCGGGCGCTGCTGCCGGTGCTCAGCGCGCTCGGTGTCGACGGCCCGCACGCCGCGGCGACCCGGACCCTCGGGCTCGTGCTCACCCAGTCGGGCCGGTTGGCCGAGGGCCGGGCGCTGCTGGCGGACGCCAGGGCCGCGATGGCGGCGACGGGTCAGGCCGCGGAGGTCCTGGAGACCGACGCCGCGATCGCGCAGGCGCTGCTGGACGCCGGGGAGCCACTGGCCGCCGCGCAGCTCGCCGAGGAGGCGGCCGCCCGGGCCGACTCGCTCGGCGCCGGCTACCTGATGCCGAGCCTGCTACGGGTGCGCGGGGCAGGACTCGCGGCGAGCGGGCAGCTGGCGGATGCCGAGGCAGTGCTGGCCGCGGCGCTGGACAGCTGCGAGGCGCAGGGCCAGCTGGAGCGCGGCTTCATCCTGGTCGAGCTGTCCCGGGTGGCGACGGCGCTCGGCAACGGCGAGGCTGCCGCCCGGCTGTCGGCCGAGAGCGCCCAGGCCCTGGACGCTCTCGGCTTCGTCGGCAGCCCCCGCTACCCCCGCGCCTGACCTGCGGCGACGATCACGGGCGCAGGCGGAAGTCCTCCACGAACAGCACCGGCATGTCAGGTCGCCGGTGAAGGAGTTGCCGGTCCGGGTGATCGCGTTGACGTCGACGCAGAATCCGGCGGTCTGGGCTGCGGTTCGTGACTGATCTTGTCGCAACGTCCGTGTTCGGGTCGACCCGATGTCGAGCCACGCAGCGCTGGCGCCTGCGCGAAGGGCGGTGACACCCTGGCCGTGTCCGGATCGACACGAACACCGGGTAGGCGTCGAAGTCCTCCTCGACCTCGTCGTTCCCGAGGTAGTTGTACGCTGGCACGACGTTGCGGGCTCGTGGCGGTGTCGCTGTGCGGGCAGTCCGCGTTGGGCAGCACAGCCAGTTGACCTTCGCCGGGGCCAGGGGCTTCGGGGATGCGCCGAAGCTGTAGAGCGGCGTTCCCGTCGGCATCCTTGAAGTTGCCGGTCAGCTCGACCTGGGTGCCGTCGGAGCACGGTGTCTGGCGAGTCGGTGCCGCACGCGTTGACGACGATGCTGACCGGGCCGTTCGCGCCGTTGCCCAGGTCCGCGCTGGCGCCGGGAACGGTGAGGTCGAGCGGGGTCGATGGGCGTCCCCGGCACACCGTTGACGGTCTCGGCGGCGCCGAGCACGTCAGGCTGAAGCTGTCGCCGGGCCGCCACTCCAGGTGGCCGTGATCGCCCACGCCGTTCTCGACCTGGCTGTAGGTCGCACCAGAGATCGTGGCCGTCTTGTCCGCCGCCGCGACGGCGGTCGAGACGGTGCCGCCGAGAGCACCGTTCAGGTTCGGTGTGCCGTTGGTCGTCTTGGACAGCGTCACGGTGCCCGCCGAACCGGCAGCAATGTTGGTGGTGCCGCACAGGAACCGCCGGTGACCGTCGAAGGGCTCGCCGACCACGACCTGGTCGTGCAGCGGCGGGTCGCTGCGTGTCGGTCACGGAGGTGACCTCGGAAGCGCGGGCGGCCGTGGCCGTCATCTGCACCGTCGGGTCCAGGCTCTGGGCCTTGAACGGGTCGATGATCGCGCCGTCCGCCTTCTGGACCCATGTGACGCTGCTGGCGTCGCACGCGTTCGTGTCGGTGGCCTTGAACGTGAACGTCATCGACTCGCCCTTGCGCAGCCCGAACTTCACCGGCTGCGTCGTGATCGCGGTCAGCAGCCCGTGGTGAACCGACGGTAACGGTCCAGCCGCCACGCGGCGAGGTCGTCACCGTGCCGGGGACGAGCGGTGAACCCGGTGGGCGCCACCAGCGTGAAGTGGTCCAGCGCCGAGATCACCGTCGAGGTGTTCTTCACCACGACCGAGTAGCTCGTCTCCTGGCCCGCCGGCGCCGTGGCCGGCGTCATCGCGGCGGTGTAGGTGCGCGGCTGGAGGGTGACCGCTTCGGCGGTTCCTGCCGCGGAGAGCAGTGCCGTCGCGACGACCAACGACGCGGCCGCAGCCGCCCAGCGAAGATGCCTTGCAGAAGTCATGAAGTCAGCCCCACCACGATGTGCTCGGCAGCGGCCCCCCTCCCCGCCCTGTCGACCTGCGTTCCGCAGCATCCACGGCCAGGCTTGACCCGTCAACGGGAGTCGTGACCGCTCCCGACCCAAGCGTCCCGGAATGGGCGGAAAGATCATCAGCTGCGGATGCGCCGGCGGCTGGGCCGATCGAGCGCTGCGTCACGCGGTGTGACGGGCGGTGACCCCTAGCGTCCGGGGCCGGGTGCCTGAGCGCGGCCCTGGCGCGGCCCGGTGAGGGGTTCACGTTGTGCGGAGCCGCTTCAACCGTCGCCGCAGCGCACCCAGCCGGTCGACCAGCCGGTCGGCCGCGAGGTCCTCGAGGCCGTGCAGCCGGCCGAACGTGAAGCCGTTCTCCCCGGCCAGCTGAGCCTGTACGCCGAGGTCCCGCAGCAGCTGCTGGGTGCGGCCGCTCAGCTGCAGCTCGACCAGCGTCGCCTCCGTGTCGTCCAACGTCTCGGCGAGCAAGCTGTCGGCGGGAGCTCGCGAGGCCAGCGTCACCAGGTCCGCCGCGCTGCGGGCCCGCTGCACCGCCCGCTCGGCGCTGTCGACCGCGAGCGCGCGCGACTCCCCGGTCGGCGCGGTTCGCACCCGGGAGAGCCGGCGCACCGTCCGCCGCAGCGCACGCTCGGCGAGCGCCGGCAGCACGTCGCCGGCCCGGGTCGCCGCACCCGCGTCCCGGGGGCGGCCCGGCAGCTCGGCCAGCCCGGCCAGCAGCTCGAGGTAGCGGCCCGAGTCGAGGGCGGCCTTCTGCCGCGCCACCGCCTCGCGCCGGGCGGCCGCGAGCTCCCGGTCCACCCGGCGCACGCACCGGGCCGAGCACCAGCTCGCGCGGCTCACCGGACAGCGCGGCGCGCACCCGGTCCCGCGCCGCGTCCAGCCCGGCCACCTCCCCGAGCACACCGCACAGCCACACCAGGTCCGGCCGCACCGGCACCGCCACCGGCTCCACCTGCCGCTCCAGGGCGAGCAGCGCGAGCAGCCGCTGCACGGCATCCCGCATCCGGGTCGGCCCGTCGGGTCGTCCGATCCGCACCAGCGGGTCGGCCGAGACCACGTCCCGCACGGCAGCGCGCAGGGCCGCCTCGAGCACCTCGCCGACCGGCGACTTCCGGCGGAACGCCGCGGCGGCCGTCGTACCCCCCGCGTCCCCGAGCACCCGGCCGACCTTCGACGCACCCGCTGCGGGAAGCACCCCGGCCGCCCGCACGGCTGCATCGAGCGCCGCGAGCACGTCCCGATCGCCCTCGACCAGCTCGACCTCGAGCTCCCGCCACACCAGTGGCTCGGCCTCGACGTCGTGCCGCTCCCCCGTCACCGAGTCGTCCGCGAGCTCGGCCAGCAACCGCCCCTTGCCGTCGAGGAGGTGGTGGACGGTACGCCGGGTGACCAGCGTGGCGACCGGCTCCAGCGGTTCGGAGCGGACCACCGCCCGCACCACCGAGGCCAAGGGGGCGGGCACCGAACGACCGCGACCCAGCGGCCGGTGCAGCTCGAGCCGCTCACCGCGGGCAAGCGGCAGCTTCAGGTGCCACCCGTCATCGGTGCCACCCGTGCGGCGACGCAGGGTGGCGCGCGCGGAGCCCAGGGCGTGCGACCCGGTGTCGTAGTAGACCGCCGTGAGCACGAGCTCGGACTGCGCGACCGACGAGCGCACCCCACCCACCCCGATGAGGTCCGGGATCTCCTGCCCGCGGGCCACGTCGTACTTCGCCTCGATCTCGACGTGCGTGCTCATCGTCACCGGTCCAGGTTGTGGGCAGTCAGCGTGTCAGGCGACGGGCTCGTGCCGCTCGTACGCCGTGATCGCGCCGTCGCGATGGTGCAGCAGCCACCAGCCGCCCTTCTTGACGGCGGTGTCGTGCGGCGGTCGCACCGCGGCATGGTCGCCGAGCGCGTGCAGCAGGCCGCTGATGACGCGCTGCGGCCCGCAGACGGCCAGCGAGGCGCCGGACGTCGCCTGTGCGCGGACCTGGTCGGCGAGGTCCCGCTCGTTGCCGGGGAACCCGTCTGTCGTCAACCGGTCGTCGCGCTGCACGGTGAGCCCGGCCGACTCGGCGTACGGGCCGAGCATCTCCACGCAGGCCGGTACGTCGGCGCTGCGCAGGTCGTCGACCGCCAGCCCGTCGAGCACCGGCACCAGGGCGACCGCCTGGTCGCGGCCCGACCGGCTGAGCTCTTGCGCGGGAGCGCCACGGTTGGCCCGGCGCGCTCCGGCCGCCGTCCGCCCGTTGCGCAGCAGCAGCAACGGCTGGGTGTCCCGGGGCGTGCGGGTGAACACGGCGAGCACCGACCGGTCGCGGGCGGCGGTCAGCCGCGCCTCGGCGTCCGGGACGGGCAGCCACTCCATCGCGTCGACCTCGCGCGAGGCGGTGAAGCTGCCGCCGGCCTCGCGCATCGCCCAGTAGGTGACCACCTTGTCCGCGGGTCGGCGCCCCGACGAGACCCGGTAGCGCACCGTCGTGAGGTAGGGGCCGATGCGTCCGCGGTGACCGGTCTCCTCCTCCACCTCCCGCAGGGCGGTGACCAGCGGGTGCTCCCGCGGCTCGGCCTTGCCCTTGGGCAGCGACCAGTCGTCGTACGCCGGTCGGTGCACCAGGGCGACCTCCGGCCCGCCGTCGCCGTCGCGCCACAGCACCCCGCCGGCCGCCCGGACGATGGGGCGGGTCATTCCGGCCGGACCTCCGCCCACAGCGCCTCGTAGCGCCGCGCGGCCACGCTGCTGGGGGCGAACGCCGGCACCGGAGCGCGCCGCTCGGCCATCTGCTCGATGATCGCCAGCGACGGGATGACCGTGTCGGCGACGTGCGCCTTGTGCGCGCGGGATCGCGTCGATCACGTCGCGGTGCAGCCGCTTGCGCCGGTCGGCCATCGAGAAGAACGCCACCACGTCCGGGTGCCTGCCCTCGGAGTCGGCGACGAACCGGGTGAGCTGGTCGAACGTGCGCAGCGACAGGGTCGCCGGGATCAGCGGCACCAGCAGGGTGTCAGCCGCGTGCATGACGTTCTCGGACACCAGCGAGATGCTCGGCGGACAGTCCAGGAAGGCGATGTCGTACTCGTCGGCCACGCTCCTGAGCAGCTGGCCGAGCCGGCGGGTGCGGCCCTTGGTGTCGTCCAGCTGCAGGTCCATGTTGCGGTAGCTGAAGTCGGCCGGCAGCAGGTCGAGGCCCTCGAAGTCGGTGGCCTTGAGGGCCGCCTCGATCGGGCGCTTCCGGGTGACCAGCGCCTTGCCGCCGCCCTTGACCCGCGGCCGCACCCGGAACAGGAAGGTGGCGGCCGCCTGCGGGTCCAGGTCCCAGAGCAGGGTGCGGCGGCCCTCGCGCGCAGCGAGGTAGGCGAGGTTGACGGCGGTCGACGTCTTCCCGACGCCGCCCTTGATGTTGTACGTCGCGAGGACCTTCACGAGGCACCGCCCAGGTGCTGGATGCGGGCATGGTTCGCCGGGCGCACGAACCGCGCGAACGCGCTCGCGAACTCGTCGCGGGCGCGGTCCTGCTCGACGTCGAGGTGACCGATCAGCTCGCCCATCGCCAGCACCGCGGCGGCCGGTGAGCCGTCGGTCATCATCTCCTCGGCGAAGGTGCGCAGCGCCTGTCGCTGCACCTCGGAGTCCTGGAACCGGCCGAGCACGTCCTGCAGCGCCTTGAGGTCCGCGACCGCCTGCTTGCGGGTCGCGTTGTCGATCACCGGAGCGAACACCTCGAAGGCGTAGCGCAGCTCCTTGCAGCGCTTGCGCAGCTGGTGCAGGTCGGTGGCCGGCGAGTCGTGCGTGATGGCGTGACCGTCGCGCGCCACCCGCTGGTAGGCCTTGGCGATGCTGCGGTCGGCGAGCTGGCCGGCGGTCAACGGGCGCTCGGCGGGCGGCTCGGCCGCTTCCGCAGCCGGGTCGGCCCGGGCCACCAGCTCGGCGAGCGCCGACGCCCAGTCGGCGACGAGGTGCTGGTAGCGCGCCGACTTCAGGCCGCGGACGAGGGCCCGCCGCTCGGCGGTGCGGCGGCGGCGCAGCAGCCGGGCGAACGGCGCGAGGTCGGCAGGGTCGGCCGCCACCAGCCAGCTGGACATCGTCGGCAGGTCGAGCTCGTAGACGTCGAGGTCGCGGACCGGGGTGGTCAGGTCGCCGAGCCACTTGAAGGCCGGCTCCCAGGTGCTGCGGAACTCCTCCGGCAGCACCGGCCGGCCCAGCTTCAGCGTGGACCGGGTCCGGCGCACCGCGACCCGGAAGTCGTGCAGGAACTCGGTGTCGATGTCGTCGAGCAGGCCCGGCAGGTTCTCCGTCATCGCGGCGAGGAAACCGCCGAGCATCTGACCGAGCAGCAGCGCGCCGGGCGCGTCCCGGTCGGTCACGACGGGGACCGGGGCCGGGCGGGTCGGCGCCTGCACCTGCAGCGGAGCCGGCTCCAACCCCTGGGCGAGCAGGATCGTGACGGCGCGGGCCGCCTGGTCCTCGTACCCGCGCAACGGGTGCACCGTGACGACCGCCGGGAGGTGGCTGGTGGGGGCGGTCGCCTCCTCGATCTCGAGGCGGACCACCGTCTTCTGGTCCTTGTTGCGCAGCGTCACCCGGCGTACCCGACGTTTGTCGTCGGAGACCACCGTCAGCGCGCGGATGCCGGACACCGGAGCCACCGCCTCGCGCACTGCCCCGGCGGGCAGCCCGCCGGCGAGCATCGGCCACCGGAGTCCGGTCGCCCGCGGGGTCGCCACCACGGTGCCGTCGGCCTTGGTGAGCACCAGCCGTCCACCGGGGACGTCGGTGGTCTGCTCGAGCGTGTAGTCGGCGGCGCGCAGCAGCCGGTCGAAGGTGTCCAGGCAGGTGCGCCGCACGACGTGCGAGCCGCCGAGCACCACGTCGAAGCCCTTGCCGAGGCGGGCGGCGACCGCGTCGACGTCGAGGGGACCGCCGTCGGGTGCCTGCAGGCGAGCAGCTGGGGCGGTCATGGTGAGCGCAGGCTACCGGTGGTCAGGACCGGCGGGCGTACAAGGCCTCCACGTCGGCCGCGAAGTCGGTCATCACGACCTGCCGCTTGAGCTTCAGGGTGGGCGTCAGGTGCCCGCTCTCCTCGGTCAGGTCGACCGGCAGCACCCGCAGCGCTTTGATCGACTCGGCCGACGACACGGTCGCGTTGGCCGCTGCGACCGCGGCCTTGAGCTCGGCGAGGACCTCGGGGTCGTCGGTGAGCTCGGCCACCGGCGTGGCGGGCCGGCCGGCTCGGGCCAGGTGGTCGGCGACGGCGTCGGCGTCCAACGTGACCAGGACGCCGACCGAGGCGCGCCCGTCGCCGACCACCATCGCCTGGCTGACGAGCGGGTTCGCGCGCAGCACGTCCTCGAGCGGGCCGGGAGCGACGTTCTTGCCGGACGAGGTCACCAGGATCTCCTTGGCCCGCCCGGTGATGGTGAGGAAGCCGCTGGCGTCGAGCGTCCCGAGGTCACCGGTGTGGAACCAGCCGTCCTCGTCGATCACGGCCTTGGTCGCGACCTCGTCGTTCCAGTAGCCGCGGAAGACGTGGTCACCCCGGACCAGCACCTCCCCGTACTCCCCGATGCTGATCTCGAAGTCGGGCAGCGCGCGGCCCACCGTGCCGATGCGGGTGGCCGCGCGGGTGTTCACCGTGGCTGCCGCGGTGGTCTCGGTCAGGCCGTAGCCCTCGAGCACGGTGACGCCGAGGCCGCGGAAGAAGTGGCCGAGCCGGGGTCCGAGGGCCGCTCCGCCGGAGATCGCCCAGGCGGTGCGGCCGCCGAACGCGGCGCGGACCTTGCCGTAGACCAGCTTGTCGAAGATCGCCCGCTGCAGCCGCAGCAGCAGGCTCGGGCCGCCGTTCTCCAGCGCCTCGCTGTAGGCGATCGCGGTCGCGGCCGCCATCTCGAAGATCTGGCCGCGGCCGGCCGCGTCGGCCTTGCGCCGGGCGGTGTCGTAGATCCGCTCGAAGACGCGTGGCACCGCGAGCACGAACCTCGGCCGGTACGTCGGCAGGTCGCGGCTGATCCGCGCGACGTCGCTGTGCGCGAGCTGGACGCCCTTGAGGAGCACGGCGATCTGGATCATCCGGCCGAACACGTGAGCCAACGGCAGGAAGAGCAGCGTCGACCCGTGCTCGTCCTCGAACAGCTCGGGCAGCATCGCGATCGCGCTGGTCACCTCGGCGAGGAAGTTGCCGTGGGTCAGCTCGCAGCCCTTGGGCCGGCCGGTGGTGCCCGAGGTGTAGATGATCGTCGCCAGGGTGTCGCGGCCGAGTGCGGCACGGCGCCGCTCGAGCTCGGCGCGAGCGTCCGGGGTGTCGTGCGCCCGGCCGGCGGCGGCGAGGTGGTCGAGGGTGTCCGCTCCGGCGACGGCCTCGATCGTCCAGCGACCGCGCAGCGCCGGCAGGTCACCGGCCATCCCGTCGAGCATGGCGGCGTGACCCGTGCCCTCGACGACGCACCCCACGGCGCCCGAGTCCTCGAGGATCCAGCTCAGCTGGCCGGCAGACGACGTCTCGTACACCGGCACGCTCACCGCGCCGACGGCCCAGAGCGCGGCGTCGACCAGGGTCCACTCGTAGCGCGTCTTCGCCATCAGCGCGACCCGGTCACCCGGCTCGACGCCGGCCGCGAGGAAGCCCAGCGCCAGCTCGGTCACCTGGGCGTGCAGCTCGGCGGCCGTGACCGGCCGCCAGTCCGCGCCGTCGCGGCGGCTGACGAGCACCCGCTCCGGCGTACGGCGGGCATGGCCCGGGAGGATGTCGGCCAGGTTCTCGGGAGGTGCGTCGGTCGTCATGTCGTCGTCCCGGACGTGAGGAGTGGGAGGGCGGCAGAGACCATCCGGTCCGCTACCTACGGACCCGTAGGTTACCTGGTGGTACGGCGGGCGACGTCCGGCTGAGCCCGCCGGGCCCTTCGACCCTGGCGGCTGCGCCCCAGGAGGCGTACTCCGGGACCAAGGACCGAAGCCGTGAGGTGCGCGATGACCAGACGATGGAGACTCCCCCGGCTGCTGCGCCGTCGGCAGACCTGCCCCGAGTGCGGCGAGCACCCGGCCACCGAGACGTTCTGCGACAAGTGCGGCTACGACCTGGTGACCCAGACCCGGGCCGCGGCACCGCCCCCGCGCGGCATGTAGTGCTCGCCTCGCACTAGTCGCGCAGCGGGATCCCGCGGGAGTCCTCGGTGTAGCCCTTCGCCGAGACCAGGTACAGGATGCCCTCGACGAACCCCCAGATGCTGCCGAGGCCGCAGGTGAGGACCGTCACCACGATCTGGAGCACGCCGATCGTGGTGAAGCCCAGGTAGAACCGGTGCACCCCGAAGCCGCCGAGGACGATCCCGAGCACGCCGGCGGCGACCCTGCTCTTGCGCGGATCCTGGCCCGGCGGGTAGCCGTAGTACGCCTGTGGCGGGTACGGGCCGGTCGGGTAGCCCGCCGGTGGGCCGTAGCCCGGCGGCGGGTAGCCGGCCTGCGGGGCGGAACCGGGCTGTGGGGCGGGGCCGGCGGCAGGCGGCGGGTTGCCGGGCTCCTCGGGGCTGGTCGGGCCGGGTCCGGCAGGCGTCTCGGTCACAGGTACTGGCCCCTCGTCGTGGGTCGGTGCTGGTCGGTGCTCTCGTCAGCCACCATGCCACCACCGGAGCCGACCGGGGTGCCTACGGTCCGGCTCAGCCGGACGCCGGCATCGAGAGCTGCAGGACGGCGAGGCCGCGCAGGTCCAGCCAGGCCCGGCCGGGGGCGGTCACGACCCGCAGCAGCACCGCGTCGCAGCCGGCGCAGCGCACCACCGTGCCGGGCGCGTCGACGTACACCCGGGCCTGCGCGAGCACGGCCACCGCACCGCAGCCGGCGCACCGGCCGATCGCGGCCGTCACGTCGACGGCGAACACCTCGCCGAGCACACCGGCTGCGGCGTTGCCGTCCAGGAACGTCGGCTCGGTCATCTGCTGCCTCCACTGGGTCCGAAGCGTTCGGTGCGCACCCGGCGCGGGTCGTGCCCGGCGGTCACCAGCAGGTCGGCCACCGCCTCGACGAACCCGGTGGGCCCGCAGACGTACGACGTGGGCATCACCGCCGGCGGGAACGCGACGGTGGCCAGCAGCCCGGCGTCCAGCCGGCCCGGCGGCCGCGGCCAGCCGTCCGGCGTACGCCGGGTGAAGACGTAGGTCAGCTCGAGGTCGTCGTCGCGAAGGGCCGCGAGCTCGTCGCGGTAGAGCATCGAGTCGGGGTCCCGGACCGAGTGCACGAGGTGCACCCGCTCGGTGCTGCCGGCCAGCCGGTGCCGGCGTACGACGGACATCAGCGGCACCACGCCCGAGCCGCCGCCTACCAGCAGCACCGGCCCGGGCTGTCCCGGCCGCCAGACGAACCAGCCGCCCACCGGTCCGCGGACCTCGAGCCGGTCGCCCACCGCCACCTCGTCGACGAGGTACGGCGACACCTCGCCGTCGGCCAGCCGCTCCACGGTGATCTCGACGAGGTCGCCCGCCGGAGCCGATGCGATCGAGTAGGAGCGGCTCGCGGTGTAGCCGTCGTCCGCGGTGAGCCGGACGTCGAGGTGCTGGCCGGCCTCGTGGCCCGGCCACCCCGGCACCTGCAGGACGATCGTGCGTGCCGCCGGGGTCTCGGGCCGGACGGCGGTCACGGTCGCCGGGCGCCAGCTCACTCGTTGCAGCTCACTCGTCCCAGTAGCGCTGCTCGCGCCACGGGTCGCCGTAGTTGTGGTAGCCGGCGGTCTCCCAGAAGCCCGGCTCGTCGGTGTGGGACAGCGTGATGCCGCGCACCCACTTGGCGCTCTTCCAGAGGTAGAGGTGCGGCACCAGCAGCCGGGCCGGGCCTCCGTGCACGGGTTCCAGGTCGTCGCCGTCGTAGCGGTAGGCCACCCAGGCCTTGCCGTCGAGCAGGTCCTCCAACGGCACGTTCGTCGTGTACCCGCCGTACGACGAGATGAGGGCGAAGTCGGCGGTCGTCTCGACGTCCTGGAGCAGCGTGTCCAGCGCGACGCCCTGCCAGTCCGTGGCCAGCTTCGACCAGCGGGTGACGCAGTGCAGGTCGACGGTCGGCGTGTCGGACGGCAGGGCCAGCAAGCCGGCCCAGTCCCACCGGTACACCTGGCCGGTCTCGGTGGTGATCGTGAGCTCCCACTGGTCGAGCGGGACCCGCGGGGTGGGGCCGGCGGTGAGCACCGGAAAGTCCTCGGTGAGGTACTGCCCCGGCGGCAGGTCCGGCGCGGAGCGCCGCCGTCCGGAGAACCCGCGCGACACGACCATCCGGCCCACCACCTTGCTCGCGACTCGACCGACCCTGCAGATCGTCGTCGGACTGCGGTCGCCCGTCCAGAGCCGTCCCGCGGGTCGGCTCGGTCGGGAAGACGCCGACGCCCGACCGCGGCCGGTCGGCGGTCAGAGCAGCAGCTCGAACTCGAGCTCGTGCGCGAGGGGCACACCGCGCTCGTCCCGCAGCGGGATCGACGGCTTGACCCGGCGCGACTGCTCGACGCCGTTCCGGTAGAAGGCACAGAGGTCCAGGCCGTACCGCTGGTAGAAGTCGATCGCCCGCACGTTGTTGTTGGTGGTCGTCAGCCAGACCCGGCCGCAGCCCCGAGTGCGGGCGTCGGCGACGCAGCGAGTCAGCAGCGCGCGACCTACCCCCTTGCCCTCGACGGTTGTCGAGATCGACACGACCTCGTAGTCGGCGCCTCGTGCCGCCGCGACCGCGAGCCCGACGTCGGCGCCGTCGAGTGCGCCCACGAAGCCCGGGAAGGCTGTGACGTCCAACAGCTCCCCCTTCCGAGCCACCAGCACCGAGCCCCACGCTGTGGTCAGCATGGTGCGGACCCACGGAGCATCTGCCTGGAGCAACGTCCGGACGGACACCTGATCAGGCGGCACGCGGCCAGGATGGCTCACGACGCAGCAGCGCGGCGAGCGGCTGTTGCAACCCGGGTGACAAGGCACCTGGCGAAAGAGTCGACGCGGTTGCGCTCGAGGGGTCACTCTGGGGCAGGACGGCTCGACGAGGGGGCGGCGCCTTGCCAGACGACGGAAGAGGCGGGGGCACGGCCGAGAGGCGTCATCCCGAACCCCTGCAGGTCGGGTCCGACTCCGCGATTCTGGCCGCGATCGTCCGGTCCACCTCGGACGCCATCATCGGCAAGCAGCTCGACGGCACCCTCACCAGCTGGAACGAGGCGGCCCGCCGCATGTACGGGTGGAGTGCCGAGGAGGTGCTCGGCCGGAACGTCCGGCTGATCGTGCCGGAGGACCGCTGGCCCGAGCTCGACGACGTGAACGGCCGGGCCGCCCGGGGGGAGCACGTCGACTACTTCCTGACCCAGCGGGTGGCCAAGGACGGCCGGGTCCTCGACGTGTCGCTCTCGGTGTCACCGATCCGGTCGCCGGACGGCGCGGTGGTGGGCATCTCCTCGATCGGGCGCGATGTCACCGACCGGCTGCGCGAGACCGCCGCGGTGCAGGAGAGCGAGGCGCTCAAGCGGGCGATCCTCGAGGGCGCGCTCGACGCGATCGTCACCATCGACGAGGCGGGAACGGTTCTCGAGGTGAACCCGGCGATGTGCGCCACGTTCGGCTGGACGGCCGAGCAGATGGTGGGGCACAACGTGGCCGACCTGGTCATCCCTGAGGAGTCTCGACAGGCCCACCGGGACGGCATGGCGGAGTACCTGCGGACCGGCAGCTCGCCGCTGCTCGGCGTACGGCAGGACTTCACCGCACAGCACGCCGACGGCCACCGGTTGCCTGTCGAGGTGACGATCATGCCGGTCGATGTCGGGGGGAGGTCGATGTTCACCGGCTACCTGCGCGACATGTCGTCCCGGCGTGCCGCCGAGGCTGAGTCCGAGCGGCTGAACAACCGCCTGCAGCAGACCGACCGGCTGGACGCCCTGGGGCAGCTGGCGGGCGGCATCGCGCACGACTTCAACAACCTGCTCGCCGTGATCCTCAACTATGCGGGACTGGTGCGCGACGACCTGCCGCCGGGGCAGTCGCGGGAGGACATCGACGCGATCAGCGCCGCGGCACAACGGGCTGCGGATCTCACCCAGAAGCTGCTCACCTTCAGCCGCGGTGACACACCGGCGGAGGCCGAAGCTGACGCCAACGTCGTGGTCGCCGGGATCTGCGAGGTGCTGCACCGCACGCTTCCCGAGACCATCTCCGTCGTGAGCCGGCTCGCACCGGACGCGTGGCCGGTGCACTGCGACACGACCCACCTCGACCAGGTCGTGATGAACCTCGCGGTCAACGCGCGGGACGCCATGCCGGACGGCGGCACCCTCACCGTCGAGACCCGCAACGAACAGCTCGACGACCTGGCCGCCAGCGCGCGCAGCCCGATGCGGCCGGGACGCTACCTGCGGCTGATGGTCACCGACAGCGGCACCGGCATGCCCAAGGAGGTGCAGGACCGGGCCTTCGACCCGTTCTTCACCACCAAGCCGGCCGGCCAGGGCACCGGCCTCGGCCTCGCCACCGTCTACGGCATCGCCCGCCAGATGGGCGGTGACGTCACGATCTACTCCGAGCCAGGGGCCGGCACCAGCGTCCGGGTCTACCTGCCGGTCGCCGAGCGGCGCTCCGAGGCGCGGCTGCCGCAGCAGACGGTTCGGCATGCGCACCCCCGGTCGTCCGGTCGTGAGGTGCTGCTCGTCGAGGACGAGGACCTGCTGCGCGAGGCGTTGCAACGCACCCTGACCGGAGCCGGCTTCTCGGTCCGTACGGCGGTCAGCGCCGAGGCCGCCTTGACCGGCCTCGCGGACGGGCTGCCGGACCTTCTGGTCACCGACGTCACCCTGCCGGCCATGAGCGGGCCGGAGCTCGCCGTGCAGCTGCAGGCGCTCGTGCCCGACCTGCCGGTGCTGCTGATGTCCGGCCATGCCGCGCACCCGGTGCCGGCCGGCCTCGGCCCCCGGGTCGCGATGCTCGACAAGCCGTTCGCGGCGGACTCGCTGCTGCGGTCGATCACCGGGCTGCTCGAGGCGCCGGACCCGCAGCGGGGCTGAGGTCGTTCGCGGGTTGCCCGGCGGACGCGGCTGGCCAGCGGACGCGTGCTGGCAGCGGCCGTGCTGGCAGCGGCCGTGCTGGCGGCGCGCCGGGTCTGCCACCGCCTCCCGCCACCTGTAGCCGTGCCCACGCGCAAAGTGGGCACGCGGGCAGGCGTCGCTGTCCGCCACCCGCTGCGCGCCACCTGTCAGCCTGTAGCGCTGCCCACACAAGAGTGGGCAGCGCACACTGCGCTGACTCGGGCCCGCACCCGTCACCTGTAGCCCTGCCCACACCAAAGGGGGCAGCGCTACAGGCCGCGCGACCCGGGCCACCCATCCCCGCCCAGCGCGAGAACGAGCCGAGGTTTGACCCCGGGTACGACACCGCACATGCGCATCACCGACACCAGCGACCTGTGGTGGAAGAACGCCGTCGTCTACTGCGTGGACGTCAAGCGGTACGCCGACTCGAACGGCGACGGCTGGGGCGACTTCCGCGGGCTGTCCAGCAAGGTCGACTACCTGGCCGACCTCGGCGTCACCTGCCTGTGGCTCATGCCGTTCTATCCGAGCCCGCTGCAGGACGACGGCTACGACATCTCCGACTACTACGGCGTCGACCCGCGGCTCGGCACGCTCGGTGACGTCGTGGAGTTCCTGCGCACCGCACACGACCGCGGGCTGCGGGTGATCGCCGACCTCGTGCCCAACCACACGTCGGTCGAGCACCCGTGGTTCCAGTCCGCGCGGCAGGGCCCGGGCTCGCCGTACCACGACTGGTACGTCTGGTCCGACGACCCGCCGCCCGTCGCACCGGCCGACGTCGCGTTCCCCGGCGAGGAGACGAGCATCTGGCAGTACGACGAGGTGTGCGGCCGCTACTTCCTGCACCGGTTCTACCGGTTCCAGCCGGACCTCGACGTGTCGAACCCCGAGGTGCGGGACGAGATCGCGAAGATCGCCGGGTTCTGGACCGAGCTCGGCATCGACGGCTTCCGGATGGACGCCGTACCGGCGCTGCTGCAGTCCGACGACGACGCCGAGAAGGCCCGACTGCCCGACCCGCACGACTTCCTGCGGGACCTGCGGTCGTTCCTCGGCCGGCGCAACGGGCAGTCCTTCATCCTGGGCGAGGCGAACCTGCCGCACGACCAGCAGCGAGCGTTCTTCGGCACCGCGAACGCGCCGGAGCTGTCGAGCGCCTTCGACTTCATCACGATGGCCAACCTCTGGCTGTCGATGGCCCGCGGTGACGCTGCTCCGCTGGCGCACGCCGTCGAGAACCGGCCGGCGATCCCGCCCGACTGCCAGTGGGCGACCTTCGTCCGCAACCACGACGAGCTGACCCTCGACCGGCTGACCGCGGGCGAGCGGCAGGAGGTGTTCCGGGCGTTCGGTCCGAAGAAGACGATGCAGGTCTATGACCGGGGGCTGCGGCGCCGGCTGGCCGCGATGCTCGACGGCGACCAGGACCGGCTGCGGCTGGCGCTCAGCCTGCTGTTCTCGCTGCCGGGGACGCCCGTGATGTTCTACGGCGACGAGATCGGGATGGGCGAGAACCTCGGCGCCAAGGGACGGCTGGCGGTCCGTACCCCGATGCAGTGGACGTCCGGGCGGAACGGCGGCTTCTCCCCGGCGGCGGCCGCCGACCTGGTGTCGCCGCTGGTGCGCGGAGCGCTCGGGCCGAAGCAGGTCAACGTCGAGGCCCAGCGGCCTGACCCGGAGTCGCTGCACGCCTACGTGCGGTCGCTGGTGCGGGCCTACCGGGAGTGCCCCGAGCTGGGCTGGGGGACCTTCTCGCTGCTGGCCTGCGACACGCCGAGCGTGCTGGCCCACCAGTGCGTCTGGGAGGAGCGCACCCTCGTCGTCCTGCACAACCTGTCCGACCAGCCGGTGACCGCCCGCGTCCCGCTGCCGAGCGGGCGCGGGCCGGTGGAGATGGCCGAGCCGCTCGGCACCCGGCGCGAGACGACCGACGCCGCGGGATGCCTGACGGTGCGGCTCGGCCGGTACGGCAGCGTCTGGCTGCGGCCACGCGGCTGACGCGGCCGTAGTCACTCTGCGTCACCGGACTTGACCAAGTCGTGACTCGGGCCCCGTTGGGGTGATGTTGGGCGGGTCGGCTGTGCCACCACGCTGCGTGACGGGAGGATGAGCGCCCCAAGGGGTGGGAGGGGCGCTGACGCACGACCGGTTCCCGAACGGCCCGGCTGATGCCGCGGCCGGGTTCGACCTGCCCGGAGCGTCGAGCGGGCCGCTCCGGCTCGGGCCGGTCTTCCAGCGCAGCCCCGTCGCGATGGCGGTGGTCGACGGAGCCGGCCGGATGCTCGCGGCCAACGAGGCGCTCGGCGACTACCTCGGCCTCACGCCCGCCGGGCTGGTGGGCAGCACGCTGTACGACCACGCCGCCTCCGACGACGTCGGGCGGCTGCGGACCGGCGACACCGAGCGCCGGCTGCTGCATGCCCGCGGCCACGACCTCTGGGCCGTCATCTCGGTGGTGCCGATGCCGGAGGCGGGCCAGGACGCCGTCCTCGTCTGCCTGGACGACGCGACCAGCCGACGCAACACCGAACGGATGCTGCTGCACGCGGCCCTGCACGACAGTCTGACCAACCTGCCCAACCGGCGGTTGCTGCGGGACCGGCTGGACACGGCGCTGACCCGCGCCCAGCGGGCCGGCTCGCGGGTGGCGGTGCTGTTCGTCGACCTCGACCGGTTCAAGGAGGTCAACGACACCTATGGCCACGACGCCGGCGACGACGTGCTGGTGTCGGTGTCCGCCGGCATCCTCGGCGCGCTGCGGTCCGGGGACACGGTGGCCCGGCTGGGCGGCGACGAGTTCGTCGTCGTGTGCGAGGAGCTGACCGACAGCGAGGACCTGGCCCGCCTGGTGGACCGGCTGCTGAAGGGCATCCGGCTGCCCGTCGACGTACGCGGCAACCAGGTGTCGGTGTCGGCGAGCATCGGGGTGGCCCTCGCCGACGCGTCCGGGAGCAACGGCGAGGAGCTGCTGCGGCTGGCGGACCTGGCGATGCTCAAGGCGAAGAAGCATCCGGAGCTCGACTACGTGGTGGCCGACCAGCTGCTCGCCGAGGAGCTGTCCGACGACCCGCGGGAGGGCCGCGGGCTTGCCGCCGAGCTGCGGCACGCGATCCAGGCCGACCGGCTCGAGCTGCACTACCAACCGGTGGTGCGGGTCGACGGGCGGCTCGTCGGCCTGGAGGCCCTGCTGCGCTGGCCGCACCCGCGGCTCGGTCCCCTGCTGCCGCAGGACTTCCTGCCGCGCATCGCCGGCACCGACCTGGCCGGCTCGGTCTCGGACTGGGTGCTGCGCGCCGCGATCAGGGACGCCGCGAGCTGGCACGACCCCGCGCTGCGGGTGAGCGTCAACGTGTGGGCCGAGGAGGTCGCCCGCCCCGAGTTCCCGGGGAAGGTCGCCGCCCTGCTGGCCTGGGCGGGGCTGCCTGCGAGGGGGATGAACCTCGAGCTGGCCGCCACCGAGGTGGCCGAGGCCGGGCCGGGGCTGTCCGAGTCGCTCGACCGGCTGCGCCGGCTCGGGGTCGGGTTGGCGGTCGACGACTACGGCGGCACCTCGCTGGCCGGGCTCCGACGGCTGCCGGTCGACACCCTCAAGGTGGCCCGCAGCTTCGTCGCCGGCTGCGTCGACGACCCGGAGGACGGTGCGGTGGTGGCCGCGGTCGCGTCCGCGGCCAAGGCAGCCGGCCGGCACCCGCTGGCCGCGGGGGTCGAGACGCTGGCGCAGCTGCGGGTGCTGCGCGGCCTCGGGTACGAGAGCGTGCAGGGCTACCTCACCGGCGCACCCGCCGCGCTGATCGACCTGCGCGACCTGATCTCGCACCGCCGGGTGGTCCTCCCGCCGTCCTGACCGCGGACCCGACGCCCGCGGACGTCGTCGGCAGCCGTCAGCCGTAGCCGAGGGCGTGCAGCCGGTCGTCGTCGATGCCGAAGTGGTGGGCGATCTCGTGGACCACCGTGATGTGCACCTCGTCGACCACCTCGTCCTCGGTGGCGCACATCCGCAGGATGGCCTTGCGGAAGATGGTGATCCGGTCGGGCAGCACACCGCCGTACCCCCAGTCGCGCGAGGTCAGCGGGATGCCCACGTAGAGCCCGAGCAGGTGCGGGTCGCCGTCCGGCGGCTCGTCCTCGACGAGCACCACGACGTTGTCCATCATCGCTGCGAGCTCGGGAGGTACGTCGTCCAGCGCCTCGGCGACGAGCTCGTCGAAGCGTTCGGGCGGCATGACCAGCACCCCTCGATCCTCCACCACGAAATGCCGATCCTCTTCCCAGAGACCTCGATCGGGTAGGCAGGAGACATGACCGACGCCCCGCGCACCCCGCCGTGGTGGCGCACGTCCTGGTGGCGCGGCACCCGGGAGCGCCGCTGGCTGGTGGCCGTCGAGATCGTGGTCATCGGGCTGATCGGCTGCTGGCTGGGGCTGCTGGCCGGCGGGCACACCCACGCCGCGGTCGGTCCGCTGCAGACCCGGATGTCGGTCGAGCCGTCGGTCGGGGGCGGCAGCGTGGTGGCGATCCCGCCGCTGGGCGAGCTGCGGGTGGCGACCCATGCCGGCCCGTGGCGGCTCGGCGTCGAGGTGACCCGCATCAACGCGGCCGACGCGCGGCGGATCTTCAGCGACCCGTCGGCGGTGAACGGGCTCGGCGAACAGGTGGCGCACGACCTGCGCGGCGCGGTGGTCACGGTGATCTGGCGGGCCGCGCTGCGCAGCGGTCGTCGGCGCACTGCTGCTCGGGGTGCTGGTGTTCCGACGGCGGTGGCGGCTGGTGCTGCTGAGCGGCGCGGTGAGCGCGTCCGTGGTGCTGGCCGGCGGCGCGGTGGCGGCGGCGACCTGGAACCCCAAGGCGATCAACCAGCCGGAGTACGACGGTCTGCTGGCCAGCGCGCCGGGGGTCGTCGGCGACGCGCGCTCGATCGTGTCGAACTTCGCGAAGTACGAGGACCAGCTGGGCCGGCTGGTCACCAACGTGTCGCGGCTCTACGACGTCACGTCGACGCTGCCGGCGTACCGGCCGGACCCCTCCACGCTGCGGGTGCTGTTCGTCTCCGACCTGCACCTGAACCCGGCGGCGTGGGACGTGATCCGCTCGGTCGCCAAGCAGTTCGACGTCGAGATGATCGTGGACACCGGTGACCTCACCGACCACGGCAGTGCGCCGGAGAACACCTACGTCGACCAGATCGCGACCCTCGGCGTGCCGTACGTGTGGGTGCGCGGCAACCACGACTCGGCGATCACGCAGTCCGAGGTCGCCCGGCAGCCGAACGCGGTGGTGCTCGACTCGACGAACCCGGTCGAGGTCGGCGGGCTGCGGCTGCTCGGGGTCGGCGACCCGCGGTTCACCCCGGACAAGGACACCCGCGACCAGGAGGCGCCGGCCAGCGTGTCGCAGGTGGGCCTCGAGATGGCCAGTGCGCTGCGTGCGCAGCCGGCGAACGCGAAGGTCGACGTGGCGATGGTGCACGACGGGGCGGCAGCCACCGAGATGGACGGGACGGTGCCGCTGGTGCTGTCCGGCCACTACCACCGGCGCGAGCAGCACCTGCTGCCCGACGGCACGCTGTCGTTCTTCCAGGGGTCGACCGGAGCGTCCGGCCTGCGCGGGCTGGAGCACGAGAAGCCCACGCCGGTGCGGCTCTCGGTGCTGTACTTCGACCGCGACACCCGCGACCTGCAGGCGTGGGACGACATCACCCTCGGTGGGCTCGGACTGGTGTCGGCGAAGATCGAGCGGCGGCTGGTGACCGAGCAGTTCCCCGAGCTGTCGCCGACGCCGTCGCCGTCGCCGTCGGTGTCGCCGTCGGTGTCGTCGTCGTCCGGTACGCCGGTCAGCCCGGCGCCGTGACCCCTGCGTGGTGGCGGTCCGCGAGGCGGAACTCCGTTGGCCTTTGTCGGAGTCGGCCCTGAGGATGGATCGATGACCCGCCGCGACTCCCTGCTGGGACTGATGGTGGCCCTCATCTGGGGCGTCAACTTCGTCGTGATCGACGAGGGCCTGCAGGGGGTGCCGCCGCTGACGTTCGTGGCGCTGCGGTTCACCGCGGTGCTGGTGCCGGCGCTGTTCTTCGTGCCGAGGCCGGACGTGCCGTGGAAGGACCTCGCGCTGGTGGGCGGGTTCATGAGCCTGGGGCAGTTCGGGCTGCTGTACACGGCGCTGCACGTGGGGATGCCGCCCGGGCTGGCTGCCCTCGTGCTGCAGGCACAGGTGATGTTCACGGTGCTGATCGCCGCGGTCTGGCTCAAGGAGCGGCCGACCCGGCCGCAAGTCGTCGGCATCGCGATCGGCACGGTCGGTCTGGCGATCGTCTGCGTCGGGCGGTCGGCGGCCACGCCGTTGCTCGGGGTGCTGCTGACGCTGGCAGCGGCGGTGTCGTGGGCGTCGGGGAACGTTCTGGTACGCCGGATGACGGTGCCGTCCGGGCTGTCGATCGTGGTGTGGTCGGCGACCGTGGTGCCGGTGCCGCTGCTGCTCCTGTCGCTCGCGCTCGACGGGCCGGGGGCGGTCGTCTCGTCGCTGGCTCATCTGTCGGCCGGCTCGCTGGCGGCGACGGCGTACACGGCGTACCTTGCCTCGCTCGTCGGCTACGCCACCTGGAACGGGCTGCTGGCCAGGCACAATGCGGCCGCGGTGGTGCCGTTCGCGCTGCTGGTGCCGCCGGTGGCGATGGCGGCGTCCTGGATCGTGCAGGGCGAGCGGCCGAACCTGGCGGAGTCGGTGGGTGGGCTGGTCCTGCTGGCGGGGGTCGCCGTGACGGCCGTGCGGCCCAGCCAGGCGTCGCGGCCGCAGGAGGCGGAGCGGGTGCCGTGACGACAGCTTGCGGCGGGATGCGAGGTTGCTTTGGCAGGGAGCGGGGGCGTCCCCTATGCTTTCGGAGTCCCCGACGGCAAAGGACGCCGTGGGCCTCCGCCCTCATCGTCTAGCGGCCCAGGACGCCGCCCTTTCAAGGCGGTAGCACGGGTTCGAATCCCGTTGGGGGCACGTGTGCAGCAAGGTCCTGTGGAGCAGTTGGAGTGCTCGCCGCCCTGTCAAGGCGGAGGTCGCGGGTTCAAATCCCGTCAGGACCGCGTTGGGCCGGCGCGTTGTTGCCGGGCCTCGGCCAGGTAGCTCAGTTGGTACGAGCGTCCGACTGAAAATCGGAAGGTCGGCGGTTCGACCCCGCCCCTGGCCACCACAAACCCGCAGGTCACAGCGTCGGAGTGACGACGCGATCACTCTCTGTACGCGATCTTGCTAACATTTTGCTAACAAGCGTTTCTTTCACAGTTTTCGGCGTTGCCTACTCTGGGTGACATTCGCTGGACCTCCAGGCGGTTGTGGGCCACAATTGTGGCCATGAGCACCGAGTCCCTGCGATCAGTCCGCGACCATCTCAGTGAGGTGGTCGACCGCGTCGAGCACCAGCACGAGCGCGTCATCGTGACCCGCAACGGGCACGCGGCTGCGGTGCTGATCAGCCCCGAGGATCTCGCACAGCTGGAAGAGACGATCGACGTCCTGAGCGACCCGACGGCTCTCGCCGACATCCGCGAGGCGGACGCCGCCTACGCTCGCGGCGATGTCGTTCGCGGCGTCGACGCGGTCCGCCGCCTTCGCGCGTGACCGGGGAATCCCCGTTCGAGCTGGTCATGACCCCGCCCGCGGCGCGGGCCGTCGCCGAAAGGCTGCCCGAGGCGGTGGCCACCGCCGTGATCGACTTCCTCACCACGGCGCTGGTGGCGAATCCTCACCGGACGGGCAAGCCCCTCCGCGACGACCTCGCCGGCATCTGGTCGGCCCGCCGCGGGACCTACCGGGTGCTGTACCGCATCAACGAGGACGCCCGAGAAGTGATCGTCCTTCGCGTCGAGCACCGTCGCGACGCGTACCGGCCGATGTAGAGGCAGGCCGTCGCGAGGCAGCGACCGAGCCCTGCCCTTGCTGATCTGCGGAGGCATTCGCAATTTCCAGCGTCAATCGCGGCGAATGACGCAGGCGTACGGCGATGGGAGTGCCATTGGTGCCGCGGTAGTTTCATCGAGCGAGGGCGGGAATCGGGGCTACTCCCGCAGTAGCTCGTTGAATAGTTCTGCGTATTGGATCAGGTGCCGGTCGCCGAGGTACTGGTCGCGCACCCTCTTGCCGGCGGCGTCACCCAGCCGCTGTGCGAGGTTGTCATCATTCGAGCACGGTGGCGATCAGATCCGTGAAGCCATCCAGGTCGGCTGGGTCGGCCAGCATCAGGCCACTCTCCCCGTCGACGATCTGGTCCTGGATGCCACCGACGGCGGAGGCGACGACCGGACGGTTCTTCCACATCGGCTCGGTCACCGTCAGCCCGAAGCCCTCGACGAGGCTCTTCTGCACCACGACAGTGGCGTGCCGCTGCAAGGCGTTGACGAGGTGGGCGTTCTCGTCCACGTCGTCCATCGGCAACGAGATCAGATGCACGCGTTGTCTCGCCTGAATCGGCAGCGTCTTCCACAGGTCGACGCACTCGAAGAGCACTTCGGCGCCCTCGGGGTCGTCGCTCACTCCCAACACATCGGGCCCCACCAGCATCAGGTGAGCATCGCTCGGCAGTCGGGACAGGCCGGTGGCGAAGGCGGTCAGTACCCCGGCCATGTCCTTGAGCCGGTCCCAACGGCTGATCTGTACCACGACGCGCACGTCCCCGGGCACCATGTCGCCGGCGACGACGAGGTTGCCGTGGGCGCGCACCGTACCCGTGGAGCCGTCGCGCCGGCCGAAGGCCAGACTGCCCTGCTCCCCGGGCCTGGCCACCAGGCCGGCGTAGCGCAGCGTCGCGTCGACATCGGCTGGTGGCAGCTGGACATTCTTGGTGCTGAACGGGTCCAGCGACGGAGGGATGATCCGCGAGCGTCGCCGATCCAACCATCGGGGGCCGTAGGCTTCGCGCGAGAAGATCGTGGCGTCCGCCTGACTGACGTAGGGCTCCAAGAAGTTCCAGCCGACGTCGGTGAGCTCGGTCGGTGTGTCCCGGCCGATGTGACAGCGCCACACAACATGAGCGCCCGCCGCACGCAGTCCCTCTGCCATCCCCGCTGTCTGCGGGTCGTGCAGGAGCACGATGTCCCCAGCCCGCACCCGTGACTTCATGGTGTCGAGGTTGCCGGCGAGGACCGACTCGTACTCGTCTCGCTCCGCGTCACCCAGTGGGCCACCGTCACCAGGTGCCCCGTGCAGGAAGTTGTGCAGACGCTTGGTGATCCGGAAGAACCTCGGGTTCCCCTCCAGGACCAGCCAACGCGCGTCGACACCTGCCCCGCGGCTATAGGCCAACAGCGTCGTGAGCATCTCCGCGACCCCTCCACCGGAGGCCGTCGCGTTCACGTTCCACACGACCCGACCGTCCAGGATGCGCCGTGCGAGGACCACGTTGCTCTCGAGCCGCCCAGCACGCTCCGCGTCCAGAAGTCGTGCCAGCCGTTCCAGCGAAACCGGGTCGATGCGAACCTCGCGCACACCCGATGCTCTCACCTGAAGGCCCGCCTTGCAGGAAGGCAGCACGCCGCGACCTCCTCGCCGGTCTGAGGATGCGCGGTCTCGAGTCGACAAGATGCCGCTGGCGCACCCAATCGATGGCCAGATCCGGACGTCCGCATCCTCGCCACGTCACCGATGGCAGGGTCGCTCGCCGCGGAGTGACGCGGCGCCAGGCGGGATCTTCGGCAGAGTGCCGCGCCGAGTCACGTGGATCAATGTCCGGTCCGGCGTCGCCGCTGTCGCGGCGGAAAGACGCACCTTCATTTTCGGTGTGCCTCTCCGCGCCGCTGCATCTCCCACGCAAGGTCGATGGCCTCGCGCACCGCACGAGGCTGAGCCCGATCGAGATAGGCCTCGATCTTGTGATGTGCCTCCATGCGAGGCGGCACCCCGAAACTGTCGGGGTAGGTCTCGAGAAGGAGCTCTCGCCTGCTCAGAGGCACCCGGATCACCACCGTGTTCTGGTCCTGCACGCGCACGACCAAGCGATCGTGGACGTACCACGCCGGACGCGACTCGGTTCCCTTGCGCTTGACCTGCGGTAGGGACTCCGCATACAGACCGACATCGTCGGGGGTCATCCTGCGAAGCGTAGGCCCGCCACCGATCGAGCCGTGGTCGGGCCGACGGCTCATCAGGCTTGGGCACGCCGATGGGGGTGGCGCCGGCCTGCGGCGGATGGAGGGACGCACGCCAGGCGATCGGATTCCCGCTCGGCATGGGGCCCCGTCTATGAGCTCGCTCGAGGGAGTCCGCACCGTGAGGGCGCGACGGGCCGACAGAAGCGGACCTGAATCGGAGCACGCAGAGGAATACGGCCTCGCTGCGCCTCGTGGCTGTCGTTGCGTGGATCCACAATGAGGCCATGACCCGCGACGACGTCCTGGCGATCTGCCTCGATCTGCCTGCGGCCGAGGAGACATACCCGTTCGGAGAGGACGTCGCGGTGATCAAGGTCGGCGGCAAGATGTTCGCGTTGGTACCGCTGTCCGGGGAGCCCGGGTCCGTCAACCTCAAGTGCGACCCTGCGCAAGCGCTCGGTCTGCGCGAGGCGTACGTCGGTATCCGGCCCGGCTACCATCAAGACAAGCGGCACTGGAACACCGTGGACCTGGACGGCTCGGTCGATGACGACGTCGTACACGGCCTGATCGAGGACTCCTACGACTTGGTCGTCGCAGGGCTGCCGCGATCGATCCGCGCGGAGCTTGCAAGGGACTGAGCGTGGCCGGTATGCCGCGGCCTATGACACTGGCGCCTCGCGGCTGACGTGGCCGCTTGGCGGCGGTTGGACGCATGTCCGCAGACGCGCGGCTCGCGTGCGGGAGCGTAACCGGCCTCAACGCGGCCCGAGCGGACGTTCTGTCGGCGGTCGCCGAGCAAGATGGCCCGGTCGATGAGGTCAACCGTCCCTCAACCGCGTCTCTCTCCGCGCCTCTTGATTACCTATCAGCGATAGGCTATCGTCCTATCACCGATAGGCACTAGTCGAGGAGCATCGTTGCCCGTCACCAAGGTCGCGCAACGCCGGGAGACCAAGATCGCGTCGATCGTCGAGGCGGCCTGGGGCCTGGCTCGCAAGGACGGGATCCAGGTGCTCTCGCTGCACACCCTGGCGAAGGAGGTCGGGATGCGGCAGCCGTCGCTGTATGCCTACTTCGACTCGAAGAACGCCCTTTACGACGCCATGTTCGCCGACGGCAATCGGCAGCTGTTGGCGCGGATGGACTCACTCGACCTGCCGGCCGACCCTCGGGCCGCCCTCAAGGTCCTCCTCGGCGCCTTCGCCGACTTCGCCCTCGAGGACCCGGCACGGAACTCGCTGCTCTTCCGCCGCGTGATCCCCGGCTTCGAACCACGTCCCGACTCCTACGCGCTGGCTGTCGATGCGCTCAGCCGCGTGCGCGCCGCGATGAACGAGGCCGGCATCACCGACTCCGGCGACATCGACTGCATGGTCGCCATGGTCGCTGGCCTCATCGAAGCCCAACTGAGCAACGAACCCGGCGGCGACCGCTGGCTCCGGCACCTGGACCGGATGGTCGACCTCTTGGCCGACAACGCACACGGGAGGAACCCCAGATGAGCAACGAACGGATCACCCGCACGGAAGCCCGCGTCCTCGCCGCGGCCGAGTTCGAGAAGTTTGCGGCGCTGGCAGGTCGTTGACCCCCGACGAATGGGCAACCGACACCGACTGCGTCGGCTGGGACGTGCGCAAGACGATCCTGCACGTCCTCGGCTCTGCCGATGCCCAGGCATCCCCACGTGTCTTCCTGCACCAGCTGCGCCGCGGTCTCCCGCTGAACAAGCAGATCGAGTCACACCACTGGGTCGACGGCCTGAACGAGCTGCAGATCCGGGAACGCTGCGGACTGACCGACGCCGAGGTCGTCGCGCAGATCCAGGGCGTCGGCGCGAAGGCCGTCAAGGGCCGGTTCGGCACCCCCCTGCCGATGCGCTACCTACCGGTCCCGTTCGGCGAGCCGATCGGCTGGAAGCCGGTGAACTACCTGCTCGAGGTCGGCTTCACCCGCGACGTCTGGGCGCATCGGATCGACATCCACGCCGCCATCGGCCGTCCCGTGGAGCTGGATCCAGCCCATGACGGACGCCTGGTCGCCGACATCGTCGCCGAATGGGCGCAGGTCCACGGAGAACCGTTCGAGCTGCTCCTGACCGGCCCGGCCGGCGGCACCTTCAGCCGGGGAAGCGGCGGCGAACACCTCGAGATGGACGCACTCGACTTCATCCGCACCCTCGCCGGCCGGCTCACCGGGACCGGAGTCATGCAGCACCTGCTGCCGCTGTGAACCTGGCTGACTCCCGCTCGGCCTGCAGCAGAAGAAGGTCTCGACCGGCGACCTGTCGCCCTGAGTCTTCTTGCCGATCGCGCTGTCGTTGCAGGCTGCGTTGCGTCATCGTCGATGCGTCGATCGAGACGCCTCGCGGCAGCCGCCAAACGTGACCCTCCTGCTGGCCGTCCAGACGGGGTTCCCCAAGACGACGCCCGGCACCCAGTTCCGCTCGCAACGGATGAGTGAACGGGCCGCTGGGGACTCGACAAGTCTTCCGATGGTGCTTTGAGCGGCGGCCGTAAGGCCCCACCATGGCGAGGTGGAGACGTGTCGCGCACAGCGCAGGCTTGACGGGTCCTGGGTCGCGCGGTTGCCGTTGCTGGCGTTCGCCCTCTTCGTGCTGGGCTACGTCGCGGGCTTCACCTTCGTCGAGAACATCGACGACGCAGCGCAGTTCAACGACGTCCCCCAGTTCGACTTCTGGGCGGTCCTGATGGGCGGCGTGGTCGGGTTCGCGCTGGCCTCCGCCGCGTGCTACCTCGTGTGGCTGGCCGGGGTCGTGAAGATGGTCGACGAGGCGCGCCTCGGACAGCTGCTGGCGTGGGCGGGCGTGACGCTGCTGGTGCTGGCTACGCCGCTCGCTGTGCTGTTTCTCGGCAACGACCGGGCGGCGCCGTCGCTGGACCAAAGCGTGGCGCAGGCCACCAGGCCGGTCACGGTGGTCGCCGGCCTGTGCCAGCTGCCGGGCCTGATGATGTTCCTGGCACTGCGTCACGTCGCGCAGACCGAGCGCCTGTGGCAGGAGTCCGGCGAGTGCGCTGTCCGGCTGATGCTGCGGATGCGCGCCGACCTGCGGCGTTTGCTGATCGCGCTCGGCGCGTTTCTGACCCTGCTGGTGATCACGACGGGGATGCGGCGTCAGGCCTTCGTCGCGCTCGATCCCGGCACGGCCACGCCACGAGAAGGCGTGCTGCTCTACGGACTGATTTTCGCCGTGCTGCTGGGCGGCTTCTACCTGTCGGCGTCCAGCGCCATCGACGAACGCTCGGAGACGCTGCTCGACCGCTACACCCCGTTGACCGACCCAGCCTCGGACGCCTTCGCCGGCTCGCTCTCCCGACGGCGAGCTCTCGGCGAGGTCATCGGCAGTGGGAGCTCGTGGCAGACCTTTCAAGCCACCGTGGTGATCGCCGCCCCACTGCTCACCGCACTTGTCGGGTCGGCGCTGGGCTGAACGCCAGCGGTCCTCGGTGCGCCGGCCGGAGGGGCGCTCGCTCACGCCGGGCGGCGGTCGAGCTCTCGTCCTACTCTCGGAGAATCGGAGGACCCCAGTCGGCCATGCCGTTTCCGATCGCGCTGTGAGTCACTCGGCGCCGCGGAGCTTGGCACTACCGCTCGGTCCTCGCCGAGACGAAGACGAACTCAACCAGCTGCAGCCATGCTCCAGCCAGCATCGTGTGTCACCCATCCGGAGGGGGAGTTGAGCCCGTACTGTCCATGACCTTCAAGCCGTGCTGGTTAATGGCTGCGAGGAAGGCGCGTCCGGCAGCCTCCACCACGTCCGTGGACGACGCCGTGACCGCTACCCGGCGGCCCGGCATCTCTACCTCGAGCTCGACTTCGCCGACGGCCTCGCTTCCAGGGCCGACCGAGTATGCGCGGAACGCGACTACTCGCGCGGCCACCCCTGTGGCTTGTGAGATCGAGTCGCAGACGGCGTCGATAAGCCCATTACCGGACCCCTCGGCGTGCACTTGCTTCCCTTGGCGGGTCAGCTGCACGCTGGCCCGCGGCCCGTCCTGCGATCCCCCGGCATAGGTGATCGTCTCGAACTGCCAGCTGGTCGATGTTCCGGTCATGCGGTGCTCCTGGCTCGAGCGGAGCGTCGGCTCGGTGCATGGCAGCATAGGGCGTCTTGGATCGGCCGCGGGAGCCCCCGATCCCTGAGGCAGGCCCCGGTCAGGCCCCAGGATCCGCGAGTGCGATCCGTATGGATCCAGCGCTCGCGGCGGGTCACCTGTCGCTTCACCAGATCGGTTGACGAGCGTGCGGCGGAGTGGCGCACCTGAAGGGCGCTGGCCTGGGTATGCAGGCTCCCGACGAGGCGACGTTGCTCAGTGGCTGTGCGGCGCCACGGTCCGGCCTTCGCTGGCCTGGACGATGACGAAGCCCTGGCCGTTGAACACGAGTTGGAACGCCTCGCCCGAGCCGCGACCGATCAGGGCGCTTGCTCCCGCGGTACGCCGCACGCTCGTGGTGAGCGAGGTCGACCAGGCGACCGCCGCCTGGACGTCGGCGTACGTCGGGGCGTCCACGCTGAGAACGACGGGCGTGCCGTGCGAGGTGATCGCGACCGTCCCGGTGCCGGTGAATGTGGTGTTGAAGACGCCGCCGGCCATCATCGAGGCACCCTCGACCTTCTTGATGTCCCACGTCAGCGTGGAGTCGAAGGCGAGGACGTTGCTGCCATTGACGGTGAGAGCGTCGTTCTCGAGGTTCACCAGGTGAATCTCCATGGCGTCGTCGGCGAAGAAGACGTCGCCCTGACCGGAGACCTTCATGAGCGCCATGCCCTCACCGGTGAACGCCTTCTTGAAGAGCTTCCCCATGCCCCCGGAACCCTGGTAGGCGAAGTCGATCTGGCCCTGGTAGGCGACCATTGCGCCCTGCCGCGCCATCACCTCCCCGTCGAGCGCGACCCGCAGCATGCGGGAGTTCTGCAACGTGAAGCGGTCAGCCGTGGTCGACTCGAGGTTCGTGCCGAACAGATCGCTGCGCATGGGTCTCCTTGAGTGCTGCCTTGTTCGCAGGTTACGCGGCGACTCCATCCGACGGGACCGGCCTTCGGACGATGACCCGCTGGTCGCCCGGTATTCATGCCGAGCGTAGGGCCCGCAAAACCGCCAGCTCCTATGAGGCGCCAACGCTCAAAGTGCGTCATGGGTGGGTGTCGCGTACCGGCCACCCAAACGGTGCCCCCACGCCGACCTCAGCCGCGGAGTGACTGCCTCGGACGGGATACGTGACCTGGACCCGGGCGAGTGTCGAGTCGAGGTCTGCCGTCGTCCTGAATGGCTTAGTTACGAAGCTTGCTGCGCCGGCCAGGTGGATCGGCCTTCCCGGGGCCACGCGCGGAGTGTCAGGGTGGCAGGAACTCGAAAGACAAGGAGGACCGAACATGCGATGGGTTCTCAATGTGCTGTGGCTCGTGCTGGCTGGGTTCTGGATGTTCCTTGGCTACATGTTCGTGGGTGTCCTCTGGTGCATCACCATCGTGGGGATCCCGTTCGGCATAGCGGCGTTTCGCATCGGGCTCTTTGCTCTCTGGCCGTTCGGGCGAACCATCGTCAAGAAGCCCGGCGCGGGCGTCGGCTCCGGCATCGGGAACGTCTTCTGGTTCGTCCTGTCGGGCGTATGGCTCGCCATCGGACACGCCGTCACTGGCGCCCTCTTGTGCATCACCGTCATCGGCATCCCGCTCGGGCTTGCCAACTTCAAGATGATCCCGATCTCGCTCTTCCCTCTCGGGAAAGACATCGTGCCTACGGATAGCGTCGATGCTGCCTTCATGGCCAGCCGGTCCGCGGCGGGACCGAAGGCATAGCACCGCGGCAGCCGGTGAAGCTGAGGGCTGCGGGCCATCAACACCTCGGGATCGGTTGGCCAACGGCACTCTCGCCGTGGTGCCGGTCGCGTTGTCACTCCGGTGCTCGCGGAGGTGGACGCGGTCCGGATGTGGTCGTTCGAAGAACGCGGCGAGGGCGGCGGAGGGACCGCTGAGGCGCCGGCCGCAGTGCTCGTTGGTGGATCGTCACAGCAGCTCCCAACCGTGACCTATGCCGTCAACCCACCGGCCACGGGAGTCGGCCAACGGCAACGTTCGATGACATCCGTCACCTGACATCGATGACACCACCGCACCTCGAGGGGACTAGAGACACTGCCCGAGGCCTGCCCTGGCGAGATTTCATGAATCGTCGAACGGAACACCGTGGCGCTGGTGCTCGCGGGGATCGTCAATTCGGTGGTTGCCCTCGGCTCACCACCGGCTGAGTCTGCACCTTGCACACTCCCCAGCCGGAGTCGCTCCGGCCGGGTCCGAACGCGGGCCCGATTGGCCCAGAGAGGTTCCATCAGCATGCACAGAATTCTCACGGTCGCGCTCGTCGCGTCCTTGCTCACCACCATCGCGGTGGTGCTGAGTGGCGGGGCCGCCCAGGCCGCCACCAGTGGTGCCCGGGTCGTCCGCTGGGTCGACGGGGACACCGTGGTCACCACCCGTGGCACAGTGCGCCTCATCGGCATCGACACCCCGGAACGTGGCAGCTGCGGGTCCACCAGAGCCACCACCCATGCCCGGATGATCGCCCCGACCGGCAGCCGCATTCGACTCGGAAACCCGGCCAGCGTGGTCAACCAGGACCGCTACGGACGCATCCTGCGCTACGTGGGAACGCCCGCCGGCCAGGACCTCGGGCTTGCCCAGATCAAGGACGGAGCCCGGGCCCGCTACGACAGCACCGACGGCTACCAGCGTCACCCGCGGCAAGCCGATTACCACCGGGCCGATGCCCAAGATCCCGGCTACCGCTGCACCGTCCCGGCACCGGCACCTGCGCCAGCACCGGCCCCCGCCCCGGCACCTATCGGTTGGGACTGTCCGCTGAGCGCGCCGATCAAGGGCAATGCCGATTCGATGATCTACCACATGCCCGGTCAGCAGTATTACGACCGAACCAACCCCGAAGAATGCTTCGCCACGGAGGCGGCAGCCCAGGCGGCAGGCTACCGGCGGGCGCTCATCTGACCCGAGGCGACCAACGACCCGCACCTATCGGTGGTGGGGGCCGAACGCCCAGCGACCGAAGGGATCCGCGACAGCTCACGCAGTGCAGGAGGAGGCCGACGCCGAGGCGAGGGTTGCGGGTCGGGGGGAGGCTGGCAGCGAGTGGTCGTGTCTTACGACAAACGTGGCGAAGTTGCGGACCGAGAGTGCACTAGCCATCGGTTCCGCAACTGTGTGCCGCGGTCGCCCTTGCGATAGCAGGAAGTCCACCGAGAGGGAGAACATCAAGTGAAGCGCACCATCGTCATCAAGGGCGAGTACAAGGACGAGGACGAGTACGCGGCGGCCATCGCCGAACACTGCAAGGTCGCTGACATCGTGGGCGACGAGTTCGTCACCTGGGCCGGTGCCAGCAAGGAACTCAATGCCAAGGTGCTTGGCTCGGTAGTGGGTCTGCAGGCTGTCATCGACTGGACCGACCGCAAGTCCGTCGGAGACGTGGCGAGCAGCAAGTCGTGACGGACGGTTCGACAAGAAGGATGTAGCCACCGTCCCCGTCGGGCTCACGGTGTTCCTCGGTATCGCCGTTGCTCCGACGGCCCGGGGGCCCGCGGCTTCGACATCACGACCGCAAGCTGGTCCGCCTCGTCGCTGGCCAGTCGGTCGGAGAGGATCATCCGGGACGTCAACGAGCCGGGTGTGCCGACCGTGTCGCCGCGGGGTGGCGGAGGTCCGAGCCGCGAGGGGTCAGCCGTCACACGGACCAGGCAGGCCGGGGAGACCCAGCTCGGACCGGCCGCAGGCAGACGGCGAGGTCGTGACTGCGGGTATGCGGAAGGCCGACCCGGCCACCAGCAGCGTCATCCGACGCCGTCGCGGTATCGGTCTGCCGCGGGGCACCGTGGGCGGCTCTGGCGGCGACTATGGCATCGTCCGCGGGGTAGACATGGGCCATGGGCTATCGACCGCCGAGCGGTTGGAACGTTCCGCTGAGCGAGGTTGGGGCCGCCCAGTTCACGAAGCGGTTCCACCAGCGGCAGGGCCCGGGTCAAGGAACTCGGGGAGATGCGCGGCGGAAAGGGCTCGTCGGACCCAGTGAACATTCTCGATGACGCCGCTACCTGGCAGCTCGACGAGGCGCCGGAGTCGGTGACCGCGGCGCGGCGCTTCGTGCGCGACCAGCTGGTGGCTCGTGGTGCAGGGAATGTTCTCGACGATGCGACGCTGGTCGCCGCCGAGCTGCTCGCCAATGCGCGTCAGCATGGCGCCACCCCGGTCGCGGTCTCGGTGAGCGGTGGCGCCGGTTGCATACGCGTCAGCGTCCGCGACGCCAGCGCCAGAACCCCCGTACGCCCGAACCCCAGCACCAGCAACATGACCGGTCGCGGCATCCAACTCGTCGAGCTCCTCAGCGCGCGATGGGGCGTGTCGGTCGACGAGCGTGGAAAGGTCGTGTGGGCCGACTTCGGTGTGACCGGCGCCGGGGCCACGCTCGAGCCCTTGGAGTCCGTCGAGGACTCCTCCGGCGTCGAGCGCGACGCCTCGATGAGGACCGAGCAGCGCTACCGCGTCGTCCTCGGGGAGGTACCGACTGACCTGCTGATTCATGCCAAGGCGCACATGGACAACCTCGTCCGTGAGCTGTCGCTCGCCGAGGCCACCCGGAGGTCACGGTCCGCCGAGGAGTTCGGCGCCATGATCCAGACGGTTGTGCACAGCTTCGGGGACGCCCGCGACGCCATCAAGAGGCAAGCCATCGCAGCGCACCGGCGCGGCGAGCTGCAGACCAGGCTGACCCTGCACCTACCCCTGTCCGCCGCGGAGGCCGGTGAAGCGTACCTGGCGGCGCTCGACGAGGCAGACACGTACTCGCGGGCCGCGCGGCTGCTGACGTTGGAGACACCGCCGGACCACAAGCTGTTCCGCCGCTGGTACGTCGAAGCCGTCGTGAGGCAGCTCCGGGACCTCGCGGCGGGACGCGAGCCGGAACGAGTGACACCCTTCGCGGATCTGCTCGTGGCGGAGATCCGGCGCCTGGCCTCGGCTCACCGAGCGGCCGAACGCGCCGCACGGCTGCAGCAGGTCACCGCAGCGCTCGCGCAGACCCGCACTCCCGAGGATGTCGCGGCAGTGGTGGTCACCGAGGGGGTCGAGGTGTTAGGTGCGTCCGGTGGAGGACTACTGGTTCTCGCGGCCGACGGCCAGCACCTCGCGGTGCCTGGCGCCGTGGGTTACGAGGGCGGCCTGGTGCACGCGCTGCGTGAAGAACTCATCGACGCCCCACTGCCGGCGGCGACCGCGTTGCGGACCGGCCAGCCGGTGTGGCTGGAGTCCCGGGAGGAGCGGGACCGCGACTTTCCGGCGCTCCGCGGGTTCGAGGCCTCGACCGTGTCGATGTGCGCAGTGCCGCTCTCGGTGACCGGGGAGATTCTGGGCGCACTGCGGTTCAGCTTCGACGACCGACGGCTCTTCGACCAGGACGAACGCGGCTTCGTCCTCGCCCTGGCAGCCCAGACCGCGCAGACCCTGCAGCGAACAGCGCTCTACCAAGCAGAGCGGCGCGCGTCCGTGCAGCTCCAGCGGGCACTCTTGCCCGCCGACATTCCGCGGATCCGCGGTTGGGACGTCGCGACCCACTACAGCCCGGCCGGCGATCAAGAGGCCGGCGGCGACTTCTACGACGTGGTGGAGGTGGGTGGCGGCCGCTACGTCGCGGTGGTCGGCGACGTCATGGGGCGCGGACTCGACGCGGCGGCCTCCATGGCACAGGTGCGGTCGACCGTGCGTGCGTACGCCGTGGAAGATCCCGATCCGGTGGCGGTGTTCGGCCGGGTGGATGCGTTCTTCGACTCGACCCGGCTCGAGCAGCTGGTCACCATGATCTACCTGCTGATCGACCCGGATGGTGACACGGTGCAGCTGGCCAGCGCCGGCCACATCCCGCCCTTGGTCGTGGGAGTCGGGGGCGCCTGGTCGCTGACGACGCCGCCCGAGCCGCCGTTCGGCGTCGGACGTCCTGAACGCCACGGCCTGGCCGTGCGGCTCTACCCAGGTGATGCCTTGGTGCTCATCACGGACGGGCTGGTGGAGAGGCGCGGCGAGGACATCGACGACGGCGTCGGCCGAGTGCTGACCGCCGCCGCCGCATCGCCCACGGTCGGCGCCGAGGAGCTGCTCAGGCGCATCCTCGCGGCCACCCAGCACCGCGGTCTTGACGACGACGTGACGGTGCTGGTGCTCCACCGACGCTGACAGGTACCTGCTCATCTGCTGGACGCCGCGGCCCGCAAGGGCAGGGCCGCTACACATGCCTGGTGGATCTGCGAAGATCCGTCGCCACGGACCACGTTCGCCGCCACCGAGACAGGGTTCGCGGAGCCAGACACTGGCATAGTGAACCGGTGGCCCGGCCGCTCCGGAAGGCCGCTCGCAGACCGGACGGACGGCGACACGGTGACCAGGACCGGGCGGGACAAGGGCGACGACGAAGACCCGCCGCAGGTCGCAGACCAGTCGGCCGCTGCAGCCCAGGCACCGGTGCCCGAGGGCCCGCGCCGCCCCCGCGTCCCGCTGCAGACGGCCACCGCCGCCTACCACGGCCGCAAGCCGTTCCGGTCCGCCCACAAGCCGCCGATCACCACCCGGTACCTGCCGCTGCTGGCCTCCCTGCACGGCTACACCGGGACCCGGCTGCGGATCGACGCGGTCGCCGGCATCACGGTGGCCGCGCTGGCCCTGCCGGCCTCGATGGCCTACGCCGACATCGCCGGGCTGCCGGTCACTGCCGGGCTCTACTCGCTGCTGCTGCCGCTGGTCGTGTACGCCCTGCTCGGCTCCGCGCCCTGGATCGTGGTCGGCCCCGAGTCGACCATCTCGCTGATGGTCGCCGCCGGACTGGCCCCGCTGGCCCTGGCCGGCAGCACCGAGTACGCGACGATGGGCGCGGCGCTCGCGCTGGCCGTCGGCGCGATCTACCTCGGCGCCCGGCTGCTGCGTCTGGGCTGGATCGCCGACTACTTCTCCCAGGCGGTCCTCGTCGGGTACATCACCGGGGTCGCGGTCGTCATCATCGTCGGGCAGCTGTCCAAGCTGGTCGGGGTCTCCAGCGACCACAAGAACGTGATCCTGGCCACCGGCGACATCGTCGCGCACCTCGACCAGGCCAACGCGGCCACCGTGACCCTGGGCGTCGCGTGCCTGGTCCTGCTGATCGCGCTGCGGCACTGGGCGCCCCGGTTCCCCGCCGCCCTTCTCGTGGTCGTGCTCAGCATCGCCGTCTCCTGGGCGCTGGACCTCGCCGGCCACGGCGTCAAGATCGCTGGACCTGTCCCTGCCGGGCTGCCCGAGCTCACGCCTGCCCCGGGTCGACTCCGGCGACCTGCTCCAGCTGACCGGCGTGGCCGCCGGCATCTTCCTCGTCGGGTTCTCCGACGCGATCCTCATCGCCCGCTCGTTCGCCGCCCAGCGTGGAGAGACCGTCGACGCCGACCAGGAGCTGCTCGCGTTCAGCGCCGCGAACGCCGCCGCCGGCATCACCCAGGGCATGCCCGTCGGCACCACCGGGTCCCGCACCGCAGTCAACCTGAGCATGGGCGCCACCAGCCAGGTCAGTCAGCTGGTCGCCGCCAGCTCCCTGCTGGTCGTGCTGCTGCTGCTCACCGACCCCATCCAGTACCTGCCGGCCGCCGCCCTCGGGGCCATCATCGTGACCAGCGCCGCCGGCCTGATCGAACCCGAGCAGTGGCGCGGCCTCGCCCGCAGCGACCGAGCCGAAGCCGTCATCGCCGCGCTCACCACCCTGGCCGTCATCAACATGGGCGTTCTGCGCGCCCTCGCGGCCGCCGTCCTGCTCTCCATGCTCGATGTCATCCGACGCATCTCCCACCCGCACGACGCCGTCCTGGGCTGGTCGCCCGCCGAGCAGCGATACGCCGACGTCGCCAGCGCCCCCGACATCGCCGTCACCCCCGGCATCGTCGTGTACCGGTTCTCCGACCGGCTGCTGTTCGCCAACGTGCACTTCTTCAAACGCCGCGTCTGGGCCGCCGTCGACGCCGCCCCGGTGCCCACCCGTCACGTCGTTCTCGACATGGCCGGGGTCCCCGCCCTGGACACCAGCGCCGGCGCCGGGCTGCGCGAGCTGCACGAAGGGCTGCACGCCCGCAACGTCAGCCTGCAGATCGCCCGCGCCACCGACCCTCTCGAAGAGACCCTCGACCGTCTCGGCCTGATCGAACTGCTCGGGCCTGACCACCTGCACTCCACCGTCACCGCCGCCGTCGAAGCAGCCGCGGGGAGCACGCCGTCGCAGACACCGGGACCCTCCGACGCACGCGCTCCACAGCCGCGCAGCGGGACGGTGGACGACTCCCCGAGCAGCCCCGCAGCCGGCGAGAGGGACGGGAGCGGAGCGAGAGCGGGTGAGGCCGACTGAGACGCGGGGACCCTGTTGATCGCCGCCGCGCGCAACGCCACGCGGCCGGAGTGCTTGAGCCCGGAACGGCGCGGTTGAGTCCAGGCCGACAGAGGCTGCACGAGAGTTGTGGCACGGTCCTCGGCGAGCCCGACCCATCCGTGGAACCCCATCGGGCCGTAGACCCGCACACGGGAGTCGAGGACACTGCCTGCGGAAGCCCGAGTGGCTAGCCGATGCGACGGACGTGGGAGGAGTGATCACGTGAAAGCGACCGAGCGGTGGTATTCCCCTCGGCTGCACCAGCCCATCGGTCTCGCACGCTGGGGCCACTACGGCACGCCGGTCCTGGTGTTCCCAACGGCAGGAGGCGACGCCGAGGAGATCGAGCGCAACCACCTGGTCACCGCCTGCGGCGGGCTGGTCGAGAGCGGCCGCGTCAAGCTGTACTCCTGCGACAGCGTCGCGGGTCGCGCGATGGTCGCCGGAGAGGGTTCTCCGGCGCATCGGATGTGGCTGCTGAACCAGTTCCACGACTGCGTCAGGCGCGAGATCGTGCCCGCGATCCACGCCGACCTCGGCGGGCACCAGGCACCGATCGTCACGGCTGGCGCGTCGATCGGAGCCTTCAACGCGCTGGCGATGCTGTGTCGCTATCCGGACGTCTTCTCCGTCGCAGTCGCGATGAGCGGCACGTTTCGAGTCGAACGCTTCTTCGACGGCCAGTTCACCGACGATCTCTACTTCTCATCGCCGGTCCACTTCCTCCCCGATCTCGAGGGGCCACAGCTCGACATGTTGCGCCAGCGGTTGGCCATTCTTGCCTCGGGCCAGGGTGCGTGGGAGGACCTCGGAGAGTCCTGGCACGCCGCGGATGTCCTCGGGCGCAAGGGTGTCCCCAACCGTGTCGACGGCTGGGGTGCCGAGTGGGAGCACGATTGGGCGACGTGGCGGAGGATGCTGCCTCAGTACCTCGACGAGGTGTGCTGAGCGAGCGACCCACGCGTCGACTCCGACTTCGGTGAGCCGTCGAGTCGCTTGGCAGAACGCCGCCCAGCCCGGCAGTACCAGCGCCTCGGCCTGACAAACGTTCAAGTCGGTCAGGCGCGTGAGGGCTACCCGCGCCGGTCGACCTGTTCCATCAGCTCGCGTACATCTGCACTTCGGCGGCGAAGCGATCGGTCATCTCGACGACGCGCTGGAAGTCCGGATGTCGTACGACGATGAGGCCGTCGCCGATCACCGAGGAGCGCCAGTCGCGTCTCGGAGCTCCGACGGGCAGCAGGTCCAGGCCGACGATGCTGTCCCCGAACTCAGCGAGCAGCTGCTGCAGCCCTTCGACGTGCGTGATCCTTCCTGCGCCGTGCGCACGCTTGAAGATGCTGCCGACGTTGTAGTGCCGTTCCAGCTGCTGCATCCGGCCGTGTATGACGGCCTCCGCCCACCCCACGTACAGGTCGCCGTCGGTGGCGTAGTTCATCAGGTCGACGACGCGCGCGCCCGGAGGACGCGCACCGATCTCGCCGAACACGACCTCGCCGTCGGGCTTGCGGTACCACTCCATGTGCGTGAAGCCGGCGTTGAAGCCCAGCGCGGCTATCACGTCGGCGCCCATCTGGCGGCCGCCTTGGATGTCCGCGACCGTCAGGTCGCGCAGCGAGATGGACACGCGGGCTGATCCATTCATGCATGCGCATCTGCAGCGGCCGGGGCCGATACCAGAGCACGTTCTCGAAGAGGATGTGGCCGTTCGCGCACACCGTGTCGTAGGTGAGCTCCTCGCCGTCGACGAACTCCTCCACGCTCAGCTCGTGGACGTGCCGCAACACCGGCAGCACCTCGTTCAGCTCCTGCACCGAGTCGATGCGGTAGGTGTCGGCCGAGCCAGCACCTGCGATCGGTTTGACGATCAGCGGGAACCCGATCTGCTCAGCCGCATCCCACACACCGGTCACGGTCGTTGTGCTCACGTGCCGCGGCGTGCGGATGCCGGCGGCGTCGAGCACCCGCTTCATCTGTTCCTTGTCGCGGAACGGCACGGTCTGCTCGACCGTCATGCCCGGCAGTCCGAACGACTCTCGGATCCGGGCAGCCAAGATCATGTACGGCTCCCACAGGCACTCCACTTGGTCGATTCGGGCGTGGCGGGCCAGGCCGTGCAGGGCGCTGAGCACGGCTCCCTCGTCGGAGAGAGAAACATGTTCGTAGTGCGCGAGAGCCTCCCGGGCCACGGCGGGCAGCGCATGCGGCGGCTGGTCGCCGACACCGATCACCGTGGCGCCGACGGCAGCGAGCGCGCGGGTGAAGAACGCCATCTCGGCCGGGTAACCGGGCGAGAGCATCACGACGTTCACTGTGCCTCCGCGAGCTCCACACGAACTCCACCGATGATGCGCTGCAGAGCGTCCCTCACGACGTCGGTGTCGGGGTCACGGACGATGACGAACCCCTCGCCGAGATAGTCCGAGGCGGCCGGTTGTCCGGGCTGGGGCAGTCTGGCCTCGACGACAAGGTGCCCGATCTGCCGCTGCATCGCCTCGAGCCCATGAACGGCGCGGACCCGACCCCGTCCCTGGCCCCTCAGGTAGGCCGTTCCCGCGGCGAACTGGCGTGCCGGCGGCTCGAAGCGATCAAGGACGAGGAGCTCGGCCCACGCGCTGTAGAAGTCGACGTCGTGCACGTAGCCGATCATCGAGCTCAGCTGTGCCCCCGGGGGTCGGGCGGCAACCTCCGACACCGCGACCGAGCCGTCCGGGCGGCGGAACCATTCCATGTGCGTGAACGCGTCCGTCACTCCGAGCGCCCGCAACGCCGTTGGTCCCAGCTGGTGGATACCGGCGTACTCCGGCCCGTCGATGACGCGCGGCAGGAGCACGGTCCACTGCATCCAGGGGTTGCGCAGCACCTCCAGCGGCGGTGGCCGGTAGTCCGCGACCGATGCCCAGACGGTCTCGCCGCCCACGGTGACGCTGTCATAGGTGTGTTCCTCCCCGACCAGGAACTCTTCGAGCAGCGCCGGGTCACTCAGGGCTCGGCGGCAGCGCATGCAGCCATGCCTGCAGCGCGGTGGCATCGTCGAGCCGGTAGGTCGCCTGCGCACCGGCGCCCGCGGGCGGCTTCGCGACCAGGGGGAAGCCGACGGCGTCGGCGAACGCCTCCGCCTCCGAGGAATGCCTGACCAGCTGGTGGCGGGCGCACGGCACTCCGGCGTTCCGCAACACGGTCTTCATCCGCGCCTTGTCGCGCACGTTGAGAGCGGTCGGCACGTCCATCCCGGCGATGCCGAGTTGCTCGCGAACATGCGCGAGCGGCACCTGAAGCTGCTCGAGCGCGCCGATGACACGTTCGACCCTGCCCAGCTGGCGTCCGAGGCCTATGGCCGCGTCAGCGATCTGACGCGGGTCTAGCGCGTCGTCGACACGCCAGTGCCCGGCGAGCTGCTCCTTCAGCCCTGCAGGGAGCCGATCTGCCGGCTCGGACGTGATGAGGGCCAGGCGGACACCGGGCAGCCGCGCGGCCGAGCCCACGAACCGCGCGGTGGCCTCGAGCAGGTATGGCGCGACGAACGCGGCGACAACCATGCGCGGGACGGTACTCGTCCGGGTCGGTCGCAGACCAGGGCCGCCAGCGCCGAGGAACCGTTCGCCGGCCCTCGCGGGACTACCATGCGGTCGTGAACGTGGTCTTCGTCGAGCCGTCCTTCCCGCCCACCCAGCGTCATTTCGTCCGCGCGCTCGCGGAGGTCGGTGCCAACGTCATCGGCGTGGGCGAGTCCCCGACGGAGATGCTCGACGAGCAGCTCCAGAGCTGGATGTCGCACTACCACCAGGTCCCCACCGTGGTCGACGTGGGCGCCGTGACCGACGCCGTCCGCTGGATACAGGACAAGCTCTGGGTCGACCGGCTGGAGACGACGGTCGAGGCGCACACCCTCGCCGTCGCCCAGGTGCGGGAGAACTGCACGATTCCCGGGACATCGGTCCGTACGGCGTGGCTGTGCCGGGACAAGCCTTCGATGAAGGAAGCCCTGCGAGCCGCTGGCGTGCCGACCGCCGCGTCGACGGCCGCCGAGAACGCCGAACAGGTCTTGGCCTTCGCGAAGGCAGTGGGCTACCCGCTCATTCTCAAGCCGCGCTCGGGCGCCGGTGCTCAAGACACGACCCGGGTCGATGACGGCGCAGAGCTCGCCGCCGCCCTCAGCGCCTTCGGCGCACAGGGGACGCATTCGATCGCCGTCGAAGAGTTCGTCGAGGGACACGAGGGCTTCTTCGACACCCTGTCGGTCGACGGGCGACCCGAGCTCGACTTCGTGTCGCACTACTTCCCCAACGTGCTCGACGCGATGCGCACCCGATGGATCTCGCCCCAGTTCATCTCGACCAACCGGGTGGACTCGGAGGGCGACTACGTTCAGCTGCGCGAGATGGGCCAACGGGTGAACGCGGCCTTGGGCATCGGCACAACCGCCACCCACATGGAGTGGTTCTTCGGCCCCAAGGGTCTGCGCTTCTCCGAGATCGGATGCCGTCCTCCCGGCGTGGGCGCGTGGGACCTCTACTCGGTCGGCAACGACATCGACGTCTATCGCGAGTGGGCGAACGCGATCGTCCACGGCCACGTCGGCGCACGGCCGTCGCGGCGCTTCGCGACCGGCATCGTCGCTCTGCGGCCAGATCGGGATGGCCGGATCACGGGCTACTCGGGTGTGGACGACGTGCAGGCACGATCCGGCGAGTGGGTGATCGATGCGCACCTGCCGTCGCCCGGCACACCGACGCAGCCACCCGCAGCGGGATACATGGCCAACGCGTACGTGCGCATGCGTCACCCCGACTACGACGTGCTGCGCGGGCTGCTCGACGACGTCGGCCGTACCGTGCACGTGCACGCCGCGTGAGTTCCGTCCAGCGCCTCGTCACGATACTGGGCCCACAGCGTCGGCCCACCTTGGATCAGGTGGCTCGCTCCCAAGGGGCCGACTCCCGGATCGCGGTCGTCACCGCAGGGTGGCAGGAACGCGAGTCGGACGACGAGGAGCTCAACGCGCTTCTGAAGGGGCGAGGCGTCAACCTCGAGCTGCACACGTCGCTGGCTGGACGTCCTCGAACGCGACCGCGAGTTCGCAACCGCCGAGTCGGAGCACCGCGCAGTCCTCGACGAGCTGCAGCAGCTCTATCTCGTGCAGCTCGATCACGCCCTTCGCTCGATCTACACCATCACTCAGCGTGCGGGCGGCCGACCGCGCACCACGAACGCCGCTCTGGCTGACGCCATGGCAGTCATACGCCTCGTGGACGAGCGACACGTCCTGCGAGTCAAGGCTGCGCAGGGGGACTTCTACTCAGCGTGGCGCCCGGAGGAGAGGCCGGTGGTGGCGTCGCACCGGGAGGCCGTGCGTCACCTGCTCGAGTCCGCGTCCGGCATGGTCGGTCGCGGGGGGTCATGTGGGGGTGCTGGTGCAGGTCCTGCATCTCTTCCATGTGGCGCCGTTCGTCCCCGAAACGGTTGTCGCCTGGTCTGCGGGGGCGATGGCACTGACCGAGCGTGTCGTCTTGTTCAACGACCGCGCGCCACAGGGGCCAGCCCACGCCGAGATCTACGACGAAGGTCTCGGGATGATCACGGGTGCCGTGTTCCTGCCGCATGCTCGACGGCGGCTGCGCATCGACGACCGCACCCGGATGTCCGTGCTGGCCTCGCGGTTGGCGCCGGCGGTGTGCGTGGTGCTCGACGACGGGACCCGGGTCGACCTCACGGCGGCCGGTGGGCTGCCCGACGAGGCACGTGTCATCGGCACAGATGGTCGCGTCCGTCGCCTGGTCGCGGCGTGACCAGCTCGGCTGCGCGCCGCCCCAACCGGCTCGCGATCAACCGGCTGAAGGACCGCAAGCCGCTTGACGATGCGGTCATCGACAGGTTCTTGGGGCGCCATGAGGTGCCGATCGTGGAAGGTGACCGCTGCACGTTCCTGTTCCGTGGCGAGGCAGACGAAGTGCACCTTGTGCAGAGGATCCTCGGGCTGCCCAACCGGCTGCCTCTCCGGCGACTCTGGGGCACGGACCTGTGGTACCTCGTGCTCGAGTTCCCCGAAGGCTCCCGGGTGGAGTACCAGATCGAGGTCTCTCGAGGAGAACATCACGAGCGAATCAACGACCCACTCAACCCCAAGCTGTCCCACAGCCCGGTAGGCAGCTCGTCGGTGTGCTTCGCGAGCGGCTACACGACGCCGGACTGGGCTCTGCCGGATCCCGAAGCCAGACCGGGTCAGCTCACCCGCCTCACGTTGCGCAGCCGGGCGCTGCGTCGGGACTGCGAGGTGGAGCTCTATCTCCCGGCACGTTTCCGCCGCACCGCAACCTACCCGCTGCTCGTCGTGCACGACGGGGGGGACTTCCTCCAGTACGCCGCCGCGAAGGTCGTGCTGGACAACCTGATCCATCGGCTCGACATCGCGGAGATGCTTGTCGCATTCATCCACGCCGAGGACCGGCTGAACGAATACGCGAACTCGACGGCGCACGCGCGGTACGTCAGCGACGAGCTGGTGCCCTTGCTGGAACGCGATTTTCCTTTGGTGGGTCAACGATCCGGGCGGTGCCTGCTCGGCTCGAGCTTCGGCGCAGTAGCCGCACTGTCCGCTGCGAACCGGTCGCCGGACAATTATGGATCGCTCGCGCTGATGTCCGGATCCTTCGTGTTCACCGACATCGGCACCGACCACGGGGGAGGTCCGGCGTTCGACCCCGTGGTGAAGTTCGTCAATCGCTACCGTGCTCGGCCGCGTCACGTCGCTGACCGCGTCTTCGTCAGCTGCGGGGTCTACGAACCGCTGATCATCCGCAACCGGTCGATGGTTCCGACGTTCGAGTCGGCTGGCATGGAGGTGCGCTACGTGGAAGCGCGGGACGGGCACAGCTGGGAGAACTGGCGCGACCGACTGCGGGACGCACTGTCCTGGATCTATCCGGGACCGCAGAATCTGGTCTACGAGTAGGCGCCGCGGCTGCCGATCGGGCGGCATAGGCCCAGGCGTGTCGGCCGAAGCGGTGCATGCTCGCGACCAACACCCGACTACCGGACGTGGGTGCGCCAAACTGGGCGAGGACTGGTCACCGCAGCAGATCGCCGGCTGGCCGGTCAGGACCCTCCCCGACCGACGCGAGACCTGGGTGTCGCTCGGGACGATCTATCTGACGCTGTTCGTGCGGGCCCGCGGTGCGCCCAAGCGCGAGCGGGCAACGCAATCCCCCAATCAGCCATTCGGGCACCTCCACCCTGGCCTCGAGCGGAATGGCACTATCGATCGGTTCTGCCCATCGGTGATCCCCAGGGCCTGCGAGCCGGGACGGGCGCCCGCAGCCCCGGCGGTGGTTTCGGGAGTGAGGCCACGGGTGGGGGGACCGATGAGTCCGGTCGTCGCTGCTGGTCTACCTGGTGAAGTCAACGAGTCGCTGGCCGCCACGACGGCCTGAGCTGCAAGGAGTCGGCATGAGCCCGCGCGCGTTACCCGTCCGATCGGTCACTCTCGACGCGATGCCCCCGGTGGCTGACCGTGCCGCAGTGGCAGGCCGAACTCGACGGGTTACTCGTGCGCGAGAAGGCGCACACCCGTGAGGGCGATGCCATCGCCGCGGCCCGACGCCGGCTGCCGATGGTCGAGGTCCCCGCAGGCGCCACCGTCGTCGGGGCGGAGGGCGAGATCCCGATCCTCGACGTCTTCCAGGGGCGCCGGATGCTCGTCGCCTACTTCCACATGTGGCACGACGGCCAGGACTGGCCCAGGCAGTGCGAGGGCTGCACCTTCTGCGCGTCGCAGATCCAGCGACCGGAGTACTTGCAGTCGCGCGACATCACCCTGGCCGTGTTCTGCGAAGGCAGCGTACGACGAGAGCCGTCCCTACGCCGACTTCCTCGGCTACGTCACGCCCTGGTACTCCGCCCGCGACGCGACCGAGCTCGTCGCAGGTCGCGACTTCGGCTTCTACGCCTGCTACGTCCGCAACGACGACGGTCGCGGTCTTCGAGACCTACTGGACCACCGACCGCGGAACCGAGGTCGCGCTCTGGAGCTACGGCCTGATGGACCTGACCGTGTTCGGCCGGCAGGAGCGCTGGGAGGACAGCCCGCCGGGATGGCCGCGGGTGCCCGAGGGCCAGCACGCGTGGCGTATCGACGGCCGGCCCACCGCCCAGTGGGCCGTCACCGACGACGACGCGGCCCAACCTCCGGAATCCAGACACCACTGACCGTCGACGCGGAACTGATCGGGCAGTCATCGATCGGGCGCGCACGAATGCGCCCGGCGTGCGGTCAGTAGGACTCACCAACCTGGCCGTGTTCCCGCTACGCTCGCAGAGTGGCTGGGGCACGAGGGGCGACGGTCTCTGTAAGGCGATGCATGGGGCGAGATGAGCGGTAGTAGCACGCGGTCCATGACCTACCAGGCGACGCCGCCGGAGGTCTTCTCGGCACTTCTGGAGGCTGCGCGGCGCACAGGGCTCCATTACCTGGCCGGCGACGTGAGCACTGGCACCGCGATCTTCACCTCCGGGGGGTTCCTGCCGGGCTTCGGCGACAAGGTCACTGCCCGGATGAAGCAGGTAGCGCCCGGGACCGTTCAGGTGACGGTGTCCTCGGATCCGAGGTTCGGCGTCGTCGGCCGGTCGGCCCAACGCGGTCTACTGAGAGCAGACCGTCTGTCCGACGCGTTAAGCGGCCTTCTCCCTCACGCTGGATAGGCGACGTCGGTCGGGCACCCACAGCGGCGGTCCAGTTCCGCCACCTCGGCACGCTACCGCCCGCTCATCGGCATGAGCGGGGCGTTACCAAAGCGCTCGGTAGTGGCACCCCTCTGTGTCAAGGGGTTGGCGGTTCCGGTCGCGGTGATGGTGCGCCGGTCCTGGTCCTGGTCAAGCAGACTTCGCTTGACGAGGGCTGATCCGCCCTGGGTTTCGTAGGGACTCCGATCCGTGAGGAGATGGAGTCATGCCAGGGGTGAAGTTTTCTGCCGAGCAGCGGGCGAAGGCGGTGCGGCTGGTCGCTGAGGCGACGCCGCAACACGAGTCGGAGTGGGCGGCGATCGAATCGGTCGCGGCGAAGATCGGTGCGTCGTCGGAGACGGTGCGGAAATGGGTTCGTCGGGCGGAGGTGGACGCGGGTCAGCGGCCGGGGCTGACGAGCGAGGAGCATGCCGAGATCAAGCGGCTGCGCCGGGAGGTGGCGGAGCTGCGGCGAGCGAATGAGATCCTCAAGGCAGCGGCGACTTTCTTCGGGGCCGAGCTCGACCGGCCACAGCCACGCTGGTGAGGTTCATCGAGGAACACAAGGACCGCCGGGTCGATGGCGGGCTGCGCTGGGGGTCGAGCCGATCTGTGAGGTGCTCACCGAGCACCATCTCGCGATCGCCCCCGCGACCTACTACGCGGCCAGGACCCGGCCGCCGTCGGCACGCGCCGTCCGAGACGGCGACCTCAAGCCGGTCATCGAACGGTTGCACGCCGCCAACTACGGGGTCTACAGGGTCCGCAAGATGCACGCCGCGCTGCGCCGCGACGGTGTCGAGATCGGCCGTGACCACACGGCGCGGCTGATGGGCGACCTCGGGCTGGCCGGCGTGCGCCGCGGGAACGTTCAAGCGGACGACGTTGCGAGATGACGCCGCGGCGCGGCCGGCGGAACCTGGTCAACCGTGACTTCCACGCCCACCGGCCCGACCAGCTGTGGGTGGCCGACCTGACCTACATCCGCACCAGGGTGGGGTTCGCCTACCTCGCGCTGGTCATCGACGTGTTCAGCCGCAGGATCGTCGGCTGGGCGCTGGCCGGGCACATGCGCACCGAGCTGCCGTTGGAGGCCCTCGAGCTGGCGGTATGGACCCGCCAACAGGCCCGCCTGGACGGGCTCGTGGCACACACCGACGCCGGCAGCCAATACCTCGCGATTCGCTACGCCGACGCGCTGTCCGCGGCTGGAGCGGTCGCCTCGGTGGGCAGTGTTGGCGACTCGTATGACAACGCCCTCGCCGAGTCCACCATCGGACAGATCAAGGCCGAGCTGATCAAGCGGCACGGGCCGTGGCGCAGCATCGAGCAGCTCGAGTTCGCCGTCTTCGAGTACATCGACTGGTGGAACTACCGCAGGCTGCACGGCGAGATCGGCATGATCCCACCCGCCGAAGCCGAGGCCGCCTACTACCGTCACATCAGCAGCACAGAGAAGGCCGGTTCCCAATGAACCGAGCCCCTACGAAACCCAGCACGGTTCACCTCGTCGACGACCTGGCAGCAGGGAGCCCGGGAGAACAAGTGGGCGTCTCTTCAATCCAGCGCGACTGCCCCGATCCCCATGGCCAGCAATTCGGAGCAGTCACTTCCCGGGCTCGCCAACGACCCTACGCCGGTCCTCACAGCTGTGTTTTGACACAGAGGGGAACCACTACCGCCCGGTTGCTGCGCCAGCGGCGTTCAGCATCGCCGGCGAGTCGCAGAATGGCACCTCGCACTCGCCTCGACGACGTGTTCGCTACGTTCGCGATTGACCCATCCACATGGAGGACACGTGTTGGAGACATCAGAGGCGGTCGCCTTCCTCCCGTCGGAGGACCTGGAGCGTTCGGAGCGGTTCTTCCAGGGTGTGTTGAACCTTGAGCTGGTGAGTCGATCGCCATTCGCTTCCGTCTTCAAGGTCGGAGCAGGGACCCTCCGTGTGACCAGGGTCGAGGCTCTTCGACCCCAGCCGTTCACAGTCTTCGGCTGGCTCGTCGTGGATCTTCGCGCCGAGATCGGCGAACTTCGCGACAAGGGGATAGAGCTGCTTCTCTACGAGGGGTCAGGCCAGGACGTCGACGGTGTTTGGACCACCCCGAACGGCGACCTCGTCGCTTGGTTCAAAGACCCGGACGCGAACGTGCTGTCGCTGACCCAACCCGCGAAGAACTGAGCCGAAGTCGATCCAGGGAGGCGAGTCAGAGCGGCACCTACGTGCGGTAGGGCTACGCAGGATCGAAGTCAAACTGCGACTCGAACGGCGCGGTGCCATTGACGACGACATCTGCCGTCCTTGTCGGAGCGGTCTCGTGAATGTAGCGCTCCTCCCGCGGCTGCCAGATCGTCTCCCAGGTCACCCGGGCTCGTTCCCCGAGAGCATGCGCTCCGTCGCGCGCGAGACCTCGCGCCAGGCAGACTTCGGGAGGCGTCTCGACCCAGATCCTGATATCCCACGGCGCGTCGAGGCCCAGGCCGAACCATCGTTCCAGCAGGAGGCCCCGCTCGATCGTCAGCGGCCGTTCAGCGCCGATTCGACCCCTAGGGAAGTCGAACGGCCTCACAGAGATCCGAGGGTCACCGGCCCTGATACGGCTTAGAACGTCAGCGTCGAACCGAGCTTCGTTGAAGTCCCCCCAGGTGATCGGGTCGTCATGGGGCTCGAAGTAGTCGTCTCCATGAACAAGTTCAAACCCCGTGAGGACGGCGTGCAGGAATTGAGCCAAGTCGTCTTCCCTGAGGCACCCCGCCCATCGATGCAGATCGTGAGGTACGCGCCGTTCTTCGGAGCCCGGTCCTGCAGAAGATCACCTAGTCGAATCACCTGCGAATCTTGCCCCGGGGCCGCTCAATAAAGCCGGATACGTGCTGCGCCGGGCGGGGGCACGGGAACGGCACCTACCGACCGCCCTCATCGCGGCAAAGTCGGGCGGCTCGGAGTTGAGCCCTAAGGCGGTCAGCCGAACATTGAGCGCGCCGTATCCAAGCCCACGACTGACACGCTCACCCGCTCGATGCCTGCCCACCGTTCGGCGGTCAGGCGTAAACGGTCGGAGACGAGCACCTTGCCGTCGCGCGGGTCGCGGGAGATGCCGTCGGGCTGGTAGCCAAGTCGGCGCGAAACGCCCTGCGAAGCGTGGTTGTCCTGAAACACCTCGGTGAGGGCGTCAGTTGCCTCTAGATGGTCGAACGCCAGGGTGAGCAGTGCCGTGCGGGCCTCAGTGCCGTAGCCCTGCCCCTGGTGTTCCAGACCGAGCCATGACGTAGTCCTGACCTCACGGGTGACGGGGAAGTCCTTGGCACGCAAGGTGACTGCGCCGAGCGGTCGCTCGCTTCCGCTCGGGAAGACGGCCATGCTCAGGTACCAGTCAAAGACGCTCCACTCGGCCAAGCACCCCCAGTGGTTGCGGAGGACGTGTTCTGCCCGCTCCTCGGGGGTGCCCTCGGTCCACGGCGTAAGGAACGGACGTTCCCCGTCACGGTGGACTCCTTCTGCGGCCAACTCGGCCAACCTCGCCAGTTCGTCGTCGTTGGGGATGCGCAGGGTCAGACGGGGGGTTTCGAGGCGGAGTTTCAGGGTCGGCCAGAGGTCAGCGAGCACCCCAAACTTTCTCACGCGTTTCGCACGGCTCACAATTCGATTGCTGCGTCGAACACGGCATGGGTCCTCGCCCGACCATCGGCATGAGCGTGCGTTCAAGGACGCTCGGTAGATGACATATGACGGACCCCCTCCGCTCGGAGAAAGATCTGCACGTGGTGCAGGTTTCGTTGCAGGAGCTGGAGGAGGTCCTGATGCGCATCGTAGGAGGGCTCGATATTCACCGGCAACAGGTCACCTTCGACTGGGTCGATCTCGACTCGGGAGAGGCCAGGCGGGGTCGGATCAGCCCGGCGGACCGGGTCGGGTTCCGCAAGTGGCTGGGACAGTTCGACGGTGAGGTGGAGGTGGTGTTGGAGGGCTGCACCGGCTGGCGGTTCGTCGCCGAGGAGTGCGCCGCGGCCGGGGCGAAGGTGCATGTGGCGGATCCGCCGAGGTCGCGGCGCGGCGTAGCTCGAAGCGGCGAGCGAAGACCGATCCGATCGATGCCCGACAGCTTCGGCAGCTGCTGGAGAGAGGTGAGGTTCCCGAGTCGTGGATCCCACCGAAGGTCGTCCTCGAGGTCCGAGAGCGGGTGCGGTTGTATCTGGACCTGCTCGAGGACAAGCAGGCTTGGCAGCATCGGATCCACGCCACGCTGTTCCAGCACGGGGTGCCGAAGGTCGAGGGGAAGCTGCTGGCCGGTGGCCGGGCCGAACACGGCCGCGACGATCCGGACCTGTCCGACGCCGGCCGGGACGCGGTCGACACGGCGCTGCGGATCATCGCCGCGCTCGACGCCGACCTGACCCGGATCCGCGCCGAGCTGGTCGCCTTCGGCCGAGCACACCCCGGCCCGCGAGAGCTTGCCCACGAGTACGGTCTGGGCGCGTTGCTGGCCACCGCGGTCTGGGAGGAACTCGGTGACACCCGCCGGTTCTCGGCCTCCCGGCAGGCGGTTCGCCACGCCGGGCTGGACATCTCGGTCTACGACTCCGACGGCAAACACAAGGGCCGCCCGACGCTGACCCGGCAGGGGCCGCCGGCGCTGCGCTGGGCGCTGTACGAGGGCGCCCTGCACGCCCACAAGACGACCAGCCCGGACCACGCCTACTACACCCGGCTCGCCCGGCGGGCCGGCTCCGGCCGGGCACGGCTGGCGGTGGCCCGCAAACTCGCCCGCCGCTGCCACCACCGGCTGCGCGCCCTGGGTGATCAGGCCTGGGTCGAGCTGCCCGGCTAGCCACCCGTCGTGATGGTGACCGTGTCCGCGAACCAGCCCGCCACCGAGGACCCCACCGGCCGGTGCGGCCAGCTCCCAAACTGGCACTGCTCGCCAGCCGCAAGCTGGACGACCTTCAATAGATCGAGCGGCCGCACCCCGCACCCGCCTGCAGGGCACCCCATCAATCCTCCTGTGACCGGACGCATCGCGCGTCCGCGCACCAAGGTAAGTCTGGGCGCCTGCGGCACACCACCATCCCGAGGCCCCACTGACCCGGCAACCACGGAGATCGCCATGACCAGCCAGTGACGTCGTCCTCGTCGCCCATCGTTCGACCGTCCTCGCCGGCGTCAAGGGTCGCTACGCGATCGCTGACGCGACGGCCTGCGGCCGCCCTTGACCCCGGCTGCGGCGGACGAAAACAAGCAACGACAAGGACGACGCCCCACCTTGACAACCGGGGGTCCGCCAAAGGTAAGTGCCGGTTTCGCGCGCTAGCGTCAGCCGCCAGCGCGCCGCAAAGAGATGGCACTACCGATCGGTTCCTCGAGGGAACCGGCACCCGCCCGGAGCGGCACCCACGGCGCAGCTGGCGCACCGAACTCGCCGGTGGCGTGCTGGCAGGCGCCTTATACCCGCCCCGCGTGGAGGGGTAATGTCCTGGGCGTCCCGAACGAGGACCTCTACCAAGTCTTTGCGGAATACATCGCAGAGAACTGCAGGCACACGGACGGCTATCTCGGTCTCACCTACAGCGACCGCTCGCTGGTGTTGCCGGGCGCGTGCGGGTGGGACGAGACGACGTTGCTTGAGGTCGCGCACCGCGTCGCTGACCTCGCGGTTGACTCTCTGGCTGGGCCGCGAAACGCCCGGTGTTCACGCCCGTCTCGCCAGACCTCGCGGCGTGGTGGCGTCAGGGAGGATGGCCAGGGAAGGGCCAACGCCGCGTGCAGGCCCATGCTGCACGCGGCCACGGCGACGCGAATGTTAGGCGGTGGTGGTCATGGAGTTCGCGATCGGGAGTGCTCGCGACGTACTGCGACGTACACCGGACGCGCTGCGGGCGCTGGTGTCGGACCTGCCCGAGCCGTGGTTGCACGGACGCGAGGCGGCGGATGCGTGGTCGCCGTACCAGGTGTGCGGCCACCTGCTCCACATCGAGGAGCGCGACTGGATCGACCGGACCCGAGTCATTCTCGAGCACGGAACGACCCGCGTCTTCGAACCGGTCGACCGCGAGGCGGGCTTCGCAAGGTTCGCCGGCCAGCCGCTGAGCGACCTGCTCGACCGATTCGCTCGCCAGCGGCGAGTCAACCTCGAGGAACTGGCGAGGCTTGTTACCTCAGACGAACTCGAGCGCCGCGGCGTACACCCTGATTTCGGCGAGGTGACGCTCGCTCAGCTGCTCGCGACCTGGGTCGTCCACGACCTCAACCACCTCAACCAGATCGTGAAAACGATGGCGAAGGAGTACACGGACTCGGTCGGGCCGTGGCGCGCGTTCCTGCCCATTCTCGACCTGCCCTGAGGGCGCACGTAGTCAACGGCAAAGCACAGTTCGCCGGGGTCGGCCACCGCGCAACAAGTCGCCCCCCAGCCCGAAGAGCGCCGGTCCCGCGCGCCGGCGTCCACGCTGTGCACCTCGGAGCTGCCACTACCGATCGATCCCACTGCAAGGCGTCGGGTGCGATGGCGCGGCTGGACTCGGCGCAGCGCGGCACTTGCGAGCGGTTGTTGAGGACGTCCACAACGGCGGTGTGGATGCGCCGTCGATGACCTGGGCCAGACGCTAGGGTGAAACGTGCGCGCGGATGAACTCGAGGAGCTCGTCGTCCCCGATGCCGAGGGCCTGCGCGCGTGGCTGCTGGACAACCACGAGACCTCCCCAGGGGTGTGGCTCGCCTTGACCAGGAAGGGCGGAACGGTCACGTCGCTGACATGGCAGCAGGCAGTCGACGAGGCGCTCTGCGTCGGCTGGATCGATGGACAGGGACGTGCTCGTGACAGCCAGACATCGTCGATCCGGTTCACTCCTCGTCGGCCGCGCAGCCCGTGGTCGCAGCGCAACGTCGCGAATGTAGCGCGGCTGGAGGCGGAGGGCCGGATGCTCCCAGCGGGCCGGCGCGCCGTGGAGGTCGCAAAGGCGGACGGCCGGTGGGAGGTCGCCTATGCCGCCCAGTCCGAGGCCGAGGTACCCGCCGACCTTGCCGCTGCCGTCGCCGAAGACCCTGCAGCCCAGGCGATGTTCGACGTGCTCACCAAGACCAACCGCTTCGCCTTGATCTACCGTCTCAATGCAGTGAAGCGACCCGCGACCCGCGAGCGCAAGATTGCGGAGTTCGTCGCGATGCTCGCCCGACAGGAAACGCCGCACCCGCAGAAGGCCAGGCCGACGGGCACGTCCTGAGGGTCGCCGACGTCGCGCGCCAGTGCACAAGACAGCCCGCAGCAGCCTTCTCGGGCCATCGACGGTCGTCAGTGAAGTGGCAGAGCTGGCAGACTGACACCAACGTCGGGTGGACTTCGGCTTTACTGCAGTCATGGACGAGAGGCCGCCGTCGGAGCCGACAAGTCCTGTCGATCAGCGGGTCTCGGATCGCGATCGGGACCAGGCAGCGGACGTGCTGCGACGCGCCGCCGGCGACGGCCGGTTGAGCCTGAACGAACTCGACGAGCGGCTGGAGGCCTGCTTGGCCGCTTTGACATATGGGGACCTGGCCCGGCTTATCGCCGACCTGCCGGGACAAGAGCGCGCTCGGGACGTTCTTCACTCGAAGAGGACGGGTGGAAACCTCAGGTACGAAGGGCCGTGGCTGGTGCCGAGACGGCTCAAGGTCGAGGTGAGTGGTGGCTCCGTGCTGCTCGACTTCACCGCTGCGATCGTTTCTTGGCCGGTCTGCGAGGTCGATGTCGGTATCGACGGTGGCAGCCTGCGGTTGGTCGTCCCGGACGGCTGCACCGTTGATGCGGACGAGTTGGAGATCGAAGGCGGCTCGGTGGTGCATCGCCACGACAGGGGGCCGCCTCCCTCGAATGGTCCGGCGGCGTACCGGATCCACGTCACGGGGCGGATCGCCGGCGGCAATCTGGTCTTGAAGTCGCCTGACACCGGCAATCGGGCGCATCGTCGAATGTAGTAAGCCCATTCCGCGCTGAAGCCAGCCCAAAACGGAAGACACCGCCGGATCCGTTCGGGAGGCTGCCTGGTCAGGCGAGGTCCGTTTCATAGACCACTCCCAAGGCGATGTGTGCGAGCTGCAGCTGCTCGTCGAGGGTCACGTGGCTGGCGAAGAAGCGCTCAAGGAGTTCGTAGAACTCCCGATCCAGGTCGCCGATGGAGGCCAATCGGCGCTTCATCGGAGGCGTCCACAACCGCCGCACGTCGAAGTACATCGCCGTCAGCTCCAAGACCTTCTCGTGGAGAACCATCCGGGCCGCCGTCACATCTGTCTCGGCCAAGCGGGCGGCAGCTCGGAAGCGGTCCGCTGCAGCAAATCGCGACCATTCGACACGTGCCTCGTCGACAGGTGGCTTGCCCTGCGCGACCAGCTCCAGCGAGTGGTCGCGCACCCGCCCGAGGCCGCCATCAGGGTCGTAGAGGATCCTGGCGGTGGGCCAGACATCGGCCGCATGATCGCGGTTCTCGGTGAAGTACTGGATCGCGGTCGCTTCGCTGAGCCGAACCAACTCGAACTCCTGGCCACCACGCTCGGTGCAGCCCATGACGAAGCCAGGTTGCTCCACGAGGATAACGAGATCGGCGTCGCTGCCGACCCGCGCAGTCCCTCTCGCGTGAGAACCGAACAGGCCGACTCCGCGTACGCCCGCGTCCGCCGCCAACTCGTTAGCGAAAGCTTGGATCGCCGCAATCACGGGCGACGGGTCCCGGCTGGGAGCCCATCCCGCACCAGGTTGGGTCGAAACCATGATGCAAAGTATCCGAGGCCGTGCGCAGAAGCCATCGACGCGAGCGCCAAGCACGTGCACCGCTGCGATGCCACGTGGTGGGGAACCTGGGCGAATCAAAACGGCACTTCTGCGCGGGCCGCGTTAGCATCACGCTGACGTACCCGTTGAGCGTGGTCTGCGCCTGAGAGACCCCTCGCCGGCCGGCCGTTCCGACAAGGACCGGCCCGGCCAAGTTGCGGTGTTTCAGGTTCCCGAGGCGACACCCCAGTTCGCGTGGTGGTCCTCTGTCGGGCTCGTGGTGAGCCGCTTGGCACCGCTTCCGTTGGGGTGGGCCAGGTAGAGGCCCGGTTCTGCGCCGGCGACGGAGAAGACGATGTTGCTCCCGTCGGGTGAGTAGTCGACGTCGAACGTGTGGTCCAGTGGTGTCCCGTCGGTTGTCGTCACGGCGATCTTTCTCATTCCGGTGCCGTCGGGGCGCACCCGGTAGAGGGAGCCGAATGTCTCGAAGACGATGCTGCGGCCGTCGGGGGACCAGCTCGCGGCGTCGTCCGTGTACCCCAACGGAGTGATCCGGGTGGCCTTGCCGCCGCGGGACGAGGTGACGAACAGGGCGGTCTTTGCCGAACCTTCGCCAGCATCCGCCGGCGTGCGGGAGAACAGCAGCAGCCGGCCGTCCGGCGAGTACGTGACCGGCGAGTCGACCCCTCCAGGGTTGCTCGTGACGCGTGACAACCCCTGACCGTCGGAGACGCGCACGGTGTACACGCCGTTGCGCGACGGGTCGCTCTCGCTCTCGCCGTCACAGGCGAGCGTCTCGCCCGACGGTGCCCATAGTGCGCAGCCGGTGAACAGGTCTGGGTCTGGCATGGGGAACCAGTGGACCTTGCCAGTCGAGCGTTCCATGAGCGCCACCCCCGTCGTGCAGTCGGGAGGGTTCAGGCAGTCGAGGAAAGACAGCTGGCTGCCGTCCGGCGACCAATGCGGGTACTCGCCGGGGCGGACCAGGGTCGGCTCCCCGCCGCTCGGGTCGACGGCGTACAGATCACGGCTCTCCTCCCCCGCCAGCAGCTGGTCGAACACGATGAGCTCGCCCGCGCCCAGCGGCGACCCTGCCGCCGCTGTGGCAGCGGGGGTCGCTGAGGATGACCCGGCTGCGGTGCTTGACACGCTGGTCGCCGGAGTTGGCCGGTCCAGGTTTTCCGACGTGCTGCCGCAGCCGGTCAGCCCCAGGGCCGTGACCGCCACCACGAGCGCGGTCCAGGCCCGGGGGCCGAACAACCGTCCGTGCCACGGTGAAGGAGCTGTTCGGTTCGGCGCAGAAGACACGGTCGCTCCATCCACCACTCGGCCTGACGAACTCCCCGAGCGCCGGCCCTCCAGTCGAGCCGAGTTCCTCTTGAAGCAGAGCACGCCACGCCAACCTGAGCAAGCCTTCACTCAAGCGACAACCGAGGTATGTCCGACGACACCTCCGAACCGCACGTCGACGTGGATTCGTCCAACCGCCGCGGACGCGTGGTGCGGCGGGGTCAGACGACGTTGCCGAGACCACAGCCCCCCCTCGTGTCCGGCCGCATCAAGCAAGGCGTCCAGCTCGGCGCCCTCGTCGATCCCATCGATCGGGTCGGCCGCCGAAACGCTTTGCCGGCAGCGGGCGAGCCACCCCGTATCCCGGCACCAGGCCGTCGCTCGAGCACGGCACCTATGAAGTGCGCTAATCGCGGCAGGAGCGGACAGTCGCCGCGTCGCACGCTATGTCCGGCATGAACGGGCAACTAGTCTCTTCGGGCCACCCGGTGTGACCCAGACGGGTGTTGGCAACAGGCAGTGACCTGACAAGACTCGCGCGCAAGCGGGACACACCCGCTGGCGCGCGTGTTAGGGCGCGTGGGGAGGGCGCTTGCTTCCCGGAGGTGCTCGATGCACGTTCCCACCCTCTCTCGGACCGCACGGGCAGCCGCCGTCCTGTCCCTCCTCACGGCCGTCGCGCTGCTGACCCAGGCGGCGCCGGCGGCAGCAGTGACACCGGTGGTGCAGACCGGCACCTTCGACGACTCCTTCGATGTCGACTGCGGCACGTTCCTGCTGCACGACCAGGTCACCATCAACTTCCGCGACACATTCTTCCTCGACGCCGCCGGCAGCCCGACCCGGGTCCAAACCCAACTCGACGTCGTCGGCACCTGGTCGGGCAACGGCATCACCGTCCGGGACCGGCAGCACGGCATCGAGACCTTCGACTTCACCACCGGGACCAAGCGGACCATCGGCCTGGTCTTCAACGTGGTGGTGCCTGGTCACGGCAGCATCGCGCAGGACACCGGCGTCCTGATCGAAAACGCCGACGGCACGGTCGTAATCCACGGCCCGCATGAGGTATTCGCGGCCGGCGACGACCTCGCACCGCTGCTCTGCCCGGCATTCTCCTAGCCCACGAACCCATTGCCGACCGCTCCTCGGCATGCGCGGCTGCTCGCACGCTCGGTAATTACCCGGCACGGGACAGATGAGTGCGTTCCAGCGCGTCGTGTGGTGACGCTTATCCGCGGGGGTCGATCGGGACGACGACACCTCGTGCCGATTCGATGGCGTCAGCCGCGGCCAGGCAGACATCTTCGCGCCAGGCTTGACCGATCAACTGCACGCCAGTGGGAAGGTCGGCGGCCTCGCCCATGGGCATGACCGCCGCTGGGAGACCGAGCAGGTTGACGGGCGGGATGCAAGCCACGCTCTGGGTGACGGCGATCGGGTCGACGAGATCGGCCCCTGCAGCAGAGGTCGGCTGGGTCAGCGTTGGGGTCAAGACGAGCGGGACGTTCGCGTTGAATGCCGCCCACTGTTCGACGAGCTGGCTGCGACGCTCCCCGAGGAGGGCATCGAACGCGGCGTCGTCGACCTGCGGGATGACCGCCGTCATCAGCCCCAGGAACTGGAGGGCTTGCTCACCGCAGACCTCCCGCAGGACGGGCAGGGACTCGGCCACCTCGTGGCCAATTATGGCGAGCCAGCTCTCGAAGGCACTGCCGAGGTCCGGTGGGTCGGTGTCCTCACGCGTCCATCCGGCGTCCTCGAGGGCGGCGGCGGCCGATGAGACGGCCGCCTGAATCTCCGGGTGCGTGCCCTCGGGGATGGCGACCGCGAACCGCGCCGGGAACTCGGCGTAGTCCTCCAGCTCGTGGTAGCGGGGGTCGCGGTCGCTGGGCCGGCTCAGCACGCTGAGGGCGACGCGGAGGTCGGCCACTGAGCGGGCCAGCGGCCCGGTGGTGTCCATCTGAGCGATGCCGCGGGTCGGCGGAGGCGCGACGACGGACACGTCCGCGACCCGACCCCACGTCGGCTTCAGCGACATCACGCCACACGCAGCTGCCGGAATACGGACCGAGCCGCCTAGGCTAGGTCGGTGCCGATTCCGAGCGGGCTCATCCCTGTGGCCACTGACACCGCTTCCCCGCCGCTCGATCCGCCGGGCGAGGTCGCGGGATTCCACGGGTTGAGAGTGGCACCGGCGAGACCGCTATCGGTGTGCCAGCGCAACGCGACGTCCGGCATGTTCGTTCGTCCGATGACGATCGCGCCGGCCTCACTCAGCCGTTCGACCGGCGGCCCGTCGCACGGGGCCAGCGCGTTCTTGAAGGCCGTCAGCCCGAGGGTGGTCGCGGTGCCGGCGACGTCGATGTTCTGCTTGACCGTGACGGGCACGCCATGCAGCGGGCCGAGGCGTTCGCCGGCGGCGACCGCATGGTCCGCCCGACCGGCCGCCTCGCGGGCCTGACTGGCCAGCGTCTCGACGATCGCGTTGACCTTCGGGTTCACGGCGTCGATGCGCTCGAGGTGCGCCTCGACGACCTCCCGGCTCGAGACCTCCTTGGCGCGGATCATGCCCGCGAGCTCGACTACCGAACGAGCCCAGAGCTCGGTGTTCTCCACGCGAACCGCCATGGCCCACCCTCCTCATTCGCCCGGTCCTCCCCTGGCAACCGGTTACGGTCGAGAGTGCGCCGTCGGCGACGGCTCGCGCATCGGGAGGTCTCCCATTTCTGCAGGACTGCGACTCGGTGAGCTGGTGGCGACCCTCGCGCTCGCCCAGGACAACGCGTTCGGCCAGCGGCTCGAGTCGCAGCTGCGCTCGTGCCTGCTGGCGTCGTGGATCGCGGAACAGGCCGGAATCGAGGCGCAGCTGCGCGAAACCGTGTACTGGACGGCGCTGCTGCGGAGCTGGCACTACCGATCGATCACCTGCTGCTGGGAGCGCCTTGAGGGCGCGGCGGTCAGATCGGCACGGGACCTCGCCGACCGCCGTAAGAGGCGACCAGGGCGTCGGCCACGGTGGCGGCGTCCGTCTGGGCCAGGGCGGCCGGGTACTCGGGCAGCAGGTCGTCCCACACGACCAGCCACGACCCGAAGAGCTGGGACTGACCTTCTGGGCGTGCGAAGAACCAGACGTGCAGGTGGGCGCCGCCGTCACCGATGCGGTAGACGTGGCATCTGCTGATGTGCCGCAGGGCCTGGACGTGTCGGGTGACGTGCGTGCTGAGCACGCCCAGCTCGGCCGCGAGGTCGTCGGTGAGGTCCGCGAGATCGTGGTGGTCGCGCGGGTGCAACAGCAGAGCGAGCGGAACTCCGACCCCGCCGATCTGGGTCAACCGCCAGCGGTCGTCGAGCCAGATGCCCTCGTCCCGGCGGCGGCAGGAGTCGCAGTCCGCCGGGTCCTCCCCGTGCCGGGGCGGTTCCGGAACCACCGGTGGTCGGAGCCGCGAGACCCGCAGGCCGTCGGCCTCGAAGGGGCTGATGTCCCAGCCGGTCATCCGCGACAGCGGCAGGCGCTGTTCGTTGTCGGCCGCGGCGACGGCATGGGTGTAAAACTCCTCGGGCGACAGTGGCATGCGCAGACGCTAGCCGAGCCACCAGCCCCGACCGCCGCGGGTGGTAGCCCGGTGGGTTGATCCGGAGTCACCCGAACCCCGAGCGTTGTCGCAGTCCTCCCGGAGCTGGCGCTCGGCCACGAAGTGCTGGAGCACCGCCGGGATGCCCCGCACCGCCCCGGCGTAGCGTGTGCGCCATGTCCGTCATGTTGAATCGCGCATGAACAAGCCGCGCATCTTCCTCGGATCGTCGGGCAAGCAGGCCAAGCTGCTCCAGGCGATAACGCGCGGGCTCGAAGACGTCGCCGACGTCGAGCCCTGGTTGACCACGTTCAACCCGGGGCGGTCCACACTCGACCGGCTCGTCGAGCTCTCCCAGGAGGTCGATTTCGCCGCGTTCGTCTTCGCCCAGGACGACTGGACCACGACGGATGCGTCTCAGTCTGGCCTGGCGTCGCCGCGGGACAATGTGGTGTTCGAGGCGGGGCTGTTCGGCGGCGCGCTCGGCATCCGGCGCACGTTCATCCTCCACGCGAACGGATCGAAGCTGCCCAGCGACCTGCTCGGGCTGACCGCAGTCCGCTACGACCCGACCACCAGCCCTGCGGAGGTTCGCGCGATCAATCAGAAGCTCCGCAAGGCGATCGAGACCGAGGGTCGCCGCGGCCCGGTCGAGGGGCTGTGGTGGCAGCTCTCCCTCACCATGCGAAGCGACGATGAACCGTCGGCCGTGAGCCTCCTGCGCATCTCGCGGGACCGCGACGGAGGCCTGAACGTGAACGGCCGGGCCTGGCAGGGGGACGGCACCCTGTCGGCCCGGTACTGGAGCGAGGCCGCGAAGGAACGCAAGGATCCGGCCGGCATTCTGTACTTCTGGAAGGGCGAGCGCCCTCGGGACCCGAACGCCCCGCAGCTCGAAGGAACCGGCGAGATCAGGCTCGAGACCGCGGACCGCGCCACCGGGTACTGGACGACACGGTCGGATCGCGACCCCGGGCTGAATGCCCGAACCGCCGGCATCTACCTACGAGCCGACCCCGCAGACCTTCAGGTGCTGGACAGCGGGAGCGAGGAGGAGCGGGCCGCGCTCATCGCGCAGCGCCTCCGCGAGTGGAAGTCCGCCGCGAACGCATTCTGAGCACGCATCGGTTAGCTGGAGGCTGCCGGTCGAAGAGCACCCGTGACGTGCGTTTGACGCAACTAACAGCGAACAGAACCGTCAGACCGGAGCTTGCACTACCGATCGGTCGCGTCAGACTGGCTCAAGCTGCGCGGAACACGTTGCGATCGCGCCCGTCGCGCGAAAGGGCGCATGCCGCCCCGCGGAGAAAATGCGGGTCACCAGTTGGCCACCGCTCACGGGCCACCTCTTCGGACAGGCGCTAACGGAATGCTCGTCCGGATGTGCGGCTTTGGCCCACGGCGAGCTGGTCACGACGGCTCGGCGAGTCGGTGACGCACCACCCTCCGGCGCAGGGTCGGAGAGGCCACCACCTCGTAGCCTGAGTCGAGGAAGACTTGGAGCAGCCCGACCGACGCCTCGTCCCAGATCACGGTCTTCCCGGGCGACGGCTCGGTGGGATAGCCCTCCAGGACGCGGCTGCCGACCTGCCTTCCGTACTCAACGGTGGCCGCGGCCAACTCGTACATCAGCCCTTGCCGTCGGTAGCCCTTGCGTACGACGAAGCAGGTGACCGACCAGACGCCCACGAGCTCAGGGTCCAGCCGCATCCACGACTTCTTCCGGCTCCACACTCGGGGGTAATTTTCCCGCGGCTCGACCGCGACCCAGCCGGCTGGCTCGCCGTCGAGGTACCCGATCAGGCCGGACGTGGGTCCATCGGTGCCGCAGCCGGTCTGCTCCAGCAGGGCGGCGTCTCGCTGCTCCTGCGTGGTGTCGCGCCAGATCCAGCCTGGGCACTTCAGCGCCTGGCAGCGGCACTTGCGTGCGCCACCGGTGTCGAAAACCGCCTCGACGTCCTCTGTCGTTGCCTCGTTGGCCGGTCGCCAGGTGAACTCGGGCACACCGCAGCCTACCCGGATCGGCGATCAGGAACACGGGTGCATGCGACCGGCCGAACCGGCGCCGCGGCCGACGACTCGATCGACTCGGAGCTGGCACTTACCTTTGGCGGACCCCCGGTTGTCAAGGTGGGGCGTCGTCCTTGTCGTTGCCTTGTCTTCGTCCGCCGCAGCCGGGGGTCAAGGGCGGCCGCAGGCCGTCGCGTCAGCGATCGCGTAGCGACCCTTGACGCCGGCGAGGACGGTCGAACGATGGGCGACGAGGACGACGTCACTGGCTGGTCATGGCGATCTCCGTGGTTGCCGGGTCAGTGGGTGCCTCGGGATGGTGGTGTGCCGCAGGCGCCCAGACTTACCTTGGTGCGCGGACCTGGGATGCGTCCGGTCACAGGAGGATTGATGGGGTGCCCTGCAGGCGGGTGCGGGGTGCGGCCGCTCGATCTATTGAAGGTCGTCCAGCTTGCGGCTGGCGAGCAGTGCCAGTTTGGGAGCTGGCCGCACCGGCCGGTGGGGTCCTCGGTGGCGGGCTGGTTCGCGGACACGGTCACCATCGCGACGGGTGGCTAGCCGGGCAGCTCGACCCAGGCCTGATCACCGAGGGCGCGCAGCCGGTGGTGGCAGCGGCGGGCGAGCTTGCGGGCCACCGCGAGCCGTGCCCGGCCGGAGCCGGCCCGCCGGGCGAGCCGGGTGTAGTAGGCGTGGTCCGGGCTGGTCGGCTTGTGGGCGTGCACGGCGCCCTCGTACAGCGCCCAGCGCAGCGCCGGCGGCCCCTGCCGGGTCAGCGTCGGGCGGCCCTTGTGTTTGCCGTCGGAGTCGTAGACGGAGATGTCCAGCCCGGCGTGGCGAACCGCCTGCCGGGAGGCCGAGAACCGGCGGGTGTCGCCGAGTTCCTCCCAGACCGCGGTGGCCAGCAACGCGCCGAGACCGTACTCGTGGGCAAGCTCTCGCGGGCCGGGGTGTGCTCGGCCGAAGGCGACCAGCTCGGCGCGGATCCGGGTCAGGTCGGCGTCGAGCGCGGCGATGATCCGCAGCGCGGTGTCGACCGCGTCCCGGCCGGCGTCGGACAGGTCCGGATCGTCGCGGCCGTGTTCGGCCCGGCCACCGGCCAGCAGCTTCCCCTCGACCTTCGGCACCCCGTGCTGGAACAGCGTGGCGTGGATCCGATGCTGCCAAGCCTGCTTGTCCTCGAGCAGGTCCAGATACAACCGCACCCGCTCTCGGACCTCGAGCACGACCTTCGGTGGGATCCACGACTCGGGAACCTCACCTCTCTCCAGCAGCTGCCGAAGCTGTCGGGCGTCGATCGGATCGGTCTTCGCTCGCCGCTTCGAGCTACGCCGGGCCGCGACCTCGGCGGGATCCGCCACATGCACCTTCGCCCCGGCCGCGGCGCATTCCTCGGCGACGAACCGCCAGCCGGTGCAGCCCTCCAACACCACCTCCACCTCACCGTCGAACTGTCCCAGCCACTTGCGGAACCCGACCCGGTCCGCCGGGGTGATCCGACCCCGCTTGGCCTCTCCCGAGTCGAGATCGACCCAGTCGAAGGTGACCTGTTGCCGGTGAATATCGAGCCCTCCTACGATGCGCATCAGGACCTCCTCCAGCTCCTGCAACGAAACCTGCACCACGTGCAGATCTTTCTCCGAGCGGAGGGGGTCCGTCATATGTCATCTACCGATCGGTCGGGCGCACCGGACCCGCGCGACGTACAGCCGCGGCCGGAAGCCCGTCCGCCGGGGATGGTCACTTCCCCCCTCTCAGGGTGAGGTCCCGGCGCGAGTCAGGGGTCGAACCAACCCGCGGATATGCCAACTTGGGCACGCCTGCGACCAGCCGGTCCGGGGACGGGGCGAACCAGCCCTCGAACTGGCGGCGCTAATGTCCTGGCCCCGGGGCCGGCGTTCCCAAAAGACCTGGGCACGGCCAGTCCGGCCGTACATGCCGCGCGGGCAAAGACTCGATGCACGGAGGTGCCGGATGAAGGCGATTGTGGTGACGGATCGAGGCCGCGGGAACGGCCGGGATGACGCTGGCCGAGCGGCCCGAGCCGCCGGCAGCGATAAACGACGTCGTCGTTGAGGTTCATGCGTCGGGATACGTCCCGACTGAGATGGGGTGGCCCTCGACCTGGACCGATCGCGGCGACCGTGACCGAACACCGTCGATCCCTGGGCACGAGCTGGCCGGAGTGGTCACCGCCCTCGGGTACGGCACGACGGGGGTGTCGGTGGGACAGCGGGTGTTCGGCCTCGCGGACTGGCATCGCGACGGCACCTTGGCGGAGTATGTCGCGATCGAGGCACGCAACCTTGCGCCACTGCCGGGCGACGTCGACTTCACCGTGGGCGCGAGCCTGCCGATCTCGGGCCTGACCGCGTGGCAGGGACTGTTCGACCACGGCCACCTTCAGGCAGGGCAGAGCGTCCTCGCGCACGGCGCGGCTGGCGCAGTCGGGACGATGGTGACGCAACTCGCACGTGAGGCCGGCGCCTACGTCATCGGCACCGGGCGCGCCGCCGACCGCCAGAAGGCGCTCGACTTCGGCGCGCAGGAGTTCATCGACCTCGACAACGACGCCCTGGAAGACGTCGGTGGCGTCGACCTGGTGTTCGACGTGATCGGCGGAGACATCCAGAAGCGGTCCGCAAGCCTGATCCGGGCCGGAGGAACCCTGGTGACCGTCGTAGGGCCGCCCGAGGCGCGGCCCGCCGACGGCCTGGCAGTCGACTTCGTCGTCGAGTCCGATCGCGCCCAACTGAGTGAGATCGTCCAGCGGGTGCGGGACGGACGACTGCGGACCAACATCGGCAACGTCGCGACCCTCGACGACGCCGTCGCCGCCCTCAACCCGACCGAGCGGGCCAAGGGAAAGACGATCATCCGCGTTCGCCCGTAAGAACTTGACACACCCAAGCACGGATCCCGCAGAGGGAGAAGTGCGTCGATGGCTCGGCCTCTCGTCCGCCGCCGGCGCGCCGGAGCTGGCACTACCGATCGCTTGGGTGACGACCGGCGCGGCCGATCAAGAGCGGCCTTGAGTTGCGGGGCAGGCGTCAGCCTTTTCGTCGAGCCGAGCGGTCGACAGGTGGCCTCGCCGGGCGCACAGTGGTGACACGCGCTTGCGTTTGCGCCTGCGACGCCCGCGCTCTCGGGGAGGCAGCATGCTCGAAGCCGCAAGGTGCTTGGTCGTCGGCCACAAGTGGGGTCGTCATCGCTACGAGGCAACGCAGGGCGATGACCAACCGGAAGGCATCTTTCTCAAGTGCATCCGGTGCGGAAAGGTTGACGAAGGCGACGGACTGCCGCCCATCTCCCCGGGTGGTGCGGGCCTGGGTGGGTAACATCGATTCGAAGATGGCCGTCAAGGGCGCCGCAGATGGCGTCGGTCCGTAGCGCGCAGTAGTGGCACCCTCTGTGTCAAGGGCTTGGCACAGAGGGGTGCCATTACCGATCGATTCCGTTTCCGCCGGGCCAACCGATCCAGAGCAGCCTCAGCCGCTCTCTCGTCTCCGCTAAGCGACAACGCATCCGGCCAGGGGGTTCGCTGAGGAATCTGTCGGACGCAGTGGCCGAACCAAGCCGGATGGCCGTCCGACCTTGGACAACGGGTTCCGCGTCGGAAGAGGATCCACCATGAGGAACGTCAGGGCTCGCTTGACCCTTGCTCTAGGCGTTCTCGCCATACTGATCTTGGGGTTGACCGGCCAGAGTGCTGGGGCCCGTGTCGTGGCCATTTGCGACGACGAGCCAGCGACAACTCTCGCGACAGATAGTGACGACACCATCGTGGGCACACCGAGGTCCGACGTTGTAAACGGGCTCGGCGGCAATGACACGATTCGCGGCCTTGGCGGTCCAGACCTTCTTTGCGGTGGCGACGGGGCCGACGTGCTCTACGGAGGCGCCGGCAATGACTACCTAGACGGGTACCCCGGGGACGACGTCATGTACGGCGGCGCGGGTGATGACGGTGCGGATGAGTTCCTCGGTGGCGACGATGTCATCTACGGCGGGAGTGGAGATGATTTCCTGACTGACCGGCTCGGCAACGATCGCGTCTACGGTGGGATCGGCGACGATCTGTTGAGCGGCGGCGCAGGCAGTGACCAGCTCCTCGCCGGCCCCGGAGACGACTACGTCGCGGGTGGATCTGAGTCGGATCTGATCCGGGGCCAAGGGGGCGCCGACCGCCTGCACGGTGACCGTGGCAACGACACGGTCCGCGGCGGTCGAGGAATCGACCAGATCTTCGGTGGTGCGGGCATCGATACCTGCCGGAGTCCGAAACAGGGCAGCCGCTGCGAGGCGTAGTGATGATCCCCTGCCTTCTGCGTGTTGTTGCCAGTAGGGATGTAGCAACCGCGAGGCGGTCTCCTCGCTTCGCGACGTTCCAATGGTCACCGCCTTACCCTCGATAGCGGTAACGCCAGCGCCGTTGAGCTCGCACCACCGCTCGATTCGGCCGAGGGCGGTGCAGGTCTCCAACCGACTCCAGCGGCATGAGCGGATGCCTATTGCGGTCGCTCTTGGGCATGGTCCGCCACGTGTGCCACGACCCTGGTCGGTTCGTGATGATGTTGCTGACCTGCCGTGAGCGCCACACGGTCCTCGCGCCACTTTCATCAGGCTGTGATGCGCTTCGTTTCATAGGCCCACATGGCGATCTCGACCCGGTTCCTCGCGCCCAGCTTGTTCATGAGGCTGGCCAGGTGGGTCTTGACGGTGCTGAGACTGATGTGCAGCTCACTAGCGACCTCGGCGTTGGTCAGAC
>CAWBMM010000002.1:0-596197 GCA_963789855.1 uncultured Actinomycetota bacterium
CGGCCGCGGGACAGCGCGACGTAGCCGGCTTCCCGGGTCAGCGCGGTGGTGCCGTAGAGCAGGGCGACCTCGACGGTGGCGCCTTGGGCCTTGTGGCAGGTCATGGCGTAGCCGTGGTCGAGGTGCCGCTCGGCCCAGTCGGCCCGGACGGTGACCGCCTGGTCGCCGTCGGCGGCCAGGGTGAGGGTCCGGTGACGGGCGTCGACGGCGGTGACGGTGGCGCGGGTGCCGTTGAGCAGGCCGAGGTGGTGGTCGTTGGCGGTGACCAGGACCTGGTCGCCGGCCCGGTACTCCCGGGACCTTCGCCGTGCCCGGCGGTGACGGCGTCGGGGCCGAGCCGGCCGGCGTCGAGCAGCCCGGCCGGGTGGTGTCGTTGAGCTCGGTGACGTCGGCCTTGCGGACGGCAAGCATCACCACCCGCTCACTGGCCGGCGGGACCGGCCAGCCGGCCCGTGTCTCTGGTCGGCTTGTCGTGGTGGCGGAGGTAGTCCTGCACGACCCGGTCGGCGAGCCGGTCGGTGGGGGCGGTGTGGACCCGGCCGTGTCGGCGTAGGCGGCGACCGCGGCGTCGGGGTCGCCGGACCGCAGGTCGGCCAGGGCGCGGCGTTCCCAGGCCTCGGCCTGGCGGCGGTTGTCGGTCAGGGTGATGGTGTCGGGTGCCGGGCGAGCGCGGTGAACAGGCCGCCGGCGCCGACCTCGGACAGCTGGGCCGGGTCACCGACCAGCACCAGCGTGCGCCTGGCGGCGCGGGTGTGGGCCAGCAGGCGGGTAAGGGTGCGGGTGTCGACCATGGAGGCCTCGTCGACCACCAGCACTCCGCCGCGGGGCAGCCCGACCGGCGGCCGGTGGCCGGGTCGGTCCGGCGGGCCTGGTTGAGCAGCCGGGTCAGCGAGGTGGACTCGATGCCGGTGGCGTGCTCGAGCCGGCGGGCGGTGACCGCGGCGACCGCGGCACCGGTGACCGCGCGGCCTTGCCCGGCCCAGACCTGGGCGGCGGCGTCGAGGGCGGCGGTCTTGCCGGCGCCGGCCGGCCCGACCACCACCGCGAGCCCGTCGGCCGCGGCGAGGGCTCGACCATCGCCGCTGCTCGCCGGACAGGGTCCGTCCGGACATGGCCGCCGCCAGCTCGTTCGGGCGGGACGTCGCGGGCCGGCATCGAGGTCAGGTCGCGGGCCAAGCCGAGGGCGGTCTGCTCGACGCCGAGCAGCTCGGTGGTGGTCCACCGCGGCCCGTCCTCCGGCGGGGCGACGAGCCGGACCACGTCGCGGCTTTCCAGCACCCGGTCCGCCAGCGCCTCGAGTGCGGCCCGGTCGATGACGGTGCCGGCGGGAGGGCCTGGCAGATCGCCTGCAGCAGGTCACGCCGGTCGAACCCGGTGGCCTGCGCCGTGAGCCCGGCGGGTCCGAGCAGGTAGCCGGCGAGCTGGTCGAGGGGTGGCAAGGGGGGTGGCCGGCGCTTGCCCAACACCTTGCCCACCAGCCGCCGGTGGCCGTGGCCGGCCGCCGCGCCTTCGCTGCCCACCGGTCCCGCAGCGTCTCCTCGCGGACGCCGCGGGTCTTGCCGGGGCGGGTGGCAAGACAGGCCGCCTGCGCCGCGTCCGGCCCGGCGGTGCCGGCCGCCGCCATGGCGGTGAGGATCTGCCGGCGGCGGGTGGAGAACTCGCCCAGCAGGTCGGCCGGGATGCCGTCGATCTCCGCGACGCCCTTGACCGGGGAGGTCCAGGCCAGCCCGAGGCGCTGGGTGAGCTGCCCGCGGAGCACCGCGTGGTAGAGGTAGGACGCGGTCAGGGCGTGCCGGTAGATCTCCTTCGCGTCCACCGCGGACCACTTGCCATCCGCGCCGTGCAGCAGGTTCGGCACCACCAGGTGGGTGTGCAGCTGCGGGTCGTCCGCCCGCGAGGTCCGGTGCTCGAACCCGGCGACGATCCAGCCGTCCGTGGGCGATTCGCTGGGCGCGTTGCCCGTCGCCCTGATGGCCGCGCAGCCCGTGCCCGGCCACCGACTCCAGGAAGCCCACCACCTCGGCCACGGCGGCCTGGTGGGCGGCCCGGACCTGCAGCGCGGTGTCCGGATCCCCGAGCCCGAACAGCACGCTCACTGACTTCGGTGCGGAGACGGTGACGTCGATCCCGGGCCGGCGGTGGTCCACCCGACGACCCGCGAACTTCATCGCCTCGGCGTAGGTGTCCGTGCCGTAGACCGCGGCGACGTCAAGACCAGCGGCGACCGCGAGCTGGCCGGCCCGTGCCGGGTCGACGGTGGCGGCCCGGCCGCGCTTGCCCGGCCGGGCCACCCTCCGGCGAGGGCGGCGTACCGGGCCCGATCGGTCGGCTCGGTGAGCAGCGACTCGACCGGCACGCCCGGTGTCGGCGCGAGCGTGGACCGCGTCGACCAGCGGCCCGGCGGGGAGCCGGCCGCGCGGGTCGGCCCGCAGCACCGGCGCCACCAGCTGCCGCCCGTCCGGCGCAGCACCCTCCAGCAGCCCGCGCAGGGTGGTGGCACCGGCGGCGTCGAGCCGACCGGTCAGCCCGGCCGCTGCGGCACCGGACCCGAGCCAGCGGCCGATCGGCTCGGCGCCGAGGTAGTAGTCGGCGGGGCAGTTGGCCTGCCGGGCCAGGTAGTAGCCGGCCGGGTCCGACCCCGCCGTGAGCATCGCCACCGACACCACCACGCCCGGCTCACCCACCCGCCGCGGCACGGCCCGGCCAACGGAAGCCTGGGCCGACGCGCACGAGGCCGGCCGATGCGCGGACCGGTACACGGGCCGCGGACGAGGGTCCCCATGCAGTCCTGTGTGCCGGGGAACCTGCCAACCTCGAGGGTCGACCGGAAAGAATCTCGACAAATCTCCGAACCGGTCGGCGGCGGACCGCGACGGACACCGTGGCAAGGGTGTCCGGGACGGCAGCAGCGGCCACGGCAACCAGGAAGGCTGCACTGCGCGCGTGCCGGTGTGCGGTCATGTCCGCCACGGTGGCCGCTGGGGTTGTCCAACAAGTTGTCCAGCGCTGCACGGTCGGCTGCGTGCGTCATGCCGGGGCTGGTCGTGCCCGGTTGTCCAGCTCGAGCCGTGACCGACAGCAGACCCACGCGCCGAGGACCCTCGACACCTCCGGGTCAGTGCTCGACACCCACACGGCGACCCCTGGGTCACCCATGCCGGCTGATCAGCCGAAGTACGGGCGACACCCGGACAACATCGCCACGGACAACCCCAGCCGGCACGTTGTCCGCACCACCGCGAAACCCACCAGTCAGCCGCACACCGTTGTATCCCGGGATACCCATCCGCTCCCGCCGTCCTGCGGGGACGGTCGGTTGAGCGGATCGCGCTGGAACTGGCAACAAGGATGGCCTTGCCGATGTCGACCGCCTGGGCTCTTGGGTGGCAGCGTGCGGGTGAGCTGCCCGGCCGGGTGGGTCCAAGTCGAGGTTTCGGCTGACGCGTTCGCGTTGTCTTATGATGATCCGTCGACCCGCCTGTTCGCTCACCCGTCACGACCGGACGGGCGGAGTGACCTATTGGGAGCCTGCCGATCGGTCCCGTTGCTGTCTTGCCCGCCGTCACGGCGGGCGCGGTCTCAACCGTTCCTGGCAGAGGTGGAGGCTGAGTGGCAACGATGTGCAGTGTTCGGCGGGTCAGCGAATTGTGGGTACTCCTCCGAACAGCGCCAGGAGCCCGTCGACGCTCTGGCCATCCTCAAGCGGATGGCGGAACGGCATGCCGCTCGAGAGCGCGTAGGTGTTCCGCCGACCGGTCCTCGTGCGGCGGACGTACCCGTCGTCCACCAGGTCGTTAAGGATCTGCTGAGCTGATCGCTCGGTGATGCCGACGCGGTCTGCCAGATCGCGCACCCGCGCCATGGGGTCCTGACCGACGGCGAGGAGAACGTGCCCGTGGTTGCTCAAGAACGTCCAGCCTCTCCTTGACATAGGCAAGAGAATACCTGAAACTGAGTTCACCGGTGAGGCCACCTTGCCGGCGACGCCGACCCGTTCGGCGTGTGAAGGGGAGTACCCCAGGACATTTCCGTCGTCAGTACGGCCCGACCGGGCCCGGCGGGAGCGGGTGACCGGTGAAGAGCCGGCACCGGGAGAGACCTTCGGTTCGCACTCGAGACCGGAGGCTGTCCCTTGTCCGTTCCCCTGTGGCTGTGGTTCGCCGTGCTCGCGGTGATCCTGGTCATGCTCGCCATCGACCTGCTGGCCCATCGCGGTGAGCGGGTCGTGTCCCTCCGCGAAGCCGCCCTCTGGTCCGCCGTCTGGGTGACTCTCGGGCTGGGCTTCGGGCTGGTCGTCTGGCGGATGTTCGGTTCGGAGGCGGCCGGCGAGTACTACGCCGGATACGTCATCGAGAAGAGCCTTGCCGTCGACAACGTCTTCGTGTTCGCTCTCATCTTCGCGGCCTTTGCCGTGCCCCGGGCCTACCAGCACCGGGTCCTGTTCTACGGCGTCCTCGGTGCGCTCGTTCTGCGGGCCGCCTTCATCGCCGGCGGCGCCGTACTCATCGACCGGTTCGCCTGGGTCCTCTACGTCTTCGGCGCGTTCCTCGTCGTCACCGGCATCCAGATGTTCCGGAAGCGCAACTCCCACTCCGACCCGACCCGGCACCCCGTACTCCGACTCACGCGGCGGATCATCCCCAGCACACCGAGCTGGCACGGGACCAAGTTCTGGGTGAAGCAGAACGGCCGCTGGCTGGCCACGCCGCTCTTCACCGTCCTCATCCTCGTGGAGACCACCGACCTGATCTTCGCGGTCGACTCGATACCCGCGATCTTCGCCGTCACCCAGGACCCGTTCCTCGTCTTCACCAGCAACGCCTTCGCGATCCTCGGCCTGCGCGCCATGTACTTCTTGCTCGCCGACCTCATGCACCGCTTCGTGTACCTCAAGGTGGGATTGGCCGCGGTGCTGGTGTTCGTCGGCGTCAAGATGCTGCTCCTCGACGTCTACAAGATCCCCATCACGCTTTCCCTCAGCGTGATCGGCGCCCTCGTCGTCGGGTCGATCGCCGCGAGTCTGTGGCGCACCAAGAACGACTTGGAGGAAGAGCTTCCCGTCCCCGAACCAACCACCCCGTCGATCTCCTCAGGAGGAGCGTCATGACCGCCCAGCCAGCCGATCCCCACACCCGGCTTCGTCCGACGCTGCCGACCCCCAGCATGGTCACGTTGCTCCAGGCCATTGAGAGCTACCCGGCCGTGACTCTGCTGATGTCGACTACTCCTGCATCGCGGATGCTGCCTGAGGATGTTGAGCGGCTGCGTGGGATGGTGCGCGAAGCCGAGGCGCGGTTGACGTCGGAGTCCCTTCCGGGGATCCGGGGGACGGTCCTCCGGCCGCTTGCCGAGCTCGCTGAGGAGGCGGGCCGCGGGCCGGCCACCGAGGCCATCGCAATCTTCGTCTCGGCGGCAACTCGCGCCGTGGTCCAGCTGAACGTGCCCGTTGCGGACCGCGTCGTCGTCGACCCCACGTTCGCTACCCGAGACCTGGTGCGGGCTCTGCACCGGACGCCGGCGACATGTCGTCCTCACGCTGAGCCAGCATGAGGCACGACTCTTCGAGGGGGTGGGTGGGGACCTCCACCCGGCGCCCGGCCGGTCGTTCCCCCGCCTCGCGGCTGGCGCCGAGGCCGCGCAGCGGGGTGAGCATGGGATGCGCGTGCAGGAGAGGCAATCCTTCTACCGCGCCGTCGACCGAGCACTCGGTGCCTATCTCAGGGTTCACCCGGCCCCTCTCGTGCTGGTCGGCACCGAGCGCGAGCTGGCCGAGTTCCGAGGGCTGTCCGCCAACCTCGGCCGGCTGGCTGGCTGCATCCACGGCAGCATGGTGACCGCGCCGACGGCGGACCTCGTTCCCCGGATCCGCCTGGTGCTGGAGGGCTACCTGCGGTCCCGGCAGCAGGAGGCCCTCGCGCTGCTCGAGGAGAGGGTCGGCGGTAAGCGGGCCGTCTCCGGCATCAACTCGGCCTGGCTGGCAGCCCAAGCGGACCGTCCGGAGATGCTCGCGGTCGAGGAAGGCTACTTCTACCCGGCCCGGGTCGATGGCAGCGGGGACCTGCTGAGCCCTGCCGATGACGTCGAGCACCCCGACGTCATCGACGACGCCGTCGACGAGCTGATCGAGACCGTCCTGCGCCGCGGTGGGTGGGTGGCGCTGCTCGAGGACGGCGCGCTCGCCAACCACGACCGGGTCGCCCTGACATTGCGCACGAGGTGATCGACCACAAGCCGGCCACAGGCAGCGCCGGCCCGGCATCCTGGCGTGCGGATCATGCGGCAACGTATCGCCGACCATTCTCCTTCGTCGCGCCGGTCTTCGAACAGACTCTCCGGCTCCGCGTTCGATCCAGTTGCCTAGCGCCATCGTCTTCGCGTTCATGCTCCACGTCAGGCGTGGTGGTCGCACTTGCAGTGAACGAACTGTCCTTGCGGCGGAGCATCGCCACCGCGAAACCGACGGCGGTCGCCGAGACCGACTCTCGAACTCAAGGTGGAACCCGCCGCAGGTGCGCCTGGATGGACGGCTTCGCACGGTCGGCGGAATGCCGGCAGCACGCGCCCCTGCGACCAGGTCTTCGAGTCCACCAACCCGCTCTAGCGAATGAACAAGGAGATCAAACGCCGCACCGATGTGGTCGGGTCTCGCCACCCCGATGCCCGCTCCGCCTCGCCGGCCCGGTGCCGGTCGATGCCCACGACGACGGGCAGACTCGCGAGCGCCGCGACCTCGCCGAAAGCTCCATGGCCATGCTCGCGGCGAGCCCGCCGAGACCGGCGGACGAGGTGTCCGACAGAAAGCTCGTCCCGGCAATGCCAACCAAGCAGAGCCTGACGCGGACGACGACCAACACCATCCGCGGGGCCTCACACCCCGGTAGATCTCCTGCTCCTAGCAGTCTCGCCATGCCGGCGGCGACTCGACGTCGCCCGAGACGTACCCCGGGTGCGAGCAACGGTCTGACCGGGCCGATTGGTTCGCGAAGAAGTCTGTCGTCGCTGCATCCGGTGGCGCGGATCCCGTTTGAAACACAGGGTAATACTTCCCTGCCACCAAGGAGAGCCTGATGTCCCGACGACGAAACCTTGCTGCCGCCGCGTTGGCGGGAGCGGTCGCAGTACTGACCGTGGGGGTGGCCGTCCCCGCACAGGCCGCCGACGGCGACGCCACCGTCTCCGTGCTGCATGGCGTGCCCGGGGCGACCGTGGACGTCTATGCCAACGGCGACAAGCTGCTCACCGACTTCAAGCCCGGCACCCTGACCGATCCGACGCAGCTGCCCGCGGGCACCTACGACCTGAAGGTCACGAAGGCCGGCGCGGCTGCGGACTCCAAAGCCCTCATCGAGGCGAATGACGTGGAGGTCCCTGCCGGTGCCAACGTCACTATCGTCGCGCACCTCGACGCCGATGGGGCGCCAGTGCTGACGCCGTACGCGAACGACACGTCCAAGGTTCCGGCCGGCAAGGCACGCCTGACGGTGCGGCACGACGCCGCGGCCCCGGCCGTCGACGTACGCGCGGGAGGCACACCCGTCTTCACGAACCTGTCCAATCCCGATGAGGACATGGCCGAGGTGGCCGCCGGTACGGTGAGCGCCGACGTGGTGCTGGCCGGCACCGACACCGTCGCGATCGGCCCGGCCGACTTGGACCTGAAGGAGGGGACGAACACCATCGTCTACGCCTGGGGCAGCGCCGCGGACGAGAACCTCGCTCTGGCCGTGCAGACGATCAGCGGGCTGCACTCCGCGCCCAGCGGCGTGCCCGGCGGAACCGGCGGCCAGGCGGCCGCCGGCGACCCGACGCCGATCTGGCTGGTGGCCCTGTACGGCCTCGCGCTTGCCGGTCTGGTCGGTTCTGCGGGGACGCTCGCCGTCGCCGGGGTGCGCCCCCGCCGGTGACCTCCCACCGAGGCGTCCGGGCGGCTGCTGCCGTCCTCGTCGTCTCGCTCGCCGCCCTCGCGTTGGCCTCCGTTCTTGGGGGTCGGCACGAGGGCGGTTCGGGCGCCACGGCGCTGGAGCGGCTGGTCACCTCCTCGCCGCCTTCGCCGGCGCCGACCACACCGTCGGTGACGCCAGGAGCCGCTGGCGCGATCGACGCTCCGCAAGGACTCGCTCCGCCCGTCGAACTGAGGGTGCCATCCGTCGACATCCGCATGAAGGTGGAGCCCACCGGCGTCACGCCAGACGGACAGATGGCGCTCCCGGAGCGGCCGACGGTCGCCGGTTGGTACAAGTTCGGTCCCGAGCCGCTGGAGCCCGGGTCGACAGTGCTCGCCGGGCACGTCGACAGCAGGCGGTTCGGCGTCGGACCGCTGGCGCGGCTGTCCGAGCTAGAACCGGGTGATCTGATGAGCGTGCGGCTGCAGGGTGGCCGGGAGGTGCGCTACCGCGTGGCGGCGGTCCAACGTTTCGACAAGCAGTCCCGGGCCCTTGAGGCGGTCTTCGACCGGGACGGCCCGTCCATCCTTCGGGTCGTGACCTGCGGCGGCGCGTACGACCCAGACAGCGGCGGCTACAAGGACAACGTCGTGCTCACCGCTCGCCCATTCGCGACACGCTGAGGGAGGGAGACCGCTGAGAACACATCCGCGTGGCGGCGTCTGCGGCTGAGCGTCCGTTCCGCCATCACTCCATCGCCCACCACGATGTGGTCGAGCTCCTAGCCACCTTCTTCGCCGAGCGCGACAAACGCTGACCGTCAGGTCCGCAGCACATTCGCGAAGACCAACCAGGCGAGCAACGACTTCGCGGTCAGGCTCAGGACGATGTAACCGACCTCCCCGAAGAGGTAGTCCTTCCAGCGACTGACCTGCGCGTATTGCAGCGCCATGTTGACTGCGAAGGTGAAGAAGAGCACGAACTGAACCACGACGATGGCGTAGACGAAGCCGGGGACGGTGGCGGGCTCCAGCGTGTAGACGCCGATCAGCACCCACGGCACGATGCCCACGAGGGACCCGAACCAGAAGGCGCTCCAGTCGGCCGCGCCCGGTCGCTGCTGGCGCTCCATCAGCAGGCCGAAAAGGATCATCGCGGTGTTCGCCGCGAAGACGGCCACGACCGCAGCCAGGTCGCGGATGCCGACGAAGAGGCCGATGAGCACGATCATGATTGACGCGCTGACCGAGTACTCGACCCAGCGCGCGTAGTTCGCCCGGCGGGCCAACCCGTGCTCGTACCACCGGTGTACACCCGGAGCCGCGACTAGGAAGTGGTCGAGTGCGGCGAGGGCCAGGAAGACGGCGACCATGACCCCGATGTCGAGGGAGAACACCGTCTCCGGCCTGGTGGGCCTGGCGAGCACCGGATCGGTGCGCAGGAAGGACGCCGTGACGGGGACCGCCAGGCCGTTGCTGGCCAGCAGCATGTACCCGGCCTCGACCGCGAGCAGCAGACCGACGCCGACGTTGAGCCGCCGCAACCTCCGGTAGCGGGCGTGGTCGACCTCGACCGCCGTACCGGTTGCCGAATCGGTCCCCGCCATGGCTGCTCCCTCGCTGAGCCGCTCGACAGTCGCGGCTCCCGGCATGCTCCCATGCTGACGAGTACACGATGGATCGCCGCTGGGGAGGCCGAGCGCTGAACCTGGATCGCAGACTGCCAGGGCCAGTGCGTGGGCAAACGCAACTCAGCCAGCTGCGCAGGAGGCCATGCGGGCGGGCGCGCTGACCAGGGTCCGGCGCCGCGTTGGGATGGTTGCCCGGCGAGTTGGCCGCACAATGTGACCACCCCACCGTCGGCGAGCTCTGGTCGCGGTGCCGGCACGGTGGACGACCGTCCCGTGCGGTGCGCCGCCGGATGAGCACCAGCCGGGATTCGTCGCGTCCGGTTGCATCCGCGCGCGGGTCCCGGCGGAAAGAGTGGTCAGATCCGTCCCCTGACGTCCATCCACCTGGAGACGCCATGCGCCTCGCACGTCGCATCACCGCCCTCGCCGCCGGCAGCGCCCTGGTCGCGGGCACGTTGTTCGCCGCCGCGCCTGCCGCGAACGCGCTCACCGCACCCGAGGCGGGCTCATTCCTCGGAGCCCTCACCGCCACCTACAACGACCCCGTCGCGACCGCCAACGACGGCAACCCTTACGACTACGACATCCTCACCAAGGCCGTGCTCGTCACCGACGCCGACGCCACGTTGGCGTCCCTCCCGTCGTTCACGCTGTTCGCCCCGAACGACCGGGCCTTCGAGGTCCTCGCGAACAAGCTCGGCCTGCTGGGTCCGGGCCACCGCTACGCCGCCACGGTCGACGAGAAGGCGGTGACCCTCGCCCTGGTCAACGCGCTCGGCGCCGACAAGATTCGCCAAGTGCTGCTCTACCACGTGCTCGTCGGCGCCAAGGTGACCGGCAAGCAGGTGCTGTCCGGGCCCTTCTACCAGCGCCTCACGATGGCCAACGGCCAGAAGCTCAGCGTCACCGTCCTCAGCCGCTCCGCCGCGTTCCCGATCATCATCCTGGGCGACAAGGACGGCAGCTTCTTCAACGACTACGTCGTCAAGAGCAAGATCGACGTCATCCAGACCGACAACGTGGTCGTGCACGGCATCAGCGACGTGCTGCTGCCCACACTGACCTGATCGACTGCTCGTCACGCCCGTGGCCCTCGGACCCCGGTCCGGGGGCCACACGCGTGGCGGTCGATTGCCTGGTTGGAGTCCTCGGGTGGCTGTCGACCCCTCGGGGCCGCCGCGGCGGTGATCGCACGGAAGTAGTCGACCCCCGGCAGCCCGCCACATCGCGCAAGCTCGGCGCCAGATTCTCTTATCCACCGATGAAACTCGCGTTCCGCTCCCGCTCTGATACGTGTCCACAGCGTCAACGGTCCCGACCGGCCGCGACGGGGTAACCAAAGGCACTGGCTGTCGCCGCACCCGGCTCACACGCCGGTCGATGACGTCGCCGCCAGGCTCGGCGGCTCCGCCACGCCCATACTTGCCCCCGTGGTCACGGATCTGCGACGGTCGGCCGCGTTCCGGTCCGCCCGGATCGCCGCTCTGGTGACAGGGCTGGCCGCCAGGTCGTCGTTGACCGCCGTGCGTGCCAGGTTCGACGACGACCCGGCCGGGTTGCGTCGCAGGTCCCGTGCCCGCAACGCCGATTCCCTCCGCGCCACGCTCGGCGGGATGAAGGGCGGGGCGCTCAAGGCCGGCCAGCTGCTCTCGACGGTCGACTCGCTGTTCCCACCGGATCCAGACCGCACGTGGACCGAGGCCTTGACGACGCTGCAGGAGACCAACCCGCCCCTGGATTGGGCACAGGTGGAGCCGGTCCTGCGACGGGGTTTCGGCGCCCGGTGGCGTGATTCGCTCGTCGAGATCGACACCGTCGCGGTGGCCGCGGCGTCGCTCGGGCAGGTGCACCGTGGGACCTGGAGCGACGGTCGGCTGGTGGCCGTGAAGGTGCAGTATCCCTTCGCGAAGGACGTCCTGCTCGCCGACCTGCGCGCCTTGTCCGTGTCTCTGCGAGTCGCCGGAGTGGTCCTACCCGGTCTGCTCGCCGCACCCGTCGTGGACGAGCTGCGACTGCGGGCCGGGGAGGAGCTCGACTACGTGCACGAGGCGCGGGCGCAACGCGAGGTCGCGTCGGCCTTCGCAGGGTCTCGCGAGTACGCCGTCCCGGACGTGGTGGCAGCCGCGGAGGGGGTCCTTGTGAGCGAGTGGCTGCCGGGCCGTCCGCTCGTGAGCATCGCCGGTGACACCGAGGACGAACGGCGTCGGGTCGCCTCGCTGTATCAGGGCTTCGCGCTGCTGGCACCCGCGCGTGCGGGATGGTTGCACGCCGACCCGCATCCCGGGAACTTCCGGGTCACCCCGGACGGTCGGCTCGGGGTGGTCGACTTCGGCGCCGTCGTCGCGATGCCGGACGGCCTGCCACCAGCCTTCGGCCGGCTCGTGCGCGCCTTCGCCGACGAGTCCGCCCCCGGTGACGCGCAGGCGGCGCTCGCCGCGGCCGGGTTGGTCAGGCCCGGTCGGCAGGTCGACATCGAGAGCCTGCGAGCGGTCATGTCGCCGTTCAGCGAGCCCGCCCGGCACGACCTGTTCGCGTTCTCGTCGTCGTGGCTGCGCTCATGCTTCGCCCGCGACGAGGCGGCACGCGACCCCGACTACACCGCGGCGTTGGGTCTCACGCTGCCAGCCGAGCACCTCATGACCCAACGGGTCTGGCTCGGACTGATCGGGGTGCTCTGCCGCCTCGACGTCACCGTGCCCGTGCGTCCCGTCCTGTGCGAGCTGCTGCCCGGGTTCGACGGACCTCAACACTGAACCCATCAGCCGTTCTCCGCCGGCGGGCATCCGCCGAGACGCGACAATGGGAAGGCCGCGGCGAGCGTCGACGGGCATGACCAGGACTTTGCGGCCATGCCCACTGTGGACTTTGGCGGACCGCTCCAACGCCCTCTTGCCACCCTGTACTCGGACGAGCACGGGTTCAGCTCCTCGTTTCCGCAGACGGCCGCGGAGTCGACCGAACACACGCAACGCCCAAGACGCCAGTCACCAGTTGACAGCCAAGGTGACAGCCAAGTGCATGGAGCTAGGTGGCCCGACGTGGGGGACAGTGGACGGGGACATAGGCGCAGCCTGCGCAAATGGCTTCGGGCGCACCACGACGAACAAGCAAGATCGAGTTAGGAAACCGACGCTCTATCCCCTGAGCTACGAGGGCGCGAGGGCGGGGGATCAGGAGTTTAGTCGACAGTCCGATCGGGGCTCCAGGGCAGAAACCGCAGCTTCGCGTTCCGGCGGCCCCAATCAGCGCCTCCTCGTACACGTCGACCTAGCCCGGTTCATGTCCGGGCCACGTCCCGTCCTTCGCGGGGTCGGCCCGTCCGTTGAGGCATGCTGCTCGGCCTCAACACGCGGCATCGGGCCAATGTCCGGCAGGTCAGGAGTGCAGGTCGGCCAGCAGCGCGGCGAGCCGCTCCTCCTCGTACAGTCCGTGCGCCTCTGGCAGCCACGCCACCGAGCCCGGCAGCCGGGACAGCAGCTCGCGGGCGATCCCGTCGCCGGACGCGTCTCGGTCCGCACTGACCAACTCCGGCCAGAACCAGGACCGGGTCAGGCTCAACCGCGGCGGCGACCGCGACGCGAACTCCGCACTCTGGCGCATCGCGATCGTTCGCCTGGCAACCGACCAAACACCCGCGACTACGTCGCCAGACGCCAATCCGAAGGCAAGACCAAGAGCGAAGCCATCCGCTGCCTCAAGCGCTACATCGCCCGCGAGGTCTTCAACGCCCTACCCAAACAAGCCATCGCTTGACAGTAGGAGCATCACTTACGCGCGGTCACCACCAATAGGGCTCCTGGGGGGTGTAGGGCGCTTCCAGGCGTTGGACTTCGTCAGCGGTGAGAGCGAGGTCGAGGGCCGCGACTGCGTCGGCCAGGTGGTGAGGCTTCGTCGCTCCGACGATGGGCGCGGCGACGACGGGCTTGCTGAGGACCCAGGCGAGCGCAACCTCGGCCATGGGCACGCCGCGTTCGGCGGCGACGACCTCGACTGCCTCGACGATGGGCTGGTCCGCCGGGGAGTCGAACGCCTTGGCCACCTCGTCCACGGCAGCTCGGGCGGTCTGCTCGCCCCACGGTCGGGTGAGCCGACCCTTGCCCTGGGGCGAGTACGGCACCACGCCAACTCCCATGTCTTCGCACATCGGGAGCATCTCTCGCTCCTCCTCGCGCTTGAGCAGGTTGTACTGGTCTTGCATCGCGGCGAACGGCGTCCAGCCGTTGACCAGGGCGGCGGTCTGCATCTTCGCAAACTGCCACGCCCACATCGACGACGCGCCGAGGTGCCGGACCTTCCCGGAGGCCACGAGATCGTGCAGCGCCTCCATGGTCTCTTCGACAGATACTGAGTCGTCGAAGCGGTGGATGAAGTACACGTCGATCCAGTCGGTGCCCAGGCGGCGCAGCGACGCGTCGCACTGCTCCTGGATGGCGGCCCGGGACAGTCCTCCACCCGTCGGTCCGTCGTGCATTCGGCCCGACACCTTCGTGGCGATGACGAAGTCCTCGCGCAGTCCGTAGCGTCGCACGGCGCGGCCGACGTACTCCTCCGACGAGCCCCGTTGATAGACGTTCGCTGTGTCCCAGAAGGTCACGCCGAGTTCCACGGCCTGGCGGAAGAATGGCTGCGACGCCTCCTCGTCGAGCGTCCACGTGTGCAGTCCAGCAGTCGGGTCGCCGTAACTCATGCATCCGAGAGCGACCCGGCTTACGGTGAGATCAGTGCGACCCAATCGACTGTGCAGCATGTGAGCACGTTAGGCGCCGAACGGGAGCGGCATCTAGGCCTGTCCGGATGCGGCAAACTCGAGTCAGTCGACGGCGAAATGAGGTACGTCCCGCTCATGAAATTCACACGAAGTTCCGGACAGACCGCTCAGGGTCCCGCCGACTGGTTCACGGGGCATGTCCTCATCGACACCGTCAGGAACCACGACGATCAGTCAGCCATCGGCTGCGCCCACGTGCGCTTCTCTCCCGGCGGCCGCACCGTGTGGCACGCACACCCGAAGGGTCAGACGCTCTACGTGACGGATGGAGTCGGCCTCGTGTGCCGCCGAGGCGATGCCCCTATCGAGATCAGGCCCGGAGATGTGGTCTACATCGAGCCCAACGAAGAGCATTGGCATGGAGCTACACTTGACCGGTTCATGTCGCACGTCGCCATGCAGGAGGCAGACCAGCAGGGCCAGGTGGTGACATGGCTGGAACCCGTCACCGACGAGGACTACCGGAGCACGAAGTAGAAGGAGAAACCCGCCTTCCGCGTGATCGCTCGGTAGCCGGTTGTGTGCGGTGTTGCGCCAGGCTGATCCTTAGCCCGTGCTCATGCCGGCGAGGTAGGCGGCGACGGCGTGGGCGGCGTGCCGGTCGAGGTTGGCCTTGGCCATGTCGTAGCGCATGGTGGTCCGTGGGTCGGCATGGCGCATGGCGTACTGCATGTCCCGGATGCTGATGCCGGCGACCAGTCCGGTGGTGCAGAACGTCCGGCGCAGACCGTGCGGGCTGATCGGATGTGCGATGCCGGCGGCTCGAGCGACACGATCCAGAGGCCGGCTGGCACCGGCGCGGTCCATCCGCCGCCCCGTCGCGGGTCCGTAGGATCGGCCCGGCGGTGCGCCCGTCGATCGCCTCCCGCACAGCCCGCAGCACCGGGATGGGCAGCGGGATGTCGGCTGGCTTGGCGCCCTTGCCCAGCACGAGCAGTAGCTCGTAGCCGGCCTCGTAGCGCAGGTCGGTGATGTCGGTCCCGCAGGCCTCGGACACCCGCAGCCCGAGCATCGAGCAGGCACACCAGGGCGTGGTCGTTGGGCCGAGCTGCGCGCCGCGGCGAGCACAGCGGCGTACTCCAGCGGGTGCAGCACGGTGCGCTTCTGGCCCTCCCAGGCCACCTTCGGGCCGGGTCACTGCAGCCGCCGGGTTGGCCGGGATGAGCCCGTCGATCACGGCGTACTTGTAGAAGATGGCCACGGTGCCGAACCGGCGGGCCACCGTCGCCGAGGCGTAGCCCCGGGTCTCCAGGTGCGCACGTACATCTCGAGCTCGCCGCGGGTGACCCGGAGCGGCTCACGATCATGAACCTGGCACCAGCCGAGGACGCTCACAGGTCCTGGGTGTAGGCGGTCAGCGTCGGTTCCCGGTAGCGGGCCAGGAACGAGCGGACCGCCAATCGTAGTCACATCCAGATAGCCCGGCATCAGTTCCGTCGTGGCGGTCATCGCCGCTCCTTCCGGCATGGCCGGGAGCCGGTCTCCCGACGCCAATCTGATCATCGTCCCAAGCTGCGGCGACCACCGCGACCGAACTGGCTACCGATCGGTTCTGCCCTCACCGCCTGGCCAACGAACGGGAACGGCACCTACGTGCGCGCAGTGCGTCCACAACCGAGCGGTTCTGCCCTCACCGCCTGGCCAACGAACGGGAACGAAGCCTCTTGCTTGTCAAGACCCGGTTTCGGGCATGGCGGGATCGCCTCTTGGCATGGGGATGCCCGAGGCGTACTTTCGGTTGCGGGTCCGGGAGTGGCTTGTCCGAAGAGCCGGCTTCAGGATGCAGAGCCGGCCACGCTGGAGTCAGAGTCGTTCCCTGGTTGTCCTCCCGGACCCGTCTCATGTCGGCGGGCGTAGGTCGACTTGGAGTTGGCGCCAGACCGCGTCGCTGATGCGTCGCTTCAGCGCGCGGCAGCGCTTCCTTCTTGGACTTGCCCTCGGCGATCTTGCGGTCGGTAGTAGACGCGTCCGGGGGTGTCGTGGCGGATCTGGGTGACGGCGATGAGGTGCATCGCATGGTTGAGTTTGCGGTTCCCGCGCGGGTTGAGCCGGTGCCGTTTGCGCGGTCCGCTGGACGCTTCGATCGGCGCGGTGCCGTTGTAGGACGCGAACCGGTCCGGCGGTCGGGAACCGGGCGGGTCGCCGACGTGGGCGAGGATCAGCACGCGGCGACGATCGGTCCGACACCGTGGAGCTCGGGCAGCGTCGGTCCCGGACGCGTCGACGGCGTCGCGGATGCGGGTCTTGATCGCGGCGAGGTCGCGGTCGAGGCGGCGAACGTCGGCGAGCGAGATCGACGGCGAGCTCGCTTGCGTTCGGCCTCCACCGCGACCGTCGGGCGGACGCTGCGGAGCAGTTTCGCGGCCTGTCAGCGGACAATCGCCGTGGTGCACCGCCGGCCACGAGCTCCCGCAGCACCGCGTGCAGCCGACAGGCGGCCTGGGTCCGCAGCGCGATCAGGTCGTCGTAGCGGCCGACCAGCAGCCGCAGCACCGTCGTGTGGTCGTCGACGCAGGACCGTGCGCAGGCCGCAGTGACGCAACCCGGCGATCGCGGTCGACAGCGCGTCGTTGCCGTCGTTCTTCGCCGCCTTCGCCCTGACCCGAGCAGCCGCACCCGGGCCGCCAGCGTGGGCGGCACGTCGACGACGTGTTCACCGGCGCGCGAGGAGCTGCTGGGCCAACAACTTGCCCAGCCCGCCGGCGGACTCGATCGCCCACGTGCGTTCCTCGCCCAGCGGCGCGGCCCACGCCAACAACCGCTGCGTCTGCCACTGATCCGCGGTGACCTCGAGCCGCGCGAGCGCGTGCTCGTCGCCGTCGATCGCGACCGCCATGTGCGTCGCCTTGTGCGGGTCGATCCCGATCGATCACCGTCATGGAGTCCTCCTCGTGAACCAGAAGGGAACGCGGCACGACGGGCACTCCTGATGAAGGTGCTGCTCGCCTCTTTCGAGCCACGCCGTGACCGGACCCCGACCGGCTGACGCTTCGTTCGAAAGCCAACCCGACACCGAGCAGCAGGCAGTTCGAGAGCCAGCCGGCCAGACCCCAGGACGCTACGAGCACACGCTCAACGCCCGCACAGAACATCCATCAGGCACCTACGTGCGCGCAGTGCGTCCTGAAGCGGTCAGTCCACCGGTCGCGCTCGTGACCGTCCGGCTGCCGCCAGCCCGTCAGCGGACCATGGCGGGTCGCCCCGAGCCGGGACATGATGGTGGCGTTGGAACCGTCGGTTCTTGGCGCTGGATCGGTGACTCTGGCGTGCTGCATGCGAGACCAACAGTCAGGGGCTGGATCGTGGTCGACGTCATAGAGCAGCTGATCACCGCCATGAACCGTCACGATGCGGGAGCCGTCGCGGCCTTCTTCGCGGCCGATTATCGTAGCGAGCAGCCGCTGCACCCGAACCGTGGTTTCGGCGGGAGTGACCAGGTCCTGGCGAACTGGACGTCGGTCTTCGAGGGTGTTCCGGACTTCTTCGCCGAGCGTGTCGCGTCAGCCGTGGCTGAAGACACGGTCTGGTCCGAGATGCGCTGGGATGGCAGTCATCGTGACGGGTCGCCCTTCCGGATGCGTGGTGTGACGGTGACTGGCGTGCGCGATGGCAGGATCGCGTGGGCCCGCCTGTACATGGAGCCGGTCGAGGAGGGTGGGACAGGCATCGACGCTTCGGTGCGGGAGCTCTACCGCCCGCCGCAGGAGTCGGGATGACGCATTCGACTGAGGACTTGTGCAGTGGCTCCTGCACCAGGGCCGGATCCGGGTATGTCACCCTCCCGTGAACGGCAGGGATGTTCTGTTCGGTCCCGGTCATCCCCTGGTGCGCGGCCAGCGCTCGATCTGCGTCAGAACATCTCGTTCAAGTAGGGGCTGGTGCCCTGGAACAGGCGGGCCAGGATCGCGAGCTCCTCTGCCGTCGCGCCGGTGAGCAGGCCGGCACGGGTGGCGTCGTACGGCGACATCCAGCCGGAGTAGAGGGCGGCGAGCCCGTTGACCGTCACCTGCAGGTCCGCCCGTGACGCCGGTTCGACCTCGGCCTCGACCGTCACGCACGCGCAGGATGACCGCGCCGTCGTTGCCCGGCACGACAGGGTCGACGACCTGCAACCGCACCTCGGCGTCGAGCCCGGTCGGGTATCCGCGCAGTCGCAGCGCCTCGGACACGTGCACCATCCGCATCATCCAGGTGAAGCCGCCCTGCAGGGTCGGGTGGTGCTCGGGGAAGAAGGTGAGCAGCGGGTCGTTGGCCGGACCGTTCCAGTAGAGATCGGTCCCGATGGTGCGCTGCGCCGCGAGGAAGCCGAGCAGGGAACGCGCCGCAGCCGGCGTCTCCCAGACCAGCTCGCGGGCGACCAGGGCGAAGCCCTCGGGCTCGGGCGCCCAGTGGATCGGGAAGTCGGGTCGCTCGTCGGGCTTGAGCGTGTAGACGACGTAGCCCGTGGTCCTGCCCGTCCTCGATCACGCGGTAGCGGTAGAGGAAGGCATCGGCCGGCACGTCGTTGAAGACCCGAGGCTCCCACCACCACTCGGGACGATCCATCATCCCGTTGCGCTCGAGGGAGACCCGGCGGTAGCAGTCGCTCACGCTCGGCCAGGTCGCCCTCGTCCCATGCCTCGACGGCGAGCGGCTGCTCACGCGGCAGGTGCTCGAGAGGTGCCTGGTAGCTCACCCGAGTGCCGGCGAGCTCGTACCCGACCGGTCGGTACGCCGCCATCGTGGTCATGTACAGGGTCGACAGGGGGACGCCTGCGTCATGGCGGTCGCGCAGCCAGCCGGACATCAGTGCGCGGCTCACACCGCGGCTGCGATCGGTCAGGCCGACACCGACCGCGGCGACCCAGGACGACGGGAACGAAGCGGCCACCGAAGCTCTGGGCGACGCGGAGCTCGCGCATCAGCCCGACGATGCGTCCGGCGTCCTCGCCGACCCATCGGTCGGTCAGGGGCAGCTCGGCCAACGCCGGAAGCATGTCGGGGCCGCCGCCGTAGGAGTCCAGGATAGATCCGGAAGGCCGCATCCCGGTCGGCCTCGGTCATGCGTCGCACGATCACGCTCACGGTCGCTCCCTCAGCGTCGCGGGCAGCACTACACAAGTGCCAGCCGGGATGACCATGTCCAGCACACGCTGGTACGCGCTCTCGAAAACGACTGTGTGGTGATGTGGCACCGCGACGGGCCCGTCAAGATCATCCATGTCCCCAGCCTCTCGGTTCTGGTCGCTTCCCACCCCGGCGAGCACCCCAGACTCGATTCCCGTGCCGATCCCGGTCCACATCGTCCCAGCCGGAGCCGACCGGGGTAAGACTCCGTCTCGGCCACGAAGCCCGCGGGTGGTGCCGCATCTCAGGAGAGCATGCCGACTGGCCACGTCAGGCGCACCGCGAACTCCGGTTTTCGTTCCGTCGCGTCGGCCGCACGACCGAGTCGCTCGGGAACGGCACTTCCCGCGCGACCGCTACGGCTTCGCGCCGGTCGGTGTTCCGGTCACGAACTCCGGGGTGGTCGAGACAGCCGCCGGACGGAAGCCGCGCGCGATCATCCAGACGGCCAGCACCATCTCCTGCACGAACATCGGCAGGTCCAGCAAGTCCACTGCGGAGGAGTTGCTACCGATGACTCCGTACATCGCGAGCAGGGAGGCGGCCACGTAGAACGCGATCGCTACGAAACCCCACAACGAGATCCAGCGGGGGACGATGCGCGACCGATAGAGCAGGACGTAGAACATGCCGGCTCCAAGGCAGAACACAAGCGAGAGCACAGCACTGGCGCCGACGGGGTCGACCACGAGGGTACCCAGGCGCACGCCTGCGGGTGATCCCGTGCCCGGTCCTGCCGCCATGACCTCACCCAGCGGCACGAGCAGCAGCCAGGCGATCGCGAGGATGACGTAGCAGGCCGTCTCGACCGCTCCTCGCACGATCAGGTAGCCCATCGCCAGCCTTTCGTCCACCCGGCGCAACACCGGGAAGAGCACTACGGGGATGAACGCGAGCGACAGCCCCATGACAAGCACGAGGAGAGCACCCGTCACGACAACGCCGGAGTGCTCCGCGGCGTAGGCAAGCGGGTCGTCCGCGCCGTGCACCGGGAAATATGCGACGACCTTGCTGAGGACGCCGGTCACGGTCCCGGTGATGTACAGAATCCCGGCTGTCGTGGCGGCGGCCCTGTGAACACGCACCGACGGCTGGCGCTCGACCGGCGGCTTCTCAGGAACAATCTTGTGCAGTAGATCAGCCACAGCACTCACCTCCCGGCCGCCAAACGAGGAGCCAGGGCTACGCCGCCCTAGGCGGCCACGCAAGAGCGTCGCAGCCGGGCCTGTCTTCGCGGTAGAGGCGAAGGTCTCAGACCCGGCACGGAACTGGATCCCGACCCGCATGATGGCCGCCAGGCACGCACGTCCTAGAAGGGTGAAGCGCCCCCAGTTCTTTGCCGCTCCTATGCGGGTTGCGGCTCTCGGTTGATCGCCGCGTAGTGGGCTTGCTCGAACTCTTCGGGGGTCAGGTAGCCGAGGCTACTGTGCAGCCTCCTGTTGTTGAACCAGTCGACCCAGCCGGCGGTGGCCCATTCGACATCGGCGAGGCCGCGGTAGGCGCCGGCGTGGAAGACGGTGCGCCCCGTTCAGGAATGGCACTACCGATCGAACTGGAAACAGAACTTCTTGTGTGAGGGCTTCTGTCTTTCGCGGAGCAGCGCCATGCTCGGATAACTCGCCGATGCCGGATCGGCCGACCACGAGGCAGGGCAATGGCTGAGGAAGTGGGACCGAAGGTCGTCCTGCGCGGGCCAGGCGAGGGAGACACCATCATCCTGCCGATGGGTGAGCACCAGGCGCACATCACGCGCAAGGCTGCCCGGACCGAGACCGGTGGGCACTGGGCGGTCGGGGAGGCGTGGCAGGACGCCGGGTTCGACAATCCCCGGCACACGCACGACGAGGCAGAGGCCTTCTACGTCCTCGAAGGTTCGTACACCTTCTACACCGACGCCGCTCCGGCAGAAGGCGTTGGGCCAGGCACCTTCGTGTTCATTCCTCCGGGCGCCGTGCACGGGTTCCGTACCGGTCCCGAAGGCGGGCGTCTGCTCGCCTTCTGGCCATCGACCGTCGAAGCCGCGTTCTTCGCCACACCCCGACCCAGCCAGGAGATCGAGTAGTTGCCAGCGTGAGCCCGAACTGGCTACTTGTTGACTGACATCAGCCCGCGGCCCGGCCAGGCTGTGGGTCAGACGCTCGGCGGGGTAGCTCGCTAACTGGCTGCCCGCCGTCCTTGGTGTGGCTCTCTAGTGGGGTGCTGCCCTCGTCGGGCGTCGCTGGCTGGGAGTGGCTCAAGAGGGGTGTGCTTCGCCGTAAGTGAAGTGGCCCCGTCTGCCCGGACGGTGCGGGTGTGGTGACAGGCATCATGCGGCGGTCTCGGTGTGGCGTCCAGCCTTGTGCTGCTGCTCGTAGTCGGCGGGGCTGAGGTAGCCGAGGGCGGAGTGCCGGCGGCGGGGGTTGTAGAAGCCCTCGATGAACGCGAACACGGCCTGGGCGAGGCCCTCGCGGGTGGGCCAGGTCGAGCGGTCGAGCAGCTCGGTCTGCAAGGTCGCGAAGAAGCTCTCCGCGACGGAGTTGTCGAAACAGTCCCCGATGCTGCCCATCGAGCCGAGCAGCCCTGCCTCGCGCAGCCGGTGGCCGAACGCCCAGCTGGTGTAGGTCGAGCCGTGGTCGGAGTGATGGATCGCGCCGGGCGCGGGGCGCCGGTTCCAGATCGCCATCTGCAGCGCGTCGACGACGAGCTCGGAGCGGATGTGGTCGGCCATCGCCCAGCCGACGACGCGGCGGCTGAAGCAGTCCAGCACCACGGCCAGGTAGAACCAGCCCTCACTCGTGCGGTGCTGGGTGATGTCCGCGACGTAGAGCCGGTCCGGAGCCGCCGGCCGGAAGTTCCGTTCCACCAGGTCATGCGGAGCGGGTCGCGGCCTGGTCACGGCGGGTGCAGCCGCGCAGCCGCGCGTGCGGTGCACGCCCTGCAGGCCGGTGCCTCTCATCAGGCGTTCGACCCGACCATGGCTCACCGCCAGGTGCTGGCCCGAGGACGAGCTCAGCGTGGACGCGCCGGTGCCCGTAGGTGCCGTAGGAGGCGGCATGGACGTCGCGGATGGCGTCCATCAGATGGGCCTGCTCCCACGCCCGGTCGCTGGCCGGGCGGGTGTCCCACTCGTAGAAGCCGGAGGTCGAGACCTGAAGGACCCGGCAGGCCGTCGCGACGGGGATCCCGTCGCGCGGCGAGCTCACGGACCACCGGGTAGATCATTTTGGGAGGACGTTCTCCCGAGCGAAGTAGGCGCTCGCGCGCTTGAGGATCTCGACCTCCATCTCCAGGACCCGCTTCTGCCGGCGCAGCTCGACCAGCTCCTTGCGCTCGTCGCTGCTCAGGCCCTCGCGCTTGCCTTCATCGATGTCGGCCTGCGCCATCCACCGCCGCAGACCCGACTCGGCGACCCCGAGGTCCTTGGCGATCTGGGCGATCGGCTTCTCACGCAACCGTGCGAGCTCCACCGCCCGGCGACGGAACTCAGGTGACCTTGCTGCCGGCATACGGACTCCTCTCGGACGACCATCGTCGCCTCAAGATCGGTGTCCGGGAAAGCGGGGCCACTTCATAAGTAGCTCTGCCCTCCTCGCCGTCCACGTCGACTGAGGAGGGTTTCGTGTCGAGAGTTGTCATCGGTGTCGATCCGCACAAGGCAAGCAACACACTCGTCGTGATCGATGCCCAGGAGCGGGTGCTGGGCCAGCAGCGGTTCGCCAATGACCGGGCTGGCTACCGGTCGATGAAGGCGTTCGCTCGCGTTCACCCCGACCGGGTGTGGGCGGTCGAGGGTGCCCGCGGTGTCGGTGCTGGGCTGGCGCAGCGGTTGGTCGCGGAGGGTGAGCCGGTGCTCGACGTGCCCGCGAGGCTGTCGGCCCGGGTTCGTGCCCTGGGTGGTGGCAGTGGCCGCAAGACCGACGACGCCGATGCGTTCGCGGTCGCCGTTGCCGGCCTGCGGGCGCGGGACCTGCAGGTGGTGCGACCCGATGACACCACCGAGATCTTGCGGATGCTCAGCACCCGCCGTCAGGAGGTCGTCGCGCTGCGGATCGCGACCGTGAACCGGCTGCATGACGTGCTCTGCCAGCTGATTCCCGGTGGTGCGAAACGGCATCTGAGCGCGACCAAGGCCCGGGCGCTGCTGTCGGGGGTGCGGCCACGCGACGCGGTCGGGAAGGCCCGCAAGCGTCTTGCGCTGGACTACCTCGGCGAGCTCGAGCGCCTCGACGCCCGACTCAAGGAGCTCAAGAAAGGCCTGGCAGAGGTACTCGCCGAGCACCCGACCACCCTGTTGGACATCAACGGGGTCGGGCCGATCAACGCGGCGAAGGTCCTCGCCGAGGTCGGCGACGCGCGCCGGTTCCCCAGCCGCCACCACTTCGCCAGCTACACCGGCACCGCACCGGTCGACGTGTCCTCCGGGGACAACAACCGGCACCGGCTCAACCGCGGCGGCAACCGCCGGCTCAACCACGCCCTGCATATCGCCGCGGTCGTGCAGTACCGGATGCCCGGCCCGGGTCAGGACTACTACCGGCGCAAGCGCGACCAAGGCAAGACCCACCTCGAAGCGCTGCGCTGCCTCAAACGGCGACTCTCCGACGTCGTCTACCGACACCTCGTCGACGACCTGGCAGCAGGGAGCCCGGGAGGACAAGTGGGGGCGTCTCTTCAATCCAGCGCGGCTGACCTGATCCCCATGGCCAGCACTTCGGAGCAGTCACTTCCCGGGCTCGCCAACGACCCTACGCCGGCACTCGCAGTTGTGTCTTGACACAGAGGGGAACCACTACCGATCGGTGTTCCGACCACCGAAGTAGGACGCCCAAGGTGTACTGCCCAGGGACGTTGGTCGAGATCGTGTGGCGACACGATCTAGTGGATCTTGATGTGCGAAGACCTCCGGGCGTGGAGTGGGGATCAGTCGACCACGTCGATCAGCCGGCGCAGTGCCGCGACGTGATCCCGCAGGGCCTTACTGCCGGCGCTGGTCAGCCCGATCCACGTCGTGCGTCGCCCCGCCCGAACGCCCTTTCGGCTGCGCACGTAGCCGGCGTCAGCCAGTGTCGATACGTGTTTCGACAGCACCGAGTCACTGACCTCGAGAGCGTCCCGCAGCGTGGAGAACTCCGCCTCCGACACCGCGGACAGCGTCGTGAGCAGCTGCAGCCGGGCCGGGGCGTGGATCAGCGGGTCGAGCTCGGCCATCAGCCGGCGATCAGCAGCGCAACGAACCCCAGGCACGCGAGCGCAGCGAGGGCGGCGAACACCCGCGGCGAGGCGCCACTCGCGTGGGCGGACGGGTCGTCCCGGTAGACGTGCCACCACCGGAGGGTGCCGAACGCGTAGCTCACTCCCGCGGCCACGGCCGCTGCCGCGACGAGCCACCAGCGCGACTCGAAGGCGGCCCACGTCGCGGCCCCGAATCCAACCATGTAGATCAGCGTTGACGTGCCCCCAGTCCCGAGGACGATCTGGCTGGATAGACCATCGACCCTGACGCCGTTGATCCGCCGGAACTGGTAAAGCAAGAGCGCTGCCACGCCCATTAGGACCGCAACCCCAGCCAGCGCCACGGCGAGCCCGGCGGTCGTTTGAGCGGCGATCCCATAGGCGCCGGCGCCCACCTGAACCGCGACAGCGGCGGCCAGTACTGGGTGCAGGCCGGTGGGCAGTCGCAGGCCCGCGGTCAGTCGTTGGCGCGCCTGATCCGCCACAGCGAGCTCGGAACGGGGATCGCCAGGATTCTGCTGCGCATGGCTACTTTCCATGGTGGAAAGTATGCTCGCCACTTTCCAACCTGGCAAGTATCCATTGGTCTTCGGCCGGTCGCGGTCGCTTCTTTCAGCCCAGCGCTAGGGCGACCGACGCTTATCGAAACTCTGGTATTCCGCTCGCTATGAGGCGAATCGAGCCGTCCGAACATCGGCCAGATCCGGTCACTGACCCGAGCTGTGGGATTCGAAGGGTGGCCGGTACTGCTCCACGGGTGTGGCGGTGCTCAATCCATGGAGGGAGCTACATCCACATGAAGACCTCGCCGTGCGCTCGGTGCCTGGGCCACAGGATCAGGGTTCACCAGGGCGCTGTGGAGTGCTACCGCTCGATTCGGCCGAGGGCGGTGCAGGTCTCCAAACCGGCTACTCAGCGGCATGAGCGGATGCCTATCGCTGTCGCTCTTGGGCATGTCCGCCACGTGTGCCACGACCCTGGTCGGTTCGTGATGATGTTGCTGACCTGCCGTAAGCGTCACACGGTGCTCGCGCCACTTTCGATAGGCATCAGGCTTTGATGCGCTTCGTTTCATAGGCCCACATGGCGATCTCGACCCGGTTCCTCGCGCCGAGCTTGTTCATGAGGCTGGCCAGGTGGGTCTTGACGGTGCTGAGACTGATGTGGAGCTCACTGGCGATCTCGGCGTTGGTGAGACCCCGAGCTACGGTGACCAGGACCTCCTCCTCCCGCGCGGTCAACGGTTCGATCGGCTGGCGCAGCGGCTCACTCGTCCGTAGGTCGGCGAACGCGGCCAGCAGGCGGACTGTGACGCTGGGAGCTATCAGTGCTTCACCGTTGGCGGCGGCATGGACCGCCTGGGTGAGCAGTTCAGGTCCGGCGTCCTTGAGCAGGAAGCCACGGGCGCCCGCCTTGAGCGCGCCGTGGACGTACTCGTCGAGGTCGAACGTCGTGATGACCACCACGGCGAGCGGATCTTCGACAGCCGGCCCGGCCAGCGCGCGCGTGGCCTCGAGCCCGTTGAGCTCGGGCATCCGGATGTCGAACAGGCACACATCGGGCCGCAGCTCCCGGGCCAGCGACACGGCCTGCCGACCGTTGCTGGCCTCGGCCACGACCTGGATGTCGGGCTGCGCGTCCAGGATCATGCGCAGCCCGGTCCGGACCAGCTCCTGGTCGTCGGCGACAAGTACGCGGATGGTCATCGGGTCGGTCGTGTCCGCGGAAGTAGCGCGTCGACCACCCAGCCATGGTCGGGCCCCGGGCCTGCTTCGAGAGTCCCGCCGAGAAGTGCGGCCCGTTCCGTCATCCCGACGACGCCGTAGCCGGCATTGACGCTGGACGGGTGGACCTGGTCGCCGTCGTCTCGGACCGTCAGCCGTATGGCGTCCCCATCTCCTGCGACCTGCACGTCGATCCGGGTGGCGTTGCGTGCGTGCCGCAGCGCGTTCGTCACGGACTCCTGCGCGATCCGGTAGGTGGCTGCCTCGACCGTCGGACCGAGCTCGTCGAGGTCGCCGGTGAGGCCCACGTGCACACGGGGCTGGCCGTCGACGTTGCGCGCAAGGCGCTTGATGTCGGCGACTCCGTTCTGCGGGGTGAGGTCGGCGTCCTCACGATCGCGCAGGGCGCCCACCATGGTGCGCATCTCGGCGAGGGTACGGGAACCTTCCTGCTCGATCACCCGGAGCGCATCGATCGCCGCTTCCGGGTCGGACGCTGCCATCACCCGTCCCGCCTGCGCTCGTACGACCATGGCCGAGACGTGGTGCGCGACGGTGTCGTGCAGCTCTCGCGCTAGTTGTTCGCGCTCGCGCAGCCTGACTTGATCGATCTCCCGGGTCCGCGCGGTCATCCAGAACCGGACCAGGGCGCCGAGAACTGCGGGGAACATGAGGAACAGGAAGCCGCCCACGGCCTCGCCGAGGTTGGTGTAGTCACTCGCGATCCCGAGCAGGCCGGCGACCACGATGATCGGCAACCCGAGGATCACCTCGCGACCGGACCCCCATCGAAGCAACGCATAGGGGAAAAGGACGACGTAGATCATCGTGTTCAGCCCGACGGAGGTGTCCGGACCATTGATCAGCTCGACGAGGCTCAGCACGATGACCGTGCCGAAGACGACGGCGACGACGGCGAGGGGGTGCGTCCGCCGCCACAGGAGCGGGAACACCAACGCCACCGCGAGCACGATCGCGACCGGCCGCCACGGGACATCGTCACGGAAGATGCCTTCAAGCACGGCGGTCAACAGCAGGACAGCGACCAGTGCCCAGTCCCGCCAGTCCAGTGGCGGGGGCGCAGCGGCTCGTGGCTCGTCTCGCAGCCACCTGACCACGTTGCTGTTCACGACCCCAGCCTAGGGATTCGCCGGCGCCGCGCTTCGGCCGAAAGGACCAGACGCGCACCCTTCCGAAGTACGGGAAGACGGCGCCCTGCGGCCGATGTGCCGTCCGCGTCCCGCCACCACGCTGACGGCATGGCAGTCGCGCTGCCGCCAACGACCGAGGAGGACCACCCATGAGGCTGCTCGCATGATCACCACCAACGAACTCACCAAGGCGTACGGCGGCCACCTCACCGTGGACCGCGTCTCCCTCCAGGCACGACCCGGCCGCGTCACGGGCTTCCTCGGTCCCAACGGTGCAGGCAAGTCGACGACGCTGCGCATGGTGGTCGGCCTGACCCGCCCGACCTCCGGGACATCCACCATCGACGGACGCCGCTTCGTCGACCTACCGAACGCTGGCCGTGAGGTCGGAGTGCTGCTTGATGCCTCGGCCCAGCATGCCGGGCGGACCGGCCGAGAGGTCCTCACCATCGCGGCCCGGACGATGGGATTGCCGACGGACCGCGTCGACCGGATGCTGGACCTCGTCAGCCTTACCGGCGCCGAGGGGGAGCGTCGGGTCCGCAACTACTCCCTCGGGATGCGGCAGCGGCTCGGCATTGCCACAGCACTCGTTGGTGAGCCACAGGCGCTCATCCTCGATGAACCCGCCAACGGGCTCGACCCTGCCGGCATCCGCTGGATGCGGGACCTGCTTCGCGGCTACGCAGATCGCGGCGGCACAGTGCTCCTGTCCTCGCACCTGCTCCACGAGATCGAGATCATCGCCGACGACCTCGTGGTCATCGGAAACGGCCGGATCGTCGCCCAGGGCACGAAGACGGAGCTCCTGCAGGCTGCCGGAACTGTCGTCCGAACGCCCGATCTGCCTGCCCTCGAAGCAGCGATGCAGACCGCCGGTGTCCGAGCCACGCGCTCCGGCGACGGCGCCCTGCGGACCGACGCTGACTTGGGCATGGTCGGAGAGATTGCCCGGAAGGCGGGGGTGGCGCTCACCGAGCTGCGAACCGCAGACGCTGCCGGCCTGGAAGAGATGTTCCTAGAACTCACCGCTACAACCCAACGTGAAGGGGCAGCAGCATGACTGCGACCACAGTTGACCGTGCGCCGCGCGCACGAGTTCTCGCCGACCCAGTTCCGTTGTCCCGCCTGACCGCAGTCGAGCTGCGCAAGATGTTCGACACCAGATCGGGCTTCTGGCTGATGGCCAGCATCGTCATCTCAGCTCTGATCGCGACGATCGCCCTGATCGTCTTCGCACCCGATGACGAGCTGACGTACGCATCGTTCGGAAAGGCCATCGCCTACCCCATGCTGGTCATCCTTCCGATGATCGCCCTGTTGTCAGTCACCAGCGAATGGAGTCAGCGAAGCGGCCTCACCACCTTCACCCTGATCCCGCACCGCGGGAGAGTGATCACGGCGAAGGCGGTCGCCTCGATCTCCATCGGCGTCGCCTCAATGGTGCTCGCCTTGGCCATCGGTGCGCTGGGCAACCTGGTGGGCACCGCCATCACCGGCACGCCCGCAGTATGGGACGTCTCGCTCGCCGAGAGCTCCTACATCGTGCTTGGGAACCTGCTTGGCCTCATGAGCGGGTTCATGCTCGGCGTACTGATCCGCAACTCACCAGGCGCCATCGTCGCCTACTTCGTCTACACATTCGCGCTGACGCCGCTGTTCATACTTCTCGCCAACAGCCAAGCCTGGTTCCACGACTCGCGTGCCTGGATCGACGTCAACTTCGCTCAGGCCCCGCTGTTCATGTTCGACGGTGCCGTGACGGGTGAGCAGTGGGCCAACATCGGCTTCACGGCAGTCTTCTGGCTGGTCATCCCTCTCGCCGTCGGCCTCCGCCAACTTCTCAGGTCCGAGATCACATGACAACCCCGAACCTCTCCTCCCCGGAGTACCCGGTCCAGGTCACCGGTCGCCTCGACCGGCAACTCTCCCGCTGGCTCTGGCTCGTCAAGTGGGTGCTGGTCATCCCCCATCTCCTCGTCCTGGTCGCCCTCTGGGCGGGCTTCGCGGTGATGACCCTCGTCGCACTGGTGGCGATCCTGGTGACGGGCAGGTATCCGCGACGGATCTTCGAGTACAACGTCGGCGTCCTGCGCTGGACCTGGCGCGTGTCCTACTACGCGTACGGCGCTCTGGGCACCGACGCCTACCCCCCGTTCACGCTCGAGGAGAGAAGCGACTACCCCGCCCACCTCGAGGTCCAGTACCCCCAGCAGCTGTCGCGGGGTCTGGCGCTGGTGAAGTGGTGGCTCCTCGCGCTACCGCACTACCTGATCGTGGGCGTCTTCGTCGGGGGCGGAGCGTGGGCCTACCAGACCGACGGCCACGGTTGGCAGAGCGGTGGCAGCCTCGTGAGCCTGCTCGTCCTCATCGCGGGCGTGGCCCTGCTCGTCACCGGAACCTACCCCAAGACGATCTTCGACTTCGTGCTCGGCATGAACCGCTGGGTGCTCCGGGTGGTCGGCTACGCGGGCCTGATGACCGATCGGTACCCGCCGTTCCGCCTCGACCAAGGTGGCAGCGAGCCAGGACACCTGCTGGTGGCACCGCCTGACGGCACCGAGGTAGACTTTTGCCGGGCCTATGCCGCCCGGAAGGCCAGTCTCGCGATGGAGCGGTGGCCGGGTGACGGGCGTCGTGCTCGGCTCGCTTGTCTGCGTTGTCGGCGTCGCGATCAGCGTGGTCGGGACGGGTCTTCTGGTGGTGAACAGCGTCGCCCGCGACGCCAACGGCACTATCAGCGCCGATGCCCGGACGTACCGCACGCAGACGCCCGCCCTCGTCGAGAGCGACCTCGCGTTGCCGGTCGAGGGTCCGGCCTGGTTCTACGGTCCGGAGCAGCTCGGAAGGGTCATCATCACCATCTCCTCTGTCGAGGACCGAGCCGTATTCCTCGGGATCGGCCCTAGCGACGAGGTACGGACCTGGCTCCGGCGCACCGCCCACGACGAGATCACCGACCCGGCCAACGGCAACCTGCGTCAGATCCCTGGCTCGCTGGCCGCTCCGAACCCTGAGTCAGCACACTTCTGGGCCGCCAGCGTGGACGGTCGTGGGGAGCAGACGTTGACCTGGACGGCACGTGAAGGCAACTGGACCGTCGTCGCCATGAATGCTGACGGACGCACTGGAGTCCACGTGGTCGCCACCGCCGGAGCCACCTTCCCGCACCTGAAGGCCATCGGAGTCAGCGTTCTCGTAGCCGGGATGGTCTTCATCGGGATCGCCGTCCTCACGATCATTCTCGCGATCCCCCGTCACGAGACGTGAGTCCGCCGACAGGCAATCGAGCGGTGAAGCGACCCGCGAGCGCAAGATTGCTGAGTTCGTCGCGATGCTCGCCCGACAGGAAACGCCGCACCCGCAGAAGGCCAGGCCCCACGGGCACGTCCTGAAGTCGCCGAGTCGCCCGTCAGTGCACAAGGCAGCCCGCAGCAACCTTCCCGGGCCATCGACGTTCGGACAGTGAGATCGCAGAGCTGACACCAACGCTCGGTTCCATTCGCGGCCGCAGCCGCCCGACAGCGGCCCTCGCTTTCGGTCAGGTCACGGGCATCAGGACGTCGATCTCATCGAGCCTGCGATAGTGCTCCAGACTCGGTCTGCTGTCATCGCGAGTGCCCGATGCCCCCAGCAGCGAGTACGCAGGAGCGATCTCCTCCTACACGCTGGGTGGCTCACCACGCAGGCGGACCCGCAAGAAACGACCGCCGGGGATGATCGCCTCAGGTAGGGCCTGTTCAGCCGCGGTGGCGTCGGACTGGATCTCGACGCAAGCGCGGTACCAACCCTCGGTCGGGTCGAAAGCAGCCACGAATCGGCGGCCCCTCAGCGGACCAACAGCCGCCTCCAGCTCTGGCCAGGCCACCTGAATCTCACTGAGTTCGTCCTGGACTTGGACGTAACGCACAGCCAAGTCTGCTCGCTCGACCAGCGTGGGGCCGCTGCCTGTCATACCGCAAATAATGCTGCCGGATCAGCTCTGTCTGGTCAGCGCCGGCTGCGGCTCGACTCTGACTCAGAGCACTATCGCTCGCTCAGTGGCCGATCGAGCGATCAAGCTGGCGTGGCGCACGGATGCGTTCGTTGACCGCGTCAATCGCGGTATGACCGCCCTATTTCAGCCGCGTCTCAGACCGAGCGGCTGGGCGAGGTTATCGACTCTCCGCGCGGCGCAGGACCGACTGGAACTGCTTACCCAGTGCGCGCGGGCCCGCGATTGGGATCAAGGCGGCGATCAGCTTCCCCTTGAACGAGTTCGGCAGCCGAGTAAGGGAGACGCGCAGGTCGGTGCCCTCCGCTGCCGACACGAGCTCGTACCGCCAGCCACTGCCCGGCCCCCACAGGTTCGATTCGAGGGTGTCGATCGTGACGATGCCGGAGGCGGCGTCCCACGAGTAACGTTCCCGCTCCCAGCCCATTCCAGTGCCCTCGGTCACCTCCGCCCAGTCCGGACCCTGTCCGTGAACTCTGAAGTGAGCGTCGTCGACGTTCGGCCACCAGCGAGACCGTTCGGGGCCGAAGTCGGTGATCACGGCCATGACTTCGCTCGGCGACAAGGTCGTGTGGACGGTGAACCTTGTGGTCGCCATTCGCGTCCCCTCTTCCGTCGCGGGAGTGTCTGCCGTCCGTGATCCATCATCCGCTACCCAGCCAGGGCGCTACGAAGGGCGGACAATACCTGAATCCTCGAGGCACACCGCGGCTGAATCACTCAACGTCTGCAGGCGCCTGCTCTCAAAGCGGGTCGTGGCGGTGTGACGCGGGGACTTAGCGCGAAGAACGCGGCCGGAAAGACGCACCTTCATCGCGGCATCTCCGACACTCACGAGCGCCGCAGAGGAGGAGGGATGTTCGCTCCGGCCAGCGTGCCGCTTGACGAACAGAGCCGGCAATATGCGGGTGATCGTTGTCGAGTTGATCATGATGCCGCGTTGTGGTCGACGCGTTCGAGTAGCCCGCTGAACAGCTGTTGTCGGTCGGTCTGGTGCTTGGCGTCGGCGTCGTCGTGTTGTGCTTGCAGGACGGGCTGGAACTCGAGGTGGTCTGGTAGTGGGTGCAGGTCTCGCAGATCGCTCTCGAAGGCGCAGTCGAGCTCGGCGGGGTCGGGTGCAGTAGCCGTTGCCGAGCAGCCGCTGGTGGCTCGACGCGAGCTGGCGCATCTGGGGTCCGTCGGCGCTGGCGGCGCACGGGTGCGCGTCGTAGAGGGCGTCGACCTTGTTCGGTGACGGCGTAGTACTCGTCGGCGACGGTGCGGTCGGCGATGCGGGCGTAGCGGCAGGGTCATGTGCATCGACTGCGGTGGCCGAGCAGGGCGGCGATGGCTTCGAGGCTCATCCCCCGGTTGATCGCTTGGGTGGCCAGGGTGTGACGGAGCCGGTGGGCGTGCACGTCGTCGATCCCGGCCTGGCTGCGCGATCTTGTTCAGCATCCGGTTGACGCTGTAGCGGTTCAGCGGCGCCGTCCTCGTTGGGCAGCAGCAACCGCTGGCGTCGGGCGGGACGTGGCGGCCGCGGTAGTCGGCGAGCGCTCGACCAGGGCGGGGTGCAGCGGCAGGTAGCGGTCGTTGTGCAGCTTGCCGACCGGGATGCGCAGCCAGAGGCCGTCGACGCCGGTGCGGCACCGCGTCGGCGTTGCAGGGCGCACAGCTCGCCGACCCGGATTCCGGTGCGGAGCAGCACTCGGCCACGACCCGGGCCAGCAGCCGAGGCTGCGGCTTGGGCGGCGCGCAGGAACTTCGCGGCGTCGGCGTCGTCGAGGGCCTTGGGCAGCGGCTGGTCGCGTCGGGGCAGGTCGCCGGCGAACAGCAGCGGACGGGTCGGCGCGTCCTGCCAGCCCCATTCGATGATCCGCACGAAGAACATCCGCAGCATCCCCAGCCGGTCCGCCCGGGTGGCCACGCTCACCGACCCGTGTCGGCCGTTCGGGGCGTGCGGCCAGCCACCGCTTGTAGGCCTCGATGTGGACGCCGCTCCAGCCCGGCCGACCGCGGTGACCTCGGGGTGGCCTGGGCGATGAAGGCGGCGAACATCCGCAGCGCCGCGTCCGCGGCGACGACGTGGCCGGGCGCTGCACGCAGCCGATCTGGTCGAGGTAACGGCGCATCGTCGCGGCCATCGTCGGCAGCGCGGACTCCAAGGTGTCCCAGGCCGGCAGCCGCTGGCCGTTCACCGGCGCGTCCTGATCCGCTCGGTGGTCGGCCAGCATCTGCGCGTCGATCGCCTCGGCGGCTCGCCGGTACTGGTCGGCGAGCCAGCTGTCGGCCAGATGCAGATAGATCCGGGTCGATCTCGATCGAGGCGTGCCCGGCCTGGGCCTGGACCGCTTCCAGCGCCATCCCCGCCTCCCGCAGCCGGGTCAGACAGGTGTGGCGCAGCTCGTGGCAGGTGGCATGGGTCAGCCCGGCGCGGCGACGCGCGCCGTCGCATGATCTCGTCCAGGCCCGGCCGCCGACAGCGGCTGCCCGCGGCGCGGGCCCTTCAACACGACGAACACCCGTCGGTGGCAGCGTCGGCCGGCCGCTCGGTGTCCAGGTAGTCCGACAGCGCGGTGAAGAACCGGCCAGAGATCGTGCACGCACCGTTGCTGGCCGCCCTTGCCGTCGGCGACGAACACCCGCCGGTCGCCGACGTCGAGTCGTCCAGCCGCAGGCCGAGCACCTCGCAGCGGCGCAGCCCGCCCAACAGCATCGCGTCGACCATCGCCCGATCCCGATGCGTGCGCAACGCCGCCAGCAGCGCGTCGACCTCCGCCGGGTCGAGGACCCGGGGCAACGTCCGCGGCCGGCGCACCAGCGCGACCCGCTGCCGTTGACCCAGCTGCTCCCGGCGGGTCGGAAGACCGCGAGGCACCGGGTTCGCCGTGACATCACCGCGAGCCAGCAGATAGGCGAACAGTCCCGACACCGAGGACAGTCGGCGGCGCAACCGTGCGCGACGACAACCCGCCGGCCTCATCCACAGCGCGAACCCCCCGGCCATCGCCGCCCGCCCGCTGCGCACTGATGAACGCCAGCACGTCGGCACTGCGTCACCTCCAGCGGCGGCTTGCCGACGAACGCGAAGAACACCTTCAGGTCGAACGCGACAGCCAGCACCGTGTTCGGTCGACACCGCGCCGCGACGAACTCCAGATAGTCATCCAGCAGGCCGACACCCAGCCGCGCCTGGACCTCACCGTCCGGTGCCACCCGAATCAAGCAGTCGTCGAACAGAGACATGCGGGCCTCCCACCGCCAGGAACTCTCGGGACCGGGCGGCCCCGAGAAATGTCCCGACAGATCACCCGCATATCAAGCACTACGTAGCGCTTGCCGACCGCCCGTCTCTCGCTAGTCCATTGACAGATTGGGCGGATGAGCCAGTCAGTCAGTCAGCCGTCAATGGCGGCAGCGAACACGTCAGCGATCCCACTGGCCTGCTCACGGAGGACATGGGCATAAACCCGCAGTGTGATCGCCGGATCGGCGTGGCCGAGACGAGCCGCGACCACGTGGACGGGCACGCCGGCAAGCAGCAACGTGGTTGCGTGCAGGTGCCGCAGGTCATGCAGCCGGGTGTGCGGCAAGCCGGCCGCGGCGATGAGTTTCGGCATCAGCGCGGTCGGGGTGTCGGTGTGCATCGGTGCGCCGTCCTCACGGAGAAAGACCAGGTCGTCACCGTCCTGCCACCAGGTGCGGGCCGCCAGCTGCTCGGCGAGCTGGGCCTTCCGGTGCGCGCGCATCACCTCGACGGTGCCGGCGTCCAGGCTGACGACCCGCGAGCGGCCGCCCTTGGTGGTGCCCTCGACCCGGACAGCGCCGATGGTGGCGGCGGACCCGGTGATGGTGAGCTCGGCCGCGTCCAGGTCCAGGTCGGCCCAGCGCATGTGGGTGAGCTCGCCCCGCCGGGCGCCGGTGTAGGCGGCGAGGCGGTAGAACGCGCCGATCCGGTGTCCGGCCGCGACGGCGAGGAACGTGCGCAGCTGCTCGGTGGTCCAGAGGTCGGCTCGCTCCACCCCCCTTGCTTTCGGCCGAGTCGCCCGGACGGCCGGGTTGCTGGTGAGCAGCTGCTCGACGCGCACGGCGTCGTTGAACGCCTTCCTCAGCGTCCGGTGGATCCCGTCCACGGTCAGCGGCGACAGCGGCCCCTCCCGTCGACCGCCATGATCGAGCAGGTCCCGGTAGAGCTTGCTGATCGTCGCCGGCCGGAGCGCCTGCAGCCGCTGGTTGCCGATCCTCGGGATGACGTAGTGCTCCACGTTGTGCCGGTAGCCCTCGAACGTGGTCGGCTTCACCGCCACCTGGTAGGTCTCCAGCCACTCCCGCAGGTAGGCGGCGACCGTCATCGACGACCGGTCCACGTACTCCCCGCGCCGGCCTGCGACGCGGGCCTCGTCCCGGGCGGCCTTCGCGGCCGACTCGGTCGGGAAGCCGCCGACCCACCTCGGCCGGCTCGCGCTCGCGTCCGGGTCGGTAACCCGCACCACGTAGGACCATGAGCCACCACGCTTGACGACGCCGTCCCTGACCTTCGCTGCCATCTGCCCCCGCCTCCCGGTGGACCGGTGCAAAGCTCGAGATCAGACCCGTTCGCCTTCGGCGACGCCGCCGCGCAGACGGGCAACCAGCGTGAGGACCGCCTCCGTGGGGATGCGCCGGCAGGCTCCGATGTGAACGGACTCGAGAACCCCGGACTGCAGCAATTCGTACAGCTTGGAGCGGCCGATGCCAAGAGCGCGGGCGGCTTCGGTGGGCGTTAGCAGGACCGGTGTGCTCACAGGTTGCTCCTTAGGACTCGAGGATTGGATGAGCCATGAACGCAGCCGTCGAGACGTCCAGAAGATGCCACCAGGGCTTCTTTGTGAACGTCGCGGTGCGCTGGATCGGCATGCAGCCACCGTGACCTCTGCTGTTGTCCACGGAGTTGCCCAGCGTCGGGCATCAACTCGCCACAGCACGGATGGCAACTGGACAACACGCCGGACAACAGCGGGCTGACCGGATTCCGGGGCAAGCTGAAGGGCGGTCCATCCATCGGCACACCCGCGGCACTGGCCCGGAGGGTCCGCCCGTGGCTGCGCAGCGGCCGTCCGCAGGGTCGGAGCGGCACCCGCCGCTGACGAGCACTTATCCGTCGAGGCATTGCTGCCCGAAGCCGCGACCTAGGTCTGATCGGCCCGCACATGACAGGTCGGGCATCGGAAGTGGTCCACCCACTCGAGCCAAGGCTTCTCCAACTGCTGCAGGCCGTGCGCGTCGATGCCGCAGCGGGTGAAGGAGCCGCCGGTGGGGACGGCGTGCACGGAGTGTTCTGCCGGGAGTCGGTGCCTGATCACCTGGCCGGACACGTCGGTTCCGAAGACGAACTCGAGACAGCCGGCCCAGTGCGCTTGCTCGGGCAACATCCCCTGAGGCTAGCCCGGCTCGTCACGCGGCTTGCAGAGTGGAGCATGCCTGACGCTTGACCTTCTGCCAGCCGCGCCGATCATCAGGTCGAGACCTTCACAGGAGGTCGGGCCCGAGGCTTGCCTCCCACGTGCTAGTCATGCTGACCACGGGCACGGACGGCCACAGGTGCCTCTCCCCGCCGTCGCGACGGCAGAGTGGACCCAGAATGGCATGCCAGCCCTGCTAAACCCTCCCGGCACTTTGGGTGACTTCGCCAGCGGGCATGTGACGGGTTGGACGGCTCAGATGGATCGACTCACCTCCAGTCGCCGGGCTTCGAGGGCAAGGTCCCCGCTCTGGCGGTCACGTGTTGGTGTGATCTCGCTCAGAGTCGCGGCCACGACCCAAGATTGGCGTGACCAGACCAGCGAGGCACGGATCCGTAGACGAGCGACCAGACCAAAGCTCGACCCATCCTGGCCCATCGTGGCGCGGGATCACGGTGGGCAAAACTAGCGGCGTGCCTCCGGCTGTTGCTCGGTCTGGGCCTGGATGCGCTGCTCCAGTGCGATCAGGCCGGCGAGCGCCTGCCGCCTCTCGTCCTCGTTGAGGTGGAGCCCGTTCATCGCGCGATGGTTGGCCCCGAGCTGATCTTCGAGAATCCCCAGCAAGGCCATCTCTTCGACCTTGGTCACCTGGACCACCTCCGCACGGCTACCGCAGCCCACCCCCTTTGCATCTGCCTAGTACTCGCCGCCCGACGCGACTTCCCGCGTACGGACGACCTCCGGACAGTGCCAGTGTGCGCCCGAAGCGCCCCGGCGGGGAGGGCCAATCTGCCGCGCCGCCTTTGCTCGGTCACCCGTAGAGCAGCATGGCCACCAGCGCGGCGAGCCAGAGCAGCACCGTGATGGCGGTCAGCCAGCGCAGTCGCCTGGCCCTGCCGTGGGCCACCCGCATCGCCTTGTCCCGTGCGGCCGTCTCACCGATGCGGCGTTGAAGGTCGATGAGCTGCTCAAGGGTGCTCTCCGGGTGCAAGGTCAGGCCCTTCACCGCCGCGGGACCCTGGCCATCCGAGTAGACGCTCGGCCGCCCATCCACGAGCAGTTCAGGAACGGCTTTGAGAACGACCGGCCTGGCGTGCCGGCGGCGTGCCGCGGTCCTGGGCGACTTCACGGAGCCCACCGTGCACCTGTCCGGGGTGAAGCGCCAGGTTCGAGGTTCGGGAGGATGGTCATCACGCTCCCGGGCGAGTGCCCACTGGGGACCTTTGCACGTCCTGACCGTGCCAAAGGCCTCGGGCGCTGGAAGCCGCACGGCTTTACGTTTTGATCACCCGGAAGGGGGTGGGTAGCCAATGTCATACGGGCACTCCGCCATCCGTGCGCCAGCTGCCACCTGCCACCCTCACCGGTGCCGCCAATGCGGTGTCTGCATGGTGTACGGCTGCAGCGCCTGCGGCGCCCCGCCGACCGTGTACTGCGGTGGCTTCGACACGGCACCGCACGGTGGGGTCCACGCGGAACGTCTCACCGCCGCGCGACATGGGAGGCCCTCGACCTCGGTGTGAGCGCCTGGGGCGCTACCTTTGCCGAGGGTCGAGCCGCACGACGGAAGGCCGACCCCGATGCGCAGCCCGTCCCGCTACCTCCTCGTCCAGCACCACGGCGACGGCCGGTGGTACGAGGCCGGTCTGCTCGACCAGCACCGCCGGCCCGATGGCTGGCAGTGCGTGGTGCAGTACCGGACCGGGCCCGGCGAGCAGTACGTGCTGGCGGTGCCGGCGACCTCGTGCCGGCCGCTACCCGAGCAGCACGACGATCAGGCTGACCACGCACAGACCCGACGTGATCAGGCCGACCGTGAGGACGAGGCGGCCTGGCCACTCGTGCCGCGGGATGACGGCGGGCAAGGCTAGCGGCGGGCCAGCCACCGCCTCATGTCCTCGACCAGGATGACCCATTCGCCACGCTCCTGATGGGCGCGAAGCTGGTGGGAGTCGATGGCGCGCAGGACGTCTCGCCGGTCGCGGCGCGCGGCCTGCGCGACCTGGTCGACCGTGAGCGTCGAGCCAGCCGGGAGACGGTCGGTCAGCATGGGTGACCATCGGCAGCGCGACCAGCCCGCTTGACCAGTGAGTCTTGGCCCGGCTTGGCCGGCGGCGGTTCCACTCCACCTGCGCCTCGAAGCATGAGGCGCATCGGCAGCCCAAGTTCCGGTACGTGGAGATGGTGCCGTGCGGCGGACGCTGCTGTCGTTCGGCGACCCGCTCCTCGACATAGGCGCGCAGAGCCTCGACCTCGACGAGGCGGGACCGGCCGTTCACCGGGACGTAGGCCAGATGCCCTCCTTCTTGAGGTGCGAGATGGTGGTGCGTCCCACATCGGGCCAGTCCTTGGCTTGCTTCACCGTCAGCCGGCGCTCGGAATCGCAGGCGGAGGTTGCCCGGGTACTCCCTGACGTGACGTCCGGCATCGAGTGCCAGTAGTCAACACCAGCCAACCGAGAGTCAAGCGAATGGACACGCCGGTCGGCCGCCGCCGGCTTACTCGCCCTCGAGCAGACCCATCCGTTCGGCAACGGTCGCGGCCTGAACACGTCCAGAGACGCCGAGCTTTCGCAGGATGGCGGTGACATGCACGCTCGCCGTCTTCGGGCTGATGTACAGCCGCTGACCGATCTCGGCGTTCGTGGCACCGGTTCCGAGGAGCCGTAGGACGTCGAGCTCGCGTGAGGTCAGACCGTGCGGCGCGAGGTCTCCAGCCTCCCCGACCAAGGCTGCATCCTCGCGGTGGTCCGTGTCCGCGCTTGTGGGCGTGAGGCGGCCGAGGCGCGCCAACTGGAGCACCTGTCGGCGCAACGGTGCGTCGAAGGCCGCCACGGCGTGGGCGGTACTGAGTTCGACTTCGGCATCCTTGCGGCGGCCGGCGGCCAGCAGCGCGGCCGCGAGCCGGGCGGAGGCGTAGGCGGCTTCAGCCCGCGCCCCATGCTCCGACCAGAGGTCGCGCGCCGCGCGCCAGGCGACCTCCTCGCCGCTTCGGGTGAGGCGGGCCAGCTCGGCCTGGAAGGTCATCGCGTACCCGGCGGACTTCACGCGGGCCGGGTGCGGCTGGAAGGCTCCCCAACGCTCCGCGCGCTCGAGCAGCTCCTGGCCGATCCCGGCCCGGTCGGCGGCTGAGTCGAGGTCCGCGAGGTCGGCGTAGGCCCGAGCGGTAAGCGCCAGCAGCCGTCCGGTCCGCTCGGCGCCGACGGATCCGTCCACCCGGGCGACCACCGCCTCGCTGCGTGCGCAGGCGCCGGCAGGGTCGCCCTGCAGCAGGTGGGCCGAGATGGCGATCTCGGTGATCCAGTGCCACAACTCGTCGTTCGCGATGCCCAGGGCGGCGGCCTCGTCCACGGCCGCGAGCGCCGGCCCGGGCCTTCCGCCGAGCACATCGAGCTCGGCGCCGGCCAGGTGCAGCGGCCAGCCGGTGAACCCAGGGTGCCGGCGCGCGGCCACCAGGGCCTCTGCGCTGCCGACATCGCCGCGCAGGAGCAATCCTTCGAAGGCGTTGGTCATGAGGAGTGCCGCGCCGAAGGACTCGCGGTACCCGTTCGCGTTGGCGCTCTCGAGGCCGGCGAGGGACACGTCGATGCACTCCTGGAGCCGCAGCAGCCACAGGTAGGTATCGGAGAGGCACACCGGCAGTCGCGGCTCCCCCACCGCCGTCCCGGTGGCGAGCGCCCGCTCCGCCGCGTCGGTAAGGCCGATGAGTCCGGCCGCCACGTCGCCGGATCGGATCACCGTCATTGCGTTGTCCGCTGCGAGCTCCAGCTGGACTGCGAGGTCTTCGGCTGCGTCGGCGATCCGCGCGGCCTCGGCCAGCTCGGCCGCCTCGGTACCGGTGGTGGCGGCGTTGTTCGTCTTGGCGCGGGCGAGGCTCAGCAGTGCGAGGGCGTGCTCTCCGCACGGCGGGCCGCCGGACCGCTCGAACAGTGCCACCGCCCGCTGCAGCGTGGCCACCCCGGCGGCGACGTCGGTGACTTCGAGCCAGGACCCGTAGCGCCACGTCAACCGAGCGGTAACCCGGTCGTCCGCGGTGACGCGGGGTTCGGCGAGCGCCCGCTCCAGGAGCTGCCGGTAGCGCGGCCAGTCGTTGGCCCGGTGGCCGGCCAGCACGCAGCCGAGGACGACGGCCGTGAGCTCCATGTCGGGGCGGTCCTGCTCGGGCAGGCGGTCCCACAGGTCCCAGACACGAAGCCAGGACGCCACCGCAGCCGACCACGCGAACATCGCCTCGGACTGCCGGGCAGCCGCGACCGACCAGTCGGCCTCCCGGGACAGGTCGCCGGCGCGCGCGAAGTGCACCGCCACCTCCGCCGCCGACTCGGTGCCCCGGGCGGCCAGCACCGCGCCCGCCGCGGCGTGCAGCCGCGCCAGCTGCGAGGCGAGCAACATGCTGCGCACGGTGTCCTCGAGCAGCGCGTGCCGCAGCCGGTACCGACCGTCCTCGGCAGCCGCGACCAGCCGGGCGTCGACCAGCTCCCGCAGGGCCGGCGCCACATCGGTGGCGCCCACGCACACGGCCAGCTCCGGTTCGGAGAGCGGCCGGCCGGCGACGGCAAGCGCGGCGGCGACCTCGGAGGCGGGCCCGCTGACCGATCTCATGCGGTTGCCCAGCAGCCGGCCGATGCCGGCCGGGACCTCGTCGGACGAACCCCGCGGCGCCGCCGATCGAGCGGCGGCCACCAGCTGCTCGATGAAGAACGGGCTGCCCTCCCCGCGGCGCAGGACGTCGTCAACGAACGAGTCCGCGGGAGCCGCGTCCGGCGAGGGCGGCGACGAGAGCAAGGGACTCCTCCGCCGGCAGCGGCCGAAGGGCCACGGTCTCGACGGCCGGCAGCCGGGACATGTCGGCGAGCCAGTCCAGCGCGGGTCGCCCGCCGCGAGCTCCTCGAGCCGGCTGGTGACGACCACGGCCAGTCCGGGCGGCACCGCGCGCACCAGGAACGTCAGCAGGTCCCGGGTCGCCCACGTCGGACCAGTGCATGTCCTCGACCACCAGCACGGTGCGGCGCTCTGTGCCCAGGGCCGCGAGCAGGTCCCGGACAGCGTGCAAGAGCCGGCCGCGGTCCTCGTCGGCCGGGACCGCAGGCGCGGGAGGCTCGACCGAGAGCGACGGAAGCAGTCCCGCCAGCTGGCGCCCGACATACGGCGCGCAGCGGCTCAGCGCGCGGTCCAGCAGCGGCCGCTCCGAACCCGCACCCAGCGGCGCCAGCGCGTCCACGACCGGCCCGTACGGGAGCGACTCCGACAACGGCAGCGAGGCCCCGGACAGCACCAGCACGTCCGGCACGGCGGCGAGGACCTCGGCGACCAAGCCGGCTCTTGCCGATGCCGGCGTCCCCGGTCACCAGGACCACCCCGCTACGCCGGTGCCATCGGAACGCGGCGCTGAGCACGGCGACCTCGGCGCGACGGCCGACGAACCCGGTTGTCTGCGCCATGCCCATCAGGGCAGCGCACCCGGGTCCGCCGGTCAAGGCCATCGTGATCACTCCCCGCCGTCGCGCGGCAACGAGGCAGCGGGCGGCCACCCGACGGTGGTGGCAACCCGTTGGCGGCCGGGTGCCGAGCCCGATTCTCGGCACCCGGCCGCCCCACCCCCGGTCACGCGGTGGCTGCGCCCGACCGGCCCACGGTGCCGGAACCGGTACGCGGTGTAGCCGGTGGCGCCGGTGCCGATGGCGATTCCGCCGAGCATCAGCAAGGCGGCTGCGAGAACCGAGACGCCGTCATCGGTGCCGCGTGGGGAGGTCGACGACGCGGACTCGGCGCGCGCGGCGTCGGGCCGAGACGCGCGTGCGGCCTGGGCCATGTGCTCGGCGTAGGACTGCTGCTGGGCCGCGAACGCCGCCCGGGCCGCCCGAGCAGCTGCCGAGTCCTGCCTGGCGGCCTGACCCAGCCCGTCGAGATAGGCCTGCTGTTGGGCGGCCTGCGCTGCGCGCTGGCCGTCGGGCACTCGCTGCTCCGACTCGCGGTGCTCGATGAGAGCCTTCGACGGGCTCGACGAGTTGGTGTCTTCGGGGGCGGGTGCTGCGTGGGCCGGGGCGGCGGCAAGGACCGCGGCGCCGACGAGGGCGGCGGTGGCGGCGGCGCGGCGGACGGTGGTGCGGGTGGTGTTCACGCTGGGCTCCTGGTGGGACTGGTGGCCTCGCCGGTCGAGGCGCCTGATGCCAACCTGAACCCGGGACCCCGCACCGACATCCGGCGATCGCGCAGCATCGGGTGGTCGTTGTCCTTAGATCCCCGACCGGTTGCCTTACCGCTGCCGCCACAGGGGTGGGCAGGGACGCCGCAGGCCGGCCGGACCGGGGCGCGCGTGGCACCCACGTCCCGGGGCCTCGGGTCAGCGGTGTGTTCCGGACTGCCGATCCTGCTCCCGCAGGCGTCCCGCGTTCGGCATCTTCCGACACGATTCGTCCGCCGCGTGACGGGGTCTAAGGCCCTCCGGCCGTCAGCCGTGGGCGACCTCCCGATGTGCACCGCCGCGCCTCAGAACGACGGTGGAACCGGCCTCGACAAGCGCGGCTACCACCCCGAGGAGCACACCATGACCACTTACCAGCCCACCCTGAGCGCCGCCCTCGCCCACGAGCACCTCACCGAGCTGCTGCGCCAGGCCGCCACCTCCCGAGCGGCCGCCCAGGCGCCGGACCCAGAACCCGCACCGCACCCCACGACGCCGCCCGCCGTGGTGGGCCCACCTCATCGCCCGGCGGGCCACCCCCCGCATCGCCTAGTCCCCGGACATCAACACGATCAAGAACCGCGAAGGGAGTGACCGAAAGTGCGACAGCAGCAGATCACCCGACGGGCCACCCGCATGGCCGAGGAGCCCCTCGACCTGCGCACGCCATCCGGACGCCCGCTGCCCTTCTGACTCGTGGCAGACGGCCACGGGCCTGACGGACACGACGACTCCACACCGGCCGTTGGGGTCGTCCACGTCGGGGCCGCGCCGGGGGCCTTGCCAGATCACTTCTGGTCGAGCAGACCCATCCGCTCCGCGACGGTCGCAGCTTGGACCCGCCCGGTAGACGCCAAGCTTTCGGAGGATGGCGGTGACGTGCACGCTCGCCGTCTTCGGGCTCATGTACAGCCGGCGGCCGATCTCGGCGTTCGTGGCGCCGGATCCGAGCAGCCGGAGGACTTCGAGCTCGCGAGGCGTAAGGCCAGACTGCGCCACCTCCTGGGCGTGGCTGCTGCGGCGGGCGAGACGCGCGCTGGTTGAGCGGTGGGCAGCGGCAGCCGGGCTCGGCGGGCGAGGCCCTCGATCTCCCGGCGCAGCGGGACGTGGTGCTCGGCGGCGGCGTACGCCGAGGCGAGCTCGCTCTGGGCGTCCTTCCGTCGAGCCGTCGCGACGAGCCGCTCGGCCAGGCGCCAGCCGGCATAGGCCGCGTGGTGGGGGACGTCGTGCGACGCCCAGGTATCTTTGGCGGCGCGCCACGACCGCTCTTCCCCGTTGCGCCGGAGCCGGGCGAGCTCAGCGTCGAACGTGGTGCCGTAGGCCGCCCCGAGCAGGCGGCCGGGGTGAGAGCGAAGCAGCCCGCCTCGTCGGCCCGCCGCTGTAGCTGCCGGGCCAGCTCTTGCGCGGTCGAGTGCGGGATCTGCGTCGGCGAGGTCGGCGGCGGCCTGGGCGCCGAGAGCGAGCACCTGCCGGCGCGCACGGCCGTCGGTGACAGGTCGAACCCGCGCCCAGACTCGGTCAACCCGATCCCTTGCCGACTGCGCGCGGCCGGACCAGAGGTCCGCGGCGGCACCGATCTCGGCCAGCCAGAGCCACATCTCCTCGTCGTCGTACCCGAGTGCTTCGACCTGCTCGACCGCGCGCAGGGCCGCCGCATGGTCACCCGCGAGCACGTCCAGCTCGGCCCGGGACAGGTGCAGCGGCCAGCCGTTGACCGTGAGCTCCGGCATCAGGTAGTCAGCGACAAGAGCGGCCGCGCTCATCTGTCTCGCCGAGCAGCCGCAGGCAGTCCACCGTGTTGCCCACGAGATAGGAGAAGCCGACCGACTCCACGGAAGCCGTCACGCTCCGCCCGGGCGATGCCTCGGCGGCCGGCATCGACCCCGTCGTGCAGCCGCAGCAGCCACAGGTAGCTGTCGGTCACGGTGAGGGCCACCGCAAGGTGGCCGCCGCGGGCAACTCCGTCGATCACCTGCTGCTGAGCCTGCGCCAGAGATCGCCAGCGCCTCGTCGACCCGGCCGCTGTCCATCAGGGCCTCGGCGCGGCTTGCAGGTCAGGTTGAGCGCCGCGTCCAGGTCGTCGCACTGCTGCGCGATGGCGACGGCCCGGGCAAGCTCGTCGTCCTCGGTGCCGGTCGCGGCACCATCGAGCAGTCGGCGAATCACGAGGTGGCCGATGGCGCGGGCGTGCTCGGCGGACGGTCGGCCGGCACGTTCGAACAGCGCCACCGCCCGGTCCACCGCGGCCGTGCCGGCAGCCTTGTCGGTCCGCGACAACCGGGTGCCGTAGCGTGTTGAGCAGCTGTGCGGTCGCGTAGTCGTCGCCGCTGACCCGCTCGTCGGCCAGCGCCTCCCGGGCCAGGTCCAGGAAGGAGTCGGACATGTCGCTGGCCAGGTCCACGCGGAAGGCGTCGCGCACGCAGGCCACCACCGCGTCGGCCAGCTCGACATCGGGCCGCTCGTCGTTCCGGCAGGGACGGCCACAGCTCCCATACCCGTCGCCAGGAGGCGCTGGCCTCTCGCCACGCGAACAGTCCCTCGGCGTGCCGGGCGGCCGCCACCGACCAGTGCGCCTCCTCGACCCGTCGGCCGGCTCGGCCCCAGTGCGCGGCCACCTCGCCGGGGGCCTCGCCGTCGCGGGCCGCGAGCACGCCCGCGACGCCAGCGTGCAGGACGGCGCGCTGGGAGCCGAGCAGGGTGCCGCGGACGGTGTCCTCGAGCAGGGCGTGGCGCAGCCGGTACCGGTCATGCTCGGCCGTTGCGACCAGGTGGGCGTCGAGCAGCTCCCGCAGCCCGACGGCCACGTCGACGCCGGAGCCGACGCACGCTGCCAGCTCGGCCTCCGTCAGTGGTCGGGCGGCGACGGCGAGGGCGGCCGCCACCTCGGCGCCAGTGACACTGACTGACCGGATCCGGCCGAGCAGCATCTGGGCCACCCCGGGCGGCACGCCTGGCGGTACCTCCAGCGGCGGCGCCACGTCGCGGGCGGCGGCGACCAGCTGCTCGGTGAAGAACGGGCTGCCCTCGCCGCGGCGGACCACGTCGGCGAGGAACACCGCCGTCGGAGCCTCCTCCAGCAGGGAGGAGACGAGGGCTGCGACAGCCTCCTGCGGCAGCGGCGCGAGGTCCACTGCCTCCACGCCCGGCAGCCGGGTGGTCGCGGACAGCCAGTCCAGCGCCGGACTGTCGGCCGGAAGCTCGTCGCGTCGGCTCGTCGCCAGCAGCGCGGTCCCCTGCGGCAGCCCGCGCACCAGAAAGGTCAACAGGTCCAGCGTGCCTGGGTCGGCCCAGTGCAGGTCCTCCACCAGCAGCGCCGTACGCCGCTCCGACCCGAGCGCACCCAGCAGATCCCGAACGGCGCTGAACAGCCGGGTCCGATCATGCCGCGCGAGGGCTGGGGAGGCGTCCGCTTCGGTGGACAGCGCCGGGACGAGGGCCGCGATCTGCGGCCGGACATACGGCGCGCACCGGGCCAGGGCCCGGTCCAGCGGCTGGGCGCCCAGCCGGGCCGGTCAGGCCGGCGAACGCGTCCGTGACCGCGCCGTAGGGCAGCGACTCCGACAGGGGCAGGCAGGCACCCGCCAGCACCAGCACGTCCGGGGCACGCCCCCACCGCCTCGGCGAGCAGCCGTGTCTTGCCGATGCCGGCGTCGCCGGTCACCACCGCAACTGCGCCCGTTCCAGGGTCGCCACGCATCACCTGGCCGAGGCGCTCCAGCTCGCTTCGGCGGCCGACGAACGCCGTCCCCGCCATCTGCTCAGGTGAGCGCACATGGCGGCCACCGTCAAGGCACGTTTGCCCCTGGCTACAGGCCCGCAGTTGTCGCGGCGGAGTGCGACCGAGCCGGATGCCGGGCATGAACGCCTGGCACCCCAGCCGCTAGGCCACCTTCGTCACGCGGTCGCCGAGACGAGACCTCCTTCGACGGCCCTCAGTGCGGCCGTGCCGCGGAGAGCCCTTCGCGTGACCGCATCCTCTCCTGCCGGTGCCTTGCTACGTTGCCGACATGACCAGTCCCGCAGGGCGTGCGTGAAGGCGGTCGTCTACGACCGGTACGGGCCGCCCGACGTGCTGCGGGTCGAGGACGTGCCGGTGCCGGTGCCCGATGCCGGGCAGGTACGGGTGAGGGTCGCCGCGACCTCGGTCAACCTCAGCGACTGGGAGGGCCTGCGCGGGTCACCCGGCTACGCGCGGCTGGGCGGGCTGCGCGCGCCGTCCCGCCGCACGCTCGGGTCGGACATCGCCGGAGTCGTCGACGCAGGTCGGGAAAGGCGTGACCCGGTTCCGCCCCGGCGACGAGGTCTACGCCGACAACCTCGCGCTGAAGGGAGGCTTCGCGGAGCAGGCGCTGGTGCCGGAGTCGGCACTCGCCCTGAAGCCGGCCGGGCTCACCTTCGCCCAGGCCTCGACCATCCCCCAGGCGGGCGCGATCGCCCTGCAGGGCACCGAGCGGGCCACGGCGGGTGGCCGGGTGCTGATCAACGGCGCCGGTGGCGGGTCGGGATCCTTCGCGATCCAGCTCGCCAAGCGGCTCGGGGCCCACGTCACCGCGGTCGACAACGCGGCCAAGCTGGACTTCATGCGGTCGGTGGGCGCCGACGAGGTGATCGACTACCGGCGGGACGACTTCAGCAGGTCCGACCAGCCCTACGACCTGATCCTCGACCTGGTCGCGCACCGGTCGGTCTTCGCCTACCGGCGAGCGCTGGCGCCGGGCGGTCGCTACCGGTGCGCCGGCGGGTCGGTGCGCTCGCTGCTGCGCGTGCTCACCGCCGGGTGGGCAGTCGGGCGGCTGACCGGTCGCTCGATCGGGGTGCTCGTCGTCAGCATGGGTCCGGCCCACTTCGAGCCGCTGGCCGCCCTGTGCGAAACCGGGGAGGTCACCATCCACATCGACCGCACCTTCACCCTCGACGAGGTCCCCGCCGCGCTGGCCCATGTCGGCGAGGGGCGCGCTCTCGGCAAGGTGGTCGTCGCCGCGGCGTCGTGACGACGCGATGACGTCGTGCACGGCCGTGCTGCGTCGTTCGTCGCCCCGATGATCCGATTCGAGGAGCCGAAGAAGGCACGCCAACCAGCCCCACTGGCAGGGGCCGTAGCTGACCAGTCACCTTCGGTTTCCGCCGGTCGGCGGTTCGACCTGCCCAGGCCGCCACAAACCTGCAGGTCAGAGCGTTGCGGTCGGGCCTTCAATGACTCTCTGTCGATGGCTCAGCAACATTCTGCTGACACAGGCCCCTTGAAACTCAACTGCACGCCGTAGCCACAGAACCGCCTGATCCCTACTATCCCGGCGCTTCTCGTGTCCCCAACCCCGCCGGCGGTGTCAACGAGATCGACCAAGGTCGCGCGTGGTGTGCCACGCTGAGAAGGTGGGCGAGCGCCTCCTCGAGCGGGCGGCTGAACTTCAAGCCCTCGAGCAGACGCTTGACGAAGCGATCGAGGGCCGGAGCTCGGTCGTCCTGGTCCATGGTGAGACCGGCACGGGCAAGTCGTCGCTCGTGGCCGCCTTCCGGCGCCGAGCCGCACGGCGCGCCCGCGTTCTTAGCGGTGCGTGTGACGACCTGCTGACGCCCCGGACGTTCGGGCCATTCCGCGATGCGGTCGAAGACCATCCCGGCCCGTTGGCGACGGCGCTGCACTCAAATCCTGATCGTGAGTCGGTATACCAGGCACTGCGTGCAGAGCTGCGAGGGTCTCAGCCGTGCGTGCTGGTCATCGAGGACCTGCACTGGGCCGACGATGCGACCATCGACGCGCTGCGTTACCTCACCCGGCGGGTCGAGACCGTGAACGCCGTCGTCGTCCTGACGTGTCGTGACGATGACGTCGACGACGCACCCGGCCTGCCACGCCTGATGGGCACCCTGGCCGCCGTTCCCGTTCTCCGACTTCGGGTCGGCCCGCTCAGTCGTCAGGCCATCATCGAGCTCGCCGAGCACGCTGATGTCGACGTTGACCAGCTCCTCGAGGTCACGGGCGGCAACCCGTTCTTCGTCTCCGAGGTGCTCGCCTGCGGGGGGAGCAGCGTCCCCACGACCGTTGTCGACGCCGTGATGGCACGGGTGGGCAACCTGTCGCCGGGCACGCGAGCGGCTGTGGAGCAGCTGGCGGTCGTACCTGCTCGGGTCGACCTGGAGCTCATGAACGCTCTCGTGCCGAGCGTCGAGATCCTCGCTGAGGCGGAGCGACGGCGCCTGATCGAGGTACGGGTCGACGGAGTGGCATTCCGGCACGAGCTTGCGCGCCGGGCGATCGTCCGCAGCGTGCCGAGCACGCGTCGGGCAATCCTGCACCGCCCGGTTCTGCGCCACCTGCTAGCCGGGACAAGGCCTGACCTCTCCCGCGTGATGCATCACGCGGTTTCCGCCGGTGCGATCTCCGTGATCCTCAGCCACGGACCGGAGGCAGCGCGGCAGGCCTCGCATGCAGGATCGCACCGGCAGGCCCTCGCCCACTACGAGCAAGTGGCACCGCACCTGCAGCAGCTCAACCCACGGGACCGTGCTCGGCTGCTCGTGGACTATGCCTGGGAGCTCTACGCCGCGCAGAGATGGCTCGACGCCGTAGCCAGAGCCCGTCAAGGCCTCGACCTGTGGGCGTCGATCGGTGATCAGGTCGCCATCGGGAGCGCGCGCGTGGTGATCTCGCGGGCAAGCTTCATGGCGGGCCAACCGGCCGAGGCCATCGGCCAGGCCGAGCAGGCCGTGGCCGACCTCGAGCCCACCGGTGACATCGAGGCTCTCGCACACGCCGAGACCTACCTCGGCGCCGTCCAGGCATTGACGGACCGCCAGGAGGAGGCGCTGCCGCGACTCCTGAGCGCGCAGGCCCTGGCCCAGCGCGCGGGCCGTCTTGATCTCGTGGCCCTCTGCAACAACTACATCGGCTGCGCCCGGGTGGACCTCGGCGACGTCAGCACCGGGTTGGGCGACCTCCGGCGAAGCCTGCACCAGGCGCTCAGCCTGCCGCACCATGAGTACGCAGCACGTGCCTACACGAACCTGGCCGAGACGACCTACCAGCTGCGACGCTTCGACGAGCTGCGGTTGTGGATCGACGCCGGTGCGCGGTTCGCGACGGACCATGACCTGCCCGGCCACCTGCGCAACCTGGAGGCCCACCGGGCCCTGATGCTCATCGGGAACGGAGCCTGGGACGACGCCCAGTCCCGGCTGCAGTGCCTGGTCGACGAGGTCGACGAGCCGGACCAGCTGACTCGACTGACCCTGCCCCCGCTCGGCCGCCTGCTGGCCCGCCGGGGCGAGGGACGGGCCAACGCCATCCTGAAGCAGGCCTGGGAGCAAGCGGTGGGCAACGACAGCCTCTCGGCCCTCGCGCCGGCCGGCTTGGCCGTGATCGAGGCCGCCTGGCTGGCGGGCGACGTGTCCTCCGCCTCAGCCCAGATCGCGGTGCTGATGCGCCGGACGGAGGGGCGCGCAGGTGCACGGGTCCGCGGCGAGCTGCTCGCCTATCTGGCCCGGGCAGGGTGGCAGGTGGAGCCGTTCGAGGGTTGCCCTGACGAGTGGGCCCTCGGGGTCGCGGGCGCCCACGGGGAGGCCGCGGAGCGCTGGAGGCAGATCGGCGACCCCTACGAGCAAGCTCTCGAGCTTGCAGCTACCCGATCCGTCCCGCTGTGCCTCGAGGCGCTCGGCCTCCTCGACGAGCTGGGAGCGGCGGCTGCCGTTCGACACACCCAGGCTCTGTTGCGTCAGATCGGGGCCTCCAACATCCCGCGTGGGAGACGCCCGGCCACTCGGGTCAACCCCGCTGGCCTCACCTCCCGCCAGGTCGACGTGCTCAAGCTCGTGGCGAGCGGCCTCACGAATGCCCAGATCGCCGACCGGTTGGTCGTCTCCACCCGCACTGTCGACCACCACGTCTCCGCCATCCTCACCCGGCTGCACGTGAACAGCCGACGCGAAGCCGCTGGGCAGGCGGTCGCCCTGGGTCTCGTGCCCGGCCAGGGCGCCATCTCCGTCTGAACCTGGGCAGCCGACGGGTCCAACGTGGGCAGAGCTCACCGATGCCGTCGCCTCACAGTCGGATCAGCCTGAGTCGGTCAGCAGGTACCGACTACCGGCGCTCCAACGCGTTGGACCCGCGATCAGGCCTGAGCCGGTCGCCTAGCCATCCGGGCGGGCGGCATCGCACAGGCCATCAGCCGGAGCCCCCGTGAGGCTCACCCATCGAAGGAGACAGGCACGCATGAACAAGCACAACGAACACAGTCCGTGGTCCGGCGGCCGACTTTCGTCGCTGTCCGCCGCGGCGACGCTGGCAGCAGCGCTGGCGGCGGGTTTCGCCGCCGTTACGGCGGTGCCGGCGCAGGCGGCGGTGACCTCGGCGTCGATCAACGACCTGACGGCGACGCTCAACCTCGACGGTGCCAATGACAACGTGACGGTGTCGGTGTCCGGCGGCCTGCTGGTGCATGGCCAGACGACCGGCGGGCTCAACAGCGGCGCGGACTGGGACAGCGGCACGCCGGGCGATCAGACCGTGCCGGCCGACGGCACGCGCACCGTGATCGTGAACGGCGGCGACGGCAACGACGCGATCACAGTGCTTGCCAAGGCCAGCGAGCTCGCCAGTTCCGGGCTCAACGGCGACGGTGGCGACGACGTGATCAACGGGCCCGACAGCAACGACACGCTCACCGGCGGCGACGGCAACGACCGGCTCGTCGCCGGGAAGGGCGACGACGACATGAGGGGCGGGGCCGGCAACGACACGCTGGTGTGGAACCAGGGCGACGGCTCGGACAGGGCGGATGGCGAGGCCGGCAATGACGGCGCCGAGGTCAACGGCGCGCCAACTCTCGGTGACGTGTTCACGCTCGACCCTGTCGTGGGCGGGACCATCAAGCTGCGGCGGACCAACCTGGGTCCGTTCACGTTCGACGCCGCGACCGAGCGCTTTGCGGTGAACGGGCTCGGTGGCGACGACTCGGTCACCGCGAGCGACGGCGTGGGCGCGTTCACGCAGCTGTCCGTCGACGGCGGCGCCGGTGCCGACACGATCAATGGATCCGAAGGGGCGGACCTGATCCTAGGCGGCGAGGGCAACGACGTGCTCAATGGCGGCGGCGGTGACGACCGCATCGTCGGGGACCGCGGCACCGACACGATGAACGGCGGCCCGGGCGACGACACGCTGGTCTGGAACAACGGCGACGGCACCGACGTCGCGAACGGCGACGGCGGCCGCGACGACATCGAGGTCAACGGCGCCACAGCGGCGGGCGACACGTTCACCGTCCAGCCTAACGGCGCCCGGATCAAGTTCGACCGCAGCAACCTGGTCGCCTTCTCGATCGACATCGGCTCCAGCGAGACCTTGCACGCCAACGGGCTTGGCGGCAACGACTCCCTCCTCGTTGGTGAGGTCGGCACCTTCGAAGTCACCGGTGCAGGTGGTGCAGGCAACGACGTGCTCACCGGCGGCGGCTCCTCGGAGACGTTCATCGGGGGCACGGGCAACGACACGATCACACCGGGCGGCGGCCACGACGTCGTCTTCGCGGACGACGGCGACGACCAGGTCAACGTCCGCGACAAGACCGCCGACTTTGCCCGCGGCGGCGACGGCAACGACTCGGTGGTGACCGACGCCGGGCAGCTCGACATCCTCGACGGCTTCGAGGCCGTCGACCGGACGCCGAATGTCACACCTCCGCCCGTCGACAACCGCACGCAACCGGTCGCGATCACGGGTGGCGTGGTCAAGGTCAAGAACGCCACTGCCACGATCAAGCTCAGATGCCCTGCGGGAGCGCCCGGCAACTGCACCGGCTCGCTGGCGCTGGACACCGCCGAGCGCGTCACGCTGGCCCGGGTCAAGGCTGTCCTGCAGCTGGGTACCGCGCGCTACACGATCGCCCCCGGCACCTCCACGGCGGTCAAGGTGAAGCTGGTCAAGGGCAGCAAGAGCCTCGCGAACCACAACGGCCGGATCAAGGTTCGAGCGACCGCCTCGACCGGCCGCGCAGGCAACATTGCGGTGAGCTCCCGGCGCCTGATGCTTGCGGTGGGCAGGGTGAGTCGATAGGTCTCCATGCTGGAGCCAAGCGGCCCCGTCCCTGGCCGGGACGGGGCCGCCGGTCCTCTCTCAGGTCAAGACCGGATCGTGAGCGGGGTACGCCGTCCTTCGGTCGGCCGCCTGAGCTCGCGACCGGGCCGGGGACGACCCATCTACGAGATGTCGGGGGACCCCCGGCCTCGACGGTCGTCGCGCCATGGATGGCTGCAGCATCGGTCATCAGCGTGGCCCAGCCGGGCTTCCGAATCGGAACCGGATGCCGGTCGCAAGGCAGCCCCACCCGCTATGAACCAACGGTGCCGACGCAGCCTCGGCGGGTGGATGAACCGTGAGCAAGGTCGTTGCGTAGGCACAGACAACGCAGTCCATGACTGCACAACACAAGGAGAACGGCATGTCCATGAACATCTCGAGAGCAAGCCGCCCACTCGTGGGGGCAGCGGGAGTACTCGCAGCCGGCCTCCTGCTCGCCGCATGCGGTGGCGGGACAGGTTACGGAAGCGCGAGCACGTCCGGCAACGCTGCGAAGACCACGCAGGCCAGTCCGGGTGCCGGCGGAGAAAGCGTCCACACCGGGAAGACCGACTTCGGGAAGGTCCTGGTGGACTCGAACGGCAGGACGCTGTACGCGTTCGCCGCGGACTCGCCCGGCAGGTCCAACTGCACCGGCAGCTGTCTGCAGTACTGGCCGGCCGCCAAGGCATCCGGCCCGGTCAGCCACTCGCCGGACGTGACCGCAAAGCTGGCGAGCATCAAGCGCTCGGACGGCAAGACACAACTGACCGTCAACGGGTGGCCCGTCTACACCTACGCGGCGGACTCGGGACCCGGCCAGGCCACCGGCCAGGGCGAGAACCTCTCTGGCGGCCTCTGGTGGGTGGTTTCCCCGTCCGGAGCACAGATCAAGTCCGGTGAAGGCGACGCGGACGGCTCCTAGACCAGCACAGGCTGTACCCCCGATGCGTGAGCCATAGGAAGCACGAAGGTTGGGTAGTGCCGGTCTGCGCTCGGCTGTCTCAGCCCGCCGAGCGAGCTCGGGACCGGCACCCCCTCGATGGCCGCAGTCACTGCTCGCACCTCAGACGTAGAGCCACAACTCAATGAACTCCTGATCGACCATCCATCGCGTGTGCGCGCCGACCTCGATCCTGGCCGCCCGTCCCGGGGCCAAGCCCAGCGGCGATCCCCGTCGACCTCCAGCTGACCGGTACCGGACATGTGGCACGGCAGCGCAAATGAGTCTTGCCATGAAGCCGTAGCAGTCAGGGTGACGGCCAACCGTCACGCGACAGTTCACCCGCTGCGACGATAGGGGCATGACGCAGGATGCTGGTCGCGACGATCACGGTCGCCGGCCACTGACAGATCAGGAGCGCGAGGCTCTGCTCGACCTTCCGCTCACCGCGGTCTGGTCCACGCTGACCGCCATGGGTCGGATTCACTCCGTACCGGTTCACTTCATGCACTTCGGCGGCGAGCTACGTGTGCTGACCGAGAGGGATTCAGCGAAGTGTCGTAACGCAGTCAGAGTCGGCCGCGCCACGCTCTGCGTCGAGACGACGGTCAATGGCACCGACCGGCGCTACGCGACGGCCGAGGGCCCCGTGCGGATCGAGGGACCGGTTTCTGGGAACACGATCATGGAACTGGACCAGCGCTACGGCAGACGAGACACCGAGCCCTTCGACGAGCGGCCTATGCCAACTCGGTGATCATGGTGTTGACACCGGAGCACTGGATCGCCTGGTCCGATGCCGACTGACGACCGTCCGCCGGTTCTGCACCGGCTGCCCGGGTCGGCGCGCTCGAACGGCACCTACTGTGCGCCCTGCCGTCCCGGGAGTCCGGTCGCGACCAGCAGCTGTGCCATCAGCTGCTGCCCTTTGGCGCTCGGGTAGCAGCACGGGTCATTGGTCACCAGTTCGCGGGCATACGCGTCGCCGCTTGCGTTAGGCCCGTTGAACGCAAGAACCGCGTCGGCGCACCGTCCGCCGTTGGATCTCATCGCCTGACAGGTCGACGCACGCTGCGCCAGGACCTGATAGCGGCTGATGCCGACGGTGACAAACGACGGAATCTCTTTCCCGCCGCCAGGGACAACGTTCGGCAGCGTGATCGACCGAAACAGCGCCGTCGGGGCGACGAGTCGAACCTGGTGGGCGATCGCCTTGATGTTCACGTCGAACGCGTGCAGGGGCTTCACGTAGCACTGACGACCCTTGCAGAGTCCTGCGCTGAGCGCGTCGTCACCGGCGTTGAGATCGGCCCCGCCGATCCCGATCAGGATCACGTCAGCGCGGCTCAGCGCGTGCCGCAGCGAGTCGTCATGCGTGACTTCACTGAGCAACTCATCACTCGTCTTCCCTTCCACCGCATGGTTCTCGACGGTGACCTTTCTGTCGAGCTTCCGCTCGACGAGGTCGCCGTAGCGGCCGACCCACCCACGCCCAGTTGTGTCACCGGCACCAGTGGCGTCCGAGTCCCCGAGGGCGACGATGCTGATCGATGCCTGGCCAGAACTCGACGCGGGTACCTGCGCGCCCGTTCCCCCGCCGCTACCGGAGCCACCACAACCGGCGGCCGCAAGGACCGCAGCCGCGACCCCGAACCTCACCAAACGCGTCACATTCCCGGCCCCCTTGTTACGACCAGCCGCGAGCACTGCCACCCGCAGGGTAGTGCCGGTTCCGTACGTCGTGTCAGCCGCCAACCGCGTGCTCGGCAACGGCACTTGTGCGCACGAAGAGACCGCGAACACGAGACAGCACCCTTGATCGCGGGAGGCGCGAAAATGCTCCGAGACCCTTGGGAGGGTGGCTACTCCCGCGCCTGCGCGAGCGTCAGTTGGCGCCTGTGGTGGTCGTAATGCTGCGTGGCGTAGCGGTAGACCTCCCGGAGCGTCATGTAGTCCTTGAAGTAGGGGTCCCAGCCGGCAGGGAAATGCATCCCCCGGTCCAGTGCAGCTTCGGGCTCTCCTCGGACGGACGACCGAAGGCTGCTGAGCACGCGGTCCATGAGTCGCTCCATGCGCGCATATCCGAGCACGCGCGCACCGAACAGGGAGCCGACGTAGTTGATGACATGGAACTGTGGTGTGCCAGCGTCCAGGAGGGCGGCGAACCGCCTTGATGCTGCGTCGGGAAGGCGGGTAAAGCCCTTCACCAGGAAGCGCAGGTTCCGCACGAGCAGGTAACCGAACAGCATATGGAAGAGCAACTGTTCATTGTTCCACTTCGTGCCTTCGGTTGGTTGGCCGAGCTCGGCGACCGTGGCGGTGTCGAGCAACTTCCGGAAGTCCTGGCCAACACGATCCAACTCCGCGCAGATCTGGTCTTGGTCCACCGACGCCTCCGACGCTTGTCCTCCCTGGACAACGGTAGGTGCTCGGTAGTGCCGGTTGAGTTCGATGACGCGCCAGAGTCGGTGGCTCGTCAGCCGGTGCTCATGCGGCGAGGCAGGCGGCAACGGCGTGGGCGGCGTGCTGGTCGAGGTTGGCCCTGGCCATGTCGTCGCGCATGGTGGTGCGGGGGTCGGCGTGGCGCATGGCGTCTGCATGTCCCGGATGCTGATCCCGGCGACAAGCCCGGGGTGCAGAAGGTGCGGCGCAGGCCGTGCGGGCTGATCGGGTGGGCGATGCCGGCAGCGTTGGCAACCCGGCTGAGTGCGCGGCTGGCGCCGGCGCGGTCGCATCCGCCGCCCCGTGCGAGTCCGCAGGATCGGCCGAGGTGCGTCCATCGACCACTCCCCGAACCGCCCGGAGGACCGGGATGGGGAGGGGGTCGAGTCGGCGTGTGGTGGTTGACGTCCGCGTCCTTGACGTGCGCTGAGTTACCTCGCGACGACTGATCGTCACCGGTCTTCCCTGTCGTCAGCTTGCGGCGTACTGTCCGCGCGGAAGATCCAACATCGGTCGGATTCCGGGAGAGACGGGGCCATCGTGGTCGCTCGTAAGATCCTGCTCGCAACTGTCGCCGCGGCGCTGGCATCGTCCGGGGCGTTCCTGGGCTCGGCCAGTGCCTCGACCCCAGCCGCCGACGTCAGGCTGTCGAACGATGCGCCCGGTACATCGGGGTACGTGTCGAACTACACGGCGGTGACCGGGACGGCGTACACCGATGCGACGCTCTACCGAGTGTTCGCGGGCGCGCGGCCGGCAGAACGAGCCGTCGGTGGCGGTGAACCCACGCAACCCGCAGGTGATCGTGGGCAGCTCGAACGACTACTGCGGCACCTACAACGACGGGGCGGACGCCGACGGGGCGCCGCTGCCGGTCGGACCGATCTGGCTGGGCTACTACCGGTCCCAGAACGGTGGCGCGAGTTTCCAGTCCTCGCTGGTCCCGGGGTATCCGGGAGACACCAGTCCGTACGGGGCTCGGGCGCAGATCAGGACGGCGAGCGCCGGCGACCCGGTTCTCGCCTGGGACGGCGAGGGTCGGCTGTTCGCCGGCTCGGAGAGCTCCGACGACCCAGCGGGGACCAAGAAGACGTTCGGCGACGTATGGGTCGCCACCTACGACAACCCCGATGGCGTGAACGGCACGACGATCAACGACGGCAAGGAGTTCCGCCGGTCGGTCATCGTCAACACCGGGTCGTCGGCGCCGAACCTGCTCGGCGTCTTCAACGACAAGACCTCGATCGCGGCCGACCGCACGAGCAACGCTGCGACTCGGGGCAACGTCTACTTCGCCTGGTCCCGGTTCACCGGCAACGGCGGTTCGAACATCTACGTGGTCCGGTCCACCAACCATGGCGCGACGTTCTCGTCGCCGAAGCTGCTGACCACCAGCGAGAACGACATCCAGGACCCCGACATCGCCATCCGCGGCGACGGCACGGTCACGGTCACCTGGGACTCGTCGTCCAAGAAGAGCCCGCTGGACTCGGTCAACTACTCGGTGTCCACCAACGGGGGCGCCACCTGGTCGCCGTCGCGGACGGTGACGACGTACATCTCCTACGACGCCCAGGACGTCGCCGCCCCGACCGCCGAGGCGCCGATCTCCGGGCCGGACTTCGAGGGCGCCACCGAGGAGGCCGAGGCCGCCGGCAACGCTCGAGACTGCGGCGTGCTGGAATCCGCCTGCGCCAGCGGCTACATCTTCTTCCGCCGCACCACCTCCCCCCGATCGTCCGCCGACCAGACGGCCGCTGCCAATCCCTGGGTCTATGTCGTGCTGGACCCGGTCGTGCCGGGGTCGGAGGTCGCCGACGGGAACGACCTACGGCGCCACCGAGGTCGGGCGTCGGCGGCCAGAGCGCAGTCTACGCGCTCAGCTTCAACCCCCTGACCGGCGAGAAGAGCAGCCCGCTCCGGATTGCCCCGGAGGCTGTCGGACACCAGCTGTTCGCCGACGTGGTCGCCGACTCCGGTGCCGTGCACGTGATGTGGTGGGACAGCCGGAACGACCGTTGCTACTCGCCAACCCGCCCGGTCGGCAACTGCGCGAACGGAGACCTTGTCCCGTCGCTGGACGTCTACGGGACGACCCTGAACACCAGCACCCTGGCCCCGGCCGCGATCACCAAGATCACGGACGTCACGAGCAACCCGAACTGGGACCAGTTCGCCGGCCGCACGGTGCCGTTCGCGGGCGACTACCTGTGGGTCGACTCGGCTGCGGGAGTGACCTTCTCGACCTGGACCGACTACCGCAACACGGTGGCCGGCAACGACCCGCGGACGACCAGCACCCGCGGTGACGTGCTGCAGTGCCGCACGAAGCGCGCGGACGGCACGTTCACCGGTGACACCTGCCCGCGGGCCGGCGGGCTGGACCAGGACATCTACGGCGACCTGTCGCCCTGAGTTGGCTTGCCGACGTGCGAGGGCTCGAGGAAGTCGACGTCATCACTCCCGCGGTGGCGTTTCCGCTTCATCGGGTTCCAGTCGCCCGATGAAGCGGAAACGGATGATCCCACGCCGCAGGTAGAACTCCTCGGTCCGAACACATTCCCGGTCATCACGCACGCCAGGTGCCGTGACGCGTCAGCCAGTACTCACCCCGGCGACGTAAGCGGCGCGACAGCCCCATCCTGGCGCGTTCGCCCACCGTGGCGAATCAGCTGTCTCTCGTCAACGAGCGGTCGAACATAGCCGTCACTACGTAGCGCTTGCCGACCGCCCGTCTCTCGCTAGTCCATTGACAGATTGGGCGGATGAGCCAGTCAGTCAGTCAGCCGTCAATGGCAGCAGCGAACACGTCAGCGATCCCACTGGCCTGCTCACGGAGGACATGGGCATAGACCCGCAGGGTGATCGCCGGGTCGGCGTGGCCGAGACGAGCCGCGACCACGTGCACGGGGACGCCGGCAAGCAGCAACGTCGTTGCGTGCAGGTGCCGCAGGTCATGCAGCCGGGTGTGCGGCAGGCCGGCCGCGGCGATGAGCTTCGGCATCAGCGCGGTCGGGGTGTCGGTGTGCATCGGTGCGCCGTCCTCGCGGAGGAAGACCAGGTCGTCACCGTCCTGCCACCAGGTGCGGGCCGCCAGCTGCTCGGCGAGCTGCGCCTTCCGGTGCGCGCGCATCACCTCGACGGTGCCGGCGTCCAGGCTGACCACCCGCGAGCGGCCGCCCTTGGTGGTGCCCTCCACCCGGACAGCGCCGATGGTGGCGGCGGACCCGGTGATGGTGAGCTCGGCGGCGTCCAGGTCCAGGTCGGCCCAGCGCATGTGGGTGAGCTCGCCGCGGCGCGCGCCGGTGTAGGCGGCGAGGCGGTAGAACGCGCCGATCCGGTGGCCGGCCGCGACGGCGAGGAACGTGCGCAGCTGCTCGGTGGTCCAGAGGTCGGCTCGCTCCACGCCCCGTGCTTTCGGCCGAGTCGCCCGGACGGCCGGGTTGCTGGTGAGCAGCTGCTCGACGCGCACGGCGTCGTTGAACGCCTTCCTCAGCGTCCGGTGGATCCCGTCCACGGTCAGCGGCGACAGCGGCCCCTCCCGCCGACCGCCATGATCGAGCAGGTCCCGGTAGAGCTTGCTGATCGTCGCCGGCCGGAGCGCCTGCAGCCGCTGGTTGCCGATCCTCGGGATGACGTAGTGCTCCACGTTGTGCCGGTAGCCCTCGAACGTGGTCGGCTTCACCGCCACCTGGTAGGTCTCCAGCCACTCCCGCAGGTAGGCGGCGACCGTCATCGACGACCGGTCCACGTACTCCCCGCGCCGGCCTGCGACGCGGGCCTCGTCCCGGGCGGCCTTCGCGGCCGACTCGGTCGGGAAGCCGCCGACCCACCTCGGCCGGCTCGCGCTCGCGTCCGGGTCGGTAACCCGCACCACGTAGGACCATGAGCCACCACGCTTGACGACGCCGTCCCTGACCTTCGCTGCCATCTGCCCACGCCTCCCGGTGGACCGGTGCAAAGCTCGAGATCAGACCCGTTCGCCTTCGGCGACGCTGCCGCGCAGACGGGCGACCAGCGTGAGGACCGCCTCCGTGGGGATGCGCCGGCAGGCTCCGATGTGAACGGACTCGAGAACCCCGGTCTGTAGCAATTCGTACAGCTTGGAGCGGCCGATGCCAAGGGCGGCTGCGGCCTCGCGGGGGGTGAGCAGGACTGGTTCGGTCATCGGGAGATCCCTTCCATGCGATGTTGTGTTGGTTCGGCGGTCGTCATGGGCCTCCAGCTGCCACCTCGGCGCCTGGGCAGTTGGCGGGTGGCGAGGGTCTGAGCCCGGCGAGCGGCGAGACGGCGGGCGACCAGGTCCAGGCCGTCGGCGGCACGACAGGACACGTCGGCACCGTCGCTGTCGGCCACATACAGGTGGTTGGCGACTCGGCCGCGAGACAGTCCGACGTATCCGGCCTCGCGAGTCAGACCCCCGCCGCCGAACAGCAGGGCCACGTCGACGGTCGCCCCCTGCGCCTTGTGACAGGTCATCGCGTACCCGTGGTCGAGGTGGCCGACGGCCCAGCCTGCGGGCACGGTCAGCCGTCGGTCGTCGTCGGTGTGCAGGCTGATGGTGGCTCGCGTCAGGGTCAACGGTGGTGACAACGGCGGAGCTGCCATTGAGTACGCCGCGACGGTGGTCATTGGCTGTGACGAGCACGAGGTCGCCCGGCCGGTACTCCCGTGCCTGCCGGCCGCTGCCGGCAACGACGGCTTCCTGGCCGAGCGTCGCCGGCATCGAGGAGCCGCTGGTGAGCCAGCTCGTTGAGGAGGGCTACGTCGTCCCGGCGGACCGCGAGCATGACGACCTGATCGGGCGTGCCGGTGTCATCGGACGGCCCTGCGGGCTCCCTGAAGCCGGAGATAGTCCTCGACGATTCGCTCGGGCAGCTGCGCGGCTGGCTCGATGTGGACGCGGTCATGGCTGGAGTACGCGGTCAGGGCTGCGTCGGGGTCGCCGGCCCGCAGGTCGCTCAGCGCGGCTCGCTCCCACTGTTCGACCTGTCGGCGGTTGTCGGTGAGGACGACGGTTTCCGGGTGTCGGGCGAGCGCCGTGAACAGCCCGCCGGCGCCGACCTCGGGCAGCTGGGCCGGGTCGCCGACGAGGACCAGGGTCCCGCCGGCGGCCTGGGTGAGCCGGAGCAGTTCGGCCAGAGTCCGGGTGTCGACCATCGAGGCCTCGTCGACGACAACGACGGCGCCGGCCGGGAGTCCGGTCTCCCGGCCGGTGGTTGGGGCGGTACGCCGGGCGTCGTGAAGCAGGCGGGTCAGGGACGACGACGGTCATGCCGGTCGCATGCTCGAGGCGACGTGCAGTCACGGCCGCGACGGCGGCTCCGAGCACCGGTCTGCCCTGCGAGAGCCAGGCGCGATGTGCGGCCGCAAGTGCTGCGGTCTTGCCGGCACCGGCCGGTCCGACCACGACTGCCAAGCCGGTCACCCTTGCCAGCGCGTGGACGCATCCGCTGCTGCTCTTCGGACAGCCCGCGACCGACGTCCGCGAGCTCGGCAGCCTCCAGATCGACTGCCTGCCCGGTAGATGATCGAAGCTCGTCGGCGAGGCGGAGGCCGGCCTGCTCGACGCCCAGCAGCTCGGTTGTGGACCAACGTGGGCCTTCCTCGCAACGGGCAGCAAGGCGGACTGCGTCCCGGCTCTGTAGGACGCGATCTGCGGCGCGCTCGAGCGCTGCTAGATCAACTGCCTGACCGGGTGGCAGCGCCTGGCAGAGCGCCTGCAGCAGGTCCCGACGGTCGAAGCCGGTGGCCTGAGCCGTTAGACCGGCCGGCCCGAGCAAGTGCTGGGCGATGCCGGTCGATCGGCGGCGGTACGGGTGGACGCACCCGGCCGAGGACCGCTCCGACCACCCGGGCCGGCAGGTGGCCGGCGGCTTCGGCAGCTGCGACCCATCGCTGACGGAGGGCGGCCTCCGACTCGGCCGGGGGCTTGTCGGGCCGGGTGGCCAGGCAGGCGGCCTGAGCGGCCTTCGGCCCGGACCTGCCGGCCGCCCGCATGGCGTCCAGGATCTGCCTGCGTCTCGTGGAGAAGGTGTCGAGCAGGTCGTCGGGTAGTCCGGCGATCTCGGCGACACCTTTGACGGGCGCCGTCCAGCCGACACCGAGCCGCCTGGTGAGCTCTCCCCGGAGCACCGCGTGGTACACGTACGACGCGGTATGCGTGTGCCGGAAGACTGCTCGCGAGTCGATCGCGGACCACTTGCCATCCGAGCCACGCAGCAGGTTCGGCACGACGAGATGGGTGTGCAGCTGCGGGTCGCCGGCGCGAGACGTCCGGTGCTCGAAGGCGGCCGCGATCCACCCGTCGGTTCCGATGCGATCCGCTCGCTGACCGTCACCCTGGTGGCCGCGGAGCGCGTGACCGGCGACGGACTCGAGGTACTGCAGCGCCTGGCCGACAGCCTCTCGATGTGCGGCAAGGACGGCCTCGGACGCCACCGGATCGCCGAGGCCCCATAGGACGCTGACGGACTTCGGTGCGGACGCTGTCACATCGATGCCGGGCCGCCGTACGTCGACCTGGTGCCCGGCGAACTTGGCTGCAGCTGCGTACCGGTCGTCGCCTTCCTGCGTCCTGAACACGTCGGTCACGTCGAGGCCCGCCGCTTCAGCGAGCCGCGCAGCGCGTCTCGGGTCAACCGTCGGAGTGCGGCGTCCCGGCGGCGCGTCCGCTCGCGCGGCCAGAAGCCGGTACGCGGCCCGGTCGTTCGGCTCGGCGAAGAGGTCCACCGTGTCGACGGCCCGCGCCGCAGCTCGGATCCGAAGCGCCTGGACCAGCGGCGAGGCCTCGAGACGTCCACGCGCATCCGCCCTAAGGACCTGGCGGACGAGCACCCCGCCGTCGGGCGCCTTGCCCGCCAACAGGGCCCGAAGCACTTGCGCGCCGGCTTCACCTGGCCGGCCGGACAGCTCGGCAGCGGTCGCCCCGCTGCCGAGCCAGCGACCCGCCTGCTCGCCGTCCAGGTAATAGTCCGCCGTGCAGCCGGCTTGCCGGGACGCGTAGTAGCCGGCCGGGTCCGAGCCCGGGCCGAGCATCTTCACCGAGATCACCATGGTGACCGCCGCCAGCGAGCACCCGGACAGGACGCGCACACGGCGGGGCCGGGCGAGGGGCCGACGTGCTGGCGTTCGCGCAGGGTATTAGCGGTGCTCACACATACCTGTGTGCCGGGAGACCTGCCAACCTCGAGGGTTGGGGAGACCAACTTTCCGATCCAGCCGAATTTTGCTTTGTGGCAAGCGTGTCGGAGGGGCCTGGAGCGAGATGGCAAGGGTTTGGGCAAGCGTCCGGCCGGAGTGGCAAGGTACTGGACCGCGGCGACTTCAGTTGTCGCCAGCGCTCGCCGACCTGTTCACAACGCCCTTCGCCGGGCCGTCAGACCAGGACAGGACACGGGGGCATCGATGCCGGACGAGCAGACGAACAAGGTGATGAGGCTGCGGTACGCCGGCAGCTGTCAGTGCTGCAGCGCGCCGCTCCCAGCGGGCACGCGCGCCACGTACAACCGGACGACGAAGCTCGTGACGTGCGATCGATGCGACGGTGCAATCGGCGGAGCCGCTGGAGCCGGCCCCAAACCGACCACGAACGCCGAGCCCCGGGTCCTGGCTTCCAACCGAACGGAGTCGGAACTGAACAGTCCGGTCGCGGGGCCGGAGATCGACTGCGGCGTTCCAGGGGCCTCCGCACGGCGGGAACACGAGCGCAGGAAGGCGCGCCGCGAGGCGCGGATCCGCGAGGCGCATCCGCGGATCGGTGGGGTCCTCCTGGCGCTGTCGGACGATCCACAGACCACCAAAGCCTGGGCGGTCGGCGCTCGCGGAGAAGAACTGCTCGGCGGCATGCTCGATCGCCTAGCCGCAGAAGGTGTTCAAGCGCTGCATGATCGACGGATCCCGAAGACAAAGGCGAACATCGACCACATCGCGGTCGCACCGTCGGGAGTCTTCGTCATCGATGCCAAGCGGTACAAGGGCCGACCCCGCCTGCAGGTGGACGGCGGCTTGTTCCGTCCTCGAACCGAGCGGATGTTCGTCGGCAGCCGTGACTGTACGAAGCTGGTCGCTGGGGTCCAATGGCAGGCAGAGCTCGTACGTGATGCGCTCTCCGGTCACGACGTCGGCGACGCACCGATTCTTGGCAAGCTGTGCTTCGTCGACGCGGACTGGCCGCTCATCGGCGGCGCGTTCAAGATCGGCGGAGTCGAGGCGCTCTGGCCGAAGGCGCTGCGCAAGCAGCTGCTCCAAGCTGGGCCCCTGTCCGCAGCCCAGGTTCGCGACCTACATCGCCACATCGCGGCCGCCTTCCCGCCGGCCTGACCGAGTCGTCGCGACCTCCTACGGAACGTCGGCCAAGAGTCCCAGCGAAGATCAACACCCGCTACCGGGCGCCTCGACCGAGGCCGACCTGGCAACGATCGTTGTCAGGTCATTCGCAGCACACACCCTGGTATCCCGTGGATACGGTCGTCTCCCCGCCGCCTGGTGGGCACGACTCGCACCGTCTCTCGTCTCGCCGCGCGTCCGCTCCGTCATCGCGACCTTGCCGGCCCACGTTCGTGTCGAGGTAGAGGTGACCGCCAGGGCGACCTAGCCGCCGACGTGACGGGCGATCGCCTCTACGTCCTCCGAGGACAAGCGCTGCGGGCGCCGCACCAGCCAGTCGGTGAGGTTTTCGCCACGAATGTAGGTGACATTGTGGGTTTCGGTGACGGGACGCTCGTATCCGCCCACAGCACCACCACCGCCTGCACCCACAGCGGATGGCCGAGGGCGTTGGCCAGGGGCGCGGACTGTGCCGCAGACCGTCCGCGCATCGTCCCCGGGACTGACTCATGACGCATTGGCCTTCCCTCGTGACCGGCGGGGACGGTGACCGGCACACCACGATCGAAGGAGACCTTGCGGTGAGACCAGTTCTTGGTGTCCAAGACGAAGACACCGCCTGGTCCAACGACGAGATGATCGATGTTGCCGCGTGGCCCGTTCAGGTCATGCCAGACACGCCAGCCGGCGGGCAAACGCGCCAACTGGCGCGAGGTCTGCCGCTCGCCATCCGCGCCCTCCCCCAGTGCTCGATGTAAGTCGGCAGGATGTCCCGCCACGCCAGGAAGAGAACGAACGCCGCGCCGCCGAACATGATCAACAGGTAGGTCACGAAGTCGGTGCGCTGGTATCCGATCAAGCTGGTCGTCAGGGCGAGCCCGAGAAGCGGCCAAGTCACGCGTCGGATCTTGCGCCGGTACTCGGCGCCGGAGTTCGCGGTAGCGCTGCTCGGCATGGCCCCCCGGTTCACCGGTACCGGGCACGACGTCTACGTTGGAACTCACGGGCCTATCTCGTCACGCCAGCGCCGACCTTGACCTACACCTCGGGCCTCGACCCGACTGCTCTGCGCGGACTGAGCTTGCCGGAGCTTCTGCCTCCCACCCTTGCTGTCCGGACACTGGGCGAGCGCATGACTGGCCAGCTCTGTCTGCAGGAGCGCTCCGTGAGCCGTATAGGGTCGCATCCGGAAGACCCGCTCGCAGCCGGGCGCGCAGAAGGAGAGCCGCGGAAGACTCGACGAGCGCAGCTAGCTCGCGACCACGCTCGCTTGGCGGAATGTGTCGCCCGGCAGCGGGCGGTGCAGGCGCCAGGTGATGGCGATGGGTTTCTCGCCCCGGTGCTCAACGTAGGAGGCCTGCCCGGCGCAGAGGAAGGGCGCTGCCCCGATCTCGTTCTCTGGGGTGTCGCGCAGGAAGAGCACCACCCTCGAGCCCCGTCGCTCGTGGTTCAGGTAGCGATCGCCGGCCGGTGAGCGGGTAGACGTCGCGTTCTGCGACTCCCAGTGGAAGAGCTCAGGACTGATCGCGTAGTCCTTGTACATCGTCGACGGCGAGAAGTCCCTCTCGTCCTTCCTAAGGTTGATCATGAGCGCATCGGTCTGCGTTTCGTCAGCCCAGGCGACACCGGTGATGTTGCCTCGCGCGCTGCGCTCCATCGAGGCCCAGCCGAGCGCCGCAAGCAGCTCTTCACGCCGGTAGTGAGCATGACTGGCGAGAGGCACGTGTTGGAGTCCCTCTCCGAGAGAGCGCGGCAGATGCCGCGCGCCGTCCAGGCCGATCTCAAACAGCTGCTGGAGTTCGTCGCACACGGCCGGGTGCCGCCTCAGGTGTTCCAGCCCGGCTTGAAAGCTCGTGAAGCCGCCCTTGTTGGGCCACAGCGTGAAGAAGAGCATGCGCGCGAGTCGCTGCTCGCGGTCGGTGAGCTGGTCATAGTGCCGCGCATCGGATGCCACCAGCATGGAATAGGCCCGTGCCCGCTCTGGGTCATCGACGTGGGCGAGCGTCGAGACGCGCCTCAGGAGTGATGACTCGTCCGGTCCAGAGGCATCCGTCGGGAAGCCGGCATCTCTGCGTAGTGCGGTCCATGAGCCGTGGGCCTTGTACACGTCGGCGAGGTCGCGACCGGACTCCTCCAGATATCGACTCAGAGACGAGTCACCGTGCGACCGGACGTCTTCCACAAGCTGCTTCCTCGACAAGTGAAGCTGACGTCGGACGTTGTCCAGCACAATCTGCTGAGCCACTCGGTCGAGGACGAGCTGGGAGCCCGAGGGCAGGTACGGGAATCCGTGCTCGATCTGGTGCTCGAGCGCCCGTCGACTCGAGCCGGTCAGGGCGCGATAGCGCACGTCGAAGCGAAACTCCTTGCGGTGCTGGCCGATCAGATCCAACACGGTGAGCACCGGCTTGCCGTGGGCTCTCCGCAGACCGCGTCCCAGCTGCTGCAGGAAGACAGTCGCACTCTGAGTTGGGCGCAGAAGCAGGATCGTGTCGACCTCGGGCAAGTCGAGACCTTCATTGAAGAGATCGGCGGCAAACAGGCAGTTCACGTCGCCTGCACGGAGTCGAGCTAGGGCATCGGCGCGCTGAGCGTCTGGTGTCTCGCCGGACACTGCCAGAGATGGGATCCCTGCCTCACTGAAGACCCGTGCCATGTACTCGGCGTGAGCAACCGAGACACAGAAGCCCAGTGCCCGCATGCGTCGAACGTCGGTCACCTTGTCGCGCAACTCTCGAAGCACCTTGGCGGCGCGTCCGTCGTTGCCCGTATACAGCCGGTCGAGACCGGCCGCGTCGTACGCGCCGCGCTTCCACTCGATGCCGGTGAGATCTACGTCGTCAGCGACGCCGAAGTAGTGAAAGGGAACAAGCAGGTCGGCCGCTAGCGCATCCCACAGCCTGAGCTCATAGGCAGTGCGTCCGTCAAAGAAGCTTCGTACATCACGACCATCGGAGCGTTCCGGCGTTGCCGTGAGCCCTAGGAGCTCCTTCGGCTGGAGGTGCGCGAGCAAGGCCTCGTAGCTCTTGGCGGCAGCATGGTGGAACTCGTCGATGACCACGACGTCGAAGTGATCGCTTGGCACGCGCTCGATGCCATATGACCCAAGGACTGGATGCTCGCGAAGACGTGGCGCCAGCGCTCCGGGCGACTGCCGCCGACGTAGGTCTCTCCGAAGGCACCGTCCGCCATCGTTTCCCGATAGGTACGCAGGGACTGATCGAGAATCTCCCGGCGGTGCGCGACAAACAGAAGGGACAGGTCGGTGCCGTGCTGCTCAACGAGACGTCGATAGTCGAGTGCCGCGACCACCGTCTTGCCTGTCCCGGTCGCCGCCACCACGAGATTCCGGTGCCGGTCATGCACATGTCGCTCGGTGTCCAGTGCCTCGAGGATGCTGACCTGGTGCGGCAGGGGACGGACTTCAAGGCCGGCCAATGTGATGGTCGAGCGGCCCTCGCCGCTGCCGGACTGCCGAAGCTCGTCATCGAGGCGATCCGCGTCGAGGTCAGGGTCGTAAGGAATGAAGGCTGGGTCGGCCCAGTAGGTGTCGAACGTGGCCTCGAACTTCCGCAAGGGCTCGGGGGTTGCGACGCCGGAGAGGCGCACGTTCCATTCCAGCCCGTCGAGCAGCGCCGCGCGCGACAAGTTGGAGCTTCCAACGAACGCTGTGTCGAAGCCGGAGTTTCGCCGGAAGAGCCATGCCTTGGCGTGCAGCCGCGTGGATTGCGTTTCATAGCTGATGCGGACCTCGGCGCCGAAGCGCCGGACGAGCTCGTCTACGGCACGGCGCTCTGTGGCGCCGATGTAGGTCGTGGTGATGACGCGAAGGGGAATGCCCCGCTCCTTGAGGTCTACGAGAGCGCCTTCAAGAACCCGCAACCCTGCCCAGCGGATGAAGGCGCAGAGCAGGTCCACTCGGTCGGCGCTCGACATCTCGGCGCGCAACTCCGAGCCAAGGTTCGGCTCACCTTTCGAGTTCGTCAGAAGGGCCGCCGTAGACAGGGGCGTCACGGGCCTCAAGGAGGGTCCTGCTCCTGGAACTCCGTCGATCGCAAGAGAAAACAGCTGCTCCAAGGTGCTGGTGGGTCGCTGATCGGAGGCTCCGAGCCGATCCAAGATCTCTCCTACGAGAAAGGTGCGACGCTCTAGGTCTTTCTCTTCGGTCAGCACGCGCAGCAGGACGGACGCAACGTGTCGGGAAAGCACGCCTGGCGCGTCTGACTGGTCCAGCGTCTGGAACTGCGGCGTCAGGCCGACCAACGTAGCCAGACGTCGCTCCAGCTCTGCCGTGTGCAACGACTCATACGCGCCGGCCGCAAGTCCCCCGTCCATGTAGCGCAGCTTCGCATACCGGGGCACGACAATCCCGTTGGCGCACGTCTGTCACCAGTAGCACGGGGGATCGGCCACGGCTACCTACGACTATCGCCAGCGGGCACGAGTTCGTGCCCGTCGTCGCACACCCAGCGACGATGTTGCGGCTTCGGTCCCCCGTCGCCACCTCGCCTTCCGATCCCTTCCAGCGCAGCGTTAGCGTCCCCAACCACCCCGCCAGTGACGAAGGGCACCACATGAGCACCCGGGAAGACTCATGACTGACCTCAACGAGCTGCAGCTGCTGATGGAGCGCACCTACGGCGAACGGGACCGCGCGCGCGGCATCGCTGCCACGGTTGCCTGGCTCGCCGAGGAGACGGGGGAGCTGGCGAAGGCGGTTCGCAAGGGCAGCCGCGAGGAGCAGGTCCACGAGCTTGGCGACACGTTGGCCTGGCTGGCCTCTTTGGCGAACCAGTTGGGCATCTCATTTGAAGAGTCGTTCGCCCGCTACCTGGAGGGGTGTCCGCGCTGTGCCGCCGTTCCGTGCCGATGCCCCGGGTAGCGGCGAGATCCCTCGCGAAGCTGGGTGTCCGCGGCCTCTCTGCCCGCGTGTTGGCGGACTAGTTCACTGCTAAAGCGGCGGCCGGCTGGTCGCCGTCCTTGTCACCGAAATGTGGCCGGTTACGCAGAGCAACCGTGACTGAGAGCAACCGAAAAGGCGGTCCGGAAAGCGCGATCTTGCTAACACTTTGCTAACACCAGGCTCGGATTCGGGCGGACGGCCCCGGAAGATCGTTTAGCAAAACCGCAGGTCAGAGGCCTGTTGATCTACGCCGATGGACCCCTCCGGACCCCTCGACCGGCACTGAAAATCGGAAGGTCGGCGGCTCGACCCGCCCCTGGCCACAGAACCTGCACCTGTACGCCTGCTGGCCGCCTGGGAATGCCCGCGCACGATGACGAAGCGCACTCGAAGCGAACGTGTACCCGGGCCGCGCCGGCCGCCGGCACATCAGACCGGGGCTAGCGGGCTCGGCGGCCGGTCCCGTCCCCGGAGCAGGTCGGGAGGGACCACAATGGATCCGTCCACCGCGAGCGAGGAGTCATTGTCATGAGCGTGTACCGGGTCATCGACGTGATCGGGACGAGCCCCTCCTCATGGGAGGAGGCCGCAGCGGAGGCCATCACCACGGCGGGGGGATCAGTGCGTGATCTCCGCGTGGCCGAGGTGACCAAGCAGGACGTGGTCATCGGGGAGGATGGGGGCCTGGTCTACCGGACCAAGATCCAGCTGTCGTTCAAGTACGAGTCGCAGTAGCCGAATCGGCGGTATCCGCCGAGGAAGGTGCCGAGCGCTCGCCGCGCAAGGTGTCGGGTGAGTTGGTCGGCGCAGCGCCCCGCACCTGCGTCGCGAGCCCAGGTCGGTCTACCTGCGCGTGTCCTCGGTATGCCGGGACCGGCTTGACCCTCCCGATCGTGCTTCGACGTCTCAGCAATGCGGGGAGGCGTCGAGCGACGACCTCGGGCGGTGCAGCGGCCACGCCGGGCACGGGTCCTCAGTGGCCGTCTTGGCGAACGCTCGCCGTGGCACCGACTTCACCGTCCCCGGCAGGAAGGTCGGGCGATGCGCGTGATGCGTCGCGGCTCCTGGGCGGAAGCACGACCAGCGCGATGACGGCGGCGCCCGCCGCGACTGCGGCCGCGACGGCGAGGCCGAGGCTCATGCCGTCGATGAACGCCGATCGAGCCGTCTGGTCGAGTGCGTGACCGGCGACGCCTCCGAGTTGGGACGCGACGCGCTGAGCGCCGCCGATGGAGCCGAGGATGGTGTCCCGGACAGGCTGCGAGACTGGTGGCGGCAGGACTTGGCCAGCAGGTCTTGGTAGCGGGTGATGAGCAGGCTGCCGACGACGGCGACGCCGAGCGCGCCGCCGACTTGCAGGAAGGTGCCGTTGGTCCCTGCGCCAACGCCAGTGTGCTGCCGCGGCAGCGTGCCCATGACCGACCCGGTGGCTGACGGGATGGCCAGGCCCGCGCCGACGCCGAGCAGCACCATTCCCACGACGATGTCGCTGTAGGTGGAGCCGGTCGTCGTTCGCGAGAGCAGCCACAACCCGCCGCTGATGATGCACAGCGCGCTGCTGATGGTGGCGCGGGTCCCCGTCCGGGCGACGACAACCGCGGACAGCGGCGCGACGACGGCGATGGCGCCGGCGGCGGGCAGCGCTCGGAGTCCCGCCTCGAGCGGTGTGTAGCCCAGGACGAACTGCAGGTACTGCGTCAGCACGAACAGCGCGCCGAACAGCCCGAACATCGCGAAAGCGACGGAGATGACGGCGCCGGAGAATGCGCGGCGCCGGAAGAAGCGCAGCTCGAGCATCGGATGCGAGCTGTGGTGCTCCCACAGCACGAACGCCGCAAGCACCAGCAGGCCCAAGCCACCGCTGAAGAGCACTCGCACAGCAGACCAGCCTTGCGAGGGCGCCTCGATGATCGCCCACACGAGGAGCACCAGGCCAACGACCGAGAGGGTGGCCCCGACGACGTCAGCAGGCTTGGCATGCTCGTTGCGTGAGTCCGGTACCAGCGGGACAGCGCAGACGATGCCGACCGCGGCAACCGGGACGTTGATCAAGAACACCGATCCCCACCAATAGTTCTCGAGCAGCAGACCTCCGATGACCGGTCCGAGGGCAATGCCCAGGCCACTCGTGGCCGCCCACAGCCCGATCGCCCGCTGGCGCTCACCGGGCTCGCGGAACATGTCCGTGATGATCGCCAAGGTGGACGGCATGATCAGTGCGGCGCCGACGCCCATGCCGGCTCGGGCGGCGATGAGCATGTCGACCGATCCCGAGAACGCAGCCCAGGTGGACCCGGCCGCGAACAGGCAGACTCCCGCAAGGAAGGTGCGTTTGCGGCCAAGCCGGTCCGCGAGGCTCCCTGCGAGCAGCAGCAGACCGGCGAAGACCAAGATGTACGCGTCGACGATCCACTGCAGCTCGGTCGTGGTGGCCTGCAGGTCCCGCACCAGCGTCGGCAGGGCGACGTTGAGGATGGTGTTGTCGAGCGTGACGAGAAGCAGTGAGACACACAGCACGGCGAGGGCCTGCCAGCGGCGCGGCGCCACGCCGTCCTCGAGTAGGGCCCCAGCCTCTCGTGCTGCGGGGACCGGCGGCCGAGGCGCAGCAGACCGTGCACCGGGCATCTGCGGCGGGTGGGCCTGAAGCTCCGGCTCCGAGGCGGACGGCGGCGGTGTCGTGTCAGACATCTGGCACCTCACACATCATCGGTCCGTGACAAGACGTGATGACGCCGACGTGCGTCGAGTGCGGCCGAGTTCCCACCGATGACCGCGGTGTCGACGCATGGCTGGGCCGCATCGGATCGTCAGGTCGACGAGGCCGCGAAGATGCCCGCGATCGAGGCGTCCAAGGCTGCGTCGAACTCTTCGTCGTTCATCTGGGCGGTCAGCCCCTGGGTGAGTGCTCGTGAGAAGCTGGCGATCACGCCCGGGTTCCTGCGCAAGCCGGGCCTCGGCCTCCGCGCGGGTGTAGCCGCCGGACAGCGCAGCCACTCGCAGCACACGCGGGTGTTCGAGCAGCTCACGGTGGTAGCCGTCCTGTTCGGGCAGCGTCAGCTTGAGCATGATGTCCTGCCCCTCGGCCAGCCTGTCGAGCCGGGCAAGCAGCACGTCCTTGAGCAGCTTCTCCGTCGCGGCTTTCTGGGGACTGTGGATGTCGACCTCGGGCTCGATGATCGGCACCAGGCCGGCAGCCAGGATCTGGCCGGCCACGTCGAACTGCTGCGCGACCACGGCGTCGACACCGGTCTCGTCCGCGGCCATCAGCACCGAGCGCATCTTGGTGCCGAGACGCCGTGCCCCTTGGCCCGCTCGAGCAGCGCACCGAGGTCGGCGATCGGCTTCATCAACCGGGCGCCGTCGGCCTCGGTCTCGAGGCCTTTGTCCACCTTGAGGAAGGGGACCACCTGCTTCTGGGTCCAGAGATACTCCGCCGAGCCCATCCCCGCGAGCTGCCGGTCCATGGTCTGTTCGAACAGGATGGCCGCCAGGATGCGCTCACCGGTGAACACCGGGCTGGTGATGATGCGGGTGCGCATGGCGTGGATCAGGTCGAACATCTCTGTCGTCGTCGGAGTAGGCCGACTCCTCGACGCCGTACAGCCGCAACGCTTTCGGCGTGCTGCCTCCGCTCTGGTCCAGGGCTGCGATGAAGCCCGTGCCGGTTGTGATCCTGGCGAGCATGTCCTCAGTCACGATGCTCCTTCCCGGTACGTGACCACGGCCGTGGCCACCTGGCGTGATGCCTCCAGCGTCACTCCGGACGGACGGTGGTGCGAGGGGCGTTCGTCCCGACTTCAAGGGGGCGCGGACCGCGACGAACGAGCGATCATCGGCGCAGACGGGTCTGGGCATGACCGCCGAGCGACCACTGGTGATCGAACACGCTGGATGACCCAGCCACCCTCATCTGGGCTCCGGACCCGGTTTCGTGATGACTAGCTCCGGCTCGACGGCGACCAGGTGCCTCACTCCGGTTGGCCGGGCTGTTCGGGACCGATGCGGTAGGGCCGCATCATCTCGTTGTCCTCGTGCTCGACGATGTGGCAGTGCCACACGTACTGGCCGGGAGTCTCGAAATGCGCGCGGATCCGGGTGACCTGGCCGGGCAGTGCGACCACAGTGTCCTTGACCCCGGTCTCCCAGGGTCGGGGCTGCGTGGGGTCGCCGTCGAGCTGGATGGGCTGGCACGACCTCCTCCCCTTCTGCGCCCCCGAGGAGCAGGCCCTGCCGGTCGACGACCTCGAAGGCCAGCTCGTGGACGTGCATCGGGTGCGCGTCGGCGGTGGTGTTGTAGATCTCCCAGACCTCTGTGTCGCCCACCCCCGGGTTCTCGGTGACCGGATCCATCCAGAGCCGCTCCATCGTTCGACCTGACTCGACGGTGCCGAGCTGTGCCTCGACCGGGCCTTCGACCTCGTTGCCGTCGGCGTCGAAGCCGATGCCGGCCTTCTCGATCAGCGCCAGCGGTCGGGTCCGGACCTCGGGTGGCAGCGGCGTGAGAGCCGGCAGCTGCAGGAACCGTGGCGGTGTGCTCGGGTCCGGCGCCGACAGCGGGCACGACCCGGAACTGGAGGACCTGTCCGGTGGTTTCCGGATCGGCCGCGTCGAAGTCGCCCGGCTCTCGGTCGCGGGCTCGCCGCCACCGAACGGCTCGTCCGGTCCGACGTTGCGCAGGATGTAGCTGCCCACCGGCACGTTGGTGAAGTCCACGATCAGGTCGGCGCGCTCGGCTAGGGCCATCAGCAGCCGGTTCCGGTTGTCGGCGGTCAGGTTGACCGGGGCCGCCAGGAAGCCGCCCTCGTTGCCGATCTGCCCAGACCTCGACGCCGGGGATCCTGGTTGAAGTCCAGGATCAGGAACCGCGACTGGCAGCCGTTGAGGAACCGGAACCGGTACCGGCGCTGCTGGACGGTCTGGAACGGCCAGGTGTTGCCGTTGACCATGATCGTGTTGCCGAAGAACTCCGGGTTCCAGATCGGCGAGAACTCGCCGGACGGGATGTAGGTCCTCGACGATGCCGTCGAAGAACTCCCGTGAGTCGGGGTAGAACAGCGAGCCGTCGGCGTTGAACGACCGGTCCTGGATCGCGATCGGGATCTCGTAGTAGGTCTTGTTGGACGGGAACGTGTCGCCTTCCCGCGGCGCCGGGCCCGGGAGCACGGCCGACGCTGCCGTCGCGGCTGTCCAGCACCGCCTTGTCGCCGTCCGGGCCGCCGCGGACGAGGTAGAAGCCGGCCGGTCCGGCATACACGTTGAGCCGGGTCATGCCCAGCGCGTGGTCGTGGTACCAGATGGTCGAGCGCGCGGTCCGGGTTCGGGTACTGGAACGTGGCGAACCCCGGCCCCCAGGTCGCGCCGTAGCTGCGCGTGCGCCTTGCCGGCGAAGAAGTCGTACCAGGTGCCCTCGCGTGGCGTAGCCGGCCGGGATGTTGTCCGCGGCCGGCAGGTACCAGGCCTCGGCGTAGCCGTCGCTCTCGTCGCCCACGCCGACCGCGCCGTGCACGTGGGTGACCATCGGGACCGGCCCGGTGTACGCGCCCGGGCGTGTCGGTGAACGTCGGCCGGCTGTCCCGGCCTTCGGCGCCGCCGGGCGGGTTCGCCCAGTGCAGCGTCGGGTCGACCGGCAGCAGGTGCGGCAGGTAGTTGCCGTCTGCGTCGACCAGCTCGTTGATCCACTTCACGCGCACCGGCCGGCCGTGCCTGGCCTCGATCGTGAGCGACGGCGCGTGGTGGAGCAGGAGCCCCCGCCTGCTGCGGGCCGCCACGGCGCCGTAGCCCCACACCGTCGTTGGCGGCAGCCCGACCGGCAGGATCTGCTGCGAGAACTGCCGCACCGAGATCTCGTAGTAGTCGGCCGGTTGGCCGCCCGGCAGGGGGATCGTGCCAGCCCGCGGCATGACCGGTGGGATCAGCAGCGGGGTCTGGTACTTGGGCACCGTCGACGGATCGAGGCTGCCGCCCGGTACCTCGGCCAGGGCGCGTGTCACGCCACCCGGCAGATAGGCGTACAGCACGAAGCCCGCCCCGGCGCCGCCCACCGCTTTGATGAAGGTCCGCCGGCTGATCGGCCTCCCCGACCCGCGCGAATCCGTCATCGCACCCACCCCTGACGCGGTTGGTCGAACATGTTGCACGACCTACGGACGAAACACATGGCTGCGGCGTCTTCACTGTCGCACCGAAGACAGCCCCGTTCCAGAGCAGATGTGACGGTCAGCGCAGGGAGTGTCGACGTCAGAGACCCACGGTGCTCGAACTGTTGCGCACCGTTACTGAAGACGTGGTCACGGCGACCCCGGCCACGCGGGCGGGCTACTCCCCCGGCTTGGTGTCAGCCACCTCGAGGGTCACCGGCTCGGCCGGATTCGACCCCTGCCGAGGTGGCGGGTCCTCAGACGCCGGCGAGGAGCTTGCGGGCGACCTCGAGCGTGTCGGCGGGGTCGACCAGCCTGACGATGTCGGGCGGGTTCTCGAGCAACTCGATGGCCCTGGGTTGCAGTGCCTTGGGGATCTCCAGCAGGAGCGGGATCTCGAGGATGCGACAGATGCGGAACAGGTCCTCGGAGGTCACGTCGCTTCTCTCCAAGGCGTCGCCCTCCGGAGCGATGATCTTGTGGAGGTACGCGATCAGCAGGTCGACCCGGTTCTTGTCGTTGATGAGCAGAACGTGGTGGCCGTGGTTGTCACGGCCGTTCGACAACGGGATCGTGTCGTAGCCGTCGCAGACCAGAGCGGTCAGCAGCCTCGAGTCGGTGCCATCGAAGTAACCGACCCGCTTGCGAGTCATGTCAGCCTCCACTAGACGACGCCCTGGGCCAGCATGGCCGAGGCGACTTTCTCGAAGCCGGCGACGTTGGCGCCGACGACGTAGTTTCCGGGTCGGCCGTACTCAGCGGCCGCTTGGACACAGCTGTCGTGGATGTCGACCATGATGCCCAGCAGGCGGACGTCGACCTGGTCGCGGTTCCAGGTCGAGAAGGTCGCGTTCTGCACCATCTCCAGCCCGCTGACAGCCACACCACCGGCGTTGGCGGCCTTGCCCGGACCGTAGAGGATCCCGGCGTCGACGAACCGGCGTACGGCGCCTGGTTCCGAGGGCATGTTGGCGCCTTCGGCGACGACGTACACGCCGTTGGCCAGCAGCGTCTTTGCTTCCTCCCGGCTGAGCTCGTTCTGACGAGGCGCACGGCAGCGCGACCTGAGCGTCCTCGACCGCCCACGGGCGCTGACCGGCGTGGAAGTCACAGCCGAAATGATCGGCATACTCCGAGATCCGTCCGCGTCGTATCTCCTTGAGATCAATGATCCACGCCAGCTTCTCGTCGTCGATCCCATCGGGGTCGTAGACGAAGCCTGACGAGTCCGACATGGTCAGGACCTTGCCGCCCAGCCGGATGACGTTCTCGGCGGCGTATTGCGCCACGTTCCCGGATCCGGAGATCAGGCAGGCCTTGCGGTAGATGCTCTCGTCGCGGGTCTTGAGCATCTGTTCGGCGAAGTACACCACGCCGTACCCGGTGGCCTCTGGCCGGATGTTGCTGCCACCCCAGGCTGGGCCCTTGCCGGTGAGGACTCCGGTGAACTCGTTGGCCAGCCGCTTGTACTGCCCGAACAGGAAGCCGACCTCGCGGGCGCCGACCCCGATGTCCCCGGCGGGGACGTCGGTGTGGCTGCCGATGTGGCGGAACAGCTCGCTCATGAACGCCTGGCAGAACCGCATGACCTCGCCGTCGCTGCGACCCTTGGGGTCGAAGTCGGACCCGCCCTTGCCACCCCCGAGGGGAAGAGTGGTGAGCGCGTTCTTCAGCGTCTGCTCAAAAGCCAGGAACTTGAGGACGCTGAGGTTGACGTTCCCCCGGAATCGCAGGCCACCTTTGTACGGTCCGATCGCGCTGTTCATCTCGACCCGGTAGCCCCGGTTGACCTGGATCTGGCCGCCGTCGTCGACCCACGGGACTCGGAACGAGATCACCCGCTCCGGCTCCACCATCCGCTCGAGGATCTTGGCCTCGGCGTATGCCGGCCTGCGCTCCAGCACTGGCCAGATCGACGACACGACTTCGTCCACCGCCTGATGGAACTCCGTCTCGCCGGGTGTGCGGGTCGTGACCCATTCCATGAACTCGACAGCCGTCTGACGCACCGTCGCACCTTCCGTCACAACTGGACAATCGATCGCACCCAGCCCGACACAGCGGACCTGAGCGCGCGTTCGGGGCCGTGCCCTCCAGGACGCACGCTAGCCCTGGTGGACGTCGTCGGTCAGGGTCGATGGACCCTGTCCTGAGAGCGATCGAACGGCGTCGGCCGGCTGGTCGGAGCTTGGCTGCCCCGGGCGACCGGCCCCGCGGCCGCCCCTCGCAGTGGCCGGGGACCGCAACGGATGACTGACCGGTCTCGTTTCGGCCCAACCAGACATCCATTACCGCGACGACCCAGCATCGACCGCCGCAGCGGCACGTCGCACAACGCGCGTCCCTCCGCTGCTAGCCCACCTTGTTCGCCTTCAGGTCGTACGTGAAGTGCAGTCCGACGTCGAGCGAACCATCCGGCTTCTGTGGCTTGTACTCGAGGTCGACCTTCGCGAATGCCAGCGACACGACCTCGCCCGTGGTGTCCCCTTCGGCACCGACGCTCGTGGAGACGCTCGTGACGAGGACGTCGGTCATCTTGATCACGAGGTAGTCCTGCTGGCCCTTGCCGGCCTTGCGGACGGTGACCGTCGCTTCCTTGATGTGCTCACCCGTGGCGCACGCCTTCATCAGGAGCGGCGACGCCTTGTCGACGTGATGGGTGAAGGTGAAGTCGTGGAAGCTCGCCTTCCCCGCGCCGCCGCCTCCTCCGCCGTGACCCACCGTGCCGGACTGCGTCACGCCCCACGACCACGACAGGACCTCGACCTCGTCCTTGTGCTTGGCATCCTTCGACTCGCCCTTGATCGCGCCGATCCTGGCGAAGATCGAGACAGCCATGACGCCCTCCTCCCCGTCGGCCGCGTTGCCGGCTGCGCACAACGTCGACCCGTGGGCGGCTGGGTGTCAACCTCTCCCTCGGCCGGGCTGCCCAACAGGCTGTACCCGCTCTACGGTCGGCCCTGGCCGATGGAGACGGCATTCCTCATCGCTTGCGACCAGCCGGCGTTCTCGCTCGTCGTCACATCCTTGAGAACCATGGCCAACTGGGTTCTGCGCGCGGCCTCGTCGTCGTACGGCGTGATGTCGGCGACGTACATGAAGGCGTGTTGTCTCAGTGTCTCGGCGGAGCCGCGGTACGAGAGCCAGTTCGAGTGGAACTGGAACAGCTGCTGGGCACCCTCCATCACGACGATGAGCGCGGCCACCGAGGCCGTCACCGCAGCCGGGGCCGAGATCGCGGCGAGAAGGGTGACCGCCGCCCCTGAGATGAGCGCAGCTGTCTTCAGGATCTGGTAGGCCAGGCGGCTGCGAGTTGCTGCCCGGTTGTACCAACCGAACTGCGCCGCAAGCTCTTGCCACAACAGATCGTCCCGGTCCTCGACCCTGGGCGGCGTCGGAAGCGCGCCGCCCAGGCGCTTCCACTCCTCTGTTGTCCGGTCCGTGCCTTCGTGCGGCTGCTCAGACTCGTCGGTCATGCCCATGAGCGTGGCACGACCGACCACGACCGTGGTGAAGGCACCGGGAATTGCTGGCCGCTTACGGCGACCTTCGCGCGAGGTCAGATCCGTCGGACCAGCTGGAAGCTCGGGCCGAACAAGATGCGTGCCTGGTCGGGCTGGACGTTGCCGTTGGCCGCCTCGGTGCCCGGCGTCGCGTGCCCCTTCTGCACCTGCCACAAGGCGACCTCGGCACGGGTCCGGTCCAGGTAGTTGCCGGACATCGGCAGGACCTCGCCGCCGACGAGGCTGATCCGGTTCAACCGGTGCTGCAGCCGGCGAACGCTGTCGGAACGCATGGTGCCGAACTGCAGGTCCTCCAGGACGACGACGCCGCCGGCCAGCGCGTGGGGCACGGCGTTCGGATAGACCAGCCGGGGAGGGAAGATCGTGATCCCGTTCGACGCGAGACCGTGCACCGGCCGGGCGGAGTTGTCCAGGAGGTCCTTCAGGTAGTCGAACGGCAGCTGGTGGTGGCCCTTCATCACCGAGATGTGCAGGTGCGGCCCGGTCGAGTGGCCGTTGTGGCCGCTGAGGGCGATCTGCTGCCCGGCCTCGACCTCGTCGCCCTCGTTGACCAGCACGTGCGGCGAGACGTGCATGTAGACGATGGTCGCCGGTTCGTGCTTGTAGTGGAAACCCTGCAGGATGAAGTTCGGCGGATCACCCGACTTCCCGTCCTTGTCCTTCGGCAGGTTGTGGATGTCGTCGCGGATCTTGAGGATCCGGCCGTGCCGGACGGCGAACACCGGTGTCCCGATCGGCACGGCGTAGTCGTAACCAGCATGGATCGCGCCGCTGGGGTACAGCCACCGGGCGGTGAGGTTCATGTTCTTCGCCGAGAGCGGCGCGCTCTGGCGCTGCGCCGGCACCATCTTCTTCGCCAGATGCTTCTTGGCTGGAGGCGTCGCCGTGACGACGGCTGTTGCTGCCTTGCCGGCGGACGCCTTCCGGGCGTGCGGCCCCTTGACCGCTGCGGCTGACGTGCCGACGGGCGCCTTCTTGGCCGCCGTCTTCCCGGACCCGCGCTGAGCCGGCACCGTCCCCGCGCCGACGGCCGTCAGCACCGGCTGGGCCGACTTCCGAGCGGAGGCCTTCTTGGCCCGGCCCGCCAGCAGCATCCCGGTGGCCGACAGCTCCTGCCTGGTCCCACGGAACGCGTCGATGTCGACCTTCAGCTTGTCGAACCCGTCGATCCGGCCGCGGGAACCGAACTGCAACAGGATGGGGTTCCGGCCGCCCATCGCGGCCCATCGCGGCGATGTGTTGCCCGGGTAGAGCGCGCTTCCCACTCCCCGACGGTTCCTGCCGTACAGCGCCTGCATCAACGGCGGCAGCTCCGGGTCGAGCTGCGGTTCGCCCAGCGCCTGCCAGTGGAAGTGCGGCAGGTAGAGGATCGTCACCCGCAGGTCCCGTTTCGCGCAGGCCGCGATGAACTTCTTGGTGTGCACCAGCGTGGGCTCGCTGCCCTCCGTCGGCTCGACGTCGACCATCACCGGGATCTCGGTGTGCCCGGCCAGCTGCCCGGCCAGGTTGTCGGCCTGAGCGCGCGCGGAGCTGTCCGAGTGCAGGAAGTGGTACGCCGCGAACATCAAGCCGAGACTCTGCGCCTCCTCGCGGAAGGTCTGGAAGTCGGGGTCGCGAACCCCCTGGCCCTGGGAGGCCTTGGCGATGACGAAGTCATACCCCTGGGCCTGCACCGCGGCCAACGACAGCCCGTGCTGGCGATGCGAGATGTCGATGCCGAAGACGACGGCCATGGAACCTCTCCCAGCCACGCCGCGCGCGAGTCCGCGACCCTCTTCGCACTATGCGACCACCGTCCGCGACCGACAAGAACTTTCTGCGGTGGCAAGGGATGATCACGGCGAGACGGACATATCTCGTCCCGGGGAGCTCCAGGGCACAGGGACGAAGGCCGTGCGTTCAGTCCCGAGTGGAGATCAGCAGGCACGGGTCCCCGGGGCTCCGGCGATCGTAGAGTTGCGGCATGTCGCTTGCAGACCGCAGAGTGCTCGTCCTCGCTGCCGACCTGTTCGAGGACATGGAGCTGCTGTACCCCGTCTTCCGACTCCGCGAGGAAGGTGTCGCGGTGACGATCGCGGGGCTCGACGCGCAGCCGGTGCACGGCAAGAAGGGCTACGGCCCACTCGAGGTTGATGCCACCGTCGACGCGATGTCGGCCGAGGCGTTCGACGCGCTCGTCGTTCCCGGCGGGTTCGCTCCGGACAAGCTGCGCCGCTCGCCGAAGGTGCTCGACCTGGTGCGCGACTTCGACACCGCCGGCAAGCCGATCGCCTTCATCTGCCACGCCGGCTGGGTGCCCATCTCCGCGAAGATCCTCAAAGGTCGCCGGGCCACCAGTGTCGGCGCGATCCGCGACGACATGGAGAACGCGGGCGTCGACTGGGTCAACGAGGCCACCGTGGTCGACGGGAACCTCATCTCCGCCCGTACGCCGGACGACCTCGGCCCGTGGATGAAGGCGTTGCTGGCCGCCCTGGCTTAGCGCCGGGGCGGGGACCACGGGCCTGGGCGACCCGCTTGGTCGAGGACCCAGACCAGGTGACAGGGCCAGCTTCTGGATCTGCGCGGTACGGCGCCGGCGTTCGCGCTGTCCGTTCGATGTGGCCCTCAGCCGTGCGTGCAGGGACCGCCGCAGATCGCCGTCACGGCGTCGAGTCGTCGGTGTAGAGCTGCTGCGGCCGGACGGCGACGATGCGGTGACCGCGGCGGGTGATCGACCCGGCCGCCTCCAGGCCCATCAGGACGCGGTTGACCTGCTGGCGGGACCCTCCGATCTGGCGGGCCAGGTCTCCCTGGGTCAGAGGCACGTCGACCGAAACCCAGCCCTCGAGCTCTCCGGCTGCCGGGGCCCGGCCGCGGGCCAGCCCAGCGAGGTGCTTCTCGACCCGCCGCGGCAGGTCCAGCAGGGCGGCGTCGCAGGCCTGCTCGTCGAGCCGCCGAACCATGGCGGCCATGGAGACCAGGAGTGCCGTGACGACAGTTGGCTGACGGGCCATCACCTCAGCTGCGGCCCGGCGCGGTACCACGACCAGAACGGACCTGGTGCGGGAGGTCACCGTGGCCACTCGAGGGCCGTCGTCAACGAGGGCGAGCTCCCCGAACGACTGGTGCGGGCCGAGGACCGCGAGCAGGACGTCCCGACCCCCGACCGAGGACAGCGAGACGGCGACCTCGCCCGCGGCGACGACGTACATGCAGTCGCCGGGATCGCCGCGCAGGAACACCAGCTCGCCACGCCCGAAGGTGCGCTGGCCGCACGCGGAGGCCAGCCGGTCGAGCTCCGCCTCGTCGAGAGACGCGAACAGGTCCGACTGGCTCAGCGCACGCACGGTGGTGCTGGTCATCGGGTGCCTCAGTGCCTCACGGGGTCGCAAGCCGCCGGGGGACGGCATGGGCCCGGTGCCACATTACGGCGACCAGCGCCACCAGCGCGATGGCCAGCAGCACCGCAGTGCCGGTGAGCAGCCACGGGAACCCGGTCGCGGCGCTGGTGCCGCCCGTCCGGCCGCCCGAGCTCGGAACCTCGGTCGCGATGGGTGCCGGCCGGGCCAGGGCCGCGGTCACACCGGTGGACAGGAACAGCAGCGTCGTCGCGAACACCTGGGTGAGGCGGCGGATGGGGTGGGACATGGCCGGACTCCTTCGCTCATGATCGGTGCCGATCGGCACCACCACGACCGTGCGCCGCCGGACACGCGGCGTGCTGTCGCGGCCGCGACACCTGAGGCACGCGGCCAGGTGACGCTGGACACACCCCTATCGGCGACGGCGTCCGCGGCGGATCCGTGGCACGCCCCACGTCCACGTGCCTGCACCTGTCACCCCCGTGACAGCCCTGCCGGGCGCATCCGCGCAGGCTGGCGGGGCCGGTGACACCCCGGCACCGGCCACCCGCAAGGAGACCTCCCATGACCCACACCTCCGGCTACCAGCAGTCGTTGACCGCCGCCGTCGCCCACGAGACCGTCCGCAACCTGCTGCAGGCGGCGGACTCGGCCCGGATCGCCGCGTGCCTGCCCGACGGGCAGCGGCCCCGGACTCCCCGTCGCCGGCCGTCCTGGTGGCTGCGCATCGCGACGCGCACGGCCACTGTCCGCACCGCGTAGCCCCCGGCATTCGTCAGGCGCGCACGCGGGAAGAGGGCCTGGATCTGCGCTTCCCCGACCGGGCATCTCCTGCCTTTCTGAGCTCGGGTAGTCAGCGGAGCCACCCCAGCGCGGCCGGCCTGTCCGGCCGAACCGGCAAGTCCCTCGCGCCCGGTAACGGATGGGAACACACTCAGGGCGTGCTCCGCCGTCGGCAGGTGACTCGCCGTTTCCTCGCCACCGTGATGTTCACCGACATCGTGGGGTCGACCGAGCGCGCGGCCGAGCTGGGCGACCGCGCGTGGCGGGACCTGCTGGAACGGCACCACGCGGTCGTGCGCCGCGAATTGAAGACCTTTCACGGTCGGGAGATCGACACCGCCGGCGACGGGTTCTTCGCCCTGTTCGAGGCCCCCGAGCCGGCGGTCCGCTGCGCGGAGTCGATCATCGCTGCGGTCGGGTCGCTTGGCTTGCAGCTCCGCGCCGGGGTGCACACCGGGGAGTGCGAGGTCATCGGCGGCGGTGTCGGCGGGATGGCGGTGCACATCGGGGCCCGGGTGGCTGCCCTGGCCGGGCCGGGTGAGGTCGTCGTGACCGGCAGCGTCCGGGACCTGATGACCGGCTCGGACCGGCACTTCGAGGGAGGAGAGCCGCGGGCGCTCAAGGGCGTCGCCAACCCGTGGCCGGTCTACCGGCTGGTACCGGACGAGGTCGACGGCGAGGCGCTCGCGTCCCGCCGGCCGTCGATGGTGCCGCTGTACACCCGCCGGCAGCGTCGGCGGCTGGTCCTCGCCGGGCTCGCGGGCGCGCTAGTGGTGGCGCTCGGGGTGACCGGTTTCTACGTGGTGACCCGCTCCGACGCCGAGGTGGTGCTCCGGGAGAACGCGGTCGGAGTGATCGGCTCCGGCGACGACCCGCAGGTCAGCGCTGCGATAGCGGTGGGCCAGCGCCCGACGGGCATCGCGATCGGCGCGGGAGCGGTCTGGGTCACCAACTCCATCAGCAACACGGTCACCCGCATCGACCGCCGGACCCGCACGGCGACGCCGATCCCCGTCGGCGGCTCCCCGTCTGGTGTGGCGGTGGGTGGCGGCGCGGTCTGGATCGCTAACAGCGGCGATGCGACCGTTTCCAGGATCGACCCGCAGACGAACCGGGTGACCGTCACCCGAGTCCCGGCTGGTCCGACCGGTGTCGTCGTGGCCGCTGGCGCGGTCTGGGTGACCAACGCCCTGGACGCGAGCCTCACCGAGCTGGACCTCCTGACCGGCGACGTGCGACACGTCATCCCCGTCGGTGGCGGCCCGACCGGGGTGGCCGCCGGCGGCGGGTCGCTGTGGGTCACCAACCAGGGGGACGGGACCGTCAGCCGCATCAACCCCGCGACCCGAGACACCGAAGCCACCATCAAAGTCGGCAACGGTCCGTCCGGTATCGCGTTCGGCGACGGGGCCGTCTGGGTCGCGAACACCATCGACGGCTCGCTCTCGCGGATCGAGGCGACCGACCAGAGCGTGACCTCGCGCACCCTGACAGCTGATGGCGGCGCGTACGGCGTGGCCACTTTCGGCCGGACGGTGTGGGTGAGCAACGAATTCGCCGGGACGCTGAGCCGGATCAGCTCGCGCCGGTTCACCTTGCTCAGCACGGTCTCGATCCACGGTGGCGCCCCGCTCGGGCTGGCAACCGACGGTGAAGGCCTGTGGTTCGCCAACGCGGCGGGGGGGCTGGCTCTGCACCGCGGGGGGACGCTCACGGTGGCCGCGCAGGGAGTCGAAGGGTCGGGCGCGGACCCACCCGTCCTTGACCCGAGCGTCACGTACGACGAATCCCTTTGGGGGCTGGAGTCCCTCATGAACGACGGCCTGGTCGCCTTCCGGCGGTCCGGCGGTGCGCAAGGCGCCCTGCTGGTGCCGGACCTGGCCACCGGCCTGCCCACGCCGACCGACGGCGGTCGGACCTACACGTTCCACCTCCGTGAAGGCCTGCACTACTCGACGGGAGCGCCGGTGCGGCCGGCCGATGTCCGACGCGGCCTCGAGCGCACCCTGCAGAACGCGGCGCTGCCTGGCGACTACTACTCGGCGATCCAGGGGGCGGCCCGGTGCCGGCAGCGCCCATCGGCCTGCGACCTGAGTGCCGGCGTGGTGGCCGACGACACCGCCGGGACGGTGACCTTCCGGCTGACGCGCCCCGACCCGGACCTGCTGAACAAGCTGGCTCTCGTGGTGGCGAGCGCGGTCCCGGTGGACACCCCGACACACCTGAGAGCAGGGACGACGCTGCCGGCGACCGGGCCCTACATGATCAGGTCGTACCAGCCACAGGTGGCAGCGACCCGCGGCAAGCCATCCCAGCACGGCCGGTTGGAGCTGGTCCGGAACCCTCGGTTCCGGGCGTGGTCACGAGCGGCCCAGCCCGACGGGTTCCCCGATCGCCTCAACTTCGTCACCGGTCTCTCCTCGGCGGAGGAGATCGCTCAGGTGGCGGACGGCCGCGCGGACGCCGTCTGGGAGGGCGTGCCCGCCGACCGTGCCGACCGACTCCGGCAGCTGCACCCCGGTCAGGTGCACACCAATGCCGGCTCGTTCATGTACTACGTGTTCCTGAACACCACCGTGCCGCCGTTCGACAACGTGGACGCGCGGCGGGCGGTCGCCTTCGCGATGGACCGCCGAAGCTTCGCGCACGATCCTCAGGGATTCGTGGGGGACAGTCAGGTGACCTGCCAGGTGCTGCCCCCGTACCTGCAGGGGTTCGACCCGTACTGCCCCTACACCCTGGGCGGAGATGCGAGCGGCGCGTGGTCGGCGCCCGACGTCGGACGGGCGCTGCGACTCGTGCAGGCATCGGGGACCGCAGGAGATCGGGTCACGGTGCCGGTCATGGACGGACTGCGGGGCCCGGCGCGCCACCTCGCCCAGCTACTGAACGTTCTCGGTTACCGGGCGTCGTTGCGCGAGGTGTCCAACGTCACCTACTTCGACTACATCTCTCGGCGCAGCCGCCACGTGCAGGCCGGCGTGGCGGGCTGGGGTCCGGACTACCCGTCCATGACCTCGTTCCTACCGCCGCTGGCTCGGTGCGACTTCGCGGCGGCCTTCAACCTGTCCTTCTTCTGCGACCGAGGCATCGACCATGAGATCACCGTCGCACTGGCCGAGCAGACCACCGACCCGGGTGCCGCCGCTGCGGCGTGGCGCACGATCGACCACGCGCTGGTCGACCAGGCGCCGATCGTGCCGTTCGCTTTCGAGCAGCGCAACGACTTCGTGAGCAGGCGAGTGGGCAACTTCACCTACCACCCTCTCTACCACCTGCTGCCCGCACAGCTATGGGTCCAGTAGCGGGGAGGCGCGCAAGGTGCCCCTGCCGGCCCTGCTGGCCGCCCTGGCTCAGCTCCGCGACGGCAGGCAGGAGGATCCCCTCGTGACCCTGCGCTGTGGCCGGTGAGCGGCCCGACCGAGGATGTCGCCCGCGACGTCGTCGTCGCCCTGCATCCCGACCAGCGAGGCGTGCTCGCTGTGGCGGCCCGGACGGGTGGGGCGCTGAACGTCGTCTCCGACGACTCTGCGCCGAGCTGGGCGGCGCTCCTCGACGCGGCCCGCCAGCTGGCCCCGGACGGCGCGTGGCCGCTGGGGCCGCACCGCCTCGCGCCCGGCTTCCGGGTGCACGTCGTCCAGGCACGGGGGCAAGAGCTCACCCCCGGTGCCCGCTGGAGCGACGAGCCGGACGCGTCCTGGCCCGAGCCGTTGCGGGACGCCGTCCGCGTGGTGCTGGACGACGACGCGAGCCGGGCCGGAGCGCCAAACAGCCGGGCTCCCTGGCTCCGGCGCGGGTGGTGGGACGAGGCCACGGCCTGGGTCGACGCGGTCCTCGCCGAGGCGGGACGGCGCCGTATCGACGACCTGCAACCCCAGGAGCACTGGGGGATCTCCGCCGTCGCGCGGGTGCCCGCCACCGGTGGCACCCTCTGGCTCAAGGCGGTCCCGTCGATCTTCCGCCGGGAACCCGCGGTGCTCACGGTGCTCGCCGGAGCGCTGCCGGGCCGGGTCCCGGGCGTGTTCGCCACCGACGAGGGGTCCGACGACCTGCGCTTCCTGCTGCACGATGCCGGACCGGTGCCGGACGAGGGAGATGCCGGTGACCCGCCTCGGCTGGCCGCGTTGCTCGCGGACCTGCAGGTCCGGACGACGGACCTGCTGCCACGTCTGGTGTCAGCCGGAACCGCCGACCGGTCGCCGGCCCGGCTGGCCTTCGAGCTGGCACGGGTGGCCGACGACGGCTTCGAGCTCGACCTGCTCGAGCCCGCGGAACGAGCCCGGCTGCGAAAAGTGGTCCCGCGCCTGACCGACCGGCTGCTTGCCATGGCCGACGGACCGCTGCCCGAGGTGCTGGTGCACGGCGACTTCCACCCATGGAACGTGGCCCGGCCACCTGGTTGGTCGTCGGAGGATGCCGTCGTCATCGACTGGACCGACGCGTCTGTCGGCCCGGCGGGGGTCGACCTCGTCTCGTTGCTGCCTCGATCGGCGACTGACGGTGACCGGGCGCCGGTGACTCGCGCGTACGCCGAGGTCTGGGCCGGCGCGACCGGCGTCCGGCTCCGGGAGGTCGAAGAGGCGGTCGTCGCGGCCCGTCCGGCGGGGCACGTCGTCCAGGCACTCGCCTACGACGAGATCCTGCGCGCCATGGAACCGGCCACCAGGTGGCAGCTGGCCGGGGCCATGGCGGGTCACCTGCGAGCCCTGCTGGCCGCTTCGGCGTGAGGCGTTGGCCGCGCCGGTGACCGTCGCGCCGTCACCGCCGCAGCTCCGCCACCTCGTCCAGCCGTCCCAGCTTGTGCGGGTTGCGGATCGCGTAGATGCGCGAGATCCGGCCGTCCTCGACCACGAAGGTCACCGCCGTGTTGACATCGCCCGCCGGGTCGAGCCGGGCCGCCACGGCGCCGTTGAGCAGCAGCGTGCTGACCGCCGCGCCCGGCGCGAACTGCTCGAAGCGGGACAGGAAGGCCGCCACCCGCTGCACGCCCTCGACAGGATGCCGGGCCGCGGGTGCCAGGCCGCCGCCGTCCGAGACCAGGACCACGTCGGGCGCGAGCACGTCCATCAGGCCGTGCACGTCACCCGTGGTGAGAGCGGCGAGGAACGGTCCACGACCTGCTGCTGCTCGGTGCGGCTCACCTGCACCCGCGGGCGCCGCGCGGCCACGTGCCGCCGGGCCCGGGTCGCGATCTGCCGGACCGCAGCGGGGGACTTGCCCACGGCCTCGGCGATCTCGTCGTACGGCACGTCGAACACCTCGTGCAGCACGAAGACCGCGCGCTCGGCCGGTCCGAGGGTCTCGAGCACGGTCAGCATCGCGATCGAGACGCTCTCGGCGAGCTCGACGTCCTCGGCCACGTCGGGGCTGGTCAGCAGCGGCTCGGGCAGCCACTCGCCGACGTACTCCTCCCGGCGTCGCGAGAGCGTTCGAAGCCGGTTCAGCGCCTGCCGGGTGACGATCCGGACCAGGTACGCACGCGGGTCGCGCACCTCGGCGCGGGCCTCGTCGCCGACCTCGGCCCACCGCAGCCAGGTCTCCTGCACGACGTCCTCGGCGTCGGCCGCGGAGCCGAGCATCTCGTAGGCGACCGTGAAGAGCAGGCTGCGGTGGGTGACGAACGGGTCGTCGCTCATGCCGGCGAGGGTACCGGCGAGCGGGCGCAGCTCGCACGCCGCGGAGAACCCCTGCGAGGTCGATGCCCAGCGCGGTGTTGCTGCGGCTGTACATGTTCGCCAGCGCGATGTACGCCGTCAGCTCGACCAGCGCCGCCGCCCCCAGCTGCTCCAGCAGCCGCGCGGACAGCTCGTCGGTGACGGTCGGCGGGGTGAGGGTCATCGCCTCGGCGTACTCCAGCACGTCGCGCTCCAGCGGCGTGAACACCGTCGAGTCGCGCCACCGTGGCACCTCGCGCGCCTTTGCCTCGTCGAGGCCCTCGTTGTGCGCCATGAAGTAGCCGAGGTCCAGGCAGAAGCTGCAGCCGACCAGTGACGCGGCCGCCATGTGCGCGAACGACTTCAGGTTCTCGTCGCACGCGTCCCACTTCTGGGCTTTGCGGCCCACGGCGAAGCTGAAGCTGAGCACCTTCCGGTTGTGCCACGCGACCTCGACCGGCTCGGCGACCTCGCCCAGCATCTTGCGGGACATCCACTTGACCAGCCCGCCGTAGATGCCCGTCAGCTCTGCCCTCGGGACCCGGGTGTTGCTGCTCATGTTCTCCTCCATGTCTCGTTGACTACGACATGGAGACACCGGCCGGGCACCGGATGTGACACCGCGCCGACCTCGAGGCGGGCCGATGAGTTGCGGCCCCGGACCCAGTCGACAGGGCATGACCACAGGACAGATCGACCCCAGGTACGGCGACGCGTCGGCCACCGCACCGCCTTGGGGTGACATCGAGCGGACCCTCACCCAGGCGCAGCTCTACTGGATCATCACGGTCCGGTCGGACGGTCGCCCGCACGCCGTACCGCTGGTCGGCGTCTGGCACGACGGCGCGTTCGCCTTCTGCACCGGCGCGGAGGAGCAGAAGCACCGCAACCTCGACGCCAACCCGCAGGTGGCCGTGACCACCGGCGGCACGGGCGCGCACGGGTGGAACCGCGGTAAGGACGTCGTGGTCGAGGGCACGGCGGTGCGGGTGACCGATGGCGAGGACCTGCAGTCGCTGGCGGACGCCTGGCTCGCGAAGTACGGGGACGACTGGAGGTTCGAGGTCCGCGGCCAGGAGTTCGTCGAGCTCAGCGACTCCGGTGGCGCCACCAAGGGCGGGGCTCGGGTGTACCGGGTCGAGGCCGCGAAGGTCATCGTGTTCGGTGACGAGCACGGCCAGACGACGTATCGCTTCTGACGATCACGCTGGTCGGTATCCGTGACCGGCAACGTGGCGTCGCCCGCTGTACCTGCCCCGGCTGATCCGCCGCCGCGCCCTCTCGCGAGCCGAGGGCGCGGCGGTGTGTGATCTGCGGCGCCGAGATCGCGCTGACGAGTCGACCGGTCCGGCTATGCGGGGGCTCCGCTGATGTGGAACGGCACGCGCACGATGTTGGAGGCCACGCCGAGAGCGCGAAGATCCTGCCCGTCGACGCGGCCGTCGCCATTCGCGTCCGTCACCACGTCGGGAGCGTCGTTGAAGACCCCGTCGTTGTTCAGGTCCTTGATCTCGGCCACTGTGAGCACCGTGTCCACATCGCTCCCAGCTACCGGTGCACCGACGAGCCACGTGTCCCACAGCTCGGTCTCCTCGGGGCTGCGGTTGGTGACGCCGGTGAGGTTGAACAGGCCGGCCAGATTCGTCCCCGGCCCCGAGAAGCCGGGCAGCTTGTCGGTGGTCGTGCTCGTCAGCACCACCAGGCCAGGCATCTTGTCGTCGTGTCCGGTGCCGAATGCGCCCGGCGCCGGGGGGATGTTGTTGTGACCGGCCGGCCCGGTGAGCTGCAGGCCGTTGAAGCCGGTGGCGGGGAGGCTGGTGGTGTCGAAGTCGACCTCCATGTCGACGAACCAGCCGGTGCCGGCGATGCCGGCATTGCTTCCTTCCTCGGGAGCGAAGACCTCGATGTCCACCGGCCGGTGGCGGTTCCCGCCCTGGTGCGCCTGGGCGCCTGGCGGGGCGAACAGCAGCCCGCCGCCGAGGGTGGCGACGGCGGCGATGGCGGTGGCTGCGTTGCGGACTGTGCGGATCATGGTGTCCTCCATGGGTTGGCTGTCGGGCGGGACTACGAGGTCGTCCGCGCCAGGGTTCAACCCGACCGGCTGCCGGGACGGGGGTCGAGGTGGCCAGCTACGAGGTGGCCGGCCTCGACATGGCCACCGGTGAACCGGATGGCCTGCTGTCTCGTATCACCGTCGTGGTCATGACCGGGTCCGACAGGGACGAGCAGCTGCTGCGCGCCCTGCACGATCAGTACGCCGCGTCGTTGTGGTCGTTCGTTCTTCGCCTGACCGGTGGCGACCGGGCCCGCTCGCAGGACGTCGTGCAGGAGACGATGCTGCGCGCCTGGCGCCAACCGTCCGTCCTTGATCAAGAACACGGTTCCGCTCGGGCGTGGTTGTTCACGGTGGCCCGCCGTATCGTGGTGGACGAGTGGCGTAGTGCGCGCTCCCGGCGGGAGCTGACCGTGGCCGAACCGCCGGAGCGGGTCACGGCCGATCATGTGGACGCGATGTTGGACGAGTGGATCGTTGCCGAAGCTCTCGACCGGCTGACGCCCGAGCACCGGGCGGTCATCGTCGAGTGCTACTACCGCGGGCTCTCCACCTCCGAGGCCGCCGAAGCCCTGCACATCCCCGTCGGCACGGTCAAGTCACGCACGCACTACGCGCTACGCGCGCTGCGTCTCGCCATGCAGGAGATGGGGGTGACGCCATGAGCGACCACATCGACCCCTTCAGCGAGGACGACGCCGCCTATGTGATGGGCGCCCTCAGCGCCGAAGACCGTCAGGCCTTCGAGGCGCACCTCGTCGACTGCCCCCAGTGCACCCAGTCCGTCGCGGAGCTGTCCGGGATGACGGATCTGCTGGCCAAGGTCCCGCTCGCGCGCGTGCTCGAGCCCGGCGCGGACCGCGAACAGCCACCGGATCTCCTTCTGCCGCGACTGATCACCGCGGCGCGCGCGCAACGCCGCCGGCGCTCGATCTGGCTCGTCGCCTCGGGTGCCGTGGCTGCATCGCTCATCGCCCTGGCGATCGTCATCGGCGGCGCCCAGAGCCAACCCAGGCAACCAGCCGGGGTCAGCGTGGCGATGACCCCGGTGCAGCGCGCACCCGTCACCGCGACCCTGCAGATGACGCCGGCCACCTGGGGCACCAAGGTGTCGCTGGACTGTCGCTGGGTCGGCGCCACGACCGGGGCGGACACTGGCGTGACGAAGACGTACCGCCTGGTCGCCGTGCCGCGTGATGGTGGCGCGGAGCAGACCCTCGCGCAGTGGGCCGTGCACCCCGGCGAGGACGCGAAGGTCGCGGGCAGCACCGACCTCGCAACCGAGGACATCGCGACGGTCCAGCTCAGGGCGGTCGCCGACGACGCCGTACTGCTCCAGACCCCCGGGGACATTTCCACGACCTAGCGCAAGCTCGGTCGGCACCACGACGGGGTGCGGAGGCTCCGCGACAGGGTGGGGATCATCACGATCGCAGCGACGAGGTGCAGCCCGATGAGGGCGGTGATGGTGGCGGTGTTCGCTCCGGAGAGGAGGGGCGGGACCAACGAGATCGCGGTCAGCGAGCCTGCCGTCCACCCGAATCGCTCGGCGGGACGCGCGCTCCAACGAAGAAGGCCGGCGGCGATGACGACGCCTACGACCGAGAAGAAGCCGGTCACCACGGCAACCCCGGACAACGGGATCGTCTCGCCCCCATCGGGGACCTCGAAGTCGACGCCAGCGGCCTGGGCGAGCGCAGCTGCGAGGGTGGTGGCCACCATCGCTGCGAGCGTGGCGATGACGCCGGTGACGGCGAGCCGGCGGAGTCGGTGGGGGCAGCTCGTCCGGCCGGATGCCGGGTCTGCGACGACCCCGGCGTCATTCATGCTGTTCATGTCGTTGCTCCCTCAGTCGGCGAGACGCGCCGCCTCGCAGCGCGCGCGTCCACATCGGGACTACTCCGTGCCGTCCGCCGGCAGGCGTTCCGGCAGCCCGAGCCGCGGGAACTGGTCGTCGTGGAACGTGATGATCTCGGTGATCGCCCCGCCGGTGACGCGCAGGACGTCGATCGTCAGCGGCAGGTACGCGCCCTCCGGCTTCCGCCAGAGGTAGAAGGCGACGGCGGGCTGCCGGTTCACGGAGGTGAGGACGGTGCGGAGGTGCTTCAGGCCCTGGAAACCGCTCTCGACCCAGTCGTTCAGCACTGCGTCGCGGCCGACGTACAGGCCGGGCGTGGGCGGCATCGAGCAGCGGACGTCGTCCCGCAGCAGCGCGGCGAGCCCCTCGACGTCCGTTGCCACGCCGGCGTCGATGTACCGGCGCACCAGCTCGCGCGTCCCGGCGTCCTCCTCGCCGCCCTTCCAGTCCTGCCGCTCGGCGGGCAGGTGTTCCCGCATGCCGGCGCGGGCCCGCTGCAGTGCGCTGTTCACCGAGTTGACGGAGTCACCGAGGAGTTCCGCGACGTCCTTCGCCGGCCAGCCGAGCACGTCCCGCAGGATCAGCACGGCCCGCGGGCGCGGCGCGAGGTGTTGGACTGCGACCAGGTATGCGAGCTCGATCGTCTCCTGCGCGACGGCGACGGCCTCCGGCTCGTCCGCGTGGTCCGCAGGCAGCTCATCGAGCAACCGGTCCGGGTAGGGCTGCAGCCACAGCACCTCGCCGCCGGTCGCGGGCTCCGGGCGGCGCTTGGCGAGCAGGTCCAGGCAGGCGTTCGTGGCGATGCGGTAGAGCCAGGCCCGAAACGTCGAGCGCCCCTCAAACGTCTCCCGCCGTCGCCAGGCACGGAGGAACGTCTCCTGCACGGTGTCCTCGGCGTCCTCGAACGACCCGAGCATCCGATAGCAGTGCACGTGCAGCTCCCGGCGGTGCCGCTCCGCCAGCCCCGAGAACGCCGGCTCGTCGACCTCGCCCAGACCGCTCACGCCTAGCTCCTCCAGTCGCGTGCCTGCAGCCATCACGTCATCCTTCCGTCTCGTCGTGTCGTAGGTGTGACGGCTGCAAGCGGGACAACTCATCACGCCCGTGCGAGGCCACGTCGCGGCTGCGCCGGTCGGGGGCGGGTGTCGGCGTCGCCTGAGCGTGGCGACTGCACCGTCAGGCGCCGTTCCTCACTCGCCGACCGTGCCGGTGAAGATCTCCCGGCCGGTGTCTGGGTCGTCCTTCTCAAAGATGGCGACCATTGATCCACCGCCGTGCAGCCCCGCCATGGCGCCAGTTCCACCCACGACGTTCCACGCTGCGCCCTGCACCAGGCTCCGCTGTATCGGCGAGTACCGGACCTTCAGTGTGCCGTCGCGACATCGGAACGTCGTCGTGATCGCCGCCCCCTCGCTGCCTCCGCTGGCCCTCCCACCCCGACAGAATGCCGACTCGCCGACGACGGACGTCCTCAGGACGACTCCCACGTGCTGCGCCGCGTTCTGAATCTGCGTCTCGATGAGAATCGGCTGCCCGAAGATCGGAGCGGAGGTTGAGCTCTGCTCGGCCGACGGTTCAGCGGTGGCCGTTGCATCCGGTCGGACATCTCCGCCGCCGCCACCGGCGCAGGCCACCAGACTCGTCAACAACGCCAGGTAGACCATCAGCCACCTGCGCGATGGCCGACGAGCCAGGGCCGACGCGCCATCTCGTCTCATGCCGACGATCGTGGGCCCGGACGGCACGACTGTCGAGGACTGGCTTCGCATTCAGCCGACGTCGCCTTCTCTCCTGACTCGCGGCAGTGTCGTGCGTCGGGAAGTCGGTTGCGGGGCGACCGAGCGGAGGATTGAGTCCTGGGGTGGCTCGCGCTCTTCATTCCGACGAGATTCCGATCGATGCCGACTTGGTTCGCGCGCTGGTACGACCGGGTGATGCCGGCGCACGCCGACTCGCCGATTCGCCGACTCGCATCGAGCGGGTCGACGAACGCGTTGTTCCGCCTCGGAGAAGAGTTTCTGGTGCGGCTGCCGCGCCAACCCGGAGGGTCGGCGACCATCGCGAAAGAGGCGAGATGGCTGCCGGTACTCAGACCTCTGCTGTCGGTCTCAGTTCCTGACGTGGTTGCCGTGTTCGAGCCCGACTGCGGCTACCCGGAACGCTGGTCGGTGGTCCGCTGGATCGACGGTTCACACCCTGAGGTGGTCGGTCCGGACGCATCTGTCGACCCACGACGCGCACACCTCGCCAGGACCTTGGCCACGCTGCTGGTCGCCCTGCGGCAGGCCGAAGTTCCCACGGACGCGGTCGACGACCCGCACCTGCAGTGGTACCGAGGAGAGCCGCTCGTCGACGATGGACGGGGCGACCCGAGAGAACATCGAGCGGTGCCGGTCCTTGGAGGACTTCGATCTCGACCTCGACGCAGCCGAGCGCATCTGGGCTGAGGCCATGCAGCTGCCCGGAGCGGCAGACCGTACGACGCCGCGCTGGTACCACGGCGACTTGGCGGCCGAGAACTTGTTGGTGCGCGACGGGGAGCTGGCCGCAGTCCTCGATTTCGGGGGCTTGTCGATCGGTGATCCAACCGTCGATCTCGTGGTGGCCTGGGAAGTCCTTGATCCCCCTGCCAGGGAGCTCTTCCGGAGAAGTGTCGGGGTAGACGACGCGACCTGGTTGCGCGGCCGGGCTTGGGCACTCTCCATCACGCTGATGATCTGGTACTACTGGACGACCATGCCGGAGAGACGAGCCCGCTGCATGGCAGTGGGTCGCAATGTCCTGGCCGACGCGGGCTACTCGGTATGACACCTGCCGACGAGTCCATGATTCACCGTCAGCCCTGACGTGCCCTGGCCGAGCGCGATTGCGGCCGCTTGCTCGACCAGCGAGTGGAGGTCGACCAGCTCGGCGACTTTCGCGGGGGCCGCCGTGCCGCCGTCGGCCAGCTTGTCGGTGCGGGCGGGCGGATCGCTCTGGGCGGCCTACCCAGGTACCGACGTACGACGACCCGCTCGACGCGCGCGGCGCCATCGAGGCTCACCAGGACACGCGCAGAGAGTAGATCAGGCGCCCGGCACCGGCAGCGCAATTAGCCGCGGTCACACTTCCGAGAGGAGGCACGCATCGGCTGGCCACACTGACAACCGGGCCGGTACGGAGCCGTCAGGCGCGGGGGATGTCCTTGCCTGTTGGTCGATACTCGACGAGGAGCACGCGTCCGTCCAAGGCTTGGTGATCGACCAGTTCCAGGTCCGCTGAGGCCATGTCTTGGAAGGCCGGTTCGCGCCCTGGGGGCCCGGCGATCAGTGGGAAGATCATCATCCGCAGCCGGTCGACCAGCCCACCGTCGACGAGCTGTCGAGCCACGGAGAGACTCCCCATCGTTCGAAGCGGGACCTCACCACCGTCTTTCATGGCCCGTACCTCGTCGACAAGAGAACCGCTGCAGAGGCGCGTGTTCGGCCAACTGACCTGCGTGAGTGTCCGCGAGAACACGACCGTGTCGAGTCGGCTCATCCGGTGCCAACCCTCGTCACGGAACTCTTCAGGAAGCCCTGCCAGCAGCTCGTAGGTGCGCCTGCCCATGACGACCACCTGGGGCGCAGCCGTCTCCGCGTTGATCCACTCCGCGAGCTCCGGGCCGAGATAGCCGAAATAGCCCGGCAGACCATCCGACCCGGCGCAGCCATCGACGGAGACGAAGACGTCTACTGTCAGTGAGGTTCCCACGTTCGCTTCCTCCCATCGCCCAACCGCGGTGCGCGGCTGCGTCCACCACACTGAGACTCGAGCACATGCGAGAAATCATCGGGTTTGGGATGGGTTGAGAACATTGACGTGCGGATCGAGTTCTTCGCCGACGTGCTCGCCTGGATGCAGGCAACGGCTACCCAGATGGTCGGCGGCTCCGAGCGAACTGACGTAGCCGGGACGGGTCGTTGCCAACACCGTCCGGAGCGCCCAGCGCGATCGCGACGGATCGACACACGCGGCAACGCGCCCGCGCGTCAGCCAATCTGCTCGAACACGGACCCGCAGATCCCCTCCAGCCCCGGCACGTAGGACATCCGCACGGTGATAGGGGAACCGCACCTACCGGGGCGGTGGGTGCAAAGGCTCGTACTACTTGTTGATGCCGAGGTGGTCGTGTGCCTCTGGTGGGCGGTCCGAGGGGAATCGTTTGGTCGCGCCACAGTAGGTACAGGTGTGGTAGCCGCCCCAGTTGTCCCCTTCGAGCTTTCCCCAGCGGTGCCGACCGATCTTGCATCGCAGATTCTGAAACATCCCGAACCTCCCGCGGGGCCGATTCGCTGACGAACACGCGGCCTCCGTGCGAACGTATGCCCGCTGCAGCACCCCGGCAATAGACGCAGCGCACTCGTTCGGTGATGCCTCTTCCGTGCGCCAGGGAGCCGGCCTCCGGCGCGCGTCGGAGGCGCCAGTCTGCACCCGCCGTACGCAGTGCTCGTCTCGACCGGAGCCGACCGCGTCGAACCCGCGACGGATCCATCGTCAGGTTGTGACGGTGGTAGGTGGATGAGCCGGGTTGGTCGCGTTGGCGGGCCGCCGCCCAGTAGGCGCCGTGCGGGGTAGGTGTAGTCGGCGACCGAGGCGGGGTACATCTCGGCGCTGTAGCCGGGCAGAGCCGGCAGGCGGTAGGCCCCGTTCTCCACGACGCACGGATCGGTGAAGTGCTCGTGGAGGTGGTCGACGAACTCAGTCACGCGGTTGTCCAGACTGCCGGAGACGGCTGCGTAGTCGAAGACCGAGAGGTGCTGGACCAGCTCGCAGAGGCCGACGCCGCCAGCGTGTGGGCAGACCGGGATGTCGAACTTCTTCGCCATCAGGTACACGGGGACGATCTCGTTGATGCTGGCGAGGCGCGCGGCGTCGAGCTGGCAGAAGTCGAGGGCGCCGGCCTGGAACATCTGCTTGAACAAGACGCGGTTCATGCCGTGCTCGCCGGTGGCGACGCCGATGGGCGCGACGGCTCGGCGGACGGCGGCGTGCCCGAGGACGTCGTCGGGGCTGGTGGGCTCCTCGATCCACAGCGGCTTGAACGCGGCGAGGGCGTTGACCCATTCGATCGCCTGCGGGACGTCCCAGACCTGGTTGGCGTCGATCATGAGGTGGCGTTCCCAGCCGATGACCTCACGGGCGATGGCGCAGCGGCGGAGGTCGTCGTCAAGGTCGGCGCCGACCTTGAGCTTGATGTGGCGGTAGCCGCTGGCCACGGCCTCGGCGCACAGGCGACGGAGCTTCTCATCGGAGTAGCCGAGCCAGCCGGCTGACGTGGTGTAGCAGGGGTAGCCGGTGACCTCGAGCTCGGCGATGCGAGCAGCCCGGTGCGGCATGGTCTCCTCGAGCATGGCGATGGCCTCGTCTCGAGTCAGAACGTCCGAGAGGTACGTGAGGTCGATCGCGTCGACGAGCTCCTCCGAGCTCATGTCGACCAGCAGCTTCCACAGCGGCTTCTGCGCGACACGAGCGGCCAGGTCCCACACGGCGTTCATGACCGCGGCCAGAGCGAGGTGCTCGACGCCCTTGTCGGGCCCGAGCCACCTCATCTGGGAGTCGGACGTGAGGTCACGGTAGGTCCCGCCGAGGTCTCCGACGACCGCGGCGACCTCGCGGCCGGCGAGGGGCTCGGCGCGGCGCTGGGTCGCGAGGGCACACACGTCATTGCCCCGGCCGATGGTGAAGGTGTAGCCGTACCCGTTCACGTCGGGGTCCTCGGTGCGGATGGCGACGTACGTGGCGGAGTAGTCGCCGTCCCTGTTCATCGCATCCGACCCGTCCATGGACAACGAGGTCGGGAACCGGACGTCCGAGACCTCGACAACGGTGATCCGGCTCATGTGCTCGCTCCTGATCCGACCGCTGGTGGACGGCTTGCCACGCGCGACGGGTCAGCAGTCAGGTCATCCGAGAGGATCCCCGGTCCCCACGTGTCCACCGTCGCAGTGTGGCAGGCGGCCGGGGCCGCTACGTCCGCATGGGGGTCGTCCCGTCAGGGCGTGGAAGGGGCAGGATGGCGGCATGCCCGAGGAGGAAAGGTACGGCGTCCGGCTGACCAACCTCGACCAGCCGCTGTTCGCCGAGGCCGGCGCCACCAAGCGCGACGCTCGTCGACTACCTCGATGCCCTCGCGGACCGGTTCGTGCCGGTGCTGGCCGGGCGGGCACTGAGCGTCGTGCGGGTGCTGCGCGGGCAGTCGGCGTTCATGCAGAAGAACCTGCCCGCCTACGCCCCTGCCGCGATCACGACGCTGGAGGTCCCGACGCAGGACGGGAAGAGGGTCGTCCGCTATCCGGTCTGCGACGACCGGGAGACCCTGCTGTGGTTCGCCAACCAGCGCGCGGTCGAGTACCACCCGACACTGTTCCGCGGGCATGCGTTCGACGCTCCCACACATCTGGTCCTCGACCTTGACCCGCCCGCCGGCACCGATGCCTTCGAGGGCGCAGTGCAGGCCGCCTTCCTGGTGCGACAGGTGCTCAGCGACGTGGGGATGACGGCCGTGGCCAAGACCAGCGGCGCGAAAGGTGTGCATGTCGTCGTGCCGCTGGCGCCCGGGCAGACGGCGACGGACGTCGCGGCCGCCACCCGGGCTGTCGCGGCCCGCGCCGAGCGCCTCGACCCGAAGGTGGCGACGACGGCGTTCGTCATCGAGGATCGGGACGGCAAGGTCTTCCTCGACGCGACGCGGGCGGGTGGGGCGACCGTGGCGGCGGCCTACAGTCCGAGGGTCCGGGCCGGTGTCCCGGTGTCGTTCCCGCTGGCCTGGGAGGACCTTCCTGGCGCGTCGCCGGCCGACTTCACCATCGCCACCGTGCCGCGGATGCTCGGCGACGCCGACCCCTGGGCCATCCTGATGCCCCCGCCACAGGTCCTCGACCACGGGCTGGTCGAGGAAGGGCACACCATCCCGGTGGCCCGGGTGGCGGCGATGCACGAGGGCAAGCGCCGCGCGCGAGCCCGCCGGGCTGCGCAACCGGACGGCTGAGGTGGAGGTCGCCCCCGGCCACCTCAACCCCGGTGTGCTTCACGCCGAGGCTGATCAGCCGAAGCGGAAGCGCGTCGCGTCGCTCGGGAAGGTGTTCCACGCCAGCGCCAGCAGCGGGGTCAGCACCCGCAGCCCGCCGCCGTCCGGCCCGGCCCACGCGTCGGCACCGGGCGCGTAGCCGTCATCGTGGTACTTCCCGAACGCGGCTGCGAGCCGCGCACCGAGATCACCGGGGTCGGCGCTGGTCGCCTGGGTCCGGCCCTCGACGATCACCGCCCGGGTGCCGTCCTCGAGGTGAAGCGCGCACGCCGGGTTGCGCTCGGCGTTCCGGGCGTGCCGCGTGGTCGGCGCCCCGTCGTACCAGAAGCGCCCCTCGAGCCACACGCCCCACCGGGGCACGACGTGCGGGCGCCCGTCAGGGCGGGTGGTGGCCAGCCAGTACGTCGTCGCGGCCACCAGACGGGCCTCGACGCCGGCCCAGTCGAGCATGCCCTCGGTCGTGGACGGCAGCCCGTAGCCGTCCGGGAACTCCGGACGATCGGTCCGCGGATTGTTCGATGCAGTCACCCCGGCATGCTAGAGACCCGTTCCGACAGCGACGGGACCCTCGACGCGTACGACGCGCGCTGCACGTGCCAGGGGAGCTGGTCGGGCCGAACCCAGCGCTACCTTGGGGACATGGCTACCGACGTGCGGTCAGACGGTGCAACGGTGCACGACGTCATCTCCCGTCTGCGCCGTATCGACGGCGAGCTGCCGCCGAGCGACGGAGCGGCGGTGTTCAACCGGATGTACCTCACCGTGACCGAAGAGGTCGCCGCCCGGCTCGGAAATGCCACCGAGTTCGTCAACCCGGCGTTCATGGCAGAGCTCGACGTGACGTTCGCCTCGCTGTGGCTCGAGGCGTACGACGCGGGCGTCAATGAGGTGCCGAGAGCATGGGCCGCCCTGTTCGAACGCCGACACGACCGCGCCGTGCTGCCCATCCAGTTCGCGCTCGCAGGGATGAACTCTCACATCGGGCACGACCTTGCCGTTGCGGTCATCGAGACCTGCCGACAGCTCGACACCTCGCCGCAGCACGATGGCGTCCACGCCGACTACGAGGCGGTCAACCAGCTGCTCGCAGCATGCGAGTCCAAGGTGCGCCGCTCATTCCTCACCGCGGCCGGTGAGGAAGTGGACAGCCACCTCGGTCCAGCGGTCCATCTCGTCAACTCGTGGAACATCGACAAGGCCCGTGACGCCGCCTGGGTCAACGTCGAGGCCATGTGGGCCATCCGTCACATCGACTCGCTGGCCAACCGCTACCGAGCAGCGCTGGCCCGCACGGTCGGCATGGCGTCGCGCTGCTTGCTGACACCGACGCTGCCGGACTGAGCCGGCTCGGCGCGCGTCGTCAAAGGTCCCGGCTGAGCGACGACTCCGGCCCGCGCTGGTCCGCGACAAGTCGGTCCATCGCCGCAAGGAGGCAGCCCGGCGCTTCGTGCCAGACGAAGTGGCCGGCACCGGGCTCGACGTGCGACCACGCCCCAGGGATGCGCTCGGCGCTCTCGGTCCCGGCGCTGGGAGGCATCGGGCTCAGCTCGCCGACGATCACGCCGAACGGGACGGTGATCGACGGCAGCGACGACTCGAGCTCGGGGAGACGGACCGTCAGATCAGCCCACAGGGCCTGGTTCGCCTGCTGGCAGAACTCGATGTGCGGCATCGGCGGAGCGGCAGCGGGATCGGCGAAGTACGAGGCCCAGAAGAGGGAGAACGCCTCGAGCTCCTCCTCCGGCGTCGCGTTGCCGGCCGTGTCCTTCTCGTCCAGCACGCGGGCACGCTCGCGGGCGGCTTCGGGGACACGCGCGAGCATCTCGGCCCCGAACGCTTCTCCCCCGCCGTCGCCGACGGCACCCAGCGGGTCGACGGACAACACGCCGGCCAGGCGATCAGGGATGGCGAGGGCTGCATGGAACACCAGGTGGCCTCCCCACGAGTGGCCCACCAGGTAGGCGGTCTCCCAGCCCAACCCGTCCAGCACCGCCGCAACGTCGGCCACCGCCTCGGCCACCGTGAACTCGCCCTGCAGAGTCGACGGAGCAAGGCCGCGTTGTTGGAAGGTCGCCACCTGGTACCGGGCAGCGAGCTCGGACACGGCATCGTCGAGATAGTCGTAGTTCATGCCGGGACCGCCGTGAACGGCGAGCACCCGCGGACCTTCGCCGGCGACCCATCCTGCGAGCTCACCGGACTCGGTGGGAACCGTGAACGGGGTTCGCTCCATCGTCGCAGCGTAGAACAGCTCCCGCTTCTCAGGGCTGTCTTGTCTGACGAGTGTGGGCGGGCGCCGACAGCACCCCCACGGCCGGCCCGCGGATCGCGGGCCGGCCGCCGTCGGTCAGAAGTTGCCGGTGGCCGTGACCACGTCCTCCTGGTTGAGGGCCGTCGGCGTGAACTCGGTTCCGTAGAACCACACGACGGTCTGCTTGTTGTTGCTGTCGGTGTAGAACGCGTGGAACTTGTTGTCCGACCCGACCGCGATGTCGGTGTAGTCGCCGAAGAAGGTGCCACCGAACCCGTTACGGGTGTTGATCGGGTGCGTGCTCACCGTGTTGGTGACGTTCGTGGTCAGGTCCCTGACGACATAGTCGAGCCGGGTGTTGTCGATGTAGTCGCCGAGGACGTCGCAGGTGATCCGGCCCACCGGTGCTGGTGGTCCGGCGGCGCAGGTCTGCCAGGGGGACACGACGTCACCCCGGTACGCCGAGATGTACACGCGGCCGTTGGGTGCGACGGCCACTGCCGGGAAGACGTCCTCGACAGGCCCGGCCGGTGATGGTGCCGCGAGCGTGCCTCCGGAGGGCTGCGTGACGGGGTAGCCGATAGGCGGTGCGGGTGGCCGCCGAGAACACGTCGGCCGGGGCCGTCCAGTGCGCTCCACCATCGGTGGACTTGCTGTAGACGGCGACCGAGCCGGTCGGCTCCCTGTCGGTCGTCCACGCCGCGTAGAGGTCGCCGTTGGGGGCGGCTGCTGCCGCGGGGAAGCTGTTGACCCGGAAGGCCGTGTCGGCCAGCTCCTCGATGTCGTTGAGGGGAGCGACCTGCGTGGGCCTGGTCCAGCTGGCGCCACCGTCGGTCGACTTCGCCATCCACGTCGAGTCCGTCGCCGCCAGCCGCGTTGCGCCGTCCCAGAACACATACAGCGCGCCGTCCGGGCCGACGACCGGGCGCGATCCCTGGCTGTAGAGGACGTTGCCGGCGATCGACTTCGGGGCAGTGAAGGTGCGGCCGCCGTCGCTGGAGGAGACGAAGAAGATCGGCGACTGGGTGTACGCGCCGTTGTGCGGGTTGAAGAGGAACCGGGTCCAGGTGACGTAGATGCGGTCACGGAACGGGCTGCTCACGTTGTGGTCGACCGCGATCCACTCTTTGTCGTTGACCGTCGACGGCGAGGTCGTGGCGTTGATGAACGCCGGCGCAGACCACGACAGGGCGCCTCCGCCGCCGAAGGTGCCGCGGCTGACGGTCACTGCGTTGGGCGCGCTCAACCGGTTGAAGCCGAGACCGGCGTAGAAGACATTGCCGCGGCTGTCGAAGGCGACCGCGGGGTCACCGCCTGCGTCGTACGGCCCGCCGGTGAGGCGCTCGACGCCCGGGATCAGAGTGCCGAGGTGTTGCGGGTCCGTCGCCGTGCAGCACCAGGTGCCACCGCCGTCGTTGGAGAAGTACGTGCCGGAGTAGCCGTCGCCCAGCGCGCTGCACGGCGTACCGGCGATCGTGCACGACCAGGTACGGGTGACGTAGTCGTTCGCGCCGGCCACGATGCGGTTGGGGTTGTTGGGGTCCACCGCGATGGCTGTCTCGTTCTGCGGTGCCGCGGCCGTGTCCTGGTTGACCGTCACGTTGGGCGGCAGGACGGTGTCGCCGTCCAGCGGGCTGCCCTGCACGAAGGTAGGCGTGATCGGCGCCGCGGTCGGCGGTCCGGAGACGTCGGCTGCCTCCTCCTCGAGGAACGCCGAGAAGCGGATCTGCAGACCGGCCGTGCCGTGCAGGGATGCGACCTTGCCGGCCAGGGTGCTGATGTCGTAGGTGGGACCGGACGCGGACTGCGCCGGGGCCGCGGGCGACGCGAAACTGACCGCCATCGCCGCGGCGGCCGCGAGCAGGAGTGAGCGCTTCAAAGGGATCCTCCTCAAGCGTGAGACCGCGCAGCCGTACCAGCGATCGCAGGAGGTCGTCGGTCTGGTACGTGTCTAGACCTTCGCCGGCCCGAGCGGAAGACCCGCACAACAGGCGCCTCGGGGTCGAGCACTCAGCCGGGCGGCTCAGCCCGAGCGGCGATGACCGCGAGGACCGTGTTGAGGCTGGAGATGGCCGTCGCGACGATGCCCGCCTTGCGCGGCAGGTAGCCCTTGACCAGGCAGGTAGCGGCGGACGCCGTGTCGGTGGCGTGGATGACCACGGCCAGCCTGGTCGCGCGCCTGGACTCCTCACCGGTGAGCAGCAGGAGGTCGGCACCGATGAGCAGGGTGCGCACCCCGAACATCCGGAACGGGTAGACGGCTGACGGGTCGCGGTCCGGGTCGGTGCCGAGCCGGCGGATGAGGAACCGGGGCGCGAACAGGGCCAGCGCCCCGTTGACCAGGCGGATCGCCCCCAGTGCCTGGCGCGCGCGCCGACCGTCGATGGCCACAGGTCCTCACCCCAAGATCCCCACTCGACTCGCGACCGTGCCAGAGCGGCATCGGCCCGTCAAGATTCCTGACGATCCCTTTGCTTTGCCACATCTTTACAGCGTTCGGGCCCGCCCTGATAGTCAAGCAGGGGGGCGAGCACGGCAGGGCTCGGCCAAGGTCGGGACCCTCGACCCTCCACGCTTTCCGGGCTGGAGGTCGATCATGGGCACCGCGGCACGACTCGGGCTGGCGGCAACCGGCTCTCGACGAGCGTCATCTGATGCGGCTGACGAACCGCGAGCTGGACGACGTCTTCCGCGCGAGTCCGCCGGGCCCGCTGCCGGCCGGTGTCCATCGCGGCACGGCGCTGGTCTTCAACGGCACCCTCGCCTGCCGGATCATCGCGCTGCTCGCCTACCTGTTCGCGTGGCAGGGCAAGCGGGTCGACCCCGACGGACGCGAGCTGGTCAACCGGATCACACCCTTCCGGCTGCCGCTGATCCGGGCCCGGGTCTCGCCGGACGCCAGCTGGGTCGACCAGCAGCCGTGCACCCTCATCGACTACTCGGCCACCTCGCTGGTCGCGAAGATGGTGCGCGACGAGACGCGCGTGGTCGCCCCGGGGCTGCAGCTCGGCGTCGTGTGGCTGTGGCGCCGCCGCGTCGCCTGGTTCACGCTGCGCGCGCCGAGGGCCTGACCCGATGCCGCACCAGGTGGCAGTGACGGTGCACGCGCCGGTCGCCGACGGCCGCGGGGCCGAGCTGGCCGGCGTGCTCGAGCAGATCCGCGCCGAGGGCGCGGCCGAGAACTCGGTGCTGCCGTTCGCCGACCTGGCCGGCGTCCACTTCGCCCGGCTGTTCGTCATCGAGGCCAGCACCGACCTGGACGGCGCCGAGCTGCCCGCCTGCCTGTACTACATGGCCGACGTCGATGCCCCGATGGACCGGCACCTGCGCGACCTCGCCACCACGTGCGGCCCAGGCGTCGACGCCGTGTTCGGTCACTGCGAGGGCTACCCGGCAGACCCGAGTCCCGGCACCCGGCTGGCCTGGCTGCTGCCCCGCACCGTCGCGCCGGCGGCCGTCTACGTGCACCGCATCGGCCGGACCGTCGAGCAGGTCCGCGCCGAGCACCGGCTGCGGGACGCGGTCGAGACCTTCCTCGACCTCCCGGGCTCGGTCCCCGACCGGCTGACCGCCGTCGAGGCGCACGGCCGCATCCGGTCGTTCGCGCTGCGCCGCGACGACCTGGCCTGGGCCCGGCGCGGGCCGCGGCGACTCGGGCTGGGCTACCGGGTCCGCGACGCGGCGCACCTGGTGCTGCTGCCGCTGGCGGCCCTCGTGCTGCTGCCCGTCCTGCTGCCGGTGGTCGTGGTGCTGCTGCTGGTGATCCGGCGGCTCGAACACTCCGACGTCGCCGAGTCGGGGCCGGCGCCGCCCTCGCACGCCAGTGCCCTGGAGCGCACCGAGGACCACGTGGCGCAGAACCCCTTCACCGCGGTCGGGCTGGTCAAGGCGGGCCGGGCCCGCCGGCTGGCCATGCGCGGCGTCCTGCTGGGGCTGGACTACGCCAACCGCCACGTCTACGGCCGGGACAACCTGGCCGGCGTCCGCACCATCCACTTCGCCCGCTGGGTTCCCATCGACGACGGCCGGCGCCTGATCTTCGCCAGCTCCTACGACGGCACCCTCGAGAGCTACATGGACGACTTCATCGACCGGCTCTCCTGGGGGCTGAACGCGGTGTTCAGCAACGGGGTGGGCTACCCCGCCACCCGCTGGCTGGTGACCGGCGGCGCCAAGGACGAGACGGCGTTCAAGAACTACCTGCGCAACCACCAGGTCGTGACTCCCGTCTGGTACTCGGCGTACGACGCGCTGCCGGCCCGCAACATCGACGCCAACAGCCGGCTGCGTGCCGACCTGCCGAAGCCGCTGGAGGAGCAGGACGCCGACGAGTGGATGGCCCTGCTGTGAGCAGCCCCCGGCTCGAGCTCGACGACCTGCAGGGCCTGCTGGCCCGCGGCTACGGCACGTCTGCCGTTCGCCACGTTCCTGCTGCTCGCCGTCGACGACGCGGCAGCGGCCCGGGCCGCCCTCGCCCGTTGGGCGACGCAGCTCACCACTGCCGCCCAGCGACCTGGCGAGGTCGCCGTCAACCTGGCGCTCACCGCACCCGGCATCGAGACGATCGCGCCCGACGTCGCCCGGGGCGCCGCCTTCTCCGAGCAGTTCACCTCCGGCATGACCACCGAGTACCGCAGCCGGCTGCTCGGTGACACCGAGGACGACGACCCCCGCGGCTGGGACTGGGGCGGCCCCGGCTCCGACGCCGTGCACGTGCTGCTGCTGGTGTACGCCGACACGCGCCGACCGGCTCGACGCCAGGTGCGCCGAGCTCGGCGCCGAGGCCGGGGCCGGCGGGCTCCGGCTGCTGCACCGGCTGTCGACCAGCGAGCTCTCGGCGCAGGAGAACTTCGGGTTCCACGACGGCATCTCGCAGCCCCAGATCGAGGGCCTGGGCACGCGCGCGGGCAGCCGGCGAGGTCAAGGCCGGGGAGTTCGTGCTCGGCTACCCCAACGAGTACGGCCTGCTGACCGACCGGCCGGTGCTGGCACCGGAGGCCGACCCTTCCGGAGTTCTCCCCCGGGAGGCCGGCACCGGGCGGCCGGACCTCGGCCGCAACGGCTCCTACCTCGTGCTGCGGACGCTGCGCCAGGACGTGGCGGCGTTCCATGCGTTCACCGCGGCTGCCACCCGAGACCCGGCCGGCCGACCGGACCCGGAGCGGCAGGCGCTGCTGGCCGCGAAGATCGTCGGCCGCTGGCCGAGCGGTGCACCGTTGTCACTGGCACCGTCGCACGACGACCCCTCGCTCGGCGACAGCAACGACTTCGGCTACCACGCCACCGATCCCCGGGGCCTGGCCTGCCCGCTGGGGTCGCACGTCCGGCGCACCAACCCACGCGACTCCCTCGAGCCGCAGCCCGGCACCGAGGCCTCGATGGCCATCAACCGCCGGCACCGGCTGCTGCGGCGCGGCCGCAGCTACGGCTCCCCGTCGACCGACGAGGAACGCGGCGTGCACTTCCTCTGCCTCAACGCCAACCTGGCCCGGCAGTACGAGTTCGTCCAGCACACCTGGGTGAACAACCCGGTGTTCAACGGGCTCGAGAACGAGACCGACCCGCTGGTCGGGCCGCGGCGCGGCAAGGCGAGCTACTTCACGACCCCGGCCAGGCCGGCCCGCCGGCGCTACGCCGAGCTGCCGCAGTTCGTGCACGTCCGCGGCGGCGCCTACTTCTTCCTGCCCGGCATCCGGGCGCTGCGCTTCCTGGCCGGCGCCACCAGCAGCACCACCTGACGAGAGGGCGACCGGTGTCGAACAGCACGAGGTCCGGCGGGTACCACGACACACCGTTCTGGCGGGCGCTCGACGCGGTGTCCGGCCGCATCGACCGCCGGGTCGGCTGGGACCGGCTGCCGAAGGCGCTGAGTCTCGCCGTCCTGGTCGGGCTGCGCGACACGCTGCGCCGGCTCAACCTGCACGACACCGAGGTCGTGCCGTCCACCAACCTGCCGCCACTCGCACCGCCGGCGCCGCAGCATCTCGTCGAGCGGACCCTGGACGGCACCTACAACGACCTGGAGCAGCCCCGGATGGGGTCGGCCGGCACCCGGTTCGGAAGGAACATCCCGTTGAGCGCGATCGTGCGCGACTCGCGGGAGGACAAGCTGCGACCGAGCCCGCGCGAGGTCAGCCGGGCTCTGATGACACGCGAGAGCCTCGTCGAGGCCACGTCGGTCAACGCGCTGGTCGCAGCCTGGCTGCAGTTCATGATCCGGGACTGGTTCAGCCACGGGAAGAGCCCGCAGGACAACCCCTGGGAGGTCCAGCTCACCGCCGACGACGACTGGCCGGAGAACCCGATGCGCATCATGCGGGTGATGGACGACCCGACCCGCCCGGCGTCGGCCGCCGCCGAGCCCCCCACCTTCGTCAACACGAGCTCGCACTGGTGGGACGCCTCCCAGATCTACGGCACCACCCCCGACTACCAGGCCTTCGTCCGCACCGGCAAGGGCGGCAAGCTGCGCGTCGATCCGGACGGCTCTCTCCCGCTCCCGCCGGGCAAGGACGGCAACCCCACCGAGGAACCGGGGTTCTGGATCGGGCTGGCGATGCTGCAGAACGTGTTCACCCTGGAGCACAACGCGGTCTGCGACATGCTCGCGGGGCACTACCCGACCTGGACGGACGACGAGATCTTCCAGCGGGCCCGGCTGGTGATCGCCGCGCTGATCGCGAAGATCCACACGGTCGAGTGGACCCCTGCGGTCATCAGCCACCCGACCACGGTGACCGCGCTGCGCGCCAACTGGTTCGGGCTGGCCGGCGAGCGGCTGAAGAACGGCTTCGGCCGGATCAGCCGGAGCGAGCTGATCAGCGGCATCCCCGGCGCGGCCACCGAGCACTACGGCGTGCCGTTCACGCTGACCGAGGAGTTCGCCGCGGTCTACCGGATGCACCCCTTGGTGCCCGACGACTGGAGCATCCGCGGGCTGGCCGACGACCGGCCCCTCGGCGACTACACGTTGCGCGACCTGTCCGGCCCCGACGGCATCGCGGTGCTGCGCAAGAACACCCTCCCGGACCTGTTCTACTCCTTCGGCACCCAGCACCCAGGCCTGGTCAGCCTGCACAACTTCCCGCGGTTCCTGCAGCACTTCGTCCGGCCGGACGGCAAGATCATGGACCTGGCGGCCACCGACATCCTGCGGCACCGGGAGACGGGGGTGCCGCGCTACTGCGAGTTCCGCCGGCAGCTGCACCTCGACCCGCCGGCCAGCTTCGAGGACCTCACCAGCGACCGCGCGGACGCCGCGGCGATGCGCCGGCTGTACGACGGGGACATCGAGCGCGTCGACCTGATGGTCGGGCTGTACGCCGAGGAGAAGCCGGCCGGCTTCGCCTTCAGCGACACCGCCTTCCGCATCTTCATCCTGATGGCCTCGCGCCGGCTGAACAGCGACCGGTTCTTCACCCGCGACTTCACGCCCGCCGTCTACACCCGGCAGGGGCTGCAGTGGATCGCCGACAACACGATGGCGACGGTCCTGCTCCGGCACTGGCCGCAGCTCCGGCCGGCGATGCGCGACGCCGAGAACGCCTTCGTCCCCTGGGTCCGGGCCGGAAGCTGACGCGGACGATGAGGAGACTGCTCGACCCGCAGGGCACCTTCACCCATGCCGTGCTCCGTCCGCTCAGCGACCTGTTCCTGTGGCTGTGGCGGCTCGAGAGACGGCTCGAGTTCCTCTACCGGCCGCAGTTCGACCGGCACCTGCGCGGCCCGCTGTTCGACGCCGTACAGCGGCTGCAGAACTCGCTGCGCACCGACGAGCACCTGGCACTGGCGGAGGAGAAGGAGCTGCCCGACGAGGACCGGTACACCGCCGAGGTGATCGACGAGATCTCGAAGTTCACCCGGGAGAACTGGCTGCCGGGAGGCGCCCAGCGGTTCGGCAACACCAAGACGTTCGGTGTGCTGCGAGCCACGTTCACGGTGCCCGAGGGCGTCCCGGCCCACCTGCGGCACGGCCTGTTCGCCTCGCCCGGCAGCTACCCGGCGTACGTCCGGTTCTCCGGCCCCGGGCCGTACGCGCCCCCCGACCTGGAGGACTTCGGCCAGTGCTCGGTGGCGATCAAGGTGCTGCAGGTGCCGGGCCCGAAGCTGATGGATGACGAGTCGGCCACCCAGGACCTGATCCTCGTCTCGCCCGCCAGCTTCGTGACGCCGGACATCAAGGAGAACTCCGCGATGCAGCGCTGGGTGCGCGCGAAGGCACCGCTGGGCTACCTGCTCGACCGGCGACCGTTCCGGCTGCTGCACCTGGCGATGCAGCTGCTGTACTCGCCCATGCACAGCAACCCGCTCGAGGTGCGCTACTACAGCAACGTGCCGTTCCTGCTGGGCGAGGGCCAGGCGGTGCAGTACTCCCTGACACCGGTCCGCGAGGGCCGCAGCCGGATCCCGGTCCGGCCGGCCGAGAACTACCTGCGGGACGCTATGGTGCGGACCCTCACCGAGGGTGACTGGGAGATGGACTTCATGGTCCAGGTACAGACCGACCCGCACCTCATGCCGATCGAGAACGCCACGGTGCACTGGCCCGAGCAGCTGTCGCCGTACGTCACGGTGGCACGGCTGACCATGCCGGCCCAGCGGTTCGACTCCGACGCGCAGCTCGCGTTCGCCGACGTGCTGCGCTTCAACCCCTGGCACAGCCTTCCCGAGCACCGGCCGCTGGGGAACTCGAACCGGGCGCGACGCACGATGTACTTCGAGCTGGCGAAGCTGCGCCAGTCGATGAACGCCGTGCAGCACGTCGAGCCCACCGGCGAGGAGACGTTCGCGTGAGCGACTCCGCCGCCTCGCCCGGTGTGGCCGGACCGCACCCTGGCGGCGCTGGCCCGGCTCGGTCGTCCGGTGGCCGCGGTCGACGTCGTCCAGGAGGTCGCGGTCGAGTTCGCCGACCGGTTCGAGCCGCAGGACCGCGCCTACGACGGCGGCGTCCCGGCCTGGCACTCCTCGGTGCACGCGGCGCTCGACTCGCTGACCGAGCAGGGGTCGGTGACGGCCGGCGCACGCCGACGGGTGAGCCTGACCGACGCCGGGACGTCGGCAGCCGCCGAAGCGGCCGACCGGCTGGCGGCAGCGCCGGCTACCGGCCGAGCAGCCGACCGCAGACCCCGACGGCGAGGACGCGCCGCCCCCGCGGCCGGGCCTCTCCAGCCAGGTCTCCGGCGTCATCTCGCCGCCGCTGCGCACCGCCGAGGGCCGGCGCAGCGCCGGTGTCGACGACCTAGAGACCATGCCGGTGATGATCGAGCTGAACCTGCGCTACGACCGTGGGCCGAAGGCGGCGATGAGCGAGCTGCGCCGGCTGTGGGGCGCGGGTGACCGGGCGCGACGGGCCCGACCCGCTCTCCGAGGAGTACGCAACCGGCGTCCTGACCCTCGGCGAGATGAAGCGTCTGGTCGCCGCTGACGCGGTGCCCGATCCGCTGGTCGCGGCGCAGCATCTACCGGATCTGGCCCGACTTCCGGATGCACAAGCTCATCGACGCCTCGATCGTCACGGTCAAGGCCGACGCGGCTCACCGGTCCTTCAACTCGATGGGCGACGGGATCGTGTGGGCGGTGGTCGACTCGGGCATCGACCGGACGCACCCGCACTTCGGGACCTACCAGACTGTCGACGACCCTGCGGTGGCGAAGCTGCACCGCAGCTTCCTGCCCGCGGCGGACGGCGTACCGGACGACCCGCTCACCGACGACGGACGGCCACGGCAGCCACGTGGCAGGCATCATCGCCGGCGGGCTGTCGTGCGCTGGACCGGAGACGTCGTCGTGACCGAGAACCGGTTCAACGTCGACAACCCGCGAGGAACCGCTGCGCCAACCCCGTGCCGCTGCCGGACGCGGCGGCCCGGCTGAACGGGATGGCGCCGCTCGCGAAGCTGGTGAGCCTCAAGGTGCTGGGCGGCGGGGGCGACCTCGACAGCCGGGTCAGCCGCGTCATCCAGGCGCTGGCCTACGTGCGCGAGGTGAACGCCGAGAGCGACAAGCTGCCGCGCATCCACGGCGTCAACCTCAGCGTCGGCTACGACTTCGACCCGACCTGGTTCGCCTGCGGCCAGAGCCCGCTGTGCCAGGAGGTCGACAAGCTGGTGCGCACCGGCGTGGTGGTCGTGGTCGCGGCCGGCAACTCCGGATACGGCACGTTGAACCCCAAGCTGAGCACCGTGTCCCAGTTCGGGCTCGGCATGACGATCAACGACCCGGGCAACGCCGAGCGCGCCATCACGGTCGGCGCCACCCACCGGGACGCGCCGCACGCCTACGGCGTGTCGTACTTCTCGTCCAAGGGCCCCACCGGCGACGGGCGGCGCAAGCCCGACCTGGTCGCCCCCGGCGAGCGCATCACCTCGGCCGCGGCCGGCGGGATGCGGGAGGCGGTGGCGCTGAAGCCCGGGCAGGAGAAGGCCGCCGTCTACGTCGAGGACACCGGCACCAGCATGGCCGCCCCGCACGTCTCCGGTGTCGTGGCGGCCTTCCTGTCCGTCCGCCGCGAGTTCGTCGGCCGGCCCGAAGTGGTGAAGGGCATCTTCACCGACTCCGCGACCAGCCTCGGCCGCGATCCCGCCTTCGAGGGCAGCGGGCTCGTCGACCTCATGCGCGCACTGCAGTCCGTCTGACCCACTACCGCGAAAGGGCACCTCGATGACCGAGATCGCCGGACTGCCGTTCTGGCAGCTCACGTTCGACGCTCAGGGCGACATGGACGCCAGCGCGGCGCAGACCGTCGTCGCGGACATCAAGCAGCAGGCGGTGACCGACCTTGTCGTGTTCTCGCACGGCTGGAACAACAGCCAGGCGACGGCGCGACGGCTCTACAGCGCCTGGTTCACCACCCTGGCGGGCCAGCTCGACCAGGCCCGGACGGACCGGCCGGTCAAGGTCGGGGTCGTGGGGGTGTTCTGGCCGTCGCAGCGCTGGTCCGACGAGCCGATCCCCGACTTCGAGGCCAACGCCGCGCAGCCGGCTGCAGGCGGAGCGGCCGCCGCGGCGCCGGTGCGACCGGCCGTGGTCGCCGGCCCACCGGCGATCGACCCGACGACCGTCAAGGAGCTGTCGAAGCTGTTCCCGGCCGGCGCCGCCCACCTGGCCCGGATGGCCGAGCTGCTCACCGGCGAGGCCAGCGCGTCGGCGATGTCGGAGTTCAAGGTGGAGCTGGACGCGTTCGCGAAGGCCACCGCTGTGGAGGACGACGACGGCGAGGGGGCCGCAGCGGCTGACCCGGCCGGCACACCGCGGATGCTCGAGGACGAGCCGGCCGACCTGTTCGCGCGGTACGCGACGCAGCTGCGCGCCAGCGGCGTCACGTTCGACGACGGCGGGGGCGGCGAGGCCGGTCTCGCCGACAAGGCCAAGAGCGCGTGGCACGGCGCCAAGGAGGCGTTGCGCCAGCTGACCTACTTCCAGATGAAGAACCGGGCCGGCGTCGTCGGCCGCAACGGGCTCGGCCCCTTCCTGGGACGGCTCGCCGCCGCCGACACCGGCATCGCGGTGCACCTGGTGGGTCACAGCTTCGGTGCTCGGGTGGTCTCCTACTCCCTGGTCGGGCTGCCCGCCGGCAAACCGTCACCGGTGCGGTCGCTGACCCTGCTGGAGGGCGCGTTCTCCCACTTCGCGTTCGCCGACAGCCTGCCGTTCGCGCCGAGCCGCAAGGGCGGTCTGGCGGGCCAGCTGGCTCGCATCAACGGCCCGCTCACCGTCTGCTTCTCCACCCACGACGACGCGGTGGGCCGCTTCTACCCGCTGGCCTCCATCGCGGCGCGGGACGACTCGGCGGCTGCGCAGGACCGGTTCTACCGTTGGGGTGGGATGGGGCACGACGGTGCCCAGGCGGTCTCGGCCAAACGCGACACCCTGCAGCCGGCCGGTCCGGGCGCCGTCTACCAGTTCCGCGACCAGCAGGCGCTCAACATCGACTGCTCGGACGTCGTGCGCGCCGGTGGCCCGCCGAGCGGGGCGCACAGCGACATCGTCCACCCGGAGCTCACCTGGGTGGTGCTCAAGGCGGGCCGCATCGTCCCGTAGGGCCTCAGCTGCCGCCGCAGCTCGCGACCGGGCGCAGGCCGGCGACCTGGTCGACCGGCAGCGCGATCGATCGACCGGCGACCTCGAGAGCGAGCGACCCGCCGTCGGAGGAGGCGAGCCGGCCGCAGAACGTGCCCTGCCCGGTCGACACCTCGACCAGGTCGCCGCCCTGGTCACCACGCGGCCACCAGGAGGTGCTCGTCGCGAGCGCCACGAGGACGACCGCGAGGAACGTCAGGGCGATCCCGGTCCGTAGGTGCCGGCCGCCGCGGCGCAGCTCGGTGTCGCTGCCACCCGTCGCGCCCGACCTCCCGGCCCGCACCGGCCATGCCTCACTCGCGACGAGAACCGTCGCCAGGCACGCCACCGCGAGCGCCGCGAGGACCAGCACCGCGGCCACCCGCTGCAGCCAGCCCGGGCCGGAGGGATCGGAACCCGACTGCAGCGCGCCGCACAGCCCGATGAAGCCGAGCACCGCCAGCTGCACGCCGTGCCAGCCCTTCGCCGAGGAGCGCAGCTCGTCGACATCGGTCCGAGCAGCGGGGGCTGCCTCGACGGTCTCGGTCATCCGTCGACCCAGACCAGCCCGAGCTTGCCGATCGTGCCCGGACCGGCCAGCCCGTCGGCGTCCGCGCCGGTCCAGCCCCGCGAGTGCTGGAAGGCGGCGACGCACTGGCGGGTGTGCCGGCCGTAGTAGCCCGTCGGCCCGTTCTCGAACTCGGCGCCGCGGGCGATGAGGGCGACCTGCAGGTTCCAGACGCTGTCCGAGTCGTCCTGGTCGAGCCGCATCTTGCTGCGGAACACCCGCTTCCCCTGCCGGTACGTCGGCCCGTCGGCCTCTCGCTGCACCGGGAGCTCGCCGGTCGGGCACGCCGAGATCCAGCCTCGGTAGGGCAGCCGCCAGCGGGAGACGAAGACGTCCCAGCGCACCCGGTCGATCTGGCCCCGATGCAGGATGTCGTTGGACCACACGAAGCCGCCGCTGACCGCGAACACCGCGTGCCCGGCGCCGTGGTCCTGGAACCCGTAGTAGGCGATCGAGCCGGCCGGTGGCGGGCTGGAGGTGTGCCGGGCCGCGGCCGACGTGGCGTTGAACGCATCGCGGGCCGACGCACCGAACGGGGCCGCGCCGACGCACTGCCGGGAGAAGAGCTGGCAGAGGTTGTGCCAGGAAGCCGACCCGGTTCGGTGCTGCTGCTGGGCGAACTCCTTCGCCTGCTGGTAGGTGCGCATCAGCGGTGGTCCTCCATCGGGGCGTTCGGCAGCAGGATGCTGTCGTCGTCCTGCACGACGTCGTCACCGTCCACCGGCGGCGGTGGCTGGAAGTCCGCCTCCGACGTGAGGTCGACCGGGCCGGACGGCGTCGGGGCGTCGGTGCCGTCGGCGGGGCGGCCGTGGTGGCCGCCGCGCCGTTCGGGGCGCTGCCGTTCGGCGGCACGAACTGCGTCGGGAGCGACGGGAGCGGCGCCGGCGGCGGGGCGGCCGCGGCAACGGCCGGACCACCAGCCACCGCGGACCCCACCGGAGCGGTGGCCGAGTCCTTGGCCGGCAGGCCGTTGAGCAGAGTCTGGGCCTTACGGTCCAACGAGTAGGTGAACACCTGCTGGGCGTACCCGAGCACCAAGGCGTAGGCGAGGATCTGCTGCTGGGAGTCGAGGGCGGACAGGCCGGGCACGAAGTCGCCCTGGATGGCGACGAGACCGAGGATCGCGGTGAACGCTCCCAGCGGGACCTTGAGCAGTGCGAGTGCGATCGGCACGTCGTACGGCGACGAGGTTCCCCGCAGGTTGCGGATCGACACCGTTGCGGCGAGCGCGCCGCCGAGCAGCCCGAGCAGCGCCACCACCACGATGTCCATGCTGGACACCGAGGTGACATCGGTGCCGGTGGGGCAGTTCAGCAGCGGGTCACCCGTGCCGGCGATGCCGTCCGCAGGGAAGCACAGCGGCATGATCGTGGGGTTGGCCCAGACGCCGGCGATGGTGATGGCCACCAGCACCGCGATGCACAGGGCCAGCATGAGGATGATGTTCCGGAAGCTGCGCAGCCTCTCGTGCTGCCGGTCCAGGGCGTCGTAGGCGTCCTCGATCGCTCGCCGGAGGAACGCACGCTGCCGGGCGATCTCGTGGCTCTGCAGCGCGTCGGCGATCATCCGGCGAGGGTCGTCCCGGTGCAGGGTCTGCTGCGCACGGGCCAGTGCGGACGGGATCTCGGCAGCGATCTCGTCGTCGTCGAAGACATCGACCATCTGGGCCCGCGCCGCGTGCAGGTTCTGGAACGCGGCCTCGACGAGGGTGCCGGTCCACCACCGCGAGATCGGACCGGGCTTCGGGTCCACGCCGTAGGCGGCATCGTTCGCGCGGCGCAACAGTCGGCGGACGCCCTCCGCCGCGGCCCGCTGGTCCGGCCCCAGCCCCTGGGCGACGGCCACGTCCAGGCGGGTCTCGAGGACCTGGACGGCCACCGGGACCGTGTGGACGTGGATCTTCTTGTGCGGCTGCTCCGTCATCCCGTCCCCCTCGTCGCACCTACCGAGGCGGTGACCGGGTCGCTGATACCAGCCGCGGCGAGCAACGGTCGCTCACCGTGCTGAGTCTCACGCCCCCCCGTGTGGCGACGACCCGCCACACCGCCTCCCTGACGCAGTGAATGCCGGACCTCCCTGATTACGGCGATTTCGCACGTTTCGCCATGCACAAAGGGTGGTTCGGCCTGCACCGACAGTGCGCCCGATCACCGCGGGTGACAAGTCGTGACCTGCAGTCTTTGCCTCCGGTTTGCCAACGGGGCACGGCTTCGCCAGCCGCGTCGGCGGTTCGCTCCGGGGCCAGCTGATCTCCCTTGCCGCGCCCCGCGGGCGGGAGCATGGTGAGTGCAGCGTGTGCGGATCGGGACCGGGGGTGACGGTGGCGACGAGTCTCCTGCTGCAGCTGACCGCCGACGAGGAAGAGCTCGAGCGCGGCGCGCTCCGGCTGCGCGACGAGCTGTCGGCACTCGACGTCGACCGCGTCGAGCCGGCTCCCGCTGGCGCCGTGCCGGCCGACGCCCGCGGCGGGACGGCTGCTGCGCTCGGCGGCCTGCTGGTGTCGCTGCACCCGACCGTCGGACTGCTCACGGCCGTGGTCGCGACGGTCCGCGGCTGGCTCTCCCGGCCGGGGGCGGCCCGCAGCGTGCGGCTCGAGGTCGACGGTGACGTGCTCGAGCTCACCGGCACCACCACGAAGGTCCAGGAGCGGCTGGCCGAGCAGTGGATCCGCGCACACGGCCTGGCGGGCGACGCCGCACCATGACCGGAGTGCGGCAGGCGCTGGTCGTCGCCGTCGACGAGTACGCCGACGAGGGGCTGGGCCGGCTGCGCGCTCCCGCCGATGACGCCGAGGCCCTGGGTGAGGTGCTCGGGGACCCGCGGATCGGTGACTTCGACGTGCGGGTGCTGCGCAACGAGACCGCGCAGGGCATCCGGCTCGCGGTCGAGGACTTCTTCGCCGACCGCGGCCCGAACGACCTGCTGCTGCTGCACTTCTCGTGCCACGGCCTGAAGAACGCGGCCGGTCAGCTCTTTCTGGCAGCGTCGGACTCGCGGCCGGACCGGCTCGCCTCGACCGCGGTGGCCGCCGACTTCGTCAACCAGCAGATGGCCGACAGCCGGGCGCAGCGGATCGCACTCTTCCTCGACTGCTGCTACGGCGGGGCGTTCCCCCGCGGGATGGTCGTGCGGGCCGGCTCCGACGTCGCTGTGGGCGACGCCTTCGCCGCGCAGAGCGAGGCCGGCGGCCGAGGCAGGGTGGTCGTGACGGCGTCGAGCTCGGTGGAGTACGCCTTCGAGGGGCGGCAGCTCTCCGGAGCCGGCCAGCTCGTCCCGTCGGTCTTCACCGGCTCGGTGGTCGAGGGACTCGCCTCCGGGGAGGCCGACCGCGACGGCGACGGCTGGGTCGGCCTCAACGAGCTGTTCGGCTACGTCGCCGAGCGGGTCCGGCGGGCCACACCGCACCAGACCCCGCACCTGTGGGCGTTCGGCTCCGAGGGTGACCTGCTGCTCGCGCACAGCCGGCGCCGGCGGGTGGTGGCCGGCGAGCTCCCCCGCGAGCTGCTCGAGGCGGTCGACAGCAGCCTGCCGGCCACTCGGCTGGGCGGCGCGATCGAGCTGCGTGACCGGCTGCTGGGTGCCGACCTCCCGCAGGCGCTGGCCGCCTTCACGACGCTGGCCGCCCTGGTCGACGACGACAGCCGGCGGGTCTCGGCCACGGCGTCGGCCGCGGTGCAGGAGGCCGCGGTGCAGGTCGCGCCGCCCGTGCTGGACCTCGGCGCCCAGCCACCGGAAACCCACCGGGTGGTCGACCTCCGGGTCGTCGGCCCCCCGCTGGCCCTCGCGGTCTCGGTGGAGACCTCGGCCGACTGGCTCGCTGTCGAGGTCGACGACGGCGGCCTGCTGCATGTCACCGTCGCTCCACCGGGGGTCGGCCACTACGCCGGCACCCTCGAGGTGGTCAGCCCGACCGGCCAGCAGTCGGTCGCAGTGAGCCTCGACGTGGTCGAGGGCGTGCCGTTGCCGGAGCCGCTACCGACGCCACCGGCCGCCACGTCTCCCGCGCAGCAGTCTCCCGCGCAGACCTCGGGGCCGGAGCCCGAGCCGGCGCAGGTGGGCGAGACCCGGATGTGGTGGCCGGTTGCCACCGGACTGCTGCTGTGCGCGGCCGGGCTCGCCGTGGCGTACGCCGGCATGCACGAGCTGTGGTGGATGCCGGTCGGGAGCTACCTCGACGGCTCGCCGGTCGACGGGTTCGCCGTCGCCATCCTGGGGCTGGCCGGCGCTGTCGTCGTCGCCCTCGCCCGCCCCCACCTTGCTCCGGCCGCGGTGGGAGTCACCAGCGGCATCGGCCTGTTCTTCGTGACCTGGGGCTACGCCGCGCTCGGGGTGCCCTCGCACACCGAGGACAGCAGCTTCGCCCGGCTGTGGTGGCCGTTCCTGCTGATCGGGCTCGTCGTCGTCGCCCTGTCGGCAGTGGACCTGGCGCGGCGCCGGGTCTTCAGCGCACCGGTCATCTGGGTGCGGCCGCCGGGACGGCAGAAGGCGCTGCTCATCGCCGGTTCGGTGCTGATGTTCGCTTCGCTGGCGCTGCCGATCGGTAACCTCGTCGGCTGGGAGTACGGCAACGCACGGTTCCTCGCGGTGCCGGTCGTTGCGGTGGCGCTTGCGATGCTGGCGGCGACGGCGGACCTCCGGGTCGCGGGAGCTGTGGCCGCCGAGGCTCGGCTGCCGGCGGTCGCGGCGCTGGCCTACCTCGCCCCCACGACGCTTGCCGCGGGCTACCTGGCGGGGTCGGCAGCCTCGCCCTTCGGCCTGGCGCTGGGCGTCGGAGCCGTCTGCCTCGGGGTCCCCGCCGTGACGCGGGTCCGACCCCGGCCGGCGACGGGTGCGACCTGACCCCGCGTCCGCGGCGAGCGCATCGGCAGCGGTGGCTGGACCATCGGCTAGTTTGCCCGCGTGGCAGACCTGGGACACGTCACGTGGCCGCCTGCACCGATCAGGACGGAGCGTCTCGGCTCCGGGAGCCCGAGGGGCGGGACCGGGCCGCGGTCATCGAGCTGTTCGCCTCGCCCGACGTGGGCACCTACATCGGTGGCCCTCGACCGCGTGACGACCTCGAACGCGCGGTGCCTCAGGTGCCCCGGCGGCGACCCGGGCTCTTCGTGGTCGAGCTCGAAGCAGCGATGATCGGCATCATCACGCTCGACCGGCGCGAGGCCGAGCGTCCGGGTCACGTCCGCCCCGACGGCGGGGAGGCCGAGCTCGGATACATGTTCCTGCCGGAGGCGTGGGGACACGGGTACGCCGCTGAGGGATGCGCAGCGGCGCTCGACTGGTTCGCCGGTGCGGTTCCCAGCGAGCCGGTGGGTGCTCTGCACCCAGACCGCCAACGAGCGCTCGATGCGCCTCGCGGCGCAGCTGGGGTTCACCGAGGCGGACCGGTTCGAGGAGTACGGCGCCGAGCAGTGGTTCGGCGTGTGGACCTCGGAAGCGCCCTCCTAGCTGTACTACCAGGGACGTTGGTTGAGGTCGTGCACGACGGCCCGCGTGGAAGAGGATCCCGAGGCCGGCTTCTGGGACCGTGGCGTGGGTCCGGCGGTGACCCAACCTCTACGGGTGATCGATGCGTCTTAGAGGTGGACGATGGGGTGACGGCCCGAGGAGCAACCATGGCGATACGGCGCCAAGAGGACGTCTCGGACTTCGCTGAGCTCGTCGCGGCCCGGTCGGCCGCCCTGTTCCGGATGGCGTTCGTCGTCGTCGGCGACCACCAGCTGGCGCAGGACCTGCTGCAGGAGGCCCTGGTCAAGGCCTACGTCGCGTGGCCTCGGCTACGGGACACGACCAAGGCGGAGGCCTACGTCCGTCGCACCATCGTGACCACCGCCATCTCCTGGCGGCGCCGCCGTTCCTTCCATGAGCATCCGGTCGCCGTCGTCCCGGACGCGAGGGACGCCGACCAGACCGAACGGCTGGCGGTCTACGACGCGCTGTGGGAGCGGGTGCGCAGCCTTCCGCCGCGGCAGCGAGCGGCGCTCGGTGCTGCGCTACTACGAGGACCTCTCCGAGGCCGACACCGCGGCGCTCATGGGTTGCTCCGTCGGCACGGTGAAGAGCCAGGTGTCCGCAGCACTGGGCAAGCTCCGCAACCAGGTGGGGCCGGACTCCGGTGTGCTGTTTCCCGACGACGAGGCGGTGACCCGATGACCACCACGCTGCGCGAGATGCTGGCCCGGCGGACGAACGACGCCGGCCCGCCGAACCTGGACATCGAGATGCTGGTCGGGCTCGGCGAGGCCCGGCTGCGCCGCCGCCGGATCGTCGCCGCCGCCAGCAGCGCGGCCGTCGTCCTCGCCCTCGCCCTCGGTGCCGCCGCGCTCAACAGCCCCGTCCACCGCGGCGACGGGCCGCCGGTAGACCATCCCAGCCCGTCGCCGACCGAACCGTCCGCGCCACCCGTGCGCCAGCTTCTCTACATCGACGTCCTCCGCAGCAACCCCGACGAAGGCACCATCCACTTCGGCGACCGTGCCATCACATCCACTGACGCGTTCGTGCACACGGACGTCACCGACGACGGGTTCGTCTACACCAGCCGCGACGACGTGTGGTTCAGCAACGGGTGGCAGTCCGGAGCAGATCGGCTCGAGTGTGTGCCAGCTCCGCGTGCTCCGAAACGGCGGGATCCTTCATCTGGCTCAAGACGCCGTGATGACCGGGACCGCCGGCTCCTTGGTCGCGTGGTTCGCGTGCGCGGACCCCACGTCGCCGACCTTGGTCGTGTACGACACCGCAGCCGGCCGCGAGGTCGTCCATCAGGCCGATGCCCTTCTGCGCCACCACGGTCGGGTGCCTGCTGGACGATGTCGTCGGCGAGCACATCTACTTCACCAGGTTCCAGTTCGACACCCCGCCTGCGAGCTTGCGCCACCTCAGCTACGACGTGACCACCGGCAGCCAGCACCGTGCGACGTCGCGGTCGTATGCCGACGACGTCCGGAGCAGCTCACGCAGGCTGGTGGTCGGCGACACCTGGGAGACGGCCACCCCCACCGCAAGCCTCCAGCACCTCCGCGGAGGCAAGCGAGGCAGCCTGGTCTTCCACGCCGTCGGCACCCGACTGGCTGCGTTGTGGGGCGAGGCCAACGGCGGGTCCCCGGCGACGATCTTCGACACCGCCACGCACCAAGCCGTCCAGCTGCGGCTGCCGCCCGACTACCACCCGGGCACAACGAGCTACAGCGTCTTCGAGTGGCTCGACGACGACACCATCGCGGTCACGCCGGACCACAACTTGTCGTCGGCCGAGATCCTCACCTGTCGGCTGTCGGACGGTCGTTGTCAGGTCGCCGTCAAGAAGGGACCCCAGCGCCACGATGCGCCTCGTGCCGACGGCAGGTCTTCCTGGGTAGGGCGGCCACCTGAATCGTCATTTGTAACTATCGCGGCCCAGCCTCGAGACCGCGCATATTCAAGTCGTCCGAGTCCGCCAGGGGGGCTGGGAGAGACATGAAGCGATCTTCTGTACTACTCGTAGCTGTGCTGGGCATCTCGTGCACCGTGCTCGCCAGTACACCCGCGACCGCCGCGCCGCTGGACAAGGGCCACTTCGACGACTACCTTCACGGAGACCTTCGAGCTGCGACACGGTCACTCCACCGGTACCCACCCGCGTGGACGGCACGTACACATCAACTTCACGTTCAACCAGCGCGGCGGGCCGAACGTCTTCCCGTACTACCGGGAGAGCGTGTCCGGCACAATCGTGTACACCAACCTCGACAATGGCGGCACCTACACGGAGATCTTCACCTCGAACAACCGCGACCACAAGATCGTGGACAACGGTGACGGCACGATCACGATCTTCTCCCAGGGCTCCGGCGGCCAGCGCTGGTACGACACCAACGGTCGCCTCGTCCTGAAGGACCCCGGCAACCTCCGGTTCGCCTTCGACATCGACTACAACGGCACACCCGGCAACCCGGACGACGACACTGAGGTTCCCGACTCGTTCCGGATCATCCGCGATTCCACCGGGGTCAACATCGTCGACCGCGACTTCTGCGCGGACCTGCGGCTGTTCACCACCTAGGCCGCAGCCAGACAGACCCTCGGCCCTTGCCGTGGATCCCCTCCCGCCGAGCGGGAGGGGATCCAGGCCGCTCCATTCACAGCCAGCGACGTACCCGCCTGGTGTAGTCGTCGTACGGGGCACCGAACCGCTCGTGCAGGAACCGCTCCTCGGGGTAGATCGCGCCCCAGAGGACGAGCAGTACCGCGACCGGGAAGAGCACGAGCCCCCAGAACGTGGGTGCCAGCAACGCCAGCCCGAGGTACAGCGCGAGCAGGCCGACGTACAGCGGGTTGCGGGAGTGGCGGTACGGCCCCTCCTCGATCATCGCGTGCGTCGCCTGCCCCGGCAGCAGCCCGGTCTCGTGCCGCCTGAACAGCCACAGCGACCAGCCGTTCCACCCCACGAACAGCAGCACCAGCACCCATCCCAGCGGAACCCGCCACCCACCGAGGTCGACCGGGTCACCCCACAGCAGCGTGGCCAGCCAGCCGGCGAACAAGGGCGCGCCGATCGCGACCGGGGGCCACAGGCGGAACCCGACGGCGTCCTCGGAACCGTTCACCATGCCTCATTGTCGCGGGTGGTGGCGGCGCCGCCAGCCCACCAACAGAGCCGTCAGGCTGCGACTGGGACAACGGGCACATGCGGAGGTTCCCAGTGGTCCCGGGACCTCAGTGGACGACCCGCGGACGAGAGATGACACACGCAGAACACTGCCGGCCGCGGTGCCTGGGGTGACCGACGGCGAGTGCCGTGTCGGTATCGCGGTGGCCGCGCACTGCGGTCGACTCCTACCATGCCTGAGTTCCTGACGTGAGGAGTCACGAAGGGCGTGAGGTGTCGTGATCGTGCGGCAAGCGAGACCCGCTGATGTCGACGCGATCGACGAACTCGTAGCGGCCGCCTTCGGCGGCGGCGACGCCGAGCTCGACATCGTGCGGGCGATCCGGACGCTCGGAATCGCCTTACCCGGGCTCGAGCTCGTGGCCGAAGACACCGACGCGGTGATCGGCCACGTGATGCTGAGCGAAGCCGACCTCGGCGGCCGCAGCGTTCCTGCAGTCGCGCCGTTGTCGGTCCGACCGAACCGGCAACGGAGCGGCGTCGGGAGCGTGCTCATGGCCGACGTTCTGACCATCGCCGATGCTCAGGCCTGGCCCTTGGTCGCGCTTCTCGGTCACCCGAGCTACTACCCACGATTCGGGTTCGAGCCCGGCCGCACCCTCGGCGTCGTCTACGCACCGGTCGACAGCCCGGCGTTCATGGTGCGCCGTCTCAGCGCGTACGACCCGAGCTGGCGCGGTCCATTCCGGTTCGGCTGGGAGCCGTCCTCATGAAGCGCGAGGTTCAAGCTGCCGACATGGGCACTTCCCCGAGTGCCCCAGATCGGCGGAAGATCTGGACCGTGGGGTGCCCGCTGTGATGCTGACGGGTATCGACCAGGAAGGGCCGGACGCGTGGTGAGGACTCATGGATGACGGTCATGCAATGAGCGGCAAGGTAGTCGTGAACAGGTGCATGTCGCTGGACGGCTTCATCGCCGGTCCCGGCCATTCGATGGACTGGGGGGGTGGTCGCGCTCTCGCCGACTTCGTGGCACCGGACGATTTCGCCGAGATCGCGGCGGCCACCGGCGCCATGCTCGTCGGCCGGCGAACCTGGGAGGTAGGCGACCGGATGGAGGCCGAGGACCCCGGCAGCACCGACTACCCCTTCTCCGGACCCACGTTCCTCCTCACCCATAGGCCGCTTGAGCCACCGGACCCGGAGGTCAGGATCCTCGCCGGCGACATCGGGGAAGCGGTCGCCACGGCCTTGGACGCCGCAGGCGGCAAGAACCTCGAGATCCTCGGCGCCGACGTGGCCGGCCAGTGCCTCCAGCGGGGGCTCGTCGACGAGATCCTCGTGTACGTGCTGCCGGTGCTGCTCGGCGACGGCATCCGCTTCTCGTCCCCGGCCGTCCCGAGGACACAGCTGGAACCGCTCAGCAGCACGCGGTCGGGCGACGCCACCATCCTCCGCTTCCGCGTGCGCAGGCAGTCCGACCAGATTCTCCGATAGCGCTGGACACGGTCGCTCGTGTCGGACGGCCCGCGAGCGGGCGAGCGCGCGATGTGCCCGTGTCCGTGGTCCCCGACATACGCTGCGAGCATGGCGCGGGTGCTGCTCACGGGGATGTCAGGGGCAGGTAAGAGCACCCTTCTCGCAGCCGTTGCCCGCCGCGGCTACCGGACCATCGACACCGACTACGGCGGCTGGGAGGGGGCCGACGCGCAGTGGGACGAGCCGAGGATGAGCGCACTTCTGGCCGAGCACCCCACGATCGCCGTCTCTGGGACTGCGCAGAATCAGGGCCGGTTCTACGACAGGTTCGAGCACGTGGTCTATCTCTACGTCCCGCTGGAGGTGCTCCTCGATCGGGTGCGGGCTCGGACCAACAACCCGTACGGCAAGGCAGCCGACCAGCAGGCAGACATCACCAGGTACGTCTCCGAGGTCGAACCGTTGATCCGGCGGGGTGCGACACTTGAGCTCGATGGGCTGCTGCCGGTCCAGGCGCTGGCCGATCGCGTCGAGCACTGCCTGTGCTCCCCTGACGCGCCGCGAACCGCTCATCGGCGATGACCCACTCGGTCTGTGGTAGGTCGGGAACCTCGGTAGTGAGCGGGCTACGCGTCCCGCAACACGTCGAGGTCGAAGAACTCTGGCGGGCCGTCCAGGACGTCCCCCAAGGCAGCCCGGATCCGCTGCAGCCCCTGCTGGCGCCGGGGATCCTGCTCCCGCGTGCGCGCCTTCTCCTCACTGTCGAACACGACCAGGACGAACACCAGAGTCGGATCGGCCTGGCTCCGCATGACCATGGTCTTCAGCAGACCTGAATCTGCCTGTTCAATGGCGTTCAGCTGCTCGAACACGTCCAGCAGCTCTGCTTCCTTCTCCGGCCTCGAGCTCACCTTCTGCAGTTGTGCCCACATGCCTGGCCGCCTCCATCTCGGATCCCCCACGCTCAGGCGCGGGGTCGGTCATCGGAGGCTAGGTGACGACCGTCGGTGGCGACGGCGAATGCGCCGGTTGGCACGTCGATCCTGAGCCGGTAGGTTCGGAGCGAACGTGACACGACTCGAGGAGGTGAGCCCGATGCACGCACTGTCCGCTCTGGGCGCTCCTTTGAGTTCACGATCGCGCGACTGACGTAGCCGTCGCGGGGAGCGCCGCAAGGCACTCTCGGAAGGCTACGACGATGAATCAGTCCCTTCAGCACAACTCAGAGGCGACCTCTGACGATCTCTCGGAACACCCCTCCCGTACAGCGTTGGTCCTCGGTGGTGGCGGATCGGCCGGCAATGCGTGGCTGATCGGTGTCATCGCCGGACTGGTTGGGGCCGGGTTGGATGTCACCGACGCCGATCTGATCATCGGGACGTCGGCCGGATCGACCGCCGCGGCCCAAGTAACCAGCGCGACCCCGGCGGAGCTGCTTGCCGCCATCCTTGCCACCGCGCCCCGACCACGAACGGGACCGGCCGGGTCCGACCGTGGACGCGTGCCTACCGGGCCCGCCACGAACCACATGGAGACGACGAGCGCAATCATCGCCGCCGCTGAGGATGCGGCCGACATGCGCCGCAGAATGGGTGCGTGGGCGCTCGAGATGGATGCGGCGTCGCACGGTTCTGCGCAGACGCGATGGCGCGCTACCGTCGCCGCTCGGCTGCCCAGTCAGCTCTGGCCGCAACGGCGAATGCTCATCACGGCGGTCGATGCCCATACCGGTGAACCGGTCGTGTTCGACCGCCACAGCGGGGTCGACCTGGTGGACGCCGTGGCCGCCAGCTGTGCCGGTGGGTTCGCCTACGATGTCGGCGGCAGCCGATACATCGACGGCGGCTACCGATCCAACGCCGACAATGCCGATCTGGCAGCCGGATGCGCGCGGGTGCTGGTGCTGTCACCGTTCGGCGGCAGGTCACGGACTCCGGCGCACTGGGGCCTGCATCTCGCAACACAGGTCGACGAGCTACGCGCGCGCGGCAGCAGGGTCGAGACGATCTTCCCGGACAGCAGCTCGCGCATCGCATTCGGCGACAACGTGATGGATCTGTCGACCCGTCCGCCGGCTGCTCGAGCCGGTTACGACCAAGGCAGAGCGCTCGCCGAGCAGCTCACCGATTTCTGGCGCTGATGCCTGGTCACGAGGCCTTCCATCGTCGGTACACGGGCATCTCATCCTCCGAGTACTCAGTCGCCACCGCCTCCGCTATCGAGCACGCGTAGTGAACGAGCCCGTAGCTCGTCTGGCCGGGACGCGCCACCACCGCCGGGTGGGACGAGGGGATCTGGTCGAGCCGATCCGCGCGCCGTGAACTCGCCGTATGCGCCAGCGTGGTCCTCCCACGGCTGCGCCGTGTGCAACGCGTAGCGGGCGTCGCGCGCCACCTCGCGCCGCTTCGGGCTGGTGTCGCGGAACGAGACGCACAGCAGGCCGGCCGCGAGCCAGGGAGAGACCGGGTGCACGCGCGGTCCGCCGTCGAGGCGGAGCGTCGCCTGGTAGACGATCCGACCTGCCATCCGCTCCCACGCGAAGGCGGCCAGATCCGGCTCAGCGTTCGCGAACTCAGCCCAGGTGGCCACGGCTGACAGAGCCTACTGAACTCTCCGCACCCGTGCAGGATGGCACGACCTGATCGGCTCCGGCGCGCTCCGAGTACGTTGAGCGTGCGTGCGGGCACGCGGGAGGCACAGTGGCCGAGACGACCGACCAGGGCGCCGCGTTCAACGCCTTCGAGGCAGCCACCTGGGAGCGACGCGCAGGAGGCTACGAGAGGTTCTTCGGCCGTGTCACTCGCCGGCTTATCGAGCCGCTGCTCGACGCGGTCCAGGTCGCACCTGGACATCGGCTGCTCGACGTCGGCTGCGGACCTGGGTTCGTGGCGATGGCTGGTGCAGAACGCGGCGCCGTCGCCGTCGGCGTCGATGTTGCCGCCGAGATGGTCGCGCTGGCGCGTGAGCGACACCCGACGGTGGGGTTCCACCAGGGCGACGCCGAGGCGCTGGGGTTCGGCGACGCGTCGTTCGATGCCGTGGTGGCCAACTTCGCTCTGCTGCACTTCGGTCATCCGGAGAGGGCGTTGGCCGAGCTCACCCGCGTGCTCTGCCCTGGTGGTCGGCTGGCACTCACGGTGTGGGACGTGCCGCAGCGGTGCCGGATGCTCGCTGTGATCGTCGACGCGGTGGCCGAGGTCGGTGCGTCGACCTCCGCGAACGTGCCACCCGGCCCGGCGTTCTTCCGGTTCGCCGAGGACGCCGAGTTCGTCAGGCTGCTCCGTGGAGCCGGTTGCGAGGACGTGGACGTGCGGAGGGTCGAGTTCACGCAGACGGTGCCGAGCGCGGACGAGCTCTGGGACGGCATCCTCGCGGGCACCGTACGCATGTCGACGCTGATCCTCGATCAGCCATCGGAACAGCAACCGCGCATCCGCGAGGCCTTCGATCGCCTGATGGGAACATTCAGGTCCGGCGACCACTTCGAGCTGCCGGTCTCGGTCAAGCTCGCCTCGGGCCGGAAGCCGGCCGGCGGGAGTCATGACCCGGACGACGGCGAGCGCGTGCTCGAGTGATCAGCCACCCGGAGGGCGCCGGAGTCAGCATCACCTGTGACATTGCTGTTCCCTCCTCGGACTGTTGGTCGGTCGATCGGGGAGGGACCGCGCGGGCCCATCCCTGTTGCGGCGGTGTCAGGCGATCAGTAGGCGAGCGCCGAGCTCTGCCGCATCGAGATCGACCAGGTCGCGGTTGCGCTCGGCCCACCGACCTGAGGCGAGGTCATCACCCAGGCCGCGCACCGCCCTCTGCTCGGCGTCCGGACCGACGCCGGCCCAGATCGAGATTCCGCGACGTACGCTGCTCGTCCAGGTATGCCTCGGGCCGGCGCCAGTAGGCCTCGTAGAACCCGTCCGCGCAGTCCCACGGGATGGGCACCGGCTCCAACCGGGCTCCGATGGCGCCGGCCAGCTCGGGCAGCGACGACAAGACTCTGCATCCCTTCAGTGCCACGACCTCCGGCAGGTAGTCGCGGGTCAGCCAGAACAGGCTGGGGTCGCTCGTGTCGAACAGGAACACCACCACGCGGCGAGCGACGCGCTGCATCTCGCGCAGGCCGGCGATCGGGTCCTGCCAGTGATGAAGGGTGCAGACGGCCATCGCGGCGTCGAAGGACTGGTCGGCGAACGGCAGGCTTTCAGCAGATCCGGCCAGGCACGGCGCCGCGTCCGGGAGGCGTTGCGAACGCATGAGCGCCGACGGTTCCACCGCGAGGACGTCGCGGTCAGGGGGCTCGTAGGACCCGGTGCCCGCCCCGACGTTCAGCACGGTGCGGGCGTCGCCGAGCGCGGCCCAGATCCGCGCTGCGATGCGTGGGTCCGTGCGCCGGGTCACCGTGTACGTGGCTCCGATGGTGTCGTACAAGGCCGCTCGCGACATCGACGGTTTCCCTCTGCTCGAACCGGGCTCAACCGGCGGAAGCAGCACCGGCCTGATGGAGCAACCGTAGTTGCTCGTCGAGCGCCTCAGGACTCGCGCTTCTCGACCCGGGTCCACCCGGTCCAACCACGCTCGGCGAGCAGCTCCCGCAGCCGCGGGACCGCGGGGTGGGAAGCATCGGCGAACGAGTCCATCAGGCCGACGAACGCCGCGTCCGACATGAACTCGTCCTGCCGGTCCAGCTCCCCGCTGGCCGCCGCCTGCTCGAACAGCTCGCTCATCAGGTCGGCCGTCTCGCGCAGGAGCTCCTCGTCCTCCCACTCCTCCGCGATCCGACCGATGAGCTGGTAGAGCCGGACGATCTTCGGGTCGGCCAGCTGGGCCACCTTCTCGGCCATCAGCGCCGGGAGCGCTTCCGGCCAACGCGCCGCCATCAGGATCCAGGCGTCTCGCTCGGGCTCGATGATCGCCTCCGGTGCTCCGGTGGCACGCAGGCGGTCCAGGTAGTCGACCACCTCCTCGGGGAGGGCCAACGAGTCGCCGGAGCCCAGCTGCGCGATGCGCCGGCGGTGCTCCTGGAGCGCGCGGATCTGCGCGCGGAGCTGCCGGTCGATCTCGGCGGTCGCGGCGGCGAACGTCTCCGGGTCTGCGTCGAGCAGCTCGCGGACCCGGGCCAGCGGGACGCCGGCCTCGGCCAGGGTGCGGATCCGGATGAGTCGCACGACCGCGGCGGCGTCGTACGTCCGGTAGCCGGAGGCGTCGCGCTCCGGCTCCTGGAGCAGCCCGATCTGGTGGTAGTGCCGCACCGCTCGGATGGTCACCCCGGCGTACGACGCCAGCTGTCCGATCGTCAGCATGGCCTCAGCCTGCCCGACGGAGACGCATCGTCAACTGATCTTGCGGCGGTAGGCGGCCATGGCGAGGGCGTACGCGACGACGAGGATGCCGAGACACCAGGCCAGGGCGGTCCAGATGCCGCTGCTGACCGGCTGCTGGGCGAACAGGTCGCGGATCGTGTTGACGATGGGTGTCACCGGCTGGTTCTCGGCGAAGGCACGCACCGGGCCGGGCATGGTGGTGGTGAGGACGAAGGCCGAGCTGATGAACGGCAGGAAGATGAGCGGGTAGGAGAACGCGCTCGCGCCGTCCACGGTCTTCGCGGACAGGCCGGCAATGACGGCGAGCCAGGTCAACGCCAGGGTGAACATGGCCAGGATGCCGGCGACCGCGAGCCAGGCCAGCACTCCCGCCCCGGAGCGAAAGCCCATGACGACGGCGACGAGCACGACGACCACGACCGAGACCAGACAGGCGACCAGCGAGGTCAGCACGTGCGCCCACAGCACGGCCGAGCGTGCGATCGGCATGGACAGGAAGCGCTCGAAGATGCCGCTCTGCATGTCCATGAAGAGTCGGAAGGCGGTGTAGGCGATGCTCGAAGCGATCGTGATGAGCAGGATGCCGGGCAGCAGATAGTTCACGTACGGACCCGGTCCTGAGTTGATCGAGCCGCCGAACACGTAGACGAACAGCAGCATGAGAACGATCGGCGTGATCGTGGTCGTGATGATGGTGTCCGGGCTGCGCGCGATGTGGCGCAGCGATCGCCCCGTCAGGAGAGCGGTGTCGCCGAAGAAGCGCTTGGTCATCAGAGTTCCCTCCTCGTCGGTGCCGATGTCGCAGTGCCGGCGTCGCCGTCCGTGCCGCCGGCGCCGACGATGGCGAGGAAGACGTCCTCCAGGGTCGGCTGCTTCTCGACGTACTCGACCTTGGCTGGCGGGAGGAGCCGTTTCAGCTCGGCGAGCGTGCCGTTCGCGATGATCCGTCCCTCGTGCAGGATCGCGATCCGGTCGGCAAGCTGCTCGGCCTCGTCCAGGTACTGCGTGGTGAGCAGCACTGTCGCGCCCCTCCCGGCCAGGTCTCTGACGGTGTTCCACACCTCGACGCGAGACTGCGGGTCGAGCCCGGTGGTCGGCTCGTCCAGGAAGATCACCGGCGGGTCACCGATCAGGCTCATGGCGATGTCCAGGCGGCGGCGCATGCCTCCGGAGTACGTCGCGACCCTCCGGTCGGCCGCGTCGGCGAGCTGGAAACGGGCCAGCAGGTCATCCACGACCCGCCCGGCATCCTGCAGGCGCCGCAACCGGGCCACCAGCACCAGGTTCTCCCGCCCGGTGAGGATCTCGTCCACGGCCGCGAACTGGCCGGTGAGGCTGATGGACTCCCGCACGTTCGCCGGTTGCGCGGCGACGTCGAAGCCATCGACGCTGGCCGTCCCCGCGTCGTACCTGAGCATCGTGGAAAGGATCTTCACGACCGTGGTCTTGCCTGCGCCGTTGGAGCCGAGCAGGGCGAAGATGCTGCCCCGCGCCACGTCGAAGTCCACGCCGCGCAGCACGTGCAGGTCCTTGAACGACTTCTGCAGGCCGTGCACCCGTATCGCCGGCGCCGGTTCCTGGTCGGTTGTCAGCTGGATGTCTAGGGTCATGACGACAGCGTGCAGGGTTGACGCTACGTCAAGGTCAAGCCCAGCCGGCAGGAACGGCGGTCGGCTCGGGTTCAGCGCCATCCTGGTCAGCCTGATCGGGATCGGGATGCGCTGCATCATCATGTCCAGCTAGCCCCGCAGAGCGCCCGGTTGTGGTCGTGGGCGCGCCCTTCATAGCGTGTACGGGCGGACCCGCTGAGAAGGGAAGTGCGCCATGTCCCGCCTGATGGTGGATCTCATCATTTCTCTCGATGGATACGCGGCGGCGGACGGCTGGCCGGGTTTCTGGGGGCTCGAAGGGCCCGAGTACCTGGCCTGGCTCGAGGAGGAGGCCGGACACGAGCACCGGGTCCTCATGGGGGCGACGACGTACCGGCTGATGTCCGGGTTCGCCGAGGAGTACCCCGACGTTGCCCTCGAGCTGATAACCAGCCGAACATTCGACGGCCGGCTGCAGCTGCTCGAGTACGTCCCGACGGTGCTCGACGGGCCGCCCGGCGCCGAGGCTGCACCGTCGTGAGGGTCTTCATCTCCGCGGACATGGAAGGCGTCGCCGGCGTCGTCGACTGGGACCAGTGCCGGGTCGGCGCGCCCGGACATCACGAGGGCGCGCGGCTGCTGCTCGGTGAGGTGAACGCCGCGGTCGAGGGCGCCGTTGCGGCGGGAGCCACGGACGTCGCGGTCAACGACGCACACGGCCTGATGGCGAATCTTGCGCCGGACTTGCTTGCGGGCCATGCGTCGTACCTCTCGGGGAGGCACAAGCCGGACTACATGATGCAGGGGCTCGACGCGTCGTTCGACGCCGTGCTCTACGTCGGCTACCACGGATCGATGCCGTCGGCCTCGGTGCTCTCGCACACCTACAACCCGCGCGTGGTGTCGGACGCGCGAATCGGCGGCATCCGCGCCGGCGAGAGCGGCATCAACGCACTGGCCGCGACCGGCCACGGCGTCCCTGTCGCGCTGGTCACTGGTGACCAGGTCGTCGGCCCCGAAGCCGAGCCATTCTGCGCGGGCATCCGATCCGTGGTCGTCAAGGAGTCTCTCTCGCGGGAGGCCGCGCTCTCGCAGCACCCCGACGTGTCGCGGGAGCTGATTCGCGCCGGGACCGTGGCAGCGTTGCAGGACATCGACCGGTTGGAGCCACCAGTCGTGCGCGGACCGCTCGAGGTCGACGTGCTCACCACGGACATGGCTGCCCAGGCCGCATTCGTGCGCGGTGTGGAACGCGCGGCCGAGCGCACGGTGGTCATCGACACGTCCAACCCGCTGTCGGCCTACCGGTCCTTCGTTGCCGTCATCACGATTACCCGCTCCCTCGGCAGCGCCTGACGCCACCCCACCGGGCCGGCTAACGGTCGAGGCCGGCCGCGAGCTCCTGATAAGCAGGGACGAGCTCAACCCACCGAGCCTCGTCGTCGCCGGGCGCATGCCCGGCGAGGTAGGCAGCGAGGTTCTCGCTGTGTATCTGCCACCCCGCGCCGTAGGAGGCGATCTTGTCCAGCGGCATGCCGCGGACTTCGATGGCCAGGATCGTCTGGTCGCCGTCCGCGGTCAGCGTGGCTTCGATGGCTTCGTCAAAAGGCGGGACTCCCTGGCCGCGCCGGTAGGACTCTTCGGTCTCCCTGGTCCTCACCAGCAGCCTTCGTGGCGGCTCGCATTCCTCCACCCGCCCGGTGCCCTCGATGTCAGCCGCCGCGATGAACGTTCGGAAGTCTCCGCCCGGGCGGAGGTCGCCCTCCACCTGTCCATACCAGCGCGCAAGGCGGGCGGGGTCAGTGAGCGCCTCTCCACAGGTCATCGATGGTGGTGTCGTAGCGGTCCTCGATGCGTACGACACCAGCGCCGTCGGCCGACCGCAGGCTACCGAGGATGCGGTCGCTCGGGCGTGCGTTGTCAGTCATCCAGGGCTCCTTCGCTCGCGGCGTCCCCTGGCTATCTCGGTATGCAGGGCACCCAGACGCTGTTCCCACAATGCACGGTACGTGCCAAGCCACTCATCGATCTGGGCGAGCGGCGCGGTGCGGAGGGTGTAGACCCGACGTTGGCGTCCGCACGAACGTCGACCAGCCCGGCCTCCCGCAGCACCCGCAGGTGCCGCGACGTCCCCGGCCGCGCAATCGGCAGCAGGTCCGCGAGCTCGCCGGCTGTGAGTGGGCCACGGGCGAGCCGTTCCAGCATGGTGCGTCTGCTCGGGTCCCCCAACGCCCTGAGATGGCCTCCATGACGAGCGAATGTACTCAATCGGTTACGTAACTGTCAAGGTACATACATGCCATCGCGACGACCCTCGGCGCGGACTGGATGCACGAGGCGTCAGCCACCGCAAGATCACCTGTACTCCACGCTCCGAAGAACCGCCGTCGACGGACTCGTTGGCCGGGTTCATCACCTGATTCCACCTCGATCGCCGCGCGGCGGAGCCGCTCAGCTAGGACCCCGACCAGCTCGACGAGCGGGATCACCCGTCCCGCCGCCTCTCGGTGATCGGCGAAGAACGAGAAACTACGGACGAGGTCGTCCCATGCGGCAGCCCGATCTCCGCCGGTGAGCGTCCTCGCCGTGGCGTCGTACGTGCGTCAGACGTCTCGACGGTGACCCGCGGGTGCGCGACCAGGTTCAGATACCAATCGGGCCGTTTTGCCGCCCCGGCGTTCGAAGCCATGACCAGGAGCCGGCCGCGGTAGCGATGGAACATCATCGGCGTCGTCCGCGGCAGCCCCGTGCGTCGTCCAACCGTCGTGAGCAAGAGGAGACGCTCCCGAGTCATGCCCTTGACGGGGCCACCAGCGCGGAACTGCTCGATGACCTCCGCGTTGCGATTCGCTTGCTCCATCCACCGAGGCTAAGACTGCCGACGGCGCCTGCATGCGCTGCCCCGATCGAGATGCGTCCAGGTGGCACCAGATCAGTGAGGTAGCGGTGGCTCACGGTGCGATGCGCGGCAACCCCCAGAGCATCTCGTAGAGCACCTGCGGACGGCCCAGGCTGTCGAAGTCGCCGAACGTCACCGTCGGCGAGTCTGGGTCAGCCGGGTCGGCGACGAAGGCTCGTCCGTCGAGCGGTGCCGCGACCAACGAGCGCTCAGGTCGTTGGATCCGGAGGCCGTCCGTGGTCGCGATCACCTCGACCTCGCGGTCGGGCCACCCGTACACCCCGGCGAAGCGGTGCAGGTCACCAGCGGCATTCCGCACCGGCTCGAGACGCAGCGGCGGGAATCGGACGCCGATCAGCAGCGGGAGGAGCTCGGCAAACAGCGACCGGTACATGTTGCGGCCGGTGTCTGCGTTGGTCAGCAGGGCGACCGCCGTTCGCTGCTGCGGGAACAGACGCAGCACAGCACGTTCGCCGGACACCAGACCGTCCCAGCCCCAGACCTCTTCGCCATCGCAGTCGAACCGGGCCCAGCCCAGGCCCCACCCGTCGAGCCAGCCATGGATGGCGACGTCGCTGTATACCGTCCGGAGCTCGGCCAGCGACGGGTCCTCGAGATGGATGCGCGCGAGTCCGAGCAGATCGGTAGCCGTCGTGACCAGGCGTGTTCCGGCTGGGGCGTACGCCTTCGAGACCAGTGGCTCGACGGCAGCGACACCGGTGGCGGTGACCAGGTGTCCTCGGACTCGCGGCGCGGCAGGAGCGCTGCCGGTCTCTCGCAGCCCCAGGTCGTGGAGGAACTGGTCGATCGCCTCCTCGAACGGTTGTCCGGTCACTGTCTCGATCACGCGACCGAGGACGCACCAGCCGACGTTCGTGTAGGACCAGAATCGGGAGGCTCCTTCATCCCGCGGCAGGTCCGCCACAAGACGTGCCAGCGCGCCGTCGTCCTCGTCCAGGCGGTCGCCGAAGCCGAACTCCAGGTCGGCGCGCAACGGCAGTCCGGAATAGTTGGCCATCAGGTCGCGCACGGTCGCCGACGACGCCCAGCGCGCTCCCTGCAGCTCCGGAACGTGGACGGTCACTGGATCGTCCAGGGTCAGTCGACCGTCACGCGCGAGCCCGACCAGATGGGTCGCGACGATGGACTTGGTGAGGGATCCGGCGCTGAAACGCGTCATGCTCGTGACGGGGTCGCCGGAGGCGACGTCCGCGACGCCGAAGCATGCCGCCGTCACGGCGCCGCGACGGAGGATCCCGAGCGCCGCTCCCGGCACGGACCATCGGGTCGCATGCGCCCTGAGCAGCTCGGCGACGGCGCCCTCGTCCACGAGACGGATCCTAGGGTTCGGCTGCTGCTCGGCGGCCGTCGTGACGTGACCCGTCGTGCGGACGCACGAGGCGACCGATCTGGCTCGGCCGTCTCCCTCGGCCGCGGATCGATCCCTGCACTCGCCCACATGAGCGGCGTGTCGCCGCAGGTCTGTGTCGTGGTCGCCGTCACAGCCCTGCTCGTCGGGTGCTCGCAAGGCGCGACGTCGTCGGCGCCGACCGAGCCCACCGGAGCGACGGCCGCGGCGCCCGCCGACCTCGCGCGGCCGGTCGGCATCGTCGCGATAGGGCATTCAGGGCTCACCGGTGAAGGCACTGGTGGGCCTCTGGAGGCGGTTCCGGCGAAGTCGTGGGCGACAGGGACTGACCCGCAGATCAACAGCGTCTACCTGCGGATGGTCGCCCTGCTGCCGAGGAACGAAGGACATGTCGCGAACACGGCGGTGGGCGGGGCGCCGGCGTCGACCCTGTCGAGCCAGGCCAAGGAGGCGTTGGACGTCGTGCCGACTCCGCCCCTGGCGATCATCCAGACCGTCGACAACGACATCAGGTGCGATGCTTCGAACGTCGCTGACGTCGGTCAGGGACTCGGCGATGCCCTCGACCTGATCCACGCTGCCTCGCCGAACACCAAGATCCTCGTCGCCGGCCAGCTCGGCCGGCCGAGCATGGATCTACCTGAGAGATCTGGTCGCACACCATCCCGAAGTAAAGGCCGACCTCACCGGGGACGACCCCTGCTCGTTCTTCGATACCGCGGGGAACCTTGCGCGAGTCCGGCGTCGAACAAGCTGAGCGCAGTGATCGATGAGTACGAGGCTGAGACCGCGCGGGTGTGCGCGACAGTCCCTCACTGCCGCACCGATGGCGGCGTTCGCAAGGCGTACATCGACACGATCGGGAACTTCTCTCCCGACTACGCCCACCTGAACGCCAAGGGACAAGCCGCCGAGGCTGCGCTGATCTGGCCCGTCGTCGAGGCGTTCTCGCTGGCAACGACCGGCACGTCGCCTCGGCAACCCGACGGTGACCGCGGGCGTCGGCGTGACACAGCTGCGCTACCCGGTACGCCAGGCCTGAGCGCCGGTAGACGTCGGGTCAGGCGAAACCTGGCGGGCCGGAACGTGTCGCCACGGATCCGGAGGCCTGCGGGCCATACATTGCCTCCATGGCAGACATCCTTCTTGGCCTCCTGGCGATAGTCGCCGGCGGCGCCATGCTCCTCGCAGGGCAGCTCGTGCTGCGGCTCGTCATCCCCATCTGGGGATTCTTTGCCGGGTTCGCCTTCGGCGCCGGACTCGTCGCCGACCTCGCCGACGAGCGGTTCCTCGGGACCGTGCTCGGCTGGGTGCTGGGCCTGGTCTTCGCTGTGGTGTTTGCGGTCCTCGCCTACCTCTACTACTACGTCGCGGTCATTCTCGCGATGGGAGCGTTCGGCTTCGCGATCGGCTCGGGGCTGGTCGTCGCCCTCGGCATCGACTGGAACTGGGTGGCCGTGCTGGTGGGCGCGATCGTCGGCGTGATCCTTGGCCTGGTGTCGATGTTCGTCAACATGCCGATGATCGTGCTCGTCGTCTTCAGCTCGTTTGCGGGCGCCGTCGGTGTGGTCGGTGGCCTGATGCTGCTGGTGGGCTCGCTGAACTCCGCCGACTTCACGAGGGGCGACTTCACCAACACCGTCGAGAACGGCTGGGCCTGGTCGCTGCTCCTGCTGGTGCTGGCGATCGCCGGGATCCTCAATCAGGCCCGGCAGCGGGTCGTGATGCGCCGCAGCATCCACGAGACGTGGTACGCCGAGACCCTCTGACCCGGATCAGTGCGGCGCCGAGGTCGTTTCGGTCGTCCCCGCTCTCAGGTGAGGGAAGCGAGCAGCTGCTCGCGCCCCGTCACGCCGGCCTTGCGATAGATCGACTGCAGGTGTGCGTTGACGGTCGATATCGCCAGAGCGAGGTCGCGGGCGATGTGCTTGGCGGGCATCCCCTGTCCCAGGGCTGCCAGGACCTCGCGCTCGCGAGGGGTCAGGCCGTACCACGCGGCGACGGCCGGGAGCAGGGACGCCAGGTCGGCGGTCCGTAGCGTGATGGCGGTGTCGGCCGGGAAAGAGTCCAGGGGCGCGGCCTCGACGAGAAGCCAGCGTCCGGTGGCGGTTCGAGTCCGGCAGACCGCCGGGCCAGTCGGCGGTACGCGAGGCGTTGGCGACGTCAAGGATCATCCGCATGTGGTCGGCGGGCGTCATCTCGTCGCCACCGCCGATGCAGAGCTCTTCGAGCCAACGGTCCGCCGCGGCGGTCTGGGCGAGCACCTGGTTGGACGCGTTGATCAGGATGACGCCGGTGGGCATGGGCTGCCGTCGGTCCTGGTGTGGGCCGTACGGGGTGGGTTTGGACCGCTTGGCGTAGATCAGGCGCCAGGTTCATGGCCCGCTCGACGTCAGCATCGCCGAACGGCTGCGCACCGGCTTCGCGGAACAGGCTGATCCCGCCGTACACCCAACCGCCCGAGCGCAGCACCAGACGCAGCTCGGAGCCGAACCCCGTCGGGCGCAGCATGTCGTGCATGCGGGGGCTGCGGCGGCCGCGCGCGGTCGGCCCTGGACATGACGCCGATGGGGCGAGGCGCGGTGCTCAGGTCCCGGTACCGGTTGGCGTCGACCTCGACGAACTCGTTGTACGTCAACTGCTCTGCGACGCCGTCGAGGCCGTGCCGGGAGTACATGAAGGTCCGCACGCCACTGAGCGGGTCGGTGCCGAACAGGCAGTAGCCGTCGAAGGGCACGGAGCCGGACAGCGCGTCCATGACGGCGTCAGCGAAATCGACCGGCGCACTGGCGTCGCGCCCTGCTCCGGTGATGACCCCACCAGTGCCCGTAGCTCGCCGGTCCATGGTGCCAGGGTGGCACCGGCTGCGCAGCGTGGGTAGTCAGAAGTACGGGGTACCCCTTGGACCGCCACCCGCACACGATGGGGCCGTTCCGAGTGATGGAGGAAAGATGGCCAAGCCCGAGGCAGCAGCGAACGCCCGCGGTGGCGCCAGGACGTCACTTGTCCGGGCCGTCCTCGGCGCATCGGTGTCGTTGGTGGTCGCCCTGGCTGTCGCAGGGCCGGCCACCGCCCGTGAGCCCGTTGATCCGTCAACCCTCAACCCGCCAGTGCCTGCCGACTTCAACGCGACCTGCGAGCGTGTCGGCAGCGGCGTGATCTGTGACCTCGCCTTCTCTGACCCGGATCTCGTTGACGAGCCCTCCGGGATCGTGTGCAGCGGGACCGAGCTGCTGGTGTCGCAGACCCGGTCGGTGGTCGGGAAGCGGTACTACGACCGCAACGGTGACCTGACCCGCCGCCACTTCCGGGAGTTCCTGTCCGGCAGCTTCTCCAACCCGGACACCGCCCGGTCCACCCCATGGCTCCAGCACGACACGGTCCTGCACGACCTCGCCGTCCCTGGCGACGTCTCGACCGGCAACGAGCACGTGTCGGGCCTTCTGACGCGGGCCTGGTTGCCCGGCGGGGGCACCGTCATCGTGGACGCCGGCATGTTCGTGGGGCCGACCGGGTCCGACGAGATCCTGCACATGAGCGCCCACCACCCATTCCTCGACTACTTCATCGGCGGCGACGCGTCGGCCCTCGCGCCCTTGTGCGCCGCGCTGAGCTGACGGTCGCCGCCGGGATCTTGAGACGACCCGCCGCCACGACCTCGGCGTTGTGCCTCAAGATCTCGGCGTTGGCCGTGGCTTGAAGCGGCGCACTTCATGAGGCCAGCCGCAGGCCTCCGCGACCTTGCCCGCCCACATCGTGGCGGTCTCGTCGTCGGCCACGTCCACGATGGCGAACCCGCCCAGGAACTCCTTGGTCTCGACGTAGGGTCCGTCGCTGATCACCAAGGCGCCACTGGTGGGGTCGGCGCTGTAGACCGGGCCGTCCTCCTCCTCCAGCCCCCCGGCGAAGACGTACACGCCGGCAGCCTTCATCTCGTCCACCACCGCCATGGCGAGCGGTCCGCGCCCGCGGAACCACTCCTCGGTGTGGTCGCCCACCCACTGCTGGTTGAAGTACAGGAGGTACTCGGTCATGACCGCTCCTTCTCCTCTGGCGGACCCGGTGGTCCGCGTTCACCTACCCCACGAACGGCGACAGGCGAATCCGACACGGTTGTCCTGGGAAATGCAACACGTCCCGAGCCCTAGCGGCCGAACACCACGACCTTCGGCTCGACGAAGCGGCGGTCCGAGCCGCCGTCCAGGACGCAGCCCGTCGCGACCCAGGACGTGCGCCGGGTCGGGTGCGGGCGGACGGTGAGGTAGTCGCCCCAGGTGCCGTGGGCCGGCGGGTGCGTGGACGTCGCGGCCGTCGTCATCGACCAGGCACGGGACGCACCGCTGCCGCCCAGCACCCCGACGGCGAGCGCGGGCTGGGTCGGCCCGGTGAAGTAGGCCGCAAGGCCGACCGCACCTGCGCGGCTGACGGCGGTGGCCGGGTAGGCCCAGGCGCCGGTGGCCGACCAGAGGTCCGGCTCGGCACGTACCTTCAGCGTGCTCGCGTCGAGGATCGCGAAGCGGCAGAACGGTTGCGGGCGGCCCGACCTCCGCCCGGACGACCAGCCGAAGCCGACCTCGGTGGCCGTCGCGAACGCGGCGGTCACCCGGTCGTCGCACCGGGTGAGCCAGGGCGAGCCGTCCGGGCCGGTGCTGTCGAACGCGCTGTCGTTCCACGCCCCCACCCGCACCGTCCGCGACGTCACGTCGGGGGAGCCGTCCGGCCAGCGCACCACGACGAGCGAACCGCGGGACGCGTCGGACGCGCCGGCCCACAGCGTGGTCGCGTGGGACGCCAGCCGCAGCGACCCGACGTCGGTCGTCGACCAGTGCTCGCGCGGCAGGGTTGCCCGCCGGCCGAGGGCGGACCGCGGGTACCGGACGACGACCGCGCGGCGCCACTGCTCACCCGCGTAGAGGTTGGCCGAGACGACCACGTGCCGGTCGGTCACCGCGAGGTCCGGGAAGTCGAACCACACACCGTCCCAGGACGGGTCGAGGTCGGTCGGGGCGAGGTCCCACCAGTGCCACGAGCCGGGTGCGCCGGTGCTGCTGACCGCCAGCCGCAGCACGTTGGCGCCACCGACCGCCTCGTACTGCAGCAGCCACAGCCACCACCGGCCGGCGCGGTGCACCACCTGGTCGCAGCAGAACCGACCGCGGTCGCCGGGAAACTCCCCGAACGGGTCGACGAAGGTCCAGGTGCGACCCCGGTCGGTCGAGCGCGAGGCGTACCAGTTGCCGGTGACGAGGTACGACGAGCCCGACACCGCGACGCTCGGCTCGCCGATGGTGCCGGTCTGGACGCCGGTCGCCGCGTCGTCCAGCGCCAGCACCTCGCGCAGACTGGGCATCAGCCCGGGCCGGCGGGTCGTCGGCGGGGTCGACCGGGTCGACGGGCTCGACCGGCTCGACCGGGTCGACCGGCTCGACCGGCTCGACGGCCGGGTCGGTCCCCGCCGCCCCTCCGGTGCGCGCACCCGCAGCGCCGGTGTCACCGACCTTCGTCCCCGGCCCGGGACGTTTGCGGCCGCGGGACTGCCGCTGCTCGCGCGCGTCGAGCGCGTCGTCGGTCGTGCCCGGCCCGGCCGGCGTCGCCGGGTCGCGGTGCTCGCCCGAGAGCGGCACCTCCCCGCGCCGGCTGCGCGACCGCGGGCTCATGGCGCCGGCGCCGGACGCGGGACGACCTGCAGGACCCGCAGCGCGGCGCGCGACCAGCCCAGCGCGAGGGCCGAGGCGGTCGCAGGGGCGGCCGCCGGAGCGGGGTCGGCGACGTCGTCGTCCAACGAGCCGACGAGCGCGAGCAGCGCGACGAACGGCTGCACCGGCCCGACCGGCGGCGTCAGGTCGAGGTCGATCGAGACGGCGCGTGGCTGCCGGGCGGACAGGTCCGCGGGAAGCGTGAACCGCGAGACCCCGCCGGAGTCGCGCACCACGCTCCACCCCGGCGGTTCCGCGATGTTCGGTGCGCCACCGGACGCATCCACCCGGAACTGCCGGACCCCGGCGACCGGTGACGCAACCGCGTCGGCCAGCGAGTTCGCGCGTCGCCACAGCAGCATCGCCCACGCCCGGCCGGCGAGTGCGGGCCGCGAGTCGCGGTGGTGCAGCAGGACGTCGACCGTGAGCGGCTCGCCGTAGACCCCCCACGGACCGATCGGGGACGCCGGCAGGACGCACTCCATCAGGTCGATCTCGGTCGCGGTGGCATTCGGCGCGGCAGGCGTGTGCCAGGGCGCCCGGTAGACCGCCAGCTTGTCGGCGGCGACCGTCGACGCGGTCAGCCCGGCCGAGAGTCGCACCCCGCCGACGACGGCGTTCCACAGCTGCTTGTCGATCATCCGGCCCGGCTGCCATCCCGGCGACCGTGGTGCGGTGCAGCTCGACCAGGTCGCCGAACGCGTCGTCGAACACGCCGGTGGGCAGCACGGACGGGTAGAGGAACCGGAACGCGGTCTGGAAGGTCCACACCTCGAACGGGGTGCTGCTGAGCTCGGTCATCGCCGCCGGCCCGATGAACGGCGGCTGGCTCGCCGCGGGCCAGCGCGGCCGGACGACCACGTCCGGGCTGGCGTCCGCCGTCAGGACCGTCCCGACGGGGCGGCGCGGGTCCGGGAGGGCCGTCGTGGGCATCCGCCGGGCGTCGTGCGCGTGCACCCGCACCCAGGTCTCCCGCACGGCGTCGTGCGCCAGGTCGACCTCCCACAGGCCGCGGGCCTGCACGCCCGCCCGCAGCAGCCGCGGTGAGGTCGCCGGTGGCGGGGTCACGGACCGGTCGACCCAGATCGCGAGGTCCTGCACGGCCGCCTCCGGCAGCCCGTTGGTGAACAGCTCCCAGTCGTGCCGGCCGTTCGCGTCGCGCCGGGTGCCGTGCCAGACACCGGTGGCGGTGCCCACGTAGACCTGCGTGGGGTCGACGGGGTCGACGACGACGGCGTACGCCGGGTCCAGCGGGCCGAACGGGTTGGGAGCCACCGGCGGCAGCTGGAGCCGGAACCGGGTGCGGTGGAACGCCTGGCCCGCGTCGTCCCAGAACCACACCGTCTCCTGGTCGGTGCCGCCGACGCCGAGGGTGGTGACGTAGAAGTCCTGCGTCCCCGGCACCGGGGCGACGTCGGTGATCGTCTGGTTCCGCTCGATGAGCACCGACGCCGCGGTCAGCGCGAACGGGCGTCCGAGCCACGAGTTCGGTGTCCGCTCGGTCCAGCGCACGACGCCGCCGCCGAAAGCCGCGAGCAGCTGGGTGCCGGACGCCCAGCGCAGGGTCGTCACCGCTCCGAACGCCGCGACGGGACGGCCTGCCCGCGGGACGCCGGTGGTCGGTGCCGGGGCCACGTTGTCGGTCGCACCGCCGATCGCCGCCGTGCGCTGATCCACTGCGGGGCCAGGACCGGGGAACGGCAGCACCCGCCACGTGCAGGCGGCCGCGCCACCGATGTCGTCCGACAGCCACACCCGGTCGGTGCCGACCGCGATCCGCCCGACCGCGCCGTTGCGTACCGAGGACGCGCCGGCGTAGAAGGCGGCGACGCCGTTCTCCCGCTCCGCGGCGATCGTCCCCCAGTTGGGGTGCACGGCCATCCGGTGGATGGGGTCGAGGTACTGCGGGTGGCTGCACTGCCAGGCGGCCTGGGTGTACTGGGCGAGCAGGACGTCGGTCGCGACCGGGTGGAACGCCACCCCGCCGCCGTCAGCCTCGAAGACCTCCTCCCACACGGTGTCGCCGGTGCGGACCGCTGTGCCGTTGTCCTGGAACCCGGCCGCGAGGAACTGGTCGCTGGTGGCATGCAGGGCGAGGTACCCCGGTTCCAGCGTCGTGAGGCCCGAGCCGACGGAGACGAACGTGTTCACCTGGCCGGACCGGTCGGACCGGAAGATGCCGCCGTCGCAGGTGACCCACACCTGCCGGGCGGGAGCCGCACCGGCGAGCGTGATCCAGTGCATGTCGCCGTGGACGTTGTTGCCGATCAAGCCCGCGACGTCGGCACCGTCACCGCCGCCCGGCGCGGCGGTCGGCGCTCCCGCGCGGGACACTCCCTTGGCCGGCACCAGGGCGGGCGTGGCATCGACGTCCATGCACCAGAGCGACGCCACGTACTCGTTGGACTGCAGCACCACGCTGCCGCCGAGGTAGACGCGGTCGAAACGGTTGTCGCCGCCACCGTCGACGTCGTCCGCCGCGTTCGTGACCGTCACGACGTCGACCGCGAGGGCCTGGTCGTAGTCACGCTGAGTGCCCCAGAGGCCGCCCGGGACACCGTTCACCTGCGTCGCGACCGGCGGGGACAGCGTGAGGTCCGGGAGCCGCCACAGGGTGGGGGCTCCGTGGTCGTCGAGCAGCGCGTAGCCGCGGTTGGTGGTGCCGGCCCGCGCCAGGGTGATCCGCCCCCTGATCAGGCGTGGGACGGCGGTGTTGTCCAGAGTCGGGACCTGGCTGATCGTCGCGCCCGCGTCGTCGCTGGTCACCAGGCCCCAGCCCCAGACGGCGAGGACCAGGCGACCGTGCGCCCCGCCCGGCAGCCAGCTGGCGTCGGTGACGACGGGGTTGGCCGGCCAGCCCAAGGGCGGTGCTCCGGTGAAGGCGAGCGCCATCTGCGTCCAGGTGTACTGGTTCACCCCACCGACCGTCGCCCGGGTGCCGAGGAACGCCCCGGCGCCGGTGCACGCCACCAGCCGGTCCGGGTTCGGTGCCACCGCACCGGCGGTGCGTCCGGGCTGGCGGGCGAGCCGGTAGATGAAGCCGCCCTCCAGCAGGGCGATCCCGGACTCCGCCTCCCACGGGTCGTTGCCGGCGCGGCCCGGGTCCAGCGGGCCGACCGACGCGAGGACGCCGAGCCCGCCGGCGGTGGGCGCGTCGGGGCGCAGGGTCAGGCCGAGGGTCACCGGCGGCTCGCCCGTCCCGACCACGACGACGTCCTTGCTGACGTCGCCGCCGTTGTCGAAGGCGACCAGCAGCGACCCGCCGCTCATGGCGTTGGCGCGGCCGCCCTGACGGCGGCTGCGCTCGGCCCAGGGCCCGACCGGCGACCAGGAGCGGGCGCCGTCGTCGGTGTACCAGACGCCGCCGTTGGCCGCGGCGGCGTACGCGCGCCGTCCGGTGCCGTCCACCTCGACCTGCCGGATGCGGCCGGCGACCCGCGGCCGGCCGAGGGCCTGCCCCTGCCGCACGACGGACGGGCCGAGCGGCACCCACCGCCGGGTCGTCGCCGGCCCCGGCGCCGCCCGCGCCGCGAACCGTTCGACCGCTGCGTGCAGGGCCTGCGGGTCGACCTCGCCGGTGCGCTCGGCCCGGAAACCCTGACGCAGCGCGGCCCGGCCCCGGCGCTCGCGCTTGCGCTGCGCCCGCGCCTCTTCCAGCCGCAGCCGGTCGGTCGCCGGCACCTGGGGGACGTCGGCGAGCCCGGCGACTGCCTTCTTCTTCGCGACCGCCTTCTTCGCGACTGCCTTCTTCGCGACCGCCTTCTTCGCGACCGCCTTCGGGGCGGCCTTCCTCGGGGCGGCCATCACGGTGTCCCGGACGGGGGCGGCGGCGGGGCGGGGGCGACCCGGATCCAGCCTTCCTGGGCCTCGTGCGGCAGTGGCGGCATCAGGGCCGCCGAGGACGCCGCGACGATCGGGTCGTCCCGCCAGGTGAGCGGACCGGTGCGGCGGGTGAGCACCTGGTCCTTGCCGAGCGAGGCGACCTTGGGCAGCCGGATCTCGGCCGGGTCGACCAGCACCGGCCCGACCCGCAGCGAGGGGACCATCGCCCGCAGGCCGGGCGCCGTCCAGGTGTCGGCGAGCGCCAGGTACTTGCGCGGGACGATGCCCGACGTCAGGTGCGCGCGGCCGCCGGGCAGCATCAGGAGGGTCACCGTACGGACGTCACCGGGCCGCAGCAGCAGGGTGTCCTCCAGGACGAGGAAGGGATGGTCCAGCGGCGCCACCGCCGGCAGGTTGGTGCCGCCGAGCAGGCCGAGGAAGCCGGTGTGCCGGCCGGACTCCCGCGCGAGCGAGGCCACCACCTTGTCCACGACGTGGAAGCGCGTGTAGTCGTCGTCGAGGAAGAACCCGAGCACCGAGTCGTCCGCGCGGCCGAGCTCGCCGATGCGCACCGGGAACCGTTGCGCCGCAAGGCCCGCGAACACGGCACGCCGGCCGTCGGCGCCGCCGGGTGCCGTCACCGACACCTCGTCCAGGTCGTCCGGCAGCTCCAGCCGCAGCGTCGCCCGGACCACGGCCATCGGCCGGCCCACCAGGCCGGCGACGGTCGGGCTGCCGAGCGAGCTGTAGGTGTCGACGCTCCAGAGGGTGGAGTCGACCGCCCGCAGGAAGGTCGTGAGCGCACTGGGTCCGGTCGGGGCGCCGCCGCCCCGGGCCTGGACGTCGGCCTGCACCAGCCCGGCCGCGAGCAAGCCGACGTGCTGGGCGTGCGCGGGCAGCCCGGCGGTCGGGCCGGCGTCCGGCGGCAGCGGGCGCCCGGGCGCCGGCTCCCAGGTGACGGTGTCGGACGTCGTGGCGTGCATGAGCTGGCCGACCGGGTTGCCGTCGCGGTCGAAGACCTCGCACGCCTCGTCGATGTGATCCGGCAGGAGGAACCCGGCGACCGGGTTGACCGCCGCATCGGGATGCACCTGGTCGACCCACGCCTCCGCCGCGGTCGCGGGGTCGGACCCGACCGGGTGCGCCGGGTCGACGAGCCGGAACAGCCAGCGGGCCCCGTGCAGGACACGGGGTCGCAGCAGGACGGTCGCCGGCGTCCCGCTGTCCAGCGGCTCCGTCGTCCGCATCGTGTCCAGCGGCACGTCCCGGGTGCGACCGAAGGCGTCGACGACGCGCAGCGCGGTGACGGTCGCCCGACCGCCGAACAGCGGCACCGGGTCGGCGTCGGCGACCGGGTTGCCGGTGTCGTCGCGGATCACCAGACCGTCGTGCCGGATCCCGAGCAGCTGCTCGCGCAGGCCGTCCAGCGACGCCGACGCCAGGTCGAGGGGCGCGAGGGTCTGGGCGAGCAGGGCGAGCGCCGCCTCGTCCGGGTCGGCCAGCTCGGACGTCGTGGGGTCTGCCAGGTCGCGCCGCTGCTCGGCCGCGAGCCAGTCGGTCATCGCGGTCGTCAGCGCCTGGCTCACGCCCCGGTGCAGCGGGGCGCGGCCACGCGTGGTCCGGGTCGCCGTCGGGCTGCCGGTGTCCGGCGCGCCCTCCAGGTCGGTGCTGCCGAGCGTCCAGCCGGCCAGGTCGGTCGTGCCGTCCAGCCGGACCTCCCACTCCAGGAACATCGGCACCCACGGCTGACGCCACGTCGTCACCGCCACCGGGCTCGGCGGGGTGCCCTTGACCAGCGAGTGCCGCGCCAGCTCGGCGGCGGTCGAGGTGGCCTCGACCTGGTCGTCGGTGCGCGCGCCGGCCCAGCCGGACCGGGCAGCGCGCGGCCCGGTCGCGCCGGTGATCTCGCGGAGCGCGCCGACGCCGGTGCCGTCGTAGGACGCCGAGGTGCCGAAGAGGCGCACCTGCTCGGCGACGATCCGGGTGAGCAGGACCTCGACGGGGCGGCTGTCGGTCGCCGCGGCCTGGGCGAGCCACTGCGCGTGGTAGCCGTCCATGAGCGCGGCCTCGCGGACGACGAGGACGACCTCGTCCGGCACGGCACCGTTGCCGACGGTCGGCACGAGCGCGCGCCCGGCAAGCACCCCCTCGTGGCCGGTCACGGTCTCGCCCGGGAAGCGGCAGCGCAGGACGCCGTTCTCGTAGAGGCCGTCGCCGTGGTGGCGGTGGTGCGGCTTGACGCCGGTGACGCCGACGAGCGGCGGGGCCGGCCGGAACAGCCGCGGTGCCGGCTTGGCGACGGTCCGGCTCTGCGGGCCGGTGGGCGCCGCGGCGGCGGCCTTCGGCTTGCTGCCCTCGACCCGCTGCCGCAGGGCCCCGCCGCGATCGACCAGCCGGTCGGCACCGGCAGCCCGCGGCCCGGGGCGCCCGGGCTGCCCGGACCTGCACGGTCTCGCCGACGAACGCCCGCACGCCGCCGGTGAACTCGATCGTCACGTCCGTCAGGCCGTCGGCCGCCTGCGCGCCACGACCCTTGCGGCCGACCCGGGTCGGGGCGAACGCCGCACTGTCCTCGGTGCGCAGCACGTCGTCGTGGCTGCCGGGCAACGGCGCGCCGGCGAAGGACCAGAACGCGTCGCCGTGCTCGCGTTCCTCGAGATCGGCAAGGCCGTCCGGCTGCCCGAGCTCGGCGAGCCGCCCGGAGGTGAACGCGGCGAGCAGCCGCTCGGCCAGCTGCCGCCGGTCGGGGCCGAGCCCCAGCCCTGGCGCCGCCACCGCGGCCGCGACGTCGTCCACGTCGAGACCGAACGCCGCCGTGAACGTCGAGGCGTCCGGCCGCTCGTCCAGGCCGGCCGCGGCGCCGTCGACGGGGACCCCCAGCACGCTGCCGTGCAGCATCGACAGGTAGCGGGTCGGAGCGACGCCGACGAAGGTCTGCGCGGCGTTCTCGACGGGCACGCCCGCGACGGGTGCGACGTCCTCGTCCCGGGTGGTGCTGGTGGCGTACTTGCGCACCGTGGTCACCGCTCGACCCTCGGCCGGTGAGTCCAGCCCGAGCTGGTCGTGCAGGCGCATCGTGCGCGGGTCCGGCGCGGCGAGCAGGTCGTCGCTGACGTCGGGCGAGACCCACCAGCCGAGGCCGGCGAGCACCGACGCGAGCTGGTCCGGGCCGCGCGCGCCGGACAGCGGGTCGTGCGTGGTGTCGCTCCACCAGCCGGCGACGGTGTACGACGCCCGGCCGCCGTCGAAGCCGTCGGGCGCCCGGTCGAGCAGCTTCGGCAGGTCGGTCAGCGGGTCGTGCAGCGCGAACCGGTTGCGGCAGGCGGTGTAGGTGCCGGTCCACGACGGCGATCCGCCGGACGTGCCGTCGAGCGGCGTGAGGACGCGCGCGTCCGCGGCCGGTGTGAACGTGCCGGTGAAGCCGTCGAGCGGCGCCACCGTGCCGGAGCGGGCGTCCAGCACCCAGCCGGTGAGCTGAACGGTGCGCGACCCCACGGGATACAGCTGCCGCAGCACCACGAACCGGTCCGGCAGCTCCGGCAGCACCAGGTCGCCGGTGGCGGTGTCGTGCCGGCCGGTGACGAGGGCGTCCGGCATGGCCCAGTGCAGGTGGACCCCGGGCTCGCCGGACGCTCCGGCCTGCAACGGTTCCGGGTCCTCCGGGCCGCCGGACACGGCGACCACCGGCTCACCGCCGCCGGCTGGGACGACGTAGGCCTGCACGTCGACCGGCACGAGCACCCGTCGGGTGCGCGGCAGCAGCCGGTCCCAGGTGGCGATGGTCTGCAGGTCGACGCCGCTGCTGGCCATCGCCACCCAGCGCCGGTCGAAGGCGGCCTTGGCGAGGGCCCCGGCGGGCAGGTCGAACGACGGCGAGCTCATCAGACCCCCCCGACCTTGACGAAGCTGGCGGCCAGCGTCTTGTAGACGACGGTCGGCGTGAACACCTGCGCGATGGGGACGTTGCCGTTCGCCGGGTCACCCCAGATCTGCCGGTACGGGAACCGGATGAGCTGCAGGGCGTACTCCGCCGAGTCCAGGCCGTCGCCGGCACCGGTCTTCGGCTTGGCGGCCAGCCGTCGCTGCAGCTCGTGGATGTCGACGACGCCGGACCCGCCACCGGCGCGGAACGGCACGTCGACCGGCGCCCCGGCGAGGTACTCGAAGGTGTCCTTGTCGCGGGCGCGCAGCGTCGCGCTCAGCCCGCCCGGGCCGGCCTGCTCGTCGAAGCCGAACTGCACGCCCTGCCGGGGTTCCTCGAGGTGGACGACGGCGGGCACGCCGTCGAACAGCACCAGCAGCACTGCCGGCGCCAGCCGCTCCATGCGCAGCAACCGCATCCGCTGCGCGTCGTCGTCGGGGTAGGTGCCCGTGTCGCCCTGCGGCGGCTCCGACGCGAACGCGCGCACATGCAGGCCGGGCCAGCCGCTCACGGCTGCCGAGCGCAGGACGAACCCGCTGATCGCCTCCACCGCACCGCCGAACCGCGGGGTGCCCGGTGTCCGGCGGACGTTGCGCTCCTCGGTGTCGAGCTCGTCGCGCACCGCCGGGTACTGCGCCGTCAGCTGGACGCGGTCGTCACTGTTGACGGTGCCGACGGACAGCGCTCCCTGGACGAGCGCATCGGTCCAGCGCCGGTCGACGTAGAACCAGCGGATGGACTCCGGCGGCAGCAGCTCGCTGTCGGCGACGAGGTTCGCGAACGGCACCCCCTCCAGCAGCCGCAGCCGCACCAGCCACGAGCGCAGGTCCTGCGGCATGACGCCGTCGTCGCCGTCGTCGGTCACGACGACGGGCGCAGTCACCGTCGTGGCATACACCAGCGGCAGGTTCGTCATCAGCTGCACGGCGTCGAGCCTCATCGGTCCCCCTCCCCGTTGTCGGCACCGTCGGCACCGTCGGCCCCGTCGAGCAGGTCGTCGAGGGCGTCCCGCGGCGCTGCCCGCCGAGGGCCGCGACCGCGCGGGGCGACCGTCACGTCGAGGCCGGCCAGGCCGCCGATCCCGCCGACGCCGGTGACCGCACCGGGCAGCCGCAGCGTGTCGGCGGCGAGCATCCCCGCCACCAGCGCGTGGTCCAGTCCCAGCGCGTCCTTGCCCAGCTGCGGCAACCCCGCGCCGGGAAGACCACCGGTGTCCACCCGCGGCACCGTGGTGTCGCGCAGGACGCCCAGCAGCGTGCCCATGTCGCCCTTGAGCCCCGGCAGCCCGAAACCCTTGGTGAGCGCCGATCCCGCCCGCAGGTCCAGCCCCATCGAGGTCCCTGCGGTATGCAGCTCGAGCGGCGGCGGCAGGACGGCGTCCGGCTCGGCGGCGATCTGCCGCACCAGCCCGCGACCGAGCGCCACAGCCGGCGCGCCGATCCGGTTCGACGACGAGCCCGGCGAGGTCCAGCCCGGCGAAGGCCTCGCGCAGCACGGCGTCGGTGCGCGCGGTCTGGTAGTGCTGCTGACGCCAGCGCAGCAGCGCGGAGACCATGGCCGGCTGGCTGAGCGCGAGCAGGCGGCCGATCTCGAAGGCCGTCGCGAGCGAGAGGTCCTCCCGGCCGTCCGGGACGACGGTCCGCAGCTGGTCCGACGCGTGGGCCAGCGGCAGCCGGTCGGCCGCGGTGTCCGCGGGGTGCGGCAGCAGGGGCCCGCGGTACCACGAACGGACCGTGTCACCGACCCGCGTGCGCAGGTCGATGCCGACGTGCCCGGTCTCGACGACCTCCAGCGGCGGTCGGCCCGACTCCCGCTGCGGGGCGGCCGGTTTCGTCCCGAGCAGGCCGGAGTCCAGGCCCTGCATGAGCGACTTGAACGTGACCTCGCCGGTCGAGGTGAAGGTCCAGTGCAGCAGCACCGGGAAGCGCAGCTCGGGGTCCAGGAGCGACACGATCGCGGGGTAGGTCGCGAACTGCGAGGCCATCGTGGCGTAGATGTCATCGCCGACGCCCTTGCTCGCGACCGCCCACCCCTCGCGCAGGGTCGCGGCACCCGCGACCTTGTCCGACGTGTGCTGCACCGCCTGCACCGCAGCGGCTCCGAGCCCCGCCGCCTGCGGTCCGCCGGCGGCGTGCGCGGTGCCGTGGGCGCGCTCGACGTGCTCGTTGAACCGCTCCACGCCGACGTCGCTGTCCATGACGACGTGATCGGTCTCCGCCGGCGTGAGGGTCACGATCGCCGTCTGGATCAGCGGGTACGGCACGAACACCAGCGGCGCCGGGGTGTCCTTGCGCAGCAGGTGCAGCTGACCCTCGAGGTTCACCAGCGCCGCCAGGTACTTCCGCGGCACCTCCGCGCCGTGCTCGTCGCGACCTGCGAGCGGCAGCCGGTTGGCGACGACGACCGCGAGGAACCCGTCGTCGTCGCCCATCATCAGCTCGGTGTCGTTGATGTCGACCTGCCGCGCGTGCGCGAGCAGCCCCACCTCGAACTGCGTCGGCAGGACGGCGTCCACCACCGACTGCCGGATGCCCAGGTAGGCGCCCTGCGCGACGTCCGGGTCGCCGTCCAGCGAGATGCCGGGCGTCACGCACTCGGCCACCGGCCGGTTCAGCACGATGTCGGCCTCGCCCTCGGCGACCACGACCAGCGCCAGCCACGGGGTGTCCTCGGTGTCGACGTCGCTCTTGTTCGCCGGGTCGACGGTTCGCTCCCACGGCAGGGTGCGCCGCTTGATGACGACCTGGGGCAGCCGCGAGCCGTAGGCGCCCTCGGTGTTGGCCGGCGGGTACGTCGAGAGCACCTGGTCCGGCGGCAGCGAGAACCGGGGGGACATCACGCGCAGGTGCGTGGGCAGGTCCTGCACCGGCAGCTCGCCCGTGCCGAGCGCACCGTGCGGCCCCGTCGCCTGGAGCTCCTCGCTCGCGGTCAGCCGCCAGTCGCCGGCCGGCAGTGCGGGCGTCAGGTGGGCATACAGCTGGAAGTGGCCCTCGGCGATCGTCATCAGGTGGACCTCCGGCTGGACTTCTTCGCGGTGGACTTCTTCGCGTGGCTTTCGCGGTCGCCTTCTTCGCGGTCGCCTTCTTCGCGGTCGCCTTCTTCGCCGTCGCCTTCTTCGCGGTCGCCTTCTTCGCGGTCGCCTTCTTCGCGGTCGCCTTCTTCGCCGTCGCCTTCGTCGCCCGCGGCCGGGCAGCCCGCGGTGCCGCGCCCGTCGGGTCGGTGAACGACACCGCCGCGCCGTCACCGGTGGTCGCCAGCAGCTGGGCGACCGTGCCGTCGACGCCGTCCCGGGCGAGCCGCTGGGCGAGGTCACCGGCGGTCCCGGTGGTGGCGAGGACGCCGACGACGTCCCAGGCGCCACCGCGACGCGCCCGGACGACCACCGGGCCGTCGCCGGTGCGACGCACGGCCTGGACGACGACCGAGAGGGGGCCGAGCACGACGCTCAGCGGGCTGGTGGCCGCCGAGCCGGCGGCGGTCGGCACGACCTCGGCGCCGACGAGCGACAGGGACGCGTCGTCCAGCGACCGGGGCGCGGTGCCGGTGAGGACGACGGCCACGACGTCCACCGCGTCGCTGAACCGGGTGAGCACCTCCGAGGCGTCGCGGACGACGTCCGCCGCGCGCGCCCAGCCCTGCTCGACCACGCCGGGTCGGGCGCTGTCGACGGAGACGACTGCGCCGGGCGCGAGGGCCAGCTGGCTGCCGAGACGGGCGAGCCGTGACCCGGCGGCCCAGCCGGCGACGCCGTGCACCGGCGCCCCGCCGTCGGCGTGGACCGCGACGACCGACGTACCGGGCGGCAGGGGCCGCGCACCGTCGCGCAGCACGACGTCGTCGTGCACGACCCGACCGGTCGCGGTCACGACGCGTGCCGTGCCGTCGACGACGAGGGACGGGCGGCGGTCCGGGTCGGCGTCGGCGGCGGCGTCCGGGGCGTGCAGCAGCACGAGGTCGCCGGACCGCAGCCGCCGGCCGGCCGCGGCCGCGCGGGCCGCGCGCCCGGTGCGTCGGGGTGCGGGCGCCGAGCGACCTGCGAGGGTGCCCAGCCCGCCGACGAACGCGCTCAACGAGCCGCCCACCCGGGCGGCCGGGAAGGCGGTGGTCGCGCCGGACACGTCGGTGCGCGGCAGCAGTCCGGCGGCCAGCACGGTGCCCTCCTGCACGGCGGCCGGCGGTGCGGTGCGGGTGAGGGCGAGCGGCACGTGCAAGCCCGAGCCGGCCCTGGACCGACGCGACGGTCGGAGCCGGCCGGCGCTTGAGGCGTGCCGTCCTGCACCGTGGTGTGCGCGACGCGCTCCTCGGCGCCGACGCCGGAGGTGAGCAGGCCGACGACGAACGGACGGCGCAGTGCCGGCGCGACGCGGGCGACCGGGTCCAGGGTGCTGCGTGCGCCGTCGGCGCCGTTCTGCCTGGCCAGGCCGTCGGTCAGTGCGCCGAGCAACGGCGGCGCCACCCGGTCGCCGCGGTACGCGGCCTGCGCGAGCCGGCTCGGCGTGCGGCTCGCCGGACGCGCGAGAGCCCGGTCGAAGAGCACGCCGGCTGCGAGGTCCAGCGCCTGCTCGGCCGTCGTCGGCGTGGGCAGGTCGAGGTCGCGGGCGGTCTTGAGCATCGCCGTACGGGTGCCGGCCGTCGCGCTGAGCGGCAGCGGACGGCGGCCCGCCTCCACCTTGTGGTAGTCGATCTGCGGCCCGGTGGTCACGAGGTCGATGCCCGCGACGAGCGTGACGCGCGCCCCGGCCTGGACGACGTCGGTGCTGGGGAGCGCCGGCGCCGCCGTCCCGAGCGTCTTCGGCTGTCCCCAGACACCGAGCGGGAAGTGGTCGGTGTCGATCCGGGCGCGCTGCGGGTCGCCGCTGCCCAGACCGGTCGCGAGCTTCGCCAGGTGGGCGGCGTCGTCCTGCCAGGCGCCGTTGACCTTGCGCTGCAACGTGAGCCGCATCGTCGACGTCAGGCCGGCGGCACCCATCGGCGCCAGGCCGAGCGTGGTCCCGCTGCCGCTGCTCAGGACGAGCGGCACGGCGACCGGTGCGCCGCCGGCGGCGACGTGGGTGGCCGGCACCGACGTGGTGACGAGCACCTCGAACTCGGCGAAGACGCAGAACGGCAGCGCGGCCGTGCCGTCGGCCGTCGGTGCCCCCTCCGGCTGGTCGGTCGCGGTCGGCAGCGTGCCCCGGCCGGTGATCGCGCTGAACGCCCGGGCTGCGCCCCCGGCGTCCTCGAGGTACTTGCCGACGAAGGCGTCCCAGGCCAGCGTGATCGCCTGCACGGCGTCCCGGCTGCCGAACTCGACGGGGATGGTGCACGGACCGATCTCGAACTCCGCGCGGCCGGCGAAGTCGGGGCCCCAGACCTTGATCTGGGCGCCGATGGTGATGCTGATGCTGATCTCGCCGAACCAGCCGAGGTCGATGTGCAGGCCGGCGGAGATCCGGGCGTAGGCCATCACCTCGAACCAGAACGGGTCGAAGTACACGATGCCGTGGGCGCCGAACGCGACCTTGGCCCACACCCAGCCGAAGTCGAGGCTCACCTCGATGTCGAGCCCGGCCATCAGCGCCTCGGACGTGAGCGCGAAGTACGAGCCGCCCTTGATGACGATGGCGTCGCTGACCTGCCACACCAGACCCAGCCGCGGGACGAGCGGGTAGCCCTGGGGCACCCGGAAGTCGGGGTGGTAGCCGCCCATCGTGAGGACGAACTGGCCGGCCAGGGGGCCCTTCCACCACAGCGCGAACGCGAAGCCGCCGGTGAGCCGGACGTCCTCGTACAGCAGCCAGGAGTTGTCGGTGAGCTGGGCCTGGATGAGGAAGACGCCCTCGCGGGTCGAGAAGTGCGCGAGCAGCGCGAGCTCGATCGACACGATCGCGGCGCCGGGGCGCGGCAGCGCCATCCGGGCGAAGCCGAACAGGTTGACGTCCAGGCCGTCGCCGAACGAGACCGCGAGCACGGCGATGCCGTCGACCAGCGAGAAGCAGGTGAACGAGACGCCGGCCGCGAACCAGAACTCCCCCATCTGGTGCGGGAAGATCTCGCTCAGCTCGCGCAGCCGGTCCAGCGGGTGCTCCGGCGGCTGGGCGTTCGGGTCGAGCGCCTGGATGAACGGGAACTCGCCGAACCGCGACAGGTCGGTCGGCACCACGAGCCCACGGTTGATGCCGAGGCCGCCGCCGAGACCGGTGACGAAGAACGCCGGCGGCCCGCCGATCGGGCCGTTGACCCCGCCGAAGACGAAGAACGACGCGTGCCCGTGGTCGTTGGTGTACCCGCCGAAGACCGACAGCCCGTACGCCGCGAACCGGCCGACGAGCATGCCGACGTAGCTGATCGCCCCGTCGGACTCGGTCTTCAGCAGGCCGCCGACGAGGACGGCGCCGGCGATGTCGGCGCTGACCGCGAGGCCCTTGAGGTCGACCGCCCACTGGTCGGCCCGCGCCAGGTCGCCGCCGAGCCAGCTGATCGACAGCTCGTCGACGGCCGCGGTGAGGCCGAACAGCGACACCGACCCGGTGAACAGCAGGCTGATCCGCGTGACCGACCCACCGGACTCGGCGGTGTCGAGCCCGACCCGGTCGACGTAGAGCGGGCCGGCCTGGCGCTGGATGACCAGCCACCACGGACCCGGCGGGTCACCCGCGCGCAGCGTGACGCCGACGTCCGGGTCGCCCGAGTGCTTCTGCAGCGCGAACGACGGGCTGAACGACGGCCGCGCGGCCTGACCGGACGACCCCGAGTCCTTGAGCAGGTTGTTGGCAACCGCGTTGCTGCCACCCTTGGCGGCCGGTGCGACCGCGAGCCCGTCCAGCTTCAGCCGGGCCCCGCCGCCGACCCCGCTCGTGGTCGCCTCGGCGAAGACGTTGACCTCGATCGCGTCGATGGACAGCGCGTCGAGCTGGACGAGCGGTTGTGCCGCGCCGGAGAACCGCAGGCCGAGGCCCGCCACCTCGATGCCGGGCACGAGGTCGAGGCCGTCCTGGGTGCCCTCGAGCAGGAAGATCGACAGCCCGCCGGGCGGGTTGCCGGTGATCCAGTCCGGATGCGAGACGAGCTCGACCTTGGGGTCGCCGTTGAACAGGACCAGGGTCTTGCCCGCGTCGAGGTCGAGGCGCAGGCCGAGCCGCCGCGCGGCCCCGCCCGCGGGTTCCGACACGAGCGCGAGAGTCAGCACGTCGCCGAAGGTCACCGAGACGCCGGGCGTCAGGTTCGCGACGTTCCATCGCGAGGCGCCAGAGCCGGTCCAGCAGCCGCTCCGGCGTGGTGAAGTCGGCGACGAACCCGGGGTCGACGGTGAGGTCGCCGTTCGTGAGCAGGACCCCCTGCAGCGCCTCGGTCGCCCGGTCGGTGACGACCGTGCCGAGCTGGTCGGCCACCAGTCCGGTGGCGACCGACACCGCGACCCCGACCAGCTTGACCGCGACGTCGACGGGGTCGGTGCGCTCGTCCCCGGGGTCGATCGCCCAGACCGTCGGGGCGCTGCCGTCGATCGCCCAGCGCACCTGCACGGCCGAGGTCCCGGCCTGGTCCAGGGCCAGCCCCACGGCGACCTGGCGGCTGATGGTCCCGCTGGTCGTGCCGACCGTGAGCGCCAGCTCGGGGCGCAGCACCACCGGACCGAGCGCGAGCTCGAACGGCCCGCCGCGGACGCCGACGACGATGCCGTCGGCGTCGATCCGCAGCTGCTCGACGGCGAACCGGCCGACGCTGCCGAGCGCGACGTCGCAGGCGAGGACGAGCGCCGGTCGTGCGCCGCCGTCCACCGTGACATGTACGGCGGCAGCCGTGCGGACGAGGGCCGGCCCGAGGTCGAACCGGCGGGTGTGGTCGTCCACCGCCACGCTGGAGACCAGGGTGTGCCCGGCGTCGAGCGCGTCCGCGAGCAGCGCGAGGCCGGTCGAGGCGAGCGCCGGGAGCTGGGCCAGCAGGCGGGCACCCGGGTCCGCCGCCGAGGTGTACGTCGCCAGCCGCGCGGTCGTCACGTGGTGGTCGCTACCGAGCAGGCCGAGCGCCCCGCAGACGTCGTGCACGAGCCCGGCCACCGTCGTCGTCACGGACGGCGCGTCGGTGCGGTGGTCGATGAGCGCGTTGAGCGCGGCGGGGACCAGCGACGTCGCGGCGTCGACGACGGTCGAGCCGAGACCCGCGCCCGCGGGGAACAGCCGCAGCGGCGCAGCGCCGGGCCGCTGCAGGTCCAGGTGCACCGGGAGCGTGCCCCCGCCGCCGACGCCGAGGTCGATGCCCCAGCCGTCGACGGTGAAAGCGGCGTCCACGACCGCGGCCGGGGCGCCGGCACGGCCGATCGACAGCCCGGCCGACAGGTCGCCCACGACGGGCTTGCCGTCGACGGTCGCGGTGAGGTGGACGACGGCCGCGAGCTCGAGCCGCCCGGCCACCACGACGTACGTGACCGAGACGTCGTCGGTGAGCGGCCAGCCGGGGGTGGCGCCGCGGTCCGGCACGACCAGCCCGGCGACGGCGTCCAGCAGGGCGACCGTCCCCGCGAGCGGGTCGGCACGGGCGGCGAGCCAACCGACGGGGTCGGCGACCAGGCCCCAGGGCAGCACCGTCGACCGCACACCTGCCGGGTCGGCCTCGGTCAGCAGCCCGACGGCGTCCAGGGCGGCGTCGAACAGCTCACCCTCGACCCGGCTGCGCAGGTGGTCGACGAGCACCTGCCCGGCGACGGCGGGCACCAGGGTGGTGAGCAGCCGGACGACGGCGTCCGCGTCCGCGTGCGGCAGCAGCGGCACCGCCACGACCGCGCGGCCCGGCAGCCGGGTGTCGAGGCGCAGCGTCGGGCCGCCGGTCTCACCGGACGCGGCGTGCGCCACCAGGGCGACCCCGCCGACCTCCGGGTCGAGAGCGCCGACGGTGAGGTCGATCGGACGCGCCGGTGCGGGTCGCCGTGACCGCGCCGGACAGCGCGAGCGGGCCCTCGCTGAGGCCGAGGGTGGCCGACACGGTGCCGCTGGCGAGGTCGGCGGTGACGGTGGCAGCACCGGCGGACAGCCGGACGGCGGTGGGCGCGAGGTCCGGTGGGACGACGCCTCCGACCAGCGAGCGGACGGCGGCGGCGACCTGGCCGGGCGCAGCGGCGACCAGCCCGCGCACGGTCGTCACGGGGTCGTGGACGAGGCGGTCGAGGGCGGTCGGGTCGAGGCCGCCGTCGCGCAGCAGCCCGAGGGCGCTGAGCAGGTCGGCGACCCGTGGGGTGGCGGCCAGCCGGGCCACGACCTCACCGAGCAGCACGCGCACCTCGGGCAGCACGCCGCCGGCGTCGGCGGTGACGGTCCAGGTCTCGCGCGGCACCCCGAACGCCCGCGCCTCGTGCAGGACGATCTCGGTGCTGCCGTCGCGTGCCGTCGCCGCCGTCGAGCGGGAGGTGGAGCCGCACCTCGACCCAGCGCGCCTCGAGGTCCTGCTGCCCGGCGCCCGGCCCGCCGACCAGCCAGGAGTCGGCGACCGCGAGCCGCAGCCGCACGGTCAGGTCACGTCGCAGCTGCACGTGCGGGGCGGTGCGGTCGACCCGCAGCACCTCGAACGTCGCACCGGCGCCGACGAGCACGCCGCCCAGGTCGAGGTCGCCGACCGGGAGGTCGAGCCCGACGTGCACCTCCTGCGGGGTGCCCGACGATGCGGCGAGCGCCTCCTGCCGCCGCTGCTCGAGGGCGGCGCCGACCAGGCCGGTCATCGCCCGACCGGCGTCGTCCGCGGTCAGCCGGCCGAACACGGCGTGCACGCGCACGGCGGCGCCGCGCGCCAGCCCGGCGGCCGACGGCAGGTCGTCGACCACGGTCGGGCCACCGGACCGGCGGACCAGGCCGATCCCACGGCGGGCTGCCGAGCCGCCGAGCGCGACCAGGCCGTCGGCGACCTCCGGCACGGGGTCGGGCACGAGGTCGGCGAGCAGCCGCAGCGCGTCGCCGCCGAGCCCGGTCTGGAGGGCGATCGCCGAGACGGCCGACCACGGCGTTCCGACCGTGACGACGTCGCTGACGAGCGGACCGACGTGGGCATCAGCGGTGGCGCGCACCACGGCGGCACCGGCGGCACCGTGCCCGACGAGCACGATCCCGCCGGTCCGGTCGGCCAGTGCGGCGACGATCCGCGCGACCTGGCCGGCCACGCCGTCCCGGTCGGCGCGACCGGTCGCCGCGGCGGCCACGGTGGGCACCTGCAGGACGAACCGGCCCGTCGTCGTCGCAGGAGCACGCGCCACGTCGGCGGGGTCGCCGGTCGCGTCGACCCGCTCGGCGTCGGGGACGCCGGCCAGCCACCCGGGGTCGCAGCCGACATGGACGACGGTGGCGGTGCCGTCGGTCGCCAACGGCCAGGCAGCGCCGCTCGTGCGCGCGGAGGCCGACAGCTCCTGGTAGCCGAAGCCGTCCCGCAGGTGCACGACGACGGCAGCGTCCCCGGCGAGCACCAGCCCGCCGTCCTGCTCGGTGGTGGGCGGCGGGACGACGAGGCCGTCGCTGCCGGTCCAGCGCAGGACGAGCGCGCCCAGGCCGCCGGCCAGCCCGGGTCGGCCGTGCAGCAGGTCGGCGAGCGACGGCAGGTCCGCCGCGGCCGCGGACAGCACGGAGACCACGCTCTCCGGGCTGAGCACCCCGTCCCGGGGCGTCGCGGCGGCGAGCCCTCCGGTGGTGGCTGCGCTCGGCGGGCACCCCGGCACGGTCCACACCGCGAGGCCGGGCGCGGCGGCGGCACCGGCCACCGGCGCCCGCCACGGCGACTCGGGCCGGCCCTGGCCGAGCGGGGTGCTGCGCGTCCCGCCGGACAGCAGCCACGCCACCGGGCCCAGGACGTCACCGAGCCGGCGACAGTCCAGCATGAGGTCGAGCGACCAGGCGGTGAGCGCGGCGGCCGGGTCGGCGACGAGGTCGGCAAGGCTGAGCCGGGCTCCGGTGGCGTCCCAGCCGACGAGCTCGACGAACGCGTCCAGGACGCTGGACCCGGTGCGCCGCAACAGGTTCGCCAGCAGCAGCTCGAGCTCGGACCAGTCCGGGGCGAACGTCCAGCTGCCGTCTGCTGCCAGCACCGGCAGCGGAAGGGCCAGCCGGGCCGGGCCGTCGCGGGTGACGACGCGCAGCGCCAGCCCGACTCCGCGCGGCGCGACGTGCAGCCCGGTCGCGGCGTCGAAGCGGGCGGCAACCGCCAGCTCGCCGACCTCGACCACCGTCGAGCCCACGCCGACGTCCAGGCTGAGGTCGACGGTGTCGCCGGTGCGCGGCCGGATGCCGGCGACCAGGCTGCCGCTGCCGACGAACGACGGCGGGGCAACCGCAGGTCCGGTCGACAGCGGCACCCGCAGGATCGTGAGCCGGCCGTCGACGAAGGCGGTGAGGTCGTCGAGAACGTCGAGGGTGGCCCCGACGCCGACCGCGAGGACCAGGTCGCCGCCGTCCCGCCAGGCGAGCAGGGCCACCGGGCTGTCGTCGGGACCGAGAGCCGCTCGCCACGGCCGGTCCTCCGCGCCCTCGCCGGTCACCGTGTCCTGCGCGCCGGTGAGCAGGTGGCGCAGGTCGCCGAGCGCGGACTGCATGGCGGTGCCGTTGTCGGTGAGGTCGTGCCAGTAGCGGCGCAGCGCGGCGAGCGGGTCGCGGACGACGTCGACGACCGAGACGCCGGTGACGCCGGCCGGCGGGCTGATCCCGAGCAGCGTCCCGAGCAGGTCGCCTGCGTCGCCGAGCGCACCCAGTGCGTCGGTGAGCGCCTGGTCGAGCACGTCGTCTGCGACGTCCACGGCGGCGTCGGGCGTCGACAGGTCGATCAGGTCGTGGTGGTGCGGGTGCGCAGGGTCGGCCAGGTTGGGCAGGTCGACGTCGGTGAGGTGCAGCACGAACGTCGGCCGGCGCTGCTCGTCCAGCGCGATCCCGACGTGCACCGAGCCGATGCCCGGCGACCCGGTGAGCAGCTTTGCGCCGCCGGCCTCGGCCCCGAGCACGGCCTCGACCCGCAGCCCGGGCAGCGACGTGACCTGGCCGGTGCCCGTGTCGGCCCGCAGCAGGTCGACGTGCGCCGCGGCCTTGGCCCCGGTCGTCGGCGACAGCTCGACCTCGACCCAGGGCACGAGCACCGGCGCGCCCCCGCTGCCGGTCGTCACCTGCAGGCCGACGAGGACGGTTGCGGGCCCGAGGTGGGTCGTGATCGCGTCCCGGGCGAGGTCGGCGTGCCCGCCGGTCAGCAGCTCGAGCTGGGTCAGCCAGGCATCCTCGGCCTCCGGGTCCAGCAGGACGCCGCGCACCCAGTCGACCAGCGCGGCAAGGCCCCGGGTCGGCAGGTCGGTCAGCGGCAGCGGCGGCAGGTGCTCGACCTCGCGCAGCCCCAGCGCGCCGGCGAGGCCGACGACGTGCCGGAACGTCGGGTCGTTCGCATCCAGCGCCGCGACCTGGGCACGCACCAGCCCGACGAGGAACTCCAGCAGGTCGCTGCCGACCTCGTCCAGGGCGTCCAGGCTCAGCGTCGGGGACGACGGCGCGGTGGCTCCGGGCAGCTGGAGGTCCTGCAGGACGAGGGTGAAGCCCACGTCGTCGGACGGCGCGGTGGGGATGTCGAGCGACACGGTGGCGCCGCGCAGGTAGGCAGTGCCCGGCACCGGCGGCGCGTCGGTCAGCGTGGCCTCGACCGAGACGCTGACCCGGCCACCGGGCCGGCCGAGCACCAGCCAGCGCGGCAGGTCGCCGCCGGTGGGCCGCGGGTCCGGGGCGGTGCCACGCCGGACGTGCGCGATGGGCACGTGCAGGCGGGTCACCACGCAGGGGGCGTCGGTGCCGGTGCGGTGCTCGACGCCCACTCCGACGCGCACCGTCCCCGCGTCGGGCGACCCGGTGGGCTCGAGCACCGCGAAGACGCCGACGTCCGGGTCGTCGTTGTGGAACAACGGGATCCACCGGGTCTCGTCGAGCGTCTCAGCGTCCGGCGGCCCGAGCACCTCGTCGACGAAGTCGCCGAGCGCCGTGCGCTGGCCGTCGTCGGACAACACCGTTCCGAGGCCGTGCGGGTTGGCGCTGCCGGCGAGGGGGTCGCCGAACCAGGCGCCGTTGAACCCGGCCGACGTCGTGATCCCGAGCGCCCGGCTCAGCGAGCCGAACGAGCCGAGGCCGTCCTCGGTGAGCGTCATGGGAGGGACCGACCCGGCACGCGCGCCATCGGCTGCACGAGCAGGCGCCGCGAGTCGGCGCCGAGGCCGCCCGGCACGAGCGTCTTGCCGGTGCGGTCCTTGCCGAGCCGCGCGCAGACCGCGCGCGCGACCTCGACCAGCGCCTCCCAGCAGAACGCCGTGACGGCCTCGGACCAGGTGCCGACCACCACGTCGGGCCCGGTGAGCTGGCTGAACGTCGTCATGAGCAGGCCGGTCGGGACCTTGCTCGTGCCGACGGCGAAGGGCACCTGCAGCGTCACGGGCTCGCGCACCTGGTCGCACGAGACGGTCAGCGCCATCGTGACGAGCCCGGGCTCGCACCCGATCGTGACCGACGACGTGTCGACCCACAGCTCGTCGACGCCCTGGTGCCACACCACCACCGGCGTGGTGCCGATCGGCAGGTCGGCCACCAGCCGCACGACGCCGGTCAGGATCTTCTGGGCGTCGCCCTGCGGGATCGACAGCGCGTCGGTGGTCGTCCCCGGCACGAGCCGGGAGCCGACCCCGGCGGCGGCCTTGTCGAACCAGCGGGTGGAGGCGAGCACCCGGTCCAGGTCGACGGCACGGACCGTGCGTGGAGTGGCCGCCGCTCGGCTCCCGGTCGTGCGGGGCATCCGGCCCTCCCCCTCGTTCCCGTCGTTCCGCGCTGGACGAGCACGCGAACCTGCTGGGTGCAGGCGCACAGTGGTGGGTCGCGACTCGACACGGAAGGGAGAGCAGCAGACCCACAAGACCACTGGTTGCGGTCTCCCGGGAGCCTCGCCTCGTCCCGGCGACCCGAAGACGCCGGCCTCACTCAAGCACTCCGGATCGGCGGTTGGGAAGTCCTTCTGCCCGCTCGAAATGGTTCGTGCGCCGTCAGCCCTGCGACGTGAGCGGGTCGAGTGTCCCGGGCCACCCGGATCCGCGCCAGGGTGGCGGCGAGGGCCACCACGCCGAGCACCAGGGCGGCCGCGCCGAAGGCGATGACGAGCTCCCACTCGGCGCCGCCGGTGCCGCCGTCCGGCGAGAGCCCGACGGAGTGCTCGATCCACTGCGGGTCGACCGAGGCGACCACCGCGAGCGAGACGCAGACTGCCGCGAGCGCGGTCATCGTCCGGATGACGGCGCGGGGGACGTTGGCGAGCAGGGTCATGGGCGGCAGTCAACACCCGCGGGTGCGGCCGGGGAACAGGTGAACGGGATTTGCTGCAGCTCGTGGACCTGCTGCACCGGCTCGTCCCCGCAGTGCGGTCAGGTCAGGCGGTCAGGTCAGGCGGTCAAGAATGCCGAACCCAGAGGTTCTCCTCGACGTAGGTGCCGACGTCTCGATCGCGATCGATGTCGACCAGTCCCAGCGCTTCCGGCACGACGTACGAGCCGGACTCGGGGAACACCATCTCCGTCCAGGACTCCCACTCGGCGACCGTCCCGCTGATCGTCATGGAGCGGGTGGCGGGACCGAGCACCGTGGCGCCCATCCGTTGATGCGTCCGGATCCACGGGTCGATGGACAACCCGTCCGGGCGGCTCCATCGGGCGAACCGCTCCATGGGGGTCAGCGGGTACCTGGCCTTGAGGGTGGGCCGCAGCGGTGCGATGACGTGTGGCAGGCCCGCCTCGGCGGACCGGTCGCGCAGCGCCGTGAGGACCTGGCCGGCGAGCCCACGTCTGGTCTCCCCGTTGCCGACCGCCGCGGCCATGAAGCACAGCGTGGTCGGGGGGATGCCCGACTCGTGGCCGGCCACGGCTCGGGCGAGGGCCCCGTCGTAACCGTCCGGCAGGTCGCGCACCGTGGCGTCCCAGCGGAGCGGGACACCCCAGCCGCCGGCGACGACCCGTTGCTCGTCGAGCAGCAGGACGTCGTACTGCGGGAAGAACTCGGCAACCCGAGGCATGTACTGCTTCGCGAACGCGTCGTGAAAGATGAACTCCGGCCACTTCACCCGGAAGGCGGCCGCAGCCTCGTCCTCGAGGTCGGGGCGTTCCGACGTGGTCACCACCTGCACCCCGCCAATCTACGAGCGCCCCCGATGCAGCCAGGTCAGCGGCTCCAGGTCAGCGGCCTCCAATCCGGCACGATGTCGTCCGGAATGCGCCTTAGCCTGTCCGGCATGGCTGACAACGCACCGGACCACCCGACCACGGACTCGACCGTGCACACGCTGCCGACGCCGCCCAGGCCGGTCGACTGGTTGCTCGACGCCGACCCGGCGATCCGCTGGCAGGTGCTGCGGGACCTGACCGACTCGCCGGCTGACGACGTCGCCGCGGAACGCGCCCGGGTGGAGACCGAAGGCTGGGGCGCCCGGTTGCTGGCCGCTCGTGACCCGGACGGCCAATGGATGGGCGGTGCCTGCTTCCCGGGCCGGGGCAGCCCACCCGAGGACGGCAGCCAACCGTGGACCTCGACGCTGTCGGCAATGATGGATCTCTACGACTTCGGGCTCGACCCGGCCACCGACACCGCTCGCGAGATGACCTCGCTGGTGGCTGCGAACTGCCGCTGGGAGTACGACGACCTGCCCTTCTTCGACGGTGAGGTCGAGCCCTGCATCAACGGGCGGACGGTCACCTTCGGCACCTACTTCGGTGCCGACGTCGGCGGCATCGTCACTCGGCTGCTGGCCGATCAGCTCGACGACGGTGGCTGGAACTGCTGGACCGAGAGCGGCGCAACCGTGTCGTCGTTCGACTCGACGATCTGCGTGCTCGAGGGCCTGCTCGAGCACGAGCGGGCAGCCGGCGGGTCGGTGGAGCTGACGGCTGCCCGCCGCGGCGGTGAGCAGTACCTGCTGGAACGGTCGTTGTTCCGCCGCAAGAGCACCGGACAGGTGCCGGTGGACACCTGGCTGGAGTTCTCCTTCCCGACCAGGTGGTACTACGACGTCCTGCGCGGGCTGGAGTACTTCCGCCGGGCCGACGTCCGGGATCCGCGGCTCGGTGACGCGATCGAGCTCGTCCGCGCCAAGCGCCAGGACGACGGCCGCTGGCTGCTGGAGAACACCCACCCCGGCGACGTCCACTTCGAGCTCGAGGACGGCGACGGCCGCCCGAGCCGGTGGAACACCCTGCGGGCGCTCCGGGTGCTCGACTGGTGGGACGCCGCCCCGGTCTAGGGCGAGGCAGCTGGACCGGCAGGAGCCATGACCAAGCACCCGACCAGACCTCGGCGGCGTACCCGGCTGGGGCGGCGCAGCACCGGGAAGACGACGCTGTTGCTCGGGCCGCTGCTGACCGTGGCGCTGCTGGCCGGCTGCGCGGGCAGCAGCGCCGACGAAGACGCCGCGGCGCCGGCCGGCTCGGTGGCTCGATCACCGGCGAGCCCGAGCCCGAGTGGGTCAGCCCGTCAGCTGGACCCGAACGGCTTTCCCCTCGCCGAGCGCCCGGACTGCGCCGCTGATGCCGGCGGCGACTTCGTCCGGGCCACCACCAGTGAGGGCAACGGCGTCGCCTTCCTCCTCATCGGCACCGGCACGAGCGGCGTCGTTCTCGCTCCGCAGGCCGACGGCGACATCTGCGAGTGGCTGCCGTACGCCGAGGAGCTCGGGTCGACGTACCGCGTGGCGCTGTTCGACTGGAAGGAGCCCCGCTCCGAGCTGCCAGTGCTCGCGGCGGCCGCGTTGCGCCGAGCAGGCGTACGGAAAGTCGTGCTCGGCGGCGCCTCGCAGGGCGGCGCCCTCGCGATGTCCGAGGCGCACCGGGTCCGGCCGCGGCCGGCCGGCGTGCTGTCGTTCGGCGGCGAGCTCACGCTGCCCCCAGACTTCGACGGCCGCCCCGGCATCCGGAAGTGGCGTGGACCGTTGCTCGCACTCGGCAGCCGGCACGACGGGCTGTTCGACAGTGCGGATGCGCGGCGGCTGCGCGCCCTGCATCCCGGCCCGGAGGACGTCCTGATGGTTCCGGGCGACGCCCACGGGGTCGACCTCCTCGACGACCCCAGCCAGGCGCGGGTGCGCGCCGAGGTCAACCGGTTCCTGGCGGTCGTGCTCAGCTGACCTGCACCGCGGCGCCCGAGGGCGCGATGTTCTGGTTGAGGTGGAAGACGTTCTGCGGGTCGTAGATGTCCTTGACCGCGGTCAGCCGGGCCAGCTTCTCGGCCGAGTACGCCCGGCGTACGCCGGCCGCGCCCTCGTCACCCAGGACGTTGACGTACACCCCCGACGCGAACGGCTCCAGCGTGGCGGCGTAGGACCGTGCCGTCTGGATGCGCACCTCGTCCTCGGCGGGATCTGTCCACCCGCTGCTTGCACCGAGCTCGAAGGCGGTCTCGCGGTGGCTGAAGGCGGTGTCTGCCTCGGGCACGTCGGCGATCGCCCCGCCGTACGCCTGCAGCCCCACTCCGGGCGCGAACGGGCCGATGTCCGTGACCGCCACCATCGTGTCGATGACCTCGTCGGTGAGCTCTCGGAAGTAGTGCCCCTTGCTGTACCGGCGCAGCGCGTGCCCGTCGACCACGTCGTCGCGGGACTGCAGCGCGACATAGGTCGAGGGGACGACGCGCTCGGCCGATGGGCGACCCAGCGCGCGGACCGCGGGAACGAGCGCCTCACCCCGCTGCGCGTTCCCCACCCAGACGTAGCCGAGGGTCACCACCCCGCCGCCGATGCCCGCCGTGAACGTCGCCTCGCGAGGTGCCGACGCGCTGAGGTCACGCCAGCCGCGCAGCGCGGTGACCGCCTGGTCGACCGGGAAGTCGACCTCGACGGAGAGCGACTCGGTGCCGATGTCGTGCAGCCCGAGCTCGAACTCGGTGACCACTCCGAAGTTGCCACCGCCGCCACGCAGCGCCCAGTACAGGTCGGGGTGCTGGCTCTCGCTCGCGCGCAGCACGTCACCGTCTGCGGTGACGACCTCGAAGGACGCGACGTTGTCGCACGTCAGACCGGCCTGCCGGGCCAGCCAGCCCATCCCGCCGCCCAGGGCGAGACCGCCGACGCCGGTGTGCGACACGTTGCCGGCCGTGACCGCCAGCCCGAACTCCTGGGTCGCCCGGTCCAGCGCCCCCAGCAGGGCACCGCCTTGCACGACCGCACGGCGCTGTCGGGGGTCCACCCGGACCGCACGCAGCGGGGTCAGGTCGATCATCAAGCCGCCGTCGGGGACGGCGTGGCCGGCAGCGCTGTGGCCACCGCACCGGACGCCGATCTCGAGGCCGTGCTCGCGGGCCGTTCGCACCGCAGTCACCACGTCCCGGACACTCGCGCACCGGATGATCACCCGAGGACGCCGGTCGACGATGGCGTTCCAGATCGTCCGGGACTCGTCGTACGTCGGATCGCCGGGAAGCACCAGCGAGCCGTCCAGGGAGCCGGCCAGCATTGCTCGGGTCGCTTCGTTCATGCCCAACCAGACCACGGTCGCGCCACGAAGTCATCGGTCCGGCGGCGAGGCGCACCGCTAACGGTGGTCCGGGGAACGCAGCGAGATCTTCACGTCCAGCACCGGGGTGCCGTCGATCGCCTCGAGCGCGGCGACGCGCAAGGTCGACGGACCGACGTCGACGACGGTGACGGTGTGCAGCCCGATCGGGTTGGGACGGTCCGGCGAGCGGGTGGCGAACACCCCGGTCACGGCGCGAGCAGCGTCGCCGCGTGGCCTCGTCTGCAGGGTCGACCGGTCAGCCTCGTGCAGCCAGGTCAACAGCTCGACGACCGCACCCACCTCGATGCCTTCCAGGGCCGCGCTGACGTCGTCGTGAAAGACCAGCTCGGCCTCGGGGGCTCCCTCGTCGGCCTGCCGTGGGGCGCCGTCGCGGTTGCGCAACGACGACCGGACGACGCCGATGGCTCGGACGACGATGGGGGGCTCAGGGCTCACGAGCGAACTCTGCCCCGGACGGCAACACGCTGCAACGGGATGTCGCCGGCGTATCAGGCGCCCCGCCGGATCACTCCTACCGGCGATGAGGCAGGGCGGGCTAGTGAGGTCATGCCGGTCCAGGGCCGCGGCTCGTCTCCAGAACAGGAGGGCACCGTGAACTACAACCCGTTGGTAGCCACCGTCACCATCGCCCTTGGCTCCCTCGTCGCGCTCGGCGCGATCGTCTACCAGGTCGTCAACGGCCACGAGGTCGACGCCCAGCTCGCCGGCCTGGCCGGCCTGCTGTTCGGAGCATTCCTGCGAGCGCCCGGTCAGTCCGACCCGGCGCAGGTCACGCCGGGGACCCGTCCTCGCGTCACCGCCGACGTCGCCGACTGACTCACGCTCGGCGCGGTGCCGCGATGCCGCACTCGACAGGGTGTCCGGCAGGCGTTTCACACGCAACGGATGTCTGGGCGGTCCGAGATCTGCTCGGTCAGTCATCCGATGCTGCGAAAGCGGATCCACCGCCGAGGTTCGGCCGGCTGCCAGCGGACGGGGCTCACCCGCACCAGCAACCTCGGTTGGCCGACCGGCTGCCCGCCAGGCGACGGGCAGGGCACCCGCCGCGTGGCGGCGGGGGGCACGGGGCTGCCGGAGTGAGGCACGCGGGTCGCCGGGGGCGGCCGGTCGGTGTTGCGGCCGTCCGCATTCGCCTGGTGCAGAGCGGCGTAGGCCGCCAGCAGCCGCTGCAGCGCCGCGTCGGATCGCTCGCCGGCAGCGGCATCGCCGATGTCGCGGGTATCGGGGTGGTGAGCCCGCAGCCGACGGCGGAAGGCGTGCCGGATCTCGGTCGGCGTCGCGCCGGGCCCGAGCCCGAGCTCGGCGTAGGGGTCTGGCTGAGCAGCCATCGTGTCCCGTCGAAGGTGAAGGGCCCCGGCCGCGTCGGCGGCCGGGGCCAGGTGTGCTGTGTCAGCCGGGGACGTGCCGTGGTCGCGGCGGCGACCGTTGTCGACCCCTGCCGCCAGCCGAGCCGGACCCGACGACCGCCCCTGTCGGGTCCTCCGCCGGGACCGCTGCCGCGGCCGGGGGGAGCGGCTGCCGGTGCACTGCCACGCCGGTGGGAGGCACCGCTGGCGGCGTCGACCAGACGGCGGACACCAGCGCGATGAACTCGGCCTGCACCAGCTCGTCGTCCTGGCAGATCAGGTCCGCGAACGCCGCGCGGGTCGAGGACTCGTCCAGGTCGGGAAGTGCGCGAACAGACATGTCGTACCCCGGGGAGCTACGCGTCGATGGCCTGCCGGTCGCTCTCGTCGCTGCTGATCTGGATCTTCCGCGGCTTGGCCTGCTCGGCGACCGGGATGTGCAGGGTCAGGACGCCGGAGCTGTAGCTGGCGCCCATGTTCTCGGTGTCCAGGTTGTCGCCGAGGATGAGCTGCCGGCTGAACACGCCCCGCGGGCGCTCGGCGGCGATCAGCTCGCGGTCGCCGTTCAGGGACGGCCGCTCGGCCTTGACGGTGAGCACGTTGCGCTCGACGTCGAGGTCGACGGAGTCCGGGGACACGCCGGGCAGGTCGAACTCGACGACGAAGGTCGTCGCCGTCGCGCCACGCGTCCATCGCCATCATCGTCGGGCGCGGGATGCCGTGCCCCACACCTGCTGGGAGAGCCGGTCGAGGTCTCGGAACGGGTCGGTGCGCATCAGCATCGCTACCACCTCCTGTCGACGGATCCTGATGCTCGGGCGTCTCCACGATCCCGGAGGATCTGTGGTGGGAGATATAGATTTGTTGTACCACCGAAGGTAGGAGCTACGCAAGACTCTCGGCGGTCGTGGGGGGCGGCTGCCAACCGAGCGGCAGACGGCCGACCCAGCGCGGCACGTTCCGTCGGCCCGGCCGTAGCCCACTGCGGCCCGTCGCACAAGGCCTGTTCACCCTCCGTGTCCTCTCCTACAGTTCCGGTGAGAGAGAGGCCGGGGGTCTGTGACCGTTCGTACCTATCCGTACTCGTTCCACGTCGCGCTCGACGGCAGCGGCCTGAACGGGCTCGAGGGCCGCGCCGGCGTGTGCGTCTTCCGCTACGACCCGGCCGACGAGGCCTACGCCTACAAGGTCTCCTACTTCGCCGGGGTGGCCGGCGGGCACGCGGTGTCGGTCAGCCCGGCTCGCAGCGCCGGGTTCCTCGGCAACACCGGTCAGCACCTGCTGTTCTACGACCCGTCCTCCCTGGACGAGGCCGACCGGGTGTCGACGCTGCGCTTCGAGGTGCCCGACCACTCGATCAAGGCGAGCACCCACCTGGTCTGGCTGGACGACGTGCAGTTCGTCACCGCGATCGGCGAGCACCTGTGGCGCTTCGACATCAACCTGCTGCACAAGGCGGAGCGCATCGCGCCGCACCAGCTGAAGCTGCCGCACGCGATGAAGCACACCGCGTCCGGACGGTTCCTCGTGTACGGCGGCATGGACCACCCCGACCGCGGCGAGGCCCGCGAGGTCGGCATCCTCGACCTGCGCACCGGCGAGACCCGTCGCGTCGGGCTGCCCACCACCTGCTGGCACGTCGCCGTGCACCCGAGCGAGGACCTGTTCTACGCGCTGTCCTTCCGGGTGGCCCCGCAGGACGGGTACGACTACCACGAGTGGGCGATGTCCTACTTCAAGGAGTACGTCTACGAGATCGACGCCGACAGCGGTCAGGTGGTGCGGCACTGGTCGGCCGGTCGTGAAGTGCCGGCGCACATCAACTCCGACGTCACCGTCTCCGACACCGAGCTCATCTTCTGCACCGGCGGCAGCCAGAGCATCGTGCTGCTCGACCTCGAGTCGTTCGCCGACTTCCGGGTCGTCGACGAGCGGCCGGACCCGCTCGTCCAGGCCCGGCACGGGCGAGCCGCGGCCAGCCAGGTGCTCGACGCGTTCTCCCGCGGGTCGCCGGTCACCAACAGCCGGCACTTCCTCAACGCGCTGCGGGTCAGCCGCGGTTCACTGCTCGACTCGGTCTACGCCTGCCAGCTGTCCGCCGACCAGACCCTGCTGTTCACGGCCAACCGTGGTCTCAACAGCATCGGCGTCTACGACTACCCGTCGATGACGCTGCGGCTGCGGGTGCCGATGCCCGACCTGCAGGAGTACGACGCATCCCTGTCCCCCTGGGCGGACCCCCGCCTCGGCTTCCACCACAGCTACCTGATCAGCCCGGCGGGCTAGCACCCTCACGAGGAGCGACATGGCCGACTACACCTTCGACGTCCGCAACTCCGGCACCGTCGACGTCGACTCCGACGTGCACCTCGACGGCCTCGACGACATCAAGGTCGACACCAAGGTCGACTCCAAGCTGAACTCCGCCAGCACGTTGAACAGCGAGAGCGACGTCACGCTGCACAGCGACGCCACGGCCCGCCTGACGCTCGACCCGGTGGCCACGTCCTCCTCGATCGCGATGGACCTCGAGCCGGTCGCCGTCGACAGCTGCGTGCGCGTCGAGCTGGCGCCGGTCGCACCCACGATGGTCCGCTCGCCGTGGGAGCAGCGGGTCGGCTTCAGCCTGTGGGGCGTCGAGCTGGCCGCGATCTCCTGGTGCGGGCAGAGCACGACGTACGTCGAGCCGGTGCCGCCCCGGCCGCTCGTCGTCGGGCCGACCCGCAGCCGCCGTGTGCACCACGACGACGAGCCCTCCCCCGGCGGCGTGCACATCAGGGTCGGCTCATGAGACAGACCGCGGACCTGCCGGACCTCGCCGTCCGGGCTCCCGGCGACGGCCAGGTGATCCTCGCCGGCGCACCCGGCCGGCTGCGCGGGCAGCTGCACGTCACGAACACCGGCCCGCAGCCGAGCCGCCTGCAGCGCTTCGCCGTGCTGGGTCACGACCTGCCCGTCCAGCCCGGTCCGGGCCAGGTCGGAGCCCGGCTGTCTCCCGACGCCGGCACCGAGGTCACCGCCTCGCTCGAGCTGGCCGCTGACACCCCGCCGGGCGAGTACCACGCCACCCTCGACGTCGCCGGCCACCAGGTCGAGGCGGTCCTGCACGTCTCTCCGGAGCCGGCCGTCGACCTGACCCCCTCGCGGGTCTTCCTCGATGCCGGCGCCGCCGGCGTACGCCTCGTGCTGCAGAACACCGGCAACGTCCACCTGCAGGTCGCTCCGACGGCGCGGGCCCGGCTCACCCGCGACCCCGACCTGACGGCGCTGCCGATCGACCGGCCAGCGCGGCTGCCCGACGACGCCGCCGCCGGCCCGGACGCCGTGCTGCGCATCACCGGCCCCCTCGACCTCGCGCCCGGCGAGACCCACGTGGTGGACGCCGAGGTCGAGGTCGACGGCGAGGTCGACCCGGAACGCCGGTACCTCGCCCTGCTGCCGGTCGCCACCGGCACGCTGCGCGTCGTCGTCAACCCGCGCGTGGCCGCCCCCACAGCCCAAGCCCACCACCCAGCGCGACTCCGCGCCGCCCCCGCAAGACCGCCGCACCCAGGAGGAACGATGCATGAGACCCAGCACCGCACCGGTACGCCGGGCGCAGCAGACTCGGTGCGCCGGCTGGTCGACCAGACGCTCGCGGCCTGGGAACCGGCGTTCACCATGCTCGACGACGCCTGGTCGAGCTGGGCCGGCGCCACCGGTGACCTGGGGGCGACGCCGTACCGGGGCCGCCGGCGTCGCGGCCACCACGACCACGACCACGACCACTGCGGTTGCGAGCGACGGCCACGAGCACCGCCGCCACGAGCGGCACGAGGCCGGCATGACCGGTGCGACCACTGCGCCTGCTGCTCCTGCGCGACCGGCGCCGACGTGCTGGTCGAGGCGCGGGTCGGCGAGCGACGGGTGGTGCCGGTCACCCTGCACAACCCGCGGCGCCGCGCCACCACGGTGACCCTGCAGCCCGGCGAGTGGACCTCGTGCACCGACGACGCCCCGCAGCTCAGGACCGAGGTCGTCCCCGGCGGCGAGATCACCCTGCAGCCCTGCGAGACCCGGGTCGTGCGGCTCGTCCTCACAATCGGCGGCTCCCCAGTCGAAGGAGGAGGTTCAGCGCGTGGGCGGCGACGTCCGCTGCTGCACGGTCGCGGTCAGCGACCTCCGCCTCGACGGCTGCGGGACCACGGTCCGGTTGGCCGTAGCGGTCCTGCCGTCGGACTGCGGCGCGGTCGAGGTCGACTGCTGCAGCTGCGGATGCTGACGTGGTGACCGGCGCCAGCACCTCGCCGTGGCAGCAGCTGCAGGACGTCGTCGGCGACGCGGCCCGCGTGCAGGCGCGGTGGGCCAAGGCCGTCCTCACGACGGCTCAGGCCACCGGCCGCGGCGAGGGACCGAGCCCCCGCGACCTGCTGCAGACCGTGGGCAGCGAGTACCAGGCCTACCTGCGGGACCTCGGCAAGCTCAACCTGCAGTACGCCAAGGCCCTGCAGGAGCTGACCGCGGCGACCGGCGAACGGCTGACCGAGGTCGTCGAGGACGCCTCCCGGCCGTCGCACCTGTCGAACCACCGCCGGAAGCCGACTGCGTCGACCGGGTCGACCGGGTCGACGGCCGGCGCGTCGCTGCCGCTGGAGGGCACCGTGGGCGGGACGGCATCCGGCACGTTCACCGTGGCGAACACCCGCGACGAGGTGGCGCAGCTGTCCTTCTCCGCGGGGCCGCTCGTCGACGCCGGACGACCGGAGGCCGACGGGCTGCAGCCCTCGTTCACCTTCGACCCCGGCAGCGTGCGGCTCGCGCCAGGAGCGGAGTCGACCGTCAGCGTGCTGCTGCCGCTGGACGCCGACCGCTTCACGCCCGGGCACGAGTACCACGGCGAGATCACGGTGCTCGGCGGCGACGGGACGCGGCTCGACGTGACGGTGCGAGCGCTGGTCGGACCTCCGCCGAAACCGGCGGCCAAGAAGGCCGCGGCCAAGACGAGCACAGCGAAGACCGCGGCTAGGAGGTCCGCCGCGAAGAAGACGACGACCCGGAAGGCAGCGGCGAAGCGACCAGCTCGCGCGCGGCGTACACCTCCTGCGCCGGGCTGAGGCCCTCCCGCACGTACCGCGGCAGGTGCGGGCTGGTCAGCAGCCAGGCCAGCGCACCCGCCACGGTGGCGCGCGCCGATCGCGCGGCATAGCCGAGCGCCCCGGCCTTCGCGGCGGAGTACCAGTACCAGCGACCGACCGTGCGCGCCTCCTCGCGGCTGGCCAGCGGCGCGGAGCTGGTCAGCCGACCCACTCCTTCGGCCACCGACGCGGCCAGCCAGGCGCTGCTGCGTGAGCCCGTCAGGTAGGGGCCGCCGACGCCGGCCAGCTCGGACACCAGGGCGTGCAGCGTGCGCCACTCGCAGTCCTCGCCGCCGAGCAGGTAGCGCTCGCCCGGCACCCCTCGCTCCGCCAGCAGCACGTGCCCGCGCGCCACGTCCCCCACGGCGACCACGTTGCAGCCGCCGGGGAACGTGGTGCGGCTCGGGTCGAGCAGGTAGCGCACCAGCACCGCGTTGCTGGGCACCAGCCGCCAGTCGGGCCCGCCGAGCACGACTGTCGGGCATGCAACGACGAGCTCGAGGTCGCGGGCGGCAGCGACCTCCGCCGCCGTCTGTTCCTGACGCACCTTGGTGCGGAAGTACCGCGGCACCCACCCGTCGCCGAGGCCACCGGTCTCGTCCAGCTGAAGCCGGCCGGGGCTCGACCCGCAGGTCACCGACGACGACGTGAGCACCACCCGGCGTACGCCGGCGTCCGCGGCCGCCGCCATCAGGCGGCTGGTGCCGTCGACGTTGGCCCGGACCAGCTCGGTCTCCTCCTCGGAGTAGGAGTAGACCGCCGCACAGTGCACCACGACCTCGGCTCCGTCGACAGCGCGGCGCAGGTCGACCCCCGACCGCAGGTCGGCCCGGGCCAGTGGCACGTCGACGCCGGCAAGTCCGCGCAGGTCGGCACCGCGGCGTACCACGGCGACCGGGTCGTGCCCGGCGGTGAGCAGCTCGCGGACGACGCGGGCACCGACCAGCCCGTTGGCCCCCGTCACCGCGACACGCACGGCGGTCAGCCCCCGCCCGGACGTCGCCCAGGCGCGTCGTCGGCCAGCACCTCGGCCCACTCCTGCTGCCAGCGCAGCACGGCGTCCCACCACGCCGGGTTCTCGACGGCGGGGCCGGCGCCGTTGCGCTCCCGGCGAAATGCCGGAACCCGTCGTCGTCCACCTCGCCCGGCTGCGGTGCCGACCGCGGCCACGCCCGGCGGGCCAGCTCGTCGAGCGGGCGGTCCGGCAGCATCGTGCGCAGCACCGACCAGGTCTGCCGCACGCGGTCCTCCAGCGGCTCGTCGTCCGTCTCGTCCCGGTCACGTCCGACGCGGAACTCGCGTCCTTCGTAGCAGGCCTCGACGTTGTCCAGCGTTGCTGTGAAGAACCGGCGGTACGACTCCTCGACGAGGGCGTCCTTCACGGCCGGCGCGAGCCAGGGCTCGAGCGCGGCCCAGTACGGCGGCAGGGTGAACTCCTGCAGCCCGCGGACCGTCACCCGGGTCGTCGACGCGCCCACCTGCTCGAACGTCACCGTCCCGTCGTCGTGCACCGCCGAACCGTTCGGGCTGTGCACCGTGCGCCAGGCGATCCGCCGCCAGCCGTCGCCGTAGCGGATCACCTCGAGCTTGCACACGTCGATGAAGGCCCCGCCGGAGAACGCGAGCCAGTTGGGCTGCGGCAGGTACATGTTGCGCTCGGCCTGCCGGGTCACCCGGCGCTGGCGGTCCCGCGAGACGACAGCGCTGCTGCCGCCGATGTAGTCGCTCATGACCCGGATGGCGGCAGCGATGTCGACCCGCGCGACGAGGTCGTCGTACGGCGCGTTCAGCACCCGGGACATCTCGAAGAGCACCGCGTCGCCGCGGTAGCACCAGCGCAGCCCGGACGGCGTGATCGGTGCTTCGGCAGCCGCTGCCTCGAGCGGCGCCATGTAGTCGGCCACGGCGTCGTAGTCGGCGTTCGGGTAGTCGGACGGCTCGAAGCCGAGCGGGAGGTCGCGGCGCAGCACGCGCGACTTCGCGAACACGATGGCCCAGGCCTGGGCGGCCTCTTGTGCAGCGTCCAGCGCAGCATGCACTGCTGCCGAACCGGGCGAGCCCACGTGTGCACCTCCCCACCGGCCGGCACCGAGGCCGCCTGCAGGTCATAGTAGGAAGCGGTCAAGCGTCGGGGAACCGCCTGCCGACCGCAATCCCCTCCGCCGTGAACTGGTGCGTCAGCGAGAACGCGTGCTCGGTCGGCCCGTTCTCCCGAAGGCGGCGCAGCCGGTCCAGCGCCTCGTCGAGGCCGGGGCGTACGCCGTCGGGCTGCCACCACAGGGCGGTCGACGGTTGCGGAGTCGGCAGGAACCACTCGTCGCGGCGCGACAGCAACGGCCGGTGCTCGCCGGCGTACACGAAGTCGTGCAGGCTCGGGTAGTCGCGCCAGACCGACACGTTGACCACCTGCAGCCCGTCGCCGTCCCGGATCGTGTGGCCGGAGTCCGACTGCAGGTGCCAGACGAAACCGGGACTCTGCTCCGCCAGCCGGGCCACCGAGTCGAAGGCAGCCACGAACCCGGCCATCGTGCGGTGCCGCAGCGGAGCCCGCAGCACCGAGACGTTCACCTGGGCGAGCTCGGGCACCGGACCACGATAGGACGCCGGCCGGCGGCCGTCAGGCGAGACTTTCCGGTCTCCCTCCGGCGTGCCCCGATCGGTCCTAGGCTCGGCCCCACCGTCGAGAGGACGTCAGTGAACTGCGCGGCGTGCGGCACCGAGAACGAGGTCGGGCGCAAGTTCTGCCTGGAGTGCGGTGCTGCACTGGCCCGCGCGTGCCCTGCCTGCGGCCTGCCCAACCCGGCGACCGGGAAGTTCTGCGGCGAGTGCGGCACCGCGCTGACCACACCGTCCGCGCCGGAGGCGCCCGACGCGGCCGAGGCCCAGCCGGCCGTCGCCACGCCGCAGACCACCGAACGCCGCCTCGTCTCCGTGCTGTTCCTCGACCTGGTCGCCTTCACGACGCTCTCCGAGCAACGCGACCCCGAGGAGATGCGCGGCCTGCTCGACTCCTACTTCGAGACCGCCCGGACCGTGATCGGGCGCCACGGCGGTGTCGTCGAGAAGTTCATCGGTGACGCCGTGATGGCGGTGTGGGGCACGCCTGTCACTCATGAGGACGACGCGGAACGGGCGGTGCGCGCCGGGCTGGAGCTGGTCGCCGCCGTGACTGCTCTCGGCGCCGAGAGCGACGCGCCGCTCCGGGCGCGCTGCGGCGTGCTCACGGGTGAAGCGGCGACGACGCAGGGTCAGGACCACCAGGGCATGGTCACCGGCGACATGGTCAACACCGCCGCCCGGCTGCAGTCGGCCGCCGAACCGGGCTGGGTCCTGGTCGGCGACGCCACCTACCGGGCCGCGTCCGGCGCGGTCGCCTTCGAGCCCGCCGGCGAGCTGACGTTGAAGGGCAAGGAGCAGCCGGTGCACGCGTGGCGCGCGCTTCGGGTGGTGGCCGAACGGCAGGGCCAGAACCGGATGATGATCGAGCCGCCGTTCGTCGGCCGCACCGAGGAGCTGCGGATCCTCAAGGAGATGCTGCACGCCACCGGGCGCGAGGGGAAGGCGCGGGTCGTCTCGGTGACCGGCATCGGCGGCATCGGCAAGTCGCGGCTGGCCTGGGAGCTGCTCAAGTACGTCGACGGGCTGCAGGAGACGGTCTGGTGGCACCACGGCCGCTGTCCGTCGTACGGCGACGGCATCACGTTCTGGGCACTCGGCGAGATGGTGCGGATGCGCGCCGGCATCGCGGAGACCGATGCACCCGGAGTCTCCCGGTCGAAGCTCGCGGCCGCAGTGGCCCGCCAGGTGCCCGACGAAGGCGAGCGCAAGTGGCTGGAGCCGCGGCTGGCGTTCCTGCTCGGCCTCGAGGAACGCCCGACCGGCGGCGGTGACGAGCTCTTCGCCGCCTGGCGCACGTTCTTCGAGCGGATCAGCGAGCAGGGCATCGTCGCCATGGTCTTCGAGGACCTGCAGTGGGCGGACGCCGGCCTGCTCGACTTCATCGAGTCGCTGCTCGAGTGGTCACGCAACCGGCCGATCTTCGTCGTCACCCTGGCCCGCCCCGAGCTCGCGGACCGCCGGCCGAACTGGGGCGCCGGCACGAGGAACGTCCTGGGTCTGCACCTCGAGGCACTTCCGGACGCCACGATGGCCGAGCTGGTGCACGGCATGGTGCCAGGGGCTGACGCGCCCACCGTCAGCCGCATCGTCGAGCGCGCCGAAGGCATGCCGCTGTACGCCGTCGAGATGATCCGGATGCTCGCCGACCGCGGTGTGCTGCGCGCGGGTGGGGACGCGTACGAGCTCGTCGGGAACCTCGGTCAGCTCGAGGTGCCGGAGACGCTGCACGCCCTGATCGCGTCCCGGCTGGACGGCCTGACGCTGGAGGACCGAGCGCTGCTGCAGGACGCCGCCGATCCTCGGCAAGAGCTTCACGGTCGACGCGCTGTCGGCGGTGACCGGCCGCGCGGCGGACGACCTGGAACGCCGGCTGCACGCTCTGACCCGTCGCGAGTTCCTCGTGCACGACGCGGACCCCCGGTCACCGGAGCGGGGGCAGTACGCCTTCGTCCAGGGCATCATCCGCGAGATCGCCTACGGCATGCTGTCCAAGGCCGACCGCCGGTCCCGGCACCTCGCAGTGGCCCACCACCTCGAGGCCACCGGTGACGACGAGCTCGCCGGCGCGGTCGCGGCGCACTACATGGAGGCGCTGCAGGCGACACCGATCGGTCGCGACCGCGAGGCCCTGAGTGCCCGTGCTCGCGACTGGCTGGCACAGGCGGCGGCGCGCGCGACTGAGCTCGCCTCGCCCGACCAGGCGCTGATGCTCAGCGAGCAGGCACTCGCGATCACCCCCGCCGGGGAAGAACGGGCCACCATCCTGCAGGGCGCCGCCCGCGCCGCGTCCGACGCACTGAAGCCAGAACGGCAGGTCGACTACCTCCGCGAGGCAGCCGACCTGCTCGCGCGACCTCGGCAACGTCGACGCCGAGATGGCCGCCCTCGGGCTGCTGGCCAGTGCCGTCGGCGACCTGGACCGACGCGACGAGCTGCAGGCCGTGGTCGAGCGGATGCAGCCGCGGCTCGAGGCGACCACCGGCGCGCTGGCGCACGCGGAGTACCAGCACGCCCGGGCCGCCCTCCACTGGCTCGACAAGGACCTCGACGGCTCGCTGGCGGCGGTGGACCGCGCGCTGGCCGGGTACGAGGTGGCTGCCGCCTGGGACCGGCTTCGCAAAGCGCTGCACAACCGCGCCGGGCTGCTGACGGCGCTCGGCCGCCATCGCGAGTCGGTCGTCGTGCAACGCGGCCTGCTGGCGGTCGCCACCGACGAGAACGATCTGCAGACGGCCGCCAGGGTCCTGGTCGGGCTGTCCCTGGAGGCCGACGAGTGGACCGAGGCGCTGAGTCGATCCCTCGAGGCCGCCGCGCTGGCCCGCCGAGGAGGCTGCGGTGGCCCGGAGATGACGGCACTGGCCAACGCCGCCGAGTTCGCCGTCGAGACCGGCACCTGGTCAACGGCTGACGAGCTGCTGGCCGATCTGCAGTCGCGGCCGGAGCTGCCCGAAGCCCTGGCGAACGCGGTCTCCCTGGACATCGCGCTGATGGCCGCCTACCGCGGGGACCAGCCCGGCGCCTGGTCAGCGTTGCACCGGGTGAGCGAGGCGAGCCGCACGTCCGCCAACGCCACCTTCGTCGCCTGGTACCGGCGGGTGCGATCGGTTCTCATGCTCACCGAGGGCGACCTGACAGGCGCGTACGACGAGGCGATCGCCGCGATCGACGCCGAAGCGGTGTTCGGGCCCAACAGCACCGTGGCCGCCGCCTTCGCCGGCCATGCGGCGCTGTGGCTGCGCGACCCCGGCCGGGCCCGCGAGGCCCTGGACCGGACGCCCGTCGAGGACAAGAGCTGGCACGTCGCGGTCCGCCGGGCGCTGGAGGCGGGTGTGGACGCGCTCGAGGGCAGGTCCCGCACCGCAGCCGCCACCTTCGACGCCGTCCTGGCCGCGCGGCTCGCCGCAGTCGACCCGTTCACCCATGCCCTGATCACCATCGACGCGGTGTCCGTCCTGCCCGCGGACCTCGTCCCTGAAGGCGCGGTCGCGACCGCTCGCGGATACCTGGAGGAGTCTCGGCGCCACCCCGTTGCTGGCCCGGCTGACCGCGGCCGGCGCCCGGCTGACACCGCCGGTCGACCAGCGCCCTGTCCCCGCGCCGGGCCTGGCGCAGCCGTCAGCTCAGGGCTGAGCCGGCGACCCAGGTCGCCCAGGGCACGTTCCACACCCCGCCGAGCCCGTTCCACGACTCGGTCGGCCGGCCCGACGGCGCGTTCAGCCCGGCGCCGGTCACTGACACCTTTGATCGGATCCGGGCGATGCCTTGCCGAAAAGCCGGTCGTGGCCTACGCATTCTGTGGGATCCCCGCCGGCGGCGACGCCACATACGCTGCAATGCGGCTGGACCCGCCGGTGACCGCCAGGAAGCGGAAGCGCGATGCCCTTGTCTCGAACGTGGTCCGTGGCGGTGACCGGCCTCCTGATCGTCTCGGCGGCCTTCGCGGCGACGACGACCGTTGTTGCTGCATCCCAGGTGCTCGCCCGGTTCCCGTACCTGACCGACCTGACCTCGTCATCGGTCGCCGTCACGTGGGCGACGACGTCGGCGGACAGCACTCCAGGGATGGTGACGCTCGGCATCGCCGGCAGCGACTGCGCCACAACGGTCGTGGCTGCTGCCGCGAGGGCTACGACCTACACCGCCTTCGGCGAGAGCACGCCCTACTACCAGCACACGGTGGTGCTGCGGAACCTGGCTCCGGCGACGACCTACTGCTACCGGGTGTACTCCGGGACGACGGCACCGGGGACTCCGCTGCTCAGCGAGCCACCGCCGTTCCCGACGACCTTCACGACACTGCCCCCGACCGGGTCCACGACCCGTTTCACCTTCGACGTCGTCGGCGACTGGGGCGAGACGTCGCTGAGCAACAACTCCCCGCTCGGGACCTACAACGGCTACCAGGACTCGCTCGACACCGCACTTGCCGCGACTGCCCACCAGACGAACGACCCCGCCGCGTTCGCGGTCTCGACCGGCGACATCGCCTACAGCGGTGGCACCCCGAGCAACTACGGAGACCTGTTGCACGCGGCGGACGCGGCGGGCGGCGCGGCGGAGCAGAGCAACGTCTTCGACGCCCGCTACTGGGCGAAGGTCGGCGGCGCGCTGCCGCTGTTCGCGACCACCGGCAACCACGGCCGCAACAACACCTTCTTCTCGACCTGGCCAACACCGACGAACGTCCAGGCATCGGCCGGGGTGTACGGCACCACCACGACGTATCCATCCGTCGACGGGCTTCCGGCCGGGAGCTACCCGAGCGGCTGGTACGCGTTCACGGTGGCCAACGTCCGGTTCTACGTCCTTGACGCGGACTGGACCGACCTGGCGCAGTCGGCCTACCCCTCGCTGGGTGCCGGGTGCACCTACGGCACGTGTCCCTCCTATCAGGCGGACCGCGACGAGCACTGGCAGCAGACGAGCGCGGAGTACGCATGGCTGGCCCACGACCTTGCGCAGGACATGACCGCACGCGGCTCGACGGCGCTGCGGGTCGCGTTCTTCCACTACCCGCTGCGGGTCGACCAGAACAACTTCACGACCCAGCAGGACGTGTACCTGCAGAACAGCCCGGCCAACCCGAACGGCGGCGCGACCAGCTTGGAGGCCTTGCTCGCCGCGAACCACGTCGACCTCGTGTTCAACGGTCATGCCCACCTCTACCAGCGCAACGTGCCACCGCCCGGCGGTGTCATCAGCTACGTCACAGGTGGTGGCGGCGGTGTGCCCACGAACGTCGCCGCCAGCTCCGCCTGCTCGAGCACGGACGCCTACGCCCGCGGTTGGGACCCGACCCATGCGGTCGGGTCGTCCTGCGGCGCGCCGGCCGGCGGGGGCACGGCCAGACCGGTGTCGGTGTCGCAGGTCTACCACTTCTTGCAGGTCACCGTCTCGGGCAACGGACATCAGCGTCCGCCCCACCGACTCGACCGGCGCGGTGTTCGACCAGGTCACCTACCACTTCGGCCCCGACACCACTCCGCCGACCACGCCCGGAGCGCCGTCCGCAAGCCGGGTCGGCACGACCACCAAGGTGACGGTCAAGCTCGGGGCCGCCGCCTCGGACGACGTGGCCATGCTCGCGTACGACGTCTACCGGGACCAGGTCTACCGGGGCACCGTGCCGGCGGGCGCGACGACGTGGACCGATCCACTGGTGCCCGCCGGCACGCACACCTGGACCGTGCAGGCCCGTGACCTCCGGGGAAACACGTCTGCCACCAGCGCGCCGTCCGGATCCGTCACGTTGCCCGACACGAGCGCCCCGATACCGCCCACGCTCACCGCGCTCGGACGGTCCGGCGGGATCGACCTCAGCTGGTCGGGGGCGACCGATGACGTGGCCGTCGCCACCTACGACGTCTACCGAGACGGCGCCGCGAGCCCGGCAGCCTCCGGCCTCACCGGCACGACCTGGTCGGACACCCAGGTCGTGCCCGGCCAGTCGTACTCGTACGCCGTCGTCGCGAGGGACGCGGCCGGCAACTCGTCGACACCCAGCAACACCGTCACGGCCGCCTCGTCGGCTGCCAGCACGCTCGGGCCACCGACCAACCTGACCGCCGTCCAGCTCAACGCTCCCGGACAGGTGGCCCTCTCGTGGTCGGCGCCGACCAGCGGAGCCGCGTCGTCGTACGACGTGACGAGGGACGGCACACAGCTCGCGGCCGGCACCACCTCGACGTCCGTCACCGACCCGTCCGCACCCGACGGCACACCGAGCCGCTACACCGTCATCGCGCGAGACGACGCCGGGAGCACCGCATCGGCGACGCTCTCGGTCACCCCTGACTGGACTGCACCGACCCCGCCCGGGGCGGTCTCGGTGACGCCCCAGAGCGCATCGTCCGTGGCGGTCACCTGGGGCCTGTCCAGCGATGCGGTAGGGGTGACGGGCTACACCGTCACGCGCACGGACCCGGGCGGCGGGACCACCCAGGTGGCACAGGTGCCGGGCACCGGGCCGGTGAGCGTCCTCGACTCCGGACTGACCCCTGGGACCACATACACCTACGCGGTCACCGCTGCTGATGCGGCCGGGAACCGTGCGACGTCCAGCGGCGCCGTCACGCTGCCGGTCTTCGCGGAGGACTTCGAGTCGGGCCAAATGTCCGGCGGTGCGAACCCGTGGAGCGCGCCCACGAACGGCCTCGCGCTCCAGCAGTCGACCGTGCACCGAGGGACCTGGGCGGCGGAGGAGACGTCGACCGGCAGCGCGACCTGGTCATCGGCCCAGCTGCCCGGCACGTACCGAGCCGTGCACGCGTCCGCGTGGGTGCTGGTGAAGAGCCGCAGCACCTCCGCCGGGTCTACTCAAGCTCCGCAGCGCCACCGGCGCCTACATCGCCTACCTCTACGTGAACGCGGCCGGTAACCTCGCCGTCCGCAACGACGCCGGGGGCGTGACCCACGGCAGCACGACAACGGTGACGAACGGGGTCTGGCACAAGGTCGAGATGTACCTCGACACCAACCCCGGCGGCGCCGTGACGATCCGTGCCGCGATCGACGGCACACCCGTGACGTTCTCGACCGCGGTGACCACGACGGAGACCCTCGGCAGCAGCCCCATCGGGCGCATCACGCTGGGCGACGACGTCACGGGCCGCGCGTACGACATCGCGATCGACGACCTCACGGTCGACACCAACCCGCTGTGACGACGCAGATGCCGGCGCCACCTCAGCCGAGCGTGGTGCTCGGCCAGTGGTCAGCTCAGGGCTGAGCCGGCGACCCAGGTCGCCCAGGGCACGTTCCACACGCCGCCGAGCCCGTTCCACGACTCGGTCGGCCGCCCGGTGCCGGTCGTGACCACCGGGTCGCCCTCCTTGACGTGACCGAAGACCCAGCGGGCGCTGGACAGGGTGAGGTTCGTGCAGCCGTGCGAGTGGTTCATGGTGCCGACGTACGGGTTCCAGGGCGCGCCGTGCAGGAACTCCCCGGACGCCGTGATCCGCATGGCGTACGGCACGTCGAGGTCGTAGGCCTCCGCGCCGGTGATGCCGACGGTGATGGAGTTCATCCGGTGGGTGACGTACTTCTCCATGATCACCTTGGTGCCCGACCGGGTCGGGAACCCGGGCTTGCCCAGTGACACCCCGAAGGTGCGGATGCGTTCGCCGTCCCGGGTGACCGTCATCCGGTGCTTGGCGTTGGAGACGCGCATGACGAAGGAGCGCCCGATCCGGAAGGTCGCACCCGCGTCGCGCATGCCCCACAGGCCTGGGCCGGCGTGCACCTTGCGCAGGTCGGCGGTCACCGTCACGCCGGTGTACGCCGGCCAGAACGTCCGCGGCCTGAGCTGCACGGTGCGCGACGAGGTCCACGACCAGGCGGCCGGCCCGACGGCGCGGGTGGTGGTGAAGTGCAGCGCCGCCTCGACCTCGGCCCGGCGGCGTACCGGCTGGTTGAACGTCACGACCACCGGCCGGCCGACGCCGACGGTGCGGCCGTCCGGGGAGATCGTCGCGCGCAGCACCTGCTGCGGCTGGCCGGTGCGCACCGTCGCGGTCAGCGTCGCCGGCAGGCCGTCGACCCCGATCGCCGTCGCCTGCAGCGTGTACGTGGTGCGGGGCACGAGGGTGCCGGTGCTGGCCCAGCGCAGCGCCGTGAGACCGCCGCGGACCTGGCGCCCGTCCCGGCCGGTGAGGGTGACTGCTGTCAGGCTGCCCCCGGTGACGCTGACGCGGACCGGCTTGTCGAGCGGCCAGGCGGTGGCACCGGCGGCGGCGCTCGCGATCTGCGCGGTGGGGACGGCAGCGACGGTGCTGCCCGCGGCCTGCGCGACCTCGGGAGCGAGGCCGCCGAGGGCGAGCGCGAGCAAGGTCAGCGGCGCGGCCAGCACGGTCAGAGGTCGGCGAGCGAGCACGGTGGGTGGCTCCGGGTGTCGCGGGCGGTCAGCGGGAGGTCGTACTCGGGCGAGGAAGCTCACGAGCCTCGGGATCACCGCCGGATGCGGCGCACCGGTGCTCATTGTGCCCTGGAGTCGACTCCCGCCCCAACTCGCCGGGCCAGTCACCGGGCGCGGTTAGCCTCGCGGCGTGCCGGTCCACCAGCTCTCCCGCGCCGACGCCAGACGCATCGCGGTGCGGGCGCAGCTGCTCGACAAGGCTCGTCCGACCGACCTGCTCGACGTGGTGCGCCACCTGACGCTGCTGCAGAACGACCCGACCAGCGTGGTCGCGCCGAGCGCGGACCTGGTGCTGTGGAGCCGGCTCGGCGCGTCGTACGACCCCGACGAGCTGGTGTCCGCGCTGGACACCGGGCGGCTGATCGAGATGAACATGCTGCTGCGGCCGCGCGAGGACATCCGGCTCTACACCGCCGAGATGGCGGCCTGGCCCGGGCCGGGCGACCTTCGCGAGTGGCAGGAGGACAACGCGGACTGGTTCGACACCAACGAGCAGTGTCACCTCGACATCCTGGACCGGCTGCAGATGGACGGCCCGCTGCCGGCCCGCGAGCTGCCGGACACCTGCGTGCGGCCGTGGCGGTCGAGCGGCTGGACGAACAACCAGAACGTCATCAAGATGCTCGACTTCATGGTCGCGCGCGGCGAGGTCGCGACGGCCGGCCGGGAGGAACGCGAACGGCTGTGGGACCTCGCCGAGCGGGTCTACCCGGACGACCCGCCTGTCCCGTACGACGAGGCGCTGCGGATCCGGGACGAGCGGCGGCTGCGCGCGCTGGGCATCGCCCGGGCGAAGGCCACCGAGACGCCGAACGAGCCGAACCACGTCGGGGGCGCCGGCGAGCCCGCCGTGGTCGAGGGGGTCCGCGGCAGCTGGCGGGTCGACGCCGATCAGCTCGCACGCCTCGGGCAGCCGTTCGCCGGACGGGCCGCCGTCCTCTCGCCGTTGGACCGGCTGGTCTACGACCGGAAACGGATGGCCGACCTGTTCGAGTTCGACTACCAGCTGGAGATGTACAAGCCGGTCGCCAAACGACGGTGGGGCTACTGGGCGATGCCCGTGCTGTACGGCGACCGGCTGGTCGGCAAGGTTGATGCGACTGCCGACCGCGACCGCGGGGTGCTGCGGGTCGACGCGGTGCACCGCGACGTCGACTTCAGCAAGGCGATGACCACCGCTGTCGACCGCGAGATCGCGAGCCTGGCCCGCTGGCTCGGCCTCGGCCTGGTCGTCGCCTAAAGCCGTTGTCCACAAGGGTTTTCGGCCCGATGTCATGCGAGGGTTGTGTCCAGGGTTCGGGTTAGGTTCGGCTCATGAGTCCAGCCGACCCGACCCTCGAGCACCCGGTGGTCGCCGGGCTGCGGGCGCTGTCGGCCGGCCTGCGGCCGCTGCAGCCGACCAGGTCTGGCAACTCTCGGACCAGCAGGTCGAGACCGCCCTCGCCACCGTGTTCGAGGTGCAGGCGAACACGGCCGTGCTGCAGGCGGCTGCTGCTGGGCGAGGCCGACCAGCGGGACCTGAAGTCCCGCACCGGCGCGCCGAACCTGGTCCGCTGGCTGGGTGACCGGTTCCGGCTCTCCCGCACCGACGCCGCCGGCCGGGTCCGGCAGGCCGGCGACCTGCTGCGCCATCGGCCGGTCCGCGACGCCCTCACCGCCGGCGCCGTCACCGTCGAGCAGGCCACCACCGCGGCCACCGCACTCGACCAGGTCGCCGCCCTGCCCGGGCTGACCGACGAGGACCGCACCTCGGCGGCCAGGTTCCTCCTCGAGCAGTGCGCCGCCCTGACACCACCCGAGCTGGCCCGCGCCGGCCGAGCAGTCGTCGAAGCCCTCACCCGCACCCCCTCACGCGACGACCCCGACGAGGCGGCCGCCCTCGACCGGGACCAGCAACGCGCCGAAGCCGACGCCCAAGCCGCCGAACGCAACGACCTGCGGGTGACCCGCCGGCGCGGCCGGCTCCGAGCCGTCCTCGACCTCGGCCCCCTCGGCGAGGCCACCCTGCACGCCTGGCTGCGCCGGATCGACAGCAGACCGGCCGGCCGGCGGACCACGGCCTGCCGCGACCAGCGGCTACCGCCGGAACGCCGCAGCGACGCCCTCGTCGAGCTGCTCGCCGCCGCCGCTGCGGCACCCCACGGCTCGGCACCCGACGCTGCGGCACCCGACGGCGACGACGTCGGCGAGGTGTGCGATCGGCGGCTCGCTCACCGACCCCCTCGACGAGCACGACACCGACAGGCGGGCAGAGCGCGGTCGAGCGGGCCGCTCCCACCACTGGCGCTGCTCACCGTCACCACCACCGAAGCTGGCCTACGCTCGTCGCTGCCCGCCGCCGGCCGGCTGGACACCGGCGGCATCATCTCCGCCGCCGCCCTGCGGCAGCTGGCCTGCGACGCACTGGTCATCCCCGCCGTGCTCGGCGGCCCCTCCCAGATCCTCGACCTCGGCCGCAGCACCCGGGTCTGGAACCGCGCCCAACGCCGCGCCGCCGCCCTGCGCGACCGCGGCTGCACCGCCCCCGGCTGCGACCGCCCACCGGCCGCCTGCCAGCTCCACCACGCGAGGCACTGGATCGACGGCGGACCCACCGACCTGACCAACGCCGCGCTGCTCTGCGCCCTACCACCACCGGATGGTCCACCGCCAAGGCTGGACCGTCACCCTCGCCGCCAACGGCTACCCCCAGCTCGAACCACCGCCATCCATCGACCCCGACCGCCGCCCCCGACAACACCACCGATACGCAGTCACCCAGCTCACCCAACGACACCGCGACTGAGCGGCCCGACCGCCCCGACAGGCGAACATGGATCAGATCTAAGCGCTGGGAGGACTGCGCCGCCTGGCCGCTCCGGTCCGTAGGACCGACCCGCCGAGACTCAGGGCCGCGGGTGAGCAGCCTCGTAGGCGGCCACGATCTCCGGCCGCAACCGGCCGCGGTCGCTGACCGGCAGGCCCTGCGCGACTGCCCAGGCGCGCACCGCGGCGGTGCCGCCGGGTGGCGGCGGACGTGTTGCTGACCGGCGTACGGCGGTCGGACGGGTCGGACGGTCGGACGGGTCGGACGGGTCGACCGCGGGGAGCCGGCCGGCCTCGACCAGCCCGCTGAGACGTTCGGCACCGGATCGGGCGAGCTCGTGCTCGGCCAGGGCAGCCGCCAACCACCGGTAGGTCCACTCCTCGGCCAACGACCGGGTCTCGGCGAAGAACACGGTCACCGCGGGGAAGCGCACCTGCAGCTCGGCGATCGCGTCGGCCACTGTGGCGGGTCGCTGGTGGGTCAGCTTGAACACCCCGGACCAGCGGTCCTCGACGACGACAGCGGCGTGCGGCAGGGCCGACAGCTCACCCATGGCGAACCGCAGCCGACCGTTGGTGGCAGAGGACACCAGGTCGGGCAGGCTCTTCCGCTCGACGGCTGCGATGACCTCACCGTCGGCCTCGACCGCGTAGTCCCCGGCAGCCAGGGCCCGCTTCGCCACGTCGACCTGCTGCCCGGCGAACCGGTAGGCATAGCGCTCCCGGCTGTCCACCAGCACGGTGAACCGGGTCAACCCTGCGGCCCGGGCTTGCGGGGTGGTGACTGCAGGTCGGGCTTGCTTGGCGGTGCGCGCCGACTGCCAGAAGATCGCCTCCCGACCGCGGACCCGGGTGAAGACGAGCTGTGAGCGGTTCTCCCGGGCCCGGTCCAGCACGAGGTCGATCGAGGCGCCGCGCGACTGGCAGGCCCGGGTCGGCACCCGTTCGACGACATCCGGGTCCTCCGGCCACGACTCGGCCCGGTGGCAGTAGATCTTGCTGGTGCGCGGCCAGGTGTCCCGGGCCTTGAGCACCACCGGCCGGCCGGGCAACGGCACCCGGATGAGGAACGGCAGGGTGGACACCTCGTCGGGGTTGCGCGCGATGACGAAGTCCTCCACGAGCACAGTCCAGCAGACGCGCGGTGACCGTGTCGCGCCCGTGCGACATCCTGTCCCTGCACCGACACGGGAGGGACGTCAGCGATCGTGCTCATCACGCACCGGGCAGCCAGCGGCGCTGCGCTGGCCCATGCGCTGGCTGACGTGCTGGCAGTGCGCGGCCGCGGACCCGTTCGCGGCCGAGGTCGTGGCGGTGCCCGCCAAGGGCGTCGAGCGCTGGATCGCCCAGCGGCTCTCGCACGTGCTGGGCACCCCGACCGGCGACGGCGTCTGCGCCAACGTCGACTTCCCGTGGCCGAGCACGCTGGTCGACGAGGCGCTCGCGGCGTCGTCTGCCGAGCATGCCGAGGCGGTGCAGCGCTGGGCGCCGGAGCGGGCGGTGTGGCGGCTGCTCGACGTCATCGACGCGTCGATCCCGGCCGAGCCGTGGTGCCGGTCGCTCGCCCAGCACCTCGGGGCCGCTGGCGAGGACAAGGGACGTCGGCTCGCGGTGGCGCGCCGGCTGGCCGGACGCTTCGACGAGTACGGCCAGTCGCGGCCGGAGATGCTGCGCGCCTGGGCGGCCGGCCGCGACGAGGGCGGCGACGGGAGGCCGCTGGACGACGACCTCGGCTGGCAGGCCGAGCTGTGGCGCCGACTGCGCGAACGGCTCGGTACGCCGAGCCCGGCCGAGCTGCTCGACGGCGCCTGCGCCCGGCTGCGGGACCAGCCCGAGCTGAGCGACCTGCCGGCGCGCATCTCCGTCTTCGGCACCAGCCGGCTCTCGCCCGCCCGGCTTCAGGTGCTGGCTGCCCTGGCCGAGCACCGCGACGTGCACCTGTGGTTGCACCACGCGTCACCGGCGCTGTGGGACACCGTCGCAGCCACCCCACCTGCTCGACGCCGCCGCGACGACGCGGCCCGCGGCCGCCTCACCAACCCGCTGCTCACCAGCCTGTCCCGCGACGTCCTCGAGCTGCAGCAGCTGGTCGCCCGCTGCGCTCCCGGCAGCCAGACGGTGCTGCACGACTCCGGGCCGCTCGCCGACACCCTGCTCGGCCGGCTGAAGGGCGACCTCGCCTCCGACCGGGTGCCCGACCGGCCGCCGCCGCTCGACGACGCCGACCGCAGCGTCCAGGTGCACGCCTGCCACGGCCGCACCCGCCAGGTCGAGGTGCTCCGAGAGGTCATCGTCGGCCTGCTCGCCGACGACCCGACCCTCGAGCCCCGCGACGTGCTCGTCATGTGCCCCGACGTCGAGACGTTCGCGCCGATCATCGCGGCCACCTTCGCGATCGGCGCCGAGGACGACGCCGCGCATCCGGCGGCGAGACTGAGAGTCCGGCTGGCCGACCGGGCGCTGCGGCAGACCAACGCGCTGCTCGCCGTGCTGTCCCAGCTGCTCGAGCTCGGCACCGCCCGGCTCACCGCCAGCCAGGTGCTCGACCTCGCCGGCACGCCTGCGGTGCGGCAGCGGTTCGGGTTCGACGACGACCAGCTCGAGCGACTGCGCGACTGGACCGTCGGCGCCGGCGTCCGGTGGGGCCTGGACGCGGCGCACCGCGAGACCTGGCAGCTGCACAACCTCGAGCAGGGCAGCTGGCGCGACGGCCTCGACCGGCTGCTGCTCGGTGCCGCCATGGAGGGCACGCTCGACAGCTGGGGCGACGTCGTACCCCTCGACGACGTCGACAGCTCCGACATCGACCTGGCCGGGAGGTTCGCGGAGCTGGTCGACCGGCTCGCCGCCGCCCAGGCTCTGATGGCCGGCCGGCACACCGCGTCGGACTGGCTGGCCGGGCTCGAGGACGCGGTCAGCGGGCTGGCCGCCACGACGTACGACACCGCCTGGCAGCTGCTGCAGCTGCGCGGCGAGCTCGCCGACATCGCCGAGGCCGCCGACGGCAGCACCGCGTTGCTCGGCCTCGCCGACGTCCGCGCCCTGCTCGCGGACAGCCTGGCCGGCCGGCCCACCCGGGCCAGCTTCCGCACCGGCACCCTCACCGTCTGCACGCTGGTGCCGATGCGCTCGGTGCCGCACCGCGTGGTCTGCCTGCTCGGCCTCGACGACGGCGTCTTCCCCCGGCAGAGCAGCCACGACGGCGACGACGTGCTCGCGCGCGACCCATGGGTCGGCGAGCGCGACCCGCGCAGCGAGGACCGGCAGCTCTTCCTCGACGCCATCAGCGCCGCCCAGAGTCACCTCGTCATCACCTACACCGGCGCCGACGAGCGCACCGGCGCGCCCGTGCCGCCGGCGGTCCCGCTCGGCGAGCTGCTGGACGCGCTGGACCGGACGGTGCGACGTGACCGGGCGCCGGGTGCGTGACGTGGTCACGACGCAGCACGCGCTGCAGCCGTTCGACCCGCGCAACTTCGCGCCGTCGGGGGGCGGGCGCCCGTTCTCCTTCGACCCCGTGTCGTACGCCGGTGCGGTGGCCGCCGCGGGGCCGCGGGTCGAGCCGCCGGCTGTCTTCGGCTCGCCGCTGGCGGCGTTGCCGGCGGTCGATGTCGACCTCGCCGACCTCAAGCGGCTGCTGACCCACCCGGCACGCGGGTTCCTGCGGCAGCGGCTGCAGGTGGCCGAGACCCGCGGCGAGGACGAGCCGGCCGATGCGCTGCCGGTCGAGCTGGACAACCTCGAGCAGTGGGCCGTCGGCGACCGGGTGCTGCACGAGCGGCTCAACGGGCTGGACGTCGAGGCCTGCAAGGCGCTCGAGCTGCACCGCGGCACGCTGCCGCCCGGGCCGCTGGGCATGACGACCCTGAGCGAGATCGGGCCGCGGGTCGAGGCGCTGCTCGCTTCCTCGACGATCGAGCGCGAGCTGCCGCCCGAGTCGCACGACGTCGACGCCGTGCTCGCCGACGGCACCCGGCTGACCGGCACCGTCGGCGGCGTCCGCGGCGACACGGTGCTGTCGCTGACCTACTCCCGGCTCGCGGCCCGGCACCGGCTCGAGGCCTGGATCGACCTGGTCGCGCTGACCGCGACCCGGCCCGAGGTCCCGTGGTGCGCGACCGCAGTCGGCCGCGGGCGGCGAGGAGTGAGCGCACAGCGCAGCGTCTTCGACCCGCTGAGCGCCGTCGAAGCGCGCGCCGCGCTGGAGGACCTGGTCTGGCTCTACCGTGCCGGGCTGCGCTCCCCGCTGCCGATGCCGCTGAAGACTGCGGCGGCGTACGCCGAGCGGCGCAACCACTCCGACACCCCCACCGCGCGGGAGGGCGCCGAGCACGAGTGGCTCACCGACCGGTTTCCCGGCGAGCAGGAGGACGCCGAGCACGAGCTGCTGTACGGACCGCGCCCCGGGCTGCGCGTGCTGACCTCCCAGCGGCCGGAGCCCGGCGAGGGCGGCACCGGCTGGCACGCCGACGAGACCGACCGGTTCGGCCTGCTGGCCCGGCGGCTCTGGGGCCGGTTGCTGGACGCCGAGGTCACGGTGCAGACGTGACGGGGCGGCCGACCTGTAGCGCTGCCCACTTTGGTGTGGGCAGCGCTACAGGTGGCGACGGAGGGCGCGGTGCCGGCCCAGCCTGCCGTCGCGGGAGGTCGCAGTAGCGTGACCGGAGCCAGCAGACGTGAGCGAGCAGGGTCGCAGCAGGAAGACCGTAGCCAGCAGGACGGGAGCCAGTCATGGGCCGGATCGTGTCGAACTTCTTCATCTCCCTCGACGGGGTCGTCGAGCGACCCGACCAGTGGCACTTCCCCTACTTCGACGAGGCGATGGGCGAGATCGTCGGCGCGGGCATGTCGACGTCCACGGCCTGGCTGATGGGCCGCACGCTGTACGGCGAGTGGTCGTCGTACTGGCCGGGGCAGCCACCCGAGGAGCCGTTCGCGGAGTTCATCAACACGATCCCGAAGTACGTCGTCTCCACCACCCTGCAGGACGCGTCCTGGAACAACACCACGGTCATCTCGGGAGATGTCGCGGCGCGGCTGCGCGAGGTCAAGGCGAGCACCGACGGCGACATCGGCATGTCCGGCAGCGCGACCACGGTGCGCTGGCTGCTGGCGCACGGCCTGCTGGACGAGCTGGCCCTGCTGATGCACCCGATCGCGGTCGGCTCGGGGCAGCGGCTGTTCGAGGACACCCCGACCCAGCCACTCACGCTGCTGCACTCCCAGGCGCTGGACACCGGCGTCCTGCACCTGAGGTACGCGCCCGTGAGCGCGTCCTGACCGGCGACCTCGCGGCGCCGGAGCCGTTCGACCTGCTCGGTCCACTGCCGACCGGCACCACGGTTCTGGAGGCCAGCGCCGGCACCGGCAAGACGTTCACCATCGCCAACCTGGTCGCGCGCTACGTCGCCGACGGGGTCGCGATGGAGGAGCTGCTCGTCGTCAGCTTCAGCAGGGAGTCGACCCGTGAGCTGCGGGAGCGGGTCCGGGAACGGCTGGTCAGCGCCCGCGACGGCCTGACCGAGCACGCCGTCGTCCCCGACGACGACCGGGTCCTGCGGCTGCTCACCGACGACTGCGACAGCGCTGAGATCGGCGTACGGCGGAAGCTGTTCGAGGAGGCACTCACGGTCTTCGACGCCGCGACGGTCACCACGACGCACGGCTTCTGCCAGCAGGTGCTGCTCGCGCTCGGCACGGCGGGCGACCACGACACCGGCGCGGTACTGGTCGAGAGCATCGCCGATCTCGTCGCCGAGGTGGCCGACGACCTCTACCTGCGCAAGTGGGGGGTCGAGGGCGCGGGGCCGCCGGACCTGGGCCGCGATGCCTTCCACGCGCTGGCGACGGCCGCGGCACAGGACCCGGCCACCGAGCTGCTGCCCGACCCTTCGACCGACGGGGTGCCCGGCCAGCGCAAGCGGATCGCGATGGCCGTGCGCGCCGAGGTCGACCGACGCAAGCGGCGGCAGCAGATCATCGACTACGACGACATGCTCACCCGGCTGGCGACCACGCTGACCGACGAGGGCACCGGCCCGGTCGCGCGACAACGGCTCCGGGACCGCTACCGGGTGGTGCTCGTCGACGAGTTCCAGGACACCGACCCGGTGCAGTGGACGATCCTGCGCGAGGCCTTCCACGGTCATCGCACGCTGGTGCTCATCGGCGACCCGAAGCAGGCGATCTACGGCTTCCGCGGCGCCGACGTGCACGCCTACCTCGCGGCTCGCGCGGCGGCGTCGGTGGTGCGCACGCTGCCGACCAACCATCGCAGCGACGCCGCTCTGCTCGACGGGATGACCGCCGTCTTCGGTGGCGCCGCGCTCGGCGACGAGCGGATCCGGGTGCTGCCGGTCGCTGCCAGGCACGTCGGCCGGCTGGTCGACGCGGCGGCACCGTTGCAGCTGCGGGTGCTCGAGCGCGACGGCAGCCTGCCGGTCGCGCAGAACGGCACCCTCCGCACCGGGCCGGCCCGCGCCGCAGTCGTCGCCGACCTGGCCGGCCGGGTCGTCGCCCTGCTCTCCGGAGGCGCGGTGCTGACGCCGCGGGACGGCTCAGCCCCGCGGCCGGTCGAGCCCAGGGACATCGCGGTGCTGGTGCGCACCAACACCCAGGCCGCGCTGGTGCAGGCCGGGCTGCAGGCCGCCGGCGTTCCTGTCGTCCTCACCGGCAAGACCTCGGTGTTCGCCACCCCCGCGGCGGCGGAGTGGCAGCGGCTGCTCGAGGCGCTGGAGCAGCCGCATCGAACGACGCGGGTACGCCGGGCGGCGCTCACCTGCTTCGTCGGGCTCGACGCGGCCGGTCTCGACGCACAGGGCGACGCATTCGCCGACGACCTCGCCCTCAGGCTGCGGGTGTGGGGCGCCGTGCTCGAGGACCGCGGGGTGGCCGCGATGTTCGAGGCGGTGTCCCTCGAGGAGCAGCTGCAGCCGCGGGTGCTCAGCCGGGTCGGCGGCGAGCGGCTGCTCACCGACCTGCGGCACATCGCACAGGCGCTGCACGAGGCCGCGCTGGAGGGCCAGCTCGGCCTGACGGCGCTGCTGGTCTGGCTGCGTCGGCGACGCGCGGAGGCCGCCGGCGAGGGCGGCCAGGAACGCAGCCGACGGCTGGAGACCGATGCCGCCGCAGTGCAGATCATCACCATCCACACCAGCAAGGGACTGGAGTTCCCGGTCGTCCTGGTGCCGTTCGCCTGGGACAACTTCAAGCGCGACGACCCGGCCACCGCGGTCTTCCACGACGAGCACGACCGCCGGGTGCGCGACGTCGGGCGGCCGGGGCAGCCCCGACTGGGCAGCGCACGTCGCCGCGCACAAGCGCGAGGAGACCGACGACGAGCTGCGGCTCACCTACGTCGCGCTGACCCGCGCGCAGTCGCACCTGCTGGTCTGGTGGGCGCCGTCCTACAACACGCCGACCTCGCCGCTGCACCGGCTGCTGCTGCACGCCGACGGCAGGACGGTCGCGCCGCAGTCCGTCAGGGTGCCCAGCGACGCCGACGCGATGGCGGCGTTCCGCGCCCGGGCGGCGGCCAGCCGGCGGCGGGCTCGGGATCGAGGTGGTGCGGGCCCGGCCGACGTCGGTGTGGTCGCCGGCCGTCCCCCGGGGGCCGGAGCTGGAGCTGGCCGGGTTCACCCGTCCGCTGGACACCGGATGGCGGCGCACGTCCTACAGCGCCCTCACCTCCGCCGCGCACGAGCAGCGGTTCGGCAGCGAGCCGGAGGTCGCGCAGAAGGACGACGAAGCCGATCTCGAAGCGGTGCCGGCCGACCCGTCGCCGCTCGACGCCGACGTGCTCGACGCCGGCCTGCACGACGTGGCCTCGGCCTGGGACGCCCTTCCCGGCGGGGCAGCGTTCGGCACCCTCGTGCACGCCGCGCTGGAGCGGTTCGGCGACCCGGCCGACGTCGACGCGGTGCGCGAGGTGGTGGTCGGGCAGGTGGCCCGGTATGCGCCGGACCTCGACCCGGACGTGCTGCTGGCGGGGCTGCTGACAGCGCTGCAGACCCCGCTCGGGCCACTCACCGAGGGGGCTGCGCTGGCCGACGTGCCCGCGCGGGACCGGTTGCCCGAGCTGGAGTTCGAGCTGCCGCTGGCCGGCGGCGACGCCCCCTCGGCCGCCCGGGTGGTGCTTGCCGACCTGGTGCCGCTGTGGCGAGCGCAGGTGCCGACCGGGCCGCTGTCGTCGTACGCCGACGAGCTGGCCGGGCTGCCCGACGTCCCGTTGCGCGGCTACCTCACCGGCAGCATCGACGCGGTGCTGCGGGTGGGGTCGCCGCCGCGCTACCTCGTGGTCGACTACAAGACCAACCGCCTCGGCGGGTACGACGAGCCGCTGACCGCCTGGCACTACCGCGGCGCCGCGATGGAGACCGCGATGGTCGAGGCGCACTACCCGTTGCAGGCCCTGCTCTACGCCGTGGCGCTGCACCGCTACCTGCGGTGGCGGCAGCCGGGCTACGACCCGGACGTCCACCTCGGCGGGGTGCTCTACCTGTTCCTGCGCGGGATGTCCGGGCCGGGGGTGGTCGACGCGGGCGGCGCGGTGCCCGGGGTCTTCGCCTGGCGGCCACCGACCGGGCTGGTGACCGGCTGCTCGGACCTGCTGGCGGGCTGACGTGACCGGTGTCTCGACGTCGTACGACGTGGCGCTGGCGCTGCGGGCCACCGGTCTGCTCGCGGCGTTCAACCGGGCCGGCATCCTGACGGCCGCCGACGTCCACGTCGCGGCGCGGCTCGGCCGGGTCGGCGGCGAGACCGACGAAGCGGTGCTGCTCGCGGCGGCGCTGGTGGTGCGGTCGACCCGGCACGGTTCGGTGGTGCTCGACCTCGCGACCGCCGAAGCGACCACCAGCCCGGACGTCGACGAGTCCGGCGAGGCGCCGGCGGTCGAGGTGGCGCTGGACTGGCCGGCGGTCGACGACTGGGTGGCGCGGTGCTCGGCGAGCCCGCTGCTCGGCGTGCCGGCGGGCAGCGGGCCGCTGCGGATCAGCGGGACGAGGCTGTGGCTGGCGCGGTACTGGGACCAGGAGGAGCAGGTCGCGGGTGAGCTGTCCGCGCGGACGGCGGACCGACCCGACGACCTGGACGACGCCGTGCTCGCGGCCGGACTGGACCGGCTGTTCGCCTCGGCGGGCGAGGCCGACCAGCGGGCGGCGGCCGAGACCTGCGCGCGGTCGCGGGTCAGCGTGCTGGCCGGTGGGCCGGGGACCGGCAAGACGACGACGGTCAGCCGGCTGCTGGCCCTGCTCGAGGAGCAGCACCCGGAGTGGCGGGTCCGGCTGGCCGCGCCGACCGGCAAGGCGGCGGCCCGGCTGGAGGAGGCGGTGCGGTCGTCTACCGCCACGCTGCCCGATGCCGACCGGGCTCGGGTCGGTGACCTCACGGCCACCACGCTGCACCGGCTGCTCGGGTGGCGCCCCGAGGCGCGCAGCCGGTTCCGGCACGACCGCACCAACCGGCTGCCCGCCGAGGTGGTCGTCGTCGACGAGGCGTCGATGGTGTCGCTCACGATGATGGCGCGGCTGCTCGAGGCGCTGCGGCCGACGACCCGGCTGGTGCTGGTCGGCGACGCCGACCAGCTCGCGTCGGTCGAGGCCGGTGCCGTGCTGGGCGACCTGGTGGCGTCGACCTCGTCGGTGCGCGACGGCGTCGCGGCACTGACGACCAACCGGCGGTTCCCGTCGACCAGTGGCATCGCCCGGCTGGCGTCGGCCGTGCAGCAGGGCCGGGCCGAGGACGCCCTCGAGGTGCTGCTGGACGACGCGGCCGGCGAGGTCGAGCTGGTGGAGGTCGCCGACGACGCGAGCCCGTCGGCGTTCCCGGTGGCGGGTGTCCGGGCCGACGTGACGACGGCGGGGGTGGAGCTCATCGAGGCGGCCGAGCGCGGCGACGCGGTCGGCGCGCTGCACGCGCTCGAAGCGCACCGGCTGCTGTGCGCGCACCGGAGCGGCCCGCGCGGCGTGGCGCACTGGAGTGCGCTGGCCGAGCGCTGGGTGGCCGAGCAGCGCCCGGTCGAGCCGCGCGCCGACGGGAGGTACGCCGGCGAGCCGCTGCTCGTGACGGCGAACGACTACGAGATCGGGCTCTACAACGGTGACACCGGCGTGGTCGTCGCCGACGGGGACGGCGGGCTGGTGGCGGCCTTCGGTCGCGGCGGCGAGCCGTTCCGGGTGTCGCTGGTGCGGCTGGGCGCGGTGCGGCCGCTGCACGCGATGACGGTGCACCGCAGCCAGGGCAGCCAGTTCGCGCGGATCACCGTCGTGCTGCCGCCGGCCGGGTCGCCGCTGGGCACCCGCGAGACGCTGTACACGGCGGTGACCCGGGCGCAGGAGCACGTGCGGGTGATCGGGTCGGCGGCGGCGTTCGTCGAGGCGGTGGGGCGGCCGGCGGCGCGGGCGACCGGGCTGCGCGAACGGCTCAGCGGCGAGCTCACCTGACGGCAGGCAGTCCAGGCGGTCCGCGACGCCGCCACCCTCGCTACCCGAGCAGGCCGCGGATGTCGTCGACCGACAGCGCCGACGTGAGTGCGCCGCCGTCGTCCATCACCCGGGCGAACAGCTCCTGCTTGCGGGCCTTGAGCTGCATCACCTTCTCCTCGATCGTTCCGGCGGAGACCAGCCGGTAGACCATCACCGGCTTGTCCTGCCCGATCCGGTGGGTGCGGTCGACGGCCTGCGCCTCGACGGCCGGGTTCCACCAGGGGTCGAGGATGAAGCAGTAGTCGGCCGCGGTCAGGTTGAGCCCGACGCCGCCGGCCTTGAGGCTGATGAGGAACACCGGGTCGCCACCGGCGGTCCAGTCGGCGATCTTCTCGGTGCGCTTGCGGGTGCGGCCGTCGAGGTAGCCGTAGCCGATGCCCTCGGCGTCCAGCCGCGACCGCACCAGCCCGAGGAAGCCGGTGAACTGGCTGAAGACCAGCGCCCGGTGCCCTTCCTCGACCACCTCGCCCAGCTGCTCGAGGAACGCGTCGATCTTGCTGGCCCGCACCCCGGCGTACTCCGGGTCGACCAGCTCCGGCGCCAGGCTGAGCTGGCGCAGCAGGGTGAGCGACCGGAAGATCGCGAACCGGTTCTTGTCCAGGTCGTCGAGCAGGCCGAGGACCTTCTGCCGCTCGCGCTGCAGGTGCGTCTGGTAGATCCGCTGGTGCTTGGGGTTGAGCACGACGTCGAGCACCTGCTCCTGCTTGGGCGGCAGGTCGGCGACCACCTGGTCCTTGGTCCGCCGCAGCATCAGCGGCCGGACTCGCCGCCGCAGGGTCGCCAGCAGCTCGGCGCCCTCGCCCCGCTCGATCGGACGCCGGTAGTCCTCGGCGAACCGCTCCGGGCTCGGGTAGAGCCCCGGCGCCACGATCGACAGCAGCGACCACAGGTCCATCAGGCTGTTCTCCAGCGGCGTGCCGGTGATCGCCAGCTTGAACGGCGCCGGCAGCCGGCGCGCGCACTGGTAGGTCTTGGCCTGGTGGTTCTTCACGAACTGCGCCTCGTCGAGCAGCAGCGCCGCCCACGGCAGCCCCTCGTAGGCCTCGGCGTCGATCCGGAACAGCGCGTAGGACGTCACCACCAGGTCGGCTCCGGCGACGTCCTCGCGCAGCGGAGTACGCCGGCGGGCGACGGTCTCGGTCACCGCGGCGACCTTCAGGCCGGGGGCGAACCGTCGCGCCTCGGCCGCCCAGTTGCCGACCACGCTGGTGGGCGCCACCACGAGGAACGGCCCCGGCAGCGGGCCGGCCTCGCGGGCATGGCTGATCAGCGCCAGCGCCTGCACGGTCTTGCCCAGGCCCATGTCGTCAGCGAGGACGCCGCCGAGGTGGTGCTGCCACAGGAAGGCCAGCCAGCGGAAGCCGTCGAGCTGGTAGGGCCGCAGCTGCGCGTCGAACCCGGCCGGCACCTCCGGCGGCTCGACGCTGCTCAGGTCGAGCAGGCCCTGCACCGCTTCGGCCCACCGGGCACTCTGCTTCTCGACCACGCCGAGGGCGCAGAGCTCCTCCCACAGCCCGGCCTGGAAGACGCTGACCCGCAGCCCGTCGGAGCTGCGGTCCTGCAGCCGGCGGGCCTCCTCGATCAGCTCACGCAGCCGGCGCAGGTCGGGCTGGTCGAGCGACAGGTAGCGGCCGCTGGCCAGCACCAGGTAGTCGGCGCCGTCCGCGAGCGACCGGAACAGCTTGTCGAACGGCACCTCCTCGCCCTCGACCGACACCGCGACCGCGAGGTCGAACCAGTCGGACTCCCCCGGCCGCGCCTCGGTCGACAGGCTGATGACCGGCTCCTCCTCGGCCGGACGGAACTGCGGCTGGTCGCCGACGCGGGTGACGGCCAGCTTCTCGTCGTCGTCCAGCCCCGGCAGCTGGTCCCGGGTGAACTCGACCGCGGCCATGCCCTCGAGCCGGGTCCCGGGGCGGAGCAGCCGGCGGGTGGCGGGCGTGAGCTCGTCCAGCAGGCGGCGCTCGGCCTGCAGGTCGCGCCACACCCGGCCGTCGAACCGGTCCTCGAAGGGGTCGTCGTCCTCGGCGTACGGGTCGGCATAGGGGTCGTCGTACGGGTCGTCCGGCCGGGCGTAGGACCAGGGCTCGACGTCGCGCGTACGCCGAGCCGACCGGGACGCCGTCGTAGCGGAACTCCCAGTCGAGCTCGACGTCGTTGTCCGCACCGAAGGTGACCGTCACGCCCAGCTCGGGCGTCGGCACCTCGGGAAGCTCGACCGAGCCGTCGGAGGAACCGACGGGGACGGCCTGGCGCAGCGCGGGGTAGTAGCCCGACAGGAAGCGGGCCAGCTCGCCGGCCGGGATCTCGAGCGGGCCGCGCCGGCGCAGCAGGGCATCGAGCGACTCGTCGGGCCGGGGGTCGAGGCGGGCCAGCACCAGGGCCGGCGGTGCGGACGGAATGCCGCCGGCCAGGTCGGCACTGCCGGTGCCGGCGAGCGCGGCGGCGGTCGCCGGGTCGGTGACCGTGACGCCGTGGGCAGGCTCACCCAGGACAAGGGCCCGGCGCAGCTCGATCGTGTGCTCGCCGGAGCGCAGCACCGGTCGCAGGGTCGCGGCCGGCTCGCCGGCCGCAGCGCGGTCGGCGCGCAGGTCGAGGTGCAGCGACAGCGGGGCGGCCACGACGACCGGGCCGGCCAACGACTTGGCCGGCACCAGGGGGAGCCCGACCTCGCGGGCCTGCTCGAGCAGGGACCACAGGACGGGCCCGATCTCGTCCAGGTGCACGGCGGGCTCGCCGTAGCCGTAGAACTGCTGCCCGTGGGTCTGCACCTGGTAGGCGGCCAGAAACGCCCGCAGCACCTCGCGCTGCGCCCGCGCCGGGCTGCTACCGCCACCGCCGTAGCCGTAGGTCGCGTGGGCGTACTGCACGTCGCGCCACGAGGTGCCGGTGCGGATCCAGCCGCCGCCGCTGCCCGGCTGCACCGGACGCAGCCGGTAGCGCCCCGAACCCACCGGCTCCACCTGCAGGGCCAGCTGCGGCTGACCGGCGCCGCCGTCGCGGGCGCCGCCCGATCGAGCGCGCACCAGCGCCACCAGCGGCTGCTCCCAGGACGACGACCCAGCTGTGGCGAGGCTGGTGGCGCTCTCTCCGGCGGGCCTCAGGCGACCTGCCCGCGCCGTGAGCAGCACGGCGGCCACGTGCTTGCAGTCGACCGACACCGGGCAGGTGCACCGGCCGGACCAGCGCCGGTCGCCGCCGGTCGGCGTGACGACGACGCTGTAGGGCGACGGCCGGGTGCCCTGAACCGAGCCGAACACCAGCCGGTCTGCGGTGTCATGTCGGAGGTCGCGGACCCGGCCGGCCTCGACGTAGGCCACCGCGGCGGCGAACGCACGCGGCCCGACGATCCGCTGGATCGCCAGATCGCTGAGGTCGGCGGCGGAGCCGGGTGTGGCCATGACCTCACCGTAGGTCCCGGCCGGGACACTCTCGCGCTCGTCCACAGGGTCGCCGGGACCGGTCTCCTCATCCACAGCTCGGCCCGAGCCGCGCGGGCCTGGCGGCGCGACACGTTGCCGCCGCGCGCCCTGGAGTGGTGGGTTCGCGGGCCGGATCAGCATCGTTCAGCCTCAGAAGTCACCACTCGGCGCAGGGGGCTTCGTCGCCGACCGGCCAAAATCGACCAACGCGCACGAACTGTCACCTAGTGCCACCGCATCCCCCGTTTTCTGCGGCGCATGCACTAACGGTCGCTCAAGGTCAAGATCGGTCACCCCGATGCACCAGTTGACATCGTCATGTTCTCGGGAGGGACCACCTCATGCACCGTCTCGACCAGCGCCGCCGCCGTATCCTGCGCGCCGCCGCGCCTGTAGCGGGGCTGCTCGCCGCCGGCCTGCTCGTCTGGCAGGGCAGCTACGCGGCGTTCTCCGCCACCACCGACAACAACGGCAACTCGTGGGCATCGGGCAACGTGGTCCTCAAGAACGACGGTGCCGCCGGCACCGGGACCTACGCCATCAACTCCACCCCGGCCGCGTTCACGGTCTCCGGCATGAAGCCCGGCGACACCGGCACCAAGTGCATCGTGGTCGAGAGCAGCGGCTCGCTGGCCAGCTCGGTGAAGCTCTACACCGCCAACGTCACCAACAACGCGCTGACCACGGCAATGACCATGCGGGTCGAGCTGGACACCACCGGCGCCAAGCCCAACTGCACCGGCTTCACCGTCAGCTCGACGCCGTACGCCACCGCCAGCCTGAACGGCCTGGCCACCGCCAGCGCTTTCGCCAGCGGCCTCGGCACCTGGGCACCGGCGGGCGGCACGGCGAAGTACGCGACCTACCGGTTCACCTGGGCGCTGCCGGCCGGCGCCACCAACGCCGCCATGGGTCTGACCGGGGGCGCGGACTTCATCTGGGAGGCCCAGAACACCTGACCGGTGGGGCCGTGAGCCCCGACGTACCGGCCGTCACGTCCACCGGCCCCGGCCTTCGCCACCAGCGACCGGGGCCGGTGTGACGTCCGGACCGTTCCGCCCGACCCGGCGCCCGAGGAGGTGACCAGTCGTGACCGCCGACGAGACACCGGCAGCGCCCGCGGAAGATCGGGGCCAGGAGCAGGCCACGCAGCAAGCACAGGAACACGAGCGGGCCCAGCAGCAGAACGAGTACAGCCGGCTACGGCTGGCCGCCGGCATCGTCGGCCGCACCTGGCTGTGGTTCCTCGCCGGCTGCCTGCTGGTCACCGTGGTACCGATGCTGTTCGGCTGGCGGCCCTACGTCATCGAGTCCGGCTCCATGTCCCCGCGCATCAAGGTCGGCGACATCGTGCTGTCGGCCCCGGCCCCAGAGTCGGCCACGGCGCGGGACCTGGTCGGTCGGGTCATCGTCTTCGACGACCCGAACATCCCCGGCCGGGTCGTGACGCACCGGGTCGCGAAAGCCCTGCCGGACGACACGATGCGCACCAAGGGCGACGCGAACCCGCAGCTCGACAGCCAGCCGATCCACCGGACGTCGGTGCGCGGCATGGGCCGGCTGCTCGTGCGGTACGCCGGGCTGCCCTACATCTGGATGCAGACCGACAACTGGGGGGCGCTCGTCCTGTTCGCGCTCAGCGTGCTGCTCGCGGCCCGCTGGGTCGCCCGCGACCGGGACGAGGACGAGGACCAGCCCGAGGTCGGCGGCCCGCCGACCGACGACGATCCGCCCAGAGCAGCCACGGGAGCGGACGCCGAACCCGTCGACCCGACGACGCGGCCAGCCCGGCCACGGCCCGCGAGGCCCGGGCGGTCCAGGCGGCCGACCGAGCCGACTCGCCCGACGGTGGCCCGCCGGCTGGCCGGCCGGTCCGCGGTCGTCCTCGGCCTGGGCCTGCTGCTCGCCCTCTCCACGACCTCGGCCGCCTTCTCGGCGACGAGCCGCAACGTCGGCAACCGCTGGACGGTCCCGACGTACAGCTACACCACCGAGGCGGTCGCGCTCGGCCCCGACATCTACTACAAGCTCGACAACGCCAGCGGCGCCAACGTGACCGACTCGTCGGGCAACGGCTTCACCGGCACCTACAACGGCACCGGCACGAACTTCACCTACGGCGTCCCCGGCGCCCTCGTCGACCAGTCGCCCAACCTGGCTGTGACCCAGAAGAACAACAACGCCTGCATCTTCACGCCCGCCACGGCCTCCGAGCCGGCCAGCGGGCCGACGACGTACTCCGAGATCGTGTGGTTCAGGGTCGCCGCCGGCTATGCGCTCGGCGGCAAGCTGGTCGGCTTCGAGAACCAGCGCACCACCACCGTGTCGACGCAGTACGACCGGCACATCTACATGGATGGCAACGGCAAGCTCGTCTTCGGTGTCTGGATCACGTCGACCGGAGTGCCCAAGTCGATCACCACGACCCCGTCCTACAACGACGGCGGATGGCACATGGCAGTCAGCACGATGGGGGCCGCCGGCATGCGGCTGTACGTCGACGGCGTGCTGCAGGCGAGCGACGCCAACACGGTGTCGGAGACCTTCAATGCCACCGGCTACTGGCGGTTCGGCTGCGGCAACCTGTCCGGCTGGGGCGCAGCGGCCAACTGGAGCGGCCCGAACGCGCCGTCGGCCTCGCAGAACTACGCCCTGCAGGGGTCGCTGGACGAGGTCGCCGTCTACCCGAGCCAGCTCAGCGCTGCCAACGTCGCGTTCCTCTACTTCATCCGCTGACGGCGGCAGCCCGAGACCGCCGCTCCGCGCCGGTCAGCCGACCGTCGTGAGGTCCCGGGCCCGACGCACGGCCTCCTGCCGCGACGACACCCCGAGCTTGGTGAGGATCGCCGAGACATGGTGCCCCACAGTCTTCTCCGAGAGGTGCAGGCGCTCGATCACCACCGTCGAAGATCATTCGCGACGTTCGGGCGCAACACGCGCGGCGTGTTGCCGGCCAACGTCGCGAACGATCTAGCAAGGAGCCCGCCATGACCACCACCACCACCGCCGCCGCCACCGCGCCGATCGGAGCAGCCGTCTCGACGGGCGCCGGCGTACGGGTGAGCGGCGCCGAGATCGAGAGCACCGGCCGCTCGCCGGTCACGGCGCAGCGGACCCACGGTCCGGCCGTGCTCCCGGACGCCGAGTCGCTGCAGCTCGTGCACGGTGCCGGCGGGTCGCTCAGCGACGCCGCGGGGCAGCCGCTCGGGACCGCCCTCGCCGGCCGCTGACCGCCCTCGCCGCCGGGAGGACACGAATCGCGGTGCAACCGTGGGTCACACGCTCGGCGGGAGCCGGCGAGCGCCGTTGCACCGCGATTTCGCGCCGGTCCTTGCCGGGCGGGCACTATGGGTGCCGTGATCACCGCCGTCCAGCCGCTGACGGACGTCCAGACCTGGGTCCGCGGCAGCGGGCTGGAGATCCTGCTCATCGTCGTCGGCGCCATCCTGCTGGCCCGGGCGGTGTCGTGGGTGGGGGAGACGACCACCGGGCGCATCGACGCCAACGTGCAGGAGTCCGACGCGCTGGTCCGGTCCGAGGCGGCCAAGCACCGGCACGCCCTCACCCAGGTCGTCACCTGGACGTTGATCGTGCTGATCTACACGGTCGCGGCGGTCCTGGTGGTGCAGCGGCTGGGCGTGCCGCTGGGCGGGCTGGTGGCGCCGGCCGCGGTCCTCGGCGTCGCGCTCGGCTTCGGCGCGCAACGCCTGGTGCAGGACGTGCTGGCCGGGTTCTTCGTCATCACCGAGCACCAGTACGGCTACGGCGACGTCGTGCGGCTGACCATCCCTGGCACGGGTACGCCGGTGCAGGGCACCGTCGAGGACGTCACCCTGCGCGTCACCCAGGTGCGCACGGTGAACGGTGAGGTCGTCATCACGCCGAACGGCCAGATCGTGCAGGCGACCAACCTGTCGCGGGACTGGGCCCGCGCGGTGATCGACGTCCCGGTGCCGGCCACCGCGGACGTCAGCACCGTGACGGCGATCCTGCAGGACGTCGGCACCGCGGCCTACGCGGACACCGAGCTGCGACCGCTGCTGCTCGACCCACCCACCGTGATGGGGGTGGAGAGCATCGAGGTCGACGTGCTCAACATCCGCGTCGTGGTCCGGACCCTGCCAGGCAAGCAGTTCGACGTCGGACGGATGATGCGGGCGCGGATCGCCGATGCGCTGCGCACCGAGGGCATCATCGTCGCGCCCACGGTGGACCTCGAGGCTCCGAGCGGCCAGCAGTGAGCGCGCTGCGGCGGATCAGGCCGACGACGTGGGCGCTGGCCGCGTTCTTCGTCGTGGTCCTCGCCGTCTACCTGCTCGTCCGGCCGCCGCCACCGCCCAAGACCGTGGTGATCCCCGCGCAGACCCTGACCCCGACACCGTCGCCGACCCCGACGGCGTCCAAGAAGCCGAAGCCGACCCGGAGCCCCAGCCCGAGCGCGACACCGACCACGTCCGCACCGTCGCTGACGCCCAGACCCGAGCCCGAGCGGCTCCGTGACACCGACCGCGTCGGTGCCGGCGACACCTGCGACCAGCCCGACCAGCCCGGCGGTGGCCAGCAGCGCGGCGCCCTGAGGCGAGCGATGCCCGAGCCGGCCGGCAGCACAGCCGACGTCTGGACAAAACAGGCATTTCAGGCGTAGGACGTTGCCATGACACCGACCTCCGGCTCCCCGCTGCCGTCCCGCCGCACCTTCCTCTCGGCTGCTGTCGCCGCCACCGGGGTCGCGGCCGCCGGGACGGTCGTCGGGGCGGCACCGGCTGCCGCGGCGGGTGCCGCGGGCGACTTCCCGGCCGGGCCGCCGCCGACCGCCCAGGCGCCGGACGCCGAGCTGCGCGCCATCCTCGCAGCGGTCGACCCCGCCCGGATCGAGGCCACCGTCCGGCGCCTGGTGGCCTTCGGCACCCGGCACACCCTGTCGTCACAGACCGACCCGGAGCGCGGCATCGGCGCGGCGCGGGACTGGCTCTTCGACCAGTACCAGCAGATCGCGGCCACGACGGACGGGCGGATGACGGTCGAGAAGCAGTCCTACGTCCAGCAGCCCGGGGTCCGGATCCCGACGCCGACCACGATCACCAACGTGATGGCGACACTGCACGGCGACTCCGACCCGGCCGCGTGCTACGTCGTCAGCGGCCACTACGACTCGCGCGTGCACCGACGTCATGAACTTCACCGACGACGCACCGGGCGCCGACGACGACGCGTCGGGCGTCGCGGTCGCGCTGGAGCTGGCCCGGGTGATGGCACGCCACCACCCGACGGCGACGATCATCTTCGCCGCGGTCGCCGGGGAGGAGCAGGGCCTCTACGGGTCGACGCACCTGGCCCAGGTGCTCAAGGCGCACGGCACCGACGTGCAGGGCATGTTCACCAACGACATCGTCGGCAGCAGCACCGCGGACGACGGCACCCGCGACCCGCGCACGCTGCGCCTGTTCGCCGAGGGGGTGCCCACCGCCGAGACGCCGAGCAGGCGGCGACCCGCCAGTCGGTCGGCGGCGAGAACGACTCGCCGGCCCGCCAGCTGGCGCGGTTCGTGCGCGGAGGTCGGCGACAACGGCGCCACCCGGATGAACGTCCGTGTCGTCTACCGGCGCGACCGCTACCTCCGCGGGGGCGACCAGATCCCGTTCCTGCAGCAGGGCTTCCCCGCCGCGCGGTTCACCGAGCCGCACGAGGACTTCCGCCACCAGCACCAGGACGTCCGGGTCGTGAACGGCGTCCAGTTCGGCGACCTGCCGCAGTTCTGCGACTTCGACTTCATCGCCGGCGTCGCGCGGGTGAACGGTGCCGCACTGTGGTCGATGGCGTCGGCAGCGGGCACGCCGAAGAACGTCAAGGTGGTCACCACGAACCTGACCAACCAGACCGAGCTGGTCTGGGACCACGGCTCGGACGCCGACCTGGCCGGCTACGAGGTCGTGTACCGCGAGACGACAGCGCCCGAGTGGGAGCACGTCGTCCAGGTCGGTGACGTCACGACGGTGACCTTGGACCTCTCGAAGGACAACGTCTTCTTCGGCGTCCGCGCGGTCGACTCGAAGGGACGGCACAGCCCGGCGGCCTTCCCGGTGCCGCTGCGGTGACCCTTGGCAGGCCGGGCCAGGGCGCCCACAGTGGTGGGAGCGACCTGCAGCGCCCGGGAGGCAGACCATGATCGAGGCCGGAGCACCCGACGTCCCTGCCCCCCGGCCGGCGGACGACCTGGAGTACGACCTGGCCCACGAGTGGGCAGGCCGGCACCTCGACCCCGGCGCGGCCCGACCGGCGGGCAGCGTCTATGTCGCCACCGAGACCCCGGACCAGGGCAGCGACTACAGCTACGACCTCGCCCACGACGTCCCGGGCCGCTGACCTCGAGGCCGGCAGCACCGGGGCGCAGGATGGGAGGGGCGAAGGAAGGCATCATGGCAACCTCTCCCCGGCTACGCACCGTGCACCACCTCGCGGTCATGACGGCCGGGCTGCTGGTGGTGGCGCCAGCAGTCGCAGGTGCCGCTGGTGCCGCCGGAGCAGCCGGAGCAGCCGGAGCCGCAGGTGCCGCCGGTGCGGCACCTGACCCGGCCCGGTTCAGCACGGTGATCGACAACCCGTTCCTGCCCTTCCCACCAGGCACCCGGATGGTCTACCGGAGCACCGACGGCAGCGACCGCGGCCGCGAGGTGGTGCACGTGACGCGCCGGACGACGCTGATCGACGGCGTCCGGGTCCGCGTCGTCCGGGACCGCGCGTACGTCGGCGGCGAACTGGTCGAGGACACCCGGGACTTCTACGCCCAGGACCGCCGCGGCACCGTCTGGTACTTCGGCGAGAACACCAAGGAGCTCCGCAACGGCAAGGTCGTGAGCATCGAGGGCTCCTGGCGGGCGGGTCGGGACGGCGCCCGGCCCGGCATCGTGATGGAGGCGCACCCCGAAGTGGGCGACCGCTACGCCCAGGAGCACGCCGCCGGTGTGGCCGAGGACCGCGCCCGGGTGCTCAGCCGCACCGCGAGCGCGACCGTTCCCTACGGGTCCCTCACGCGCCTGCTGAAGACCAAGGACTTCAGCCCCCTCGAGCCTACGGTCGTGGAGCACAAGTTCTACGCCCGCGGCGTGGGGTCGGTGCTGGAACGAGAGGTCCGCGGCGGGACCGAGGTCCTCGCGCTTGTCGAGGTCACGCACACCTGACGGCGTACCGCGCCTACCATCGTTCTTGGGAGTCAGACCCTGGAGTTCCCTCATGGCAACGCGCACCGACGGGCCGGTCGTCGCCCCGGTCGCGGACTACCTCGACCGGGTCGCGGCCCATGACGTCACAGGCGCACGAGCGCTGGTTCTCGCCGAGCTTCGCAGCAGCGGCGACGGGCTGCGCTGGGTGATCGAGGCGCTGCTCGTGCCGGCCATGACCGAGGTCGGCGCCCGCTGGTACGACGGCCGGTGGAACGCCGCGCAGGAACATGTCGCGAGCGGCATCACCGAGAGTGCGCTCAGTGCGGCCTCGGTACGCGCCCGGAGCCGGCGGCCGGCCGCGGACTCGCCCACCGTGGTGGTCGCGTGTCCCCGCGGCGAGGCGCACGTGCTGGCCGCGCGGTTTGCCGCCGAGCTGTTGGCCGAGGCCGGCGCCGACGTGATCGCCCTCGGGCTGCCCGTCCCCGACCGGGACCTGGCCGACTACCTGGTCGAGGTTCGGCCCGACGCGCTCGTGCTGTCCTGCACCGAGCCGCTCGCGCTGCCCGGGGCCCGAGACGCGGTCGCCGCGGCTCACGGCGTCGGGGTACCGGTGCTCGCCGGAGGTGCCGGACTCGGGCCGGACGACCGGCGGGCCCGGGTGCTCGGCGCGGACGGCTGGGCCCGCCGACCCGAGGAGGCGTTGGCAGTGCTGCGGAGCTGGCGCGCCCAGCCTCCCGAGCTCGCGGTCGCCACGGCGGAGGACCGGGAGGTCGGCGCACTGCAACGGCTGCGGGACTCCTTCGTCGACGACGTCCTGTCCGCCCTGATCCGGCGGGTCTACGTGGTCGGCCGCTACGGAGAGCGTGAGGTCGAGCAGGCTCGAGGCGACCTCAGGCTGATCGTCAGCTCGCTCGCCTGCGCGCTGCTCGCCGACGACGAGCGGCTCTTCGTCGAGTTCGCCACCTGGGGCCGCGGCCTGCTGGAGGCCCGCAGCGTCCCGGCCGCAGTGCTCGACGAGAGCCTCGCCGAGATCGGGGACGCACTCGGTCCCGGCTTCCCGCGGACCCACGGGCTGCTCGCCGCCGCCCGCGCCCGCTGAACTGAGCCCGCATCAGGGGTGTCGAGGCCGCGAACAAGTCCGGTCCGCGACCGCTGTCCGGACGGCCGTGCCGCGGATCCGGAACGGGCGGCAGCTGTCCGCGCTGGCAGCATCGCCGGGGGCGAAGGCCACCGCGACGCCGAACAGGCCGAACCCGTCGGGAGGTGAGCCTGGCTCAGTCGCGGTGTCGTTGGGTGAGCTGGGTGACGGCGTATCGGTGGTGTTGTCGGGGGCGGCGTTGGGGGTCGATGGATGGCGGTGGTTCCAGCTGGGGGTAGCCGTTGGGAGCGAGGGTGACGGTCCAGCCTTGGCGGTGGACCATCCGGTGGTGGTAGGGGCAGAGCAGCGCGGCGTTGGTCAGGTCGGTGGGTCCGCCGTCGATCCAGTGCCTCGCGTGGTGGAGCTGGCAGGCGGCGGGTGGGCGGTCGCAGCCGGGGGCGGTGCAGCCGCGGTCGCGCAGGGCGGCGGCGCGGCGTTGGGCGCGGTTCCGGTCGAGGGCGGCCGCCTCGGCCGGGTCGTCCTCTGACGGGGTGCGGGTGAGGGCTTCGACGACGGCTCGGCCGGCGCGGGCCAGCTCGGGTGGTGTCAGCGCGGCGCACTGCTCGAGGAGGAACCTGGCGGCCGCGGTGCGGTCCTGGTCGGTCAGCCCGGGCAGGGCGGCGACCTGGTCCAGTGTGGTGGCGGCCGTGGTGGCCTGCTCGACGGTGACGGCGCCGGCGGTGAGGGCGTCGCGGACCGGCCGGTGGCGCAGCAGGTCGCCGGCCTGCCGGATCCGGCCGGCGGCGTCGGGGCGGGAGAGCCGGAACCGGTCACCCAGCCAGCGGACCAGGTTCGGTGCGCCGGTGCGGGACTTCAGGTCCCGCTGGTCGGCCTCGCCCAGCAGCAGCCCCTGCAGCACGGCCGTGTTCGCCTGCACCTCGAACACGGTGGCGATCGCGGTCTCGACCTGCTGGTCCGACAGCTGCCACACCTGGTCGGCGGCCACCACGGCGTGCAGGCCGGCCGACAGCCCCCGCAGCCCGGCGACCACCGGGTGCTCGAACGTGACGTCGGCCTGACTCATGAGCCGAACCTAACCCGAACCCTGGACACAACCCCCGCCTGTCATCCGGGCCGAAAACCCCTGTGGACAAAGGCCTTTCGTGATGGTCGGACCTCGGCGGACCTCGTCGTCGATGGCCGCGAGAACCGCCCTCATCGACCCGGACGACCCGATGACCTTCGTGAGGCCGCTGCCGGGGCTCGCCGCCGCACGCGCCGGCTGAGGCCGGCTACTGGCTCAGCAGCAGGGTGTCGAGACCGCGAACAAGTCCGGTCCGGCCGACCGCGGCCCGGACGGCGAGCAGCGTGCCCGCGACGTACGGCGTCGGGGTCCCCCCGGCGTCGTGCCGGATCACCAGCCGCTCGTCCGGCAGCGCGAAGACCACCTCGGTGGAGACGACGAAGCTGGGCAGCCGCAGCGAGTGCACCTGGGTGCCGGCCACGGTGGCGCCCCGCGCCTCGACCTGGCCGCCGGTCCGGTCGACCGGGAGCTCGAGCGTGGTGGCGTTGACGGCGGCGAGGCGTTCGGCGAGCTCGCGGGCGGTGCCGCTGGGAGCGTCCGGCTTGGCTGCCGACGCGTAGTCGATGATCTCGCGGTTCGGCAGCCACCGAGCGGCGAGCAGGGCTGCCGCCTGCGCCATCGCGGCGGTGATCGAGAAGTTGCCGGCCGCGACGACGCCGACACCGGCCGCGCGGGCCACGTCGTCGATGACCGCGAAGTCGTCCTCGCCGAGCCCGGACGAGCCGATGACCACGGAGACACCGCGGCCGACGCGCCGTCAGCGTGTTGTCGCGCACCGCGTCGTGCGACGTGTAGTCGACCAGCACCTGCACGTCATCGAGAGCGTCCGCGACCTGACCGAGCACCGGTACGCCGTTGGGTGTCCCGCCCCACGCCGTCCCGAGGTCTGCTCCGGCGTGCGACCGGCTCACGGCCGACCGGAGGTCGAGGTCGTCGGCGGCGAGAACCCCCTCCGCCACGGCGCGACCGGCCCACCCGGTCGCGCCGGCCACGCAGACGGCCACCGTCATGAGACCTCGCTCCACGGCCGTGGCGCCGCGCCGTCGTACTGGCGCAGGAACTCCTCCACCGTCCACCGACGCAGCGCGTAGACGTCGGCGTCGGGGGCCAGGCTGATCAGCCGCCCCTCCGCGCAGTACGCGTCGGCAGCCTCCATCAGCCGGGCGTAGCTCAGCATCAGCTCCGGGCTCTCCGCCCAGAGCCGGTAGCGGATCTCGGTGTGCTGCTCGCCCGCCTCGTGCGCGCGCTCGAGCTCGGCTCTCGGAGCTGCCAGCGCGGCCCCGAACCGGCCGGACACCTGTTCGGCGAACTCCGCCAGCTGCGCCGGCACCGACGAGGAACCGTGGCCGGCATCCAGGGTGATGAGCTGCATCTCGCGCATCACCGCGATGGTCCGCTCCTCCTGACGGATGCCGAGGCGGACCGGGTACTCCCGGAGCACGACGTCGGGGCGAGCCGGCTGCGCGCCGTAGGTCCGGGCGGCCAGCTCGTCGAGCCAGAGGGGTGCCACGGCCTCAACCCTGCCCGCGGGGAAGCCGTCGCCGCAAATGCCCGCCGGGCGGCACCGGAAGCGGACACCTACAGTGACGTCGGTGCCAGCCGAGCCCGCGGTCCCGGACGCGCTCGACGTCGTCTGGGCTCGTCCCACCGCCACGTCACGGGCGGCGGCGCTGCTCGACCCGCGGGAGCGCGCCGCCCTGGGCCGGCTGACGCGGGCCGCCGACCAGGAGCGCTACGTCGCGGCGCACGCCCTGCTGCGGCTCGTGATCGGCGGGCGGTGGCAGCTGGACCCGGCAGCGGTCGGGCTGTCCGCGACCTGCGTCCGGTGCGGCGGCCCGCACGGCCGGCTGTCGGTGTCACCGCCGACGGGCCGCGCCCCGCTGCACGTCAGCCTGGCCCACGCCGGCGACCGGGTCGTGGTGGCCGTCACCGAGGCCGGGCCGGTCGGCGTCGACGTCGAGCCGGTGACCGGCGTCCGCTTCGACGGCTTCGACGACGTGGCGCTCGGTGCGGGTGAGCGGCGCGCGCTGGCCGACGTAGCCGACGACGACCGCGCTTCCTGGCGGGCGCAGGTCTGGGTGCGCAAGGAGGCCGTGCTCAAGGCGACCGGCGACGGGCTGACCGTGGATCCGCGGCTGGTCGTGGTCAGCGCTCCCCCTGCGCCGGCCCGGCTGCTGGCACCGGTCGCTGCGGCCGATCCGGCCGGCATGGCGCTGACCGACCTCGACCTCGGGCCGGAGTACGCCGGGTGCGTGGCGTTGCTGGCCCCCGGCCGGCCGGTCGTGCAGCTGCGCGACGGGAGCGACCTGCTCACGACCTGACGCGGCCGGGCTCACGGCAGCGGCGGCAGCTTCTCGTCGTACAGCCACGGGTGCAGCAGCGTGTCGAGCGGTGCCTCGGCGTACCGCTGGGCGTGGGTCAGGAACGCCGCGGTGCTCACGGTCCCGTGCCGGTACGCCGCCGTCCAGCCCGCAGCAGGGCGAAGAACCGGTCGTCGCCGACCGAGCAGCGCAGCACGTGCAGCGTCAGGGCACCGCGCTTGTACAACCGGTCGTCGAACATCAGGTCCGGCCCCGGGTCCGCCAGCACCAGGTCCTGCGGCAGGCCCGACAGCCGCGACCACGCCGCACCGGCCGCGTCGCCGGCGGGACGCCCGTCCGCGCGCTCGGCCCACAGCCACTCGGCGTAGCAGGCGAACCCCTCGTGCAGCCAGATGTCCTGCCACCGGCCGACCGTCAGGCTGTTGCCGAACCACTGGTGCGCCAGCTCGTGCGCGACCAGCCGCTCGGAGCCGCGCCGCCCGTCGACCTGGTTGGCCCCGAACACCGAGATCCCCTGCGCCTCCAACGGGATCTCGAGGTCGTCGTCGGTGACGACGGCCGTGTACTCGGCGAACGGGTACGGCCCGAACAGGTCCTGGAACACCTCGAGCATCTGCGCCTGCCGGCCGAGGTCCTGCGGCGGCCCCGCTGCGCAGCCGGGACGGCACCAGGGTGGTCAGTGGCACCACCGCGTCGTGCTCCCGCCGTTCGTAGCGGCCGATCTGCACGGTGGCGAGGTACGTCGCCATCGGCTCGGCCTGCTCGTAGACCCAGGTCGTGCGGCTGCCCCCGATGCGCTTCTCGGTGAGCCGGCCGTTGGCGAGCACGGCGTACGGCGACTCGGCCGTGACCGCGATCCGGTACCCCGCCTTCTCCGACGGCAGGTCGTTGCAGGGGAACCACGACGGCGCTCCGTCGGGCTGGCCGGCGACGATGACCCCGTCGGAGAGCTCCTCCCAGCCGACCTCGCCCCACCGGCCGCGCAGCGGGCGCGGAGCGCCGGTGTAGGCGACCTCCAGCACGACCGTCGCGCCGGCCGGCACCGGCGCACCGAACGTCACGTGCAGCTTCGTGCCGCGCTGGCCGAACTTCGCGACCCGGCGGCCGTCGACGGTCACCTTGGTCACCCGCAGCTGCGCGAGGTCCAGGGTCAGCCTGGGCAGCGGCCGGTCGGCCACCAGGGTCAGCAGCGCCCGACCGGTGAGCCGGTTGCTCGCCACCCGGTAGTCCAGCTCGAGGTCGTAGTGCCGCACGGCATAGCCGGCATTGCCGTGCCCCGGCACGTAGGGGTCGCCGACGGCCGCCTCGGGCGCCGCCCTCACGGCTCGCTCGGCCGGCGCGGCCAGGGGATCGGTGGGGTTGCCGGACCAGGTGGTGCCGGCGGGGATCGACTCGCCGCGCAGCACCAGGGACGCCGGGCCGACCGTCGAGCCGGCCCCGATCGACGCCGCCGGGAGGATGACGCTGTGCGGCCCGAGCGCGGCGCCCGATCCCAACGTCACGGTGTCCATGCTCATGATCCGATCATGGAAGAGGTGGGTCTGCAGCACGCACCCCCGGTTCACGCTGGCCCCGTCGCCGATCGTCACGAGGTCGGCCTCCGGGCAGCCAGTAGGTCTCGCACCACACCCCGTGGCCGACCGAGCTGCCCAGCGACCGCAGCCACAGGTTGAGCGCCGACGTGCCGGTCGCCGCCTGCGCGAACCACGGCGCTGCGAGCATCTCCACGAACGTGTCGGCCAGCTCGTTGCGCCACACGAACGAGCTCCACAGCGGGTGCTCGACGACGCGCAGCCGCCCCACCAGCACCCACTTGGCGACCGAGGTCACCGCGGCCGCGACGCCGGCCGCAGCGAGCACCACCGCCCCGCTCAGCAGCCCGCGCGCCGGCCCAGCCCACCCGGCCGACCAGCCACTCGAGCGCCAGCAGCACGGCGACACCGAGGCCGAAGGTCACCATCACCGGCAGCAGCCGGCACACCTCGACGGCGCCCCGCGCGAGCTTCAGCCGCCCGCTCGGGGCGAAGGTGCGCGACTGGTCGCCGTCGGCGGCGTCGCGGCGCAGCTCGACCGGCGGGTTGCCCAGCCAGGAGGTGCCCTTCTTGGCGCCCTTCGGCGTCGCCGAGAGCACCGCGACCAAGCCGTGCTTGGGCACCGCTCGGCCGGGCGCTGTCATGCCCGAGTTGCCGAGGAAGGCGCGCCTGCCGATCTTGGCCCGCTTGATCCGCAGCCACCCCCCGCTCAGCTCGTAGGAGCCGATCATCGTGTCGTCGGCCAGGAACGCCTCGTCGCCGATCGTGGTCATCCTCGGCAGCAGCAGCACCGTCGAGGCCTCGACGCCCTTCCCGACGGTGGCCCCGAGCGCGCGCAGCCAGGCCGGGGTGGCGAGGCTGGCGTAGACCGGGAACAGGAAGGTGCGGGCCTCGTCGAGCAGCCGTTCGGTGGCCCAGACCTGCCAGCCGGTCCGGCTGCGCACCGGGTGGAACCCGGCCCGCACCCCGATGCCGAGCAGCCGCACGATCCCGAGCGTCAGCAGCCCGAGCAGCAGCAGCGCCAGCACCGCGGCCAGCGGCACGGCGAGCGCGGCCGCCCGCGCCGCGTCGCCCAGCGTCGGCTGGTCGTGGACCGCGATGCCCACGACGGCCAGCCCGGCCGCGGCGGCGAGCAGCGGCAGCGCACCCAGCACTCCCGCGGTCAGCCCGAAGACCGGCACCCACGCCGGTGCGCGCGGCGGCCGCCGACCGGGACGACGGTGCCGGGCGACGCCGAGCCGCTGCGCCGGCGAGCCGCCCCACCGCTCCCCCGGCGGCACCGAGCCGGACACCGCCGACCCCGCCGCGACCTCGGCGTCCTGCCCGACCCGCGCACCGGGCAGCAGGGTGCTCCGCGACCCGACGGTCGCGCCGGCGCCCACCTTCACCCGGCCCAGGTGCAGCACGTCACCGTCCAGCCAGTGGCCGGAGAGGTCGACCTCGCTCTCGACCGAGCAGCCGGCCCCGAGGCTGAGCAGGCCGGTGACCGGCGGCAGCGAGTGCAGGTCCACGTCGGCCGCGACGGACGCGCCGAGCACCCGCGCGTAGTAGGTGATCCACGGCGCGCCCGACAGGTTCTCGGCGCCGAGCGCGTGAGCGGCGGCCTCGGCGGTCCACAGCCGCAGGTGCACCGACCCACCACGCGGGTACGTCCCGGGCCGTACGCCGTGCAGCAGCGCCCGGGCGGCGGCGGCCGACAGGGCCATCCGGCCCGGCGGGCTCACCAGCAGCAGCCACCCGGCCAGCACCCACCACCAGGAGACGGTCGGCGCCCACGACACCGCGCCGGCCCAGCCGAGCACGTTGTTCGCGACCGCGAGCCAGAGCAGCCAGCGCAGCCCGACGAGGGTCGCCAGCGGGACTGCGACGGCGGCCTGCACCAGCCGGGCCGGCCGCGGTGTCGGTGCGACGCTGCGATGGTCCGGCGTCACCGCCGGCGCGAACTCGTCGAGGGTGGCGGCGAGGCCGCCCAGCCGCGGGTTCTCGTAGACGTCGGCGACGGTCACCTCGGGGAACCGGGTGCGCAGTGCCGACACCAGCCGGGCGGCCGACAGGCTGCCGCCGCCGTGCTCGAAGAAGTCGTCGTCCAGGCTGCCGGCCGACGAGCCGAGAACGTCGGTCCACTGCTCGGCCAGCCACTCCGCCGTACCGGAGAAGTGCACCGCCGGCCTGATCGTCACGTCGCGGCCCGGCAGCGGCCAGGGCAGCGCGTCGCGGTCGACCTTGCCCGACGTCCGCACCGGGAGCTCGTCGACGACGGCGAGCAACGGCACCAGGGCGGCCGGCAGCACCTCGCGGAGCTGCCGGGTCGCGGCCGCGACGTCGAGCTCCGAGTCGGGCGTCAGCGTGACGTAGCCGACGAGCACCGAGCTGCCGCCGCCGGTGCAGGCGTACGGCGGCCGCCGCCCCCGCGACGCCGGGCAGGGCGCTGAGCGCACTGTCGACCTCGCCGAGCTCGATGCGCCGGCCGCCGAGCTTGACCTGGTCGTCGGCCCGGCCCTGGAACACCAGGCCGGCCCGTTCGAGCCGCACCAGGTCGCCGCTGCGGTAGGCGCGCTCCCAGCCGAGCACCGGCATCGCGGCGAACTTCTCGGCGTCCTTCGCGGGGTCGAGGTAGCGGGCGAGCCCGACGCCGCCGATGATCAGCTCGCCGGTGCCGCCCTCGTCGACCGGCGCCCCGTCGGGGCCGACCACCGCGACGTCCCAGCCGTCGAGCGGCAGGCCGATCCGCACCGGGCCGGCGTCGCCGAGGCGCGCGGCGGAGGCGACGACGGTGGCCTCGGTCGGCCCGTAGGTGTTCCACACCTCGCGCCCGCCGGTCGCCAGCCGGTCGGCGAGCTCGGGCGGGCAGGCCTCGCCGCCGAAGATGAGCAGCCGCACCCTCGCGAGCGCCTCCGCCGGCCACAGCGAGGCCAGCGTCGGCACCGTCGAGATCACCGTCACCCGCTGCTCGACGAGCCACGGCCCGAGGTCGACGCCGCTGCGCACCAGGGCCCGCGGCGCCGGCACCAGGCAGCCGCCGTGCCGCCAGGCCAGCCACATCTCCTCGCACGAGGCGTCGAACGCGACCGACAGACCCGCGAGCACCCGGTCCTGCGGGCCCAGCGGGGCGTCCTGCAGGAACAGCCGGGCCTCGGCGTCGACGAACGCGGCCGCCGAGCGGTGGGTGACCGCGACGCCCTTGGGCACGCCGGTCGACCCGGAGGTGAAGATGATCCAGGCGTCGTCGTCCGGCCCCGGCGCGCCCGCCGGCCGGTGGGCCGGTGTCCGGCGCCGGATGTCGCTGTCGGCGCCGAGCACCGCTGCGACCCGCGCCTCGTCGAACACCAGCCGGGCCCGCTCGTCCGGGTCGTCGTTGTCGACCGGCACGTACGCAGCGCCGACCGACAGGACGCCGAGGATCGAGACGTAGAGGTCGAGGGTCCCGGACGGGATGCGGATGCCGACCCGGTCGCCGCGGCCGACTCCGGCGGCGGTCAGCCGGGCCGCGGTCTGCTCGACCGCGCCGGCCAGCTCGCGGTAGCTCAACGCCGCGTTGCCGTCGTCGATCGCGCGCGCGTCCGGATGCCGGCCGACCGTCTCGGCGAGGACGTCGACGAGGGTGCGCGCCGGTGCCGCCAGCGCCCCGCGGGAGAAGCTGCTCATCGGCACCGTCCCACCTTGGTCCAGTTGGCGGCGCTGCGGCGGTCGAAGCCGCAAGATCCTTGCTCCGGTGCCCAGGAAGCGGGTCGATGCCCTTCCTGGGCACCGGGATCGGGATCTTGGCTGCCGTCAGGTCGGACGGCAGCTCACGCCCAGGGGCCGCTGCCGCCGACGCGGGTGACCGCGATGTGCGCCACGAAGCCCGGCGGCGGGTCCGGCATCGGCGGGAAGACGCGCACCGGGACCGATGTAGGTCTGGGCGAGCCGGTGCAGCAGCTCGGGCGCACCGCCCTCGGTGATGCGGGCCGTCCCGTGGATCACCAGGTGGTCGCGCAGACCGATGGAGTTCGCACCGGGCCCTTCGAAGGACAGTGCCACCCGCGGGTCGCGGCGCATGTTGCGCAGCTTGCGCAGACCAACGGGCACGTGCCCCGAGACCAGCTCGTCACCGTCCAGCCCGACCCAGATGACGCTCACCTGCGGCGAGCCGTCCTCGTTGATCGTCACCAGGTGCGCCAGCGCACCGGACTCGATGAGCTCGCGCGCCGCCTCGTTCAACACTGCCATGGCGACACCATGACCCACCTGGCCGGGACTGGCGAGGGGCGGGCTCAGATCCCGGACGGAGCGACCGGCCGCAGCGGTCGTGCTCGGCCGCCGGCGGCGCGCCCGTCGGCCCGACCGGTACGCACCGCCACCACCAGCTGCGCGCACCGCTGGCAGGACGCCGGGTGACCCGGCGAGAACTCGGTCCCCGGGAACAGCCGCCAGCCACGGACGTCGACACCGCACAGGGCGAGCGGCCCGACGACCGTGCCGAGCAGTCCAGCCACCGCGTGCCGGGTACCGACCGGTTCCAGGGTGCCCTCCGGGACGGCGAGCTGCCCAGGACGGGGCACGGCGGGCAGCGCCGGTTGTCCCTCGCGCGCCGCGACGACGTACATGTCGAATCTCCTCGGACCTGCCCTCGTCCTCCCCCGGCCACAAGATCGATACTCCTCCGAGGTCGCCTCGTCAGTGCCCGGTGCGACGATCGTTGCGCGCGACGGGACGTGGGCTTCGCGAGTGGTGGCTTCGGGGGCCCTGGGGCGCTCGACAGCCCCTCGAACCCACCGCTCGGCAGCGGGGGTGAGCGCGCGAGACGGAAGGGGTGCTCGGCCGGTGACCAGCCGCAGACCACGCCGGCTGACCTGGGCCGAGGTCTCGGGTCGGCGGCTGGCCCGGCAGGGCCTGCTCGAACCGTTGGACGGCGCCCGGCCGGCCGACGCCGTGGCGGCGATGTGCGGCACGCACGCCCAGCTGCTGTCGGCTGCCGAGGTCTCGGTCGCGCTCCGGCTGGCCGGCGCCACCCGGTCCGACGTCCGAGCGGCGCTCTGGGCGGAGCGCACCGTGGTGAAGACGTTCGGCCCGCGCGGCACGGTCCACCTGCTGCCCGCCCGCGACCTGCCGATGTGGTGCGCCGCCCTGTCCGAGGTGCCTCGCCCGCCGTCACCGTTCGCGGACGACGTCCGGCTGACCGAGCAGCAGACCGAGGCCGTCCTGTCGGCCATCGCCGACGCGCTCGCCGGCGACACCGCGCTGACGATCGACGAGCTCACCGAGGCCGTCGTCGCCCGCACCGGGCCCTGGGCCGGCGACCTGGTGATGCCGGCGTTCCAGGTGAAGTGGCCGCGGTGGCGGCAGGCGCTCGCCCTCGCGGGTGCGCGCGGGTTGCTCTGCTACGGACCCGATCGCGGGCGGGTCGCGACCTACACCCGTCCCCCGCGGCCGGGGCCGGGACCCCTCCCTGCCGGCCCGGCCGCGGTCGAGGCCCTGCTGCGGCAGTACCTCTCGGCGTACGGGCCGGCGACCCCGCAGCACCTCGCGAGGTGGCTCAACACCTCACCGGCGTGGGCCACCGCGCTGTTCGCGTCGGTCGAGGGCGACCTGGAGCCCGTCGAGCTCGACGGCACCCCTGGCTGGCAGCTGGCCGGCGAACCGGCGACGGCCGCAGCGAGCGGCGTCCGGCTGCTGCCCTACTTCGACGCGTACGTCGTCGCCGGGCAGCCGCGCGCCCTGCTCTTCCCCGGCCGGGCCGCCGAGCGGGCGCTCGCCGGCGGCCAGGCCGGCAACTTCCCGGTGCTGCTCGTCGACGGCACGGTCGCCGGCGTCTGGCACGCGAAGCGGGCCGGCCGGAAGGTCGCGATCACCGTCGAGCCGCTGGGCCGCCTCACGCGCGACCGGCAGCGCGCGCTGGACCGTGCGGTGGCCCGGGTCGGCGAGATCCTGGAGGCCGACGCCACGCTCACGGTGGGACCGGTGTCGGTCGGAGCGCACGCCTAGCAGCCAGTCGCGTCGGTGTCCAGAATGTCCTCGGGCCGCTGGTATCAGGCGGCCGGCGGCGGCCTCTGTCAAGTGTTACGAGCACGACACAAGCCCCCGACCAGTCGAGCGACATCCCGGAAAGGGTTCGCCATCTCATGAGCCCCCAGAGCACCGTCGCTCAGCCCCGCTGCGGGTCGATCGACCGGCCGGTCGCCGGCCGGCGGGGACGCGGCAGCACCGGCCGCTGCGGCCCGCAGCGCGCCGGCAGCGGTCGACAGCGAGCCACCGTTAGCGCAAGGATCTGCCACCTGGACGACCATCTGGTCCGGGCACCGGCCACCCGCCGGCCCCCGGGGGTCGCCGCTGCGGGAGTGGTCCACCTCGAGGAGGTGCCGGGCATGCACGAGGACGACCCGACGCTGGCCGAGCTGGTCGCCGCTGCGGCGAGCGGCGACGCGGCCGCGTGGGACAGCCTCGTGAGCCGGTTCACCCCCCTGGTGCTCTCGGTCACCGCCCGCTTCCGGCTCGGGTCGACCGACGCCGCGGACGTGTCGCAGACCCTGTGGCTGCGGCTGGTCCAGAACCTGCGCAACCTGCGGGAGCCGGCGGCCCTGCCGGGCTGGATCGCGACGACCACCCGCAACGAGTGCCTGCAGGTCATCACCAGCCGCCGGCGGCTCACGTCGTACGACCCGCTCGACGAGTCGACGGTGGGGCGCCTCGAGCAGGCGGACGCCACGTCGCACGACGTCGCCGCGGACCTGCTGAAGCGCCGAGCGCCACGCCGCCCTGCTGGCGGCGTTCGGCGAGCTGTCCGACCGGCACCGCGAGCTGCTGCTGCTGCTGGTGCAGGACCCGCCACTCAGCTACGCCGAGATCAGCGACCGACTCGGCATGCCGATCGGAGCGATCGGACCTACCCGGGCCCGTGCCGTCGAACGGCTCCGACGGAGCCCCGCGCTGGCCGCGCTGCAGGACTCGGACCTGCCCACCGACACCGTCATCGGGAAGAGAACGGGGTGAACGAGATGGGATCCACCGGTTCGCACGATGACGACATCCTGCTCGACGAGCTGGCTCAGGCGCTGGCGACCCCCGAGCAGTCCCTCGTCGACGAGGTGACGGCAGGGGCCAGGGCGGCCTTCTCGTTCCTCACCATGGAGGAGGAGCTCGCCGGCCTCGTCTACGACTCGCTGCTGGAGGCCGGGGCCGCAGGCCAGGCCCGGGCACCCGCCGCAGCCCGCACCGTGGTGTTCGAGTCCGACGGCGTCTCCGTCCAGATGGAGATCACCCCGGAGGGGATCGTCGGGCAGGTGGTGCCGACGACCGGCGTGGTCGTCGTCACCGAGACCCCCGACGGCGTGCGCACCCCCGTCGACACCGACGAGCTGGGCTGCTTCACGCTGCCCGACTCCGGCCCCGGCCCGATGCGGCTGCGCATCACCACTGCCGGGTCGACCACGGCGACCGAGTGGACCCGCCTGGAGCCGGGGGCCTGAGGCCCCGCACGATCGACAGGTCTGCCTCAAAGGTCCTATTCAGTCTGCTTCAGCATGGTTACGATCCGTGACTGTGACCGAACCGGGGTGGGACGCCGAACGAGGGCCGTACAAGTACCGGGAGCAGGAGCTCGTCGTCGGGCTCCCCCAGCTGCCACTCGTCGTGAGCAAGCTCGACGACCTCGCGATCGGGCACGGCCCGGCCGAGGAGAGCGACCTGCTCGGCCTCGGCCGGATCTTCCTCGACGACGTCGAAACGGCCGCCGCCACCGTGACACGGCACGTCGCCCAGCTCCCCGCACCGTCCGGACCGTCGTCGCCGAGCAGCCCCGCACGGACCGAACCGGCTGCCGCTCGACGAGCTGCTCGCGGGGCTGCGCCGGCTGTTCGCGGCCGACTACGCCGGCTACTTCCCGCCGCTGGGCAAGAACCGTCTGGTGGGCCGGGTGCACGGCGTCGGCAAGATCTCCTACGGCGGCGACCACGACCCCGTGCCGAACGGGAAGATCTCCTACGGGGGCGGCGGCGGCCCGCAGCCGGAGGGGAAGATCTCCTACGGCGGCGGCGGCGACCCGCTCGGCAAGATCTCCTACGGCGGTGACACCGAGCCGATCGCGCAGCTCGCCGAGTCGCTGGCCGCCCGCGCAGCCGGGCCCGGCCACGGCGTCCGGGTCGGTGTCCTGGACACCCGGCTCGCGCCGCAGCCCTGGCTCGCCGGCGGCTGGGTCGCGCGGTTCTCCGACCTGGTGCCCGACGGCAGCGTGCCGCCGATGCCGGAGGGCCACGCGACCTTCATCACCGGCCTGGTGCTCGGTCAGGCGCCGGGCGCGACGGTAGAGGTGCGCGGGGTCCTCGGCGAGGACGGCACGGCCGACTCGTGGCAGGTGGCGCACGAGATCGTGCGGTTCGGCCGCAGCGGCATCGACGTCCTCAACCTGTCGTTCCTGTGCTACTCCGAGGACGGCCAGCCGCCGATGGTGCTGACGGCCGCGATCGACCGGGTCGGCCCGGACGTCGTGGTGGTGGCCGCCGCGGGCAACCACGGCGACCTGTCCAGCGACCCGTCGGACCCCGCCGACCCCGCCACCGGGAACCAGAACCGCAAGCCCGCCTGGCCGGCCGCCCTGGACGGCGTGATCGCGGTGGGAGCAAGCCACCCCGACGGCACCCGGGCCGACTTCTCGCCGGACGCGCCCTGGGTCGACCTGCAGGCCGAGGGTGTCGGGCTGCGCAGCACCTACCTGATGCGGGCCCAGACGTCTCCCTCCGACCCGACCCCGGTCGAGTTCAACGGGTTCGCCGAGTGGAGCGGTACGTCGTTCGCGGCCGCGCTGGTCAGCGGCGCCATCGCGGCGAGCACCGACCCCGGTCGCATCTCCAGCCGGGACGCCGCCCGCGACATCATCGCCCTGGCCGGCGGCACCGCCGCGCCGACCCTGTTCTCCCACACCTACGCCCCGTTCGTCCGACTGCGCCGCTTCCTCTGAGCACCGACACCGACCGTGCGACCGGCCGCCCGCCGCGCCAGGCGGCCCGACCCGAGGTGACCTCGGCGGTCCACGACGACCCGGCGGCGCGGGCCGCCGAGGCGCTGCGCCTGGCCACCGTCAGCCCGGACCTGGCCGAGGAGACCGGCCTGCGAGCCGAGCGGGACGCGCACGCGATCGGGCGACTGGGCTGCCGTCAGTGTCGCCCGGCGGGCCACCGGCGTGGCCGCGATGCAGCGCGACCGGCTGGACGTCGCGGTGACGCGGCTGCGCGGCGCGATCGCCGCGGCCCGCAGGGCAACGAGCCCACAGCTCGGCGCCGAGGCACACATGAGCCTCGCCGCGGCACTGGTGCTGCGCGGCTCGCCGACGAAGGCGATCGCCTCGATCGAGGCGGCACTGGACGAGCTGACCGGGCTCGGTGCGGCGCGGGCCCGCATCCAGCGGGCCGCGATCCTGCAGGAGATCGGTCGCATCGACGAGGCGCTCGAGGACCTGCGCCGGGCGCTGCCGGTGCTGCGACGGGCCGGCGACGCCGCGTGGGAGACCCGCGCCCTGTCCAACCGCAGCATCATGCTCAGCACCCGACGGCAGTTCGCCGCCGCCGAGTCCGACCTGGTGCGCGCGCAGCAGCTGTGCGCCGACAACGGGCTGACCCTGCCCGAGGCCTACGTGCAGCAGAACCTCGGGTGCGTGTTCGCCGGCCGCGGCGACGTCCCTGCCGCGCTCGAGCACTTCGACGCGGCCGCGGCCCGCTACCGCCGGATGGGGCTGGAGGAAGGGTCCCTGCTGGTCGACCGCGCGACCCTGCTGCTCTCGGTGCGCCTGGTCGCCGAGGCCCGGGAGAACGCCCAGGCGGCCGTGGCGGCGTTCTCGACCGGCCAGCGCGAGGTGAACCTGCCGGAGGCGCAGCTGCTGCTGTCGACCACCGCCCTGCTCGACGACGACCTCGACACGGCTCGGACGGCGGCCGCCGACGCCGCGCGGGCCTTCTCCCGGCTCGGCCGCAAGGAGTGGCTGGCGCTGGCCCGGTGGGCCCAGCTGCAGGCCGACGTCGCCGCCGCCGGCCTGGCGAACAACCGGGCAACGGGGCCGGCCGAGTCGCTCCCGACCGTCCCGGTCCGCCGGGTGCGCGCCTGCGCGGTCCAGCTCGAGGCCGCCGGCTGGACCGTCCCCGCGCTCGAGGCCCGGGTGCTCGCGGGCCGGCTGGCCCTGACCCAGGGCCGCCCGCAGGCGGCCCGCGCCGACCTGGCACTGGCCGCCCGGGCCCGGCGGTCCGGCCCGGCCGACGCCCGGGCGCGCGCCTGGCTCGCCGAGGCGTTGCTGCGCCAGGCCGAGGGACGCCGCCGTGGAGCGACGGCCGCGCTGCGCACCGGGCTGAAGGTCGTCGAGGACTACCAGGCGAGCCTCGGGGCGACCGAGCTGCGGGCCCACGTGTCGGTGCACCGCGGCGCACTCGCTCGAGCCGGGCTGCGGATGGCGCTGGCCGACGGCGACGCCCGAGGAGCGCACTTCTGGGCCGAACGCGGCCGGGCCAGCGCGAACCTGATGCGCCCCCTCCGGCCGCCGGCCGACCCGGCTCTCGCGCACGACCTGCAGGACCTGCGCGCGACGATGACCGAGATGGACGAGGCCCGCAGCGACGGTGCCTCGACCGTTGCGCTCGTCGCGCGGCAGGTCGAGCTCGAGCAGCGCATCCGGGACCACAGCCGCCGCTCCCCCGGGTCGGCCGGCCTGCCCACCGTGGCGCCGCCGGACGTCACGCAGCTGGCTCACGAGCTGGGTGAGACCGCCATGGTCGAGTTCCTCGACCTCGACCGCGAGCTGCACGCGGTCACGCTGGTCGACGGGCGGATGCGGCTGCACGCGCTCGGCCCCAGCGATCTGGTACGACGGTCGCTGACCCACCTGCCGTTCGCCCTGCACCGGCTCGCCCACCCGGCCACCTCGACGGCGCAGCTGAACGGCGGCCACCGACGTCCTGCACCACGTGGCGGCGACCCTGGACGCCGCGCTGCTCGCGCCGCTGGCCGCGCGGGTGCGCGATCGCCCGCTGCTCGTCGTGCCCGCCGGCTGGCTGCAGTCGCTGCCGTGGTCGATCCTGCCGTCGTGTGCCGGCCGGCCGGTCACCGTGGCCCCGTCGGCCGCCCTCTGGCACGCGGCCGCCCAGCGCCGACCGGCGGCGCGGGGCGGCGTGGTGGTCGTGGCCGGCCCCGGCCTGCCGGGTGCCGCGGCGGAGGCCCGGGCCGTCGCCGCGCTGCACCCGGGTGCGGTGGTGCTGCGCGGCGCCCACGCGTCCGCCGCCGAGGTGGCCGGTGCGATGAACGGGGCCCGGCTGACCCACGTCGCCGCGCACGGCACGGTCCGGTCGGACAACCCGCTGTTCTCCTCGCTGCTGCTCGCCGACGGGCCGTTCACGGTCTACGACCTGGAGCGTCTGCAGCGCACGCCGCACCACGTGATCCTGGCCGCCTGCGACACCGCGCGGTCCCACGTCACCGCCGGAGAGGAGATCCTGGGTCTCGCCGCTGCCCTGCTCACCCAGCGGACCGCCACCCTGATCGCCCCCGTCGTGCCGATCCCGGACGCCGAGACGGCGCCGCTGATGACGACCTACCACCGCCGGCTGCTGGCCGGCGACACCCCGGCGCAGGCACTCGCCGACGCCCAGCAGCAGCACCGGTCCGGCGGCAGCCGTTCGCGGGCCAGCGCTGCCAGCTTCGTCTGCCTCGGGGCCGGCTGAGCGGCCGCCACACCTGCTGCGAAACCCGAGCACACTGACGGGAACCACTGCGGCGTTCCCAGGCGACAGGTGGGTCATGGAAGACCACGCGAGCCGCTCCGACCAGGAGCTGCTGAGCGCCGTCGCCGACGGTGACACCGGCGCGCTGCGGGTCCTCTACCAGCGGCACTCGGCCTGGCTGACGGTGCGGCTGCTGCGGCGCTGCAACGACCGGGGTCTGGTCGCCGAGGTGCTGCAGGACACGTTCGTCGCCGTCTGGCGGGGTGCCAGCGGCTTTCGGGGGGACGGCGAGGTCGCCGGATGGCTGTGGGGAGTGGCTATCCGGCGACTCGTGTCGCGGCTGCGGTCGCACGGCCGCAGCCTCGAGGTGCCCGTCGCCGAGGTCACCCTCGGCGCCGAGGTGAGCGTCGAGGAGCGGGTGCTGTCCGGCGTGGAGTACGGCGACGCCGGCTCCGCACTCGCGAGGCTCTCGCCGGAGATGCGCGCCGTGGTGCAGGCGACCGTCCTCGACGGCCTGACGACCCGCGAGGCCGGGCGGCTGCTCGGCGTACCGAGAGCGACCGTCAAGACCCGGCTGTACCGCGCGAAGGCGCAGCTGCGCCGCGAGCTCGTGGAGGGATCAGCATGAGCAGCGACACCGCCTCCGGCTGGCACGTCGACGCCGAGTCGCTGCGCCGGTGGGTCGACGGCGACGCCGGCCCGCTGGTGAGCGCGTCGGTCGAGCAGCACGTGCTGCGCTGCGCGCACTGCCGTGCCGAGGTCGCCGACCTGGTGCCCGCCGCCGCGGTGCCGTCGTGGGACGCCGTCCTGACCGCGGTCGAGGTGCCACGGCCGAGCCGTGTCGAGCGCCTGGTCACCCGCCTCGGCCTGAGCCCGTCCGACTCACTGGTGCTGGCTTCGGCCCCCACCCTGCGCGCACCGTGGCTGCTCGGCACCGTCGGCGTCCTGCTCTTCGCGTTGCTCGCCTCGATGCTCGCCGGCACCGACGGCCCGGGCCCGTTCCTTCTCGTCGCACCGCTGATCCCGGTCGTGGGCGTCGCCGCGGCCTACGGCCCGATGGCGGACCCGTCCTACGAGGCGGTGCTCGTCACGCCGTACGGCATGATCCGGCTCGTCCTGCTGCGCACCGTGTCGGTCCTGGTGACGTCGGTGCCCCTGGTCGTCGCCGCAGGTCTCGTCATGCCCGCCCCCGCGTTGGTGGCCGTGGCGTGGTTGCTGCCGGCGGCCGTCTGCATCGCCGTCGTGCTGACCGCGAGCAACTGGGTCGAGCCGGCCTACGCGGCCACCGTCGTGGCGCTCGGCTGGGTCGCGACGGTCGCCGCGGCGGTGCGCACGGGCGACCCGTTGGCCGTCTTCTCACCGATCGCGCTGACCGGGTACGTCACCGTCCTCGCGGTGGCCGTCCTCATGCTGCTGCACCGCCTGCTCAACCGGACGCCGTCCTGGCGTCTGCGCTGACCACCATCGACGAAGGAGGCACCGCCATGCCCGCACCGACCGTGCAGCTCCGGGGAGCCGGCAAGTCCTACCGCGGCACCGCAGCTCTCGCCGGCATCGACCTCGTCCTGCACCAGGGCGTGGTCGGGCTGCTCGGCCCGAACGGCGCCGGCAAGACCACGCTGCTGCGGATGCTCGCCACCGTCCTCGGCGCCGACGAAGGGTCGGTGCGCATCCTCGGCCGCGACCCCGGCGTCGGAGCGGAGCGCACCGACATCCGGCGCCGGCTCGGCTACCTGCCGCAGGACCTCGGCTACCCGCGCGGCTTCAGCGCCTACGGGTTCCTCGACTACCTGGCGGTGCTGAAGGAGTGGGACGACCCGACGGAGCGGCGTGCCGAGGTGCGCCGGGTGCTCGAGCAGGTCGGGCTCTCCGACCGCTCCACCAAACGCATCCGGGCGCTGTCCGGCGGGCAGCGCAGGCGGGTCGGGCTCGCGCAGGCCCTGATCGGGACGCCGGAGCTGATGGTGCTCGACGAGCCGACCACCGGCCTCGACCCGGAGCAACGGGTCTCGCTGCGGCACGTGCTGGCCGAGGTGGGCCGCAGCTCGACCGTCGTCATCGCCACCCACCAGACGGAGGACGTCGCCGCCCTGTGCGAGCGCGTCGTGGTGCTCGACGCCGGGGCCGTGCGCTTCGACGGCGCCGTCCGCGACCTCGTCGCGACGGCACAGGACCGGGTGTGGCTCTCCGACGCCGCAGACCCACGGGCCCGTACGTCGTGGCGCACCGCCACCGGCCGCTACCGCAACCTCGGCGACGCCGCGCCCGACGGGGCGCAGCTCACCGAGCCGTCGCTGGAGGACGCCTACCTGCTGCTGCGCGGGACGCGGTCGAGTCGGAGGTGGCGGCATGAGCACCGTCGCTCGCGCCGGCCGCCGTCCTGCACGTCGAGCACCGGGCCACGCTCGCGCAGCTCGCCCGCATCGAGGCGAAGCGCTACGCCCGGCACCCGCTGTTCCTCGTCGGGGCCGCGCTGTGCGCACTGGCGAGTGCCGGCGCCCACGGGCCGGTCGAGCTCGACTACCACGTGATCCCTTCGTTCTTCATCGGCGTGCTCGGCATCGTCGTCGCCGCGCGGCTGACGGCGTCGACCGACCGCTCGGCACCCGTCGTCGACTCGGCTCCCGTCTCGCAGACCATGCGGACGGCGGCGATGTGCCTCGCCTGCCTGGTGCCAGCCGTGACGGGCCTCGCGATCGTGCTGATGCACCGCGCGTTCATGGCGGCCGACCCGATCCCGGACTACCTGTACGGGACCTACGGATCGTTCGACCGGGTCGTCATCACCGTGGTCGTGCCGGTCATCGCCTGTGCCGGCGGGCCGCTGCTCGGCGTCGCCGTTGGGCGCTGGTGGCGCTTCCCGGGCGCGGCACTGTTCGCGGTGCTCGTCGTGCTGGTCTGGAGCAACATCGCCGGCTACGTGCCGGGAGAGAGCAGCCGCTTCGGGCACCTGGACGGCGTCGACGCTGTTCGCCCGAACGCTGCACATGGCCGCGCCGTACACCGCCTTCGGCGGCGGCAACGGCGACGGCGAGTTCGTCAGCACCGTCATGACGTCCTACACCGGATCGCCCGGCTGGTACGCCGTCTGGACGCTGGCCCTGTGCGGGCTCGCGGTGTGCGCCGCACTGTGGCGGGGCGCCGAGGGCGTGCGTCCGCCGCCGGGTGGGACGCGCGTTCGCCGTGCTGGTCGCGGTGGCTCTCGTGTCGCTCGTGCTGGCGGTCGTCAACGGCAACCAGACCGTCTACAAGACGACCCGCAACGGCACCACAGCGGCGGCGCTCGCCGCGCCGGCCGGCTGAGCTGACCGAGATGACCAGTGGTGGGCTCGGCCGCGGCGCCGGCGTGCTGCGTTCGGCGCCGTGGCTTCCCGCTGCTCGGCGGGTCCGCGGCGGCCGCCGCGCTCCTGGGCGTCGCCGTCCTCGTGCACGGCAGCGGGTTCGCGCCGTTCGCCGCGCTGCTCGGGCTGGCGGCCTGCGGCGGGGCCGCGGCGTACGTGCTCGACGAGGAGTCGGCGGACGTGCTCGACGCCACCCCCACCTCGCGCGGGCGCCGGGTCGCCTGGCGGCTGCTGCTCGTCGCCGTACCGGGTCTGGTCGCCCTCGCCGGCCTGCTGGAGCTCGACCACCTCGACGGCGCGACACACTGGCTGCGGCTGCTCCCGTTCGCGGCCGCCAGCCTGGCGATCGGGGTGGGGCTCGCTGCCGGACTGCGACGGGACGGGGCGGCACCCGGTGACCTCGCCGGCGTGCTCACCGTGTCGGTCGTCGTGCTGCTCGTCGCGGCCGACCCGTTGCGCAGGTGGGTGCCGGTGCTCCCGCTCGGGGACAGCGGGGGGGCCGGACGCAGCGCGCTGATGTGGGCCGGGGTGGTCGCCGGCTGCGCGGCGGTCGTCGTGAGGTGCTCCCGCGACCCCGCGGCGCGACGCCGCGGCAGCCTCCAGCGCACCGGCCGGAGCGATGCCGCAGGGGCAGCCTGACTGCCCCAAGGTGCCGGATTTCTTCACAGGGTCTGCGGCGCACGCTGGGGCATCTCCCGAGACCGCACCGGGAGGTCCAGCCACCACCTGCTCTGGGGGAGCCATGACCGAATCCACGACCAACCTCATCCATTCCGGCTCCGTCCGGGTCCCACGTCCTCGGACCGCGCAGGGGGCCGCTCCCCTGCGCGTCGCCGAGCGGCTCGTGCAGCGCGGCCGCTCGCTCGACGAGGTGATGGTCGACGTCCTGCGCCCTTACGTGCTGCCGGCCCTGCGGGTGCTGCTCGGGATCGTCTTCATCTGGTTCGGCGCGCTGAAGGTCGCCGAGGTCTCGCCCGTCGCGGCCCTCGTCGCCGGCACCTTGCCGTGGGCACCAGCTGACCTGGTGGTGCCGCTGCTCGGTGGCGTCGAGGTGGTGCTCGGCCTGGGTCTGGTCGTCGGCGTCTTCCTGCGCCTGGTGCTGCCCGCGCTCGCGGCGCACCTGGCCGGCACCTTCCTGACCTTCGTGATGCTGCCGGGCCTGATGTTCCGCCACCACGACCCCCTGCTGCTCACTGCCGACGGCGAGTTCGTCCTGAAGAACCTGGTGCTCATCAGCGCGACCCTGGTACTCGTCGTCTACGCCCGGCCGCAGCCGACGCCGGCCATCGCCCGCTGACCGCACGCAGAAGCACCGCTGCCCCGCCGGGTGGGCGGGGCAGCGGTGCGGTCACCGGCACCGGGGGCACGAGCCCCCGGTGGTCAGGCGTGCGACGGCGAGCGGTGGCTCAGGCGGGAGAGCACCGCGACGCCCACCGCGATCACTGCGAGGACGACCACGAGTGTCAGGCCGACCTCGAGCCAGCCCTCGCCGAAGCCGCCAGAGCTGGTCGCGGTGCTGCCGGTCGGTGAGCGCGGATCCCGATCGATGAGCGGCGCCGGCTGGGCGAGGGCCGGACCGCTGCCGACCAGCACGGCGAGCGCGGCGAGGACGAGGACGGACGACGAGCGGCGGATGGACCGCAGCTGGATGAACTGCATGGCGCACCTCCGGTGCGGTCAGGCGGTGTCGAGCGGTGGGTGCTGGGTGCTGGGACGCCGGCGGGAGCGGGCTAGGCCGCCCGCGGGGCGGTCAGGGACGCGGTGACCCGGGTCCACCAGGCCGGACGGTGCGCCGGGGTGGAGTGCCGGGTGCTGTCAGGGGTGTCGGTGTGCCCCGCGGCCCGACGTGCGTCGGCAGCGGTCCGGAACAGCCGGGCGTGGTGCTCGGCGGTGACGGCGGCGGTCAGGGTGGGGTGGAAGGCGGTCATGGTGTGCTCCTCGGTCGAGTCGGTGACACCCATGACGGTGCGCGCTGAGGAGCAGGCCGCACATCCGGCGATCTCCCTATCTCTGGGTGCCGGGTGCCTTAGCCGCGTCGGGCGAGCGCCTACCTCGCCCTACTCGTCGAGCTGTTTGCCCGCGAAGTACATCAGCGGGTCGCTCAGCAGCTCGATCTGGATGCCGTCCGGGTCCTTGAAGTACATCGACTCGGGGATGCCGAGATCGGGCCCGGCGTAGGGGATGCCTGCCGCGTCCAGCCGCTTCTGGGCGGCCTCCCAGCGGTCCCTCGGCGCGGAGATCGCGATGTGCTGGACGCTGCCGATCGACTCGACCCCCGGCTCGAGCCCCAGGCCGGGGAAGTCGAAGAACCCGAGCAGCGTCTGGTTGCCCAGGTCGAAGAAGAAGTGCGAGGAGCCCTTGTAGTCGCGGTTCTCCACCAGCTCGACGAGCGGGAAGCCCAGCACGTCCTGGTAGAACCTGATGGTCTGCTCGACGTCGGAGCAGATCAGCGCGGCGTGGTGGATGCCGCGCCCGGTCGTGGTGGGGCGGTCCTCGGGGGGACGCAGGTACCTGTCACGCAGCTCCGCTCGTCGGGCCTCGAGCTCCACGAGTTCGGCATCGGTCGGCATGGCAGCACCTTTCCTGGCTCCGGTTTGCGGCCATCATGCTGCGAGTGGGCGACCGGCGCCAGGGACGACCGAGGGCCGGTCGGGCCGCCGGGGAGGCGGCCGACCGGCCCTGCGGGGCCGAACCGGGCCGGGCTAGTGCCCGCCGCCGAAGCCGTGGCGACGGTCCAGGCCGGAGATGGTGAACGGTGTGGTGCTGGGCTTGGTGGGGGTCGGGAAGTCGGCGTTCACCACCAGGTACCGGTTCTCGTCGCGAGCCACCGTGGACGGGCCCCGGAGCGTGGGGTCGGTGACGACCTTGTCGATGCGGCCCCGCGAGTCGTGGTGCCGCAGCTTGACGAACGTCAGGTTGGACGGGTCGGTCGCGACCGCCGGGGTGCCGATCACGACGACCAGCCGGCCCTTGTCCCGGATCATGCCGTCGCCACCGACGAGTGCGGGGGCGTCGACCTGCTCGATCTGGGCCGGCGAGTGGTTCACGTCGATCCGCCACAGCGCGCCGGTGTTGGTCTGGACGACGACCAGCCGCTGGCCGCCGCGCAGCGCCACGATGCCGTTGAGGTTGAACGCACCGGCCGTGAAGGTGATCGCCGACGAGACGTCCACCGCCGCGGGCGTGCCGGTGCCGGCGGCCACCTGTGCCGCGGTCAGGTGCCAGAGCATCGGACGGAACGAGTCGGTGACCCAGACGTCACCGTGCTCGGTCACCACGAGGTCGTTGAGGAAGCCGCCCGCGCCGGTGGCGAAGGACCCGACCAGCGCCTTGCTGGCGAGGTCGTAGACCTTGATGAGACCCGTGGTGCCGCCGGCGACGTACAGCTTGCCGCGGAACACCTTCATGCCGACGGCGGAACCGCCGGAAGCCCCCGGGATGAAGACGTGCACCGTCGGGTCGCCGAGGGTCCCGCGGAAGATCGTGCCGTCGCCCGTCCCGCCGGTGAAGAACGCATCGGTGCGCTTGTCGACGGCCACGCCCTCGGGGTTGCCGGCGGTCGCCGAGGTCTCGAGGGTGAAGACCTTGGTATCGCGGGAGTGGCCGCTCCCCGAGCCGCCGCCGTCGGCGTAGGCCATGGCCATCGGGCCGGCCGCGGCCAGCGTCACGACGACGACGGACGCCAGGGCGGTGCGTGTTCCGAGCCTCACGATGCCTCCTGTGCAGAGTGGGGTCGGCCCGGTCCCATCGGCCGACTCGGTCGTCTGTGCTATCGCGCGGGATCCACCCGGAGGTACGCCCCGGAGCCCAACCGCGTTCAACGGTGCGGCCGGCCGTCCAGACTGTGACCGTGACCCGATGGGTGCTGCACGTCGACCTCGACCAGTTCCTGGCCGCTGTCGAGATGCTGCGCGACCCGGCGTTGCGTGGCCGGCCGGTGGTCGTCGGCGGCGACGGCGACCCGACGAAACGGGGTGTGGTCAGCACCGCCTCCTACGAGGCTCGAGCCCTCGGCGTCGGGTCGGGTACGCCGTTGCGCACCGCCCTGCGACGGATCCCGGACGCGGTGTTCCTCCCGGTCGACCGGGAGCACTACGAGGAGGTGTCCGCCGAGGTCATGGCGGCGCTGCGCGCCGACGGCACGGTGGTCGAGGTGCTCGGCTGGGACGAGGCGTTCCTCGCCGTCGACACCGAGGACCCGGAGGCGGTCGCGCGCGAGCTCCAGGCCCGGGTGCGGGCCGCGACCGGGCTCGACTGCACGGTGGGCATCGGGCGGAACCGCCTGCAGGCCAAGCTGGCCACCGGGTTCGGCAAGCCGGCAGGGGTGTTCCGCATCACGGGCGCCACCTGGTTCGACGTGCTCGGCGACCTGCCGACCGACGCGCTGTGGGGCATCGGCGGGAAGACCGCCCGCAAGCTGCACGAGCTGGGGATCGACACGGTGCGGCAGCTGGCCGGCACGGACGAGGCGGTCCTGGCGGCCCGGTTCGGGCCGGCGAACGGGCCGTGGCTGCTGCGGCTCGCTCAGGGCCGGGACAGCGCGACGGTCGTCGGCACGCCGTACCAGGCGCGCAGCCGCGGCCGCGAGGTGACCTACCAGCAGGACCTCGACGACTGGGCGGCGGTCCGCCGCGAGGTCGTCGCGCTGGCCCGCAAGGTCGCCGGCGAGATCGCGGACGGCGGCCCGCTCGCAGCCCGGGTCGTGGTGAAGGTGCGCTACGTGCCGTTCACCACGGTCACGCACTCCCGCACGCTCGGCGAGCCGACGGTCGACCCGTCGGCGATCGAGCGGGCCGCCCTCGAGGCGCTGGACCGGTTCAGCCCCGGCCGTGCCGGTGCGCCTGCTCGGTGTCCGCACCGAGCTGGTCCGTTGACGGCGAGCGGCCGCGACAGGTCGGGCGTCGATAGGGTGAACCGTACGTCGTAAGTCTGGCGTCGCCAGACTGTGCCTACCCACCCTCGACGTGGACGGAGCCGGTTGTGCCCACCCGACCCCGGGCGCGAGCCCCGCGCCAGCAACCGCTGAGCCGCGACCAGGTGCTGCGCGCGGCCATCTCGATCGCGGACGAGTCCGGGCTGGAGGCGCTGACGATGCGCCGATTGGGTCAGGAGCTGGGCGTCGAGGCGATGTCGCTGTACCACCACGTGGCGAACAAGGACGACGTCCTCGACGGCATCGTCGACCTGGTGCTGGGCGACATCGACATCCCGCCCACCGGGACGCCGTGGCGGGCCGCGATGCGGCAGCGGGCGACCTCGGCGCACGAGGTGCTGCTCGCCCACCCGTGGGCCGCGCTGCAGATCATGTCGCGGTTCAACATCGGGATCGGCATGACGCGGTACCTCGACGCGACCCTGGGCAGGCTCCGGGAGGGCGGCTTCTCCGTCGAGGGTGCGCTCGACGCCTGGCACGCGCTGGACAGCCACATCTACGGGTTCACCCTGCAGGAGCTCAGTCTGCCGTTCGAGGTCGGACGAGGCAGCCGCGGGTGTCGGCCGAGGTGCTCGGCCAGCTGTCGGCCGAGGAGTTCCCGCACGTCGTCGAGGTCATCAGCCACGTGATGACCTCCGGCCGGGTGGAGGACTTCGACTTCGGCCTCGAGCTGCTGCTGGACGGCCTGGAGCGGACCCTCGCCCAGACCGGCGACGGCGGGTAGCAGCCCGGCGACGCCTCGACCACTGGTCAGCCGGCGACGGCGACCACGGCGGCCCAGGACCACACCACGATCATCCCCACCACGATGGCCCAGGTCCGCGAACGGGTGCGCAGCGCGACGAGCCCCGCCACGCCGACCGCGGCCACCAGGGGGATCGCCTCACCCGGGCCGGCGCTCGCGGTGCCCGCGACCGTCGACGCGCCGAGGGCGGCGAAGGCCACCGGCGCGGCGAGCGGCCCGATCCGGTCCAGCCATGCCGGCACCGCCCGGCTGGACAGCAGCGCGACCGGGACGACCCGGATGACCAGGGTGGCCAGACCGGCGAGCACGACGACCGTCCAGGTGGTCATGCCGACCTCCCCAGCAGCACAGCGCCCGCGGCCAGGCCGGTCACCATGCCGACCGCTGGGCCCAGGTGGAGTGGAAGCATCGACGCGAGCACCGCGGTGCCCACCGCGACGACGACCCCGACCCGGGCGGCTGCCGTCCGGGCCGACAGGACCACGAGGGCAGTGATGTAGAGCGGCCCGACGGACTCCAGGCGCAGCTCGGCAGGCATGGCCGCGCCGGCCGTCACGCCGATCGCGGTGACGGTGAGCCACCCGGCCCACAGCAGCAGCGCACCGCCCAAGTAGTGCAGGTGGGCCTGCCGTGGTGGGCGGGAGCCGTCGTAGGACTGTGTGCCGACCACGAAGGCCGGGTCGACGAGCAGGTAGGCAGCCAACAGCCGCCAGGCTTTGCTGGTACCTCGCCAGTGCGGCGCGAGAGCGGCGCTGTAGAGCGCGAGCCGCAGGTTGATGACGGCCACGCTGGCGACGACGACAGCGGCGGAGGCGCTGCCGGCGAGCAGCCCGACCGCGGCCAGCTGGGCGCTGCCGGCGTAGACCAGCCAGCTCAATGACCAGCCGGCGAGGTGCGGCACACCGAGCTCGGCGACGGTCACGCCGATGACGAGCCCGAACGGCGCGACGCTCAGCAGCAGCGGCAGCATGGCGCGAGCGCCGTCGAGCAACGCGCGACGGTCCGCGGCGGGCGAGCCGGGGGTCTCCCGACGGGATGCGGGTGCGACCTGGTGCGGCGCGGGCGCTGAGACGGTGGTGAGGGATGACATGCGAGCACTGTCGCCGGGAGGGGGACTCCCGGCTTGACGACCGGGTGGTGGTCGTCTGGCGATCTCCGGGAGACCGACCGCCACATGGTCTCCACCTGTTCTCCACCGGTTCGTCAAGCAGCCCGGGCGTCTCGCGGCGCAGAGTCGGCGGCTGTGAACACCTCCTTCCACCGGCCCCAGGTCGTCGTCGTCGGCGCCCGGGCCGCCGGGGCGGCCACCGCGATGTTGCTGAGCAGAGCCGGTCACGACGTGCTGCTGGTGGACCGTTCGGCCTTCCCGAGCGACACGGTCTCGACCCACGGCATCGCCCGAGGCGGGGTCGTCCAGCTGGCCCGCTGGGGACTGCTCGAGGCGGTCCACCGGTCCGGTGCGCCCGCGGTCCGCGAGGTGCTGTTCCGCACCGGCGAGGAGCAGACCGTGCGGCGGGTGAAGGACCGGGCCGGTGTCGACCACCTGGTGGCCCCCCGCCGGTACGCACTGGATGCGCTGCTCCAGGAGGAGGCCGTCCAGGCCGGCGCGATCCTGCGGACCGGGGTGACCGTCACCGGGCTGCGTCGGCGCGGCGACGGCCGGGTGGTCGGCGTCGACGGCCGCGGGCCCGGAGGGCAGCCCGTGTCGGTCGAGGCCGACTTCGTCGTCGGGGCCGACGGCGTACGGTCCCGGATGGCGGGCTGGCTCGGCGGCCGAGGTGCTGCACTCCTCGCCGTCCGGGACGGGCACCTTCTACACCTACGTCGAGGACCTGCCCCTCGAGACGACGTCCCCGGCGTTCGAGTTCCACGTCGCGCGCGACGCCTTCGCCGGCGTCTTCCCGACCCATGGCGCGGCCTGCGTCTGGCTCGCCGGCCCGACGAGGTCACTGGCGCTGCTGCGCTCCTCCGGCCCGGACCGCACCCAGGCCCTCGTCGGGCAGATCGCGCAGGCGTCGCCGTCGCTCGGCGCGCGGGTGCGCGCGGGTCGTGTCGTGGCGACCGTCCGCGGCCGGGCCGACCTTGCCAACGTCGTCCGGCGGCCGGTCGGGCGGCCACTGGCGGACGGCGGGAGCGCGGGCTGGGCACTGGTCGGCGACGCGGGCTACCACCGGGACCCGGTCACCGGCCACGGAATCACCGACGCCTTCAGGGATGCCGAGCTGCTGGCCAACGCACTCGACGCTGCCCTGCGAAGCCATGACCCCGACTGCCAGCAGCAGGCACTCGCCGGGTACCAGGCGCGGCGAGACGCCGCCCTCCGCGAGACCTTCGCCATCACCCGAGCCTTGAGCCGGTTCCCCAGCTCCGAACGGTTCGTCGAGCTGCAGATCCAGCTCTCTGACGCCCTGGAACGCGAGGCGGCCGACCTCGCCGCGCAACCCCAGGCACCGGGTCGGGCCGCCACCGCCGCCTGACCGTCCTGCAACACCCATCCGCACCGCCCATCCCGCACCACCCAACCCGCACGACCATCGAGAGGAAGCACCATGTCCGTCACCGAGAGCTCGACCCAGCGCCGCAACGGCGTCGACGTCGAGACCCTGTTCGCCACCATCAGCGCCGTCCGCGACCAGCCGGCGCTGGCCCGCTTCCAGTTCCGCTCCGCCCACGAGTGGGTGAGCGGCACGCACAACCGAGGCACGATCACCGGCTTCTACGGCGCCGGTCAGGAGCACGAGCACCAGGCCCCTACCGTGATCACGGCCGACCACCCGGCGGTCCTGGTCGGGCTGGACCACGGCCCGACCCCGGCGGAGCTGTTGCTGAACGCGCTCGGCGCGTGCCTGATGAGCGGCGTGGCCAACATCGCCGCCGCCCGGGGCATCGACCTGCGCGGTGTCACCGCGACGGTCGAGGGCGACATCGACCTGCGTGGCATCCTCGGCATCGACCCCGCGGTCCGCAACGGGTACGACGCCATCCGGGTCGTCTTCCACGTCGACGGGAACGCCGACGCGCAGCAGCTCGCCGCGCTGGTCGAGCAGTCACGCAAGCGTTCGGCCGTGTTCGACGTCATCGCGACCGGCACGGCGGTGTCGGTCGACGTCGCCACCGCCTGAGCACCGCACGGTGCTGCGCCCGGCCGGTCACCTCAGACCGGGCGCAGCACCGGCTGCTCGGTGCCGGCCTGGACGACGTTCCCGGCCGGCTCGACGCCGAAGTGGGTCCCGGCGAGCAGTGCGCCCGCGGTGGCCGAGAGCCACACCTGACCGGGCGGGGCCGCGTCCGCGATGTCGGCGACCACCCGCACGCCGTACCCCCGCACCACCGGGGCGTCGCGCTCGATCTCGGCTACGGCGATCCCCAACCCGGTGCCTCCACGAGACTGCGCGAGCGCCGCCCGGACGGCGGCGGCCGGGCCGTCGAAGAGCACCACCGGTCGACCGTCGGGGTCGGTGCAGCTCCGGCCGCCCGCCGAGGTCATGCCCTCCAGCGCCACCTCGCTGCCCACACCGGAGGCCGCGACCAGCGCAGCGAGCGCCAGCGTGGGTGGCACCGGCGGCCGCGACTCGGCCACGAACGGCTCGACGGCGTCGAGGATCTGGTCCGGGTCGCCGGAGACGAAGTGGTCCTCGCCCTCGAGCACCTCGAGTCGCGCACCGGACACCCGGTCGGTGATGTACTCGGCCTCTGCGAGGTCGAAGTACACATCACCGCGGCGGTGCAGCACGAGCGTCGGCACCCGCACCGCCGGTAGTGCGCCGCGGATGTCGACCAAGGCGTTCATGTCCATCAGCGCGCGCACGGTCGACGGGGTTGCCGAGGCGCGCATCCGCTGCGCCCACCACCGCTGCATCGTCTCGTCGCCGGACGGGATGCGTTTGCGGGCGTCGGCCTCCCAGTCCCACCGGGTCACCAGCTCCTCGGTGTAGGCGGCCCGCGCCTCGGCGGTCTGCGCCCACGGGTAGTCCGGCGACCACAGCCGCCTCGCATAGACGGCGTAGAGCACCAGGGAGGTGACGCGCTCCGGGTGCGTGGCGGCCATCAGCAGTGCCATCGGGCCGCCCTCGGAGTAGCCGAACAGCAGCGCGCGCTGGGAGTCGACAGCGTCCATCACCTCGAGCACGTCGTGGATCCGGGTCTCGAGGTCGGGGACTCCGGGCGGCCGGTCGGACATGCCGGTGCCGCGCTTGTCGAAGCGGATGAGCCGACCCATCGACCCGAGCCGGTGCAGGAAGTGCGCGTGCGCGGGGTGGGCCCAGTCGAGCTCGAGGTGCGACGCGAAGCCGGGGATCAGCACGATGTCCGGCCCTGCTCCGTCGGTGCGCCCGCTGACCTGGAACGCGATGTGCAGCCCGTCGCTGACCGTGTAGCGCACCGGACCGACCGGTCCTGTCGGCTCCGTCGGTGAACCGGCGGCCGGCCTGCCCTGGCCCACCGCTGCGACGAAGCGGTAGCCGCGGCCGTGCACCGTCTGGATCACCCGCTGCGCCTGGCCGTCGTCGCCGACCGCCCGACGGGCCTGCTTGATCCGGCTGGTGACCGCCGCCTCGGTGACGAAGCGGCCGCCCCAGATGGCGTCCATCAGCTCTTCCTTCGGCACCACGCGCTGCCGGTGCGCCACCAGGTAGGCGAGCACGTCGAAGGCCTGCGGCTCCAGTGGGACCTTGGCGCCCCCTCGGCGCAACTCGAAGAGCGCGGTGTCCAGCTCGAGGTCATCGAAGGTGAGGACGTCGGCCACGTGTCGAATGTGCCACACCGTCCCGTTGACGCGAATGCATCGGCGCTGCCGCCGACCGGACGACGGCGGTAGCCTCGCGGAGGCCTCGACCTGAAGGACGGATCATGACTGCAGACGTGCTCAGCAAGGTCCCCACCGACCTCTTCATCGGCGGCACCTGGCGCGCTGCCTCCGAGGGCGGCCGGTTCGACGTGACCGATCCCGCGACCGGCGACGTCATCGCGCAGGTCGCCGACGGCTCGGTGGACGACGGCCTGGCCGCGGTCGCCGCCGCGGCCGAGGCGGGGCCGGGCTGGGCCGCGACGCCGCCTCGGCAGCGCGCCGAGATCCTGCGCAAGGCGTGGCAGCTGATGACCGAGCGGGTGGACGAGATCGCGACGCTGATCTCGCTGGAGAACGGCAAGGCGCTGGTCGACGCCAAGGGCGAGGCGACCTACGCCGCGGAGTTCTTCCGCTGGTACTCCGAGGAGACCGTGCGCATCGACGGCCTGGTCACCACCGCGCCGGGCGGGGCGAACCGGATCATGGTGGTGCATCAGCCGGTCGGGGTCTGCGTGATGGTCACGCCGTGGAACTTCCCGGCGGCGATGGCGACCCGCAAGATCGGCCCGGCGCTCGGCGCCGGCTGCACCGTGGTGCTCAAGCCGGCCTCGGACACCCCGCTGACCGCCCTGCTGATGGCCCAGATCCTCGACGACGCCGGCGTGCCCGCTGGAGTCGTCAACGTCGTACCGTCGCGGCGCTCCGGCGCGATCGTGTCGGCGATGGTGCACGACGACCGGGTGCGCAAGCTGTCGTTCACCGGCTCGACCGAGGTCGGCCGGGTGCTGCTCAAGGAGGCCGCCGACACGGTCGTCAACACCTCGATGGAGCTGGGCGGCAACGCGCCGTTCCTCGTCTTCGCCGACGCCGACCTGGACGCCGCCCTCGAGGGCGCGATGATCGCCAAGATGCGCAACGGCGGCGAGGCCTGCACCGCGGCCAACCGGTTCTACGTCGAGGAGTCGGTGGCCGAGGAGTTCGCGACCCGGCTCGCCGAGAAGATGGGGGCGATGACAGGTCGGCCCCGGCACCGAGGACGGCACCCAGGTCGGGCCGCTGGTCAACGACGCGGCGGTGCAGAAGTGCGACGAGCTGGTGCGCGGAGCGCTGGCCGCCGGCGCCCGGGCCCTCGTCGGCGGAGCGGTCCCCGACCGGCCGGGCTGCTACTACGACCCGACGGTGCTGGTCGACGTGCCCGCCGACGCCGAGATCCTGCGCGAGGAGATCTTCGGGCCGGTCGCGCCGATCGTCACCTTCACCGACGAGGCCGAGGCGGTCCGCTACGCCAACGACACCGAGTTCGGCCTGGTCGCCTACCTCTACACCGGCGACCTGGCCCGCGGGCTGCGGGTCAGCGAGGCGCTGGAGAGCGGGATGATCGGCCTCAACCGCGGTCTCGTGTCGGACCCGGCCGCGCCGTTCGGCGGAGTCAAGCAGTCCGGCATCGGCCGCGAGGGCGGCCATGAGGGACTGCTCGACTACACCGAGAGCAAGTACATCGCGCTCAGCTGGTAGCGGCTCACCAGCGCCAGGTCGCGGCGGCTCCGTCGACGATGGGCTGCAGCTGTTCGGCGCCCGAGTCGGTGGATGCGCCGCCGGAGAGCAGGTAGCGCGCACCCTGGTGGTTGAACAGGTAGAGCGTCGTCCGGCCGGTGGGGTCGAGGGTGAAGCACGACTGCTGGCCGGTCGGGCAGAACCAGGAGCCGGCGCTGGTGCCGGGGACGGGGCGAACGACGAGCCGGGTGGCAGGTTCACCGGCCGACTGTCGTCGGGTCACTGCGCAGGACCTGCAGGCGGCTGTCGCCGGCCACGGCCGCGGCCAGGTCCTTCTGGTCGGCGATCGCGTAGGCACGCACCCGCATCGCGACCAGTCCGCCGGTGGGGATGCCGTCGAACTTCACGACCGTGAGGTCGGCCGAGTCGGGCGAGGCCAGGTACTTGGCCGGGATCGCGGAAGCTGACCGACGGCTCGAGCTGGGAGTGGAACGGTCGAGCGCCGGGCAGCGGCTGGGGCTCGAACGCCGGCACACCCTCGTTGCGGGTGAGCACGTTGCGGCCGACCAGTCCCCCGACGAGGAGCAGGAGGACGACCGACGCGGCAACGACCAGGAAGGGTTCGGGACGGGGCGCGGAGACGGGCGGTGCTCGGCTGGGCTGTCAGACCGGTCATGTCGATTCCTCTCACGGAATGGTGGGCACTGCGGGCTGCTTGCTGGGCGCGGAGCCTCGAACAGGTCGTAGCCGGTCACGACGCCACCTCCCCGTCGGTCGACGGATCGGCGCCGAGCCCCAGCGTCTGCACCAGGGACTGTCGGCCGCGGAAGAGGTGCGACTTGGCGGCGCCCTCAGAGATCTGCATGACCCGGGCCACATCGGCGACCGGGTAGTCGTAGACGTACCGAAGGGCCACAGCCTGGGCCTGTCGGGACGGGAAGCCGCCGGACTGCGGCCCAGAACTGCTCGTCCGGCGCGTCCATGGCGGGCAGCGGGTCCCGCTGCGCGGAGAGACGGAACAGTGCCTTCGTCTCGGCGACCTTGCGGCGGACTGCCGAGGCCGCGAGGTGCGCCGCCGTACGGCGCAGGTAGCCGGTCGGGCTGTCCATGCCGGACACCCGCGACCACTGGCGGAAGGTCGCGGCCATCGCTTCCTGGGCGAGGTCCTCGGCGACCGACGGGCTGCCGGACAGCACGTAGGTCAGCGCGACCAGCGACCGGTACTCGCGGGCGTAGAAGGTCTCGAAGGTCTCCCCGATGGAGACCACGACCCGATGCTGCTCGTTCACGGAGCCCTCCCTGCCGGCCCCGACCCGATGCGATCACTCACGGCATACCATCGCGCGAGACCGCCTCGGAGGTTTACCGCACCGGGCGGAAACGTGTCGGCTCCGCACCCCAGTCGGGCGAAACCGCACCGAATCCGCCCCGGCCCAGCCCGATGAGTCCGACCAGCCGGTCCGGTCTGACGGTGGACAGCAGGCGACTCCCGGCGGGAGACGACGAAAGAGGTATGCGCATGGATTCGTGGCCGAGCGGAATCGGGGCCATCACGCTGTTCGTCGAGGATCTCGCGGAGGCGAAGCGGTTCTACCGGGAGGTGTTCGGTCTGCCGGTGGCGTTCGAGGACGCGAGCTCTGCCGTCTTCACCTTCGGCGACACGATGGTCAACCTGCTCGACAGCCGGTGCGGCGCGCGAGCTCATCGAGCCCGCGGCCGTCGCCGGGAAGCGAGGCCGGCTCCCGCCTGCAGCTGACCATCGAGGTCGAGGACGTCGACGCCATGTGCGCCGAGCTGACGAGCCGCGGCGTGCAGCTGCTGAACGGCCCGATGGACCGGCCGTGGGGCATCCGCACCGCCAGCTTCCGGGACCCCGGCGGCCACATCTGGGAGATCGCGCACTAGCCGCGTCGGGTGGCCGCGACGGTGCGGTCCGGCAGGTGCGCGCGGCTGGCTACGATCGAGTGATGGCCGTATCGCTCACACGGTTCATGGTCCTCGGGCTCGTCCTGGGCACGCTGTCCTGCTCCGGCTCGTCGAAGGCACCGCTGGCCGACCAGCTGGACAGGTACACCGACAAGGGCAACGGCTGCCAGGAGTCGGTGTCCGCGGTGGCCTACGCCGACGGTCAGCTGCGGGCGATGGGGCAGGAGAGCTTCCAGGAGTTCACCGACGCCGTGCGCAGCAGCATCTCGGCGGTGAGCGGCACGATCGCCCTCGAGGTGCGGGACTTCCCGTCCAAGGACACGCTCGACCAGGCCCGCAAGGTCGCCGACCTCGCCGACGAGGTGGCCGCTGCCGACACCCGCGGCGCCAAGCGGGTCCGGCTGCTGCGGCAGTACCGCGTCGAGGCCGAGCAGCTCGTCATCGCCTGCTCGCGGGCCGTCAAGGGCATCTGACCCACCCGTGCTGCCCGTCGCCGAGATCGTCGCGGTCGTGAGCAGCCTGGACGACCGGTTCCGTTGCCCGCTGGGCGACGAGGCAGCGCAGCGCTGGGGCTACCAGCAGGCGACGTTCCTCCGGTCGAGTGCCTCGCACGTCTTCGTCGCCGGGCCGCCCGTCGACGGGAAGCGGGCCGTGCTGCGGATGCGGCCGGCGGCCGGACCAGGCGCCGCGGAGGTGCTGCACCGGTCGGCCGCGGCAGCCGAGCTGCTGGCCGGTGCAGGAGCACCGGTGGCCGGCTGCGTCCGGTCACCCGGCGGTGCACTGGTCGAGCGCGTCAGCGGCTACGTCGTGACCGCGCAGGTCGCGGTCGAGGGGGATGCTCGGGACAGCGACGACCTGGACGACGACACCGCGCGCGCCTGGGGCGCGTTGCTCGCCGACCTGCACGACCGCGGTGCGTCGGTGCAGCTGCCAGGAGCGCCGTCGGCGTACGCCGAGCCGCCGACCGGTGGCCTCGCCGGCCTGCCGCGGAACCCGCCGTACGTCGGCCTGCTGCACGGCGACCCGGAGATCGACAACGTGGTGTGGATCGCGGCGGGTGGCACGTTCGTCGACCTCGACGACGTGCGCCACGGCTGGTACGTCGGGGACGTCGGTTACGCACTCCGGGACTGGGCCGAGCCGGCCGGCGCGCCGGACCTGACCGCGCCAGTGCCCCGGGCGTTCCTCGCGGGCTACCGCTCCCGCCGCACGTTGACCGACGAGGAGCTGTCCTGGCTGCCGGCACTGGCGCAGGCCTCCGCGGCCGAGACGCTGGCCGGGCTCGAGCCGTTGGTCGCCGGGCCGCCGACCCCGGCTGGCCGGACTGGGCGCTCGCGATCGACCGCAAGGTGCGCGACCGCGCCGACGTGCTCCGCGCGGCGCTGGTGCCGACCCGGCGAGTAGCGTCCGCGGGCATGGACAGCGTTCTGTCGCTGCTTCCTGCCGGGAGCGGACTCGACGACGACGGGATGCTGCTTGTCGGAGGGTGCCGGGCCGACGTCCTGGCCGCCGAGTACGGCACACCGGTGCTGGTCGTCGTCCGAGGACGCCGCTGCGGGCCCGCGCCCGGGAGTACGCCGACGGGCTGCGCTGCGCGCTGGCACGCGCTCCCGGGTCGTGTTCGCGTCGAAGGCGTTCCCGTGCACCGCGGTGCAGCGGGTGATGGTCGAGGAGGGCCTCGGCCTCGACGTCGCCGGCGGTGGCGAGATCCTCACCGCGCTGGAGGCCGGCGTCGACCCGGCGCTCGTCGTGCTGCACGGCAACGCCAAGGGCGACGAGGAGATCGCGATGGCGGTCGAGCACGGGCTCGGGCTCGTGGTCGTCGACAACACCGACGACGTCGACCGGCTCGAGGCGACCGTGCCGGCCGGGCGCACCGCCAGGACGTCCTCGTCCGGGTGATCCCGGGGGTCACCGCCGACACCCACGCCGCACGTGCTCACCGGGCACGCAGGGCTCGAAGTTCGGGCTCGTCGCCGGCGACGCGGCCGCGATCTGATCACCCGCATCGAGCGCAGCCCGCGGCTGCGCGATGCGCGGCCTGCACGTCCACGTCGGCTCGCAGATCCTCGACGTCGAGCCGTTCGCCGAGTCGGTGCGCGCCGCTCGCCGCGCTGGGCGAGTTCCCGGTCTACGACCTCGGCGGCGGCCTCGGCGCCCGCTACACCTGGGCCGACCACCCGCCGACGCGTCGCCGACTACCTCGACGCCCTCGTCGGCGCCGCCCGCGAGCACCTGCCCGCCGACGCCGAGATCATCATCGAACCGGGCCGGAGCATGGTGGCCGTCGGCAGCGACCACCCTCTACCGGGTGGTGACCGTCAAGCGTGGCGCGCACCACCTTCGTCGCGGTCGACGGCGGCATGGGCGACAACCTCGAGGTCGCGCTGTTCGGGCAGCGCTTCGAGGCCGCGCGTCGCCGACCGGCTCGACGCGTCGCCGGCACCGAGACGGTGACCGTCGTCGGCCGGCACTGCGAGAGCGGCGACGTGCTCGTCGACGGCGTCGTCGCTGCCGCGACCCGCGGGTCGGCGACCTGCTCGCGGTCCCGGCGACCGGTGCCTACTGCTTCACGATGTCCAACAACTACAACGGGAGCCGGCGGATCCCGGTGGTCTTCGTGCGGGACGGCGCGTGCCCGGCTCGTCGTCCGGCGGGAGACCTGGGACGGACCTGCTGGCCCGCGACGTGGACTGAGCAAAGAGCAGGCCACATCCACGCGCAGTCCTTCCGGTGGACCCCGATGCCGGTGCACACTCCCAGGGATGGGCGGTCCGCCGACCATCGCGGCCGGGTGTGACGCCCTTGGCTGGAGGAGTCATGGCATCCCTGCGCGAGAGCGTCCTCCGACGCAAACCGGTCGTCGAGATGGAGGCCGAGTCCGGCAGCGAGACCGACACCAGTGAGCTGTCACGCAGCATCGGGCTGTTCCAGCTCTCGATGTTCGGCGTCGGCGCCACCATCGGCACCGGCATCTTCTTCGTCCTGTCCCAGGCGGTTCCGGTCGCCGGCCCTGCAGTCATCATCTCGTTCGTCATCGCCGGCACGGTCGCCGGCCTCACCGCGATCTGCTACGCCGAGCTCGCGGGTGCCGTGCCGGTCTCCGGCTCGTCGTACTCCTACGCGTACGCCACCCTGGGCGAGCTTCTCGCGATGGCGGTCGCCGCGTGTCTCCTGCTGGAGTACGGCGTGTCCGGCGCCGCCGTCGCGGTCGGCTGGTCGCAGTACCTGAACGAGCTGCTCGACAACCTGTTCGGAGTCCAGATCCCGGACGCCCTGTCGCAGGCGCCCGGAGCAGGGCGGGCGTGCTCAACCTGCCGGCGGTCATCCTCGATCCTGCTCTGCACCCTGCTGCTGATCCGCGGCGCCAGCGAGTCGGCGACGATCAACGCCGATGATGGTGACGATCAAGCTGGGCGTGCTCGCTCATGTTCGTGGTCATCGGGATCAGCGGCTGGAACTCCAACAACCTGCCAGGACTTCGCGCCGTTCGGCCTGCACGGGATCACCTCGGCGGCCGGGATCATCTTCTTCTCCTACATCGGGCTGGACGCCGTGTCGACGGCGGGCGAGGAGGTGAAGGACCCGCACCGCACCATGCCGCTGGCGATCCTCGATCGCCCTCGTCGTGGTCACCACGGTCTACATCCTGGTCACCGTCGTGGCGGTGGCCGCGCAGCCGCCCGCAGCGTTCAAGGACCAGGAGGCCGGCCTGTCGGCGATCCTGGAGGACGTCACGGGGTCGACCTGGCCGGCGCAGCGTCCTCGCGGCCGGTGCGGTCGATCTCGATCTTCAGCGTCACCCTGGTCGTCATCTACGGCCAGACCCGCATCCTGTTCGCGATGGCCCGGGACGGAATGCTGCCCGAGCTCTTCCACAAGGTGAACCCACGGACCCTCACGCCCGTGCCGAACACGATCATCGTGGCCACCGTGATCGCGCTGCTCGCAGGACTGATCCCGATCAACTTCCTGCGCCGAGATGACGAGCATCGGCACCCTCGTCGCGTTCCTGGTGGTCTCGATCGGTGTCATCGTGCTCCGGCGCACTCAACCCCGACCTGCCCCGCAGCTTCAAGGTGCCTGGCTACCCGGTCACGCCGATCCTGTCGATCCTCGGCTGCCTCTGGATCATCAAGGACCTGCGCCCGGTCACCATCTACGTGTTCGTCGTCTGGGTGGCGCGTCGCGATGGTCTGGTACTTCGCCTACGGCATCAAGCACTCGCACCTGGGCCGGCACGAGCGGGTCGGGCTCGTGCACGGACGACCCCACGCCATGACCTACGTCGTCGGCCAGGCGCCCGACCAGCAGGGCAAGGACGGTGCTGCACCTCGCGGCACTGCTCGCGCAGTCGGGGTCCGAGGACCTCATCGTCTGCGCAGTCGTGCCCCGACCCTGGTTCCCGAGCATGGCCAAGGTCGACGCCGAGTACCAGGAGTTCCTCAACAGCCAGGCCGACGAGGCGCTGGCGCGGCGCTGTGCGACCTGCTGCCAGGCGACGTGCGCGCGACGGCCCTGCGGCACGCGGCGCGGTCGGCCCCGGCAGGTCTGCTGGAGATCGCCGAGCGGCACGACGCCGGGCTGATCGTGCTGGGGTCGTCGTCTGCGGGGGCGTTCGGCCACGTGGCCCTCGGCAGCGTCACCGACCGGCTGCTGCACAGCTCGCACCTCCCGGTCGCGGTGGCGACCCGGGGGTACCGCGCCAAGCCGGGCCAACGAGTCCGCGCGCGTCACTGCCGCCTACGCCGGCTCCGAGGGAGCCGACGAGCTGGCCGTCGCTGCTGCCACCGTCGCGGCCAGGGTCGGTGCCTCGCTGCGCCTGGCCGCGTTCGCGGTGTGGTCTCGACCGGCGTACACGACCAGGCTCGGCACCGACGGCGAGGACGCCGTCCTGGGCGACTGGCTCGCCGAGGTCCGCTCGGCGACGGCGGAGGTGCTGGAGCGGGTCCGGCTGCTGCCGGACGTGCCGCGCGACCTGCAGGGGGTGGTGGGCATCGGTGCCGAGCTGGGCCGGAGGCGATCGACGACGTCGAGTGGGAGGACGGCGATGTCCTGGTGGTCGGCTCCAGCGCGGTCGGCCCGATCGCGCGGGTGTTCCTCGGGTCCCGGGCGACCAAGATCGTCCGGCACTCGCCGGTCCCTGTGGTGGTGGTCCCGCGGGCAGCGGTCGAGGAGCTGGCGGACTCGGAGCCGCTCCTAGCGTGACGCCGGTCCGTTGCCCTTCGTGGCCGCGAGCTCCTCGGCCCGGATGACGTGGACCACGGCGTTGATCAGCGCCAGGTGGGTGAAGGCCTGCGGGAAGTTGCCCAGGTGCCGGCCGCTGTGCGGGTCGATCTCCTCGGCGTAGAGCTCCAGCGGGCTGGCGTAGGCCAGCAGCCGCTCGCACAGCTTGCGCGCCGCGTCGACCTCGCCGATCTCGACCAGCGCCGAGACCAGCCAGAACGAGCAGATCGTGAAGCTGCCCTCCTCCCCGCGCAGCCCGTCGTCGGTCTCCTCGACCCGGTAGCGCAGCACCAGACCGTCGACCGTGAGCTCGTCGGCGATCGCCAGCACCGTGGCCCGCACCCGCGGGTCGTCGGGCGGCAGGAACCGCATCAGCGGCATCAGCAGCAGGGACGCGTCCAGCGCAGGAGATCCGTAGCGCTGGACGAAGACACCGCGCTCGTCGACGCCGCGGGCGCAGATGTCGGCGTGGATCTGGTCGGCGAGGGCGCTGCCACTTCTCGGCGTACTGCGGCTCGTCGTGCATCTGTGCCAGCTGCGCGCCGCGGTCCAGCGCGACCCAGCACATCAGCTTGCTGGACACGAAGTGCTGCGGCTCCCCGCGCACCTCCCAGATGCCGCGGTCGGGCTCCTCCCAGTGCGCGGCGGCCGCCTCGACCTGCCGCTTGAGCACCGGCCACAGCGACTCCGGCAGCTGGTCGCGGGACCGGGCGTGCAGGTAGACCGAGTCCAGCACCGCACCCCACACGTCGTGCTGGCGCTGCCGGTAGGCACCGTTCCCGATCCGCACCGGGTAGGCGCCCTCGTAGCCCGACAGGTGCGGCAGCGACTCCTCGTCCAGCTCGCGCTCACCGCCCACGCCGTACATCACCTGCAGGTCGTTGCCGTCGCGACAGCCGTCGGCCACGAAGTAGAAGAAGTCGTTGGCCTCCCGGTCGAAGCCCAGCGTGTACAGCCCCCACAGCGCGAAGGTCGAGTCCCGGACCCAGGCGTAGCGGTAGTCCCAGTTGCGCTCGCCCTGCGGGGTCTCCGGCAGCGAGGTGGTCGCCGCCGCCAGCAGCGCACCGGTCGGGGCGTAGGTCAGGCCCTTCAGGGTCAGCGCGCTGCGCTGCAGGTAGCTGCGCCACGGGTGGTCCGGGAAGTCGCCCAGCGTGATCCACTGCCGCCAGTACTCGGAGGTGCGGCGCATCCGCTGGTCGGCCTCGGCCAGGGTGCGCGGCGGGGGCAGCGGCGACCAGGACAGCGCGACGAAGTGCTGGTCGCCCTCGACCATCCGGGTCCGTGCGTGCAGCCCGGCGCCCTCGATCCCCGGCCGGAGGTCGGTGGTCAGCCGCAAGGCGACGTCGACGCCCTCGGCGCCGGCCAGCACCGCGCCGTACCCCTCGCCCTCGTAGCGCCACTCCGGCTCGACCCGGCCGTAGTCGAACATCGGCTCGCAGGTCATCGACAGGTCGACCGAGCCGCTCACACACTTCACCGAGCGCAGCAGGCAGTGCTCGGCGTCGAAGTCGGTGGGCGACCGGCGGTGCGTGCGGGACCGCTCCTCGACGTTGTGCCACGGCCCCATGGTCAGGGTGTCCCGCACGATGAGCCACCCGGTGCGGGTCTGCCAGGTCGTCTCCAGCATCAGGCTGCCGGGCAGGTACCGCCGCGCGGCCGGCACCATCTCGTCGTACGGGCCGATCCGGAACGCGCCGGCACTGCGGTCGAGCAGCGCGGTGAAGATGCTCGGCGAGTCAGGGCGCGGCAGGCACATCCACTCGACCGCGCCGCTGGGTGCCACCAGGCAGTTCGTCTCGCAGTCGGACAGGAAGGCGAAGTCGGCGATCGGCGGGAAGGGGCTGTGCCCGGTCAGCCGCTCGGGTCGCCAGGCCTCGTAACCCGAGGGTTCGTCGTCCGCCATGCCGAGATCGTCGCGCCGATGCCGCCGCGGCGCCAGACCCCGCCGCGGGTCGACCTCCAGGCCCGCGCGGTCAGGGCGAGCCGCTCAGCCCCCGTCGCACCGCGGACACCGGCCGGCGCGGGGTGGCCGGCACGGGGTCGCCGTAGCCCAGCCGCAGGATCATCTGCGGGTGGCCGGCGCCGGCCTCCGGGTTCAGCACCAGGGTCCGCAGCTCGTCGTCCTCCAGCGGCTGGTTCATGAAGGAGGCCGCGACACCGGCGGCCGTCGCCACGAGCAGCACCCGCTGCAGTGCCTGCCCGGCCTCGACCCAGTCCATGGCGCCGTCGCGGAACGTCGCCAGCACGGCGAGCATCGGCGCCCGCTCGAACGCGGCGGTCGCCCGCGGCACGTCGATGCCCGCACCCAGATCACGGAAGGCGGCCTCCGGGTCGTCGGGGAGCGGCCCGAGAGAGGCGACCGGCACGCCTTCGTGCCTGCCGGGGCCGCCGACCCAGGCGGCTCGCTCGCCGGGCCTCGCGACGTCGGTGCGCTCCTCGATCTCGGCGCTGCGCAGCAGCCCGACGATGCGGCCCACCTGCTCCGGGTCGTCGTGCACGCTGAGCACCGCGCCCTCCGACTCGGCGGCGTCCACCAGGTTGGCCAGGATCTCCAGCGCCACCGGCAGCTCGTCGAACGGCAGCCGGTTCGTACGGCGGGCCGCGACCGCCGGGAACAGCGGGGCCAGCTCACCGGCGCCGGTGCGGCGGCCGAGGTCAACGGTGGCCACCAGCACCGGGGCCGGGCCCGGCAGCTGCACCTCGCGGGCGAGACGCACCGTCGGCTGGAAGCCCAGGTGCTCGGCGGCGACCCGCAGGTTGAACACGGCGGCGCCGACGCTGATCAGCAGCGACCGGCCCGAAGGGTCGGCGTGCCTGAGCTGCCGAGAGGGGTCGGCATAGACCTCGACCCGGTCGGAGGCGACCGCGAACTGCCACGGCTGGGTGTTGTGGAACGACGGCGCCGCGACCGCGGCACGCAGCAGCAGCTCCTCCTCGTCCCGGCCGGCCAGGCCAGGCTCAGGACGCGTTGTTGTGCTCATCCAGGCACCTCCGTCGGTCCACCGTGGGCCTGCCGAGACAGGACCGGAAGGTACGAAGGTCCCGGTAAGGCGGCCGGAGGGGGTGTTGCGCGAGCCCGCGGAGGCGCAGACTGTCGCCGAAGGTCCGTCGTCACGTGGGGAGTGCCCATGTCTGGTCCCTCCGGTCAGTCCGGTCTGTCGGGTTCCGCGCCCGAGGTCATGCCGATCCTTTCCCGGGGCAAGCATCGCACCAGCCGCAAGGGTGCCTGCTTCATGGAGATGGCCTCGGTGCTGGCCGGTGAGAAGTGGAGCGACCATCCGCGCTGCACCCACCCGCTGCTCGCCGAGCTGGCCCGCCTGGTGAACGACTGCACCTGCGACGAGGAACGGCACCGGCTCGCGATGCTCATCCCGTCGGTCGTCGGTCTGACCAGCGACGACCTACGGATCGACGCCCGGATCGCGCACCGCTGCGCGACCGCCGCCCTGCCGATCGCGTCGGCGGAGCGGCAGAACGCCCTGGCGGTATCGGTGCTCACGGCCGACTGCGTGCTCGCGGGCCTGGACGGCCGGCTGGTGGGCGAGCTCGAGCCGGACAGCCGCGGTGCGCTGGAGTCGGCGCCGAGCGCCGCCCGCTGGGGCCACCTGTTCGTCCGCCGGGCCGGCGTCTCGGTCCGCGGCTTCAAGCGCTGGGCGGCGCCCAACACGGTGCGGCTCTCGGTGCGAGCCATCGCGGAGGCCTGCGTCCCGGACCCCGACGCCGTCCTGCGCCAGCTGCTCACCGACGTCATCGCCGACTGCGAGGAGCTGTGCGCCCCGGACCGGGCCGCCGACACCCAGGACACTCTCGACACCGACGACGCGCGCGAACCGCAGCCGACGAGCCGGCCCGCCGGCGTGAGTCGGGAGAGATGATCAGGACGGGCCATCGCGTATCCACCCACCTCGGGTGCAGTCTGCTGTCGTGACCCGACAGCTGCTCGCGCCGCTGACCGAGGCGGAACGCGAGCGCGTGCTGCGGACCGCGCGGCCGTACACGTTCGCCAAGGGCGAGGTGGTGTTCCGCGAGGGCGACCCCGGGGAGACCCTGCACCTGGTGCGCCGGGGCCGGCTCGCCGTGCAGGTGTCGATCCCGTCCGGGGACACCGCCACCCTGTGCGTGCTCTCGGCCGGTGACGCCTACGGCGAGCTGGCGCTGCTGCGGGAGGGCCACGACCGGACGGCGACCGTGATCGCGCTGGAGCCCAGCGAGACGGTCGCACTGACCCGGGCGGACTTCGAGACGCTGCGCAGGGACCATCCCGGGGTGGAGCAGCTCCTCGTCGAGATGCTCGGCCGGTCGGTCGACGAGCTGAGCCGGGCACTGATCGAGGCGCTGTACGAGGGGGTCGACCGCCGGGTCGTCCGTCGGCTGGTCGACCTCGCCGACGCCTACCAGGTCGCCAGCGCCGGACCCATCGCCATCCCCATCACCCAGGACGACCTCGCGGGCATGGCCGGCGCGACCCGGCCCACCGTGAACCAGGTGCTGCAGCGCCTCGCCGCGAAAGGCATGGTGTCACTCGGTCGTGGCCGGATCGACGTCCTCGACCTCGAGGAGCTGCGCCGGCGCAGCACCCGCTGACCGCGAGCGTCACACCGCGTTGGTCGCCACCGCGTGCAGCACCGTCTTCACCTGGAACGGCGTGAGACCCGGGTGCTTGGACAGGATGCGGGCCACCAGACCGGCCATGTGCGGGGCGGCGAAGCTGTTACCGGTCGCGCGGATGGTGCGGCCCTTGCTCCACGGCACCTCGATGTCCACGCCAGGTGCGCCGAACTCCACCGGCGGGTGCGGGTTGTAGTCGTAGTCGAACGGGTCGTCGCCGGCGCGGGCCGCCACCGAGAGCACCGCGGCGAACTGCGAGGGGTAGCTGGGCGCAGGCACGTTGTTCACCGCGCACACCAGGTTGAGCCCGGCGAAGTAGGCCTCGTCGGCGAGCCGGTGGAACATCGAGAAGTGCGCCGCTCGCCGGCTGCTCAGGCTGAGGTTCGCCACCTGCATCCGGTTGTCGATCGCCCACTGCAGCCCGGCGCCGAAGACGGCACCGCGGCCGCTGAGCTTCGAGCCGAGCACCCGGACGCTGTAGATCTCGCAGTCGGGCGCCGCGCGCCTGATCAGCCCGGCGCAGGCCGTCCCATGCCCGTAGAGGTCCTCGTGCGGGCCGTCGACGTAGAAGGTGCTGCCCGTCGCCCGGTCGTACTCGACGGCGACCGCGCCGGTCACCCGGCCCACGGCCGGGTGCGACGGGTCGACGCCGCTGTCGATGACGGCTACCCGCACGCCCGCGCCGGTCGCGCCGCCCCACGCCCAGTCCCGGGTGATCGGGCCGTCGAGCGGCAGGCCCGCGACCGTCGGGAGGTGGCCGCCGGCGAACTGCCAGGACCAGGCGGGCATGGAGGTCATGCGGGCGGGCGCTGGTCGACGTAGGACATGACGTTGGACATCAGCCGTACGGCGAGCTGCCGCTCCGCGCTGCCGGCCCGACCCAGCTCACCGAACAGTGCCGCGAGGTCGGCGAGCTCGCGGTCGACGGACACCGAGCGGGCGGCCGCGCGCAGGTCGGCGGCCAGGCCGTCGTCGGTGGTGCTCGCCAGCGCCGTGAGCAGCAGCCGGCCCATGTCGCTGAACAGCCGGGCCGACTCGACGGCCACGGCGGCGTGCCGGGCGAAGAAGTCGAGGATCGTCATGTCCCGGTCGCTGCCCGGCCGGTCGGCGTCCCGGTCGAGGACCTCGACCGCGCCGAGCACCTGGTTCTCGGTCTCCAGCGGGGCCGCCAGGATGCTGCTGGGGAGGTAGCCGGTGCGCTCGGCCACGTCGCGGGCGAAGCGCGGGTCGTTGACCACCTCGAGGATCTCGAGGGACTGTCCCGAGCTGACGACCCAGCCGGCGATCCCTACCCCGACCGGGACGGTCAGGCCGACCACGCTGTCGGCCCCGGCGCCGCTGGCCGCCGTGAACACGAGGTTCTCCTCGTGCTCGTCGAGCAGAGCGATCGAGCAGGCCTGCGCGCCGAGCGCCAGCCGCACCGACTCCGCAAGCTCGGACAGCTGGTCGACGTAGTCGACCGGCGCCAGGGCCGGGCCGACCGCTGTCGCGAGCGACGCCAGCACCTCGAGCGCCTCGCGCGGCTCTTGATCCATGCGCTCACTCTGTCAGTGCCGACGCTGTGACGTGCAGCCGACGCAAGAAGTGTTGGGCAACGGACAGACAGCCTGACCCCGCAGGCAGCAGTCTGTGGTCACAGCAACGAGCTGACGGTTTACCCGCGAGAGGAGCAAGACCATGGCTGCAGACGAGCAGGGCCGCGAGGAGCTGCACGACGAGGCACCGATCGAGGACGTGGAGGGGCACAAGCGCGAGCTGGCACGTCGAGGACTCCGCCGAGGAGACCGAGGACGTCGAGGGGCACAAGCGCGAGCTGGCACTCGAGGACTCCCCGAGGAGACCGACGACGTCGAGGGGCACAAGCGCGAGCTGGCACCTCGAGGACTCCGCCGAGGAGACCGACGACGTCGGAAGGGCCACAAGACGCCGACGACTCGGCACGTCGAGGACATCGACTCCGACGACGACGACGACGTCGAGGGGCACAAGAACCGAAGCGGCTAGTCACCGGTCGCACCTCTCGCGGCACCCGCCCCGGGTCTCCTGCACGGAGGAGACCTGGGGCGGGTCGCGTCGCGCTCACACCCCGGTCAACCACCTGACCCGCGTGCGGCAGGATGCGGCCCATGGACGTCGACGCGCTGCGCGCCCGCACCCCCGGCTGCGCCCACCGGCTGCACCTCAACAACGCCGGCGCAGCCCTGCTGTCCCAGCAGACCCTGGATGCGATGACCGATCATCTGCGATCTCGAGGCGCAGATCGGGGGCTACGAGGCCGCCGCGCAGGCTCGCGAGGACATCACCGCGACGTACGCCGCGATCGCCCGGCTCGTCGGCGGCGACAGCCACGAGGTGGCGCTGTTCGACAACGCCACGCACGCCTGGAACGCCGCGTTCTACTCGGTGCGGCTCGGGCCGGGCGACCGGATCGTCACCGGGCGCAGCGAGTACGGCAGCAACGTGCTGGCCTACCTGCAGGTCGCCCAGCGCACCGGCGCCGAGGTCGTCGTCGTCCCCGACGACGAGCACGGGCAGCTCGACGTCGCTGCCCTGACGGACCTCGTCGACGAGCGCACCAAGCTGGTCGGCGTCAGCCACGTCCCGACCAGCGGGGGGCTGGTCAACCCGGTGGCCGCGATCGGCCGGGTCGCGAAGCAGGCCGGCGCACTGTTCCTGGTCGACGCCACCCAGTCGGTGGGACAGTTCCCCGTCGACGTCGACACGATCGGGGCCGACCTGCTGACCGGCACCGGACGCAAGTTCCTCCGCGGGCCGCGGGGAACCGGGTTCCTGTGGGTGCGCGACGAGGCGCTCGACCGGCTGGACCCGTTCGTGGCCGAGATCGCGTCGGCCACCTGGGACGGCGCCCGCGGCTTCCGGTGGGTGGAGGGCGCGCGGCGGTTCGAGTCCTGGGAGAACAGCTACCTGAACCTGCTCGGCCTGGGGTCGGCCATGCGCCAGGCCCTGGACCTCGGCATCGACGAGATCGGCGACCGCACCCGTGCGCTGGGCGACGCGCTGCGCAGCCGGCTCGACGCCCTGCCCGGCGTCACGACCCACGACCTCGGCGAGGTGAGGTGCGCCATCGTCACCGCGCGGGTCGACGGGATGACGGCCGAGGACGTCGCCGCTGCGCTTGCGGCGCAGCAGATCAACGTGAGCACCACGCTCGGGAGCCACACGCCGTTCGACGACGAGGTCCGCGCCGTGCACCCGCTGGTGCGGCTGTCGCCGCACTACTACACCACCGACGACGAGCTGGACCGCGCGGCGCAGGCGGTGGGAGCACTCGCCCGGCGAGGCTGACCTCAGCTCGGGTCGTGGTCCATCGGCGACAGCACGAACACCGGGATCTGCCGGGTGGTCCTGGCCTGGTAGTCGGCGTAGTCGGGATAGGCCGCGACGGCTCGGTCCCACCAGACCGCCTTCTCGGCGCCGGTGACCTCGCGGGCCAGGTAGTCGCCCCGGGCCGGGCCGTCCTGCAGCTCGACGTGCGGGTGGGCCGTGACGTTGTAGTACCAGACCGGGTGCTTCGGTGCGCCGCCGAGGGAGGCCACCACGGCGTACTCGCCGTCGTGCTCGACGCGCATCAGCGCGTTCTTGCGCAGCTTGCCGGTCCGCGCGCCCACCGAGGTCAGCACGACGACGGGCATGCCGCGCATCGTCGTCCCCTGGGTGCCACCGGAGCCTTCGTAGAGCTCGGTCTGCTTGCGGGTCCGGTCGGACGTGCTCGGTGCGTACTCGCCGGTCAGCGGCATGACGTGTGAACCTTCCGTGAAGATCGTGGGACGGCGCCGGGCCCGACCTACCCAGGTCGGGAGATACGGCGCAGAGTGAGGCTCCAGAGATCACAACGACCCCGGAGGAGTCCGCTATGCCCGAGTACGTCACCCAGATCCCCGTCAGCACGATGGAGGACGTCGAGCAGGCCAACGCCACGGGGCGGACGCCGGTCGTGTTCATCCACGGGCTGTGGCTGCTGCCGAGCAGCTGGGACCGCTGGGCGGAGGTGTTCGCGGACGCCGGCTACGCGCCGCTGACACCGGGCTGGCCGGACGACCCGGAGACGGTCGAGGAGGCCAAGGCGCACCCCGAGGTCTTCGCGAACAAGACGGTCGGCCAGGTGGCCGAGCACTACGCCGCGGTGATCGGGAAGCTGGACAAGAAGCCGGCCGTGATCGGGCACTCGTTCGGCGGCCTGCTGGCCCAGATGATCGCCGGGGAGGGCCTGTCGGCGGCGACCGTCGCCATCGACGCGGCCCCGTTCCGCGGCGTGCTCCCGCTGCCGATCTCGGCGCTGAAGTCCTCCCGGCCGGTGCTCGGCAACCCGGCGAACCGGCACCGCGCCATCCCGCTGACCTACGACCAGTTCCGGTTCGCGTTCGCCAACGCGGTGCCCGAGGACGAGGCCCAGCAGCTCTACGACACCTACGCGGTGCCGGCGGCGGGCGCGCCCCTGTTCCAGGCCGCCACGGCGAACCTCAACCCGTGGACCGAGGCGAAGGTCGACTCCGAGAACCCCAGCCGGGGCCCGATGCTCATCGTCTCCGGCGAGAAGGACCACACCGTGCCGCGAGCCATCGCGGAGGCGTCGTTCAAGAAGCAGAGCCGCAACGAGGGCGTGACCGAGTTCGTCGAGATGCCCGACCGTGGCCATGCCCTGACGATCGACCACGGCTGGCGCAAGGTGGCCGACACGGCCTTGACCTTCGTCCAGCGCTTCGTGGAGTAGCCGCTTCCCGCACCGGGTGGCTGGACGGGATGCCTAGCCGGTCGTGACGGACCGTCTACAGACGGCGACCGGTGCAGCCGGGAGAGTGGCGGAGCACCCGTCAGGGTGCGTCCCCTGCAGCGCCGTGGTCCGTCGTCCCACGAGGACGGCGGACCGCGCCGCGCCGCAGCCCCGCCACGAGAGGGCCACCCGATGCCGCACGCCCCCGCCAGCCCCGCCAGCTCTCCGGGCCCGGACCGGTGGCGGCTGCGTCACCGGGCGACCCGGGTGACGGCGGCCGTGACCGCTGCGCTCGTCGGTCTCACCCTGGCGGCGGCGGCCGCGCCGTCCCCGGCCTCGGCGAGCCCTGCGAAGCGCGCCGCCGCGCTGCCGACGACCACCCGGGTCACGCTGGTCACCGGTGACGTCGCGCTCGTGACCACCGGGCCCGGCGGACGCCGGACCGTGGCGCTGGAGCCGAACGCCGACGGCACCCTGCCGCAGGCCGCGATCACCGAGACCGGAGACCACCTGTACGTCGTGCCGCGTGCCGCGGTCTCGCTGCTCGCCGCCAAGCGGCTGGACATGGACCTGTTCGACGTCGCCGGGCTGATGCGGCAGCACTACGACGACCGGGCGACCGGCGCGCTGCCGGTGATCGTCGACTACGGCACCGGAGCCGCCGCGGCCCGCGAGTCGCGGGCGGCCGCACCGACCGCGGCCCGCCGCACCGTGACGGTGCCCGGGCTCGGCGTGGCGGCCTTCGGTGTCGCCAAGCGACGCGCCGCGGCCTTCTGGGACGACGTCACGGCCGGCGGCGGCGCCACCGGCACCCCGACCCGCCTCACCGACGGCGCCACGCGCATCGACCTGGACGGTCGCGTCACGGTGGACCTCGAGCACTCGGTGCCGCAGATCCACGCCCCCGACGTGTGGAGCCGGGGCGACACCGGCAGCGGCGTCACGGTGGCCGTGCTCGACACCGGCTACGACGCCACCCACCCCGACCTCGCCGGCCGGGTCGTCGGGTCGCAGAACTTCACCGAGGACCCGACGGTCGTCGACGGTCAGGGCCACGGCACGCACGTCGCCGCCACGATCGCCGGCAGCGGCGCGGCGTCCGGCGGCCTGCGCAAGGGCGTGGCGCCCGGCGCCGACCTGCTGGTCGGCAAGGTGCTCGACCACACCGGCAGCGGGGAGGACTCGATGGTCCTGGCAGGCATGCAGTGGGCCGTCGACCAGGGCGCCGACGTCATCAGCATGAGCCTCGGCGGCGGCGTCTCGGACGGCACCGACCCGCTCAGCACGGCCGTGAACGAGCTGTCCGCGACGTCCGACTCGCTGTTCGTCATCGCGGCCGGCAACATGGGCGGCGACGGCGCCTCCACGGTGGCCTCCCCGGGCAGTGCGGACGCCGCCCTCACGGTCGGCGCGGTCGACGACAACGACGCGATGGCCGGCTTCTCCAGCCGCGGCCCGCGCCTCGGCAACGGCGGTCTCAAGCCCGAGGTCGTCGCCCCAGGAGTCGACATCACGGCCGCGCAGGCGGCGGGCACCGACCTCGGCGACCCCGACGACGGCGACCCGATGTACACCAGCATCAGCGGCACCTCGATGGCGACACCGCACGTCGCCGGCCTGGCCGCGCTCGTCAAGGCGGCGCACCCCGGCTGGGACGGCGAGCAGCTCAAGGACGCCATCACCGAGAGCACCGTCCCGGTCAGCAACGCGACCGGGTTCGACGCCGGCACCGGGCGGGTCGACGCGCTCGCCGCCGTCGACCAGGACGTGCTCACCGACCACGCATCGCTCCCGCTCGGGTTCTACGCCTGGCCGCACGCCGACCTCGCGCCGACCCACACGCCGCTGACCTACACCAACACCGCGGACACGCCCGGTGACACTGACCCTCGGCGTCGCCGGTGAGGACGGCACCGAGGACGCGGCGCACGCGATCAGCCTCGCCAGCAGCACCCTCACCGTGCCGGCCGGCGGCACGGCGACCGCCGACGTCGTCCTCGACCCGACGGTCGCGGACCCCGGCTCGTACTCCGGCGTCATCACCGCCGTCCCCGACGACGGCGGCCCCTCGGTGCGGACCGAGGTCGGCTACGTCCTCGAGCCGGAGCTCTACGACGTCACCGTGGTCGCCCGGCCGCGGCCCGGCGAGCGGGCCAGCCACCAGATCGCGATCAGCGGGATGGACGACTACTCCTACGACACCCGGACCCTCGAGGAGTCGACCGGCGACCAGCAGGTCACGTTCCGGGTGCCGCCGGGGCACTACGGCGTCGGCGACCTCTCGTTCGGGGTCGGCTCCGACGGCGGCCAGGACGGCGTCCTCGCGTTCCAGCCGAGCGTCGACGTCAGGCACGACACGACCGTGCTGCTGGACGGGTCGGACACCGAGCAGTTCGACTACGCCGTCGACCGGCCGGTCGCCAGCGACGGGGCGATCATGAACGTCACCTGGGCCGCGGCGTCCGGACCCGGGTTCATCGGCTTCACCCTCTACGGGTTCGCCGACCGGATCTTCGCCTCGCCGACCTCGTCGACGGCTGACGGCACCGCGACCTCCGACCTCGCCTGGGTGCTGTCCCAGCCCGAGGCCGAGGTGCAGCCGACCGTCGGCGGCACCGTGCCGCTGCGCTCGGTGGCCGCCGCCGGTCACGCCGCCTGGGACACGTCGGTGCCGGACCTGTCCGGGCGCTTCCGGGTCGTGGACGCCGGGGACGTGTCGGCGCTGCGGACCGACGCGGTACGCGGTGCGGTGGCGCTGGTGGCGGGCAGCTGCACCGACCTGGGTGCAGCAGCCGAAGCCCTCGCGACGGCGGGTGCCGTCGGGCTGGTCGCCACGGCGGCACCGGGCGCGGCCTGTGCCGGGACCCTCGAGGCACCGGCCGCCATCCCGACCTTCCAGGTGCGCCCGTTCGACGTGGCGCGACTCGGTGTCGGCGGCGTCGCGACCTTCCGCAGCCACCGTGGGCCGGCCTACCTGTACGACCTCGAGGACGGCTGGGACGACCAGGTGCCGCCGGGCGCGACCCTCCAGGGCACCGGCAGCTCGGTGGCCGCCCTGGTCGAGAGCTACCGCTCCCTCGGCGGCACGACCGCCCATGACGACCTCGGGATGATCTCCGAGGTGATCGGCTGGCTGCCCGGGCGGAGCTCCGCGGCGTACGGCCTGATGCACCGGGTGCCGGCGCCGTGGACGGTCACGCACTACGTGTCCGCCAAGGCCGAGTGGGAACGGGCCGTGCACGCGGTCTCGGTCAGCACCGGTCAGGACTACGGGATGCTCTATGCGTCGCGCCGGCTGTTCGCCGGTGGCAGCGAGCACCGGGACACCTGGTTCGGCGGCCCGCTGGGCTCGCGGGTGTCGCCGTACCAGACGTCCTACGGCTGGGACGGCGGCCCGAACCGGCAGGGTGACGAGATGTTCCTCGCCCAGCCGCCCATCACCGACGCGGCCGGGCACGCGGGCTCGATCCTCTACCTCGACGAGTTCTACGGCGCCCTGTACGAGGACGGGACGCTGCTCACCGAGGGCGACGAGCCGCTGCGGCTCAACCAGGTGGTCGACCCGGGGAAGCACCGCTTCCGGGTGGTGCAGAACTACTGGCGGAGCAACCCGTTCTGGCAGCGGTCGACCCGGGTCGACACCGAGTGGGGCTTCAGCTCGGACACCACGCCCGCGGGCGGCCATGAGTCGCTGCCGCTGATGTCGGTGGGCTACGACCTGGCGTTGTCGCAGCTGAACACGGCACCCGGGAACTCGTCGTACCGCTTCGACGTGACGTTCGGGATGCCGGAGTTCGTCGCTGCCCGGCTGCTCGCGAAGCACACCGTCGAGGTGTCCACCGACCGCGGCGCCACCTGGCACCGCGCGGCGATGGACCGGTGCACCGTCACTCGCAGCCAGGCGACCGGCGCGGTCACCAGCTGTGCGGTGCGGGTGCACAACCCGAAGAGCGGGACGGTGTCGCTGCGGGTCGGCGCGACGGACGTGGCCGGGCACACGGTGCGCCAGACCGTGCTCGACGCGTACGCCGTGTCCTGACCTGCGGATGCCTCACAAGATCGTTCGCGACGTTAGCGGGCGACACGCCGAGCGTGTCGCCGCCGAACGTCGCGAACGATCTTGCGCAGGGCCCGGCTGGCGGCGCAGACCTCAGCCGGCGGTGCGGGTGCGGACCTCGTCCACGGCCTCGCGCAGGGCGACCAGGGCGGCCCGCACCGTCGGTTCCCGGTCGCCGAGCGCCTCGTCGACCCGCGCGCGCGTCGGCGTGAACAGCCCGGCGGCGGCCCGGTGCGTCCGCCGCCCGGCCGGTGTCAGCCGGACCCGGTACGACCGGCCGTCGTGCGGGCTGGGCACCCGCTGCACATGGCCACGCGCCTCGAAGCGCTTGACGTAGCTGGAGACCGTGGTCGGCGGGGCGGCCATCCAGCGGGCCAGCTCGGTCGGGGTGATCGCCCCCTCGGTCGCCAGCAGCGAGTAGACGGCGAACTCGTCGGCGTCCAGCCCGCTGGTGGCCAGCGCCGAGTTGAGCAGGTCGCTCACGGCGCGGGAGACCGACCAGACGCCGAACAGCGCGTTGCTTCCCGCGCTGCTCGACAGGCCGGTCGAAGGCTTGACCGGAGGAACTACGAACTCGCATCATCGTCTCCATCTAGTGCGAAAGTGAAGTATCGGTGGTGCGGTGATGACAGTAGTCCGGAGAGCGGCTGCAACGGGGTTGCTCTGCCTGCTGGTTGCGGCCTGCGGCAGCGGGTCGAACGGTGCCCGGCCGGCCAGCCCGACAGCCGCCCGACCGACGCCGGCTCCGACAGCCACCGGCGGCATCTCCGAGCTCGACTGCCGCGGGCCGGACGAGGGCCGGCTGGTCAACCGGCTCTATGCCGCGGGCGCCATCACCCCCGTCCTGCTGCTCGGCGACGGGCCGCGCGGCGTGGTGGTCGGTGCCCAGGCGAACGGCGGCATCTGCCAGACCCTGCCGTTCGGCCGCGAGCTGGCAGCCCGTGGCTACCACGTGGCGCTGTTCGAGTGGCGGCTCCCGGAGGATGCCGCGATGGGCGCCGCGACCTCGGTGCTGACCGAGGCCGGTGCGCGGAAGATCGTGGTCGGCGGCTTCTCGCAGGGGGCGGTGATCGGGCTCGGGGCGGCGCCCGGCCTCGGCGACCGGGTTGTCGGCGTGCTCTCGGTCAGCGGTGGTCCCTCCGCGTCCGACGGCTACCCGACCGTGCGGTCGGTGAGCCGGTTCGACGGGCCGCTGCTGCTGGTCGGAGCACGGGACGACACGGTGTTCCCGAAGGGCACCGACGCCGCGATCGCGGCCCGGCACCGCGGCCGGGAGCAGGTCCTCGCCCTGTCCGGCTACGACCACGCCCTCGCGCTGCTCGACGGCGACCACGGCCGGGAGGTGCGGGCCGCCATCTTCGCCTTCCTGGCCCGGGTCACTGCTTGACGGCCCGGTCCCGGGAGAATTCAGCGGCGCGACCGGGTCGCCGTCGGTGAGGATGCCGCGGTGACGCCGGACGACCTTCGCATCGATGCCGAGACGCCGGACGACCAGGGCGCGATCCACGACGTCGTTCGCCGGGCGTTCGACCAGCACCCGGGGGTCGCCGACCTCGTGGACCTGATCCGCGCGTCCCCGCAGTTCGTGCCCGGGCTCTCGCTGGTCGCCCGGCGGGACGGCGTGGTGGTCGGCCACGTGATGCTCAGCCACACCGACCTGGTGGACGACGACGGCGTACGCCGTGAGGTGCTCACGCTGTCGCCGCTGGCCGTCGCGCCCGAGCACCAGGGGCAGGGCATCGGGTCGGCCCTCGTCGTCGAGGGGCTGCGCCGGGCCGCGGTCACCGACGAGCCGCTGGTCACCCTGGAGGGCAGCCCGCGGTACTACCCGCGGTTCGGCTTCGACCCCTCGACCGAGCACGGCATCCGGATCGACCTGCCGGACTGGGCACCGCCCGAGGCATCGATGGTCTACCTGCTGCCGGCCTACGACCCCGCGTTCCGCGGGCGGGTGGAGTACCCGCCCGCGTTCGCGGCGGTCGCAGCCGACTGACCGATGGTCACGCCGGTCGGGTCGTCGCCGGGTGCCGGGTCGGGGGTGGCGGGCCGGTCCGGTGGGGCGGCCGGCTCGTCGGCGAGGATGCGGTACATCGCCCGCCGGGCACCGTCGAGCACCGTGCGGGCCTGCTCGACCTGGGCGTCCGAGCCGTTGCGGGCGACCTCGCGGGCCGCGCCGCCCAGGCTGCGCACCGCGTCGAACAGGCTGACGGCGCGGTCCCGGTGCCGGGACTCCTCGGGCGTCCAGGGCTCGCGCAGCTCGTCGGCGTGCGCCTCGACGTAGGCCCGACCGGCGTCGGTGAGGGCGAAGACCTTGCGGCCGCCCGACTCGTCGGAGGTCACCAGGCCCTCCTCCTCGAGCTGGCCGAGCACCGGGTAGACCGAGCCCGGGGACGGGCGCCAGAGGCCCCCGCTGCGCTCGGCGAGCTGGCCGATCACGGCGTAGCCGTGCTGCGGCTCCTCGGCGAGCAGGGCCAGCACGGCGTTGCGTACGTTGCCGCGGGCGGCCCGCCGGCGACCCGGTCCCGGGACCGAAGCCCGGGCCGAAGCCGGGGCCGCGGCGCCCGGCACCGTGCCGGTGGCCCCTGTCGCGACGGCCGTCGCGACGGCCGTCGCGAGCACCGGCCTCGGGTGAGTCGTCAGCCGCCGTCGCGCTGGTCGCCCTCGGCGAACAGCAGGTCGGGGCGGCGGCGGCCGGACCGGCCGCGACGGCCCTCCGGCCAGCGGGCGGCCCACGGCGGGGCGGACGGGGGGACGTGGACGTAGATGTCACTCATGACAGTTCTCCTTCTGATCTCTCGTCAGCGATATGCTAACGATATATCGGTGAACTGTCGGAGGCAAGGCTCTATTCCGGGCGTCGCACCCGGCGGTGGCCGGGGCAGCGCCCGGCTCGCGACAGGACCGGGCCGGCGCAGCACGGTCCGGGAGGGTCAGCTGAAGGGTGGGCCGTCGGTGACGTGCACGGCGGCCTCCTCGGCGCCGGCCGCGCCACCGTCGATGCCGACGTCACGGGCCACCGCGTCACTCTCGGCGTCGGAGTGGGCGCCCTCGTCCGGGGCCACCAGACGGCCGGACCGCGGCTCCTGCTCCCGGTCGACGTCGACCGGGTTGTCCTCGTCGGTCCACTCGTCGTCCACCGAGGGCTCCGGCTCCTCCTCGGCGAGCAGCTGGTCGAGGCTCTCACCGCGCCGCTCCTCCGCCCAGGTGGTGCCGAACCTGGTGGCGCCGCGGTAGCCCTCGCCAGCGTCGATGCCGGTGTCGAGCACGTCGGCGCCGAGGTCGTCGGTCTCCAGCGTGTCGGCAGGCTCCAGCACGCCGTCGTCCTCCACGTCGGTCTCGTACCCCTGCTCGCTCACCGTGCCACCGTCCTGTCGGTCGTCCCGCCCTGCCGCCAGCCAAGCACACCCGGGCGGCACAGGGGCCGGTCCCCGCCGTACAGCCTCCGAGCAGCCGGAGCTGCCGCTCGCCGACGCGCGACGAGCGGCAGCTGGACGGCCTCGGGTCAGGCCGACGACGCCCCGGCCGCGACCGGCACCCGCTGCTCGGGCAGGACCGGCAGCTCGCGGCCGCCGCCCTCCGGCAGGCTGCCGTGCGGGTCGACGTTCGGCAGCACCCGGTCGAGCCAGGCCGGGAGGTACCAGTTCCGGGCTCCGAGCAGGGTCATCGAGGCCGGCACCAGCACCAGCCGGACGACGCTGGCGTCGATCGCGATCGCGGTGGCCAGACCGACGCCGATCATCTTGACCGCCACCCCCGGGTCGAGGGCGAACCCGAGGAACACCGCCACCATGATCAGGGCCGCCGAGGTGATGACCCGCGCGGTCGACGAGAGGCCGGCGACGACTGAGCCCGTGCTGTCACCGGTGCGCAGGAACTCCTCGCGCACCCGGCTGAGCAGGAACACCTCGTAGTCCATCGACAGCCCGAACAGGATCGCGAACATCAGCACCGGCACGTACGGCGCGATCGGCACCGCGTCCGGCAGGCCCAGCAGGTGGGCGCCGCGGTCGGTCTGGAAGGCCAGCGTGATGACGCCGTACGCCGCTCCGATCGACAGCAGGTTGACGAGCACCGCCTTGGCCGGCACGACGACCGACCGGAAGGCCAGCACCATCAGCACGAACGACGTCGCGAGCACGACCGCGACGATCTTCCAGAGGTTCGCCGACAGCCGGTCGGTGAAGTCGGTCAGGCCCGGGCGTGAAGCCGCCGAGCTCGGCACCCTGCGGCAGCTCGGCCCGGATGCGGTCGAGCAGCGCGATGGTCGCGTCGTCCTGCGGCCCGTGCCGTCGAGCGTGACCGACAGCACGGCGGCTGCGCCGTCGGGGGACAGCTGCGGCGGCGTGACGCCTGCGACGCCAGGAGTGGCGGCCAGGTCGTCGGCCACCGCCTGCACGGCGGCCGGACCGCCGACGCGGTCGACGTCCATGGCGACGAGCAGCGGCGCGTTCGACCCGGGGCCGAAGCCGTCGGTGACCAGGTCGTACGCCTTGCGGATCGTCGAGGACCCCGGCTCGTTGCCCGCGTCGGAGTTGCCGAGCTTCATGCCCACCGCCGGCGCGGCCAGCGCGAGCAGCAGGACGGCCGACCCGACGAGCCACACCACCGGGCGCCCGGCCACGGTGCGGGCCAGCCGAGCAGCGGTGGGCGAGTGCGAGGCGGCCGACTCGAGGTGACCGGTCCGCCGGGCCTTCCGGCTGTAGACCCGCAGGCCGGCCAGGCCGAGCAGGGCGGGCAGCAGGGTGATGGCGCCGGCGACGACGAGCAGCACGACCAGGCCGGGCGCCCAGCCCATCGCCCGGAAGTTCGGCACGCCGGTGAACAGCAGCCCCGAGAGAGCCAGCAGCACGGTGCCACCGGCGAACACCACCGACCGGCCGGCGACGGCGGTCGCCTCCGCGGCGGCGTCCGGGACGGCCAGGCCGCGGGCCAGCGCGTCGCGGTGCCGGGTGACGATGAACAGCGCGTAGTCGACGCCGACGCCGATGCCGATCATGGAAGCCAGGGTGGGCGCGATGGTCGTGACGTCGGTGAGGGCTGCCAGCAGGGTGACTCCGGCCGTACCGATCGCGAGGCCGACCAGCGCGATGACGATCGGCAGCCCGGCGGCCACGAAGGAGCCGAAGGCGAGGAACAGGATGACCAGCGCTACGCCCACGCCGACCAGCTCGCCCGTACCGCCGGGCCGGCCCACGTTCTCCGGCATCTGCCCGCCGTACTCCACCTGGTAGCCCTGCTGCCGCAGCGTCGCGCTGGCCTCGTCCAGCGCTACCAGGCCCTCGTCCCCCTGGAAGTCGGTGACCGGGATGTCGTACTGCAGCCCGATCAGCGCGGTGGCGCCGTCGCGGCTGACGAGCGCAGGCGCGACCTGGCTGACGTGGTCCACGTCGGCCAGTCGCTGCTCTGCGGTCGCGAGGTCGGCCGGCGCCACCTCGCCGGTCGCGGCGTGCACGACGACGTGGGCATCCGCGCCGGAGAAGGCCGGGAACTCCTCGCGGAGCAGGTCGTAGGCCCGCTGGCTGCTGGTGCCGGGGATGACGTAGTCGTCGTTGAGGGCCCCGCCGAACGATGCGGCGAGGCCGACGAGCAGGACGGCCGCCGCCAGCCAGGCGGCGATCACGCGCCAGGGGTGGCGGGCGGCGGAACCGCCGAGGCGGTAGAGGAAGCGGGACATGGCGTGCTCCAGCGGGTGTGGACGACGGGTGCGGTCCACACCGTGCCGGTCACCACTGGTGAGGCACTTGTGAGCGGCTTGCAGGCGACCAAACGCGCGCACCGCACCTCGGGAGCGGTCCCCCGGGTGCGGTGCGGGTGAAGCTGCTGCTGCGGCTCAGCCGTCGGTGCGCTGCGCCGGGATGCCGGCGAGCAGTGCGCGAACCTCGGACTCGCGGTAGCGGCGGTGGCCGCCCAGCGTCCGGATGGAGGTGAGCTTGCCGGCCTTTGCCCAGCGGGTGACCGTCTTGGGGTCTACCCGGAACATGGTGGCCACCTCGGCTGGGGTCAGCAGGGGTTCGGCATCGGGGGTACGCGTTGACATCGGGTCGGCCTTTCCGTCGGCCTAGGTGGGCAGAAACCGAGAGGTCTCGGATCTCTACGGTAATAGTGCCCGTTGACCAGGGATGTCCGAAATGGTCAAGACGGGCCATCTTCGGCATGGGCGGACCTGACTAGCCCGTCGCGGGTGAGGAACGAGGCGTATCAGCCGTTCAGTTGGCGTGCTCGAGGGCCGCCACGGCCGCCCACCGGTCGGCCACGCTGCGGTAGGTGAGCACCGCACCCTCCTCGTCACCGGCGGCCAGCGCCGCCACCGCGGCGGCCAGGTCGGCCACCGAGGTGTCGTCGGCGGCCAGCTCCGGGCCGAGCAGCCGGGCCAGCCCCGCATAGTCCAGCTCGAGCCAGGACCGGGCGTGGAACTCCTCCAGCCACCGGGCCAGCTGCTCGAGCTCGCCCGCCACGTCCAGCTCCTCGGCGGTCTCGCCGAGGTGCAGCCGCAGCGTGCGCAGGGCCCGGGCCACCCGGCGGCGGGCTGCCGACATCCGGGTGCGGTGCACGACGGCCGGCTCCCCGTCGGGTACGCCGGGGTCCACCCGGTCGGCCGGCGCGAACGGCACGAACCACGGCACCGGCACCGTCCAGGTCGCGGTCAGGATCCGCAGCACGGCCCCCGCCTCGTCGCCTCCCCAGCGCGCGTGGTCGGCGTCGGCCCGCTCCAGGGACACCGGCGGGACGAACGCGTGCAGCACCGAGTCGGGCAGCCCGTCGCGGAACTGGCCCAGCGCCACCCAGGACCGCAGCCGGACCTGCACGGGGCAGAGGTGCAGCTGGCCGTCGACCTCGAGCACGAACGCGTCGCGCGCCTCGTCGGAGGGCACCGGCCGGGGCGGCACGCTGATGACGCCGGCCAGCGCCCGGCGGTGCTCGGCGGCGAGGCGCTCCTCGCGGGCGGAGGCCCGGCTGGCGTAGTCGGCCCAGGGGCCGCGCTCGGCCTCCGGGAAGGCTGCCAGGGGCTCGTAGACCCGCAGGTACGCGGCGTAGGGACTGGACAGCGGGCGCGGCACGACCCGCATGCTACGGACCGTAGGGTGCTGCCGTGCGCGACCCCGCTCCCCGCTCCGTCTTCGGCCCGCACCCGGGCGCCCGGCACGCCCACGAGCAGGTGGTGTTCTGCGCCGACGACGACACCGGCCTGCGGGCCATCATCGGCATCTACTCGACCGCGCTGGGGCCGGCGCTGGGCGGCACCCGGTTCTACCCGTACGCCGGGGAGAGCGAGGCCGTCGACGACGTCCTGCGAGCTGTCCCGGGCGATGGCCTACAAGAACGCGCTCGCCGGCCTGGACCACGGCGGCGGCAAGGCGGTGATCATCGGCGACCCGGCCACCGACAAGACCGAGGCGCTGCTGCTGGCCTACGGCCGCTTCGTCGAGTCGCTGGGCGGCCGCTACGTCACCGCCTGCGACGTCGGCACCTACGTCGCCGACATGGACGTCGTGGCCCGGGCCACCCGGTTCGCGACCGGGCGGTCTCCCGAGAACGGTGGCGCGGGCGACTCGTCGGTGCTCACGGCGTACGGCGTCTTCCAGGGCATGCGGGCCGGCGCCGAGCACCTGTGGGGAGCCCCCACGCTCGCCGGCCGCACGGTCGGCGTCGCCGGCGTCGGCAAGGTCGGCCGGCAGCTGGTCGGCCACCTGGTCGAGGACGGCGCGACCGTGGTCGTCGCCGACGTCGCCGACGAGGCGGTCGACGCCGTGGTCGCGGACGCACCCGTCGGTGCAGGTGGTGGCCGACACCGACGCGCTGGTGCGCGCGGACCTCGACGTCTACTCGCCCGTGCGCGCTCGGGCACGCGCTCACCGACGAGGTGGTGGCCGCGCTGTCGGCCAGGCTGGTCTGCGGCGGCGCCAACAACCAGCTGGCCCACCCCGGCGTCGAGGCGCTGCTGGCCGACGCGCGGCATCCTCTACGCCCCGGACTACCTGCGTGAACGCCGGCGGCGTGATCCAGGTGGCCGACGAGCTGCACGGCTTCTCCTTCGAGCGCGCGCGGGCCAAGACGACCGACGATCTTCGACACCACGGCCCGGGTGCTGGCCGCCGCGGCCGAGGAGGGCATCTCGCCCGCCACCGCCGCCGACCGGCTCGCCGAGCGGCGGATGGACGCGGCCCGGACGGCGGCCGGGCCCCGGCCGAGCCGCTGATCCGGCGCATCGGTGGGACCGAAGTGGTCCGGGATGGGCGGAACAGCCGAGCGCCATGTACCGTTGGCCCCACGGAGAGACACTGAACCCGGGGCCGCCGTGTGCTGGCCGCCCCGCTGACGTATGAGGGGGTCGAGCCATGGGGCGCGGCCGAGCCAAGGCGAAGCAGACCAAGGTCGCGCGCGAGCTGAAGTACAGCTCACAGGGCACCGACTTCGAGGCGCTGCAACGAGAGCTCGCGTCAGGTTCTGTCGACCGGTCGGAGATGACCGAGACACGACAAGGACGAGTACGACGACTGGGTCGCCGAGCGCTGACCCGCCGGGCGCCGCCGCCCAGCCGTCAGGCCGGGTGGGCGCCCTGCAGGGTGACGGTTCCGTCGCCGTCGGCCACCGAGCCGCAGCACCCAGGCCGGTACGCCGCGCGCAGCCAGCAGCCTGCACGGCACGGTCCGCAGCGTCCGGCGCCACCACGGCCACCATGCCGACGCCCATGTTGAACGTCCGCTCGAGCTCGTCCCGGTCCACGCCGCCGAGCTCGCGCGACCAGCCCGAAGACCGGCTGCGGGGTCCAGGTCGAGCGCTCGACGGTCGCCGACAGGTGTCGCGGCAGCACCCGGGCCAGGTTCGCGGCCAGCCCGCCGCCGGTGACGTGGCTGAACGCGTGCACCTCGACGCGCGCTCGATCAGGGCCAGGCAGTCCGGCGCGTAGATCCGGGTCGGCTCGAGCAGCTCCTCGCCGAGCGTCCGACCGAGCTCGGCGACGTGGCGGTCCAGCGGCCCAGCCGGCCCGGTCGAGCAGCACGTGGCGGGCCAGCGAGTAGCCGTTGGAGTGCAGGCCGCTGGACGCCATCGCGACCAGCACGTCGCCGGACGCGCACCCGGTCCGGGCCCGAGCAGCTCGTCGGCCTCGACGACCCCGGTGCCGGCGCCGGCGACGTCGTACTCGTCGGGCCCGAGCAGGCCGGGGTGCTCGGCGGTCTCGCCGCCGACCAGCGCGCAGCCGGCCAGCACGCAGCCCTCGGCGATGCCCGTCACGATCGCGGCGATCCGCTCGGGCACGACCTTGCCGCACGGCGATGTAGTCGGTCATGAACAGCGGCTCGGCGCCGCAGACCACGAGGTCGTCGACCACCATGCCGACCAGGTCGATGCCGATGGTGTCGTGCACTGTCCATGCGCCGCGGCGACGGCGACCTTGGTGCCGACGCCGTCGGTGGAGGTGGCCAGCAGCGGTCGCCGGTAGCCGCTTGAGCGCGCGTGGCGTCGAACAGCCCGGCGAACCCGCCGATGCCGCCGACCACCTCGGGCCGGCTGCGCCTTCGCGACCGCACGCCTTCATCAGCTCGACCGCGCGCTCGCCGGCCTCGATGCTCGACGCCGGCAGCGGCGTAGGTCGCGCCCTCGGTCACGGGCGGGTCAGGGCGTCGGCGGCACCGGCCCCGCCGACCAGGGTCGGGGCCGAGGCCGGCAGCGGCTGCCCGGCGGACACAGGTCGCGGCGCGGACGCGACCGGGTCCAGCCTCGAGCAGGTGCTTGCCGAGCAGCTCGGGCTCCGGCAGCGCGACCGGGTAGACGCCGTCGAAGCAGGCGCGGCACAGGTTCTCGTCGGCATGCTCGTGGCCTCGACCAGGCCCTCCAGCGAGATGTAGCCAGCGAGTCGGCGCCGATGGAGGCGCGGATCTCGTCGACGCCAGCCCGTTGGCGATCAGCTCGGCCGGGTGGCGAAGTCGATGCCGTAGAAGCACGGCCACTTCACCGGCGGGCAGGAGATGCGCACGTGCACCTCGGCGGCGCCGGCCTCGCGCAGCATCCGGACCAGGGCGCGCTGGGTGTTGCCGCGCACGATCGAGTCGTCGACGACGACCAGCCGCTTGCCGGCGATGACGTCGCGCAGCGGGTTGAGCTTGAGCCGGATGCCGAGCTGGCGGATGGTCTGCGACGGCTGGATGAAGGTGCGCCCGACGTAGGCGTTCTTCACCAGGCCCTGGCCGTACGGGATGCCGCTGGCCTGCGCGTAGCCGACCGCGGCCGGGGTGCCGGACTCGGGCACCGGGATCACCAGGTCGGCCTCGACCGGGTGCTCGCGGGCCAGCCGGCGGCCGATCTCGACGCGGGTGGCGTGCACGCTGCGGCCGGCGATCGTGGTGTCGGGGCGGGCCAGGTAGACGTACTCGAACAGGCAGCCCTTGGGCTCGGCGGTCGGCGAACCGCGACGTGCGCAGCCCGTGCTCGTCGATCGCGATCAGCTCGCCCGGCTCGACCTCGCGGACGAGCGAGGCGCCGACGATGTCCAGCGCCGCGGTCTCGCTACGCCACGACCCAGCCGCGCTCGAGCCGGCCGAGCACCAGCGGGCGGATGCCCTGCGGGTCGCGCGCGGCGTACAGCGTGCTGCTCGTCCATGAAGACCAGGCAGAACGCGCCGCGCAGCTGCGGCAGCACCTCGAGAGCCGCCGTTCTCCAGGGACCGGTCCGGGATGGACGGCGAGCAGCGCGGTGACCAGCTCGGTGTCGGTCGTGCTGTGGAGGTGGCGTGACCCGGGTGCCCTCGCGCCAGCGCCGGGTCTCGTCCTGGGTCGGGCCGGACCGTCGTAGGTGAGCTGACCGCTCTCGGCGGCGCGCTTCGACCAGCTCCAGCAGGTCGCGGTGTTGGTGAGGTTGCCGTTGTGGCCCAGCGCGATCGAGCCGGTCGCGGTGGAGCGGAAGGTCGGCTGGGCGTTCTCCCAGACGCTGGACCCGGTGGTGGAGTAGCGGGAGTGGCCGATGGCGAGGTGGCCGCGCAGCGAGCTGAGGTGGCTCTCGTCGAAGACCTGGGAGACCAGGCCCATGTCCTTGTAGACCAGGATCTGCGAGCCGTCGCTGACGGCGATGCCGGCCGACTCCTGGCCGCGGTGCTGCAGCGCGTAGAGCCCGAAGTAGGTGAGCTTGGCGACCTCTGTCGTCGCCGGGCGCGGTCCAGACCCCGAAGACGCCGCAGGCGTCCTGCGGACCCTTCTCCTGGGGATCGAGATCGTGAGTGAGCCGTCCGTCGCCGCGGGGCACGCGGCCAGTCTAGGGGCAGCGCGGCACCGTCGCCGGTCAACCGCGACGCCCTTCCAGCAGAACGGCGATCGCACCGCCCGCGAGCGCGCCGAGCCCGGCGAGCAGCGCCGACAGGTAGGCCAGCAGCCTGGCCCGGTCGGCGACGCCGGCCCCCGGGCCGAGCACGAGCACCAGAGCTGTGGCCAGCCCGACGACCGCGCCGGTGACCAGGAACGCCAGGTAGCGCGGGCGGCGGCTGGGTCGGGTCTGTCGGGTCTCGGGCTCGGGCACGCTGACGATGCTAGGTGGCGCAGACCTGGACCTTCGGCATCCGGTTCGGGCTGCCCCCGTTCAGGGCGACCGTGGGTATCCCGTCGAGGCAGAGCTTCGCGCTCGGCCCGGCCTTGGCCGAGAGCGAGACGCCGGTGTTGTTCTGCCCCCAGTCCGCCCCGGGGCCGAAGGTGGCCGTGCGGCTCCCGACCGGCTTGCCGCCGGACACCGTCCAGGTCTGGGTGAGCCTCGCCGAGTCGACCGGGCGCGCTGCGGCCCCCGGCTGGCAGTTCTGCCGCGAGGCCACCACCATCCCGGGCGCGACGAGCACCGGGTTGCGGAACTGCTTGTCGCCCGACGTCGACCGCTCGTACCGGAGCACGCCGCTCAGCGTCGCGCTGAGACAGCCCTTGCCGCCGTCGACCGAGAGCTGGCCGAACTGGGAGTAGGGGACGCGGGCCGAGCGCCAGCCCCCGCTCGTGGTGTCGCTGCCGCCCCTGCTGCCCAGCAGGTAGCCGCCGATCGAGAGCACCACGGCGATCACGACGACGACCAGGACGGCGGTGAGGGTGCGGCTGCGGGGTCGAGAAGTCACCTGGCGGTTGTACACCACCGATCCTCAGAGCCGGCCGCCGGCCGTGTCCGAGGACAGCCGCTGGGCGAGCCACACCGGGATCACGGACGCGAGGATGAGCACGGCGGCCACCACCGCGACGACAGGCGCCTGGTTGGGCCGGGCCAGGTTCGAGAAGATCCACAACGGCAGGGTCTGCACCGAGGCGCCGGCGGTGAAGGTCGTGACGATGATCTCGTCGAAGGACAGCGCGAAGGCGAGCAGGCCGCCGGCGAGCAGTGCCGACCTGACGACCGGGAAGGTGACGTACCGGAACGTCTGGAACACCCCCGCCCCGAGGTCGGTCGAGGCCTCCTCGAGCGAGCCGCCGGTGCGGCGCAGCCGGGCCAGCACGTTGTTGTAGACCAGGACGACGCAGAACGTGGCGTGCCCCACGATCACCGTGAACAGGCCGAACTTGATGCCGACCGGTTCGAGCGTCGTCGTGATCGCGTTGGACAGCGCGATGCCCGTGACGATGCCGGGCAGCGCGATCGGCAGCACCACCAGGATGGAGATCGACTCGCGCCCGAAGAACCGGTACCGGCCCACGGCGAAGGCGGCCATCGTGCCCAGCACCAGGGCGATCGCGGTGGCCCCGAGCCCGGCCTTGACCGAGGTGGCGAGCGCGGATCGCGCGCCCGGGTTGTGCCAGGCCCGCGACCACCACTCGAGGGTCACCCCGGACGGCGGCCACCCGAACGTCTTGTCCGGGTTGAACGACGAGATGACGACCACGATCAGGGGCACGTAGACGAACGCGAGACCGACCGCCATCAGGACGCCGAGCCAGAACCGGGCACCGCGGGAGAGGCTCACAGGTTCTCCAGCGCGCCGGTGCGGCGGACCGCGACGAGGAAGAGGATCATGATCATGATCGGGATGGCCGCCAGGGCCGCCGCCAGCGGCAGGTTGTTCGCGGCGCCGGCGTTGCCCTGGATCAGGTTCCCCAGCAGCTGGCTCTTGCCGCCGACGATCTGCACCGCGATGTAGTCGCCGAGGCTGAGGGAGAACGTGAAGATCGCCCCGGCGACGACGGCCGGGAAGGCCAGCGGTGCCACCACCGACCGGAAGGTCCGCCACGACCTGGCGCCGAGGTCGCCGGACGCCTCGAGCAGCGAGTCGGGCAGCCGTTCGAGACCGGCGTAGACGGGGAGCAGCATGAACGGCAGCCACAGGTAGCTGAGCACGATCACCGTGGCCGGCAGGCCGAACCCGGGACCCGACAGGCCGACCGGCGCCAGCACCCAGTTCACGACGCCGTCGCCGGCCAGCATCGAGCGCCAGGCGTACGCCTTGACCAGGTAGCTCGCCCACAGCGGGGTGAGCACCGCGACGACGAGCAGCTGCCGAGCCCGCGGGCTCGCGACCTTGGCCATGTAGAACGCCATCGGGAACGACAGCACGCCGCAGATCACCGTGACCGCAGCCGCCACGCCGATGGTGCGCAGCGTGACGGCCCGGTAGGTGTCGTTGCTGCCGACGGCACGAAAGTTGTCGAGCGTGAACGTGCGCACGACGTCGCCGGTGAAGGCGTCGGTGCTCCAGAACGAGGAGAGCAGGAGGACGGCGAGCGCGCCGAGGTACACCACGACGAGCATCAGCAGCGGCAGTGCCAGCAGCAGCACCAGCCGCAGGTACGGGTGCCGGTGCAGCGCGCTGGAGACGCGCCGGCCCACGGTCGCCGTCCTCCTGACCCCTCGCTACCCGGTCAGCCCTTGATCTCCTGCCATGCCGTCGTCCAGTCGCCGTAGTCCTTGCAGGTCACGTCGGTGCGACCGTCGAGGCACTGGGCGATCGGCGTGTTCCAGTACCAGACCTGGTCGAAGTAGGCCTCGTCCGCGGCGTGGTAGGTGTCGCAGAAGCTCTTGTCCGAGGTCTCGGCGCACGCCTTGCTGTTCGACGGCGCCTCACCGAACCACTCGGCCACCTCGGCGTTCACCTTCGGGCTGATGATGTGGTTCATCCAGAGGTAGGCGCAGTTCTTGTGCGGGCTCTTGGTCGCCACCATCCAGGTGTCCGACCAGCCGGTCGCACCCTCGGTCGGCAGCACCGCCTCGACCTTGACCTTCTTGTCGGCCTGCACCAGGTTGGCGATGATCTGCCACGTCGTGCCGACGACCGTGTCACCGGAGTTGAAGGCCTGCTGCGCCTTGAGGTAGTCACCCCAGTACTCACCGATGTTGGCGTTCTGCGCCTTGAGCAGGGCGACCGCGGCGGCGAACTGCTTGTCGTCGAGGGCGTAGGGGTTCTTGATGCCCAGCTCGGGCTTGGTCTTCATCAGGTAGAGCGCCGCGTCGGCGATGTAGATCGGCGAGTCGTACGCCGTGACCTTGCCCTTGTACGCCGAGCGAGCCGTCGAACACCACGCCCCACGAGGTCGGGGCGGGCTTGACCACGTCGGTGTTGTACATCAGCAGGTTCGCGCCGCGGCCGTGCGGGATGCCGTAGGGGACGCCGTCGACGCTGTTCCACGGCTTGAGCTTCAGGCCGTCGAAGACGTCGGCGTAGTTCGGCACCAGGTCGGTGTTGACCGGCTCGACGTCACCCGAGGCGATGAGCCGCAGCGAGGCGTCGCCGGACGCCGACACCACGTCGTACTGACCGGTCTTCATCAGGTTGACCATGTCGTCGGAGGTCGGCGCGGTCTTGACGTTGACCTGGCAGCCGGTCTCCTTCTCGAACGGCGTCACCCAGTCGACGCTCGGGTCGGTCGAGCCGTCCTCGGCGTAGCCCGCCCAGGCGACCACGTTGAGCTCGCCCTCGGGTTCGCCGAGCTTGTCCATCGCCTTGAGATCCGGCGGGGTGAAGCCCTGCGCGGCGGCCTCGTTGCCGGAGCCCGTCGTGGTGCCTGCGCCGCTGCTGCCACCGCTGCTGCCTCCGCAGGCAGCGAGTGCCATCAGCGTCGCAGCGCCGAGCGCGATGAGTCGGGTGTGGGTCATGTGGAGCCTCCCTGGCCAGCCGCGCCCCGCACGCGGTCGTCGCCGTTGTGGTTGCTGATGGTGCCGTTCGTGCGGGAACTGCTGGTGTCGCGCTCGGTGGTCACCGGGTCGGTGGCCGAGCCGTCTGAGGTGGCGCTGGTGGTGACGCGGTAGGCGTTGGCGCGGTTGAAGCCGACCTGGACCCGGTCACCGCGGTGGGCCGGGGGCTCGCCCGCCGCGCCGGTGTTCTGCACGAGGGCGGTGACCTCGGCGCCCAGGTCCAGCCGCACGATCACGCGGGTCGCCGCGCCGGAGTAGACGACCTCGGCCACCGTGCCCTCGGCGGTGACGTCGCCGGGGCCGGCCGCGGCAGCCTCGCCCGGAGCTGCGATGCGGACCTTCTCGGGCCGGAACGAGACCGGCGCCGGGTCGCCGAGCAGGGTTGCCGCGGCGTCGCCCTGCAGCAGGTTCGACGTGCCGACGAAGCCGGCGACGAAGGCGGACGCCGGGTGCTCGTAGACCTCGCTCGCCGTCCCCACCTGCTCGATCCGGCCGTGGTTGAAGACGGCGATCCGGTCGCTCATCGTCAGCGCCTCCTCCTGGTCGTGGGTCACGAACAGGAAGGTGATGCCGACCCCGCGCTGGATCGCCTTGAGCTCGACCTGCATCTGCTCGCGCAGCTTGAGGTCCAGCGCGCCGAGCGGCTCGTCGAGCAGCAGCACCCGGGGCCGGTTGACCAGGGCCCGGGCGAGCGCCACCCGCTGCCGCTGGCCACCGGAGAGCTGGTTGGGTCGCCGCTCGCCGAAGCCCTCGAGCCGCACCGAGGCCAGTGCCTCGTCGGCCCGCTGGAGGCGCTCCCGCTTGCCGACCTTCTTGACCATCAGGCCGTAGGCGACGTTCTGCCGCACCGTCATGTGCGGGAACAGCGCGTAGTCCTGGAAGACGGTGTTGACGTCGCGGGCGAACGGCGCGTCGCGGGTCACCTCGCGGCCGCCGAGGTGCACCTCGCCGGAGGTCGGCGTCTCGAAGCCGGCGATCATCCGCAGCACGGTCGTCTTGCCCGACCCCGACGGCCCGAGCATCGCGAAGAACTCGCCGTCCCGGACCTCGAGGTCGATCGAGTCCACCGCGACGACGTCGTCCTTGTTGCCGCCGTGCCCGCCGAACACCTTGCGCAGCCCGACGAGGCGCACCGCAGCCTCGCTCACCGCCACCTCCGCCTGGAACCCGCCGACAGGGCGACACGGTAGCGGGCCACGCGGTTCTCGGCTACGGATTCCGTCGCAGAAACGGCTGTTTACCCCCGAAACCGTGGCCATATGGTGATCGACCGTCCCACCTCGGCAGGTGTCGCGCCGGCCGAGGCCGAGTCGGTCAGCGCAGCAGCGAGCCGACGTCGAGCAGGGTCGCCTCGGCGCGGTGGATGCGCCAGTCGGGCACCCGGCGGCCGAACTCCACCGTGACCCCGAGGCCGTCGGTGCGGTGGTTCGCCCAGCCGGTGAAGGTGCCGTGGCAGACCCCGCCGCAGGTGAAGTCGTCGACCGGCAGCCGCATGCCCCGCGCGAGGGCTCGCACCGTCGACATGCCGGTGTCGTTGGCCCCGACCCCGAACAGCGGCTGGTGGAACACGACGGTGAGCCGCGGGTTCAGCCGCCGGACCAGGTCGCGCAGGGCCAGCGACTCGGGCTCGGAGAACGGCGCCGGGCCGCCCCACGTCGCCCCGCCGCCGCCGTACCAGCGGTAGGGGAAGTTGCGGTTCAGGTCGACGCCGTGGGCGTTGGTGCGGCGGTCGGCGGCGACGCCGTCCGGGTTCACCGTGGGCACCAGCCACAGGTCGAGGTCGGCCGGCAGCGTCAGCCGGTCGCGCAGCCGACGCACCACTCGCATCCCGGCCCGCTCGTCGCCGTGGATGCTGCCGACCACGAGCAGCGTGCGGGTCGCCCCCTCGTGGGCGCGGTGCAGGGCCACGATCGGGCGGCCCTCCACCGACGTGCCGACCACCTCGCGGGTGGTGACCACGGCGCCTGCGGCCGAAGCCGGCGGCGTCCCGGCCACGGCGGCCGTGCCGGCGACGGCCATCACGACCAGGAGGACGACGACGGCGGCGGACCAGCGGCGCGGTGTCACGTCGCCAAGGCTCTCAGAACAGCGGCAGGAAGCCGGACAGGTCGGCGCGCTCGCCGCTGGCCTGGACGAGCCCGGCTGCCACGGCGTCCGGCCAGGACGTGCCGCCGGTGGCCAGCGACACCCAGGTCATCGGGTCGGTCTCGACGACGTTGGGCGGCGTGCCCCGGGTGTGCCGCGGGCCCCCGACGCACTGCACCGCGCCGTACGGCGGCACCCGCACCTCGACCGACCGGCCCGGCGCCCGGGCGGCGAGCTCCTCGAGCAGGAAGCGCACCGCGTCCCGCAGGTCGGGCGGCTCCATGGTGTGCGCCTCGAGCACCCGGTTGAGCGCGGCCCGGCCGGCCTCGGGGTCGGTACGTCGGCGGGCCGGCACGGGCGCCAGGCTACCGGCCGGGCAAACACCACCGGAGCAAACTCGGTCGTCACCTGTCACACCGCGGACGTACCGTGGAGGCAATGTCCACGGGTTCCACGACCCGCCGCAGCAGCCTCCACTCGCTCTGGCGGATACGCAGCTACGTCCGCCCCTACACCCGCCAGATGGTGGTGATGACCACCGCGGCCGGCGTGGCCGTCGGGGCGAGCATCGTCATACCCCTGATCACCCGGAAGGTCGTCGACGGCCCGATCGCGGCCGGCGACAAGGCCGGCCTGCTGCCGCTCGGTCTGCTCGCCCTGGCGCTCGGCGTCGTCGAGGCCGGGCTGGTCTTCATCCGGCGGTGGGTGCAGTCCTACGCCGCGCTCGGCATGGAGACCACGATCCGCGACGACCTGTACGCGCATCTGCAGCGGCTGCCCGTCGCCTTCCACGACCGGTGGCAGACCGGGCAGCTGCTGTCCCGCGCCACCACCGACCTGTCGACGATCCGGCGGTTCCTGTCCTTCGGCCTGGTCTACCTGGTCGTCAACGTGGCGACCTTCGTGGTGGTGGTCGGCCTGCTGGTCCACCTCTACGCGCCGCTGGCGCTGCTCGTCGCGGCCTCCGCCGTGCCGCTGTTCTTCATCTCGCGCAACCTGTCCCGCGCCTACCTCGACGACCTCGCGACGGGTGCAGGACCAGCAGGGCGACCTCGCGACCTTCGTCGAGGAGTCGGCGGTGGGCATGCGGGTGATCCGGTCGTTCGGCCGACGGGACCACGTCGGCCACCGGTTCCGCAGCCAGGCCGAGACGCTGCACGACTCGGGCGTCGACAAGGCCACCCTGGTGGCGCGCTTCTGGTCGCTGTTCGACCTGATCCCGAGCCTCACCCTCGGCGCGGTGCTGCTGTTCGGCTCGCTCGCGGTGACCGAGGACGCGATGACCCTCGGCGACCTGGTCGCGTTCGTGTCCCTGATGCTGATGCTGGTCTGGCCGGTCGACTCGCTCGGCTGGATCCTCGCCAACGGCCAGGAGGCGATGACCGCGGCCGACCGCATCTACGAGGTGTTCGACACCGAGCCCACGATCGTCGACCGGGCCGGCGCCGTCGCCGTCACCCGGACCCGCGGCGCGCTGCGGTTCGAGGGCGTCGGCTTCAGCTACGCCGGCAGCTCGGCGCCGGTGCTGCACGACGTCGACCTCGACGTCCGGCCGGGCGAGACACTGGCGGTGGTCGGGGTCACCGGCAGCGGCAAGAGCACCCTGACCGCCCTCGTGCCGCGGCTGTACGACGTCACGGCCGGGCGCATCACCCTCGACGGGCGCGACGTCCGCGACCTCCAGCTGGGATCGCTGCGCCGGCTCGTCGTCGGTGGCGTTCGAGGACGCCACCCTGTTCTCCTCCAGCGTGCGCGACAACCTGACGTTCGGCCACGAGGGCGCCACCGACGCGGAGGTGAGCGAGGCGCTGGACATCGCCCAGGCGTCGTTCGTCCACGACCTGCCGTGGGGGCTCGACACCCGGATCGGGGAGCAGGGCCTGTCGCTGTCCGGCGGCCAGCGGCAGCGGCTGGCCCTGGCCCGCGCGGTGCTCGGCCGGCCGCGGGTGCTGGTGCTCGACGACCCGCTGTCGGCGCTGGACGTGCACACCGAGTCCCTGGTCGAGCAGGCGCTGCGCCGGGTGCTGTCCGGCACCACCGCGCTGCTCGTCGTGCACCGGCCCTCGACCGTCGCGCTGGCCGACCGGGTCGCCCTGCTGGAGAACGGCACGATCACCGCCGTCGGCACCCACTCGGCGCTGATGGCCGAGGTGCCGGCGTACCGCGACGTGCTCTCCCAGCACGCCGAGGAGGTGACGGCGTGACGGCCACCGACCTCGACGCCTGGCGCGGGGTCGCCGCCGAGGGCAGCGACGACCTGTCGAGCGAGACCACCGTGCGGCTGCAGGAGCGCAGCCGCCGGCTGCTCGGCTCGCTGCTGCGCCCGCACCGCCGCACCCTCTGGTACGCCGTCGTCCTGCTGCTCGTGCAGAACGCCGCCGCGATGGCCGGCCCGCTGCTCGTCGCCGTGGGCATCGACAAGGCGATCCCGGCGATCGACGACGGCGAGGGCCCGGCGCTGCTCATCGGCGTCACCGTCGCGCTGGTGGTCGCTGCGGTCGTCGAGTACCTCACCAAGCGGTCGTTCCTGGTGGTGAGCGGGCGGGTCGGGCAGGCCGTCCTGCTCGACCTGCGCACCCGCGTCTACGACCAGTTCCAGCGGCTCTCGCCGGCGTTCCACGAGCGCTACACGTCCGGCCGGGTCATCTCCCGGCTGACGAGCGACGTGGACGCGATCGGTGAGCTGCTCGACGGCGGCATCGACGACCTCGTCGTGGCGGCGCTGTCGGTGGTCTCGGTCGGCGCCATCCTGCTGTGGCTCGACCTGCCGATGGGCCTGCTGACGCTGCTCTCGTTCCCGTTGCTGCTCTGCTGTCCCGGTGGTTCCGGCGCAACAGCGCGATCGCCTACCGGCGTACCCGCGAGACCGTCGCCCTCGTCATCGTGCACTTCGTCGAGTCGCTCGCCGGCATCCGCGCCGTGCAGGCGTTCCGCCGCGAGCCGCGCAACCAGCAGATCTTCGAGGCGCTCAACACCGACTACCGGCTGGCCAACGAGCGGGCGTTCAAGCTGGTGGCGATCTTCGCCCCTGGCATCAAGCTGATCGGCAACGTCACGATCGCGGTGGTGCTGGTCTACGGCGGCTACCGCGTGATGGACGGCCAGACCGAGGTGGGCGTGCTGGCCGCGTTCCTGCTCTACCTGCGGCGGTTCTTCGAGCCGATGCAGGAGCTGTCGATGTTCTACAACTCGCTGCAGTCGGCGACCGCGGCGCTGGAGAAGCTGTCCGGCGTCCTCGAGGAGACGCCGTCGGTCGCCGAGCCGGCCGCACCGGTGGCGCTGCCGCGGGCCGAGGGCCGGCTGGACCTCGACGGCGTGCGGTTCGGCTACCGCGACGCCGTGGTGCTGCCCGACCTCGACCTGCACGTGCCCGGCCGGCCAGACGGTGGCCCTGGTGGGTGCCACCGGCGCGGGCAAGACGACGATCGCGCGGCTGGTGGCCCGCTTCTACGACCCGCTGTCGGGCAGCGTGCGCCTCGACGGGGTGGACCTGCGCGAGCTCTCCGAGCGCGACCTGCGGCGCGGCGTCGTGATGGTGACCCAGGAGAACTTCCTGTTCGCCGACACGGTCGCCGAGAACATCCGGTTCGGCCGGCCCGGCGCGACCGACGACCAGGTCGAGGACGCCGCGCGCGCGATCGGTGCGCACGAGTTCATCGCGGCCCTGCCCGACGGCTACGACACCGAGATCGGCAAGCGCGGCGGCCGGCTGTCGGCCGGTCAGCGGCAGCTGGTGGCGTTCGCCCGCGCGTTCCTGGGGAACCCGGCGGTGCTGATCCTCGACGAGGCGACATCGTCGCTGGACATCCCCAGCGAGCGGCTCGTGCAGCGGGCGCTGCGCACGATCCTCGCCGACCGCACCGCGCTGATCATCGCCCACCGGCTGTCGACCGTCGAGATCGCCGACCGGGTGCTGGTGCTCGAGCACGGTCGCATCGTCGAGGACGGGTCGCCGGCCGAGCTGGTCGGTGACGGAGGCGACTTCGCCGGGCTGCACCAGGCCTGGGCCGACTCGCTGGTCTGACCGGGTCTCGCCGGCCGCTGGCCGCGCAGCGATGAGTTTCTCCGGTGGCCCCCGTCTGTACCCACACCGATCAGCCGCACGGGAGAGAAGGACATGACCGCTACCTACACCTTCGACGTCTTTTCCAGCCTGGACGGCTACGGAGCCGCCAGCGGCAGCTGGACGGGATACTGGGGGAAGCAGGGCCCCCAGCTGCTCGACCACCGCCTTGCCCAGTACGGCGGGGAGCAGCGGATGGTCTTCGGGGCCAACACGTATCGGGCCTTCACCCGGATGCTGGCCTCGAGCACCGAGGAGTCCGAGGTGCGTGACCCATGGGTCACCCGGATGTGGCACCTGCCGGCAACCGTGGTGTCGACGACGTTGGAAGGCCCCCTCGACTGGCCGGACGGGACCCTCGTGAGCGGTGACGCCGTCGACGTGGTCGGCCGGCTCAAGGACGAGTCCGACGTGCCGTTGCGCTCGCACGGCAGCCTGTCGATGAACCGGGCGCTGATGGCCGCCGGCCTGGTCGACCGCGTGCAGGTGACGCTGTTCCCGGTCATCACCGGTCAGACCGGGCTGGACCCGATCTTCGGCGGCGCGGCCGACTTCGACCTGGAGCTGCTCGAGACCCGGACCCTCGACGGGAGCATCCAGGAGCTCGTCTACCGGCCCACCGTCCACTGACGCTCGGTGCGTCCTCAGGTCAGCACGGGCGCATAGAGCGGCCGTTCGAACGGCCACGCATCGCTGGTGAGCCAGTCGGCGATCGCGCGTCGGAAGTCGTCGTCGAGGGCAGCCTCGGACTCTCGTACCCACGACAGCACGTTGGCGTCATGCACGCCGTCGTGCGCCGGGTAGACGTAGAGGCAGCCGACGACGTCGTCGCTCGCATCGAGAACCGTGAAGGTGAAGCCGGTCCGATCGGCGAAGTCCCGGGCATGCCGCTCCAGGTCAGCGCGGTTCTCGGCCAGGCTCATCTCCCGAGGCCAGTTGCCGTCGGGAAAGCCCGGCGAGCGTCGAATGTGCTCCATGCTCGACGTCCACGCCGCGTAGTCGCGCTCGTTGTGCTCCGGGCCGAGAGGCTCGAGACGAACGTCTCCAGCCGTGAAACCGGTCGGCGGGTCGAAATCGGTGGGGACGAATGCGGCGGACAGGACACTCTCCTCCTCTGCAACGCGCGGTGAACCTCGATCCCGTCGGTAGGACAGGTCTCAGGTGCCGAGCCGTTGGTCGAGCAGCCTGGTGATCGGCCAGGCCCCTCGGGACCAGTTCGAGATGACGGTGTAGGTCGTCGAGGACGACGGCTGGTGCAGGCTGGTGAACGACACGCCCGCGTCGTACCCCTCGAGCCAGACCCGGTCGTCCTTGGCGGCCAGGTGGAAGCCGAGGCCGTAGCGCTTCGAGCCGTCCGGCCAGTCGCTGCGCGGCCGCACCATCTCGGCGACCCGCTCGGGAGAGACGATGCGGCCGGCGAGCAGTGCGTCCCAGAAGGCGCTCAGGTCGGCCGCGGTGGAGTAGATGCCGCCGTCGCCGTTGCCCACCACCGGAAGATGGAACACGTTCGTCCTCAGTCCGTCGCGCGCCAGATAGTTCAGGGCGGCTCGACCGGGAAGCTCGTCGGAGCGCAGGAACGCGGTGTCCACCATGCCCGCAGGCTCGCAGACCAGGTTGCGCACCAGCTGGTGGAACTCCACACCGCTGGCCCGTTCGGCCAGCAACGCGAGCACCACGTAGCCGCCGTTGTTGTAGGCGAACCGCTGGCCGGCGGGGAACACCGTCGGGTATCCGCCCAGCACCCGCAGGAACTGTTCGGTCGTCGCCAGCTCGTGCACGGGCACCGGCAGCACGTAGTCGCAGACGTCGTCGAGGGCTTCCTCGTCGAGGTAGTCGCCGATGCCGGACCGATGTGCCAGCAGGTGCTCGATCGTCACGTCGTCGGCGATCAGCGGCAGGTCTTCGCCGAGCAACGATCGGGCGGTCCTGTCCAGCTCGAGCGTCCCACGCTCGACCAGACTCATGACCGCCAATGCGGTCAGGGTCTTCGTCCCGCTCGCGGTCGCGAACAGCGTCTCGACAGTGTTGCGGACGCCGTGGGCACGGTCGGCGAAGCCGTAGGCCGAGGCGAGCTCGGTCGCGCCGGAGCGGTCGAGCCGGACCACGCCGGAGAATCCGGTGCGCTCCGCCTCGTCGTCCACGGCCTCGGCGAGCGTCTGCATCGCGCTGAGCCTAATCGCACCCCACTGCGCGGCCTGCCCCTCGTGGTCGGCGACTACCCACCGCGTCGCCGAGACCGGCCAGCGCGGCGACGGCCTCCTGCAGCACGGCCGCGGTGTCCTCGGCCGGGACCAGCGGGAACATCTCCTCCCACAGCGCCAGGTTGGAGCCCCGCAGCTGCAGCAGGCCGGCCGGGCGGCCGAGCAGGAAGACGTGCAGGTGGGCGCCGCCGTCACCGAACTTGTTGACGTGCACCCGGCCGATCGCGTCCAGCGACTCGACCGCCCGCACCACCCGGACGGCGAGGACCCCGAGCTCGGCGGCCATCGCATCGTCCAGGTCGCCGAGGTCGAGGTGCGCCCGCGGCATCAGCATGGCCGCGAACGGCAGCCGGCTGTCGCCGAGGGGCGCGAGGATCCAGCGCTCGTTCGCCCACACGACGTCCTGCTCGGGGTGCTGGCAGCGCCAGCAGAGGTCACCTGCCTCGTCGCGCCGTGGCGGCTCCGGGAGGACCAGCGGCTCGAGCGGCTTGACCCGCAGCGAGTCCGGCTCGAACGGGAAGATCTCCCACATCGACTGCTCCGGGATCGGCAGGCGGCCCTCGTCGTCGGCGGCGGCGACCGCCCGGTCGTAGTACTGCTGCGGGGTCGGTGTCACCCACGGCAGCGTAGGCGGGCGGCCCGGGGCGGGCGTGGGGCTGGTCAGCGGCCGCCGGATCCGCTAGAAGCAGAGGACGACGTACGAGAGGGAGGCTGCGATGCCGAGCACCGATCTCCTCGTCGTCGGTGCCGGGCCGTTCGGCCTGGCGCTGGCTGCCGAGGCAGGTCATCAGGGCATCGACCACCTGGTGGTGGGCCGCCCGATGTCGTTCTGGACCGACCACATGCCCCCCGGCATGCTGCTGCGCTCGGCGAGCGACTGGCACCTGGACGCCACGGGTGACGCGACCATCGTGGCCTTCCTCGCGACCCGCGGGCTGTCCGCCGAGCAGGCCGAGCCGCTGCCGCGCGAGCTGTACCTGGAGTACTGCGCCTGGTTCGTCGCGCGCAAGCAGATCACGCCGGTGGCACAGCACGTGCAGCGGCTGGACCTGAGCACGGGCGGCTTCACCGCCACCCTCGAGGACGGGTCGGCCGTCGACGCGCGGGCCGTCGTCCTCGCGCTCGGCATGGGGCCGCACCGCCGGGTGCCGTCCGAGCTCGCGGACCTGCTGCCTCCCGGCTGCTGGCGGCACACCTGCGACGCAGCCGACCTGTCCGGTGCGGAGGGCCGGCGGTACCTGGTCGTCGGCGGCCGGCAGAGCGCCTTCGAGTGGGCCGCGCTGCTCTGCGAGGCAGGCGCGAGGTCGGTGGACGTCGTGCACCGGCACGACTCACCCGCGTTCGCGGCCGCCGACTGGAGCTGGGTCAGCCCGGTGGTCGACCGGCTGGTGAGCGACCCCGGCTGGTTCCACCGGCTCGACCCGGCCGAGCAGCAGGGCTACCGGACCCGGCTGTGGGCCGAGGGCCGGCTGAAGGTCGAGCCGTGGCTCGCCGACCGGCTGCCGACCGACGTCGTCCGGGTGCGGCCGCGCACCAGCCTGGCCGCCGCCGAGCTCGGGCCCAGCCGGTCGGTCGTGGTCACCTTCGACGACGGCGACCGGGTCGAGGTCGACGAGGTCCTGCTCGCCACCGGCTACCAGCCCAGGGTGGCGGACCTCGCACTGCTGCGCGCCGGCAACCTGCCGCCGCTGCGCCAGCAGGACGGCTTTCCCGACCTCGACGACGGCTTCCAGACCTCCGTCCCCGGCCTCTACCTGACGAGCCTGCCGGCCAGTCAGCACTTCGGCCCGTTCTTCGGCTTCACCATCGCCACCCGGATGTCGGCCGCCGTCATCGCCCGAGCGGTCGGCGCGCAGCTGCCCGACGGGGCGAGCCAGGCCCGGTTCCGTGACCACCACGTCGACGTGGTCCTGGCGATCGACCCGCTCAGTCCTGTCGATCGGCTCCAGGGACTCGGTCCTCTGCATCGGTTGCACAGGGTCGGCCCTGTCCATCGGCAGCGTCGGGTCACTCATGTCGTTCGCCAGCATCGGCTCGATGATGTCGGCGTGGTCGATCGGTTCCTTCCAGTGCCAGGGCAGCGTCCTGTCGGCGCAGGCCAACGGGTCGGTGCTGGCGTTCCAGGCCAACGGAGCGGTGCTCGGCCGCCGCACCCGCGGACCGTTGCCCGGTGGGGCGATGCCCGGTGCGCTGGCCGCGGCGGCCGCCGTCGGGTACCTCGGCTGGCGGCAGCTGCGGCCGGGTGCCTGACGGTGCGGGTCGGCGGCACCGGCCGGCACCCGTAGCATCCACGGATGACGTCCCGGCACGAGTTCCTCCGCACGCTGCACGCCGAGCTGCAACCCGAGACCTATCTGGAGATCGGGATCAACACCGGGCGCAGCCTGACGCTCTCCCGCACCCGCACCATCGCCGTCGACCCAGCCTTCAAGATCACCATGCCGGTCTCCTGCGACGTGCACATCGTCAAGGCCACCAGCGACGACTTCTTCGCCCAGCCCGACGCCCTCGAGCACTTCGACGGCACGCCACCGGCGCTGGCCTTCATCGACGGGCTGCACCTGTTCGACTTCGTGCTGCGCGACTACACCAACGTCGAGAGCGTCTCGGCGTGGTCGACGGTCATCGTCGTCGACGACATCCTCCCGCGCAGCGTCGCCGAGGCGTCCCGCGACCGCGGGACGATGGGGGCCTGGACCGGCGACGTCTACAAGCTCACCGAGGTCCTGCGCCGCCACCGGCCGGACCTGCTGCTGCTCCCCCTGGACACCGAGCCCACCGGCGTCCTGGTGGTGCTCGGCGCCGACCCCGCCGACCGCACGCTGAGCGAGGCGTACGACGAGATCATCCAGGAGCACCTGCGCCCGGACCCTCAGCCGGTGCCGGCGGAGGTGCTGAACCGGAGCACCGCCCTCGATCCCGAGCCCTTCCTGGACCCCGCACTGTGGCGGGCCGTCGCGGCGGCCCGGCGCTCGGGCGTCAGCCGCGAGGAAGGGCTGGGCGTCGGTGCAGCGAGCTGGTGGCCGCGGCGTCCCGACCGGCACCCGAGCGCGAGCTGACGCCGGCCGCGCTGCGCGCCAAGCCGGTCGACCCCACCCTGTCGGCCGGCAACCCCGGGCGTCGTCCCGGCGCCGGCAGCGGGTCGAAGGCGGGCGGGCCGAGAGAGGGCCGGCGCGACCGCGGGTGCGCCGGCATCGCTGTCGCGACGGTCGGTGCGGGCTGCCCGCCGGCTCGCCCGGAAGGTCCGGCGCTCCCTCCCGAGCAGCCACTAGGCCACCCCCGGTCTGCCGGCTGCGTCGGCCAGCCATGGAGGCAGCGGCAGCGCTGGGTACGCTGATCTCCGCTCCTGGGAGGCCCAGTCATCAGCCAGTCGAAGATCAGCGTGGTCGTCACCGCGTACAACATCGAGGAGTACCTGCCGGACTGCCTGCAGTCCATCGCGGAGCAGTCCTACCCCCACCTCGACGTCCTCGTCGTCGACGACGGGTCCACCGACCGAAGCGCTGAGATCGCCCGCGAGCTGGCCGCAGGTGACGAACGGTTCCGGGTGCTGACCCAGGCCAACGCCGGTCTCGGCGAGGCACGCAACGCCGGCGCCGCCGCCACCTCCGGCGAGTTCCTGATCTTCGTCGACGGCGACGACATCCTGCCCCACCGCGCGCTGGAGAAGCTGATCGGCGCCCTGCGGGCCTCCGGTTCGGACTTCGCCACCGGCAACGTGCTGCGGTTCGGCGAGGCCGGCGAGGCACGGCAGTCCCCGATGCTCGAGGCCGCGTTCAAGACCTCCGCGCAGGCGACCCACGTCAGCCGGCAGCCCACGCTGCTGGCGGACCGGATCATCCCCAACAAGCTCTGGCGCCGGACGTTCTGGGACGCGCACCGGTTCCGCTTCCCCGCGGGCGTGCTGCACGAGGACATCGGCGTCGCGATCCCGGCGCACGTGATGGCCACCGCGGTCGATGTCGTCGCGGAGCCCTGCTACCTCTACCGGCGGCGCGAGAGCGGGGACTCCATCACGCAGCGGCGGCTCGAGCCGCGCACGATCCGCGACCGGTACAGCGCGGTGCTCGGAACCAGCCAGTTCCTGCGCGACCGCGGCGAGACGAAGCTGAAGCGGCGGTACGACGAGCTGTGCGCGGCCCAGGACTTCCGCTACACCCTGCAGCTGCTGGACGAGGCCGACGAGGAGTTCCGGGCGCTGTTCCTGGACCTGGTCAACGACTTCTTCGACACCGCCAGCCGCGACGTCTTCGCACCGCTGCCCGCGATCGACCGGCTGAAGTGGCACCTGGTCCGCCGCCGGCTGATGCCCGAGCTGCTGGAGGTCCTGCGCTTCGAGAAGTCGGGAGAGATCCACCAGCACCGACACGTCCGCCGCGGGCGCAAGGTGCTCGGCGACTACCCGTTCCGCGACGATCCGCGGCTGGCCGTCCCCGACGACGTCTACCGGGTGGAGCGCGAGCTGACGCTCCGCGGCCGGGTGGACGACGTCTGGTGGGAGGGCGACCGGCTGTGGCTGTCCGGCTACGCCTACCTCCGGCACATCGACCTGCCCGGCGTCGACGCCGGCCGCATCCGGCTCCGGCTGGAGCAGGGCACCCGCGGCCCGGTGCTCGAGCTGCCGGTCACGAGGGTGTCGCGACCGGACGTGACAGCTGCCGACAAGGTCGGCCTGTACGACTACCAGGGATCGGGGTTCCGCACCTCGGTCTCCGCCGGCGAGCTGCACGCCTGGGACGGCTCCTGGCGCCCCAGCACCTGGCAGCTGTGGGCGACCGTCCGCTCCGGTGGGCTGGAGCGTTCGAAGCGCATCAGCGAGACCGCTCCGGGTCGGGCCGGTCGTCCCGACAGTCACCTGGTCGACGGCGTCCGGATCATCCCCACCACGGTCACCGGCCGGTTCGGCGTGCTCATCGACGTCCTCGGGGCCGTCGTGCACTCCTGGCGGGTCTGCGACGGCGTCCTGGACGTCGAGGGATCGGTGACCGCCGACGTCGTGGTCCGGCCGGAGGCTCGGCTGCTGCTGCTGCGGGCCTCCGACTCCACGACCGTCGAGCTCCCGGTCGCCCTGTCCCGCGGGTCGGCCCCGGGCACCTGGACCTTCACCGGGCGCGTCCCCCTGCAGGCGATGATCGACGAGCTGGACCTCGGAGACGTCCGGTCGATGGTCGAGGAGCAGGGCCAGGGGGTGGCCTGGCAGCTGCTGATCCGCACGTCACTCGCCGATCGGCCGCGCCGGCTGTCGGCCGCCGACACGCTCACCGAGCTCACCGTCGACGTGCTCGGGCACGAGATCGTCGTCACCCGCGACCGGCAGTGGCTCAGCACGCTGTTCGAGCGGGTCCACCGCCCGGTGGCCACCACCGTCCGCGCTGTCGGCGCCGGCTGTTTCGAGCTCACCGGCAGCTACCGCGACCCGGACCCGAAGCCGCGGGAGCTGGTCCTGCACGCGACCGACCGCGTCGAGGAGCTCCGGTTCCCGCTGCGGCGCTCCGGCGAGGACTTCACGGTGGCCTTCGACGGGGCCGCCGTCCGGACGCTCGCCGGGCAGCTGCCGCTCGCGGAGGGCACCTGGAGCCTGCTGGTCCGGCCGGCAGACGGCTCCTCGCACGGGGTCCCGGTGACGCTGTCGGCCGAGGCGGCGGCTGCGCTGCCGCTGTCGGCCCCGGCCGGCGCCAAGGGGTTCCGGCTGACCGACGTCGACGGCGCGCTGCTGCTGGAGGTCGGCCCGGACCTGCTGGCCGACGAGGTCGGCAGGTTCAACCAGCGCCGGCTCCGGGAGATCGAGGCGCCGGCATTCGCCCGCCGCGGTCTGCGGGACGCCGTGCTCTTCGAGAGCTACGGCGGCAAGCAGTTCGCCGACAACCCGCGGGCCATCGCCGAGGAGCTGCTCCGACGCGACACCGGCCTCGAGCTCACCTGGAGCGTCGAGGACGGCCAGACCGAGGTGCCGGCCGGCATCCGGCCGGTGCGGCGCGGCAGCCGCGACTGGTACGAGGCGCAGGCCCGCGCCCGGTACGTCGTCACCTGCGTCTACCGGTCGCTGCAGCATCCCTGGGACCTCTCGCCCGACCAGGTCGTGCTGCAGACCTGGCACGGCGCGCCGCTGAAGAGGGTCGGCTTCGACAGCGACTGGATCGAGGAGCGCGCCAGCCGCGACTACCACGCCCGGCTGCGCGCGGAGACCGCGGGCTGGACCCACCTGATCTCCCCGAGCCGGGCCGCCACGCCCATCCTGCGGTCGGCCTTCCGGTACGACGGGGACGTGCTGGAGACCGGCTACCCCCGCACCGACGTCTTCTTCCGGCCGGACCGGGAGGTCGTCGCCGAGCAGGTGCGACAGCGGATCGGCCTGCCGGCCGGGAAGAAGGTGGTGCTCTACGCGCCGACGTTCCGCGACCACCAGCAGTACAGCCGCAACCGGTTCCGGCTGGACCTGGCACTGGACGTCCGGGCCGCGGCGGCGCGGCTCGGTGACGACCACGTCCTCCTGGTGCGCCGGCACGCCAAGGTCGTCGACTCGCCGCTGCTGGGTGCGGCACCGCGGTTCGCCTACGACGTCTCCGCCTACCCTGACGTGAACGAGCTGCTGCTCGTCACCGACGTGCTGGTCACCGACTACTCCTCGCTGATGTTCGACTTCGCCAACACCGGCCGGCCGATGATCTTCTACGGCTACGACCTCGCGGCCTACACCGCGATGCGCGCCTTCTACTTCGACCTGCCGGGCATCGTGCCCGGTCCGATGGTGGCGACCTCGGCCGAGGCGATCGAGGCGGTCGCGGCCGCCGACGAGCACCGGGCCGCGGTGGACGAGCGCTACCAGGCCTTCACCGAGCGGTTCTGCGGGCTCGACGACGGCGCGGCGAGCGCGCGGGTGGTCGACGCGGTCTTCCGCTGACCGACCGCGGCCGTGCTCAGGGGCGGCGCGCCGCCTGGTCGCCCGCGTTCGGCACCAGCACCCTGCGCAGCCGCAACGGCAGTCGACCGCGGTGCTCACGCGGGACCAGCAGCAGCAGGCGCCGGACGACCTTCCCGGCGAAGCGGCGAGCCCCGCGCAGCCGCGGCGAGCGCGGCGCCCGCCGTACGGCGGCAACGACCTGACGACCGGCGGCCGCCGGGCCGGAGGCACCGTCGGCCGGCGCAGCGGCAGACCCGGTGCTCTTCTTCGCCGGCTGAGCCGCCTTTGGCCGCCTTGGCCGGCTTGACCGGGCTGATCGAGGACTGCGCGATCGCCTCGGCCTCCCGGTACAGCTCGTCGTACTCCGCGCGCAGAGCGTCGACCCGGTCGAGCTCGGACGGCCGCTCGTCGCCGTCGGCGAGGTCGACGAGCGCCGACCAGACCCGGTCGGCCAGCTGCACCACCCGGTCGGGCACGTCGAGATCGCTCCAGGCGACCTTCGACCGGTGCAGCGTCGGGTCGACCAGCTCGTCGACGGCGCTGCCCCGCTCGGCCGACACCTCGACGAGATCGGGGACGTCGATGCGGCGGCCGACCTCGGCGATCTCCGTCCGCCAGTCGGCGAGCAGCCGGTCGTAACGGACGAGTCGCCGCGGCAGCCCGCGGGTGTCCTGCTCCGCGCCCAGCATGCCGTTGATCCAGGACACCGCCCGGCTGGCGTCGGACTGCCAGGTCCCGTACGACCGCTTCGCGCTGTCCAGGACCTCGGGGGTCGGCCGGAGCATCGTCACGGTGGAGACGGTCAGCCCGAGCTCAGCGGCGGACTGCTGCCACAGCGGCAGGAACCAGGTCAGGCGCGGGTCCTTGACGACGACCCGGTCGGCGCCGACGAGCTGCACCCGGAGCCAGGCCTCCAGCTCCTCCCGGACGGCCCGGTCGGACGCGAACCGGGCAGCGGCCTGCCGTGCCTTCGGTCGGGAGTCGAACACCCCGAGGTTGGCCTGCCGCATCAGCCGCCGGTGGAACTCCACGACCCAGCGCGGCTCGCTGAACCCGCGGGGGTTGGTGTCGTCGGCCGCCATCTCCGGCTGCGGCGCGTGGTAGCCGAGCCGGGCCAGGATCCCGGCGCACAGGCTGGTGCCGCTACGGCCCACGCCGACCACGAGGACCAGGTCGCGCCGGGGAGCATCGGTCGGGGCAGTCATGCGCACCTCTGTCGTGGAGTCGTGGAGGTCGGGGTCGTGACGAACGGGGCGAACAGCTGCTGGACGACCCGCTCCGCTGCATGCCCGTCGTCGAGCGTGCAGAACCTGGCTCGGAAGGCGGCCCGCTGGGTGGCCGCCGCCTGCGACGAGACCGCTCCGGTGCGGAACCCGTCGACGAGCTCGGCAGTCGTCCGGGCGACGAAGCCGGGCGGCTCCGCGAGCAGGTCGAAGTACGTCCCGCGGCGCTCGACGTAGGTCTCCCAGTCCGGTGCGTAGACGACGATCGGCCGGTCGAGGAGGGCATAGTCGAACATCACCGACGAGTAGTCGGTGAGCAGGACGTCGGCCGCGAGGCTGAGCTGCTCGATCGAGGGGTGGCTGCTCACATCGCGCAGCAGCCCCTCGTCGGTGAGCCGGCCGAGCCGGGGCGCAGCCGTGGTGAAGTGGTGCACCCGGACCAGGACGACGTAGTCGAGCTCCGGTCCGCGCAGTCCCTCGGCGAAGGCGGCCAGGTCGAGCGACATGACGAAGGACCGGTCGTACTCCCGGTGGGTGGGCGCGTAGAGCACCACCGTCTGGTGGTCGCCGATGCCAAGGCTCCGCCGCGCGTCCCGCACCGACTCGGCGGTCGCGCCGGCCAGCCGGTCGTTGCGCGGGTAGCCGACCTCGAGGCTGGTGTAGGTGCCGGGGAACGCGCGCTCCCACACCTGGGTGCTGAACTCGTTCGACGACAGGCTGTAGTCCCAGCGGGCGACCCGGCGCAGCAGGGCGTCGAAGTCGGTCGCCGTGGTGCGCCCGCCGACGTCCTTCAGGTCGATGCCCATCGTCTTCAGCGGCGTGCCGTGATGGGTCATGAGATGCACCGTGCCGGGCCGCTTGACCAGATGGTCCGGGAAGTTGACGTTGTTCACGAAGTACGTCGCCCGGGCGAGCGCCCGGTAGTAGGCCCTGGTCCCCGCGACCACGTGCGGCACATCCGGCGGGAAGCTCTTCGCGTGCCGGCGGCCGACCACCCAGACCGTCTGCAGGGTGGGACAGGTCCGCTGCGCCGCCTCGTGGATCGCGCGCGGGTTGCAGGCATACCCCCGTCCCCAGTAGGCGGCGAAGACGGCGAGGTCACGCTGCAGCGGTAACGACCGCTGCACGCGGTAGTAGGCGGCGAGTGCTGATGGGAGGGCCCGGCGCCGGAGGGCGCGCCCTCGTCGCTTGGCTGCCCGGACCAGTCGACGGCTGCCGGCGCCTCACCGACGCAGCTTCCGGCGGGCGCGGCGAACGACGCCGCGCGCGAGGTCGGAGGGCTCGGTGCGCGGCGGCGGCAGCCATCGCCGGGACGTCCGCCCGGCGCCGGCTGGCTGACGATCCGGGCCGTCCCGTCGTCACGGCCCAGGGTGACCACCCCGAGGTGTGTGACGTCGAGGTGCACGGTCAGGGCCACCAGCCGGCGACCGATCCGCACCGACACCCGCCAGGTGCCGTGCGGCACACCGCCCTGGCCGACCGCGCGCTGGGCGGAAGCTGCACGTCAGGGCCATCGAGCCGGTGGAACCCGCCGCGACGGGGCCGCTGCTGCTGCACCACGGTCGCTCCGCTCTCGGCGACGAGCCGCAGGGTCGCCGGCATCGGCGGTCCCTGCGAGGGCCACCTCGGGCCATGGCAGCACCAGCTCGACCCTGCCGCCCTTCCGGACGAGCCGGGCGGCGGCCGACGTCAGGAGCGAGGCCCTTGACCAGCGGCCTGATCTGCTGGTCCACGTCGATGGCCACCGCGTCGTTGGCCGTCACGTACGGCGAGACCAGTCGGCTGCCGTGCACGGCCCGGATGGGGGCGGAGACGGCGGCGGGCGCCGCGGACGGCGGAGCGCAGGCTGAAACCGCACAGCGACACCTGGAGATCCAGGTCCCAGGGGCCGTCGCCAAGCGGCGACCCGTAGGACACGGTCTCCGGGTCGAGCCGCGCGGTGCAGACGCCGCCGAGGGGCACGATGCCGTCGTCGTCCGGCTCCCACGGCTCGACCGTGCCCGGCAGCGTGAGCATCTCGTGGCTGCGGCGGTGCCGCAGCACGACGGCCACCTTCCCCGACCCGCTGCACGCGGTGAAGTCGAGGCGATCCGCCGGAACCGTGTCCGGCACGGTGACCGGCGGGCGCCATGTCCTGGCCCCGTCACTGGCCTGCAGGACCACCGGCGACCCGTCGCCGTACGTCACGGTCACCGCGACCGTGAACACGAGCTGCCCGTGCTCCTCGCGAACCGACTCCAGGCGCTGCTCGAGGCCCATGCCCTGCTGGCGCCCGGGACAGCTCCAAGCAGCGCGGCCAGGTCGCCGGCGCGCAGCAGTGACGCGGCGACCCGCATCACGCCCGGCACGTGGTCGTCCACGCTCTCGGGGTAGCGCTCGAGGGTCAGCTCGCGCAGGGCGCCGACGAGCTTCGTCTGCTCGTCCGGGGACCGGTTGGCGAGGCTGGGGCCGAGCAGGCTCAGACCCTTGGTGCGGTACCAGTGCGACAGCAGCTCGTCGCGGACCGGTCCCGGCTCGGTGTTGGCCTCCACCACGTCGAGGACGTCGCGGAGGTGGCCGAACCACTCGGACCACTCCCGCGGCCGGAGCCCCGCGTTGCCGCGGTCGGAGCGCTGGATCCAGAAGTAGCAGGGGTAGTCGGCCAGGACCGAGACGACGTCCGCGGCGAAGTAGGCCTTCATCACGAACGGGTGGTCCTCCAGCCGGCGCGGGCCTTCGGGGAACCGGATGCCGTGCTTCGCGAGGAACTCCCGCCGGAACATCTTGTGCGGGGTGAGGTAGCTGAGCAGCGGGTCGACGCCGACGACGGCGCGCGGTCGGTTCGTCGCGAACATCGGCGGGACGTGCCGGCGCACGTTGCGCCGGACCTCCTTCCCGACCAGGACGTCGGAGTCGTTGGACACGGCGTAGTCGTACATCCGCTCGAGCGCCTCGTCGCCGAGCTCGTCGTCGTGGTCGACGAACTGCACGTACTCGCCCTCGGCCGCGGCCAGCCCGACGTTGCGCGGCTTCCCCGGCCAGCCGGAGTTGGGGATGCGGATGACCCGGAAGTTCGGCGACTCCTCGGCCATCCGGTCAAGACGGTCGGCGGTGCCGTCGTCCGACCCGTCATCGACGAAGATCGCCTGGAACTCCCCGGCCGGCAGGGACTGCCGCCGCAGCGACGCCACCAGCAGGTCGATGTGCTCACCGGGGTTGTACACCGGCACGACCACCGAGACCTTGAGCGGCAAGGAGCGGATCACCTCATCATCGAGCCGTGGCCGGCGGGTCAGCGTAACCCGGTGACCGGCGTCGATCAGCGGCGGGCGGCCCGCAGCGGCAGCCAGACCAGCAGGCCCATCAGCGCCATCGCGAGCGGCACGTGCACGGCGGTCCACACGTCCTTGCCGTCCGAGACGAGCATGCCGAGGCCGTACTCCAGCAGCAGCAGCACGGCCAGCGCGACGGTGCCGGTGACGAGGTCCCGGCGGTGCCGCAGGGAGCGATAGACGACGACGGTGGCCGCCAGAGCCAGCAGCACGGCGAGCCCCGCACCGGCGGAGTGCAGGGCCAGCGCCGCGTCGGCGTCGTCCCGTTTGCCGTCGTGCTCGAGGAAGATCCCGGCCCACAGCCCCTGCAGCAGGACGAGCAAGGCGGTGACGCCGATCAGGATGCTGTAGAGCTGGTTGCGGTCGGGCGGTGCGCCGACCGTGCCGGACGTGGCGGAGGTGCTGCGGTTCGCGGTGCTCGGTCACGGCCACACGGTACGCCGGGACGTGCGACCGCGGCGCGCCGCCACGGGCCCTCGCGATCCTGCTCAGCCGAACAGCGCCGGCAGGGTGCCGTGGTGCGCCGCGCGCAGGTCGTCGACGGGGACCTCGAACAGGCCCTCGACGGTCAGCGCGGCACCTCCGGTGCGGCCCAGCCGGGTCACCGGCACGCCGTACGCCGCGGCGCGGGCCTCGAGGTCTGCGGCCCGCTCTGCCGGGACGGCGACGACGGCACGGGCCACCGACTCGCTGAAGAGGGCGACGAACGGCTCCGGTGCCACCGCGTCGAGCGACACGGTCGCGCCCGATCCCGCGGCGCAGCACCATCTCGGCCAGCGTCTGCGCCAGCCCGCCGTCGGACACGTCGTGCGCGGCGGTCACCAGCGACTCGCGCGAGCCGCCGCCAGCAGCAGGGCCGCGAGCGCCTTCTCGGCGGCGAGGTCGACCGCCGGCGGCAGGCCGCCGAGGTGGCCGTGCACGTACGTGCGCCCACTCCGACCCGCCGAGCTCGTCGCGCGTCGTCGCCGAGCAGCAGCACGACGTCGTCCGTCGGCGGCGAAGCCCATCGGCGTACGCCGCTTGCGCACGTCGTCGATCACGCCGAGCACGCCCGACCACCGGGGTCGGGTGGATCGCGACGTCGCCGGTCTGGTTGTAGAAGCTGACGTTGCCGCCGGTGACCGGGACGCCGAGCTCGCAGGCAGGCGTCGGCCAGGCCGCGCGACGGCCTCGGCGAACTGCCACATCACGTCGGGGTCCTCGGGCGAGCCGAAGTTCAGGCAGTCGGTGACCGCGAGCGGCTCGGCGCCGGTGACGGCGACGTTGCGGTAGGCCTCGGCCAGCGCGAGCTGCGCGCCGGCGTACGGGTCGAGCTTGGCGAACCGGCCGTTGCCGTCGGTCGCGAGCGCGACGCCGAGCCCGGTCTCCTCGTCGACCCGGATCATGCCGGCGTCCTCGGGCTGGGCGAGCACCGTGTTGCCCATGCACGTAGCGGTCGTACTGGTCGGTGACCCACGACTTCGACGCGAGGTTGGGTGCGGCGACCATCTGCAGCAGCGTCGCCCGCAGCTCGGCACCGGACGCCGGGCCGCGGCAGGTCGTCCGGGCCGTCGGCCTGCAGCGCGTCCTGCCAGGCCGGGCGGGCGAACGGGCCGCTCGTAGACCGGGCCCTCGTGGGCGACGGTGCGCGGCGGGACGTCGACGATGGGCTCGCCGTGCCACTCGATCGGTGAGCCGGCCGGTGTCGGTCGACCTCGCCGATCACGGTGGCCTCGACGTCCCACTTGCGCGCAGATCGCGAGGAACGCGTCGAGCTTGGCCGGCTCGACGACCGCGCACATGCGCTCCTGCGACTCGCTCATGAGGATCTCCTCGGGCGCGCAGCGTGGCGTCGCGCAGCGGCACCCGGTCGAGCCAGACGTGCATGCCGCCGTCGCCGTTGGAGGCCAGCTCGGAGGTGGCGCAGGAGATGCCCGGCCCCGCCGAGGTCCTGGATGCCGACGACGAGGTCGGCGGCGAAGAGCTCGAGGCAGCACTCGATGAGCACCTTCTCCGTGAACGGGTCGCCGACCTGCACGGCCGGGCCGCTTGGTCGGGCCGTCGTCGTCGAAGGTCTCGCGACGCGAGCACGCGACACCCCGCCGATGCCGTCGCCGCCGGTGCGGGCGCCGAACAGCACGACCAGGTTGCCGGCGCCGGAGGCGTTGGCCAGCTTGATGTCGTCGTGGCGCAGGACGCCGACGCAGAGCGCGTTGACCAGCGGGTTGCCCTGGTAGGACGGGTCGAAGACGACCTCGCCGCCGATGTTGGGCAGGCCCGAGGCAGTTGCCGTAGCCGCCGATGCCGGCGACGACGCCGGGCAGCACGCGGTGGGTGTCGGGTGCGTCGGCCGGGCCGAACCGCAGCGGGTCCATCACCGCGACCGGGCGGGCGCCCATCGAGATGATGTCGCGCACGATGCCGCCGACGCCGGTGGCCGCGCCCTGGTAGGGCTCGACGTAGCGACGGGTGGTTGTGCGACTCGACCTTGAAGGTCACCGCCCAGCCCTGCGCCGATGTCGACGACGCCGGCGTTCTCGCCGATGCCGACCAGCATGCGCGTCGGTCTTCGGGCGCCTTCTCGCCGAACTGGCGCAGGTGCACCTTGCTCGACTTGTAGGAGCAGTGCTCGCTCCACATGACCGAGTACATCGCCAGCTCGGCGCTGGTCGGGCGGCGGCCGAGGATCTCGCGGATCCGCGGCGTACTCGTCGGGCTTGAGGCCGAGCTCGGCGTAGGGCTGCTCGACGTCCGGGCGTCGCCTCGGCGTCCTTGACGGTGTCGACGCTCATGCGGCTGCGCCGACCAGCGCGTCGAGGACCGAGGTGAAGAACGCCGAGGCCGTCGGTGCGTCGGGCCGGTGAGCGTCCTCGACCGCGTGCTCGGGGTGCGGCATCAGGCCGACGACGTTGCCGCGCTCGTTGCGTGATGCCGGCGATGTCGCGGTAGCGAGCCGTTCGGGTTGTCGCTCGAGGTAGCGGGCGACGACCCGGCCCTCGGCCTCGAGCTCGTCGAGCGTCGCGCTCGTCGGCGACGTAGCCGCCCTCGCCGTTCTTCAGCGGGACGACGATCTCCTGGCCGGCGGCGTAGTCGCGAGGTCCAGGCGGTGGCGGCGTTCTCGATCGCGCAGCCGCTGGTCGCGGCAGACGAAGTGCAGGTGGTCGTTGCGGATCAGCGCGCCGGGCAGCAGGTGCGACTCGCACAGGACCTGGAAGCCGTTGCAGATGCCCAGCACCGGCAGCCCGCCGCGGGCCGCGTCGACGAGCGGCTCCATGACCGGGGCGAACCGGGCGATCGCCCCGCAGCGCAGGTAGTCGCCGTAGGAGAAGCCGCCGGGCAGCACGACGGCGTCGACCCCGTGCAGGTCGGCGTCGCCGTGCCACAGCGCGCACCGCCTCGCCGCCGGCGAGGCGCACCGCGCGCGCGGCGTCGCCGGTCGTCGAGCGAGCCGGGGAAGGTGACGACGCCGATCCGCGCGGTCATCAGCGCTCCTCGACGCGGACCGTGAAGTCCTCGATGACCGGGTTGGACAGCAGGGTCTCGGCCGCACCGCGGATCTGCGGCCAGCCGCTCCTCGGTCGACCTCGCCGTCGACCTCGAGCTCGAAGCGCTTGCCCTGCCGGACCTCGGTGATGCCGTCGAAGCCGAGGCGGGGCAGCGCGCTGGGCGACGGCCTGGCCCTGCGGGTCGAGGATCTCGGGCTTGAGCATGACGTCGACGACGACGCGGGCCATCGGGCACTCCTGCCAGCTGCGGGGGCGGTACGCCTGGAGCCTACTGGCGTACCCGACCGCGGCCCGGCAGCGCGCCCGACCCTCGGGCCCCGGCCACGCTTTCGTCACATCGGATACCTGGACGCGCGGCCGACGCGTACCGAACAGGTATCCAATCCCGGAGAAAAGCCGCGCTGGGCGACGCGCCGCCCGAGACAGCCCCGCCGAGGCAACACGAGGTGCCTACGATCACGGCCATGACCTCTCGCCTGGCTGCCCGCCGTACCGGACCGACCCTGGCGGCGCTCGTCGCCGTCGCCGCCCTGGCCACCGCCTGCGGTGGCTCGAGCGCGGGCACCGACGAGGCCGGCGCCTCGAGCAGCAGCGCGGCGCCGACCCCGGCGAGCTCGTCGGCCGACCCGTGCGCCAAGGACAGCCTGCAGACCTTCGCCGACGGGAAGCTCACGCTGGCCACCGACACCCCGGTCTTCCCGCCGTGGTTCATCGACGACAAGCCGGAGAACGGCAAGGGCTACGAGGGTGCGGTGGCCGCCGCGGTCGCGACCAAGCTCGGCTTCACCGCCGACGAGGTCAGCTGGGTCCGCGTCCCGTTCAACAGCGTGTTCAAGCCGACGCCGAAGAACTGGGACTTCGACATCAACGAGTTCTCGATCACCGAGGACCGCAAGCAGGCCGTGGACTTCTCCTCGCCGTACTACGACGTGAGCCAGGCGGTCGTCACCACCAAGGGCTCCAAGGCGGACGGCGTCACCGACATCGCCGGCCTCAAGGGGCTGACGCTCGGCGCCCAGGTCGGCACCACCAGCTTCGAGGCCATCAACGAGGTGATCGCCCCGTCGAGCAAGCCGCGGGTCTACAACAGCAACAACGACGCGGTCCGGGCCCTCGAGAACGGCCAGATCGACGCGCTGGTCACCGACCTGCCGACCGCCTTCTTCATGGCGGCCGCCCAGCTGAAGAAGGGCCAGATCGTCGGGCAGCTGCCGTCGAGCGGCGGGACACCGGAGCAGTTCGGCCTGGTCCTGGACAAGGGCAGCCCGCTGACCGCCTGCGTCAGCCAGGCCGTCGACGCGCTGCGGGCCGATGGCACGCTCGACCAGCTGAGCGAGCAGTGGCTGTCGCAGGGCGGCGCGCCGGTCCTGGGCTAGGTTCGGGCAGGTGACGGTCCCGGCCGAGACCCCTTCCCGCGTCACCGACGACTTCCCGGTCAGCGACCTGCAACGCTCCCGGGACGCCTTCCGCCGCGACCGGGCCCGCCGGTCGACGGGGATCGCCAGCGTCAGCACCGTCGTGTTCCTGGTCGTCGTCGGCTTCGCGATCGTCAGCTCGCCGGGCTGGGAGCGGGTCAAGGCCACCTTCTTCGACCGGGAGATCGCGCGGGAGTCGCTGAAGCCGATCCTCGAGGGCCTCTGGCTGAACATCCGGGTGCTCGCCGTGACCGCCGTGCTGGTCGTGATCGTCGGGCTGCTGCTGGCGTCGCTGCGGACCTTGCGCGGGCCGATCTGGTACCCGATCAGGGCGCTGGCCGCGGCCTACACCGACTTCTTCCGCGGGATGCCGCTGATCATCCTGCTCTACCTGGTCGGCTTCGGGATCCCGGGGCTGCGGCTGCGCGGGGTGCCGTCGGCCCCGGCCGTGCTGGGCACGATCGCGCTGGTGCTGACCTACTCGGCGTACGTCTCGGAGGTCTTCCGCGCCGGCATCGAGTCGGTGCACCCGAGCCAGCGGGCCGCGGCCCGGTCGCTCGGGCTCAGCTACGGCCAGACGATGCGCCGGGTGGTGCTCCCGCAGGCGGTACGCCGGGTGGTGCCGCCGCTGCTCAACGACTTCGTGGCCCTGCAGAAGGACGTCGGGCTGATCTCGGTGCTGGGGGCGCTGGACGCCGTGCGGGCGGCCCAGATCGAGTCGGACCGCACGTTCAACTTCACGCCGTACATGGTGGCGGGGCTGCTGTTCGTGCTGCTGGCGATCCCGACCATCCGGCTGGCGGACGCGTTCAGCGTGCGCGCGGCGAGGCGCCAGCAGGCGAGCGGCGCGTTGTGAGCGGGCGACCAGGCGACGACCCGGGCGGCGACCTGGGCGGCGCGGCCGCCGGCCCCGCCGTGCTGCGCTGCGAGGGCGTGGTGAAGCGCTTCGGCGACGCCACGGTGCTCCGGTCGGTGGACCTCGACGTCGCCGAGCACCAGGTGGTGACGCTGATCGGGGCGTCCGGGTCGGGCAAGTCGACCCTGCTGCGCTGCATCAACCTGCTGGAGACCGTCGACGACGGCGTCATCCGGCTCGACGGCGAGGACATCACCGACCCGCGGGTCGACGCCGACGCGGTCCGCCGCCGGATCGGCGTGGTGTTCCAGGCCTACAACCTGTTCCCGCACATGACCGTGCTGGACAACGTCACGCTCGCGCCGCGGCTGGTGGGCAAGGTCGCCAAGGCGGAGGCCGCGGACCGGGCGATGACGCTGCTGGAGCGGGTCGGGCTGGCCGAGAAGGCGGCGGAGTACCCCGACCGGCTCTCCGGCGGCCAGCAGCAGCGGGTGGCGATCGTGCGGGCCCTGGCCAACGAGCCGCGGCTGCTGCTGCTCGACGAGGTCACCAGCGCCCTGGACCCCGAGCTGGTCGGCGAGGTGCTCGGCCTGGTCCGCGAGCTCAAGGACCAGGGGATGACCATCGTGATGGCCACCCACGAGATGAGCTTCGCGCGGCAGGCGGCCGACCGGGTCGTGTTCCTCGACGGCGGGGTGGTCTGCGAGGAGGGTCCGCCCGAGCAGGTGCTCGCCGACCCCGTGCAGGCCCGCACCCGGCAGTTCCTGGCCCGGGTCCTGGAGGCCGGCCGGCTCTGAGCGCGAGCTCGGCACGGCATCGGCCGGCACATCGCCGCAGGTCAGAGGCTCCTTAGGGGCGTCTGAGGCCGCCCTAAGCCGGGCCGCGTCGAGCCGCGCGCAGAGATAGGACATCGTCCCGATGCCGACCCCCTCCTCAGGGACCGAAAGTCATACCTGTCAGCACCACGGCAGACCTGAAGAGGAGTCACCATGACACCCATCACCGGCCCTTACTCCGGCGTCGAGGCGGAGTACCGCCGCAGCCGCATCACGGCCTCGTTCCGCGAGCACCGCAAGGCGCGTCGCGCGTCCGCAGCCAGTCGCCGCCGGGCCGCTCAGCCGGTCGCCGTCGACTGGTTCGGCGAGTGAGCAGCCACGTGCTCGGCGCCTGGGTGCTGCGGGAGATCGCGCAGGCCCAGGGCGCCGAGCAGGCAGCACCGGTCCGGACGGGCCACCGGAACCCAGCCCGCGCCCGGAACCGGTCGGCCCACCGACAACCCGCGCCCGCCGGCCGGTCCAGCCACTGAGCTCGACCGCCCGGCGGGCACCGTCACACCGCAGAACCACCCGAAGGAGCACCAGATGTCCATGATCGGTCCCTACGCCGGCGTCGAGGCGGACTACCGCCGCTCACGCATCACGGCCTCGTTCCGGGAGCACCGCAAGACCCGCCGCCCGCGGCTCGGCCGCCGGCACGACGAGACCGGCACCGGTGCTGAGTGAGTGCCGCAGCCGGGCGGGTCGTCGCCCGCCGGCCGGTCAACGACGCCGGCGGCACCCCGGCCCCGGCGCCGTCGTTCCGTCTCGGGCCCCCGTTCGTCGGTGGTCGAGGCGATGATGTGCTCATGCCCGGACTCGACGAGCGCGCCCCGCTGGTCGGCCGCGTCGACGAGCTCGACCGGCTGGCCGGCCTCGTCGGCCTGACCTCGGACGAGCCGCTCCCCGAGAGCGCCGTCCTGCTGGCCGGCGACGCCGGTGTCGGCAAGACCCGGCTGCTGGCCGAGCTGCGCAGCCGGGCCGAGAAGGCGGGCTACCGGGTCCTCGTCGGCCACTGCCTCGACTTCGGCGACAGCGCCCTGCCCTACCTGCCGTTCAGCGAGGCCTTCGGCCGGCTGGCCGCCGAGACGCCCACCCAGGCCAAGTCCCTGGTCGAGGCCGCTCCCGCCGTCGCGCGGTTGATGCCGGCCCGCCGGGTCATCCCCGAGCAGGCCGGCGGCTCGGCCGCCGCCGAGGCCGACCACCTGGACCGCCCCGACCTGTTCGCGGCGGTGCACTCGGCCCTCGAGCTGATCGGCCGGGCCGCCCCCCTGCTGCTGCTCGTCGAGGACGTCCACTGGGCCGACCGGTCCACCCGGGAGATGCTCAGCTACCTGTTCTCCCGCCGGTTCGACGCGCCGGTGGCGATCGTCGCCTCCTACCGCACCGACGACCTGCACCGGCGGCACCCGTTGCGCACCACCGCCGCCGAGTGGTCCCGGCTGCCCGGCGTGACCCGCCTCGAGCTCGGCCGGCTGGCCGACGACGACGTCCGCGCCCTCGTCGAGGAGCTGCACCCGGCGCCGCTGCCGGACCGCGCGGTGCGCGGCATCGTGCGACGCGCGGAGGGCAACGCGTTCTTCACCGAGGAGCTCGTGCAGGCCGCCGAGCTCGGCCCCGACTCCATCCCCGAGGCGCTGGCCGACCTGCTGCTGGTGCGCCTCGACCAGCTCGACGACGACGCCCGGCTCGTCGTCCGGGCCGCCGCCGTCTCCGGCCGTCGGGTGCCGCACCTGCTGCTCGACCGGGTGGTCGACGGCCAGGTCGGCTCGCTGGACCTGTCGCTGCGGGCCGCCGTCGAGCGCAACGTCCTGGTGCCGCGCGGCGACGCCTACGGCTTCCGGCACGCCCTGCTGGCCGAGGCCGTCTACGACGACCTGCTGCCCGGCGAGCGGGTGCGGCTGCACGCGGCCTACGCCCACGCCCTGCAGCAGGGCGGGGTGGGCGGTACGGCGGCCGAGCTGGCCCGGCACGCCCGGGCGGCCAACGACCTGCCCACCGCGGCGCGCGCCAGCATCGCCGCGGGCGACGAGGCGATGGCCGTGGCCGGGCCCGACGAGGCCGCCCACCACTACGAGCTGGCCCTCGAGCTGGCCCCGCAGGTCGGCCTGGACGAGACCGAGCTGGTCGAGCTCACCGCGAAGGCCTGCGAGGCAGCCCTGGCCGCCGGCCAGACCTACCGCGCCCTCGCGCTGGCCCGCGACCAGCTGCGGGCCACCTCGCCCGACGCGTCGCCGCACGCCCGGCTCCGGATGCTGCGGGTCAAGGCGTCGATCGCACTCGTCGCCGACACCGAGGGTGACGCGCTGATGAACACCACCGAGGCCCTGGCCCTGCTGGAGAAGTACCCCGACGAGCAGGTGCGCGCCGAGGTGCTCGCCCTGCACGCCCGGGCGCTGGCCGAGGAGCGCCGGCCGGACGAGGCCGGCGCAGCCGCCAGCGACGCGCTGGAGCTCGCCGACTCGCTGGGGCTGGCCGGCCTCGCCGCCGACGCCCGCACCACGCTGGCGCGGCTGCGCGAGCGCTCCGGTGAGACGGCGGCCTCGAAGGCGATGCTGCAGAAGACGATCGGGCAGGCCCGGGCGGCCGGCGACCTGGCCGCCGAGCTGCGGGGCGTGTTCAACCTCGGCACCCTGCAGTACGAGAGCGGCGACGTCGCGGGCGCCCGGGAGTCCTACGCGGTGGCCGAGCGCCGGGCCCGCAGCGCCGGCCGGCCGTGGGCGCCCTACGGCCTGGAGTCCCGGGTGCTGGGCATCCAGGCGGCCTACACGGCAGGCGACTGGGACGCCGCGGCGGCGATGGCCGACCTGAGCCACGACGCCCCGCCCGACCTCGGCGAGGCGATGGTGCGCGCCAGCGCCATGTGCGTGAGCGCCGGACGCGGCGACCTCTCGGCTCTCGACCTGCTGCCGGCGCTTGCTCCGCACGCCGCGCGCGAGGGCATGGTGGCGCTGTTCGCCGGCTTCGCGACCCTCGACCTCTACGGCGACCGCGGTGACCTGCCGGCCGTGCTGACGGCGTACGACGACCTCGTCAGCACGGTCGGGACGATGTGGGCCAACAAGGACTTCCAGGCCCGGATCCGGCTGTCCGCGCTGGTGCTCGGCCACGTCGCGGCCGCGGCCGGGAGCACCGGCAGCCAGGACCGCGACCAGCTGGTGGCGCGGGCCGACGAGCTCCTGGAGGCTGCCCGGCGGGCCGTCCGGCTGCGTGAGCAGTCGGTGTGGGACGAGGGCCCGGAGGCGCTGGCCTGGCTGGCCCGGGTCGACGCCGAGCACGCCCGGGTGCGCTGGCTGGCGGGGTCCGGCGAGACCGAGCTCGACGAGCTGGTCGCTGCGTGGCGGCTCGCGGTCGAGCGGTTCGACGCCTACGGGCACGTGTTCGAGACGGCCCGGTCCCGGTCCCGGCTCGCGGCTGTGCTGCGCGCCGGCGGGCACCCCGCCGAGGCCGACGAGGTCGCCGCGCTGGCGGTGGCCCAGGCCCGGCGGCTGGGCGCCGAGCCGCTGCTGCGCGAGCTGCGGGCCGGTGGGGCGCCCGCCGGGCGGGCCGACCCGACGCCGGCGTCCCGGCGCGACGAGGCACTCACGGCGCGCGAGCAGGAGGTGCTCGCGCTGGTCGCGCAGGGCCGCAGCAACCGCGAGATCGCCGGGCAGCTGTTCATCAGCGCCAAGACCGTGAGCGTGCACGTGTCGAACATCCTGGCCAAGCTCGGCGCGGCCGGGCGCACCGAGGCGGTCGCGATCGCCCGCCGCCGGGGCTACCTGGGCGACTGACCGCGGCTCTGCCACGCCTCCCAGGCGCTCTGCACCATGTCGCGGAGGTCGAGCCGGGCGGTCCAGCCGAGCTCGGCAGCGATCTTGGAGGCGTCGGCGAAGTACGCCGCGGGGTCGCCGGCCCGGCGCCCCACCACCTGCACCTCGAAGTCCAGCCCGGTCACCTCCCGAACGGTCCGGAACACCTCCTTGACGGTCACGCCCTCGCCGCGGCCGACGTTGAAGACCTCGCCGAGCGGGCCCTTGTCGAGCCGCTGGGCAGCCGCTGCGTGCGCCTCGGCCAGGTCCACCACATGGATGTAGTCGCGGATGCAGGACCCGTCGCGGGTGTCGTAGTCGTCGCCGAACAGCTGCGGGTCACGGCCCTCGGCGAGCGCCTGGAAGGTCATCGGCACCAGGTTGTTCACGCTGCGGTCGGCGAGCTCGGGAGCGCCGACACCGGCCACGTTGAAGTAGCGCAGCGCGGCCCACCGCAGCGGCTGGGCGGCCGCGAGGTCGCGCAGCATCCACTCCCCGACCAGCTTGGTCTCGCCGTACGGGCTCATCGGCGCCACCGGCGTCTCCTCGGTGACGAAGGTCACCGGAGGGTTGCCGAAGACCGCCGCGCTCGAGGAGAACAGCACCCGGTCGACACCCTCGTCGACGCAGGCCTGCAGCAGGGTGCGCATGCCGCCGACGTTCTCGTCCCAGTAGAGCAGCGGCTGCTCGACCGACTCGCCGACCGCCTTCTTCGCCGCCAGGTGCAGCACACCGGTGACCTCGTGCTCGCGCAGCGCGGCCCGGACGGCGGCGGCGTCCGCGACCGAGGCCTCGACGAACGGAACACCGTCCGGCACGTTCTCCCGGACGCCGGTGGACAGGTCGTCCAGCACCACCAGCGGGAGCCCGGCGTCCTGGAAGGAGCGCACGATGTGCGCACCGATGTAGCCGGCTCCGCCGGTGAGCATCCACGTCATGCGTCCCACCCTAGGGGCGGACATTCCGGGCGGCCGGTCGGGCCGCCGGCGCGCTGAGGCGCTGTCCCCCGGCGCGCGCTACCGTCGGCGCGGTGGAGTACCTGATGGGCGACCTGCCGGTGCACTACGTCGAGCGCGGCGCCGGCTCCCCCGTGCTCGCCCTGCACGGCGCGGGGGTCGACCACCGCGAGGTGATGGCCTGCCTGGACCCGGTGCTCGGTGAGCTCGGCGGGTACCGACGGATCTACCCGGACCTTCCCGGCATGGGGCGCACGCCCGCTCCCGAGACGATCAACAGTGCGGACGACGTCCTCGAGGTCCTGCTGGCGTTCATCGACGGCGTCATCGGCGACCAGCCGCTGCTGCTGGCCGGGCACTCGGCCGGCGGCTACTACGCGCAGGCGATCGCCGCCCGGCGACCGGAGCAGGTCGTGGGGCTGGCGTTGCTCTGCCCGCTGCTGGCCGGGCATCCGCGACGTGCCCGAGCACGAGGTCACCCGCGGCTCGGGCGACCTCGGCAGCGCCGAGTTCCGCGACTACTTCACGGTGCAGACGGCCGCCATGCTGGAGCGGTACGAGCGGTACGTCGAGCCTGCTGCCGGGCTGGCCGACCAGTCCGCTCTCGAGCGGATCGGCGAGCGGTGGCAGCTCACCGCCGCCCCAGGGGACCGGGTCGTACCGCGGCCCCACGTTGCTGCTGACCGGTCGCCAGGACTCCACCGTCGGCTACGCCGGGGCCTGGGAGCTGCTCGAGCAGTACCCGCACGCCACCTTCGCCGTGCTCGACGGAGCCGGTCATGCGCTCCCGCACGAGCAGCCCGAGCTCCTGGGTGCCCTCGTCGCCGAGTGGCTCGACCGGGTGCGGGGTCAGGCGAAGGTGCGGCCGGTGAGCCGTTCGTAGGCCTCGACGTACTTCGCCCGGGTCCGCTCGACCACCTCGTCGGGCAGCTCGGGGGCCGGGCCGCTGCCCGCGCGGTCCCAGCCGGACGCCGGCGAGGTGAGCCAGTCGCGCACGAACTGCTTGTCGTACGACGGCTGCGGCCGGCCGGGCTGCCACTGCTCGGCCGGCCAGAACCGCGACGAGTCGGGCGTCAGCACCTCGTCGCCCAGCACCAGCCGGCCGTCGGCGTCGCGGCCCAGCTCGAGCTTGGTGTCGGCGACGACGATGCCGCGGTCACGGGCGATGTCGCGGGCCCGGCGGTAGACCGCGAGGGTGGTGCGGCGCAGCTCGTCGGCAACGCCGGCCCCGACGGTGTCGGCCACCGCGTCGTAGGTGACGTTCTCGTCGTGGTCGCCGATGGCCGCCTTGGTGGCCGGGGTGAACACCGGCTCGGGCAGCTCGGAGCCGTCGACCAGGCCCGCCGGCAACGGCACGCCGCAGACCGTGCCGGTCGCCAGGTAGTCGGCCAGGCCGGACCCGGCGAGGTAGCCGCGGGCCACGCACTCGACCGGGTACATCTCCAGCCGCCGGCAGAGCAGCGCCCGCCCGGCGTACTCCGGCGGCACGTCGGTCGACACGACGTGGTTCGGCACCAGGTCGGCCAGCCGGTCGAACCACCACAGCGACAGCTGGGTGAGGATGCGCCCCTTGTCCGGGATCGGCGTGGGCAGGATGACGTCGTACGCCGAGATGCGGTCGCTCGCCACCATGAGCAGCAGCCCGTCCGGCGTCTCGTAGAGGTCGCGGACCTTGCCGCTGTGCAGGTGTCGGTACTCGGTCACGCGGGAAGTGTCCCACCCGGCAACGAGGTCGCGGCGACTCGTCCGACGGGTCATGATCGAGGGGTGACGACCACCTGGGACGAGATCACCGACGAGGACGAGCTGCGCGAGCTGCTCGGCGAGCCGAGCGCCCGGGCGGCCGGCAAGGACCGGAGGAGCCTGCACCAGCTGGACCGCGACTGGCTGGCGGCGTCGCCGTTCTGCCTCGTGGCGACCGCGGCGGCCGACGGCAGCTGCGACGTCTCACCCAAGGGCGACCCGCCCGGCTTCGCGAAGGTGCTCGACGACACCACCGTCGTCATCCCGGAGCGGCCGGGCAACCGGCGGGCCGACGGCTACCGCAACGTCCTGACCAACCCGCACGTCGGCGTCATCTTCCTGGTGCCCGGCCGCGGTGACACGCTGCGCATCAACGGCCGGGCCCGGCTGGTGCGGGACGCGCCGTTCTTCGACGACCTCGTGGAGCACGGTCACCGACCGGTGCTCGCCCTGGTCGTCGAGGTGGAGCAGGTCTTCTACCACTGCTCGAAGGCGTTCCTGCGGTCCCACCTGTGGGAGCCGGAGTCGTGGGGCGGCACCGACCTGGCGAGCCGGGCGGTCATCGCCCGCACCCTGGAGCGGCCGGACGTCGCCCTCGAGGCGTTGGAGCAGTACTACGGCACGGACTACGCGCAGGGTCTGTACGAGCAGCGCCGCACCGACCTGCCCACGGCGCGCTGACCCGCACCGCCGGTCAGAGGATCGGCGCCGGGCGGTAGACCGCGGCGTCGGGATAGCGCGCGACGACCGCTTCGACCTGGGCGACGACCTCCTCGACCTGGGCGCCGGCCGCGCCGGTGAAGGTCGCGCGGGTCGGCCACCAGCGCGTCGAGCTGCTCGCGGGACAGCCCGAGCCGCGGGTCGGCGGCGAGCCGGTCGAACAGGTCGTTCTCGGCGGCGCCCTGCTCCCGCATGCGCCAGCGCCACGGCGACCGCGTGCTCCTTGATCGCCTCGTGCGCGGTCTCGCGCCCGACGCCGTTGCGGACGGCGGCCATCAGCACCTTGGTGGTGGCCAGGAACGGCAGGTAGCGCTCCAGCTCGCGGGCGATCACCGCGGGGTAGGCGCCGAACTCGTCGAGCACGGTGAGGAAGGTCTGGAACAGCCCGTCGGCGGCGAAGAACGCGTCGGGCAGGGCGACCCGGCGGACGACCGAGCAGGAGACGTCGCCCTCGTTCCACTGGTCGCCGGCGAGCTCGCCGACCATCGACAGGTAGCCCCGCAGCACCACGGCCAGGCCGTTGACCCGCTCGCAGGACCGGGTGTTCATCTTGTGCGGCATGGCGCTGACGAGCCGACCTGGCCCGGCGCTGGAAGCCCTCGGTGACCAGCTCCTGGCCGGCCATCAGCCGGATCGTGGTGGCCAGGCTGGACGGGCCGGCCGCGGCCTGCACCAGCGCGGAGACGACGTCGAAGTCGAGCGAGCGCGGGTAGACCTGCCCGACGCTGGTCAGCACCCGGTCGAAGCCGAGGTGCGCGGCCACCTGCTGCTCCAGGTCGGCGAGCCTGCGCCGGGTCGCCGTCGAGCAGGTCGAGCTGGTCCTGCGCCGTGCCCACCGGGCCCTTGATGCCGCGCAGCGGGTAGCGGTCGATGCAGGTCCTCGAGCCGCTCGACGGCGACCAGCAGCTCCTCGGCCGCGGAGGCGAACCGCTTGCCCAGCGTGGTGGCCTGGGCGGCCACGTTGTGGGTGCGGCCGGTCATCACCAGGTCGGTGTGCTCGGCGGCGAGCGCCGCCAGCCGGGCCAGCGCGGCGACCGTGCGGTCGCGGACGCAGCTCGAGGGAGGAGCGGATCTGCAGCTGCTCGACGTTCTCGGTGAGGTCGCGGCGAGGTCATGCCCTTGTGGATGTGCTCGTGGCCGGCCAGCGCGGAGAACTCCTCGATGCGCGCCTTCACGTCGTGCCGGGTGACCCGCTCCCGGGCGGCGATCGAGTCGAGGTCGACCTCGTCGACGACCGTCTCGTAGGCCTCGACCACACCGTCCGGCACGTCGACGCCGAGGTCGCGCTGGGCGCGCAGCACCGCGATCCAGAGCCGGCGCTCGAGCACGACCTTGTGCTCGCGGCGACCAGATCCGGGCCAGCTCGGCGCAGGCGTAGCGCGCGGCGAGCACGTTCGGGATGGGGTCGGGAGAGGCGGTCACGCCGCCGATTCTCCCTCACCCGGAGGTCCCTGGTGGCGCCGGTGCAGCCGCGAGTGGTGCGCGCCGGGGGTCGAACCGCGTGGTCGGCCCCCGGGAGGCACCACTCGCGGCGCCGGCTCGGGCCGCGCGGTCAATCGGCGGCGGCCGCCGCGGCGATGTCGGTGCGGTGGTGCGCGCCGTCGAGCCGGATCGTCCCGACCGCGTCGTACGCCGCGGCCCGGGCCGCCGCGAGCGTCCGGCCGGTGCCGACCACCGACAGCACCCGGCCGCCCGCGGAGACCACCGAGCCGTCCGGGCCGATCGCGGTGCCGGCGTGCAGCACCACGGCGCCCTCGACCTCCGAGGCGACGTCGAGCCCGTCGATCACGCCGCCGGTGCCGGGCGAGCCGGGTACCCCGGTGCGGCGACGACCACGGTCACCGCCGCGTCGTCGGACCACTCCAGCGGCGCCAGCTCGGCCAGCCCACCGGTGGCGGCGGCCTGCAGCAGCTCGCCGAGCGGGCTGCGGAGCCGGGCCAGCACCACCTGGGTCTCCGGGTCGCCGAACCGCGCGTTGAACTCGATGACCCGGACGCCGCGCGAGGTGAGCGCCAGTCCGGCGTACAGCAGCCCGGTGAACGGCGTCCCCCGGCGCGCCATCTCGTCGACCGTCGGCACCAGCACGTCGGCGAGCACGTCCGTCGACCAGGTCGGCGCGGCGCCCACGGCAGCGGCGAGTAGGCGCCCATGCCGCCGGTGTTGGGCCCCTCGTCGCCGTCGCAGACCCGCTTGAAGTCCTGCGCCGGGGCCAGCGGCACGACGGTGTGCCCGTCGGTCACCGCGAACAGCGACACCTCCGGCCCGTCGAGGAACTCCTCGATGACCACCCGGTCGCAGGTGGCCGCGTGGGCGAGCGCCTCGGCCCGGTCGTCGGTGACCACGACGCCCTTGCCCGCCGCCAGGCCGTCGTCCTTCACGACGTACGGCGCCCCGAACTCGTCCAGCGCGGCGGCCGCCTCGTCCGGGGTCGAGCAGACGAACGACCGGGACGGTCGGCACGCCCGCGGCCGCCATCACCTCCTTGGCGAACGCCTTGGAGCCCTCGAGCTGCGCGGCTGCCGACGACGGGCCGAAGCACGCGATGCCGCGCGCCCGCACGGCGTCGGCGGCGCCGGCCACCAGCGGCGCCCTCGGGCCCGACCACCACCAGGTCGACCCCGAGCTCCCAGGCCAGGTCCGCCACCGCGAGCGGGTCGGGCGACGTCGAGCGGGTGGGTCTCGACGTCCTGCGCGATGCCGGCGTTGCCGGGGGCGGCCAGCACCGCGGTCACCGAGGGGTCGGCCGCGAGCGAGCGCACCAGGGCGTGCTCCCGCGCACCGCCGCCGACGACGAGGACCCTCACTGCTTCCAGAACTCCCACCAGCGCGGCGCCTGCCCGGCACCCGGGTCCTCGACCGGGTCGAACGGCTCCCGGCTCAGGGCGGCCACCGGCGCGTCGGTGGCCGGCAGCGACCCGCGCGGGTCGTCCTCGTCCTCGTCGTCGGCCTCGTCGTCCGGCCAGCGCCGGCGGGTGGGCGAGCTCTCGCTGACGTCGCTGACCGGCTCACCCAGCTGCGGGTCGTAGCCCTCCAGGCCGGTCACGTCCTGGACGGCGCGGGCCAGGTCGTAGACGGTGCTCATCACGACGAGGTCGTCGACCCCGCCGGTGCGGTTGTCCGGCACGTGGATCTCGAACTCGCCCTGGAACACCAGCAGGCCGATGCCGGTCACCGGGTCGGTGATCTCGCGGGTCTCCTCGTCCTCCCGGGTGATCTCGGCGGCCGACCCGAGGATCTCGCGGGCCATCGGCAGCAGGTTGTCCCAGAGCTCGAGGTCCTCCTCGGTCAGCGGGCCGGGGTCGCCTCCCTCGTAGGACTCCTCGACCCCCTCCAGCGCCTCCTCGATGGTCTCGCCCGGGTCGCGCCGGACGAAGAAGATGTCGTAGCTCATGCCTGAGGTGCCCGGTCAGCCTGCGGAGGTGGTGTGGGCGTCGGCCACCGAGAGCGCCTCGTCGAGGATCGCCAGGCCTTCCTTGGCCTCCTCGTCGGTGGTGGTGCAGGGCGGGACGACGTGCAACCGGTTGAAGTTGGCGAACGGCAGCATGCCGTGCGGCTTGCAGGCGGCGACCAGCTGCGCCATCGGCGCGTTGGCGTCGCCGCTGGCGTTGTACGGCACGAGCATCTCGCGGGTCGCCTTGTCCTTGACCAGGTCCAGCGCCCAGAAGACGCCGAGCCCGCGGACCTCGCCGACGCTGGGGTGACGGTCGGCGATCTCCCGCAGCCCGGGCCCGAGCACCTCGTCGCCGAGCCGGCGAGCGTGCTCGATGATGCCCTCGTCGGCCATCGCGTTGATGCTGGCGACGACGGCGGCGCAGGCCAGCGGATGGCCCGAGTAGGTGAGGCCGCCCGGGAAGACCCGCTCCGCGAACGTGTCGGCGATCTCGGTGGAGATGACCACCCCGCCGAGCGGCACGTAGCCCGAGTTGCTGCCCTTGGCGAACGTGATGAGGTCGGGACGCACGTCCCACTTGTCGACGGCGAACCACTCGCCGGCCCGCCCGAAGCCCGCCATCACCTCGTCGGCGATGTAGACGATGCCGTGCCGGTCGCAGATCTCCCGGACGCCCGCCAGATAGCCGTCCGGCGGCACCAGGATGCCCGCCGTACCGGGGATCGTCTCGAGGACCAGCGCCGCGATCGTGCCCGGGCCCTCGAACGCGACGACCTGCTCGAGGTGCTCCAGCGCGCGCTCGCACTCCTGCTGCTCGGACTCCGACCAGAACGGCGACCGGTAGGGGTACGGCCCGAAGAAGTGCACCACGCCGGTGGCGCCGCCGTCGTTGGCCCAGCGGCGCGGGTCGCCGGTCATCTGGATCGCGGTGGCGGTGTTGCCGTGGTAGCTGCGGTAGGTCGTCAGGACCTTGTGCCGGCCGGTGTGCAGCCGGGCCATCCGCACGGCGTTCTCGATCGCGTCGGCCCCGCCGTTGGTGAAGAACACCTTCTGCAGGCCGGCCGGCGCGCGCTCGACGATGAGCCGGGCTGCCTCGGAGCGCACGTCGTTCGCGTGCTGCGGCGCGATGGTGCACAGCTTGGCGGCCTGCTCCTGGATCGCGGCGACGACCTTGGGGTGCTGGTGGCCGATGTTGACGTTGACCAGCTGGGAGGAGAAGTCGAGGTACCGGTTGCCGTCGTAGTCCCAGAGGTAGGACCCCTGGGCTCCCGCCACCACCATCGGCGCGATCAGCGACTGCGCCGACCAGGAGTGGAACACGTGGGCCCGGTCCAGCTCGTAGGCTCGGGCACCGACGGCAGGATCGGGAGCGGTCAGGTCGGTCATGTGGCGCAGGATAGGCGCTGCAGCAGGCCGGCGCGGACCGCGGGCCACTCCTCGCGCAGCACCGAGTAGACGACCGTGTCCCGCCACGTCCCGTCGGCGCGGCGCAGGTGCCGGCGCAGCACCCCCTCGCGGACCGCACCGAGCTTGGCGATCGCCGCCTGGGACCGGGTGTTGAGCAGGTCGGTCTGCAGCTTCACCCGGCCGAAGCCGCAGTCGTCGAAGGCGTGTCCGAGCAGCGCGAGCTTGCTGGCCGGGTTCACCGGGCCGCCCCACCAGGCCGGCCCGTACGCCGTCCAGCCCAGGTGCACGGACTCGTTGACGAGGTCCCACTCGCCCAGGCTGCTGGTGCCGACCACGGTGCCCGCCGCCCCGAGGCCCGTGTCGGCCGCCAGGCTGATCAGGTAGGCCTGCCGCGGGCCGGTGCGCCCGCGGTCGGACTCCTCGAGGGCGGCGCGCGCCGCGTCGACGTCGGCCCACCGGCCGGCCGGGCCGCCGCCGTACCCGGCCGCCCAGACCCGCTCGTCGTCCAGCGCGGCGAACAGCGCTGCCGCGTCGTCGGGCGACGCCGGCGCCGAGCGTGACGACGTCGTTGACCAGGCGGGCGGCGGCCGGCGCGATGGTCACCGCGGCAGGCTACCGTCACCGAGCCGCGCCGCTCAGAGGATGCGCCGGTCCTGGAACGCCTTGGTCACGGCGGCCGCGGCAGCGGTGCCGTACATCTGTCGCGGCCGTGTCGACCGTGGCCTGCGCCGCGGCGGCGAAGCTGCGTGTCGGGGGCGAACCCGAACTGCGCGTCGATGATGATCCGGTCGGCGACGGTCGCCGCCGAGAGAGCGTTGCGGATGTCCCACAGCGCGGCCGACCAGATCTCGCCGTCGGCGTGCACCTCGCCCACGACGTCAGCCACCGTCTTGTTGCCGTCGACGCGGCGCAGGCAGTGCTCGGACACGGTGGCGACAGCGGGTGTAGGACGTCGAGTCCCAGTCGGCGACGCAGGCCGGCGAGGTACGCCGCCGGCCGTCGCTGGTCGGCCGCCGCGAGGCCCGACCTCGACCGCGAGGTAGTCGCCGAACGCCTCGCCGATGGAGCCGGCCTGCAGCGTGGAGCCGAAGCCGGGCACCTGGTCGTCCTGCACCGAGTGGCCGTACTCGTGCACGACCACCTCGGCGTCCTCGGCGTCGTCCACGCCGCCCTTGCCGAGGGTGATGGTGAGCTTGCTGGTGCCGGGGCGGTAGAAGGAGTTGTCGCCGCCGAACTGGTTGATCCGCACCAGCTGCTGGCGCTCGTTGACCGGCCGGGAGCGTCCGACCCGAAGCCGAGACTCTGGATGTAGAGCTGCGCCTGGGTGACCCAGTAGTAGGCCATCACCTGCTCGAACTGGTCGGCGCTGCGGTCGAAGAAGATACCCCGTCTTCGACGACACCGGCTTGCCGGTCGTGCTCACCACGCTGGCCCAGTCGCCGCGCAGGTATCCGCTGCCGTCCAGGTTCGTGAGGGGGACGTCCACGTACTGGCTCTGCGGCACTGCCGTGGCGGAGTCCTTCTGGTCGGTGAGCGACTGGTCGCCGCTGGACTGCACCGGGTTCACCATGAACACCCGCCCGAGCGGAGGCAGCTGGCGCCCGCTGCCGGGCTCCCGCCGAGGGAGGCGACCAGGCCCGCGACGGCCAGACCGGCCAGGACGGAACGGGACAGGTGACTGCGCGACACGAGAGCTCCTCGGCGGGTTGCGAGCGGGTTGACCCGTTCTGTGACTGTTGCGTCCGGCGCACCTTACGTCGCAAATCGCACCTGCGGAAGACCTGTCACAGCCAGCGCACCGCCGGTCACCCGCCGCGGTCTCACGGTTCGGTGACGGCGCGGCCGCGGTGCCCGGTGCGGACGTAGCGTGACGCCATGAGCGTGGTCAGCGGGGCGGCTGCGGGACGGTGGGCGATCGCGGCCGTGGTCACCGTCGTCGTCGCCTCGGCGCCGGCCGCCTACGCGCGGCTGCCCACGGCCGAGTCGTCGCTGCGCCCGGCGCAGCTGCTCGCGCAGGCCCGGCACTCCACCCGGGTCGCGCACTCCGGCCTGGCCGAGTCGCGAGGCAACCTCGGGCTGCCCGACCTGCCCCGCCTCGGGGAGGTCGCGGCGCTGCTCGGCGGCACCACCCGCGCGCGGGTCTGGTGGCGCTCGCCGCAGCACTTCCGGGTCGACCGGATCACCACCACCGGGGAGTCCGGCGTCTACGCGATCCCGGGCGGCGTGCAGACCTGGGACTTCGAGACCGGCCGGATCGAGCGGGCTGTCGGGGCCTCCCCCGTGCGGCTCCCCCGGGTCGACGACCTGCTCCCGCCACAGGCTGCCCGCCGGCTGCTGGCGGGCGTCACGGCCCGGGACCGGCTGGTGGCACTGCCCGCGCACCGGGTGGCAGGGCGTTCGGCCGACGGCCTGCGGGTCTTCCCGGCCGATCCGGCGAGCACCGTCGGCCGGCTCGACGTGTACGTCGACGAGCGCACCGGTCTGCCGCTGTCGCTGGTCGTCGTCCCGCGCGGCAGCACGGTCCCTGCGCTGAGCACGGCCTTCGTCGACGTGTCCTTCGGCAAGCCGCCGGCCGCCGACCTGCGGCCCCGGACGCCGCCGTTCAGCACGGTCCGCACCACCGGCACCCCCGACCTGGCGACGGCGGTCGACCGGTTCGCGCCGTTCGCCCTGCCCGAGCAGCTCGCGGGGCTGCCCAGGACCGCTGACCTGGTGGGGTCGTTCGGGGGCACCGCGACGTACGGCAGGGGCCTGGCTCGGTTCGTCGTGCTGCCGCTGCCGTCCCGGCTGGGCGGACCGGCGCTGGACGCCGCCACGCGCGGCGGGGCGACGCCGCTGGAGCTCGGCACCGGCGCCGCGGCCGTGCTGGTCGCGACGCCGCTGCTCGACGCCGTGGTGGCCCGGACGTCCCCACGCGGCGGCGACGGCGTCCGGCTGCGGGACCGGTGGTACCTGGTCGCGGGCACCGTCGACGGGCCGACCCTGCGCCAGGCCGTGCTCGACCTGGCTGCCGCCCCACCGGGGTTCCGGTGACCGGCGCGGCGGCCGCCGGGACGCCGGTGATCCGCACCGAGGCGCTGACCAAGCGGTTCGGCCGGGTGCTGGCGGTCGACGGCGTGTCGCTGGAGGTCGCCGAGGGCGACCGCTACGGCTTCCTGGGACCCAACGGCTCCGGCAAGACCACCACCGTGCGCATCCTGCTCGGGCTGGTCTTCGCCACCTCCGGGTCGGTCGAGGTGCTCGGCCGCCGGGTGCCTCGGCATGCTCGGGCGTCGCTCACCGACGTGGGCGCGATGATCGAGGGACCGGCGGCCTACGGCCACCTGTCCGCCCGCGCGAACCTCTCGCTGATCGACGCCGCCGGTCCCGGCGGGTCGCGGCGGACCCGGCGGACCCGGGTGGCCGGGGCCCTCGAGCAGGTCGGTCTGGACGCCGTGGGCCGCCGGCCGGTGCGGACCTACTCCCTCGGCATGAAGCAGCGGCTGGGCCTCGCGGCGGCCCTGCTGCGCAAGCCCCGGCTGCTCGTGCTGGACGAGCCGACCAACGGGCTGGACCCGCAGGGCATCCGGGAGGTCCGCGACCTGCTGCTCGAGCTGAACGCCGCCGGCACCACGGTCTTCCTGTCCAGCCACCTGCTCGCCGAGGTCGAGAGCCTGTGCACCCGGGTCGGTGTGCTGCAGCGCGGCCGGCTCGTGCTGCAGGAGGAGCTGGCCACCCTGCAGGCGCCGACCGGGCGGCTGGTCGTGCGCACGGCCGACCCCGACCTGGCGCCACCGGCTGCTCGACGGCCGGGTCGAGCAGCGCGACGGCGACCTGCTGCTCGTCCGGCACGACGACCCGGCCGAGCTCGCGGCGCTGCTGGTCGGCGAGGGCGCCCGGCTGCACGAGCTGCGTCCCGAGCGGCGCACGCTCGAGGACGTCGTGCTCTCGGTCACCGGACCGGGCTCGGACCGGGTGGGCGCAGCGGAGCCGCCGCCGTGATCGCCGTCGAGCTGGCCAAGCTGTTCCGGCGGCCGCGCACCTGGGTGACGATCGGGCTGCTCTGCCTGCTGCCGACCATCGTCGCCGTCTTCCTGTCGATCACCGACGTGGCGCCCCGGCCGGGCGAGGGCCCGGCGTTCCTGTCCGCGGTGCTGGCCAACGGCAAGCTCTACCCGGCTGCCGCGTTGGGCATCGTGCTGCCGCTGTTCCTGCCGGTGGCGGTGGCCGTCGTGGCCGGCGACGCGGTCGCCGGGGAGGCACAGGGCGGCACGCTGCGCTACCTGCTGGTGCGCCCGGTCGGCCGCACCCGGCTGCTGGCCGCCAAGCTGGTGTCGGTGATGGTGTTCCTGCTGGTGGCCGTGACGGCGGTCGCGGCCACGGCGTACGTCGTGGGCACCCGGCTGTTCGTCCCGGTGCCCGGCTCGCCCGCCACCATCGTCACCGGCCTGTCCGGCGGCGTGCTGACCCCGCAGCAGCTGGCCGCCCGGACCGTGCTGGTCATCGGCTACATCGCGCTGTCGATGCTCGGCGTGGCGGCGATCGCGCTGTTCCTCTCGACGCTGACCGACTCGCCGCTGGGTGCCGCGCTGGGGGCGCTGGCCGCTCTGGTGACCAGCCAGGTGCTGGTCACCCTGGACGCCGCCTCCTCGGTGCGCGACTACCTGCCGACCCGGTGGTGGCTCGCCTGGGTCGACATCTTCCGCGACCCGATCCTCTGGCACGACGTGGTGCGCGGGGTCGAGGTGCAGGGCGGGTACGCCGTGGTGCTGCTCGGCCTGGCCTGGGCCGGCTTCAGCACCCGCGACATCACCTCCTGACCGGGCAGGTGGTCGGCGCGGCGGGCGGCCGGACGCCGAGCGCGTCGGCCACCATGGCCTGCACCGCCGGGTCGGTCGGCAGCTGCCCGTGGGTGACCTGCCGACCCGGGCAGACGTCCTGCACCGGGATGTCGAGGGCGCCCGCGAGCCGGGCGCTGTCCGGAGGGGTCACCACCTCGTCGTCGGTGGTCCAGATGCTGACCCAGGCCGGGCCGGCCGGCGTCTCGTCGCCGCGGTTGAGGGCCGCCAGCAGGGCGCTGTCCGGCGCCAGCTCGCGGCAGGCGGCCGGGCACGACCCGGGTGCGACGACCTCGGCCAGAGCCGCGACCTGGGTGCCGTGCTGCGGCGAGCCGAGCGTCACCACCCGGCGGGCCAGCGAGCCGCCGCCCTGCTCGGAGACCCACAGCCGGGCCACCACGCCGCCGGCCGAGTAGCCCACGACGTCGACCGAGGGGGCACCGGCGTCCACCGCGGCCCGGGCGGCGTCGCCGAGCGCCCGGGCCTGGTCGGCGAGCGGGCCGGTGCCGTCGCCGGGCAGCGCGACGACGTCGACCTGCCGGCCGGTCGCCCGCAACCTGGCGGCCAGCTGGTCGAGGGCCGCCCGGCCGCCGCCGTACCCGGGGACCAGCAGCACCGGGCCGGGACGGTCCTGCGGCACGGCGACCACCGGATCCGGGCCGCTGGAGCGGACGAGCAGGGCGACGGCGACGACGAGCAGCACAGCCAGGACGGCGGCCCCCGCGGCGACGAGGCGCCGGCGCGGGCTCACCGCTGCCGGGTCACGACGTCAGCCCAGCAGCGAGCGGATCTCGACGGTCTCGTCGCGGCCCGGCCCGACCCCGATCGCCGAGATCGGCGCGCCGGACATCTCCTCCAGCGCGCGCACGTACTGCTGCGCCGCCTTGGGCAGGTCGTCGAGCGCCCGGGCACCGGAGATGTCCTCCTCCCAGCCGTCGAAGCAGCTCGTAGACCGGCTGGGCGTGGTGGAAGTCGGTCTGGGTCATCGGCATCTCGTCGTGCCGGACGCCGTCGACGTCGTACGCGACGCAGACCGGGATGCGCTCCCAGCCGGTCAGCACGTCGAGCTTGGTGAGCACGAAGTCGGTGACGCCGTTGACCCGCGCGGCGTAGCGGGCGATCGGCGGCGTCGTACCAGCCGCAGCGGCGCGGCCGGCCGGTCGTGGTGCCGAACTCGGCGCCGTCGGTGCGCAGCCGCTCGCCGTCGGCGTCGAGCAGCTCGGTCGGGAACGGGCCCGGCGCCGACCCGGGTGGCGTAGGCCTTGACGACCGCGATGACCCGGTCGATGCGGGTCGGCGGGATGCCGGAGCCGGTGCACGCGCCGCCGGCCGTCGGGTTGGACGACGTGACGAACGGATAGGTGCCGTGGTCGACGTCGAGCAGGGTGGCCTGGCCGCCCTCGAGCAGCACCGTCTCGCCGCGGTCGAGCGCCTGCCCGAGCACGAGCGAGGTGTCGACGACCATCGGCCGCAGCCGCTCGGCGTAGGACAGGAACTCCTCGACCACCTCGTCGACGGTGATCGCGCGCCGGTTGTAGACCTTGACGAGCAGGTGGTTCTTCTGCTCGAGCGAGCCCTCGACCTTCTGCCGCAGGATCTTCTCGTCGAACAGGTCCTGCACGCGGACGCCGACCCGGGTCATCTTGTCGGCGTAGGTGGGGCCGATGCCGCGGCCGGTGGTGCCCGAGCTTGGCGATTGCCCAGGAAGCGCTCGGCGACCTTGTCGATCGTGCGGTGCTGCGGCGCGATCAGGTGCGCGTTGGCACTGACCTGCAGGCGCGGAGGTGTCGACACCGCGCGCCTCGAGGTCGTCGATCTCCTGGAACAGGACCGCGAGGTCGATGACGACCCCGTTGCCGATCACCGGTGTCACGCCGGGCGTGAGGATGCCGGAGGGCAGCAGGTGCAGGGCGTACTTCTCGTCGCCGATGACGATGGTGTGGCCGGCGTTGTTGCCGCCGTTGTACTTGACCACGAAGTCGACCGACGAGCCGAGCAGGTCGGTCGCCTTGCCCTTGCCCTCGTCGCCCCACTGGGCGCCGAGCAGCACGATGGCCGGCACAGGGATACACCTACCTTGTCGAGGGCATTGACCGGCAGTGTCCGAGCGGGGCACCTGCCGTGCGGTGTGCGAGGAGATGCTACGTGAACCCGTTGCTCGTGGTCACGAACGAGGCCGCCGGCGGGACGGGTGACGAGGCGGTCGAGGCGGCGCTGGCGGTGCTGCGGGGGGCGACCGACGTACGGCGGGAGGTCTGCGCCGAGCCCGGCGACCTCGACCGGGTGCTGGACGGCCTGGGCGAGCGCACCCTCGTCGTGATGGGTGGCGACGGCTCGGTGCACACCGCGGTCGCGACCCTGGCGGCCCGCGGCGAGCTGTCGCCCGAACGCCCCCTCGGGCTGGTGCCGCTCGGCACCGGCAACGACCTGGCGCGAACCCTCGGCATCCCGCTCGACCCGGCGGCCGCCGCGCGGGCGCTGCTGGCCGGCCGGCCCCGGGTGCTCGACCTGGTCGTCGACGACGAGGGCGGCGTGGTGGTCAACGTGGTGCACCTCGGCGTGGGCGCCGAGGCGGCCGCGAAGGCGTCGGCGATGAAGGACCGGCTCGGGCGGGCGGCGTACGCCGTCGGCAGCGTGGCGGCCGGTGCCGGCGCGACCGGCTGGCACCTCGAGGTCGTGGTCGACGGCGCCCCGCTGCGGCTGGACCGCGAGGTGCTGATGGTGGCGGTGGCCAACGGCCGCACCATCGGCGGCGGGGCCGAGCTGGCGCCCGACGCGGCGCCCGACGACGGGCTGGCCGACGTCGTGGTCGCCACCTCCACCGGCCCGCTCGCGCGGCTCGGCTTCGCGGCTGCGCTGCGGGCCGGCGAGCACGTCGAGCGCGACGACGTGCTGGTGGTCCGCGGCCGGACGCGTGACGGTGACCGGAGACCCGTTCCCGGTCAACGCCGACGGCGAGCTGGCCGGCCCGGTCACCTCCCGGACCTGGGCCGTGCGCCCGGCCGCCTGGTCGGTCCTCGTCCCGGCCTGAGCTACATCCAGCGGCGGATCGGGGTGACCGCGGTCTCGAGGGCCCGCTGACCACGCGACCGGTTGCGCCACCGGGTGAGGTCGATCTCGACGCTGCGGCCGAAGTCGTCGTCGAGGTGCGCGTCGAGGGTCGCGGTGAGGTCGCGGTCGAGGGCGATCAGCACGACCTCCTCGTCGTGGTCGAGGGAGCGTCGGTTGAAGTTCGAGGACCCCACGACCGCGGCGACGCCGTCCACCGTCATCACCTTCGCGTGCATCATCGACGGCTGGAAGGTCCAGACCTTGACGCCGCAGTCGACCAGCCGCTCGTAGGAGCCCTCGCTGGTGAGCTGCGAGACCCGCTTGTCGGCGTGCGGCCCGGGCAGCAGCAGGTCGACCTGGACACCGCGGGCCGGTGCGGCGCACAGGGTGTCCAGGAAGTCGTCGTCGGGCGCGAAGTACGCCGTGGCGATGCGCAGCCGCTCGCGGGCCGAGCCGAGCATCACGTGAAAGGCCGACTGCATGTCGTCCCAGCCGAGACTGGCCGAGCCGCGGACGATCTGCACCGTCGAGGTGCCCTCCTGCGGCTGGTCGGGGAACTCGTCGTCCTCGCCGTAGAGCGGGCGGCCGCTCTCGGCCCAGTCCTGGATGAAGGCCGACTGCAGCCCGTCGACCGCCGGCCCCTCGACCCGCAGGTGGGTGTCGCGCCACTCGTGCTCGTTGCGCGCGTCGCCGCACCACTCCTCGGCGATGCCGACGCCGCCGGTGAACGCGACCCGCCCGTCGACCACGCAGATCTTGCGGTGCAGCCGGTGGTTGGACTTGAACGGCGACTTCATGAACGGCTTGCGGAACCACTCGACCTGCACCCCGGCCCGATCCATCTGGTCGACCAGGGTCTTCTCGATCAGCCGGCCGCCGAGGGCGTCGATGAGCAGCCGGACCCGGACGCCGGCCCGGGCCCGCTCCGACATCGCGTCGGCGAACTCGACCGCGATGTCGCCCTGCCAGTAGACGAACGTCATGAGGTCGACCGTCGCGGTCGCCCCCCGGATCGCCTCGAGCATCGCGGGGAAGATCCGGTCCCCGTTGCGCAGCACGTCGATCCGGTTGCCCTCGGTGAACGGGGTGCCGATCACCACCTCGAGGCGGCGTCGGAGCACATCGACCTGGTCGCTCACGCAGGGGTCCTCTCGTCGGTTCGCGGTGCGCCGGTTCGCGGTCCGCCGTCCCGATCAGGTCATCAGGCCGCGGCAGATCAGGTCAGATCAGGCCGCGGCGCGCTGCCTCTCTACCCGCCTGGAAACGTGTCTGCGCACCCAGCTCGTCCATCAGCGTCGCGATCCGCCGCCGGACCGTGCGCAGCGAGACCCCCAGCTGCCGGGCGATGCTCTCGTCCTTGAGGCCCAGCTGCAGCAGCCGCAGCACCGCCGCCGTGTCGTCGCCGGCCGGCCCGGCGGGGTCGACCGCGGGCAGCGGGGTGCCCCGGCTCCAGTACTGCTCGAACAGGTCCCGGACCAGGGCGACCAGCGCGGGTGCCCGCACCAGCAGGGTGCCGTCGGAGCCGCCGCCCCAGGCGGAGGAGACGAAGGCGATCTCGGTGCCGAACACCGCGATCGACGGCAGCGCCTGCGACATCAGCCGCACCGTCTCGCCGGCGTCCGCCCAGTGCCGGACGTAGGCCAGCCGGGCGGGGTCGCCGAGGATGTCGCTGGGGTAGAGGCCGCGCATCGGGCGGCCGGCGGCGAGCTGGGTCTCGAGCAGCTCGACGTACGCCGGGGAGTCGACGTCGATGTCCACGGCGGGGTGGCTGGACAGCACCTCACCCGTCGTACCCCGCTGGACGTCCTCCGCGGCGGCGAACGACTCGTCCAGGCTCAGCAGCTCGAACGGCAGGCTGGACCACGCCCGGGACTGCCCCACCATGTGGTCGGCGGCGAAGCCGGCCAGGCTGGCGCGCACGGCGTCGATGCGGGCGCGCCGGTCCTCGACCTCGGAGAGCTCGACGTGGACCAGAGCCGCCAGCGTGGTCGCCGGGGAGGTGGGCGCGAGGTCGCCGCCGAGCCGGGCGACCAGGCCGACCGCCAGCAGCCCGTCGACGGCGTGCTCGGCGGCGGCCCGGTCCAGGCTGAGGTGCCGGCAGAGCTCGTCGAGGTCGTAGGACGGGTTGCGCAGCATCGTCCGGTAGAGGGTCTCGGCCACGTCGTCCAGGCCCCAGACCTCGAGGGCGCTCATGCGGGGCGGACGGGCTGGCGGTCGGGCACGTCGTCACTGTAGGGCTGCTGGCAGGTTGCTGTCAGTGGCAGCGAACGGACAGCCGTCTGCGGGTCGGCGCGGCATAATGACCGTCGTCGAGGTGCGGAACCGCGGCAGGGGACGGTTCCGCGCCTCGACGGCCGTCCGGGGCGGGGTGCTGCCGTGACCCGCGTCGGGCCGGCTCGGGGCGAGCTCAGGGCCGGCTCAGGGCCGGCCGGCTCAGGCCAGCTCGCGGCCGGCTCAGGCCAGCTCGCGGACCGCCGTCGGGCTGCTGTCGGCCAGGAACTGCGCGCAGCGGGCCGCCTCGTCGTCCTCGCCGATGGCGCCGGCCGCGCTCCCCAGCGCGTGCAGCGAGCGCAGGAACCCGCGGTTGGCCTCGTGCTCCCACGGCACCGGGCCGTGCCCCTTCCAGCCGTTGCGGCGCAGCACGTCCAGCCCGCGGTGGTAGCCGGTGCGGGCGTAGGCGTAGCCCTCGACGACGCGGCCGTCAGCCAGCGCCGCCTCGGCCAGCGTGGCCCACGCCAGGCAGGACGTCGGGTGTGCCGCGGCGACCTCGGCGGGCGGCGTGCCGCGCTCCAGCGCCTCGCGCGGCCCGGCCTCGTCGGGCAGCAAGGTCGGAGCCGGCTCGCCCAACAGGTTCTGGTGCGTCATGCCCGCGATCCTGCCACCCGCTTCGCCGCCACAGCCCCGGATGTCGACCACGTTGGGTAGGCGGTGGCAGGCGACAACAGGCGCCGAGTCCTGTTGTGGCCTGCTCCCGCCTGTTGTCGCCGGTGCCGCGAGGTGCCGCCTGGCGAGCTGCTGCTGGCGGACGCCGAGGCGGGCTGCCGATGCCGCGTACGCCGCGTCAGGCGCTCGGCTGCTCGCGCTCGGCGGCGCGGCTCAGGGCCGCCCGTACCATCGCGGGAACCCTGCCGGGCACCAGCAGGTCGCTCCACGTCCAGCGCACGACCTCGAAGCCGAGCCCACGCAACCGGTCCTCGCGGCGCTTCTCTCGCCACAATGCCTCGGCCGGCGAGTCGGGAGCGAGACCGTACTTCGCCCGGCCGTCGAACTCGCCGAGGACCTTCCGCGGCAGCCAGCCGAGATCGGCGTACCCGACAAGACCACCGGCGTCGCGGACGGGGACCTGGAGGTCGGTGGGATCGAGCCGGGCTTCCAGCAGAACGGCCCTGGACAGGCTCTCGCCAGGGTTGGCCGCCCGGCCGTCGGCCCGGCTCACCGCACGGGAGGCGCCGAGGGCACCCGGCCACGACGCGCAGCAGAAGAGGACCTCGCGCACCTCGTCCTCGGTGGCGCCCGACCGCAGGGCCGAGTCGACGGCGGCCAGCCCGGTGGCGAAGTCGCGGGTCCGGGCGATGTCGATGGCGGTCCGCGCGGCTGAGGTCACCCGGACGCCGTCAACCTCCCGGACGTGCCCCGGTGGCAGCGACCCGGGATGGTGATGGACCCCGGCCTCGGTCCGCGACGCCGGCAGCTCGGGCCGGGTCAGGTGCAGCAGGTCGAGGGTCGGCTGCAGCAGCGGGAGGCCGACCCAGACACCGCCGGTCTCGTGGCTGAGGGCTGCCGGAGCCTTGATCGACAGCAGCAGCGCCTGGGTGTCGACCCGGTGCCGGCCCAGCGGGTCGAGCGCGTCGTACGTCGGGCGGACGGCGTACACACCTCGCCGTACCGAGTGGATGACCTGGTCCTTCCGCAGGCGTTGCAGCTCCTCGTGCTGGTGACCGGCGGCGTACGCCTGGGCAGCCGTGAAGACACCGAGCTGGGCGGTCATGACCTGACGCAGCCCCGGCCCCGGGACGAAGTCGGCTGCTCGCATGCCTCGAGGATCGACCGCCCCGGGCGTCGTCGCCGGCTCGGGGACCCAGACTGTGGACGACATCCGCCGGCGGAGCGACCTGTGGACAGCCGTCTGGCGCTCCGGGCAACAACAGGCGCTGGCCGGCGACAACAGGTCTCGGAGCCTGTTGTCGCCTGCCAGCGCCTACCCAACGTGGTCGACTCCAGGGGGGTGGGGACTCGACCGGTCAGGGGGCCAGCTGGTCGGGGCGGGGAACCTCGGGGCCAGCTGGTCGGGGGGCGGGGACGGGGTCAGCTGGTCGGGGCGGGGACCTCGCTCTCGGGGGTCGTGGCGGGGGTCGGCTCGGCGGTCGTCTCGGGCGGGGCGGCGGCGACGCGGTGCGCGACGGCCGTGACGGTGAAGGTGACCGGGTCGCCGGCAACCAGCGGGGCGACCGGGGTGACGTCGACCTGGTGCGACTTCACCACGACGTGGTCACCGGGCAGGACGGCGGTCAGGTCGACGACGCCGCCGCGGGTCACCTTGGCGTCGGGCGGCGACGGTGACCGTGACGGTGGCACCGCGCAGCACCTTCCAGCGGCCGCCGTGGACGACGAAGGTCAGCGTGCCTGGTGCGGCCGGCACGACGTCGGTGGCCACCACCGGTGCCTGGACCGCGGTGACGGTGCCGCCGAGGACGAAGGACCGGTGCGAGCGGGCCTGCACCTCGAGCCGGTGGGCCGCGGCGCGGGCCTTGGCGGCCTGCGACCGGGAGTGGCCGGCCGCCACCATGGCTGCCTGGTCCGGTGTCGGCCACGGCGACGGCCGGTGCCGCGATCATGGCGACGGCGACGAGCAGCGAAGCAGAGACGGTACGAGCGCGCACGGGAGACTCCCCCGATCGATCACAAGGCCCCGAGTTACTCCCCGGTCATCGGCAGCGCCCCGCCACGCTCTTGAGCCCGGACCGGGCCGAGCCGGCTGCTGTCACCCGGCCGGGCTACCCGCGAGCGGGTCAGCCCGCCTTGCCCATCGACGTACCGGCGGAGCGCAGGTCCTCGCAGGCCACGACCACCCGAGCGGCCATGCCGCCCTCGGCCGCCTTGCCCCAGGCCCGCGGGTCGTACTGCTTCTTGTTGCCGACCTCGCCGTCGACCTTGAGCACGCCGTCGTAGTTGGTGAACATGTGGCCGACGACCGGCCGGGTGTAGGCGTACTGGGTGTCGGTGTCGACGTTCATCTTCACCACGCCGTAGTCCAGCGCCTCGCGGATCTCCTCGAGCAGCGAGCCCGAGCCGCCGTGGAAGACCAGGTCGAACGGCTTCTCGCCGCCGCCGACCTTGGTGGCCACGGCGTCCTGGATCTCCTTGAGCACCGACGGGCGCAGCTTGACGTTGCCCGGCTTGTAGACGCCGTGCACGTTGCCGAACGTCGCGGCCAGCAGGTAGCGGCCGACCTCGCCGGAGATGCCCAGCACCTCGACGGTGCGGATGGCGTCGCCGGGGGTCGTGTACAGCTTCTCGTTGATCTCGTTGTCGACGCCGTCCTCCTCGCCGCCGACCACGCCGATCTCGAGCTCCATCACGATCTTGGCCTTGGCGCACTCCTCGAGCAGCTCGCGGGCGATCGTCAGGTTCTCCTCGAGCTCGACGGCCGAGCCGTCCCACATGTGCGACTGGAACAGCGGCTCCCGCCCGGCCGCGACCCGCTCCTGCGAGATCGCGATGAGCGGCCGCATGTAGCCGTCCAGCTTGGGCTTCGGGCAGTGGTCGGTGTGCAGCGCGATCTGCACGTCGTAGGCCTTCGCGACGTGGTGCGCGTACTCGGCCAGCGCCTGCGCGCCCAGCACCATGTCCTTGACCGTCGAGCCGGACAGGTACTCCGCGCCGCCGGTCGAGACCTGCACGATGCCGTCGCTGCCGGCGTCCGCGAAGCCCTGCAGCGCGGCGTTCAACGTCGAGGACGAGGTGACGTTGATCGCGGGGTAGGCGAAGGCTCCGGCCTTGGCGCGGTCGAGCATCTCCGCGTAGACCTCGGGGGTGGCGATGGGCATGGCGGTCTCCTCGGACGGATTCGGGTCTCCTCGCCATCCTCGCAGAGCAGCGGGTACGGCGGCAGGTGCCGGCCAGGGAGTGGGCAACGTCACCGGTGGTAGGACTGTCGCATGCGTCTGCCGACCCTGGTGGTCACGTCCCTGAGCGTCGCGGCGACCGCTGCCGTCGGCGCGAGCGCCACCGACCCCGGCAGCGAGTGGTACGCCGGCCTGGACAAGCCGCCGTGGCAGCCACCTCCCGCGGCGTACGGGCTGGTCTGGACCCCGCTCTACGCCGCCCTCGCGGTGGCCGCGGCGCGCGCCTACGACCGGCTGCCGACCGGGGAGAAGCGCCGCTTCGCGGCGGCCTTCGCCGCCAACCTGGCGCTCAACGCCGGGTGGAACTGGCTGTTCTTCCGGGCCCGCAGCCCCCGGCTGGCGCTCGCCGAGATCCTGCTGCTCGAGGCCAGCACCCTCGACCTCGCCCGGCGCGCCAACCGGGTCGACGCGACGGCCCACAACCTGCTGGCCCCGTACGCCGGGTGGGTCGCCTTCGCCGCGGCGCTCAACGCCGAGCTGGCCCGCCGCAACCCGTGATCAGTCCGCGGCGGCGCGGACGGCGTCGGCGGCCTTGCGGGCGGCGATGAGCACCGGGTCCCACACCGGGGAGAACGGCGGCGCGTAGCCGAGGTCCAGCCCCGCGATCTCCTCGGCCGACATCTGGTTCCACAGCGCGACGGCCAGCACGTCGATCCGCTTGGCCGCCCCCTCGCGGCCGACGATCTGCGCGCCCAGCAGCCGTCCGGTGCGCTGCTCGGCGACCAGCTTCACCGTCACCTTCTCGGCTCCCGGGTAGTAGCCCGCCCGGGTGGTCGAGTCGACCGTCACCGTCAGGCACCGGAAGCCGACCACGTCGCAGTCGACCTCCCGCAGCCCGGTGCGCGCGATCTCCAGGTCGCAGACCTTGCTCACCGCCGTGCCCACCACGCCCGGGAACGTCGCGTAGCCGCCGCCGAGGTTCGTGCCGAGCACCCGGCCCTGCTTGTTCGCATGGGTGCCGAGCGCGACATGCACCCGGTTGCCCGACACGAGGTCGATCGACTCGACGCAGTCACCGGCCGCCCACACGCCCTCCGCGTCGAACACCCGCATCTGCAGGTCGGTGACCAGCCCACCCCACCGGCCCAGCGGCAGCCCGGCCGCCTGCGCCAGCGACGTCTCCGGCTCGACGCCGGTGCCGAGCACCACGAGGTCGGCCTCGAACCGGCCGTCGTCGGTGTCGACCGCGCGCACCCGGCCGGCGCCGTCGGTGTCGAAGCCGTGCAGCCGCACGCCGGTGCGCACGTCGATGTCCATCGCCTCCATCGCGTGGTGCACCAGCCGGCCCATGTCCGGGTCGAGGGTCGCCATCGGCTCCGCCGACCGGGTCAGCACCGTGACCGACAGGCCGCGGTGCACCATCGCCTCGGCCATCTCGATGCCGATGTAGCCGCCGCCCACGACCACCGCACGCCGCGGCCCGTGCTCCAGCGAGTCGAGCAGCCGCTCGCCGTCGTCCAGCGTCTGCACCCCGTGGATGCCAGCCGCGTCGACGCCAGGCACGCTGGGGTCGGCGTGGCCGGGCGCCGGTCGCGAGCACCAGCTGGTCGAAGCCGAGCCGGTACGTCGACCCGCCGGCGTGGTCGCGCACCTCGACCTCCCGCCGGTCGAGGTCGAGCTCGGTCGCCTCGGCCCGCAGCCGGACGTCGATGCCGTTGGCCCGGTGCTGCTCCGGGGTCCGCGCGATCAGGGCCTCGACGGAGCCGACCTCGCCACCGACCCAGTAGGGGATGCCACAGGCGGAGTACGACGTGTGGGTGCCGCGCTCCAGCGCCACCACGTCGAGCTCACGATTGTGCTGCGCGGCGACTCGCAGCGCCTGCGACGCCGCGGACATGCCGGCCGCGTCGGCCCCGACCACCACCACCCGTTCCGCCATGGGGCGAGGCTACGGCCGCCACATCCACGGGGTCGTGGTGCTGAGCATCCGCAGGCCGAGCCGCTCCAGGATCGGGCGGCTGTCCGGCGACGCGTCGACCTGCAGGAACCGGAAGCCGCGCTCGGCCGCCTCGTCGGCCCGGCGCGACACGAGCGCCTTGTAGATGCCGCGGCCACGGTAGGCCTCCAGCGTGCTGCCGCCCCACAGCGAGGCGAACTCGGTGCCGTGGTGGAAGTTGACCCGGGCGGCGCAGACCACCGTGCCGTCGGCGGCCTCGGCGAGCCAGGTCGAGACACCGCCGGGGTCGGCCTTCGCTGCCGCGGCCAGCCCCTCGACGTACTTCGTCGGGTCCTCGTCCCAGACCGCCCGGTGCAGGGCACCGATCCCGGCCCAGTCCGCGGCCCAGCCCTCGTCGTCCTCGCGCAGCCGCCGGATCGTCACGCCCTCCGGAGCCCGCGCCGCGGCCAGCTGCTCGCGCACCGTCTCGACCGCACCGACGACGAGCGCCTCTTCGTCGTCCGGCGCGAAACCGGCGGCCCGCAAGCGGTCCGGGAGGTCGGCCGGGCGGTCGTAGCCGTACAGCTTCCACTCCCACTCCTGCCCGGTGCCCCGGAACACCTCGACGGTCGCGGCGATCGCGGCATCCGCCGTCGCCTCGTCGAGGTCGCACCAGAAGACACCGCCGCCCCACGGCGCGCCCTCGGTGGGCACCAGCCGAAGCATCGGCGCCGGGTCGTCGACGCGGTCGACCCGGAAGCCGGGCAGGTCCTCGGGCCGTCGCCGGATCTGGGTGTCGAAGGCCTGCAGGAGGGCTGCGTCGTCCATGCCGGCGACCCTAGGGACCCGCGTGCCGCAGCCGCGACCGCTTTCCAGCCCGACAGCATCGCGGCGGAGCGAACGGGAGGGCCGTACCGAGGTCGCCACCTGTAGCGCTGCCCACACGAAAGTGGGCAGCGCTACAGGTCGGGCGCACCTGGGGCTGGGTGCCCTGGCTGGGCGCGTGCCGACGACCGAACCTGCCTCAGACCGAACCTGCCTCAGACCGGGTGACCCGCCACGTGCTGACGGACCCAGGTGTGCATGGCGACCGCGGCAGCGGCACCCGCGTTGATCGACCGGGTCGAGCCGAACTGCGCCACCGACACCACCAGCGACACGGCCTCCCGGGCCGGCTCGGACAGCCCCGGCCCCTCCTGCCCGAGCAGCAGCACGCAGGCCCGGGGCAACCGGGTCGACTCCAGCGGCACCGCGCCCGGCAGGTTGTCGACCCCGACCACCGGCAGGCCCTGCTCCGCCGCCCAGGCCGCCAGCGCGGCGACGTCGAGGTGGTGGCGCACGTGCTGGTAGCGATCGGTGACCATCGCGCCGCGCCGGTTCCACCGACGCCGGCCGACGACGTGCACCTCACGGGCCAGGAACGCGTTCGCGGTCCGGACGACCGACCCGATGTTGAAGTCGTGCTGCCAGTTCTCGATCGCGACGTGGAAGTCGTGCCGGCGCAGGTCGAGGTCGGCGACGACGGCCTCCCGCCGCCAGTACCGGTACCGGTCGACGACGTTGCGCCGGTCCCCGTGCCGCAGCAGCTCGGGGTCGTAGCGCGGGTCGTCCGGCCACCCGCCCACCCACGGCCCGACCCCGACCTCCTCGGCGCCGGGCTCCCGCATGGCGGCAACCCTAGGCTTCGCCGGGTGCCCCCGGTCCTCGACGTCCTCCCGGACCTCTCGCCCGACCTCGGCGCCCTCACCGCGGCCGCGGTCTACGCCGTGGTCTTCGGGTTCGTCTTCGTCGAGTCGGGCCTGCTCATCGGGTTCCTGCTTCCCGGCGACACCATCCTGTTCGGCGCGGGGCTGGTGTCGGCCCGCGACGGGTCGGGTGTCTCGGTGGTCCTGCTGGCCGTCGGCGCCTTCGTCGCGGCCGTCGCCGGAGACTCGGTGGGCTACGCGTTCGGCGCCCGGCTCGGCCGGGGCTGGCTGGACGGGCGGGTCGCGCAGGGCCGGCTGGACGAGCGACACCTGGTCCGCGCCGAGGAGTTCTACGCCCGGTGGGGCTGGTGGGCGGTGGTCGCGGCCCGGTGGATCCCCTGGGTCCGCACGTTCACCCCGATCCTCGCCGGGACCAGCCGGATGCCCTACGGCCGGTTCCTGTCCGCCAACGTCGTGGGCGCCCTGACCTGGGCCGTCGGGCTCACCGTGCTGGGCTACCTCGCGGCCTCGACCCCGGTGCTGAAGCAGGTGTCCTTCGCGGTGGCCGCGGTGTTCGTGCTCGGCTCGCTGGTCCTGGGTGTCGTGGGCTGGGTCCGCCGTCGGGGAGCGGCCAGGCAGTAGCGTCGAGATGTGGGTCGACACACGGTGCCAGGCACCGGGACCCCCGAGCCGGACCGGGGCTTCTGGGTGCGGAGCGCTGTCGCGGCGGTCGTCGTGGTGCTGGTGGCCGGCTTCCTCGTCGTCCGGTTCGTCGGCAGCGGGGACGACGAGGTGGGTACGGCGGCGCCGCCGAGCCGCAGCCCGTCGGTGACCAGCCCGGCGCCCACCAGCTCGGCCTCCGGGACGGCCCCCGCCACCCCGGCGTCCTCGCCCGCCTCGTCCGCCGCGAGCGCCAGCCCGTCGGCGTCCCCCAGCCCGACCAGCCGGCCGCCGACGCTGGCCTTCACGGTGCGCTACCCGGCGTACATCACGGTGCGGGTGCCGGGCGGTCGCACGCTGGTGTCCAAGACGTTCAAGAGCGGCGCGAAGGCGTCCTTCGACCAGAAGGTCCTGCAGGTCGTCAACGGCCGACCGCAGGCCGTGACCTTCGTCGTCAACGGCAAGCCGCGCAAACCCGGGCCGGCCGGCCAGACCGAGACGTTCACGGTGCGGCGGACCTGACGCGACCGCCCCAGGATGTTCCCAGCAGCCGCCGGTAGCCTCGTCGGGTGCTGGTGACCGCGCTCGGCCCCTCGTGGCTGGACCCCAACGAGCTGGTGGCGACCTTCGGGCTGCTCGGCGCCACCTTCGTGATCTTCGCGGAGTGCGGCCTGCTGATCGGCTTCTTCCTGCCGGGTGACTCGTTGCTGTTCACCGTCGGCCTGCTGGTCGCCAACGACACCATCAAGCAACCGCTGTGGGTGGTCTGCCTGCTGATGGCCGCCGCGGCGATCCTGGGGAACCAGACCGGCTACCTGATCGGGCGGCAGGCGGGCCCGGCGCTGTTCAACCGGCCCGACTCCCGGCTGTTCAAGCAGGAGTACGTCGACAAGACCTACGCGTTCTTCGACCGGCACGGCCCGCGGGCGATCGTGCTGGCGAGGTTCGTGCCCATCGTGCGCACCTTCATCACGGTGATCGCCGGCGTCGGCCGGATGAACTACCGCACCTACACGGTCTACTCGTTCATCGGCGGCGTGCTGTGGGCCGTCGGCGTCACGGTGCTCGGCTACCTGCTCGGCGGCGTGGCGTTCGTGAGCGACCACATCGAGCTGATCCTGATCGGGATCGTGGCGTTGTCGCTGCTGCCGGTCGGCTTCGAGGTGCTGCGGCACCGCTCGACCCGCGACTCGCGCTACGACGAGCCGGAGGAGCGGGCCCGGGTCATCGACCCGGACGCCTGACCGCCAGCCGGCCTAGGAGAAGTCGACGGTCGGGGCGGCGCGGACGGCCTACACCACGGCGGCGACCACCGCGCCGGCGGCGATCAGCAGGCCGGCGCTCACGACAGGCCGAGGTCCTCGAGCTGGAACGCCGCGAGGTAGGGCAGCCCCTCGGCCTCGACCTTGGGCGCCGCGCCCCGCTCGACGATCACCGCGACGCCGACGACCTCGGCGCCGGCCTCGCGCAGCGCCTGCACCGCGGTGAGCACCGACCCGCCGGTCGTCGAGGTGTCCTCGACCGCGAGCACCCGGCGGCCGGCGACGTCCGGACCCTCGATGCGCCGCTGCAGGCCGTGCGCCTTGCCCTCCTTGCGGACCACGAAGGCGTCCAGCCGTCGGCCGCGGGCTGCAGCGGCGTGCAGCATGGCCGCGGCCACCGGGTCGGCGCCGAGCGTGAGGCCGCCGACTGCGTCGAAGTCGAGGTCGGCGGTGAGGTCGAGCATCACCTGCCCGACCAGCGGTGCGGCCACGGCGTCGAGCGTGATGCGGCGCAGGTCGACGTACCAGTCCGCCTCCCGCCCCGACGACAGCACGACCTTGCCGTGCACGACGGCCTTGTCGGTGATCTGCTGCCGGAGGTGGTCGCGGGTACTCATGGCTCGCGAGCCTAGGGCAGGCTGTCGCGGGTGACCGACGCCGCCACGACCGTCCTGGTGCACAGCCCGCTCACGACCTCGGCGGTCTGGGGCGGGCTGCCGGACGTGCTGCGTGGTCGCGGGCACGACGTGGCGGTCGTCGACGTCCGGGACGACGACTCACCGCCGTACGCCGCCGGGTTCGTGGCGCGGGCCGCGTTGCAGGTGCGCGCGGCCGCTGCGGACGGACCGGTGCTGCTGGTGGCGCACTCCGGTGCCGGCTACCTGCTGCCGCTGCTGGGCAGCGCCCGGCGCGCCGCCCGCGCGCGGGTCGTGGGCTACCTGTTCCTGGACGCCGGCCTCCCGCCGGCCCGCCCGGCCAGCCGGCTGGACCTGCTGCGCGCCGAGCTGTCGGACGCAGCCGGCAGACGAGTTCGCCGGGCTGCTGGCCGCGGGCGGCTCGTTCCCGGACTGGTCCGACGACGACCTGCGCGAGCTCGTCCCCGCGGACGGGCCGAGAGCCACCCTGGTCGGCTCGCTGCGCCCCCGCGGCGCGGGCTTCTTCGCCGAGCCGGTCCCCGTCGCGCCGGACTGGCCGGACGCGCCCTGCGGGCTGCTCCGCCTGTCGGACTCCTACGACGGCGCGGCCCGGCTCGCGGGGCTGCGCGGCTGGCCGGTGCTGCTCGGGCCGGACGACCGGCCGGGCGGTCACTTCGCGATGCTCGTCGACCCGGAGTCGGTCGCCGACGACCTCGAGACGCTGGTCAGCCGGCTGTAGAGGGATCGGTCGGCGGACCGACGCGGCGGCCGCGCCCCGAGCGGCGGCCGCCCCCAGCACAATGGGGTCATGACCGACCTGCTGGAGTTCTGCACCGACCTGCCGGTGGCGTCGACCCGGACGGGGGAGGTGCTGATCGAGGAGGGCGCTCCCCCCGGCCGGATGCTCGTGCTGATGACCGGGTCGGTCACCGTGGAACGCGACGGCGTGCCGATCGCCCGCATCGACACCCCGGGAGCCGTGCTCGGCGAGATGTCCGTGGTGCTCGACCGGCCGGCCACCGCGACCCTGCGCGCCGACGGTGACGTCCGGGTCCGGGTGGTCGAGGACCCGCTGCGCTTCCTGGTCGAGAAGCCCGGAGCCGCGCTGGCTGTCCTGCGCACGACGGCGTCCCGGCTGGACGGTCTGACGCAGTACCTCGTCGACGTCAAGGAGCAGCTGGCGGGCACCGAGGGCCACCTCGGGATGATGGGCCAGATCCTGGACACCCTGGTGCACCACACCGGCGCCCCGGCGCGTCCCGGCTCGGCGCGCGACCCCGAGGGCACCCGGGCGCACTGACCGGCTCAGCCGAGCTGGATCGTCTCCGAGTCGTACACGCCGTACCACTCGGCGGTCCCCGCGACGGTGTCCAGCGTGATGTGCGGCGGGACCGGCCCGATCTGGCGGCCGGGGTTGAAGACCGCGGTCCGGCCGAGCCGCGCGTGCCAGGACCCGCCGTCGACCCAGGGCGCCTGGTGGATGTGGCCGCAGAGCACGATCTCCGGCTGGTGCTGGTCGATCCAGGCCGCGAGGTCGTCGTCGGGGAACTCGCGCCGGCCGTCCTTGCAGAGCACGGTGCCGGCGGGAGGTGCGTGGTAGAGCCAGACCCAACGATCCGGGCGGTCCTCGGCCGCAGCAGCAAGCTGTGCGCCCACCGCCTCCCGGCCGGCCGGCCCGTCCCACCACGGGCAGACGGTGAACCGGGTGCCGTCGAGGTCGACGCTGGCGCCGTCGGTGAACACCCCCTCGGCGCGTGGACGACGCAGCCAGGCCGCGACCTGCTCGCCGTGCTCGCCCGGCCCGTCCAGGTCGTGGTTGCCGGAGGCGGCGAGCACCACGGCGTGCTCGGACATCGTGTCCAGGTACTTCTCCAGCACCACGGCCTGTACGTCGATCGGGACCAGGCTGGCGACGTCGGCGAGGTCACCCGCGAGGGCGACGACGTCGACATCGGCCGCGGCCTGCACCAGCCAGTCGTAGTGCTTGAGCTTGTAGTGCAGATCAGCGATCGCCAGTATCCGCACGGCCGCCATCCTGCCAGGCAGCAAGGATCGCCGACTCCTTGGCGGGGTCGATGCCGTGCGCGCCGACATGGGCGTGCGGCGGCTCGGTCGGCGTCCGGCCACCGGCCTGCAGCCAGGCCCAGGTGTCTGCGACCGTCTCGCGCACCGGCCGGTTGCGCATCCCCGCCGCGGCCGCCCACGACTGGTCGGCGTCCCACACGTGGTCGCCGTCCTGCCCGGCCGGCATCCACAACGGCAGCTCGGTCCAGGGCTCCACCTCGTGGGCCACCAGCACCTCGTCGGTCACCCAGGTGAGCCGGGCGTCCGAACCCGTCGCGTCGACGCAGTCCTGCAGCCAGCTGCCCATCGTGGCGTTGCCACGCGGCGCGGTGGCGTTGAAGGTGCCCGGCGTGCGCTGCTCGCCGCAGTCCAGCAGGAACGCGGCCAGGTCGCGGACGTCGACCAGCTGCATCGGCACGTCAGGGTCGCCCGGCGCGAGCACCTCGCCACCTCGGGCGATCCGGAGCAGCCAGGTCGGCAGCCGGCCGACGTTCTCGTGCGGGCCGGTGATCAGTCCGGCCCGGGCGATGGTGGCGCGGTCGCCGAACACCTCCGTGACCGCTCGCTCGCAGCCGGCCTTGAGCACGCCGTAGTCGCCGTCGTCCGGCCCGGCGTCCGACGCGCACGGCTGGCCGTCGAGGCCTTCCGGGGTGGGCCTGCTCGGCCAGGTCGGCGTCGCCGAGATGCTCGACACGAACACGTACTGCGCACCCGACGCGGCCAGGGCCCGCACCGACCTGCCGACCACCCGGGGCACGAAGCCGCAGGTGTCGACCACGACGTCGAAGGAACGGTCCGCGAGCTGGGCCAAGGCCGCGTCGTCGTCCCGGTCGCCACGAAGGGCCTCGACTCCCTCGACGTCCGGCCCCGACTGCCCGCGGTTGAAGGTCGTGACGGTCCACCCTCGCGCCAACGCCTCGACGGCCGCCGCCCGGCCGAGGAACGCCGTGCCTCCGATGATGAGCAGCTTCATGCGACGACCCTGGCGTGCTCGCCGTGGATGCGCCAGGGTCGTTCACCGTGGGCGGACATCTACCGCCGTACGGCGGTAAGTCAGCCGCGGCGCCGGCGGGACAGCCGCCAGAGGACGAGCAGCAGGAACAGCCCGACGACCAGCGGCGCCACCCGCTTGAGCACCGGGAGGCCCGCCACCTCGAGCAGGTCGACCGCCTCGGGCTCGACCGGCCGGCGCAGCGGGGTGGGTGGCGGCGCCGGGGCAGCCTGCGGCTCCGGCGTGCCGGTGGTGGCCGCCGCGACGTCGGCCGCGGCGCCGGCCGTACCTCCCGCGGCGCCGCCCGCACCTGCTCCGTTGCCGGAGGCCGCCGGCGCGGCAGCCGGCTCCGGGGACGGCGCAGGCGTCGGCGACGGCGTCGGCTCCGCGGCGGCAGCCGGTGCCGCGGCGATGCCGGCCTCGCCCGCGGCCAGCTCGGTGGTCAGGCAGTCGGCGAACCGGCCGAGCAGCTTGTTGCCGACCTCCTCCATCACGCCGCGACCGAACTGGGCCGGCTTGCCCGTGATCGCGAGGTCGGTGGTGACCACCACCTTGGTCGCGGTGCCGCCGTCGTCGTGCATCTGCGCGGTGATGGTGGCGTTGGCGGTGCCGCTGCCGCGGGCCTCCTTGGCGTGCGCCTCGATCACGGCCCGGCGGGCCGCCTCGTCCTTCTCGGTGAACTTCGCGGTGCCGGCGTAGGTCACCTGGATCGGGCCGACCTTCACCTTGACCCGGCCGACGATGGTCTCGCCGTCGAACGACTCGACCGAGGCACCGGGCATGCAGGGTGCGATCCGCTCGATGTCGAGCAGGACGTGCCATGCCTCGGCGACCGGCACCGGCACGCTGAACTGATGCTCGAGCTGCAAGCCGATCAGCCCCCCGCCGCTGCGGTGAGGGCGCGCCGGGTGAGCACCCGCGCGAGGTGCTGGCGGTAGTCGGCCCGGCCGTTGAGGTCGCTCGCCGGGCTGGTGCCCTCGGCGGCCCGGTCGGCGGCCGCTGCGACCGCGTCCGGCGCCGCACCCGCGACCGACTCCTCGACCCCGCTGGCTCGCACCGGCGTCGACCCCATGTTCGTCAGCGCCACCCTGGCCTCGGCGATGGTCCCGTTGTCCCGGCGGACGGCGGCCGCGACGCCGACGATCGCCCAGGACTGGGCGACCCGGTGGAACTTCTCGTACCGGTAGCCCCAGCCGGGCCCCAGCTTGGGCACCCGGACCTCGACCAGCAGCTCGTCCGGCTCGATCGCCGTCTGCAGGTAGTCGAGGAAGAACTCCGCGGCCGGCACGGTCCGGCGGCCACCGCTGCCCGCGATGACGAACTCGGCGCCGAGCGCAGAGGCGACCGCCGGCAGGTCGCTGGCCGGGTCGGCGTGGGCCAGCGCTCCGCCGAAGGTCCCGCGATGCCGGACCGCGGGGTCGGCCACCGTCGCGGTCGCCTCGGCGATCAGACCGGCGTGCTCACGGATCAGCGGGTCCTTGAGCACCTCGTAGTGCGTCGTCATGGCGCCGATGACCAGGTGGTCGCCGTCCTCGCGGACGCCGCGCAGCTCGGCGACCCGCCCGACGTCGACGAGCACCTCGGGGTAGGCCAGCCGCAGCCGCAGCAGCGGGATCAGCGACTGGCCGCCGGCGATCACCTTGGCGTCGTCACCGTGCTGGCTCAGTGCGGACAGCGCCTCGTCGACCGAGCCGGCGCGGACGTAGTCGAAGGCGGCCGGGATCACTGGGCACCTCCCGCGGTGGTCTCGGTGCTGGCCCCGCCGTAGGCGACGGTGCCCTCCGCGGCACGGTCACCGCCGTCCGAGCCGGCGTCCTGGATGGCCCGCCAGACGCGTTCGGGGGTCATCGCCATCCGGATGTCCTGGACGCCGAACTGCCGGACCGCGTCGATGACCGCGTTGGCCACCGCCGGTGTCGAGGCGATGGTGCCGGCCTCGCCGACGCCCTTGACGCCGAGGGGGTTGGTGGTCGACGGGGTCACGGTGCGGTCGGTGTCGAAGGACGGCAGGTCGGCGGCGCGACGGCACCAGGTAGTCGACGAGGCTTCCGGTCACCAGGTTGCCCTCACCGTCGTAGACGGCCTCCTCGTAGAGCGCCTGCGCGATGCCCTGGGCGAGGCCGCCGTGGACCTGTCCCTCGACGATCATCGGGTTGACGACGTTGCCGATGTCGTCGACGCAGACGTACTTGCGGATCTTCGTCATGCCGGTCTCGGTGTCGACCTCGACGGCGCACAGGTGGGTGCCGTGCGGGTAGCGAGAAGGTCTGCGGGTCGACGGTGGAGACGCCCTGCAGCGTGGGCTCGACGCCGTCGGGCAGGTCGTGCGAGCTGAACGCCGCGAACGCGACCTCCTGGATCGTCTTGGTGGCACCCGGCGAGCCCTTGACGCCGGAAGGTCCCGTCGCGGAACTCGAGGTCGGCCGGCGTCCGCCTCGAGCAGGTGCGCCGCGATGCACCTTGGCCTTCTCCACGACCCGCTCGGCGGCCGCGACGCACGGCCATGCCGCCCACGGCGAGCGAGCGCGAGCCGTAGGTGTCCATGCCGCTACGGCGCGAGGTCAGGGTGTCGCCGTGGATCACCTCGATGTCGTCGACGGGTCGATGCCGAGCGGGTCGGCGGCGATCTGGCTCGCACGCCGTGACGTGTCCCTGGCCGTGCGGCGAGGTGCCGGTGACGACCTCGACCTTGCCGGTCGGGAGCACCCGGACGGTGGCGTGCTCCCAGCCGCCGGCGACGTACTTCAGCGCGGACAGGATCCGGGACGGCGCCAGGCCGCACATCTCGGTGAACGTCGAGATGCCGATGCCGAGCTGCACCGGGTCGTCGGGCGTCGCGGCGTCGCTTCTGCTCGGCCCGCAGCCCGTCGTAGTCGAACATCTCCGACGGCCTGGTCGGTCGCCGCCTCGTAGTTGCCGCTGTCGTAGGTCGAGCCCGCGAGATCGTGTGTGTAAGGGAACTCGTCGTGCTCGATCCAGTTCTTCCTGCGCAGCTCGATCGGGTCCATGCCCGAGGTCGGCGGCCAGGTCATCCATCAGCCGCTCGACCGCGTAGGTCGCCTCCGGCCGGCCGGCGCCACGGTAGGCGTCCGTGGGCGTCGTGGTCGTGAAGACGCCGGTGCAGGTGAAGTCGTAGTGCCTCCATCTTGTAGATGGAGTGGTACATCCAGGCGACCGAGCATCGGGATGCCCGGCGAGATGATCATGCATGTAGGCGCCCATGTTGGCGAGCAGGTCGACCCGCATGCCCAGGATCGTCCCGTCGTTCTTGATCGCGACCTCGATCTCCTGCAGCTGGTCGCGGCCATGGTGGGTCGCCTGCGCGTTCTCGCTGCGCGTCTCGATCCACTTGACCGGCCGGCCCGAGCCGCTAGTGCCACGACCGCCGCGATCGTCTCCTCGCGGTAGACTGCAGCTTCGAGCCGAAGCCGCCGCCGACGTCGGGCGCGATCACCCGCAGCTTCTGCTCGGGGATGCCGGCACGTCAGGGCGAGCAGGACCCGAACGAAGTGCGGGATCTGGGTGGCGACCAGAGCGTGAGCTCGCCGTCGGCGCCGGTCGGCGTCGCCGACGACCGCCCGCGGCTCCATCGCCATCGGGATCAGCCGCTGGTTGACGTAGCGCCGGGTGAGGACGCCGTCGGCCTTGGCCTTCGACAGCCTCGTAGTCACCGCCGTTGGCTTCGCAAGGTGTAAGCAGGTGTTGGTGCCGAGCGTCGGCGTGCACGAGTCGGCGACCCGTCGGCCATCGCGCGCTCCATGTCGAGCACGCCGGCAGCGGCTCGTAGTCGACCTCGACGGCTTCCAGGGCGTCGGCCGCCGGGCGTGGCGGTCGGACGCGACCACGACGGCGACGGCGTCGCCGACGTAGCGGACCTCGTCGCGTGGCGAGCGCCGGGAGGTGCGGCGGCGTCTTGATGTCCGTCGGTGACGGCCACACGCCGTCGGCAGCCCGCCCATGCTCGTCGCCGAGCTCGTCGGCCGAGAACGCAGCGACGACGCCCGGGCGGGTCAGCGCCGCGACGACGTCGATGCGGGTGATCGCGGGCGTGCGCCATCGGCTGCGCAGCAGCGCCATGTGCAGCGTGCCGGGCAGCGTGACGTTGTCGGTCCAGCTGGTGCGTGCCGGTGACCAGCCGGGCGTCCTCCTTGCGCGGCATCGGCTGGCCGACCGACTTCGCCGTGCGGCGACGGCTCGGCCTCGGTGGCGGTCATCGGGCACCGCCGGCTGCCGCTGCGTGCTGCACGGCCTTGACGATGTTCTGGTAGCCGGTGCACCGGCAGAGGTTGCCCTCGAGGCCGTCGCGGATCTCCTCCTCGGAGGGGTTCGGGTTCTCCTTGAGCAGGTCGACCGAGGCCATGATCATGCCCGGCGTGCAGTAGCCGCACTGCAGCCCGTGGCACTCCTTGAAGGACTTCTGCACCTGGTGCCACTCACCGTTGGCGAGCCCTTCGATGGTGACGATGTCGGCGCCGTCGGCCTGCACTGCCAGCACGCTGCAGCTCTTCACCGTCTGGCCGTCGAGCTGCACGGTGCACGAGCCGCAGTTGCTCGTGTCGCAGCCGACCGGCGTACCGACCTTGCCGACCCGCTCGCGCAGGTAGTGCACGAGGAGCAGCCGTGGCTCGACGTCGTCCTCGCGTCGCTCGCCGTCGACGGTTACCTGGATCATGACCATGCCTAAGACACTCCTCACTCGCCATTGAGCAGGGTGGATCAGCCGATGTTGCGCAGCCAACCACGGCAGCGGCGTCTGCGGAAGGGGTGGTCCGCGCCGGTCCGTGCCAAGGTGTAGCGGTGCGCACCGAGCAGCTCGCCGGCCGGTTGGCCGGCCTCGGCACGACGGTTTTCGCCGAGATGTCGGCCCTGGCGCTGGAGACGGGTGCGGTCAACCTCGGCCAGGGCTTCCCCGACACCGACGGCCCGATCGAGGTGGCCGACGCGGCGGTCGCGGCGATCCGGGCCGGGCGTGAACCAGTACCCGCCCGGGCCGGGTCAGCCCGACCTGCGGCTCGCGATCGCCGAGCACCAGAAACGGTTCTACGGCCTCGACCTGGACCCCGCCACCGAGGTCGTGGTCACCACCGGCGCGACCGAGGCAGTGGCTGCAGCGCTGCTCGGACTCGTCGACCCGGGCGAGGAGGTGGTGGCGCTCGAGCCGTTCTACGACTCCTACAGCGCATGCATCCAGCTGGCCGGCGCCGTCCGGGTGCCGGTGACGCTGCGGGCGCCGGACTTCCGGCTCGACCTCGACCGGTTGCGCGCCGCGGTGACCGACCGCACCCGGCTCATCCTGCTCAACACCCCGCACAACCCGACCGGGACGGTGCTCACCGGCACGGAGCTGGCCGCGGTGGCCGACCTCGCCGTCGAGCGCGACCTGCTCGTCGTCACCGACGAGGTCTACGAGCACATGGCGTACGACGGCGAGCACCGCCCGATCGCCACGCTGCCCGGCATGCGCGACCGCACCCTGTCGATCAGCTCGGGCGGCAAGACGTTCTCGTTCACCGGCTGGAAGATCGGCTGGGCCACCGGACCGGCGCCGCTGGTGCGCGCCGTGCTGATGGCCAAGCAGTTCCTCACCTTTGTCTCCGGTGCCCCGTTCCAGCCGGCGATCGCCGCCGGCCTGCGGCTGCCGGACTCCTACTTCGACGAGCTGCGCGACGCCCTGCGCGGGAAGCGCGACCGGCTGTGCGCGGGGTTGGCCGCGGCCGGCTTCGAGGTGTTCGTGCCGCAGGGCACCTACTTCGTCACCGCCGACGTCCGGCCGCTGGGGTGGGACGACGGCGTGGCGTTCTGCCGCGACCTGCCGCACCGGGCCGGCGTGGTGGCGATCCCGCACCAGGTGTTCTACGACGACGTCGAGGCCGGCCGGCCGCTGGTCCGGTTCGCCTTCTGCAAGCGCGACGAGGTGCTCGACGAGGCGCTCGGCCGGCTGCAGGCCCTCCGTCCGCGCTGAGCGCGCTCCGCCGGTCGGCGGTCAGGACGCGAGGCCGGCCTGCTGCGTCATCCGCTGCTGAGCGCGGCGCAGGCCCTCGGCGAAGAACGACGTGTCGAACCAGGACGGGAACGCCCGCGCCAGTCGGCTGGGGCCGAGGAAGGTCGCGTCGCCGGCCGCCACCAGCTCGCGGAAGGGCTGACGCCCGATCAGCCAGCGGTGCATCGACCGGGTGTCGGCGCGCAGCGCCAGGTCGACGTCGTACCCGGGATCGGTCGTGCAGACCGTGACGCCGCCGCGGTCGATGGCCAGCCAGCCCTGGGTGCCTCCGCGCCCGGTGAGCACGACGTGGACGCAGGTGCGGTCGGCCGGCAGCTTCGCGGCAACCGCGTGCTGGTGCATCCGCCAGAGCAGCGACTCGCCGTCCAGCTCGTCGTCGACGGGGTCGCCGAACATCCACTCCGCCGCCCAGTGCCCCAGCGCCCAGACGATGGGGGTCAGCCCCTCACCCGCGGGCGTCAGCGTGTAGCGCACCGCGCGGCCCTCGGCGCGCCGGTCCACCAGGCCCTGCCGCTCGAGCTGGCGCAGTCGCTGGGAGAGCAGGGTGCGGCTCATCCTCGGCACCCCACGGTGGATCTCGTTGAACCCGGTGCTGCCCACCATCAGCTCCCGGATGACCAACGGGGTCCACCGGTCCCCGAGCACCTCGACACCGGACGCGATGGGGCAGTAGTCGCCGTATCCGCTCACCGGCCCATGGTGCGACCAACTCGACCCGCCGGGTAGTCCAGATCCAGTACCTGTTCCGGCTGCCGGCCCCTGGTCTGTTCCCGGTTCGTCGCCTTCTGCTCCGGTTTGCCGCCGGTACGACCTTCGCACTCGTCGGACGGCGCCGCGGGCCGCACCGTCGATGGGTGCGCGGCCGCGGACTCGCCCGGCCGCCCGAGCCCGCGGAGGACCGCATGTCCGTCACCTCGACCCGACCCGATCTCGCCCTCGTCAAGTCGCGCCAGCAGAAGACCTGGGCCAGCGGCAACTTCGCGATGGTCGGCACCAAGATCCAGATCGTCAGCGAGGTGCTCGTCGACGCGGTCGACGTGCGGGCCGGCTGGCGGGTGCTCGACGTCGCCTGCGGCCACGGCAACGCCGCCATCGCCGCCGCCCGGGCCGGCGCTTCGGCGCTGGGCGTCGACTACGTGCCGGAGCTCATCGCCGACGGCCGGGTCCGGGTGGCCGCCGAGGGCGTCGACGTCGAGCTCGTCGAGGGCGACGCCGAGGACCTCCCGGTGGAGGACGCGTCCTTCGACGCAGCGGTGTCGGTCTACGGGACCATGTTCGCGCCGGACCACCAGCAGACCGCGAACGAGATGGTGCGTGCCACCCGGCCCGGCGGCACCCTCGGGCTGGCGTCCTGGACACCTGACGGCTTCATCGGCGAGATGTTCCGCACCATCGGCGCCCACGTGCCGCCGCCGCCCGGAGTCGCCTCGCCGCTGCTGTGGGGACGGGAGGACCACCTGCGCGACCTGTTCGGCGACGCGGTCGCGACGATGCGCTCGACGGAGGAGACCTTCACCTTCCGGTTCCGCTCGGCGGAGGAGTTCGTGACGTTCTTCCGCCGGTGGTACGGCCCGACGTACAAGGCGTTCGAGGCTCTCGACGACAGCGCCACCGAGGAGCTGCGGGCCGACCTGACGGCGCTGGCGGCCCGGTGGGACCGGCACGGCGACGGCGGGTCGGTCGCGATCCCGAGCAGCTACCTGCAGACGGTCATCGGGCTGCGCTGAGGGCCGCCGGCTCAGCCGCTGCGGCTGCCGCGCCGGACGCGGGTCCGCCGGGCGAGGCTGCTCAGCACCCTGGTGGGCACGTGGCGGGCCAGCGCGACCGCGGTCTTGTACTGCATCCCGGGGACGCAGACGACGTGTCCGCGGTCCAGTGCCGAGAACGCGTCGGAGACCACGTCGTCGGCCTGCAGCCACATCCAGTCGGGGGTGCGTCGCATGTCGATGCCGGCGCGCTCGTGGAACTCGGTGTGGGTGAAGCCGGGGCACAGCGCGAGCACCTGCACGCCGGTGCCCGCGACGTCGCCCGCCAGCCCCTGGGTGAAGCTGGTGACCCACGCCTTCGCCGCGCTGTAGGTGCTCTGCGGCAGGAAGCCGGCCACCGACGAGACGTTGATGACCACGCCGTGCCGCCGCTCGAGCATGCCCGGCAGCGCGGCGCGGGTCAGGCGGAGGACGGCCCGCACCAGGACCCGCAGCATCCGCTCCTCGTCCTCGACGTCCCCGCTGACGAAGCGCGCCTTGACCGTGAAGCCGGCGTTGTTGACCAGCAGGTCGACCGGTCGGTCGGGATCGGAGAGCCGGGCCTCGACCGTGCGGCAGCCGGTGTCCTCGGCGAGGTCGGCGGCCAGCACCTCGACCTGCACGCCGTACGTCGTGCGCAGCTCGGCGGCCAGCACCTCGAGCCGCTCGGCGTCGCGGGAGACGAGGACGAGGTGGTATCGGTCGGCGGCGAGGCGGCGGACGAAGGCGTTGCCGATGCCGGCGGTGGCGCCGGTGACCAGTGCGGTGGACATGTCTCCACCCTGTCAGCCGGAGGGACCCGAACGCCTCCGGGGTCCGCAACCCCAGGCGCTGCCGCGTTCGCGACGTTTGCGGCCGACACGCCGCGCGTGTCGTGGCCGAACGTCGCGAACGATCTTGCTCCGGCGGGTACGCCGGTCAGCCGGCCGGCTCAGGTACGGCGCGTGCTCCCGCCGCGTCCTCAGGTACGGCGCGTGGGCCCGACGCGTCCTCAGGTACGGCGCTGGCGGCCGCGGAGCCCTCCGACGACCAGCACGACACCCACCAACGCGATCAGCGGCCCGAGGACCGCCCACGCGTTCTGGCCGCTCATCGCGCTGCCACCGAGGACGCCGAGTCCCTGCAGGCCGAACGTCACCCCGGCCAGGACGAGCACGACTCCGACGACGACGCTGAGCTGCTTCACGGTCCGCTCCGATCTCCGCCCAGCCATAGGCTGCACCACTCGATGGCACCGTCGCCACGCGTCAGTGCCGAGCACGGGCGACGACGCCGACGCGTTCAGCGCTCGACGGTGCCGCCTCGCCAGCCTTACGGACGCCTCGCCACGTGTGCACGCCTCGCGAAGTGTCCGGGCGCGTGCTTTACGTGGTCGACTCCGGAGCGCTGGAGACGGTCAGGGTGCCGGTCTGCGGGTCGAGGTCGACGTGCACGGTGTCGCCGTCCCGGACCTCGCCGGCGAGCAGGGCACGCGCCAGCGGGTCGCCGATGGCCGACTGCACCAGCCGGCGCAGCGGCCGGGCGCCGTACACCGGGTCGAACCCGGTCGAGGCCAGCCAGTCGCGCGCCGCCTGGGTGACCTCGAGGCCGAGCCGGCGGTCGGCGAGGCGCCGCCGCAGGTGCTCGACCTGCAGCTCGACGATGCGAGCCAGCTCGGTCATGCCGAGCGCGTCGAAGACCACGACCTCGTCGAGCCGGTTGAGGAACTCCGGCTTGAACGCGGTGCGCACCGCCGACAGCACAGCCTCGCGGCGGGCGTCCGGCGTCATCGTCGGGTCGGTGATGAACGTCGAGCCGAGGTTGGACGTGAGGATCAGGATCGCGTTGCGGAAGTCGACGGTGCGGCCCTGGCCGTCGGTCAGCCGGCCGTCGTCGAGCACCTGCAGCAGCACGTCGAAGACCTCGGGGTGCGCCTTCTCGACCTCGTCGAGCAGCACGACCGTGTAGGGCCGGCGCCGCACCGCCTCGGTCAGCTGCCCGCCCTCCTCGTAGCCGACGTAGCCAGGCGGCGCGCCCACCAGGCGGGCGACCGAGTGCTTCTCGCCGTACTCGCTCATGTCGATGCGGACCATCGCCCGCTCGTCGTCGAACAGGAAGTCGGCCAGCGCCTTGGCCAGCTCGGTCTTGCCGACACCGGTCGGGCCGAGGAACAGGAACGACCCGGTCGGCCGGTCGGGGTCGGCGATGCCCGCCCGGGCCCGACGCACGGCGTCCGACACCGCCCGTACGGCGGTCGCCTGGCCGACCAGCCGCCGGCCGAGCTCGTCCTCCATCCGCAGCAGCTTCGCGGTCTCGCCCTCGAGCAGCCGGCCGGCGGGGATGCCGGTCCAGGCGGCCACCACCTCGGCGACGTCGTCGGGCCCGACCTCCTCCTTGACCATCGCCTCCCGCGACTCGGCGGCCAGCCGCGCCTCGGCCAGCGACTTCTCGGCGGCCGGGATGTCGGCGTACAGCAGCCGGGACGCCGTGGCGAAGTCGCCGTCGCGCTGGGCCCGCTCGGCCTGCCCGCGCAGCTCGTCGAGCCGGGCCTTCAGCTCGCCGACGGCGTCCAGGCCGGCCTTCTCCTGCTCCCAGCGGGCGTTCAGCGCGGTGAGCTGCTCCTGCTTGTCGGCGAGGTCGGCGCGCAGCCGCTCCAGCCGCTCCTGCGACGCCTCGTCGGTCTCGCCTGCGAGCGCCAGCTCCTCCATGTGCAGCCGGTCGACCTGCCGCTGCAGCACGTCGATCTCGACCGGCGGCGAGTCGATCTCCATGCGCAGCCGGGAGGCCGCCTCGTCGACCAGGTCGATCGCCTTGTCGGGCAGGAAGCGCGAGGTGATGTAGCGGTCGGACAGCGTCGCGGCGGCGACCAGTGCGGCGTCGGAGATGTCGACCTTGTGGTGCGCCTCGTAGCGGTCCTTGAGGCCGCGCAGGATCGCGATGGTGTCCTCGACCGACGGCTCGCCGACGAGCACCGGCTGGAACCGGCGCTCCAGCGCGGGGTCCTTCTCGACGTGCTCGCGGTACTCGTCGAGCGTGGTCGCGCCGACCATCCGCAGCTCGCCGCGGGCCAGCATCGGCTTGAGCATGTTCGCCGGCGTCCATCGCGCCCTCGCCGGTCGCGCCGGCGCCGACCACGGTGTGCATCTCGTCGATGAACGTGACGACCTGGCCGTCGCTGCCCTTGATCTCGTCGAGCACGGCCTTCAGCCGCTCCTCGAACTCGCCGCGGTACTTCGCGCCGGCCACCATCGCCCCGAGGTCGAGCGCGACGAGCGTCTTGTTGCGCAGCGAGTCGGGCACGTCGCCGGCGACGATGCGCTGGGCGAGGCCCTCGACCACGGCGGTCTTGCCGACGCCGGGCTCGCCGATGAGCACCGGGTTGTTCTTGGTACGCCGGGACAGCACCTGCACGACCCGGCGGATCTCCGCGTCGCGGCCGATGACCGGGTCGAGCTTGCCCTCGCGGGCCGCCGCCGTGAGGTCGACGCCGTACTTCTCGAGCGCCTGGAAGGTGTTCTCCGGGCTGTCCGAGGTGACCTTCGAGCCGCCGCGCACCCGGTCGACCGCCTCGGTCAGGGCGTCGACGGTCGCGCCGCGCTCGCGCAGCAGCTCGCCGGCGGCACCGCCCGCCGGTCGCCAGGCCGAGCAGCAGGAGCTCGGTCGACGACGTAGGTGTCGCCACGGGACGACGCGAGGTCGATCGCGGCCGCGACGACCCGCTGCAACGCGGCCGACGGAGCCGGCGCCGCGACCGATGCGCCGCTGGCCCGCGGCAGGTTGGTGACCGCCTTGTCGGCGTCGTCGCGGGCGGTCGCCCGGTCGACACCGACGGCTTCCAGGACCTGCACCGCGATGCCCTGGTCGTCCTGCACCAGCGCCCAGAGCAGGTGCTCGGGCTCGACCGCGGGGTTGCCGTCGCGCAGCGCGCGGCGGAGGCGGCGGCGAAGGCCTCCTGGCTCTTGGTGGTCAGCTGGTTGGCATCCATCGTCGAACTCTCTTCTCGCCGATCTTGAGACGGCGCACCGCAGTGGTCGCGGCCTGTCGTCTCATGATCACCTTCTGGTGGGGTGGGTGGGGCGCCAGAGGGCCAGCGCGGTACGGCGGTCGCGCTCCCGGTAGGCGTCGAGCTCGGCCTCGAGCTCGCGGACCCGGGCCTGCAGCGCGGCCAGGTGGTTGGCCAGCTCCAGCACCTGCCGGACGCCCTGCAGGCCGAGACCGAGGCCGGACAGCCGGACGACCTCGCGCAGCTGGGCGATGTCGCGCCGGGAGTAGCGCCGGCCGCCGCCCGGCGTGCGGCCCGGGGAGACCAGGCCGAGCCGGTCGTACTGCCGCAGCGTCTGCGCGTGCAGGCCGGTCAGCTGGGCGGCCACCGAGATGACGAACACCGGGGGGTGTCGTCGGCTGCTCCCAGGCACCGTCGCGGCCGGCCGTGAACGGCATGTCAGGCTCCCTTCGCGCCAGGCGGGAGCAGTCCGGCGCGCGGGTCGTCGCCCGCCGTCGCGTCGCGGAACTTCTCGACCGCCTCGCGGGCCGCGTCGAGAGCTTGCGGGACGGCGACCTCGACGGTGACGAGCAGGTCCGCCCTGGGTGCCGTCCTTGCGAGGCACACCCTTGCCCTTGACCCGGAAGGTGCGGCCGTTGGCGGTGCCCGGCGGGATCTGCAGGGTGACCGGCGTCCCGGCAGGGTCGGCACCTTGATCTCGCCGCCGAGCGCCGCCTCGGGGAAGGTGACCGGCACCGTGAGGGTCAGGTTGTCGCCCTGCGGCCGAACAGCGGGTGCGGTTGACGATCGACACGGCGACGTAGAGGTCGCCGGCCGGCCCGCCCCGCTCGCCGGGCAGCGCCCTTGCCCTTGAGCCGGATCCGCTGGCCGTCCTTCACGCCGGCCGGGATGCGCGCCGTGAGCGTGCGGGTGCCCATGGCCCGGCCGGTGCCCGTCGCAGTCGGGCACGGGTCGTCGACGACGAGCCCGCGGCCGCGGCAGTCGCGGCACGGCTCGGCGAAGGCGAAGCCGCCCTGGTTGCGGCTGACGCCTGGCCGGTGCCCTCGCAGGTCGGGCAGGTGCGCGGCATCGTGCCGGCCGCGGCCCCGGTGCCGTGGCAGGACGGGCACGGCCGCTCGCTGCGTCAGCCGCAGCGGGACGGTGACGCCGTCGACCGCCTCGTCGAACGGCAGGGTGACCGACGACTCGACGTCGGCACCGCGGCGCGGACCGGCCGTGCGGCCGCCGCGGTGCGCTGGCCGAACAGACCGCCGAGCAGGTCGCCGAGCCCGCCGGACCCCGGCGCGCCGCTGCCGCCGAAGAGGTCGCCGAAGTCGAACGGGACGCCGCTGCCCGCGCCGCCGGGGCCGCCGCCCCGGGGCCGGAACCGGCCGGCCCGCCGGAGCCGAACAGCGAGCGCGCCTCGTCGTACTCCTTGCGCCGCGTGGTCGTCGGACGAGCACGTCGTAGGCCTCGGAGATCTCCTTGAAGCGCTCCTCGGCCTTGTCCCGGTCGTCGCCCTGGTTGGCGTCGGGTGGTACTTCCGGGCGAGCTTGCGGTAGGCCTTCTTGATCTCGTCGGCCGTGGCGTCCTTGGGGACGCCGAGGTCGCGTAGTAGTCCTTCTCGAGGAAGTCCTTGGTGCTCATCGGCGCCCTCCTTTCGGTCGTGCTCGTCGACGTCAGCGGTGGTTCACTCGCGGCTCGGCGACGGCGACCCGGGCCGGGCGCACGACGCGGTCGCCGATGCGGTAGCCGGGCTGGAAGACCTCGACGCAGGTCGCCTCGGTGACGTCGGTCGGAGTACCTTGTGGGTCAGCGCCTCGTGCACCATCGGGTCGAACGGGTCGCCCGCCGTGCCGAACCGCTGCGAGGCCGAGCTTCGCGACGGTCTGCTCCAGCGCCTCGCCGACCGACTTGAACGCCGCCCTCGAGCTCGCCGTGGTCGCGGGCCCGGCCGATGTCGTCGAGCACCGGGAGCAGCTCGGTGAGCACGTTGGCGACCGCCGTGCTCGCGGACGACCTCGCGGTCGCGCTCGACCCGCGCGCCGGTAGTTGGCGTACTCGGCCTGCAGCCGCTGCAGGTCGGCGGTGCGCTCGGCGATCTGCCGGGTCAGCTCGGCGGCGACGTCGTCGGCGAGCTCGTCCATCGTGGCGTCGGGCTCGGCCGGAACGCCGTCGGCCGAGCCGGCACCCGCCCCCGCCGCCGGGGCCGCCGGGGCGGGCGCGGCGGCCTGCTCCCGGACGGCTCCGGTCTCCGGGTCGATCCGGCGCCGGTCGTGCACGACGGGTCCCTGGTGCTCGCGCTCCTGCTCCTCGTCACCCTCGGGTCGGTGGCCGGATTCGCTCACTTGGTCTCGTCCTCGTCGACGATCTCGGCGTCCACGACGTCGTCGTCGGTGCCGTCGGACGCCGAGCCGTCGGTGCCCGCGCCGGGCGTGTCACCCGGGCCTGCAGCGCCGGCCTGGGCCGCCTGCGCCTCGGCGTACATCGCGGCACCGAGCTTCTGGCTCGACGGTGGCGAGCTTCTCGGTGGCGTCCTTGATGGCCGGGATCGCCGCGTCGTCGGTGCCCTCGAGCGCCTTCTTCAGCTCGGCGAGGGCCTCCTCGACCTCGGCCTTGGTGGCCGCGGCGTCGCCCTCGGTGAACTTGTCGGCGTTGTCGGCCAGGAACTTCTCGGTCTGGTAGACGAGCGCTCAGCCGGTGTTGCGGACCTCGGCCTCCTCGCGGCGGCTGCTTGTCCTCCTCGGCGTGCGCCTCGGCGTCCTGCATCATCCGCTCGATGTCGTCCTTGGGCAGCGCCGAGCCGCCGGTGATCGTCATCGACTGCTCCTTGCCGGTGCCGAGGTCCTTGGCGGACACGTGCACGATGCCGTTGGCGTCGATGTCGAAGGTGACCTCGATCTGCGGGACGCCGCGCGGGGCCGGCGGCAGGCCGGTCAGCTCGAACATGCCGAGCTTCTTGTTGTACGCCGCCATCTCGCGCTCGCCCTGGTAGACCTGGATCTGCACCGAGGGCTGGTTGTCGTCGGCCGTGGTGAAGATCTCGGAGCGCTTGGTCGGGATCGTGGTGTTGCGCTCGATGAGCTTGGTCATGATGCCGCCCTTGGTCTCGATGCCGAGGGACAGCGGGGTGACGTCGAGCAGCAGGACGTCCTTGACCTCGCCCTTGAGCACGCCGGCCTGCAGGCGGCGCCGATCGGCGACGACCTCGTCGGGGTTGACGCCCTTGTTGGGCTCCTTGCCGCCGGTCAGCTCCTTGACCAGGTCGACGACGGCGGGCATCCGGGTGGAGCCGCCGACCAGCACGACGTGGTCGATCGTCGGCGACCGCGATGCCGGCGTCCTTGATGCACCGACTGGAACGGCGCCTTGCGTGCGGTCGAGCAGGTCGGCGGTCAGCTGCTGGAACTGCGACGCGGGTGAGCTTCTCGTCCAGGTGCAGCGGGCCCGTCGTCGGAGGCCGTGATGTACGGCAGGTTGATCGTGGTCTCCTGCGAGGAGGACAGCTCGATCTTCGCCTTCTCGGCGGCCTCGCGCAGCCGCTGCAGCGCCATCTTGTCCTTGGACAGGTCGACGCCGTGGGCGTTCTTGAAGGACTTGACCAGGTGGTCGACGACCCGCTGGTCCCAGTCGTCGCCGCCGAGGTGGTTGTCGCCGCTGGTGGCCTTGACCTCGACGACGCCCTCGCCGATCTCGAGCAGGGACACGTCGAAGGTGCCGCCGCCGAGGTCGAAGACGAGGATGGTCTGGTCGTTCTCGCCCTTGTCCAGGCCGTAGGCCAGCGCGGCCGCGGTGGGCTCGTTGACGATGCGCAGGACGTTCAGGCCCGCGATCTCGCCGGCCTCCTTGGTGGCCTGGCGCTGGGCGTCGTTGAAGTACGCCGGCACGGTGATCACGGCGTCGGTGATGGTCTCGCCGAGGTAGGCCTCGGCGTCCCGCTTGAGCTTCATGCAGCACGCGGGCGCTGATCTCCTGCGCGGTGTACTTCTTGCCGTCGATGTCGACCGACCAGCTCGTCGCCCATGTGCCGCTTCACCGAGCGGATGGTGCGGTCGACGTTGGTGACGGCCTGCCGCTTGGCGACCTCGCCGACGAGCACCTCGCCGTTCTTGGCGAAGGCGACCACGGACGGCGTGGTCCGGGAGCCCTCGGCGTTCGCGATGACGGTGGGCTCGCCGCCCTCCAGGACAGAGACGACGGAGTTGGTCGTCCCGAGGTCGATGCCGACCGCTCGTGCCATGGTTGGTGATCCTCCTGCTGGGGCGTCCCGCCCGGACGTCGGGTGGGACAGGGTTGAGTCGTGACGACTCATATTCTGCGGCCCGACAGCGAGGATGTCAAAGAACCTGAGTCGAGGGCACTCAACTCCAGCGGTTATGTCGCGTTCGTCGGCGTGGCTTCGGTCATGAAGTCGGTCAGCAGCGCCGCGAACCGGTCCGGTTCCTCCAGGTGCGGGAAGTGCCCGGCGCCCTCGAACAGCTCGACCCGGCAGCCGGGGATGGCCTTGGCCGCGGTCGCTGCGTGCCAGGCCGGGATCATCCGGTCCTTGGTTCCCCAGACCACCATGGTGGCGATCGGGGAGGCCGTCGGCAGGTGGTCGTGCGCGGTCACCGTCTGGCCGCCGGGGTCGATCACCGACCGGGTGGTGGCGAGGAAGGCCCGGCGGCTCTCCCCGTCGGACAGCGAGGTGAAGCCGTGCCACGCCTGGCTGGCGTCGGCGCCGGCCTTCCAACCCACCCGGGCGAGCACCCGGCCGGCCCCCTCGGCGCGGGCCTGCACCCAGCCCGAGGCGAGCACCGGCAGCACCCACTCGGCGCCGGGCAGGGTGGCCGAGCGCAGCAGCGGGCTCACCGAACGCCCCAGCCCGCCGCTGGCCACCAGCACCAGGCGCTCGACCCGGTCCGGGAACAGGTAGCAGAACTGCAGGGCGATGCCGCCGCCGAACGAGTGCCCCACCAGGGTCACCTTGTCGATGTCGAGCTGGTCGAGCAGGTCGCGCAGGGTGGCCGCGTGCGCACCCAGCGAGTAGTCGCCCATCGGCTTGGCGGAGGCCCCGTGGCCGAACAGGTCCGGGGCCAGCAGCCGGTGGCTGTCGTCCAGCGCGTCGACCAGGTGCGCCCAGTTCTGGTGCGACCCGAGCAGCCCGTGGATGAACAGCACGGCCGGGCCCGAGCCGCTGTCGACGTACCAGAGCTCGTGGCCGTGCAAGGTCGCCGTGCGTTCCGCCACTGCGACCTCCTGGTCGTGCATCCGATGTTCTACCCGACGGTAACTTACGGGACCGTAGCCACGGTTCATTTCGCCGCTCAGCGCGGGTTGAGCACGACCACCCGGCTCAGGCCGGCCGCCAGACCCAGCGCCGGGCGGGCCGGCACCCGCAGCCGCAGCTCGGTCGGCCGGTCGTTGCGCACCGGCCAGCCCAGCGCCCAGCGCCCGCCGTGCAGCGGCGCCCGCTGCACCGTCACCCAGTCCCCGTCCGGGCCACGGCGCTGCACGGCGACACCGGCCGCGCGGTCCGGCGGCTGGGGGAACACCCGCCCGGCCAGCTCGACGGTCTGACCTTCGCGCACCGTGAGGTCGCCGGCCTCGAGGCTGACCCGCTGCGGGACGGCAGAGCCGTGCCGACGGGTGCGGGCGCCGATCTCGGCGGCGGCGCCGGGGTAGAGCAGGTACCAGCTCGAGCTCCGGGCGGCCGGCCACCCGACGTGGAACCCGCCGGTCGGACCGGTGACCAGGGTCGCGGCCAGCCGGTACCCCGACGTGCCGGCGTCCCGGCGCATCAGCCGGACCCGCCGGCCGGCCAGCCCGGCGCCGGTGGCGTTGCGCAGCGCACCGGAGAGCCGGACCCGCCCGCCGTAGGGCACCGACGCGGGGCCGGTGACCGACAGCGCGCTCCCGGACAGCACCCTGGTCACCGGCGGCGAGGTGCCGTCCGGACTGACGGCGACCAGCCGGACCGTGTAGTCGACCCCCGAGCTGAGCCCGCGCAGCAGGAAGTCGGTGGCCGTCGGGTCGACGGTCCAGAAGCCGTCACCCTGGACGTCGGGCGAGACCGCGACGATGTAGGACACCAGCGCGGTGGACCCCGTCGAGGCCGGCCGCAGCCAGGACAGCGCCACCTCGCCCGGGCCACCTGCCATCACGACCCGGCGCGGCACGGTCGGACCCGCCCAGCGGGCCAGCTCGGTCGCGTCGACGGCGGATCCCACCGAGGCGCACTCCTCGGCGGTGAACGCGAGGTTCAGGCAGGCCTGCCGGAGGCCGTTGGCCAGGTCGACGAAGTCCGAGCCGGGGGTGAGCATCTGCAGGGTCGCCCAGTACAGCGTCGCCGTCCGCTCCGGGCCGATCCCGGCGAAGGCGCGGCCGCGGAAGGCGCCGCCGGGCTCGGCGGCGGTCCCGTCCGAGATGAGGTAGGCCGTCTTGTTCGGCACCCCGCTGTTGGTGTGCACGCCGCCGTTGTCGTCGTAGTCGAGCGCGACGTCGTACAACGTGCTCCGGGTGCTGTCGGGCTGGCCGAACCGCGCCGGGTCGGCCATGTCGCGGGTGACCCCGCCGGCCTGCGGCGGCAGGTCCTCGCCCAGCAGCCAGCGCTGGTCGGGGGCGTCGTTGCCGACGCCGTCGGCGAGGTCGACGAGCTCGCCGAGCACGTCGGACATCGACTCGTTGATGGCGCCCGACTGGTACCAGTAGACGAGCCCCGCGGTGTGCTGGGTCACCCCGTGCGACAGCTCGTGCGCGACCACGTCGTCGGCCGAGGTGTAGCCCGCGCCGTAGACCATCTGGTCGCCGCTCCAGAAGGCGTTGTCCAGCGGGCAGGCGCCGGGCGGGCAGTAGTGCGTGGTGGAGCGCAGCTTGCTGCCGTCACCGAAGTCGCTGCCGATCAGCGCGGTCAGGTCGACGCCGAGAGCCGCGGCGTACCAGGTCGCGGTGACCCCGGTGAGGTCGTAGGCCTGGTCGGCGTCCGGCACCCCGGTCGGCGGGCCGCCCTCGACCCGGTCGTAGCCGCCGGCCCGGCACCGGTAGGACCGGACGCGGACGTCGTCGCAGACCACCCGGTCGAGCGGCTCGACCTCGTCCAGCCGCAGCGCGACCCGCCCCGTGCGGGCGTCGACGAGCACCAGCTGGCGTACGTCGGGCCGGGACGCCGAGCGGACCGGGACCCGCCAGACCGGCACGGTCCGGGCCGCGGCCCGCGGGTCGAGCAGCGACCGGTCCAGCAGCCAGCGGGCCGGCCGGTCGGCCTGCAGCGCGGCGGGCCGGACGCCGAGCACCCGCGCGACGGCGCGGACCGCGGTGCGCTGCGCCGTCGACGCTGCCACGTCGTACGCCGTCGAGACGGCCGGGCCCGCGGTCTCACCGGACACCGACAGCAGCCCACCGTGACCGTCGAGGACGGTCACCAGCTGGCCGCCGAGCACCGGCAGCCCGGCCCGGGTCTGCTGGAACCGCACCACGTCGCGCCCGGCCACCCGGGTGACCGCGGTCGTGCGCAGGTCGCGGCCGCTGACGCCGAAGGCCCGGCCGACCCGGTCGAGCTGGGCCCGGGCGGCCGTCACGGCGGAGGCGCCGACCGCGAGACCGGGCACCCGGGCACCGTCGGCGGCGAGCAGCCGGACCCGGCCGGCAGGGTCCCGCACCACCCGGACGGCGGGGTCGGCGGCACCCGTGGCGAGGCCGGTCACGAGGTGCGGTCGGGCGAGGGTCGGCGGACCGGCAGCGGCGGCCGGCGGCGCGGCACCGACGCCGCCGAGCAGGCCGGCCAGTCCGAGCCAGGCCGGCCAGGGCAGCGGGAAGCCGGGTGCGGCGACGGCGCTGGAACGGCACGCGGGTCCCCCGGGGCCAGTGGGCGAGGAGTGGCTGAGAAGTGACAGACCGGTACGGAAGGTCACCGGAAGGGTACTGACCGGAGTGTCGACGCGTGGTGCGCACGGCTTGACGGGTTCGACAGCCGGCCGGCCGGGCAAGGGCGGAGCATGGCGGCGAACTCATCGATGGGGTGGCGGCTGATGGGCGGCCTGGCGGCGATCCTGGCCGGCCTCGCCGCCCGCAAGGTCCTGGTCACGAGCTGGCGAGTCACCACCGGCGCCAACCCGCCGGCCAACCCGGCCCAGCCGGGCACCCGGTGGCGGGAGGCGATCCCGTTCGCCCTCGCCAGCGGAGCCGCGATGGGCCTGGCGCGGATGCTGGCGACCCGGAAGGCGGCCGGCTACTACCAGAAGTCGACGGGTCATCTGCCGCCCGGGATGGAAGAGGTCACCTAGACCGCAGGCCGCCGGCTCGTCGTACTCTCGTGGAGTGCTGCCCGCCCTGCGTGACGCCCGCGGCAAGCCCGCAGGCCCGCTGCGCGCGCTCGCGGTGCTCGTCGTGGTGGGGATGCTGGTGCTGGCCGCGCCGGTGCTGGTGCCGTTGATGACCTGGGCCGCCGGCCTGTTCTGAGCCGGCCCGCCGGCCGACGGACGGCGCTAAGTTACCGGTGGGTAGCATTGGCTCACCCCTACGCTGACCCGGCATCCGAGCACTGGAGGATCCGTGCGCCTCGCCATCGGGCTGGCCATCACGCTGGCCGCGTTCCTCGTCGTCGGCCGCCGCGCCTGGTACCTGTACCGGCTGATCGGCTCCGGGCAGCCGGCGCCGGGGCGGATGGACGGCATCGGCGCCCGGTTCAAGAGCCAGGTCGCCGAGGTCTTCGGCCAGCGCAAGCTGCTGAAGTGGTCGGTGCCCGGGGTGGCGCACTTCTTCACCTTCTGGGCGTTCATCGTGCTGGCCGCCACGATCCTGGAGGCCTACGGCGCGCTGTTCACCCCGGACTTCGCGATCCCGGTGATCGGGCACTGGACGGTGCTCGGGTTCCTCGAGGACTTCTTCGGGGTGGCGGTGCTGATCGCGATCACCTGCTTCGCGATCATCCGGATCCGGCAGGCGCCGTCGCGGCGCGAGCGAGCCTCCCGGTTCTACGGCTCGCACACCGGGGCGGCCTGGCTCGTGCTGTTCATGATCTTCAACGTGGTGTGGACGCTGTTCCTCTACCGCGGCGCGCAGATCAACACCGGCAACTTCCCCTACCAGGACGCCGGCTGGTGGACCTTCGCGTCCAAGGCGACCGCCACCGTGCTCGAGCCCCTGGGCGAGAGCGCCAACGAGACGCTGGAGACCATCGGCATCCTGCTGCAGATCGGCGTGATCCTCGGCTTCCTGGTGCTCGTCGTCTACTCCAAGCACCTGCACATCTTCCTGGCCCCGTTGAACGTGCTCACCAAGCGCGAGCCCAACGCGCTCGGCCCGCTGCTGCCGATCATGGTCGACGGCAAGGCGATCGACTTCGAGAACCTCGACGAGCTGGACGAGGACACCACCTTCGGCCGCGGCACCATCGAGGACTTCACCTGGAAGGGCATGCTCGACTTCTCGACCTGCACCGAGTGCGGTCGCTGCCAGTCGCAGTGCCCGGCGTGGAACACCGGCAAGCCGCTGTCGCCGAAGCTGCTGATCATGGACCTGCGCGACCACCTGTTCGCCAAGGGCCCGGCGCTGCTGGGTGCGAACGGCGCGGCGGTCACCGGTGTCGAGGAGGCCGGCAACGAGTCGTCCCAGCCCGGCGCGGCTCACCACGGCGTACCGGAGTCCGGGTTCGGACGGGTGCCCGACCAGGGGCAGCCACAGGTCGACCGGCCGCTCGTCGGCACCCTCGAGGAGGGCGGGGTCATCGACCCCGACGTGCTGTGGTCGTGCACGACCTGCGGCGCCTGCGTCGAGCAGTGCCCCGTCGACATCGAGCACGTCGACCACATCCTCGACATGCGCCGCTTCCAGGTGCTCGTCGAGTCGTCGTTCCCCAGCGAGGCCGGGACGATGCTGAAGAACCTCGAGAACAAGGGCAACCCGTGGGGCATGTCGTCGCGGGCCCGGCTGGACTGGACCCAGGGCCTGGACTTCGAGGTGCCGGTGCTCGGCCAGGACGTCGAGGACCTCAGCGAGGTCGACTACCTCTACTGGGTCGGCTGCGCCGGGGCGCTGGAGGACCGCGCGAAGAAGACGACCCGCGCGTTCGCCGAGCTGCTGCACATCGCCGGGGTCCGGTTCGCGGTGCTCGGCGACGCCGAGGCCTGCTCCGGTGACCCGGCCCGCCGGCTCGGCAACGAGTTCGTGTTCCAGATGCTGGCCCAGCAGAACATCGAGACGCTCAACGAGGCCGGCGCCGACAAGACCGTGATCGTCGCGACCTGCCCGCACTGCTTCAACTCCCTCGGCCGGGAGTACCCGCAGCTCGGCGGCAGCTACGAGGTCGTCCACCACACCCAGCTGCTGGGCCGCCTGGTCGAGGAGGGCCGGCTCACGCCGGTCACGCCGATCGACCAGCTGGTCACCTACCACGACCCGTGCTACCTGGGCCGGCACAACAAGGTCTACACACCGCCGCGCGAGGTGCTCGCGTCGGTGCCGGGCCTGCGCACCGAGGAGATGCACCGGTGCAAGGAGCGCGGCTTCTGCTGCGGCGCCGGCGGTGCGCGGATGTGGATGGAGGAGAAGATCGGCAAGCGGGTCAACGTCGAGCGGGTCGACGAAGCCCTCTCGATCGACCCCGACGTCGTGTCGACGGCGTGCCCGTTCTGCCTGGTGATGCTCGGCGACGCCGTCACCGCGAAGAAGCAGGACGGCTCGGCGCGGGAGGACGTCGAGGTGCTCGACGTCAGCCAGCTGATGCTGCGCTCGGTGCGGCGCAACATCACCTCGATCGCGGTCGAGGACGACCCGGAGCCGGGTAGCTAGGTCGCGGTGCGGTGGAAGTTCTGGAACGACCGGGACGGCGTCGGGCCGCGCTGGTCCTGGTAGCGCGAGCCGGTGGCTCCTGAGCCGTACGGCGCCTCGGAGGGGCTGGACAGCCGGAAGAAGCAGAGCTGGCCGATCTTCATGCCGGGCCACAGCTTGATCGGCAGCGTCGCGACGTTGGACAGCTCCAGGGTCACGTGGCCCGGAGAAGCCGGCGTCGATGAAGCCGGCCGTCGAGTGGGTCAGCAGCCCCAGCCGGCCGAGACTCGACTTGCCCTCGAGGCGGGCGCTGACGTCGTCCGGCAAGGACACGACCTCGTACGTCGAGCCGAGCACGAACTCGCCCGGGTGCAGGATGAACGGCTCGTCGCCGTCCGGTTCGACCAGCCGGGTCAGCTCGGCCTGCTCGACCGCCGGGTCGATGTGCGGGTAGCGGTGGTTCTCGAACACCCGGAAGTAGCGGTCGATGCGGACGTCGACGCTGGAGGGCTGGACCATCGCCGGGTCGAAGGGGTCGAGACCGACCCGGCCGGACTCGATCGCGGCGCGGATGTCCCTGTCCGAGAGCAGCACACGAGGACCCTATCGGCGCTGCCCGGCCGCCCGCGGCGAGGCGCTAACATGTCCGAGTTCCACGCCGCGGGTGTAGTTCAATGGCAGAACATCAGCTTCCCAAGCTGACAGTGCGAGTTCGATTCTCGTCACCCGCTCCCTCGAAAACCCTTATGGAATAAGGGTTTCTGGCCACTCTCGGACCAAGCGCAAGAACTCTCGATTGGCCCACGTGGGCCGTAACGCGCCCCTGTTGACCGGCTTATAGCCCACGTTTGGCCCACGATCATCTTCTCGCCGGCACCCCGGCCGGTCCCGAAACGGAGCCGGAGCGCAGCACACCGGCCGGGTCGGGCGAGATGTTGGTCAGGGCTGACCGGCAGCATCGCGCAGCACCCGAGCCACCGGGGTCGTCCCGTCCCGGCTCTCGGGCAGGGCCACGCCTCTGGCCGGTGCGACACGTCCGGCGGCGACGAAGGCGTCGAGGTCCGTGGAGTCGATGCGCACGTGCTTGCCGAGCTTGGCGAAGGCGATCCGTCGCTCGGCGACGAGCCGACGGATGAATCGCGGCGACGTACCTAGACGCTCGGCCGCCTGGTCGACAGTGAGCAGAGGCATCGGAGGGTCCTCCTGTCCCGACGACGGGGCTGTGGGTAGCGCGCGGGTGCCCGCACCTGACCGTCAGGATGAACCCGAATCGCCAGTGCTGCTCGGCGCTGATCGCGACGCCCGCGCGCGGGTCGTGCCGTCTCGTGACCCGGCGCACGCCCCCGTACCACCACGGACGTCCCCGTCCTGACCGGTCCTTCGAAAGAATCTTGAAAGCTAGGGCCGGGCTCGGGCGTGTCCCGCCCCTGCTGGGCCGGACACTCCACGATCAGGCTTCGAGCCAGCTGCTCTGTGTTGAGCTGGTGGATTGCCTCAACGACCGCAGTCCGATCTGTGAGGTCGATGCCCCGCTTCGCAAGCTCCGCGACCACGACCTTGGCAGGCCCCAGGACGACTCGTCGTCGAAGGCCTCCTCGAACGCGGGCAGGGACGCGTCGACCTCGGCGGCGGCCACGGGTCGATCCACGGCGTCGGCACACCTGGGCGGTCGAGGGCCAAACGAAGCCACCGGCGCCGCGCCTCGGGCAGCCCGGCGCGCTGCTAGGCGTCGAGGCCACCTTGCGAGGCGGCCAGCCCGCGAACACAGAACGACTGCACCCGGGCTCCAGCCCAGCGGGCGGACCCGGTGATCCCCGTCGCCGTACTCGGGAAGAGGTCGGCCAGCGACCGGGTGGCGTCGTCGTCAGAAAGTCCGGCGGCCGCGACGAAGTCCTCGATCAGCGTGGCCTGCTGCTCGTCCGGCCGCGGCTCCCAGTCGGGCCAGTCCCCGAGGTGGGCACGCCAACGCGCCCCGGCGAGAGCCCGCGCCGGGACGAAGTCCTCGTCGTCATGTCGGCGCCACAGTCGGTCTCGCGCAGCGCGGAAGCCAGCTCGGCCAGCATCTCCTGCGCCGCTGCCCGGACAGCGGCATCGGAACCTCGCCGTCCCGCAGGTCGCCCCACGTCGCGGCCGCGCTGGCCGCAGGACCGCCAGCTTGTTGACCACCACGCCGCCCACGTCCAGCGCCGAGGCCATCAACGTGTGCGAGGTCGGGTCGTCGACGTCGATCCAAAGGCACCTGCATGCCGTCTCGGCAATCGACGGCACGGGCTGGTCTTCATCCACCACCCGTTGGTCGCAGGGCGCCAGTGCTCGGACCCCACCGGCGTGGTCGTCGAGGCCGGTCTAGTGCGGGGAGGGGCCAGACTTGCTCAGTGAGCGGTCCGCGCTGCCCACGACACTGCGTAGGAAGTGGTACTGCGTCGTGACCAGCTTGTCGGCCATGTCCAGCGCGGCGTCGATGACCGTTTCGCGGCGCGACGGGCGTTTGCCGAGCGCGGGGATCACCTCATCGACGGTGTCGACGAACTTGCGGACCGCCTCGATCGCGGCCCGCTGTCCGGCTGCGACCGCCGCGAGTACCTCGTCAGACAATTCCGCCGTCGTATCAACTGCGGACATCTGCGGGGCGGTCGTGCTCTTCTTAGCCGGCGTGGTCCGGGGTCTTCTTGGCCGGCGTGCGCTTCCTGGCCGGTGTGCTCTTCTTGGCTGTCGCACGGGTGCGAGAACCCGGTGCCTTCGTCGTCTTAGCGGTGGTGGTCTTGGCCATGATCGCGCTCCTCGGCGTTCGATGCGAAGCCGTGCTGCCCTGGCGGCGCATCCCCCCGCCGTGCCGCCGACCGGGTGGGCACGCCGCTGCATTCCCTGTCATAGCAGCACGCCCCGTCCTCGACCGGCAGAGCACAACGTCCCGGAGACCCGGCCGGAGCGAAGAGACGACGTTGGTCAGGTTCGGAGGAGTACGGACTTCGGGCGGTTGGGCGCCGTTGCGGCTCGACCGGCGCCGCGGGAGGCTGGAAGCCAACGTAGCCGGGAGGGTCTGCGATGCCGGAGCCTGAGATCATCATCGTGCCCGTCGACGTTCCGGACGGAGTCAATCTGATCTTCGGACAGTCGCATTTCATCAAGACCGTAGAGGACCTGTATGAAGCCCTGGTGGGCTCGTCGCCGCACCTGCGCTTCGGGCTGGCCTTCTGCGAGGCCTCTGGGCCACGGCTCGTGCGACGGGCCGGTAACGACCCGGCGCTCGTCGACCTGGCGGTCCGACACGCGCTGGCTGTAGGGGCAGGGCACTCGTTCATCGTGTTCTTGCGCGAGGGGTTCCCCGTGAACGTGCTCAACCAGGTCAAGGCCGTCCCGGAGGTCTGCGGCATCTACTGTGCGACAGCCAACCCGGTGCAGGTCCTCGTTGCCGAGACTGGGCAGGGTCGAGGCGTCTTGGGCGTCGTCGATGGCGCAGCGCCGCTCGGCGTGGAAGACGAAGGCGACGAGGCAGATCGCCGAGCGCTGCTACGGGATATCGGCTACAAGCTGTGACCGCGCGCCGAGACCGTGCGGGAAGCCACCGACGCGGTCGAGAAGATCCACGGCCACGGCGGGAAGACGAGCATCGTGTGGCTCTCGACCCCCACCAACGAGGTATGGCCACATCCGCGGGCCGACTGCAGTCCGCACTGGTCGGGGGCATGGACCCCTGCGGTCGGATAGCGCATGGCATGCCCATCGCGGGCGCAACGTCACTGCCTCGCGTGCAGGGCGCCGCGGTCGGCGGTGGGGGGCTGCCGGTCGATGCACTTTGCCAATCCTTGACGTTCGGGTCGCCCGGAGGACCTTGCAGATGACGCCGGGTGCGACCCGGATCTGCGGCCCCTGGAGGCGCTCCGGTGAGCGGTTTCGTTCAGGTCATCGAGTGGAGAACGTCCAGAATCGATGACGTCGGCAAGTTCATTGAAGACTGGCGCGAAGCGATACCCCGAGATGGGGCCAAGCCGCGTCCTGGAGTGCGCTGACCGCGACCACCCGGGCCGGTACATGACCGTCGTCGAGTTCCCGTCATATGAAGCCGCGATGACCAACAACCAAGACCCTGCAACGCATGAGTTCGCCGAGGGGATGCTGGCACTCTGCGATAGCCCGCCCATCTTCCACAACCTCGACGTGATCAATCTGGAGCAGCGAGAAGCGGGCGTGCTGATCTTGCCGTCCGAGGACGCCAAGAACCGGCACCGCTGACCTTCCAAGCGCGAGCAACGCCCCAGACCGGCCGCGCGTCGGGGGCGTCGTTCGTCCGCCCACCCCTCCGCGGCGGCAGTCCCGAGGACGCCAGCGGCGCCCGGAAGGTTCGGTCCAGGGCTGGACATTGCGGCGGGCAAACCCTGCAGCGGAGTCGGTCGGTCCTCCATTTGGCGCCCACACCGGGCCACGAGTTGCGACACCCGGGGGCTCACCAGCTCCGACCGGGGGCCCTCCGCCGACGCATGGGGCCCGGGGCGTCGTCGTTTGGGCCTGCGACTCCCCTCGGGACGTTCGCCGCTGACAAGGCCGCAGGATGCCGCGGCGCGAACTCTTCCCTTCGAAGATCAGCCACCCCTCGATGTCGGCCCACAGAGCGCTTCGACGCCGGGCAAGGCCAACACGCCATTCCTCGGCGCCGGCTCAGGCGACGCCGGTCCTCGGGTGTTGAGCCGCCGATTCGCTCAGACGGGCAGCGCCATCGGGCTTTCCGTCCCGGACGCGGGGCATCCGCCGGTCGATGGTGGGAGGTGGTCGGCGCCGCTCAACCCCCGAGCGTCGGGTCGGCATCGCCCCGGCATCGTCGGGTTTACCGTTGGGGCAGCTCACTTCCCAGACCCTGGAGGGAGCGTGGTGGCGTTCGGTTACAGCGGTCCGACGGTGCACATCGCCGTCGGCGTCCTGATGGAGCAGCACGATCTCGACGAAGCGCGGGCGACAGCCCTGATCATCGCATCCGCCTCTCGCTCCGCTCGAACCGTCAGCGACCTGGCGGTTGAGATCGTCGCGAACCCCCGCCGCATGGTCGTCGACGGCCAGCTGCCCGGTTAAGGACCCAGCGGCTGCCCTCGCTGGCTCAGTCGGCGCGGGGGTTGTGGGTTCAGAAGGCGGCATCAGGTGCACGCCGCCGCATAGATTTGCCAGGCGCCCGGTGGCGCCGCCGCTTCGGTTCCGGCGAGACCGTCAGACGTCGCTTCGACCGTGTGGGGTCGACCTCTCAGGAGGGCCTGCAGTCCTCGAACGCGACCAGCCGCAGGACGGCGGGGTATTGCCGGGCGTTCTCGACGTAGGCCTCGACTCCGTGGCTGATCCGTCGGGCGTGCTCGGTGCCTTCGAGGGGCATGACGTGTCCCGGCACGCCGCGGACCATCGAGTGGGGCGGTACCCGGCGGCCCTCGGTGACGAGGGTGCCGGCGGCGATGACGCTGTGCGCACCGACCACCGCACGGTTGAGCACAGTGGACATCGAGCCGACGAGACAGTGATCCTCGATGATGCAGCTTTCGAGGTGGGCGTTGTGTCCCACCACACATTCCGCGCCGATCCGTGTCGGGTTGGCGCGGGTGGTGTGGAGAACCGTCCCGTCCTGCACCGAGGTTCGCGCCCCGACCACGATCGACCCGTAGTCGCCCCTCAGGACGGCGGTCGGCCAGACCGACGCGTCCTCGCCCAACACGACGTCCCCGATGACCACCGCGTCCGGATGGACATACACGCCGCGGGCGATTCTCGGCTTGACTCCGTCGAAAGCGTAGATCGGCACCCAGTCCTCCAAGGTCGGCATCTGGCGCACAACAAGCGTGTCAGGTCGGCTCGCGCCTACGTACTCCGGTGGGAGCCCAGAGCGACCCGAGAATCGCCGCGTTAGACCGGGCGGCTCTGCCAGGAACATGACGGGCTCGCGCGCCCATCAAGCGGGCCTGGCCAGCCGCTACGACAAACACGCCCTCGTCTGCCGAGGAGGCGTTGTCCTCGCCGCCATCCTCCTGGCTCACCTGCTTGGTGAGACGGGGCCCAACTAGGCGCCGCCGGCCGTGCTTGTGACCGCAGTAGTGACCCACAGTCCAGTCCGCAGACGGGCCGCGATGCTATGGACCTGGCTCGTCTCCTGTTTCGAGACGGTCTGAACGATTGTCGGCGCGGCCACAGGATCAAGGTGGGGGACATAGAGTGAGCGGCAAGCGGCCCCGGGCCGCTTGCCGGGCCAGCGGCGACGCGGCCAGTTCGAGGTCGGAAGATGTCCAGACGCGATGACGTCGGTGAGCTCCTCGAGGATGACGGCGCCGAGGACACGATGCTCGACGCGGACGGCGACAACACCGGGGACGCCGGTGATCGATACCGGGGCTCCCTCGGGTTCGGCACCACCGCGGCGGAAGAGTCACGTGGTGAGTCTTTGGATCAGCTGCTGGCCGAGGAAGAGCCCGATGCGGTCGAGGACGACGCAGGAGATCCCGACTGGGACGACCGCGGTCCCCGCCGGGAGATCGCCCAATTGCTGACCGGCGGGGAGGGCTCGCACTCGCGCACCGATCCAGACCTCCTGGGAAAGGACCGGGGCGATGCGGGTCTCTCGGCCGAAGAGGCCGCCATGCACTGAGCCGACGCCGGCCTGCGTCTGTCATGCGCGCCAAGGACCGACCGTCGGGCGCTGCTGCCGCGCGTGGACGGCGACGCGGTCGTGTTCTGCGACCACGTCGACGCGAGCTCGCTCAAGCAGGGTGGCCGATGCGAGTCGAACGACGCGCCAACGGTCCGTCACCGGTTGTAGTGGGCTGTCACGCAACTGAACCTTGACGGCGATCTCGATCCGGTCGCATCGTCAGAACTGGCGACCCGCTCGCTCTCTGGGAGGCCAGGGAACCCGCGTCGCCACCAGCGTGGGGGGGTCTCATGCGGCGAGAAGCGGTAGAGGTCGACCACGGCGGCTTGTGGCCTGGAACCGTGTGGCGGCGGACCGACCGCGCCCGCGGTCGGTCGGCAGCTCGCGGCTGCGATCTGGGCGGCGCGGCGTCATGACGCGCGAGCAGCTGGTGACGGCAGAGGCGATCGCGATGGCCGACGCGCGAAGGATGGCGGCCGCCTTGGGTACTCAAGCCCACGACGAGGGCCACGCGCGCGTCAGGACAGCTGTGCAGGCACGTTCGCAACCGGCTGAGAGGACGGCGGCCCGAGCCGCCAGGGGCTGGGTCCCAACATCTGCCGGCGGCCCGACGTCGCAGAGCCACACTGGTCACACAGGAATCGGCCTTCCGCTGCAGGCTCCGCCCCTTAGCACTCCCGCGTTGCCGGGCCCGTCCCCCAGTGGTTCGGCGGCGCGGGTTGGACTCGTGCTGTGTGCTCTCCGCGTGCACCGCTGGGATCGCCAACAGGGTGAGCCCCCACGGCAATTCAACCGCTGTCGTCGGTGCGGTGCGCGGCGGCCGTGAGACTGGTCGGTCGACTGCGAGCCGGCGGATGAACCTGGTGGGACGGACTTCGGTAATGCTCCGAAGGACGGCGAAGTGGGCACGCCGGCCGCAAAGAGCATGATCCAGAGGAGCGTCCGACGAGCTGAGGCTCGATCTGAATGGGATCGCCTCCCGGCGTCAGGCCGAGTGTCGGCAGACTGCACTCACCTCGTCCGACGTGCTGTCGCGGGCTTGCGGCCACCGCACGGGATGCCCTCACGGGGCGTCGCAGCGCCCTCGACGAGGTGATGGCAGGGGCGCTGCCGCGTGCGGCCTTGCCGGAGTTGAGGGCCGATGTCGCCTGGAGTGGGTGGGGTACCGGCGCCCGGCGGGAGGGTGGTGATCGCCGACTGGCTGGCCCCAGGCCGGAGTCGCGCGCAGAGCGCAAGGAGCTGGCAGCCTGTGCTCTCAGGTGCCGTTCGGCGGTCGGTCGCGTGCGGGCTCACGGCTCGGGTGTGGAAGGCCATCACCTGGTGATCCAGCCGGTGGCTATGTCGGAGAGCTCCCCGGTTCCCAGGTTGGCGACGCCGTCCCAGGTGAGTTGCCCTTGGGCTCCCTGGAAGCGTCCGGTCCCACCGGTGACCGGGCCGGTGACGTGGTAGGTGATGACGAGCGGATCGCTGGTGCCTGCGGCTGTGCCGGCGTAGGTCCCGACGATGCTGTCGCCGTTGGCTGCGGTGATGGTGAAGGAACCATCGCTGACCTGCAGGGTGGCCAGGTTGATGACCTCTGAGCCCTGCAGCGAGTAGTGCCCGAGATGGGTCGCGATGCCCGTGCCCTGGTCCTGGGTGAGGACCAGTGGAGGACTCAGCGGGGAGGTGACGAAGGTTCCGTGGTCGCGCGCCGTGATGTGCGTGACCTTTGCATCAGCAGCGTGGGCGGGCAGCATGGCCGCTGCGCTGAAGGCGATGGTCGCGGACACTAGGGCGAGGGTCGGGACGCGGCGCATGGTGGCTCCTTTGACTGGTCTGGGGCTGTGACCCATTGACGCGCGGGCCGGTCGAGCGTTGGTAGAGCGACGTCCTAGCGGGCCAGCTCGGTTGTGGCCAGCGCCAGGGCTTCCTCGACGGAGAGGGCGCGGCCGCGAGCTCGGTGACTCTGCAGCACGTCGTTTCCCACCGCGCTGGCGAACGTGCCCGCTGCGAGCAAGGCGACTCCGTCGACCTCGGAGGTCCAGGCGTGACGGACGTTCGGGTAGACCACGCTGGCGGCGCCAAGGAGCGTGGCCGCCAGGTGGTCTTGTCCGTCGTGATGAGCGATGGTGGCGATGATGCGCATGGCTGCTGCGGTTGCCGGGCGGTTGTGAACGTCTCGGGCCGGTCCGACGCTGTCAACTGCTGCGGTGAAAGCGGCTGAGACATCCCCCTCCGCTAGTGCTGTGCTGGCAAGCCCTTGCAGGGCCCAGGCTTGGCTCCACGCGTCGCCCAGGCGACGTTCCAGCGTCAGCGCCTCCTCGAACCGGCGCCGAGCCAGAGCGGCGTCGCCCGCGGCCAACGCGGTTCGGCCCAGACCTATCAGGAACCACCCGACAAGCCGCGCATCGGCGAGCTCCCGGACCGCGCGGAGCCCTTCCTCGAGCGCCGAACGGGCGGCCTGGTGCTGCCGTTGGGCGCTCAACACCATGCCCAGATAGCCCAGGCAGGTGGCTTGCAGCCAGTCGTCGCCACTGGAGCGCGCCACGTCCAGCGCCTCGCGGAGGATCACACCGCCGGCACCGGCGTCTCCTGCCCGGCCGGTAGCGGCACCAAGGAGGATCGAGGCGAATGAGGCGGAGTAGAGGTCCCCCTCCCGCTGGTGGTACGGCAGGCAGACACCGACGTGCAGCCTCACCGCGTCGAGATCGCCCTGGTGGAAGGCGCAGCGCGCCGCCCCCAGGTGGCCAGCGGCGCGCGCCCCGTCGGACATCTGGGAAGTCGTGAGCAAGTGCTCAAGGTGCGCCCGAGCCTCGTGAGTAAGTCCCCGGACCTGCCAGAAGCGCCACAGCGCCGCAACGGTGAAGACGGCCTGTTCCGGATCGTCGTGATCATTGCCCCACTGCACGGCGTCGCGAAGGTTGGGCAGCTCGGCATACAGAAGGTCGACCCAACGCAGCTGGTCCGGTCCCCGAAGCTGTGGCTCGGCTTCCTCCGCCATCGCCCGGTATGCCTGTGCGTGCGCGGCGCGGATCGAGTCGGAACGTCCCGTCTCGGCCAGCCGCATGACGGCGTACTCGCGGATCGTCTCCAACATCGTGAAGCGGGGCTCGTCCCCGGGGGCGCCGGCCGGCCTGACCAAGCTGGCGTTCACGAGAGTCTTCACCGTGTCCACGATGAGCCTGCGCGGGTGGCTGAGTACAGCCTCGGCGGTGTCCACGGTGAACCCGCCGGAGAACACAGCGAGCTCGGCGAAAGCACGTCGGCTTTCGGCGTCGAGCAGGTGGTAGCTCCAGTCGACTGCCGCGCGGAGAGAACGGTGGCGCTGCGGCGTGTCGGCGCGATCGGTGGCCAGCAGGTCCAGCCGCTGGTCCAACCGAGCCAAGACCCCCCGGGGTGAGAGCAGATCGACCCGGGCAGCGGCCAGCTCGATGGCCAGGGGAAGCCCATCAAGGTGCCCGCACAGCTGGGCAACCTGCTTGGCGTTGCTGTCGGTCACGGTGAAGTCGGGTCGAACGGCGCGTGCTCTGTCCACGAAGAGCGCCACCGCGTCGGCCTCAGCGACCGAGTCCCACCGAGCATCCGCCGGCGGCAGGAGAAGAGTGCCGACAGGGTACTCCCGCTCTCCCGGGTTCCCGAGAGCCGCACGGCTGGTGAGCATCACCGCCAGGTCGGGTGCCCGGTCGAGGAGAAACGTGATCAGCGGTGCAGCCGCGATGACGTGCTCGAAGTTGTCGATCAACAGCAGCTGCTCCCTGGGACGGAGCACGTCGCCCAGTGCCGTCTGTGCGTCGTCAGGATCGTCGAGCTGGATCCCGAGCGCGGCAGAAACCTCCGACGCGACCTGTTCCGCACGATCGATTCGGGTGAGGTCGACGAACGCCCAGCCGTCTCGATAGTCAGGCCCGACCTGCCTGGCCACCTCAACCGCCAGTCGGGTCTTCCCACTCCCAGCAGGCCCGGTGAGCGTGACCCAACGAGCCCGAGCGGCGGTCAGCAGGCCACGGAGACGGTCCACCTCGCCCGCGCGGCCGATGAACGCCTTGCGGGACGCGGACTGCCGACCTATCGGAGCATCGACGTGCCGAGGACTCCCGCGGGCGGCTGCCCTAGTGACCTGTCCGGTGGCCACCTCGCTCAGCGCATTCGATGGCAGGTGAAGATCGGAGTCGTGGCGCAGGATGGCCTCTTCAAGCCCGCGCAGAGCAGGCGTGGGCTCCACGCCCAGCTGCTCGATGAGAACGCGGCGACCCTCCCGGAAGACGCGCAGGGCGTGATCCTGCCGGCCTGACCGGTACAGGGCGAGCATCAGCTGTCCGCGCATTCGTTCGTTGAGCGGGTTGGCCTGCACGAGCGGCGCCAGCTCGGCGAGCAAGGAGTCGTGTCGACCTTGGGCCAGGTCGAGATCGAGGCGGCGTTCCAAGGCTGCCATCCGTATCGCCTCCAGCCGAGCGATCTCTGCCTGGGCGAAGGGCTCGTCCACAAAGTCCTCGAGCGCCCCACCCCGCCACAGACCAAGGGCCTCGCGGAGCAGCGCCACCTCTTGGTCAAGAGGAGCCGACTCGGCGGCACGGAGCAGGTCCTCGAACCGGGCGGAGTCCAACTCCTCACGCCCGAGGTTGAGCCGGTACCCGTCTGAGTGGTGACCAGCGTCCCAGCCGGAAGGATGTGTCGAAGCTTGGAGACGTAGGTCTGGACCACCTTCCGGGCGCTGACCGGAGGGTCCTGCCAGAGGTCCTCGATCAGGCGCCACCCCGGCACCGGGGAACCGTGGTGCACCAGCAGGATGGTCAGCAGAGCGCGCTGCTTCGCGGCGGGGATGGCCAGGTTGCCTGCCTCGGCGCGTACCTCGAGCGGGCCCAAGATCAGGTACTGCATACGCCGGCCCCCGATTCCGGGACGGAACCAACCCCGTGCCCCCAACTTCCCACGGACTGCGCTCTACCGCGACTCAACCGCGCCCTGCCACGGTGGTAGCACACCCCAGGACGGAGGGACGACATGGCGACCATCCAGCACCCCGCGTGCGGTGACCTCAGCTACAGCACGAGCGGCGAAGGATCCACCGCCTTGCTGCTGCTGCACGGATGGGCGGGTCTGCGGCCTACTTCGAGAAGCTGGTCGGCCATCTGGACCCCGAACTCCTCTATTGCGTGTGCCTGGACCTTCCGGGGCATGGATCCTCCGGCGAGCCGGTCGGCGACTACACCCTGGACGGCATCGCCGATGTCACTGTCGCGGTGGCTGACGCCGCCGGCGCCGACACTTTCATCCTGCTCGGCTACAGCATGAGCGCGAAGTTCGCGCAGTACATCGCCAACCGCCACTACGACCGGGTAGTGGGACAGATTCTGGTGTCCGGCGCCCCGGCAGGGCCGCTCCCCTTGCCGGCGGAGCTGGTCGACGACTGGTGTGACCGCGCCGGAGCCGCCGACCGGTTGATCGACGTCGTGCTGAGCTGCGCGACCAGGCCGCTCGACGCGCTGGTGCTCAAGGACGTCGGACACGGGGCCGCACGCGTCCTGCCCGACGTGCTGAGGGGGACCGTCGAGCTTTGCGTCGAGAGTGACTTCCTCGACGCGGTCAGGAACTCGAGCCTGCCGACCCTCGTTGTCGGTGGAACTGAAGACTGGATGTTTCCACCCGAGGTGTTGCGCGAAGCTTGGCGGCTCCTCTTGAACGCGCCCGGCTCGAGTTCATCAACTGCGGGCACGAGATACCCCTCGAAGCCCCCTCCGAGCTGGCCGACCTAATCTCGCAATTCGTCACACAGCTAGGAGGGACCTAGCCTCCGGATCTCACGTGGCTAGGTCCTGCGCGGCTCAGCGCGACCGGTTGCATCGGACAGGGGCGCAGGGACTCCGCCGGCTGCCATCGACGGGTCGCGGCACAGCACGGGGATGGTGGCGCGGACGTGCCCGCAGGCGCGGCAGGTGATGACGAGCCCGTCGTTGAGGCGGCGCGCGCGCAACGCCCACGGCGTGTGGCATTGAGTGCAGAACCGGCTGACGATCCGCCGGCGTCGGGCGGTCTCGAGGTCGCTGACGTTCCCCATGAGGGGTCCCCGTTCGCGTTGTCGCCCAGTTGCGACGACGCCGAGGATGCGCCTCAATCATGGCCAAGCGCAAGCGAATCGCCGCACCCAGTGAAGGGGGTCTCCGCCCGAACCACCACGTCTGCGTGAGCCGAGCCGCGACCTCGAACGGGCAGCATCAGCTTTGAGGACACCTCGGCTTGCACCTCAAGGCTTGGACTACGGTTGCTACCTGTCGATGGATCGGGCGGTGCTGGAGGGAGCGGCTGGCTGTGCCCATCCGGATCTGCCGGTCGGTGATTCCCATCGTCCTGGGCGCGGGGCCATGTGGCGCCCGGGTGCCTCGGCGTCGCGAAGCCGACGCGGCCTGATCGCGATGGCCTGCTCGCGGGCTTGGTCGAGCAGGGTGTGGGCGGCTTGTTGGCGGCGGTCGTGCGGTCTGTAGGGGCGGATGGCGTCGCCAGGGTGGCACGACCCCGGGTGCTGGTGCTTGTGCTGGTCGATGTCGGCGGGTTCGATGGTGAGATGCACGTGGTTGTCGTGCTGGCTGCGGGTCATCCCGACGTAGAGGTGTTCGCGGTCGAGGCCGGGTCGGGCGAGCAGGATGCCGATGTTGGCGGTGGCGCCTTGGGCGCCGTCGATGGTGGTCGCCCAGCCGTAGCTGGCGTTCTCGGCGAGATACGTCGCGGGTAGCGAGGTCCGGCCGCGGCCGGCGAGATCTGGACGTCGAGGCCGCCGCCGGGGGCGGGGCCGAGGACAGTGAACCGGTCACCGTTGCGGACGTGGGTGGCGCCGAGGTTCAGCCGGCGGTCGTTGCGCCGGGCTCGGAGCAGGTCGCCGGAGTGCCAGGTCACGGCCGCCCGCGACGGCGAGGACCGGGCCGTGCACGGTGCCGTCGGCTTGAGGCGGCGGTGCGGGCCCGCTGGTTGAGGGCGTCGACGTCGGTGCGGGCGCGGGCCATCATCAACGCGTCCATGCCGTGGGTGGTGGCGGTCTGCCACTGGCGGTGGACGGCGTCCAGGGCGGCGTCGGGGTCGGGGGCCGGGTGGATCCGGTCGTCGGCGTAGCGGGCCCACACCGCGGGGTTGCCGGACCGGAGGGCCCGGGTGGCGGCGGCTTCCCAGGGGTGGCTGAACCGGCGGATCCCGGTCAGCTCGACCGCCCCGACCCGCGCGGCCAGGGCCGGCAGGAGGCCGCCGGCGCGTTCGACCGGCCCGATCTGGGCCGGGTCACCGACCAGGACCAGCTTGGCCCGGCCGGCCCGGGTAGCCACGGTGAGGGCGGCCAGGTCTTCGGTGGCGAGCATCGCGGCCTCGTCCACGATCAGCACGGTGCGGGGTCCGACCCGCCACCGGCTTGCCCGTTCGGACGGCTGGCTCGGGAGGCGGGGTTGTTCGTGGGCCCATTTGGCGACGGTGTCCGCCGGGGCGCCGGTGGCGGCGGAGAGTTCGGCGGCGGCCCGGGCGGAGGGGGCCAGGCCGTGGACCTGGTAGCCGGCGTCGGTCCAGGCGGCGGCGGCCGCCCCGAGGGTGGTGGTCTTCCCGGCGCCGGCCGGGGCGATCAGCACCGCCAGCATCTCCCCGCCCGACGACGCAGCCGTTGCAGGACGCCGGTCTGTTCGGGGTCGAGCTGGGCCGCCGCCGCGTGGGCGGCGGCCAGGGCGCCGGGCACCACCGCGCGGCCGGCGGCCACACCAGCCTGGGCGGTGGACAGGATCCGGGCCTCGAGGGCGAGCAGGTCGGCGGCGGCCCACCGGGTGTCGCTGTCTCGGGGGGTGACCCCGTCCTGGACCCGCCCGACCGGGACGGCCTGCGCGGTGGACAGCGCCTCGGTGGTGACCTGCTCGACCAGTGGCCCGGACCTGCGCGGCGGTGCCCGGCTGGGTGGGCAGCGCGGCCGCGGCCTGGACCACCAGATCGGCGCGGGAAGATGTCGCGCTCCGGGTGCCGGCCACGGCCACCGCGCGGGCGGTGACTCGCCGGCTCACCGCCGCATCGAGGTCGCCGGCTGGCGGCCTGCCGGGTGCCGGTGGCGCGGCTGCGTCGGACGCGCGGATCAGCTGGTTCGCCGCTCCAGCCCACCGGAGGCCTCAGCGGCCACCGGGCCTGCAGCACGCCCGCGCCGAGTGGGCGGCTCGCGGGGCGAGACTTGAGCACGAGGTCTCGATCACCGTGGCGCGTTCGGCCGAGGTGAGGTCCCGACCGAGCGCGTCGGCGAACTAAGCTCCAGGGTGGGCGCGGCGTCGGCGTCGATCTGCCGGGTTCGTTTGGACCAGTGCCGATCAGCGCGGAGGGGACGACCGGGGAACGCGACCTGGCCGAGCGCGTGACCGGACCGAACCCGACCCCGAGGCGTGGCAGCTCGCCGCGTAGCGCGGCCTGGTAGAGCGCGCCGGCGGCTCTTGTGCTGGTAGATCTCGCGCCCGTCGATGCTCCGCCACCCCCTGGCGCAGCGCAGCTTTGACCACCAGAGCGTGGAGTGCAGCTGGGGGTCCCCGTGGGAGCGGCGGTGGTCGAGACCGCGCTGCGTACCCGGAGAGCGATTAGGGGTCACCGTCGACCGCTTTGCGCGAATGGCGGCTGTCGTCGAGATAGGACAGCGCGGCTGCACCGCGGCGCGGTGCGCTCGGCGATCTGGTGAACAGATTGTGGGTCGCCGATGCCCACGGCGCGGACACCGATTTGGGCGCGGAGAACGTAGGTGATACCGGTGACCCCGTCGAGAGGCCGGCCAGCGGCGCCGCTCGAGGGTACAGGCGGCGAGCCAGCAGCGCTCAGCTGCGCTCGGTGACCATGGCGCCCGGGCCAGGTCAGCTCGCCCAGGCCCGCGTACAGCGACGGCGCCTCACGCGGGCCAGGAAGTACTCCGACGGGTCGGCGGCCACTCGCGCTGGTAGTACCGCCACGGCTGGTTCCGATCTTCGCCGAGGCGAGATGCCGCGGAACCTAGCATTCCGGGAATGCACATGTCTGCGCTATCTGGGGCCAAGATCGAAAGGCCCGGGCAATACCCGTCGTGGTTGGACGATAACGCGGTGAGTGACGGATAGTGAAGGTGTCTGACGGTCAATTACGGTATGCCGAGAGGGCAATACGGGGGAAGATTGGCTGGGGAGAAAGGATCTTGAGCGGGAACGGCGTGTCGGGACGCGGCGCGAGGGCCTTTCGGCCTGCCGCAGCAACTGCCTTCGCGTGCCCGTGGCTGGGCCACGCGGAAGGTACGGGGTCCCTGGATCGCTCGTCCGAGCATCGACTGAGACCCCGTAGGCGGCGATCGACAAGCCACGGGTAGCGGTTGGCCACTGAGACAAGAGCAGCCCAAAATAGCCGCGAAGGAGCGGCGAACAGCTGGCAGCAAGTGACCCGCGAAGGACTTCAGGCCCGCGAGCGGATATGCCCCGAGAATCGGCCGTGCTCAGAGCCGCCGCGGGTACATGGTGAACCTCCAATTGGGAGCACCTGCGCGTAGAATTCGAGAAATCTGTCGGGTTTCTGGGTCAGAAGGCCAGGCGCGCCGACGCCGGCGCCGCGATCGCCACTGCGGAGCGCGTCGAGCCAGTGCCGCTTCGCTAGCCCAAACGCCCGCGCGACATCGGCACGACGTTCTTCGCGGCGAGCACCTCGGCTGCCGTGGCGTCCATCGCCGCTGCGACCCGCCGCGAATGCTCCGCCGTCGCGTGCTGGTAGCGCTGCGCAGCCGCCGGGGTCGAGTGACCGGCCATCTGCATGAGGGTGGCCAGGGTCGCCCCGTGCTCAGCGGCCGCGGTCATCGCCGAGTGCCGCAAGTCGTGCCCGCGACAGTCGGTGCGGCCGATCTTGTCCAGCCCGCGACGCAGGATCTGGGAGTAGGTGTCGAGTACCTCGCGGCCGCCGGCCGTGAGGAACACCAGATCGTCTGGGCCGGCACCCGGTCGATGCTCGTCCAGGTGCCGGCGAAGCTCGGCGGCGAGAAAGGCCGGCAGCGCGACGGTGCGTCCACCGGCCTCTGACTTGGGGGCGTCCAGCGTCAGGCGTCCCGCCACGCGGTACAGCCGGCGGGTGACGCGGACCTCCGGTTGCCGGCCGTCCAGCCCTAGGTCGAGGATCCGCAGTGCTGCCAGCTCGCCGGCGCGAAGCCCGGAGAACCCCGCCATCAGCACCACGGCGCGGTACCTGGCAGGCACCACGTCTGCGAGCTCCGCCAGCTCGGTCACGCTCAATGTCGGGCGCTCAGAGGACCGGGGCTCGCCGGCCCCTGTTATGCGGCACGGGTTGCGCAGCAACAGCTCGTCGTCGACGGCGGTCTGCAGGATCGCCCGCAGCAGCCGGTAGGACGCGCGCCACGGTCGCCGAGCGGTCCCGGCTCCCGGCCCGGCTGCGTCTCGCCCCCCGACGGTCGGATCAGCCTGGTCCGCAGGTCCGCCGACAGCAGCGGCGTGCCAGGCGCGGACCCGGTCCGGCTCGATCTGGTCGAGCAGCAGCGGACCGAGGTAGGGCTCGAGGTGCCGGCGGAAGTCGATCGCGTACTGGTGTCGGGTCGAGTCTTTGAGCCCGGGCCGAAGTTCGACCCAGCGGGCCCCGTAGTCCGCGAGGGTCTCCGACACCCGCCGGGGTGCCCGATAGGTCCGCCGCAGGATGTCCGCCTCGACGGTGGCGAGGAACGCGCGGGCATCGGCAGTAGTGGCGAACGTCTGGTCCGCAGTCGCGCGTCGGCCGCTGGGGTCCCGCCACCTGGCCCGGAACCGACCCGATGGGAGCCGCTCCACGGTGCCGAAGCCACCCCGGCGACGGCGCCGGGCCGGTTGCGGAGTGGTCATGGGTACTGCCTCCTGGTGACCGGCGACCGCCGTTGAGAGCCGCCAGAGGCCCTACGTTAGCCCACGTTTGGCCCACGACGCTGGTCCGAAGATCCCAAAATTGCGCTATCGTCGCAGGTCAGAGCGTTATCCACAGGACATCGTCAACAGCTTCCCAAGCTGACAGTGCGAGTTCGATTCTCGTCACCCGCTCCATGCGTCCTCCCATGCGGGCGGCGCACTCCGGCATAGATGTCGAGGTGTCGTCGCGCGCTCTGCTCCCAGGTGAAGCGCGCTGCGACGGCGCGGCCCGCGCGGACGAGCGACCTCCGAAGGTCGTCGTCCTCCAGGGTGGCCAGCAGGCCGGTCGCCAGGCCGCCGACGTCACCCGGCACCACCATGATCGCGTCGCGTCCGGGCACGAGGTACTCCCGGAACACGGGCAGGTCACTGGTGACCACCGGGATGCCGGCGCTCATCGCCTCGAGCACGGCCAGCCCGAAGCCCTCCTTCACCGACGGGAAGGCCAGCACGTCGGCGGCGGCGTACCAGGCGGGGATGTCGGCGTCGGGGACGGTGCCGACGAGGACGACGTCGTCGTCCATCGTCAGACCCAGCTCTGGAAGCAGGCCGAGCACCCGCTCGCGGTAAGGCCGGTGGTCCTGGAACGAGTGGCCGCCGACGACCGCGAGCACCGGTGCCACCTCCCGGTTGGCTTTGATCTCGGCCAATGCGCGCACGAGTGTGTCGCTGCCCTTGCGGGGCTCGATGCCGCCGACGGCAAGGACGAGCGGCCGACGGTTCGCGCCCACGTCGTCGCGTAGCTGCGCGGCTCGGTCACGGTCCGCCGCGGCGAAGCGACCGATGTCGACACCGTTGGGCACCACGCCGGCGTGGACGCCGTAGTCCTGCTCGAGGATCTGCTGCCACGCCTGGCTGACCGTCAGCACGACGTCGGGCTCGAGGATCGCCGCGCGCTGGCAGTCCATCAGGACCTGGCTGGAGAAGTCGTCGACGTGGTGCACGGTCCGCACGACGGTCACCGATGCGCCTCCGTCACGAACCCGCGCCGCGGCGCGGGCCGCGATGCAGTCCTGCGCATGCAGCAGCGGGGCGTCGGTCTCGGCCAGCGCTGCGGCGAGCCGGTCGATGCTGGCGGCGACCTTGTCCTCGAGCGCGAGACCACCGGACGGCCCCGGCACGACCGTCACCGGCGCGGCGACCGGGCGGAAGAATCCCGTCGCCGGCTCGCCGAGGGCCAGCACCCGCACCGACACGCCAGCCGCGTGCAGCGCCTCGGCGAGAGCCAGCGTGTGCACGACCCCCCCGCGCGGCTTGGTGGAGTACGTGAGCAGCAGCACCTCGGACTCGCTCACAGCCCTCCTTCCGCCAGCGCCGGTTTGCGCAGAGCCAGCGCGCAGGCGGCGTACGCCGCACGGGCGTTGGTCTCCGGAACGATGCAGCCCACCGCCTCCAGCGCAGCCCGCTGCACGGAGTAGACCTGCGGGTCGCCCTCGGTGCCGAGGACGTAGGCAACGACCTGGGGGCCGGAGCCGGCCATCAGCTCCTGACACACCGGCGCCAGCAGGCTGGCCGGGTCGGGATGACTGCCGTGGCCCAGCACGACGTCGAGCAGCACGACGGCGACATCGGGGTCGTCGCCCAGCTCGCGCAGCATCGCGAGCCGGCCGCTCGGCTCGATCATCGGATGAGGCACGCCGCGCGTGTACTCCTCCGCACCGAGGTCGAGCAGCACGTGCGCGCGGTCGGGTGCGGGCAGACCGTGCCGCGCGCGTAACGGCTCGTTGGAGTAGACGTCACCGAGCAGCTCCTCGACGATCAGCTGCGCCTCGAAGCACAGGGTGCCGCCGGAGAACAGGCCGCGCACCGTGCGCCGACCGGGAGCCACGCGGGTACTCGCCGCCTCGACCCTGTCGACGAGTCCTCCTGCGGGCGCCGGCGCGGACCCGCCGACGAGCCGCAACGCCTCGCGCGCGCCGCGCTCCAGCGTGCTCACCTGCTGCACGACCGCGTCGTCGCCGGTGCCGGGCAGGCCGAGAAACACCGCGACGCCGGGTGTCTGCCTGCACTGCTGCAGCACGTGGCCGGCCGCCCCCGGGCTGGGCGGCTTGGAGACCACGAGCACCGCGCCGGTACCCGGATCGTCATCCAGCGTCCGCACTGCGAGGCCCGCCATCAGCCCACCGACCTGCTCGGACAGGTCGCGACCACCGACACCGATCACCGAGGTGACCTCGGCGCCCCAGCGGTCGAGCAGGGCCGAAACCTCCTGCGCACCCGTCCCGGCCGCCGCCACGACACCGACCCGTGGCGCCGCGTCGCCCGACGATGAGCCGAGGACGTTGGCGAACCCCAGCCCGATGCCGGCCAGCACGGCCGTGCCCGCCCCGGGCCCCATCACCAGGAGCCCCAGTCCAGCCGCGCGCTCCTTGAGCTCGATCTCCTCCTCGAGGGTCACACCGTCGCTGAACAGCAGCACGTGCAGGCCGGACGTCAAGGCATGATGGGCCTCGAGCGCGGCGTACTCGCCGGGCACGGAGACGACGGCGACGTTGAGGTCGCGGTGGAGGCGCACGGCCTCCGCGATGCTCGCCGGGTTGCCTTCTGCGGTGCCGGTCGGCTGCCGCTCGCGCTCCGCGAAGGCCGCGCGCCACCCGGCGTCCAGCGCTGCCTGCACGGCCTCGTCATCGCGGGCGCGGACGGCGAGCACCACGTCGTTCGCGGTCGTCGAGCTCAGCTCGCCTCCGACGAAGCCGCCGCCCGCCAGCTCCTCGAGACCGCGGGGGGTCGCCATCGCCGCGCCGGCCCACTCCACGCCGGCGGACTGCTCCATCGTGACCGTCGCCGACATCAGCAGCAGTGAGTCGAGGTAGGCGCCGGGGTGGACGCGCAGCCCGGAGGCGGTCATGTCGCGCACCCGACAGGCGCCGCGGCCCGCTCGATGCGTGTGCCGGCAGCGGGGTCGCCGGCGACGACATCGGCGAGTCGCTCGGCGCAGGTGATGACCGCCCGCTGGCCCCCCTCGCGCACGAACTGCACAGCGGCAGCGACCTTGGGACCCATGCTCCCTGCCGGGAACTGCCCTTGCTCCGCAAGCCGTTCGGCCTCGTCAGCGGAGAGCATGTGCACCGGTCGCTGCTGCGGCGTCCCGTGGTCGAGCATCACCGCATCGACGCCGGTCAGCAGGATCAGCTCGCGGGCGCCCAGCGACGAGGCCAGCACAGCGGCCGAGCGGTCCTTGTCGATGACCGCGTCGACGCCGGCGACCTCGCCGTCGCCGGTGATGCGTACGGCGACGCCGCCTCCCCCCGCGGCCAGCACGACGTGCCCGGCGTCGAGCAGCGTGCGGATCGCCGAGATCTCGACGATGCCGATCGGCGACGGCGAGGCGACCACCCGCCGGTAGCCGCGCCCGGCGTCCTCGACGACGCACCAGCCGCGTTGGCGGGCGAGCGCGGCGGCGCGCTCGGCGGTGAAGAACGGCCCGACCGGCTTGGTGGGGAGGCGGAACGCCGGGTCCTTGAGGTCCACCCGCACGTGCGTCACGAGCGCGACGGCGGTGCCGGTGCCGCACACGCGGTCGACCTCGCGGGCGAGCACGCCACCAAGCTGACCCTGCGTCATCGCGACCAGCTGGTGCAGCGGCTGGGCCGGCACCAGGTGGGTGCCCTCCTCCTGCTGGATCGCCAGGTTCCCCACCTGAGGGCCGTTGCCGTGCACGACCGCGACGCCCCACCCGGCAGCGACCAGCAGGGCCAGGCTGCCCGCCATCTGCCGCGCGTTCGCCGCGATCTCGCTCGCGGTGCCCGCCTCGCCGGCGGCCGTCATGGCGTTGCCACCGACCGCGACCACCGCGAGTGGTCTGATGGGCTCCGCGGGCTCCGACGGCGGCGCCGCGCGTCGGATAGCAGATGCCATGTGCACCATAGTGAACTAGCGTTGCGAGGAGCGCAATGTCTCGAACGGAGGGTGCGGACCGCCCCGTCGATGCGCCTCTCGTCGCGTCCTGGCAGGCCGCCGAGGCCGACCTGTTCACCCTGGTGCTCAGCTCGCCGGCGCTCTACGAGGACGTCGTCACGGCGCTCGGCGCGACGGTAGACGATCTGCGCGCACTCGGGTCGTCCACTGCCGACCTGCTGGGGGCATCCGGCACCGCCGAGGCGCTGGCCCGTGACCGGCTGGCGGCTACCGCGACCGCGCGGTTCCTGAAGCCGGACCTGGTCGCTCGGGCCGCGCTGGCGGTGCGGCACCGCGAGATGGTCGCCGAGCAGGCCTCCGCTCGCCGGCACGCGCTGCTGACCGCAGCGCGCAACGAGGGCAGGACGTGGGCCGTGCTCGAGGAGCGGGGCGCACCGGCGGGCGACGTCTACGCGCCGTACCGGCGGCTCGAGGCGCACTCCGGCACCGGCGACGCCGTCCTCGTCACTGCAGGCCCCGACGAGGAGTTCCGCACCTGCGAGCACCGTGTCGAGGTCCTGCGCGTCGAGCTGGCGACCGGCCGGCTGGACGAGCCGCCCGCACCGGTGCCCACGCCGTTCGCCTGCCGGTCCGAGGCAGAGCGCGAGGCCTGGGTCGAGGCGTGGCGTGCGGCGCTGAGCAGTCCCGACTGAACCTCTTGCCTCCCACCAGGTTGTGTCGGATAGTGAACGTCAGTCGGTCACTCCTAGCGAGGGCAGCACATGACGGAGCAGAGCGCCGCAGGTCACGATCGTCCGGCCGCCGCCCACGTGGTGGCAGAGCTGATCACCGCGCTGCAGAGCACCGGGCTGCGGGTCGAGGTCCCGATCGGCGCGCGGGCCGGCGGGGCCGGCCCGGCCGATGCCGGGATGCTCTACATCGAGGGCGTGCAGACCACGGTGCCGACCAGCGCGGGGTACGTCGCGAGCTCGCCCTACGTCCTGCGTGGCGAGGACGACGGCGGCTGGGGCGTCTACCGCGACGACGACCGGTTGGCCACCGCCGCGCTCGCCCCACGCCCCGCCTACTACGACCTGACCACCGACGAGGGCATCCCCTACTGGCAGATCGCCCTGCTGCACCTCGACTCCGTCGCCAGCACCGTCCTGCAGACGTGCGCCTACTGGGGCAACGCCGACCAGTGCACGTTCTGCGGGATCGGTGTCACGCTGGCCAACGGGCGCACGATCGCGAAGAAGACGCCGCAGATGCTCGCCGAGGTCGCCGTCGCGGCACGCGACCTCGACGGTGCGGTGGACGCGACGCTGACCACCGGCAGCACCGCGACCCCGGACCGGGGAGCGCTGTACGTCGGCCGCTGCGGTGAGGCGGTCAAGGCCGCCGCCGGTCTTCCGGTGCAGGTGCAGTTCGAGCCCCCGTCGGACCTCGACGTGATCGACCAGGTGGCCGACATGGGCGTCGACTCGGTCGGCATCCACGTCGAGACCTTCGACCCCGACGTGCTCGCGCGGGTCGCCCCTGGCAAGGCCCGCTGGGGCATCGAGGCCTACTTCACCGCATGGGAGCGCGCAGTGCGCGCGTTCGGAGCCGGGCAGGTGTCGACCTACGTCATCCTCGGCATGGGCGAGGACGAGAAGCTCATCGTCGAGGGCTGCAAACGGGCGATCGACCTCGGCGTCTACCCGTTCGTGGTCCCGCTCCGGCCGACGCCGGGCAGCCTGATGCAGGACCTGCTGCCGCCGCCGAAGGAGGCCGTCGAGGCGGTCTACCGGCAGATCGTCCCGTACCTCGCGCGCAAGGGCATGTCGGCGTCCGGTGTCGCGGCCGGCTGCGCCCGCTGCCAGGCGTGCTCGGGGCTTGGTGCGTTCGAGAGATCTGGTGCTGTCGACAAGGCGGACGGAGGCATCCTCGATGGACGTCGTACGCTCCCGCTGGCCGTCAACGCCTGACACCGCCGGCCTCGGCGCCCGCCCGGTCGACGGTCCGGTCGAGCTGGCCACACACCTGCGCATCCGGCACGCCGTCTTCGTCGACGAGCAGCGCATGTTCAGGGGCTCCGACACCGACGCGCACGATGACGACGCAGCGACCGTGCACGTGCTTGGCGTCGACGACGGCGTTGCCGCAGGCACGGTGCGCCTCTACCCGCTCGGCGACGGCGTCTGGAAGGGCGACCGGCTGGCCGTGCTGCCCGAGCACCGGCACAGCGGCGGGCTCGGCGCCGTCCTGGTGCGGTACGCCGTCGCGACCGCGGGCGCGCTGGGTGGCGAGCGCATGGTGGCGCAGATCCAGCTCGGCAATGTGCGGTTCTTCCGGGCGCTCGGCTGGAGCGCGGTCGGCGAGCCGGCCGACTACCTCGGCCTGCCGCACCAGCAGATGTCGATCCCGCTGCAGTGACGCGGACTGCGGTGACCAGGACTGCGATGACCCGCACCGTGGCCTCACGGTCGGAGGTTGGTGACACCTTCCCGGTCCAGGGCGAAGACGTCGACCACCTCGGCACCGCGGCGCAGCCGCACCCGGCCGGTGTCGTCCAGCACGCCGACCGACGTCGCGGTGAGGCCGCGCTCGGCGAACGCCGCCTGGCATGCGCCCACCCGCGCCGGCGGGCAGCACAGCAGGAAGGCGAAGCACGGGAAGCAGCCGAGCCAGTCGGCGAGGGCGACGCCGTCGGGCACCGGCACCAGGTCGAGGTCGACGGTCACACCGAGCCGGCCCGGCTCGAGCAGCATGGCCAAGGATCCCACCAGCCCGGCCATGCTCACGTCCTTGGCGGCGACCGCGACCTCGTCGGCGGCAAGCTCGGCGAGCAGCCGCACGTCGCCCGCCAGCCGGGAGCCACGCTCGTCGAACGACGGGAAGAACGGGAAGTCGGCGCGCATCGCCCCCTCGATGCAGCAGCCGACCACCAGCTCCTGGCCGGGCGCGGCGTTCTGCGCCGACAGCACCCGGTCGGCGCGACCGACCCCGAAGGCCGACAGCGCCGGCGGGCCGTCGGTGCGGGTGAGGTGACCACCGACGATCGGCACGTCGTACAGGTCGCCTGCCCACCGCAGCCCGCGCAGCACCTCGCGGGACACCGCCTCGCTGCCGACGATCGTGTCGAGCACGGCGACCGGACGAGCGCCCATCGCGGCCAGGTCGTTGACGTTGGTCAGCACCGCGGCCACGCCCGCGCCGTACGGATCGGCGGCAACGAAGGCCGGCAGGATCGCCTCGCCGCCGACGACGACCTGGCCCGCGCCGTCGGGCAGGACCGCACCGTCGTCGCCCGGGCCGGCGTACCAGTCGCCCGGCCCCAGCACGTCGGCGACCAGCCCGATGTCGGCCTTCGCCAGCACTCCGGGCAACTGGCGCAGGTGCTGGGCGAGACCGTCCAGCTCCGTCACCGCAGCCTCCGGTCTCCTGTCCATGTCGGCCTACGATTTCTATCATGGTGAACGTGCCGCCGAGGTTCCTGGCCGTGCCCGAGCGTGCCGGGAAGCCGCGCCGGCGGGGCATCACGCACGTGCTCGACAAGGGCCTGCCGGTCGGCGAGGCCGAGGCGCTGCTCGAGGTCTGCGGGGCCTACCTCGACGTGTGGAAGCTCGGTTGGGGCACGGCCTATCTCGATCCGGGCGTCCCCGCCAAGATCGCGCTGCTCGAGGCGCACGGGGTGCTCGCGTGCACCGGAGGCACGCTGCTCGAGGTGGCCTGGCAGCAGGGGGTCGTGGACGACTTTCTCGAATGGGCCGGGCAGACGGGCTTCCCGTGCGTCGAGGTGTCCTGCGGCGCGGTCAGCATGACCACCGCTGAGAAGCACGAGCTGGTCGCGGCCGCCGCGGGCCGGTTCCTCGTGCTCGGTGAGATCGGCGCCAAGGACCCGCGGGTCGAGGTGTCGCCGAAGGCCTGGGCGCTGGCGGCTGCGGCCGACCTCGAGGCAGGCGCAACCTGGGTGGTCACCGAGGGCCGGGAGAGCGGCACCGTCGGGCTCTACACCCCCGACGGTCAGGTCCGCAGCGACGTCGTGGAGGCGGTGGTCGACATGGTCGGCGTCGACGCCGTCGTCTTCGAGGCGCCGCGCAAGGACCAGCAGGCGTGGCTCATCCGCCGGTTCGGCGCGGACGTCAACCTCGGAAACGTCGTGCCGGCCGAGGTCCTCGGGCTCGAGGCCCTGCGGCTCGGGCTGCGCGCCGACACCATCGCCACCGCCGACCGCAGCGCCGTCGCGCGGTAGAGGCGGCGCGATGAGCACCATCCCGGGCCGCTACCGCGAGGTCTCCGTCGCCACCGTCGACGTACCCCTGGCGGCCGAGACGCTGCGCGCGCTGCTCACCTCGCGGCCCGTCTACCGACGCACGAGGTACGTCGTCGTGCGCCTCGGCGACGACACTGCGCTGGTCGAGGTGCACCCGACCCCGACGGGGGCGCTCTTCCATGGGGTCGCCGACATCACCCTGCTGGCGACACCCGAGGAGACGGCCTACCTGCGCCGCCCGGACGTCGACACCGGCGTCCCCAGCGAGCTGGTCCGGGCGGCCCAGGACGCGCCGGGTGCGCGCTGCGTCGTCGTCGAGGGCAGGCACGGTCACGTCAACTTCGTGCTCGACCCCGACCCCGTCCGGCTGCACGTCGTCGACGTCGCTCCGCCGCGGCCGGCGAAGCTCGTCGACCAGGTCCATCGGGTGCTGCAGACCGCGGACGACCTGCCCGCGATACTCCCGGTGCCGCACGTCATCGAGCTGTCCGACCTGCTGCCGGCAGAGCCGATCGAGCACGTCCTGCTGCAGTGCCGCGGCGGCGGCATGGAGGTCGCGGGTGCGACGGTTTCCTACCTCGACGAGGTCCCCCCGCACGCGGACTGGACGCTGCTCGGCTGCGCGCGATCCCGGGCGATCCACGCCGCGCTGTACGACGGCGACGTGCCGCAGATCGACACCTGCCCGCGCGCGCTGACCCGCGACACTGACGTCCCGCTCGGCGAGGTCCGCATGGTGAAGTGCTGCCTGTTGGAGGAGCACCTGGAGACGGACGGGCAGACCGTGGTCGTGCCGTGGGGCGCGAGCTACACGCAGCTGCGCGAAGGGCTGTCCATCGCGGCGGGGCTCGCGCGGCCGGTGCTGGAGCGCTCATGAGCGCGCGGATCGCGGACTCCGCGATGTACGCCCACCTCTGGGGGACGCCGCCCCTGCGCGCCGTCTTCGAGGAGCGCGGTCGGGTGCAGTCGTGGCTGGACATCCTGGCCGCCCTCGCCCGGGCGCAGGCGGCCGAGGGCCTCGTGCCGACGGACGCCGCGGAGGCCATCACCGAGCGGGCGCGAGTGGAGCTGCTCGACCTCGACTTCGTTGCCGAGCAGACCCGGGTCACCGGGCACTCGACGCTGGGGCTGATCCGCGGGCTCGAGCAGGTGCTGCCGGCCGAGTGTGCAGCGCTACGTCTACGTCGGCGCGACCGTGCAGGACGTCACCGACACGTGGACCGCGCTGTGCGTGCGTGCCACCGGGCGCGAGGTGTGGCGCGACCTGCGTCGCCTCGAGGAGCTGCTGATCGAGCTGGCTGAGCGGCACCGCGACACCGTGCTGGCCGGGCGCACCCACGGACAACCGGCTGCGCCGATCATGTTCGGCTGGAAGGCAGCCGGGTGGGCCGACGAGGTGCGGCGGCACCTCGACCGACTGCGCGCGGCGGCGCCGCGCTGGCTGGTCGGCCAGCTCGGCGGCGGGGTCGGGACCCTCGCGGCCTACGGCCCGGCCGGACTTGCCGTACGTCGCCGGTTCTGCGCCGAGCTGGAGCTGGGCGACCCCGTCATCTCGTGGCTGAGCGCGCGCGACCGCATCGCGGAGGTCGGCGCCGTGCTGGCCATGGTGACGGCAACCCTCGCGCGCATCGGCGGGGAGATCTACGAGCTGCAGCGCCCGGAGATCGGCGAGCTGCACGAGCCGACCCGACCCGGCGTGGTCGGCAGCATCACCATGCCGCACAAGCAGAACCCCGAACGCAGCGAGCACCTCGACACCCTCAACCGGCTGGTGCGCGCCCACGCGATGGTGCTGCTCGAAGGCATGGTCGGGCAGCACGAGCGCGACGGGCGCAGCTGGAAGGCTGAGTGGGTGGCGTTGCCCGAGGTGTGCTTGCTCTCCGCAGCCGCCACGGCGAGCGGCGTCGAGCTGCTGACCGGGCTACAGGTCGACGCCGCCGCCATGTCAGCGAACCTCGACGGCTACACCGGTAGCGAACATGCGCTGGCGCTGCTCGCGCCGCGGCTCGGTCAGCACGCCGCGCGCGAGGCCCTGCAGGCGGCGCTGGCCGCGGGACGGGCGTCCGGCCAGTCGATGGACGAGGCGTTGCGCAAGGCCGAGCTCGTGACACCAGAGGAGGCGGCGCAGCTGACCCCCGACACCGGGGCCGCGCGCGCGATGGTCGACCTCGTGGTCGCCCGGGCCCGGGCAGCACGGGCCGAGGAGGGCCCGACATGGCCGTGACCGCGCCGGCCCGCGCGGGCCTCGCCCTGCTGCCGACCCCGCTGGTGGAGGCACCGCGGCTGGCCGACGGGCTCGGCATCAGCGGCCCCCTGCTCGTGAAGCGCGACGACCTGACCGGGTTCGCCGTGGCGGGCAACAAGGCCCGCCAGCTCGACCACCTGCTGGCCGAGGCGGTGGCGCAGGACGCCGACGTCCTGGTGACCGGCGGCACCGTCGGCTCCAACTTCGTGCCCGCGGCGGTCGCGGCGGCGGCGTACGCCGGGTTGGCCTGCGTCGTCGTTCTCGCCGGCCGCCCGGTGCCGCGCGCCAGCCACCCCAACCTGGCCGCGGCCGTGGCGTGGGGCGCTCAGGTTCGGTGGACCGGGGATGACGACCGCAGGTCGGTCGATGCCTCGCTGCCCGAGGTCGCCGCGCAGCTGTCCCGTGACGGCGCCCGGCCCTACATCGCGCCCCGCGGCGGGGCGAGCACCACCGGCGCCCTCGGCTACCGATGGGCGGTCGACGAGGTCGTCGCCCAGCTCGCCGGGCGCACCCCGACGGTGGTCGTGGGAGTGGGCGCGGGCGGCACGTTGGCCGGGCTGGTGGCCGGGGTCGTCGCCCACGGCCGGCCGCTGCGCATCGTGGGTGCCAGCGTCAGCCGACCGGTCGAGGACGTCGCGCCGCGGGTGCTCGCGATCGCGCAGGACCTCGCGCGCGCCTGTGGTGAGGAGCCCGCACAGGCGCAGGACATCAGCCTCGTCGACGTACGCGGCCCCGGGCACGGTCTCGCGTCCCCCGAGGGCGATGCAGCGACCGAGGTCGCGCTGCGCTGCGCCGGTCTCGTGCTCGACCCGGTCTACACGGCGAAGGCGCTGGCGCTGCTGCCCGCGGTCGTGCCCGACGGGCCGGCGTTGTTCTGGCACACCGGCGGCCTGCTCGACGCCGTCGCCGGACTCCTGGGCACCCCATGAGCACGGGGCACCGGCTCGGCCCGCCGGTCGACGGCCCGGCGCCGGAGCTGGTCGCTTCCGGCTTCTACCTCGAGAACGCCGACGCGCCGCTGCTGCACCGCGGCCTCAACCACGCCGACCTCGCGCACGTGCTCGACCTGCGGGCGCGCCGGCTCATCCCCGAGGAGTCGACCCGGCGACTGCTGCGGCTGCTGCTCGAGACTGCGGCAACGCCGGCGGACCAGTTCCCCTACGACCCCGCCTACGGCGAGCCCTACAACAGCCGCGAACGGTTCTTCACGGGTCGCATCGGCGACGACGCGGGATGGCTGCACGCCGGTCGGCCCAGACGCGAGGCGGTGCGCATCGCCCTGCGGCTGCACCTGCGCGGCCAGCTCGTCGACCTGGTCGAGGCCGCCGCGGACCTGGCAGGCACGATCGCCGCGACGGCGGCCGAGCACCAGCGCACCTGGATGCCGGACCAGACCTACCTGCAGCACGCCCAGCCCTCGACGTTCGGCCACTACCTGCTCTCGTTCGCCTATCCCGTGCTGCGCGACGCCGACCGCCTCCTCGACGCCCTCGCGTGGACCAACGCCAGCCCGGGCGGCGCGGGTTGCGTCAACGGGAGCCGGCTGCTGGACGACCGCGGCCCGATCGCGGACCTGCTCGGCTTCGCCGGTGTCATCGAGCACACGCGCGACGCGATGTGGCAGACCGACGGTCTCGTCGACATGCTCGCCGCCAGCGCCAGCCTGGTCGGGACGCAGAGCAAGCTGGGCGAGGACCTGGAGATCTGGGCCAGCAGCGAGTTCGACTACGTGACCGTCGCCGACGGCTACAGCCGGGCCAGCGTCCTCATGCCGCAGAAGCGCAACCCCTACGCGCTGTCCATCATCCGCGGGGCCTCGGGGACTCTGGTCGGGCGGCTGTCCGGGTTCCTCGCGGTCATCAAGAGCCCGTCGGCGCGCAGCGACAACCTCATCTACGCCTACGGCGAGGTCCCGCGCGCGCTCGACCTGGCGCTGCGCACGACCCGGCTGACCACCGGCGTCATCCGAACCCTGCAGGTCAACGTCGCGGCGATGTGGGCGGCGCTGGAGGGCGGCTTCTGCCAGGCGACCGACCTCGCCGAGTACGTGATGCTCACCTGCGGGCTGGACTACCGGACGGCCTACCAGGTGGTGGGGGTCGCGGTGCGCACCGCGCACGAGGCGGGCCTGCGCGGCGTCGACCTCGACGGCGCGATGCTCGATGCCGCGGCCCAGCAGTACGCCGGCCGGACGCTCGGCCTGGCCGACGAGGACCTGACCGAGGTGCTGGACCCCCGCATCATCGTCGCCACCCGCACCGCTGCCGGCGGCGCGGCGCCCGAGGTCGTCGCCGGCATGGCCGACGCGTGCGCGCGGCAGGCCCGCGAGCTGCACGACACGGCGACGCGGGCCCGGGAACGCTTCGCCGCGGCGGAGACAGCTCTGCTCGCCCGCGCGGCCGCACTCGCGGAGGAGCCCCATGACCGGTGAGTCGATCCAGCTGCCCACCGACGTCGGCGTCGTCAACGTCGGGCTGCCGTTGTTCGCTGCCGCGGTCGCGGCGCAGGGTCGCCCGGCGGTGCAGGTCGACTGGCGGATCCCCGCCGCCGGCGATCTGCGGGCCGTCGCCGCGCTGCGTCGGCTCAGCGGACCGATGACGGCACAGATCGACGCGGCCAACGCCGAGGTGGTGCGCCGGCTGGACACCGGTACGCCGATGCTGGTCGACGTCCGGCCGGCGCGCGAGGTCATCCCCGCGCTCGCCGAACGAGTCCTGCTCCACCCTGGTCCCCACGTCAGCCTCGACCTGGTCTGCGACCCGCTGCGCCGATCGATGCGCGCGACCCTGCTCGCCGAACGCTGGGCCGGCACCGTGGCCGAGGCCGACGCGCTGCTGGGCTCCGGCGAGGTGACGCTGCGCCCTGCCCATGACGTCGGCGCGGTCGTCCCGATGGCCAGCGTCATCGGTCCCACGACTCCGGTCTGGGTGGTCACTCTCGGCGTCGACGGCGAGGCGCTGACGGCGTTCGCCCCGGTGGGACAGGGATCCGGGGAGGTTGCGTGGTTCGGCCGCGAGACACCGGCGGCGGTGCAGCGGCTGCGGTTCCTGCGAGAGACGGCGGCGCCGGTGCTGTCCGCGGCGCTCGCCGGCAGCGGGCCGGTCGACGTGCTCTCGCTCGCGGCGCAGGCGGTCGCGATGGGCGACGACGTGCACGTGCGCACGCAGGCCGCGACAAACCTGTTCCTGCGGCACCTGCTGCCCGAGCTGATGAGCAGCGCCCATCCTGGCGCCGGCGACGTCGGGCGCTACCTGTCTGCGAACCACCTGCTCTTCCTCACGCTGGCCATGGCGTCGGCCCGGACGCTGACCGGCTGGGCCGACCAGGTGGCCGGGTCCTCGGTCGTCACGGCGATGGCGCGCAACGGCACGACGTACGGCGTCCGGTTGTCGGGGCACGAACCCTGGTTCGTCGCCGACGCCCCGATGGTCGGACGTGCGCTCTACCACCCGGGGCGGGGCGCGGCCGACGGCGCTCCCGACATCGGGGACAGCGCCCTGCTCGAGCTGATCGGTCTCGGCGGTGCCGCGGCCGCCGGCTCACCAGCGGTCGGCCAGCTGGTCGGCGGGCTGGACGAGGCGGCCGCGCTGACGAACGAGCTGGAGCGGGTGTGCGTGGCGCGCTCGACCCGCTTCACCCTCCCGACGTACGGCGGCCGCGGGACCCCTCTGGGCGTCGACGTGCGCAAGGTCGTGGAGCTCGGCATCACACCGAAGGTCACCACCGGCATCCTGCACGTCGGCGACGGCAGCGGCCAGATCGGCGCAGGCGTCGCCGAGGCGCCGATCGAGTGCTTCCGGGACGCGCTGTTCGACCTGGACGCGCGACTTTCGCTCTAGCCCGTCACGGAGACGGTCAGCTCCGGCGTGCGGGCCAGCGTGTTCGAGACGTAGCAGACGCGCCGGGCCGGCTCGAGCAACGGCGTCAACTGGTCCGGATCGAGGCTGGTCGTGACGGTCAGCTCGACCGCGGCGAACCGCGGGCCCTCGTAGGTGCCGGTGGCCGTCACCTCGAGGTCGGGCAGCTCGAAGCCACGCTTTCGGGCCGCCCAGGCCAGGGCGAGGGCGTAGCAGGACGACAGCGACGCCAGCAGCAGGTCCGTCGGCATCGGGCCGAGGCCGGTGCCGCCGGCACTCGTCGGCTCGTCGGCGACCAGCGCGAAGCCGCCGGCCTGCACGTCGCACCGCCAGCCCCCGCGCCACACTGCCGTCGCGCTGTTGGTGCCACCGCGCTGGGCACCTTCGCGTTCGGACGAGGTCGTCACGGGCTCCTTGTAGCACAGCAGCGCGGGACGGTCCGTCGTGGCGGACGGGCCGTCCCGCGTGCGACGGACAGGCTCAGACGGTCCAGGTCTGCAACACCAGGGCGCCCTCGCGCCGGGCTGTCAGCGTGGCGTCGAGGACGTCGAGCGGGTTGATCGGCTTGACGCCCTCCATCATGTCGATCTCGCGCATGCCGTAGAGAGCCGCGGCGGAGAACCGGCAGGCGTAGACGTGACCGCCCTCGTTCATGAAGGTCTGCAGCTGCCGGTTGTAGCCCATCGCGCCGGGGAACGGCTCGTCGCCGACCCGCGGGTAGCCGCGGGTGGCCGAGGCCATCAGCGACCCGGGGCCGTACAGCACCAGGCTGGTGTCGAAGCCCTTCCGGTTGAGGCGGGTCATCGTGAGCATGTTCACCAGGCCGACCGAGCCCTCGAACGGCACGGTGTGCATGAAGACGTAGGCCTTCTCTCCCGGCTCGGCCTGGATGTCCTCGAATACCTTGTCGTCGAAGTCGACGATCGCATCGCCCTTGCTCACGCGCTCGCCCACGATGTCTGCCATGTCTGCACTCCCTCTTCCGTCTCGGTGCTCGGTGACTGGTTTTCGGTGGCTGGTGCTCGGTCGTTCGTGGAGCTCGGTGGCGCGGGTGCCCTGCTGGTCAGACGGCCGGGCCGCCGGGGGGTGGTCTGGGCGTCCACCGCTGCCGATGACTGCCGGGCATGCGCCGCATCACCGTCGCCCGGACGCTCCACGGGAGCCGGCGGTAGACGGGCACGTAGACGCGCTGCCAGAAGATGTCGAGCCCCCTGGGCGGTGGCGCGGGCGGAACTCCGTAGCGCTGCCCGACGGTGCGCTGCGCCGCTGCCATCAGTTGCGCCTCGGACACCTCGCGCACCCACCTGGTGAAGGCCACGTCAGCTGCCCAGCCGCGACATGGCGTTCTGCGCGGCCAGCGCGATGGGCTCGTTGAGCGCGCCGATCGCGGGCGAGTAGACGTTCTCCATCGTGGCGAGATCGCGCAACGTGACTCCCGTGCGCACGCACATCGCGAGGAAGTCGGCCCGCTCCTTGATGCCTTCGCCGCCGACCATCTGCGCGCCGATCAGCCGCAGCGTGCCCGGTTCGGCGAGCAGCTTCACCTTCACCGGCTTGACGTCGGGGTAGTACCGCGCGCGGGAGATGCCCTGCGCGACGCCCATCACGAACGGGATGCCCAGCGCCGTCGCGAGCGTCTCGCTGAACGACACGCCGCCGATCATCCACTTGCCGGCGACCAGGCCCCACGGGACGTAGACCGGCTGGTACGCCCGCTTCCCGCCGGCGGCGTTGACCCCAGCGACCTTGCCCTGGCTGTACGCGTGGCTTCCGGACAGGCCCTGGATCGGCACGTTCGACACACCGTGCGGCACCTCGATGCAGTCGCCGGCCGCCCACACGCCGGGCACCGACGTCGCCATCGACTCGTCGACGATGAAGCCGCCAGCGGTGCCGATCGAGAGCCCGGCGGCAGCACCTAGCGCGGTGCTCGGCTGCTTGTGCGTGCAGACCACGACGAGCTGGCACGCGATCTCGCCGTCCGAGGTCCGCACCGCACGGACCGCGCCGGAGGCGTCACCGAGGATCGCCTCCAGCTTGGTGTTGAAGTGCAGGTGCGCACCCATCTCGAGCCAGGACTCCTGGACGGGCTCGATGATGTCGGGGTCGGTGGCCATCGACAGCGACCATGGGCTCGGGTCGACGAGGTGGGTCTCGATGCCGCGGTGCCGCAGCGCCGTGACCATCTCGAGCCCCAGCGGCCCCGCCTCGAGCACGACCGCGCTCGTGACCGCGTCGAGGGTCTTGTCCCGCTCCATCGCCTCGCGGATGTTCTTCATGTAGTAGATGCCGTCGAGGTCGGCGCCCGGGACATCGGGCTGGCGGTAGGTCCAGCCGCTGGCGACGACGAGCGAGTCGTAGCGCTCCTGCTTGCCGCCCACCGTCACGGTCTTCGCCGACGGGTCGATCGCGTCGACCCGCGTCTCGTAGCGGATGTCGATGCCCTGGTCGGCGTACTGCTGCTTGGTGCCGAGGAACAGCCGCTCGAAGTCCGGGATCTCGAGACCGTGCACGTAGGGGATGCCGCACGGGCTGTACCCGACGTCCTGGTACTCCGTGAAGACGACGACGTCAGCAGCGGGATCCGTGCCCTTGGCCGCCCCCGCCGCACCGATCCCGGCCGCGCCACCACCGACGATGACGATCCGCTGGGGCATCTGGCTCCCTTCGCCGGCGCACGGTCGTGGAGCGACGAGCGTTGACCATAAGGTATGGCTCGTCAACTATGTTGTACAGGTCCCGGTGTCGCGTCAAGGGCAGTCGTTCGACCCGGGTACGCGACAGTTGTGGCGAACCAGCGTCCGGCCACCAACGCCGGATGCCGCAGTGATCGAGGGAGTATGCGCCGATGACCGACGACGTCACCACCATCGTCTCGGGCATCGGCCCGAAGATGCGCCGACTGCGCAAGGAGGCCGGGCTCTCGCTCGCCCAGCTCGCCGAGATGAGCCAGGTGTCCGCGGCCGCGATCCACAAGATCGAGCAGAGCGGGATGACGCCGACGATCACGACCCTGCTCAAGGTCGCCGGGGCACTCGGTCGGCCGGTCAGCTTCTTCGTCGACGAGGAGGAGGTGTCCTCGGACCCCACGGCCTTCACGCCTTCCGACGAGCAGCGCCGCATCCTGACCTCGCACGTGGGCATCGACCTGGCCGGCATCTCCGGTCCCTACGGTCGCTTCCTGCTCGCCGGTGCGCGGGCCACGGTCGAGGCCGGTGCCAACAGCGGGGACGTGATGCTCGAGCACCCCGGCGAGGAGCTCATCTACGTCCTCGAGGGAAAGCTCGAGTTCGAGGTCAACGGCCGCACCTTCGTCCTGACCCAGGGCGACGCGCTGCACTTCCGCACCGTGCAGCCGCACTCCTGGCGCAACCCCGGCAAGATCGACGCCGTCGCGATGTGGATGGCGCTGCGGCCGCAGTAGCCCTGCGACGACAACTCGCGCGGTCGTCTCCTATGCGACACAGACCGTCTTGCATGCGACACACCGGAGGGCTAGCGTCGGGGCAATGAGCACACCGGCGATCAACGACGCCCACCGCCACCTCGGCGTGATGCCCGCCTTCGCGTTCTACGGTGGTCCGCCCGCCCATCCCGACATCCTCGCCCGGGCCACGGTCGCCGAGCTGATCGCCGACCTCGACGCAGAGGGCACCGAGCGTGCGCTGGTGCTGCCCAACTACGGCGTGCCGCAGGCCGAGGTGAGCTTCTCCTTCAACGAGCTCGTCCTCGAAGCAGCCGCTGCCGATGACCGCATCCGGTGCGGGCTCTGGGTCTCGCCGAGACCGCAGGACGCCGAGCTCACCAGTGCCGCGCTGGCCCTGGCCGGCGAGCGCGGGGTGGTCGCGCTCAAGACCAGCTTCCTGCTCGGCGGCCGGCCTGACGACCCGGACTGTGCACCGCAGCTCGAGGCGATCTTTGCGGCCGCGCGCACCCATGGGCTCGTCGTGCACATCCACACCTCCGCCGGTGCGGCGTCCGACATCGACCAGGTCGGGCTGCTGGTCGACAGGTACGCCGACGACGTCAAGATCCATCTCGTCCACATGGGTGGTGGGGTCAGCGGGCACATCAAGCTGATCAGCCAACGGTTCTTCGACTGGATCGAGGCCGGCAAGCAGGTATACACCGACACCAGCTGGGCGGTCGGCTTCGCACCGCGCTGGCTCGCGGCGGAGATCGAGCGGCGCGGCATCGGCCAGGACCGGGTGCTGTTCGCGAGCGACGAGCCGTGGGGTGACTACGCCGGCGAGCTCGCCCGGATGCGCGCCGCGGCGGGCGACGGCGAGCTCGGTGCCTTGATGCTGCGCGACAACTTCAGCACGCTCTACGACAAGAGCTAGCCCACCGAGGAGTCGTCATGGCTCGCCCGCCGCTGCCGCCGTTCACCGCCGAGACCGCGCGCCAGAAGGTGCAGAGCGCCGAAGACGGCTGGAACACCCGCGACCCGGAGCGGGTCGCACTCGCCTACACCGAGAAGTCGCGCTGGCGCAACCGCGACCGGTTCATCACCGGCCGGGACGAGATCGTCGAGTTCCTGCGGCAGAAGTGGGCGCGCGAGCTCGACTACGCGCTGCGCAAGGAGCTGTGGGCGTTCACCGACGACCGGATCGCCGTGCGGTTCCAGTACGAGTGCCACGACGCGGCCGGCCAGTGGTGGCGCTGCTACGGCAACGAGCTGTGGGAGTTCGACGAGGAGGGCCTGATGCGCCGCAGAGAGGCCAGCATCAACGATCTGGCGATCGAGGAGTCAGCACGTCGCATCCACGGCCCGCGCCCCACGGCCGAGCACGGCGTCGCGTTCCCGTTGGCATAGCCCACCCTGTCGCTCCCAGCGACCGCCGGCGCTAGCGCACCAGAGTGCCGCCAGCCGCAGCGGACACCACATCGGCAGCTGCTGCGGCCGTCGGCGTCGCTGTGGGCGCTGCGGCGGACCGGGGTAGAGACGGAGCCTCGCGCAGCCCGAACCGATCGTGCAGCCGGCGCAGCGGCGCTGGCGCCCACCAGTTCGCGCGACCCATCAGGGTCATGGTCGCCGGCACCAGCAGGCAGCGGACCAGGGTCGCGTCGACGGCGACCGCGACGGCCAGGGCAAGCCCCATCTCCTTGATGCCGACGTTTTCGCCGGCGACGAACCCGAGGAACACGATGAGGACCAGGACGGCAGCGGAGGTGATGATGCCCCCGGACCGCTGCAGCCCGGTGGCGACGGCCCCGCTGGTGTCGCCGGTGCGGTCGTACTCCTCCTTGATGCGGCTCAGCAGGAAGACCTCGTAGTCCATGGACAGGCCGAAGCCGAAGACGAACACGAGCACCGGGACCCACGCCTCGATGGCGCCGAAGCTGGAGAACCCGAGCAGCCCGGAGAGGTGCCCGTCCTGGAACACCCACACGAGCGCGCCGAACGTGGCACCGAGCGACAGCGTGTTCATGGCGAGCGCCTTGACGGGCACGAGGACCGAGCCGGTCATCAGGAACAGCAGGACGAACGTGGAGGCCGCGATCAGGCCCAGTGCGTACGGCAGCCGGCTGGAGATGCGGTGCTGGAAGTCCAGCAGCGCCGCGGCCTGCCCGGTGACGTACGTGTCGAAGCCGGGACGGTCGGCGCGCAGCGCCTTGACCAGCTGCTGCGCGTGCGCGCCTTGGGGCTGCCCGTCGGGCATCACGTCCAGGGCGGTGTAGCCGTTCGGGAGGTCGGCACCGACCGTCACGTCGGTGACATGCGGCAGCTGGCGCAGCTGGTCGGCGTACGCGGCCATCCGCGGGTCGTCCGGGCGGGCGTGGGCGACGACGGTGACCGGTCCGGCGCCCAGTGCGGGGAAGGCGCCCATCAGGGTGTCGGTGGCCCGCCGGCTCTCCTGCGAGGTGGGCAGCACCCGGTAGTCGCCGTTGGAGAACGTCACCCCGAGGAAGGGCGCGCCGGCGGCGAGCAGCACGGCGGTGACGGCGAGCGCGACCGGGACCGGTCGGCGGCCGACGGCCCGGGCGAGCCGCCCGAAGAACCCGTCGGGTCGGTCTGCCTCCGTTGCGCGGGCGGAGGCCGTGGAGTCGGCGGGGCTGCCGGCGGCGATGCGGTGTCCCCAGGTGGCGGTGAGCGCGGGGACCAGGGTGAGCCCGGCGGCCAGGGCGACCAGGACGGTCGCGATGCCGCCGACGGCGAGTGAGGTGAACGTCGCCTCGCCGAACGCCAACAGGCCGGCGAGCGCGGCGATGACGGTCATCGCGGAGAACACCAGGGTGCGGCCGGCGGCCGTCACGCTGCGTTCGACGGCGGTCGGCACGTCGGTGCCGTCGGCGCGCTCCTCCCGGAACCGGCTGACGATGAGCAGTGAGTAGTCAACGGCGAGCGCGAGGCCGAACAGGGCGATGACGTCGACCGCGTAGCTGGCGACGTCGATGAACTCGGTGGCGGCGAGCAGCAGGAGCAGGGCGCCGGCGACGGTGACCAGGGCGCCGGCCAGCGGCACCAGGGCGGCGCGCCAGCCACGGAACACGAACAGCAGCGCGAGCAGCAAGATGGGCAGCGCGATGGCTTCGCCGCGGACGAGGTCGGACTGGGAGGTGCGCATCTCGTCGCGCATCACCGAATGGTCGCCGCCGACCTGGACGGTCGCGCCGGGCACCGAGCCGTGCAGCAGTCCGCGGAGCTCGTCCACCCGCATCTGCACCGCCATCATGTCCGTGGTGCGCTCGGTGACGACCGCCACGATGCTGGTGCGTCCGTCCCTCGAGGTCAGGTCGGCGTCCGGGGAGTTGTAGGCATTGTGGACCTCGTGCACGTACGGCAGCGCCGCCAGCTTCGCGGTGACCGCCTGGACGGCGTTGCGGGTGCGGGGGGCGTCGACGCGGACGCCGGAGACGACGGCGACGATGCCGGCGGAGTGCCGCTGCCCGGACGTGAGCAGCTCCATGCCGCGAGCGGACTCCGACGCGGTCACGCCGTCGCCGTCCGAAAGGTGGCTGAAGACGGAGGCGCCGACGGTGAACCCGAGCACGAGCAGCGCGGACCAGAGTGTGATGATGAGGCGGCGACGGCGGTGAGCGAGCCGGCCCAGGGCGGCGAGCATGAGGTCTCCTTGACGGATGGCCGCGGCCGAAGGTCGCGGGCTGGCTGGACGGTGGGTCTCGCGGCTGTCCGGCGGCTGTTGGGCTGCTGTCGCCGGTTCGTTCAAAGCCGTACGGCGGCGGGGGTGCGCGTGCTGCTCGGCTGCGCGATGCGGGCGGCGAGGGTGCGGCGCTGTCTGCGGCTCAGCGTGGGCACCCACGGCAGCGTGGCGCGGCCCTGCGCGTGAGCGGTGACCACGGCGGCGGTGTCGATCCTGCTGGTCATGACGGTCTCGCTTCCAGGTCGTGTGCTGGCGCGGGTGGCGGTACTGCTGAGCGTGGGCGCGGCCGGGTGTGGTCGCCCCGGCGAAATGGCCGGGTTCCGTTGACGGTGGTCACGGCAGGCTCCCTTCGGCTGGTGCCACCATCACGGCCGGCCCTGTCCCGTCGCTGTCCGGCCGCTGGCCGCCGCGGGGCGGGGTGCGGCCTCTGGTTGGCTGGTTCCGCCCACGGCCGACGTCGACGGCCTGACGGTCATGCACCATGGGTGCGTCCGGTCGTGGTCGGGGTGCTGCCGATGCTCGCCCTGGGTTCTGCCGCGAGGGGTGGGAAGGAGGTGGCGGTGACCGACGCTCTCGGCCCGGCCCATGTCGAGTTCCGGCTGCTCGGCCCGCTGGGCATCACCGCCGACGGGCAGCCCCTGACGCTTCCCGGAGCGGCGGAGCGGGCGCTGCTGGCGCTGCTGCTGCTCTCGCCCAGCCGGATGGTCACGGCGAGCACGCTCATCGACCGGCTGTGGGGCGAGGCCCTGCCCGCCGACCCGTCGAACGCGCTGCAGCTGCGGGTGTCGAAGCTGCGGCGCGCGCTGGCCGGGACGGACGCGGCCGTCGTCCGGGACGGCGTCGGGTACCGGGTGGACGTCGCCTCCGAGTCGGTCGACGTGGAGGCCTTCGCCAGCGGTGTCCGCGCTGCCCGCGCCCGCCGCGACAGCCAGGACTCGGGCGCCGACGGCGACGCGGCCGGGCTGTACGGCGCAGCGCTGGCCCGGTGGGGTGGTGAGCCGCTCGCGGACTTCGCAGACCAGCCGTGGGCGACGGTGGAGGCGGCCCGGCTCGCCCAGCTGCGCCTGGCGGCGCTGACCGAACGGGCGCAGCTGCTGCTGTCGCTCGGCCGGCCCGCCGACGTCGTCGCCGACCTCGACCCGGTCGTCGGCACGGACCCGACCCACGAGACGCTCGCCGGGCTGCTGATGACGGCCCTCTACCAGTCCGGGCGGCAGGCGGACGCGCTGGACGTATTCTCCCGGACCCGCGCGGTCCTGGACGATGAGCTCGGCCTCGAGCCGTCCGCCGCGCTGCGCGCCCTGCACCAGAAGGTCCTCGCCCAGGACGTGAGCCTCGCCCCGGTCGAGGAACAGCAGCCGGCCGCGCGGCCCGCACAACGCTCGGTAGAGCCGCTTTCGGTCCTGCGGTCGAACGTGCCGCCGCCGGTCCGTGCGCTCATCGGCCGCGAGCAGGAGCTCGGGTCGCTGCGGGAGCTGCTCGCCACCTCGCGGCTGGTGTCGCTGGTCGGGCCCGGTGGCGCCGGGAAGACGGCGACCGCGTACACCGCGGCCTCCCAGCTCGCCGACCGCTACCCGGACGGCGCGTGGGTGGTGCGCCTGGCGCCGGTCACCAACCCCGACCATGTGCCGCTGGCCGCTGCCGAGGCGCTCGGCGCGCCGCTGGACGGTGCCGCGGTCGGCGGCCCTGCCCGGCAGCGGCTGCTCACCTACCTGGCGCCCCGCGAGCTGCTGCTCGTCCTGGACAACTGCGAGCACGTCGTCGACTCGGCCGCCCGCCTGGTCGACGACCTGCTCACGCACTGCCCGAACGTCACCGTGCTCACCACCACCCGAGAGGCGCTCGGCGTCCCCGGCGAGGTTCAGGTGCCGCTCGGGCCGCTGCCCACCCCGCCGGCCGGCACCCCGCCGGCGCACGTGCTGAGCTACCCGGCGGCGCAGCTGTTCGCCGAGCGGGCCCGCGCCGTGCGCCCCACCCTGGACCTGACCGGCGACGCCGACCTGGCCGCGGTCGCCGACGTCGTGGTCGCCCTGGACGGCATGCCGCTGGCCGTCGAGCTCGCCGCCGCCCGCGCCTCAACCCTGGCCCCCGCCGAGCTCGCGGCGCGGCTGACCGACCGGTTCGGGCTGCTCACCTCCGGCGCCCGGACCGCCGACGCGCGGCAGCGCACCTTGCGGGCCACCGTCGACTGGAGCCACGACCTGCTCAGCGAGCCGGAGCAGGTCGTGTTCCGCCGGCTGGCTGTGTTCCACGGCGGCTGGACCCTGGACGCCGCGGAGACGGTCGCGGCCGGGCCGGACGTGCCGCGGGCCGACGTGCTCGACGTGCTGTCCCGGCTGGTCGACCGGCACATGGTCACCGTCGACGACGTGCATCCGGGTCAGCCGTCCCGGTACCGGATGCTGGAGACCCTGCGGCAGTACGCCGTCGACAAGCTCGGCGGCGCCGGCGAGGCCGACCAGGTCGCGGCCGCGCACGTCACGTACTTCCGTGCCCTGACCGATGCGGCCGAGTGGACGCTGCGCGGTCCGGGGCAGGCGGTAACCGTGCGGCGGCTGCGTGACGAGCTGCCGAACCTTCGGGCCGCGTTCGCGTGGCTGGCCGCCGGTGAGCAGGACGCCGTCCGCGTCGAGGACGCACTGCACCTGGCCGGCAGCCTCGGCTGGTTCTGGCACTTCGGCCGGCACGTGGAAGGTCGCGACGTGCTGCGGCGGGTCGTCGCGCTCGACGGCGGCTCACCTCTCGCCCGCGCCCGGGCGCTGCAAGCCACGTCGCTGGTGGAACGGCCCCGCGCGTGCCCGGTGCATCCCAGCCCGCGGTGCGCGGAGACCGCCGCGGAGAGCCTGGCCCTGTTCGAGCAGCTGGGCGACACCCGGCGGGCCGCCATCTCGCGGGTCCTGCTGGCCGTCGAAGGCGTCGCCGCACACGAGGGCGACGAGAAGGCGACTCGTTCCCAGGCGCTGCTCGCCGCCGCCGACGAGCAGTTCACCGCTGACGACGACGCGTGGGGTCACGCGCTGGCGGCGTTCGTCCGGATGGAGACCTACCTCAAGACCGGTGATGCCGCCCGCGCGCTGCCGACCGGCCGGGCGGCGGCCGCCGCGTTCCGCGCGCTGAGCGACCCGTGGGGGCTGTCCGCGGTGCTGTACCACCTCGGGTGGGGCCTGCGGCAGTTCGGCCGGTACGCCGAGGCGGTCCCGGTGCTCGAGGAAGCCATCGAGGTGTCCGCGAACGGCGGCACCCAGAACACCGAGCTGTGGGCGCTCGCCGACCTCGGAGTTGCCCTGGTGAACCTCGGTGACCTGGACGCGGCCCGCGCCCGGTTCGACGCGGCCGGGGTCGGGTCGACCGAGTCCGGCGACGGCGCCGGGCACGTGCTCGCCACCTACGGGTACGCGCTGCTGGCGCGGGTCGCCGGCGACTGGACGCCGGCCCGCGCCGAGTACGGCGCCGCGCTCGCCGGGTTCACCGAGCTCGGTACTCCCGTCCCGGTCGGACTGGCGCTGACCGGGCTGGGCCGGTGCGACGAGGCCGACGGGTTGCTGGACGAGGCTCGGGAACGGTTCGAACGGGCCCGCGACATCGGCGACACGGCTGGGGAGCCGCATCTGGTCGCGGCCGGCCTGGAAGGGCTGGCTCGCGTCGCCGCCGCCGGCAACTCGCCGGAGGCTCTGGCCGATGCGCGGGCGCTGCTCGCGCAGGCCGACGCGGTCCGGGAGCACGGCGGGCGGCCCCGGGCCCCCTACGAGCGGGCCGAGCTCGCCGGTCTCATCGACCAGCTCGGCGGGCAGGTGTAGTCGCGGTCGTCGGCGCTGGCAGGACGGTCCCGGGGAAGCCGGCCTCGTCGAGGGCAGCGAGGACGTCGGCGACCGTGGGCTCGCCGCGCAGCACGACGGTCGCGGTGGTGAGATCGGCCTGCACCAGCTGGACGCCGGGCACGTCGCGCAGCACGGCGGTCACCTTCCGCACGCAGTGCCGGCAGGTCATGCCGGGCACCCGCAGCGTCAGCGTGCTCATGCCGGCCGCCAGGGGGTGTCGCTGCTAGCAGCGCCGGCGGTTCGCCGGCTCGGCGGCAGGCACCGGTCTGTCGGTGCCGTCGCGCGGTGCGTCGGTGCGGTTCTCACACCGACAGAGTCCCGGCCGTCTCTGTCCGGGTGCTGTCCGCTGCGCGGGCGGCAACCGGTGTCGGCCGACAGTGGCTGGACAGGGTCTGCCCGGATTCTGCGGGGGCTCCACCGGAGCCGCCTGGCGCCGTGCTCTCGCGCGCGGTGGGCCGACCGTCGAGGACCGAAGAGAGGAACCATGTCCCCCGCAACGTTTTCCGTCAGCACCCGCCGCTGGTGGGCGCTCGGCGCCATCGCCGCCGCCCAGTTCATGGTCATCATGGACACGTCCATCATCGGCGTGGCCCTGCCGAAGATGCAGACCGACCTGGGCTTCGCCCCGCAGGACCTGTCGTGGGTGTTCAACGCCTACGTGGTCGCGTTCGGCGGGCTGCTCCTGCTCGGCGGCCGCCTGTCCGACCTGCTCGGTGCGCGCAAGGTCTTCATCGCCGGCTGGGCCGTCCTGCTCGCCGGTTCGGTCGTTGCCGGTGCCGCCGGCAACGCCGGCGTGGAGCTCGCCGGCCGCGCCGTCCAAGGCGCCGGTGCCGCACTCATCGCGCCGTCCGCGCTGACCTTGTTGATGGTGCTGTTCGCCGGCAACGGCAAGGAGCTCACCAAGGCTCTCGCGCTGTACGGCGCGGCCGCGCCGGCCGGCGGGACCGCCGGGGTGTTCCTCGGCGGAGTTCTCACCGAGTACGCGTCGTGGCCGTGGGTGTTCTACCTCAACATCCCCATCGCGCTCGCCGTCATCGCGCTCGCGACTCGGGTGATGCCCGACGTCCCCGGCAGCCGCGGCCGACACGACTGGGTCGGCGCCGCGACTGTAACCGGTGGGCTCGCCGCGCTGGTGTACGCCATCGTCCGCGCCCCCGAGGTCGGCTGGGGCTCGGCACAGACGTTGCTCGTCGGAGCCGGCGCACTCACCCTGCTCGGGCTGTTCCTGGTGATGCAGGCCAAGCGTCGGCAGCCGTTGGTCCGGCTCGGCATCTTCCGCACGCCCGCCCTCGGCGCGGCCAACGTCGCGCAGTTCCTGCTGGGTGCGGCATGGGTCGCTACCTGGTTCTACCTGAATCTCTACCTGCAGCGGGTGCTCGGCCTGTCCGCGTTCCCGTCCGGGTCGGCACTGCTGCCGATGACGGTGTTCATCATGGCCGGGATGGTGCTCGTCGCCCCGCGCGCCATCGCGAGGTTCGGCCCGAAGCACGTGCTGGTCGTCGGCATGGGTGTGCTCGCGGTCGGGCTCGGACTGCTCGCCCTCGTCCGCCCGGACGGCAGCTACGTCGTCGACGTGCTGCCGGCATCGCTGGTAGCGGCGGCCGGGATGAGCCTGGCGTTCATCCCGTCCCTGGGTATCGCGCTGTCCTCGGCCCGCCCGGAGGAAGGTGGGTTGGCGGCCGGGATCGTGAACACCAGCTACCAGGTCGGGTCGGCGCTCGGCCTGGCCGCGATGACCGCAGTGGCGGCCGCGAACGGCGCCGACCAGCTCGGCGACGTGTCTTCGTTGACCGACGGCTACTCGGCCGCGTTCCTGGGGGCGGCCGTGGTCGCCGTCGTCGGCGCTGTGCTCGCGGCCGTCACCCTTCGGCTGCCGAAGGCGCAGCCGCAGCCGGTCACCGCGGCCACCGAGGCGGTCGCTGCCTGACCGTCCGCCTGTTGGTCTGTCGGCTGGCCGGGCCTGCTCGGACGAGCGGTGCCCGGCCAGCGGCCTGCCCGTCTTGTGCACGCCCGGTGGAGCAGCGGACTAGTCAGGCAGCGAGGGCATCCCTGCCGGGACGACAGTGAGGCTCCGCCGAGGTGCCGGCTGCTGTGTCGTCACGGGTGACCCACTCGGCGCTGGTCAGCCTCGGAACGGGGCGGTCTTGATGGCCAGGTCGAACGCGCCGTACCGGCGGAGGAACTGCGCGCGGCCGTCCGGCACCCGGGTCGCCTCCGTCCGGAACGCGGCCGTGAACTCCCGCTTGAACCCGGCCCGCGGGTGCGCGGCGACGACCGCCGCGAGCAGGTCGGGTGGGAGCTGCCAGGAGCGGAGGCCGACGACGTCGAGGCCGGCGCCGGCCGACAGGAGGTACGCGACCGGGCCGTGTGCCGGGGTCACGCCCGGGCTGTGGTGCAGCGTGATGGCGGTCCGAAGCGTGTCGGTCGCGGCGGTGGACAGCCCGACCTGCTCGGCGACGTCGCGGGCGACGCGGGCGCTGGCCAGCGTGAAGTCGACCTGCGGCACCGGGGTCGGCAGCCCGACGTCGTGCAGCAGCGCTGCTGCGAACAGCACCTCCCGGTCCACGTCCAGCTTCTCCAGCTCGCCGAGGGCGACGCCGAATGCGTACGTCCGGTAGGAGTGGCCCAGCAGCGCTGGGCTGAGCCGGCGGCGGGCGACGTCTTCGGCCGCGCGGGTCAGGACTGAGTCCGGCAGCGGGCGCTGGCCGGTGGTGCGGGCCCGGCGGCCGGAGTTGACCCGCAGCAGCATCGAGAGTCGGCCGGCCGCGTTGGCCGCGTGCGTGCGGGCCAGCGGCCGGAGCAGGCTGCGCCGCTCGGCGGCGGTGAGCCGCCCGCCGGTGCGCTGCACCCAGGCGTGGGTGCCGAGGTCGGTCCGGGCAGGGGTCATGGCGGTCTCCGGGTGGGGCGCGGCGTCGGGCCGGTCTGCCCGGCTCATCGGGTGGCCAGGGGGGTGCCGGTGCGGACCGCGGTGACGACGGCCGTGATGGCGCGGACCGAGTCGCTCGAGCCGTCCGCGTCGTCGAGGAGCCCGACGTGGGTGGTGTCCGCGGTCCAGTGGGTGCTGTTCGTCGACAGGGCGGCCATCCGGTCCTGGGCGGCGGCCCAGCCCAACGTGTCGTCGGCGTTCTCGCTGGCGGTGACGACAGCGAGCGGCTTCGGGTCGAAGCTGGTCAGCGCCTGCGCCTGCCGGAACACCGTCGGCAGCTGGGCCTGCTCGTCGCGCATGTTGTTGGCGCCTCGGGGGCTGGTCGCGAACGCCTGGACCTCCGCCGCCGCCTCCGGGGAGAGGGCGGTCGCGGTGGACGACGGGATGAGGTGCAGCGCACCGACCCGACCGAGGGCCGGGAACACGGGCAGCAGCCGGCGCATCATCGCGAAGGTGCCGGCGAAGTCGGGCTGGTCGGTGTACTGGTGCGGGCTGGACGAGTCGAGCAGCACCATCCCGGCGACCTGCGTCGGGTAGTGGGCGGCGTAGGTCATGGCGAGCGTGCCGCCGGAGGAGTGACCGGCCAGGACGTAGGGGCCGTGCTCGCCGGCGCGGGACAGCAGGGTGTGCAGGTCGGCCGCGACGGCGGCGCCGTCCTGCGGGTGGGCGACGTCGTCGCTCCAGCCCTGACCGGCCCGGTCGTAGGCGCAGACCCGGGTGGTGCGGGAGACCTGCGTGGTGATGCCGTTCCAGAGCGGCGAGATCTCGTTCAGGCCGTTCTCGAGGACGACGGTGGGGCTGCCGGTGCCGGTGCAGGTCAGGTGCAGGCGGTGCCCGCCCACGTCGTACAGCGCGCCGGTCATCGGGTACCGGCCGTGGTCGCGGGCCAGCGCGATGCTCTCGACGGTGCCGCCGACGGCGACCACGGCCACCAGGCCGATGACCGGGTAGAGCAGCCAGCGGGACCGGCCGGTCGTCGCCCGGCGCGCGGCGCGCACCATCCAGACGGCCAGGACGAGCGCGGCCGGCGGCCACACCCAGCCGGCCGCGGAGAGGGTGCCGTCGCCGGGGGTGACGGCGAGCAGGGCGACCCCGGTGGTCGCCATCACGGCGGCCGGGACGGCGGCCCAGCGCTGCGGCTGACTGGTCCACCGGGTCGTGAGCATCGCGAGCAGCGCCCAGCCGGAGGCCAGGCCGACCAGGCCGGCACCGGTGATGACGGGCTCGGTGGCGCCAGCGAACACGACCAGGACGAGAACGAGGGTGGTGACCAGGCCGCTGAGCATGGCGGCGGCGACCACGGCGGCGAACGGGACCCGGCGGCCGGCTGCCGGCGCAGGGTCTGCGGCGACGTCGCTGGCGCGGTGGTCGGCCGGGGTGGGGGTGGTGGTCGTCATGTCGGTCTCGCTTCCGGGGAGGTGGTGCCGTCGAGCGGGGCGGAGGTACTCGTTCAGCGTGGGCGCGATGGTCGGGGGTCGCCCCGGCCGAATGACCGGGTTCCGGCCGCACCGGCGGCCCGTCCAGCGCGAGCGGTCAAGCGGAGGGGCAGGGGAGGGCCCGGCCCGCGGGGCTCCGCGGGCCGCGAGGATCCGGGGCGGCTGGGTGCGCGGTCACGGGTTCAGGTAGCCGGCTGTCGTGACCTGGTCGAACCAGGTGTCGGTGGTGAGGAGCTCGTGCAGGGCGAGCAGGTCGTCGTGGGTCATGGGTGCGCCGGCGGCCGGGTGCTCGGGGTGCGGCGGCAGGTCTTCGGGGGTGGCGTCGTCGAGGACGGTGGCGCCGGCGGTCACCAGGGTCAGCAGGGCTGGCCAGTCGAGGCGTGCGGTGGTCAGGTCGGCGCAGCCGTCGCAGGTCCAGGCGACGGTGCCGGCGTCGTCAGCGTTGTCGGCCGTGTCGGCTGAGGTCTCGGCGGCGACGGAGACGAGCAGTGCGTCGACGGGGACGGTGCTGGTGAGGCCGCAGGCCTGGCAGGTGATGGAGACGAACGTTGCGGTGGTCATGGCGGGCTCCTTTCGGCTGGCCTCACCGTCGGCCCGGGCCCTGTCCCGGGCCTGTCGCTGCGTCGTCCGCGACGCGCGGCTCCGGACAGCGTCCGGACAGCGAGCCGCTCCGCCCGAAATGTAACCGCAGGAGCTGGCTGAGGCGTTGTTGACCGGTCAGGACACGGCAGGAGGTGTACGACGACGGTACAACCACAGGCCGAGCAGGCGTTGGCTCGTGGGTCGAACCGGGTGTAGGTGACGATGGCGACGGCTGCGCCGCGGCGTGCGGCGATGACGTCGGAGGTCCACCGTGATGCCGGCGTGTGCCGTCGTGCATCCGCAGCACGGTGGTGCATCGACTCATCGGCGACGAGCGGGAGCCGGGTGACGTCGATGTCGCGCGGACGCCGGTGCAGTCGTCGCCGTCCCAGGTGCTGCATCGGTCGGCAAGCTGGGCGACTTCGTCGACGGCGGCCCGCGCGGTGAACGGGTCGGCCCGGGTGGCGACGGTATGGTGGCGTTCTGACCCGGACGTTCGCGCGCGAACGCGACGGCTCCGTGCGCTCTGGGCCGTTCTGGCCCCCACGCGCGGCCGGCCGGCTCGACCGGTGAGGTAGCGCCGTTGAGCAGCTAGCGGTATCCGTCGTCGCCCCATCCGTCGTCGCCCGGCCCGGTGCAGCCCGGTAGCGTGGAGGTGGTGACGCACCTGACGATCGAGCGTCAGCGTAGCTGGCGGGGAGGTGGCCGGCACGCAGTCGCGGGCGGTTGGTTCGCCCGCTAGATCGGTGAGCTGGCCGCAGCGGCCGTTTCGGGTTTGCGTTGCTCAGGCGCCGTTCGGGCGCTGTCGGCGAGTCCGGCGCGCGACAGCCGTGGGACAGCGCCCCCGCGCATCGTCCGGGGTGACCGACGTCCGAGCTGTCGACCCGCCTGTGTCAGGAGCGTGCGAATGACCACGACGAGCCGAGCTGACCCTCGGCTGAGGGCGCGCGGTTCAGGCGGCGACGGCGGCGACGTTCGCCGGTTCGTCGCTGAGCATCAGCGCGGACCAGCCGAGGTCGGGGAACCCGGCGGCGGCCGCGACGCGAGACGAAGCCGCGTTGTCGAACGTGTGCAGGTAGGTGGGGATGCGGCCCTGGTCGAGGATGCGCCGGGCAGCCTGCGCGACCAGGCGCCGCGCGAGGCCCTGGCCGCGGGCCTGCGGCTCCGTGCCGACCGAGATCTCGTGCCCGAGCTCGTCGTGGCGCTTGACGCCGACGCCGGCCAGGTACTGCCCGTGGTCGTCGAACACGACCAGCGCCTGCCCACCGAACGGGCGCAGCCAGCCCGGCAGCCGGGGCGAGGCGGTGTCGACCCACACGCCGGCGTCCGGCAGGTCGGCCGGTGCCTCGGTCCAGCGGAACGCGACCCGGTCGACGGTGTGACCGGCCTTCCCGAGGACGCCGGGCAGCTGCGCGAGACTGCGCGCACCGCCGGGGCCCTGATGGTGGGCGAGCAGCGCGGCGGCCGCCGGGGTCACGGCGACGACGGTGCGGCCGGCCGGGTCGGCGATGCCGGTCAGCAGCTGCGGGCGGCCGTCCCAGCCGGGCTCGGCGTTGCGGGTGCTGGCGACCACCCGAAGCTCGTCGGCGGCGGGGAGCCCGCCGGCCCAGCCAGTCAGATGCTGCTGCAGCAGCGCCGGCATCGCGTCGGCGGCCACGGGGGCGGTGGTCTGGGTGGGCATGGTCACTCCTGCTGGCTGGTGGGGTCGGGTGGGACGGGTCGGCGGTCAGAACGGGAGGACGCGCCCGGCCGGGGTCCGGCGGTCGATCGAGGTGGACTGCTGCGGGCGGGTCTGGCGGCGGATCTGCACCTGGGTCATCGGAGGCTCCTTCCGGGCTGCCGGCCGCTTCGCTGGGTGCTGCGGCCGACACGAAGGACGCTAGGTAGCGGCCGTCGGGCTCGAACCGGCGAAATGACCAGGGTTGGCGCCCAGCGAGGCCCGCGACCCAACCGCGAAACGGACAGTTGCTCGCCGCCATGCGCCGTCTGCGGCAGCCCCCGCGCAGGTCCAGAGACATCCCCGGGTTCGTCAGACCTGGCCGTTGTGCCGGCGCGACGCCCCGCCGGCCGGGCGCAGTCTCGAGCCGTCCCGCAGAACCAGCCGCAACCCGAAGGAGCCCGCCATGTTCGCCATCGTCCTGATCGCCATCGTCGTCACCGTCGTCACCGTCGTCGCCCGCCTCGTGACCGTCGTCATGAACGACCGCCCGATGACCGCGCCCCGCTCGCACACCCACGAGCTCGACCCGCAGTCCGCCCGCCTGTACCGCGTCGTCTGACATGACCACGCGCAGCAGCCGCAGCCGAGGTACGCCGGCCGGCACAGCCGGCTGCCGGCGTCCTACCCGACCAAGGACGACGTCGCGGACTCGCTGCCGAGACTTCGGCCCCGGCTCGGCATCCAGGTCCGGCCCCGTCTCGAGGAGCACGGGTGTCGGCCGACCAGCACACATAAGGGACCTGTGGCTGGCCGCGCGTCGCTGGATCCTGGGCTTATGTGTGTCGGGCGGCCGGCCAGCTCGAGCTCACCGACCAGAGGGGGCCAGCGCTACCCCAGGTCGAGCTGGGCCAGCTCGCCGCGGGAGGTGACCCCCGCCTTGGTGAAGATGTTCCGGAGGTGGAACGCGACGGTGCGCGGCGACACCCAGCACTGGGCGGCGATGTCCTTGTTCGACAGGCCCTGCCGGACCAGGCCGGCGACCTGGCGTTCCATCGGTGTCAGCGTCAGCTGGGTGGACGGGTCGCGCTTGCGGGCCGTCTCCCCGGACGCGCGCAGCTCCTGGCTGGCGCGGGCGGCGAGCGGCTCGGCGCGCAGGTCCTCGAACGTCTCGAGGGCGGCGCGCAGGTGGGTGCGGGCGTCGACGCGGTGCTGGGTGCGGCGCAGCAGCTCGCCGTAGGCGAGGTGGGTGCGGGCCCGGTCGTACGGCCTGCCGCCCGGTTCGGCGTGATGCGTGAGGGCGGTCTCGAACAGGGCCGGCGCGTCGGGCGGCTCGGCGAGCAGGGCCCGCCCGTGGTTCAGCGCGGCGAGCGCCCACGGCCAGCCGGTGCCCTCGGCGAACGGGGTGAGCTCCTTGATCCACGCGGCGGCCTGCTCGTGGTCGCCGGCGCGGACGGCGGCGTCGATGCGGTCAACCGCGGCCAGGCGGTTGATGGCGCTGATGCGGATGCTGGCGAGGTGGTGCAGGGCTGCGCGGGTGTCGCCGTCGTGGGCTGCGCGGGTGCCCTGCGCCCAGCGGGTGAGGTCGTGCACGGGGTCGCCGAGCACGCCGAGCGGTTGCCGGGCCGCCGTGTCGAGGTCGGTGAGGAGCTGGTCGTAGTCGGCGGTGGGTGCGCCTTGGAGAGCGGCGAGGACGGTGACCCAGCCGAGCGGGGCGGCGGCGAGCGCTGGCTGCCCGGTGCTGGCACTGAGCGAGAGCGCCTCTTCGGCGCTGCCGCGCAGGGCCGCCCACCGGCCGGTGACGACCTGGGTGAAGCCGAGCCGGGGCAGCGCGTACAGGACGAGCATGCCGGCGCCGGCGTCGCGGGCGCCGGCGGCCATCGCGGTGAAGCAGCGGTGGTGGGCCTCGTCGTCGCCGAGGTGCAGGGCGGTGTTGCCGAGGTGGGAGAGCAGGTCGAGGTCACCGATGTCGGCGCCGACCTGGAGTGCGGCTCGGAGGGACGCGAGGGCCGGCGTCCAGTCGTGGTTGGCGGCGTAGGTGAGGGCGAGCAGGAGCTGGCCGAGGCAGCGGGTGCGCGGCGTGGCACCCGAGGTGGTGTGGCTCGCGATGGCATCGGTGGCGAGGGCGGCGGTGTCCAAAGTGGCGCCGCTGTCGGCGCCGTAGGTGCTCAGCAGGGCGGCAGCGACGGCCAGCTCGAGCGCTCGGGTGGGGTCGTCGGCGAGGACGGCCCGGGCGGCGGCGGCGAACGTGTGGTGCGCGTCGGTCGCCGACCCGACGTTGACCTCGATGCGGCCGCGCAGCCGGTCGATGTCGGCGCGCAGCACCCGGTCGTCGGCGAGCTCGCGTGCCGCCGTGGACAGCGCGCGCGCCGTGGTGGTGTGACCGGCGGACCATGCGGTGCGGGCGGCTGCGTACAGGAGTCGCGCGCGGTCCTGCTCGTCGGCGGTGAGCTCGGCGGCGCGCTGGTAGGCGGCGGAGGCGGCGGCGTACCCGCCGCGTCGTTCGGCTCGCTCGCCGGCGGTGGTCAGGCCGGCGACGACGTCCGGGTCGGGGCTGTCGACGGCTGCGGCGCGGTGCCACGCGTACCGGTCCGGGTCTGCCTGCGGGCCCAGGGCGTCGGCGAGCGCGCGGTGCGCTTCGCGGCGTTCCCTGCTGGTGGCGGCCTGGTACACCGCGGAGCGGACCAGCGGGTGTCGTACCCGCACGACGTCGGCGTCGACGACGAGCAGCCCGGAGCGTTCCGCGGCGTCCAGGCTGTCGGGGCCGGCACCGAGCTGCGTGGCGGCGGCACGGATGGTCGCGACGTGCCCGGAGTCGTCGGCGGCGGCGACCAGCAGCAGGGTCTGCACGTCGGGCTGCAGCCGGCGGCAACGGTCGAGGAAGACCCGCTCGATACCGGCCGTCAGGTGCAGCTGGGTGGGCAGTGGTTCGGCGCCGGCACGCTGTCCCGGCGGACAGGGTGCTGGGAAGCTCGACGAGGGCGAGCGGGTTCCCGGCTGCTTGGGTCATCAGCCGGTCCGCGACGTCGTCGGGCAGGGCGCCGCCGGCTGCCTCGGCGAGCAGCGTGCGGGCCGCGCCGCTGGTCAGCGGCGTGAGGGCGACGGCAGGGACGCCGTCGGGTGCGAACGCGTGGCCCTCGCCGTCGCGGGCGGCGAACACGACCGCGACCCGGTCCGCGCCCAGGCGCCGGGCGGCGACGAGCACCGCGTCGGTGGTGGCCCGGTCGAGCCACTGCGCGTCGTCGAGGACGCACAGCACGGTCGCGTCCTCGGCGGCCTCGGTCAGCACAGACAGGGTCGCGAGGGCCGCCAGGAACGGTTCGACCGCGACGTCGTCCGCCTCACCGAACGCCGCCCGGAGCGCTCGGGCCTGCGGCGCCGGGACGCGGTCGAGGATGCCGAGGACGGGACGCAGCAGCCGGTGCAGCGCCGCGAACGGCAACGGCGCCTCGGACTCCACGCCCTGGGCGCGCAGCACCCGCACGTCGCTGCCGGCGGTCTCGACGAGGTCCTCGAGCAGGGCGGACTTCCCCACGCCCGGCTCACCGTGCAGCAGCAGCGTTCCGGCGCGCCCGCCGCGGGCGTCGTCCAGGAGCGCGGCGAGGCGAGCCCGCTCGTCGCCCCGCCCGTGCAGCACGTCGCCGACGCTACAGCGCGCGGCTAGCGCGCTGCGGAAACCCGGCCATTCGGCCGGGGCGACCACGGGCAGGTACGCCCACGCTCAGCGAGTACCGCCACTCCGCTGCCCCCGATGACCGCAGCCAGCACCACCAGCCCGATCCGTCCCGCACCTGCCGCAGAACCCACGACTGGAGTCCCGATGCACGCCGCTGACACGCACCGCACCCACTCCCACCGCACCTGCCGACCCGGCCCAGGTGTCGCACCACGTCCCGCAGGGTGGGCCGGAGCCCGATGCTGGTCCCCGAAAGTCGTGGGCCGTCCTCGCCCTCGCCCTGACCGCACAGATCTTGGTCGTGCTCGACATCTCTGTCGTCAACACCGCCCTGCCGGTCATCGGCGAGTCGCTGCAGCTCGGCAGCAGCGACCTGCAGTGGCTGGTCACCGCCTACCTGCTGCTGTCCGGCGGCGGTCTCCTGCTCGGCGGCCGCATCGCCGACCTGCTGTCCGCGACACCGCGTCTTCCTCACCGGCATGACCATCTTCACCGCCGCCTCCCTGGCCAGCGGTTTCGCGAACAACGCCACCGAGCTCATCGCCTCCCGCGCCACCCAGGGCCTCGGTGCTGCCCTCATGACCCCCGCCGCCCTCTCCCTCGTGATGACCACGTACTCCGGGGCCCAGCGCACCCGCGGCCTCGCCCTGTGGGGCGCGGTCGGCAGCCTCGGTATCGCAGCCGGCGTCCTGTTCGGCGGGGCGCTCACCACCTGGTTCGGCTGGCAGCTCATCTTCTGGGTCAACGTGCCCATCGGCGTCGTCGCCCTCGCCGTCGGCCTCAAGGTCCTCCCGAAGGACGCCGCTGCCCGCGCCGGCCTCGCCCAGTTCGACGTGCCCGGCGCGCTCACCGTCATCGGCGGCCTCGGCGCCCTCATGTACGCCCTGGCCAGCACCTCCGCGCACGGCTGGCTGTCGGCCCAGTCCCTGGTCGCGTTCGCCGCCTCAGCGCTGCTGCTCGCCGCCTTCGTCCGCATCGAGAAGCGGGCGGCCCGACCGCTGGTCCCGCCGCACACCTGGAAGGTCCGCACTCTGGTGTCCGGCACGACCGTCATGCTCGGTGCGACCGCGCTGCTCGTCGGCGCCGTCTTCCTGACCAGCATCTTCTTCCAGACGGTCATGGGGTACTCGGCGCTGCGCGCCGGCCTCGCGTTCCTCCCGCTGGCCCTGGCCATCACGGCCGGTACCCACCTCGCCAGCAAGCTGCTGGCCAAGACGTCGCCGCGGAACATCGCCGCCGGCGGGCTCGCCCTGGTCGCGACCGGCGCCGCCCTCCTGTCGCTGATCGGTTCGGATGCGCAGTTCGCGACCGACCTGCTGCCCGGCATGCTCGTCCTCGGGTTCGGTGTCGGTCTGGTGTTCGTCGCCGTCGCCGTGACCTCGATGGCCGGCATCCCGGCCCAGCACGCCGGGATGGCGTCCGGGTTCCTGATGACCGGCCACGAGGTCGGTGCGGCTCTCGGCGTCGCGGTCCTGTCCGCGGTCGCGACCGCCGCCGGCAGCCTCGTCGACGCAGCGGGAGTCGTCGACGGTTTCACCGCCGCGTTCCTCGCCGCCGCTGTCCTGGCCGTCGGCTTCGGTGTCGTGGCCTACCTGCGGATGCCCGCCGCCCGGCTGGACGGCGCCGCCGCGATGCACATGCACCACTAGCTCGACACAGGGGACGGTGCCGTCACCGGCTGCCCGGTGACGGCACCGCGGCCCCGCAGCCCGGCCGAACGGCGCTGTCCAACCACCACCGGCGGCAGACAGCGACCGGACAGCGGTCCCCACGACCCTGAGCACGCGCCCACCCGAACAGGAGAACCAGATGAACACCACCACCACCCCGACCTTCAGCGGCACCACGACCTTCCGGGTCGAGGGCATGACCTGCGACCACTGCCGCAGGGCCGTCACCACCGAGGTCAGCGCCGTCCCCGGCGTCCAGGCCGTCACCGTCGACATCGAGGCCGGCACCGTCACCATCTCCGCCGACCAGCCCGTTGACCAGTCCGAGATCGCCGCCGCCGTCGACGAGGCCGGCTACACGCTGCTCCCGTAGCCCCGGACACGACGGTGGCCCCCCGCCGCCGGCGGTCCCGCGCCCGGCATCCCCTCCCGCGCGGAGCCGCCTGCCCACCCGCACCACAGCACCGCCCCTCGACCAGCCGCAGCCGACACCTGAGGAGACCGCCATGACCGCCATCCACGAGCAGCTCGTCCGCGACCACGTCGGACAGCTCATCCGCGACGCCCACCGCGCCAACCGCGCCAGGCTCGCGCACCGCGCCGACCGCCGCCACCGCTGACAAGCCGGGCCGGCCCTGAACCCAGCCACCGGCGAAGCAGCCCACCCCCAACCGCGCGCAGGAGCACACGATGACCACCACCCAGACGACCGACCCGACCACGCACCGGCCCGGAGGCGACCGAGTCGTGCACGCTGGACATCGGCGGCATGACCTGCGCGTCCTGCGTCCGGCGGGTCGAGAAGGTTCTCGCGAAGCTCGACGGTGTCGAGCTGGCCGAGGTCAACCTCGCCACCGAGGCCGCCTCCGTCGTGTACGACCCGAACCGGGTCGGCCCGGACCAGATGGCCGCCGCCATCGCCACCGCCGGCTACACCGGGCAGCTGCGCCCCGACCCGCGGGCCACCCCGTCCGGCGCCACTGGCGCCGCAGGCTCGGCTGGACCGCTGTCGGCGGCCGACGACCGGCGGGAGGAGCACGACCGGGCGCGCGACGCCGAGCTCGCCGGGCTCAAGCGCAAGTGGCAGGTCACCCTCACCACCGGCCTGACCCTGATGGCGCTGATGTACGTGCCGCTGCCCATCGACACCATGGACTGGCTGATGCCGGTCATCCTCGTCGTCACCACCGGTCGTCCAGTTCTGGGCCGGCAAGGAGTTCTACGTCCAGGCGTGGGCCGCCGCCAAGCACGGCGCCACCAACATGAACACCCTGGTCGCGCTCGGCACCCTCGTCGCGTACGGCTACAGCGCGTTCGTCACGCTGTGGCCCGCGCAGGCGCAGGCCTGGGGGCTGCCGCTGCACGTGTACTTCGAGACGTCGCTGGTCATCCTCGCGCTGGTCACCATGGGGCGCTGGATGGAAGGGCAAGGCGAAGAAGCAGACCGCGGCCGCCATCAAGGCCCTCGTCGGGCTCGCCCCGAAGACCGCCCGGGTGCTGCGCGACGGCACCGAGGTCGACATCCCGGTCGAGGACGTCGTCGTGGGCGACCTGGTCCGGGTCCGGCCCGGCGAGAAGGTCCCGGTCGACGGCGTCGTCGAGGACGGGTCGTCCAGCGTGGACGAGAGCATGCTGACCGGCGAGAGCATGCCGGTCGAGAAGGTCGCCGGGGACGTCGTCATCGGCGCCACCCTCAACCGGACCGGCAGCCTCGTCGTCCGGACCCGCGCCGTCGGCCAGGACACGACGCTGGCCCAGATCGTGCGCCTGGTCGAGGACGCGCAGGGCTCGAAGGCGCCGATGCAGCGCCTCGCCGACCAGGTGTCGTCGTGGTTCATCCCGGTCGTCCTCGCCCTCGCCGCGCTGACGTTCGCCGGCTGGGCCGTCTTCGGTCCCGACGACGGCCGCTGGACGCTGGCCATCGGCACCACCATCGCCGTCCTCATCATCGCCTGCCCGTGCGCCCTCGGGCTGGCTACACCGACCGCCATCATGGTCGGCACCGGCAAGGCCGCCGAGCTGGGCATCCTCATCGGCTCAGGCGTTGCCCTCGAGCAGGCCCGCCGCCTCACCGCGGTCGTGCTCGACAAGACCGGCACCCTGACCCGCGGCAAGCCCACCCTGACGGGCACGACCGTGCTCGGCGCCTGGACCGACGACCGGCTGCTCAGCCTGGTCGCCGCCGCCGAGCTCGGCAGCGAGCACCCGCTCGGCGAGGCCGTCGTGGCCGCCGCCCGCGACCGCGGCCTGCCCCTGCCGCCCGTGACCGAGTTCGAGGCGGTGCCCGGGCACGGCATCGACGCCACCGTCGACGGGCGCCGGCTGCTGGCCGGCAACGCCCGCCTGATGACCACCCACGGCATCGACACCAGCGCCCTCGACGCGGTCGCCGCCCGCGGCGCAGCCGACGGCGGCACCCCGATGTTCGTCGCGGTCGACGGGGCCGCGGCCGGGATGTTCCTGGTCGCCGACCCGCTGAAGCCGGAGTCCGCGGAGGCGGTCGCCCAGCTGAAGGCCCTCGGGCTGGAGGTGTGGATGCTGACCGGCGACAACGCCGCGACCGCGGCCGCCGTCGCCGCGGCAGGTCGGCATCGAGCACGTGCTCGCCGAGGTGCTGCCCTCGGAGAAGGCCGACCACGTCGTCGCGCTCCAGGACCAGGGCCACGTCGTCGCGATGGTCGGCGACGGCATCAACGACAGCCCGGCCCTGGCCCAGGCAGACCTCGGCATCGCCATCGGCACAGGCGCCGACGTCGCCATCGCCGCCTCCGACATCACCCTGGTCGGCGGCGACCTGCGCGGCATCGTGTCCGCCATCGCCCTGTCCCGGCGCACCGTCACCACCATCAAGCAGGGCCTCGGCTGGGCGTTCATCTACAACCTGGCGCTCATCCCGGTCGCCGCCGGCGCCCTGTACTGGTGGAACGGCGTGCTGCTCGACCCGGTCCTCGCATCGGCCGCGATGGCGATGAGCTCGGTCAGCGTCGTCACGAACGCGCTGCGGCTGCGCCGCTACCGCCGGCCCGCCACCGTCGGCGAGATTCTGCGGCCGCCGCTACGGACCCGCGCCACCCAGTGGGCGTACCTCTGCGGCATCGCCGTCGCCGCCGTCACGCTCGGGGTGGCGTTCACCGTCGCGAGCCGGTCCGACGCGGCGAGCCACGGCATGAACGGGCAGCTCGGCTGGCTGCAGGGCATCGGCATGACGATGCGCCCGTCGATGAGCGTGATGATGACCACCGACGTGCCGCCCGTCGACGCCGAGCAAGCCGGCGTCACCGTCGACTACCGGCTTCCGGCCGCACCCCGGCCCGGCGAGCGGACCCGCATCGTCGTCAGCCTGCGCGACGCTCACACGGGGGCGCCGGTCACCGACCTGACCCGCACCCACGAGGTGTGGATGCACCTCATCGCCACCCGCGACGACCTCGGCACGTTCGCGCACATCCACCCGGAGCCGACCGGCCGACCCGGCGAGCTGGCCGTCTCCCTGACGTTCCCGACGGCCGGCACGTTCGACCTCCATACCGAGTTCGCCCGCCAGGGGTCGATGAGCAACATCCTCGACCGGCACACGATCACCGTCGCCGGCGCCAGCCCCGCAACGCCCGCGCCGCTGGTCGCCGGCCCGCGGGAGCGCGTCGTCGACGGGCTCCGGGTCACGCTGTCCGGGCCGGCCCGCGCCGACGCCACCTCGGACCTGTCGTTCTCCTTCGCCGACGCCCGCACCGGGCGACCGGTCGACGACCTGAAGCCGTACCTGGCGGCGGCTGGGCACATCGTGGTGCTGCGCGCCGACGGCGGCGACTTCGCCCACGAGCACGCCGAAGGCGAGACCAGCGACGGCAGCACCGTGTTCGCGCTGCCCGGCACCCAGTTCGGTCCGCAGCCTCGACGCGCACTTCCGGTTCCACACCGCCGGCGTGTACCAGCTGTGGGCGCAGTTCCGGCTCGCGAACGGGCACGTCATCACCGTGCCCTTCACCGTTCAGGCGACCTGACCCTTGACCCGGCCATCCGGTCGGCCCCGTTCCCACGGCTAGGTGTGCGACGGGCCTCTGGTCGGCTCGGGTGACCAGCACGGGTGGGCTGGGGTCAGCGCTGGCTGTCCGCGATGAGTCGGGTGGCGACCTGGACGTCCGGGCCGAGGTGCTGCAGGTGCCCGACCAGGTCGTCGGCGGCCGCGACCAGCGCCTGGTCGGTCATGGGTTCGAGGGCGTCGAGGATGAACAACGCGGACGTCGTCTCGGGGGTGAGCTGGGTGCGGCGGGCCTGCCTCAACCCGGCGGGTGAGCGCCTCCAGGCTGTTGCGGGTGCGCTGTCTGCCGGTGGCCGGCACTCCGGCTGGTCGTCAACCTGCGGACGACCCGACATCGGGAGCAGCAGCCATCACGACGACGACCTTGCCGGCCTTGGTGCGGCCCTGCTCGACGTAGGCCATCGCCTCGGATGTCTGCTCGAACGGAAACGTCCTGTCGATCACCGGCCGCAGCGCGCCGGCGTCATACAGGGCACCGAGCTCGCGCAGTTGGGAACCGCTGGCCCGCATGAAGAAGAACTCGTAGTGCACATCGAGTGCCTTCGCCTGCTTGCGGACCTTGCGGCTGAGCAAGGTCATGACGACGGCGCAGGATCAACGACGCGCCGAGCTGCCTGGCGAACCCGGCGTCCGGCGGGCCGGCTACGCCGATGGCGAGGCCGCCGGGCTTCAGGACTGTGAGGGACTTCTCCAGGTTCTGGCCTCCGAGGGAGTCGATCACGAGGTCGTAGCCGGACAGCACCTGGGTGAAGTCCTGCTTGGTGTAGTCGACGACGACGTCGGCCCCGAGGCTCTTGACCAGGTCTGCGGTGGCGGTGGATGCGGTGGTCGCGACGACGGCGCCCAGGTGCTTGGCGAGCTGGATGACCGTCGAGCCGAGGCCGCCGGCTCCGGCGTGGACGAGCACCCTCTGACCCGGCTGCAGGTGTGCGCGGTCGACGAGGATCTGCCAGGCGGCCAGGGCGACCAGCGGTACGGCGGCGGCTTCCTGCAGCGTGAGCGAGTCCGGCTTGGGCGCGACGTCGTCCTGGTCGATCGCGATGAACTCGGCGAACGTGCCGATCCGGCGGTCGCGAGGACGGGCGTACACCTCGTCGCCGACCGTGAAGTCGCGCACGTCGGTGCCGACGTCGGTGATCACGCCGGCCATGTCGTGGCCGAGCACGAAGGGCGGCTTGTACGTGATCAGCTGCTTGAACTCACCGTTGCGGGTCATCGTGTCCAGCGGGTTGATGCTCGCGGCGCTCACCCGGACGAGGACGTCGCGTCGTCCCACGAGGGGGTCGGGGACGTCGGCGGCGCGCGGACCGTCCTGGCCGTACTTCTCGACGACGAAAGCCTTCATGATCGCGGTCCTCTGGGGTCGGTGCTGTCAGGTATCGAGGAAGTCCAGGGCTGCCGGGACGAATTCTGCGTGGTACTGGAAGATGCCCCCGTGGCCGGCGTCGGGGTAGATCGTGAGCTGGGCGTTCGGCAGTCGACGGGCTAGGTCGGCCGAGTTGTGGCTGGGCACCATCCGGTCGTGGTCGCCGTTCGCCACGAAGACGGGCTGATGGATGCGCGAAAGATCTGTCGGCTGCTGGACGCCCCAGCCGTGGATGGCCTTGAGGTGGGCCCGGAACGACGGGACGGAGATCGCCTTGTCGCGGTTCTCGGTGCGCTCCTCGAGCCGCTTCAGGAACGCTCGCGCCTCCGACCGGCCGTTAGCCGTCTGGGTGAAGAACAGGTAGGACTTCGCGTCGCGGAACGTCAATGCGCCCCTGGCCACGTCCAGGTAGGTGAGCAAGGTGACCTTGTCGATGCCCTTGCCTCCTGCGGGACCGGTGCCGGCGAGGATGACCTTGCGGACGAGATCCGGCTGCTCTTCGGCGATGACCTGAGCCACGAAGCCGCCCATCGAGAATCCGAGCAGATCGACCTGGTCGAGGCCGAGAGCCTTGATGAAGCCGATGGCGTCCTTCGCCATCTCCGCGATCGAGCTCGGCGTCCTTCCCTCCGACGCGCCGACGCCGCGGTTGTCGAAGGTGATCACCCGACGACGCGCAGCGATGCCGTCGACGACCCGGGGGTCCCAGTTGTCCAGGACCGCCGCGAGGTGGTTGAGAAAGATGACCGGCGTACCGGTCCGGGGGCCCAGGTCCCGGTACGCGAAGGTCGTGCCGCCGACATCCACGGCCCTGGTCACGGCGTCCTTGTGCGCGGTGATGACGGGCATGTCGGCTCCTCGATGTGATGGGATTATGATCGTACGATAATCGCGGAGTGCCGGGATGGCAACCCCGCGGCCCGTGGGTCGGGCCACCAGGCGAGCCCGTCTGCGGCTACGTCGTCCCGGCGGCGAAGATCGCCTGCGCGCTCCGGATGCCCTCCTCGAGGACGGCGTTCGACAGCTTCTTGTCGGACAGCGCCCGGGCCAGCTGCATCGATCCGACGAGCATCGTGAACAGCACGAGGGCAGTTCGGCTGCGCCGAATCCGGATCTTCGGGCGCCAACCGCGTGCAGATCTCGTCCAGGATCGCCTTGGCGCCGGCGGTGTACGCCTTCTTGGTCGCTCCGGTGCACCGCCCGATCTCGTCCAGAAGGGCCGCCGACGGGCAGCCGACGTCGGGGTGATCTCGGTGCGCAGGCGACAGGTACTCGCGGACGAAGACCTCGAGCCCGGCGCGGCCGCTCGGCAGGGTGCTGAACTCCGATGCCTGCCGACCCAGCTGGTCGCCGACGACCGTCGCGACGAGGTCGTCCTTGGAGTCGAAGTGGGCGTAGAAGGCACCGTTGGTGAGCCCGGCGTCGGCCATCAGGGTTGCGACGCCGGACCCGTCGATCCCGTCGCGCTTGAGCCGGCGACCAGCCGTCTCGACGATGCGCCGACGCGTGGCTTCCTTGTGCTCGATGCCGTAGCGCGCCATGCGTTTCCCTCCCCTGCCTGGACGTGACACCTTGCCCGCTGTGCCACCATAGCCCATGGTCTGACGGACGTAATATTATGACCGACAGAAGGGTTCACTACTCAACGCGGGCACGATTCGCGGTCCAATCGTTTGGGCCACGCTCATCGCGCTGGTCGGGTCGGCATTGGACCGTGATCTCTGCCCGGCTCGCGGGCGTGACGGGGGATTGCGCCGCGGCGGTAGTCGTCACGGCGTCATGACCCGTCGGTGGGGTGTCCCGGGAGGCCGCGATTGCCGACAATGGGCTGGTGACCACCGGACCTTCGACCGACAAGGCAGCTGCCTTCCTCGCGCTGCACGCCGGTCCCGGTTTCGTGCTGCCCAACGCCTGGGACGCCGGGTCCGCCCGCATCCTCGAGCAGGTCGGGTTCCCAGCCATCGCCACGACCAGCGCGGGCATCGCCTGGGCCCGCGGGGTCCCCGACGGCGGGCCGCTGGACCGCGACAGCATGCTCGAGCAGATCGGTCGCATCGTCGCCGCGGTGGGCGTGCCGGTGACCGCGGACCTCGAAGCCGGGTACGGCGACTCCGCTGACGACGTCGCCCTCACGGTGGCCCAAGCCCTGCAGCTAGGGGCGGTGGGCGGCAACCTCGAGGATGCCGCGCCGGGCGGGCTGTTCGACATCGATGAGGCGGTCGACCGCCTGGCGGCCGCCCGGGCGGCGGCACCCAGCGGCACCTTCGTGCTCAACGCCCGCACGGACACCTACTTCGCCGGCACGACCGGCGACCCGTTCACCGAGACGGTCAAGCGGGCGGTTCGCTACCTCGAAGCGGGTGCCGACTGCGTCTTCGTGCCCGGAGTCGTCGACGAGGGCACGATCCGCCGGCTCGCCGCGGCCATTCCCGGCCCGCTCAACGTGGTGGCCGGGCTGGCGAACGTCATCGACGCACCCACCCTGTTCTCGCTCGGCGTCACGCGGGTCAGCCTGGGCGGCAGCCTGGCGCGGGCCGCGCTCACCATGGTGGAGCGCGCCGGCCGGGAGCTGCTGGACTCCGGGACGCTCGGCTTCCTCGACGGTGCCATCGCCTACGCCGACCTGCAGCGACGCTTCGACGCGTGACGCCTGTCCTCTGCCGCCACCGTCCGCTCAGAGCTGCGACCTCAGCACGTCGACCTCGCAGCCAGGCAAGAACGGGTCGAAGCCGTGCTCGACCAGCCACCGGATCGACAGCAGGCTTCGCGACGACCACCACCCGCGGACCACGTCGAGGTCGACGTCGGTGCCGTAGCCGGCGACGACGTCGCCAAGGTGCTCCTGGTGTCCGAGCGTCAAGATGGCGAGGTCGTAGAGGGGATCGCCTCGGCCCGCCTCGGACCAGTCGAGGACGCCGGTGATCTCGGCACCGTCGACGAACACGTGGCTGACCTGCAGGTCGCCGTGCGTGAACACCGGTCTCGACGGCCGGAGCGTAGCGTCGGCAACCCGGCGGTTGCGCGTGACCAGGTCGGCGGGCAGGACGCCGTTGGTGACGAGCCACTCGCACTCGCTGTCGAGCTGCGCCGCCGACTCGTCGAGTCGCCTGCTGCGCCATGGCGGCAGCGGCGCGTCGTGCAGCATCCGTACGGCGGCACCGGCCGCGGCCCAGGCCGCCGCCGACGCGGTCGACGGTTCGCCGAGGCGGCCGAGTGCCGTCCCTGGGACGGCGGCGAGCGCGAGCACGGGCGGCTTCCGCCACAGGACCTCCGGCGTCGGGATCGGCGCTATGGCCATCGCCTCGACCTCGACATCGGTGCGCGTCTGGTCCGCGTCGATCTTCAGGAACACCTCACCGACGCGCAGGGTCGCGCGCTCGTCATGGGCGACCACGACCTCGACCTGCTCCACGTCGGCCATTGTCGTGGCAGCGCAGTCCGGGTCCTACCGACGGCGTTTCGTGCTGCCGCGGCGGTCGGGCTTGAGCCGGTGACCGCTGACGGCGGCGAGCGTCGCCGCGAGCGCTTCCCGGGTCTCGGCGCTGGTCTGCTGGGCGACCCCGACGAACATGAAGTCGACCAGGGACAGCTGCGCCAGCCGGCTCGCCATCGCGCCACTGCGGAACGTCGTCTCGCGCACGGCTGTGGTGAGCACGTGGTCGGCCACCCCGACGATGGGAGACCGCGGGAAGTTGGTCAGGGCGACGGTGGTCGCTCCGCTACGGCGCGCCTGAGCGAGCGCGTCGATGGTGTCGGTCGTGACGCCGGTGTGCGAGATGCCGATCGCCACGTCGCCAGGATGCAGCAGGGCGGCGCTGGTCAGGGCGATGTGGGTGTCGGACCAGGCGAAGGCGATCTGACCGATGCGGTGGAGCTTCTGCTGGAAGTCCATGGCGACGAACGCGCTGGCCCCCACGCCGTACACATCGATGCGCCGGGCGGCGACGAGCGCGTCGACCACTGCCTGCAACGCCGCGACGTCCAGGTGGGACGCCGTCTCCTCGACCGCCCGGGCATCGGCGAACGCGATCTTCTCGACGATCGCCGCGAGGTCGTCGCCGGGGCCGATGTCGCTGCCGACCACGCGCACGCCGTTGTCCGCCCGGCCGGACTCGGTGGCCAGGGTCAGGCGGAGCTGCGGGTAGCCGGACAGGCCGAGGGTCCGGCAGAACCGGATGACGGTCGTCTCCGAGGTGGCGCACCGGTGCGCCAGCTCGGTGATCGTGCTGTCGGCGACCCCCCGCGGGTCCTCGAGCACCTCCTGCGCCACTCGTCGCTCGGAGCGCGTCAGGGACGGCAGGATGGCGCGCAGCCGGACCGCCAGAGAGGCGGGCCCCTGCCCGTCAGGGGTCGACGGGGTCACATCGACCTCCGCGGCTCCGGACATGAAGGAAAGTTACCCCGGTCAGGTCGCCGACGCCGCCGGCCTCATCGCTGGGCTCCGCCGTACGGCCCGTACAACAGGTACTCACGTCGCTTGGCGTCGAAGGCGGCGAGCTCGTCCTGCCACCCGGCGACGACCTCGTCGGTCGTTGCGCCGGCGTCGACCATCGTCCGGAACCTCGTCGAGCCGGTCAGCTTGTCGATCCAGTTGTCCGACCGCCAGGCGAAGTCGGATCCGTAGATCTTCTTGGCCGCCACGATCATGGCGGTGCCGGTGCGCAGGGCGTCGAACGTCGACGGGTCGGTCACCTGCAGCTGCACGCCGGCGCAGGCCGTGTTGACGTGCTTGGAGAATGTCGGCGTGAAGTAGGCCTCCCGGATCAGCACGCCCGGGTGTCCCTGGTCGCGCAGCTCGGCCGCCCACCGCTCGTCGACGTACGGCGCGCCGACCAGCTCGAACGGCCGGGTCGTCCCCCGCCCCTCGGACAGGTTGGTCCCCTCGAACATGCAGGTTCCCGGGTAGACCAGCGCGGTGTCCGGGGTCGGCATGTTCGGCGACGGCAGCACCCAGGGCAGCCCGGTGTCTGCGTACGCCTGCCGGCGGTCCCAGCCCGCATCCGTACGACGTCCACCTGCAGCGCCTGGTCGGTCTCGTCCGGCAGGTACTCCGCGTCGAACAGCAGAGCCAGCTCGCCGACGGTCATGGCGTGCTGCTGGCAGATCTCACGGCGGCCGACGAACGTCGCGAACGCACGGTCGAGCACCGGGCCGCGCGGCACCCGTCCGGTCGTGGGGTTGGGCCGGTCCAGGACGACGAAGCGCTTGCCGGTCACGGCAGCCGCGACCATGCAGTCGTACATCGTCCAGATGTAGGTGTAGAACCGCGCACCGGCGTCCTGGATGTCGAACACCATCGTGTCCACGCCGGAGCGACGGACGATGTCGGCGAGCGCGTCGCCGCTCTTCAGGTAGGTGTCCTAGACCGTCAGGCCGGTGCGCTCGTCGACGTAGCTGCCCTCCGAGCCGCCGGCCTGCGCCGTGCCGCGGAAACCGTGCTCCGGCCCGAACACGGCCACCAGGTCGACCTGGTCCGAGGCCGCCATCACGTCGACCTCGTGGGTCAGGTCGGGCAGCACGCCGGTGGGGTTGGTGACGATGCCCACCTGCTGGCCGCGGAGCACGTCGTAGCCGCTGGCGATCAGCTCCTGGATGCCGGTCCGCACCGGCCGGCCGCCGCTCGGTGCGGTCGCAGCTGCGCCGGGCCGGCCACTGTCGGTCCGGCAGCCACGCCGGCGGCCGCGGCACCAGGGCGCCGAGGAAACCCCGGCGGCCGAGGCTGTGTTCCCGCGTCATGACGTGGACGTCAGGCCGTGGCCGAACGGGTAGAGCGTCGCGCCCGGGTCACCGGCCGTGGGGATGGAGACCGGCAGCAGGCCCGCGGGCTGGACCTCGCCGAAGAGCACCCGGGCGAGCGACTCGATCGAGATCGCGGTGGTGGAGTACGTCGCGAGGTAGGTCGGCGCGTCGGTGAAGTACGCGATGTCATACGGGTCGCGCACGGCCACCACGACGACCGGCTTGCCGGTGGCCAGCAGCTGCTTGACCAGCTTCTGCTGACCGGCACTCGTCCCGGCCTTGTTGGTCGCGACGACGACCTGGTCGCTGGCCTGCGCCTGTGCCACGGCAGTCGCGATCGTCGCGTCGCTGGGAGCGGTCCCGGTGCTGTACGCCGTCGCGGCCGGTCCGCGGGCGGAGATCCGCTCGGCGAGGCCGGCCGTGACGCTCGCACCGGTGACGAGGACCTTCTGCGTGCCCTTGGCGAGCGGCAGCGCGTCGGCGTCGTCCTTGACCAGCGTGACGGTGGAGTCGGTGATCTCCTGAGCCCGCTGCTGGTGCGCATCGGTGCCCACCCGGGAGCTGACCTTGGACTCGTCGACGAAGACGTTCTTCGGCTTGAAGAGACCGTGCGACATCTTCAGCTGCAGGACGCGGTGCACGGACTGGTCGATCCGGTCCTCGGTGAGCTCACCGGAGCGCACCGCGTCGAGCACCGCGTGGTAGGCGATGTCCAGCTTGCCCGGGGCGGGCATCAGCAGCTGGTCGACACCGGCCTTGAGCGCCAGCACCGGGATGCGGTCGTCGCCGAACCCGTCGCGCACGCCCTGCATGGTCAGCGCGTCGGTGATGACCACGCCGTCGTACCCCAGCTCACCCCGCAGGATGTCGGTGATGATCGGCTTGGACAGGGTCGCCGGTACCCCGGACGGGTCGAGCGCGGGGACGACGATGTGCGCCGTCATGATCGTGTCGATGCCGCGCGCTGATGGCGGCCCGGAACGGCGGGGCGTCGATGCGCTCCCACTGGTCGCGGGTGTGGTTGATGATCGGCACGCCGAAGTGGCTGTCGGTCGCGGTGTCGCCGTGGCCGGGGAAGTGCTTCGCCGTGGCGGCGACGTTGGCGCTCTGGTAGCCGTCGACGTTGGCCGACACCAGGTCGGACACCAGCGACGGGTCGGAGCCGAACGAGCGGACGCCGATCACCGGGTTCTGCGCGTTGACGTTGACGTCGGCGTCCGGGGCGAAGTCCGGTTGATGCCGATGGCCCGCAGCTCCCGGCCGCTGATCCGGCCGGCGTCGTACGTGTCGGCCTCGCTGCGTCCGGCGCCGAGCGCCATGTTCCCGGGCAGCTGGGTGGCCGGCGGCCCGACCCGGGTGACGACGCCGTGCTCCTGGTCGGTGCTGATCGGCAGGGGGATGTCGGACGCCTGCGAGGTCGCGACCCGCTGCAGGCCGTTGGACAGGCCGGCGATCTGCGCCGGGTTCGCCACGTTGTTGGACCAGGCGAAGTAGATGACGCCGCCGAGGTGGTACTTCTCGATCAGCTCCTTGCCGTTCGCGACGCCGAGCTCCTGCTGGTTGTGCGCGACGTCGGCGGGGTCGGTCGTGTCGGCGGTCTGGCCGTAGGCGTAGGTGACGAAGAGCTGGCCGACCTTCTCCTCCAGCGTCATCCGCTTGACGATCTGGTCGATCCGGTCGCTGCTGCTGGCCGCCGCCGGCCCACCCACCGAGGTCACAGCGACCGAACATGCCACGAGCAGGAGCAGCGGTCGGAGTCGGGCGCGGATCTCGGGCACGGTGCCTCCAGGGGCGGGCGAGCGCGCCGGGACGGCGCGGGTCGGCAGCGGGACGACGACGGGCGGGCCTCTTCGAAACCCAGCAACGTTGGTTGGCTGATTTGCGTAAGTTACCTACACTGCCGATCGTGGTCAACGGTCAAACCATCCGAGAACGACCCGAACCGACCGCGTCAGGCGCAGAGCCGAGCGTGTGTCTCGAGCGTCGCCAGTGCGGGGTCGAGCGCGGCGAGCGCCAGCCAGGCCGCTCCTCCGACGCCGGCGCGGGCCGGCAGCGTGACCCCGGCCCAGCGGGCCGAGAGCAGCGCCCGCAGCACGGCGCCGACCGGAGACTGGTCGACGGCCAGGCTTCCGGCGAGGACGATCGGGGTGCTCTCGGCCGGGTCCCGGATGAGGCCGAGGGTCGCCGCCAGCGCAGCCGCCGCACGCTCGACGATCGACTCCGCCTGCGGGTCACCGGCACGGTAGGCGGCAGTGACCAGCGGGGCGAGCGCCGAGAGCGCGACACCGGGACGCGAGTTCACCACCTGGATCACCCGGTCGCGCTGACGGGCCGCTTCCGGCGCAGCGGCGCCCAGCTCGCGCAGCACGGAGTCGACCAGGTGACCGGGCCGAGTCCCCGCGTCCAGGGTCCGCAGGGTGGCGCGCACTGCTTCGCGGCCGAGCCAGAACCCCGAGCCGTCGTCGCCGAGCAGCCAGCCGTGGCCGTCCGCGGTCCGCGTCAGCCGGCGGCCGGCCACCGATCCCGCGGCCGCGCCGGTGCCGGCGACCAGCACCGAGCCGTCCGGCTGGGGCGTCCCGCTTGCGAACGCCACCTCGAGGTCGGGCACGAAGCCCGGGTCGCAGCCGAGTCCGGCCGCGGCCCACACCGCACCGAAGTGGGAGGCCACCGCGGGGGTGCGCAGCGCCGACCCGCCGGCGACGCCCAGCACCGACGCCTGCACCCGGGCGGGGTCCAGCCCGGCCAGCGCCGCTCGCAGGGCCGCACCGAGTGCGTCAGCTGCTCCGGCTGGGTCGGTGGTCGGGTTGCCGCCGCCGGTGACGCCGCGACCGTGCTCCGTCCCGTCGGCGCCGACCACGAGGATGCGCGTCGAGGTTCCGCCGAGGTCGCCACCGAGGACAAAGATCTCCGAATGCACACGTACCCCGATTCAGGCGGATATCGGTTAGTGTCGCACCGATTCGCCACGGCGCTTCTCCCTCGCGGCGCATCGCGCGGTCACGTCACAGGAGGTCACGACTCCGATGGTTGACACGTCCACTGCAGCCGGGAGCAGCGGCGAGTCCGGTGCTGCCGCGACCCCGGTCAGCGCCCAGGCCTACCTCGCCGCGCTCGCGCCGATCATGACCAAGGTCGCCGAGCAGACCGACGGCCCCGTGCAGCAGGCGGCCGACCTCATCGTGGCGTCGTTGCGCGCCGGCGGCGTCGTCCAGGCCTTCGGCTCGGGGCACTCAGAGGCGTTGGCGATGGAGGTCGCCGGCCGCGCCGGTGGGCTGGTGCCGACCAACCGGATCGCGTTGCGTGACGTCGTCCTCGTCGGCGGTGAGCCACCCGACGTGCTGGGCGACAAGCACCTCGAGCGCGACCCGTCGATCGCGCACCGGCTGTACGACCTCGCCAACGTGTCCGAGCCCGACATCTTCGTGGTCGCGTCGAACTCGGGCGTGAACGGCTCGATCGTCGAGCTCGCGACCCTGGTGAAGGAGCGCGGCCACCAGCTGATCGCCATCACGTCGTTCACCCAGACGGCCGGGGTCGACTCTCGGCACCCGTCCGGCACGAAGCTGGTCGACCACGCCGACGTCGCTCTCGACAACGGCGCTCCGTACGGCGACGCCGTGCTGCCGCTGCCCGGCGGCGGCAGCGTCTGCGCGGTCTCGTCGATCACCGCCGCACTGCTCGCACAGCTGATCGGCGCCGAGGTCGTCCGGCGGCTGACCGAGGCAGGCGAGACCCCGCCGGTCTACCTGTCGGCCAACGTCCCCGGCGGCGACGAGCACAACAGCGGCCTCGAAGCCCAATACGCCGGCCGGATCCGCCGTACGCCCTGACTCGCTGACTCCCCTCCAGCACAACAACCCGGAAGGCAGGCACGATGACCACCGAGAAGAAGGCAGTCGACCGCCGCAGCTTCATGAAAGGCGCGCTCGCGACGGCGGCGGTCATGCCGTTCAGCAGCGTGCTTGCCGCGTGCGCGGGCGGCGGCAGCGACTCCGCCAACAACAAGAAGGGAGGCGGGAAGGTCAGCGCGAGCAACCCGTTCGGCATGGCGGACAAGTCGTCGGTCGACGCGGTGATCTTCGACGGTGGCTACGGCACCGACTACGTCACGTTCGCCGCCTCGCTGATGCAGAAGAACCACGCCGGGTCGACGGTGAAGGTCTCCCCGTCGACCAAGATCGCCCAGGAACTGCAGCCGCGCTTCGTCGGTGGCAACCCGCCCGACCTGATCGACAACTCCGGTGAGAACGCGATCGGGTTCAGCACCATCCTCGACCAGATCGAAGACCTCAAGGACGTCCTCGACGCGCCCAACCTCGAGGGGACGAAGATCTCGGACACCCTGTTCGGTGGCGTCGAGGAGCCGGGTACGTACAACGGCAAGCTGGCCGCGCTCAACTACGTGTTGACGGTCTATGCGGTCTGGTACTCCAAGAGCCTGTTCGACGAGAACGGCTGGACCCCGCCGAAGACGTGGGACGAGGCGATGGCCCTGGGCGCCAAGGCCAAGGCGAAGGACAAGTACCTGTTCGTGTGGGGCAAGGAGGCGGCGACCTACTACCAGACCCTGGCGATCGGGTCGGCGATCAAGCAGGGCGGCGACGAGGTCCGGCTCGCGCTGGAGAACCTGGAGGCCAACGGCTGGTCGCACCCGACATGCAGTCCGTCCTCAAGGGCCTGGGTGAGATCGTCAAGGCCGGCTACATGAAGCCGGGCGGAGCGGGCACCCAGTTCACCGCGGCTCAGGCCCAGTGGAGCAACAACCAGGACGCCCTGCTGTACCCGTCGGGCTCCTGGATCGAGAACGAGATGAAGGACCAGACCAAGACCGACTTCAAGATGACCGGGTTCCCGGAGATGACGGTGACGGGGGACTCCTCGATGCCGTACGAGGCCCTGCACAGCGCGTCCGGTGAGCCGTTCGTGATCCCGTCGAAGGGCAAGAACGTGGCGGGTGGCAAGGAGCTGCTCCGCACGATGCTCTCCAAGGAGGCCGCCACGAACTTCGCCAAGACCAAGCTCGCGCCGACCATCGTCAAGGGCACCGTCCCAGCTGACGGTTTCGGCTCGACCGCCCTGGTCTCGCAGAACAATCTGCTCAGCGCCGCCGGGTCCGACGTCTTCACCTGGAAGTTCGTCGACCTGTACGGCATGAACGTCGACCAGCTCGTGGTCTGGAACAGCTTCCTGGCCGGCAAGTCCGACGTCGCGGAGCTGACCAAGGGACTGCAGCAGATCACCGACAAGGTCCGTGAAGACGACTCGATCAAGAAGATCAAGGTCACATGATCGATTCGGCATCCGTTGTCGCCACGGCCGAAGAACCGGTCGCGCGACGCAAGAAGACGCGACGAAAGCTGACGTTCGACCGGGTCAGCTTCTTCGTGGTGTTCCTCGGGCTGCCGTTGTCGATCTTCCTGCTCTTCGTGGTGTGGCCGTTCGTGCAGGCGTTCTACTACTCCATGACCGACTGGTCGGGCTTCACGTCCGACATGAACTTCGTCGGACTGCGGAACTACCGGACGCTGCTGCACGACGACATCTTCAAGACCGCGTTCTGGAACAACGTCCTGCTCGCCGTCGTGGTGCCCCTCGTGACCGTCGTGCTCAGCTTCCTGCTGGCCACGATGGTCACGGTCGGGGGCACCACGCACGGGGCCGCCCGGGGCATCCGAGCCTCGAACTTCTACCGGGTCATCTCGTTCTTCCCCTACACGATCCCGGCGATCATCATCGGAATCCTGTGGAGTCAGATGTTCGACCCGTCCGCCGGCCTGGTGAACGGCATCCTCACCAAGCTCGGGTTCGACCAGTTCGCCAGCTTCCCCTGGCTCGGGGACACCCGCACCGCCATGCCGGTCTCGATGTTCGTGATCATCTGGGGCTTCGTGGGCTTCTACATGGTGCTGTTCGTCGCAGCGATCAAGGGGATCCCGTCGGACTACTACGACGCGATCCGGCTGGACGGCGCCGGCCGGATCCGGACGGCGTGGTCGATCACGATCCCGTTGGTCCGCGACAACATCCAGACCGCCTACATCTATCTGGGCATCGTGGCCCTCGACGCGTTCGTCTACATGGCCGCGCTCAACCCCGACGGAGGGCCGGACAACTCGACCCTGGTCATGCCACAGCGACTGCTCACCACCGCATTCACGAAGGGTCAGTTCGGCCTCGCCAGCGCGATGGGCGTGGTGCTGGCCCTGGCGACCCTCGCCTTCGCCGCGATCGTCTTCACCGTGAACTGGCTCACCGGCGGGCGCGAATCGAAGGTCAAGCGATGACGACCGCCGCACCACCCGCGGCAAGGACCGGCGGGCCGAAGGCGTCGGAGACCACCGGCGAGCAGAAGACCGTCACCGCCGTCTCCCATGTCGTCCTCAGCGTGTGGACGCTCCTGATCATCGTCCCCCTGCTGTGGGTCCTGATGTCGTCGTTCAAGACGAGCAAGGAGATCTTCGCGTCACCGTTCGCGCTGCCGGAAAGCTGGAACTTCGACAACTACGTCTCCGCGTGGACCACGGCAGGCATCGGCAGGTACTTCGCCAACACCGTCGTCGTGGTCGGCTGCGCACTGGTCATCGTCATGGTGCTGGGATCGATGTGCGCCTACGTGCTCGCCCGCTTCTCCTTCTTCGGCAGCAGGGTCATCTACTACCTGATGCTTGCCGGGCTGACGTTCCCGGTCTTCCTCGCCATCGTCCCGCTGTTCTTCGTGCTCCAGGACATCGGCCTGCTGAACACCCTCCCCGGACTCATCGTCACCTATGTGGCGTTCGCGCTCCCGTTCACGGTGTTCTTCCTGTTCCCGTTCTTCAAAGCGCTGCCCGACGAGATCGCCGAGGCCGCCGAGATCGACGGGGCGGGCGAGTGGCGCACGTTCTTCCAGGTCATGCTGCCGATGGCCAAGCCGGGGATGGCATCGGTCGCCATCTTCAACTTCCTCGGCCTGTGGAACCAGTTCCTGCTGCCGGTCGCCCTGAACACCGACCGCAAGAACTACGTCCTGTCCCAGGGCATGGCCGCATTCGCCTCACAGGCCGGCTACAACGTCGACTTCGGCCGGTTGTTCGCCGCCGTCGTGATCACCGTCGTCCCCGTCCTGATCGTCTACGTCATCTTCCAACGACAGCTCCAGGGCTCGGTCACCGCGGGAACCATGAAGTAGCTGCCATCTCGATGAGTCGATGAGCGAGCTGCGTCTCGAGACGCTGACCATGCCGACGGCGGACGTCGGTCCCGTCAACCCGTTGCCGCCGCTGTTCTCCACCGCTGACCTGCACACGGTCGTCGACCCCGGCGAGGCCGACGCGGAGATGCGACACAACATCGGGTACGGCCGGGTCCGCTCGGTGCTGCCCTATCTGGTCCAGGACGGTTACGGCCGCGACCGCCGGCCGGCCGAGCACACGGTCGCCGTGCTGGAGAACGACGTCCTGCGGGCCACCTTCCTCCTCGGCCTCGGCGGCCGGCTGTGGTCGTTGGTGCACAAGCCCACCGGTCGCGAGCTGCTGTACCGGAACCCGGTCTTCCAGCCGGCGAACCTCGCCCTGCGGAACGCCTGGTTCGCCGGTGGCGTGGAGTGGAACATCGGGACCATCGGTCACTCCCCCACGACGTGCGAGCCGCTGCACGCGGTCCGGGTGCTGCAGCCGGACGGCACGCCCGTGCTGCGGATGTACGAGTTCGAACGGTTGCGTGAGGTCGTGTTCCAGGTCGACGCCTGGCTGCCCGAGGGCTCCGCCGTGCTCCTCGTCCACGTCCGCATCGTCAACCCCAACGACGTCGAGACGCCGATGTACTGGTGGTCCAACATCGCGGTACCCCAGGCGGACGACGTACGCGTCCTGGCCCCCGCAGACGAGGCCTGGCAGCTCGCCCACGAGAGCCCGCTGCGACGCGTGCCGATCCCCGTCCTCGACGGACAGGACCGCACGTACACCACCCGCGCGTCCGAGGCCGCCGACTACTTCTTCGCGATCGCACGACGACCAGCGGCGCTGGATCGCCGCCCTGGACGGAAGCGGCACGGGACTGGTGCAGACCTCCACCGACCGGCTTCGCGGCCGCAAGCTGTTCCTGTGGGGGAGGAGCCCGGGCGGCGACCACTGGCAGGAGTGGCTCGGGCAACCCGGTCGGGAGTACCTCGAGATCCAGGCCGGCCTGGCTCGTACCCAGCTGGAGCACCTGCCCATGCCGGCCCGGGCGTCGTGGTCGTGGGTCGAGGCGTACGGCCTGCTGCAGAGCGATGCGGACGCCGTGCACGGCGACCACTGGGCGCTGGCACGAGCGGCCGTGCAGCGCGACCTGGAGGAGCTGGTCCCTCGTGCCGCGCTCGACGGGGCGCTGACCGCCGCGGCTGCTTGGGCCGATGCCGCCCCGGTCGAGGTGTTGAACCGAGGATCCGGGTGGGGAGCGCTCGAGCGCAGGTTGCGCGAGCGCGAGGGCGGCCACTCGCTGTCGCTGCCCGGGACGCCGTTCGGCGACGAGGCGCTCGGGCCCGAGCAGGAGGCCTGGGTCGAGCTCCTGCGCATCCGGCCGGATGCCGTCGCCACCGGCCGAGCAGCCGCCGTGCTCGTACCAGACGAGCGGCAGGTGGAAGCCACTGCTCGAGCCGGCCGACGGCTGGTTGCCGACGTTGCACCTCGGGGTGGTCCTCGCCCAGGCCGGAGACCTGGACGCGGCGACCGACGCCTGGGTCCGCTCGCTCGCCGCCGAGCCGACGGCGTGGGCCTGGCGCAACCTGGCGGTCCTGGCCCGGGCCGACGGCGACCTCGCGCTGGCGATCAGCCAGTACGAGGCGGCGGTGGCGCTGCGCGGTGACGTGGCACCGCTGCGGCGTGAGCTGGTCGACACGTTGCTGGCCGCGGGCGACGGCGTGCAGGCCCTTGCGGTGATCGAGGCCGCGCCGGCGGAGCAACGCTCCCGGGGCCGGCTCCGGCTGGCCGAGATCCGCGCGGCGCTGCTGGCCGGCGACCTCGACCGGGCCGGCCGGACCCTCGAGGCGGGCGTGCTGCTACCCGACGTACGCGAGGGTGAGCCGGCGCTGCACGAGGTGTGGTTCGACTACCAGGTCGCGTGCGCGGCGCGAGAGCAAGGTCGCCCGGTCGATGCCGACCTCATAGCGCAGCTGCGTGCGACCGTGACGATCCCGCCGGACCTCGACTTCCGGATGTAGCGCTGTCGCGGCCAGCGTCGGGCGTGGCGGTAGACATCACAGCGCGTCCCAGGCGAGGCAGGCGGCGCCCAGGCAGCCGGCCCGGTGCGCCGAGCGCTGCCTGCTCCAGCCGGGGCGGGCGCTGGAAGGTCAGGCGGCTCGCGACGTCCGCACGCAGCGGGTCCAGCAGGGCGGCGCCGCTCTCGGCAAGGCCGCCGCCCATCAGGACGAGGTCGACGCCGGTGATCGTCACGGTGGCGACGATCGCCTCCGCCAGTGCGGCGACGGCCCGGGCCCACACGGCCCTCGCGTCGGGGTCACCGGCGGCCGCGCGGCCGGCGATCTCCTCGGCCGCCTGCTGCACCGCCGGTCCGCGCCGCGTACTCCCTCTCGATCGCGGCCGCCGAGGCGATCACCTCGAGACACCCGGTGGCGCCGCACCCGCAGGCCGGCCCGGTCGGGTCGATGACGAGGTGCCCCACTTCGCCGGCCCGGCCGTCGGCGCGATCACGGCGCCGTCGAGGAGCAGTGCTCCGGCGATGCCGGTACCTACGGGGAGGAACAGCGCGTGCCGCGCACCGCGGGCAGCGCCCAGGCGGGTCTCGGCAAGCAGTCCGGCGCGCACGTCGTGGCCGACGACGGTCGGCACACCGAGCGACGACGCGACCGGTCGCGGATCGGCAGGTCCCGCCAGCCGAGGTTCACCGAGTACACGCCGACACCGCGCGGCTCGTCCACCAGGCCGGGGACGACGACGCCGCAGCCGACCAGCCGGGCAGGGCGGCCGTCCTTCGCCGCCGTGGTCAGCAGGCCGCTCACCGTCGCGTGCACGACCGCGCCGACGTCGGCGGCGATGTCCGCCGGGGTGGGCGTCGTGACGGCGGCCAGCGTGTCGTAGGCCGAGGTCACCAGCGCCGCCTTGATGCGGGTGCCGCCGACGTCGACGGCCGCCACCACGTCGGACAGCTCGGCCACCCGCTAGTCCGCGGAGGTGGCGGCCGGCAGCACCACCGAGCGGGTGAGGTGTCGCGGGCGGTCGGGGTCGAGGTCGCCCTGCCGGGCCTTCGCGAGGCAGAGCCGGTGCACCCGCACGAGCTCGGCGAGCGGGTCGACGTCGCGGCTCTCGAAGTGCGCACCGGTGCCGCGCACCTGCTCCGCCAGGCCCGGCGGCACCTCGCCGAGCGCCCAGGTGGCCCGGCCCGCGGTGGCGACGCTCACCGGGCCGTGCCGGTACTCCATCGCCGGGTAGGACTCGGTCCAGAACTGGGCCGACTCGCGCAGCTTGAGGGCGGCCTCCGCGGCCAGCCCGATGGTCCAGCCGCGTCCGAGGAAGGTCACCTGCTCGGCGTCGGCCAGGCCGGCCAGGCAGCTGTCCTCGTCCTCGGCCAGCACGGCCCGGGCGTCCCCGATCGCGGCGGACAGGTCCTCGCCGAGCGACGCCCGGAGCAGCGCCACGGTGGAGGTCGCGAACCGGGTCTGCACGACCGACCTCTCGTCGACCTCGGGCAGCAGGATGGTGCGGTCGGCCAGCTCGGTGACCGGCGTACCGGGCGTGGCGACGATCGCCGTCGTGACGAGATCGCGGCCGCGCATCGACGCGAGGACGTCGATCACCTCGGTGGTGGTGCCGGACCGGGTGATCACCAGCACGGCGTCGTAGCCGCGGTCGAGCCGGTGCTCGCTGGCCGGGAACGCGTCGGTCTCGCCGTGACCGGAGTGCTCGCGCAACGCGGCATACGCCGCAGCCATGAAGTACGACGTGCCGCAGCCGACGACCGCCACCCTCGCCCCGGCCGCCGGTAGGGCGTCGGCGAGCTCGGGCAGCCGGGCGACGACGCCGGCCCAGTCGTCCGGCTGGCCGGCCACCTCCCGCTGGAGATCGCTGCCCGGGTTGAACGCCACGGCGGCTCCCTGGTGCTGGATACGTTCCTTTCGACCAGTTTCGACCCTATCCGAGCGACGGGACATGATGGCTCGCGTGACTGTTCCCCCGATGCTCCTGACCGGGCGCCTGGTCACTGCCTCGACCGTCGTCGAGGACGGCGCCCTGCTGGTCGACGGGGACGCGATCCGGTACGCGGGGCGGGCGTCCGAGCTGCCGGCTGCCTGGCGGGACGTGCCGGTGTTCGATGCCGGGCCGGGCCGGCAGACCTTGCTGCCCGGGCTGGTCGACGCCCACTGCCACGGCGGCGCGGGCGGCGAGTTCGGCGCGGCCGCCGACTCGGCCGCGACCGCGGTCCGCCACCACCACCTGAACGGCGCCACGACCCTGCTCGGCAGCCTGGTCTCCGCCACTGCTGACGAGATGGTGGCGGGAGTGCGTACCTGCGCCGCGCTGGTGGCCGGCGGGGACCTGGCCGGCATCCACCTGGAGGGACCCTTCCTCTCCCACCAGCGTCGCGGGGCGCAGGACCCCGCGGCGCTCACCGACGTCGACCCGTCGCTCGTCGAGGCTGTCCTGCTGGCCGCCGAGTCGGCCGGGGCGCCCGGCGCGGTGGCGCAGATGACCTTCGCACCCGAACGCCGCGGCGCTGACCGGTTGCCCGCACTGCTGGGCGGTCACGGCATCCTGCCCGCCCTGGGGCACACCGACTGCGATGCCGCGACGGCATGGTCGTCGCTCCGGTCGGCCCTCGACTCCGCGCCGCGTGGCGGGCGACCGCTGGTCACGCACGTCTTCAACGGCATGCCCCCGTTGCACCACCGGGCTCCCGGCCCGGTCGCGGCCTGCCTGGCGCAGGCCGGCCGGGGCGAAGCAGTGCTCGAGGTCATCGGGGACGGCGTGCACCTGGCTGCAGCGACCGTGCGGATGCTGTTCGACCTCGTCGGGCCGCAGGCGATCTGTCTGGTCACCGACGCGATGGCCGCCAGCGGCATGCCGGACGGCAGCTACACCCTCGGCGGGCGCGACGTGCGGGTGGCGGACCGGACGGCGCGGCTGGCCGACGGCGGCTCGATCGCCGGCGGCGTGGCCACTCTGCTCGAGGTCGTGCGGTGGTGCGTGGCCGAGGCCGGCATCCCCTTGCTGGACGCCGTCACGGCGGCCTCGGTCACACCCGCACGGACACTCGGGCTGGCCGGCGTCGGGTCGCTCGCGGCCGGACAGCGGGCCGACGTCGTCGTGGTGGACGACGACCTGGAGCTCTCGCGGGTGATGCGTCGCGGCAGCTGGCTCGCACCCGACGTACCCGACAGCGACCGGTAAGGAGGACCGCGACGCCATGGAGGTCGTCATCGTCCCGGATGCCGCCACGATCGGCGAGCTCGCCGCCGACGCGGTCGTCGCCTTGCTGGCGCGAAAGCCGACGGCTGTCCTCGGGCTGGCCACCGGGTCCAGCCCGCTGGTGGTGTACGCCGAGCTGATCCGTCGGTACGACGCCGGCGAGGTGAGCTTCGCGCGCAGTCGCGGGTTCCTGCTGGACGAGTACGTCGGGCTGCCGGCCGAGCACCCGCAGCGCTACCGGTCGGTGATCCGCCGCGAGCTGGAGGAGCGGGTCGACTTCGCCCGTGACGCGATCGCCGGACCGGACGGCCTGGCCGACGACCTCGCCGCGGTGTGCGCCGACTACGACCGGGCGATCACCGACGCGGGCGGTGTCGACCTGCAGCTGCTGGGCGTCGGGTCGGACGGTCACGTCGCCTTCAACGAGCCCGGCTCCTCGCTGAGCTCGCGTACCCGGATCAAGACCCTGACTGCTCGCACCCGCGCGGACAACGAGCGGTTCTTCGAGCCGCCGGAGGAGGTGCCGCGCCACGTGCTCACCCAGGGGCTGGGCACGATCCTCGACGCGCGGCACCTCGTGCTGATCGCGCGGGGCTCCGGCAAGGCGTCGGCCGTGCATCAGCTGGTCGAGGGCCCGGTGTCGGCGTTCTGCCCGGCGTCGGTGCTGCAGCTGCACCGGCACGCGACCGTCCTGCTGGACGACGCCGCGGCAGGCCAGCTCCGACTCGCCGACTACTACCGGGAGACGTACGCCAGCAAGCCCCACTGGCAGGGGCTGTAGCGGGCTGTCTACTCCGCAGCGCGCCCCACCAGGTGGAAGACTCGGCTGAGCTGTCGGTAGGGGTCCCGGCGGCTGGCTTCGAGCTCGACCGCGGCCGCTGCCGCCACCTGCTGCGAGTCGTCCGGGTCCAGGTCGGTGCCACTGAAGTCGAGCCAGTCGACGAACAGCCACACCCCGTACCAGCGCAGCGGCTGGACGCCGCGCCTCCGCAACAGCTCGCTGAGCGCCTCGACCGTGTCGGCTCGAGTCGGCACCCCGAGCACGCCGATCTCCTCCGTGGCGTCGAAGGCCGCCAGGGCGTCGTCCCACCGCTGTTCCAGGGCCGGGCGCACCGCCATCGCGTTCGCGTTGCCCGCCATGATCGAGACGACGCCGCCGGCCGCGACGCACCGGCACAGCTGGTCGACCAACGGCTCGGGCTGCTGCAGGTAGCCGAGCACGCCATGGCACAGCACGGCGGCGAAGCGTCGGCCGTGCACCGCCTCGTCGGCGTTCTCGCCGTCGGCCTGCACGAGAGTCACCCGCCGCCGGGCCTCGCCAGGCAGCCGCTCGAGTCGCTGCTGCGCCTTGCCCAGCATCGCCGCCGACGGGTCGAGCAATGTGACGTCGTAGCCGGCTCGAGCCAGCGGAAGCGACTGATGCCCCGCGCCGCCGCCGACGTCGAGCACAGCCGCCGGCGGCGCCGGCAGATGCTCGAGCAGCTGATGGTGCAGCACGTAGGTGCGCACCCGGCCCTTCACCGAGGCGTAGGCGTCATCGGCGAAGGGTCGGCCAGGCTGGCCCAGGTGTCGTCGCCCACCGTCCCGGCCTTCCCGCGCACGAAAAAGGAAAGGAGCGCCTGCTCCTTTCCACTTCCAACGTATAGCGCACCGGGGGTCTTGCGGCAAGACCCGGGTCGTGCCGCAGAATCACCGGCCGAGGTCGATCAACGGAACGGGAGTCGCGACAGTGCCGGTGTTCTTGTCGACGTACGGGTGGCGGATCGGGGCGACGGCGTGAACGAGCTGACGACGAGTGCGTTCGCGCTTCCGGACCGCCTCAGCCGCAAGGCCGACCCGGCGCTGATCGCCCACGACGAGCAGCACTTCGCGGCCATCGCGGCGACCCTCGAGCGGTCGATCGCCGAGCTGTCCGATCGCCTCGACGTCGAGCGCAGGGCGCCCGGCGGCATCGGCCAGGAGGCGATGGACCGGGACCTGGAGGTCCACCGGCTGACCGCTCGGCTGCGCCTCCTGCGCCGCTTCGGGCTGGACCTGTGCCTCGGACACATGGTCGGCGCCGACGACCCTGAGCCGGTGTACGTCGGACGGCTCGGCCTCACCGACAGCGAAGGGCGTCGGCTGCTGGTCGACTGGCGCTCGCCCGCGGCCGAGCCGTTCTTCGGAGCCACCCACGGCAACCCGATGGGCCTGTCGAGCCGGCGCAGGTATCGCTGGGCAGGTGGCCGGATCAGCGACTACTGGGACGAGGTGTTCGCCCCGGACGGGTTTCGGGGGCACGCCGCGCTCGACGACCAGTCCGCCTTCATCGCCAGCCTGGGCAGCAGCCGGTCGGCCCGGATGCAGGACGTGCTCGGCACCATCCAGGCCGACCAGGACGCCGTCATCCGCGCCGGGTCCCGCGGCGCTCTCGTCGTGGACGGCGGGCCAGGCACCGGGAAGACCGTCGTCGCCCTGCACCGCTCCGCCTACCTCCTGTACTCCGACCCGCGGCTCGGCCACCACCGCGGCGGTGTGCTGTTCGTCGGTCCGCACCAGCCCTACCTGGCCTATGTCGCCGACGTGCTGCCCAGCCTCGGGGAGGAAGGTGTGCAGACCTGCACGCTGCGGGACCTCGTCGCCGAGGGAGCTGCAGCCGTGACCGAGGCCGACCCGGAGGTGGCCCGCCTGAAGTCGTCCGCGGACCTGGTGCAGGCGATCGAGCCGGCGGTCAGGTTCTACGAGGAGCCGCCGACGACGGGGATGACCGTCGAGACCGACTGGTCCGACATCTGGCTGAGCGCCGACGACTGGGCCGAGGCGTTCGCAGCGGCAGACCCGGGGACCCCGCACAACGAGGCGCGCGAGCAGGTCTGGGAGGAGCTGCTCACGATCCTGCTGGACAAGCTCGACGACGACGTCCCGGCCGACCTGTTCCGGACGGTCGCTGCGGCAGAGCACCGAGCTGCTCGCCGCCGTCAACCGGGCGTGGCCGCTGATCGAGGCGGCCGACCTCGTCGGCGACCTGTGGTCGGTCCCGGCCTACCTGCGCAGCTGCGCCCCCTGGCTCAGCCGGGCGGAGGTCACGGCGCTGCAGCGCGCGGACGCCCAGGCCTGGACGGTGTCCGACCTGCCGTTGCTGGACGCAGCCCGGCAGCGGCTCGGCGACCCCGAGGCGTCGCGGCGCCGGCGCCGGCACGAGGCCGCGGTCGCCGCCGAACGCGAGCGGATGGCCAGCGTCGTCGACGACCTGATCGAGGTCGCCGACGACGAGTACGGCGCAGGCCTGGTGACGATGCTGCGCGGCGAGGACTTCCAGGACGCCCTGGTCGACGAGGCCGCGCTGACCAGCACCGACCCGGACCTGCTCGCCGGCCCGTTCGCGCACATCGTCGTGGACGAGGCACAGGAGCTGACCGACGCGGAGTGGCAGATGCTGCTGCTGCGGTGCCCGTCCCGGAGCTTCACCATCGTCGGGGACCGCGCCCAGGCCAGGCACGGGTTCACCGAGTCGTGGCAGCAGCGGCTCGAACGGATCGGGCTCGACCGGATCAGCGCAGGCAACCCTGCGCATCAACTACCGGACGCCGGAAGAGGTCATGGCCGAAGCCGAGCCGGTCATCCGGGCCGTGCTCCCGGACGCCAACGTGCCGACCTCCATCCGCAGCACCGGGGTCCCCGTCGGCCACGGATCCACCTCGGATCTGCACTCGATCCTCGAGACCTGGCTCGCCTCCCGTGCCGACGGCGTCGCCTGCGTGATCGGCGATGGCGTCGACGCGCGCGCGTTCCGGGCGACGGCCCGCGTCCGGTCGCTGACCCCCGAGCTGTCCAAGGGGCTCGAGTTCGACCTGGTCGTGCTGATCGACCCAGCGGGCTTCGGCACCGGCATCGAAGGAGCCGTCGACCGGTACGTCGCGATGACCCGAGCGACCCAGCAGCTCGTCGTTCTCACCAGCTCCTGACGCCGCCGTCAGCCTGATCGCCGCGAGTCACTCGGCCGGGGCGGTGAGGTCCTTGTCCGCCATCTCCCAGGCATGGTCCATCGTGTGGAAGGCGCTGTGCCGGATCAGGAACGGCAGGTTCCACGATCGCATCCGGTTGCCCTCGCCGGCGTTGTAGGCCCGCATGGTGGCGACGTACGACGTCCGGTAGTCACGCAGGCCGTTCGGCGTGAGCACATCCTCCTCGGGGACCAGCACACCCAGTCGCTTCGCGAAGTCCTGGCTCTCGATCCGGATGGTGTGCCGGATGATCTCGTCGCGGTCGCGCCCACCACCACGCGGACCCTTGCGCATCTCGGCCGACACCCGAGCCGCCACCGTGTCGAAGAACCCCCAGCAGCCGCGCAGCAGCGTGACCTTGCGGTCCAGCTCGGTGCGGTCCATCGGTTCGTGCTCGACGCCGGCCGGCGCGAAGGAGATGCCCCAGAAGTCGGTCGAGCCGGTGCCGACCTGGTCCTCGACGACGTCGAGCGGGTCCGGCGGCGTCGAACTCGCGGGTCCTCCGGGACGCGGCCGCGACCGGTCGGTACCGCTCGCGGTAGGACTCGAGCAGCTCGAGGGCCGCCTCGGGGGTCTTGGCCCCCCGGCTCCAGCCCGGCCAGTCGACCGCGAAGGCCACCGCCTTCTTCCCCTTGGGCCCGCGCTGCAGGACGGTACGAACCGGCATAAAGTCGGATGGTAGGCAGGCCGACCCTTGATCGCCACCTTCGGGTGCCGCGGCGGGAGGCGGTCGGCGACCTCGTCAGCCGATGGCGGCCTGTCACCAGCGTGACGACGGTCTTCTCGACCGCCGGGCTCCACTGCCTGAGCGCGTACGACACCGGCCAGATGTCGCCGTCGTCGAGCGTCGCCGCGTCCTGGAAGCCCAGGGTCGAGTACCGGTACTTGAACTTCCCCGCGTCCTGGAAGAAGACGACGACCTTTCCGTCCGCGTTCGCGTAGGCGGGCATCCCGTACCAGGTCTTCGGTGCCAGGTCCGGGGCGTTCGCGGTCACCGTCACGTGCACGCGCTCGGCCAGCGCGCGGTCGTCCGGCGCCATCTTCGCGATGGCGTCGAGCACGTCCTGCAGGCCGTCGGCCTTCTTGGCGCCCTTCTTGCCCTCGGCGCGCAGCTCGGCGGCGCGCTCCTTCATCGCGGCACGCTCTTCGGCACTGAAGCCCTCGGCCTCGGTTGCGGCGTTCTTCGCAGGCATGGTCGGACGTCCTCTCGTGACGCGCTCGTGACGGATCTTTCGCCGAAAGGCTAGATCCGGCCACCGGGTGGCGCTTCTCGAATCCTGACCGGCCGGCCGAGGCAGCCTGCGGCGAGTCGGGTTCCTGCTCAGGACACCGAGTCGGCCGCCCGTCGCAGCATGTCGATGGTGCGCCCGCGCTTGCCCCGTCCGGTCGCCGCGGTCCCGCTCGAGGTCGTCGCCCCGGCGGCTTCCTGAGCGGCCGCCGTGCCCGCGTGCCGCTGCTTGCCCCCGGGGCCGTCGCCTTGGCCTTGGCCGAGCCGGCCGCGGACGACTTGGCCGCCTTGCCGGACGTCTTGCCGGACGTCTTGCCGGACGCCGCGGCCTTGTCCGCCTGGCCGCTCGACGGGTCGCTGGCGTCGGAGTGCGATGTGGCGGACGAACCGTCCGCGGTGCTCGGAGCAGCTGCCTTCCCACCCGCGCTGGGCGCGGCTGAGGAGCTGCCGGTCGCACCGGCCGCCGGCACCGACGCCCGGCCGCCCGGCTCGGCCGCCCGGCCCGCCGCGTCGCCGCTCGAGCCACCACCGCAGCCGCCGAGGACCGCCGCGGCGCAGAGCACCGCCATCGCCACACCAGCAACACGTCGTCGCACGAGCCGACCTCCCCCAGGGCCGCACCACCCGCAGCCCACTTGAACGCCACCCTGCGACGCCGGCCTTGAAGAAACCCTGTGCTCCCGCCGCCGAGGCCGGGTAAGGGCCCGGGATGGCCACCTACACGCTGAACGCCGCCGCGGTCGCCCGGTGCCGCGAGCTGATCGACGCCCGGCAGTACGTCCTGGACAGCGACTGGGGTGAGGTGCAGCCGGCCGCCGCGGCCCAGAACGGCTACCTCGAGTCGCACTCGTGGGACGACTACGCGCGGTGGCACCTCGGCCTCACCGAGGGGGCGAACGACGAGACCAAGGCGCGCTACGCGTTCGTCTACGGCGACCTGCGCCGGGTGCACCGCAGCGGCCTGATCGCGTGCGTCTACCGGGCCGCCGAGTGGCGGCACAAGGACGTCGAGCTCGCCGCGCACGACCTGCTGCAGCACCTGGACCGCACCAGCGGCTGACGGTCCGCGCGCTACGGTCGAAGGCCATGGGGACCGTGATCGACGTCGCTGGGCTCGTCAAGCGGTTCGGCACCACCACGGCGCTCGACGGGCTGGACCTCACGGTCACCCAGGGCGAGGTCCACGGGTTCCTCGGGCCGAACGGCTCGGGCAAGTCCACCACCGTCCGGGTGCTGCTCGGCCTGCTCCGGCCGGACGCCGGCAGCGTGCGGCTCTTCGACGGCGACCCGTGGCGGGAGGCCGCCGAGCTGCACCGCCGGCTGGCCTACGTGCCCGGCGAGGTCAACCTCTGGCCCAACCTGTCCGGCGGCGAGATCATCGACCTGCTGGGCGAGCTGCGCGGCGGCGTCGACCAGCGGCGCCGGGACCGGCTGCTGGACCGCTTCGAGCTCGACCCCACCAAGAAGGGCCGCACCTACTCCAAGGGGAACCGGCAGAAGGTGGCCCTCGTCGCCGCCCTGGCCGCCGACGTCGAGCTGCTGATCCTCGACGAGCCCACCTCGGGGCTGGACCCGCTGATGGAGTCGGTGTTCCAGGACTGCATCGACGAGTTCAAGGACGAGGGTCACTCCGTCCTGCTGTCCAGCCACATCCTGGCCGAGGTGGAGCGGCTCTGCGACCGGGTGAGCATCATCCGCGCCGGCCGCACCGTGGAGAGCGGCACCCTGGCCGAGCTGCGGCACCTGACGCGGACGTCGGTCGCGGCCGAGCTGGCCAGCCCGGCCACCGGGCTGGACCGGCTCGACGGGCTGCACGACCTGGTCGTCGAGGACCACCGGGTGCTCTTCGAGGTCGACACCGAGGACCTCGGCCCGGCGCTGGAGGCGCTGGGCCGCTTCGGCATCCGGACCCTCACCAGCCAGCCCCCGACGCTGGAGGCGCTGTTCCTGCGGCACTACGGCGACGGTCCGGACGGCGAGCCGGCGACATGAGCGCCCGATGAGCACCACCGCCACCGGTCGGCTGCTGCGGTTCCACCTGCGCCGGGACCGGCTGATGCTGCTCTGGTGGAGCCTCGGCGGGGCGGTCCTCTACTGGTCGCAGGCCGTCAGCGTGAAGGGGGTCTACCGGACCCAGGCGGAGTTCGACCGGGCCGCCCGGAGCATGGCCGACAACGTCGCCTTCATCGCGATGGCCGGGCCGGCCCGGGCGCTGAACACGGTCGGTGGGCAGGTCGCCTGGCAGGCCTCGGCGTTCGGCGCGATCGTCGCCGGCCTGATGAGCATGTTCCTCGTCGGGCGGCACACCCGCGCCGAGGAGGAGTACGGCAGGGACGAGCTGGTCCGGTCCGGCGTCGTCGGGCGGTACGCCCCGCTGACCTCGGCCCTGCTGGTCGTCGTGGTCGCCAACCTCGTCTTCGGCGGCTCGATCGCGGTGAGCCTGGTGGCCTACGACCTCCCGGTCGCCGGCTCCCTGAACGTGGCGCTCGCAGCGGCGTTGGCAGGGCTCGTCTTCGGGGCCACGGCGCTGGTCGCCGCCCAGCTCACCGAGGGCACCCGGGCGATGTACGGCATCACCGGCATCGTGATCGCCGCCTCCTACGTGCTGCGTGCCGTCGGCGACGTCGGCAGCGGGGCGCTGTCCTGGCTGTCACCGATCGGCTGGGGCCAGGCCATGCACGGCTACTCGGGGGAGCGGTGGTGGCCGGCCGTCATCTCGCTGGTCGCCGCGGCACTGCTGACCGGGGTCGCGGTGCTGCTCTACGCGCACCGGGACGTCGGAGCCGGCATGTGGCCGACCCGGCCGGGGCCGGCCCGGGCGGCGGCCCCGCTGCTGCGGCCGCTCGGCCTGACCTGGCGGCTGCAGCGCGGCAGCGTCGCGGGCTGGGCCGCCGGCATGTTCCTCGGCGGGCTCGCCTACGGGGCCATCGGCGACGACATCAAGGACCTGCTGGGCGACTCCGAGTTCTCCCAGGACGTCTTCCTCCAGGGCGGCGGGTCGCTGGTCGACTCGTTCTACGCCGCCGCCGCCCTGATGCTCGCCCTCATCGCGGCCGCCTTCTCGGTCTCGTCCGCGCTGCGGGCAGTCGGTGAGGAGGACGACGGCCGCATCGAGCTGCTGCTGTCCACCGCCCTCCCCAGACGGCGCTGGGCGCTGTCGCACCTCGCCGTGACGGTCGGCGGGACGGTGATCGTGCTCGCGGCGGCCGGGCTGGGGCTCGGCCTGGGGTTCGCCCTGGTCACCGGTGACGGCTCGGCCGTCCTGCGGCTGTTCGGCGCGACGATGTCCTACCTCGCCCCGATGCTGCTGCTGGTGGCACTGACCTGGCTGCTCTACGGGCTGGTGTCGCGCTGGGCGCGGGTCGCGTGGCTGGCCCTGGTCTTCTGCGTCGTGGTCATGTTCTTCGGGGAGCTGCTCCGGTTCCCGCAGTGGGTCCTCGACATCTCGCCGTTCTCCCACCTGGCCCTCGTTCCCGCCGAGCCGTTCGCCTGGGCGCCGGCCCTGTGGGTGCTCGCGACCGCCGCGGGCATCACCGTCGCGGGCCTCGCCGCGCTCCGGCACCGGGACCTCGGCCGGGCCTGACCTGAACCCGAGAACGTCACATCGGCTCGGGACCAAGGCCCCTGGTCCGGGCATCTGCACGGCCCCGACGCTGGAGTCCCCCCAGGAGTCGGGAGAGCGCCGTGCCGGACCATGCAGTGCTCGATCTCGCCGGTCTGCAGGCCCTCGTCGATGTCCTGCGCGAGCGCGGCTACACGGTGCTCGGACCCACCGTCCGGGACGGCGCCATCGTCCCCGCACCGGTCACCTCGGTCGACGACCTGCCGCGCGGCTGGGGTGACGAGCAGGACGGCGCCCTCTACCGGCTGACGCAGCGGGACGACGACGCGTTGTTCGGGTTCGCCGCCGGTGCGCAGTCGTTCAAGCCGGTGCTCTTCCCGGCCGAGCAGCTGATGTGGCGGGCCCGCCGCACCGACGACGGCTTCGAGACCGAGCCGGCCGAGCCCGGATCCGCACGCTTCGGCGCACCGCCGTACGCGCTGCTCGGTGTGCGGTCCTGCGACCTGCACGCGATCGGCATCCATGACACGGTGCTGCTCGGACGCACCTCGGCGGACGCGCACTACGCGGCAGGCGCGCGAGGCGGCGTTCGTCGTCGCGGTGTCCTGCTCCGACCCGGCCGGCACCTGCTTCTGCGTCTCGATGGGCACCGGGCCGCGCCCCGACGCCGGGTTCGACCTCGTCGCTGACCGAGCTGTCGACCGCGGTCGACGACCACCGGATGCTCGTCGAGATCGGCAGCGAGCGGGGCCGCGAGGTCCTGTCGGCGCTGCCGCACCTGGAGCCCGCCACCGACAGCGACCGCGACACGGCGGACCAGGTGTCCGCCGAGGCCGCCGGCCGGATGGGCCGCGCGATGGACACCGAGGGGCTCAGCGACCTCCTCTACGCCGCCGTCGACCACCCGCAGTGGGAGGACGTGGCCAGCCGGTGCCTCGCCTGCGGCAACTGCACGATGGTGTGCCCGACCTGCTTCTGCACCTCCGTCGAGGACCACACCGCGCTGACCGGCCAGGAAGCGTCGCGGTCGCGGGTCTGGGACTCCTGCTTCACCGGCGACTTCTCCTACCTGCACGGCGGCAGCGTGCGGTCGCTCGGTCGGTTCGCGGTACCGGCAGTGGGTGACCCACAAGCTCGCCTCCTGGGTCGACCAGTTCGGTACGTCCGGCTGCGTCGGCTGCGGCCGCTGCATCACCTGGTGCCCGGCCGCCATCGACATCACCGCGGAGGTCGCCGCCATCCGCGCCACCCGCACCGACGCCGAGCAGGAGGACTGACGTGCAGACCATGCGCCAGGAGCTCGCCGGACAGCCGTTCTTCGTGGGGCTCGACGACGGCAGCGCTCGACCTCATCGCGGGCTGCGCGACCAACGTGCACGTCCGCCCGGGGACGTACCTGTTCCGGGAGGGCGAGCCGGCCGACACGTTCTACGTCGTACGACGAGGACGGGTGGCCCTCGAGGTCCACGAGCCGGCCGGCGGCGCGCGGCTGCTCGACACCGTCGAGGACGGCGAGGTAGCTGGGCTGGTCCTGGCTGGTGCCCGCCGTACCGCTGGTTCTTCGACGCCCGCGCGATCGACGAGGCGTCGCTGATCTCGATCGACGGCCGCTGCCTGCGCGGCAAGTGCGACGAGGACCCGGTGCTCGGCTACGCGCTGATGCAGCGGGTGGCCCGCGTGATGTACCACCGGCTGCAGTCGGCCCGGGTGCGGCTGCTCGACCTCTACGGGGCCTCACGTGTCGACGTCCGCTGAGCCCCGCACCACCCTCGGCCACGGCCGACCCGATGCTGCCGCGTCCGTTCGGGTCGTCGGCCGCCGCCAGGACACCGCCGACACCGCCACCCTCGTGGCTCGAGCCGCGCGACGGCGTACCGCCTGCGCTTCGGCGCCGGGCAGTTCACGATGCTGCAGGCGTTCGGGGTCGGCGAGGTGCCGATCTCGATCAGCGGCGACCCGACCGCCGACGAGCCGCTGCAGCACACCATCCGCGACGTCGGCGGCGTGACCCGGACTCTGGTCGCGGCCCAGCCGGGAGACGTCCTCGGGGTGCGCGGACCGTACGGCACCGGGTGGGACGTCGCCGACGCCGAGGGCGGCGACGTCGCGCTGGTCGCGGGCGGCATCGGGCTGGCGCCGCTGCGGCCGGCGCTGCTCGAGGTGCTGGCGAACCGCGAGCGCTACCGCCGGGTGGTCCTGCTGTACGGCGCGCGCAGCCCGCAGGACCTGCTGTTCGGCGACGAGCTGGAGCGCTGGCGGGGCCGGCTGGACCTCACGTCGCGGTCGACCGTCGACTCGGCGCCGGACTCCTGGCGCGGCCGGGTCGGGCTGGTCACCGGACCTGATGCCGCGGGCCGAGCTCGACCCGGCGCGCACCCTCGCGCTGCTCTGCGGGCCCGAGGTGATGATGCGCTACGTCGCTGCCGACGCTGCTCGACGTCGGGCTGCGCGCCGAGCGCATCCGGCTGTCCATGGAGCGGAACATGAAGTGCGGCGTCGGCCTGTGCGGCCACTGCCAGCTGCGCGAGTTCTTCCTCTGCGTCACGGCCCGGTGCTGCCCCTCGAGCCGGCTCGACACCCTGATGGCGACCCGGGAGCTGTGATGACCGACCAGTCCACCGCCGACGAACCGCGCCGCCCCACCCTGGCGGTCTGGAAGTTCGCCAGCTGCGACGGCTGCCAGCTCACCCTGCTCAACTGCGAGGACGAGCTGCTGGCGCTGGCCGGAGCCGTCGAGATCGCCTACTTCCCGGAGGCGACCCGCGCGGTCGTCGAGGGCCCCTACGACCTCTCGCTCGTCGAGGGATCGGTCACGACGCCCGAGGACGTGGAGCGGATCCAGGAGGTACGCCGGGTGTCCCGGCGGCTGGTCACGATCGGCGCCTGCGCCACCAGCGGCGGCATCCAGGCGCTGCGCAACTTCGCCGACGTCGAGGAGTTCACCTCGGTGGTCTACGCCCAGCCCGGCGTACATCAGCACCCTCGCGACCTCGACGCCGATCGCGGCCCACGTCGCGGTCGACTTCGAGCTGCGCGGCTGCCCGATCGACCCGGGCCAGCTGCTCGAGGTGCTGTCCGTCGTTCCTGCAGGACCGGCCGGCCCGCATCCCGGCGTACAGCGTCTGCGTGGAGTGCAAGCGGCGCGGCAACGTCTGCGTCACGGTCGCCCACGGCACGCCGTGCCTCGGACCGGTGACCCATGCCGGCTGCGGGGCGCTGTGCCCGTCGTACGCCCGCGGCTGCTACGGCTGCTTCGGCGCCAAGGGCACGCCGAACACGGCGTCGATGGCCGACCGGCTCGCCGTGCTCGGGATGTCGGAGCGCGACGTGGGCCGGGTGTTCCGCACCTTCAACGCGGCGGCCGAGCCGTTCCGCAGCGAGGGCGCGAAGCACCTCACGAGCACCCAGGACGAGGCGGAGGCCAGGACGTGACGCACCAGACCGACGACGGCGGGCGACTGCTCAAGGTCGACACCCTGGCCCGGGTCGAGGGCGAGGGCGCGATGCGCGTCGTCGTCCACGGCGGCCAGGTGGCCGACGTGCAGCTGCAGATCTACGAGCCGCCGCGGTTCTTCGAGGCGTTCCTGCGCGGGCGGGCCTGGACCGAGCCGCCGGACATCACCGCGCGCATCTGCGGCATCTGCCCCGTCGCCTACCAGATGAGCGCCTGCCTCGCGATCGAGGACGCCTGCGGGGTCGCGGTCACCGACGAGATCCGGCTGCTGCGCCGGCTGCTGTACTGCGGCGAGTGGATCGAGAGCCACACGCTGCACATCTACCTGCTGCACGCGCCGGACTTCCTCGGCTACGCCGGCGCCATCGAGATGGCCGCAGGACCACCGCGGCCGTCGTGGAGCAGGGCCTCCGGCTGAAGAAGGCCGGCAACGCGCTGATGGCCGCTCGTCGGCGGCCGCGCTCGATCCACCCGGTCAACGTGAAGGTCGGCGGCTTCTACCGGCTGCCGACCCGGGCCGAGCTGATGGCGCTGCGGCCGAGCCTGCTCCGGGCCCGCGACGACGCCGTCGCGACCGTCGAGCTGGTCGTCCGGCTTCGAGTTCCCCGACTTCGAGCAGTCCTACGAGTACGTCGCGCTGCGGGCCGCCGAGGGCTACCCGCTGGAGGCCGGCACGGTCGTCAGCAGCAACGGCCTGGACTTCCCCGCCGCCCGGTTCAGCGAGCACGTCATCGAGGAGCACGTCGCAGCACTCCAACGCCCTGCACGCGCACCTGCCCGACGGCAGCCCGTACGTCGTCGGCCCGCTGGCCCGCTACACGCTCAACCACGACCGGCTCTCGCCGCTGGCGCTCGAGGCCGCCGACCGCGGCCGGGCTCGGCGCCGACCTGCCGCAACCCGTTCCGGTCGATCGTGGTCCGCGCGGTCGAGCTGGTCTACGCCGTGCGACGAGGCGCTGCGCATCATCGACGGCTGGGACGGCGGCGGCGCCCCGTCGGTGCCGGTGCCCGCCCGAGCCGGGATCGGGCACGGCGTCGACCGAGGCGCCGCGCGGCATGCTCTACCACCGCTACAGCTCGCGGAGGACGGCACCATCGCGGACGCCGTGATCGTGCCGCCGACCTCGCAGAACCAGGCGAGCATCGAGGCCGACCTGCGCGCCTTCGTGCAGGACCGGCTGGACCTCGACGACGAGGAGCTGACCCGCCAGTGCGAGCAGGCGATCCGCAACTACGACCCGTGCATCTCCTGCGCCACCCACTTCCTCGACCTCACCGTGGAGCGCACGTGACCGGTGCCGACCGGACCGCTCTGGTGGTCGGGATCGGCAACCCGGACCGCGGCGACGACGGGGTCGGGGCGGCCGTCGCGACGGCGGTTGCCTCGCATCGGCTGGCCGGCGTGTCGGTCAAGCATCTCCGGGAGCCGGTCGCGCTGCTGGACGAGGAGCCGGACTACGACCTCGTCATCGTGGTCGATGCGGTGCTCAGCCGGGCCGAGCCGGGGTCGGTTTCGGTCCGGGAGGTCGACGAGCACCCGCTGCCGGACTGGGCCGGCACCGGCGGGACGCACACCGTCGGGCTGGCGGCCGTCGTCGAGCTGGCCCGGGCCCTCGGCCGGCTGCCGCGCACGTTGCTCGTGGTCGGCGTCGAGGCCGAGAGCTTCGGCACCGGCGATCCGCTGTCGCCTGCCGTGCTGGCCGGCGTGCAGCGAGCCGCCGACGTCGTCGTCCGCCTGGTGACCGGCCGGGTCCTCGACCGCTGAGTACGACGGAAACCGGCTGAGACCGACCGGGACCGATGACTCGCGGGGCCGCTTCGAGTCAGCATGGGTGACTGCACCCGACGAGAGGACCCGCCATGTTCGGCGACACCACCGCCTTCTCCAGCTTCGCCGTCGACGACCTGGACCGCGCCCGCGCCTTCTACGCCGATGTGCTCGGTCTGGACGTCTCGGGTGTCGAGGGGATGGACGACCTGCTCACCCTGCACCTCGCCGGCGGCACGGACGTCCTGGTCTACCCGAAGCCCGACCACGCCCCGGCCACCTTCACCGTGCTGACCTTCCGGGTCGACGACCTCGACGCCGCCGTCGACGGGCTGGTCGCCAAGGGCGTGACGATGGAGCGGTACGACGGGCTGCCGGCCGACGACAAGGGCATCGTGCGCGGGAAGCCGAGCATCGGGTGGTTCCGCGACCCGGCCGGCAACATCCTCGGCGTCCTGCAGGAGTCCTAGACCCCGGCCGGCTCCCCGGTGCGCGCGCCTGGGCGCACCAGGGCGCCGGCGACCACCAGCCCGAGCAGCACGTAGCCGGCACCCTGCCAGGCGATCACCGGGACGATGCCGACCACGTCGCCCAGCCAGCCCGCCACCAGCGACCCGACCAGCAGGCCGGCCGACTCCAGGCCCAGCAGGGTGCCGAACACCCGGCCCCGGAACGCGTCGGTCGTGCCGTGCTGCAGCAGCGTCGTGAAGCTCGCCGAGACAGCCGCACCGGGGAAGCCGACCACGATCATCAGCAGCACCGCCGGGGCCAGACCGGTCAGCACCAACGGGTAGAGGAACAGCGCCAGGTCGATGACGCCGAACAGCACGGCGGACACCGCGAGCAGGGCTTCCGGCCGCCATCGCGCACCGAACGCCGCCACCAGCAGGCCGCCGAGGACCCCGCCGACGGCCTGCACCCCGACGACGAGCCCGTAGCCCCGCGCCCCGCCGTGCAGCACGTCGCGCACGAAGGCCGCGAACAGGGTGCCCATGACGCCCTCCCCGACGGCGGTCGCGGTCCCGAACAGCAGCAGCACCCGCAGCGTGCGGCTGCCCGAGGCGAGTGCGAGGCCGGACCGCCACTCCTGCCACCACGGGGTCGTCGGCAACGGCTCGTCCGTCGGCAGCCGTCCGGTGCCGGCCGGGAGGGGCGCGATCGCCGCGACGAGTGCGGCCGCGGCCAGGAACGTCACGGCATCGACGACCGCCAGCGCGGGCAGGCCGCCCCAGGCGGCGGTCACGCCACCCAGCCCGGAGCCGACCAGCCGGGCGACGTTGCGGGCCTGTCCGTTGACGGCGTTGGCGGGCACCAGCTGGTCGGCGGGGACGAGGTGCGGCACCAGTGCCTGCTCGGCGGGGATGCTCAGCTGCTCGACCACGGCTGCCGCGGCGGCGACGACGTACAGCAGCCAGAGCCGGCTGTCGTCGGTCACCCAGAGCAGCGGCGTGAGGACCACGACCTGGGCCAGCGACGCGTAGACGAGAGTGCGGCGCCGGTCCCAGCGGTCCACCAGCACCCCCGCGAAGGACGCGAGCAGCACCTGCGGCAGCACCGACACGACGAGCATCGCGGCGGAGGCGGCGGTCGAGCCGGTGAGGTCGTAGACCAGGTAGGTGAGGCCGACGCCGAGCAGGTAGTCGCCGACCGCCGACACCAGCCCGCCGGCGACGAGCAGCCGGTAGTCCCGGTGGCCGGACAGCAGCAGCCAGAGCGAGCGCACGGGCGTCCCCCGATTCGCGATATAACGTGAGTGCAGCCACGATATATCGCGTCAGTCCGCACCGGCAAGAGGTGCGCAACGGCGATCAAGCGGACACTGAGCCGGTGACGGCAGCATCGACGCCATGAGCACGACGGCGGCCGACACCTTCAGCCGGTTCGTCGCCGTGCTCGCCGAGACGCTGGACGACCCCGGCACCGACGGAGCGGCCCTGGCGTCGCGCCTGCACCTGTCCCGGTTCCACGTCGACCGGCTGGTCTCCGCCGCGGCCGGCGAGCCGCCCGCCGCGCTGCGGCGCCGGGTCCTGCTGGAGCGGGCCGCCTACCGGTTGGTCACCACCGACCACGACGTGCTGCGCGTCGCGGTCGAGGCGGGCTACTCCAGCAACGAGGCGTTCACCCGCGCGTTCACCCGGGCCTTCGGGCGGCCGCCGTCCCGGTGGCGGACGGCTCCGACCGGCTTCCGGCTCGACGCGCCGAGCCAGGTGCACTTCAGCCCACCGGGCGGCCTCCGGGTCCCCGCACAACGGAAGGTCAGTGGCATGGATCTGTTGACACGCATGGTCGAGCACCACGTCTGGCTCGTCGGCGAGCTCGTCGACCGCTGCGGCCGGTTGACTCCAGAGCAGCTCGAGGCGCCGGTGACGATCTCGGTCGACGGCATCGACGACGACCCGACCGTCCGGTCGCTGCTGGCCCGGCTCGTCGGTCAGATGGCGATGTGGGACGCCGCCACGCACGACCGGCCGTACGACATCGACAGCGAGCGCGGTGAGTCCCTCGACGACATCCGCCGGAAGCTCTCGGACGCCGGACCGGCCTTCGTCGGCCAGGTCCGCTCGGTCGTGGACGAGGGCCGCCTGGACGAGACCTTCGTCGACGCCCTGTGCGAGCCACCCGAGGTCTTCAGCTACGGCGGCATGATCGCGCACGTGCTGACCTTCGCGGCGCACCGCCGGGTCCTGGTCTGCGGCGCGCTCTCCGACGCCGGCATCACCGACCTCGGCGCCGGCGACCCCATGGTCTGGGTCGCCCAGCCGACCTGACCGCGTGGCGCGGCTCTCGCGGCCGCTTGCCCGGGTGTCGTAGCGTCGGGGCCATGACTGATGCGTACGACGTCGTGGTCCTCGGCGCCGGCCCCGGCGGGTACGTCGCCGCGATCCGGGCCGCTCAGCTCGGCAAGCGGGTGGCCGTGGTCGAGAAGAAGTACTGGGGCGGCGTGTGCCTCAACGTCGGCTGCATCCCGTCGAAGGCGCTGCTGCGCAACGCCGAGCTCGCCCACCTGGTGACCCATGAGGCCGAGACCTTCGGCATCAAGATCGACGGCTCGGTCACCGTCGACTACGAGTCGGCGTACACCCGCAGCCGCAAGGTCGCCGAGGGCCGGGTCAAGGGCGTGCACTTCCTGATGAAGAAGAACGGCATCGACGAGATCGACGGGTGGGGCGAGTTCACCGACGCGCACACCCTGCAGGTCGAGGCGAACGACGGCGGCGCCCGCACGATCACCTTCCAGCACTGCATCGTCGCCGCGGGCGCCACCACCCGGCTGCTCCCCGGCACCCAGCTCAGTGAGCGCGTCGTGACGTACGAGGAGCAGATCCTCAGCGACTCGCTTCCGGGCAGCATCCTGATCGCCGGCGCCGGCGCGATCGGCATCGAGTTCGCCTACATCCTCAACAGCTACGGCGTCGACGTCACGGTCGTCGAGTTCCTCGACCGGGTGCTCCCCCTCGAGGACGAGGAGGTCTCCGCCGAGCTCGCCAAGCGCTACAAGCGGGCCGGGATCAAGGTCCTGACGGGCACCCGGGTCGAGTCCATCGACGACTCCGCCGGCTCGCCCGTGTCGGTCGTCGTCAGCAAGGGCGGCGAGCAGCAGACGCTGCAGGTCGACAAGGTGCTGCAGGCCATCGGCTTCGCGCCACGGGTCGAGGGCTACGGCCTGGAGAAGACCGGGGTCGAGCTGACCGACCGCGGGGCCATCGCGATCGACGACTTCATGCGCACCAACGTCGAGAGCATCTACGCGATCGGTGACGTGACCGGCAAGCTGCTGCTCGCCCACGTCGCCGAGGCCATGGGCATCATCGCCGCGGAGACGATCGCCGGCGCGGAGACGATGGCGCTCGACTACGTGATGATGCCGCGGGCGACCTACTGCCAGCCGCAGGTCGCCAGCTTCGGCTGGACCGAGAAGCAGGCCCGGGAGCGGGGCCACGACGTCCGCGTCGCCAAGTTCCCGTTCATGGCCAACGGCAAGGCGCACGGCCTCGGCGACACCGCCGGGTTCGTCAAGCTGATCAGCGACTCCGCGCACGGCGAGCTGCTCGGTGCCCACCTGATCGGCCCCGACGTCACCGAGCTGCTGCCCGAGCTGACCCTCGCCCAGCAGTGGGACCTCACGTCCAAGGAGCTGGCCCGCAACGTGCACGCCCACCCGACCCTCTCGCGAGGCGGTGAAAGAGGCCCTGCACGGCCTCGAGGGCCACATGGTCAACATGTGAGCCTTCGCTGCCGCTCAGAAGCCGGGGAAGGCCGCGCGCAGGTCGTCCAGACCGACCCCGTCGGCGCTGATGCCGGTCGGCGTGTGGTCGGGGTCCAGCCGGCCGTAGACCAGCCGCAGCAGCGCCTCGGCCGGGAGCCGCACCGAGCCGGTGGCGGTCCCCGCGGCCGGCTTGCCCTCGATGAGCGACGTGCCGCTCGGGCCCGAGCGCGAGGGTCAGCACGCGGTCGGGGTCGATTGTGGTGACGGCGACGGTCAGCGGCACGTCGACGTGCCGGTGCGCGCCGCTACTGCGCCGAGCGAGTCGACCAGCAGGTCGACCGCCTCGGGAGCGACCGGCGCCGACGGCTGGAGGGCGACCACCACGTCCCAGGTGTGCACGGCGTGCTCGCTCAGCCGCATCCGGGCCAGGCCGGCGAGATCCTGCTCGGAGCCGAACATCTCGAGCCGCCACCGCTCCCGCTCGGCCTCGGAAGAGCGCGCCGAGGCGGGCGACGAAGGCCGCGTCGGCCGACAGCGCCGTGCGCACCTGCTCCACCGGTGTCATCGCGTTCCACCGGTCCCACACCGGCCGGAACACGTCCGGCCCGGGCGCCGGGTCGCCGCGGAGGCCGGCCTCGACGATCAGGGAGAAGATCTCGGCACCCGACCCCAGGTGCGAGAGCACCTGGGCGATCGACCAGTCGTCGTCGTAGGAGTCGGCAGTCACCTCGTCGGGTGCGAGCGGTGCCGCGGCGGCCATCAGCCGGTCGTGCGAGCGGCGCAGCGCGGACAGCACCCGCTCGAGGTCGGCGAGGGTCCCGGTCGACGACGTCACGGCACCGTCACCACGATCTTGCCGAGCTTGCCGGCCGCGAACGCGTCGAGGGCTTCCGCGACCTGGGCCATCGGATAGCTGCGCGGCTCGGGAACCGTCAGCGTGCCGGCAGCGACGGCGTCGAGCAGCGACGCCAGCTTCGGCCCGGACGACTGGGCCAGCAGGGCGGTGACCGCGACGTCGTCCCGGCCCACCGCCTCCTGGTCGGCGCCGAGCACGGACACCAGTCGGCCACCCGCGGCCAGCAGGCCGCCGAGCTGCTTCGCGTCGCCGGCCGCGTGCGCGACCTTGGTGACCCCGTCCGGCGCCAGCTCGCGCACCGCAGAGCCGAGGTCCGAGCTGTGGTCGACCGTGGCGGCGGCACCGAGCGAGCGGACCAGGTCGGCACCCGCTCCGGGCGTCGCCGTGGCGATGACCCGGGCGCCGCGCTGGGCGGCCAGCTGCACGACGTACGTGCCCACCCCGCCGGTGGCGCCCGAGACGAGGACGACGTCGTCGGCACCGACCTCCAGCGCGGTGACGACGTCCAGCGCGGTGACCGCGGCGAGACCGAGCGCCGCAGCCTGCACGCTCGGCACCCCGTCGGGCACCGGGGCGAGGTCGACCGCCGCCATGGTGAACAGCTCGCCGAGCGTGCCGTGCGGCCCCAGCCCTACGCCGGCGATCGCGCCGGCGACCCGGCCGCCCACCGGCGGGCCGTCGACCCCCTCGCCCACGCTCTCGACGGTGCCGACGACGTCGCGGCCGAGGACCACGGGGAACTCGTGCGGCAGCGCGTCCCACACGTAGCCGGCGGCGACCGCCACGTCGAACCCGTTGACCGATGCTGCCTGCACCGCGACCCGCACCTCACCAGGCCCCGGCGTCGGGTCGGCCAGCTCGACCACTGCCGGCGGCTCGCCACGGCCGGTGATCCCTATTGCTCGCACGTCGCTCTCCCGTCGCCAACCGGGGACCGTCCCCCGGATCTCCGGACAACCAGCAGCCGCCGGGGGACCTTCCCCGGTCGGGTCACTGCCCCGGGCTCCTGCCCATCGAGAGGGCTGCTACCCGTGCCGCGCCGCTCCGGCCGCGAAGGGCCGGCAGCGGGGTCAGGTGTCCAGGCGCTCCAGCAGCCGGACGGTGACGTCGTCGCCGGCCTGCTTGCCGATCGCGTCGCGGACGGCTGCCTTCACCGGCAGCTTGTGCCGGCCGTCGCCCAGCGCCATGAACGAGCTCTGGAACGGGTGGCCGTCGATGGTCCCGCGCACCTTGACCAGCCCCCTGGTGCCGAAGAACGTCGCCGCCTCCGGCCACACGACGTAGGTCCAGCCACCCTTGGCCGGGCTCTTCTGCAACGTTGCGGTGAACCGCTCGTCGATCGCCTGCCTCCTCGGTCCGGACGTCAGCCAGCCCCTGCATGCACCGGGAGTGACCCGGCTGCACCCGGGAACTCATCTGCGCAGCCCGTCACCCCTCGACCACGGCCCCCTGCGCCTCGGCGATCAGCAGGGCCAGCGTGGCGTCGATCGTGCTGCCGTTCCACTCCAGCCCGGCCAACGCGACACCCGACAGGTCCGCCCCGACCAGGTCGGTCGCGTCCAGCCGGACGCTGCGCAGGGTCGCCCGGGTCAGGTCGGCGTCGCGCAGCACCGTCTTGGTCAGCGTCGCCTCGGCGAGGTCGGCCTCCACCAGGCGCACGCCCGACAGGTCGAGCCCGGAGAGATCCGCGCCCGCGCAGCGACACGTAGGACCAGTTGCCGCCCTCGACGGTCATCGGCCGCAGCTTCGCGCCCGAGAAGGTCGACCCGACCAGCTTGCAGCCCCGCAGGGTGGCGGCGAAGAAGGAGGTCCGGGTGAACCGGCAGCCGGTGAACGACGTGCCGTCGTGGGTCGAGGCGTTGAGCTGCCCACCGCGGAACTCGCAGCCCTCGAACCGCGCACCACGAGTGGTCACCTCGGTGAGGTCGGCGTCGACGAAGACGCAGTCGACGAACGCGCTGGCGCCCAGCTCCTCGGCGTACCAGTCGACGTGCCGGAACGTCTCGCCCTGCGCGGTGCGCGCCGTCACGCCGGAGGCCGCTTCCGCTCGTCGACGATCCGGCGCATCTTGCCGACCGAGCGCTCGATGCCCTCCGGCTCGACGACCTCGACCGCGACCGAGACGCCGATCGTCGCCTTGACCCGGCCGGCCAGCGCGCGTCCCGCCCTGGCCGCCTCGTCCGGCGCGGCGACCGCACGGCGCTCGACCCGCACCGTCATCGAGTCCAGCCGGCCGTCGCGGCGCAGCACGCACTGGAAGTGCGGCGACAGCTCGGGGATGCGCAGGATCAGCTCCTCGATCTGGGTGGGGAACAGGTTCACACCGCGCAGGATGATCATGTCGTCGGCGCGGCCGGTGACCTTCTGCATCCGGCGCATCGGCCGCGCGGTGCCCGGCAGCAGCCGGGTCAGGTCCCTGGTGCGGTAGCGGACCACGGGCATCGCCTGCTTGGTCAGCGAGGTGAACACCAGCTCGCCCGTCTCGCCGTCCGGCAGCACCTCGTCGGTGATCGGGTCGACCACCTCCGGGTAGAAGTGGTCCTCCCAGACGTGCAGCCCGTCCTTGGTCTCCACGCACTCCTGGGCGACTCCCGGGCCCATCACCTCGGACAGCCCGTAGATGTCCACCGCGTGCATGTCCAGCCGGGCCTCGAGCTCGCGCCGCATGTCGTCGGTCCACGGCTCGGCGCCGAAGATCCCGACCTTCAGCGACGTACGCCGCGGGTCGAGGCCCTGCCGCTCCATCTCGTCGACGATCGCCAGCATGTACGACGGCGTCACCATCACGACGTCCGGCTCGAAGTCCTTGATGAGCAGCACCTGCCGCTCGGTCATGCCGCCGGACACCGGGATCACCGTGCAGCCCAGCGCCTCGGCGCCGTAGTGCGCGCCGAGCCCGCCGGTGAACAGCCCGTACCCGTAGGCCACGTGCACCCGGTCGCCGCGGCGGCCGCCGGCGGCCCGGATCGACCGGGCCATCACCGTCGACCAGGTCACGACGTCGTCGGCCGTGTAGCCGACGACCGTCGGGCGACCCGTCGTGCCCGAGGAGGCGTGCACCCGCGACACCTGCTCGCGCGGCACCGCGAACATCCCCCAGGGGTAGTTGTCCCGAAGGTCCTGCTTGGTGGTGAACGGGAACCGCGCCAGGTCGGCCAGCGAGCGGCAGTCGTCCGGGTGCACGCCGGCCGCCTCGAACGCCGTCCGGTAGTGCGGCACGTTGTCGTAGGCGTGCCGCAGCGACCACCTCAGCCGGTCGAGCTGCAGCGCGCGCAGCTCGTCGACCGAGACCCGTTCGACCGGCTCGAGGGTGTCGGCGCCGGGCGTCCGGTCCTCCATCACTGCCTCCCCACGGTGGCCAGGGCGCGCGAAAGGTCGCTGGCGCGTCAGGTGCAGAGGCTGCCACGCTGCATGGCGCCATGACGAACCCGCCACCTCCGGCCCGCCGGTCACTGCGTCCCAGGCTGCCGGTCGTGCTCCGCGAGGAGCCGCAGTACCGCCTGCTCTTCTTCGGGCAGCTGCTGTCGATCCTCGGCGACCGGGTGATGATGGTCGTGCTGCCGTTCGCCGTGCTCTCGTCCTCGGTCGGCGGCGGCGTGGGCGACGTCGCGATCGTGTCTGCGGCCCAGTTCCTGCCGTTCGCGATCCTCGCGCTGCCCGCCGGCGTGTGGGCCGACCGGCTGGACCGCAAGAAGATCCTGGTCACCTCCGACGCCACCCGGTTCTGCTGCCAGCTCACCGCCGGGGTGCTGCTCGTCACCGGCTCGGCGACGGTGCTGCACCTGGCGGTGCTGGCCGCCGTCTACGGGGCCGCCGACGCGTTCTTCGCGCCCGCCTTCACCGGCCTGCTGCCGGGAACCGTCTCGCCGATCAACATCCAGCCCGCCAACGCGCTGCGCGGCCTGAGCTTCTCGACCGGCTCGATCGTGGGACCAGTGCTCGCCGGGCTGCTGGTCGCCCTCGCCGGCACCGGTGGCGCCTTCCTGTTCGACGCGGCCACCTTCGCGGTGTCCATCGGCTGCCTGGTCCCGCTCCGGCCGCGGGTGGTGGCGCGGGTGCTGCACGACGAGGACCCGCAGGCGACCACCGACCACTTCCTCGCCAGCCTGAAAGAGGGCTGGTCGGAGGTCCGCAGCCGCTCGTGGGTGACCGCGTTCCTCGGCGGCATGGCGTCCTACCACGTCATCGTGCTGCCGGCGATCTTCGTGCTCGGCCCGGTGCTCGCGACCGACGAGCTCGACGGCGCCAAGTCGTGGGCGCTGATCACGGCCGGGTTCGGGCTCGGCTGCGTGCTCGGAGACATCCTGCTCATCCGCTGGCGGCCGCGGTTCGCGCTGCGGGTCGCGTCGCTGATGCTGGTCGGCGCCTCCTGCCAGGCGGCGTTCATCGGCAGCGGGCTCGGCACCTGGGCCATCGCCGGCCTCGAGGTGCTGGCCGGGGTGTGCGTCACGGGCACCTTCACGCTGTGGGAGACCTCGCTGCAGGAGCACGTCCCCGACCGGGCGCTGTCCCGGGTGTCGAGCTACGACTACCTGACCAGCGCCGGGCTGATCCCGGTCGGCAACCTCACCATCGGCTTCGTCACGGCGGCCATCGGGCTGCACCAGGCACTGTTCGCGATGACGGTGCTCGGGGTGGGGGCCGCGCTGGCGGTGGCCGCCGTCCCCGCCGTCCGGCGGCTGCCACGCGGGACCCCCGCACCCGAGGGCGCCGCTGCCTGAGGTCGGTCAGCCGGCCGGCAGGTCGAGCAGCTCGAGCAGCCGGTCCAGAAAGGCCACCTGGCCGGCGACCAGCAGCTCGCGGGCGGTCGCGACGTCGACCCAGGCGAACCGGTCCAGCTCCGGGAAGTCCTGCAGCCGGCCCGAGCCGCGCGGCCACTCCATGCTGAAGGTGTTGCTCACGGCCGCCGCCGCGTCGAGGTCCCCCTCGACCGCCCAGAGGGTGACCTCCTTGCCGCTGGACTGCCGCACCGTCCCCAGCGGCACGGGCTCACCGGCCGGCACGGGCAGCCCGGTCTCCTCGACGAACTCGCGCCGGGCGGCTGCCAGCGGTTCCTCCCCCGGCTCGTGCTCGCCCTTGGGCACCGACCAGGCCCGCTGCTGCTTGCGCGCCCAGAACGGTCCTCCCAGGTGCCCGGCCAGCACCTCGACCCGACCGTCGCCGTCGCGCCGGTGCACCAGCAGCCCCGCGCTGCGCCTCGTGGTCGCCACCCGGCCATCCTCGCCCAGGATCGGTCGGAAGAGCGGGCCGGCTGGTGGTGTTGACGCTCGTGACACCCGAATTTCGGCAGCGAGGAGCGCGTTCATGGCCAGCGTCCAGGCGACATCGACGACCTTCGACGAGCTCGTCGAGGACGACGGCATCGTGCTCGTCGACTTCTGGGCCGCCTGGTGCGGGCCGTGCCGCTCCTTCGGGCCGGTCTTCGAGGCCGCGTCCGAGACGCACACCGACATCCGGTTCGCGAAGGTCGACACGGAGGCCGAGCAGGAGCTCGCGGCCCGGGCGTCGATCACCTCGATACCGACCCTGATGGCCTTCCGCGAGGGGATCCTGGTCTACGCGCGCCCCGGCGCGCTGCCGGCGCCCGCGCTCGAGCAGCTCATCACCGCCGTCCGTGACCTCGACATGGACGACGTACGACGTCAGATCGCGGCCGAGGAGTCGGCCGGCGCCACCGGCTGAGGCCCGCGCGGCCAGGCTCGCCCGGCAGCCGACGGAACGATCACGGTCGTCCGGTCGTCGTAGGCCGTGTGCCCCTGCAGCGTCCGCGTCGGCGGCTGGCCCTCGGCCTCGCGCTGGTCGCCCTCGTCGGCCTCGGGGTCTCCTTGGGCGTCGGCGGTCGCCGCGCCGCCGTCGAGCCGCTGCAGCGCGGGCCCAGCACCCAGGCGGCCGACGCCGGGATCAGCCGCATCAAGCACGTCGTGGTGGTGATGCAGGAGAACCGCTCGTTCGACAGCTACTTCGGCACCTTCCCGGGCGCCGACGGCTTCCCCGTCCGCGACGGCAGCATCGACGTCTGCGTGCCGCAGCCCGGCCAGCAGCAGTGCCTCCGGCCGTTCCACGACCCGCGCGACGTGAACGGGGGCGGGCCGCACGGGCACGCGAACGCGATCGCCGACATCGACGGCGGCGCGATGGACGGCTTCGTCGAGCAGGCCCACCAGGCCAAGGCGCTCGGTGCCTGCACCGACCCGAACGCGCCGAACTGCCTGAAGGCGTCCGAGCGCGACGTGATGGGCTACCACGACGCGCGTGAGATCCCGAACTACTGGGCCTACGCCCGGCAGTTCGTGCTGCAGGACCACATGTTCCAGCCGAACACCTCGTGGAGCCTGCCGGCGCACCTGTTCACCGTCTCGGAGTGGTCGGCCCTCTGCGGCGACACCGACCCGGAGTCCTGCGTGAACGCGGTCGGTCACCCCGGCGACCCGCCCGACTTCAACGCCGCCCTGCACCCCGGCGCGACGCCCCCGACGTACGCCTGGACCGACCTCACCTACCTGCTGCACCGGGCCGGCGTGTCCTGGCGCTACTACGTCGCCAAGGGCGACCAGCCCGACTGTGCCGACGACGCCCTGCTGACCTGCCCGCCGGTGCACCAGAGCCCCAACACGCCCGGCATCTGGAACCCGTTGCCCTACTTCACGACCGTGCAGGAGGACGGGCAGCTCGGCAACATCACCTCGGTCGACAACTTCGTGACCGCCGCGAAGACCGGGAACCTCCCGTCGGTCAGCTGGGTCGTGCCGTCGGAGGCGGTCAGCGAGCACCCGCGAGCCCGCATCAGCGACGGGCAGACCTACGTCACCGGCCTGGTCAATGCGGTGATGTCCGGACCGGACTGGGACTCGACGGCGATCTTCCTGACCTGGGACGACTGGGGCGGCTTCTACGACCACGTCGTGCCGCCGGTGGTCGACGTGAACGGCTACGGGCTGCGGGTGCCCGCGATGGTGATCAGCCCGTGGGCCCGGCACGGGTTCATCGACCACCAGACGCTCAGCTTCGACGCCTACGCCAAGTTCATCGAGGACCGGTTCCTGCAGGGGCAGCGGCTGGACCCGGCGAACGACGGGCGGGCCGACCCCCGACCGACGGTGCGGGAGAACGTCGCAGAGCTGGGAGACCTGCTCGCCGACTTCGACTTCACCCAGCAGCCCGCCCCACCGCTGCTGCTGCCGGTGCGGCCGCAGACCGACCTCGTGGAGCCGCGCGCCGGGAGCACCGTCCGGCCTGCTCCGTCGGCTCCGTCGACTCTCGACCAGTCGACTCAGTCGGCGAGGACGACCGCGGGTGGCGCAGGCGCCGCGAAGAAGCGCCGCGCCCACAGCGCGACGTAGACCAGGGCGACGAGCACCGGCACCTCGATGAGCGGGCCGACGACCCCGGCGAGAGCCTGGCCCGACGTGACGCCGAAGACGCCGATGGCCACCGCGATCCCGAGCTCGAAGTTGTTGCCCGCAGCGGTGAAGGCCGTCGTTGTCGAGCGTTCATAGCCCAGCCCGACAGACTTGGCGAGCCAGAACGAGCCGCCCCACATCAACCCGAAGTAGCAGAGCAACGGCACAGCGATCCGGGCGACGTCCTGCGGCCGGCTGGTGATGGTGTCGCCCTGCAGTGCGAACAGCACGACGATGGTGAACAACAGGCCGTAGAGAGCCACCGGCGCCAGCCTGGGCAGCAGCCGGGACTCGTACCACTCCCGGCCGCGGGTGCGCTCGCCGATGGTCCGGGTGAGGTAGCCGGCGGCCAGCGGGATGCCGAGGAACACCAGCACCGATCGGGCGATGTCCCAGATGGAGATCTCGAGCCGGTCCTGGGCGAGACCGAGCCAGTCGGGAAGCACCTGCAGGTAGAACCAGCCGAGGGCAGCGAAGGCCACGATCTGGAAGACCGAGTTGAGGGCCACCAGGACGGCGGCGGCCTCCCGGTCGCCGCAGGCCAGGTCGTTCCAGATCAGCACCATCGCGATGCACCGGGCCAGCCCGACGATGATCAGGCCGGTGCGGTACTCCGGCAGGTCGGGGAGCAGCAGCCAGGCGAGGGCGAACATCACCAACGGCCCGACCACCCAGTTGAGCAGCAACGAGAGCACCAGGAGCCGCCGGTCGGCGACCACCGCACCGAGCTCGGTGTAGCGAACCTTCGCGAGGACCGGGTACATCATCAGCAGCAGCCCGAGGGCGATCGGCAGCGAGACCGAGCCGACCTGCACGGCGTCGAGGGCGTCGTCCAGCCCGGGGAGCGCCCGGCCCAGCATCAGCCCGCCGGCCATCGCCGTGAGGATCCACACCGGCAGGAACCGGTCGAGGGTCGACAGCCGGCGCAGGACCGGGGCCTGCTCGGGGGCCGTCAGCACGGACGTCGCGGCGGATCGGTGCGCCCGGCGTCAGCGAGCCCCGTCACCAGCGTCCGGACGCCGTCGAGGGCGCCCGGTCGCAGCCGGTAGTAGGTGAAGCGACCGCGCGGCTCGGCCCCGACCAACCCGGCCTCGCGCAGGACCCGGAGATGGTGGGAGACGAGGGTCTGCTTGAGGTCGAGCTCGTCCTGCAGGTGGCAGACGCACAGCTCCTCGGCGGCCAGCAGCTCCAGCACTCTGAGCCGGACCGGGTCGGCAACGACTCGCAGCAGCTCGACGACACTGGTCGACTCATCAGTGGTCACTGATGTCATGACCCGATAACACACCAGCCGCCACTGATGCGTCAAGCCGAGGGATCGGCCGGTTCCTCCACCCGGACGACGAGCAGCGCGACGTCGTCGTCGCCGTGCCCGTGGCGGCGTTCCATGGCGGCGAGCAGCGCGTCGGCCACCACCCCGAGGTCGTCGTGCCCGCCGCAGGACCCGAAGGCCTCCGACAGCATCGCCAGGCCGTCGTCGATGTCCTGGGTGCGTGACTCGACCAGTCCGTCGGTGAACAGCACCAGGGTGTCGTCCGGTGCGAGCGGCTCGGCGACCTCGACGAAACCGCCGATCCCCAGGCCCAGCGGGGACGCCGGCGGGGCCGCCACCCGCCGGATCGCGCCGGACGCGTCCCTGAGCAGCACCGGGAGATGCCCGGCGTTGGCCAGCCGCAGCTGCATGGTGGGGAGGTCGACGATCGCGTAGCTCGCCGTGGCGAAGCGCACCGGCGCCCGCGACGTGGCCGGGGTGGGCCGGTCCTCAGGGTTGCCGAGGACGTCGCAGAGCTGCGCGTCGAGCAGCGTGAGGACGTCGACGGGGGCGAGCTGGGCGTGCCCGCCGGCCCGCATCACGGCACGGGCCTGGCCCATCACGGCCGCCGCGGGCAGCCCGCGGCCGGACACGTCGCCGATGCCCAGCGCGACCCGGCCGCCGCCGAGGTCGTGCACGTCCCACCAGTCGCCGCCGACCTCGACGTCGGGGGCGCCTGCGACGTAGCGGGCCGCCGCCGTCAGACCCGTCAGCTCCGGCGGGGCGACGGGCAGCAGGGCGCGCTGCAGGTCGATGGCGGCGTCGTAGGACTGCCGAGCCGTGCGCAGCTGGGCGATCGCGGCGGCCGCCCGGGCTGCGACGTCCTCGAAGAACGGCAGGTCTGCCTCGCGGTAAGGGTGCCGGTCGCCGGTGGCCGCCAGCACGATCGCCCCGGTGAGGTCACCTGCGACCACCAACGGCACCACCGCGATGCTGCTGGCCCCGGCGGCGGTGAGCCAGGCTGCGTTGGCCCGGTCCGGCGCCATCAGCGGCAGGGTGTTCGCGTCGACGGGGATCAGGACCGAGCGGCCGGCGCGCAGCATCGGTTCCCACGGCGAGGGGCCGGCGGCCTCGGAGGACTGCGGTGGCGGCCCGAGGCCGGCCAGCGCCTCGGACACCGTGATCACCTCGGGTGGCAGCGGTGCGCCGGCGGAGGGGTGCTCCTCGGGCACCACGAACACCGCGGCGACGTCGGCGACCGCGGGCACCAGCGCGTCGGTCAGCGCCTGCAGGCCGGCCGCCGGCTCGTCCGCCGAGATGACGCCGTTGGTGATGTCGACCAGCAGCTGGGAACGGGCGGCCTGCAGCTGGGCCCGCGTCTCGCCGGTCACGTCGACCGCGGTCATCACCACACCGGTAGCCGGCTCACCCAGCGGCGCGAGCACGTAGGACATCACCCGCTCGCCGCCGTCGAGGTCGCGGATCGCGACGGTCCGCGACGTCACCCGCACGACGTCGCCTTCGTCCAGCACCCGGTCCAGCGGGCGGCCGTCCATCTCGGGGAGCATGTCGAGCATCGGCACGCCGAGCGGGAGCGCCCCGAACAGCTGCTGTGACGTGAGGTTCTGGTAGGTGAGGCGGTGCTCCGGTCCGGTGGTGACGGCGACCAGGGCCGGCGAGCTGTCCCAGGCGCGCTGCAGCGCCTCGAACGGCAGGGACCTCAACAGGTCGAGGTCCGGCGCCTCGAGCGGGGAGCCGGCAGGGTCTGGGCCCGCCACCCCGGGTGACATGCCGTCACGGTAGCCCGAAACGGGGTTCCGTGCTCGCCTCGGTCAAGCCTCGCCTCCGCCGACGACCGGGCCGACCGCCAGGGGCGGGTGACGCACCCGGCGCGCATCGGCCGGCCCCTCGCTGGGAACGTGAGTGGTGATGCGCCTCGTCAGCTTCAACATCCTGCACGGGAGGTCGACGACCGACGGGCTGGTCGACGTCGACCGGTTCAGCCGGGCGATCGCCGCCCTGGACCCCGACGTGCTCGGGCTGCAGGAGGTCGACCGCGACCAGGAGCGGTCCGGGCGGTGCCGACCTCACCGCCGTCGCGGCATCGGCGATGGGGGCCGTCGAGCACCGGTTCGTCGCCGCCCTCTCGGGGACGCCGGACGCCACCTGGGTGGCGGCCACCGGCACCGAGCAGCCCGGCTCAGCGGCGTACGGCGTGGCGCTGCTGTCGCGCTATCCGGTGACCTGGTGGCAGGTGCAGCGGCTGCCGGCGCTGCCGGTGCGCGCGCCGATCCTGGCCCCCGGCCGGCGGCGGCCGCTGCTCGTCACGGACGAGCCCCGGGTCGCCGTGACGGCGATGCTGCGGACGCCGGCCGGACCGCTGGCCGTGACCGCCACCCACCTGTCCTTCCTGCGCGGCTGGAACGTCCGGCAGCTGCGCCGGCTGGTGCGGGCCACCGGCCGAACGGCCGGCCCGCAGGTGCTGCTGGGCGACCTGAACATGGGCGACCGCACGGCCCGGCTGGCCACCGGCATGCGGACGACCGGCACGGTGGCGACCTTCCCGGCCGCCGCACCCGATCGGCAGCTCGACCACGTCCTCGTCCGGGGGCTGCCCGGGCCGTTCCAGGTCCGCGCGGTCGAGACCGAGCTGTCGGACCACCGGGCGCTGGTCGTCGACTGCTGAGCCCCTCGACTGCCGAGCCCCTCGACTGCCGAGGCTCTCGACCGCCGAGCACAGCCGGTCCGCAGGAGATACCCTGATGGGTATCGTTCGAGCACTGGAGGTCACCGTGCAGGTGCAGGCCGAGAACCTCACCGCCGTCATGAACCGGCTCAAGCGCGCCCAGGGCCAGCTGGCCGGGGTGCTGCGGATGCTCGAGGAGGGCCGGGAGTGCGCCGACGTCGTCACCCAGCTCGCCGCGGTGTCCCGGGCCCTCGACAAGGCCGGGTTCGCGATCATCGCGGCCGGCCTCGAGCAGTGCATCCGGGCCGGTGAGGACGGCGCCATCGACCGAGCCAAGCTGGAGCGCGTCTTCCTCTCCCTCGCTTGATGGGGTCTCCCGACACCCCCGACACCCCCGACCCCCGACGCCGCGCCGTACGAGAACCCGCGGTTCGCGGCCGCCTACCTGCGCTACGCGGCCGCCGCCGAGGACCGCGGGGTGCGGGAGCACCGGCAGGCGCAGCTGGCCGGGCTGGCCGGGGCGGTCTGCGAGATCGGCGCCGGGGCGGGGCAGGGCTTCGCCCACTACCCGGTGGAGGTGACCAGCGTGCTGGCGGTCGAGCCGGAGCCCGAGCTCCGTCGGCACGCCCTCGCGGCGGCCCGCACAGCGCCGGTGCGGGTCGAGGTGGTCGACGCGTTCGCCGAGGCGCTGCCCGCGCCGCCCGCCACCTTCGACGCCGTCGTCTGCTCGCTGGTCCTGTGCACCGTGCCGGACCTCGGGGCCGCCCTCGCCGAGGCCCGCCGGGTGCTGCGGTCCGGCGGTGAGCTGCGGCTGTACGAGCACGTGCGCTCGCAGCACCGGCTGCTCGCCCTGGCCGAGGACCTCGTCGTACCGCTCTGGTCCCGCGTGGCCGGCGGCTGCCACCCGAACCGGGACACGATGGCAGCCGTCGCCGAGGCCGGCTTCCGGGTGACCGAGGTGCAGCGGTTCGGGTTCAGCCCGCAACGCGGCGTCCCCGCGCTCGCGCACGTGCTGGCCCGCGCCGTCCGCGACTGATCCCGGCGGGCGGGCCTCAGTCGAACGTGCAGGTGGACTTGAGCTGCTTGTACGCGACCCGCGTGGACCCGATGGTGCTGGACACCAGGTCCCGCTTCTTGGTCAACATCGCGTCGGCCACCGCGGTGAAGGCCCGGGCGTTGCCGTGCACGACGAGCTTGACCTGCTCGCTCTGGGCCAGCGTGGCCTGCTTGTCGAGGGCGTCGGCCAGCAGCCGGATCCGGCCGGAGATCGTCTTGTCGAACGGGTCACGCTCCGGTGACCACCGCGCGGTGTCCGCGCTCATGTGGCCGAGGACCGCCTCGGCCCCCGCGCAGGCCCGCGCGTCCTGGGTCACCAACGCGCGGGGCCGTCGAGGCGGCTGCCGTCGGCTTCCCGGACGCGGCGGTCCGGCTCGCGTCGGCTGCTGCGCCGTGGGCGCACCCCGCCAGCAGGACCGCGGCCGCTCCCAGGCCCACGAGGGACCTGATGCGCTGCTGCCTGCCCTGCCGTCCGTCCGGCTGTCCGCTCGGCTGTCTGTCCGGCTGTCTGCTCGCCACTGGCCCCACCCCTGAGCTCTTGGTGGTGCCACCCTCACCAACCGGCCTTGGGAAAACCTTGCCGCGGCCCCCGGCCGCGGCGCCAGGATGGCCAGCCGTGCTAGCTGAGATCGGCTGCCAGCCGTTGATATGCGGGGTGCAGCTCCTGCCACCGCGCCCGCGGGTCGCAGCGCTCACCACCGGCGAGGTAGGCGGCGAGGTCCTCGACGTGGATCTGGTCTCCTGCCCCGTAGGCGGCGATCTGCTCCAGGGGCAGACCACGGTCCTCGATGACCAGGATGGTGGCGTCGCCGTCGGCGGTAAGGGTCGCTTCGATGACGCCGTCCGGTTCGTCCGGGGACGTGGTCAGGATCAGTAGTCGCCGTGGCGGCTCGCACACGTCCACGCGCCCGGTGCCTTCCCATCCGCTGGCGAAGTAGCGTGCGCGGAACTCACCGCCCGGGCGCAGATCGCCTTCCACCTCGCCGAGCCAGCGGGCGAGCCGGCGCGGGTCGGTGAGGGCCGACCACAGGTCGTCCACATCGGTGTCGAACCGGTCCTCGAGGCGCACGATGCCCGTGCCGTCCGCTGCTCGCAGGGTGCCCAGGGCGCGGACGCTGCCAGGTGTGTTGGTGGTCATCGGGTGCTCCTTCGGTCACGCTTGCCGCGTGCTATCTCGGTGTGCAGGGCGTCCAGCCGGTGTTCCCACAGCGTCAGGTAGTGACTCAGCCAGTCGTTGATCTCGTCGAGTGGCTGAGCGCGGAGGGTGTAGACCCGCCGTTGCGCGTCTTGACGAACCTCGACCAGACCCGCTTCCCGCAGCACCCGGAGGTGCCGCGAGACGCCAGGGCGGGCTATCGGTAGAAGCGCTGCCAGCTCACCCGCGGTTGCCGGGCCGGCGGCCAAGGTCTCCAGCATGGTCCGACGGCTGTCGTCCGCGAGTGCCCTGAGAGCAGCTTCCATGGCACGTGTGTACCAAGTCGGATACGTAGCCGTCAAGGTACCTAGGCCGCGCCTCGGCCGAGGACGCTGCCCAGCTGCTCGGGTCAGCCGTTTCCCGGTCGCCCCGCGACGCCTTCCCAGGTGCTACCCAGGGAAGCGGTCGCACACCGCATCAGCCGCGGCACGCCGGGTCGGGTCTTGCCAAAGGTTACTGGCGAGTAGCATCATGCATGTTACTGGCGGGTAGGTATCGCTCGCCAGCACGAGCCGGCTGCCCGTCGTACGGAAGGACCCCGCCTGTCATGGGCCACTACAAGAGCAACCTGCGCGACATCGAGTTCACCCTCTTCGAGGTCCTCGGCCGGCAGAAGGTGCTCGGCACCGGGCCCTACGCCGAGGTCGACGAGGAGACCGCGCGCAGCATCCTCGCCGAGGTCGAGCGCCTCGCCACCGGTGAGCTCGCCGCGTCGCTGCTGGAGTCCGACCGCACGCCGCCGGTGTACGACCCGGCCACCCACTCGGTGACGATGCCCGCGTCGTTCAAGAAGAGCTACCAGGCGTACATGGACGCCGAGTGGTGGCGGATGGACCTGCCGGAGGAGCTCGGCGGCACGGTCGTCCCGCCGAGCCTGCGCTGGGCGGTCGCCGAGCTGATCCTGGGCTCCAACCCGGCCGTGCACATGTACGCCTCCGGCATGGCGTTCGCGCACGTCATCTGGGGGCTGGGCACCGCCGAGCAGCGCAAGGTCGCCGAGCGGATGGTCGACGGCCGGTGGGGCGCCACCATGGTGCTCACCGAGCCGGACGCCGGCTCCGACGTCGGCGCCGGGCGCACCAAGGCGGTCCAGCAGGCCGACGGCACCTGGCACATCGAGGGCGTCAAGCGCTTCATCACCTCGGCCGAGCACGACATGTCCGAGAACATCGTGCACCTGGTGCTGGCCCGCCCCGAGGGCGCCGGCCCGGGCACCAAGGGGCTCTCGCTGTTCATCGTCCCGAAGATCCACTTCGACTGGGAGACCGGCGAGCTGGGCGCGCGCAACGGCGTCTACGTCACCAACGTCGAGCACAAGATGGGCCTCAAGGCCTCCACCACCTGCGAGATCACCTTCGGCGAGCAGGAGCCGGCCGTCGGCTGGCTGGTCGGCGAGGTGCACGACGGCATCGCCCAGATGTTCCGGATCATCGAGTTCGCCCGGATGATGGTCGGCACCAAGGCGATCGCCACCCTGTCGACCGGCTACCTCAACGCGCTCGACTACGCGAAGACCCGGCGTGCAGGGCGCCGACCTCACCAAGATGACCGACAAGACGGCGCCCCGGGTGCCGATCACGCACCACCCCGACGTCCGCCGGTCGCTGATGACCCAGAAGGCGTACGCCGAGGGCATGCGGGCCCTCGTCCTCTACACCGCGACCGTGCAGGACGACGTCGCCGTGGCAGAGGCCGCCGGCGACACCGGCGACGCGCACGACCTCGCGGTGCGGCTCAACGACCTGCTGCTGCCGATCGTGAAGGGGTACGGCTCCGAGAAGTCCTACGAGCTGCTGGGCTCGCAGTCGCTGCAGACCTTCGGCGGCTCCGGCTACCTGCAGGACTACCCGATCGAGCAGTACATCCGGGACGCGAAGATCGACACCCTGTACGAGGGCACCACGGCGATCCAGGGGATGGACTTCTTCTTCCGCAAGATCGTGCGGGACAAGGGCCAGGCGCTGACCAAGCTGATGACCGACATCCAGGAGTTCGCCAAGGGCGACGAGGGCAACGGCACCCTGCAGGCCGAGCGCGAGCTGCTCGCGACCGGGCTCGAGCAGGTGCAGGGCGATCGTCGGGACCATGGTGGGCTCGCTGACGGCGTCCGCCGACGAGATCTCGAACGTCTACAAGGTCGGGCAGAACACCACCCGGCTGCTGCTGGCCTGCGGCGACCTCGTGGTGGCCTGGCTGCTGCTGCGCCAGGCGGCCGTCGCGCTCGCGGCGCTCGAGGCCGGCGCCACCGGCAAGGACGCGGCGTACTACACCGGCAAGGTGGCGGCTGCGAAGTTCTTCGCCGCCCAGGTGCTGCCGCTGCTCGCCGCCCAGCGGGCGGTGGCCGAGGCCGTCGACAACTCCCTGATGGACGTCCCGGAGGAGTCCTTCTGACCCGCCGTACCAAGATCGTTCGCGACGTTCCGCGGTAACACGCCCGGCGTGTCGCCCGCGAACGTCGCGAACGATCTTGCGGTGGGTGGCGGGCGATCGGGGGCGTGCGGCGGTGTGTACGCCGGTACGGGCGGGTAAGCGGCACCGTGGCGGCCGTCACCCGATGGTCTGCCCGCGGCACCTGCCGCCCGCCTGACCAACCCGGGAGGAACCCATGGGCATCGGGGTCAGCATCTTCTTGATCGCGGTCGGCGCCATCCTGGCCTTCGCCGTGAACTTCGCCGTCTCCGGCGTCGACATCAACGTCGTCGGCTACATCCTGATGGCCGTCGGGGTGCTCGGCCTGGTGATGACGGCGTTCATCTGGGGCCCACGGTCGCGGACCCGCGGCGACGTCGTCGAGGAGCGCCGGGTCTACGACGACCGCCCGTAGCCCGTCCCAGCGGCCGGCGACCCACGCACCGGGCCGCCGGCCGCGGCCTGCCTGGCGAGAGGAGGACCGATGAGTCCCCGCAGCACCCGACCGCTGGTCCCTCGAGCGTCGCTCGGCACGGCGCTCGTGCTGATGGCGACCGGCGGGGTCCTGGCCTTCGGCGTCCGGGCGCCTGCCGTGGTCACGCGGTACGTCGACCTGCTCGACCTCGGGCTGATCCTCGTCTGGTCCGGCGTCCTGCTGCTGGTGATGCAGGTCGTCATGCACCGGCAACGGCGGCCCCGGCGGTCGGCGTACGACGACCGCACCGACGAGTGGTACGAGAACGACGTGCACCGGCCGGGGTACGCCGGTGAGACCGAGGTGCTGCCCACGGTGCGCCGCGACGGTCGCCGGCGCTAGCCCGCGAGGTAGAGCCGCAGCTGCGCCGGCGGCGCCGGGAACGAGGCGCACCGGAACGCCCCAGTCCTGCTGGTGCACGTGGCACGCGGGGAACTCGGCGCCGTCAGGGCCGCCCGCCGCGTCGCAGGACGCCGCCATGGCCGCCACGTGCAGCACCCCGTGGCCGACCCGGGCGTCCAGCACCAGCCGCCGGCTCAGCCCCTCGCCCCGACCCTCGCCGCTGCGCAGCAGTCCCGGCGGGGTCGCCGAGACCACCAGCCGGGTGGCCGGGCCGTAGCGTTCGTCCAGCTGCTGCCCCGGCGGCGGGGTGAACACCACCTCGAGCTCGACGTCGCCGGGCGCGACGTCGCTGACCGGCCGGCGGGTGCGCTGCGCCACGCCGTCGACCTCGAGGGCCTCGTCGGGGAGCCGGACCCGGGTGAGCCGGTGCGCGGCCGACTCGACCACCATGAGGTCACCGTCGACGACCACCGCGTCGCTCGGCTCGGCGAGGCCGGTGATCAGGGTGCTCACCCGGTCGGCCGCCGGGTCGTAGCGGCGGATCGCCCCGTTGTAGGTGTCGCTCACCGCCACCGACCCGTCGGGCAGGACGGTGACACCGAGGGGGTGCTGCAGCAGGGCGCCGGACGCCGGCCCGTCGACGTGGCCGAAGTCGAACAGGCCGGTGCCCACCGCGGTGGCGACCGCGTCGGCGTCGAGGTGCCGCAGCGAGGAGGTCTCGGCGTCGACCAGCCAGAGCCGGTCGCCGGCTGCCGCCAGCCCGGAGGTCTGGGCGAACCACGCCTCGGTCAGCGGGCCGTCGAGCAGGCCCTCGTTCGTCGTCCCGGCCAGCACCGCCAGCTCGCCGCTGACCGGGTCGAACGCCCAGAGCTGGTGGATGCCGGCCATCGCGACCACGACCCGGTCGTCGCGCCAGGCGAGGTCCCAGGGTGAGGAGAGGTCGGCGGTGCCGGAGCCCTGCATCCACTGGCGGCCGCTGCCGGCGACGGTGCGGACCGCCCCGTCGGACAGCCGCAGCCCGCGCAGCAGGTGGTTGGCGGTGTCGGCGACCACGACGTCGTACCCGACCTGGTCACGGGCCGACGTCCGGCAGCAGCAGCAGACCCTGCGGCTCGGCGAAGGTCGCCTCGGCCGGGCCCCCGTCGACGCGACCACGCGCGCCGCTGCCGATGCGCCGCAGCACCGTCTCGCCGTCCGCGGCCAGCTCGACCACGCCGTGGTGGCCGGAGTCCGTCACCAGCAGGGTGCCGCCCGGGCAGCAGGACCGCCTTGCCGGGGAACCGCAGCTCGGTCGCCGGGGGCGGCGGCGCGACGTACGGCCCGTCGCCGCGGTGCAGGGTGCCCTTCGCCTCGTGCTCGCGCACCAGGTCGGCGACGAGCGCCTCCAGCGCGTGGGCGTGGCCCTCGCCGGACAGCTGCGCGACGACGTACCCCTCGGGGTCGACGAGGACCAGGGTCGGCCAGGCGCGCACGGCGTACTGGTCCCAGGTGGTGAGCTCCGGGTCGTCGAGCACCGGGTGGTGCACCTCGTAGCGCTCGACGGCGGCGGCCAGGGCGTCCGGGTCCGCCTCGTGCACGAACTTCGGCGAGTGCACGCCCACCGTCACGAGCACGTCGGGGTAGGCCTGCTCGAGCGGGCGGAGCTCGTCCAGCACGTGCAGGCAGTTGACGCAGCAGAACGTCCAGAAGTCGAGCAGCACGATCTTGCCGCGCAGGTCCGAGAGCGCCAGGGCGCGGCCGCCGGTGTTCAGCCAGCCGCGGCCGGTCAGCTGCGGCGCGCGGACCCGAGCCCGCCGGACCGACGGCCGGGTGTTCAGAGGTCGCCACGCAGGGATCCAACCGCACCAGGCACCGGTGGCTTCCGGCCGTCGGCTGCGGGCTGCGGCTGCCGGCTGCCGGTGTCGGCCGGTGCACCCGCACTGGCGGCTATGGACTTGACCGGTACAGACGATCGAGGTACTGTATCGGTACAGAGCCACCAAGGCCCCACACCGGAGAGGAACCCGTCATGTCGTTCGGAAGCATTCTCGTCGTCCAGCAGATCGCCGAGCGCGAGCTGCGCAGCGCCCGCCCGGACGCGCCGGTCGTGCCGCACGTCGAGCCGACCCCGCGCACCGTCCGGACCCGGCTCGCCGTGGCCGGGCTGCTGGAGCGGGCCGCCGCCGCGGTCTCGCCCACTGAGTGCGTACCGGCCCACTGACCGTGCCGGCCGCTGTCGGGGCCGGCCCGCCTAGGGTGACGCCCGTGGCCCGGGTGACCCTGCAGACGGTGGCCGACAAGGTCGGCGTCAGCCGGATGACGGTGTCCAACGCCTTCTCCCGGCCCGACCAGCTCTCGGCCGAGCTGCGCGAGAAGGTGCTGGCCGCGGCCGCCGAGCTCGGGTACGTCGGACCCGACCCGGCCGCCCGGGCCCTCGCCCGTGGCACCGCGGGCTCGGTCGGCATCCTGATGACCAAGTCGCTGACCCACGCGTTCACCGACGAGGTGGCGACCGGGTTCCTGGGAGCCATCGCCGCCGAGCTCGCACCGACCGGGCTGGCCATCACGCTGCTCTCGTCGGCCGCGCACGGCGAGCTGGTGCCGGCGCGGGACGTGCCGATGGACGGGGCACTGGTCTACTCCTGCGACAGCGACGAGGCCGCGCTGGGCTGGCTGCGGCGACGCGGCCTGCCGCTGGTCTACGTCGACCAGGACGCCGTCCCCGGCACCCCCAGCGTCAACGTCGACGACCGTGGCGGCGCCCGGGACGCCGCGCAGCACCTGGTCGACCTCGGGCACCGCCGGGTCGGCATCGTCACCGGCGAGCTCGGCGGCCCGCACGGCGTCCTGCTGCCGGCCGACATCGGCAGCGAGCACCACGCCTCCCGCCAGCGGATGCACGGCTGGACCGACGCGCTGCGGGCGGCCGACGTCGAGCCGTTGGTGGTGCGCATCCCGCTGCAGCCCGAGGACACCGGACAGGAGGCGGCCCGGGTCCTGCTCGAGCGGCCCGACCGGCCCACCGCGGTCCTCTGCTTCTCCGACGTCATCGCCTACTGGGTGGTCCGCGGCGCCGAGGACCTGGGGCTGCGGGTGCCCGAGGACGTGTCCGTCGTGGGGTTCGACGACAACCCGCTGGCCCGACGGATGCGCCCCGCGCTGACCACGGTGCGCCAGGACGTCACCGCCAAGGGCCGGGCTGCGGCCGCGGCGCTGACCGAGGCCATCGCCCGCGCCCAGCGGGGCACGCCGACCACCCGGGCCCGGCACGTCCTGCTGCCGACCGAGCTGGTCGTGCGGGACAGCACGGCAGCGCCGCCCGTGCCGCCCCCGGGCTGACCGCGCGTCGACTGCCGGACCTACGGTGGGCGGATGTATCTGGAGAACGTCGTCATCGACGCCGTCGACCCGCAGCGGCTGGGTCGGTTCTGGGAGGCGGCCCTCGGCTGCGAGCGGCTGACCGACGAGCCGGCTGGCTTCGAGACCCGGCTCACCGTCGAGGGCGGACCGGTGCTCGACCTGTGCCTCCAGCGCGTCCCCGAGCCACCGGTCGAGCCGCCGAGACTGCATCTGCACCTCGCGGGCGGGGCCCGCCAGGCCGAGGAGGTCGAGCGGCTGCTCGGGCTGGGCGCCCGACGGCTCGACATCGGTCAGGGCGAGGTGCCGTGGGTGGTGCTCGCCGACCCGGAGGGCAACCCCTGCTGCGTCCTGGACGATCGAGCGGTGTACGCCGGCAGCGGACCCCTCGCGGCGCTACCGCTGGACTCTGCCGACCCGGACCGGGATGCGGAGCTCTGGTCCTGGCTTACCGGCTGGACCGACGTGGCCGGTGTCGCGCCTCGGTCGCTGCGCCACCGGTCGCTGCTGGGCCCCCTCCTCGAGCTGTGCCCCGAGCCGACCGGCAAGGGGACGGCCAAGAACCGGCTGCACCTCGACATCCGGCTCGAGACCGGCGACGACCCCGACGGCGTCGCGGCAGGCATCGCCGATCGAGGCGGCCGCGAGCTCCACCTGGGATGGGGCGAGCTGCCGTGGCGGCACTACGCAGACCCGTCCGGCAACGAGTTCTGCGTGCTGCCAGCGCGGTCCTGAGGACCAGTCACAGCGCTCCGGTCACGGGCCGCACCGGCCGCCCGGCGCGGGCCAGCAGCCTGCGTGCGGTCGCGCTTCCCGTCAGAGCTTGGAGAGCTTGGGGTAGGGCGTGCCGATGCGCAGCTCGCGGCCACCGAAGTCGACGAGCACCGCGATGCCCTCCTCGACGCCGATCACCCGGCCCAGGCCGCACTGGTCGTGGGTCACCCGGTCACCGACCTGGTAGCTCTCCACGGGCCGGGCGACGGGGTCGCTGAAAGGGCTGCCGGAGGGTCTGGGGCGCGGGGTCGATCTCGAGGAGGCCATCGCCACCAGTATGCGCCCTCAGGGCCGCGGAAGGGGAGGGGTCAGCTCGGCCTCCAGCGCCGCGAGGTCCACCACCCGCACGGCCGCCGCGGCCAACGCGTCGCTGAGCGCCTCCCGTCCGGGGCTGAGCACGAGCAGCGGCCCGCAGGCGGCGAGCTCGGCGAAGATGCCGTCGTTGCTCACCACCAGAGCCTGCGCATCCGGGATGTCGAGGTCGTCGACCGCCTCGAGCAGGGCCACGTCCGCAAGGTCGCTGCCGGCGGGCACCGGCCGCGCCGTCCCGGCGAACTCCGCGAGGTGCGGGCGCGCCCGGCGTACGGCGCCTTCCTGACCGGCGAGGACCACATGGTCGGCCTGCCGGGCCAGCGCCACCACGACGGCCATCCGGGCCTTCCATCGCAGCGGGCCGGCCCGCATGTTGTCGAGGTCGACGAGCAGGATGCGGGCGGCATCGCCGGGCTCCCAGATCAGCTCCTGGGCGACCCGGTCGACCAGCGTGTCAGGGCCGGGTGTCGACGAGGTCCACCACGAGGTCCGGCTCGAGGTCTGGGTAGGGTCGGCGAGCCCGACGGCCGCGCCGCCGGACGCGAACCACTCGTAGTCGTCCCACTCGCTCTGACCGCCACCGAGTCCCACGACCCCATGGTGGCAGCCGGGCACCGGGGCCGGGACGCGCCGGGCGTCAGTGCGAGGACGGGAAGGTGGCCAGCAGCACGTTCCAGGCCGGCTCGTCGGTCGCCTCGGTGACCTTCTCGAGGGCCTCGAGCTGGGTCACCACGCTGTCGACCAGCGCCTCCAGCTGGGACCGGGTGGCGCGCAGGGCGAACAGCACCAGGGGGCCGAGCTCCTCGGTCGGGTGGCTGCGCATCTCGGTGACCGCGGCGTCGACGGCTGCCAGCTTGGTGCCGCCGGTCTCGGACGGGCCACCGACGTCGATCGTCCACGACTTGTCGGTCGCCCGGTAGGGCCGCAGGCGGGAGCCGCGCGGCCCCGGCCGGTCGGCTTCGGCCACCAGGAAGCCGGTGCGCACCAGCGTCCGCACGTGGTACAGCACGGTGGCCGGCTGGGCGTGCAGCCGCTCGGAGAGCTCCTTGTTGGACAGGCTCTCGCCGTGGCAGAGCGACAGGATCCGCAGCCGCAGCGGGTGCGAGAGGGCCCTGACCTCCTCGGGCGTGGCGCGCCGCCGCGGCTCGGACATGCGGCCGAGGGTAGCGAGGGGTGCGGATCGGACTGATTGACACATCTCAACCGGTTACCTAAGGTCGCGGCGGCGCCCGACCGACGCCGCCATCACGGGAGACCGGAGCACCCATCGTGTCGCTACTCAGACTTCCTCGTCGGACGGCGGCCGCTGCCGCCGCCACCGCGCTCGTCCTGGCCGGCGTCGCCACCGCGGCCGTCGTGGTCCAGCACGGCTCGGGCACCGATCCGGCGGCCCGGCAGGTCGCGGAGGGCGAGGAGCACGGCGGGGACGGCGACTCCGCCGAGGAGCGCGCCCACGAGCGGCACGACGCCGCGGGCGAGGTCGGCGAGGAGTCGGCAGTCCTGCACACCGCCTTCGACCAGTTCCGCACCGCCCGCGGTCTCGGGCTGCTGGTCGACCCGGGGGCCTACACGGTCGCCTACGACCACTGGAGCCACATGCCGACGGCCGGCAACGCCTGGGGCGAGGTCACCACCGCGCCGTACGACGGGGACGCGAAGAACTACCGCGACCCGGTGTCGTCGAACAGCGGCGGCGGTGCAGGGTTCGTCACCGGCCGCATCGTCGGCCTCGCCGTCGACCCGGCGAAGCACGGTCTCCGCTTCCAGCCGGTGTACGCCGCCGGCGCGCAGGGCGGGGTCTTCCGGTCGCTGGACAACGGAGCGACCTGGACCCCCATCTCCGACGGCATCCTCACCCTGGCGACCGGTGACCTGCGGGTCGCTCCGGACGGCAGCCTCTGGTACGGCACCGGCGAGCCCAACTACGGCAACGAGCTCGGCAGCGGCGTCTACCGGCTGGCCGAGCCATGGAAGAGCAACGCGGTCTTCACCCCCGGCGACCGGCTCGGCGGCACCGAGCTCGAGTCGCACTGGATCGGCAAGCTCGCCTTCGACGACACGTTCGCCTACGCCGCCACCTCGCGCGGCATCTACCGGCGCGGGCTCGCTGCCGCCGCGGCGACGCCGTGGGAGCGGGTGTTCGCCCCGGAGCCCACCCAGGACTCGGTCACCAAGAACATCGCCAACGACATCGTGGTGCAGCCGGGCACGGGATACCTGGTGGCGAACCTGGCCTACCGCTCCACGCTGCCCTACAACGGCTTCTACATCTCGCGCGACCACGGCACGACCTGGGCCAAGAGCAAGCCGTCCGGGGCGATCAACCCCAAGGAGGTCGGCCCCTCCGACATGGCGTACTCCGCCGACGGCAAGGCGCTCTACGTCGTGATGGAGTCGACGGTCGGCTTCGACACCAAGACCAGTGCGCTGGCGGGGGTCTACGCCTCGAAGAACGGCAGCCCGGACGGGCCGTGGAGCCAGATCGCCAGCCCGGAGAAGCTCAGCAACTCCGGCTCCGCGCTGAAGACGCCGGGTGACCACTCCTACCCGGTCGGCGTGCAGGCTTGGTACAACCGCTTCATCGGCGTGGACCCGACCGACAGCCAGCACGTCTACGTCGGTCTGGAGGAGGTCTACGAGACCCGCAACGCCGGCACCAGCTGGTCGACCATCGGCCGCTACTGGGACTTCGGCTTCGCCTGCCAGACGACGGGCAGCTGTGACGGCAACGTGCTGCACTCCGACCAGCACAGCATCGCCTTCGGCAACGGCAAGGTCTACGCCGGCAACGACGGCGGGCTCTACATGCGCCCGATCGACGGCTCGGCGAAGACGTGGACCAGCCTGTCCGCCACCGGGAAGCTGCGCGCGTTGCAGTACTACGGCATCGGCGTGGGCGCGCTGTCGACCGAGGACGGCGGCGGCACGGCCGTGTGGGGCGGCATGCAGGACAACGGCGTCTCGCTGCTGCGCCGGAAGGACGGCGAGCAGGTGTCACCGATGGGCGGCGACGGCGGCATGATGCTGGTCGACCCGAAGGACGGCTGCCGCGCGGTCGGCGAGTACACCAACCTCACCCTGCAGCTCACCACGAACTGCGGCGAGAACGACGGGTCGGCACCGACCATCGAGCAGATCGCCCCCGGTGACCCGAACGCCCAGTTCATCGCGCCGTTCGTGGCCGACGACAACCCGGCGTACGCCGACAGGTACTGGGTCGCCGGCGGCCGCTACGTGTGGGACAACACGAAGACCTGGGAAGCACCGAGGACGCCAACGGCTGGAACCAGGCGTTCGACCTGACCACCGGCACCGGCGGCAACCCCGCCGCCAGCGCCACGGCCGTGGCGAGCCAGACCCATGACGACGCCGCGGGCAAGCCGGTGCACGTCGTCTATGCCGGCTGGTGCGGCTCGTGCTCGTCCACGACCTTCAACAGCGGTGTGGCCACCAACGTCGGCGGCACCTGGCACCAGCTGCCGATGCAGTTCAAGCCCGCCGGCAGCGCCGCCCTCACCCGGATGCCGAAGCGGTACATCTCCGCCGTGACGATCGACCCCGAAGGACACCTCCGGCAAGACGGTCTACGTCACGTACAACGGCTTCAGCGCCCGCTACATCGAGGGCTTCGGTGCGGGCTACGGCCACGTGTACAAGTCGACCGACGGCGGCGACACCTTCGTCGACATCAGCGGCGACAGCGCGGCGACCGACTCGCTGCCCGACGTCCCCTCGAGCGACCTGGTCGTCGACGCAGCCGGCAACCGCTACCTGGCCACCGACATCGGCGTCTTCGTCAGCAAGGCGGGCCAGGACGGTCACTGGTCCCGGATGCCGACCGGCCTGCCGACCACGATCTCGTCCGACCTGCAGCTGTTCACGGACGGCACGGGTACCTGGTTGTACGACGGCACCTTCGGGCGCGGCATCTGGAAGGTGCAGGTCTAGCCGGGCGCGCGCCTCAGAGCCGACGGTCCGCGAGCACCGGGAACACTGCCCGGGTCTCGCGGACCAGGCCGGGATCGAGGTCGACGACGAGGACCTCGTCACCGTGGGTCCCGTCGCCGGCCTCGGCGATGACGGCGCCCCACGGGTCGACGACCATCGAGCCACCGCCCATCCGCACGCCGGAGTGGGTGCCGCCGGTGTTGCACGCGACGACGAAGACCTGGTCCTCGACGGCGCGGGCCTGGCTGAGCAGCCGCCAGTGGTGCACCCGCTTCGCGGGCCAGGCCGCGGGCATCAGCACCAGCTCGGCCCCGGCGTCCAGCAGCGCCCGGAACAGCTCCGGGAAGCGCAGGTCGTAGCAGGTGGCGAGCCCGATGTTCCCGTGCACGACCGGGCCGTCGCCGGCGGTCATCAGCTTCGGCTCGCCCTCGCCGAAGCCGAACAGGTGCACCTTGCGGTACGTCGTCAGCACGCCGCCGTCAGGGCCGAGCAGCACCGAGGTGTTGAACAGCCGACCGGCGTCGTCCCGTTCGACGAACGACCCCAGATGAACCGTCGCACCCAGCTCACGGGCGGCCGTCGACAGGGCGGCAGTCGTCGGCCCGTCCAGCGGCTCGGCGCCGTCCTCCCAGCTGTCGTAGGCGAAACCGCCGTTCGGCCACAGCTCGGGCAGCACGACGAGGTCCGCGCCCTGCTGAGACCGCACCAGCCCGGCCACCCGTGCGGTGCGCTCGGCGGTGGACTCGTCGTCGCCGTACGACAGCTGTATGACGTGGACTCGCACGCGCCCTAGCCTCGCACGCATGGCCCACTCCCTGCAGTCCCTGGTCGATGCGTACGCCGCCGCCCTCGCCTCGTTCGGCGAGGTCGCCGGCACCCTGGGCGCGGACGAGTGGCCGCTGCCGACCGAGTGCCCCGGCTGGACGGTGCGCGACCAGGTCGCCCACGTCCTCGCCCTCGAGCTGCAGCTCGCCGGGCACCCGGCGCCTCCTCGGCTGACCGAGTACGGGGCGCACGTGCGCAACCCCGTCGGGGAGCTCATGGAGAGCGGCATCGCCGGGCTGGCCGACCTGTCGACCACCGAGCTGGTGGCCCGGCTCGGCGAGGCCTCGGGGGAGCACCTGGCGCAGCTGCGCGGGACGGACCTCGACGACAGCCCGGCGGTGGTCGGCATCATGGGCACCGAGGTCCCGCTCAGCCGGTTCCTGCCGGTGCGCGTCTTCGACGTCTGGGCGCACGAGCAGGACGTCCGCCGGGCGACCGGCCGTCCGGTCGACTACTCCGGGCCGGGCGCCGAGGTGTCGCTCGGGCAGGTGGCGGGTGCGCTGCCGTACCTCGTCGGCAAGCAGATCGCCCCGCCCGCCGGGACGTCGGTGGCCCTCGACGTCTCGGGCGAGCGGCCGCTCCGGATGACCGTGACCGTCGGCAGCGATGGCCGGGCCGAGCCGGCCGACGGTGTCGCGGAGGGCGCGACCACGACCCTGCGGATGAGTACCGACACCCTGATGCGGCTGGCCGGCGGCCGGGTCGACCCCGTGGCTGCCGAGGTCGAGGTGCGCGGCGACGCCGCCCTGGGCCGTCAGGTGCTCGACGCGCTGGCGATCACCCCGTAGGAGGCCGCGGGACGACGAGCCGCGCCACCCCGGCGTCGAGGTCGACCCGGCTGCGCGGCGGGGCGCCCTCGGCCTCCTCCTCGCGCACCAGCTCCTCGGTCTGCCGCTGGGCCAGCTCGTCGGCCTTGCCGGGGGACAGCGCGGCGTGCAGCAGGTCGAAGCCGGTCGAGGAGACCTGGGCGTCGCGCCGCCAGGGCACGATCCCGCGGCCGCGCACTCGCAGCAGCAGCTGGTCGAGACCGGCGACGGCGAGCAGCGCGAGCACCAGGCCGGGCAGCGTCATCGCGAAGACCAGACCCATGTCCCGAGGCTAGCCGCGCCGGCCGCGCGCGTGTGGCCGGTAGAACCCGCCCAACCGGGACGAACTGCCCCGAGTCTCAACGCTGGCCCGGCTCTTGGCTAAACGAGGGTTAACCACCTTGCCGATACCCCCTGGGCCACCGACGGTGGGTCCAGGAGCCGCGGGATGGGTGGCTCCGCACCGGGAGCCGCTGGATGGGTGGCTCCGCACCGGGAGCCGCGGGATGGGTGGCTCCAGAGGGAGGGAGATCGTCATGCGCAGGTCCAGGCGGATCGCCGCCACCGTTGCTGCTGCCACCGGCGTGCTCGCCGGGGCCGGAGCTGCCGTCGCGTCGGCAACCTCGAACGAGGAGGCTGCACCGGCCGCACCTGCTGCCGCGGCCGCCGCGCCCGCTGCGTCCGGCGCCGGCGACACGGCCTCGCGGGAGGCGCTGCAGGCCTACCTGACCTCGATGTCGGCCCAGGAGGTGGCCCTCGAGGACCGGCTGAGCACCGCCCGCGGGCGGCTGGCCCACGTCCGGGCGGTGCGAGCGGCTCGAGTCGCGGCTGCCCGGGCCGCGGCCAGCCGCGGCCGCGGCAGCAGCGGCGCAGCGCAGGCAGCCGCGCAGGCTGCCGCCGCCCAGCCGGCGGTGGCCCCCGCGACGCACACCTCGACCGGGGCCAGCGGCTCCGGCGGGGGCGACGACCACGAGGACGGCGAGCACGAGGGGCACGGCGATGACTGACCCACGCGGCACGTCGGCCGGCTGGCGCACCGCCGTCGTCCTCGCCCCCGCTGCGGCAGCTGCCCTCGCGGTGGCCACCGGCTGGGCCGTCGCGCACCCGCCGGAGGGCTCGGCCACGTCGGTCGGCCCCGAAGGCTGCCGCTCCGGCAGCCGATCCCGCCGTCGACCACACCGACATCCGGCTGCACCGGCAGGCGCTGGCCGCGCAAGCCCGGGTCGTGGCGCTGACCAAGGCGCTGCACCGGTTGCGGGCCCGCACCGACGCGCTCCGCTCCGCGCCGCTCCCCGGTGCAGGCGGCGGCGGGTCGGTGACCGTGAGCTCGGGTGGCGGGGGCAGCGTCTCCGTCGCAGCCCCGCCGGTCGCTGCGGCGCCGGCGCCGGCCACGCACACCTCGACCGGTGCGTCATGACCACCGTGACGGCTCCGGCGGGCTCCGACCTCGCCCGCACGTTCCGCTCGATGGCCACCGACGTCACGCTGCGGGTGGTCGGCGCCCGCACCGGCGCGACCGCGGCGCTCGAGGCGGCCGAGCAGGTGGTCACCCGGGTCGCGACGAGCTGCACCCGGTTCGACCCCACCAGCGCGTTGATGCGCGCCAACGCAGCCCCGCAGCACTGGCACGAGGTGCCGGCCGAGCTGTTCGACGCCCTGCGCGAGGCGGCCCGGGCCCACGACGACACCGACGGCCTGTTCGACCCGCGCGTCCTCGACATCCTGACCTCGTGGGGCTACGACCGGTCGCTGCCCTTCCGGTCCGGCGACGTCTCGGTCCCGGCCGGACCAGCCGGTCGGCCGACCGCGCCGGGGCGCCGACGGTGGCGACCCCGGTTCGACGAGGACCGCCGCGCGGTGCGCCTCGGCCGGGTCCCGGTCGACCTCGGCGGCATCGGCAAGGGCCTTGCCGTGCGCTGGGCTGCCCAGCAGCTGGCCGGAGCCGGGACCGCGACCCTGGTCGAGGCCGGTGGCGACCTGCAGGCCGCCGGCCGCGGTCCGGACGGCGACGGCTGGCGGGTGGCGGTCGAGGACCCCCGCGGCGGGTCCGGCCCGGTGGCCGTGCTCACCCTGGTGGACGCGGGCTGCGCCACCTCCTCGGTGCGGCTGCGCCGCTGGACGGTCGGTGACCGGCCGGTGCACCACCTGGTCGACCCGCGCACCGGCGAGCCCGCCGACAGCGGGCTGCTCTCGGTGACCGTGGTCGGGCCGGACGTCGCCCGGGCCGAGGTCTGGAGCAAGGCGCTGTTCCTCGCCGGCCGCGGCAACGTGCGACGCCTCGCCGACGACCGCGGCCTCGCTGCCCTGCTGGTCGACACCGACGGCGTGGTCGGCGTCAGCCGGGCCATGCGCCCCTTCCTCACCTGGCAGGCCGACCGTGGCTGGTGACCCGCAGCTGCCCCGCGCCGAAAGATCGTTCGCGACGTCTGCGGCCGACACGCCGGGCGTGTTGCCCCCCAACGTCGCGAACGATCTTGTGCCCCGCGTCCTGCGTGGCCTGCGCCGGGCTGCGGCCGTCGCGGCGCTCATGCTGCTCGCCGGGCTCAGCGCCGCCGCGACCGGCTGGCTGCTCGGGGTGGTGACCCAGTCGGTGGCCGGCAACCGCAACGCGCCGTGGATCATCGGCCGGGCGGCCGGGCTGTCGGCGTACGTCCTGCTCGTCCTGCTCGTCATGACCGGGCTGGTGCTCTCCCACCCCGGCCGGTCGCGGCTGCGGCGGCCCAGCGCCACCGCGCGGATCCGGCTGCACGTCAGCCTCGCCGCGTTCACTCTCGCGCTGACCGTGCTGCACGTGGTGGTCCTCGCCACCGACAGCTACGCCGGTGTCGGCTGGCGCGGCACGTTCGTGCCGATGGCCTCGACGTACCGCCCGGTGCCGGTGACGCTCGGCGTCATCGGCCTGTACGCCGGGCTGCTGGCCGGTCTGACGGCGTCCTTCTCGGGCCGCCGGGTCGTCGCCCGGGTCTGGTGGCCGGTGCACAAGGTGGCCGTGGTGGCGCTGGTGCTGGTCTGGGGCCACGGCGTGCTCGCCGGCATCGACACCGCGCTGCTGCTGTGGCTCTACCTGCTCAGCGGGGCGGCGGTGCTCGCCCTCGCCGTCTGGCGGTACGTCGCGCGCAGCCCTCGTGACCTCGTCGACGAGCTGACGTCAGCACCTGGCTCGGCCCTGCGGCACGGCATGCGCGCCGTACCGACCTCGGCCAGGCGGTGACCTCGATGGAAGCCCGCCCGGTCCTCGCGCTGGTCCCGGCCGGCCGGCCGGACCCCCACCGCCGGCCGCCGCTGTCGCTGCTGGACGGCCCGGTGACGTTCCCGGTCGACGGTCACGGCTCCGCAGCGCCCGACGTCACGCTGGCGGCCCACCACTCGGCGTACGGCGTCCGGAGATCGAGCCGGCGCGACGGCGAGCCGCTCGTCGACGCGATGGCCGCAACCGGCCTGACCGGCCGGGGCGGCGGTCACTTCCCGGCCGCCAGGAAGTGGCAGACGGTGCTGGACGCGACCCGGCGCACCGGTGTGCTGCCGGTGGTCGTCGGCAATGCCTCCGAGGGCGAGCCGGCCAGCGCCAAGGACGCGGCGCTGCTCGTGCACCGGCCGCACCTGGTGCTCGACGGGCTGGCGCACGCCGCCGAGGCGGTGGGCGCGACCGAGTCGGTCGTCTGGCTGCACGGCGACGCGCACGAGCCGCACCGGGTGCTGGTCCGGGCGCTGCAGGAACGGCGTTCGGCGGGCCTGGTCGAGCCGCCGGTGCGGCTGGCCACCGGGCCGAGCCGCTACCTGACCGGCGAGTCCAACGCGGTCGTGCAGGCGCTGTCCGGCGGGCCGGCGGTGCCCGGGTCGCGCCGCGAGCCGACCGCGGTCCACGGCGTCGACGGCCGCCCGACGCTCGTGCACAACGTCGAGACGCTGGCCCGCATCGCGCTGGTCGCCCGGTCCGGGGTCGAGGAGCACCGGCCGACGAACCTGGTCACCGTGCTGGCCGCGGGGCGGCGCACCGTGCTCGAGCTGGCTGCCGGGACGCCGGTGAGCGCGGCCCTGCTGCTCGGTGGCTGGCCGGCGGGGGAGGCCCCGCAGGCTGTGCTCGTCGGCGGGTACGGCGGCAGCTGGCTGCCCTGGGAGCGGGTCAAGGACCTGCCGCTCGACGAGGGAACGCTCCGGGCTGCCGGGGTGTCGCTCGGCTGCGGGGTGCTGGCGCCGGTGGGTCCCGCGGTGTGCGGGGTCGCCGAGGTGGCGCGGCTCGCGGCGTACCTGGCCCGGGCGAGTGCCCGGCAGTGCGGGCCCTGCCTGTTCGGGCTGGCGGCGATCTCGACCGCACTGACCGAGCTGCAGCGGGGCACCGGCCGGCGCAGCGACATCCGGCGGCTGCAGCAGTGGGCCGGCGAGGTCGCCGGCCGGGGCGCGTGCCACCACCCGGACGGTGCGGTCCGGATGGTGCTCACCGGCCTGGTGGCCTTCGCCGACGACGTCGAGGCGCACCGCCGGCGCCGGCCGTGCGCTGCGGCTGCCGGGCCCGCCGTCCTGCCGGTCCCGGTGGAGGAGCTGTGAGCCGCCCGGCAGCGGTGCCGGGCGACACCGCGGTGCCCGGCCAGGCGGCGGCCCGGCTGCGGGTCGACCCGATCGCCTGCGACGGCATCGGGATGTGCGCCCACCTGGCCGACGACCTGGTGCGCCTGGACTCGTGGGGATACCCGATCCTGCCGCAGCGTGAGCTGGCCCCGGCCGAGGTCCGCCGGGCCACCCGCGCCGTCGCCGGCTGCCCCCGCAAAGCCCTCCGCCTCGACCCCTGACCCCGACCCCGCCGCCCGCGGCCGTCTCCCGCCGTCCCCGGCGTCCCCGCGCCGCCGGAAGTCGACCACGTGAAGCAAGTGGGCACCTGCGACAGCACATGCGCCCAGGTAGCGGAGCGGGCGCCAGCGTGCTTTACGTGGTCGACTCCCCGGCAGCAGGCGGCCGCACCGCCGCACCGGCGCCGCCACCGCAGACCGGCGGCGGCGGGGCGCTACCAGAGGAGGGCGGTGGCGGGGTCCTCGAGGACGCGGGCGATGTCGGCGAGGAACATCGAGCCGAGCTGGCCGTCGGCCACCCGGTGGTCGAAGGACAGCGCGAGCTGGGTGACCTGGCGGACGACGACCTCCCCGTCGACGACCCACGGCATGTCGCGGACCTGGCCGAAGCACAGGATCGCGGCCTCGCCGGGGTTGAGGATCGGCGTACCGGAGTCGACGCCGAACACCCCGACGTTGGTGATCGTCATGGTGCCCCCGGCCATCTCGGCCGGCTGGGTGCGACCCTCGCGCGCGGTGGCGGTCAGCGCCCCCAGGGCCTCGGCGAGCTCGCGCAGCGACAGGCGGTCGGCGTCCTTGATGTTCGGGACGACGAGCCCGCGGGGCGTGGCCGCCGCGATGCCGAGGTTCACGTAGTGCTTGACCACGATCTCGGCCGACCCGTCGGGGCCCTCCTCCCAGACCGCGTTGATCTCCGGGTTGCGCCGCACCGCGAGGATCAGCGCCTTGGCCACCAGCAGCAGCGGGCTGACCTTGACGTCCGGCGAACTCGCGGTCCTGCTTCAGCCGGGCGACGAGCTCCATCGTGCGGGTCACGTCGATCGTCACCCACTCGGTCACGTGCGGCGCGGTGAACGCCGAGGAGACCATCGCCTGGGCGGTCATCTTGCGCACGCCCTTCACCGGGACCCGGGTCTCCCGCTGACCGGGAGCCGGGGCGTACGCCGGTGCGGCGGCCGGAGCGGCACCGGCTGCCCGCCGCGGCGGACTCGACGTCGGCCCGGGTGACGACGCCGCCCTCGCCGGACGGTGCCACCGTGGTCAGGTCGACCCCGAGGTCCTTGGCCAGCTTGCGCACCGGCGGCTTGGCCAGCACGCGCACCCCGGCGCCTCGGCACCCGCACCGACGGTGTACGCCGGGGCAGCCTCGGGGGCCTCCTCGACCGTCGGCTCCTGCACCGGGGCCGGCGCGGTCGACATCGACCGCTGCACCGCCTGCTGGGCCGCCGCGGCCGAGACGCCGGCGGGGGTCGCGCCCTTGCGCGGACGGCGGGTGGCCGTGGTGGTCCGCGGTCCGTAGCCGACCAGCACCGAGGTGCGGCCGCCCGGCGCCGGACCTCCGATCAGCCCCGGCTCGACGGCCTGCTCCTCGGCCGGCGTGCCGACCGCTGACTCGTCGGGGACCGCCGGGGCCATGTCGTCGCGCGGCGGGGCGTCGGACGCCGCAGGGTCGGCGGGCGAGGCCGCGCGGGCGCCGCCGGCGCCGCGGCACCGCTGCCGTCGTCGACGGTGATGATCGGCGTACCGACGTCGACGGTCGTGCCCTCGGGCACCAGCAGCTCGGTGACGACACCGGCGAACGGCGACGGCAGCTCCACCAGCGACTTGGCGGTCTCGATCTCGACGACGATCTCGTTGACCTTCACGGTGTCGCCGGGCTTGACCTTCCACGACACGATCTCGGCCTCGGTGAGGCCCTCGCCGACGTCGGGCAGCTTGAACTGCTTCATGGTGGGTCTCCTAGCCGCTGATCAGTACGCGAGGGAACGGTCGACGGCGTCGAGCACCCGGTCGAGGTCGGGGAGGAACTCCTCCTCCAGGCGGCTCGGCGGGTAGGGCGTGTCGAAGCCGCAGACCCGCAGCACCGGCGCCTCCAGGGAGTAGAAGCACTGCTCGGTCACCCGCGCCGCGACCTCCGAGCCCATGCCGAGGAAGGCCGGCGCCTCGTGCACCACGACGAGCCGGCCGGTCTTCTGCACCGAGGCCCGCAGGGTCGGCATGTCCAGCGGCGACAGCGACCGCAGGTCGACGACCTCGAGCGACCGGCCCTCCTCCGCCGCGGCGGTCGCGGCCTCCATGCAGGTCTTCACCATCGGCCCGTACGCCGCCAGCGTGACGTCGGTGCCCTCGCGGGCCACCCGCGCGGCGTGCAGCGGCATCGCGTCGGCCAGCGGCAGCGACTCGTCGAGCTCGGCCTTCTCCCAGTAGCGCCGCTTGGGCTCGTAGAGGATGACCGGGTCGTCGGTCAGCACGGCCTGCTGGACCATGAAGTAGGCGTCGACCGGGTTGGAGCAGGCGACCACCTTCAGGCCCGCGGTGTGGGCGAAGTAGGCCTCGTTGGACTCGCTGTGGTGCTCGACCGCGCCGATGCCGCCGCCGACCGGGATGCGCACCACGACCGGCAGGCTGACCTTGCCCAGCGAGCGGGCCCGCATCTTCGCGAGCTGGCTGACGATCTGGTCGAACGCCGGGTAGACGAAGCCGTCGAACTGGATCTCGCAGACCGGCCGGTAGCCGCGCAGCGCCAGCCCGATCGCGGTGCCGATGATGCCGGACTCGGCGAGCGGGGTGTCGATGACCCGGTCCTCGCCGAAGTCCTTCTGCAGCCCGTCGGTGACCCGGAAGACGCCGCCGAGCTTGCCGACGTCCTCGCCCATGACGAGCACCTTGGGGTCGGCCTCCATCGCCTTGCGCAGGCCCATCGTTGATGCGCCTTGGCCAACGTGAGTCGCGGTCATGCCGGCGCCCCGCTCTCGTCGAAGGTGTCGAGGTAGGCCGCGAACTGTGCCCGCTCCTCCTCGATCAGCGGGGTCTCCTCGGCGTACACGTGGTCGAAGATCGACAGCGGCGCCGGGTCGGCCATCTCCAGGCAGCCCTTGCGGACGTGGGCCGCGAGCTCGTCGGACTCGGCCTCGAGCGCGTCGAAGAACGGCTGGTCGATCGTGCCGGTGCGCACCAGGTACGGCCTTCACCCGCTCGATGGGGTCCTTGAGCTTCCAGGCCTCGAGCTCGTCGGTGAGCCGGTAGCGGGTCGGGTCGTCGGACGTCGTGTGCGCGCCCATCCGGTAGGTGTAGGCCTCGACCAGCGTCGGCCCGCTGCCCTCGCGGGCGTTCTGCAGGGCGGCGCTTGGTCACCGCCAGCACGGCCAGCACGTCGTTGCCGTCGACCCGGATGCCGGGGAAGCCGAAGCCCATCGCGCGCTGGTAGAGCGGGATGCGGCTCTGCTTCTCGATCGGCTCGGAGATGGCCCACTGGTTGTTCTGGCAGAAGAACACGACCGGCGCGTTGAACACGCTGGCGCAGATGAACGCCTCGTTGACGTCGCCCTGGCTGGTCGCGCCGTCGCCGAAGTAGGCGATGACCGCGCGTCGTCGGCGCCGTCCTTCTGCATGCCCATCGCGTAGCCGGTGGCGTGCAGGCGTCTGGGCGCCGATGACGATCGTGTAGAGGTGCGAAGTTGCTGCTCGTCGGGGTCCCAGCCGCCGTGGTTGACCCCGCGGAAGAGGCCCAGCAGGTTCAGCGGGTCGACCCCGCGGCACCAGGCCACGCCGTGCTCGCGGTAGGTCGGGAAGGCGTAGTCGTCGGGCCGCAGCGCGCGGCCGGAGCCGACCTGGGCGGCCTCCTGGCCGAGCAGGCTGGCCCAGAGGCCGAGCTCGCCCTGCCGCTGCAGGGCGGTGGCCTCGGCGTCGACCCGACGGACCAGGACGAGGTCGCGGTAGAGGCCGCGCAGCTCCTCGTCGGAGATGTCCAGGGAGTACGTCGGGTGCTCGACCCGCTCACCCTCGGGGGTCAGCAGCTGCACCAGCTCGGGCTCGCTGGGGCTGGGCGGGGCGGCGGAGCCGGCGGCGCTGGAGGCGCGGGCGGCTGCGGGCTGGGCCCCGACGGCGCTGTCGGTCACGGGCACTCCTCGTCGGCCTCGGCGGACGCCTCCCGGGGTGTCCGGGGAGCGCCGACGGGCTCTGCTTCGCGGATGCACGGACGGGCCGGTAGGTCCGTCGACGCACCCGGATCGGTCGGTCGGGTGTGCTGCGGCTCACAGAGTGAGACGCCGAGCCCCCAAGGTACCGGCGGGATGCCCCGGGCGACCAACCGGGCGGGTCAGCCCTGGTCGTGACCCCGGGACTGGCCGTGGCCGTCCTCAGCCGAGTGGCCGTTGCCGTTGCCGTTGCCGTTGCCGTTGCATTGCCGTGCGACGAGGTGCTGCCGGCGTCCGGCGCGGGCGCTGCCGGCACCGGAGGGACCAGCAGCGCGGGGACCAGGGGGGTCGGGGTCGCGACGGGGGTCACCAGGACGGCCGGGACCGGGGGCGTCGCGGCCGCCCGGCTCTGGCGGTTGCTCCGGCCGGGCCTCGGCTGCGGGCAGGTCGGCGTCGGCACTCCGGCGCTGCGCCGACCCGCGGTCTCCCCGCCGGACGACGAGTCGCTGGCCGTGACGGCGGCCAGCGTGACCGTGGCGGTCGAGACCGGGCCGTCCGAGCCGTGCTTCTTGTTCCACCCCTTCGAGTGCGGATGCCCGAGCGCCCGGCCGTGGTGGTCCGAGGCCAGCTGGGGGGTCACGAGGGGCGGTTCGGTGAGCACCGGGCCGGGCGGTTCCTCGGTCGCCGGCGGGCCAGGCGTCGGCAGCGGTCGCGGGCGGCAGGTCGGCCGGGGCGGTCACGGCCGGGGTGACGGCCGGGGCGGGTGTGACCGCCGGGGCGGGCGTTGTCGGTCCGGGGGTCGGGAGGGCGGCCGGGACGGCGGGCGCGCTCGGGACGGCGACCAGCCCGACGGCGACCACGGGGCCAGGCCGGGACGGGCCGCGGCCGGTCGGACCGCCACCGCCGCCGGTCTCGGCCGGTGCCGGGCTGAACGTGATGTCCGGGGGGTCGAACACGCCGGCCTGCGAGCGCTGCGGTGCCGGGCCGAGGTCACGCAGCTCACCGGCGGTGACGACCCCGAAGGCCGCCAGCATGCCGGCGCTGAGCAGCGCAAGGACCGCGGTGGCGACACCGGTGGTGCTACCGGTGTCCACGCCGGCGCGCACGCTGCGCCACCTTCCCATCGTGATCGACCTTGATCCCATCTTGGCCCCCGCCATACCCCGCTGCCAACCGCCTACGGCGGGTGACGATGCATCCACCATAAGTGACAGATCGGGCACTCGACAGGGCCATTGCGGTGAAACTGCTGGTTCTTCTGTAACGACGCGTTCGGCCGGGTTCTTGAGCGCCGCGACCGGTCGGGTTTCGGCCCGGGTCGGCCGGCCGGTTGGCCGGCGTGCTGCGGTGGTAGACAGCCGGCATGACCGCGCTGGTGCTGGGACCGCTGCTGCGCCACGTCGGGGAGACCGATGCGACGGTCTGGGTGGAGACCGACCGGCCGTGCACGGTGCAGGTGCTCGGCCACGCCGAGCGCACCTGGACGGTGCGCGGTCACCACTACGCGCTGGTGGTGGTCGAGGGGCTGCCGGCCGGCACCAGCACGGCGTACGACGTGCGCCTGGACGGCGAGCTGGCCTGGCCACCGGCGGATGACGGGCTCCCGGCCCCCCGGATCCGCACCCTGCACCCGGAGCGGTCGCTGCGGATCATCTTCGGCTCCTGCCGCTACGCCACCCAGACCGCGATGGCGAGCGACCGCCACTTCGCACCCGACGCCCTGGACCTCTACGCCAAGCGGATGGCTCGGCTGCCGGACGAGCGCTGGCCCGACGCGCTGCTGCTGCTGGGCGACCAGGTCTACGCCGACGAGACCTCCGACGCGGTCCAGGACCGCATCCGGGCCCGCCGCGACACCAGCATCGAGCCGTACGAGCAGGTCAAGGACTACGAGGAGTACACCTGGCTCTACGAGGAGAGCTGGGCCGACCCCGACGTCCGCTGGCTGCTCGCGAGCATCCCCTCGTCGATGATCTTCGACGACCACGACGTGCGCGACGACTGGAACACCTCCCGGGAGTGGCGGCGGGACGCCCAGGCGACCTCCTGGTGGGAGGAGCGCATCATCGGCGGGCTGTCGTCGTACTGGGTCTACCAGCACCTCGGCAACCTGGCGCCGCGCGACCTGGCCGCCAACGCGCTGTACCAGAAGGTGCGGGCCCACGACGGCGACTGCGAGCCGATGCTGCGCGAGTTCGCGGCGGCGGCGGACAAGGAGGCCGACGGCCACAAGGGAGCGCAGTGGTCCTACCGGCGGGACCTGGGGCCGGCGCGGCTGCTGGTGATCGACTCGCGGTGCGGCCGGATGCTCGACGAGGGCGACCGGTCGATGGTGTCCGAGCCGGAGTTCCGCTGGATCGAGGACCAGGTCGAGGGCAGCTACGACCATCTGCTGGTGGGCACCTCGCTGCCCTGGCTGCTGGCGCGGGCGCTGCACGACGTCGAGTCCTGGAACGAGGTGCTGGCCGACGGCGCCCGCGGGCCGCTGGTGGCGCGGTGGGCCGAGAAGGCACGCCGGGCGGCCGACCTCGAGCACTGGGCGGCCTTCCGGAAGTCCTTCGACCGGCTGGCCGAGCTGTTCCGCTGCGTGGGTCGCGGCGACCACGCGGGGTCCGACGGGCAGCCCCCGGCCTCGATCTGCGTGCTCTCCGGCGACGTGCACCACGCCTACGCCGCGCAGGCGCAGTACCCCGCGGACGTGCGGTCGCCGGTCTACCAGCTCACCTGCTCACCGGTGCACAACTACGTGCCGGCCGCGATGAAGCTGGCCTTCCGGGTCGCCTGGAGCCGGGCGGCGGAGCGCACCACCCGGTTCCTGCTCGACCGGGTGGCCCGGGTGCCCCGGCAGGAGCTGCGCTGGTCGCGGCTCGCCGGCCCGTACTACGGCAACGAGATCGCGACCCTGGTGCTCGACGGGCGGACCGCCCGGCTGGTGGTCGAGCGGGCCGGCCGGAGCCGCGGCGGGCACGCCCGGCTCACCCCCGTGGTCGACCTCCCGCTCGCCCCGGAACAACCCGAGCCGAGGCGTTGACGACACTCCTTTCGAAGGCTATCTTTCGAAAGGTGTCTATCAAGAGCACTGCGCACGAGCCGGACCGTACGCCGGACCCGGCCGACCGGCTGCCCCGCCTGGAGCCGCGGGACCTGGCGGCCGACCCGCTCGCGATGCGCGCGCTGGCCCACCCCACCCGGATCCGGCTGATGGAGGAGCTGACGCTGCGCGGGCAGATGACCGCCACCGAGGCCGCCGAGCACGTCGGGGAGTCGCCGTCGTCCTGCTCGTTCCACCTGCGGATGCTGGCGAAGTACGGCTTCGTCGAGGAGGCCGAGGGCGGGGCCGGGCGCCGCCGGCCGTGGCGGGTCGTCGCGGTCGGCAGCCGGTGGAGCTCGGGGCCGGACACCGAGGCCGCCGAGCGAGCCGCCGGCGACCTGCTCGGCGTGCAGGTACGCCGGCGGGACGACGAGCTGCTCGACGAGCACCTCACCCGGCGGGACGAGCTGCCCGACGAGTGGACGGCGGTCGTGCACCACGCCAGCTTCGACGGCTGGCTGACGCCTGCCGAGCTCGGCGAGATCGGCGAGCGGCTGCTCGAGATGTGGCGGCCGTTCCTGGCCCGGCTGCGCGACCCGGCCGAGCGGCCGCCGGGCTCCCGGCTGGTGCACATGTCCGTGCACGGCTTCCCCCGGGCCGACTTCGACCAGCAACAGGTCAGCCCGCAGGCAACCACCGAGACCACGAACGGGGACGACGATGCGTGAGCTGCTCAGGAACCGCGACTTCCGGCTGCTGTTCGCCGGCCAGACGCTGTCGATGTTCGGCGACATGGCGATGCTCATCGTGCTGGCCATGTGGGCCAAGGAGCTCACCGGCTCCAACGGCATCGCCGGCTCGGTCTTCGCCGCCCTCATCGTGCCGAGCCTGTTCGCGCCGCTGCTGGGCGTGGTCATCGACCGGTTCAAGCGGCGCACCGTCATGGTGGTCACCGACCTCGCGACCGCCGCCGTCGTGCTCCTGCTGCTGCTCGTCGACGGGCGGCAGGACCTCTGGCTGCTCTACGTCGTGGCGTTCCTCTACGGCGCCTCGCTGGTGGCGTTCTCCAGCGCCCGGATCGGCCCTGCTGCACACGATGCTCCGGGACGACCAGCTCGGCCAGGCCAACGGCTCGCTCGGCTCGGTCCGCGAGGCGCTGCGGCTGGTCGCGCCGCTGGCCGGGGCCGCGCTGTACGCCGCTTTCGGCGGCCCGGCCGTCGCGGTCCTCGACGCGGCGACCTTCCTCGTCTCGGCCGCCGCGCTGCTCGCGCCTGCGGGTCGACGAGCCGGCGCCGGCACACACCGAGCAGCGGTTCCGCGCCGAGGCGAGCGCCGGCAGCCGGCACCTGCTCGGCAACCAGGTGCTGCGCGCCACGGTGGTCGCTACGTCATCTGCATGCTGGCCATCGGCATCGCCGAGTCGGTGTTCTTCGCCGTCGTCGACGAGGGACTCGGCAAGCCGGTCGAGTTCATCGGCGTGCTGGGCGCCGTCCAGGGAGTCGGCGCCATCATGCGCCGGGCATCGCCATCACCGATCCTGATCCGCCGCACCGGCGAGCTGCGCCCGGTGCCGTGGGCGTTCGCGCTGATGGCGGTGGGCGTCGCTGCTCGCGATGTCGTCCTCGCTGCCCGCTGGTCGCCGCCGGCGCGTTGCTGGTCGGCGCCGGCCTCCCGGTGCTGATCGTCTGCATCACGACGACCATCCAGCGCCGCACGCCGGGGGAGCATGCAGGGCCGCGCGTTCACCGCCTTCGAGCTGTTCATGCGGCGTGCCGCAGCTGCTGTCGATCCTCGCCGGCGCCATGGCGGTCAGCCTGATCGACTACCGGATCCCGCTGTTCGTGATGGCGGTGGGCATCGGCGCGGCCGCGGTCTACTCCGCGCTGCGGCTGCGCGAGGACGGCACCTGGCGGTCGCCGCCTCAGAGCTCGCGGACGAGCCCGCCCTCGACGTGCACGTGCCGATCGGTGCGCACCTGGCCCAGCAGCCGCCGGTCGTGGCTGACGAGCAGCAGGGTGCCGTCGTACGTCCCTAGCGCCTCCTCGAGCTGCTCGATGGCGGCGAGGTCGAGATGGTTGGTCGGCTCGTCGAGAACGAGCAGGTTGGCCCGGCGGGCCATCAGCAGGGCGAGGTCCGACCTGGTCCGCTCGCCGGGCGACAGCGTGCCGACCGGGCGCAGCACGTCGTCCGCGCCGAGACCGAACTTCGCGAGCAGGGTCCGGGCCTCCGCCTGGTCCTGACCGGTCGCCGCCCGGAACGCCTCGACCAGCGTCGCCGCCGGGTCGAACGTCCGGCGCACCTGGTCGACCTCGCCGACGACCACGCTGCGGCCGAGCCAGGCCCGGCCGGAGGTCAGCGGCAGCCGGCCGAGCAGCGCCGCGAGCAGGGTCGACTTGCCCGAGCCGTTCGCCCCGGTGATCGCGACCCGCTCCCCGCGGCGGAGGGCGAGGTCGACCGGCCCCAGCCGGAAGCCGCCCCGCTCGACCACGGCCGCGGCCAGCCCGGCGACCTCGTCCGGCCCGCGGCTCGCGGGCTCGAGCGCCAGCCGCAGCTGCCACGGGTCGCGCGGGTCCTCGACCTCCTCGAGCCGGTCGACCTGGCGCTGCACCCTGGCGGCGGCCGCCCCGCGCGCCTGGGCGCCCGCGACCTTGGCCGCCCGGATGTTCTTGTCCGGCTCGGCCGACCGGGCCCGGGCGCTCGTCGCGCGCGCGGCGCCCTGGCGGGCCCAGTCCTTCTCCCGGCGGGCCCGGTCGAGCAGGCCGGTGCGGGTCTCGTCGTACGTCTCGTAGGCGGCCTTCGCGGCGGCCCGGGCCCGCTCGCGCTCCTGCAGGTACGCCGCGAAGCCGCCGCCGAACACGGTGCCCCGGCGGGTGAACTCGTCGATCTCCAGCACCGCGGTGGCGACCCGCTCGAGGAACGCCCGGTCGTGCGACACCACGACGAGCCCGCCGTCCCGGCCGGCCAGGAACGACTCCAGCGCCGCCAGCCCGTCGAGGTCGAGGTCGTTCGTCGGCTCGTCGAGCAGCAGCACGTCGACCTGCGAGAGCAGGATCGCGGCCAGGCCGCAGCGGGCCAGCTCGCCGCCGGAGAGCGCCGTGGTCTCGCGGTCGAGCAGCGCGCCGGCGAGCCCGAGCCGGTCCAGCACCACCGGAGCCCGGGTGTCCAGGTCGGCGCCGCCGAGGGACAGCCAGCGCTCCAGCGCCGCGGCGTACGCGTCGTCGGCTCCGGACGAGCCGGCCGCCAGGGCGTCCGAGGCAGCGGCCAGGGCGCGGTCGGCGGCGGCCACGCCGGTACGCCGGGAGAGGTACTCGCGCAGCGTCTCCCCGGGCCGCCGGTCCCGCTCCTGCGGGAGCAGCACGACCGAGGCCGACGGTGGCGACACCGAGACCTGTCCGGTCTCCGCCGCCAGGTCGCCGGCGACCACCGAGAGCAAGGTCGACTTGCCGACGCCGTTGGGGCCGACCACGGCGAGCCGGGTGCTCGGACCGACGGTTGCGGTGATGTCGGCCAGCACCGGGTGCGGGCCGTGCGAGAAGCCGACCCCGCGCAGTGCGATCTCGGCGGCGGACACGGTCGGCAAGGCTAGGCGGGCCGGGCGGGTCAGGCGAGCGGGACGTCAGTCGATGCGGACGACGCCGTGCTGGGTCGCGAAGTGCACGGCCACCAGGCCGGGCTCGTCGTTCTCGACCCAGTCCACCGAGAAGTGCAGCCCGGCGACCGGCTCGCCGAGCCAGTCGGCCACCTTCACCCGGTCGCCGCAGATCTCGACGTGGTCGATGCGCGGGCCGCCCCCGTCGACCGAGGGGTGCAGCCCGGACTCGCCCTGCCACTGCACGAAGAACGGCAGGGCGGGGTCGTCGAGCAGGTCGAGGACCCCGATCTGCCGCCAGGTCAGGTCGACGCCGTCCGGTCGGCGCCGGTGACCCTCGACCGACGGACGACCGAGCCGGTCCTCCACCGGCGCGATGTCGTCGACCGCGACGACCCAGGCCAGCCAGCCGCCGCCGGCCTCGGACCGGGTCTTCACGGCCTGACCGAACGGAGCCTTGTCCGCAGCCGGGTGGTCGAGCGGGCCGACGACCTCGAGGTAGACGTCACCGTCGAGCGGCAGCACGAAGTTGCGGGTGCCGAAGCGGGGATGCAGGCCACCGTCCCGGAAGCCGGCCCCGAGGGCTGCGCCGAGTCGCTGGGCACAAGCCCCGAGTCCCTCGGGTCCCGCGGCGTAGGACAGGTGGTCGAGTCGCACGACCCGACCATCTCACCTGCTTCGGGGTCGGCCGAATTCAGGGTCGCTCAACCGGCCGCGAAGTCCTTGGCGACCTGCAGGAAGAGGTCGTTCGCCTCGGGCTCGCCGACGGTGACGCGGGCTCCCTCGCCGATGAAGGGCCGGACGACGACACCGGCCGCCTCGCACGCCGCGGCGAACTCCGTGGTGCGCTCGCCGAGCCGCAGCCAGACGAAGTTGGCCTGCGAGTCGGGCACCGACGACCAGCCCTGGTCGCGCAGCGCCCGCTGCACCCGGGACCGTTCCTCGACAAGTGCTCCGACCCGGACGAGCAGCTCGTCCTCGGCAGCCAGCGAGGCGGTCGCCGCGACCTGGGCCAACGAGCTGACGCCGAACGGCACCGCGGTCTTGCGCAGCGCCTCGGCGACCGGGTCGTGCGCGACCGCGAAGCCGACCCGCAGCCCCGCCAGGCCGTAGGCCTTGGAGAACGTCCGAAGCACCACGACGTTGGGCCGGTCGCGGTACATGTCGAGGGCGTCGGGCACGTCGGCGTCCCGGACGAACTCGCGGTAGGCCTCGTCGATGACGACGACCACGTCGCCCGGCACCCGGTCGAGGAACCGCTCCAGCTCGGCCCGGCGTACGGCGGTGCCGGTCGGGTTGTTCGGCGAGCACACCAGCACCAGGCGGGTGCGGTCGGTGACGGCGCCGGCCATCGCGTCGAGGTCGTGCCGCTCGTCGCCGTCCAGCGGCACCGTGACGCCGCGGGCGCCGGAGATCTGCACCACGATCGGGTAGGCCTCGAAGGACCGCCAGGCGTAGACCACCTCGTCGCCCTCGCCGGCGGTCGACTGCACCAGCTGCTGCAGGACGCCGACCGAGCCGGTGCCGAGCGCGAGGTGCGTCGGCGGCACCTGGAAGCGCTCGGCCAGCGCCTGGGTGAGCGCGCGCGACGCGAGGTCGGGGTAGCGGTTGAACGCCGCCGACTCGGCCCGGACGGCCTCGAGCACGCTCGGCAGCGGCGGGTAGGGGTTCTCGTTCGAGGAGAGCTTGTAGGCCGGGCCGCCGTCCCGCCCGGCCGCCGGCCGACCGGGCTTGTACGTCGGGATGCCGTCGAGTGCGCCGCGCAGCCGGGGGGTGCTCATCCGGTCAGCCTAGAACGTGCCGCCGCCGCCCTGGGCAGTGTCGGGCCGGCGCCGTCGCGAGCGCGATCAGGCACAGCGTCGGGTCCTGGTGGTACCGCGCGACCATCTCCGAGGTGGCCCGGTCGAGCCGGCGGATCAGGGCCTCCCGGTACGACGACAGCACGGTCTCGGCGGAGGCGAGCCGGGTGAACAGCTCGGCCCGCGCGGTGTCGTCGCCCTGGTCGACCTGACCGGCCCACAGCTCGGGAAGGTGCGGCAGGATCGGCATGCCGCCCTCGGGGTGCAGCCGCAGGACGACCTGGCGCCCGTTGGGGCCGCGGGACTCGCGCAGCGCCTCCTGCAGAGCGGTCCGGTCGCCGGCCTTGGTGCCCGCGCGCAGCAGGTCGCGCCGGGCCTGCAGCAGCCGTCGCCAGTACGACGCCCGCAGCTCCTCGTCGAGCAGGGTCCGCCGGTAGCTGCGCAGCCGGGGCAGCGTCATGTGCGCGAGCTCGGCACTCGGCTCGGGAGCACCCGGCGACGACCGGCGCGCACCGGCCGAGCGGCTGCCCGGGGCACCTGGCACCCGGTCGCCGCCCTGCGTCGCCAGCTCTCCCATCACGGTCACGACCAGAGCATCGTCGCGTGCACGGCGGTGCTTGATCCGTCTCACCTGTAGGGAGCAGCGTCGGCCGCGGGCGCCGACGTGCGCTCCGGCGACGTGGGTGGGGGACACTGATCGTCATGAGCCACCCGCACCCCGAGCTCGGCCCACCCCCGGCGCTTCCCCAGGGCGGCCTGCGGGTCGTGGCGCTGGGAGGGCTGGGCGAGATCGGTCGCAACATGACCGTCTTCGAGCACGCCGGCCGGCTGCTCGTCGTCGACTGCGGGGTGCTGTTCCCCGAGGAGACCCAGCCCGGCGTCGACGTGATCCTGCCCGACTTCACCTGGCTCCGGGACCGGCTGGACAGGATCGAGGCCGTCGTGCTGACCCACGGCCACGAGGACCACATCGGCGGGGTTCCCTACCTGCTGCGGGAGCGCCCGGACATCCCCCTGGTCGGCGCCAAGCTGACCCTTGCCTTCATCGAGGCGAAGCTCAAGGAGCACCGGATCAAGCCGGTCACGGTCGAGGTCGCCGAGGGACGCCGCGAGCAGCTCGGACCCTTCGACTGCGAGTTCGTCGCGGTCAACCACTCGATCCCGGACGGTCTCGCGGTCGCGATCCGCACCGCCGCCGGGCTGGTCCTGCACACCGGCGACTTCAAGATGGACCAGTTCCCGCTGGACGAGCGGATCACCGACCTGCGGGCCTTCGCCCGGCTCGGCGAGGAGGGCGTCGACCTGTTCCTGGTCGACTCGACCAATGCCGAGGTGCCCGGGTTCACGACCTCGGAGCGCGACCTGTCGCCGGCGATCCAGGAGGTGTTCCGCACGGCTCCCCGGCGGATCATCGTGTCCAGCTTCGCCAGCCACGTGCACCGCATCCAGCAGGTGCTCGACGCGGCCCACGAGCACGGCCGCAAGGTCGCCTTCGTCGGCCGGTCGATGGTGCGCAACATGGGCATCGCCCGCGACCTCGGCTACCTGAAGATCCCCAAGGGCCTGGTGGTCGACCTCAAGGCCCTGGAGAAGCTCGCCGACGACAAGATCACCCTGATCTGCACGGGTTCCCAGGGCGAGCCGATGGCCGCGCTGTCCCGGATGGCCAACCGCGACCACATGATCCGGGTCGGCGAGGGCGACACCGTGCTGCTCGCCAGCTCACTGATCCCGGGCAACGAGAACGCCATCTACCGGGTCATCAACGCGCTCACCCGCTGGGGCGCCAACGTCGTGCACAAGGGCAACGCCAGGGTGCACGTCTCCGGCCACGCCAGCGCCGGCGAGCTCGTCTACTGCTACAACATCGTGCAGCCGTCGAACGTCATGCCGGTGCACGGCGAGTGGCGCCACCTGGTGGCCAACGGCGCGCTCGCCGTGCGCACCGGCGTGCCGAAGGCGAACGTGGTGCTGGCCGAGGACGGCGTCGTCGTCGACCTCGTCGAGGGTCGGGCCTCGGTGACCGGCAAGGTGCCGGCCGGCCTGGTGTTCGTCGACGGCATGACGGTCGGCGGCGCCACCGAGGCGTCGCTGAGCGACCGACGCACCCTCGCCGAGGGCGGCTTCATCACCATCGTCGCGCTGGTGGACGCCGACACCGGCAAGCTGACCGAGCCGCCGGACTACCTCGCGCGCGGCTTCGCCCACGACGAGAAGACGTTCGCCGGCGTCACGCCGCTCATCGAGAAGGTGCTCGACAAGGCGGCGTCGGAGGGCATCGGCGAACCGCACCAGCTCGAGCAGCTCATCCACCGGGCGGTCAGCCGATGGGCCCGGGACACCTACCGCCGCAGCCCGGTGATCCTGCCCATCGTCATCGACGCCTGAGGGCAGCGTCCTAGCCGACCAGCGTCGACTTCGGGCGCACGATGCAGAACTCGTTGCCCTCCGGGTCGGCCAGCACCGTCCAGGACTCCTCGCCGGTCTGCCCGATGTCGACCCGGCGGGCGCCGAGCCGCAGGACTCGTTCGACCTCGGCGTCCCGGTCGTCGGCGCCGGTGGTGAGGTCCAGGTGCAGCCGGTTCTTCAGCTGCTTCGGCTCGGTCACCGGCATGAAGCAGATGCCGACGGGCGAGTCGACCGACGGACCGATGACGACCTCGCGGTCCCGCTCGGACAGCACCCGCCAGCCGAGGACCTGCGCCCAGAACCGGGCCAGGCCGGGCAGGTCGTGCGCGTCCACGACGATGTGGTGCAGGCTCAGCGGCATCCCGGCAGTGTCCACCCAGCCGCCCGACGCATCGCCGATGTGCCCCGGCGCAGGCCCCGCGTTGGCTAGCGTCAGCACGTGCCCAGGACGGTGACCGGTCGAGGCGTCGTGTCGACGACCGCGACCGTGCTCGGGTGCCTGCTGCTGCTGCTGGGCGGGCTCGCCGGCATCGTCAACCGCCAGGTGCTGGACGGCCCGCGGTTCGCCGAGCATGTGGACGCGGTGCGGTCCGACCCCGCGGTGGCGCGGCTGGTCGGGCAGCGCATCACCGACCGGGTCCTGGAGCTCGAGCCGGACCTCGTCGCCGTGCGGCCGCTCATCGAGGCGGTGGCCACGTCGCTCGCCGGCAGCGAGCTGCTCGGTCCGGCCGTGCGGGCTGGCGCGACCCGGCTGCACACGGCGTTCACGGGCACCGGCTCGGAGCCGGTCGTGCTGCGGCTCGCCGACGTCGGCGCGGTGCTGACCGCCACCGCGCGAGCGCTGTCTCCCGGCCGGGACACCGTGCTGCCCGAGGACTTCGACGTGACGCTGGCGAAGTTCGGCAGCGGCAGCTTCGCGACCGAGTCCATCGCGCTGACCCAGTGGGTCGGCCTGCTGTCCTGGCTGCTGCCGCTGCTCGCGCTGCTGCTGCTGGCGTTCGCGGTGTGGGTCGCCCGGGACCGGCCGACGGCCGGCGTCCGTGCCGGGGTGGGCGTCGCGGCAACCGGCCTGGGCATCGGGCTGCTGGCCGTCGTCGCCACGGCCCTGGCCGCCAGCGCCGACCCGGAGTCGCTCACGCAGGTGAGCCTGGCGGCGTTCTGGGACGAGCTCGCGCCGTCGGTCTGGTGGCTGTGCGCTGCATTCGTCGCCGCCGGCGCCGTGGTTGCCGGGGCGTCGTCGCAGCTGCGGACGCAGGACCTGCGACACGCCGGTGCGCAGGCCTGGACGTCGCTCGCCCACGGGGGCACGACGGGCTGGGTGCTCGCCCGCGGCCTCGGGCTGGCGCTTCTCGGGCTGGCGCTGCTGCGCAACCCGGCTCTGGTGCTGCGGGTGACCGCCGGCCTGGCCGGGCTCGGGCTGCTGTTCGTCGCGGCCGTCGTCCTCGCCCGGGTCCCGGCGCCGCGCACCTCCCCCCGGGAGCGGCTCCGCCGGTTCCGGCCGCGGCTGGCCCTGATGTGGCTGCTCCCGGTGCTGCTCGTCACCGGCCTGGTCGTCCGCAACGCTGCACCGGCCGACAGCGCGATCCCGATCGTGGCGAGCAACACCCGGGCGTGCAACGGCCACGTCGCGCTGTGCGACCGCCGGTACGACGACGTCGCCTATCCGGCGACCCACAACTCGATGTCGGCGGCCGACGAGCCACGCTGGTTCCTGCCCGAGCAGCCGACCAGCCTGGTGGGACAGCTGGACTCGGGGGTGCGGGTGCTGCTCATCGACACCTGGTACGGCCAGCCGACGCAACGCGCCGGCGTGGTGGTCACGGCGGCGAAGGACCGCGACTCGGCCCTCGCGCAGGCCGAGGCGGACTACAGCCCCGATGTCGTCGCGGCCGCCCTGCGGGTCCGCCAGTCGGCCAACCTCACCCCGACCGGGCCGCCCGAGCCGTACCTCTGCCACGCGCTGTGCGAGCTCGGGTCGACCAAGCTGGAGCCGGCGATGACGGGCGTCCAGGAGTGGATGGCGGCGCACCCCCGCGAGGTCGTCACGCTGTTCATCCAGGACGAGGTCAGCCCCGCCGACACGGCGGCCGTCCTGGAGCAGGCCGGGCTGACGGCGTACGCCCACACCCAGCTGCCCGGGCAGCGCTGGCCCACCTTGCGGGAGATGGTCACCTCCGGGAAGCGGCTGGTCGTGCTCATGGAGAACGAGGGCGGCGGCGCCACCTACCCGTGGTTGCTGCAGGGCTTCGACTGGGTGCAGGACACGCCCTACGAGAACGCCTCGGCCTCGTCGTTCAGCTGCCGGCGGCTGCGCGGCACGCCGGACAGCCCGCTGCTCCTCGTCAACCACTGGCTCAACGGCTACACCTCCCTGGTCACGGATGCGCAGACGGTGAACGCGTACGGCGTGCTGATGCCGCAGCTCGAGCGCTGCCAGTCCGAGCGCGGCATGATCCCGAACTTCGTCGCGGTGAACTTCTACGACCGCGGCAACCTGTTCGCCGCCGTCGACACGCTCAACGGGTTCGGCTGACCGAGCGCCGGACGCCCGGACCACCGGTCAGGACAGGCCGACGATGTTGCCGTCGTCGTCGATGTCGATGCGCTCGGCGGCCGGGTGCTTGCCCAGGCCGGGCATCGTCCGCATGTCGCCGCTGATCGCGTACACGTACCCCGCCCCGGCGGCGGCGCGCACCTCGCGCACCGGCATCCGCCAGCCGGTGGGTGCTCCGAACAGCTTGGGGTCGGACGACAGCGACAGGTGGGTCTTCGCGATGACCACGGGGAACCCGCCGTAGCCCAGCACCTCGAACCTGCGCAGCTGGGTGGCCACCGACGGGCTGAAGTCGACCCCGTCGGCGCCGTAGACCTCGCGGGCGATCGTCTCGATCTTCTCGACCAGGGGGGCGTCCAGCTCGTAGAGGAACCGGAACGAGGTCGGCTCGTGGGCCGCCTCGACGACCAGGGCGGCCAGGTCGAGGGCGCCCTTCCCGCCGTCGGCGACGTGCCGGGTGACCGCGACCCGCGCGCCGGCCTCCTCGGCGATCGCGCGGATGGCGTCGTGCTCGGAGTCGTGGTCGCCGGGGAAGGCGTTGATGGCGACCACCGGCGAGACACCGAACCGGCGGACGATCTCGATGTGCCGGCGAAGGTTGGGCCCGCCCGCGCGGACGTCGTCGGGACTCTCCTGGAGCATCTCGGGCGGCAGCGGCTTGCCGGCCACCACCTTGTACCGGCCGGAGTGCGCCTTCAGCGCCCGCACCGTCACCACCAGCACGGCGGCGTCCGGCCGCAGTCCGGACACCCGGCACTTGACGTCGAAGAACCGCTCGGCGCCCATGTCGGCGCCGAAGCCGGCCTCGGTGAGCAGGAACTCCCCGGCATGGATCCCGAGCAGGTCCGCGACCACCGAGGAGTTGCCGGTGGCGATGTTGCCGAACGGGCCGGTGTGCACGAGGGCCGGCGTGTTCTCCAGCGTCTGCAGCAGGTTCGGCTTCACGGCCTCCCGCAGGATCACCGTCATGGCGCCGGCCGCCTTGAGGTCCTCGGCGGTCACCGGGGCGCCGTCGAAGGTGAAGCCCACGACGATGCGGCCCAGCCGCTCGCGCATGTCCCGCAGCGACGTCGAGAGCGCGAGGATCACCATCACCTCGCTGGCGGCGGTGATGTCGAACCCGGCCTGCCGAGGGACGCCGTCGAGCCGGGCCCCCAGCCCGACGACGATGTTGCGCAGGACCCGGTCGTTCACGTCGAGAACCCGCCGCCAGGCGATGCTGCGCGGGTCGATGCCGAGCTCGTTGCCGTGGTGCAGGTGGTTGTCGACCATCGCCGTGAGCAGGTTGTGCGCGGCGGTCACCGCGTGGAAGTCGCCGGTGAGGTGCAGGTTCAGCGCCTCCATCGGCACGACCTGGCTGTAGCCCGCGCCGGCGGCACCGCCCTTGATGCCGAAGGTGGGGCCCATCGAGGGCTGCCGCAGCGACAGCATCGTGGGGTGCCCGAGCAGCGCGAGGCCCTGCGCGAGGCCGATCGACGTGGTCGTCTTGCCCTCGCCGAGCGGGCGTGGGCGTCACGGCGGTGATGACGACGTACTTGCCGTGCGGCCGCCCGGCCAGGTCGGCCTGCGCGCTCGGAGCCACCTTGGCGATGTACCGGCCGTAGGGCTCGATGTGGTCGGCCGCGATGCCGACCGACTCGGCGACCTGCTCGATCGGGAGCAGCTCCGCGTCGCGGGCGATCTCGAGGTCGGTGGGCGGGGAGTCGGTCGCAGGGTCCGTCACGGCCCCCAGCATGGCCCGCGGAGCGTCGACCCGGCGACCGATCCGGGATTTCGGTGGTCGGCTCTCACCCGGCCCGAAGGATGCCAGGGCCGGCCAGCCCGCAGAGGCTGGGGTGATGACGACCGAGGCGAGGGCGACCAGGAAGCTCCCGGTCTTCACCTCGCTGCACCCCTACCGACGCGAGTGGTTGGCCAAGGACGTCGTCGCCGGCCTGGTGCTGTCGGCGCTGCTCGTGCCGCAGGGCATGGCCTACGCCGAGCTCGCCGGGCTGCCGGCGGTCACCGGTCTCTACACCTCGATCCTGTGCCTCATCGGGTACGCCGCACTGGGTCCGTCGAAGATCCTCGTGCTCGGCCCGGACTCCGCCCTGGGTTCGATGATCGCGGCCACCATCCTGCCGCTGGTGGCCGCGGGCGGCGATCCCGAGCAGGCCATCGCCCTCGCGTCCATGCTGGCCCTGATGACCGGCGCGATCATCGTGCTGGCGGGCGTCGGGCACCTCGGTTTCATCGCCGACCTGCTGTCCAAGCCCACCATCCTCGGCTACATGAACGGCCTCGCGCTGACCATCCTGGTCGGGCAGCTGCCGAAGCTGTTCGGGTTCTCGGTGGACGCGGACAACTTCCTCGGCGAGCTGAAGGGCTTCGCCGAGGGGGTGGCCGACGGTGACGTCGTGGCCCAGGCGGCGGCCATCGGGGTCGGCTCGCTCGCCCTGATCGTCCTGCTGCAGCGGTTCCTGCCCAAGCTGCCGGCGGTGCTGGTCGCCGTCGTCGCGGCGATCCTCGTGAGCATGGCCTTCGACCTCGCGCAGTACGGCGTCAAGCTCGTCGGCGAGCTGCCGCAGGGGCTGCCGCAGCTCACCGTCCCGCACGTCGAGTGGTCCGACCTGGCGCCGCTGTTCATCGGTGCGCTCGGCATCGCCCTGGTCGCGCTCACCGACACCATCTCGACCTCGTCGTCGTTCGCCGACCGGCGGGGCGACGAGGTCGACGGCAACCGAGAGATGATCGGCATGGGCACGGCGAACCTCGCCGCCGGCCTGTTCCAGGGCTTCCCGGTGAGCACCAGCGGGTCGCGCACCGCGGTCGCCGAGCAGTCCGGGTCGCGGACCCAGCTCACCGGGCTGGTCGGCGCGCTGATGATCGGTCTGATGCTGCTGGTGGTGCCCGGGCTGCTGGCGGACCTGCCGCAGCCGACGCTGGCGGCCGTGGTCATCGCGGCATCGATCACGCTCGCGGACATCCCCGCGACCCGCCGCCTGCTGACCCAGCGGCGCACCGACTTCACCCTCTCGCTCGTCGCGTTCCTCGGTGTGACCCTGCTCGGCGTGCTGCCCGGCATCCTGGTCGCCGTCGTGCTCTCGGTGGCCAACGTCTTCCGCCGCGCCTGGTGGCCCTACCAGACCACGCTGGGCGCGGTGCCCGGGCTGGCCGGTTACCACGACCTCGAGCGGCACCCCGAAGGCCGGCCGCCGGAGGGCTGCACGATCTTCCGGTTCGACGCCCCGCTGATCTTCGCCAACGCCCGCAGCTTCCGCGACGAGGTGCGCCTGCTGGCCAAGACGGAGCCCCGGCCACGCTGGATCATCGTCGCCGCCGAACCGATGTCGGACGTCGACACGACCGCCTGCGACATGCTCGACGACCTGGTGGTGGCGCTGGAGAAGAAGGGCGTGACCCTCGTCTTCGCCGAGATGAAGGGCCGGGTCCGCGACAAGATGCTGCAGTACGGGTTCGGCACCACGATCACCGAGGACCGGTTCTTCCCGACGATGGAGACCGCGATCGCCGCCTGCCAGCAGTCGCCCGACCTGCCCGGGCCGAGGGTGTCCGAGGCGACCGAGACGACCGAGCCGTGACGACGAGCCGCGTGGTCGGCCCGGTGCGCCTGCCGGGGCGGGCCGTCGTCGTCCGCGTCTCGTGCCGCCTGGTGAGAGGAGTCCGGCCATGACTGACCGAGGACAGCAGGCAACCGGTGTCCCGCCCGCCGACGTCCCGTCCGGACGCCGGCGGCTGCTGGCGGTGATCTCGCTCGTCGCCGCCGGCCTGGTGGTGGTCACCGTCGTGGCGATGCTGCTCAGGAGCCCCGGGCTGCTGGTGGGCGGCTTGGTCGCTCTCGTGCTCCTGGTGGCCGGGGGGTGGTGGATGGTCACCGAGCAGATGCCGCGCCGGGCCGTCGGCATCGCCGGCATGGTCGTCGGCGTCCTCGTGATCGGCGTCGCGCTGTTCCGCAGCGCTGCGGACGCGGAGAACGGACTGCTGCGCGTGCTGCTCCTGCTGGCTCTCCTGGCGATCGCCACCGGGTCGGCGCGGGCAGCGTTGACGCCGGACCTGCACGAGCTGGACCGCCGGCTCGGGACCCTGCACGTGCGGCCGACGCAAGCCGGTGCTGCTGTGCAACCCGTGGTCCGGCGGGGGCAAGGTGGCGACCTTCGGCCTGGCCGAGCTGGCGGCCGAGCTCGGCGTCGAGACGGTCTTCCTCGACAAGGGCCTGGACCTGGCGCAGCTCGCGTACGACGCCATCGCGAACGGCGCCGACTGCCTCGGCATGGCCGGCGGCGACGGGTCGCAGGCCCTGGTCGCCTCCATCGCCATCGAGCACGACATCCCGTTCGTCTGCATCTCGGCGGGGACCCGCAACCACTTCGCGCTCGACCTCGGCCTGGAGAAGGAGGATCCGCGCACCGGCATGGTCGCGTTCCGCGACGGCATCGAGCGCCGGGTCGACTACGCGACCGTCGACGACCGGCTGTTCGTCAACAACGTGTCGTTGGGCATCTACGCCACGATCGTGCAGCAGGAGGGTTACCGCGAGGCGAAGAAGGAGACCTCCCGCGCGCTGCTGCCCGAGCTGCTGGGGCGGCAGGCCGAGCCGTTCGACCTGCAGTTCAGCACGCCCGACGGCACGGAGGTCGACGGCGCGTTCATGATCCTGGTGTCCAACAACCCCTACGTGCTCGGGCCGGCGATGGACATCTCGCAGCGTCGGAGCATGACGACCGGCACCCTCGGGGTGGTCGCGCTCACCGCCCGGACCGGCGCCGAGGCCGCCGCCATGATCGCCCGGTCCACGGTGGGGCTCAGCCGTCGCGACTCGCACATCTACCAGTTCGCCTGCGAGACCTTCGAGATCCGGTCGCGCAGCGGCAAGGTGTTCGCCGGCGTCGACGGGGAGTCCCTCGAGCTCGACAGCCCGCTGCAGCTTCGCCACCCACCCGGGCGGCCTGCGGCTGCTGGTGCCGGAGGCCAGCGTGGCAGCAGCGGCCCGCCGCAGCGCCCGAGGCTTCGACTTCGGCGACCTCGTCGCGGTGGCACGCGGGCGACAACCGCGCTCGGTGCAGCTCGTCGGCGGACGGGCGGACCACGATGTCGACTGACGAACCGCGCCCGCCCTGGTTGCGGACTTCTCTTCAGGAGCTCTCCCGGCTCGACCGGGCGCTCTACGTCACGGTCGCGCAGGCCGAGACCCCCACCCTGGACGCCGGCCTGCGCAACCTCAGCCTGCTCGCCGACAAGTCGAAGCTGTGGCTGGGAGTCGCGGCCGTGCTCGCCGTGGCAGGCGGCCCCCGGGGACGGCGCGCGGCAGTGAGCGGCGTCGCCTCGATCGGGCTGGCATCGGCCTCGGTGAACCTCGGGGTCAAGCCGTTGGCCCGGCGGGCTCGACCGCTGCGTCATGCGGACGCCCCCGACGCGCGGCACGTCCGGATGCCGGTGTCGACGTCGTTCCCGTCCGGCCACTCGGCCTCGGCGTTCGCCTTCGCCGAGGGGGTCAGCGCCGTCCTGCCGTGGCTGGGGTTCCCGCTGCGTCTGATGGCGACCGCGGTGGCCGACTCCCGGGTGCACTGCGGGGTGCACTACCCGGGTGACGTGGTGGCGGGGTCGCTGATCGGCATGACGTCAGGCCGGTTCGCGGCCCGGCTGACCCGGCGGGTGTGGCCGCCCGGCTGAGGCCCGGCTGAGGCCGAGCCGGGCCCCCGGGTGAGGCCAGCTGGGGCCGCGCTGACCGAGCTGGTGGCTCGGTCAGCTCTGTGCCATGTCGACGAAGCGCGAGTAGTGACCCTGGAAGGCGACCGTGATGGTGGCCGTCGGGCCGTTGCGGTGCTTGGCGACGATGAAGTCGGCCTCGCCGGCGCGCGGCGACTCGCGCTCGTAGAGCTCCTCGCGGTGCAGCAGCACCACCATGTCGGCGTCCTGCTCGATCGAGCCCGACTCACGCAGGTCGGACATCTGCGGCTTCTTGTCGGTGCGCTGCTCCGAGCCTCGGTTGAGCTGGGAGATCGCGATCACCGGGACCTCGAGCTCCTTGGCCAGCAGCTTGATGGCGCGGGAGAACTCCGACACCTCCTGCTGGCGGCTCTCGACCCGCTTGCCGCTCGACATCAGCTGCAGGTAGTCGATGATCACCAGCTTGAGGTCGTGGCGCTGCTTGAGTCGCCGGCACTTGGCCCGGATCTCCATCATCGACATGTTGGGCGAGTCGTCGATGAACAGCGGCGCGTTGGAGACCTCGCCCATCCGCCGGGCCAGCCGGGTCCAGTCGTCGTCGGTGAGCCGGCCGGTGCGCATGTGGTGCAGCGGGACCCGCGCCTCCGCGGACAGCAGCCGCATCGTGATCTCGTTGCGGCTCATCTCCAGCGAGAAGATGCACGGTCGCCATGTTGCTCTTGATGGCTGCGCTGCGGGCGATGTCGAGCCCCAGCGTGGAGTTGTGCGTCGGCACCATCGCGCGGCCGGCGAGGTAGAGGTGGTCGTCGTTGTCCACCTCGACGCAGCGCACCGGCACGCTGCGGACCCGGCGCACGTCGACGACGACCCGGCAGGAGTCGTCGTCACGGTCGGCCCGCAGCCGCTTGTGGATGAGCCGCTTGCTCTCCATCCGGAAGACGTCGTCGTCCGCACAGAGCGTCAGGACCACCGCCGCCGTCGTCGCAGCCGGTCTCGCGGCACTGGTACCCAGGCCGGCCACCAGGTCGTGCACGTCGCTCGCGAGGCCGGCCGGCAGCGGCGGCACGCGGACACATCCGCGCGGCGTGATCTCGCCGGCCCGGTCGAGCAGCCCGGCCAGCAGGGCCCGGCGGGTCGGCTCGGCGGCCCGCAGCGCCTCGGGCGGCAACCGGTGCCGGTCGGCTGCCGGCCACGAGGCAGCCGCCCCGACCGCCACGTCGTCCAGGTGCAGCGCCAGCTCGGGGTCGGGCTCGGACGCCGCCGCCCACGCGTCGCCGACCGCGACACCCAGCAGGTACGGCGGGACCGTCAGGTCGGCGTCGGGGAGCTGCAGCGCACGCAGGTTGCGCACCCGGTGGCTGGGCCGTGCCTCGCCGGCTCGGTCGACCCACACGGTGCCGGCCAGCTCCCGCGTGGTGCGGACCCCCGAACGGACCGGACCGGCGGCGCCGACGGTCTCGGTCAGCCAGCTGTGCTCGGCGTCGGCGACGATCACCGTGCCGTCGGCGAACTCGACCTCGTAGCACGGCCGACCGGACATGACCTCGGTGGCCGCCACGACCGTCGTGGGGTGGCCGTCGGCCCCCATCAGCCGGTCACCCACGGCGACCTCGCCCATCGTCGTCCACCCGGTCGGCGTGACGAGAGGGGTGTCGAGGGCCAGCGCCTTGCCCACGGCGGGCCGGGCGGCGACGACGACCATCTGGCCGGGGTGCAGCCCGTTGGTCAGCTCGTCGAAGTCGGCGAACCCGGTCGGCACGCCGACCATCTCGCCGCCCCGGGACCCGATCGCCTCGATCTCGTCGAGGGCGCCCTCCATGATCTCCGACAGCGGCAGGTAGTCCTCCGAGGTCCGCTTGTCGGTGACGTTGTAGACCTCGACCTGGGCCGCGTCGACGATGTCGTCGGCGTCGCCGTCACCGGCGTACCCCAGCTGGACGATCTTGGTGCCGGCCTCGATCAGCCGGCGCAGGACGGCGGTCTCCCGGACGATGCGGGCGTAGTAGCCGGCGTTGGCCGCGGTGGGCACCGACTGCAGCAGGGTGTGCAGGTACGGCGCGCCGCCGACCCGGCCGAGCTCGCCGCGCTTCTGCAGCTCGGCGGAGACGGTGACCGCGTCGGCCGGCTCACCGCGGCCGTAGAGGTCGAGGACCGCCTCGAAGACCAGCTCGTGGGCCGGGCGGTAGAAGTCGTGCCCACGCACGACCTCGACGACGTCGGCGATGGCGTCCTTGGACAGCAGCATCCCGCCGAGCACGGACTGCTCGGCGGCGAGGTCCTGAGGCGGCGTCCGGCCCAGCTCACCAGCCGACGGGGCGCTGGGGAACTCCGCGATGCTCACTGTCGCCTGCCCACCTCCCGCCCCACGTCGCGCGTCGCGAGCCGCTCGCCCCGGCCGGGACCGTTCTACCGGGGGGCCTGGACACAACGTGAACGGTCGGCCGAACCGGCCGTCCAGCTCTGTGGACAACCTGTGGACGAACCGCTCCACGGGTGGGGACCGCGGGGGGAGTACCGGAGGCGAGCTGTGGACGGCCCTGTGCACGACGCGCGCGGCCGACGTCCCCGCCCGGCCGCAGCGTGCAGTCATCCCGTCCACCGGCTGTGGACCGGAGAAAGTTTCGCCGTTGTCTACGATGTGGACCCGTGCGACCGACCCGCGGACGCCCCTCGACCGGCGCGGCCGAGCGTGCCGACCGCGCCGAGCGGCGGCTGCACGACCGCGAGATCCGCCGGCTCGCCGGGCCCGCCTTCGGCGCCCTGGTGGCCGAGCCGCTGTTCCTGCTCTGCGACTCGGCCATCGTCGGGCACCTCGGCACCCCGCAGCTGGCCGGTCTGGGGGTGGCCGGCGCCCTGCTGGCCACCACGGTCTCGGTCTGCGTCTTCCTCGCCTACGGCACGACCGCCGCGGTCGCCCGCCGGGTGGGGGCCGGTGACCTGCGGGCCGCGATCGCGCAGGGCATCGACGGCATCTGGCTCGCGCTGGTGCCTCGGCGTCGTGCTGGCGGTGCTGCTGGGCGCCTTCGCCCGGCCGCTGGTCGCCGCCTTCGACACCTCGGCGGCGGCCACGCCGTACGCGCTGGTCTACCTGCACGTCTCGGTCGTCGGCCTGCCCGCGATGCTGGTGGTGCTCGCCGCGACCGGCGTGCTGCGCGGGATGCAGGACACCCGGATCCCGCTGGCGGTGGCCGCGGCCGGCGCGGTGGCCAACGTCGCGCTCAACCTCGCCCTGGTGTACGGCGCGGGGCTGGGCATCGCCGGGTCCGCGCTCGGCACGGTGCTCGCCCAGACCGGCATGGCGGTGGCGTTCCTCTTCGTCGTGGTGCGCGGCGCCCGGCACGAGGGAGCCCCGCTGCGTCCCGACCTGCCGGGCATCCGGGCCGCCGGCCGCACCGGGGTGCCGCTCGTGGTGCGGACCACGTCGCTGCGGGTGGCGCTGCTGCTGATGACCTACGTCGCCACCGCGACCGGCACCGTCGCGATCGCCGCGCACCAGGTGGCCTTCACCGTCTGGCTGTTCCTGTCGCTGATGCTCGACGCGGTGGCGATCGCCGGGCAGGCCATCGTCGGCCGCTACCTCGGCGCCTCCGACGTCGCCGGCACCCGGGCCGCGACCCGCCGGATGGTCGAGTGGGGAGCGTGGTCCGGTGTCCTGCTCGGCGTCGTCCTGCTGGCGTTCCGGTTCGCCTTCGTCCCGCTGTTCACCGACGACCCGGCGGTGCGCACCCTGCTCGCCTCGGTGCTCGTCGTGGCGGCCGTGGGGCAGCCGGTGTGCGGCGTGGTGTTCGCCCTGGACGGCGTGCTCATCGGCGCCGGGGACGCGGTCTACCTCGCCTGGGCCGGCCTGCTCACCCTGGCCTGCTTCGCGCCGCTGGCCCTGCTCGTCCTCGAGCGCGACGCCGGGCTGGTCTGGCTGTGGTGGGCCTTCGACGTCTTCCTGGTCGCCCGGCTGGTCACCCTCGTCGTCCGGTGGCGGGGTGAGGCCTGGCTGGTCACCGGAGCAGCGCTGCCCCGGCGTACCGCCCCGTAGCTAGTCGCCGACCGCGCCGTCCTGGTCAGTCGCCGACCGAGCCGTCGATGACCTCCCGGAGCAGGTCGGCGTGGCCGTTGTGCCGGGCGTACTCCTCGATCATGTGCAGCACGAGGGCGCGCACGTCGATGGTCTCCTCGGTGCCGTCGCCGTGCCGGGAGACGAACGTGTCGTCGAAGTCGTGGGCGGCCTGGATCGCGCGGGCGATCTCCACCTCGGCCCGGTAGGTCGCGAAGTCGGCCTCGGCCGCGGCCGGGTCGACGTCGTCGAAGTCGCCGTCCGGGCTGGCGTCGCTGGAGAAGAGGTGGTCGATCGGCTCGCCGGCGACCCGTCGTCGGAACCAGCTCCGCTCGACGTCGGCCATGTGCCGGACCAGCCCGAGCAGCGACATCGTCGACGGCGGGACCGCCCGGGTGGCCAGCTGGTCGCCGGTGAGGCCGGCGCACTTCCAGAGCAGGGTGGCCCGGTGGTACTCGAGCAGGTCCTCCGCGGCTCGCCGCTCCGGGGCCACGTTGGGTCCGCTCGGGCGGTCGACGGAAGGGGCGGTCCAGGTGTCTGTCATGGCCCGGCACCCTAGCCAGCAGCCCGGACGTGCGGCGGCCCGGCGTCCTCCGTCGAGGGGCCGGGCCGTCGTCGCTGTGCGGGTGTCCTACGCCTCGGGCACGACCTCGACGTTGAGCGCCGCGGTGACCTCGGGGTGCACCCGGACCGTCACCTGGTGCGCGCCGACGGTCTTGATGGGCTGGCCGATCTCGATCCGGCGCTTGTCGACCGCCGGGCCGCCGGCCTTCGCGACGGCGTCGACGATGTCGGAGACCGTGACCGCGCCGAACAGCCGGCCGCCGTCGCCGGCACGCACCGGGAGCCTGATGGCCAGGGCCTCGAGCTGGCCCTTGACCTGGCCGGCCTGGCCGAGGTCGCGCACGTCGCGGACCTCACGGCCGCGCTTGATCGAGGTGATCTGCTTCTCGCCGCCGCGGGTCCAGCGGATCGCGGCGCCGCGCGGCACGAGGTAGTTGCGGCCGTAGCCGTCCTTGACCTCGACGATGTCGCCGGGGGCGCCGAGGCCGGCGACCTCCTGGGTGAGGATGAGCTTCATGGTGGTCGCTCCCCTCAGCGCGCGGTGCTGGTGTAGGGCAGCAGCGCCATCTCGCGGCTGTTCTTGACGGCCGTGGCGACGTCGCGCTGGTGCTGGGTGCAGTTGCCGGTGACCCGGCGGGCGCGGATCTTGCCGCGGTCGGAGATGAACTTCCGCAGCAGCCCGGTGTCCTTGTAGTCGACGTAGGAGACCTTCTCCTTGCAGAACTGGCAGACCTTCTTCTTGGGCTTGCGGGGCGGTGGCTTGGCCATCGTGGTGCTCCAGTCACTGGATGCCCGGCGCGGTGGCCGGGATGGTCAACGGATGTGTCGGTCGCGCGGCCGGCAGGCCGCGCGGGTGGATCAGACGGTGGATCAGAACGGCGGCTCGTCGGAGGCACCGGGGGTGTTCCAGCCCCCACCGCCACCGCCACTGCCGCCGCCGGGCGAGGCCGCCGGAGCGGCCGAGGCCCACGGGTCGTTGTCGACCCCGGCGCCGCGCCGCCGCCACCGAAGCCGCCGGCGCCGCCACGCTGGGTCTTGGCGACCTTGGCGGTGGCGCTGCGCAGGCTCGGGCCGACCTCGTCGACCTCGATCTCGTAGACGGTGCGCTTCTCGCCCTCCTTGGTCTCGTAGGACCGCTGCTTGAGCCGGCCCTGGACGATGACGCGCATGCCGCGCTGGAGGGACTCCGCGACGTTCTCGGCTGCCTGGCGCCAGACGTTGCAGGGGAGGAAGAGGCTCTCGCCGTCCTTCCACTCGTTGGTCTTCTTGTCGATGAACCGCGGGGTCGAGGCGACCGGAACTTCGCCACGGCCGCACCGCTCGGGGTGAAGCGCAGCTCGGGGTCGTCGACGAGGTTGCCGACGATGGTGATGACGGTGTCGCCTGCGGCCATGTGCTGGGTCCTCAGCTCTCGGGCGGGTGTCGGACGGGGATGTCGGGCTAGCGCTGGTCGGGGCGCATGACCTTGGTGCGCAGCACGGCCTCGTTGAGGTTCAGCTGGCGGTCGAGCTCCTTGACGGTCGCCGGCTCGGCCTGCAGGTCGACGACGGCGTAGATGCCCTCGGCCTTCTTGGCGATCTCGAACGACATCCGGCGACGGCCCCAGATGTCGACCTTCTCGACGCTGCCGCCGTCGTTCTTCACGACGGTCAGGAACTGGTCGAGCGCGGGAGCGACGGTGCGCTCCTCGATGTCGGGGTCGAGGATGACCATGAGCTCGTAGTGACGCATGCGGACAACCCACCTCCTCTGGACTCGGCGGCCACGGTCTCTCCGTGGCAGGAGGGCTACTGCGTCGATGTCTCGGTGCAGTGCGTGCGTCCGGCAAGGGTAGCCGCCCGCCGGGCGGCGGCGAAATCGTCGTCCACAGGCGGCTCCGCGCTGTCCGCCCCGGGTCGTAGGGTCGACCCATGACGTCATTGCGCATCGGGGCCCACGTCGGCTCGGACGACCCGATCGCCGAGGCCGCGGCCCGCGGTGCCGACCTGGTGCAGATCTTCCTCGGCGACCCGCAGGGCTGGAAGGACCCGGTCGTGGCGTACGCCGGGGGAGCGGCCGCCCTGCGCTCGGCCGCCGAGGCCGCCGGGCTCGACCTCTACGTGCACGCGCCGTACCGGCTCAACATCGCCACCGCGAACAACCGCATCCGCATCCCCAGCCGGCAGCTGCTGGCCAAGCACGCCGCCGCGGCCGCCGAGATCGGCGCCAAGGGCCTGATCGTGCACGGCGGCCACGTCGGCAAGGACGACGACCCCGAGCGCGGTGCCGACAACTGGGCCAAGACGTTCGAGCGCTGGGCGCCGCCGCTGCCGGTGCTCATCGAGAACACCGCCGGCGGCGACGGCGCGATGGCCCGCCGGCTCGACCGGGTGGCCCGGCTCTGGGAGGTCTTCGAGGACCGGGTCGAGCCCGAGGTGCTGGCCCGCATCGGGTTCTGCCTCGACACCTGCCACGCCCACGCCGGTGGCGAGGAGCTCGCCGGGGTGGTCGACCGGGCGAAGGCCGTGACCGGCCGGGTCGACCTGGTGCACGCGAACGACTCGCGCGACAGCTTCGACTCCGGCGCCGACCGGCACGCCAACTTCGGCAGCGGCCAGATCGACGGCGACGACCTGCTGGCCGTGGTCGCCGCCGCCGGGGCTCCGGTGGTCTGCGAGACCCCGGGCGGGGCCGAGGGTCAGGGCGCCGACATCGCCTGGCTGCGCGAGCGGCTGCCGGCCTGACCGGAGTCCGCGGCCGGCCGGGACCGCCGTCCGCTCGTCACGCGCAGCAGCACCGGTCGGTGCGGCCGCCGGGCGTCAGGAGCCGCTGCGCGGGCCTCCGCCCGCACCGGGTGGCGCTCCCAACCGCCTCCGCCGCCCCAGCGGCCCGCGGGCCAGCGCCGTTCCAGGGCCCTCGGCGGCCCCGGCGGACGATGGCGACGATCGGCAGCACGAGCAGGAACAGCGGGGCGTGCACGACGGCCGAGGCGACCACCAGCAGCACGACCAGCGGCAGCAGGGGCGGCCCGCCGAACGCTCGTCCGGGGCCGGGTCGCGGATCGGGTGCCGGCCGGCGGTCGGCTCGGCCGGGAGCTCGCGCAGCACGAGGCCGAGCTCGCCCGCCGTCCTGGCCCGGAAGCACTCGTCGAGCCGCTCGGCGTGCTCCTCGACGGTGAGCCGCCCGGCGGCGACATGCCTGGCCAGCGACTCGGCCACCGCCTCCCGGTCGGCGTCCGAGACGCGCAGAGCGGGGTCGAGCTGGCCGAAGGACGTCATCCCTCGACGGTAGGTATCTAATCATTAGATGTCAAAGGTTCTGTCGGACAACCCGCGTTGCTACCGTCCCCTCGTGCCAGCGCCCGACCGCCGCCCGATCGGGCTGCAGCTCGCCGCCACCGCCAAGGACGTGGGCCGCGCCTTCGACGAGGCGCTGGCGGCCGCCGGGGGGTCCCGGCCGACCTGGCTGCTGCTGCTCCAGGTGAAGCTGCGAGGGACCGCGAACCAGCGCGAGCTCGCCGAGGCGGTCGGCATCCGCGGCGCCACCGCGAGCCATCACCTGGACGCGATGGAGACCGCCGGGCTGCTGACCCGGCGGCGGGACCCGGACGCCCGGCGCACCCACATCGTCGAGCTCACGCCTGCCGGCGACGAGGCGTTCCACCGGCTGCGGGCGGCCGCGGCCGACTTCGACGCGCGGCTGCGGACGGGGGTGTCCGAGACCGAGGTGGCGGTGCTGGCCGACCTGCTGGCCCGACTGGCGGGAAACGTCAGGACGTGACGGCCAGTGCCGCTCCGTCGCTGCCGACGGTGGAGCACGGCGCCGCGTGGTCGCGCAGGGCGCGCAGGCCGGCCACGAACTCCGGCAGGCCGACGCCCTGCAGCGGCTCGATGACCCACTCCTGGGCGATGGCCAGGTGTCCCGGGATCACCTCGGCCAGCAGGGCCCGGCCGGGCTCGGTGATCACCGCGTAGGTCGTCCGGCGGTCGGTCGCGCAGGACTGCCGGGTGACGAGCCCGCGCTCCACCAGGCGGTCGACGACCCGGGTCGCCCCGCTCGAGGTCAGGGTGGTCTGGGCGGCGAGGTCGGTCATCCGCAGCAGCCCCTCGGGGGAGCGGGCCAGCCGCAGGCACACCTCGAACTCGGCCGGAGCCAGGCCGAACTGCGCCAGGTGGGCCGCGGCACGGGCGCTCAACGACGCCCAGGTCTCGGCGAACAGGCCCATCACGGTGAGCCGGTCGTCGTCGAAGTCAGCGTCGACGAGTCGAGCGTGCCCGGCGTCCGTGGTCATGCTCCGATCCTACATCTACTTGACAACGGGAATGTTGAGAGTGCAATGTTTGCTACAGCAGACGTCACCAGCACCGCCCTCCGACCGTCCCGAGAGGACCACCCCCATGACCGACATCCAGCACACCTCCGACCTGCGCGTCGTCGACGGCGTCACCCTCCCGGCCGCCGGCACCTACGTCCTGGACCCGACCCACACCCGCATCGGCTTCGTCGCCCGGCACCTCATGGTGACCAAGGTGCGTGGCGCCTTCCAGGAGTTCACCGGCAGCATCACGATCGGCACCGACGCCGCCTCCTCGACCGCCGAGGCCACCCTGCAGACCGCCTCGATCGACACCGGCACCAAGGACCGGGACGCCCACCTGGTCTCCGGTGACTTCCTCGAGGTCGAGAAGTTCCCGACCATCACCTTCGGCAACGCCCGGGTCGTCTCCCAGAAGGGCAGCGACTTCACCGTCGTCGGCGACCTGACGATCAAGGGCGTGACCCGCGAGGTCACCCTCGAGGTCGAGCTCGACGGCGTCGCGAAGGACCCGTGGGGCAACGAGAAGCTCGCCGTCACCGCGAAGACCGAGATCAACCGTGAGGACTTCGGCATCACCTGGAACGTCGCGCTCGAGAGCGGCGGCGTCCTGGTCTCGAAGAAGATCACCATCGAGATCGAGGCGCAGGCGGCCCGCCAGGCCTGATCCACCCGCCGCAGCAGCGCGGCCCGCGACGCCCCGGAGTGCCTCGGCACCCGGGGCTTCGCCGTCTCCGGCGGTGGTCCGGGGTGTCCGCACCGGCCGCCGGCCTGGGTAGCCTCGTCCCCGACCCGGGCCCGCGCGGCCCCGCCGTACCTCCCGAGGAGCCGCTGCCCCCATGGCGCTCGCCGTCCGACCGATCAGCAGCGCGGAGCACCTCGGGTTCCTCGCTTCGCGCCCGTCGGCATCGTTCCTGCAGTGCCCGTCCTGGGCGTCGGTGAAGCGCGAGTGGGGCAGCCGCAGCCTCGGCTGGTACGACGACAGCGGCGCCCTGGTGGGGGTCGGGCTCGTGCTGCTGCGACAGGTGCCGAAGGTGAAGCGGTTCCTCGCCTACCTGCCGGAGGGCCCGGTGCTCGACTGGGCCGACGACGACCTCGAGGGTTGGCTCGGGCCGATGGTCGAGCACCTGCGCGGCGAGGGCGCGTTCGGCGTGAAGATGGGTCCACCCGTGGTCCGGCGGCGCTGGTCGGCGGCGACCGTGAAGGCCGCGATCGCCGAGGGCAGCGCGAAGCGGCTGGCCGACGTACCGCCCGATACGACCGACCCCGTCGCCGACCGGGTGGCGGGGACGCTGACCCGGCTGGGCTGGCGGGCGCCGTCGGCCGACGAGGGCTTCGGCGCGGGGCAGCCGCAGTTCGTCTTCCAGGTGCCGCTCGCGGGCCGGTCGGAGGCCGATCTGCTCAGCGGCTTCAACCAGCTCTGGCGGCGCAACATCAAGAAGGCCGACAAGCTCGGCGTCGCGGTCCGGCAGGGGTCGGCCGAGGACCTGCCGGCGTTCCACGCGCTCTACCTCGAGACCGCCGAGCGCGACCACTTCACCGGGCGGCCGCTGACGTACTTCCAGCGGATGTGGGAGGCGATGCGCGCCGAGGACCCGGACCGGATCCGGCTCTACCTGGCCGAGCACGAGGGCGACCTGGTGGCCGCCACCACGATGGTCCGGGTCGGCGGGCACGCGTGGTACTCCTACGGCGCGTCCTCCACCGCCAAGCGCGAGGTGCGCGGCTCGAACGCCGTGCAGTGGGCGATGCTGCGCGACGCCGCGGCCGCGGGAGCCACGGTCTACGACCTGCGCGGCATCACCGACACGCTGTCCGACGACGACCCGCACTTCGGCCTGATCCAGTTCAAGCTCGGCACCGGTGGCGAGGCGGTCGAGTACCTCGGCGAGTGGGACCTGCCGCTGAACAAGGTGCTCTTCAAGGCGTTCGAGCTCTACCTGGCGCGTCGATGACGTTCTCGCTCTACGTCGACGAGCCGCGCTGGCGCAACCACCTGCGTGCCACGGTCGAGGCGACGCCGGGCATCGTGCCGGTCATCAAGGGCAACGGCTACGGGCTCGGCAACGTCCGGCTGGCCGCCGAGGCCGCGGCGCTCGGCGTCGACACCGTGGCGGTCGGCACCACCGACGAGCTGCCGGCGGTGCGGGAGGCCTTCCCCGGCGACGTGCTGGTGCTGACGCCGTCGTACCCCAGGCCCTTCGACGACCCGACGGGACGCGTCATCCAGACCGCGGCGCACCTCGAGACGGTGCGGTCGGGCGGCGGGGCGCGAGTTGTCGTGGAGGCCATGACCTCGATGCACCGGCACGGGCTCGGCGACGCCGACGTCGACGCGCTGGCCTCGTGGCTGGGCGAGGTCCGGCTGGAGGGGCTGGCGTTCCACCTGCCGATGGACCGGCACGGCGGCTACCAGCCGGCGGGCGAGGTGGCTCGCTTGCTGGGTCGGCTGGCGGCGGCCGGCGTGCCGACCTCGGTGGCGTGGCTGAGCCACCTGACGGCGGCCGAGCTGGCCGGGCTGCGACGGGACTGTCCGGCCACCACGTTCCGGCCGCGGATCGGCACCGCCCTGTGGCTGGGAGACCGCGCGGCCCTGCAGGCACGGGGGACGGTGCTGGACGTGCACCGGCTGAAGAAGGGGACGCACTACGGGTACCGGCAGCGCCGGGTGCCGCGGGACAGCCACCTGGTGGTGGTCAGCGGCGGCACCGCGCACGGCGTCGCACTGGAGGCACCGCGGACGGTGCGCGGGCCGGTGGGTCGTGGCAAGGCGCTGGCGGTCGGCACGCTGGCGGCGGCGAACCTCTCGCTCTCGCCGTTCCGCTGGGGCGGCCGGCAGCGGTGGTTCGCCGAGCCGCCGCACATGCACGTGTCGCTGCTGCTGCTGCCGACCTCCGTCGAGCCGCCCTCGATCGGCACCGAGCTCGACTGCGACGTGCGCCTCACCACCCTGCACCCCGACCGGGTAGCCCCCCTGCCCACCTGACCGCCCTTCCCGCCCCCGCCCGCCCCCGCCGCCCGCCGCCCGCCGCCCGGAGTCGACCGCCCCCGCCCGCCGCCCGCCGCCGGCGCCACCTGGTCGGCCGTTGACCACGTATGGCAGGCGAGTCGGCGCTTTGCCATGCTCCGGCGCCTAGCGTGGTACCCGCACGCCTGGCAATGCGCCGCGGCGCGGCGCAGCTCAGGCGGCTCGGCTGGCGCGCCCAGCCAGGCGACTCCGGAGTGCGCCGGTCGGCCGCAGCTCCGCCGATGACGGCAGCCCGACTTCAGGCCGGCCGGCGGCGCTGGGCGGCTCGCGCCATCGCCAGCCGAACCCGCTGGCCGATGACGGCCGGGCGAGTAGTGGGCGCATACTCCCACCGCGCGACGCCGAGACCGAGCCACGGATCCGGTCCTCCCGCTGCTTCTCGCACGCACGATGCGGCCGGCGTCCACCGGATCGGTCGCCGACGCCGACGCCGTACTTTCCCTTCCCGTCCAACTCGCCGACGACGCCGTCCCACCGAAGTCGACGTAGCCGATCAGGCCCGCGGCGTCGTCGAGCTGCTTCTGGAGGTCGGTCGGCGCGAGGCCGAGGGACAGGAGCACGGCGCGGACCAGGACTCGCCGGGGTTCGCGGCCCGGCCGTCGGCCAGCTGAGCGCGCGGCTCGAGCAGCCGGGCGCCGGGCCAGCTCCGCGCCAGGTTCGAAGACTCTCGCGCGAGCGCATCACGCGACACCCCCGCGCGGAGGGCGGAGTCGAAGGCGGCAAGGGCACACTCGAGCGGTCGGTCCCGCGGGCCACGTCGATCGCCGTCCGTGCGAGTGAGGTCATCGGCACACGGCCTTGTCGGCCGCACGATGTGGTCGTCGCGCAGCTCGGCGACATGGTGGTCGACGCCGGCCTCCGTCCTGGTGCTGGCCGCGACCGGGCGGGTGACGTGGAGCAGGGAGTGATCCGGCTCGAGCAGCTCGAGGCCGTGCTCGGCGGCCGCGCGGTGACGTGGCTGAGCACGTCGCCGGGGCCGACAGGGCGACTCCAGCGCGGCGATCTCGCAACGACGGTCGCTGCGGCCGGTTTCGCGTCGCGGAAGGCGCGACCGTCGACGTAGACGCCCCGGCGGAGCGACTCGAGGTCGCCGTGCAGACCGCAGCCGCTGGAGCTCCTGCTCGGTGTGCCCAGCGGCTCGCGCCTGCGCGGCGGTGAACACGCCGCGCTGCTCGGCGGCCAGGCGACAGCGGCGGGGTGCAGGACCGGCGGGAGCGGCATCCTCGAACGATGGCACCGGCAGCGTTGCCCACGGACCGGCTGTCCACAGCTCGCGCCGCCCGCCCGTCCATTCGTCCACAGCCGCACTGCTGCGCCGCCCGGCGTCGCCTTGCGACGTCGTGTCGGCACCGGCGCAGAGCGCACCCGGCGCTACGTCGGCAACGCGTCGACCCGTCTGCCACACGTGGCGAAGCGGGTGCCCGCGTGCTTTACGTGGTCGACTCCCGGGAGCGCGGCCGCGGCCGGACGCGGCCGCACCGCTCCGGGTCAGGAGCGGACGAGGCGCAGGGCGTCGGGAGCGTGGTCGAGGACGCCGCCGGCGGGGTCGTCGTCCGCGAAGCCGTCGGCGTCGGGTGCGCGGACCGGGTCGTGCTCCGGGCGCAGCACGTCGCGGACCACCACGGCGCACAGCCACAGGGTGGCCACCACGTGCACCATCACCGTCACGTCGTAGGCGTCGTTGCCCAGCGCCCGCTCCGGCCGACCCGGGGGGTAGCCCAGCAGCAGCATCCAGATGCCGACGTAGTGCACGACCTCGGCCGCCTGCCAGATCAGGAAGTCGCGCCACCGCGGCCGGGCCAGCACCGCGAGCGGCACCAGCCACAGCACGTACTGCGGCGAGTACACCTTGTTGGTCAGCAGGAACGCCGCCACCACGAGGAACACCAGCTGCGGCAGCCGCGGTCGTCGCTCGGCCACCAGCGCCAGCACCGCCGACGCCCAGGCAGGCCACCGCGAACAGCCCGCCGGCGAGCACGTTCAGCGCGCCGTCCGGCACCGCGTGGCCGCGCTGCGACAGCACGAACCAGATCGAGCTGAAGCCGGCCGTGCGCTCCTCGGAGAGCCGGTAGAACTTCGACCAGCCGTCGAAGTCGGCCACCATCACCGGCACGTTCACCGCGACCCAGGCGCAGACCGCCCCGGCCAGCGTCGCCCAGAACTCGCGCATCCGGCCGGCCCGCAGGCACAGCACGAGCAGCGGCCCGAGGAAGAACAGCGGGTAGAACTTGGTCGCCGCCGCCAGCCCCACCAGCACCCCGGCGGCCACCGGTCTCTCCCGCGCCCAGGCCAGCATGCCCAGCGCGAGCAGCGCGACGGCGTACAGGTCCCAGTTGATCGTCCCGGCCAGCGCCAGGGTCGGCGCCAGCGCGAACATCGCGGCGTCCCAGGGACGGCGACCGGCCAGCTTCATCGTCGCGCCGACCGCCACCGCCGCGGCCAGCGCGAGGCCCAGCGCGTTGACGTCGAAGAAGCGCCGGGATCGGTCGACCGGCGAGCCGTCGGAGGGCACCAGCTGTGCGGTCGCCCACATCACCGCGCCGGTGAGCACCGGGTACTCCACCTGCCGGTCGCCCACCTGCCCGATGTACGGGACCTCGCCGTCGGCGAGCCCGCGCCCGAAGTAGAGCGGCGGGATGTCGCTGTAGCAGGCGTGGCTGTAGACGCCGGGCGCCACCCAGGCGTGGTCCCGGCACCAGTCCTTCTGCACCAGGCCGAGGCCCATGGTGAGGAACGTCAGGGCGAGCAGCACCCGCAACGGCGTCCACCAGGACCGGCCGGTGAGGGCACGGCGGCCGAGCGGCCCCCCCAGCACCTCGCTGCCGAGGCGGACGAGCGGATCCTCCCGCGAGGGTGCGACGACGCGGCTCTCCACGCGGTCAGCCGCTGCCGGGTGCCGGCGGCAGGGTCGCGCTGTCGGTCGGCGACTGCTGCCCCGGCGGCGTGCTCGGCGGCCCAGGCGGTGCCGTGGTCGTCGTCGGGGTCCCGGTCGCGGTCGGCGGCACCGTCGTCGGGGTCTCGGTCGGTGTCTCGGTGGGCGTCTCGGTGGACTTCGTCGGGCTGGGGGTGAAGGTGGGCTTGGGGTTGACGGTCTCGCCGACGTACGCCGGCGGCGGGAACGTCTCGACCTTCGTGTTCTGCAGCGCCGCGGTCATGAACGCGGTCCAGATCCGGGTCGGGTACTCCCCGCCGAAGAACGTCGGCAGCCCGCCCACGCCGTCCAGGTCGGCCCGGCCGGTGCCCTTGTAGAAGTCGACTGCGGCGGACAGCTGCGGGGTGTACCCCACGAACCACGCGGAGGTCGTGGTGTCCGGTCGCAGCGCGGCGGTGCCGGTCTTGCCGGCCGCCGGCCGGTCCAGGTTCTGCGCCTCGACGCCCGTGCCGTTCTTCACCACCTGCTGCAGGGCGTAGCTCGACGTCTGCGGTGACGTCCTCGTCGAACGCGTTCGCCGTCTTCGGGTTCGCCTTGTACCGCGTGCCGCCGTTGGAGCCCTTCACCTCCTGCACGGTGTACCACGGCGCGGACCGCCCCTGTGCCGCGAACGTCGCGTAGGCGTTGGCCATGTCGATGTTGCGCACCGAGGCCGTGCCCAACGTGTTGACCGCGTTGGACTCCAGCCCGGGGGTGTCCGCGGGGATGCCGGCAGCGACTGCCGCCTTCGACGACCTTGCTGGCCCCCATCTGGGTCGTCAGGTCGACGTACGCCGTGTTGATGGACAGCTCGGTGGCGGTCACCAGGTCGACGGACGAGCCGTAGCTCCGGTCGAACTCGTTGTTGACCTCCTTGTCGGTGCCGGGCAGCTGGAACGGCGAGTTGCCGTCGAACCGGCTGCGCAGCCCGATGTCGTCGGTGAGCGCACCGGCCAGGGCGAACGGCTTGAAGGCGGAGCCCGGCTGGACCCGTGCCTGGGTGGCCTGGTTGAGCCCGCCCGCGGTCGGCCCGCCGTACATCGCGACGACCGCGCCGGTGCCGGGCTGCACCGCGGACAGTCCGATGTGCACGTTGCGGGCGTTCTCGCGCGGCCGCTCCTCGCGCACGGCACGCACTGCCGCGCGCTGGGCCCGCCGGTCGAACGTCGAGGTGACCCGCAGGCCGCCGAGGTCGATGTCCTGGTCGGTGAACCCCTCGGTCTTGAGCTCGCGACGGACCGTGTCCATCAGGTAGTAGTTCGGTGCCGCCCTTGGGCTTCTTGGTCTCGGCCAGCGGCGGCACCTGCATGCCGGCCCGCTCGCTCGCCGGCAGCCAGCCCTCGGTCGACCATGCCGTCCAGGACGTAGTTGAACCGTCCTTCCAGCCGGGCCGCGTCGTGCCACCGGGTCGTAGTTCGACGGCGACCGGATCACCGAGGCGAGGACCGCGCCCTCCTCGACGGTGAGGTCCTTGGCGTCCTTGCCGAAGTAGGTCTGGGCCGCGGTCTGGATGCCGTAGGCGCCGCGGCCGAAGTAGATCGTGTTGAGGTAGTCCTCGCAGGATCTTGTCCTTGTCGTCGCGGCGGTCGAGCTTGACCGCGATGAAGAACTCCTTGACCTTGCGCTTGTAGGTGCGCTCCTGGGTCAGGTAGGCGTTCTTCGCGTACTGCTGGGTGATCGTCGAGCCGCCCTGCGTCGAGCCGCCGCGCAGGTTGTTCCAGAACGCCCGCGCGATGCCGGTCGGCGAGATGCCGCCGGTTGTCGTAGAACGAGCGGTCCTCGGCGGCGAGCACGGCCTTCTGCACGTGGTCGGGCACCTGGTCGAGCGGCACGATGATGCGGTTCTGCTCGCCGAAGCGACCGATCTCGGTCTTGCCGTCGTCGAAGTACACGATCGTGGTCTGCGCCGAGATCAGGTCGTTGGGCGCCGGGATCGGCGTGGCCGCGTACGCGACTCCCACCAGCGCCACCAGGGCCAGGAAGCCGACGCCGGCCAGCACGAGGAGCTGCTTGAAGGACGGCACGAAGCGGCGTACGCCGTCGTACTTCTCGCGCGGGTAGTCGACTCTCATCGGCGGGTCACGGTGCTTCGGAGGTCCTTCAGTGCCAGGGAACAGGTGTGGCCGGTCAGCGTAACGATGCCTCGCGGGCAGCCCCCGCACGCCGGTCCACGCCGTCTCCGAGGACGAACGAGAGCACCAGGTGGTTCCACCCGCAGCCGCGGCACACCTCGACCACGTACACCCGGAACTCGCCGTGCTCGTGGGCCATCGCCTCGAGCTCGCACCGCGCCCGCATCCGGCCGGCGTACCGGCCCAGCTCTCACCGAACACGTAGCTCAGCTCGACGAGCCGCTCGTGCCGGCAGACCGGGCACTCGCGACCGGTCGGCTCGCCGTGGTACCGGGCGGCCCGCAGCAGGTAGGGGTGGGCGTCGCAGGCGTCCTCGCGCAGCGTGGGTCCCGGCCCCTGCAACGACTCCAGCGCCGCGCGGCGGGCCAGCCCGTAGTCGACCACCGACCGCTGGGACCACACACCGCGAGGGTAGGCCAGCAGCGCCCGGGGGTCGTGGGACTTGCCATCCTGATGACTCACCGCCTATCGTCGCGATGTATCAGCTCGATACATCGAGCAGCACGTTCGACACGACCGACGAGGAGGTACGGCGGGTGGCCAAACGCTCCGGCGTCCTCGAGTTCGCCGTCCTCGGCCTGCTGCACGAGAGCCCGATGCACGGCTACGAGCTGCGCAAGCGGCTCAACGCCACGCTCGGCGCCTTCCGCGCCTTCTCCTACGGCTCGCTGTACCCCTGCCTCAAGGGGCTGCTGGCCGCCGGACTGGTCACCGAGCAGGCGCAGGCTGCCGCGAGGCCGCCGGCAAGCGGTCCCGGATCGTCTACCAGCTCACCGCCGAGGGCAAGGAGCACTTCGCCACGCTGCTGGACGAGAGCCGGTCCCGTCGGCGTGGGACGACGAGGGCTTCGGCGTGCACTTCGCCTTCTTCGGCCGCACCGACGCCCAGACCCGGCTGCGCATCCTGGAGGACGCCGGTCCCGGCTGGAGGAGCGGGTCGACGGTTTCCGAGCGGCGCTCGCGCGCAGCCGCGAGCGGGTGGACACCTACACCCTGGCCCTGCAGCAGCACGGTCTGGAGTCGGTCGAGCGCGAGGTGCGCTGGCTGAACGAGCTGATCGACGACGAGCGGCGCCGCCGCGAGTCACCGGAGCACGACACGAACAGCACGGACACGAGCAGCACGGACACCCCCGAGAAGGAGCACTCATGGGTTCGGTACGCGTAGCCATCGTCGGCGTCGGCAACTGCGCCGCGTCGCTGGTCCAGGGCGTCGAGTACTACAAGGACGCCGACCCGCAGGCCCGGGTGCCCGGGCTCATGCACGTCCAGTTCGGCGACTACCACGTCCGCGACGTGGAGTTCGTCGCCGCGTTCGACGTCGACGCCAAGAAGGTCGGCAGCGACCTCGCCGACGCCATCGGCGCCAGCGAGAACAACACCATCAAGATCGCCGACGTGCCGCCCACCGGCGTCATCGTGCAGCGCGGCCACACCTACGACGGCCTCGGCAAGTACTACCGCGAGACCATCACCGAGTCCGACGAGGAGCCGGTCGACGTCGTCGCCGCGCTTCGCGAGGCCAAGGTCGACGTCCTCGTCTGCTACCTGCCCGTCGGCTCCGAGGACGCCGCGAAGTTCTACGCGCAGTGCGCCATCGACGCCAAGGTGCGGCTTCGTCAACGCCCTCCCGGTGTTCATCGCCGGCACCCCGGAGTGGGCCGAAGAAGTTCGAGCGACGCCGGCGTGCCGATCGTCGGCGACGACATCAAGTCCCAGGTCGGCGCCACCATCACGCACCGCGTGCTGGCGAAGCTGTTCGAGGACCGCGGCGTGATCCTGGACCGCACCTACCAGCTCAACGTCGGCGGCAACATGGACTTCAAGAACATGCTGGAGCGCGACCGTCTCGAGTCGAAGAAGATCTCGAAGACCCAGGCCGTCACCTCCAACATGGAGAACAAGCTGTCGGCCCGCAACGTGCACATCGGCCCGTCGGACTACGTGCAGTGGCTCGACGACCGCAAGTGGGCCTACGTCCGGCTCGAGGGCCGCAACTTCGGCGACGTGCCGCTGAACCTCGAGTACAAGCTCGAGGTCTGGGACTCCCCGAACTCCGCCGGCGTGATCATCGACGCGATCCGGTGCGCCAAGATCGCCCTCGACCGCGGCATCGGCGGGCCGATCCTGTCGGCGTCGAGCTACTTCATGAAGTCGCCGCCCGAGCAGCACGACGACGACATGGCGCGCGACCTGGTCGAGGAGTTCATCGCGGGCGAGATCGACCGCTAGGACCGGCCGGCCCACCAGCTGACCGTCGAGGCCCGGTTCCCTCTCAAGGGGGCCGGGCCTCGGCCGTTCCCGCCGTACCCTCCAGGCATGTCCTTCGCCGGCGACCTGCGTGCCGTCGTCCGGCACCGGAACTTCCGGCGGCTGTTCGCCACCCGGCTCACCTCGCAGGCGGCCGACGGCGCGTTCCAGGCGGCGCTGGCCAGCCTGTTCTTCTTCTCCCCGGAGAAGCAGACGTCGGCCGGCAGCGTGGCCGCCGCGTTCGCCACCCTGCTGCTGCCGTACTCGCTGGTCGGGCCGTTCGCCGGGGTGCTGCTCGACCGGTGGCGCCGCCGGCAGATCCTGGTGGTCGCCAACCTGCTGCGCGCCGCGATGGTGCTCGGGGTCGCCACCCTGAGCCTCGCCGACGTCACCGGCTGGCCGTTGTACGCCGCGGTGCTGGCCTGCCTGTCGGTGAACCGCTTCTTCCTCGCCGGCCTGTCCGCGGCCCTCCCGCACGTCGTCACGCGCGACGAGCTGGTGATGGCCAACTCGGTGTCGACCACCACCGGCACGGTCGTGGCCATCACGGGCGGCGGCATCGGGCTCGCGCTGAAGCGGCTGCTCGGCGACGGCACCACGGCCGACGCGAAGGTCATCGTGGTCGCAGCCCTGGGCTACGCGCTGTCGGCCGCGCTGGCCGCCCGGATGGACAAGGACCTGCTCGGCCCGGATCTCGCTGCCGAGCCGCCCGAGACCCGTGCCGCCGTACGCCGGGTGGCCCGCGGGCTCGTCGACGGCGCCCAGCACGTGTGGCACCACCGGGCCGCCGGGCACGCGCTGGCCGCGATCGGCGGGCACCGGTTCTTCTACGGCATCTCGACCATCACCGCGATCCTGCTGTTCCGGTCCTACTTCAACGACCCGGACGACGTCGAGGCCGGGCTGTCCGGCCTCGCCGGAGTGTTCGCGGCGTCCGGCGCCGGCTTCTTCCTGGCCGCGGTCGTGACGCCCGAGGTCACCCTGAAGATCCGCACGTCGACCTGGATCGTCGTGTGCTTCTCGATGGCGGCGGTGGCCGAGGCGGTGTTCGTCGTCTTCCTGACCGAGTGGCTGCTGTACGTCGGGGCGTTCGTGCTCGGCATCGCGGCCCAGGGCTCGAAGATCTGCGTCGACACCATCGTGCAGACCTCGGTCGACGACGCCTACCGCGGCCGGGTCTTCTCCTTCTACGACGTCATCTTCAACATCGCCTTCGTCTCGGCCGCGGCGTTCGGTGCGGTGGCCCTGCCGCCGGACGGCAACTCGCGCGCGGTCTTCGCCGTGGTGGCCCTCGGCTACGCCCTCACCGCCGCGCTGTACGCCCGCGCCACCGCCCGCCTCGCCACCCGCACCACCCCCGCCACCGCCTGACCCGCGCCACCGCCTGACCCCGCAGCCCGCGCCCGCGTCCCGCGCCCCCGGCCACCTCCCCCGCGGATGTCGACCACGTAAAGCAGGCTGCCGGCGCTTCCGCGAGGCGTAGCACGCCTGGCGACGTATCCGCACGCCTGCCATACGTGGTCAACCAGGGCCACCCGAGGGTCAGGTCGGGCGGCTGCTGGGTGGCCCACCAGCGGCGCAGCTCGGCCTCGGCGTCCTCGGGCGACAGCGGGCCCTGCTCGAGGCGCACCTCCTTGAGGTGCTGCCAGGCCCGCCCGACCACCGGACCCGGGGGTACGCCGAGGATCGCCATGATCGCGTTGCCGTCGAGGTCCGGCCGGATCGAGTCCAGCTCCTCCTGCTCGCGCAGCCGTGCGATCCGTGCCTCGAGGTCGTCGTAGGTGCGCGACGAGCGCCGCAGCCTTGCGCTTGTTGCGGGTGGTGCAGTCCGACCGGGTCAGCTTGTGCAGCCGGTCGAGCAGCGGGCCGGCGTCGGTCACGTACCGGCGTACGGCGGCATCGGTCCACGCGCCGGTGCCGTACCCGTGGAACCGCAGGTGCAGCTCGACCAGCGTCGACACGTCCTCGATGAGGTCCTTCGGGAACCGCAGCTCGCGCAGCCGGGCGCGGGTCAGCTTCGCGCCGACCACCTCGTGGTGGTGGAAGGAGACGCCGCCGCCGGGCTCGAAGCGCCGGGTCTTGGGCTTGCCCACGTCGTGCATCAGGGCGGCCAGCCGCAGCACCAGGTCGGGTCCGGCCGGCCCCTCCAGCGACATCGCCTGCTCGAGCACCGTCAGCGTGTGCTCGTAGACGTCCTTGTGCCGGTGGTGCTCGTCGATCTCCAGCGCCAGCCGCGGCAGCTCGGGCAGCACCTGGTCGGCCAGCCCGGTGTCGACCAGCAGCCGCAGGCCGGCCCGCGGGTCGGGCGCCAGCAGCAGCTTGGTCAGCTCGTCGCGCACCCGCTCCGCCGACACGATCGAGATCCGGTCGGCCATCGCGGTCATCGCGGCCACCACCGCCGGGTCGACCCGCAGCCCGAGCTGGGCGGCGAACCGGGCGGCCCGCAGCATCCGCAGCGGGTCGTCGCTGAACGAGTCCTCCGGCCGGCCCGGCGTCCGCAGCACCCCGGCGGCGAGGTCCTCCAGCCCGCCGTACGGGTCGACGAAGGTGCTCGAGGCCAGCACCACGGCCATCGCGTTGACCGTGAAGTCGCGGCGGCCGAGGTCGCCCTCGAGGGTGTCGCCGTAGGTGACCGTCGGCTTGCGGGACTCGCTGCGGTAGACCTCGTCGCGGTAGGTCGTCACCTCGACCAGGTGCTCGCCCTTGCGGGCGCCCACGGTGCCGAAGGCGATGCCGACCTCCCACCAGGCGTCGCCCCAGTCGCGCAGCAGGTCGCGGACGGCCTCCGGCCGGGCGTCGGTCGTGAGGTCGAGGTCCGGCGACACCCGGCCGAGCAGCAGGTCGCGCACCGGCCCACCGACCAGCGCCAGGGTGTGCCCGGCCGCGGCGAACCGCTCGGCCAGCCCGCCGAGCACCGGCTGCAGCGCCAGCAGGCCCGCGGCCAGGCGGCGCTGCGCCGCGGGCAGCCCGGACGGGACGGCCCGCGGGGGCGGCTGGGGCAGCGCCGACGCCGCCGGCGGTGGCGGGCCGGGGCTGGCTGGAGGCAGGGCTGGCACGGGAGGCAAGGGTACGGCGGTGCGCCCCACCCGGGCGCCTCGCGGGCTGCCGCGACCCCACCGGTCGGCTGGCTACGATCGAGCAATGGCCCGATCCCCGTCGTCCCGCCGCGCGCGCTCGCGGCGGCCGGCGACCGGGCGGGCCGGCCTGCGCAAGGTCGAGGAGACCTCCGCCGGGGGGCTGGTGGTCGACCGCAGCGACGGTGCGCCGCGGGTCGCGCTGATCGGTCGGGTCGACCGCCGCGGCCGGCTGCTGTGGTCGTTGCCGAAGGGTCACCTGGAGGCCGGCGAGACCGCCGAGGACGCCGCCGTCCGGGAGGTGGAGGAGGAGACCGGCATCCGCGGCCGGGTGCTCGCGGCGCTGGGCACGATCGACTACTGGTTCGTGGCCGACGACCGCCGCATCCACAAGACGGTGCACCACTACCTGCTGGAGGCCTCCGGCGGCGAGCTCAGCGACGACGACGTCGAGGTCGACGAGGTGGCCTGGGTGCCGCTGGACCAGCTCGGCGACCGGCTGGCGTACGCCGGTGAACGCCGACTGGCCGAGACGGCGGCCGACCTGCTGGCGGACACCGCGTGACGACGCGGCGGCGGGGCGCGGGCGTGGTGGCCGCTCTCGCCCTGCTGCTCGGCGCGCTCGTCCTCGCCGGCCCGGTGCCCTCGGCAGGCGCGTCCGGCGGCGTCAAGGTCACCGTCACCTCGCTGACCCCGGCGGTCGCGACCGCGGGGAGCACTCTCGACGTGGCCGGCACGGTGACGAACTCCGGCGACCAGGTCGTGCGCGACGTCACCGTGCAGGTGCGCATCTCCGACGCCCGGCTCAACAGCCGGGCCGAGCTGGCCGCGGTGGTGGACGGCACGATCGGCAGCCGGCGCGGCGAGGTCGTCGCCCAGCAGCCGCTGGCCGACCTCGCACCAGGCAGCTCCGAACCGTTCGACCTGCAGCAGGCGCTGGACGACGTCGCGTCGCTCACCACCTTCGGGGTCTACGGGCTCAGCGTCGAGGTGCTCGGCACCCGTGGGTCGGACACCGGCCGGGTCGCGATCAGCCGCAGCCTGCTGCCGTGGGTGCCCGCGGCACCGGACTTCAGCGCCACCGGGTTCAGCTGGGTCTGGCCGCTCGTCGGCGTCCCCGTCCGGCTGGCCGACGGCACGTTCGCCAACGACTCGCTGGCCGCCGCGCTGGCCCCGGGTGGTCGCCTGGACCGCCTGCTGGCGACCGGCGGCCGGCTCCAGGACGGCGCGGCGCTGACCTGGGCGATCGACCCGGACCTGGTCGAGACGGTGGCCGACATGGCCGACGGCTACGACGTGGTGACCGCCGACGGCACCGTCCCCGGCGGCGGCAGCGGCCTGGCGCAGGACTGGCTCGCACAGCTGCGGTCGATCACGGCCGGCGCCGACGTGCTGGTGCTGCCCTACGCCGACCCCGACCTGGTGGCGGTCGAGCGGCACGGGCTGCCGGGCGACCTGGCGCGGGCCCGCGCCGACGGGCTGAGCACGATGGCCCGGCTGCTCCCGGCGGCGACGACGATCGAGGAGCTGGCCTGGCCGATCAACGGCTACCTGGACCGCGCCACGCTGGCCGGCCTGCGCCGTACCGGCGTCACCGCCGCGGTGCTGGACGGCCGCGCGCTGCCCGCCACCATCGACCTCAGCTACACCCCGTCCGGGCGCGCCGTCGTCCCCACCGACGCCGGACGGGTCGCGGCGCTGCTCGCCGACCCGACGCTGGCCGACCTGCTGGCCCGGGCCCGGCCGCAGAGCGCCAACCCGGTGCTCGCGGCACAGCGGATCGTCGCCGAGACCGCGATGATCACCTCCGAGCTGCCCAGCCAGGGCACCGCGCGCACGATCGTGGCCATGCCGCCGCGCCGCTGGGACCCGCCCCAGCAGTTCCTGGACCAGCTGGAGACGCTGGCGTCGGCTCGATGGGTGGCTCCGGTGAGCCTGCGCGCGCTCGCCGCCTCCGACCCGCCGCAGGTCGACCGGGGCCGGCTGCGCTACCCGGCGTCGCAGCGGCGGGCCGAGCTGCCGGACACCTACCTCACCGCGCTGAACGCGCTGCAGGAGAGCATCAGCAACTTCGCGGCCGTGCTCACCGACCGCACCCAGCTGGTGCCCGGCCTGGAGAGCTCGCGGCTGCGGCTGGAGTCGTCCTGGTGGCGCGGCCGCCCGTCCCGCAGCATCCGGCTGGACCGGGAGAAGAAGTACCTCGCCGCCACCCGCGCCCTCGTCCACGTGCAGCCGGGCAGCTTCACCTTCGGCAGCAAGTCGGGGAAGATGCCGGTCACCCTGGTCAACGGCTTGACCCAGACGGTGAACGTCGTGCTGCGCCTCGAGCCGCAGACGCCGCGGCTCCGGCTCGGTGACGTCACCGTGCCGCCCATCGGGCCGCAGCAGAAGATCCAGGTCAACGTGCCGGTCACCGCGGTCGCCAACGGCGTGGTCGTCGTCGAGGCCACGCTGCACACGCCCAGCGGCGCGGCCTACGGCCAGTCGGTGCCGCTCGCGGGTCAACATCACCGAGATCGGCACGGTCGCCCTGGTCATCACCGTCGCCGCAGGCGTCGTGCTCTTCCTGGCCGCCGGCATCCGGGTCGTACGGCGGGTGCGCGCGGCCCGGCGCGGCCACCCCGGACGGCCCCGACGGCTCCGGCGGGCCGGACGACCCCGACCCCGACGGCCGAGCCGGACGGTCCGGAGGCGCCCGGCCAGGACGACCGGGCGGACGTGACGGCGTGAGCGGCCCGGAGCAGAACGCCGGCACCGACGCCGCCCCGGACCCGGTCGACCCGCCCGACCCGGTGGACGTCCGCGGCGCGCCGAGCTCGTTGCTGCGGGCGTCCTCGGTCATGGCGGCCGGGACGGTGGCCTCCCGGGCGCTGGGCTTCGTGCGCAGCGCGGTCCTCGTGGCGGCGCTCGGCTCGGCCCTGACCTTCAGCACCTTCACGGTGGCGAACACCGTGCCGAACATCATCTACATCCTGCTGGCCGGCGGCGTCCTCAACGCGGTCTTCGTGCCGGAGATCGTGCGCGCGATGAAGGAGGGGCCGGAGCGCTCGCGGGCCTTCACCGACCGGCTGCTCACCCTGACGCTGCTGGTGCTCACCGTGGTCGCCGTGGTCGCGACCGCGGCCGCCCCGCTGCTCATCCACCTCTACACCGCGTTCGGCGACCTCAGCCCGGCCAACGCCCGGGTCGCCACGCTGCTCGCCTACTGGTGCCTGCCGCAGATCTTCTTCTACGGCCTGTACACCGTGCTGGGGCAGGTGCTCAACGCGCGCGGCAGCTTCGGTCCGATGATGTGGGCGCCGGTCGTGAACAACCTGATCGCGATCGCGGGCGGCCTGGCGTTCATCGCGCTGTTCACCGTGAACCCGCGGCTCCCGGCGTCCCTCACCGGCCCGGCCATCGTCTTCCTCGGCGCCGTCACGACCCTCGGCGTCGTCGCCCAGGCGCTCGTGCTGGTGCCGGTGCTGCGGCACACCGGGTTCCGGTACAAGCCGCGGTTCGACTTCCGAGGGGTCGGGCTCGGCCGCACCGGCGACCTCGCCAAGTGGACGCTGCTGTTCGTGCTGGTCAACCAGCTGGCGTACATCGTCATCGTCAACCTCGGCGTCCGGGCCGACCACGAGGCCACCCTGCAGCAGGTCCCGTACGGCGTGGGCTTCGGCGCCTACGCCCAGGCGTACCTGATCTTCATCCTGCCGCAGTCGATCATCACGGTGTCCGTCGTCACCGGCCTGCTCCCCGGCCTCACCCGGGACGCGGCCGACGGCAGGCTGGCCGAGGTGCGGGCCGGGCTGTCCGAGGCCTGGCGGCTCACCGGGGTCGCGATCGTGCCGGCCGCGGCGGCGCTGGTGGCGCTCGGGCCGGACCTCACCGGCGTGCTGTTCGCCGCCGGCACCTCCGACGCCGGAGCCCGCTACATCGGCCTGCTCACCGCGGCCTTCGCGGTCAGCCTCCCGGCGTTCTCCGCGCAGTACGTCTCGTTGCGCGGCTTCTACGCGTTCGGCGACACCCGGACGCCGTTCCTGCTGCAGGTGGCGATCGCGACCACCAACGTCGTGCTCGCGCTCGCGGCGTACGCCGTGCTGCCGCTGCGCTGGAAGATGGTCGGCGTCGCCCTGGCCTACTCGGTCACGTACCTCGTGGGCCTCGTGCTGTCCACCTCCGTGCTGCGCCGGCGCACCGGCGGCCTCGACGGCCATGCCGTGCTGCGGCTCTACGTGCGCCTCCTGGTGGCCGCCGGCGCGGCGGCCGTGCTCGCCTGGGCGGTGTCGTTCGCGCTGGGGCGGGCGCTGGGCAACGGGCTGGTGGGCTCGGCCGTGTCGCTGGCCTGCGGAGGGCTCGTGCTGCTCGCCGGGTACGTCGGCCTGGCCCGGGTCCTGCACATCACCGAGCTGACCGACCTGCTGGGGCGGGCGACCCGCCGCGGACGGAGTTAGCCCGCGTCGTCCTCAAGGCGGTGCCCCCGTCGTCCGACACAGTCACCATGCGCGCAGCACCACCCCGCCTCCGCTCGTCCGCGGCCCCCGCCGACCGCGGCGGCATCGTGCTGGGCTGGCTCACCAAGGTCACCATCGTGCTCGCCGTGATCGGCATCGCGCTCTTCGACGCCATCTCGGTCGGCAGCACCGCCGCGACGGTGTCCGACCAGGGGTCGTACGCCGCGCGGGACGCCTCCTCGGTGTGGGACCAGACCAAGGACCTGCAGAAGACCTACGACGCAGCGGTCGCCTCGGCCACCCTGCAGGACCCGCAGAACGTGCTGAAGCCCAAGGGCTTCTCGGTGGACCCGGACGGCACGGTGCACCTCGTCATCGGCCGGCAGGCGCCCACCCTGGTCCTCTACCGCTGGGAGCGGACCAAGAAGTGGGCCTACGTGGAGCGCCCCGCCGAGGGCCGCAGCGTCGGCGACTGAGCGGGCCGCCCGTCAGGACTGACCGGGTCGGGCGCCGGGTAGTCGGCACCTACGATGGACCTGCCGGCTCGCCGCAGGCAGCCCTGAACCCGCCCGTCAGGAGGCTCGTGTCGTCCTACGCCGTCGAGCCGGGCACCCGGATCGTGGACCGCTACCGCCTCGAGGAGAACCTCGAGGTGGCCGACGGAACGTCCTACTGGCGGGCCCACGACGAGCTGCTGGACCGTCCGGTGGGCCTGTGCCTGCTGCCGGCCGACGCCGACCGCGCCGAGCGGGTGCTGAGCGCGGCGCGCCGGGCGGCGGTCCTGACCGACGCGCGGTTCCTGCGGGTGCTGGACGCGAGCGCGGTCGACGGCGTCGTCTACGTCGTGAGCGAGTGGGTCTCGGCCGACAGCCTGGTCGACCTGCTCGCCGACGGCCCGCTCCCCCCGGCGGAGGCCCGTGAGCTGTCCCTCGAGATCGCCGCCGCGCTCGCGTCCGCCCACCGGGCCGGGCTCTCGCACCTCTGCCTCGAGCCCGAGCACGTGCTGCGCACCGCCCACGGCCAGCTCAAGGTCGGTGGCCTGGCCGTCGACGCCGCGGTCCGGGGGGTCGACGTCCCGGACGAGGCCGGCGCGGCACGGGCCGACACCGAGGGTGCCGCTGCCGTCGCCTACGCCGCCCTGACGGCTCGCTGGCCCGGCGCCGAGCACACCGGGCTGGCGCCGGCGCCCTACGACGGCAACGCGCTCTGCACGCCGCGCCAGGTCCGGGCCGGTGTCCCGCACGACCTCGACGACGTGGTCTGCCGGGCGCTGAACCTGTCCGGGTCCAACGGGCGGGCCTTGTCCTCCCCGGAGGAGCTCGTCACCGCGCTGGCTGCCGCGCACGTGACCGGCCGGGCCGCGAACGGGTCGCTGGAGGCGTCCTGGTGAGCCGGGCGCGGCGTACTCCGCTGACCCGCAGCCGCCGTACGACGACGCACCACCGCGACGCAGCCGCGCGGCGCTGCTCGCCTGGACAGCCGTCATCCTCGTCCTGGTGGCCGGGTTCGTGCTCGCCCTCTTCGCCGCCGTCGACACCCTCCGTGGCGACGGCACCGGTTCCGACGACGCGAACGCCACGCCGAGCGGGTCGCCCACCTCCTCGCCCTCCGCGCCGACCGGCGACAAGATCGCGGTCAAGCGGGTCACCGGCTTCGACCCCGAAGGGGACGGCGAGGAGAACGACGAGCAGCTCCCGCTCGTCGTCGACGGCCGTCGCTCCACGGTCTGGATCACGAACTTCTACAACGACCCGTTCGGGCCGGCCGGCCTCAAGGACGGGGTCGGCCTGCTGCTCGACCTCGGCAAGAAGCAGCGCGTCGGGTCCGTGACGGTCTGGACGGTCGGCGGGTCCACCGACCTGCAGCTGCGCGCGGCCGACCGGGACGGCAGCTCGGTCGACGACTTCGCCACCGTGCGCAAGGCGGTCGGCGTCGACGGGCGGGCCGTGCTGCTGCCGCGCCCCGGCGAGGAGCTGACCGCGCGCTACCTGCTGGTGTGGCTCACCTCGCTGCCGGTCGACGGCGACGTCTACCGCGGCCGGATCGCCGAGGTGACGGTCCGCAGCTGACCGGCGCGCTTGAGCCGACGCCCCGACCTGCCGACCTACCCTGGGCGGGCGTCCGTACCGGACGCCCGGCGACGTCGACGAGGTGGTGACGGGGTGGGCCACGACCGACCCGGGGGACCTGCTGTCGCGGCCGCCGAGGACGCCGCGCTGCTGCAGGCCCACGCCGACGGCGACCCGGACGCCTTCGGCGAGCTCGTCCGGCGGCACCAGGGCCGGCTGTGGGCGGTCGCGCTGCGCACCCTCGGCGACCGGGAGGAGGCCGCCGACGCGCTGCAGGACGCCCTCGTCTCGGCCTTCCGGGCCGGCCGCGGCGGAGCCGCCTTCCGAGGGGACTCCGCGGTGACCACCTGGCTGCACCGGATCGTCGTCAACGCCTGTCTCGACCGGGTACGCCGGCGGGCGGCCCGGCCGGCCGACCCGTTGCCCGAGCACGAGGACCTGCCGGCGCCCCGCGACGCCATCGCCGCCAGCCTCACCGGCCTGGCGGTCGACGCGGCGCTGCGCACCCTGCCCGTCGAGCAGCGCGCCGCACTCGTGCTCGTGGACATGTACGGCTGGTCGGTCGAGGAGGCCGCGCAGGTGCTCGAGTGCCCGACCGGGACCGTGAAGAGCCGCTGCGCGCGGGGCCGGGCCCGGCTGCTGCCGCTGCTGCGGGACGGGAACCCCGAGCCGTCCGCCGACGTCCCACCGCCGGGACCGACCGGGACAGGAGGTGAGCGGCAGTGACGGACCAGACCGACCAGACGTCGCACCCGAGCGCCGACACCCTCGCCGACCTGGACGCCGGCCTGCTCGACCCCGCCGCAGAGCGGGACGCGCGTCAGCACCTGGTGGGCTGCGACCGGTGCCGCGCCGACCTGGCGGCGCTGCAGGCGGTGCCCGGCCGGCTGGCCGCCGTCGCCGATGCCGGCCCGGTGCCCGACGACGTCGTACGCCGGCTGGACGCCGCCCTGGCTGCGGTCGCCGCCGAGCCCGCCTCCACCGCCGTCACCCGGACCGTCACGCCGCTGCGCGCGCCCGAGCAGCACTCGCCGCGCGGGATGCGGGTGCTGCAGGTGGCCGCGGTCGTGGTGCTGCTGCTGGCCGGTGGCGCCCTCGGGGTGTCGGCCCTGCGCGGCGGCAGCAGTGGCTCGGCGGACAGCACCGCGGCCGACTCCGCCGGCGGCAGCTCGCCACGGCGCCGAAGGCCGCCCTGGGCAGCTACCCGCTGACCGCCAGCGGCACCGACTGGACGGCAGCCTCGCTCGCCTCCGCAGCGCCACAGCTGGCGGCCGGCACCCTGGCCCCCACGGTCGCTCCGTCGTCAGCGGCCCTCGAGGACGGCGCGCCGGCCTCCGGCGACTCCACCGAGAGCCCCGGCGACGTCGCCGCCGCCCCCGGCCTCGCCAGCCTGCCCACCGGCCGGCTGGCCGGCGGCACCGCGCTCGCCGGCTGCGTGGCCGCGCTCGCCGACGGACCGGTGACCCCGCTGGCCGTCGACCTGGCGCAGTTCAAGGGCCAGCCCGCCGCCGTGATCCTGCTGCCGGGGCTGGCCGGGGCCGGACAAGATGGACATCTGGGTGGTCGGGCCCGACTGCACGGCGGGCAACGACCAGACGCTGTACTACGCCAGCGTGCCGCGGCCCTGACGCACGCTCGGCGGGGAATGGCGGCCCCGTAGGATCGGTTGACGACCACGACAGCCCGCGACGCCGCGGGAACGTCACCGGAAGGACGCCAGACCGCTGTGGACGACGTCCGCAACGTGATCATCATCGGCTCCGGGCCCGGCCGGCTACACCGCCGCGATCTACGCCGCACGGGCGAACCTCGCGCCGCTGGTCTTCGAGGGCTCGGTGACGGCCGGTGGCGCGCTGATGAACACCACCGACGTCGAGAACTTCCCCGGCTTCCCCGACGGCGTCATGGGCCCGGACCTGATGGACAACCTGCGCCGCCAGGCCGAGCGCTTCGGCGCCGAGCTGGTCACCGACGACATCACCGCGGTCGACCTCACCGGTGAGGTCAAGGTCGTCACCGACGGCAGCGGCGTCGAGCACCGGGCCCAGTCGGTGATCATCGCCACCGGCTCGGGCTACCGCGAGCTCGGCCTGCACCGACGAGAAGCGGCTGTCCGGCCACGGCGTCTCCTGGTGCGCGACCTGCGACGGCTTCTTCTTCCGCGACCAGGACATCGCCGTGGTCGGCGGCGGCGACACCGCGATGGAGGAGGCGACGTTCCTCACCCGGTTCGCGCGGTCGGTGACCGTCGTCCACCGGCGCGACAGCCTGCGCGCCTCGAAGATCATGCAGGAGCGCGCCTTCGCCAACGCCGAAGATCCGGTTCGCGCTGGGACACCGAGGTCGTCGACGTCCTCGGCGAGGACAAGGTCGAGGCCCTGCTGGTGCGCAACGTGACGACCGGCGAGGAGTCCAGGCTCGAGGTCACCGGCCTGTTCGTCGCGATCGGCCACGACCCGCGCAGCGAGCTGTTCGCCGGGCAGGTGCGCCGCGACGACGAGGGCTACGTCCTCGTCGACAGCCCCTCGACGCACACCAACCTCGCGGGCGTGTTCGCCTGCGGCGACGTCGTCGACCACAGCTACCGGCAGGCGATCACCGCCGCCGGCACCGGCTGCGCCGCCGCGCTGGACGCCGAGCGCTACCTCGCCGGGCTCTCCGACGCGTTCGCCACCCACGACCCGGTCCAGGTCGCCGCAGGCCGGGCTGGTCTGACCGACCGCAGCACCCCGACCGTCTACCTAGCCACCACCGCATCGAATGCAGCAGAGAGGATCTCCCGTGGGAGCCAAGAACGTCACCGACGACACCTTCATCGCCGAGGTGCTCCAGAGCGACAAGCCCGTGCTCGTCGACTTCTGGGCCGAGTGGTGCGGCCCGTGCCGCCAGGTGTCCCCGATCCTGGAGGAGATCGCCGGCGAGCACGCCGACAAGATCGAGATCGTCAAGCTGAACGTCGACGAGAACCCCCGCACGGCCGCCGACTACGGCGTCACCTCGATCCCGACCATGAACGTCTACCAGGGCGGCCAGGTCGTGAAGTCCATCGTCGGCGCCAAGCCCAAGGCGATGCTGCTGCGCGACCTCGAGGCCTTCATCGTCTGACCCGCGACCCGCTGAGCGCCCGTTCCTGCGCGCCACCGTGGACCCCAGCGGCCGACGGGAGGAGGCTCGGGGCGGGCCGGTACGCTTCCCGGCCTCAGCTCTGCAGCGCCACCAGGTCCCACCCGAGCAGGAGCCACCGCGCACCATGTCCGACGACCGGAGTCCCGCGCCCGCGGCACCGACCTACCGCCGCGGTGACCACGGTGCGGCGGTGGCCGAGATCCGGGGCAAGCTCGGTCTGCTGGGGCTGCTCGCCGAGGGCGAGGGCGCCGAGCTGCTGGACCCCGCAGGTGCGCTGTTCGACGAGGGCACCGACCGCGCCGTCCGGGCCTTCCAGCAGCAGCGCGGCATCTCCGTCGACGGCGTCGTCGGCCCGCAGACCTACCACGCGCTCGAAGAAGCCCGCTGGCGCCTCGGCGACCGCATCCTCTTCTTCGTCCCCGCCCGGCTGATGGCCGGCGACGACGTGGCCGCCCTGCAGCAACGCCTGCTGGACATGGGGTTCGACTGCGGCCGGGTCGACGGCCTGTTCGGCGTCGAGACCGAGCTCGCGCTGCGGGAGTTCCAGCGCAACATCGGCGTCACGGCGGACGGCACCTGCGGCCCGGCGACGTTCAACGCCCTCGGCCGACTCAGCCGCACCGTGGTCGGCGGCCAGCCGGCGGCCATGCGGGAGTCCGAGGCGATCACCCGCGGCCGGCCCGGCGCTGGCCGGGAAGCTGGTCATCATCGACCCCGGCCACGGCGGGCCGGAGCCGGACGCCGCCCCCGGCCTGATGTCCGACGGCGAGCTCGTCTTCGACGTGGCCTCGCGCATCGAGGGCCGGCTCACCGCCACCGGCGCGTCCGCGTTCCTCACCCGCGGCCCGGACGGCTCCCCGGACGGCCCGGGCGAGGAGGAGCGCGCCCGCTTCGCCAACGCGGCGGGCGCCGACCTGCTCGTCTCGCTGCACGTCAACCGTCATGACAGCCCGGCCGCTGCGCGGCGTCGCGACCTACTACTACGGCACCGACGAGTTCGGGCACCACTCCACCGTCGGCGAGAAGCTGGCCGACCTGACGCAGCGCGAGATCTGCGCGCGCACCGACCTGGTCGACTGCCGGGTGCACGCCAAGACCTGGGACCTGCTGCGGCGCACCCGGATGCCCGCCGTACGGGTGGAGGTGGGCTACGTCACCAACCCGGGCGACGCGCTGCGGCTGGCCGACCCGGCGTTCCGGGACGTGCTCGCCCAGGCGATCGCCGCGGCGGTGCAGCGGCTCTACCTGCCGCCCGAGCAGGACGCCGACACCGGTGTGCTGCGCATCCCGGACTGGCTGCGGGTCTAGCGGTCCTGACGACCGGCGCCGGTCACACGGGTCGGAAGGCCGGCTCCGGGTTCATCGAGCCGAGCAGCCGCTCCAGTGCCACCTCGACGTCCTCCCGCCAGGACAGCACGCTGCGCAGGTCCAGCCGCAGCCGCGGGAAGGCGTGGTGCGGCCGCACCGTCTTGAAGCCCACCGAGAGCAGGAAGTCGGCGGGCAGCACGCAACCACCAGGGGCGACCTCCTGCCCGTCGCGGGTCATCCGGCCGAACGCCTCGATCGCGCGGACACCGCGCCGGCTGAGGTCCTTGGCGGCGGTCTGCACGAGCATCCGGCCCAGGCCGGTGCCGGTGAACTCCGGCAGCAGCCGAGCGGTCATCAGCAGCACCGCGTCACCGGACACCGGCGAGGTCGGGAAGGCCAGGCTGCGCGGCACGTGCACCGGCGGCGCGTAGGTGACGTAGCCGGCCGGCAGCGTGTCGACGTACACGATCTTGCCGCAGGACCCCCACTCGAGCAGGGTGGCCGACAGCCACGCCTCCTTCTCCAGCCCGACGTCCCCGGCTTCCTCGGCGGCCTCGCGGGCGCCCGGTTCGAGCTCCCAGAACACGCAACGCCGGCACTGCCGGGGCAGGTCGTCCAGGTTGTCCAGGGTGAGGCTTGCGCACCGGCGGGACAGGGTGCCTCCTCGAACGTCCAGGGTTCGCCACGCAGCGTAGCGCCGCCGCCGCCGGGTCGTCACCCCTGACCGGCCGTTCGTCGGCGGGCGATGTCGACAAACGGCTAGGTCGGTACGTCGGCAATCAGCCGTTCCCGATCGAGAGATCGACAGGTCGACATCAGCAGGAAGCAGCACGGTCGACAGGTCGCCCAGGCGACACGTCGACACAGCCATACATCGACATCCACACCGCGCCGGGGGGTGGACATGTCGACAAGCCGACCGGTCGACACACAGACCCCGTCAGCCTCAGCTAGCCCCACCGGGCACGAGGGGCTCAGCAGCCGCAGGGGCACAGCCACGGACCATCCGCTCCCCAACGGGGACGTCGTCACGGCCTCGGTCAGCCTTCGGTCGACCCGCCGAGGTCCGAGTCCGGAGCCATCAGCGCCACGATCCGCTCCAGGTCGTCGATCGAGCCGAACTCGACGACGATGCGACCCTTGGACCGGCCGAGGTCCACCTTGACCCGGGTCTCGAACCGGTCGGCCAGCCGGTCGGCGAGGACCGCGAGCTTGGGGGCCACCGGCTTGGGATGTCGGGGTCCGCGGGTGGCGGGTGCCGGTTCGCCGCCGAGCGAGACGATCTCCTCGACCGACCGCACCGAGAGGCCCTCGGCGACGATGCGCTGGGCGAGCCGTTCCTGCGCCGCGCCGTCGTCGAGGCCGAGCAGCGCCCGGGCATGTCCGGCGGACAGCACCCCCGCCGCGACCCGGCGCTGCACCAGCGGTGGCAGCTTCAGCAGCCGCAGCGTGTTGGAGATCTGCGGCCGGGAGCGGCCGATCCGGCCGGCCAGCTCGTCGTGGGTGCAGCCGAAGTCCTGCAGCAGCTGGTCGTAGGCGGCTGCCTCCTCCAGCGGGTTGAGCTGGGACCGGTGCAGGTTCTCCAGCAGCGCGTCCCGGAGCATCGCGTCGTCGCCGGTGGACCGGACGATCGCCGGGATCGCGGTGAAGCCGGCCTCCCGGGCCGCCCGCCAGCGGCGCTCACCCATGATCAGCTCGTAGCGGTCGTCCCCCAGCGGGCGGACCACGACCGGCTGCAGCAGCCCCACCTCGCGCAGCGAGGTGACCAGCTCGGCGAGCGCCTCCTCCTCGAAGACCGTCCGCGGCTGTCGCGGGTTGGGCGTGATGGCGTCCAGCGGGACCTCGGCGAAGTAGGCGCCGTCGATCACCGCCGGCTCCCCGGCCGCCGCGGTGGCCTCCGGGCCCGCCGGCGAGCCGGCCGTCGTCGTCGGCCGGCCGGGGATCAGCAGGTCCACCGGCGAAGGACCGGCAGCGGGCGGCGCCTCGGTCGAGCCGGGCGCCGAGGGGATGAGGGCTCCCAGCCCGCGGCCCAGGCCTCGTCGACGGTCGGTCACGGCTGGTCCTCCGTCCCGCTGCGGGGGGTGGCCCGCAGCGCCATCTCACGCGCCGCCTCCAGGTAGGACAACGCTCCGGTCGAGCCGGGGTCGTAGGTCATCACGGTCTGCCCGTAGCTCGGGGCCTCGGAGATCCGGACCGACCGCGGGATGGTCGTCCGCAGCACCGTGCTGCTGAAGTGGGTGCGCACCTCGTCGGCGACCTGGGCCGCGAGCCGGGTCCGGGCGTCGTACATCGTGAGCAGGACCGTCGACACGTGCAGCCCGGGGTTGAGGTGCGCCTTGACCAGCTCGACGTTGCGGAGCAGCTGGCCGACACCCTCGAGCGCGTAGTACTCGCACTGGATGGGGATCAGCACCTCCGGCGCGGCCACCAGCGCGTTGACGGTGAGCAGACCCAGGCTCGGCGGGCAGTCGATGAGCACGTAGTCGAGCTGCGCCTCGCGGTTCGACCGGGCCCAGACGTCGTACCCGGCGATGGCCTTCTGCAGCCGGGACTCGCGGGCCACCAGGGAGACCAGCTCGATCTCGGCCCCGGCCAGGTCGATGGTCGCCGGTGCGCACCACAGGCCGTCGATCCCGTCGACCGCGGCGACCACCTCGTGCAGCGGCCGCCCCTCGATGAGCACGTCGTAGATCGAGGGCACCTCGGCGTGGTGGTCGACGCCGAGCGCGGTCGACGCGTTTCCCTGCGGGTCCAGGTCCAGGACCAGCACCTCCAGACCCTGCAGGGCGAGGGCGGCAGCCAGGTTGACGGTCGTGGTGGTCTTGCCGACCCCGCCCTTCTGGTTGGCCACCGTGAGCACCCGGGTCGCGGCCGGTCGGGGCAGCGGGTTCCCCACCCGCCCGGCCAGCACCCGCAGGGCGGTCTCGGCGGCCCGCGCGATCGGGGTGTCGTCGATCGGTGCGGTGTCGTCCGGCGCGCTGTCGGCGGCCTCCGGGGTGGCCAGCTCCTTGGCGCTCGCGGCACCGCTGAGCAGCAGCGGATGAGCGGCGGCGCCGGCCTCTGGGGCGAGCGTTGGCATCGAAGCGGCCGGCCGGACCGGTGTTTCACGTGAAACATCCACCGGCGGAGAGGGCAACACGGTGCTCATGGCCACCTCGAGCAACAGGCCACCTGTTTCACGTGAAACATCGTCGCCGGGCGACGGCTCGGCCGCGACGGGCGGGGCTTGCGGCAGGTCGCGACCGGGCGACGGCAACCCGTCCGGCTGCGTGATCGTCCGATCGGCGGCCGCGCCTGCGGCGGTACCGGCCGGCCACCCCAGCCCGGTGCGGTTCGCCGGCGACGGGTGTGGCGGCGGGCCGGCCAGGGTCGGCGGTGCGGCGTGCTGCGGCCCGGCCGTGGTGGGCCAGCCCAGTCCGGTGCTGCTGCTCATCAGCCTTCGTTCTCCGCCTTCGTCGGGAGCCCGGGGCGTCGCGCCGGCCGCCGGACGGTGCCGACCCTATGCCGCGCCGGCGGCCCGACACCAGCGAACGCTCGGCGCGGTGGCGCTGCTGAGACAACCCCCGTCAGGTTGGCGCGGACCGGACCACCCGAACCACCCGGACGGGTGGATCGACCAGTCCGGCGCCGTGCTCCTCGACCCACCACCGGTCGGCACCGAGCCGGCGCAGTGCGGGCTCGGCGGCAGCGAGCTCGTCGGCCGCCCGCTCGCCCTTGAGCGCGAGCAGCGATCCGCCGGGAGCCACCAACGGCAGGCACCAGCCGGCCAGGCGCGCCAACGGCGCGACCGCGCGGGCCGTCACGGTGTCCGCCGTCCACGCCCCGTGCAGGTCCTCGGCCCGGGCCCGGACCACCTCGACCGTTGTCAGCGCCAGCGCGTCGACCACCTCCTGCAGGAAGTCGGCCCGCCGGAGCAGCGGCTCGACGAGACGCACCCGCAGGCCGGGCCGGACGATGGCGAGCGGGATGCCAGGCAGCCCGGCGCCGGACCCGACGTCGACGACCAGCCCGGTCTCCGGGAAGGCGGTCGCAGCCACCGCCGAGTTGACCAGGTGCCGGCTCCAGAGCCGGTCCGTCTCGCGCGGGCCGATCAGTCCTCGGGTGATCCCGTCGGTGCCGAGCAGCTGCGCGTAAGCCTCGGCGACCGGCAACCGGTCGCCGAAGACGGCGACCGCTGTTTCACGTGAAACATCCACTCGGTGGGACCGCTGCGTCGTCGGCGGCCGTCAGGCCGGCAGCACGACGACCCGCCGGTTCGGCTCCTCGCCCTCGGACTCGCTCACCAGGCCGGCCTCGGCCACCGCGTCGTGCACGACCTTCCGCTCGAAGGGTGTCATCGGCTCCAGCCGAACCTTCTCGCCCGTGGCCTTGACCGTCTCGGCCGTCGTCCGGCCCAGCTCGCTGAGCACCGCCCGACGGCCCGCGCGGAAGCCGCCGATGTCCAGCATCAACCGGCTGCGGTGACCGGTCTGGGTCAGCACGGCCAGCCGGGTGAGCTCCTGCAGGGCCTCCAGGACGACGCCGTCCCGGCCCACCAGGTCGCCCAGGTTGCCGCCGACGACCGAGACGAGCGCGCGGTCCCGCTCGACGTCCATGTCGATGTCCCCGTCGAGGTCGGCGATGTCCAGCAGGTCCTCGAGGTAGTCCGCCGCGATCTCGCTCTCCTTCTCGAGATCGACGGCGCTGCTGCGCCCCGCGCCGCGTGCTGCCGGCGGGTCGGTCGCGGGCCCGCCGTCGTCGGTCGGGCCGGTGTCACTGCGTCGGCTCGGTGTCGCTGGTGGCGCCGCTGACCTCCGACCGGCGGCGCGGGTGCGGCGAGCGCGGCGTCCCCGGTGCTCTCGAACGTGTCGTCGCTGCTCGTGGTGTCCTCGGTCGACTCGGTCATCGCGCTGTCCTCCGGTGGTCATGCGGTCGCCCGGCCGGGGCCGGGCAGGTCTGTCGGGTGGCGGTCAGGTCTCGGCGGGCGGCGAGCTGCCCGCGGCGGGGGGCGGGCCGCCGGGAGCCGCCGACGGTCCGCTGGGTCCGCGCTTCTTCTTGTTGCGCTTGGGCTGCTGCCGCTGGCCGCCGGGCCGCGGGCCGCCGCTCTCGTCGGTAGCCGTCCCGGTGTCGGTGGAACCACCACCCGGGGCAGGGCCGGCGCCCGGAGCAGCTCCGGTCGAGCTGCCGGCGGGCAGGCCGCGGGCGGCCGCCTTCTCCGCCTTGCGCTGCTCCAGGGCCAGGGCGGCCGGCGAGCCCGGCGTCGGGTTGCGTCGGATCACGTAGAACTGCTGGCCCATCGACCAGAGGTTGGTCGTCAACCAGTACAGCAGGACGCCGACCGGGAAGTTGACGCCGGACACCGCGAAGACGAGGGGGAAGACGTAGAGCAGGATCTTCTGCTGCTGCGCGAACGGGTTGTTCATCGCGTCGGCCGGCATGTTCTTGCTCATCAGCTGCTTCTGGGTGGTGAACGTCGTCGCCGACATCGCCACGATGAGCAGGGCACAGACGATCTGGGTGTGCAGGTCGCCCGCGCCGATGAACTTCGCCGACAGCTTGCACGCCGAACAGCTCCGCCTGCGAGGCGGAGATCAGCTTGGTGCCCTTGAGGAAGCCGTGGGGGATCGGCAGCGGCTGGTGTCCCAGCCCGTTGAGCACCCGGAACAGCGCGAAGAAGATCGGGGCCTGCAGGATGATCGGCAGGCAGCTGGCCAGCGGGTTGGTCCCGTTGTCCTTGTAGAGCTTCATCATCTCTTGCTGCTGCTTCTGCCGACTCTCCGGGTCGGTCTTGCCCTTGTACTTGGCCTGGATCTTCTTGATCTCCGGCTGCAGGATCTGCAGGCCGCGCTGGGCGTTGATCTGCTTGACGAACAGCGGGATCAGCAGGATCCGGATCACGACCACCAGGCCGACGATCGACAGCGCCCAGGCCGGTCCGCCGGACGGCCGCATCCCCATCTTGGTGAACAAGGTATGAAACGCCACCATGATGAACGTGACGGCGTTGTAGAGCGGTTCCAGGAGCTGGATACCGAAGATCACTGTTGGGCTCCCTGCGGGCCGCGAACGGCAGCTGTGGCATCGGCGACACCGGTGACACCGGCGACATGGTCGAGATCGTCGACGTCGTCGACCCGGTCGACATCGTCGGCGCCGCTGACGTCTGGGAGGAACGGGGTCGAGACCGCCGGGGTTCCACGGGTGGCAGCGCAGCAGCCGCCGCACCGCCAGCCAGGACCCGCGCAACGGTCCGTGCGTGGTCAGCGCCTCGACGGCGTACGCCGAGCACGAGGGGTAGAACCGGCAGCGCGGGCCGAGCAGCGGCGAGAGCACGCAGCTGGTAGAGCCGGATCGGCGCCACCAGCAGCCGGGCGACCAGCCGGCTCATGCCGGCACCTGCGGGAGCACCCGGTCCAGCGCGCGGTCGACGGCGCGGCCGAGGGTGGCCGAGGTGGCGCCGGCGGCGGGCGGCAGCACCCGGATCACCAGCCGGGTGCCGGCCGGCAGCCGGTCCAGCCGGTCCCGCAGCAGGTGCCGCAGCCGGCGGCGGACCCGGTTGCGGGTGACGGCCGGCCCCACGGCGCGCGGCACCACGAAACCGACTCGGCTGCCGGTCGCTGCCGGCACTGCTCGCACCGGCCGAGCTGACCGCTGCCGAGCCAGCGGCGCCGACCGCGAGGTGCAGGACCACCAGCCCGTCGGCTCGCACGGCCCGGGCGGCCCGCATCGTGGCGCTGAAGTCGGCCGAGCGGCGCAGCCGGGCTGCGGCCGGGAGCACGACAGTCAGGCCGAGAGCTTGGAGCGACCCTTGTGGCGCCGGGCCGCGACGATGGCTCGACCGGCCCGGGTGCGCATCCGGAGGCGGAAGCCGTGCGTCTTCGCCCGACGGCGGTTGTTCGGCTGGAACGTGCGCTTGCTCACTGCTGGGCTCCCGGGCTGGTGACGGTCCTGCGTGGCACCCGAGGGTGCCGAGGTCGGTGGCGGGTCGCGTTCGTCTCCCGGACACTCAGATCGCGCAGCGCCCCTGTGCTGCGGGCGCGCCGCAGCGGCCGTCGGCGACTCGACCGGGCCACGCTACGGGGCGCGGACCCCCCGGTCAAACGCGCGCGGCCCGACCGGCGACACCGCCCGACCGGCCATTGTCCCAGCACAGCCGCCTCCCAGCCGGCCCGACACGCCGGGTGGTGCCGCGGTACCGACCCGCCGGGCCGGAAAATAGTGGCCCCGGTTGTGGACAACCGGTTGCTGGCGACCTCGCGGCGTCGTTAGTGTCTCGCGGGTCGCCGGTCCTTCCCCACGCCGTCGCTGCCGCGGGCCCGACGCCACGACCCCCCGGCCGGTGTCACACACCGGACACATCGGGGGCAACCGATGTACACAGGCTGTGGACGAGGATGTGGACGGCCGTCGGACGTGACCCTGCAGGGACCAACGATCGACCGTGCGCAGGCCGCACCCCGGGAGGGATCACCGCGTGACCGACGAGACCGGCGCCCCGACGACCCAGCTCGACGAACTGCCGACCGAGGGTGACTGGTCCCAGGTCTGGGAACGGTGCCAGGGCGTGCTGGAGGAGACCGTCACCTCCCAGCAGCGCGCCTTCATCGGGCTGAGCAAGCTGGACGGCGTCGTGGGCGACACCGCGCTCATCTCCGTCCCGCACCAGTTCGCCAAGGACGTCATCGAGGCACGGCTGCGCCAGGTCATCACCTCGGTGCTCTCCGAGCAGGTCGGCCGCGACCTGCGGATCGCGGTCGTCGTCGACCCCAGCCTGGACGCCTCGGCCGAGCCGTCCGAACCCGACCCGACGCCGGCGGCGGCCGTGCCGGGCGGGCTCCCGGACCACGAGCGCTCCCCGGACCAGCCCCCGCACGACACCCCCGGTACCGGCCGCGAGCCGGGAGCCCGCCGCGAGACCGAGCCCACCCGGCTCAACCCCCGCTACGTCTTCGAGACCTTCGTCATCGGCTCGAGCAACCGGTTCGCGCACGCGGCCGCCGTCGCGGTGGCCGAGGCCCCGGCCAAGGCCTACAACCCGCTGTTCATCTACGGCGACTCCGGCCTGGGCAAGACCCACCTGCTGCACGCGATCGGCCACTACGGCATGAGCCTGTACGCCGGGGTGCGGGTGCGCTACGTGAGCTCGGAGGAGTTCACCAACGACTTCATCAACTCGATCCGGGACGGTCGGGCCGACGGCTTCCGCCGGCGCTACCGGGACGTCGACATCCTGCTCGTCGACGACATCCAGTTCCTGGAGAACAAGGAGCAGACCCAGGAGGAGTTCTTCCACACGTTCAACACGCTGCACAACGCGAACAAGCAGATCGTGATCTCCAGCGACCGGCCGCCGCAGCAGCTGGTCACCCTGGAGGACCGGCTGCGCAACCGGTTCCACTGGGGCCTGATCACCGACGTGCAGCCCCCGGAGCTCGAGACCCGCATCGCGATCCTGCGCAAGAAGGCCGCTCAGGAGAGGTTGGCGGCGCCCCCGGAGGTGCTCGAGTTCATCGCCAGCAAGATCTCGACGAACATCCGCGAGCTCGAGGGCGCGCTGATCCGGGTCACCGCCTTCGCCAGCCTCAACCGGCAGCGGGTCGACCTCGCCCTGGCCGAGATCGTGCTGAAGGACCTCATCCCGGACAACACCCAGCCGGAGATCACCGCGGCCACGATCATGGCCCAGACCGCGGCCTACTTCGGCCAGACGATGGAGGAGCTCTGCGGCTCGTCGCGGTCCCGGGTGCTCGTCAACGCCCGGCAGATCGCGATGTACCTCTGCCGGGAGCTCACCGACCTGTCGCTGCCCAAGATCGGGCAGCAGTTCGGCGGCCGCGACCACACCACGGTGATGCACGCGGACAAGAAGATCCGGCAGCTGATGGCCGAGCGGCGCAGCGTCTACAACCAGGTCACCGAGCTCACCAACCGGATCAAGTCGCAGGCGCGGGCCGGCTGAGCATGGTCAACACCTTGGGGACAACCCTGTGGACAGCTGACCGACCGGACCGGGACCCGGTGTGGACGACGTGCCGACGCCCCGGTCGTGCACAGCTCACCGGGCGACCCGCCCACCGTCGTACCCAGCCTGTCCCCAGGGTCCTCTACGGTCTGACCTGCGGAGACGCGAGATGTCCACAGTGTCCACCACCCCTGGTGAGACCACGACAGTTACCTAGGGAGTTGGATCGGCACACCATGGTGAGAGCGCACGCGGCTGGGGACGCACGGATCGGAGGCGATGACCGGTGAGGTTCCGGGTGGAGCGCGACGTGCTGGCCGAGGCGGTGGCCTGGGCTGCCCGCAGCCTGCCGGCCAGGCCGCCGGTGCCGGTGCTCGCCGGCCTGATGCTCGATGCGAGCAACGGGCGGATCGTGCTGTCCAGCTTCGACTACGAGGTCTCGGCCCGGGTCGAGGTGCCGGCCGACGTGGCCGAGGACGGCGTCGCCCTGGTCAGCGGCCGGCTGCTCGCCGACATCTCCCGCAGCCTGCCGTCCCGCCCGGTCGAGGTGACCACCGACGCGTCGAAGGTCGTCGTCACCTGCGGCTCGTCCCGGTTCACCCTGCTCACCCTGCCGGTCGAGGACTACCCCGCGCTGCCCGAGATGCCCGGTGCCTCCGGGTCGCTGCGCGGTGACGCGTTCGCGGCGGCGGTGGCCCAGGTCTCGATCGCCGCCGGCCGCGACGACACGCTGCCGGTGCTGACCGGCGTCCGGCTCGAGATCGAGGCCGAGAAGATCACCATGGCGGCCACCGACCGCTACCGGCTGGCCGTGCGCGACCTGGCCTGGACGCCCGAGCAGACCGGCCTGTCGGCCATCGCGCTGGTGCCGGCCCGCACCCTCGCCGACACCGCGAAGTCGCTGGCCTCGGCCGACAAGGTCACCGTCGCGCTGGCCCACTCCGGCGCCGGCGACGGCCTGGTGGGGTTCGAGGGCTCCGGACGGCGCACGACGTCCCGGCTGCTGGACGGGGAGTTCCCGAAGTACAAGTCGCTGCTGCCCTCGGAGTCCTCGAGCGTCGCCACCGTCGACACGGCCGGCCTGGTCGAGTCGGTACGCCGGGTGGCGCTGGTCGCCGAGCGGAACACCCCGATCCGGCTGAGCTTCTCCGGCGGCGAGGTCACCCTCGAGGCCGGCAGCGGGGACGAGGCGCAGGCCTCGGAGTCCCTCGACGCCGGGCTCACCGGCGACGACATCTCGATCGCGTTCAACCCGACGTACCTGCTGGACGGTCTGAACGCCCTGGACGCCCGCTTCGCCGAGCTGCGGTTCACCGCCTCGACCCGGCCGGCCGTCATCGCGGGGAAGGACAGCGCCGACGCGACCGCGGGCGACGACTACCGCTACCTGCTCATGCCGGTCCGGCTCTCCGGCTGAGCATCAGCGGCCCGTCGCGGGGCAGGCTCGCAGGCGACCACGCTCACCCGAACTGCGGAGGCAACCAGCATGGAGATCGGACTCGTCGGCCTCGGACGCATGGGCGGCAACATGCGCGAGCGCCTGCGCCGGGCCGGCCACACCGTCATCGGCTACGACCGCAACCAGGAGATCAGCGACTCCACCGGCCTCGAGGACATGGTCCAGCGGCTGCCCTCGCCCAAGGTGGTCTGGGTGATGGTGCCGGCCGGCGACATCACCCGGCAGACCATCGAGGCGCTCGGTGAGCTGCTGGACCGCGGCGACGTCATCGTCGACGGCGGCAACTCGCGCTGGACCGACGACAAGGCGCACGCCGCCATGCTGGCCGAGCGCGGCATCGGCTTCGTCGACGCAGGCGTCTCGGGCGGGATCTGGGGGCTGGACAACGGATACGCGCTGATGGTGGGCGGCGACAAGGAGAACGTCGGGAAGGTGCAGGAGGCCTTCGACGCGCTCAAGCCCGAGGGTGACTCCGGGTTCGTGCACGCCGGCGCGGTCGGCGCGGGCCACTTCGCCAAGATGGTCCACAACGGCATCGAGTACGGCCTGATGCAGGCCTACGCCGAGGGCTACGAGCTGCTCGAGGCCGCCGCGGTCGTCGACGACGTGCCCGGGGTCATCAAGTCCTGGACCCAGGGCACCGTGATCCGGTCCTGGCTGCTCGACCTGCTGGTGCTCGCGCTGGAGGCCGACCCCGAGCTGGCCGAGATCCGGGGCTACGTCGACGACTCCGGCGAGGGCCGCTGGACCATCGAGGAGGCCATCAACCACGCGGTGCCGGCGCCGGTGATGACCGCCGCGCTGTTCGCCCGGTTCGCCTCGCGGCAGGACGACTCGCCCGCGATGAAGGCGGTGGCGGCGCTGCGCAACCAGTTCGGCGGGCACGCGGTCACCAAGGTCGCCAAGGGCGAGGTCGAGAAGCCCGCCTAGATGAGGCTCGCCCATCTCTCGCTGAACGACTTCCGCTCCTACGCCGAGGTCGAGCTCCCGCTGGACCCCGGGGTGACGGCGTTCGTCGGCCCCAACGGGCAGGGCAAGACCAACCTGGTCGAGGCGGTCGGGTACCTCGCCACCCTCGGGTCGCACCGGGTCGCGCAGGACGCGCCGCTGGTGCGCCTCGGCGCGGAGCGCGCCGTGGTCCGCGGCCAGGTGGTGCGCGACGACCGGTCGCTGCTCGTCGAGGTCGAGATCACCCCCGGCCGGGCGAACCGGGCGCGGGTCAACCGGTCGCCGGTGCCGCGGGCCCGGGAGGTCCTCGGCATCCTGCGCAGCGTGCTGTTCGCCCCCGAGGACCTGGCGCTGGTCAAGGGCGACCCGGCCGAGCGACGCCGGTTCCTCGACGACCTGCTGGTCGCGCGCGCGCCGCGCTTCGCCGGCGTCCGGGCCGACTACGACCGGGTGCTGAAGCAGCGCAACGCGCTGCTCAAGTCGGGGGCCGGCGCGGCGGGCCGAGCAGGTCGACCTGCGCACCCTGGAGGTCTGGGACTCCCACCTCGCGACCGCGGGGGCCGAGCTGCTGGCCGGCCGCATCGACCTGGTCGACGCGCTGCGCCCGCTGGTCGACAAGTCCTACCAGGCGGTGGCGGAGTCCAGCTTCGCCTCGGCCGGCCCGGCGGCGGTCGACTACCGCAGCTCGCTGTTCGAGCGGCGGGCCACGGCCGGGCCGGGACCCGCGCTGGAGGCCGACAAGGCCGACGTCCCGCTGGTCGCCGACCGCGACCTGCTGGCCGCGGCGATGCTGGAGCGGATGGCGACCGAGCGCAAGGCCGAGCTGGAGCGCGGCGTCTCCCTCGTCGGGCCGCACCGCGACGACCTCGTCCTCAAGCTGGGCCCGCTGCCGGCCAGGGGCTACGCGAGCCACGGCGAGTCGTGGTCGTTCGCGCTGGCGCTGCGGCTGGCGGCGTACGACCTGCTGCGCTCGGAGACCGACGCGGGCGGCGAGCCGGTGCTCGTCCTGGACGACGTCTTCGCCGAGCTCGACGACCACCGGCGCCGGCGGCTGGCCGAGATGGTGGCCGGCGCCGAGCAGGTGCTGGTCACGGCGGCGGTCCCGGGCGACGTCCCCGAGGCGCTGTCCGGAGCGCGGGTCGACGTGATGGGCGCCGAGGTACGGCGGGTGCGATGACCGACGACGACCAGCAGCCCGCGCCCGTGCCCCGGCGCACCGGCCTGGAGATCGCCCGCGAGGCGCTGGCCAGCGCCCGGGCCGAGGCCCGTCGTCGCGGCCTGGCTCCCGGGAAGCCGGCAGCCCGCTCGACCGGCGACCCCGGCAGCGACGGCTTCCGGCGCCGGCGGCGGGTGTCCCCGGAGCAGCGCAGCGGCGCCCACCCGGACGAGCGGGACCCGCAGCTGCTCGGCCCGACCCTGGACCGGCTGATCGCCGACCGCGGCTGGGAGACCGACGCCGCGGTCGGTGGCGTGCTGGGCCGCTGGCCCGCGATCGTCGGGCCGGAGGTCGCCGGGCACGCCGTGCCGCTGGCCTTCGACGACGGCGAGCTGGTGGTGGGCGCCGACTCGACCGCCTGGGCGACCCAGATCCGGCTGCTGGCGCCGACCCTGCTGGCCCGCCTCGCCGAGGACCTGGGTGCCGGGGTGGTGACCTCGGTGACGGTCCGCGGGCCGGCCGCGCCGTCCTGGAAGAAGGGCCTGCTCGCGGTGCGCGGGAGGGGCCCGCGGGACACCTACGGCTGACCCGTCCACGGACCGGGACGGACGCCGGAGCCGCCACATCAGCCGCGACGACCCCCCGGCCGCGTGGGGGGAGCCATCCCCACCCGTGTTCGGCCGGGAAAACCGTCCCCAGGGCGCCCTGGACGCCCGTTCTCGCGCTTCGGACGGCTAAGATGGAGGCTGCCCGCGCAGTGAGTCCCGCGTCGGCCTCCCCGGGCGCCCACGCGCGCGACGAAAGGTGATCCGTGACCCAGCCGGCCCAGCCGACCGAGCCCACCGAAGCCACCACCCCTCCCGGGGTCGCCGCCGGCATGGCCGCCCAGGCCGCCGCGCTGGCGCACGCCGCCGGGGCGCCGCGGCCCGACGCGTCCTACGACGCCAGCGACATCCAGGTGCTGGAGGGCCTCGAGGCGGTCCGCAAGCGCCCGGGCATGTACATCGGCTCCACCGGGGCGCGCGGGCTGCACCACCTGGTCACCGAGGTCGTCGACAACTCCGTCGACGAGGCGCTGGCCGGCCACGCCGACCACATCGAGATCGTGCTGCTCGCCGACGGCGGCGTGCGGGTCACCGACAACGGTCGCGGCATCCCCGTCGACGAGGTCGCCAGCGAGGGCAAGTCCGCGGTCGAGGTGGTGCTGACCGTGCTGCACGCCGGCGGCAAGTTCGGCGGCGGCGGCTACAAGGTGTCCGGCGGCCTGCACGGCGTCGGCGTCTCGGTCGTCAACGCGCTGTCGTCGAAGCTCGAGGTCGAGATCCGCCGCGAGGGCCACGTGTGGACCCAGACCTACCACCTCGGTGAGCCCGAGGCGCCGCTGCACAAGGGCGCCGCCACCGACGAGACCGGCACCACGATCACCTTCTGGGCCTCGCCCGAGATCTTCGAGACCACCGAGTACAGCTTCGAGACGCTCTCGACCCGGCTGCGCGAGATGGCCTTCCTCAACCGCGGCCTGACCATCGTGCTGCGCGACGAGCGGCCCTCCTCCGCGGAGGAGAAGGAGCACGACGAGGTCGAGGAGACCACCCAGACCGAGGTCGTCTACCGGTACGACGGCGGGCTGGTCGACTACATCGACTTCCTCGGTGCCCGCAAGGACCCGGTCCACCGCACCGTCGTCTCGTTCGAGGCCGAGTCGGAGTACATCGACGGCGGCCTGTCCCTCGACGTCGCGATGCAGTGGAACACCGGCTTCACCGAGTCGGTGCACACCTTCGCGAACACCATCAACACCCACGAGGGCGGCACCCACGAGGAGGGGTTCCGGGCGGCCCTGACCACGCTGGTCAACAAGTTCGCCCGCGACTGGAACATCCTCAAGGAGAAGGACGTCAACCTCACCGGCGACGACGTCCGCGAGGGCCTGACCGCGATCGTCAGCGTCAAGCTGGCCGAGCCGCAGTTCGAGGGCCAGACGAAGACCAAGCTCGGCAACACCGAGGCGAAGTCGTTCGTGCAGAAGGTCGTCAACGACAAGCTCGGCGAGTGGTTCGAGAAGAACCCCGGCGAGGGCAAGGACATCGCCCGCAAGGCGCAGGGCGCCGCGGTGGCCCGGCTCGCCGCCCGCAAGGCCCGCGACGCTGGCCCGCAGCCGCAAGGGCCTGCTCGGCGGCGGCAGCCTCCCCGGCAAGCTCTCCGACTGCCAGTCGACCGACCCCGAGGAGTGCGAGCTCTTCATCGTCGAGGGCGACTCCGCCGGCGGCCCGGCCAAGCAGGGCCGCGACCAGCGCACCCAGGCGATCCTGCCGATCCGCGGCAAGATCCTCAACGTCGAGCGGGCCCGGCTCGACCGCGTCCTGGGCAACCAGGAGGTGCAGGCGATCATCTCGGCGCTGGGCACCGGCATCCAGGGCGACGACTTCGACCTGGCCCGGCTGCGCTACCACAAGGTGGTGCTGATGGCCGACGCCGACGTCGACGGCCAGCACATCCGCACCCTGCTGCTGACGCTGCTGTTCCGCTTCATGCCCGAGGTCGTCGAGCAGGGGCACGTCTTCCTGGCGCAGCCGCCGCTGTACAAGCTGAAGTGGGCGCGGCCCGCCGAGGCCGAGTACGCCTACTCCGACCGGGAGCGCGACGCCCTGCAGCAGGCCGGCATCGAGGCGGGCAAGAAGCTGCTCAAGGACGAGGGCGTGCAGCGCTACAAGGGCCTCGGCGAGATGAACAACGACGAGCTCTGGGACACGACCATGGACCCCGAGAAGCGCATCCTGCTGCAGGTCACCCTCGAGAACGCCGCGCTCGCCGACGAGATGTTCACCACCCTGATGGGCGAGGACGTCGAGAGCCGGCGCAAGTTCATCCAGCGCAACGCCAAGGACGTCCGGTTCCTCGACATCTGATGGCCACTCCGCACGCCGTGACCAGCCGTGCTGACGTCGATACGCCAGCCGCTAGGACAGACGCACACCCGGTGACTGACACCACCGACGTCCCCCCCGTCGGCCCGCACGGCCGGATCGAGCCGGTCGACCTGCAGGTCGAGATGCAGCGGTCCTACCTCGACTACGCGATGTCGGTCATCGTGCAGCGGGCCCTGCCGGACGTGCGCGACGGCCTCAAGCCGGTGCACCGCCGGGTGCTCTACGCGATGTACGACGGCGGCTACCGGCCGGACCGCGGCTTCTCGAAGTGCTCGCGGGTCGTCGGCGACGTGATGGGCCAGTACCACCCGCACGGCGACACCGCGATCTACGACACCCTGGTGCGGCTCGGCCAGCCGTGGTCGCTGCGCTACCCGCTGGTGCAGGGCCAGGGCAACTTCGGCTCGCCCGGCGACGACCCGCCAGCCGCCATGCGCTACACCGAGTGCCGGCATGGCGCCGCTCGCGATGGAGATGGTGCGCGACATCGACCAGGAGACCGTCGACTTCGCGCCCAACTACGACGGCCGCCAGCAGGAGCCGTCGGTGCTGCCGGCCCGGTTCCCGAACCTGCTCGTCAACGGCTCCGGCGGCATCGCGGTCGGCATGGCCACCAACATCCCGCCGCACAACCTGCGCGAGGTGGCGTCCGGGGTGCAGTGGCACCTCGACCACCCCGAGGCGACCCACGAGGAGCTGCTCGCGGCCCTGCTCGAGCGCATCAAGGGCCCGGACTTCCCCACCAAGGGCCTGATCGTCGGCACCAACGGCATCCGACGACGCCTACACCACCGGCCGCGGCTCGGTGACGATGCGCGCGGTCGTCGAGGTCGAGGAGGACAACCGCGGCCGCACCATCCTGGTGATCACCGAGCTGCCCTACCAGGTCAACCCCGACGCCCTGGCCCGCAAGATCGCCGAGCTCGCCGACTCGGGCAAGGTCGCCGGCATCGCCGACCTGCGCGACGACTCGTCGGCCCGCACCGGCATGCGGCTCGTCGTCGTGCTCAAGCGCGACGCGGTGGCCAGCGTGGTGCGCAACAACCTCTACAAGCACACCCAGCTGCAGGACAACTTCGGCTGCAACATGCTGGCGCTCGTCGACGGCGTCCCGCGCACGCTGGCGCTGGACTCGTTCATCCGGCACTGGATCGACGCACCAGATCGAGGTCATCGTCCGGCGCACCCGCTACCTGCTGCGCCGCGCGGAGGAGCGCGCGCACATCCTGCGCGGGCTGCTCAAGGCGCTCGACCGCATCGACGAGGTCATCGCCCTGATCCGGGCCAGCGCGACCGCCGAGGCCGCCCGCGACGGGCTGATCGAGCTGCTCGAGATCGACGAGATCCAGGCCGTCGAGATCCTCAACATGCAGCTGCGCCGGCTCGCCGCCCTGGAGCGGCAGGAGATCCTGGACCGCTACGAGGCGCTGATGCGCGACATCGAGGAGTACACCGCGATCCTCGCCTCGGAGGAGCGGCAGCGCCAGATCGTGCGCGACGAGCTGGCCGAGATCGTCGAGAAGTACGGCGACGAGCGGCGCACCCAGCTGGTGCCCTACGAGGGCGACATGTCCGCCGAGGACTTCATCCCCGAAGAGGACGTCGTCGTCACCATCACCCGCGGCGGCTACGCCAAGCGCACCCGCACCGACCTGTACCGCGCGCAGCGCCGCGGCGGCAAGGGCGTCCGCGGCGCGCAGCTGCGCCAGGACGACCTGGTCGAGCACTTCTTCGTCACGACCACCCACCACTGGATCCTGTTCTTCACCAACAAGGGCCGGGTCTACCGCGCGAAGGCCTACCAGCTGCCGGACGCCGGCCGCGACGCCCGCGGCCAGCACGTCGCCAACCTGCTGGCCTTCCAGCCCGACGAGCAGATCGCCCAGATCATCGACCTCAAGGACTACGAGGTCGCGCCCTACCTCGTGCTCGCGACCAAGCGCGGCGTGGTGAAGAAGACCCGGCTCACCGAGTACGACTCGAACCGCTCCGGCGGCCTGATCGCGATCAACCTGCGCGAGGACGACGACGGAGACAGCGACGAGCTCATCTCGGCCAAGCTGGTGACCGCCGACGACGACCTGCTGCTGGTGAGCCGGCGAGCGATGTCGGTGCGCTTCACCGCGACCGACGAGACCCTGCGGCCGATGGGCCGAGCGACCTCCGGCGTGACGGGGATGCGCTTCAAGGCCGACGACGAGCTGCTCGCGATGGAGGTCGCCGGCCCCGGCCAGACCGTGTTCACGGTCACCGACGGCGGCTTCGCCAAGCGCACCCCCGTCGAGGAGTACCGCCTGCAGGGCCGGGGCGGCACCGGCGTCCAGGCCATGAAGTTCAGCGAGGCCCGCGGCTCCCTGGTCGGCGCCCTGGTGGTCGCCGAGGACGACGAGGTGTTCTCGATCAAGGCCAGCGGCGGGGTCACCCGGGTGTCGGTCGGTGAGGTCAACCCGACCGGACGTGTCACCATGGGGGTGCGGTTCATCTCGCTCGCCGACGATGACACCGTGGTGGCGATTGCCCGGAACGCCGAGCGGGCAGTGGCTGACGACGAGCTGGACGAGGCGCCGGACGGGACGTCCGACGGTGCTGAGGACGGGTCAGGCACGGCCGGAGGCCCGGTCGCGCAGCCAGATGACGAGGTGACCGAGTAGTGAGCAGCCCCGACGTCCCCGCGCGGGAACAGTGGCGCAGCGGGCCCCCGACCGCCACCATGGCTCCCGTGACCGGCACGATGTCCTCCCCGACCACCGCCACCCGGGCGGCGAGCCGGGTCAAGGCGCGGCGGGCCCGGCTGGTGCTCGGGCGGGTCGACCCCTGGTCGGTCATGAAGCTGGCGTTCCTGCTGGCCGTCGCCCTGGCGATCGTCGCCGTTGTCGCGGTCTTCGTGCTGTGGTCGGTGCTGGACGCCATGGGCGTGTTCGACTCGGTCGGGCGCACCGTCGAGAGCGTCACCCGGTCCAGCGACAACGCGCAGGGCATCGACATCCTCGACTACGTCGGCCTCAGCCGGGTGCTGTCCATCGCCTTCGTTCTCTCGGCCGTCAACGTGGTCCTGATGACGGCGTTGTGCACCTTGTCCGCCTTCTTGTACAACATGGCCGCGAGCCTCGTCGGCGGCCTGCACGTCACCTTCACCGAGGACGTCTAGCACCGCCCGGCTCACCCGCCGTACGACCGGATTCTGCTTTTTGACGGCCTCCGGCGTTGGGATAGTCTTGCGCGGCACTCGGGCCTATAGCTCAGCTGGTTAGAGCGCTGCCCTGATAAGGCAGAGGTCAGTGGTTCAAATCCACTTAGGCCCACTCCCGAGTCCCCGACCGCGCCGTGCGGCCGGCCTCGGCTCGCCACCGGAGGCGCTCGATGTCGAAGAAGCTGCTGGCTGTCGTGGTCGCCGCCGTGGGCGTGATCGCGTGGAAGAAGGTCAACAGCGACCGGAGCGCAGAGGCCGACCTGTGGGCCGAGGCCACCGACCCGGTCGACCAGGGCGACCCGGCCTGACGGCCTCGACCCTCCACCGGGGGACGTAGCTCAACTGGCAGAGCACCGCCTTTGCAAGGCGGGGGTTAGGGGTTCGAGTCCCCTCGTCTCCACGACACCCTCACGACATCGCGGGGTCAGCCGTTCTGGCCGCCCTTGGCCGCGGCCTGGGAGACCTTGTCGGCCTGGTCGGGCGAGACCGCCTCGACGACCGTGGTCGCGTCGTCGGCCGGCGCAGGCTCCGCCGTGGCGTCGGCGAGCGCCTCGTCCGGGCTGGCCCCGGCTGGGTCGTCGGAGCCCGGCGTCCCCAGGACCGAGACGTCACCCATCGGCGACGCGGGTGTCTTGACCGGTGTGGTCCACGCGTCGACCGGGTCGCTGCTGCGGGCCATCCAGGCGCGGTACGCCGCGTAGGCGCCGCCGAGCAGCACCGTGAGCAGGAACAGCTTGCGGACCCGGTGCCTGTTCCGCGGCGGCGGGTCGAGCTCGCCCTTGAGGGCGGCCAGCGCCGCGGTGCCCCGGTTCGCCGCCTCGGTCCGGGCCGGCTCGGTGGCGGCCAGCGCGGTCGCGACCGCGCCGGCGACCGCGGGGAGCACCTCGGTGCGGACCTTGTCGACGGCCGGCTCGACTCGCGGGGCGGCCCAGTCGACGGCGTTCTCGACCTTGGGGCCGGCCCAGTCGCGGGTCGCCTCCGCGTAGCGCACGGCGGTGTCGCGAGCGTCAGCCGCCTTCGGTGGCACGGAAACGTTGCTGAGCAGGTCCAGGCGGCCGTTCCTGCCGTTCTTGCGGGTCATCATGAGGGACACGGAAGACCTCCGGTCGAAGCGATCGGTGTTCGGGGCTACTGCCCAGCGTCCCTCAGGCGAAACGAGGGCCCGCACCCGGGGCCGGTCGACCGGGTCGTCCGCCGGACGCTGCCGCTCGTCGCCGTAGGCTCCGTCGAGCGTGCAAGGATGGTTGCCCCCTGTCGATCCAGCAAGAAGGGACTCCCGTGTCCGAGGAGCTCTACGCCACCCTGAAGACGAACCGCGGCGACATCGTGGTCCAGCTCTTCCCGAACCACGCGCCGAAGACCGTGACCAACTTCACCGGTCTGGCCGACGGTTCGCAGGAGTGGGTGAACCCCTCCACCGGCGAGAAGTCGCACGACCCGCTGTACGACGGGACGATCTTCCACCGGGTGATCAGCGGCTTCATGATCCAGGGCGGCGACCCGCTGGGCACCGGCACCGGCGGCCCGGGCTACCGGTTCGCCGACGAGTTCCACCCCGAGCTGCAGTTCGACCGGCCGTACCTGCTGGCCATGGCCAACGCCGGGCCGGGCACCAACGGCTCGCAGTTCTTCATCACGGTCGGGCCGACGCCGCACCTGAACCGGCGCCACACCATCTTCGGCGAGGTCGCCGACGGCCCCAGCCGGCAGGTCGTCGACGAGATCGCGAGCACCGCCACCGGCCCGATGGACCGCCCGGTCGACGACGTCGTCATCGAGTCGGTCGTGGTCGAGCGCCGCGACGCCTGACCGCGGTGTCCACCTCCGCCGGTGACGGCAACGGCCCGCCCGCCGGTCAGGTGCCGGCCGCGGACCCGGCGGTCTGCTATCGCCACCCCGACCGGGAGGCGCACATCCGGTGCGTCCGGTGCGAGCGGCGGATCTGCCCGGACTGCATGATCCCGGCCTCGGTCGGCTTCCAGTGCCCGGAGTGCGTCCGGGCGGGCAACAAGAACGTCCGGCGGGCGACGACCGTCTTCGGTGGCCGGGTGAGCGACGACCCCGGCTGGGTGAGCAAGCTGCTCATCGGGATGAACGTCGTGTTCTACGTGCTGCAGGTCGCGGTCGGCCCGACCGTCGAGCACCACCTGTGGCTGATCGGCGGCCCGGCGTTCGACCCGGCCATCCAGCAGGTCGTCGGGGTGGCCGACGGCGAGTACTACCGGCTGCTGACCGCTGCGTTCCTGCACGGCTCGGTGATCCACCTCGCACTGAACATGTACGCGCTGTACCTGTTCGGGCCGCCGCTGGAGGCCGCCTTCGGGCGCATCCGGTTCGCGGCGGTGTACTTCGTGTCGGCGCTCGGCGGCAGCGCGGCGTCGTACGCCGTCAGCGGCCCCGGGCAGCCGTCGCTCGGCGCGTCGGGAGCGATCTTCGGACTGCTCGGCGCCTACCTGGTGGTGAGCAAGAAGCTGCAGCGGGACACCACGATGGTCCTCGTGCTGCTGCTGATCAACTTCATCTACGGCTTCATCGTCCCGCGGCATCGACTGGCGGGCGCACCTCGGCGGCCTGATCGCGGGCTCGCTGTGCGCGGCGGCGATCGCCTACGCGCCGGAGAAGCGGCGGACCGCCTGGCAGGTCGGCGGCATCACCGCGACGGCGCTCGCCGCCGTCGGGCTCGTGCTGTGGCGCACCGCCCAGCTGCAGGCCGGCTGATGAGCGGCCGGGACGCCGTGGTCGTCGACGCGGTCCGGACGCCGGTCGGCCGGCGCGCGGGCGGGCTGTCCGGCGTCCACCCGGTCGACCTGTCGGCGCACGTGCTCGATGCGCTGGTGGCGCGCACCGGCCTGGACCCGGCGCTGGTCGACGACGTGATCTGGGGCTGCGTGTCCCAGACCGGCGAGCAGGCGGTCAACGTCGGCCGCAACGCCGCCCTCGCGGCGGGCTGGCCCGAGGACGTCGTCGGGGTGACCCTGGACCGGCAGTGCGGGTCGTCGCAGCAGGCGGTGCACTTCGCCGCTGCGGGGGTGATCGCGGGGCAGTACGACATCGCGGTGGCCGGGGGCGTCGAGTCGATGAGCCGGGTGCCGATGCTGTGCACCGTCACCCAGGGGCCGGGCGAGGCCGTTCGGGCCGCGGATGCTGGCCCGCTACGAGGCGGTCGGCGGGCTGGTGCCGCAGGGGGTGAGCGCGGAGATCATCGCCGAGCGGTGGTCGCTGTCCCGCCGGCAGCTGGACGAGATCGCGCTGCGCTCGCACGCCTGCGCCGCGGCCGCTGCCGACTCGGGCGCCTTCGATGCCGAGCTGGCACCCGTCGGCGCCGTGCTGGCCGACGAAGGCATCCGGCGGGACAGCACCCTCGAGACGCTCGGCGGGCTGCGCACGGTGTTCCGCGAGGACGGCGTGGTGACCGCCGGCAACGCCTCCCAGATCTCCGACGGGGCCGCGGCCCTGCTGGTCACCACCTCCGAGATCGCCGCCCGGCACGGCTGGCGGCCGCTGGCCCGGCTGCACGCCTTCGCCACCGCCGGTGTCGACCCGGTCACGATGCTGACCGCGCCGATCCCGGCGACCGCCCGGGTGCTGGAGCGGGCCGGGCTGACGGTGGACGACATCGACGCGTTCGAGGTCAACGAGGCGTTCGCCTCGGTGGTCGGCGCCTGGCTGGCCGAGACCAAGGCATCGGCCGACCGGGCTGAACCCCCGGGGTGGGGCGATCGCGCTCGGCCACCCGCTGGGCGGCTCCGGCGCCCGGCTGATGACCACCCTGGTGCACCACCTGGTGCAGACCGGCGGCCGCTTCGGGCTGCAGACCATGTGCGAGGGCGGCGGGATGGCCAACGCCACCGTCCTCGAGCGGCTCTGACGCCGGGGCAACGGCAGGGGTTGTCCACATTGGGGACAACGGGTGTGGATGACTTACACGGCTGTGTTTCCGCAGGTTGGCGGGGGGTTCACCGGATGGTCGCCCGGAGTTCAGGCACCGGCGGCTGGCGCGATCCGGGGACGGGCGCTACTTCCAGCGGGTGGCGAGGCCGAAGCCGACGATGATCAGGCCGAAGCCGATGGCCATGTTCCACAGCCCGATGGCGCCGATCGGGTAGTCGGTCTCGGTGACGTAGTAGACGACCACCCAGAGCAGCCCGAGCACGAAGCAGCCGACCATGACCGGCACCAGCCAGCGCGGGCTGCCGAGCTTGGCCGCGCGCTGTGCCTCGGTCGGTGGCGGGGTGTAGGCGCTGCGGCGGCGGATGCGTGACTTGGGCACCGGACGAACTCCTCGTGCGAGCTGGGCGGCAGGACGTGACGACGGGTCGGCGCCGAGGTCGACGCCGGCCCACGAGCTCCCGGGGCACCACCGGTGGGTGCCGTTCGTCAGTTAGCGTAGACCGCACCGTCTCCAGCGACCCCGCGGACCGCCGAAGACCGAACCGATGACGAGGGAGGCAGCCCGGTGCGAGCGTTCTGGCGCCTGGCTGCCCCCGTCGCGTTCGGCGTGGCCGGTCTGCTGTTCGCCGCCAGCGCCGGTGCCGCCAACGGCGGCGACCTGCGGGGCACCCGGAACAACCTGGGCGACCTGATCCGGGCCCAGCAGGAGCGGGCCGACGCGCTCGGCCGGCAGGTCGACCGGCTGCGCGGCGAGGTCGACCGGGCCACCGCCCGCGCCGGGGCGGCCGACCGCCGGATCGGCGCGGAGCAGCGCCGGGCCCGCCGGCTGGCGATGGCCGCCGACACCGCGCCGGTCTCCGGACCGAGCGTGAGCGTCACCCTCGCCGACGCGCCGCGCTCGGCCGACCGGGTGCTGCCGGAGGGCACCAGCCCGGACGACGTCGTCATCCACCAGCAGGACGTGCAAGGCGTGGTCAACGCGCTGTGGGCCGGCGGTGCCGAGGCGATGCAGATCATGGACCAGCGGGTGGTGGCCACCAGCGCGGTCCGCTGCGTGGGGAACACGCTGATCCTGCAGGGCCGGGTCTACTCCCCGCCGTACACGATCACCGCCGTCGGCGACCCGGAGCGGCTCACCCAGGCGCTGGACGACTCGCCCCAGGTCGGGGTCTTCCGGTACTACGTCGACACCTTCGGCCTGGTCTACGAGACCTCGGCCAGCACTCGCACGACGCTGCCCGGGCTACGACGGGTCGCTGGACCTGCTGCACGCCAAGGTCGCCTCCTGATGCGGGCTGCCGTCCGCGGGCTGGGCGAGGTCTTCATCACGGCGGGCGTGGTGGTGCTGCTGTTCGTCGCCTACCAGCTGGTCTGGACGAACTTCGAGGCGCACCGGGCCACGAACCGGGTGGCCGACGACATCCGGGACGGCTGGGACCGGCCCCCGGCCGGCTCCGGCGCCGCCACCGTGCGCGGCCCGAAGCCGGTCGACTTCGGCAAGGGCTTCGCGTTCCTGCACATCCCGCGGCTCGGGAAGAACTGGAGCGTCCCGATCGTCCAGGGCGTGAGCCTGCCCGACCTGTCCCGCGGCGTCGGCCACTACCCCGGCACCGCCCTGCCCGGCCAGGTCGGGAACTTCGCCGTCGCGGGGCACCGGGCCACCAACGGTGAGCCGTTCGCCTACCTGGACCGGGTCGGCAAGGGCGACCTGGTGGTGACCGAGACCCGCCGGCAATGGTTCACCTACGTGATCGACCGCACCCGCATCGTGTCGCCCACCTCCACCTGGGTGCTCGACCCGGTGCCCGGCAGGCCGAACGCCGAGCCCACCCAGCGGCTGATCACCCTCACGACCTGCAACCCCCGGTGGGCGTCCTACCAGCGCCTGATCCTGTTCGGCCACCTGCAGGAGAGCCGGTCCAAGGCCGACGGGCCGCCCGCCGGCGCTGGTCCGCACCGGGGGCAAGGCCTGATGTACGCGTGGATCTGGCGGCACCTGCCGGGGCGGTGGCCGGTGCGTACGCTCATCGCCGCGGTCCTCGTGGCGGCCGTGGTGGTGCTGCTGTTCACGACCGTGTTCCCGTGGGCCGAGGACTCGCTGCCCTTCCTGAAGGTGACGGTGGACCAGTGACCGACGAACCGGTGACCGACGCGACCGCGGCCGACGGGGCCGCCCACGACGTCCGGCCGCGCCGCATCCTCGTCGTCGACAACTACGACAGCTTCGTCTTCAACCTGGTGCAGTACCTCGCCCAGCTCGGCGCCGACTGCACCGTGCTGCGCAACGACGAGCTGGCCGCCGACGGACGCCCGCGGGTACGACGGGGTGCTGCTCAGCCCGGGCCCGGGTACGCCGGAGAAGGCCGGCGTGTGCGTCGACCTGGTCCGCGAGGTCGAGGGTGCGGTGCCCGTGCTCGGCGTCTGCCTCGGCCACCAGGCGATCGCGGTCGCGCACGGCGCCGTCGTCGAGCGGGCGCCCGAGCTGCTGCACGGCAAGACGAGCGAGGTCCTGCACGACGGCAGCGGGGTGCTCGCCGGCCTGCCCTCGCCGTTCGTCGCGACCCGCTACCACTCGCTGGCCGTGCGCGAGGACAGCCTCCCCGACGAGCTCCAGGTGACCGGCGCGTACCGCCAGCGGCGTGGTGATGGCGCTGCGGCACCGCGACCTGGCGGTCGAGGGCGTGCAGTTCCACCCCGAGTCGGTGCTCACCGAGGGCGGCCACCGGATGCTCGCCACCTGGCTGGTCACCTGCGGCGACCCGGGCGCGCCGGCCCGCAGCGTCGGCCTCGCGCCGGTGGTCAGCCGGGCCTGACCGGCGTCCGGGGCTGCCGCCCGCGGCTGCCGTGATCGGCGCTACGGTCGCCCGGTGGGAACGCAGGTGGTCCGCCTGGGCGCGTGGTGCGACATCGAGACCGAGGACGACGCCCGCCGGCGGCTGCTCGCCGGGGCAGCGGAGGGCGATGACGCGCCGGACCTGGTCGACGACGTTCCCCGGCCCGGACGGTTCGTCCCGGTCCCCGGCGTGCCGGTGCTGTCCCCCGGCGGGATCTCGTTCCAGGTCGAGGAGTTCGCCGTGCTGGCCGACGGGCGGCGGGTCCGGCTGCACGCCGAGCGGGGGTTCACGCTCGGCGCCGGCGTCGACCCGTGGCAGTTCGTCACGCTGGAGAGCCTCGAGGCCGCCGTCCGTGACGACCGTCCTGCCGGACGACGCCGAGCAGACCGGCGACGACCACCCCTGGGAGTGGCTCGCCGAGCTGCTGCGCGACCAGGGCGTCGCAGCCTCGCCCGAGCAGCTGCGGACCCTGCCCTACGACGTCGAGCTCAGCGACCGGCTACGCGCCCGGCTGGCCGCCGGCGGGTAGCCGCGCCGGTGTCAGCCGCCGGGGGTGGCCGGCGGCGGCGTCGTGCGCGGTGTCCGTCGGTACCGGAGGGGTGGGTGTCGGGGTCTCGGGCGGCGCGACGGCCACCGTGATCCGCACCGTCGAGCCGAGCCGGCTGGTCTCGCCGGCCGCCGGCGTCTGGGACAGCACGGTGCCCGGCGACTGGTCGGCGGACTCCTGCTCGGCGGGAGTCGGCACCTGGAACCCGGCCTGCTCGAGCTGGTTCTGGGCGGTGGCCTCGTCCTTGCCGACCACGTCGGGCACCTTGTTGCTGCCGCTGGCGTAGCGGATGTCGACGCTGCTGCCGGCCGGCACGGTCTCGCCCTCCTTGGGGCTGACCTTGAGCACGGTGTTGCGGGTCTGGTCGGAGGCCACCGAGGTCGTGGCTCCGACCTCGAGCCCCGCCTGGCGCAGCGCCTGGGACGCCTGGTCGAGCGAGAGCCCGACCAGCGACGGGACGGCGGTCTCCTCGACGCCGCTCGACACGGTCACCGAGACGGCGCCGGCCCTGGTCGACCTGGGTGTCGGACTCCGGGCTCTGGTCGATGACCCGGCCCTCGGGCACCGTGTCGCTCGCCTGCTGGGTCTGGGTGCCCAGCGTCAGGCCCTCGGCCTTCAGGGCGGCGCTCGCCTCGGCGACGCTGAGCCCGGTGACGTCAGGGACCTGCACCTGGTCGGCGCCCGACCCGCCGAGCGCGGAGCGGGCGATGAGCGCGGCCACCACGAAGACGGCGAGCACGGCGATGCCGAGCAGGACGTAGCCCAGGGTGCGACCCTTCTTGTTCGGCTCGGCCGCGTGCGCGCCGACCGCCGGGATGGTCGAGGTGCCCGGCAGCACGGTGGTGCTCTGGATCGGCTGGGTCGGCTGCGGCGGCGGTACGACGGCCGCCACCGGCCGACCGGCCAGCGCGGCGGCGATGTCCCGGCGCATCTCGTCGGCGCTCTGGTAGCGCTGCTCGCGCTCCTTGGCCAGCGCCTTGAGCACGATCGCGTCGACGCTGGTCGGCACGTCGGGGTCGAGCTGCGACGGCGGGACCGGGTTCTCGCGGACGTGCTGGTAGGCCACCGACACCGGCGAGTCGCCGACGAACGGCGGCCGGCCGGTGAGCAGCTCGTAGAGCAGGCAGCCGGTCGAGTAGAGGTCGCTGCGGGCGTCGACCTGCTGGCCGCGGGCCTGCTCCGGCGAGAGGTACTGCGCGGTGCCGATGACCGCCGAGGTCTGGGTCATGGTGGCGCCCATGTCGTCCATCGCGCGGGCGATGCCGAAGTCCATCACCTTGACGGCGCCGGACGGCGTGAGCATGACGTTGGCCGGCTTGATGTCGCGGTGCACGATGCCCTGGGCGTGGCTGTAGGCCAGCGCCTCCAGCACGCCGTCCACGATCTCCAGCGCCCGCTCGGGCACCAGCCGGTTGCCCGAGGACATCAGGTCGCGCAGCGTCGAGCCCTCGACGTACTCCATCACGATGTAGGGCACCGGGTTGCCGAGGTACTGGTCCTCGCCGGTGTCGTAGACCGCCGCGACCGAGGGGTGGTTCAGCGACGCGGCGGAGTGCGCCTCCCGACGGAACCGGGCCTGGAACGACGGGTCGCGGGCCAGGTCGGGCCGGAGCATCTTGACCGCGACGGCGCGGCCGAGCCGCGAGTCGCGGCCGAGGTGGACCTCGGCCATGCCGCCCCGGCCGAGCAGGGCCCCGATCTCGTACCGGCCGCCCAGCTCCTGCGGCACTGTGGTGCTCACCCTCAGCGACCCTTCTTCTTCGGTCCGTGGCCCTTGCCGGGCTTGTCCGGCCCGCTCTTGCCGGGCCCGGAGTGCTGCGGGGCCGCGACCACGTCGAGCGTGACCGTCGTGCCGGCCGCCACCGTGCCGGTCGGGCTCACATCGCTCACCGTACCGACAACGCCGCCGCCGGCGGTCTCGGTGACCACGACTCGCAGGCCCAGGCCGACCAGCTCGGTGCGCGCGTCCTCGGCCTGCAGGCCGAGGTAGTCGCGGGCGACGACGTCGACGGTGGCCGGCCCGGCCGGGGCGGTGGTCGAGGCGGCCGCGGCCGGTGACCGCGCTGTCGAGGGCTCGTCGCCGCTGCCCGCGGTCACCGCGCGGACGGCCAGGAGCGTCACGAGCGCGAGCAGCCCGAGGGCCGACCGCCCAGGGCAGCCAGCGCGGCGTGCGGGTCTCGGCCGGCAGCTGGAAGCCGGGGTCGGTGTCGGTCCCGGGCCGGCGCGGGCCACGGCCGTCCGCGCCGTCGGCAGCAGGCGCGGCCGGCTCGGACAGCGGCAGCACCTGGGTGGCGTCGGGCTCGCGGGGGCGTGTCGGCGAGGGTCGGTGCCATCGCCAGCGCCTCCCGGCCGGCGGCACCCGCGCTGGACGGCCGGCGGGCCGGGTCCTTGGCGAGCATCTGCATCACCAGGTCGCGCACCGGCGCAGGCAGGTTCGCCGGCAGCGCGGGCGGCTCCTTGTTGACCTGGGCGAGGGCCACGCTGACGGGGGTGTCCCCCGGGAACGGCCGCCGCCCGGTGAGGCACTCGTAGGCGACCACGCCGAGGGAGTAGACGTCGCTGGCCGGGGTGACCGGCCGACCGGAGGCCTGCTCCGGCGAGATGTAGTAGGCGGTGCCCATGATGGCCCCGGTCTGGGTCAGCGGCACCGAGTTGGTGGCCCGCGAGATCCCGAAGTCGGTGATCTTCACCGTGCCGGTCGGGGGTGACCAGGATGTTGCCGGGCTTCACGTCCCGGTGGATGACCCCCGCGTCGTGGGCCGCCTGCAGGCCGCAGGCGGCCTGCCCGACGATGTCCATCGTGCGCCGCGGCGAGAGCGCCCCTTCGCGCGCCACCAGCGCCGAGAGCGGCTCGCCCGGCACCAGCTCCATCACGAGGTACGGCGACCCGTCGTCGCCGTCGCCGTCGGTGCGGTCGCCGCCCTCGCTGAAGTCGTAGACCGCCGCGATGCCGGCGTGCGAGAGGCCGGCGGTGTGCCGGGCCTCGGCCCGGAACCGGGCCAGGAAGGTGTCGTCGTCGGCGTACTCGCGGCGCAGGATCTTCACCGCGACGTCCCGGCCGAGGACGGTGTCCTCGGCCCGCCAGACCTCGCCCATGCCGCCGACGGCGATCCGCTCGGTCAGCCGGTAGCGATCGCCGAGGAGCCGGTCGGTCTTCACTTCTTCAGCACCGCCTCCATGACGGCCTTCGCGATCGGCGCGGCCAGCCCGTTGCCGCTGATCTCCAGCTGGCCACCGCCGTCCTCGACCACGACGGCCACCGCGACCTGCGGGTCGGTGTCGGCGGGCGCGAACGACACGAACCACGCGTGCGGCGGCCGCCCGCCGCCCTGCTGCGCGGTGCCGGTCTTGCCGGCCACCCGGACGCCGGGGATCTGACCGTTGGTGCCGGTGCCCTGCTCGACGACCTGGACCATCATCTGGGTGAGCTCGGCGGCGGTCTGCGGGCTGACCGCCTCGCCGAGGCTGCGCGGCTGGGTGGTGTCGAGCACCGACAGGTCCGGCGCCCGGACCTCCTGCACGAGGTACGGCGCCATCAGCACGCCGCGGTTGGCGATGGCCGCCCCCACCAGGGCCATCTGCAGCGGGGTGGCCCGCACGTCGAACTGCCCGATCGCCGAGAGCGCGGTCTGCGGCAGGTCGGGGTCCTCCGGGTAGCGGCTGGCGACGCTGCGCATCGGGATCTGGAACGGCCTGGTTGAACCCGAACTTCTCCGACTGGGCCCGCAGCGCGTCGTCGCCCAGGTCGAGCCCGATCTTCGCGAAGGCGACGTTGCAGGAGTTCTCCAGCGCGACCGTCAGCGTCGCGGTGCCGGACGTGCACGCCCGGCCGTTCTCGTTGGGCAGCACGGCCGGTCGACTGCGGCAGGGTGATCTGCGCGGAGTTGTCGACCTCGGTGTCGGGCGTGTACGTGCCGCTCTCGCAGCGCGGCGGCGGAGGTCACCAGCTTGAACGTCGAGCCGGGCGGATAGGTCTGCCGGATCGCCCGGTCGAGCATCGGGCGGGACTTCGCCGTGCTCAGCCGCTCGTAGTTGGCCCGCACCACCGCGGGGTCGTGCCCGGCCAGCTCGTTCGGGTCGTACGACGGCGTGCTGACCAGCGCGAGGATCGCGCCGGTGGTCGGGTTCACCGCGACCACGGCACCCTTGGCGCCGAGCTTGCGGAGGCCGTCGTACGCGGCCTTCTGCGCGGCCGGGTTCAGGGTGAGCGCGACGCTGCCGCCCTTCGGCTGGGTGCCGGTGAGCAGGTCGATGATGCGCCGGACGAACAGGCTGTCGTCGGTGCCGGCGAGCACCGAGTTCCGCTCCCGCTCGATGCCGGTGGCGCCGTAGATCAGCGAGTAGAACCCGGTGGCCTGGGCGTAGAGCTTGCCCTCGGAGTACTGCCGGAGGTACTTCAGCCGGTCGTCGGTGGCCACGCTGCGGGCGACCGGCTTCCCCGCCACCAGGATCGGCCCGCGCTCGCGGGAGTACTCCTCGGCGATCAGCCGCGGGTTGTGGCTGTTGTTGTGCAGCGCGTCGGCCCGCACGACCTGCAGGTAGTTCACGTTCAGCAGCAGCAGGCCGAACATCAGCATCACGGCCACCGACAGCCGGCGCAGCGGGGCGTTCATGCGGGGTCCCCGCGGAACCGGGAGCGCAGCGAGCGGTTCTGTGGGGTGCTCATAGCCGGACCACCTGGGTCTTGGCGTCGGCGAGCGAGGCCGCCGGCGGCGGGGCGGGCCGGCGGGCGGCGTCGCTGATCCGCAGCAGCAGCGCGACCAGCGCCCAGTTGGCCACCAGCGACGACCCGCCGTAGGACAGGAACGGCATCGTCAGCCCGGTCAGCGGGATCAGCCGGGTGACGCCGCCGACGACGACGAAGACCTGCATCGCCAGGCTGAACGCGAGCCCGGTGGCCAGCAGCTTGCCGAACGAGTCGCGCACGGCGATCGCGGTGCGCAGCCCGCGCTGCACGACGATGGCGTAGAGGATGAGCAGCGCCATGATGCCGGTGAGGCCGAGCTCCTCGCCGATGGCGGCGACGATGAAGTCGGTCTTGGCGTACGGCACGATGTCCGGCCGGCCCTGCCCCAGCCCCTTGCCGAGCAGGCCGCCGCTGCCCATGCCGAACAGCCCCTGCACCAGCTGGTAGCTGTCGCTGTCGATGTTGGCCGGGGAGAACGGCGTGCAGCCAGATGTCGACGCGCTCCTGGACGTGGCTGAACATCGACCAGGCCAGGAACGAGCCGAACAGGAACAGGGTCGAGGCCGATGAGCAGCCAGGACAGCCGCTCGGTGGCGACGTAGAGCATCGCGACGAAGACGCCGAAGAACAGCAGCGAGGTGCCCAGGTCGCGCTCGAAGACCAGCACGGCGAGGCTGGCCACCCAGGCGACGAGCACCGGCCCCAGGTCGCGGGCCGCGCGGCAGGTCGATGCCGACGACCCGGCGGCTGGCCAGCGCGAGCACGTCGCGCTTCACCACCAGGTAGCCCGCGAAGAACACCAGCAGCACGATCTTGGCCAGCTCGCCGGGCTGGAAGGAGAAGCCGGCCAGCCGGATCCAGATCCGCGCGCCGTTGATGGTGGTGCCGATCAGCGGCAGCAGCGGCAGCAGCAGCAGCACGAGGCCGACGAGCATCGCGGTGTAGGTGAACCGCTGCAGCACCCGGTGGTCGCGCACCAGCACGAGCACGGCCACGAACAGGACGACGCCGACAGCGGTCCAGGTGAGCTGGGCGGGCGCCGCCGCCGAGGGGATGTCGCGGCCGGCCGCCTGCGCGCGGTCGGCGTAGGCGAGGTCGAGGCGGTGGATGACCGCGAGGCCGAGGCCGTTGATGAGCGCGACCGACGGCAGCAGCAGCGGGTCGGCGTCGGGCGCGAGGCGGCGCAGCGCGACGTGGGCGGCGCCGAACAGCAGCGCCAGCCCGGCGCCGTACGTCAGCATGCCGGTCGGGAGCCGGTCGTCGTGGGCCAGCCCGACGACGGCGTAGGCGGCCATCGAGATCGCGACCGAGAAGACCAGCAGCGCCAGCTCGATGTTGCGCGGGTTCCGGGCTGCGGCCGGCGCGGGGGGTCACGAGGCGGCTCCGCAGTCCGTCGCGTCGACCGCCGTCCCACCGGTGGCGCTGGGCGTCGGTGGTCGAGGACTGGGGCTCGGCGCGGCGGTGCCGCTGGGGGCCGGCGTGGCCGTGCCGCTGGGCGCCGGCGTGGCGGTCGGTGTCGGGCTCGCGGTGGCCAGCGCCTGGCAGACCGCGGCCTGCCGGCGCAGCCGCAGCACGATGCGCTCGGCGTCGGCCAGGCCGTCGGTGGCGATGGCCGCGCGGACCCGCTCCTGCTGGTAGGTCGGGAGGTCGGAGAGCGCGACGTCCTCGGTGCGGTAGAGCCGTGAGGTGGCGATCGGCCCGACGTCCTGGCTGAGGCCCCGGAAGATGGCGACGCTCTCGCCGTCGGCCCCGACGTAGTACTGGGTCTGGGACCAGCGCCAGGCGCCGAACGCCGCCGCACCGGCCAGGACGACGACGAGGCCGAGCAGCAGCAGCCAGCGGCCCCGGTGCGGCCGGTGCTCGTCGTCGTGCTCGTGGTCGTCGTCGGGCTCCTCCGGCGCGGGCCGCAGGGCGGCGGCCTTCGCGGCGGGCGTCTCGACCCGGTTGTGCCGGACGGCGCCCTCGGCCGCGGCACCGACGGTCACCGGGACCGCGGACGGCGGCTTGGTCTCGACCTCGACGACGTCGGCGACGATGGCGGTGATGTTGTCGGGGCCGCCGCCCTTCAGGGCGAGCTCGACGAGCTTCTCGACCGCCACGTCGGTGCTCGCCTCGGCGGCCAGGGTGTCGCGCAGGGTCTCGCCGCTGACGACGCCGGACAGCCCGTCGCTGCAGAGCAGGTAGCGGTCGCCGGCCCGGGTCTCACGCACCGACAGGTCGGGCTCGACGTCCTCGCGGCCGTCCAGCGCGTTGGTGATGACGTTGCGCTGCGGGTGGTGGTCGGCCTCGTCGGCCGTGATGCGCCCCTCGTCGAGCAGGGACTGGACGAAGGTGTGGTCGCGGGTGATCTGCTGCAGCTCGCCGTCGCGCAGCAGGTAGCCGCGGGAGTCGCCGACGTGCACCAGCCCGAACCGCGAGCCGGCCCGCAGCAGCGCGGTGACCGTGGTGCCCATGCCGCGCAGCTCGGCGTCGCCGTTGACCATGTCGCGCAGCAGCGAGTTCGCGCTGTGCACCGCGGTGGAGAGCCGGTCGAGCAGGTCCCGGCCGGGGGCGTCCTCGTCGAGCGAGGCGAGCACCCCGACGGCCACCGACGAGGCGACCTCGCCGGCCGCGTGGCCCCCGATGCCGTCGGCGATGACGAGCAGCCGCGGACCGGCGTACCCGGAGTCCTCGTTGATCTCCCGGAGGAGACCCACGTCGGAGCGGGCGGAGTACCGCAGGGCGAGCGCCATGGAGGAGGCCGCTACTTCCGCAGCTCGACGACGGTCTTGCCGATGCGGATCGGCATGCCGATCTTGACCGGGGTCGCGCTGGTGACCTTGGTGCGGTCGAGGTAGGTGCCGTTGGTGGAGCCCAGGTCCTCGACCAGCCACTGGCCGTCGCGGGGGACGAAGCGGGCGTGCCGGCTGGACACGTAGTCGTCGTCGAGGACGAGCGTGGAGTCCTGCGAGCGGCCCAGCGTGACCGGCTGGTCGCCGAGCCGGACGGTGGTGCCGGACAGCGCGCCCTGGGTGACGACGAGGGTGCTCGGCACGCCGCGCTTGCCCTTGGCCGGCTTGGCCGGGCGCTCCTTGCGGGCCGGCTGCGGCGCGGGCACCGAGGCGCGCTTGGGCGCCTTGGAGGTGACCCGCCGGCCGAACAGGTCGGAGCGCATCACCGAGACCGCGGTGAGCACGAACAGCCACAGCACCGCGAGGAAGCCGAGCCGGATCACGGTCAGGGTCAGCTCGGACATCTGGCTCACCGACCGGCCTGGTGGAAGACCAGCGTGGTGCTGCCCAGCCGCACCTCGGCGCCGTCGCGCAGCCGCTGCTGGTCGACCCGGTGCCCGTCGACGAGCACGCCGTTGGTGGAGCCGAGGTCGACGATCGTGACGTCGCCGCCGGAGAGCCGCAGCTCGGCGTGCACCCGCGAGATGCCGGGGTCGTCGATGCGCAGGTCGGACTCGGCGCCGCGCCCCACCCGGGTCGAGGCGTGCGCCAGCGCGTACGTCGTGCTGCCGACCTCGACCCACGGCACCTTGGCGCCGCCGCCGGTGGTCGTCGCGGCGGTGGTCGCCTGCTCGGCCGCGACGGCGCCGGCGACCGCGGCGCTGCGCACCTGGAAGCGGCCGGTCGGCAGCTCGTCGTCCCGCTCGAAGTCGACGGTGACCGGGCCGACGAAGGCGTAGCCCTGCTCGGAGGCGTGCTCGCGCACCATCGCGGCGAGCTCGGCGCCCAGCGGCTCGGCGTAGACGTTGAGCCGCTCGTGGTCGTGCTCGCCCAGCGCCACGGTGAACGCGTTCGGCACCATGGTGCGGCCGCGGGCCACGATGGCCGCCCGGTCGTCGCACTCGCGCTGCAGCGCGCTGGCGATCTCGACGGGCTGCACCTCGGCCTTGAAGGCGCGGGCGAAGGGGCGGTTGACCATCTCCTCGATCCGCCGCTCGAATCGCTGCAGGACGCCCACGTCACCTCCTCGGGCTCGACGACCGGTCCGGGGCTGGGACGGTCATGGGCAGTGGGAACGGCCCGGCCACGTGATCGTAGCCGGGCCCCGTCGAGCGCCCTGTTCCCCCGATGGGCGACCGAGAACCGGGCGGTCCGCCCCTGTTATCCTTCCCTGGCTCGCGCGAGTGGCGGAATAGGCAGACGCGCACGGTTCAGGTCCGTGTGTCCGAAAGGACGTGGGGGTTCAACTCCCCCCTCGCGCACCACACACCAGCGACACCAGCGTCGGCGTCGGAGCCCTCTGTCGGGCCCGGCGCCGTTCGCGTCTCGGTGGTCGGCGGGTCAGTCGGCGTGCTCGGGGGGCCAGACGACCCGGAACCGCTCGAACACGACCTCCTGGTCGTCGGTGTAGCGGTCGCCCCGGGCGGCGCAGACCCGTTCCCAGTAGCCGCGGTGCATCCGGAGCCAGTCGTCGCGGGTCCGGTCGCCCTCGCCCTCGTCCCAGGCGAACGCGTCGTCGACGCTGTCCGCGACGCCGACCCGCAGGTCGACGGTGCGCAGCACCGCACGTGGCGTGCCCGAGCCGTCGCAGGCGACCCAGTGGCTGCCGATCCGCGGCAGCGGCTCGTCCTCGACGGCGAAGTCGGCCACCAGGCCGGCGGTGGCCCGCTTGGGGCCGTGCAGGACGAGCTCGAGCAGCTCGTCGGCCAGCTCGACCGAGTCGCCGAAGGAGACCACGACCGGATCGTCCTGCCCGGCCACCGCGGCCGGGAACGCGACGCCGTACGCCGACCACATCGCGGCGCCCGCGGCCTGGTCCATCGGCGGCAGCGGGCTGCGCGGCCGGTCGGTCACGACCCGGTGCTGGGCGGGGCGGCGGCTGGTCCGGCGGTTGGCCCGGCGGTCGGCGCGGCGGTCGGCCCGGCCGACGGCTCGGCGAGGCCGTCGACCAGCGCCGAGACCAGGGCCGGCACCTCGTGCCGAGCGACCCGCAGGGTGCCGACGCAGCCGGTGTCCCGCCAGAAGCTGAGGACGGCGACGTCGTCGTGCCAGGTCACCCGCATCCAGCGGCCGCCGCCGCGCTGGTCGTGGATCACCGAGCCGCCCCAGGGCAGCGCCACGACGCGTGCCTCTGCTGCCGGCCCCTCCGCCATGGCTGCATCATCCGCCCAGCCGACCGCCGTACGGAAGGGCCGGGCAAGATCGTTCGCGACGTTGCCGGCCGACACGCGCGGCGTGTTCCCGGCGAACGTCGCGAACGATCACGAACCGCACCACGGGCGGCGCGGACGGCCGGCGGCCGGACGCTGCGGCACGGCGACGGCACGGAACGGCGCCAGTCGCGGACCCCTCCTCCCGCGACTGACGCCGTCGTGCGTGCGCCGCGCCGGACGCGCCGGGCGCGGCGAAGTGCCTCAGAACAGCCGGGACCAGGTCTTCGGGCCGACGTTGCCGCGACCGCGCCAGCCCTGGCGCTCTGGAAGCGGGAGACGGCCGGCGCGGGTGTAGCTGCCGTAGTAGCCCGGTCTGGCGCAGGTGCAGCCGCGCCTGGACCCGCGTCGACGGCGGCGCCGGTGCTGCCGGGGCGCAGGGCGTGGCTGAAGGCGCGAGGGTGGTGCCGGTGCTCGACGTGGTGACCCGCATCGGGCGGCGGAAGACCTCGGCGACCCAGACCCGGCCGTTCACGGTGACGGCGCCGATGCCGACCTCGGTGTAGTCGCGGTCCAGGATGTTCGCCCGGTGGCCGGGGCTGTTCATGAAGGCGACGTGCACGGTGAGGGCGTCGGGCCCGTAGCCGACGTTCTCGCCGACCCAGCGCCAGTTCGTGACGTCCTTGGTGAGGTTCGGGTTGTGGAACAGCGTGTTCGAGCTGGCCATCCGCTGGGCCTGCTGCCGGGCCACCGTGATCAGCGCGCTGCGGGGGGTGAGCCGCGGGATGCCGCGGGAGGTGCGCGCGTAGTTGAGCTTGGCGGTGAAGGTGTCCTCGGTCGAGGTCGCGCCGGCCGGGCCGGCGGTGACGGCGCCGGTGAGCAGGGCCCCCAGCACGAGGGTGAGGGCGGTGAGCAGGGCAGCCACGGTGCGACGGGGCTGGCGGCCGGGCGGGCCGGGGCGGTGTCGTACGCCGGGTCGCGGGTGAGGGTCGAGTCCACGATGCGTCGTCTCCGAGAGGTCGTAGTGCCTGCCCTCTATGCGTCGGCGTCGACAGGTCGAGGCCTGACTCCGCCGTTCGGGTGATCGCCCGTGCGGCACACTTGACCCGTGCCTGAACTGCCCGAGGTGGAGGCTTTGGCCGCCTTCCTGACCGAGCGCGCGGTGGGCCGGGTGGTGGCCCGGGTCGACCTGGCGGCGCTGAGCGTGCTCAAGACCTACGACCCGCCGGTGACCTCGCTGCAGGGGCTCGAGGTGTCCGGCGTGTCGCGGCACGGCAAGTTCCTCGACCTGGACGTGTCGGGCCTGCACCTCGTCATCCACCTGGCGCGGGCGGGCTGGCTGCGCTGGTCGGACGCCCTGTCCCCCGTGCCGCCGCGGATGGGCAAGGGTCCGCTGGCGGCCCGGGTGCACCTCGACGACGGCTCGGGCTTCGACCTCACCGAGGCCGGCACCCAGAAGCGGCTCGCCATGTACGTCGTCCACTCGCCGTACGACGTGCCGGGGGTGGCCCGGCTGGGGCCGGACCCGCTCTCCCCCGGCTTCTCGGTCGCCGACCTCGCGGCGCTGCTGGACGCCCGGCAGCAGGTCAAGGGGCTGCTGCGCGACCAGTCGGTGCTGGCGGGGGTGGGCAACGCGTACTCCGACGAGGTGCTGCACGCGGCCCGGCTGTCGCCGTACCGGCTGGGGTCGTCGCTGACGGAGGCCGAGGTGGAGACGCTGTTCGAGGCGCTGCAGACGGTGCTGCGCGACGCGGTGGCCCGGGCGCACGGGCTGGCCGCGGGCGAGCTGAAGAAGGAGAAGAAGACCGCGATGCGGGTGCACGGCCGGAAGGGTCTGCCGTGCCCGGTATGTGGCGACACCGTGCGCGAGGTGTCGTTCGCGGACTCGTCGCTGCAGTACTGCCCGACCTGCCAGACCGGCGGGAAGCCGCTGGCCGACCGCAGGCTGTCGCGGCTGCTGAAGTGACCCCGGTCACTCGGTAGCCTCGCGCGCGAACCTGGCGGGGCGCTGGCGCGTCTACTCTGAAGAGTCCGGGTGATCACCCGGAGACTTCGTCGTGCCCGCCTATCGCGCCCAGGGACTGGACCTGTGACCTCCACCGTGACCCGCCCCGAGGCTTCCTCGGCGCCGGCACGGGCGCGCAAGGTCCGGGGCCAGCGGGGCCGGCGGGTCAAGCCGAAGCAGCGGTCGGTCGGCCGGGTGGTGTGGCGGGTGCTGCTCGGCGTCTTGGCTTTCGGCGCGCTGGTGCTGGTGTGGTTCGTCGGCGGCCTGCTGTGGGCGTCGCACACGGTGCAGAGCCAGGCCGAGGTCGCCCAGACCGAGCTGCAGCAGTTCAGCGACACGCTGCAGGCGGGCGACGAGGTCGCGGCCAAGAAGCACCTGGCGGCCGGCGAGGCCGCGCTCGCCGACGCATCGGGCGCCGCCGGCTGGCAGCAGGTGCGCATCGCGGGCGGCCTGCCGTACGTCGGTGACACGATCGCCGACCTCGACCACCTGCTGGCGGCCGCCGGGATCATGACGCGGTCCGGCCGGGACGCGATGACGGTGTACCAGAAGTTCTCCGGCGAGAACTCCCAGCTGTTCAGCAACGGCCGGTTCAGCATCCCGGCGATCGAGGAGGCGCAGCGCTCGGTCGCCCACATCCGGACCTCGATGGACCGGGCCGAGGCGCAGCTGCAGCTGGTGCGCGGCGACGGGCCCCGCGGCGCCCAGGCGCTGGAGAAGCAGCAGTCGGCCCTGAAGCAGATCACCTCGCTGCGCGCCGAGATCACCTCGCTGTCGCCGCTGCTGGACGCGATGCCGGCGGCAGTCGGCGCGGACGGGAAGCGGACCTACCTCGTCGCGATCATGAACCCCGCGGAGATGCGGGCCTCCGGCGGTGCGCCGCTGTCGGTGGCGTTCGTCCGGTTCAAGGACGGCAAGATGTCGATCCCGCTCAAGGGCGCGACCTCGGCGCTGACCGGACCTCAACGCGGAGTACTTCTGGAACCGGCTGACCGGCAAGAAGGACCCGTTCCAGCTCCCGGCTGGCGAGGCGCAGCGCTTCGTCAACACGACGTTCAACCCCAGCTTCGCGGTGTCCGGCGAGCAGATGGTGCGGGCGACCCCGGCCAACTTCGGGTATCAAGACCGACGGCGTCATCGCGCTCGACATCACCGCGATCGGCCATCTCCTCGACGCGACCGGCCCGATCAAGACGGACTTCTACGGGACCATCACCGGCAAGAACATCGCGGACAAGCTGCTCGTCAAGGGCTACGAGAACAGCAGCGACCCACGCGACGGTGAATGCCCGGCACGACGTCAACGACGCGTTGATGACCACCATGCTCAGCCGGCTGACCGAGGGCGGCGGCCTGATCGGCAAGATGCAGGCGCTGGGTCAGGCGGTCCCCGGCCGGCACCTGCAGATGTACTTCCGGGACGACGCCCTGCAGAAGGTCATGGTCGACGAAGGGCATGGCCGGCACGATCCCGGAGGCCGAGAACGGCAACCTCACCGCGGTGTACACGCAGAACGGCAACGGCAACAAGCTGGACGTCTTCCAGCGCCGCACCGTCCGCGAGGTGGTGCGGCTGCGCGCGGACGGGTCGGCCGTCGTGACCCGCACCGTGGACCTGGAGAGCCCCACCCCGCCGTACACCGCGCCGTTCCCGGAGCGGTTCCGGGGCTACGACACCCGCTACGCGACCAACCTCGTCATCAACCTGATGCCGAAGGGCGCCGAGCTGCTCGAGCAGCCGGAGGTGGTGCTGACCTCCACCGTGGCCGACGGCGTCGACCAGGACGGGCACACCTACGCGCAGGCGGCGGTGATGATCCCGCCGGACGGGTCGGCCTCGCTGACCTGGAAGTACCGGGTGCCGCACGCCGCGGTGGTGCAGGGCGACCGGATGACCTTCCGCGACGACGTGGTGCCGCAGTCGATGCTGCGGACGCCGACGCTGGACCTGACGGTCCGGGCGCCGAAGGGCTGGACGGCGGCGACGCCGGCCGGCTGGACCGCGACGCTCGAACGGCGTGACGACCCAGGTGCCGATGGACAAGACACAGGTCCTGCGGCTGGAGCTCAGCAGGTAGTCAGCGACCGGTCACGCGGCGTGAGCCGGTCGTCCCGAGTTGGTCGAGCCGTTACGCGCCGCCCCCTATCCGGCCGGGCGCGGTCACAGTAGGTTTCGGCTCATCTGCCCGTCGCTGACCCTGTTTGGAGTCCCATGTCCTCTCGGACCCTGCGGTTGACCACCGCAGTCGCGGCCGCCGCGCTCGGCGCCGCCACCCTGCTCGGCGCCGCGGCTCGGCGCCGCCGCCCCGCGGCAAGCGCCACCGCGGCCGGCAGCCAGACGCTGCAGGACATCCAGCTGCTGTCGATCAACGACTTCCACGGCAACCTCGAGCCGCCGACCGGCTCCTCCGGGACGGTGACCCGGCTGCAACGCCGACGGGACGACCACGCCGCTGACCGTGCGGCGGCGTCGAGTACCTGGCGACCCACCTCGCCCAGGCCCGCGCGGGGCACGACCACTCGCTGACGGTCGCCGCCGGTGACCTGATCGGCGCCAGCCCGCTGCTGTCCGGCGCGTTCCACGACGAGCCGACCATCGAGGCGATGAACGCCCTCGGCCTCGACGTCACGAGCGTCGGCAACCACGAGTTCGACGAGGGCTCGGCCGAGCTGCTCCGGATGCAGAACGGCGGCTGCCGCCACAACGCCGACGGCACAAGGCAGCCGACAGCTGCCCCGGCGGCGAGGGCACCTTCAGCGGGCGCCGACTTCCCGTTCCTCGTCGGCCAACGTCGGTCCGCACCGACACCGGCAAGACGCTGTTCCCGCCGTACGTGGTCAAGAACGTTGAACGGCGCGAAGATCGGCTTCATCGGGATGACGCTGAAGGGCACCCCGGACATCGTCACCGCGGCCGGCGTGCAGGGCCTGACGTTCCTCGACGAGGTCGCGACGGCCAACAAGTACGCCGCCGGAGCTGCAGCAGCAGGGCGTGCAAGGCGATCGTCGTGCTGCTGCACCAGGGCGGCGATCCCGGCCAGTCCGGCGCCTACAACTACGACTGCAACGCCGGCGGCGCGCTCGGGCCTGACCGGCGACGTCGTCGACATCGCGAAGCGCATCAGCCCGGCGGTCGACCTGGTGGTCACCGGCCACACCCACACGGCCTACGTCTGCGACATCCCCGACCCGGACGGCAACGACCGGATGGTCACCAGCGCGTCGTCGTTCGGCCGGCTGTTCACCGACATCGAGCTGAAGTACGACACCGGTCACCAGGACATCGTCCGCACGTCGGTGGCGGCGACCAACCATGCCGGTCACCCGGGACGTCGCCAAGGACGCCGCCGAGACGGCGATCATCGACCGCTACAACACCTTCCTCGGCCCGATCGCGAACCAGGTCGTCGGCTACATCGCCGGCACGATCCTGGGCCGCGGCTGCCCGCTGCGGGACCGACGTTGTGCCCGCCACCGGCGAGACGCCGGCCGGTGACCTGATCGCCGACGCCCAGCTGGCGGGGATGAAGAGCGACCCGCTCAACCCGGGCGGCGCCGACTTCGCGATCATGAACCCCGGTGGCATCCGGGCCGACTTCGTCTGCCCTGTCGGACCGACTCGCCGTGCGCGTGACGTACGGCGAGGCCTTCACCGTGCAGCCGTTCACCAACATCATGAACGTCGATCTCGATGAAGGGCTCCGACGTGCTGACGATGTTCGGCCAGCAGTGGAGTCGGAACTCAGGGCACCAGGCGCCGAAGGTCCTGCAGGTCTCGGCCAACGTCGCCGAGACGTACTCCGCGACCGGTGCCGCGTCAACGAGAACCGGCTGACGTCTCTGACCGTCAACGGCGTGGCGGTCGACCCGAACGCGACCTACCGCGTCGCGATGAACGAGTTCCTCGGCGGCGGCGGCGACGGCTTCGCCGCCATCAGGAACGGCACGAAGATGTTCGTGGGCGAGCGACCTGGACGTGCTGATCGACTACCTGGGGACGCACAGCTCGCAGGCTGCGCCGTACCCGGTGCCGACCGGCGGCCGGATCACGCTCGGCTAGAGCTACTGGCCTGCACAGCGAGGGCCGCGACCGGGAACGTCTCCGGTCGCGGCCCTCGTCGTGCGTGCTGAGTGGGTTCAGGCTGTCGCGGAGCGTCGGCGTAGAACGCCTGGCACTCGTCGTACGACGGGAGCAGGCCCGACCGCCTGCGCCTCCGCCAGCGTCGGGGCCGCCTCGTCCTTCGGCGACAGCAGCGGCGTGACGTCGGCCGGCCAGTCGATGCCGATCGCCGGGTCGAGCGGGTGCACGCCGTGCTCGCGGCCCGGGTTGTAGCCCTCGGAGCACAGGTAGGAGATCACCGCGCCGTCGGTCAGCGCCATGAAGACGTGGCCGAGGCCCTCGGCGACGTAGATCGCCCGGCGGTCGGTGTCGTCGAGCAGCACGCTGTCCCACCGGCCGAAGGTCGGCGAGCCGACCCGGATGTCGACCACGACGTCCAGCGCCGATCCCGGCGACGCAGGTCACGTACTTCGCCTGGCCGGGCGGGACGTCGGCGAAGTGGATGCCGCGCACGGTGCCCTTGGCGCTGACCGAGATGTTCGCCTGCTTCAGGTCGAGCCGGTGGCCGACGGCGTCGGTGAACCGGTCGTCCTTGAACCACTCGAGGAAGACGCCGCGGTCGTCGCCGTGCAGCGTGGGCGTGACCTCGTAGGCGTCGGGCACCGACAGCTCGCGGATCTGCACGCCTCAGCGACCCTCGGTCTCGGCGAGGACGTCGAGCAGGTACTCGCCGTACCCGCTCTTGCGCAGCGGCTCGGCGAGCGCGCGCAGCTGGTCGGCGTCGATGAAGCCCTCGCGGAACGCGACCTCCTCGATGCAGCCGATCTTGATGCCCTGCCGTTCCTCGACCGCCTGCACGAACGCGGCGGCCTGCATGAGGGACTCGAAGGTGCCGGTGTCGAGCCACGCGGTGCCCCGGTCGAGCACCGAGACGTGCAGCGAGCCGCGGGCCAGGTACTCGGCGTTGACCGCGGTGATCTCGAGCTCGCCGCGGTCGCTGGGCTTGAGGTCGCGGGCGATCTCGACCACGTCGTTGTCGTAGAAGTAGAGGCCGGGCACGGCGTACCGGCTCTTCGGCCTCGCCGGCTTCTCCTCGATGGAGAGCACCTGCCCGTCGGCGCCGAACTCCACCACGCCGTACGCCGTGGGGTCGGCCACCCGGTAGGCGAAGACCCGCCCGCCGGTCATGTCGCCGTTCGTCGCCGAGGGACCGACCCAGGCCGGACGCCGTAGAAGATGTTGTCGCCGAGCACCAGGGCGACCGATCTGGTCGCCGATGAAGTCGGCTCCGATGACGAAGGCCTGCGCGAGCCCCTCCGGGCGCGGCTGGACGGCGTACTCGAGCCGGATGCCGAGGTCCGAGCCGTCGCCGAGCAGCCGGCGGAACTGGTCCTGGTCCTCCGGGGTGGTGATCACCAGGACCTCGCGGATGCCGGCCATCATCAGCGTGGAGAGCGGGTAGTAGATCATCGGCTTGTCGTAGACCGGCATGATCTGCTTGCTGATGCCGCGGGTGATCGGGTACAGCCGCGTGCCCGAGCCGCCGGCCAGGATGATCCCTCGCATGAGGGGCCACCGTACCCGTTCCTCCTAGACTGCCCGGCCATGCCGCTCTCGCTCGCCTACCGTGCCGGTGCCCCCTGTGTGAGCCGGCTCAGATGAGGTGGCTCGTCACGGGTGCGGGCGGGATGCTCGGTCGCGACCTGGTCGACCTGTTGTCGCGATCGGACGACGAGGTGACCGCGGTCACCCGGGCCGAGCTGGACGTCACCGACGCCGTCCGCGGTGGCCACGGCGGTGCCCGGGTCACGACGTCGTCGTCAACGCGGCGGCGTGGACCGACGTGGACGGCGCCGAGGAGCACGAGGCCGAGGCCACCCGGGTCAACGGCCTCGGTCCGCAGCTGCTCGCGGCGGCGTGCGCGGCGCAGGGGGCCAGGCTCGTCCAGTTCTCCACCGACTACGTGTTCGACGGTGCGGGCACGTCGCCGTACGCCGAGGACGCGCCGCTGTCGCCCCGCTCGGCGTACGGACGCTCCAAGGCAGCCGGAGAGGCGGCGGTGCGCGCCCTGCTGCCCGAGGCGTCCTACGTGGTCCGGACCGCCTGGCTCTACGGCGAGCACGGCGGGAACTTCGTCCGAACCATGGTGAACCTGGAGGCCAGCCGCGACGTCCTTGACGTCGTGCAAGATCAGATCGGCCAGCCCACCTGGACGCAGGACGTTGCGGCGGCAACGATCGCGCTCGTCCGGGGCGCGGCGCCGGCGGGGACCTATCACGCCACGTCCAGCGGTTCGACGAGCTGGTACGGCCTGGCCCGGGCGGTGTTCGAGGAGCTGGGCGCCGACCCCGACCGGGTTCGTCCCACGACGACCGACAAGTTCCCCCGTCCCGCCCCGCGACCGGCGTACAGCGTGCTCGGCCATGCGGCCTGGGCGCGCGCGGGGATGGCGCCCATCGGCGACTGGCGCGCGCGGCTGGCCGAGGCGTTCCCTCGGCTGCGGAGCGTGTGATGCGCGTCACGGCGGGGCCTCTCCGGCCGGTCCACTACACTCGATCACTCCACGTGCCCGTGCCGGCTGCTCTCGCGCCGCTCTCGCCGTCCGCGTCGTCCTCCTCGGCGGCCCTTCCCCCTTCGGAGTACTGATGCGCATCGCGATGATCGGCACGCGCGGGGTCCCGGCACGGTACGGCGGGTTCGAGACGGCCGTGGAGGAGGTCGGGCGCCGGCTCACGGCACGTGGCCACGACGTGACGGTCTACTGCCGCAACCGCAACCAGACCCTGAGCAGCTACCAGGGCATGCGGCTGGTCAACCTGCCGGCGGTGCGCAACCGCGAGCTGGAGACGCTCAGCCACACCTTCCTGTCCGTGGTGCACGTGCTGACCAAGCGCCGGCCGGACGTCGCGATCGTCTTCAACGCCGCCAACGCCCCCCTGCTGCCGATGCTCAAGGCTGCGCGGATCCCGCTCGCCGTGCACGTCGACGGGCTGGAGTGGAAGCGCGGCAAGTGGGCCGGCCGGGGCGCGCGCTACTACCGCGGCGCCGAGAAGTGGTCGGTGCGGATGGCCGACGCACTGATCGCGGACGCTCGCGGCATCGCCGACCACATCCGCGACGAGCACGGCCGCGAGTCGGTCTACATCCCGTACGGCGCGCCGCTGGTGTCCCCCGGTGACGACCGGTTGATCGAGCTCGGGATCACGCCGCAGCACTACCACCTGGTGGTGGCGCGTTTCGCGCCGGAGAACCACGTGCGCGAGATCGTCGAGGGCTACGTCGCGTCGTCCGCGCACAACCCGTTGGTGGTCGTTGGCGCCGCGCCGTACGACGACGAGTACACGCGCGAGGTGCAGGCGGCGGCGAACTGCGACCCACGGGTCCGGCTGCTCGGCAGCGTCTGGGACCAGGTGCTGCTCGACCAGCTGTACGCCAACGCGCTGTCCTACATCCACGGCCACTCGGTTGGTGGCACGAACCCGTCGCTGCTGCGGGCCATGGGTGCGGGTGCGCCGGTGACGTCCTTCGACGCGGTGTTCAACCGCGAGGTCGTCAACGGGCACGCTCGCTACTTCACCGACCCGCTCGAGGTCGCGATGGCCGTCACCGGCGACGAGCACGACGTCGTCGCTGCCATGGAGCGTGGCGAGAAGGGCCGCGACTACGCCGAGCTGACGTACCGCTGGGACGAGGTCGCCGACGAGTACGAGCAGCTGTGCCGGGACCTGGTCCGACAGGCCTGACCGCTCGTAGGTGGTGTGGCCCACGAGTCGACAAGCAGGATTGGCGGACCTCGCATCTATGGAGCCGCGAGCAGCCGTCACCGGCGGGCAGACGGGCGGGGTGGTGAACTCGGCACCCCCCCCGCCTCGCAGTGGTTCTTGTTACTTATAACGGCGATCGCCACATCATCGAGCAGCTTGATTCCATCCGCGCGCAGACGCGTCAGCCGGACATCCTGGTAGTCAGGCGATGCTGGATTCGATCAGCGCGCCGCCTCGTCGTCCGCCAGCGCCCGTACTTGGGAACATCCCGGTGACTATCATCGAGAGCAAGGGTCGGGGACCGAGATTCGAGAGAATCGCGAACAACGTCATGCGGGGTCTCGCGCGAGTGCCCGGCGCCGAGCTTGTCGCGCTTGCTGATCAGGATGACGTTTGGCTACCGAGACGGCTAAAACTTCTCCTGTGCAGCCCTGGAGATCCATGGCGCCGGGTTCACCTTCAGCGACGCACTTGTGATGGATGACAGCGGTGGTGATACCGGTTCAACTTTGTTCCAGCACTTCGGAGTACCGGACTACTGGAACGGGCTCTCCGCCCGAGAGCAGTTCCGGTTCGCGTTGCGGCGACCCTTCGCAACCGGGGCTACGATGCTCCTGACCGGTGACTTGGTGCAGGCGGCGTCACCCATCCCGAAAGGCTGGCTGCATGACCGGTGGTTCTCCCTGATCGGATGCGCCTCAGGGGGCGGCCAGGCTGATGGGAACCACTGGTTCGGGACCCGGGAGCACTCGGATCAGGTGGTCGGTTTGTCTTCGAAGGACAGTCACCGACGCATCGTCAACCTGTTGCTGTCAGGAAAGCCGATCACTATGCAGCTCAAGAAGTACGCGAGCCTTCGCAAACGGCTGCGGCGGCTCGACATTGCCGCGGAAGTGCTGAACGAGTTGTCCCCCCCCTGGTGGTTGCTAGATCGCGAGTGAGGACTGTTGATCCACGTGGAGGCCAATTCACAGATCATGGAAATGGGTCGGACTGAGTGAGTCGGCGCTCGCCGGCCGAACCTCATGGCTCCGCACGCTGAGAAGTAGCAGCGGTTTCGGGGCGGTGTTGGTGGGCCTGACATTCCTTTGCGCAGGTGCGTTTTGGGCGGTCTCGTCGCCTCAAGGTTCCACCCCGGATGACGCCTTCCATCTGACCCAGCTCCTGGTGATCGCCGGCTTCGCGCTCTCCTGCTTCGGCATCCTGCTCTTCCTCTGGATCACCTTCGGCGGCCCGACGCCGTTCAAGGCCAAGCCGTATGAGATCGAGATTCCCTTCAACGAGGCGACTCAGCTCGCCCAGCAGTCCGACGTGCGGATCTCCGGCGTCTCGGTCGGCAAGGTGCAGGACATCGTCCTCGCGCCCAACGGCAGGCAGGCGCTGGCGAAGGTCGACATCGACGACAAGTACGGCCCGATCCCCAAGGACACGCGGGCGATCCTGCGCACCAAGACGCTGCTTGGCGAGACCTACGTCGAACTGACCCCCGGCGACCGCAACGCGCCAGTGCTGCCCGACGGCGGCACCCTGCCCGAGGCGCAGATCGCCGAATCGGTCCAGCTCGACGAGATCTTCCGCACCTTCAACGCCAGCACCCGCGCCGCCTTCCAGACCTGGCAGCAGGAAGCGGCGGTGGCGATCGAGGGTCAGGGGGCCAGCCTCTCCTACGCCTTCGGCGAGCTCGAACCGACCTTCACCCAGTTCGACCGCCTCTTCCGCGTCCTCGACAGCCAGCGGCTCGCGGTCAAGCAGATCTTCCGCAACGGCGCCACCTCGCTGCAGGCGCTGCGCGGGCGCCAGGGGGAGCTGGCGAGCCTGATCCAGAGCTCGAACACGGTCTTCAGCACGGCAGCCGCCCGCAGCCGCGAGATCGAAGCGCTCTTCCGCGCCTTCCCGACCTTCCAGGACGAGTCCCGCCTCACGGTCGAACGGCTGAAGACGTTTGCCATCGACGCCGACCCGGTGATGAAGCAGCTGGTGCCGGTCGCCGAACAGCTCTCGCCGACCCTGGTCGCCCTCTCCAAGTTCGCCCCCCCGGCGAAGCGCTTCTTCGAAGGGCTCGAACCAGTGATCGACCGCGCACCGACCGGCTTTTCCGCCGCGCGCAAGCTCTTCCGCGACCAGTTCCCGCCGCTGCTGCGCGCGGCCGATCCCTTCCTGCGCAACCTCAACCCGTTCATCACCGGACTCGGTCTCTACAAGCATGAGCTGGCCGCGACGATCGCCAACGTCGCGGTGATTGCGAACGCCAAGCTCCCGGTCGAAAACGCCCAGGGGGAACACGCCCACTACCTGCGCGCAATGGGCCCCTTCAACCCGGAATCGCTGGCGACCTTCCCGGGCCGCACGACGACCAACCGGACCAACGCCTACCCGCAGCCGCTGGCGACCAAGAGCCTCGCCACAGGCCTGCCGAGTTTCGACACGCGGAGCTGCAGTTCGGGCGTAACCGCGACGCTCAATCCCGAAAGCTACAAAGACCCCGCCTTCCAGGCGCGCGCGGCACAGAGCAAGAAAACTCCCGAAGAAAACGAAAAACGAGCTCAAACCTTCTTCAACAACCTGAAGAAATACGCCTACGCCGAACAGACGGACTCCGCCACGGTCCCGGCCCCGGGCTGCTTCCAGCAGGCACCCTTCAGCCCGGTCGGCCGCTCCGGCGCGGGCCACGACCTACCAGCACTACTTCGAACAGAGCGAATAGCCGCGACCACCCGCTTACGCGCCTTCCTTGCGAAAGACGGCCCGCCCCCGTGAGGCTCTGCGCACCACACGTCGGTCGTCTCTCGCCAGTCTTCGTCCATGGAGGCCGTGGATCAAGGGGCGGACGGAAGAGGCCTCTTGTCGTGGAGTTATACTGGCGGTATGACTCACAGGGTTGGCATCAAGGGTCAGGTCGTCATCCCGAAGGCCATTCGGGATGAAATCGGGATCAAGCCCGGCGATGAGGTGATGTTCGAGCCCGACGGTCGAGACGTGAGAGTTCGCCGCGTCCTCGATGACCCGAAGGCGCGCCGCGAGCGAATCGAAGCGTTGCGAGGCGTGTGGGCCGGCGTACCCGGTCTCGGCACCGACGATCTGCTGGCCGCCCGACGCGAGGAGCGCGAGCGCGAAGAGCGCAGAGCCCGGAGCCTGCTTGACGATCGTCCTTGACACCTGGGCGCGGTGGCGCATTTGCGCGACGAGCCCGCCGCCGAGCGGGTGCGGCATGAGTGGATAAGCGGTGGCGCGGCAATGTGCTCGGTCAACCTTGGCGAGGCGCTTTACCTGGAGATGCGTGTTCGCGGCGTGAATGGCGCCGGCAACACGATCGAGGGTGTGCGGCAAGAGCTGGCGGTTATCGATCCGGACTGGGATCTGGTCAAAGCCGCGGCTGAAGTCAAGGTCGCGGGCGGCTTGTCGTTCGCGGACGCCTTTTGCATTGCGACCGCCGACCGCCTCAACGCATCTCTGTGGACGGGAGACCCCGAGATCGTCGGGCGGGCAGACGAACTCGACTGCGCAGTCATCGACCTACGCGAGTGACCGAGAAGGCGGCCGGCCTAAGCCTTTCCTCTAATTTGCACGGACGCCTCTGAGACGGCGCTCTTCCGTCTGATTTC
>CAWBMM010000003.1:0-545809 GCA_963789855.1 uncultured Actinomycetota bacterium
CGCAGCCCTAGGCTCGGGGGGTGCGCCGCGCCAAGATCGTCTGCACCCTGGGGCCAGCCGTGTCCAGCGAGGCGCAGATCCGCGCCCTCGTCGAGGCCGGCATGGACGTCGCCCGCCTGAACCTCTCGCACGGCGAGTACGCCGACCACGAGCAGGTCTACCTCCGGGTCCGGAGGGCTTCCGACCTGACCAAGCGCGGGGTCGCCGTGCTCGTCGACCTGCAGGGCCCCAAGATCCGGCTCGGCTCGTTCGCCTCCGGGCCGGTGCTGCTGACCAACGGCGCCGAGTTCACCATCACCACCGAGGACGTCCCTGGCGACCAGCACCTGGTGGGGACGACGTACGACGGCCTGCCCGGCGACGTGCACCCCGGCGACCGGCTGCTCATCGACGACGGCAAGGTCGCGCTGGAGTGCGTCCGGGTCGAGGGACCGCGGGTCGTGACCAGGGTGGTCGAGGGCGGCCGGGTGTCCGACCACAAGGGCATCAACCTGCCCGGCGTCGCCGTCAGCGTCCCGGCGCTGTCCGAGAAGGACAAGGAGGACCTGCGGTGGGCGCTGCGCCTGCAGGCGGACCTCATCGCGCTGTCCTTCGTCCGCAGCGCCGAGGACGCCCGCGACGTACGGGCGATCATGGACGACGAGGGTGTCCACCTCCCGGTCCTCGCCAAGATCGAGAAGCCGCAGGCCGTCGAGAACCTGGCCGAGATCGTCGACGCGTTCGACGGCATCATGGTCGCCCGCGGAGACCTCGGGGTCGAGCTGCCGCTCGAGGACGTGCCCCTCGTGCAGACCAGGGCCATCGCGCATGGCGCGACGCCAGGCGAAGCCGGTGATCGTGGCGACCCAGATGCTCGAGTCGATGATCGAGACCTCCCGGCCGACCCGCGCCGAGGCGTCCGACGTCGCCAACGCCGTGCTCGACGGCGCCGACGCGCTGATGCTGTCGGGGGAGACCAGCGTCGGCAAGTTCCCGATCGTGGCGGTCGAGACGATGTCGCGGATCATCGTGAAGATGGAGGAGAACGCCCTCGACTCCGTCCCGCAGCTGACGGGCTTGCCGCGCACCAAGGGCGGGGCGATCACCCGGGCCGCCGCCGAGGTCGGCGAGCTGCTCGGTGCGCGCTTCCTGGTGGCGTTCACCCAGAGCGGGGACTCCGCCCGGCGGATGTCGCGGCTGCGTTCGCCGATCCCGCTGGTCGCGTTCACGCCGGAGCAGGCGGTGCGCAGCCAGCTGGCGCTGGTCTGGGGCGTCGAGACGTTCCTGACGCCCTACGTGACCCACACCGACGAGATGGTCCGGCAGGTCGACCAGGCGCTGCTGGGCGCCGGCCGGGTGGCCCGCGGCGACCTGGTGGTCATCGTGGCGGGCAGCCCTCCGGGGATCCCGGGGTCGACCAACGCGATGCGGGTGCACCGCATCGGCGACGCGTCCGAGGCGGTCTCCCCGGCGTACCGGGACTGAGCTCTCAGGTCAGCAGGACGCCGGTCGTCCAGGCCCCGATCATCAGCACGGCGGTGACCAGCTCGATCAGCATGCCGATGCCCACCGCCCGCAGGACCGCCCAGGTCGACAGCCAGGCCGCCCGGACGTCCCGGAGGCGGACCAGCTCGGCGACCAGCACCGCTCCCACACCGCCGACGACCATGCCCAGCACCGGGATCACGAAGAAGCCGACGACCGCACCCACGGCGCCCAGCAGCATCGTGAGCATCGGTGCACCGGCACCCGCGGCCGAGCGCGCCGGCAGCACGTACTTGGCCACGGTCCCGACCACGAGCAGCAGCGTCAGGACCACGCCCACGGCGATGCGGGTGGGGCCGCCGCCGTCCAGCCAGACCCACGCGATGCCGGCGCCCCACACGAGCACCAGCCCGGGCAGCACGGGCACCACGACCCCCGCCACCCCGACGAGCATGACCGCGGCCACGAGCACCTCTCCGGACGCGGGCACCCGCCCAGGTTAGAGGGACTGTGGCAGGGTGAACCGATGGCCACGTTGCTCGAGCAGTACGACCACGCCCTGACCGAGTTCGACACCCGCGTCGCCCTGATCGGCGAGGACCAGTGGGCGTCGCCGACCCCGTGCACCGACTGGGACGTGCGCGCCCTGGTGGCCCACCTCGTCGACGAGTGCCGCTGGGTGCCCTACCTGCTGGACGGCGGCAGCCCGGCCGACGCGGGCGAACGCTTCGCAGCCGACCCGCTGGGGGACGACCCGAAGGCCGACTGGCGGTCCGCCTCGACGGCCGCCCGCGAGGCGTTCGGCCGGGACGGTGCGCTCGACCACACCGTCGCGGTGTCGTACGGCGAGATCAGCGCCCGCGACTACCTCTGGCAGCTCACCACCGACGTCACGGTGCACTCCTGGGACCTCGCGCGCGGCATCGGCGCGGACGAGCAGCTCGATCACGAGCTGGTGCGGCGGGTCCACACCGAGGCCGAGAAGGACGCCGAGACGCTGGCCAGCAGCGGGTTGTTCGACCCGCCGGTGCGGGTGGCGGCGCACGCGGACCTGCAGACCCAGATGCTCGGGCTGTTCGGCCGCCGGGTCTGAGCCGCCGCCGGGGCTTGGGGAGCGGAGCGGCCGGTCGCGCGCGCGGGCGGGGGCGCCGGACTCCGCCCTCAGACCTGCTCAGGGGTGGGCACGGTGCCGGAGGTGTGTCCCGCGAGAGCCGCGCGCTGCCGCCTTGCGGTCCAGAACCAGGTCCGCGGCCCGGTGCGCGGGTGAGCCTCCTGCCAGTTTGAGCGTCCTGCCAGCATCGGCGCCGCTCGGCCGGGTCGGCTCGCACGTGTGAGCAGGTCTGAGGGCGCGCCGGGCGACCTGCGACGAGCCCGCGGCCGCTCACGCGCACTCAGACCACCGCGTCGATCCGGTCGGTCAGCCATCTCGGCCCCACCGTCTGCGCCCCGTGCCGCTCGACCCGGGTGCGCAGCTCGCGATCGGCCGTCACGACGAGCACCGGGGTGGCGGGCACGCTACGCGCGCGGCGGACGGCGGCGACGATCGCGTCGTCGCCTTCGCTGTCGGCGGCCACGACGTCGACCTCGGCCGGCAGGGTCCCCGAGGCGGCCGGCCGGGCGGCCCCTTCCACCACCACGACCAGCCGCGGCCACCAGCGGGTCAGCGTGCCGGCGGCGACGCCACGGCGGAAGGTCCTCGGCGCCGAGGCCGGACCGGGCCACTGCGGCGCACCCGGCGATCAGCCGGCGGGCCGCGCCCGGTCGGTCGCGCCACCAGCCGTCCGGCCGCGAGCCCACCACGTTGGCGGCGTCGACCACGACCGTCAGCGGCCGCAGGGCATCGCGCAGCACCGGCCAGGACGCCGCGAAGCCGGGGTGCAGGGGCAGGGCCGTCACCTGCGCAGCCGGCACCCAGGCCACGTCGATGCTCTCGCCCCCGGTGGGCCGGGCCTCGGTGCGCCGATCTGTGCTGCCCAGCACCGTGGCGTAGGACCAGCCGCCGTGCGCGTCGTCGTACCTGCCGTGGACGGCCACCTGGTCGGGGGCGAGCCCACCTTCCTCGGCGGCCTCGCGCAGCGCGGCGGCGGTGGCGGACTCGTCGCTGTGCCGGGCGCCGCCGAGCAGGCCCCAGGTCCCGCCGTGGTGGCTCCACTGCGCGCGGTGCTGGAGCAGAACCTCGTCGTCCCCGCCGGGGCCGGCCGGTGCACGAGCACGCCCGCCGCTCCGAACAGGCCCCAGTGCCGGTGGCCGAGGTCGCACTCGACCCAGCCGTCGCCGTCGCCGCGCGCGTCAGGTCCGGTCACGGTGTCGACCCTGCCAGGCGGGCCTGTCGTTGCCGGCACCTACCCGGCCGAGGCTCGCCGATGGGAGGCTGTCCCGATGACTCCGGTGCGTCCCGTTGTGTGCGGCATCGTCCCGCCCTACCTGCTCGAGCACGTGGTGCAGCACGGCAGCCCCCAGCAGCGGGCCGCCGCGGCCCGCGCGCTCGGCCTGGACCTCGAGCACCGTCGCCGCCGGCTCGTCGGGGGGCCAGGGCCAGGAGCAAGGCCAGGAGCAAGGCCCGGAGCAGGTCGAGGGGCCGCAGCGGACCATCTCCACCGCCGACGGCACCCAGACGCTGCCCGGCCGGGTCGTGCGCGAGGAGGGTGCCCCAGCCACCGGCGACGCCGCGACCGACGAGGCGTACGACGGCCTCGGCGCGACCTACGAGCTGTACCTGTCGGCGTACGACCGGAACTCGATCGACGACGCCGGTCTGCCCCTTCCGGCGACGGTGCACTACGGCCACGACTACGACAACGCCTTCTGGGACGGCACCCGGATGGTGTTCGGGGACGGCGACGGGGAGCTGTTCCGGCGGTTCACCATCGCGGTCGACGTCGTGGGCCACGAGCTCACCCACGGCGTCACCCAGGCGACCGCCGGACTGGTCTACCAGGGCCAGTCCGGCGCCCTCAACGAGTCGGTCTCCGACGTGTTCGGCTCCCTGGTCAAGCAGCAGGTGCTCGGTCAGGAGGCCGCTCAGGCCGACTGGCTGATCGGGGCGGGCCTGTTCACCGCACAGGTCCAGGGCGACGGGCTGCGCTCGATGCGGGCACCCGGCACGGCGTACGACGACGACGTCCTGGGCAAGGATCCGCAGCCCGCGCACTTCCGCGACTACGTCGAGACGACCGACGACAACGGCGGGGTCCACCTCAACTCCGGCATCCCGAACCACGCCTTCTACCTGGCGGCGACCGCCATCGGCGGGCCGGCCTGGGACGTGGCCGGGCGGATCTGGTACGACACCCTCGTCGAGGGCGGTCCTGCCGACGGACGCCGACTTCGCGACCTTCGCATCGGCAACGGTGCGGGCGGCGGCGGCCCGGTTCGGGACCGTGGAGGTCCAGTCGGTGCGCTCGGCCTGGGACGCCGTCGGCGTGACCGGCTAGGAGGTCGGGCGATGGCACGGATCGAGCTGGTGCGCAGCGGGGGCTTCGCCGGGCTGTCGCTGCGCCGCGCGGTCGACACGGCGGCCGAGCCGGACGCCGACTGGTACGCCGAGCAGCTGGCCGCGCTCGACCTCGCGCACCTTGCCGCCCAGGGCCCCGGCGAGCCCGCCCCGGACCGCTACCACTACGTCGTGCAGGTCGAGGGCGACGACGGCAGCAGCCACCGGCTGGAGTTCGCCGAGACCGCGATGCCCGAGCAGCTGCGCCCCCTCGTCGAACGGCTGGAGTCCCGCCCCCGCACCTGATCACGACGCGAGGTCGGCCGCATCCTTCCGCTCGTCGATCCAGTCGTCGATGCGGCTCCACCAGGTGAACAGCCAGTCGATGCGCTCGGCGTCACCCGCCGGCACCTCGGCCGCCGGGACGATCCACCAGCGCATCTCGATGACGCTGTCCATCGGCAGCTCGCGCCACACGTCGAGCACGGTGACCATGTGCTCCACGCCGGTGTGCGCGACGAAGACCACGTCCGCATCCTGGGCGTGGGTCAGCGCCGCCAGCACGCCGCCGGGCTTGGGTGCCATCACGTGCTGCAGCTGCTCGGCCCGCTCGGCCTCGTCGATGAGGCCCTTCCGCCGCAGCCGGTCGATGGCCCGCTTGCGCCGGTGCTCGGTGAAGTTGCCGCCCTCCGGGAAGATCACGAACGCGTCGTTCTCGTCGAGGTTGCTGCTGAGCTCGCCGACCTGCTCCTGCACCAGCTCGCTCGACCTGCCGGGGTCGGGGCGGATGAAGCGGTTGGGCAGCCGGTTGAGCATCACGTCGATGGCCGGGTCCCACTGCATCGTGTCCTTCAGCACGATCCGCGGCTCCCGGTGGTACCAGTTGAGCAGCGCGTGCACGACGAGGAAGGAGTCGCCGGGCCCCGCATGGCGGCTGAGGATGAGCAACGGCCGGCCGTCGTAGGACGTCGGCGGCGGCCCCTCGACCTGCACCCGCACGTGCAGCACCCGCTGGCACTCCCAGAACAGGATCTGCAGGAACCACTGCACGAGCACGTAGTGCGCCCGCTGGAACCACGGCGCGCGGATCTTCCAGCCGAAGCCGCTGCCCACCCACAGGGCGAACAGCGCGACCAGCGCGGCCGTCTCCAGCAGCAGGTACAGCAGTGCCATCCAGAGCAGCCGGAGCGGGCGCCAGCGACCACGGGTGAACGTCGACAGGCCGGCCCCGACGATCAGCAGCACCGGGAGCCCGGTCACCGCCAGCAGCGTGAGCACGATCATGGCCGGGCCGAGCAGGACCCGACGGACGATCCTCGGGGGCAGCATCAGCCGGCCCGCTCCGGCGCCGACCGGAGGTAGTCGGTCGTCGCCCTCCGGGCGGACTCGATGCGCCGTTCCACCGCCTGGAAGTCGCGGTACTTCAACGACGACAGGTTGCCGTAGCGCGGCGGCTCGTCGGCGCCGGTGGGCAGCACGTGCACCGTGGCGTCGGCGGGCAGGGTGGCCATGTCGCGCGCGAACCGGTGCCGGCGGGCGATCTCGAACGACACGGCTGCGACCTCCCAGGGCCGGGTCGGTGCCGTGAGCGGCCGGTCGATGCGCCCGACCTGCAGGACGTAGAGCGTGCGAGCCCCCAGCTGCAGCGCCCGCTCGACCGGGATGGAGTTGACCAGCCCGCCGTCCAGGTAGGTCTCGTCCCCGACCCGCACCGGCGGCAGCACGCCGGGAACGGCGCTGCTGGCGAGCACCGCGTCGACGACGGGGCCGGTGCTGAACCAGTGCTCAGCGGCCCGCTCGATGCTGGCCGCAACGCACTGGAACGGCACCGGCAGGTCCTCGATCAGTCCGGCGCCGAGCTGTTCGGTGAGCAGCGCGCGCAGCGGCTCGTTCGGGTGCACGTGGGTGCGGCTGCGGGCGAGGTACCGCGCCCGCTCGAACGGCCCGCCGCCGTACAGCCCGGTGTCGGCGAGCCCCAGCCAGACGCCGCGCAGCCGGTCGACGGCGGTCGGGCTGGGGTCCGCCGCGACGGCCGCACCGTTGATCGCGCCGACCGACGTGCCGACGATCAGGTCCGGCGCCACCCCGGCTTCCAGCAGCGCCTGCAGCATGCCGACCTCGCCGGCGCCGAGGAGGCCTCCGCCGCCGAGCACGAACGCGACTCGCGGCTCGTCCACGAGCCGATCCTCGCACGCGGCCTGGTCAGCGCGGCTCCGCGGCGAGGGCCAGCAGCCGGTCGAGGACGCGGGAGTCGTTGCGCAGGCCGTCGTGGCCCAGCTCGCCGGTCTCCCAGCACCGCAGGTTCCCGACGCGCTGCGCTGTCTCGACCGACAGGGCGTGCTCGACGTACATGTCCTCGTGGTAGACGACCGCCGCGACCGGCACCTCGTTGCCGGCCAGCACGTCGACGTCGTAGAGGGCCGGCCAGTCCTCGTACGCCGCCAGCAGCTCGGCGACCTGCGCCAGCGGTGCCACCGCGTGGTCACCGTGCACCAGGCCAGGGAGCACCATCTCGCCCGTCAGCAGCAGCGGCCGGGCGTCCGGGGAGAACTCCGGCAGCCCGGCGGCGACGCGGTGCGCCGACCACCGGGACGCGGCGCCCTGGCAGTAGATCGACTCGTGCATCACGGCGTAGAGCGGCCGGTCCCGGAAGGTGGTGGCCGTCTCGACGGCGCCGAGGAAGTCGTCGGACAGGGTGCCGTTCGACCGGCTCCCCGCCCAGGCGGTCTCCAGCAGGTAGTGCACCCGCTCCAGCCCGTCGGAGTAGCCCAGCCCGAGACCGAGCGACTGCAGCCGCTCGACGGTGAGCCGGTCACCACCGGGCAGCCGGACGTCCTGCGCCGCCAGGTGGTCGGCGACCTCGGCCAGCCGCGCCGCGTCCTCCGGGTAGCGCCCGACCAGCCGCTCGTGCCGCTGCCGGACCCGCTCGAACGTCGCCCGGTAGACCTCGTCCGGGCCGCCCGTCAGCGGCGGCAGACCCCCGGCGACGAGCACCTTGTCCAGGGATCCCGGCGCCTGCGACAGGTAGGTCAGCGCCACGAAGCCGCCGTAGCTCTGCCCGAGCAGCGACCAGCGGCCGGCGTCGCCGAGCAGCTCGCGGCGCAGCACCTCGGCGTCGGCCACGATCGCGTCGGCCCGGAAGTGCGTGAGGTACCGCGCCTGCTGCAGCGGTCCGCCGCGGGTGGGCAGGGTCTGCCGGGTGGCCGGCGTCGACCGGCCGGTGCCGCGCTGGTCGAGCAGCAGCACGCGGTGGTCGTGCAGCGCGCGGCCGAGCCAGCCGGCGCGGTTCAGCGGCCGCGGCGCCCGGGCGCCGGGGCCGCCGGTGAGGTACAGCAGCCACGGCAGGTCCTGGTCGCGCTTGCGCGGCGACACGACCTCGCGGGCGTAGACCGTGATCTGCTCGCCGCCCGGGTCGCCGTGGTCCAGCGGGACCTCGACCTGGTGGTCGGTGACGACCAGGCCGGGCAGCCGGTGAGTGGCTCCGCGCACGGGCTCGACGGTAATGGCACAGTCGAGGGAAGTGGCAAGCGCGGAGATGGACGTCGTGGTGCGCCGGGTGACCGAGGACGACTGGCGCCTGCTGCGCGCCGTCCGGCTCGAGATGCTCGCCGACACCCCGCTGGCCTACCTGGAGACCGTCGACGACGCCGAAGCCCGCAGCGAGGGGGAGTGGCGCTTCCGGGCCGGGCGCGGGTCGGCCGGTCCGGTCAACCTCGCGCTCGCTGCGGAGGATCCGGCGGTCCCCGGCCGGTGGGTCGGCTTCTACGCCTGCTTCGTCGACGCGCCTGGCCAGGGGCACGTGGTCAGCGTGTACGTCGCGCCGAGCCATCGCGGCTCCGGGCTGGCCCGGCAGATGCTGGACGCGGTGGCCGCCTGGGCCCGCGGCGAGGCCGGCCTCGACCGGCTGCACCTCTACGTGCACGAGCACAACCCGCGGGCCGCCGCCTTCTACCGCCGCTACGGCTTCACCGAGACGGGCGCGACGATGCCCTACGACCTCGACCCGTCGACCGACGAGATCGAGATGGCGATGCCGCTGCGCTGACGGGGGCTGCTTGACTGGACCGCATGCTGCCGTGGCGCGCTGACCTGGCCGGACGTCTCGACGAGAGCGTCATCGACTCCGCGCTGCTGCGCGGCAACCCGCTCGGTGACCCCCACGAGCGGCCGGTCTGGGTCTACCTGCCGCCCGGCTACGACGACGGGGACCAGCGCTACCCCAGCGTCTACGTCATCCAGGGCTACACCGGCCATCTGACGATGTGGGCCAACCGCACGCCGTTCCGTCAGCCCTACCCCGAGACGGTCGACCGGCTCTTCGCCGAGGGGGCGGCGCCGCCGTGCATCGTGGTCTTCGTCGACGCGTGGACGTCGTACGGCGGGTCCCAGTTCGTCGACTCGCGCGGCACCGGTCCCTACCACTCCTACCTGTGCGACGAGGTGGTGCCGTGGGTCGACGCCCGCTACCGCACGCTCGACGCGGCGGCCTCGCGGGCGATCAGCGGCAAGTCCAGCGGCGGCTTCGGCGCGATGATCACCCCGATGCTGCGGCCCGACCTGTTCGGCGCGCTGGCGACCCACGCCGGCGACACCTTGTACGAGCACTGCTACCTGCCGGACTTCGCCGACGCGGCCCGCCACCTGCGGGCCTACGACGGCGACATCTGGCGCTGGTGGGAGGAGTTCCACACCCGGCCGCCGCTGTCGAAGAAGCAGGACGAGTCGCTGATCACCGCGCTCGGCTGCTCGGCGGCGTTCTCGCCGGGGCCGGACGGCCGCCCGGTGCTGCCGTTCGACACCCGCAGCGGCGTGGTCCTCCCCGAGGTGTGGGACCGGTGGCTGGCCTGGGACCCGGTGCGGATGGTCGACCGGTACGCCGAGGCGCTGCGCGGCCTGCGCGCGCGTCTGGATCGACGCGGGGACCAGCGACGACTACTACCTCGACCTCGGGGCCCAGGCGTTCCGGGACGGGCTGGCGCGGATCGGCGTACCGGACGAGCGGATCTTCTTCGAGCTGTTCGACGCCACCCACGCGGCCATCGACTACCGGTACCCGCTGGCGCTCAGCTGGCTGGCGCACCGCCTGGAGCGCTGAGCGGGCCGGGAGCCCCCAGCAGCAGGCCGCGGCCGAGGGTGGCGCCGACGGCGAGGGCCTCGGTGCGGCGGGTGGCTGAGTCGATGCCGAGCGCCATGATCTCGGCGTGGCCGTCGAGGGCGGCGTCCAGGTAGCGGATCACCGCGGCGGAGCCGGACCGGCCGGGCTGCGACAGGTCCACCTGGACGATGTCCGGGTGCACCAGGTCCACCGCGCGCAGCGCGTCGGCCTCGTCGGCGACGTCGGCCAGCACGATCCGCCAGCCCCAACCCCGCATCTCCTCGACCGCGCGCTCGAGCAGCGGCAGGTCGGCCAGACCGTCTGCGTGCACCTCGGCGGCGACAGCCAGCTCACGCCGGCCTCGGCCGAAGGTCACTGCCAGGCGCGGCGGGCAGGCACCGAGGAAGGTCTCCGGCTCCGGGGTCAGGTGCACCGTCTCGTGCACCCCGGCCGCCAGCACCTGCTCGAAGACCAGCGCGCGGAAGGCCCAGTCCAGCCGTTCCACCAGGCCGAGCGAGGCCGCCTCGCCCAGCAGGGCGAGCGTGTCGGCGAGCTCGGTGCCGGGCCGGCCACGGCCGGTGGCCTTCCAGCCCACCACCTCGTCGTCGGCCAGCCGGCGCACCGGCTGGAAGTCGGGCCCGAGCTGCCGCGGGTCGGCGATGAGCTCCTCGACGAGGGCCCGGGTCCGGCGGGTGCGGTCGAGAGAGTCGACCAGGCTGGGGGTGGCCACACTCCGGCATCGGCACCCTCGTGGCCGACTTGAGCATCGCCGTTCGTGACGGTCCGGTAACGTCCGTGCCGCCTGGACGAGACACGTCGGGCGCACTGCTGGAGGTGTCATGACGATCGTGGTGGGCTACGTGCCCCGAGCCGAGGGTCGCGCTGCGCTGCGGCGGGCCGCTGAGGAGGCGCGCCTCCGGTCCAGCCGGCTGATCGTGATCAACTCGAACCGCGGTGGTTCGCACCTGGACGACGAGGACGCCATCGAGCACGAGCGCGAGCTCGAGCAGGTGCGGGCCGAGCTGGACCGCGAAGGCATCGAGCACGAGGTACGGCAGCTGGTGCGCGGCAAGGACCCGGCCGAGGACCTGATCGACGTGGCGACCGAGACGCACGCGGACTTCATCGTCATCGGCCTGCGCCGCCGCACGCCGGTCGGCAAGCTCATCCTGGGCTCGAACGCGCAGCGCATCCTGCTCGAGGCACCGTGCCCGGTGCTCGCCGTCAAGGCCGAGGAGTAGGCCCCGTGCCGGCCAGTGCTCCCGGCCCGATCGCGATCACGGGCGACACCGCTGCCGACGCGCTGCTCGAGCGCGACCCGTTCGCCCTGCTCGCCGGCATGCTTCTTGACCAACAATTTCCGATGGAACGTGCCTTCGCCGGGCCGGCGAAGATCGCGGAACGGCTCGGCGTCGACCAGCTCGACCCCGCGACCATCGCGGCCCTCGACCCGGAGGAGTTCGCCGCGCTGTGCGCCACGCCGCCGGCGGTGCACCGCTACCCCGGCAGCATGGCGGGGCGGCTGCAGGCGCTGGCCGCGACGGTCGTCGCCGACTACGGCGGCGACACCGCAGCGCTCTGGGAGAGTGCGGCCACCGGCGCCGACCTGCTGGCCCGGCTGCGGGCCCTGCCCGGGTTCGGCGACACCAAGGCACGCATCTTCGTGGCCCTGCTCGGCAAGCAACGCCGCGTGCAGCCGCCCGGCTGGGCCGAGGCCGCCGGCGCCTACGCCGAGCCCGGATCGTTCCGCTCGGTGGCCGACGTCGTCGACGCCGCGAGCCTCGCCGAGGTGCGGGCCTTCAAGCAGCAGCAGAAACAGGCGGCTGCCAAGCGCTGACTCTGGGTAAGCACCCGGGTGGACGCAGCCCGCGGGCTAACCTCGGGCATTCGCGACGAACCGGGAGGACGGACCTGTGCGGCACCGGGGCAAAGGGGCATGAACAGCCTCGAGCCGGCTCAGGCGTCGTTCCCCGACGACGGCCTTGCGCCGTCCGACTTCGCGCTGCTCGAGACGTTGATCCTGCAAGCCCCGGTCGCCTTCGCCTTCTACGGCCCGGACCTGCGCTACCGCCGGATCAACCGGATGCTCGCCGACATCAACGGCCTCCCGATGGGCGAGCACGTGGGCAAGCGGCCCAGCGAGCTGCTGGGCGAGCTCGGTGTCGCGGTCGAGGCCCGGCTGCGCGAGGTGCTGGAGACCGGCCTGGTCGTCATCGATGACGACTTCACCGCCATCTCCCCGGTGAGCGGGCAGCTGCGCAACTACCAGTCGCAGTGGTTCCCGGCCCATGACGCGGAGGGCGCCGTCCTGGGCGTGGCGGTGCTGGTCTCCGACGTGACCGAGCGCCGCCAGGCCGACGCCGCGCTGCGCCGGAGCGTCGAGCGCACCGAGCAGCTGCAGCACGCGACGGCCGCACTGGGTGGTGCGCTCACCTTCGCCGACGTACGCCGGGTGGTCGCGCAGACGGCCCCGCGCGCCACGGGGGCGCGGCGAGCCGACCTGCGCCTCGCTGACGACCCGCCCGACGACGGCGGCGACGTCGCTCGGGTGACGGTCGACCTCGTGGTCTCCGGTGGCCGGATCGGCGCCCTCGTCCTGGACTACGACGACATCTACCCCGACGCCGACGACGCCTTCCTCGGCGCTCTCGCCGGGCAGTGCGCCATCGCGCTGGAGCGGGCCCGGCTCTACGAGCGCGAGCGGTCCACGGCCGCGACCCTGCAGCGCAGCCTGCTCCCCGACCGGCTCCCGTCGTGCCCGGGCTCGAGCTGGCGGCCCGGTTCCGGGCCGGGTCGGCGGAGGCCGACGTGGGTGGCGACTGGTACGACGTCTTCGGGCTGCCCGACGGGCGGTTGGTGCTCGTCGTGGGCGACGTCATGGGCAAGGGGGTGACGGCCGCAGCCGGCATGGGCCGGCTGCGCTCGGCCCTGCGCGCGCTGGCGCACGCCAACCCGCTGCCCGAAGCGGTGCTCTCGGGCCTCGACCGGGTCTTCAGCGCCACCGAGGACAGCGACCAGATCGCCACCCTCGTCTACCTGCTGGTCAACCCGGTCGCCCGCCGCGCGGCGGTCGGGGGAGCCGGCCACCTGCCGCTGCTGCTGCGCCGCGCCGGCCGGCCCGCGGAGCTGATCGACGCCGGGTCGGGCTCCACCCCGCTGGGCTGGCCGGAGCCCCGGGTCCAGCGCACCCTCGAGCTCGCACCGGGCGACCTCCTGCTCGGCTTCACCGACGGGCTGGTCGAGCGGCGGGGGAGCGACCTGGATGCGGGCCTGGACCGGCTGCTGGCCGCCGTGGGGACCCAGGACGAGGCGCTGGACAGCCTGGTCGAGCGGGTCGACCGCACGCTGCTGCCCGACACGCCCGGGCGGGACGACGCCACCGTGCTCGCCGTCCGGTTCACCCGGTGATCGACAGCGCCGCCCGCGTGGCCGGATCTGCGATCCGCCTGTCGAGCGTGTCACAATGATGTGTTGCGACGTCGCGTTCACCCCGGCGCGGAGGTCGCGACCACCCCAGACCCCCGCCTCGGCTGCTGCACGCCCGGGACGCGACGAGAGGTAGTACGTGTCGGACACGGTTCGCCCGCTCCCCCCGGAGTTCTCCGATCCTGCGGTGCAGGGTCTGCTCGAGCAGGGAAGGACCGAAGGGTGCGTCACTGCCGGTGACGTCCGGACCGTCTTCGAGGACGCCGGCATCCCGCTGGCCAGGATGAAGACGGTGCTCCGCAGCCTCAGCGACGAAGGAGTGACCGTGATGGTCGAGTCCGAGGTGTCGGCTCCGCGCAAGGCCGTGCCCGCTGCCACCGCTGCCAAGCGCGCCACCACCACCAAGTCGGTCGCCGCTCCCGCGAAGAAGGCCGCCGCCCCGGCGAAGAAGACCGAGGCGAAGAAGCCGGCGGCCAAGCCTGCCGCCGCGCCCAAGACAGCCGGGCCCACGACAGCCGCGCCCAAGACCGTGGCCAAGGGCAGCACCCCGCAGGTCGCGGACAAGGCCGCGGCACCCGCCAAGCGCGCCTCGAAGAAGACCGCCACGCCCGCCGCCGCGGCCGAGCAGGCCGCGGCGAAGGACGCCGGAGCCACGGCCGACGCCCTGGTCGAGGGCGACGCCGTCGTCCCGGTCGACGGCGAGCCCGTCGAGCCGGTGGAGGCCGAGGAGGGCGAGTCGTTCACCCTCACCGACGACGAGGAGGACGCTCCGGCGCAGCAGGTCGCCACCGCGGGCGCCACGGCCGACCCGGTCAAGGACTACCTCAAGCAGATCGGCAAGGTCGCGCTGCTCAACGCCGAGCAGGAGGTCGAGCTCGCCAAGCGGATCGAGGCCGGCCTGTTCGCCGAGGAGAAGATCAACTCCGGTGAGAAGTTCGCGCCGAAGATGAAGAAGGAGCTCGACTGGATCGCCGAGGACGGTCGCCGGGCGAAGAACCACCTGCTCGAGGCCAACCTGCGGCTGGTCGTCTCGCTGGCCAAGCGCTACACCGGCCGCGGCATGCTGTTCCTCGACCTGATCCAGGAAGGCAACCTCGGCCTGATCCGCGCCGTCGAGAAGTTCGACTACACCAAGGGCTACAAGTTCTCGACCTACGCCACCTGGTGGATCCGGCAGGCGATCACCCGCGCGATGGCCGACCAGGCCCGCACCATCCGCATCCCGGTGCACATGGTCGAGGTCATCAACAAGCTCGCCCGCGTCCAGCGGCAGATGCTGCAGGACCTCGGCCGGGAGCCGACGCCGGAAGAGCTCGCCAAGGAGCTCGACATGACCCCCGAGAAGGTCGTCGAGGTCCAGAAGTACGGCCGGGAGCCGATCTCGCTGCACACCCCGCTCGGCGAGGACGGCGACAGCGAGTTCGGCGACCTCATCGAGGACTCCGAGGCCGTGGTTCCGGCTGACGCCGTGTCGTTCACCCTGCTCCAGGAGCAGCTGCACTCGGTGCTCGACACCTTGTCCGAGCGGGAGGCCGGCGTGGTGTCGATGCGGTTCGGCCTGACCGACGGCCAGCCGAAGACGCTGGACGAGATCGGCAAGGTCTACGGCGTCACCCGCGAGCGGATCCGCCAGATCGAGTCGAAGACGATGTCCAAGCTGCGCCACCCGAGCCGCTCGCAGGTCCTGCGCGACTACCTGGACTGAGCCCGTCCGGCGTGTCTGGCGGGTTAACCGCCGCTCAGAACACACATTCCCGTCGCCGTCGTCGTCGCGCGCAGCGGGTCAGGGGTTGCCACCCGCCGCGCGGCATGGCCCTGCGCCGGGCCTGTAGCGCTGCCCACTCATATGGTGGGCAGCGCTCAGGGCAGCGCTACAGGCGGGCGGCAGGCGCCGGCTCACCGGCAGCCCTGCCCACTCATAGGTGGGCAGCGCTACAGGCGGGGCGGCGGCTCACCTGCCGCCCCGCCCACTCGCAAACGTGCAGCAGCGCTACCGGTGGGCAACCCGGCGTCCGCGCCAGAACAGTCCGTGCTCGGGCTATCCGACCGGGGTGCCGCGGTCGTAGACCGTCTGTGGACACCACCGCGCAGTGGAACGCGAACCCGAGGTCGATCTCGATGGCATCTCCGGCGGCGACGGCGTTCTCGATGGCCGTGTCGGTCGTGAGATGCGTGTTCGCGGCAGCGCGGTTGGTGAACACGACCTCGACGACCTCCCAGGCGACGTTGAAGTCCGGCGCCCCCGGTGGGTCGACGATGTGGTCGTGGCCGGGCAGCAACGTCGGGTCGGTGCCGTACACGGTGGGCATGGCGTCCGTCGCCACCTGGGCGACCAGACCGTCATGGTCCGGGCAGTTACCGGGCACGCCCATGCAGTTCAGGGTCCCGACCGTCGACCCGGGCGGGTACTCGACCAGGTACAACGGCGAGACCGCGTGCGGGCTGGTGTGCGTGGGGAACGGCGACTTCTCCGGCGTCCCGAGATAGAGGATCTTTCCGGTGTCGGCGTTGTAGGCCGGCTCGATCGCGGACCTGCCCAGCTGGCGCTCTCCCGAGGGCAGCGCGTCGGCTCGCGCCGGTCCGGCAGCGACGAGCGGCAGGGCCAGACCGACCATGCACAGGACCGCGGTACGACGTAGTCGACTTCCCATGTCCAACCCTCCTGGTTGCCTGCTGCTGCAGTTGCCCAGCGAAGGTAGCCACCGTGGCTCGACCCGGCGTACCACGATCGGCGTATCTTGCAGGCCGTTCCGCCGGCAGCGTGATGCTCGCGCAGCCGAGCGTCAGAGCCGCCGGGCCCGTGCTGCCGGGCCGCCCTTCGGGGCGTAGGTGTAACCCTTGGGCAGCGTTCTGCTCGACGGGTCGACCACGGCGAACTGCGCCATCAGCCCGTCGTCCTCGTGGTCCAGCATGTGGCAGTGGATCATGAAGACGCCGGTGAAGTCGGTGAACCTCGCCATCACCCGGACCCGTTCACCCGGGTCCAGCCGCCAGGTGTCCTCGAGCCCACGCTCCCACGGCGGCGGCTGCCGGCCGTCGCGCAGCACGGTGCGCCACAGCTCCTCGTGCAGGTGGACGAAGTGCGTCATGGACGTGTCGTTCCGGAGCTCCCACAGCTGCGTCGAGCCCTTGTCGACCTTGAGCACGACGCGCTTCGGGTCGAAGGCCCGGCCGTCCAGCGTCCAGGAGGTTCCCCCGCCGGGAGCCTTGCGGAGCCCGACGCTCCAGACCGCCGACACCCGCTTCGGGCGCTTCATCGGCGGCGCCGGCCGCAGCGTCGCGGGCAGCTCGCTCGAGTCGGACACGGCAGTGCCCACCCGGAACTGCATGATCTGCGCCGACGGCGAGCCGGCCGCACCGGCGGGTGCGTTCAGCCGCGGCACGCTCTCGAGGACCACGTTCGTGCCGAGCTCGCCGCGGAAGTCGACCACGACGTCGGCCCGCTGCGCCGGCCCGAGCAGGATGTCCTGCCGGACGACCGCCTTGGGCAGCAGCCCGTTCCCGGTCCCGATCTGCACGAACGGCCGCCCGTCCGAGAGCGCGAAGTCGTAGGCGGTGAACGGCGAGGTGTTGAGCAGCCGGAGCCGGTAACGGTGGGTGGCGACGTTCAGGTACGGCGCGTAGCGGCCGTTGACGAGGATCCGGTCGCCGACCGTCGCGTCGTTCGGCGGCGCCATCGGGCCGGTCATCGGAGCCATGTGCGACATGACCGGCACCAGCTGGTTGTTCTGGTCGAGGCTGCGCTCGGAGACCATCAGCGGCACGTCGTAGCGCCCGGACGGCAGGCCGAGCTTCTTGGTCCACCCGTCGGTGACGAGGAACATCCCCTGCAGGCCGAGCCAGTTGTTGCGGGTCGTCGCTCCCATCCGGTGGTCGTGGTACCAGAGGAACGCAGCCGGCTCAGGCTGCCCGCCGTCCGCCAGGGGAAAGTCGTAGGTCCTCGCCTTCCCCTTGGGGATGAGGAACCTGGTGGGCTGTCCGTCGTCCTGGTAGCGGTGGTGGTCGCCGTGCAGGTGCACCGTCAGGCTGGCCGGTGACGGCAACCGGTTGACGAAGGTGACCTTCGTGTCCTTGCCGGCCGGCCGCACGATGGTGGGGCCGGGGTAGCTGCCGCCGTACGTCCACATGGTCGTCAACGGGCCGGTCGGCATGATCCGCACACCCGCCTGCTTCACCGGGATCCGGATCTTCGCGGTACGCAGCGCCGGCGGCCGCACCAGGGGCTGGTCGAAGGACTGCGGCGCCGGCTGCACCCCGCCCCCGGTGCCGGAGATCGTCAGGGTGCCCCGCATGGTGCCGGCGTGGAAGATGCAGTGGAACGGGTAGCTGCCGGGCGCCAAGGCGCTCACGCCTGGCACCGTCGCGGTCCCGCCCGGGTTCACGATCACCGAGAACAGTGCGACCCCGTTCGCGTCCTGGCCGTCCGAGGTCACCGAGTGCCGCGTGCTGTCGAAGTTGATGACGCTGAGGGTGCCGCCCTGGGCGAGCTCGACGGTCGGCGTGGAGAAGCCGCCCAGGCTGGCACCCGAGTCGATGCGCACGGTGGCGGCCACCGGAGCGTCGCTGGGGCTCACCGTCCCGGCCCTGGCGGCACCGAGCTCTGGCGTGCTGACCGCCGGGGGTACGACGGTGACCGCGGTCAGCGCCACGAGGACCCCGAGACGCAGCAGGTGTCGTCGCAACATGGAGCCGATGCTGGCACACCACGGTCGTCAGCGAGGCCCGCTGCCCGAAGATGCACTAGTCATTTTGGGGGTGTCGGACCGCACCGGACGGGTCTACAGTCCGGCCCGCCACATCCATCTCCTGAGGGGGTTCACATGGGGTTCCGTACGCAGCGCACGAGAGCGATAGCCGCCGGCGCAGCCACCGCGCTGTTCGCCGTGACCGCGGCCGTCACGGCCGCCGTACCGGCGCAAGCCGCGACGGTGAAGACCGTCAAGGTGCTCATGACCGACAACGCGATCAGGTTCAGTGGCGGCGGTGCCTCGACCGCCAACGGTGTGACCACGTTGCACGCTGGCCGCTACCACTTCCACGTCGTCACCCCGGCGGGCTCGCACGTCCTCCAGCTGCTCCGGTTCCAGAACGGCTACACCGCGGACCAGGCGCAGGCGGACTTCCAGAAGGCCTTCGAGGGCGACGTTCCGGCCGTGCAGCGGATCGACAACGGGGTCGTCTTCCTGGGCGGCGCCGACGCCAAGGCGAAGAAGGCCGGCGACATGGTCGCGACGGTTCGCGCCGGACAGCTCGTGGCCATCGACCAGAACGGCTCCGCCGTCGCCCCGCTCAACATCGTCGGAAAGGTTGGCAAGACGGGCGATACCTCGCACAGTGGCACCTACACGGCGTTCTCGTTCGGTTGGGGCGTCTCGAAGCACCTGCCGGCGAGCGGCACGGTGAAGTTCGCGAACCAGGCCGACCAGCCGCACTTCCTGGTGCTCCAGCACGTCAAGTCCTCGACGACGAACAAGCAGGTTCGCAAGTTCATCGACTGCGGCCTGCAGGGCAACCCCTCGTTCGGGCTCAAGGCCAACATCGACGCCGGTGTCGTCTCCCCCGGGAAGAGCCAGCTGCTCACCTACGACCTGCCGGCCGGCAAGTACGTGGTCATGTGCTTCTGGCCGGACTACTTCACCGGCCAGCCGCACGTGATGATGGGCATGTGGAAGCTGGTGACGCTCTCGTAGTCGCTCGACCGAGCTCGCCGGGGTCGGCCACCGTCACGGTGGCCGGCCCCTCTGCGACCGGCACCACGTCCGACCCGCGATTCGTTGGTGCAGGCTATTCCCAGGGCCTGCAGGCGACCCTTCGGCCGGACCGGACGGACCGGACTCGGCGGGAGCGCTTCGTGGTCACTCAGTCGGATGCGGCGGTCACCCCACGAGGTGTCGCTCAGACGCGACCCTGGTTCACCGCGACGCTGTTCCTCGCGTACGCCGGGGGACTCGGCATGCACTGGTTGCACCGTGACCAGCACGAGCGGACGGACATCGCCCCTGTGCTGCACTGGCTTCGGGACTCCAGCCTGGCCATCCCGCTGGCCCTTGCGGCCGTCGTCCTTGCCTACGTCGTCCTCGACTCGCTCTCGCTGCTTCCCGAGCGGTCCGCACCAGCCGCGCGTCATGGCCCATGCGACTCTCGCCGCCGTGTTCTACGCGCTCGGCAGCATTCCGGGAGCGCTGATCCACGCGCGGCTCTTCGGGGCCGAGCACCAGGCGGTGCACCGGGAAGGGCATGGGACCACCCACGACGCAGCGGTGGCGCCGGGCTGGGAGCACCTGTCCAGAGATGCCTGGGCGGCCCTCCTGTTCGGTGTGACGGCGCTGCTGCTCCATGCCGCCGCGACCGAGCTGACGCGTCGCATTCGGCGCCAGGCCGCGCCCGACGACGAACCGCGGGCCGAGTCCGTCACGGCGCGGCCGCGGTGATCTCGCGGCGGAGCCGACCGACCGTTCGGGTGGTCCGCGCACCCCTGCGCCGTGGCAGGAGCCATGGCGCCGGCCATGCGCGACCCAAGGATTTCCCAAGTGCCCGGTGGAGTCTGGAGGCATCCCGGCTCTGAGGAGGCACGGCATGCCCGCGTCGCGACGCACCTTCCTGAAGCTGGGTGGCCTGGCAGCCGTGGCGACCGCCGGCGTGACGATCCCGATAGGTGCCGGTCTGCAGACCAAGTCCGCGAGCCAGCTCGCCAGGTCGAAGATGCCGGTGCCTTACCGGACCCCGTTCGTCTACCCGCCGCAGCTACCGGTCGCCTTCACGTCGTACGACGCCGACGGTGTGCTGGTCAAGCACTTCAACGTGACGGAACGGCCCGGTTCCGCCGTCATCGCGCCGGGGCTGACGACACCCGTGTACGGCTACAACGGTGCCGTCACCGGCCCCACGATCGACATCGACAAGGGAACCCGCGCCGTCCTGCGGATCCGGAACAAGCTTCCGGCGACCAGCCCGGAGTTCGGCCACGACTTCAGCACGTCGACGCACCTGCACGGCTCGGCCTCGCTGCCGGAGTACGACGGGTACGCCAACGACCTGACCCGCCCCGGCTCCTACAAGGAGTACCGCTACCCGAACTTCCAGGCCGCCAGGACGTTGTGGTACCACGACCACGGGGTGCACCACACCGCGCAGAACGCCTACTCGGGCTTGGCCGCGATGTACCGGCTGCACGATCCGGTGGAGCGTGCCTTGCTGCCACAGGGTGTCTTCGACGTTCCCCTGGTGCTCACGGACGTGATGCTCGGGGCCGACGGCCGGCTGGCCTATGACGACCGCAACCACTCCGGCCTGTGGGGCGACATCATCCTGGTCAACGGCCGCCCGTGGCCGGTCATGCCGGTGCAGCGACGGGTCTACCGATTCCGCGTGCTCAACGCCGCGGTCAGCAGGTCCTTCCGGCCCACCCTGAGCACCGGTGACCCGGTGACCGTGGTGGCCACCGACGGCGGCCTGATCCCGGTCGCGCAGCAGGTCGGCGCGTGGCGGCACGGGAACGCCGAGCGCTACGAGGTACTGATCGACTTCTCGCGCTACCCTGCCGGGCGCCGGGTGGAGCTGCGCAACCTGAGCAACGAGAACAACCGCGACTTCGACGACACCGGCAAGATCATGGCGTTCGACGTGACCGACGCACCGGTCGACACCTCGGACCCGACGTGGAACCGCATCCCGACCACACTGGTCGACAGCTCGGCGATGCGACTCACCTCCGGACAGGCCACGCGCACCCGCAAGATGCGCCTGCACCGCGACGACGTCACCAACGAATGGATGATCAACGGCGTGACCTGGCACGACGTCGTTGACAGCGGCTTCCGGCTGTCCTTCGCCGACGTGGCCTTGAACGACGTCGAGATCTGGGAGGTCGAGAACCGCGGTGGCGGGTGGTTCCACCCGCTGCATGTCCACCTCGTCGACTTCCAGGTCCTCAGCCGCAACGGCCGGCCCGCGTTCAGCTACGAGCGCGGCCCCAAGGACGTCGTCTACGTCGGCGAGGGCGAGACGGTCCGGCTGCTGATCAAGTTCGAGCACCAGCGCGGCAGGTACATGATCCATTGCCACAACCTCGCCCACGAGGACCACGACATGATGACGCAGTTCACCGTGGGGCTCACGGCAGGGCAGGTGGATCCGCACGACCCGGTCGAAGCCGACCGGCCCAAGCTCGACGACCTTCCCGAGGACGCGTGACGAGCCGCATCCGGCGCGTCACCCTGATCCTCGCTGCCGTCCTGGCGATCGTGCTGGTGCGGTGGTGCGCGCTCACGCCGTACGTCGTCGAGACCGACAGCATGTCGCCCACGCTGGACGCAGGCGACGTCGCGGTCATCGACCGGCTCAGTCCCCGCTGGGCCGACCTGGACCGCAACGATCTGCTCGTCTTCCGCCGAGGCGACGAGCTCGTGCTCAAGCGCGTGGTGGGGGTGCCGGGTGACGTCGTCGCGATCAGGGACGCGCTGCTCTACGTCAACGCGAAACGTGTCCGCGAGCCCTACGTGGACCACGCGACGATCGACGGCGTGTACTTCGGCCCGGTCGAGGTGCCGCCGGGCCACGTCTTCGTCCTCGGCGACCGGCGTGAGGGGTCGATCGACTCGCGTACCTACGGCCCTGTCCCGCTCAGCGCCGTCCAGGGCCGGGTGCTCGTCCACTGGTAGCCGGCCGGAGGCAGGTGGTGAGGTGCCCGTCGATTCGGGCCTTTCGTCCCTGACGTCCCCGGCCGGCGCGGGGCAGCGTGGGATCACCCGGCGGACACCTGCCCGCCCCCTCACGCGCGGAGACCCCATGAAGGCGCTCGTCTACCACGGCCCCGGCAACAAGAGCTGGGATGAGGTACCTGACCCCACGGTCACCCACCCGACCGACGCGATCGTCCAGATCGACACCACCACGATCTGCGGCACCGACCTGCACATCCTCAAGGGCGACGTGCCCGCGGTGACCGAGGGCCGCATCCTCGGCCACGAGGGCGTCGGCACCGTCATCGAGGTCGGCCCGTCGGTGACGAACGTCGCCGTCGGCGACCGGGTGATCATCTCCTGCATCAGCTCCTGCGGGGTCTGCACCTACTGCCGCAGCGGCAACCCCTCGCACTGCCTGGCCGACGAGGGCGCCTCGGGCATCGGCTGGATCCTCGGCCACCTGATCGACGGCACGCAGGCCGAGAAGGTCCGCATCCCGTTCGCCGACAACTCGCTGTACAAGCTGCCCGCGGGGGTCAAGGACGAGTCCGCGATGCTGCTGTCGGACATCCTGCCGACCGGCTTCGAGATGGGCGTGCAGTACGGGCGGGTCAAGCCCGGCGACACGGTCGCCGTCGTCGGTGCGGGGCCGGTGGGCCTCGCGGTCATCGCCACCGCCGGTCTGTACGGCGCGGCGCAGGTCATTGCCATCGACCTGGACGAGAACCGGCTCGATGTCGCCAAGCAGGTCGGCGCCACGCACAGCGTCAACTCCGGTGCGGCCGACTGGAAGGAGCAGGTGCTGGCCCTGACGGACGGGTTCGGTGTCGACGTCGCGGTCGAGGCCGTCGGCGTCCCGGCGACGTTCGCCATGTGCACCGACCTGGTGCGTCCCGGCGGCAGCGTGGCCAACGTCGGCGTGCACGGCGCAGCCGTCCAGCTGGACCTGCAGGACCTGTGGATCAAGAACATCAACATCAGCATGGGTCTGGTGAACACCGACACGCTCGGGATGCTGCTCAAGCTGGTGGCGCAGCAGAAGCTGCCCGTCCACGCGTTCGTGACGCACACGTTCCGGCTCGACGACGTGCTCTCTGCGTACGAGACGTTCGGGAACGCGGCGAAGACACAGGCCCTCAAGGTCCTGATCGCTCGCTGACACCTGGGTTGCTTGCCCCCGGCCCGTGCCCCTCGGGCCGGGGACACCTGGCTCCCGCGACCTACCCGTGCACCGCCAGGCCGTCCAGCACCTCGGCCAGCCGGTCGACCGCCATCTCGATCTCCTCGCGTTCGACGACCAGCGGCGGCGCCAGCCTGATCGTCGAGCCGTGGGTGTCCTTGGCCAGGATCCCGCGGTCCAGCAACCGTTCGCAGACGGTGCGGCCGGTGCCCAGCGCCGGGTCGATGTCGATGCCGGCCCACAGGCCGCGGCCGCGCACGGCCACCAGCCCGTGGCCGACGAGCGCGTCCAGCCGGCCGCGCAGCACCTCGCCGAGGTCCCGCGCCCGCTGCTGGTAGACCCCGGTCCCGAGCAGCCGGACCACCGCCCGGCCCACGGCACAGGCCATCGGGTTGCCACCGAACGTGCTCCCGTGCTCGCCCGGACGCAGTACGCCGAGCACGTCGCGGCGGCCGACCACGGCGCTGACCGGCACGATGCCGCCGCCGAGCGCCTTCCCGAGCAGCATCAGGTCGGGCTTCGCGCCCTCGTGCTGCCAGGCGAACGTCTCCCCGGTGCGGCCGAGCCCCGACTGGATCTCGTCCAGGACGAAGATCACGTCGCGCTCGGTGCAGAGCACCCGAGCGGCCGACAGGTAGCCCGGCGGCGGCATCACGACGCCGGCCTCACCCTGGATCGGCTCGAGCAGCACGGCCACCGTGGTCTCGTCGATAGCCGCCGCCAGGGCGTCGACATCGCCGTAGGGCACCACCCGGAAGCCCGGCGTGTAGGGCCCGAAGTCGTCCCGCGCCGCGGCGTCGGTGGAGAAGCTGACGATGGTCGTCGTCCGGCCGTGGAAGTTGCCGTCGGCGACCACGATGGTGGCTCGGCCGTCCGGGACACCCTTGACCCGGTAGCCCCACGCCCGGCTGACCTTGATGGCGCTCTCCACCGCTTCGGCACCGGTGTTCATCGGCAGCACCAGGTCGGTGCCTGCCAGACCGGCAAGCTCGGCGCAGAACGGCTCCAACAGGTCGTGGTGGAACGCCCGGCTCGTGAGCGTCAGACGGTCCAGCTGCGCATGGGCCGCGGCCAGCAGCTCGGGGTGCCCGTGGCCGAAGTTCAGCGCCGAGTAGCCGGCCAGGCAGTCGAGGTAGCGCCTGCCCTGCAGGTCGGTCGCCCACGCGCCGCTCGCGGCGCTCAGCACCACCGGAAGCGGGTGGTAGTTGTTGGTCGAGTGCTCCTCGGTGATGGCGATCGAGACCTCCGCGGGCATGGTCATGACCGCACCGTTTCACAATCGGGCGAGCGGCGTGCCCGATGTGACGCAATGACAGCACCGCGGGCCTGGCTCGCTACACTCGCGTGCCCCGGAACCCAGGAGAGGATCCACGTGGACGCCCTGCGGAGCCTGACCCGTGACGAGGCCCGCGAACGTGCCAGGCTGCTCGCCGTCGACCGCTACGACATCGAGGTCGACCTGACGGACCTGGCCGAGGGAACCGGGTTCCGCGCGGTGTCCCGCACGACCTTCTCCTGCCGTACGCCGGGTGCGGCCACCTTCGTCGACTGCGCAGCCGAGGTCCTGCGAGCGACCCTGAACGACGTCGAGCTGCCCGCGACCGCGGTCGCAGATGCGCGGATCACCCTGACGGGTCTTGCCGCCGACAACGTGCTGGTCGTCGAGTCGGTGCAGCGCCAGACCAGCCAGGGCACCGGCGTGCACCGCTCGGTCGATGCCGCCGACAAGCTGGTCTATGTCTGGACGTCGTTCGAGCCGGACGACGCGCGGCGCGCCTGGGCCTGCTTCGACCAGCCCGACCTCAAGGCGGTGCACGCGTTCACCGTGACGGCCCCCGACACCTGGACCGTGCTGTCCAACTCCGGTCCTGCCGACGTCGAGGAGGTGGCCGACGGTCGGCGTTGGGTCTTCGCCGACACCCCACCGCTGTCGACGTACGTGGCGGTCGTCAACGCCGGACCGTTCTACGGACGTCGGCTCGAGAGGGACGGGTACGACCTGGGCCTGTACTGCCGCCAGTCGCTCACCTCGTGCCTCGACCGCGATGCCGACGAGCTGTTCGAGGTCACGGCAGCCGGACTGGCCTTCTTCGGCGAGCGGTTCGCGATGCCGTTCCCGCAGCGCCGCTACGACCAGGTCTTCGTGCCGGACATGGGCGGCGCGATGGAGAACTACGGCTGCGTGACGTGGGGCGACGTCCTCCTGCACCGCAGCGAACCCACCCACGGGGAGCGCGAGCAGCGCACGTCGGTCCTGCTGCACGAGATGGCGCACATGTGGTTCGGCGACATGGTGACGATGCGCTGGTGGGACGACCTGTGGCTCAACGAGGCGTTCGCCGAGTGGGCCGCCAACTGGGCGACCGCCGCCGCGACCGAGTTCACCGACAAGTGGGCCGGCTTCCTGACCGGGGCGAAGGTCGCCGGCTACCGCTCCGACCGGGCGCCCACGACGCACCCGATCCGCCAGGAGGTCCGCGACGTCGAGGAGGCAGCCGCGGGCTTCGACAACATCACCTACTTCAAGGGGGCCAGCGTCCTGAAGCAGCTGGTGGCCTACGTCGGCGAGGAGGCGTTCGTCGCCGGCCTGCGCAGCTACTTCGCGAACCACGCCTGGCGCAACGCCTCCCTCGACGACCTGGTGTCCGAGCTGGCCGCTGCGAGCGGCCGGGACCTCTCGCGCTGGGTCACCGCCTGGCTCGAGACGGCCGGCACCGACGAGCTGTCGACGACCGTCGACGACGACCGGGTCACGCTGGTCGCGCACGGGCCCGGCGGGTCCGAGCCGCGGCCGCACCGCCTCGACGTCGGCTTCTACGACCGCGAGCCCGGCGGCCTGGTGCGCCGCGAGCTCGTACCGGTCCACCTCGACCAGGGCAGCGTCACGTTCTCCGCTGCCGGCGGTCCCGCCGAGCTGGTGCTCGTCAACGACGAGGACCTCACGTTCGCCGGCATCCGGCCCGACGAGGCGTCGTTGGCCGCCCTCGTCGAGTCGGCCGCCCTGCTGCCCCGCGCGATCTCTCGCGCGGTCGCCGTCCAGACCGTGTGGGACGCACTGGTGGTCGGCGCGCTGCCCGCCGGGGACTTCGTGCGCTGCGCGACCGGCGTGCTCCGGCACGAGACGGCGGACTCGGTGGTGGAACCCTTCCTCCAGCTGGCCGTCCAGGCGGCTGAGCGGTGGTCGCCGGACAGCCTGCGCGACGGGCTGCTGTCGTCGGTGGCCGACACGTCGCTGGCACTTGCCGAGCGGGGCGGCTCGGTGCGGCGGGCGGCAGTGCGCTGTCTGGCCCGGTCCGCGACCAGCGAGGACCAGCTGAGCGCGCTGCGTGAGCTGGCCGGCGACGACGCCGATCTGCGGTGGAGCGTGCTGGCCCGGCACGCGGCGCTGGGCCGGCTCGACCGGGCCGAGCTCGAGGCGCTCATCGGGCGGGACCCCAACCCCGATGCCTGGGTGCGGGCGCTCAGCGCGGAGGCGGCCCAGCCCGACGGCGACGCCAAGTCCGCCGCCTGGCAGGCCGCGATGGTCGACCGCACGGTGCCCGTGGGGTCGTTGGCCGAGCTCGCCGCCGCGTTCTGGCAGCCCGCGCAGTACGACGTCCTCGCACCGTTCGCCAGCCGGTACGCCGAGCTCCTGCCCGAGCTGTCCCGGGCCGGGATGCTGACCGCGATGACGACCTCGGCAGCGATGTTCCCGGTGGTCGGCATCGACTCCGCTGGGCTCGCCGTCGCCCTCGAGGCGGCCCGGCAGGCCGACGTCTCACCGCTCGTGCGCCGAACCGTCGAGGAGCGGGCCGACCAGGTACGGCGGATGCTCGCCGCCCGGGCCGCCTCCTGACCGCTGCGCCCAGCACTCAGAGCTCGCAGGTCATCCGCAGCTCGACCAAGCAGACGCCACCCGCAGCGAGTGCCACGGCGGCCGCTGCCGTCAGCAAGAACCGTCCCCTGCGTGCCGGACTCCGGTGTCCCATGTCGTCACCCTCTGCCTCGGTCCACGCGGCGCGCTGCCACGGTTCACCCGTGGCGAGCGCCACCGGTAGCGGCGAAGGTCCCTCGTTCGCGGATCCGGCCGAACCGCGGGCCATCCGTGTCGCGTCCTCGGTCATGCCGCCCCGGAGGGGAGGGCGGCGTGCAGCGCCCCCGGCCGTCCGCGCCCGGGGGCGTTGCGCGCGTCGCCGCGTGCTCAGCGGGAGCGGACGGCCGTCAGTCCTCGACGGCCCATCCGTCGTCGACGATCGCCCTCGCGAGGTCCCGCAGCCTGCGGTTGTCGTGCTGGGAGGACACCGACAGCATCTGGCGTGCGTCGTCCGCGCTGCAGCCGTGGCGGGCCATCAGGATGCCGGTGGCCTGGTCGACCACGGGCCGGCCGTCGTGGACGGCAGCGGCCGACATCGGATGGTGCTCCGCCTGGCATCCGTCCGGTGCGGGGTCCTGAAAGCGTGCCTGGGGGCGACCGATGGACATCTCGTCTCTTCCCGATCGGGTCGACGGCCGTCCCCACGTCCCGGCCCACGGATGGTCTTGCCGGGCACGAACCATAGCAAACACGACGCTGTCCCTTCCATGCGGGACAGAAGGTCTCAGACCGGAGCGCAGGCAGGGCAGCGCGGGGCGGAGTACGGCCGGTCGGCCGGCACGAGAGTCTCCGGGCGGCGTACCCGCGGGCAGTCCTGGCGCAGGTGGAACCGGGACCGCACCGCCGTCGTGTCGTCGTCGGGCTCGTCGATCCGTTCCAGCCAGCCGGCGGGAGGTTCGTAGGGCACGGTGGTCTTCCTGGCTCTGCGGGCAGCGCCCCGCGAGGTCCCAGCGGGGCGCGGCCGCGCGGCGGTGTCTGCACCACCCGGCGGGTCGATTCTCGCACGGCAGCTGCCGGTCGGCCCCTGGCGGCGGCGACCGCCCTGCGGGGAGACTCGACACCGTGGTGCTGCTGTCAGCCGGGGAGGTCGACGCCGTCGTGTTCGACATGGACGGCGTCATCACGGACACCGCGGTCGTGCACCGGCGGGCCTGGAAGGGGATGTTCGACCGTTACCTGGCGCAGGTGGCCGAAGCGACCGGTCAGCAGCTGGCGCCGTTCGAGGAGGACGACTACCTGCGGTACGTCGACGGGAAGGCGCGCGCCGACGGCGTCAGCAGCTTCCTGGCGGCCCGGGGTCTGCCGCTCCCGACGGGCAGCCCCGACGACCCGCCCGGCAGCGGCACGGTGTGGGCGCTTGCCAACCGCAAGGACGAGGCGTTCCAGGCGGTCCTCGCCAGCGACGGGGCCCGGGCGTTCCCGACGTCCCTCGTGCTGGTCCGGCGACTGCAGGAGAACGGCGTGGGCACCGCGGTCATCTCGGCCAGCCGCAACTGCCTGGCCGTCCTCGCCTCGGCCGGGGCCGGCGGCCTGTTCCCCGTCGTCGTCGACGGTCTGGAGGCGGCCCGCCTGCGGCTGCCGGGGAAGCCGTCGCCGGCCGTCTTCCTGGAGGCGGCCCGCCGGCTCGGCGCCGCCCCCGCCCGCGCGGTGGTCGTCGAGGACGCGATCGCCGGCGTCCAGGCCGGCCGGGCAGGTCAGTTCGGCCTCGTCATCGGCGTCGACCGGGTCGGTCAGGCGGAGGCCTTGCGGGCGCAGGGAGCCGATGTCGTGGTCAGGGACCTCGGCGAGGTGCAGGTCAGCGGACCGGCTCGCGGACTGCCGGCAGGATGAGCGCCGTCCCGGGTGCCAGCACGTGGCGGGCGCCCCGGACGGTGATCTCGAGGGCGTCGCCCTCCGCGACCAGGTACTGCTCCTCGGTCGGCGTCAGCCGCAGCCGCAGCTGCCGGTCGTGGAACCGCAGCGAGAACGACAGCGATCGCCAGCCGCTCGGCAGCCGGGGATCGAACGACAACCGTCCGCCGTGGTCGCGCACGCCGCCGAAGCCGTTCACCAGCGTCGCCCAGACGCCGGCGGCCGAGGCGACGTGCACTCCGTCGGAGGAGTTGCCGGCGACGTTGGCCAGGTCCATCAGCAACGCGTGGCCGAAGTACTCGAGGGCGTCGTCGTCCCGGCCCACCTCGGCGGCGACGATGCTCTGGACGCAGGCCGACAGCGACGAGTCGCCGGTGGTCAGCCGGTCGTAGTGGTCGAAGTTGCGCCGCTTCTGCTCGGCCGAGAACTCGTCGCCGAGCAGGAACATCGCCAGCACGATGTCCGCCTGCTTGAGCACCTGGAACCGGTAGATGACGAGCGGGTGGTAGTGCAGCAGCAGCGGGAACTTGTCCGGCGGCGTGTTCTCCAGGTCCCAGACCTCGCGGTCCAGGAAGGCCTCGTCCTGGGGGTGGATGCCGCGGGCCTCGTCGTAGGGCACGTACATCGCGTCGGCGGCGGCCTCCCACGCCGCCACCTCAGCCGGCCCGAGGTCCACAGAGTCGAGCAGCGCGATGTAGTCCTGCGGCCGTTCGTCCTCGAGCCAGCGCACGGTCGTGACGGCAGCGCGCAGGTTCTCCCGCGCCATCAGGTTCGTGTAGGTGTTGTCGTTCACCACGGTGGTGTACTCGTCCGGCCCCGTGACGCCGTGGATGTGGAACCGCTGGTCCTTGCCCCAGAACCCGAGGTCCTCCCACAGCCGGGCGGTCTCGACGAGCACCTCCGCGGCGATGTCGGCCAGGAACCCGTCGTCGCCACGGATCTGGCAGTAGCGCCGCATCGCGAACGCGATGTCGGCGTTGATGTGGTACTGCGCGGTCCCGGACTGGAAGTTCGCCGACGCCTCCTCGCCGTTGATGGTGCGCCACGGGAACAGCGCCCCACGCTGCCCGAGCTGTCGGCCGCGCGCCCGGGCCGTGTCCAGCATGCTGTAGCGGAACCTGAGCAGGTTTCGGGCGAGCCGCGGCTCGGTGTACGCGAGGAACGGCAGCACGTAGGTCTCGCTGTCCCAGAAGTAGTGGCCGTCGTAGGCCTGGCCGGTGAGCCCCTTCGCCGGCACCCCGCCGCCCTGCATGCACCAGGTGGCCTGGCAGAGCTGGAACAGGTTCCACCGCACCGCCTGCTGGGTCCGCACGGTCTGCCGCTCGGCGTCGACCCGCACGTCGGCCCGGTCCCAGAACCGGTCCAGGTGCTCGCGCTGCTTGCTGAGCAGGCGGTCGACACCGCCTGTCACGGCCCGGTCCAGGGTGCGGGTGCAGCGCGACAGCAGCTCGTCGACCGGCGCTCCCCGCGAGGAGTGATAGGCCACGTACTTCGTCACGGTGATCGGGACTCCGGGCTGGGCGTCGACCGTCAGCTCCACCTCGCCCAGGTCGTCGTCGAGGTCGACCACGGTCCGGCTGGGTGACGCGGTCTCGATGACGTGGTCGACCCCGACGCCCAAGCGTCATGCCGCTGTTCGTCGTCAGGTAGCCCAGGAGCATCCGCAGCCCGTCCTGCACGCGGGCCCGGTTGTTGAGCACCCGGTGGCCGAACACCTTGGCGAGCCGCGGGTCCTCGTCGGCAGGGGGGCGCAGCGGCCGGCCCAGCTCGTCCTGCCGGTTCTGCAGCCGCGACGAGATGGCGACAGCGGCCGACGTGTTCAGCGGTGTCACGACGAGCTGCATGGCGACGAGATGGCGGTCCTGCAGGGAGACCAGCCGCCATGAGCTCACCCGGACCTGCTTGCCGGACCCGGTCGACCAGACGAGGTCCCGCGACAGCACGCCGTTGCGCATGTCGAGCACCCGTTGGTAGTCGGTCGTGCGGGAGGTGGGCAGGAAGAGCGGCTCGTCGTCGACGTACAGGCGCAGCATCGTGGGGTCGGGGACCTTGACGATCGTCTGGCCGGTGCGGGCCAGCCCGTAGGCGGACTCGGCGTACACCATCGGCCACGTCTCGTGGAAGCCGTTGATGAAGGTGCCGGACGTCCCGAACGGCCGGCCCTCCTCGAACGTCCCGCGGACGCCGACGTAGCCGTTGCTCAGCGCGAAGGCGGTCTCGGCGCGCCGCAGGTACCGCTCGGAGTAGCGCGCCTCGACGATGCGCCACGCATCGGGCGGGAACAGGTGCTCAGGCGGGGCGGTGACGTTCCGCTTGAGCATGCCCCGACGCTAGCCCCCGGTCGAAGGGGGCGACACGGTCGAAAGGCCCTGGCTGCGCAGGGCGCGCACCAGTGCGTCGCCGTCCGGCCCGCGCAGCACCGGCACGGCCGCGGTCGGCCGCCGGTCCTGCGGGCCCTCACCGGGCAGTGTCGTCGGCGACCCGTGGGTCAGCACCTGCTCGGTGGCCGTCAGCTCCCGGATGAGGATCCGGCGCACCCTGGTCGGGTGCTCGGCGGCCAGGTCGTCGTACAGGGCAGGGTCGTGCTGGCCGTCGTCGCCGACGAGTGTCCAGGTGACCTGTGGAAGGTCGTCGAGCAGCCGGCGCAGGCTGTCGTGCTTGTGCTGGCGACCGGACCGGAACAGCCGGTCGCCGGTCGGGCCCCAGTCGGTCATCAGCAGCGGCCCGGGCGGGTAGCCGTGCCGGGCCAGGAAGCGCTCGATGCTCGGCGCCACGTTCCACGGCCCGGTCGAGACGTACGCCGTGAACGGCTCGGGCCCGTCGCCCCGCAGCTGGCTGAAGACCGCGGCCATGCCCGGCACCGGCCGGCGGCTGGACTCGTGCCGGCCGAAGGTGTTCCAGAAGGCCCGCAGCGGCCGGGGGAGTGCGGTGACGATCACGGTGTCGTCGATGTCGCTCACCACACCGTCCCGCTCGTCCGGCCCGACGACCCGCACCCGGCCGTGGGACGGCTGCCCGTGCCCGGTGGACATCGTGAGCCGGTGCCATCCCGGCGGCAGCCGCACCGGCACGGTGACGTCGAGGTAGCCGCCCGTCCCGCTGCGCACCGTCAGCCTCTTGTCACCGACGGCAACCTCCACCGGCACGCCGGGCAGGGGGAGGGTGACGAACCGCCGCCAGCCCCGCACCAGCTCGGCCTCGGGGCCGGGGGTGTCGGTGAGCAGGGCCCGGCCGATGACCCGGACCCAGCCGGCCGTCCCTTCGCCGCCGGCCACGCCGTACGCCGTGAAGGCCAGCAGCCGCACCCGCCAGCCGCGCCGCCACAGCACCCGGGCCAGCCGGCGGTCGAAGGCGTTCTCGGCGCGCCCGGCGAGGACCGCCAGGGTCGCTGAGTTCACCCGGTCAGCGTGGCACCCCGCCGCGACGGCCCGCGCCCGGGTGGGGACCCGAGGGGTAAGCCGGAGCCGGTCGCTGCTGGCGCCGCCGCCAGGCCGCCCAGAGCCGCCGGCCCACGAAGAGGCCGACCGTCCGCCAGAGCCATCGCCACATCATGAGGTTCGCCCTGCCCGGAGGAAGCCGGCCGAAACGGCGGCACCGGCGGCGGGAAGCCAGCGGGAAGGCCGTCGGGAGCGCCACGAGGTCCGGACAAGCCGAGAGGCCCCGGACCGTTGGTCCGGGGCCTCTCGGGTGGCTGGTGGGGAGTCAGCGCTCCTGGTCGGGAGCGGTCGCCGGGGCGGCGAGCTGGGCGCTGTCGTCCTGGAAGGCAACGGACATCTCGCGCAGCTTGGTCTCGTGGGCGTGGCCGTGGTGGGCGCAGAACAGCAGCTCACCGCCGTTGGGCAGGGTCACGCGGATGTAGGCCTGGGCGCCGCATCGGTCACAACGATCGGCGGCCGTCAGGCGAGGGTGCGAGGCTAGTGCTGACGTCACGTCGCCCTCTCTTCTCGGTGGTGCGGGTAGTACCGGGTTCAACACCCTGTCATCGGCTGTTCGTTCCCGGATCTCCACAGTATTGGTTCGCTCTGCGCGGACATGACTGCTTTACCTGTTCCCACTGTCACCCATCTCACAGCACGGACACCGCCGCAACACGTCACATCTGCATCACGGCGTGTCGTCGAGCGTACGCGACCACCCGTACGGCGCAGGGCGGTAGTCCACCGAACGCACCCGGCGATCGTCGGGCGGTGCGTCGCCCCCGGCGTGTCGCGGGCCGCCGGTAGCCTCGGTCCGGTGACCCAGACCCTGCACGCCCGCAGCGACGGCGAGTTCGAGCCGGACGCCTACTCGGCCCGGCACCTGCTGGTCCTGGAGGGCCTCGAGGCGGTCCGCAAGCGTCCCGGCATGTACATCGGGTCCACCGACTCGCGCGGTCTGATGCACTGCCTCTGGGAGATCATCGACAACGCGGTCGACGAGGCGCTGGGGGGCCACTGCACCCGCATCGAGGTCGACCTCGACGCCGACGGCTCCGTCGAGGTGCGCGACGACGGCCGCGGCATCCCGGTCGACGTCGAGCCGCGCACCGGGCTGGCCGGCGTCGAGGTCGTCATGACCCGGCTGCACGCCGGCGGCAAGTTCGGCGGCGGCACCTACGTCGCGACCGGTGGCCTGCACGGCGTCGGGGCGTCGGTGGTCAACGCGCTGTCCGCCCGGCTGGACGTCGAGGTCGACCGGGCCGCCAAGACCCACGCGATGAGCTTCCGCCACGGCGTGCCGGGCACCTTCGCCTCCGGTGCGCCGGACGCGCCGTTCGTCGAGGGGTCCGGCATGCGCGTCGCGGGCAAGGTGCCCCGCAAGCGCACCGGCACCCGCATCCGCTACTGGGCCGACCGGCAGGTCTTCGCGAAGGACGCGGCCTTCTCGATCGAGGACATCCACGACCGGGCCCGGCAGACGGCGTTCCTCGTGCCCGGCCTGAGCATCGTCGTCCGCGACGCACGAGCCGGCGAGCCCGACGAGGTGGTCTTCCGGTACGACGGCGGCATCAGCGAGTACTGCGAGTTCCTCGCGCCCGACCAGGCCATCAGCGACACGTTGCGGCTGCAGGGGGTGGGCCACTTCAAGGAGACGGTGCCCGTCCTCGACGAGCAGGGGCACATGTCGCCGCAAGAGGTCGAGCGCGAGCTGACCGTCGACGTGGCGATGCGCTGGGGCACCGGTTACGACACGGTGGCGCGCTCGTTCGTCAACATCATCGCCACGCCGAAGGGCGGCACCCACGTCCAGGGCTTCGACCGCGCGCTCACGGCAACGCTGAACGAGGTGCTGCGCGCGCAACGCGTGCTGCGCGCCTCGGAGGACAACGTCATCAAGGACGACGCCCTCGAGGGCCTCACGGCGGTCGTGACCGTGCGGCTGGCCGAGCCGCAGTTCGAGGGCCAGACCAAGGAGGTGCTGGGCACCTCGGCCGCGTCGCGCATCGTCGCCAACGTCGTGAGCAAGGAGCTCAAGACCCTGCTCACCAACCCCAAGCGCGGCGGCAAGGCGCAAGCCAAGGCCATCCTCGACAAGGTGGCCGCCGCGGCACGCACCCGGGTCGCGGCCCGCCAGCACAAGGAGCTGCAGCGCCGCAAGAACGCACTGGAGACCTCCTCGCTGCCGGCGAAGCTTGCCGACTGCCGCAGCGACGACATCGAGCGCAGCGAGCTGTTCATCGTCGAGGGCGACTCCGCGCTCGGCACCGCCAAGCTGGCCCGCGACTCCGAGCACCAGGCGTTGCTGCCGATCCGCGGCAAGATCCTCAACGTCCAGAAGGCGTCGGCGGCAGACATGCTGAAGAACGCCGAGTGCGCCGCCATCATCCAGGTCATCGGTGCCGGCTCCGGCCGCACCTTCGACATCTCGGCGGCGCGCTACGGCCGGGTGATCCTGATGGCCGACGCCGACGTCGACGGCGCGCACATCCGCTGCCTGCTGCTCACGCTGTTCTACCGCTACATGCGGCCGATGATCGAGGACGGCCGGGTCTTCGCCGCCGTGCCGCCGCTGCACCGCGTCGAGGTGGTCAACCAGGGCAGCAAGAAGAACGACGTCGTCTACACCTACACCGAGCAGCAGCTGCGCAAGGTGCTGGCCGACCTCCAGCGGCGCAGCAAGCGCTACAAGGAGCCGATCCAGCGGTACAAGGGCCTGGGCGAGATGGACGCCGACCAGCTGGCCGAGACCACGATGGAGCCGCGGCACCGGATGCTGCGCCGGGTGGCGATCGGCGACGCCGAGGAGGCCGAGCAGGCCTTCGAGCTGCTGATGGGCAACGACGTCGCTCCCCGGCGCGACTTCCTCGTCGCGGGCGCCTCCCGGGTCGACCGGGACAGCATCGACGCCTGACGCCCGCCGCGGCGAGCCAGGAAGCCCCGCTGCGGCGACGGATCACGGCGGCTCATCCCATCTGGGCGATGGCGCTGCGGCAGACCAGCCGCACAGTGGGGTCATGCGCAGCGGGCCGGCTCTCCTGCCCGAGGAGCAGGCGCCATGACAGCCCCCGCCACCTCGCGGGCCTTCCACGTCATGTCCAAGCCGACCGGGGCGATCTGCAACCTGGACTGCGAGTACTGCTTCTTCCTGTCCAAGGACCAGCTCTACCCCGGCAGCGACTTCCGGATGGACCCGACGGTCCACGAGGCCTACCTCTCCCAGCTGCTGGCCGCCCACGGTGACGCCGACGAGGTCGTCGTCGCCTTCCAGGGCGGTGAGCCGACCATGATGGGGGTGGACTTCTTCCGCCGCACCATCGAGCTGGAGCGGCGCTACGCACGGCCGGGTCAGCAGATCCTCAACACCATGCAGACCAACGCCACGCTGCTGGACGACGAGTGGGGCGAGTTCCTGCGCGAGCACTCCGTGCTCGTCGGGATCTCGATCGACGGCCCGCGCGCCATGCACGACGCCTACCGCGTCGACAAGGGCGGGAAGCCGACGTACGACCGGGTGATCCGCGGGCTGGACGTCCTGAAGCGGCACGGCGTCGAGTGGAACGCGCTGACCACCGTGAACTCCGCCAACGGCGACCACGGGCGCGAGGTCTACACGTTCCTCCGCGACGAGCTCGGCGCCACCTTCGTGCAGCTCATCCCCATCGTGGAACGGGTGACCGCCGAGCTGCTGCCGCTGGCCGAGTCCGGCTGGGGCGAGCGGGGGGGCCGGCCGCTGTACCGGCAGGAGGGCGGCCTCGTCACGCACCGCACGGTCGGGCCGGAGCAGTACGGCCGGTTCCTGGTGGACGTCTTCGAGGAGTGGGTGCGGCACGACGTCGGCGACGTCTTCGTGCAGATGTTCGACACCTCGCTCGCGCACTGGATGGGCATGGACCAGGCGGGCATGTGCGTGCACGCCCGCACCTGCGGCTCGGCCCTGGCGCTGGAGCACAACGGCGACCTGTACTCCTGCGACCACTTCGTCGAGCCCGGTTACCGCCTCGGGAACATCGCCGAGGGCCGCACCATGCTCGAGCTGGTCACGTCGCCCCAGCAGGTGGCCTTCGGTCAGGCGAAGCTCGACACGCTGCCCGACTACTGCCTGGGCTGCGACGTGCGGTTCGCCTGCAACGGCGGTTGCCCCAAGGACCGGTTCGGCACCAGCCCTGAGGGCGAGCCGGGGGTGCACTACCTGTGCGCCGGCTACCAGACGTTCTTCCGGCACGTCGCCGAGCCGATGACGGTGATGGCCGGCCTGCTGCAGCGCGGGGCCGACGCCACCGGGATCCGCGACTGGTACGCCGCTGCCGACGCCCGACGTCCCCGCAACGACCCGTGCAGCTGCGGCAGCGGTCGCAAGTGGAAGAAGTGCCACGGCTCAGCCGTCGCGCAGCGGACCTCATCGTCCGTATCGCGGGACGCGGACTGAAGGAAGGGCGGCCAACGGTCGATGTTGTGCACATGCTGATCGTCTTGACCCTGCTGACGGCGAGCTACTTCGCCGCCGTGGTCTGGGTCCGCCGAAGCATCCGGTCCCAGCGGCCGGCCGAGCCCGATGCCGAGCCGGTCGAGCTGCCGACGGAGGACCTGCCCCCGCCGTCGGCCGTCGGGTGGCCGCCCGGTGGCACCCAGTTCTCGGCGTACGTCGACGACGGGTTCGCGGCCCTGGACGCCTACCTCTCGGAGGGCTTCACCGCCTGAGGCGCTCACCTTGCCGGGCCTGCCGGCCGATAGCAGGAGGGTGCTGACCTGGTGTGCTGCGGGCCTGCTGCTGGGCGCCGCCGTGCTCACCGGCCGGTGGGTGCTGCGGCCTGCTGACGGCCTCGGTCGCCGGCGACCGTTCCCGGTGGCCTCCGTCGTCGTCCTGGTCCTGGTGGGTGCCGGTCTGCTCGTGCCGGTGGTGCGGCACCGCACCCTGGAGAACCGGCTCAGCGCCGTCGCCTCGGAGCTGGTGGGCTCACCCGTGCGGGTGCACTGCCAGACCGTCGGGCAGGAGTTCGTCGACGCCGGGGCCGAGCTCGGCTGGGTCGCGTACCGGCCGGACGGGCGGCCCGAGCAGGAGACGCTCATCAAGCACGCACAGTGCGGTGACCTGGCGGCGTACCTGCGCTCGGACCGGGAGCGCCCGCCGCTCGACGAGGTGGTCGCCGTGCACATCCTCAGCCACGAGGCGCGGCACATGGCCGGGGAGACCGCCGAGGCGGTGGCCGAGTGCCAGGCCCTGCAGCGGGACGCCTGGACCGCCCGGCTGCTGGGGGCGACCGAGGCCCAGGGCCGGGAGCTGGCGGCGCGGTACTGGCGCGAGGTCTACCCCCGGCTGTCCGACGACTACCGCAGCCAGGACTGCGCAGCCGGCGGCGCCCTGGACGAGCGGCGGTCGCCGCCACCCTGGGGCTGACTGCTCGCCGCGTCAGCCGCCCGTGGTGGGTCCGCTCACCGCCCCGATCGGCTGGCCGGCGGGCGTGCCGGAGCCGTCCCGTCGGCCGGTGGCGGCGGGCAGGTCGACCGGCACGCCGGTCGCGGCGGCGGCCCGGGCCGGTGCGGGCCCGGCCCAGGCCAGGGTCAGCACGTCCTCCCCGCGCAGGAACCGGTGGCAGCGGACCCCGCCCGTGCCACGGCCCTTGGCGGGGTACTCGGTGTACGGCGTGACCTTGACCGAGCCGGCGTCGGTGCCCGGCAACGCCGCCGACGAGCCGGCGACCGTGACGACCACGCTGTCGGCCGACCCGTCCAGCGCGCCGAAGAACACCGCCCTCGCTCCTGGCGCGAGCCGGACGCCGGCCATGCCGCCGGCGGTGCGGCCCTGCGGTCGGACCGCCGCGGCGCCGAAGTGCAGCAGCTGGGCGTCCGAGGTCACGAACACCAGCTCCCGGTCGTCGCCGGTCAGCTCGACGGCCCCGACCACCCGGTCGCCGGGCTTCAGGGCGACGACCTCCCAGGCATCCTTGTTCTGCGGGTGGTCGGGGGAGACCCGCTTGACGACGCCCTGCTCGGTGCCCAGCGCGAGGGTTCGGCCGGCATCGGCCTCGAGGCCGCACAGCGCGAGGACCGACTCGTCCTTGTCCAGCGACAGGAACTCCGAGACCGGCGCGCCACCGGAGAGGTGCGGCGCGGTGGCGGTGGCCGGAACGGCCGGGATGTCGAGCACACCCAGCCGCAGCAGGCGACCTGCCGTGGTGACCGCCGCCACCTCGCCGCGGGCGGTGGCCCGCACCGCCGACACCAGGACGTCGTGCTTGGCCCGGCCGCCCTCGGTCGGCATCGGGTCGTCGCTGAGGGTTCGCGCGAGCAGGCCGGTGGACGACAGCAGCACCCAGCACGGGTCGTCCGTCACCTCGAGGGGGACCGCCGACGGGCTCGGTGCACCGGCCGACTCGAGCAGCACGGTTCGCCGCGGCGTGCCGAACTGCTTGGCGATCTCGGCAAGCTCGTCGGACACGGTCCTGCGGAGCAGCGACTCGGAGTCGATGATCTCGGTCAGCGAGGCGATGGTGGCGCGCAGCGTCTCCTGCTCGGCCTCCAGCTCGAGGCGGGAGAACTTGGTCAGCCGGCGCAGCGGCATCTCCAGGATGTAGCTGGTCTGCGTGTCGGTCAGGTCGAACACCGACATCAGCCGCTCGCGCGCGGCCGCGGCGTCGTCGCTGGTGCGGATGACCTGGATGACCTCGTCGATGTCGAGGATCGCGACGAGCAGCCCGTCGACCAGGTGCAGCCGGTCCTGCGCCTTGGTGCGCCGGTGCAGGCTGCGACGGCGTACGACGTCGAGCCGGTGCGCGACGTAGACCTCGAGCAGCTCCTTGAGGCCCATCGTGCGCGGCTGGCCGTCGACCAGCGCGACGTTGTTGATGCCGAAGGTGTCCTCGATCGGGGTGAGCCGGTAGAGCTGGTCGAGGATCGCCTCCGGGTTGAAGCCGTTCTTGATCTCGATGACCAGCCGGAGGCCCTTCTGCCGGTCGGTGTAGTCGTCGACCGCGGTGATGCCCTGCAGCTTCTTGCTGCGCACCAGCTCGGCGATCTTCTCCTTGACCCGTTCCGGCCCGACGCCCCACGGCAGCTCGGTGATGACGATGCCCTTGCGGCGGGGCGTGACGTTCTCGACCCGCGCGGCGGCGCGGGTGCGGAAGGTGCCGCGTCCGGTCTCGTAGGCGTCGCGGATGCCGTCGAGTCCCACGATCTTGCCGCCGGTGGGCAGGTCCGGCCCCGGGACGAAGCGCATCAGGTCGTCGAGACTCGCATCGGGATGCGCGATGAGGTGGCGGGCCGCCGACACCACCTCGACCAGGTTGTGCGGGGCCATGTTCGTGGCCATGCCGACGGCGATCCCCGAGGCGCCGTTGACCAGGAGGTTGGGGAAAGCGGCCGGTAGCACCTCCGGCTCGGTCTCCCGGTCGTCGTAGTTGGGCCGGAGGCCGACCACCTCCTCGTCGATGCCGGCGGTCATCGCCATCGCCGCGGCGGTGAGCCGGCACTCGGTGTAGCGGTAGGCGGCGGGCGGGTCGTCGTTGCCGAGGGTGCCGAAGTTCCCGTGCCCGTCGACGAGCGGCAGCCGCAGCGACCAGGGCTGCGCCATCCGGACCAGGGTGTCGTAGATGGCGGTGTCGCCGTGCGGGTGCAAGGTGGCCATCACGTCGCCCACCACGCGCGCGCACTTGACGTGTCCGCGCTCCGGTCGCAGGCCCATCTCGGCCATCCGGTAGAGGATCCGTCTATGTACCGGTTTCAGCCCATCCCTTGCGTCGGGGAGCGCACGGGAGTAGATCACTGAGTAGGCGTACTCGAGGAACGAGCCCTGCATCTCGTCGGAGACGTCGATGTCGACGATGTTCTCGGTGTAGTCGCCACCCTCGGAGGGGGACGGGTCCTTGCGGGTCCTACGTGCCACGCGTGCTGCTCCCGGTCTCGTTGACGGGCCGTCCCGGCACCGGGAGCGGCTCGGCCCATTCTGGCCGGGCGGCCGGACGTGACCCGGGAGGGAGCCGCGGCGGCACCGACCGTGTCGCCGTGCTCGACAACGGTGTCTGACCCAGCACCGGTGAGATTTCGTGAACATTTTCATTGACACCAGCCCGGCATGGGCCCATAGTTCCGACAACGTTGTCAGCAACTCCGCCTCGCGGAAAGGTCGTTTCATGATCACCAAGCTCACCCGTCGGTCCCGGGGCACCATCGCCCTGGCCACCGGCACCCTGGCCCTGGCCGTGACCCTGACCGCATGCGGAGGCAGCAGCGGCGGCAGCGACACCGCGAGCGGCGGCTCCAGCGGCTCCGGCGACCAGGTCTCGGTCTCGCTCATCACCAAGGACTCGACGAACCCGTTCTTCGTCGCCATGCAGAAGGGCGCCAAGGAGGCGGCCGCCAAGAACAACGTCAAGCTCACGATCGCCGCGGGCAAGGAGGACGGCGACGAGGCCACCCAGGTGCAGGCGATCGAGAACGCCGTCTCGCTGGGCCAGAAGGGCATCCTCATCACGCCGAACGGTCCCGGCGTGAACTCCGCCATCAAGAACGCGCGGGACGCCGGGCTGTTCGTCATCGCCCTCGACACCCCGCCCGACCCGGCGGACACCGTCGACATCACGTTCGCCACCGACAACTTCGAGGCCGGCAAGCTGATCGGCGAGTGGACCAAGGGCCAGCTCGCCGGCAAGCCCGCCACGATCGCGATGCTCGACCTGTTCAACGACAAGGTCGTCTCGGTCGACTACAACCGCGACCAGGGCTTCCTCACCGGCATGGGCATCGACACCAAGGACCCCAAGAAGAACGGTGACGAGGCGAAGACCGGCAACTACGACGGCGGCACCTACACCATCGTCTGCAACGAGGTCTCGGGCGGCGCCGAGGACGGCGGCCGGACGGCGATGGAGAACTGCCTGTCCAAGAACCCGAACATCAACGTCGTCTACACGATCAACGAGCCGACGGCGAACGGTGCCTACGCGGCGCTGAAGGCAGCCGGCAAGGAGCAGGGCGCGCTCATCACCTCGATCGACGGCGGCTGCGCCGGCGTCAAGTCGGTCAAGGACGGCATCATCGGCGCCACCTCGCAGCAGTACCCGGTCAAGATGGCGTCCCTCGGCGTCGAGGCCATCAAGAAGATCGTGGACGGCGGCGAGAAGCCGGCCGTGTCCGACGGGCTGGACTTCTTCAACACCGGTGTCGCCCTGGTCACCGACAAGCCGGTGGACGGTCTGGAGAGCATCGACACCACCGAGGCAGCCAAGATCTGCTGGGGCTGACCCCCGTAACGGCCTCGGGGCCGGCGGCACCTGCCGCCGGCCCCGGGTGCCCATGAGGGCTGGTCACCGACTGACCCTCGCGACAGAGTGATCCCTTGTCCCACCCATCGGCCTCCAGGAGCCTCCGATGACCGACGTCGCCACCGCACCGCCGCAAGGGCCGGCCGACCCGGCCGAACAGTTCCTCGACCGGCGTACCCCCATGCAGCGCGTGCACCACGTGCTGCACTCCTACCCGGCGCTGAGCCCCGCGCTGGTGCTCATCGTGGCCTGCCTGGTCTTCGGGGCCATCAACGGCCGGTTCCTCAAACCGGAGAACCTGTCCCTGATCTTCCAGCAGGTCGCCGTGGTCGGCGCGCTCGCCGTGGGTCAGACCCTCATCATCCTGACGGCCGGCATCGACCTGTCGATCGGCGCCATCATGGTCTTCAGCTCGATGTTCATGGCGAAGGCGGCCACCGACAACGGGGTGCCGGGCTGGCTGGCCCTGATCCTCGGCTTCGCCGTCGGCACGGCGGCCGGCCTGCTCAACGGCGTACTGGTGACCAAGGTGAAGCTGCCACCCTTCATCACCACGCTGGGCACGCTGAACATCTTCATCGCGCTGACGCTGCTCTACTCCGGGTCGTCGACCATCAACGGCGCGGACATGCCGAGCATCCTGACCTGGACCGGCACCCGGTTCAGCATCGGACCCTTCAAGCTGACCACCGGTGTGGTGATCATGCTCCTCCTGTACGTCGTGTTCGGGTTCCTGCTGGCGCAGACCGCCTGGGGCCGGCACGTGTACGCCGCCGGTGACGACGGCGAGGCGGCGCGGCTGGCCGGCATCCAGGTGCAGCGCGTGCTGCTGAGCGTGTACGTGGTGGCCGGCCTGGTCTACGGCATCTCGGCGTGGATCCTCATCGGCCGCATCGACGCGGCGAGCCCGAACGTCACACCGGACGCCAACCTCGACTCCATCACCGCCGTCGTGATCGGCGGCACCAGCCTGTTCGGCGGCCGCGGGTCGATCTACGGCAGCCTGCTCGGGAGCTCTCATCGTCGGTGTCTTCCGCAACGGCCTGTTCCTCGCAGGTGTCGAGGTGCTCTACCAGACGCTGGCCATCGGCGTGCTCGTCATCGTCGCGGTCGCCATCGACCAGTGGATCAGGAAGGTGCGGTCATGACCGAGACCATGCCCTCGACGCCCTCGCGCGTCACCAGCGGCGAGGTGGTGCTCGCCGCCAAGGGCCTCGTCAAGACCTTCGGCCGCGTGGTCGGTCTGGACAACGTCGACGTCGAGGTCCACAAGGGCGAGGTGCTCGGCATCATCGGCGACAACGGCGCCGGCAAGAGCACGCTCATCAAGTGCCTGTCCGGCGCGTTCCGGCCGGACCTCGGCGAGATCCTGCTCGAAGGTCAGCCGGTGGTCTTCAACCGCCCGCAGGACGCCCGGGCAGCCGGCATCGAGACGGTCTACCAGACCCTCGCGGTGTCACCCGCTCTGGACATCGCGTCCAACCTCTACCTCGGGCGTGAGGAGCGCCGGCCCGGTCCGCTCGGCTCGGTGCTGCGGATGCTCGACAAGGGCGGGATGCGCAAGCGGGCCAAGCAGCACGTGTCCGACCTGGGCATCGGCACGATCCAGAACATGAGCCAGGCCGTCGAGACCCTCTCCGGTGGGCAGCGGCAGGCCGTCGCGGTGGCTCGGGCCGCCGCCTTCGGCAGCAAGGTCATCATCCTCGACGAGCCGACGGCGGCGCTGGGCGTCAAGGAGTCCAACCAGGTGCTGCGGCTCATCAAGGACCTGCGGGAGCGTGGCGTACCCGTGATCCTCATCAGCCACAACATGCCGCACATGTTCGAGGTGGCCGACCGCATCCACATCCAGCGGCTGGGCCGCTGCGCCGCCATCGTGACGCCGCAGAGCCACACCATGTCCGAAGCCGTCGCCATCATGACCGGCGCGATGACGGTGTCGCCGGAGGAGCCCGCCGGCACGGCCTGACCTCCCGCCAGTCGACCGCTCGTCCACGCTGCCGCGTGGGCGAGGCGGTCGACCGCGGCCACGATCAGTCAGTCGGGACACCGGAAGGGGCAGCAGATGGCGGACGGAGGAGACGGTCTCGGCCCGCCGCGCACCCGCCGGGCCACCCTGCGCGACGTGGGGGCGCTCGCCGGTGTGAGCTTCAAGACCGTGTCCCGCGTCGTCAACGGCGAGCCCGGGGTGTCCGACGAGCTGGCGGAGCGGGTCCGCCGGGCGGCGCAGCAGCTGCACTACCGGCCCAACCACACCGCCAGCGTGCTGCGCAAGAACGACGGGCGGTCGATGTCCATCGGCCTCATCGTCGAGGACGTGGTCAACCCGTTCTTCGCCGCGATCCACCGCGGTCTCGAGACCACGGCGACCGGCCGCGGGTACAGCCTGCTGCTGGGGAGCATCTTCGGGTCCGAGACCCGGGAGCGGGAGCTCGTCGAGAGCTTCTCGGCCCGCCGGGTCGACGGTCTCGTCGTCGTCCCGAGCGACGCGCTCGTCGAGCCGCTGGCGATCGAACGCCGCAACGGCACCGCCGTGGTCTACATCGACCGGCTGCCGGGCCGGCTCGACGCGGACGCCGTGGTGTCGGACCACCGGGTCGGTGCCCGCCGCGGGGTCGAGCACCTGCTGCGCGCCGGGCATCGCCGGGTCGGTCTGATCGGCGACCTGCGGGGCATCTTCACCGCGGAGGAGCGCTACCTCGGGTACGTCGAGGCGCACGCCGCGGTCGGCGTACCGCTCGACGACACCCTGCAGGTCCGCGACGTGCACAGCATCGACGCGGCCGAGGCGGCTGCCGGCCTGCTGCTGGACCGGCCGGACCGTCCGACGGCGCTGTTCACCGCGCAGAACCTGGTGACCGTCGGTGCTGTCCGAGCCCTGCGCGCCCGCCGGCTGCAGCACGAGGTGGCTCTGGTCGGCTTCGACGACTTCCTGCTCTCGGACCTGCTCGACCCGCCGGTCACAGTGGTGGCGCAGGACCCCGAGACCATCGGCCGGACAGCTGCCGAGCGGCTCACCGCTCGCATCGAAGGCGACACGTCCGACCCGCAGGTGCTGGTCGTGCCGACAACCCTGCTGGTCCGCACACCGGCCGGGTGACCCCGGGTGCTCGGGCCCGACGAGGAGACCAGCGCCGCAGCAGCCCGGTCGAGTGCCCCCACATCGACCGGGCTGCACCCCCACCGGCGACCCCGTGGCTCGAGCCTGTCAGAACCGACGGCTGCGCACTGTTCGGCAGCCGACACTTCCCGGAACCAGTGCCTCTTTGTCACCGCGGGTCAGCGCACGCTCACGCTTTCAGCTCGGGGAAGTCCTCCTCGCGGAACTCGAGATCGGACCGCTCGCCCCGGGTCTGCTCGGCGGTGCGCAGCTCGACCCGGCGGATCTTGCCGCTGATCGTCTTCGGCAGCTCGCCGAACTCCAGGCGCCGGATCCGTTTGTACGGCGCCAGCATCTGCCGGGCGTGCTGCAGGATCGACAGTGCGGTCTCGGCGTCCGGGGCATAGCCGGCGGCGAGCACCACGTAGGCCTTGGGGACGGCCAGCCGCACCGGGTCGGGCGCCGGGACGACCGCCGCCTCGGCGACCGCGGGGTGCTCGATCAGCACGCTCTCCAGCTCGAACGGCGAGATGCGGTAGTCGCTGGCCTTGAACACGTCGTCGCTGCGCCCCACGTAGGTGATGTAGCCGTCCTCGTCCCGGCTCGCGACGTCGCCCGTGTGGTAGAACCCGCCGCGCATGACCTCGTCGGTCAGCACGTCGTCGTCCTTGTACCCCGTCATCAGCGCGGTCGGCCGGGCCGAGAGGTCCAGGCAGATCTCACCCTCGGTTCCCGGCTCGGAGGTCACCGGGTCGATGAGAACGACGGTGTAACCCGGCAGCGGGCGTCCCATCGACCCCACCTTGAGCAGCGCGCCGGGAGGGTTGCCGATCTGCGCAGTGGTCTCGGTCTGTCCGTAGCCGTCGCGCACCGTGAGGCCCCAGGCCTGCTGCACCTGCTCGATGACCTCGGGGTTGAGCGGCTCGCCGGCGCCCACCACCTCGCGCAGCGACGGCACCGGGTGTGCGCGCAGGTCCTCCTGGACGAGCATCCGCCACACCGTCGGCGGTGCGCAGAACGTCGTCACGCCGCAGCGCGCCATCGTGTCGAGCAACGCCGCGGCGTCGAACCGTGGCTGGTGCGCGACGAAGGCCGTGGCGCCCGCGATCCACGGTGCGAACACGTTGCTCCACGCGTGCTTCGCCCAGCCCGGTGAGGACACGTTGAGGTGCACGTCGCCGGGCTGCAGGCCGATCCAGTACGCCGTCGACAGGTGACCGACGGGGTACGACACATGGGTGTGCTCGACGAGCTTCGGGCGGGCGGTCGTCCCGCTGGTGAAGTAGAGCAGCAGCGTCTCGTCCGCCTTGGTCTCGACCTCGGCCTCGAAGGTCTGCAGGAAGTCGGCCGAGTCGTCGTACCGCAGCCAGCCGGGGACCGGTGGCCCGACGGCGATCCGGGTCCAGTCGCCGTGCACCTGGGCGAACTTCTCGGTGTCCCCGGAGGCCGCGACGACGTGGCGGACGTGCCCGCGCTCGACCCGGTCCGCGAGGTCACGCGGCCCGAGCAGCGTGGTGGCCGGGATCACGACGGCCCCGAGCTTGATCGCGGCCAGCATGATCTCCCACAGCGGGATCACGTTCCCGAGCACGAGCAGCACCCGGTCGCCGCGGTCGACGCCCTCCGCGCGCAGCCAGGCCGCCACCTGCGCCGACCGGAACGACAGGTCGGCGTAGGTGAGCTGGTCCTCCGTGCCGTCGGCGTTCACGATCCACACTGCGGGTACCTCGGGCTGCTCTGCGGCGAGCACGTCGAACCAGTCGAACCCGAAGTTGAAGTGCGGGAGGACCGGCCAACGGAACTCCGCGACGGCGCTGTCGTAGTCGTCGCGGTGAGTCCTCAGCAGGAGCTCACGTGCGGCCCGGAACGTGTCGGTGGCTGCCATGCGGCGACCCTCGCACCCGGTCCGGGCGCGGTCAACGGGCCGGCTCGAGGTCGGCAGCGGTCAGCCCGAGCAGCCGGTGCAGCGCCTTGTGACCCGGCGGGGTGACCCGCACCGCGCGGCCCGCCCCGCGCTCCACCCAGCCGATGTCCATCAGCCGCCGGCACAGCGCCGCGCCGGCCGCCCCCGCCAGGTGAGGGCGCCGCTCGGTCCAGTCCAGGCACGGCCGGGACATCGGGCGCCGCGAGGCTGTGCAGGGCCTCGACGTCGACGCCGAGGTCGTGCAGCCAGCGGAGCCCGGCGTCGGTGACCGCGAAGCCGTGCCGGTCCGCCACCAGGTCCCGCGCCACGAGCGCGTCCAGGACGGCGACCCCGAGCCGCCCGGCGAGGTGGTCGTAGCAGGTGCGGCCCCGGGCGAGGGCGGCTGACGCGGTGACCGCACGCAGCGACTGCGGCGCGGCACTCGGGCCGGCATGGGCCGCGAGGTCCTCGACGAGCTGCGCCACCCCCGGCGAGGCCAGCCGCAGGTAGCGGTGCCGCCCCTGCCGCTCCTCGGCGAGCAGCCCGCCGGCAACCAGCTGGTCCAGGTGCTCGCTCGCCGTCGACCGGGCGACCCCGGCGGCGGTGGCCAGCTCCCCGGCCGTCCAGGCCCGGCCGTCGATCAGCGCCAGGCACATGCTCGCCCTGGTCGGGTCGGCGAGCAGTGCCGCCAGCCTCGCCAGCGAGGTGCCGTCGACCTCGGGCCTCATCGCGCACCCCGGGTCGGGCCGGTACGCCGGGAGAGCGCCACACCACCGAGGCACAGCACGCCGCCCAGCAGGGCGAGCGCTGCCGGCTGCTCACCCAGCAGCGCCCAGGCCAGCAGGATCGCGACCGGTGGCACCAGGTAGGTGGTGGCACCCATCCGGCCCGCGCTCGTGCGGGACAGCGCATAGGCCCACGTCGTGAACGCCAGAGCGGTCGGGAAGACGCCCAGGTAGGCCACCCAGGCCAGGGTCGAGGGCTGAGCGGCGGCTGCCTCCCGCACCAGGCTCGGGCCGAACGGGAGGCAGGCGACCGCTCCGATCGTGCAGGCGAGCCAGGTGACCTCGAGGGCCGGCAGCCGGGACAGCAGCGGCTTCTGGGCGACCACCCCGACGGCGTACGCCACCGCGGCGACCACGCAGAGCAGCACGCCGGCGACCCCAGCGCTGCCGCTGGAGGTCGCGCCGCCGATGACGAGCACACCGGCGAAGGCGACGACGCTGCCGAGGACCACCTGCCGGGGAAACCCCTCTCCCAGCAGCACGCCGGCCAGCAGCGCGATGAGCAGCGGCCCGATGTTGACGAGCATCGCGGTGGTCCCGGCGTCGATGCGCTGCTCGGCCGCGTTCAGTGCGACGTTGTAGAGGCCGAACCAGAGCAGCCCGCACACCAGCAGCAGCGGCCAGTCGCCTCGGGACGGCCAGCGGGGCCGGCCGCGAACTGCGATGACGGCACCGAGCACCAGGCTGCCGACCAGCAAGCGGCCCAGCGACAGGGCGCCCGGCGACAGCTCGCGTCCCACGTGGCGGATCGCGACGAACGCCGACGCCCAGAGCACGACGGTGACAGCGGCCGCGACGAGCGCCGGTCCGCCTGAGCGGCCCGTGCCGACAGGCGGAGACGTGGTGGCGGTGGCTGCTCGTGGTCATGTCGAGCACGGTATGCCAGAAACAGTTCGGCGCTCGCCGAACTGTTGCGCTGGAGCCTCGGCGCCGGGCGGGGCGGCCGTTGCGGTTAACGTCGGGGCGTGGCGACGGCTGAGGAGTACCGCGAGGTCGGGGAGGCCGGCTGGCGCTGGGTGCTCGGACAGGTCCGCGGCGAGGACGGGCCATGGCTCCCGCCGGTGGTTGCCGACCACGAAGCCCCGGCGGGTCCGAGTGACGCCAGGGACACGCTGCTGGTGGGCATCGGCGGCCTGGCACCGGCGCTGGCCGAGACCCGGCTCTCGCGGCCGTGGACCGACGAGGAGAGCTTCCTCGCGGCCGGCATCGTCCGGCGGATCGCGCACCAGGTGCCGACCCGCGTGGAGCCCTCCCTGTACGTCGGGCTCGCCGGTGACGCGGTCGCGCTGCGGCTGCTCGCGCCAGGCGCCGAGGGGCGGCCCTGGCTCGGCTGCTCGACCTCGCCACCGCCGCCGGCTGGGCTCGACGTTGCCCCGCGTGGGGGGTGCGGCGGCCCACGACCTGTTGCTGGGCAACGCCGGTGTGGTGCTCACCGGGGTCTGGGTCGGCGGTCCCGACGGGGAGGCGGTCGCCGCGGTGGGAGCAGACGCGCTGCTGGCGGTGGCGGAGCGGACAGCCTCCGGGCTCGACTGGCTCAGCAGCCCTGGGTGGTACCGCCGCCTCCCGAACTACTCGCACGGCACCGCGGGCATCGCCACGGCACTGGCGGCTGCCGGGCAGCGGCTGGGCCGCGCGGACCTCGTCGACGCGGCCCGGCTCGGTGCGGAGCAGCTGTTCTCGATCGCCGACCTGGGCGACGACGGCTTCCGGCTTCCGCACTACGTGCCGCACGGCGACAGCGACGAGGAGCCGGTCACCTACTCGTGGTGCCACGGCCCCACGGGTACGTCGTACCTCTTCGCGGCGCTGGCGGCTGCCGGGGTCGGGCAGGTCGGCGGTCACCCCGTCCACGAGCTGCACCGGCGATGCCTGCACGCCGTCGAGGTCTCGGGCGTGCCCGAGCGGCTGCGGCCGGGTTTCTGGGACAACGACGGACGCTGCTGCGGGACCGCGGGGGTGGGCGACGTCTTCCTCGACGCCGCTCAGGCCGCCGCTCGACACACCGGACGCCGAGCGGTGGGTCGGCTTCGCGCGGCGGATGGCCGACGCCCTGGTCGAGCGGGCCGAGCTGGACGACGACGGCGCACGCTGGCGGTTCCGTGAGCACCGGCAGGACCCTCCGGTGCTCGACCCCGGCACCGGGTGGATGCAGGGGGCGGCCGGCATCGCCGCCTTCCTGATGCGGACCGCCCGGGTGCTGCACCACGGCCTGCAGGCTCCGGTCGTCGACCGCCCGGACTCGTGGTGGGCGGTGCCCGACGGTCTCAGGGTGTCCGGTCGGCCGGCTCCGGGTCGGTGACGTCGGCCACGGTGGCCCCGAGGGCGGCCAGCGCGGCGTCGGCGTCGACCGCGACCGCAACCCCGTGCGCGCCGGCTCCGAGGGTGATCTCGCGGCCGCCGAGCCGTTCGTCGGCAACGACCGGCCACTCCGTCGTCGAGCCGAACGGGGTGATGGTGCCGCGCTCGTAGCCCGTCGCGGCCAGCGCGGTGTCGGCGTCCGGCATGGAAAGCCGGCTGACGCCGAGCAGGTCGCGCAGCTTGGGCCAGGCGATGGTGCGGTCGCCCGGCACCAGCACGAACAGGTAGTCGTCATCGGCCCGGCGTACGACCAGGGTCTTGACGACGTCGACCGGCTGCACACCGCGCGCCGCTGCTGCCTCGGCGAGGCTGCGGACCGGCCCGTGCCTGATGACCCGGTACGCGAGCCCGCTGCTGTCCAGCGCGGCGAGCGCTCGCTGCTCGCCCGTCACGGCCGGGCTCCGACCGTGCCCACGACCCGGGCGGCGAGCCGGTTGCCGGCCGCCAGGGCGGTCTCGGGCTCCGGGTGCAGCAGCCAGGAGGCGAGGAAGCCGGCCGCGAAGGCGTCCCCGGCGCCCGTCGTGTCGACTACCTGGACGCCTCGCTCGGCAGGGGCGCTCGCACCGATGAAGCCCTGCTGCCACATCGCCCCGTCGGCCCCGAGCTTCACGACCACCTCCCGGTAGGTGTCGCCGAGCCGCTCGGCAGCGAGGTGCGGGTCGGACGTGCCGGCCAGCACCGCGGCCTCGTCCCGGTTGGCCAGCAACAGGTCGACCCCACGGGTCATCTCGAGGAACCTCGCGGCGCCCACCTCCTCCAGCAGCGCGGCCGACGACGGGTCGAGCGAGACGGTCATGTCCGCCGCGGCGGCGAGGGACAGCGCAGCCAGGCCCGCGTCGCGGGACCCGGGGCTGAGCAGCGTGTAGCCCGACAGGTGCAGGTGGGCGCCGGGCCGGAACGGCTCGGCAGGGAGGTGCTCCGGAGCCAGCGTGGCGTTGGCGCCGCCGTCGGGGAGCATCGACCGCTCGCCGCCGGGCTCCACGAGCACGATGCAGGTGCCGGTGGTGCGGTCGCCGTCGTTGCTGACCCAGGCCGTCACGCCGCCGTCGGTGAGGGCGGTCACCGACTCCCGACCGAGCGCGTCGTCGCCGACCCGACCGACGTACGCCGTGGGCACGCCCTGACGGGCCAGCCAGACCGCGACGTTGGCGCCCGACCCGCCCCCGGCGGTCGGTCACGGTCGAGGGGGTGTCGCTGCCGCGCGCCAGCGGACCGCTCATCGCCGCGAGCACGTCGACCATCACGTCACCCACCACCACGACGTCGAGGGTCTCGGTGCCGCGCGGGCCAGGCACCGGGGTCACCGGCTGTCCGCGGCTGCCGCACCAGCGGCGGCGGTCGCGGCAGCCGCGGCGATGCGCGCCGCCAGCTCGGCGTTGCGCAGGATGATGCGGATGTTGGCCTCCAGCGTCACGCCCTTGCTCTCCCGGTGGAAGAACTCCAGCAGGAACGGCGTGACGTCCTTGCCCCGGACGTGCCGGGCCTCGGCGGCCGCGAGGCCGTCGTGCAGCAGCCGGTCGTGCAGCGCCGGGTCGACCTGCTCGTCCGGCGGCAGCGGGTTGGCGACGACCACGCCACGGTCGTCGGTGCCGAGCGCGGCGCGCGCCAGGACGACGTCGGCGACCTCGTCAGGGGAGTCGACCCGCCAGTCCAGCGGGTGCCCCGAGTCGGTCAGGTAGAAGCCCGGGAAGGCGTGCGTGCCGTAACCGAGCACGGTCACGCCCAGCGTCTCCAGCCGCTCCAGGGTCGCAGGAACGTCGAGGATCGACTTCACGCCGGCGCAGACGATCGTGACGTCGGTGCTGGCGAGCGCCTGCAGGTCCGCGGACTCGTCCCAGGTGTTGCGCGCATCGCGGTGCACGCCGCCGAGGCCGCCCGTGGCGAAGACCCGGATGCCCGCCAGCGCAGCGAGGTGCGAGGTGGCGGCCACCGTGGTGGCCCCCATGCCGTGCCGTGCCGCGACGACTGCGAGGTCGCGGGTGCTGACCTTGACGACGTCGTCGCGACCGGCCACCTGCTCCAGTGCGTCGTCGTCGAGCCCGACGGACGGCCTGCCGTCGACGAGGGCGATGGTCGCCGGCACGGCGCCGCCTCGGCGGACAGCCTGCTCGATCTCCCGGGCGACCCGCAGGTTCTCCGGCCGGGGGAGACCGTGGCTGATGATGGTCGACTCGAGAGCCACGACGGGAGTGCCGGAAGCGAGCGCCTCGGCGACCTCGGGCAGGACGGTGAGCACCCGCGCACGCTACCGGGCGTGGTCCCGCTGGCCGGCGTCGGTGCCGACCGCGGGATCACGGTCTGCCCGCGACCGAACGCTGCGACCTGCCCGCATCCCTCGAGAACGCGAGAGGCGCGACGGCACGGTGGCGATTGAGCGGTCGCAAACCTTGACATGTCGGGACTTCAACGGGTCGCCAGGGCCATGATCATCGGTCTAGCGTCGCGGGAGTGGCCCCGCCGGCTGCCCCGTCCGGGGTGAGGGCGCACCGGGGCCATCACACGGGAGGTCAGATCATGCGCATCAGGTCCGTGCTCGTCGCCATCACGGTGGCGGCCGTCGCAACCTGCCTGTCCGGCGGGATCGCCGTCGCGCAGGTGCCGCAGAACCACGTGACGCTCACCGGCGCGAACGAGGTCCCCGGGCCGGGCGACAGCAACGGCAAGGGTGAGTTCTCCTGGTCGATCGACGGCACCCGGCTGTGCTACCTGCTCACCGCCAAGAAGATCAGCACAGCGGTCGCAGCGCACATCCACAAGGGCGGCAAGACCGTGGCGGGGCCCGTCAAGGTGACCTTGGTGCCGCCGTCCAACAAGGCCTCCGCGGCCTGCGTGACGATCGCCTCCGGGCTGGCCTCGAACCTCAAGGACCACCCGGGCAAGTACTACGTCAACGTGCACAACGCGGCGTTCCCCGCCGGGGCGATGCGGGCGCAGCTCAACTCCTGAGCGGCCCGACGGTCAGCGGAAGAGGACGTCCCGGACGTCCTCGTCCGCCCCGAGCGTCGTGGCCGACGTGCCGCGACGGACGGTCTCCCGGCCGGGCGGCCACAGCGCGAGGTACTGGTCTCCGGACGCGTTGTCGTATCGCAGGTAGGTCACCTGGTCGATCTCGACCCTGAACAGGTGGAACCGCCCGACCTCGGGTGACCACGGCAGTGCGGCGCTCACCGCGTCGGCGTAGCGCTGCAGCGCCGCGCGGTCGTCGACCGGGTCGGCGGTGCCGCGCAGCTTCAGCTCGCCCTCCTCACCGCTCGGCCCGGTGACGACGCTGTGCACCAGCACGCGGGGGTCGCGTAGCAGGTCGCCGGCCTTGCGCGAGCCGAGCAACATCGACAGCCAGAGGTCGCCGTCGAGCTCGAACGGCTCGACGGGGCTCAGCCGCGGCGTGCCGTCGCGCCGGATGGTCACGACAAGCAGGACTCCCGGGCCGAGCAGCCGGTCGCGCGCGATCTCGCCGAGCCGGGGCTGGCGCTGCTGAAGGTCGGTCCATCGCATGCCGTCGGTCTACCCCGCGGGTCCGACACATCGACGGCCGCTGGCGGCCGACCGGACGTGGCTGGTCGCCTGCGACGTGTCAGGGCGGCTCGGCCCACCCGCTCCGCCGGCGCCGTCGTCGGCTGCGCTTCTCGGCGCAACGGATACCTGAACGGGCGGAGAAGTGACCGTTCAGGTATCCGATGCCGACGGTGAAGCTCGCGCTGACCGACAGGAGCCCGATGCAGGTGCTGGGCACCGGGCCGTAGGTCCCGCCAGACCAGGCGTCACCGGTGATGTCGAGCCGTTGCCAGCCGTCGGTGTCAGGGCGGCTCGGTGAGGTGGGGTGGTCGCCAGGGTGGCGGGGGGTCTGGGTGGGGTCGATCCAGGGTGGTGGGCGGAACTCGGGTAGGCCGTGCCGGTCGAGCTGGACGTGCCAGCCGTCGTGGTGGATCAGTCGGTGATGGTGGCCGCAGAGCAGCACCAGGTTGGACAGGGCGGTCGGGCCGCCGAGGGACCAGTGCCAGATGTGGTGGCCGTGGCACCAGCGGGGTGGGCGTCCGCAGCCGGGGAAGGCGCAGCCGCCGTCGCGGATGGTCAGGGCGCGGCGGATCGGGCGGGGGATGGTGCGGGAGAGCCGGCCGATGTCGAGGACGTCGCGCTGGGTGCTGCGGGGTGACGGTGAGGGTCGACCGGTTCACCGCCGTGGTCGGGCATCTGCTCGGTGGTGACGGCGAGGGTGATCAGCTCGAGCAGGCCCTCGGCGCGGCGTTGGCCGGGGCTGCGCGGGTCGGGGGTGCCGTCGGCGGCGGGTCGGGGGCCGGAGACGGCTTGCAGGGCGGCGTCGAGCAGGGCGCCGGCTTCGGGGCCGAGCTGGCCGCGGAACCGGCGGCTGCCGTCGTGGTGGTGGGTCAGGGACAGGGTCTGCCGGTGCGCGGCCGCCGCTTCGTCGCGTTCCAGTGCGCGGCCGTTGTCGGGGTCCACGACCAGCACCAGGTGGCGGGCCAGCCGGTGCACGGCGGCGGGGTCGAACCGGCCGGCCGCCTCGAGCAGGTGGGCCTCGGCCTGCCGGCGGACCGCGGGGCCGACCGCGGCGGGCAGCCCGGCCATCCCGGCGGCGACGGCCTGGGCCCGGTCCAGGTCGATGTCGCCGCGGGCCAGCGCGGCGCCGGTATCGGTCAGGTCGCGGTCCAGCTCGCCGGCGAGGCGGACCTCGGCCTTGGCGGCGGCGGGGTGGATCAGCAGCCGGTCGCGCAGCCAGGCCGCGGTGGTGGCGGCGCCGGTCGCGGTGGCCGCGCCGCGGGCGTCGACCTCCCGGGTGGTGGCCAGGATGGTGGCGTCCAGCCGGGCCCGGGTGACCTCCAGATCGGCCCGCAGCTGCAGCAGGTCGGCCTCCGGCAGTGACCACAGGTTCGCCTCCTGCAGCCGCCCGAGGGCCGCGCCGACCGCGGCCGACGCCGCCCGCGCGGGGTGCGCGGGCAGCGGGCCGGCTGTGTCGGACATGACTCGAAACTAGCCGGACCCCTGGACACAACCCCGACGCCTCCACGCACCCGGAAACCGTTACAGCACAACGGCTTTCGGTCGACCTCGCGACGCTGCGATAGCCTCCACCCGTGGACGACGGCGAGCGCGGCTACCCGGCGCACTGGGAGGCCGACGTCGTGCTCCGCGACGGCGGCACCGCCCACCTGCGGCCCATCCTGCCGAGCGACGCCGACCGCCTCCGGCGCTTCTACGACCGGCTGTCCGACGAGACCATCTACAACCGGTTCTTCTCGCTCTACCGGCAGCTCTCGGACCGTGACGTCGAGCGCTTCACCGTCGTCGACCACCACGACCGGGCAGCCCTGATCGCCACCGTCGGTGACGAGATGATCGGGGTGGTCCGGTACGAACGGATGAGCCTCGACGAGGCCGAGGTCGCCTTCAACATCGAGGACGCGCACCAGGGCCGTGGCCTCGGATCGGTCTTCCTCGAGCACATCGCCGCCGCCGCCCGCGAGCGGGGCATCTCGCGGTTCGTCGCCGACGTCCTGCCGGCCAACCGCAAGATGCTGCGGGTCTTCTCCGACGCCGGCTACGTCGTCGACTCGGCGTACGACGACGGCGTAGCCCGGCTGTCGTTCGACCTCGAGCCGACCGAGGACTCCCTGGCAGTGACCTACTCGCGCGAGCACCGCGCCGAGGCGCGTTCGGTCGAGCGCCTCCTCAAGCCGGACGTCCTCGCGGTCATCGGCGCCGGTCGCAACGAGCAGTCGCTGGGGCACGTCCTGCTTCGGCACGTCCTCGACGGCGGGTTCACCGGCACGGTGCACGTGGTCAACCACCATGCCGACGAGGTCGCCGGCATCGCGTCGTTCGCGACCGTTCGCGACGTGCCCGGACCCGTCGACCTCGCCGCGGTCGCGGTACCCGCCGAGGAGGTGGAGGCGGTCGTCGCCGACTGCGCCGCCAAGGGCGTGCGCGGGCTCGTCGTGATGTCCAGCGGCTTCGCCGAGACCGGGCCGGAAGGCGCCGAGCGGCAGCGCCGGCTGGTGGCGCTGGCACGGGGGAGCGGCATGCGGGTGCTGGGGCCGGCGTCCTTCGGCCTGATCGACACCGACCCTGCGGTGTCGTTGAACGCGTCGCTGTCGCCGCTCGTGCCAGAGCGCGGCCGGCTCGGCTTCTTCTCCCAGTCCGGCGCGCTCGGCGTCGCCCTGCTCGACAACGCGGTACGCCGTGGGCTCGGCCTGTCGACCTTCGTGTCCGCAGGCAACCGGGTCGACGTCAGCGGCAACGACCTCCTGCAGTTCTGGGAGGAGGACGAGTCGACGGACGCCGTGATGCTCTACCTCGAGTCGATCGGCAACCCACGCAAGTTCAGCCGCATCGCCAGGCGGCTGGCCCGCCAGAAGCCGGTGGTGGTGGTGAAGTCCGGCCGGTTCCGCGGCGACGCGCCGGGCGGCCACCTCGTGCGCGAGTCCCGTGCACCGGCGGCTGCGATCGACGCCCTGTTCCGCCGCGCGGGCGTGATCCGAGCCGACTCCATCCACCAGATGTTCGACGTCGCCGCGCTCGTCGCGACCCAGCCGCTGCCGGCCGGCCCGCGGGTCGCGGTGCTGGGCAACTCCGACGCGCTGGCCCTGCTGGCGGTCGATGCCTGCGAAGAGGCCGGCCTCGACGCCGTCAGCTCACGGGCCCTGGGACCGGACGCCGACCGCGGCCGACTTCGCGGCAGCACTGGAGGAGGTCTTCGCCGACCCCGGCGTCGACTCGGTGGTCGCGTTGTTCATCCCCCCGCTGCGGACCCCCGACGCCGCGGTGGCCCGGGTGCTCGCGACCGCGTCGATGACGGCCCACAAGACGGTGGTCTCGACGTTCCTCGGCATGCCGGGCGTCCCTGAAGCACTGCGGGTTCCCGGTGACGGCAAGGGGTCGGTGCCGTCGTACGAGACGCCGGAGGACGCCGTGCGGGCACTCGCCGCGGTCACCGCCTACGCCGCCTGGCGCGCCACCCCGGCCGGCCACACCGTGTCGCCCTCCGGCCTGGACGTGCGCGCCGCGCGGGCCCTCGTGGTCGAGCTGCTGGCCGACGACGACGAGGTCCAGCTGACGCACGAGCAGCTGCAGCGCCTCCTGCGGTGCTACGGCATCGAGCTGTGGCCGGTGCTCCCGGCCACGACGGCCGAGGGGGCGGTCGCCGCCGCCGACTCCCTGGGCTACCCGGTCGCCCTCAAGGCCACCGCGCCGCACCTTCGGCACCGCCGCGAGCTCGGCGGCGTCCGCCTCGACGTCGACGACGCCGAGGAGATGCGCGGCGCCTTCGAGGCGATGGTGGCCCGGCTCGGCGGTCAGGTCGCCCCGTTCGTGGTGCAGGCGATGGCGCCCACCGGGGTCGCCACCCGGATGGCCACCGTCGAGGACCCGCTGTTCGGCCCCGTCGTGTCCTTCGGGCTCGGCGGCGTCGCGACCGACCTGCTCGGCGACCGCTCGTACGGCGTGCCTCCGCTCACCGACACCGACCTGAGCGGTCTGGTGCGCGGGGTGCGGGCCGCCCCGCTGCTGCTCGGGCACGGCGGCAGCCCGCCGGTGGACGTGGCCGCGCTCGAGGACATCCTGGCCCGGCTGGCCCGGCTGGCCGACGACGTCCCCGAGGTCGCCGCGCTCGAGCTGAACCCGGTCGTCGCGGCGCCCGGTGGGGCCTCGGTCCTGGCCGCCACCGGCACGCTGGCCCGCCCCAGGGCCCGGGCCGAGCGCGGTGCCCGCGCGCTGGGGGTCTGAGCCGGCGCGGAGGGGGCTTGTGCACGGCGGCTCCAGGAGAGCCGCCGGGTGCAAGGATGGAGCCATGACCGACACCTCAGTCGCCGGCCTGCGCTCGGCCATCCAGCGCGCGGGCTACTACCCGGAGCTCGTCGCCGACGCGGTCGACGCCGCGGTGGCGGGTGAGGAGGTCGAGGCCTTCGTCGTGCACCAGGAGACGACCTTCGACTCCGAGGAGGTACGCCGGCACGTCACGGTGCTGGTGCTCACTCCCGGCCGGCTCGTCCTGGGCCACGCCGACGACCACCCCGCCGACGAGGTGACCCCGGCGCCCTTCGTCACCGCGGCGACCGAGGCCGTTCCGCTGTCGTCGGTGCGCTCGGTGGTCGTCAACCGGGTCGTCACCGACCCCATGCGCTACCGGGGCGGCGTCCCGCCGCAGGAGGTCACGGTCACGATCGGCTGGGGGGCGGTCAGCCGCCTCGACCTCGAGCCCGCCGGCTGCACCGACCCCGAGTGCGAGGCCGACCACGGTTACACCGGCACGGCGTCGGCTGACGACATCGCGCTGCGGGTCAGCGAGGCGGCCGAGGGAGCCGACGCCGTGGCGCGGGTGCTGGGCTTCGCCGCGGCGCTGTCCCGAGCCACCGGCCGGTGACGGAGGTCCCCTTCGCGCTGCCGGACCACGGCGGCGGGTCGCTGGCCGACGTGCTGCCCGCGGTCCTCAGGTCACTGGGTGAGCCCGGCGGGCAGCCCGGGCCCGCGCTCCCGGAGAGCTCCCGGGTCGTGGTGCTGCTCGTCGACGGGCTGGGCATGCCCGCCCTGCTGGCGGCGCCCGAGCAGGCTCCGTTCCTCACCTCGCTGCTCGCTACGCCGTGGAGCCGCCGGCTGAGCACCGTCTTCCCCAGCACCACGCCCATCGCGCTGACCTCCTTCGGCACCGGGCTGACCCCGGGCGAGCACGGCATCACCGGCCTGTTCCTCCGCTTGGACGACGGGCGCACCGTCGACATGCTGGCCAACCCGGCGCAGGTCGACCTGCGCCTCCTGCAGCCGCAGCCGACCGTCTTCGAACGGGCCGTGGCCGCCGGCATCGCGGTCACCCGGGTGGGTCCGAAGGCCTTCGACGGCCGTGGCCTCACCGAGGCGGCGCTGCGCGGGGGCGCCTACGCGGCGGCCGAGTCCCCGGGGGAGCGGGTGGCCGCCACCGTTGCCGCCGTACGCCGGGCAGAGCGTGCCTGCGTCTACGTCTACTACGGCGACCTGGACTCGACCGGGCACCGGCAGGGCTGCACCAGCGACGCGTGGGCCGCCGAGCTGACCCACGTCGACCGGCTCGTCGAGCAGCTGGCCGGCGCGCTGCCGGCGGGAACCACTCTCGTCGTGACCTCCGACCACGGCATGGTCGACGTCCCCCACGAGAACCGCTTCGACCTGGCCCGCACCCCGGCCCTCGACGACGGCGTCGCGATGCTGTCCGGTGACCTTCGGGGCGCCCAGGTGCACACCCGGGACGGCGCCTCGGGAGCCGTGCTCGACGCCTGGCGGGAGACCCTCGGCGACACCTTCTGGGTGGTGGCGCAGGACGAGGCGGTGGCGAGCGGCGTCTACGGGCCGACCGTCACGCCGACCGCCCGGGCCCGGCTGGGCGACCTGCTCGCCGTCCCCCGCGACCACCACGTGCTGGTCGACTCACGGGTGATGCGGCCGGCGATCCTCGGCCTGGTCGGCATGCACGGCGGCCTCAGCGACGACGAGCTCGGCATCCCGCTGCTGGTGCACCGGGCCTGAGCGGGTCGTCCGGCCGGGAACGGCGACGGATGGTGCGGCCGAACCGGATGGCACGATGGGCTGCGCCCCCACGTCCCACCGGTCCTCGAGGAGCCATGGCCGAGCTCGTCTTCTTCTCCGGCACCATGGACTGCGGCAAGTCGACCCTGGCGCTGCAGATGGAGCACAACCATCGCCAGCGCGGGCGGCAGGGGCTGATCTTCACCAAGCTCGACCGGGCCGGCACCGCGACGCTGTCCAGCCGGCTGGGCCTGTCGACCGACGCGATCGAGGTCACTGACGCGACCGACTTCTGGGACGCCGTCGCCGACGTGCGGATCGGCGGCGGCCGGGTCGACTACGTGATCTGCGACGAGGCGCAGTTCTTCTCGCCCGCCCAGGCCGAGCAGCTGGCTCGGGTGGTCGACGAGCTGGGCGTCGACGTGTTCGCGTTCGGGATCACGGCCGACTTCCGCACCCGGCTCTTCCCCGGCTCGCAGCGGCTGATCGAGCTGGCCGACCGGGTGCAGGTGCTGCAGGTCGAGGCGCTGTGCTGGTGCGGAGCGCGGGCCACCCACAACGCGCGCACCGTCAACGGCGTCATGGTCGTCGAGGGCGAGCAGGTGGTCGTCGGCGACACCGACGCCGGCGACGCGGTCGGCTACGAGGTGCTCTGCCGGCGGCACCACATGCGCCGGATGACGGCCGTCTCGCAGGACGCCCTGGTGCGCGCCACGGCCCTGGAGGCCGACGCACTGCCGTTCGACACCCTCGAGCTCGCCGCCTGCGCCCTGCCGCCGCGCCGCACTGACCGTGGCCGGACCGCTGATCGACGTACCCGACCTGCACGCCGCACTCGCCGGGCCGCGCCCGCCGCTGCTGCTCGACGTCCGGTGGGCGCTCGCCGGGCCGCCCGGCGCACGGCGTACCTCGCCGGGCACCTGCCGGGTGCGGTGTGGGTCGACCTCGACGCCGACCTGGCCGGCCCGCCGGGCCGAGGTGGCCGTCACCCGCTGCCGTCGCCGGCCGCCGCGCAGGCCGCGCTGCGCCGGCTCGGCGTACGGCAGGACCGGGGGGTCGTCGGGTACGACGACGCGGACGGCAGCGTCGCGGCCCGCGTGCCTGGTGGCTGCTGCGGTGGGTCGGGCACACCGACGTCCGGCTGCTCGACGGCGGGCTGCGGGCCTGGTCGGCGGCCGGACTGCCGCTGGAGGGCGGCGACGTGCGGCCGGAGCCGGGCGACGTCACTGTCCGCGCCGGGAGCGATGCCCGTGGTCGACGCCGACGGAGCCGCGGCGCTGGCCCACCGGCGTGCTGCTCGACGCGCGGGCCGGCGAGCGGTTCCGGGGCGAGGTCGAGCCGGTCGACCCGCAGCGTCCGGTGGCGACGGGCGCTGCCTGACGGTCGTCAGTCGCGCTTGCGCGGGCCGAACATGATGTCGTCCCACGACGGCACCGGCTGGCGACGGCCGCGGCTGGCCGAGGCCGCCTGCCGCATCGGCTCGGGCTGCGTCGCGCGCTCGGCCGCCTGCCGCGCCTCGTCGGCCTCCCGGTCGTAGACCTCGTCGGCGGGGGAGCCGGAGGTGGTCTCGTCGCCGGTATCAACGCCGTCAACGGCATCGCCGGTGTGCGGAACCGCCGCCAGCCGGCGGACTGCCGCCGGCCGGTCGTCGGAGAGCCGCTCGGCGCCGGTGCCGTCAACCAGCCAGCGGGCCTCGTCGTCGGACGCGGCCAGCACCCGGCCGCGCGGGTCGAAGACCCAGCTGGCCACCCGCTGCCGGCCGCCGCCGAGGTAGCTCAGCCGTACCGTCCAGCGGTCGTCGTCGCCACGCCAGGCGTCCCAGGTGACCGAGTCGGTGGCGACCTTCTGCTCGGCGAGCCGGGCGTCGACGAGCTCGGCGAGCGCCGGCGCGGTGCCGGCGGTGGCCCGTCGGGCCGGAGCCGCCTGGGCCTGCTCGACGACGTGCGCGCGCTCGGCCAGCACCGGCCCGGCGTACCGCTCGACGCGGTCCAGCGAGATGCCCGCCACCGCGGCCACCTCGTCGACGCTCTGCCCGGCGCGGACGCGGGCCTGGATCTCGCGGGGCGTGAGCTGACTCTCCAAGGCGATCTCCAGCTGGCCTGGCCGGGAGCGGTCGGGGGTGCGCAGCGCGGCGGCGAGTCGTTCGTCGACCGGCACGCGGAACTGCTTGCTGTCGGAGTCCTCGAGGACCAGGTGGCTGCGCTCGGGCGTGACGGCGACGAGCCGCAGGTCGGTCACCTCTGGCACGTCCGCCTCGCCCGCCATCGCCTACCTCCCGGTCGCCGGTGCTCCGACTGGTGCCGACCCTATGACCGACCCGCGCGCCGTCTGCGCAGGCGCGCCCGGCCAGTCGCTGAGAAATGTCGACAGGTCGTCAGACCGGCAGCCGGCGGTAGGTCGCCCGCGCGATGAGCAGGGCCACCAGGCCCGAGACGGCACCGACGGCGAACGCCCACCCGACCCCGGCGCTGTCGACCAGCCGGCCGGCCAGCCAGGTGGCGGCGGAGAAGCCGACGACCAGGCCGGTCGTCGCCCAGGTGAGCCCCTCGGTCACGGCCGACGCCGGAACGGCCTTCTCGACCAGCGTGAAGCCGGAGATCAGCGTCGGGGCGATGCCGACGCCGGCCAGCACCAGCAGCACGGCCAAGCAGCCACACCGAGCCGACGAACGGCAGCAGCAGCACCGTCGCGGTCATCACCCCGGCTCCGACGAGCAGCGAGCGCCGCGGGGGGTAGGCACCCCGGACCGCGCCGAAGACGAACCCCGACGTCAGGCTGCCCGCGGCGTAGCAGGCGAGCAGCGGCCCGGCCAGCGCCCGGTGCCCGTGCTCGTCGGCGAAGGCCACCGTGCTGATCTCCACCGCGCCGAACACCCCGCCGACGAAGACCATCACCAGCATGAGCACCGGCAGCCCGGTGTCGCGCAGCGCGGACGGGTGGTCGGAGCCGTGGCCCGACACGGGGGGCTCGCTCGCCCGGTGGGTGAGCAGCGCCGCGGTGCCGCCGACCAGCAGCCCGGCGGCGACGAACAGCGCCACCTGCGGGGCGAGGGTGGTCGCGATCACCGTGACCAGCAGCGGCCCGACGACGAAGATCAGCTCGTCCAGCACCGACTCGTAGGCGTACGCCGTGTGCAGCCGCGGGTCGTCGCCGAGCACGAAGCCCCACCGCGCGCGCACCAGGGACCCCATCGACGGCAGGGTGAGGCCGGCCACCGCGGCCGTCAGGAACTGCGTCCACAGCGGCCCATCGGCGCTCGCGAGCACGATGAACGCGGTGAGCGCGACGAGGTGCACCGCCACCGCCGGCACGAGCACGGTCGACTGCCCCCGCTGGTCGACGAGCCGGGAGACCAGCGGCGCACCCGCTGCCTCGGCGAGGGCGAAGGTCGCCGACAGGGCGCCCGCCCGGCCGTACCGGCCGGTCTCCGACACCACGAGCAGCACGACGCCGAGCCCGAGCATCGAGATGGGCATCCGGGCCACGAACGCCGAGGTCGAGAAGCGCAACCCTCCGGGGGTCGCGAGCAGCTCGCGGTAGGGCCTCAGCACCGGCGGCACGGTACGGGACCGGCCCGACGACCGGCAGCCGCCGTCCGCTTGCGAGGATCAGCCGGTGACCACCGCTGCGACCCAGAGCACCGACACCACGCCCTACGACGCCTTCCTCCTGGTGTCCTTCGGCGGGCCGGAGGGGCCGGACGACGTGCTCCCGTTCCTGCAGAACGTCACCCGCGGCCGGGGCATCCCGCCCGAGCGGCTGCTGGAGGTGGGGGAGCACTACGTCGGCTTCGGCGGCGTCAGCCCGATCAACGCGCAGAACCGCGCACTGGTGGCGGCCATCGAGGCCGACTTCGCGGCCCACGGCGTGGACCTGCCGGTCTACTGGGGCAACCGGAACTGGGCGCCGTACCTCACCGACGAGCTGGCCCGCATCGCCGCCGACGGGCGGCGCCGCGTCCTGGCGCTGTTCACCTCGGCGTACTCGTCGTACTCCGGCTGCCGGCAGTACCGCGAGGACCTGGCGGCCGCGGTCACCCTGCTGGGCGAGGCAGGCCCCGGTGGTCGACCGCATCCGGCACTACTTCAACCACCCCGGCTTCGTCGAGACGATGGTGGCGAACACGGTCACCGCCCTGGACGACCTCCCGGACGACGTCCGCCCGGCGGCGCGGCTGGTCTTCGTCACCCACTCGGTGCCCCTGACCATGGACGAGGGCAGCGGGCCCGCGGGGCACGGCTACACCACCCAGCACCGCGACGTGGCCCGGCTGGTGACCGCCGGCGTCGCCGCGGCGACCGGCCGCGACCACGAGCTCGACCTCGTCTACTGCAGCCGCAGCGGCTCGCCGGCCCAGCCGTGGCTCGAGCCCGACGTCAACGACCACCTCGAGGCGCTGGCTGGCCGACGGTGTGCCGGCCGCCGTGCTGGTGCCGATCGGCTTCGTCTCCGACCACATGGAGGTCGTCTACGACCTCGACACCGAGGCCCGGCAGACCGCCCGGCGGCTCGGGCTGCCGGTGGTGCGGGCGGCGACGGTCGGCACCGCCGCCGGGTTCGTCGCCGCGGTCCGCGAGCTGGTGCTCGAGCGGGCCGCCGTCGTGCGCGGTGCGGAGCCGGTACGCCGGGCACTGGGCGAGCTGGGCCCGAGCCACGACCTCTGCCCGGCCGGCTGCTGTCCCAACGCCCGGAACCCCGAGCGGCCCGCCCTCTGCGGAGCCTGACCCCGCCGGGAGGATGGCTGCCATGCCCGACCACCGCACGCTGCTCCGCCTGGCCGAGGACGTCGCCCGCGAGGCGGGCCGGCTCATCGTCGACGAACGGCCGCGGGGCCTCGGCGTCGCCGCCACCAAGTCCAGCGCCACCGACATCGTCACCGAGATGGACCAGCGCTCCGAGCAGCTGATCGTCGACCGGATCACCGAGGCCCGCCCGGACGACGGCTTCCTCGGCGAGGAGGGCGCCGACCACGCCGGCTCCAGCGGGGTGACCTGGGTGATCGACCCCATCGACGGCACCGTCAACTACCTGTACGAGATCCCGGCGTACGCCGTCAGCGTGGCGGCCCAGGTGGGTGCCGAGATCGTCGCCGGAGCCGTGGTCAACCCGGTCAGCGGTGAGGTCTGGACCGCACTGCGCGGCGAAGGCGCCTGGCTCGACGGCCGGCGGCTCGAGCTGGCCGAGCCCCCGGAGCTGTCGATGGCGCTGGTGGCAACCGGGTTCGGCTACGACCCGCGCCGCCGGGCCAGGCAGGCCGAGGTCCTGCAGACCGTGCTGCCGCAGGTCCGTGACGTGCGCCGGGCGGGTGCCGCCTCCCTGGACCTGTGCGCGCTGGCCGCCGGCCGGCTCGACGGCCTCTACGAGCAGGGGCTCAAGCCGTGGGACCTCGCCGCCGGTGGCCTCGTCGCCGCCGAGGCCGGGGCCGTGGTCACCGGCCTGCACGGCCGGGAGGCGGGCGAGGCGCTGGTCGTCGCCGCCGCGGAGCCGCTGGTGGGTGATCTCGTCGCGCTGCTCGAGTCGCTGGACGCCGACTCCGACCCGCTCGGCTGACCCGCCCCCGACGTCCGCCCGTGACGGTGACCGGTCAGGCGACCGCGTCGTGCTCCTGGGCGAGCCGGAGCAGCGACTCGATCTCGCCCTGCCGGACCTGGACGAGGTAGTCGTCGCCCTCGCGCTGGGCCTCGGCGAGTGACCGGCTGGCCGACTCCAGACGCAGCTGAATCTCCTGCTGGAACTCGCTCATGAAGCCACCCTCTCACCGCTGGTACCGGACCTGTCGACCTGACCGCCCATGAAGAAGGCCGGACCACAAGGCACGCGCGTGGTGTCTACCCGCTGGGTCCGGGCGGGGAAACCCGGTGAGCGTGACAGACGTCACCCGGTTTGCCCAGCGGCCGAGGTGTCCGGCCGGTGACGAGCCGGTGACCAGCAGGTGACCAGCGCGGTCGCCGGGCCGACCCGGCAGCCACTGGGTGGACCGGGGCGCGCGGCCGGCGCGCCGATCCGCTAGTCTCCGCGCTCGCGCAGCGGCAGCAGCCCATTCGGAACCTGTGCGGTCGACCGGGCACAAACCGGCGGCACCGAGCGTTACACGGCCCGCACGACCTGACCGATCTGCTGACGACGCCGTCGACGGCAGACGTACCAGCAGACAATCCAGCACCGAACCACGTGGCATCGCCACCCTCGGGCGATAGGGGTGACCTCTCCAACCATGGCGACCGACTACGACTCGCCCCGCAAGACCGACGACGAGATGTCCGAGGACAGTCTCGAGGAGCTCAAGGCCCGCCGGCAGGACAAGTCCGCCAGCGCGGTCGACGTCGACGAGGCCGACCTGGCCGAGTCGCTGGAGCTGCCCGGGGCCGACCTCTCCAACGAGGAGCTGTCGGTGCGCGTCCTCCCGCGCCAGGCAGACGAGTTCACCTGCTCCCGATGCTTCCTCGTCCACCACCGCAGCCAGCTCGCCAAAGAGGTCAAGGGCCAGCTGATCTGCAAGGAGTGCGCGGCCTGATTCCGACCCGCAGCCGCGGGCAGGCTCGAGCGATGCGCACCAGCACACGGAACGACCCGAACGACCCGGACGTGACCGGTCCGGCACCCGACGCCGACGGCGGCGCCGCCCCTCGCGGGACGCGGGCCACCGTCGGCGACCTGGTGGCCCGCTTCACCATGGACACCGCCGACGACGTCCTCACCCGGCGGGACCGGGCCCGCGACGTCGGCCGGCTGACCCGGGCGGTGGCCACCTCGGCACGCAGCGCGGGCCGCGCCTCGGTGCTGACCGGCAGCTGGCTGGTCGACCTGGTCCACGACATCGCGCCCCGCATCCCGATCCGGGACGCCGACACGCTGCGTGCCCAGCACCCGGGCATCACCGACGAGGACCTCGCCCAGACCCTCGTGTCCGGAGCCGCGAAGGCCACCGCCGCCGTCGGTGCCGCCGGCGGGGCGCTCGCCGCGGTGGAGTACCTCGCGGCACCCAGCCTGGTGACCGTCCCGGCCCAGATCGCGGCCGAGACCCTGCTCGTCGTCGCCATCGAGGTCAAGCTGATCGCCGAGCTGCACGAGCTCTTCGACGCACCGGTGCCCGGCACCGGGGTCGCCCGCACGCACGCCTACCTCGTCGCATGGTCCGAGCGGCGCGGCTTCGACCCGTTCTCGCCGACCGCGATGCGGATGTCCCTCGGGGAGCCGGCCAAGCGGGCCCTGCGCAAGCGCATCCTGCGCCGCGCCGGCCGCAACCTCACGACGCTGGGCCCGATGATGGGCGGCGCCATCGCCGGCAGCGTCGTCAACCACCGCGAGACCCGCCGGGTCGGCGAGGGCATCCGCGACGACCTGCGCCGACGTCCGCCGCGGACCGTGCCCGGCGAGACCGTCACGGGCTGACGCGGGCGGCCTCCACCGCTGCTGCGAGCGCAGCCGGGTGCCGGCTGGCGACGAACCAGTACGGCGTGGGGTCGGCCGGGTCGCGCACCTCGGCCCGGACGCCGCCGGGCACCCAGCCGCGGATCAGGTGGTAGCCGGCCGGGTCGGACATCGGTCCGCGCACCTGGCGCGCGCCGTCGGCGTCGAGGACCTCGACCGGGCCGAGCAGCGCGACCGGGATGCGGGCCCGGCCGGCGACGAGCTCGCCGTCCTGCACCGCCACCTCGGCGGCCGACCGGGCGAGGACGAGCGAGCAGAGCACCCCCGGCACCAGGACGGCGGCCAGCCCGCCCAGCGGGCCCAGCGCGACGAAGACCGACACCCCGAGCAGCGCCGAGCCCACCCAGACGGCGACCCAGAGTCCCGGCGGCGCGGTCAGCCGCTCCTGGTAGGTGCGCACCGGCCCACCCTGTCACGCGTTCTCGCCGTCCCCGCCGTGGTCTAGCGTGCCGTCCCATGCCGATCCCCGTGGGCGAGCGCCCCTTCGACCGGCTGGTCGCCGAGCTCGTCGCCGACCAGTGCGCCGTCAGCCCCACCCTCGGCAGCCTGCTCGGCCTCACCGAGTACGACGAGGCGCTGCCCGACCTGTCGGCAGCCGGCATCGCCGCCCGGGAGCGCGCCGAGGACGGGTGGACCGACCGGCTGCGCGGGCTGGCCGTGGCCGACCTCACCGAGGACGAGCTCATCGACCGCGACCTGGCCCTGATGGTGCTGCGCGGCCGCGCCCTGATGCGCGACTGGGCCGACTGGCGGCGCAGCCCCGACCACTACGCCGGCACCGCCCTCAGCTCGGTGTTCGTGCTGCTGACGCACCGGCTCCGGCCGGAGCCGGAGCTCGCAGCGGCGGTGACGGCCCGGCTGACCGGCACGCCGGCGCTGCTGGAGCACGGGGTCGCGAACCTCGACCCGACGCTGGCCCACCCGGTGCTGCTGCAGCGTTCCCTCGGGCAGATCGGTGCCGGTGCGCGCTACGCCCGGTCGGTGGCCGACGAGTTCGACGACCCGGCGTCCGCCGCGCGGGTCCGGGAGGCAGGCGAGGTCGCGGCAGCGGCCTACGAGGTGTTCGGCCGGCACGTCGAGTCGCTCGTCGAGCGGGCGACCGGCGACTGGGCCATCGGCGAGGCGCGCTACGACGCGTTGCTGACCGAGGCCGAGGGGCTGGGCTACGGCGCCCGCGAGCTGCGCGACAAGGGGCAGGCCGCCTACGACGAGCTGGCCGCCGACATGCGCGAGCGGGCGCAGGCCTTGCGGGGCACCGACGACTTCATCGCCGTGGTCAAGGGGTTCAACGACGACCACCCGGCGACGCCGGAGGACATGCTGGCGCTCTACACCGAGGCCACCGAGGCCGCCCGCCGCTTCTGCGCGGACCACGAGCTGGTGACCATGCCGCCGGGGGAGCGGTGCGCGGTCGAGCCGTCCGCACCGTTCAGCCGGGCGATGGTGGCGGTGGCCCACTACCTGGCGCCCCCGCCGTTCGCGCCGCCGGGAACGACGTCCGGTCTCGGCCACTTCTTCGTCCCCTACCCGCCGGACGACGCGACGCCGGAGCAGGTCGCGGCCCGGCTCGCCACGAACAACCGGCACGGCGCCTGGTCGATCGCCGTGCACGAGGCGTACCCGGGTCACCACTGGCACCTGGCCCGGCTGTCCTCCCAGGCCGGCTCCCGGCCGCTGCGCTTCGTCTTCGGCTCGACCTACTTCGTCGAGGGCTGGGGGCTGTACGCCGAGGACCTGCTGCGTGAGCAGGGGTTCTTCGCCACGCCCGAGCAGGAGCTCTGCCAGCGCGACTTCCGGCTGTTCCGCGCGGCCCGCATCATCGTCGACACCTCCCTGCACCTCGGGGAGATGACCGTCGAGGAGGCCGTCGACTTCATGTCGACCAGGGCGTCGCTGTCCCGGGAGACCGCCCGGGCCGAGGTGCTGCGGTACTGCGCCTGGCCCACCCAGGCGTCGTCGTACCTCACGGGTGCGCTGGAGATCGCCCGGATGCGGCAGCGCTGGCTCGACGAGGGCCGCGGCTCCCTGCGGGACTTCCACGACCTCGCCGCCGGCTCGGGCCGGCTGCCGATCGGGCTGGTGGAGCGCGCCCTGTTCTGCTGACGGCGCAGCCCCGCGGGGTAGGGTCGTCCGCCGTGACGCCGTGGGAGGACAGTTCGGGGACCGCGGTCTCCGGCGACCCGGTCGACGTGCTGGTCCGCCGGCTCGACCCGGACCTGCCGCTGCCGGCGTACGCCCATCCCGGCGACGCCGGCGCCGACCTCGTCACCGCCCAGGACGTCGAGCTGGCTCCGGGCGAGCGCGCCATGGTGCCCACCGGCGTGGCGATCGCGCTGCCGGACGGGTACGCCGCGTTCGTGCACCCGCGCTCGGGACTCGCGCACCGGTTCGGTGTCGGAGTGGTGAACGCGCCGGGCACCGTCGACGCGGGGTACCGCGGCGAGATCAAGGTGCTGCTCGTCAACCACGACCGGTCGGCCACCGTCCGGCTGCGGCGCGGCGACCGGATCGCCCAGCTCGTCGTGCAGCGGGTCGAGCGGGCCCGGTTCCACGTGGTGGAGCGGCTGCCGGGTTCGGCGCGCGGCGAGGGCGGGCACGGGTCCACCGGTGGCTTCGCGGACCCGCCGCGGGCCGGCCACCAGGACGACAGGCACGACCCCCAGACGACGACAGAGGTGTGACCGTGTTCCGCAAGAAGCGCCGACAGGACGACCCGGACGCGGCCGGCACCGACGACGCCGTCGACCTCGACGAGGGCGAGCCCGGCGACCCGACCGACGCAGACGGTGTGGCCGGGGTGGCCGACGGGCAGCCGGGCCAGCCGGCTCCGTCGGCGGCGCCGGCCCGTCCGGACGGACCCTTCGACGCCGCCGAGGTCGACGACCCCGCCGGCACCGGCCGGGTCGACCTCGGTGGGCTCTGGCTGCCCGGCCGGGAAGGGCTCGAGGTCCGCATCGAGGCCGACCAGACCACCGGGGAGGTGGTCGCCGTCACGATGGTGCTCGCCGAGGGTGCGCTGCAGGTGCAGCCGTTCGCGGCCCCGCGCTCCGAGGGCATCTGGGCCGAGGTCCGCGCCGAGATCCGGGCCGGCATCACCAAGCAGGGCGGCACCGCGGACGAGGTCGAGGGGCCGCTCGGCACCGAGCTGCGCACCCGGGTGCCGGTCCGGGCGGCCGACGGGAGCCAGACCGTGCAGCCGGCCCGGTTCGTCGGCGTCGACGGCCCGCGCTGGTTCCTGCGCGGGGTGATCACCGGCCGGCCGGCCGTCGAGGTCGACACCGACGCCGACCTGGTCGCGATGTTCCGCGAGATCGTCGTCGTCCGGGGCGCCGACCCGATGGCTCCCCGCGACCCGATCCCGCTGCACCTGCCGACCGCCGCGGAGCCGCCGGCCGACGAGGACGAGTCGACCCAGGGCGCCGAGGATCTCAAGCCGTTCGAGCGCGGACCGGAGATCACCGAGATCCACTGACCGGCGCACCGGCCCCCGGCGCGCTCCGGAAGGCCTACCCTGGAGTCATGGGCAACCATCCGGGAGTGCTGCGCCGCACCGTGACCCGACTCGCGACGTCGGCCAAGGAGCACGAGGCCCAGGAGCTGCAGAAGGGCTGCGTCGCGCTGGGCGCGGTGCCGGTCAAGGACCTGCCGGAGCGTGAGGTCGTCCAGGTCGCCGGCACCCTGCGCACGGTGACGCTGCGCCCGCGGGCCGGTGTCCCCGCGCTGGTCGCGGAGCTCTACGACGGCAGCGGCTCGATCAGCCTCGTCTGGCTCGGCCGACGGCAGATCATCGGCATCGAGCCGGGCCGTGCGGTGGTGGCGTGCGGCCGGGTCACGCGCGACAACGAGAAGCGGGTCATCTTCAACCCGCGCTACGAGCTGCGGCCGACCGGAGCCGAGTGAGCCAGCCGTCACCCCAGGCCGTGGCGGCGCCGGTCGACGCCTCGACCGTCGAGGAGGTCGTGCGGCACCGGCTGTCCATCGCGCTCGGCGGTCGCCGCGGCATGGTCGAGGGCGCCGTCCCGACGCTCGGGTTCACCATCAGCTACCTGCTCACCCACAACCTGCGCCTCGGCCCTGTACGTCGGCATCGGCATGGCGCTCGCGCTGCTCGCGCTGCGCCTGCTGCAGCGGCAGCCCGTGCAGTTCGTCGTCAACAGCCTGATCGGCATCGCGATCGCAGCGGCCTTCGCGTCCCGCACCGGCAAGGCCGAGGACGTGTTCCTGCCCGGCATCATCTACAACGCGGCGTACGCCGTCGGGCTGGTCCTGTCGATCCTGGTCCGGTGGCCGCTGGTCGGGCTGATGATCGCGTCAGTCACCGGCGACCTGACGTCCTGGCGGTCCGACCCCGCTGTCGTCCGGCTGTGCAGCAGGCTCACCTGGATCCTGGCGGTGCCGTGCCTGGTGCGGCTGGTCGTCCAGGTGCCGCTCTACCTCGGCGGCTACGTCGGCTGGCTCGGCGTGACCAAGATCGCCCTCGGCTGGCCGCTGCAGCTCGCCGCGCTGGCGATGATGGCCTGGGTGCTGGCCCGCGGCCACACCCCGCTGCCCGAGCGCGCCGAGCTCGAGCCGGCCGCCGACGCCGTCGGTGCCGCCGCCGACGTCGTCGCGCCGGAGCCGGAGGCCGAGCACAGCGCCGGCCCGGCGGCCTGACGGCAGCCGGTCAGCGGGCGTGCGGGGCGAGCAGCTCCTCGAGGGCCGGACCCATGTCGGGGGTCGCCACGAACAGCAGCTCGTCGCCGGCCTCGAGCGGGTCGTCCGGGCTGGGCGCGATCGGTCGCCCTTCCCGGATGATCGCCACCAGGGCACTGTCCGGCGGCCAGGGCACGTCGCCGACCCGCTTGGACACGACCGGGGAGTCCGACGGGAGGGTCAGCTCGACGAGGTCGGTGTTGGACTGCTGGAAGGTGAAGATCCGCACGAGGTCGCCGACACTGACGGCCTCCTCGACGAGCGCGGTCATCAGCCGCGGCGTCGACACCGCGACGTCGACGCCCCACGCCTCGTCGAACATCCACTCGTTCTTCGGGTTGCTGACCCGGGCCACGATGCGCGGCACGCCGTACTCCGTCTTGGCGAGCAACGACACGACCAGGTTGACCTTGTCGTCGCCGGTGGCGGCCACCACCACCTGGCACTCGTCCAGGCCGGCCTCCTGCAGCGAGGTGACCTCGCAGGCGTCGGCGAGCAGCCACTGCGCCCCGGGCACCGAGGTGCGCTTGATGGCGCCGGGCTCCTTGTCGACGAGCAGCACCTCGTGCCCGTTCTCCAGCAGCTCGCGGGCGACCGAGCGGCCCACGCTGCCGGCTCCGGCGATGGCGACCCGCATCAGGGCTCCTCGGGTGAACGGTTGCGCAGCACGGCGTCGACCCGGTCGGCATCGGCGTCCAGCATCACCATGTGCACGATGTCGCCGTCCTGCAGGACGGTGTCCGGGCCGGGCAGCAGTCCCTCGCCGAACCTGGTGAGGAACGCGATGCGACCGCCGGACACGTCCTCGAGCATGCTGACCCGCTCGCCGATCCACGCCAGGTCGACGACGACCTCGGCCAGCCGGACCGTGCCGCTGGGGTCGCGCCACTCGGGCTCGGTGCCGTGCGGCAGCAGCCGGCGCATCATCTGGTCGGCCGTCCAGCGCACCGTCGCGACGGTGGGGATGCCGAGGCGCTGGTAGACCTCGGCCCGGCCCGGGTCGTAGATCCGGGCGACGACGTTGTCGACGCCGAAGGTCTCCCGGGCGACCCGGGCGGCCACGATGTTGGAGTTGTCGCCGCTGCTGACCGCCGCGAAGGCGTGCGCCTCCTCGATCCCGGCCTCCCGAAGCGTGTCGCGGTCGAAGCCGATGCCGGTGATCCGGCGGCCGCTGAACGATGCTCCGAGCCGGCGGAAGGCCGACTCGTTGGAGTCGATGACGGCGACGGTGTGGGCCTGCGCCTCCAGGTTGTGCGCCAGCGTCGACCCGACCCGGCCGCAGCCCATGATGACGAAGTGCAACCCTCGGTCCTCTCCCCGGCTGCCGTCGGCCCCGGACGCGCCGGCGGTCGACGTGGTGGGCCCTGACGCTAGCGCAGTGGCTCGTGAGCCCGAGGCGGGCCCGGCGGTCGTCGCGGCGGGCGTGCCGGTGCCCGCCCGGGGGAGCAGGCCCTAGCATCGGCGGACGTGCCCCAGACGACGGACGCGGTCAAGCGGCTCCTGCTCGGCCGAGCCATGCGCAGCGACCGGCTCGGGGAGACCCTGCTGCCGAAGCGGATCGCGCTGCCCGTGTTCGCCAGCGACGCCCTGTCGTCGGTCGCGTACGCGCCGGACGAGATCTTCCTGACCCTCGGCATCGCGGGGTTCGCGGCGTACTCGTACTCCTGGAAGGTCGGCCTCGCGGTCGCCCTGGTGCTGCTGGTCGTGGTCGCGTCGTACCGGCAGAACGTGCACGCCTACCCGAGCGGTGGCGGCGACTACGAGGTCGCCACCGTCAACCTGGGCGCCACGCCGGGGCTGACGGTGGCCAGCGCGCTGCTCGTCGACTACGTGCTGACGGTGGCGGTGTCCATCTCCTCGGCCGCGCAGTACGCCGCCTCCACGATCGGTGCCCTGGAGGGCCACGAGGTGACGGTGGCCGTGGCGGCCGTCCTGCTCCTGATGGCCGCCAACCTGCGCGGCGTCCGGGAGTCGGGCACGGCGTTCGCGGTGCCGACGTACGGGTTCATGGCGGCCGTGCTCGGGATGGCGGCGTTCGGGCTTCCTCCGACTCGCGTTCGGCGACCTGCCGGACGTGGAGAGCGCGAAGTTCACCCTCGTCGCCGAGCCCCAGTTCGCCGACGGCCTGGCGGGGCTGGCCGGCGGCTTCCTGCTGCTGCGCGCGTTCTCCTCGGGCTGTGCCGCACTCACCGGGGTCGAGGCGATCAGCAACGGCGTGCCGGCGTTCCGGAAGCCGAAGTCGAAGAACGCCGCGACCACCCTGCTGCTGCTCGGCACCATCGCGGTCACCATGCTGACGAGCATCATCGTGCTGGCCCGGGTGATGGGGATCAGGTTCGCCGAGAACGTCGTGGAGCAGCTTCGGCTGGACGGCCAGGAGGGGGTGCCGTACCAGGGCGGCGTGAAGTTCCCGGACGGGACGACCTACGACCAGGACCCGGTGATCGGCCAGCTCGCCAAGGCCATCTTCGACAACGTCCCGCTGATGGCGGCGGTGGTCACGGCCGTGACCGGCCTGATCCTCGTCCTCGCGGCGAACACCGCGTTCAACGGCTTCCCGGTGCTCGGCTCGATCCTCGCCCAGGACCGCTACCTGCCGCGCCAGCTGCACACCCGCGGCGACCGGCTCGCCTTCAGCAACGGCATCATCATCCTCGCCGGGTTCGCGATCCTGCTGATCGTCAGCTTCAACGCCGAGGTCACCCGACTGATCCAGCTCTACATCGTCGGGGTGTTCGTCTCGTTCGTCCTCAGCCAGACCGGCATGGTCCGGCACTGGACCCGGCTGCTGCGCACCGAGCAGGACCCGGCGGCACGTCGCCGGATGTACCGCAGCCGGGTCATCAACGCCATCGGTCTGTCCGTCACGGCTCTGGTGCTCGTCGTCGTCCTCATCACCAAGTTCCTGCTCGGCGCCTGGATCGCCATCGCCGCGATGATCGTGCTGTTCGTGCTCATGAGGGGCATCCACAGCCACTACGTGCGGGTCGCCGCAGAGCTGGTCGTCGAGGAGGAGGAGAACACCGTCCTGCCGTCGCGCACGCACGCGATCGTGCTGGTCTCGAAGATCCACAAGCCGACGATGCGCGCCGTCGCCTACGCGCGGGCCATGCGCCCGAGCACCCTCGAGGCGGTGACGGTCAGCGTGGACCCCGAGGAGACGCGGGCGCTGCAGGAGGAGTGGGACCGCCGAGGGATCCCCGTGCCGCTGAAGGTGCTCGACTCGCCGTTCCGCGAGGTGACCGACCCGGTCATCGACTACGTGCGCAGCGTGCGACGCGGCAGCCCGCGCGACCTGGTGACGGTGCTCATCCCGGAGTACGTCGTGGGGCACTGGTGGGAGCACCTGCTCCACAACCAGAGCGCGCTGCGGCTCAAGGGCCGGCTGCTGTTCACCCCCGGGGTGATGGTGACCAGCGTGCCCTGGCAGCTGAAGAGCTCGGTGGGTCTCGAGGACCGGGTCGAGGGCCTCGCGCCGGGCGACGTGCGCCGTGGCGGCCTCGGCAGCGGTCGAGGACTGTCCTGAGCGCCGCTCCCGCCGGCCCGAGCGCCGTGGGCGAGTCGTTCGAGGTCGAGGTCGGTCCGGTGGCCCACGGCGGCCACTGCGTGTCCCGGCACGACGGCCGCGTCGTCTTCGTGCGGCACGCCCTGCCGGGCGAGCGGGTGCGGGTGACGGTCACGGAGGGGCACGCGGGCTCGCCGTACTGGCGGGCGGACGCGGTCGAGGTCCTGGCCGCCTCGCCCGACCGGGTGGCGCCGCCCTGCCCGTGGGCCGGCCCCGGCCGGTGCGGCGGCTGCGACTGGCAGCACGCCTCGCTGGCGGCGCAGCGTGCGCTCAAGGCCGCCGTCGTGCAGGAGCAGCTGAGCCGGCTGGCCGGGATCGATCGGGACGTGACGGTCGAGCCGGTGCCGGGCGACGACGGCGGCCTCGGCTGGCGGACCCGGGTGCAGTACGCCGTCGACGACGACGGCACCGCAGGTCTCCGCCGGCACCGCTCGCACGAGGTGGTGCACCTCGACAGCTGCCGGATCGCCCACCCGCTGGTCGAGTCCGCCGGCGTGACGCGCCGCTCCTGGCCGGCGGTCGCCTCGGTCGAGGTGGCCGCCTCGCCGGGCACCGGCCAGGTGCTGGTTCTTCCCGACGGTCGAGGAGAGGGCGTGCTCACCGAGGTCGTGGGGGACCGGGAGTACCAGGTCCGCGCCGGTGGCTTCTGGCAGGTGCACCCCGGAGCCGCCGCGACGCTGCTGGGCGCCGTGCTGGACGCGCTGGAGCCGCGGCCGGGCGATGCCGTGCTCGACCTGTACGCCGGGGTGGGGCTGTTCGCGGCCGGGCTCGCCGACCGGGTGTCTCCGGGAGGGCGGGTCACCGCCGTCGAGGCCGGCCAGCGCGCGGTGCAGGACGCGCGGGCGAACCTCGACGGGACGGCCCGGGGTGCGGGTGGAACGCGGCCGGGTCGACCACGTCCTGCGCCGGCAGCACCTGCGGCGCGCGGACCTCGTGGTGCTGGACCCGCCGCGGTCGGGTGCCGGCCGGTCGGTCGTGGACCTGCTGTCCCGCGTCGGCGCCCGGCGGATCGCCTACGTGGCATGCGATCCCGCCGCGTTGGCGCGCGACCTCCGGTGGTTCGCCGAGCGCGGCTACCTGCTGGCGGGTCTGCGGGCGTTCGACCTGTTCCCCATGACCCACCACGTCGAGTGCGTGGCTCTGCTGCGCCCCGTCGGCCGCGGGTCCTAGTCTGGTGCCGTGCACGAAGCCTCGCTCACCCTTCCTGCCGAGCTCGAGTCGGTCAGCCGGGCGCGCCACTTCCTGCGTGACGCGCTGAGCCGGTGGCAGGCAGACGGCTACGACCTCGCTGCGCCGCAGGTCCTGACCGAGCTCGCGGCCAACGCCGCGCTGCATGCCCGCACCACCTACACCGTCCATGTCCGCCTGGAGCGGGAGGCGCTGCTGCTCGAGGTGAGCGACTCGTCGGCCACCCTGCCTCAGCACCGGCACTACGGCACCGCCGCCACGACGGGCCGTGGGATCGCTCTGGTCGAGGCGCTGAGCCAGGCGTGGGGAGTCCGGCTGAGAGCAGCGGGCAAGACCGTGTGGTGCCGGGTGGGCCGCGACGACCGGCTCCCGGACTTCTTCGACGTCGACGACGACGACCTCACCGTGGAGGGGCACGCAGCCCGCCGCCGGCCGGAGCTGGGCGGCCGGTCCGGCACGGTCATGGCCCGCGCAGCATGACCGGCGACCACCCGGAGGAGCTCATCACGGTGCACGTCGTGGGGCTGCCGGTCGACCTGCAGGCGGAGGCTCAGCAGCAGGGTGACGAGCTGACCCGCGAGCTGATGCTGGTGGCGGAGCAGATGCGGCAGCAGGGCGACACCGCCGGGCTGCCGGTGCGGTTCGTCGAGCTGGTCACCACCTTGAGCAGCCGCTACGCGATCTTCACCGCCGAGCAGGAGCGGCAGATGGCGGCCGCGATCGCCGCCGGTGAGAGCACCATCGACCTGTCCTACACCGTCCCGGTCTCAGCCGCGGCGGCCGCCGCGGACCTCGGGGCGATCCTCGACGAGGCAGACGCCTACTGCCGCGAGGGACGACTGCTGCTGACCCTGGCCACGCCGCCGCACCTGGTCGCCTACCGACGCTGGTTCCTCGACGAGTTCGTGGCGCAGGCGGCCGGTCGGCCGCCGACGGCGTGGGCCGACCGGGTGGCCGCCTCGCCGGTCACGTGACGCCCGGGCCGGGCGGTCGGGCGATCATGGTGGCCTGCATCAGGGCGACGGGGACGTCGCTGCCGGCCGGACCCTCGCCGACCGCGACGACCTCGGCCTGGCACACGGTGAGAGTGCGGCCGGACCGCACCACCCGTGCGTCGGCCCGGAACAGCCGACCACGGCCGGGCGCCAGCAGGTTGACCTTGAACTCCACGCTGAGCACGTCGCTGCCCGCCGGCATCAGGGACAGCGCCGCGTAGCCGCACGCCGAGTCGGCCACCGACGTCAGCACGCCTGCGTGCAGGAAGCCGTGCTGCTGGCAGAGATCGGCGCGGAACGGGATCTCGATCACGACGTGGCCGGGCTCGACGACGGTCGCCTCGGCGCCGAGCAGCTGCATGAAGGACTGCCGACCGAGACTGTCCCGGACGGTGGTGGGGTCGGTGGTCACGGCGGCCATCCTCTCCCGCGACCTGTCCGACGCAGGCGTGACCCCTGGGCCTGGTCGTCGGCAGACGGATGGACGACGGCGGTGGACAGCGGCGGTGGCCCGGCGGTGGACAAGTATCTTGATGTCGAGATACCTTGCACGGGGGTCGACGCGGTACGGGTCGCGTCGGTCCGGGCAGGATGAGGGCGAAGAGCGAACAGCGAGAGGAGCCGCTCGTGACGAGCAGCAGTCAGGGCGATCGTGGGCAGGACAGCTTCGGCAGCAAGGACACCCTGGAGGTCGGCGGTTCGTCGTACGACATCTACCGGCTGGACAAGGTCGAGGGCAGCCAGCGACTGCCGTACTCGCTGAAGATCCTGCTGGAGAACCTGCTCCGCACCGAGGACGGCGCGAACATCACCGCCGACCACATCCGCTCGCTGGCCTCCTGGGACCCGGCGGCCGAGCCGGACATCGAGATCCAGTTCACCCCCGCCCGGGTCGTGATGCAGGACTTCACCGGGGTGCCGTGCGTCGTCGACCTCGCCACCATGCGGGAGGCGGTCCAGGAGCTCGGCGGCGACCCCTCGAAGATCAACCCGCTGGCGCCGGCCGAGCTCGTCATCGACCACTCGGTCATCGCCGACCTGTTCGGCGCACCGGACTCGTTCGCGCGCAACGTCGAGCTGGAGTACGAGCGCAACCGCGAGCGCTACCAGTTCCTGCGCTGGGGGCAGACCGCGTTCGACCAGTTCAAGGTCGTGCCGCCCGGCACCGGCATCGTGCACCAGGTCAACATCGAGTACCTCGCCCGCGTCGTCTTCGAGCGGGACGGGGTGGCCTACCCCGACACCCTCGTCGGCACCGACTCGCACACCACGATGGTCAACGGTCTCGGCGTGCTCGGCTGGGGGGTCGGCGGCATCGAGGCCGAGGCGGCCATGCTCGGCCAGCCGGTGTCCATGCTGATCCCGAAGGTCGTCGGCTTCAAGCTGGTCGGCGAGCTCCCCGAGGGCGCGACCGCGACCGACCTGGTGCTCACGATCACCGAGATGCTCCGCGAGCACGGCGTGGTCGGGAAGTTCGTCGAGTTCTACGGCGAGGGCGTCTCGGCGGTGCCGCTCGCCAACCGGGCCACCATCGGCAACATGAGCCCGGAGTACGGCTCGACGGTCGCCATCTTCCCGATCGACGACGAGACGGTGCGCTACCTGCGGATGACCGGCCGCGACGACCAGCAGGTCGCTCTCGTCGAGGCCTACGCGAAGGCGCAGGGCCTGTGGCACGACCCGGCAGCCGAGCCCGCCTACAGCGAGACCATCGAGCTCGACCTCTCGACCGTCGTCCCGTCGATCGCCGGGCCGAAGCGCCCGCAGGACCGGGTGTCGCTCACCGATGCCAAGGCCGGCTTCCGCAACGCCCTGGCCGACTACGCGGGCACGCCGGCGCCGAGCCCACGGGGTCGACGAGGCGTCCGAGGAGTCCTTCCCCGCCAGCGACTCGCCGGCCTACCACGGCGCGAACGGCGGCGGCGCTCCCCACCCGGCGCCGGACCACGGCGAGGTCCAGCGGCCGCGCAACCCCGCCACCGTGAGCCTGGACGGCCAGCAGTTCGAGGTCGACCACGGGCACGTCGTGATCGCCGCCATCACGTCGTGCACCAACACCTCGAACCCGTCGGTGATGATCGGTGCCGCGCTGCTGGCGAAGAACGCCGTCGAGCGTGGCCTGCAGCGCAAGCCGTGGGTCAAGACCACCCTCGCGCCGGGCTCCAAGGTCGTCATGAACTACTACGAGCGGGCCGGCCTCACGCCGTACCTGGACAAGCTCGGCTTCAACCTCGTCGGCTACGGCTGCACGACCTGCATCGGCAACTCCGGCCCGCTGCAGGAGCCGATCAGCAAGGGGGTCAACGACAACGACCTCGCGGTGGTGTCGGTGCTGTCCGGCAACCGCAACTTCGAGGGCCGGATCAACCCCGACGTCAAGATGAACTACCTGATGTCCCCGCCGCTGGTGGTCGCCTACGCGCTCGCCGGCTCGATGGACGTCGACATCACCACCGAGCCGCTCGGCACCGACCCCGAGGGCAACGACGTCTTCCTGCGCGACATCTGGCCCTCCGGCCAGGAGATCCAGGAGGTCGTCGACCAGGCGGTGCGCTCCGAGATGTTCAGCCGCGACTACGCCGACGTGTTCGCCGGCGACGAGACCTGGCAGACCCTGCCGACGCCGACCGGGGACACCTTCGAGTGGGACCCGGACTCCACCTACGTCCGGAAGCCGCCGTACTTCGAGGGGATGCCCGCGGAGCCCACCCCGGTCACCGACATCCAGGGAGCCCGGGTGCTCGCGGTGCTCGGCGACTCGGTGACGACCGACCACATCTCGCCGGCGGGGTCCATCAAGGCCGACTCGCCGGCCGGACGCTACCTGCAGGAGCACGGCGTCGACCGGCGGGACTTCAACTCCTACGGCTCCCGCCGCGGCAACCACGAGGTGATGATCCGCGGCACCTTCGCCAACATCCGGCTGAAGAACCTCATCGGACCCAGGGCCGACGACATCCCGGTGGGCGGGTTCACCCGCGACTTCACCGCCGGGGGAGACATCTCCTCGATCTACGACGCCGCGCAGCACTACGCCGAGGCGGGGACGCCGCTGGTGATCCTGGCCGGCAAGGAGTACGGCTCGGGCTCCTCCCGGGACTGGGCCGCGAAGGGCACGGCACTGCTCGGCGTCCGCGCGGTCGTCGCCGAGTCCTACGAGCGCATCCACCGGTCGAACCTGATCGGGATGGGCGTGCTGCCGCTGCAGTTCCGCGACGGGGACTCCGCAGCCTCGCTCGGGCTCACCGGCGAGGAGGAGTTCGACGTCACGGGTGTCACGGCACTCAACGACGGCGCCTCGCCGAGGGAGGTCTCCGTGTCGGCCCGGCGCAGCGACGGCAGCTCGGTCGACTTCTCGGCCCGGCTGCGCATCGACACCCCGGGAGAGGCCGACTACTACCGGCACGGCGGCATCATGCAGTACGTCCTCAGGTCCCTGCTGCGGGCCTGATCGCGACGCTCCGCCAGGGGACAAAACGCCTGGTAGACGGCCTCCGCACCCGGTCCGGGGCGGGGGCCGTCGCGCTGCTACGGGACGAGCCGGACGTTTCGGCCCCGTTACTAACTTGTGACTACCGGGGACCCGCACCGATGAGTACGTTGTGGCCCACAACATTCCTGGCGGTGCCGAGCACGGTGCCGCTGCTCCCCATCGGAAAGGCACCACGTCATGCGGATGCGAAAGTTTGCCGTGGCCGGATTGGTCGTGCTGCCGCTCTTGCTCGCGGCCTGCGGCGGCAGCAGCGGCGGCGACACCACCGGCTCGGGGTCCAAGAGCGGGTCCAAGTCGGCGGCCGCCGGCGGCAAGGTGGGCGTGATCCTGCCGGACGCGGCGTCCTCGCCGCGCTGGGAGGCCAACGACCGGCCGAGCCTGCAGAAGGCCATCACCGACGCCGGGTACGAGGCGATCATCCAGAACGCCGACAAGGACGTCAGCAAGTTCTCGACGCTGTGCGACTCGATGATCAACCAGGGCGTCAACATCCTGATGATCGTCAACCTCGACTCGGAGAGCGGCGCGGCGTGTGAGAAGAAGGCCCTCGACGCCGGCATCAAGAGCATCGACTACGACCGCCTCACGCTGGGCGGCTCGGCCGACTACTACGTCTCGTTCGACAACGTCCAGGTCGGCAAGCTGATGGGCGACGGCCTGGCCGCCTGCCTCGACGCCGAGGGCAAGACGAAGGCGAACATCGTCTTCATCAACGGCGACCCGACCGACAACAACGCTGCGCTGTTCAAGCAGGGTTACGCCGGTGCCCTCAAGCCGAAGTTCGACTCGGGCGACTACAAGCTCGTCGGTGACCAGACCGGCAAGTGGGACGCGACGGTCGCCCAGACGACCTTCGAGCAGCTCTACACCAAGAACAACGGCAAGGTCGACGGCGTGCTGTCCGCGAACGACACGATGGCCGGCGGCGTCGTCACCGTCCTCGCCAACAACAAGCTGGCCGGCAAGGTGCCGGTCACCGGTCAGGACGCCTCGGACGAGGGCCTGCAGCGGGTCATCGCCGGCACCCAGTGCGGCACCGTGTTCAAGGACGTCAACCTCGAGGCCAAGGCTGCGGCCGACCTCGCGATCGCGATGCTCAAGAACGACGGCTCCGCCGACGGCCTCGCCACCGGCGAGGTGACCGACACCGTCGCGAACAAGACGGTGAAGTCGTCCTTCGCCACCCCGGTCTGGGTGACCCAGGACAACATCTCGGCGCCGTTCGACGCCGGGTACACCACCGTGGCCAAGGTGTGCACGCCGGACTTCGCGGCGCAGTGCACGAAGCTCGGCCTGTCGTAGCCAGCAGGCAGGGGCCCGGTACATCATCAGTGCCGGGCCCCTGCTCCCTGCTCGTGCCCGTACGTCCCCCCACGTTCCTTGTGAGGTCCGATGACGATCACCTCGACGGCCGGCCAGACCGCGACACCGGGCAGCGGTGAGCCGCTGCTCTCCCTACGAGGAGTCAGCAAGAGCTTCGGCGCCGTGCAGGTCCTGCACGAGGTCGACCTGGACATCCGGCTCGGTCGGGTGACCGCGCTGGTCGGCGACAACGGCGCGGGCAAGAGCACCCTGATCAAGGGCGTCGCCGGCATCCACCCCTTCGACTGCGGGCGAGTACCTCTTCGAGGGCCAGCAGGTCCACGTGCACAACCCCAAGCAGGCCAACGCGCTCGGCATCGAGGTCGTCTACCAGGACCTCGCGCTGTGCGACAACCTGGACATCGTCCAGAACCTCTTCCTCGGCCGCGAGGTCATCCACACCGGGATGCTCGAACGAGATCGCCATGGAGGAGCGGGCGGCGGAGACGCTGGCCGGGCTCTCGGTGCGCACCGTCAAGTCGGTGCGGCAGAAGGTGGCCAGCCTCTCCGGCGGCCAGCGGCAGACCGTGGCCATCGCCCGTGCCGTGCTCTGGAACTCCAAGCTCGTCATCCTCGACGAGCCGACGGCCGCCCTCGGGGTGGCCCAGACCGAGCAGGTGCTGCGGCTGGTCCGCCGGCTGGCCGACCGCGGCCTGGCCGTGATCCTCATCAGCCACAACATGAACGACGTGCTCGCGGTGGCCGACGACATCGCCGTGCTCTACCTGGGCCGGATGACCGCTCAGGTGGAGGCCAAGGACATGACCCACTCCCAGGTCGTCGAGCTGATCACCGGCGGGGCGCTCGCGCCCGTCGCGGCCGAGAGCCTCGCCGACCCGGGCGGCGTCGCACCGTCGACGCCGTCGACGCCGTCGGCACCGGACTCGCCGACCTCCCCTCCGGAACCCCCGTCTGCCGAGCCGGGAGGTCTGTCATGAGCCAGACGCTGACCCAGCACGAGCTGGAGAACGCCGAGCCTGCGCCGGAGACCGGTCTCGGATCGGCAGCCCGCGACTACTGGGCCCGCGTGCGCGGCGGCGACGTGGGACCGCTGCCGGCGATCCTCGGCCTGGTCGCCCTGCTGGTCGTCTTCGCCGCGCTGCGGCCCGACACCTTCACCAACCCGTTCAACTTCGCCAACCTGCTCATCCAGAGCACCGCCGTCATCGTGATCGCGATGGGCCTGGTGTTCGTCCTGCTGCTCGGCGAGATCGACCTCTCGGCGGGCTACACCGCCGGGGTCTCCGGAGCCATGCTGGGCGTGGCCTCGACCCGGCACGGCTGGCCCTGGCCGGCCGCGGTGCTCGTCTGCCTCGCCACCGGCGCCGTGATCGGCGCGATCATCGGGCTGCTGGTCTCGCGGGTCGGCATCCCGTCGTTCGTCGTGACCCTGGCGATGTTCCTCGGCCTGCAGGGACTGCTGCTGCAGATCATCGGCGAGGGCGGCACCATCCGGATCCAGAGCGACACGATCCTCGGGATCATGAGCAAGAACCTGCCGGTCTGGGCCGGCTGGGCGCTCTACCTCGGAATCATGATCATCTATGCCGCGGTGACCTACCGCCAGCTCGCGGTGCGGCGAGCCAAGGGGCTGGTGGCCCAGTCGATGACCGTCTGGCTGGTGAAGATCGTCTGCCTGGCGATCCTGCTCGGCCTGTGCACCTACTACCTGAGCATCGAGCGCAGCCGGAACGAGGCGATCAGCTCGATCAAGGGCGTGCCGTACGCCATCCCCGTGCTGCTCGTCCTGCTGGTCGTGCTGACGTTCGTGCTCACCCGGACCAGCTTCGGGCGACACGTCTACGCGGTCGGCGGCAACGCCGAGGCGGCCCGCCGGGCCGGCATCAACGTGCCGGGCATCAAGCTCGCCTGCTTCATCATCTGCTCCACGGTCGCCGCGATCGCCGGCATCCTGCTGGCCAGCCGGGTCAACTCGATCACCCCGAGCACCGGTGGTGGCGAGACGCTGCTCTACGCCGTCGGCGCGGCCGTCATCGGCGGCACCAGCCTGTTCGGCGGCAAGGGCCGTCCGGTCGACGCCATCATCGGCGGCCTCGTGGTGGCCGTCGTGGCCAACGGCATGGGCCTGCTCAACAAGCCGGCCTCGGTGGTCTACATGGTGACCGGGCTCGTGCTGCTGCTCGCAGCCGGCGTCGACGCGCTGTCCCGGAAACGGGCTGCTGCCTCCGGGCAGGGCTAAGGCGCGATGACCGTCCTCGCACGGGGCTCGCGCGGGGCCAGGTCCGAGGACGTCCGGCGGGGGAACCTCTCCACCCTCCTCACCTACGTGCACGTGCACGGGCCCACGGCCCGCAGTCGCCTCACCACGGCGCTCGGGCTCAACCGCAGCACGATCGGCGGGCTCACCAACGAGCTGGTGTCCGCCGGCCTGGTGCGGGAGGAGCCCGGGCGCGCCGAGCGGCTGGGCAACCGAGGCGGCAGCGGGGGCCGCCCGTCGTACGTGGTGGTGCCCGAGACGGAACGTGTCCAGGTGCTTGCGGTCGACGTCGGAGTGACCCATCTGACCGTCGCGCGGGTCGGGCTCGGCGGCGCCGTGCTGGCCCGCCGGGACCACAGCTACGGTCGCGGTGGCCGCCGGCAGCGCAACGTGACCTCGGCCATCGCCAAGGTCGGCGCGGAGCTGATCGCCGAGAGCGCAGCCGACGCGGTGGTCGTCGGGGCCGGGGTCGCGGTGCCCGGCATGGTCCGTCGCCGCGACGGGCAGGTGCGCCAGGCGCCGAACCTCGGCTGGGAGGACGCCCCGGTCGGTGCCGACCTGGTCGAGCTGCTCGGGCTCCCGGTGTCGGTGGGCAACGACGCCGACCTCGGGATCCGAGCCGAGCACATGCGCGGCGCCGCGGCCGGGGTCGACGACGCCATCTACCTCTCCGGGCACTCCGGCATCGGTGCCGGCATCATGGCCGGGGGCGTGCCGCTGGGCGGCCGCGCGGGGTACGCCGGCGAGATGGGCCACATGGTCGTCAACCCCGGCGGCCTGCCGTGCCACTGCGGCTCCCGCGGCTGCTGGGAGACCGAGTGCGGGGAGGAGCGGCTCTTCGAGCTGGCCGGCCGGCCCCCCGGCGGCGGCCTCGCCGGGGTGCGCCAGGTGGTGGCAGCCGCCGACGACGGCGACGAGCGGGCCCGCACCGCCCTCGCCCATGTCGCCGCCTGGCTCGGCCGGGGGACGGCCAACGTCGTGAACGCGCTCAACCCCGAGCTGGTGATCCTCGGCGGCGCGCTCGAGGAGGTCTTCGCCGCAGCCCCGGACACCGTCCGGGCCGAGTTCCAGATCGCCGCCCTCGACGCACCGCTGGAGCAGGTGTGCATCGTCACGCCGGCCCTCGGGCCCGACTCGACGCTGCTGGGCGCCGCCGAGCTGGCCTTCGACGCCCTGCTCACCGACCCGCTCGCCGAGCTGCCCCGGCGTACCGCCTCCTGAAAGCCCCGACCTGCCGCAGCCCACCCGACCGACGACCCGAGGATTGATGATGACCGACCAGACCTCCCTGCGACCCACCCCGTCCGACAACTTCACCTTCGGCCTCTGGACCGTGGGCTGGCAGGCCCGTGACCCGTTCGGCGACGCGACCCGCCCCCCGATCGACCCGGTCGAGACCGTGCACCGGCTGGCCGAGCTGGGCGCGGCCGGCGTCACGTTCCACGACGACGACCTCATCCCGTTCGGCAGTGACGACTCGGGCCGCGAGCACCACATCAAGCGGTTCCGCGCGGCGCTGGACGAGACCGGGCCTGACGGTGCCGATGATGACGACGAACCTGTTCACCCACCCGGTCTTCAAGGACGGCGGGTTCACCAGCAACGACCGGGCGGTCCGCCGCTACGCGCTGCGCAAGGTCATGCGCAACCTGGACCTGGCCGCCGAGCTCGGTGCCTCGACGTACGTCTTCTGGGGCGGCCGCGAGGGCTCGGAGACCGACGCGGCCAAGGACGTGCAGGCGGCGCTGGACCGGTACCGCGAGGGCCTGGACATGCTGGCGCAGTACGTCGTGGACCGCGGCTACGGCCTGCGGTTCGCCGTCGAGCCGAAGCCGAACGAGCCGCGCGGCGACATCCTGCTGCCGACCGTCGGGCACGCGCTCGCCTTCATCTCCACCCTGGACCACCACGAGATGGTCGGGGTGAACCCCGAGGTGGGGCACGAGCAGATGTCCAACCTCAACTTCGTGCACGGCATCTCGCAGGCGCTGTGGCAGGGCAAGCTCTTCCACATCGACCTGAACGGCCAGCACGGCCCGAAGTTCGACCAGGACCTGGTCTTCGGCCACGGCGACCTGCTCAGCGCCTTCTTCCTCGTGGACCTGCTCGAGCACGGGTCGCCCGGCGGCGGCCCGGGGTACGACGGGCCGCGGCACTTCGACTACAAGCCGATGCGCACCGAGGACCTGGACGGCGTCTGGGCATCGGCTGCCGCGAACATGCGCACCTACCTGCTGCTCCGGGAGCGCGCCGCGGCCTTCCGCGCCGACCCGGAGGTGCAGGAGGCGATGGTGGCGTCCAAGGTCGCCGAGCTCGCGGTGCCGACGCTGGCCGACGGCGAGGGCTACGCCGAGCTGCTCGCCGACCCGTCGGCGTACGAGGCCTTCGACGCCGAGGCCGTCGCCGCCCACGGCTACGGGTTCGGCCGCCTCGACCAGCTCGCGGTCGAGCACCTCCTCGGCGCCCGCTGAGCGTGCGGGGGGCGCTCGTCGCCGGGGTGGACTCGTCCACCCAGGCGTGCAAGGTGGTGGTGCGTGACGCGTCGACCGGTGCGCTGGTGCGGTCCGGCCGGGCGGCGCACCCCGACGGGACCGAGGTCGACCCCGCGGCCTGGTGGACGGCGCTGCAGGACGCGCTGGGTCAGGCCGGCGGGCTCGACGACGTCGCTGCCGTTGCCGTCGGTGGCCAGCAGCACGGCATGGTCTGCCTGGACGCCGAGGGCGACGTCGTGCGGCCGGCGCTGCTGTGGAACGACAACCGGTCGGCCGGGGCCGCCCACGACCTCGTCGCCGAGCTGGGCGGTGGCGCGGCGTGGGCCGACGCGGTGGGCGTGGTGCCCGTCGCGTCGATCACGGTGGCCAAGCTGCGCTGGTTCGCCGAGCACGAGCCGGAGCTCGCGGCCCGGGCGGTGGCGGTCTGCCTCCCGCACGACTGGCTGACCTGGCGGCTGGGCGGCGCGGCCGGCCTGGACGCGCTGCGCACCGACCGGAGCGACGCCAGCGGGACGGGGTACTGGTCGGCGGCCGAGGAGGGCTACCGGCTGGACCTGCTCGAGCGCGGCTTCGGTCGGGCCCTTCAGGTGCCCGACGTGTTCGGCCCGCGGTCCGTGGTGGGGATGCACGGCGACGCCGTCCTCGGACCCGGCGCGGGCGACAACGCGGCAGCGGCCCTCGGCGTCGGCGCCGGTCTCGGCGACGTCGTGGTCTCGATCGGGACCTCCGGCGTGGTCAGCGCCGTCGCCGAGGTCCCGGCGCACGACCCGTCCGGGACGGTGGCCGGCTTCGCCGACGCGACCGGCGGGCACCTGCCGCTGGTCTGCACCCTCAACGCCTCCCGGGTGCTGGACGCGACCGCTCGGCTGCTGGGCACCGACCACGAGGGCCTGTCCCGGCTCGCCCTGTCCGCACCGGCGGGGTCCGACGGGCTGGTGCTCGTGCCCTACCTCGAGGGCGAGCGGACCCCGGACCGGCCGGATGCCACCGGCGCCGTGCACGGCCTGACCCTCGCGTCGACCACGCCGGCCCACCTGGCCCGGGCCGCCGTCGAGGGTCTGCTCTGCGGGCTCGCCGACGGGCTGGACGCCCTGGTGGCCCACGGTGCGGAGGTCCGCCGGGTGCTGCTGGTCGGCGGCGGCGCCCGGTCGGAGGCGGTGCGCCGGCTGGCGCCCGCCGTCCTCGGCTGCCCCGTCGTGGTGCCGGAGCCCGGCGAGTACGTCGCCGACGGCGCCGCCCGGCAGGCCGCCTGGGTGCTCGGCGGCGACGACGAGCCGCCACCGTGGACGGCCGCCGGCACCGAGCTGTTCGAGGCCGACCCGACCCCGCGGTGCGGGCCCGCTACGCCGAGGTGCGCGAGCTGACCGCCGACCGGCTGGCCTGACACCGACCACCCACCGCAAGGCGGCCCGGGCCGATGAGTTCCCGGTTCCGGCCGGGTCGGTACGTCGGGGATGGCCGACCGGGCCGCCCCGAGCCCAGCCGGCCGACGTCAGCCGGCGACTCAGCCGGCCGATGCAGACGAGAGGACGATCGCGGATGACGACGCTCACCCCGTGCCTGTGGTTCGACACCGAGGGAGAAGAGGCGGCGACCTTCTACACCTCGGTCTTCAAGAACTCCCGGATCCTCTCGGTCAACCGGTACGGCGAGGCCGGACCCCGGCCCGCCGGCACCGTGATGACCGTGAGCTTCGAGCTGGACGGCCAGGAGTTCCTGGCCCTCAACGGCGGACCGGACTTCCCGTTCACCGAGGCGATCTCGTTCCAGGTGCCGTGCGCGGACCAGGAGGAGGTCGACGAGTACTGGGAGCGGCTCTCCGAGGGCGGCGAGGAGGGCCCGTGCGGCTGGCTGAAGGACCGGTTCGGGCTGTCCTGGCAGATCGTGCCGACCGTGCTTACCGAGCTGCTCGACGACCCGGACCCTGGTCGGGCGCAGCGGGCGATGGCCGCGATGCTCACGATGGGCAAGATCGACATCGCTGCGCTGCACCGGGCCGCGGACGACGCCTGACGGGAGTGCTTTCGGCCCGCCGGCCGCGGCGCGACTCCTAGGGTGGGGCGATGAGCGCCGCGGTCGTTCCGCCGGGGTGGCCGCCCGAGGTGCGCCCGCCCGGCACGCCGGACTGGGAGCGCACCGCGACGGCGTGGCTGTTCGACCTCTGCCCGCCGGACTACCGGGCCCACGAGGTCCTCCGCCGGCACCCCGTGGTGCTGGCCCGGTTCGCCCACCACCACCTGCAGGGTGCGGTCTGGGCGGCTCGGCAGGGGCTGGCCGCGGCCCGGGACGACTTCCGGGACGTCACCGACCCGGAGACCGTCGCGGCGGCCGTGTCGGCCTACGAACGCGAGGGGGCCCGGCTGGTGCGCACCCAGCGCTCGCTGGCACTCGTCGAGGAGGCGCTGCGCGGGCGCCGGTTCCGGTCCCGGCTCTGACCGGACGAACCGGGGCGAACGGGGCTGCATCGGTGACGCTGCGACCGCGGCCGACCGCACCGGGTGACCGGCTGCGGACTCGGCATGGACGGGTGCTTGTCCGCGGGCCCCTCCGCGCTCTACGGTCCACCGCGGAGGGGGTGTCCGTGAGCAGGCACGCGAGGGTCGAAGACGACAAGCCCGTCATCGTCAATGCCGGTGCGATGCACAAGTACGCCGCTCCGCGGGTGCATGCCCGGCTCGCGAGCGAGGTGCACGGCCGCAGCCTCGAGCTGCAGGCGGCCGCCGCCGTCCTCGACGTGCGGCACTCGCGGGAGTTCCGGCGGGCCCGGCGGGTCGAGCGGCTCCGGCGGACGGCCTGGCTGCTGGTCGTCCTGGCGGCGGTGCTGCTCGCCGTGGCGGTCGTGCCGGACCAGTGGTGGAGCTCGGTCCGGGGCTGACGGCTCCGCCGCCGGACACGTCGTCGGCTGACCGCGACGGCGGCCGGTCGGCCCCGGCCGAGACACGTAGACTCCCTGCTCGGGTCCCGACCTCGGGCGGACCTCGGACGAGCGAGAGGAGCGCCACGCGTGGGCGTGCTGCACTCGATCCACGGGCCTCGGGACCTGCGGCGGCTGGACCGCCCACAGCTGGACGCGCTGGCCGAGGAGATCCGGGAGTTCCTCATCAGCTCGGTGTCCCGCACCGGGGGTCACCTGGGCCCCAACCTCGGCGCGGTCGAGCTCACGCTGGCGCTGCACCGGGTCTTCGACTCGCCGTACGACCGGATCCTGTGGGACACCGGCCACCAGGCCTACGTGCACAAGATCGTGACCGGCCGCGCGGCCGGCTTCGAGCACCTGCGCCAGAAGGGCGGCCTGTCCGGCTACCCGAGCCGAGCCGAGTCCGACCACGACACGATCGAGAACTCGCACGCCTCGACCGCCCTGTCGTACGCCGACGGCCTGGCCAAGGCCTACCAGCTGCGCGGCGAGACCGAGCCGGCACGTCGTCGCCGTGGTCGGCGACGGCGTCGCTGACCGGCGGCATGGCCTGGGAGGCGCTGAACAACATCGCGGCCGACCACACCGGCGCCTGGTCATCGTCGTCAACGACAACGAGCGCTCGTACTCGCCGACCATCGGCGGGCTCGCCCACCACCTGGCCACGCTGCGCACCACCCGGGGCTACGAGCGGTTCCTGGACTGGGGCAAGCAGATGCTCGGCCGGACGCCGGTCGTCGGGTCGCCGATCTACGACGCCCTGCACGGGGTCAAGAAGGGCCTCAAGGACGTCGTCGCCCCGCAGGGCATGTTCGAGGACCTCGGCCTGAAGTACATCGGCCCGGTCGACGGTCACGACGTCGAGGCGGTCGAGCACGCGCTGCGCCGGGCCCGCGGCTTCGGCGGTCCGGTGCTCGTGCACTGCCTGACCCGCAAGGGCCGCGGCTACACCCCCGCCGAGGACGACTAGGCCGACCACTTCCACGGCATCGGCGTCATCGACCCCGAGACCGGCCAGCCGCTCGCGGCGTCCGGCACGTCGTGGACGAAGGTGTTCGCCGACGAGCTCGTCGAGATCGGCGCCGAGCGCAAGGACGTCGTCGCCATCACGGCCGCGATGCTCATCCCGACCGGGCTCGACGCGTTCGCCGCGGCCTACCCGGAGCGCACCTTCGACGTGGGCATCGCCGAGCAGCACGCGACGACGTCGGCCGCCGGCCTCGCCCTCGGTGGCCTGCACCCGGTGGTGGCGGTCTACGCGACGTTCCTCAACCGGGCCTTCGACCAGGTGCTGATGGACGTCGCGCTGCACCGCTGCGGCGTCACCTTCTGCCTCGACCGCGCGGGCGTCACCGGCCCGGACGGCGCAAGCCACCACGGCATGTGGGACATGGCGTTCCTCCAGCTGGTGCCGGGCCTGCGGCTCGCCGCGCCGCGCGACGCGGTGACCCTGCGCGAGGAGCTCCGCGAGGCGGTGGCCGTCGGCGACGCACCGACGGTGGTGCGCTTCCCGACGGGTGCGGTCGGCGCCGACCTGCCGGCGCTGGAGCGGGTCGGCGGCGTCGACGTCATGCGCCGCGACGGCGACGACGTGCTGCTGGTGGCGGTCGGCGCGATGGTGCAGACCTGCCTCGAGGTGGCCGACCGGTGCAGCCAGCAGGGCATCGGCGTCACCGTCGTCGACCCGCGCTGGGTCAAGCCGGTGCCCGCCCAGCTGGTGGCCATGGCGGCCGGCGTCGACGCCGTGGTGGTCGTCGAGGACGGGCTGCGGGGCGGAGTCGCCGGCGCCGTGGCGCAGGCGCATGCGCGACGCGCGGGTCCTGACGCCGGTGCGCGACTTCGGGGTGCCGCTGCGCTTCCTCGAGCACGCCAAGCGCGCCGAGGTGCTGGCCGAGATCGGGCTCACCGCGCAGGACATCGCCCGCGACATCGTCGAGACGGTGTCCGGGCAGAGCACCCACCTGGAGCGCCCCACCCTGGCGGAGTGAGTCGCCTCAGGGACTCGGCCGGTCGGCGGGGGCTAGCCGCAGGCCTGCGCCACACCGGCGAGCAGCCGGTCGACGTCGTCGTCGTCGGTGTACGGCGCCAGGCCGGCCCGGACCGCGCCGGTGTCGCCGAGCCCGATCCACCGGGACGCCTCCAGGGCGTAGAAGCTGCCGGCCGGCGCGTTGACCCCGAGGGCGCCGAGCCGTTCGTACACCTCGCGCCCCGTTCGACCCTGGACGGAGAACAACGTGGTGGGTGTGTGCCGCGCCGGACAGGCGTGCAGCGTCACCCGGTCGAGGGCCTGCAGCCCGGCCACCAGGCGGTCGAACAGCCGGTCCTCGTGCTCCTCGACGGCGGCCATCGCCGCGAGGACGCGGCTGCGCCGGTCGCCGGTCGCCGGCCCCAGCGGGCACGAGGTCGGCGATGAAGTCGACCGTGGCCGTGACCCCGGCCAGCAGCTCGTAGGGCAGGGTGCCGAGCTCGAACCGCTCCGGCACGGTGTCGGACGACGGCAGCAGCTTGTCCGGCCGGACGACGTCGAGCAGCCCCGGGTCGGCCACCAGCGCCCCGAGGTGCGGCCCGAAGAACTTGTACGGGGAGCAGGTGAACAGGTCCGCCCCCAGGGCTGCGACGTCGACCGGCGCGTGCGGCGTCAGGTGGACGCCGTCGACGTGGACGAGCGCGCCGACGGCGTGCGCGGCCGCCGCGATGGTCGGCACGTCGGGTCGGGTGCCGAGCAGGTTGGAGGCACCGGTCAGCGCCACCAGCCGGGTGCGCTCCGAGAGCAGGCTGGTGACCTCGGCCGGGTCGAGCTCACCGGTGGTGCGGTCGAACCCGGCCCACCGGACCGTCGCCCCGACGGACTCCGCGGCCAGCACCCACGGGCGGATGTTGGCGTCGTGGTCGAGCCGGGTCACGACGACCTCGTCGCCGGCGCCCCAGCCCTTGGCCAGGGCGCGTGCGAGGTCGAAGGTGAGCTGGGTCATCGATCGGCCGAACACCACGCCGCCGGCCGGCGCACCCAGCAGGTCGGCGACCGCTGCCCGAGCGCCGAGGGTGATCTCGTCGGCCCGGCGCTCCGCCTCGGTGACCGAGCCGCGGTTGGCCAGCCCGGCGGTCATCGCGCCCGCGACGGCGTCCGCGACCTGCCGGGGGACCTGTGACCCGCCCGGCCCGTCGAAGTGCGCCACCCCCAGGGCGAGGGCCGGGAAGGCGGCGCGGACCCGGGCGACGTCGAGAGTCATCGGGCCGGAGCGGGCGAGTCGACGTTGACGGTCGGGTCGCCGGAGCCGCAGCGCACGACGACGAGCAGGGACGGGTCGCCGCTCGGGTTCGTCTCGCGGTGGATCGCGCCGGCCGGCACGTGCACGAAGTCGCCGGCCACGGCGTCGAACGAGTCCGCGCCGGCCGGGCCGAACTCCATGTGCAGCGCGCCCTGCACGACGTAGATCGTCGACTCGTGGTCGCCGTGGTGGTGCCAGCCGGACACCGCCCCCGGATCGGTGACCACGGTGCCCGACCACATCGAGGCGCCGGCCACCGCCTGCCGGCGGGTCATGCCGGGTGTGTGGTCGGCCTCGGGCAGCGAGGTTCCGGGGACGTGCCGTAGCGGGGCGCCGGCGCTCACCCGGCCACCGTAGCCCGGGCGTCATCCGGGCCGGGTGATGCCGGCGTGCAGTGAGGCGCGGTGAGGTGGGGTGAGGAGAGGAGTCGTCATGTGTCGTTGGCTCGCGTACTCGGGTTCGCCGGTGCTCCTGGAGGACCTGCTCTACAAGCCGAAGAACTCGCTGATCGTGCAGAGCCTGCACTCCCAGCTCGGCGCCGAGGCGACCAACGGTGACGGTTTCGGTGTCGGCTGGTACGGCGCACCGGACACGCCGGGCGTGTTCCGCGGTACCGAGCCGGCGTGGAACGACAGCAACCTGCGCGACCTCGCCGCCCACGTCGCATCGCCTCTGGTGTTCGCGCACATCCGGGCGTCGAGCGGGTCGCCCGTGCAGCAGACGAACTGCCACCCGTTCCGCCACGGTAGGTGGCTGTTCATGCACAACGGCGTCGTCGGCGACTTCCACGCCGTCAAGCGCGACCTGGCCCTCGCCGTCGACCCCTCGTTGTACGCGGACATCGCCGGCTCCACCGACTCGGAGATCCTTTTCCACCTGGCGCTGACCTTCGGGCTGGAGGACGACGTCCCGGCTGCCGTCGCGCGCGCCATCGGCCTCGTCGAGGCGACCGGACGCCGGCACGGCGTCGAGCACCCGATGCAGGGCACCGTGGCGACCACGGACGGCGAGACGCTCTGGGCGTTCCGCTACTCCAGCGAGGGCCGCAGCCGGTCGCTGTTCCACAGCACCGACGTGTCGACCCTGCGCCACCAGTACCCCGAGAACCCCACGCTGCACGACATGTCCGACGACACCCGGCTCGTCGTCTCGGAGCCGCTCGGTGACCTCCGGGGCGCGTGGAACGAGGTCCCGGAGTCGACGTACGTCGAGATCCGCGGCGGCCGCGAGCAGCTGCACCCGTTCCTCCCGGCGCTGCCGGCGCTGGTCGGGTGACCCGGTGGGCCGAGGGTGCCCGACCGTCGGCCGGTCTAGGCTCACGCCATGATCACGGCCCTGCACACCCTGGTGTACGCGGATGACCCGGACGCCGCGCGGGAGTTCTTCCGCGACGTGCTCGGGTGGCCCGGCGCCGACACCGGCGGTGGCTGGCTGATCTTCAAGACCGGGCCGAGCGAGCTCGGCGTGCACCCGAGCTCCTGGGAGCACGAGGGGACGACCGGCGGCACCGACCAGCGGTTCGACGTGTCGTTGATGTGCGACGACCTCGAGCAGACGATGGCTGACCTGACGGCGAAGGGCGCCGTCTTCAGCGGCGAGGTCCGCGACGCCGGCTGGGGCATCACCGCGCAGCTGCAGGTGCCCGGGGCGGGGGAGATGACCCTCTACCAGCCGAGGTACGACCCGCCGGCGACGTCGCTCTAGCCCGCTGGCCCGGCGCTCCGGCAGCCGCCGGGGTCAGCGGTAGAGGACCGGCCGCAGCTTGGGGGTCTCGACCGCGGGGTCCCGCAGCACGATCTCGGCCGGCTCGCCACCCTCGGGGGCGAGGGTGACCTCGTCGCGGGTGAGCAGCAGCGGCCTGCTGAAGCCGCGGTCCTGCACCGCGGTCGCCGCGGCGGCGGCGGCGGTGAAGGCCGGGTCGATCCGGCTCAGCTCCAGCCAGCCGCGCCGGCGCATCGGCACCGCGGCGGCGCGCAGGCCGGTGCCGTCCTGCGCGCAGAGGGCCTCGCGCAGGGTGTGCGAGCCCAGCAGGGTGACCACGTCGCAGTCGCCGATCGGCCGCAGCACCGGGCCGTCGCCCAGCCGGCCGGCCGCGACGGCGCCCATCCGCTCGAGGTAGTCGCGGGCCACCGGCCACCAGGGCAGCGGGTCGACCCCGGCCGCGTCCAGCGCGCCCTGCGGCACGACCACGACCGCGTCCGGGTCGGGCCCGACGCCGACGAAGCCGAACCCCAGGTCGAGGGTGTCGCCCAGCACCCGGTGCCGCACCCAGTCCAGACCTGGGTGCAGGGGGTGCTCGACCGGCATCCCGACCGGTCGGGCGAGCTCGCGCAGCAGATCGGGGTGCACCTGCGCGGCGATGCGGCGGCCGCGCAGCCAGCCGCGCACCCGGGCCCGCGCCAGGTCACCGTCGGGGTCGGCACCGGCGAGCGCGCGACGCAGCTCCAGCCAGCTCACCTCGACCGTGGTGTCCCCGGTCAGCAGCACCCCGTCGTCCACCGGAACGAGGTCGACGTCGTCGAGCACCGACGCCGCCAGGGCCAGGCGACGCAGCTCGAGCGAGTCGGGTGCGTGCACACCTGTAAAACTACGCTGGTCGGAGCCGCCCGTGCTCACCCGACAGGGTGAGACCTGGTCACTCAGCGTGACGGTCACGGCTCACCGCTGCGCGCTCAGGCGTCGGCGACCCGTCGACGCAGCGTGCGGGGAAGGAAGGCCGCGCCGGGACCGGCACCGGCCGCCAGGTCGGCGGGGTTGGAGATGGCGCACCGGCGCAGTGACAGGCAACCGCAGCCGATGCACGAGTCGAGCCCGTCGCGCAGCGCGGTCAGGCCGGCGATCTGCTCGTCGAGCCGGGACCGCCAGGAGCGCGACAGCCGCGCCCAGTCCGCCTTGGTCGGCGTGCGGCCCTCGGGGAGGGTGTCGAGGGCGGCGGACACCTCGTCCAGCGAGAGGCCGATGTTGCGCGCCGCGCGGACGAAGGCGAGTCGGCGCAGCACGCTGCGCCGGTAGCGCCGCTGACCACCCGCCGTACGGCTGGACTCCACCAGGCCGAGCCGCTCGTAGTACCGCAGCGCCGAGGGCGCGAACCCGCTGCGTTCCGCGACGGCGCCGACCGTCAGCAGGTCGTCGGACTCCACGGCGCTCCTCTCGACGTCACCTCGTCGGCATCCACTGCTTGACTTGAAGTCAACTTCATGTTCGAGGATGCCTGGGCAAGCCCACGAACGCAAGGAGACGAACACGATGCCTGTTGCCATCATCACCGGGGCGTCGCGCGGCCTCGGCCGCGCGCTGGCCCACGACCTCGCCGCCGACGGCTGGTCGATGGTGCTCGACGCCCGCGACGCCGGCGACCTGGCCGCCGCGGCCCGCGGGCTCGACCCCGCCCGCACCCGGGTCGTTGCGGGAGACGTCACCGACGCGACGCACCGCGAGGACCTCGTCGGTGCCGCCTGGGACCTCGGCGGTCTCGACCTCCTGGTCAACAACGCGAGCCACCTCGGGCCGAGCCCGCAGCCCCGGCTGGCCGACTACCCGACCGACGAGCTCGCCCGGGTCTACGAGGTCGACGTGCTCGCCCCGCACGCCCTGCTCCGCGAGGCGCTGCCGTTGCTGCGCCGGTGCGGCGGGGCTGTCGTCAACGTCAGCTCGGACGCAGCGGTCGAGGCCTACGAGGGATGGGGCGGCTACGGCTCGGCGAAGGCCGCGCTCGACCACCTGTCCGCGGTGCTGGCCGCGGAGGAGCCGGCCGTCGGGGTGTACGCCTTCGACCCCGGCGACATGCGCACCGCCATGCACCAGGCGGCCTTCCCCGGCGAGGACATCTCGGACCGGCCGGAGCCCGGCACCGTCGCGGTGCCCGGCTTCCGCGCCCTGCTGGCTGCGGCGACCCCCGAGCGGGCGCTACCGCGCGACCGACCTGCTGCTGACCGCCGGGACGGCGCGATGACTGCCGACGCGCTCGGTCCGTCCCGGGCCGGTCCGCTCGGCGTCGATGCCGCCGGAGGCGCGCGGGCTGGCCCGCGACGGCGTCCGGCTGCTGGTCGCCCGGCCGGGGTCGGTGCAGCACGCCCGGTTCCGGGACCTCGCCGGGTTCCTGGAGCCGGGGGACCTGGTGGTGGTCAACACCTCGGCGACGTTGGCCGCCGCCGTCGACGGACGCGGCCGGCAGGGCCAGGTGACGGTGCACCTGTCCAGCGAGCTGCCCGACGGCACCTGGGCCGTCGAGCTGCGGCCCGGTCGGCGCGCCGACGGACCGCTGCCCGGCGTCGCCGTCGGCGACACCGTCGAGCTGCCCGGTGGCCGGCTACGGGTCGTCGCGCCCTACCCGGACGCGTCGGCCGCGACGTCCCGGCTGTGGCAGGCCCGGCTCGTCGTACCGGGCCCGGTGCCCGCGTACCTGGCCCGGCACGGACGCCCGATCGCGTACTCCTACGTGCCGGACGACTGGCCGATCGCCAGCTACCAGACGGTGTTCGGCCGCGAGCCGGGCAGCGCCGAGATGCCCAGCGCGGGTCGGCCGTTCAGCGACGCGGTGGTGACCGACCTGGTGACCGCCGGGGTGTCGCTGGCGCCCGTCACGCTGCACGCCGGCGTCTCCTCCCAGGAGGCGGGAGAGCCGCCGCTGCCCGAGCCGTTCCGGGTCCCGGCGGCGACCGCGCAGCTGGTGCAGCACACCCGCCGGCTCGGCGGCCGGGTCGTCGCCGTCGGTACGACGGTCACCCGGGCGCTGGAGACCGCCGCCGCCGAGGACGGCACCGTGCGGCCGGCCGAGGGCTGGACCGACCTGGTGCTGGGCCCGGAGCGGCCGGCGCGGGTCGTCGACGGCCTGGTGACCGGCTGGCACGAGCCGGGTGCCTCGCACCTGCGGCTGCTGGAGGCCGTCGCCGGCCGCGAGCTGGTGGCCTCGGCGTACGACGCGGCGTACACGGCCGGCTACCTGTGGCACGAGCTCGGCGACAGCGCCCTCCTGCTGCCCTGACGCCGGGAGCCGAAGCCACCCAGCAGAATCAGGGGGTGAGCACCCTCGGCGACGTCCTGCTGACCGACGAGCGCGCCCAGCGGGGCGACCTGCGGCGGATGAAGACCTTCGCGACCGCGCTGCTGCTGGCGGCGACGGTCGTGTACGTCCTGGCGGCCCGGGCCGAGGACGGCGGCGCGGCCTGGATCGGCTACCTGCGGGCCGGGTCCGAGGCCGCGATGGTGGGCGCGCTCGCCGACTGGTTCGCGGTCACCGCGCTGTTCCGGCACCCGCTGGGGCTGCCGATCCCGCACACCGCGATCATCCCGACCCGCAAGGACCAGCTGGGCGAGGGCCTGAGCAGCTTCGTCGGCACCCACTTCCTGTCCCAGCAGGTCGTCCGCGACCGGCTGCGGGCGGTCGGGGTCGCCCGGCGGCTCGGTGGCTGGTTGTCCGTCCCGGAGCAGGCCCGCCGGGTCACCGACGAGGCGGCGACGCTGCTGCGCGGGGCGATCGGCGTGCTGCGCGACGAGGACGTCCGGGCCGTGCTGGAGCAGACCCTGCTGCCCCGACTGGTGGCCACTCCGGCCGGCCCGCCCCTGGGCCGGCTGCTCACCCGGGTGGTCGAGGACCGCGCCCACGACGGGGTGGTGCAGCTGGCGGTCGACCAGATCGCCGCCTGGCTGCAGCAGAACGAGTCGGTCGTCGTCGACGCGGTGTCCCGGCAGGCGCCGCTGTGGTCACCCCGGTTCGTCGACGACGCGGTCGCCACCAGGGTGCACCGCGAGCTGGTGCGGGTGGCCCGCGAGGTGCAGGCCGACCCCGACCACCCCCTGCGTCGCTCGGTCGACCGGTTCCTGGTGCAGCTCGGCCACAACCTGCAGTACGACCTCGAGACGGTGCACCGCAGCGAGCAGCTCAAGGCCTCGCTGCTGGCGCACCCCGACGTACGGGCCGCCATGGGTGACCTGTTCTCGACGGTGCGCACCATGCTGCTCGACGCGGTGTCCGACCCGGACAGCGAGCTGCGCCGGCGCGCGACGGCCGGCCTGGCGTCGTTCGGTGGCCGCCTGACGACCGACGAGCGGCTGCGCGCCAAGGTCGACGGCTGGGTCGAGGACGCCGCCGTGCACGTGGTGACCACCTACCGCGGCGAGCTGACGGCCACGATCACCGACACGGTCAACCGGTGGGACGGCGAGGAGACCGCGCGCAAGGTCGAGCTGGCGGTGGGCCGGGACCTGCAGTTCATCCGGATCAACGGCACCGTCGTGGGCGCCCTGGCCGGGCTCGGCATCCACGCCGTGACCCAGCTGCTGCTCTGACGCCAGACCGCCCCAGCTTCGGTGATCATGAAGGATCTCCCCGGCAGGTGCCGGGAGGATCCTTCATGATCACGAGATGTGACGGGTCAGGGGCGGGCCGGGAGGCTGGCCACGCCGGGCGGCAGGAACCGCTGCCCGGTGACCCGCTCGGACACGCCCTGCCGGTCCAGGTACGGCGTGATGCCGCCGAGGTGGAACGGCCAGCCGGCCCCCAGCAGCATCGCGAGGTCGATGTCGCGGACGTCCTCGACGACCTTCTCGTCGAGCATCAGGCGGATCTCCTCGGCGAGCGCGTCCAGCGCCCGGCCGCGGACCTCGTCCTCGGTCGAGGGGGAGCCGCCCTGGCTGAACAGCTCGGCCACCTCGGGGTCGACGGTCGGCGTCGGCCCCTCCCACACGTAGACGCCGGTCTTCCCGGCCGCCACGATCCGGCCGAGGTTCTCCGACACGTAGAACCGGTCGGGGAACGCCTCGTGCATCGTCTCGGCGACGTGCAGCGCGACAGCGGGGCCGACGAGCTGCAGCAGCACGAACGGCGTCAGCGGCAGACCCAGCGGCTCCAGCGCATGGTCGGCCACCTCGAACGACGTCCCCTGGTCGACCGCCTTGGTGACCTCGCCGAGGAACCGGGTGAGCAGCCGGTTCACGACGAAGGCCGGCCGGTCGGCCACCAGCACGCAGGACTTCTTCAGCGTCTTGCCCACCGCGAAAGCCGTGGCGAGCGACGCGTCGTCGGTCTTGTCCGCGCGGGCGATCTCGAGCAGCGGCAGCACCGCCACCGGGTTGAAGAAGTGGAACCCGACGACCCGCTCGGGGTGCTCGAGCTGGGAGGCCATCTCGGTGACGGACAGCGACGAGGTGTTGGTCGCGAGCACGCACTCCGGCGAGACCACGGCCTCGACCTCGGCGAACACCTGCTGCTTGACCTTCATCTCCTCGAACACGGCCTCGATCACGAAGTCGGCGTCGGAGAACGCCTCCTTGCTCGTCGAGCCGGTGACCAGCGCCTTGAGACGGTTGGCCTTGTCCTGGGTGATGCGGCCCTTGCCCAGCAGCTTGTCGACCTCGCCGTGGACGTAGCCGACGCCCTTGTCGACGCGCTCCTGGTCGAGGTCGGTGAGCACCACCGGCACCTCGAGGCGCTGCACGAACAGCATCGCGAGCTGCGAGGCCATCAGCCCGGCACCGACGACGCCCACCTTGGTCACGTCCCGGGCCAGCGACCTGTCGGGCACGCCGGCGGGCCGCTTGGCCCGTCGCTGCACGAGGTCGAAGGCGTAGAGGCTCGCGCGCAGCTCCTCGCCCATGGCCAGCTCGAAGAGCGCCTTCCGCTCGGCCGCGATGCCGTCGTCGTACGACGCGGTGCGGGCCAGCTCGAGCAGCTCGATCGCGCGGTACGGCGCCGGGGCCGCCCCGTGCACCCGTGCGTCGGCGATGTCCTTGGCCCGGGCCAGCGCGGCGTCCCAGGCCGCGCCGCGGTCGACCTCCGGGCGCTCGACGGTGACCTCGCCGCGGACGACGGCCGAGACCCAGGCGAGGGACTGCTCGAGGAAGTCGGCCGGCTCGAACAGCACGTCGGCGATGCCGAGGTCGAGGGCCTGCTTGGCCCGGAGCATCCGGTTCTGGTTCATGGCGTTCTCGACGATGACCGTGACGGCGTTGGTCGGCCCCGATGAGGTTCGGCAGCAGCTGGCTGCCGCCCCAGCCGGGCACCAGGCCGAGGAACACCTCCGGGAAGGCGATCGCCGGCACGCCCGCGGAGAGGGTCCGGTAGCGGCAGTGCAGCGCCAGCTCGAGGCCGCCGCCCATGACGGCGCCGTTGACGAGCGCGAAGGTGGGCACCTTCGCGTCGCGCAGCTTGCGGAACGTGTCGTGGCCGAGCGCGAAGTAGGCCTTCGCCTGGGCCGCCGTGCCACCGGCCTGCATCACCTTGAGGTCGGCGCCCACCGCGAAGATGAACGGCTTGCCGGTGACAGCCACGGCGACGACGTCGTCGCGCCCGAGGGCCTCGTCGACGGCCGCACCGATGTTGGCCAGGCTCTTCGGCCCCAGCGTCGTCGGCTTGGTGTGGTCGAAGCCGTTGTCCAACGTGATGAGGGCCGCTGTGCCGGCGCCCTGCGGGAGGGCGACGTACTGCACGGGGGCGTGCGTGACGACCTCGTCCGGAAAGTCGATCATGTCGCTCACTTCGCGTCCTCCGCGTCGGTGAAGCCGGTCCAGCTCGGGTTCTCCCAGATGACCGCGCCACCCATGCCGATGCCGATGCACATGGCGGTGAGGCCGTACCGCACCTCGGGGTGGTCCTCGAACTGCCGAGCCAGCTGGGTCATCAGCCGGACGCCGGACGACGCCAACGGGTGGCCGACCGCGATGGCGCCGCCGTACTCGTTGACCCGGGCGTCGTCGTCGGCGATGCCGAAGTGGTCGAGGAACGCCAGCACCTGCACGGCGAACGCCTCGTTGAGCTCGAACAGGCCGATGTCCTCGATGGTCAGGCCGGCCTTGGCCAGCGCCTTCTCGGTGGCCGGCACCGGGCCGACCCCCATCACCTCGGGCTCCACGCCGACGAACGCGTACTGCACCAGCCGCATCTTCACCGGCAGGCCGAGCTCCTCGGCGACGTCCTCGGCGGCGAGCAGGCAGGCGGTGGCACCGTCGTTCAGGCCGGCGGCGTTTCCGGCGGTGACCCGGCCGTGCGGCCGGAACGGGGTCTTGAGGGTGGCGAGGTTCTCGAGCGTGGTGCCCGGGCGGGGCGGCTCGTCCTGCGTGGCCAGCCCCCAGCCCTTCTCGACGCTGCGGGTGGCCATCGGCACGAGGTCGGGCTGCACCTTGCCGTTGGCGTAGGCCTTGGCGTACTTGTCCTGGCTGGCGACCGAGAAGGCGTCGGCGCGCTCCTTGGTGAGCTGGGGGAACCGGTCGTGCAGGTTCTCGGCGGTCGCGCCCATCACGAGGGCCGAGGGGTCGACGAGCTTCTCGGCGATGATCCGCGGGTTGGGGTCGACGCCCTCGCCCATCGGGTGGTGCCCCATGTGCTCGACGCCGCCGGCGATCACGACGTCGTACGCCCCGAACGCGATGCCCGTCGCGCTGGTCGTCACCGCGGTGAGGGCCCCGGCGCACATCCGGTCGATGGCGTAGCCCGGCACCGTCTTCGGCAGCCCGGACAGCAGCGCGGCGGTGCGGCCGATGGTGAGCCCCTGGTCGCCGATCTGGGTGGTGGCCGCGATCGCGACGTCGTCGACCCGCTCGGGAGGCAGCGACGGGTTGCGGCGCAGCACCTCGCGGATGCAGCGGATGACCAGGTCGTCGGCCCGGGTCTCGGCGTACATGCCCTTGGGGCCGGCCTTGCCGAACGGCGTGCGCACGCCGTCGACGAAGACGACGTCACGCACCGTCCGGTCGGGGCGAGACTTCCGGGACTGAGCGGGCACGGGCCCTCCAGGTGGTCGGGTCGGGGTCGCGCGGGCGGGGCGCCGAGCCCGATGCTACTCGTCAGTAACAACGACCGCCAAACCAGCCGGGTCAGGCCCCGGAGCCGGGCCAGGACAGCACGACACAGCGCCGCGGGCCGGGGGGATGGCGCCGCATCAGGTCCTCGACCTCGGCCGTCCGCTCGGGTGGCAGGCACAGCTGCCGGCGGGTGAAGTCGACCCACGCGGAGTACCGCTCGCCGGTGCGCGGCAGGGGGTCCCGGACCTCCTCGACCACCTCCGGCCGCACCCCGGCCTCGTGCAGCACGGCGAGCGCGAGCTCGGCAGTCGGCCCGTCCGGCCTCGACTGGTGGTGGACCTCCTGCCACATCCCGCCGAGGCGCACCAGCGGGTGCTGCCCGAGGATCTCGACCACCACGAGGTCGCGGGCTGCCGCAGTCAGTGCCTCGACGAAGGGCACCAGGTCGGCGATGTTGTAGAGGACGTGCGCGCAGACCACGACGTCGCACACCGGCACGGCGGCTGCCAGCGCGGGCCAGCTCCCGTCGTACGTCGTGACGCCGAGGCCGCGGTCGCGTGCCGAGACCTCGAGGGCCCGCAGCATCGACGGCTGGGAGTCGACGGCATGCAGGTGGCCGCCGGGCGGCACCAGGCCGAGGCTCGCCCCGCCCGCGCCGGCCCCGACGTCGAGCACGGTTCCGCCCGGTCGCAAGGCCGCGGCCGCGACGGCGTGCAGCGGTGGCGGCGGGGTGTCGCGGTCGGGGGTGAACAGCAACGGTGGGAAGCCGTACGGCGACTCCGGTGCGGCGGCGAGGATCTCGGGGTCGATGGCCCAGGCGGCGAGCTCGTCGGCCCACTGCTCGGCGGCGGTCATCCGGCCATCCTGCCGGGTCTGCGGCCGGCGGCGGCGAGGAGCTTGAGCCCTCCGGGCGGCGCCGCCTTCGATCGGCAGGCGACGCCCGGAGGGGAGTCTGGTTCTGTCTTCGGTCGTGACCGGGCGAGTCCCGTAGCCCTCCGGTGCACCCTCGCTGGCCTAGTGCGACGGCACCGGCTTGCGTCCGGTGGCGTCCGGCGGACCGCGGGCGTCGGTCAGGATGCGGCCTCGCGGTGTCTGGCTGTGGACAGGAATCCGTTGTCCACAAACGGTTTCCGGGGGTCGGGTTGTGTCCAGCCCGGCGGGTAGTGTTCGAACATGTCTTCGAACACCGGGTCCGGGTGGTGCGGTGCCGCCGATGGCCGCGCTGGACACCATGGTCGCCGCGCGTGGCGGGCCTGGTCGACTCGCTGGCCGGCGGCGCGGTGGCGGATCTGACCCACGACCAGCTGGCCGGGCTGGTGGCCGAGGTGCGCCGGGCCGGTGCCCGGCTGGAGTCGGTCACGCTGTCGGCGGTCGGGGAGGTCGACGCCCGCGGCACCTTCGCCCTGGACGGTGCGCTGACGGCCGGCGCCTGGCTGCGGCAGACCACGAAGGTCACCGCCGGGGAGGCGGCCGGGCTGGTCCGCACCGCCCGGGTGCTGCGCTGCGGGCTGCTGCCGGCCACCGCGGCGGCGCTGGCCGACGGTGGGTTGACCGGCCGGCACGCCGCAGCTGATCGCGACCGCCGTGCAGGATGCGCCGGCCGGGGCGGTCGCGCTGATCGAGCCCGACGCGGTCGCGCTGGCCAGCACCGCGGATGTGGCGGCCACCGCGAACCTGATGCGCGCCTTTGAGCATGCGCTGGACCCCGACGCGCCGACGCCGCCGCGGTCCGCCGCTATGAGCGGGCCGGGGTGACGTTCTGCCCGACCCTGGACGGCACGGTGTCGATCTCCGGGTCGGCCGATCCGGTCAGCGGGTCGCTGCTGGCCACCGCGGTGGACACCGCCGCCCCACTGGTCGCCGGCGACACCCGGACCGCGGCCCGGCGCCGGCTGGACGGGCTGGCCGACATCTGCCGCGCCTACCTCGCCCACCCCGACACCGGCCGGGCCGGCCGGGGCGGGCACCCGCACCTGATCGTCACCCTGGACGCCGCCACCCTGGCCGCCGAGCCGGCAGCCACACGTGCGCCGCTGCCGCCGGCCGGCGACCGGCGACCCGGAACACGCCGCGGCCGGCACGGACCTCGAGGACACCGACGATCTCCAGGACGCAGCCGAGGCCGAGACGCAGCCGAGCCGCGCACGCGGAGGACGACGACGCTGCGGGCGCGAGCGGCTGCCGGCCGGCGGCTGCCGGCGATGGCGGGTGGGTCGCCGGGTGGCACGTTGTCCTGGATCGGCCGGATCGCCGGGTCCACCGCCCGCCGGGTCGGCTGCGACGCGCACGCCACCTTCGTCACCATCGGCCCCGACGGCAGTGTGATCGAGGCCGGCAGTGGTCGGCGGTTCTTCACCGCCGCCCAACGCCGGGCGATGATCGCCCGCGACGGCGACCGCTGCCCCGCCCCGTACTGCGACCGGCCGATCGCCTGGGCCGACGCCCACCACCTGGTGCCGGTCGCCCAGCACGGCCCGACCACCGTCGCGAACGGGGCGCTGCCCTGCCAAGGCCACCACCTGCTGCTGCACGAAGGGCACTGGCAGCTGCACCGGCTACCCGACGGCCGCTACCAGCTGCACCACCCGGCAACAGGGAAGACCATCGGCCCCGAACCCCACCCACCCGGCCACAACCGACCGCCGCCACGAACGCCGCCCGATCCCGATCCCGATCCCGATCGCCCGATCCCGATCCCGATCCCTAGAGCGGCTGCACGTGCTTCAGCGCCTCGCGCCGGGACAACCCGCTGATCCGGTCGTCGTGCGCGGCGACGAAGGCGCGGACCCAGTCCGGGTCGAGCCGCGCCTGCTGCCGCAGCGCCCAGCCGATCGCCTTGCGCAGGAAGAAGTCCCGGTCGTCCAGGTTGGCCTCGATCGCGTCACTGAGCAGGTCGAGGTCGGTGCGCTCCTTGGCGCCGACCTGGCAGATCACCGCTGTGCGCCGCAGCCACCGGTCGGGGTCGGTCGCCCAGCTGTGCACGACGGGCCGGACTGCCTGCGGATCGCGCAGCAGCAGCGGCCCGACCAGGTGGGTCGCCACGTCGTCGACGACGTCCCACCAGGCTCCGCTGATCACCAGGTGGCGGTAGAGGGGGAGGGCGTCGGCGTCGCGGTAGGCGGCGTACCTGCGGTCCCGGGCTACGGCGAGCGCGGCGTACCACTCCTCGCGGTGGGTGACGCCGTCCCACAGCGCATGCACAGCCGCGAGCCAGGACTCGCGGTCCGGCAGCGGATGAGCTGCCAGCGCCGCGCGGAAGGCGACCCTGGCAACCGGCGCGCTGACGCCGTAGCACGGCAGTGCCGACTTCAGGTACGCCTGCATCTGCGGCGCCTTGACCGGGTCTCCCGCAGCACGAAGCCGGTCGCGCATCTCCTCGACGAGGCCGGCCACTCGGGCGTCGTCCGCTGGCTGCTCGGTCGGCTGCTCGGTCGGTTGCACGGCTGGCTGCTCGGTCACCGGGCCGAGGCTAGCGGCCGAGGCGGCCCCGGCCGCGGACCGTAGCGACCATCATCCGAGACATCGATTCCGTCATCCGAGATGGCGGCCTACCGTCGATCGCATGGCGCAACCGGCAGACGTCTACACCCACGGTCACCACGAGAGCGTGCTCCGCTCCCACACCTGGCGGACCGCCCAGAACTCCGCCGGCTACCTGCTGCCGCACCTGCGGCCGGGGCTGGCCGTGCTCGACGTGGGCTGCGGACCGGGCACGATCACCCTGGACCTCGCCCGGCTGGTGGCACCGGCGCCGGTGCTCGGCATCGACCGCGCCGAGGACGTGCTGCTGGCCCCGCGCGCGCAGGCCGCCGTCGACGGGCTCGAGAACGTGAGCTTCGCGGTCGGTGACGTCTACGCCCTGGACGTGCCCGACGACAGCATCGACGTCGTGCACGCCCACCAGGTGCTCCAGCACCTCAGCGACCCGGTGGCCGCGCTGCGCGAGATGCGCCGGGTCTGCCGTCCCGGCGGCGTGGTTGCGGCCCGGGACGCCGACTACGCCGCCATGACGTGGTTCCCGGCCGACCCGCGGCTGGACCGGTGGATGGCGGTCTACTCCGGCGTCACCCGGAGCAACGCGGCCGAGCCGGACGCCGGTCGGCGGCTGCGCAGCTGGGCGCTGGCCGCCGGCTTCGCTGAGGTCTCCAGCTCGGCGAGCACCTGGTGCTTCAGCACCCTCGAGGAGCGCCGGTGGTGGGCCGGCTTGTGGGCCGACCGGGTACGCCGTTCCGCGCTGGCCGAGCAGGCGGTGGACCGCGGCTTGGCTAGCCGTGACGAGCTCGACGACCTCGCCGCGGGCTGGGCCGAGTGGGCGGAGCGGGACGACGGCTGGTTCGCCGTGCTGCACGGCGAGGTGTTGGCGCGCGGCTGACCGTCGCGCAGCCGGGTCAGTCCGGCTGTTCCTTGGTCAGGTGCAGCAACCAGTTGTCCCCGGTGTCGATGAGTGCGTACCGCCGTGCGCCCCGCACCCCGCGGAGCACGAACAGCAGCCGTCGCTCGTTGCGGTCGACCTCCTCCCAGGTGCCGATGTCCGCGATCGACTTGTCGGCGTCCTCGTAGGTCAGGTGGTCGAGGTCGTGGTCGGCCACCGGCACCGCCAGCCGGTCGCCGGCGGGGCTGTCCGGCAGGCCGCGGGGCACCGCCCAGGACCGCAGCACGCCGTCCTGCTCGAGCCGGAGGTCGAAGTGGTGCTGTGGCTTGTGGTGCTCGTGCAGGACGAACTGCGGCGCCGCTCGGCGTGGTCATGCCGCTGGTCCTACCCGAGAAGGGTCTCGCCCCACCAGCCGCGCGGGCCGACACCCGGACGGAACGGCCCAGACCGACGACCCGGTGGTCAGCTGACCGTGAGGGTCTGCTTGATGTCTGCCGAGCCGCCCTCGACGACGACGGTCCAGTCGCCGGTCGTGGCGAGCTCGACGACCGCCTCGCCGTCCTCGCCGGCCGGGACGTCGAACTCGGTGGCGACCTTGCCCGCCGGGTCGAGGATCTCGAGGGTGCGGGTGCCGTCCGTGGAGTTCGTCAGCTCGAACTCGACGCGCTCGCCCTTGCTGCCGGTCGCCGGGTCGAGGCCGGTCAGCCCGGAGTCGGAGACGGTGAGCTGCAGCTCGCGGTCGTGGCCGGTCTCGGACGTCCGCTGCGCCGCCGCTGCCGGTCACGGCGATCTTCTGGCGGATGCCGTCGCCGCTCTGGCCCGGCTTGCACGCGACCTCGTAGCTCCCGGCCGCCAGGTCGACGTCCATGTCACGGCTCGTGCCCGGCCCGATGTTCTCGACCTCGCTGACGACCTTGGTGAACGCGCCGTCGTCCTCGGCGTACACGTAGACCTCGGTGACCTTGTTCCCGGTGTTCTCCACGGCGAAGGTCAGGTCGCCGGCCTCGAGGTCGGTCTCGGACACGGTGCAGGAGTCGTCCCCGGCCTCGACGGCGACCTTGGTCGAGGAGCCGGCGGAGTCGTCACCGCCGCAGCCGGCGAGCGCACCGGTGGCCAGCAGCAGCGGCACCGTGAGCAGCACGGCGGGGCGGGACAGGACGGACGAGGGCATGCGGGAGCTCCGTTGCGGGTCAGGGGAACTGCGGGACGGGTGTCCGGGTGGGTCAGCTGGTGCCGGACGGGGCGGTCGCGGACGTCGAGGCGGGCGATGCCGGCGTCGGTGCCGATGGTTTGGCCGGGCGGAAGAAGAGGATCATCACGGGTACGACGTACAGCAGCCAGGCCGCAGCCTCGAGCCACGTCGTCTGGGGGCTGAAGTTGAAGACGCCCTTGAGCAAGGTGCCGTACCAGCTGTCCGGCGGGATCGTGCTGGACACGTCGAAGGCCAGGTTGTTCAGACCCGGCAGGGTGCCGGCCTCCTGCAGGTCGTGCACGCCGTACGCGAAGACGCCGCCCGCGACCACGATGAGTGCCGCGCCGGTCCAGGTGAAGAACGTGGCCAGGTTGATCGTCACCGCGCGCTTGTACAGCAGGTACGCGAGGGTCACGGCGGTGGCGATGCCGAGCGCGGCGCCGACCAGCGCGGTGGGGCCGCTTCCGACGGACTGCGCGGCGGCCCACAGGAACAGCGAGGTCTCGAGGCCCTCGCGAGCGACCGCGATGAACGCCGTGAGAGTCAGGGCGAGGGTGCCCATCAGCAGCGCGGCGTCGAGCTTGCCCTGCAGCTCGGTCTTGAGGAACCGGGCCGTGCGCCGCATCCAGAAGATCATCCAGGTGACGAAGCCGACCGCGATGATGGACATGATGCCGCCGAAGCGCTCCTGCGCCTCGAAGCTGAGGTTGCTCGAGGTGAAGGTCAGCAGCGCCCCGAAGGCCAGCGAGATCGCCAGCGCCAGGCAGACGCCGAGCCAGATCGCCCGGAGCCGGTCGCGGTGACCGGTGCGCACCAGGTACGCGATGAGGATGCTCACCACGAGAGCGGCCTCCAGGCCCTCACGCAGGCCGATCAGGTAGTTCGCGAGCACCGCGGCATCCCCTCATGGTGAGCAGGTCTGGTCTACGTGGTCAGGTAAGGCAACCCTTACCTAAGCAGACGGCTCCGGAGTAACGCAACACGGACGTGGCCTAAAAGCCGCGCCGGCGGCCTAATCGCCGGCCGGTGCCGGCGTGTCGCCGGGCGGCGCGGCAGGGTCGGCGCCCGGCCGTCCCGGTCCGGCGGCTCCCGCAGCGGCGGCAGCCGCATCGGCGGTGGCTGCAGCCGCCGACGCGAGCGCCTCGGCGAGCACGCCGGCGGTGAGCGCGACCTGCCACGAGCGGGCGCCGTGGCCGCGCAGGACGGCGGCGACGCCCTCGGTGCCGGCATCGGCCGGCGGTGTCCACGTGAGGCGGCGCACCGTGTCCGGCGCGAGCAGGTTCTCGACCGGCAGGCGGTGCTCGGCCGCGACCGCGCCGAGGGCCGCCCGGGCGGAGGCCAGCCGAGCTGCGGCTACCGGGTCGCGCTCGGGCCACGAACGGGCCGGTGGCGGTCCCTCGACCGGGGTCTTGAGGCCCGGCAGGTCGGCCTCGGGCAGCGCCAGAGCGGCCTCGATCGCCGGCAGCCAGGTCGCGGTCTGGCGGCGCATGGACCGTCCGCCCCACACCGGCAGCGCGACCAGCTCGGCCTCGGTCCGCGGCGCTGCGAGGGCGGCAGCCACGATCGCGGCGTCCGGCAGCACCCGGCCCGGGGCGATGTCTCGGCGCCGGGCGACCTCGTCCCGGCGCTCCCACAGCGCCCGCACCACAGCCAGCGGCCGGCGCTTGCGCACCCGGTGCAGGCCGCCGGTGCGCCGCCAGGGTTCGAACCGTGGCGCTGCCGGCGGCGCCGCCACGATCGCGGCGAACTCCTCCTCGGCCCAGGACCGCTTGCCCTGCTCGTCGAGCTGCTCGGCGAGCGCGTCGCGCAGCTCGACGAGCACCTCCACGTCGAGCGCGGCGTAGCGCAGCCAGGGCTCGGGCAGCGGCCGGGTGGACCAGTCGGCGGCCGAGTGGCCCTTCTCGAGGGTGAGGCCCAGGACCTCCTCGACGATCGAGCCGAGCCCCACCCGGGCGTAGCCGAGCAGCCGGCCCGCCAGCTCGGTGTCGAAGACCCGGGTCGGCCGCATCCCCAGCTCGGCCAGGCACGGCAGGTCCTGCGAGGCGGCGTGCAGGACCCATTCGTCGTCGGCCATCGCGGCACCCAGCGCCGCGAGGTCCGGCAGCTCGCGAGGGTCGATCAGCACGGTGCCGAGGTCGGCTCTGCGGAGCTGCACCAGGTAGGCCGACTGGCCGTACCGGTAGCCGGAGGCCCGCTCGGCGTCGACCGCCACCGGGCCGCTGCCCGACGCGAGGAGCTCGACCACCCGGGCCAGCTCGTCGGGCTCGGTCAGCGGAGCCGGCACCCCGTCGCGAGGCTCGGTCAGAGGGACGGGGCCGTCCGGCAGCGGGTCCGAGCCGTCCGGCAGCGGCTCGGGTCCGTCCGGCAGCGGCTCGGGTCCGCCCGGCAGCTGGTCGGGTCCACCCGGCAGCGGGGCGTCCGTCTCCGCGAGGAAGACCGGCTCGGTCCCGGGCGAGCCGGGCGAGCCGGACGACGGGGACGAGGTCACGCGGATCACCGTACGGCGTGCCGGGCAGCGACTGCCGTACCCCGGCCCTGCCGCGCGTCGGGACTCAGACGACGACGCCGGCCCGCATGGCCACGACGACCATCTCGGCCCGGTCACCGGTGCCCAGCTTGCGGGCGATGCGGGCCAGGTGGCTCTTCACGGTCAGCGCCGACAGGCCGAGGGCCTCGCCGATCTCCTTGTTCGACCGGCCGTCGGCCACCAGCTGCAGCACCTCGACCTCACGGCCGGACAGCGCCTCCGCGCCGGTGAGCCGGGCGGCCCGCGGGCGGGTCGTCAGGGTCTGGGGTACCGCGGTGCGGACACTGGGGCCGCCGGAGGATGCCGTGACGAGGAACGCCCGGACGCCGCCGGCGAGCGCGGCCCGGACCGTGTAGGGGTCCTCGGTGGAGGACAGCACCAGGCCGCGGACCCAGCCCAGGCTCCGCAGCTCGCGGACCAGGGCGATCCCGGAGCCGTCGGGCAGGCTGCTGTCGATGACCGCGAGGTCCCGGGCGCTGGTGCCCTGGGCCCGGGTGCGGGCCTCGGCGAGCGAGGACGCCTCGACGACCTCGACCGCCCCGAGCGAGCGCAGCGTGCGCGCGAGGGTCTCGCGGACGAACGGGCTGGCGACGACGACCATCGCCGTGAAACGGGTGGCCCGGGCAGACTGCGGCCCGGGACCCGTGCTGCCGTGCCGTTCGACCAGAGCGGTCACCGGGTCTCCTGATCAGGTACGAGGGTCCTGCTGTCCTCACCCTCATCGGCCGGCGAGCCGATCACCTGTAGCCCGCGGCAGCCGGCGGTCGACTCAGCAGCGGTCGGCTCAGCGGCGGTCGGCTCAGCGACGACTGGCGCGGCGCCGGGTCGGCAGCGTGACCACGCCCGGCGCGACCGGCGGCAGGCCCGCCGTGGTGCAGAGCAGCTCGCACCAGGCGAGCAGGTGGGCCTCGAAGCCCTCGTCGAGCGGGGTCCAGGAGGCCCGGATCTCGATCTGGGCGGACGGCGGCTCGTCGCCGATCGCGCCGAAGCTCTCGGACGCGACGCGGGTCACGGTGCCGCTCGCCGCGGTGAACGCGGCCCCGTGGGCGGCCAACGACTCGGTGAGCCAGGCCCAGCCCACCCCCGGCAGCAGCGGGTCGGAGGCCATCTCGTGCTCCAGCTCGGCCCGTACGTACGTCACCACCCGGAACGTCCCCTGCCACGCCTCGTGGCCGGCCGGATCGTGCAGCAGCACCAGCCGCCCGGTGCCCAGCTCGGCCTCGGGGTCGTGCGGGGAGACCACGTCGGCCGACAGCGCGACGGCGTGCGGGGCCAGCCGCTGGGGCGCCGGCGTCTCCTCGAGCACGACCTCCGACCGGGGGGACGCGCCGCGCAGCGCGGCGAGCGCCCGGGAGAACTCCTCGGGTACCTCGTCGGCCTCGCGGCGGGCCACCATGCTCGGAAGCGTACGTCGGGGCGGCCCCGGCGACCGGGAGGCGCGACCCGGCCCGCATCCCCGGCGCGTCGCAGACCGTCGTCCGACCTGTCGTTCGCGGCGTCGGCCGGCAACGTCGTCCGACGCCTCGTCGGAATCACTGCACTCCGACACGTCGTCCGACACGTCGTCAGGTGACGGCCGGATGCCGGCCGACGGCCGCACCGCCCGTACCCTCACGCGGGTGGCCGCCCTCCTCGCCCTGCTCTCCAGCGTGCTCTGGGGCGGCGCCGACTTCCTCGGCGGCACCATCTCCCGCCGGCGCGCGGCTCCGGTGGTGGTCGGGGTGTCCCAGGCGGCGGGGCTGGTCCTGATCACGGTCGTCGCGGTTGCTGCGGGCTCGTTCGGCGACGGCACCGGCTACCTGCTGTGGGCGGTGGTCGCGGGGATCTCGGGAGTCGTCGGGCTCACCTGCTTCTACGCCGCCCTGGCGTCGGGGACGATGGGCGTCGTCGCGCCGATCGCGGCCCTCGGCGTGGTCGTCCCCGTGCTCGCCGGCGTGGCCCGCGGCGAGCGGCCGGCCTGGCTCCAGCTGGTGGGCATCGTGGTGGCCGTGGCGGGCGTGGTGCTCGCGAGCGGCCCGGAGCTGTCCGGCCGGGCCGGCGTGCGTCCGGTGGCGCTGGCGGCGGTCGCCGCCGTCGGGTTCGGCGTGGCCCTGCTGGCCATCGCCGAGGGCAGCCGCAGCAGCACCCTGATGACGCTGGTGACGATGCGGGTCACCTCGGTCTCGCTGCTGGCCCTGGCCCTCGTGGTGGCGGTCGCCCGCGGTGGTCGGCTCGCCGACTACGCGGTCGGCGGGCGTGACCTCGCGCTGGTGACCCTGGCCGGTGTCGGTGACGTCGCGGCCAACCTCTCCTTCGGCCTCGCCAGCACCCGGGGTCTGGTCAGCGTCGTCGCCGTGCTCGGCTCGCTCTACCCGGTGGTGACGGTGCTGCTCGCCCGGTTCCTGCACGGCGAGCGGTTGGGGCGGGTCCAGTCGGCGGGGGTGGCGGGAGCCCTCGCCGGCGTCGTGCTCATCGCCGCCGGCTGACCGCTGCGCGAAGGACGTGCGCGAACGACGGCACAACCGCGGTGCGGACGGCGCGGTGCCCCGCGCAGCTGCCTTCCGCCGTCGTTCGCGCACCGGACGTGGCGCACCCGGCGTACGGCGACGCGTCAACCGTCGGCGGGCACCGCGAGCTCGCCGAGCAGGGACCAGTCGTCCTGCGGGATCTCGGCGTTGACGATGCGCGGGGTCTCGGCGAGGTGTGGTGGCAGCGACCGCTGGGCCGCCCGGAAGTGCGCCGAGCCGACGTGCGCGGCGCCGGCGTCGCCGTCCCGGAACGCCTCGACCAGCACGTACTCCGTCGGGTCGTCCAGGCTGCGCGACCAGTCGAACCACAGGCAGCCCGGCTCGGCCCGGGTGGCCGTGGTGAACGGCGCCGCGATCTCGGGCCACCGGTCGGCGTCCTCGGGACGAACCCTGAACTTGGCGGTGATGAAGATCATCGCCCCAGGGTAGGCCGGTCACCGGACCGGGCGGCCCGGCCACAGCCGGCGGAGCGGACCGGCTGTCGGCGCGATCGGTCGTACGAGGGCCGGTCCAGCTCACTCGCACGTGACACCATCTGCACCTGTGACCACTCCCGTGCCCACCGGCACCCTGCGCGACTCCGCCTTCCTGCGTGCCTGCCGGGGCGAGCCGGTGCCGCACACGCCGGTGTGGTTCATGCGGCAGGCGGGCCGTTCGCTGCCGGAGTACCGCAGGGTCCGCGAGGGGATCCCGATGCTCGAGGCCTGCGCGCGGCCGGAGCTGGTCGCCGAGATCACCCTGCAGCCGGTGCGCCGGCACGGCACCGACGCGGCGATCCTGTTCAGCGACATCGTGGTGCCGCTCAAGGCCGTCGGGGTCGACCTCGACATCAGGCCCGGCGTCGGGCCGGTGGTCGCCCGGCCCATCCGCAGCGACGCCGACCTCGACCAGCTGCGACCGCTCGAGGACACCGACGTGACCTACGTCGCCGAGGCGGTGCGGCTGGTGGTCGCCGAGCTGGGCGCGACGCCGCTGATCGGGTTCGCGGGAGCGCCGTTCACGCTCGCGTCGTACCTCGTCGAGGGCGGTCCGTCGCGCAACCACGAGCACACCAAGGCGCTCATGTACGGCCGGCCGGACCTCTGGGACGCGCTGATGCGTCGACTGGCCGGCATCACCGCCACCTTCCTGCGGGTGCAGGCGCAGGCCGGCGCCAGTGCGCTGCAGCTGTTCGACTCCTGGGTCGGCGCGCTGCCGGCCGCCGACTACGTCCGCTACGTGCAGCCGCACTCGGCCGCCGTCCTGACGGCGGTCGGGGACCTCGACGTGCCGCGCATCCACTTCGGGGTCGGCACCGGCGAGCTGCTCGGGCTGATGGGTGAGGCCGGCGCCGAGGTGGTCGGCGTCGACTTCCGGGTGCCGCTGGACGAGGCCGCCCGCCGGGTCGGCCCCGGGCACGCGCTGCAGGGCAACCTCGACCCGGCGGTCGTCTTCGCGCCGTGGGAGGTCGTCGCCGAGCGCACCCGAGCCGTGCTGGCCGACGGCCGGGCGGCCCGCGGCCACGTCTTCAACCTGGGCCACGGCGTCATCCCCGACACCGACCCGGACGTCCTGACCCGGATCGTCGACCTCGTCCACACCGAGTCCGCCCGCTGACCCTGACCCGCCGTCACAAGATCGTTCGCGACGTTCGCGGCCGACACGCGCTGCGTGTCGCCGCGAAACGTCGCGAACGATCTTGGTCGGCCGGTGCAGGTCACGCGTCGGCGGCACCCGCGGGGCGGACGGCGGGCCCGCGGTGCGGCGGCGGGACCGCCAGAGCAGCAGCAGCGGTACGCCGACCAGCGCGACGGCCAGCGCGAACGGCACCAGGGCACCCAGCACGGTGAGGGCGACGGCGACGATCGCCACGAACGCGTCCCACCCTCCGGTCAGCCCGGCCAGGAACCCCAGGTTCTCGTCCTTGGGCTCCGGCGGCACGCCCGGTCGCGGGGAGCTGAGGCTGACCTCGATGGTCGCCAGGTCGGTGACGTCCTCGAGCCCCTTGAGCTGGGCCTCGAGCGACTCGAGGTCGGCCTCGCGCCGGGACAGCTCGGACTCCACCTGCACGACCTCGCCGATCGTCTTGGCCTGCGCCAGCAGCACCCGCATCCGCTCGACGCTGCGCTGCTGGGTGCGCACCCGGCTGTCGACGTCGATGACCTGGCTCGTCACGTCCTCCGCGCTGCGCTGGCGGTCGAGCTCCTTGCCCAGCCGGCCGAGGGCGTCCAGCGTCGCGCCGAAGGCGGCCGGCGGCACCCGCAGCGTGAGGGTGGCCTCGCCGTACCGCGGTCGCCGCGGGTCGGTGGCGGTCTGCTCGGCGCCGACGACCCCGTCGGCCCCGGTGGCGAGCGCCTCGGCCCGGTCGGCTGCCCGGCCGATGTCGCTGACCCGGACGCTGATCGAGCCCCGGTAGACGACCTTGCGGTCGGTCGGCAGCACCCGCGCCTGGGTGCCGGTGCCGGTGCCGGTGCCGGTGCCCGGCTCGGTGCCCCCGCCGGTCGGTGTCCCCGCGCTGTCGGCCAGCCCGCCGACCGCCTGCGGAGCCGCCGCCCGCCCGCTGCCGGACGCCGAGCTCTTGGCGTTCCCACCAGCGCTTCCCGCAGCGCTGTCAGCGACGCTGTCCGCGCCCGCGGAGCCCCCCGCGCCGCCGCTGCATGCCGCCAGCGACGCGGCGAGCACCAGAGCGCCTGCTGCGGCCGCGGTGCGAGGTCGGATGGACCTGACGGTGCTGCGCTGACCGGTCATGGCGTCGTACCCCTTGGTGCGCGGGCCCCGCGCGGTCGTGGCTGGTGTTGCGTGGCTGGTGCTGCATGGCTGGTGCGGATGGCTGGTGTGCACGGCTGGTAGTGCGTGGTTGCTGTGCCCTGCGGTGGTGCGACGCGGCCCACGGCGCCGCGGTTCCCGGCCGCCGGTCGCGGATCGGCCACGATCTGCGAGGGTGTCGGCATGGTCGTGGAGGGGTCCGGCGAGCTGCGTCACGTCGTGGTCGTCGGCGGCGGGATCACGGGGCTGGCAGCCGCCTGCGCGCTGCGCGACGGGTCCGGCGTCGGCACCGGCGCCGGACCGGTCCGGGTGACGGTGCTCGAGGCTTCCGGTCAGATCGGCGGCAAGCTGCGGGTCAGCGAGCTGGCCGGCGTCGCCGTCGACGAGGGTGCGGAGTCGCTGCTGCTGCGCCGGCCGGAGGCGGTCGAGCTCGCCCGCGCGGCCGGGCTCGGCGACGACCTGGAGGACGCTGCGACCACGTCGGCGACCGTCTGGACGCGGGGCGGGCTGCACCCGCTCCCGAAGGCGACGGTGATGGGTGTGCCGAGCGACCTGCGCGGCCCTGGCGGCCAGCCGGCTGCTCACCTCGCGGGAGCTCGCCCGGGTGCCGCTCGACTCCTGGCTGCCGCGCACCCGGATGGGGGAGGACGTGTCGGTCGGCCGCTACGTCGCGGACCGGCTGGGCCGAGCCGTCGTCGACCGGCTGGTCGAGCCGCTGCTCGGCGGTGTGTACGCCGGGCGAGCCGACGACCTCTCGCTGGAGACCACCATCCCGCAGCTGGCACCGCACGCGCGCCGCCAGCGCTCGCTGCTCGCTGCCGCGCGGGCGAGCCGGGCAGCCTCTGACGCCGCGGCCGGCAGCGCGGCGGACGGCGCGGTGTTCGGGGCACCGCGCGGCGGCGTCGGCCGACTTCCGGCCGCCGTGGCGCGGCTGTCGGAGGCCGAGGTGCGACTCGGCGCCACCGTCCGTGAGCTGCACCGCACGCCCGGGGGCTGGCGGCTGGTGCTCGGCTCGACGCGGGCTCCGGAGGAGCTGCTGGCCGACGCCGTGGTGGTCGCCGTACCGGCCGCGCCCAGTGCCCGGCTGCTGCGTCCGCACGCTCCCGCCGCGGCCACCGAGCTGGCCCGGATCCCGTACTCCTCGATGGCCGTGGTCGCCCTCGCCTTCCCCGGCACGGCGTTCTCGCGGCCGCTGCACGGGTCCGGGTTCCTGGTGCCGCCGGTCGACGGCAGATCGATCAAGGCGGTGACCTTCTCCTCCACGAAGTGGGGCTGGTACGCCGGCGCGGCCCCCGGGCTGGTGTTCGTCCGGGCCTCGCTCGGCCGGGTGGGGGAGGAGGCCGTGCTGCAGCGCGACGACGCCGACCTGGTCGACCTGGTGCTTGCCGACCTCACCGACGCGCTCGGGGTCACCGCTCCGCCGCTGGACGCCCGGGTCACCCGCTGGGGCGGCGGCCTGCCGCAGTACACGGTCGGCCACCGGACGCGGGTCGAACGGATCCGCGCGGCCGTCGCGGTGCTCCCGCACCTCGCCGTGGCGGGCGCGCCGTACGACGGGGTGGGCATCCCCGCGTGCGTGGGATCCGGCCAGCGTGCCGCCGCGGAGGTGCTGCGACAATGGGAGACATGAGCACTGGGCCGGTCAGCACCCCCAAGCCCAAGGCGCGTGACCTCAACCAGGTCATCCGCTACACCATGTGGTCGGTCTTCCGGCTGCGGGACCGGCTGCCCGAGGACCGCGCCGCGGTGGCCGCCGAGGTCGACGCCCTGCTCGACCAGCTCGCCGCCAAGGACGTCGTCACCCGCGGCAGCTACGACGTGAGCGGGCTGCGCGCGGACGCCGACCTGATGATGTGGTGGCACGCGGCCAGCTCCGACGACCTGCAGGAGGCCTACGGCCGGTTCCGCCGCACCGCGCTCGGGGCGGCCTGCGAGCCGGTCTGGTCGGTGATGGCGCTGCACCGTCCGGCCGAGTTCAACAAGGGTCACGTGCCCGCGTTCCTCGCCGAGGAGAAGGCGCACGACTACGTCTGCGTCTACCCGTTCGTCCGTTCCTACGACTGGTACCTGCTGCCCGACGAGGAGCGCCGGGCGCTGCTCGCGGAGCACGGGCAGATGGCCCGCGGCTACGCCGACGTACGCGCCAACACCGTCTCGGCCTTCGCCCTCGGCGACTACGAGTGGGTGCTGGCCTTCGAGGCCGACGAGCTGCACCGCATCGTCGACCTGATGCGCCACCTGCGCGGCTCCCGGGCCCGCATGCACGTCCGGGAGGAGCTGCCGTTCTACACCGGTCGGCGCAAGCCGGTGAGCGAGCTCGTCGCGGCGCTGCCGTGAGCCCACCGTGAGTGCGTCCCCGCACGGCACCGACGGGCACGACGTGGAGGTCGACGTCCCGCAGGGGGCCGTCGTGGCACGAGCTGGCGGCGCCCGTCACGGCCGGGCAGCGCCGCCGGGTCCGCGACCGCATCAGCCGCCGGTCGCGGCTCATCGCCGTGGCCCTCTCCGTGGCCCTGCTCGTCGTCGTGGTCGACATCTTCGTCCAGGGGCCGCTGACCCAGCTCGACATCCGGATCCACCGCTGGGACGGCGAGAAGGAGCAGCCTGCCCTGGACACCTGGGCCTGGGCCTACGACAAGGTCGGCCAGCGGTCGGTCCTGGTGCCGATCCTGCTGGTCGTCGCCGGGGTGCTCGCCCGCCGGCACCGCACCTGGCGGCCGGTCGTCCTGGCCGCGATGTCCTTCCTCGTGCTCAACGTGGTCGTCGGCGCCATGAAGATCCTCATCGGCCGGTCCGAGACCGACACGTTCGACCCGAGCGTGCTCAACGGCGGCGTCATCTTCCCGTCCGGGCACTCGTCGAACATGGTGCTCACCGGCGGCGTCATCGTGTACCTGCTGCTGCGCTACGAGCCGGCCGCCCGGGTGCGCCTGGTGGCTGCGGGCTGGGCGGTGCTCACCGTGCTCACGATCCTGACCAGCCTGTACATCGGCAGCCACTGGCTGACCGACCTGGTGGGCGGCGCCCTCGTCGGCGGGCTGCTGCTGCAGTCGGTGATCCTGTTCGACGTGGCGACCGCGGACGTTCGCCACACCCGGCCGTGGTGGTGGCGCCGGCTGGTGGCGCTACTGCCCTTCCTGGAGACGGACCGAGACGGAGTTGATGCAGTACCGGTCGCCCGTCGGGGTCTGGGGGGCGTCGTCGAAGAGGTGCCCGAGGTGGGAGCCGCACCGACGGCACCGGACCTCCGTTCGACGCATGCCGAATGACCGGTCCTCCAGCAGCTCGACGGCGTCGCCCTCGCTCGGCTCGTAGAACGACGGCCAGCCGCAGTGCGAGTCGAACTTCGCCGTGCTGGTGAACAGCTCCGCGCCGCAGGCCCGGCAGCTGTAGACGCCGACGGTCTTGGTGTCGGTGTACTCACCGGTGAAGGCGGGCTCGGTGCCGGCCTCGCGCAGGACGTGGTACTCCTGCGGGCTCAGCTCGGCGCGCCACTGGTCCTCGGACTTCTGGACGGCGTAGCTGGTGTCGGTCGCGGCATCGGCGGGCTTGCTCTTCTTGAACATGCCGTCGAGCCTACGTCGCGTCTCCCGGCCGCGCCCGACGCCCGGGTAGCGTGCCGACATGGCATCACCCTTCGTCGAGATCGAGGTCGGCCCGCGCACCGTCAAGGTGACCAACCCGGACAAGCTGATCTTCCCGGCCGCCGGGATCACCAAGCAGGAGATGGTCGACTACTACCTGTCGGTCGGCGACGGCATCCTGCGGGCGCTGCACGAGCGGCCGGTGACCCTCGAGCGCTGGCAGGCCGGCGTCCACGAGGGCGTCAAGGTCGCCACCAGGGCCGACGGTCGCGGAGCCGACGCGTTCTACCAGAAGCGGATCAGCAAGGGCGCCCCGCCGTGGGTCGAGACGGCGCACATCGCGTTCCCCAGTGGCCGCACCGCCGACGAGGTCTGCCCGACCGAGCTGGCGACCGTGGTGTGGTGCGCGCAGCAGAACACCATCACCTTCCACCCCTGGCCGGTACGCCGGGTCGACGTCGACCACCCGGACGAGCTGCGCATCGACCTGGACCCGCAGCCCGGCACCGACTTCCACGACGTGGTCGAGGTGGCGGCCGAGGCCCGGGAGGTGCTGGCCGAGCTCGGCTGGCGCGGTTTCCCGAAGACCTCCGGCAACCGCGGCGTGCACATCTACGTGCGCGTGCAGCCGCGCTGGACCTTCACCGACGTCCGGCACGCGGCGATCGCGTTCGGGCGTGAGCTGGAGCGGCGGATGCCCGGCCGGGTGACCACCAAGTGGTGGAAGGAGGAGCGCGGCGAGACGATCTTCGTCGACTACAACCAGAACGCCAGGGACCGCACCATCGCGTCGGCCTACTCGGTGCGGCCGCTGCCGCACGCACCGGTGTCCGCCCCGCTCGAGTGGGACGAGCTGCCCGACACCGACCCGCGCGAGCTGACCGTGCGCACCATGCCGGCGCGGTTCGCCCGGCTGGGCGACCTGCACGCCGAGATCGACGAGGTGGCGCACGACCTGAGTCCGCTGCTCGAGTGGTTCGAGCGCGACGAGCGCGACCACGGCCTGGGCGACATGCCCTACCCGCCGGACTACCCGAAGATGCCGGGGGAGCCGATGCGGGTGCAGCCCAGCCGGGCCAAGCGGCCGGCCGCGGAGGACCCCGCGGACTAGACGCGTCGGCGGGCCGGCCCTGCAACGGCGGGGGGAGCCGGAGGGCCGACCCTTGGGTCCATCGTTGCTCGCCGCGGGGCTGGATGCGGGGCGGATGCGGCGCGTTGCCGTCTTCAATGCCGGGGTGGCTGCCCAGCTGGCTGCCGGCGCCCGGCCGCCGAGCTCAAGAGGAGTGGTCGGGGCGCGAGTAGCGCCGGACGTAGTGGGCATGCACCGTCCGGCCGGGCACGGTGCCCGGCTCCCTGCTCACAACGGAGGCACCACATCATGACCATCGAAGGCATCCTCGGCGCGCTCGTCATCGGCGCGATCATCGGAGCGCTGGGCCGCCTCGTGATCCCCGGCAAGCAGGACATCCCGATCTGGCTGACCATCGTCGTCGGCATCGTCGCGGCTCTGATCGGCACCTTGATCGTCGGCCCGCTGCGCGACACCAACGGCATCGACTGGGTCGAGCTCATCGTGCAGATCGCGCTGGCCGCCCTCGGCGTCTACCTCGTCGTCGCGATGCGCGGGCGCAACACCACGCGGCGCATCTGACCCGGGCGGGTCGACCCGCTGCGCACGACCGACGCCCCGGCCCACCGGCCGGGGCGTCGGCGGTGTCCGCTCAGCGCAGCACGAAGAGGGTGTAGTCGACCCGGTAGCTGGCCACGTCGTACCAGGAGACGCCGGTCGCGATCGTCATCCAGCGCAGCGCCCGCGACCGGATGAGCAGCGGCTCCGCGGCGACGCGCGGGCCGGTGTAGGTGGCCACCGGCGGGGCGAGCCGGAAGGAGTGCTTGCTCAGGTTCTGCAGGCTGTCGTAGTAGACGACCTTCGCCGAGTCGCGGAACCGCTTGTCGCTGCGCCCGCCGAAGGCCGAGACCCGCACGGTGCCGTAGCGCACGGCCGCGGGGAGGCGCACCTGGTGGTCCGCGGCGGCGAAGGCGTCTCCCGAGGTGCAGGTGGACGAGCTGGCATACGACACCCAGCCCCGGTGCGGACCGCTGGTGCGCCGGAAGACCTCGGAGCAGGCGTCCTCGTAGGTCTCGGTGAGCGACGAGCGGGCGGTCACCGTGAGGTGGCCGGAGCGCTTCACCAGGCGTTGGCCGGACACGGTCACCGTGCGGGCCGCGGAGGTGGTGCGGTTGCCCGCGAGGTCCTCGGCGACCAGCCGCAGCCGGTAGGTGCCAGGCGCCAGCCGGCCGCCGGCCAGCCGGCCGTCCCAGGTGACCGACCGGGTGCCCGCAGACCTGCTGCTCCCGGCGTGGACGGTGCGGACCACCGACCCGGACCGGGTGGTGACCTGAAGGTCCAGCGACCGGAGCGACTCGCCGACGCCGGCCGAGACCTGCACCGTGTCGAGGTAGCGGTCCCGCACCGGCAGCACCCGCTTGGCCGAGGTCCCGAGGCCACGCACCGCCGGTCGGCTGCGGTCCACCGCCACCTCGGTGCTGACGAGGCCCTGCAACGTTCCGTCGGAGGTGGCGACCTGCACGGTGTAGCTGCCGTTCGGCAGGACGCCGCCGCCCGAGCGGCGACCGTCCCACCCGGCGCTCGACGTCCCGGCCGGCCGGTTGCCGAGCCCCCTCGTGTAGACCACCTGACCGCCGGCGTCGCGCACCTGCAGCCGGGTCGCCTGGGCGCGGTCGAGCCGGTAGGTCACCGTGGTGCGGTCCCGACGACCGTCGCCGTTGGGGCTGATCTGGGCCGGGCTCACCTTGCTGATGCCCGGGTGCAGGCGGTTCACCTGGACGGCCACCTCAGCCGGGTGGGCCTGGTCGCACACCGAGCCGTCACTGCGACAGATCGCTGCCCGGACGGCGTGCGTCCCGTCGGCCAACGACTCCGTCGGCAGGTCAGCGGCGAACGGCGCCGACCGGTCGATCACGCCGGGCGTCCCGTCGACGTACAGGCGGACAGCGCCGCCCGGCGCCGTGGCGGCCACGGTGAGGCTGTCGGCCCGGACGTCCTGCCCCGGGGCAGGGGAGGTGAGTGTCGGGGTGCCGTTGCCGACGACGACGCCGACCACCGCCGGTGAGGCGTTGCACTGGTCGACGGCGCTGCAGTCGGTCGCCGTCACCCGCTGGTCGCCGGAGAGCCCGTACGACTCGAAGGTGGCGCTCGCCACACCGCCGCTGGTGGTGACGGTGCTGGCGAGGTCGGCGAACGTCAGCCGCACCCGCGGCGCGGCGCTGGCGGCCGACACGGTGACGACGCCGGCGACCGCGGTGCCGGACGCCGGGAGGGTCAGGGTGGGGACCGACGCGGGCGGCAGCAGGTCCAGCGACCGGTCGACGTGCACCAGCCCGTGGGCGAACCCGTAGCGGGTGGCGTCGGTGCCGCCGACCAGCGCCTGTGCGAGCTCGTCGGCGGAGCGACCGGGCCGGTAGCCCGCGAGCAGCGCCGCAGCTCCGGACACCAGCGGTGCGGAGTACGAGGTGCCGTCAGCCGTCTCGAAGCCGCCGCCCGGGACGGCGACGACCACCGAGCGTCCGGGCGCCGCGAGGTCGACCCAGCCGCCGTAGCTGGAGAACGGTGCGCGAGAGCTGCCGTTGGCCGACGTGGCGCCTACCGCGAGCACGCCCGGGAGGGCGCCGGGGTACTGCTTGGCTGCGGTGCCCTCGTTGCCGGCGGCCGCCACGACCAGGGCGCCGTGGGACTGCGCGTAGCTGACGGCGGCCTTCTCCAGCCGGTCGGACGTCGGGCCGCCGAGGCTCAGGTTCACGACGTCGGCGCCGTGGTCGACCGCCCACACGATGCCCCGGGCCAGGTTGTCGGTGAAGATCCGGCCGGTGACGTCGGCGACCTTGACGGCGAGCAGGCTGCTGTTGCGACCGGCTCCCGCGATGCCGACGGCGTTGTCGGTCGCCGCCGCCGCGACGCTCGCGGTGCCGGTGCCGTGGCCCACCACGTCGTGGACGTCGGTGCTGCCGGTGACCGCGTTGTAGGTGCCGACGACCTTCCCGGCGAGGTCGGGGTGCCGGACGTCGACGCCGGAGTCGACGATCGCGATGCGCACGTCGGGGCTGCCCAGCGCCCCGCGGTCCCAGGCGGCGCTGATGCCGGTGGCGTCCAGGTAGGGCTGCTCCTCGGCGAACCGCGGGTCGTTGGGCGCCGCGGAGAACCACCGGCGGTGGGCGACGCCGACCGACGTGACGTCGGCGCGGGCAGCCAGCCGCGCGCGCAGGGCGGCAGCGCCCGACGACGGCACCGAGAAGGTGACCGAGCGCAGCTGCGGCACCCGGCCGATGCGGGTCGCCCCGGCAGCCTCGGCGGCGCGGGTGACCGCGGCGAGCGCCCCGGCGTCGGTGCGCGCCACCACCCGCACGGTGGCGTCGCCCGAGCCCAGGGGGGTGGTGGACGCCGACGCCGCGCCTGCCACGGCCGGGACGACGACGAGGGAGAGCACGGCCGCGAGCACCGTGGCGAGGACGATCCGGCTGGGTCCGGTCGCGGGCATGTCGGTCCTCGGTCTGTCGGGCGTTTCGCGTCGGGTGGGTGCTCGACGCGGGTCGGGTCAGGCGATTATCCGCGACCGGACGTCACAGACGACCGATTTGCCGGGATTCGGCCTGCCGAGACGTCTGCCAGAGGGTCAACTAGCTGACGATGCGATCAGTTCCGGAAACCACGTGCAGCACCGGCAGCGGAAGCTCGTCGCGCAGCCGGGAGGCCCAGTCACGGTGCAGGCCAGCCTTGATGATGTGCGGTGGTGTGACCACGATCACCTCGTCCGAGTCGTCGGCCCGGGCGGCCTCGACCGTCGCCGGAACGGGATCGGCGCCGGTGATCGAACCCTTGGCCTGCAGGCCGGCCGAGCTGAGCAGCTCGAGCGAGGCGTTCACCGCGTGCATCGCCTCCTGCTGGGCCTGCTGCGGGGTGAGGTCGTCGTCATCGTCGAGGGCCTCGCGCAGGTTGCCGAGGGCGATCTCGTCCAGCGCGTCCATCAGCCCGTGGTGCTCCACGTCGGCCGCGGCCAGCAGGTGGACCGAGACGTCCTCGGTGCCGTGCAGCTCCGCGATACGACGGACGTCGTGCTCGTTGAGGGTGTGCTCGGTGAGCAGCAGGATCGTGTACAGGGCTGGCTCCGGTCGATGGTCTGGGCCGCACGAGGGCTCCGGCGGTGCCCCGATCCTGCCAGATCCGGCCTGCTGCCGGTCGACGAGCGGCCGGCGACAGCGTCTGCCAGGTGGTGACCTCAGCCGGCGAAGATCTCGGCGAGGTCGAAGCGCACCGGCTGGTCCAGCTGCTGGTAGGTGCAGGACTCCGGCGTGCGGTCCGGCCGCCAGCGCTTCCACTGCGCCGTGTGCCGGAACCTGGTGCCCTCCATGTGGTCGTACTTCACCTCGACGACCAGGTCCGGTCGCAGCGGGACCCAGGAGAGGTCCTTCGTCGCGTTCCAGCGGCTCACCGCTCCCGGCAGCCGGCCCTTCTCGTGCGCCTCGGCCTCGGCCCAGGCAGCCCAGGGGTGGCCGGTGACGTCGGTGACGGCGTACGGCGCCAGCTCGTCGACGAGCTCGGCGCGCCGCTTCATCGTGAACGACGCCGACACCCCGACGTGCTGCAGCTGGCCCTCGTCGTCGTAGAGGCCGAGCAGCAGGGAGCCGACGACGCCCCCGGACTTGTGCCAGCGGTAGCCCGCCACGACGCAGTCGACGGTGCGCTCGTGCTTGACCTTGGCCATCGCGCGCACGTCGGGCTGGTAGCTGCCGGCCGCCGGCTTGGCCATCACCCCGTCGAGGCCGGCGCCCTCGAAGACCTCGAACCACTCGGCGGCCAGCGCCGCGTCGTCGGTGGACGGCGTCAGGAACACGGGGGCGTCGGCGTTCGACATCACCTGCTCGAGCCGGGCCCGCCGCTCGGCGAACGGAGTCTGCATCAGGGACTCGTCGTCGACGGCCAGCAGATCGAACGCCACGAAGGACGCCGGGGTCTCGGCCGCGAGCCGGTCGACCCGTGAGGCGGCCGGGTGGATGCGCTGGAGCAGGGCCTCGAAGTCCAGCCGGTCGCCGGTGACGATCACGACCTCGCCGTCGATGACGCACCGGTAGGGCAGGTTCGCCCGCAGCGACTCGACGACCTCCGGGAAGTAGCGGGTGAGCGGCTTCTCGCCGCGGCTGGTGAGCTCGACCTCGTCGCCGTCGCGGAAGACGAGGCACCGGAAACCGTCGAACTTCGGCTCGTACAGGTAGTCGCCGGTCGGGATCGTCTTGACCGACTTCGCGAGCATCGGGCCGACGGGGGGCATCACGGGCAGTCGCACGGGGCCATCATGCCGGGTCGGCGAGCCGGGCCGGGCTACCGGTGACGAGGTCGGTGAGCTGGCCGCCCGCGGAGCCGTGCTGCGAGGCCAGCGGTGACCGCCGGACCCGACCGGACCTGGCCCGACACCACCCCGGTATCTCTCGGGGCCGACGAAAGGCCATGGTGGACAAGGGATTCCGTGCCTCGCCCTACCTGCTGTCGGGGTTGCTCACCGTCACCGGGGTGCTGCACTTCGTCGCGCCGAAGGTCTTCGCCCGGATCGTGCCGCCGGCGCTGCCCGTCACCCACCGCGCTCGTCTACGCGAGCGGCGCGGCCGAGCTCGCCTGCGCGGCCGGTCTGGCGGTTCCCCGGACGAGGACGACGGCGGCCGGTGCGACGGCAGTGCTGCTCGTGGCGGTCTTCCCCGGCAACATCCAGATGGCGCTGGACGCCCGCCACCGTTCGGCCGGGTACCGGGCGGCGGCCTACCTCCGCCTGCCGCTCCAGGTCCCGTTGGTGGCGTGGGCGCGTCTCCGTCGCCCGTGCTACCCGGCGACGTAGCGGCTGAGCAGGACGCCGTCCTCCTCCAGCAGGTGGGCGAGGGTGAAGCCGTTGTCGAGGTCGCGGCCGTCCACGATGCGCGGCCCGGCGCCGCCGACCAGCTGCGGCGAGAGGGTGAGGCACAGCTCGTCCAGCCGGCCGGTCGCGGCCAGGTCGGCCAGCAGGGACGGGCCGCCCTCGCAGAGCACCCGGGTGAGCCCCCGCCCGGTGAGCTCGTCGAGTGCGAACGCGAGGTCGACCTGCTCGTCGCCGGCGACGACGACGTCTGCGACCTCGGCGATGCGGTCCCGCGCCCCGCTGTCCGAGCGCGCATGGGTGACGACGATGGTGCGCTCGCCGCCGCCCTGGAAGAGCTCGGACGCCGGGTCGAGCGCGAGCCGGCCGGAGACCACCACCAGCACCGGCGCGGGTCGCTGCCCGAGCGAGCCGCGCAGCTCGGCGTACGCCGGTCGCGCGCGCAGCGCCCGGTAGCCCTCGGTGCGCGCCGTCCCGGCGCCCACCAGGACGGCGTCGGCCAGCCCGCGCAGGACGCCGAACACCTGCTTGTCGGCCCGGCCGGACAGACCCTCCGACCGCCCGGCCCGAACAGCCGACCCGTCCAGCGAGGTCACCATGTTGGCCCGCACCCACGGCCACTCACCGGGGTGGGCGTAGGCCTCGACCAGGTCGACGGACTCGGCGCCCGAGGGCAGCAGCTGACGCATGCCGGTGATCCTTGCACCCGGCCGAGGGCCGGTGTCGGTACCCCGCGGCCGGTCAGCCGGCGCCGTGGCCGGTCACGGGAGCCGTCGGCCGCGCAGGGCCGCGGCCACCACGGCGACGCCGACGGCGGCGACCGCCACCTGGCAGGCGAGCACCAGCAGCCACCAGGTCACCCCGGCGGCGTCGGCGATCGCCAGGCCGGCGACCGACCCGACGATCCCGAGCAGCAGGGTGAGCAGGCAGCCGATCGGCTGCCGGCCCGGCACCACGAGCCGGCCGAGGGCACCCACGAACAGCCCGACCACGAGCGCACCGATGATTCCTCCGAACGTCACGCCTCAGAGCCTGCCACGCGGACGACGGCCACCGACTCGGCGGGCAGCTCGACGGCGCCTCCCGGCTGCACCGAGGCCGGTGTCGCAGGAGGCGAGCAGCACCGACTCGAGCGGCCGGTCGAGCGGGACGACGCGGGTCTCGTCCGCCAGGTTGCAGACCACCCGCAGCGGGCCGCGGGTCACCACGACCCATCGAGCGGCCGCGTCGAACGCCACTGCCACCCGGTCGACCCGCGGGTCGGCCAGCGCCGGTTCGGAGCGGCGCAGCGCCAGCAGGGCCCGGTGCCAGCCGAGGACGTCGGCGTGGCCGGCCTCGTCGAGCTGCGACCAGTCCAGGGTCGAGGCGCGCACCGTCGCCGCGTCCTGCGGGTCGGGGACGTCCGCGGCGGACCAGCCGTGGCTCGCGAACTCGCGCCGCCGTCCCTCCCGCACCGCGGAGGCGAGGGCCTCCTCCTCGTGCGAGGTGAAGAACTGCCACGGGGTCGAGGCCGCCCACTCCTCGCCCTGGAACAGCATCGGCGTGAAGGGGGCGGTGAGCACGAGCGCCGCAGCCACCTTGGCGAGCCCAGGGGAGACGAGCGCGCTGAGCCGCTCTCCCACTGCGCGGTTGCCGACCTGGTCGTGGGTCTGCGCGTAGCCGAGGAAGCGCCAGCCCGGGACCCGGGCCACGTCGACCGGCGCACCCCAGGCCGAGCCGCGGAACGACGAGTGGGTGCCGGCGTGGAAGAAGACACCGGTGAGGGTCTGCCGCAGCGCACCGAACGGGTCCGCAGCGAAGTCTGCGTAGTAGCCCTGGCCCTCACCGGTGAGCAGCGCGTGCAGCGCGTGGTGGAAGTCGTCGTTCCACTGCGCGGTCATGCCCAGCCCCCCGCACTCCAGCGGGGTCACGGTGGCCGGCTGGTTGAGGTCCGACTCCGCGACGAGGGTCAGCGGCCGGCGTACGGCGCAGGACAACGCGTCGACCGCGCGGCTCAGCTCGGCCAGCAGGTGCCGCGGCGAGTCGTCGGCCAGCGCGTGCACCGCGTCGAGCCGCAGTGCGTCGAGGTGGTAGTCGCGCAGCCACATCAGCGCGTTGTCGATGATCCAGCGGCGCACCTCGGGCGCGCCCTCGTCGTCCAGGTTCACCCCGGCGCCCCAGGGCGTGCGGTGGTTGTCGCTGAAGTAGGGCCCGAACCGCGCGAGGTAGTTCCCGGACGGGCCGAGGTGGTTGTAGACGACGTCCAGGCACACCCCGAGACCGCGGCCGTGGCAGGCGTCGACGAACCGCTTCAGGGCGTCCGGGCCGCCGTAGGGCTCGTGCACGGCGTACGGGTGCACGCCGTCGTACCCCCAGCCGTGCCGCCCCGGGAACGCCGCCACCGGCATCAGCTCGACGAGGTCGACGCCCAGCGAGACCAGGTGGTCGAGGCGTCCGGCAGCAGCGTCGAGGGTCCCCTCGGCGGTGAACGTCCCGACGTGCAGCTCGTAGACCACCGAGCCGGGTAGCGCCACACCGCGCCACCGGCTGTCGGTCCACCCGAACATCCCGTCGTCGTAGACCCGGGACGCCCCGTGGACGCCGTGCGGCTGCCACCGCGACCGCGGGTCGGGGAGGGGCAGCGGGTCGTCGTCGAGCAGGAACGCGTAGTCGGTGCCGTGCCGGGCAGCCGGTACGTCGGCTCGCCACCAGCCGTCGCCGGTGCGGCCGAGCGGCACCGGGGAGTCGTCGACGAGGGCGGTCACCCGGCCCGCCGACGGTGCCCAGACCTGAAGCGTCGTCACGGCGGTCGAACCTACCCGCGCGTCGCTGGCCGAACCTGGGCCGCTCTGCGACGATCTCCGCCATGTCGAAGTCGTCCACGTCGTCCACGTCGTCCAAGTCGTCCAAGTCCTCCGCCAAGGCCACCAAGAAGGCTCGCCCGGACGGGAAGCGGGTGAGCGACCTGCTCCGGCTGCCGGCCGGGCCGGTCGACCTGGCCGGCGTCGACACCCGCAGCACCCCCGGCTTCTCCGGTGACAAGGCCGACGGCAAGGCAGCGCTCGACCTGCTCGGCCCGCGCCTCGCCGACCTGCAGGAGCGGCTGTTCGCCGAGGGACGGACGGGCGGCACCCGCAGCGTGCTGCTGGTGCTGCAGGGCATGGACACGTCCGGCAAGGGAGGCACGCTGCGGCACGTCGTCGGGGAGATCGACCCGCAGGGCGTCTCGATCGCGTCCTTCAAGGCACCGTCCCGGGAGGAGATGCAGCACGACTTCCTGTGGCGGATCCGGAAGGAGCTGCCGGCGCCAGGCATGATCGGCGTGTTCGACCGGTCGCACTACGAGGACGTCGTGGTGGTGCGGGTGCGCGACCTCGTCGAGCGACGCACCTGGAGCCGTCGGTACGCGACCATCAACCGCTTCGAGGAGGGACTGGTCGCCAAGGGCACCACGGTGGTCAAGTGCTTCCTGCACGTCTCGAAGACCGAGGCCCGAGACCGGCTGCTCGCCCGGCTGGACGACCCGACCAAGCTGTGGAAGTTCAACCCCGGCGATGTCGACAGCCTCGCCGAGTGGACGCCGATGCTCGAGGCCTACTCCGACGCTCTCGAGCGCTGCAACGGCGAGGCCGCGCCCTGGTACCTGGTCCCCGCCGATCGCAAGTGGTACCGGAACTGGGCAATCATGAACATCCTGGTCGAGCAGCTGGAGGCGATGGCAGTGAGCTGGCCGGCTGCCGACTTCGACGTCGAGGAGCAGCGCCGGCGGCTGCTGTCCGTGGAGTGAGCGGACGCAACGCGTTGCCTCAACAACCCGCCCCGGCTGCCGATACACCGGGGAAGGTCCGGAACGGCCGGACGAGGTGAGGTGAGCGCGCCGTGCAGCGGTTTCGTGCCGCGTTGCTCGCGCTCGGTCTCGTCCTGGTGCTCACTGGTCTCGGGTCGGGAGTCCTGGCGTCCCGCGCTGCCGGGGACGCCGACCACGACCTGAAGCTCGAGGGCGCGTCGAGCGTCACCGCCCTCGACGACTACGCCGAGCGGGCCCGGGCCGTGGCGCTGCTGGCCTCGCACTCGGCGGCCTTCGCCAACTTCTACCGGGCTCCCGGCAGCCGCCAGCAACGCATCGCAGGACGCTCGGGCGACGCCGACCTGATGCCGCGGGTCAAGACCGCCCTCACCGACCTCAGCACCCTGTTCCCCGACAGCATCGCCTCGGCCAGCTTCATCGACCGGAGCGGCGCCGAGAACGCCCGGGTGGTCGGCAGCTCGGCCGTGCGTCCGGACGAGCTCGACCAGGACCGGCGGGACGCGGTGTTCTTCGACCGCACCTTCTCGATGCTCTACGACCAGGTGTACCAGTCGGCGCCCTACCGCTCGGCGTCCACCGACGAGTGGGTGGTGGCCAACTCGGCCAAGGTCAACGCGGGCATCGGCACGTCGCCGGCGCTCGTCGACTTCGAGGTGACGCTGGAGAGCTTCCGGCTCGCCTTCTACAGCGACAACCCCGACGACCAGGTCCGCGTCGTCGACCTGCTCGACGGCCGGGTGGTGATCGACTCGACCCATCCGCAGGACGTCGGCGCGCCGCTCGGCAGCCCGGACGACCGGAGCCTGCGCTGGGTGCAGACCGCCCAGGACGGGGCGATGGTCACGCGGGACGGGCTGCGGCACGTGGTCCGGCACGCCAAGGCCGACCGCAACGTCGCCACGTCGTGGGCCGTCGTCGTCTCGACCCCGGCGCGTACCGGGTCGTGGTCCGGCATGTTCTCGACCGGGCCGGTCGCGCTGATCCTGGGCGGCCTGCTCCTGCTGGTGCTGTCGGTGATCGGCTACCTGGGACACGGGCGGTCGATGCACCGAGCGGCCCGCCGCGACGAGCTGACGGGGCTGTACAACCGGCGGGCGGCCCGCGAGTGGGCCGAGACGATGCTCGTCCGGGAACGGGGGCTCGCCGTGATCCTCTTCGACCTGGACCGGTTCAAGCACGTCAACGACTCGCTGGGCCACCACGCCGGTGACCACCTGCTGTCCGTGCTGGGCCACCGGCTGGCCGACGTGGTGCGGGAGCCCGACGACGTGGTCGCCCGGCTGGGGGGTGACGAGTTCGTCGTGCTCGCCCGCGGGGTGCACGACGAGGACGCGGTGCGCGTGCTGTGCGAGCGCCTGACCCGGGCGGTCACGGCGCCGATGACCGTCGACGGCATCGAGGTCTCCGTCGGGGCCAGCATCGGCATCGCGCTCGCGCCGGAGCACGGCACCGACTACGGCACCCTGCTGCAGCGCGCGGACATCGCGATGTACGACGCGAAGGGTCGCCGGGCCGGTTGGCAGATCTACCGCGAGGAGTTCGCCGGCGCCGACCGGGCCGGCCTCGTGCTGGACGCCGACCTCCGGCGCGCGGTCAGCGACGGGGAGCTGACAGCGCACTTCCAGCCGAGCTTCAACCTGGCCGGCGGCGACATCGCCTGCGTCGAGGCGCTGGTGCGGTGGCAGCACCCGGAGCACGGGCTGCTGATGCCCGGCCACTTCGTGCCCTCCGCCGAGGCCACCGGCGCCATCACCGCAGTCACCCGCGCGGTGCTCGAGCTGGTGCTGGACCAGGTCGTCCGGTGGCGGGACGCAGGTGCCGAGGCGCCGGTCGCGGTCAACGTCTCGGCGTACGACGTGAACGACCCGGCCTTCGCCGACCGGGTCGCGGCGATGCTGGCCGAGCGCCGGCTGCCGGGCACGTGTCTCGTCCTCGAGCTCACCGAGACCGCGCTGCTCGCCGACCCGGACGCGGCGTCGGTGGTGCTCTGGCAGCTCGCCCAGCAGGGCATCCGGATCGCGATCGACGACTTCGGGTCGGGCTACGCGAGCCTGCTGTACCTGCGCCGGTTCCCGGTGTCGGTGCTCAAGCTGGACCGCAGCCTGGTGCAGGGGCTCACGGTCGACCCGACCGACGCCGCCCTCGTGCGCTGGACCATCGAGATGGCGCACACGCTGCGGGTCTTCTGCGTCGCGGAAGGTGTCGAGGACGCCGAGACGCTCGAAGCGCTGCGCGCGCTCGGCTGCGACGCGGCGCAGGGGTTCCACCTCCAGGTGCCGGTGCCCGCCGACGCGCTGCAGATGAGCCCTGCCGGCGCGCGCTCCTGACGCTGCATCAGCCGCGGTCCCGCACCAGCAGCGCGACCGGCAACGCCGACAGCAGGACGTCCAGCCGGGCGGTGCCGTCGTGCGTCGACCCCGTGAGCACGTCGCGCCAGGGCCCGGCCGGCAGCGCCACTGTGGCGTCGGCCGGCGCCCGCAGCGACAGCCGGGCGGCCACCACGACGACCTCGCCGGAGCGCGCGAACGCGACGGCCTGCGGAGTCGTCGACCTCGAGCGGGTCGTACGTCGAGCCGGCCCCGAACCACTCGGGGTGGTCGCGCCGCAGCCGCAGCGTCCGGGAGACCACGAGCAGCTTCTCGTCGTCGAGGTCGGCCGGTGGCTGCCCGGAGTCCAGTCTGGCCAGCCGGCGCCGCCGGGCCGGGTAGTCGACCGGTCGACGGTTGTCGGGGTCGACGAGCGACAGGTCGGTGAGGTCGCAGCCCTGGTAGACGTCGGGCACCCCCGGCACGGTGAGCGCCAGCAGCTTCTGGGTCAGGACGTTGACCCGCCAGGCCGGAGCCAGCCGGTCGACGAAGGCGGCGACGTCGTCGGTCAGCGCCGGGTCGGCGAGCAGCCGGGTCGCGAAGTCGCGCACCGCCACGTCGTACTCCTCGTCGGGCGCCGTCCAGGTCGTGCGCCGCTTCGCCTCCCTGGTCGCCTTCTCCAGGTACGCCGTGAGCCGCCCCGCGTCGATCGGCCAGGCACCGGCGAGGGTCTGCCACAGGAGGTACTCGGTGTTGGCGTCGAGCGCGGCGGGTCGGACGGCGGCGGTGCCTGCGCGCCACCGGGTCACCTGGTCGGCCCACTCCTCCGGCAGCTCGGTGAGCACCGCCAGCCGGGCCCGCACGTCCTCGCTGCGCTTCGTGTCATGGGTCGACAGCGTCGTCATCGCGTCGGGCCACGAGGTGAGCTGGCGGCGGTTCCACCGGTGCAGCTCGTCGACCGAGGTCCCCAGGTGGGCGGGGTCGCCGCCGACCTCGTTGAGCGAGGCCAGCCGAAGCCAACGGTAGAACGCGGTGTCCTCGACGCCCTTGGCCATCACCGGGCCGCAGGTCTGCTGGAACCGCACGACGAACTCGTCGCGGTGCCGGCCCCTGCCGAGGTCGCCCAGCGCCAGCGCGACGACGAGGTCGAGGGTGCCGTGCCGGTCCTCCGCGAGCCGCTGGCGGGCCGCGTCGGCAGCGGCGGTCACGATGCGTCGCGACTCCGGCGGCGCCGGCTCGCCGGGCACGACGTAGGCGCGGTAGACCGGGACGGCGACGAGCAGCTCGACCAGCGCCTCCCGCAGGCCGCGCCGGGTGTGGTCGCGCAGCTCGAGGTGCTCCTGGCCGACCGTGGCGGCGACCTCGACGAGCCGGGCCACCTCGGCCTGCAGCCCGTGCTCGACCACGAACCGCTTGGCCTCCTCGACGACGACCTCGAAGTCGGCCGGCTCGCCGGTGAGCCCGGTGTAGAGGTTGGTCAGTGCCGGCGCGGACGACGGGTCGAGCAGGACGCCGCCGACCCGGAGCAGCGCGTCGTACCCCGTGGTGCCTGCGCACGGCCAGTCACCGGGCAGCTGCTCGTCGCCCTCCACGATCTTCTCGACGACCACCCACGCCCCGCTGGTCGCCTCGGCCAGCTGCCGCAGGTAGCCGCGCGGGTCGGCCAGCCCGTCCGGGTGGTCGATCCGCAGCCCCTGGACCCGGCCCTCGTCCACCAGCGCGAGCAGCACCGCGTGCGTCTCGGCGAACACCTGGGGGTCCTCGACCCGGAGGCCGGCGAGGGTGTCGATGTCGAAGAACCGTCGGTAGTTCAGCTCCTCGTCGCCGACCCGCCAGTGCGCCAGCCGGTAGAACTGCCGGTCCAGCAGCGCCGGCAGCGGCAGGTCCTCGGTGCCGGGCCGGACGGGGAAGACATGGTCGAAGTAGCGCAGCACCGGCCCGTCGAAGCCCTCGGCGTCGCGGTCGAGGGTGATCTCGCCGTCCGCCACGACCTCGCCGATGCGCCGTCCGAGCACCGGCATGAGCAGGGCCCGTTCCTGGGCCTCCCACTCGACGTCGAACCACCGGGCGTACGGCGAGGCGGGACCCGTCCGCAGCACCGACCACAGCGCCGCGTTCAGCGACGCCGGGGTCGGCACCGCCATGTGGTTCGGCACCACGTCGACCACGATCCCCAGGCCCAGCTCGCGGGCCCGGTCGGAGAGCCGGTGGAACTCCTCCGCGCCGCCGAGGTCCTCGCTCAACCGCGAGTGGTCGACGACGTCGTACCCGTGCGTCGAGCCAGGGGTGGCCTGCAGGACGGGGGAGAGGTAGACGTGCGAGACCCCCAGGTCGTGCAGGTAGGGCAGCACCTCGGCGGCAGCGGCGAACCCGAACTCCGGCCGCAGCTGGAGCCGGTAGGTGGAGCTGGGTGTCCGAGGAGGCGGCCCGGGCAAGCTCAGACCACCCGGCGGAGCACGAGGATGGAACGCGACTCCAGCGTCACCGGCTCGCCGGCCTTGGCGGTGGCGCGGTCGACGATCAGCGGGGCGGAGGTGTCGAGGACGGCCTCCCAGCGCTCGCCGTACACCTCGCGGGGGATCGTGAAGTCCATGTCGTCGTGGTTGCCGTTGAACAGCAGCAGGAACGAGTCGTCGATGACGCGCTCGCCCCGCCCGTCGGGCTCGGCGATGGCGCCGCCGTTGAGGAAGACGGCCAACGACCTGGCGTAGCCGACCTGCCAGTCGCCCTCGGTCATGTGCTCGCCCGACGGCGTGAACCACGCGATGTCGCCGATCTCGCTCTCCGAACCGCGGGCCGGGTCGCCCTGGAAGAACCGCCGGCGCCGGAACACGGGATGGTCCCGGCGCAGCTTCGACAGCTCGGACACGAAGTCGGTCAGCGCCCAGTTCTCGCGGGCCTCGGCCCAGTCGACCCAGGACAGCGGGTTGTCCTGGCAGTAGACGTTGTTGTTGCCCTCCTGGGTGCGGCCGAGCTCGTCGCCGTGCAGCAGCATCGGCACGCCCTGCGAGAGGAAGAGCGTGGTGAGGATGTTGCGCTTCTGCCGCTCGCGCAACGTCAGCACCTCGAGGTCGTCGGTCGGCCCCTCGACGCCGCAGTTCCAGGACCGGTTGTGGCTCTCGCCGTCGGCGTTGCCCTCGCCGTTGGCGTCGTTGTGCTTGTCGTTGTAGGAGACCAGGTCGTTGAGGGTGAAGCCGTCGTGGGCGGTGACGAAGTTGATCGACGCGAGCGGGCGGCGCCCGTCGTCCTGGTAGAGGTCGGCACGAGCCGGTCAGCCGCGAGGCGAACTCCGGCAAGCGTCGCGGCCTCGCCGCGCCAGAAGTCGCGCACGGTGTCGCGGTACTTGCCGTTCCACTCGGTCCACAGCGGCGGGAAGTTGCCGACCTGGTAGCCGCCCTCGCCGACGTCCCAGGGCTCGGCGATCAGCTTGACCTGGGAGATGACGGGGTCCTGCTGCACGAGGTCGAAGAAGGCCGACAGCCGGTCGACCTCGTGGAACTGGCGGGCCAGGGTCGACGCGAGGTCGAAGCGGAACCCGTCGACCCGCATCTCCAGCACCCAGTAGCGCAGCGAGTCCATGATCAGCTGCAGCACGTGCGGGTGCCGCATCAGCAGGGTGTTGCCCGTGCCGGTCGTGTCGTAGTAGTGCTCGGGGTTGTCGCCGACCAGGCGGTAGTAGGCCTGGTTGTCGATGCCGCGGAAGGACAGCGTCGGGCCCATCTGGTTGCCCTCGGCGGTGTGGTTGTAGACCACGTCGAGGATGACCTCGATGCCGGCGGCGTGCAGGTCGCGGACCATCGCCTTGAACTCGAGCACCTGCTGGCCGCGCTGCCCGCTCGAGCTGTAGGCGTTGTGCGGGGCGAAGAACCCGATGGTGTTGTAGCCCCAGTAGTTGGACAGGCCGCGGTCGACCAGGTGGTGGTCCTGGACGAACTGGTGCACCGGCATCAGCTCGATCGCGGTGATGCCGAGCCGCTGGAGGTGCTCGATGATCGCCGGGTGGCCGATGCCGGCGTACGTGCCGCGGATGTTGTCGGGCAGCGCCGGGTGGGTCATCGTCAGGCCGCGGACGTGCGCCTCGTAGATCACCGTCTGGTGGTACGGCGTGCCGGGGTGCCGGTCGTTCTGCCAGTCGAAGAACGGGTTGATGACCACCGACTTGGGGGCGTGCCGGCCGGAGTCCAGCGTGTTGAGCCGGCCGGCGGAGGCGAACCGGTAGTCGAACAGCGACTCGGCCCAGTCGACCTGGCCCTCGACGGCCTTGGCGTAGGGGTCGAGCAGCAGCTTGGAGGGGTTGCAGCGCTGGCCGCGCGCGGGGTCGCGCGGGCCGTGCACGCGGAAGCCGTAGCGCTGGCCGGGGCCGACGCGGGGCAGGTAGCCGTGCCAGACGAACCCGTCGGCCTCCGGGAGGTCGACCCGCGTCTCGGTGAGCCGACGGCTGCCCTCGTTGCCGTCGAACAGGCAGAGCTCGACCCGGTCGGCGACCTCGGAGAACAGCGCGAAGTTCGTGCCGGCCCCGTCGAAGGTCGCGCCGAGCGGGTAGGCAGTGCCGGGCCAGATCTCCATGCGGTGATTGTCCTTGATCGTGTCGGGGGACGCGGCGGCAGCGGTCGCGCCGTCCGCGCGGACGACCTGCCCTCGGCTCAGCCGGGCAACCCCGGCACCGCGAACCCCCGGGTGAACTCGCGCACCTCGGCGCCGACCTTCTCCACGGCGGCCTCGTCGCCGGCTGCCTCGGCGGCCACCACCGCGTCGATCCAGCCCGCGATGCGGTCCATGTCGCCGGTGCCCATGCCGCGGGAGGTCACGGCGGCGGTCCCGATCCGCACGCCGGACGGGTCGAACGGCTTGCGCGGGTCGAACGGCACCGTGTTGTAGTTCAGCTCGATGCCGGCCCGGTCCAGCGCCTTGGCTGCCTTCTTGCCGGGGATGTCCTTGCTCGCGAGGTCCACCAGCAGCAGGTGGTTGTCCGTGCCGCCGGAGACGAGGTCGAAGCCGCGGTCTGCCAGGCCCTGGCCGAGCGCCTTGGCGTTGGCCACCACGGCGTGCGCGTAGTCGCGGAAGGCCGGCGTCGACGCCTCCTTGAGCGCCACTGCGATGGCCGCCGTGGTGTGGTTGTGCGGGCCGCCCTGCAGACCGGGGAAGACCGCCTTGTCGATGGCCTTCGCGTGCTCCGCAGTGCTCATGAGCATCGCGCCGCGGGGACCGCGCAGCGTCTTGTGGGTGGTCGTCGAGATGACGTCGGCGTGGCCTACCGGGGAGGGATGCGCCCCGCCCGCGACCAGTCCGGCGATGTGCGCGATGTCGGCGACGAGGACGGCGCCCACCTCGCGGGCCACCTCGGCGAAGGCGGGGAAGTCGATCGTCCGTGGCACCGCGGTGCCACCGCAGAAGATGACCTTGGGCTGCTCGGCGCGGGCCAGGTCGCGCACCTCGTCCATGTCGACCCGGCCGGTGTCCCGGCGTACGCCGTACTGCACGGCGCGGAACCACTTGCCGGTGGCAGAGACGCTCCAGCCGTGGGTGAGGTGCCCACCCATCGGCAGGGCCATGCCCATCACGGTGTCGCCGGGGTCGAGGAAGGCGAGGTAGACCGCGAGGTTGGCCGGCGAGCCGCTGTAGGGCTGCACGTTGGCGTGCTCGACCTGGAACAGCGCCTTCGCCCGCTCGATCGCCAGCGTCTCGACCTGGTCGATGACCTGCTGGCCCTCGTAGTAGCGCTTGCCGGCGTAGCCCTCGGAGTACTTGTTGGTGAGCATCGTCCCGGTGGCCTCGAGCACGGCGGCCGAGACGTAGTTCTCCGACGCGATCAGGCGCACCGAGTCGCGCTGGCGCTCGGCCTCGGCCTGCACCAGGTCGGCGACCTCGGGATCGGCGGTGCGCAGATCGGGGTCGTGGGGCGGCGTTCCCTGGCTCACTGACGTCTCCTCGGCTCGGCTGCCACCGGTCAGGAAGGAGGGTAACCATCCTCGCGCCGGCGGTCGTCGCGACGCCAGCGAGCGAGATCGAACGTGTGGTCCGGCCGCTGCCGGGGCGCTCGCCCCCACGCCTTCGGGGCCAACGTGCTCAGAAGCTGCCAATCGCCCCACCAGCTGCCGAACCGGTCGACCTCGCGCACATCCAGATGAGCCGGGTAGTGGCGCTGCGCCCGGTCCCGGAGCTCGGGCCGCTGCGTGCCGACAGGTGGCGGGCCGGGACGCAGCGCGAGGTGGCAGCCGGCCGCACGCAGCAACGTCAGCAGCGTCGAGAGCCGTGGGCTGACGCTTCCGGCCTCGATGCGCTCGACCACCTGCCGTCGCAGCCCGGCCCGCTCCGCCAGCTCGCGTTGAGACAGGTCGGCGAGGCGCCGGGCCTGGCGCAACCAGGCACCGGCCGTCGCGGACGCGTCGAGCTCCTCCATCCCAGACAGCATCGCGGCGTCGGCGGCCGGGATTCGTGGCCGAGGTGTGGTCTGTGGACGCCGACCTCGTTTCGGTCGGCCTGTGGACGGCTGTCGCCCGTCGTGGTTCCGGAACCGGCGATCCTTCCGGAACCGGCGGCAGCGGGTGCCACGACCCAGCCACCTGTAGCGCTGCCCACACGAAAGTGGGCAGCGCCACAGGTCAGCCGGCCTGGGCGCGACTCGGCGCCGCGCATCTGGGCGCCGGCCCGGCCGCTCGTGGTCTGGGCCGACCGTCGGCTCGGCCGCGCCGCTGAGCACCCGGCCCGGTTGCTGCTCGCTCCAGGCGCTGCCCACACGAAAGTGGGCAGCGCTACAGGTCAGCGGATGATGGGTGTGGCGTCTCGAGCAACCGCTGGGTCGTCGCGAGCCGGCGGGCAGGCCGGTCGTAGCGGTCGAGCACCAACGCCACGACCTCGGGGGCGTCGGCCAGGGGCGCCGAGGTGATGTCCGCGCCGGCGGCGGCCAGGCCGTCGGCGAACAGGCCGGGGAAGAGCAGGTAGCTCGCGACGGCGACCCGTGGCGCCCCTGCGGTACGCAGCCGGGAGACCGCCTCGGCCACGGTTGGTGAGGCGGCCGAGGCGAAGGCCGGCTCGACCGCCCACCAGCCGGCGGCCCGCCACTGCGCGGCCAGCGAGCGGACCGCCTGCAGCGACGGCTCCTCGGCCGATCCCGCCGCGGCGAGCACGACCGCCGTGCCGGGGTCGCCGGTCGGTACGCCGGCGTCGCGCAGCCGGCGTTCCAGAGCCGCCAGCAGAAGCGGGTGCGGGCCGAGCACGTCGGCCTGCACGGCCGTGCAGGCTGCCCGCCTGCGCAGCCCCCCTCCCGGCCTGCTCGAGCGCCGCGGGGATGTCGACCCGGCTGTGGTACGCCGCGCCGAGCAGCAGCGGGACCACGACGAACGGCTCGTCGAGCGCGGCCGCGACCTCGGTCAGCCGCGGCTCGCCGTGGTCGAGGTAGGCCTCGTGCACCTCGAGCCCGGGTCGGGCCCGGCGTACGGCGGCCAGCAGCGCCCGGGTGGCCTCACCGGCAGCCGGCGACCGGCTGCCGTGCGCGACGGCCACGAGCGGCGGTGCCGGCACCGCTGCTGTCACCCGAGGACCGCGTGCAGGTCGACGACCGAGCCGACGACGACGACCGCCGGGGGCTGCACGTCCCGCTCGCGGGCGAGCCGGGCGATGTCGTCGAGGGTGCCGACCGTGGTCCGCTGCGCCGGCAGGCAGCCCGACTCGACGATGGCGACCGGTGTGTCGGCCGGCTTGCCGTGCCGCACCAGCTCGGCGGCCGCCACCTCCAGCCCGCTGACACCCATCAGGAGCACCAGCGTGCCCTCGACAGCCGCCAGCGACGCCCAGTCGAGCCCTTCGTGGCCGGACGCGATGGTGACCTGCTTCGAGCGTCCTCGATGGGTGACCGGGATGCCCGCGGCGGCGGGCACGGCGATCGCGCTGGTCACGCCCGGGACGACCTCGACCGCCAGGTCGGCCGCCAGGCAGGCCAGCGCCTCCTCGCCGCCCCGGCCGAGGACGAACGGGTCGCCACCCTTGAGGCGCACCACCCGCCGGCCGGCCGTGCCGTGCTCGACCAGCAGCCGGTTGATCTCCTCCTGCGGCAGCGGGTGGTGCCCGGCCGTCTTGCCCACATCGACCACGACCACGTCGGGGTCCAGGTCGTCGAGCAGCGCGCGGGGGGCGAGTCGGTCGACGAGCACGACGTCCGCCTCGGCGAGCAGCCGGCGGCCGCGCACGCTGATCAGCCCGGGGTCGCCAGGGCCGCCGCCGACGAGGGCGACGTGGCCGGTCGCTGCCGGCCGGCGGTGCCGGAGCGGCAGGTCGCCGGAGTCCAGCGCCAGGGCGATCGCGTCCCGCAGGGCCATCGCCCGCCGCGGGTCGCCGCCGGCGGTCACCGCGACGGTGACGTCGCCGGCCCGGGCCACGGCCGGGGTCCAGGCCGCCGACAGCGCAGCGTCGTCGGCCCGCACGCACCAGATCCGGGCGCCCTCGGCGTGCGCGGCCACCAGGTCGTCGGTGCCGGGGTCGCCGGTGGCGGTGTGCACCAGCCAGGCTCCGTCGAGGTCGCCACCGGTGTAGTCGCGGCGCAGCCAGGTGACGGCCCCCGACGCGACGAGGTCGACGACGTCCTCGCACACCCACGGGGCCACCAGGACGACCACCGCGCCGGCGGCGACCAGGGCGGTCGCCCGCCGGGCGGCCACCGGACCCCCGCCGACCACGACGGTCCGACGCCCGGCGAGGTCCAGGGCGAGCGGGTAGCCGGGCGCGCTCACGACGGTGCCCCGACCAGGTGGATGCCGCACTCGTTCTTGCCCTGGCCCGCCCAGCGGCCGGCGCGCGCGTCCTCCTCGGCACCGGTACGCCGGGTGCACGGGAAGCAGCCCACCGAGGCGAACCCGTCGGCGAGCAGCGGGTTGGTGAGGATGCCGTGCCGCTCGACGTAGGCGTCGACGTCGGCCTGGTCCCAGCGGGCCAGCGGGTTGACCTTGACCATGCCGTTGCGGCGGTCCCAGTCGACGACCTGGGTCCGGGACCGGGCCGGCGAGTCGTCCCGGCGCAGCCCCGAGCCCCACGCGTCGTACCCGGCGAGCGCCCGGTCCAGCGGGAGGACCTTGCGCAGGAAGCAGCACCGGTCCGGGTTGCTGGCGAACAGGTCGCGGCCGTGCTCGGCGTCCTGCTGGGACACCGACTGCTCGGGGGTGACCGTGACCAGGTTGATCCGGCCCCGGTAGGTGGCCGCGACCGCGTCACGCATCGTGATCGTCTCGTCGAAGTGGTAGCCGGTGTCGAGGAACACCACGTCGGTCCCGGGGGCCACCTTGGCGACGAGGTCGATCAGCACGGCGTCGGCCATCGAGGACGTGATGGCGAACCGCGAGCCGAAGGTGCGGACCGCCCACCGGATGATCGTCTGCGGCGACGCGTCCTCGAGGCGCCACGCGGCCCGGCGGGCCAGGGCCTCGCGGTGCTCGAGCAGGCTGGTGGCCGGCCCGTAGGTCGGCATCGGGCTGATCAGCGTCGCGGTGCTCATGACGTCACCAGTCCGACGAGGGTGAGGGTGAAGACCCGGGTGCAGGAGCGGCAGTGCCAGCCACGGCTCGCGCCGGACTCGTCGGCGTACGGCCGGAGGTCCTCGCTGCTGCAGAACGGGCAGTAGAACGGCACCGCGCGCTCGTCGCTCATCGCAGGGCCTCCTCGTCCGCGCGGGCGACCCACTGGGCGAACCGTTCACCGGTCCGCCGCTCGTCCGCGAACCGGGTGACGACCCGCTCCACGTAGTCGGGAAGCTCGTCGGCGGTCACCTTGTGGCCGCGCAGCTTGCGCCCGAACCCGGCGTCCAGCCCCAGCCCGCCGCCCAGGTGCACCTGGAAGCCCTCGACCTGGTTGCCGTCACCGTCGAGCACCAGCTGGCCCTTGAGCCCGATGTCGGCCACCTGGATCCGGGCGCACGAGTTCGGGCAGCCGTTGACGTTGATCGACAACGGCTCCTCGAAGTCCGGCAGCCGTCGCTCCAGCTCGTCGATCAGCTTGGCGCCGCGGGCCTTCGTCTCGACGATCGCGAGCTTGCAGAACTCGATGCCGGTGCAGGCCATCGTGTTGCGGCGGAAGGTGCCCGGCTTGGCTCGCAGCCCGAGCCCGGCCGCGGCGTCGACCAGGGAGTCGACCCGGTCGGCGGGGACGTCGAGCACCACCAGCTTCTGGTGCGGCGTGGTGCGCACCCGCTGCGACCCGTGCGCCTCGGCGAGGTCGGCCAGCCGGCTCAGGACGGTGCCGGAGACCCGACCGACGGTCGGCGCCAGCCCGACGTAGTACCGGCCGTCCTTCTGCCGGTGGACGCCGACGTGGTCCCGGGACCCGTAGGGCAGCGGGGGAGCCGGCCCGTCGACGAGCGGCCGCCCGAGGTACTCCTGCTCGAGCACCCGGCGGAACTCCTCGGCCCCCCAGTCGGCCAGCAGGAACTTGATCCGCGCCCGGGTCCGCAGCCGGCGGTAGCCGTAGTCGCGGAAGACGCCGATCACGCCGGCCCAGACGTCGGCGACCTCGTCGAGCGGGACCCAGGCACCGAGCCGCTGGGCCAGCATCGGGTTCGTCGACAGTCCGCCGCCCACCCACAGGTCGAAGCCCGGTCCGTGCTCGGGGTGCACGACGCCGACGAAGGAGACGTCGTTGACCTCGTGCTCGACGTCCTGCAGCGGAGAACCGCTGATCGCCGTCTTGAACTTGCGCGGCAGGTTGGAGAACTCCGGCGACCCGATGTGCCGGGCCTGGATCGCGTCGATCGCGGGGGTGCCGTCGACCAGCTCGTCGGCGGCGATCCCGGCCACGGGGGAGCCCAGGATCACCCGCGGGGTGTCGCCGCAGGCCTCGGTGGTCGACAGCCCCACGGCCTCCAGACGGCGCCAGATCTCCGGGACGTCCTCGATCCTGATCCAGTGCAGCTGCACGTTCTGCCGGTCGGTCACGTCGGCGGTGTCCCGGGCGAACTCGGTCGCGATGTCCGCGATCACCCGCAGCTGCTCGGTGCTGAGCCGGCCGCCGTCGATGCGCACCCGCAGCATGAAGTACTCGTCGTCGAGCTCGTGCGGCTCGAGGATCGCGGTCTTCCCGCCGTCGATGCCTGGCCGGCGCTGGGTGTAGAGCCCCCACCAGCGCAGCCGGCCGCGCAGGTCAGCCGGGTCGATCGAGGCGAAGCCGCGCCTTGGCGTAGATGTTCTCGACGCGGGCCCGGACGTTGAGACCGTCGTCGTCCTTCTTGAACCGCTCGTTCGGGGTCAGCGGCTCGAGGTGTCCGAGGGCCCACTGGCCCTGGCCACGGTGTCGAGCATGATCGTGGGCGCTTCGACGGGCGGTGGGTGGTTGCGCGGCGGCTGCCATGCGGTGGCTCTCCAGGATGGTGCGCGGGGCCGTACGCCGGGAGAGCTGCCGAGATGCGATCGGTCAGGAGCCGGCGGGACCGCGCGCCGACGAACAGGGGCGGCGGGTCAGCCGCGCATACAGACCGCGCTCGACACGTGGCCGAAGTCCACGTGGAGCCGTGCGACGAGAGGCGCACCGGTGCAGGTCATGTGAACAGAGTGTCACGCGGGCCGGAACTATTCCGCCCTGGTCCCACCATCCGGGACCGCCGCTCAGGGGACCTCGGGGGTCGCGCGCCGCACGACCGAGGCCGTGTCGAGGCCGCCCGGCAGCGTGCCCGCGGCCAGCCCCCGGTCGCCGTGGTCCCCGGCGAGCCGCGAGGCGCAGAAGGCGTCCGCGACGTACGCCGGGGAGTGCCGCACCAGCAGCGACCCCTGCAGCACCAGCGCCATCGACTCCACCAGCCGCCGCGCCGAGCCCTCGTCCGCGGCCACCAGGTCCTTGCCGAGCCGGTCCGCAGCCGCGTCCAGCCGCCGGTCGGCACCGCGCGCCAGCGCGACCTCGGCCTGGAACGCCTCCACGGTCGCCGGCTCCCGGGTCAGCGCACGCAGCACGTCCAGCGCGTTGACGTTGCCCGAGCCCTCCCAGATCGAGTTGAGCGGTGCCTCGCGGTAGAGCCGCGGCAGCCCGCTGTCCTCGACGTAGCCGTTGCCGCCGAGGCACTCCAGCGCCTCACCCACGACAGCCGGCGCCCGCTTGCAGACCCAGTACTTGCCGACCGCGACGGCCAGCCGCCGGAAGTCGCGCTCGCCGCTGTCGACGGCGTGCGGCCAGCCGGATGGCGAGCACGGTGGCCGCCTCGCTCTCGACCGCGAGGTCGGCGAGCACGTTCTGCATCAGCGGCTTGTCGGCCAGCAGCGCCGCCGAAGGCGCTGCGGTGCGCGGCGTGGTGGGTCGCCTGCGCGACCGCCTGCCGCATCAGGGCCGTCGAGCCGAGCACGCAGTCGAGCCGGGTCGCCGAGACCATCTCGATGATGGTGCGCACGCCGCGGCCCTCCTCGCCGAGACGCCGGGCGACCGTCCCGTCGAGCTCGACCTCCGAGGAGGCGTTGGACCGGTTGCCCAGCTTGTCCTTGAGGCGCTGCAGCCGGAAGGTGTTGCGGCCGCCGTCCGGCAGCACCCGCGGCACCACGAAGCAGGTCAGCGCCGCCCGGTGCCTGGGCCAGCACCAGGAACACGTCGCACATCGGCGCCGAGCAGAACCACTTGTGCCCGGTCAGCAGGTACTCGGTGCCGTCGGACCCGACCGGGTCGGCCCGGGTGGTGTTGGCCCGGACGTCCGAGCCGCCCTGCTTCTCGGTCATCCCCATGCCGGCGAGCAGCGCCCGCCTTGCCCGCCGGTGGCCGCAGCCCGGGGTCGTAGGAGGTGGACGCCAGCCCCGGCTCCCAGAGCCCCGACACCGCCGGGTCGACCCGCAGCGCCGGCACCGCGGCGTACGTCATGGAGACCGGGCAGCCGTGCCCCGCCTCGACCTGCGACCAGACGACGAACCCGGCTGCCCGCCGTCAGGTGCGCGCGACGCCCGCAGCCGCGACCACGGCGCACCGTGCAGCCCTTGCCGCCACGGCCACCTCGAGCAGCGCGTGCCAGGACGGGTGGAAGTCGACCTCGTCGACCCGGTGCCCGTAGCGGTCGTGCGAGCGCAGCACCGGCGGGTTCGCGTTGGCCTCGACGCCCCACCGCTGCGCCTCCTCCGACCCGGCGCGGCGGCCGAGCGCGGACAGGCCGGCCAGCGGACCGTCCCCGGCGTAGCGGCGGACCGCCTCGGCCAGCGCAGCGTCGGAGCCGAAGACGTCGTGGCCGACCAGCGGCGGCGGCTGGTTCGTCACCTCATGGGTAGGCGCGCTCACGTGGCCTACCGTAGGGCTGTGGCCGCGGGGACCGAGCGCTTCGAGCGGGCCGGGTCCGACGACGGACCGGTCGGCTGGGCACGCGTCCGGGCCGTGACCTGGACCCTCACCCGGGAGACCACGGCGATCTGCTTCCGCTACCGGGTGACCGGCCTGGCGGCCGAGGCGGGCTTCTTCGCGCTGCTGTCCCTGCCGCCGCTGATCCTCGGGCTCGTCGGGTCGGTCGGCTACCTGCGGACCTGGCTCGGGGCGGACGCCGTCCAGGACGTCCAGAACAAGATCATCGACCTGTCCTCCCAGGTCCTGACCGCCGACAGCGTCAACGAGGTCATCACCCCCACCCTGCGAGACGTGTTCCGGGGCGGCCGCTTCGACCTCATCTCGATCGGCTTCCTGATCGCCCTCTGGTCGGGCTCCCGGGCGCTGAACGTGTTCATCGACACCATCTCGATCATGTACGGGCTGGGCGGCCGCCGCGGCATCGTGCGCACCCGGGTGCTGTCGTTCACGATCTACGTGCTCGCGCTGCTCGTCGGGTCGGTGCTCATCCCGCTGGTGCTCGCCGGGCCCGCCCTGCTGGCCCGGGCGCTGCCGGACCAGGTGGACGCGCTCGACCGGCTGTACTGGCCGGTCGCCTCGCTGCTGTCGGTGGTCTCGCTGACCTCGCTGTACCACGTGAGCGTCCCGGTGCGTACGCCGTGGAAGCGCGACCTGCCGGGCGCCCTGCTGACCCTGGTGATCTGGTTCGCCGGCAGCTTCCTGGTCCGCTGGATCATCACCGTCTCGGTCGGCGGCACCTCCATCTACGGCCCGCTCGCCGCGCCGATCGTGCTGATGATCTGGCTGTACGTGCTCGCCATCGCGGTGCTCATCGGCGCCGCCCTCAACGCCGCCGTCGAGCTGGTCTGGCCGCGCCGTGAGCTGGCCGAGGCGAGGGAGCTGCGTCAGCCGGCGGCGCCCGGGCCGAAACCGCGGCCCGGCATGGACACCGGCGAGGTCGAGCTGCCGCCGAACCGGCCGCCGGCGAGAAATCCGCTCGCCGGGCTGCGGGACCGTCGCTAGCCTCGCTGCCACCCGCCCGCACCCCCCGAGGAGGACGACATGGCCGTTGTGGTTCACCCCTGCCTCCTCCCCGGTGCCCGCTGACCCTGCGCGCTACGACGCTCACCCGAGCGGGACACCTTTCTCCTTCTGAAGGGCCCACTCCGTTGTCCGCACCGCGCAACAGCTCCGCACCAGACGACTTCACGCACTCGCTCGACCTCGGCAGCCTCGGCTGGGACCAGGCGTTCGCCGACGCGTTCCAGCCCTACGCCGGGGAGCACGAACCGGCCCGGGTCAGCCGGGTCGACCGAGGCGCCTGCGACGCCCTGTCGGCCGACGGCCCGCTGCGACTGACCTTCTCCGGCGCCCTGCTCTCGGCCGGGGCCGCCGACCCGGTGGCCACGCCCTGCGTCGGCGACTGGGTCGCCGCCCGCGCGTGGCCGGACGGCCGGGTCACCGCCGAGGCGGTGCTGCCCCGGCGTACCGCGTTCGTCCGGGCCGGCGTCACTCCCGGCAGCTCCCACGGCCAGGTGCTGGCCACCAACGTCGACCTCGCGGTGGTCGTCGAGGGGCTGCACCCCGAGCCCGACATCGGCCGGATCGAGCGCTTCCTCGCCCTCGCCTGGGAGAGCGGGGCCACCCCGCTCGTCGTGCTCACCAAGGCCGACCTGGTCCCGGACGCCGAGCAGGTGCGCGCCGACGTGGCGGCTGCGGCCCCCGGCGTCGACGTGCTGACCGTCAGCTCGACCACCGGCGAGGGCGTGGACGAGGTCCGCGCCCACGTCGTCCACGGCCGGACGCTCGCGCTGCTCGGGCCGTCCGGCGCCGGGAAGTCGACGCTGACCAACGTCCTCTCCGGGGACGCCGTGATGTTCACCCGGGCGCTGCGGGCCGACGGGAAGGGCCGGCACACCACCGCGCACCGCGAGCTCGTGGTGCTGCCCGGTGGCGGCCTCGTGGTCGACACCCCGGGGCTGCGCAGCGTCGGGCTCACCGACATCAGTGACTCGCTGGACCTGGTGTTCGCCGACGTCGAGGAGCTGGCCGGCGAGTGCCGCTTCGGCGACTGCGCGCACGACACCGAGCCGGGCTGCGCGGTCCGGGCCGCGCTGGAGTCGGGCGAGCTGCCCGAGCGGCGCTGGGAGAGCTACCGCAAGCTGCAGCGCGAGGCCCGCTGGATGGCCATGCGGCACGACGCCCGGATCCGCGCCGAGGAGCGCGCCAAGTGGAAGCGGATCACCAAGGACTACCGCAACCGCCCGGGCTCGATCCGCCCCTGACCGGGCCGCTTGTCGACCACGTTGGGTAGGTGAGGGCAGGCGACAACAGGGCTCGGCGCCTGTTGTCGCCTGCCACCGCCTGGTGTCGCCTGCCGCCGCCTGGTGCCGGTCGGTCGCCGGCGCCTGGTGTCGTCCCCCGGTACGCCGGTCAGCAGAGCGAGCCGGTGTGGTTCCAGTGCAGCACGGCAGGGGTGTCGCGCTCCCAGCCGAGCACCGACACCGAGGCGGTCGAGAGCGCGAGGTGCTTGCCGTCGAGCACGTCGAGGTCGAGCCAACGCGCCGCCAGCACCCGGCAGAAGTGCCCGTGGCTGAACGCCAGCACCGGCCCGTCGACCGACCGCGCGAGCGCGACCACCCGGTCGGCCCGGCGCCCGACGTCGGCACAGGTCTCGCCGCCGGACGGCCCGTCCCGCCAGACCGTCCAGCCGGGCCGCTCGGTGCGGATCTCGGCGGTGGTGCGGCCCTCGTCGTCCCCGTAGTCCCACTCGCGCAGGTCCTCGACGACGTCGGGCTCGGCGTACCCCGCGAGGGACGCCGTGCGCCGCGACCGCTGCAGCGGGCTGGTGAGCACCCGGCGGAACGAGGTACCCGCCAGCTTCTCCGCGACCGACCGGGCGGCCTCGACCCCCGCCTGGGTCAGGTCGAGGTCGGTGCGGCTGGTGTGGCGGCCGGACGCGCTCCACTCGGTCTCGCCGTGCCGCACCAGCCAGAGCTGCGAGCCGGGCCCGTCGGAGGTCGACATCCGGGCACGCTACCCCGCTGCGGCCTGCCGGAACGCATGTGACGCCGGCCGTGCGGTCGACCGGGCCGCTCGACTGACCGCCGCCTGTCCGCGCCGCACGGCAGGATGACGGGGTGCTGCTCGCCGATGTCGCCGCCGCCTCGACAGGTCGTGGCGGCGACCACCCGGCGTACCGAGAAGGTCACGGCGGTCGCGGACGCGCTGCGGTGCGGCGGACGCCGACGAGGTGGCCGTCGTGGTGGCCTACCTGTCCGGCGAGCTGCCGCAGCGGCGCACCGGCGTCGGCTGGGCGTCGCTGCGCGACCTGCCGCCGCCGGTTGCCGAGCCGTCGCTCGGCGTCAGCGAGGTCGACGAGACGCTCGCGACGGTGGCGGCGCTCGAAGGGGCCGGCTCGCAGGCCGAGCGGGTACGCCGGGTGGCCGCGCTGTTCGGGCGCGCGACCGGTCCGGAGCAGCAGCTGCTGCGCGGACTGCTCACCGGCGAGCTGCGGCAGGGTGCTCTCGAGGGCGTGATGCTGGCGGCCGTGGCGCAGGCCGCCGGGCTGCCGCCGGCCGACGTTCGCCGGGCCGCGATGCTGCGCGGCGCGGTCGGCCCGGTCGCTGCGGCCGCGCTCACCGGCGGGGCCGCTGCGCTCGCGGAGTTCCGGCTGCAGGTCGGCCGGCCGGTGCAGCCGATGCTCGCCTCGACCGCCACCGACGTCGAGGACGCGATCGCCCGGCTGGGGGAGTCGGCGGTGGAGTGGAAGCTCGACGGGGTGCGGGTCCAGGTGCACCGGGCCGGGGGCGACGTGGCGGTCTTCACCCGAAGTCTCGACGACATCACCGGCCGGGTTCCCGAGGTGGTGGCGGCGACCCTGGCCCTTCCGGTGCGCGAGGTGGTGCTCGACGGCGAGGCGATCGCGTTGCGGCCGGACGGGCGGCCGCGGCCGTTCCAGGAGACCGGCAGCCGGGTGTCGTCGCGGGTCGACGTGTCAGCCGCCCGGGAGGTCGCGCCGCTGTCGACGTACTTCTTCGACGTGCTGCACGCCGACGGCGGGGACGTCCTGGACAGACCGGGCCGGGAGCGTGCGTCGGTGCTCGCGGCCGCCGTCCCCGAGCCGCTGCGGGTGCCCCGCGTCGTCACGGGTGACGTCGAGCGCGCCGCCGAGGTGCTGGCCGGCGCGGTGGCCCGCGGTCACGAGGGGGTCGTGGTCAAGTCGCTGGACGCGCCCTACGAGGCCGGCCGCCGCGGCGCCGGGTGGCTGAAGGTGAAGCCCCGGCACACCCTGGACCTGGTCGTGCTCGCAGCCGAGTGGGGCCACGGGCGACGTCGTGGCTGGCTGTCGAACCTGCACCTGGGGGCCAGGGACGCCGACGGCGGCTTCGTCATGCTGGGCAAGACCTTCAAGGGTCTCACCGACGCGATGCTCGCCTGGCAGACCGAGCGGCTCCAGGAGCTGGCCGTCGACAGCAACGACTGGGTCGTCCAGGTCCGGCCGGAGCTCGTGGTGGAGGTGGCCTTCGACGGCGTGCAGACCTCGCCGCGCTACCCGGGCGGCATGGCGTTGCGGTTCGCGCGGGTGCTGCGGCACCGGCCGGACAAGCGGCCGGACGAGGCCGACACCGTCGAGGCGGTGCGGGCGCTGCACGTCCGGTGACGGCTCGCCGGGCACGATGCCCCCCAGATGGGGGTGGACTAACGGCCGTTCTCGGGGGAACGTCGGGGGGTGAGCAGCCGTGTCGTGGCCGTCGCCACCCTCGTGGTGCTGTCCCTGACGATCTTCTACGCCGTGCGCCTGATCCCCACCTGACACAGTTGACACGGTTGCGCCGCGGGGGTCACTAGCAGGGGAAGCGGTGCCGCCGCTGTCCACGATGCCGTCGCTGGATCGAGTGACAGCTGGTGTCGAACAGCCCGAGGACCGGCGGGCCCAGCGCGAACACGGCGATCGTGATCACCGCGGCGATCGCGAACACGATCAGTCCGTACTCGACCGAGGACGCCCCCGCGTCGCCGCGGGGCGCCCTCAGCCGTGCGCGCGTCCCCATCGCCGCGCCCCCCTCCGCCAGCAGCAGCCCCCGAGTCGGCTGCTTGCCCACTCATGGTGACCGATCAACGACTGGCGGTGGTATCCCCCCTTCGGGCGACCCGGACTGGGCGGACGGTTGATCATGGCCACCCGGGAGTCGACCGGTCAGCCGCGGCAGATCCAGCACGCGCAGCGCCGTCGACCGCCCTTGCTGTGGCGGAACCGGAACCAGGTCACCACGAACGGTGTCATGAGGTCACCGTCGTCGACCCGGGTGACCGTCTGCTGCCGCCCGGGCGACATCGGGATGATCGTCAGGTGACGGGCCCGGTCAGCAGCGGGACCTCAGGCCCGGTCAGGCCTCGAGCCGGGTCACCCAGAGGTCCTCGACCGGCCACTGCTGGGCCCAGTCGGCGGTCGCGATCTCGTAGAACTCGTGGGTCGACGCTCCGGGCGGCGCGTACAGCTCGTGCAGCGCCTCCACCCGGAAGCCGGCGGCCGCCAGCCAGCGGATCCAGTCGCCGTGGCTGGGGTGGAACTCGATGCCGCCGCCGGCCCACTCCACCCGGTGCAGGGCGCGCTGCGGCCGCAGCAGCTCACGGGTCGCGTGCCCGTGGTCGGCCGGCACGCACAGTCCGACGAGGACGCTGTTGGTGAGGAAGACCAGCCGCCCCCCGGGCCGGAGCAGCCGCGCGGCCTCCGGGAGCCATCGGGCCGGGTCGCACCAGACGCTGGCGCCGTACTCGCTGACGGCCAGGTCGAAGCTGCCGCCGGCGAGCGGCACGTCCTCGGCGCCGGCCTCGACGAGCGGGAAGTGCAGGTCGTAGCGCTCCTGGCAGCGCCGCGCCGTCTGCAGCTGCGCCGGTGTCGGGTCGACGCCCACCGGCCGGGCACCCTGCCGGGCCAGGCTGGCCGAGAGGAACGCCGTGCCGCACCCCAGCTCGACGACGTCCAGCCCCGCGACGTCCCCGAGGGCACCGGTTGTCGCGTCCGGGACCTCGAACAGTCCCCAGCGGACGACGTCGCGGGCCCAGGAGGCGAACGCGTAGTCGTCGGTCAGCTGGGCGTTCACGTCGGTCCACAGCGCGGTGTTCCGGGACAGGTCGTCGGCCGGTCCGGTCACCGGACGCCGCCGCGGGCTCTGCGAGACGGATGCACGCGCGACAGTCGACCGGCCGCACGAGCCGGGGGGATCCTCCGGGGCGGGTGAACCGCGATGCCAGCCCGGTGAGCCGGGCTCAGGTGCAGGGCGGCACAGGAGCCCCTCCACGCCCGGCGCCTTGCGGAGCCGTCCGCCTGTGCCGCCCTAGCAGTCGACACCGTGCCGCGGCCGGGCGCTGGGGGCAATCCTCACATTGGACTAGCCCGCGGCGTAACGGATGCGCCGGCAGCGGCGATGCCTCGGTGGGAGCGGTTGCGCCGTCGGCCGAGGTCGCAGGAGGGGAACGGCGCAGCCGCTATCGGGGGTCAGCCCTGGTTCAGGTCCCTCCTGCCACGGCGGCTGCCGGCTGCGCCAGCGCCGAGCGGAGCTGGTCGAGGGCGCCGGCCTCGATCTGCCGCGCCCGCTCCGCCGTCAGGCCCAGCGCACGGCCGATCTGGCTCAGCGTCTGGGCCGGCTCTCCCAGGCCGTAGTGAGCCCTGATGACCGTCCGCTCGCGCTCGCCCAGCTGGTCGGCGAGGCCGCGCACCTCACGGATCTCGATGGCGTCCAGCACCCGCTCGTACGCTGCTTCCGCCCCGGGATCGACGATCCGGTCCCCGACCGTTCCCGCGGTGCTGCCGTCCGCACCCCACCGGTCCTCGATGCTGCGGGCCGGGCGGTCGGCCGCCTGCAGGCTCTCGAGCTGCGCCCGCGAGAGCCCGGTCGCGCGCATGACCTCCTCGGTCGTGGGCTCGATGCCCAGCAGCTGCACGTGCTCCTGCCGTGCCGTGCGGATGGCGGCCAGAGCCCGGACGGCCCGGTCGGACAGTGCCACCGGACGAGTCAGGTCGGCGACCAGCTCCTGCATGGCCTTGCGCACCCAGAACGAGGCATACGCCCAGAACGGGGTGTCCAGCCCGGTGTCGTAGCGCCGCGCGGCGACCAGCAGACCCGCCACGCCCTCCTGGACGAGGTCCTGCCACTCCACCCCGCTGGCGCGGTGGAAGCTCCGGGCCAGTCCGAGGATGGCCGGCCGGAAGGCCTCGACCAGCTGCCGGCAGGCGTCCGCGTCACCGGCCTCCGCCGAGATGACGAGAACCCGCTCCTGCTGCGTGGTGAGCCGCTCGGCGTCGGTGCCGAGCGGCAGCGTCGCCGTCCGCTGACGTCTTTCCGCCACCACCATCCCCGGGGTCGCAGGGGCGGCCCGAGCTGCCTGCCACTGCTGCGCTGGACGACGTCCTGTCGGGGTGGCCCGGGTCGCGGCACGCTGGGCTGCTGACCCAGCCAGACAAGCAGCACCGCGGGGCGACGTCAACGGCAGCTCGGCCCGACCGGCGGGTGGGTGCCCAGGTCGCGCGTGAGCAGGTCGGCCGGCGTCCTGGTCACCCGGCAGCGAGAGACGTGCCGGAGCGCCGGTCCCAGCCGTGGAAGGCCGAACGGTCGCCGGCCGCCCAGCCCTCTCGCAGCCCCGGCTTGCTGAGGTCCCAGTCCGGGCGGATCTCGCTGGTCGCGGCGCGCAGGTCCCGCCAGAGGTCGTCGAGCGACGGGCGACCCCAGAACCAGTAGCCGTTGTAGACGCTGTGCACGACCAGCCCCGGCTTCAGCACGAGCGTGTGCGGGATCATCGGGTCGTGGTCGGGGTCGGTGTACTCCTGGATGTCCAGGTCCTGCTGCACCGTCCGGCCCGGGTCGGACAGGAAGGTCCAGTGCGCGCCGACCGACGCGCGGAACTCCTGCAGCGTGTGGTGGTCGTCGGTCGCGATCGTGACCATCTGGGTGTAGGCGACCGCGACCTTGGGCTGGAACGCGGCCAGCTCGAGGTGCTGCTGGTGCTCCTTCGGGCAGTAGTGGCCGCGCGCCAGGGTGAGGATCATCGGATCACGGCCCTGCAGCTCGCTCAGGCTGCGGATCGTGTCGGTCTGGTCGGGCAGTGCGTAGTCGGGGAAGACCCCGCCGGGGACGATGTCGGGTCGCACGAATGACCGCCTCTCAGGTGCGTGCGGGCGACCTGCTCGGTGCGCGGGTCGGCCCGGCGTCCGGCAGGTGCTGCTGCCCGGTGGTCAGTAAGCCGGCGGCACCGGAACCCAACCGCGCCGGCGCCGATGCCCTCCGCGGAGGAGGTCGTTCTTGGGTTGGTCGGGACGGCGGCTTATTGGTCTTCGAGCCCACCTGAGCAACCGGAGCCGGAGGTCGAGATGAGCAGCAGCGTCCAGGTGACCAGCGAGCAGACCGCGGAGGGCCACGAGCCGCGGGCGGACCTGCGGCTCGAAGCCGTCGTCATCCCGGTCTCGGCCGTCGACCGCGCGAAGGGGTTCTACGAGGGGCTCGGGTGGCGGCTCGACGCGGACTTCGCCTTCGACAACGGCTTCCGGGTCGTCCAGCTGACGCCCCCTGGGTCCGGGTGCTCGGTCCAGTTCGGCACGAACATCACGGCTGCAGCTCCCGGCTCGGCGCAGGGCCTGTACCTGATCGTCTCCGACATCGCGGCGGCACGCGACGAGCTCGTCGCCCACGGTGCCGACGTCAGCGAGGTGTTCCACGCCGCGACGCCGGGCGCCCAGTTCCAGCCCGAGGGCAGCAGCGGTCGGGTCAGCGGGCGCGCGGCGGGAGACGGGAGCTACAGCACGTTCGCCACGTTCAGCGACCCGGACGGCAACGGCTGGCTGCTCCAGGAGGTCACCACCCGGCTGCCCGGCCGGGTCGACGCTGCCCAGGCGGTGTTCGCCTCGACGGCGGACCTCGCAAGCGCACTTCGACGGGCGGCAGCGGCGCACGGCGAGCACGAGGAGCGCACCGGCCAGCCCGACGCGGACTGGCCGGACTGGTACGCCGCATACCTGATGGCGGAAGCGACCGGCGAGGAGCTGCCGTTGTGAGCGACTACGACGCGATCGTGATCGGGGGCGGCTCGCCGGGCGAGCACTGTGCCGGTGCGCTCGCCGAGGGTGGCCTGCGCGTCGCACTGGTCGAGCGCGAGCTGGTCGGTGGTGAGTGCTCCTACTGGGCCTGCATCCCGTCCAAGACGCTGCTGCGTCCCGGCGAGGCGGTGCACGGTGCCCGTGAGGCGGCCGCCACGGCCGAGGTCGACGTCGAGGAAGCGCTTGCCTGGCGCGACTTCATGGTCTCGGACTACTCCGACGCGGGGCAGGAGCGCTGGCTGGCAGACCAGGGCATCGACCTGCTCAGGGGCACCGGCAGGCTGGCCGGGACAGGCGTTGTCGACGTGGACGGTGCTCGCTACACCGCCGACCAGGTCATCGTGGCGACCGGCTCGGACCCGATCGTGCCGCCGGTCCCGGGCCTGCGCGAGCTCGAGGGCATCTGGACCAACCGGGACGTGACCGGGATGACGTCGGTGCCGACGTCACTGCTGGTCCTCGGTGGGGGAGCGGTCGGGGTCGAGATGGCCCAGGCGGTGCGCCGGCTCGGCGGCGAGGTCGCCCTCGTGGAGGGCGCCCCGACGCTGCTGTCCCGGGAGCCGACGCCGCTGGGCGACGCACTGGCCGAGGTGCTGCGTCGTGACGGCATCGACCTCGCCCTCGGAGTCCAGGCGACGAGCGCCCGCCGGGAGGGCGCGGAATACGTCCTGGCTCTGGAAGGTGGCCGTGAGCTGCGCGGCGAGCGCCTGCTGGTCGCGACCGGCCGGCGTCCGCGGACGCACGACCTGGGCCTGGACACCGTGGGAATCTCTCCGGACGAGCACCGCATCCCGGTCGATGCCAGCCTGCGGGCCGGCGAACGGCTGTGGGCGATCGGCGACGTCAACGGCGTGTGGCAGCTGACCCATGTCGGCAAGTACCAGGGCGACGTCGTGGCGGCGAACCTGCTGGGCGAACCGCGGCCGGCGAACTACGAGGCGGTGCCTCGGGTCGTCTTCACCGATCCACAGGCGGCTGCTGTCGGTGCGGTCGACGCGCGGTTCAGTGCGACCGCCAAGCTGTCGGAGGTCGCGAAGACGGCCACCTACACCCGTGCCTACGCCGAGAGCAACGGCTTCCTCACGCTGCTCAGCGACGGCGAGCGGGTGACCGGGGCCTACGCCCTCGGGCCGGAGGCGGGCGAGTGGCTGCAGCAGGCGACGCTGGCCGTCCGCGGCCACCTGCCGCTCGACGTCCTGCGGGACACGATCCAGCCCTTCCCCACCTTCTCCGAGATCTACGTCGCCGCACTGCACGCCCTGCGCCGCGAGATCGGCGCGGCACGGGAGCCCCAGGAAGCGAGATCGTCATGACCGGTACGACGACCACCACGACCACGCTCCCGCAACAGGGGCGAGCGCCCGACCTGCTCGGCCAGACCGTCGTGGTCATCGGCGGCAGCGCCGGCATCGGGCTCGCCACGGCCCGGCGAGCGCGCGCGGAGGGAGCGGAGGTCGTGCTCACCGGCCGCAACCCCGAGCGGCTCGAGGCCGCCGCGCGGGACATCGACGCGAAGAGCGCCGCGGCATTCGACGCAGCCGACTACGACCGGCTTGCGGAGTTCCTCCGCGACCTCCCGACACCGATCGACCACGTGCTGGTCACCGCGGGCGGCCCGTACTACGCGCCGCTTGCCGAGATGGACTTCGCCAAGGCACGCCAGAACCTCGACGAGCACTTGTGGCTGGCCTTGCACGTCGCACGCGAGGCCGCGGACAAGGTCCGGCCGGGAGGGACGCTGCTGTTCGTCGGCGGCACCGGTGGACGCCGCCCGCGAGTCGGCCTGTCCCTCGTGTCGGCGATGACTGCAGCCATGCCCGCACTCACGGCCGGCTTGGCGCTCGAGCTCGCACCCGTGCGCGTCAACATGATCGCGCCCGGATTCGTGGACACGCCGTTGTCGGCCCAGCTGCTCGGCGACCAGCTCGAGGCGCGCCGCGACCAGCTGCGGGACACCCTTCCCATCCGGCGCGTCGTCGGCCCTGATGATGTCGCCGCGCTGGCCGTGCACATCATGACGAACACGGCACTCACCGGCGCTACCTACGACATCGACGGCGGCCAGCAGCTCCTCTGAGGGCTGGGCCATCGCAGGCGGTTGATCGAGATGCCGTGGTTCCCGGACTACATCGGTGCGGTGGAGCTGGCGCGCCGCGAGACCCGGGCCGCAGGTCAGGCGGACCCGGTCGCGCAGTACCTCAACGCGTTGCACGAAGGCGACACCCGCGGCATCGAGACCGGTGTGGCCCGGCCGGTTGGTGGTCCACGACCCCCGTGCCGGTGAGGTCCGGGGCCACCGACAGCTGCGGAAGTTCATCGGCCGGAACAAGACCTGGCTGGCGCAGCGCAACGCCCGGATCGAGACCGTGGCGTCCACCTGCGTCGGCGGCCGGGCGGTGGTGGAGCTGCTGGCGCACCTGGCCGAGGCGGCAGCGGAGGTGGCGTGGCCGGTGGCGGTCGTCGCCGAGTCCCCTGACGAGTGGTCGATGGACTTCCGCATCTACTGCAGCCAGTGGCCGGTCGACGGGCGCGCGTCACGTCAGGCCGCCCGTGCTTCGGCCCGGAACGGACCGCCCCGGTGACGTCGTCGGCCGATACCAGACGGCTCTGGGCGCCGGTGACACCGAGGCGATCCTGACCACCTTCGCGCCGGACGGGTACCTCCGCGAGCCCATCGGCCCGCCGTACACCCACCGGGGCACGGACGAGCTGAGGTCGTTCTTCACGCCGGTGCTTCAGCGCCGGCGGCGGCCTCGGCCTGCAGCACTGCACGGTGACCGACGACGGCGTGCGCTGCGCCGTCGAGTACAACTGCGTCCGCTGGGGCAGTCACGAGCTGCCCGCTCAGGCCGGACTGGCCGTCTACGAACGCGGCCCGGACGGGCTGCTGGCCGGGGCTCGTGTCTACGACGACGTCGAGGCACCCGTCGGGCAGTCGTGAGCCCGCGGAGCGGCTTGCGGGACATCGAGATCCGCCCTCGCCGCACTGCACTTCGCGGCACCGCTCGTGCCGCGTATGTGGCGGCGACGGCCTGCTTGCGGTGGTCCGTCACCGTACGTGCCGATGCTCGGAAACCACTGCAAAATCAAGGGTTGTCGGGTCGGTAGAGCCGGTCTACGTTGCGAAAATCAGTCCTTCCTGATCAAGGAGGTCCAGGTGCGTTCCGGTCGCCTCGCAGTCTCTCTTTCCGTGACAGCGCTTCTGCTCGGGACGGCGGTGCTCGCGGCGCCGAGCGCCGGCGCCCGCGAGGATGGTGACTCGCAGCGGGTGCGGCTCATCGACGACTGCGACCCCGCCACCTTCAACGCCGCGATCGGTCCCGGCACCTGCGTCAAGCAGGGGGACACCACATTCACCGACTTCCTCGCCCAGCTGGGGAAGAACGGCAACATCGCCAACGAGGCAGCCGACGACTGGGAGTTCAAGCCCGGCGACTTCCACGTCGACGCCGGCGCCACCATCAACGCGGTCAACGTGGGCGGCGAGTTCCACACCTTCACCAGGGTCGCCAAGTTCGGCGGCGGCTGCGTCCCGGTGCTGAACGATATTCTCGGGCTCACCCCCGTTCCGGAGTGCGATGCGCTCGTGCCCGGCACGACGACACCGGTCGCGTTCGCGCACCTCGGGTGTGCCCTCCGGCGGCATGCTGAAGGTGGACACCACCGGGCTGGCGCCCGGGACCTACAAGTTCCAGTGCCTCATCCACCCGTGGATGGAGTCGGTCGTGCAGGTCCGGGCGGCTGACCACAGCGGCCGCGGATAGGGTGCTGTCTCGGGGACCGAAGGGGCAGCTCGGAGCGGACGCGCACCTGATGAGAGCTCGATCGTTGGCCGTCGTGCTGGTCGCACTCTCGGTGCTCTCTGCGGGGTGTGCGTCCACGGGGCAGCCGGACAGCTCGACAGCCAGAGCGCCATCGGCCGCGACGCACGACTCGTCGCGGTCGGCGCGGCCGGGCCGTCCGCGCCGGCCAAGATGATCTGTGGCGACGAGATCCGCTCGGCGATCCAGGTCACTCTCGGGCTGCCGGAGACGCCGCGCTCGACGAGCACCTGGGCCGACCAGATCTTCACCTGCAGCTACACCGTGGGCGGCGGAACGCTCGCCCTCTCCGTGGAGGACTCACCCGACACCGAGTCCGGCAGCGCCTACTTCGCGGACCTGCAGTCGCGACTACCCGGCGCGCAGGCGCTTCCCGAGGCCGCGACCATGGGGCTGCCCTCGTTCGCGACGCCCGACGGGAACGTCGCCTTCCTCAAGGACGGCAAGACGCTCCGGGTGGACGCCAGCGGACTGCCGGCCACCTCGTTGCCCACGGGCTCCTCGAGCGGCGAGGTGGCCTATGCGGTGGCCGCAGCGGTGGTGGGTTGCTGGACGGAGTAGTCCGCAGACGTGATGAGAGTTATCGCAGACGCTGAGCCGGCCGACCTGCGTTGAGCGGGGGCTGGCTCGAGGCTGGCCGCACTCGCCGGGTGGTGCTGGCCGCACGGCGCCGGGCCGGTGCCCGCACCCGCCGTACGGCCTGGAACATCGCCGGCGCTGCGCAGGCTGCCTAGCGTCTGAGGCACGTCATCCGCCCGTCGCTGGAGCCCTCATGAACGTCGACTCGATCATCACCACGCAGTGCCACTCGTGTGGCGAGGTCGAGCTGTTGGCCGAGCAGATGTGGCTCGTGGTGGCCCAGCCGCGCGACCGCAGCCACTTCGCCTTCCGCTGCCCCACCTGCGCGCAGCTCTCCCGGCACCACGTGGACGACGAGGTGCTGTCGGTGCTCGTCCAGCTGCTCCCGGTCGAGGAGATGTGCATTCCCGCGGAGGCGCTGGAAGCACACGTCGGCCCGCCGTTGACCCAGGACGACCTGATCGACCTGATGGTCGGCCTCGACTCGGTCGACGTCAGCGGATGTCCCGGCTGACCCCACCCACATCCCGCCGCGGCGCGCACGGTCCATCGGACCGCGTCGTCACACCAGCACCGCCGTCGTCATGGTCACGACTACAGTTCGAGCATGGCGCTGCGGGTCGTGTTCGCAGACGACAGCTTCCTCGTCCGCCAGGGCGTCGCCGCACTGCTCGCCGAGGTGGAGGATGTCGAGCTCGTCGACTCTCTCGTCGACTCCGAGTCCCTGGTCGAGTCGGTGGCGAGGCACCAGCCCGACGTCGCGCTGACCGACATCCGGATGCCGCCGTCGTTCACCACCGAGGGCATCGACGCAGCGAAACGGATCCGTGCCGAGCATCCGTCGACCGGGGTCGTCGTCCTGTCGCAGTACGTCGAGGAGGAGTACGCCTTCGAGCTGCTCGCCAACGGGGTGAGCGGCCTCGGCTACCTCCTCAAGGAGCGGGTGTCGCAGGTGGACGAGCTGGTGCACGCCCTGCGTGAGGTCGCCCGCGGAGGGTCGGCGCTGGACCCCAAGGTGGTCGAGGCGCTGATGGCCCGCAAGGACAACCAGTCCCGCTCACCACTCAGCGGGCTGACCGACCGCGAGCGTGAGGTGCTCGAGTCGATGGCCACCGGGCGGAACAACGCCACCATCGCCACCGACCTGTCGATGAGCGAGCGGGCCGTGGAGAAGCACGTCGGTTCGATCTTCCAGAAGCTCGGCCTGATCTCGGAGACCCAGACGAACCGCCGCGTGATGGCGGTGCTGGCCTTCTTGGAGGCGACCAGCTAGCCGGCTTCAGTCCAGTACGCGGCCGGCAGGGTCTGGCCACCCAGCGAGATCCGAGCGACGATCGGGCATGGTCGAAGTGGCGTCGGACCCGGCTGGAGGACCCCACCTCGGTCAGCACTCCGAACGAAGCGCGTTCCCCCAGATCGCGAGCTACGCGTTCCTCTCCGACTGCCACACCAACTGCCTGGTCGCGCCCAGCGGCGCGGTCGAGTGGATGTGCCTGCCGCGCCCTGACTCGCCGAGCATCTTCACCGCGCTGCTCGACCGCGGTGCAGGCGCGTTCCGGATCGGCCCGTACGACGAGATGGTGCCGGCCGCCCGCCACTACCTCCCCGGCAGCCTGGTGGTCGACACGACGTGGCAGACCCGCACCGGCTGGCTCCTCGTCCGCGATGCCCTGTGCATCGGCCCGTGGCACAACATCGACGGCCGTTCGCGCACGCACCGCCGGTCGCCCAGCGACTTCGACGCCGAGCACTGCCTGCTGCGCTCGGTGCGGTGTGTGAGCGGCACCGTGGACCTGTCGATGACCTGTGAGCCGATGTTCGACTACGGCCGGGTCGAGCCGTCAGTGGACCTACGACGGCGAGGGGTACCAGGAGATGTCGGCGACTGCCGAGGACTCCGAGATCACGCTCCGGGTCACGACGGATCTGCGGCCGGGGATCGAGGGCGCCCGGCTGCATGCCCGGACCCGGATGGTCGAGGGCGACCGACACTTCGTCGCGCTGTCCTGGTCGCCGCTGCCGCCGCCGCGCACGCTTCCCGAGGCGAAGAAGCGGCTGCGCCGGACCCAGGACTTCTGGCGGCAGTGGATCACCCTGGGCGACTTCCCGGACCACCCGTGGCGCAGCTACCTGCAGCGCAGCGCGCTGACCTTGAAGGGCCTGACCTACGCCCCGACCGGTGCGCTGCTGGCGGCGGCGACCACCTCGCTGCCGGAGACCCCGCAGGGCGAGCGCAACTGGGACTACCGCTACGCCTGGGTCCGGGACTCGACCTTCGCGCTGTGGGGGCTCTACACGCTGGGCTTCGACCGGGAGGCCGACGACTTCTTCTACTTCGTGGCCGACGCGTGCCGGGACGGCAACGACCTGCAGGTGATGTACGGCGTGGGCGGTGAGCGGGAGCTGGACGAGGAGTCGCTGCCGCACCTGTCGGGCTACGAGGGCGCCTACCCGGTGCGGATCGGGAACGGTGCCTACCGGCAGCGCCAGCACGACGTGTGGGGTGCGGTGCTGGACTCGGTCTACCTGCACGCCCGGTCCCGCGACCAGCTGCCGGAGTCGCTGTGGCCGGTGCTCAAGCGGCAGGTCGAGGCGGCCGCCGCGCACTGGGAGGAGCCCGACCGCGGCATCTGGGAGGTGCGCGGGGAGCCGCAGCACTTCGTGTCCAGCAAGCTGATGTGCTGGGTCGCGCTGGACCGCGGCGCGCAGCTGGCTCGCATGCACGACGAGCCGCAGTACGCCGGCAAGTGGCAGGCGGTGGCCGACCAGATCCACGCCGACATCCTGGCGAACGGCACCGACGACCGGGGCGTGTTCGTCCAGCGGTACGGCGACGTGACGGCTCTGGACGCCTCCTTGCTGCTGATGCCGCTGATGCGGTTCCTGCCGCCCGACGACCCGCGGGTGCGGGCCACGGTGCTGGCGATCGCCGACGAGCTCACGGTCGACGGTCTGGTGCTGCGCTACCGGGTCGAGGAGACCGACGACGGGCTGCGCGGGGAGGAGGGCAGCTTCACGATCTGCTCGTTCTGGCTGGTCTCGGCGCTGGTCGAGATCGGCGAGGTCGACGCGGCGCGCAAGCTGTGCGAGCGGCTGCTGGCCTACGCCAGCCCGCTGGAGCTCTACGCCGAGGAGATCGACCCGCACAGCGGCCGGCACCTGGGCAACTTCCCGCAGGCCTTCACCCACCTGGCGCTGATCAACGCCGTCATGCACGTCATCCGGGCCGAGCAGCCAGTGGGCAACGGATTCCTGAGCGACGGGCGAGCTGGTGCCTGAGTCCGACCTGACCGAGGACTGACGACAGCTGCGGGCCGGTCTGGCTGCCTGCGGGTCAGGAGACTCTCCGGCGTCCTCGTCACGCGTTCGTCGTTCCCGTCGCCACCCACCACGCCGCGATCTGGGCACGGGAGCGGACTCCCAGCCTGACGCGGATGCGTTCGACGTGACCTTCGGCCGACCGTTCGCTGATCACGAGTCGTTCACCGATCTCGCGGTTCGTCAGGCCGTCGGTCACCAACGCCGCGACCTGTCGCTGTCGGCCGGTCAGCTGCATCGATGGTCCGGGGCGGACGCTTGGCAGGCCGAGGAACCCTCCGATGGTCATCAGCAGCGCGTCGACGTCGCCGATGTAGGGCAGGTGCGAGCGTCCGGGAAGGACGGTGAGCTGGGCTCCAGGGATCGAGGCGGCGATCAACCGTGACTGCTCGACGGGCGCGGCCCGGTCCTGCTCCCGGTGCACGACCAGCGTGTGGGCACGCACCCGCGGCAGCGCGTCGGTGACGTCGATGAGATAGCAGAGCTCGAGCAGGCCGGCGGCAGTCTCCGCGGACGATGCCTGCCGCTGATAGTTGGCGAACGCGGCCCGCGTTCCTGCGGACGCGTCGGGGGCGAAGATGTCGGTGATCACGTCGGAGCCGAGGCCCCAGTGGCCGGCGACGAGCCCGAGGACGTGCTGGCGCACAGCCGTCGCTGCGATGTCGGATCCGCGCGCCCAGCCGCCGTAGAGCACCAGCCGGTCGACGGTGTCGGGATGCCGGGCCGCCCACTCGATCGCCACGGGGACGCCGAGCGAGCTGCCGATCACGTCGAGCCGCTCGGCGCCGGCAGCAGCGATGACCGCCTCGATCGTGTCGATCTCGTCGTCGAGCGACCAGCCCGGTTGTGCGGGTCGCTCGGACAGCCCGCACCCCGGGCGGTCGTACCGGATCAAGGTGCGTCGGTCAGCGAGGGCTTCGTACAGGTGCCGCTCCGGCGGCAGCGCCCAGCTGAGCTCGAGGTGGCTGAGCCAGCCGCCGATGAGCAGCAGCGGCGGGCCGGACACCTGCCGTCGCGTACACCACGTTCGTGCCGGCCGGCACCGTGGGTCGAGCTCAAGCGCTGCTCCAACCCGCCGTCCCCTTCTCCCGACGTCCGGCCCGGGGTCAGCCTCCTGCAGTCCGACGCGTCGCGCCACCGGCCTGTTCGTCGTCCGGCAGTGCGAACTGGGGTAGTTCTACGCCTGACACCCGGCGCGGCCCGGACGACGATGCCGTATCGGCAGCGATCGCAACGAGGAGGGCAAGGGTGAGTACGACATCGGAGGTACCGGTGGGCCTCGGCTTCACCCCGTTCGAAGATCGCCTGGACGTCATCGACCGGCTCGCGGCCCATGCCGAGCTGAAAGGCCTGGCGTTCGTCTCCGTGGCCGAGGCGATGAGCCTGGCCGCGCCGATCGTGCTCGCCCGGCTGGCGGCGAGAACGCAGCGCATCGGGCTGAGGACCGGTGTGCTGTCCGTCTGGAGCCGCACCCCGGCGACGCTCGCTCTGACGGCGGCCGAGCTGCAGCGACAGTCCGCAGGTCGCTTCGTTCTCGGTCTCGGCGCAAGCACGCCACAGATCACGGAGGGCTTCCACGGGCAGCCGTGGCAGGCGCCGCTCGACCGGATGCAGCAGACCTGCCTCGCGGTCCGCGCGCTGCTGCGGGGCGAGCGACTGCCCGCCGGGCCGGACGGCGCGCGACCACTGCAGCTGGGCTGCCCGCCGGAGACACCGGTGCCCCTCGCCCTGGCCGCCATCTCTGCGCCGAGCATCCGTCTTGTCGGCACGCTCGCCGACCAGTGGGTGCCGTTCCTGCTCCCCGCGGCTGCGATCGACGAAGGTCGCGAGCTGATCTCCGCCACCGCGGCCGACCACGGGCGCTCGACCGTGCCGACCGTCACTGCCGCGGTTCCGGCCGCGCTCGCACCGGATGAAGCCGGCGCTGCCCGGATCGCCGCGCGCTGGCTGGTCACCTACGCCACCAGGATGGGACCGGTGTACCCGAGGGTGCTCCGCGCGCACGGCTACCACCGCGAGCTCGACGCGCTCCTGGAGGCGAACGGCGACCCACGACATCCGGTGCTGCCATCGCGGGCCACCCGCCTCGCCGATGACGTGCTGATGTTCGGAACCTATGACGACGCACCCGAGCTCTGTCGCCGTTGGCAGGCACATGCAGACGCGCTCGCGCTGGTCGCACCCTTCGGGGTGGCCGCCGACGACCTCATCGCGACGATCGACGCCGTCGCTCCGGAGTCGGCAGCCGCACGTGTTCCCGTCAAGCAGAGCGCCTGACGGCCATGACTGTGCGAGAGAGCACCGAGGAGCCGCTGAGCATCCAGCAGCGGCTCTACCCGCAGATGTCGTGCTTCGGGTGCGGACCGAGCAACCGCAAGGGCCTGCAGCTGCGCAGCTACGTCAAGGACGGCGTCGTCGTCGCGACCTTCGAGCCGTCCCCGGAGCACGACAACGGACTGGGCTACCTCAACGGCGGCATCATCTCGACCCTGCTCGACTGCCACAGCGCCGCCGCTGTGGCCCTCGAGGCCGAGATGCGTGGCTGGACGGCACTGCCCGGGACGGTGATGCCGTTCGTCACCGCGGGGCTGGATGTCCGATTCCTGCGTCCGGCGCCGCTGCACGAGGCCGTGCAGCTACGGGCCGCCGTCCTCCGTGCGAGCGAGCAGGAGATCGCGGCCGAGGTGCAGCTGGTCGCCGACGACACGACGCGCGCCAGTGCCGTCGCGTCGTGGCGGCGTTGGCGTCCTCGCCACGGATGATCAGCGACGCCGAGCAGGCCGTCCGCCGAGCTCGCCGACCCGCCAGCGCCGCCCGACCGGACGACGCGACGAAGCCCCGCGCGGTGGGGCCGACACGGGGCTTCGGGCAGGGCAGAACCAGCGCCTTCCATCTGCGGGTCCGACGCTGGCCGCACCTCAACAGTGCAACGTCGACAGCTGCCGGACCACCGACCAAAGGTCCCCGACGCTGGTGCCAGACGTCACGATCCCGTCCGGGACGATCGGAAGCCCGTTGCGGGTGCAAGCAGCCCTTCGCTGTCCCGGTGGTGCTCGTCCACGCCGACCGGCATCTCGCACGGCGGTGGAACCACAGACAGCTGGCACGTCGGTGCATGAGAAAGGCCCCGAACCTCGCGTTTCCGCAGGTCAGGGGCCTCCTGTGCTGGTGGGCGATACAGGACTTGAACCTGTGACCTCTTCCGTGTCAGGGAAGATCAACTAGTCCGCCGGTGTCCCTGGAAACCACAAACGTGCAGGTCAGAGGCTATATGGCGGCCACCTGAGGTCCGGGCAAGTTCGCCGAAATCCAGGGGCTGTGGCTACCAGTTTGGCTACCAGTGGCGGGCAGCTCAGCGGGTCCCCGCTCGGGGCCTCGGCGAACGGTATTGCGCAGGTACCCGGCATCGCGCGCGTACGTCTGGGCCCATCTGGCTTGGCCGCAGAGTCGTCGCTGTTGTCGACGGGCGTCGCTTCGACCAGGGGCGTCAAGCGTCGGGCGTGCCGCCTCGACCCTCGGGCGCAGAACAGCTCACTCCGTCTCGGCCTGAAACCGTCCCGCGGCCACGGACGCGACTGGGCCACCGACCCAGAGCCGCCCGTCCGGTTCGGGGCTCACCCGCATGGTGCTGGACCGCCCCGTGAACCGACCCTGATGGACCAGGATCGGCCGGTCGCCGGGATGGACCCCATGCCGTATCAGGTAGCCGGCGGCCGGGCCTGCGGCACTGCCCGTGGCGACGTCCTCCACGCGGCCGGCGTTGTCCCAGGTTCGACCCTCCGGTCGCTGCGGATCGAGAACGTAGACGAACTTGGCGCCGATCTCGTGCAGGAGCGACTCGAGGTGGGGCGTGCTGATCCGGGCCTGCTCCAGACCACCGGCGACCGGCACGATCAGGTAGTCGAGACCGGTGCTGACCACCTGCATCGGCAGCGAGGGGTGCAGCTGGTCGACCGTCAGGCCCAGCGCGGCCATCAGCGTCGCCGCCTGCGAACCCCGGACCGTCCGACCGAACCGTGGGACGCCTTGATCCATCTCGACATCGATCCACCTGGCACCGAGATCGGTTCGAACGTCGATGGTGCGCTGGCCCACTCGGATGGCCCACCGCTGACCACCCTCTCCCTCCGACAGCCGTCGGTGCAGCACCGCCGCCGCGCCGAGCACCGGATGGCCGGCGAACTCCAGCTCCTCGTCCTCGGTGAAGATCCGCAGCGTGGCAGACCTTCTATCGAGGTCCACGTCGGTCAGGAACGCGGTCTCGAACTGGCGCATCTCCCGCGTGACCGCCTGCATCAGCTCCGGCGAGAGTTCCTCCGCGTCGAGGACCACGACGAGGCCGTTCCCGAGGAAGGGCCGCCGGCTGAACACGTCGACCTGCCGGAACTCCAGCTCGATCACCGCGCGATTCTATGAAGGCTGCGGTGCCGTCACCAGGTAGCAGATACCGGACCGAAGGCGTCCGATATCGCGCGCAGTGAAGCGAGGCCGGGGCTGCGACGACAAGGTGAGGGGCCTTTCCACGACGATGCGTGTGCTCCCGTCACAGCCCGAGCGCGGACCTCGGCACGGTAGCTGAGCACCTGCTGCTGGTAGTAGACCGGGCCGCCCTCGTCGGCCTGGACACCGGACGGGTAGTGGGTCGAGACAGACAGCACGTAGACGTTGCCGGCGGACACCGCCAGGCCGAAGTAGTCACCGATGAAGGACACGCTGCACGGGTCGTCGTGACTGGCGCAGGCCATCTGACCGAGGCCGCCGACGTGCTGGGCGGGGTTCTGCGGGATCCCAGCGTGAACGGCGAAACGCGAACGTTCGCCCCGACCGGGCACCGCTCCGTTGCCGGAGTCGCGGTAGGCCTGAACGGACACGTCGATGCAGAAGTTGGTTCGGCCGACGTCTGCGGGTAGCACGCTCGAGTCGCTGGGACATGCCGCGCGCCGGTCGTAGAACGCGATCGCTACGGCACCTCCGGGTCCTTCGGCCACCGACGGCTGGAACTGGTCGCTCGCGTGCCGGGTCGGCGTGTCGTTGACGCGGGCTGGAGTCGACCAGCTGGACCCGCTGTCGATGGACTGGGAGAAGTAGACGTCGAACTGCGTGCCGTCCCAGTTCTCATAGGTCAAGTAGAGGTGGCCGCTGTGCGTCTTGCTGGCCGTGAAGTTCTCCACGATCCCGTCGCGGAACGTCGTGTTGGGGAGGGCGGCGTTGGGTAGCAGTCCGACGTCCTGGACCGCGGCCACGAACGGTCCGAAGCTGCGGCCGTCGTCGGTCGAGCGCGCCACATAGATGGTCGAGGACTTGCCGCCCGGCGGGAACGACACGACTGAGACGTAGACGTCGCCCGAGGCGTCCACGGACGGGTAGACGTAGGTCGTCGCCGGCCCGACCTGGGACGGCGGGGTGATCGTGACGGCCTTGTCGAACGTCAGACCGCGGTCGCGAGACACCGCCATCCGCACCTTCACGGCCTGGCCGTTGAACACCGCCCAGGCCGCGTACACGTGATCCTGGTAGCGGCTCCGACGAGGTCGTTGACGGCGACCCACTGCTTGTCCTCGACGTGCCCGAGCTAAGGTCGTGGAGTTGGGTGACTGTTCAAGGTCGCGCCGCCATTGCCCTTGACCCAGTGCCGCCCCATGTCGTCGCTGTACGACACGTCGATCGCGCCGTTGGGGTGCAGGTTCGTCCAGTAGGCGTTGAACGGGAGGGTCATCTGGTAGGCCCGGCCCTTCGTGTCGAAGGCGACGTTGGGGTCGGTGTTGTTGGTCCAGCTCGGGGGCATGCCTGCGTTCCGACCGAGTGCAGTCGTAGCCCTGCACCTGGTTGTTGCCGACCGGCTGCCCGTTCGGGATCGTGTAGGAGCCGAGGTGGAAGTTGTAGAAGGTGCGAACCGGGTCGAAGAAGAACTTCGACGCGCCGACCAGGTCCTCGGTGCCCGGTTGGACTGCGATCCAGGACTCCGACCGGTTGGAGTTGTACGGGCCCGGGCCGCAGTTGCCCGCCACCGGCACGTCTCCCACGTCCGGGTAGCCCCCACCGTTCACCGGCATGCTGGCCACCTCGTTGGTGAGCCCCTCTACGGATTGCGCCCACGGCGCAGCGGTCCCGGGCTGGGCGCCCGCGGCTCGCTCACTGCCGGAGGCGACACCGGCCGACGCGAGCGCGAGGAGCACCGCTGCAAAGAAGATCGTTGGACGCATGGCGCCCTCCTCCCGTTACCCCACCCCCTCGATACTCCTGTTCCAGGGTCGTGACCAGGTGTCACGGCCGGGACTTCTGGGAGCTGGAGGTCCGCCGCCTCCCCATTGCTGAGCCCTGCAGCCGGAGGTGGCCCGAGGGCCTGAGTCGCCGCTCCCCAGGGTCAGAGCACCTTGGACAGGAAGGCCTGGGTCCGTCGTGCTGCGGGTTGTTGATCACGTCGCGGGGCTTGCCGGCCTCCACCACGACGCCGTCGTCCATGAAGACCAGCTCGTCGCCGACCTCGCGGGCGAAGCCCATCTCGTGGGTCACCACGATCATGGTCATCCCGGCCTCGGCCAAGCCGGCGCATGACGTCCAGAACCTCCCCGACCAGCTCGGGGTCCAGTGCGCTGGTCGGCTCGTCGAAGAGCATCAGCTTCGGCTGCATGGCCAGCGCCCGGGCGATGGCCACCCGCTGCTGCTGGCCGCCCGACAGCTGGGACGGGTACATCGCGCTGCGGTCCGCGAGACCCACCTGCTCGAGCAGCTCGATCCCCAGCGCGCGTGCCGCCGACCTCGACATCCTCCTCACCTGGACGGGCGCCTCGATGACGTTGCCGAGCGCGGTCATGTGCGGGAAGAGGTTGAAGCGCTGGAACACCATGCCGATGTCCCGGCGGTGGTCGGCCACCTCCTTCTCGCGCAGCTCGTAGAGCTTGTCGCCGCGCTGCCGGTAGCCGACCAGCTCGCCGTCCACCCACAGCCGGCCGCCGTTGATCTGCTCCAGGTGGTTGATGCAGCGCAGGAACGTCGACTTGCCCGAGCCCGAGGGGCCGACGATGCACATGACCTCGCGCGGCATCACCTCGAGGTCGATGCCCTTGAGGACCTCGAGCCGGCCGAAGCGCTTGCGTACGCCCTCTGCCTTGACCATCGGGCGCTCGGACGCCGGGACGTCGGCCATCACGCCCCCCAGTTGCTCGGCAGTCGCAGCCAGGTCCGCACCAGAAGCTTGCGCTGCGCCCGGTCGGTGCTGCGCCGGGTGCCCCGGGCGTACCGGCGCTCCAGGAAGTGTTGCCCCACCATCAGGATGCTCGTCATCGCCGAGGTACCAGAGGCAGGCCGCGACCAGCATCGGGAACAGCTGGAAGGTCCGCGCGCCGATGCCCTGCAGCTGGAAGAACAGCTCGTAGTAGGGCACGAACGCGACCAGCGATGTGTCCTTGAGCATCGCGATCGTCTCGTTGCCGGTGGGAGGGACGATGACCCGCATGGCCTGCGGGAGCACGATCCGGCGCATCAGCCGACCACGGGACATCCCCAGCGCTTGAGCAGCCTCGGTCTGGCCCTCGTCGATCGAGGAGATGCCGGCTCGAACGATCTCGGCCATGTAGGCGCCCTCGGACAGCGCCAGGCCCAGCAGCGCCGCGACGAACGCGGTGAGGATCGTGTTGGCACTCACGCCGAAGAACCGTCCGTCGAGGCTGAGCCCGAACAGGCCCCCGATCTGCCGGTCGAACGGGACGCCAACGTCGTACTGCGCGTAGAGCACGCCCAGGTTGCCGAACAGGATCAGCAGCACGACCCGGGGGACCGCTCGGAAGAACCAGACGTACACCCAGGCGCCACCGGACAGGACTGGGTTCGGCGAGAGCCTCATCACCGCGAGCACGATGCCGAGCGCGATGCCGATCAGCATCGCCAACGCCGTGAGCACCAGGGTGTTCTTCGCACCCTCGATCACCGGGGCCGAGAAGGCGTTGTCCTTGATGAACGTCCACTGGAACGCCGGGTTGGTGACCAGCATGTGCACGAACATCGCGGAGAGCACCAGGACCACGGCGCTGGCCACCCAGCGCCCGGGGTGCCGAACCGGTATCGCCTTGACGTCCGCCCGAGCCGGCTCAGCGGGGCTGCTCGCTGCTGGCATCGTGACCCTCTAGGGGGCGGCCGACGGGTTGACCTGCGGTGTGGGGATCGCACCGTCTCCGACGTTCCAGGAGTCGAGGACCTTCTGGTACGTGCCATCGCTGACAAGGGCCGCGAGAGCACCGGCGAGAGCGTCGGCGAAGGCGGTGTCCTTCTTCTGGACCACGTAGCCGTACGGCGCCGAGTCGTAGATCGAGCCGAGCTTCTCCAGCTGGCCGTTGGTCTGCTTGACGGCGAACGCGATCACCGGGGAGTCGGCCAGCATGGCCTCGTCCTTGCCGGAGACGACGGCCGCGGTGGCCTGGTCCTGGCCCTGGTACTGGTCGATCTGGATGCCCGGCTTGCCGGCCGTCTTGCACTTGTCGGAGCGGGCCGTGAGGTCGTCCACCTGGACGGTCGCCTTCTGGACGGCGATTTCCGGCCGCACGCGCTGTCCGGGGTGATCTTGGTCGGGTCGCCCTTCTTGGTGGCCCACAGTGTGCCGGCGCTGAAGTAGCTGACCATGTTGGCCTGCTTCTCGCGGGTGCCGTTGACGGTGAACGACGAGACACCGATCTCGTACTTGCCCGACGAGACACCGGGGATGATCGCGTCGAACGGGGCGGGGGTGAACGACGCCTTGAGCCCGAGCTTGGCCGCGACCGCCTTGAACAGGTCGACGTCGAACCCGATCACCGTCTTGCCGTCCTTGTCGAGGAACTCACTCGGCGCGTAGGTCGCATCCGTGCCCACCGTGATGGTGCCGTCGGAGGAGATCGCCGCGGGAACCTTCGCGGCCAGCGCCGAGTCTGCAGCCACGGCGGCGGCCGTCGAACTGGAGGCGCTGCCTCCCGGAGACGCCGACGTGCTGGTGGTCGAGCTGCTCGACCCGCCGCAGGCCGCGAGCGTCAGAGCCAGCGTGGTGGCGCCGGCCAGGAGAAGGATCGGGGACGTTGTCATGGGGTGCCGCATCGGAAGTCCTCCCAAGGACAGGCCGTCCCGATGAGCCGCCCAGTGGTCACGGGACATGCCGACGGTCCAACGTTCAGAGTCGGTTCGCCGTGCCGACCCGCCTAGGGCCGAAGGGCCCGGTTCGCCCCTCAGGACACGCCGTCGCCAGGGAGTCGTGGACGCCCCGCCGAGCCGGTCAGGCAGTGCCCGCGCCAGTGACGGGCTAGGGCAGGACGACAACGAGGGGCTAGGCAGGTCGAAGCCGTGGACGCAGGAACCTCGAAGCCGACCGCCAGCTGGGTATCTTCCACGCGGACCGGCCCTGCAGCCACGGCCCTGCGGCGGGTACGCCAAGCACCGGCGCAGCCTGACCGACGCCTCGGTCTGGCGATGATCGAAGAGGCGCACCAGGAGCCATCGAGCTCACACGGCCCGCCTCTGACAAGTACGGGCTACGGCCGGCCGGTGCTCTGGTCGGTCCTGATCCGGGGGCCGGGGGCCCGCCTATGCTCCGGGAGTGACCGATGCCGGACGACGGGGCCAGGCGGTCAGTCGGATGCTCGACATGGCCGAGGCCGCATCTCCGGTGCGGGCTGTGGAAGCGGTCACCCGTGAGCTGGGCGCTGCGCTTGGTGCCACGACGGTGTCGTTCTTGATCTCTGACCTTTCCGGCCGCGCCCTGGTCCGGCTGTCACACGTCACGGTGTCGGAGCCGGCTCCCCGCCAAGCATTGGTTGGCGACCGTCGGGACGTCGAAGAGTCGGCGGTCTTGATGCCCTTCGACGGGGGCCCGGTCGAGCAGGTCCTTCGGCTCCAGCAGCTCCGGCTCTTGCCACCCGGCGAGTCCTACATGGGTGGGCTGCGCGCGGAGCAATGGACGGTGCTCGCGCCGGTGACCGAGCGGGGCGAGGTGCTCGGCCTGCTCGAGATGTCGATCCCGCACGAGCCGGCGGCCGAGGTCCTCGACGAGATCGCCCGCACGGCCCACCTGCTGGCGTTCGTCGTGATCGCGAACCGTCGCCACACCGACCTGTTCGAGTGGGGGCAGCGCAGCACGCCGTTCACACTGCCGGCCGAGATCCAGCGCAGGTTGCTACCGGCGGCGTTCACCTGCGAAGGCGGGTCCTTCACCCTCTCGGCGTGGCTGGAGCCGGCCGCCAACGTCGGAGGTGACACCTTCGACTACAGCCTCGGCCGCGACATCCTGCACCTGTCCATCACCGACGCGATGGGTCACGGCGTGGCCAGCGCGCTCACCGCCACCCTGTGCGTCGGCAGCCTGCGCAACAGCCGCCGCGAGAGCGCCACGCTCATAGAGCAGGCCGCCGCGTGCAACATCGCCCTCTCCGATTACGCCGTCAGCGTCGCCGAGGAGGGCTACGCCACGGGGCTGCTCGGCCGCCTGGACCTCACCACCGGGGTCCTCACGCTGGTCAACGCGGGCCACGTGGCGCCCTACCTCGCCCGCTCCGGGGAGGTCGGTCCGGTGGAGCTGGCGACCGGGCTGCCGATGGGCTTGTTCCACGATCAGGAGTACTCGACCACCGACCTGCGCCTCCAGCCGGGCGACCGTGTCGTGTTCGTCACCGACGGGATGCTCGAACGCAACGCCGCCGCCGTGGACCTGATCGCGGAGATCAGCCAGACGCGGACCATGCACCCACGCGAAGCCACCCGCCGACTTGCCGACGACGTCCTGGCGGTGACCGGGCCGACCCTGGCCGACGACGCCACCTTGTTGGTACTCGACTGGCACGGGCACCATGGGCGCGACCGCACCACCCTCGGCGGCGCGGATGCCGGCCTCCACAGCGGCGAGGCTGCCGGCAGCGACACCACAGGCCGCACCGACTACTTGCCCGCTGGCACCGATACCGGCCGCCAGTCGTGGGACCCTGAAGCGGACGTAAGCGAGACACAATGAAAGCCGGGAGCATGTCCTTTACTACGCCGGACTCCGTACAGTCTGGGATGGCCCTGCGCGTGCTCGAGGTCCAGGGCCACCCACCGGACTACCTTTCCGACTTCGACGGAGACGTTGCCTTCGTGCTCGACGACGAGCTGCGCCACCTGATCCAAGGTTCCGGGCGCATCACCGGCGACGTCGTGCGATTCCATGAGAAAGACATGACCAGCAGCGGGAAGGACATCAGAGTCTGGGAGGTCCGTCGGGACGGTGCGGACTTCCTGGCCGAACAGACGCCCAGCTTCTGACGCGGACCCGGCCCCGCGAATCTGATGCGGTCACGGTGGCGATTCAAGGGTTCGATCCGGCCGACGCCAATGACCGGCCCGGATACGCCCTGCCCGCGATACGCGGGTCACCGGCCTTCAGCCTCCGCTTGTGAATAGGTCAGGCAGACCCGATTCGACTCGGCTCCCACGCAGACCTGAGCGCGGCCAGCAGGGATACGCTCGACCTGGCTCCCGGGACACCCTCGGACATCGACCTGCGTACGCCCAAAGAGGCAGCGACGAAGCCTGAGCGCGTCGTTCTGTGACTCGCTGTCGCGCCCGCTCATGGGCATGTGAGCGTGTCCCGAAGGTCGCCCATGTGGTGCCGGGTACGCGCGAAGAGCGGCACATACCGACCGTCGCATCGCGGCATGAGCGGACGTCCAGGGGGCGGCGATAGACTCGTCCTGCCGTTCACCGATCATGAACCTCATGGAGGACCAGCAGGCGCCGCAGTCGGCCGAGGGTGAGGCGAAGGTCATCACGCTCTGCGGCTCGACCAAGTTTGAGGCTGAGTTCGCGGAGGTCAACCAGCGGCTCACGATGGAAGGTTGCGTCGTGATCAGCCTCGGAATGTTCAGCCTCCCCGATCTGCCGGACTACGACTGGACAGCCGACAGCTCGGACCTGAAGGGGCGGCTCGGCGGCGTGCACTTCCAAAAGATTCGCATGGCTGACGAGGTGTACATCGTGGATCCGGGCGGCTACGTAGGTGAGTCAACCCGACGGGAGATTGCCTACGCGGAGTCGCTCGGCAAGCCGGTTCGGTATCTGAGTCGCGAGCGCTTGGCTCGAACGGGAGACGGCCCCCAAGAGTGAGTCCGACCGGGCGGTCCGCTCATCGGCACGCGCGTCAGTTCCAGCGCTCGGTTCTGTTCGCAATATCTCTGGCCCGAGGAGACTTGAGGTGCCCCTCTGCTCGGGACATTGATCACCATCACCCACGTCCTTGCGCGCCCTCCAGTTGAGTGCTCTCGCGCATGCACCGCGGGTGTCCGTGTGTCACCAGCCGCCGCGGCTATCTGCCGGCAGCGCTATAGCTTCACTGCCCGCGTCTCCAGCTCGGTCCGAGCCACCGGTTGCGGCTGCACGCCAGTTACACCGCTGATCGGACACTCCCTCAGAAGGGGAGGGGACGCCCGGACGGGCAGCGCAGGTCGGGAGCCTCCTGGCTGTGGCGGGTTGTTCGTTTGACGATCTGCTGCTGCCTCATGGCCGGTCCCTCCTCTTGTTTCGGCGTGTCTGTCTGTCGGTATCTCGGAGTTGGGGGCTGGCGGGTTCAAGGCCGGATCAGTTGGCGGGGTTCCAGTCGGGGTTGGCGTGCCAGAAGACGAGGGTGCGGACGTAGTCGTCTTGCTCGGTGTAGGGGGTTGCGGCGTTGTGCTTGGCGAGCAGGGAGTTGAGGTAGGCGTCCTGCTGGTCGCTGTTGCCGTCGGCGGCGGCTGGGCCGGAGCCGGCCAGCAGCGCGGCGGACACGAGGGCCGCGCCAACTGCGGCGGCGACGAGCGAGCGGTGGGTGGCGGTGCGGGTGGTGTGCATGACGACCTCCTGGGCCGATCCGGGGGCCCGGCGACCTGCCGGGCACCCGCACCGTGCGGCCGCCGGGTATCGGGCCGGGCCGCCGGTCGGTATCAGGGCGGTATCGCGGTCGTTGACGGGGGGTGGGGGGCCGCGCACAGTCGGGCGCATGGCGGTGTCGTTGCTCGGGCCGGTGCTGGTCGACGGTGCCGGGCGCCTGTCCCGACGGGACCGGGTGGTGCTCTCGGCGCTGGCGGTCCGGTCCGGGGCCGTGCTGTCGGCGGAGCAGCTGGCCGACGCGCTGTGGGGGGAGGAGCTGCCGGCGTCGTGGCCGAAGGTGGTGCAGGGCTGCGTGTCCCGGCTGCGCCGGCGCATCGGGCGGGACGCGGTGCAGACCACCAGCGGCGGGTACCGGCTGGCGCTGGCCGACGACGAGATCGACCTGCGCCGTTTCGAGGACCTGGTCTGCCGGGCCCGGGAGCTGGCCGGCCGCGGCGAGCACGACCGGGCGGCCGCCCTGCTGACGCAGGCGCTGGGGCTGTGGCGCGGCAGCCCGCTGTGCGACGTGGAGGGGTGGCCGGCGGGGCACACCGAGGCCGGCCGGCTGGAGGAGCTGCGGCTGTCGGCGCAGGAGTCGCTGCTGGTGCAGCGGGCCGCTCTCGGTGAGGACGTGGTGGCCGACGCGTCGGCGCTGGTCGCCGCGCAGCCGTTGCGGGAGGCCCGCTGGCACCTGCTGGCGGTGGCGCTGTACCGGGCGGGGAGGCAGTCCGACGCGCTGGGCGCGCTGCGCGGCGCGCGCCGGACGCTGCAGGACGAGCTCGGCCTGGACCCGGGCCGGGAGCTGGTCGAGCTGGAACGGGCGATCCTGAACCACGACACCGACCTGGCCGCCCCTGCGCCTGGCGCTGCCGGACACCGGGGTGTGCCCGTATCAGGGGCTGCTGGTCTACGACCGGGCCGACGCGGACCGGTTCTTCGGCCGCGATCGGGAGACGGTGGCCTGCCTGCGGATCCTGCGCGACATGTCGTTGCTGGTGGTGGCCGGGCCGTCCGGCTGCGGCAAGTCCTCGCTGGTGCGGGCCGGCGTGGTTCCCCGGGTGGAACGCTCCGGCGGGACGGTGGTGCTGATCACGCCCGGCGCCCAGCCCGCGCAGACGCTGGCCGCCGCGCTGGCCACCCCGGCGCCGGGACCTGGTGCTGGTGGTGGACCAGCTCGAGGAGCTGTTCACCGCCACCCACGCCCCACGCGGTGGTGGCCGGGTTCCTGGACCAGGTGGTGCGGCTGGCGGAGTCCGGGCAGCAGGTGGTGCTGGTGGTCCGGGCCGACCAGCTCGGCGGGTTCACCCGGTCCCCGGCGGCGGCCCGGCTGGTGGAGCAGGGGCTGCACCTGGTCACCCCGATGACCGGCGAGGAGCTGCGCGAGGCGATCGACGGGCCGGCCCGGCAGGCCGGGCTGCGCCTGGAGCCGGGGCTGGTGGAGCTGCTGGTCCGCGAGGTGCAGAACGAGCCGGGCGCCCTGCCGCTGCTCTCCCACGCGCTGGCCGAGACCTGGGCCCGCCGGGAGGCCGGGGTGCTGACCGTGGACGGCTACCGCGCCAGCGGCGGCATCCAGGGCGCGGTGGCCCAGTCCGCGGAGGCGATGTGGGAGTCGCAACCCGCCGCCGCAGCGAGCCGAGGTGCGGGCGCTGCTGCTGCGGATGGTCACCCTGTCCGCCGGACGGGGAACCCGCCGCGGCCCGCGTCTCCCTGGCGGCGGTCACGCAACGACCCGGCGCGCGAACCAGGTGTTGGATCTCCTCGTCCGCTGCCGGCTGGTCACCACCGACGAGAAGACCGTCACGCTGGCCCACGAGGCGCTGGCCCGGGTGTGGCCGCGGCTGCGGTCCTGGCTGGACGAGGACGCCGCCGGCCATCTGCTGCTGCGGCACCTCACCGTCGCGGCCGAGGACTGGCAGACCCGGGACCGGCCGGACAGCGAGCTCTACCGCGGCGCCCGGCTGAGCGCCGCCCTGGCCTGGCGGGCGAGGACGGCACCGTCGCTGACCGGCACCGAGGCCGACTTCCTGGACGCCTCCCAGGCCCTCACCGAGACCGAGCAGCACGCGGCCCGGGCTCGCGCCCGCCGGCAGCGGGTCGCCCTGGCGGCCACCGCGCTGGGGCTGGTGCTGGCCCTGGTCGCCGGGCTGGTCGCCGTCGGGCAGAGCCGGCAGTCCGCCCGCACCGCGCGCGCCGCGCTGGTCGACCAGCTGGTCGCCCAAAGCGTCGCGCTGCGCTCCACCCGCCGCGACCTCGCCGCGCTGCTCGCGGTGCAGGCCTACCGGCTACACCCCTCCGCGGCGACCCGGGGCGCGCTGCTCGGGGTGTTCACCGCCTCGCCGGGGTTCCTCGGCTACAGCCCGACCGGCACCACGACAGCCGACCGGGTCCCGCTCACCGCCGGCACCTTCCTGCCCGACGGGCACACCCTGCTCGCGGTCGGCACCGACGGGATCGCCCGCGACCTCGACCCCGCCACCGGACACATCACCGGACGGTTCCCCCCGCCGGCGCTGACACCGGAGAACGCCCGGATGGACCTTGCCCGGGACGGCCACACCCTCGCCGTCGTGTCCTGGGAAGGCCCCGAGGCCGGCGGCGGCCGGGCCACCCTGGCCGTCTACGACACCGCCACCCGGCGGCGCCGGCTGCCCGACACCCGGCTGCCGCTGGACGTCGGGGCGGTCGCGGTCAGCCCGACCGGCCGCTACGTCGCGGTCTCCGGCTACAGCGACGGCCGGGTCCTGATCTTCGACACCCAGGGCCAGGCCCGGCTCCCCGAACTGCTCAACGTCTACCAGGACGCCCCCGGGGTCCGACGGCTGGGGCCCTTCGGGGCGGCACCGGACACGGACGCCGCGCGCACCGTCCGGCACACCGCCGCCCTCACCTTCCGCCCGGACGGGCAGCTGCTGGCCGGGTCCACCACCGGAGTCGTGCGGCTGGTCGACCCGGCCACCGGGCGGCTGGTCCGTCGCTTCACCGGCGCGCCCGCCCTGACCAGCAACAACACCTTCACCAGCACCCCCGACGGCCAGGTGGTGCTCTCCACCGGCACCGCCGGCGTCGTCCGCTGGGACCCCCGCACCGGCCGGCCGCTGTGGTCGGCCTTGATCGGGCAGGACCGGTGCGGCACCGCCACCGTGGTCGGCGGCCAGGTGCTGTGCGGAGGCCGGTTCGGCCGGGTCGAGTCCCTCGACCTGCGCACCGGCTCACCGACCACCGCCCGCTACGACATGCAGCGCGGCCCGGTCGCCGACCTCGTCGTGACCCCCGACGGGCGAACCCTCGTCGAGCTCGCCGCCACCCAGCCGGTCATCGCCCGCTGGCGACTCGACGGCACCGGCCCGATCACCCGGCTGCTCCGCGCCCCCGGCACCCCCACCGGCTACGACGCCTCCGGCCGGCTGCTGCTCACGTCAGGACCGGACGACGCTATCGTAGGGCTCGACGGCACTCGGGGTCCGGTCCAGCGGGTGGTCGACGCCAGCACCGGCACCCTCGTCTATCGCAACGACGACGACATGCACACGCCAGTCTGGACCGGACGACCCGGCCAGCTGGCCGCGTGGGACAGGTACGACCAAGGTCACCTGGTCGACGTCCGGACAGGCAAGACCGGCCTCGCGCTTGAAAGCGGGCTCGGCGGCGCCGACGGCGCCTTCATGTCCGCCGGAGGAGTACGGCTCCTCGGGTGGTCGGTCAGCTTCGGCGGACGGGCGCTGGGTGATGTGGGACCTGCGCACAGGGGAGGAGATCCAGTCCGGACGGTCGGCAGGCACCAGCGCTCTCGATCTCCCGCTCCGGGCGGCTCGTCGTCGTGGTCCGACGGCACGCAGCTGTGGACCGTTCGCGCCAGCGACCGACACGTCATGGCCCGCCGCGGCGGAATCGTCGCCGGCGCCGTCTCCCCGGCCGGTGTCGTGGCGGCATCCGGCGCCGACGGAAGCCTGATCTTCCTCGACCTGCACACCCTGCGTGCTGACGGCCGCCCCCTGCCGGACGCGCCGGGGACCATCGAGCAGTTCGCCTTCAGCCGGGACGGCAGCCTCCTGGCCGCCCGCAGCCCGGACGGGACCGTCCGGCTGATCGACATGGCCAGCCGCACCCAGCTCGGCGAGCCGATCGCCGTCACCTCCACGGGCAACCCCACCATTGCGCTGCGACCGGACGGTCGAGCCCTCGCCCAGCCCAGCCCCAAGGGACTCCTGATCTGGGACCTCCACCCGGCGCACTGGCAGACCGCCGCCTGCCACCTCGCCGGCCGCGACCTGACCAGCGGCGAGTGGCAGACCTACCTCTCCGCAGTCGGCCGCTACCAACGGGCCTGCCCCGCCGCCAGCTGATCGGCGGGCTCGATGCCAGACGGTGTCCGTTGGCGTCATCGGTCCGTCGGGCCGTCAAGACACCCTCTGGGTTCAATGCGGATCACAATGCGCGGACGGGCTGGCTTGGATTCTCGTCGGCAGACCACGGCGGTATCCCAGCGATACAACGGTGTGCGGCTGACTGGTTGGGTTTCGCGGTGGGTGCGGACAACGTGCCGGCTGGGTGTTGTCAGTGGCGAAGTTGTCCGCGGGTGTGGCTCTGCTGGCGGGTCGCGGGCATGGGTGACCCAGGGTCGTCGTGCGGAAGCTGAGGACTGACGCGGACGCGTCGAGGCTGCTCGGCGCGTGGGTCTGCTGCCGGTCATGGCTCGGGCCGGACAACGGGCGTCAACAGATCCGAAATGATACGAGCCGACCTGCGGCGCTGGACAACTTGTTGGACAACCTCGGCGGCCACCGTGGCGGACATGACCGCACACCGGCACTCGGAGCACTCCCGCCTTGCCTGGTTGCGGTGGCCGCTGCGGCCGTCCCGGACACCCTTGCCACGGTGTCCGTCCCGGTCCGCAGCCGACCGGTTCGGCGATTCGTCGAGATTCTTTCCGGCGACCCTCGAGGTTGGCAGGTTCCCCGGCACACAGGACTGCATGGGGACTCTCGTCCCGGGGACCGGTGCGCCGGTCGCGCCCATCGGTCGCCGTCGTGCGCGGCGGGTGGGTGAACCCGGCGTGGTGGTGTCGGTGGCGATGCTCGGCGCGGGTCGGACCCGGCCGGCTACTACCTGGCCCGGCAGGCCAACTGCCCCGCCGACTACTACCTCGGCGCCGAGCCGATCGGGCCGCTGGGCCGGGTCCGGCGCCGAAGCGGCCGGGCTGACCGGTCACCTCGACGCTGCCGGCGCCACCACCCTGCGCGCGCTGCTGGAGGGTACGACGCCGGACGGGCGGCAGCTGGTGGCGCCGGTGCTGCGCGCCGACCCCCGCGGCCGACTCCCCGCCGGCCCGCTGGTCGACGCGGTCCAGGCCCGCGCCGACCACACGGGCGTGCCGGTCGAGAAGCTGTTCGCGGACCCGACCGACCGGGCCCGCTACGCCGCCCTCGCGGCCCGGGTGGCACGGCCGGGCAAGCGCGGCCGGGCAGCACCGTGGACCCGGCCCGGGCCGGCCAGCTCGCGGCCGCCGCCGGTCTCGACGTCGCCGCGGTCTACGGCAAGGACCCCTTCGCCGAGGCAATGAAGTACGCCGGGCGTCGGGTGGACAACCGGCGGCCGGGGATCGACGTCACCGTCTCCGCGCCGAAGTCGGTCAGTGTGCTGTTCGGGCTGGGCGACCCGGACACCGCGCTGCAGGTCCGGGCCGCCCACCAGGCCGCCGTGGCCGAGGTGGTGGGCTTCCTGGAGTCGGTGGCGGGGCACGGGCTGCGCGGCCACCAGGGCGACGGCCAACGCGCCAGCGGATCGGCACGGACGGCTGGATCGTGGCCGGGTTCGAGCACCGCACCTCCCGGGCCGACGACCCGCAGCTGCACACCCACCTGGTGGTGCCGAACCTGCTGCACGGTGCGGATGGCAAGTGGTCCGCGGTGGATGCGAAGGAGATCTACCGGCACGCGCTGACCGCCTCCTACCTCTACCACGCGGTGCTGCGCGGTCAGCTCACCCAGCGCCTCGGGCTGGCCTGGACCACCCCGGTCAAGGGGGTCGCGGAGATCGACGGCATCCCGGCCGAGCTGCTCGGCGAGTTCTCCACCCGCCGCCGCCAGATCCTCACCGCCATGGATGCGGCCGGCACCTCCGGGCCGGACGCGGCGCAGGCCGCCTGTCTTGCCACCCGCCCCGGCAAGACCCGCGGCGTCCCCGAGCGGACGCTGCGGGACCGGTGGGCGGCCCGGGCCCGGGCGGCGGGTACCGGCCCCGGGGGCTGGTGGGCAAGGTGTTGGGCAACCGCCGACCACCCCCCGTGCCACCCCTCGACCAGCTCACCGACTACCTGCTCGGGCCGTCCGGGTTGACCGCGCAGGCCACCGGGTTCGACCGGCGCGACCTGCTGCAGGCGATCTGCCAGGCCCTGCCGGCCGGCACGGTCACCGACCGCGCCGCACTGGAGGCGCTGGCGGACCGGGTGCTGGAAAGCCGCGACGTGGTCCGGCTGGTCGCCCCGCCGGAGGACGGGCCGCGGTGGACCACCACCGAGCTCCTCCGGGTCGAGCAGACCGCCCTCGGCTTCGCCCGCGACCTGACCTCGGTGCCGGCCCGCGAGGTGCCGCCGGACGAGCTCGCGGCGGCGATGTCCGGACGGACCCTGTCCGGCGAGCAGCGGCAGATGGTCGAAGCGGCTCGCCGCGGCCGACGGGCTGGCGGTGGTGGTCGGGCCGGCCGGCGCCGGCAAGACCGCCGCCCTCGACGCCGCCGGCCCGGGTGTGGACCGGGCAAGGGCGGCCGGTCACCGGCGCCGCGGTGGCCGCGGTCACCGCCCGCCGGCTCGAGCACGCCACCGGCATCGAGTCCACCTCGCTGACCCGGCTGCTCAACCAGGCCCGGCGGACCGACCCGGCCACCGGCCTGTCGGTCGGGCTGCCCCGCGGCGGGGTGCTGGTGGTGGACGAGGCCTCGATGGTCGACACCCGCACCCTGACCCGGCTGCTGGCCCACACCCGGGCCGCTCGGCGGCACGCTGGTGCTGGTCGGGGACCCGGCCCAGCTGTCCGAGGTCGGCGCCGGCGGCCTGTTCACCGCGCTGGCCCGGCACCCGAACACGATCACCCTGACCGACAACCGGCGGCAGACCGAGGCCTGGGAACGCCGCGCCCTGGCCGACCTGCGGGCCGGCGACCCCGACGCGGCGGTCGCCGCCTACGCCGAGCACGGCCGGGTCCACACCGCCCCCGCCGACCGGCTCGCCGACCAGGTCGTCCAGGACTACCTCCGCCACCTCGACACCCACGACCAGCGACAGCAGCCCGGCCACACGTTGGCGCCGGCCGAGTGAGCGGGTGGTGATGCTCGCCGTCCGCAAGGTCGACGTCACCGAGCTCAACGACACCGCCCGGGCCCGGCTGCTCGCGGCCGGCCGGCTCGGCCCCGACGCCGGTCACCGCCGGGCACGGCGAGCAGGCCCGGGAGTACCGGGCCGGCGACCAGGTCCTGGTCACCGCCAACGACCACCACCTCGGGCTGCTCAACGGCACCCGCGCCACCGTCACCGCCGTCGACCCCCGCCACCGCACGGTCACCCTGGCCGCCGACGGCGACCAGCGGGTCACCGTCCGGCGCCGACTGGGCCGAGCGGCACCTCGACCACGGCTACGCCATGACCTGCCACAAGGCCCAAGGCGCCACCGTCGACGTCGCGCTGCTCTACGGCACCGCCGCGCTCACCCGGGAAGCCGGCTACGTCGCGCTGTCCCGCGGCCGCACCGCCAACCACCTCTACGTCGCCGACGACACCGACCAGCGCGACCGCGTCCTCGAGCAGGGACACCTCGACGAGCTCGCCGCCCGGCTCTCCCAGCGCCGCACCCAGACCCTCGCCACCCGCCAGCTCCCCCGCACCCAACCCGGCCGCTGGCAGCCCAGCCGCAACATCCAACCCGACCAACGACGCATCGAAGGGATCTCCCGATGACCATTCACGCGGTCGAAGGTGGCGCAGACCGGCAGCCAGCCCCGACCGACAACACAGCTCGTTGCGCGTTCGACCCGCTTGAAGGGCTGCCGCCGGTGATCGACCTCATGCACGCCGCGTTCTTGCTGGGCGTGGGTCGAACGACCGCCTACAAGTTGGTGCGCCGAGGCGAATGGCCCACCCCGTTGATCCGGGTAGGCCGCTCGATCAAGGTCCCCTCGGCGCCGCTTAGGGAACTGCTCACCCGCGCGCCCTACGCGCCATAGCCTCCGAACAGCCGTCTTCGGACACCGAGAAGCATGCCGATCAACTCAGGCCACCGGTCGGTGCAGAAGACGACAGAGGCCACCCATTGGCCTCCACAGCGTCGGCCGAGCTGTGCGCGGCGATCACGTCAGTCGCGACCGGCTTGTCCAGCAGCAGTTGCTTCCCGACACAGCCGCCGGTGAGCGAGCACAGCCTGGGCATCCGGTGGCGAACGCCGCCGGGTCGATGTCCGCCAGCCTGGCCGGCCAGTCGTCACAGGCTCTCCCGCCGAGTTCGCCAGCGACGCGACCGGATCTTGGTTGTGGCGGCCCCGGACGCCGACGAGACCGACTCCTGCTGCGCTGGCTGCCCTAGCCCGTTCGAGTGCTCTTCGTGTTCGGGTGATGACAACCCGTAATGGTAAAGGAATAGTAACGATCTCTACATGACATGACCTCTGGGGGCCAGATGAGACCGCACCGACTCGACGCCGGACTGCGATGGCGCGCCGTCGCAGCGGCGCTGTTCGCAGTGGGCGGCCTGATGTTGGCGCCGGCGAGCCACGGGGCGCTCGCGGGGACGACCGAGGCCACGGCTCCCGGTCCAGCGGTCTCGGTTGGAGTTGTGCGCGTCCTCGTCGAGGCGCAGGACGGCATGCTTGACGAGGCCGACCGGGCCGCGGCCTCGGTCGGTCGGGTCGTCTCGGTCCAACGGGCCCTCGGGACGCTTGTCGCCGACGTCTCATGGGACGCGGTGAGCGCTCTGCGTGGGCGCTCCGCTGTGCGCGCCGTGACGGTGGACAGCCGAGTCCACCTGCAGTCGGGCTTGGGCCCGACGGGCACCCCCGGCGACATGACCAACGTCGCCCGACTGACCGGCGCCACGACGTTCTGGAAGAACGGCTACACCGGTCAGGGCGTCGACGTGGCACTGCTCGACTCCGGCGTGCTGCCGGTCGAGGGTCTGACGACGCCGAACAAGCTGGTCATCGGCCCGGACCTCTCGTTCGAGTCGCAGCTGCCGAACCTGCGGTCGCTGGACACGTTCGGCCACGGCACCCACATGGCGGGCATCATCGCCGGCCGGGACTCGGGCACCTCGCCGGCGACGTACCCGAGCGACACCACCCACTTCATCGGGATGGCGCCCGGGGCGCGCATCGTCAGCCTCAAGCTGGCAGACGCGCAGGGCAACACGGACGTCTCACAGGTGATCGCGGCGATCGACTGGGTCGTGACACACGCGAAGGACGCCGGCCTCAACATCCGGGTGCTCAACCTGTCGTTCGGCACCGACTCGACGCAGGACTACCGACTCGACCCGCTGGCCCACGCCGCCGAGGTCGCCTGGTCTCGCGGGATCGTCGTCGTGGTCTCGGCCGGCAACGGCGGCGGCAGCACGACTGGGCTGGCCAACCCGGCATACGACCCCGCGGTTCTCGCGGTCGGCGCGGTGGACCCGCGGGGCACCGCCGACCGCAGCGATGACATCGTTCCCGCGTTCTCACAGCGTGGTGCCGTGGCCGAGGGCAAGCGCGCACCCGACCTGGTGGCGCCAGGCACGTCCGTGGTGAGCCTGCGTGCTCCCGGTAGTTTCGTCGACCAGATGCACGGCGATACCGGCGCGATCGGTGACCGCTTCTTCAAGGGCAGTGGCACCTCCCAGGCGGCGGCGGTCGTCTCCGGTGCCTCGGCCTTGCTGCTTTCACAACGGCCGACCCTGTCGCCGGACCAGCTGCGGGACATCCTGCGCCGGTCCGCGAAGGACGTGCCGGGGGCGAGCCTCGACGCGGAAGGAGCCGGATCGCTGGACCTGACCGCTGCCTTCTCGACCGGCCGCCAGCTGGTCGCCGGCGCGAAGCTGTACGCCGGCGGCGGCTCGTTGGACAAGGCCCGAGGAACGATGCGGGTGAAGAAGTACGGGGTCACGCTCAGCGGCGAACGGGACATCTTCGGAGCCACGACCGACACCGGAGACCTCGCGCTCGCCGAGACCCTCGGCACCGCCACCGGCGCCACGTGGGCCGGCGGTCAGTGGCTGGGGTCGCCGTACGACGGGGCGACCTGGGCGGGGGCGACCTGGGCGGGGGCGACCTGGGCCGGTGTCGACTGGCAGGGCGCGACCTGGGCTGGAGCGACCTGGGCCGGGGCGACCTGGGCAGGGGCGACCTGGGCCGGCAGTGCCTGGGCCGGAGCGACCTGGGCCGGGGCGACCTGGGCCGATGCGGACTGGGCGAACGACCTCTGGTCGAGTGCGAGCTGGGAGTGAGAACGATGCGCATGACGACGAGCGGCCCAAGCAGCCAGACCACTGATGGGGGGAAGCCGATGGGCAGGACGGTGACCGGTGACGTCCCCGGGGCGACCTGGGTCTGACAAGCCTCGTGGACCGAGCTTGTCGGCCCGGTCCGGCGTGGCGGGCCGGGCCGCCGCCGCCGCCCGGTCACCAGGCCGCGGGCTAAGGGTCACCCGCGATGCCTCCGATGCAGTCCTGGTGACCACGACTGCGGGATCGACGCTTGGGCGCGCCGCCGCCCCGGTGCGCCGGCCGGTGCGCCCGACCCGCCGCGTCTTCGCGCTGGTCCTCATCCTGGTCGCCGCGAGCCTGGTGCTGTGGACCGGTCTGCGGGCATTCCCGGTCGACCCACCAGCCGACCTGCGGATCCCCTGGTGGCTGCTGGCGGTGATGTTCGCCGTCACGGAGATCTGGGTGTTCCACATCCAGGTCGGCCGGGAGGCGCAGAGCATCAGCATCAGCGAGATCCCCTTGATGCTCGCCCTCTTCTACACGCTCCCACAGGACCTGCTGGTCGCCCGCGTCATCGGCTCGACCCTGGTGATGCTGCTGCACCGCCGTCAGACCCTGCTCAAGTCGGGTGTCAACGCCGCCCTGATGCTGGCCGACACCACCGTCGCACTCGTTGTGTTCCGGCTGGTCGGCGGCGGCAGCACAGCCGACGGCTGGCGCACGTGGTCGGGGGGCGTGCTGGCATGCGCGGCGGCAATGGCGGTCGACCTCGTCGTCCTGTCTGTGATCATCCGCTGGTACGACGGCAAGCCGCCGCTGTCAGGGCTGCGAAGCCTCGTCTCGGGTGTCGCCATCGCCGCCGCCAGCGGTCTGCTCGGGCTCATGCCGCTGCTCACTCTCCGGCTGGGCCCGTTGGCCGCTGTGCCACTGGTCGCCTCCAGCGCGATGCTCATGGTCGGCTACCGCGCCTACGCCTCACTCGCCGACCGGCACACCAGCTTGGAGCGACTGTTCCGGTTCAGCCGGGAACTGAGCACCGCCCCGGCGTCCGAGGACGTTCTTCCCTCCGTGCTGCAGCAGGCGCGCGAGCTGCTGAGAGGCGAGACCGCCGAGGTGATGCTCTTCGGCGACGACGCCACGACGGTCTCCCGCTACGACGGGCAACACGTCGTCGGCCTCGACCCGGCAAGTGCGTCGCGGGCCGCGCACCTGGCCCGCGCCTTGCTCGACGGCCCGGAGGCTGTGCTGGTCCGAGCCATGGACGGAGCCTCCGGAGCTTATCTGCGGAATCGGGCCGCGCACGAGGCGGTCATCGCCCCGTTGCGGTACGACGGGCAGACGGTGGGAGTGCTCGCGGTGCATGACCGGATGGGCGAGGTGCGCGGCTTCTCGACCAGCGACGTGCAACTCCTGCAGACCGTGGCCAACCACGCCTCGGTCGCGCTGCACAACGAGATGCTCATCGGCCGACTCCGCCACGACGCGATGCACGACACTCTCACGGGGCTACCGAACCGGGCTCAGGTCACCGCGGAGTCGATGCAGGCCCTTGCGGCGGCACGGGTGCGAGGCGTCCAGGTGGCTGTGATGATCATCGACCTGAACGGGTTCAAAGCAGTCAACGACAGCCTGGGCCACCACGTCGGCGACGACCTGCTCCGGCAGGTGGCCGTCCGATTCGACGCCGCGGCCCCCGACGGGGTCACCGTGGCCCGGCTGGGCGGTGACGAGTTCGCGGTTCTCGTCCCGGACTGCGTCGCTGCCGATCCCCAGCAGGTGGCGGCCGTGCTTCTCGGCTCACTGGATGCCCACTTCACCGTCGGCGAAGAGCGGTTGCACCTGTCCGGTTCGGCTGGCATCGCGCAAGCGCCGGAACACGGCCGTACCGTGTCCGACCTGCTGAAGCGAGCTGACATCGCGATGTACGCGGCCAAGAACGGCGCCCAGAGCTGCGTGCTCTACCGGCCCGATATCGACGTGAACGATCCCTCGCTGCTGTCCCTGATGGGCGAGTTGCGCGACGCCATCGCAAGCGGCGAGGTCGACATCGAGGTCGAGCCGGTCGTCGACCTCCTTGACGGCCGAGTTGTCTCGGCCGAGGCGCTGGTCCGGTGGCACCACCCAACTCGCGGCACGCTCCGGCCCGATCTGTTCCTGCCGCTGGCCGAGCGCAACGGCCTCATCGGGCCGTTGACCAGCCTGGTGCTCGACCACGCCGTCGCGGCTTGCGCGTCGTGGCGGGCGCAAGGACTGGACATTGGGATCTCGGTCAACCTGTCCGCGCGCTCGCTGCTCGACGCCACGCTGCCCTCGATGGTGGCGGAGACCCTCGCCCGCCACGATCTGCCCAGCGATTGTCTGGTGCTCGAGATCACCGAGACGATCCTGCTCAGCGACGCGGACCGGGCTCTCGGCCTGCTCGCGGACCTTCGCGGGCTCGGAGCTCGGCTCTCGCTCGACGACTTCGGCACCGGCTACTCGTCGCTGACCCACCTCTCCGAGCTGCCCATCCAGCAGCTCAAGATCGACCGTTCGTTCGTGAGTCAGGTGCACGAGGCCGGCCGGGACCGGGCCATCGTCGCCGCCGTCGCCGACCTTGCTCGACACATCGGGCTCGAGGTGGTCGCGGAAGGCATCGAGACCGCGGAAACCGCCCAACGACTCGCCGAGCTTGGCTGCCAGCTCGGCCAAGGCCACTTCTTCTCGACCTCCATGGCGGCGGACCTCCTGCCGCTCTGGATCGCCACTCGCCCTGCCGACAAGGAGTCCAACGGACTTGTCGAAAGCGCCCGCTCGGTGCGCGACCAGCTCCTGCACGCGGTCCCGTGACCACGGTCTGAGAGGCCGTGCCCGCACGTCACTGCTCGTCCCGCGGCAGCCTCGCCGGGCTCATGCACGTGCGCGGCGTCCTGATCCTCGAACACAGGCCTCCAAGCGCGCGACGAGGTTCCTGTGCAACCCCGGTCAGCAGCTCCCGGAGGGGCCACCGACTGACCCTTCGCGACCGATTGACATGCGCACCGTCGAAGCCGACCTGACCGACCTGCTCATCGACCAGGCGTGCCTGGGTTTCACCGCCGGGTTGGGCCGGATCGTGCACCGCCGCGCGGTGCGCGCCCATGTGCTGAGCGATCAGATGCAGCTGCGCGAAATCGGCCGGGAATGGCTCGCGCAACAGGTGACGCATACCGCTGCCGCGTGCCACTCTTGACCACACAGTCTGTGGTCAAAGTGTGGTCAAGATCATCTGAGTTGACGAGAAAAGCAGAAGCCCAGGCCTGTGACCTGGGCTTTTGTGGGTGCCCCCGGCAGGATTCGAACCTGCGCCACCGCCTCCGGAGGGCGGTGCTCTATCCCCTGAGCTACGGGGGCCCGGGCAGGACGAGAGGTTATCAGTCGGTCAAGTCGCCCGCGGCCGACGTCCGCCAGGGTTAGCCTCCCGACGTGAGCAAGAACGTGCGCCACCTCGGGCGGGTGCTGGTCGTCGACGACAGCGACGTGATCCGCACGCTGATCGCGGTGAACCTCGAGATGGAGGGGTTCGAGGTGATCCAGGCCGCCGACGGTCAGGAAGCCCTGGAGAAGGTCATCGACGTCCGGCCCGACGTGATCACGATCGACGTCAAGATGCCGCGGCTGGACGGCTTCGACACCGTCGAACGGCTCCGGGCCGACCCGCGCACCCACGACCTGAAGATCGCCATGGTGACCGCGTGCGCGCAGGTCGACGACCTGCGCCGTGGCGAGAAGATCGGCGTCGACGCCTACGTGACCAAGCCGTTCGACCCCACCGCGCTGGTGCGCACGGTCCGGGAGCTGGTCGAGCCCGAGAGCGCCTGATCCGCCCCGGATAGGCTGGCCGGTGTGACCACCCCACCGACGCGCTGCTGCGCTTCCGTGCCCGCGGGGGTCTCGAATGACACCCGCTGAGCTCGCCACCGCCGTCCGGGCCGCGGTGCAGGCTGCCGTCGACGCGGGCGACCTGGTCGTCCCGGTGCCGGGCGAGGTCCGGGTCGAGCGGCCGAAGGTCAAGGAGCACGGCGACTACGCCACCTCTGTCGCGCTGCAGCTCGCCAAGCCGGCCGGCAAGCCACCGCGCGAGGTCGCCGAGGCCGTCGCGACGCGGCTGCGAGACGCCGCGGGGGTGGCCGCCGTCGACGTCGCCGGGCCGGGGTTCCTCAACATCACGCTCGACTCGGCCGCCCAGGGCGAGCTCGCGCGCACGGTGGTCGAGGCCGGCGAGGCGTACGGCCGCTCGACGGAGCTGGCCGGTCAGCACTTCAACCTGGAGTTCGTCTCCGCCAACCCGACCGGGCCGCTGCACCTCGGGCACGTCCGCTGGGCGGCGGTGGGCGACGCGCTCGCCCGGGTTCTCGAGGCGGCCGGTGCTGACGTGACCCGGGAGTACTACTTCAACGACGCCGGTGTGCAGATCGACCGGTACGCCCGGTCGCTGCTCGCGGCGGCCAACGGTGAGCCGACCCCGAAGGACGGCTACGGCGGCGCCTACATCGGCGAGATCGCGGCCCAGGTCGTCGCCCGGCACCCGGAGGTCACCGGGCTCGACGACGAGGCCGCCTTCGCCGTCTTCCGCAGCGACGGCCTCGACCTGATGTTCGCGGAGATCCGCAGGTCGCTGGCCGACTTCGGGGTGCACTTCGACGTCTACTTCAACGAGAAGGACCTGCACGACAAGGGCGAGCTCACGGCTGCCCTGGAGCGGCTGACCGCCATGGGTCACGTCTTCGACCAGGACGGCGCGACCTGGTTGCGCACCACGACGTTCGGCGACGACAAGGACCGCGTCCTGGTCAAGGCAGCAACGGCGAGCCGACCTACTTCGCTGGCCGACTGCGCCTACTACCTCGACAAGCGCGAGCGCGGCTTCGACCGCGTCGTGATCATGCTCGGCGCCGACCACCACGGGTACGTCGGCCGCTACCGGGCGCTGGCCGCGGCGTACGGCGACGACCCCGACGTGAACCTCGAGATCCTCATCGGCCAGCTGGTCAACCTCTTCAAGGACGGCAAGCCGCTGCGCATGAGCAAGCGGGCCGGCACGACGGTCACCCTCGAGGAGCTGGTGGAGGCGATCGGCGCCGACGCCGGCCGGTACGCCCTCGGCCGGTTCTCGACCGACAGCCCGATCGACCTCGACCTCGACCTGTGGGCGAAGCGGACCAGCGACAACCCGGTGTTCTACGTGCAGTACGCGCACGCCCGGGTGTCCAGCCTGCTGCGCAACGCCGCCGAGCTCGGTCTCGACAAGGGCGACCTGCACCCCGAGCTGCTCGACCACGACCGCGAGGGCGACCTCCTCGGGGCGCTCGGCGAGTTCCCCCGGGTGGTCTCCACCGCTGCCGAGCTGCGGGAGCCGCACCGGGTCGCCCGCTACCTCGAGGAGCTGGCCGGCACCTACCACCGCTTCTACGACGCCTGCCGGGTCCTCCCGCGCGGCGACGAGGAGCCGACCGACATCCATCGGGCGCGGCTCTGGCTGGTCGAGGCCACCCGGGTGGTGCTGGCGAACGGGCTGCGACTGCTCGGCGTGAGCGCCCCCGAGCGGATGTAGCGGTACGACGGTGCGCGCCCACCCCGCCGGGCCACGGTCCGGCGAGCTGGCCCACGAGGGCTTGCACGCCGGGCCGCCGGCCGACCTCGGCGCGCTCGACCCGGCCGTGTGGCCGCTGGGGATGCGGCGCGACCCATCGGGTCACCTGGTGCTGCGCGGTCACGACGTGCGGGACCTCGTGACCGAGCACGGCACCCCGGTGTTCCTGCTCGACGAGGCCGACCTGCGCCGCCGCTGCCGCGACTACCGCGAGGCGTTCGGCGGCGCGATGGTGTTCTACGCGGCCAAGGCCTTCCTGTGCACGGCTGTCGCGCGCTGGGTCGAGGAGGAGGGCCTCGGCCTCGACGTCTGCACCGGGGGAGAGCTCGCGGTCGCGGTCCACGCCGGCTTCCCGGGCGACCGGATGCTGCTGCACGGCAACAACAAGTCGGCCGCCGAGCTCGCAGCCGCACTCGACGCCGGGGTCGGCCGGGTCGTGGTCGACTCGCTCGCCGAGATCGAGCGGCTGAGCCGGCTGTGCGCCGAGCGCGGGGTGACCCAGCGGGTACTGGTGCGCACGACCGTCGGCGTCGAGGCGCACACCCACGAGTTCATCGCGACCGCGCACGAGGACCAGAAGTTCGGCTTCTCGCTGGCCGGCGGCGACGCTCTCGAGGCGGTCCGCCGGGTGCTGGCCGCGCCGGGGCTCGAGCTCGTCGGGCTGCACTCGCACATCGGCTCGCAGATCTTCGACTCCGGAGGGTTCGAGGTCGCCGCGCACCGGGTGGTCGGGCTGCTCGCGCTGGTGCGCGACGAGCTCGACGTCGAGCTCACCGAGCTGAACCTCGGGGGCGGCCTGGGCATCGCCTACACCAGCGCCGACGACCCTGCCGACGTCGCGGAGATGGGTCGCACGCTTGCGCGGCATCGTCGAGCGCGAGTGCACGGCGTACGGGCTGGCGCATGCCGTCACTGGCGATCGAGCCGGGACGGGGCATCGTCGGGCCCGGCACGGCCACGGTCTACGAGGTCGGCACCGTCAAGGAGGTCGAGGGTCTGCGGACGTTCGTCTCGGTGGACGGCGGCATGAGCGACAACATCCGCACCGCCCTCTACGACGCCGACTACACCGTGGTGCTGGCCTCGCGCGACTCCGACGCCCCGGCGATGCTGGCCCGGGTGGTCGGCAAGCACTGCGAGAGCGGCGACATCGTGGTCAAGGACGCCTGGCTGCCCGCCGACGTACGCCCCGGCGACCTGCTGGCGGTGGCGGCGACCGGCGCCTACTGCCGGTCGATGGCCTCGACCTACAACCACGTGCCCCGCCCACCGGTCGTCGCGGTGACCGAGGCGGCCTCCCGGGTGCTGCTGCGCCGGGAGACGGTGGCCGACCTGCTCACCCTCGACCTCGGCTGACCGCACCAAGATCGTTCGCGACGTTCGGGGGAGACTCGCCGCGCGTGTTGCCGCCGAACGTCGCGAACGATCTTGACACCCGCGCCAACCAAGCCGGGCGGCCTTGACGCCTCGGCACGTGAGGCATAGCGTCCCGAGGTATGGGTGCCGCACCGGACAGCGAGCGGCTCAAGGGCAACCTCGACCTGCTGCTCCTCTCGGTGCTCTCCACCTCCCCGGCGCACGGCTACGCCGTGATCGCGGCGCTGCGACACGGCAGCGGCGGTACCTTCGACCTCCCGGAAGGCACCGTCTACCCGGCGCTGCACCGGCTGGAGCGGGACGGCCTGCTCGACGCGGTCTGGCAGCGCGGCCCGGACGGCGCGGGTCGACGCCGCAAGGTGTACGCCATCACTGCGGCAGGCGCAGCTGCCCTCGCCGCCGAGCGGGCCGGCTGGGAACGCTTCACCCGCGGCGTCGGAGCGGTCGTGGGGTCGGCGCTGCGGGCACCGGGAGCGCCGGCGTGACCACCGACCCGGTCGACGAGTACCTCGACGAGCTGGCGGACGCCTCCCGGCTGCGGGGTCGACGCCTGCGACACCTCCTCGCCGAGGTGGAGGACCACCTGACCACCTCGCGTGCCGAGCACCGGGCCGCCGGGCTCCCCGACGCGGAGGCCGGTCGTCGAGCCATCGAGGACTTCGGCCCGCCAGCCGAGGTCGCGGCCGCGCTGGACCGGGCCGCGGCGCCGCCCGCGGTCGCGGTGCTGCGGGAGGCCGCCCGCAGCCTGGTGCTGCTCGGAGCGGTCGGCCTGCTGGCGATCGGGCTCAGCGGGCTGCTGGCTGCCGCGGGCGGCGCCGCGCTGGGGAAGGCTTTCGTGTCCGGGGACGGACCGGACGTGACCTACAGCGCGACACGCTGCGCCGACCTCCAGGAGTACCACCCGTCGCCGACCTGCGAGCAGGCTGCGACCGGGCACCACTACGACGAGGTGGTCGGCTACCGGCTCGCGGCGGGAGTGCTCGGCCTGGTGGTGCTGGGTGGCTGGCTCGCCGTGGTCCGTCCATGGCGGCGCGGGCCGTCTCCAGCAGTTCTTCCCCCGTCGTTCGGTCCGGTGGTCGGCGCCACGGTCTTCGGGGCGGCCGCCGTCGTGCTGCTGCCGACCGGTGTCGCCGAGGTGGCGCTGTCCGGCACCGACGCCGGGGCCGGCAACGCGCTGTCGGCAGGAGTGGTGGCCGTCGGGGTCTTCCTCGGCTGGGCAGTGCTGCTGTGGCGTGACCTGCGCGCCCACCCCGCCTGACCGCACCAAGATCGTTCGCGACGTTCGGGGGAGACTCGCCGCGCGTGTTGCCGCCGAACGTCGCGAACGATCTTGGCGACCCGGGACCAGATCGCGGTCAAGCCGGTGCGGCCGACGCTCGTCTGACAGGCTGGCGGCCATGGGAGGTGCGCTGCGCGTCGCGCTGCTCGGCTGCGGGACGGTCGGCAGCGAGGTCGCCCGGCTGCTCACCACCCATGCCGACGACCTGGCCGCCCGGGTGGGCCGGCCCCTCGAGCTGGCCGGCATCGCGGTCCGCCGGGCGTCCCTCGACCGCGGCGACCTGCCGGTCGACCCCGCGCTGTTCACCACCGACGCCGCGGGCCTGGCGGGCCGGGACGACGTCGACGTCGTGGTCGAGGTCATCGGCGGCATCGAGCCGGCCCGGTCGCTGATCCTGTCGGCCCTGGAGGCGGGCTCCTCGGTCGTCACCGCCAACAAGGCGCTGCTCGCCGAGGACGGCGCCACCCTGTTCACCGCCGCCGAGAAGCAGGGGGCCGACCTCTACTACGAGGCCGCCGTCGCCGGCGCCATCCCGATCCTGCGGCCGCTGCGCGAGTCGATCGCCGGCGACCGGGTACGCCGGGTGCTCGGCATCGTCAACGGCACCACCAACTACATCCTCACCCGGATGACCGAGAGCGGTGCCAGCTTCACCGACGCGCTCGAGGAGGCCCAGGCGCTGGGCTACGCCGAGGCCGACCCGACCGCCGACGTCGAGGGCTTCGACGCCGCGGCCAAGGCGGCCATCCTCGCTGCCCTGGCCTTCCACACCCGGGTCACCGCCGCCGACGTGCACCGCGAGGGCATCACCGAGGTCACCAGCGCCGACGTCGCCAGCGCCCGCGCGATGGGCTGCGTCGTCAAGCTGCTCGCGATCGCCGAGGTGTCCGACGACGGCTCCAGCATCGGCGTCCGGGCGCACCCGGCGATGATCCCGGCCGGCCACCCGCTGGCGGCGGTGCGGGAGGCGTTCAACGCCGTGTTCGTCGAGTGCGAGGCGGCCGGCGAGCTGATGTTCTACGGCCGCGGCGCCGGCGGCTCACCGACGGCGAGCGCAGTGCTCGGCGACATCGTCGCGGTGGCCCGCCACAAGGTGTCCGGCGGGCGGGGACCGGGGGAGTCGTCGTACGCCGACCTGCGGCTGCGGCCGATGGGCGAGACGGTGACCCGCTACCACGTCAGCCTGGACGTGGCCGACCGCTCCGGCGTCCTCGCGCAGGTCGCGACGGCCTTCGCCGCGCACGGCGTCTCCATCGAGACCGTCCGGCAGGAGAAGCGCGGCGAGGAGGACGCCGTGCTCGTCATCGTCACCCACCACGCGACCGACGCCGCGCTGTCTGCCACCGTCGAGGCGCTGCGCGGGCTCGACGTCGTGCGCCGGGTGCTCAGCGTCATGCGGGTCGGAGGGCCGCTAGGTGGCCCGACCCGTGGCGTGGGGTGATCGCGGAGTACGCCGAGCGGCTGCCGGTCGGGCCGGCCACCCCGGTGGTCAGCCTCGGCGAGGGCGGCACGCCGCTGGTCCGCGCCGGCTACCTGTCCGAGCTGACCGGCTGCGACGTGCACCTCAAGGTCGAGGGCGCCAACCCGACCGGCTCGTTCAAGGACCGCGGCATGACGGTCGCGATCTCCAAGGCGCTCGAGGAGGGCGCGACCGCCGTCATCTGCGCGTCGACCGGCAACACCAGCGCCTCCGCCGCGGCGTACGCCGTCAAGGCCGGGCTGTCCTGCGTCGTGCTCGTCCCGCACGGCCAGATCGCCGCCGGGCAAGCTCGCCCAGGCCGTGGTGCACGGCGCCCGGCTGCTGCAGGTCGAGGGCGGCTTCGACGACTGCCTGCGGCTGGCCCGCGGCCTGGCCGACGAGCTGCCGGTGGCCCTGGTCAACTCGCGTCAACGCCTACCGCATCGAGGGCCAGAAGACCGCCGCCTTCGAGATCGTCGACACCCTCGGCCGGGCGCCCGACGTGCACTGCCTGCCGGTCGGCAACGCGGGCAACATCACGGCGTACTGGAAGGGCTACCTGGAGTACGCCGGTGACGGACGCTCGCGGCCGGCCCCGGATGTGGGGCTTCCAGGCCGAGGGCGCCGCGCCGATCGTGCTGGGCCACCGGGTCGACTCGCCGGACACCATGGCGACCGCCATCCGGATCGGCAACCCCGCGTCGTGGACCGGCGCGGTCGCGGCCCGGGACGAGTCCGGCGGCCTGATCGCGGCGGTGACCGACCGCGCAGATCCTGGACGCGCAGCGGCTGCTCTCGGCCCACGAGGGGGTGTTCGTCGAGCCGGCCTGCGCCGCCTCGGTGGCCGGCCTGCTGCAGTCGCACCGCCGGGGGCTGCTCGACGCCGGGCCTGCTCGTGGTCTGCACCGTCACCGGGAACGGCCTGAAGGACACCGAGACGGCGCTGCGCGAGATCACGATCGACACCCAGACGGTCCCGGCCGACGTCCGGGCGGCGGCGGCCGCGCTCGGCCTGCAGCCGGCGTGACGCGCGGTGCGCACCGCGACCGTGCGGGTGCCCGCCACCAGCGCCAACCTCGGCCCGGGGTTCGACTGCGCTCGGGCTGGCCCTCGACCTGCACGACGAGGTGGTGGTCACCGCCGGTGACGGCGCGCCGGAGGTCGAGGTCCTGGTGGCGGGGGAGGGGGCGGGCACGGTGCCCACCGACGCGACGCCACCTGGTCGTGCGCGCCGTGCGCGCCGCCCTGGACGCGCTGCACGAGCCGCACCCGGCGCTCGTGCTGCGCTGCGCCAACCGCATCCCGCACGGCCGCGGCCTGGGGTCCTCCGCCGCGGCCGTCGTGGCCGGCCTGCTGGCCGGCCGGGCGCTGGTGCCGGACGGGACCGACCGGCTCAGCGACGATGCCGTGCTGCTGCTCGCCAACGCGTTCGAGGGCCACCCGGACAACGCCGCCGCCTGCCTGCTCGGCGGGCTGACCCTGGCGTGGACCGACGCCGGGCCGCTGCCCGCGGTGCACGCGGTCCGGCTCGAGCCGCGGGCCGAGCTGGGCGCCACGGTGCTGGTGCCCGAGGCCGAGCTGGCCACCGCGACGGCGCGCGGGCTGCTGCCGGAGACGGTGCCGCACGCCGACGCCGCGCACACCGCCGGCCGGGCGGCGCTGCTGGTGGCCGCCCTGACCGCCGTACCCGGCCTGCTGCTGCCGGCCACCGAGGACCGGCTGCACCAGGGCTACCGGGCGTCGGCCATGCCGCGGCACCGACGCGCTGGTGCAGGCGCTGCGGGGCGCGGGCCGGGCCGCCGTGGTGTCCGGGGCCGGGCCGAGCGTGCTGCGTGCTGCACGAGGGGCCGGCGGCGGCGGTCGAGCCGCCGCCCGGGTGGCGCTCGATGGCGCTGGCCATCGCGCGCGACGGAGCCCAGGTCGTCACCGGTTGACCCGCACCGGCGAGTTGCCGAGGATCGGGAACCTCCTCGGGTCGGATGGTGTTACGCTCGGCATCGCACCAGAAGCCACTGTGTGGCAGGTGCCTCGCCACGACTCCCAGCTCGCCTCGTGCGGCTGAATCTGTCGACAACTGTGGCTCCCCACCGACGACGTCTCGACCTTCCGGGACTCGCACCGGTGAAGCCCGGGAGGATCCGCGAGGCTCCCGCCTGAGGAACCTGGTGAGCGATCCAACCCTCATGACGTCCCGTCAGCCGGGACGGAGCAACCGACCGGAGCCGCCGACGTGCGGCCCGTCGCCCCAGGAAGGACCCATCAGTGTCCGACACCACCGATCTCCTCGACGCGCCCGCCTCGGGCGCGAGCGGAGACGCCTCCGCCGAGCAGTCGGCCAGCAAGCCCGCCCGCAAGCGCTCCACCGGTCTGTCCGGCATGGTGCTCGCCGAGCTGCAGGGCCTGGCCGGCGAGCTCGGCATCAGCGGCACCGCGAAGATGCGCAAGGGCCAGCTGATCGAGGCCATCAAGGAGCGCCAGTCCGGCGGCTCCGGCACGACCGGCTCGGCCGCGGCCCCCACCGAGGCCCGCGCCCGCCGTACCCGCGCCACCTCCGCGGCGCAGCCCCCCGCCGCGGCCGAGACCGCCGAGGCCGCCCCGGCCGCCGGCAGCGCTGGTGACGAGGCTCGCCAGGACCGCCCGCAGCGGGACCGCACCGACGGCCGTCGGCAGCGCCGGGACCGCGCCGAGCGCGGCGACCAGCAGGAGGCCCGCGGCGACGACCAGCGGGGCGCCGACCGCAGCGACCAGGACCAGACCGGCCGCACGCAGCAGACCGACCGCCAGCAGACCGACCGCCAGCAGACGCGACCGCCAGCAGGGCGACCGGGACCGAGCAGAGCGACCGCCAGCAGGGCGACCGGCAGCAGGCCGGCAACCGCCAGCAGGGCGGCAGCCAGAGCAGCCAGGGCAGCAGCCAGGGCAGCCAGGGCAGCCAGGCCGGCCGCGACGACGACGAGTTCGACGACCGCGGCGGCCGCAGCCGGCGCCGCGGCCGCTACCGGGACCGCAACCGCAACCGCCGCGGCGGCCGGGACGGGTTCGCGCCGAGCGACGGCGAGACCCTGCCGGAGATCAGCGAGGACGACGTCCTCGTGCCCGTCGCCGGCATCCTCGACATCCTCGACAACTACGCGTTCGTCCGGACCACCGGCTACCTGCCCGGTCCCAACGACGTCTACGTCTCGCTCGCCCAGGTCCGCAAGACCGGCCTGCGCAAGGGCGACGCGGTCACCGGCGCGGTGCGCCAGCCGCGCGAGGGCGAGCGCAAGGAGAAGTTCAACGCGCTGGTCCGGCTCGACACCGTCAACGGTGCGGACCCGGACGAGTCGCCGCGGCCGGGTCGGAGTTCGACAAGCTGACGCCGCTGTACCCGCAGGACCGGCTGCGCCTCGAGACCGAGCCGCACATCCTCACCACCCGGGTCATCGACCTGGTCGCCCCGATCGGCAAGGGCCAGCGCGGCCTGATCGTCTCGCCGCCCAAGGCCGGCAAGACGATGGTGCTGCAGGCGATCGCCAACGCGATCACCACGAACAACCCCGAGGTCCACCTCATGGTCGTGCTCGTCGACGAGCGGCCCGAGGAGGTCACCGACATGCAGCGCTCGGTCAAGGGCGAGGTCATCGCCTCGACCTTCGACCGGCCCGCCGAGGACCACACGATCGTCGCCGAGCTCGCCATCGAGCGCGCCAAGCGCCTGGTCGAGCTCGGGCCACGACGTCGTCGTCCTGCTCGACTCGATCACCCGCCTCGGCCGCGCCTACAACCTGGCCGCCCCGGCGAGCGGGCGCATCCTGTCCGGTGGTGTCGACTCGACCGCGCTCTACCCGCCGAAGCGGTTCTTCGGCGCCGCCCGCAACATCGAGAACGGCGGCTCGCTGACCATCCTCGCCACCGCGCTGGTCGAGACCGGCTCGCGGATGGACGAGGTGATCTTCGAGGAGTTCAAGGGCACCGGCAACATGGAGCTCAAGCTCGACCGCAAGCTCGCGGACAAGCGGATCTTCCCCGCGGTCGACGTCGACGCCGTCCGGCACCCGCAAGGAGGAGATCCTGATGGCGCGCGACGAGCTGCAGATCGTCTGGAAGCTGCGCCGGGTGCTGCACGCCCTGGACGACCCAGCAGGCCCTCGAGCTGCTGCTCGACAGGCTGAAGAAGACCCAGAGCAACGCCGAGTTCCTGATGCAGGTGCAGAAGACGACGCCGATGCCCGGCAACGGCGTCAGCAGCCGGACGAGCGACTGACGCAGCGGCGACCCGCCGGCTCGAGGGAACAGCGCAGCCCGCCGCTCGGTTGTGAGCAACGGACCCGCCTCTGGCACACTGGTCCGCTGGTTCCGGTTCACGTCCCGCCGTCCGAGGCGAGGGCGACCCGGCGACCGTCCATCGTGAGGAGTGCACCACCGTGAAGCCCGACATCCACCCGGAGTACGTCGAGACGACCGGTGACCTGCACCTGCGGCGCCACGTTCACGACGCGCAGCACCGCGAAGAACGGCGTCATCCACGCCGACGTCTGCTCGCAGTGCCACCCGTTCTACACCGGCAAGCAGAAGATCCTCGACACCGGCGGCCGCGTGGCCCGGTTCGAGAAGCGCTTCGGCACCGGCAGCAAGTCCGCAGCCAAGTAGCTCGCCCTCGACGGCGTCGGCTGCCGGGTCCCTCGAGGCCCGGCGACCGGCGCCGTTCTGCTTCAGCGGCCGCCGTACGGAGAGAGAAGGAACCGTGTTCGGAAGCCCCCGCCGAGCTGCTGGCGGAGCACGCGCGGCTGGAGCTGGAGCTCGCCGACCCGGCGGTGCACGCCGACCAGGCGCGGGCGCGCGCGCTCGGCAAGCGCTACTCCGAGCTGACCCCGGTGGTCGAGACCCATCGGCTGCTGCGTGAGCTCGAGGGCGACCTCGCCACGGCGCGCGAGCTCGCCGTCGACGACGAGTCGTTCCGTGCCGAGGTGCCCGTCATGGAGGCACGGCAGGAGGAGCTGGAGGCCCAGCTGCAGCTGCTGCTGCTGCCCCGCGACCAGAACGACGACAAGGACGTCATCCTCGAGATCAAGGCCGGTGAGGGCGGCGACGAGTCGGCGCTGTTCGCCGGCGACCTGCTGCGGATGTACCTGCGCTACGCCGAGCGGCGTCGGCTGGAAGACCGAGGTCATCGACGCCACCGAGTCCGACCTGGGCGGCTACAAGGACATCTCCGTCGCGGTGAAGTCGCGGGGCACCCCGGCACCCGGGCGACGGCGTCTGGTCGCGGCTGAAGTACGAGGGCGGCGTGCACCGGGTGCAGCGGGTGCCGGTCACCGAGTCGCAGGGCCGCATCCACACCAGCGCGGCCGGCGTCCTCGTGCTGCCGGAGGCCGAGGAGGTCGAGGTCGACATCGACCCGAACGACCTGCGGATCGACGTCTACCGCTCGTCCGGCCCGGGCGGGCAGAGCGTCAACACCACCGACTCCGCGGTGCGCATCACGCACCTGCCGACCGGCATCGTCGTCTCCTGCCAGAACGAGAAGTCCCAGCTGCAGAACCGCGAGCAGGCGATGCGCATCCTGCGCGCCCGGCTGCTGGCGGCCGCCCAGGAGGCGGCCGACCAGGAGGCGTCCGACGCGCGCCGCAGCCAGGTCCGCACCGTCGACCGGTCCGAGCGGATCCGCACCTACAACTTCCCGGAGAACCGGATCGCGGACCACCGGGTCGACTACAAGGCGCACAACCTCGACCAGGTGCTCGACGGTGACCTCGGCGCCGTCGTCCAGGCGCTCGTCGACGCGGACGTCGAGGCGCGGCTGGCCTCGTCGACCGGGCGGTGACCGCCCGGCCGCTGCCGGCCGCGCTGGCCGAGGCGACCGCGCGGCTCGCGGCGGCCGGCGTACCGTCGCCCCGGCACGACGCCGAGGAGCTGGCGGCCCACTCGCTGGGCGCCGAGCGGCGCGACCTGTGGCGGCACGACGAGCCGGGGCCCGCGTTCACGGCGTACGTCGACCGGCGGGCCGCGCGGGAGCCGCTGCAGCACATCACCGGGGTGGCGTACTTCCGGCACCTCGAGCTGCAGGTCGGGCCGGGGGTGTTCGTGCCGCGGCCGGAGACCGAGGTGGTGGTCGACGCGGTGCTGGCGGCGCTGTCGGGTCTCGACCGGCCCCGGGTGGTCGACCTGTGCACCGGCGCCGGGGCGATCGCGTTGGCCGTCGCCACCGAGGTGCCGGCGAGCGAGGTGCACGCGGTCGAGCTCGACCCGGCGGCGCACGGCTGGGCGGCCCGGAACTGCGCCGGCTCGACGGTCGACCTGCGGCTGGGCGACATGGCCACGGCGTTCCCCGAGCTGGACGGCACCGTCGACGTGGTGGTCAGCAACCCGCCGTACATCCCGCGGGGAGCGGTCGTGCGCGACCCGGAGGTGGCGACCCACGACCCGGCCCTCGCGCTGTGGTCGGGGGAGGACGGGCTGGACGCGATGCGGGTGGTGGAGCAGGTGGGTGCCCGGCTGCTGCGGCCCGGCGGCCGGCTGGTGGCCGAGCACGCCGACCTGCAGGGCAGCTCGGCGCCGGAGGTGTTCGTCGCGACCGGTCGCTGGACCGAGGTCGCCGACCACCCGGACCTGGCCGGCCGGGACCGCTACCTGACCGCCGTCCGCGACCCGGCCCGACCGCGGTGACCGACTGTCGGGCACAGTTGACCGCGGGCGTGATCAACGGGACGAGGGTGCGAGGAGGCGGCTGATGGCGAGGGGGCGGCGGTACGACATGGCGATCGCGGGCGAGCGGTCGGTGGGGCTCGACCTCGCGCGGGACGCGGTACGGCGTGGTGAGCTCGTCGTGCTGCCCACCGACACCGTCTACGGCGTGGGCACCGACGCCTTCTCGCCGGACGCGGTGGGCGCCCTGCTCGCGGCGAAGGGACGCGGCCGGGACATGCCGGTGCCGGTGCTCGTCGGCTCGCCCAGGACCCTGGACGGCATCGCGACCCACCTGTCCAGCACCGCGCGCGACCTGGTCGAGGCGTTCTGGCCCGGCGGCCTGACCCTGGTCGCGACCGTGCAGCCCTCGCTCAAGTGGGACCTCGGCGAGACGGCAGGCACGGTCGCGGTCCGGATGCCGCTGCACCCGGTGGCGATCGCGCTGCTGCAGGCCACCGGCCCGATGGCCGTGAGCAGCGCGAACGTCTCCGGCCAACCGCCCGCCACGACCTGCGACGAGGCCGTCGGGCAGCTCGGCGAGTCGGTGTCGGTCTACCTCGACGGCGGGCCCGCGGGCGACCCGCTCCCGTCGACGATCGTCGACGTCACCGGCGAGGTGCCCCGGCTGCTGCGGCTCGGAGCCGTGGACGCCGAGGCCCTGCGGGAGGTGGCCGCCGACCTGCTGGCGGAGCCGTACAGTGGCCAGACATGACGACCAGCGGCACCTTCTGGGGGCCTGACTTCGGCGCGCTCCAGGCGCAGGACCCCGAGATCGCCGGCGTGGTGCTCGGCGAGCTCGACCGGCTGCGCGGCGGCCTGCAGCTGATCGCCAGCGAGAACTTCACCTCGCCCGCGGTGCTCGCCGCCCTCGGGTCGACGCTGTCCAACAAGTACGCCGAGGGCTATCCCGGCCGGCGCTACTACGGCGGCTGCGAGCAGGTCGACCGGGCCGAGGAGATCGGCATCGCGCGCGCCCAGCAGCTGTTCGCCACCGACGGCCAGCCCCTGCACGCGAACCTGCAGCCGCACTCCGGCGCCAGCGCCAACCTGGCCGCCTACGCCGCCCTGCTGCAGCCCGGCGACACCGTGCTCGCGATGTCGCTGCCGCACGGCGGCCACCTCACCCACGGCTCGAAGGTGAGCTTCTCCGGCACCTGGTTCACGCCGGTGCCCTACCACGTCGGCCGGGACACCGAGCTGATCGACTACGACGAGGTCCGCGACCTGGCCCTCGAGCACCGGCCGAAGATGATCATCGCCGGCGCCACGGCCTACCCGCGGCTGATCGACTTCGCCCGGTTCCGCGAGATCGCCGACGAGGTCGGGGCCTGGCTGATGGTCGACGCGGCCCACTTCATCGGGCTGGTCGCCGGCGGCGCGATCCCGTCACCGGTGCCGTACGCCGACGTGGTGACCTTCACGACCCACAAGGTCCTGCGCGGCCCGCGCGGCGGCATGATCGTCTGCAGGCCCGAGCTCGCCGCGCGCATCGACAAGGCCGTCTTCCCGTTCCTGCAGGGCGGCCCGCTGATGCACTCCGTCGCGGCGAAGGCGGTCGCCCTCGGCGAGTGCCTTCAGCCGGCGTACCGCGACTATGCCCGCCAGGTGGTCGTCAACGCGCAGGCGCTGGCCGAGGGCCTGGCGGCCGAGGGGATGCGGCCCGTCTCCGGCGGCACCGACACCCACCTCGCGCTGCTCGACCTGCAGGGCCTCGACGTCACGGGCGCGCAGGCCGAGACCCGCTGCGACGCCGCCCGCATCACCCTGAACAAGAACGCGATCCCCTACGACCCGCAGAAGCCGATGGTGGCCTCGGGCATCCGGGTCGGCACCCCGGCGGTCACCACCCAGGGCATGACGGGGCCGGACATGGCGGCCGTCGCCGGCCTCATCGGGCGGGCGGTGCGCGACGCCGACGGCTCGGCGGCCGCCGAGATCGCCGAGGAGGTGGCGACGCTGGTCGCCAAGTACCCGGCGTACCCCGCACCGGTCTGAGTCAGGCGGCTCACGGCGCGTGCGCGAGTACCTGCTCACCCTCGTGGTGGCGGCGACGGTGACCTACCTGCTCACCCCGGTCGCCCGGCGGATCGCCCTGCGCTGGGGCGCCATGACGCCGGTCCGCGACCGCGACGTGCACGCGATCCCCACCCCTCGGCTCGGTGGCATCGCCATGCTCGCCGGCTTCGGCGCCGGGATGCTGGTGGCGACCCAGATGCCGTTCCTCGGCCCGCGCCTGGGTGACAACCGGCAGACCATGGCGCTGATGGCCGGGGCGGTCCTGATCTGCCTGCTCGGCGTCGCCGACGACAAGTGGGAGCTCGACGCACTGACCAAGCTCGCCGGCCAGGTGCTCGCCGCCGGTGTCATGGTGCTCGGCGGCATCCAGATGCTCTACCTGCCGATCGGCAACCTCGGCGGCGAGTCGGCCGACGGCGTCTCGAACGCGTTCGTGCTGGGGCCGGTCGAGGGCACCGTCCTGACCATCGTGCTCGTCGTCGTCACGGTGAACGCGGTCAACTTCGTCGACGGGCTGGACGGGCTGGCGGCCGGCATCGTCGGCATCGCGGCGTCGTCGTTCTTCGTCTTCTCCTACATCCTCACCGTCAACGAGAGCCTGACCCGCGCGACCCTGCCCGGCGTCATCGCCGCCGCGCTCATCGGTGTCTGCCTGGGCTTCCTGCCGCACAACTTCAGCCCGGCCCGGATCTTCATGGGCGACTCCGGCTCGATGCTCATCGGCCTGCTGCTCGCCTCGACCACGATCACCCTGACCGGCACGGTCGCGCCCAACGCCGTCAACACCGACCTGGCCCCCGCCCTGCTGCCGCTGGTGCTGCCGATCGCCGTGATGGCCCTGCCGTTCCTCGACGTGCTGCTCGCGATCGTCCGCCGCACGCTCGCCGGACGGTCGCCGTTCGCGCCGGACAAGCTGCACCTGCACCACCGGCTGCTGGAGCGCGGGCCACAGCCACGCCCGCGCCGTGCTGGTGATGTACCTCTGGTCGGCCGTGATCGCCTTCGGGGCCACCGCGGTCGTCTTCCTGAACGCCATGGCGCTGTTCGCCAGCCTGGCCGTCGTGATCTCGGTGGCGATCCTCGTCACGATGAACATCCCCCGGATGCGTCGGTCGGAGGGCACGTTCACCGGCCTGCGGCGGGGGAAGGCCCGATGACGGTACGGCGGGGGGTCGGCGTCCGCGCCCTGCTCGGGCCCGCCGTCCTGGTCGCACTGGCCGTGGCGGTCGTCTGCGGGGTCGCCGGTTCGGTCGTCGCCGGGGTCTCGGGGCTGGCGGCCGCGGCGGTGGGGGCCGGGCTCGTGCTGGGCTTCCTGCTGGTCGGCCAGCTGCCGATCGTGCAGGCCGCGCGCGGCCGCCGGGGGCTGGGTGCGGTGCTGCTGCTCTTCGGGTACTCCGCGCAGGTGCTGCTGCTGGTCGTGGTGCTCGCGGTCGTCACCACCTCCGGGACGCCGGACCCGACGGTGCTGGGACTGACCGTCATCGCGGTGGCCCTGGGCTGGACCGCCGGCACGGTGTGGTCCTGGCTGCGGTGGCGCGGGCCGGTGGTCGACGTCGACGTTCCGGACGACCGAGGCACCCGGGCCCGCTGATAGGGTCCTGCGCGCGATGCTCGATGACAGTGCGGGCGACGACCAGCGCGACAGCGACGGTGCGGCGCCGGGTCCGCCCGGTGCGGCTCCGGAGCCGGCTCCGATGCGTGAGGTCGACGCGTGGGCGGTCATCAGCTACCTGCTCTCCGGCGTGCTGTTCTACGGCGGGATCGGGTGGTTGCTCGACTGGTGGCTCGGGACCCGAGGCTTCGTCGCAGTGGGCATCGTGGTGGGTGCAGCCGCCGGAGTCTGGCTCGTCTGGCTCCGCTACAGTAGGCCTTGATCCACCAGGCTTTTGGCACAGTTTGCGCACACCCGATGCACCGCGCCGGAAATGGAGACGCCTTGCACCTGGTCAACGTCGCCCAGGCGGTCAAGGGGGACTCGTTCAACGCCCCCGGGCCGGGGGACTTCGAGTTCCCGCCGCTCTTCGGCGAGGGCACGTTCTTCACCAAGCCGATGCTCATCATCGTCCTCGGCACCGCCCTGATCGGGTTGCTCTTCTGGGTCGCCTCGCGCCGCGCCAGCCTGGTGCCGGCGAAGGCGCAGTTCCTCGGCGAGAGCCTCTACGGCTTCGTGCGCAACGACATCGTCGGGGACACCATCGGAGCCGAGGGGCGCAAGTTCGTCCCCTACCTGACGACGCTGTTCGTCTACATCGCGGTGATGGACCTGTTCGGGATCGTCCCGATCTTCCAGCTGCCGGCGACGTCCAAGATCGGCATCCCGCTCTTCCTGGCGCTGGTCTCCTGGGGCATCTTCAACATCGTCGGCATCCAGCGGCACGGGTTCCTCGGCTACTTCAAGGCGATGTGCTTCCCGCCCGGCCTGCCGAAGGTCATCTACGTGCTGCTCGCGCCGCTGGAGTTCTTCTCCACCTTCATCATCCGGCCGATCACGCTCACCCTGCGTCTCACGCTCAACATGTTCGCCGGCCACCTGGTGCTGCTCGTCACGATCCTCGGCGGTGCCTACCTGCTCGAGCAGGGCGGAGCGCTGGCGTTCTTCGCTCCCGTCGCCTGGCTGTTCAGCATCGTCCTCACCTTCTTCGAGGCGTTCATCCAGCTGCTGCAGGCCTACGTCTTCGTCCTGCTGTCAGCCCTCTACATCGCCGGCGCCCTCGCCGACGAGCACTGATCTCACCCGCACGACCGCCCACGACCTAGGCAACATCCGAGAAGGGACCCACCCAGTGACCGGCGACATCAACGGCAGCTTGAACATGATCGGCTACGGCCTCGCGGCCATCGGCCCCGGCGTCGGCATCGGCCTCATCTTCGCGGCGTACATCAACGGTGTCGCGCGTCAGCCGGAGGCCCGTGGTGTCCTGCAGGGCATCGCGATCCTGGGCTTCGCCCTCGCGGAGGCGCTGGCCATCATCGGCATCGGCCTCGCCTTCGTCCTCTAGCCGACCTGACCTAGCCGAGAGGCCCGCACATGCTCACGCTCGCCGCCGTGCTCGCGGCAGAGGACGAACCGAACCCGCTGCTGCCGCACACGTCCGAGATCATCGTCGGCGCCGTCGCGTTCATCCTGCTGTACCTGTTCCTGCGCGCGAAGGTCTTCCCGGTCTTCGAGAAGGTCTTCGCCGAGCGGCGGGACGCCATCGAGGGCGGCATGGAGCGCGCCAAGCAGGCCGAGGAGGAGTCGAAGGAGACGCTCGCGCAGTACCGCGAGCAGCTGGGCGACGCTCGGCACGAGGCGGCCCGGCTGCGCGAGGAGGCACGCGAGCAGGGCGCCGCGATCATCGCGGAGATGCGCGAGGAGGCGCAGTCCGAGGCGCGTCGCCTGATCGCGTCGGCGCACGACCAGATCGAGGCCGACAAGACCCAGGCGCTGCTCCAGCTGCGCAGCCAGGTCGGCACGCTGGCCGTCGACCTCGCCGGCCGGGTCGTCGGCGAGTCGCTGGAGAGCGACGCCCGGCAGCGCGGAGTCGTCGACCGCTTCCTGGCCGAGCTCGAGAGCCGGGCCGACGCCGGCAGCAGTGCCACCGAGGTCCCCTCCGGGGCGACCGACGGGGGAAGCACGCGGGCATGAGCATCGCCGGCCTGCAGGGCGCCAGCCGCGAGTCGCTCGCCGCGGCGCGCGAGACGCTGGGCACCCTGATCCGTTCCGGTGACGCCGACCTGGCCACCATCAGCGACGAGCTGTTCGGGCTGACTGCCGTGATCGACCGCGAGGGTGGGCTGCGGCGGGCGCTGACCGACCCGGCGCGCCCCGCCGACGACCGGGCCGGGCTGGCTCGCGCGGTGCTCGCGGGCCACGCGAGCGAGGCCACCATGGACGTCGTGGTCTGGGCCGTCCGGGCCCGGTGGTCGCACTCGCGCGACCTCAGCGACGCACTGGAGGCGCTCGCGGTGGAGGCCCTGGTGGCTGCCGCCGAGCGGGCCGGCCGGCTGGACGCCGTCGAGGACGAGCTGTTCCGCACCAGCCGGATCGTGGCGGGTGCCCCGGCGCTGCGCGCCGCGCTGGCCGACCGGTCGGCGCCCGTCGAGAGCCGGGCGGCCCTGATCGAGGGCCTGCTCGACGGCCGCACCGCCGAGGAGACGCGGCGGCTGGTCCGCCAGGCGGTGGTCGCCCCGCGCGGCCGCACGCTGGACCGCAGCCTGGAGACCTACGCACAGGTGGCCGCCGACCGGCGCAGCCGGCTGGTCGCCACGGTCACCGCGACCACTCCGCTCACCGAGGAGCAGCGCGCCCGGCTGTCCGCGGTCCTGCGCCGCCTCTACGGCCGCGAGCTGCACCTGAACATCCAGCTCGACCCCGCCCTCGTGGGCGGGATCCGGGTCGAGATCGGTGACGAGGTCATCGACGGCTCGGTCGCCCACCGCTTGGACGACGCCCGCCGGCAGCTCGCCGGCTAGCGCCGCCGCACCACCCGAACGCACACAGCAGACCCGACGCACCCGACGCACCAGACCAGAAGAGAGCAGGGAAGCCGACATGGCCGAGCTGACGATCCGGCCGGAGGAGATCCGGGACGCACTCGAGCGCTTCGTCTCGTCCTACGAGCCCGCTGCCGCCGGCCGCGAGGAGGTCGGGCGCGTCACCGAGACCGGTGACGGCATCGCGCGCGTCGAGGGCCTGCCCTCGACGATGACCAACGAGCTGCTCGAGTTCGAGGGCGGCACTGCTCGGCCTCGCGCTCAACCTCGACGTCCGCGAGATCGGCGCCGTCGCTCCTCGGCGACGGTTCCGGGACATCGAGGAGGGCCAGGCGGTCAAGCGCACCGGCGAGATCCTCTCGGTGCCGCGTCGGCGACGGCTTCCTCGGCCGCGTCGTCGACCCGCTGGGCAACCCGATCGACGGCCAGGGCCCGATCGAGTCCACCGAGCGCCGCGCGCTCGAGCTGCAGGCGCCGTCGGTCGTGCAGCGGCAGCCGGTGAAGGAGCCGCTGCAGACCGGCATCAAGGCCATCGACGCCATGACCGCCATCGGCCGCGGCCAGCGCCAGCTGATCATCGGCGACCGGCAGACCGGCAAGACCGCCGTCTGCCTCGACACGATCATCAACCAGCAGGCCAACTGGGAGTCCGGCGACCCGAAGCAGCAGGTCAAGTGCATCTACGTCGCGATCGGCCAGAAGGGCTCGACGATCGCCAGCGTCCGCGGCGCGCTCGAGGAGGACGGCGCGATGGAGTACACCACCATCGTCGCCGCACCCGCCTCCGACCCCGCCGGCTTCAAGTACCTCGCCCCGTACACCGGCTCGGCCATCGGCCAGCACTGGATGTACCAGGGCAAGCACGTCCTCATCATCTTCGACGACCTGTCCAAGCAGGCCGAGGCCTACCGCGCCGTGTCGCTGCTGCTGCGCCGCCCGCCGGGCCGCGAGGCCTACCCCGGTGACGTCTTCTACCTGCACTCGCGGCTGCTCGAGCGCTGCGCGAAGCTGTCCGACGAGCTCGGCGGCGGCTCGATGACCGGCCTGCCGATCATCGAGACCAAGGCGCAACGACGTCTCGGCGTACATCCCGACCAACGTCATCTCGATCACCGACGGCCAGTGCTTCCTGGAGACCGACCTGTTCAACTCGGGCGTCCGCCCGGCCATCAACGTCGGCATCTCGGTCTCCCGGGTCGGCGGCTCGGCCCAGGTCAAGGCGCATGAAGCAAGGTGGCCGGCCGGCTGCGCCTGGACCTCGCCCAGTTCCGCGAGCTGGAGGCGTTCGCCGCCTTCGGCTCCGACCTGGACGCGGCGTCCAAGGCCCAGCTGGCCCGCGGCGCCCGCCTGGTCGAGCTGCTCAAGCAGCCGCAGTACCGCCCGTTCCCGGTCGAGCACGAGGTCGTCTCGATCTGGGCCGGCACGACGGGCAAGCTCGACGACGTGCCCGTCGAGGACATCCGCCGGTTCGAGACCGAGTTCCTCGACTACCTGCACCGCGAGCAGCAGGGCCTGGTCGACGGCGATCCGCCGAGACCAAGGACCTGTCCGACGACACCGTGCACGGCGCTCGGTGACGCCGTCGACGACGTTCAAGAAGCAGTTCACGACCTCGTCGGGCGAGCTGCTCGTCAAGGACGAGCCGGTCGGCTCGATGAGCGAGGACGAGGTCGAGCAGGACGAAGATCACCAAGCACGTCCGCAAGCAGCCGGCGAAGCAGGGCTAGCCGATGGGCGCCCAGCTGCGGGTCTACCGCCGGCGGATCAAGACGGTCCAGTCGACCAAGAAGATCACCAAGGCGATGGAGCTCATCGCCGCGTCGCGCATCGTCAAGGCGCAGCAGCGGGTGGCCGACGTCCGCGCCCGTACGCCGACGCGATCTACCCGCGCGCGTCACGGCGGCGGCGTCCAGCTGCTCCGACGTCGACCAAGCACCCGCTGACTGGCCGAGACGCCGAGGACGCAGCCCGAGCCGCGCGGCCGTGCTGGTCATCACCAGCGACCGCGGGCTGGCCGGCGCCTACTCCTCGAACGCCATCAAGGAGGGCGAGCGGCTCACCGGCCTGCTGCGCGAGCAGGGCAAGGAGGTCGTGCCTTACCTCGTCGGTCGCAAGGCGGTCGGCTACTACCGGTTCCGCGGGCGCGAGATCGCGGGCGAGTGGACCGGCTTCTCCGACGAGCCGACCTACGCGCACGCCAAGGAGATCGCCGACGCCGTGCTCGACGCGTTCCTCACGCCCGACGACGAGGGCGGGGTCGACGAGATCCACATCGTCTACACCCACTTCCAGTCGATGGTGACCCAGGCGACCGTGATCCGGCGGATGCTGCCGCTCGAGGTCGTCGAGGAGACCGAGGTGGAGCCGGAGGGCGGGGCCGTTCCCGCCTCTACGAGTTCGAGCCGTCGGCCGAGGCGGTGCTCGACGCGCTGCTGCCGCGCTACGTCGAGAACCTCGTCTACACCGCGCTGCTCCAGTCGGCCGCCTCCGAGCACGCCGCCCGCCGGCGGGCGATGAAGTCCGCCACCGACAACGCGACGAGCTCATCAAGACCCTGACCCGACAGGCGAACCAGGCCCGCCAGGCCGAGATCACCCAGGAGATCAGCGAGATCGTCGGTGGCGCCGACGCGCTCGCCAGCGCCAATGCAGGGAGTGAGTGAGACAGCCATGACCGCGACCACCGACACGACCGCGAGCGAGGGCCGGTCCCGGCCGGGTGGCCCGGGTCACCGGCCCGGTCGTCGACGTCGAGTTCCCCGTCGACGCGATGCCCGAGCATCTACAACGCGCTGAACGTCGCAGGTCGTCGAGCTCGGCGAGGAGGGCGAGCAGAAGCACGCTGACCCTCGAGGTCGCCCAGCACCTCGGCGACAACCTGGTGCGCGCCATCTCGATGCAGCCGACCGACGGCCTGGTCCGCGGCGCCGAGGTCACCGACACCGGCGCCCCGATCACGGTGCCCGTCGGCGACGTCACCAAGGGCCACGTGTGGAACACCCTCGGCGAGCCGCTGGACGTCCCGCGCGTCCGCTGGACATCACCGAGCGCTGGGAGATCCACCGCCAGGCCGCCGACGTTCGACCAGCTCGAGTCCAAGACCGAGATGTTCGAGACCGGCATCAAGGTCATCGACCTGCTGACCCCCTACGTCAAGGGCGGCAAGATCGGCCTGTTCGGCGGTGCCGGCGTCGGCAAGACCGTGCTCATCCAGGAGATGATCTACCGCGTCGCCGAGAACTTCGGCGGTGTGTCGGTGTTCGCCGGTGTCGGCGAGCGCACCCGTGAGGGCAACGACCTCTTCCTGGAGATGACCGAGTCCGGCGTCATCGACAAGACCGCGCTGGTCTTCGGCCAGATGGACGAGCCGCCCGGCACCCGCCTGCGCGTCGCGCTGTCGGCGCTGACGATGGCGGAGTACTTCCGCGACGTGCAGAAGCAGGACGTGCTGCTGTTCATCGACAACATCTTCCGCTTCACCCAGGCCGGCTCCGAGGTGTCGACCCTGCTCGGCCGCATGCCGTCGGCCGTGGGCTACCAGCCGACCCTGGCCGACGAGATGGGCCAGCTGCAGGAGCGCATCACCTCGACCCGCGGGCACTCGATCACCTCGCTGCAGGCGATCTACGTGCCCGCCGACGACATCACCGACCCGGCGCCGCACACCACGTTCGCCCACCTCGACGCCACCACGGTGCTGTCCCGGCCGATCTCCGAGCTGGGCATCTACCCGGCCGTCGACCCGCTGGACTCCACGTCGCGCATCCTCGACCCGCGCTACATCGGCGAGGAGCACTACCGCGGTCGCCGCGCGCACCAAGGAGATCCTGCAGCGCTACAAGGACCTGCAGGACATCATCGCGATCCTCGGCATCGACGAGCTCTCCGAGGAGGACAAGATCCTCGTCAGCCGGGCCCGCCGCATCCAGCGGTTCCTGTCGCCAGAACATGTTCGTGGCCGAGGCGTTCACCGGCCAGCCGCGGCTCGTTCGTGCCGGTCGAGGAGACCATCGCCTCGTTCAAGGCGCTGTGCCGAGGGCGAGTACGACCACATCCCGGAGCAGGCGTTCTTCATGTGCGGCGGCATCGAGGACGTCGAGAAGAAGGCCAAGGAGCTGGAGAAGAATGGCTGACGACCGGCGGCTGCAGGTCGAGCTGGTCGCCGCCGACCGGACGGTGTGGACCGGCGAGGCCGACATGGTGATCGCGCGCACCGCGGACGGCGACATCGGCATCCTGGCCGACCACGAGCCGGTGCTCGGCACGCTGGCCGACGGGGCCGTGCTCGTGCGCCGCCATGACGCGCGACCCGGTCGCGGCCGTCGTGCACGGCGGCTTCCTCTCGGTGGCCGACAACCGGGTCGGCATCCTGGCCGAGGAGGCCGAGCTGGCGCAGGACATCGACGTCGACGGCCGCCGAGCAGGACCTGCAGCAGGCCCAGGGCTCGGACGACGAAGAGGCCGTGCACCAGCAGCGCCGGGCCGAGGCCAGGATCCGCGCCCACGGCATGGTCCACTAGCGACCGTTACGTGCCAGCGCCGAGCGTCCCGGAGCCGTCGTGCTCCTGATCACCCTGCTCGACGTGCTGGCCGCCCTGGTCGGCGTCGCCCTGGTCGGCCTGGCCGCGCTGTTCGTCCGCCGCCGCGTGGTCACCCGGCGGGGCGGCACGTTCGACTGCAGCATGCGGCTGCGGGAGGGGGCGCAGGGCAAGGGCTGGGTGCTCGGCATCGGTCGGTACTCGGGCGAGAGCCTCGAGTGGTACCGCGTGTTCTCCTACGCGATGCGGCCCAAGCGGGTGCTCAGCCGACGCGACCTGCACGTGGTCGAGCGCCGCGAGCCCCGCGGTGCCGAGGTCTACTCACTGCTGTCCGGCGCGGTCGTCGTGCGGTGTCGCGACACCAGCGGGCAGGTCGAGCTGGCGATGACCCCCGACACCCTCACCGGCTTCCTGGCCTGGGTCGAGTCGTCGCCGCCAGGCGTACCGATGGCGTGACCGTCGCCCGCCACGCTCGCGTACCGCCGTACCAAGATCGTTCGCGACGTTCGCCGGCGACACGCCGGGCGTGTCGGCCGCGAACGTCGCGAACGATCTTGGCCGGTGAGCCGGTCGGTCCCGAGCCGGTGTCCCGCCGGAGCGGTCAGCGGTTCGCGCCGGGGACCCACAGCACGTCGCCGACCGCCCGGTTGGCGTGCCGGGCGAGGACGAACAGCAGGTCGGAGAGCCGGTTGAGGTACGTCGCGGTCAGCGGGTTGACGTGTCGGCCGTGCTCGCTCGACCGCCGCCCAGGTGGCCCGCTCGGCCCGGCGGACGACGGTGCGCGCGACGTGCAGGTGGGCGGCGGCCGGCGTGCCGCCCGGCAGCACGAACGAGCGCAGCGGCGCGAGGTCGCGCGTTGTAGTGGTCGCACGCGGCCTCGAGCGCGTCGACGTAGTCCTGCACGACCCGCAGGGGTGGGTACTCGGGCGTCTCGCTCGACCGGCGTGCACAGGTCGGCGCCGACGTCGAACAGGTCGTTCTGGATCCGGGTCAGCAGCGCCGCGACGTCCTCGTCGAGGCTGCCCGAGCGCGAGCGCCACCCCGAGGCGCGTTGGCCTCGTCGACGTCGGCGTAGGCCTCGAGCCGCGGGTCGTTCTTGCTGGTGCGGCTCATGTCGCCGAGCGCGGTCGTGCCGTCGTCGCCGGTGCGGGTGTAGATGCGGGTGAGGTTGACCATGCCGTCGAGGCGCTAGGCGCAGGTCCGCGACCCTACGATGCCGGCGATGGAACGGTTCCGGGTCGTGGGTGGCGCCCGGCTGGCCGGCGAGGTGCGGGTCACGGGGGCGAAGAACAGCGTGCTCAAGCTGATGGCGGCGGCGCTGCTCGCCGAGGGACGGACCACGCTGACCGAGGTGCCGGACATCCTCGACGTCGAGATCATGGCGCGAGCTGCTCCGGCGGCTCGGCTGCGACGGTCGAGCACGACCCGGACGTCGCGACGGTCGCGCATCGACGTGCCGGCCGAGCTCGGACCACCAGGCCGACTACGACCTGGTGCGCCGCATGCGGGCCTCGATCTGCGTGCTCGGCCCGCTCATCGCGCGCTGCGGCGCGGCCGAGGTCGCGCTGCCGGGCGGCGACGCGATCGGCTCCCGGCCGCTGGACATGCACATCGCCGGCCTGACCAAGCTGGGCGCGACGTGCTCGACAACGAGCACGGCTTCCTCGTGGCCCAGGCGCCGCGGCGGCCTGCACGGGCGCCACCGTCTGGCTGGACTTCCCGAGCGTCGGCGCCACCGAGAACGTGCTGATGGCCGCGGTGCTGGCCGACGGCACGACGGTGATCGACAACGCCGCCCGCGAGCCGGAGATCGTCGACATCTGCCAGATGCTGCAGCGAGATGGGCGCGCAGATCGACGGGCTCGGGTCGTCGACGCTGACCGTCGAGGGCGTCGACCGGCTGTCGCCGATCGACGCACGACACCGTGCCGGACCGCATCGTCGCCGGCACCTGGGCCGTTCGCCGCCGCGATGACCCAGGGCGACGTGACCGTGCACAACGCCCGCCCGGAGCACCTCGAGATCGCGCTGGACAAGCTGGCCACCGCCGGGGCCTCGGTGCAGGGCACCGACGACGGCTTCCGGGTCGTGATGGACCGCCGGCCGACGCGCGGTCGACGTCGTGACGCTGCCCTACCCGGGCTTCCCACCGACCTGCAGCCGCTGGTGATCGCGCTCAACGCGGTCGCCGACGGCGCCGCGATGATCACCGAGAACATCTTCGAGGGCCGGTTCGTCGTTCGTCAACGAGCTGGTCCGGCTCGGGCGCGCGACGTGCGCACCGACGGCCACCACGCCGTCGTGCGGGGCGTGCCGCGGCTGTCCGGCGCGCCGGTGCGGGCCACCGACATCCGGGCCGGCGCCGGCGCTCGTCCTCGCCGGGCTGGTGGCGGAGGGCGTCACGCACGTCAGCGACATCCACCACATCGACCGCGGCTACCCCGGGTTCGACGAGGCGCTGCGCCGCCTCGGCGCCGACGTGACCCGGGAAGCCGACCCGAACGCGGCGTTCGACCAGTAGCTGCGGCGGCGCCAGCGACGTTGCGGTACGGCGGTGAGCGGGTCAGGATGCCGCGAGCAGCCGGCGCGCGCTGGGCTCGTCCTCCTGCAGCACCATCAGCCGCGGACCCTCGGTCGTGGTCACCAGCCGGGCCCGGATGCCGGCCGTCTCCAGCCGCTGCCGGGACAGCTCGCCCTCGATGAACGAGCCGGGCGAGGCGACCGCGACCATCAGCCCGTAGTCGTCGGCGCGGCCGGCTCGCGCCCGTCGCGCGACCACCGACCGGTGGCGACCGCCGTACGCCCAGCGGAGCAGCAGCGCGAGGACACCGACGACCGCGACCGAGGTGATGAGCGCGCTCCAGTCCGGCACCGCCTCAGTGTGCCCCGGAGCGTCCCCGGTTAGGCTCCCGGCCCATGACCAACACCTCTCTCGCCGTCGTCGGAGCGGGGCTGATGGGCTCCGGCATCGCCCAGGTCGCCGCGGTCGCGGGCCACGACGTCGTGCTGCGCGACGTCACGGACGAGGCGCTGGCGAGGGGCCGGGCGGCGATGCAGAAGTCGCTGACGCGGTTCGTGGCCAAGGGCACGCTGGCTCAGGCGGACGCCGACGCGGCGCTGGCCCGCATCACCACCACCACCGACCTGGACGCGGCGGGCGACGCCGACATCGTCGTCGAGGCCGTGTTCGAGAGGCTCGAGGTCAAGCAGGAGATCTTCCGCGCGCTCGACCGGATCTGCCGGGACGGCGCCGTGCTGGCGACCAACACCTCCGCGATCCCGATCACCCAGATCGGCTCGGTGACCGAGCGCCCCGAGGCCGTCGTCGGCACCCACTTCTTCTCCCCGGTGCCGATGATGGAGCTGTGCGAGCTGGTCCGCGGCTACAAGACCAGCGACGAGACCCTCGGCGACGGCCCGGGCGTTCGCCGAGGCGGTCGGCAAGACCTGCGTGGTCGTGAACCGCGACGTCGCCGGCTTCGTCACCACCCGGCTGATCTCCGCCCTCGCGATGGAGGCGATCCGCCTGGTCGAGAACGGCGTCGCCTCGGCGGAGGACATCGACATCGCCTGCAAGCTCGGCTTCGGCCACGCGATGGGCCCGCTCGCCACCACCGACCTCACCGGCGTCGACATCCTGCGCAACGCCAGCATGAACATCTACACCGACACGGCCGACGAGAAGTTCTTCCCGCCGGAGTCGCTGTCCCGGATGGTGGCCGCCGGCGACCTCGGCCGCAAGACCGGCCAGGGCTTCTACTCCTACGACACCTGAGTCCCCGCCGCCCGCCGGTACACGCACTGGGCGCCCGTCCGCCGTCTCGCCGTATCCCCTCCGCCGCCGCGTGGGGCCGCCGCGCTCCGGGTGACCGGGCGAGCAGTCACGCTGGCCTCGTCAGTCACAGAAGTCACAGGAGTAACAGCGTGGCTCCAAGTTTTCCTCAAGTCGGGCGCCTACGGTTCAGTTCGTGCCCGCGGCGGGGCAACCTGGACGGCCTGTTGCGCGTCCTGTACTACCGAGGAGGTGACCGGATGGTCGTCGACGTGACAGCCGGCGCCGAGCTCGCGCTGACGGGCCGGCTCGACGTGAGCTCGGTCGCCGACGTGCGGGCCGCCCTGCACGACGCGATCGACCACGGCACCGGCGACCTGGTCGTCGACCTCTCCGGCGTCGAGCTGATCGACGCCACCGGCCTCGGCGTGCTGCTCGGTGCCGACCGGCGGGCCAAGCAGCAGGGCCGCCGCATCGTGCTGCGCGACGCCGCCCCCGGGTCCGGCGGATCCTGCGGGTGACCCGGCTGCACCGGGTGCTCACGCTGGACCGCGCCGTCGTCTCCGTCTGACCCCGGCGAGTCCGGGCCGGCGCTGGCCGGGCCAAGTTACCGGCGAGTAGGCTTCGGCTCGTGCGGGACCAGCCGTGGGTGATGCGGACGTACGCCGGGCACTCCTCGGCGGCCGAGTCCAACGCGCTGTACCGGCGCAACCTCGGCAAGGGCCAGACCGGCCTCTCGGTCGCCTTCGACCTGCCGACCCAGACCGGCTACGACCCCGACGACGAGCTGGCCCGCGGCGAGGTCGGCAAGGTCGGGGTGCCGGTCAGCCACCTCGGTGACGTGCAGGCGCTCTTCGACGGCATCCCGCTGGCCGAGATGAACACCTCGATGACCATCAACGCCACCGCCATGTGGCTGTTCGCGCTCTACGAGACCGCGGCGCTGCGGCAGGCCGGTGTCGAGCCCGACGACCCGGCCGCGGCCGACGTACGCGGGCGGCTCACCGGCACCACCCAGAACGACATCGTCAAGGAGTACCTCTCCCGCGGCACCTACGCCTTCCCGCCAGCCGCCTCGATGCGCCTCACCACCGACCTGATCGCCTACACCGTCACCCAGGTGCCGCGCTGGAACCCGATCAACATCTGCAGCTACCACCTGCAGGAGGCCGGCGCGACGCCGGTGCAGGAGATCGCGTTCGCGATGTCCACCGCGGTGGCGGTGCTCGACGCGGTCCGCGACTCCGGGCAGGTGCCGACCGAGCGGTTCGCCGAGGTCGTCGCCCGCATCTCGTTCTTCGTCAACGCCGGTGTGCGGTTCGTCGAGGAGATGTGCAAGATGCGCACCTTCGTCGCGCTGTGGGACGAGGTCACCCGCGACCGCTACGGCGTGACCGACGCCAAGGCGCGCCGCCTGCGGTACGGCGTGCAGGTGAACTCCCTCGGCCTCACCGAGGCGCAGCCCGAGAACAACGTGCAACGCATCGTCCTCGAGATGCTCGGGGTCACGCTGTCGAAGGACGCCCGGGCCCGCGCGGTGCAGCTGCCCGCGTGGAACGAGGCGCTCGGCCTGCCGCGACCCTGGGACCAGCAGTGGTCGCTGCGCATCCAGCAGGTGCTGGCCTTCGAGTCCGACCTGCTGGAGTACGACGACCTGTTCGAGGGGTCGCACGTCGTCGAGGCCAAGGTCGCCGAGCTGACCCACGCCGCCCGCGCCGAGATGGCCCGCATCGAGGAGCTGGGCGGCGCGGTCGCGGCCGTGGAGAACGGCTACCTGAAGTCCGAGCTGGTCGCCTCGCACTCCCGGCGCCGGGCTCGCGTCGAGTCCGGCGAGGAGGTCGTGGTCGGCGTCAACCGGTTCACCGAGACCGAGCCGAGCCCGCTCACCGCCGACCTCGAGACCGCCGTGCAGGCCGTGGACCCCGAGGTCGAGGCGCGGGCGGTCGCCGCCCTGCGGCAGTGGCGGGCCGGGCGCGACTCCGCCGCCGTCGACGAGTCGCTGACCGCGTTGCGCGACGTCGCGAAGTCCGGTGACAACCTGGTGCCCGCGACCCTGGCGTGTGCCCGCGCCGGGGTCACGACCGGCGAGTGGGCGGGGGTGCTCCGCGAGGTGTTCGGCTCCTACCGGGCACCCACCGGGGTCTCGGGTGCGGTCGGCACCGCCGAGGCCGGCGAGGACATGGTGCGGGTGCGCGGGCTGGTCCGGCGGACCAACGACGAGCTCGGCACCCGCCTGCGGATGCTGGTGGGCAAGCCCGGGCTCGACGGGCACTCCAACGGCGCCGAGCAGATCGCGGTGCGGGCCCGCGACGCGGGCATCGAGGTCGTCTACCAGGGCATCCGCCTGACGCCGGCCCAGATCGCCTCGGCCGCGGTGGAGGAGGGCGTGCACGTCGTCGGGCTGTCGATCCTGTCCGGCTCGCACCGCGAGCTGGTGCCCGACGTGCTGCGGCTGCTGCGCGAGGCCGGGGCCGGCGACCTGCCGGTGATCGTGGGCGGGATCATCCCGGAGGCCGACGCCCGCTGGCTGCAGGCCCAGGGCGTCGCCGCGGTCTTCACGCCGAAGGACTACGGCATCACCGAGATCATCGGTCGTATCGTCGAGGTCGTCCGCGCCGCTCACGACCTCGCCTGACCTCCCGCAGGCAGAAAGGCCTGCACCTCGTGCTCCGCCCGGTGACGACTGCGCTGCGGCACGTCGCGGTCGACGTCCGCCCGTTGCGGCACGCCGCCTTCCGCCGGCTGTTCGTCGGCCAGGGCGTGGCGTTCGTCGGCTTCCAGCTGACCGCGGTCGCCGTACCGGTGCAGATGTACGCCATCACGGGCTCGTCGTTCTGGGTCGGCCTGATCGGGTTGGCGGCGTTCGTCCCGCTGGTGGTCTTCGGCCTGTACGGCGGGTCGGTGTCCGACGCGGTCGACCGTCGTCGGCTCTACCTGCTGTCCTCGCTGCTCGTGTGGGCCGTCACCGGTGCGCTGCTCGCGCAGGCCCTGCTGCAGCTGGACAACCCGTGGCTGCTGCTGGCGCTGGTGGCGGTGCAGTCGGTCGGGTTCGCGCTGTCGTCGCCGGTGCGCGGCGCGATCCTGCCTCGACTCCTGCCGGTCGGCCAGGTGCCGGCGGCGAACACCCTGAGCTTCACCATGAGCAGTGCCGGAGCCGTCGTCGGGCCGCTGCTCGCCGGGCTGATCCTGGCCCGGTGGTCCTACGGGGCGGCGTACGCCGTGGACGCCGCGCTGTTCACCGTCGGGCTCTACGCGGCCCTGCGGCTGCCGTCGCTGCCGCCGCTGGGGCGGACCACGCCACCGGGGCTGCGCTCGGTGCTCGACGGCCTCGCGTTCATCGCCCGCAAGCCGGTGCTGCTGATGTCGTTCGCCGTCGACATCGCCGCGATGGTCCTCGCCATGCCGCGCGCGCTCTTCCCCGAGGCCGCGACGACCCGGTTCCATGCCGAGGGCGCCGTCGGGTGGCTGTTCGCCGCGATCGCCATCGGCTCGGTGCTCGGCGGGTTGTTCAGCGGGTGGATCGGGCGGGTCAGCCGGCAGGGGCTCGCCCTGGTGGTGGCGGTCTGCGTCTGGGGGCTCGTGGTCGCCGTGTCCGGCCTGTCGCAGACCCTGTGGGTGACGGTGGCGCTGCTCGCGGTGGCCGGCGCCGCCGACCTGGTCTCCGCGGTCTACCGGCAGACGATCCTGCAGACCTACGCCCCCGACGAGATGCGCGGCCGGATGCAGGGCGTCTTCATCGTGGTGGTCGCCGGCGGCCCGCGGCTGGGGGACCTCCGGGCCGGGGCCACCGCTGCCGCCTTCGGTGCGACGTTCTCCTGGGTCGCCGGGGGCATCGCCTGCGTGCTGGTGGTGATCGGGCTCGCGCTGGCGGTGCCCGCGCTGGTGCGCTACCGGAAGCCCTACGACGCCGACCCGGTCCCGGCCGAGGAGCTGGCGGCCGGAAACGCCGTGGACGCGTCACAGGAGTCGCCCTAGCGTCGGTGATCGTGTCGTCGCTGCGCCTGGTCCGCACCGGCCGGGGCGATGCGGCCGAGCTGTCGGCGGCGCTCGACTCGTGGACGCCGGTGACCTGGGCCGGCCAGCTGCACTCGGGCGACCTCGGCTGGCAGCTGCGCTTCGAGGACGATCTCGTCGACGGGTCGCTGCTGGTGGCCCGCGACGGCGCCGGGGTGGCGGCGGTCGGCCTGGTCGACGGGCCGGGGGCGCTGCGGCTGGCCGTCGACCCGCGTCGCCTGCACGACCCGCACCTGGCGGCGGTGCTGGCGGACGGCTGCGAGGCGCTGCTGGCCGCGCACGATGGCGAGGCGTTGGTCGACGCTGCGCCGCTGGCCGGCGTGGGTGCGGCGCTGGCCGACCGCGGGTGGCGGGCCGACGGTGACCCGTGGGTCGCGCTGCACCGGTCGCTGCACGGCGTGGGCGCCGAACGGCCGCCCCGCATCAGCCAGCTCGCCGGTGAGACGGACGTGGCCGACCGGGTCGCGGTGCAGCGGGCGGCGTTCGAGAGCTCGACCTTCTCGGTGCCCCGCTGGCGGCTGATGGCAGCCGGACCGGCGTACGACCGGCAGCTCGACCTGCTGGCTCGCGACGAGGACGGCACACCGGTCGCGGCGGGCACCGCCTGGTCGGCCGGGCCGGGGCGCTGCGGCCTGCTCGAGCCGGTCGGCACCCATCGCGACCACCAAGGCCGCGGGCACGGGCTCGGCTGATACGCGCCCTGTGCGCGGCGCTCGCGGCGGTCGGGGCCAGCAGCGTCGCCGTCGGGACGCCGGCGTCGAACACCGGTGCCGTGCGCGCCTACACGAAGGCGGGCTTCGCGCCGCTGGGCATCCTCACCGAGATGCGCCGGCCGGGCTGAGCGCCGCGACCGCCGCCAGCACGTCGTCGGCGCAGCCCCAGGACAGGGTGACCCCCGCCCCGCCGTGGCCGTAGCAGTGCACGACCCCGCCGGGGGCGCCGTCCGGGTGCGGCACGGACTCCAGCCGAACGGTCGGCCGGGCCGGTCGCAGGCCCACCCGGTGCCCGAGCACGCGGGCGCTGCGCAGGGCCGGCAGCAGGGCGGTGGCCCGCTCCAGCAGGGCGCGGGCGGTCTCGGGGCTCGGGCCCAGGTCCCAGCTGTCGGCGTCCGCGGTGCCGCCGACCACGACGTCGTGCTCGCGCGGCACGACGTAGAGCGGTCGCGACTCGTCGGTCGACTCCAGCAGCCACTCCTCGATGCCCACCTGGGCCACCCGCACCACCTGGCCCCGAACCGGGTACATGCTCGGGTCGCCGGCGACGGCCCGCGAGGACAGTCCGGTCGCGTTGACGACCAGCCCGGCCGACGGCAGCGCGGCGAGCCAGTGCCGGGTGAGGGTTCCGCCCGCGTTCTCGAGCCGGTGCACGAGGTAACCGAGGTAGACCTCCATCTCGGCCACCGGCAGCGGGAGCCGCCAGCCCCGCTGGTAGCCCGGCGCCGGGTCGCTGACGGTCGCGACGGCGGGCACGGCGTCCCGCCACCACGGCTGCGCAGGTGCGTCCGGGCCGAGCAGCTCGACGCCGTCGCGGACCCGGACGCCGCTGCGCGGGTCGGCGGCCAGCTCGTGCAGCACCTGGTAGCCGCGGGCCGACCAGCGGGTGACCCGGTCGTGGGGGAGGGCGCGGTAGGGGTACCAGAGGGCGGCGGCCACCGCGGAGGTCGTCTCGGGCGGCAGGTCGCGGGCCTGGACGTGGGTGTCGTAGCCGGCCTCCGCCAGCCGCACCGCGCAGGTCAGCCCGATGACCCCGGCGCCCACCACGATCACCCGCACCGCACCGCCACCGCCCTTCGCGCTCGGTCCCTCGCGTCCCAGCGGTTCCGTGGCCCGCCCCAGCCAGCCCCGGTCCGTGCCCTGCCGCCCAGCGTGCCCCAGCCTGCCGGACCGCCGCGAGTGGTGGCTCCGCGGGGTGCGGAGGGCTCGATCGCCCCTGGGACCCACCACTCCGCGGCGGTTAGGGCGGCACAGGGGTGCGCCGACGTGCCGTTCACGGAAGGAGTTTGCCAAGAAGTGTTGGCAAAGGAGTGTTGGCATGGCACTCTGATCCGCATGACCGATCGGGTGCTCGACGTCACCGACCCGCTGGCGCTGCGTGCGCTGGCCCATCCGGTGCGGCTCCGGCTGCTCCGCCTGATCCGCGAGCACCACCCGATCACCGGCGCCGAGCTCGCCGAGCGCACCGGGGAGTCGACGGCCAGCGTGAGCTACCACCTCTCGGTGCTGGCCAGGCACGGCTTCATCGAGGCCGACCCCATGCCGGGGGCCACCAAGCGGCACAAGCCGTGGCGGACGACGTACGACCGGATGCGGATGCACTCCGACCAGCCGGGGAGCACCCCGTTGGAGAGCCCCGGCGGCGCGGTGCTGGCCTCGCTGCTGGCCGACTCGCGGGCCGAGCAGGACGCCTTCCTGGCGGGGGAGTCCGCACCGGAGGGATCGGTCGGTGACGCCGCCGCCTTCCAGCTCGCTCGGCTGGTGCTCACCGCCGCAGAGGCCGAGCAGCTGGCGGCCGAGGTGGCTGCCGTCCTCGACCGCTACCGCCGGGACGGCGATCCCGGGCCGGCCGAGGCCCGCTTCTCGGTGACGTTCGTCGCCGTTCCCAGCTCGCTCGAGGAGGTAGGACTGTGACGTCCCGGATCACCGGTCCGCTGGCCCGCCGCGACGTCCGGCTGCTGGTCGGCGGCTCGACCGTGTCCCTGGTCGGCGACGGCATCTATGCCGTGGCGATGGCCGTGGCGGTCCTGCAGATCAGCGGCACGGCCGCCGCGCTGGCGGCGATGTCGATCGCCAACCTGGTGCCGCGGGTGGCGTTCGGGCTGGTGGGCGGGGTGCTCGCCGACCGGGTCAGCCGGCGCCTGGTGCTGGCGGTCTGCGACGTCGTCCGGCTCGTCGTGGTGCTGGTCCTGGCGCTGCTGATGCTCTCCGGCGCACCACCGCTGTGGATGCTGCTGGTGCTGGTGGCCCCGCTGGGGGCGGCCTCGGCGGCCGCGGCGCCGGCGTTCAGCGCGATCCTGCCCGACCTCGTCGACGAGGACGAGCTGGTTGCCGCCAACGGGCTGTTCGGCAGCATCAACCCGATGGCCCTGATGGTCGCCGGGCCGGTGATCGGCGGTGCACTCGCGGCGTACGACGTGGGGCTGGCCCTGCTCGTCGACGCCGCCACCTTCGGCGCGTCGGCGCTGTGCGTGCTGCTGCTGCGCACCCGCGTCGGTCATCCGGCCGGGCCGCGGCCGGTGCCGTGGGCGCACTTCCGGGAGGGCCTCGGCTACGTGCGCCGCACGCCGTGGCTGGCCACCAACCTGCTCGCCGGACTGGTGATCACGTTCACGGTGTCGGGGACCATGACGATGCTGCCGTTCCTGGTGCGCAACGGCTACCACGCCCCGACGGCGACCTTCGGCTACCTGCTGGCGGTCGGTGGCGTGGCGGCGACGGTCGCTGCGGTGGTGGTCGGGTCGCGCCCGGCGCCGCGCCGGCCGCTGGTGGCGTCGTACGCGACCTATGCCGTCGGCCTGCTGGCCATCGCCGGCCTCGGCCTGGCGCCGGGGCCGGTGGTAGGTGCGGCGTTCGTGGCCGTGTTCTTCGTGGGCGCCACCGCGGGCAACCTGTTCCAGGACACCGTGCTCGGCTCGCGGGTGCCTCGCGAGCTGCGCGGCCGGGTGTCGTCGCTGGACTGGGTGGCGGCCACTGCGGCGTCACCGCTGTCGGTGCTGGTCGCTGCGCTGGCCGTCGACCAGGTGGGCATCCGGCCGACGTACGTCGTGGCCGGGCTGGCCGCCTCGCTCGCCTCGCTCGGGGGGCTGGCCCTGCTGCTGCGTTCCGGCGAGCCCGGCGCGGCGGCGCGGTCGACGGCCGACGCGGGGCGGCAGCGGCGGCGGGCGAGCGCGGCGGCGGCGGCGTCGGCGCGGCGCACGACGCTACGCAGGCGCCCGCCTCGCCACGTGTGCACGCGTAGCGAAGCGGGCGCGCGCGTGCTTTACGTGGTCGACTCCGGGGTCAGAACAGGCGGGTGTGCGGGTCGTCGAAGCCGCGGAGGGCGTCGTAGTCGAGCACCACGCAGTCGATGCCGCGGTCGACCGCCAGCACCCGGGCCTGCGGCTTGATCTCCTGGGCGGCGAACACCCCGCGCACCGGCGTGAGCAGCGGGTCCCGGTTGAGCAGCTCGAGGTAGCGGGTCAGCTGCTCGACGCCGTCGATCTCGCCGCGCCGCTTGATCTCGACCGCGACCGTCGCCCCGCCGGCGTCCCGGGCCAGGATGTCGACCGGGCCGATCGCGGTGGGGTACTCCCGGCGGACCAGCCGCCAGCCGTCGCCCAGGGTCTCGATCTGGTCGGCGAGCAGGGCCTGCAGGTGCGCCTCGACGCCGTCCTTGACCAGGCCGGGGTCGACGCCGAGCTCGTGACTCGAGTCGTGCAGGACCTGCTCGAGGGTGATCACCAGCTTCTCGTCGGCCTTGTTGGTGACCGTCCAGGTGCTGACGCTCGTCACCCTCGGCGACCCGCAGGGTGCACGGGCGGGCTCATCCAGTTCAGCGGCTTGTAGGCCCGGTCGTCGGCGTGGATCGACACCGACCCGTCGGCCTTGACCAGGACGAGCCGCAGGGCGGAGGGGAGATGGGCGGTGAGGCGGCCGACGTAGTCGACGGTGCACCGCGCGATGACCAGCCGCACGGTCGGACACGCTAGCCGACCGGCGGCGGCTCCGCGGCCAGCATGTCCTGCAGGTCGAGCAGCCGCAGCAGCCGCCGGACGCCGCGGCGGCAGTGCCGCAGCTCGATCTGTCCCTGGCGCCGCGCGAGCACCGCCCGAGCCATCAGCAGCGGCGAGATGCCCGAGGCATCGGCGAACCCCACGCCGCTCATGTCCACGACCAGCCGGGTGCACAGCGGCCGCCGTCGGGCGGCCAGCGACTGCTCCACGACCGTCTGCAGCAGCGGTGCGCTGGTGACGTCGAGCTCGCCGTCGAGCCGGACGCGGGTGGTCGGACCGTCCGTCCGCACGGCGACCGCGAGGTCCGACTGGGCGTTGCGCACGCTGCCTCGTTCGCTCGGTGGCCGGTCGCCCCGTTGACGACCGCCCGGCGTGGCATCGAGCCTGCCACCCGGCCGCTCCCTACCCGGTGGGACCCCATCCACGCCGGGTGGGCCGAGACCTGGGAGAATCGCGGCCATGGCGCGTGAGTTCACGACGGTCGGTGTGGTGGGTCTGGGCACGATGGGTGCGGGCATCGCGGAGGTGTTCGCCCGCGAAGGCCTGCAGGTCGTGGGGGTCGAGCCCACCGAGGAGGCCCTCGAGAGCGGTCGCGGGCACCTGCGCCACTCCACCGACCGGGCGGTACGCCGGGGGAAGCTCGACCGAGGCCGACCGGGACACCCTGGTGGGCCGGGTCCGGTTCACCACCACGATGGAGGACCTCGCCGAGGTCGACCTGGTGGTCGAGGCGGTGCCGGAGCGGCTGGACCTCAAGCAGGAGATCTTCGCGGCGATGGACAAGATCTGCGGCCCGGGGACCATCCTGGCCACCAACACCTCGTCGCTGTCGGTCACCGAGATCTCGGTCGCCACCACCCGGCCCTCCCAGGTCGTCGGCATGCACTTCTTCAACCCGGCTCCCGTCCTCAAGCTCGTCGAGGTCGTGCGCACCGTGGTCACCGAGCAGGAGGTCGTCGAGGACGTCAAGGCGCTGGCCGCCCGGCTGGGCAAGACGCCGGTCGTCATCGGCGACAAGGCGGGCTTCATCGCCAACGCGCTGCTGTTCGGCTACCTCAACCACGCGGTGTCGATGTACGACGCGCACTACGCCACCCGCGAGGACATCGACGCGGCGATGCGGCTCGGCTGCGGGTACCCGATGGGCCCGCTGGCGCTGCTCGACCTGATCGGCCTCGACACGGCGTACGAGATCCTGGACACGATGTACCGGCAGTCGCGGGACCGGCTGCACGCCCCCGCGCCGGTGCTCAAGCAGATGGTCACCGCGGGGCTGCGCGGCCGCAAGACCGGCAAGGGCTTCTACACCTACGAGGCGCCCGACTCCCCGAAGGTGGTGGATGACGCCCTCACGCCGACCGCCTCGGCCGCCCATGCCGCCACCCGGCCGGTGCAGAAGGTCGGCGTGGTCGGCTCCGGCACGATGGCGACCGGCATCGTCGAGGTGCTCGCCAAGGCCGGGTACGACGTGCTCTTCGTGACCCGCAGCGAGGAGAAGGTCGCCACGGTCCGGGCCGCCCTCGAGCGCTCGCTGGACAAGGCGGTGCTGCGCGGCAAGCTCGACCAGGCCGACCGCGACGCCGCCCTGGCGCGGGTGACGGGCACCGCCCGGCTGGACGACCTGGCCGACCGCGACCTGGTGCTCGAGGCGGTCGTCGAGGAGCTCTCGGTCAAGCAGGCGCTGTTCGCGACGCTGGACGAGATCTGCCGCCCCGGTGCGGTGCTCGCGACGACGACCTCGTCGCTCCCGGTGGTCGACCTGGCAGCCGCGACGAACCGGCCGGCGGACGTCGTGGGCCTGCACTTCTTCAACCCCGCACCGGTCATGAAGCTCGTCGAGGTCGTGCGCACCGTGTCGACCGCCGAGGACGTCGTGGCCACCGCACGGGCCGTCTGCGACCGGGCGGGCAAGCACGCCGTCGAGTGCGGGGACCGCGCCGGGTTCATCGTCAACGCGCTGCTGTTCCCGTACCTCAACGACGCCGTGAAGATGCTGCAGGCGCACTACGCCACCGTCGAGGACATCGACTCGGCGATGATCGTCGGCTGCGGCTACCCGCTCGGCCCGTTCGACCTGCTGGACGTCGTGGGGCTGGACGTGTCGCTGGCGATCCAGCGCACGCTGTACCAGGAGTTCCGCGAGCCCGGCTTCGCGCCGGCGCCGCTGCTCGAGCAGCTCGTGACCGCCGGCTACCTGGGACGCAAGGCCGGTCGCGGGTTCCGCGACTACCGCTGAGCCGGCCCGCGTGGCCGACGACGAGGACGAGTGGGTCGTCCGCCAGGTGACCGGCTCGGCCGCCACCCGGGCGTACCGCTGCCCCGGCTGCGACCAGGAGATCCGACCGGCCACCCCGCACGTCGTCGCCTGGCCGGGCTGGCTGGACGACGACGAGGGGCTGGAGCAGCGGCGGCACTGGCACACCGCGTGCTGGCAGGCCCGTGGCCGACGCGGCCCCAGGACCCAGCGCAGCCGGAACGCCCCGAGATACTGACCGGATGACATCCGAGCACCACCTCTCGACGTTCCACGGCGAGCAGATCCGGGCCGGCACCGTGCTCCCGGCCGACCGGCGTCCGCTGCACCTGCACACCGCCGACGGGCTCACGCTGGTGGGAGAGCTCGCGCTGCCCGTCGACCGGCCGCCGGTCGCCACCCTCGTGACGCTGCACCCGCTGCCCACCCACGGCGGCTTCATGGACAGCCACGTCCTGCGCAAGGCGTCCTACCGGCTGCCGGCGCTCGCCGGGGTCGCGGTCCTGCGCTTCAACACCCGCGGCACGTCGTCACCGGCCGGCACCAGCGAGGGCCACTTCGACCACGGCGACGCCGAGCGGTTCGACGTGGCTGCCGCCATCGAGTACGCCGAGTTCCACGAGGACCCGCCGCTGCCCGACCGCTGGCTGCTCGGCTGGTCGTTCGGCACCGACCTGGCCCTGATGCACGGACTGGACCCGTCGATCACCGGCGCGATCCTGCTGTCGCCGCCGCTGCGGTTCTCCCACCCGTCCCACCTCGACGACTGGGCGGCCTCGGGCAAGCCGGTGGTCGCGCTGGTGCCGGAGCACGACGACTACCTGCAGCCCGCGGAGGCGCACGACCGGTTCGCGCGCATCCCGCAGGCCGAGGTCGTCGGGGTCGACGGCGGCAGGCACCTGTGGGTGGGGGAGCCCTCGGTACGCCGGGTGCTCGACGAGGTGGTCAAGCACGTCGCCCCGGCGGCGTACCCGCTCCCGACCACGGTGCCGGTCCCTCCGGGGTAGCGGTCGCCCACCCGGGTACGGTGCCGTGCGATGACCGTCGACCTGCACGTCCGCGAGGCGGGCTCCGGCCTGCCGCTCGTCCTGCTGCACGCGTTCCCGCTGTCCGCCGCGATGTGGCTCGGGCAGCGCAACGGCCTCGGCGACCGGTTCCGCGTCGTCACGCCGGACCAGCGCGGGTTCGGGGGGTCGCCGCTCGGCGACGCCGAGCCCTCGCTGGACCTGGTCGCCGACGACGTGGCGGCGATGCTGGACGGGCTGGGGCTGGACCGGGTGGTGCTCGGCGGCCTCTCGATGGGCGGCTACGCGACCATGGCGTTCCTGCGGCGGCACCCGGAGCGGGTCCGCGCGGTGGTCCTGGCGGACACCAAGGCGACGCCGGACCCGCCCGAGGCCGCGGCCAACCGGGAGCGGATCGCCGCCCGGCTGGACGCCGAGGGCAGCGTCGATGCCCTCCTCGAGGAGGTGCTGCCGAACCTGCTCGGCCCGAGCACCCTGCGGGACCGCCCGGAGGTGTCCGGCCGGGTGCGGGCTCTGGTGGGGTCGACCCCGCCGCAGGCGGCGGCCTGGGCGCAGCGCGCGATGGCGGCACGGCCGGACTCGCTCGACGTGCTCCGGGCCACCGACGTACCCGCGCTCGTCGTGCGCGGCGACGAGGACGCCCTCGCCTCGCACGCCGACGTCGAGGCGATGACGGAGGCGCTGCCCCGCGGCCGGCTGGTCACCCTGGAGGCAGCCGGGCACCTCGACGGCCGTCGAGGTGCCGGACGCCTTCGACGCGGCCGTCCGCGACTTCCTCGACGAGCTCGGCTGACCGGCTCGCCGGGCTCGGCCGACCGGTCGTTCAGGTCTGGTCCATCCGCGGGATCGTGACCTGGCGCACGACGAGCAGCACCGCCGCCGCGACGGGGATGGCCAGCAGCGCGCCGATGACACCGAGCAGCGCGCCGCCGATCAGCACCGCGACGATGGTGACCGGGGCGGGCACGTCGACCGCCCGCCGCATCACGCGCGGGTAGACGACGTAGTTCTCGAACTGCTGGTAGGCCACGTAGAAGCCGATGCAGAGCAGTCCGATGACCAGCGACTGGGTGAGGCCGACCAGCGTGACCACGACCGCCGCGATGGTGGCGCCGATCAACGGGATGAGGTCGAAGATCGCCACGAACACCGCGAGCGCGAGGGCGAACGGCATGTCGACGGCGAGCAGGAAGAAGTACGACGTCAGGCCGGCGATGAAGGCCACGGTGAGGGCCCCGCTGACGAAGCCGCCGATCCGGTTGAGGACCTCGTCGCCGAGCAGCGTCACCCGCTCCCGTCGGGTCGCCGGGACCAGCCGGTAGGTCTGCCGCTTGATGCTGGGCAGCGCGGCGAGGAAGTAGAGGGTCAGGATGAGCACCGAGAGCGCGCTGAAGATGGCGCTGATCACCACCTTGCCGACACCGACCACGCCGCCGAACGTCCGGGTACCGAGGTCGGGTGACTTCACGTACTCCTGCGCCCGCCCGATCACCCCGTAGTCGTCGTCGAGCTGCCGGACGGTGGGGTTGCGGCGCAGGTCGGAGAGGTAGCTGGGCAGCTCCTGCACGAAGCCGTTGCTCTGGTGGATCACCGGTGGCAGGACGGCGTAGCCGAAGCCCACGAACGCCCCGATGACCACCACGAACACGATGAGGACCGCCGCACCCCGGCGCAGCCCGCGCTGGACGAGCCGCTCGACGACCGGGTTGAGGCCGATCGCCAGGAACAGCGCCACCACGATGAGCACGATGACGCTGCGGGCCTGCACCACGGCCTGGGTGAGGAACCAGGCCACGAAGACGCCGAGCGCCCCGAGGAAGCCGATCATGAACGGCGAGTCACGGCGCAGTGGCCGGCCGAGCCTGCCGAACTCGGGCTGCTCGGCCTCCCGCTCGGCCGCGCGGGCCGCCTGCTCGGCCTCGCGGGCCTGCTGCTGAGCGGCGCCGGCCCGCTGCTCGGCGGAGCGGGCGTCGTCCCGTGCCTGCTCCGCCTCGTCAGCGGCGGCCCACGCTCCTGCGGCGTAGCTCTCCTCGGGGTCAGCCGCCCCGGACGCCGGCCGGTCGGCGCCTGGCACGCTCAGCGCTTGGCTGGCGCGGGCTTGTCGGGGGTCTCGGAGCTGCCGGTGCCGGCGGCCGGCTCGGTGCCAGCCTTGACGTGCGACGGCGGCACCGCGGCGGCTGCCTTGTCGGCCGACTCGCCGGCCGGCTCCTTGGTCGCGGCAGCGTCGGCCGCGGCCGACTGGGGATCGGCCGGCGCCTTGTCCGTGTCCTTTTCCGTGCCGGGGGCCGAGGTCTCGGTCTCGGCCTCGGACGCCTTGACGCCGCCGCCGTCGGCGGCGGCGGGCGGCTCGTCGCCGATCGGGTCCGGGAGGGACGCACCGGTGAGGGTGGCGAGCATCTGGCGCACGTTGGTGAGCTGGGCATTGATGCTGTCGCGGCGCTGGGTGGACGCCGTCAGCTCCCGCTCGGACTCGGTGCGGATGCGCTCGGCCTGCGCCTTGGCCTGCGCCACGATCTCGTCGGCCTGGCGGGCGGCCTCGTCGAGGGTGCGCTTGGACTTGCGGTCCGAGTCGGCCCGCAGCTTCTCCGCCTCGAGGCGCAGCTGCTCCGAGCGGTGCTGGACGGCGCCGAGCTGCTGCTCGTTGGCCTTCATCTTCTCGGTGAAGTCTCGCTCGGCCTGGTCGCGGCGGTGGGCGAGCGTGGTCTCGAAGTCGGCGGCCGCCTGCGCGGCCTTGGCGCGGTTGTTCTCGAACAGCGCCTCGGCCTCCTCGCGGCGGGCCTTCGCGTCGCGCTCGGACTCGTCGCGCAGGGTGTCGGCTGCCCGCTTGGCCTCCTGCAGGATGCGGGCGGCGTCGGTGTCGGCGTCGGTGCGGCGCTCCTGGCTGTAGCGCTCGGCCTCCTGGCGGATCTTGGCCGCGTCCTGCTCGGTGAGGGCACGGTGCTGCGCAGCCTCCTCGACGGCGGCGGTCTTGACCTGCTGCGCCTCCTCGTCGGCCAGGCCCAGCATCTGCTCGATCCGCGCACCGAGCCCGGCGTAGGCGGGAGCCTTCTCGTCGGAGACCGCGGTGTGCATCTCCTGCACGCGGCGTTCAGCCTCGTCGGCGCGGTGCCGCTGCTGGTCGACCTCGCGCTGCAGCGCGGTGAGTCGCCGGTCGACCTGGGACGGCTCGTAGCCGCGGCGGACGACCTCGAAGGCTTCGTTGGCAGTGCTGTGGGTCATGGATCAGGTCCTGTCGTGGTGGAGCGGGGGTGCGGTCATCTTGGCACGTCCGCGGGCGACGGTGCCCCGGGCGTCGAGCTGACGGACAGCGCCTCGATGACGCCGGACAGCCGGCCGAGCTCGTCGGCGATCTCGTCCCGTCGGGTGGTGAGGGCGGCGACCTCGGTGCGGGCGTCGTCCAGCACGCGGTAGGCCTCGGTGCGCAGCTCGTCGGCCTCGGCGCGGGCCTCCGCCACGATCTGGACGGCTTCGGCCCGGGCGGTCCGGCGGGCCTCCTCGGCCTCGCGCTGCGCGGTGGCGGTCTGCTCGGCGACCCGCTCCCGCAGCGCGCGGGTGTTCGCCTCTGCCTCGTCCTCGCGGCGGGACGCCCGCGAGTCGATCTCGTGCACGCGGGCGTTCGCGTCCTGGACGGTGCGGCTGGCCCGGTGGCTCGCGTCGGCCAGCCGGCGTTCGGCTTCGGCCTGCGCGGCGGCGAGCACCTGCGCCGCCTCGGTCTCCCGCGCCTCGGCGATGGCCCGGGCCTCCTCGAGGCGCTCGTCGGCCGTCTTCTTGGCGCCGGCCAGCAGCGCTTCGGCCTGCGCCCGCAGGTCGGCGACGATCTTGCCGCCCTCGGCGTGCGCCTCGGTGCGGATCCGGTCGCCGTCGGTGGTGGCCGCGGCCAGCACCTCGTCGACCGTGCGCTTGGCCCAGGCGGTCTGCTCGGCAGCGGCGGCCAGCAGGGAGTCGGCCTCTTCGCGGGCGGCGGTGCGGTGTCGCTCGGCCTCCTCGCTGGCGGCCTGCCGGAGGGCGTCGCTCTCGGTGCGGGCGGCGTCGACGTCGGTGACCAGGCCGGCCCGGGTGCCGGCGGCGTGCTCGGCGGCCTCGCCCAGGACCGTCTCGGCCTCCCGGTGGGCGTCGGCCACCAGCACCTCGACCTCGGCCTGCACCTGGGCCAGCCGCTGGGCGGCCTCGTCCTCGGCCTCGGTGCGCCGGCGGGCGGCGTCGGCGCGGGCCTCGCCGATGATGGCGTCGGCGTCCTGGTGCGCACGGTCGCGGTGGTCCTGGGCCTGGGCGCGGAGCGACTCGGCGTCCGCGGCGGCGACGTCGCGCAGGGTGTCCGCCTCGCGCTGGGCCTGGCCGACCAGGTCGTCGGCGGTGGCGGAGGCCGACGAGACCACGAGCGCGGCCTGGTCCGCGGCGTCGGCCAGCAGCTGGCGGGCCTCGTCGGCGGCCTCGGCGCGCTGCCGCTCGGACTCGGTGAGGGCGCTCTCCAGGCGCCGGGCGGCCTCCTCGAGGGCGTCTGCCCGGCGGCGCACGGCCTCGTCCTCGAGCCGGCTGGCCTCGGCGTGCCGGGTCGCGATGTCGTCGTACAGGCGCTGGGCCTCGGCGCGCACCGCCGCGGCCGCGGCCTTGTCGACGGCGACCTCCTGCGCGGTCTGCTCACGGAGCCGGTCGGCCTGTGCCTGGGCGGCGTAGAGCAGCCGCCCGGCCTGCTCGGCCACCGGCTCGTCAGCAGCAGGTGACGACGCGTCCATGGAACCGCATGGTGTCAGACGTTCCGCATGGCTGTCAGACCCGGCAGGCCCACCTTGGCCGGGGCTTGACCAGGCGGTCCGGTCAGACGTCGCGGAACCTGTTGATCGCGGTCTCGTGGCGGGCCCGCAGCGCGTGGTCGCGGACGCCGAGACCCTCCTCGGGGGCGAGGCAGAGCACGCCGACCTTGCCCTGGTGCAGGTTGCGGTGCACGTCGTAGGCGGCCTGTCCGGTCTGGTCCAGCGGGTAGGCCTTCGACAGCGTCGGGAAGATCTTGGCGCGCTGCATCAGCCGGTTGGCCTCCCACGCCTCCCGGTAGTTGGCGAAGTGCGACCCGATGATCCGCTTGAGGTTCATCCACAGGTAGCGGTTGTCGTACTCGTGCAGGAAGCCGCTGGTGCTCGCGCAGGTGACGATCGTGCCGCCCTTGCGGGCCACGAAGACGCTCGCGCCGAAGGTCTCCCGCCCGGGGTGCTCGAAGACGATGTCGACGTCGTCACCGCCGGTGAGCTCACGGATCCGCTTGCCGAGGCGCATCCACTCCTTGGGGTCCTGGGTGTGCTCGTCCTTCCAGAACCGGTAGCCGTCCCCTGTGCTCTCGGACCGGTCGATGATCAGCTCGGCGCCCATGCTGCGGCAGATCGCCGCCTTCTCGTCGCTGGAGACGACGCAGACGGGGGTGGCGCCGCCGCCGAGGGCGTACTGCGTGGCGTACGACCCGAGCCCGCCGCTGGCGCCCCAGACGAGCACCACGTCGCCCTGCTTCATGCCGGCGCCGTTGCGGGAGACCAGCTGCCGGTACGCCGTCGAGCTCACCAGCCCGGGGCTGGCGGCCTCCTCCCAGGTCAGGTGCGCCGGCTTCGGCATCAGCTGGTTGGACTTCACCAGGGCGAGCTCGGCCAGGCCGCCGAAATTCGTCTCGAAGCCCCAGATGCGCTGCTCGGGGTCGAGCATCGTGTCGTTGTGGCCGTCGGGGCTCTCCAGCTCGACCGAGAGGCAGTGCGCCACCACCTCGTCGCCCGGCTTCCAGGCGTGCACCCCGGGCCCGGTGCGCAGCACGACGCCGGAGAGGTCGGAGCCGAGCACGTGGTAAGGCAGGTCGTGGCGTTTGGACAGGGGCGACAGCCGGCCGTAGCGCTCCAGGAACATGAAGGTCGGCACCGGCTCGAAGATCGCAGACCAGACGGTGTTGTAGTTGATCGCGCTGGCCATCACGGCCACCAGCGCCTCGCCGGGGCCGAGCTCCGGCGTCGGCACGTCGTCGAGGTGCAGCGACTCGCGCGGATCCTTCTCCCGGCTGGGGCGGCCCTCGAACATGGCGATCTCGTCCTTGTGGACGGTGACGCCGCGGTAGTGCTCGGGCACCGGCAGCGCGGCGACGGCTTCCGGGGCGGTGTCGCCGGCCAGGATCGCCTCGAGGATGTCCTTCACGGGTGCCTCCGGAGTCTGCAGACGAGAGGTACGACGGCGTGCTGGTGACCCCGATGCTACTGGCCGGTAACTACGTGTTTGCACCGGGGGGCCCCGGGCGGGGTGGGCCGCGCAGGCCCCTGTCGCCCTGCCACCGCAGGGGTGGCAGGGCGACAGCGCCGAGCGGAAGGCAGTGCGGCGGGGCATGTCAGCGATGAGGGTGCCGCGCCGGCCGCCTGTCGGGCTGCCACCGCGGGCGTGGCAGGGCGACAGGTGGCTCAGGAGGGAGGGAGGGCGGGCTCGCGGGCGGGGGTGCTGCGGTGCGGCGCGCGATCCGAAGGGTCGGCTCAGGCGTCCTGCGGCGCGGCCTGCACGAGCTCGACGAGCACCCCCATCGCGTCCTTCGGGTGCACGAAGTTGACCCGGGAGCCGGCCGTGCCGCGCCGGGCCTCGTCGTAGAGCAGCCGGACGCCGCGCTCGCGCAGCTGGCGTGAGACGGCGTCGATGTCGTCCACGCCGTAGGCCACCTGCTGGATGCCCTCCCCGGAGCGCTCCAGGAACTTCCCGATCGGTGAGTCCGGCCGCAGCGGTGCGAGCAGCTGGATGCACGAGCCCGAGCCGCCGACGTCCAGCATCGCCTCCCGGACGCCCTGCTCCTCGTTGACCTCCTCGTGCACGACCTGGACGTCGAAGACGCGGGCGTAGAAGGCGACCGCCTCGTCGAGGTCGCGCACGGCCAGACCGACGTGATCGATGCGGGTGAGCATGCGGCTATCGTGACAGCGCTGGCCCGGACGTACTGCAGGAGGTTGCACCATGGCTGGATCCGTCATCGTTGCGGGAGCCCGGACGCCGATGGGGCGGCTCCTCGGCTCGCTCAAGGACTTCTCGGCCACCGACCTCGGCGGGGTCGCGATCAAGGGGGCGCTGGAGAAGTCCGGCGTGGCGCCGGAGCAGGTCGACTACGTGATCATGGGCCAGGTGCTGCAGGCCGGCGCGGGGCAGATCCCAGCGCGGCAGGCCGCCGTCAAGGCCGGCATCCCGATGACCGTGCCCGCGCTGACCATCAACAAGGTCTGCCTGTCCGGCATCGACGCCATCGCCCTGGCCGACCAGCTCATCCGGGCCGGCGAGTTCGAGATCGTCGTCGCGGGTGGCATGGAGTCGATGACCCAGGCGCCGCACTTCCTGCCGAAGTCGCGCGAGGGCGTGAAGTTCGGCGACGTGAGCGCTCGTCGACCACATGTCCTACGACGGCCTGTGGGACGTCTTCACCACCCAGGCGATGGGCGCCCTCACCGAGGCGTGCAACGCCGAGCTCGGCATCTCCCGCGAGGACCAGGACGCCTTCTCCGCCCGGTCCCACCAACGGGCCGCAGCGGCCTGGAAGAACGGGCTGTTCGACGACGAGGTCGTCCCCGTCGAGATCCCGCAGCGCAAGGGCGACCCCGTCGTCTTCAAGGACGACGAGGGCATCCGGGCCGACACGACCGCCGAGAGCCTCGGTCGGCTGCGGCCCGCCTTCGACAAGAACGGCACGATCACGGCCGGCTCGTCCTCGCAGATCTCCGACGGCGCGGCCGCGGTCGTGGTGATGAGCAAGGCCAAGGCCGAGGAGCTCGGCCTGACCTGGCTCGCCGAGATCGGCGCGCACGGCGTCGTCGCCGGCCCGGACTCCACCCTGCAGGCGCAGCCGGCAGCCGCCATCACCGCGGCGTGCCGGAAGGAGGGCATCACGCCCGCCGACCTCGACCTCGTCGAGATCAACGAGGCGTTCGCCAGCGTCGGTCTCGCGTCGATGGCCGACCTCGGCCTGGCCGAGGACAAGGTCAACGTCAACGGCGGGGCCATCGCGCTCGGCCACCCCATCGGCATGTCCGGCGCCCGCATCGCGCTGCACCTCGCCCTCGAGCTGCGACGCCGCGGCGGCGGGCTCGGTGCCGCCGCGCTGTGCGGCGGGGGTGGCCAGGGCGACGCGCTGGTGCTGCGCGTCCCGGCAGCCAGCTGACGCCGGGGGTGCCTCCAGCGCCGGACGTCGGCGCGCTGGTCGAGCGGGCCCGGGAGGGCGACGCCCGTTCGGTCGCGCGACTCATCTCCCTGGTCGAGGACGCGTCCCCGCTGCTGCGGGAGGCGATGGCCGCACTCGCGCCGTACGCCGGGCGGGCCACCGTGATCGGGCTCACCGGCGCTCCCGGCGTCGGCAAGTCGACCACCACCAGCGCACTCGTGACGGCCTACCGCGCGCTCGGCAAGCGGGTGGCGGTGCTGGCGGTCGACCCGTCGTCGCCGTTCTCCGGCGGCGCGCTGCTGGGCGACCGGGTCCGGATGCAGGACCACGCGCTCGACCCGGGCGTCTACATCCGGTCGATGGCCAGCCGGGGGCACCTGGGCGGCCTGTCCTGGTCGACCCCGCAGGCGCTGCGGGTGCTCGACGCGGCCGGCTGCGACGTCGTCCTCGTCGAGACGGTGGGCGTGGGCCAGTCCGAGGTCGAGATCGCGGGCGCAGCCGACAGCACCGTCGTGCTGCTCGCCCCCGGGATGGGCGACGCGATCCAGGCCGCCAAGGCCGGCATCCTCGAGATCGGCGACCTGTACGTCGTCAACAAGGCCGACCGGGACGGCGCCGACGCCACCGTGCGGGAGCTCCGGCACATGCTCAGCCTCGGCGAGCGACGGTCACCCGGCGACTGGCGCCCGCCCATCCTGAAGACCGTCGCGTCGCGGTCGGAGGGTGTCGACGAGGTCGTCGAGGCACTGGACAAGCACCGGGGGTGGCTGGAGGAGACCGGGGCGCTGCACGAGCGTCGGCTGCACCGCGCCGCCGACGAGGTGCAGGCCATCGCGCTCACCGCGCTGCGGGAGCGGGTGGGTGACCTGCGGGCGCAGGGCGGCGAGCACAACCTCGACGAGCTGGCCGGCGAGGTGGTGGCCGGCCGCACCGACCCCTACACCGCCGCCGACCGCCTGCTGGCCGGCCTCACCGAGGGCTAGGCCTCAGCCGGTCGGGGTCGACGTGGTGGTGGGCGAGGGCACCGGCGTGGTCGTCGTCTCGCTCGGCGTCGACCCCGGGGTGGGGGTGGTCGGTGACGGCGTACTGGTCGGTGTCGGGACCTCGGGGCAGGAGAACGTGACGGCGTGCGTGACCGTGTCGTCACCCCGGACGACGGTCACCGGCTCCTGCAGGCTGCGGTTGCGCAGGACGTGCGTCCCTGCCGGCACCCCGGAGAACCGGTAGAGGTCGCCCTCGTGCAGGCCGGAGAGCCGGACGGCGGCGCTGGGCTGGCCGTTGAGCCAGAGCGTCAGGCCGAACTCGGTGTCGGCGCACCCCACGTCGGTCGTGACGCGTCCCTGGACCGTCGTACCGGCGCGCATGACCGTCTCCTGCGGGGCCGCGTCGCGTGAGCAGAGCGGGGCGGGCACCACGGTGGCCTCCCAGCGGCCGCCCGAGGTCACGTCGAGGCGGGTGTTCAGCGGCCACGACGTCAGCAGGACGGGGCCGCACGGGACGGCGAACCGGCCCTGGGCGCCGGTCAGGGTCGACGGCTCGGCGGCCGGCACGAAGCCCCCGCCGGACAGCGATCCGGTGTAGACGTACAGTCCGGCGACCGGGTCGCCGCCGGCGGTCACGGCCCGGCCGCGCACCAGCTCGGGCCGGTCGACCACGACGGGCGGTGGTGCCGGGCTGCTGGCCGCCGGCGTCGACCTCGCCGGGCGCGTCTTGTGCGGGGAGCTGGTGGTGGGCACCCCGCTGGCCAGCTTCGTCTGCGGGGCGGTGGGCGAGGGGGACACCGAGGCCACCTGGCCACGGGTGGCGAGGCTGACGATGTTGTCCACGGCGGCGCCGCCGCCCATCGCGAGGCCGCCGACGATGCCGGCCAGGAACACCCCGGCGACGCCGCTGACCGCGGTCAGCCGGCGGTAGCGGCGGGCCCGGGCCCGGCCGAGGACCGCGTCGAAGGAGCCTGGGGGAGGCGGCAGCGGCTCCACCCGGCGGCGGGGGAGGTGAGTCACCGCTCCTCCTCCTCCAGCCAGCCGGCCAGCCGCGCTCGAGCGTCGAACAGCATGCGCTTGATCGTTCCTTGCGGTTTGTGCAGCGCCGAGGCGACCTCGGCGATGCTCATGTCGGCGTAGTAGTGCAGCAGGACGGGCATCCGCAGCCGGTCGGGGAGCCGTTCGACCAGGTCGCGCAGCCAGGGGTCGGCGGCGGGGGTCGAGACCGGCGCCGTCTCCTCCAGCCGGGCCTGCAGCTTGCGGTCGCGCTGCTCGTGCCGCCACCGGTCGCGGACCAGGTTGGTCGCGGTGACGTAGAGGTAGCCCTTCGGGTCGTGCACCGTCACCCACCTCGACAGCAGCCGGGTGAAGGCCTCCGAGGCGATGTCGTGGGCCGCGTCGCGGTCACCCACGAGGGCCGCGCACCAGCCGGCCAGCGGCGCGTAGTGCTCGTTCCACAGCGCCCGGGCAGCGTCCTCCCGAGCAGCTGTCGCGGCACCCGTGAGGTGCTGCGTCCGCGGCGTCCCCGCGGTCACCACGACACTCGCCCCCATGGACATGCACCGAGGACGCGGTTCGGCGTCGTTCGGTTCGCTGTGGAGCCGAATCCCCCGGACCGGGGAAGCCGGTCGCCCGTCTCCATCTGCCGAGCGTAGGCCCTCGACGGGTACCCTCGGTGGACCAACCGGGCATGACGTCCTTCCGGTGCTGCGGCGACATCTCGTCACATGGCGCCGGCCACGTCGTGTCCCGACGCCTGGACAGGTGCGAGGAGTGCGCGAGATGGACGCCGAGGAGATCGAGCAGGGCCGGGACCGCTGGCAGCGGCGCTTCGACGCCTCCCGGGTGCGGGAGGCGGACTTCACGACCCTGTCCGGCGTCGAGGTGCAGCCGGTGTACGGCCCGCAGCCGGGTGACACGGTCGAGGACTTCGAGCGGATCGGCTGGCCGGGAGAGTTCCCGTTCACCCGCGGGCTGTACCCCACCGGCTACCGCGGCCGGTCCTGGACGATCCGGCAGTTCGCCGGCTTCGGCAACGCCGAGCAGACCAACGAGCGCTACCAGATGATCCTGGCGGCCGGCGGTGGCGGGCTCAGCGTCGCCTTCGACATGCCCACCCTGATGGGCCGGGACTCCGACGACCCCATGGCACTGGGTGAGGTCGGGCACTGCGGGGTCGCGATCGACTCGGCGGCCGACATGGAGGTGCTCTTCGGCGGCATCCCGCTCGGCGACGTCACGACCTCGATGACGATCAGCGGGCCGGCGGTGCCGGTGTTCTGCATGTACCTGGTGGCGGCCGAGCGGCAGGGCGTGGACCTCGGCGTGCTCAACGGCACCCTGCAGACCGACATCTTCAAGGAGTACATCGCGCAGAAGGAGTGGCTGTTCCCGCCGGAGCCGCACCTGCGCCTGATCGGCGACCTGATGGAGTACTGCGTCGAGCACATCCCGGCGTACAAGCCGCTCTCGGTGTCGGGCTACCACATCCGGGAGGCCGGCTCGACGGCCGCGCAGGAGCTGGCGTTCACGCTGGCCGACGGGTTCGGCTACGTCGAGCTGGGGCTCTCCCGCGGCATGGACGTCGACGACTTCGCGCCGGGTCTGTCGTTCTTCTTCGACTCGCACCTGGACTTCTTCGAGGAGATCGCGAAGTTCCGGGCCGCCCGCCGGATCTGGGCCCGCTGGCTGCGCGACACCTACGGCGCGAAGACCGAGAAGGCGCAGTGGCTGCGGTTCCACACCCAGACCGCGGGCGTCTCGCTGACCGCGCAGCAGCCCGACAACAACATCGTGCGTACGGCGGTGGAGGCGCTGGCCGCGGTGCTCGGGGGCACCAACTCGCTGCACACCAACGCCCTCGACGAGGTGCTCGCGCTGCCCAGCGAGAAGGCCGCCGAGATCGCGCTCCGCACCCAGCAGGTGATCATGGAGGAGATCGGCGTGCAGAACGTCGCCGACCCGCTCGGCGGCTCGTGGTACGTCGAGGCGCTCACCGACCGGCTGGAGGCCGAGGCCGAGGCGGTCTTCACCCGCATCCGCGACATGGGGTCGGACGGCTCGATCACCTCCGGGCTGCTGCGCGGCATCGAGGACGGCTGGTTCATGTCCGAGATCGCCGAGGCGGCCTTCGTCTACCAGACCGCGCTGGAGAAGGGCGAGAAGAAGATCGTCGGGGTCAACGTGCACACCAAGACCGTCGAGGAGCCGCTGGAGATCCTGCGGGTCTCCCACGAGGTCGAGCGGGAGCAGAAGCGGGTGCTGGCCGAGCGCAAGGCCGGGCGCGACGACGGCGTGGTGCGTGCCGCGCTGGACCGGATGGTCGAGGTCGCCCGGACCTCGGAGAACCTCGTGCCGGCGATGCTCGACGCCGCCCGCGCCGAGGCCACCCTGGGTGAGATCTGCGACGCGCTGCGCGCCGAGTGGGGCGACTACCGCGAGCCGCCGCGCTTCTGACGTCACCTACGCTGGAGGCATGAGCCAGCCGAGCATCAACCCGTACGGCGCCGTCGACCTCTCGGGGCTCGCTCCGCGCCCGGCCACCGAGGCCCCAGCCGGCTCGTCGACCGGCCCCGCCGGCACGAACGGCGCAGCCGGCACGGTCTCCGGCGTGGTCGTCGACGTGTCGGAGGCCGACTTCCAGGCCGTCGTCGACCAGTCGATGACGGTGCCCGTCGTGATCGACTTCTGGGCCGACTGGTGCGGTCCGTGCAAGCAGCTGAGCCCGGTGCTCGAGCGGCTCGCCGAGGCCGACGGCGGGCGCTGGCTGCTCGTCAAGGTCGACCTGGACGCGAACCCGCGGCTGGGGCAGGCGTTCCAGGTGCAGAGCATCCCGGCGGTGTTCGCGGTGCTGAAGGGTCAGCCCGTCCCGCTGTTCCAGGGCGCCCTGCCGGAGGCCGAGGTCCGCCGCTACCTCGACGAGCTGCTCAAGGTCGCCGAGGCCAACGGCGTCACCGGCCGGGTCACGGTGGGGGAGGAGCCGGCCGAGCCCGACGCCGAGCCCGAGGTCGACCCGCGATGGGACGAGGCCTATGACGCGATCGAGCGCGGCGACCTGGACGCGGCGGCCACGGCGTACCGGGGGCTGCTCGACCAGGCGCCCGGCGACCCCGAGGCGCAGGCCGGGCTCGGGCAGGTCGAGCTGCTGCGCCGCACCCAGGGCCTGGACCCGCAGGCCGCCCGGCAGGCCGCGGCCGAACGGCCGGACGACGTCGCCGCGCAGACTGCGGTCGCCGACCTCGACCTGCTCGGCGGCCACGTCGAGGACGCCTTCGCGCGGCTGCTCGACCTGGTGCGCCGGCTGTCCGGCACCGAGCGCGACGCGGCCCGCACCCATCTCGTCGAGCTGTTCGAGCTGGTGGGCAACCAGGACGAGCGGGTCGCCAAGGCCCGCACCTCGCTGGCCAACGCGCTGTTCTGAGCCAGCCGGTCGCGCACCGGTGCGCTAGGGGCGCAGCCGGATGCCCCACAGGTCGCTGCCGGGCAGCACCCCGGCCGCCAGCCGGGTCCAGCCCAGCCGCTGGTACAGCCGCGGCGCGGCCCGGTCGTCGGCGTACGTCGTGAGCAGCGCGCGCCCGTGCGGCAGGCCGAGCAGCAGGGTGTCCATCACCGCGGCTCCGAAGCCGCGGCCCTGCGCGGCCGGCCGCACCGCGAGCTCGGGCACCTCGAAGTGCCCGCCCAGCCACTCCGCGCTGACCGCCGGCGGTGCCGCGGCCGCCACCTGCTCGCTCCACCACTGGCCGCGCTGCCCGGTGTAGCCGTAGCCGAAGCCGAGCAGGGTTCCTGCCTCGCGGACGGTGGCAAGCCGGAACCCGTCGTAGCCGGCGTGCTTCGGCAGCGTCTCGGTGCCGAACGACCGCACCTGGTCGTCGGTCTCGTCGTAGCCGGGTGCGGTGAAGGCCGCTCGGTAGACCTCGACGATCTCGTCGGCCACCGCGAGGGCACCCGGGCCGTCGAGGACGGCGACGGTCGGCAGGGTCGCGCCGACGACGTACTCCCAGCCCTCCCGCCAGGCGAACGGCGCGGTGACGGCGCGCTCCAGCGGCCGGCCGGTCAGCAGGTGGTCGAGGGCGAACCGGGTGGCGGCGTGCCCGACCAGCAGCAGCCGCTGCCCGGGGTGGCTCGGCCGTGCAGCTCGCCGAGCAGCTCGAGGACGCCGTCGGTCACCTGCCGGTAGCTCTGCCCGCCGGGGAACGGCTCGTCGACCCGGCGGCGTCGCTGGGCGTGCACGACGTCGACCGGCGCGCCGGTCAGCTCCCCGAAGTCGACCTCGCGGAGGCGCCGGTCGAGGCGCCGCGGCACCGGTGAGCCGGCGAACGCGATCTCGACCGTCTGTACGGCGCGGTGCAGGTCCGAGGAGACCACCAGCTGCGATGCCGTCGTCCCGCCGGCGGCGGCCCAGTCTGGCGGGCGTTCGTCGACGCCCTGCGCCGACAGCTCGCCTGGCTGCCACCCCGTGCAGTGCCCGCGCTCGTTGTCGAGCGTGGTCGCGTGCGTCTCGTAGACCAGGCTGACCGATCCCGCCGCTGGCTGCCGCATCACGCTGGCACCCGCGACAGCACGTGTGCTGGCGTGTTGTCGCGGGCGCCGGCGTGCTTTACGTGGTCGACTCCCCGGCGCATGGCGGCAGTCAGGTGGTGCGGCGCAGCCAGACGGTGCCGAGCGGCGGGACCCGTAGCGTCGCGGAGGCCGGCAGCCCGTGCCAGCCCTCGGCGCCGGCCTCGACCCCGCCGAAGTTGCCGACGCCGCTGCCGACGTAGAGGTCGGCATCGGTGTTGAGCACCTCGTCCCAGCGGCCGGCGTGCGGCAGGCCGATGCGGTAGCCCTCGTGCGGCACGGCGGCGAAGTTGGCGATGCAGGCGAGCACCGAACCGTCGTCCCCGTAGCGCAGGAACGAGAACACGTTGTTGCCGGCGTCGTTGGCGTCGATCCAGCCGAACCCGCCGGGGTCGGAGTCGCGGGACCACAGCGCCCTGCTGTCGGCGTACACCCGGTTGAGGTCGTGGACGAGCGTCTGCACGCCGCGGTGGTCGGGGTTCTCGGTCAGCCACCAGTCCAGCGAGCGCGACTCGGCCCACTCCGACTCCTGGCCGAACTCCGAGCCCATGAAGATGAGCTGCTTGCCCGGGTGGGCCCACATGAACGCCAGGTAGGCCCGCAGGTTCGCCAGCTGCTGCCAGCGGTCGCCGGGCATCTTGCGCAGCAGCGAGCCCTTGCCGTGCACGACCTCGTCGTGGCTGATGGGCAGCACGTAGTTCTCGGAGTAGGCGTAGACCAGCGAGAACGTCATCTGGTGGTGGTGGTACTGCCGGTAGATGGGCTCGTTGGCCACGTAGTCCAGCGAGTCGTGCATCCAGCCCATGTTCCACTTGAAGCCGAAGCCGAGACCGCCGAGGTGGGTCGGCCGGGTGACGCCCGGCCACGCGGTCGACTCCTCCGCGATCGTGACGATGCCCGGCACCCGGCGGTACGCCGTGGCGTTGACCTCCTGCAGGAACGACACGGCCTCCAGGTTCTCCCGGCCGCCGAACTCGTTGGGCGCCCACTCGCCCTCCTCGCGCGAGTAGTCGAGGTAGAGCATCGAGGCGACCGCGTCCACCCGCAGGCCGTCGATGTGGAACTCCTCGAGCCAGTACAGCGCGTTGGCGACGAGGAAGTTGCGCACCTCGGTGCGGCCGTAGTTGAAGACGAGCGTGCCCCAGTCCTTCTGCTCGCCGCGCCGCGGGTCGGGATGCTCGTAGAGCGCGGTGCCGTCGAAGTGCGCGAGCGCCCAGGCGTCCTTGGGGAAGTGGGCGGGCACCCAGTCGACGATGACGCCGATGCCGGCCTGGTGCAGGGTGTCGACGAGGTACCGGAAGTCGTCGGGGCTGCCGAAGCGGGACGTGGGCGCGAAGTACGACGACACCTGGTAGCCCCAGGACCCGCCGAACGGGTGCTCGGCCACCGGCATCAGCTCGACGTGGGTGAACCCGAGGTAGGTCACGTGCCCGACCAGCTGGTCGGCGAGCTCGCGGTAGGACAGGCCCTGCCGCCAGGAGCCGAGGTGCACCTCGTAGGTGCTCATCGGGGACTCCAGCGGGTTGCGCGAGGCACGCCGGCGCAGCCACTCGTCGTCGCCCCACTCGTACTCCGGGGTGAACACCACCGACGCCGTCGCGGGCGGGACCTCGGCGCGGAAGGCGAGCGGGTCGGCCTTCTGCCGCCACACCCCGTCCTTCCCGAGAACCTCGTACTTGTAGTGCGTGCCGTCACCGATGCCGGGGACGAACAGCTCCCAGACGCCGGTCGAGCCCATCGCCCGCATCGGGTGGGCCCGGCCGTCCCAGTAGTTGAAGTCGCCGGACAGGCGGACGCCCTGCGCGCTGGGGGCCCACACCGCGAAGGACGTGCCCTGCACGGTTCCGGCGATCCCGTCGTAGGAGCGGGTGTGCGCGCCGAGCACGTCCCAGAGCTGCTCGTGGCGACCTTCGCCGATCAGGTGCAGGTCGATCTCGCCCAGCGTCGGCAGGAACCGGTACGGGTCGTCGACCAGCCTGGCCGGCCCGTCGTAGGCGATCTCCAGGCGGTAGTCCGGCACCTGCGCCGAGGGCAGCACCGCCACCCAGACGCCATAGCTCTCGTGCCGCATCGGGTGGCGTGCGTCGCCCACGACGACCGTCGCCGAGGTCGCCCACGGCCGGAGCGTGCGGACCGTGATGCCGCCGTCGTGCGGGTGCGGACCGAGGACGGCGTGCGGGTCGTGGTGCACGCCGGAGACGAGGCGGTGCAGCTCCTCGTCAGCGGCGGGCCGTGCCGCGGGGCCGGTCCGAGCGGGACCGCCCTGGACGGGGCCGGCCGGGGGTCGGGTGCTCGACATGCGTTCGCTCACTCCTCGGTCGCGGCGAGCCTGCGGATCGCCGCCATGGGGATCTGCAACCAGGTGGGCCGGTTGCGGGCCTCGTAGAGGACCTCGTAGACCGCCTTGTCGGTCTCGAACGCCCGCAGCAGCACCGGCTGCTTGCGCGGGTCGGGTCCGCCGGCGCGGGAGTAGCCGGCGCAGAACGCGTCCCTGTTGCGCAGCGCCCACTCGTTCGCGCGGTACTCGCGCTGCGGGTCGGCCGGGTGGTCGGCGAGCAGGTGCCGCGCCGCGTAGTCGAAGGACCGCAGCATGCCCGCGACGTCCTTGACCGGGGACTCGAGGGCCCGGCGCTCGGCGAGCGGGCGGGCCGGCTCACCCTCGAAGTCCAGCAGCTTCCAGCCGTCCAGCGTGCGCATCACCTGGCCGAGGTGGAAGTCGCCGTGCACCCGCTGCACCTCGAGCGGGACGTCGAGCGCCGCGAGGTCGGCGAAGGCTGCGCGCAGCGCCTCGACGTACGGCTCCAGCGCGGGCACCTCGGCCGCCGTCCGGTCCAGCCGGGACCGCATCGCCTCGGCCAGCGCGGCCCGGTCCTGGTCCGCGAGGACCCTGGTGGGCAGCGCGGCCGCCAGCGCCGCGTGCACCTCGGCGGTGGCCGCGCCGAGCCGGTCGGCCTCGCCCGCGAAGTCACCGCCCACCTCGTCGGCGTGCAGGTCGGCCTCGGCGTAGAGGTCCCGGACGCTGGTGAGCGCCAGCTCCCAGCCGTCGGTGGCGCCCTTGAGGAAGGTCTGCGCCATCGCGAGGCTCGCCGTGACCCGGTTGCCGTCCTCCGGCGTCCAGCTGCCCTCGAGCCAGCCGAGCGGGTGGGCGATGTGGGTGCTGCCGGCTGCGGCCAGCGCGGCGTGCACCTCGATGTCGGGGTTCAGCCCGGCGGAGACCTTGCGGAACACCTTCATGATCACCGTGTCGCCGAAGATGACCGAGGTGTTGCTCTGCTCCGCGCCGACCACGATCGACGGCCCGCCGGGTGGCAGCCCGTCGAGCGTCGGGTCGCGGTGGAACGCCAGCCCGGGTGCCGTGCGCTCGGCCGCGATGCCCTGGAACCAGTGCACGGTGGCCGCCTTGTCCTGCAAGGCGTCGTAGAGGTGGCTGACCACCCCGTCGGCATCGCGCTCCTCGCCGACGAACGCGTGGGACAGGTGCTCCTGCCGTTCGTCGTAGACCGACAGCGGCAGCTGGTAGGTCTCCGTCTCGCCGTCGTCGTAGGTCACGGACACGACGTCGATGCGTACGCCGGCTGCCAGCGCGCCGACCGTCGAGAGCCCGGACACCTGCCACGACCGGCCCTTGCCGCCGAACCAGCGCTGGTGACCGAGGTAGTCGGTGAGGTCCAGGTCGACCGACCGGTCGGGCGGCCGCGGTGCCGGCATCACAGCGTCCCCTCGGGAGGTGTGAGGCGGAACCAGTAGAAGCCGTAGCCCGCCAGGGTGAGCAGGTAGGGCAGCTCACCGACCAGCGGGAAGTGCACCGTCCCCAGGAGCTCGATGGGGCGGCAGCCCTCCCACCGCCGGAGGTCGAGCTCGACCGGCTGCGGGAACCGGGACAGGTTGTTGACGCACAGCACCACGTCGTCGCCGAACGCCCGCACGAAGGAGAGCACGCTGGGGTTGGAGCCGCCGAGGTCCTCCCAGGTGCCCAGGCCGAACGCGGGGTTCTGCTTGCGGACCTCGATCATGCGGCGGGTCCAGTGCAGCAGCGACGTCGAGCTGGCCAGCTGCGCCTCGACATTGGTGACCTGGTGGCCGTAGATCGGGTCCATGATCACCGGCAGGAAGAGCTGCCCGGGGTTGCTGGTCGAGAAGCCCGCGTTGCGGTCGGGCGTCCACTGCATCGGGGTCCGTACGCCGTCGCGGTCACCGAGCCAGATGTTGTCGCCCATGCCGATCTCGTCGCCGTAGTAGAGGACCGGCGACCCCGGCAGCGACAGCAGCAGCGCGGTGAACAGCTCGAGCTGGTTGTAGTCGTTCTCCAGCAGCGGGGCGAGCCGGCGACGGATGCCGATGTTGGCCTTCATGCGGGGGTCCTTGGCGTACTCGCCCCACATGTAGTCGCGCTCCTCGTCGGTCACCATCTCGAGCGTGAGCTCGTCGTGGTTGCGCAGGAAGACGCCCCACTGGCAGTTGTCGGGGATCGCCGGCGTCTGCGCCATGATCTCCGAGATCGGGTAGCGCGACTCCCGGCGGACACCCATGAACAACCGCGGCATCACCGGGAAGTGGAAGGCCATCTGGCACTCGTCGCCGTCCTGGCCGAAGTACTCGACGACGTCCGCCGGCCACTGGTTGGCCTCGCAGAGCATGACCCGGTCGGGGTACATCGCGTCGACCTCCTTGCGCACCCGCTTGAGGAAGTCGTGGGTGGCGGGGAGGTTCTCGCAGTTGGTGCCCTCCTGCTCGAACAGGTAGGGCACGGCGTCGAGCCGGAAGCCGTCGATGCCGAGGTCGAGCCAGAACTTCAGCGCCTCGATGACCGACTCCTGCACGCGGGGGTTCTCGTAGTTGAGGTCCGGCTGGTGGCTGAAGAAGCGGTGCCAGAAGTACTGCTTGCGCACCGGGTCGAAGGTCCAGTTGGAGGACTCGGTGTCGACGAAGATGATGCGGGCGTCGGCGTAGGCCTCGTCGGTGTCGGCCCAGACGTAGAAGTCTCCGAAGGGGCCGTCGGGGTCGGTGCGGGACGCCTGGAACCACGGGTGCTGGTCGGACGTGTGGTTCATCACGAAGTCGATGATCACCCGGATGCCGCGGGCGTGCGCCGCGTCGACGAACTCCACGAAGTCGCCGATGGTGCCGAACTCGGGCAGCACGTCGACGAAGTCCGACACGTCGTAGCCGCCGTCGCGCAGGGGGGACCGGAAGAACGGTGGCAGCCAGATGCAGTCGACCCCGAGCCAGTGGATGTAGTCGAGCTTCTCGATCAGACCCAGCAGGTCGCCGGTGCCGTCGCCGTTGCTGTCCTTGAAGGACCGCACCAGCACCTCGTAGAAGACGGCCCGCTTGTACCAGTGCGGGTCGCGCTCCGACTCCGGCAGGTCGGCGAAGTTGTCGATCGCGTGGCCATCGGGCAGGACGGGGTCGACGTCGGCGGTCGACTCGCTCACGGAGTGGTCCCCGCCTCGGCCGCGCGACCCCGCGGCTCGACCCGGAACACGTGGGCCGGCTCGTGGAACGGGTCCAGGCGAACGTAGTTGGCCTGCCCCCAGGAGTAGGTCTGGCCGGTGATCTCGTCGTGCACGGACATCGTCGCGTCCCAGTCCATCCCCAGTGCGGGCATGTCCAGCCGCACTGTCGTCTCGCGGGCCCCGTGCGGATCGAGGTTGACGACCACGAGCACCGTGTCGGTGCCGTGCTCGTCGGTGCTGACGCTCTTGGAGTAGCAGATGATCTGGTCGCTGTCGGTCGCGTGGAAGCGCAGGTTGCGCAACCGCCGCAGCGCCGGGTGCTTGCGGCGCAGGTCGTTGAGGTGCGTGAGGTACGGCGCGAGGCTGCGGCCCTCGGCCTCGGCCGCGGCCCAGTCCCGCGGGCGCAGCTGGAACTTCTCGGTGTCGAGGTACTCCTCGCTGCCCGGCCGCACCGCGACGTGCTCGAACAGCTCGAAGCCCGAGTAGACGCCCCAGGTCGGCGACAGGGTCGCCGCGAGCGTCGCCCGGATCTTGAACGCCGGCGGGCCGCCGTACTGCAGGTAGGCGTGCAGGATGTCGGGGGTGTTGACGAAGAAGTTGGGTCGCAGGAAGTGCGACGTCTGCCGCGCGAGCTCGTTGAGGTACTCCTCGAGCTCCCACTTCTCGTTGCGCCAGGTGAAGTACGTGTAGCTCTGGTGGAAGCCGACCCGAGCCAGCGTCTGCATCATCGCCGGCCGGGTGAACGCCTCGGCGAGGAACAGCACGTCGGGGTCGGTCTTGCGGACCTGGGTGAGCAGCCACTCCCAGAACGCGACCGGCTTGGTGTGCGGGTTGTCGACCCGGAAGATGCGGACGCCGAGGTCCATCCACTTCCGCACGATGCGCAGCATCTCGGGATAGATGCCGTCGGGGTCGCGGTCGAAGTTGATCGGGTAGATGTCCTGGTACTTCTTGGGCGGGTTCTCGGCGTAGGCGATCGTGCCGTCGGCCAGCTCGGTGAACCACTCGGGGTGGGTCGTCACCCACGGGTGGTCCGGGGTCGCCTGCAGCGCGAAGTCGAGGGCGACCTCCATGCCGAGCTCACGGGTGCGCGCGACGAACGCCGCGAAGTCCGCCTCGGTGCCGAGGTCGGGGTGGATCGCGTCGTGGCCGCCGTCCGGCGACCCGATCGCCCACGGTGAGCCGACGTCGTCCGGGCCGGGAGTGAGGGTGTTGTTCGGCCCCTTGCGGTTGGTCGTGCCGATGGGGTGGATCGGCGGCAGGTAGACCACGTCGAACTTCATCTCGGCCACCGCGGGCAGCCGCTCCATCGCGGTCCGGAACGTGCCCGAGCGGAGCACCCCGTCCGCGTCCGGCGCGGCACCCTCCGAGCGGGGGAAGAACTCGTACCAGCTGCCGTAGAGCGCGCGCTCGCGGTCGACCCACAGCGGCATCCGGTCGCTGGAGGTCACGAAGTCGCGCAGCGGCTGCGCGCCCAGGGTGGCCACGACCTCGGGGTCGTCGGCGGCCGCCAGCCGGGCCGGCACCGGACGGGATGCGTCGCGCAGCGCGGTGGCGGCGTCGCGCAGGGCACGGCGGCCGGCAGCCGGCCTGGAGGCGGCCGCCGCGCGCTCCAGCACCCTGGCCCCCTCCTCGAGCATCAGCTCGACGTCGACGCCGGCCTCGATCTTGATCGTGGCGTCGTGGTGCCAGGTCGCCACCGGGTCGCTCCAGGCCTCGACCGCGAAGGTCCAGCGGCCCTCGCTGGTCGGCGTGACCTCGGCGTGCCACCGGTCGGTGCCGGGCGCGCCGGGTGCCATCGGGGTGAAAGGCCCCTTGCGTCCCTTCTCGTCGCGCAGCACGACGTCCGCGTTGACCATGTCGTGGCCCTCGCGGAAGACCGTCGCCGAGACCGTGAAGGTCTCGCCGACGACGGCCTTGGCCGGCCAGCGACCGCAGCCCTCGGCGGGCTGCACGTCCAGGATGGGGATGCGTCCGATCATCGGAGCCGAACCTACCCACCAACCCGTGTGCTGCACACACCGCGGCTGCCGGCGTCCGCAGCGCGGGCAGCCGTGCGGGATGCCCGGGGTGGGGCAGTATCCTCCGCCGGTGAAGGCCATCCGACGGTTCACCGTCCGCACCGTGCTGCCCGGCGCGCTCGCCCCGCTGGGAGAGCTCGCACTGAACCTGCGGTGGTCGTGGGACACCGCGACCCAGCAGCTGTTCGAGAGCCTCGACCCCGAGCTGTGGGAGCAGATGGGCTGCGACCCGGTGCAGCTGCTCGGCGCGCTCGGGCCGGAGCGGCTGACCGCGCTGGCCGAGGACCCCGACGTCGTCGGCCGGGTGCGGGCGGCCGAGGCCGACCTGCAGGCCTATCTCGAGGGCGACCGCTGGTACCAGGGCGTGGCCGCTGCCGCGACCGACGAGGACGCCGTGCCGTCGGCCATCGCCTACTTCTCGCCGGAGTTCGGCATCACCGCGGCCCTGCCGCAGTACTCCGGCGGTCTGGGCATCCTCGCCGGCGACCACCTCAAGGCCGCCTCCGACCTCGGCGTGCCGATCGTCGGCGTGGGCCTGCTCTACCGGGCGGGCTACTTCGCCCAGTCGCTGTCCTTCGAGGGCTGGCAGCAGGAGCGCTACCCGGTGCTCGACCCGCACGGGCTGCCGATCTCGCTGCTCAGCGAGAGCGACGGGAGCCCGCTCAAGGTCGAGGTGGGCCTGCCGGACAACCGCCGGCTGGTGGCCCAGGTGTGGAAGGCGCAGGTCGGCCGGGTGCCGCTGCTGCTGCTCGACTCCGACATCGAGGACAACGACCTCGCCGAACGCGACGTCACCGACCGGCTGTACGGCGGTGGCAGCGAGCACCGGCTGCTGCAGGAGATGCTGCTCGGCATCGGCGGGGTGCGCGCGCTGCGGGCCTTCAGCCGGCTGACCGGCGCACCTGCACCGCAGGCGTTCCACACCAACGAGGGCCACGCCGGGTTCCTCGGTCTCGAGCGCATCCGCGAGCTCAACCAGGACCACGGCCTGTCCTTCGACGAGGCCGTCGAGGCCGCCCGGGCCGCGACGCTGTTCACCACCCACACCCCGGTCCCCGCCGGCATCGACCGGTTCGGCCGCGACCTCGTGGAGCAGCACTTCGGCGGCGACAACGCGGTGCCGGGCATCCCGGTCGAGAAGGTGCTCGCGCTGGGCGCGGAGGACTACGACGGGGGCGACCCCAGCGTCTTCAACATGGCGGTGATGGGCTTCCGGCTGGCCCAGCGCGCCAACGGCGTCTCCGAGCTGCACGGCCACGTGGCCCGCGAGATGTTCTCCCGGCTCTGGCCGGGCTTCGACGAGCCCGAGGTGCCGATCGGCTACATCACCAACGGCGTGCACGCGCCGACCTGGGTGGCGCCGGAGGTCCTCGGCATGGCCGGCCCCGACATCATGGCCAGCCCCACCGACGCGGCCTCCTGGGACGACGTGACCCGGGTCCCGGACACCGACATCTGGGCGGTTCGCGGGCTGCTGCGGGCGCGGCTGGTCGCCGACGTCCGCCGGCGGGTCCGCACCTCCTGGGTGCAGCGCGGGGCCAGCGAGGCCGAGCTCGGCTGGGTCGACGGGGTGCTCGACCCCGAGGTGCTCACCGTCGGCTTCGCGCGCCGGGTGCCGTCGTACAAGCGGCTCACCCTGATGATGCGCGACCCCGAGCGGCTCACCGCGCTGCTCAAGCACCCGGAGCGGCCGATCCAGATCGTCATCGCCGGCAAGGCGCACCCCGCCGACGACGGCGGCAAGAAGCTCATCCAGGAGCTCGTGCGCTTCGCGGACGGCGCCGGGGTGCGCGACCGCATCGTGTTCCTGCCGAACTACGACATCGCGATGGCGCAGACCCTCTACCCGGGTTGCGACGTCTGGCTCAACAACCCGCTGCGCCCGCTGGAGGCCTGCGGCACGTCGGGCATGAAGGCCGCCCTCAACGGCTGCCTCAACCTGTCGGTGCTCGACGGCTGGTGGGACGAGATGTACGACGGGCACAACGGCTGGGCGATCCCGACCGCTGACGGCGTCAACGACCCGGACCATCGCGACGACCTCGAGGCCGGCGCGCTCTACGACCTGCTCGAGAAGACCGTGGCGCCGCTGTTCTACGACCGCGACATCGACGGCATGCCGTCGCGCTGGATCGAGATGGTGCGGCACACGCTGCAGACCCTCGGGCCGAAGGTGCTGGCCACCCGGATGGTCCGCGACTACGTGCTCGGGCTCTACGCGCCGGCGTACCGCTCGGCCCAGTCGCTGGACGGCGGCTATGCGGGTGCGCGCGAGCTGGCGGCCTGGAAGCACCGGGTGCGCGCGGCCTGGCCGAACGTCCGGGTCGACCACGTCGAGGCCACCGGCGTCGCCGACGCACCGGAGATCGGGAGCCTGCTGCAGGTGCACGCCTTCGTCTCCCTCGGCGACCTGTCGCCGGAGGACGTCGACGTGCAGGTGGTGCACGGCCGGGTCGACGAGAACGACCAGATCACCGGCTCCTCGGCGGTGTCCCTCCGGCACGACGAGACCTACGAGGGCGGCCGGCACCGGTACGTCGGCGGCATCACCCTCGACCGGCCCGGCCCGTTCGGCTACACCGCCCGCGTCGTCCCGCACCACCGGCTGGTGCCCAGCGCGGCCGAGCTCGGCCTCGCGGCACTGCCGGCCGAGAGCGGCGGCATGGACAGCGGCGACCTCCGCTAACCGCCCCCGCCGTCCCGCGCGCCGCCGCCGTACCAAGATCGTTCGCGACGTTTCGCGGCGACACGCGCGGCGTGTCGCCGCGAACGTCGCGAACGATCTTGTTCGGCGGCGGTCAGCGGCGGGCGGCGAGGACCTGGGCGCTGTGCGGCGCCAGCTCGGCCACCTCGCCCTCGGCGAGGGTCGGCCCCGGCGCGGGCCGCTCGGACGTGGTGTCGAGCAGGACGTCGTACGCCGTGCCCCAGGGCGGGCCGGGCAGCCGCATCCCGGCGCCGGCCCGGCCGGTGTTGAGCAGCACGAGCAGCGACGGGTCCGGCTCGTCGGCGTCGTCGACGGCCTTGCCCGACAGGTACACCCCGAGCACCCGCAGGTCGTGCTGGAACCAGCGCTCGGCCGACATCTCGTGGCCGTCGTCGCCGAACCACGCGACGTCCTTGGTGCCGTCGGGGCGGGCCGGGCGACCCTCGAAGAAGTCGTCGTGGCGCAGCACGGGGTGCTTCCGGCGCAGGTCGAGCAGGGCGCGGGTCCAGGAGTGCAGGTCCTGCTGCCACGGGGCGTGGGCCCAGGACAGCCAGGACGTCTCGTCGTCGAGGCAGTAGGGGTTGTTGTTGCCCCGCTGGGTGCGACCGGTCTCGTCGCCGGCTGTCAGCATCGGCACCCCGGTGGACACCAGCAGGGTCAGCAGCAGGTTGCGCATCATCCGGCGGCGCAGCTGCAGGACGTCCGGGTCGCGGGTGCTGCCCTCGACGCCGCAGTTCCAGCTGTGGTTGCTGTCGGAGCCGTCCCGGTTGTCCTCGCCGTTGGCCTGGTTGCGCTTCTGCTCGTAGGACACCAGGTCGTGCAACGTGAAGCCGTCGTGCGCGGTGAGGAAGTTCACCGATCCCAGCGGTCCCCGCCCGCTCGGCGCGAAGACGTCCGACGAGCCGGACAGCCGGTAGGCGAGGTCCCGCACCCCACCGCCGTGGCTCCGGCGGGAGCTGTGGCTCCCGGCCCACGCCGCCCGCACGGTGTCCCGGTAACGGTCGTTCCACTCCGCCCACGGTGCCGGGAAGGCCCCGAGCTGGTAGCCGCCGGCGCCGACGTCCCACGGCTCGGCGACCAGCTTCACCGTGGAGAGCACCGGGTCCTGGGCCACCACGGTGAGGAAGGTGCCGTGCCGCTCGAACGCATCGGTGCTGCGCGCCAGGGCCGGCGCGAGGTCGAACCGGAAGCCGTCGACGTGCATCTCCTGGACCCAGTAGCGCAGCGAGTCGGTGACCATCGCGAGGCTGCGGGGCTGGCGCAGGTCCAGGGTGTTCCCGCACCCCGTCACGTCGAGGTACCGGCGGCCGCCGACCAGGCGGTAGTACGCCGTGTTGTCCAGGCCGCGCCAGCAGAGCACCGGCCCCTCGACCCCGCCCTCCGCGGTGTGGTTGTAGACGACGTCGAGCAGCACCTCGATGCCGACCGCGTGCAGGGCCCGGACCATGTCGCGGAACTCGGTGACCTGCTGCCCCCGGGACCCCGACGAGGAGTAGCCGGCGTGCGGTGCGAAGAAGCCCAGCGTGTTGTAGCCCCAGTAGTTCTGCTGGCCGCGGCCGAGCAGGGCTGACTCGCTGGTGAAGTGGTGGACCGGCAGCAGCTCGACCGTCGTCACGCCCAGCCCGACCAGGTGCTCGATCGCGGCCGGGTGCGCCAGCCCGGCGTACGTCCCTCGAAGGCCCTCGGGGACACCGGGATGCGTCGTGGTGAACCCCTTCACGTGCAGCTCGTAGACCACCGTGTCCGCCCACGGGACGTCGGGCCGCGGTCCCCGTGCCAGTCGTAGGCAGGGTCGACGACGACCGAGTGCGGCACGAACGGTGCGGAGTCCCGCGGGTCGGGCACGCTGTCGTCGGTGCCGGCGGCCGGGCCCAGCACCGCAGGGTCGAGCCGCAGCTCGCCGTCGAGGGCGCGGCCGTAGGGGTCTGCCAGCAGCTTCGCGGGGTTGAAGCGGTAGCCGTGCACCGGGTTCCACGGGCCGTGCGCCCGGTAGCCGTAGCGCTGGCCCGGCCGGACGCCCTCGACGTGACCGTGCCAGACGTCGTGCAGCCGGTGGGTCAGCGGAACCCGCCGCTCGGCTCCGTCGTCGTCGAGCAGGCAGAGCTCCACGCCGTCGCCCCGGCTGTAGACCGCGAACGACGTGCCTCGCGCGTCGGGATGGGCGCCGAGGCGGGGGACCAGCACGAGGTCACGCTAGGCGACGCAGCCGCCGCGGGCGGCCCGGTTACCCTCGCGTCCCATGACCGACTCAGCACTCGTCCGGCTCGAGGTCGACGGCGGCATCGGCACGATCCGGCTGGACCGGCCGCCGATGAACGCCCTCAACGTGCAGGTCCAGGAGGAGCTGCGGGCCGTCGCCAAGGAGGCCGGCGACCGCAGCGACGTGTCGGCCGTCGTCCTCTACGGCGGGGAGAAGGTGTTCGCCGCGGGGGCGGACATCAAGGAGATGGCGACCATGGAGTACGCCGACATGGTGGCCCGGTCGGGCCCGCTGCAGACGTCGTTCACCGCGGTCGCGCGCATCCCCAAGCCGGTGGTGGCCGCGATCACCGGCTACGCGCTCGGCGGCGGCTGCGAGCTCGCCCTGTGCGCCGACTTCCGGGTCTGTGCAGAGAACGCGAGGCTCGGCCAGCCGGAGATCCAGCTCGGGCTGATCCCGGGCGCCGGGGGCACCCAGCGGCTGCCGCGCCTCGTCGGCCCGGCGCGCGCGAAGGACATCATCTTCACCGGCCGCTTCGTCGACGCCCAGGAGGCGCTGCGCATCGGCCTGGTCGACCAGGTCGTCCCGGCCGACGAGGTCTACGCCGCCGCGCGCGCGATGGCTGCGCGTTTCGTCGGGGGTCCGGCGCTCGCTCTGCGGGCCGCCAAGGAGGCGGTCGACGGCGGGCTGGAGACCGACCTCACCAGCGGGCTGGCGCTGGAGCGGCTGCAGTTCGCCGGGCTGTTCGCCACCGACGACGGTCGCGCGGGCATGGCGTCCTTCGTCACCGACGGTCCCGGCAAGGCCAGCTTCACCGGGAGATGACCCGCCGATCCGCGCACCGGCACGCCGGGTCCGGCCGGGCCGGCTGGACCGGGTAAGCCGTCAGACGGCCGGCTGGTCCGGGTCGGCCGTGACGGGCACCGGCCGCCGCTCGGGTCGGGCGAGCACGACGGCCGCCATCAACGACGCCACCGAGACGACGGCGAGCAGCACCAGGGGCAGCGCCCCCAGCACAGCGGCCGGTGCGAACGCGGCGACGAGCACGAGCAGGACCAGAAGTCGGGACACGGGACACCTCTGGGGAGGGAGATCGTGACACCAGAGTGCCCCTCCGGTGCAAGCCGCACTCCCACCCGCCCGCGCGATCGTCGGAGCGGTGGGTGCGGGGCTCGGTTTGGCGGCGATGCTACTGGTGAGTAACATAGCTGGCGGACCGCACCCGAGGGTCAGTCCGGCAGGCCCGGCTGACAGGGTGGGTGCCAGTTCCCGTCACGGTAGGAGAGCGGCAGCGCATGAACATCGTCGTCTGTGTGAAGCAGGTGCCCGACACCTGGTCGGAGAAGAAGCTCGCCGCGTCGGACTCGACGCTGGACCGAGCGGCGACCGACCCGGTGATGAACGAGATGGACGAGTACGCCGTCGAGGAGGCGCTCAAGCTGCAGGAGTCGCAGGGCGGTGCCGTGACGATCCTCTGCATGGGGCCGGACGCGGCGACCGAGACGGTGCGCAAGGCGCTGTCGATGGGTGCCGACAAGGCGATCCACGTCGTCGACGACGCGCTGCACGGCTCGGACGCGGTGGCGACGTCGCTGGCCCTGGCCAAGGCCATCGAGAAGTCCGGGGACGTCGACCTGGTGCTGCTGGGGTCGGAGTCCACGGACGCCCGGATGAGCGTGGTGCCGGCGATGCTGGCCGAGCGCCTCGGGCTGCCGCAGCTGACCTTCGCCAAGGAGGTCACGGTCACCGACGGCAGCGTCTCGATCCAGCGGCTGACCGATGACGGCTACCAGGTCGTCGAGGCGTCGCTGCCGGCCGTGGTGAGCGTCGTGGAGAAGATCAACGAGCCGCGCTACCCGTCGTTCAAGGGGATCATGGCGGCGAAGAAGAAGCCGGTGGAGACCTACGGCCTGGCCGACCTCGGTGTCGAGGCCGGCAGCGTCGGCAGCGCGGGTGCGTGGAGCACGGTCGAGTCGTTCGAGGCCGCGCCGCCCCGGCAGGCCGGCACCGTCGTCAAGGACGAAGGCGGCGACGGGGCGGACAAGCTCGCCGAGTTCCTCGTGTCCAAGAAGTTCATCTGAGAGGGCTGGGTCAATGTCTGAGGTTCTGGTTCTCGTCGAGCACACCGACGGTGAGGTCAAGAAGGTGACCTCCGAGCTGCTGACCCTGGCGCGTCGCCTCGGCGAGCCGTCCGCGGTCTTCGTCGGCCCCGGTTTCGACGCCGCGAAGGCCGCGCTGGCGGAGTACGGCGCGGCCAAGGTCTACGTCGCAGACGCCGCCGAGCTCTCGTCGTACCTGGTGGCGCCCACCGCCGAGGTGCTCGACCGGATCGTCGCGCGACAGCTCGCCGGCGGCGGTCCTGATCGCGTCCGGCGCCGAGGGCAAGGAGATCGCGGCCCGGCTGGCGATCAAGACCGGCTCCGGCGTCCTCACCGACGCGACCGACGTGTCCGCCGAGGGCGGCACCGTCACCGCCGAGCAGTCGGTGTTCGGCGGCTCCACCGTCGTCCGGTCCGCAGTCACCACCGGCACGCCGATCATCACCGTCCGGCCCAACTCGGTCGCCGCCGAGCCCGCCGCCGGCGCAGCCGAGCGGGTCGACGTCACCGTCGAGCTGTCCGAGGCGGCCAAGGGCGCCCGGATCACCGACCACGTGGTCGAGGAGAAGGGCGAGCGGCCCGAGCTGACCGAGGCGGCGATCGTGGTCTCCGGCGGCCGCGGCGTCGGCTCCGGCGAGAACTTCTCGGTCATCGAGGCGCTCGCCGACTCCCTCGGTGCCGCGGTGGGTGCCTCCCGCGCCGCGACCGACGCCGGCTGGTACCCCCACCAGCACCAGGTCGGCCAGACCGGCAAGACGGTGTCCCCGCAGCTGTACGTCGCCGACGGCATCTCCGGCGCGATCCAGCACCGCGCCGGCATGCAGACCTCGAAGACGATCGTGGCCATCAACAAGGACCCCGAGGCCCCGATCTTCGAGCTCGTCGACTTCGGCGTCGTCGGCGACCTGCACCAGGTCGTCCCGGCCGCTCACCGAGAAGGTGACGGCCCGCAAGGGCTGACCCGCGAGCCTGCTCCATGATCGTGAGGGGATCCGGACCGAAATCCGGCACGGATCCCCTCACGATCATGAAAGCGGGCTGCTGAGGCGGCGACGTAGACTCGGGCGGCCATGACCCCCAGCCCCGACGGCGGCGCGCGACCCCGCACCGTCTACCTCGACCACGCGGCGACCACGCCGATGGTCCCCGAGGCCGTCGAGGCGATGACCGCCGCAGCTCGCGACCGTCGGCAACCCCTCGTCCCTGCACGCCTCGGGGCGGCGCGGCCCGCCGCGTGGTCGAGGAGGCCCGCGAGACCCTCGCGGCGGCCCTCGGCGCCCGCCCCAGCGAGGTCGTCTTCACCGGCGGCGGCACCGAGTCGGACAACCTGGCGGTCAAGGGCCTGTTCTGGCAGCGCCGCAGCGAGGACCCCGACCGTCGTCGGGTGCTCGCCAGCGCGGTCGAGCACCACGCCGTGCTCGACGCCGTGCTGTGGCTCGCCGAGCACGAGGGCGCGGTGGTCGAGTGGCTGCCCGTCGACTCCACCGGCCGGGTGCACCCCGAGACGGTCCGCGGCCGCGATCGCCGCCGACCCCGGCTCGGTGGCGCTGGTCACCGTGATGTGGGCCAACAACGAGGTCGGCACGGTGCAGCCGGTCGCCGAGCTGGCTGCCGTCGCCGCGGGCTACGGCGTGCCGTTCCACACCGACGCCGTGCAGGCGTTCGGCCAGCTCCCGGTCGACTTCGCAGCAGCCGGGGTCGACGCGATGACGGTCACCGGTCACAAGATCGGCGGCCCGCTCGGGGTCGGCGCGCTGCTCCTGGGCCGCAGCCAGGACCTCGTTCCGCTGCTGCACGGCGGCGGCCAGGAGCGCGACGTCCGCTCCGGCACCCTCGACACCCCGGCGATCGTGGGGCTGCGCGGCCGCCGCGCGAGGTCGCCGTCGAAGCGGCAGTCGGAGCGTGCCGAACGGATGGCCGGGCTGCGTGACGACCTGGTGCGCCGGGTGCGCGAGGTCGTGCCGGACGCCGTGCTCAACGGCGACCCCGACCTGTCCGTCGACCACCGGCTGCCCGGCAACGCGCACTTCTCGTTCCCCGGCTGCGAGGGCGACGCGCTGCTGCTGCTGCTCGACGCCCGCGGCATCGAGTGCTCGACCGGGTCGGCCTGCTCGGCCGGCGTGCCGCAGCCCAGCCACGTGCTGCTCGCGATGGGCGTCCCCGAGGGGCTGGCGCGCGGGTCGCTGCGGTTCTCGTTCGGGCACACCTCGACCGCCGCCGACGTCGACGCCGTCGTCGAGGCCATCGGCCCGGTGGTCGAGCGGGCCCGCGCGGGCCGGTCGACGGCGTCGCGCGTGACCACCCCACGGATCGCTCGTCCTCGCGATCGCGCGGCCCGTGACGGTCTCGCCGCGATGTCCGGCGGCGTCGACTCCGCCGTCGCCGCCGCCCGGGCCGTCGACGCCGGTCACGACGTCACCGGCGTGCACCTCGCGCTGTCGAGCAACCCGGCAGTCGTTCCGCACCGGCGCCCGCGGCTGCTGCACCCTCGAGGACGCCCGCGACGCCCGGCGAGCGGCCGACGTGCTCGGCATCCCGTTCTACGTCTGGGACCTCGCCGAGCGGTTCCGGGACGACGTGGTCGACGACTTCGTCGCCGAGTACGCCGCCGGCCGCACCCCCAACCCCTGCCTGCGCTGCAACGAGAAGATCAAGTTCTCGGCGGTGCTCGACAAGGCGCTCGCGCTCGGCTTCGACGCCGTCTGCACCGGCCACTACGCCCGCGTCGTGCCGGACGGCCGCAGCTGCACCGCGCGGTCGACCCGGCCAAGGACCAGTCCTACGTGCTCGGCGTCCTCGACGGCCCGGCAGGTCGGGCACGCGATGTTCCCGCTCGGCGACACGCCCAAGGAGCGAGGTACGCCGGGAGGCCGGCCGCCGCGGGCTGGCGGTCGCCGACAAGCCGGACAGCCACGACATCTGCTTCATCGCCGACGGCGACACCGCCGGGTTCCTGCAGCGCCGGCTCGGCGCCGAGCCCGGCGCCGTCGTCGACCGCGACGGCGTGCAGCTCGGCGAGCACGACGGCGCCTACGCGTTCACCGTCGGGCAGCGGAAGGGCCTGCGCATCGGCGACACCGGCACCCGACGGCAAGCCGCGCTACGTCCTCGACGTGTCGCCGGTCGACCGCACGGTGACCGTCGGGCCGGCCGAGGACCTCGACGTCGTCGCGGCTGGTCGGCGTCCGGCCGGTGTGGAGCGGCCCGGCTCCCGCCGTACCCACCGACTGCCTCGCCCAGGTGCGCGCCCACGGCGACCCGGTGGCCGCGACCGCCTGGTGCGAGGGCGACCGCCTCGTGGTCGAGCTGGCCCGACCGCTGCGGGGGGTCGCGCCGGGCCAGGCCGTGGTGCTGTACGCCGGTGACCAGGTGCTCGGCTCGGCCACCGTCGACACCACCCGGCGAGCCGAGCCCCCGGTGCCGGCCTCGACCGAGCCCGCCCGCCGGTAGTCAGCAGCTGCGCGGGTGGCGACGGCCACTCGTTACGGTGGGCCGGTGACCGACTCTCCCGGCTGGCGGCCCGCACCGGGGAGCGCGACCGGTGTCGGCTCGATGCCCGGCACCGATGCCCGGGAGGCCGTGGCCACCGTCGTCGGCGAGCTGCCGCAGCTGCCGCACCTGCCCGAGCTGCCCGGCCGTGGGCCCGGCGCCGACCTGGTCGGGCGCACGGCCGCCCTGCTGGTCGACCTGCACGTCGACATGCAGCCCTCGGGCTGGCGGCTGGTCGACCGCGCCCGGCATGGACGAGCGGCGGGCCCGGGCCTACCTCGGCGAGGACCTCGACGAGCTCGAGGCCGCCACCCAGTCGTGGGTCGGTCCGCTGAAGGTGCAGGCCTGCGGGCCGTGGACGGCGGCCGCGGCGCTGCACCTGCCGCGCGGCGAACCGGTGCTGTCCGACCCCGGAGCGCTGCGCGACCTGGTGGCGTCGCTCGACCGAGGGCCTGCTGCTGCACCTCGCCGACGTGCGGCGCCGGGTTCCCGGGGCCGAGCTCGTGCTGCAGCTCGACGAGCCGTCGCTGCCCGCGGTGCTGGCCGGGGGCGTGCGCTCGTCGTCGGGTGCCCGCGCGTTCGCCGCGGTGAAGGCGACCACTGCCGAGGACCTGCTGCGCGGCCTCGTCGACACCCTCGACCTCCCGGTCCTCGTGCACTGCTGCGCCGCCCGGCCGCCCGTCGACCTCCTCCGGCGCGCGGGGGCCGCCGGTGTCTCCGTCGACCTGACGCTGCTCGGCCCGGAGGTCGACGACGAGCTGGGGGAGGTCGTCGACGCCGGGCTGCTGCTGCTCGCCGGCCTGGTCCCCGCCGTCCCGACCGCGTCGGCGCCGTTGTCGGCGGTCGCGCCTACCGTCGAGCCGGTACGGCGGCTGTGGCAGCGGCTGGGGCTCACCCAGGCCCAGCTCGCCGAGCAGGTCGTCGTCACCCCGACGTGCGGCCTAGCGGGCGCCTCCCCGGCGCACGCCCGGGCCGCGATGGTCCGGGCCCGGGAGGCGGCCTCGGCCCTCACCGAGATGGAGGTCTAGTGGCAGCGGACGGCGTCGAGGCCCGGCACCGGCACGCCGCGCTGGTGGAGCAGGTCGACCGGGCCCGGTTCGACTACTTCCTGCGCGACTCGCCGACGCTCAGCGACGGCGAGTACGACCGGATGATGCGCGAGCTGCAGGACCTCGAGGAGGCCCACCCCGACCTGCGGACCCCCGACTCGCCGACCCAGACGGTCGGCGGCACGTTCTCGACCGACTTCGCCGCGGTCGACCACCTGGAGCGGATGCTCAGCCTCGACAACGCCTTCTCGCCCGACGAGCTGGCCGCCTGGGCCGACCGGGTCGAGCGGGACGCCGGCGGTGCCGACGTGCACTACCTGTGCGAGATCAAGGTCGACGGGGTCGCGATCAACCTGCTCTACGAGGCGGGCCGGCTGACCCGGGCGCTGACCCGCGGCAACGGCCGCACCGGCGAGGACGTCACCCTCAACATCCGCACCCTCGGCTCGGTGCCCGACCGGCTCACCGGCGACGACGTCCCCGCACTGCTCGAGGTGCGCGGCGAGGTCTTCTTCCCCGTCGAGGGCTTCACCGCGCTCAACGCCCGGCTCGTCGAGGCGGGCCGGGCGCCGTTCGCCAACCCGCGCAACGCCGCCGCCGGCTCGCTGCGGCAGAAGGACCCGCGGGTCACCGCGAGCCGGCCGCTGCAGATGGTCGTGCACGGCTTCGGCGCCCGCGAGGGCTTCAGCGCCGGCGCGTCAGTCGGAGGCCTACGAGGCGCTGCGCGGCTGGGGGCTCCCGGTCAGCGAGCGGTTCCGGGTGGTCGACGACCTGGCCGGCGTGCAGGGCTACATCGACCACTACGGCGAGCACCGGCACGACGTCGAGCACGAGATCGACGGCGTCGTCGTGAAGGTCGACGAGATCGGGGTGCAGCGCCGGCTCGGCTCCACGTCGCGGGCGCCGCGGTGGGCGATCGCGTTCAAGTACCCGCCCGAGGAGGTCACCACGACGCTGCTCGACATCCGGGTCAACGTCGGGCGCACCGGCCGGGTCACGCCGTACGGCGTCATGGAGCCCGTGTTCGTCAGCGGCTCGACCGTCGAGATGGCCACCCTGCACAACGCCTCGGAGGTCAAGCGCAAGGGGGTGCTCATCGGCGACACGGTGGTGCTGCGCAAGGCCGGCGACGTGATCCCGGAGATCGTCGGCCCGGTCGTCGACCTGCGCGACGGGTCCGAGCGCGAGTTCGTGATGCCGACCGAGTGCCCGGAGTGCGGCACGCCGCTGCGGCCGGAGAAGGAGGGCGACGCCGACATCCGGTGCCCGAACAACCGGTCCTGCCCGGCCCAGCTGCGGGAGCGGATCTTCCACCTGGCCGGCCGGGGCGCGTTCGACATCGACGTCCTGGGCTACGAGGCCGCCGTCGCGCTGCTCGACGCCGGCGTCGTGCAGGACGAGGGTGACGTCTTCGACCTCGACGAGGAGCAAGCTCGGCCGGGTGCCGTTGTTCCGGCGCAAGGACGGCGAGCTGTCCGCCAACGGCCGCAAGCTGCTGGACGCCATCGAGGCCGCCAAGACCCGACCGCTGTGGCGGGTGCTGGTCGGCCTGTCGATCCGGCACGTCGGGCCGACCGCCGCCCAGGCGCTCGCCCGGGAGATGCGTGACGTGCGCGCGCTGTTCGCCGCCGATCGAGGACCGCCTCGCCGCCGTCGAGGGGGTCGGGCCGGTCATCGCGGCGGCCCTGCACGAGTGGTGGGAGGTCGACTGGCACCGGGACATCGTCGAGAAGTGGGCGGCGTCCGGGGTGCAGCTGGAGGAGGAGGCGGTCGAGGCGGGTCCGCGTCCCCTGGAGGGGCTCTCGATCGTGGTCACCGGGTCGCTCGAGGGCTTCTCCCGCGACGGCGCCAAGGAGGCGCTGCAGGGCCTCGGCGGGAAGGTGACGGGCTCGGTGTCGAAGAAGACCGACTTCGTCGTCGTCGGGGACAGCCCCGGCACGAAGCTCGACAAGGCCGTCCAGCTCGGCCGGCCGGTGCTCGACGAGGACGGCTTCCGGGTGCTGCTCGAGCAGGGCCCGGACGCCGCCCGCGCGGTCGCCCGCCCCGCGGCCGACGCACCCGCCTGAGCCGCCTGGCTACAGGAACCGGTCTGCCGCGCCGAGAAGGACGGGGAGGCGGTGCCGACAGCCGCGGCGACGACGTCAGCGTGCGGGAGGGATGGATGGCCGAGCCGGTGGGGGGCGTGCGCCCGGACGCCGGCTGGCGGTTCTGGGGCTTCATCGCCTTCTGCGGCCTGCTGGCGCTCAGCCTGACGTTCACGGCAGCGGCGCACCTGACCTGGCGCGACCTGCTCGCGATGGGCTCGCCGTTCGCGCTGATCGCCGGACTGGTCCTCATCACCGAGCTGCGGCCGGTCGTCACGGCCGGCGCCTACGACCCGCAGGGCGTCACCATCTCGACCGCCTTCGTGTTCGCCATCCTGTTCACCTGGGGCCCGTGGCCGGCGCTGCTCGTGCACGGCGCCGGAGTCCTCCTCGGCGAGCTCGCCAAGCGCAAGCCGCTGTGGAAGATCGTCTTCAACACCGGCCAGTACATGGGCTGCCTCGCGGTCGCCGCGGCGGTGGCCTGGCTGGGCGGCATGCACGCGACTCCGACGGGCACCGGCGGCACCGTCACCGTGCACCAGCTCCCGGTGATGGCGATGTGCTGGGTCGTCTACTTCCTGCTCAACCTCGCCATGGTGGCCACCGTCACCACGCTCGAGGACGGCACCCCCTGGTGGGACGACTTCTCCGACGAGATCGGCTACTACGCCATCACCACCTTCGCCGTCCTGGCCCTCTCGCCCGTCGTCGCGGTCGTCACCGAGGCGTCCTGGCAGCTGCTGCCGCTGCTCATGCTGCCGCTGGTCCTCGTCTACAAGACCGCGTCCATCTCTCGCGAGAAGGAGCACGCGTCGTGGCACGACGCGCTCACCGGCCTGGCCAACCGCAAGCGGCTGCTCGAGCAGATGACCCTCGCCGGCGAGGACGTCGAGCGCACCGGCAGCCACGTGGCCCTGTGCCTGCTGGACCTGGACCGGTTCAAGGAGATCAACGACACCCTCGGTCACCACACCGGAGACCGGCTGCTCGAGATCGCGGCCGCCCGGCTGGCCCGCGCCGTCCGCCCGGAGGACACGGTGGCCCGCCTCGGCGGCGACGAGTTCGCGGTGCTGCTCACCGACGTGCGCGACGCCTCGGTGGCGATGGAGGCAGCCGAGCGGATCCGCGCGGTGCTCGGCGAGCCCTTCCACCTGGACGGCATGACGCTGCAGGTCGAGACCAGCATCGGCGTCGCGCTGCACCCCGAGCACACCGATACGGTTCCGCGGCTGCTGCAGCTCGCGGACGTCGCCATGTACCAGGCGAAGGAGGACCGCACCGGTATCGAGCTCTACCGCCCGGAGCGCGACATCCACACGCCGGACCGGCTGGACCTGCTCGGCTCGGTGCGCCGCGCACTGGAGCGGGACGAGCTGGAGATGCACTTCCAGCCCACGGTGTCGTTCCCGTCCGGGCGTCCGGTGGGCGTCGAGGCGCTGGTCCGCTGGAACCACCCGGGCCGCGGCCTGCTGTTCCCGGACGCGTTCCTCGACCTCGTCGAGCAGTCCGGCATGATGCGCCAGCTCACCCATGCCGTGCTGGCGAAGTCGCTGGCCCAGGCCGAGGTGTGGTGGCAGTCCGGCATCGAGCTGCCGGTGGCCGTCAACGTGTCGGTGCGCGACCTCAGCGACAGCGGGTTCGCCGATGTGGTGGCCGACCTGCTGCGCACCCACCACCTGCCGGCGAGCGCGCTCAAGCTGGAGATCACCGAGCACGTGCTGATGGCCGACCCGGCCCGGATGACCCACGCGCTGGAAGCCCTCGGCCGGCTCGGCGTCGACCTGAGCCTGGACGACTTCGGCACCGGCTACTCCTCGCTCGTCCACCTCAAGCGGCTGCCGGTCAGCGAGATCAAGGTCGACCGCTCGTTCGTGGCCCGGATGACCACGGACGCCGACGACGGCGCCATCGTGCGGTCGATCGTCGACCTGGCCCACTCCCTCGGGCTGCGAGTCGTCGCCGAGGGCGTCGAGACGGTGGAGACCTGGCGGGCGCTGGACGCCCTGGGCTGCGACCTCGCTCAGGGGTACCTCATCAGCCGTCCGGTGCCCGGCGCCGAGGCCACCCGTTGGCTGCAGGGCCACCTGCGTCGCGCCCCGGTCGCCGACGCCGCTCCGCTGGCCACCGTGGCCCGCCCCTAGGATGGGCGGGCCGTCTGGACCCGGGCGGCCCGACCGCCCCCAGGAGTCTCCGCCCGCATGTCCGAGACCGGCTCGATCACCCGCGACGAGGTCGCGCACCTGGCGCGGCTCGCCCGGCTGGCGCTCGACGACGACGAGCTCGACCGCTTCGGCGGCCAGCTCGACGCGATCGTCACGGCGATCTCCCGCATCGGCGACCTGGACACCGCGGACGTGCCGCCCACCTCGCACGCGCTGCCGCTGACCAACGTCACCCGCCCCGACGAGGTGCGCCCCGGGCTGACCCAGGAGCAGGCGCTGTCCGGTGCCCCCGCCGCCGAGGACGGCCGGTTCCGCGTGCCCCGCATCCTCGGGGAAGAGGCATGACCGATCTCACCCGGCTGACGGCCGCCGAGACCGCTGCTGCCGTCGCCTCCGGGCAGGCCAGCGCGCTCGACGTGACCGACGCGCACCTGGCCCGGATCGAGGCCGTCGACCCCGCCGTCCACGCGTTCCTGCACGTCGACGCCGAGGGCGCCCGCGACGCGGCCCGCCGCATCGACGCCCGGCGCGGGGCGGGCGAGGCGCTCGGGCCGCTGGCCGGCGTGCCGCTCGCGCTCAAGGACGTCATCGCCACCGAGGGCGTGCCCACGACCTGCGGCTCGCGCATCCTCGAGGGCTGGCGGCCGCCGTACGACGCGACGGTCGTGCGCCGCCTGCGCGAGGCCGGGGTCGTGATCCTCGGCAAGACGAACATGGACGAGTTCGCCATGGGCAGCTCGACCGAGCACTCGGCCTTCGGCCCGACCCACAACCCCTGGGACCTCGACCGCATCCCCGGCGGCTCCGGCGGCGGCTCGGCGGCGGCGGTCGCGGCGTTCGAGACGCCGATCGCGGTCGGCACCGACACCGGCGGCTCGATCCGGCAGCCGGCCGCCGTCACCGGCACGGTCGGGGTCAAGCCGACGTACGGCGGGGTGAGCCGCTACGGGCTGGTCGCGCTGGCGTCCTCGCTGGACCAGGCCGGGCCCTGCTCCCGCACCGTGCTGGACGCCGCCCTGCTGCACGCGACCATCGCCGGCCACGACCCGCTCGACTCCACCTCGATCGACGCCGCGGTGCCCGACGTCGTCGCGGCGGCCCGCCGCCAGGACGTCACCGGCATGCGCATCGGCGTCGTGAAGCAGCTCGGCGGCGAGGGCTACCAGCCCGGCGTGGTCCAGCGCTTCCGGGAGGCCGTCGAGGTGCTCGAGGGGCTCGGCGCCACCGTGGTCGAGGTCGACTGCCCGCACTTCGAGTACGCCCTGCCGGCCTACTACCTGATCCTGCCGAGCGAGTGCTCGTCGAACCTGGCCCGGTTCGACGGCATGCGCTACGGCCTGCGGACCGGTGACGACGGCACCGCCAGCGCCGAGGACGTCATGTCCCTCACCCGCGACGCGGGCTTCGGCGCCGAGGCCAAGCGGCGCATCATGCTCGGCACCTACGCGCTCTCCAGCGGCTACTACGACGCCTACTACGGCCAGGCGCAGAAGGTGCGCACGCTCGTCGTGCGCGACTTCGACGCCGCGTTCGCCGAGGCCGACGTCCTCGTCTCGCCGACGACGCCGACGACGGCGTTCCGCATCGGCGAGCGGGTCGACGACCCCATGTCGATGTACCTCGCCGACCTGTGCACCATCCCGTCCAACCTGGCCGGCAACGCCTCGATGTCGCTGCCGGTGGGCCTCGCGCCCGAGGACGGTCTGCCGGTCGGCCTGCAGGTGATGGCCCCGCCGACGGCCGACGACCGGCTCTACCGGGTGGGCGGTGCGCTCGAGGCAGCGCTGGCCGACCGGTGGGGGCACCTGCTGATCGACGAGGCACCGGCGCTCGCCACGATGGCGGCCGCAACCGCGACCGAGAACTGAGGGATCCGCTGTGAACGACAAGGCCAAGAACGTGCTCACCCTCGTCGGCATCCTGCTCGCCGCCCGCACGGCGCTCACCCGGGTGCAGCAGGCCCACGAGGACGGCGACCGGTTCGAGATCGTCGACGCCGTCATCAACGTCGCGGCGCTGGTGACCGGCCTGGTCGTGGTGGTCCGGCGGCTGCGCCGGGTCGACTTCGACGACCTCGACCAGGTCGAGGCGTGACCGCACCCGCCACCAGCCCGGGGCTGATGGACTACGACGAGGCCGTCGCAACGTTCGACCCGGTGCTCGGCCTCGAGGTGCACGTCGAGCTCGGCACCGCCTCCAAGATGTTCTGCGGCTGCGACACGACGTTCGGCGCGCTGCCCAACAGCCAGGTCTGCCCGACGTGTCTCGGCCTGCCCGGCTCGCTGCCGGTGCTGAACCGGACCGCCGTCGAGTCCACGATCCGGGTCGGGCTCGCGCTGGGCTGCGACATCGCCGAATGGTGCCGGTTCGCGCGGAAGAACTACTTCTACCCGGACATGCCGAAGAACTTCCAGACCTCGCAGTACGACGAGCCGATCTGCACCGACGGCCACCTCGACGTCGAGGTCGCGACCGACGACGGCCCCCGCACCTTCCGGGTCGAGATCGAGCGGGTCCACATGGAGGAGGACACCGGCAAGTCGCTGCACGTCGGCGGCGCGACCGGGCGCATCCACGGCGCCGACTACTCCCTCGTCGACTACAACCGGGCCGGCATCCCCCTCATCGAGGTCGTGACGAAGCCGGTCGAGGGCACCGGGGCACTGGTGCCGCAGGTCGCCCGGGCCTACGTCACGGCGCTGCGCGAGCTGATGCGCACCCTCGGCGTGTCCGACGTCCGGATGGAGCAGGGCTCCCTGCGCTGCGACGTCAACCTGTCGCTGCGCCGCTCGCCGACCGACCCGCTCGGGACCCGGTCGGAGACCAAGAACGTCAACTCGCTGCGGTCGGTCGAGCGTGCCGTACGCCACGAGGTGGCTCGGCAGGCCGCGCTGCTGACCGCCGGCGGTCGCGTCGTGCAGGAGACCCGGCACTGGCACGAGGACACCGGCAGCACGACGTCCGGCCGGTCGAAGGAGCAGGCCGAGGACTACCGCTACTTCCCGGAGCCGGACCTCGTGCCCGTCGCGCCGGACCGCGCCTGGGTCGAGGAGCTGCGGGCCGGTCTGCCGGCCTCACCCGCCGTCCGCCGCGCCGAGCTGCAGGCGGCCTGGGGGCTCTCAGACGCCGACATGCGCTCGCTGGTCAACACCGGCGCGGTCGACCTGGTCGAGAGCACGGTCGCCGCGGGGGCCCCGGCCGACGCCGCCCGCAAGTGGTGGCTCGGTGAGCTCGCCCGGCACGCCAACGAGCGCCAGGTCGACCTCGCCGCGCTGCCGATCAGCCCGGAGCAGGTCGCCCGCGTGGTGGCCATCGTCGAGTCCGGGGCGCTCAACGACAAGCTCGCCCGGCAGGTCATCGAGGGCGTGCTGGCCGGCGAGGGCGACCCCGACGAGGTCGTCGAGCACCGCGGCCTGGCCGTGGTCAGCGACGACACCGCGCTGCTCGCCGCCGTCGACGAGGCGCTGGCCGCGAACCCCGACGTCGCCGAGAAGGTCCGCGGCGGCAAGGTGGCCGCGGCCGGTGCGGTCGTCGGAGCGGTCATGAAGGCAACCCGCGGCCAGGCCGACGCCGGCCGGGTGCGCGAGCTGGTGCTGGAGCGCTGCGGCCAGTCCTGACCGCGCGTTGGTCGGCCGTTCCTGCCGGATCGGATACCTGACCGGGCAGCGACGGCCGTTCCTGCGGGATCGGATACCTGACCGGGCGGTTTCCGGTCGGTCCAGGTATCCGTTGCGCCGAGAACGGGGCTGACCGGGCAGCGGTCGGCGGTTTCTGCGGGATCGGATACCTGAGCGGGCGGTTTCCGGTCGGTTCAGGTATCCGTTGCGCCGAGAACGGGGCCGGCCGCCGAGAACGCCAGCCGACCGCCGACCGCCGGGGCCGTCAACCGACGGCACCGAGCCGGAGCACGCTGCCGGCGGGGTGCTCCTCGCGACCCTGCGGGGTCAGCACCCAGACCGACTGGCGGCCCACGACGTCCCACTCGGCCGGGTCGTCGCGCCAGCCGGAGACCAGCGCGGTGTCCTCGTCGATGCCCACCGAGGTGACGCCCGCCGGCGGGTTGGACACCCGGGTCAGCACCACGTCGGGGAGCCGTCCGGCGAACCGGTCGAAGTGCGGCAGCACGCTCAGCTGCGGCACCGCGCCGAGACCCTGCACCGCCGCCCGGAAGGGGTGCCGGATGTCCGGGACCTGCCCGGTGAGGGCCATCGCCCCGGCGCTGCAGCCGGCGAGTGCGGCACCGGCCCGCCAGGCGGCCGCGATGGCCTCCCAGACTCGGGTGCCGCGCAGCGTGTCGGCCAGAAAGGTCGGGTTGCCGCCGGAGAGGTAGACCAGCCCGGCGCCCTGGACCAGGCCGGCCAGCTCGGCGTCGTCGGCGCTCACCCGGTCGACGACCGGCACCACGACCTGGGTGACGCCGAGCCGGTCGGCCGACGTGGCGCCGAGCCGGTGCCAGCGGGCCAGCGAGTCGACGCCCTCCGGCGCGGCGGCGGTGGCCAGCTGGACGTACCGCGGCGGCCGGCCCTCGAGCAGCCGCCGCTCGACCTCGGTCATCACCGGCAGGTACTCACCGCTCCCGACCAGCGCGAGCGGCCCGGGGCGGTTGTCCATCCGCCCATGATCTACGACGACAGGGTCAGCCGGATGATCCGGTCGTCGCCGGTGCGCGGCGAGCCGCGGCCGTCGGTGTTGTTGGTGAGCACCCACAGCGAGCCGTCCGGCGCCACCGCGACCGCCCGCAGCCGCCCGTACCGCCCGGCGAGCAGGGCCCGAGGCTTCCCGGTCCCGTGGTCGCGCAGCGGGATCTGCCACAACCGCTCGCCGCGCAGCGCAGCCATGAACACCGAGCCGCCGGCCACCGCGATGCCGCTCGGCGAGGCCTCGTCGGTGTGCCACTGCCGCACCGGGTTGCGGAACTCGTCGTCGCCGGAGCGCCCTTCGACAACCGGCCAGCCGTAGTTGCCGCCCGGCACGATCCGGTTCAGCTCGTCCCAGGTGTTCTGGCCGAACTCGCTGGCCCACATCCGCCCGCGCGCGTCCCAGGCGAGTCCCTGCACGTTGCGGTGCCCGAGGGTCCACACCGGCGAGCCCGGCGTCGGGTTGCCGGGCGCCGGCTGCCCCTCGGGCGTGATGCGCAGGATCTTGCCGCCGAGGTCACCGGGGTCCTGGGCCGGGTCGCGCCGGCCGGCCTCGCCGGTGCCGACGTAGAGGTAGCCGTCGGGTCCGAACGCGATCCGCCCGCCGTTGTGGATCGGCCCGGACGGGATGCCGCCGAAGATCCTGCGCTGGTCGCTGAGCCCCGAGCCGTCGTAGGTCATGCGGGCGATGACGTTCTCCGGTCCGGCGGTGAAGTAGGCGAACAGCGTCCTGTCCTGCGGGTACGCCGGGGACAGCGCGAGCCCGAGCAGACCGCCCTCGCCGCTGCCGTCGACACCCTGCACCCGGCCGACCGTCGTGACCTCGCCCTGCGGGGTCACCCGCCGGACCCGGTCGGTGTCCCGCTCGCTGACCAGTGCCGACCCGTCCGGCAGGAACGCGATCCCCCACGGCACCTGCAGCCCGGTCGCGACCACCCCGGCGACCCGCGCCCGGACGACCGGGGCCTCCGGCGCCGAGGACGGTTGCGAGCTCGACCCGGCCGAGGTCGCGGACGACGACGGCTCCCCGGCGGCGGTGCCCGAGGACGACCCGCTGCACCCGGCCAGCACAGCTGCAGCGAGCACGGCGGCAGCGAGCAGGCCGCCGGCAGCCAGCGGTCCGGCAGCCAGCGGTCCGGCAGCCAGCGATCGGACAGCGATGGCCGGGCGGGGAGGTGCCATGCCCCGAGCCTCCCCAAGGCGCGGGGTGAACGCCACGGCTGGCCGCCCCGTGACCTGATCGTTAAGGTCCCGCCACGCCGAACGCCGAAGCGCAGCCGTCCGGACGGCCGGCCCCGCTCCCGGCTCAGCACCGCAGCCGTCGCGGACCTGGCGAGCCGCGCGCTCGTTAGGGTCGGGGCATGCCCGATGCCGCACCGCTGCGCGCCGACCTCGTCCTGGAAGGCGGTGGGGTGAAGGGCGTCGGGCTCGCCGGGGCGGTCGGCACGATGGCCCGCGCGGGCTACTCGTTCCCGCGGGTCGCCGGCACGTCGGCCGGGGCCGTCGTCGGTGCCTTCCTCGTCGCGCTGCAGCGGGCCGGTGAGCCGCTCGAGCGCCTGGAGGACGTGGCGCGGTCCCTCGACTACCGGCGGCTGCGCGACCGGGGGGTCGTCGGGCGGGCGGCCGGTCCGCTGGCCCGGCTGGTCGACGGCTTCTCGCTCGCCTTCGACGGCGGCATCTTCGAGGGCGACTACCTGCGCGGCTGGGTCAAGGGCGCGCTGGCCGACCTCGGCGTCCGCACCTTCGGCGACCTGCGGGTCGACGACCCGGGCAGCAGCCTGCCGCCGGACCAGCGCTACTCGCTGCTGGTCACCGCGAGCGACGTGTCGCGCAAGCGGTTCGTCCGGCTGCCGTGGGACTACCGCGGCTACGGCCTGGACCCGGACGAGCAGGAGGTCGCGGACGCCGTGCGCGCCTCGGCGTCCATCCCGTTCTTCTTCGAGCCGGTCACCCTGCGGTCGCAGTCGACCGTGGAGGGTGAGCCCGACGTGTCGACGCTGGTCGACGGGGGAGTGCTGTCGAACTTCCCGGTCGCGGTGTTCGACCGCAGCGACGGCCGGCCGCCGCGCTGGCCGACGTTCGGGGTGCGCCTCTCGATGCGCCGCGACGGCCGGGTGCAGACCACCGAGGTCCGGGGCACCCTGTCGCTGGCCCTGTCCCTGGTCGAGACGATGCTCGAGGCCTGCGACGCCCAGCACATCGACGACCCCTGCGCGCGGGTGCGCAGCGTCTTCGTCGACGCGTCCGGGGTCTCGCCGGTGGACTTCGGCATCACCGACGAGCAGCAGGAGCAGCTGCTGCTGGCGGGCCACGAGGCGGCAGGGGGCTTCCTGGCCGGCTGGGACTGGCCGCGCTACCTGCGCGACTGCAGGGGGGTCGGGGCCTCGTGAGGGCCTGGCTCCCGTACGCCGACTGGCCGGCCCGCCTCGCCCTGCCGGCCGGCGTGTCGGTCGACGTCTACGACGGTTCCGGTGCCGGTGCCCAGCAGCATCGCGGACGTCGAGGTCTTCGTGCTGCCCTACCTGGCGGGGCCGGCCCCGGCCCGGTTGATGGCCGAGATGCCGGCCCTGCGGCTGGCCCAGACCCTCACCGCGGGTGTCGACGACATCCGGCCGCTGGTGCCCGACGGCGTGACCCTCTGCAACGCCCGCGGCGTCCACGACGCCTCCACGGCCGAGCTCGCGGTCACCCTCACGCTGGCCGCGCTGCGCGGCATCCCCGACCACGTCCGGGCCGCCGAACGTGGCGAGTGGCGGCACGACACCCGGCCGTCGCTGGCCGACCGGCGGGTGCTGATCGTGGGCTACGGGTCGGTGGGCGCAGCGGTCGAGCGCCGGCTCGCCGGGTTCGAGTGCGAGGTACGCCGGGTCGCCCGGCGGCGGCGTGACGGGGCGGCGCCGGTCGAGCCGTTCGCCTCGCTGCCCGACCTGCTCCCGTGGGCCGAGGTCGTCGTGCTGACGGTGCCGATGACCGAGCAGACCCGTGGCCTGGTCGACGCCAGGTTCCTGTCGGCGCTGCCCGACGGCGCTCTGGTCGTCAACGTGGCGCGCGGTCCCGTGGTCGTCACCGACGACCTGCTCGCCGAGGTCCGCACCGGGCGGCTGCTGGCGGCCCTCGACGTCACCGACCCGGAACCGTTGCCGCCCGACCACCCGCTGTGGACCTGCCCCACCGTGCTGGTCAGCCCGCACGTGGGTGGCGACTCGACGGCGTTCCTGCCACGGGCGATGCGGCTGGTCGAGTCCCAGCTGCACCGGTATGCGACGGATGCCCCGTTGCAGAACGTCATCACGGCCGACTACTGAGACATCCGCGGCGCCGCGACTGACGTACCCTCCGAACGTGGAGCCGGTTCGCCGGTCCGACGAGCTGCGCGCGGGCCAGGACGATGTCGACAGCGGCCCCTGGCGACGACGCCGGTGGTGGGCCGCCGTGCTCGTGGCTGGGGCGGTGGCGGTCGCGGTCGCGCACCCGGACCTCTCGCTGCACGCCAGCCAGCCCGCCGCCCAGCCCACGCCGACGCCCACCCAGGGGCAGGCCCTCACGATCGTGGCCTGGGACACCCGCGGGGACCTCGCGCACAACCGCGCCTTCGTCTCCGCGGCCGTCACCCGGATCCGGCAGCGGCGACCGGAGATCGCGAGGATCTTCTTCGCCGGCCGGCTCCCCGACGGCAGCCGGCTCGCGCTGGCCGGCAGCGACGTCTTCCGCGGCATCGTCGCGACCGCGGTGCACGCCCTCGTGGTGCCGCCCGGCGTGGCGGTCAACGACGCCCCGGTGACCGAGGTGAGTCCGCTCACCGACCCCCAGCAGGTGCTCGCCTGGGCGGGCCGCGGTTCGACCGGGCACGTGTACGCCGTGGCGCTGAGCCGGCCGGGGCCGGTGAGCTTCGAGCTCTCACCCGCCGTCCGCTTCGACGAGAACGGCGCGCCCAAGCGGATCTGGACCCCCGTCTACTCCGAGGACGGCGTCGTGGTGGTCGACCTCGGGAGCAACGTCGACCCGGTCGTCACGGTGCGCGCCAGCGGGCCCGGGGTCTTCCCGGTCCCCGAGCTGGTGCGGGTTGCCGGCGTAGCCGGCTCGTCACCGGTCCCGCCGCAGCCGGTGCTGCAGGTCCAGGGAGTCGACGCCCCGGGCTATCACGGGCCGGACCCGGAGCTGCTCGTCGCCGGGCTGCGCGAGTCGGCCGTGGCGTCGGTCGCCGAGCTGGGCACCGCCCGGCTGCGGGTGCTGTGGAGCGGGGCGCCGTGGAAGCAGCGCCGGCTGGCTCTCGTGCTGGTGACCCGGCCCGACGGGACCCGGCTGCAGGTGCTGATCGGGCAGCAGGGTGACACCGAGTTCCCGGCCGGGGTGCGCGCCCTGCCCGTCGGCGCCCCCGACGTGACGCCCTGGCTGCTCGAGCCGTTCACCCCGCAGGACCCCACCTTCGTGCTGTGCCCCACCGGCGCGGGCACCCTGGTCTACCGCCGGGACGGCCAGCCGGTCCAGCGGCTGCGGGTGCGGCCCAGCGGGGCCGTGGTGGTGGTCCTCCCTGGCCCCGGCGCCCCGAGCGCCGGCGGCGCGGTGGTCACCCTGCTGGACCGCGCCGGCCGGAAGGTGCTCAGGACGACGCTGCCCGAGCCCGGCTTCGACGACCCGCTGGCCCTCGACTCCCCGTCGGCTGACGCCGGCTGACCGCCGGCCCCCTTACAGAGAGGGTGAGATCGCCCAGGACTTTCGGCGCCAGCATGAGCGCTGCTTCCACGGGCAGGACCAACCGGTGATTCGACTCGATGATGTCCTTCGGGACCGCGCCCCGAGGAACGGCGCCTACCCCACGATCTGCGTCGACGGGCGCGGCGCGTCAGGGAAGACGACGCTGGCTCAGTTCCTTCTCGCGGCCCGACCCGGCTGGAATGTGGTCCACGGAGACGACTACTTCGAGCCGCATGACGACCCCATCACTTGGGGGGACTTCAACGAGACCCGGTTCGATACGGACGTGTTGACCCCCATCCGGGCCGGTGACCGCCGAATCCCCGTCAGGCCCTTCGACTTCCCGAAAGGCCAGGTCGGTCCGGAACGGCTGTTGTCGATCGGGCTGGGGCTGCTGGTGGAGCGCTGGTTCGGGCTGACGCTCGACGCGCCCTGGGACATCGGGATCTGGGTCGAGACGCCCCCCGAGGTCTGTCTGGCGCGGGGCCTCGCACGGGACGGAGCTCACGCCCTCGGAGATCGCGCTCGTCTGGCCTGGGAGACGGTCTGGCAGCCACGGGAGGAGCGATACATCCGCGACTTCGCGCCGACTGGAACGGCAGACTTCGTCGTGGATGGCACCGCGCCGTTCGAGTCGCAGTTCGGCTTCGATCTTCCGCCGCGCTAGCCCGAGGCTGACCGCCGACCGGTCAGCCGGTGCGGCTCGGCTCCGTCACAGGGAGCGCCGGCCGACCGGCGTACGCCAGAGCGTCCCGAGCCGGCCGCGCCGGTGACAGCCGGGCCGCCAACCAGACACCGACGGCCACCACGAGGGCGCCGGCCACCGCGTCGAGCAGGTAGTGGTTGGCCGTGCCCACGACGACGAAGGTCGTGACCACCGGGTAGCCGAGCGCCAGCAGCCGCACCCAGCGACGGGTAGCCAGCCGGCAGACGACCCAGGCCACCCAGACGGCCCAGCCGACGTGCAGCGAAGGCATCGCGGCCAGCTGGTTGGTGAGCTCGCCCAGCCCGCGGGGAGCACTGGCGTCGCCGCCCCACCAGCCGACGCCGGAGGTGGCCGCGAGGGTGTCGACGAAGCCGGGCAGCATCCGCGGCGGGGCCATCGGCAGCAGGGTGAAGCCGACCAGGCCGATCGCGCTGGCGAGGACGAGGGCGTTGCGGGCCAGCCGGTAGTCGCCGCGGCGCTGCCGGTAGACCCAGATGAGCACGGCGGGGGTGACGACGTAGTGCAGCGTGGAGTACCAGTAGCTGGCCAGCACCGCGAGCGGTGACCAGGCCGACAGGACGGCGTTGGCCGGCGCCTCGATGTCGAGGTGCAGCGCGCGTTCGAGCGACAGCAGCTCGCGGGCGTGGCTGGTGGCTGTGGAGAGGTCGGCGTGGCCGATCAGGCGAGCGGCGCTGTACGCGGCGTACAGGGCGGCGATCAGCACGAGCTCACCCAGCCAGCGCGCTCGGCGCGCCGAGGGGGTCCGCGCGGCGGCGCGGGTCGTGAGCTCGCACGTGGTCATGCCGTAAGCCTCCCGCCCCGTACCGACAGTCCGCCAGGTGATAAGCCACCCGTCGGGGGTGGTGCTGGCACCACCAGTGGGCCACCGGCACCTTGCAACCGGCTTGCAGACCGCTGGTGCCGGTCTCGCCGGACGGACCGCATCCGGCGAGATCACCCCACGAGTGGCAGCATCGGGCCGTGCCGATCCATTCCGGGAAGCCCGACATCAAGCCCCGCAGCCGCGACGTCACCGACGGCCTGGAGAAGGCGGCCGCCCGCGGCATGCTCCGTGCGGTCGGGATGGGCGACGACGACTTCGCCAAGCCGCAGATCGGGGTGGCCTCCAGCTGGAACGAGATCACCCCCTGCAACCTCTCGCTCGACCGGCTCGCGAAGTCGGCCAAGGACGGCGTGCACGCGGCCGGCGGCTACCCGCTGGAGTTCGGCACCATCTCGGTGTCCGACGGCATCTCGATGGGTCACGAGGGCATGCACTTCTCCCTGGTCTCCCGCGAGGTGATCGCCGACTCGGTCGAGGTCGTCATGCAGGCGGAGCGGCTGGACGGCTCGGTCCTGCTCGCAGGTTGCGACAAGTCGCTGCCCGGCATGCTGATGGCCGCCGCCCGGCTCGACCTCGCCAGCGTCTTCCTGTACGCCGGGTCGATCCTCCCGGGCATCGCCAAGATGTCCGACGGCTCCGAGAAGCAGGTCACGATCATCGACGCGTTCGAGGCCGTCGGCGCCTGCGCACGGGGCCTGATGAGCCGCGAGGACGTCGACGCGATCGAGCGCGCGATCTGCCCGGGGGAGGGCGCCTGCGGCGGCATGTACACCGCGAACACGATGGCCAGCGCCGCCGAGGCGCTCGGCATGTCCCTGCCGGGCAGCGCGGCGCCCCCCGCCACCGACCGCCGGCGGGACGGGTACGCCCGGCGGTCCGGCGAGGCGGTCGTCGGCCTGCTGCGCCAGGGCATCACGGCCCGCCAGATCCTCACCAAGGAGGCGTTCGAGAACGCCATCGCCGTCGTGATGGCCTTCGGCGGCTCGACCAACGCCGTGCTGCACCTGCTGGCGATCGCGCACGAGGCCGAGGTCGAGCTCACCCTCGACGACTTCCACCGGATCGGCGCCAAGGTCCCGCACCTGGCCAACGTCAAGCCGTTCGGCCAGTACGTCATGACCGACGTCGACCGGGTCGGGGGGGTGCCGGTCGTCATGAAGGCGCTGCTCGACGCCGGGCTGATGCACGGCGACGTGCTGACCGTCACCGGACGCACCCTGGCCGAGAACCTCGAGGGCATCGCGCCCCCGGACCTCGACGGCAAGGTCCTGAAGGCGATGGCCGAGCCCATCCACCGCAGCGGCGGCATCTCGATCCTGCGCGGCTCGCTGGCACCCGACGGCGCGGTCGTCAAGACCGCCGGGTTCGACGCGGACGTCTTCGAGGGCACCGCCCGGGTCTTCGACCGCGAGCGCGCCGCGATGGACGCGCTGGCGGACGGCACCATCGCCGCCGGCGACGTCGTCGTCATCCGGTACGAGGGCCCCAAGGGCGGCCCCGGCATGCGCGAGATGCTCGCCATCACGGGGGCCATCAAGGGTGCCGGCCTCGGCAAGGACGTGCTGCTGCTCACCGACGGCCGGTTCTCCGGGGGCACCACCGGGCTCTGCGTCGGGCACGTCGCACCGGAGGCCTCCGACGGCGGACCCATCGCGCTCGTCGCGGACGGCGACCGGGTCCGGCTGGACGTCGCGGCCAGGCGTCTCGACCTGCTGGTCGACGACAGCGAGCTGGCCCGCCGTCGTACGGCGTGGGAGCCGCTGCCGCCGGTCTACGGCAAGGGCGTGCTGGCCAAGTACGTCAAGCTCGTCGGCTCCGCGGCCCAGGGCGCCGTCTGCACATGAAGACGCGCACGCTCATCGCCGGCGGGCGGGTCTTCGACCCCGTCTCGGGCACGGCCGCGGACGCGGACGTCGTGCTCGAGGACGGCTGGGTCGTGGACGTCGGGCCCGGGCTGGACGGCGACGAGTCGGTGGACGTGGCCGGCGCGACCGTCCTGCCCGGCCTGTTCGACTGCCACGTGCACCTCGGCTTCAGCCACCTGGACCTCGGCCGGGCTGCCTTCGAGCCGTTCTCCCTGACGTTCTACTCGGCGGTGGCCAACGCTGCGACCACGCTGCGGCTCGGCATCACCACGGTGCGGGACGCCGGCTTCATCGACAGCGGGCTGCGGACCGCGCTGGAGACCGGGCTGATCAGCGGCCCACGGGTGCGTCTCGCCGTCTCGATGGTCTCCCAGACCGGCGGGCACGCCGATCCGTGGCTCCCCTCCGGGCTGACCGAGCCGACGAACCCCGGCATCCCACCCACCCTCGTGGACGGCGTCGACAGCGCCCGGCGAGTGGTGCGCGAGCTGGTGCGGGCCGGCGCCGACCAGATCAAGGTGGCCACGACCGGCGGCGGGCTGTCCGCGCACACCGACCCCACCTGGCACAGCTGCGCGACGACGAGCTCGCCGAGATCGTCGCCGAGGCGGCGGCCGCCGGGCGCTACGTGATGGCTCATGCGCACAGCGCAGGTGGCATCAAGGGTGCCGTGCGCGCGGGGGTGCGCTCGGTGGAGCACGGCACGCTGCTCGACGAGGAGACCGTCGCGCTGATGGCCGAGCACGGCACCTGGCTGGTGCCGACGCTGGTCGCGCCGCACGGCGTGCTGGAGGCGGCCGCCGCCGGCGTGGCGCTGCCGCCGGGGTCGGAGGAGAAGTCCCGCGAGCTCGTGGCGCGGCACGAGGAGTCGTTCCGGCTGGCCCTGGATGCCGGGGTGCAGGTGGCGATGGGCACCGACGCGCCGGTGATGGCCCACGGCCGCAACCTCGAGGAGATCTCGATGATGGTGCGGTACGGCATGTCGCCGGCCCAGGCGTGGGCCGCCGCGACCCGGTCGGCGGCGCGCCTGATGCGCCTCGACGACGAGCTGGGCACCCTCGAGCCCGGCAAGCGGGCCGACCTCGTGGTCCTCGACGGCAGCCCGACGACGTGGCTCGACCTCGCGTCGCGCGTGCGCCAGGTGTGGCAGGGCGGCGTGCGCGTTCCCGCCTGAGACGCGGCGGCGCGTCAGGGAGCGGACAGCCCGATGCGCACCAGCGGGTCGCCGTCGGGCACCGTGACCCGGGGCCAGCGCTCCCGATAGGCGTCCACCGCCGGGCGGTACGCCGGGTCGCCCGGGCGCAGCAGCCGACCGGCGCCGGTCTGCCACACCCCGTCGAGCAGCACGTCGACCGCCGCGGGCTCGTCGAGGTTGCGCCACCAGCGTTTCGTCTCGGGGTGGCCCGGGAGGACGACGAGGCCGCCCTCGTCACCGGCGTACTGCACGGGCAGCTCGAAGGCGCGGCCGGTCGACGCCCCGCGCACCCGTAGCGCGACCAGCGACCGGCCCAGCATCGCGTGCGCCGGGGAGCCGAGCAGGTGAAGCACCGCCAGGTTGTGCAGGGGCTGGCCGTCCAAAGTCGGCAGGAACCACCCGCTGACGAGTCCGAGGACGGCGCCGGCGAACAACCCGGTGACGGTGCCCAGGCCGGCCACCACCAGCACCGGCCAGTCCGCAGCCGGGGTGCTCGCCCCGAGGAAGATCACCGCCATCGCCATGGGCCATGCCGCGGCACTCGCACCGACCCAGCGCCAGGGATGCCGCACCTCGCCGCGCAGCACGGTCGCCTGGGCGGCGCCGAGCAGGGCGCCCATCGCTGCGCCGAGACCCAGCGCCCCCGCCGTCATGAGCAGGACGGGAGGCTGGCTGCCGTCACCGCTTCCGGAGAGCGCGGCCGGGGCCGAAGCAGCCGCCCAGCCGAGCCCGGCCACGACGACCGTGACCAGCACCCAGCGACGCGCATTCAAGGCCGGCAGCATCCGGCGCAGCCCGCTCGCCTGCAGGGTGCCCAGCGCGACGCCCTCGACGAGCCCGCCGGCGACCACGAACGCCAGCCCGGCCAGTACGGCCCGGGCGGAGGCGTCGTCGCCGGCCACCCGCTGGGCCGCCTTCGCTGCCGCCGCCGCTGCGGTCATCCCGATCGCCTCGGCGGTCGCGCAGAGGGCGACCCAGCGCCGCAGCGAGAGGCCCGTCATCGTCATCACCCCTTCGGTGCGGTTCCAGGGTCCGGGCGGGCGGCTCGACCGGTAGGTGCGAAAGGCCCAGGATGGGTCGCCGGTCGGCCCGGCATGCGAGACGCGGCGTGCCACACGTTGACACGCGTGCCGGCATCCCGGTGAGTCTGTCGCCGTGCAGCACCTCGTCGTACTTCGCCTGCGCGCCGCCTGACGCCCGTCAGCCGAGCGCGCAACCCCTCGTGAGTCCACACTGGACCGGAGGGGTTTTTTGTTGGCCGCACACCACCGTTGCCAGAGCCAGGAAGGTCCGCAGATGTCCGAACAGGTCACCGGAGCGCAGAGCCTCGTCCGCTCGCTGGAGTCCGCGGGTGTCACGACGGTCTTCGGCATCCCGGGCGGTGCCGTCCTGCCGCTGTACGACCCGCTGATGGACTCGCCGCGGATCCGGCACATCCTCGTCCGGCACGAGCAGGGCGCGGGGCACGCCGCCACCGGCTACGCGCAGGCGACCGGCCGGGTCGGGGTGTGCATGGCGACCAGCGGACCGGGCGCCACGAACCTGGTCACGCCGATCGCCGACGCGTACATGGACAGCGTGCCGATGGTGGCCGTGACGGGGCAGGTGCCCAGCGCCTCGATCGGCACGGACGCCTTCCAGGAGGCGGACATCCGCGGCATCACGATGCCGGTCACCAAGCACAACTTCCTCGTCACCGACCCGGCCGACATCCCGCGCACCGTCGCCGAGGCCTTCCACATCGCCTCCACCGGCCGGCCGGGCCCGGTCCTGGTCGACGTCGCCAAGGACGCCCTGCAGGCGCAGACCACCTTCGAGTGGCCGACCACCATCGACCTGCCCGGCTACCGACCGGTCACCAAGCCGCACGGCAAGCAGATCCGGGAGGCGGCCCGGATGATGGTCGAGTCCCGACGGCCCGTGCTGTACGTCGGCGGCGGCGTGCTCAAGGCCCGCGCCTGGGCCGAGCTCCGGACGCTGGCCGAGCTCACCGGCATCCCGGTGGTCACCACCCTGATGGCGCGGGGCGCCTTCCCCGACAGCCACCGGCAGCACCTGGGCATGCCCGGCATGCACGGCACCGTCGCGGCGGTCACCGCGCTGCAGAAGTCGGACCTGATCGTGTCCCTCGGTGCCCGCTTCGACGACCGGGTCACCGGCAAGCTGTCCAGCTTCGCCCCCGACGCCAAGGTGATCCACGCCGACATCGACCCGGCCGAGATCTCGAAGAACAGGGTCGCCGACGTGCCGATCGTCGGTGACGCCCGCGAGGTCATCGCCGACCTCGTGGTTGCGCTGAGCGCCGAGCACGAGGCCGGCCGGCGCGGCGACTACGAGGGGTGGTGGGCCCAGGTCGACATGTGGCGCACGACCTACCCGCTCGGCTACGACCGGCCGGCCGACGGGTCGCTCGCCCCGCAGTACGTCATCGAGCGGCTCGGCCGGATCGCCGGCCCGGACGCGCTGTACGTGGCGGGCGTCGGGCAGCACCAGATGTGGGCCGCCCAGTTCATCTCCTACGAGAACCCCGGCACCTGGCTGAACTCCGGCGGCCTCGGCACGATGGGCTATGCGGTCCCGGCCGCGATGGGCGCCAAGGCCGGCCGGCCCGACGCGACGGTCTGGGCCATCGACGGCGACGGCTGCTTCCAGATGACCAACCAGGAGCTCGCCACCTGCGCGATCAACGACATCCCGATCAAAGTGGCGATCATCAACAACGGCAGCCTCGGCATGGTGCGGCAGTGGCAGACGCTGTTCTACAACGAGCGCTACTCCAACACCGACCTCGGCGGGGCCGGCAGGGGCGAGGGCCGCATCGTCGAGCACATCCCCGACTTCGTGAAGCTGGCCGACGCCTACGGCTGCATCGGGCTGCGCTGCGAGAAGGCCGAGGACGTCGACAGCACCATCGACAAGGCCATGGAGATCGACGACCGCCCGGTCGTGGTCGACTTCACCGTGCACCAGGACGCCATGGTGTGGCCGATGGTCCCGGCCGGCACGAGCAACGACGAGATCCAGGTCGCGCGCGACATGGCACCGAAGTGGGGTGACGAGTAGATGAGTCATCCCCAAGAAATCGCTCGTTCCTCACGATTCCCAGGGGGCCCCGAATGAGCAGGCACACGCTGTCGGTGCTGGTCGAGAACAAGCCCGGCGTGCTGGCCCGGATCGCCGGGCTGTTCTCCCGCCGGAGCTTCAACATCGACTCCCTCGCGGTCGGGCCGACCGAGCACGACGACATCTCGCGGATGACCATCGTGGTCAACGTCGAGGAGCTGCCGCTCGAGCAGGTCACCAAGCAGCTGAACAAGCTTGTCGAGGTGATCAAGATCGTCGAGCTGGACGCCGGCACGTCGGTGCAGCGCGAGCTGCTCCTCGTCAAGGTCGCGGCCGACAAGGCGAGCCGGTCGCACGTGCTGGAGACCGTCCAGCTGTTCCGCGCCAAGGTCGTCGACGTCGCACCCGATGCCGTCACCATCGAGGCCACCGGCAACGCCGACAAGCTGGCCGCGCTGCTCCGCGTGCTGGAGCCGTACGGCATCCGCGAGCTGGTGCAGTCGGGGCTGGTCGGCGTGAGCAGGGGCTCCCGATCGATGACCGACCGGTCGGCCCGTCCCAGCACCGTCACCCCGATCGCCCGCTAGCACGTCCGTCCCACCTACCGGAGAAGAGAGAACCGTGGCCGAGCTGTACTACGACGACGACGCCGACCTGTCCATCATCCAGGGGCGCAACGTGGCCGTGCTCGGCTACGGCAGCCAGGGTCACGCGCATGCGCTGTCGCTGCGCGACTCCGGGGTCGACGTGCGGGTCGGGCTGCCGGAGGGCTCCAAGAGCCGGGAGCGGGCCGACGCCGAGGGGCTGCGGGTCGTCACACCGTTCGAGGCCTGCGAGGAGGCCGACCTCGTCATGGTGCTGGCCCCGGACCCGGTGCAGCGCAGCCTGTACGCCGAGGCCATCGCCCCCAACCTGGTCGACGGCGACGCGCTGTTCTTCGGCCACGGGCTGAACATCCGCTACGACCTCATCACGCCGCCGGCAGGCGTCGACGTGTGCATGGTCGCGCCCAAGGGGCCGGGTCACCTGGTTCGGCGGCAGTTCGTCGACGGCCGCGGCGTACCCGTTCTCGTCGCCGTCGAGCAGGACGCCACCGGCGGCGCGTGGGACCTGGTGAAGTCCTACGCCAAGGGCATCGGCGGCACCCGCGCCGGAGCCATCCGGACGACGTTCACCGAGGAGACCGAGACCGACCTGTTCGGCGAGCAGGTGGTGCTCTGCGGCGGCCTGTCCGAGCTCATCAAGTCCGGCTTCGACACCCTGGTCGGCGCGGGCTACCAGCCGGAGATCGCCTACTTCGAGTGCCTGCACGAGGTGAAGCTGATCGTCGACCTGATGTACGAGGGCGGCATCTCGAAGATGTACTGGTCGGTGTCGGAGACCGCGGAGTACGGCGGTTACACCCGCGGCCCGCGGGTCGTCACCGACGACACCCGCGCCGAGATGAAGAAGATCCTCGGCGAGATCACCGACGGCTCGTTCGCCAAGGAGTGGATGGCCGAGTACGACGCGGGCCTCCCCAACTACCGGCGCTCCTACCAGGAGAACACCGAGCACCCGGTCGAGCAGACCGGGCGCAAGCTCCGGCCGCTGATGAGCTGGATCAGCGAGAGCGAGTAACCGGCTCCCGACGCCGAGGGGACGGCCGCGATTTTCGCGGCTGTCCCCTTTGTCCAGGTTTGAGCCCCCGCGATTCCCGAGCAGGTTGGACGACGCCCCGTCTTCTCTCCCTGCGAGGTGTGCCGTGCGGCTGGACCTCAACTGGCTCGACTACGTCATCCTCGGCTGCTACTTCCTCACGGTGCTGGGCATCGGGGTGCTGGCGCGGCGCAGCATCAGCTCCAGCCTCGACTTCCTGATGTCCGGACGGGCGTTGCCTGCCTGGGTCACCGGCATCGCGTTCGTCGCCGCCAACCTCGGCGCCCTCGAGATCCTCGGCATGGCCGCCAACGGCGCGCAGTACGGCATCGCCACCGCGCACTACTACTGGGTCGGCGCCGTCCCGGCGATGGTCTTCCTCGGCATCGTGATGATGCCCTTCTACTACGGCTCGAAGGTGCGCAGCGTCCCGGAGTTCCTGCGGGTGCGCTTCAACACCCAGACCCACCTGCTCCAGGCGGTCATCTTCGCGGTGTCGGCGGTGCTCATCGCCGGGGTCAACCTGTACGCGCTGGCCATCGTGCTCGAGGCGCTGCTCGGCTGGCCGCTGGTGGTGGCGATCCTCGTCTCCGCCGCACTGGTGCTGGCCTACATCACCCTCGGCGGCCTCTCGTCCGCGATCTACAACGAGGTGCTGCAGTTCTTCGTGATCCTGGCCGGCCTCGTCCCGCTCGTGGTCGTGGGCCTGAACGACATGGGTGGCTGGGGCGGCCTGACCGACAAGGTGGCCGCCAACAAGAACGGCGGGGACGGCTTCCTGCACACCTGGCAGGGCACCGGTATCGGCAGCGTCACCAACCCGATCGGCTCCAGCTGGTTCGGCATCGTCTTCGGGCTGGGGTTCCTGCTGTCGTTCGGCTACTGGACGACCAACTTCGCCGAGGTGCAGCGGGCGATGTCGGCGCGGAACATGAGCGCTGCCCGGCGTACCCCGCTGATCGGCGCCTTCCCGAAGCTCTTCATCCCGGCTCTCACGATCATCCCCGGCCTCATCGCGCTGGTGCTGTTCCCCAAGCTTGGGGCCGACTCGGGCGAGTTCACGTACACCAACGCGATCCCGCTGCTGATCGACAGGTACCTGCCGAACGGCGTCCTGGGCATCGCGGTGACCGGCCTGCTGGCCGCCTTCATGGCCGGCATGGCCGCCAACGTCTCCAGCTTCAACACCGTGGTGACCTACGACATCTGGCAGACCTACATCAAGAAGGACCGCGACGACGCCTACTACCTGCGGACCGGTCGCGTCTTCACCGTCATCGGCATCCTGATCGGCATCGGCACCGCGTTCATCGCTGCGGGCTTCAGCAACATCATGAACTACGTCCAGGTGCTGTTCTCGTTCTTCAACGTCCCGCTGTTCGTGACGTTCCTCATCGGCATCTTCTGGAAGCGGATGACGGGCTGGGCGGGCTTCTCGGCCCTGCTGGGCGGCACCCTCGGCGCGCTGGCGACGTACTTCCTGTACAAGGGCGGCGTCCTGAGCTTCCGCACCGACCTGGAGGAGACCTTCTGGGGCGCCGGTGTCGCCTTCGTGGTGGCCAGCGTGCTGGCGGTGGCGGTGAGCCTCTTCACCCAGCCGAAGCCGGACGACGAGCTGCAGGGCCTGGTACGCGGGGTCGGCGCCACCGACCTCAACGCCGGAGAGCTGGTGGGGGACCGCACCTGGTACCGCAACCCGCTGCTGCTCGGCGGCATCGCGCTCGGTCTGAGCGTCCTGCTCTACATCCCGTTCTGGTGACGGAAAGGACGACCCATGTCTGACCACAGCTCGCGAGAGTCCGCCGGCCGCCGGGACCCGGAGATCGAGAGCACCGAGGGCGCGAAGTCGTCGGCGGCCAGCCTCTTCGACATCCGCCGCATCATCGGTGGCCTGTTCACGCTGTACGGCGTGCTGGTGCTCGGCGCCGGCCTGTTCGACGGCTCGAACGCCAAGGAGAAGGCGAGCGGCATCGACATCAACATCTGGACCGGCCTCGCCATGCTGCTGCTCGGCGTCGGCATGCTCGGGTGGATGTTCCTGCGACCGGTCGACGTCCGCGCGGTCCAGGACGAGATGGCTGGTGACGGCGGCGACGCCGAGGGCGGCCGCGCCGCCGCCGGGTAGCTGGCGCTGACGGTCGGCCCGGACCGACGAAGGTCCGCGGCCTGGACACTTGTGAAGGCGTTCACAAGGGCGCGCCTACGATGAGCGGGTGACTCGTCCCGTCGTTCTCATCGCCGAAGAGCTCTCGCCCGCGACCATCGAGGCCCTCGGGCCGGACTTCGAGGTACGCCACGTCGACGGCTCGGACCGGGCAGCGCTGCTGCCTGCCGTCGCCGACGTCGACGCCCTGCTGGTGCGCAGCGCCACCTCCGTCGACGCCGAGGTGCTCGCAGCCGCCCGCAACCTCAAGGTGGTGGCGCGGGCCGGCGTGGGGCTGGACAACGTCGACGTCAAGGCGGCCACGCTGGCCGGGGTGATGGTCGTCAACGCGCCGCAGTCCAACATCGTCAGCGCGGCCGAGCTCGCGGTGGGGCTGCTGCTGGCCGCGGCCCGCCACATCGCGCCGGCCAACGCCGCGCTCAAGCAGGGTGAGTGGAAGCGCAGCAGGTACGGCGGCGTCGAGCTCTACGAGAAGACCGCGGGCATCGTCGGTCTCGGCCGCATCGGAGCGCTGGTCGCGCAACGGCTGTCGGCCTTCGGCATGCAGGTCATCGCCCACGACCCGTTCGTGGCCGCCGGCCGCGCGGCCCAGATGGGCGTCCGCCTCGTCTCCCTGGACGAGCTGCTGCGCACGGCCGACGTCGTCTCGGTGCACCTGCCGAAGACCCCCGAGACGGTCGGGATCATCGGCGCCGAGCAGCTGGCCACCGTCAAGCCGTCCCTGATCCTGGTGAACGCCGCGCGCGGCGGCATCGTCGACGAGGCGGCGCTGTTCGCCGCGCTCAAGGAGGGCCGGGTCGGCGCCGCGGGCCTCGACGTCTACGCCTCCGAGCCGTGCACCGACTCGCCGCTGTTCGAGCTGGAGAACGTCGTCGCCACCCCGCACCTGGGTGCCAGCACCGCCGAGGCGCAGGAGAAGGCCGGCGTCTCGGTGGCCCGGTCGGTGCGCCTCGCGCTCGCCGGCGACCTGGTGCCGGACGCCGTCAACGTCCAGGGCGGAGTCATCGCCGAGGAGGTCCGGCCGGGCATCCCGCTCGCCGAGCACCTCGGCCGCATCCTCACCGCCGTGGCCGCCGCGGTGCCGGCCCAGCTCGACGTCGAGGTGCGTGGCGAGATCACCGCGCACGACGTGCGGGTGCTGGAGCTCGCGGCTCTCAAGGGGCTGTTCCTCGACGTGGTCGAGGACCCGGTCTCCTACGTCAACGCGCCGGTGCTCGCGGCCGACCGTGGCGTCCTGGTGCGGCTCACGACCGACGCCGAGTCGCCCGACTACCGCAACCTGGTCACCCTGCGCGGGACGCTGGCCGACGGCACCCAGGTGTCGGTGTCCGGCACCCTGGCGGGCACCCGTCAGCTCGAGCGGGTGGTCGAGATCAACGGCTTCGACGTCGAGGTCGGGGTCTCCGACCACATGGCCCTGTTCCGCTACGTCGACCGGCCCGGCGTTGTCGGAGTGGTGGGGCGGGTGCTCGGGGAGGCCGGCGTCAACATCGCCGGGATGCAGGTGAGCCGCGACCGGCGGGGTGGCCACGCCCTCGTCACGATGACCGTCGACAACGCCATCCCGCACGGGGTGCTCGACGAGATCGTCCGCGAGATCGGCGCCGAGACGGCCCGTCAGGTCGACCTCAGCGACTGACGTTCGTCGTCGACAGGCCGCCCTGTGGATGGCGGAATCCGTTGTCCACAAACGGTTTCCGGGGTCGGGTTGTGTCCAGCCCGGCGGGTAGTGTTCGAACATGTCTTCGAACACGGGGTCCGGCGCGGGGTCGGGTGGGGTGCCGCCGATGGCCGCGCTGGACACCATGGTCGCCGGCGTGGCGGGCCTGGTCGACGCCCTGGCCGGCGGCGCGGTCGGCGGACCTGACCCACGACCAGCTCGCCGAGATGGTGGTGGCGGTACGCCGGGCCGGCGAGCCGGCTGGAGTCGGTCACGCTGTCGGCGGTCGGGGAGGTCGACGCCCGCGGCACCTTCACCCTGGACGGTGCGCTGACGGCCGGCGCCTGGCTGCGGCAGACCACCCGGGTCACCGCGGGGGAGGCGGCCGGGCTGGTCCGCACCGCCCGGGTGCTGCGCGCGGGCTGCTGCCGGCCACCGCGACCGCGCTGGCCGAAGGTGGGTTGACCGGCCGGCACGCCGGGCTGATCGCGACCGCGGTGGCCGACGCGCCGGCCGGGGCGGTCGCGCTGATCGAGCCCGACGCGGTCGCGCTGGCGACCACCGCGGACGTGGCGGCCACCGCGAACCTGATGCGGGCCTTTCAGCATGCGCTGGACCCCGACAGCGCCGATGCCGCCGCGGTCCGCCGGTATGACCGGGCCGGGGTGACGTTCTGCCCGACCCTGGACGGCACGGTGTCGATCTCCGGGTCGGCCGATCCGGTCAGCGGGTCGCTGCTGGCCACCGCGGTGGACACCGCCGCCCCACTGGTCGCCGGCGACCGGCGGACCGCCGCCCGGCGCCGGCTGGACGGGCTGGCCGACATCTGCCGCGCCTACCTCGCCCACCCCGACACCGGCCGCACCGGCCGGGGCGGGCACCCGCACCTGATCGTCACCCTGGACGCCGACACGTTGGCCGCCGAGCCGGCAGCATCAAGTGCTGCCGCTGCCGCGGCCGCTGCCGGGCCGGTTGCCCGGGACCCGGAACACTCCGAGGCCGCACAGGATCTCGAGGACACAGACGATCTCGCGGCCGCAGACGATCTCGCAGGACGCAGACGAACTCGCGGGATGCGGAGGACGACGACGCTGCGCGGCGCGGGCGGCTGCCGGCGCGGCGGGTGGGTCGCCGGGTGGCACGTTGTCCTGGGTCGGCCGGATCGCCGGGTCCACCGCCCGCCGGGTCGGCTGCGACGCGCACGCCACCTACGTCACCATCGGCCCCGACGGCAGTGTGATCGAGGCCGGTAGTGGTCGGCGGTTCTTCACCGCCGCCCAACGCCGGGCGATGATCGCCCGCGACGGCGACCGGTGCCCCGCCCCGTACTGCGACCGGCCGATCGCCTGGGCCGACGCCCACCACCTGGTGCCGGTCGCCCAGCACGGCCCGACCACCGTCGCGAACGGGGCACTGCCCTGCCAAGGCCACCACCTGCTGCTGCACGAAGGACACTGGCAGCTGCACCGGCTACCCGACGGCCGCTACCAGCTGCACCACCCGGCCACAGGGAAGACCATCGGCCCCGAACCCCACCCACCCGGCCACAACAGACCGCCAGCCGACGCGGCCGAGCTCCGGACGAGGGACGCGCTGCCAGAGGACGACCCAGCGTGACGGCACGCCCCGCCCAGCCTGGGCGGAGCGGCTGGATCATCGGCGGAACCGCTACCATGTCCCACCATCCGGGACCGGCTGACAACTGGCGAGACACCGTCACGCCGGCGGGCCTACCGTCGGGTCACTATGCGGCGCATCTTCGTACTTCGCTGCCGCGGCGGGGCTCTCTAACAGGGTCGGCTCCTCGTCGCGGGATCCGGCGCTGACCCGCCACGCGACGTACCTCCCAGGAGCCCACGATGACCCGCACGCACCGCACCCACCGTCCCAGCACCACCGCCGCCGAGCCGAAGCAGGCCGTGCAGCAGGCGGTGCAGGAAGCCATGGACCGCCGGGACAACGGCGGCGAGACCGGCCACTGAGCGTGACCTCGCCGACCACCACCCCGACCGCCCTGCGGCTCGCGCTCGTCCCCGGCGACGGCATCGGCCCCGAGGTCGTCGCCGAGGCCGTCCGGGTGCTCGACGCCGTCACCCACGCGCACGACGTCAAGCTCGAGACGACGGACTACGACCTCGGTGCCCGGCGCTGGCACGCGACCGGCGAGACGCTGCCCGACGGCGTGCTCGACGAGCTGCGCGGGCACGACGCCATCCTGCTCGGCGCGGTCGGCGACCCCAGCGTGCCCAGCGGGCGTGCTCGAACGCGGGCTGCTGCTCCGGCTGCGGTTCGCCCTCGACCACCACGTGAACCTGCGGCCGGCCCGGCTCTACCCCGGGGTCGCGTCGCCGCTGGCGGCACGCGCGGGCGCCGACCGCGAGATCGACTTCGTCGTCGTGCGCGAGGGCACCGAGGGCCCGTACGTCGGCAACGGCGGGGTCGTCCGCGAGGGCGGCCCGCACGAGATCGCCACCGAGGTCAGCGTCAACACGGCGTACGGCGTGGAGCGGGTCGTCCGGGACGCGTTCCGGCGGGCCACCGCCCGCCCGCGGAGGCACCTGACCCTGGTGCACAAGACGAACGTCCTCGTCCATGCCGGCGGGCTCTGGGCGCGCACCTTCGCCCGGGTCGCCGAGGAGTTCCCCGACGTGTCGACCGACTACCTGCACGTCGACGCGGCATCGATCTTCATGGTCAGCCAGCCGGAGCGGTTCGACGTCATCGTCACCGACAACCTGTTCGGCGACATCGTCACCGACCTCGCGGCTGCGGTCACCGGCGGCATCGGGCTGGCTGCCAGCGGCAACCTCGACGTGAGCGGCACGAACCCCTCGATGTTCGAGCCGGTGCACGGCTCGGCGCCGGACATCGCCGGCACCGGCGTCGCCGACCCGACCGCGGCGATCCTGTCGGCCGCGATGCTGCTCGAGCACGTCGGTCTGCCCGTCGCCGCGGCCTCGGTCGAGCACGCCGTCGTCGCGGATCTTGCGGACCGGGGGGACGCGAAGCGGAGCACGTCGCAGGTCGGCGACGCGGTGCGCGCGCGGCTCGGCGCGGGCTGAGGCGGCTGCCGTCGCGGCGGCTCTCTGGGCTACCGTCAGAGGATGACCGACCTGACCATCGACCTCGCCCCGTCGACCTCGCCGCGCACCGCCGAGGAGCGCGCCGCGCTGCTGCAGGACCCGGGGTTCGGTCAGGTCTTCAGCGACCACATGGTCTCGGCTCGCTACTCGGTGCAGGACGGCTGGCACGGCGCGCGGCTCACGGCGTACCAGCCGCTGACCCTCGACCCGGCGACCTCCGCCCTGCACTACGGCCAGGCGATCTTCGAGGGCCTCAAGGCCTACCGCCACCCGGACGGGTCGGTGGCGCTGTTCCGGCCCGAGCAGAACGCCCGGCGGTTCCAGCGCTCGGCGCGCCGGCTGGCGATGGCCGAGGTGCCCGAGCAGCTGTTCCTGGACGCCGTGCGGGTGCTCGTGCAGGCAGACCGCGACTGGGTGCCGGCCGGTGACGGCGAGTCGCTCTACCTGCGTCCGCTGGAGTTCGCCCTCGACCCGTTCCTCGGCGTGCGGCCGGCCAGGGAGTACCAGTTCCTGCTGTTCGCGTCTCCCGCGGGCGCCTACTTCCCGGGCGGCGTGCGGCCGGTGACGGTGTGGCTGTCCACGGAGTACACCCGGGCGGCGCCCGGCGGCACCGGTGAGGCCAAGTGCGCCGGCAACTACGCCGCCTCACTGGTCGCGCAGGCCCAAGCCGCCGAGCAGGGCTGCGACCAGGTGGTCTGGCTCGACGCGGTGGAGCACAGCTACGTCGAGGAGATGGGCGGCATGAACCTGTACTTCGTGTACGCCGACGGCCGCCTCGTCACGCCGGCGCTCACCGGCACGCTGCTGCCGGGCGTGACCCGCGACTCGATCCTCACCCTCGGCGCCGACGTCGGCCTGCAGGTCGAGGAGGGCCGCATCACCACCGCCGAGTGGGAGGCGGGCTGTGCCGACGGCTCGATCAGCGAGGTGTTCGCCTGCGGCACGGCCGCGGTGGTGACGCCGGTCGGCCAGGTCAAGCACGCGCACGGGTCGTTCCCCGTCGCCGACGGCGAGCCGGGCGCCCTGACCATGAAGATCCGGGAGGGGCTGCTCGGCATCCAGCAGGGCACCGCGTCCGACCCGCACGGCTGGATGCACCGGGTCGCCTGACACCGCGTCGCCTGACACCGCGTCGCCTGACACCGCTGCACCACCTGGCGCCGGCGCCGGGCACGATTTGCCAGGTTCGTCCCTCGTGTGGGCAGGGTAGGTACCACCTTCTGCACCGACGAGAGGACCCCAGATGACCGCGCCGTACCCCCAGGGCGAGCAGACCGAGGCCGTCATCGCGGCGGGCATGGCCGCCGGGGACACCGACGCCGTGATGCGCGCGGTGGCCGCCAGCGAGGTCGTCGTGCCGCAGACCGCCGAGGCGAGCGAGACCGACCTGCCCGACGGCTCCATCTCGCTACCGGTCATCGAGCAGGACGGCACGTCGTACGTCCCGGTGTTCACCTCGGAGTCGACGATGGCCGCTGCTGCCCCCGACATCGACGAGGCCGTCTCGGTCAGCGCCGCCGAGCTCGCGGCCAACTGGCCGTCCGACGACCTGTGGCTCGCCGTCAACCCCGGCACCGACGACGGCCTCAGCCTTCCGCCGGACGCCGTCCGCGCGTTGCCCGACTATCTCGACACCGTCTGACCCCACCACCCGCGATCTTGAGACGGCGCGCCCGGTCCACGACGGTGCGCCGCCTCAAGATCGGCGTGGGAGTCCGGCTCGGGTCCGGATGGTGGGACGAGGGTTCCGCGTGGCGGGCAGCGGCTGGCACTCTGGCGGCCTGATGTGCCCCGTCCACAGCATTACGAGCTGAGCGCGCCGCCGACCGAGTCCTCGACACCGTCGGCCACGCGCAGACCTCCCGCGACCGCGGGGGGTCTTTTTTGTTGGGAGAGAACGTGACCACCGACGAGTTCCACGTCTACGACACGACGCTGCGCGACGGCGCCCAGCAGGAGGGGCTGGCGTTCTCGGTGGAGGACAAGCTCGCCGTCGCGCGGCACCTCGACGGGCTCGGGGTGGGCTTCATCGAGGGGGGCTGGCCCGGCGCCAACCCCAAGGACACGGAGTTCTTCAGGCGGGCTCGGACCGAGCTCGACCTGGAGCATGCGCAGCTCGCCGCGTTCGGCGCGACCCGCCGACCCGGTGCGAAGGCCGCCGACGACCCCCTGGTGGCCGCCCTGCGTGACTCCGGTGCGGCGGTGGTGACGCTGGTCGCCAAGAGCCATCCGCGGCACGTCGAGCTCGCGCTGCGCACGACGCTGGCCGAGAACCTCGCGATGGTGCACGACTCGGTCTCCCACCTGCGGGCCGAGGGGCGCCGGGTCTTCCTCGACGCCGAGCACTTCTTCGACGGCTACGCCAGCGACCCGGCGTACGCCGTCGAGGTGCTCCGGACCGCGGTCGAGGCCGGCGCCGACGTGGCGGTGCTCTGCGACACCAACGGCGGCCGGCTGCCGGACGAGGTGGCCGACGTCGTGCACGCGGTGCGCGAGGCGACCTCCGCCCGGCTGGGCATCCACTGCCACAACGACGCCGGCTGCGCGGTGGCGAACTCGCTCGCCGCGGTCGACGCGGGCGCGACGCACGTGCAGGGCACCCTCAACGGCTACGGCGAGCGCACCGGCAACGCCGACATCCTCACCGTGGTGGCCAACCTCGAGCTCAAGCGTTCGCGCCGGGTGCTGCCCGAGGGTCTGCTGCAGGAGGCCACCCGGGTGGCGCACGCGGTGTCCGAGCTGGCCAACGTGCCGCCGTACAGCCGTCAGCCGTACGTCGGTGCGTCGGCGTTCGCGCACAAGGCCGGGCTGCACGCGAGCGCGGTGCGCGTCGACCCGATGCTCTACCAGCACGAGGAACCCTCGGCGGTCGGCAACGACATGCGGATGCTGGTGTCGGACATGGCCGGCCGCGCGTCCATCGAGCTCAAGGGGCGCGAGCTCGGGTACGACCTGTCCGGCAACGACGCACTGCTGGCCGAGGTCACCGCGAAGGTCAAGGACCTGGAGAGCAGGGGCTACACCTTCGAGGCGGCCGACGCGTCCTTCGAGCTGCTGCTGCGGGCGGCGGTCGAGGGAGCGCCGCCGGACTTCTTCGAGGTCGAGTCCTGGCGCGTCATCGTCGACGCGCACGGCGACACCCAGTCCGAGGGTGCGACCGCGGCCGCCGAGGCCACCGTCAAGGTCCGCGCCGGGGGTGAGCGGCTGGTGGCGGTCGGCGAGGGAAACGGACCGGTCAACGCCCTCGACCACGCCCTGCGCACCGCGCTCGGCAAGGCCTACCCCGAGCTGGCCAAGCTCGAGCTCATCGACTACCGGGTGCGCATCGTCGACCAGGCGCACGGCACCGACGCCGTGACCCGGGTGCTCGTCGAGACCAGCGACGGCGAGACGTCCTGGGAGACCGTCGGCGTGCACGCCAACATCATCGAGGCCTCCTGGGAGGCGCTGCTCGACGCCGTGACGTACGGCCTGCTGCGGCACCGTCGCGGTTCGTAGCGGTTTCTCGGGCACCGCATTTCTGGCGGACCGGCTGGGCCTCACGCTGCTGCGGGTGGACGAGGGGACGGTGGCCTGCGGCCGGTGCGGCGCACCGGTGTCGGCACCGCGAAGTTCTGGCGAGTGGGCGATGCGCTCGTCGCCAGACAACCGCGGCGAGGTGCGCAAGACGTGACGGCGCTGTTCTGCGACGTCACCGGTTCCACGCCCTCGGGCCGGCTCGACGAAGCCTGCGTCACCTATGGAGCGCTGGTTCGGGCGCGCGAGTGACGTGCTGGCCCGGCACGGTGGCACCGTCGAGAAGTTCGTGGGCGACGCGGTGATGGCGGTGTTCGGGGTTCCGGTGGCTCACGAGGACGACGCGTTGCGCGCCTGCCGGGCCGCGGCGAGCTGCTGGCTGCGGCCGGCGAGCAGTCCGCGAGATCAGCTCCGAGCACGGCACCGGCTTCGCGGTGGCGGATCGGCGTCGAGACGGTGAGGTGGTGGTCGGCGACGCGCGGGGCAGCACCTTCGCCTCCGGGACGGCCGTCAACACGCCGCCGGCTGGAGCAGGCTGCGGGCGGGGAGAGTGCCTCGTCGGCCCCGGCTGCTACCGACTGGTCCGCGACTCCGTCGACGTCGAGCCGCGAGGACCTCTTGCCCTGAAGGGGGTCGACGGACCCACGGACCGCTGTCCGGCTGCTCGCCGTCGCCGACCCGTCAGAAGTGTCGCGCACCTTGTCCACACACCTCGTCGGCCGCACCCGCGAGCTGGCCTTGCTCCGGCAGGCCTTCGACCGGGCGGTCGGCGACCGCACCTGCCAGCTCGCCGACCGTTCTGGGCGTCGCAGGCATGGGCAAGTCGCGGCTGGCTCATGAGCTGCTGACCGGTGTCGCCGACGAGGCGACGGTCCTGCGCGGCCGCTGCCTGTCCTACGGCGACGGCGTCACCTGGTGGCCGCTCGTCGAGATCGTCCGCGCAGCCGCAGGGCTCAGCGGGGCCGAGGACGAGCGGGTGGCCCGCGAGCGGGTGCGCAGCCTCCTCGGCACGGCTCCCGACGCGACGGAAGTGGTCGAGCGGATCTCGCCGGTGGCCGGCCTGGGCGGATCGCCGGGTCCGGCCGCGGACACCGCCTGGGCGGTGCGCCGGCTGCTCGAGGAGCTGGCCCGCGAACGGCCCCTGGTGCTCGTCGTCGACGACCTGCACTGGGCCGCGAGCGGCATGGTCGACGTCATCGACGAGGTCGCGGAGTGGCTGCGCGACGTGCCCGTTCTCGTGCTCGTTCTCGCGCGACCGGAGTTCCTCGACGACCACCCGACGTGGTCCGGCGGCCGGGTCAATGCCGTCACCGCGATGCTGGAACCACTCAGCGGCGACGACGTCAGCGCCCTTGCCGACGCGCTGGTCGGTGGCCGGCTGCAGCCGGCCGTGGCCGCGCGGGTGCGCGACCTCGCGGGCGGCAACCCCCTGTATTTGGAGCACCTCGTCGCGGTCCTCGACGAGGACGGCCTGCTCGGCGAACGGGCCCCCACCGACGAGCTGACCTCGCTCCAGGTGCCCCCGAGCATCGCAGCCCTCATCGCGGCTCGCCTCGACCGGCTGCCGGCGGCCGAACGAGCCGTCCTCGGCCCGGCCGCCGTGATGGGCCAGGTGTTCTACCGGCAGGCGCTGGCCGAGCTCAGCTCCGAAGAGGCGGTCCCGGCCCGGCTGCAGGCCCTGGTGCGCAAGGGGCTGGTGCGGCCGCTGCCCACCGACATCCCGGGGCAGGACGCGTTCGCGTTCACCCACCCGCTCGTCCGGGAGTCGGCGTACGCCGCGCTGCCGAAGGCCACCCGGGCCGACCTGCACGAGCGGTTCGCCCGCTGGCTGGACAAGACCACCGCGGGTCCGGCCTACGAGGACCTGGTGGGCGACCACCTGGAGTCGGCCTACCTGGCGCTGGCCGACCTGGGGCGGCCGGGCGAGCACGCCCGTGCGCTGGGGCTCGAGGCGTCAGAGCGCTTCGCCGCTGCCGCGCAGCAGCTCCTGGCTGCGGACGACGTCCTCGCGACCGAGCTGCTCGAGCGGGCCGACCGGCTGCGTGACGACGACGGGCCGTCCCGCTGGGAGCTTCAGCTGGAGCTCGCCCAGCAGTACCTGCGCTACAGCGAGTCCCTCACCCGGGTGATCGCCCTCGCCGAGCCGGTGCTGCGCGCAGCCGCGGCTGCCGACGACCGACGGTGGGTCATCCGGGCCGGGTTGGTGCTCGCAACGGTCCGCCACCACCGCGAGCCGGAAGGCGCCACCGAGGAGCTGAGCCGGGTCGCCGAGGAGGCCATCGCGGTGCTCGGGCCGCTGGCTGACAACGTCGGGCTGTCGTTCGCCGAGGAGGCGCTCGCGGGCGTCGCGAGCATGGGGGTGCACAACGCGGAGCTGCGACGGCACATGGAGCGCGCTGCGCGATACGCCGACCTGGCCGGGCGGCACCGGCTGGCCGCCCTGTTCCGGCGGACCAGCACGTGGGGCACCATGCTGGGTGAGCTGACCGCCGGGGAGGGCCTGGACCGGACCCGGCGCGAGCTGGCCGAGAGCACCGATCGGACCGGCCGCGCGCAGAGCCTGCTCGGTGTCGCCTTCTTCAGCGGCCTGCTCGGACGCACCGAGGAGTCCGAGGTCGCCTGGCGGGAGACCGAAGCACTGACCGCCGAGCTCCGCGGCGAGTTCCCGCACTTCGTCGCCTACGGCCGAGCCCGCTTCGACATCGCCATCTGCGACTGGCCGCATGCCGCTCCACTGCTCGAGCTCACGATCCGCCGCTTCGAGGCGGCCGGCGACTTCTCGGTGCTGTCCACCGAGCTCGCGTACCAGGCCCAGGTCCTGCTGCACATCGGGCGCACCGTCCAGGCTCGGACGGTCGCGGCGCGGGCCCTCGAGCTCGGATCGTCCGACGACGTGCTCACCATCGGCCACTCCCGGTCCGCCCAGGGCTGGCTGGCCGCTCTCGACGGGGATGCCGAGACGTCCCGTGCCCGGTTCGGCGAGGCGCTCGACCTGTTCCCGATCGATGCGCTGATGGACCGGGCGCTCACGCACCTGGCGGCGGCTCAGGCGGAGCGTGCCCTCGGCGCGACGGACTCGGCGACGGGCCACCTGCGGTCCGCGCTGGACCTGTACGACCGCAAGGAGAACGTCGTCGCCGCGGCGCATGCACGCCGCCTGCTGGCAGCCGTCCCCTGAAGATCGTTCGCGACGTTCGGTGTCCGACGCGCCGTGCGTGTCGCCGCCAAAGGTCGCGAACGATCTTGTGCGCCTCAGCCGGTCCAGCCCCACCAGGCCTCGCCGGCGCTGATGATCGCGAACCAGGCGACGCCGGCCACGACCGGGACGGCGAGCACCGCGTAGGACCGCCGACGGGTCAGCCACACCGCGGCGGCGAGCAGCACGCCGTACAGCAGCCAGAGCAGGAACAGCCACGGCCCCGGGACGACCAGTCCGGACACCGCGTAGAAGAACCCGACAGGCGCCATCGCGAGCAGCGCGACGCCCGCAGCGACACCGGGCCACGGGCTGCGACGCGGCTCACCGGTCGCCTGCTCGCCGGCGAGGGAGTCGGTCATGGCGGGCAGCATGGCAGCCGAGCCGTGCTGACCGCCTGCGCGACGGCGCCGCGCGCACAAGTAACCTCCGGGTGTGCGTATCGCGAGGTTCACGACGGGCGACGGAGCGGCGTTCGGGGTCGTCGAGGGCGACGAGCAGGCGCTCACCGTCCGGCAGATCGACGGGCACCCGTTCGCCCCCTTCCAGGTGGTGGGGGACCCGCTGCCGCTGGCCGAGGTCCGGCTGCTGGCGCCGGTGCTGCCGAGCAAGGTGGTCGCCATCGGCCGCAACTACGCCGAGCACGCGCAGGAGATGGGCGGCGAGGTCGACCTGTCCGAGCCGCCGGTGGTCTTCCTCAAGCCGTCGACCTCGGTGGTCGGGCCGGGCGACGCGGTGCAGTACCCGGTAGGCGTCTCGGAGGAGGTGCACTACGAGGGCGAGCTGGCGGTGGTCATCGCCCGGCTGTGCCGCGAGGTGCCGCCGGAGCGGGTCAAGGACGTGGTGCTGGGCTTCACCTGCGCGAACGACGTCACCGCCCGCGACCTGCAGCGCCGCGAGTCCCAGTGGGGACGGGCCAAGGGCTTCGACACGTTCTGCCCGCTCGGGCCTTGGGTGGCCAGCGACATCGACCCCTCCGACCTGGCGGTCACCACGACGGTCAACGGTGAGCTGCGGCAGGCCGGCCGCACGTCGCAGATGCTGCGCACCGTCGACGAGCTGGTGTCGCACGTCAGCCAGGCGATGACGCTGCTGCCGGGCGACGTGATCCTCACCGGAACCCCGGCCGGCGTCGGCGCCGCTCGCGATCGGCGACGAGGTCAGCGTGTCGATCGAGCAGGTCGGCACGCTCACCAACCGGGTGGTGGCGCGTGGCTGAGTCCCGTCACGTCCGGGTGCGCGTCGCGCCGTCCCCGACCGGCGACCCGCACGTCGGCACGGCGTACATGTCGCTGTTCAACCTGGCCTTCGCCCGCCAGCAGGGCGGCGAGTTCATCCTGCGGATCGAGGACACCGACCGGGCGCGCTACGTCGCCGACAGCGAGCAGCAGGTCTTCGACACGCTGCGCTGGCTCGGTCTGGACTGGGACGAGGGCCCGGACAAGGGCGGCCCGTACGCGCCGTACCGGCAGTCCGAGCGGTCGGAGAGCTACCGGGTGCACGTCGACCGGCTGCTCGCCGACGGCCACGCCTACCACTGCTGGTGCTCCACCGAGCGGCTGGCCGAGATGCGCGAGGCCCAGCAGCGGGCGAAGACTCCCACGGGCTACGACCGGCTCTGTGTCGGCAAGACGCGCGAGGAGCGGGCCGCGCTGCCGGGGTTCAGCGAGCAGCCCGGTGGTGCGGATGCTCATCCCGGACGACGCGCCGCTGGCCTTCGACGACGTCATCCGCGGCCAGGTGAAGGCGCCCCGGCCGGACGACCAGGTCATCGTCAAGGCCGACGGGTTCCCGACCTACCACCTCGCCAATGTCGTCGACGACCACGAGATGGCCATCACCCACGTCGTGCGCGGCGAGGAGTGGATCTCCTCGACCCCCAAGCACGTGCTGCTCTACGACTGGCTCGGCTGGCAGCGGCCGTCGTTCGCGCACATGCCGCTGCTGCGCAACGTCGACAAGTCGAAGATCTCCAAGCGGAAGAACCCCGCGGCCCGGCTGACCTGGTTCCTCGAACAGGGGTACCTGCCGGAGGCGCTGCGCAACTTCCTCGCGCTGATGGGCTACTCGCAGCCCGACGGCGCGGAGATCTTCACCTTCGACGACATGGTGCGCGACTTCGACTGGCAGCGCGTCAACACCGTCGGGCCGGTCTTCGACCTGGACAAGCTGGGCTGGCTCAACGGCCACTACCTGCGTGAGCTGTCGGTCGACGACCTCGCCGCCCGGATCACCGAGCACCTGGTACGCCGGGGGCTGCTGCCGACGCAGCCCGGCCCCGAGCAGCTCGACCTCGTGCGCGCGGCCACGCCGCTGGTGCAGGAACGGATGCAGGTGCTCTCCGAGGCCGAGGGGATGCTCGGCTTCCTGCTGGTCGACGACGACGACTTCGTGGTCGACCTTGCCGACGCCACCAAGGTGCTGACGCCCGAGGCGCGACCGGTCCTGGAGGCGAGCGTCGAGGCGCTCGCCGACCTGCCGACCTGGGCGACCGCCGACATCGAGGCGGCGCTGCGAGCGGCTCTCGTCGAGGGCCTCGGGCTCAAGCCCAAGCTGGCCTTCGGTCCGGTGCGGGTGGCGACGACCGGTCGCCGGGTGTCGCCGCCGCTGTTCGAGTCGCTCGAGCTGCTGGGGCGTGACCGGACCCTGTCACGGCTGCGGGCCGCGGTCGACGCGGCATGACTGCCGCCGCGGGCGTGGTCGCCGCCGGGCAGCTGCCCGGTGACCCGTACCCGCGGCTCCTGCGCACCCCGCGCTGGCGCTGGTGGCGGCCGGTGGTGGGCCTGGTCGTCGCGGTCCTCGCCGTGGTGGTGGCCGCCGTCGGCGTGATCATCGCGGCGCTGGTGGTCTCGATCGTCACCGGCGCCTCGAGCGAGCCGTCCGAGGCGCAGGACGCGCTCAGCCCCGACACGGCGCTGGGTCTGCTGGCGAACAACCTCGTCATCGCCACGCTGATCCCGGCCTGTGCGCTGGCGGTGTTCCTCGTCCACCGGGAGAGCCCCGGGTGGCTCGCCTCGGTGGTCGCAGGGGTGCGGTGGGGGCTGCTCGGCCGGCTGTTCCCGCTGGCCCTGCTGGTGGTGCTGGTCTTCTTCGGCCTGAGTCTGCTGCTGCCCTCGTCGTCCGGCCAGGACGTGACGGTGCCCGCGGCCGGCACGCTGGCCGGCCTGGTCGTGGTGATCCTGCTCACGACCCCGTTGCAGGCCGCCGGTGAGGAGGTCGGCTTCCGCGGCTACCTCACCCAGGCGGTGGCCTCCTGGTCGGTGCGGCCGGTGTCGGGCATCGTGGCGGGCACCGTGGTGAGCGCCGGCTGCTTCGCGCTGGCCCACGGCGTCCAGGACGGGTGGCTGTTCGGCGACCGGCTGGCCTTCGGGCTGACGGCGTCCTGGCTGGCCTGGCGCACCGGCGGGCTGGAGGCCCCGGTGGCGCTGCACGCGGCCAACAACCTGGTGAGCCTGTCGTTCACGGCCGCCACCGGTTCGCTGGAGGACTCGCTGACCGCCTCGACGCTCGAGTGGCAGTTCGCCGCCGTCGACGTGCTGATGATGCTCACCTTCGCCTGGCTCGTCGATCGCCTGGCCCGGCGGTGGCACCTGACGACGCGGCGTGTTTTGTCCGCCACCACCCAGGTCGGCTATCCTGGGCACCGCCCGCCCACCCCGCCGCCAGTGGGGCGCGAGAACCCTTGGGGTATGGGGTAATTGGCAGCCCGACTGATTCTGGTTCAGTTAGTCTTGGTTCGAGTCCAGGTACCCCAGCTGGGCAGGGTCCGGCGGAGCAGTCCGCTTGAGCTCTTGCTCGCGCGAGCGACCGTCGCCGGTCGCGGACGCACCCATCTCGGCCCCGTTGTGTAGTGGCCTAGCACGCCGCCCTCTCAAGGCGGTAGCGCGGGTTCGAATCCCGTCGGGGCTACCAGCAAAGGCCCAGGTCCTCGACCTGGGCCTTTGTCATGCCCGCCAGAGGTGCTCGCTCGTCTCCTCCGTGAGCGCCGCCTCGAACACGCCGAGGCCGACGGGGCCACGTCCACCGTCAGCGCGACGGTCCCTGCCACGATGATCGGGCTGACGACGCCGCGCGACCGTGCGACGAGTGAGCCCGGAGGTAACCAGATGTCTGCGAGCGAGAGCCCGAGTGGCAGCGGAGAGCCGGTCCTGGCGTGGCTTGACCGACGAACGTCGTTGGCTCGGCAGCGGGAGGTCGAGTTCGACGACGCGAAGCTGGAGTACCGGCGGCTGTTCAGCGAGGTGTGGGGCACCTTCCTGCTGGTGCTGGTCGCGGCCGGCGGCGGGGTCGTCGGGGCGACGGCGTTCGGCACCGACCTGACGCTGGCGATGAAGGCGCTGGCGCCGGGGATGATGGTGATGGGGATCATCTTCTTCATGGGCACGATCTCCGGGGCGCACCTCAACCCGGCCGTGACCTTGGCGTTCGCGGTCCGCGGGAACTTCCCGTGGCGGCGGGTCCCCGGGTACATCGTCGCGCAGGTGGTCGGGGCGGTGCTCGCGGCCTGGTTCCTGCAGCTGATGTACGGCGGCATCATCAACGGCGCGACCGAGCCCACGGCGGACGTGAGCCTGGGCGTGGCCATGCTGACCGAGGCCGTGCTGACCCTCGGTCTGGTCAGCGTGATCCTGGGCACCGCGTCGGGTGCCCGCAACGTCGGGATCAACGGTGCGATCGCGGTGGGGGCCTACATCGGGCTGGTGTCGGTGTGGGGCGCGCCGGTCTCGGGAGCGTCGATGAACCCGGCCCGCTCGTTCGGCCCGGAGCTGATCGCCTGGGACCTGACCGACTACTGGATCTACCTGGTCGGGCCGATCATCGGGGCGATGATCGCCGTCGGCTTCGAGTACATCCTCAAGGGCAAGGCCACCAAGGCCGGCGCCGAAGCCGCCCAGGGCATCCTCGACGAGAACCCCCAGGGACTCTGACCGGGCCGGACGCCCACGCGGCGCGCCGAGGCGGCCCACCAGCCTCGGCGCGCGACTGCGCACCCGCCGCTATCCCGCATCCTCCTCGTCGGCCTCGATGACCGCGATGGCGAAGCCCAGCGCCTCGGTGATGTTGATGGCCGCTGACATCACCCGGGCGGTGCCGATGATCGGTGCGACCGCGACCAGCACGTTCTGGACATCTTCCAGGGTCACGCCGGCCTCGACCGACGGGCCGATGTGCGCCAGGTACGACACCGGACGGGCGTCCACCGCGGCCAGTGCGGCCAGCCGGATCAGCAGGTGGGTGTCCGCGGGCAGATCACACTGGTCGAGCGAGGCGGCCGTCATCATCGCGACGGTGTCCAGCACGGGCGTGTCACTAGGCACGACGTAGCTCCTTCGTCAGGTTGCACATGAGCGGTGCCGCCCACGTCGGGCGGCACTCGTGGCCGCAGTCTTCACCAAGACGACGCGTGCCGACAGGGCGGAACGTCCCAGCCGGTGGACAGCTCGCGCAGCCGCACCTTCCGCGCCGCGAGCCCGCAGTGAGAACCCGTCAGGCGGGTTGGCGCGCGGCCCTCGGGCTCGCCTGCTGCGGGGGCCGAGCCTGCGCTGCCTGCGGCGGCTGGCCCGTGCTGACCGGGCTGGCCCTGCTGTGCATGCTGCAGGACCTCGCTGAGCTTGGCCGCCGCCGCGCAGACGATCTGGGCGTGCAGCCGACCGGGCTGCCGGCTCAGCCGCTCCAGCGGGCCGGACACCGACACGGCGGCCACCACCCGGCCGCCGGGCCCGCGCACCGGGGCCGACACCGAGGCGACGCCCGGCTCGCGCTCGCCGACGCTCTGCGCCCAGCCGCGTCGGCGTACCGCCGAGAGGGCCGTCGCGGTGAACTTCGCCTCGCGCAGCCCGCGGTGCAGCCGGTCCGGCTCCTCCCACGCGAGCAGGATCTGGGCGGCCGAGCCGGCCTTCATCGTCAGCGTCGCGCCGACCGGGACGGTGTCGCGCAGGCCGGTGAGGCGCTCGGCCGCCGCCACGCAGACCCGGCTGTCGCCCTGGCGCCGGTAGAGCTGCGCGCTCTCGCCGGTGATGTCGCGCAGCCGGGCGAGCACCGGGCTGGCCGCCTCGAGCAGCCGGTCCTCGCCGGCGGCGGTCGCCAGCTCGCGGAGTCGAGGGCCGAGCACGAACCGCCCCTGCAGGTCGCGGGCGACCAGCCGGTGGTGCTCCAGAGCCGTGGCCAGCCGGTGCGCGGTGGGCCGGGCGAGCCCGGTCGCCGCGACCAGCGACGCCAGGCTGGCGGGCCCGGCCTCGAGGGCTCCGAGAACGATGGCGGCCTTGTCCAGGACGCCGACTCCGCTAGAGTTGTCCATGTACCGATACTGCCGTCTCACGCCCCGAGACGCAAGTACGGGCCGTCTCAGAGGGAGAGAACCGTGTCGCGAACGTTGGCCGAGAAGGTGTGGGACGCACACGTCGTACGCCGAGCCGAGGGCGAGCCGGACCTGCTCTACGTCGACCTGCACCTGGTGCACGAGGTGACCAGCCCGCAGGCCTTCGACGGGCTCCGTCTCGCGGGGCGGCCGGTCCGGCGTCCCGACCTCACCATCGCGACCGAGGACCACAACGTCCCGACCACCGACATCGACCTGCCGATCGCCGACCCCGTCTCGCGCACCCAGGTCGACACCTTGCGGGCCAACTGCGCGGAGTTCGGCGTGCCGCTGCACTCCCTCGGCGACCGCGAGCAGGGCATCGTGCACGTCGTCGGCCCGCAGCTCGGTCTCACCCAGCCGGGCATGACCGTCGTCTGCGGCGACTCGCACACCTCGACGCACGGCGCGTTCGGGGCCCTCGCCTTCGGCATCGGCACCAGCGAGGTCGAGCACGTTCTCGCCACCCAGACCCTGCCGCTCGAGCCGTTCAAGACGCTGGCGGTCACCATCGACGGTGCGCTGCCGGTCGGCGTGACGGCCAAGGACCTGATCCTCGCGGTCATCGCCGAGATCGGCACCGGCGGCGGGCAGGGCTACGTCATCGAGTACCGCGGCGAGGCGATCAGGGCGCTGTCGATGGAGGCCCGGATGACGGTGTGCAACATGTCCATCGAGGCCGGCGCGCGGGCCGGCATGATCGCCCCCGACGAGACCACGGTCGCCTACCTGAAGGGTCGGCCGCGGGCACCGAAGGACGGCGACTGGGACGCCGCGGTCGCGGCCTGGGGCGAGCTGCACACCGACGACGACGCCGTCTTCGACCGCGAGGTGGTGCTCGACGCGGGGGCCCTCGCGCCGTTCGTCACCTGGGGCACCAACCCCGGTCAAGGGCTGCCGCTGACCGCCTCGGTGCCGGACCCGGCCGCGATCGCCGACGAGCACGAGCGGTCGGCCGCGGCGCGGGCGCTGCAGTACATGGGTCTGCAGGCCGGGACGCCGCTGCGGGACATCGCGGTCGACACCGTCTTCCTCGGGTCGTGCACCAACGGTCGGATCGAGGACCTGCGGGCAGCTGCCGACGTCCTGCGCGGGCGGCAGGTCGCCGACGGGGTGCGCGTCCTCGTCGTCCCCGGTTCGGTACGGGTGCGGCTCGCAGCCGAGGACGAGGGCCTCGACGTGGTGTTCAAGGAGGCCGGTGCGGAGTGGCGGCACGCCGGTTGCTCGATGTGCCTCGGCATGAACCCCGACCAGCTGGCCCCGGGTGAGCGCAGCGCGTCGACGTCCAACCGCAACTTCGAGGGACGCCAGGGCAAGGGCGGTCGCACCCACCTCGTCTCTCCGCTGGTGGCTGCTGCGACTGCGGTGGTGGGGCGGCTTGCATCGCCTGCCGACCTGCCGCCGGTCGGCTCCGACGCGACGAACGTCGAAGGGAGCTGACGTGGAGCCCGTCATCGTGCACACCGGCCGCGCCGTCGCGCTGCGCCGGTCGAACGTCGACACCGACCAGATCATCCCGGCGGTCTACCTCAAGCGGGTGACCCGCACCGGCTTCGAGGACGGCCTGTTCGCGGCGTGGCGCAACGACCCCGACTTCGAGCTGAACCGGCCCACCGCCGAAGGCGCCAGCATCCTGGTCGCCGGAGCCGACTTCGGCACCGGCTCGTCCCGGGAGCACGCCGTGTGGGCCTTGCGCGACTACGGGTTCAGGGTGGTGATCTCGCCGCGGTTCGCCGACATCTTCCGCGGCAACGCCGGCAAGGGCGGGCTGGTGACGGCCTGCGTCAGCCAGCCGGACGTCGAGGGGCTGTGGGCCGCGCTGGACGCCGACCCGGCGACCGAGGTGACCGTCGACCTCCCCGCGCGCACCGTGTCCTGGGGCGGCGAGTCCGTGCCGTTCGACCTCGACGACTACACCCGCTGGCGGCTGATGGAGGGCCTCGACGACGTCGACCTGACCCTCACCCACGCCGACGAGGTGGCCGCTTTCGAGGCCAGGCGGCCGTCCTGGCTGCCGACAACTGCCTGAACCCGCGACCTGCCACGGGTCCTGCACCGGTCGGATCAGCCGAACTCCTTTGAGACACAACAGGAAAAGGGCACGTCGGTCGTTGTCTCGTGATGATGTTGCGCCTAACGTCGCATCGAATCGAGTGACCACTCGACATCCGCATCCACAAGGGGTTCCACGTGAACAAGGCTCAGCTGATCGACAAGCTGTCCGGGCAGCTCGGCAGCAAGAAGGCTGCGACCGACGCGGTCGACGCCGTGCTCGACACCATCACCCGCGCGGTCGCCTCGGGTGAGCGCGTCGCACTCACCGGGTTCGGCGTCTTCGAGAAGGTCGCCCGCCCGGCCCGCACGGGCCGCAACCCGCGCACCGGCGCGACCGTCAAGATCAAGAAGACGACGGTGCCGAAGTTCAAGCCAGGCCAGGGTTTCAAGGACGTCGTGAGCGGCGCCAAGAAGCTGCCGAGGGTGGCGGCGTCCGCCGCCCGGACGGCGACGCACACCGCTGCCCCGGCCAGGAAGGCAGCACCGGCGAAGAAGGCCGCGCCGGCGAAGAAGACGGCCACCAAGGCCACCGCGAAGAAGGCGCCCGCGAAGAAGACCACGGCGAAGAAGGCGGCGCCGGCCAAGAAGACGGCCACCAAGAGCACCGCCAAGAAGACCACGGCGCGCAAGACCACGGCGAAGAAGACGACCGCGCGCTAGACACAGCGCGGCACGGGCGACGGGCCCGGAGACCCTCGAGGTCTCCGGGCCCGTCCGCGTCCGGAGCGGCGACGGGTCAGGCCGCGAACTCCTCGTCGCGGATGCAGGACACCACCAGGAAGACGGGGTACCTGGCGGCGTCCACGCGGCCGACCGCCCAGTCGGCCGGCGGTCTCGGTTCCTGGACCTCGGCGACGCGCAGGCCGTGCCGCCCGAGCGCGTTGACGTACGTCGACAGGGTCCGGTGCTGCGCGCCGACCTGCCGCCGGAGGCTGGACAGCTCGCCCTGCGCCGACCACCAGCCCTCGTCGTAGTAGCTGCCTGCCTCCGGCCAGGAGCCGGAGGCCTCGCCGGCGCCGGGGAAGCACGGATGCAGGATCGAGAACACGAATCGTCCGTGCGGCCGAAGCGCCCGGGCCACCGTGCGCAGGGCGGGGTCGAGCCCGTCGATGTCGGACAGCCCGAAGCTGCACACCGCGACGTCGAACGAGGCGTCGTCCAGCGCGGTCAGGCTCTCGCACACGTCCGCCACCAGGTAGGCGATCCCGAGCGGGTCGGCGTCCTCCGCGGCGCGCGCCTTGGCGACCAGGACCTCGGAGATGTCGACCCCCAGGACGCTGCCGCCACGCCGCGCGAGCTCGCGGGTCATCCGGCCGTGCCCGCACGCGACGTCGAGGACGCGGCGGCCGTCCAGCGCGCCGGCCCCGGCCAACAGCGCCGTCGAGACCGGGTCGTCGTAGGCGTCCGGCCAGCCCTGCTCGTAGAAGTCCGCGATCGCGTCGTAGCGCGCCGGCCGCATGCGCCCCAGGCTAGACGGCGACGACCCTCCGGCGAGGGCGGCGTTGTCGGAGCGGCCGGCCATAGTCTGCTGGCATGGCGTACGACGTGGAGCTGGCGAACCGGGTCCGGGAGGTCGTCCAGGACGAGCCCGGCCTCACCGAGAAGGCCATGTTCGGCGGCCTCGCCTTCCTGGTCGGCGGCAACATGGCGGTCGCCGCCAGCGGCCAGGGCGGCCTGCTGCTGCGCATCGACCCGGCCCGCACGGACGCCCTGGTGTCGGAGCCGCACGTCGGGCGGTTCGTGATGCGCGGCCGCGAGATGGACGGCTGGCTGCGGGTCGATCCCGCGGCCGTCGACAGCGACGACGACCTCCGGAGCTGGGTGAGCCACGGCGTCAGCTATGCGAGGTCGCTGCCCCCCAAGTAGCCGGTCAGCGCAAGTAGCCGGTCAGCGCAAGCGGCCGGTCAGCGCAGGGTGGCGACGGTGAGGAACGTGACCCTGGCCCCGAGGACCTCGATCCGGACCCGCTGGCCCACCCGCAGCAGCCGAAGGCCGCCGGCGTCGAAGGCGGGCCGGTCGTAGGGCAGCTCGGTCCCGTCGTCCAGCAGGACCGTCCCGGACCTGGTCACCGGGTCGAAGCCGCGCACGGTCGCCTGCACGAAGGCGAACCTACCCGGCCCGGCTCGACGAGCCGGCGCCGCCGAGGGAGTCCAGCACCTGCCTCGTGCGGCTGCCGGCGCCCAGCAGCGTGACGGCGTCGAGGTCGGCCGCCGTGTCGACGTCGCGACGCAGCGAGGGCAAGGCGTCGGCGGCGACCTCGAACGCTCCGGAGCCGGCATGCCGAGCGGCCGACCCGGCACCGAACATCGGGCGCAGGTCGTCCGAGGCGCGGGCGAGCAGCAGGGTGGTGCCGCTGCCCTCGGCGTCCCGGACGAAGCTGCGGCCGTGCGCAGCTGCCCGGCGCAGCGCGACCGCGAGCTCGGCAGCACGCAGGGCGGGCAGGTCGGCGGCCAGCGTGCCGACCGAGGTGCCCGGGTGGCGTCGCGCGGCGACCGTCGCGCCGTGCGTCAGGGCGGGGTTGAGCCCGGCGTCCGGGTCGTCGCCGCTCACGTCGCAGCCCAGTGCGCGCAGCGCATCCGCCGCCTCCGGCTCGTCGGTCACGACCTGCACGGCAGCCACCAACGGGCAGTCGAGGGCCGCGGCCGCGGTGTCCACGGCGAAGGCCAGGGCCAGCGCGCGCCGCGCCCCGTCGTACGGCGGTCCGAGCCGGGTCTTGGCCACCGCCAGCCGCTTGACCGGCAGCACCAGGCACCACCGTCGGCTCGCGTCGTCCACACCGTGATCCTGCCAGCCCTGCTCGACACCGGGACCGGCGGACGGGAGGATGACTGCACCACAGGGACGGTTCCACTGGGGGTCGCCAGACGAAGGGGCACGGGTGAGCCACGCACGGCGTCGCGCACGCCACGGACGGATCGGGTTCTGGTACCGGCTCGCCGTGGTGATCCTGCGCCCACCGCTGACCGTGGTCACCCGCCGCGACTGGCGCGGCGCGGAGCACCTGCCGGCCGATGGTGGAGTCGTCGTCGTCACCAACCACATCTCGCACGTCGACCCGCTGATCTTCGCGCACTTCCTCTACGACAACGGGAAGCTCCCGCGCTTCCTCGGCAAGGAGGTGCTGTTCCGCCTCTTCTTCGTGGGCAGCGTGCTGCGCGGCGCGAAGCAGATCCCGGTCTACCGCGAGTCCGCCGACGCGGCTGCGGCGTTCTCCGCGGCGGTCGCCGCGGTCCGGGCGGGCGAGTGCGTCGGCATCTACCCCGAGGCGACGCTGTCCCGCGACCCCGGTCTGTGGCCGATGGTCGGCAAGACCGGTGCGGCTCGGGTGGCGCTGGAGACCCGCGCCCCCGTCATCCCGATCGCCCAGTGGGGCCCGCAGGAGATCCTGCCGCCGTACAGCAAGCGACCTCGGCTGTGGCCGCGGACCACCGTGCACGTCTGGGCCGGTCCGCCGGTGGTGCTCGACGACCTCTACGACCGACCGGTCGACGCCCCCCTGCTGCGCGAGGCCACCGAACGCATCATGGCGGCCGTGACCGAGCTGCTGGCGCAGATCCGCGGTGAGCGGCCGCCGGCCGTGCGCTTCGACCCGCGAACGCAGGGGCTGCCGGTCACCGGCAACCCCCGGCGACCGACCGACGAGGACCGAAGGAGGACCGCATGACGCGAGTCGCCGTGCTGGGCACCGGGTCGTGGGGGACCGCGTTCTCCATGGTGCTGGCCGACGCGGGCGCCGACGTCGTCCTCTGGGGCCGCCGCTCGGAGATCGTGACGGCGATCGCCAAGGACCACGAGAACCCCGACTACCTCCCGGGCATCCCGTTGCCCGAGACGGTCGCGGCGACCGCGGACCCCGCCGAAGCCCTGCTCGGCGCGGAGATCGTCGTGCTGGCGGTGCCGTCGCAGACCCTGCGCGCCAACCTGGCGAGCTGGGCGCCGCTGCTGCCGCCGGACTGCGTGCTGGTGAGCCTGATGAAGGGCATCGAGATCGGGACCACCCGGCGGATGAGCGAGGTCATCGCCGAGACCACGCAGGCGGCTCCGGAACGCATCGCCGTCGTGTCCGGCCCGAACCTCGCCAAGGAGATCGCGCAGCGGCAACCGGCTGCCAGCGTGGTCGCCTGCGCCGACGAGGCGGTCGCCGAGAAGCTGCAGCAGGTCTGCCTCACGTCGTACTTCCGGCCGTACACGAACACCGATGTCGTCGGCGTCGAGATCGGCGGGGCGGTCAAGAACGTCATCGCGCTGGCGGTCGGCATGGCCAAGGGCATGGGCATGGGCGACAACTCGCAGGCCTCGATCATCACCCGTGGGCTGGCGGAGGTCACCCGGCTCGGGCTCGCGCTCGGGGCCGACGCCGCGACCTTCGCCGGGCTGGCCGGAGTCGGCGACCTGGTGGCCACCTGCATGTCGCCGCTGTCCCGCAACCGCACGTTCGGCGAGAACCTGGGCCGGGGGATGACCCTCGCCGAGGTGGTGCATGCGACGAAGCAGACCGCGGAGGGCGTCAAGTCGGCGGAGTCGATCCTCGAGCTGGCCCGCGCGCACGGCGTCGACATGCCGATCGTCGAGCACGTCGCCGCGGCGGTGCACGACGGGCTGCCGCCGGCCGAGATCGTGCGGCGCATCATGAGCCGCAGCACCAAGTCCGAGGTCGACTAGCGGGAGCCGCCGCGTCGTGCTGACGCGGCGTTGCACACTGGACGGCGTGCACCAGCCCGTCACCCACGAGACCGCCGGCCGCACCGACGGCGCCGCGCAGCTCGCCGAGCTCGTCGCCCAGGGCGGCGTGATGGTTCTCAGCGGTGCCGGCCTGTCGACGGAGTCGGGCATCCCGGACTACCGCGGGCCGACCGGTGCCCTGCGGCGCTCGCTGCCGATGACCTACCAGCTGTTCACCCGGGACGAGACGGCCCGGCGGAGGTACTGGGCCCGCAGCCAGCTCGGCTGGCGGCACGTGGCGCGGGCCGCACCGAACGCCGGGCACCGGGCGGTCGCGGAGCTGCAGCGGCGCGGCCAGCTGACCGGCATCGTCACCCAGAACGTCGACGGGCTGCACCAGGCGGGCGGGGCCACCTCGGTGGTCGAGCTGCACGGCAGCCTGGACCGCGTGGTCTGCCTCGGCTGCCGAGCGCGGTCGTCGCGGGCCGAGCTGGACGACCGGCTGCGCGGCGGCGAACCCCGACCTGGACGTCGGAGGTGCGCCAGGTCAACCCGGACGGCGACGTGCTGCTCGACGACGCGGCCGCCGACACCTTCGTGCTCGTCGACTGCCTGGGCTGCGGCGGGGTGCTCAAGCCGGACGTGGTGTTCTTCGGCGAGAACGTGCTGCCGGCCACCGTGGCGCACTGCTACCAGCTGGTCGAGGGGTCGCGCAGCCTGCTGGTGCTCGGCTCGTCGTTGTCGGTGATGTCCGGCCTGCGGTTCGTCCGTCGGGCGGCCGCGGTCGACGTCCCGGTGGTCATCGTCAACCAGGGCTGGACCCGCGGCGACGACCTCGCCGGCGTGAAGGTCGACGCACCGCTCGGCCCGACGCTGACCGCCCTGCTGGGCTAGCCGAGCACGCGCAGCGCCCCGTCGAGGTCGTCCCACAGGTCCTCGACGTCCTCGACGCCGACAGACATCCGCACCAGCGCCTCCGGGACCTGGTCGCTCTCCCCGGCCCACCGGCGGCGCCGCTCGAGGCTCGACTCGACCCCGCCGAGACTCGTGGCGTGCACCCACAGCCGGGTCGACCCGACGATGGCCTCGACGTCGGCGGGGCTCCGGTCGAGCTCGATGCTCAGCATGCCGCCGAAGCCCGGATAGTGGACCGCGGTGACGACCGGGTGGGTCGCCAGGCGACCCGCGAGCTCGAGGGCGTTGGCCTGCGCGCGCTGCACGCGCAGGTGCAGGGTCCGCAGGCCGCGCAGCGCCAGCCACGCCTCGACGGTGCCGGGGACCGCGCCGAGGGTGCTGCGCACGTCGACGAGCCGGTGCGCGAGCTCCACGTCGCGGGCCACCGCCACACCGAGCAGCAGGTCGGAGTGGCCGGACAGGTACTTCGTCGCGCTGTGCACCACGAGGTCGGCACCCAGCTCGAGCGGGCGTTGCAGGATCGGCGTCGCGAAGGTGCTGTCGACGGCCAGCATCGCGCCGGCCGCCCTGGTGCGCTCGGCCAGGGCCTCGACGTCGACGACCCGCAGCATCGGGTTGGTCGGCGTCTCGGCCCAGACCAGTGCCGACCCGGGGACGGCCTCTGCCGCGGCGACCGGGTCGCTGAGGTCGGCCTGGCGTACGGCGATCCGGCCGTTCTCCTCGAGGCGGCGCAGGATCCGCAGGCTGCCGTAGTAGGCGTCCGGGCCGGTGACGACGACGCCGCCGGGCGGCACCAGCTCGAGCACGGCCGCCACTGCGGCCAGCCCGGACGCGAACGAGGTCGCAACCCCGCCCTCGAGGGCACCGACCGCGCTCTCCAGCATCTCCCAGGTCGGGTTGCCGTAGCGCCCGTAGCCCACCTCGCCGCCCGCGTGGTACGTCGAGGCCATCACGAGCGGGGGGTTCATCGGCCCGTCCGGCCGCCGCGGCGGCCGGCCCGCGGAGACCGCCACGGTGGCAGGGGACAGCAGGACTCCGGGGGGTGCGGCATGGCCGAAGTATCCCTGCCCGAGGGCCCGTCGGTAGGGTCGCCACGATGAGCGACGTCGAGAAGAAGCCCGTCGGCAACCCGTCAGCCCCCGCTCGCCGCCCCCGGGTGGCCGTCGTCTTCGGCGGCCGCAGCACCGAGCACGCGGTGTCCTGCGTCTCGGCCGGCAGCGTGCTCGCGGTCATCGACCGGCAGCGGTTCGACGTCGTGCCGGTCGGCATCTCCCGCGAGGGCCGATGGGTGCTGGCCGGCGACGACCCGGAGAAGCTCGCGATCACCGGCAGCGAGCTGCCCGAGGTCGACGGGACGGGTGCCTCCGTCGTGCTCTCCGGCGACCCGACCCAGCGCGGCCTGTCCGTCCTCGAGCCCGGCAGCGTGCCCCAGGAGCTCGGCGAGGTCGACGTCGTCCTGCCGCTGCTGCACGGGCCCTACGGCGAGGACGGCACCCTGCAGGGGCTGCTGGAGCTGGCCGGGGTGCCGTACGTCGGGTCGGGGGTCTTCGCGTCGGCCGCCGCGATGGACAAGGGGCACATGAAGACCCTGCTGCAGGGCGCCGGGCTCCCGGTCGGGCCGTACGCCGTCGTGACGCCGCGGGACTGGGCGACCGACCGGCCCGCGGTCCGCGAGACCGTGGCGTCGCTCGGCTACCCGGTCTTCGTGAAGCCGGCCCGGGCCGGCTCGAGCGTCGGCATCACCAAGGTGTCCGGTCCCGGCGGGCTCGACGAGGCGATCGAGCAGGCCCGCGCGCACGACCCGCGGGTGGTCGTGGAGGCGATGGTCGAGGGGCGCGAGATCGAGTGCGGCGTCCTCGAGGGGCTCGACGGCCGGCCGCCCGAGGCGAGCGTTCCGGGGGAGGTCGTGGTGGGTGGCGGCCACGACTTCTACGACTTCGCCGCGAAGTACCTGCCCGACGAGGGCACCGAGCTGGTGATCCCCGCCGACCTGCCCGACGACGTGGTCACCGAGGTGCAGCGCTCTCGCCTGCGCGGCCTTCGACGCGCTGGCCTGCGAGGGGTTGGCCCGGGTCGACTTCTTCGTCGGCGGCGACGGCTCGGTCGTGGTCAACGAGGTGAACACCATGCCCGGGTTCACGCCGGTGTCGATGTTCCCGTTGCTGTGGAAGGCGACCGGCGTCGACTACCCGGCCCTGGTCGACCGGCTGGTGCAGACCGCGCTGGCGCGTCCGACCGGGCTGCGCTGACGGGTAGGTTCCTCGCCCGGGGACGTCGACGACCGCCTGCGCGAAGGGGTGCCAGCAGGCTGGCCCGCATGGAGCGGCCCGGCGTGCGGCACGGGCGGGCGGCTCACCACCCCGTCAGACCTGCACCCACGGCCAGTACGGCAACAGGTGGGGTTATCCGTTGGACAAGTAGGCGTTGGCAACTGAGCGGGCGGGTGAGCGGGGCCGGAGAAGGGAGGGTCGGTTGAGCGCACGGTCGCGGCTCCTACCCGCTGCGGGGCCGTGCTGCTGGATAGCGTGGGCCCGTGAACGCTTCCCCTCCCGAGGGTTCCGATGAGTTGGTCCTGGACGGCGGGAATGCGGGCGGAGCGGTGCGGGTGGGCGACACGATCCGCAAGCCCCTAGGTTCCTGGTCCGCATCCGTTGACCAGTTGCTGGGGCATCTCGCAGACGCTGGGTTCAGGGGAGCGCCACGCCCCCTTGGTAGGGACCCTGACGGCAGGCAGATCTTGTCCGTGCTGCCCGGGGAGACCGTAGGCAGCAGGAAGCCGTGGCCTCACTGGGTTTACGCCGACACGACCTTGGATCAGGTCGGCGACTGGCTGCGGGACTACCACCGGGCGGTAGTGGACTTCTCGCCCGACCCGTCGTCGGCCTGGCGTAGCGGCGGCTCGTGGTCACCCGGTCTGGTCATCGGCCACAACGACGCGGCTCCCTACAACGCAGCCTGGCAGGACGGGCGGCTGCAAGGGTTCTTCGACTGGGACTTCGCCGGACCCGTCACACCCGAGTTCGATCTTGCGTTCTGCTGCATGGCCTGGGTGCCGTTGCACGCTCGCCAGGTGGCGGAAGCCGAAGGCTTCCGAGACTTCGCCAGGCGTCCTCAACGATTGCGAAGACTTCTCGCTGCATACGGCTGGGAGGGTGCCGTCGAGGATCTGCGGCGGGTCATGGTGGAGGTGGTTGTTCGCCACATCCGCGATGTCGAAGCCCTCGCCGCTGACGGGGATCCAGACTTCCAGCGGTTGGTCCAGGACGGCGTGTTGGACTCACTCCAGTTGGCACTTTCGGAAGTTGAGTCGGTCGAGTTGTAGCCCCCGCCGCTCGCCTCCGCGTGCAGGTCTGAGGCGGCACAGCCGGGCGCTCGTCGCCGTGCCCTCGTCCGCCAGGGCCGGGCAGCATGCCTACCGGTCGCTCGTCAGTCGCCCTGCCGGGGGAAGGCCTTCTTCAGTGCGGCCGCGAGGTCGACGAGAGGGGCGGTCGCCTCGCCGCGCGGCACCGCGGCCGGCACCCGAACCTGCACGTAGCTGCCGCGGCCGACCGTGGTGAAGACGTACGGCGGGCTCGGCTCCGCGAGGTACCACTCGACCCCGTCGACCGCGATGACCTCCGAGGTCGCGGTGAGCCCGGCCGGCCGGGACACCCCGCAGCGCAGGGTCACCGCCGGGTGGCCCCAGGCGGCCGTGCGGTCGGAGCCGGGGGAGGTGTCCCGCCGGTCCCGGCCGTCGAGCCGGCCCGGCAGGTCGGGGAACAGCCGGTGGCAGCCGTGCCCCGGCCCGCGCGGCACCGCGACCTGGGCGGCCGGGGGGTTCGAGCAACCGGCCAGCGCGAGCAACGCCAGCGCGAGCAACGCCAGCGGTTTCAGTGCCGGCGGGATCAGTGCCGGCAGGAGCGACGCCCCGCCGCGACGGCCCGGTCGGGGACGGCCGGTCAGAGGTGGACGACGGGGCAGGTCAGCGTGCGGGTGATGCCGTCGACTCCCTGGACCTTCGCCACGACCATCTTGCCGAGCTCGTCGACGTTGGAGGCCTCGGCGCGGACGATGACGTCGTACGGACCGGTGACGTCCTCGGCCTGGGTGACGCCGCTGAGCTCGGCGATCTCGCGGGCCACCGCGGCCGCCTTGCCGACCTCGGTCTGGATCAGGATGTAGGCCTGGACAACCATCGGCAGGGCCTTCCTTCGTAGAGTCTGGCGGTCGCATGCGATCGCCCGGGGCGGCGCGTGCGAGCGAACCTACCGGATCCGCCCAACGCGAGGGAGCAGGCCTATGACCGGCGACGCCGGCGGCACGGTGGCCGAGCTGGGTGAGGTCGCGCTCGTGGCCGCGGTCACCGCCCGGCTCGGCTCCACTCCCAGCCTGCTCCTCGGCCCCGGCGACGACGCCGCCGTGCTCGCGGCGCCGGACGGGCGGGTGGTCGCCACCATGGACCTGCTCGTCGAGGGGCGGCACTTCAAGCGCGACTGGTCCAGCGCCACCGACGTCGGGCGTGCGGGCGGCGGCCGCCAACCTGGCAGACGTCGCCGCGATGGGTGCGGTGCCGACCGGGCTGCTCGTCGGGCTGGCCGTGCCCGGCGACCTGCCGGCGCAGTGGGCCCTGGACCTCGCCGACGGGCTCGGCGAGGAGGCCGCGCGGGCCGGGGCGGCGGTGGCCGGCGGCGACCTGGTGCGCGGTGACCGGGTGACCATCGCGGTGACCGCACTCGGCTCGCTGGAGGGCAGGGACCCGGTGACCCGGTCGGGCGCGCTGCCCGGCGACCTGGTGGCGGTGTCCGGCCGGCTGGGCTGGGCGGCCGCCGGTGTCGCGGTGCTCTCGCGGGGCTTCCGCTCGCCCCGGACGCTGGTCGACGCGCACCGGCGGCCGGTCCCGCCGTACGACGAGGGACCGCGGGCCGCCGGTCTCGGGGCCACCGCGATGGTCGACGTGAGCGACGGGCTGGTGTCCGACCTGGGGCACGTCGCGCGGGCGAGCGGCGTGTCGGTGCGGCTGGACTCCGACGCCTTCCACGTGCCGCAGGAGTTCCGCGACACGGCACGGGCGCTCAACGCCGACCCGCTGCAGTGGCTGCTGGCCGGCGGCGACGACCACGCGCTCGCGGCCACCTTCCCGCCCGACGTCGACCTGCCGATGGCCTGGAGCGTGGTCGGCCGGGTCGAGGCGGGGGAGGCCGGGGTGCTGGTCGACGGCGCCGAGTGGGCCGGCCCCGGCGGATGGCGCACCTTCTGATGCCCACCCGGCTGCCGGTGGTGCTCGCCGCGGCCGAGCTGGCTGCCGCGGGCCCGGGCGCACGCCGACCGGGTGGACGCCTGGGTGGGGCCGCACCTCGAGCGCCGGCGGACGGGTCGACGCCACCCCGTCGAGGACTTCCTGTTCGACTACTACCACCTGTCTCCCGCCCGGCTGCGCCGCTGGCACCCCGGCGCGGGGCTGGTGCTGTCGGGCGCCGAGGCGGAGCCCTACCTCGACCTCGCGGCCTACCGTCGGACCGCCGCCGGAGTGACCGTGGACGACGACCGGCTGGCCCGCAGCGCCCGTCGGCTGCTCGACGTGCGCCGGCTGCTGCTGGCCACCGCGTCGCGGCCGGCGTCGTACGGCTGCTTCGGGCTGCACGAGTGGGCGATGGTGTACCGGCAGCCGGCCACCCAGCTGCGGCACCCGGCGTACCCGCTGCGGCTCGGCCCCGCCGCAACCGACGAGGTCGTCGAGGCCGGCCCGCTGCGCTGCACCCACGTCGACGCCTTCCGCTTCTTCACCCCCGAGGCGGCGCCGCTCAACGTGCTCGCTCCGACCCGTGAGAGCCAGGTGCGGCTGGAGCAGCCCGGCTGCCTGCACGCGGGCATGGACCTCTACAAGTGGGCGGCGGCGTTCGACCCGTACCTGCCGTCGGACCTGGTGGCCGACTGCTTCGCGCACGCCCGGGACATCCGGGCCGTCGACATGCAGGCGTCGCCGTACGACCTGGCGGCGCTGGGCTACCCGCCGATCCGGGTCGAGACCGCCGAGGGTCGGGCCGAGTACGTGCGGCACCAGCGCGCCTTCGCCGAGCGCGGTGCCGCGCTGCGGCAGCGGCTGGTCGCCGCGCTGGACGGGCTGCTCGCGAGGGTCGCGGAGACGACGACGGCCGGCCCCTGAGCGGGACCGGCCGAGGTGCTGCAGGGGTCTAGCGCGAGACCTTGCCTGCCTTGATGCACGAGGTGCAGACGTTGAGCTTCTTGGGCGTCCGGCCCACCATCGCGCGCACCGTCTGGATGTTGGGGTTCCAGCGACGCTTGGTGCGCCGGTGCGAGTGCGAGATGCTGTGACCGAAGCCCGGGCCCTTGCCGCAGACGTCGCAGTTGGCAGCCACGGTGACAACTCCTTGGGGCGGTGCAGGACGCAGGGCCGCTCCGAGTGGGCGGCCGCGCTGGGGACGGATGTGGCCGGAGCAGACCTCCGGGCAACCGCAGAAGCGTAACTGACCGGCCCGGCGCAGCGCCAACCGGCGGCGAGGCCCGGCCCGGCGGTGTCCCGCGCTCCGCGGAGATCCGCCCGGCTAGATTCGCCCCGTGACCACCGGCACCGTGCTGTCCCGCCTCGACGGCGAGTCCGTCGCCCGGTGGGCCACGGCCGGGCGCGACGCGCTCGAGGCGGCCCGGCAGGAGATCGACGACCTCAACGTCTACCCGGTGCCCGACGGCGACACCGGCACCAACCTCTACCTCACCGTCGCCGCGGCCGTCGAGTCGCTGGCCGAGGCCGCCCTGCGCGACGACACCGAGACGCCGACCCCGAGCCGGTTGATGTCCGCCCTCGCGCAGGGTGCCCTGCTGGGGGCCCGCGGCAACTCCGGCGTGATCCTCGCCCAGCTGCTGCGCGGCATCGCCGACGGCCTGCGCGGCATCGACGGCCAGGTCGACGCCACGATGCTGGCCCGTGCGCTCGGGTCCGGGCGCGCGAGGCGTACGCCGCGGTGGCCGACCCGGTCGAGGGCACCATGCTCACCGTTGCGCGGGTCGCTGCCGAGGTCGCGGCCACCGTCGCCGAGGCACAGCACGACGCCGACGCGCTGGCGGCCGTGGTCACCGCGGCGGCCGGCGGTGCCCGCGCCGCGCTGGCCCGCACGCCCGACCAGCTCGAGGTGCTGCGCCGGGCGGGGGTCGTCGACGCCGGCGGCCGCGGGGTCTGCGTGCTGTTCGACGCGCTGGCCTCGGTCGTGACCGGCGACCTGCCGGCGCCGACCGAGGTGCGGCTCTCCCGCGCGGAGTCCGACACCGCGCGGCCGCGCCGCGGGATCGACGTGGAGGACCCCGACTCGCACGGGCCGACGTACGAGGTCATGTACCTCCTCGATGCGCACACCGACGCCATCCCCCGCCTGCGCGCGGCCCTCGCCCCGCTCGGCGACTCCCTCGTCGTCGTCGGGGGGGAGCCGACCTGGAACGTCCACGTCCACGTCGACGACGTCGGCGCGGCGGTCGAGGCGGGCATCGAGGCCGGCCGGCCGCACCGCATCCGGGTCACCCACTTCCGCGACGCCGCGCGTGCGTCGGCCGTCGCGCTCCCACCGGACAGCCGCAGGGTCGTCTCGGTGGTGGCCGGCGACGGTCTCGCCGCACTGTTCGAGACAGCCGGCGCCTCCGTCGTCCACGGCGGCCCGGGGCACCGCGCCTCGACCGCCGAGCTGCTCGACCGGCATCCGGGCGGCCCAGGCCAGGGACCTCGTGGTGCTGCCCAACGACGCCGACAGCCTCGCGGTCGCCGAGGCCGCGGCCGGCAAGGCGCGCGACGAGGGCCTGCGGGTGGCGGTGATCCCGACCAAGGCCAGCGTGCAGGCGATCGCCGCCCTCGCCGTGCACGACGCGGCCCGCCGGTTCGAGGACGACGTCGTCGCGATGACCGCCGCCGCCGGGCACTGCCGCCACGGCGGCGTCACCGTCGCCGCCCGGGAGGCGGTCACGATGGCCGGGGTCTGCCGGCCGGGCGACGTGCTGGGCATCATCGAGGGCGACTTCGCCGTGATCGGCCACGACCTGGGCGAGGTCGCCCGCACCGTGCTCGAGCGGATGCTGGGGTCGGGCGGCGAGCTGGTCACCCTGCTCACCGGGGCCGACGCCGACCCGGCGCTCGCCGACGGCGTGGTCGCGCACCTGCGCTCCACCCGGCCGGAGATCGACGCCCTGGTCTACGAGGGGGACAGCCGCGCTACCCCCTGCTCATCGGGGTCGAGTGAGCGGGGTGCCGCGATGGTCGCGTTGAACGCACCCGTCCGCACGGTGGTCGGCGGCCAGACCGCCAAGGAGCTGACCGACCGGCTGAACGTCGGCACGGTGGAGGACCTGCTGCGCCACTACCCCCGGCGCTACTACGAGCGCGGCGAGCTCACCGACCTCTCCGAGCTGCGGCCCGGCGAGCAGGTCACCGTCCAGGCGACGATCAGGTCGGTGTCCGGCCGGCAGATCAGGTCCAAGCTGCACAAGCTGGACGTCGTCGTCACCGACGGCCGTGCCGAGCTCACCGTGACCTTCTTCAACCAGCGGTTCCGCGAGAAGGACCTCGTCCGTGGCCGGGAGGGCTTCTTCGCCGGCAAGGTCGAGGTGTTCAACCGACGGCTCACGCTGACCAACCCGGAGGTCGCGGTCGGCGACGACGCCGAGGACTTCGCCGGCGGGCTGATGCCCGTCTACCCGGCCACCGCCAAGCTGCCCTCCTGGCGGGTGCGCAAGGCGGTGCAGGTCGCGCTCGACGTCGCCCTGCCGGACGACTCCGCCCTCCCGGACCCGCTGCCCGCAGAGCTGCGACTGCGGCGCGGCCTGCTGCCGTTGGGCACGGCGCTGCGGCTCGTCCACCAGCCCGACTCCCGCGACGACGTGCGCCGGGCCCGGCAGCGGCTGCGCTTCGACGAGGCGTTCGTCCTGCAGGTCGTCCTGGCGCGGCGCCGGGCCGACACCACCGCCCTGCCGGCCACCGCCCGGGTCCCCCGCGACGCCGGGCTGCTGGCCGCGTTCGACGACCGGCTGCCGTTCACCCTGACCGCGGGCCAGCGGGAGGTCGCCGCCGCGGTGGCCGCCGACCTGGCTCGCGAGCACCCGATGCACCGCCTGCTGCAGGGCGAGGTGGGCTCCGGCAAGACGGTGGTCGCGCTGCGCGCGATGCTCGCCGTCGTCGACAGCGGGGGTCAGGCGGCGCTGCTCGCCCCCACCGAGGTGCTCGCCCAGCAGCACCACCGCTCCATCACCGCGATGCTCGGCCCGCTGGCCGAGCGCGGCCTGCTCGGCGGGTCCGACCTCGGCACCCGGGTGGCGCTGCTCACCGGCTCCCAGGGCACCGCCACCCGCCGCGCCGCGCTGCTCGACGTGGTCTCCGGCGACGCGGGCATCGTGGTCGGCACCCACGCGCTGATCCAGGACCGGGTCGACTTCCACGACCTCGGGCTGGTCGTCGTCGACGAGCAGCACCGGTTCGGCGTGGAGCAGCGGGACGCGCTGCGGGCGAAGGCCGACGTGCCGCCCCACGTGCTCGTCATGACCGCGACGCCCATCCCGCGCACCGTCGCCATGACGGTGTTCGGCGACCTCGACGTGTCGACGCTGACCGAGCTGCCGGCCGGCCGGAGCCCGATCACCTCCCACGTGGTCCCGTCGGGGGAGAAGCCGCACTTCCTCGACCGGGCCTGGCAGCGGGTCCGGGAGGAGGTCGACGGCCGGCCACCAGGTCTACGTCGTCTGCCCCCGCATCGGCGGCACCGAGGGGTCGGAGGAGGAGGCCGCCTCCGGCGACGAGCCGGCTCCGGCCGACGAGGCGACGAGTGCGGTGCGGCCGGCGGTCGCCGTGCTCGACGCCGCTCCGATGCTCGCCGAGGGGCCGCTGGCCGGGCTCCGCGTCGAGGTGCTGCACGGTCGGCTGGCCTCCGACGCCAAGGACGACGTCATGCGCCGGTTCACCGCCGGCGACGTCGACGTCCTGGTCGCGACCACGGTCGTCGAGGTCGGCGTCGACGTGGCCAACGCCACCGTCATGGTCGTGCTCGACGCCGACCGGTTCGGTGTCTCCCAGCTGCACCAGCTGCGCGGCCGGGTCGGCCGTGGCTCGGCACCGGGGCTGTGCCTGCTCGTCACCGACGCCGAGGCCGGCACGCCCGCCCGCGACCGGCTGGACGCGGTCGCGGCGACCCTCGACGGCTTCGAGCTGTCCCGGCTCGACCTCGAGACCCGCCGGGAGGGCGACGTGCTGGGTGCCTCGCAGTCGGGGCGGCGCTCCAGCCTGCGGCTGCTGTCGGTCCTGCGCGACGGCGAGGTCATCGAGGCCGCCCGCGAGGACGCCGTCGCCCTGGTGACCGACGACCCGCAGCTGGCCCGGCAGCCCGGCGCTGCGGGACGCCGTCGAGGCGGTGCTGGCCGACGAGCGGGCCGACTACCTGGAGAAGGCATGACGGGCAGGCTGGTCCTCGGGACCGCCCGGTGACCCGGGTGATCGCGGGGGTCGCGCGGGGGCGGCGGCTCGCGGTGCCGGCGGGCGAGGGCACCCGGCCGACCTCCGACCGGGCCCGGGAGGCGCTGTTCTCGACCCTCGAGTCGCTGGTGCGCGCCTGGGTGGGCCGCCGCGTTCTCGACCTGTACGCCGGGTCCGGCGCCGTCGGGCTGGAGGCGCTCGCCGGGGTGCCGCGCACGCCCTGCTGGTCGAGTCCGACCCGCGGGCCGTGCGCACCCTGGTGGCCAACATCGAGACGCCTCGGCCTGCCGGGGGCCGCAGGCCCGGCGCGGCAGGGTCGAGCGGGTGGCGGCGGACGGCCTGCCCGGCCCGGCGTACGACGTGGTGTTCGCCGACCCGCCGTACGACCTGGGCGACGACGCCCTGGCCGCCGTCCTGCGCGACCTGCGCCCGGCGCTGGCCGACGACGCCGTGGTCGCTCTCGAGCGGCCCACCCGCGGCGGCAGCTGGGCCTGGCCCGACGGCTTCGCCGGCCTGCGTTCCCGCCGCTACGGCGAGGCGACCCTTTGGTACGGTCGCGCCACTCCGGCCCCACCCGCCCGCACGACCGGCACCGAGGAGAGCACCGCGTGACCCAGCGCCGCTGCGTGTGCCCCGGCTCCTTCGACCCGGTCACCAACGGCCACGTCGACGTCATCGAGCGGGCCAGCCGCCTCTACGACGAGGTCACGGTGGCCGTGCTCGTCAACGCGGCCAAGACCGGGCTGTTCGACGTCGACGAGCGCATCGAGATGCTCCGGGAGGTCACCGCCGGCTGGGCCAACGTGCGGGTCGACTCCTTCCAGGGTCTGCTGGTCGACTACTGCCACGACCGGGACATCCCGGTCGTGGTCAAGGGCCTGCGGGCGGTCAGCGACTTCGACTACGAGCTGCAGATGGCGCAGATGAACCACCGGCTCACCGGGCGTCGAGACCTTGTTCGTGGCCACCAACCCGGCGTACTCCTTCCTCTCGTCTAGTCTCGTCAAGGAGGTCGCGACGTGGGGCGGCGACGTCGCGGGGCTGGTGCCCGACACGGTGCTCGCCCGGCTGCGCTCCCGCCTCGAGACCTGACGTCGCCGAACCCAGAGCGAGGACCGCCGCCCGTGGACGTGCACGACAAGCTCGACGAGCTGATCGTCATCGTCGAGAACGCCCGCTCCATGCCGATGTCGGCCTCCTGCATCGTCAACCGTGGCGAGGTGCTCGGCCTGCTCGAGGAGGTCCGGGCGCTGCTGCCGGAGGAGTTCCGGCACGCCCAGCTGCTGCTGGCCGACCGCGAGTCGGTCGTCGACGAGGGACGCCGGGAGGCCGCCCGCATCATCACCGCGGCCGAGCAGGAGCGGGTCGCCCTCACGGCCGAGACCGAGGTCGTGGCCGAGGCCCGGCGGCAGGCCGTCCTGATCCGCAACGAGGCGGCCGAGGAGGCGCGCTCCATGCGCGGGGAGGTCGACGACTACGTCGACGCCAAGCTGGCCAACTTCGAGGTCGTGCTCGACAAGACCCTGTCCGCGGTGCAGCGAGGACGCGAGAAGCTGCGCGGCCGCACGGCCCACGAGGACCTCGCCGGGTCGGAGGACCGGCCGATGGAGCCGCACCCGTTCGACACCGAGACCGTCGACTGACGCGATCGGGACGATTTCGACCCGGGCCGGGCGTCGGGTAGCCTGGCACGCGGTCCCGACCAGGGCCCGAGTCCCACCTGAGTCCACGTGAGCATGCCCGAAGAGAGCAGGAGAGCAACGACCCGCCTCGACCCGCGATCGCCCCTCGTGCTCGACACGCGCGAGCTGGGGCGGCGTCCAGGGTCGATGCGCCCGCTCTCCCGATCTGTTCCGGCACCGGCCCACCTGGGCGTGGCGGTCCTCGGCGTCCCGGAAGGGTCTGCGCTCGAGCTGGACCTCCGGCTCGAGTCGGTGGTCGAGGGCGTGCTCGTCTCCGGCACGGTGTCAGCCACCATGTCGGGGGAGTGCGTGCGCTGCCTCGACCCGGTCACGGGTCCGCTCGAGGTCGACCTCCAGGAGCTCTACGCCTACCCCGCGGCCCGCTCGGGCCACGACCGGCGGGAGCCCGACGAGGACGACGACACGGAGCCGTTGCCGGAGATGGCCGGTGACCTGATCGACCTCGAGCCGGCGCTGCGCGACGCGGTGGTGCTCGCACTGCCGCTTCAGCCGCTGTGCCGGGACGACTGCCCCGGGCTGTGCCCCGAGTGCGGGGCTCGGCTCGAGGACGACCCGGAGCACTCGCACGACGCGGTCGACCCCCGGTGGGCCGCGCTGCGCGAGCTGGGCGCCGCCGGCGCCGAGCACGACCGCACCAGCTGAGCCGGACCGCACGACCAACGATCAGCCGTAGTCCGCCCGACCTGAGCACGACCGACGACGCGGGCTCGCCCGCACCGAACGAGGAGAACACCCGTGGCCGTCCCGAAGCGGAAGATGTCGCGCAGCAACACCCGCTCGCGCCGGGCCCAGTGGAAGGCGACCGCCCCTGCCCTGGCCCCGTGCAACAACTGTCGCGAGATGAAGCTCGCGCACGTGGCGTGCCCGAACTGCGGCACCTACAACGGCCGCGACGTCCTCGACGTCTGAGGTCGATGAGCGCGCAGCCCTCGGCGGGTGGACCGGACGACCGGCAGGACCGGCTCGCCGAGCTGCTCGACGTCTCCATCGACCCCGGGCTGCTGCGCCGCGCCCTGACCCACCGCTCGTACGCCTACGAGAACGGCGGCCTGCCGACCAACGAGCGCCTCGAGTTCCTCGGCGACTCGGTGCTCGGGCTCGTCGTCACCGACACGCTCTACCGCAGCCACCCCGACCTGCCCGAGGGCCAGCTGGCCAAGCTGCGGGCGGCCGTCGTCAACATGCGCGCGCTCGCCGACGTCGGTCGCGCCCTCGGCGCTGGGCGACTTCGTCCGGCTCGGCCGCGGCGAGGAGAGCACCGGCGGGCGGGACAAGTCGTCGATCCTGGCGGACACCCTCGAGGCGGTCCTCGGTGCCGTCTACATCGACCAGGGCCTGGACGCCGCGGCCCGCCTGGTGCACCGGCTGTTCGACCCGCTGATCGACGAGGCGGCCACCCTCGGGGCCGGCCTGGACTGGAAGACCAGCCTGCAGGAGCTGACGGCCACCGCCGCGCTCGGCGTCCCGGAGTACGTCGTCTCCGAGGCCGGCCCGGACCACGAGAAGCTCTTCACCGCCGTGGTGCAGGTCAGCGGCGTGGCGTACGGCGAGGGCCGGGGCCGCAGCAAGAAGGAGGCCGAGCAGGAGGCCGCGGCGACCGCCTGGCGGCACCTGCGGGCCCAGCTGCCGGACGACGAGGCGCCCCCGCCGACCCCGGCCTGACCCGTTCGCCGATGCCTGAGCTGCCCGAGGTCGAGGTGGTCCGTCGCGGGCTGGCCCGCTGGGTGGCCGACCGCACGGTGGCCTCCGTCGAGGTCGCCCACCCCCGCGCCGTCCGCCGGCACACCGGCGGCGGTGCCGACTTCGCCGGCCGGCTCGCGGGGCGCACGATCACGGGGGCCAGCCGGCGCGGCAAGTACCTCTGGCTGCCGCTGGACGGCCACGACGACGCCGTGCTCGCCCACCTGGGCATGAGCGGCCAGCTGCTGGTCCGGCCGGCCGGGAGCCCCGACGAGACCCACCTGCGGGTGCGGGTCACCTTCGCCGACGACGGCCCCGAGCTGCGCTTCGTCGACCAGCGGACCTTCGGCGGGCTCGCCGTGGTCGACCTCGTCGACGGGGTCCCGGTGCCGGTCGCGCACATCGCCCGGGACCCGCTGGACCCCGCGTTCGACGAGGCCGGCTGGGCGGCGTCCCTGCGTCGGCGGCGCACCGGGCTCAAGCGGGCGCTGCTGGACCAGACCCTGGCCAGCGGCATCGGCAACATCTACGCCGACGAGGCGCTCTGGCGGGCCCGGCTGCACTGGGCACGCGCGACCGACAGCCTGCCCCGGCCCAAGGCGGTGCTGGTCCTGAGCGCGGCGAAGGCGGTCATGGTGGAGGCGCTGGACCAGGGCGGCACGTCGTTCGACTCGCTCTACGTGAACGTCAACGGGGAGAGCGGCTACTTCGACCGGCGCCTGCACGTGTACGGCCGCACCGGCGAGCCGTGCGACCGCTGCGGCACCCCCGTGGTGCGCGAGCCGTTCATGAACCGCTCGTCCTTCCGGTGCCCGCGGTGCCAGCCGCGGCCCCGGCTGGCGCATTTCTGATGCATGCGCCGGTGGGCCGTCCGTAGGCTGCCGACGTGCGCGGGGAGCGAGGCTGGGCCGGGGCGTCGACCCTGCTCGCGGTCGTCCTGCTGGCCACCGCCTGCGGTGGCTCCGACCCGGCCCCGCGTGCGCCGGCGCCGCGGATGGCCGCCGAGGTCGTGCAGCTGCGCCGGGACGAGGTCCTGAAGCGGGTGCAGGTCGCCGTGACCAACCGGTCCGCCGACCCCGTCACGATCGACTCGGTCGAGCTGCGGGTGCCCGGCTTCTCCGGCGGTGGACCGGTGGCCGAGCAGGAGCCGCTGCCCGCGGGGCAGCTGGTCGACCTGCCGACGTCGTACGGCCGGATCCGCTGCACGCCCGACGGCCGCGCGCGGGTGGGCCGGGCCACGATCGTCGTGCGGGTGCACACCGCGACCGACCCGACGCCGCGGCGGGTGGTGGTGCGCTCGCCCAGCAGCCGGCCGCTGCTCCAGCGGATCGCCACCCGGGAGTGCGTGGTGCGGCAGCTCGCCCGGGAGGTGTCGCTCTCGTTCGGGCCGACCTGGCGGACGGCCGGCGCGGGTGCCGACACGACGGTCCACGGCACCCTGGTGGCCCGGCTGCGGACCGACCAGCCGAAGGACCTCACCCAGCTGGCCGGGACGGTGATCTACGACCTGGCCGCCGACCCTCCGGTGCGTCCCGAGGGGGCGCCGCTGCTGCGCCTCACGCCGGACCACCCGGACGGCTCGCTGGGCATCGTGGTGTCCCGCTCGCGCTGCGACGGGCACGCCCGTGGCGAGACCAAGCAGCCCTACGCCTTCCTGGTCTGGGTCGGCCCGCCGGGCACCGCCGGCATCGCCGTGACCCCCACGGTGACCGCGGCCGACCGGGCGGCGTTTCAGCTGGTCTGCCCCCTCTGACCAGGCATTCTGTCGCCCAAGGTGACCTTCGTCACCCGTTCGGCGCAACATCGGCTGTGACATCGCTGTAACCCACCTGTCACCTCTTGACCGACCGCGATGCTGGTGTCACTCTGGGAATCCGCCCCCCACGTCGAACCGCATTCGGTGATCGCTCCCGATCAGTCCGCGTGACGAGGGCACCGGACAGGTAGCCCCGCAGGTTGCGGGACAGACGGCAGGTGGAGGAACCCAGCATGGCGAAGGCTCTCATCGGTCATGTCGGCGGCCCCGACCCCCGGATGATCATGGAGATGCGGCGCTTGCAGGAACGAGTACGGAGCCTCGAGACCGAGGTGCTGCGGCTGCGCGCGGAGAACGACGCGCTGGGTGCAGGGGTCTCCGACTCCGAGCTGATCTCGCTCGACGTCAAGGAGCCGGTGCTCGCCTGACCGGCCCACCGGGCGGCCTGATGGCCGGCCGACGGCGCGCCGTGCTCTCCTGACCCCCGCGTCCCGCGACGACGGGTAGGCTGGCCCCGGCCTTCCCCGCCCGACGTCCGTCCCGCCGCTGCGCGGTCCCGCTCCTCGCGAGCGCGGCCCGACGTGTCCGCGCCGGGGCCGAGGAGATCCGCTCCGTGCACCTGAAGAGCCTGACCCTCAAGGGCTTCAAGTCCTTCGCGTCGGCGACCACCTTCCACTTCGAGCCGGGGATCACGTGCGTCGTCGGGCCCAACGGGTCCGGCAAGTCCAACGTCGTCGACGCCCTCGCCTGGGTGATGGGCGAGCAGGGCGCCAAGTCGCTGCGCGGCGGCAAGATGGAGGACGTCATCTTCGCCGGCAGCACGGCGACCGCCGGTCCCCGCAACCGGCCGCGCCCCCTCGGCCGCGCCGAGGTGAGCCTGACGATCGACAACACCGACGGCGCGCTGCCGATCGACTACGCCGAGGTCACCATCTCGCGGATCATGTTCCGCAACGGCGGCTCCGAGTACTCCATCAACGGCGAGCCGTGCCGCCTGCTGGACGTCCAGGAGCTGCTGTCCGACTCCGGCATCGGCCGCGAGATGCACGTCATCGTCGGGCAGGGCCAGCTCGACGCCGTGCTCTCGGCCGGGCCGGAGGAGCGCCGCGGCTTCATCGAGGAGGCGGCCGGCGTCCTCAAGCACCGCAAGCGCAAGGAGAAGGCGCTGCGCAAGCTCGACGCGATGCAGGCCAACCTGACCCGGGTGCAGGACCTCACCGTCGAGCTGCGCCGCCAGCTCAAGCCGCTCGGGCGGCAGGCCGAGGTGGCCCGCCGGGCCGCCGTGATCCAGTCCGACCTGCGCGACTCCCGGCTGCGCATCCTGGCCGACGACCTGGTGCAGCTGACCGCGACGCTGGAGGCCGAGGTGGCCGACGAGACGGCGCTGCGGGCCCGGCGGGCCGAGGTCGAGGCCGGGCTGGCCGAGGCCGGCGCGCGGGAGGAGGCGCTCGAGCAGGCCGCGGCCGTCGAGGCGCCGGCGCTCAGCCGGGCGCAGGAGACCTGGTACCGGCTGTCGTCGCTGCGCGAGCGGTTCCGCGGCACCGGCAGCCTGGCCGCCGAGCGGGTCCGGCACCTGGCCGCCGAGCCGGAGGACGCCCGGCCGGGCCGGGACCCCGACGAGCTCGAGGCCGACGCGCAGCGGGTGCGCGCCGAGGAGCACGAGATCGAGGCTGCGGTGGTGCGCGACCGGGAGGCCCTCGAGGCGGCGGTCGCGGCCCGGCAGCAGGCCGAGGAGTCGTTGGCCGCCGAGGAGCGGCGGGTGGCCACCGCCGCCCGGGCTGCGGCCGACCGGCGCGAGGGACTGGCCCGGCTGGCCGGCCAGGTGGCCGCCGCGGCGCAGCACCGTCGAGGCCGGTGAGGCCGAGCTCGGCCGGCTGACCCCCGCGCTGGACGGGGCCCGGGAGCGGGCCGCCCGCGCCCAGGCCGAGTTCACCACCCTCGAGACCCAGGTCGCCGGGCTGGACGCCGGCGAGGAGGACCTCGACTCCGAGCACGAGGAGGCCGCCCTCCGGCTGGCCGCCGCCGACGACAAGGTCACCGCGCTGCGTGAGGAGGAGCGCGCCGCCGAGCAGCAGCGGGCTGCCCTGGCCGCCCGCAAGGAGGCCCTCGAGCTCGGGCTCGCCCGCAAGGACGGCGCCGGGACGCTGCTCGCCGCCAGCGACCGGCTGTCCGGGGTGCTCGGCTCGGTGGCCGCGCTGGTGACGCGTGCAGACCGGCTACGAGAGCGCGGTCGCCGCCGCCCTCGGGTCGGCCGCCGACGCCGTCGCGGTCAGCGACGTGGCCGCCGCCGAGGCCGCCATCCGGCTGCTCAAGGACGACGACGCCGGCCGGGTCGGCCTGCTCGTCGGCGGCACCGTCCCGGCCGACCCGCCGTCCGCCGATCGTCCCGAGCTGCCCGCCGGTGCCCGCGCCGCGCTCGACCTGGTGACCGTCCCGGACGCTCTGCGCCCGGCCGTCAGCCGGCTGCTGGCCGACGTGGTCGTGGTCGACGACCTCTCGGCCGCCCGCCGGCTCGTGCAGGACCAGCCCGGGCTCGTCGCGGTGACGACCGAGGGCGACCTGCTGGGCCGGCAGCGGGCCGCCGGCGGCTCGGCCACCACGCCGAGCCTGCTCGAGGTGCAGGCCGCGGTCGACGAGGCCGGCGCCGGCCTGGTCGCGGCGGGTCACCGCATCGACCGGGTGCGGTTCGCGCTGCAGGCCGCGCTCGAGGAGCAGGCTGACGCGACCCGCGACGTGCAGGCAGCCCTCGACCGCCTGCACGAGTCGGACGCCCGGATGGCGGCGGTGGCCGAGCAGCTGGGCCAGCTCGGCGCCCAGGCCCGCGCCGCCCGCGGCGAGGCCGAGCGGGTCGAGCGCTCGATCGCGGCCGCAGCCGAGGCCCTCGAGGCCGACCGGGCCGCGCTGGCCGAGCTCGCCGAGCGGCACGCGGCAGCGTCGGCGAGCACCGCCGGGCCGGACGACGCCGAGCCCGACACCACCCTGCGGGACGAGCTCGAGGACGGCGGCCCGCGCGGCCCGCCAGGCCGAGGTCGAGCACCGCCTCGCGGTCCGCACCGGCGAGGAGCGGGTGCGAGCGCTGTCCGGCCGGGCCGACCAGCTGGACCGGGCGGCCGCCCAGGAGCGCGAGGGACGGGCCAGGGCCGAGGCCCGGCGGGTCCGTCGGGCCCGGGAGGCTGCCGTGGCCCGCGAGGTCGCGCTGGCCGCGCAGTCGGCGCTGGCGCACCTCGAGCACTCGCTGGCCCGGGCGGCCGAGGTCCGCGAGCAGGCCGAGCGGGCCCGGGCCGAGCGGGACGCCGAGCTGGGCGTGCTGCGCGCCCGGCTGCGCGAGCTCTCGGGCGAGCTGGAGCGGCTCACCGACACCGTCCACCGCGACGAGGTCGCGCGGGCCGAGCAGCGGCTGCGGATCGAGGCGCTGCAGGAGAAGGCGCTGGAGGACTTCGGCGTCGAGGCCGAGACGCTGGTCGCCGAGTACGGCCCGCACCAGCTCGTGCCGCCGTCCCCGCCGGCGCCCGACGAGGTGCGCGAGGTCGAGCCCGAGCCGACGCCGTACGTCCGCGCCGAGCAGGAGAAGCGGCTGCGCGGCGGCCGAGCGCGCGCTCGCCCTGCTGGGTCGGGTCAACCCGCTGGCCCTGGAGGAGTTCCCGGCGCTCGAGGAGCGCCACCAGTTCCTCACCGAGCAGCTCGAGGACCTCAAGGCGACCCGCCGCGACCTGCTGGACATCGTCCGGGAGGTCGACGAGCGGGTCGAGCAGGTGTTCACCGCGGCCTTCGAGGACACCGCGCGGGAGTTCGAGGGCGTCTTCGCCCGGCTGTTCCCCGGCGGCGAGGGCCGGCTGGTGCTCACCGACCCGGCGACATGCTCACCACCGGCATCGAGGTCGAGGCCCGGCCGCCCGGCAAGAAGGTCAAGCGGCTCTCGCTGCTCTCCGGCGGGGAGCGCTCGCTGACCGCCGTGGCGCTGCTGGTGGCGATCTTCAAGGCCCGGCCGAGCCCGTTCTACGTGATGGACGAGGTCGAGGCCGCCCTGGACGACACCAACCTGGGCCGCCTGATCGCGCTCATGGAGGAGCTGCGGGAGGCCAGCCAGCTCATCGTGATCACCCACCAGAAGCGCACCATGGAGGTCGCCGACGCGCTGTACGGCGTGTCGATGCGCGGCGACGGCATCACCACGGTGATCAGCCAGCGGCTGCGCGAGGCCGAGCCGGCCTGACCGGCCCGAGCGGGCTGTCCCTCCTGGGGACAACTGCGACATTCGTCACTCTGGCCACTCCTGTCACTCCAGTGTGCCCAGATCGTGACGTTTGAGCCGGGAGAGTCCCGGTAACGTGGCCAGGGTGATGACTCTGCTGCTCGCCCACCTGGTGCTCGGACTCCTCGGCCTTCTGGTCGTCGGCTTCGTCGCCTTCCCCTACCGGGGCCGGGGCATCCCCCGCACCGGCGCGCTCTCCGAGCGGGTCTCCGCGATGGCCGACCGGGTCGACCCGGGCGAGGCGCCCCCGCACGGGGTGCTCAGCACGCCGGAGAAGTCGCGCGCGATGTCGGACCGCTTCGAGCGGGCCGAGCGCCAGGTGCGCCGGGTGGTCACCGTCGGCCGCGGCTGACCTCGCTGCACCCGGGGTGCCGCCGGGAGGTTCCTGGAGGTTCCTGGCCCGTCCGGCTACCGCGAGCGCAGTTGCGGGCCCCGGGCCTCGATGAGGTGCCGCGTCGAGTGGGCGACGAACGGCCCAACGGTGGCGGAGCTGATCGTCCAGCTCGAGGAGCGTGCCGCGGTACCGGGCGACGGTGAAGTCCGGCACCCACCAGACGCACTTGCGAAGAGTCCAGACGATCGCGCCGACGTCGAAGAACTCCATCCGGCACCGGGCCGTCCGGAGGTCGACGACGGTCAGACCAGCCGCCTCCGCGCGCTCCGCTTCTCGGTGCGGGTCGCGGCCCTGCCGATGCTCGGGCAGTGGTCCGAGGAAGCGCTCGATCAGCTCGAACGCCGACCCCGGCCCGACGTGCTGGCCGAAGTAGTGCCCTCCGGGTGCCAGCACCCGCCTGATCTCCGGCCAGTCCGGGCTCACCGGGTGCCTCGCGGTCACCAGCTCGAACGTCCCGTCGGGAAACGGAAGCGCGGCGCCGTGCTCCGTCTCGTGCACCTCGACACCCCGGGGCTCCAGCACCTCGCGCGCCCGCTGTGCGTTCGGCGGCCATGCCTCGGTCACACACATCCGCCCCGGCAACACCCGCGCCTCCGCGATCACCTCGCCGCCGCCAGTGTCGATGTCCAAGGCGGACCGGACCTGCGCGAGTCGTGCGGACAGGAGCCGGGAGTACCCCCACGGCGGGCGTTCCTCGGTCGCGCGGCCGGTCAGCCACCCGAACCCCCAGCCGGTGACATCCGCCGACTCCGCCTCGGCCACCAGTCCTCGAACGCGCGCATCGGGACATCCTGCTGGGCTCCGCTGTCCGAGCATGACGGCTCGCCGGGTCGGACGGGTCGCCGGCGCCGGGGCGGCCCGTCATGACCGCTTGACGGCTGCGAGACTGGACCCGATGGACACGCTCACTCTCGTCATCTCGCTGGCCGTGCTCGCCCTGGCCTTCCTCGTCGGCGGCGGCGTCGCCCTGGTCCGCGGCCGCCGCGGCAAGCCGCCGCTGCCGCCGCTCACCGACCTCGAGGAGCAGCCCGGCCGGGCCGCCGCCGAGGCCAGTGGCGACGTCCGCGTCGTCGAGCCCGAGACGCTCGGGTCGGAGACCCTCGAGGCGCCGACCGAGACGCCGGAGCCGGTCGCCGGCCGGATGGCCCGGCTGCGGGCCCGGCTCGGGCGGTCCCAGTCCACGCTGGGCCGCGGCCTGCTGGGCCTGCTCTCGGGCGAGAAGCTCGACGAGGCGACCTGGGAGGAGGTGGAGGACGATCCTGCTCACCGCCGACGTCGGGGTCGGCCCGACCCAGGAGCTCGTGGAACGGCTGCGGACCCGGGTCAAGGCGCTGGGCACCCGCGACGAGGCCGCCGTGCACACCCTCCTGCACGAGGAGCTGCTCACCCTGGTGGGCCCGGACAGCGACCGCTCGCTGCACACCGCCGGGCGCCGACGGCCGGCCGGCAGTCGTTCTCGTGGTCGGCGTCAACGGCACCGGCAAGACGACGACGATGGGCAAGCTGGCCCGGGTGCTCGTGGCGCAGGACCGCACCGTGCTGCTCGGCGCCGCGGACACCTTCCGGGCGGCGGCCGCCGACCAGCTGACGACCTGGGGCGAGCGGGTGGGCGCCCCGGTCGTCCGCGGACCCGAGGGCGGCGACCCCGCGAGCGTGGCGTTCGACGCCGTCCGGCAGGGCGCCGACGGCGGCTACGACGTCGTGCTCGTCGACACCGCGGGGCGGCTGCAGACCAAGGTCGGCCTGATGGACGAGCTCGGCAAGGTCAAGCGCGTCATCGAGAAGCAGGGCCCGGTCGACGAGGTGCTGCTGGTGCTCGACGCCACCACCGGTCAGAACGGGCTGGTGCAGGCCCGGGTCTTCGCCGAGGTCGTCGACGTGTCCGGCATCGTGCTGACCAAGCTCGACGGCACCGCCAAGGGCGGCATCGTGGTCGCCGTCCAGCGGGAGCTCGGCGTACCGGTCAAGCTGGTCGGGCTCGGCGAGGGCGCCGACGACCTGGCGCCGTTCGACCCCGAGGTCTTCGTCGACGCCCTGCTCGGCGACTGAGGGGAAGGTGGCGGTGCCGGCCCGCCAGGGGTCGGCCGGCCTCAGACCTGAACACAGGGGTGGGCGGCGACGGCGGGGCACACCTGCGCGGGCCTCAGACCTGAACACATGGGTGAGCGAAGGCCCGAACGCCTTGCTCACCGGTGTGTTCAGGTCTGAGGCCTTGAGGGCGGCAGCCGCGGGCCGTTGGGGTCCGCGCTGGACGGGTCGCGGCGACCGGGTGACCCGTCGAGGCCCGCGCGTCTCGTGATGCGGACGTCCCCCGGCCACGTAACCGGGCCGTAACGCGACCGGCCCGATGGATACACCCCGGAAACGCGCGGCGCCGCGGTCGGTAACCCGCGGGGACCAACCTGCTGGGCAGACCCCGGTCCCCCAAGGAGGAACCCCCGTGACACCCAGCTCCGGCGACACCGCCTGGGTACTCACGAGCGCCGCGCTCGTGTTGCTCATGACTCCAGGCCTCGCGTTCTTCTACGGCGGCATGGTCCGCGCCAAGAGCGTCCTCAACATGATGATGATGAGCTTCGGCGCGCTCGGGCTCGTCAGCGTGCTGTGGGTGCTGTACGGCTACTCGCTCGCCTTCGGCGACGACTCCGGCAGCGGCCTCATCGGCAGCTTCGAGTTCGTCGGCCTGAAGGGCCTGATGAACGCCGCGCCGCTCGGCGGCGTGGCCGGCGAGTCCGCCGGCATCCCGCCCCTGGCGTTCGTGGCGTTCCAGGCCGTGTTCGCGATCATCACCGTGGCGCTGATCAGCGGCGCGATCGCCGACCGCACGAAGTTCGGCGCCTGGATGGTCTTCGCCGGCATCTGGGCGACCATCGTCTACTTCCCGGTGGCGCACTGGGTCTTCGCCTTCGACGGCTACACCGGCGCGACCGGCGGCTGGATCGCGAACAACCTCAAGGCGATCGACTTCGCCGGCGGCACGGCGGTCCACATCAACGCCGGCGCTGCGGGCCTGGCGCTCGCTCTCGTGATCGGCAAGCGCATCGGCTTCGGCAAGGAGGCCATGCGCCCGCACAACCTCACCCTCGTGATGCTCGGCGCGGGCCTGCTGTGGTTCGGCTGGTTCGGCTTCAACGCGGGCTCGGCCCTCGGCGCCGGCAACACCGCCGCAGTGGCCTTGATCAACACGATGGCCGCCACCGCGGCCGCCTCGCTCGGCTGGATCGCCACCGAGAAGATCCGGGACGGGCACGCCACCTCGCTCGGCGCCGCCTCCGGCGTCGTCGCCGGCCTGGTGGCGATCACCCCGGCGTGCTCGGCGGTCAACCCGGTCGGCGCGATCCTCGTCGGCGTGATCGCCGGCGTGCTGTGCGCCCTGGCCGTGGGCCTGAAGTTCAGGTTCGGCTACGACGACTCCCTCGACGTCGTCGGTGTCCACCTCGTCGGTGGCCTCGTCGGCACGCTGCTCATCGGCATCCTCGCCACCGCCAAGGCGCCGGCCGGTGTCGACGGGCTGTTCTACGGCGGCGGCTTCGACCAGCTCTGGCGGCAGGCCGTCGCTGCGGGTGCCGTGCTGGTCTACTCCTTCGTCCTCGCGTACATCATCGGGATGATCATCCACAAGACGATGGGCTTCCGGATCGAGGACGACGCCGAGGTCTCCGGCATCGACCTCACGAGCCACGCCGAGTCGGCCTACGAGCTCGGTTCGGTCAGCGGCACCGGCTGGCACGCCGGCACGGCAGCCACGACGAAGCAGAAGGTGGACGCATGAAGCTCATCACCGCAGTCATCAAGCCGTTCAAGCTCGACGACGTGAAGACCGCTCTGGAGTCCTTCGGGGTCCACGGCATCACGGTGACCGAGGCCAGCGGCTACGGCCGTCAGCGCGGCCACACCGAGGTCTACCGCGGCGCGGAGTACACCGTCGACATGGTGCCCAAGGTGCGCCTCGAGGTCCTCGTCGACGACGCGGACGCCGAGGACGTCATCGAGGTCGTCGTGAAGTCGGCGCAGACCGGGCGCATCGGGGACGGCAAGGTCTGGATGGTCCCCGTCGACACCGTCGTGCGCGTCCGGACGGGCGAACGCGGCGTCGACGCCCTCTGACCGAGATCGATTCCGTGTCGACACCGACGACAGCGCTGCCGTCGGACTACGCCGCCCGGCGCCGGGAGCTGCTGGCCGAGAGCCGCAGCCCCGGCGCCGGGAGCGCCATGCGCCGCAAGGGGCTGGCCGCGCTGACCGACTCGTGGCTGCGGCAGGTGTTCGCCGAGGCGGTGGCCTCGACCGGTGCGAGCCCGGTGAAGGCCGCCCTCGTCGCCGTGGGCGGCTACGGCCGGGGCGAGCTCTCCCCGGGCAGTGACCTCGACCTGCTGCTCCTGCATGCCGACCGGGACGGCATCGGCGCGCTGGCCGACAAGATCTGGTACCCGGTGTGGGACACCGGCGTGCGGCTCGACCACGCCGTCCGCACCTTCGAGGAGGCCCGGCGCCTGGCCAGCGCGGACGTCGCCGTGATGCTCGGCCTGCTCGACGCCCGGCCGGTCGCCGGCGACCAGGCGCTCGTCGGCAGGCTGCGCACCAGCGTCCTCGGCGACTGGCGGGCGGCCGCCCGGCGCCGGCTGCCCGAGCTGCGGGCCGCCTGGGACGAGCGCGGCGCCCAGCACGGCGACCTCCGGCACGACCTGGAGCCCGACCTCAAGGAAGGCCGCGGCGGGCTGCGGGACGTCGTGTCCCTGCGCGCGGTGGCGGCGTCCTGGATCGCGGACCGTCCGCACCGGGACGTCGACGACGCCGTACGCCGGCTCGCCGACGTCCGGGACGCCCTGCAGCAGGCAACCGGCCGCGCCAGCAACCGGCTGCTCCTGCAGGAGCAGGACCAGGTGGCCACCGACCTCGGCCTCCCGGACGCCGACGCCCTGCTCCGCGAGGTGGGGTCAGCGGCGTCCGCCGTCACGCACGCCTCCGAGGTGACCTGGCGCCGTGCCCTGCAGGCCACCCGGCCGCAGCGGTCGCGATTCGTCCGCGGCCGCCGGCCGGTGCTGCGCCTGCTCGGCCCCGGCCTGGCCGAGCACGACGGCGAGGCCGTGCTCACCGCGCAGGCCGACCCTCGTTCCGACCCGCTGCTCGCGCTGCGGATGGCGGCCCGCGCCGCCCGCGCCGGCCTGCCGCTCTCGCCCAGCTCGGTGGACCGCCTGGTCGCCGACAGCCCCCCGCTGCCGGAACCGTGGCCCGAGACCGCCCGCCAGCTCTTCGTCGACCTGATCGGCTCCGGCCCGGCCCTCCTGCCGGTCTGGGAGGCGCTCGACCAGGCCGGGCTGGTGGCCCGGCTGCTGCCGGAGTGGGACCTGGTGCGGCACCGCCCGCAGCGCAACGCGGTGCACCGGTTCAGCGTCGACCGGCACTCGCTGGAGGCGGCGATCCAGGCGTCCGAGCTGGTGCGCGACGTGCACCGCCCCGACCTGCTGCTGGTCGGTGCGCTGCTGCACGACATCGGCAAGGGGTCCGAGACGGCGGTCGCCGACCACAGCACCGCCGGCGTGCCGCCGGCCGTGCGAGCCGCCGTCCGGATGGGCTTCGACCCCGACGACGTCGCGACCGTCGCGCTGCTCGTCCGGCACCACCTGCTGCTGGTGGAGACCGCCACCCGTCGGGACCTCGACGACCCGGCGACCGTCACCGCGGTGGCAGAGGTGCTCGGCAGCACCGAGGTGCTCGAGCTGATGGCGACCCTGACCCTGGCGGACGCGCTGGCCACCGGGCCGGCGGCCTGGAGCGAGTGGAAGGCGGGACTCGTGGAGGACCTCGTTCGTCGGACGGCGCTGCGGCTGCACGGCGCACCGCCACCGCCACCACCGCCGCTCACCTCGACGCAGTCCGGGCTGGTCGCCGGCGGACGGCTGGCCGTGCTGGCCGAGCCGGACGAGGCGGTCACCTGGACCGTCACCGTCGCGGCTCCGGACCGCCCCGGGCTGTTCGCCACGATGGCGGGGGTGCTCGCGCTGCACCGGCTCTCGGTCCGCTCGGCGCAGGTGCGCACCGAGAAAGGGCATGGCCCTCGACGTGTGGACCGTCGTCCCCGACCGCGACCACGAGCCCCGGGCGGAGGCCCTGCGCCACGACATCGCGCGGGCGCTGGACGGCGACCTCGACGTCACCCAGCGGCTCACCGCCCGCGACGCCAGCCGGCGGCTGCCCGCCAGCCCGCCGGCCGCGCCGCGGGTCGACCTGATGGAGTCGGCCTCCGAGACGGCCACCGTGGTCGAGGTGCGGGCCGGTGACCGCCCCGGTCTGCTGTACCGGCTCGGCCGGGCGCTGGCCCTGATGGGCGTGAACATCCGCGGCGCCCGCGTCGTGACGCTGGGCGCCGAGGCGGTCGACGTCTTCTACCTGCAGGACTCGGTCGGTCAGCCGCTGTCCGAGCCCGCCGCGCGGGAGGCCGTCCGGCTGCTCACCGACGCGGCGGGCTGACCGGCGGCGACCTCCGGCTGAGCCGACCGCCCGGTTACCTGATCGATCGCCCGATGACACGGATGGCACGATGGCGCGGTGGAGCCGCCGGACTTCTACCTCCGCCGCCCGTCCCCTCCCTCGGAGAGCGACGTCGAGGACTTCGCGCGGCTGTACGCCGACATGGTGCGGCCCGGCGCTGACGGCCCGCTCGACTACCGGCTGGCCGCCCCGAGGTGGCAGTTCCTCTGCTGGCTGGCCGACACCCAGGACGTCGTGCTGCACGGGTCCGGCCGGCCGGACATCGAGGAGTTCGAGCCGCGGCAGGCGGACGACGTCAGCGAGTTCGGCGCGCGCCTGGCGGTCTACGCCGCCTCCGACGGGCTCTGGCCGATGTACTTCGCGATCGTCGACCGAGGTCGGGTCAGGTCACTGGTCAACGCGTGCGCGCACGTCGTGGACGCCGAGGGCCGCCGGCTCGGCGACTACTACTACTTCTCGGTCGACGCCGATGCGCTGACGGCGGGCCCGTGGCGCGACGGCACCGTCTACGTGCTGCCCCGGGACACCTTCGAGCAGCAGGCGGAGGAGGACTGGGACGGCCTTCGGGTGCAGGCGACCCAGTGGGCCAGCCCGGTCGCGGTGCGCCCGCTGGCCCGGCTCGCCGTACGGCCGGCGGACTTCCCGTTCCTCGGGCAGGTGCAGGGCCACGACGTGGCGACCATCGCGGCCCGGGCGGCGGCCGACCCCGAGGCCTTCCCCTGGCGCGACGCGGCGGAGTAGCCGCGCGTTCTCGCCGGATCGGATGAGGGGGGCGCGCAACGGACCGGTTCGGCGGGGTATCCGATCCTCGCGGTACGGGGTTGGCGGCCGGCCGCGGATAGGCTGAGCCGGTGTTCGCCACCCTCTCCGACCGCCTCGCCGCCAGCTTCAAGAACCTGCGCGGCAAGGGACGGCTGACCGACGCCGACATCGACGCCACGACCCGCGAGATCCGGGTCGCGCTGCTCGAGGCCGACGTCGCGCTGCCCGTCGTCAAGGACTTCATCGCCGCGGTGCGCGAGCGGGCCCGCGGCGCCGAGGTCAGCCAGGCGCTGAACCCCGCCCAGCAGATCGTCAAGATCGTCGACGAGGAGCTGGTGAACATCCTCGGCGGCGAGACCCGGCGGCTGCGGTTCGCCAAGACGCCGCCGACGGTGATCATGCTCGCCGGCCTGCAGGGCTCGGGCAAGACGACGCTGGCCGGCAAGCTCGCCCACTGGCTCAAGGGGCAGGGACACGCCCCCGTGCTCGTCGCGGCCGACCTGCAGCGGCCCAACGCGGTGACCCAGCTGCAGGTCGTGGGGGAGCGCGCCGGGGTGCCGGTCTTCGCCCCCGAGCCGGGCAACGGCGTCGGCGACCCGGTGGCGGTGGCGCGGCAGGCGATCACGCACGCCACCTCGAAGATGTACGACGTCGTGGTGGTCGACACGGCCGGCCGGCTCGGCCTCGACGCCGAGCTGATGCAGCAGGCCGCCGACATCCGCGACGCGGTGCACCCCGACGAGATCCTGTTCGTCGTCGACGCGATGATCGGCCAGGACGCCGTCACCACCGCGCAGGCCTTCCTCGACGGCGTCGGCTTCGACGGCGTCGTCCTGACCAAGCTCGACGGCGACGCCCGCGGTGGTGCGGCGCTCTCGGTCGCCAAGGTCACCGGCCGCCAGGTGATGTTCGCCTCCAACGGCGAGAAGCTCGACGACTTCGACACCTTCCACCCCGACCGGATGGCCCCGCGCATCCTCGGCATGGGCGACGTCCTGACCCTGATCGAGCAGGCCGAGAAGGCCTTCGACAAGGACCAGGCCGAGGAGATGGCCGGCAAGTTCGGCCGTGGCGAGGACTTCACCCTCGAGGACTTCCTGGCGCAGATGGAGAGCGTCCGGAAGATGGGCTCGATGTCGAAGCTGCTCGGGATGCTCCCGGGCATGGGTCAGATGCGCGAGCAGATCGAGAACATCGACGAGCGCGAGGTCGACCGCACCACCGCGATCATCAAGTCGATGACGCCGGAGGAGCGCCGCAACCACAAGATCCTCAACGGCTCGCGGCGGCAGCGCATCGCCAAGGGCTCCGGCCGCACGGTCGCCGACGTCAACGGTCTCGTCGAGCGGTTCACCGAGGCGCAGAAGATGATGCGCCAGCTCTCCGCGGGCGGCGGGATGCCGGGGATGCCCGGCATGCCGGGGATGCCGGGCATGGGGCGCGGCAAGAAGGCCAAGGGCAAGGCGATCGCACCGAAGAAGGCGAAGGGCGGCCGGTCCGGCAACCCGGCCAAGCGGGCCATCGAGCAGCAGCAGTGGGAGGCCCGCCAGTCCGGCGAGGGCGGCCCGGCCGACGTGCCGGAGAACTTCGAGCTGCCCGACGAGCTCAAGGGCCTGCTGCCCCCCGGGTCCCGCTGACCGCCGCCCGACGACCAGCCGCCGATCTCCATGATCGTGAGGGGAATCCGCGGTCCTGAGGTGACCGATCCCCTCACGATCATGGAAAAGTGGCGGCCGTGACCGACCAGAGCGCCGCACCGCCCGTCCGTCCGCTGCACCTGCGCGGTGTGCTGCTGCCCGACGGCGAGCAGCGGGACCTGTGGGTCGACAGCCACGGCCGGCTGCGCGACGAGCCGGTGCCGGAGGCCGAGACCGTGCTCGCCGGTGGCTGGATCGTGCCCGGCCTGGTCGACGCGCACTGCCACGTGGGGCTCGACGAGCACGGCGGCGTCGACGAGGCGACCACCGAGAGCGCAGGCGGTCACCGACCGCGACGCCGGTGCCCTCCTGCTGCGCGACGCCGGAGTGCCGGTCGACACGCACTGGATGGACGCCCGCGACGACCTGCCCCGCATGGTGCGGGCCGGCCGGCACATCGCCCGGGCGAAGCGCTACATCCGCAACTACGGCGTCGAGATCGAGCCGGACACCCTGGTCGCCGAGATCGCGACCCAGGCGGCCCGCGGCGACGGCTGGGTGAAGATCGTCGGCGACTGGATCGACCGGGACGCCGGGGACCTCACGCCCTGCTGGCCGGCCGAGGTCGCGGCCGCCGCCATCACCCGCGGCCCACGAGCTGGGCGTCCGGGTCACCGCGCACTGCTTCGGCGAGCAGTCGGTCGCCGAGCTGGTGGCAGCGGGCATCGACTGCATCGAGCACGGCACCGGCCTGACCGACGACGTGGTCGCCGAGATGGCCCGGCGGGGCACCGCGCTGGTGCCGACCCGGGTGCAGCTGGACAACTTCCCGGCGTACGCCGAGCAGGGCGGGGCGAAGTTCCCGGCCTATGCCACCCACATGCGCGAGCTGCACGCCCGCTGCGACGCGACGCTGCGCTCGGCGTACGAGGCCGGGGTGCCGATCTACGCCGGCACCGACGCCGGGGGAGTGCTGCCGCACGGGCTGGTCGGCCGCGAGGTGCTGGCGCTGCACGAGCAGGTCGGGCTGCCGGCGAGGCGGCGCTGGGCGCGGCGTCCTGGGCGGCCCGTGCCTGGCTGGGGCGGCCGGGCCTGGGGGCCGGCGAGTCCGCGGACCTGGTGGTCTACGACGCCGACCCCCGGGCCGACCTGCGGGTGCTCGCGCACCCCCGGGCCGTGGTGCTGCGCGGCCGGGTCGTCGCCTGACCCCCGCGCCACGTTGATCTTGAGACGAAACGCCGTGCTGCGTCCGGTGTGCCGTCTCAAGATCGCAGCCGGTGGGCGGGATTTCGGCAGGTGGCGGGCCGTCTGGCATGATGGCCCGCTGTACCCGGCGTACGGCGGACCCTCTCATCCGCTGCGTGCCGCGTCCCCCGGCAGGCCTCGACCGCACCCCACGCGGTCCGGAACCGCCACCCGCATGCGAGAAGCAGGAGCTTCATCAACCGTGGCAGTCAAGATCAAGCTGATGCGCATGGGCAAGATCCGTGCGCCGTACTACCGCATCGTCGTCGCCGACTCGCGCACCAAGCGTGACGGTCGGGCCATCGAGGAGATCGGCAAGTACCACCCCACCCAGGAGCCCTCGCTCATCGAGGTCGACTCCGAGCGCGCGCAGTACTGGCTGTCCGTCGGCGCCCAGCCGACCGAGCCGGTGGCCGCCATCCTCAAGATCACCGGAGACTGGCAGAAGTACAAGGGCCTGCCCGGTCAGGAGGGCACCCTGCGGGTCGCCGAGGCCAAGACCGACAAGAAGACGGTCTTCGAGGCGGCTGCCAAGGAGTCGGCCGGCGAGCCGAAGGACGGCGCGACCACCCCGAAGAAGCGGGCCGCCAAGAAGGCCGCCCCCGCCGAGGCCAAGGCGGACGCCGCCGAGGCACCCGCCGCCGAGGCTGCGGCCGAGGCACCCGCCGCGGAGGCCAGTCGAGGCCCCGCAGCCGAGCCGACGGTGACCGAGGCACCCGCCGCCGAGGCGACCGTGACCGAGGAGCCGAAGACCGAGGAGCCGGCGGCCGCGCCGGAGCCCGCGGAGGCGGCAGCCGAGACCGCGTCCACCGAGGCACCGAAGGACGAGGCCTAGACCGTGCTCGAGGAAGCCCTCGAGCACCTGGTCCGCGGCATCGTCGACCACCCGGACGAGGTGTCGGTCCGCGACCGCAACGGCCGCCGGGGCCGGACCCTCGAGGTGCGCGTGCACCCCGAGGACCTCGGCAAGGTCATCGGCCGCGCCGGCCGCACCGCCAAGGCCCTGCGCACCGTGATCGGCGCCCTGGCGCCCGGTCGCGGCGTCCGCGTCGACTTCCTCGACGTCGACGAGCGCTGAGCCTGCAGGACAGGCACCGGTGGTGGAGGTCGTGGTCGCGCGGGTCGGGCGCCCGCACGGCCTGCACGGCGACGTCTCGGTCGAGGTGCGCACCGACGACCCGGAGGGCCGGCTGGCCACCGGGGCGACGCTGCGCACCGACCCCGCCGCCGCCGGCCCCCTGACGATCGACGGCGGCTGGGTGCACTCCGGCCGGCTGGTGCTGCACTTCGCCGGGTACGACGACCGCTCGGCCGTCGAGGGCCTGCGCAACGTCCTGCTGGTCGCCGACCTCGACCCCGACGAGCGACCCGAGGACCCGGAGGAGTTCTACGACCACCAGCTGGTCGGCCTCGCGGTCCGCACCGTCGACGCCGAGGCGGTCGGCGAGGTCGCCGAGGTGCTGCACCTGCCCGGCCAGGACGTGCTGGCCGTGCGCCGGGAGGACGGCACCGAGGTGCTGGTGCCGTTCGTCGCGGCGATCGTGCCGACCGTCGACCTCGACGCCGGGGAGGTCGTGGTCGACCCCCCGCCCGGCCTGCTGACCGACGTACCCGACGACGAGACCGGCGGCGGCTGACGTGCGCCTCGACGTCGTCACGATCTTCCCCGACTACCTGGCGCCGCTGCGGCTCTCACTGATCGGCCGGGCGGTCGAGGACGGCCTGCTCGACCTCCGCGTGCACGACCTGCGCGCCTGGACGACCGACCGGCACCGCTCCGTCGACGACACGCCGTACGGCGGTGGGCCGGGCATGATCATGCGGCCCGAGCCCTGGGGCGACGCGCTCGACGCCGTGTGCGGCGACTCAGCCGCTGCCGCCCCGGATCGTGGTGCCGACCCCGGGGGGTGCGCTGTTCAGCCAGGCGACGGCCCACGAGCTGGCCGCCGAGCCGTGGCTGGTGTTCGCCTGCGGGCGGTACGAGGGCATCGACGCCCGGGTGCTCGACGAGGCGGCCTCCCACGGCCGGGTCGACGAGGTCTCCCTCGGCGACTACGTGCTCAACGGGGGCGAGGTCGCGGTCCTGGCCATCGTCGAGGCGGTCGCCCGGCTGCTGCCCGGCGTGATCGGCAACGCCGACTCGCTGGTCGAGGAGTCGCACAGCGACGGGCTGCTGGAGGCACCCGGCTTCACCAAGCCGGCCACCTGGCGGGGGCGCCCGGTGCCCGACGTGCTGCTCTCCGGCGACCACGCCCGCATCGCCCGCTGGCGCCGCGACGAGTCGCTGCGCCGCACGGCCGCCCGCCGGCCGGACCTGCTCGAGCGGCTCGACCCAGCCGCCCTCGACCGCGCGGACCTCGCCCTGCTCGCCGGGCTGGGCTGGGCGCCGGGCGCCGGCGGTCGATTGGCCCGGGTCGCCGACGCTGTGGCAGACTGAGCCGCTGCCCCGCTTCCGCGCGCGCCCCCGCCACAGGGAGGGCGCGATCGCACGGCCCCGGAGCACCACGACAACTCCACCCCCACGCCGTGGGTGACCTGTGGCACCGCGAGAGAAGAGACCACGATGCAGACGCTGGACGCCCTCGACGACGCCTCGCGGCGGTCGGACATCCCCGACTTCCGTCCCGGCGACACCCTGAAGGTCCACGTCAAGGTCATCGAGGGCACTCGCTCCCGCATCCAGGTGTTCCAGGGCGTGGCCATCCGCCGCCAGGGCGCCGGGGTCCGCGAGACCTTCACGGTCCGCAAGGTGAGCTTCGGGGTCGGCGTGGAGCGCACCTTCCCGGTGCACACCCCCGTGATCGACAAGATCGAGGTCGTCACCCGTGGCGACGTCCGCCGCGCGAAGCTGTACTACCTGCGCGAGCTTCGCGGCAAGGCCGCGAAGATCAAGGAGCGCCGCGACACCCCCGTCGCCCGCTGACTCCGCTCGACACCGCGAGCGCCCCGCCGGCGCGGTCACCACGGGCGCGGCGCAAGCGTGCCCCGCGGTCGCGCGGGGCGGCGGCCCGCGAGCTGCTGCTCCTGCTGCTGGCCGTCGTGGTCGCCACCACGCTGGTGCGCAGCTACGTCGTCGCGCCGTTCTCGATCCCCTCGGGATCGATGCGCAGCACCCTGGAGGTCGGCGACCGGATCCTGGTCGACCGGCTCTCCTACCGCCTGCACGACGTGCGGCGGGGTGACGTGGTGGTGTTCGACGGCACCCAGGCGTTCGGCCGGCTCGGCGGCGGGTCGGGCGAGACCGACTACGTGAAGCGGGTGATCGGCATCCCCGGTGACCACGTGGTCTGTTGCGACCGCACCGGACACCTGACGGTCAACGGCCGTCAGCTGGACGAGCAGGCCTACCTGTACCCGGGCAACGACCCCTCCGACCTGCGCTTCGACGTGCGGGTGCCCGCCGGCAAGCTGTGGCTGATGGGCGACCACCGGGCCGACTCGCTGGACTCGCGCGCTCACCTGGGCGACCCCGGCGGCGGCTTCGTGCCCGTCGACAAGGTTCTCGGCCGGGTACGGCTCGTCGTCTGGCCGCTCAACCGTCTCGGCGGACTGCCCGATGCCCCCGTAGGCTCTGCCGCACGGCTCTCGCCGCAGACGGGGACGGAAGGTGGCACCAGATGACGACCGAGGACGGCGCGCGCTCCGGTGTGCCCGCCGACCCGAAGCCCCCGCCTCCGGACCTCGATCGGCCGGCCCCGGTCCGGACCCGGCGTGCCCAACCGCCGCGGAAGTCGTTCCTGCGCGAGCTGCCCGGCATCGTCATCACGGCACTGGTCATCTCGGTGCTCATCAAGACGTTCCTGGTGCAGGCGTTCTACATCCCGTCCGGGTCGATGGAGAACACCCTGCTGGTCAACGACCGGGTGCTGGTCAACAAGCTGGCGGACAAGCCCGACGAGATCCGCCGCGGCGACGTCGTCGTCTTCCGCGACCCCGGCGGCTGGCTCAACGGCCCCGAGACGGTCAGCCGCGGCGGCCTGATCGGCCTGGTCCGCGACGGCCTGGTCTTCGTGGGCCTCGCCCCGGCGGCGGGCGAGGAGGACCTCATCAAGCGGGTCATCGGGGTCGGCGGGGACACCGTCGCCTGCTGCGACGAGCAGGGCCGGGTCACCGTCAACGACGTCCCGCTCGACGAGCCGTACCTCTACCCCGGCGACAAGCCGGCGGAAGACCATTTCGGGCCCTACAAGGTTCCCCCGGGCAAGCTCTGGGTGATGGGTGACCACCGGTCGGTCTCGGAGGACAGTCGCGCGCACACCGGCCTGCCCGGCAAGGGGTTCGTGCCGGTCGACGACGTCATCGGCCGCGCCTTCACCATCGTCTGGCCGCTGAACCGCGCCAAGATCCTGCACCGGCCGCCCACCTTCGACCAGCCGGCTCTGGACACGTCCGGACCGTGACAGCAGGGCCGGCGTCGTAGGCTCGTCGCGATGACCGAGACGACCGGACCCGCGGGCGGGGCCGAGGTGCGCCACGCAGCCCGGGTGCTGCTGCTGGACGACGCCGACCGCCTGCTGCTCTTCGAGGGCATCGACCCCTGGCAGCCCCAGACCCGGTTCTGGTTCACCCCCGGCGGTGGCGCCGAGGACGGCGAGAGCCTCGAGCAGGCCGCACACCGCGAGCTGCGCGAGGAGACCGGCCTGACCGGTGTCGACCTCGGCCCGTTGGTGTGGACCCGGCGCAACGTCTTCCGCTTCGAGGGCCGGCACATCGACCAGCACGAGTCGTACTTCCTGGCCCGGGTGCCCCGCTGGGAGGTCGACACCTCGGGCTTCGACGAGATCGAGCAGCGGGCCGTGCTCGGGCACCGCTGGTGGACGGTGCCCGACCTGGCGGCGACCGAGGACACCGTGCACCCGGCCGCCCTGCCGGCGCGGCTGGCCGACCTGCTGGTCGCCGGGCCGCCCGCCAGCCCGCTGGACCTCGGCCACCGGACGGAGGCCTAGGTGGGTGTCGTCCAGCGGTTCGTCGTCCGCCGGGAGGGTGGGCTCTACGCCTACGAGCGGGCGCTGGAGCGGGCCGGCCTGACACCCGTCGCCGGTGCCGACGAGGCGGGTCGCGGAGCCTGCGCCGGTCCGCTGGTCGTGGCCGCCGTGGTGCTGCCGACCGGGCGGCGCGGTCAGGTGCCGGGCCTCGCCGACTCCAAGCTGCTGACCCCGGCCGCGCGGGACCGGGTGTACGACGAGGTGCTGGCCAGGGCGGCCGCGTCGGCCGTCGTGGTGATCCCGGCCGATGAGGTCGACCGGCTGGGACTGCACGTGTGCAACGTGGCCGGCATGCGCCGGGCGCTGGCCCGGCTCGACGTCAGCCCGGCCTACGTGCTGACCGACGGGTTCCCGGTCCGCGGGGTGCCGGCACCCGCGCTGGCCGTCTGGAAGGGCGACCGGGTCAGCGCCTCGATCGCGGCCGCCTCGGTGCTGGCGAAGGTCACCAGGGACCGGATCATGGCCGGGCTGCACGAGCACTACCCGGCGTACGACTTCCTCGGGCACAAGGGCTACGTGACGCCGGTGCACAGCGCGGCGCTGGACGCGCACGGGCCGTGCCCCGAGCACCGGTTCTCCTACGTCAACGTGGCCCGGCGGGTGCCCGACGACCAGCGGGTGCCGGCCCGCACCCTGCTGCGGATGGCCGAGGCGGAGCGCGACGAGATCGAGCTGGACCGGATCGCACTGGACGATTCCGCGGCTGTTGCTGCTGTCGAGGAGGTGCTGACCGGGTGAGTGCCGAGGACCTGGAGAAGTACGAGACCGAGATGGAGCTGCAGCTCTACCGCGAGTACCGCGACGTGGTCGGGCTGTTCGGCTACGTCGTGGAGACCGAGCGCCGGTTCTACCTGACCAACACCGTCGACGTGACGCCGCGCAGCACCGACGGCGGCGAGGTCTACTTCGAGGTGACGATGTCCGACGCCTGGGTGTGGGACATGTACCGGCCGGCGCGGTTCGTGAAGAACGTGCGGGTGCTGACGTTCAAGGACGTCAACGTCGAGGAGCTGGCCCGCCACGAGCTGTCGGTGGAGCTGCCCGGCGAGTAGCTGCCGTCACGGGGCCGGTCGGGGCACCCGGGCCAGCGCCTCCTCGGCGTCCAGCCCGGTGAGCTCGAGCAGGTCGACCACCATCGAGCGCACCTGGGCGAGCACGACGGTTGCCGACATCGACGTCGAGGTCCCGGCCGCCGACGAGGCCTGCGCGACCTGTTCCAGGGCACCTCGCTCGTCCGCGGTCCGTCCCTCGCCGGTCAGGACGTCGGCGAGGCGCCCGCAGACCTCGGCGAGGTCGTCGATGAGCCCCAGGTACGCCGGGGGGATCGCCTCGCCGTACCGCGTGGCGGCGGCGAGCCGGCGGGCCAGCACCCGCGCGTTGCGCACCGCCCGGTCGATGGGCTCGGCGATCTCGGCGACCCGCTCGACGGTGGCCCGGTGCCGCCGGCGGAACGGCGAGCTGCGCACCACCTCGAGCCCTTCGGCGGCCGCGTTGCGCAGGTCCTCCAGGGCTGCGTCGGTGGCCCGCGCCCGCGCCAGGACGGCCTCGGCTGCGGTCACGTCGCCGGCCCGGCCGGCGTCGGCGGCGTCGTGCAGCAGGTCGGCGAGCTCGTCGAGCACCCGGGCCGCCTCCTGCCGAGGGCGCCGCAACGGGGTCTGCGGGGCGATCATCGCGGCCGCCAGGGCGACGGCACCGCCGATCAGGGCGTCCAGCCAGCGGCTGAAACCGGCCGACGGGGTCGGCAGCAGGGTGACCACCACCACCGACTGCACCGCGGCCTGGGTGACGATGAGGGCGCCGCCTGCCAGCAGCACCGCCGCGGTCATCGACAGCGCGACGATCACCGCGATCTGCCACGTGCCGGAGCCGACGACCCGCACGAAGATGTCCGCCACGGCGACGCCCACCGCCACGCCGAGGGTGACCTCGCCGACCCGGCGCGGCCGCTGGCCGTAGGACGTGCCGAGCCCGACGATCGCCGCGACCGGCGCGAAGAACGGTCGCGGATGGTCGAACACCTCGCTCGCGACGTACCACGCGACGGCGGCCGCGATCGCGACCTGGCAGATGAGGAAGGACCGTTGCCGCAGCCGCAGCAGCCGGGCCTGCACGTCGCTCGCGCCGCGACGGGCCATCCGCGAGCCCAGCTGGGCCGACCGTCCGGTGGCGTTCCCGACCAGGCCGCGGCCGGGCTCGGCAGGCTCGTCGGGCGTGCCCGGCCGGACGGGCTCGGGAGGCTCCGCAGGCGTCACGCAGGCCATCGTGCCCCCGGTGGCTGCACCGGTGTGCGCACCGGTCCGTCCACAGGACGGCGATCCGGGCCGGCTGTCCACAGAACGGCCGACGGTGACCTGCACGGGGCTTCCGGGTCGGCAGGCTGATGACGTGATCGAGGCGGGCACGGGTGCAGAGGCGGTGGTGCGGGTGCGGGCCAAGGACGCGCTGGGGGCGTACGGCGAGCGGGTCGCCGCCGCGCACCTCGTGGCGACGGGCATGACGGTTCTCGACCGCAACTGGCGGTGTGCCTTCGGGGAGATCGACATCGTGGCGAGGGACGGCGACGTGCTGGTGATCTGCGAGGTCAAGACCCGGTCCTCGACCGCCCTCGGGCACCCGCTCGAGGCGGTGTCGGCCCGCAAGGCGCAGCGGCTGCGTCGGCTGGCGGCCGCCTGGATCCGGGAGCGCCGGGTGCATCCGGCCGAGGTGCGCATCGACCTCGTGGGGGTGCTGCGGTCGGCTCGCGGTGCCGCCGGGGTCGAGCACGTCCGGGGGGTGGCCTGAGTGGCGCTGGCGCGCACCCGCGGCGTGGCCCTGGTGGGGGTCGACGGCCACCTGGTCGAGGTGGAGGCAGACCTCGGGGTGGGCGTGCCGTCCTACAGCCTGGTCGGCCTGCCGGACGCGTCGTTGGCCGAGTCGCGCGACCGGGTCCGCGCCGCGATGGTCAACAGCGGCCAGCACTGGCCGGCGACCAAGAGGGTCACGGTCAACCTGTCGCCGGCCAGCCTGCCGAAACGCGGCTCCAGCTTCGACCTGAGCATCGCGGCGGCGATCCTCGCGGCCCAGGAGGCCGTGCCGCCGCACGTCTTCGACGACGCCGTGCTGCTGGGCGAGCTCGGTCTGGACGGTCGGGTCCGGCCGGTGCGCGGCGTGCTGCCCGCGGTGGCCGCCGCTGCCCGGGCCGGTGTCCTCGCCGCCGTCGTGCCCGCCGCCAACGCCGCGGAGGCCTCGCTGGTGCCGGGCGTGCGCGTCACCGGGGTCGGCACGCTGGCGGGGCTGGTCGCCCGCGCACGGGGGGACACGCTGCCCGACGCGGAGCTCGTCACGGAGCCGGTGCCCCCGGCCGAGGACGAGGGTGACCCCGCGCATGCGCCCGACCTCGCCGACGTGCTCGGCCAGGCCACCGCCCGCTACCTGCTCGAGGTGGCGGCCGCCGGCGGCCACCACCTGCTGATGACCGGGCCACCCGGTGCAGGCAAGACGATGCTGGCGGAACGGCTGCCGGGGCTGCTGCCGGCGCTCGACCCGGGCGCCGCGCTGGAGGTGACCGCCGTGCACTCGGTCGCGGGGGCGCTGCGCGACGCGGCCGGCCCGCTGGTGACCCGGCCCCCGTTCCAGTCGCCGCACCACACCGCCTCGGTGGCGGCCATCGTGGGCGGTGGCTCGTCCCACGTCCGGCCGGGCGCCGCCACGCTGGCGCATCGGGGCGTGCTGTTCATGGACGAGGCGCCGGAGTTCGCACCCGCAGTGCTCGACGCGCTGCGCGAGCCGTTGGAGTCCGGGGAGATCACGATCGCCCGGCTGGCGGCCCGGGTCCGGTTCCCGGCCCGGTTCCAGCTGGTGCTGGCAGCCAACCCCTGCCCCTGCGGCCTGGCGGCCACCGCGCCGGGGGCCGACACCGGCTGCACCTGCACGCCGATGGCCCGGCTGCGCTACCTCGGCCGGCTGTCCGGCCCGCTGCTGGACCGGGTCGACCTGCGGATCGAGATGCTCGCCGCCACCCGGGCCGACCTCCGGGGCGACCCGGCGTCCGCCGAGGGCACCGCCGCGGTGGCCGAGCGGGTCGCCCTCGCCCGCGAGCGGATGGCGGCTCGGCTGGCCGAGACCCCGTGGCGGGTCAACGCGGAGGTGCCGGGACACGTGCTGCGTCGGCTCTGGCGGCTGCCGTGGGAGGTGGTCGCCGAGGCCGAGCGGATGCTCGACCGCGGCGTGCTGACCGCTCGCGGCGTCGACCGGGTGGTCCGGGTCGCCTGGACCCTCGCCGACCTGGCCGGTCGCGACCGTCCGGACGCCGCGGACGTGCGGGTCGCGCTGGGCTGCCGGGGGGTGGCCCGGTGGGCGGCGTGACCGGCGGCGAGTCGCCGTCGCCGTCGCGACCGTCGCGGTCGCCGTCGCGCGGCCACCTCGAGACCCGCGCCGTGGCACCGTCGATGCGGAGCGAGCGGCCCGAGCCGCCCTCACCCGGCTGGCCGAGCCCGGCGACGCGTGGCTGGGCAGTCTCGTGGCGGGCCGCGGGGCGGTCGACGTGCTGGACCAGGTGCGCTCACCCCGCGACGGCGAGGACGAACGGCTCGCCCACTACCGGGTCCGGCTGCCGGCCGTGGCCGCCGACCCGGACCTCGCGGCGCGGATCGGAGTGCGGGTCGTGGTGCCCGGCGACGAGGAGTGGCCGGCTGCTCTGAACGACCTCGGCGACCGCGTGCCGCTGGCCTTGTGGGTGCGTGGCGACGGGCACCTGGCCGACATCAGCCGCCGGGCGGTCGCAGTGGTCGGGGCGCGTGCCTGCACGGTGTACGGCGAACATGTCGCGGGCGACCTCGCGGCCGGGCTCGGAGACCGCGGCTGGACGGTCGTGTCGGGCGGTGCGTACGGCATCGACGCGGCCGCGCACCGCGGGTCGCTGGCGGTCGACGCCCCGACGGTGGCCGTCCTGGCGTGCGGGGTGGACGTCGCCTACCCGGCGGCTCACGACGGGCTGCTGCGATCCGTGCGCACCATGGGCGTGGTCGTCTCCGAGCTGCCCCCGGGCGCCCGGCCGACACGACGGCGGTTCCTGGACCGCAACCGGGTCATCGCCGCTCTCGGGCGCGGCACCGTGGTGGTCGAGGCCGCGCTGCGCAGCGGCGCACTGAACACCGCCGGGCACGCCGACGAGCTGTCGCGGACGGTGATGGCCGTCCCCGGGCCGGTGACCTCAGCGGCGTCGGCCGGCTGCCACGAGCTGCTCCGTGCCCGCGGGGCGGCGCTGGTCACCGACGCCGCTGACGTCCTGGACCTGGTGGGTGACCTGGTGACCGACGCCCGCGACCTCCGCCGGGGCTCCGGGAGGCCGCACGACGGTCTGGACCCCGTCACGTCGCGGGTGCTGGAGGCCCTCCCGGTACGCCGCCGGGCCGGCGCCGACAGCGTCGGCCGGGTGGCCGGGCTGGACGCGCCGACCGTGCTCCGCGCGCTGGGCCTGCTGACCGCCTGCGGGCTGGCCGAGATGCGGGACGGGAGGTGGCGACGCCGCCCGCCGGAACCGGTCCCGGAGAGCTGACGACCCGCCGACGGCGGGCCGCCGCCCCGAGCAACGCGCGACCCGCCATGCGCCATCCGCGCTACCCGCCCACCGCGCGAGGCGCCACGCCGGACCCGCCACCGAGCGACGCGCCACGCCGGACGGTTTGAGCGCGCCGGTGCTTGCGCAGCGCAGCACCACGGGTCACGGTGTCGTCCGTGGCCGTCGTGGGGGTGCAGGAGCGGGACGCGGACGAGGGCGACGACCGCGCGCTGCCGCCTGCGATGGCCGACGCCCTGGCGCGGTTCGAGCAGCACCTGCGCTCGGAGCGCGGGCTGTCGGAGCACTCCGTCCGGGCCTACCGGGGCGACGTCCTGACCCTGCTCGAGCACGCCCGCCGGATGGGCCGGCCGGCTCCCGACGAGCTGGACCTCGGCGTGCTGCGCAGCTGGCTGGCCGGCCAGGCGACCCGGGGGATGGCCCGCAGCACGCTGGCGCGGCGGGCAGCCGCCGCTCGGGGGTTCACCGCCTGGGCGACCCGGGAGGGCCTGCTGAGCGCGGACCCCGGCGCTCTGCTCGCGACGCCGCGCAGCGGACGTGCCCTGCCCGGCGTCCTCCGCCGCGACGAGGCCGACGCCGTCCTGCAGGTCGCCGGGCTCGCGGCGGACGACGACGACCCCGTCGCCGTCCGCGACCACGCGGTGCTGGAGGTGCTCTACGCCAGCGGGATCCGGGTCGGCGAGCTCTGCGGCCTGGACCTGGACGACGTCGACGACGGCCGGCGGGTGCTGCGGGTCCTCGGCAAGGGCGCCAAGGAGCGGACCGTCCCGGTGGGTGCGCCGGCGTTGCGGGCGGTCGACCGGTGGCTCGACTGAGGCGCGCCCCCGGCTGCGCGCCCCGGGCAGCGGGCCGGCGCTCTTCCTCGGCGCGCGGGGCGGCCGGATCGACCCCCGGACGGTACGGCGGGCGGTGCACGACCTGCTGGCCCATGTGCCCGGCGCACCCGACCTGGGCCCGCACGGCCTCCGCCATTCGGCTGCCACCCACCTCCTGGAAGGGGGAGCCGACCTGAGAAGCGTTCAGGAACTTCTTGGTCACGCTACGCTCGCAACGACGCAGATCTACACCCATGTGTCCGTCGACAGGCTGAAGGCTACTTATGACCAAGCGCACCCACGGGCCTGACGGCGCTGCCGCCACGCCCTCGGGCGCAGGGGCGGGCGCCGCCACCGCACGAGAGCTCCTCATCGACGAGGCTGCCTCGGAGAAGAGCGCCGCCGAGGCAGCGCTGCGCGAGCTGTGGCAGGACTTCAAGGAGACCGCCGAGCCGGCGCTCCGCGAGCGGCTGATCCTGCACTACTCACCGCTGGTGAAGTACGTGGCCGGCCGCGTCGGCGTCGGCCTGCCGCCCAACATCGAGCAGGCCGACCTCGTCTCCTACGGGATCTTCGGCCTCATCGACGCCATCGAGAAGTTCGACCTCGAGCGGGCGATCAAGTTCGAGACCTACGCGATCAGCCGGATCCGCGGGGCGATCATCGACGAGCTGCGGGCGATCGACTGGATCCCGCGCTCGGTGCGCTACAAGGCCCGCGAGGTCGAGAAGGCATACGCCTCGCTGGAGGCCAAGCTGCACCGCACGCCCACCGAGGCCGAGGTCGCCGCGGAGATGGGCATCAAGCTCGACGACCTGCATCACATCTTCAGCCAGGTGTCCTTCGTCAACGTGGTGGCGCTCGACGAGCTGCTCAGCGTCGGCGGCGAGAAGGGCGACAAGCTCAGCCTCGTCGACACCCTCGAGGACACCAAGGCCGAGGACCCGGTGCTCGCCTTCGAGTCGGAGGAGACGAAGTTCCTGCTGGCGAAGGCGATCAACATGCTGCCCGAGCGGGAGAAGATCGTCGTCACGCTGTACTACTACGAGGGCCTCACGCTCGCCGAGATCGGTCAGGTCCTCGGCGTCACCGAGAGCCGGATCTGCCAGATGCACACCAAGGCCGTGCTGCAGCTGCGCGGGAAGCTGGCCGACGGCCGGGACTGAGCCCGAGCACGGCTCCGCCGGACAGCTCCTGAGCCCGGGACCGTGTCGGACCAGTGGGGGCAGTCGGGAGGTCGACGCCCGCGGCTGGGCATCGCGGAGCCGGCGTCCGGCCAGAGCCAGAGTCCGCGTCCGGCCAGAGCCGGCGTGCGGTCAGAGCCGGTGCAGCGCCGACCGGGGACCCATCACCAGCACGGGTTGCGCCGCCGGGTCCAGCCACTGCAGCACCGCGCGCATCGCTGACCGGGGGATCGACACGCAGCCGGACGTGGCCCCCGGCCCGCTCACGTGCAGGAAGATGCCGCCGCCCCGACGGGTGTCCGCCGGCTGGTCGGCGATCCGCTGCCCGTCCGGAGCGAGGTGGGACCGAGCGGGCAGGTTGAAGTCCAGCACCGCCACGTAGCGGTACTGGGCCCCGAACCCCGAGAGGTCCTCCGCCCAGGTCCGGCGCCAGCCGGCGGAGGCCACCCGGCGCGGCTGCAGCAGGTTGTAGGTGCGCGGGTCCCGCGGGTCGTAGGTCCACCAGTCGCTGCGGTCGATCGGGCGGTAGGGCAGGGCGGTGCCGGGGTCGGGACCGTTGCCGAAGGCCGACCGCACGGCGAACGTGCCGGCCGGGCTGGTGCCGGTGCTCTGCCGACGCTCGGCTGCGAGGACGAAACCGTGCCGGCCGACCCGGGCGGGCACCTGCTCGCCGACCTGGCGCCAGCCGCCGTCGGGGGTCCGCTCCCACGCCCGCAGGACGGCGCGGCTGCTGGTCCACGACGACGCCGACACGACCACGACCTGGCGTGCCTCGCCGAGGTGGGTGAGTCGGCTCGGGTGGTACGCCGGCAGCGGGTCGACGGCGGAGGTGTCGACGGCGGACGGTGGCGGCGCTGAGGGGGTCGAGGGCGGCGGCGGTGCGGCGGCTGCGGGTCGGGTGGCCGAGGGCGTGGCGGCAGGCGTGGCGGCGGCGGGTCCGGTGGCCGAGATCAGGGCGGCGCACCCGGCGGCCGCGGCGACCAGGGCCCGCCGCCGGCCCGCGGCTGGCCATCTGCCGGTGCTCGGCCTCGGCTGTCGGTCGCCCATAGGGTTGCCATCATGCCCGCCGACCCCTCGATCACGACGGACGCCGACGCGAACCAGCTGTGGGGCGACGACTGGCCGGAGGTCCGAGCGCTCTGGCCGCTGGAGTCCACGGTCGCCCACCTCAACCACGGCTCCTACGGCGCGGTACCCCGCCCGGTGCTCGAGGAGCAGCAGTCCTGGCGGGACCGGATGGAGTCCAACCCGTTGCGGTTCTTCAACCGGGAGCTGCCAGCGGCGCTGGCCGCTGCGCGAGCCGAGGTGGCCGCCTTCCTCGGGGCGGCCGACGGGTCACTGGCCTTCGTGCCGAACGCGACGACCGGAGCGAGCACCGTGCTCGCCACCTTCCCGCTCGAGGCGGGCGACGCCGTCCTGCTCACCGACCACGCCTACGGAGCGGTCCGGATCGCGGCCCACCGCTTCGCAGCCGACCGGGGTGCGCGGGTCGACACCGTGTCGGTCCCGTTGACGGCCGACGACGACGAGGTGGTCGCCGCGGTTCTCGGTGCCGTGCACGACGGCACCCGCCTGGCCGTCCTGGATCAGGTCACCTCGCCGACGGCCCGGCGCTTTCCCCTCGTCGAGCTGGTGCCCGCCCTGCAGCAGCGCGGAGTCGCTGTGCTGGTCGACGGCGCGCACGCCCCCGGGATGCTCGACCTCGACCTCGAGCGGCTGGGCGCGGACTTCTTCGTCGGGAACCTGCACAAGTGGTGCTGCGCTGCTCGCGGCACAGCTGTCCTGCACGCGGCCGAACGGTGGCGGCCGCGGCTGCGGCCGCTGGTCGCCTCCTGGGGTGAGCACGAGGGCTTTCCGCTGGCGTTCGACGACACGGGCACCGACGACCCGACCGCGTGGCTGTCGGCGCCGCGCGCGCTGCGGGTCCTGGAGCGGCTCGGTCTGGAGCGGCTCCGTCGGCACAACGTCGAGCTCGCGGTGGCCGGCCAGCTCCTGCTGGCCAGCGACGCTCGGACTGGAACCGGCGGACCTCCCGCGGGACCCGGCCGTGAGCATGCAGCTCGTGCCGCTCCCGGACGGGCTGGCTGGAACTGCCGAGGAGGCAGCCGAGCTGCAGCACCGGATCGGCGAGGAGTCGGCGATCGAGGTCGCGGTCACCGTGCTTCGGCGGCCGTGGCTTCCTGCGCCTCTCGGCCCAGGCCTACAACGCACCCGGCGACTACGCCCGCCTCGCCGCGGAGCTTCCCGCGCTGCTCTGACCCGCCCGGCGGCGCCCGGGCGGTGAGCGAGGCCGGCGGCGCCGGACCGCGGCAGCGGCGAGAAGCAGAGCCACCGACCAGCGTCGAGCCAGCGACCAGGGCTCGCCGCTGACGTTCGCAGCCGACCCGTCACGCCGCCAGCTGGCCCGGACCTGCCCCGGGGCGCCGCAGCCGGCAGCGCGGGGCCTCGGGCGACGGCGGCCACCGGTGGACCGGCCGCGGCGTCGGCGCCGGGCGGCGGCCGGGCCGCCGCCGCCCACTGCGGTGACCCCGCCGCCGAGCCCCACACCGGGAGCAGCCGGACCCGCACGGTCGCCAGCAGCGAGAGCGGGTCGAGATAGGTGGTCGGGCCCCGGCGGGCCCCCCAGTGCAGGCAGCTCGCCGGCAGGCAGTGGCTGCCCTCGAGCACGAGCCGGCCGATCACCTGACCGGCGAGCACCGGGTCGCCGGCCGACACGACGGCTACCACCGGTTCGTACGTCGTGCGCAGGCCGCCCGGGTGGTCGATCGACACGACCGCACGCCCGGCGACCCGCCCGGCGAAGGCGATCACCCCGTCGCCTGCCGCCCGCACAGCGGCGCCGGGTGCGGCGGCCAGGTCGACGCCACGGTGCCCGGGCGCGAACGGCCCCGCCGGCGCCGCGAACCGAGCCAGCACCAGGGGCCGTGGGTCGAGCGGCCAGACCCACCGGGTGCCGGGCGGCCCGACGTCCGCCACCGCCGGGCCGGCCGCCGGCCGCCGCCAGCAGGCCCCGGCCACCAGCAGCCCGGCCACCAGCAGGCCGGCCACCAGCGGGCCGGCCACCACCGGCCGGGCCGCCAGCGCGCCGGCCACCAGCGGCGCCTGCTGCGCGCCGGCCGGGCGGCGGCCGGGAGGGGTGATCGCTGTCCATGCCTCGAGCCTGGCCGATCCGCAACGGGCGGTCGGCCCTCGGTCGGGCAGGATGTGGACAACCGCCCGGCCCGTCCCGACCTGGGGACAACCGGCGATTTCGGAGCCGCGCCGGCCCGGCGTACACTGCTCGGAGCGACCCGCCTCCCGTGGGTCGACTTCGCACGCCCGCACACCGCCATCGGTCCGGCACCTGCCGGTTCCACCGGCGGGGGCGCGCTCATCGGTCCGCCGACCACGTCCCGCACGGGACAGCAGGCGGCGAGTGCGCTCGCAGGCGTCAGGACGTGGGTGGCCACCCGGTCGCCGACGAGGCAAACCGACAGTCGCCGGGCCGCTCGATCACGAGCCGCTGGCGCGAGAAGGGCAAGTCCATGGCGAACACCGCCACCCAGGTCGTCACGATGAAGCAGCTGCTCGAGAGCGGCGTCCACTTCGGGCACCAGACCCGTCGCTGGAACCCGAAGATGAAGCGCTTCATCTTCACCGAGCGCAACGGCATCTACATCATCGACCTGCAGCAGTCGCTGTCCTACATCGACCGCGCCTACGAGTTCGTCAAGGAGACCGTCGCCCACGGCGGCTCGGTGCTGTTCATCGGCACCAAGAAGCAGGCCCAGGAGGCGATCGCCGAGCAGGCGACCCGCGTCGGCATGCCGTACGTGAACCAGCGCTGGCTGGGCGGCATGCTCACCAACTTCCAGACCGTCCACAAGCGCCTGCAGCGCCTCAAGGAGCTCGAGGAGATCGACTTCGACGACGTGCGCCGGCTCGGGCATGACCAAGAAGGAGCTGCTGGTCCTGCGCCGCGAGAAGGACAAGCTGACCAAGACCCTCGGCGGCATCCGCGACATGACCCGGGTGCCCAGCGCGGTGTGGATCGTCGACACCAAGAAGGAGCACATCGCCGTCGGCGAGGCCCGCAAGCTGCGGCATCCCGGTCGTCGCGATCCTCGACACCAACTGCGACCCGGACGAGGTCGACTACAAGATCCCGGGCAACGACGACGCGATCCGCTCCGTCGCGCCTGCTCACCCGGGTCATCGCCGACGCCGTCGCCGAGGGCCTGATGGCCCGCGTGCGCACCCAGACCGGGGCCGACGAGAAGCCCGAGGGCCTCGCCGCCGACGAGCCGCTCGCCGAGTGGGAGCGCGAGCTCCTGCAGCGCGGCACGGCCGCCGAGGCCGCACGAGGCCGCTGCCGCGAGGCGCGCCGAGGCGCACCTGCTGGTCGAGCGGCTGGCCGAGCCGCGCCGGCTGCGCCGGCCGAGGCCGCCGGCCGCGGCGAGCACCGGCACGGCCGGCGAGCGCCGGCCGAGGCCGCCGCCCCCGACGAGCGCCGGCCGAGGCCAGCGCCGCCGAGGCGAGCAGCACCGAGGCCGCCTCGCCGGAGGCCTGAGCACCGAGCCGCTGGCCGGCCGGGCCACCCGGCCGGCCGGCGGCCTGCAGGCCGGATCACCACCGAGCCGCACGACCACCGACACGAGAGCGAGACAGACGAACCATGGCGAACATCACCGCCGCTGACGTCAAGAGGCTCCGCGACGCCACCGGCGCCGGGATGATGGACTGCAAGAAGGCCCTCGAGGAGGCCGACGGCGACTTCGACAAGGCCGTCGAGCTGCTGCGCATCAAGGGCGAGACCAAGGTCAAGGAGCGCGGCGCCGAGCGCACGCCACCAACGGCCTGGTCGCCGCCGCCGAGGGCGCCATGATCGAGCTCAACTGCGAGACCGACTTCGTCGCCAAGAACGAGCAGTTCCAGCAGCTGGCCGCCGACATCGTCGCCCACGCGGCGAAGCCGGCACCGCGGACGTGCAGGCGCTGCTGGCCGAGACAGCTGGCCGACGGCCGGACCGTCGCCGAGAACATCGACGGCGCTGGCCGCGGTCATCGGCGAGAAGCTCGAGCTCCGGCCGTCACGGTCCTCGGTCCGACGGCCGCCAGGTCGCGTCCTACCTGCACCGCCGCTGCCCGGACCTGCCCGCCGCAGGTCGGCGTGCTGGTCGAGTTCACGGGCGACGACCTCGACGCCGCCCGCGGTGCCGCGATGCAGATCGCCGCGATGCGCCCGCAGTACCTCACCCGCGACGAGGTCCCGGCCGACGTGGTCGAGAACGAGCGGCGCATCGCCGAGGCGACCGCCCGCGAGGAGGGCAAGCCCGAGGCGGCGCTGCCCGAAGATCGTCGAGGGCCGGGTCAACGGCTTCTTCAAGGACGTCGTGCTGCTCGAGCAGGCCGTCGGTCCAGGACAGCAAGAAGACCGTCAAGGCCGTGCTGGACGACGCCGGCGTCACCGTGACGCGGCTTCGCCCGCTTCGAGGTCGGCGGCAGCTGAGCCGTCGCCTGGCAGACTGCGGGAAGCAGGCGTAGGGGCAGACAGTCAGCGTTCAGCGAGGAGGCCGCGATCGTGCAGGGATCCACTGAGGAACCGGCGTGGTCGCGGCCCCGTCCGCTGCGGCGAGCGCCGCTGCGAGCGCCGGCCGGGCCGCAACCGCCGGCGCCGAGGACCGGCCCTACCTGCGGGTGCTGCTCAAGCTGTCCGGCGAGGCGTTCGGCGGCGGCAAGCTCGGCGTCGACCCCGACGTCGTGGCGCACGATCGCCCGCCAGATCGCCGACGTCGTGCGCACCGGCGTGCAGGTCGCGGTCGTCGTCGGCGGCGGCAACTTCTTCCGCGGCGCCGAGCTGTCCGAGCGCGGCATGGACCGGGCCCGCGCCGACTACATGGGCATGCTCGGCACCGTGATGAACTGCCTGGCGCTGCAGGACTTCCTGGAGAAGCAGGGCGTCGAGACGCGGGTGCAGACCGCGATCACGATGGGGCAGGTCGCCGAGCCGTACATCCCGCGCCGCGCGATCCGGCACCTGGAGAAGGGCCGGGTCGTCATCTTCGGCGCCGGCCTCGGCATGCCGTTCTTCTCCACCGACACCGGTCGCCGCCCAGCGCGCGCTCGAGATCGGCGCCGAGGTGGTGCTGATGGCCAAGAAGGGCGTCGACGGCGTCTACGACGCCGACCCGCGCAAGCACCCCGACGCCGTGCGCTTCGACCGGCTCAGCTACGACGAGGTGCTCACCCGCGGCCTCAAGGTCGCCGACGCCACCGCGATCAGCCTCTGCATGGACAACGAGCTGCCCATCGTCGTCTTCAACCTGACTGGCCGAGGGCAACATCGCCCGCGCCGTGCGGGGTGAGAAGATCGGCACGCTCGTCGGGCCGGACGCCTGACCTGCCAGGCCGACGGCCCGACCCACGATCCGAGCGACGCAGGAGACGACCGTGATCGACGAGACCCTCCTCGAGGCCGAGGAGAAGATGGAGAAGGCCGTCGCGGTCGCGCAGCGAGGACTTCGCCACGATCCGCACCGGCCGGGCCAACCCGGCGATGTTCAACAAGATCCTCGTCGACTACTACGGCACGCCGACCCCGGTGAACCAGCTGGCCTCCTTCCACGTCGCCCGAGGCCCGCATGGCTCATCGCTCACGCCGTACGACAAGGGCGCGCTGAACGCGATCGAGAAGGCGATCCGCGACTCCGACCTCGGCGTCAACCCGACCAACGACGGCACGATCATCCGGGTGGTGTTCCCGCAGCTGACCGAGGAGCGCCGCAAGGAGTTCATCAAGGTCGCCCAGCACAAGGCGGAGGACGCGCGGGTCTCGATCCGCAACATCCGCCGGCACGCCAAGGACGACGCTCGACAGGCTGGCGAAGGACGGCGAGGCCGGCGAGGACGACGTGCGCCGCGCCGAGAAGGAGCTCGACGACGGTCACCCACAAGTACGTCGCGCAGCGTCGACGAGCTGCTCAAGCACAAGGAAGCCGAGCTCCTCGAGGTCTGAGGACCCGGCTCGCAGCACCATGACCACAGACCAGGAGGACAGCAGCTCGCCGCTCGAGCCTGTCCCATGCAACCGGTGCCGCCGCCCGAGCGGCGCTCCCGGGCCGGCCGCAACCTGCCGGCCGCGATCGGGGTCGGTGTCGGCCTCGCCGCCCTGGTCGCTCGTCACCCTCTTCACCTGGAAGCTCGCCTTCGTCGTGCGTGGTCGCGGCCGCGATGGTGCTCGCCGTCTGGGAGCTCGCGCAACGCGTTCGGCGGCCGACCGGATCCGGGTGCCGCTGGTCCCGCTGGCCGTGGCGTGCCGTCGCGATCGTCGTCGCGGCGTACGCCGGCGGCAGCGACGGCCCTGGTCGTGGCGCTCGCGCTGACCGTCTTCGCGACGATGCTGTCTGGCGGCTCGCCGGACGGGCCCGACGGGCTACGTCCGGGACGTCATCGGCCGGCCGCCTTCGCCGCGCTCTACGTGCCGTTCCTGGCCGGCTTCGCCGATGCTCATGCTGTCGCCCGGACGACGGGCCGGACCGGGTCGTCGTCTTCATCGTGCTCACGGTCGCTGCAGCGACGTCGGCGGCTACGCGGCCGGCGTGCTGTTCGGCAAGCACCCGATGGCGCCGACGGTCAGCCCGAAGAAGTCCTGGGAGGGCTTCGCCGGCTCCGGACTGTTCTGCGCGGTCGGCGGCGCGGTCGCCCTGCCGCTGCTGCTCGGCGGCGAGTGGTGGCAGGGCCTGCTGCTCGGCCTGGCCATCATGGTGACCGCGACCGCTCGGCGACCTCGGCGAGTCGATGATCAAGCGCGACCTCGGCATCAAGGACATGGGCACGCTCCTGCCCGGGCCACGGCGGGCTGATGGACCGCCTCGACTCGCTGCTGCCCGCCGCGCCGGTCGCCTGGCTGCTGCTCAGCTGGCTCGTGCCGGTCTAGAGGCCAGGTCCCGTGACACCTCCTGCGCCCGGCGAGCTCGTCTTCGCCGCACCGCGTCGCGCCAAGCCGCCGCGGCACCTCGCCGACCTCACGCCCGACCAGCGTCGGGCGGTCGTCGGCGAGCTCGGCGAGAAGCCGTTCCGCGCCGAGCAGGTCGTCGCGCCACTACTTCGAGCACCTCGGCGACGACCCCGCGGCAGATGGACCGACGTCCCCGAGGCGTCTCGCGAGCGGCTGGCCGAGGCGCTGCTGCCGACGCTGCTCACGCCGGTGCGCCACCTCGACGTGCGACCGCGGGCGCGACCCGCAAGTCGGTGTGGCGGCTGCTTCGACGGCGCCGCTCGTCGAGAGCGTGCTCATGCGCTACCCCGACCGGGTCACGATGTGCGTCTCGTCGCAGGCCGGCTGCGGCATGAACTGCCCGTTCTGCGCGACCGGGCAGGCCGGCCTGACCCGCAACCTGTCGGCCGGCGAGATCGTCGAGCAGGTCGTCGCCGGTGCGCGGATCGCTGCGCGACGGCGAGATCGCCGGCGGCCCGGCCCGGGTCTCCAACGTCGTCTTCATGGGGATGGGCGAGCCGCTGGCCAACTACAACGCCGTCCTCGGCGCGGTACGCCGGCTCACCGACCCGGCGCCGGACGGCCTCGGCCTCTCGCAGCGCAACGTCACGGTGTCGACGGTCGGGCTCGTCCCCGCGGTCGACCGGCTGACCGCGGAGGGACTCCCCGTCACGTTGGCGGTGTCCCTGCACGCCCCCGACGACGAGCTGCGCGACACGCTGGTCCCGGTCAACACCCGGTGGAAGGTCGCCGAGGTGCTCGACGCGGCCCGCCGCGTACTTCGACGCGACCGGGCGCCGGGTCAGCATCGAGTACGCCCTGATCCGCGACATCAACGACCAGGCGTGGCGGGCCGACCTGCTGGGCACCGAGCTCAACCGGCGAGGCCGGGGATGGGTGCACGTCAACCTCATCCCGCTCAACCCGACGCCCGGGCTCCAAGTGGACGGCCAGCGACCCGGAGGTCGAGCGCACGTTCGTCGCGCGGCTGCGGGCGCACGGCATCCCCATGACGGTGCGCGACACCCGGGGCAGGGAGATCGACGGCGCCTGCGGCCAGCTGGCGGCGACGACCGGATGAGCCACCGTCGGTTCCACCGGGTCGGCCTGTTCCGCCGCGGCTACCACGTCGGCCAGGTCGACGCGTTCCTCAACCACGTCGAGGTGTCGCTCGGCGGCGTGTTCCCCCCGCCGACCGCCGCCGAGGTGCGGCAGGCCGGGTTCGAGATGGTGCACCGCGGCTACGGCGTCGTCGAGGTCGACGCCTTCCTCGACGACCTCGAGGAGCGGGTGCTCGCCGCGCAGGCCATGTCGGCCGGCCGCCGAGGGCGGGTCGACCCCGACAGCGAGGCCGACGTGCTCCGCGGCGAGCTGACCGCGCCGTACATGAAGAGGTTCTCCCGGGCGCGCGCGCTCCGGCGCGGCTACCACCCGGACGACGTCGACGAGTTCGTCGACCGGGTCCTCGCCGACCTCGACAGCGACGCCGGCACCCTCACCGTCGAGGACGTGCGCACCGCGCCGTTCCGCCCCCGTCGCGGGGGCTACCGCGAGGAGGCCGTGGACGACGCCATGGACCGGGTGGTCGAGCACCTGCTGCTGCTGCGGCGGCACGGCGCCCAGCAGCCCACCGAGCGGGGCCTGGGCGAGTGACGTAGGCCCCTGGCGTGAAGCCGGTGGACCGGCGAGGATGCCCGCCATGGCCGACTACCGCACGACCTACCGCCGCAGCATCGACGACCCGGAGGGCTTCTGGGCCGAGGCCGCGAAGGACGTCGACTGTGGCGGACGACGCCGACGAGGGTGCTGGACGACAGCCGTGCGCCGTTCTACCGCTGGTTCCCCGACGGCGAGCTCAACACCTGCTACAACGCGCTCGACCGGCACGTGGCGGCCGGCCACGGCGACCGGCTCGCCCTGATCTACGACAGCCCGGTCACCGGCACGAAGCGCACCTACACCTACGCCGAGCTGCTCGACGAGGTCGCCGCGCTTCGCCGGCGCGCTCGCCTCGCTCGGCGTCGAGAAGGGCGACCGGGTCGTCATCTACATGCCGATGGTGCCGGAGGCCGTCGTCGCGATGCTGGCCTGCGCGCGGCTCGGCGCCGTGCACTCGGTGGTGTTCGGCGGCTTCGCGCCGCACGAGCTCGCGGCCCGCATCGACGACGCCGAGCCGCAGGTCGTCGTCTCGGCGTCCTGCGGCATCGAGGCCGCGCCGGGTCGTCGAGTACAAGCCGCTGCTCGACCGCGCGCTGGAGCTGTCGACGCACCGTCCCGAGCACGTCGTCGTGCTGCAGCGGCCGCAGGCGGTCGCGACGCTGACCGCGCCGCGGGACCATCGACTGGGACGAGCTGGTCGCCGACGGCCGAGCCCGCGGAGTGCGTGCCCGGTCGCCGCGACCGACCCGCTCTACATGCTCTACACGTCCGGCACGACCGGCCAAGCCCAAGGGCGTCGTGCGCGACAACGGCGGCCACGCCGTCGCGCTGCGCTGGTCGATGGCCAACATCTACGACATCGGCCCGGGCGACGTGTGGTGGACCGCCTCCGACGTCGGCTGGGTCGTCGGCCACTCCTACATCGTCTACGCGCCGCTGCTCGTCGGCGCGACGACCGTGCTCTACGAGGGCAAGCCGGTCGGCACGCCCGACGCCGGCGCCTTCTGGCGGGTCGTCGCCGAGCACGGCGTGCAGGCGCTGTTCACCGCGCCCACCGCGATCCGGGCGATCAAGAAGGAGGACCCGGACGGCACGCTGCTGGCGCGGCTACGACCTGTCAGCAGCCTGCGCACGCTGTTCCTGGCCGGCGAGCGGCTCGACCCCGACACCTACGACTGGGCCACCGACACGCTCGGCGTGCCGGTCGTCGACAACTGGTGGCAGACCGAGACCGGCTGGCCGATCGCCGCGAACCTGCGCGGGCTCGAGCCGATGCCGATCAAGCCCGGCTCGCCGACCGTGCCGGTGCCCGGCTACGACGTGCAGGTGCTCGACGACGTCGGGCACGCCGGTCGCCGGCCGGGCGACGAGGGCGCGATCTGCATCCGGCTGCCGCTGCCTCCCGGCACGCTGCCGACGCTGTGGGGCGACGACGAGCGGTACGTCGCGTCGTACCTCTCGGCGTTCGACGGCTACTACCTCACCGGCGACGGCGGGTACCTCGACGAGGACGGCTACCTGTTCGTCATGGGCCGCACCGACGACGTCATCAACGTCGCCGGCCACCGGCTCTCGACCGGGTCGATGGAGGCCGTGATCGCGGCGCACCCGGCGGTCGCCGAGTGCGCGGTGATCGGCGTCGCACGACGACCTCAAGGGCCAGGTGCCGCGCGGGCTCGTCGTGCTCAAGGCGGGGGTCGACATGGACCCGGACACGCTGCGCGCCGAGCTCGTGCAGCGGGTGCGCGACGAGATCGGCGCCGGTCGCGGCGTTCAAGGACGTCGACGTCGTCAGCGGGCTGCCGAAGACCCGGTCGGGCAAGATCCTGCGCCGGACGATGCGGGCGATCGCCGACGGCAAGGACGAGCCGGTGCCGTCGACGATCGAGGACCCCGGCGTGCTCGACCGGCTGCGGCCCACGCTGCGCGGGGAGGGCTGACCTCGCCGTGGCCGGGGACGTCCCCGGCCCCTCGGCCGAGACCGGCGAGCCGTCGCGCAGCGGCGGGGTGCTCGGGCTGCTGCGCCGGCTGGGCGGCGCGGGCCGGGGCAGCGCCGCGGTGTCGTTCTCGATGGTCGAGGAGCTGTTCGGGCCGACCCGGCACCGGGCCCGCATCGAGATCGAGGCGCAACGCAGCCAGGCCGAGCCGGCGCCCGCGCCCACCGACCCGCCGGAGCGTCCGGACCAGGATCCACCGGCGGCGGGACGGTTCCGGGGTCGACTCGTGCTCCGCCGCCGCTGACCGGCACCGGCACCGGCCCGTTCGTCACCCGCCGAGCGGCTCGAACGTCGCGGTGAAGTGCCGCAGCGCGGGTGGCTCGGAGACGATCCGGTAGCCCGTCAGGTCGGCAGCTCCGCGAGCCACGTGCTCGCAGACCTCGATGACGTAGTCGATGTGGCTCTGGGTGTAGGTGCGCCGCGGGATGGCCAGCCGCACCAGGTCGAGGGCGGCGGGCACCTCGGTGCCGTCCGGCTGCCGGCCGAACATCACGGTGCCGATCTCGCAGCTGCGCACCCCGCCCGCCAGGTACAGCGCGACCGCCAGCGCCTGGCCGGGGTACTCCAGCGGCGGGATCTGGGGGAGCAGGGCGCGGGCGTCCAGGTAGACGGCGTGCCCGCCGACGGGGGTGAGCACCGGCACCCCGGCCCGCTGCAGCGCCTCACCGAGGTAGCCGGTGGACCGGATCCGGTAGCGCAGGTAGTCGTGGTCGACGGTCTCCGTCAGGCCCTGGGCCAGCGCCTCGAGGTCGCGGCCCGCGAGGCCGCCGTAGGTCGGGAACCCCTCGGTGAGGATCAGCATGGTGCGGCACTCGCGGGCCAGCGCCTCGTCGTCCATCGCGAGCCAGCCGCCGATGTTGCCCATCGGGTCCTTCTTGGCGCTCATCGTCATGCCGTCGGCGAGCGAGGCGATCTCGCGCACGATGTCGACGACCTCGCGGTCGTTGTGCCCGGGCTCGCGCTCGTGGATGAACCAGGCGTTCTCGGCGAACCGGCAGGCGTCGAGGAACAACAGCTTGCCGTGCGCGTCGCAGACCTCGCGCACTGCGTGCAGGTTCGCCAGCGACACGGGCTGCCCGCCGCCGCTGTTGTTCGTGATGGTCACGAAGACGACGGGGACGTCGTCGGCTCGCTCGCGCAGCAGCGCGTCCAGCGCGTCGACGTCCATGTTTCCCTTGAACGGGTGGGTCGACTGCGCCTCCCTGCCCTCGGCGATGACGAGGTCGACGGCTTCGGCGCCGGTGAACTCGACGTTCGCCCGGGTGGTGTCGAAGTGGGTGTTGTTCGGCACGATCCGGCCCGGCCCACCGAGCACGGAGAACAGGATGCGTTCGGCGGCCCGGCCCTGGTGGGTCGGGATGACGTGCTCGAACGGGAACAGGTTGCGCACGGCGTCCCGGAACGCGTAGTACGACGGCGAGCCGGCGTAGGACTCGTCGCCGTGCTGCATGGCGGCCCACTGGTCCCGGCTCATGGCGCCGGTGCCGGAGTCGGTGAGCAGGTCGATGAGCACGTCCTGGGCGTGCACCTTGAACAGGTTGTGCCCGGCCGCGGTGACCGCGGCCTGCCGCTGCTCGAGCGTGGTCATCCGCAACGGCTCGACCGAGTGGATCCGGAAGGGCTCGATGATCGTGCGGAACGCGGGCTCGGTCATGCCCCCGATGATCCGCTGACGGCGGCCGCGTTGGCCGGGGGCGTAGGTCCCGGATGACCAGCCGTTGTGCCCCAGCCTTCAGGACAGGGCGACCAGGGCCCCCAGCGTGATGCCCAGGGCCAGCAACCAGATCACGGTGGGCAGCGTCGACCAGCGCACGTCAGCTCCCCGCTGTCCGGACGACGGCGCCGGCGCGCACCGCGACGGCAACCGGCGGCAACGGCCGGGTGGCCGGGCCGGTCAGCACCGCGCCGGTCGCGGCGTCGAAGGCGCTGCCGTGGCAGGGGCAGAGGATCCTTCCGTCGGTCACGTCGGAGACCGTGCAGCCCTGATGGGTGCAGGTCGCGGAGAACGCGTGCACCGTGCTGCCGCTCCGGGTCAGCACGACCCGGGGGCCGGGCAGCACGAGGCCGCCACCGTCCGGAACGTCTGCCAGCTCGGCCAGCGTCGCGCCGGAGCCCGAGGTGTCGGCGCCGGGGGCGTTGGCGGCGCCGGTCGCGCTGGCGTCGGCCGCCACGCTGGTCCGCGCGACGACGAAGCCCGCGACCCCGCCGACGCCGACGACAGCGGCGCCGCGCAGCAGCGAGCGCCGGTCCAGGGGCTCGGGCACAGTGCCTCCTTCTCCTCGTGGTCGGGACCTAGGTGTGCGGGATCCCCGAGCGGCTGAAGAACCACAGCGCCGAGGTCAGCCAGACCAGCACCAGCGAGGTGAGCACCGTCCCGCCGAGCACCGGCAGCGCCCAGCCGGGCAGGCCGCGCAGCCGCAGGCCGAGCATCTTGGCGGCGTACGCGCCGTAGAACAGGCAGCCGGCCAGGCCGTGCACGAGCACGCGGGTGCTCGCCGAGCTGAAGCCCAGCGACCAGATGCAGTGGAAGGCGACCGGCAGGGTCAGCACGAAGGCCGCGGTGCCCGACCAGCGGTGCAGCGGGCCGGCCCAGGACGGCGCGCCACCCGCTCCGGGCAGCCGGCCCCACATCCACAGCGCGGTGGCCAGCTGCACCAGCAGCAGGGGTGCCACCGCGGTCGTGAGCCAGGCCTTCATCGGCAGCACGCTGGAGAAGCCCAGGGTCAGGATCGGCCGGCCGGCCGGGGTGTGCAGCCCGGCGTACGCGCCGGTGGCAACGGCCACCCCGGCGCCGAGCAGGAGCACCCACGCGATCGGCGACACGGCGGCCCGTCGCGTCGTCCCCGCCCTCGAGGCCATGGCCCCACCTCCCGGTCCACTGTCGGCGGGACCGGGCGCGGACGCAAGAGGCCCCGGCTCAGCGCCATCGCGCGGCCGCGGTCACGGCCCGAGCCCCGTAGCCACCGCCGAACAGCGCGGCGTGCACCAGCAGCGGGTGCAGCTGGTGCAGGCCGACCCGGTCCCGCCAGCCGTCGGCCAGCGGCCACGCCTCGTGGTACGCCGCAAGGACGTCGTCGAGGTGCGGCAGACCGAACAGCGCGAGCATGGCGAGGTCGGTCTCCCGGTGGCCGCCGTGGGCCGCGGGGTCGATGAGCACCGGGCCCGCCGGCGACCACAGCACGTTCCCGCTCCACAGGTCCCCGTGCAGCCGGGACGGCGGCTCCGCCGGTAGCCCGAGGGAGCCGTCGGCGAGCCGGCCGCAGACCCGGTCGAGCGTGCGAGCGCCGGCGGCATCCAGCGCACCGACGTCCCGCGCGCGTGCCAGGTACGGCGCGAGCCGGGCCTCGGCGTAGAACGCGCCCCAGCCGCGGCCGTCGTCGACCGGCCGGTGCGGCAGCGGGAGCGTCGCGATGAAGCCGTCACCGGGCCAGCCGGCCGGCGGGGCGCCGTGGTGCGACGCACCGGACCGGTGCATCGCGGCCAGGGCCCGGCCGAGCTGCTGCGCGGTCGCCCTGGTCGGGGGTGCCTCGGCGACCCGCTCCAGCGTGATGCCGGTGCGGTCGACCGCGACGACCTCCGGCACCGCGACGGCGCCGGACGACGCGAGCCAGCGGAGCCCGGCGGCCTCCACCGCGAAGAAGCCGTCGGGCGCATCGGCCGACGACTTGCGGAACGTCGCAGTCACCACCACGTCGGACTACCCGTCGGTCAGCACCGTGGAGTCGCCCAGGACGCGCTCGACGGCGACGAGCAGCACGACCCGCTCCGGGTTCGGGCGTGGCACCCGGTAGCGCTCGGCGTACCGCCGCTCGGCCTCGGAGACGGCGGCGGCGTCCTCGTCGACCGACACCGGCCCCTCGAGCGCCAGCCAACGACGCCCGTCGACCTGGCAGAGGACGGCCGGTCCGCCGCCGCGGGCGTTGCGGACCTTGCGCGACGACCGGCTCGAGATGACCCGCGCGAGCCCGCTCTCGGCGTCCCAGCTGAAGCCGACGGGCACGACGTGCGGCGTGCCGTCCGGCCGCAGCGTGGTGAGGGTCGCGATGTGCCGGTCGGCCAGGAACGTCAGGGCCGCGGGCGGTAGCGCATCGGGCGAGACGGCCACCTTCAGACCCGGTCGCCGGGCAGGACGGCTGACAGCGCGTCGAGCAGCCCGCCGCAGGCGCGCTCGACCTGGTCGAGCACCTCGGCGAAGTCGCGGTCGGTGCCGTAGTAGGGGTCGGCGACGTCCGCGTCCGGCGGCGAGGCGTCGTCGAAGGACCGCAGCAGCCGCACCTTGTCGCGGTCGGCGGCCGTGCGCGCCAGCGAACGCAGCTCGCGCAGGTGGCCGTTGTCGAGCGCCACGACGAGGTCACGGTCGGCGAAGCGGGTCTGCTCGAAGACCCTGGCCCGGTGCGCCGACCCGTCGTACCCGCCACTCGCCAGCACCGCCACCGCCCGCGGGTCCGCGCCGTCGCCGACGTGCCACCCGCCGGTGCCTGCGGAGTCGAGCTGCACCGACGTCCGACAGCCCCGCCTCGTCGACCAGTCGGCGCATCACGACCTCGGCCACCGGGGAGCGGCAGATGTTGCCGGTGCAGACGAAGCAGATCCGGTACGTCGGCCCGGACGGCCGCGGGAGGTCGGTCATGCCGTCATGGTTCCAGGCCGGTGTCGAGTCAGTGGCCGAGCACCCGGCTGAGCAGGGCCGCGCGGCGCGACGGGCCGGCCGGTGCGCCGCTCCTCGGCGTCCGCGCCGGTCATCATCGCGAGCGCCGCGCTCACGCCGAGCCAGCGCAGCGGCTCGGGCTCCCAGCGGGGCGAGCGGTGGTTGACCCACGGCAGCCGCACCAGGTCCGAGTCGCGGTCGAGCACCAGGTCGGCGAGCGTGCGGCCGGCGAGGTTGGTCGTCGCCGACGCCGTCGCCGACGTAGCCGCCTGCCCAGGCCAGCCCGGTGCGCCTGGTCGAGCCCGCACCGAGGCGCACCAGTCGCGGGCGATGCCGAGCGGCCCGCCCCACGTGTGGGTGACCGCCGCCCCGCTCGGTCGCGGGAAGCAGGTCGACCAGCACCCGGTGCAGCGCGGCGAAGACGTCCGGCTCGCGGTCGTAGCTCGGGCCGGATCCGCGACCCGAAGTGGTACGGCGCGCCGCGGCCGCCGAAGGCGAGCCGGCCGTCCTGCGGTGCGCTGGCCGTAGATGATCAGGTGGCGCTGGTCGGTGAAGGTCTCGCGGCCGGCCAGGCCGATCCGGGCCCACACCTGCTCGGGCAGCGGCTCGGTGGCGAGCATCAGCGAGTAGACCGGCGCGAGCGCGCGGCGCAGCCCCGGGCAGCTGTGCCGTGAAGCCCTCGGTCGCGCGGACCACGACGTCGGCGCCGCACCCGCCCGCGGTCGGTGCGTGACGACGCCGGGCTCGATGCGCGACCACGTCGGTGCGCTCGTGGACGGTGACGCCCCGGCGTTCCACGGCCCGGGCGAGCCCGCGCACCAGCCGGGCCGGGTGGATCGCCGCGCAGTGCGGCGTGTACGTCGCGCCGAGCACGTCGCCGCGCGGCCAGCCGGTCGCCGGCCTCGGCGGCGTCGAGCAGCACCAGGTCGTCCTCGCCGAACCCCCAGCGCCGCGCCTCGGCCACCTCGGCCGTGGCCCGCTCCAGCTGGGTCGGCGTGCGGGCCAGCGGTGACCGTGCCGCCCTTGGCGAACCCGCAGTCGATGCCCTCCTCGGCGGCCGCCCGGCCGACCTCGTCGACGGCGTGCTGCATCGCGCGGTGCTGCGCGACGGCGCGCTCCGCGCCGTACCTGCGGGCGAGCCACGACACCGACGCCGGGAACAGCGCCGAGCACCAGCCGCCGTTGCGGCCGCTCGCGCCGAACCCGGCGACCTCGCGCTCCAGCACGACGATGCGCAGCGACGGGTCGGCCAGAGCCAGGTAGTACGCCGTCCACAGCCCGGTGTAGCCGGCGCCGACGATCGCGACGTCGACGTCGAGGTCGCCCGGCAGCCCGGGCCGCGGCGCCCAGTCGTCGTCGGCCGTGTCGTGCCACAGCGACAGTCGCCGGTAGTCGGTCACCCGCGCGTCCACCCGTCGACGTAGCCGGCACCGGGTACGGGTGGCGCAGGTCGCGGCGCGGGCACCGGCTCACCCGCGACCTCGCGCAGCGGCAGCACGCCGGCCCACACCGGCAGGTCCAGGTCGTCGGGCGCGTCGTCCGGCGGGCCGTCGCTGACCTTCACCGACGACTCGTCGAGCGGCAGCGCGAGCACGAGCGTCGCGGCGAGCTCCTTGCGGCTGGGCCGGCGGGCGTCCGCCCACCGCCCCGGCAGCAGGTGCTCGGTGATCTGCTCGAGCGCGCGCAGCTTGGTCGTCGCCGCGACAGCGGTACGGCGGTGCCGAGCACCATCGCGCAGCGGTAGTGCATCGAGGACTCGAAGACCGATCGCGCGGCCACGCAGGCCGTCGAGCAGCGTGACGGTCAGGCAGGTCGGCGCGCCGGCGGCCAGGGCGCGGAACAGCCGGCTGCCGGTCGAGCCGTGGAACAGCACGCGGTCGCCGTCGCGCGCGTAGGCCGACCGGGACGACGTACGGCTGGCCGTGCGTCGACGACCGCGACGTGCGCGACCAGGCCCGCGTCCAGCACCGCGTCGAGCACCGCCCGGTCGGTGACCGCCTTCTCCGGCAGCCGCCGGACCGGGGTCCGGTCGGGCTCGCGGTGCCGGGCCGGTGGCTTCGTCAGAGCCGGGCCCAGGCCTCGGTGAGCACGCGAGCGCAGGATCTGCTCGATCTCGTCGAACTCCGGCTGGCCGACGATCAGCGGCGGCGCGAGCTGGACGACCGGGTCGCCGCGGTCGTCGGCCCGGCAGTAGAGGCCGGCGTCGAACAGCGCCTTGGACAGGAAGCCGCGCAGCAGCCGCTCGGACTCGTCGTCGTCGAAGGTCTCCTTGGTGGCCTTGTCCTTGACCAGCTCGATGCCGTAGAAGTAGCCGTCGCCGCGCACGTCGCCGACGATCGGCAGGTCGATGCAGCTTCTCCAGGGTGCGCGCGGAACGCGCCCTCGTTGCGCCAGGACGTGCTCGTTGAGGTCCTCGCGCTCGAAGATGTCGAGGTTGGCCAGCGCCACGGCCGCCGACACCGGGTGCCCGCCGAAGGTGTAGCCGTGGGCGAACGTAGTCGTCGCCCGTGCAGGAACGGCTCGAACGAGCCGGTCGCTGGCGATCATCGCGCCGATGGGGGAGTAGCCGGAGGTCATGCCCTTGGCGCAGGTGATGATGTCGGGCTGGTAGCCGAACCGGCTCGGCGCCGAAGTATGTCGCCGAGCCGGCCGAACGCGCAGATCGACCTCGTCGGAGACGAGCAGCACGTCGTACTCGTCGCAGATCTCGCGGACCCGCTGCGAAGTAGCCGGGCGGCGGCGGGAAGCAGCCGCCGGAGTTCTGCACCGGCTCGAGGAAGACGGCGGCGACGGTGTCGGGGCCCTCGAACTCGATGGCCTCCTCGATCCGGTCGGCGGCCCACCGGCCGAACGCCTCGAGGTCGTCGCCGTGCTCGGGCGCGCGGTAGAAGTTGGTGTTGGGCACCTTGATGCGCGCCGGGCACCAGCGGCTCGAACGTCGCCTTGGCGGCCGGGATGCCGGTGATCGACAGCGCGCCCTGCGGGGTGCCGTGGTAGGCGATCGAGCGGCTGATCACCTTGTGCTTCATCGGCTTGCCGGTGAGCTTGAAGTACTGCTTGGCGAGCTTCCAGGCGCTCTCGACCGCCTCGCCGCCGCCGGTGGTGAAGAAGACCCGGTTGAGGTCGCCGGGGGCGAGCGTCGGCCAGCCGCTCGGCCAGCTCGATCGGCCTTCGGGTGCGCGTAGGACCAGAGCGGGAAGAACGCCAGCTCGCTGGCCTGCTTGGCCGCGGCCTCGGCCAGCTCGGTGCGGCCGTGGCCGGCCTGCACGACGAACAGCCCGGCGAGGCCGTCGAGGTAGCGCTTGCCCTGGTCGTCCCAGATGTAGGCGCCCTCGCCGCGCACGATGACCGGGACGTGGCCCTGTCTCGTAGGTCGACATCCGGGTGAAGTGCATCCACAGGTGGTCGCGGGCGCTGCTCGGCGAGCGCGTCGTCGCCGGGCTCGAAGACGTACTGTGGGAGTCATGGTCATCGGGTTCCCCAGGTGTAGATCTGCTTGCGCAGCTTGAGGTAGACGAACGTCTCGGTGGCCGCGACACCGGGGATGGCCCGGATGCGCTTGTTGATCAGGTCGAGCAGGTGGTCGTCGTCCTCGCAGACCACCTCGACGAGGATGTCGAAGCGAGCCGGCGGTGATCACGACGTAGTCGACCTCGGACATGTCGGCGAGCTTGCTCGGCGACCGCCTCGAGGTCGCCCTCGACCCGGATGCCGATCATGGCCTGCGCGGGGGAAGCCGACCTGGAGCGGGTCGGTGACGGCGACGATCTGCATGACGCCGGCGTCGAGCAGCCGCTGCACCCGCTGGCGCACCGCCGCCTCGGACAGCCCGACCGCCTTGCCGATGGCGGCGTAGGGCGGCGGCCGTCCTCCTGCAGCTGCTCGATGATCGCCTTCGACGACGTCGTCGAGCGTGAAGCCGTGCCCTCGATCCTTGGTCACCATGCGGCGATCCTGGCCGGTCGGTGTGACGTTTGCAAGTGAATCCGTGGTGAAGAGACGCAAATGTTGCTGAATCTGTCGTCTGGACTACGCATCACTGTCGATAACGGCGTCCGGACGACTACGCTCGCCGTCGTCACCTCACCGACCCCCGCCCGGAGGAGCCGTCGCGATGACCACCGCCGAGCGCCGCAGCCCTGCGCAACTTCGTCGGCGGCGCGTCCGTCGACTCCGCCGACGGCCGCACCATGGACCTCGTCGACCCGAGCACCGGCGAGGTCTTCGCGCAGGCCGCCCGTCTCCTCGGCCGGCCGACGTCGACCGGCGCCATGACCGCGGCGGCCGACGCCTTCGAGGCGCTGGCGGGACACGCACCCCGAGCGAGCGCCAGAAGGCGCTGCTCCGCATCGCCGACGCGATCGAGGCGCGCGCCGAGGAGCTGGTCGCCGCCGAGTCGCGAGAACACCGGCAAGCCGATCGGGCTGACCATGTCGGAGGAGATCCCGCCGATGGTCGACCAGATCCGGTTCTTCGCCGGCGCGGCCCGGGTGCTCGAGGGCCGGTCGGCCGGGGAGTACATGGCCGGCCACACCTCGTTCATCCGCCGCGAGCCGATCGGCGTCTGCGCGCAGGTGACGCCGTGGAACTACCCGATGATGATGGCGGTCTGGAAGTTCGCGCCGGCCATCGCCGCGGGCAACACGGTCGTCCTCAAGCCGTCGGACACCACGCCGGTGTCCACCGTGCTGATGGCCGAGATCATGGCCGAGTTCCTGCCGGCCGGCGTGTTCAACGTGGTCTGCGGCGACCGGGACACCGGCCGGGCGCTCGTCGACCACCCCACCCCGCAGATGGTCTCGATCACCGGCTCGGTGCGAGCCGGCATGGAGGTCGCCGGCTCCGCGGCGACCGACCTCAAGCGGGTCCACCTCGAGCTCGGCGGCAAGGCCCCGGTCGTCGTGTTCGACGACGCCGACCTCGAGGCGGCCGCCGAGGCCATCGCGGTCGCCGGCTACTTCAACGCCGGCCAGGACTGCACCGCGGCCACCCGGGTGCTCGCCGCGCCCGGCATCCACGACGACTTCGTCGCGGCGCTCGCCGAGCAGGCCAAGGAGAACGCCCAGACCGGGCGGCCCGACGACGAGGACGTGCTCTTCGGCCCGCTCAACAACGCCAACCAGCTCGACCGCGTCCTGCGGCTTCTGTCGACCGGCTGCCCGACCACGCGTCGCGTCGGCGGCCGGCGGGCACCGGGTCGGGCGACCGACGGCTACTTCTACGAGCCGACCGTCGTGTCCGGGCTCAGCCAGGACGACGAGATGATCCAGAACGAGATCTTCGGCCCGGTCATCACGGTGCAGCGGTTCACCGACGAGGACGAGGCGGTCCGCTGGGCCAACGGCGTCGAGCTACGGCCTGGCGTCCTCGGTGTGGACCAAGGACCACGGCCGCGCGATGCGGATGGCCAAGCGGCTGGACTTCGGCTGCGTCTGGATCAACACGCACATCCCGCTGGTCGCCGAGATGCCGCACGGCGGCTTCAAGCACTCCGGCTACGGCAAGGACCTCTCGATGTACGGCTTCGAGGACTACACCCGGATCAAGCACGTGATGGCCAACATCGAGGGCTGACCGGGCGAGTGCGGCCGAGTCAGTGAGCGTCGACCTGGTCATGCACGGCGGGATCGTCGTCACCGGCGTCCCGAGCGCGCCGCGGGTGCGGGCGGTCGCGGTGCACGACGGGTACGTCGTGGCGCTGGACGAGGACGCGCTGGCCCTGCTCCCCATCGCGCGCGCCACCCTCGACCTCGAGGGCGGGGCGGTGCTCGCATCCTTCGGTGACGGGCACGTGCACCCGCTGTGGGGTGGGGTCGAGCTGGTCGGCCCGCAGGTCCGCGAGGCGACGACGGTCACCGAGCTGGTCGCCGCCGTCGGTGCGTACGCCGACGCGCACCCCGAGCTGGGCTGGATCCAGGGCGGCCCCTACGACCCGACGCTCGTGCCCGGGGGGCGGTTCGACGCGGCGTGGCTCGACGCCGCCGTGCCGGACCGCCCGGTCGTGCTGCAGTCGACCGACCACCACTGCCTCTGGGTGAACACCGAGGCGCTGCGCCGCAGCGGCATCGACGCCGGCACCCCCGACCCGCCCACCGGAGAGATCGCGCGGCGGCCCGACGGCTCGGCGCTCGGCACCCTGGTCGAGTGGACCGCGATGGACCTGGTGCTCCGGCACGCGCCCAGCCCGACCGCGCAGGAGCGCGAGGACGCCGTCGCGCGCTCCACCGCGCTGTTCGCGGCCGCCGGGGTGACCTGGGTGCAGGAGGCCGCGCTGTCCCCGGCCGACGTCGAGGCCTACCTCGCCGCGGCCGGTGCCGGGCGGCTCGCGGTCCGGGTCAACATCGCGCTGCGGGCCGACCCCGACCGGTGGCGGTCGCAGCGCGGCGAGTTCCTGGCCGCCCGACACCGGGCGGCCGTCTCGTCGGTGGCCGACCAGGTCTCGGTGCGCACCGTGAAGATGTTCGCCGACGGGGTCGTGGAGGCCGGTACGGCGGCGATGCTGGCGCCGTACGACGACCTGCTGGGCTCCGGGCACACCTGCGGCCTGCCGGTCTGGGCCCCCGACGAGCTCGCGGTGGCCGCGGCAGCCTTCGACGCCGACGGCTTCCAGCTGCACGTGCACGCCATCGGCGACGCCGGGGTGCGGGCCGCCCTGGATGCCGTCGAGCACGTGGGCCGGGTCAACGGCCCGCGCGAGCGCCGGCCGGTGATCGCGCACACCCAGGTCGTCGACCCGGCGGACGTCCCGCGGTTCGCCGCCCTCGGCGTGATCGCCAACCTGGAGCCGCTGTGGGCCCAGCTCGACCCCCTGCAGGTCGACCTCACCGCGCCGCGGCTGGGCGCGCGAGCGGACCGGGTGGCAGTACCCGATGGCCTCGCTGGCCGCCTCCGGCGCGGTGCTGTCGATGGGCAGCGACTGGCCGGTCAGCTCCTACCGCCCGCTGGAAGGTCTCGCGGTCGCGGTGACCCGGCAGACCCCGGCCGGCTCACCCCCGGGCGGTTGGCTGCCGCACGAGCGGCTCCCCGTCGAGACGGCGTTCTCGGCCTACACCCAGGGGGTGGCCTACCAGGCGTTCGAGGAGGACCGCTGGGGCTCGGTCACCGTCGGCCGCCGCGCCGACCTGGTGTGGCTGGACCGGGACCCCACCCGCACCGACCCCGGAGAGTGGCGGTCCGTCACGGTACGGCGCACCTGGCTAGCCGGGAAGCCGACGACCGCCTGATTTCGTGGTAACGGACAGGTATCGCGACGGAATCACTTGTCCGAAGCGGGCGACTCTGTCAGGATCGCCACCGCCGGGCGGGCAGTCCGGTGGATCTGCAGCGGAGGAGCTCGGTCGCGTGCACCAGATCATCGCCGGACGTCGCCGCGAGGGCGGATCGGGTGAGGTCTTCGCGGTCACCGACCCCGCCACCGGCGAGACCCTCGAGCAGGTCGTGCTCGCCGACGCCGCCGACGTCGACGCGGCGGTCGCAGCGGCCCGCGCAGCCTTTCCCGGCTGGTCGGGCGCGCCGCCGGTCGAGCGGAGCGGCGCGCTGAACCGGCTGGCGGCCCTGCTCGCCGACCGGGCCGACGTGCTCGCGCGCACCGAGACGGCGCAGACCGGCAAGCCGATCCGGCTGTCCACCGGCTTCGACGTGCCCGGCACCGTCGACAACGTCGCATTCTTCGCGGGGGCCGCGCGCCAGCTCGAGGGCAAGGCGGCCGCCGAGTACTCCGGCGACCACACGTCGTACGTCCGGCGCGAGGCGATCGGCGTGGTGGGCTCGGTCGCGCCGTGGAACTACCCGCTGCAGATGGCCGCCTGGAAGATCCTGCCGGCCGTCGCGGCCGGCAACACGGTCGTTCTCAAGCCGGCCGAGCTGACGCCGCTGACCGCTCTGCTGCTCGCCGAGGCGGCGACCGAGGCCGGCTTCCCGGACGGCGTCGTCAACGTCGTCACCGGCAGCGGCCCGGTGGCGGGCGAGGCGCTGATGGCCCATCCCGACGTCGACATGGTGTCGTTCACCGGCTCGTCGGCCGTCGGCCGGCGGGTCATGGAGCTGGCGGCGACCTCGGCCAACGGGCCGAAACGGGTCCATCTCGAGCTCGGCGGGAAGGCGCCGTTCCTCGTCTTCGACGACGCCGACCTCGAGGCCGCGGTGCACGGGGCGGTCGCGGGGGCACTGATCAACACCGGGCAGGACTGCACCGCAGCCACCCGGGCCTACGTGCAGCGGCCGCTCTACGACGCGTTCGTCGCGGGCGTCGCCGACGTGATGGGCACTGTCGTGCTCGGTCATCCGTTGGACGACCGGACCGATCAGGGTCCGCTGGTGTCCCGCCGTCAGCAGGAGCGGGTCGCCGGCTTCGTCGAGCGTGCTGTCCGGGACGGCGCCAAGGTCGTACGTGGAGGTGTGGTGCCCGGCGGTTCCTTGGCGCAAGGCGCCTACTTCGAGCCGACCCTGGTCGTCGACGCGGCCCAGATGTCCGAGATCGTCCAGGACGAGGTGTTCGGCCCCGTCCTGGTGGTGCTGCCGTTCGACAGCGACGACGACGGTCTGCGACTGGCCAACGACACGCCGTACGGCCTGGCGGCCTCGGCCTGGACCCGCGACGTCTTCCGCGCCATGCGGGCCACCCGCGAGATCCGCGCCGGCTGCGTCTGGGTCAACGACCACATCCCGATCATCAGCGAGATGCCGCACGGCGGCTACAAGTCGTCGGGAAGCGGGAAGGACATGTCGCAGTACTCCTTCGAGGAGTACACGCAGGTCAAGCACGTGATGTTCGACGGGACGGCCGTGGCGCGCAAGGACTGGCACCGTACGGTCTTCACCGGCGAGGCCACCAGCACCAGCACCATCCCACCACCAGACCCCACCACCAGTCCCGCCCAGAGGAGAGCAGAACCAGCATGACTGACGTTCGACAGGACCCGATGTTCGGCCAGCTCGTGCGAGCCCAGCTCTCCCGGCGGTCGGTGCTCCGGGGGGCCGGCGGGGTGGGGGTGGCCGCGGCGCTCGCCGCCTGCGGCACCGGCAGCACCGGCAGCGGCGCGGCAGCGAAGCCGCAGCCGACGGTCTCCGACAAGTCGGCGACCGACAAGGTGGTCCGCTGGGCCAACTGGCCGGCGTACCTCGACTACGACGAGAAGACCAAGAAGTACCCGACGCTCGAGACCTTCCAGCAGCAGACCGGGATCAAGGCGACGTACTCCGAGGACATCGACGACAACGACTCGTACTACGGCAAGATCCAGGGCCAGCTCAAGAACGGCGACGACATCGGCAAGGACGTCATCGTCCTCACCGACTGGATGGCCGCCCGGCTGATCCGCCAGGGCTACGTCCAGGAGCTGGACAAGGCGAACATCCCGAACGCGAAGAACCTCAACCCCAAGCTGCAGGACGTCGACTTCGACCCGGGCCGCAAGCACTCCCTCACCTGGCAGAGCGGCTACGCCGGCATCGCCTACCGCAAGGACAAGGTCGGCCGCGAGCTCAAGACCATCGACGACCTGTGGAAGCCCGAGCTCAAGGGCAAGGTCGTCGTGCTCTCCGAGATGCGCGACACGGTCGGGGCTGATCATGATCGTCGCAGGGCGTCGACATCTCCAAGCCGTTCACCGAGGACGAGTTCGAACACGGCGCTCGACGTGCTGCAGAAGCAGGTCGACTCGCGGCCAGATCCGGCAGGTCAAGGGCAACTCCTACCTGGAGGACCTGCACAGCGGCAACGCGCATCGCGGCCATCGGCTGGTCCGGCGACATCCTCTCGCTCAGGCCGAGCAGGACGACCCCAACTACGTCTTCCAGCTGCCCGAGACCGGCGGCACGCTGTGGTCGGACAACCTGATGGTGCCGATCGGCTCGCCGCACAAGACGAACGCCGAGAAGCTGATCGAACTACTACTACGACCCGGAGGTCGCCGCGCAGGTCGCGGCCTACGTGAACTACATCTGCCCGGTGCGAGGGCGCCAAGGACGAGATGGAGAAGATCGACCCGTCGCTGGTCGAGCAGCCCGCTGATCTTCCCGACGGACGAGGACCTGGCCAAGGTCAAGGTGTTCCGCACGCTCACCCCGGACGAGGAGACCACCTACTCGGAGTCGTTCCAGAAGGTGATCGGCAACTGATGGCCGGCCCCGACGACACCGGCGGGCGCGACCTGCGCCTCGAGCACGTGACGAAGCGGTTCGGGACCTTCGTCGCGGTCGACGACCTGTCGCTGACGATCCCGTCGGGGTCGTTCTTCGCTCTGCTGGGGCCGTCGGGCTGCGGCAAGACGACGACGCTGCGGATGGTCGCCGGGCTGGAGGAGCCGACCGAGGGCTCGGATCCGCATCGGCGACGACGACGTGACCGTCGCCAAGCCGTACAAGCGGCCGGTCAACACCGTCTTCCAGAGCTACGCCCTGTTCCCGCACCTGGACATCTTCGAGAACGTCGCCTTCGGGCTGCGCCGGCGCGGCAGCAAGGACGTGAAGAACCAGGTCGACGAGGCGCTCGAGCTGGTCGAGCTCGGCAGCCTGGCCCGTCGCAAGCCGGCCCAGCTCTCCGGCGGCCAGCAGCAGCGGGTCGCGCTCGCCCGGGCGATCGTCAACCGGCCGGCGGTGCTGCTGCTCGACGAGCCGCTCGGCGCCCTGGACCTCAAGCTGCGCCGGCAGATGCAGATCGAGCTCAAGCGGATCCAGACCGAGGTCGGGCCTCACCTTCGTGCACGTCACGCACGACCAGGAGGAGGCCATGACGATGGCCGACACCATCGCCGTGATGAACGCCGGGCCGGATCGAGCAGCTCGGCGCGCCCGACCGAGCTGTACGAGTCGCCGACGACGACGTTCGTCGCGAACTTCCTCGGCCAGTCCAACCTGATCCGGGCCGCGGGTCTCCGGCGCCGACGGCGACGACCTGGTGCTCGAGGTCGAGGGGCAGCAAGGTCGCGATGCCCGCCGCCGCTGCCGGCAGAGCGGCGAGTCCGACCTGCTGGTCGGCGTCCGCCCGGAGAAGATCCGGCTGGTGCCCACCGGCGAGGACGACACGGTGACCGGGAGCAACGTCGCTGCCGGGGGCCGTGGTCACCGACGCCAGCTTCACCGGCGTCAGCACCCAGTACCTCGTCCGGATGCCGTGGGGCCAGGAGCTGATGGTCTTCGCCCAGAACCTCGGTGCGGTCGGCCTGATGCGCGCGGGCACGGTCGTCGACCTGCACTGGGACCCCGCGCACACCTTCGCCCTCGACGGCAGTCTGGACGCCCTGGCCGGCTCCGAGCTCGAGGACGGCGCCGCACCCGTCCCCGTGGGCTGACGATGAGCGCGGCACAGGGCGTCGGTCTCGGCGAGCAGCAGCAGAGCGAGGACAAGCCAGCACGACCGAGGGCCCGGCCAGCCCGTCGCGGGCCGGCCGGCGCTGGACCACGCCCTACCTGCTGCTGCTGCCGGGCATGCTGTGGCTGGCGATCTTCTTCATCGTCCCCATCTTCACGCTCTTCTCGACGTCGACCCAGACCCGCCCACCCGGGGCGGAGATCGGGGTCTACACCCAGACGTTCCGGCTGGCGAACTACACCGACACGCTCACCGAGTACGCCCGGCAGTTCGTCCGGTCGTTCGCCTACGCCTTCATCGCCACCGCTGCTCGCGCTGGCGATCGCCTACCCGCTGGCCTACTGCATCGCGTTCAAGTCCGGCCGGTGGCGCAACCTGCTGCTGGTGCTGGTGATCGCGCCGTTCTTCGTCAGCTTCCTGCTGCGCACCGTCGCCTGGAAGCAGATCCTCGCCGACAACGGGTGGGTCGCCGACTTCCTGCGCTTCGTGCACATCCTCTCGGCGGACGGCCGCATCATCAACACGGCGCCCGCGGTGGTCATCGGCATCACCTACAACTTCCTGCCGTTCATGATCCTGCCGATCTACGCCTCGCTCGAACGCGTCGACCCCCGCCTCATGGAGGCGGCCGGCGACCTGTACGCGAACGCGCTGACCACGCATGCGCAAGGTGACCTTCCCGCTGTCGATGCCCGGCGTGGTCGCCGGCACGCTGCTGACCTTCATCCCGGCAGCCGGCGACTACGTCAACGCGGCGCTGCTGGGCGACCCCGTGCACACCACCATGGTCGGCAACGTCATCGACAGCCGGTTCCTCAAGGTCGTCGACTACCCGACGGCGGCGGTGCTCTCGTTCGACGCTGATGGCGTCGATCCTGGTGCTCGTGTTCTTCTACATCCGCCGGTCCGGGACGGAGGAGCTGGTATGAGAGCCCGTCGCTGGCTGGAGCGCAACGCGATCCGCATCTACGCGGCCATCGCCTTCACCTACCTGTTCATCCCGGTGGCCTACACGCTGGCCTTCTCGTTCAACAACTCCGGGAAGTCCAACATCGCCTGGCAGGGCTTCACCCTCGACAAGTGGAAGAACCCCTGCGGTGCGCCCGACGTCTGCCCCGCGCTGGCCAACAGCCTGAAGATCGGGGTCCTGGCGACCATCATCGCGACGATCCTCGGCACGATGATCGCCTTCGCGCTCGCCCGGCACCGGTTCCGCGGCCGCACGGCGACCAACCTGACCATCTTCCTGCCGATGGCCACCCCCGAGGTGGTGCTCGGCGCCGCGCTGCTCGCGCTGTTCCTCAACCTGAAGATGCAGCTCGGCTTCAACACCATCGTCATCGCGCACGTGATGTTCTGCATCTCGTTCGTGGTGGTGACCGTGAAGGCGCGCATCGCCGGGCTCGACCCGCGCCTCGAGCAGGCGGCGATGGACCTCTACGCCAACGAGATGCAGACCTTCCGCCGCATCACCCTGCCGCTGGTCGCGCCGGGCATCCTGGCCGGCGCGCTGCTCGCCTTCTCGCTGTCCTTCGACGACTTCATCATCACGAACTTCAACTCCGGCGCCGTCAACACGTTCCCGAAGTTCATCTGGGTGTCGTCGCTGCGCGGCATCCCCGCACAGGCCAACGTCATCGCGTCGGCGATGTTCTTCCTGGCACTGATCGCGGTGCTGTTCGGGCAGGCCGTCACGTCGCGGAAGAAGCAGAAGGCCTGACGGTGCCGGCCCCGGCCGAGGCGCTCGTCGACGTCCGGCACGCGCCGTACTGGCTGGACCGGCCGGCACCGGATCCGTGCCCGGCCCTCGCCGGGACCACGACGACCGACCTCGCTGTGGTCGGAGGTGGCTACACCGGCCTGTGGACCGCGCTGCTGGCGAAGGAGCGCGACCCGGGCCGGGAGGTGGTGCTGCTCGAGGCGCGGTCGGTGGGCTGGGCCGCCTCCGGCCGCAACGGCGGCTTCTGCGCGGCGAGTCTCACCCACGGGGTGCGCAACGGCCTGCACCGGTTCCCGGACGAGATGGCGACCCTGGAACGGCTGGGGCGGGAGAACCTCGACGGCATCGAGAAGGCCGTCGCCGACTACGGCATCGACTGCTCCTTCGAGCGCACCGGCGAGCTGACGGCGGCCACCGCGCCGTGGCAGGTCGACGAGCTGCGTGAGCTGCCGGAGGTCGCGGCCCAGATCGGCACGACGGTCGAGTGGCTCGACCGGGACGCGGTGCGCGCCAAGGTCGACTCACCGACCTACCTGGGCGGCCTGCTGGACCGCGACGGCGTGGCGATGGTCGACCCCGGCCGGCTGGCCTGCGGCCTGCGCGACGCGTGCCTCCGGCTCGGGGTACGGATCCACGAGAACACGCCGGTGCAGGCCCTCGAGCCGAGCGGGACCGGGATGACGCTGCGCACGCCGTACGGCCGCCTCGAGGCCGACCGGGTGGCGCTGGGCACCAACGCGTTCCGGCCGCTGCTGCGCCGGCTGTCGTCGTACCTGCTGCCGGTGTGGGACTACGCGCTGATGACCGAACCGATGTCCGAGGCCCAGCGGGCGGCCGTGGGCTGGGCCGACCGGCACGGCATGGCCGACGCCGGCAACCTGTTCCACTACTACCGGGTCACCGACGACTGGCGCATCCTCTGGGGCGGGTACGACGCCGTCTACCACTTCGGCGGCCGCACCGACGACCGGCTGGAGCGCAACCCGGAGACGTTCCTGCGGCTCGCCGAGCACTTCTTCGCGACCTTCCCGCAGCTGGAGGGCCTGCGGTTCAGCCACGCGTGGGGCGGGGTCATCGACACCTGCTCGCGGTTCTCCGCCTTCTGGGGCACCGCGCACGGCGGTCGCACGGCGTACGCCGCCGGCTACACCGGCCTCGGCGTGGGCGCCACCCGGTTCGGTGCCCAGGTGCTGCTCGACCTGCTCGACGGCGAGACCACCGAGCGCACCGAGCTGGAGATGGTGCGCCGCAAGCCGCTGCCCTTCCCGCCGGAGCCGCTGCGGTGGGCCGGGGTCGAGCTGACCCGACGCGGCGTCGCCCGCGCCGACGCCCGTGACGGCCGGCGCGGGCCCTGGCTGCGTACCCTCGACGCCATGGGCCTGGGGTTCGACTCGTGACGAGGTACGGCCCGATGTTCGGGCCGGACGTCACCTTCCTCGGTGTCGAACGGTGCGACCTCGCGGACTCGGCGAGCTTCGCCGGCGCGGACGTCGTCGTGATCGGTGCCCCGTTCGACGGCGGCACCTCGCACCGGCCGGGCACCCGGTTCGGGCCGCAGGCGATCCGGTCCACCGACTACCTGCCGCACGACGGGTCGCGGCCGCACCTCGCGCTGCGCGTCGACGGGCTTCGGGACCTGCGGGTGCTCGACGCCGGTGACGTCGAGATGCCGCCGGGGCACATCGAGCGCTCGCTGGACGCGCTGACCGAGGCGGTCGCCACGGTCGCCACGAGCGGGGCGATCCCCGTCGTGCTGGGCGGCGACCACTCGATCACCCTCGCCGACGTCACCGGCGTCGCCCGCGAGCACGGGCCGGGTCGGGTGTCGGTGGTGCACTTCGACGCGCACGCCGACACCGGCGACATCGAGTTCGGCTCGCTGTACGGCCACGGTCAGCCGATGCGCCGCCTGATCGAGTCGGGCGCGGCCCGGGGCGACCGGTTCCTGCAGATCGGGCTGCGGGGCTACTGGCCGGGGCCGGAGACGCTCGGCTGGATGGCGCAGCAGCGGATGCGGTCGTTCGAGATGAGCGAGATCGTCTCGCGTGGCCTGGACACCTGCCTGGACACTGCCTTCGAGATCGCGGTCGACGACTGCGACGGCGTCTTCCTCTCGGTCGACATCGACGTCGCCGACCCGGGGCACGCGCCGGGCACCGGCACGCCGGAGCCGGGCGGCCTCACCGCGCGCCAGCTGCTCGACGCCGTCCGCCGGGTCTGCCTCGAGCTGCCGGTCGTAGGCGTGGACGTCGTCGAGGTGTCGCCGCCCTACGACCACGCCGACATCACCGCTGCGCTGGCCAACCGGGTCGTGCTGGAGGCGCTGTCCGGCATCGCGGCTCGCCGGCAGGGCAGTGACTGGGACCCGCGGCGCCCGCTCCTGGACGGCCGCTAGCCCGCCGGCGGCTCACTCGTCGTCGTGGTGCCGGGCATGGCTGATGTCCTCGCGCAGCTGCTCGGGCGTGCGCGGTGGGATCACCGTCTGCTCCTGCGACGGGGCGTCGGGGAGGGCCGGGGTCAGCACCAGGTGCGCGTCGGCGCCCTCGAGCACCCGCACCTCGGTGTCGCGGTTGAGCACCTCGCCGGTGAAGAACCGGGGAGACCGGGCCTGGGTGATGAGCATCAGCACCACGCCGAGCAGCAGCGAGCCGACCGAGATGACGAAGATGCCTCCGGTGTGCCAGCCGAACAGCGAGATCTCGGTGTCGCTGTTGGCGGCGTCGGCGTCGTCCAGCACGGTCTTGATGAACGCCACCAGCAGCATGATGCCGCCCAGCAGCGGCAGCACGACCCGGGCCGTGACCTCGCGCAGCGAGTGGCCGCGGTCGTGGCGGAAGTACCACGCCGAGGCGAACCCGGTCAGCCCGTAGTAGAACGCGATCAGCAGACCGACGGCGCTCGCCGAGTCGCCGAGGATGTTGTCCGAGATGGCCGCGAGGGCGACGTAGAACGCGATCGAGACGACGCCCATCATGATCGTCGAGGTCGTCGGCGTCTTGAGCTTCGGGTGCACCCGGGCGAACGTCGGCGGCAGGGCCTCGTAGGCCGCCATCGACAGGGTCGTGCGGGCAGTCGGCAGGATCGTGGTCTGCGTCGACGCCGCGGCGGAGGTGAGGACCGCGAAGATCAGCAGCTTGTCGATGTTGCCGCCGAGGACCTGCGCCCCGACCGAGGCGAACACGTCGTCGCTGTCGGCGATCGCGTCCGGCCCGGCGAAGGCCAGCGTGGCGACACCCACGATCGCGTAGGTGATGAGCAGGATGACGGTCGACAGCACCGCTGCGCGCCCCGGTGTCGTCTCGGGGTCCCGGGTCTCCTCGTTGACCGAGACCGCGCTGTCCCACCCCCAGTAGATGAAGACCGCCAGCAGGACCGAGGCGGAGAAGGCGCTGGCCGTCGAGGTGGAGCTGTCGAACGACGAGATGGCGAACGGGTTGAACCAGCTCAGCGAGGGTTTCAGCGACGTGGGCAGAGCGTTGTCGGTGTAGACCTTGACCAGCGCCACCAGGCTGAAGATGACGAGGATGACGATCTCGACGGCGAGGAACGCGAACTGCAGCCGGGCCGAGATCTCGATGCCGCGGTAGCAGACGTAGGTCAGGACCGCGATCCACAGGCAGCCGACGACGGTCACCCAGAACGTGCTGTCCGCCAGCCCGTCGGCGCCGAACATGAGGAAGCCGTACTTGCCGGCGATCTGGGCCAGGCTGGCCATCACGATGACGTCGGCGGCGACGACACCCCAGCCGCCCATCCAGCCGGTGTGCGGCCCGAACGCCTTGGTGGCCCAGGTGAACGTGGTCCCGCAGTCCGGAGCGACCCGGTTGAGCTCCCGGTAGGCATAGGCGATGAAGAACATCGGCACGAACGCGAGCATCATGATGGCCGGCGCCTGCAGCCCGACGAGGGCGACGACGAAGCCGAGCGTCGCCGCGAGCGAGTAGCCGGGGGCGGTCGACGAGACCCCGATCACCACGCTGGACAGCAGGCCGAGCGCGCCGGACTTCAGCCCCTTTCCGGCCGCCGGGCGCGGCTGGTCGGTGGGCAGGGACGGCTGGGTGGGCGGCATCGGGGTCCTTCCGCGGGGGTGCGGCCGTCGGCTACGGTATGCGACGGATTCCGTGGTGGACAGTGCCCTTGACTGCGGAATTCGCCAAGATTCTGAGAAGATATGGCGACATCCGTGTGCGCACGGGTGCAATTGCCCCGGCGGGTCGATCGCCTGCCGGCACCGACGAAGGGACGACAGCGATGCACGTGCTCGTGCTCGGAGCGGGCGGGGTCGGGGCGGCGGCGGTGAAGATCGCGGTTCGCCGGGACTTCTTCACCGGCCTGACCGTCGCCGACTACGACGAGGCACGGGCCCGCGCAGTGGTCGAAGCGGTGGCCGACCCGCGGGTGTCGGCCGCCCGGGTCGACGCGTCCGACGCCGCCGCGGTCGAGGGACTGGTCCGCTCCACCGGGGCGACCCACGTCCTCAACGCCGTCGACCCACGCTTCGTGATGCCGATCTTCGAGGGCGTCGGGGCCGCCGGCGCCACCTACCTCGACATGGCGATGTCCCTGTCGCGCCCGCACCCTGACGAGCCGCACGCTCGCACCGGGGTGAAGCTCGGTGACGAGCAGTTCGCGGTCGCCGACGCATGGGAAGCCGCGGGACGCCTCGCGCTGGTCGGCATCGGCGTGGAGCCGGGGTTGTCGGACGTGTTCGCGCGCTACGCGGCCGACCACCTGTTCAGTGAGATCGACGAGCTCGGGACTCGCGACGGCGCCAACCTCACGGTCGACGGCTACGACTTCGCGCCCTCGTTCTCCATCTGGACCACCATCGAGGAGTGCCTCAACCCGCCGGTCGTCTGGGAGAAGGACAAGGGCTGGTACACGACTGCGCCGTTCAGCGAGCCGGAGGTCTTCGACTTCCCGGAGGGCATCGGCCCGGTGGAGTGCGTCAACGTCGAGCACGAGGAGGTGCTCCTCATGCCGCGGTGGGTCGACGCCAAGCGGGTCACCTTCAAGTACGGCCTCGGCGACGAGTTCATCGACGTGCTGAAGACGCTGCACAAGCTCGGCCTCGACAGCACCGAGAAGGTGCAGGTCGGTGGCGCCACGGTCTCGCCGCGCGACGTCGTCGCCGCCTGCCTGCCCGACCCGGCGCAGCTCGGCCACCTGATGCACGGCAAGACCTGCGCCGGCCTGTGGGTCACCGGGACCGGCAAGGACGGTGCGCCGCGCGAGGTCTACCTCTACCACGTGGTCGACAACGCGGACACGATGCGCGACTACGGCTCGCAGGCCGTCGTCTGGCAGACGGCCATCAACCCGGTCGTCGCGCTCGAGCTGCTGGCCGACGGCACCTGGTCCGGGGCCGGGGTGCTCGGGCCCGAGGCGTTCGACGCCGTGCCGTTCCTCGACCTGCTGTCCGCCTACGGCTCCCCGTGGGGCATCCGGGAGGGCGGCTGACCACCCCCATTAGGGTCTGAACGTCCGGTCGAAGCCGAGGTCGAGGGAGCGTTCATGCCGCACGAGGTGCAGGGAGTGGTGGCCCGCGGCAAGGGCCGTCCGGTCTCGCTGGAGACGGTCCTGGTTCCGGACCCCGGACCTGGCGAGGCGCTGGTCGGCGTCCAGGCCTGCGGCGTCTGCCACACCGACCTGCACTACCGCGACGGCGGCATCAACGACGACTTCCCGTTCCTGCTGGGGCACGAGGCCGCCGGTGTCGTCGAGGCCGTCGGCGAGGGAGTCACCGACGTCGCCCCGGGCGACTTCGTCGTCCTGAACTGGCGTGCGGTGTGCGGCCAGTGCCGGGCCTGCCGCAAGGGCAAGCCCTGGTACTGCTTCGCCACTCACAACGCCACCCAGAAGATGACGCTTGCCGACGGCACCGAGCTCAGTCCTGCTCTGGGCATCGGTGCCTTCGCCGCAAAGACACTGGTCGCGGCCGGCCAGTGCACGAAGGTCGACCCCGCGGCGCCCGCCACCGCGGCAGGGCTGCTCGGCTGCGGCGTGATGGCCGGCTTCGGCGCCGCCGTGAACACCGGCGGAGTCGGCCGCGGCGACAGCGTCGCGGTGATCGGCTGCGGCGGCGTCGGCAACGCCGCGGTCGCGGGCTCGGCAGTGGCCGGCGCCACCACGATCGTGGCGGTCGACGTGGACGAGCGGAAGCTCGCCCGCGCGCGCAGCTTCGGTGCCACCCACACCGTCGATGCGCGCACCGAGGATGTGGTCGAGCGCATCCGCGAGCTGACCGGCGGCTTCGGCGCGGACGTCGTGATCGAGGCGGTGGGACGGCCCGAGACCTACGAGCAGGCGTTCTACGCGCGCGACCTCGCCGGCACCGTCGTGCTCGTCGGCGTCCCGACGCCGGACCTCACCGTTGAGCTGCCGATGATCGAGATCTTCGGTCGCGGCGGCGCCATGAAGTCCAGCTGGTACGGCGACTGCCTGCCGAGCCGCGACTTCCCGATGCTTGTCGACCTGTACCGGCAGGGCCGCTTCGACCTCGACGGCTTCGTGTCGGAGACGATCGGGCTCGGTGACGTCGAGGAGGCCTTCGCCAAGATGCACCGCGGCGACGTGCTGCGCTCGGTGGTGGTGCTCTGATGGCCGCCGCGGTCGAGCGGGTCGTGACGTCGGGGACCTTCGTCCTCGACGGGGGCGAGTGGGACGTCGAGAACAACGTGTGGCTGGTCGGTGACGAGCAGGAGGTGCTCGTGATCGACGCCGCGCACGACGCCGCCGCGATCCTGGCGGCCGTCGGTGAGCGGCGGGTGGTCGCGGTGGTGTGCACCCACGGCCACAACGACCACATCAACGCGGCCGTCGAGGTGGCCGCCGCGACCGACGCCGTGATCGCGCTGCACCCCGCTGACCGGATGCTCTGGGAGCAGGAGTACGAGGGGCTGCACCCCGACCTCGACCTCGCCGACGGCGGGTCCTTCGAGGTGGCGGGCACCCGGCTGGCGGTCCTGCACACACCGGGCCACTCGCCCGGGCGCCGTCTCGCTCTACGCCGAGGACCTGGGTGCCGTGTTCTCCGGGGACACCCTGTTCCAGGGCGGGCCGGGCGCGACAGGTCGCTCGTACAGCGACTTCCCCACGATCATCGCGTCGATCCGTGACGGGCTCCTGACGCTGCCGCCGCAGACCGTCGTGCATCCCGGGCACGGTGCCGACACCGCGATCGGCGAGGAGGCGGGTCACCTGCAGGAGTGGATCGACCGTGGGCACTGAGCCGGGGGAGGACCAGCACCTGTTCCACCTCGCGCTGCGCGCCGACTGGGAGGCCGCGCAGGTGGCCGGCGACTACCGGGTGTCGACCCTCGGTCGGACCCTCGAGCAGGAGGGGTTCCTGCACGCGTCCTACCGCAGCCAGGTGGACGGCGTGCGGACCGCGTTCTACGCCGACGTCACCGAGCCGCTGGTGCTGCTGGAGATCGACCCGGAGCTGCTGGACGTGCCGGTGGTGGTGGAGGTGCCGGACGGTGCGGACGAGGCGTTCCCGCACCTCTACGGGCCGCTGCGGACCGATGCGGTCGTCGCCGTGCACCCGGTCGACTGACGCACCGGTCACGGGACCGGCGCGGCCAGGATCTCCTCCCTGGTGGCGAGGTGGTGCCGGGTGTCCCTGCCGGACACCCAGAACAGCACGCCGGCGCCGACGAACACCAGCAGCGGGACCAGCTCGGTCGCGAGGTACTTCCACTTCTCGTCGGCACCCCAGTCCGCCGGGCGGAAGTCGGCTCCGAACCAGTCGCTGCCGAGCCCGGGGAAGAAGATCTGCACGACGCTGAAGAGGATGAGCAGGGTCAGCAGCACCGACAGCGCGGTGGCGTACGGGGCGCGGTAGGGACGGTCGACGTCCGGCAGCTTGTGCCGGAGCACTGCCAGCGCAGGGAAGATGCCCAGGTAGCTGACCAGGGTCGTGGAGATCGCGAGCGTGAGCACGGTGACGAAGAGCTTCTGCGCGCTGCCCCCGGTGATCTCGTGCGCCAGCACCAGCACGAGGGTCGACAGGATCCCGCTGAAGACGTTGACCCGGACCGGGGTGCCGAAACGCGCCGAGATCACCCCGAAGTAGCGCGGGGCGGCGCCGTCGAACCCGGACACGGCGAGCGCGCGGTCGGAGCCCATGATCCAGGTGACGCCCGAGGACAGCAGCGAGAGGATGAACAGGATCGCCGCGATGCCGCCCAGGAAGGCGCCGGCTCCCGTCAGCTCCGCTCCGCTGCCGCCGCTGCCGATGCTGCCGCCGTACACCGTGAAGACGGACTTGATGGCGTCGATGAAGCCGCCGAGGCTGGTGACCTGCGCCGTCGGCAGCACGAGGAGGATGCCGAGGATGGGGAGCCCGTAGAGCAGCAGCGCCAGGAAGGCACTGCGGAAGATGGCGTAGGGCACGTCCTTCTGCGGGTCGGTCATCTCGTCACCGGCACTGCTCGGCAGCTCGAAGCCGACGAAGTTGAACAGCAGGATGGGGACGAGGCCGACGAACCCGACGTAGCTCGGCTGGAAGTCCCCGCCGCCGAAGCCGTGCACCCCGTGCTTGGCGGCGTACACCACGACCGACACCGTGAAGAAGCCGAGCAGGATGAACCGAGACCAGGCGCCGATCGTCGGGATCCACTTGCCGACGTGGAAGGACAGGATCGCCGAGAGGACGCCGACCCACACGAAGATCAGCGTGAAGACGTAGAACGCTGTGGTGCCCAGGGTGTCGCTGTCGGTGAAGAACGTCGCCCAGGTCGCGGCCGCAAGCACCGCGAGCGTCCCACCGAGCCACACCGGGTTGGTCACCCAGTAGAGGAAGTTGTTCACCGCGCCGGCGAGGCGCCCGAACGCCAGCCGTGTCCAGACATAGGGGCCGCCCTCCTCCGGGAACGCGGTCCCCAGCTCTGCGAACAGCAGCGCGGACGGGATGAAGAACACCAGCGCCAGCACGATCAGCCAGGTGAAGGCCTCGGCGCCGTAGGAGGCGACCGCGCCGATCGTGTCGACCCCCACGATGGTGCAGACCAGGAAGAACAGGATGTCGAAGCGGCCGAAGTGCCGTTGCAGCTTCGCCTTCTCGACGAGCTCGGCCTCGGTGACGTCGTACGGGACGGGGAGCGTGGACGTGGACACGGAGGGCGGCCCTTCGACAGGCCGCCCGGCAGGGGCAGCGGCTGCGCGCAGCGTACGTGCTCAGGTGAGGGCTCGTAACCCCCTCTTGGCCAGCTGTCCCGCGATCACGAGGCGCTGCAGCTCGCTGGCGCCCTCCCAGATCCGCTCGACCCGCAGCTCACGGTAGAAGCGCTCGGCGACGTTCTCCCGCATGTAGCCCCGCCCGCCGAACACCTGCACGGCACGGTCGGCGATCCGCCCGGCGGCCTCCGAGGCGAACAGCTTCGCCATCGACGCCTGCGCATGGGCAACCTTGCGGTCCACCCCGTCGTCGACGGCCCGCGCCACGTCGTAGACGAGCGACCGGGTGGCCACCAGCTCGGTGAGGCTGTCGGCGAGCATCGCCTGCACGAGCTGGTAGCTCGCGAGCGGCTGACCGCCGACCCGCCGCTCTCCGGCGAAGGCTGCCATCTCCTCGACCAGCCGGTCGGACGCACCGAGACAGCGGGCCGCGACCATGAGCCGCTCGAAGCGGAACCACTCGTGGGCGAAGGTCATGCCATCGCCCTCCGCCCCGACGAGGTGCGACGCGGGCACCCGGACCTGCTCGAACGCGACGATCGGGTGGTGGTGGGCGATGGTGTGCGTGTACGCCGGTGTGCGGACCACGCGGACGCCCGGAGTCGGCAGGTCGACGATGAACATCGCGTGCTCGCCGGCGTGGTCACCACCGACCAGCTTGGCCTGGAAGAACGCGTACGCCGCCTCGTTGAAGGACGTCACGTGCCACTTCACGCCGTCGAGCAGGTAGTCGTCGCCGTCGCGTCGGGCGGTGGCGGCCAGGTCGTCGACGTCGGAACCCGCGAGCTCCTCGGTGATGGCGTAGCACTCCTGGATGTCGCCGCGCACCGTCGGCTCGAGCCATCGGGTGGCCTGGTACGGCGTCGCCACCGCAGGCAGCCAGCCGGGTGGCGTCGCCATCACCCAGGCCAACGCGTTCGTCACCCGGCCGCCCTGCTCCTGCACCAGCACCTGTTGCAGCATCGAGAGCCCACGGCCACCGTGCTCGACGGCGATGTTGGTCGCGCACAGGCCGAGCTCCCTGGCCCGTCGGTGGTGCTCCGAGGCGACGCCTGGCGGCAGCTCGCCGCCGTTCATCTCCGCCTCGACCTCGAACGGGATCAGCTCGTCGGTGAAGGCCCGCGCCGTCGCCCTGATCTCGAGGTCGGCTGCGCTCAGACGGTGCATCGGCTCTCCCGCGTAGCAGCTCTTGACTGACCGTTCAGTCTATGCGAGCGTCGGCGCCGTGACCAGGGACGCGGCGGACGCGGTCGTCGTCGGCGGCGGCACCATCGGAGGCTGGACCGCATGGTTCCTCAAGCGGGCGGGCCTCGACCGGGTGGTGCTTCTCGAAGCGGGCCGGCTCGGGGCTGGTGCGAGCAGCCGGGCCGCGGGGATGGTGCGGGCGCAGGGCGGCACCGAGACAGCCGTGCGGCTCGGGCTCTGGTCACGGGAGTTCTACGCCCGCCAGCGGGACCACCTCCCGGTCGACTCGGGCTTCGTGGCCCAGGGCTACTGCATGCCGTGCTTCACGGCGGCCGAGGTCGACCAGGCACAGGACCGCATCGCGATGCAGCAGCGGCTGGGTCTTGACGTGCGCTGGCTCGATGCCACCGCTTTCGACGAGCTGAACCCGGCCGTCGCCGACGGGCTGGCTCTCGGCTCGTCCTACGCGCCCGGCGACGGTTACCTCGACCCCCCGCGCAACGTGCTCGCCTACACGACGGCACTCGTGACCAGCGGCGTCGACGTGCGAGAAGGCGTCGCGTTCACCGGGCTGCAGGTCGCCGCCGGCACGGTGACCGGTGTCGCGACGTCGGCCGGCAACCTGAGCGCGCCGCTGGTCGTCCTGACCGGCGGCGCTCAGCTTGCCGAGGTCGGCCGCGCCGCCGGCGTGCGCATCGCCGTCGGGGGTGCGCGGCATCAGGTCGTGGTCACCGAGGCGCACCCCGACCTGGCTGCCGACCGGCTGCCGATGGTCTTCGACGTGCTGGCCGGCATCTACTGGCGGCCCGAGGACGGGGGCCTGATGTGGGGCATGAGCAACCCCGAGGAGCCGCCCGGCGTCGCCCGGGAGTTCGACGACGACTACCTCGCTCGGATGCGGGCGCGGATGGCCGAGCTGGTGCCGGTCACCGCGAAGCTCGGGCTGCGACGCCGTTGGGCGGCCACCATCGACTTCACCCCGGACCACCTGCCGATCCTGGGCGCCGCGATCACCGCCGACGGCCCCGTCGAGGGCACCGTCGTCGCGGCGGCCGGCGGCCACGGGATGATGTGGGGACCGGCGGTGTCCCGGGCGGCGGCCGACCTCGCCCTCACCGGTGAGACGGACATCGTCGACGTCACCGACCTCGGGCTCGACCGCTTCGACGAGGACGGCGTCAGCCGCCTCGCCGCCGACCCGATCGCGCTGCCGTTCCCGGAGCGGACCTGATCGTGACCGTCGCCATCACCACGCCCTACCTGCCGGACGCCCGGGACATCCACGAGCCGGTGCGCAAGGGCTACGCCATCTTCTCGACCGGCTCGGATCGCTAGCATCCGCCGCATGACCAGTGTGGACGACGCCGCCGGCGACCTCTTCGGCTCCGTCAGAGGCGGCCGAGAACGAGCGACGATGCGGCTGGCCGAGGGGGTGCTGCACGTGGACTACGGGGACGAGGACGCCGTCTTCCTGGTGCGGGTTCAGCGCGTTCCACGGGTCCGGCTACCCGCTTGCTGAACCTGTCATCGGATGGACGAGTGGTCGCGCGCTGCAACAGCTGACGCGACGATCGATCGTCCCCCGTGGCCGGCTGAGGCCTACTCGCGGCAGTCGATCGCCGTCAACGACGACGTCGGCACGACATACCGTAGGCACAGCGGCGAGGCAGGAGGCGAGGGGAAAGAATGGCGGGCGATCGCGCGGTTCCTGCCGCTGCCACCAGCGCGCGCCAGGGTGCTCACGCTCACGCTGCCCGACGACGGCGCCCACGTCTCGATCCCGCTGCCGTCCGGCGACTGACCGGCGTACCGGGAAAGCCCCGGCGGAATACCGAGTGGCGGTTGTCGGATCGGGGCAGAGGTGTTCGTTGCAGGGGTGAGCGGCAGCCCAGCGGGGCGCCCCACTTCACAGGAGATGATCCGAGATGCAGTATCTGGTGTCCGTGATCGACGACAGGACCGGCTCCGGCACCCCTAGCGAGATGGCCGACATCGACGTGTTCAACGACCAGCTCCGCGCCGATGGCCACTGGGTCTTCGCGGGCGGCCTCGGGGCGCCTGACAGCGCCACCGTCGTCGACAACAGGGCTGGGGACATGGCGTTCACCGACGGGCCGTTCGTCGAGACCAAGGAGCACGTCGCGGGGTTCTGGATCATCGAGGCGGCCGACCTCGACGTGGCGCTCAAGCTCGCCGCCGAAGGGTCGAAGGCCTGCAACCGGAGGGTCGAGGTGCGGCCGTTCCTGGACGAATGAGCGGGACCGACGTCGGGGAGGCGATCACTGCGGCGCACCGCGACGAGTGGGCGCGGGTGGTCGCCGCCCTGGCCAGGCGTTTCGGTGACCTCGACATCGCCGAGGAGGCAGCGGCCGAGGCATTCGCGATCGCCGCCGAGCGCTGGCCGGCCGACGGCGTACCTCCGAACCCCGGCGGCTGGCTGACCACCACCGCGAACCGCAGGGCCATCGACCGGATCCGGCGCGAGCACAAGCGCGAGGACAAGCAGCAAGGAGGCGCGGATGTTGTACGACGACGACCCGCCTGAGCCTCTCGGGGCCATCGACGACGAGCGACTCCGGCTGATCTTCACCTGCTGTCACCCGGCGCTCTCGATGGAGACCCGCGTAGCGCTGACGCTGCGCATGGTCGGCGGTCTGACCCTGCCCGAGATCGCCCGTGCCTTCCTCGTGCAGGACGCCGCCATGGGGCAGCGGATCACCCGGGCGAAGGCCAAGATCAAGGCAGCTCGCATCCCCTACCGGGTGCCGTCCGCACCGGACCTCCCGGCCCGCGTCTCCGGTGTGCTCGCCGTGCTCTTCCTCGTCTTCAACGAGGGCTACCTCGCGACCGGCCCGGACACCGATCCGGTACGTCGCGACCTGACCGCCGAGGCGATCCGGCTCACCCGCCTGATCCGTGCCCTCCTGCCCGAGGACGGTGAGGTGGCGCGGCCTGCTGGCGCTGATGCTCCTCACCGAGGCCCGCCGCACCGCCCGGGTCTCGCCGAGCGGCGAGCTGGTCACCCTCGACGAGCAGGACCGTGGGGCCTGGGACGCGTCGCTGGTGGCCGAGGGCCATCGGCTGGTGCGCGAGCGCCTGGCTGCCGGGGTGGCACCGGGTCGCTACCAGATCCTCGCAGCGATCAACGCCGTGCACACCTCCGCCCGCGACGTACGCGACACCGACTGGTCGCAGGTCGTCGCCCTCTACGACCAGCTGGTCCGGCTCGACCCGTCGCCGATCGTCGCCCTCAACCGGGCCGTCGCGGTCGCCGAGCTCGACGGCCCGGAGGTGGCGCTGGCCGCGGTCGACCGTCTCGACGACACGCTGGCCGGCTATCACGCCTACCATGCGACCCGAGCCGACCTGCTGCGCCGGCTGGGCTGCAGCCAGCAGTCACGTGCGGCCTACGACAAGGCCATCGAGCTGGCGGGCAACGTCGCCGAAACCGCATACCTGACCCGCCGCCGCGACCAGCTGGCGTAGCCCGGCACCACACCCACCCGCCGACCGAAGGAGCACCGACATGGACACCCGCACACTCGGCAGCACCGGCCTGGACGTCTCGGCGATCGGGCTGGGCTGCATGGGTATCAGCCAGTCGTTCGGTCCGTCGCCCGATCGGGACACGATGGTCGGGTTCCTCCGCCAGGCCGTCGAGCACGGAGTGACCTTCTTCGACACCGCGGAGGTCTACGGGCCGTACCACAACGAGGAGGTGGTCGGCGAGGCACTCGAGCCGCACCGCGACGAGGTGGTCATCGCGACCAAGTTCGGCTTCTCCTTCGACGACGACGGCCAGCAGAGCGGACTGGACAGCCGACCGGAGCACATCCGTCGTGCTCTCGAGGGCTCACTGCGCCGGCTGCGCACCGACGCCGTCGACCTGCTCTACCAGCACCGGGTCGACCCCGAGGTCCCCATCGAGGACGTGGCGGGCACGGTCAAGGACCTGATCGAGGAAGGCAAGGTCCGCCACTTCGGGCTCTCCGAGGCCGGCGTCGAGACCATCCGGCGAGCTCACGCGGTGCAGCCGGTGACCGCCCTGCAGAGTGAGTACTCGTTGTTCTGGCGCGAGCCGGAGGGCGCGATCCTGGCCGTCCTGGACGAGCTCACCATCGGGTTCGTGCCGTTCAGCCCGTTGGGTCGAGGCTTCCTCACCGGCACGGTCGACGCCACCACCGAGTTCTCCGAAGGGGACATCCGGGCCAACCTGCCGCGGTTCACCGTCGAGGCCCGCGAAGCCAACCTCGCGCTGGTGGAGCGGGTCAGGGCGGTGGCCGAGCGCAACGCCGCCTCACTCGGCCAGATCGCCCTTGCCTGGCTGCTGGCTCAGCGGCCGTTCATCGTGCCGATCCCCGGCACCCGACGCCTGAGCAGGCTCGAGGAGAACCTCGGGGCCATCGACGTCAGCCTCTCCGCGGAGGACCTGGCCGAGCTCGACGAGGCATCGACCCAGGTGCGGATCGTGGGCGACCGCTATCCGGAGGCCATGCAACGGATGGTCAACCGCTAGCCGGGTCACGACGCTCGTCCGACGTCGAACGCGGCACCACGAGGACGTCGACGGCGGTGACGTCTCGCCCGGTCGCGACCAGCGGGTTGACGTCGAGCGCGTCCAGGTCTGCACCGAGCTCGACGGCGAGGCTGCTGACCGCGCAGACCGCCGCCAGCACCCGGTTCATCGCCACCGGCTCACGTCCCACGGGCACCGGTCAGCAGCGGCCTCAGTCGCAGCCGGTCGAGCATCCGGGCAGCCGCGGGCTCGTCGAGCGGCGGCAGCCCGACGGCCGCGTCGTCGAGCAGCTCCACGAGCACGCCTCCGGCGCCGAGCACGACGAGTGGGCCGAGCAACGGGTCGCGGACGACGCCGAGGGCGAGCTCCACCCCGGCGGCGGCCGTCCCGCACACGAGCACCCGCGGTCCGAGGCGGCCGGCCAGGTCGGCGTAGCTGTTCCGGACGGCCGCCTCGGTGTCGACGCCGAGGACCACACCGCCCACGTCGGACTTGTGCGCGAGGCCCTCGTCCGTCTTGAGCACCACCGGCAGGCCGACCTCGGCGGCGGCAGCCGTCGCGGACGCTTCGGAGTCCGCGGACCGCACCGGAACGGTGTCCAGGCCGTAGTCGCGCAGCAGCTCGAAGGCCGTCACGGCGTCCATCGGCCCGCGCTCGAGCCGCCGCTGCCATCGACGCCGGCGCTCGCCGTCGACAGCCGGCTCGGGTGCCGGTCGTGGCCGTTGCGCGAGCGCTATCAGGTGCCCCAGTGGCCCGCAGACCGCTGGCCGAGCCCTCGAGGACGGGAACGCCGGCTGCCCGCAGCCGGCCGGCCCAGTCCTGGTCGACGGCGCCGGTCACGTTGCACAGGACGACCACCGGCTTGTCGGTGGCCGCGTGCGCGTCGAGAGCGGCCCGCGGGTACGAGTCGTCTCCGTCGTACTCCTCGACGAGGTCGACCGCCAACGCGACGACGGCGACCGCCGGGTCGTCCGCCATCGCCGACAGGCAGCCCGCGAACAGTGCGCGGGTGTCCGAGCCGGTGCCCCACACATCCAGCGGGTTGCTCGGCTCGAGACCGGGGTCCAGCAGCGGCCGGATGCGCTCCTCGGTGGCGGGGGACAGGGTGGCGAACGGCACCCCCACCCGGTGCGCGAGGTCGGCCACCAGCACGCGCTCGGCACCCGAGTCGTGCACCGTCGCGATGCCGGAGCCGGGCCCGACCCGTCGCACCCGTCGACCGGCGGCGAGGACCTCGAGCAGGTCGGCCATCTCGTCGAGGTCGGACACCCGCAGCAGGCCGTGCGCCTCGGTCAGCGCCTGCCAGGCGGCGTCACCGCCGGCGAGGGCGCCGGAGTGCGCGGCTACCATCGAGGCGGCCATCGGTGTGCTGCCGACCGCGAGCAGGACGACAGGCACGTCTTGGGCGGCCGCTCGCGACAACGACCTCCGCAACCTCACCGGCTCGTGCAGGGTCTCGAGCACGAGCGCGACGACCCGCGTCTCGGGCCGGTCGAGCGCGTGCTCGACGTAGTCGGCGGTGCTGGTGACGATCTCCTGCCCCGACGACACCGCCAGCGTGTAGCCGACCCGTCGCCGGCTCCGCAGCATGGCCGAGAACACCGAGCCCGAGTGGGAGACCAGGCACACCGGGCCGGCCGGCAGCTCGGGCCGCTCCAGGTAGCCGATCGCCCGCAGCCCGCGGGTCACGTCGACGAAGCCCATGCAGCCGCCGCCGCACAGTGCCATGCCCGCACCCCGGGCGATCGTCGCCAGCCGGTCACGCAGCGACGGCCCGGCCCCCGGTGCCGACCACGCCGAGCCGAAGACGACCGCCGACCGGTCGCCCCGTCGGGCGGCCCGCTGCAGCTGGTCCTCGAGAGCGTCGTCACCGACGGCGAGCAGCACGAGGTCGACCGGGTCGGGCACGTCGTCCAGGGAGCTCACGCACGGCAGGCCCTGCACCTCGTCATACCGTGGGTTGACGAGGTGCAGCCGTGGCCCGGAGCTGCTGCGGCGCAGCTCGGTGACCAGGCGCTCGCCGAAGCTGCCGCCACGCCGGCTGGCCCCGACCACCGCCACCGAGCGCGCGCCGAGCATGGCGCCGACCGCGTCGCTCGACCCCATGCCTGCTCCTCGTCGCGCCGCCCGCAGCACCGTCTGCTCGGCCCTGACTGACTGTTCAGTCTAAGTGCGTGCTAGCCTGCTCGACAAGAACAGGTGCGACCCAGGGGCGGTTCATGACCAGCGAAGCCACGCCCGTCGGCGCCCCGGACGTGCGTCGTGAGCAGATGCTGCGGGCCGCTGCCGAGATCATCGGCGAGCGGGGATTCTCCGAGACCCGCATCGCCGACGTCGCCCGGCGCTCGAACGCGAGCCCCGCGCTCGTCATCTACTACTTCAGCACGAAGGACCAGCTGCTCACCGAGGCGCTGCGCTTCTCCGAGGATCTCTTCTACGCCGACGTGGCCGGCCGGCTGGCCGACCTCACGACCGCACGCGACCGGCTCGAGCTGCTCGTGCGGCTCACCTGCGTGCCGCCGGGCGACGACGAGACGCCGGGTGCCTGGGGCCTGTGGTTCGACCTCTGGGCGCAGGCGTTCCGGCACCCGGACGTGGCGAAGGACCGCATCGAGCTCGACCAGCGGTGGCGCGACACCATCGCCGACGTGGTGCGCGACGGCCAGGCCCGCGGCGAGCTGGGCCCGGTCGACGCCGCCGGCTTCGCCATCACCTTCTCCGCCCTGCTCGACGGGCTCGCGATCCAGGTCGCGCTCGAGGACCCCGTCGTCGACCCCGACCGCGCCTTCGCGATAGCGATGCGCTTCGCGGCCGGTGAGCTGGAGGTCAGCTGGCGACCGCGTCGGGCGCGCCGAGCCACCTCCGCGGCGTCAGGGCGCTCGCGTCGCGCCCGCTGACTCGCGGTCGTCGGCGACCGGTGCACCGGCGTCGGCCGGCGCGACCTGCTCGCGGGGGAGCAAGCGGGCGGCGTCGGGAGGGAAGCCGGCTCGAACGGGGCTCCCCACGGCGTACGCCGAGGAGGCCGGTGTGCCGGTGTTCGGCAGCGCCGCCAGCAGGGTCTGCCCGTCGGCCAGCCGCACCACCACCTGCGTGGTCGCACCGAGGTAGACCACCCGGTCGACCAGGCCGTGGAAGACGTTGTCGGCCGCGTCGGCCGGCGCGGGCTCGTGCGAGGCGGCGATCGTGATGCGCTCGGGGCGCACCAGCACCTTGCCGGGGCCGGCTTCCGCCGGGCCGACCGCCCGGAGGGGCAGCGTCCCCAGCCGGCACTCCGTCGGCGCGACCTCGACGTCGACGACCTCGACGTCGAGGACGTTCGCGGAGCCGAGGAACCCGGCGACGTACGCCGACGTCGGGGACGAGTAGACCTCCTCGGGCGGCCCGACCTGCTCGACCAGGCCGGCCCGCAGGACCGCCAGCCGGTCGGACATGGTGAGCGCCTCCTCCTGGTCGTGGGTGACGTAGACGAACGTCACGCCGACGGTCTGCTGGATGGCCTTGAGCTCGACCTGCAGGTGCTTGCGCAGCTGCGCGTCCAGGGCGCCGAGCGGCTCGTCCAGCAGCAGCACCCGCGGCCGCAGGACCAGGGCGCGCGCGAGCGCGACCCGCTGCTGCTGGCCGCCCGAGAGCTGCCCCGGCCGGCGCTTGGCGTACTCCGACATCTGGATGAGCGACAGCGCCTCGCCGACCCGCATCGCGGACTCCGACTTGCTCAGCCGCTGGTAGCGCAGCCCGAACTCCACGTTGTGCCAGACGTCGAGGAAGGGGAACAGCGCGTAGGACTGGAAGACGGTGTTGACCGGGCGGCGGTGCGGCGGCACGTCGACGATGTCCTTGCCGTCGAGCAGGATGCGCCCGGCGGTCGGCTGCTCGAAGCCGGCGATCATCCGCAACGTCGTGGTCTTCCCGCAGCCGGACGGCCCGAGCAGCGAGAAGAACTCCCCGGCCGCGATGTCCAGGTCGATGCCGCGCACCGCGACCGAGTCGTCGAACGACTTCTCCAGCCCGATCAGCCGGACGGCGCCGCCGCCGGTCATCGCCTCAGGCAACGTCGGTGCCCACGAGGTCGGCGAACCGCTCGACGTTGCGCACGAACCGGTCGACGTCGGTCTCGTCGTGCTGGACGGAGAGCAGCCACTGCTCCACCTTGCCCCATGGCGGCAGGAAGACGCCGCCGTTGTGCTGAACCAGCCAGTGCAGGTGGCCGAGCCGCTCGTCGACGTCCAGGAAGTCCCGGTAGCCCGTCACGGGCCGGTCCAGGAAGCTGATGCAGCCCTTGGCCCCGGCGGTCACGACCCGCCAGGGCAGGTGGCGGTCGCGCAGCACCCGGGTGATGCCGTCGGTCATCCGGCCCCGGAGGTCGTCGATCCGGGCGTAGGCCTCGGGGGTCAGCACCTCGAGAAGGGTCGCCCGAGCAGCTGCCATCGACAGCGGGTTGCCGTTGAAGGTGCCGACCTGCTCGTAGGTGCCGTCGGCGATCAGGTCCATCACCGCGGCGGTGCCGCCGATCGCCGAGACGGGGATGCCCCCGCCGAGGGCCTTGGCCAGGCAGACGATGTCAGGGGTGACGCCGTAGGCCGCGGTCGCACCGCCGGGTGAGACCGTGAGGCCGGTCTTCACCTCGTCGAAGGCGAGCAGCGCGCCGCGCGAGTGCAGGAGGTCGCGCAGCGCCTCGAGGTAACCCGGCTGCGGCGCGATGATGCCGGCGTTCATCATCACCGGCTCGACGATCATCCCCGCGACCTGGCCGGGGTGCTCGTCCAGGGCCCGTCGGACCGCGGCGACGTCGTTGAAGCCGACCACGATGACGAGGTCGGTCACCGCAGCGGGGATGCCGGTGTTGCCGGGCACCCCCACCGGCCGGTCGGCGGGGCCGATCTCGTCGCGCTCGGGGAGCACCGACACCTCGACCGAGTCATGGTGGCCGTGGTAGCAGCCCTCGACCTTGAGCACGAGGTCACGACCGGTCGCTGCGCGCATCAGGTGCACGGCGTCCATCGTGGCCTCGGTGCCGCTGTTGCCGAACCGCCACAGCGGCAGCCCGAACCGGCGAGCGAGCTCCTCGGCGACGACGACGGCATCGGTGGTCGGCTGGGCGAAGTGCGTGCCCAGCCGGACCCGGTCGCTCACGGCCGCCACGATGGCCGGGTGCGCGTGGCCGACGAGAGACACGCCGTAGCCGCCGTGCAGGTCGACGTACTCCGTGCCGTCGACGTCGTAGATCTTCGAACCCCGACCGTGGCTGAGCCACACGGCCTGCGGCTGGGCGACCTGCCAGCTGGAGGTGGCGCCGCCGGCCAGGGAGCCGCGGGCCGCGGCGACCAGCTCGGCCGACCGCGGCTGCCGCTCCAGGAAGACGTTCTCCTCGTGGGCGATCCGCGCGTCGAGATGGCCGCGCGCGGTGTCGGGGACGGTCGTCAGGCTCATGGCCTTACCTCATCCTGGGTGCCGTTCGAAGGTGTCCCGGAAGGGACCCCGGCAGGGTTGACTGAGCGTTCAGTCTATGCAAGCGTTCTGCCCACGGGCAAGGCTCGGAGGGAGTCCCGGCAGCCGGGCCGGTCCGGCCGCGAGGAGGCGTCGTCATGCCTGACCATCCGCCGCCGCGACGTCGGCCGGCACCCATCGACCGGCGCGCCTTCCTCAGCCGGATGGCCCTCACCGCGGTCGCCGGCCCCGGCCTGCTCGAGGCTCTGGCGGCCTGCGCCTCCTCGGGTGGTGTCGGTGCGTCCGGGTCCGGGGCAAGCGCCACCACGCTGAAGATCGCCAGTCCCGAGACACCGGTGACCTGGCCGATCAGCAAGGACAACCCCGCGATCGGCGACGGGCTCCAGCCGGAGCCGCACGCGACGCTCCGGCTCTACAACTACGCCGACTACATCGGGCCGGGCGTGGTCAAGGCGTTCGAGAAGAAGTACGCCGACTACGACGTGAAGGTGCGCGTCTCGACGTTCAACGACACCGACGAGGCGCTGACCAAGATCCGGGCCGGCACCTCGAAGTTCGACATCTACTTCCCGAGCTACGACCAGATCTCCAAGATGGTCACGGCAGCGCTGATCCGGCCGCTGAACCACAGCTACATCCCGAACATCACGAACGTCTGGCCGCAGTTCAGCAACCCCTGGTACGACGGCGGGTGGCGCTACACGGTGCCCTACACCGTCTACACCACCGGCATCGGCTGGCGGGCCGACCGCGTGACGACGGACATCGGGGCGATGGCGAACCCCTACGACGTGCTGTGGGACAAGGCGTACGCGCGCAAGACCGCGGTCATCGACGACTGGCACACGGCGATGGGGATGGTCGCGCTGCGGCAAGGCATCACGAACATCAACAGCGAGCGGCCGGCCGACCTCGCGAAGATCCAGCAGGGGCTCGACGAGCTGCAGGCCGCGACCCGTCCCAAGGTCACCATCACGATGTACAACGACCTGCCCGCCGGTCAGCTCGACCTGGCGCAGATGTGGTCCGGCGACATCGTCAACGCGCAGTACTACCTGCCCAAGGGCGTCAAGCCGGACGTGCTGGCCTACTGGTTCCCGGAGGACGGCAAGGGGATGGTCGACAACGACCTGATGGTCGTGCTCAAGCAAGGGGAGAACCCCGTGCTGGCCCACCTGTTCATGAACTTCATGCTGGACGCCAAGATCGCCGCCCGCAACTTCGGCTACATCGGCTACCAGCCGCCGCAGGTCTCGCTCGACACCTCCAAGCTCGTCTCGGACGGGTACGTGCCCGCCAACCTCGAGTCCGCAGTGGTGCGCCAGGAGTGGTTCACCGACGGCTACCGGCTGCTCGAGATGCCGCCGGAGACCGACGCCGCCTGGCACCAGGTGTGGCAGCGGTTCAAGGCAGGCGCCTGACCGATGGCCGACCGCGCACCGGCTGCGCGCCGCGGCCGCAGCAGTGCGCTGTGGCCGGTGCTCGCGCTGCCGGGCATCCTCTGGCTGCTGCTGCTGTTCCTCGTGCCGCTGTACGTCGTGCTGGCGATCGTCTTCGGCCGGGTCGACCCCGTCTTCCGGACGCCGGTGCCGGTGTGGAACCCGCTGCTGTGGAACAGCTCGCAGTTCCTCGACGTCTTCCGGCACATCGTCGGCAGCGACGGCTTCTTCGGCCCGGCCCTGCTGCGCACCGCCGTCTACGTGCTGGCCGCGAGCTGCGGCTGCCTGCTGGTCGCCTACCCGGTCGCCTACTACACCGCCCGGCTGGCGGGGCGGCACCGCAAGGCTGTTGCTGGCGCTGCTGGTGGCCCCGTTCTGGATCAGCTACATGATGCGCATGCTGGCCTGGGTCAACCTCCTGCAGAACGACGGGCTGGTGAACCGGCTCATCGGCCTCGGTGGCGTGCTGCCGAACGACATCGACTGGCTCGACGGTCGGGGATCGGTCGTGGTGATCGGGCTCGTCTACGGCTACCTGCCGTACATGATCCTGCCGCTGTACGTCGGTCTCGACCGGCTGCCGCCCAACGCGCTGGAGGCGGCCCGCGACCTCGGTGCCGGCCGGTTCGAGACGTTCCGCCGGGTGACCCTGCCGCTGAGCCGGCCGGCGATCGCCGCGGCCGTGCTCCTCACCTGCCTCCCGATGCTGGGCGACTACTTCACCGTCGACCTCCTGTCGGGCTCGCCGCGGACGGCCATGGTCGGCAACCTCATCAACAACACCGTGCTCACCCCCGGCCAGACCGGGCAGGGCGGAGCCTTCGTGCTGCTCGTCCTGATCGTGTCGCATCGTGCCGATGCTGCTCTACGTGCGCAGCGCGCGAGCCGAGGGCATGGCGTCGTGAGGGCGCTGGTGCGGTGGTGGGACAACCCCTGGCGGCCGCCACGGGGGCTGCAGCTGGTGACCTGGGGCTACCTCGCCTGGGCACTGCTCCCGGTGCTCATCGCGGTGCTGTTCTCGTTCAACGCGGGGCGGTCCCGGACCCTGTGGCAGGGGTTCTCGTTCCGCTGGTACTGGGGCGACCAGGAGCGCTCGGTGTGGCACGACGCCAGCCTGCACACCGCGCTGACCCACACGCTGCTGCTCGGGGTCCTGACGACGCTGATCACGGTCCCGCTCGGGGTGGCCTTCGCGCTCGGCGTCGACCGCTGGCACGGCCGGCTGCCCGAGGGCTCCAACATCGTGATGCTGCTGTCCTTCGTGATCCCCGAGACGCTGCTCGCGGTCGCCCTGCTGTTCCTCGTCACCCAGCTGTCCACGCCGCTGACCCTCGGCACCTCGGCCCAGGTCGCCGGGCTGGTCACCTTCCAGCTGTCCTATCCCGTGGTCATCGTGCGGGCCAGGCTGCTGATGATCGGGAAGCAGTACGAGCAGGCGGCCATCGACCTCGGCGCCTCACCGATGGGGGCGATCCGACGGGTCCTGCTGCCCATGCTGGCGCCGGCCATCCTCGCCAGCGCGGTCCTCGTCTTCGCGGACGTCATCGACGACTTCGTCATCGTCCGCTACCTCTCCGGTGACGCCTCGACCGAGCCGACGTCGGTGAAGATCTACAACACCGCCCGGGCGGCGCCGACGCCGGCCCTGAACGCGCTGGCCTCCCTGATGCTGTTCGCCTCGTTGATGGCCGTCCTCACCGGCCTGGTCGTCTACCGGTGGCTGAGCCGCGGCGAGAAGGACGCGTCCAGCATCGAGAGCTTCGCCGGAGGGCTGTGACGGTGAGCGACCTGAGCGACCGGCCGTTCTTCGGCAACGTGGTGGGCGGCGAGCTGCTGGCGGCGTCGTCCGGTGACCGCCTGACCACCCTGGACCCGGTGACGGAGCAGCCGTGGGCCGAGTCGGCCGACTCGGGTGCGGCCGACGTCGACCTCGCGTGCCGCGCGGCGGAGTCGGCGTTCGCCACCTGGCGGCGCAGCACTCCGCGGGCCCGGATGGAGGCGCTGCTGGCTGTGGCGGACCTGCTCGCCGCGCACGCCGACGAGCTGGCCGACCTCGAGGTGCGCGACACCGGCAAGCCACGACGCGTCGTGCTCGAGGAGGAGATCCCGCCGACCCTGGACCAGCTGCGGTTCTTCGCGGGTGCGGCCCGCCTGCTCGAGGGCCGGGCGGTCGGGGAGTACGAGGACGGGCTGACCTCGGGAGTGCGCCGCGAGCCGGTCGGGGTCTGCGGCGCCATCACACCCTGGAACTACCCGTTCATGATGGCCGTCTGGAAATGGGCCCCGGCGGTGGCGGCCGGGAACACCGTCGTGCTCAAGCCGTCCGAGCTCACCCCGGCATCGACCGTCCGGGCGGCCGAGCTGGTCGGCGAGGTGCTGCCACCGGGTGTGCTCAACGTCGTCTGCGGTGGCCCGGTCGCGGGTGCTGCCCTGGCGGCGCATCCGGCGGTGGCCCAGGTGTCCCTGACCGGCAGCGTCCGCGCCGGTCGGTCGGTGGCTGCCGCGGCTGCCCAGCGGTTGGCGCGCACCCACCTGGAGCTGGGCGGCAACGCACCGGCGGTGGTCTTCGACGACGCCGACCTCGATGCGGCCGCGGCCGGCATCGCGGCCGGGGCGTACCTGAACGCCGGGCAGGACTGCACGGCGGCTGCGCGGGTCCTGGTGCACCGAGCGGTCGCGCCGGCGTTCGTCGCCGCGCTGTCGGCGGCTGCCGAGGCAACGGTCGCAGGCGGCCCGGAGCTGCCGGAGGCGGCGCACGGACCGCTCATCAGCGCCGCGCAGCTCGAGCGGGTCGAGGGACTGCTCGACCGCCTCCCCGGCCGGGCCTCGATCGTGACCGGAGGCAAGCGGCTGCCACGCACCGGCTGGTTCCTGCCGGCCACGGTGGTCACCGGTGTCGAGCAGGACGACGAGATCGTGCAGACCGAGGTCTTCGGCCCGGTCGTCACGGTGCAGACCTTCGACGCCGAGGACGAGGCCCTCGCCAAGGCCAACGGAGTGCCCTACGGACTCACGGCCAGCGTCTGGACGGCCGACCACGCCCGGGCCATGCGCTGGCTCCGGGACCTCGACTTCGGCGCCGTCTCGGTCAACACGCACGCGCCGATGGCCAGCGAGATGCCGCACGGCGGGTTCGGCTCGTCGGGCTACGGCAAGGACCTGGGCGTCTACGGGCTCGAGGACTACACCCGGATCAAGCACGTCGCCCACGCCCACTGACCTGGACTCGGCCGGCCTGACGCCGTACCTTGACTGTGTGTTCAGTCAGCAGCAGCCCGCGCCGATCGACCCCGCGAGGCTCGCCGCCGCGCTCGAGCCGCTGGGGCGGACCCGGATGCTGCCCCGCGAGGCCTACGTCGACCCGGAGGTCTTCGCCTGGGAGCAGCGGGCGTTCTTCTCGGGCTGGCTCTGCCTCGGCAGGTCGGCCGACCTCGCCGAGCCACGCCAGCAGATGGCCGTCTCGGTCGGCGCCGCGGGCGTGCTGCTGACCCGGGCCGAGGACGGCGCGCTGCACGCCTTCGCCAACGTGTGCCGGCACCGCGGGCACGAGCTGCTGCCGTGCGGTGCCACCGCGCGCAAGGCCGGCATCGTCTGCCCCTACCACGCGTGGTCCTACCGCCTCGACGGGTCGTTGCTCGCCGCGCCCGGCTTCCGCGGCGCCGACGACTTCGACCCCGGCGAGTTCGGCCTGGTGGAGCTGCCGAGCCGCGAGTGGCACGGCTGGCTGTTCGTCGACACCTCAGGGCGCGCAGCCGGCTTCGACGGTCACGTCGGCGAGCTCGAGTCCATCGTCGCGCCGTACCGGGCGGAGACGCTGACGGCTCGGGCCGGTCACGAGTACGAGGTCGCCGCGAACTGGAAGGTGATCGTCGAGAACTACCAGGAGTGCTACCACTGCTCGATGATCCATCCGGAGCTGTGCCGGGTCAGCCCCCCGGACAGCGGCGAGAACCTCGACCTGGCCGGCGACTGGGTCGGGGGCTGGATGTCGCTGCGGGACGAGGCAGTGACGATGTCGCTGGACGGCCAGGGCGCCGGCGTCGTCATCGACACGCTGCCGGAGCGGGAGCGGCGCACGGTGATGTACGTCGCGCTGTTCCCGAACCTGCTGGTCAGCCTGCACCCCGACTACGTGATGACCCACCGGCTCACCCCGCTGGCGGTGGACCGCACCAGGGTGGAGTGCGCCTGGCTGTTCCCCCACCAGGGGGCCGAGGACGCGTCGTTCGACCCGGCCTACGCCGTCGACTTCTGGGACCTCACCAACCGGCAGGACTGGGCCGCCTGCGAGTCGGTGCAGCGCGGCCTGGCGAGCGAGCACGCCGTGCCCGGGCTGCTCGCGCCCGACGAGGACGGCGTCCAGCAGTTCGTCGCCCGGGTGGCCCGGGGCTACCTGCGGCTGCCCGAGCCGGCGCCGTCGAACACCCGGGTGCCCGCGACGTAGGTCGACGTCACCCGCGTCTCGCCGATCTCCTCGGCCGTCGCCGCGAACGGGTCGCGATCGAGCACCACGAGGTCGGCCTGGAGCCCGACCGCTACCCGGCCGGTCACGTCGTCGAGGTGGTTCACCCAGGCGCTGCCCGTGGTGTAGGCGGTGAGCGCGGTCGCGAGGTCCAGCCGCTGGCGCGGCGACAGCGGCTCGGCCTCGGCGCCCTCGGCCCCGGGGAGCACCCGGTTGACCGCGACGTGCAGGCCGAGCATCGGGGCCGGGCTGCTGACCGGCCAGTCGCTGCCGCCGGCGAGTCGCGCTCCCGCCGCCCGCAGGGCCTCGAACGGGTACTGCAGGGCGGCCCGGTCGGCGCCGAGGAACGGGATCGTCAGCTCGTCCATCTGCGGCTCGTGCGCCGCCCAGAGCGGCTGGATGGTGGCAGCCACGCCGAGGGCGGCGAACCGGGGGACGTCGTCCGGCGCGACGACCTGCAGGTGCGCGATGTGGTGCCGGCCGTCGGTGGCACCGTTCGCGGCCGCGGCGGCCTCGAACGCGTCGAGCGCCTCGCGCACCGCCCGGTCGCCCAACGCGTGCACGTGCACCTGGAAGCCGAGCGCGTCCAGCCGGGTGACGTGCTCGCGCAGCTCGCGCGGGTCGACGAAGCTCAGTCCCCGGTTGCCGGTCGGGCAGCCGCACCCGTCCAGGTAGGGCTCCAGCAGGGCGGCGGTGAAGTTCTCGACGACGCCGTCCTGCATGACCTTGACCGAGGTCGCGGCGAAGCCGGCAGCCCGGGCCTGCGCCCGCCGGGCCACCAGCTCGTCGATCTGCTCGCCGCCGCGGTCCCGGTCCCACCACAGCGCGCCGACCACCCGGGCCCGCAGCGCTCCGGACTGCTGGGCCTGCAGGTAGACCGGCAGCGAGTCGGGCTGGCCGAACAGCGCCCCGACGGCGGCGTCCTGCCAGGCCGTGACACCGTGGGAGAACATCACCTGCTGGGCCATCAGCAGCCCGGCGAGCTGGTCCTCGGCGGTGGGCACCGGCGCCAGTCGCTCGACGAGGCCGGCAGCCCCCTCGTGCAGGGTGCCCGTCGGCGTGCCCGAGGCGTCCCGCTCGATCCGGCCGTCGGCCGGGTCCGGCGTCGAGGCGTCGATGCCGGCGAGCTCGAGGGCCCGGCTGTTGGCCCAGGACCCGTGCCCGTCACTGTTCGACAGCAGGGCCGGCCGGTCGGGCACGACGGCGTCGAGCGTCTCGCGCGTCGGCGTACCGCCGGCGAAGTGCGCCATCGACCAGCCCGACCCGAGCACCCAGGACTCGTCCGGGTGCGCTGCCAGGTAGGCCGCGATCCTGGCCAGCGTCTCGGCGGCCGAGCCGGCCCCGGTCAGGTCGCAGCGCAGCATGTCGACGCCGGCGGCGAGCGGGTGCGCGTGCGCGTCCTGGAACCCGGGGACCAGGAGGCCGCCGTCCAGCGGCACCACCTCGGTGCGCCGGCCCACCAGGGCGCGCACGTCGTCGTCGCCGGCCACCGCGACGATGCGGCCGTCCCGCACGGCCACCGCGCGGCGGGCCGGGCGACCGCCGCGGAACACCGACCCGCCGACGAAGACGGTGTCCGCGGTGCTCACGAGGAGGCGGCGAACGCCTTCTCGAGGATGCCGAGACCCTCGTCGAGCAGGTGGTCGGGCATCACGAGCGGTGGCAGCAGCCGGAGCACGTTGCCGTAGGTGCCGCAGGTGAGCACGACGAGCCCGTCGGCGTGGCACGCCCTGGCCACCGCAGCCGCGGCCGCGGCGTCCGGCTCGAGGGTGCCGGGCCGGGTCAGCTCGACGGCGACCATCGCGCCGCGGCCACGGACGTCGCCGATCACGCCGTGGCTGGTGGCCAGCTCCCGCAGCCGGGACAGGACGACCTCACCGATCTGCCGGGCCCGGCCGCACAGGTCCAGCGTCTCCATCGTCTCGATCGAGCCCAGCGCGGCCGCGCAGGCGACCGGGTTGCCGCCGTAGGTGCCGCCGAGCCCGCCGACGTGCGGCGCGTCCATGATCTCGGCCCGGCCGGTCACCGCGGCCAGCGGGAGCCCGCCGGCGATGCCCTTGGCGGTGGTGACCAGGTCGGGCACGACGCCCTCGTGGTCGCAGGCGAACCAGTCGCCGGTGCGCGCGAAGCCGGACTGGATCTCGTCGGCGACGAACACCGCGCCGTTCGCCGCGCACCACCCGGCCAGCGCCGGGAGGAACCCGGGGGCCGGGACGATGAACCCGCCCTCGCCCTGCACCGGCTCGATCACCAGGCAGGCCACCTGGTCGGCGCCGACCTGCTTCTCGATCAGGTCGATGGCGCGGGCCGCGGCCTGCTCGCCGGTCATGCCCGCCGGGTCGCGGAACGGGTACGACATGGGCACCCGGTAGACCTCCGGCGCGAACGGCCCGAACGAGTGCTTGTAGGGCATGTTCTTCGCGGTCAGCGCCATCGTCAGGTTGGTGCGCCCGTGGTAGCCGTGGTCGAACACCACGACCGCCTGCCGCCCGGTGTGCGACCGGGCGATCTTCACGGCGTTCTCGACGGCCTCCGCACCGGAGTTGAACAGCGCCGAGCGCTTCTCGTGGTCGCCGGGGGTCAGCCGGTCGAGGGCCTCGCAGACCTCGACGTACCCCTCGTACGGCGTGACCATGAAGCAGGTGTGGGTGAACCGCGCGACCTGCTCCTGCACCCGGGCGACGACGGCGTCGGCGGCGTTGCCGACGCTGGTCACCGCGATGCCGGAGCCGAAGTCGATCAGCGAGTTCCCGTCGACGTCGACGAGCACCCCGCCGCCGGCCCGGTCGACGAAGACGGGCAGCGTGGTGCTGACGCCGCGGGCGACGACGGCCGCCCGGCGGGACATCAGCTCGGTCGACCGCGGACCGGGGACGGCGGTGACGAGGCGACGTTCTTGGGGCAGGCTGGGACCACCGGAGTCAGTCATGGCAGCACGATACTGTGACGGAATCCGACGTGATAGTGGTTCACGACGACGGAATCCGTAGGAGTGCTGATGGGCGAGGTCTGGACCGGCTGGGTCGGCGGGGCCCGGCTGGACGCCGGTTCGGAGCGCCTCCAGGTCCGCCACCCGTACGACAGCGCACCGGTCGCCGAGGTGGCCTACGCCACCCCCGCGCAGCTCGAGGCGGCGGTGAGCGCCGCGCACCACGGGCGCCGCGAGGTCGGTGCCGCCCCCGCCCACGTCCGGGCCGAGGCCCTGGCGCACGTCTCGGCCCGGCTCGCCGAGCGGGCCGAGGAGGTGGCCCGGCTGGTCGTCGCGGAGAGCGGGAAGCCGCTGCGCTGGGCGCGCTCCGAGGTGACCCGCGCGGTGTCGACCTTCCGGTGGGGGGCGGAGGAGGCCCGCCGCTGGAGCGGTGAGCTGCAGCGGCTGGACACCGATGCCGGGGCGAGCGGGCGGTTGGCGCTGGTCCGGCGGTTCCCCCGCGGCCCCGTGCTGGGCATCTCGCCGTTCAACTTCCCGGTCAACCTGGTGGCGCACAAGCTCGCGCCCGCGGTGGCCGCCGGCGCCCCGATCGTGCTCAAGCCGGCGCCCAAGACGCCGCTCTCGGCCCTCCTGCTCGGCGAGCTGTTCGCCGAGACCGACCTGCCGCCCGGCGCCGTCTCGGTCGTCGTCGTCCCCGACGAGATGGCGCCCGCCCTCGTCGCCGACCCACGGTTGCCGGTGGTGTCGTTCACCGGGTCGGGCCCGGTCGGGGCGCGCATCCAGCAGGCCGTGCCGCACAAGCACGTCACCCTCGAGCTCGGCGGCAACGCGGCCGCGATGGTCTGTGCCGACTGGTCCTCCGAGCAGGACCTCCGGTGGGCCGCCGAGCGCATCGCCACCTTCGCGACCTACCAGGCCGGTCAGTCCTGCGTCGCGGTGCAGCGGGTGCTCGTCGACGCCGCCCTGGTCGACGCCTTCGTGCCTCGGCTGGTGGCTGCGGTCGAGGCCCTCGGGGTGGGCGACCCGGCCGACGAGGCGACCTCGGTCGGCCCGATGATCGACGAGGCGGCCGCAGCCCGCGTCGAGCAGTGGGTCGACGAGGCCGTGGCCGGCGGCGGCCGGGTGCTGACCGGCGGCTCGCGCCGCGGCACCACGGTCGAGCCGACCGTGGTGGTCGCCGCCCGCCACGACGCCAAGGTGGTGCAGGAAGAGGTCTTCGGGCCGGTCCTGGTGGTCTCGGCCTTCGACGGCGTCGAGGCCGGGCTGGCCGCGGTGAACGCCTCCCGGTACGGGCTGCAGGCCGGCGTGTTCACCCATGACCTGCAGGTCGCGTTCCGCGCGCACCGCGAGCTGGAGGTGGGCGGGGTGATCATCGGCGACGTGCCCGCCTACCGCGCCGACCAGATGCCGTACGGCGGTGCCAAGGCCTCCGGGGTCGGCCGCGAGGGCGTGCGCTACGCGATGGAGGACCTGACCTACGAGCGGGTGCTGGTGCTCACCGGCGTCGACCTGTAGCGGGCTAGGCTCGATCGGGTGCGGATCACCAAGTTCGGCCACGCCTGCGTCCGGCTCGAGACCGCTGCCGGCTCGGTGCTGCTGGACCCGGGCGTCTACTCCTCCGACGCGGACCTGGCCGGTGTCACCGACGTCCTCGTGACCCACGAGCATGCCGACCACCTGGACGTCGAGCGGCTGGCCCCCGCCGTCCGGGACGGTCTCCGGCTGCACACGAACACCGCCTTCGCGGCCGTCCTCGCCGCCGAGCACGGGCTCGCGGTGCACGCCGTGACGCCGGGGGAGACCTTTGCGGTCGCCGGGCTCGACGTGCACGTGGTGGGCGGCGAGCACGCGGAGATCTACGACGGGCTGCCGGGCTGCGCCAACGTGGGGTTCGTGCTCGGCGGGGTCTACCACCCGGGCGACGCCCTGCACGTGCCCGACGTCGGGGTCGACACGCTGCTCGTGCCGGTGAGCGGGCCGTGGCTGAAGATCGGCGAGGCCCTCGGGTTCGTCCGGGCGGTCGGGCCGGCGCGGGCCTTCCCGGTGCACGACGGGCTGTACAACGACCTCGGCAATGCCGGGGCCGACCGGTGGATGCAGCTGAAGGGCGGCACCGACTACCGCCGCCTCGCGCCGGGTGAGTCGGCCGAGGTCTAGGCGGCCGGGGGCGTCATCAGCTGGCCACCCATCTCCGCCAGCAGGGCCTCGAACATCGGCTCGGCGTCGGTGAGCGCGAAGCCGAGGCGGCCGAACACCTCGATGGTGACCGCGCCGTAGAGGCGCACCCAGCCCGCCAGGTAGGCCTCGAGAGCTCCCAGCGGCAGCACGTCGTCGACGTGCGTCGAGAAGGCCCGCAGCTGCGTGACCAGAGCCGGCGGCAGCTCGTCGTCGGACCGGATGCGGAACGGCTGGGCCCGCCAGATCTCGACGAACAGACCGAGGAAGACCGCGCCGAAGGACAGGTCCTCGTCGACCTCCTCGTGGCCGGGCGGCGGCGCGTCGCCCGCGGAGGCGAAGACCAGCTGGAACTCCCGGGTGTGGGACAGCGACCAGCGGCGGAACGCCCGGCAGGTGGCCAGCAGCCGGCCGTGCGGGTCGTCGAGACCGACGGTGTCGCGGGCCGCCTCGAGGGTGGCGGTGATCTCGGCGAGCAGGTCGAGGCAGACCGCGCCGACGAGCTCCTCGTGGCTGTCGAAGTAGCGGTACAGCGCCGGGGCCGTCATGCCCATCTCGCGGGCGATCGCCCGCAGGGTCACGGCCTCGGGACCGTCGGCGACCAGCAGCGCCCGCGCGGTCGCCTTGATCTCGGCCGTGGTGGCGTCCCGGGCCCGCTCCCGGCGACTCGGCACCTGCACCGGCACGGCGGCTCCTCCTTGGTCTGAACACGGCCCGCGAACCGGGCTGCGAACGGGCCCGCGAACTGGTTGATGAACACCCTTGACACCGGTGAACACCGTCATCATAGTAAACGATGTTCACGGTAACGATCGCCGTTCACCACACACTAGGGGAGACCGCCATGTTCGACCGGCTGGGACACGTCACCTACCGCCGCCGGCGGGCCGTCCTGGTCCTGGCCGGGCTGTTCGTCGCGCTGGGAGCCCTGTGGGGAACCGGCGTCTTCGGCTCGATGATCTCCAGCGGGTTCGAGACGCCCGGCAGCGAGTCGGCGAAGGCGCTGACCCGCACCGAGGCCACCGTGGGCCGCGGCGGCGCGGACGTCGTCGTGCTCTACCGCGACGGCGGTCGCAGCGTCGACGACCCGGCGTTCCGGGCGGCCGTCACCGAGCACCTCGACGGCCTGCCGGCCGACCTGGTGGCGTCCTCGACCTCCTACTGGACCGCCGGCCCGGACGCAGCGCGGTTCGTCTCGCAGGACCGGCGCTCCACCTACGCCGTCCTGCACCTCGTCGGCGACGACGAGGACGCGGTCATGGCGGCGTACCAGGACCTGGAGCCGACCCTGCGCGACGCGCCGCCCGGCCTGGACGTCCGGCTGGGCGGCAACGAGGCCATCGGCAGCGACATCACCACCCAGGTCAGCGCGGACATCGGCCGGGCCGAGTCGCTGTCGATGCCGATCGTGCTCGTCCTGCTGGTCGTGGTCTTCGGCGGCCTCACCGCGGCCAGCCTGCCGCTGGCGGTGGGCGGCCTCGCGATCCTCGGGGCGTTCACGATGCTGCGGCTGCTCAGCCTGGTGACCGACGTGTCGATCTTCGCGGTGAACATCGTGACGATGCTCGGCCTCGGCCTGGCCATCGACTACGCGCTGTTCGTCGTCAGCCGGTTCCGCGAGGAGCTGCACCGCGGGCAGAGCACCGAGGCGGCGCTCGCCACGACGATGCGCACGGCCGGCCGCACGGTCGCGTTCTCCGGCCTGACCGTGGCGATCTCGCTGGCCTCGCTGCTGTTCTTCCCGCAGGTGTTCCTGCGGTCGATGGGCTTCGGTGGCATGGCGGCCGTGCTCGTCGCGATGGTCGGGGCGCTGACCGTGCTGCCGGCGCTGCTGGCCGTCCTCGGCCCGCGGGTCGACTCGCTGCGCATCCCGTTCCTGCGCCGCAGGTCGGCAGCTGCCGAGGTGGCGGACGACTCGCGGGGCGCGTGGTACCGGTTGGCGCACAACGTGATGCGCCGTCCGGTGGCCTACGTCGCGGTGATCGTGCCGCTGCTGCTCGTCGCCGGGCTGCCCTTCCTGCGGGTGGAGTTCGGCGGCGTCGACCACCGGGCCCTGCCGGCCGGGACCGAGAGCCGGGTCGTGACCGAGACGCTGCTGGCCGACTTCCCGGCGGGCGGGACGACGACGATCGACCCTGTCGTGACCTTCGGCGACGGCGCGATCGACGCTGCCGACCGGCAGGAGCTCACCGGGTACGTGGACCGGCTGGCCGGGCTGCCCGGCGTCCGGTCGGCCGAGGTGACCGCGCAGTCCGGGGGGACCGCGCTGGTCGCGGTGCGGCACGGCTACGAAGGGGTGTCGCCCGAGGCGCGCCGGCTGGTGGCCGAGGTGCGCGCGGTGCCCGCACCGGACGGTGCCGAGGTGCTCGTCGGCGGCCGGGCGGCCGAGCTGCGCGACCTGCTCGGCAGCCTCGGCCTCGACGCTGCCGTGGATGGGGCTGTTCGTCGTCGGCGTGACGCTGGTGCTGCTGTTCCTGGCCTTCGGCTCGGTGGTGCTGCCGGTCAAGGCGGTGGTGATGAACGTGCTGTCGCTGTCGGCGTCCTTCGGTGCGCTCGTCTGGATCTTCCAGGACGGCCACCTCGCTGGACCCCTGGGCTTCACGAGCACCGGCGCCATCGAGGCCACCCAGCCGATCCTGATGCTCGCGATGGCCTTCGGGCTGTCGATGGACTACGAGGTGTTCCTGCTGTCGCGGATCCGGGAGCAGTGGGACCGCACGGGCGACAACACCGCATCGGTGGCGCTGGGACTGCAGAAGACCGGCCGCATCATCACCAGCGCAGCGCTGCTGCTGGTGGTCGTGATCGGCGCCTTCTCGACGTCGGGCATCGTCTTCATCAAGATGATCGGCGTCGGGATGGTGATCGCGATCCTCGTCGACGCCACCCTGGTGCGGGCGCTGCTCGTCCCGGCCACGATGCGCCTGCTCGGCCGCTGGAACTGGTGGGCACCGGCCCCGATGGCCCGCTGGTGGGAGCGGCACGGCCTGCGCGAGACCGACGGCACCGACGACCTCGCCAGCCTGCCGGACCCACGGGTGCCGCTGCCCGACCGGGCTGGCGCCGTCCGCTGAGACACTGGGTCGGTGACCGCCAGCCGTGACGTCGTCGTCCTCGGGTCCACCGGCTCGGTCGGGACCCAGGCCCTCGACATCGTCCGCGCCAACCCGGACCGCTTCCGGGTGGTGGGGCTGGCGGCGGGCGGCGGCAACGTCGAGCTGCTCGCCGCCCAGGCGCTCGAGCTCGGGGTCGAGGCGGTCGCCGTGTCCCGGGCGAGCGCCGCCCAGGACCTGCAGCTGGCCTTCTACGCCGCCGCCAAGGCCGGGGGGTACGACGCGGGACGGCACCCGGTCCCGAAGATCCTGGCCGGGCCGGATGCCGCGACCGAGCTGGCCCGCTGGCCCTGCGACGTGGTGCTCAACGCGATCACCGGCTCGATCGGGCTCGGTCCGACCCTGGCCGCGCTGGAGGAGGGCCGCACCCTCGCGCTGGCCAACAAGGAGTCGCTGGTGGCCGGCGGGCCGCTGGTGAAGGCGGCGGTCCGGCGGCCCGGCCAGGTCGTCCCGGTCGACTCCGAGCACTCCGCGCTGGCCCAGTGCCTGCGGGGCGGCCGGCCGGAGGAGGTCCGCCGGCTGGTGCTCACCGCGAGCGGGGGACCGTTCCGGGGCAGGCGTCGCGACGACCTCCGCGAGGTGACCGTCGAGCAGGCGCTCGCGCACCCGACCTGGGCCATGGGGCCGGTCGTGACGATCAACTCCGCGACCATGGTCAACAAGGCGCTGGAGGTGCTCGAGGCGCACCTGCTGTTCGACATCCCGCTCGACCGGGTCGACGTCGTGGTGCACCCGCAGTCGGTCGTGCACTCGATGGTCGAGTTCGTCGACGGCTCGACGCTGGCCCAGGCGAGCCCGCCGGACATGCGGCTGCCGATCGCCCTCGGCCTGGGCTGGCCCGACCGGGTCCCCGGCGCCGCGGCGGGCTGCGACTGGACCACGGCGTCGACCTGGGAGTTCCTCCCGCTCGACGAGGTGGCCTTCCCGGCCGTCCGCCTGGCCCGGGCCGCCGGAGCGGCCGGCGGCAGCGCGCCGGCGGTCTACAACGCCGCCAACGAGGTGTGCGTCGAGGCGTTCCTCGGGGGCCGGCTGGCGTTCACGGGTATCGTGGACACCCTCGCGCGGGTGCTCGACGAGCACGAGGTCAGGAACCTCTCGACCGTTGCCGATGTTGTGGTTGCAGAGACCTGGGCCCGGGAGCGGGCCGCCCGGCTGACCGTGAAGGACCGTGGATGAGCTTCTGGATCGGCGTGCTGATCTTCGCCGTCGGCATCCTGGTGTCCGTCTGCCTGCACGAGGCCGGCCACCTGGTGACGGCCAAGCACTACGGCATGAAGGCCACCCAGTACTTCGCCGGCTTCGGGCCCACGCTGTTCTCCTTCCGCCGCGGCGAGACCGAGTACGGCTTCAAGGCGGTCCCGGCCGGGGGCTACGTCAAGATCATCGGGATGACCCCGCTGGAGGAGGTCGCGCCCGAGGACCAGGACCGCGCCTTCTGGCGCTACCCGCTGCGGCAGCGGACCGTCGTGCTCATCGCCGGCTCCCTGACCCACTTCGCGCTGGCCCTGGTGATCTTCTACATCGCGGCCCTCGCGACCGGCCTGCCCAACCCGGCGCGCGCCGGCTTCGAGCCGCTCGACGCGAAGCCGGTCATCGGCCAGGTCGCCGACTGCGTGGTGCCGGACTGGACGCTCACCAAGGACAACGCGCTGCGCAGCTGCCGGGCCGGCGACCCGGCCGCACCGGCGGCCGCCGCCGGCCTGCAGAAGGGTGACCGCGTCACGTCCGTCGGCGGCACCGCGATCACGACCTACGGCGACTTCGTCGAGGCCGTCCGTGCGACGCCGCCAGGACCGGTGGAGATCACCTACGTCCGCGACGGCCAGTCGCACACGACGACGGCAGACCTGGTGGCCACCCAGCGGCCCGCGCTGACCGACACCGAGGGCACCGGCAAGCTCACGACCGTCTCGGCGATCGGCATCGCGGTGCACCAGCCGAAGGCGATCCTGCACTACGGCCCGGTCAGCGCCGTCGCCGGCGCCACGACCTTCCTCGGCTCCAGCGTCAAGCAGACCTTCGCGGCGGTCGGCGCGTTCCCGTCGAAGATCCCGAAGCTGGTCGACGCGCTCGGCGGCGGCACCCGCGACCAGGGCACCCCGATCAGCGTGGTGGGTGCCAGCCGGATCGGCGGCGAGGCCGTCCAGACCGGCCTGCCGATCATCTTCCTGGTGCTGCTCGGCGGGCTGAACGTCTTCATCGGCGTCTTCAACCTGTTCCCGCTGCTGCCGCTGGACGGCGGGCACGTCGCCATCGCCTGGTACGAGGCGGCCCGCTCGTGGCTGGCGAGGCGTCGCGGGCGCCCCGACCCCGGCCGGGTCGACTACAACAAGCTGCTGCCCGCGACGTACCTCGTGATCATGCTGTTCGGCGGGCTGACCCTGCTCACGCTGGCCGCCGACATCGTGAACCCGATCACCCTGCAGTAGCCGGGCGATCCGTCAGCGGTCCGCGCGGGCGGCGATACTGGACACATGACCGTCTCCCTCGGCATGCCCGAGACGCCCCCCAAGCCGCTCGCGACCCGGCGGGTCTCCCGCCAGATCGACGTCGGCGGCGTGCTGGTCGGTGGCGACGCGCCGGTCTCGGTCCAGTCGATGACCACCACCCCGACCACGGACATCAACGCGACGCTGCAGCAGATCGCCGAGCTGACCGCCGCCGGCTGCCAGATCGTGCGGGTCGCCTGCCCCAGCCAGGACGACGCCGACGCGCTGCCGGCCATCGCGCGCAAGTCGCAGATCCCGGTGATCGCGGACATCCACTTCCAGCCGAAGTACGTCTTCGCGGCCATCGACGCCGGGTGCGCGGCGGTCCGGGTCAACCCCGGCAACATCAAGGCCTTCGACGACAAGGTGAAGGAGATCGCCCGGGCGGCGTCGGCGGCGGGCATCCCGATCCGCATCGGCGTCAACGCCGGCTCCCTCGACAAGCGGCTGCTCGCGAAGTACGGCAAGGCGACCCCCGAGGCGCTGGTCGAGTCGGCACTGTGGGAGTGCTCGCTGTTCGAGGAGCACGGTTTCCGGGACATCAAGATCTCGGTCAAGCACAACGACCCGGTCGTGATGATCAACGCCTACCGTCAGCTCGCCGAGCAGTGCGACTACCCCCTGCACCTGGGCGTCACCGAGGCCGGGCCGGCCTTCCAGGGCACGATCAAGTCCGCGGTGGCGTTCGGGGCGCTGCTGGCCGAGGGCATCGGCGACACGATCCGGGTCTCGCTGTCGGCGCCTCCCGTCGAGGAGGTCAAGGTCGGCAACCAGATCCTGGAGTCCCTCGGCCTCAAGCAGCGCGGCCTCGAGATCGTGTCCTGCCCCTCCTGCGGCCGGGCCCAGGTCGACGTGTACACCCTCGCCGACCAGGTGACCGCCGGGCTCGAGGGGCTCACCGTGCCGCTGCGCGTCGCCGTCATGGGCTGCGTCGTCAACGGCCCGGGCGAGGCCCGGGAGGCCGACCTCGGCGTCGCGTCGGGCAACGGCAAGGGCCAGATCTTCGTCAAGGGCGAGGTCATCAAGACCGTCCCGGAGTCGCAGATCGTCGAGACCCTGATCGAGGAGGCGATGCGGATCGCCGAGCAGATGGAGGCCGAGGGCGTAGCCTCGGGCGACCCGGCGGTGAGCGTCTCCTAGCGCTCGGCGGACCGTCCGGAGCAGGCACCAACGAGGAGGTCGTCGGAGATGCTGCGCAGCACGTCGCTGCGCGTGCTGCGTCCCGAGGACCTGCGCGACGTCGCCGACCTGCTCGCCCGCGACCCGGTCGCCGACGTCTTCGTGGCCTCGCGGGTGGAGGCCGTCGGGCTCGACCCGGCCCGGCTCGGCGGCGAGATGTGGGGCTTCACCGTCGACGGCCGGCTGGAGGCGCTCTGCCACGCGGGGGCGAACCTGGTGCCCGCGCAGGCCGGAGCCGAGGCGGTGGCCGCCTTCGCCGAGCGGGCCCGCCGGCAGGGCCGGCGGTGCGCCTCGATCGTCGGTGAGCGGGCCGCCGTCGCCGGGCTGTGGCGCGAGCTGGAGCAGTCCTGGGGGCCGGCCCGGGAGGTGCGCGACCCGCAGCCGCTGATGTCCATCGCCGGGCCGCCCGCCGTCGCGCCCGACCCGCTGGTGCGCCGGGTGCGGCCGGACGAGCTCGACGTCCTGGTGCCGGCCTGCATCGCGATGTTCACCGAGGAGGTCGGCATCTCGCCGGTCGGGCCGGACGGCGGCGCCTCCTACCGCAGCCGGGTCGCGGAGCTGGTGCGCGCCGGCCGGGCCTTCGCCCGCTTCGAGGGCGGCCGGGTGGTGTTCAAGGCCGAGATCGGCTCGGTCAGCTCCGCTGCCTGCCAGGTCCAGGGCGTCTGGGTGCCGCCGGACCTGCGCGGCCGCGGGCTGGCCGCGCCCGGGATGGCCGCGGTCGCCGAGCTGTCCCGGCGCGACATCGCCCCGGTGGTCAGCCTCTACGTCAACGACTTCAACGAGGCGGCGCGGGCGACGTACCGCAGGGTGGGCTTCGCCGACGTCGGTGCCTTCATGTCGGTGCTGTTCTAGCGACGGCCACGGCGATATCGGTCGGCCCACCGGCGTACGCCTCGTTATCCTCGGGCGACCGACCGACTCGTTCCCGTTATCCGCCCGAGGAGACCACCCGTGCTGCTCCGCATGTCGACCCTGTTCCTGCGCACCCTTCGCGAGGACCCGGCCGACGCGGAGGTCCCGAGCCACCGGCTGCTCGTCCGCGGCGGCTACATCCGACGGGCCGCGCCCGGCGGCTACACCTACCTGCCGCTGGGCTGGCGGGTGCTGCGCAACATCGAGGCGATCATCCGCGACGAGATGGACGCGATGGGTGCCCAGGAGGTGCACTTCCCGGCGCTGCTGCCGAAGGAGCCCTACGACAAGAGCAACCGCTGGACCGAGTACGGCGACGAGGTGTTCCGGGTCACGGACCGCAAGGGTGCGGACTACATGCTCGGCCCGACCCACGAGGAGTTCTTCACCCTGCTGGTGAAGGACCTCTACTCGTCCTACAAGGACCTGCCGCTGTGGATCTACCAGATCCAGACGAAGTTCCGCGACGAGCAGCGGCCCCGGGCCGGGCTGCTGCGCGGCCGCGAGTTCGTGATGAAGGACTCCTACTCCTTCGACGTCGACGACGCCGGCCTCGACCGGTCCTACGCCGCGCACCGCGAGGCCTACGTCCGGATCTTCGACCGGCTGGGCCTCGACTACGTCATCGTGTCGGCGCTGTCCGGCGCGATGGGCGGGTCGAAGAGCGAGGAGTTCCTCACGCCCGCCGAGGTCGGCGAGGACACCTACGTGCGCTGCACGGCGTGCGACTACGCGGCCAACGTCGAGGCGCTGCGGACCCTGGTGCCCGCTGCCCAGCCGTACGACGACGTGCCGGCCGCGCACGTCGAGGACACCCCGGACACCCCCACCATCGAGACGCTGGTCGCGGTGGCGAACGGCCGCGACGACCTGCGCCGCGCCGGACCGCGAGTGGACCGCCGCGGACACCTTGAAGAACGTCGTGGTGAAGCTGCGCCGGCCGGACGGCAAGATCGAGCCGCTCGCCATCGGGCTGCCCGGCGACCGCGAGGTCGACGCGAAGCGGCTCGAGGCGGTCGTGCACCCGTCGGTCGTCGAGCCGTTCACCGACGAGGACTTCGCCGCCACGCCGGGCCTGGTCCGCGGCTACATCGGTCCGGCCGCGCTGGGCAGCGACAAGCCCGCTGCCGTGCGCTACCTGCTCGACCCGCGCGTGGTCGAGGGCACCCGCTGGATCACCGGTGCCAACGAGCCGGGCCGGCACGTCTTCGACCTGGTCGCCGGCCGCGACTTCGCCGGCGACGGGACGATCGAGGCGGCCTCGGTGTTCGAGGGCGACCCGTGCCCCAACGACGACGGCGGCACCCTGGTGACCGCTCGCGGCATCGAGATGGGCCACATCTTCCAGCTCGGGCGCAAGTTCGCCGACGCGCTCGACCTCAAGGTGCTCGACGAGAACGGCAAGCTCGTCGTGGTCACGATGGGCTCCTACGGCATCGGGCCGTCGCGGGCCATCGCCGCGATCGCCGAGGCGACGCTGGACGACAAGGGCCTGTGCTGGCCGCGTGCCGTCGCCCCCGCCGACGTGCACCTGGTGGCGACCAGCAAGGACGACGCGGTGTTCGAGGCTGCCCAGTCACTCGCCGACGACCTGGTGGCGCAGGGGCTCACCGTGCTCTACGACGACCGCCGCGGGGTCTCGCCCGGCGTGAAGTTCAAGGATGCCGAGCTGCTCGGCATGCCGACCGTCGTCGTGGTCGGCAAGGGGCTGGCCGACGGCACCATCGAGGTGCGCGACCGGCGTACCGGCGAGCGCGACGACGTGCCCGTCGCCGAGTCGGCTGCGGCGATCGTGCGCGCCTGCCGGTCGTGACGGGCGGAGCCGCGGTCGAGGCGGTCGTCTTCGACTGGGGCGGCACGCTGACGCCCTGGCACACCATCGACCTGCGCGAGCAGTGGCTGCGGTACGCCGAGGTGTACGACCCGGAGCACGCCGACGAGCTGTCCGCCCGGATCCTGTCGGCCGAGGACGACGCGTGGCAGGCCGGCCGGGAGCACCACCGGTCGGCGACCCTGCTCGAGATCCTGCGCGGGGTCGGCGTCGACACGTCGGGGGAGCGGCACGAGCGGGCGCTGGCGGCGTACGAGCGGTTCTGGGAGCCGCACACCCGCATCGACCCGGACGTGCCGGAGCTGTTCGGTGCGCTGCGCGGAGCGCGGCATCCGGGTCGGGGTGCTGTCGAACACGCTGTGGACGCGGGAGCACCACGAGGAGGTCTTCCGGCGCGACGGGGTGCTCGACCTCATCGACGGCGCGGTCTACTCCAGCGAGCTGCCGTGGACCAAGCCGCACCCCGAGGCGTTCCGGGCCGCGCTCGCTGCCGTCGGTGTCGACGACCCGGCCCGGTCGGTGTTCGTCGGCGATCGCCCGTTCGAGGACATCCACGGCGCCAAGGAGTTCGGGATGCGTGCGGTGCTGGTGCCGCACAGCGTCATCCCCGAGTACCAGAAGGGCCACGTCGAGGGAGACCCCGACGCGGTGGTCGAGCGGCTCGCCGACCTCCTCGCCGTCGTCGACTCGTGGTGCGGCTGACCCGGTGCCCGAGCTGCAGGACGTCCTGCTGCTCTGCCTCGCGGCGCTGTTCGCCGGCTGGGTGGACGCCGTCTCGGGCGGCGGCGGCCTCGTGCAGCTGCCGGCCCTGCTGCTGGTGCTGCCCGGTGCCTCGCCGGCCGCAGTGCTCGCGACCAACAAGCTCTCGTCGGTCTGCGGCACCAGCGCATCCGCGCTGACCTTCCAGCGCCGGGTGCGGCCGGACCTGCGGACCGCGCTGCCGATGGCGGCGGTGGCCCTGGTCGGGGCGGTCGCCGGTGCGCTGTGCGCCTCGCTGCTGCCGCGCTCGGTGTTCGAGCCGCTGGTGCTCGTGCTGCTGGTGCTCGTGTTCGCCTGGACCGTCGCCCGGCCGCGGATGGGCCTCGAGCAGCGGCTGCGGTTCTCCGGCCACCGGCACCACCTGGTGGCGGCGTTGGTCGGCGCCGTCATCGGCTTCTACGACGGCATCTTCGGGCCCGGCACCGGAGCGTTCCTCGTGGTCGCGCTGGTGGGGCTGCTCGGGTACGCGTTCCTGCCGGCTACCGCGACCGCGCGGATCGTGAACCTGGCCACCAACGTCGGGGCGCTGCTGGTGTTCATCCCGCAGGGCGCGCCGATGTGGGGCCTCGGGCTGGCGATGGGCGCGTGCAACGTCGGCGGCGGCTGGCTCGGCGCGCACACCGCGATCCGGCAGGGCAGCCGGTTCGTCCGGGTGGTCTTCCTCGGCGTGGTCGGCGGCCTGATCCTCAAGCTCGGCGTCGAGGTCCTCGCCTGACCGGTGTCGACCACGTGGGGTAGGCGCAGGCAGGCCGCAACAGGCCTCGGCGCCTGTTGTCGCCTGCCGCCACCTGTTGCCCGCCGCATACGCAGGCGTAGCCGGGTCGCGTTCGCTCGGCGCGACCCATCGGCATAACTCGGGCAAGTCGGGTTCTTGACAGATCGGAACTAAACCGCTTTATTAGGCGAATGGCCCCCCGTCGTCCCACGATCTCCGACGTCGCCCGGGGCGCGGGCGTGTCGAAGGGGGCGGTCTCCTTCGCCCTCAACGGGCGGCCGGGCGTGGCTCCCGAGACGAGGGACCGGATCCTGGCGGCCGCCCGCGAGCTGGGCTGGACGCCCAGCCACCGGGCCCGCGCGCTGGCCGCCTCGCGGGCGCTGGCCGTGGGGCTGGTGATCGGCCGGCCGCCGGAGACCCTCGGCGCCGACCCGTTCTTCCCCGCCTTCATCGCAGGCATCGAGGCGACGCTGTCGCCCGCTGGGCCAGTCGCTGGTGCTGCAGGTCGTGCCCGACCGGGAGCGCGAGCTGGCGGGCTACCGCCGCCTCGCCGCGGACGGGCGGGTCGACGGGGTCTTCCTCACCGACCTGCGCGTCGACGACCCGCGGCCCGAGCTGCTCGCCGAGCTCGGGCTCCCGGCGGTCTGGATCGGTCCGGAGTGCACGGACGACAGCCGCCCGTGCGTCTCGGTCGACGACCGGCCCGGCATCGCTGCCGCTGTCGCGCACCTCGTCGAGCTCGGCCACCGGCGCATCGCCCACGTGGCCGGGCCGGACACCTTCGTGCACGGCGTCGTCGCGACGCGCGGCCTGGGCCGGCGCCCTGCGCGCCGCCGGCCTGCCACCGGGCGCGTGCGTCCGGTCCGACTTCTCGGCCCAGGGCGGGGCCGACGCCACCAAGCTGCTGCTCGATCGTCCGGACGGTCCCGACCGGCCGACCGCGATCGTCTACGCCAACGACCTGATGGCCATCGCCGGCATGGCGGCGGCCGCCGGACGGGGCCTCGACGTCCCCGGCGACCTGTCCATCACGGGCTTCGACGACACCGAGGTCACCGCGCACCTGCAGCCGGCGCTCACGACCGTGCACACGGACGCGTACGCCTGGGGGCGGGCCGCCGCCGTGCGGTTGATGGCGGCGGTGGAGGGCAGAGACGCGCCCAACACCGGTCTGCCGCCCCCGCACCTCGTGATCCGCGCCTCCACCGCCCCACCTCGACCCGACCCCTCGCCGGGCCGCCATGAAACGGAGAACCGATGAACCGCACCGCCGCCGCTGCCTCCCTGCTCGCCCTCGCCCTCGGCGCCGCTGCCTGCGGGGGTGGCAGCAGCGGGTCCGCCTCCAGCGACCTCGACACCAAGGGCCCGATCAAGGTCTGGCTGTCGAACAACCCCGAGGAGATCGCCTGGGGCAAGGCGATGGTCGCCGCCTGGAACGCGAAGAACCCCAAGGAGAAGGTGACCGCGCAGGAGATCCCGGCCGGCAAGACCTCGGAGGAGGTCATCGGCGCGGCCATCACCGCCGGCAACGCGCCGTGCCTGGTGTTCAACACCTCGCCGGCCGCGGTGCCGCAGTTCCAGAAGCAGGGCGGTCTGGTGGCCCTCGACGACTTCCCCGGCGGCGCGAAGTACATCGAGGCCCGCTCGGGCAAGACGGCCGACCAGTACAAGTCCTCGGACGGGAAGTTCTACCAGATCCCGTGGAAGTCCAACCCGGTGATGATCTTCTACAACAAGGACCTGCTGAAGAAGGCCGGGGTCGACCCGGAGAACCCGCCGCTGTCGACGTACGACGACTTCCTCGCGACCAGCGACAAGATCGTGTCCAGCAAGGCGGCGCAGGCGGCGATCTGGCCGGCGCCGACCAGCGAGTTCTTCCAGTCCTGGTTCGACTTCTACCCGCTCTACGCCGCCGAGACGGGTGGCACGCAGCTGGTGGAGGACGGCAAGGCGACCTTCGACAACGCCGACGGCAAGGCGGTCTCGGACTTCTGGGCCACGATGTACCAGAAGGGCTACGCCCCCAAGGAGAAGTACAACGGCGACTCGTTCGCCGACGGCAAGGCGGCGATGGCCATCGTCGGCCCGTGGGCGATCGCGGTGTACGGCGACAAGGTGAACTGGGGCGCAGCCCCCGTGCCGACGTCGAGCGGGACGTCCGCGGACCAGACGCACACCTTCTCGGACGCCAAGAACGTCGCGATCTACTCGGCGTGCAAGGCCAAAGGCACCGCGTGGGACGTGCTGAAGTTCGCCACCAGCAAGGCCCAGGACGGTGCGCTGCTGGAGAAGACCGGCCAGATGCCGCTGCGCACCGACCTCGAGGCGGCGTACCCGGACTACTTCTCCTCCCACCCCGAGTACAAGGCCTTCGCGGCACAGGCTGCACGCACGATCGGAGGTGCCCAACGTCGCGAACTCCATCGAGATCTGGCAGGACTTCCGCGACGCAGTACAGCTCGTCGGTGATCTTCGCCAAGACCTCGGTCGACGCCGCGCTGAGCAAGGCGGCGAGCCAGGTCGACTCGCTCGCCAAGCAGTCCTGACATGACCGCGGCGACGGCGTCGCCTCCGGTGCCGGCAGCGGCACCGGGGCCGCGGCGCAGCAAGCGCAGCACCGTGCTCGGTCGGCAGCCGCTCGGCATCGCCTTCGTGGCGCCGTACGCCGTGTTCCTCGCCGCAGTGTTCGCCTGGCCCCTGGTGCTCGCGGTCTGGATCAGCTTCCACGACTACTTCTTCGCGGCACCCGGGGCGCAGGTGGCCCGGCCGTTCGTCGGGTTCGACAACTACGTCACGGCGTTCAGTGATCCCGACGTGCGGCGCTCGTTCTACAACGTCGGCGATCTTCCTGGTCATCAACGTGCCGCTGACGGTGGGGCTGGCGCTGCTGCTGGCGACCGCGCTGAACGGCGCGATCCGCGGCCGGACGTTCCTGCGGGTCAGCTACTACGTGCCCTACGTCAGCGCGAGCGTCGCGGTGGTCTCGGTGTGGCTGTTCCTGTTCTCCAAGGACGGCATGGTCAACCAGCTGCTCGGCAGCCTGGCGCCCGACCCGTCGTGGCTCGTCAACGCCACGCTGGCGATGCCGCTGATCGCGGTGTTCGTCACCTGGAAGCAGCTCGGCTTCTTCATCCTGCTCTACCTCGCGGCGCTGCAGTCGGTGCCGAAGGAGCTGTACGAGTCGGCGCAGATGGACGGTGCCGGGCGGTGGCAGCAGATCCGGAACGTCACCATCCCGGGGGTGCGGCCGGCCACCACCCTCGTGGTGATCCTCGCGACCATCACCGGGGCGAACCTCTTCACCGAGCCCTACCTGCTGACGAACGGCGGCGGCCCGGACGGGGCGTCGGCGTCACCGGTTCTCGTCATGTACCAGAAGGGCATCGAGCAGGGGAACCCCGACGTCGGCGTCGGCGATCGGCGTCGTCCTGGTCATCGGCGTCCTGCTCATCTCGCTGCTGAACAAGCGAGCTGCTGGAGAGGGACTGACATGGCACAGACCGTCGCCCCCGAAACCGCGCTGACCGAGACCGTTCGTGACGTCGCGGCGCCCCCGCCGCGCAGCGGACGGGTCGTGGGGCGTCACGCGGGTAGTGCTGCTGGTGCTGGGCGCCGTGGTGTTCCTGTTCCCCTTCTACTACATGCTCGTCGGCTCCCTGCAGTCCGAGTCGGACACCTCGATCGGCGGGGCCTTCCCGGCTGGGCGGGTGGACGTTCGCCAACTACGCCGCGATCAACGACCGCGTCGACCTCGTCGGCTCACTCGATCAACTCCGGCATCTTCACCACCGGCGTCCTCCTCGGCACCGTCGTGTTCGGTGTGCTGGCGGGGTACGCCCTGGCCCAGCTGCACTTCCGCGGCCGCGGCAGCGTGTTCGCCGCCGTGCTGCTGGTGCAGCTGGTGCCGTTCCAGCTGCTCATCATCCCGCTCTACGTGATGATCGTGCGCAGCTACGGGCTCGCCGACTCCTACCTCGGCATGATCCTGCCGTTCGCCATCAACTCCACCGCGGTGTTCGTCTTCCGGCAGTTCTTCCTCGGCTGCCCGCTGAGCTGTTCGACGCCGCGCGCATCGACGGCGCCGGCGAGCTGCGCATCCTCTGGTCCATCGCGCTGCCGCTGGTGAAGCCGGCGATCCTCACCGCGGCCCTCCTCACGTTCATCGGCCCGTGGAACGAGTTCCTCTGGCCGTTCCTCATCACCAAGAACCCCGACATGCAGCCGCTCGCGGTCTCGCTCGCCAACTACCTGTCCAACGTGGCCGGCCGGGCTGCCAACCCCTACGGCGCGATCCTCGCCGGTGCCTGCGTGCTCGCCGCGCCGGCCGTGGCGCTGTTCGTGGCCTTCCAGCGGCACTTCACCTCCTCGGAGCTCGGCTCCGGGGTCAAGGGCTGACCATGGCGAACGACGTCCTCACGACCGTCCCGTACACCCTGACCCGGCTGGGCGTCGTGATGACGCCGGAGCCGGGCAACCCGCTCGAGGAGCTGGGGGTGCTCAACCCGGCCAGCGGCCGCGATGCCGACGGCACCCTCTACCTGCTGCCCCGGCTGGTCGCGGCGGGCAACGTGTCACGCGTCGGCCTGGCCGAGGTCGTCCTCGAGGACGGCGTCCCGGTCGGGGTCGAGCGGCGGGGCGTGGTGCTCGCACCCGACGAGGGATGGGAGCGCGGCGCCTTCAACGCCGGCGTCGAGGACCCGCGCACGACGCGGGTGCCGACCCTCGGCATGCACCTGATGACGTACGTCGCCTACGGACCGCTCGGACCTCGGCTCGCCCTTGCCGTGTCGACCGACCTGCGGGAGTGGCGGCGGCTCGGTCCGGTGCAGTTCGCCTACCAGCCCGACCTCGACACCGACCTCGGGCATGTTCCCGAACAAGGACGCGGTGTTCTTCCCCGAGCCGGTCCCCGACCCGCACGGCCGACCGGCGTACGCCATGCTGCACCGGCCGATGTGGGACCTCGGCTGGTTCCGCGAAGGCGAGACCGTGCACCTGCCGGCCGGCGTCACCGACCCGAGGCCGGGCATCTGGATGTCCTACGTGCCCGTCGACGAGGTGCGCGCCGACATCCGAGCGCTGACCCGCCCCCGCGACCACCGCTGCGTCGCGATGCCCGAGCACCCCTACGAGGAGCTGAAGATCGGCGCCGGGCCACCGCCGCTGCGGGTCGCCGGAGGGCTGGCTGCTCGTGCACCACGGGGTCACCGGTGAGCCTCCGGTCGGGTTCGACCCGACCACCCAGCGGGTCGAGTACGCCGCCGGCGCGATGCTGCTCGACCCCGACGACCCCTCGCAGATCCTGGCGCGCACCGCGGAACCCATCCTCACCCCGGAGACCGAGGGCGAGCGGGCCGGCACCGTGCCCAACGTCGTCTTCCCCACCGCGATCGAGGAGGTCGACGGCGTCCGCTTCGTCTTCTACGGCATGGCCGACTCCCGGATCGGGGTGGCCCGCCTCGACCGCACCTGACCGCCGAGCCCGCAGCCGCGACGGCATCGAGAGCACCGACCCGCACTCGACCAGCACCGACCAGCACCGACGGACCTGGAGACCGCAATGACCGTGCGCCGCACCTCCGTCGCGGTCGTGCTCGCCCTGCTCGCCGCCCTCGTGGTGGCCGGGCCGGGCGCCACGACCGCGACCGCCGCCACCCCGCTGACCAACCTCGCGCACCTCGACTTCCTCGGTGACCACGTCACCCCGCCGGACCAGGCCGGCCACACGACGTACCAGCCGCGAGCCGGCCGTTGGGTGTGCTGTGGACCTACGCCGACCGGCAGGCCGACGGGACGTACAAGCGCATCGGCGGCGGCGGCCTGCAGCCCGACGGCACCTGGGGGCAGGGCGCCTTCAACGCCGACGACGTCACCCGCGCGGCCGTCGTCTACCTGCGGCACTGGAAGCAGACCGGCGACGCCAGCAGCAGGGACAAGGCGTTCGACCTGCTCCGTGCGGTGGGCTACTTCCAGACCTCCAGCGGCAGCAACGCCGGCAACGTCGTGCTCTGGATGCAGGCGGACGGCAGGCTGAACCCCAGCCCGACGCCCAAGGAGCTGCCGGACCCGTCCGACAGCGCCGAGTCCTACTGGCTGGCCCGCACGGTGTGGGCGCTCGGGGAGGGCTACGCCGCCTTCCGGCAGGCCGACCCCGACGTTCGCCGGCTTCCTGCGCGACCGGCTCGAGCTCGGCATCGCCGCCCTGCAGCGTCAGACCCTGAGCCGCTACGGCCAGTTCCGGCAGATCGACGGCAAGCGGAACCCGGCCTGGCTGGTGGTCGACGGCGGCGACGCGACCGCCGAGGCGGTGCTCGGCCTGTCCGCCTACGTCGCCACCGGCGAGGCGACACCTGCTGCCCACGACGCGCTGGCGAAGCTGGCCGAGGCCGAGGCGATGCTCGGCGGCGGCACCGCGCGCAGCTGGCCGTTCGGTGCCGTGCTGCCGTGGGGGCTGTCGCTGGCCGACTGGCACGCCTGGGCGTCGCAGATGCCGGCCGCGCTCGCGCACGCGTCCGCGGCGCTGGGTGATGCGTCGCTGGCCGCCCCGGCGGTGCGCGACTCGGCGACCTTCGACCCCTGGCTGCTGACCTCCGGCGGCCCGGACAACGGCCGGCTGCCCACCCGCATCGACGGCTCGCAGATCGCCTACGGGGTCGACTCCCGGCTGCAGTCGCTGCTCGCGACCGCCGACGTGAGCGGGTCGGACGGCATGCGGCACCTCGCCGGCATCGTCGCCGCCTGGTACTTCGGCGCCAACGCGTCCGGGCTGCCCGCCTACGACCCCGCCACCGGGCGCACGGTCGACGGCATCGAGGCCAACGGCAACCGCAACCTCAACGCCGGCGCCGAGTCGACCATCCACGGCCTGCTCTCGATGCTGGCTCTCGACGCGCACCCGGCGGTCGCGGCCGAGGCGCGCACCGCCGCGATCCGACAGCGGGTCGGCACGGTCGACGTGCAGGCCGAGTCCGGTGCCATGGCCGGCGGAGCGCACGCCGTGGTGCTCGCCAGCGGCTGGACGGGGGAGTCGCAGTTCGGCGGCTCGGCGTACGTCGGCCTGCCGGCCGGCGGCTCGGTGCGCGTCGCGGTGCCCGGCAAGGGCGACGCCAGGCTGGTGCAGGCCGTGGTCGACCTGCAGCCAGGCAGCACCGCCGTCACCACGTTCCGCTCCGGTGACACGGTGCTCGGCACGGTGCGGTCGGGCGACGTCGGGCCGCAGGGTGACTCGCCCGCTCCCGGGGCGCTGCTGCCGGTGACGCTGCCCGTCGCGCTGCCCGCGGGCCAGACCTCCGTGACCGCCACCACGGTGGCGAGCAACGGCGACGAGGCACGGCTCGACGCGCTGATGGTCGAGCCGCTGGTGTCCCGGCTGGTGCTGGGCGGCGACGGGCACGGCTCCGCGCTGCTGCGCAACGCCGCCACCACCGACCGTCGCACCACCGTGTCGGTGCCGGGCAGCGGACCGGCGCGCGTCTCGGTGTACGACGGCAGCGGCCGGCTGCTGCGGGCGACGCTCGACCCGCGCCACCACCGGACGCCGGTCGAGGTGGTGGCGGGCGGCTTCACCTTCGTCCGCCGCTGACGGCGTCGGGTGCTCCGCGGGGTCCGGCGCCGGAAAGCGGTACCGGACCCCGGCGGACCATGGCCAGGATGGCGAGGTGACCGCCGAGTTCGAGGTGCCGACGAACCTGGCCGACATGGTGGCCCGCGACGACCAGGTCCGGATGCGGCCGTGGCTGGCCCGGCTGCCGGCGACCGTGGCTGCCGTCGCGGACGGCTGGGGCCTGGCGCTGGGCCGGCCGTACCAGCCCGGCGGGGTGACGTCCTGGGTCGCGCCGGCCCGCACCGAGGACGGCCGCGAGCTGGTGCTCAAGGTCGGGTGGTGGCACCCGGAGGGTGACCACGAGGCCGACGGGCTGCGGCTGTGGGACGGCCGCGGCACGGTGCGGCTGCACCGGGCGGCGCGGGACGGCGAGACCGTCGCGCTGCTGCTCGAGCGCTGCGTCGGGGGCGACCTGCACGTGCTGCCCGAGCAGCAGCAGGACGAGGTGATCGCCCGGCTGCTGCCCCCGCTGTGGCTGGAGCCGCCGGCCGGCCACCCGTTCCGGCCGCTGGCCGAGATGTGCGAGCTCTGGGCGCTGGAGTACCTGGAGAGACCGAACCTCGACCTCGACCCCGGCCTGGTCCGGGCCGGTCTGGACCTGTGGCGCGCCCTGCCGGCGACGGCGGACCGGGAGGTGCTGCTGCTGACCGACCTGCACGCCGGCAACGTGCTGGCGGCCGAGCGGGAGCCGTGGCTGGTGATCGACCCCAAGCCGTACGTCGGCGACCCGGCGTACGACCCGACCCAGCACCTGCTGAACTGCCTCGGCCGGCTGCACGCCGACCCCCACGGGATGACCGATCGGATGGCCGGGCTGTGCGGCGTCGACCCGGAGCGGCTTCGGCTCTGGCTGTTCGCCCGCGTCGTGGTGGAGTCCGCCTGGTGGCCGGAGCTCGCCGGCCTGCCGGAGGCCCTGGCGCCCTGACCCGGCCGCGCGGGGTCAGCCGGCGCGCTCCGGCAGGCCGGGGAACGGCACGCTGCCCCCGCGCCAGCGGGCAGCGGCGACCGCGGCGTCGGCCAGCCCGCGCACGGCGGCCTCGCGCAGGTCGCCGCCGAGCTCGGCGACGGCGTCGGCCCACACCGCGGCGAGCCGTTCCTCCAGCAGCACGATCAGCGTGCGGGCCTGCGCACCGGTCCGGACCGGGCCCGGCAGCGCGTACGCCGCCGCGGGAGGCACCGGCTGCACGCCCCGCCCGCTCAGCAGCCCCGCCAGCCGGTCCCGCTGCCGGCGGTGCGCGGTCCAGCCGCGCAGCGCCCTGGCCCGGGACGCACCGGACAGCCGCGCGCCGGCCACGCCGTACCCGTAGACCGCCGCGTGCTCGCCGGCGAGCACCTGCTGCAGCACGGCGTCGTCCTGCTGACGGGTCACCGGTCGGCCTGCTCGAGCAGGGCAGCGTGGGCGGACTCGCTGGCGCCGACCGCCGCCAGCAGCCGGGCCAGGTCGGGCCCGGCGCGCAGCGCCTCGGTGGTCCGGCGCCTGGCCGCGGCCCGCTCGAGGTCGGCGAGCCACCGGCGGGCAGCCGGGAGGGTGGCGGGCACGGCCGGGGTGGGTGACGCCGACGGTGCCGTCGTCGGGCGCGGCGACGGCGAGGTCGGTCCCCGCAGGGCGGCGACGTGTGCCTGGTGCTCGGCGGCCAGCGCGCCGAGGTCCGCCGTCGCGGGGCCCGGGAACGCCGCGCCGACCGCCGCGTAGGCCGCCACCAGGGTGCCGACCTCGCGGGCCGCCCGCCGGCGCAGGACCAGGTCGGGGTCGGGCGGCGCCGGCGCCGCGTCGTCGCCCCCCGGAAGGCAGCCGGAGAGCGCGAGGACCGCTCCGGTGGCCAGCACCGCGCGGCGCGTAGGGCCGTCCACGCCGTGATGATCCCACGCCGTCACCCGGGTACTCTCGAAGCCGGAGCGCAGGCGGGCAGCCGTCCCGCGCAGGCAGGGCGACAACAGCAGAGCGAGGAGGTCCCACCGTGGGCAAGGCGTCGGACCGTGACTCGCTCGTCAGGCTGCTCGAGCCGGTGGTCGCCGACCAGGGGCTCGACCTCGAGGACGTCGTGGTGACCCCCGCCGGCAAGCGCCGGCTGCTGCGGGTCGTGGTCGATCGGGACGGCGGCGTCGGCCTCGACACGGTCGCCGGCGTCAGCACCGCGGTCTCCGCAGCACTCGACGAGTCCGACGCGATGGGCGGCGCGCCGTACGTCCTCGAGGTGACCTCGCCGGGCGTCGACCGCCCGCTCACCGCGCCGCGGCACTGGCGGCGCAACCTGACCCGGCTGGTGAAGGTGGCCACCGCCGAGGGCACCACGCTGGAGGGCCGCCTGGTCGAGGTGGACGACGACGGCATCGGCGTCGAGTCCGACGGCGTGCTCACCCGGCTGGCCTGGTCCCGCGTCACGTCGGGCCGGGTGCAGATCGAGTTCAACCGGCCGAACACCGCCGGGCAGGGAAGCGAGGTCTGAGCCATGGACATCGACATGAGCGCCCTGCGTGGCCTCGAGCGGGAGAAGGAGATCTCCTTCCCGATGCTCGTCGAGGCCATCGAGGCCGCCCTGCTGATCGCCTACCAGCGCACCGAGGGACACCAGCCCAGGGCACGGGTCGAGCTCGACCGGAAGTCCGGGCACGTCACGGTCTGGGCGGCCGAGACCGACGAGGAGGGCAACGTCCTCCGGGAGTACGACGACACCCCCACCGGATTCGGCCGGATCGCCGCGACGACGGCCAAGCAGGTGATCCTGCAGCGACTGCGCGACGCCGAGGACGAGCAGACCTTCGGCGAGTTCTCCGGCCGCGAGGGCGACATCATCAGCGGCGTCGTCCAGCAGGGCAAGGACCCGCGCAACGTCTTCGTCGACCTGGGCCGGATCGAGGCCGTGCTGCCCCCGCCGGAGCAGGTGCCGGGGGAGAACTACACCCACGGCAGCCGGCTGCGCTGCTACGTCGTCCAGGTCCGCAAGGGCGCGCGCGGCCCGTCGATCGTGCTGTCCCGGACGCACCCCAACCTGGTCCGCAAGCTGTTCGCCCTCGAGGTCCCCGAGATCGCCGACGGCACGGTCGAGATCGCGGCCATCGCCCGCGAGGCCGGCCACCGCACCAAGATCGCGGTGAAGTCGAACCGGGCGGGCGTCAACGCCAAGGGGTCGTGCATCGGCCCGATGGGTGCCCGCGCCCGGGCGGTGATGTCCGAGCTGCACGGTGAGAAGATCGACATCGTCGAGTGGTCGGAGGACCCGGCCCGGTTCCTGGCCGAGGCGCTGCAGCCCGCGAAGGTGCTCAAGGTCGAGATCGTCGACCTCGCCGCCCGGTCCGCCCGCATCACGGTTCCCGACTACCAGCTGTCGTTGGCCATCGGCAAGGAGGGCCAGAACGCCCGGCTGGCGGCCCGGCTCACCGGCTGGCGCATCGACATCCGCCCCGACGTCGTCCGCGACGACGGACCCGCCGGTGGGTCCGGCGGGGCTGCTGGGGCTGCTGGGGCTGCACGGGTGCTGGCGACGCTGCTGGGGCTCGCGGGGCTGCTGGCGACGCCGAGAGCCCGGTCTGAGCACGCCGGTCCGCACCTGCGTCGGGTGCCGGGAGCGCGGCCCGGCCAGCGACCTGCTGCGGGTGGTGGCCCGTGAGGGGGCCGTCCTGCCGGACCCCGGCCACCGGCTCGGCGGCCGCGGCGCCCACCTGCACCCGGTGCTGCGCTGCCTCGAGCTCGCCGAGCGCCGCCGGGCCTTCCCGCGGGCCCTCCGGGTGCCGGCCCCGCTGGACACCGACCCGCTCCGGCGACACCTCTCGGACACCCTGACCGGGTCCGGACACCGCCGTTCGCCCGGCATCGGATACCTGGACCGGCCCGGAGACCGCCGTTCGCCCCGGATCGGATACCTGACCGGCCCGGAAACCGCCCACCCAGGTATCCAATGTTCGGGGACCAGCTGCTCGACCGCCGTTCGCCGCGGACTGGATACCTGACCGGGCCCGGACACCGCCGTTCGCCCAGGATCGGATACCTGACCGGGCCGGAAACCGCCCATCCAGGTATCCGATGCGGGGGAAACCGCGGCGTCGGGGCGAGGGCGCCCGCGGACGGCGGACGGCGGCGCCGTACGGCGGCAGGTGGCGCCCGTACGGCGGCGGGATGCTCTGTCCCGAGTTGCGCGTTACACTCGAGACGACCGCCAGCCGACCCCGCGCCCTCCGGCGCGGTTGTCGCACGTCCGTCGCGGTCTGTTGAGAGCACGACCGTCCTATCCGGAAGCGAGTCGAGACGCTGATGAGCACCCGATGAGCACGCACCGATGAGTGCCCCCATGCAGTAACGACGGTTCGCCGCTGGTCAGGATCCAGCCCGGACCGAGACAGGAGAGATGTGGCTAAGGTCCGGGTCTACGAGCTCGCCAAGGAGCTCGGGGTAGAGAGCAAGACCGTCATGGCGAAGCTGACGGAGATGGGTGAGTTCGTCCGCTCCGCATCCTCGACGGTCGAGCCCCCCGTCGTCCGCAAGCTGCGGGACTCGCTGCCCGCTGCGGCACCTGCCGACAGCGCGCCGAAGGCTCCCGCCAAGAAGTCCGCCGCCAAGAAGCCGGGCCCCCCGGCCCCCGCGGCACCCACCCCGGCTCCGGCACCGGTCGAGGCGCCGGCCGCCGCGCAGCCGGCAGCACCGGCCCCGGCGCCCGCCGCGCCCGGCAGCGCCGGCCGCCCCCGAGCAGCCCACCCAGGCGCCGGTCGAGCGCCCGGCCGCTGCCGCCGCGTCGGCCGCCGAGGCACCGGCCCGTCCGGGCCCGGCTGCGCCGCGGCCGTCCGGCCCCCGGCCGGGCAACAACCCGTTCACCTCGGGCGGCTCGAGCGGCATGGGCCGTCCCGCCGCACCGCGGCCGGGCAACAACCCCTACTCCACCGGCGGCTCGACGGGCATGCCCCGTCCCGGCGCCCCGCGCCCGCCGGCGTCCCGCCCCGGCGGCACCAGCGGTCCCGGCGGCCCGCGGCCGAACCCCGGCATGATGCCGGCCCGGCCGGCTCCCGGTGTCGGTCGGCCCGGTGGCCCCGGAGGTCCCGGCGGCGCAGGCCGTCCGGGTGCCCCTGCCGGCCGCGGTCGTCCCGGTGCTCCGGGCGGCGCAGGCCGTCCGGGCGGCGGCGGTGGCGGCGGGTACGGCGGTGGCGGTGCCCCCGGCGCCGGCCGTCCCGGTGGCGGCGGCTTCGGCGGCGGTCGCGGCGGCGGCCCCCGGCGCGGTGGAACGGCGGGTGCCTTCGGGCGTCCCGGCGGCCCGCCCCGGCGCGGCCGGAAGTCGAAGAAGCAGCGGCGCCAGGAGTTCGACAACATGGCGGCGCCGTCGATCGGCGGCGTCCAGGTCCCGCGCGGCGACGGCTCGACGATCGTCCGGCTGGCCCGCGGCTCCTCGCTGACCGACTTCGCCGAGAAGATCGACGCGAACCCCGCGTCGCTGGTCACCGTGCTGTTCCACCTCGGTGAGATGGCGACCGCGACCCAGTCGCTGGACGAGGACACCTTCCAGCTGCTCGGGTCCGAGCTCGGCTACACCGTGCAGGTCGTGAGCCCCGAGGACGAGGACCGCGAGCTGCTCGAGTCCTTCGACATCGACTTCCTCGGTGAGGAGTGGGACGAGGACCAGCTGGTCTCCCGTCCGCCGGTCGTCACCGTCATGGGTCACGTCGACCACGGAAAGACCCGGCTGCTGGACGCGATCCGCAAGACCGACGTCCTCTCCGGCGAGGCCGGCGGCATCACCCAGTCGATCGGTGCCTACCAGGTCCACACGACCCACGAGGGCCAGGACCGGGCGATCACCTTCATCGACACCCCGGGTCACGAGGCGTTCACGGCCATGCGTGCCCGTGGTGCCAAGGTGACCGACATCGCGGTGCTGGTCGTCGCGGCCGACGACGGCGTCATGCCGCAGACCATCGAGGCGCTCAACCACGCCCAGGCGGCCGACGTCCCGATCGTGGTGGCGGTCAACAAGATCGACACCGAGGGCGCCAACCCGGCCAAGATCCGCCAGCAGCTCACCGAGTACAACCTGGTGGCCGAGGAGTACGGCGGCGAGACCATCTTCGTCGACGTGTCGGCCAAGCAGGGCACGAACATCGAGCAGCTGCTCGAGTCGATCCTGCTGACCGCGGACGCCGCTCTCGACCTGCGTGCGGTGGCCGACGCCCCCGCGCGTGGTGTCGCGATCGAGGCTCACCTCGACCGCGGCCGCGGCCCGGTCGCGACCGTGCTGGTCCAGCGCGGAACGCTCGCCGTCGGTGACGCGATCGTCGCCGGCGACGCCTACGGCCGGGTGCGCGCCATGCTCGACGAGCACGGCGACAACCTGGACGTGGCGCTGCCGTCGCGTCCGGTGCAGGTGCTCGGCTTCACCTCGGTCCCCGGCGCCGGCGACAAGTTCCTCGTCGCCGACGAGGACCGCATCGCCCGGCAGATCGCCGAGAAGCGTCAGGCGATGGAGCGCAACGCCTCGTTGGCCAAGGCCCGCAAGCGCGTCTCGCTCGAGGACTGGCTGGAGCAGAACAAGGTCGACACCCTCAACCTCATCCTCAAGGGCGACGGCTCGGGTGCCGTCGAGGCCCTCGAGGACGCCCTGCTCAACATCGAGGTGGGCGAGGAGGTCGAGCTGCGCGTCATCGACCGCGGCGTCGGTGCCATCACGCAGAACGACGTCAACCTGGCCGTCGCGTCGGACGCCGTCATCATCGGCTTCAACGTGCGGCCGGCCGAGCGGGTCGCCGACCTGATCGACCGCGAGGGCGTCGACGTCCGGTTCTACTCGGTCATCTACCAGGCCATCGACGAGGTCGAGGCCGCCCTCAAGGGCATGCTCAAGCCCGAGTACGAGGAGGCGCAGCTCGGCACCGCCGAGGTCCGCGAGGTGTTCCGGTCCAGCAAGTTCGGCAACATCGCGGGCTGCCTGGTGCGAAGCGGCGAGATCCGCCGCAACGCCAAGGCCCGTCTGGTCCGCGACGGCGCCGTCGTGGCCGACAACCTCACGGTCGAGTCGCTCAAGCGGTTCAAGGACGACGCGACCGAGGTGCGCGAGGGCTTCGAGTGCGGCATCGGCCTGGGGTCGTTCAACGACATCAAGGTCGACGACGTGATCGAGACCTTCGAGATGCGGGAGAAGGCGCGGGCCTGATCGAGGGCATCACACGACGATCATGAGACGGCGCGCTGGGTCCCGCCCGGCGCGTCGTCTCAAGATCCGGAGAGGACGGGTCGGGTGTTCACGGGCAGCGTCGCTTTCGACCTGCTGCTCGGCGACGTCCGGTCCCTGAAGCAGAAGCGCTCGCTCGTGCGGCCCCTGGTCGCCGAGCTGCGCACGAAGTACGACGTGAGCGCGGCGGAGGCAGGTCACCTCGACCTGCACCGCCGCGCTCTCGTCGGTGTGGCAGTCGTGGCGGCCGACCGCGCGCACTGCGTCGAGGTCCTCGATGCGTGCGAGCGGCTGGTCGCCGGCCGGCCCGAGCTGGAGCTGCTCTCCACCCGGAGACAGCTGCTGAAGCACACCGACGACGTGGACGACGAGCAGGAGGACGAGTAGCCGTGGTGGACGCCGCGCGTGCGCGCAAGCTGGCCGACCGGATCAAGGTCGTGGTCGCCGAGACCCTGGAGATGCGGGTCAAGGACCCACGGCTCGGATTCATCACGATCACCGACGCCCGGGTGACCGGTGACCTGCAGCAGGCCACCGTCTTCTACACGGTCTACGGCGACGAGACGATGAAGTCCGACACCGCGGCAGCGCTGGAGAGCGCCCGCGGCGTGCTGCGCTCCGAGGTCGGCCGGCAGACCGGCGTACGGCACACGCCGACGCTGGAGTTCATCGCCGACGCGGTGCCCGAGAACGCCGCCCACATCGAGGACCTGCTCGCCCAGGTCGCGGCGGCCGACGCCGAGGTGCACCAGCGGGCCGCGGGCGCGACCTACGCCGGCGACGCCGACCCGTACAAGGCGCCGCGGGTCGAGCTCGACGATGCCGACGAGGAGGACGACGCCCGCGATGAGCCCGTCGCCTGACGGGCTGGTCGTCGTCGACAAGCCGGCCGGGCTCACCTCGCACGACGTCGTCGCGCGGGTACGCCGGCTGGCCGGCACCCGCAAGGTCGGCCACGCCGGGACGCTGGACCCGATGGCCACCGGAGTCCTGGTGGTCGGGGTCAACCGCGCCACCCGGCTGCTGGGTCACCTGATGCTGACCGAGAAGGCCTACGACGCGACGGTCCGGCTGGGTGCCACGACCGTCACCGACGACGCGGAGGGGGAGGTCGTCTCGACGGTCGACGCCTCGGCGGTGACCGCTGACCAGGTCGCCGCGGCGGTGGCGGGGCTGACCGGGCAGATCCGGCAGGTGCCGTCGGCGGTGAGCGCCATCAAGGTCGACGGGCAGCGCGCCTACAAGCGGGTGCGGTCCGGCGAGGACGTCGAGCTGGCCGCCCGCCCGGTGACGGTGAGCCGGTTCGACGTGCTGGACGTCCGCCCGGCAGCCTCGGCAGAGTCGGCCGGCTCGGCCGTCGACGTCGACGTCCGGGTGGTGTGCTCCAGCGGCACCTACGTCCGGGCGCTGGCCCGCGACCTGGGTGCCGCGCTCGGCGTCGGGGGTCACCTGACCGCGCTGCGCCGCACCCGCGTCGGCCCCTACGGACTGGACGTCGCGCACACCCTCGAGCAGCTCGCCGACGAGCTCGTCGTGCTGCCGATCGCCGACGCCGCCCGCGCGGCCTTCACCGCTCGCGACCTCGACGCCGAGGCAGCGGTCGTCGTCTCGCACGGCGGTCCCCTGCCGGCCACCGGGGTCACCGGCCCGGTCGCGGTCTTCGGGCCGGACGGCGCGTTCCTCGCCCTGGTGGAGGACCGCGGAGCGACCACCCGGGCGGTCGCGGTCTTCGTGTGACGTCCGGTCGCCGGCCGCTCCGAGCGAAAGAAAGCCGTCGGCGGGCTACCCGGTGCCGGCGGGAGCCACCGAGAGCAGCTCGAAAGCCTCCATCGGCTCCGCCTTTCCCCTGAGGTCGGTGCTGCCCAGCGGCCGCACCTCCATGGTCACGTCGTGCTCGGCGGTGGCCTCGTCGACCGTCCGGCCCGCGATCGTGATGTGGCCGGGCTGGGACAGCGACTGCAGCCGGGCAGCGATGTTGGTGGTGTCCCCGATCACCGCGAAGGAGCGCTGGGTCCCGGCGCCGACGTTGCCGATCACTGCCACTCCGGTGTTCACGCCGACGCGGAAGCGTGGCCAGTCGTCGGACGCGCGGACGTCGGCGGACCGGTCCCTGATGGCCACGGCCGCGCGCACCGCCCGGGCCGCGTGGTCGGGCTGGTCGCCGAGCGCGTTGAAGACCACCAGGATCGCGTCGCCGGCGAACCGCTCGATGAGCCCACCTTCGCGTTCCACCACGGACGGGACCACCGCCCCCCAGTAGGCGTTCAGCATCTCGATCACCTCGGTGGCCGGCCGGCCGTCGGTGAACGCCGTGAAGTCCGCGAGGTCCGCGAACAGGACGGAGACCTCCTGCTCCATCCCGCCCAGGTGGGCGAGCTCGGGGTCGGCGTCGAGGCCGTCGGCGAGATGCGGGCCCACGTACTGCCGGAGCAGCCGGTCCATCCGGGCCAGCTCGCGGGCCGAGTCGGTCATCACGGAGACCTGGTCGCCGGTGAAGCCGCGCTTGCGCAGCAGCTCGGCTGCAGCGTCCACGGTGCCGGAGGCGTCGGCGCGCACCAGCTCGGCCATCGCCGCCGACTGGCGGCTGTCGAGCCGTTCGAGGGTGCGGTCCAGGTAGATGCCGCCGAAGGCTCCCGACATCGACTGCGCGTGCCGGTACTCGTGGCGAGCCGCGAGCACGATCGTGGTGAAAGCGACGGCCATCAGGACGTGCCACTCCCACCACGACGCCTGCCAGGCGCGACCGAACGCCATCGCGACCAACGCCTCGGCCAGCAACATGAACGCAACCGCCACGGCGAGCGGCAACGGGCGCCCGCGCACCCGATAGATCTGCAGGTAGCGCCAGGCGGCGAACGCGTAGGCGGCGATGCCGAACGGGAGCAGGACCAGCAGCCACGGCGCCCGCTCGGACGCGATCACCCGGTCGAGCGGCGGGGCTCCGGCGAGCGAGGCGACCGCCCACACGAGCAGCACCGTGACCAGGCCGATCCGCAGCGGCGTCTGCAAGGTCCGGTACGTGTCGGCACGGGCGTCCATCTCCAGCGCGGAGACGGCCGCGAAGGCCGAGGCCAGCAGGAGGCCGACCGGAGTGGCCAGCACGAAGCCGCCGTTCGGGCCGCTCAGCACCACGCCAGGCGTGGCCAACGCGTGCAGGGCCAGGAAGCCGGCACTGGTCAGCAGGACCATCGACACCAGGAAGAGCCGCTCGTCGCCGCTGCGGCGGGCGATCTCGCTGACGATCAGGCCGAGCACGACGTTCAGCGTCGCGACGACGGACACCAGCCAGAAGTGCGACGGATGGTGCTCCCAGTGCACGTCCAGCGACGGCCTGCTGAGCAGCAGGGCGAGGCCGGCGACCGGGACGACCAGCGCCGTCGCGAGGAACACAGCCGAGGGCCCCGTGGCTCCTCGGGGTTCCATCTGCTCATCATGCCCGGCTGTTCGAGGTCGTCAATGGCCCGACCGACCCCGCAGCCGACGCGGCCGTCGTGGTCGTCGTCCGACCCGGGCCGCGTCAGAGCGTCAGCAGCATCTGCAGGTAGCCCCCGACGTCCTCGAAGCCGAGCCCGTGGTACAGCGCCTGGGCGGGGAGGTTTCCCGTCTCGGTCTGCAGCGCGAGCCGCAGGGCACCGGCTGACCGGGCCGCGTCGGCGACGGCGGTCACCACGGCGCGCCCGACCCCCGTGCGCCGGTGCTCCGGCGCGACGAACAGGTCGCGCAGCTGCCAGAAGACCGCGAGGCTCTGCGAGGCCGGTGACGGCACCACCAGAGCCATCGCCGCCGGTTTCCCATGCCCTCCGCCGTCCTCGACCGTGGCGAGGTAGCAGAGCACCCGCCCCGTCCCCACGTGCTCGCGCAGCCAGCGGTCGCACCGCTCCGGCTCGCGCTGGCCGCCGTAGTGCGCCCGGTAGTCGGCGAACAGCCCGACGTACGCCGGCCAGCCGGCGTCGCCGGGACGCACCGTCGAGGTCCGCACCCGCGACGCCCGCGCGCCGCTGGCGTCTCCCGGCTCAGGCATCGAGGTGCCGCAGCTTCGGCCAGGCCTGAGCCCAGGAGCCGGCCGGGCCCGTCGCAGACCCACACCTGGTTGCCGTTCTCCTCGTTGTCGACGCCGGTGTCGAGGGTCGCCGCGGTCCGGCAGCCGGTGAGGGCGTCGGCCGCAGGCCGCTCGAACCCGACGTAGACGACCGGGCCGGGCGAGGTGGGCGGACCCCAGTCGCCGAAGCCGTTGTGCCCGCTGTAGACCGGTGGCAGGCCGCCGTACCAGGCCAGCGCACCCGCCTCGCCGTAGTTCTGGGTGACGACCACCGCCGTCCGCTGCTGGTCGGCGGGCAGCGCGGCGACGACCTCGCGCACGGTGGCCGTCACCGCCGGCCAGCCGATCGTCTCCATGCCGTCCTCGTCGAGCGCCGGCCAGAAGGTGCTGTCCAGCGTCGTGGCCGGAAGCACCGGCAACAACGCGGGGAGCGGGAACAGTGCCGTCACGGCGACCAGACCGGTGAACACGACGAGTCCCCGGTGCGAGGCGCGCCCGGCGACCACGACCGCGCCGGCTGCGGCGAGCGGGGGGAGCAGACCCAGCAGGTAGTAGTTCTTCCCGCCGGTGAGGGCGAAGACGACCAGCAGGAAGAGGTAGGCGATCGGCACCGGCCGGAGCCAGGTCCACTCCGGACGCCGGAACACCGCCCGCGTGCCCACGACGGCGAGGTAGGTGCCCAGCGGGTTGAGGAACAGGACCTGGAACAGCACCAGCTGGGCCAGGCCGCCGGGCGTCTGGTACTCGTCGCGGATGTCAGCCGCCAGCTCGAGCTGCGGCCAGCCGTTGCTCGCCTGCCAGACCAGGTTCGGCGCCCAGAGCGCGAGGGCCAGCACCGCCCCGCCCCACGCCCACGGCGAGCGCAGCTGGTGCCGCAGCGACCGCGTGCAGGCGATGCCCACGACCAGGCCGGCGCCGAGGAACCCCACCAGGTCCTTGTTCTCCATCCCGAACCCGATCGCCGCACCCACCAGCAGCCACCACCGCGGGTCGTCGCGGCGCAGCACCTCGACGACCAGGCGGATGACGACCGTCCAGAACAGCAGGTCGAGGGTGGCGGTCGAGAGCAGGTGTCCGACGGCCAGCACACCCGCGGCCACCGCCGTCGTGACCGCTGCCAGCAGCTGTGCGCCACGGCCGCCGCCGAGCAGGCGCGCGAGGTCCGCCGTCAGCAGCACGACGACCCCGACGATGACGGCCGACGGTGCCCGCAGCGCGAGCAGCGAGCCGTGCGCCAGCTCGTCGGCCGCGGCCGCCACCAGCGGGGTCAGCGGCGGCTGGTCGGGATAGCCCCACTGCGGGTGGTGCCCCGCCGCCACGAAGTACAGCTCGTCGCGGTGCGGCCCGTAGCGGCCGGCCAGCAGCAGCAGGAGCAGGGTGCTCAGCCCCGCGACGACGTACGCCGACCGGTCGAGCCGGCGGCTGCCCGCCAGACCTGCCGACGGCTCCGTGGTCATGGCGAAACCCTACGGACCCGCAACGACATGTGCGAGGTCGTACGACATCGCAGCGACGCGCGCCCGTCGGCGACGCCCTATGGTGCGGGCATGGTTCTCGCCGACGCCCGAGCCCGGGCCGAGCAGCTCGACGCCGACGACCCCGTCGGTCACGCCCGCGACCGGTTCGTGCTCCCCGAGGGGCTGGTCTACCTCGACGGGAACTCGCTGGGCGCGCTGCCCGCCGCGGTGCCCGACGTGGTCCGTGACGTCGTCGAGCGGCAGTGGGGGCGCGACCTGATCACGTCCTGGAACGTCAACGACTGGTGGGACGCGCCGCGCCGGGTCGGTGCCCGCATCGCCGGGCTCGTCGGAGCCGGCGCCGACGAGGTGCTGGTGGCCGACTCGACGTCGTCGAACCTGTTCAAGCTGTTGGTCGCCGCCGCGCGGATGCGGCCCGGCCGCGACATCCTGGTGGTGGAGCCGGGCAACTTCCCGGCCGACCTCTACGTCGTCGAGTCGGTGAGCGAGCTGCTCGGCCTGCGGGTGGTGCGCGTCGAGCCGGCGGAGGCGGCCGCGGTGCTCGACGAGGGCGTCGCCGCGGTCTGCTTCTCCCAGGTCGACTACCGCACCGGCCGGGCGCACGACATGGCCGGGGTGACCCGGGCGGCCCACGACGTGGGTGCGCTGATGGTCTGGGACCTCTCGCACTCCGCCGGCGCGCTGCCGGTCGACCTCGGCGGCGCGAACGTGGACATGGCGGTCGGCTGCACGTACAAGTACCTCAACGGCGGGCCGGGCGCCCCGGCGTACGTCATGGTCGCGCAGCGCCACCAGAGCGCTGTGCGGTCGCCGCTGACCGGGTGGACCGGGCACGCTCGGCCGTTCGCGATGGAAGGCAGCTACCAGCCCGCCCCGGGCATCGACCGGATGCGCAACGGCACCCCGCCGCTGCTGTCGTTGCTGGCCCTCGAGGCCGCCCTGGGCGCCTTCGACGGGGTGACGATGGCCGAGGTCCGCGCCAAGAGCCTGTCGCTGACGGGCCTGTTCCTCGAGCTCGCCGACGCGGTGCTCGCACCGCTGGGCTTCACCGCGGTCACGCCGCGGGCCGCCGCCGAGCGGGGGAGCCAGGTGTCGCTGCAGCACGAGTCGGCGTACGCCGTCGTGCAGGCACTGATCGCCCGCGGCGTGGTCGGCGACTTCCGGGCGCCGGACCTGGTGCGCCTCGGCTTCGCCCCGCTCTACGTGCGGCACGCCGACGTCGTGCGGGCCGTCGAGCAGCTCGCCGAGGTCGTCACGGCGGGGGAGCAGCGGGACCCCCGCTTCGCCGTCCGCACCACCGTCACCTGACGCACCCGGTCGGCCGGACGCCGGTCAGACCCGGGGCTTGCGGAAGACCCGGCGCCAGGTGCGCCTCGGCTCGGCGTGCGGCGCGTAGCCGAAGATCCGCTCCCAGCCGTGCCGGGCCAGCCGGGTCCGCGGCCCGTGCCGGCCCCAGGCGACGCCCATCCCGACCTGGCGCTGCCGCAGGTCGACGACCGTCCAGGCCGGGTCCAGCGTGGTGGCGAACTCGCGCAGCGCGAGGTCCGGCGCCCGCAGCGCGGCCGGCTGGCCGAGGGCGCCCGGCCGGCTGCCCCAGACGTCGAAGAGCCGGTCGTCGCGCACGTCGTCCAGCACCGACCGGTGCGGTGGCGACAGCCGCTGCAGCACCTCGTCGAGGAAGGTCGCGAGGTCCGGCGCCTGGTAGAGCAGCACGGCCGGGTCGTGGCAGGCGAAGAACACCGGGGCTGCCTCGGTCGTGTCCGGGGTGAGGTCGAGCACCCAGAAGTTGCCGGCCCGGTCGGCGGCCACCGGCAGCGGCGCCGGCATCAGCTCGGCCAGCTCCACGCCTCCCGCCAGCGACCCGTCGAGCACGAGGTCGAGGTCGGGCAGCCCGGCGACCCCTCGCGTCGCGGCCAGCAGCGAGGTCAGCTCGGCCGGCAGCGGGACGTCGTACTGCGCCTGCAGCGCGGCGATCTCGGCCGCCGAGCACGCCGGCAGGACGGTGAGCCGGACCGGGCGGTCCCTCCGGTCGGACGGCGCCCCGGCGGCCGCCGCCCGCAGCCGCTCCACCAGGTCCATGCGTGCACGGTAGCCAGCGCCGACGGGCCGCCCTCTACCCTGGTCGCCGTCCGAGGCAGAGGGAGGGTCCGTGCGCGTCTGGCGTGCGCTCGACGAGGTGCCGACCGGTGGCCCGCAGGGCGGGCCCCGGCCGTCGGTCGTGACGATCGGCAACTTCGACGGCGTCCACCTGGGCCACCGCCACCTGCTCGCCGGTCTGGTCGCGCGCGCCCGCGAGCTGGGTGCGGACGCGGTGGTCACCACCTTCGACCCGCACCCCATGACGGTGATCCATCCCGACTCCGCACCGCCCCGGCTGAGCACCCTCGACCACCGGCTCGCCCTGCTCGAGGAGCAGGGCGTCGATGCGGCCCTGGTGCTGCCGTTCACCCGGGAGCTCTCGCTCTGGGAGCCCGACGACTTCGTCCGCCGGGTGCTCGTCGACGCCCTGCACGCCGTCGAGGTGCACGTGGGGGAGAACTTCCGGTTCGGCCACCGGGCCGCCGGCGACGTCACGACGCTGCGCGCCGAGGGCGCCCGCGAGGGGTTCGCCGTCGTCGCGCTGCCCCTCACCGGCGAGACCACCCGCTGGTCCTCGACCTACGTCCGGCAGTGCCTCGCCGAGGGGGACGTGGCCAGCGCAGCCGCCGCCCTCGGCCGCCCGCACCGGGTCGAGGGCCCCGTCGTCGAGGGCGACAAGCGCGGCCGCCAGCTCGGCTACCCCACGGCCAACCTCGACCTGCCCGGCGACGTCGCCATCCCGGACGACGGCGTGTACGCCGGGTGGCTGACCCGCGCCGACGGCACCCGGCTCCCGGCCGCCATCTCGATCGGCACCAACCCGACCTTCGGCGGGACGGTGCGCCGGGTCGAGGCCTATGTCCTCGACCGGGACGACCTCGAGCTGTACGGCGAGCACGTGGCGGTCGACTTCCTGGCCCGGCTCCGCGAGACGGTGAACTTCGACGGCGTCGAGCCGCTGCTGGTGCAGATGGCGAAGGACGTCGACCAGGCGCGCGTGCTGACCTCGGCGCCCTGACCCGCCGCGGCTCTCCCTAAGGTGACGGCCATGGAGTACCGCACCCTGGGCGCGAGCGGCGCCGCCGTGTCGACCTATGCGCTCGGCACCATGACCTTCGGCGCCGAGACGGACGAGGAGCACAGCCACGAGCAGCTGGACAGCTTCCTCGACGCCGGCGGCAGCCTGGTGGACACCGCCGACGTCTACACCGCGGGGGCCAGCGAGGAGATCGTCGGCCGCTGGCTCGACGACCGGCCCTCCGACGTCACCGACCGGGTCGTCCTGGCCACCAAGGCGCGCTTCCCGATGGGCGCCGACGCCAACGACGCGGGCCTGTCCCGGCGGCACCTGACCCGCGCGCTGGAGGCCTCGCTGACCCGGCTGCGGGTGGACTGCGTCGACCTCTACCAGGTGCACGCCTGGGACCCGCTCACACCGGTCGAGGAGACCCTCGGCTTCTTCGACGACGCGGTGCGGGCCGGAAAGGTCCGCTATGCCGGGCTGTCGAACTTCACCGGCTGGCAGGTGCAGAAGACCGTCGACATCGCCGAGCACCGGCGCCTGACCCGGCCGGTCACCCTCCAGCCGCAGTACAACCTGCTCGCCCGCGAGATCGAGTGGGAGGTGGTGCCCGCCTGCCTGGAGAACGGGCTCGGGCTGCTGCCCTGGTCGCCGCTGGGCGGTGGCTGGCTCACCGGCAAGTACACCCGCGAGCAGCGCCCCACCGGCGCCACCCGGCTCGGTGAGGACCCGCAGCGCGGCGTGGAGGCCTACGACAAGCGCTCCGCCAGCGAGCGCACCTGGGCGGTCGTCGACGCCGTCCAGGCGGTGGCCGAGGCGCGCGGCACCTCGATGGCGGCGGTCGCGCTCGCCTGGGTGCACGACCGGCCCGCGGTGAGCTCGGTCATCCTCGGCGCGCGGACCACCGAGCAGCTGGCCGCGAACCTCGCGGCGACGGGGCTGCACCTCACCCCGGAGGAGACCGCCCGGCTCGACGCCGCGAGCGACCCGGCGCCGGCCGACTACCCCTACGGTCCGGCGGGTCGCGAACAGCGCGAAAGGGCCCTCTGACCGGCGACGATTCGGCTGCCGGCCTGCTCGGCTGGTAGCCTGGCTCACTGCCGTCCCCACGGCGTGAGCCTTCTTGATCCGCCCGTGACCCATACCGGTCGGAGCTCACCACGAAGACCCCAGGGAGAGCTGTGCCGCTCGACACCGCGACAAAGAACCAGATCATCGCCGACCACGGCCGCGTCGAGGCCGACACCGGCTCGCCCGAGGTCCAGGTGGCGATGCTCTCGCGTCGCATCAGTGACCTCACCCAGCACCTCAAGGAGCACAAGCACGACCACCACTCGCGTCGTGGGCTGCTCCTGCTCGTCGGCCGTCGCCGCCGGCTGCTCAACTACCTGGCGAAGAAGGACATCAACCGCTACCGCGCGCTGATCGAGAAGCTCGGCCTGCGCCGCTAGCTCCCGCACCACCACCTTGGGAGGAGCGGTTCGCCACCGGCGTTCCGGTCCTCGGTAGTGGCCCGCGGACACGGCGCTCCATCGGCTCCCGCAGGCTTCCATCGAAGACCGGCGTCGCGACCCGCTCTCCCGCCACGCTACAAAGAGGAGAGTGACCTGAATGGCCGAGAACTCGGTCCACACCGCTGACGCCGTCATCGACAACGGCAGCTTCGGCACCCGCACGGTCCGGTTCGAGACCGGGCGGCTCGCCCGCCAGGCGGCCGGCTCCGTCGCCGCCTACCTCGACGACGACACCATGCTGCTGTCGGCCACCACGGCCGGCAAGCACCCCAAGGAGAACCTCGACTTCTTCCCGCTGACGGTCGACGTCGAGGAGCGGATGTACGCCGCGGGCCGCATCCCCGGCTCGTTCTTCCGCCGCGAGGGCCGCCCGTCCGAGGACGCGATCCTCACCTGCCGCCTGATCGACCGGCCGCTGCGCCCGACGTTCGCCAAGGGCCTGCGCAACGAGGTCCAGGTCGTCATCACGGTCATGGCGCTCGACCCCAAGGACATGTACGACGTCGTGGCGATCAACGCCGCGTCGGCGTCCACCCAGCTCTCCGGCCTGCCGTTCTCCGGCCCGATCGGCGCCACCCGCGTCGCCCTCATCGACGGACCAGTGGGTCGCCTTCCCCACCCACGAGCAGCTCGAGTCGGCCGTCTTCGACATGGTCGTCGCCGGCCGCATCGCCGGTGACGACGTCGCGATCATGATGGTCGAGGCCGAGGCCACCACCGCCGCGTGGCACCTCATCAAGGACGACGGCAAGACCGCTCCCACCGAGGAGGTCGTCGCCCAGGGCCTCGAGGCCGCCAAGCCGTTCATCAAGGTGCTCTGCGAGGCCCAGCAGCAGCTGGCCGACGCGGCAGCCAAGCCCACGGCTGAGTTCCCCCGCTTCCTCGACTACCAGGACGACGTCCTGCAGGCGGTCACCGACCTGGTCAGCGACGAGCTCGGCCAGGCCCTGACGATCGCCGCCAAGCAGGAGCGCGAGACCGAGCTCGACCGCATCAAGGACTCCGCCAAGGAGAAGCTGGCCGGCCAGTTCGAGGGTCGCGAGAAGGAGATCAGCGCGGCCTACCGCTCGGTCACCAAGGCGCTGGTGCGCCAGCGGATCCTGCGCGACAAGGTGCGCATCGACGGCCGCGGGCTGTCCGACATCCGCACCCTCTCGGCCGAGGTCGAGGTGCTCCCGCGGGTGCACGGCTCGGCGCTGTTCGAGCGCGGCGAGACCCAGATCCTGGGCGTGACCACGCTGAACATGCTGCGCATGGAGCAGATGGTCGACACGCTCAACCCCGAGAACCGCAAGCGCTACATGCACAACTACAACTTCCCGCCGTACTCGACCGGTGAGACCGGTCGGGTGGGCTCGCCGAAGCGGCGCGAGATCGGTCACGGCGCGCTCGCCGAGCGGGCGCTGCTGCCGGTGCTGCCGGCCCGCGAGGAGTTCCCCTACGCGATCCGCCAGGTGTCCGAGGCCCTCGGCTCCAACGGCTCCACGTCGATGGGCTCGGTCTGCGCCTCGACCATGTCGCTGCTGCAGCGCCGGCGTCCCGCTGCGGGCGCCGGTCGCCGGCATCGCGATGGGCCTCATCTCCGACACGGTCGACGGTGAGACGGAGTACGCCGCGCTGACCGACATCCTCGGCGCCGAGGACGCGTTCGGCGACATGGACTTCAAGGTCGCCGGCACCCAGCGAGTTCGTCACGGCCATCCAGCTCGACACCAAGCTCGACGGCATCCCCGCCTCGGTGCTCGCCTCGGCGCTCACCCAGGCCAAGGAGGCCCGGCTGCACATCCTCGACGTCATGCACGAGGCGATCGACGCACCGGACGAGATGTCGCCGTACGCCCCGCGGATCATCACCATCAAGATCCCCGTCGACCAGATCGGCGCGGTCATCGGCCCCAAGGGCAAGATGATCAACCAGATCCAGGACGAGACCGGCGCCGACATCACCATCGAGGACGACGGCACCATCTACATCGGTGCGACCGACGGCCCCAAGGCCGAGGCCGCCCGCGCGATGATCAACGCCATCGCCAACCCGACGATGCCCGAGGTCGGCGAGCGCTACCTCGGCACGGTCGTCAAGACCACCACCTTCGGCGCGTTCGTGTCGCTGGTGCCCGGTCGCGACGGCCTGCTGCACATCTCGAAGCTGCGTGAGCTGGCCGGCGGCAAGCGCGTCGACAACGTCGAGGACGTCGTCAAGGTCGGCGACAAGGTGCAGGTGCGAGATCGCGGAGATCGACCCGCGCGGCAAGCTCTCGCTGATCCCGGTCGGAGGCGCGGCGGCCGAGCCGGCCGCCGGCTCCCGCCGCCAGCGACGTCGAGGCGTAGGCCACGGCGTTGGCACGGCAGACGACGCGCACCCTGCACCGGGGGGACGGCGGTGGCGGACTCGTCCGGCGCACCGTCCTGCCCGGCGGGCTGCGCGTCGTCACCGAGGCGGTTCCCACCGTGCGGTCGGTGACCTTCGGCGTCTGGGTGGGCGTGGGCTCCCGCGACGAGACGGCGTCTCTCGCGGGGGCCTCGCACTACCTGGAGCACCTGCTGTTCAAGGGCACCCGGCGGCGCGGACGCGCTCGACATCTCGGCCGCGATCGACGCGGTCGGCGGCGAGATGAACGCGTTCACCTCCAAGGAGTACACCTGCTTCTACGCGCGGGTGCTCGACACCGACCTGCCGCTCGCGGTCGACGTCGTCGGTGACCTCGTCACGTCGTCGGTCATCAGAGCTGCCGACGTCGACGCGGAGCGCGGGGTGATCCTCGAGGAGATCGCCATGCACGAGGACGACCCGACGGACATGGTCCACGACCAGTTCGCCCAGGTCCTCTTCGGGCAGGGCCCGCTGGCCCGGCCGGTGCTCGGCACGGTCGAGTCGATCGAGTCCATCCGGCGCACCGCCATCAACGGCTACTACCGCCGCCGCTACCGCCCGCAGGACATGGTGGTCGCGGTCGCCGGCAACGTCGACCACGCCACCGTCGTGCGGCTGGTCCGCAAGGCCTTCGGCGCCGCCGGGATGCTGGACGACGGCGACGTCGGGCCCGCTGCACCGCGCGGTGGCCGGCGGTCGCTCACCAGCAGCGGCATCCGGGTCGTCCCGCGGGTCACCGAGCAGGCCAACGTCGTGCTCGGCGGCCCCGGCGTCGCGCGCACCGACGAGCGGCGGTTCGCCCTCGGCGTGCTCAACGCCGCACTGGGCGGCGGCATGTCCTCCCGGCTGTTCCAGGAGATCCGCGAGAAGCGCGGGCTGGCCTACTCGGTCTACAGCTACCACGCGCAGTACGCCGACACCGGGCTGTTCGGCGTCTACGCGGGCTGCGTGCCGCGCAAGGTCGACGACGTGCTCGCGATCTGTCGCGACGAGCTGGCCACGGTCGCCGAGACCGGCATCACCGCCGAGGAGCTGCACCGCGGGAAGGGCCAGCTGCGCGGGCTCGCTCGTCCTCGGCCTGGAGGACACCGGCTCCCGGATGAGCCGCATCGGCAAGGCCGAGCTCGTCTACGGCGAGCAGCTCTCGGTCGGCCAGGTGCTCGCCAAGATCGACGCCGTCACGCTGGACGACGTCGCCGAGATCGCGGCCGAGGTGCTGACCCCGGCAGCGACCCGACGCTCGCGGTCGTCGGCCCGTTCGAGGCCGACCGGGACTTCACCGCAGCGGTGGCATGACCAGGGTCGCGCGTGCTCGGCGCCGGCGGGCGGATGGGCTCGGAGGCGTGCCGCGCGGTCGACGCGGCCGACGACCTCGAGCTGGTGGCCCGCATCGGGTCCACCGACCCGCTGACGGCGCTGACCGACGCCGGGGTCGAGGTCGCCGTCGACTTCACCCGGCCGGACGCCGTCATGGACAACCTGCGGTTCTGCGTCGAGCACGGCATCCACGCCGTCGTCGGCACCAGCGGCTTCGACGACGACCGGCTGGCGCAGCTGCGCGGCTGGCTCGACGGCGCCCCCGGCGTCGGCGTCCTCGTGGTCCCCAACTTCGCGGTCGGCGCCGTGCTGATGATGCGCTTCGCCGAGCAGGCGGCCCGGTTCTTCGACTCCGTCGAGATCGTCGAGCTGCACCACGCCGGCAAGGCCGACGCGCCGAGCGGCACCGCCCGGCGTACCGCGCAGCTCGTGGCGGCCGCCCGCCGGGACGCCGGCCTGGGGCCGATGCCGGACTCCACGGCGTCCGCGCTCGACGGCGCCCGCGGCGCCGACGTCGACGGCGTGCGGGTGCACTCGGTGCGGGCCACGCGGGCTGGTGGCCCACCAGGAGGTGCTGCTCGGTACGGCGGGGGAGACCCTGACGATCCGGCACGACTCGTACGACCGCGCGTCGTTCATGCCGGGTGTGCTGCTCGCGGTCCGCGAGGTCGCGACCCGCCCGGGTCTCACGGTCGGGCTGGAACCGCTGATCGGGCTGTAGCCCACGACGGCCGCTCCGTACCCTCGGTGGATGGCCCGGTACTTCGACGTCCACCCGCGCGACCCGCAACCCCGCAGCATCGGCCAGGTGGTGACGATGCTGCGCGACGACGCCCTGATCGCCTATCCCACCGACTCCTGCTACGCGCTCGGCTGCCAGCTGGGCAGCCCGACCGGGCCGGAGCGCATCCGTCGGCTCCGGCACCTGGACGACCGCCACCACTTCACGCTGGTGTGTGCGGACTTCTCCCAGCTCGGCCAGTTCGTGCAGCTCGACAACGCCGCCTTCCGCGCGGTGAAGGCGGCCACCCCGGGGCCGTACACGTTCATCCTGCCGGCCACCCGCGAGGTGCCGAGGCGGCTCGCGCACCCGAAGAAGAAGACGGTGGGAGTGCGGATCCCGGACCACCCGGTGGTCCGGGCGCTGATGCGCGAGCTCGGCGAGCCCCTGGTGTCCAGCACCCTGCTGCTGCCCGACGCCGAGGACCCGATGACCGACGGCTGGCAGATCAAGGAGGACCTCGACCACCAGGTGGACGCCGTCGTCGACTCCGGCGAGTGCGGCACCCAGCCGACGACGGTCGTGGACTGGTCCGACGGGTTCCCCGACGTGGTGCGGGTCGGTGCCGGCGACCCGGCCCGGTTCGAGCTCGTCTAGCTCGCAGCTCGCCGCTCGCCGCTCCGCCGCTCGCTCAGCGCTCGGGGAGGGCCGCGCCCAGCCGGGTCTGCTCGACCAGCACCTCGCCGTCGCCGCGCAGGTCGAGGCTGCGGTGCGCTCCGTCGGAGTCCCAGCCGGCGCCGACCAGGAAGGCCCGCAGGTCCGTCTCGGCGGCCGCCAGCCAGGTGTGCAGGGCGCTGAACCCGTCACCCACCCGCCACGTCAGCCGCGGCGTTGACCAGCCGCGAGCCGTGCCCGGCACCCGCGGCCTCGGGGTCCACGCAGAGCGCCAGCAGCTCGGCGTCCTGCCCGGCGTCGAGGTCGGGGTCGGACGACGGCGCGAGCGCCGCAAATCCCACGACGGTGTCGCCGGCGAGCGCCGTGAGGACCCGGTGCCGGGGGGACGGCGGCACGCTCACCGCCGACCGCCACTGCGCCTCGGCGGCCGGCGACCCCACCGCCTCGAGGACGTCGGCCGGCACCGAGTCACCGTGGACCCGCGCCCAGACCGCCGCCTGGATGCGGGCCAGCTCGGCCGAGTCCTCGGCCGTCGCCGGGCGCACGCTCGCGTCAGCCATCCGCTCGATCCTCTCAGAACCGGCGCGCTGCCCGGACGGCCGCCAGGGTCCGGCCTACGATCGGTGGGTGGCCGGTGACCTGCACGTCGACACCCAGTACGAGGACCTGCTCCGGCACGTGCTGGAGCACGGCTCGAGCCGGCCGGACCGCACCGGCACGGGGTCGCGCAGCGTCTTCGGCCACCAGATGCGCTACGACCTGCAGCGCGGCTTCCCGCTGATCACGACCAAGCGGGTGCACTTCCGCTCGATCGCCTACGAGCTGCTGTGGTTCCTGCGCGGCGACCGGAACGTCGGCTGGCTGCAGGAGCACGGCGTGACGATCTGGGACGAGTGGGCCGCCCCCGACGGCGACCTCGGGCCGGTGTACGGCGTGCAGTGGCGCGCCTGGCCGACCCCGGACGGCGAGCACATCGACCAGATCAGCGGCGTCCTCGCACCAGCTGCGCACCGACCCGACGTCGCGGCGCATGATCGTCTCGGCCTGGAACGTCGCCGAGCTCGCGGACATGGCGCTGCCGCCGTGCCACCTGCTGTTCCAGTTCTACGTCGCCGACGGGCGACTGTCCTGCCAGCTCTACCAGCGCAGCGCCGACCTGTTCCTCGGCGTCCCGTTCAACATCGCGAGCTACGCGCTGCTGACCCACATGGTGGCCCAGCAGGTCGGCCTGGAGGTCGGCGACTTCGTCTGGACCGGCGGCGACTGCCACATCTACGACAACCACCTCGACCAGGTGACCGAGCAGCTCTCCCGCGCGGCCTACCCGTTCCCGACCCTCGCCCTGCGCCCGGCCCCGTCGCTGTTCGACTACGCGTACGAGGACCTCGTCGTCGAGGACTACCGGCACCATCCGGCGCTGCGGGCGCCGGTGGCCGTCTGAGCGATGGGCCGCGGCGCGACCTGGTCGTTGCGGGGTGTAACACCACCGGCTCCGGCACCGATGTCCGGTAGAGCCCCGTCGCCGCCCGAACCCCCGAGCGGGTGGCGGCGGGGTCTCCTGCTTCCCATTCCGGGCCGGTAGCGTGAGGTCATGCCCACCACAGCACCGTCCCCGGCCGCGGCGGCCGCCTTCGGGCGGGTCCTCACCGCGATGGTCACTCCGTTCCGGGCCGACGGGTCCCTCGACCTCGGCGCGGCCCAGCGGCTGGCCTCCTACCTCGTCGAGCACGGCCACGACGGCATCGTGGTCAACGGCACCACCGGCGAGTCGCCGACGACCAGCGACGACGAGAAGGAACGGTTGGTCCGCGCCGTCGTCGAGGCGGTCGGCGACCGGGCCCGGGTGGTGGCCGGCAGCGGGACCAACGACACCCACCACACCGTCGAGCTGTCCCGCACGGCCGAGAAGGCCGGCGCCCACGGGCTGCTGCTCGTCACGCCGTACTACAACAAGCCCCCGCAGGAGGCCCTGGTCCGGCACTTCCAGACCGCGGCCGACGCCGCCGACCTGCCGGTGATCCTCTACGACATCCCCGGCCGCACCGGCACACCGATCGAGTACGACTCGCTGGTGCGGCTGGCCGAGCACGAGCGGATCCTCGCGGTGAAGGACGCCAAGGGAGACCTGTTCCAAGGGTCCCGCGTGATGGCGGGCACCGACCTGGCCTACTACTCCGGCGACGACGCGATGAACCTGGCCTGGCTCACCCATGGCGGGGTCGGCGTGATCAGCGTCGTCGGCCACGTGCACGGCGACGACTACGCGGCGATGGTCGCCGCGGTCGACGACGGCGACCTGCCGGGCGCTCTCGCCATCCACCGGCGGCTGATCCCGTCGGTGCGCGCGATCATGGACCAGTCGTCCCAGGGCGCGATCCGGGCCAAGGCTGCCCTGCAGCTGCTGGGTGTCATCCCCGAGCGCACCGTCCGCGCCCCCCTGCTCGACGCCACCGAGACCGAGGTGGAGCGGCTGCGCGACGCGCTGCGGGTCCCGGCGTGAGCCACCCGCACCCCGAGCTCGGCCCACCGCCGGAGCTGCCGGCGGGCGGCCTGCGCATCGTCGCACTCGGCGGCCTCGGCGAGGTCGGCCGCAACATGACCGTCTTCGAGTACGCCGGCCAGCTGCTCGTCGTCGACTGCGGGGTGCTGTTCCCCGAGGACTTCCAGCCCGGCGTCGACCTGATCCTGCCCGACTTCGACTACATCCGGGGCCGGCTGGACGACGTGACGGCCGTCGTCCTCACCCACGGCCACGAGGACCACATCGGCGCGGTGCCCTACCTGCTGCGCGAGAAGCCCGACATCCCGGTGATCGGCTCCCGGCTCACCCTGGCGATGGTCGAGGCCAAGCTGCAGGAGCACCGCATCTCGCCGTACACGCTGGAGGTGCGGGAGGGGCAGCGCGAGCGCTTCGGCCCGTTCGACTGCGAGTTCGTCGCGGTGAACCACTCGATCCCGGACGCGCTGGCGGTGGCGATCCGCACCCCGGCCGGCCTGGTGCTGCACACCGGCGACTTCAAGATGGACCAGCTCCCGCTCGACGGCCGGCTCACCGACCTGCGGGCCTTCGCCCGGTTCGGCGACGAGGGCGTCGACCTGCTGCTCGCCGACTCGACCAACGCCGAGGTGCCCGGCTTCACCACGCCGGAGCGGGACATCACGCCGGTGCTCGACCGGGTGTTCGGCCAGGCCAGCAAGCGGGTCATCGTCGCGTCGTTCGCCAGCCACGTGCACCGGGTGCAGCAGGTGCTCGACGCGGCGGTGGCCCACCGCCGGAAGGTGGCCTTCGTCGGCCGGTCGATGGTCCGCAACATGGGGGTCGCCCGTGACCTCGGCTACCTGCACGTCCCGGCCGGGCTGGTCGTCGACGTCAAGGCCCTCGACGACCTGCGCGACGACCAGATCGTCCTCGTCTGCACCGGCTCGCAGGGCGAGCCGATGTCGGCGCTCGCCCGGATGGCCAACCGCGACCACGTGATCCGCGTCGGCGAGGGCGACACCGTGATCCTCGCGTCGTCCCTCATCCCCGGCAACGAGAGCCCGGTCTACCGGGTGATCAACGGGCTGTCCCGGTGGGGCGCGACCGTCGTGCACAAGGCGAACGCCCTGGTGCACGTGTCCGGCCATGCCTCGGCCGGTGAGCTGCTCTACGTCTACAACATCGTGCGGCCCAGCAACGTCATGCCGGTGCACGGCGAGTGGCGGCACCTGCGGGCCAACGCCGACCTCGCCGTGCTGACCGGCGTCCCGCGGGACCGTACGGTGCTCGCCGAGGACGGCGTCGTCGTCGACCTGGTCGACGGTCGCGCCGTCGTCGTCGGTGCCGTCCCGTGCGGCAACGTGTACGTCGACGGCTCGAGCGTCGGTGACGTGACCGAGTCGTCGCTCAAGGACCGCCGGATCCTGCGGGACGAGGGGTTCATCTCCATCGTGGTGGTCGTCGACTCGGTGACCGGAAAGGTCACCGGCGGGCCGGAGATCCACGCCCGCGGCTTCGCCGAGGACGACGCGGTCTTCGACGAGGTCCGCGGCCAAGATCGAGGACGCGCTGGACACCGCGGCCGCCGAGGGCATCGGGGACAGCCGACAGCTCGAGCAGCTGGTCCGCCGCACCATGGGCAAGTGGGTGAGCGACACCCACCGCCGCCGGCCCATGATCATCCCGGTCGTCGTCGAGGTCTAGCCGCCACCCCGACCGCCTGGTCGCCCTGCCACCGCGGGCGTGGCAGCTCGACAGGGACGCCGCCCAGGGTGCCTTCCCGGCGGGGCCGCGCGGCCCCGGTGCCCTCCCGACATCCCTGGTGCCCTGCCACCGGGGGCGTGGCAGCTCGACAGGACGCGCCCGGGTGCCATCCCGGCGGGGCCGCGCGGCCCGGGTGCCCCCCGACACCCTGGTGCCCTGCCACCGGGGGCGTGGCAGCTCGACAAGGGGCGCCGCCGGAGCCGTTCCCGAGGGATCGGATACCGGGACGGGCGTTTTCCGGGCCGGTCCGGTATCCGATCCGCCCGGAAGCGGCCCGGAAGCGGCCCGGCAGGGGTCGATCAGGTATCCGATCCGGCCAGAAGGCGCCTGGCAGGGGTCTATCGCCACGAGACCCCCGGCGCCCGACGGCAGGGGCGCGGCGGCCGGGCCGAGGCGCTGCGGGCGAGGCCGAGGCGCGACACGCGGGCCAGTGAAGGGTGTGACCAGTGGTGCTGGCGGGACGGACGGGTAGCCTCGCGGGCATGGCCACCCGCACGCCCTCGCGTCCCCGCGCCGCCAGCACGCGGGCTGCCGCGAAGCCTGCGGCCCGCAAGCCCGCTGCCGGCCGGCCGCCGGCCCGCAAGCCCGCCGCTCGCAAGCCAGCTGCCCGCCGGTCAGCCGCCCGCCGGCCGGCTGCTCGCCGGTCGCAGCGGGTCGGCCCGCCGTGGCCGGTGCGCGCGCTGCGCGGCCTGTGGCTGGGCATCGCCCACCTGGTCGGCGGCCTGGCCCGCCGGATCGGCAGCAGCGCGCGCGACCTCGACCCGGCCCACCGCCGGGACGGCATCGGGCTGGCCCTGCTCGGGCCTCGCCACCGTGGTCGCGGCCGTCGAGTGGTGGGACCTGCAGGGCCCGGTCGGCGAAGCTGTCCACGCGGTCGTCTCCGGCACCGCCGGACGGGTCGGCCTGGTGCTGCCGCTGGTCCTGCTCTTCCTCGGCGTCCGCATCCTGCGGCACCCGCAGGACACCGAGGCGCGCGGACGCGTCGGCATCGGGCTCGGCGCGATCGGCGTGGCGGTGCTCGGCCTGGTGCACATCGCCCAGGGGCTGCCCGACCCGAACCAGGGCAACGGCGGGCCGCTGCGCGAGGGCGGCGGCTACCTCGGCTACCTGATCTCCTCACCATTGGTGTCGGCCGTCTCCACGTACGTCGCCGTGCCGTTGCTCGTGCTGCTGCTCGTCTTCGGCCTGCTCGTGGTCACGGCGACCCCGTTGCACGCCCTGCCGGACCGGGCCAAGGCGATCCTTGCCTGGCTGATGCACCGCCCGGAGCCGGCGGCCGCCGCCGAGCCGGGCGCTGAGGGCGCTGAGGGCGCCGAGGGCGCCGAGCTCCCGTCGGTCGATCCGCTGGAGCCCCTCAAGCGGCGCCGGCCGCGCCGCCGCCAGGGCTCGATGACCGACGACGAGAAGCCGGACGCCGCCGACGCGCCCTACGACGCGTCGGTCGTGGCGCGGGCCGAGTCCGCGGCAGTCGACGCCGCCGCCAGCGACCCGGCAGCTGCGGAGAAGCCCGCGCCGGCGCACTCCCCGATGCCGGCCCGCGTGGAGCAGCTGCTGCTCTCGGGGGACGTCACGTACTCGCTGCCGCCGGCCGACGTGCTGCGGGAGGGCTCGGAGCACAAGCCGCGGTCCAAGGCCAACGACGCCGTGGTCGAGTCGCTCACCGAGGTGCTCGACCAGTTCGACATCGACGCCCAGGTCACCGGCTACACCCGGGGCCCGACAGTGACCCGCTACGAGGTCGAGCTCGGCAACGCGGTCAAGGTCGAGCGGGTCACGGCACTGAGCAAGAACATCGCGTACGCCGTGGCCAGCGCCGACGTCCGCATCCTCTCGCCGATCCCCGGCAAGTCCGCCATCGGCATCGAGATCCCGAACGTCGACCGCGAGGTCGTCAGCCTCGGCGACGTGATGCGTTCGCCGGTGGCCCGCAACGACCACCACCCGATGCTGGTGGCGCTCGGCAAGGACGTCGAGGGCGGCTTCGTGGTGCGCGAACCTCGCCAAGATGCCGCACCTGCTGGTGGCCGGCGCCACCGGGGTCCGGCAAGTCCAGCTGCATGAACTCGCTGATCACCTCGCTGCTGCTGCGCGCGACACCGGACGAGGTGCGGATGGTGCTCGTCGACCCGAAGCGGGTCGAGCTCACCGCACTACGAGGGCATGCCGCACCTCATCACGCCGATCATCACCAGCCCCAAGAAGGCCGCCGAGGCGCTGCAGTGGGTCGTGCGCGAGATGGACCTGCGCTACGACGACCTCGCCGCCTTCGGCTTCCGGCACGTCGACGACTTCAACAAGGCGGTCAGGGCCGGCAAGGTCACAGCCCCCGCCGGGCAGCGAGCGGGTGCTCGCGCCGTACCCCTACCTGCTCGTGGTGGTCGACGAGCTCGCCGACCTCATGATGGTGGCCCCGCGCGACGTCGAGGACTCGATCGTCCGCATCACCCAGCTCGCCCGCGCCGCCGGCATCCACCTGGTGCTCGCCACCCAGCGGCCGTCGCGTCGACGTCGTCACCGGTCTGATCAAGGCCAACGTGCCGTCCCGGCTGGCGTTCGCGACCTCCAGCCTCGCCGACAGCCGGGTCATCCTCGACCAGCCCGGCGCCGAGAAGCTGGTCGGGCCAGGGTGACGGGCTCTTCCTGCCGATGGGCGCCAGCAAGGCGATGCGGATGCAGGGCGCCTGGGTCACCGAGCCGGAGATCATCGCCGTCGTCGCAGCACTGCAAGACCCAGCTGCAGCCGACGTACCGCGAGGACGTCATCGCGCCGCAGACCGCGCGCACGCGAGGTCGACGAGGAGATCGGCGACGACCTCGACCTGCTGCTGCCAGGCGGTCGAGCTCGTGGTCACCACCCAGTTCGGCTCGACGTCGATGCTGCAGCGCAAGCTCCGGGTCGGCTTCGCCAAGGCCGGCCGGCTGATGGACCTGATGGAGAGCCGCGGCATCGTCGGCCCGTCCGAGGGATCGAAGGCCCGCGACGTCCTCGTGACGGCCGACGAGCTCGACGGCGTGCTGCTCACCCTGCGCGGGGAGTGAGCCGAAAAACCGCTTGTGGCATGCGTCACCCGGACGGCGGCATCGCGCTCACGTCGGGTGACAGTTCTCGGCTGGCCCGAGGGTCACCGTCGTCCGTAGACTGGAGGTCGACCACGGGGAGGAGCCCACGGTGTCCATCGGCTCGACCCTGGCGCAGGCGCGCGAGTCTGCCGGGCTCACGCTCGAGGACGTCGCGGCCAAGACGCGCATCCGCCGCACCCTGATCCTGGGCATGGAGAACGACGACTTCTCGGCCTGCGGCGGCGACTTCTACGCCCGCGGCCACCTGCGCACCGTCGCAACCGCCGTCGGCGCCGACCCGGCCCAGCTGCTGGCGGAGTTCGATGCCGAGCGCCCGGAGGCCGCGCCGCCCCGCGCCACCGACGTGTTCGAGCCGGAGATCAACGCCCCCGCCGAGCGGCGCGGCCCGAACTGGACCGCGGCGATGGCGGCGGCGCTCGTCCTGGTCGTCGGGTTCGGCATCGTGCAGGCGTTCTCCGGCTCGGACAAGAACGGCACCGAGGTCGCCGGCACCGACACCTCGACGCAGTGCGCCGGCCAGGTCCCCCAGTGCCTCGTCACCGAGCCCGACGGAGGGCGGTCGGCAGCGCAGTCGCGCAGGCCCCGCGGGGGAAGGTCACCGTGGTGGCTGCGGGCCACCGACCGCAGCTGGGTGCAGGTCACCACGAACACCGGGCAGGAGCTGTTCCAGGGCCTGCTGCAGGACGGGCAGCAGAAGACGTTCGCCGACAAGTCGCGGATCAAGCTGGTGATCGGCAACGCCGGCGGGGTCGACCTGACGGTCAACGGCGCGGACATCGGCGCACCCGGGCGGCGCGGCCAGGTGGCCCGTGTCCAGTTCACGCCGGAGGACCCGGCCGCCGGCTGACCCGACCGCCGCCGGACCGGCCGCCGCGCTGACCTGGCCGCCGCTCGACCTGGCCGCCGATAGGCTGCCGGACATGTCCCCCGACCCGCCGGGCCGGCGCGTCGCGCTGGTCACCCTCGGCTGCGCGCCGTAACGAGGTCGACTCCGAGGAGCTCGCTGGCCGGCTCGCAGCCGACGGCTGGCTGCTCGTCGCCGAGCCGGCGGACGCCGACGTGGCGCTGGTCAACACCTGCGGCTTCGTCGAGGCGGCCAAGAAGGACTCCGTCGACACGCTGCTCGCCGCGGCCGACCTCAAGGGCGGCTCGGCGCACCCAGGCGGTGGTGGCCGTCGGGTGCCTCGCCGAGCGGTACGGCGAGCAGCTGGCCGACGGCGCTGCCCGAGGCCGACGCGGTGCTGGGCTTCGACGACTACGCCGACATCTCGACCCGGCTGCAGGACATCCTCGCCGGCGAGACGCACGTCCCGCACGTGCCCTCGCGACCGGCGACGGCTGCTGCCGCTCGCGCCGGCCGACCGCGCCCAGCAGCCCCGGCCCGCCCGCCCGGACCTGCCGGACGGCGTCGCGCCCGCGTCCGGGCCGCGACCGGTGCGGATGCGGCTGGGCGACGGTCCCACCGCGCGCGCTGAAGCTGGCCATCCGGCTGCGACCGACGCTGCACGTTCTGCGCGATCCCCACCTTCCGCGGCTCGTTCGTCTCGCGCCGGCCGCACGAGGTCCTCGACGAGGCCGCGCTGGCTGGCCGAGCAGGGCGTCCGCGAGCTGGTCCTGGTGAGCGAGAACTCCACGTCGTACGGCAAGGACCTCGGCGACCTGCGGCTGCTCGAGTCGCTGCTGCCGGACCTGGCCGCGGTCGACGGCATCGAGCGGGTCCGGGTGAGCTATCTGCAGCCGGCCGAGATGCGGCCCGGCCTGATCGAGGCGATGACCGCGACGCCGGGTGTCGCTGCCGTACTTCGACCTGTCGTTCCAGCACGCCAGCGGCCCGGTGCTGCGCCGGATGCGCCGGTTCGGTGACACCGAGCGCTTCCTCGAGCTCGCTCGACCATCCGGGCGGCGGCACCGACCGCCGGCATCCGGTCCAACGTGATCGTGGGCTTCCCCGGGGAGACCGAGGACGACGTCGCCGAGCTCGAGCGGTTCCTGGTCGGTGCCCGCCTCGACGTCGTCGGGGTGTTCGGCTACTCGACGAGGACGGCACCGAGGCGGCGACCCTCGACGGCCAGCTGGACGACGACGTGGTCGCGCGACCGGGTCGACCGGGTGAGCCGGCTGGTCGACGAGCTGGTGGCGCAGCGTGCCGAGGAACGGGTCGGCGAGACCGTCGCAGGTGCTGGTCGAGGAGATCGACGCCGTCACCGGCACCGTCGAGGGCCGGGCCGCCCACCAGGGTCCCGAGGTCGACGGCAGCACCCGGCTGGTCGGCAGCACCGGCCTCGCCGTGGGTGCACTGGTCACCGCGACCGTGGTCGCCAGCGAGGGTGCCGACCTGGTGGCGCACGGTGAGCGACCGCCTGATGAGCGACACCCCCGTCGCCTCGGTCAGTGCCTGGAACATCGCGAACGCGCTGACGGTGCTGCGGCTGCTGCTGGTGCCCGTCTTCCTGGTCCTGCTGTTCCACGGTGACGGCGACGACCCGCTGTGGCGGGTGCTGGCGTTCGTGGTGTTCGCGGTGGCGGCGGTCACCGACCGGGTCGACGGCGAGCTGGCCCGCCGCCGCGGGCTGGTGACCGACTTCGGCAAGATCGCCGACCCGATCGCCGACAAGGCGCTGATGGGCGCCGCGCTGATCGGCCTGTCGCTCCTCGGCGAGCTGCCCTGGTGGGTCACCGTCGTCGTGCTCGTGCGCGAGATCGGCGTCACGCTGCTGCGGTTCTTGGTCATCCGGCACGGGGTGATGCCGGCCAGCCGCGGCGGCAAGCTCAAGACCCTGCTGCAGACCGTGGGCATCGGCCTGCTCGTGCTGCCGCTGCCCCTGGGCGGCTTCCTGCACGCCGTGGCGCTGCTGATCATGTACGTCGCCGTGGTCGTCACCGTGGTCACCGGGGCGCGACTACGTGCAGCGGGCGCTGCAGATCCGGCGTACGTCGGCCCGCACCGAGCGCAAGCGGTCCCGGCGGGCCGAGCGACCGTGACCAGCGACGACCAGGCCGACCGGCGACGACCGACTCGCCCACGAGCTGGCCCGGGCGGTGCACGAGACGCTGCTGGCCCGTGGCGAGACCCTCGCCGTCGCCGAGTCCCTGACCGGCGGCGCGCTGGGGGCGGCGATCACGGCGGTCCCGGGGGTGTCGGCGACCTTCCGGGGTGGTGTGACGGCCTACGCCACCGACGTCAAGGCGCTGCTGCTCGGGGTCGACCCGGGCCTGCTGGCGCGCCGCGGCGCCGTCGACCCCGACGTGGCGCTGCAGATGGCGGTGGGAGTCCGTGACCGGCTGGGCGCGACCTGGGGCCTGTCGACGACCGGGGTGGCCGGTCCGGACCCGCAGGACGGGCACCAGCCCGGCGAGGTGCACGTCGCGGTGGCCGGCCCGTCCGGAGCAGGCAGCGTGCGGCTGGACGCGCCGGGGGCAGGTCGGGCCGAGGTGCGGGCCGCAGCGGTGCGCGGCGCGCTCGACGCGCTCGTCCGGGCCCTGGCTACCAGGGAGGCCGAGAACGGGAAGGCAGCGACATGATTACAGCGTTACACTCGTCGGTACCGAGCCCCGCGAGCCGCGGGGCCCGGCCGTCGCCACCACCGGCTACGGTGGAGATCGACGAGACGGCACGACCGAGACTGCACGACGGATGACCCGGACTGCATGACCAACGGCACGACTGGAGGGCGACCGCGATGATCCTGCTCCGCCGCCTGCTCGGCGACGTCCTCCGCGAGCGCCGCCGTGACCAGGGCCGGACCCTGCGCGAGGTCTCCGCCGCTGCGCGGGTCTCGCTGGGCTACCTGTCCGAGGTCGAGCGCGGGCAGAAGGAGGCATCCTCCGAGCTGCTCGGGTCCATCTGCGAGGCACTCGAGGTTCCGCTCTCCGAGGTCCTGCGTGAGGTCAGTGACAACCTGGCGCTCGCCGAGACGCTGCCGCAGGTGCCCGCACCGACCGCACCGACCACCCTGCTCGTCACCGACGTCGCCGCTTAGCCGAGCACGAGCCGGGTAGAGCCACAGTGTTCGCCCGTCCACCCCACCACAACGGGGGTGTGGACGGGCGTTCGCACGTCTACGGCCGGTAGCGGGTGCGCCCCGCCGGCCGGTTCGCCTGAGCCGACCGGTTCGCCTGAGCCGGCTCGGGGCGCCGGCCCGGGCTGGCAGTGCGGGCACCAGTAGGCGACCCGCTGGTAGGGCGGGTCGCCCTGGTCCGCCGACACGACCTGCCTGCCGCACCGCCGGCACGGCCGACCCTGCCGCTCGTAGACCCAGTGGTCCCGGCCCCGCCGGCTGTCGCCGGTGGTGGTCTGCCACACGTGGTCCTTGTTGAGCTCCAGCAGGCGCCGGGCCCGGTCGACGACGGCCGGCAGGTCGACGTCGCGGACCGGCGTCCAGGGCGAGACGCCGGCCAGGAAGCACAGCTCGGCCTTGTAGAGGTTGCCGATGCCGGCCAGGTAGCGCTGGTCGAGCAGCGCCTGGCCGATCTCCCGGTCCGGCTGCGCCGCCAACCGGCGTACCGCCTCGTGGGCGTCCCAGTCCGGGCCGAGCAGGTCCGGGCCGAGGTGGCCGACGGCGCCGACCTCGCGGTCCCGCGGGAGCAGCTCGACCACCGGCAGCCGGTAGCCGACCGCCTGCCACTCGGCGGTCTCCAGCAGCAGCCGCACCTGCCAGTCGGGGCCGCCGCGCCACCGGTCGCCGGGCCGGTAGAGGTGCCATGCCCCGTCCATCCGGAAGTGGGTGTGCAGCGTCAGGTCGTCGCCGACCCGGGTGAGCAGGTGCTTCCCGCGGCTGACCACCTCGGTGACGGTGCGGCCGGACAGGTCGACCGTCGCGAGCTGCGGCACCCGGAAGTCCGACCTGGTCAGCACCCGCCCGGCCAGCGCGTCGTGCAGGCGGCGCCCGGCCAGCCAGACGGTGTCTCCCTCGGGCATGGTGTGAGCATCGTCTCCCGCCGCCGCGGGATGATGCCTGCCGGGGCCGATGCTGAGTGAGGAGATGAGTCTCCTGTCCCAGACTGCCGAGCCGGTCACCGTCACGGTGGCCCGGCGGGTCGCCGTCGGCCGCGAGCGGGAGTTCGAGCGGTGGTACGACGGCATCATCGCCGCTGCCAGCCGGTTCCCCGGGTTCCTCGGGTCGGGGATCCTGCGGCCGCACGTGACGGGGCAGGACTGGCACGTCGTCTACCGGTTCGCCGACCCGGAGTCGCTGACCCGCTGGGAGTCCTCGGCCGAGCGGGCCGAGTGGCTGCGCCGCGCCGACGACTTGGTCGAGGAGACCGGCGTCGCCCGGGTGTCCGGCCTGGAGACGTGGTTCGCGCTGCCGGGCCGCACGGCGCCGGCGCCGGCGAAGTGGAAGATGTTCCTGGTGACGCTGCTGGCGATCGTGCCGTTGGTGCTGCTGATGAACCTGTTCGTGCTACCACTGATCTCGGGCTGGCCGCTGGTCGCGCGCACGGTCGTCTTCTCGGGCACGCTGACCTCGCTGATGACCTGGGTCGTCATGCCCCGGCTGACCCTGGCGTTCCGTCGGTTCCTGTACGGCGGCCGCTGAGCCCCGGCGGAGCGCTAACTGGTTCGACATCGTCGGTGGTGTCCGGTTGGGTCGCAGTCGTGACTCTTCGTTGGCAGTGTGTCTGTGTCGACTCGACCGACCCCGGCCGCCCGGCCGCCTTCTGGGCGCAGGCCCTGGGCTGGCGCCGCACCTACGACACACCCGACGAGGTGGTGCTGGAGCCGCCCGAGGGCAGCCCCGAGGACGGGGTCGCGCCCGACCTGCTGTTCCTGCGGGTGCCGGAGCAGAAAGCGGGCAAGAACCGGTTGCACCTCGACCTGCGGCCCGACGACCAGGCCGCCGAGGTGGCCCGGCTGGAGGCGCTCGGTGCGCGTCGGGTCGGCGTCGGCCAGGGCGACGAGGTGTCCTGGGTCGTGCTGGCCGACCCCGACGGCAACGAGTTCTGCGTCCTGCGGGCGCTGACCCCTGAGGAGCTCGCCGAATGACGGTGATCGAGGTCGCGGACCTGCGCCGCACCTACCGCACCCGCACCAGCCCCTGGAAGCGCGCCACCCGCGAGGTGGAGGCCGTGCGCGGGGTCGACTTCGCGGTCGAGCGCGGTGAGCTGTTCGGCCTCCTCGGGCCCAACGGAGCCGGCAAGACCACCACGATCAAGATGCTCATCACGCTGCTGCTGCCGACGGCCGGCAGCGCGCGGGTGCTGGGGTACGACGTCGTCGCCGAGCCCCGCGAGGTGCGGCGCCGGGTCGGTTACGTCTTCGGCGGCGACCGCGGCCTCTACGAACGGCTGTCCGGGCTGGACAACCTGCGCTACTTCGCCGAGCTGTACGGCGTTCCGCCGCGGGACCAGCGCGCCCGCATCGGCGAGCTGCTGGAGCTGGTCGGTCTCGCCGGCCGCGAGAACGAACGGGTCGAGGGCTACTCCCGCGGCATGCGCCAGCGCCTGCACATCGCGCGCGGCCTGCTGCACAAGCCGGAGGTGCTGTTCCTCGACGAGCCGTCCATCGGCATCGACCCGGTCGGTGCCCGCGAGCTGCGGGCCACGGTGGCCGACCTGCGTACCGCCGGCACCACCGTCCTGCTCACCACGCACTACATGTTCGAGGCCGACGAGCTCTGCGACCGGATAGCCGTCATCGCCGGCGGCCGGATCGTCGCCGAGGGCACGCCGACGGACCTGAAGTCGCGGGTAGCCGAAGGCACCGTCGTCGAGGTCGAGGTGTATGGCGGCGCCGAGTCGGTGCTGGCCGAGGTGCACGCCATCGACGGTGTCCGGTCGGCCGGTGTCGAGGAGCGCGGCCAGGCCCAGGTGCTGGTCGTGCACGCCGAGCCCGGGGCCGAGGTGACCCAGGCGGTGCTGGCCTGCCTCGGGACGATCCCGGTCGGGCGGGTCGCCACCCGCGAGCCGACCCTCGAGGACGCCTACGTCGAGCTGGTCGGCACGGCGTGAGCGCTCGCGCGGTCCTGCGGGTGCTGGCGCTCGGTTGGTACTTCCACCTCAAGATGCTGGCCCGGTCGGCGTTCGACGGGGTGCTCGGCGTCATCTGGCCGCTGTTCTTCGCGACCAGCGTCTTCCTGATGTACGGCATCGACGGTGACGAGCGCACCCTGCTCTACGCCGCGATCGGCGCCAGCGTCATGGGGGTCTGGTCGGCGGTGAGCACGTCGGCGAGCGGCGCGGTGCAGCGGGAGCGCTGGCGCGGCACCCTCGAGCTGATCGTGGCCGCGCCGGTACCGCTCCCGCTCGTGCTGCTGCCGATCACGACCGCGATGGCCACGGTCGGGCTCTACAGCATGGTCGCGACGCTGCTGTGGGGGCGCTTCGTGTTCGGCATCGACGTGTCGATCACGCACCCGTTGCTGTTCGTGGTCTCGGTGCCCGCCACCGTGCTCGCCATCGGCGCGCTGGGCTTCCTGCTCAGCGTGACCGTCGTCCGCTACCGCAGCGCGTGGGCGATGGGCAACGCCCTCGAGATGCCGGTCTGGCTGGTCTCGGGCTTCCTGGTGCCGATCTCGATCCTGCCCGACTGGGTGCGACCGATCTCCTGGCTGCTCGCCCCCACCTGGGGCGTGCGGGCGATCCGCGAGTCCGCGCTGGGCGGCAACCCGCTGCCCGACGTCGTGCTGTGCCTGCTGCGTCGGGGTCGGCTACCTCGCGATCGGGGTGCTGTGCGCCGAGACCGTGCTGACCTCCGCGCGGCGCAACGCCAGCCTGGCGCTGTCGTGAACGCCGTCGCCAACGCCGGCCGCATCTTCGTCTTCGGCGGTGCGACCAGCTACCGCGCCCTGTTCAACTGGGTGACGCCGTGGATCCTCATCCCGTCGTTCCTGGTCGCGCCGATCGCCCAGATCGCGCTGTTCGCCTACCTGGGGCGCAGCGCCGGCATCGAGTCCGACCAGTTCTTCGTGATCGGCAACGCCATCCAGTACGCCGCCATCCCGTGCCTGTTCGCGATGGCCAACACGATCGGCGACGAGCGGCAGCAGAAGACGCTCGGCATCATCCTGTCCACCCCCGCGCCGCGGATCCCGCTGTTCCTGGGCCGCGCCCTCCCCGTCATCGTCAACGGCTGGCTGGTCGCGCTCTTCTCGCTGGTCGTAGGCGGCTGGCTGTTCTCCATCGACGTGCCGGCCTCGGCGTACCTGCCGATCGCTCTGGTCAGTGCGGTCGCGTCGTTCAGCTGCACCGGACTCGGCCTGGTCGCCGCGGCGCTGAGCCTGCGGGTGCGCGAGACGGCCGTGCTGGCCAACGTGATCTTCGGCATCCTGCTGGTGTTCTGCGGCGTCAACGTGCCGCTCAGCGCACTGCCGGGCTGGATGGTCTCGGTGGCCCAGTGGCTGCCGATGACCCACGCGATCGCCGCGGCCCGCGCGTTGGCCGACGGCGTGCCGCTGGGCGACCTGCGCGGTGACGTGCTGGCCGAGATCGGCGTCGGCGTGCTCTACGTGGTCATCGGGATGAGCATGCTGTCGTTCTTCGAGTGGGAGAGCCGGCGACGCGCCACCCTCGAGCTGTTCTGACCCGCGGCGAGTCGGATGGGCCAGACTGACCGCGTGACCATCACCATCGCGTACATCCCGACCGCCGAAGGCAACGCCGCGCTCGCCGCTGCACTCCAGGAGGCACAGCGGCGGTCGTCCCGGGTGGTGGTCCTCACCGTCCTGCGCCCGGCCGACGCCGCCGCCACCGAGCCGTTCTCCGAGGAGCAGTCGCTGGACGCCATCGTCGCCGAGTTCGCTGCCTCCGGCGTCGAGACCGACGTCCGTCAGCTGCCGGCCGGCACCGACGTCGCGGACGCCGTCGTCGCGGTCGTCTCGGAGACGGCGTCCGAGCTGGTCGTCATCGGCCTGCGCCGCCGCACGGCGATCGGCAAGCTCATCATCGGCAGCACCTCGCAGCGGATCCTGCTCGGTGTCGACTGCCCGGTGCTGGCGGTCAAGGCCGCCGCTTCCTGAGCGCGCGGCCACGCGTCGGATGTCCAGCCGTGAACCGACGAGCGGGAAGACTGACGGATCACAGGTGTTGCAGCAGCCATGAAACGCATCGGGTTCCTCTCCTTCGGCCACTGGACGCCGTCGCCGCACTCGCGGGTGCGCTCGGCCTCCGACGCGCTGCAGCAGTCCATCGAGCTCGCCGTCGCCGCCGAGGAGATCGGCGCCGACGGCGCGTACTTCCGGGTGCACCACTTCGCCGCGCAGCTGTCCTCGCCGTTCCCGTTGCTCGCCGCGATCGGGGCGAGAACCAGCCGGATCGAGATCGGGACCGGCGTGATCGACATGCGCTACGAGAACCCGCTGTACATGGCCGAGGACGCCGGCGCAGCGGACCTGATCTCCGGCGGCCGGCTCCAGCTCGGCATCAGCCGGGGGTCGCCGGAGCAGGTGGTCGACGGGTTCCGCTACTTCGGGTACGAGCCGGCCGAGGGCTCTGACCACGCGGCGATGGCCCGGGAGCACGCCCGGGTGTTCCTCGAGGTGATCGAGGGCGACGGGTTCGCCGAGCCCAACCCGCGGCCGATGTTCCCCAACCCGCCCGGCCTGCTCCGGGTCGAGCCACACTCCCCGGGACTGCGCGACCGGGTCTGGTGGGGCGCCGGAACGCGCCAGACCGCCGTGTGGACAGCCGAGCAGGGCATGAACCTGATGAGCTCGACGCTGCTCACCGAGGACACCGGGGTGCCGTTCCACCAGCTCCAGGCCGAGCAGATCCAGCAGTTCCGGGACGCCTGGCAGGCAGCCGGGCACCGTCGCGAACCGCGGGTCTCGGTCAGTCGCAGCATCTTCCCGATCGTGAGCGACCAGGACCGGGCGTACTTCGGTCAGGAAGCCGGTGGGCAGGACCAGGTCGGCTACCTGGACGGCGGCGCCGCCCGGTTCGGCAGGACGTACGCCGGGGAGCCCGACACGCTGGTGAAGGAGCTCGCCGAGGACGAGGCGGTCGCGGCCGCCGACACCCTGCTGCTGACCGTCCCGAACCAGCTGGGCGTCGACTACAACGCGCACCTGGTCGACAGCGTGCTGCGCCACCTCGCTCCCGCAGCTCGGCTGGCGCTGAACCGCGAGGGACCGGGTCTGTCACCCGTCTCGTGGGGCGCCGTGGCTCGCGCGCTATCGTGCAGGAGGCGTGGCGGTGCCACGGCCCAGGACCGGCGGGGTACGGCGCGCCGGCAGCGCGGGCGATCTTCCGGTTGCCGCTCATGGTGTCGGGTGACCTGACCCTTGCCACGGCGTCGGAAGGATCAGGGGATGCGGGTGCGTCGGCTCGTCAGCTGGCTGAGCTGCGCCTGCGCCGCGCTGCTGTTGCTTGCCCTCGGCGTCCATGGCTTCGGCGCCACGCACCCACCGGCGTTCGCCGGCGTACGAGGGTCGGCGGAGCCGCACGCGTCCGCGCACCCCCCACATCTCGCGGTACCCGAGCCGCTGACTGTCGTCGGTCTGGGCGACTCGGTCGTCAGTGGCACGAACTGCCCGTGCGCGCCGTTCATCACCCGGTACGGCGCGCTGGTCGCTCGGGCGACCCATCGGCCGACCACCGTGCGCAACCTCGGCGTCCCCGGTTGGACGACCGCCGACCTGATCACCGCCCTGCGGCGCGGGGGAGAGGTCGCCCGGCGGTTGCCCGGCGCTGACATCGTCACCGTCACCATCGGCGCGAACGACATGGGGCGGGCCCGCAGGGAGTGGGCGCAGGACGGGTGTGTCGCCTGCTTCGACCGGGTGGCTGCCACCGTGCGGGCGAACGTGGCCAAGATCATTCAGCTGGTCCGCGCCCGTACCGGTACGGATCCTCTCGAGGTGCTCGTGACGACCTACTGGAACGTGTTCGAGGAGGTGCCCGCGGCCGGCGGCGACGACGAAGCGATGGCTGTACGGCGCGATGGCCGCCCGGGCGACGAGCCACGCCAACCGGGCGATCTGCGCGGCCGCAACGCAGGGTCACGCGGCGTGTGTCGACCTCTACCGGCCTTTCAAGGGCGACGACGGCCACGACGCTTCCGCACTGCTGGCTCGGGACCGCGACCATCCCGATGCAGCGGGGCACCAGCTGATCGCCTCGACCCTGGCGGCCCACGGGTGGACGGAGCTGCGACTTCCCTTCGCGCCGAGCCGCTCGTGACGGGCCGCCGCCGTCCGAGTCCTGATGCCTCAGGCTCGGGCGCGATGCGGAGCTCCGGCCGCTGCAGTCGGCTCGCGGGTCGTCGGCGTCGAGGCGCGGGCGGGCCGCAACCGGGGTCGGGGCAGGAAGGCCTCGGCCTGCATCGCGGCCACCAGCACGCGGGGCAGGTCACGTGCGATCGGGAAACACAGGTAGCGAGGCCGCCATTGGGGCTCGTACTTGGCGTTGGCGCGGTAGAGCGACTCGAGCTGCCAGACCCGTGAGGCCCGCAGCAGCACCGCGTGCCACATCCTCAGGACGGGTCCGGCGCCCAGGCGGCCGGCGCGGTCGAAGACGCTGCGGAAGACCGCGAAGTTCAGGGACACCCGGGCGACGCCGAGGCCGGGCGCGCTGGTCATCAGCTCCGTCACGACGAGCTCGATCACTCCGTTGTCGCAATCGGGGCACCGGCGCATCACGTCGAGGGACAGCCCGTCGGGTCCCCAGGGCACGAGGTGCAGCAGGGCCACCAGCGTGCTCCCGGCGTCCCGGACCCGGGCCACGACACAGCCCGAGTCAGCGGGATCTCCCAGCCGGCCCAGAGCCATCGAGAAGCCGCGCTCGACCGAACCGGAGCGCCATCGCTCGGCGGCTCGGATGATCTCGTCGAGCTCGCCCGCGGTGAGGCGCTCGACAGGGGTGATGTCGGCGACGTATCCGAGTCTCCGGACCCGGTTGGCTGCTTGCCGAACCGTGCGCATGGCGCGCCCCTCGAGGGTGAAGCAGCTGGTCTCGAGGACGGCTTCGTCACCGAGCTCCCACGCGTCCAGGCCGGCGCGGTGATAGGTGTCGGCGGCGCGTTGGCTCGCGCCCAGGACGGCCGGCGTCCAGGCGAACCGTCGAGCCTCCGCCAGCCACGACTCGACGGCGCCCGGCCAGGCCTCAGGATCACCGATCGGGTCGCCGGCCGCCAACGAGACCCCACCGACCACGCGGTACGCGACCGCAGCCTTGCCGGACGGGGAGAACACCACGGACTTCTCCCGGCGCAGCGCGAAGTAGCCGAGCGAGTCGTGGCGTCCCTGCCTGTCCAAGAGCGCGCGCAGCCGGGTCTCCTCGTCGGGACGTAGAGCGTGTGGGCCGCCGGCCGGCCGCAGCAGCGATACCAGCGTGGCGACGAGGACGAGCGCGGCGAGCAGGGTCAACGACGTGGCGGCCTCGGTGCTCATGCCGGGGACCGGGCGGGCGACCAGGCCGGCTGCGGCCTGCCTGCTGGCCGTCGCGAGCGGCACCGCCCCGAGGTGGCCGTCGCGGTCGACCATCAGGACAGCGGTGCCGACCGCGAGGGCTGTCGCCGAGGAACCGACGAAGGTGAGCACGCTGTGTCGCGCGGACCGAGGATCGGGTGCCCCGCCGAACGCCTTCCGGGTGGACAGGAGCAACGCCAGCACGGCCAGGCTCAGCGTGGCTTCCTCGACGTCGAAGCCCTTGACCAGGTGCAGCACGGAGACGACGCCGGTCAGCACCACAGACGTCTGCCAGGCGCGGCGCTTCCGACGCCGCAGACCGTGCGCGAGCAGGAGTGTCCCGGCGCCGACAGCGACGGTCGCGACCCGTGCTCCCGTCGGTGCGGAGTCCGGCAGGACGCTCGTCACCAGCCGGAGCCGGCTGGCGATCGAGGGGGAGAGGGCCGAGATGATGCTCACCAGGCCCACGAGCCACACCGCGCGCGCCGTCCAGACCGGCGCCCACTGTTCCCGGCGAGACCACACGCTCACGGGCGCAGGTTATGGTCGCCTCGCTGAGAGTCTGCTGAGAATCCGCGAGCATCGAGAACTGAGCCGGACGCTCCGGGCGCAGCTGGTGGACAGCGGAGGTGGACCCGGTGCGGGTGCTCGTGATCGAGGACGAGGTACACCTCGCCGAGTCGATCCGCCAGGGCCTGACGGTCGAGGGGTTCACCGTCGACGTCGTGCACGACGGGGTCGACGGGCTGTGGTCGGCCACCGAGCATCGCTACGACGCGATCGTCCTGGACATCATGCTGCCCAAGCTGAACGGGTTTGCGTGCTCGAGCAGCTGCGGGCCCGAGAGGTGTGGACGCCGGTGCTCATGCTGACGGCGAACGACGACGAGCTCGACCAGGCGGAGGCATTCGAGATCGGTGCCGACGACTACCTCACCAAGCCGTTCTCCTTCCTGCTGCTCGTCTCACGTCTGCGTGCCGTGATCCGGCGGGGGGCACCGGAGCGACCGGTGGTCCTGCGGGCTGGCGACCTTGCTCTCGACCCGGCACGTCGTCGGGTCAGCAGGGGCGAGGTGGACATCCATCTCACGCCTCGCGAGTTCGCCGTGCTCGAGTTCCTGATGCGGCACCGCGGCGACGCCGTCACCAAGACGCAGATCCTCGAGAACGTCTGGGACGTCAACTACGAAGGCGACCTCAACGTGGTCGAGGTGTACATCGGCTACCTGCGCCGCAAGATCGACGTACCGTACGGCCGGCAGGCCATCGAGACGGTGCGTGGCAGCGGGTACCGGCTCGAGCCGGGAGGCGGCTGAGCTCGCTGCCGGCCTGCTCGGGCGGTCGTCGGGGAGAGCCGGGTCAGACGTCGTGAACGGGGAGCCGGACGACGAACAGGGCGCCCCCGCCGGGGCTGTCGCCGACGGTGACCGATCCGCCGTGGTCGCGCACGAGCTTTGCGACGATGGCCAGTCCCAGCCCGCTTCCGCCTTGGTGGCGCGAGCGGTGAGCGTCCAGTCGGACGAAGCGTTCGAAGACCCGTTCCCGATCTCCGGGCGGGATGCCCGGCCCGTCGTCACCGACCGACAGCACAGCGGCCGCGCCGTCGTCCTGGTGTTCCTCGCGCACGTCGATCGTGATGCACTCCCGAGCGTGCTGTACGGCGTTGTCGACCAGGTTGCGCACCACCTGCGCGAGCTCGTGCCGGCTGCCGTGGACGCGCACCGGGCGCACGGAGCCGTCAACCTGCAGGGATGTCGTGGCGTGCACCCGGTTTCGCTCGTCCTGCACGAGGTCCTCGAGGTCGACGTCTCCTCGGGTCGTGCTGGGCAGCTCGTCCGACCGGGCCAGCACGACGAGGTCGTCGACCAGCCGCTGGAGCCGCTCGGTCTCGGAGAGCATCGCCTCCGTGTTCTCTGTCGTGCGGGTGCGCGGGTGGACCAGCGCGACCTCGAGGGTGGAGCGCAACGTCGCCAGCGGGCTGCGTAGCTCGTGGCTGGCATCTGCCACGAACCGGTGCTGAGCCTGTTGGGCCCGTTGCAGCCGGCCGAGCATGTCGTTCATCGTGACCGAGAGCCGCCCTACCTCGTCGTAGACGGCCGGCTCGGGAAACCGCTCAGACAGCTCCTGCGAGCTGATCTGGGCCACTCGGGAGCGGATGGCCTCGACGGGGCGCAGGGAGCGGCCGACGAACACGAACGTGGCGCCACCCACCACCAGCAGCAGCACAGGTAGTCCCAGGGCGAGAAACGTCTCGACCGTCCGGACCGATCGGTTCGCCGGTGCGAGGGACTCGCCGACGAGGACGACGTAGTGCTGCTCACCCGAACGCACTCCGCGCGCCACCACGACGTACTTGTCCGCCTCCCTGATGTCCGGCGACAGCTCGACCGAGCTGGCTCTGCCGCGGGCCGGGGGGCGCAGGCCGCTCAGGGGCGGCAACCCCGCCAGCTGGGCCGAGGAGGCGATGACGCTGCCCCCGGTGTCGACGACCTGCGCCACCGAACGCTCGCCTCGCTCCCTCTCCAGCAGCCTGCTGACCGCCGCCGGTCCTCCGGCCGAGAGCTGGTCGGCGATCTGCTGGGCCTGGGTGTCGGCGGCGAGCTCCGCGCTCTGCTGGAGCGAGCGGTCGAGGAACCAGATCAGCAGGGGCACCGCCGCGAGCAGCGCGACGGCCACGACGCCGGCGGCGGCCAGAGCCGATCGGGTCTTGATGCCGGCTGCCCACACGGGCCGAGCACGCGCGCGGCTGCGGACCCCCGCAGTCGGCTCGGCATCGGTCGGGGCCACGTGACCATCCTGCGCCCGGCGCCGCGAACCTGCGCGTCTACGGTGCTGCCGGTGGCGCGGCGCCGAACTGCTGACCGAGCCAGTCGATGGCTCGCGGCAGCATGGCGCCCCAGTTCCGGGTGTTGTGGCCACCGGTGGGGGCGACGATCGAGCTGGCTCTCATGGGCGGCCGCGCGGCGGCGAGGAGCGCAGCTGTCTGAGGGTAGGTGCGTTCTTGCGCGCTGATCGTCGCGAGCACGGCCACCGGCGGAGGCGGCAGGTGCTGGAGCCGCCAGAGTGGGCTGTTCTCGTTGCGCAGCCTGGCGCTCCCCCCGTAGAGAGCGCCTGTCGTCGAGTCGAGCAGGGCGGTGTAGTACCCGGAGAGCCCGACGGCCGATCCGTACAGCGTGGGGTTCTGCATCACCATCTTGACTGCGCAGAAGCCGCCGGTGGAGTCGCCCATCATGGCCCAGCCCTGCCGGTCGACACGGGTCCGCAGGACCTGGGTCAGCTGCGTCCGAACGTCCTTCGCCAGGAAGGTCTCGACCTGCGGTCCGTTCACCACGTTCGCGCACTCGGTGTCGCGGGGTGGCAGGACCGTCTCCTTGATGATCACTGCGATGAACGGCGTCGCCCGACCGGCCGCGACCTCCTGTGCCATGACGCGGGGGACCGGCAGCCTGGTGAGGTACATCTGCGGGTTACCGGGATAGCCCGGCATGACGAGAACCACGGGAAAGCGGGTGTGTGCGTAGCGGGGCTGGAAGTACTGCGGCGGCAGGTAGATGACCGCGGGCGCGGTCAGGCCGGACGTCGTGCCGTGGATCATCTGGTTCAGCACCACCCCGTGGGAGCGGGCCGGCTGCGCCCGTCGAGCGGCATCGATACGGTGCAGCTCGGCCGTGGGAGCTTGGGCAGGGAGTTCCTGCTGGTCGCCACGATCTGCGACGTCCCGAGCAGGTCAGCCCAGGAGGTGTAGAAGTAGAAGCTGTTGTTGATGAGGGTCGCGACCACGGCGATGGCGGTGACCTGGCAGACGGCGATCAGGGCCAGCCGTTGAAGCACGCGGACCGGACCCGGACCCTTGAGTCGCGACCACAGCACGACCGTTGCCAGTGGTGCGCCGACCGCCAGCAGGACGCAGAAGACGGTGAAGCTGCGGCTCGTCAGTTCCATCGTCCCTCCACTCCGCCGGACCCGGGCGCGTCGTCCCTCGCCAGGCAGCCTCGTCGCAGCGCGCTGAGAATCTGCTGAGAGGTCGGTGGGCGAGACCGAGGTCTCGCCCACCGACCGCTGCCACCGACGTGGTCGTCAGCGGGTCGCGCCGGTCACCTCGACCTCGTGTGACGCCGGGCCGACCTCCACGCCCGGCCGTGGCACGGGGACCGGAGCCGGGTGCGGCTGGTGCTCGGAGAGCGTCGTTCTCGAAGCTGAGGTGGGGCAGCAGCCGGTCGAGCCAGCCGGGCAGCCACCAGTTGGCCCGGCCCATCAGCGACATCGTCGCCGGCACCAGGACCATCCGGACGACCGTGGCGTCGATCGCGATGGCCGTGGCCAGTCCCAGGCCGATCATCTGCACGAACGGCGAGGGGTCGGTGACGAACGACGAGGAACACCACCACCATGATCAGCGCGCCGGACGTGATGACCCGTCCGGTGGACGCCAGCCCGCGGGCGACGGCCTCGGCGTTGTCGCCGGTGGCGATGTAGGCCTCGCGGATCCGGGAGACGAGGAAGACCTCGTAGTCCATCGACAGGCCGAACAGCACGGCGAAGAAGATCACGGGCAGGGGCGAGGCGATGCGGTAGGTGTCGTGGAGGCCGAACAGCCCGCCGAGCCAGCCCCACTGGAAGACGGCGACGACCACGCCGTAGGCGGCGCCGATCGACAGCAGGTTCATCGCGGCGGCCTTCAACGGGACGACGACGGACCGGAACACGATCATCAGCAGCAGGACGGACGCGGCCAGGATGGCGCCGATGAACAGCGGCAGGGTGTCCGACAGCTGCTTGTCCAGGTCGAGGGTCAGGGCGGTCGCGCCGGTCACGTACACGCCGTCCGGGGTGAGCGAACGGACCCGCTCGAGGGTCGCCACGGTGGCCGGGTCGGACGGCTCGGTGGTGGGCAGGGTGGGCAGCACGACGGTGTCGCCGTTCGCACTGACCTGCGGCGTGCCGACCTCCGCGATGCCGGGGACGGCAGCGATGCGCCCGGCCAGCCCTGCGATGTCGCGGGCCTCCGGCCCGCTGCCCTGCAGGTCGGCGACGACCAGCAGCGGGGCGTTGAAGCCGGGTCCGAAGCCGTCGGCCAGCAGGTCGTACGCCTTGCGCTCGGTCTGGCCGGTCGGGTTGTCGCCGGCGTCCGGGAAGCCGGTGTTCAGCGACAGCGCCGGGGCAGCCAGCGTGAGGAGGAAGAGGAACCCGACGACCAGGTACGGCCACGGGCGGGCGGAGATCCGGTGGGCCAGTCGCCACCAGGCGGTCGACTCGGCGGGCTTGGCCGGTGCGGCGCCGGCCCACGATCCGGCCGGCGTCGATGCGGTCGCCGAGCAGCGACAGCAGCGCCGGCAGCAGGGTGATCGCGGTCGCCACCGCGAACAGCACGACGATCGAGGTGCCGAGGCCGATGGAGGCGAGGAAGCCGACGCCGGTGAGCGCGAGGGCGGCCATCGCCAGCACCACGGTCATGCCGGCGAAGAAGACGGCGGTGCCGGACGATCCCATGGCCGCCGAGAGCGCCGGCGCGTTGGCCTGACCGGCGGCGCGGTTCTCGCGGTACCGGGACACGATGAACAGGGCGTAGTCGATGCCGACGCCCAGCCCGACCATGGCGCCGATGGTCGGCGCGGCGGTGGAGACCGTCAGGCCGCCGGCCAGCAGCACGATGCCGCCCAGGCCGAGACCGACGGCGACCAGCGCGAGCGCGATCGGCACGAGGGCTGCCACGACGGTGCCGAAGGCGACGAGGAGGACGACGAGTGCGGCGACGAGGCCGACCGCCTCGGCGCTGGAGGACTTCTTCTCGGCGTTGAGGAACGCGGCGTCCCCGCCGAACTCGGCTTCCAGCCCGTCGGCGCGCGCCGGGTCCAGGGCGTCGCCGAGCGCGGCGGCCGTGTCGCGACCGAACTCGGTCGACGGCACGTCCAGGGTGATCTCGGCGTACGCGATCCGCCCGTCGGGCGACACCCGGTCGGTCCGGAACGGGTCGCTGACGGTCTCGACGTGCTTGATCGTCGCGACCTGCGAGAGCGCCGACGCGACGCCGGGACGGAAGTCGGTCACCTGCTGGCCGTCGGGAGCCGCGAACACGACGACCGCGGTGCCTCCGGCCACCGCGGGGAACCGCTCGTCGAGCAGCTTCATCGCGTCGGCGCTCTCGCTGCCGGGTGCGCTGAAGTCGTCGGTGAACGCGCCGCCGAGGGCGCCGGAGAGGGCCACGACGAGTGCGGCGAGGACCGCCCACGCGCCGATCGTGGTCCAGGGTCTGCGGGCACTTGCGACGCCGATGCGGCGGATGAAGCGGTTCATGGTGTGCTCCCGGTTCGAGGTCTGGTGGGTCATCGAGGCTGGGCTGGGCTGGCTGGGCTGCTGGGCGGGTCCGGCTCCACCTGGGCGACCGAGACCAGCAGCAGGCCCAGGTCGCGGACCTTCTGCAGCAGGCCGTGCAGCGCCGCCTGGTCGACGACCGGGCCGCGCAGGACGGTGGTCCCGTCGCTCCGGCGGGTGAGGGTGAGGCCGTCGAACCAGGCAGCCCAGCGCTGGTCGAGGTGGCCGTCGAGGCGGATCTCGTACTGACCTGCCCCTCGTGCCGGCTGCCCGTTGCTGCGTGGGTGTCGCTCATGTGCCGGAACGTAGGAACGGATGTGGTGAGCCGGGATCACCACACCTGGTGAGTGGGCTGGTGAACCGGGTCGAAGAAGCCGCCCAGATCGCCGCAGAGGGGACATCTCGCGCTCGAGCGCGACGGTCGGCGGGTGGCACACTCGAGGCTCCGAGCACGCCGGCGACGCCACTCGGTCGCCTGGTCGTACCGCCGAGAGAAGTGCCATGCCGAACGTGTTCCGCTCCACGGCCGGCAGCCGCGAAGGCCGGCTGCCCGAGCCGGCGCCGGCCGCGCCGGACGGGGTGGCGGTCGAGGCTCCGGCGGAGCGCGACCGTGCGCAGCCTCGGGTGGGCTGGGTCTTCGTCTCGCTCTACACGCTGGCCTACATCAGCACCAGCCTGCTCTTCCTGGCGCCGCTGCTGGTCACCCTCGCGTTGAAGGTCAACTCGCTCGTCGGGACCGAGCGGGCGCCCAACAGCCTGTCGCTGGTGGCCGGCGTCGGCGCGCTGCTGTCGATGTTCGCCAACCCGTTCTTCGGGCAGGCTGAGCGACCGCACCTCGTCGCGGCTGGGCATGCGGCGGCCGTGGATGGTCGTCGGCCTGCTCGGGGGTTCCCTCGGCGTCCTCGTCGTGGCGTTGGCACCCGACATCGCGGTCGTCCTGGTCGGCTGGTGCATCGCCCAGCTGTTCTTCAACGCGCTGCTGGCCGCGCATGGTCGCGGTGCTGCCCGACCAGGTCCCGCCCGCTCAGCGCGGGTCGGTCTCCGGGGTCCTGGGTGTGTGCGTGCCGGTCGCGTCCGTGACCGGCACCTTCCTGGTGAAGCTGTTCACCGGCAACGAGCTCGCCATGTTCCTGGCCCCGTGTGCCATCGGCGGGTTCTTCATCCTGCTCTTCGCCGCCACCCTCGACGACCGCCGGCTGGGCACCGCGGACAAGCCGGCCTGGTCGCTCCGCGAGCTCGCCGGCACCTTCTACATCGACCCGCGCAGGTGCCCGGACTTCGCCTGGGCGTTCGCCAGCCGCTTCCTGTTCGTCATGGCCTACGCGTTCCTGGCGACCTACCAGACGTACTACCTGCTGGACAAGCTCGGCTCCGCCGAGGCCGACGTGCCGCGGCAGGTGTTCCTCGGCACGCTCGTCCAGTCCACGGTTGTCGTGGCGGCATCGCTGCTGGGCGGCAGGCTGTCCGACCGGACCGGGCGCCGGAAGGTCTTCGTCCTCGCCGCTTCGACCGTGTACGGCGTGGCGATGTTCGTGATCGCAGCCGCGAGCAGCTTCAACGGCTTCCTGGTCGGCATGGCGATCGGTGGCCTCGGGTTCGGCGTGTACGTCGCCGTCGACCTGGCGCTGGCCGCCGACGTGCTGCCGGACAAGGCCAGCGCCGCCAAGGACCTCGGCGTGTTCAACATCGCCGGCGCGCTGCCGTTCTCGGTGGCCCCCGCCCTCGCACCGGTCATCCTGGCGGTCGCCGGCGGCAGCTACGGGGTGCTGTACGCCGTCGCCGGTGTCAGCGCCCTGCTCGGAGCCGCCGCCATCCTGCCGGTGAAGGGGGTGCGGTGAACGCCGGGTGCCCGGCCCGCGGGGCAGCAGCCGTCAGCGGCGCAGCCGCAGCAGGTCGAGCTCCTCGGCGCGGCTGACTGCGGCCCGGCGGCTGTTCACCCCGAGCTTGGCGTAGATGTTCTTGGTGTGGGTCCGCACGGTGTTCAGCGACAGCACGAGCTCGCGGGCGATGTCCGGGCCGCCGAGGTCGGTGGCGAGGAGCCGGAGCACGTCGAGCTCGCGGTCGCTCAGCGGCTCGACCAAGCCCTCTGCCCCTGCCGCGCCCGTCGGTCGAGGTCGGGTCGCGGCGAGGGCGGTGAGCAGCCGGCGGACGTAGCCCGTGGCGATGCCTCGTTCGCCGGCCGCCGCGAGCAGGGCAGCCATCGGCTCGCCCTCGTCGATGAAGACGCGGGCGTAACCCTCGGGCTCGGCCAGCGTCAGGGCGCGCTCCAACGGCGCCAGGGCGGCCGCCGGGTCGCCCCGGGCCTGCAGCGCGAGCGCCTGCAGCACGAGGATCTCGATGACGCTGCCGGTCGCGGCCGCCGTCGTCGGCAGCCGCCAGGAGGCGCGCGAGCAGCTCGACCGCCTGCTGGCCGGAGCCCATGGCACGCCCGGTCCGGTACTGCGCGAGCAGCAACCTGGCGAGGGTGACGTGCTCGAACTCACGCAGGTAGCTCAGGTCGTCCTCGGCGGACAGGCGTCGGTCGCGGGCCCAGCCGAGGACGTCGTCGAACCTGCCCTGCGCGACCCACACCCGGGCCCGGACGGCCGGGATCGGCCGCACCTCGGGGGAGAAGTCACCGGCGTACACCCGCTCCGCGTCGTCGAGCAGCCGTACCGCGCCGTCCAGGTCTCCCTCGGCCCATCGGACCCGGGCCATCGCGACCCGCGAGCGGTGCGGGTTCTGCGGCATGCCGAGGTGCTCACCCAGCGCCTGGCTCCGCAGCAGCAGCTGGGTGGCCGCCGGCAGGTCGTCTCGCTCGAGGTGGAGCGCGGCCATGCCGACGTACATGTCCGCCGTTCCCCGCAGGACGGCGCCGTCGGGGTCGGCGGCGAGCCGGAGCGACCGCTCGTAGGTGCGCATCGCCTCGGTGAGGCGACCCTGGACGATCTCGATGTCGGCCAGGGTGATCGCACAACCCAGGACGTCGGCGATGTGACCCGCCCGCTGCAGGCTCGCCATGGACTCGGCGTAGCCCGCGTGTGCCGCGTCGAGGTCCCCACGCCCCCAGGAGGCGAGCCCGATGAGTGCCGCCGCGGCGCCACGGCCGAGATGGTCGTCCTCCTCGACCAGCTCCAGCCCCCGCCGGGCGTTGGTCACCGTGGCGCCCGGGTCGCCGGTCAGCAGCGCCTGCGCGGCGCGGTAGATGAGCACCCAGCTGGGGAGCCGGCGGAACTCGTCCTCGTCCAGCACGACCATCTCGCTCGGCGCGGCACGGACGCCCCGGCTCACGTCCAGCCACCGCTCGGCGTCCCGCAGGCGGGGCTCGACACCGTCGACGTCGCCGGTGGACAGCAGGATCCCCACGAAGTTGATGCTGAGCACCGGCCGGAACCGGAAGAGGTCCTCGGGGAGCATCTCCAACCAGCGCCGCGCTGCCGCCTCGCGCCGGTGCCGGCGCATGGCGGGCATCGCCAGCTCCACCAGGTCCGCCGCGCGCGCGAAGTCCGCAGCGGCCAGGGCGTGGTCGATGGCGACGGCCCGGTCGCCCTGCTGCTCGAACCAGTCGCTCGCGCGCCGGTGCAGCGCGGGGACGAGGTCGGGCTGCTCGTCCTGCAGCCGGGCCCGCAGCACGTCCGCGAACAGGTGGTGGTAGCGGTACCACCAGCGTCGGTCGTCGAGCGGGACCAGGAACAGGTTGCCTCGGTCGAGTGCCTCCAACATGCCTTGCCGGCGTCCTGGCCCGTGACGGCATCGCACAACGGACCGCTGAGCCGGTCCAGGACGGAGGTCTGCAGCAGGAAGGCCTGCACGCCGGCGGGCTGACGCTGCAGGACCTCCTCGACCAGGTAGTCGACGACGTAGCGAGCGTCTCCCGCGAAGCCGGCGATGAAGCCGGCGACGTCGTCGCGCCCCTGCATCGACAGCGCCGCCAGCTGGAGTGCGGCGATCCACCCTTCGGTGCGCCCCTCCAGCGCGGCCACGTCCTGCGCCGTCAGGTGCAGGCCCATCACCCCGTTGAGGTACGCCGCGGCCTCCTCCGGCGCGAAGCGCAGGTCGCCCGCGCGCAGCTCGACCAGCTCGCCGCGCGCTCGGAGCCGCGGCAACGGGAGGGGCGGGTCCGCGCGACCGGCGATGAGCAGGTGCAGCCGCGGAGGGAGATGGTCGAGCAGGAAGGCCATCCCCGCGTGGACATCGGGTGTGTCGATCACGTGGTAGTCGTCGAGCACCAGCACGACGTCGTCCGTGAGGGCGCCGAGGTCGTTGAGCAGCGTGGTGAGGACGGTCTGGATCGGGGGCGGTTGCGACGACTGCAGGAGCGCGAGGGCGCTGGCGCCGACCCCCGGCGCCACGGGCTGCAGCGCGGCGACCAGGTAGGTCCAGAAGGTTGCGGGGTCGTTGTCCTCCCGGTCGAGCGACAACCACGCGGCGCGCCGGGCATCGGTCGGTGCGGCCGGCCCCGACGCCAGCCACTCGGCGAGCAACGTCGTCTTGCCGAAGCCGGCCGGCGCCGAGACGAGCACCAGCTTCGACGCGGTCCCGCCGTCCAGTCGCTCGCTCAGTCGCGCCCGCGGCACCCGGGCACGTGACGACTGGGGGACGTAGAACTTCGTCTCGAGCAGGAGGCGCGGCGCCGCCGTCTCCTGTTGCGAGCGCGTCACGTCCCGGAGTCTAGGTTCCGGGTCCGGCCGGAGCGGCGAGCCGAGCCGGGACCGCGCCCTGCCACCCCCTGGCAGGGCGCGGACCGCCCCCTAGCCCCGGACCGTGCTTCCGCTCGAAGCGGACCCTTGGCTGTCGCGTCCTCCCGGCTGGCGGACATCTTCCAAGATCTTCCGATCGAGGGTTCAGGGGCATCCCCCGTTCGGCTGCCGTCGATCACCACAAAGGACCACCTGACGGCGTCGATCGGCCACGGCCACGGACCGCACCGCGGCCGCGGTCGGCAGGAGCGTCGGGTGCGGATCGGGACCTTCGACCCCTCGGGTTCGGGGGCTGACCGGTCGACAGATGGACATGCCCACTGGTGGTCGGCGATGGATGGTTGCCGTCCTGGCGTTCGGGGCGGTGGCGTGCGCGCTCCAGCTGCTGCTGCCGGCCGGGTCGACGGTCGGCCCTGGTGGTCTACGACGTCGCGTCCCTCGCGCTGCTGGGCTGCTTCGCGGTGGCGGCGCGGGGCATCAGGGGACGGAGCCGGCGGGTCTGGTTGTGGCTGCTGGCCGGGCAGCTGCTCAACACGGTGGCCGACATCGTGTTCGACATGCAGAGCCTCGTGCAGGGGGACCCGTCCTTCCCCGGCTGGGCGGACGTGCTGTACGTGGTGGCCTACCCCGTGCACCTGTGGGCCCTGCTGCTGCTGGTGAGGTTGCGCGAGCCGCGACGTGACCTTGCTGCCTGGCTGGACGCGGCCGTGATCGCCGTCGGCCTGATCGCGCTCGTCTGGGGTTTCGTGATCGGTCCTCAGCTGGCCAGCTCGCAGGTCGACGCGATGGCCGTCGTCCTGAGCGCTGGCTATGCCTTGTTCGACATCGTCCTGCTGGCCGTGATGCTGCGGCTGGTGCTGCCGGCCGGGCAGCGCGGCCCGCTGCTGCTGCTCGTTGCGGGGTCGGTGACCTGGCTGGCTGCCGACGTGGCCAACAGTGTTCTCGCGCTCGGGTCGTTCTACGCGCTCCCCGCATGGACCGAGGCTCTCTGGCTGTCCGGCTACGTCCTGACGGTCGCGGCGGTGCTGCATCGGAAGGCCGCACAGCTCGCCGACGTCCAGCCGGCGGACGACATCGGCGCCAACGCCGGCCGTTTCGTCGCCCTCGGCATCGGGGCGTTCGTGGTCCCGCTGACGCTTGCCGTGGCCGCGACCGGGGGCGAGACGGGATCCGTCGCCATCTGGGCGTGGCTGGGTCTGCTCGCGATGGGGCTGGTCCTGGCCAGGCTGTGGCTTCTCGTCGCGGCACTTCAGCGGCACTACCGGCGGCTGGGCGAGGAGGCGCGAACCGACCAGCTCACCGGCCTGCCGAACCGGCGCACCTGGGACCACGAGATCGGCCGGGCAGCCGCCGCGGCTCTGACGGGGGGAGCGGCGCGCGGAGTCGCCATCCTGGACCTCGACCGGTTCAAGGACTTCAACGACGCGCACGGCCACGCGGCCGGAGACGCGCTGCTGCAGGACTGCGCCACCGCCTGGCGGGCCGCGCTGGACCCGGGAGTCATGCTGGCCCGCTACGGCGGTGAGGAGTTCGCGGCGCTCTTCCCGGCGGGACCCACCGGCCGGGAGGTTGCCCAGCTCGACGACCTCCGGAGGGCGACGCCCGCCGCGATGACGGTCTCCATCGGCGGCACGGTGTGGACCGCGGGCGAGCCGAGCCGGATGGCGTTCAACCGAGCCGACCAGGCCCTGTACGACGCCAAGCGGAACGGCCGGAACCGCGTCGAGTGGGCGCCCTCGGGCGGCCGGCCGGACGACATGGTCGCCGCCCCTCGCGATCGGCGGGCACAGCAGGTGTAGAGCAATCCGGGCAGCGATCGGCGTCGAACCCCGTCGGTGGCACCTGCGTCGGAGTCCCAGCCCAGCCCAGCGCGGCGTCGACTCGCCGCCGTCGCGCTGCTCGGCGCTGCCGTCGCCGCGAGCGCGGCCCTGCTGGTGGGCCCGTTGGCCGACCGAGCGCCGGCCCGGTCCCGGCCGCAGGAGGTCCGGCTGGTCCAGCTCAACATGTGCGGTCACGCCTGCAGGGGCAACCGCCCGGTGGCCGGCGCTGTCGAGGCACTGGCCAGCGCCCGGCCCGAGGCGGCCGGCCTCGACGAGGTGTGCCGGAGCCAGCTCGGTGCGGTGGTCAGCGGGCTCCGCCGACGGGGCTGGGCGATGGATGCGACGTTCCTGGTCACCCTGGCGGGAGCCTGCGGGGGAGACGACTACGGCATCGCGGTGCTCACCCGTTCTCCGGTCGTCGACGCCGACACGCTGACGTACCGCACACAGAGTCCCGGCAGCGTCGAGCGGCGCGGCCTGGTCTGCGCGCTGACATCGGTCGGTGGTCGCCGGACGCGCGTCTGCAGCACGCACCTGGTCTCCCACGGTGAGGCGCGGTCCGAGGACATCGGCCGGGGTCAGGTCGCCGAGGCGGCCGGCCTGACGCGGTCCTACCGGCTGCCGGTGGTGCTGATGGGTGACCTCAACATGTCCCCGGACGACGTGGGCACGGCCGCTCTCTACTCGCCGGCCCACGGAGCATCGGCCGGCGTGTTCGACGAGGTCGACGAGGGGCCGGACCGGTGCCGGTGCGGCGCGGCGACGCACAGCGGTGGCGCAAAGCTCGACTACGTGTTCGTGACCGCGCACGACTTCGCGGTGCACGGTGCTCGTGCGCGTCGACGTCCCGTCCTCGGACCACGACCTGTTGCGCGGCGTCGTGTCCCTGCGGTGACGAGCCTGCGCGGCAGGTCGGGGATCACCCCCCCGCTATGGACCCCCGGCCTGCCGCTGCCCGCAATCCTCCGCAATGACCGTCGCGCGCAGAATCGGGTGATCGGCCCCTTCGGCCGGCCGGTCGTCGGACCTCGGCGCTCAGCCGATCGGCCGGTACCGAGAGAGCTGGTTGCGCATCGGCCGACCAGGGTTCAACCGGTGACGTCGTCCAGGGTGCTCAGCCCGTCGGCGCGGACCGGCTCGAGGTCGGCCGGCTGGACGATGGCCGCCTCGGCGTCGGCGAGGACGAGCCGCACCTGCTGGGCCAGGATCGCGCGGCGGGCATCGTCGGTGCAGAACGTCGCGGTGCTCCGCAGGATGCGCAGCAGCGCGAGCATCACGCGGGGCTCGGAGCGGCCGTAGCGACGGATCTGGCCGCAGGCGAGCTCGATCACGTATCCGTAGTCGCGGCCGGGGATCGCCACCCGCACGGCGCCCGCAGGGTCCCGCAGCAGCTGGTTCCCGAGCGGGCGGCCACTCAGCGCGGCGAGGATCACCGACAGGTGCTGCAGTGCCTGGACAGCGGTGTACGGGTCGTTGATCGCGGGGGAGAGGGCCTTGGACGCGATGTCGGCGAGCTGTCGGACGCCGAACGAGACGTCCTGCTCCATGGTGCGCTCGAAACCGATCCGGACCGCGTCGCGGAGCAGCTGCTCGAAGTGCGCCGGGTCGGCGGGTGCCTGCTCCGGCGACGACCGCCACAGCCAGCACAGCGGGGCGCCGGCGATCGTGTGGTCGCCGACCATGTGCGTGACCCGGATCGTCACCTCGCCGCGGACAGCGGCCGACAGCAACAGCTCCGGCCGCATCGTCTGCAGGTAGCCGGAGCGGTACGACGGGATCGGCACGGCCCAGACCGGGGGGTCCGGCAGGGCGTCCGAGGTCACTCCGTCCGTGGGCAGGTCGCGATCGATGACCCGCAGCGTGTTGCGCTCGACGGTGGCCATGATCTCGTCGATCTGGATGGAATGGACGAGGTGATGGACGAAGAACACGAGCATCACCAGGCTCGCGAACAGCAGCACGAGCGCGCCTGTCACGGCGAGGCGCGGGAACTCGTTGGTCCGCCGTCCGGCGGACACACCGACCGTGTACAGGCCCGCAGTGCTGTAGGTGAACGTCGCGACGAACACGCTCAGCACGACCTGGTTGGTCCGGTCCCGCAGGAAGTTCCGCAACAACCGGGGCGAGTACTGCGTGGAGGCCAGCTGGAGGGCGACCACGGTGAGGCCCAGCACCAGCGCGATGACGGTGATCATCGTGCTGGCGATGCCGATGAGCAGCGCCCGTGCGTCGTCGGCGGTGCCCTCGAACACCAGGGACGAGAGCGGGGACTGCGGCTCGACGTCGACCAGCGACAGCGCTGAGCCCGCGATGAGCGCGAGGACGACGGCGATCGACGGCAGCGCCCACATGGCACCGCGCAGGTACTCAGCTGCCGCGTCGCGTCGCATCAGCCGCCCCCGCGCTGGCCCGGTCGCGCCGGGTCCGGGGAGCGATCGGGAGACCGACGGCTGGTCACTCCCTGGTTGTACTGCGCGACCCGGCCGCGGTCCAGCGATCGGAAGGCATCTCGAGCTGGGCAGCCCTGGCTCGGGAGACCGGCCGACCTCAGCCGCTCTGGGCCACTCGGCCCGGCGATGCCCGCCAGGCGTCCGGCGGGTCCTCGCCGACCCTGCCGTCCACCGCCTCCCGGAGCAGGTCTGCGTGCCCGGTGTGCCGGCCGTACTCCTCGACCAGGTCGAACAGGAGCCGGCGCAGGCTGGCATGGCGTCCGTCCGGCCCCGAGATGTCGGCGAGCTGGTCGAGCCCACCGTCGGCGAGAGCGGCTGCGAGCCTGCCGCGGGACCGCTCGACGGCGTCGTCCCAGAGCGCGTAGAGCTGGTCGGGCGAGTCGCCGGCGGCCGAGGCGAACGGCCAGTCCGGGATGTCACCCCGGTAGATGGTCTCCCACGGCTCGCCGGGCGACTCGCCACGCAGCTTGGACGTGAACGTGTAGTCCTCGACGAGCGCGAGGTGCTTGAGGAGGCCGCCGAGGGTCAGCGACGAGGCACCGACGCGCGTCTGCAGGCCGGTCGCGTCGAGGTTGTCGGCCTTCCAGCGGAAGGTGGTGCGCAGCCGGTCGAGCGCACCGACGAGGTGCTCGAGCTCGGTGCCGGCGAGCGGAGGTTCCCACGGGGGTGGTTCGCGGGTCTGGGCGGTGGTGGAGGTCATGGGTGGACGCTAGACATGATTGCGGACGGTTCCCTTCCGGAATCTGAGGAGTCCGGCGGAACTCGTCCCAGCGCGCCGGTCAGCCGGTGCCGCCCAGCGCGGCGGGCGTGCTGGCCGGGCCCGTGGGGCTGGCCGTGGCACTCGGGGTCGACGCGGTCGCGGACGGCGAGCTGCTCGGACTCGGCGACGACGTGGTCGTCGCCGCTGACGACGTCGGGCTGGCTGTGGTCGGGGAGGCGGACGGCGACCGGGAGGCGGTCGGCGACGGGGTCGGCGCGGGGTGGCCGTCGGGCTGGCCGAGCCGGACTCGCTGCCGCGCAGCGGGCCGATGACCCGCGGGTGGTCCACGGCGACGTTGCCCGGCGCCAGCAGCGCCACGACGGCGGCCACCGCCACCCCGGCCACGGCCGCGCCGCCGGCGGCGAAGGTCACCCGGCGGGCGCTGCCGCTGCGCTGGAACTCGGTGCTGCGGCGGGCTCGCAGCTCGGGCGGCAGCGCGGCTCGCTGGGCGGCGAGGGAGTTGAGCGGCGCGCTCAGGTAGGAGATGGTCGGCCAGACCAGCAACATCGCGGTCAGCGGGCCGGCGAGACCGACCGGGTGCGTCAGCGACGCCGCGATGCCGGCGAGGCCGAGCACGCCGAGCACGGTCTCGCCGCGGTTCCCCTTGACGGCGTCCCAGAAGGTCGCGTCCTCGGCAGTCTTCGGCGTTCGCAGGAACTCGGCCTCCTCGGCGTACAGCGCCTGGACCGATGCCCGCGCCGTCACCAGCGAGGTCGACTGCCACATCAGGAACGCACCCAGGGCGTCCCGCCAGGTCGCGTCCGTGCTGCGACGCAGCAGGGCGACCGCCCGGACCAGGCCGATGACGACGAGCAGCGGGATCGTCGCGACCAGGAAGCCGGACAGCTTGCGGAACAGCAGGCCTCCTCCGGCGGCGATGTTGACCGCGCCGACCATGAGCAGCAGGAAGAACACGAGCGCCAGCAGGTCGCCGTACCACTGGAGCGCCCCGGAGAAGTAGGCCCAGCGTTGACCGAGCGACATCTGGTTCCGCGAGGTTCGACGACCCGGGAGCAGCCAGCGCCAGTTCTTGCGGAAGATCTGGATCCCGCCGAAGCACCAGCGGAACCGCTGGCCCTTGAGGGCTTCGAAGGTGAGCGGCATGACGCCGCGGCCGAAGGACCGGTCGACGTGCAGCCCGGACCAGCCGGCCCGCAGCAGCCGCAGCGAGAGCTCGGCGTCCTCGGTGATGCACCACTCGTCCCAGCCGCCGGCGTCCTCGATCGCGCGCCGCCGGATCAGGCCCATCGTGCCGGCGAAGATGGCACCGTCGCGCTCGTTCCTGCGAGGGCTGCGACACCGCGAAGAAGTAGGCGTAGGAGTAGTACAGGCGACGGTAGTACGGCGCGTGCGACCAGTCCCGGTAGTCCTGCGGCGCCTGGATGAAGCCCACCTCGGGGTCGGCGAACAGCGGCGCGCAGCGGGTCAGGAAGTCGGGCTCGAGCTGGTAGTCGGCGTCGACGACACCGATCAGCTCGGCCCGCGGGTCGGTCAGCTCGCGCAAGGCGTAGTTCAGCGCCCCGGACTTGTAGCCCGGCCAGTCACTGAGGTGGGCGAAGGTCACGCCGTGCTCGGCGCACCACTGCTCGACGGGCCGCCAGAGGGCCTCGTCGTCGGTGTTGTCGTCGATGGCGACGACCTGGTAGCTCGGGTAGTCGAGCTGGGTGAGCTGCCGGAGGGTCTCGATGACCATCTCCGGCGGCTCGTTGTGCGCAGGCACCTGCAGGCTCACGAAGGGCAGGTCGCTCGGCGCGGGTGGGTCGGTGGCCCCGCGCCGGATCCGACGCCGCCAGCGCTCGCTGCCCAGGGCGTCGCAGAGCTCCCACAGGTACGCCGTGCCCAGCAGCGCCGCGAAGACCTCGAGGACCCACAGCAGCAGGCCGCCGACCTTCGAGGCCGTGGGCATGCCCGTGCCCAGCGTCCAGTCGAGCATGAAGGCCAGATAGGCGAGGAACAGGAAGACGGTCGACGACCAGCAGAGGTGGCCCCGCGCGTTCCATCGGCGGGTCACGGGCAGCCAGACCAGGCTCGCCACCGTCAGCGCGACAACCGCGACCTTGATGTTGAACCGGGTCGAGCCGAGGGCCCAGAGGACGCCGGCAGCGGCCAGGTCGATGACCACGGTGCCGACGAGGGCGAGGAACAGCCGACGCGACCACGGCCAGGCGCCGGCCGACCGCAGCCGCCCGGCGGGCAGCGACGCCAGCAGCACCACCGTGCTGAGGCCGGCGGCGACCAACCCGGCGACGAGGAGCGCAGCGAGCACCGGACCGTCCTTGGCTGAGGGCTCCCCCGAGGGACCCGGCTCCGATACCCCGCCCGCCGCGCGACGACACCTCCAGGCAGTCGAAGGCGTGGCCAGGCGCGGGCCCAGCGCTCAGCGCGACGGCGAGGCGGGTGCGATCGCCCGGACCAGCCAGAGGCTGATGACGGTCACCTCGGCCAGTGCGCAGATGCCTTTGCTGAGCAGCCAGACCGGTTCGTCGATGGTGGGCAGCGGGCCGACGGCCGGCAACGGCGCGTAGACGCTGGACAGGATCGCCACCAGGCCGGCGGTCGACAGCACGACGGCCACCAGCCAGGACCGGTCGCCACCCCACACCAGCAGGGCCGCGGCCAGGACCGCGCTCAGGACGGCGTACACCAGGAACAGATGGCTCCGGCCGAGCAGCGGCCCGGCCAGCCCGGCCTGGCCCGCCTGCCCGGCGAGCCGGGCGTGCACGCCGGCGGCCACCAGGAGCGCGATGGCCGCCAGGACCCGGGTGGCGAGCAGGGCACGCGGGTCGCCCGGTGGGTTCAGGCGGGCGCCGTCCGTGATCCCGGTGCTGGGGGCGGGGCCGGGGTCCACGACCAGGTCGGTCGTCGACTCGCTGGTCACCTTGGTGTCGCTTGTCACGGTGGTCTCCTGGGTCCGGTCCGGAGCGGTCATGACGCGTCCTCGGTCGTTGTCGTTGGGCTGCGCCGATCGCGCCGCGAGCGGTTGGCCCGGGCACGCAGCTGCGCCGCCGTGAGCAGGCCGATGACGAGCAGCCAGCCGGTGCTCAGCCCGGCCATCGACACGGGGGACAGCCCAGCAATGGTCCTGGGCGGCGATGCAGGTGCCGGACCGGTGAGCGCCGGCCCGACCATCAGCATTCCGAACATGCCCTTGTGCGGGGTGCACACGTAGTCGATCTGTCCCTGCCGGGTCAGCACCAGCGTGAAGCTCTTCCCGGGTGCCAGCTTCGCGTCGAAGGAGTGGTCCTTGGCGGTCACGGTGTGCGGCACCTTGCCGACGTTGACCCAGGTGACGGTGTCACCGACGCGGGCCTCGAGCATCGCCGGGCTGAAGGAGTTGTCCTTGACCTGGATCTGGTACGACGTGGTCCGGCCGTGCCGGTGCGGGGCGGCGGGGCCGGCGGCTGCGCCGGCGTCGTTGCTGCCCGCCGCCGGGACCGACACACCGGCGAGAGCCGGGCCGACCATCAGCATGCCGTCCATGCCGGGGTGGAAGGTGCAGACGTAGTCGACGTCGCCTTCCTTGCGCAGCACGAGGTTGAACCGCTCACCGGGATCGAGCGTCTGGTCGAACGAGCCGTCGGCGGCGGTCACGGTGTGCGGGATCGAGCCGACGTTGACCCAGCTGATCGTGTCGCCGACCCGCGCGCTCTGCATGGCAGGGGCGAACGACATCTCCTGGACCTTGATCTCGTACGTCTTGGTCTTGCCGCTGCTGGCGGGAGGCGGGGCGGCGGCCGCGACCGGGGCGGCTGCGCTGCCGCTGCTGACCGCGCCGGCGTCGGCGGGCGGTACGGCGACACCGGCCAGCGGCGCCCCCACCACGAGGGTGCCCGCCATGCCGGGGTGGAAGGTGCAGACGTAGGCGACGGTGCCTTGCGCCCGGAGGGCGTAGCTGAACGTCTGACCCGGCGCGAGCTGGTGAGCGAACGACCCGTCCTGGGCGGTCACCGTGTGCGGCATCTTGCCGGCGTTGGTCCAGGTGACCGTGTCACCGACCCGGGCGTTGAGAGTTGCGGGGCTGAACGAGTTGTCCTGCACCGTCACCTGGTAGCTCTTCGCCGCGCCGCCGGCGGCCGGGGCGACCGCGCGGGACCCGCCGGCAGCCGTTCGTGCCGATGCGGTCTTGGGCTGCTTGGGGGGCGGGGCGATGACGACACCTGGCAGCGCGGCCGCGACCGTGATGGTCCCCACCATGTTCGGGTGGTAGCTGCAGACGTAGTGGATGGTTCCCGGCGCCTGCAGCACGGTGGCGGCGCTCGCGCCGGGCTCGATGGCGAGGTCGAACGCCCCGCCCGCGGCGGTCGCTGTGTGCGGCATGGCGCCGTTGTTGACCCAGGTGACCGTGTCGCCGGCGCGGGCGTCCAGCGCGGCCGGCGTGAACCCCGCATCGCTGATGACGACGGTGTGCTTGCCGGGCTTGCCGGGCGCGGCCGCCACTGCACCAGGTACTGCGGCTGGTGCCCCTGCCGCCGGCGCGGCCGCGGCCGGGGCCGGCGGAGGCACCGAGCCGTTGGCTGCGGGGACGATGACGGTGCCGTTCATGCCGCCGTGCAGCGTGCAGGAGTACGGGTAGGTGCCGGGAGCGGTGAAGGTGAAGGTGAACACCTGTCCGGGCTGGAGGGTGGTGCTGCGGAAGGCTCCGCTGGCCGAGGTCACGTTGTGCGGCATCGAGTCGTTGTTGGTCCAGGTGACGGTGCCGCCCACGGCGACGGTCACCGACGACGGGTTGAACGCCTTGCCGGCCAGCGACACCGCGGCCGTCGCGGGTGCCGGGGGAGCGGCGCCGCCACCGCTGGGGCCCGTCGCCACCGTGCCGACGGTGACGGTGCCGTGCATCGCGGGGTCGTCCTTGTGGCGGTCGTCGACGTAGGCGTAGGTGCCCGGCGTGGTGAACGTGTAGGCCCACGACTGGGTGGCGGTGATGTCGCCGGAGTCCAGCTGGACCGGCGCGGACGTCGTGCGGAACCGGTGCCGCCCGCCGTCGGCGGACTCGAAGCTCACGGTGGTGCCGGGCGCGACGGTGAGGTTCTGCGGAGAGAGGCTGGTGCCGATCTTCACGGTCTCCGCGCCGGTCGCGAAGGCCGCTCCGCCGGCGAAGCCGACCACCGCCGCCACCAGCAGCATGCTGATGAGCGCCGCGAGGTGCCGCAGTCCTCGGTCCGATGCGGGCTGGCGGGACATGGTGTGCTCCTTGTCGAGGTGGTGCGAGGGACGGGGCCGATGAGGTTGCTGGGGTGGTGGGTGCGGACGGGTCAGGCGCTGCTGATCGCGGTGTCGTGCGGCCGGCGACAGGCCCGCAGGACCCGGCCGACCTGGGTGATGAGCAGCAGCCAGACGGTGAGGACGATCAGGGCGAGGGCCTTGACGAGGACCGCACCGGCACCACCGAGGACCTTCGGAGGGGCCGGGGTGTAGGCGGACCTCGCGTGGGTGATGTCGACGTTGGTGCTGTAGACCACCGGCTCGGCGCCGGCCTCGGCCGCGTAGCTTGCGACGAACTCCTGTGGCCCGGTGGTGGTCGGGCGCCAGCCGGTCGAGCGCGCCCCGCCCAGCTGCAGCCTCGCGGTCCCCGTCTTGTCGGGTGCGGCCGTTCCGATCGGCACCTGGCGCGGGCCGAACACCGAGCTGGCGAGCAGGAAGGTGACCTGGCCGGCGGTCACGGGGACGTTCTTCGCGTCGGTCACCTTGGCGGTGAGGAGCACGCCGCCGTTGGCCTCGACACCGGTCATGGTGACCCGTGTCGGGGCCGGTGCGGTGGCCGCAGCAGCCGGGCCGGCCGACCGGACGCCGACCAGGCCGAACGACAGAGCGAGCAGGATCGCCAGCGCGGTGCCGGTCGCCCTGGAGGCGACGCCGGCCTTGCTGCCGACCCTCACCGCCGGCGCGTCGGCGGCCGCGGCGCGGGCCGCTGCGGCGCGCTGGTAGGCGGCGGCTGCCTCGGCGTTGCGCATCTCCTCGATCTCGTCGATCTCCTCGATCTCGTCGATGGACAGCAACGGCACGACCCGGAACAGCAGCATCAGCATCAACGGCACGGCGGCCAGCGCCGCAAGGGTGATGGCGATGGGCACCCAGGTGAAGTGGTAGCTGCCGGCCGCGCCGGTGACCACGTCGTAGTTGGCCGGCGCGATGACCATGAGCAGCCGCTTGAGCCACATCATCGGCACGACGAGGGTGGCGGCGACGACCATGCCGACGGTGTTGCGGGTCCACGGCAGGGCGACCAGCAGCAGGGGCAGCACGCCGCCGGCGATCGCGAACAGCCAGAACCAGGGTGCCAACCGCCCGACGAGAAGCTCTCCGAAGATGGCCGAGGTCGAGTTGTCGGCGACGTACGCACCCGGGAGCAGGTCGGCGAAGGTGAGGTAGAGATAGCCGGCGAGAGAAGGTCGCGAGGATGAAGCCCAGCCGCACGAAGTGGCGCTCGGTGATGAAGGACTCCAGGTGGTAGCCGCGCCGGAACCCGGCGACCACGAGGATGACCAGGGCGACGCCGGAGTACAGGGCCGCCACGACGAACTGCGGCGCCCAGATGCTCTCGTGCCACCACGGCCGCGAGGTCGTGGCGAACGCCCAGGCGAGCACCGAGTGCACCGAGACCGCCAACGGGATGATCATGATGGACACGATGCCGAGGGCGCCTGCCAGCACCCGGCGCTGCCGGGGTGCACCGACCCAGCCGCGGGAGACGGACGCATAGGCCCGGTCCCGGAGCCGACCGAGCCGGGTCGGCGCGTGCTCGTGCAGGATCGCCATGTCCGGCAGCAACGGCAGCGCGAAGAACACGACCGACGCGACGGTGTAGGTCGTGACGGCGACGAAGTCCCAGAACACCGGTGCGGTCACGTTGGGCTGGGTGACGAGCTCGTAGAGCCGGCTCGGGTGACCGATGTGCGGGATGATCAGGGCACCTCCGACGAGGACGGTGCAGACCGCGGTGCCCTCGGCGAGGCGGGTGAGCGGCGCTCGCCACTCGGCGCCGGTGAGCCGCAGGATGGCCGAGACCACGGCACCGCCGTAGCTCACGCCGATGAACGTGATGACGTCAGCGATGTAGATGGCCCAGAACGCGTGGTCGTTGTAGCCGGCCGCGCCCATCCCCTCGCGCAGCTGCACGGTCCAGGCGTAGCAGCCCGACCGCGACGATCGTGGCGAGGAAGCCGACCAGCAGCCACCAGGACGCGCTCGGCTTGCCGAACGGCCGGAGCGACGCCTCGCGGGCGTCGGCCGTGGTCATGACTTTCCCTCGAGGGTCTGGCCGTGGCCGAGGATGTACCAGACGCGCGGGTTCGTGCCGAGCTCCTCCTTGAACCGGACCGCGTCGTTGTCGCGGAGGAACTCCGAGAGCACGACCACGGTCCCCTGGCCGTTGACGGCGACGTCGGTGACGAGGTCACCGACGTACAGGACGCCCATCGGGCACTCCGCGACGCAGGCCGGCAGCTCGCCCTGGGGCAACCTGTCGGCGCAGAGCACGCACTTGCCGACGGTGCCCTTCTGAGCGACGGGCATCTGCGGGGTGTTGGGCATCGGCATCCGCTTGGCGGGCAGCGGGTCGTCCCAGTTGAAGTACCGGGCCTCGTACGGGCAGGCGGCCATGCAGGCCCGGGAGCCGACGCAGGTGTCGGTGTCGACCAGGACGAGGCCCTCGTCGGTGCGCAGGGTGGCACCCACCGGGCAGACCTTGAGGCAGGGCGGGTCCTCGCACATCATGCAGGGCCGCGGCATGTTGAACGTGCCGCCGTGCTCGTCCTCCATCGTGAAGACCTTGATCCAGGTCTGCTCCTCGCGCAGGTTGTGGCGCTTCTGGCAGGCACTGGTGCACTTCTTGCAGCCGTCGCAGGTGCGCAGGTCGATCACCTGGCACCAGGCGTGCTCGGGGCCGTCCGTGCCGGGCACGGTGGCCGCCTGGGCGTCGTCCCGGTAGCTGACGAGCGCGGCTGCCGAGGCGCCGACGGCCGAGGCGGTGACGGTGAAGGCGGCGAGGCGGGTCAGGAAGTCCCGCCGTGACGGGGGGTCGACCCGCTCCGAGGGGGCGGCGGTGTCCTGCATGGGGGCTCCTTGGTCAGTCCCCCCGGGATCAACCTCTGGCTCCTGACCAAGGTCGCCGAAGCGCCGTTTGCGACTCAGAGGACAAGGTCCGCCAAGATCCGGGACCTTTGGGCAGCCCACACCCCCGCGAGCCCAGGCGGGGCTGCGGGGGTGCGGTGGAGGGTGGCTAGCCGGCGTGGGCCATCGTGCTGCCGACCACGTCGAACCACGAGAGCTCGGTGCCGGCGAGACCGATCGCGGTCACCGCCACGACGGCCACCAGCCCCAGCCAGACCAGATGCGTCGTCGATGCGGCCGGGCGCCGGGTCCATCCGACCCCGCGGAGCAGGACGACGGAGAGGACCAGGGTGACGATCTCGAGCAGGCAGGCGGCACAGTCGGCCAGCCCGACCGCCTCAGGAGCGCCGGCCTCCGGCCCGAAGGGCAGGCCGGCCGTCCGGGAGGACAACCACAGCAGGAGGGGGCCGGCGGAGACCGCGGCCGCGGCGAGCAGCACGGTGGCCTGCGTCCGGGCCAGCAGCAGGGCGGCGACGGCGACCTCGGCAGCGGTGAGCAGGACGAAGAACGCCCCGGCCGCCGCCCACTCGGTCCGGTGCTCGGGCACCACCGCGGCGTGGATGACCGCGCTCCCGACCAGCCCGGCGACAAGGAGCAGGCGCAGGTTGTCGGCACGGCTGCCGCCCGCGAGGCCGGCACCCCTTGTCGTGCTGACCTTGAGCCGGCCGCCGAAGAACGCGGCCGCCCACCCGACGAGCACGAGATTGGTGACCAGGAGGATCAGGCTGCCCCAGCCCACTGCGCGTACCTGGATCCAGAACGAGGCGTCGTCCGCCTTCGCCAGGCAGGGTCCGGTGCAGGTCTGCCGCATCGTGCCCATCATGAAGTCCTGATGGAGCTGCAGGTGGTAGTCGTAGGCCGAGCTGGCCGTGAGCTCGGCGACGCCGGCCAGCGTGCCGGCCGCGACCACCAGCAGGGCGGACACCAGGACCCATCTCGGCCGGTGCGCCGAGGAGCCGTACCAGTGCATGGCGAGCGTGAGCGCACCGAGCACCGCCAGGACGAAGACCGGCAGGCTCAGGGTCGACTCGCGCACCCAGTCGGTGAACGGGCTCTGGGTGCGCTCGATGGCGCCGACGGCGCCGCGCAGCGAGGTGATCCAGAACCCGTCGGCGTAGGCCAGGACCACGGCGAGCGGCAGCACCGTCCGCCACGGGACTCCTCCCCCGCCGGGGAGCGCACGCGAGCGCTCCTCGGCGGGGGCGGCGACGAGAGTGGTCACCAGGCTCACCTGACTCGTCTCGTCGATGCGGGTGGGCGGACCCGCGTCGGCGTCATGTGATCTCCCAGCCGAACATCATCGCGTGGTCCTCGTGGGCCAGGTTGTGGCAGTGCGAGACGTAGGGTCCGACGAAGTCCCGGAAGCCGCGGTAGATGACCACCGACTCACTGGGGTCGAGGGCCACCAGGTCCTCGCGGGAGACGTCGTCGGGGTGCGACGGGATCGCCCTTGGTGACGTCCTTGCCGTTGCGCATGACGGTGCGGTGCTCCTCCATGTGCAGGTGGAACGGGTGCACCCAGCCGCCGCCGCCGTTGCGGATCTCCCAGAGGTTGAAGCTGTTCTTCTTCTGCTGGGCGAGCGGGGTCTTGCCGGCCTTGTTCTTCAGGCTGGTGGCCACCGTGGTGGGGTCGAACGGCTTGCCGTTGATCAGCCACTCGATCTCGCCGCCGGCGGCACCGCGCTGCACCTCGAAGATGAGCCGGTTGTCCAGCAGGCTCTGCCAGTTGCCCGGCAGCGGCGGCAGATCGCGCAGCTTCGTGGTCGGAGTGGGCATCACGCTGTCGTCCGGTGCGGGGTCGCCGATGACGAACTTCAGCACCGGCACCTTGTAGTTCGGGTCGGGGGAGAACCGGGAGGAGTTGCTCCACATCCGGCCGTTGGGCATCTTCATCACGTCGGTCAGGTAGACCACGTCGCCCTTGGTGGTCGGCGTGCCGTCCTGGTACTTGGTGAAGTCGATGATGACCTCGCGGCGCTTGGCCGGCCACAGCTCGAAGGAGTCCCGCTTGACCGGGAACGGCAGCAGGCCGCCGTCGGAGGCGATCTGGGTGAACTGCATGCACTGCTGGCCGTCCGGGATGCGGTACTGCCCTTCGAGCTCGTCGCCGGAGTAGCCCAGCGAGGCGGCCGTCTTCGGCCCCTGCGTCGAGCTCATCAGCTTGAACTCGTAGATCCGGGCGATCGAGGCGTCCAGGAACCGGAACCGGTACTTGCGCCGCTTGACCTCCAGCACCGGGTAGGCGGTGCCGTTGACGGTGAAGATGTCCCCGACGAAGCCGTGGCTGGGGAAGTGCTTGTAGAACGTCTTGCCCCACCACTCCGGGTGGGTGGCCGGGTTCTTCGCGGCCGGGAACTCGCCCTGGGTGTCGTGGATGTCCTTGTGCACCGTGACGCCGTCGTCGAGGCGGCAGTCGTAGAACGCCAGCGGGATGTCGTAGTCGACGTCGAAGGAGCCGTCGGAGTGGTCGGTGCGGACGCCGGGCAGCCGCAGGCCCTGCCGCTCGTCGCCCATGTCGGTGCCGCCGAGGCTGCCCATCGGCTTCGGGTCGTAGATCGGGTACAGCCCGACCATGCCCTTGTAGACGTTGGAGCCGGTGTGGTCCATCCGGTGGTCGTGGAACCAGAAGAAGCTCTGCTTCTCCCGGTCGTCGCCGCCGGCCGGCCAGTTCAGGTAGAGCTGGTCGACCCACTGCCCGCACCGGAAGCCGGTGTGCTGCGGGCCGTAGCGCATCGAGTAGTGCGGGTTGCCGTCGCTCTCCGGCGCGGTGTGCCCGTTGTGCAGGTGGGTCAGGAACGAGTAGTCCGGCGCGCCGAAGTCCTGCCGGTCCAGCCCCAGCGGGTTCTCGTCGAGGTGGTTGGAGAACCGGACCAGCGCCGGCTTGCCGTACTCGGCGTTGATCATCGGGCCGGGGAAGGTGCCGTTGAACCCGTAGATCGTGCTCAGCGGCAGGTCCCGCTGGGTGCCGGCCGGGTAGGTGGCGCCCGACGCGTCGAACGAGACGGTCGGCCGGCCCTTGGCGTCGATCGGCAGCACCTGCGAGGTGGTGAACGCGTGCTGCCGCACCAGGCAGTCGATCTTGTAGACGATCGGGTCCGGGCACGAGTTCAGCGTCGGGATCTCCGGCGTGCGGCCCGGCCAGAGCTGGTGCTGCTGGTTGCCCAGCGAGTTCTGCTGCCCGAGGCCGGGCCCGGGCGGCTGGGTCCAGCTCTTGTAGTCGGCGTCCGGCTCCGGGCGCAGCGCCTTCGGCACCGTCAGCTCGTCGCGGAACGGCGTCAGGATCAGCGGGCTGGTGGGGAACGCCTCGATGTAGAACAACGTGTCGGCGAGCCCGGTGGCGGTGGCGCCGAAGGCGCCATCGAGCGAGAGCAGCCCCTTCTGCGAGAGGAAGGGCGCGCCCAGCCCCTGCGCGGCGGCCAGAGCGGCACCGACGCCGCCCGCCGCTCCTAGCCGCAGGACGGTACGCCGGGACACTCCCTCGTCTGTCATCTGCTCGGACATCACCACGACCTCCTGTCGCACGGGCTTGGCTGGCAGCTCCACCGGCGCACGTCGCCGTGTCGTGTCCGCCGTCGGGGGGAACAGACGTCTTCGGTCACGTGAAGCTCCTTGATCTCGTTGGTCGCTGCCCATCTGGACCCAGAGGACCGGATGGACCTCTCAGAAAACTGTTGACGTGCTGCGGGCGTCCGGCACCGCTGTCTGCGCGGTCCCGGTCGTGGCCGTCGACAGCTCCATCCCGTCGCGCCGGACCGGGATGGCCAGGCGCACGTGGGTTCCGACGGCCGGCTCGGAGGTGATGGTGAGCGTGCCGCTGGCCCGTTGTGCCGACGCCTCCAGCAGCTGGAGGCCGAGGTGCCCCCGCGGCACCGCTGCCTGCCCGGGGCGGAACCCGCGCCCGTTGTCGGAGACGACGAGCAGCACCTCGTCCCCCTCGGCGCGCAGCGTCACGGTGGCCAGTGACGCGCCGGCGTGCGACACCACGTTGCGCAGCGCCTCCCGAGCCACCTGGGTGATGGACTCGGCAACCGTGGCCGGGAGCGGCGGCAGCGCTCCGATGTCGAGGTGCACCTTCAGCCCGCGCGCCTCGGCGTCCTGGGCCAGGCCCTTGAGCACCTCGGTCACGTCCGTGCCGCCAGGCGCAGCGGAGAACAGTGCGGACGTCAGGCTGCGCAGCGCCTCGATCTGCACGAGGATCACGTCCAGTGCGACCCGGACGTTGCCGCGCAGCTCGGGCAGGTCCTTGTCGGACAGCTGCTTCTCGACCGCCGCGAGCACGTAGCGGGTGCCGGACAGGTCCTGCACCACGCCGTCGTGCAGCTCTTGGGCAAGTCGTCGGCGCTCGTCCGCAGACGCATCAACGGCAAGCCGCAGCATCGCAAGCCGCTCTCGTTCGTAGCGCTCGACCCGGCGCGCGAGCTGCAGCGACAGCGGGAAGAGGGTCAGGGCGAGGAAGACCAGTGCGAGCAGGGCGACCGCGGTCAGCTTGGTGCTGAGGACGATCTCCTGGTGGTGCAGGTTGGCCGCGGAGAAGTAGACCTCGACCAGGACGCGCCGCCCGGTCGCGTCACGGACGCCGTTGTACACCTCGATGGCCGGGGCGATGCCACGCTCGAAGACGTTCTCCGGGCGGGTCACGTCGGAGATCTCCGCCTCGCCGCCACCACCGCGCAGTGCCTCGAGCTCGTCAACGCCGAGGGGGTACCGCCGGCCGACCAGTGACGGCGCGTCCGAGTAGAGGATGCGGCCGTCGGCGTCCCAGACCTTCGTTCGCAGCATGGTGCTGCCCCGCGTGCGGGCCCGGGCGGCGGCGTCCAGCGCGGCCAGGGCAGTCGGGTCGCCGTCCCGGACCCGCGCGTCGACGAGCGGCGAGACCACCTCCTGGGCGAACTGCCGGCTCTCCGACATGGCGTCGCTCTGCACCTGTTCCGCGACGACCCGGCTGACCAGCACGGCGGCGCCGACCCCTGCGACGACCAGCACGACGAGGCTCGTCGCGACGTGGCGGGTCAGCGCCTTGCGCACGGCCGACCGTGGGCGGGACACGACTCAGGCCCCCCGGCCGACCGCCGGCGTCATCGGGTGGTGGTCCGCAGGGAGCATCAGCAGCCCGAGCCTGGTGGCGACCACCACGGCCTGCAGCTGCGAGTGGCAGCCGAGCTTGGCGAGCACGCTCTTCACGTATCCGCGGCAGGTGTGCTGGCTGATCCCCAGCCGGCGCGACACACCACCGACATCCAGACCGGCGCCGAGCATGCCGAGCACCTCGCGCTCCCGTGTCGTCAGCGACACCGAGGCCGGCGCGCTCTTGTCCGCACGTCGCATGACTCCCGCCGCGAGGTCGGCCAGCGCTCCGAGCAGGTCCGGGTCGACGACCATGGCGCCCTGCCGGGCCCCTCGGACCGCATCGAGCAGCGCTTCCAGTCCCGCGCTCTTGGCGACGAAGGCGCAGGCGCCCACGGCCGCGGCCTGGGCCACCAGCGTGGGCTCGGCCGAGGCGGTGAGCAGGATGACGCGGGTCTTGGGGTGCTGGGCGACGATCTCGGCGGTCGCCTGCAGGCCATCCAGGTCCGGCAGGGAGAAGTCCATCAGCACGACGTCCGGCTGCAGCTCGGCGGCCAGCGCAATGCCCAGGTGTGCGGTGCCGGCGTGCCCCACGAACTCGATGTCGCGCTCGTGCTGCAGGGCGATCGCGAGCAGGTCGGCGATGGTCCGGTGGTCGTCGACCACCAGCAGCCTGATCAGTGCCTGCTCCGGGTGATGCGCCGCGGGGGCACCGGCGTTCCCGTCTCTGGTGTGCACAGGCCTTCCCCTCTCCGACGTCGCGCCGGAGCCTCCCGCCACGACCTGTCGGTTTCCTCTGGGACCGGGCGGTGCCGTTAGCCCGTGGGTCGTACGACCTGGCCGGGGGTGGTCGTAGCACCACCCGGGGACCCCCCCAATTTTGGTCCCCCGTCGACACCTGGTCGGGGGTGTCCTCATCCGGGGCGGCGCCTCACTGTCGAGTCACTTGTCCCGCTCGCCAGGAGGTTTCCCATGAGCTCGTTCCCCTGGTCTCTCGCAGACCATCCCCGCAGACGGGCAGATTCCGCGCCTGGCCCGACCACCAAGAGGATGAAGATCATGCACCGACCGACAGCAGATCGACTGCCGGGAAGGGTCCCGAGGACTGCACTCGTGGGCCTGGCCGTCTCAGCAATGGTTGTCCCGGCGGTGATGATGGCCACCGCGGCCAGCGCCGCCGTTCCGACGTTCCCCGACAACCTGCTGGTGTTCCCGAACCGCGACTTCATCACGGTGGAGGGCTACGCCGAGCACCAGGGAGAAACCGCGCTGGTGCAGGTGGAGCGGCCCGGCGTCGGCATCGTCGGATCAGCGCAAGGCGTTGTGTCCGGCGGCGACGTCGCCTTCGAGATCAACCACCCCGGCGGCGTGTGCTGGGGAAACGGGACGAGCCTCAACGTGACCCCGGACATCCAGCCTGGCGACAAGGCCAGCATCAGCTTCGGCGGGACCGTCGCGGGGGACACCACGGTCCAGGACGTCTTCGCGGTCGAGCCGCCGGTCTACATCGACGGGTCTGACACGTACAAGGTCACTGGTCACATCGCGGCGGACGTGGACCCGGCGCAGCTCGAGCAGCGCACCGTCAACCCGGCCTTCACCGACACGACGGTCGGCAAGCGTGACATCCGGGCCGCCGTCGGCCCGCTCACCCCCTCCACCAACGGCGCGTACTCCTCCGGTATCGACGTCGACCCTGTCAACCACACGTTCACCGCGACCTACGTGTTCACCGACCCGGCCAACGCGCGTATCGCCGCCACCGGTGGCGGCGAGCGGCTGCTCTCGTGGCAGGTCACGGACGCCGTCGGCAACCGTCAGGGCGTCACCATCGCGGAGGCCGACCAGCTCGGCGGGCCTGGCATCGGCGGTTGCCCGAACGGACCGGCCCAGGCCGGGCCGGCGGGCCCGACCAGCGTCGTGGCCGCCAGCATCGCAGGCGGGACCAGCCTCAAGCTCACCTGGACGCCGGCCGTCGCAGTGCCGGGCACCCCAGCCATCACCGGCTACCGGGCCACAGCCGTCGCGCAGACGGTCAACGCCGCAGGCGAGCAGGTGGAGATCGGCCGCCGGATCACCGGCCGGCTCGCCACCGGCACGACCATCACCGGGCTGTCCGGCACCGAGACCTACGACGTCTTCGTGACGTCGCTCTCCAGCGCCGGGGAAACCACCCCGCCGGTGCACGCCATCCCGCAGGTTGACGTGACACCGCCCACCGTGTCCGCGACCCCGGCCGGCGGCACGTTCGCGCTGCCGCAGAGTGTGGCTCTGAGCGCCAACGAGGCCGGCTCGGAGATCTACTACACCACCGACGGCAGCGACCCCATCGACGGTGCCGGCAACACCGGGCTGACCGCCACGCACTACACCACGAAGATCCCCGTCAACGCGGACATGACCCTCAGGTTCGCCGCGTTCGACCCCAGCAACAACTTCTCGGCCGTGACGCAGGAGGACTACGTCATCACCAACAAGCCGACGCCGGACGCCCCGACCTTCGGCACCAACACCGTCGGCGCCGGTTCGATCACGCTGAACTGGTCGAGTGCCGACCCGTCGGTCACCGGCTACGGCGTGCAGCTCTACGACGCCCTGGGCGTGTCCGTCGGCGTGCTGCAGGAGACGCCGACCACGACGCTGACCATCACCGGGCTGACCGCCGACCAGGCGTACTTCGCCACGGTCAAGGCTCAGAACGCCAACGGTTACGGGCCCGAGTCGGCCAAGGCCGGCCCGCTCACCCCGCTGGGCCTGGTAGTCGCCAACGCCGGACCGGACCAGACCGTGGTCCGCAAGCCCACCGCCCAGACCGTCAACCTGACCGGGGCCGGCTCCACCGCCGGTGGTTCCTACAGCTGGGAGCAGGTCCTGACCGGCCCGAACGACCCGGACAAGGTGACGCTGACCGGCGCCAACACGCTCAGCCCGTCGTTCACCCTGCGGGTCTTCGCCCTCCCGATGACCAACAACGCGCTGACCTTCCGGCTCACGGTGACCACTGCCGACGGCGTCAAGACCGACGACGTCAAGGTGACTCCGAAGCCGGACGGACAGCTCACGGCGACCGCCTCGTGGAAGCTGGGTGACTTCAGGGTCAACGGCGGTGGAAACACCAGCGGCGGCACCGTCACCATCCACAAGGGCAGCCTCAGCGGCGTCTCGCTCGGCACCGTCGCAATGACCCCCGCGGCTGCCCCGGCGACGGGCGGGACCTTCACCCTCCGCAACCGGTCCACCGTCGCACCGTTCAACACCAACCCGGGCACGATCTGGCTCGAGTCGTCGCTCGGCGGCACCGCCGGACCGTTCACGGTCAGTGGGTGAGATGACTGGGATCGGCAGGTAACGGCGAGCGGAACCGTTGCCGATCCCAACCAGTGCGTGGTGCCCTTCCCCACCCCCCCAGGGCAGGGCACCACGCCTGGCCCGTCTGAGGTCTAGGCCTTAGGCGACACACTCGCCGGCGTCTGACTCTGGTCAGGCGCCGGCGAGCTGGTGCTTACGCCGTTCGCCGGCTCGGGCGGACCCGCAAGCGCCACGCAGCGCGACCCCTGGCCGCTCAGTCCGAGCCGAACCGTCCCCGCGCCTCGTGCGGGATGAGTGGCGCGGCGGCCCTGACCTGGAGCTGCTGGACGGCCCAGGTGTTGCCGTCGGGGTCGCTGAAGCCGAAGAACGTGCCGCCGTCGCGCTCGTCGAACACGGTGATCTCGCTCGCCTCGACGCCCCGGCCCAGCAGCTCGTCGCGGGCGGCCGCCGCGTCCGCGACCACCAGCTGCAGACCGCGCATCGAGCCGGGCGCCATCTCGTTCTGCGCCGGCAGGTCGCCGACCACGATCGAGCAGCCCGAGCCCACCGGGGTCAGCTGGGCGACGTGCATGTGCTCGTTCCGGGTGTCGTGGTCGAGCGCGAACCCGACCTGGTCGCGGTAGAACGCGATCGCGCGGTCGATGTCGCTCACCGGGAGCACGACCACCTCCAAGGTCCAGTCCACGGGTGTCCTCCTCAGCGGGCCGGCTCGGTGCCGCTCCCCGTCGTCTGGTCCCGACGCTATCGAAGTGCTGACGCGCCGACCGTCCGGGTCGGTAGCCTGGCGGCCCGACGGTGCACCGAGGCGGCCACGCATGAGCGACGGCACACAGGCAGCACCCGGGCGCCGCTGGCGGCGGGTCCCGGCCGTGACCTGGATGCCCCGCTACGAACGGCGTTGGTGGCGCGGCGACCTCGCCGCCGGCGCGGTGGTGGCGGCACTGGCCATCCCGCAGGCGCTCGGCTACGCCTCGATCGCGGGCGCTCCCGTCGAGGTGGGGCTCTACGCCGTGCCGGTCGCGCTCGTCGCGTACGCCGTGCTCGGCTCGTCCCGGCAGCTCGTCGTCGGGCCGGTGTCGACGGTGTCGGTGCTGTCCGGGTCGCTGCTCGCGAGCTTCGGCGTGGCGGGCACGGCGCAGGCGGCGTCGTACACCGCGGCACTGGCCCTGGGCTCGGGGCTGGTCCTGCTGGCGGCGGGCTTCCTCGGCATCGGGTGGATCGCGGAGTTCCTGTCGAAGCCGATCGTCACCGGCTTCGTGCTGGGCCTGACCCTGCTGGTCATCCTCAACGAGGTGCCGCACCTGCTCGGCGTCCCGACGCCGCAGGGGGAGGTCGTCGAGAAGGTGAGCGCTCTGGGCGGGCACCTGACCCGGGGCGACGCCGACCGCGCGACCGTGATCGTGTCGCTGGTCTCGCTGGTCGTCCTGTTCGGTGGCCAGCGGCTCGCGCCCCGGGTGCCGTGGGGGCTCCTGGTGCTGCTGGGCGGGCTCGCCGCCTCGACGGCGCTGGACCTGCAGGCCAAGGGCGTCGAGGTCGTCGGGCCGGTGCCGAGCGGGCTGCCCACCCCGGGGCTCCCGTCGGTGGCCGCCGGCGACCTGGCGGCCCTGCTCGGGGCGGGGGCCGCGCTGGCCCTGGTCGGCCTCGCGGAGGGGCTGAGCGCGGCCCGGCTGTTCGCCGGGAAGGGCGGCTACCCGATCGACACCGACCAGGAGCTGCTCGCCTCCGGGGCGGCCAACATCTCCTCGGGGCTGTTCGGAGGCATCGGGGTGGCCGGGAGCCTGTCCAAGACGGCCGCGGTCAACGACGCCCGTGGGCGCTCCCAGATGGCGGGGCTGGTGGCGGCCGGGCTGGCCCTCGTCGTCATCGTCGCGATCGCGCAGGTGCTGCGGACCTGCCGAGGGCCGTCCTCAGCGCCATCGTCGTCAACGCGGTGTGGAAGCTGATGGACTTCGCGGCGCTGCGCCGCTACGCCCGGGTCAGGCGCAACGACATCGTCGCCGCCGTCGTGGCCGCCGTCGGCGTGCTCGCGTTCGGCCCGCTGTACGGCCTGCTGCTCGCGGTGGCGGGGTCGGTGCTGGGCCTGGTCTACCGGTCGAGCCGGGTCGACGTCGAGGTCATGGGCAAGGTGCCGCACGAGAAGGCGGCGTGGGGGAGCACCCGCGAGCACGAGGATCGGCCGACGTACCCCGGTGTGCTGGTGCTCCGGGTCGACGCGCCGATCTTCTGGGTCACCGCCGCGCCGGTCAAGGACCTCGTCCTCGCCCGGGTCGCAGCCGAGCCCGGCATCAAGGCGCTGGTGCTCGACATGGAGGCGACCAACCAGATGGACACGACGAGCGCGGACGCGCTCGCCGACCTGCTGGCCACGCTGCGCACGCTGGACGTCGACCTGTTCCTGGTGCGGGTGATGTGGCCGGTGCGCCAGGCGCTGCGCCGGTCGGGCCTGATGGCCGACCTCGGCGAGGACCACCTGTGGCACAGCATCTCGCAGGGCGTGCGGGAGGCCCGCCGGGCGAACGGGCTCAAGCACCTGCCGGCCCAGGGCGGTGTGCCCGTCGTCGAGGACATCGCCGAGGAGCAGCAGGCCGACGACGAGGCCGCGGAGGAGCACATCGTGGCGCGCAGCCCGGGACCGGTGCCCGCCCCTGTCCAGCGGAAGAAGCACGGCGGCAAACGTCGTACGACCATCTAGTCATCAGACGGGCAACAGCGGCCGCCGTGACCCTTCGAGAGCACCCGGAGACCCGGTGTGCGCCAGCGGCCCCACCCGGGCGGCCGCCGAAGAGGGGACCACCGCCATGCGTCGAACCACAGCAGCAGTGCTCGGTGCGCTGCTCGTCATTCCTCTGGCGGGGGTTGCCGCCGGAGCAGTCATCCCGCCAGGGACCAACGGGCCGGGGCTGGCAGCCGTCGGCCCGGTGAGTGCCACCGACGGCTTCCCCGTCTGGTACAAGGACAAGACCGGGATGCGTCTGGAGAACTGCATCGCCCAGGCCGACCCGCTCTGCCCGGCCCGCGGCCCGCTGCCCGACGAGACCGCGCCCATCTCGTTCCCGGACAACTATCCGGACGAGGGCTTCTACATGCTGGCCAACGCCAACCTGGACACCTCCAACGGCGGCAAGGCGCTCGCCGTGGTCGCGCTCGAGCAGGCCTTCTCGGCCGGGCCGGTCATCGAGGGTGACCAGGTCACCTTCGCCCGCATCCGGTACAAGATCACCAACGCGGTCGACGGGGTCGACTACAAGATCACCTCGCCCGCGGGTGTGAAGACCGTGCAGACCTCCAAGCCCGGCCTGGTCTTCGACACCGACGACATCGGCATCGGCGCGCCCGGTGACTTCTCCGGTGCGCTCGGCGGCCGGGTCGGTCCGTTCCTGACCTGGGACACCTTCCCGAACGACCCCACCCTCGCCCCCGACGCCTCGGGCAAGGACACCTACATCGGTGACGGTGCGACCGCGCACAAGATCACCGGCAGCCCGTACGGCACGAACGTGTTCCGCATCGAGGGCCCGGGGATCAACCCGAGCCCCACCGCGGACGCCTGCCCGACCGTCACCGGGCCGATCGCCGACTGCATCGAGACCGACCTCTTCACCCTGCAGGGCAAGCTGGCCACCACGGCCGGCGTCACCGCGCAGAAGGCGGTCTACTCCCGGTCCTCGGCGGGCGCGGGCCTGCTCGACGTCTTCGCCAGCTCCGACTCGGACCGCCCCCAGTCGATCCAGATGACCGACGCGTCGGCCGGCACCCACGAGTTCAGCACCACCGCCCTGGCCGGCTCCGCCGGTCAGTACTTCGCCCGGGTCGCCTACACCGGTGACCAGCCGCCGGCCAAGGTCCAGGTGTCGAACATCGGCGACGTGCCGGTGGCCAACAAGGTCATCTCGGTCGTCGACGAGGTCACCGGCCAGGCGACCTACAACACCGACACTCAGGCGCTCACGATCAACGCGGTGTCCTCCGACACCGCGGCGCCGCCAACGCTGACGGCCGCGGGATACGGCGCTCTCGCTGCAGGCACCCTCGCGGTACCTGGAGTCGATGCACCACCGCCGTCGGTGACGGTGTCGTCCGCCGCCGGTGGCTCGGTCACCATCCCGGTCGAGGTCACCGGCGCAGGCCGTGCTCCGATCGCGGTGGTCGCCCAGGCCGGCGGTGACCAGACCGTCGTCTCCGGTGCGACCGTGACCCTCGACGGCAGCAGCTCGCGCGGCGACATCGCGACCTTCTCCTGGACCAGCCCAGCGGGCGTCACGCTCCTCAACCCGACGACCGCGACGCCGAGCTTCGTGGCGGGCGCTCCGGGCACGTACACCTTCACCCTGACGGTGACCGGGCCAGGTGGCCCGTCCAGTGCCGACGTGACGGTGACCGTCACGCCGGTGACCACGGCGGTCGCCGTGGCGACCGGTCCGGCAGGGCCGGTGCAGCGGAACACCAAGGTGACGCTGGACGGGTCCGGCTCCACGGGTGCCGCGACGTACGCGTGGACCCAGGTCGTCGGTGCCGGTGACCCGGTGGTGACTCTCACGGGTGCCGCCACCGCCAAGCCGACCTTCACGTTCCCGACGTACAAGTTCCCCGCGTCGACGGGTGCGCTGACCTTCCAGCTGGTGGTCAGCAACTCCGGCGGAGCCAGCGCTCCCAGCGTTCGTGACGGTCACGCCGACGTCTGACGTCGTCACGATCACCAAGGCGCAGTTCACCGCCAGCAAGCGGGAGTGGCGGATCGACGGCACCAGCTCGCTGCGTGCCGGCCAGACCGTCACGGCCCACCTGGGCCCGCTGTCCGGCCCGGTCATCGGGACGGCGGTGGTGGACGCCGTCGGCGGCTACTCGATGAGGACTACGACCAGCGTCACCATCAACAGCACCACCGTCAGTGTCGAGTCCGGTCTGGGTGGAACTGTCGCAGGGTTCGTGTTCAAGAACGCCTGATCCGCACCACGCAAGGCCCGGTGGCCCTCCTCGGTCGACGAGGGGGGCCACCGGCGTGTCCGCCTCGGGCGGGAGGGCGACGGCGACCGGCTGCTTCGCCATACGTCGTACCCGGGCTGGCCATCCCCTGAGGGATCGTGCGGGCCGAAAGCGCCATGGCGTTGCCGGTCCGGGCGGCGCACCATTGCGGTGCAGATAGCGGCAACAGGCCGCCGAGGGTATCTGAAGACCGACCTGACGGCTCTGGGGAGAGCGTCAGGAAGCTGTGGGGGGCATCATGCGATCAGAGGTCAGACTGTTCGGCTCGTTCACCGTGGACAACGGCGGACATCCGCTGACAGCGCAGGAGTTCGGTGGGCGCAAGCCCAAGCAGCTGCTGGAGATCCTGGCCCTCCGGGCCGGACGCCACGTTCCGAAGGACCGCCTGGCGCGCCTGCTGTGGGGCGACCGGATGCCGCTCAACGCCTGCGGCTCGCTGGAGCACTACGTCTCGCTGCTGCGCCGCCGGCTGGACCCTGCCGCCTCGCCGCAGCAGTCGCTCATCGTCACCGAGCACGCCGGTTACCGCTTCGACACGGACAAGGCGTGGGTGGACGTGCACGCCTTCGACGAGGTGGCCGAGCTCGCGGCTGCCGGGAAGGCCGACCGGCAGCAGCTGGAGCAGGCGATCGGCTGGGTGCGCGGCGAGCTCCTCGAGGACGAGCCGTACGCCGAGTGGGCGCTCGAGACCCGCACGCACTACCGGCAGCGCTACGTCCAGCTCGTGGTGACCGCCGCCGAGCACGCCCTCGCCGATCGGGACCTGGTGGCGGCCCGAGACCTGGCGCAGCTGGCCGTCGGCCGGGACTCGCTGGTCGAGCCTGCGCACCGGGTGCTGATGCTCGCGGCGTACGCCCGGGGCGACCAGTGCGAGGCGCTGCAGAGCTTCCACCGGGCCCGCCAGGTGCTCGCCGACGAGCTGGGGATCGACCCGATGCCGGAGACCGCCGACCTCTACCAGGCGATCCTCGGCCAGGCTCCCGCGGACTCGCTGCTGCCGCCGGCCGTCCGGCCCTCGGTGACGATCCCTTCGCAGCGCGTCACCGCTCCCGAGCAGCCGGCCGAGACCCCGATCGAGGCCGGCGACGCACGGGGCTCGGTGAGCGTCCTGCTGCGTCAGGAGACCGACGACGTCCCGCGCCGTCGTCATGACGACCTGGTGCCGGCCGAGGCTCAGCCGTCGGGCCGCAACGCCGTTCCGTCGCTGGTCGAGAGCCTGCGCAAGGCGAGCCCGGACCTGCTGGCGGTGGCGACGGTGTCGGCGTTCGTGCCGCAGCCGTGCGTCCCGGAGGGCGTCGCGCGCCTCACCGGGCTGGCCCCGCTGCACGTCGCCGTGGTGCAGGAGCGGCTGTGCGACCTCGGCATCCTGCGGATCGACGGCGAGGGCTTCTCGTTCTGCCGTGACGAGCAGCGGGCGCTGCTCGCGGCCACCGTCTCGCCCGCCCGGCGACGGCTGCTGGAGCGCGCGCACCGTCGCGTCGACTCCGTCGACCGCCGGCGCTACGACCGCGGCGCGCCCACCGGCGCGGAGCGTAGGTCGCCGCTGCCCGACCGCCGGGCCGGGGATCGGGCTGGATTCGCGCCGGACTCCTGGCAGGAAGGCTGGCCGATCGCGCTCGCCGGCATGGCCGCTCGGGTCGGCTGAGACCGCCTCGCCGCCTGGTGCGCAGAACCGGCTCTTCGGGCGAACGGCCCTCGACCACGTCCGTGTTGTGCTATCACCTGTGTGGGGTGGGGAGCGAATGACACGGTCGGTGACGCGGCATTCGGATCGGACGGGGGCACCCGCCGAGCCGACGAGCCCTCGCATGCCCGAACAGCGGCCGGCCGAACCGTCGCCGCCGAGGGCACCGCGGGCGCGGCGTCGGCGCCGTGCGCAGGGCGAGGTGAAGACGAGCACAGCGCTGCTGCAGTTCGCCCTCGCCGGCGTCATCGTGCTGGTGCTGCTCGCGACGGTCGGGACCCTTGCCATGCAGCACGTCGCCGAGAAGGAGGCGATCGCGCAGGCCGTCGAGCTCACCAACGACCGGGCCGTCCTGCTGGTCGAGCCGGCCCTGACCGACGCCCTGGTGAGCGGCGACCCGGAGGCATTTCGCACGTTCGACGCGAAGGTCCGAGACGGCCTGATCGGCCCACGGGTGGCCCGGGTGAAGCTGTGGGACGAGTCGGGCCGCGTCATCTACTCGGACTTCCCCGGGCTCGTCGGTCACCAGTACCCGCTCGACGAGGACGACCTGCTCACGCTGCGCACCGGCAAGGTGGACGCGGACATCTCCGACGTCAGTGCCCCGGAGAACAGGTTCGACCCGCAGGACCAGCCGCTGCTGCAGGTCTACGTCCGGGTGCACACGCCGAGCGGCCAACCGCTGCTGTTCGAGGTCTACCTGCGGTTCGACACCATCACCCAGAGCGCGCGCGCGATCGCCCGGGCGATGTGGCCGGCGTTCCTCGTCGGGCTCGTCCTGCTCGAGCTGCTGCAGCTCCCGCTCGCCTGGCGGCTGGTCCGCCGGATCCAGCGCGGGCAGCGCGAACGAGACCTGCTGCACCGGCGGGTGGCCGAGGCCTCCGACGACGAGCGACGTCGCATCGCGCGCGACCTGCACGACGGCGTCGTGCAGTCCATGGCCGGCATGTCCTTCTCGCTGGCCGCGGTGACCGAGGAGCTGCGGCCGCTCGACGACGACCCCGTGGTCGCTCGAGCCCGCACGAAGGTGACGGCCGCGGCGGCCGGCGCACGGCGCAACGTCGGTGAGCTCCGGACGCTGATCTCGGAGATCTACCCGCCCGACCTCGAGGCGATCGGCCTGGCGACGGCACTGGGAGACCTGCTGGCACCGCTCGAGTCGGCCGGCATCGCGACCGGGCTGAACGTGCCCCCGGTGGTGGCGCGCATCCCGCGACGAGACCACCGTGGTCTACCGGGCGGCGCAGGAGGCGTTGCGCAACGTCGTGGCCCATGCCGAGGCCCAGTCGGTAGCCGTCACGGTGACGGAGACCCCCGGGTGGCTCACCTTGCTCGTGCGTGACGACGGACGGGGCTTCGACCCGGAGTCGCTGCCGGCGCTCGATGACCGCCCGCACTTCGGCCTTCGGATGCTCGAGGGCCTGGCCCGAGAGGTCGGCGGCCGGATGGCCGTGGAGTCCCGGCCGGGTGCCGGGACGACCTTCTACCTGGAGATCCCATTGCAACAGAACAGGAACGGGGGGCGGGGCAGGTGATCCGCGTCATGCTCGTCGACGACCATGCCCTGCTTCGCGCCGGGCTCGCCCAGCTGCTCTCGACGGCGGACGGGATCGTCGTGGTGGCCGAGGCCGCCGACGGTGCCGAGGCCCTGGAGGCGGTGGGGGCGGCCCGCCCGGACGTCATGCTCGTCGACATCTCCATGCCCGGCATGGACGGCATCGAGGCCACCAAGCAGGTCACCCGGCAGTTTCCCGACGTCTGCGTCGTGGCCCTCACGTCGTTCAGCGACCGGGAGCGCGTGGTGGCGATGCTCGACGCGGGGGCGGTCGGGTACCTGCTCAAGGACGCCGAGCCCGCGGAGGTCGTGCGTGGCATCCGCTCCGCCGCGGCCGGCGGTTCGCCGCTCGCCCCCCAGGCGGCCTACGAGCTGCTGCGCGCCCGCGCCGCGCGGGCCCCGGTCGCCGCGCTCTCCGACCGGGAGCGTGAGGTGCTCGAGCACCTCGCCGAGGGCCTGCCGAACCGGGTGATCGCCTCCCGGCTCGGCATCACCGAGGCCACCGTGAAGGCCCATCTGACCCGGGTCTTCCTGGCCCTCGGAGTGACCGACCGCACCTCGGCCGCCCTGCGCGCCATCCAGCTCGGGGTCGTGTCCCGTGGGCCCGAGGGCCCGGCGGTGCCCTGACCGCGACGTACGAGGGCCCGCCGTGGTGCACGGCGGGCCCTCATTCGCGTCGCCCGGGCGCCAGGGGGGAGGGGGCTCCAGCGGGCTTGGTCCCAGCATCGGGGCACGGCCTGACGACCAGCGGATGAGCCGTTGGTCGTACGACGGACGTCGCGCGGCGCGGGCCGGCGCACGACGAGGTTGAGACGGCGTACGACGGCGTCCCACCTGGTCCTCAGCGGTGGCGGGCCGCCTGACTTGGGTGGTCTGCGCACGATGTGTGCCGCTACGGAATCCGTCGACCGCGCGGGAACCCTGGTCGCTGCCCGGTCCGCGGCCCTAGATTGCGGCCACATCCCGCTGGCACAGGAGGCGACCTAGGTGGGTCCCGACGAGCTCGTCCCGGTCCTGGAGAAGGTCGACCTCTTCTCGGGCCTCAAGCCCAAGCTGCTGCGCACCATCGCCGAGTCCGGCCAGGTCGAGACGTTCGCGCCCGACGAGGTCGTCATCGCCGAGGGCGAAGAGGTCGGAGGCTTCCGCCCGTTCTCCCAGAAGGGCGTCGAGATGCACATCGTCCTCGACGGCAGCGGCGCGGTCAGTGTCAGCGGCGAGTCGCACGGAACGGTCGGACCCGGCGACTACTTCGGCGAGCTCTCGCTGCTGGACGGGAAGCCACGGTCGGCCGAGATCACTGCCGGGGAGGCCGGCCTGACGACGTTCGCCCTGACCAAGTGGACGTTCGCGGAGCTGCTCGAGCAGCACCCCGAGATCGCGCTGCCGATGCTGCGCGTGCATGGTCGAGCGGCTGCGGGCCGCCGAGCACCGGCACTGAGCCCGCTCGACCCGGCAACGCGAGGGACGCACAGGCTTCACCTGTTTGTCCACCGATCTAATGTGCAATAGGGTGAAGCATGCCCTCGAGGACCACGCTGGAGCCACCTACCGCGCTCGACGCACCGTTCGGCGAGCTCGACACCGCCCCGGTCGTCGTGGCCCCGGAGCACCCCGGCCCGGGTGCCTGGGCCGGGGCGCCGAGCGCGCTGCGGGTGGGGTCCGACATCTATCTCGCCTACCGGCTGCGCCGTCCCGTCGGCCAGGGCCGCGGCTATGCCAACGTGGTGGCCCGGTCGGCCGACGGGGTCCGCTTCAGCACGCTCGCCACCGTCGGCAAGGACCGGCTGGGCGCTGAGTCGCTGGAGCGCCCGGCTCTCGTGCGGACCGCCGGCGGCACCTGGCGGCTCTACGTCAGCGTGGCCACGCCGGGCACCAAGCACTGGCGGGTCGTCCTGCTCGAGTCCAGCACCCCCGAGGGCCTCGCGACCGCGCCGCCGCGGACCGTGATGCCGGGCAGCGACCGGCTCGCCGTCAAGGACCCCGTGATCGCCTGGCACGACGGCCAGTGGCACGCCTGGGCCTCCTGTCACCCGCTCGACGACCCCGAGGCGACCGACCGGATGACCACCGAGTACGCCACCAGCGCCGACGGCGTCGACTGGACGTGGCACGGCACCGCACTGGCCGGCCGGGACGGCCGCTGGGACGCCCGCGGCGTACGAGTGTCGGCGGTGCGGCTCGACGGGCCCGCACCGCTGGCCTGGTACGACGGTCGGGCCACCGCCGAGCAGAACTGGGAGGAGCAGACCGGCCTGGCCACCATCGACTCGCCCGGCCGGCTGGCGCGCGGTCGGTGACGCGCCGGCCGGGGTCTCGCCGTACGGCCTGGGTGGGCTTCGGTACGTCGCCTTCGTCACCCTGGAGGACGGCAGCACCCGGTTCTACGTCGAGGTCACCCGGCCCGACGGCGCGCACGACCTGCGCACGGTCCTCGTCCCCGCAGCCTGACCGCCGGCCCACCGGCCTCCGACAGCAACGGACTCCGTGATGCCTCTTCCCGACTTCTTCGTCATCGGCGCCCCCAAGGCGGGTACCACCGCGCTGCACGTGGCCCTCGCCAGGCACCCGCAGCTGTTCCTGTCGCGGGTCAAGGAGCCCAAGCACTTCCTCACCGACGGGCCGCCCCCGACCGGTGGGGGGCCGGGTGACGCCAAGACCTTCCGCGAGTACGTCTGGCGGCGCAGCGACTACGAGGCGCTGTTCGCCGGTGCACCCGAGGGCACCCTCCGGGGGGAGTCCACACCGTTCTACCTCTACGACGGCGCGGCCCTGCAGCGCATCGCCGAGGCGGTGCCGGGGGCGAAGATGATCGCCCTGCTCCGGGACCCCGTCGACCGCGCACACTCCAACTGGACCCACCTGTGGTCGGCGGGGCTGGAGCCGGAGGGCGACTTCCTGCGGGCCTGCGCCCTGGAGGACCGGCGGGCGGCCCGTGGCTGGGCGCCGTTCTGGCGCTACCTCGACCTCGGCCGGTACGGCGGTCAGCTGGACCGGCTGTACCGCACGGTGCCCCGCGAGCAGGTGCTCGTGCTGCGCTACCGCGACCTGCGGGAGCGGCCGGTCGAGACGCTGGACGTCATCTTCGGCTTCCTCGGCGTGCAGACCGGGGTGGTCGACGCCGTCCCGGCCGAGAACGTGACCACCCACGTGACCGACAGCCCCCGCAACCGGGTCATCTCCGGGGCGCTGCGGGTGGGCGCCCGGCTGGGACACGGACGGCTGGCGCCCGCCTGGCAGCCCACCAGCGACTGGCTCTCGCGGCACCTGCAGCGCGAGCAGAACCTCCGCCGACCCCTGGGGCCGGACCAGCGCGAGGCCCTGCTGCCGCAGGTCGCCGCCGACGTCGCGCTGTTGGAGCAGGTCACCGGGGACTCGTTCGCCGACTGGCTCGACCACGGGCACGCCCAGGAGCGGCCGTCGCTCCGGCTCCCGGACAAGATCGGCACCGGCTACCAGAGCATCGACGACCCGTTCGGCGAGCGGACCGGCCAGCGCGAGCGGGTCAGACGGCGGCGGTGAGCCCGGGGACGGGGAGCCGAGGGGGCAGCCCCGGACCGCCGACGTGACGGGTCCTGAACCGTATCCCGCCATTTGTCTGCGCCGGTTTTGGATGTCTGTACCGATGGTTAGCGCTCCGTTGGTGCATGAGCCAGTGCGGCGCTGGCATGGTGCAGTCTCAGCGTCCAGGGGGGAGGACTGAGGAAGGCTCCCATGCCCCCTCCGAGCAGCGCGGGCGCCCCGGACGTCCTCGTCGCGAGCACCCGAAGCAACCGACCCGCGCGACGCTGGGCACTCGTGTACGTCGTCCTCGCGCTGGTGCCGCTGGGGCTCAGCGTCCGGGTCGGGCGGATGACCACGGAGTCGTTCGCCGGCGAGGTCTCCCTCTCGACCGGACTGGTCGCTGCCTCGCTGCTGGTGTGCGCCTACGCGCTCCCGTCGCGGCTGCGGAGCCTGAGCATCCATCTGGGCATCGAGACCCTGCTGCGCAGCCATCGGGCCATCGCCCTGACAGCGGCCGTGCTCGTGCTGCTGCACGTCGCCCTCGTCGTCGTGGCCGACCCGTCCGGCCCGGCCGTCCTCGACCTGCGCAGCGCCCCACCGAGGGTCTGGGCCGGGTCGACGGCGACGTTGGCGCTGCTCGGCCTCGTCGTCCTCGCGGTCAGCCGGCGCCGTCGGCGTCCGCGCTACGAGGGCTGGCGGCTGGTGCACATCGCGCTGGCGACCGTGGTGGTGCTGGGAACCGCGCTGCATGTCTGGTGGCTGCACCACCTGGTCACCGACGCGGTGATGGCCCTCTGGTTCGCGACCCTTGCGCTGCTGCTGCTGGCGGTCCTCGCCTACCGGTGGGCCTGGCGACCGCTGCGTGCGTTCCGGCAGGCCTACACGATCGAGTCGGTCGAGCGCAGCTCACCGACAGCGGTCAGCGTCGTGCTGCACGCACGTGGCCACCAGGGGGTGCCGTTCGAGGCGGGTCAGTTCGCCTGGTTGAAGTTCGGCGGCTCGCCGTTCGTCTTCGAGGAGCACCCGTTCACGATCGCCTCGACGGCGACCGAGCCGTGGCGCAAGGAGTTCACCATCAAGGCGCTCGGCGACTTCACCGAGCTCATGTCGGCGATGCGCCCCGGGCGCCGGGTGTACCTCGACGGCCCGCACGGCCGGTTCACCTTCGCCCACGCCGCCGGCGGCGACGGGTTCGTGTTCCTCGCGGGCGGGGTCGGCATCACGCCGATGCTGAGCATGCTGCGCACGCTGGCGGCCAACCACGACCCGCGCCCCGCGCTGCTGGTGGTCGGTGGTCGGACGGTCGACGAGCTCCTGCACCGTTCCGAGCTCGGCGAGCTGGCAGCCCGGACGCACCTCCGGGTGGTCGAGGTGCTCGGCACCCCACCCGACGGCTGGACCGGCGAGGTGGGCTTCGTGTCCGCCGAGCTGTTGGAGCGCCTGCTGCCGGACGCCAGGGAGCGCCGCCGCCGGCACTGGTTCGTCTGCGGCCCGCCGCCGATGATCACCGGCGTGCTGCGAGCGCTCGACGAGCTCGCAGTGCCGCGGTCCTCGGTGCACACCGAGCTGTTCGACATGGTCTGACAACCTCTTGACGAAGACATGTCCCTCCCGTCATTCATCGGCGGCGCGCCGGCCCCGAGACATCTGATGACCCTCCGCCACCCCTGCAGGAAGATCATCCGATGCGCCGTCTCTCCTCGTTCACCGTTCTCAACGTCGGCCTGCTGACCGTCAGCGTCCCGGCCGCCGCGCTGCTCCGGCTGGCGCTCTGGGGCGGCTGACGGTCGGCGCGCCGCATAGCGTCGGATTCCGCGGCACGAGAGCCTGACTGGTGGCTCCAGCGAGGTGGGAAGCGTCGTCAGGGCTGGGGTTTCGGTCTCTGCGGATCTCGTTGCGCACACGCCCGCGGGCTACGAGTGTCGGCGGTGCGGCTCGAGGGGCCGGCACGTCGCCTTCGTCACCCTGCAGGACGGCAGCACCCGGTTCTACGTCGAGGTCACCCGGCCCGACGGCGCGCACGACCTGCGCACGCTCACCGACGATCCGGACGACGCCGTCACGGCGCTCCCGGCGGTCGTCCCGCTCCTACCGCCTCGGCGGGCTGCCGCCGCGCCGGTGCTGACGAAGCGCTCGTGGTTCGACGACGCAGACCCGCGAGCAGTGCCGCCGCCAACAGCAGCGCGACAGCGGCCACCCCGGCCGCCGGCCCCGACCAGCTGCGCACGGATGTTGCGGCCGCGCCGCGCACCTCGCGGGCGGCGGGGTCCGGGACGACCCACCGATAGGTGGTCGTGGCATCGGGGAGACCGGGACGAGTGGCCCGCACCCGAGCGACCCAGGGGCCGGGTGGCAGCTCCTGACCGGCGACCACCCAGCTGCCGTCGCCCGACCTGGTGGCGATGCGCGTCACCCGCTGCCCCGGCCCTGCGAGCCGGACGGTCAGGGTGCGCACCTCCCCGGGGGACGGCCGCCGGGTGTCGAAGGTCTCGACGGCGATGAAGTTGCGGCCCGGCCGGTTGGGCTGCACGCGGAAGGTCTCGACCAGGTCGTCGGCCTGCCCGCCCTGCGCGGCGGGGCCGGAGCGGGAGGGCTGCCAGCGTGCACCGGTCGCCGGCGCGGAGGATGCGAGGGTGGCTGCCGCACCGAGCGCCAGCACGACGAGCAGCCCTTCCGCGAGCACGGTCCTCGTGAGGGTGCGCTCCGTCGGTGCCCGGTGCAGGATCCGGCGCGACAGCGTCGGCCGGAGCAGAACGGTGTTCGTCAGGCCCAGGAGACCGGCCACCAGGAGCAGGCTCAGCTTGACGAGCAGCTCCCGGCCGTAGCCGGAGTGCACCAGGGCGTCCAACGTCGTGATGCGGTAGCCCGCGAGGTAGCTGCCGGTCAGCGCCGCGACGGCGACGCAGCCGGCCGCGAGGAACCCGAACCGGCGGAGCAGGAGGGCGCGCACGCGGCCGACCTCACCGGTCCGGATGCTGAGCACAAGGCCGGCGGCCACCACGGCCCCGGCCCAGGTGAGCGCTGCCAGCACGTGCACGCTCTCGGCGACGACGAGCACCGGGTGTGCTCCGGCCCGGGCTCCGGTGTGCCCGCGCAGCGCCACCGCGGCGCTGGCGGCGCCTGCGGCGATGACGACGAGCCGCGACGGCGGAACGCGACCGGCCGATCGGCCCGCCGCGGCCCGCGCGCCCGCGGTAGCGCACCGCGATCGCGACGAGGAGGAGCGTGGCCAGCTCCAGGACCCACCAGCGCCAGGCGCGCGGGCCCACGAGCAGGGTGGCCCGCAGGGTCGCTGGCCACCGCACCGCCGGCCGCTCGCGCCTGCACGAGGGGGAGGGCAGCCCCGAGCAGTGCAGCGAGCAGGCCGGCGGCGGTGGCGCCGGAGAGCAGCCGGCGGTGCAGCCGGCCCCTCAGCGACGGGTTCTCGGGCTGGGAGCCCAGCAGGAACAGCAGCGCGAAGCAGCCGAACATGACCCCCAGGCCCAGCAACCCGGCCCAGCGGACACCGGACTCGAGCCGGGACGGTGCCGGTTCGGTGCTCTGCTGCCGAGTGCCGCGCACCTGTTCACCGACGCCGAAGACCATCACCCCTTGGGTGACGTGCAGGTCGTCGCTGGAGAGGGTGTGCCAGGAGACGCGGTACTGGCCGACGCCCAGGTGCGGCAGTCCGACGAGCAGCGCGGTCGGCTGCTCGGTGTCGGCGCCGGGTGTCGCCCGCAGCCGGAGCGACGTGACCGGGACGTCGTGGCCGGCGACGTCGGTGATCGCGACCCGGGTGGCTGACAGCTCCACCGACTCGCTCATCTCCAGGACGACGCGAGCCGGCGCGGCTGCCAGGGTCACGCCGTCCGCGGGCGTGCTGCTGACCAGCTCGGCGTGGGCGGCGGCCGGGACGGCAGCCGCGATCACACCGGCAACGGTCAACAGCAGGGTCGCCGTGAGCGCGCGGACCAAGGACGTCGGGCGGCAACGGCCGCCCAGCGTGCCCCCCACCCCGGGCATCTCAGCGCACCGGGACCTTGGCGAGCTCTTGGCCCCCGGCGTCGATCCTGAGGGTCTCGCCGGACCGGACGGCGCGCTTGTTGTTGAGGTACAGGATGTAGTAGTCCTGGCCCGGCCGCAGCTCGTGGCCCTGACGCATCAGCGCCGTCCGGTACAGCGCGCCGGGTCGATCCTCGCTGTGGAGCACCGGAGGGTTGTGCACCTTGCGCTGGAACGCGGACGCCTTCTGCGCGTCGAGCACCTGGTAGCGCAGCTCGACGATGCCGCCGTCGGCCACCACCGCCGCCTGCACGAAGCGGACGCCGAGCTTCGCCTCGAGGCCCGAGCTGCGCGGCACGTCGTACCGTCCACCGGCTTCGGCAGGTCCGGTCGTCCGCCAGGCGACCGCCGCCAGCAAGAGGAGCACGAGAAGCCCCACCACGAGCCGGGCAGCTGACTGCCGGGAGACGAAGCCCGCCACACGTGCGGTCATGTCAGTTCCTTTCGTAGCCCGTCGGCCCGGCACTGGGGGGGGCGTAGTGCCGGACCGACGGGGGATCTAGTTGGTCGCGCCGAACGAGTCGAGGTGGAGCACGCCGGTGGTGGTCCCGGCCACCGTGACCAGGCCCAGCCGGACGTTGTTGACCGCGGTGGTGCCGCTTGCGAGCGACCCGGCGACGAGCGGTCCCGTTGATGCTGAGGGTCGCTGCGCCGGTGCTCGACCGGTCGACCCGCAGGTCGCTCGCTCCGGTGCCGATCGTCGTCCAGGTGCCCTGCTGGGCGCGCGGAGGTCCCGGTGCCGACGACGAGCCGCACCTGGCGGACGTTGGTCGCCGTGTTCCGGTACTGCACCGCGACCAGCTGGGTGCCGCCGCTGCTCCGGGCCTGGAGCACCGTGACCAGGTTGTTCGTCGCGGTTCCCGTGGTCAGGGTCTGCGGCCGGAGCTTGACCGCCATGTGCAGGGACGTGGTGGTGAAGTTCCGCTGCACGTACGCGGTGTTCGTCCCGGACGCCGAAGCCTGCAGACCCCACGACCCGTCGATCGCCGCGGCCTTGAGCACGGCCAGCCTGGTCGGCCCGGTAGACCGAGCTCCACGCGGAGGTGCTGCCGGACTCGAAGCCGTCGGCGAAGAGGCCGGTGACCGTGATGGTCACGGCGACCGCCTTGCCCCAGATGCCGTTGGCGTCCTTGGCGCGGACCCACACGAGCTGGCTGGCGCCAGTCCCGATGGTCCTCGGGTCCACGACCAGGTTCGCCGAGGTCGGGCCGGTGGCGCTCAGCACCAGCACCGAGCCGTTGCCGGCTCCCGGGTCGGTGCCCTTGAACATCTCGGCCGCGGTGATGCCGGTGATCGAGGTGGCGCTGGCCAGGGTGAACGGTCCGGCGAGGGCGCTGACCGTCGTCGTCGACGCCGGCCGTGACCTTGGGTCCGCGGTCGAGCACGAACGAGATCGGAGCCAGAGCGCCCCAGTTGCCGGCCGCGTCCTTCGCGTGGACGTACACCTGGTGGGTGCCGTCCGCCAAGCCGGTCAGCTGGCTCAACGGGATGAGGCCGTAGCCGGCTTCGGTGAGCGACGACCAGCTGCCGTCATCGGCGAGGAAGACGAAGCCCGCCCCGTTGACGCCGGTGGGGTTGTCCAGGAAGCCCTCTGCAGCCACGACGTTGCTGGCGCCGTCGACGAAGGTGGCGTGCACCTTCAGCGACGTCGGGTCGGTCTGGGTGCCCGTCGTGCCGTCGGTCGGGTTCGGGGTGATCTGGTTGCCGCTGTTGCCGAGCACGGGGGCGGTCCGGTCGACCTTCAGCGTGATCGTGGCGGTCGGGCCCCACAGGTTGCTGTCGTCCCGGAAGTGGACGTAGACCGTGTGGTCACCCGGGACGAGGCCGCCGATCGTGGCCGCGTCGATGGTGGCCGTGCCGGCGGCGACCGTCGCCGGAGTGGCGACTGTCAGTGCGGTACCGGACCCGTTGGTGACGGGCAGCGCGCGGGGTCGATGAAGTACTCACCGGCCACGACCTTGCCGCCGATGCTGCTGTCGTCGCCGGTCGCCGAGAGCTGGACCGGCCCGCTGTTCACCGGGTTGGGCGTGAGCGACAGAGCACCCGTGGTCGGGCCGGTGTTCCCCACCTTGAACGTCGCGGACGAGACGCCGCCCCACTTCCCGGCGGAGTCGAGCGCCCGCACGTACATGGTGTGGGTGCCTTGGGTCAGGGTGCCCAGCACCGTGGTGGTGATCGTGCCGGTGACCGGTTCGGTGACCTCGTCGAACGCGCCGTCGACGGCGGACATGGGGGTGCCGGAGCCCAGGGCGACGTTCTGCGAGTCGATCACGAACTCGGCCTGCGCGATGGTGCTCCCGCCGGTGTTCGCGTCGGACGCCGTGGCGGTCACCGTCGCGGCGGCCGCGGGAGTGGCGGGGTTCGGTGCGACGGCGACGTTGCTGACCGCCGGGCCGATGTTGTCGCCGGTCGGTGTCGTGCCGGCGGCCAGGAACGTGAGCATCCCGCCGAAGCCGACGAGGCGCGTCGTGCCGACGGTCTGGCCGGCGTTGTCGAGCGTACCGGCCGTCTCGTACACCGGCAGCTGGTCGGCGCCGCCGGCGGGGAACGCGACGAGGGCATCCTCGGTCTGGCCCGCCGCGATCATGTCGGACACCAGCGACGGACGGTCGCCGTCGGCGTGCCCGTTGACCGCCAGGACCTGCTCCTTGACGCCGAGGACGCCCATCGAGTGCCCGAGCACGCCGCCGTTGACGTACCGGAGCAGCGTGCGGCGGCCGTGGTCGGTCGCGATCGCCGTCGAGTTCGGGAACTCCTGCCCGTTGATCAGCCGGTGCGTCGGGCGGAAGGCCTTGAGGTTGTAGGTGGCCGGCGCGGCGTTGAAGGCCGGGTCGACCTCGGACAGCACGAGCACGGCCTCGTCGTCGAACGTGGTCGCGGACGTCCCGTCCAGCGTCTGGTTGGTCGCGAAGTCGGAGGGCCGCACCACCAGCGCTCCGACCAGGCCCATGGCGACCTGGCGGGCACCCATGGCGGTGTGGCCCGCCTCGTAGAGGTAGGTCCCGGCGGCCGGCGCGGTGAACGTGTACGACGCCGCGCTGCCTGGCGCCGCGCCGCTCGTGTCGTCACCGGCCGAGGCACCGGTGAAGGGCACGCCCGGAACCGCCATCGCCAGGTTGTCGGGGAGCCCGTTGTGCACCGTGAGCGTGACGCTCTGGCCGCTCGTGACGACGAGCACCGGCCCGGGCGTGCCGGCGGCTGCCATCGGCGGTGCCGGCGAACCCCCAGATGGGGACCGTGGTGTTGGCCAGTGCCAACGTCCCGGGCTTCGCCCACAGCTCGCAGGTGACCGGACCGGCACCGGAGCACGCGGTGGACGGCGGCAGCACCGCGGTCGACAGCGCACCGGCGGCTGCGCACCGACGACGATGCCGTGCGGGCGGCGCTCTGCACCGCCTGGGCCGCGCGGCCCGGCAGGGCCAGGCCGGCGACGAGCAGCGCGAGCACGGCGATGCCGGCGGCGGCGCGGGCGCGCGGGGTGGCAGCGAGGGTTGCGTGCATCGTCCTCGTGTCCTCTCGATCCTGGGTGGTCACGTCGCCGGTCATGACGCGCACCCGCCGCGAGGATCGATGCGGATGAGCGTCATCATCCCGCCGAAGCTCGCGCCGTAGTTCGTCGCCTGGTCGAGCGCGTGGCTGTGGGCCACGTGGTAGTACTCACCGCACTCGTTGTTCTGCACGATCCCGGGGGCAGCTGACCCGGTGTGCCACCGAGGTACGGGTTCTCGGAGAACCACGTCTCGGTGCCCGGGCCGACGATCTGGTCCTGCAGCTGCGGCAGCTGGATGTCGCTCGGGATCGGGTTGTCCGCGGGGTCGTACTCCTGACGCCACTTGTCGAGGGTGTCCACGCTCTGACCCGGCCCGACGTCGATGAGGAACTTCTCGTAGGACGAGTCGATGCCGTTGGTGTCCACCGTCGGGGAACCGTCGCGGGTGATGACCTGCTGGTTGTTGCCGTGCGGGTGGAACGGGTAGTTGACCGCACCCGCGTTGACGTAGCGGATCAGGGCCGGCTGGTCACCGGGCTGGAAGGGCTCGATGTGGATCAACGCGCCGTACGGCTGGCTGGGCAGCCACGCCGCGAAGTTCGGGGCGATGGTGTCCGGCATGCTGCGGCCGTTGATCAGGAAGTAGCGGGGCTTGATCTTCGTGTAGTCGAACGCCCGCTTCCGCTCGACGGCCGAGTGCAGCGCCGGGTCGATCTCGGAGAGCACGAAGAGGAACTCGCGGCCCGGGTCGAACGTCGAGGACGCCTGCGAGTTCGCCTGCGCGGGAGCGCCGGCAGGGCGCACGACGAGACCGCCGTAGAGCCCCATCTCCCGCTGCTTGCTGACGTCGGTGCCCGACTCGTAGAGGTACGTGCCCGGCGACCCGGCCGTGAACGTGTAGGTCACGACTCCAGATGTCGCCGGCGCTGCCTGCACGAGCGAGGTGAGGCTGCCGCCGGAGTCGAGCTGCGGCGATGCCGGCGCACCGTTCGCCGTCGGGTTGCTCTGACCGGGGAACACGATGGAGACGGGCTCCGCGAGCTTGTTGTGCAGCACCACGGTCACCGTGCTGCCCGTCGTCACGCACAGCGTCGGCCCAGGGAGCTGGAAGGCGCCACCGGAGAGGGTGTAGCCCCACGCGTAGATGGAGTTGCCGTCCGGAGTCGCGATGTAGCCCGACGTCGCGTCCAGCGAGAACGTGTTCGAGTCGCTGTTCTGGCACACGATGCCGTTGGTCGGGCCGGCTGCTGCGGAGCCGGAGCTCGCGGGCGCCGTCAGCACCAGGCCGGTCGCGAGCGCGAGCGCTCCTGTGGCGGCCCAGATGCGGCGCGTGCGCGCGGGCCCTGCCGAGTTCGTCGTCATGTCGTCCTCGCTCAGCTGTTCGGCTCGTCGATGGCCTGCACCGGCAGGTCGCCTGGTGGGTGCACCACGATGTGCGTCATCTGGCCGCCGGGGCCGGACCCGCCACCGTTGTTGAGATAGGCGTAGTTGCGGTCGTAGAAGAGGAAGGTCGTCGTCTGCGACACCGTCGGCGCGGTGAAGATGACGTCGCGGCTCTCGCCGGGGCCGATCTCCACCGAGCTGCCGGTCAGGTAGTGGTTCACGCCGGCGTTGGCGAGCCGGGTGCTGTCCTTGGCCACCGTCGTGAGCTCGACCTGGTCGCAGGTCATGGTGTGGTTCTGGTAGCCCAGGTTGGACATCCGCAGCAGCACCCGCTCACCGCTGTTGCACCGGATCAGTGACGAGATGGGCTGGTAACGAAGCCGCTCCTTGCCCCCGGGCCACCCGGCGGCGGTCTCGGCCAGCGGGTCACCGCTGCCCTCCACGGTGTCGGGGAACGACCGGCCGTTGAGCGTCCAGAAGCTGGGCGCGTAGTCGGTCCAGTCCGTGGTCTGGATGTGCGCGTCCCGGAAGTGGGCCTCCGCCCAGATCTCGTTGATCATGAACGAGAACTCCCGGTCGTACTGCGTCGTCCCGTCGCCGTCGTTGTAGGCGTACCGGGCGAGACCGCCGCCGCCGGCGTACGGCCCCACGACCGCTCCGTTCTGCTTCGGACGGACGTAGACGATGCCCGTCATGCCCATCTGGACGTGCTCGACGTCCTCGAAGTGGCAGTGGTACATGTAGGTGCCGGGGTCGTGCGGGCCGGTAGTAGTAGGTGAAGCTGCGGCCGATCGGCACCGAGATGGACAGCTCCGGCACGCCGTCGAAGAGCGGGATCGCGTTGACGAACCCGTGCCAGTGGATGGTGTGGCCATCGGTGAGGTCGGGTCGCATCGACAGCCCGAGGTTGGTCAGGCTGATGCGGACGTCGTTGTTGACGCTTGCGTCGTACTGGTCGAACGCCAGCACCGGGGCGCTGATCTGTGCCAGCCCACGCTGTGCCGTGACGTCCGCGTCGCTGAGCCCGGTGACGTTGCGGAAGCCGAAGACGTACATGTCGTACGGCGTCGGCGCCCACGGGTCCGGCCAGAACGGGGTGTGCGGCGCAGTCCGGCGGCATCGACACCCAGCCGTCGGTCGCCGCGAGGTGCAAGGTGTTCGCGGTGGCCACCGGGGCGATCCGGAGCTGGGTCTGGCGAGCCAGCCCCGACCTCCCGGCCACCAGCAGGCCGGCCGCACCGGCTGTTCCGGCGAGGAAGCTGCGCCGCGACAGGAACCGCGGGTGTGAGTTTCCGGTCACGGAGATCGTCTCCCTGCTGACAGTGGTGTCGTTGTCGACGGGCTCGCCGGTCGATGACCGCTCGTCCATGCCCGCGTCGTAGGCCGAGCCGGTCGGGACGGGCCGGGTCTGGCCGTCGTAGTCGATGGACGGGGCGGTGCACGCCGGTCGCCTCTGGCCAGGGCGCCCATGTTCCGAGCCGGTGACGTGCCCTGCAGGTGGTAGTCGCCCATCAGTGCGGGCGGCACGTCCTGCACGACGATCAGCGCCTGCCGGAAGCTCGGGAAGGTCCGAGAAGCCTGCACAGTCACCGTGGTGTTCCATGGGGAGGCCACCAGCGGGTTCTGATTCACCTTGTTCGTCGGCGAGGAGGCGGACGTCCCGGTCGCCGGTCTGCAGGATGCTGTTGGTGGGCGTCAGCAGGACCGGGGCCGTCGGCGTTGCCCATGTCCCAGTTGTTGACCGGGTCGCTCGCCGGCGCGTCCGGGCGAGCCGATGCCGGTGACGTACTGGCCGTTCCAGGTGCCGGCCCGGTTGTCCCAGAAGACGTTGTTGAACATGCACCGGGTTGCTGAAGGTCGCCGCGTCCGGCCGGCAGCGTGGCCTGCAGCTGGTCGCTGTTGTGCGCGGTCGACAGCCCGGCCGGGGCGGGGTCGCCGTTGCTGGTGACGGCGGTGGCCGTGGTGACGTTGCGGTACACCGTGTTGTTGACGAACGCGGACGTTCGTCGAGTCGTCGAGCGCGATGCCGCCGCCCTCGTGCGCCGAGATGTTGTTGGCGATGATGTTGTTGACGACGTCGATCTGGTACGTCCCGGCCTGCAGCAACCGCAGGCCGCCGCCGTCGTCGTTGGCGAGGTTGTCCTGGATGAGGTTCTCGTGGATGCTGACCGGGCCGCTGCCGGTCGACGGGTCTGTCAGGGTTGCTCGACAGCTCGCCGGCGACCATCACTGCGCCGCCCTCGTCGTAGGACTGGTTGAACCACATCCGGTTGTTGGTGATGTCGTCGCGGGGTAGCGGTCGTACCGCAGGTGCGCCCGAAGTGACCGATGGCGCCGCCGTACTCGGCGGAGAAGTTGCCGCACAGGTCGTTGTGGTCGACCGAGTAGCGCTGGCTGTTCGGCGAACAGGCCGATGCCGCCGGCGAGGTTCGTGCCGCCGTTGTCGCGGATCTGGTTGTACGCGATGCGGAGGTCGGTGTTGAGGCGTTGGTGGCGTACGGCGTGCCGACGCGGACGGCGCCACCGTAGGAGCCGCTGTTGCCGACGATGACGTTGTCGGTGATCTGCAGGCCGCGGTGCCACCGTGCACGTAGATGCCGCCGCCCTGGGTGACCAGCGCGTTCGGGGCGCCGATCGGCGTCGTGGTGCCGCCGGTGGTGGTGTCGATGTTGGTGGCGAAGTCGGCCTGCGCGCCGCCGGTGATGGTGAACCCGTCGATGGCGCTCGCCCGGGTGCTGCTGCCGGTGCCGGACTGCAGCACGGTCACGACCGCGGAGTCGGGCACCGTGTCCGGGCCCGGCAGGTTCGGCAGGCCGGCGACGAGATGCTACCCAGGCCGCACCGCGCGGCGTGTCGGGGTTGAAGCCGAGACCGTTGAGGCGCGAGCCCGGACGAAGGTGCCGTTGGGCTGGAAGCCTCCGGGGCCGACGCCCTGGAGCACCATCTGCCGCGGAAGGACCAGGTTCTCGTAGTAGTCGCCCGTCGGGTTGTTGGTGCGCTGGGGGCGGGCCAGACGAGCACCATCGTCTGCACGCCGATCCGGTTGGTCAGCGCCGCGGCGTTGACGGCGTTCTGCAGCGCGTGGTCGTTCTCGAGGTTGGCCCCGTGGTGGTGAAGTTCAGGCCGAGGGTGGGCTGCCCTGCCGGCCGGTTGACGTCGAGGATGATCGGGTCGTTGCGGTGAGGCCGAGACCGACTCCGCGCTGCAGGATGCTGACTCCGTTGGTGACGGCCGGCCCGGGCCGGGTCACGGCGAGGCGGTACTGCCCGCACCTCGAGCGCGAGAGGCGGACCGTGATCGACGTGTCGGACCAGCTCGGGACGTAGCCGAGATCGGGGTGGCCGGCGGGTCGGGCCGTACCGTGACCTGGGTGATCGTGACTGCACCGGTGCCGCGCGTGCGCGCCGAAGCCGCGTCCGGTGATGGTGACGGCGTGGCGCGGCGGAGACGTCGAGGGCGCGGCAGCACCGGCCGGTCGCGAAGACCTGCAGGTCTGCGCCTGGCCGCTGGCCGGGGAGCAGTCCACCGGGTTGACCTGGCTGGCTGCCGGGAGCGATCGCGACCGACACCGACCTGGGTCGGTGCCGTGTCGGTCACCGTGAAGAGACCGGGCCAGGCCTGGAAGTTGGTCGCGATCGTGCGGAACCGCGGGTTGTACTTCGGGTTGAGCGTGTCCCGGCTGGCCCGGGTCGTTGCCCACGAAGCGGTACATGTTCGGGCACGGGCCGGCAGGCAGCGGGCAGTTGAACGTGCCGGTGGAGGGCTCGATGGCCTCGTACATCCCGTTGAAGTCGGTCTCGACGGTGTCGACGAGCCGGCCGGCCCAGTCGTAGATGCCCATCGGGACGTGGGGGAGAGGCTGGGCCTCGCCGTAGCCGAGCTGGTGCTTGTCGTTGGAGAGGCCCAGGTCGTTGATGGTCAGGCCCCAGAAGTGCGTGGGCAGCGGGACCTGGGTGAACAGGTTGAAGTTCGGTGCGACGGCCTGGTTGCCGCGCACGGTGACCAGCTTGGCGTCGCAGGTCGGGCGCTGCTGGCCCTCGAAGGGGCTGCCGCCGCCGTCGACGAAGGCCTGGTCCGTGAGTGCACGAGGTGGTTCGCGCCGGCGCACGGGGAGGCGAACCCGTTGCCCTGCGGAGGGCGGCTCGCCGGACCCGTCGGTCGCGGTCGGCTGCTCGCCGGATGGCGTGCTCGTCGCCTCGGCGAGCGTGGGCGGGAAGTTGTCCTGCGGCAGGTAGGAGTCGCCGTCGAAGATGTTGACGTCCTCTTCCTGGGTGACCTTGTACAGCGGCTTGCCGTACGGTCCTTGGGGATGTCGACCTTCACCACGTAGTCCGTGTTGGCCAGCGGCTGCGGGTCGAGGCCGTAGTCGGCCAGGTTGGCGAGGTAGGGAAGGGGCGCGTGGTTGTCCGTGGCGGGGTCGGTGGGGTCGTCGGGGTCGTCCGGCGTGAGCAGGTTGTAGTCGGTGGTGCCGAACCCGTAGTTGCCGTTGACCGTCTGGCCGAAGTTGTCCGGGGTGGTGTCCGGACGGCTGGGCGTACCAGCCCATCATCGGCGACTCGACGCAGAGTCTCGGCGGCGTCGCCGGCCGGCGGCAGGGCCAGCTGGTCGGTCAGCCGGTGCCGTCCCACATCCGCGCCGTGCACCCCGTGGGCTGGTCCCACTTCTCGGAGGTGTAGGTCTCCGCCAGCTTGATGGGGCCGTTGGCGTCCGTCTCCACGGCCACCTCACCGGTCACCGGGTCCGTGATCGGGTCGCCGTTGCTCGTCGTGCTTGGCGGCGTAGAGATCCACACCGATGCCCGGGGATGCCCGGCTGGTAGTCCTCGCTCAGGGCGTACTGCGGGTCGGTCTCGTTGCGCGTGGTGTCGTAGCTGACCGTGCCGACGATGCCGCCGTTCTCCGGTCCGCTGTACGCGCTGCACTCCCCAGTCGACTCGGCCCTTGAGGCCGATGACGGGCAGGACGTTGAGGTCGACGGCTGCACCGACGATAGGTCGTCGGCGTCTTCTCGTTGTCGGCCTGCACGGTGATGCCGGTCGTCTTGTAGCCCGTGTTGAAGGCCTCGAGCACCATCCACCTGGACAGCGGGTAGCTCTCCTTGAGGCTGTAGTGGCCGTTCGCGTCGGTCTGCGTGAGGTTCTGCCCCTGGTCGAGCAGCGAGTTGTCCCGCTCGCGCAGCGTCAGCGGGAACTGCCGCACGCCGTCCTCTCCGGGGTCCTTGTTCCCGTTGGCGTTGGTGTCGATGAACACCGATCCCTCGATCTCGGTGAACCAGCCGACGAGGCCCTTGTCCCGACGTCGACGACCTCACCCGCGCCGACCGTCACGTTGAAGCTGTCGATGATGAAGTCCTGCGCCTCGTCCCACAGCGTCAGCTGGTAGGAGCCGGCCGGGACGCTGGTGATGTCGAAGCTGCCGTTCGGCGTTCGCGTGGCCCATGTAGACCATCTGGTCGTTGTTGTCGAGGTCGGAGAGCGCCACGAGCAGGCCGGGTACCGGGCCGCGGACACTGGCCCCTGCCACGCCGGCGTTGGGGACGTCGACGCCGCCGGTGCCACCGACATAGGTGTTGATGACGACGCCGGTGCCCTTGACCTCGCCGGCGCCACCGGAGATGGACTTCGGCCTGGACGTAGCCGAACTGGACGGCCGGCTGCAGCTCCTGGCCCACGGTCTGCTCGGTGTCGTATCCGGTGTCACCCTCCTGCGTCCAGATGTCCCAGTCATGACCGCCCTCGAGGGTGGTGGTCTGGAACCAGTGCGCTCCGGTGGAGGGTGGCACGACCTGGGCGGCGTAGCGGTCCGGGCCGAGGTTCGGGATCACGATGTCGCCGTTGGCGTCGCTCAGGCACCTGCCGGCCGAGCCCGCGGCGATGACCGGCGAACCGTCCTGGAAGACGATGCCGTGCGAGTCGGTCTCGTACGTCGTGCACAGCGGGTTGCCGTAGTAGTCGGTGGTCACCTCGCCGAGCACGTCGCTGATGTGCGCCGTGAAGCCGGCCATGCAGGTGCGACCGGGCGCCGGGTTTGCGCTGCAGTCGCTGTCCTCCTGGCTGCCGGCCTCGTAGGTGGCGTCGACGGGCGCCTGGTCGTTGAACACCCGCAGCCGGATGGTGCCGAGCGGCAACGGGAAGGGCTGCATCGCCACGGTCACGTTCGTCGTGTCCGCCGTCGGTGACGGTGAAGTGCGCGCCATCGATCTTGTACCCGTCGGCCGTCACCGAGATCAGGTAGTTGCCGGTCGGGATGCCGGTGAGCGGGATCCCCGCCGCGAGGTCGGCCTGGTTGCCGTGGGTGAGCACCGGCACGTTGCCGGGCGTGTAGCGCGCCGACGGCCACTGGCAGCGGTTGGTGTACCCCGGGTCGCTGACTGTCGGGCGCGGCCGGCGTCCGGCCCCGCGGCGGCAGGCAGTTGTCCTTGCCGTCGTTGGGGTTGCCGACGTCGTCACTGGTGATCAGCCACTGGTACGCCGTCACCGGGTCGCCTTCGTGCACGAAGCCGGCGCCGGCGCCGACGGTGCGGGCGCTCGACACCGCGAGGGTGATCGACCCGGTGCCCGCGGCATGGGCAGGAGACGTCAGGTGCCAGCGGGCTGGACTCACGCCCATGGTGAGCACCATCGCCAGCACGGCGACGAGGACGATGAACGGCCGAGATACGTGTCGCGTCATTGTTCGCTCCCACAGCCCGAGGCGGACCAACGCGCACAGCGTCACCCCGACGGAGCGGAAAGCGGCCGTTCATGACAGCGCCGTCACGGGATCCTCATGGCGCGGTCATGGCCAGGATCACGACGCGGCGCAGGAGTCCCGTCGGCGGGAGGACAGCCGGCCACGCCGGGTGCGGCGGAGGGAGCCAGGCTTGCCAGAGACCGGGAAACGGTGAGATCGAGCTGGCGGACTCAGGCCTTGGCGGTGTGCCGCGCCAGGAGCTGGTCGGCTCCGGTGTCCCCGGCGTGCCCCGTCGGCACGAGCGGGAGGCGGCACGCGACGAACGCGCCGCCCAGCGGCGACGGAGCGACCAGCGCCGTCCCGGCGTGCGCCTCTGCGGCCGCGCGCACGTAGGACAGCCCGAGACCGGTTCCCTCGCGCTTGCTCGAGCTGCGCCAGAACCGGTCGAAGACCCGGTCGGCCTCGCTCGGTGGGATGCCGGGTCCGCTGTCGGCTACACCGAGCAGGACGTGGTCCTGGTCGCGGCGACAGACAACACGCAGCTCGTCATCGGTGGAGGTGACTCCGACGGCGTTCTCGATCAGCGCGTCGATCACGATCCGCAGCACGTCCTCGTCGACTCTCGCCCACAGCACGGGCGGGCATTCGAGCGACCACACCCGCGGGACCGAGGCGGACCATCTGTCGTGGGTGTCGCGCGCGAGCGCGGCGACGTCGACGGGTCGCGGGTTGAGCACGTCCGGTCGTTCCAGCTCGGCGATCGACAGGAGGCGGCTCGCCATCCGGCCGATGCGATCCAGCTCGGCGAGCGCGACCCCGGCGTCCTGCTGGAGCATCTCGTCGTCCGAGGACTCCTTGATCAGCTCGATGTGACCGCGGGCGATCGTCAGGGGTGTCCGGACCGCGTGGGAGGTGTCCCGGGCGAACTCGTGCTCACGCAGCCGGCGCTGCGTGCTCGTACTGGGCCATCCGCTGCAGCTCCTGCTGGGCGGCGACGCGGCGTCTGGCATGCCAGATCATGGCGCCGAGGATCATCGGCATGAGAACGATCTCGGTCAGCTCGTCGCTCGGGATCGCTTGCTGATGCCAGTGTTCGACCAGGATGGCCCCGGTGGCGAACACGATCGCGCCGAGGACGCCGACCGTGACGGGCAAGGACCAGCCGCGGAAGCCGTACACGGCGGCGAAGGTCACGAACAAGACGTGGTACGGCACCGTCTCGTACCCGTCCAGGGCGTACATCGCGTACAGCAGCCCGACAGCCACCACGGCGAAGACCAGATCGACGGCCGGCTCCCAGCGACGGCCCCCGCCGTCGGCCGCCGCCTCATACTGCGAGGGCGTATCCCACATTGCGGATCGTCTCGATGACTGTCGTGTCGAGCTTGGCCCGAAGCCGGGCGATGGTGACGTCGACGACGTTGCTGCCGGGGTCGAACGCGTAGCCCCACACCTCGTGGAGCAGCTCCTCACGGGTGCTGACGCTCCCGGCGTTGCGCATGAGGTGCTGCACGAGGAGGAACTCCCGCGGGCTCAGCTCGACGGTTCCGCCGCGGTAGGTCACCCTGCGGCGCACCATGTCCAGCTCCAAGCCGGCCGAGGAGAGCATGACTGCCCCGGCGACGCGCGGCGCGTCCTCCAGCCGCGAGCGGAGCCGCGCCCGGAACTCCCGGATCGAGAACGGCTTGCTGACGTAGTCGACGGCCCCGTGCTCGAGGCAGCCGACCCGGGACTCCGTGTCACCCAGCGCAGACAGCACCATGACGCGTTGGCTCGGCTTGCGGACCCGCAGCGCGGCCAGGATCGCCTTGCCCGGGAGGTCCGGCAGGAGGAGGTCGAGGATCACCATGTCCCAGTCCTCGTTGCACGCCTGGTGCAGGCCGTGGAAGCCGTCCACGGCCGTCGCCACCACGTGACCGTCCTGCTCGAGCACCCTTCGTACGAGCTGGCGTACACCTGGTTCGTCGTCGATGCACAGAACACGCGCCACAGAGTCCCCCCTCGGACATCCCCGGACCGGTGATGCACCGGCGTCCGAAGTGTGCTCCGACGAAGGTCGTTATCGACAACCCCCGTTCTGACCCAGTTGACCATCCAAAATGACTAGTCCTGCCCGACATATCAGGATATTCGCGGCACATTGACATTCCTGCAACCGAGGGTTAGCGCTCCGTTAGCGCACGAGACGGCTCGCACCTGGGAGGGTCGCTCGTCACTGACCTGGGGAGGGCAGACCGCGAGAAAGGCTTGCGATGCCCTCTGCCGCCGGATCCGGCACGCCCGATGTCCTGCCCAAGAGGGTGCGCAATGCGCGACCGGCCCGCCGCTGGGCCCTGCTCTACCTCGCGCTCGCGGTGGCACCGCTCATCCTGAGCCTGCGCGTAGGCCGGATGACCCGTGAGTCGTTCGCCGGCGAGGTGTCGCTGTCCACCGGCCTGGTTGCGGCGTCCCTCCTGATCTGCGCATACGCGCTCCCGTCGCGCCTCCGCAGCCTCAGCACCCATCTCGGCATCGAGAACCTTCTGCGCAGCCACCGGGCCATCGCGCTGACGGCGAGCGTGCTGGTGCTGCTGCACATCGCGCTCGTGCTGGCCGCTGACCCAGCCGGCTGGGCCGTCCTGGACCTGCGCACGGCTCCGCCCCGGGTCTGGGCCGGCTCCTCGGCAACCCTCGCGCTGCTGGCCCTCGTCGTGCTGGCCGTGAGCCGCCGTCGCCGGAGACCGCGGTACGAGGGCTGGCGGCTCGTGCACATCGCGCTGGCGACCGTCGTGGTGCTGGGCACGGCCCTGCACGTCTGGTGGCTGCACCACCTGGTCACCGACCCCGTGATGGCGGTCTGGTTCGGGGCGCTGGCACTGCTGCTGCTTGCCGTCCTGGCCTACCGGTGGGCCTGGAGACCGCTGCGGTCGTTCCGCCGCGCGTACCTGATCGAGTCGGTCCAGCGCACCTCCCCGACCACGGTCAACGTCGTGCTGCACGCCCGGGGTCACCGGGGGATCGCCTTCGAGGCAGGTCAGTTCGCGTGGCTCAAGTTCGGCGGCTCCCCCTTCGTCTTCGAGGAGCACCCGTTCACGATCGCTTCAACCGCCACCGAGCCGTGGCGCAAGGAGTTCACCATCAAGGCCCTCGGGGACTTCACCGAGCTCATGTCAGCGATGCGCCCCGGCCGCCGCGTGTACCTCGACGGCCCCCACGGCCGTTTCACGCTGGCCCACGCCGGCGGCGGTGCCGGCTTCGTGTTTCTCGCCGGAGGGGTCGGCGTGACACCGATGCTGAGCATGCTGCGCACGATGTCTGCCAGCTCTGACCCCCGACCCGCTCTACTGGTCGTCGGCGGCCGCACCGTCGACGAGCTGTTGTACCGGGGAGAGCTGGCCGAGCTCACGTCGCGGATGACCCTGACGGTGGTCGAGGTCCTCGCCGACCCGCCGCCCGGCTGGACCGGTGAGACCGGTTTCGTCTCAGCCGAGCTGTTGGACCGGCTGGTACCGAGCCCGCGCCAACGTCGACGGCGGCACTGGTTCGTCTGCGGGTCACCTCCGATGGTGACCGCGGTCCTGCGCGGGCTGGACGCCCTCGGCGTCCCGAGGTCGGTCGTGCACACGGAGCTGTTCGACATGTGATGAGCCCGACATGTCCGGAAGGTGGCACCATGTGACGCGGCCTTGACGAAATCATTTCTCCGGCGGAATCAACCTGTACGCGATCGCCGGCCGACCAACCGGGTACCTGCGGTGCCCCCTCACAGAAGGATCGTCCCGACATGCGCCCCCACATCTCCACCTTCACCCTCGTCAACCTCGGCTGGCTCGGCGTGACCGTCCCAGCCTTCGCGCTGATCCGGCTCGCCATCTGGGGTGGCTGACGGGAGTCTCGGAAGGCGCCCGACCGACCTACGGATATCGTCGCCGATCCTCGGCTGGCACCCTTTCGGCGGGGTGGAAAACGTTGTCAGGTAAACGTTTCGGTTCCCTGCGATTTCCGTTGGCCCGACGGCTTCCGCAACCCCCAGACACGGGTTAGTCTCTGGCTGCGCTGAAGCAATCGGCACCCGTCAGACGAGATCAGCTCCATTCTTGGGGGAATGCCATGATCAGCCTGCTGGACCCCCGACGGGTGGGTCCGCACACGGTCGTCGGGGTCACTGGAGAGCTCGACGTCTGCGGCGCCCCCATGGTGCGCGACACGCTGCTCGGCCTGCTGAACCGGGGGGCCGAGAGCCTGGTCGTCGACCTGCGCGGCGTCACCTTCATCGACTCGACCGGCGTCGGCAGCCTCGTGCGGCTGCACCACCGGCAGGGCCTGCTCGGCGGGCAGGTGCACTTCGTCGCCGACCAGCCGGCGGTGCTCCGGGTGCTCGAGCTCATGCAGCTGACCGAACGGCTGCACGTCACCCCCTCGATGGCCGAGATCGGCGACTGCTGCCCGCCGGCACAGGTCGTCGCTCTGCGTCCCCGGGTCGTCTCCCGCTGATCCAGCGCTCGTTGCGGCTGCGCGCAGTGACTGCCGGCCGCACAGAACCTCCCGATTTCGCCGAACGGACACGCAGAGTCACCTCGTCGCCCTAGCCTGGTTCGAGTCCGGGGGGGCAGGAGAGGGGACATGGACATGCGCGACACCGGGGGGCTCGACGTCCAGCGGGGGCCAGAGCTCGTGGTCAGCGGGGCGACGGCCGAACCAGCGACCGAGCGACCCACGCTGGTCATCTCGACCACGCCGACCCCGACGCCGCCCTCGACCCCGGGTCGGCGACCCGGCCGTCGGGCGCTCGTCGTCGGCGGCATAGCGGTGCTGGTCCTCGCGGTGCTGCTCGGCACCTGGTGGGCCCGGCGCGGCGACGACGTGTCGACGGCAGCCGTTGCGACCGCCCCGAAGCCGGCCGGGGTGGCACCCCTGACGGTTGCGGTCGACGTACCGGCCTCGGTCGTCGTGGGCACGCCGGCGACGTTCGTCGTGCGCTACGACGACGGTGCAGGCATCTTCAGCGGCGGCACCGAGGACTGGGGCGACGACATCGGCGCCAGCTCGCTGAAGCAGGGCCGGTGCGAGCCGGCCGCGAGCAGCGCGGACCCGGCCACCGGCAGCTACCGGGTGGCCCACACCTGGTCCGAGCCGGGCAGCTACCCGGTCGCCGTCGGTGTCGCCACCTACACCTGCGTCGACGGCGCCGCGGTGACCGAGCAGGCGACCACCACGGTCACCGTCGAGGTCGCGGCCCGCTAGCGTCAGAACTTGAACGGTTTGGGCGGCGCGGACAGCGTCGCCCGCGGGCAGCTGTCGAGGTCGAGGCTGCCGAACCCGAGGGCCTCGTCGCACAGCGAGGTGACCGTCCAGCCCTGCTCGGTGCCGAACCGGGTGACCGTGACCCGGTAGATGGTGATCTCGTAGCGGGTCGGCGTCCCGTAGGCCACCTGGATGGTGCCGATCAGCTCGGCCCCGCCGGGGGCGCCGTATCCCTCCCAGGACCGGTCGTACCGGCTCCACAGCGACGGCTCGGACTGGTAGACCCCGCCGTTCTGCACGTCCCGCAGCGCCAGCTCGACGAGGACGGCGCGGGCCGACTCCTCGGGGATGATCGCCGCCGGGCGGATGACCTCGGAGACGACGCCCTCGTCGTACGCCTCGGCCATCAACAGCTCGGGGTTGTGCACGAGTGACCTTTCGTCGCGGCGTGGTGCCTGCACGCTCTGTATCGGCGCCCCGGGCACCGGACTTCACCGGGGCAGATGCACCAGACGCGACCGAACCGGATGCGGCCGGTCGGGCGACACGCCTGGTGCTGGTGTGGCCGCTGTGGCATCATCGTCGGAGCAGAACGCCGTCCGGGATCCGTCCCGCTCGCTCGAGGCCGCTGGGGAAGGCGCACCTCGCGTCGAGCTAGGGGAGGTACCGGTGGCGACTCGTGGCGTTGTCTACGTCCATTCCGCACCACCTGCGCTGTGCCCGCACGTCGAGTGGGCCGTCGGTGGTGTCCTCGGCGTGCGCGTGACCATCGACTGGACGCCGCAGCCCGCGGCGCCCGGCACGGTGCGCGGCGAGCTGTCCTGGCAGGCCGACGCCGGCTCGGGCGCCCGCCTGGCCTCGGCGCTGCGGGACTGGATGCACCTGCGGTTCGAGGTCACCGAGGAGCCCAGCGCCGGCGCCGAGGGCGAGCGCTGGTCGTCCACCCCGACGCTGGGGCTGTTCCACGCGACCACCGGGGTGCACGGCGACATCCTGGTCCGCGAGGACCGGCTGCGGGCCGCGCTGGCCCGGGCCGCCTCGGACCGGCGTCCAGCGTGGTCGAGGAGATGCACGAGCCTGCTCGGCAAGGCCTGGGACGACGAGCTCGAGACCTTCCGCTACGCCGGCGACGGCGCCCCCGTCCGCTGGCTGCACCAGGTCGTCTGACCGGCCGGCGTCCCACGCCGCCCCTCCCGGGAGTCGACCACGTAAAGCACGCTGGCACCCGCGACGCCACGTGTGCACACGTAGCGAGGCGTCCGGCAGCGTGCTTTACGTGGTCGACTCTGGTGCCGGGTCCGGCCGGCGGTGAGCGGCTACAGCGGGATGTTGCCGTGCTGGCCGCGGGCGGCGGGGGCGGCGGCGATGGCCGCGGCGATCGCCGACCGGGTCTGGGTCGGCTGCGATGACCTCGTCGACCACGCCGATCTGATGCGCCCGAGCGAGACCGCCGGCGAGCTGCTCGTGCTCGTCGGCGAGCTCGGTCTCGACCTCGCCGCGCACGTCGGCCGGGGCCTCGGCGAGCCGCCGCCGGTGCAGGATGCGCACGGCCGCGACCGCGCCCATGACCGCGACCTCGGCGTCGGGCCAGGCGAAGACCCGGGTGGCGCCCAGCGAGCGCGAGTTCATCGCGATGTAGGCGCCGCCGTACGCCTTGCGCGTCACCACCGTCACCCGCGGCACGACGGCCTCGGCGAACGCGTGCAGCAGCTTGGCGCCGCGGCGCACGACGCCGTCCCACTCCTGGCCGACCCCGGGCAGGTAGCCGGGGACGTCGACCAGCGACGACCAGCGGCACGCCGAACGCGTCGCACATGCGCACGAACCGCGCGGCCTTCTCCGCCGAGGCCGAGTCGAGGCAGCCGCCGAGGCGCAGCGGGTTGTTGGCGATGACGCCGACGGTGCGGCCGCCGAGCCGGCCGAGCGTCGTGACGATGTTGGGCGCCCACTGCGGGTGCAGCTCGAGCGGGTGCCCTCGTCGAGCAGGTGCCGTCGACGAGCGGGTGCACGTCGTAGGCGCGCTGGCCGACTCGGGCAGCAGGCCGGCGAGGTCGACGTCGTCGGCGGCGCGTCGAGCGTCGCCCTGGTCGCCGAGCAGCGACGCGAGCCGCGGGCCTCGTCGAGCGCCTCGTCCTCGCTGTCGGTGACCACGTGCACGACGCCGGAGCGGCGGCCGTGCGGCTCGGGGCCGCCGAGGCGCAGCATGTCGACGTCCTCGCCGGTGACCGAGCGGACGACGTCGGGGCCGGTGACGAACACGCGGCCCTCGGGCCCGAGGATGACGATGTCGGTCAGCGCCGGGCCGTAGGCCGCGCCGCCGGCCGCCGGGCCGAGCACGACCGAGATCTGCGGGACCTTGCCCGAGGCCCGGGTCATGATCGCGAACACCTCGCCGACGGCGTGCAGGGAGGCGACGCCCTCGCGCAGCCGGGCGCCGCCGGAGTGCCACAGGCCGACGACGGGCACGCCGTCGGCGAGGGCGCGGTCGTAGGCGGCCAGGATCGCCTTGCAGCCGGCCGTGCCCATGGCGCCGCCCTGGACGGTCGGGTCGGAGCAGAACGCCACCGACGGCGCGCCGTCGATGCGGCCGGTCGGCGGCGAGCATCGCCGCTGTCGTCCTCGGCGGTGATCAGCTGAACGTGCCGGGGTCGAACAGGGCGGCGCAGGCGGGTGCGCGGGTCGCGCGGGTCGGTCGCTCGTGTCGACGGCGGCGTCCGCGCTGCCGCGGCAGCGGTCAGCGTCACGTCAGACGCTCCTGAACACGAGGGCGACGTTGTGGCCGCCGAACCGAAGGAGTTGTTGAGCGCGGCGATGTCGCCGGCGGGCAGCGCGCGCGGCTCGCCGCGGACGACGTCGAGGTCGACGTCGTCGTCGGGGTCGTCGAGGTTCGTGGTCGGCGGAGCCGAGCGGTGGTGCAGGGCCAGCACGTGCGGCGATCGACTCCACCGCGCCCGCAGCACCGAGCAGGTGGCCGGTCATCGACTTGGTCGCCGAGACCGCGACGCCGTCGGCGGCGTCGCCGAGCGCGGCCCGGATCGCCGCGGCCTCGGCGACGTCGCCCTGCGGGGTGGAGGTGGCGTGGGCGTTGACGTGGACGATGTCGGCCGGGGAGGCGCCCGCTCCGCGATCGCCATGGCCATGGCGCGGGTCGCGCCGGTGCCGCGGGGTCGGGCTGGGCGATGTGGTGGGCGTCGGAGGTGATGCCGCTGCCGGCGACTCGGCGTAGATGGTGGCGCCGCGGGCC
>CAWBMM010000004.1:0-331751 GCA_963789855.1 uncultured Actinomycetota bacterium
CTGCCGGAGACGTGACCGGACGCTGTCGGAGGGGCGGGGCAGGATGGCCGGCATGACCGACACAGTACGCCTGGAGCTCGTCGCGCTCGACGCGACAGACATCGTCGGGCTCGCCTCGTTCTACGCCGAGCTGACCGGCTGGGAGATCACCTCGAAGGACTCGGACTGGATCACGCTGCGTGCCGGGGATGGTCAGGAGGTCGCCTTCCAGCAGGCTCCCGAGCACATTCCGCCGAAGTGGCCCGGGCAGGAACGCCCGCAGCAGGTCCACCTCGACCTGCTGGTCGACGGGTACCGAGCGGCGGCAGAGCGCGCCGTGGCCTCGGCGCGACCCGGCTCGCCGACGGCCCGACCTGGATCACGCTGGCCGACCCGGCCGGCCATCCGTTCGACCTGTGCCAGCAGGACGGCGTCGGCCCGGTGATGGAGCTGTTCGCGGTGACGATCGACGCTCCCGACGCGGCGGCGCTGGCCCGCTTCTACGCCGACCTGCTCGGGATGGAGGTCACCTACGACGGCCCTGAGGGCGCGCTCGTCGCCGGCGACGGCAAGAACCTGATGTTCCAGCAGGTCAGTGACTACACCCCGCCACGGTGGCCGGACCCGGCAGCACCGCAGCAGGCGCATCTCGACATCACCGTCGACGACCTGGACGCTGCTGAGGCGCGCGCGCTGGAGCTCGGAGCGTCGCGGCTGACCGGTGGGGACGAGGGCTTCCGCGTGTTCGCCGACCCGGCCGGGCACCCGTTCTGCCTCTGCCGGTAGACCCTCGCGGGCACCTTCCGGAAGCGAGCCGCGCTGCTGCGCGGGCCGGGCGGGCCGGGCCCGCAGGTGTTGAGTGGCGTACGACGATCGGGCCGTCCGGGTCGGTTTTGGGGTGGATACCGGACTAGATCCCAATGACCCGGACGGACGATGGCGCCCACCGGGTGACGGTCCTAACGTGAGGGACCTGGGGATGGGGAACGACAGAACCCTGGGGGTTGAGCGCAAGACTGGTTCGCCAGTCGTGCTGGGGGTGCGGGCGATGACCCACGACGTGGGCGCGCCCGGAAGTTGTCAATGCGCGTGACGTTCGTGCTGAGCGAGTAGCTCCGAGGGGCCTGCAACCAGCGGTCTCGGTCGAGGGGGTGCTCCGCTCTGTCCCGCCGGTCGACATGGGGATGTCGGCCGCGCGGGACGACGCGGTTCGTTCGTGGCCAGCTGGCGCCTTTCACGGCGACGACGGCTGCCTGACGGCCAGCGGAGCGACGAGCTCGCGTGCTCGTGCAAGGGGTGGGGGGCAATTGTGGTGTTCGACGAATCGGCACGATCAGACGGCGTCTCACGGCGTACCGTCCTGCGGATCGGGGCCGCCGGTGGTGCCGGTGTGGCGCTGGCCGTCGCCCAGGGGCTGGGCCGGCCGTACCTCGCCTCGCGCGGGCTGATGTCTCCCAGCGGCGTCTTCGCCGCTGCCGCGGAGACCATCACCAGCGCGCTGTACCTCGAGGACTTCCCGACCAGCCCACTGATCCTGTCGCCGTTCACCGACCCGTTGCCGGTGCCGAAGGCGCTCGCGCCGGTGCCGCAGTCCGAGTTCAAGAGCTGGGCGAAGCCGCCCGGACCGGGTCGCGGGCAGCAGAGCTCGCTGGGCAACGAGCAGCACCAGATGTGGCCGGGCCGCACGCCGGAGATCCCGACGCTGAACCCTACCCGGACCCGATCGTCTACAAGATCGACCTGCTGACCCGGACGCACGCCTTCACCACCTCGCAGGTGCTGCCGATCGACGCGACCGGCAAGCCCACGGTCTCGTTCGACGAGGCGGGAAACCCCGTAGCCGCCGGCAACCGGTCGCTGCCGCAGAGCACGATCTACGGGTTCAACGGCACCTTCCCCGGCCCGATGATCAACGCCGAGTACGGCAAGCCGGTGCTCGTCCGGTTCGAGAACCACCTGGACGAGAACCCGCTCAACCTCGACCGGCAGGACTTCGGCACCCCGGACCTGTCCTTCCTGACCCACCTGCACAACGGCCACACCGCGCCGGAGAGCGACGGCAACCCGCACTACTCGATGAACTCGGGCCGAAGTGGCAGGGCTACCGGCCCGGGATGTTCGTGGACAACCTGTACCTGAACTGGCCGGCCGGCGGCGACGACCGGGAGAAGCAGAGCTTCTTCTGGTTCCACGACCACCGGATGGACCACACCGGGTCGAACGTCTACAAGGGCATGGTCGGGCTGTACCCGATCTACGACCCGAAGCCGATGGGCAGCCGGTGGCATGGACATGGGCGACGAGCGGCAGGGCCTGCGGCTGCCCGGCGTGCGCACCGACCACTCCGACGGCTCCTTCGACGTCGACTACGACATCCCGCTGGCCTTCTTCGACTGCCGCCTGGACGACGGCGTCACGACGCACCAGGACGTCCATGACGCGACGGAGTTCCCGGCGGCCGGCAACCCGCGGACCCACCCGGAGTGGTGGGGCAAGACGTTCTACAAGCACATGCCCAACCACGGCTTCGTCGGGGACATCTTCACCGTCAACGGCACCGCCTACCCGGTGCTGGAGGTCAAGCGGCGCAAGTACCGGTTCCGGTTCCTGGACTGCTCGATCTCCCGGATCTACGAGTTCCAGCTGATGAGCTCGACGCAGGGACCGAAGTCCGCGGTGTCGATGGGCAAGCTGCGCGACGAGCTGCAGGGGCAGTACCGCATCCCGGACGGCCAGCAGTGCATGAAGTTCACCCAGATCGCCTCCGACGGCGGCCTGCTGCCGTACCCGATCACCCGGGACTCCTTCGAGCTGTGGCCGGCCAAGCGCCGCGAGGTCATCATCGACTTCACCAGGTACCAGGACGGCACGCCGACCACCAAGGGCGACGTCGTCTACCTCACCAACGTGATGAAGATGCCCGACGGCCGGATGTGGACCACCTCGTCGCGGGACGCAGACCTGGACCCGGACTTCAAGGTGCCGGTGCTGAAGTTCGTGATCGGCGACACCGCGCCGGACGACAGCCAGATCCCGACCGCCATGCGTCCGGTGCCGCCGCTGCCGAGCAACTGGTCGAGCATGATGGACGACCGCAAGATCTTCCGGGTGGAGCGGGCTGCGAACCCGACCACCGAGATCGAGTGGCTGGTCAACGGTGAGCTCTTCGACCCCTCGATCGTGGCGACCAGCCGGAAGAACCCGGCGGGCAACACACCACTGGCCCAGCAGCGGATGAACAGCTTCGCGATATGGGAGATCCAGAACGGCGGCGGCGGCTGGGTGCACCCGTTCCACCTGCACATGGAGGAGCACCGCACCGTCATGCGCAACGACGTCGACGTGACCCGCGGAGATCCCTCGCATCCCGAGGACGGCTCGCGGGAGGACCTCGTGGCACTCGACCCGGGCGACTCGGTGATCCTCTACCGCGGCTTCCGGGACTTCGTCGGGCCCTACGTCGCGCACTGCCACAACCTGGCCCACGAGGACCACGCGATGATGTTCGGCTGGGAGATCACCCCATGACCGGGACCAGGTGGGCGCCGTGACGACGCTCGTCGACACCCCGCTGGAGACTCGCGGCGTCACCCGGTACCGGGTGGCCGTCCCGTGGCTCACCGTCCTGCCGCTCGCCGTGGTGCTCGCCTACGCGGACGGGTTCTGGCTGATGTCGCTCCGCGAGGCGATCGGTGCCGCCGGACGCACGCCGGACCCGTTCACCAGCTGGTGGCGCGAGTCCACCGTGCTGCTGCCGGTCTTCGTCTTCGCGGTCCTGGCAGCGGTGACCCTGTCGCTGCGCTGGTTCGGCCCTGTCCTGCACACCCGCCGGGCGGTGCTGCTCACGGTGCTGCTCATCGCGGCGGCCGGCACCCTGGCCGGGCTCGCTGCGACAGTGGCCAGCTCGGCGTACGACTACCACCTGCAGGTCGCGCAGCTGCCGCACATGAACGCGATGCGTGGCGTCTGTGGGCCAAGCTGTCTGGACGCGCAGGAGCGCCTCACGCTCGCTGTGCACGTGCGGGGAGTCGTCTACATCAGCCGCTGGCTGCTGCTGACCAACCTGGTGCTCGTGGCCTGGATCGTCGCGATGATGGGCGGCCGGCTCCGGAACTCCGCACATCGCGAGCAGCCGACGGACTCGCCAGACGAGCGGACGACGCCCGGTAGCCGGGTGGCGGACCTGCGCCTGGTGCTGGTGTCGGGACTGGTCGGCAGCGCGGCCATCCACGCCGCTGTGGTGCCCGAGCACCTCACCGAATGGTCCGCGGCCGGCTTGTTCTTCGTCGGCCTCACCGCTGCCGAGCTCGCCGTCGCCGGCCTGCTTCTCGCCGGGCCGCCGCGACGCAGCGTGCTCGTCTCGGCGGCCTTGGTCTCGATCGGCCCGCTGCTCATCTGGCTGGCCTCCCGAACGGCGGGGCTGCCGTTCGGGCCCGAGCCGGGCGTTCCCGAGGCGATCGGGCTGCCCGACGTCCTGGCCTGCGCGCTGGAGATCGTCAGCCTCGGCGCGGCTGCTCTGCTGCTTCGCGGTTCGGGACGGTCGGCATCGCGACCGCCGTTGACCGCGCACGGCAAGGCCCTCGTCCTGGTGGCGCTGATCGCGGTGACCGCGATCGGGACCGCCGCAACCGGGCTGACCGGGCTCGACGCCTTCGGGCTCTCGGGCGGGCACGCGGTGATGGACATGTCGCATTGATCGCCGCCGAACGGCTCGGACCAGTGAACACATCTGCGGCGGACGCCGCATCGAGGCTGATGGGGAAAGATCATGATCGCTAGTGGCTGGTCGCGCATCCGGCGGCAGGCGGTGTGGGCGGCGGTCGCCGTCCTGGCAGTCGCGCTCCTGCCGCTGCACTCAGCTGCCGCTCAGCAGGGAGCGACCGCAGTCGCGAGGGCGACGTCGGCGTCAACCCGGCTGTCCGGCTTCAGCACGGCCCCCGCAACTGTTCTGGTGGGCGGCGAGCTGTGGTCCACGGTCACGGTCGGGCCGAGAGCGGCCCGACCGGTCACCGTGCAGTTCCGCCGCGCAGGCACTCGTGCCTTCCGGGACGCCGCCACCTGGCGGTCCTCGCCGAGCGGTGTGGTGACTCTCGGCCTGCGACCACCTGCCGTGGGCACCTGGCAGTTCCGCGCCGTCGTCGCCGCGACGAGCAGCGCCACCAAGTTCGTGTCGCGCATCCGCACCGTCGTGGCGTCGGGTCGCGCTCACCGCACGAGCATCCGCGGGTTCGAGACGACCGAGGTCACGGTCCGGCCCGGCGGAACGGTCGCCGACGACGTCGTCATCGGACCGCGGGCCTCGAGGATCGTCGCCCTGCAGGTCCGCACTCCCGGGTCGACCAGGTTCGTGCGGCAGTCGACGCTCCGGTCCACCGCCAACGGGAACCTCCGGGTCGTCTACCGACCTACCACGGTCGGGGTGTGGGGCTACCGGCTCGTCGTGCGGGCAAGTGCCACCGCGCTGCCGCGCACCTCGCCGGTGCGGATCATCACCGCTGACGACACCCCTGGCTCGGACCGGACGGCTCCCGGCCCGGTCAGCGGCCTGTCGGTGTCCGGACGCACCGACAAGACCGCGACCCTCGCCTGGACCAACCCCGCCGAGGCCGACGTCACCGGGGTCGTCATCAGGCGAGCCCTCGGCGCGGCTGCGCCGGCGTCGGTGACCGACGGCTCGTCCGTCACCGACGTACCGACGCCGGGTCGCACGTTCACCGACAATGGCCTCGCCCCCGACACCCAGTACACCTACGCGGCCTTCGCGCACGACGGTGCGCACAACTACGCCGCCCCCGCCACGGTGACCGTCACGACCGCGTCGGCCCCGGTCGGCGCCGACTCGACCGCACCGCAGCCGGTCACCCACCTGCGCGCCACCTCGGTGTCCCGCACCACGGTCGCGCTCGCCTGGACCAACCCCGGTGACGCCGACCTCACGGGGGCCTTGATCCGACGGGCCGTCGGCGGTGCCGCACCGGCATCCCCGACCGACGGGACGGCGGTCAGCGACGTCCCGGCGCCCGGCAACACCTTCACCGACGCCGGCCTCACAACGGGCACGACGTACTCCTACGCGGTCTTCGCGCACGACGGCGGGCCCAACTACGCCGCCGCCGACACGCTCACCGTCACGACAGCTGCGCCGGTCACCGAGGCCGTGCTCGCGGTCCGGGTGCTGGGCAGGCCGACCAGCCCGTCGGCCGGCAAGGTCACTGCCGGCACGCCGTTCGCCTTCGACGCCAGTGACTCCCTCGCCGCCGACGGGGCGAGCCTGCAGAGCGGGTCGCTGGAGTACGGCGACGGCCAGACCTTCGCCTTCACCGACCTGTGGGGGCCGCTCGACTTCTGGAACACGGTGCACACGTACACGACTCCCGGGCCGAAGACCGTGACGCTGACCGTGACCGACTCGAAGGGCACCACCGCCCACACGAGCGTCACGGTCGACGTCCTGGCCCCACTCACGGCATCACTCGCCGTCGCGAGCGGTCCCCACACAGTCGGGGTGCCGGTGACGTTCTCCATGTCGTCAGCGACGCCGGCGACGACACAGGTCACCTCCTACGCACTGGTCGTCAGCGGCGACGAGTCGTTCCACGTCACAGGCAGCACTGCGCCGCCGCCCACCCAGGACATCACCTTCACCCTGCCCGGCACCTACACGGTCGTCCTGCAGGTGCGGAACGACGCGGGCAGCGAGACGGCAACGACGAAGGTCGACGTCGTCGTCACCGCGGCGCCCTAGGACGGACGGCCGTGACCACCCGCAGAGCTCGGCATCAACATCCGACCGACCGTGAAGGACGCATCATGACGGCTGCTCCGCGATGGCACCGGGGGCTCCGCGTCCTGCTGCTGGTTCCCGTCCTGGGGCTCGCGCTGGTGACGGCACCGATGGCGGGTGCTGCTCTCGGCACCCCCGCGAGCCGCAGCACAGCCCGGGTGGCTGGCTTCGACACCTCACGGGTCACCGTTCGGGTCGGCGGTGCCGTGTGGAGCTCGATAACGGTGCTCCCGCGGGCAGCGCGCACGGTGACTGTTCAGTACCGGCGGGCGGGTGCCGCACGTTTCGTCACGGCCTCGTCCGGCCGGTCGTCGGCGCAAGGTGCATACGACGCCGAGCTCATGCCGCCGTCGGCAGGGGTGTGGCAGTTCCGGGTGGTGCTGCCTGCCACGGCTCAGGCGCGCACGATCGATTTCGTCGACGCGCGTGGTCGTCGCCGCGGGGTCGGCCGCCGTCACCCGAGTCCGTGGGTATGACTCGTCGGCCCGGTCGATCGTTCTCGGGGAGGCCGTGACCGACCCCGTCAGCCTGCGGCCGAAGGCGCCCCGCACGGTGTGCGTGCAGGCCCGCGGTCCCGGTGCCCGGGACTTCGTCACGGTGTCGGTGGGAAGGGCTGGCTCGGCGGGCGGCTTCCGTGCGGTCTACCGCCCGGCCACCGCCGGAGTGTGGGCCTACCGCCTCCTGGTCCGTGCCGGCGCGACCGCGCGGAGGGTGGTGACCCCGGCTCGCCTGCTGACGGTGTCCGCGCCGACGTCGACGACGCCCGGTGCCACACCGCCGGTGACACAGACGCCGCCAGCGACACCGACGGACAGCACGCCTCCGGGGCCGGTCACCGGCCTGGTCGTGGCGAGCAGCAGCAGCGCCGCGGTGCACCTGTCGTGGAGCAACCCGGCCGACGGGGACTTCGCGGGCGTGATGGTGCGACGCAGCCAGGGGAGCACCGCACCGGCCTCGACGACGGACGGTGCACTCGTGGTGACGACCACGAAGTCAGCGACGACGTACGTCGACACCGGGCTCGCGTCGAGCACGGCCTACGCGTACTCGCTCTTCGCGCTCGACACGGCAGGGAACGTCAGCGCCCGAGCGGTCGGCACGGCGACGACCGGCGCACCAACCGTCGCAGTCCTCGAGGTCAACGGGTCCACCGGCCCGACGGCCAAGGAGACCCGCAACAACAGCCAGGCCTACGACATCGCTGGCTCGCACGCCGCTCTCGGCCAGATCCTGGTGCTCGGGACCTTGGACTACGGCGACGGCAGCCCGGCGGTGCATCTCAACGGGGACCCCGCACTCTGGGACCTGCCAGCACACGCATACGCCGACCTCGGGCACAAGACAGTGACCTGGACAGTGACCGACTCCGCCGGTGCCACCGTCTCGACCCACATCGACATCGACGTGCTCCCCGAGCCGACCGCGACGATCGCTCCGAGCGTTCCCGGTCTCGTGCCGGCCCACGCACCCATCACCTTCAACGTGACGAGCTCGCTGGCCGGAGCGTCGGCCACCAGCTACGACTTCTTCAGCACCAAGCTCGACTCCAGCCTGGTAGCGGGCAGCGTCTTCGCCGTGCCGGGGCCGCCGGCGCCGGGGGCTCTCACGCTGACGTTCGACACACCGGGCAGCTACCAGGTCGAGCTCGACGTGCTCACCGACGCCGGCGGAGAAGCCACGGCGACGACGACAGTGACCGTCCTGTGACGCCGGTCCGCACCGCCCCGATCCACGAGGAGAACCGATGAAGCCGACGATGCGCAGGGCGATCACCGCAGGGACCGTGCTGGTGCTCGCCGGGACCGCTGCCGTCGGTGCCTTCGCGACCGTCATCACGCCGACCACGCCGCGGAACGGCTCGCTGGTGTCGTTCGGGCCGTTGATGGACAACGGGTTCCCCACGTCGTACAAGGACAGCAAGGCGGTGCGACTCGAGGCCTGCTTCACCGCCGACGACCCGCTGTGCCCGGCGCCACCAGGCAGCTACGACGCGACCCAGCCGATCTCGTTCCCGACCAACTTCCCGGACGAGTTCTTCTACCAGCTCGCCTCCGCGGTCGTGCCGGCCAACCCGGCAAACGCTACCGAGAAGCTGCTCGTGACGACCGACCTCGAGGGAGCCTTCGCCACCGGTCCGCCCATCGCGGGGGACCAGATGGTGTTCGCCCGGATCCGCATCAAGGACGTCGACGTCCCCGCCGGCGTCACCTGGCGGATCACGCACCCCTACGGCATCGACGAGATCACCGCCGGTGCCAACGGGAAGCCGGGCATCAACGTGACCCAGGACGTCGGGACCGTGCCCGGTGTCTTCAGCGGTGCGCTCGCCAGCCGGGTCGGCCCGTTCCTCGCGTGGGACCCGGCGGTTGCCCCCGCCGCACCCGCGGGCTACATCGGCGACCCCGGTGTGCTCCACAAGGTGGTCGGTAGCCCCTACGGCACGAACTTCATCAAGGTCGAGCGGAAGAACGCGGACGGCAGCTACACGACCATCGGTCAGTGGGACGACCAGTTCTCGCTGCAGGGTCGCTACGCCGTCAACAGCGGCGTCGACGTCGACGCGGCATACTTCACCGGCAACGACAGCGGTGGTTCGCTCGACGTGTACGCATCGTCCGACGCGGGACAGTCCATCCAGATCAAGGCCAACGCCGCACTCGGGACCCCGACGATCCTGATGCGCGAGCAGGACGGGCGGTACTACGCCCGCATCGACGTCGCCCGGAAGGTGCCGGCCGGCACGAAGATCACCGTCGTCAACGCCGGTGACAAGCCGCCGGCGCCGAAGACCGCGGCACTCACCGACCTGGTCACCATCGGGTCCGCCACGTACGACGCGGACACGAAGGACCTGACGGTCACCGCTACCTCCAGCGACACCGAGTCCGGGGCGGATGCCCCGGTCCTGACGGTGCCGGGGTTCGGTCCGCTGGTCAACGGCACAGCGACGTTCCCGGCGGTCACCGCCCCACCGGCAGTTGTCCGGGTGGCGTCGAGCGCCGGCGGGTCCGACACCTCGACGCTCAAGGTCACCGGCGCGGGCTTCCCGGCCCTCGCGCCAACGGCCCAGTTCTCGCTGCCGGCGACCGTGCAGGTCGGTCAGCCGGTCGACCTCGACGGGCTGGCGTCCACCGGCGACATCACGTCCTACGCATGGACGACCAGCAACGGCACCATCTCGCCCACCACTCTCGGCCGCGCGAGCTGGACTCCGGCAACGAGCGGTGCCGCAACCGTCACGCTCACGGTGACCGGTCCCGGAGGCGCGTCGGCCGTGAGCCACGGCTCGACCGTCCTCCCGCCGGCAGGCGTGGTTGCCAGTGCGGGGCCGGACCAGACGCAGACCCGCGGGCAGGTCGTGACTCTCGACGCCTCGGGAACCATCGGTCAACGCTCGATGGTCTGGAGCCAGCTCAGCGGGCCACCGGTCACCCTGTCCAGCACGACGGCGGCGAACCCGACCTTCAGGTACCCCCTGATGGCGCTGCCGGTCGGGCCCGCGGGGCACCTCAACGCGGGGTACGCCGTCGCCAACCAGCCGGTCGTGCTCCAGCTGACGGCGACCGCCAGCACGGGAACGGGGACCGCGACCGACACGGTCACCATCTCGCCCACGGTGGAGAACCTCGGTGCGCTGACGGCGCGCTACCGCACCCGCGGTGAGTGGCGGCTGACCGGCACGAGCAGCCTCGCGGCCGCGCAGACCGTCGCCATGGTCCTCGGCTCCGACCCGGCCACCGGGGCCTACATCGGGCAGGCCTCGGTCGATGCGGCCGGCGCCTTCTCGTTCAAGGGCGGCGCGCAGCCCGTGGCCGGCGGCAGCACAGTGACCTTCGTCAGCTCGACAGGTGGCAGCGCCGTCGGAACCCTGCTGATCACGCCGTGATCGCTGCGGCACGCCCGATCCACCGTTCGAGGGAAGCGCTCTCCGTGCACAACCCCCTGGCCGGCGTCCGGCTGCGCGCAGTCTCCGTCGTGTGCGCAGCTCTGCTGGGGACGGGACTGGCGGTCCCAGGCGCGGGGGCTGCCTGGGGTGCTGAACCGGCTGCTGCCCCTGTCGGGCAGGGGTTCACCCTCACGCCGTCCGACCTGGCGTTCATCCTGCGGCAGATCAAGATTGCCGAGCGGCACGCGGACACCCTGTCGCCCAGCAACCCGTGCGGCACCCTCGTCGGTCCGGGCCCGGACCAGATCCCGGACCGGTTGTCGTCCTTCGGTCTGCGCACCGTCGACGGCTCGTGCAACAACCTGTTCGCCGGCCGCGAGACGTTCGGGACGGCGGACCGGGTCTTCCCGCGGTTGTCGACGGCGCCGGACTTCCGCAGCGCGGAACCCATCACCGCGAGCTTCCCGGTCGGGGCGCCGGGACCGACCAGCTACGAGCAGCGGTCGGGTGCGGTCATCGACTCCCAGCCGCGCGTGATCAGCAACCTGATCGACGACCAGACCTCGACCAACCCGGCGGCGGTGGCGGCGGCCGGCTTCCCGGTGCGCGCACAACCGGGCGCGCCGAGGACGGTGGCGTGCACCACGGACCCGGACCCGGAGGCGGTTCCTCCGGTGCTCGCGGAGCCCGCGGGTTGTGTGCCGTCCCACCAGACGCTGTTCATCCCCAACGTGACCACCGACGTCGGGCTGTCCCCGCCGTACAACTCGCTGTTCACCTTCTTCGGTCAGTTCTTCGACCACGGGCTGGACCAGACGGTGAAGGGCGGCGGCACGGTCTTCGTGCCGTTGCAGCCCGACGACCCGCTGGTCACCCTCGGCCCGGACGGGAAGCCGGGGTCCGGTGACGAGGTGCCGCCGAGCCAGGCGTTCATGGTGCTGACCCGGGCGCAGAACCAGCCCGGACCCGATCACGTCCTGGGGACCGCGGACGACGTGCGGGACGCGAGCAACACCGACTCGCCGTGGGCCGACCAGTCCCAGACCTACACCTCGCACCCCTCGCACCAGGTGTTCCTGCGCGAGTACGCGTTGAGCTCCGCGGACCGCCCGGTGTCGACCGGCCGGATGCTGGGTGGGCTGCCGGCCGGGCTGACCTACCAGGGGTCGCCGGACGGCCGCTCGGGCATGGCTACCTGGGCGGCAGTGAAGGAGCAGGCCCGCACGCTGTTGGGGCTGGCGCTGGTGGACCGGGACGTGACCAGCGTGCCGATGCTGGCGACCGACCCGTACGGCAGGTTCATCCCCGGCCCGGCACGCGGGCTGCCGCAGTACGTGACCAAGACCGGCCTGGTCGAGGGCAACCTGTCGGCACCGGTCCCGGTCCCGAGCAACGTGCTGCGCTTCGACACGCCGTTCCTGACCGACATCGCGCACAACGCCGACCCGTCGCCGCAGGACAGCGACAACAACCCGGCGACGCCACCGGTGGCGCCGGCGCCGGACGCCGACGACACACCGTCGGCGGACTTCACGCACCAGCCGGCGGGCACGTACGACGACGAGATGCTGGCCGCGCACTTCGCCTGCGGCGACGGGCGGTGCAACGAGAACATCGCACTCAGCGCCATCCACCAGATCTTCCACTCCGAGCACAACCGGCTGGTGGCCGACATCGAGCAGACCCTGCTGGCCGACACCTCGCCCAGCGGGAAGGCGGCGCTAGCGGACTGGCAGCAGGCCGAGAACCCGACCGGCTGGAACGGTGAGCGGATCTTCCAGGCGGCCCGGTTCGTCAACGAGATGGAGTACCAGCACCTGGTCTTCGAGGAGTTCGCCCGCAAGGTGGCCCCGGCCATCCCTGTCTTCGACGGCTACTCCCCGGACATCGACCCGGCGATCTCCGCGGAGTTCGCGCAGGCGGTGTACCGGTTCGGGCACTCGATGCTGGACGAGACGGTGGCGCGCAGCAACGTCGACCCGGTCACCGGCGCTGCCTCGGACAACTCGATCCCGCTGTTGACCGCCTTCCTGAACCCGCCGGAGTACTTCGACGGCGGCGCTGCCGGCACGCTGAGCCCGGAGCGGGCCGCCGGGGCGATCGTGATGGGGTCCTCCGACCAGGTCGGCAACGAGCTGGACGAGTTCGTCACCGAGACGCTGCGCAACAACCTGCTCGGTCTGCCGCTGGACCTGGCCGCGATCAACATGACCCGGGCCCGGGAGACCGGGATCCCACGGCTGAACGAGTTCCGGTCCCAGCTGTCGGAGCTGACCAACGACGGCGCCCTCGAGCCCTACAGCAGCTGGGCGGACTTCGGCCAGCACCTCAAGCACCCGGAGTCGCTGGTCAACTTCGTCGCGGCCTACGGCAAGCATCCGAGCATCACCGGCGCGACCACTCTGGCCGCCAAGCGGGCCGCCGCCCAGCTGATCGTCGACCCGGCCCCCGGCGCGTCCGTCCCTGACGACGCGGCGGACTTCATGCTCGGCACCGGCGCCTGGGACGTGAGTGGCGGCGGCACCATCACCGGCCTGGAGGACGTCGACCTGTGGGTCGGCGGGCTGGCCGAGGCGACCAACGTCAACGGCGGGCTGCTCGGCTCCACCTTCAACTACGTGTTCGAGCGGCAGCTGACCGACCTGCAGGACGGCGACCGGTTCTACTACCTGAACCGCACGGCGGGGATGAACCTGCTCTCCCAGCTGGAGGGCAACTCCTTCGCCGAGATGATCCAGCGCAACACCCAGGGCACCCAGGCCCTGAAGGGGGACGCGTTCGCCACCGCGGACTGCAGGTTCGAGCTGGCTCATCTCGACGGCAGCCCCGAGGGGTTCGCCACGGACGGCTCGACCGTGCACGACGACCCGACCTCGGAGTGCGACGAGTCCAAGCTGCTGCTCCGGGCGCCGGACGGCACGATCGCCTACCGGGCGACCAACACCGTCGACCCCAGCGGGGTCAACGGGCAGTCGGTCTATGACGGCACGCCGGGTGTCGACCGGGTGACCGGCGGGAGCGACTCGGACACCTTCTGGGGCGGCGCCGGCAAGGACGTCATCGAAGGCAACGGCGGCGACGACGTCGCCGTGGGCGGTGACGGCGCGGATATCGTCACCGACGCATCCGGCGCGGACACCTTGCGGGGCGGCCCGGGCAACGACGCCCTCGACGCCGGCCCGGGCAACGACCTCGTCCTCGGCGGCGATGGTGCGGACTTCACCAACGGTGGCGGCAACGACAACCAGACCTTCGCCGGCCCCGGCGACGACTACGTCATCGCCGGCGGCGGCGGCGACGTCGCACAAGGTGACGGCGGCGACGACTGGATCGAGGGCGGCGCCGGACGGGACACCCTGGTCGGCGACCACGGCGCGCCGTACTTCGACGACCCGGGCCAGGTCGCACCGGGCAACGACGTCTTCGTCGGCCAGACCGGCGACAACAGCTACGACGCCGAAGGCGGCGACGACCTCATGTCGTCCAACGCGGGGGTCGACGACCTGGGCGGCTTCGGCGGCTACGACTGGGCGATCCACCAGTTCGACACCGTCGGCGCGGACGACGACATGCTGGTCAACCAGAACCAGTTCGGCCGGCCGCCGGCGGTGCCGAACCGGGACGTCTGGCAGGAGACCGAAGCGATCTCCGGGTCGGCGAGGGACGACGTCCTCAGGGGCGACGACACGGTGCCGCGCGAGGTCGGCGGGGTCGGCTTCACCGGCTGCGACGTGCTCGACCAGACGGGCGTGGACCGCATCGCGGGACTGGCGGCGCTGCTGCCACAGCCGCTGACCGAGGATGCCGGGCCGGTCGTCGCCCGTGCCAAGCCGGGCGGCTGCCCGCTCAGCGGCCCGGTCTGGGGCGAGGGCAACATCCTGCTCGGCGGCCCCGGCAGCGACACGCTGGAAGGCCGAGGCGGCAACGACATCCTCGACGGCGACCGCGCCATGAGCGTGCACATCAGCGTGCGGACCGACCCGGCCGACCCCGGCACCGAGACCGGCTGGACCGACCTGATGGAGCACCAGGCCACCAGCGGCACCTTCGGGCCCGGCACCGCCGGCATGACGCTCCAGCAGGCCGTCTTCGCCGGCCTCGTCGACCCCGGCAACCTCACCATCGTCCGGCAGATCGACACTCCCGCTGCCGCCAGCACCGCAGGCGACACCGACGTGGCCGTCTTCGAGGACGTCCAGGCCAACTACGACTGCACCACCGCCGGGGTCACCGCACCGTGCGGCACCACCTCCGACGGCTCCACCACTCTCGTCGTGCACGCCAGGGGAAGCGGCACCGACGGGACCGACACCCTGCGCAACATCGAGCGGCTGGAGTTCTCCAACGGCGTGCCGCCGGATGCCCCCACGATCGGCGAGGTCGTCGCCGGAGACCGTGCTGCGACGGTGAGCTGGACGGCGCCGCCGGGGCCGGTGACCGGCTTCAGTCTCGAGACATGGGCAGCGGACGGCACGGTGGGCGTGCTGCACTCGGCCGCCGGGACGGCCCGGACGCTCACCATCCCCGGTCTGACCAACGGCACCGCGTACCGGTTCCGGGTGCGAGCCCTCAAGGGGGCCTTGTCCAGCCCGTTCTCGGCAATGTCCGCACCGGTGACGCCGAGCGCACCGGCCGGCCCGACTCCCTCACCCAGCTCGACGCCTCGCCGTCCGCGACGGCGACACCCACCGCGCCGGCTCCGGCACCGGCGACCGGGGCGGCGGACTCGGTCGCGCTGATCAGCACCCTGACCTCGCGCCAGTCCTGCGTCCGCTGCCCGGCCGCCCTGCGTGGGACGGTTGCCCCGTTCCAAGGGGTCACGTTGGCGCTCGAGCAGCAGATGCCGGACGGCACCTTCCGGACCGTCACCGAGCAGGTGATCAGCGGGTCCGCCAGCGAGCGGCCGGTTCTCGTTCTCGCTGGACACCGCGACCAGCGGCTGGTCGTCGTACCGCGTCGTGGTCAGCGGGGCCGGGGTCCGCACGACGGCTGGGCCGGTTCGCACGCTGGGGGTCTTCCGGACCCGGATCGTCGACGTCTCGCCGCGCGGTCGGGAGTTCGTCGCGCTGCGCAACTCCGGAACGATCGTCACCCAGCTCGAGGGCTGGCGGCTGCGCGACCGGTCCGGCAGGTCGCTGACGCTCCCGCAGCTCGCGCTCGCGCCGGGTGCGACCGTCCGGGTCTACACCGGATCGGGTCGCCAGACGCGGCACCGGGTGTTCCTGGGGCGGGCCGCGGACATCTGGGCACCGGGGCATGACACCGTGCGGCTCCGCGACTCACGCGACCGGCCGATCACCTCGCGCAGGTACTGAGCCCGCGCCGCGCGCCCGATCCGCGCCCGATCCGCAGCATCGGATGCGTGTTCCGGCCGCCCCTGAGCGTGGTTCACTCATCCGATCACGCCGTTCCGGCGACGCGCGGGCTGGGGGGATACCGTCCTGGCATGACCCGGAAGAAGAAGCGGTGGAGCGACCTGAGCAGTAGCCCAGCAGAAGGCCGCGATCGCGGTGGGCGTCGTGGAGCTGGTGGTCACCGCGAGAGCCCTGCGCGACCTCGCCCGCAGGCCGAGCGAGCAGGTCCGCGGACCGAAGCTCCTCTGGGTGCTCGCGTGCTTCGTCCAGCCGGTCGGGCCCATCGGGTACCTGGCGTTCGGCCGGAAGCTCGGGTAGCGCTGACCCTCGTCGGGCGGCACCGCTTCTCGCGCTACCTGCTCACGTTCGAGCTGACCGGCGACGCGGCTGCGGCGCGCCGAGGGCCGGTCTACGGGTTCATCTCGTAGGCGCCGGCCAGGTCGCGGACCTGTTGCCAGACCCGGTCGTAGCGATCGGTGTCGCGGGCCGGCTTGCGTACGTGCTCCAGGGCCCACTGCTGCTGCGCCTTGGTCGAGGACGCCTTGCCGTGCAGGTCCACCGCGTAGGCCGAGAAGTCGCGGACCAGGACGTCGAAGATCTGGTCCACCAGGTCGTTGTCCTGACGGCCGAGACTGTCCGCGCCCGTCATCGACGCCTGCTCCAGGATCAGCTGGCCGTAGACGACGAGCGTGAACAGCTCGCCGAGGGTGAGCAGCAAGTCGAGGTCGGTCTGCCTGTTCCGCGTCCGGCCCGGCGTTGGTGACGAGGTCGACCAGGCCCTCGGCCTGCTCACGGAACAGCGCCACGTTCGGCACGTCGGCGTACGCGTCGTACGACGTTCGCCAGTCCGCGAACCGGACCTTGCCGAGGCCGCGGGCCGGTCCCTGGTGGAAGAGGAACTCGTCGTCGGCCGAGTCGCGTCGCCGCGGCACGTCGGCGAGCGAGGTCGGCTGCAGCAGGTAGCTCGGCATGAACTTCAGCACCAGGGCCATGTTGACGTGCACGGTGCCCTCGAGCTTCGGCAGGGCGCGGATGTCCCTCGCCGCCATGCTCGAAGTAGGTGTCCTTCTCGAAGCCCTTGGCCGCGACCACGTCCCAGAGCAGGTCGATGACCCGCTCGCCCTCGGTCGTCACCTTCATCTTCGTGACCGGGTTGAAGAGCAGGTAGCGCCGGTCGTCGGCGGACGCCGAGCGCACGTAGTCGATGGCCCGCTCGCCGAACAGCTTCATCGCGGCCAGGCGTGCGTACGCGTCGGTGAGCCCCTGCCGGACGTGCGGGAAGTCGGTGACCCGCTTGCCGTAGAGGACGCGGCCGTCGGCGTGCGTGACCGCCTCGTAGAACGCGTGCTCGCAGATGCCGATCGAGGCGAAGCCGAGGTTGAACTTGCCGATGTTGACCGTGTTGAGCGCGGCGTCGAACGCGGCTGCTCCGGTGTGCAGGACGTCGTCGGGAGCGACGGGGTAGCCGTCGAGACGGAACTCGCTGACGTACATCTGCGACGACACCACGTTCTGCACCAGCTGGTACGACGGGTGCTGGCTGTCGGCGGCGAAGAAGACGTAGCCCTCGGGGCCTTCGACGTCCGCCCGGCGGCCGAAGACCGACACCATGCCGGCCACGTTGCCGTTGCCGATGTAGTACTTGCTGCCGTCGGCGCGGAACGCCGTCGCCGTCCGGCGTGAGGACCATGTCGGTGCAGTAGATGTCGGCGCCGTGCGCCCGCTCGGAGAGCCCGAAGGCGAAGACGCCGCCGTCCTGCAGGATCTGGGCGGCGCGGGCCTCGGCCGACTCGTTGCCGCTCTGCCAGATCGGACCGAGGCCGAGGATGGTGACCTGCCAGGCGTACCAGTAGCCCAGCCCGTAGAACGCGAGGACCTCACCGAAGGCGCAGATGCGTGCGGTGTCCCAGCGGCCGCCCTGCGACGCCGGGGTGAGGAGGGTGGCGAACGCCTTCTCCGCCGCCATGAAGTCCAGGAAGTCGCCGTACCACTCGCGTTCGTGCCGAGCCCGCTTCAGCTCGGTCTTGCCGCGCGCCTCGAACCACTCGATCGTCACCCGGAGCAGGCGCCGCGCCTCCGGGTCGAGGTCGGCGGGGTCGTACGTCCTGGGGTTGAGCAGCAGCCCGGTCACGACCGCACCCTAGCCAGGGCCAGCGAAGCCGGCCGGCCCCGGTCAGCCCTGGTCAGCCCAGCTGGCTCACCACCGTGTACATGAAGCGCGCCCGCTGCCGTTGCACCTCGGCCCGGGCCGAGCCGTCGGCGGGGTCCAGCCCGAGGCGTTCGTAGGCCGCCGTCAGGTCAGCCCGCGCCGCGCGAACGGCGGGGACGAAGTACTCGGGGGCGGTCAGCGCGTGCCAGGGCGAGGCGAAGACTCCGCTCTCGGCGATGTGCGCGACCGCCTGTCGCAGCGTGAGCCCGTGGTTGGCCGGGCTCTTCCGGTCCGGCTCGTCGCGCGTCGAGCCGTCGTCGCGCCAGTGGCACACCACGCAGATGTGCCGGCGGCCCGACGCGGGCAGCGTGGGGTAGCCGCACGCCTGGCACGGCTCCTCGACCAGGGCGCCGGCAGCGTGCAGCCGGGCGAACGCGGTCAGCCGCGCGCCGGTCGTCAGCCACGGGTCCGTCTCCGCCGCGGGAACGGTCGTCACGTGGGGACAGTACGACGACCGCGACGGCAGCGCGACGCCCCCGGAGCCCGCGCGATCAGCTGCCGCCCGCGCCGTCCAGCGCACACAGGCACCAGACGGCCTTGCCCTCGGGAACGGGCCGGGTGCCCCACCGCTGCGAGAGCAACGACACCAGCTGCAACCCGCGACCGTGCTCGTCGTCCGGAGTGGGCCGCAGCCGTCGAGGCAGGTAGTTGGCCTGGTCGCGGACCTCGAGGACGACGTGCGACCTGCTCGCGCGGAGCCGCAGCTGGACCGGTGGACGGCCATGGATGATCGCGTTCGTGATCAGCTCGCTGGTCAGCAGGATGATGTCGTCGTGGCTGGCCGCCGGCACCCGCCACCCGCGCAGCCGGGCCCGCACGAAGTGCCGCGCCTCGAGCACTGCGTGCTCCGTGGACGCGATGTCGAGGACGGCCGAGCCGGCGGCGTTGTCTTCCGGCTGCACCTGAGCCACCAGGACGGCGACGTCGTCGTCCTGCTCGGCCCCGAGCAAGGTCGCGGCCAGCGCGTCCGGCACCCGGTCGTCGATGACGGTGGCCGGGTCCGGCAGTGCGTCGGCGAGATCGTCGATGCCGCTGTCGATGTCGCTGTCGCGGTGCTCGACGAGCCCGTCGGTGTAGAGCACCACGACCGCTCCAGCGGGCAGCGGGATCCGGTGCTCGGTCAAGGTCAGCGGTCCGGCGCCCAACGGCGGTCCGGACGCTCCGGCGAGCCGTTGGGTGTCCGCACCCGGCGCGCGCAGCAGGGCGGGCAGGTGTCCGGCATTGGCGTAGGTCAGCGTCCGCTCGCCCGGGTCGTACACGGCGTACAGACAGGTGACGATCTGCTCGTGCCCGAGGTCGCGGACGACGCCGTCGAGGAACTCCAGCAGGTCTGCGGGAGGCGAGGTCGAGCCGGGCGTAGGCGCGCACCGCGGCCCGGAGCTGGCCCATGATCGCCGCGGCGCGCACGCCGCGGCCCATCACGTCACCGATGACCAGCGCGGTGCGACCGGCGCCCAGCTCGATGACGTCGTACCAGTCGCCACCGACCGCGTCCCTTCGACACCGGCCCGGTAGTACGTGGCGACCTGCAGGTGCTCGGGGTCGAAGAGCCGCTCCGGGAGCAGGCTGCGCTGCAGCTGGTCGGCGATGACGTGCTCGCGGGCCGCGGCCTCCTCGGTGGCGGCGGCCAGGGCGAGGGCCCGTTCCGCGCGCCGCTGGTCGGTGACGTCCTGGTTGCTGCCGCGGAGCCGCACCGGCCGGCCGTCGTCGTCCCGGTCCACCTCGCCGCGGACCCGGAAGACCCGCGTCCCACCGACCGGCAGGACCAGCCGCATCTCGAAGTCGACCGGCGTGCCCTGGATCGCGTCGCCGAGTGCCGCGCGCAACCCGTCGGCGTCATCGGGGTGCACCCGCTGCTCGATGCCCCAGTCGAGACCCCGCTCACGCAGGTCGGCCTCCTCGATCTGCACCTGTCGGACGAGCTGCTCGGATGCCGTGACCGCACCGGTCGCGAGGTCGATCTCCCAGCTGCCGACATCGGCCAGCCGCTGCGCCTGGTCGAGCAGCAGCTGCCGGTTCTCGAGCTCGGCCCGGTGCCGCCGCGACCGGTCCAGCTCGAGGTTGGCCCGCACCCGGGCCTGCAGCTCGCGGGCCGAGAACGGCTTCACGAGGTAGTCGTCGGCCCCCGCGTCGAGCCCCTCCACGGTCGCGTCGTCGCCGGCCCGGGCGGAGAGGACGACGACCCGCAGCCGGGCGGTGACCGGGTCGGCCCGGAGCGCGGCCAGCAGGCCGAAGCCGTCGAGGCGGGGCATCATCACGTCGGTCAGCACGAGGTCGGGTGGCTCGGCGCGGGCGAGGGCGAGGGCGGCTTCGCCGTCGTTGGCCAGCTGCACGTCGTAGAGCTCGGACAGCAGGTCGTAGAGGTAGCGGCGCATGTCGGCGTTGTCGTCGACGACGAGCACCCGCGGTCGCGGCTCCCCGGCGGACGGCGGAAGGCCGGGGCCGGCCTGCGACCCGGTCTCGGTGTCCAGCCAGCGCAACGCCTCGGCGACGAAGCCGTCGGCCTGGTGGCCGGCCGCGTGGTCGCCCGCGTCGTAGGCGGCATCGTTGACATCGTCGACGTCGGCCACCCGGTCGGCCGGCAGGTGGTCCCGGCCGAGCGGTATGCGCACCAGGAAGGTGCTGCCCTGGTCGGGAACGCTCTCGACCATCACGGTTCCCCCGTGCAGGGCCACCAGCTCTGCGACGAGGGCGAGCCCGATGCCGGAGCCCTCGTAGCTCCGGGACCGCGCACCGGTCACCCGGTGGAAGCGTTCGAACAGGTGCGCCCGGTCGGCCTCGTCGATCCCGATGCCGGTGTCGCGGACGGACAGCTCGGCCGCCGTGTCGGAGCAGGTGAGGCGCAGCGTCAGGGTGCCGTCGAAGGTGAACTTCAAGGCGTTGGAGAGCAGGTTCAGCACGATCTTCGCCCACATCTCCCGGTCGACGTAGACCGCGCTGCGGCGGGTCGGGACAGTCCACCTCCAGCTGCAGCCCGACTCGTTCGACGGCCGCCCGGAACGTGCTGGCCAGGTCGGCGGTGTAGCGACCGAGCTGCACCGGCTCGTACCGGGCGGTGAGCCGGCCGGACTCGAGGCGGGAGAAGTCGAGCAGGGTGTTCACCAGCTTGAGCAGCCGCTGCGCGTTGCGGTGGATGACCTCGACCCGTTCGCGCTGGGCCTCCGGCAGCGGCTGGGCCTGGTCCCGAAGCGCGTCCTCCGCGGGACCGAGCATCAGCGTCAGCGGGGTGCGGAACTCGTGGCTGACGTTGGTGAAGAAGACGGTCTTGGCGCGGTCCAGCTCGGCGAGGCGTTCGGCCCGCTGGCGTTCGCCCTCGTACGCGCGGGCGCTGGCGATGCTCGCGGCGACCTGGCCGGCCACCAGGTCCACGAAACCCCGGTATCCCTGGTCCAGCGGGCGGTAGCGGTTCACGCCGACGACAAGGCATCCGTACGGCTCCGGCTGGCCCTGGTTCGGCAGCGGCACGAGCAGCGCCTGCTCCGGAGGCAGCGGCCACCCGCCGGTCGGCAACGGGCCGAACCGTTCCGCCAGGTCGTCGAGGGTGACGCCGCCCGATGCGATCGCCGCCGCTACCGGCCACTCGGCGCCGTCAGCCCCGGCCGGACCGAGCGGCAGCACGGCGGGTGCCGCTGCGTCGCCCTCGTCCAGGCCGGTGACGCACGCGAGCCGCGCCACGTCGCCCTCGACGACGTACGTCAGGGTGAACGGCAGGGTCCGCAGGTCAGCCCCGAGATGCTTGCGGACGTCGGCGAACACCTGGGATCTCGGTCCGGCTGGTGGCGGGTTCGGAACCCAGGTCGCGCAGGATCGTCATCCGCCGCTCGCCGATGACCCGCTGGGTGTCCTCGCTGACCACGCAGAGCATGCCGACGACGTGGCCCGCGTCGTCGGTCAACGGGCTGTAGGAGAACGTGTGGTAGGTCTCCTCGGCGAAGCCGCTGCGTTCCAGGAACAGCAGCAGGGCCTCGTCCCAGGTGGCGACGCCGGTGCTCATGACCTGCGCGATGCGTGGCCCGATGTCCGGCCAGATCTCGGCCCACACCTCGCGAGCCGGCCGGCCGAGGGCCCAGGGGTACTTGCCGCCCAACGTGTCCCGGCGGTACGCGTCGTTGCAGAAGAACGTCAGGTCGGGGCCCCAGGCCATCCACATCGAGAAGCGCGAGGTGAGCAGGATGCGCACCACGGTGCGCAGGCTCTGCTGCCAGCCCTCCGGTGGCCCGAGCGGTGTGCGCGACCAGTCGACCGCGGTGAGATCGCGCCCGGCGTCACCGCCGCCGCTGAACACGTCCTCGTCGCGCGCGGCCACCACTCACGCCTCCCTGCCATCTGGACCGGTCCCCGCGAGCCTGACGCCAGGCCCAAAGGGTAGACCGGCAGGACCGATCCGGCACGGTTCGGGCGCCCGGCCGGCTACCGGGCCGGCGGCTTCTCGGCCTGCAGCTGGGTCTCCGTACCGGAGAAGCCGACGGCACGGTAGATGCGGATCGCGAGGTAGTCGGGGTCGGCGACCATCACGAGGGTGCGGGCTCCGAGCCGGTCGAAGCCGTAGCGGCTCGCGTGCTGGACCAGCGTGCCGGCGAGGCCCATCCCGCGCGCCTCAGGATGGGTCTCGACGGTCTGGAACCGCGCCAGACCCGGGCTCGCGGCGAGCAGGCCCAGCTGGCTGACCAGTCGACCGTCGAGGAACGCCCCGAACCACTGGCCGTGCCCATCCTCGACCAGCGCCCTGTTGGTCGCCGCCTTGCGCGTCACGAAGTCCTGATGGACCGGCTCGTCCCGCTCGTCGTCGCACGCCAGCCGGAGCTCGACGCTCTGTGCCCAGTCGTCGTCGGAGACCAGCTGCCGGTAGGTCGCCTCGCGGTTGGGCCGGGGCGGCGCGTGCACGGCGGTCGCGGTCATCACCGTCGACGCTTCGCAGCTCAGCCCGCGCGCGGCGAAGGCGGCGAGGTCCCCGAGCTGACCTTCGACGGCGTCGAAGCCGAGGGCGACGTGCGCCGCAGCCGGGAACTCCGAGCTGAACCGGCTCAGCCAGCCGTCGACGTCCGCGGCGGGCGGCACGGCCGGCAGCAGCAGGAAGTTGCCCCACCAGAACGTCGGGTTGGCCGGGGTGCGCACCACCAGGCAGTCGGCGCGGTCCTCGACCAGGCTGCCGCCGAGCCGGAGCAGGGCCAGGTCGGTGCGAAAGGCCAGCGATGAGACGTGCACGACGAGAGACTAGGCCGCCGTGTCACGTGCCCGCCCGGACGGGCGCGACCTGTACAGCCGGCCGGTCACCCCGCGAGCGGCCGCCGGAACCCGCAGCGTCGGCAGCTCAGCAACGGCTTGGCGCGCTCGTCGCGGTCGTGCTCCCAGCGGTGCACCCGGAGCCGGCAGAGCATGATTCCCACGGCCCATCTTCTCCGGTTGCAGTGGTCCGCGACCATGGCCCGATGAGGCCACCGACGCGCTTCCACAGGTCTAGTCCGAGCGCGTCCCCGGCTCGTCACGCGCTGGTTCCCAAGGGTTCACCAGGAGGCCGGTCGCCCAGGGGTGGACGCCGGAGGGGTGATGCGTCAGCATCAGACTCTGCTCGGGAGGTGAGCCCATTGGAGCCACCGGCTGTCTTGCCGGCCAGCCTGGAGGCTGTCCGGGCGCACCGGGCCGAGCTGCGGGAGTCGATGGCCGCCCTCGACCAGGCACTGGGGCACGAGGCGGTCGACCGGGTGGGGCCGTGGGCGGAGCGCGTCGACGTCGCCCTGGTCGAGCTGTCGGGCGACCTGCGCGTGCACATCGACCTCAACGAGGGGCCGGACGGTCTGCACCAGGAGGCCGTGATGGCGGCGCCGCGGCTGGCGGACGCCGTTCGCCGCCTGACCGCGGACCACGTCGAGCTGACCCGGCAGGTCGACGAGCTGCAGGCCCTGCTCGCGTCGGGTGCCGGTGACGCCGTGGACGTCGCCGAGGTACGCCGCCGTGGCGGGGTCCTGCTCGACCGGCTGCGCCGGCACCGCCAGGCCGGTGCCGACGTCGTCTACCAGGCCTACGCGGCCGACCTCGGCGGCGAGACCTGACACACGCGGCCCGCCGGTCGCGTCGTCGCAGCGGGCTCAGCCGCCGGCTGAGGTGCCGGTGCGCTGTCCCGCCTGGATCGCCGTGATGGCGATCGTGTAGACGATGTCCTCGACGAGCGCGCCACGGGACAGGTCGTTCACCGGCTTGTCGAGCCCCTGCAGCATCGGTCCGATGCTGAGCACGTCGGCGCTGCGCTGCACGGCCTTGTACGTCGTGTTGCCGGTGTTCAGGTCGGGGAAGACGAAGACCGTGGCCCGACCGGCGACCGGGCTGTCCGGCGCCTTGCTCCGCGCCACCGAGGCGATCGCGGCCGCGTCGAACTGCAGCGGCCCGTCGACGGCGAGCGTCGGCTCCAGGGTGCGCACCAACCCGGTCGCGTCCGCAACCTTCTGCACGTCGGTGCCCGCGCCCGACGAGCCCGTGCTGAAGCTGATCATCGCGACCCGCGGCTCGATGCCGAAGGCGCGCGCCGATGCCGCGCTCTGCACGGCGATGTCGGCGAGCTGCTCGGCGTCCGGGTCGGGGTTGACGGCGCAGTCGCCGTAGATCACCACGTCGTCCGGCAGGCACATGAAGAAGACCGACGAGACCAGCCGCGCCTTCGGCGCGGTGCCGATCACCTGCAGGGCGGGGCGCAGGGTCGCCGCGGTCGTGTGCACGGCACCCGCCACCAACCCGTCGACCTCGTCCAGGTGCAGCATCATCGTTCCGAGGGTGATGGGGTCGGTCAGCAGGTCGCGCGCGGTGTCCGGCGTCAGCCCCTTGTGCCGCCGAGCCGTCACGAGGGCGTCGACGTACCGCTCCGCCGGATCGCGCGGGTCGACGACCTCGAGGCCGGCCGGCAGGGTGAGCCCGAGACCGGCGGCCACCGCGGCGACCTCCTCGGGCGGTGCGAGCAGGACGCACCGCGCGATGCCGCGCTCCTGGCAGGCGGCGGCCGCCTGCAGCGTGCGCGGTTCGGCGCCCTCCGGCAGCACGATCCGGCGGTCCGCCGCGCGGGCCGCGGTGGTGAGCCGCCGCCGGAACGCCGGGGGGCTGAGCCGGGGCACGTGGGTCGGCGTGGGAACGGTGGCGAGCCAGGCCGGGTCGAGCGACTCCGCCACGACGGTCATCACCAGCCGGGCCCGCTGCTCGTCGTCGACCGGCACCTCCGGATCGGTGTCATGCACCCGCGCCGCGGTCTCGTAGCTGTACTCGCCGGTCAGCAGGATCGGCAGCCCCGTCCCCGCCGCCGGGCGGCACAACGCCATGACCCGTGGGTCGGGCTCCAGCCCCACGGTCAGCAGCAGGCCGGCGAGGCGGACGCCGTTCATGGCCGCCAGGCAGACGCTGAGGATCACCTCGTGCCGGTCGCCGGGCACGATGACGAGGCGGCCCTCCTCGAGCAGCGGCAGCAGACCGGGCACGGCCTGCGCGGCGACGATGACGTCCTTCACCCGCCGGTCCGGCTCGCCCTCGTTGAGCACCCGGACGTCGAGGTCGGCGACGATGTCGCGCAGCCGCGGCCAGCCGAGCTCCTTGCGGAACGGGACTGCGCCGACGAGCGCGATGCCACGCCCGGCCAGCGCGGTCCGCAGCTGCTGCACCGTCGGCACCGTCACGTCCGGGAGCCGGTTCGCCACCGCCCCCACCACCCGGTCGTGCTCGCCGGCCCGGTAGGTGCGCGCGGCGATCGCCATCGTCTCGGCCAGGCTGTCGATGTCCGCACCGGTCATCGCGCCGACGAGCAGGACGTCGGCGTCCAGCGCCTTCGCGAGTGCCAGGTTCGCCCGGCCGGAGTACACCAGCCCCGATCCCGGGACCAGGCCCTCGACGACCACGACGTCGTGGCTGCTCACCACCGGCTCGCCGGCCGCGACGACGTCCTCCATCAGCTGGTCGAGCGCGTTCTGGCTGAGCCGGCTCTGCACCTCGTCGGCGGCGATCGGTTCCGGTGGGTGCAGCGACGACGTGAGGCGCACCAGCGCTGTCGACCGGTCGACGGCGGCGCCGTCCGGTCGCGGCTGGCTCAGCGGCTTGTAGAAGCCGACGTCCACGCCCTGCTGCTGCAGCGCATGGACCAGGCCGAGGCAGACCGCGGTCAGCCCGACTCCGTGGCCGGTGGGGGCCACCAGCAGGGTGCGCGTCACTGGGTCGGCGCTCCGGCCAGGTCACGGGTGTCCCGCGCGATGAGCAGCTCCTCGTCGGTCGGGACGACGAGGGCGACGGGGACGTCGTCGGCCCGGCTGACCCGTCCGCCGGTGGAGCGCCCGTGGTCGGCGTTGGCCTCGGGGTCCTCGTGCAGGCCGAGCAGGCCGAGGTGGCCCAGGATCGTGCTGCGCACCTCGTCGTCCCGCTCGCCGATCCCGCCGGTGAAGACCACCGCATCGAGCCGGCCGAGGGCCACCGCCAGCGCACCCACCGCCTTCGCCGCGCGGTAGCTGAAGACCGCGACGGCCAGGGCTGCCGACTGCGAGCCCTGGCGGGCCGCGTCGCCGAGGCTGCGCATGTCGTTGCTGATGCCGGACACGCCGAGCAGCCCGCTGCGGTTGTTGAGGGCGTCGAGCACGCCGGCCAGGTCGAGGTCGAGCTTCTCGGCGACGTACCCCAGCAGGCCCGGGTCGACGTCGCCGCTGCGGGTGCCCATCATCAGGCCCTCGAGCGGGGTGAGGCCCATCGTGGTGTCGATGCTGCGGCCGTGCCGGACGGCCGTCGCGCTGCAGCCGTTGCCGAGGTGCAGAGTGACCATCCGCAACGAGTCCGGCGGCCGCCCCAGCAGCTCGGCGGCCCGGCCGCTCACGTAACGGTGGCTCGTGCCGTGGAACCCGTAGCGGCGCACGTCGTGCTTCTCGAACCACTCCGTCGGCACGGCGTACCGGTAGGCGACCGGCGGCATGGTCTGGTGGAAGGCGGTGTCGAAGACCGCCACCTGCGGCAGCTGGGGCAGCTCCGCCCGGGCCGCCTCGATGCCGGCCAGGTTGGCCGGCTCGTGCAGCGGCGCGAGGTCGACCAGGCCGCGCAGGGCCTCGAGCACCTCGTCGTCGACGACGACCGACGCGGAGAACCGCGAGCCGCCGTGCACCACCCGGTGGCCGACGCCGGACACCGTTGCGCGCTCCTCCCGGGTGAGGCCGGCCAGCAGGTGCGCCACGACTCCTCGGTGCGACGTGTCCTGCGGTGTGCTGCTCGTGCTCGTCGTCGCCCCTGCGGACGCGGACGCTGGCCTCGTCGGAGCCGACCCGTTCACCGAGGCCGCTGACGCTGCGCTCGCCGCTCGCCGGGTCGACCAGGGCGAACTTCACCGACGAGCTGCCGCAGTTCAGCACGAGCACGGACTCGCGGTCGGCTGGCACGTCCCAGACGCTAGCCGACCTGCTCCCGGCAACGGCCCCGGCGTGGCACCGGCGCCTTGCCCGGCAACGGCCGCCGGCCCGGTTACGTTGCACCCGTGACCTGGTGCGTCGGCGGGTGAGCGGCTTCGCGGGCGCGGTGACCGCCGACGACGTCGAGCGGATGTCGTCGAAGCTCTACATCGCCTCGGGAGCGGATCGGCGCCGGAAGTCGTCGGCCTTCTGGGTGCTGCTCGTGCTCGCGTCGGTCATCGCCAGCGCCGGCGTCGTCTCGGACTCCACCGCCACCGTGATCGGCGCGATGATCGTCGCGCCGTTGATGACGCCGATCCTGGGATCGGCGCTGGCCATCGTGCTGGCCGACCGGCGCCAGGTGCTCAAGAACGTGGGCCTCGTGCTCGCCGGAGCCGCGGCCGTGATCGCCATCGGCTACCTGGTGGGGCTGATCTACCAGCTGCCGGTCGACGCCGCCAACAACAGTCAGGTCGCGGCCCGGGTCAGCCCCCGGCTCATCGACCTCGTCGCCGCGCTGGCCACGGGTGCGGTCGGCGCCTTCGCCCTCGTGCGGTCCGACGTCTCCGACACGCTGCCCGGCGTCGCGATCGCCATCTCGCTGGTGCCGCCGCTGGTGGTCGTCGGCCTCACGCTGGAGTCCGGCGTCCCCGACGAGTCGCTCGGCGCCCTGCTGCTGTTCGGCACGAACGTGGCGGCGATCATCGCGACGGGCACGCTCGTGCTGCTGCTGTACCGGATCCGGGACGTCGCAGCCGCGGCCGGCCTACCGGTCGGCCGGCTGACCGGCCGGACCCTCGTCACGGTCGGCGCCATGGTGCTGCTCGTCGCGGTGCCGCTCGCTTTCGGCAGCAGCCAGGTCTACCGCGAGCAGCACATCATCGCGCAGGCCAAGCCGGTCGCCTCCACCTGGGCGGGTGCGCAGGGATGGCAGGTCACCGAGGTGGCCTACCGGCAGAACGCCCTGCGGGTGGTGGCCCTCGGCCCGCCGCCGGAGGCGGACGCCGCCTCGCTGCGCGCGGCCCTCGACGCGGCGGGGCTCTCGGACGTCGACGTGCGGGTGACCCTCGTCGTCGGGGGCAGCAAGGACCTCCCGGCCACCAGCTGAGGGCACGCGGCCCTCAGGTCAGCGAGCCAGCAGCTCGTCGAGGCGCTCGTAGATCTCGCGGACGCCGTCCTGCATGCCGCTGGCCACGAACGCGTCCCGGCCGGCGAACGAGTCGACCAGTGAGGTCGCCGTCAGCCGGGTCCGGCCGCCGCCGAGGTCGTCGAAGACGAGTCGCTCCAGCGCCACGCCGTCGGGGAACCCCTCGTAGGTGAAGGTCTGCACGATGAGCTCGGCGGGCCGCACCTCGTGGAACGAGCCGTGGAAGGCGTGCTCGGCACCGTCGCTCGTGTGCAGGTAGCGGTACGACCCGCCGGTGCGGCAGTCGAAGTGGTCGAGGCGCATCTCGTGCCGCCGGGGCGCGAGCCATCGGGTCACGAGGTCGGGGTCGGTGTGCGCCCGGAAGACCTTCTCCGGCGGCGCGTCGAACTCGCGGGTGATGCGCACCAGCGGGACGTCGGGGTCGACGGTGATCTCGGTCTGGTGGGTCGTGGTGGTCATGTCGGTCTCTCCTGTCGGTGCGGTGAGGGGCTCGACGTCGTCCGGCATCGAGTGCAGGACGTCGTCGAGGCGGCGGTAGCGCTCGTCAGCCTCGCGGCGGTAGCGCTCGATCCAGCCGGTCATCAGGTCGAGCACATCGGCCTCCAGGTGCACCGGACGGCGTTGGGCCTCCCGGCTGCGGCTGACCAGGCCGGCGTCCTGCAGCACCTTGAGGTGCTTGGACACGGCCTGCAGCGTGACGGCGTACGGCGCGGCGAGCTCGTTGACCGTGGCGTCACCCACCGCCAGCCGGGCCACCATGTCGCGCCGGGTCGGGTCGGCGAGCGCCGAGAACGCCCGGGAGAGCCGGTCAGCCGCCACCTCGGTGCCTCCTGCGTGAATTCAACCTGTTGGTTGACCATAGGCCGGCATCGAGGCCGTTGTCAACCGACTCGGTTGAGCACGCCGGACCGCCGAGTGGACCGGCGTACGAGTGGGAGGTCGTGGGGTGCCGGAGGTGCGTGGGGTGGCGCCGGTCGGTCTGCGTGCTGACCCCGCACCGTCGCGAGCAGCACGCGGCCGCCCGGTCGGCCGCGTTCTCGGAGCAACGGATACCTGGACCGACCGATAACCGCCCGGTCAGGTATCCGATAGGCCCGGAACGGCGCGCGGTGGCCCGGTCAGGTATCCGATCCCGCAGGAACGGCACCGCGGCGGCCCGGTCAGGTATCCGATCCGCCCGGAACGGCGCGCGGCAGCCCGGTCGGCCCCGTTCTCGGCGCAACGGATACCTGGACCGACCGATAACTGCCCGGTCAGGTATCCGATCCCGCCAGGAACGGCACGCGGCAGGCCGGTCAGGTATCCGATACGCCCAGGAACGGCAGGCGGCGGCCCGGTCAGGAGCAGCCGCAGCGTTCCAGCACCAGCTCGCGCACCCGTCCCGAGGTCCGCCGACCGGTCCCGGCCGCTGTCGGGGGCCGCGACCGAGGCGCGCGCCGGCGCCACGGCCCGATGATGGGCGGTGTGGACGATCCGTACCTGCTGCCGCCGGTCGTCCGGCAGAAGGCCGAGTCGCTGGGCGACGAGGGCCGGGCCTGGCTCTCGGCGCTGCCCGACCTGGTGGCCGAGCTCGAGTCGCGCTGGTCGGTGCGGGTGCACCGGTCGCTGGGCGGCGGGACCAGTGCGTTCGTCGGGGCGGCGCGCACGGCCGACGGCCAGCCGGTGGTGCTCAAGGTTGGCCGTGCCCGAGGTTCATACCGGTGACGAGATCGCGACCCTCGCCCGCGCAGGAGGACGCGGCTACGTCCAGCTGCTGGCCCACGACCGCGGCCGCCGCGCGATGCTCCTCGAGGCGCTCGGCCCCGCGCTGGTCCGGTCCGACCTCGCGCCCGAGCGGCAGCTGGAGACCCTCTGCCGGCTGCTCCGGACGGCCTGGACGGTGCCACCCCCCGAGTCCGGGGAGCCGCACGACAGGGCGCCCGGTCTGGACAGAGCTGGTCGGCCGGCTCTGGGAGCAGCTCGGGGCTCCCGTCGACGTACAGGTGCGGGACCAGGCGGTGCGGTGCGCCCGGCGCCGGTCCGCGGCGTTCGACCCGGCGCGGTGCGTCCTGGTCCACGGCGACGCCGCCGCGGCCAACGCGCTGCAGGTCCGGACGGCCAGACCCGGCGCCGAGACGGGTTACGTGTTCGTCGACCCGGACGGCTATCTCGGCGACCCCGCCTACGACCTCGGGGTCGCGCTGCGCGACTGGTGCCCGGAGCTGCTCGCGGCGTCCGACCCGTCCGGGCTGGCCCGGCGGTACTGCCGGACGCTGGCAGCCCACAGCGGGCACGACGAGGAGGCCATCTGGGAGTGGGGCTACCTGGAGCGGGTGTCCACCGGTCTGTACTGCCTGGCCATGGGGGCGGACGAGCTGGGCCGGCCGTTCCTGCAGACCGCCGCGGCGCTGCTCTGACGGCTCAGCGGCGCGCTGCTCTGACGGCTCAGCGGTGCGCGATCACCGTCCAGGCCACGGCCGCGATCTCGAACGGCGCCGGCGGCAGCAGCTGCGCGCACCGGCCGCGCAGCCGGTCGCGCTGCGGCCCCGACAGCCCGGCGACGTGGTCTCCGCCCGGTCCGACGCCGAGCGTGAAGGGGTGCCACCAGTCGTCGAACGTGGCGAACCCCACCCGGACCGTCAGCCGGCCCGGCTCGACGTCGGCCAGGGCGGCCGCCTGGCAGAGCTCGACCAGGTGACCCTCCCGCGCACCGGCCAGCCCCGACTCGTCGCGCGCGTCCGGGTCGAGGTCACGCACCGCCCGCCAGAAGGTGGCGAGCGGACCCCCGTCGCCGGCGAGGTCCCAGACGCACGCGCCGACGACGCCGCCCGGCCGGGTGACCCGTCGCATCTCGGCCAGGCCGGCCACCGGGTCGGTCATGAAGTGCACGACGAGCGCAGCGAGCGTGACGTCGAAGGTGCCGTCCGGGAAGGGCAGCTGCTCGGCGACGCCGGCCCGCGCGTCGACGCCGGGGAACCGGGCGCGGACCGACTCGACGAACGAGGGCGAGGGGTCGATCGCCGAGACGGCGTCGGAGCCGGCCCGTTCGACGAGCGCCCCGGTGAGAGCTCCGGGACCGCACCCGACGTCCAGGACCCGGTGACCAGCCCGTACGCCGGCGAGCGCGGCGAACTGCCCGGCCAGCGGCTCGGAGTACCGGCCCATGAACGCCGCGTAGGCGTCCGCGGTGACGTCGAAGGCCATCGGGCGACGGTAGCGCCGCCGCGGGTCCCGGTCAGCCCTGGACCGCTGCGGTCACCTTCGACACCCTTGAGAGGTGCAGGAGGAGCCGGTCGGGCGCCTGGTGTCGGTGAACGTCGGCCTGCCCCGCGACGTCCCGTGGCGCGGCCGGACGGTGCACACCGGCATCTGGAAGACGCCGGTCAGCGGGCCCCGGGAGGTCGGCACCCTCAACCTCGCGGGCGACGGTCAGGGCGACCTCGCCGGGCACGGCGGGCCGCACCGGGCCGTGCTGGTGTACCAGACCGGCGCCTACGCCTACTGGGCGCAGCACCTGGGCCGCGACGACCTGTCGGCGGGAGCCTTCGGCGAGAACTTCACCGTCGAGGGCCTGCCGGACGACGAGGTCTGCATCGGTGACCGCTGGGCGGTCGGGTCGGCGCTGTTCGAGGTGAGCCAGCCGCGGGTCACCTGCTACCGGCTCGGCCTGCGGCTCGACGAGCCGCAGCTGCCGGCGCTGGTGGTGGCTCACGGCCGGCCGGGGTTCTACCTGCGGGTGCTGCGCGAGGGGACGGTGCGCGCCGGTGACCCGGTGCGCAAGGTGGGCGCCGACCCCGAGCCGATGACCGTGGCGCAGGTCGACGCGCTGCTCTACCGGCCCGGCCGCGACCTGCGGGAGGTCGAGCGGGCGCTGCGGCTGCGCGCGCTCAGCCCCGGCTGGGTGGGCTCCTTCCAGGCGCTGGTGGCGATGGCCGAGACACCGGGGGCGGTGGGCAACGCCGGTCTCACCGACGTCGGTCCGCCGCCGGCGTGGTCCGGCTTCCGGCGGCTGCGGGTGCTCGACCGGTCCGTCGAGACCCCCTCGGTCGTCTCGGTCCGGCTCGGGCCGGTCGACGGCCGGCCGCTGCCCTCGGCGTTGCCCGGCCAGTTCGTCACGGTGCGGCTGACCGACGGGCGTGGGCAGCGGGTGGCCCGCAGCTACTCGCTGTCGGGGCCGCCGGGGCCGGAGTACCGGCTCAGCGTCAAGCGCGAGGACGGCGGCGTCGGCAGCGCCCTGGTGCACGACCGCCTCCCGGTGGGCGCCGAGCTCGACGTCGCCGCACCCAGGGGCCGGTTCACCCTGGCCGACGGCACCAGTGCGGTGCTGCTGCTCTCGGCCGGCATCGGCGTCACCCCGGTGCTGGCGATGCTGCACGCCCTGGTGCGCTCGGCATCGCGACGGCCCGTCTGGTGGGTGCACGCCGCGCGCAACAGCCGCGAGCACGTCCTGGCCGACGAGGCGCAGCGCCTGCTGCAGCAGCTGCCCGGCGCACACCAGGTGATCTGCTACTCGGCACCTCTCGAGCAGGACCGGGAGGGAGTGGACTACACCCATCGGGGCCGACCGACCGAGGCACTGCTCGGCGCGCTCGGGCTGCCGGCCGGCGCCGACGCGTACCTGTGCGGGCCGCAGGCCTTCCTCGACGGCATGCGGGCCGCTCTCGCCGGCCTCGGCCTGGACGGCGGCGCGGTGCACGTCGAGCTGTTCGGCGCCGGTCCCGGGCTCGCGCCGGGCATCGCGGCAGGCCCCGAGGCTGCGCCGGTCCGGCCGCATCCACCGGCAGGGCCGCCGGGCGACGGGCCGACCGTCGCGTTCGCGCGCAGCGGGCTGTCGGTGCGCTGGAGCCCCCGGTACCCGAGCCTGCTCGAGCTGGCCGAGGCCTGCGACGTCCCGGTCCGCTGGTCCTGCCGCACCGGGGTGTGTCACACCTGCGAGGTCGGGCTGCTCGCCGGCCGGGTCGGCTATGACCCGGAGCCGGTCGACGATCCCGCCGAGGGCAACGTGCTCATCTGCTGCGCGGCGCCGCTCGAGGAGCTCACCGTCGACCTGTGACGGGCGCCGCCGGGCCGACGTCAGGTGCGACGATGCCCGGGTGGGACCGACGGGACCGACCGTGCCGCCACCGGACCGCGCCGGCGGCACGCCGGGTGCGGCGCCGGAGGGTGAGCCGGACTACCGGATGAGCCTGGCGGCCGAGCGGACCTTCCTCGCCTACGTGCGGACGTCGCTGGCGCTGCTGGCCGGGGGAGTGGCCATCGTCGGGGCGCTGCCCGATGCGGGGCACCTGGCGGTACGGCGGGTGCTGGGTGCCCTGCTGGTGCTGCTGGGACTGTTCGTCGCGGTCGAGGCACGCCGCCGGTTCCGTTCGGTCGACCACGCCATCCGGCGCGGCCAGGTCCTCCCGCGCACCCCGCTGGTCACCGTCGTCGCCCTCGGCGTCGTCGCGGCAGCGGCCTTGGCGCTGATCCTCGTGCTGCTGCTGTAGCGCGGTCCATCGGGAGGGCGAGAGGATCCGTCGATGGATGCCGACCTGTGGGACCAGCGGTACGCCGAGGCGGAGCTGGTGTGGTCGGCCGAGCCGAACGTCTGGGTCGCGCAGGTCACCGCTGACCTGCCACCGGGGCGGGTGCTCGACCTCGCGGCGGGTGAGGGCCGCAACGCGCTGTGGCTGGCCGGCCGGGGCTGGAACGCCACCGCGGTGGACTTCTCCCAGGTCGCCCTCGACCGGGCTCGGCGGCTGGCCGCGGAGCAGCGCGTCGACGGTCGGCTGGCCACCGTCCGCGCCGACCTGGCGACCTTCACCCCCGAGCCGTCGGCCTACGACCTCGTCCTCCTCGTCTACCTGCAGGTCGGGCCGGCGCTGCGGTCCCGGGTCGTGCGAGCCGCCGCGGCGGCCGTGGCACCCGCAGGTCGGCTCGCCGTCGTGGCGCACGACTCCGACAACCCGGTGCACGGGTACGGCGGCCCGAGCGACCCCGGCGTGCTCTACAGCGCCACCGACGTGACCGCTGACCTCGCGTCCTCGGGCCTGGTCGTCGAGCGCGCCGACCGGGTCGTACGCCGGGTGGAGACGCCCGAGGGGCCGCGGGACGCGCTGGACGCCCTCGTCGTCGCCCGGCGCCCACAGCGACCGACCTGAGGCAGGTGTCGCGCGGCCGTCGCCGGGTATGCCGTCACGAGTCGCACGGGGACGAAGTCGAGCTCTGGAAGAGGTGTGCCCGTGTCCGACCGCACACCAGGGTCCACTGCCGAGGTGACCGAGGTCTGCGCGCAGTGCGCCTGGCACGCCGAGCTCGACCACGGGGAGTGGAACTACGCGACCCGCGGTGAGACCGAGATCCAGCGGCTGGACCGCAACTTCGTCGAGCTGCTGCAGGAGATGCGGGTCGTCCAGACCGGCGTACAGATCCTGTTCGCGTTCCTGCTCGGCTTCGCCTTCACCTCACGCTTCCCCGCCCTCGACGACCGTCAGCGGGCGCTCTACCTGGTCACGCTGGTGCTCGGCGCGCTCACCGCGGGGCTGCTGATCGCACCGGTGAGCCACCACCGGATGCTGTTCCGCCGACGTCTCAAGCCGCAGATGGTGGAGACCGCACACCGGCTGGTGACCGCCGGGCTGGTCTGCCTGCTGCTCACCCTGACCGGCGCGGTGCAGCTCGCGGCGACCTTCGTGGTGGGGGGCTGGGCCGTCGTGGTGGCCTGGGCGCTGGCGGCGGTGGTCGCCGTCATGTGGTGGGGGGTGCCGATCTGGCAGCGGTCCCGTCACCAGCACGTCGACGGGTGACGACGCCACCCGTCGTCGTCACTTCGCCGGGTGCGCCATGGTGTCGATGGCGACCGTCACGGCGAGCAGCAGGACGTCGTCGCGCTGCGCAGGGTCGATCTCCACGCCGTACGTGTCGCGCACCCGGAACCACTTCTTGCTCACCTCGGCGACCTTGCGGCCGTCGAGGTCGATCTCGTACTCGTGGTCGACGATGTTGCCCTGCACCTCGAGGTCGTCGCCGTCCGGCACGTCGACCTTCCAGCGCTCCCGGAACGGCGTGATCAGGGCCTTGTGCACCAGCGCCAGCCGCTTGCCCTCGGGGTCCTCGATCTCCATCGTGTCCCGGATGTGCATCACCCGCGTCTGGATCCGGCAGAGCTTGTCTCCGTGGGTGTCCTCGAAGTCCATCGTCTTGCGCAGCCGGAGCGCCTTGCCGTCGACCTTGAAGCAGCGGTTCCCGGCGGCGTCCTCGATCCAGTAGTCGTCGCCGATGGACAGCATCTTCTGCCGCATCTGGTAGCGCCTCGCGGTGCCGCCGACGCCGAAGACCTGCCGGTCGTGCTGGCGCTCGTCGCGCCGCTTCCCCAGTCCCATCTGCGCAGCCTAGGTTCCCATCCCGAGCTCCTGCAGGCGCTCGGACAGGATGATGCGTCCGGCGGCCTCGATGAGCGCGAGGTGGGAGAAGGCCTGCGGGAAGTTGCCGAGGTGCCGCGAGCGCTCGACCTCGTACTCCTCGGCGTACAGGCCCAGCGGGGACGCGATGCGCAGCAGCCGGGACATCAGGGCCGGTCGCCTGCTCCATCTCGCCGACCACGGCGAGCGCCGACACCAGCCAGAACGAGCAGATCAGGAACGTGCCCTCCTTGCCGGACAGCCCGTCGTCGGTCTCGCCGGTCTTGTAGCGGAGGACGAAGCCGTGCTCGGTGAGGTCGCGGGCGACCGCGGTGACGGTGTTGCGCATCCGCTCGTCGGTGCCGGGGAGGAAGCCGAAGATGGCCGCCAGCAGCACCGAGGCGTCCAGGGCGTCGGTGTCGTAGTGCTGACGCAGCACCCCGGCGTCGCTGACGCCGTGGGCCAGGATGTCGGCCCGGATCTCCTCCGCCGTCGCCGACCACTTCGCCTCCAGGTCGGCGTCGTCGCGGATCGCGGCCAGCTTGGCCGCCCGGTCGAGTGCGACCCAGCACATCAGCTTGGACGACACGTAGTGCTGCGGAGCGCCGCGGGCCTCCCAGATGCCCTGGTCCGGCTGGCGCCACACCGCCGTCGCGCACTCGGCCTGGGACTCGACCAACGGCCACAGCCGTCGCGGCAGGTGCTGGCTGCGTCGGGTGTGCAGCAGGAGGGAGTCCAGGACGGCGCCGAAGACGTCGTTCTGCCGCTGGTCGAAGGCGCCGTTGCCGATCCGCACCGGGCGGGCGCCCTCGTATCCCGACAGGTCGTCGCGGGTCGACTCGGTGAGGTCCCGGCGGCCGTCGATGCCGTACATGATCTGCAGGCTGCCGTCCTCGGTCGGCTCCAGGTCGGCCACGAACTGCATGAACTCGTCGGCCTCCCAGTCCAGGTTGAGGTAGTGCAGCGCCTGCAGCGTGAACGTGGAGTCCCGCATCCAGGTGTAGCGGTAGTCCCAGTTGCGCTCGCCGCCCGGCGTCTCGGGCAGCGAGGTGGTCAGCGCGGCCACCGTCGCACCGGTCGGCATGTACGTCAGCCCCTTGATGGTCAGCGCCGAGCGCTCCAGCGGGTGCCGCAGCGGGTGGTCGGGGATCCGGGCCCGGGCCAGCCAGCTGCGCCAGAAGGCGACCGTGGAGTCGACCCGGGCGACGGCGTCGTCCGTCGCGGTGGGGGCGGTGAGCCCGTCCGCCCAGGACAGCGCGCAGAACGCGCGCTCGCCCTTGGTCAGGACGTGCCTGGCACGGGCGGCGCTGCCCTCGACGCCGATGAACATGTCGGTCACCAGGCGCAGCCGGCTTCCTGCCCCCGACGCGTCGGCTGCGTGCCCTTCCTCGACGAGGCTCCACTCGGCCGGTGTGCGCCCGTAGTCGAAGGCCGGCTCGCAGACCAGCTCCACCTCCACCGACCCCTCGAGGCACTCCACGGTGCGCACGAGCAGGTGCTCGGCGTCCCAGTCGGACGGCGGCCTGGTGTGCGGGGTCACCAGGTCGGGACCCTGGCGCGGGCCCATCGTGAGGGCGTCGTGCACGACGATCCAGCCGCCGGGCGTGTGCCAGGTGGTGGTCAGGACGTTGGTGCCCGGCACGTACGTGCGGGCGGTGGGCACGTTGATGCCGTAGGGGCCGAACCGGAACGAGCCGGCCCCGCGGTCCAGCAGGTTGCCGAACGCGCTGGGCGAGTCGAAGGCCGGCACGCACAGCCAGTCCACCGAGCCGTCCGGTGCGACGAGCGCGCCGGTGTGGCAGTCGGAGAGGAACGCGTAGTCCGCGATCGGAGGGAACGGCGAGCTGCCATCGGTCATCGCGGAACTCCTTCACCGGCCGGTTGCCCCGAGACTCGTCGGCCGGTGCCGTTGCCGCCTCATCCGCGCGGGGTGAGGCCACCGTCCCGCCGGTGCAGCCGGCCGTCCCGCATCTCGTAGATCTCGTCGACGTGCTGCAGCCCCTCCGGTCGGTGGGTGAGCAGCAGGACGGTACGCCGGGAGGCGCCCGCCAGCAGGTCGCCGACCACCGCCTCGGCGGTGGCCGCGTCGAGGCCCTCGGTCGGCTCGTCGAGCACCAGCACCGGCTGGTCGGCCAGCAGTGCCCGGGCCAGCGCCAGGCGGCGCTGCTCGCCGCCGGAGAGCAGCGCACCCGCCGGCCCGAGCCAGGTGCCCAGCCCCTCGGGCAACCCGTCGAACCAGCCGCCGAGGTGCGCCTGCCGGAGCGCGGCCACGAGCTGCTCGTCGGTGGCCGCCGGGTCGGCAAGGGCCAGGTTGGCGCGCAGGGTCGAGTCGAACACGTGGGCGTCGTCGGCGACCAGCCCGACCACCCGGCGTACGTCGTCACCGGTCAGCAGCGCGGTGTCGGTGCCGCCGAGCAGCACCGACCCGCCCTCGGCCGTCAGGAACCGCAGCAGCACCGCCCCCAGGGTCGACTTCCCCGAGCCGGACTCCCCGACGACCGCGATGCGACGGCCCGCCGGCAGGTCCAGCGAGAGCCCGTCGAGCACCCACGGCGCGTCCGGTGTCCACCGGACCCGCACGTCGCGCAGCTGCACCGGGTACGGCGGGTCCGGCAGCGCAGCCGGGCTCGCCGGGTCGCGCACCGCCGGCTCGGCGTCCAGCAGCCGGAACAGCCGGCCGGCCGACGCCCGCACGTGGGCGACCAGCACCGCGGCCTGCGGCAACGGCGCGAACGCCTCGAACGCCGCCAGCGGCACGAGCACGACGACGGCGAGGGTGACTCCCGTCAGGTTCCCGGACCGGACCGCCACCGTGCCCACCACGGCAGAGGCCCAGACCGCCGCCCCCGCGGCGAGCGCGGCCAGCGCGGCGCCGAGCCCGGTGGCCCACGCGGTGCGCCGGGCGACCGCGGTCAGCTCGGCGTCCAGCCGGTCGATCTGCCGCAGCTGGGCGCCGGCCGCACCGGTCGCGATGAGGTCCGGGGCGCCCGTGACCAGGTCGACCACGGCGGTCGCGAGCTCGGCCCGGCGAGGGGCGAGCGCGGCGACCGACCGGCGCGACACGACGGCCGCGGTCAGCGGGGCCGCCACCCCGGCCACCAGGAAGGCGCCGGCGAGCACCACGGCAGCCGACGGCAGCAGCCACGCCGCGAACCCGACGGTGACCGCGGACACCACTGCGGCCACGGCGACCGGTTCGACGATGCGCAGCTGCAGGTCCTCGACCGCCTCCACGTCGGACACGACTCCGGCGAGCAGCTCGCCGCGGCGCCGCGTCCCGAGCCGGGCGGGGGTGAGCGGCACCAGCCGCTCGTAGACCGAGGCTCGGACGTCGCGCAGGGTCCGGAACGTCGCGTCGTGCGACACGAGCCGTTCCAGGTAGCGCAGCACCGGACGGATCACGCCGAAGAAGCGCACCGCGACCACGGCGACGCTGAGGTCCAGGATCGGCGGCTGCTGCGAGGCGCGCGCGATCAGCCAGGCCGCGGTGCCGATGAGCCCGATGCTCGCGAGCAGCGCCCCCGCGCCCGAGAGCACGGCGAGCGCCAGTCGACCGGACCCGGGACGGCTGGCCGCCAGCAGCCGGCGCAGGTACTGGTCCGGCGGGGCCGATCCCGAGTGGTGCCGACGAGGCAGCGGTGGTCACGACACCGCCCCCGCCGTCGTCGGGACCGCCGAGCCGGAACCCGGCGGGTCGAGCAGGACGACCCGGTCGGCGTCGGCCAGCAGCGCCGGGCGGTGGGCCACCGCCAGCACGGTCCGGTGGTCGGCGAGCCGGCGGACGGCGGCGGCCACCGCCGTCTCGCTCGCCGGGTCCAGGTGGGCGGTGGCCTCGTCGAGCAGCACGAGCGGGGCGTCCCGCAGGAAGGCGCGGGCCAGGGCGATCCGCTGCCGCTGACCGGCCGACAGGCCGGACCCGCGCTCGCCGAGCAGCGTCGCGGCACCCTGCGGCAGCCGGGCGACGAACCCGGTGGCATGGGCCAGGTCCAGCGCCTCGGCGACCGCGGCGTCGTCGGCCTCCGGGCGGGCCAGTCGGACGTTGTCGACGACGCTGGCCGCGGCCAGCCACGGGTGCTGGGGGACCCAGGCGATCTGGGCACGCCACCGGTCGAGGTCGACCTCGGCCAGGTCCACCGGCCCGTCCGGTCCGTCGACCACCACCTGGCCGGACGTCGGGCGCACGAACCCGAGCAGCACCGCGAGCAGGGTCGACTTCCCGCAGCCGCTGGGCCCGGCGACCCCGACGTACTCGCCCGGTCGGATCACCAGGTCGAGCGCGCCGAGGGCAGGGTGGGTCCGGTCGTAGGCGACCGTGAGCCCCTCGCACCGCAGGCTCGACCTGGCCAGGTCCGGCACCCGGCTCGGCGTCGGCACCGACCGGCGGTCGACGGGGGCGTCCAGCACCGCGAAGACCTGCTCGGCAGCGGCCAGCCCGTCGGCGCTGGCGTGGAACTGGGCGCCCACCTGCCGCAGCGGCCAGTACGCCTCCGGCGCCAGGACCAGCACCACCAGCGCGGTCTGCAGGTCCAGGTCGCCGTCGACCAGCCGCAGGCCGGTCGACACCGCGACGAGGGCCACCGAGATGGTGGCCACGAACTCCAGCACGGCCGAGGACAGGAACGCCAGCCGGAGGGTCGCCATGGTCGCCCGTCGGTTGTCCTCGGCGACCCGGCGGATGGTCTCGACCTGGGCGGCCGCGCGCCGGAACACGAGCAGCGTCGGCAGGCCCTCGACGACGTCCAGGAAGTGCCCGCCCAGCAGGGCGAGGGTGCGCCACTGGCGGCGGGTCCGCCGCTGGGTGGCCATGCCGATCAGCGCTGCGAACAACGGCACGAGTGGCAGCGTGACCAGGATGATCACGGCGGACAGCACGTCCTGGGTGAGGATGACCACGATCACCGTCGCAGGCACCACGGCCGCCGTGGTCACCGCCGGCAGGTAGCGGGCGAAGTACCCGTCCAGGGCGTCGGTGCCGCGGGTGGCGAGGGTGGCCAGCCCGCCGGTGCTCTGCCGCGCGAGCCAGGCCGGCCCGAGGTCGACCACGCGGGCCACCAGCTGTCGGCGCAGCTGGGACTTCACCTCGGCCGAGGTCCGGTGCGCCGAGACCTCGGTCGCCCAGGCCAGCACGGCCCGGCCCACGACGACGACGGCCAGCACGGTCAGCGGGCCGCGCAGCTCCGCCAGGCCGGCGTGCTGCTGGAACGGCCGCACCACCAGCTGGGCGACGACGAACGCCTGCACGACGATCAGCGCGGCGGCGGCCACGGCGACTGCGGTCGCCACGACGAGGTGGCCGCGGACCGCGGTGACGTGCTGGCTGAGGCGGCGGTCGAACGGCTTCACCGCTGGGCCCCCCTCGACCGTGTTCCCTCACGCGAGCACGGGTGCCCCGATCGTCGCCGGGCGTCCGACAGGTGGCCTCATCCGCTTCGGGTGATGATGCACCCTTCCGCCAGGACAAGTTTCGAACGATGGCAGGGGACGAGCACTACGACGTGATCGTGATCGGCTCGGGAGCGGGCGGAGGAACTCTCGCCCACCGGCTGGCCGGGTCCGGCAAGCGCATCCTGATCCTGGAACGCGGCGACTACCTGCCGCGGGAGCGGGACAACTGGGACTCCACGGCCGTGTTCGTGCGGGGGAAGTACCGGGCGCCGGAGTTCTGGCAGGACCGGCACGGCCACGAGTTCCCGCCCGAGCTGAACTACTACGTCGGAGGCAACACCAAGTTCTACGGTGCGGCGCTGTTCCGGCTCCGGCCGGAGGACTTCGGCGAGATCCGGCACCACGGCGGGCTGTCGCCCGCGTGGCCGATCGGCTACCAGGACCTGGAGCCGTTCTACACCCAGGCCGAGCACCTCTACCGGGTGCACGGGCAGCACGGTGAGGACCCCACCGAGGGCCCGGCCAGCGCCCCGTATGCCTTCCCGCCGGTCCGGCACGAGCCGCGCATCCAGCAGCTCAGCGACGACCTCGAGAAGCAGGGCCTGCACCCGTTCCACCTGCCGATCGGCGTCGACCTGGTCCAGGATGCCGACGGCCGGGCGACCCGGACCAGTCCGTGCATCCGGTGCGACCGCGTCGACGGCTTCCCCTGCCTGGTCGGGGCCAAGTCCGACGCCCAGGTCATCTGCGTCGACCCGGCGCTCGAGCACGACAACGTCGAGCTGCTCACCAACGCCCACGTCCAGCGGCTGGAGACCGACGCGACGGGCCGGACCGTCACCGGCGTCGTCACCACGCTGGGCGACGGCAGCACCGTCACCCTGGCCGCCGACGTCGTCGTGGTGTCCTGCGGTGCGCTGAACTCGGCGCTGCTGCTGCTGCGGTCCGCCGACGACAAGCACCCGAACGGGCTGGCCAACAGCTCGGACGTCGTGGGCCGGCACTACATGCGGCACAACAACCTGGCGCTGATGGCGGTCTCGGAGGAACCGAACCCCACCCAGTTCCAGAAGACGCTGGCCGTCAACGACTGGTACGCCGGTTCCGACGACTGGGAGTTCCCGCTGGGCGGCATCCAGATGCTCGGCAAGTCCGACGCCGAACAGGTGCGCAGCGGAGCACCCCGTCGCGCCAGCAAGCTGTCACCGGAGGCACCGTTCGAGGTCATCGCCCACCATGCCGTCGACTTCTGGCTGTGCGGCGAGGACCTGCCCGCGCCCGAGAACCGGGTCACCCTCGAGAAGGACGGCACGGTCCGGCTGACGATCGACGAGAAGAACAACATCGAGGGACTCGGCCGGCTGCGGCACAAGCTGGACGGGATGCTCGGCGACCTCGGCATGCACCCGCACCGGCTGCTCGACCACAGCATCTACCTGCACAAGGGGATGCCGATCGGGGCCACCGCGCACCAGGCCGGCACCATCCGGTTCGGCACCGACCCGGCCACCTCGGCGCTCGACGTGAACTGCAAGGCCCACGACCTGGACAACCTCTACGTGGTGGACACCAGCTTCTTCCCGAGCATCGGTGCGGTGAACCCGTCGCTCACGGCCATCGCCAACGCCTTGCGGGTCGGCGACCACATCGCCGACCGGCTGTCCTGACCGACCTGACCACCCGACCACCCCGACCACCCTGACCACCCGACGACCCTGGAGACCGCAGATGGCGACCGACCCGATGGACGCGCTGGTGATCTTCGGTGCGACCGGTGACCTGGCGAAGCTGGAGACGTTCCCCGCGCTGGTCGGCCTCGTCGAGCGCGGCGTGCTCGACGTCCCGGTCATCGGGGTCGCGAAGAGCGGCTGGGGGCTCGAGCAGTTCCGGGACTACGCCGCGGCGTCGCTCACGCTGAACAAGATGGACCCGGCCAGCCCCGCGGCGGTCAAGCTGTTCAGCCTGCTCCGGTACGTCGACGGGGACCTCGACGACGCCGCGACCTACCAGGCGATGTCGGACGCGATCGGCGCCGCCGGTGGCAGCGGCCGCGCCCTGTACTACCTCGAGGTGCCACCGCCGCTGTTCGGCCGGATCGCCCAGGGCATCGCCGGTGCCGGCCGGGCCGAGGGTGCACGGGTGATGGTCGAGAAGCCGTTCGGCACCGACCTGGCCAGCGCCCGGGCGCTCAACGACACGATGCACCAGGTGTTCCCCGAGGACGCCATCTACCGGGTCGACCACTGGCTCGGCCTCGACCCGCTGGAGAACGTGCTGTTCGCCCGGTTCGCCAACTCCATCGTCGAGCCGCTGCTCAACCGCACCCACGTCGCGAGCGTCCAGATCACGATGGCCGAGGCGTTCGACGTCGCCGACCGGGGCAGCTTCTACGACCGCACCGGCGCGATCCGCGACGTCGTGCAGAACCACATGCTGCAGGTGCTCGCCAGCGTGCTCGCCGAGCCGCCGTCCGGGCAGGGGACGGACTCCTGGCGGGTGGCGAAGTCCAGCCTGATCGACAGCCTGCGGCCGCTGGACGCCGCCACCGTGGTGCGCGGCCAGTACGACGGCTACCTGGACGTCGCGGGGGTCGCGCCGGGCTCCACCACCGAGTCCTACGTCGCCCTCCGGCTCGGCTGCGACTCGTGGCGGTGGGCCGACGTGCCCATCCTCATCCGGGCCGGCAAGTGCATGCCGGTCACCGCCACCGAGATCTCCTTCCAGTTCCGGCAGCCGCCGTACGACTTCATCGGGCTGCCCCGGTCGGCCACCAACCGGCTGCGGTTCCGGGTCTGGCCGGAGAGCGAGGTCGGCCTCACGCTCGTGGGCAAGAAGCCCGGTGCCGGCTGGGAGCCGCAGGCCGAGGACCTCGCGTTCGCCCAGCAGGCGTCGGCCGACATGCGGCCCTACGACCGCCTGATCGGCGCCGCGCTGGACGGCGAGCGGTGGCTGTTCGCCCGCCAGGAGACGGTCGAGGCCGCCTGGCGGGTGGTCGAGCCCGTGCTCGGCGACGCGACGCCGGTCCTCCCCTACGCGCGGGGCACCTGGGGGCCCAAGGAGGCCGACGCGCTGCTGCCCGAGCCCGACGCCTGGTACGACCCGGTGGGCTGAGCCGGGCCCGGGGAGAGACGATGGAGGAGCAGCGGCCGGGGCGGCCACGCGTCGTGGTGGTCGGCGGCGGTTTCGCCGGGCTGTTCGCGGCCCGGGCGCTGCGGAAGGCGGCGGTCGACGTCACCCTCGTCGACCGCGCCGGGCACCACCTGTTCCAGCCGCTGCTCTACCAGTGCGCGACGGGCATCCTCTCCGAGGGACAGATCGCGGCACCGCTGCGGGACGTCCTCAAGCGGCACCGCAACGTGCGCTGCGTGCTCGCCGAGGTCGGAGGACGTGGACGTCGAGGGCCGCCGGGTGATCGCCGCCCGGCCGGGCGGCGACCGGATCGTGCTGCCCTACGACCACCTCGTCGTCGCGGCCGGCGTCCGGCAGTCCTACTTCGGCCACGACGAGTACGCGCAGTGGGCACCCGGGATGAAGACGGTTGCCGACGCGCTCGCGATCCGTCGTCGGCTGTTCGGCGCGTTCGAGATGGCCGAGACCGCTACCGACGACGAGGAGCGGCGTCGCTGGCTCACCTTCGCTCTCGTCGGGGCCGGCCCGACCGGGGTCGAGCTGGCCGGCCAGATCCGCGAGCTGGCCACCCGCAACCTGCACGCCGAGTTCGGCACCATCCGCCCCGAGGACGCGCGGGTGCTGCTCTTCGACGGCGGCGCCGCGCCGCTGGCCGCGTTCGGGCCGAGGCTGTCGCGAGCAAGGCGGCGCAGACGCTGACCCGCCTCGGTGTCGACCTGCAGATGGGCACCCGGGTCACGTCGGTGGACGCCGGCGGGCTGGACGTGCCGGCAGGCCGACGGCACGACGGCGAGGTACGACGCCGGCACCGTGCTCTGGACCGCCGGCGTCGAGGCGCCGCCGCTCGCCGGCTGGTCGCCGCAGCCACCGGCGACCGAGCAGCGACAGGGGCGGCCGCCTCGTCGTGCAGCCCGACCTCACGCTGCCCGGCCACCCCGAGATCTTCGTCGTCGGCGACGTCATGCACCTCGGCGACCTCCCGGGCCTCGCCGAGGTGGCGATGCAGTCCGGTGCCTACGCCGGGCGGCACATCCGGCACCAGCTCGAGGCGCGGGGTCGACGCCCAAGCCGTTCCGGTACGTCGACCTGGGCTCGGCGGCATACATCACGCGCGGCCGCGCCCTGGTGTCCGCCGGGCCGCTGCACCTGTCCGGCCGGCTCGGCTGGCTGACCTGGCTGTTCATCCACATCGCGTTCCTCACCGGCTACCGGAACCGGTTCACCGCCGTGCTCACCTGGTTCGTGGCCTTCAGCCGCGGGGTCCGGCGGGAACGCGCGTTCACGACCCAGGAGATCGCCACCGGCGACGACGTCTACGCGCCTCGGGCCGACCCCGACCCGTCCGGGTGAGCCGCGGCTACCGGGAGGTGGTCAACAGCCGCTCGACCAGCCGGTCGAGGTCGAGGAAGCATGTCCTCGTCGCCGAGCGGGCACTGCTGGTAGGTCCGGGCCCGAGGAAGTCGGCCACCTCGCCGGCGGGTGCCTCGAGCAGCGCTGCCCCGTCCCGGGAGGTCAGGGCCAGGTAGACGAAGGCGCCGCCACCGGGCTCCGAGGACCACACCCGGACCGCCCCGAGCCCCGCCGTCCCGGTCATGCCCGTGCGCCAGCAGGTCGCGGGCGAAGATCCAGGTCACCCGCTCCCCGCTCTCGGTCGAGAACGTCGCGGACACGGCGTACGGGTCGCCGACGTCGTACTGCAGCACGGCCTGCACCTGCAGCACGTCGCCCTCGTGGTCGGCGAGGTGCACCACGACCTCGTGGACCACGTCGGGGGGGCCACTGCGCATCGGCTTCTCCAGCGTCAAGGACACGACCGGTGCCGTGTGACACCAGTCTTGCCGGGGAGACGCCGAACCGTCACTGGACACTCCGTCACGTCTGCCTGGACATTCTGTCGGTCGGCGGGCTGCCGGTCTGAAGGCTGTCGGTCTGAAGGCTGTCGGCCCGCGGGCCGGCTCGCCGGGAACCGGCTCTCACCGGAGGGACAGGCCGAGGGCGGCCGCCTCCTCCCAGAGCTCGTCGCGCACCTTCGGGTGGGCCGCGCAGTTGATCAGGTGTGCGGCCTGGGTGCGCTCGTCGTAGCCGGCCACCTCGGCCACCCCCTGCTCGGTGACCACGGCGGTGTGCTGGAAGGAGGTGACCGGCTCGTCGACCATGGCCACGATCGAGGAGACGTCGGCCTTGGGGTGCCAGGACCGCAGCGCCATCAGCGCCTGGCCGCCGGGGGAGTGCAGGGCGCCCACGATGAAGTCGGTCTGGCCGCCGAAGCCGGAGTGGATCCGCGCGTTGATGCGCGAGGCGTTGGCCTGCCCGAACAGGTCCACCTGCAGCGCGGTGTTGATGCTCGTCATGGCCCGGCGGCCGGCGATGGCCGTCGGCGAGTTGGTGCGCTCGGTGCGCAGCACCTCGACCCGCGGGTTGTGGTCGACCCAGGCGTAGAGCTCGGCCGAGCCGATGACGAACGACGCCGAGATGAGCGCCTGCTCGTCCAGGGCGCCGGCCCGGTCCAGGGTGAGGATGCCGTCGGAGAACATCTCGCTCCACACCGTCAGGCCGCGGCGGTGGGCCAGCCCCGGGAGGGTGGCGTCGGGCACCATGCCGATGCCCAGCTGCAGGGTGGCGCCGTCGTCGACCCGCGCTGCCACCAGCTCACCGATCCGGCGAGATGCGTCGTCCGGCTCGACGCTGTGCGTGGCCTGCAGCGGCTCGTCGACCTCGATCGCCAGGTCGATGTCGTCCTCGGTCAGCAGCCCGTCGCCGTACGTCCAGGGCATCGACCGGTTGACCTGGACGACGACGAGGCCGCCGCGGGACCGGCAGGCCTCGACCGCCGCGGGCAGCACGTTGACCTCGGTGCCCATCGACCAGGTGCCGTCCCGCGGCGCCGACACGTTGAGGCAGACCACGTCCGGCGGCAGCGTGCTGGCGAACAGGGTCGGCACCAGGGACAGCCGGGCAGGGACGTAGGAGAGCAGCGGGTTGCCGCGCATGCCCGGGCCGACGAACGAGGTCTCGTGCACCACGCCCGGTCGCGCGGGGATCCCGCGGTAGGCGTTGAGCATCCACAGCCGGTACGACGGCAGCGCGGCGTCCAGCAGGCGGAGCAGCGCCCACGGCACCGCCCCGTTCCCGCTCACGACCACCCGCGGCTCGGCGGGCATCCTCGGCAGGGCCGCGACCAGCGCCTGCTGGCCGACGACCTTCACCGGGCTCGAGACGGTCGGGTGCGCACCGGTCGATGATCGCGGCCGCGGTGCCGTCCCCACCGGAGGCGGAGGGCCCGCCCGGTCAGGACGTTCGGGCCTCGGTGAGCAGGCACCAGACCACCTTGCCGCCGTGCGGACGTTGCCGGATGCCCCATTCCTTGGCCAGTCGGGCGATCATGGCGATGCCCCTGCCGTCCTCGTTCGTCATCTCCGCCGTGGCGCGGGCGACGGGCGTGCCACCGCCCTCGTCGTCGACGCCGACGAGCACACCGTGCTCGACCAGCTCGAGCGTCAGGGTGATCTGGCCGGCGCCGTGCATGACGGCGTTCGTGACCAGCTCGCTGACCACCAGCTCGACGTCCCAGAGCAGGTCGCCCGGCAGCGTGCCGGCCAGCTCGTGCACCTGGCGCCGGGCCAGTCGCGGGGCGTCCGGACGCCGGGGGACCGGATGGACGATGACGGAGCTCACGGCGACGGCCTCGGCACTGGTGCGCGGTCCACCGGGGTCCGGGGCGGCTGTGCCCAGTCAACCATGCGAAACCCGGTCAAGCCACCCCGTGGCCAGCGCTGGGTCGGTGCTCAGGCCGAGCTGCCGCCGGGGTCCACCCTCGCGTCCGCGTCCACCTGCACGCCCGAGCTGCCGCCGGCCACCACCTGCTCCGCCACCAGGGAGAGCCGGGTGCCGGTCGACCGGGCCTGCCGCCGGAGCAGCCGGAACGCCTCGTCGACGTGGATGCCGCGGCGCTCCGCGAGCACTCCCTTGGCCTGCTCGATGACGATCCTGCTGTCCAGGGCCTGCTGGAGCTGTCGGGCCAGCACCTCCCGCTGCTGGACCCCGCGCTCCTGCAGGATGCCGATGGTCGCGACGTCCGCCAGCGCCTGCGCCAGCGAGCGGTCGGTCGGTGCCATCGAACCGGTGCGGGTCCCGAACAGGTTGAGCGCGCCGATCGTCTGGTCCCTCAGCCGCAGCGGCAGCGCCACGACCGACCGGAAGCCGGCCGCCGCCGCCTCCGGCCGGAACTGCGGCCAGCGGTCGGCCGCGGCCGTGGCGAGGTCGGGCTCGACCACCGGTTGACCGGTGCGGAAGCACTCGAGGCACGGGCCGTCCTCGCTCTGCACCTCGAAGAGCTCGAGCAGCCGCACCACCTCGCTGGAGCTGGCGGCCACCCGCAGCACGCCCGACGTGTCGGCCAGCATCAGGCCCGCCGCATCGACGTCCAGCAGGTCGACGCAGTGCCCGGCGAGGCTGTGCAGGAAGTCGAGCACGTCGAAGTCGGCGACCAGGGTGTCCGCCAGGTCGACGAAGGCTTCCGCGAGCTGGACCTCGCGCGGATCGGGTGGCACTCCACCACGATATGCGCCGGTCATCCTGATACCTCCGGACTGTCGAAACGGAGTCTTCTGTCCAGAACGTCCCGAGCGACGTCCTGCAGCGGTCGGTCCTCGCGGAAGGCTCGCGCCCGCAGCGTCGTGAACGCGGTCTCGACGTCACTGCCGAGCTGCACCATCACCATGCCGGTCGCCTGGTGCACCGTGCTCGTGTAGGCCCAGCCGGGTGTGACGCCGCCGGCCAGCTCGCCGGCCGGCTGCCTGCGCTGCAGCTCGAGCAGCACCTCGACGGCCGCCGCGGCGTAGCGCTGCGCCTCGTCGACATCGCCGGGGTCGAGCGTGCCCGCAGCGTCCCGGTACAGGTCGATCGCGCCGAGCCGGACGTCACCGGCGATCAGGGGCACGGCGAACGACGCCCGCGCACCGACCTCGGTGGCCGCCGGGGTGAACATCGGCCAGCGGCCGGCGACGCTCGGCTCGGTCAGGTCGGGGACGAGGACGGGCTCTCCGGTCTGCACGGCGTCCACGCACGGGCCCTTGCCCGAGCAGGACCTGCAGGTCCTCGATGTGCCCGCTCACCGCGTCGGTGGCGGCCACCTTGCTGTGCCGACCCGGCCCGCCGCCGGTCACCGAGAGGCCGACCCCGCTGACCGGCACCGCGTCCGCCAGCAGCAGGCAGAGCCGCTGCACCCGCGGGGTCCCGTCGCCGGCGGCTCCCGCCGCCTGGACGAGCTCGCGAACGCGCTGGCTGGGCATCACTGGCCCTCTCGGTCGAGCGCTCGGCAGTCGGCCGGCGCGGGCGGTACCTGAACGGTACCGCTGGGAAGCCGTGCCGAACCCGCCCGATTGGCCGGGAGGCTGCTGCTGAACGTCCCGTCCCGGCTCGGCACGGCCTCACCGTCCGCCGGGGTCCAGGGCGTGGCCCAAGCCAATCACGCCGAGGGCCGGGTGCGAAAGCAGCCTGGCCAGGAAGAGCCGATGCCGGCTGCCGGGGTTCCGCTGCCGAGGGCCGGATCACGGCGTAGGTGACCGCGGGCGCCTTCCCGGCGTACCGTGTCGCCCGTCAGCCGCCCTGCCTCAGCCCCGCGCCGCCCGCCTCGAGGAGTTCGAGCAATGACTGCACAGTTCCCCGGTACCCAGCGCACCGACCTGCAGGTCGTGCGCGACGACGAGCAGCGCGGTGACACCACCAGCAAGGCGATCGGCCTGCTCGAGAACGCCCGCAAGGTTGCCGACGCGACGATGGCCGACGCGCGGGCCGAGGCGGAGCGGCTGCTCACCGCGGCCCGCGAGCGCGCCCAGCAGGTCCAGCGGGACGCCAAGGAGCTGGGTCAGAAGCTGCGGACCGACGCCGAGCGCGAGACCGCCCAGGCGCGGCACCAGGCCTATGGCGAGGCGGAGCGCATCGTGGCCGATGCCCGCTCCGAGGTCAGCGGCCTGAAGTCCCAGGTCTCCGGTCTGCGCGAGGAGCGGGACGCCGCCGAGCAGGCGATGCGCGAGCTCGCCGACCGCATCCAGGGTGCCCTGCAGCGCCACGCCGGGTCGCCTGACGAGGGCGAGCACGCAGCACGGGTAGCCCGCCGCACTCGGTCGACTTCGCCGCCATCGGACCGGTCGGTCGCCCCGTCGAGGGTGATCGGCCGGTCCGTCGCGTTTCGCGGATCTCCTTGACGTGGCCGGTGTGACAGGTGTTCTCTTGCGGGGCTGTTGTGGCGTCAAGTGCCTCGCGGTGCGACCCGACAATCCCGGTAGCGGGTGAGCGGCGAGAGGAGACGGCGGATGGTGCAGACCGTTCGCCATGCCGCGCCTGCCGCGTCCGCGCCGGTACGCCGCGGGGCGCAGGCCCGGCGACTGCTGGTCGGCACCGCAGCGCTGGTCGCTCCGCTCGTCCTGGCGTCCCTGCTGACGCCGCTGGCCCCGGGCGCCACGGCCGACGACCAGCCGGTGTTCCCCAGCCAGGCCCAGGTCGACGCGAGCAAGGGCGCCGCGGCCGCCAAGGCCGACCAGGTGGGTCAGATCGAGGCTCAGCTGGCGGCCGCGTCCGCCCGGGCCGACCGGCTCGCCACCGACGTCGCCCGTGCCGTCGAGGCCTACAACGGCGCCCGGGTGCGCCTCGACCAGGCGGTGCAGCAGGCTGCCGACGCCGAACGGGCCGCCCGGCAGGCCGAGGCGCGGGTCGGCGGCGCCCAGGCGCGCCTCGGGCAGTTCGCGGCCGCGGCCTATCGCTCCGGCGGCGACCTCGGCGACCTGTCCGCCTTCCTCGTCGCCTCCAGCCCGCGCGACCTCATCAGCCGGGCGGCCGCGCTGCAGTCGATCGGCAACAGCCGACGCGTCGCCCTGGAGAACGTCCGCGCCGCCCAGGCCTTCGCGACCGTGGCCGAGCACCGGGCGGCGGTCCTCGTCGCGTCCCGGCAGCGCGCGGCCCGCCGGGTGGCGCAGGCCAAGTCCGCCGCCGAGGCGCAGCTCGCGGCCCAGCGCCGGGCGGTGGGTCAGATGGCGACCCAGCGGACGACCCTGGTCGGTCAGCTGGCTGCCGCCCGGCACACCACCGTCCGGCTCGAGCAGGCGCGCCAGGCCGGGCTCGAGCGGGCCCGCGTCGAGGCCGCCCGGCTGGCCGCCCAGCGGCGGGCCGCCGAGGCGGCCCGGAAGGCTGCGGCCGCCCGCGCGGCTGCGGCCGCGAAGGCCGCCGAGGACGCCCGGCTGGCGCAGGCCGAGCAGGCCCGGCGCGACAAGCAGCGGGCCGACGAGGCCGCGGCGGCGGCTGCCGCGGCTGCCGCGGCCGCGCCCAAGGCCTCGCCCGGCGGCTCGGACGGCAACGGCGGCGGGAACGGCGGCGGGAACGGGGGCGGCGGGAACGGCGGGCGGCGGGAACGGCGGCGGCGGGTCCGGGCCGGCTCCCAGCCCTGCTCCGGCCCCGGCCCCGACCGCGCCGAGCGGCTCGTCCTCGGGCAGCTCGTCCGGAGCCGAGGCCGCGATCGAGTTCGCCCGGGCCCAGCTCGGCAAGCCCTACGAGTGGGCGGCCGACGGGCCGTCGACCTTCGACTGCTCCGGCCTGACGATGCGAGCCTGGCAGCAGGGCGGGGTGTCGCTGCCGCACTACAGCGTCGCGCAGTACCAGCAGGGCGAGAAGGTCGCGCTGACCGACCTGCGCCGCGGCGACCTGGTGTTCTTCGCGAGCAGCGGCGACTACCGGTCGATCTACCACGTGGGCCTCTACATCGGCGACGGCCTGATGATCGAGGCGCCGTACACCGGTGAGAACGTGCGCATCTCCAGCATCTGGCGCAGCAGCCTGTTCGGCGCGGCCCGGCCGTGAGCCGGGTGGGCAGCTCGTACGCCGAGCACCACGGCCGGGCGTTCGGCGGCTGGCTGGTCCTGTTCGCGATCGGCTACGTCCTGCTGCACCACGCGGGCACCGTGTTCGCCGACCTCGGCGACGTCGGCGACACCCGCACCCGCTGGGCCGACTGGATCGACCTGCTGACGCCGTACGTCGTGACCGGGACCGCCGCCGGGGCGCTCCGGGGAGCCGGGGCGAGCCGCGGGACCTGGACGCTGTTCTGGTTCGCCAGCATCCTCTACACCCAGGGCCAGGGCATCCACCTCGCTGCGAACAGCATCAACAACGCGGTCGCCGGCAGCCCCGAGCCGGCGTACCTGTGGGACGAGCACGTCGGTCACTACCTCTGGTACGTCGGGTTCGCGCTGCTGGTGGCCGCCCTCGCTCTCGCCGTCGCCGACCGGCGGCCACGCGGCGGCGTGGCGGGCTACCTGCTCGCGCTGCTCGTCGGTTTCACCAACTTCACCAACTCGGTCGAGGGGCAGACGGCCTGGCTCGGCATCGGGGTCGCGGTGGTGTTCGCGGTGTGGGGGCTGTTCACCCGGGACGGGATGGGCCGGCTGCTGCTGACGGCCTACGGCTTCTCGCTGCTGCTGTTCGCGGTGTTCGGCCTCTGGCAGGGCGGCTTCCCGGAGTTCTCCGAGCTCGGCTGGATCTAGCGTCCTCGGGGCGTCGCCTCTACAGATGGCGCTCGCCGCGGGCCCGGGCGTCGATCAGCCGCTGCCGGGACTCCACGATCTCGGCCTCGGCCTCGACCCGGCCGGTCCAGCTGGCGCCCTCGACGGACTTGCCGGGCTCGAGGTCCTTGTAGACCTCGAAGAAGTGCTGGATCTCCAGCCGGTCGTACTCCGAGACGTGGTTGATGTCGCGCAGGTGCTCCCAGCGCGGGTCGGTCGCGGGCACGCACAGCACCTTGTCGTCGCCGCCGGCCTCGTCGGTCATCCGGAACATGCCGAGCGCCCGGGCCCTGATCAGGCAGCCCGGGAAGGTCGGCTCCTCGAGCAGCACCAGCGCGTCGAGGGGGTCGCCGTCCAGCCCGAGGGTGTCCTCGATGAACCCGTAGTCCGAGGGGTAGCGCGTCGAGGTGAACAGCATCCGGTCCAGCCGGATCCGGCCGGACTCGTGGTCGACCTCGTACTTGTTGCGGTTGCCCTTGGGGATCTCGATGAAGACGTCGAACTCCACGCCATGCCTCCAGGTCTGCACGTCCGGCTCGATAGTCTCCCGTACGCCGAGCAAGGCGGCCAGTCGAGAGCGGGTGAGGCGTGACCGTCGACGACGGGGGCGCCCGGCGGGCTGTCGTGACCGTGGTCGCCACCGCCCTGGTCGTCGCGGCCGTCGCGCTCGCCGCGCTCGGGCTGACCGGCCGGTTGCCCGACGCCCTGGTCGCCGACGCGACGCCGAGCCCGACGGCCACCCCGACCCTCGACCCGCCCCGGTCGCCGGCCCCGCCGGTGCTGACCCCCGAGCCGACGGCGTCCGGCGCCCCGGCCGCGCTGCCGACGGCCGCCCTGGACGCGATCCTGGGGTCCGCCTCGCTCGGTGGTGCCGCCGGCGCCAGCGTGCTCGACGTCGCGACGGGCGCGGCCCTGCTGGACCGCGACTCCCGAACGGCCCGGACTCCCGCCTCGGTGGCCAAGCTGGCCACCGCGGCGTCGGTCCTGCAGGCCTACCCGGCGCAGCGCCGGTTCACGACCCGGGTGCTCGCGGGAGCTCCCGGTGAGGTGGTGCTCACCGGCGGGGGCGACGCCACGCTGACCGGCCGGCGGTCCCGGCCGGGCGCGCTGCCGCAGCGCGCCAGCCTGTCGGCGCTGGCCGACCAGACCGCGGCCGCCCTGCGGACCGGCGCTACCCCGCCCGCCGCGGTGCGGGTCCGGGTCGACGACCGGCTGTTCACCGGGCCCGCGGTGTCGCCGGACTGGCCGGCGACGTATGTCGGCTCCGGGGTGGTGTCGCCGGTCAGCGCGCTGTCGGTGGACGAGGGTCGGGTCCGTCCGGGCTCCGAGGCCCGGGAGGCCGACCCGGCGCTGGCGGCGGGCCGCGACTTCGCCCGGCTGCTGGCGCGGCGCGGCATCGACGTCGAGCCGCGGGTCGCGCGGGCGGCTGCCCCGGCGGGCGCTGCCGCGCTGGCCGCGGTGGCCTCGCCGACGGTGGCCGAGATGGTCGAGCTGGCTCTGCAGACCAGTGACAACGACCTGGCGGAGGCGCTGTCCCGGCTGGCCGCGATCGGGGCGGGGCAGCCGGCGACCTTCGACGGCGGGTCGGCCGCCGCGGTCGGCGCGTTGACCGCGCTCGGCGTACCGACCGAGGGGGTGGTGCTGCTGGACGGCAGCGGGCTGGCCCGCGGATCGGCCCTGCCGCCGGCGACGCTGGCCGCGCTGCTGCGGGTGGCGGCCGACGGGTCGCACCCCGCGCTCGCCGCGCTGGTCGACGGGCTGCCGGTCGCCGGTTTCAGCGGCACCCTGGCGCTGCGCTTCGTCGCCGGCCTGCCGCGCACCGCGGCCGGGGTGGTCCGCGGCAAGACCGGAACCCTCACCGGAGTCAGCTCGCTGGCCGGCACCACGACGGTGGCCGGCCGGCCGGTGGTGTTCGTCGTGATGACCGACCGGGTGCCCGCCGGCGCCACCCTGCAGGCCCGCGACGACCTGGACCGGTTCGCCGCCGTGCTGTCCGCGGGCGCCGGGCCCGCCGAAAGTCCCTCGTCGGCGGGAGGTTGACCGGCACAGCCGTGGGCAACATCGTCCCCGAAAGGGAGGTACACCACGATGGCTATGTTGCTCTGGATCCTTGCCGTGCTCATCGGCATCTGGGGAGTCGTGACACTGATCCGTGGTCAGGTGCTGCTCGGCATCATCCTGATCATCGTCGCGTTCCTCGTCGGCCCTGGTGGAGTCAGCATCTTCACCTGACGCCTTTCCACCTGTTCCTCGCCGTTGGCCGGGGCGGTCCTCTTCGGAGAACCGCCCCGGCCATCGGCCTTTTCTCCGGCCGCCCCTTCGCACGACGTACGGTGAAGCGATGAACTCCTCGATGGTCGACTGGGACCTCGCCGTGTCCACCGGTCGCCGGCTGGTCAAGCCCGGTCCGACGGTCACCCCTGACGAGGCGCGGGCCGCCGTCACCCAGCTCAAGGCGTTCGCCGTCGAGGCGCACGGGCACGTCGCCGCGTTCACCGGGCTGGACGCGCCGACCGACCACCTGTCGGGCTCCTCGGTCGCGGTCGTCGACCGGCCGGGCTGGATCCAGGCCAACGCCGCCGGCTTCCGCACGGTGCTCGAGCCGCTGGTCGAGAAGATCCAGCAGAAGCGGACGCCGGGGTCGTCGCCGTTCGCCGACTCGGTGGGCTCGAAGGTGACCGGGGTGCAGACCGGCACGCTGCTGGCCTTCCTGGCGACCAAGGTGCTGGGCCAGTACGAGCTGTTCCCGCCGTACGGCGTCGACCCCACCGAGAAGCCCGGCCGGCTGCTGCTGGTGGCCCCCAACATCGTCTCCGCGGAGCGCGAGATGGGGGTCGACCCGCGGGACTTCCGGCTCTGGGTCTGCCTGCACGAGGAGACCCACCGGGTGCAGTTCGGCGCCGTGCCGTGGCTGCGCGGGCACATGATGGACGAGATCCGCGCCTTCGTGGCCGCCACCGACGTCGACCCGGCGGCGCTCGCCGAGCGGCTGAAGGCTGCGGTTGCGGCCGCCTACGGGGCGGTCAAGGACGGGTTCGACCCCGAGGCGTCCGAGGGCGGCTCGCTCGTCGAGGCGGTGCAGACCCCGGCGCAGCGCGAGATCCTGGACCGGATCACCGCGCTGATGTCGCTGCTCGAGGGCCACGCCGACTTCGTGATGGACGGCGTCGGCCCTCGGTCATCCCGTCGGTGGTCGAGATCCGGGAGAAGTTCCAGACCCGGCGCCGGGAGGCCTCGAAGATCGACCACGTGATCCGGCGGCTGCTGGGGGTCGACGCGAAGATGCGGCAGTACCGGGACGGCGAGCGGTTCGTCCGCGGTGCGGTGGACCGGGTCGGCATGGCCGGCTTCAACCAGGTGTGGGCCCGGGCCGAGAACCTCCCGACCCGCGACGAGATCGCCGACCCCGCGGCCTGGGTGGCCCGCGTCGTGACCCCCCGCGAGCTCCCCGCCTGACCTCGGAGTCGACCACGTAAAGCACGCGGGCGGACGCTGCAACACGTCTGCACGCGTGCTGGAGCGGGCAGCGGGCGTGCTTTACGTGGTCGACTCCGGAGCCCGCGGGTGCCGACCCCCGGCCGGACGGGGTGGTCGACTCCGCGGGCGGGCGGAGGGCGGCGGGCAACCGCGGGTAGCGTCGCGGGGGTGGGGCCGTCGCCGGAGGTTGCTGCCGTACGCCGGGCGGTGCGCTCGTCGGTGCGCGACCTCGAGGCGGGGGCCCTCGTGCTGGTCGCCTGCAGCGGCGGGCCCGACTCGGTCGCCCTCGCGGTCGCGCTGGCGTTCGAGGCCCCCCGCGCGGGGCTGCGGGCCGGCGGCGTGACGGTCGACCACCGGCTGCAGCCCGGCTCCGCAGCCCGGGCCACCCAGGTCGCCGACGACCTGCGCGCCCTCGGCCTGGACCCCGTCGAGGCGACCGCGGTCGACATCGTGCCCGCGGCCGACGGGCCCGAGGCGGCCGCCCGGCAGGCCCGCTACCGGGCGCTGGACGAGGCCGCCGACCGGCTGGGCGCCGCGACGGTGCTGCTCGGCCACACCCGTGACGACCAGGCCGAGACCGTGCTGCTCGGCCTGGCCCGCGGGTCCGGCGCCCGGTCGCTGGCCGGCATGGCTGCGGTGCGCGGCCGCTACCGGCGTCCGCTGCTCGGCCTCGACCGGGCCACCGTCCGGGCCGCCGCGGCCGGGCACCGCACCTGGGACGACCCGCACAACGCCGACCCCGCCTTCGCCCGGGCCCGGGTCCGCCGGGACGCCCTGCCGATGCTGGAGCGCGAGCTCGGTCCCGGCATCGCCGAGGCGCTGGCCCGCAGCGCCGACCTGCTCCGGGCGGACGCCGACGCGCTCGACGGCTGGGCCGCCGACGCACACAGCCGCGCCGCGGCCGACGACCCGGCCGGACGGCCTCGACGTCGCCGTCCTCGAGGGGCTGCCGACCGCCGTACGCACCCGGGTGCTGCGACGCGCAGCGAGGGACGCCGGCGCCCCGGCGACCGACCTGACCGCGGGGCACGTCGCCGAGCTGGACCGGCTGGTCACCGACTGGCGGGGCCAGGGCCCGCTGCACCTGCCGGGGGCCGTGGTGGCCGCCCGGGCGTGTGGCAGGCTGACGCTGTCCCGCCAGCCGCGCAGCAGTCGATGAGGGAGCACCCACCGCGTGGACGAGAAGCACCTGGGCACCGACCTCGAGAAGGTGCTCATCACCGAGGAGCAGATCCGCACCCGGCTGGCCGAGATGGCGGCCGACATCGACGCGGACTACGAGGGCAAGGACCTGCTGCATCGTCGGAGTCCTCAAGGGTGCGGTCATGGTGATGGCCGACCTCGCGCGGGCCCTCGACTCGCACGTCGAGATGGACTGGATGGCCGTGTCGTCCTACGGCTCGGGCACCAAGTCCTCCGGCGTGGTGCGCATCCTCAAGGACCTCGACCGGGACATCACCGGCCGGCACGTCCTCATCGTCGAGGACATCATCGACTCGGGGCTGACCCTGTCCTGGCTGATGTCGAACCTCTCCTCCCGCGGGCCGGCGTCGGTCGAGGTCTGCACGCTGCTGCGCAAGCCGGACGCCGCGCAGGTCGACGTTCCCGTCCGGTACGTCGGGTTCGACATCCCGAACGAGTTCGTCATCGGCTACGGCCTGGACTACGCCGAGCGCTACCGCAACGTGCCGTTCGTCGGCACGCTCGCGCCGCACGTCTACGGCAGCTGACCTGCGCCGGCCCGTCGCAGGGGGAACGATCGGGCCCCGGCAGGGCGTTGCAGGGGTGTCGGGACGTCGGCCACCAGGCCGGACGGCGTCACGCCGCGCGCCAGCGCCGGTGTACCGTCGAGGTCCGACTCACCACGCTCACCCGCAGCCGGCAGGAGGGACGGGGCGACCCGCCCCGGTTCGATGAACGTCAAGCGCTTCTTCCGGGGCCCTTCTTCTGGGTCGCGCTCGTCATCGTCGGCGTGCTCCTCGTCACCTCCATCTCGACCGCTGCCGGGGGCTTCAAGAAGGTCGACACCTCGGTGGCGATCAAGGCGATCAAGTCCGGCCAGGTCACGAAGGCCAAGATCGTCGACCGCGACCAGCGGCTCGAGCTGACGCTGCCCGAGGGCAACGACGTCCGGGGGCTGACGGCGCCACCAAGATCCAGGCCGACTACATCGGCGCCCGCGCCAAGGAGATCATCAACCTCCTCAACGCGGAGGACCCCAAGGAGGGCTACACCGACAGCGTGCCCCGCACCTCCTGGGTGGTGTCGCTGTTCATCAACTTCCTGCCGATCCTCATCCTCGCCTTCCTCATCCTGTTCTTCTTCGAACCAGATGCAGGGCGGCGGCAGCCGGGTCATGCAGTTCGGCAAGTCCAAGGCCAAGCTGATCTCCAAGGACACCCCGAAGACGACGTTCGCGGACGTCGCGGGCGCCGACGAGGCGGTCGAGGAGCTCCAGGAGATCAAGGAGTTCCTCGCAGAACCCGGCCAAGTTCCAGGCGGTCGGCGCCAAGATCCCCAAGGGCGTGCTGCTCTACGGCCCGCCCGGCACCGGCAAGACGCTGCTGGCCCGCGCGGTCGCCGGCGAGGCGGGCGTGCCGTTCTACTCGATCTCCGGCTCGGACTTCGTCGAGATGTTCGTCGGCGTCGGCGCCTCCCGGGTCCGCGACCTGTTCGAGCAGGCCAAGGCCAACGCCCCCGCCATCGTCTTCGTCGACGAGATCGACGCCGTCGGCCGGCACCGCGGCGCCGGCCTGGGCGGCGGTCACGACGAGCGCGAGCAGACCCTCAACCAGCTGCTGGTCGAGATGGACGGCTTCGACGTCAAGGGCGGCGTCATCCTCATCGCCGCCACCAACCGGCCCGACATCCTCGACCCGGCGCTGCTGCGCCCCGGCCGGTTCGACCGGCAGATCGCCGTCGACCGCCCCGACCTGCAGGGCCGCCACGCAGATCCTCAAGGTGCACGCCAAGGGCAAGCCGATCGCACGAGAGCGTCGACCTGATGGCCGTCGCCCGCCGTACCCCGGGCTTCACCGGCGCCGACCTGGCGAACGTCCTCAACGAGGCGGCGCTGCTCACCGCCCGCTCCGACAAGAAGCTCATCGACGCCGTCGCGCTCGACGAGGCCATCGACCGCGTCGTCGCCGGCCCGCAGAAGCGCACCCGGATCATGAGCGACAAGGAGAAGAAGATCACGGCGTACCACGAGGGCGGCCACGCCCTGGTGGCCGCGGCGCTGCCGAACACCGACCCGGTGCACAAGATCACGATCCTGTCCGCGCGGCCGGGCGCTGGGCTACACGATGGTGCTGCCGGACGAGGACAAGTACTCCACGACGCGCAACGAGATGCTCGACCAGCTGGCCTACATGCTCGGCGGCCGGGCGGCCGAGGAGATCGTCTTCCACGACCCGACCACCGGTGCCGCCAACGACATCGAGAAGGCGACCAGCGTCGCCCGCGCGATGGTCACGCAGTACGGCATGACCGAGCGGATCGGTGCCATCAAGCTGGGCTCGGAGAACGCCGAGCCGTTCCTCGGCCGCGACATGGGCCACCAGCGCGACTACTCCGAGGAGGTTGCCGGCGTCGTCGACGAGGAGGTCAAGCGCCTCATCGAGACCGCGCACGACGAGGCCTGGCGAGATCCTGGTCGACAACCGCGACATCCTCGACGAGCTGGTGCTCGAGCTGCTCGAGAAGGAGACGCTGGACAAGGCGCAGGTGGCCGAGATCTTCACCCACATCCGGCGTCGCCCGCCGCGCCCGGCCTGGACCGGCTCGGCCAAGCGCTCGCCGCAGGCCGGCCCGGTGATGACCGCCAAGGAGCTCGCGTCGCCCAACGGGAGCAACGGGCAGGACAACGGAGCACTCGATGGGCGTCACCGGTCCCACCGACGTGCCCGACTCGCCGCTGCCGTCCGACGAGATCCCGGGACGGCCACTGGGTCTCGAGGGCTGAGCGCGGTGGCCCTCCCGGCGGCGCCCGGCGCGAGCACGACCGGAGGTGTCGGCGGAGTACGACCACGAGGCCGTGCCGACGGGCGGTGCGCGACCTGCTCGTCGCGATCGGCGAGGACCCCGACCGGGACGGGCTGCGGGACACCCCCGAGCGGGTGGCGCGGGCGTACCGCGAGATCTTCGCCGGGCTGTGGCAGCAGCCGGACGACGTCCTCACCACGACCTTCGACCTCGGCCACGACGAGATGGTGCTCGTCAAGGACATCGAGGTGCGCTCGATCTGCGAGCACCACCTGGTGCCGTTCTTCGGCGTCGCGCACGTCGGCTACATCCCGTCCGGCAGCGGCCGGATCACCGGCCTGTCCAAGCTGGCCCGGCTGGTCGACGTGTTCGCCCGCCGCCCGCAGGTGCAGGAGCGGCTCACCACCCAGGTGGCCGACTCCCTCGATGCGCATCCTCGAGCCGCGCGGCGTGATCGTCGTGCTCGAGTGCGAGCACCTGTGCATGTCGATGCGCGGCATCCGCAAGCCCGGTGCGTCGACCGTCACCTCCGCGGTCCGCGGCCAGCTGCGGGACCCCACGACCCGGGCCGAGGCGATGAGCCTCATCGTCGCCCGGTGAGCTCCTACTCCGTGCTGCCCAGCCCCGCGCTGCCCGCGCCCGCCGGGCTGCCCGACCACCTGACCGGCCTGAGCCGCAGCCTGGTGATGGGCGTGGTCAACGTCACGCCCGACTCGTTCTCCGACGGCGGCAGCTACCTGGACACCGACGCGGCGGTGGCGCACGGGCTGGCCCTCGTCGCCGACGGCGCCGACCTCGTCGACGTCGGCGGTGAGTCGACCCGGCCGGGCGCGCAGCGGGTCGACGCCGAGGAGGAGCTGCGCCGGGTGCTGCCCGTGGTGCGGTCGCTGGCCGCCGAGGGCGTGGTCGTCAGCGTCGACACCATGCGGGCCTCGGTGGCTGCCGCCACCCTGGCGGCCGGCGCCACGATGATCAACGACGTGAGCGGCGGCCAGGGGGACGAGGGCATGGCGCGCGTCGTGGCCGACGCCGGGTCGCCGTACGTCGTCATGCACTGGCGGGGCCACAGCGAGGACATGGACCGCCGCGCGGTCTACGCAGACGTCGTCACCGAGGTGCTCGACGAGCTGCAGGTGCGCCTCGACGTGCTGGCCGACGCCGGCGTCGACCTCAACCGGGTCGTCGTGGACCCCGGTCTGGGGTTCGCCAAGCGCCCCGAGCACAACTGGGCCGTGCTGGCCCACCTCGACGACCTGGCGGCGCTCGGCCGGCCGGTGCTGGTGGGGGCGTCGCGGAAGGGCTTCCTCGGCCGGCTGCTCACCGGCGCCGACGGGTCACCGCGGCCTGCGGACGCGCGCGAGGACGCCACCACCGCGGTGTCGGTGCTTGCGGCAGCCGCCGGCGTCTGGGCGGTGCGGGTGCACGAGGCGCGCAGGACGCGGGACGCCCTCGAGGTGGTCGGCGCCGTCCGGCGGTCCCGCAGCGGCTGGTCGGCACCGTGACCCACCCGGAGACCGGCGCCGTCCTGCAGGCGAACCAGTCGCTCTACGACGCCTTCGAGACCGGCGACATCGACCTGATGGGCGCGCTCTGGCTCGACGGGCCGGACGCCGCCACCGTCAGCTGCACGCACCCCGGCTGGGCGCCGCTGACCGGCCGCGAGACCGTGCTGCGCTCGTGGTCGATGATCATGGCGAACACGTCGTACATCCAGTTCGTGCTCACCGACGTGACGGCCCGGGTGACCGCGGAGGTCGCGGTCGTCACCTGCGGCGAGAACATGCTCACCGACCTGCCCACCAGCCCGGACGAGCCGCTCGACGGGGTGCCGGGCCTGGCCGGCGGCCGGGCGGTCGCCACCAACGTGTTCCGGCGCACCCCCGAGGGCTGGCGGCTGTGGCTGCACCACGCGTCGCCGGTCCTCACCCGCGAGCTGCCGGAGGAGGACGGATGAGCCGCGACCGCATCGCCGTCCGCGGCATCACCGCCGTCGGCCGGCACGGCGTGTACGCCGAGGAGCGCGCGGCGGGCCAGCCGTTCGTCGTCGACGTCGTCCTCGCGCTCGACCTGTCGGCCGCCGCGGCCAGCGACGACGTCGCCGACACGGTGCACTACGGCGAGCTCGCCCAGCGGCGTCGTGGCGGCCGTCGAGGGCGAGCCGGTCGACCTCATCGAGACGCTGGCCCAGCGGGTCGCCGACCTCGCGCTGGGCTACCCGCTCGTCGACGAGGTCGAGGTGACGGTGCACAAGCCGGAGGCGCCGGTCGGGCGTGCCGTTCGGCGACGTCGCCGTGACGCTCGTGCGGGTGCGGTCGTGAGCCGCGCCGTACGCCGGGTGGTGCTGGCACTCGGCAGCAACCTGGGCGACCGGCTGGACCTGCTGCAGGGTGCGGTCGAGGCGCTCGCCGACACCCCGGAGCTGCGGCTGATCGCGGTGTCCCCGGTCTACGAGACCGACCCGGTGGGCGGCCCGGACCAGCCCGACTACCTCAACGCCGTGGTCGTGGCCGAAGGGCCGCAGGAGCCGCGGACCCTGCTCGAGCGTGCGCTGGCGGTCGAGAACGCGTTCGACCGGGTGCGCGACGTGCGGTGGGGTCCGCGCACCCTCGACGTCGACGTGATCGCGGTCGGTGACCTCACGGTCGACGAGCCCGACCTCCAGCTGCCGCACCCGAGGGCCGCCGAGCGCGCCTTCGTGCTCGTGCCGTGGCTCGACGTCGACGCGGCGGCCGTGCTGCCCGGTGCCGGACCGGTCGCGGGGCTGGTGCAGGGCGTGGACCGCACCGGCGTCCGCCGGCGGGACGACCTCGACCTCGTCGTGCCATGAGACCGACGCGGGTCAGCACGCTGGTGGCGCTGCTGGTGGCCACCGCAGCGGTGGCCTGGGGCCTGTTGAAGATCATCATCAACCGTGGCGGGACGCTGCCGCCGCTGACCTGGACCGCACCGACCCTGGTCGGCGGGCTGGCGATGGTGGTGCTGGCCACCGCCCTCGGGCTGCGGGCCCGGCTGGGCAAGCCGGAGAAGCGTCCGCACCCGCTGTCGATGGCCCGGATGGCCGTGCTGGGCAAGGCGAGCGCGCACGTCGGCCCGCTGGTCGGCGGGCTGTACCTCGGGTACCTGCTGGTGCTGCTGCCCGACCTGGAGATCGGCTCGCGTCGGGACCGCGCATGGCTCTGCCTGGTGGCGGTGCTCGCCGCGGTGCTGCTGTCGGCGGCCGGTCTGCTGCTGGAGCGGCTCTGCCGGGTGCCGCCGTCATCGACCGACGACGAGGTGCCCGCCGCGCGCGCCTGACGCGAACCGGTCACGCGCCTGACGGGCGCGCTCAGACCGCGGAGACCGTCTCCAGCTCGACGGCGTCGGGGTCGATGCCGTTGCTGTCGGACCCGACCGACCGGCGCAGCGCCTCGTGCAGGGTCGCCGGCGTGAGCACACCGACGTACCGGTCGCCGTCGAGCACGGCGACCCAGCCGGCGTCGTGCTGCAGCATCTCGGCGAACGCCATCTTGAGGTTCGCCCCGACCGGCACCCACGCCTCCATCCGGCGGGCCCGGTCGGCGACGGTCCCGTCGCCGGTCTCGTCGGCGGAGACCCAGCCGTGCAGGCTGTCGTCGTCGTCCAGGACGACGCCCCACCGGGCGTCGGCCGCCCGCAACGTCCGGGTGGCCTCAGCCACCCGGTCGGTCAGGTGCACGACCGGGGGGTGCTCGAGGTCGGACGCCTCGAGCAGGGTCACCGAGAGCCGCTTGAGACCGCGGTCGGAGCCGACGAAGCTGGCGACGAAGTCGGTGGCCGGCGACCCCAGCAGCCGGCTGGGCGCGTCGTACTGCTCGAGGTGCCCGCCCTCGGAGAACACCGCGATCCGGTCGCCCATCCGCACGGCCTCATCGAGGTCGTGGGTGACGAACAGCACGGTCTTGCGCACCTCGCGCTGCAGCCTGATGAACTCGCCCTGCAGGCGCTCGCGCACGATGGGGTCGACGGCGCCGAACGGCTCGTCCATCAGCAGCACCGGCGGGTCGGCGGCAAGCGCACGGGCCACGCCCACCCGCTGGCGCTGACCGCCCGAGAGCTGGTGCGGGTAGCGCTTGGCGAAGCGGTTCGGCTCGAGGCCGACCAGCTCGAGCAGCTCGAGGACCCGGGCGTCGACCCGCTTGCGGTCCCAGCCCAGCAGCTTCGGCACCGTCGCGACGTTGGCCGCGATGGTCTGGTGCGGGAAGAGCCCGGTCTGCTGGATGACGTAGCCCATCCGGCGGCGCAGCTTGACCGGGTCGACGTGGGTGACGTCCTCGCCCTGCAGCAGGATGCGGCCGCTGGTGGGCTCGATCAGGCGGTTGACCATCTTCAGGGTGGTCGACTTGCCGCAGCCGGAGGGCCCGATGAGCACCACGGTCTCGCCCTCGGGGACGTCGAGATCGAGCTCGTGGACCGCGACGGTGCCGTCCTCGTACTTCTTGCTGACGCCGTCGAGTCGGATCATCGGTTCGGGGGTAGCGTCCACCCGTGGCCCTTCCGTACGGTGCGCTGGTCGCGCACGTCCCAGGTCGAGTATTGGCTGCGGACGAGCCGTCGAACCCATGGTTGTCCTGGCAGTACGTCAAAGACAACTCGGCCGACCTGCAGCACTATTTCCAGCAGCACCTCGAGCTCACCGTCGAGGCCGTCCTCATCGGCATGCTGATCGCGTTCCCGCTGGCCCTGCTGGCCTTCCGGTTCCGCTGGCTGGCGACCCCGATGCTCGGCGCCACCGGGATCCTCTACACGATCCCGTCGCTGGCGCTGTTCGCCTTCATCTACCCGGTCACCGGCCTCAAGCAGACCACCGTGCTGATCGGCCTCGTGCTCTACGCGCTGCTCGTGCTGGTGCGCAACACGCTGGCCGGGCTCGAGGGGGTCCCGGACGACGTGCGCGAGGCCGCCCGCGGGATGGGCTACGGCCCGGCCCGGATGCTGTGGAAGGTCGAGCTGCCGGTGGCGCTGCCGACCATCATGGCCGGCGTACGGGTCGCGACGGTGTCGACCGTCGCGCTGGTGACCGTCGGCGTCATCGTGGGGAACGGCGGGCTGGGCCAGCTCATCTTCCGCGGCTTCAACAGCGACTACCACGCCGAGATCTTCACGGCGTCGCTGCTGACGGTCGCCCTCGGCCTCGCGCTCGACGTGCTGCTGGCGCTCACCACCAGGCTGCTGATGCCGTGGTCGAGGAGCCGCTCGTGAACGCGCTGCACGCCGCCATCGTCTGGCTCAACGACCCGCTGAACTGGCACGGCCCGCAAGGGGTTCCGCACCTGACCGCCGAGCACCTGTACATCTCCGGGTCGGCGGTGCTGCTCGCCGCGATCGTCGCCATGCCGCTCGCGCTGTGGCTCGGGCACACCGGCCGGGGCGGCGGCTTCACCGTCGTCACCACGAACGTGTCCCGAGCCATCCCGACCCTGGCCCTGCTCACCATCTTCTCGGCCACCGCCATCGGGTTCGGCGACCGGGCCACCATCATCGCGCTGGCCGTGTTCTCGATCCCGCCGCTGCTGACCAACACCTACGTCGGCATCCGGGAGGTCGACCCGGACGTCGTCGAGGCGGCCCGCGGCATGGGACTGTCCGGCCGCTCGGTGCTGACGCGGGTCGAGCTGCCGCTCGCCGTACCGCTGATCGCGGCCGGTGTGCGCACCGCCGCGGTGCAGGTCGTCGCAACGGCCACCCTCGCAGCACTCGTCGGTGGCGGCGGGCTCGGCGTCATCATCAACACCGGGTTCGGCCAGCAGGACACCGGCCAGATCGTGGCCGGCGGCATCCTGGTGGCCGGCCTGGCGCTGATCACCGAGGTGGTGCTGGCCGGCGGTGCAGCGGATCGTGACGCCCGGCCGGTCGCGCACCCTCCGGTGGGCGCCGGGCGGCCCGGATGCGTTGGGGTTGACGGGGCAGCCCGACGGCCAGGGTGCCGAACCGGGCAACGACCGCGAACGGGACGACGCCGTCTCCGTTTCGTGACCTGGCCGGCTTGCAGTTGTCACACCCTCGTGCTGAGGTGAAACGGCACACGCGGGTCAGCTGACTGGCCCGCCAGGACACGCGCACCGGCTCCCCTCCGGTGCGGGACACAGAAGGCGGGCACCATGCGACATCGCGCCCTCGGCACGCTCGGCACAGCCGGCCTGCTGCTCCTGACCCTGACCCTGGCCGGCTGCGGCTCCAGCGGGCAGTCCGGCACCAAGGCGGCGGCCACCAAGTCCGCCAGCGGCAGCGGCTCGGCGGCCGCGCAGGCCTGCGCGCCGGTCGCCGGCGACCAGCTGGTGGCGCTGACCGACGACAAGAAGCTGCAGACCGTCGACAACGTCATCCCGGCGATCAACGCCAAGGCGGCCAGCCAGCCGCTGATCGACGCGCTCAACGCGGTGTCCGCGACCCTCACCACCGAGAAGCTGGTCGCGCTCAACAAGGCGACCGACATCGACCGCAAGACCTCGCCGAACGCTGCCAAGGACTACGTCGCGGCCGAGGGCATCGGAGACGGCCTCAGCGGCGGTTCGGGCAAGATCGTGGTCGGTGCCGCGAACTTCTCCGAGAACCAGACGCTGGCCAACATCTACGCGCAGGCGCTGAACGCCGCCGGCTTCCAGGCCAGCGTCAAGACGGTCGGCAACCGCGAGCTCTACCTGCCGGCGCTGGAGAAGGGCGAGCTGCAGGTCGTGCCGGAGTACGCCGGGACGCTGACCGAGTTCATCAACAAGGACCAGAACGGCGCGGACGCCGCCCCGAAGGCCAGCGGTGACCTCGACGCCACCGTCGCGGCGTTGACCCAGCTCGGCGACGCGGTGGGCCTGAAGTTCGCCGACCCCGCCGAGGCGGCCGACCAGAACACGTTCGCGGTCACCACCGCGTTCGCCGACAAGTACGGCGTGAAGACGCTGTCCGACCTCGCGGCCAAGTGCGGCAGCGGCCTGGTGCTCGGCGGGCCGCCGGAGTGCCCGGACCGGCCGTTCTGCCAGCCCGGGCTGGAGAGCAAGTACGGCCTCGCGTTCGACAGCTTCACCGCCCTCGACGCGGGCGGCCCGCTGTCGAAGACCGCGCTCAAGCAGGGCAAGGTCGCCCTCGCGCTGGTCTTCAGCTCCGACGCCGCCCTGGCCTCCGCCGGCTGACGGCCCGAGCCGCTGACCCGGCTGCCCCGGCCCCTCAGGGGGCCGGGTGCAGCGGGTGCAGCTCGCCGACCGGCACCGGCACCGGCAGCACGTTGCCCGGGCGGCGCCAGCGGGCAGACCCAGGCCGGGTCGTAGGCGCAGGACGGGTTGTAGGCGAAGTTCAGGTCGACCACCAGCGTCCCGTCGCCGGTCGCCGGGTCGATGTCGCCGCCCAGGTCGGCACCCTTGACGGTGTCCAGCAGGTAGCGCCCGGCGCCGTACGTCTCCCGGCCGGCAAGGGCGTCCTTCACCGGCACGAACACCCCGCCGCCGTACGAGTCGAGCCACCACACGTCCAGCTCGCCGAGGTCGGGCAGGTGCAGCACGCCGATCCGCTCGAACGGCACCACGCCGTCCGAGGCGGTCGGCACCTCGAGCCGGTGCGGCTCGACGTCGGGGTCGACGGCCACCTCGAAGCGGTAGGCGGGGTCGTACGGCCGGAACCGCAGGCCGGCGAACCCCTCCCGGTCCTCGGGCAGCAGCGGGCTGTCCGGGTGCTGGGCCAGCAGGTCGTCCCGGCCGCGCCGCCACAGCTCGTGCGCGGCGGCCGGGTCTGCGCTGCTGCGGACCTCGGCGTACAGGGCGTGCACCCGGCGGCGCCAGGTCAGCAGGGAGAGGCTCATGTGACCAGAGTGACATCTGGTACGGCGTGGTGCCACCGTCCTGTTCGCCCCGGGGCGTACCGTCCCGGCCATGGCTGGACGGCATCGCAGACCCCCTGCTTGGCGCAGGATCCTCAGCTCGCTCGTGCGCAGCGGCGAGCGAGCCCGCACCGCGGCCCTGCAGGCCGAGGTGGTGGCGCTGCGGGCCACCGTGGCCCAGCTGCGCTCCGAGCTGGCCCGAGTCACCGCTGCGGCTGACGACGGCCGCGGCCGCCGCTGCCACCGCTGCCGCCGCTTCGGCGGCCACGCCGGTGCCGGTCGCTGCCGCCGAGACGGACGTGCGCTGGGTCACCCTGCAGATGCCGCTCGTCCAGGTGGCTCTCGGCGACCCGGCCGAGGTCGCCAGCGGGCCCGACGTCGCCGCTGCCCTGGCGTCGCCGGACCGCAGCCCGGACACCGCCGAGACCGAGATCGTGCTGGCCGCGACCCCGGCACCGGCCGACCGGCTGGCCTGGAGCGTGCTGGCCAACCTGCCGGAGCGGCCGCTGCTCGACCCGCGGTCCGACCGCGACGCCGAGCCGCGCGACCCGGCGGCGGCCGCCCCCGCCGCGGTTGCCGCCGAGGCGGCCGAGCAGCGCCGCACCGCCTGACCCGCCGCGCCCCCATCCGGTTCGACCACGTTGGGTAGGCGGGGGCTGCCCGCAAGAGGCGCCGGCGCCTGTTGTCGCCTGCCAGCACCTACCCCACGTGGTCGAACCGGCTGCGGTCGCCGGCCCGCTCACCCCTGTCGCGGTGGCCGCGCGACCCGTCTCACCGGCGGAGCAGACATCCGCTGCGCAGGGCGTCGCGGCGTTGCGCCAGCCGCGCGCGCACGGCTCCGCTGTTGCCGCCAGCCGGCTTCGCTACGCGTGCGCCCGCCTCGCTAGGACTGCAGGCCTGGCGAAGCGGGCGCCGGCGTGCTTTACGTGGTCGACTCCCCGCGGGGCGGCGGCTACTTGTCGATGTCGCCGACGACGAAGAACATCGAGCCGAGGATCGCCACCATGTCGGCCAGCAGGGCGCCCGGGCAGCAGCTCGGAGAGCACCTGCACGTTGTTGAACGACGCCGAGCGCAGCTTGAGCCGCCACGGCGTCTTCTCCCCTCGGGACACCAGGTAGTAGCCGTTGATGCCGAGCGGGTTCTCGGTCCAGGCGTACGTCGACCCCTCCGGCACCTTGAGCACCTTCGGCAGCCGGGTGCTGATCGGACCCGGCGGCAGCCCGGTCAGCCGGTCGAGGCAGGCGTCGGCGAGGTCCAGCGACACCCCGGCCTGCTCGAACAGGCACTGGAACCGGGCCTCGCAGTCGCCGGCCGTGCGCGTCACGACCGGCACGTCCAGCGACCCGTAGCCGAGGTAGGGCTCGTCCCGGCGCAGGTCGAGCTGGAGGCCGGAGGCGCGGGCGATCGGGCCGCTGACGCCGTACGACTGGACGGTCTCGGGGGACAGGACGCCGACGCCGCGGGTCCGGGCCTGGAAGATCTCGTTGCCGAGGACCAGGCCGTCGATGTCCGGCAGCCGGCGCCGGACCTGGTCGATCGCGTGCCTCGCCCGCCCGGTCCAGCCGGCCGGCAGCTCCTCCTTCAGCCCGCCGACCCGGTTGAACATGTAGTGCATCCGGCCGCCGGAGACCTCCTCCATCACGGCCTGCAGGGTCTCCCGCTCGCGGAACGCGTAGAAGATCGGCGTGATCGCGCCCAGCTCGATCGGGTAGGAGCCCATGAACATCAGGTGGTTCAGCACCCGGTTCAGCTCGGCCAGCAGGGTGCGCGCCCAGACCGCGCGCTCGGGGACCTCCATGCCGAGCATCCGCTCCGCCGCCAGCACGACGCCGAGCTCGTTGGCGAACGCCGACAGCCAGTCGTGCCGGTTGGCCAGCACGATGATCTGCCGGTAGTCGCGCACCTCGAACAGCTTCTCGGCGCCGCGGTGCATGTAGCCGACGATGGGCTCGGCGGACACGATGCGCTCGCCGTCGAGCACCAGCCGCAGCCGCAGCACGCCGTGCGTGGACGGGTGCTGCGGCCCGATGTTGAGCACCATGTCCTGGGTGGCGAGCCGGTCCTGGTCCACCAGGTCGGCGCCGGCGCCGAGGCCGACCGTCCGCTCGGTCCGCTGCGTCCCAGAGCTGCTCACCCGGGTGAGTCTGCCGAGCCTTGCGGCGCACCGCCAGGGGGCGCCAAGTAGCGTCGGGTGCATGTCGCCGACCGAGCCGTTCGACCCTCCCGGGGAGCCGTGGGTCCGCGTCTCGCCGAAGCTCGCCACGCTGCGCCGGCTGCTCACGGTCGTGGTGGGACTGGTCCTGGTCGCGCTGCTCGCCGTCCTCGGGTGGTTCGTCACGACCTGGCTGGCCGCGCTCGTCGTGGCGCTGGGGCTGCTCGCCGTCGGCTGGGGCTGGGTGATCGTCGGGCGCAACGTCCGGTCCTGGGGGTACGCCGAGCGCGCCGAGGACCTGCTGGTCACCCGCGGGGTCCTGGTGCGGCAGCTGGTCGTGGTGCCCTACGGCCGGATGCAGTTCGTCGACGTGACAGCAGGCCCGCTCGACCGCCGGTTCGGCCTGGCGACCGTGCAGCTGCACACGGCCGCCGCCGCCACCGACGCGCAGATCCCGGGGCTGGTCCCGGCCGAGGCGGCCCGGCTGCGCGACCGGCTGGCCGCCCGCGGAGAGGCCGGCGCCGCGGGTGTCTGACGACCTCGGCGTCCCACCCGGCCGGCGTCGGTGCCGGCGACGGCTTCCGCCGGCTGCACCCGCTGACGCCGGTGCTGCGCGGCTGGAAGGTCTTCGCCGCGGCGGTGGCCATCGCGGCGCAGCAGGCCTACGGCGGGCTGGAGATGAGCTGGCTGCTCATCGGCATCGCGGCGAGCATCCCGCTCGGCGCCGCCTACGGCTACCTGGCCTGGCGCAGCACGCACTACCGGGTCGACGCCGAGGCGCTGCGGCTGGAGACCGGCGTGCTGAGCAAGCGGTCCCGCCGGGTCCGGCTGGACCGGCTGCAGGCCGTCGACGTGGTGCGCCCGCTGGTCGCGCGGGTGCTCGGGCTCGCCGAGCTGCGGCTCGAGGTGGCCGGCGGCTCGTCGTCCGAGGCGCCGCTGGCCTACCTCTCGGAGGAGAACGCGCAGCGGCTGCGCGCCGAGCTGCTGGCCCGGGCCGCCGGCCTGCACCACGAGACGCCCGAGGCTCCCGAGGCCGTGCTGCTGGAGGTGCCGCTGGGCCGGCTGATCGAGGCGACCGCCCGGTCGGTCGGCGTGATCGCCGGCTTCGTGTCGGTCGGCCTGTTCGCGGCCGCGGCGATCGTGCTGCGGGAGTGGTCGCTGTTCGGCATCGCGGTGCCGTTCGCGCTCGGCTTCATCCCGGTCACCGTCGGTGCGGTGGCGCGGAACTTCGGCTTCACGGTCGCCGAGTCACCGGACGGCCTGCGGCTGCGGCACGGCCTGCTGGAGACCCGGGCGCAGACCGTGCCGCCGGGGCGGGTGCAGGCGGTGCGCATCGTGCAGCCGCTGCTGTGGCGGTCGAAGGGCTGGTGTCGCATCGAGGTCGACGTCGCGGGGTACGTCGGGCAGGGCCAGGCGGCGGCCTCGGTGCTCTGCCCGGTCGCGCCGCGCGAGGAGGCGCTGGCCCTGCTCGCCCGGGTGCTGCCCGGGGTCGACGTCGACGCGGTGCCGACCACCGGCGTACCGGCAGCGGCCAGGTGGCTGGACCCGTTCTCCTGGCGGATGCTGGCCGTCGGCGCCGACAGCCGCGTCCTCGTCAGTCGCCGCGGCCGGCTGACCCGCATCGTCGACGTCGTGCTGCACGAGAAGGTGCAGAGCGTGCGGCTGAGCCAAGGCCTGCTGCAGCGCCGGCTCGGCCTGGCCAGCGTGCACCTCGACACCACACCCGGCCCGGTGCAGGCCACCGCCGCGCACCGCGCCGCGGGCGAGGCCAGGGCGCTGGTCGACGCCGAGGTGCACCGGGCCCGGGCCGCCCGCGCGGCGGCCGGGCCGGATCGCTGGATGAGTCCTCCAGCGGGCGGCGCAGCCCCTACGGTGTCGCGGTGACCTCCACCCCCGCGGGCCACGTCGACCTGGACCTCGCCGACCCCGCGTTCGTCGACGACCCCTACCCGACGCTGACCCGGCTGCGCGAGTCGGCGCCGCTGGTCTGGCACCCGCCGACCGGCCAGTGGCTGGCGCTGACCTACGCCGCGGCCAACGGGCTGCTCCGCGACCGCCGGTTCGGCCGGCTGTGGACGGACAAGAAGCCGGCCGAGCAGATGGAGCCGTTCAACCAGCTGCACCGCCACCAGATGATGGAGAACGAGCCGCCGACCCACACCCGGCTGAGGTCGCTGGTGGCGAAGGCGTTCGCCCGCGGGCACGTCGAGCGGCTGCGACCCCGGGTGCAGGCCACCGCGGACGCGCTGCTGGACGCCGTCGACCCGGCGGGGTTCGACCTGCTCGCCGACTACGCCGAGCCGCTCCCGGTGGCCGTGATCGCCGACCTGCTGGGTGTCCCCGAGTCCGACCGGTCGCTGCTGCGGCCCTGGTCGGCCGGCATCGTGGCGATGTACGAGTACGGCCGCACCGACGAGACGGCTGCCCACGCGGTGACCGCGGCGGCCGAGTTCTCGGCGTACATGAGGGAGCTGGCGGAGGCCCGGCGCCGCGACCCCCGCGACGACATGGTCAGCCACCTGGTGGCGGCCGAGGAGGACGGTCAGCGGCTCACCTCCGACGAGCTGGTCGCGTCGGCGATCCTGCTGCTCAACGCGGGACACGAGGCGTCGGTCAACGCGTTCGGCAACGGTGTGGTCGCGCTGCTCGCGCACCCCGAGCAGCTGGCCCGGGTCCGGGCCGCCGACGGCCCGGAGGTCGTCGAGACCGCCATCGAGGAGATGATCCGGTACGACGCGCCGCTGCAGCTGTTCGAGCGGACCGCGAAGACCGACGTGGTGCTCGGTGACGTGGCGGTGCCGGCCGGCGGCAAGGTCGCGGCGCTGCTCGGCTCGGCGAACCGCGACCCGGCCGCCTTCGCCGCCCCCGACACCCTCGACGTGACCCGGCGGCCCAACCCGCACATCGGCTTCGGTGCCGGGCTGCACCACTGCCTCGGCGCGCCGCTGGCCCGGATGGAGCTGCAGATCACGCTGCCCACGCTGCTGCGCCGGTTTCCCGACCTGGCGCTGGCGGCCGACCCGGTGCGCCGGCCGACGTTCGTGCTGCGCGGCTACGCGTCGGTGCCGGTCAGCGGCTGAGGCAGCTCGGTCAGGGGCTGAGGCAGCTCGATCCCGACGCCCTGCACCAGCCAGCCGAAGCCGCCGAGGCCGTGCGGGTCGGTGAGCTCGCCGGCCTGCCCCGCCCGGCCCAGGGCGCGCAGGTAACCGGCCGGGTCGGCCGTCGCCTGCTCGTGCGCGGGCTTCGCCCGGCGTACGCCGAGAGCCTGCAACGCGGCGCGCTGCGTCGTGAGCAGCGACGTGGTCGCGCCCGCCTGCTCGCCCGCCACGGCGCAGGCGTCGAGGGCGACGTGGCTGGTGAGGTCGCAGCTGCCGTCGGGCACGGGCGGCACCGGGCGGCCGCCGCGGTAGCCGGTGAGCGAGCCGGTGGTGGGACGGCTGTCGCGGGTGTGGGCGTAGTCGATCGCGACGGCGAGACCGTCGGTCAGCGACCGGACCGCGCCCGCCCAGGCGTCGTCGCGGGGACGGCCGATCTCGGCCCGGGCGCCGGGCGCGGCCGGCCACCACCGGGCGAGCCACCCGAGGTCCGGCTCGTCCGGCGGCGGGCCGAGCCGCTCCCGGCCGGACTCCGGGTCGACGAGCCGCAGCCGCCAGCCCGCCTCGGTGAGCTCGGCGACGTCCACGGGCACGTCGTCCAGCCACTCGTTGGCGACGAGCAGCGCACCGGCCGTCGGGGGCAGCCGGTCGGTCCAGGTCACGGCGTCGGGCAGGTCGGCGGGGCGGGGGCGGAGGTCGACCCCGACCAGCGTCAGCGTCAGGTCGAGCCGGTGCAGGGCGGCCAGCAGCTCGCCGCCGCCGGAGCCGACGTCGACGACGGTGCGCAGGCCGGCCTGCCGGGCCAGCTCGTGCAGCGCCGCGGCGAACAGCGGCGAGGCGTGCACCGACGTCCGGAAGTGCGCCGCCGGCCGGCCCTCCGGCCGTCGGAAGAAGCCGCCCGGGCCGTAGAGGGCCCGCTCGGTCGCCTCCCGCCAGGTCGGCCACGCCATGCCCCCGACCCTTCCATGATCGTGAGGGGAATCGTCACCTCTGGACCGTCGGATCCCCTCACGATCATGAAAGGGCGGGCTCGGCGCGGGGCGCGGCGCGCTCACCCGTACGCTGGGCGCCGTCCGGTACCCCCGCGAGGACTGGAACGACTCTCGTGACTCCCACCCCCTCGGTCGACGACCGTCCGGCCCGGCTGTCGGTCGGCGTGGTCGGGGCGGGCCGGGTCGGCTCCGTGCTCGGTGCGGCCCTCGCCCAGGCCGGCCACCGCGTGGTCGCCGTGTCGGCGGTGTCCGACGCGTCCCGCCGCCGGGTCGAGGCGCTGCTGCCCGGGACGCCGGTGCTGCCGCCGCCGGAGGTGCTGGCGGCCGCCGACCTGGTCCTGCTCACCGTCCCCGACGACACGCTGCCGGGGCTGGTCGACGGGCTGGCCGCCGCGGGCGACGTCCGGGCCGGACAGCTGGTGGTGCACACCAGCGGGCGGTACGGCGTCCGGGTGCTCGACGCCGCGACCCGCGCGGGAGCCCTGCCGCTGGCGCTGCACCCGGTGATGACCTTCACCGGCCGGCCCGAGGACCTGGCCCGGCTCACCGGCGCCTGCTTCGGCATCACCGCTCCCGACTCGCTGCGGCCGATCGGCGAGGCGCTCGTGGTGGAGATGGGCGGGGACCCGCAGTGGGTCGAGGAGGACCAGCGGACGCTCTACCACGCGGCGCTCGCCGGCGGAGCCAACCACCTCGCCACCCTCGTCAACGAGTCGGTCGACCTGCTGCGCAGGTGCGGGGTCGAGGAGCCGGAACGCCTGCTCGCCCCGCTGCTCGGTGCCTCGCTCGACAACGCCCTGCGGGCCGGCGATGCCGCGCTCACCGGGCCGGTGGCCCGCGGCGACGCCGGCACCCTGGCGGCCCACGTCGCGGTGCTGCGTGCCGTCTCGCCGGACACCGCGGCCGCCTATGTCGCGATGGCCCGGCTCACCGCCGACCGGGCCCTGGCGGCCGGGCTGCTCAAGCCCGAGGCGGCCGAGGCGCTGCTCGACGTGCTCGCCGAAGGAGGCGCATGACCACCCGCCTGGTGCACACCAGGGCCGACCTGCGCGACGCGCTCGCCGAGCACGCCGGGGAGGTCGGCGTCGTCATGACGATGGGCGCGCTGCACGACGGGCACCGCGAGCTCATCAAGGTCGCCCGGCGCCGGTGCGCCGTCATCGTCGTCACGGTGTTCCTCAACCCGTTGCAGTTCGCGCCGTCCGAGGACCTCTCGCGCTATCCGAAGACCCTCGAGAGCGACGTCGCCCTGTGCGCGCAGGAGGACGTCGACCTCGTCTTCGCCCCGGACGTCGACGAGGTCTACCCGGCCGGCGAGCCGCAGGTGCGGGTGCAGGCCGGCCCGCTGGGTGACGTGCTCGAGGGCGCCTCGCGGCCCGGCCACTTCGACGGCGTGCTCACCGTGGTCGCCAAGCTGCTGCACCTCACCGGCCCGGACGTCGCCTACTTCGGCCAGAAGGACGCCCAGCAGCTGCTGCTGATCGCCCGGATGGCCGACGACCTCAACTTCCCGGTCGAGGTCGTCGCGGTGCCGACGGTGCGGGACGCCGACGGGCTCGCGCTGTCCAGCCGCAACATGTACCTCGACGACGACGACCGGCGGGTAGCGCTCACCCTGTCCCGGGCGTTGACCGCCGGCGCGGCGGCAGAGGCGCAGGGGGCCGACGCCGTGCGGCTGGCGGCGCGCGCGGTCCTCGACGCCGAGCCGGGCGTGCGGCTCGACTACCTGGCGCTCGTCGAGACCGGCGCGCTGACCGACGTACCGGACGGCACGACCGGGCCGGCGCTGCTCGCGGTGGCCGCGCGGGTCGGCAGCACCCGGCTCATCGACAACGTCGCGGTCACCCTCGGCGGCGCGTGATGCTGCTCGCGATCGACGTGGGCAACACCCACACCGTGCTCGGTCTGTTCGACGGCGAGGAGCTGGTCGAGCACTGGCGGGTGGCCACCGAGTCGAACCGCACCGCCGACGAGATCGCGGTGGTGCTGCACGGGTTGCTGGCCCAGCACGCCGAGCCCGGCACCGACGTGGTCGACGGCATCGCGCTGTGCTCCACCGTGCCGTGGGTGCTGCACGAGATGCGCGACATGTGCCGCCGCTACTACGCCGACGTGCGGGCGGTCGTGGTCGAGCCCGGTGTGCGCACCGGCGTACCCGTGCTGACCGACAACCCCAAGGAGGTGGGCACCGACCGGGTGGTCAACGCCCTGGCGGCGGTGGAGCTGTTCGGCGGCCCGTGCGTGGTGGTCGACTTCGGCACCGCGACGACCTTCGACGCGGTGTCGGCCAAGGGGGAGTACCTCGGCGGTGCCATCGCGCCGGGCATCGAGATCTCGGTCGAGGCGCTCGGTGCGCGCGGCGCCCAGCTGCGGCGGGTCGAGCTGGTTCGGCCGCGCTCGGTGATCGGCCGCAGCACCGTCGAGGCACTCCAGTCGGGCATCCTGTACGGCTTCGCCGGGCAGGTCGACGGCGTCGTGACCCGGATGACCCGAGCCATCGTCGGGCCCGACGGCGACCCGTCCACCGTGACGGTGATCGCCACCGGCGGGCTGGCGCCGCTGGTGCTCGACGACGCCACGGTGATCGACGCCCACGAGCCCTGGCTGACCCTGATCGGCCTGCGCCTCGTCTTCGACCGCAACCCGGGCTGACCGGCTGCCGAGTCGACCACGTTGGGTAGGCGCTGGCAGGCGGCAACAGGGCTCGGCGCCTGTTGCCGGCAGCCCCTGCCTACCTGACGTGGTCGAGTCGAGGGCCCCGGCCGCCGGTCGGTAGCCTGGCCGGTGTGAGCGAGCCGACCCGACCACCCGACGCGACGTCGTACGACGACCTGCCGGAGCAGATGCGGGTACGCCGGGAGAAGCTCGACCGGATGCGCGACCGCGGGGTCGAGCCGTTCCCCGTCACCTTCCCGCGCACCACCACCCTCGCCGACCTGCGGTCCGCGCACCCCGACCTCGCTCCGGACACCGCGACCGGTGAGCGCGTCGGGGTCGTCGGCCGCGTCGTGCTGTCCCGCACCGGCGGCAAGCTGTGCTTCGCCACGCTGCGCGACGGCACCGGCGAGCTGCAGGTGATGGTCTCCCTCGACGGGGTCGGCGAGGAGTCGCTGGCGCAGTGGAAGTCCGACGTCGACCTGGGCGACCACGTCGGCGTCGAGGGCGAGGTCATCAGCTCGCGCCGCGGCGAGCTGTCGGTGCTCGCGTCGAGCTGGACCATGCTCGCGAAGGCGTTGCGCCCGCTGCCCGACAAGCACAAGGGCCTCACCGACCCCGAGGCCCGGGTGCGGATGCGGTACGTCGACCTCGCGGTCAACGCCGACTCGCGGCAGATGGTGCGCAACCGGGCGACCGTGCTGCGGTCGGTGCGCGACACGTTGCACCGGCACGAGTTCCTCGAGGTCGAGACACCGCTGCTGCAGCCGCTGCACGGCGGAGCGGCGGCCCGGCCGTTCTCGACGCACCTCAATGCGTTCGACCAGACGATGTACCTGCGGATCGCGATCGAGCTCTACCTCAAGCGGCTCACCGTCGGCGGCCTCGACCGGGTCTACGAGATCGGCCGCAACTTCCGCAACGAGGGCGTCGACTCCACGCACAGCCCCGAGTTCACGATGCTGGAGGTCTACGAGGCCTACGGCGACTACGGGACGATGGCGACGTTGACCCGCGAGATCGTGCTGGACGCCGCGCGGGCTCTCGGCTCGACCGTGGTGCCCGACGGCCGCGGCGGCGAGATCGACCTCGAGGGCGAGTGGGTGCACCTGCCGATCCTCGACGCGGTGTCCAGCGCCGTGGGTGAGGAGGTCGACGTCGAGACGCCGGCCGAGGTCCTGCGCAAGATCGCCGACCGGCACGGCGTCGCCCTGAAGCCGTCCTGGGGAGCCGCCGAGATCCTCGTCGAGCTCTACGAGCAGCTGGTCGAGGACACCCTGGTCCAGCCCACCTTCGTCACCGACTACCCGGCCGCCGTCAAGCCGCTGGCCAAGCCGCACCGCTCGGAGCCGGGGCTGGTCGAGGCCTGGGACCTCATCATCGGCGGCGTCGAGCTGGCCCCGGCGTACTCCGAGCTCAACGACCCCGTCGAGCAACGGCGCCGGCTGGTCGAGCAGTCGCTCAAGGCGGCCGGCGGCGACCCCGAGGCGATGCAGCTGGACGAGGACTTCCTGCGGGCGATGGAGTTCGGCATGCCGCCGCAGGGCGGGATGGGGCTGGGCATCGACCGGCTGATCCGGCTGCTGACCGGCGTACCGTCGCTGCGGGACACCATCGCGTTCCCGCTGCTGAAGCCGGAAGGGAGCTGACGGTGACCGACCTCGCGGCCCTGCTGCCGATGCTCGTCGTCGGCGGTGCGTTCGTCGCGATCATCTTCGCGGTGAAGAAGCGCGCCGACGCCGAGGACAAGGACGAACGCTGATTATCGAACGGAATTCCCGCCGGTCGCGATAAACCCGCGTTTCGGTTCTCGGCATTCGCTGTGCATTTCCCGGTCCTGCGCTTTATGCTCCGGGGGCCGATTCCTGCCGAAACCCGAGGAGCAATTCCATGGCGCAGAAAGTCCAGGTCATCCTGGTCGACGACATCGACGGCGGAGCCGCCGACGAGACGGTGTCCTTCTCCCTCGACGGGGTCTCCTACGAGATCGACCTGAGCACCGCGAACGCCGCCGCGTTCCGGGACAGTCTGGCGCAGTACGTGGGAACGGCCCGCAAGATCGGCCGCTCGACGGCAGGGCGCAGCGCCGGCTCCAACGGCCGCCGCCGGTCGAGCGGCGGCGACAACCGCACCGCCCAGATCAGGGAATGGGCCCGCTCCAACGGACACCCGGTCAACGAGCGCGGCCGCATTCCGGCCACCATCGTCGAGGCCTACGACAAAGCGCACGCCTCCTGACCCCTTTTCCGGCCGCCACCTCGGAGCCGGCCCGCCTAAGCCCCCGGAGTCGACCACGTAAAGCACGCTTACGGACGCGACAACACGCGTGCACACGTGTTGTCGCGTCCGCCCACGTGCTTTACGTGGTCGACTCCCGGGATAATGAGCTCAGGTGGTCGAGGCGGGAGCCGAGGTGGTCGGGCCGGTGCTCAGGTCGTAGACGGTGGCGCCGTCGACGGTCTGGGCGGTGAAGGTCTCGGCCACCCAGGCGGCGATCTCCGCCGAGGCGCTGGATCCGCCGTTCTGGGCCATCCCGAAGCCGCCGCCGCCGATGAAGTAGTGCACCTTCCCCGCCGCGACGTCCGCCTGGAACTGCGCCAGCGTCGGTGACGGGTCGCTGCCGTTGAAGCCGCCGATCGGCATCACCGGCAGGCCGGTCGCCAGCTGGTAGCCGGCGGCCGAGTTGGCGCCCACGGTGGCCGCCACCCAGGTGTAGGACGACGAGTCGGCCGACAGCAGCGCCACCAGCTCGGCGCTGGCCGTGCTGCCCTGCAGCAGCCCGCCCATCCCGCCCGCACCGCCGGGCATCCCGCCGCCCGGCACCGCGCCGCCGAGGCCCGGCGCCGCGCCGCCGAGGCCTTGCGGCGGCGTGCCGGTCATGCCCTGCGGCAGGGTGCCGTTCTGGCCGCCGCGGCGCGAACCCACCCGGGCCGCCTGCCCGCCCGGCCCGCCGCGGGCTCCGGCGACCGCTGGGCCCGCCGTCGGGATGGAGCCGGTGTGCGCGGTGCCGGCGGTCTGCACGGCGTACGCCGCGGGGCCGGCGAACGAGGCCAGCAGCGCCAGCCCGGCGACCGCCGCGACGGCCCGGGCCGGCAGCAGCGTCACCACGGCCAGGGCCAGCGCAGCCAGCAGGCCGGCGGCGAGCACCAGCGGGGCGAGCCAGGGCACGAAGCCACTGCTGCGGTGCAGCAGCACGAACGCCCAGGCCGCGGTCACCGCGACGGTCAGCGCCAGCACGGCACCGGCGGCGGGGTGTGCCCGGCGGGCCCAGAGCAGCACGGCGCCGATGCCGACCAGGGCCCCGATCGCCGGGGCCAGGGCGACGGTGTAGTAGGCGTGGAAGATCCCCTGCATGAAGCTGAAGGTCAGCACGCGTCACCAGCAGCCAGCCGCCCCACAGCAGCAGCGACGCGCGGGTCCGGTCACCGCGCGGCGCCCGCCACGAGACCACCAGTCCGGCCATCAGCAGCACGAGGGCGGCGGGCAGCAGCCAGGACACCTGACCGCCGATCTCCGCGGTGAACATCCGGGTCCAGCCGGTCGGTCCCCACATGCTGGTGCCACCGCCGGGTGCCGCCGCGCCGCCACCACCGGTGACGCTGCCGGTCTCGTCACCGGTCAGCCGGCCGAGGCCGTTGTAGCCCAGCACGAGCTCGAGGATGCTGTTGTGCTGCGAGCCGCCGATGTACGGCCGGTCGGCCGCCGGCACGAGCGACACGACCGCGACCCACCATCCGGCGGACACCAGCAGTGCCACCCCCGCAGCCAGCAACGAACCGATCCGCCGGCGCAGCGGCGACGGCGCCGCGACCAGGTAGACCAGCGCGAACGCCGGCACCACCAGCAGTGCCTGCAGCATCTTCGACATGAAGCCGAGGCCGACGAGCCCTCCGGCGAGGACGAGCCAGCGGGTGCTGGCGGTCTCGGTGGCCCGCACCACGGCGTACGCCGCGGCGACCAGCGACAGCACCAGCAGCGCGTCGGGGTTGTTGAAGCGGAACATCAGCACGGCCACCGGCGTCAGTGCGGCCACCGAGCCGGCGATCAGCGCGGCGGCGTGGCCCGTGCCAGCGACGCACGGTGGCGTGCAGCAGCCCGACCGTTGCGACACCCATGAGGGCCTGCGGCACCAGGATGCTCCAGGCGTTGAGCCCGAACAGCCGCACCGACGCGGCCATCACCCACACCGAGGCCGGGGTCTTGTCGACGGTGATCGAGCTCGCCGAGTCCGACGAGCCGAAGAAGAACGCCTTCCAGCTCACCGAGCCCGCCTGTGCGGCCGCCGAGTAGAACGAGTTCGCCCAGCCGGAGGCCCCCAGGCCCCAGAGGTAGAGCAGGGCGGTCGCGGCCAGCAGGCCGAGCAGCGCGGGCCGCCCCCACGCCGGGTCGCTGTCCGGGCCGCGGAGCAGCCGGCGTCCCCACGGCCGGCCGGCCGCTGGGGGCGCGGTGTGCTCCGGCGGTGCGGCGGGTGCCTCGGTCGGCTCGGTCAGCGTCGTCATTGCGGTTCTCCCGGTCGGGGCGGCGTCGTGTCTCGGGAGCGACTCTGTCGGTCGCGGCTGTGAGGTCGCTGCCCGCGAACTGCGCGGTCCGTGGGAGTACGGCGGTCGGGTGCGCTGTCCGGTTTGCGCCGCGGTGGTGGCAACCCCCCAGTCAGGTCACAGCGACAGCACAGGAACGGCCCGGACGCTGCGAGGGACGCATCGCGAACCGACCCAGGAGCCTCCGTGACCAGCCCCCACGACCCCACCAACGACTCCGAGCCGACGGCCGCCGACCAGCCGGCCGCCGACCAGCCGGCCGCCGACCAGCCGGCCGCCGACCAGACGGCCGCCGCCCAGCCGCCGAGCGGCCGCCGAGCAGACCGTGTCGGACGACACCACGCAGCTGCCGCCGTTCGTCTTCGTGCCCGAGGACGACGGCGTCGCGCCGGTCGCCGGGCAGCTGCCGATCTGGGACCAGCCGCAGGACGAGCCGTCCGACCCGCAGCCGGCGCCGGCTCGGGCCCGGCGCTGGAGCAGAGGGCACACCGTGGCGGCCGCGGTGGTCGCCGTCGGCGTCCTCGTCGCGGGCGGTGCGGCCTACGGCGCCCGCCAGGACGACTCGACCGCCCAGCTCGCCACCGGTCAGCAGCCGATCGGCCCGGGCGGTGCCCAGCAGCAGCCCCCGTCGGCGCAGGGCCAGGCGCCCGGCCAGGGCCAGCCGCCCGGCGGCCCGGGTCAGGACCCGCTCAGCAGCCTGGGCCAGCTGGACGTCAGCCAGCTCGGACCGCTGCTCAGCCAGCTGTCGTCGGGTCGGCTCGACAGCGACCAGCTGCGTCAGCTGCTGGCCCAGCTCGGGCTCCCCGACCACCTCGACGCCGCCCAGCTGCAGGACCTGCTGGGCCAGCTCGGCGCCGGGGGCCACCTGTTCGACGGCGACGGCGACGACGACGGCTCGGGAGGCGACGACGGCGGCGTCCACACATGACCGACCTGGCCGACCGGGCCACCCTCCCGGCGTACGACGTCGCCGCACCGCCGGTGCTCGACGTCGTGGTGCCGGTGCACAACGAGCAGGCCGACCTCGCGGCCGGTGTCCGTCGGCTGCACCACCACCTCGCGACCGCGCTGCCCTACACCTTCCGCATCACGATCGCGGACAACGCGAGCAGCGACACCACCTTCGACGTGGCCGCCGCGCTGACCCAGGAGCTCGACGGGGTCCGCGTCGTGCACCTGCGGCAGAAGGGTCGCGGCCGGGCGCTGCACGACGTGTGGTCGCGGTCGGACGCGGCCGTGCTCGCGTACATGGACGTCGACCTCTCGACCGACCTCAACGCGCTGCTGCCGCTCGTCGGCTCACTGGTGTCCGGCCACTCCGACGTCGCCATCGGCACCCGGCTGGCCCGCGGGTCGCGGGTGGTCCGGGGCACCAAGCGAGAGCTCATCTCGCGCAGCTACAACCTGTTGCTGCGCGGCACGCTGGCCACCCGGTTCAGCGACGCGCAGTGCGGCTTCAAGGCGATCCGCCGGGACGTTGCCGAGCACCTGCTGCCACTGGTCGAGGACACCGGTTGGTTCTTCGACACCGAGCTGCTGGTGCTCGCGGAGCGCAGCGGTCTGCGCATCCACGAGGTCCCGGTCGACTGGGTCGACGACCCGGACAGCCGGGTCGACGTCGTCGCGACCGCGATGGCCGACCTGCGTGGCATCGCGCGGGTCGGGCGGGCCCTCGCCGCGGGCCGGCTGCCGCTGCAGACGGTGCGCTCCCAGCTCGGGCGGGCACCGCTGGAGCCACCCGCCGAGGTGCCGGCGACGCTGACCCGCCAGCTGGTGCGGTTCGCCGCGGTGGGCGTCGCGAGCACGGTGGCCTACCTCGCGCTGTTCCTCACGCTTCGGCCGGAGCTCGGGGCCCAGGTGGCGAACCTGGTGGCCCTGCTGCTCACCGCGGTGGTCAACACCGGGGTCAACCGCCGGCTGACCTTCGGGGTCCGCGGCCGGACCAAGATGGCGCGTGACCAGGCGGGCGGCCTGGCGGTGTTCGCTCTCGGGCTGCTGCTGACCAGCGGGTCGCTCGTCCTGCTGCACGCGCTTGCCGACCCCTCGAGAGCGTTCGAGGTGACCGTGCTGGTGCTGGCCAACCTGGCGGCGACCGTGCTGCGGTTCCTGCTGCTGCGCCGTTGGGTCTTCGGCCGGGCCCGGGTCGCCGTCGCCGGCTGACCACCGTTGCCTGTCGCTGGCTACCTGTTGGTGAGCGCGTCGAACAGCACGGTCTGCAGGGTCGACGGACGTTCGGCGAGGTAGGCCCGCCCGCCCGGGGTCGCTGCCGCGATGCGGGTCAGCGCGGCCATGTCGGCGTCCCCGGAGATGCCGACGGCGATGACGCGGACCGGGCGCTTCGGGTCGGCGGTGCTCCGCAGGGTGCCGAGCAGTGCCGAGAGCGTCGGGCCCTTCGACCGGTCGTTCTGGCCGTCGGTGAGCACCACCACGACGTTGCTGGCTCTCGGGTCGTAGGACTTCTGCATCGTGAGCACCGCGTCGCGGACGGTCTGGTAGAGCCCGGTGCCGCCCGGCTTCAGATGTGCCGGCAGCGCGCGCAGGCTTGCCACCACCTGGTCGCGGTGAGTGGCACCCGCTTCGGGGACGCGCAGCGGCTGCACGCCGACGAGCGGTGCGTAGTCGTGCCCGGCCGTGAGGTCGGCGGCGAACACCCAGGCCCCGACCTGGTCCTCGCCGCGCATCAGCGCGACCGCGCCGATCGCGGCGTCCCGCAGCACCTGGGCCCGGTTCTGGCCGTTGCCGACAGGAGCCCGCATCGAGGTGGACACGTCGAGCAGCGCCAGGATCCGGCTGGGCGCGGCGAGCGACTGCAGCCGCAGCAGCAGCTGCTGAACGGTCGCGGCGTCGGGCAGCGGGACAGGCTTCACCGGCTTCTTGGTGGCCGCCAGCGAGCCCGTCCCGTGCGCGTCGCGGAACGCTGCCGCCCCGGCCAGCGACATGGTCCGGCTCGACCTCAGCACGTCGAGCACCCGCCCGACGGCACGGCGCTGCTTGGTGGTGGCTGCGGCGGCCGGCACCCGCAGCACGGGGTAGTCGAGCGACGGTGAGCCACCCTTGGGATAGACGGCGACGATGCTGCCCGGACGCGAGCGGTCAGCCCTGACGACCTGCTGCTCGGTGAGCGGGACCAGTGGCGCGGTGCCGCCGTCGGGCGGGATGTCGGCGACCGCGTCGGGGGCGGCCTCCCCGCCCCGAGCCGAGGCCAGCGCCGCCGCGGCGACGGCCCGGTCGGCCACCGTGCCACCACCCAGCGACTCGCGCAGGGCCAGGACGGCGGCGAGCCCGCGGGCGTCGGTGCCGAGATCCGGTACGACGACCGGGCGCACGCCGCGCAGGGCTCCGGCCCAGGTCGGCGGGCTGTGGTCCCATCCGAGGGCAGCAGCCGTGGCCTTGTTGGTGGCGACGACCAGCGGAGACGTGCCGAGCGTGCTGACCTTCGTTGCCGAGAAGCCCGGCGCCTGCGCCGCCCAGAGCGACGAGTCGGGGACCCAGACCTGAGGCCACCGGGTGGCCGGCGCGGTGCGGCTGGCGGCCGCGGTGGCAGCGGGCGGCTGGGCCCGGACGACGACGTCGACGCAGCGGTCCGACCCCGGCCCGGTCGGGCCACCGAGAGCCTGCCGCAGCACCGCGGCCGCCTCGGGGGCCGCGGCCACCCGCACCCTGGTCGGGTCGCAGTCCGGGCTGGACCCCCACAGCGAGTCCACCCGTCCCGACGCCACCGCAGCCCAGCCCGCGGCAGTCGCCGCTCCGAGCAGGACCAGCACGGTGACCAGCAGGGCGACGATCCGGCGCCGCCGGCCCCGGCCGCGGGTGCGGACACCGACCGCGGGCCGGGCGGGCGACGAGCGGGCGGGAGGTTTCGGCGACGAGCGGGCAGGAGGTTTCGGGGCGCCGCTGCTGTGGCGTCCCATCGCATGTCCTCCGAGAACGTGCGACCCCGACATCGCGGAACTTTGGTAGGAAAAGGAGGGTAACCCTGCGTGGCTGGTTCGCGCGACATCGCCTGACCCGAGCGCGACGCCGGCGTCACCCAGCGTGACCAGCCGAGGGGCCCAGAGTGCCCTTCCGGGGGATCGGATACCCAGGTGGGCCCGAAATAGACCGGCCAGGTATCCGTTGGCAGCGGAACGTGGTCGAGGGCCTTCGCCACCTCCGCCGGAGACCAGCCGGTCAGCGGCCGTTTCGGCGGATCGGATACCCGGGCGGACCCGAAAGCGGCCGACCCAGGTATCCGATCCAGAGAAACGCAGCAGAACGCAGCAGAACCGGCCGCGTACGGCGTCAGGCGTCGGCCACCAGGCAGAACAGGTTGCCTTCCGGGTCGGCCAGGGTCCGCCAGGTCGCACCGGCCTCGTCGTGCTCGGCCACCGGTCGCGCGCCGAGCCCGACGGCCCGGTCGATGGCGGCCGGCAGGTCGGCGACGGTCGGGACGTGCAGGTCGAGGTGCAGCGAGTTCTTCGCCGGCCGCGGGTCGTCGGTGCGCTGCAGCACCAGCCGGGGCTGGCCGGGCGCCATCGGCGTGAGCCCGACGTACTGCTGCCACCGGCCGCGCACCTCGACCCCGAGCAGCGCGGTCCAGAAGGCCGCCAGCAGCTCGGGGTCCTGGCAGTCGACGGTCACGGCGTCCCAGCGCAGCTCCATGCGTCCCATCCTGCCGTCAGCCGGTGACGAGCAGCACCGACAGGGTGCGCGGGCCGTGCACGCCCTCGACCCGGTCGAGCTCGATGTCGCTGGTCGCCGACGGCCCGCTGATCAAGGTGATGGGCCGGGTGGCCGTCAGCCGGCGCAGCATCTCGGGCACGGTCGCCACGACCTGGTCGGCGCGCACGACGCAGACGTGCACGTCGGGCACCAGGGTGATCGCGCGGCGGCCCTGGTCGGGCGAGCCGTCGAGGGCGATGGTGCCGGTCTCGGCGCAGGCGACCCGGCAGGCGGTGACGACCGCGGCGAACCCGTCCAGCTGGTACGCCGTCAGCCGGCCGTCGTCGGCCCGGCCGTCCGGCGCCCAGTCCGCCGGCAGGTCGGGCGGCAGCAGCACCGGTCCGTCGGCGCCGGTGGCGGCCAGGGCACCGGCGACCGCGGCGCGCAACCCGGCGGCGTCGGTGCGGTGCACGGTTGCCCGGTAGTCGACCAGCCGGTCCTCGAGCAGGTCGAGCAGCGCGGCGGCCCCCAGGTCGCCCGTGGTGCGGTAGCCGCGCACCGGCTCGACCAGTGCGGCACCGGCGCGGGCCGACCGGATCCTCGCCAGCATCTCGTCCCGGCGCGGTCATGGCCGGTCTCCCGTCGGGCGAGGCCCTCGGGTACGGGCCCACCACTCGCGGAAGGTCTCCGCCGGAGGAGCGGGCGCATCGCGGCTCGACGTCCAGGCCGACAGCGGCGGTGGGAGGCTGCGCAGCTTCCCGCCCCGCGCGAGCAGTCGCCCGCCACGGCTGGCCTTCTCGGCCCGGGCGAACCGGCCAGGGTCGGACATCACCCACGACGCCGCGGCCATCGCCACCGCCTCGCCGGTGGGGAAGCGGGAAGCGGCGCGTCGTTCCTCGACGTGCTGGGCGCGCAGGTGCACCAGCAGCGACGGGATGTCGATGCGCACCGGGCAGGCGTCGAAGCACGCACCGCACAACGACGACGCGTAGGGCAGCGACGCGTTGTCCTCGACGCCGGTCAGCTGCGGAGAGAGGACCGCGCCGATCGGTCCCGGGTAGACCGAGCCGTAGGCGTGGCCGCCGGTGCGCTCGTAGACCGGGCAGACGTTCATGCAGGCGCTGCACTTGATGCAGTGCAGCACCTCGCGCCCGACCTCGTCGGCCAGTGCCGCCGAGCGCCCGTTGTCCAGCAGCACGAGGTGGAACGCGCTCGGGCCGTCGGAGTCGTGCACGCCGGTCCATGCCGAGGTGTAGGGGTTCATCCGCTCGCCCGTCGACGACCGGGGCAGCAGCTGCAGGAACACCTCGAGGTCTTGCCAGGTCGGCACCACCTTCTCGATCCCCATCACGGTGATCAGCGTCTCGGGCAGCGTCAGGCACATCCGGCCGTTGCCCTCGGACTCGACCACCAGGAGGGTGCCGGTCTCGGCGACCGCGAAGTTGGCGCCGCTGATGCCGACCTTCGCGGTCAGGAACTTCCGCCGCAGGTGTGCCCGGGCGGCCATCGCCAGCTGCCGGGGGTCGTCGGTGAGCCCCTCGGGTGCATCCGCCATCTCCCGCCGGAAGATCTCCCGGATCTCCGCCCGGTTGCGGTGGATCGCCGGCACCAGGATGTGGCTCGGCCGGTCGTGGCCGAGCTGCACGATCAGCTCCGCGAGGTCGGTCTCGTACGCCGCGATGCCGGCGCCCGCGAGCGCCTCGTTCAGGCCGATCTCCTGGGTGACCATCGACTTCACCTTGACGACCTCGGTCTCGCCGGTGGCCTGCACCAGTCGGGTCACGATCGCGTTGGCGTCGTTCGCGTCGGACGCCCAGTGCACCGTGCCGCCGCGGCTGGTCACCTCCCGCTCCAGCCGCTCGAGGTGCTCGTCGAGGCGGGCCATGGTGGCCGCCTTGACTTGCTGGCCGGCGACCCGCAGCTGCTCCCAGTCGGGCACCTCGGCCACCACCCGGGCCCGCTTGGCGCGGATGGTCTGGGTGGCGTGGCCGATGTTGCGGCGCAGCTGGGTGTCGGCGAGCGCCCTTCGCGCCGCCGCCGGGAACGGCTCCTCGGCTCGGAGCTGCCCGACGCCCCGCGGCGCGTGCACCGGCATGCCCAGGAAGGCCGAGCTCACAGCGTCACCGCCGGCTCGCGCTCGGTCGAGGCGAGGATCTCGGCGAGGTGCAGGGTGCGGGTGCCGGTGCGCAGCCGGGACAGCCCGCCGCCGATGTGCATCAGGCATGACGCGTCACCGGCCGAGACGACCTCGGCTCCGGTGCCGAGCACGTGACGCATCTTGTCCGCCAGCATCGCCGTCGAGGTGTCGGCGTTCTTCATCGCGAAGGTGCCGCCGAACCCGCAGCACTGGTCGCCGTCCGGCAGCTCGACCAGGTCGATGCCGCGCACGTTGCGCAGCAGCCGAAGCGGCTTGTCGGCCACCCGCAGCAGCCGCAACGAGTGGCAGGTCGGGTGGTAGGTCACCCGGTGCGGGAAGTGCGCACCGACGTCCTCGACCCCGAGGACGTCGACCAGCAGCTCGGACAGCTCGTAGGTACGTGCCGCCACCGCGTCAGCCCGCTCGGCCAGCCGGTCGTCCCCCGCCCGCCGGGCGACCATCGCGTGCTGGTGCCGGACCGAGCCCACGCACGAGCCCGACGGCGCCACCACCACGTCGTACGGCTCGAAGGTCTCGACGTGGTGCCGCACCAGCGGCAGCGCCTCACGCTGGTAGCCGGTGTTGGTGTGCATCTGCCCGCAGCAGGTCTGCCGGTCCGGGAACACCACCTCGTGGCCCAGCCGCTCGAGGACCGTCACCGTCGCCCGCCCGACGTCGGGGAACAGCCCGTCGGCCAGGCAGGTGACAAAAAGGGCGACCCGCACCCGGCCCATCGTGGGCGGCCGACCCCTCCCGGTCAATGTCCGGAACCCTGACCGGGCTCGGGGTCCGGCCGGGGTCGACCTAGGTGCGATCACCGATGTACGTCGGGCCGGTCGCCGCCACTCTGAACGTCGTGACGACGACCGCGACGATGACCCGCGCCCGGCCGGCTCTCCCGGCCAGGACCAGCCCGGTGCGGCCGCACGCGGCTGTCGAGCTCGCCCTGCTGGCCCTGCTGTACGTCGGCTACAGCGCCGCCCGGCTGCTCGCGGACGACGACCGGACCGGGGCGGTGGCGCACGCCCACCGGCTGCTGGACCTGGAGGCCGCGCTGCACCTCGACGTCGAGGCCTGGGCGAACCACCTGCTCGCGGGCGTTCCGGGGCTCGCGCTGGCCGCCAGCTACTGGTACTCCGCGCTGCACTACCTCGTCACGCCGGCCGTTCTGGTGTGGGTGTATCGCAGGCACGCGCTCGGCTACCGGCGGGCGCGCAACGCGCTGGTGCTGGCCACCGGGCTCGGCCTGGTCGGCTTCGTGCTGCTGCCGATGGCGCCGCCGAGGATGCTGCCCGGCTACGTCGACGTGCTCGCCGCCACGTCGGCCCACGGGTGGTGGGGAAGCGACGCGAGCGCGCCCAAGGGCCTGGGCGGGCTCACCAACGAGCTGGCCGCGATGCCGTCGCTGCACGTGGGCTGGGCGCTCTGGTGCGCCTGGGTGGTGTTCCTGTGCAGCCGCCGGACCGTGCTGCGCGTGCTGGCCACGGCGTACGCCCTCGGGACGGTGCTGGTCGTGGTCGGCACCGGCAACCACTACCTGCTCGACGCAGTCGGCGGCGCGGCGGTGCTGCTGCTGGCCGTCGCGGCCACCCGCCCGCGCGTCAGCCGGAGGACACCGGTCAGCCCGGGAACACCACGACCGCGGGCGGCGGCTCGGGGGCGGAGTGCAGGGCCCAGTAGCGGTCCGCGATCGCTGCGACGTCCAGCGCCGTGGGCCCGCTGAGCACGCCGTCGATGGTCACCGTGCCGGCCCGCACCCCGTCGCCGGCGACCTCCTTGTGCAGCGAGAGAGCCAGGTTGCGCAGCGCCGCCTTGGCCACCCCGACAGCCGCGGCGCTGGTGGACCCGCGATCCGCCGCGACGCTGCCGGTCAGCAGGACCGTCCCGCGGCCGGCCGCCCGCATGGCCGGCAGGACCTCCTGGGCCGCGACCAGGGCGCCCACCACGCCGACGTCGAGCGCCAGCCGGAGCCGGTCGGGGGCGAGCGCCGTCGCCGACCCCTCGACGTACGCCGAGCCGTTGTAGACCAGCACGGTCGCCTCGCCCAGCTCCGCCCGCAGCCCGGCCAGCGCCGCGCGCAGCGCCGCGGCGTCCCCGACGTCGGCCGCCGCGGTCGCGACCGCGGCCGCGCCGGCCTCGGACACCTCGGCCACCAGCTCGTCGAGCCGGTCGCTCGCGCGGGCCACCAGGCCGACCGCGAAGCCCTCCCGGGCGAACCGCAGCGCCACCGCCCGGCCGAGCCCCGGCCCTGCGGCCACCACCACCAGCACATCGGTCACGACGCCACCTCCTGAGGTTCGCGGCGCATCAGCCAGCAGGCCGGGCCGCCGTCGGGCATGGCGACCTCCCGGTCCACCCGGAAGCCGAGCCGGGTGTAGATCGCCACGTTCGTGTCGCTGGCCGTCTCCAGGTACGCCGGGAGCCGGGCCCGGTCGGCCGCCGCCAGCATCGGGGCGGTGACGGCCCGGCCCAGCCCGCGGCCCTGCCGGGCCGGCTCGGTCGCCAGGACGCCGAGGTACCAGTGGGCGCCGGCGTCCGCAGGGACACCCAGGGCGTGGTCGTAGGCCTCCCAGGCAGCCCGCTCCTGCGGCGTGTGACCGGCCCTGACCTGCGCCCACTGCCGGTCGGCGGCCGGCAGGTAGAGGCCACCGGGCGGGTCCCACATCGCCACCGCGGCATCGTCATCGGCGACCCACACCTCCCCGCTGTCCAGCCGCAGGTCGAGCAGCAGACCGAAGAAGGCGGGCGCGCACGCGGCGTACCGGGTGCCCGGCCAGACCCAGCGCAGCAGCGGGTCGGTCTCGAACGCCGCCAGGACGGTGTTCAGGGCGCGGTCCCGCCCCGTCGGGGGGCACCGGCGGACGGTGGGCACCCGCTGATCATGCACCGGTCGGGCGGGGGCCGCCCGGTCGGCCGCCGGACCGCCGTTCGCTGGTGGCGTAGCGGGCGGCGTGCCGGCGCCGGAACACCCCCGGACCGGGGGCAGTTGGACCGGGTAGCCGCGGGAGGGGGACCGTGGCATCCACCGAACAACCAATGGGAACGGTTCGCACGCGGGCTAGCATGCGAGGGGACAGGTGACCGGTCGGCGTGATCCGGCCGGTCGCACCACCTGCCCGACCGCTCTCGTAAGGAGCGCACTGATGTTCGAGAGGTTCACCGACCGCGCGCGGCGGGTTGTCGTCCTGGCTCAGGAAGAGGCCCGGATGCTCAACCACAACTACATCGGGACCGAGCACATCCTGCTGGGCCTGATCCACGAGGGTGAGGGCGTCGCCGCCAAGGCCCTCGAGTCGCTGGGCATCTCGCTGGAGGCCGTGCGCCAGCAGGTCGAGGAGATCATCGGCCAGGGCCAGCAGGCGCCGAGCGGGCACATCCCGTTCACCCCGCGGGCCAAGAAGGTGCTGGAGCTCTCGCTGCGCGAGGCCCTGCAGCTCGGCCACAACTACATCGGCACCGAGCACATCCTGCTCGGGCTGATCCGCGAGGGCGAGGGCGTCGCCGCCCAGGTGCTGGTCAAGCTCGGCGCCGACCTCAACCGGGTCCGCCAGCAGGTCATCCAGCTGCTCTCCGGCTACCAGGGCAAGGAGACCGGCCACGGCCGGCGGCCCGGCCGAGGGCGCGCCGTCGACGTCGCTCGTGCTCGACCAGTTCGGTCGCAACCTACACGCAGGCCGCCCGCGAGGGCAAGCTCGACCCGGTCATCGGGCGCGAGAAGGAGATCGAGCGGGTCATGCAGGTGCTGTCCCGCCGCACCAAGAACAACCCGGTGCTCATCGGGGAGCCCGGCGTCGGCAAGACCGCCTTCGTCGAGGGGCTGGCGCAGGCCATCGTCAAGGGCGAGGTGCCCGAGACGCTCAAGGACAAGCAGCTCTACACCCTCGACCTCGGCGCACTCGTCGCCGGCAGCCGCTACCGCGGTGACTTCGAGGAGCGGCTGAAGAAGGTCCTCAAGGAGATCCGCACCCGCGGCGACATCATCCTGTTCATCGACGAGCTGCACACCCTCGTCGGCGCAGGTGCCGCCGAGGGCGCGATCGACGCCGCCAGCATCCTCAAGCCGATGCTGGCCCGCGGCGAGCTGCAGACCATCGGCGCGACCACGCTCGACGAGTACCGCAAGCACCTCGAGAAGGACGCCGCGCTCGAGCGGCGCTTCCAGCCGATCCAGGTCGCCGAGCCGACGCTCGCGCACACCATCGAGATCCTCAAGGGCCTGCGCGACCGCTACGAGGCGCACCACCGGGTGTCCATCACCGACGCCGCACTGGTGGCGGCCGCGACGCTGGCCGACCGCTACATCTCCGACCGGTTCCTGCCCGACAAGGCGATCGACCTCATCGACGAGGCCGGCTCGCGGCTGCGCATCCGCCGGATGACCGCGCCGCCGGACCTGCGCGAGTTCGACGAGCGCATCGCGAACGTCCGCCGCGAGAAGGAGTCGGCGATCGACGCGCAGGACTTCGAGAAGGCCGCGTCGCTGCGCGACCAGGAGAAGACCCTGCTGCAGGAGAAGGCGCAGCGCGAGAAGGAGTGGAAGGCCGGCGACATGGACGTCGTCGCCGAGGTCGACGAGGAGCTCATCGCCGAGGTCCTCGCCACCGCCACCGGCATCCCGGTCTTCAAGCTCACCGAGGAGGAGTCCGCCCGGCTGCTCCGGATGGAGGACGAGCTGCACAAGCGGGTCATCGGCCAGGAGCAGGCGATCAAGGCGCTGTCGCAGGCGATCCGTCGCACCCGCGCCGGGCTGAAGGACCCGAAGCGTCCCGGTGGCTCGTTCATCTTCGCCGGCCCGTCCGGCGTCGGGAAGACCGAGCTGTCCAAGACGCTCGCCGAGTTCCTGTTCGGCGACGAGGACTCGCTGATCCAGCTCGACATGTCGCGAGTTCTCCGAGAAGCACACGGTGTCGCGGCTGTTCGGCTCGCCGCCCGGCTACGTCGGCTACGAGGAGGGCGGCCAGCTCACCGAGAAGGTGCGGCGCAAGCCGTTCTCGGTCGTGCTCTTCGACGAGGTCGAGAAGGCGCACCCGGACATCTTCAACTCGCTGCTGCAGATCCTGGAGGACGGTCGCCTGACCGACTCCCAGGGCCGGGTGGTCGACTTCAAGAACACCGTGATCATCATGACCACGAACCTCGGCACCCGGGACATCTCCAAGGGCTTCAACCTCGGCTTCGCCGCCAGCGGCGACGTCAGCTCGAGCTACGAGCGGATGAAGGCGAAGGTGCAGGACGAGCTCAAGCAGCACTTCCGGCCGGAGTTCCTCAACCGCATCGACGACATCGTGGTCTTCCACCAGCTCACGCCGGAGGAGATCATCACGATCGTCGACCTGATGATCGCCAAGCTCGACGAGCGGCTGCGCGACAAGGACATGGGCATCGAGCTGACCCAGTCGGCCAAGGACGCTGCTCGCCAAGAAGGGCTACGACCCCGTGCTGGGTGCCCGGCCGCTGCGCCGCACGATCCAGCGCGAGATCGAGGACGTGCTGTCCGAGAAGATCCTCTTCGGCGACGTGCGGCCCGGCCAGATCGTGCTGGTCGACACCACCGGCGAGGATGACGAGAAGACGTTCACCTTCGTCGGCGAGGACAAGGCTGCCCTGCCGGACGCCCCGCCCGTCGAGGAGATCGCCGGCACCCAGGAGTAGCCGACCCGCAGGCAAGATCGTTCGCGACGTTTGGTGGCAACACGCTTCGCGTGTCGGCCACAAACGTCGCGAACGATCATTGCCGGTAGAGGTGGCGGACGACGTCCTCGATGTCGGGCTCGTTGACCGCGAGGTCGCGCAGCTCGGCGCGGGCCGACACGGCGGCGACGACCGCGGCGGCCGTGGTCTCCCCGCCGCGGAACGACAGGTGCTGCCGCATCCCGTCGGCCTCGACCGCGCGCAGGGTCGTCCCGGGTACGCCGGTCAGCGGGGCGGCGGGTGCGGCGAGGTCGACCACGAGCACCCGCTCGGCACCCACCCGGGCCACCAGGGCGGGCAGGCTGCCGTCGAAGACCAGCCGGCCGCGGTCGACCACGAGGATGCGGTCGCAGAGCCGTTCGATGTCGGGCAGGTCGTGGGTGGTGAGCAGCACCGTCGTGCCGCGCTGCTGGCGCTCGCGCACCAGGAAGCCACGCAGCCGCTCCTTGCTGATCAGGTCGAGGCCGATGGTCGGCTCGTCGAGCACCAGCAGGTCGGGGGAGTGCAGCAGGGCGGCGGTCACCTCGCCGCGCATCCGCTGTCCCAGCGACAGCTGCCGCACCGGGGTGTCGAGGAACGGCTCCATCTCGAGCATCGCGACGCACTCGTCCAGCCGCGACCGCCAGGCGGTGTCCGGCAGCCGGTGGATCGCCCCGAGGAGGCCGAACGACTCGTGCAGCGGCAGGTCCCACCACAGCTGGCTGCGCTGCCCGAAGACCACGCCGATGCGTCGGGCGAGCGTGCTGCGCTGCCGCACCGGGTCGAGGCCGCAGACCCGGACCGTGCCCGAGGTCGGCACCAGGATGCCGGTGAGCATCTTGATCGTGGTCGACTTGCCGGCCCCGTTGGCCCCGATGTAGCCGACGCACTCGCCCTCGGCGATCCGGAAGGAGACGCCGTCGACCGCGGAGACCACGTCCCGGGTCCGCCGCAGCCGGCCGGCCTTGCGGCGTACGACGAAGTCGCGGCGCAGGTCCTGGACGTCGACGATCACGAGCCCGCCCCCACGTAGTGCCGCAGCCCGGTCCGCCACACCAGCCAGGCCGCCGTCGCCGCCAGCAGGGACGCCGGCACCGCCGACCACGACAGCCACCCGGGCAGACCCATGGGGTCGGTGCGGCCGAGCAGCGCCAGGGTCGGGAGGTAGGCGACGAAGGCCGCCGGGATGACGAAGGTGAACAGCCGGCGCAGCACCGGGCCGAAGACGGTGAACGGGAAGCTGGACAGGTAGTTGCCGCCGTAGGTGAAGGCGTTCGCGAACTCCATGCCTTCGACGAGCCAGAACCCGATCGCGGAGGTGGCGACGAACACCGCGCTGAACACCACCGCTCCGGCGACCGGGGTGACGAGCAGCAGCCCGAGCCGGGCCGGCGTCCAGTCGATGTCGACGAACGTCAGGGCGGTCGCGAGCACCACCAGGCCGGTTGCCACCCGGCCGAGCCGGCGCAGCGAGAAGTCGCTGGTGAGCAGCTGGCCGAGCGCCGACAGCGGCCGGAGCAGGAACGCGTCGAACTGGCCGGTGCGCACGTAGAACGGCAGCCGGTCGACGTGCCCGACCGCGCCGTCGGCGACGCCGAACGCGGCGGTCGCCAGGCCGTACATCAGGGCCACCTCGGCGTAGGAGAAGCCGCCGAGCGAGTCGACCTGGTGGAAGATCACGTAGATCTCGATGAACTCCACGATGCCCACCAGCACCTGGGCGGCGATGTCGACGGCGAACGACGCCCGGTAGGTCGCCTGCGCGGCGACCCGGGAGCGCACCAGCGCCCGGTAGGCGCCCGGCACGCTCGGCGCGGCGACCGCGGTCGTCGGGTCAGCCACCCTGCACCACCAGCCGGCGAGTGGCCCGGGCAAGCACCACCCGGCCGAGGGCGAGCAGCACCAGCGCCCAGCCGAGCTGGACCACGACCAGCCCGACCGCGGCCCAGCCGGTCGTCTGACCGGTCACCAGGTTGATCGGCCACTGGATCATCGCCGGGAACGGCGTCAGCAGCGCGACCGCGTGCAGCCAGCCCGGGAACAGCTGCACCGGGATCAGGTGCCCGCCGAGCATCCCGGAGAGCAGCACGTAGAACATCACCGGCCCGCGGATCTCGGTGATCCAGAACGCCGCCAGGTTCAGCATGAAGCGGCAGCCGAACGAGATGACCACCGCCAGCGCGATCGAGAGCGGCAGCAGCGCGAGCACCCACAGGTCCGGCGGCAGCGCGAAGCCGAAGAAGATCGCACCGAACGCGATGGGCACCAAGCGCACGCGACAGCAGGCTCCAGGTGGCCCGGCCGAGGTCGGTCGCGAGCCAGGACAGCTGCAGGTCGACCGGTCGGGCCAGGTCGACGGCGATGTCGCCGGTGCGCACCCGGTCCGCGAGCTCGGTCCAGCCGAAGATCATGACGACCGCGATGAGTCCCTGCGACATCCAGGTGTAGGTCGACAGGCTCTGCGCGTCGTAGCCCGCCACGGTCCCGCCGGCCTCCTCGGCGACGGCCAGCAGGATCGAGAGCTTGATGATGCCGAACACGGTGTTGACGAAGACCCCCGCGACCGCGGCCTGCCGGTAGGTCGCCCACCGCCGGTAACCCGCCCCGGCCAGCGCCTGGTAGCCCGCTGCCTGCGGGGAGAGGAGGCGCACAACGGAGGGAGCGTAGACCCACCCGGCCGGTCGGGTCAGGGGAGGCGGTAGGAGCCGCCGTCGGGCAGCACGAGACCGTCGGCGACCAGGCCGGCGAGGGCGCGGTCCCGCTGGGCCTCGTCCGGCCAGACAGCGGCGAGGTGCTCGGCCCCGGCCGGGCCCGGCCGGTCGCGCAGCACCGCCATCAGCAGCCCGCGCACCTGCCGGTCGGTGCCGGCGAACGCCTGGCTGCGCCGGGCCGGCCCGTCGTACGCCGGGGAGCCGGCCAGCCGCCACTCGCACAGCGCAGCCACCGGGCACCGGTCGCAGCGCGGCGCCCGCGCGGTGCAGACCAGCGCGCCGAGCTCCATCACCGCCACCGCCCAGCGCGCGGCGACCGCCGGCTCGTCCGGCACGACGCCGGCCGCCCGGCTCCGCTCGGCCGCGGTCAACGCCGGCGCCGGCGCAGCCACCGCCCCGAGGGTCCGGGCCAGCACCCGCCGGACGTTGGTGTCGAGCACGGCGTGCCGGCGCACCGTGCGCGAACGACGCCACCGCCGCCGCGGTGTACTCACCGACGCCCGGCAGGGCCAGCAGACCGGCGTACGACGTGGGCAGCTCGCCGCCGTGCCGCGCGACCACCTCGGTCGCAGCAGCGTGCAGCCGCAGCGCTCGCCGCGGGTAGCCCAGCCGGCCCCAGGCGCGCACTGCCTCACCGGCGGGTTCGGCGGCGAGGGCGGCCGGCGTCGGCCAGCGCTCCAGCCAGGCCCGGTAGACCGGCTCCACCCGGGACACGGGGGTCTGCTGCAGCATGACCTCGCTGACCAGCACCGCCCAGGCCGAGGTGCCGGCGGCCCGCCAGGGCAGGTCGCGCGCGTGCTCGGCGTACCAGGCCAGGACCGGGGCGTGCAGGGGGGACGACGGCATGGCGCCAGCGATCCTCGCACGGCCCGCCGTCTCAAGTACGGGCCGGTTCGGGCCGATCTGCAGCACAGAGGCCGACGCGTCCCGCGCGCCCTCTCCACGTGCAGGGAAGGCGGGGGCCGGCACCCATGTCGATGACCGGTCAGCACCCCGGCTCGACGGCCTCGGCCGAGCTGGTGGCACCGCTCGTCGTCGTCGTGGTGGGTGACAGTCGCAGCCGGACCCGCGCCCTGCGGGGGATGCTGTCGGCGCCCGGCTTCCTGGTGGCCGCCGAGGCCTGCTCGCCGCTCGAGGCGGAGGCCGCCGTGGTGGCCCACGGGCCCGGTGCCGTGCTGCTGGACCTCGACCCCGCCAGCGGGGGCATCGAGGCCATCGAGCGGATCATGGGCACCCGGCCGACCCCCGTGGTGGTCTGCGGCGCACTGGCCGAGCACTCCCAGGCCGCCCTGGCCGCCGGCGCCGTCGACGTCGTCGGAGCCCTCGACGCGCTGCCCAGCTCACCGCAGTACGTCACCGCGCTCCGCCGGCACCTGCGGGTGGCCAGCCGGGTGCGGGTCATCACCCACCCGCGCAACCGGCTGCGGGCCCGCGGGCTGGCCGGCCAGGGTGCGCCGGAGCGGGTCCTGCTGGCGCCGGTGGCCCCGGCCGCCGAGGTGGACACCGGCGACCCCGATCAGGGCTCCGGCCGTCCGCCGGCTGCAACCGACCCGGCCTACCCCTCGCAGGTCCGAGCGGTCGTCATCGGCGCCTCGACCGGCGGGCCACCGGCACTGGCCACCATCCTCGGCGACCTGCCCGCCGGGCTGCGGGTGCCCGTCCTGGTGGTGCAGCACATGGCCGACGGCTTCGTCGAGGGGCTCGCGACCTGGCTCGACGGCCTGTCGCCGCTGCCCGTGGTGATGGCCGAGCACGGCCGTCGCCTTGTGCCGGGAGTCGTGCACGTCGCGCCCGCCGGGGTGAACACCCTGCTCCGCCCGGGTCTGCGGATCGAGCTGCGCACGCCGCCGCTCGGCCAGTTCCACGTGCCCGGGGTCGATGCGGCGTTCGGCAGCGCGGCGGCGACCTGTGGCGCGCACGCCGTGGGGGTGCTGCTCACCGGCATGGGCCGGGACGGCGCGGTGGGGCTGCGCACGATGCGGGACGCCGGTGCCCTCACCATCGGCCAGGACGAGCCGACGAGCGTCGTCTGGGGCATGCCGGCCGCCGCGCAGGCGCTCGGCGCCGTGCAGGAGGAGCTGCCGCTGCCGGAGATCGCGGCCGCGATCCTGGCGGCCGTCGCCGTCGAGGACCGGGGAGGGCGGCCGTGACCGGCATGTCCGACGCCGACTTCGCGGCCGTGCGCGACCACCTGCTGGCCGCCGCGGGCCTGGTGTTCGACGAGAGCCGACGGGCCGGGCTGACCGCGGTGGTCGAGGACCGGCTGCAGGTCACCGGCGCCGAGACCGTGGCCGACTACCTGGCGCTGCTGGCCACCGCGGACCCGGACGGCGCCGAGGCCCAGCGGCTGCTCGACGGCGTCACGGTGCAGGAGACGCACTTCTTCCGCAACACCCCTCAGATGGAGGTGCTGCGCCGCCGGGTGCTGCCCGAGCTGCTGCGCCGCGCGGCCGGCCGGGAGCGCCCGCTGACCATCTGGAGCGCCGGGTGCTCGACCGGCGAGGAGCCCTACACGCTGGCGATGCTGCTGCTCGAGCTGTCGCCGATGCTGGCCAGCCAGGCCCGCGCGCGCATCGTCGGCACCGATGTCTCCACCGAGGCGCTGCGCGCCGCGCGCCGGGCCACCTACGCCGGCCGGACGCTGGACGCGGTGCCCGAGATGCTGCGCGACCGGTGGTTCGAGAGGCGGCCCGGCGGCGCCCTCGGCGTCAAGGAGGCGGCCCGCTCGCTGGTCGAGCTGCAGCGGCACAACCTGGTGACCGAGCCCGCGCCGTTCGCCGCCGGTGAGGTCGACCTGGTCGTGTGCCGCAACGTGACGATCTACTTCAACCGGGCGACGACCGGGGCGCTGGTCGGGACGTTCCACGACGTCCTCGCCGAGGGGGGCTACCTGCTGCTCGGCCACTCCGAGACGCTCTGGCAGGTGAGCGACGCGTTCTCGCTGGTCTCGGTGGGCGACGCCTTCGTCTACCGCCGCTCGCACGACGCCCGGCGGGGCGCGGTGCTGCCGCGGCACCGCCGCGCGGTCCCCGCCCGCCCGGCGCCGGCCAGGGCGCTGCCGGTGCCGGCGGCCGCGGCGAACATTCAGGCGGGGCCGGTGGTCCTCTCGCCGGGCGCCCGGCGGGCCGGCCGGGCCGGCCGACGCACCGCGGGCCAGCGGCTTCCTGTCGACCGCCCGCAGCCACCTCGCGGCCGGCGACTACGGCTCGGCGGCTGCGGCGGCCGAGGACGCGGTCCGGGCCGACCAGCTGCTGGGTCCGGCGTACGTCGTGCTGGGGCGGGCCCGGGCGAGCCTCGGGCAGGACGCCGCTGCCGTCGACCCCCTGCGCAAGGCGGTCTACCTCGACCCGGCCGCCGGCGACGCGCACTTCCTGCTCGCCGGTGCCCTGTCGCGGCTCGGTCAGCACGGCGCCGCCGCGGTGTCCTACCGGGCCGCAGCCGCCTCGCTGCCCCGTGTCGACGACGTCGCGCGGGCCGACCTGTTCGGCGGCCGCGAGCTCGCCGAGCTGGTCGAGCTGTGCGAGCAGCTGGCCGCGACGTCGGCCGAAGCCGCCCGGGGCAGCGAGCCGGTAGGCGTGGCAGGGGGTGCGGAGTGAGCGGCTGGGTGACGTTCCTGATGGACAACCGCGAGATGGCGGGCCCGCTGGACGAGGTGCGCGAAGTGGTGCGGGCGACCGGCATCGAGGCGCTCAGCGGCACCCGGGCGCCGGTCACCGGCCTGCTGGAGCTGCGTGGCACGCCGGTACCGGTCGTCGACCTGCGCTCCGGCTCGGACCTGTCGGCGCCCGGTGACGTGCTGGTGCTCTCGGCGGCCGAGGGAGTGCTCGGGCTCGCGGTCGACCGGGTGTCGTCGGTCCTCGGACCCGACGCGCTGCGACCCACGGACGAGCCGCGCCCGCGGGGCCTCCCGGCGTACGTCGTGGAGGTCCGGCGCGACGCCGCCGGCCGGCCGGTGCTCGTGGTCTCGCTGACGGCCCTGGCCGGCGTCGTTCCCGTCTGACGGATCGACGCCCTCCCCGGCCGGCCGGGGAGGGCGTCGACGTCACCTGTTCTCAGTAGCGCATGACGGCCTTCCTGACTCCCTGTGAGTCGAACACCTTGACGGTGTCGTGCGTGCCCCAGACGTCGGCCCTCTTGCCGAGGACGAGCTTGCCTGCGCCGAGCTTGCTCTTGCCGGTGTAGACCTTGACGGTGGCGCCCGGCTTGAGGGAGTAGCTCGGGAGGGTCAGCACGTGGCCGGACGTGTCGCGCAGCTTCCAGCCCTTGAGGTTCACCGTGCCCTTGCCGACGTTCTTGACCGACACGTACTCGGACCCGGCCGGCGAGACCTTGGTGACCGACACCGTCACCTTGGGCGCGGTGGCGCCGCTGCCGGACGGCGGCGCCGTGGTGTGGATCGCAGTCGGTGTCGACGCGGGCGGTGTGCTGGTGCTCGGCGTGGGCGACGGGCCGGAGCCCGACGGCGGCGTGGTCGAGCCGCTGGGCGTCGGCGTGGGCTGTCGGGGCCGTCACCGTGTAGTCCAGCGTGGTGACGGTGCTGGCGTTCCCCGCCTCGTCGTACGAGATCGCCTTGACCTGCTGGGAATGGTCGACGAGCAGCTTCGCCGGCACCACCGGGCTGGCCGCCGTCGGATTGGCCGCGGGGTTACCCGTCGTGTAGTGCGTGCGGGCCTGGTCGAGGCTGTCGAGCGCTTCGATGACGACGTCCTGTGGCGACGTGAAGTCAGTCACGTCCGTCGTCGGGAGCGGCGAGTCGGGCTCGACGGTGTCCTTGACCACGGTGGGGTCGCTGGCGGGCGCCACCTCGTCGAAGGAGCTCAGCACGGTGAGCGTGCCGTCGGTCAGCGAGCTGAGATCGAGCGTCGTCGACCAGCTGGCTGCGCCTGGGATAGCGCTGCTGACCACCGGGTCGGTGCTCGAGTCCTCGTCGTCGACGGCCACGATGATCGCGGCCACGCCGGACGACGCCGTGCCGCTGATCTCGACGGCGCCGGCGTTCGCGATGTTGACGAACGCCGGGACGCCGGTCACAGCATCGGTGCCAGCCGCTGAGGCAGGCCCTCCTGCGCCCACCAGGCCGAGGGACAGCAGGCCGACCGACAGCAGTCCGATGCCGGCCTTCCGGCCAGGTCGATGCGTGGGCAAGGTTGGTGCAGACATCTTGGGTTCCCCCCCAAGGGTTCTGACGGGCTCGTCAGCACGGACGCCATATCCGTGGACAGGGAGGCGATGAGCTCCCTGTTTCGCCCTGTGTCGTGTTGTGGTGGGCGTCGGTGGCGCCGGCTCCGGGAGCCGGCGCCACCGACGGGTGCCTACCGGGCGGTGACCTGGTTGGACAGCCCGGATGCGGGGCTGTCACCGTTGACGTTCACCGCGACCACGAAGAACCGGTAGGTACCGGCCGTGAGGGTCATGGAGAGCGTCTGGTCCCGTCCGGCCACCGGTGTCGTCGTCGCCGTTGTCTGGGCGCCTCCGACGCTGGCCACGGCGGTCACCTTGTACTGGGTGATCGGTGAGCCGCCGTTGTTGGCCGGGATCCGCCAGTTCGCGGTAGCCGTCACGGCACCGCCAACTGCGCCCGACGCCGCGTTGCGGATGATCGGTGCAGATGGTGCCGTTCCGATGTTCGCTGCTGGCGACGGCGTCACGGAGTTGGACGACCCTGAGGGAGCGCTCGTCCCGGCGATGTTGGTCGCCGTCACCGTGAAGTGGTACGTCGTGCCGTTGGTGAGGCCGGTCACGACCAGGCTGGTCGCGGCGGCCCCCGCCGGCCGGAGTACGCCGACCTGGGCGTTGGCCGCGTTGAGCACCCGCACGGAGTACCCGGTGATCGCCGACCCACCGTTGTCGCCGGTGCCGTCCACCGCACCGTCGCCGAGGCGTTGCCTGCCGAGGCGGTCCCGATCGTGGGAGCGCTCGGAGCGGTCGCTCCGATCGGCGTGACCGCGTTCGAGGCCGGCGACAACGCACCGAGCCCGAACTCGTTCACCTCGCGCACCTGGAAGGTGTACGAGACGCCGTTGGTCAGGCCCGTCACGACGCGGCTGGTAGCCGTGCGCGAGATCCCGGTGATCGTGAACGCGGCGCCGACGGACGGCGTGACGACGATCTGCAGGCTGGTGGCCAGCGGGTCGACTGCCGCTGCGAACGTCAGCGAGGCCGAGGCGACGCCAGCGGTGGCAACGGGTGCGTTCGCCGGAGCCGCCGGAGGCGTGACCAGCAGCGGTCCGTCCGAGAACAGCAGCTTCTCGACGTGGAACAGCGTGTCGGCACCGTCTCCGGTGGCCGGCGCAGCGACCGTCGGAGGAGTGCTGGTCGTGTCCGTGACCGTGATCGACCCGTTCGCGTTCGGCGTGATCGTGTACTGCGACTGCGGACCTGCGAAGACTGCGGTGTCGCAGTTCTTCGGCGCCGCCGCGTTGCAGTCGGCCGGGGTGACGGCCGTGCTCACCTTGTTCACGATCGACCGAGCCATGACCAGGTTGCCCGGGTCGACGAGACCTGCGAAGACCGCCTGCTGCAACGTCATCCCGGCGGTACCCGGTCCGAAGTCGCCGCTGAGCGCCTTGCCCTCCATGAGGTCGGTGGTGCCGAGCGGGTTGCCCGCACCGTCGTTGACCTGGATCAGGGTCTGCAGCTCCTGGTCACCGTCGATGATCTCGTCGCCGGTGCGGCCGGTGATGGTGTCGCTGCCCTGACCGCCGAGCAGGATGTCGCCCTCGCCCCAGACCGGGCCGGTGAGCGGGCACACACCCGACGCCGACAGGCTTGCGACCTCGGCGGCAGTGCCGGTCCAGCTGGCGACCGGCGGGAGCAGCGCGGCGAGACCGGAGATCCGGGCGAGCCCGGCCTGGTCGATCGCGTCGCACCCGGAGAACCCGCCACCGCTGATCAGCCGCGGCGTGCCGAGCACGCCGTCGGTGCCCTTGATGACGTCGTTGAACGAGCCACCGGAGTCGGCCTCGGTCTCCTGCCAACGGTCGCGGTTGACGATCACCTGGATGGGCAGGCCGCCCAGGTTGTTGTTGATCATCATGTCGTCGTCCGCCGCTGCGGTGTCGTACTGGTGGAACGCCCAGTCGAAACCACCGGCACCGGCGTTGCGGTCGACCGCCGCGTTCTGCGACATCATGTCGTCGCCGCCCTCGGCGTCGTAGTCGTTCTCGCCGACCTGACCGACGAACACCTCGTTGCCGGGTGCCGTCTCGGCCGGGTCGTCGAAGAACGGCGCACCGTGGTCGCCCTGGAGCAGGTCCTGCCCAGTGCCACCCTCGATCCAGTCGTCGCCTCCGTCACCGAAGACCGCGTCTGCACCTTGACCGGCGATGACGAAGTCGTTGCCGGGACCGGCGAACGACTCGTTGTCGTTGGCGCCGCCGTTGATGAAGTCGGAGCCGGCGTTGCCCATGGGGATGTCGTCGCCGATCCCCGCGTCGATGGCGTCGTTGCCCGGCCCTCCCTTCGGCACGTCGGCACCGGCGAGGTCGGTGATGATGTCGTTGCCGGGACCGCCGAGCGCGACGTCGTCTCCGCCGTTGCCCTCGATCCAGTCCCGACCGTCGCCACCCCAGAAGGTGTCGTTGTCGTTGCCGCCGAAGATCCGGTCCTCATTGGCTGTGCCGTTGTACACCGACTGCCCGTTGATGCCGGACGGGTCGACGTTGTTGAACTGCCGGTACTGCCAGGTGCCGTTGGGCTGGTGGAGCAGCAGCTGGTTCTCGTCGCAGTCCGTCGTGCTCGGGTCGTCGTTGACCGTGCCGGCGCCCGTGAGCGCGGGAATGGCCGGGGTCTGCGTCATCGACAGGGTCGTCCCTGCAGGCGAGCCCACCACCGCGGTGGGTGCCGACGTCGAGTACGGGGACGTGAGGTTGCCGATCTGGAACTTGCAGTCGGCGGTAGCGAACGCGTCTGCCTTCAACGTGTTCGTGCCGTCGAGGTTGCGCTGGATGATCTCGGAGAACGAGTTGCCCTCGAGCTGGGTCCGCAGGTTCATCCCCGGGGTCCGGGCGAGGTAGTACAGCCGGTCGCCGTCCTGGAGCTTCTCCAGCTGCGTCTGGAAGACGTAGTTGAAGGTGCTGCCCAGCATGCCGCCGAACAGGTTGGTGATCTCTGCCAGGCCACCGACCCAGAGGTCGACGTCGTCCAGGCCGGTCTTGGTCACGCCGTTGGCGTTGCTCGACCACGCGCCGGTGCTGAACATGAAGTCGGCCGCGTCGGCAGGCGGAACATCCGTCGCCAACGGGTTCACGATCGCTCGCGCGGCGTTCCGCTTGTCTACGAGCGTGGTTGCCGACGTGATCGACGGGTGGGTGCCATAGGCCGCCACGAAGTTGATCAGCGACTCGGGGTGCTTGAGGTGCTGACCGAAGTCGCTCCAGCTCGTGTACGGCGCCAGCTGGCCGTCGTTGGTCTGCGCGAAGATCTGCCGACGCACGTCGTTCAGCGGCGGGATGCCCGCCTCACGAGCACGCGTCATGTTGATCGCCGGCAGGTCGAGCGGCAGGCCCAGCAGGTTGTTCCGCAGGGTCTCGGTGACGAACTCGTCGATCTCGTTGCCCGCCTGGTCCGACGAGCCCATCACGACGCTGCCGGCTCCCGCAGATGCGCGAGAGGGTTCCCGCAGTGCCGCCGTCGTACAGCGCCGGTGGGTTCAGGAACGCTGTCAGCAGCGGGAGCGAGTTGTCGCTCCCGTTGGCGTTCGTGCGGGCCACGGTGTCGTCGAGCATGGAGTGCCCGAACCGGTAGACGGCGTGCGCGAACTCGGCCTCGATCGCCGGGTTGATGTCCGGCGAGTAGACGTGGAACGGCCGGACCGCGGGCTGCACCTTGCGGGCGAACTCCTCGAACACGAGGTGCTGGTACTCCATCTCGGTGACGAAGCGGGCCGCCTGGAACAGCCGCTCACCGTAGCCGTAGCTGCCGGTGCCGCCACCGCCCGCGACGCCGGTGGCCTTCCAGGCTGCCAGCCGGTCTGCCGCGCCCGCACTGGTGTCGCTCTCGAGGACGTTCTTGATGTAGTCCACGAGCCGGTTGTGCTCGGAGTGGAAGATCTGGTGGATCGTGGTCAGCGCGATGTTCTCGTTGCACCGGCCGTCACCACAGGCGGCGTGCGACGCGAGCAGCTCGTCGTCGTACGTCCCGGCGGGCTGCTTGGTGAAGTCGGTCTGCACCGTGTTGTCGCCGTCGGCAGTCGGCGCGATGCCGGTCTGGGGGTCGGGCGACGGGTCGGCGTTGTGTGCGATGTCCGTCACGAACGGGGTGTCGAAGTGCAGCACGTTCGCCGGGACGGGCACCGGGCTGGCCAGGTTGCCCTCGACGAGCACGATGCCGGTCGGGTTCGCCGCGGTCTTGGGCACGCTGGTCACGTACTGGGGCAGGCCCCGCAGCGGGCCGGGCAGGTACTTGCCGTAGGGGTCGGTGGCGAGCATCGGGATGTTCGTCACGTCCCGGTCGACGAGCTGGAGGCCCAGCAGGTCGTGCGCCTGCTTCTTGACCGAGGCCCAGGTCGACTCGCCGCCGGTCATGTCCGGCGAGTCGCGGTAGGTCTGGCCGGCTGCCAGGCCGGCCAGCAGCTTGCCGGTGGCGACCGCCGCCGCGTTGTTGGCGCCGGGCGTCCCGGTGCCCGCCACGTACTCGCGCAGGAACACCTGGTGCGAGGCGTGCGAGGTGTAGGTCTGGCTCTGGTCGACCCACGGGGTGTCGGTGTTGTTGGCGTTCTGGATGTCGTCGGCCGTGCCGAGGACGCCGTCCGGGCCGGGCTGGTTCTGCGCCCGGGTGAGGACCATGAAGGCGTTCTGCGGCTGTACCTCGTCGCCGGTGTTCGGCTTGCCGTCCGGACCGAGGGTGCGCAGCGGGTCGTCCGCCTTGAGCGGCACGAACACGGTGCCGCCGCTCTTGACGGTCTGGTCGACGCCGTGGTCGAAGAACTGGCCGAAGAAGGTGAACAGCGAGTTGAACGGCGGCGACAGGCCGACGTCGGTGGTGATGTTCGGGATGAACAGCGTCTTGTGGGACGGCGTGCAGCCCGCAGGGACGCCGGCGACGGCCAGCGAGGCGGTGTCTCACCGGGTCCGCGGCGACCGGGTCGGTGGTGCAGGGCACCGCGCTCGGGGTCGTGGCTCTGCGACCGCACCGGCGAGTTGGCGGCCGCGATGGCGGCCGGGTTCGTCGAGGTCTGGTCGACGATCAGGTTGCTGATCGTGCGCGGCTGGGAGTCGAAGACCACGTTGCCCGCGAGCTTCTGCTGGTACGCCGCCGTTCGACGGGATGACGCCGGTGTCCGGGCCGAAGAAGTCGTTCGGGCTGGGCTCGGCGTCCCGGAACGACGGGTCCGTGAGCTTGAGGAACGGCTGGTCCGACGCCGCGAAGGTGGCCGTGTTCGCGGCCTTGAGGTTGTTGCAGGAGCCGTCGACCGTGCGCAGGCCGTACGACGTGAGGTAGTCCGGGACCTGCTCCGCGTCCGGGATGCCGTCACCGGGCTGGTTGACCAGCGTGCCGCAGGGGTTCGACGCGGTCAGCGTCGTGGTGTGCCGCTCGGCGATCTTGATCTGCTTGAGGATGAACGAGAGGTCGCCGGTGGTGACCTCGAAGCCGTTGCCGACAGGCGCCAGCGCTGCGTTCGCGGAGGTGCTGTACAGCGCACCCAGCGGCAGCATGGCCACCGCGATCAGGACCGACGAGACGCCGGCGACCGCCTTCTTGGCGGCCTTCCGGCGTCCGCGGGACATGCCGCGAAGAATGTGTGGTCGATCGGTCTTCATCGGGTCGTCCTTGCCGCCGGCGCGCACGAACAGCCCGGCTCGATAGTGGATGTGGACGGTTCAGGTGTGCAGGTGGCGAGAGCACACCGGTTCGGGCGCCGGAGTCGTTGCGTCATGGAGCACCTGCCTCAGAGTCGATAGGGCGGGCTCATCGTGCGGCGATCGTGTTGGAGAAATGTTGCTCGGCCGCGGTGCGCGGCCCGGCGCGCTCTGCTAGCCCAGAGCCGCGGCGATGCTCGACGGGAACGTCGCTGTCAGCGACGTACCGCCGCCAGCGGTGCGCTCGAGCACCAACGTGCCACCGACGTCACGAAGGCTGTCGTTGAGGAGCCGCAGGCCGAGATGACCGGGTTCAGCCGGATCGGTCGACGCCATGCCCGTGCCGTTGTCGATCACCGAGACCACGGCGTCCGGGCCCTCGAGCCGGGCCGAGACCTGCGCCTGGCTCGCCGCCGCATGCTTGGTCACGTTGCGCAGCCCTTCCCGGATGACCCGGTACGCGAGCTGGCACACCTCGGTCGAGGTGCCGGCATGCAGCGCTGCGACGTCGACGTCCACATCGACGCCCGTCGCCTCCACCCTGACCACCAGCTCGGCCACGGCCTGTTCCAGGCCCTCGGTGGCCAGGTCGGCCGGATAGACGTCGGTGAGCAGCAGGCGCAGGGCGGCGATGTCGCGCTCGATGATCGAGACCGACTCGGTGATCGTGGCCCTCGGTGCCGCCAGGTCCGGCGGCAGCTGGTCGCGGACGGAGGGGAGGGCGTAGCCGAGGCCGGCGAGATCCTGCAGGAGGCCGTCGTGCAGGTCCTGGGCGATGCGCTGCCGTTCCCGGTCCGCCGCGGACAGCGCGTGCCGCAGGACCCGACTGCGTTCGGCCTGCACCCGGTCGACCCGGCGGGCCAGGGTCAGGGCCAACGGGAGGACGGCCAGCTCGAAGAGGGCCAGGGCGCCGAGTGCCAGCGGAACCAGTCGGCGCCGGATTGCTCGGGTGTCGCTCTGGATGTGGCCGGTCGACCAGTACGACTCGAAGACGAGCGGCACCCCGTCGGCGTCGCGGGTGCCGGAGTAGACCTCCAGCAGCGGAGCGTCGGCGCGCTCCGCGGAGTTCTCGTCCTCCGACAGGTCCGAGAAGTTCGCCGAGACCGCGTCCGTGCCGAAGAGCTTGCGTACCTCGGGGGGCAACCGGAACGTCCGTCCGACGAGGTTCTTCTCGTCGGCCCAGATGACGGTGCCGTCGCGGCTCCAGAGCTTGATGTGCACGATGGTCTGGTCATCGAGTCGGTTGCGCAGGACGGCGTCGAGGGTCGACCGCTCCGTCGGTCCGCCGGTGCGGACCCGGTGGTCCACCAGCGGGCCGGCGACCGTACGGCCGAGGGCGGCACCGCGGATGGTGGCCTCGCGCAGCGCTGCATCGTTGGCGAGCTCGGTCGCGACCACGACGGTGCCGACCGCGAGCACCGCCATCGCGCAGAGGCTCCAGCCCAGGAACCACAGGACGGAGCGGTGGACGATGCTGCGGGACCGTCCGCCCTCTTCGTTCGCCTCGTCAGCCGCCGCGCCAGCCATCGATCAGATGAGCCCGTACCGGCGGGCGACCACGACGGCCTCGAGCTGGGAGTGGGCGTCGAGCTTGACCAGGAGACGCTTGACGTACCCGCGACACGTGGACAGCGAGATGTCGAGGCACTTGGCGATCTGCCGCGTGTCGGCAGCGGTGGCCAGCAGGCGCAGGACGTCCTGCTCGCGCTGCGTCAGGAGCGGGGCCCGCTCGGCGGAGCTCGGCTGCCGCACGAGTCGGTGCAGCAGCGCGGGTTGGACCACGAACCCCCCGGGGTGCGCGCTGCGAACAGCCTCCAGCATCTCGGTGAGTGCCCCGTCCTTCGTGAGGAGGGCGCAGGCTCCCGCGTCGGCTGCCCGGCGCATCAGCTCCGGACTGACGAACGCGGTGAGGACGACCACCAGGAGGGCCGGGAAGAGCGCGGTCAGCTGCGCCGTGGCGTCGAGGCCGTCGCCGTCCGCGAGCTGGACGTCCATCACGACGAGGTCCGGGCGGAGCGAGCCCGTCAGGGTGATGCACTCGGCGATCGTGCGCGCGGTCCCCACGCACTCGAGGTCCGGCTCGGCTGTGAAGGCGAGCGCCAACAGGTCGGCAAACGTCCGGTGGTCGTCGACCACCAGGATGCGCGTGCGCAACCTCGTCGTTGGCTCATCTCGCGCCAGGACATCGAGCACCGAGGACCCCCCCTCAATGCATCACACGGGTGGGCCCGCCTGACCCCCCAGGCACACCTGTCAACGCGCCCGTGCGATGACTTCCTCCGGAGTATTCGCCACGTTCTTGGGTGGCGCCATAGTTATTTCCGACCAGGCGCCGGTTCCGGGTGACTCCTCGGGCGGCTCACGCGGACAACGACAAGGCGTTCGCGGCGAGGCCGGTCAGCGCGACGTCGGAAGCCGCGAGCCGCACGCCCGGCGCGGCGTCGAGGGCCTGCCGGAGCAGCCCGAGGAGGGTCCGCAGCTCCGACCCGACGGTGGTGGGCTCCCGGGTCTCGGCAGCGGACCCGTCGCGGAGGATGGCGAGGTAGAGCTCCTGGCTGTCCCGGCTCGGCTCCATCCCGAACTCGTCGCGCATCCACTGCCGCATCGATCCGTACGCGCTCAGCGCCTCGCAACGCCGGCCGCCCCGCCAGAGGGCGGCCATCAGCTGCTGGACGGCGTCCTCCCGGGAAGGCTCGACGTCGACCGCCATCCGGGCCAGTCGCGCGGCCTCCGGGTGGTCACCGGCGGCGGCGGCCTTGGCCGCGGCGCCGAGACAGGCGGTCACGAGGTCGCGGCGGAACTGCTCGCGTGCCTGCACAGCCCAGGCCGTGTACGGCTCGTCGGCGAGCAGCTCGCCCCGCACGAGCCGGAGGGCTCGCTGCATGCTCGTGAGCGAGGTGTCCCGGCCCCCCAGCGTTTGCGACACCGGCCAGTCGCCGGAACTCGCCGAAGTCCACGGTGACCTCGTCGACGTTCAGCCGGTAGCCGCTCGACGACGTCGCCAGAGCCCCCCGCTTGCCGCTGTCGAGACCGAGGCATCGACGCAGCACGCAGACGTGGCTCTCCAGTGTGCGCAGGTACGTCGCAGGCGGCTTGCCCGCCCACAGCAGCTCTGCGAGCCTGTCCTTGGCGACCGGTGAGCCGGCTTCGAGCGCGAGCATCTCCAGGATCTGCCGTGGTTTCACTCCGCCCAGATCTGCAGCGGACAGGACCTTGCCATTGACCTCGGCCGTCGTGCGGCCGAACAGCGTGATGAACACCATGTCCCCACCCCTCCCCTTGCCACCCATCGTCGCCGTGGACGGGTGACCGGCAAGCCCTCGGTGGTACGACCGCGATACCCCAACGCGGAGTAGTCAACATTACGGGCGGCCTGGTCATGCCGGGTGGTTGCCGATAGCCCGGGCTGCGCCGGACCACCCCCGTCGCCGGGGGGCGAGGCCCTGCCTACCGGTGTGCCGTGCGCAGCCGGGCCGGGACCGCCCACCACTCGTCCGGGCGGTCGACCACCGGTGCCTGCTGACCGTCGTCGACGACACGGGCGAGCCGGAGCAGGAACGCCGCGATCCCGGCGGCGCCCTGCATCCAGGCGGTGCCCGGCGGCAGCAGCGGCGGGTCCTGGCGGTACTCCACGAACCGCCAGCGCGCGCCGTCCTGGTCGCGGACCGCCCGCTCGACGAGGGCGTCGCCCATGGTGCGGGCGGCGGCCAGCAACCTGTCGGCCCACCCCGCGTCAGCCGAGTCCTGCGCAGCGTCCAGCAGCACGTCCCCGACGCCCGCCGTGCCGCAGCAACGGCCGTCGTTGTCCCAGAACCCCGGGCGGAGTCGCTGCGGCACGCCCGAGGTGAGGATCGAGTGCAGGCACCGCCGTCGCAGCTCGGTGACGCCCAGCCCGGCCACCTCGGCCACACCGGCGTGCGCCAGCGCCGCGAACAGGTGCGAGGTCCCGGCCGGGCCGTGGCACCAGGTGTACGTCACCGGCTCCACCTCCCGCCGGGCGGGCGGGATGGTGTGCGGCACGATGAACCCGCCGTCGTCGAGCGAGCCGACGGCAAGCAGGTGCTGGGCGCCCAGGACCGCTGCGTCGACGAAGTCCGGGCGACCGAGCGCGGTACCGGCCACGGCGAGTGCGGTCGCGACGCCCGCCGTGCCGTGCGAGTAGTTCGGCCCCCGCCACGGGTCCCCGGGCACCATCGGCCAGTCGAGGCCGGCCTCGGTGCGGTCACCGGCCCGCAGCAGTGCCTCGCCACCGGTGGTCGCGATGGCCTCCGCCTGCTCGCCGCCGGCCCAGGCGGCTGTCAGCACGATGCCTGCCGTGCCCGCCATGAGGTCGTTCACCGGGACCCCCGGCCTCGGCTCGCTCTCGAGCGTGTTGAGCCAACCGTCCGCGGTCATCAGGTCGGCGAGCCGGTCGAGCGCCACCACCTCGCGTCCCGGCGCGAGCAGCCGCAGTGCGGTGGCGTCGCCGGCGAGCCCGTCGTACAGCGAGGGTTCGGTGCGGACGGCCGCTTCGGTGGCGAGCCGGGCGACGACGCGGCTCGCGAGGTCCTGCTCCGCCTCGGTCAGGGCTCGGTACTGAGCGATCTCGGCCAGGACCGGGGCCAGCCCCGCGATGCCGGAGTACAGGCCGTCGCGGTCGGCGCGGGGTGCCGGCTCCGGCCCGTCGTCCGGCACCTGCTCCGGGAGCCACGGGCCGTCGTCCTCGCGCAGCTGGCTGCAGACCCACCGCCAGGCGGCTTCGCCCAGCTCCCGGTACTCCTCCCCTGTCGCCACGCGCACAGGCTAGAGCGCTACCTGGACGAGACGGCCCACGGTGCGACCCGCCGCCAGGCGCTGCAGCCCGTCCGGGACCTGGTCGAAGGCCAGACGTTCGCTCACCATCGGTCGGATGGCGCCGGAATCGGCGAGCCGGGTGAGCTCGTCGTGACAGGCCCGGACCAGCGCGACGTCGCGGGTGCGGTAGAGCCCCCAGTGCAGCCCGACGATCGAGTAGTTCTTCACGAGCGCGTGGTTGAGGGCGACCGAAGGGATCTCGCCGCTCGTGAAGCCGACCACCACGATGCGACCCTCGAACGCGACGCACTTCGTCGACCGCCGGTAGGTCTCGCCACCCACCGGGTCGTAGACCACGTCAGCACCCCGACCGCCGGTGAGCTCCAGCACTGCGGCCACGAAGTCGTCGCTGCTGCGGTCGACCACGAGGTCCGCGCCGAGCGCGGCCGCGACCTCGACCTTCTCCGGGCTGCCGACGACGCCGACGACGCGCGCACCGGCCGCCGTGCCGAGCTGGATCGCGGCGCTGCCCACACCCCCGGCCGCCGCGTGCACGAGCAGCGTCTCGCCGGCCTGCAGCCGCGCGCGTCGGTGCAGCCCGAACCAGCCGGTCTGGTACGCGACGTGCAGGGCCGCGGCCTGTGCGTCGTCGAGGGCTGGCGGGGCAGGAAAGGTGTCGCTCGCCGACATCAGGGCGCGTTCGGCGAAGCCGCCCGCGGGCAGGTCGGCGCCGCCGAGCACCCGGTCGCCGACTGCGAGATCGGCGACGTCGGCCCCCACCGCCACGACCTCCCCGCAGAGCTCGATCCCCGGCGTGTACGGGATCTCGGGCCGCTCCTGGTAGAGCCCCCGGCACATCAGCACGTCCGGGAAGTTCGCGGCGCAGCCGAGGACGCGGACGGCGACCTGGCCCGGCCCGGGCTGCACGTCGGCCACCTCGCCCAGCCGCAGCACGTCGACGGGCTCGCCGACACCGGTGACCTGCCAGGCCTTCATCGCCGCTCCCTCACGGGTGGCCACCGGGCGTTGGTCGGCCCGGCGGCAGGGTGGTCCAGCATAGGGACGGCGCGACGACGCCCGGCGCGCACGCCGCGGGGGAAGGCACCGGGCGGGATGATCGGCGGATGACCGGTACGACGGCGGGCGTGGCGCTCCTGGTGCTGCTCTGCGCCGGCTGCACCCACGGCTCCGGCGATGCCGATGATGCCGGCCTTGCCGACGATGCCGCTGACCGACCGGTCGGGGTCGAGACGCTGTCCTGCTACGGGCAGCAGCACAGTGCCGACGTCCTGGACCGGGTCGGCGGCGCCCGTGGCGTCCCGGACGCGGCGGTCCCGCGGACGCTGGCCCGGCTGTCCGCCGAGGCCCTGTCGGTCCGCTGGCCGCACGCGCGCCTGGCCGTCGCGTTCCGGGACGACGAGCGGCTGGACGCGGTCGCAGACGTGGCGTCCGGCCGGGTCGCGATCTACCGGTTCGAGCGGGACTCGCGGGGCACGGGGTGGCTGCTGGCGGCGACCGAGACCTGCTGACTCAAGCAACGACGTCGACGAGCACCTTTCCGACGGTTGCGCCTTCAACGGCTGCGTGCGCCTCGGCCGTCCGCTCGAGGGGGTAGTGGTGCAGGGGCAGCCCGGCGGCGTCGCCGACCCGCACCGCCTCGTCCAGCACAGCGGCGGCGACGTCCTCGAGGGCCCGCGCCCGCCAGTCCGCCGGGGCGTTGTAGACCAGCACGAACTGCCACCGCACGTTCGGCGTCATCGACGGTCGGACCGGGAGCGCCATCTCGGCGCCGCCGTCGGTGGCGTAGACCGCGACGGACCCGTGCCGGGCGACGACCTCCGCGTCGATCGCGGCGTTCACTGCCGGGGCGACCTCGACGATCGAGTTCACTCCGTGCGGTGCGATGGCGTGCACCTCGGCGACGACGTCCTGCCGCCGGTAGTCGATCACGTGGTCGGCGCCGGCGCGGGCGGCGAGGTTCGCCTTCGCGGGGCCGCTGACGGTCGTGATGACGGTGGCGTCGGACCACCGGGCGAGCTGGATGGCGGCATTGCCCACAGCGCCGGCACCACCGGCGACCAGCACCGTGCGACCCTCCAGCGTCCCGGGGCCGAGCCGGGTGGGACCGTCCTCGGTCACGGTCAGGCACCGGTGCGCGGTCAGGAAGGGCACGCCGAGGCTGGCGCCGAGGTCGAAGGACGCGACGTCGGGCAGCAGCACCACGTGCCGGGCCGGGACGACGGCATGCTCCTGCGCGGTACCGCCGGCCGGCCGGCCGTGGGCCGCCTCCCAGATCCAGACCCGCAGGCCCGTGCAGGGCCGCTTCGACACCGGGGCCGACGGCGTCGACCACCCCGGACCCGTCCTGGTTCGGCACCTGTGGCGGGGCCACGACGGAACCGGCCTCGTTGCCGCGGCGCGACTTCCAGTCCGTCGGGTTGACGCCGGAGCGGTGGATGCGGACCCGGACCTCGCCCGGCCCGGGGTCGGGCAGCGGTCGGTCGACGAGGGTGAGGACGTCCGGGTCACCGGTCAGCGAGTACTCGATCGCGCGCACGTCGTGGACGGTAGTTGCGACCGAGCCGGTGGGCACCAGCCGGGACCCTCGCGAGGGTCAGGTCCGGGCGTGCGGGTGGGTCGGTCGCCCGGCCCTGGAAGCTGAGGATCTTGGGGTTCTGCACGACCCCGTCGCGGATCTCGATCGCCTGCCGGATCGTGGGGTCGTCGTCCCAGGCGGCCGGGCCGCCCATCACCGTGCGCAGGTAGGGGATCAGCGCCTCGCTGATGCCCCAGGTCGCGCTGTTCCAGAGGTACGTCGGGCTGTGGTCGACGCCGTAGTAGGCGACGCCGTCGCCGACGGCGACGATGGGCTCCTCGAACGTGGTCGGCCGGGCGCACTCGAAGCCCATGCCGGCGTCGCAGGACACGTCGACCAGCAGGCTGCCCGGGTGCGAACGCGGCCGAGCTCGTCGTCCGACGACGAACATCAGCGGTGCGTCGGTGTCCTGCAGCACGCAGTTGACGACGATGTCGTGGCTGGCCAGGAACGCGGCGGTCGGCACGGCACCGGTCGGCGTCCGGACCACGGTACGGCGGGGGTCGTCCGCCCGGCGCTCCATGTGGTCGAGCACGATGGACGGGATCGGTGACGCGACCGCCGTGACGTCGCGCATGGTGAGCACGGTGACGTCGTTGACGCCCGAGGGCGTGCAGCGCCGTGACCGAACCCCGCGCGGTGTTGCCGAAGCCGATCACGGCGGCGGTGAGGTGCCGGCCGTAGTGGCCGGTGGAGCCGGTCAGGGTCATGGCGTGCAGCACCGAGCAGTAGCCGGCCATCTCGTTGTTCAGGTGGAAGACGTGGACGACGAACCCGCCGGCGGCGTCCAGTGGTTCATCGCCTCCCACGCGATCAGGGTGAGCCGCTTGTCGATGGCCAGCTGGGTCAGCTCGGTGTCCTGGACCGCGTGCGGCCAGCCCCACAGCACCTGGCCCGGCCGCAGCGCGTCGACGTCCTCCAGGGTGGGCTTGGGCAGCAGGACGACGTCGCTGGACGCGATGATCTCGGCGCGCGACCGCAGCCCTCCGACCTGGCCGGCGAGCTGCTCGTCGGACACGCCGTACCGCTCGCCGTAGCCCTGCTCGAGGACGATCCGCGAGCGCAGGTCGGCAGTCGATCCGGTCGACGTGCTGCGGGTGGATCGGCAGCCGGAACTCGTTCTCCTTGCTCGACGTGGCGAGCACCCCGAGGCTCAGCTGGTCCATCTGCGTGCCCCTGTCGTCGTCGCCGTCATCGGCCCAGGGAACCCGGGGATCGGGTGCCGGCAGTAGGACCGAAGGTCCCGACGAGCAGCCGGGTCGGGGGCCGGGACCGCGGATCGTCGCTGCTGCCGCCAGCGGGCGGCCGGGACACGATGTGCTGCTCACCCTACTCGCGGAGCGCCGGACCTCTCCGGGTGCGGCCGCGTCCGGCCGGGACGACGGGCGGTCGTGCTGGCCGTGCTGGTCGTGCTGGCCGTGCTGGCCGTGCTGGCCGTGCTCAGGGTGCGCGCTCCTCTGCGTTGAGGTAGTCGACGCGCACCCTGGCCCCGGCCATCGCGTCGGCGAACAGGCCCTCCCACATCGGGTCGTCGGACCGGAAGGTCGTGAACTCGCGCTGGTCCAGCACCCGCTGCTCGCCGTTCGGCAGTGTCGCGGCCTTGCGGACGACGACGTGGGTGACGCCGTCCTGCTCGTAGTGCGACGGCTGCCAGACGGCGCCGGCGATGGCGGCAGCCGCACGCCGCTCCGACCGCTGCGACCGGCCGCTCACCCTCCCGGACTGGATCGCCCACACCGCTGCCCAGACCGCACCGGCCACGGCGAGCAGCACCAGGAGGTCGGGGGACCGCATCATGACCCGACGGTACCCAGCGCCGCCCGTCCCGGCCGGGGACTTCCGACCCTGGTCCGGGACGCGCTCCGGTCGGCACGCTGAACAGGTGACGGACGGTGCGGTGGCCCGTCGGGTGCTGGTGGGCCTCGAGGTCGCGACCGGCGCCGCGGCAGTGGTGGGCGGCCTGCTGCTGGTGGCCCGCCCGGACGGCTCGTTGCTGCAGGCCGACCTGGCAGCGCTGACCGGCAGCCCGTTCGACGACTGGCGGCTGCCCGGAGCTCTGCTCGCGGTGCTCGTGGGGGTCGGCTTCCTCGGTGCCGGAGCCTGGCAGTGGCGGCGAGGCCCGCACGCGTCCGAGCTCTCGATGGCGGCAGGCGCCGGGCTGGTGCTGTTCGAGACCGTCGAGCTGGTCTGGATCGGCGCCCAGCCGCTGGAGGGCGTCTTCGCGCTCGTCGGGGTGGCCGTCGTGCTGCTGGCCGTGCGGGTGGCGGGCGGGCGCCGGTGCGGTCGCGCTGGACCGGGTTACCTGACTGAGGTAAGTTTTACTCGTGTCAGTAACTCCGGCTCGTGCCCGTCCGGTCGGTCACGGCGCAGGCGCGCCGGGCCCAGATCATCGCGGCGACCGTCGAGGTCGTCGCCGAGGTCGGCTACCGGCAGGCGTCCTATGCCCGCATCGCGGCCCACGCCGGTCTGTCGAGCACCCGGCTGATCTCCTACCACTTCGCCGACAAGGACGAGCTGGTCGGCGCCGTCGTCGAGGACGTCATCGGCGCGATCGGCGCGTTCGTGGGCGAGCGGGTGGCAGCGGCGGCGACGGCTGCGGACCAGCTCCGGGCGTACCTCGAGTCGACCGTGGAGTTCATCGCGACCCACCGCGCCAGGATGCTGGCGCTGCTGCAGATCGTGGTGTCCGGGGCGCTGTTCTCCGGACCGGCGGACGCCGCAGCCGGTGCCGCGAGCCAGCTGGAGCTCATCTTGCGCCGGGGTCAGGGCGACGGGGAGTTCCGCGACTTCGACCCGCTGGTGCTGGCCACCGTGGCTCAGCGTGCGGTCGAGGGGCTGCCGTTCCTGCTCGCTGCCGACCCCGACCTCGACTGCCTGGCGTACGGCCGGGAGCTGGTGACGCTGTTCGAGCTCGGCACCCGGCGTACGGCGTGACGGGCGACCGGCGAGGGACCGTCCTCAGCCGTCGGCTCTGGTGGGTCACCAGGGTGCTGGCCGGCTTCGTGCTGCCGCTGGCCGCCTACTACGGGTTGCGGTCGCTCGGTGTGAGCGTGTTCGGCGCGGTGCTGGTCTCGACCCTGCTGTCCGCGGTGCCGTCCGCGGTGACGTTGCTGCGTGAACGCCGGCTCGATGCGATGTCGGTCTACCTGACCGTCATGCTGGTGGGTGCGGTGCTCGTGTCCCTGGTGTCGGGAGCACGCGCGTGCTGCTCGCCAAGGGCGCGCTGCTCACCGGGGTCACCGGGGTCTGGTTCATCGTCAGCCTGTGGGGCCGTCGGCCGCTCGCGTACACCTTCTCCCGGCCGCTGGCCGAGGGCCGGCTGCAGTGGCCCGCGGACTGGGATGACCTGTGGGACCGGTCACCGCGGTTCCGTCGGATGTGGCGGGTGTCCAGCGTGGTCTGGGGCATCGGAGGGCTGCTCGACGCGGCCGCGCGGGTCGTGCTGGCCTGGACGCTGCCGCCGGACGACGTACCTGTCCTCGCCACCGGGCTGGTCTGGGTGACGGGTGGTGTCCTGTTCGTCGTCACGAACCTCTGGTACGCCCGCTGCGGCGTGTTCCACCGCGGGTCGGCGATGTACGCGGAGGCGGGGCGGGGCCGGTACGCCGGCGACCCGCCCGGCTGGTCAGCCGACTCGGACCGCACCCGCGACCGCGAGCCGGCCGGCAGGGCTCAGACGTAGCGCTCGAGGATCGAGGACTCGGCCAGCCGGGAGAGGCCCTCGCGGATGCTGCGGGCCCGCGACTCGCCGACGCCGTCGACCGCCTGCAGGTCGTCGATGCTGGCCGCGAGCAGCTTCTGCAGGCTGCCGAAGTGGTCGACCAGCCGGTCGACCACCGAGGGTGGCAGCCGCGGCACCCGTGCCAGCAGCCGGTAGCCACGCGGGCTGACGGCGGCGTCGAGGCCCTCGCCGCCGGCATACCCGAGGGCGCGGGCCACCGCCGCGAGGTCGAGCAGCTCGAGCGCGTCGAGACCGTCGAGCTCGGTCATGACGTCGAGCACGGTGCGCGACTTGCGGCCGACGGCCGGGGGCAGGTAGTCGCGGGCGATCAGCTCGCGGTCGGGGTCGACCCCGGCGACGAGCTCGTCGAGCTGCAGGGTGAGCAGCCGGCCGTCGGTGCCGAGCTCGACGACGTACGACTCGATCTCACCGGCGATGCGGCGCACCATCTCGAGCCGCTGGGCGACCGCGGAGACGTCGCGGACCGTGACGAGGTCCTCGATCTCGAGGGCGGAGAGGGTCCCGGACACCTCGTCGAGGCGGAGCTTGTAGCGCTCCAGGGTGGCCAGCGCCTGGTTGGCGCGGGACAGGATCTGGGTGGAGGCCTCCAGCACGTAGCGCTGGTCGTTGACGTAGATCGCGATGATCGACATCGACTGGCTGACCGACACCACCGGCAGGCCGGTCTGCTTGTTGACCCGGTCGGCGGTGCGGTGCCGGGTGCCCGACTCGTCGGTGAAGATCGCGGGGTCGGGGACCATCTGCACCGCGGCCCGAAGGATCTTGGTGCAGTCGCGGTCGACCACGATGGCGCCGTCCATCTTGGCCAGCTCCCGCAACCGGGTCGCGCTGAACTCGACGTCCAGGACGAAGCCACCGGTGCACAGCTGCTCGACGACCTTGTCGTAGCCCAGGACGATCAGCGCGCCGGTGCGGCCCCGCAGGATGCGCTCGAGTCCGTCGCGCAAGGCGGTGCCGGGCGCAACGGCGGCGAGCGTCGCCCGCAACGGGTCGTCGACCCGCTCGGCTCCAGGCACCTGTGTCTCCCTCGTCGGCGATCAGGCGGAGTGTAACTGCGCGCCTGGGGTCACCGGAGCGAGCAGCCAGGTCACGAGATGGACACGAGTCACCGTCCGGGTGAGTTCCCGACCGATCAGAACCGACGCCCGGCGAACCGGAGCACCTCGGCCCCCGGGAAGCCGACGAGCAGCGCGTGCTCGACGTCGACCACCTCGATGGCCTCGATGCCGTCGGGCACGGTGCCGGGGTCCGGCGGCACCAGGGCGTGGGTGAAGCCGAGCCGGGCCGCCTCGGACAGCCGGCGCGCCATGCCGGTGACCCGCCGCACCTCGCCGGCCAGCCCGACCTCGCCGACCGCGATCAGACCCGTGGCGAGCGACTCGTTCTTCTGCGAGCCCGCAACGGCCATCGCCACCGCGAGGTCGACGGCCGGCTCGGACAGCCGGACCCCGCCCACCGTCGAGGCGTAGACGTCGCAGGCGCCGACCGGGACGCCGGCCCGCCGCTGCAGCACGGCGAGCACCATCGCGAGCCGGCCCCCGTCGAGGCCGCTGGTCGTGCGCCGCGGCGAGTTGAGCATCGACGGCGCGACCAGCGCCTGTACCTCGGCGACCAGCGGTCGCTTGCCCTCGACCGTCACGGTGACGCAGGTGCCCGGCACCGCGCGGCGCCGCTGGGACAGGAACAGCCCGCTCGGGTCGGCCAGCCCCACGATGCCCTCGTCCGACAGGTCGAAGCAGCCCACCTCGTCGGCCGGGCCGTAGCGATTCTTCACCCCGCGCACGAGACGCAGCCGGGAGCTGCGGTCACCCTCGAAGTGCAGGACCACGTCGACCAGGTGCTCGAGCAGCCGCGGCCCGGCGATCGAGCCGTCCTTGGTGACGTGCCCGACCAGCACGGTGGCGATGCCGCGGTCCTTGGCCACCCGGATCAGCGCCGCCGCCACCTCGCGCACCTGGCTGACGCCGCCCGGCGACCCGTCGACCTCGGCGCTGCCGATGGTCTGCACCGAGTCGACGACGAGCAGGTCAGGCTTGACCGCGTCGACGTGACCGAGGACCGCGGCCAGGTCGGTCTCGGCGGCGAGGAACAGCTGGTCGCGCACCGCCCCGATGCGGTCGGCCCGCAGCCGCACCTGCGCGGTCGACTCCTCGCCGGTGACGTAGAGCGCCGTCGCCCGCTCGGCGAACCGCGCCGCGACGTCGAGCAGCAGGGTCGACTTGCCCACCCCGGGCTCGCCGGCCATCAGGATCACCGCACCCGGCACCATGCCGCCGCCGAGCACCCGGTCGAGCTCGTCGACGCCGGTCGGCAGGGCGCGTGCCGACTCGACGTCGACCTCGCCGATCGGGCGGGCGGCGGTCGTGACCGGGCCGGCTCTCGTCGTACGGACCGCGGGGGCGGTGGTGTCGGCGACGGTGCCCCAGGCCTGGCACTCGCCGCACCGGCCGACCCACTTGGCGGTCAGCCAGCCGCACTCCGCGCAGCGGAAGGACGGACGCTCTCGGGGTGCTGCCTTGGTCATGTCGACGACAGTAGGACTGGGGTTGGACACGACCCGTCAGGCGCGGCCGGGGCCGTCGGGTCACAACACGTTGGCGGACTCCGCCGAGCCCCCGGCCCCGGCCACCGGCCGCCGGGCCGCAACACGTTGGCGGACGCCTCAACACGTGTGCACCCGTGTTGAAGTGTCCGCCCGCGTGCTTTACGTGGTCGACTCCGGGGCGCCGGGGCCGGGGCGCGGGGCGGGCCGGGGGCGGCGGGGGTCAGGGGCGGCGGAAGGACTCCTCGACCAGGCCGCGGCGGAAGAAGTCCTCGCCGAGGCCGGCGATCAGCGGCTCGACCTGGCTGGTCATCGACCGGATCGCGGCGAGCTTGGTCTCCAGCCGGTCACCCTCCAGCAGCAGGCTGAACACCTGCTCGTCCCGCGGCGTGCAGGGCGGCTCGGCGCCCATGAACACGTTGAACCGGTCCAGCGGCTCGCGGAACTCGGCCAGCCACTCGGGCGAGTTCGTCGCGTAGGCCAGCACCGAACCGGCCGGAGCCGCCGCCTCGAAGGCGGCCGTCGCCCAGCGGCAGGCGGCCTTGTGGTCGTCGTGACCGGTCATCCCGTCCGGGCCGAAGGTCAGCACCGTGTCGGGCTGCACCTCGGCCATCACGGCGGTCACCCGGCGTACCGCCTCGTCCTGGTCGACGTCGGCGCACCCGCCGTCGGGGTAGTCGAGCCAGTGGTGCTCGGTGACGCCGAGGATGGCGAGCGCGGACCGCATCTCCGCGGTGCGCACGGCCGCCAGGGGCGCGCCGCTCGGCCAGCGCTCCTCGTCGGGGGAGCCGAGCTCGCCCCGGGTGGCGGTGATGCAGACGACGCGGTCGCCGGCCGCGGCCGCGCGGGCCATCAGCCCGGCGCACAGCCAGGTCTCGTCGTCCGGGTGGGCCCAGACCCCGAGGATCGTGCCGAGCGGGTTCTCACCGGTCATGACCGCAGACGCTAGACGGGTTCCGCCAGGATCGGATACCTCTCCGAGCCCTCCCTGAGGGTGAAAGTCCCTCCGATCCTGGCGAAAGCGGCCCGACGCAGGGCACGAGCGCGATGTCCGCAAGCTGCCGGCGCGGGGACCAGCGCGATGTCCGATAGCCGCCAGCGCAGGGCGGGTCCACGGTCGAGGCTGGTCTCATGACGACGACCGAGACCGGCCGCTATCTGGTGCACCCGTTGCCCGCCGACGTGCTCGACCGGGCTCGCGGCCGCGGCTCCGCGGACCGGCTCCGACGGCTCCGACCGACGCCAGCGACGCCGGCGAGCTCGGCGGCCACCGTCGAGCGGCTGACCGCGACCGGTGGCGAGCCGCTGCGCTGCTGCCTGCGCGACGCCCGGCCGGGGGAGGCGCTGCTGCTGTTCGGCTATGCCCCGCCGGCCGCCCGAGGGCCCTACCGCGAGGTCGGCCCGGTGTTCGCCCATGCCGAGCCGTGCGCCGGGTACACCGGCGACGGCTACCCCGCCGACTGGACGAGCCGGCCGCAGGTGCTGCGTGCGTACGACGACCGCGGCTGGATCCACCCGGCCACCAGGGTCCACGACGGCAGCGACCCGGTGGGCGCCATCGCGGACGTGCTGGCCCAGGACGGTGTCGTCGAGGTGCACAGCCGAAACGTCGCCTACGGCTGCTACATGTTCGCGGTCACCCGCCGCTGACCGGTCGCGGCGTCCCTGCACGAAGGGTCGGCGCGTCATGTGTGAGCATGCGGGCATGGGCCTGCCGACCACGTCGTCGTACGACGGCGAGCTGCTCACCGAGGTCGTCGAGCTGTGCCGAGCACTCCTTCGGCTCGACACCACCAACCCGCCGGGCGGCGAGACGGCTGCTGCCCTGCTGCTGCGCGACTACCTGACCGCCGCCGGGGTCGAGTGCGACCTGGTGGCCCGCGAGCCGGAGCGCGCCAACCTCGTCGCCCGCATCCGCGGCACCGGCGACGGCCCGTCCCTCGCCTTCGTCGGGCACACCGACGTGGTCCCCTCCGACGCCCGCGACTGGACGCACCCGCCGTTCGCGGCCGAGGTGGCGGACGGCTACCTGTACGGCCGCGGCGCGGTCGACATGAAGAACGAGGTGGCGGCCCGCGCGGTCGCGATGGCGCGACTGTCCCGGGCCGGCTTCCGGCCGCGCGGCGACCTGTGGCTGCTCGCGGTAGCCGACGAGGAGGACGGCTCGGCCGACGTCGGCATGCGCTGGCTGCTGGAGCAACGCCCGGACATCCGCCCCGACTTCGCGCTCAACGAGGGCGAGGGCGCCCGGCTGCAGCTCGCCGACGGCCGCAGCGTGATGGGCATCGCGGTCGGCGAGAAGGGCACCTTCCCGGCGCGGGTCACGGCGGTCGGCGAGGCGGGTCACGGCTCGATGCCAGGGCTCGGCCGCAACGCGGTGCCGCTGCTGGCGCAGCTCCTGCGGCGGGTCGGCACCGGGCTGCCGGTTGCCGGCCGGCACCCGGTGGTCGACCGGATGCTGCAGGTGCTCGTGGGCCTGCCCGCGGACGCCGACCCGGCGGGCTACGCCGAGGCCGTCGTACGGGCCGCCGCCCTGCACCCGGCGCTCGAGCACGTCGTCCCCGCTCTCGTCGGGACGACGATGGCCCCGACGATGCTCACCGGGTCGAGCAAGCGCAACGTGATGCCGGGACGGGCGTCGGCCGAGCTCGACTGTCGCATCCTGCCGGGCGTCACCGAGGCCGACGTCGAGCGGTCGGTGCGCGCGCGGCTCGGCGACGACCTGCCCTACGAGCTGGACTGGCCGGAGGCACTGGTCGCGGGCAGCAGCTCGCCGGCCGACGGCCCGCTGTTCGACGCCTGCCAGTCGTTCCTCGACGTCGAGGACCCGGGCACCGTCCTGCTGCCGATGCTGTGCACCGGGTTCACCGACTCGGTGCACCTGCGGGCTGCGGCGGGCACCGTCGCCTACGGCTTCAACCCGACGGTCACGACTCCGGCCGACGTCGTCGTCGCCGGGTTCCACGCTGCCGACGAGCGGCTGCACGTCGACGACCTGGCACTCTCGGTTCGCTTCCACGAGCAGGTGGCGCGCGAGCTGCTCGGCTGAGCCAGGCGAGCGCACTCACCGACCGAGCAGCAGCAGCACCGCAGGCACCCAGTGGTCGCCGTACCGCCGTTGCAGCTCGGGTCGGCGCCAGTCGTCGCCGGTGACCGTTCCCCGGCACAGCGCCGAACCGCAGCGACAGGCCATCGTGAAGCCCGCCTCGGCCGTCTGGGTCGCGTAGTCGACGGTGACCTCCTCGCCCGCGGCGATGTCGCGCCGGGCCGCCAGCGTGTAGGCGTCGACGTGCCACAGGGTCGGGTCGCACGAGTGGTTGCCGTAGCCGATCGGCTGCCGTCCCGGCAGCACGAGGTGCAGGTCGGGCAGCACGGTGATCGTGTCGACGTACGACGCCGACAGCTCGGCAGCAGCGAGCAGCATCCGCAGCTCGGCACCGTCGACGAGCCGCCCGCCCAGGCGCCCCACGACCGACCCCGCGGCGACCGGCTCGGTGGCGAACAGGCCGCGGCCCTCGATGGTCGACCTGCGGACCTCGACGGACGGGAGCAACCAGCACCGCTCCGGCGGCGCCGGGGCACTGCCGGGCATCAGCGCTTGCGGGGCTTCGGCATCTTCGGGTCCGCCGGGTGCAGCACGAACCGGCGCCGCGAACCGAGGTGGGCCTCGGCCTGCCGCACCAGCTCGTCGTAGCCGGGCTGACCCATCAGCTCGACCAGCTCGGCGCGCATCGAGACGTAGACCGGCTCGACGCCCACGTGGGCCTCGGTGTTGCCGCTGCAGTACCAGTCGAGGTCGTGGCCGCCCGGCCCCCAGCCGCGGCGGTCGTACTCCGCGATGACCAGCACGAGCACCTCGGTGTCGTCGGGGCGGGTCACCCGGTCGTAGGTGCGGCGGATCGGCAGCTGCCAGCAGACGTCCGGCTTGGTCTCGAGGAAGTGCCGGCCCTGGCGCAGGGCCAGTCCGTGCAGGGCGCAGCCGGCGCCGCCGGCGAACCCGGGCCGGTTCGCGAAGACGCAGGCCCCGTCCACGACGCGGGTCTTGCGGGCGCCCTCCTCGTCCTTCTCGACCCAGTTCTTCGGCGAGTAGTGCTGCCACGTCTCGGGCGTGAGCTGCTTGACGAAGCCCTTGACCCGTTTCTCGTCGTCCTTGTCGGAGAAGTGCGCACCCAGCGTGCAGCAGCCGACCCCGTCGGGCTGGTCGGCGTAGATGCCCTGGCAGCCGTTGCCGTAGATGCAGGTCCAGCTCGACGTGAGCCAGGTGAGGTCGCACCGGAACGCCTGGTCGGCGTCGGCGGGGTCGGGAAACTCGACCCACGCGCGGGGAAAGTCGAGCGGGACCTCGGGCATGAAGCCCACCCTAGTTGCGCGAACTGCCGTAGGTTCGGCCACGACCGGTGCGGCGTCGCTCGGCGGGTACGACGGGAGGTGGCTCGTGCGGCTCGCGGTGCTCGACGTGGGCTCCAACACCGTGCACCTGCTCGTCGTCGACGCGCACGAGGGCGCCCGGCCGTTGCCCGCGCACTCGGACAAGTCCGAGCTCCGGCTCGCCGAGCACCTCACCGACGACGGCCACATCGACCGCAAGGGCCGCGAGCGGCTGGTCGACTGCGTGCGCCATGCGCTCGAGGTCGCGGAGGACCGGGGCACCGAGGAGCTGCTGGCGTTCGCGACCTCGGCGATCCGGGAGGCGCCCAACGGCCCGGCCCTGCTCGCCGGGGTGCGTGAGGAGACCGACGTCGACCTGCAGGTGCTCGACGGGGACGACGAGGCGCGGCTGACGTTCCTCGCCGTCCGGCGGTGGTTCGGCTGGTCGTCGGGCCGGCTGCTGGTGGTGGACATCGGCGGTGGGTCGCTGGAGATGGCCGCGGGCATCGACGAGGTGCCGGACGCGGTGTCCTCGCTGCCGCTGGGAGCCGGCCGGCTGACCCGGGCGATGCTGCCCGGCGACCCGCCGTCCGCGAAGGACCTGAAGGCGCTCCGCAAGCATGTCCGCACCCAGGTCGCCGGTCAGCTGCGCCCGTTCGAGACGCTCGGGCCGGCCGACCACGTGGTCGCGACCTCGAAGACGTTCAAGCAGCTGGCCCGCATCGCGGGGGCGGCGCCGTCGGACGAGGGCGAACGGGTGCCGCGGTACCTCTCCCTCGAGGACCTCGACGACTGGGTCCCGAAGCTCGCCAAGATGACCTACGCCGAGCGCGCCGAGCTGCCGGGAGTCTCCGAGGAGCGGGCGCCCCAGCTGCTGGCCGGCGCGGTGGTCGCCGAAGCCGTGCTGTCGCTGCTCGACGTGGAGCAGGTGCAGATCTGTCCGTGGGCCCTGCGCGAGGGCGTCATCCTCCGGCGGCTGGACTGGATGCGCGGCGAGCCGTGAGCCTGCCCGGCGTACCGAGCGGCTCTGGTGAACGGCAGCGCCGCTTAGGCTGAGTGCATGCGGCGGACGGTACGGGTGCCCCAGGCGAAGGTCGCCCTGTCGACCGCGTCCGTGTACCCCGAGACCTGCACCACCGCCTTCGAGATGGCGGCCGACCTCGGTTTCGACGGCGTCGAGGTCATGGTGTGGACCGACCCGGTGAGCCAGGACCCGGAGGCGCTGCGCGCGCTGTCCGACCGGTTCAGCGTGCCGGTGCTCGCGATCCACGCGCCGTGCCTGCTGCTGACCCAGCGGGTCTGGTCGACCGAGCCGTGGACCAAGCTGCAGCGGGCCCAGGCCGCTGCCGAGCGGGTCGGTGCGCCGACCGTCGTGGTGCACCCGCCGTTCCGCTGGCAGCGCGAGTACGCCCGCGGCTTCGTCGAGGGCCTGCACCGCATGCAGAGCGAGACCGACGTGACCTTCGCGGTCGAGAACATGTTCCCGTGGCGGGCCCGCAGCCGCGAGGTCGCGGCGTACCTCCCGCACTGGGACCTGCTCGAGCAGGACTATCCGGCGACGACCCTCGACCTCTCGCACACGGCCACCTCGGGCTCCGACGCCGTCCAGGTGGTCGAGGCGCTCGGGTCCCGGTTGCGCCACCTGCACCTCGCCGACGGGTCCGGGTCGAACAGGGACGAGCACCTCGTCCCCGGCCGTGGTGCCCAGCCGTGCGCCGAGGTGCTGGAACGGCTGGCCCACAACGGGTACGACGGCACGGTCGTGCTCGAGGTGAACACCCGGCGCTCGGCCAACCGTGACGAGCGCGAAGGTGACCTCGCCGAGGGCCTGGCCTTCGCCCGGCTCAACCTCGCAGCGGCCGCCGGGGCCAGCTCGTGACCGGACGCCAGCTCTTCGACGGTGTCGCGTCGGACTACGACGCCTACCGGCCCGACTACCCGGCGCAGCTGTTCGACGCGCTGGAGTCCGCGATGGGCCAGCCGTTGCTCTGGGCGGACGTCTGCGACGTCGGCGCCGGAACCGGCATCGCGTCGCGAGCCATCGCCGGTCGCGGCGCGACGGTGACGGCGGTCGACCCCGGGGAGGGCGTGCTGCGGGTGCTGCGCGACCGGTCGACCTCGCGGGTGCTTCCCGTCGTCGGCGACGGCAACGCGCTGCCGCTGGCCGACGGCCGCTACGACCTGGTCTCCTACGCGCAGTCGTTCCACTGGACCGACCCCGACCTCGCCATCGCCGAGGCGTTCCGGGTGCTCAAGCCGGGAGGCGTGCTCGCGACCTGGTGGAACCGGCACGACCTGTCGGTGGCGTGGTTCGCCCGGCACCAGCAACGGCTGTTCGCCGCCTGCGGCTGGACGGGTCATGACGACGAGTCCTGGGTCGCCGACCTGCTGGCCGGGCCGCGGTGGAAGCGACACGTCGCGACCGTCGAGATCCCGTGGAGCCGGCGGATGTCGGTGGTCGACTTCGGGCGCAACATCATGACCAAGTCCTACGTGTTCGGCCTCGGTGACCGGGCGGCCGACGTGGTGGCCACGGAGGTCGACCAGCTCGGGCGGGAGCACCCCGACGGCTACGTCGACGAGCCCTTCACGACGTACGCCGTGATGGCGCGCAGGTGACGACCTCGGCCACGCCACCTGCCGCCCGCCGCGGTCCCGGCCGGCCGGCCGACGGTGGCGACCGGCGGCAGGCCATCCTGGACGCTGCGCGCCAGCAGTTCGCCGAGAAGGGGTTCGCCGCCGCGAGCGTGCGGGCCATCGCCCGGCAGGCCGACGTCGACCCGGCTCTGGTGCACCACTACTTCGGCAGCAAGGAGCAGGTCTTCGTCGCGGCGATGGAGCTGCCGTTCGACCCGGCCGAGCGGCTGCCGCAGGTGCTGGCGGGCGACCCCGACCAGCTGGGGGAACGGCTGGTGCGGCTGTTCCTCGGCGTGTGGGGCGACCCGGCGTTCCGGACGCCGATGCTCGGACTGGTGCGGTCGGCGTTCACCAGCGAGCAGGGCGCGACCATGCTGCGCGAGTTCGTCGGCAGCGCGCTGCTCGGCCGCATCGTGGCAGCCGGGGACTCGCCGGACCCGCTGCGCGTGCAGGCGGCCGCAGCCCAGCTGGTCGGGCTCGTCCTGCTCCGGCACGTGGTCCGGCTGGAGCCGCTGGCCTCGGCCGACGACGAGACGCTGGTCGCCCTCGTCGCCCCCACCGTGCAGCACTACCTGCGCGGCTGAGCAGATGCCGCGCGTCGACTGGGCCGCGGGCCGCCTCCGCGCCCGCACGCTCCATGATCGTGAGGGAGAACGTCACTCCTCGACCGCGCTTTCCCCTCACGATCACGAGGGCGCTGCGTCGCCGAATGGGGTCCGACGCCTCTTGACCTGAGCGACCGGCCGCGCGGCATATTCATCGTGTGATGAATAACGTGCAGGACGAGGGTCCGGCGATCGTGCTGGACCGGCTGCGGGTGGTGCGCGGCGGCCGGGTGGCGCTCGACGACGTCTCGTTGAGTGTGCCGCGGGGGTCGGTGACCGGCCTGCTGGGGCCCAGCGGCGGCGGCAAGAGCACGATGATGCGCGCCGTCGTCGGCGTGCAGATCGTCGCGGGCGGCACCCTGCTGGTGCTCGGCGAGCCGGCCGGGTCGGCGTCGCTGCGCAGCCGGGTCGGCTACGTGACCCAGGCGCCGTCGGTCTACGCGGACCTGTCGGTGCGTGAGAACCTGCGCTACTTCGCGGCGATCCTGGGCGCACCGGCGTCCGACGTCGACCGGGTGGTCGAGGAGGTCGAGCTCGGCAGCCACGTCGACGCTCTGGTCGGCCGGCTCTCCGGCGGCCAGAGCGCCCGGGTCTCGCTGGCCGCGGCGCTGCTCGGCCAACCGGAGCTGCTGGTGCTCGACGAGCCGACGGTCGGCCTGGACCCGGTGCTCCGCCGTGACCTGTGGCGGCTGTTCGGCGAGCTGGCCGCCAGCGGACGCACGCTGCTGATCAGCAGCCACGTGATGGACGAGGCCGCGCACTGCGACCGGCTGCTGCTCATCCGCGACGGCAAGCTGCTCGCCGACGACACGCTCGACGGTGTCCTCCAGGCGACCGGGACCGCCGACGTCGAGGCCGCCTTCCTGGCCCTGGTCGACCAGGCCGAGGCCAGCGCAGCAACGCGGCTCAGGGCGGTGCGGCGTGACCGCCCGCCGCACCACCGCCACCGCCCACCGGGTGATCGGTCAGCTGCGTCACGACCGCCGAACCGTGGCGCTCATGCTCGTCGTGCCGTGCGTCCTCGTCGGCCTGCTGGCATGGATCTACGCCGACACGCCGGTCTTCGACCAGATCGGCGCCCCGCTGCTGGGCATCTTCCCGTTCGTCGTGATGTTCCTCGTGACCAGCGTCGCCACCCTCCGGGAGCGGACGTCGGGCACTCTCGAGCGGCTGCTCAGCATGCCGATGGCGAAGATGGACCTGCTGCTCGGCTATGCCCTGGCGTTCGGTGCGATGGCCACGGTGCAGGCGGTGCTGGTGAGCAGCCTGTCGCTCACGGTCTACGGCCTGGACATCGCCGGTCCGACCTGGATGCTGCTCACCGTCGCCGTGGTCGACGCCGTGCTGGGCATGGCGCTGGGGCTGTTCGTCAGCGCGTTCGCCACCACCGAGTTCCAGGCCGTGCAGTTCATGCCGGCGTTCGTGCTGCCGCAGTTCCTGCTCTGCGGTCTGCTGATCCCGCGCGACCAGCTGCCGCCGTTCCTGCACCTGGTCTCGGCCTTCCTGCCGCTGTCCTACGCCGTCGACGCGATGCAAGCCCTGACGACGAACGCCGAGATCGAGCCCAGCACGTGGGTCGACCTCGGCGTCGTCGCCTTCGCGGCGGTGCTGGCGCTGGCTCTCGGTGCGGTCACCCTGCGCCGGCGTACGCCGTGAGCGCAGCCGTCAGTGGTAGCGGCGCAGGCTGCTGTGCGAGCCCTCCCGACGGTTCGCCTCCGAGTCGTCGTCGTAGAACTCGCGGTCCGGGTCGTAGTCCCGGTCCCGGTCGCGCAGGTCGATCACGCGGTCGTCGCGGCCGGACTCCTGCTCGGCTTCCTGCGCGGTCAGCGGCTCGGCGATGTCCTCCAGCGAGCGCTTCTCGGCATTGACCGCGAGGAACGCTGCCACGATGCCGGCCGCAATCATCAGTCCCGCACCGAGGTAGTAGCCGAAGGCGACCTGGCTGCGACCCTGCTCGATGTACTTGCCGAACAGGATCGGGCCGATGATGCCGCCGAGCCCCGTCCCCACCGCGTAGAAGAAGGCGATCGCCATCGCCCGGGTCTCCATCGGGAAGATCTCGGAGACCGTGAGGTAGGCCGCGCTCGCGCCGGCCGAGGCGAAGAAGAAGACGACGCACCACATCAACGTGAGGGTGTTGGCCGACAGCGAACCGTTGTCGAACAGGTAGCCGGTGACGACGAGGACCAGCCCGGAGAGCACGTAGGTCGAGGTGATCATCACCCGCCGGCCGACCGTGTCGAACAGGTGGCCGAGCAGCAGCGGGCCGAGGAAGTTGCCGATCGCGAGCGGGATCAGGTACCAGGGCGCGACGGCGGTGTCGACCTTCATGATGTCGGTGAGGACCAGCGCGAAGGTGAAGAAGACCGCGTTGTAGAGGAAGGCCTGGCCGATGAACAGCGACAGCCCGAGCACGAACCGCTTGGGGTACAGCTTCCAGGCGGTCGCCGCGATCGTGCCGAACCCGATCGTCTTGCGCTGCCGGACGGTCAGGTAGTCGTCGCGGTCCTCGGCGCGGGCGAGGCTCCTCGTCGGTGGAGTCCTCGACCTGGCCCTCGATGTCACGGACGATGCGCTCGGCGCTCTTCTCGTGGCCGTGGATGAACAGCCACCGCGGGCTCTCCGGGACGTTCTTCCGGACGAACAGGATGCCGATGCCCAGGATCGCGCCGAGACCGAACGCGAGCCGCCAGCCGACGTCCTTGGGGAAGTACGCCGTGTTCAGCAGGAAGACGGACAGGGCGGCACCGAACGCAGTGCCGAGCCAGAACGATCCGTTGATGATGAGGTCGACCCGGCCGCGGACCCGGGCCGGGATCAGCTCGTCGATCGCGGAGTTGATGGCGGCGTACTCGCCGCCGACGCCGGCGCCGGTGAAGAAGCGGCAGACGAAGAACCACATGGGGTTCATCGAGAACGCCGTGAGGACGGTGGCCACCAGGTAGACGCCCAGCGTGATCATGAACAGCTTCTTCCGGCCCAGCCGGTCGGTCAGGTAGCCGAAGAAGAGCGCCCCGAGGCAGGCGCCGGCGACGTAGACGCCGGCAGCGAGGCCGATCTGGCTCTCGGTGATCGACAGGCCGCTGCCGCTTCTCGGTCAGCCGCCCGGCGATGGAGCCGACGATGGTGACCTCGAGGCCGTCCAGGATCCAGACCGTGCCGAGGCCGAGCACCACCAGCCAGTGCCATCGGGACCAGGGCAACCGGTCCATCCGGGCCGGGATGTTGGTCTTGATCGTGCCGGTCTGGACCCCGCTCATGGCGGCCTCCCGTGTATGTACGACGGCGGCCGCGGCGCGGTCGCAGAGGACTGCGTCGAGTGGTGCCCGGTTCCCACCGGGTGAAACCTGGGCGTACCCCCTGCGGCGACCGGCCCGGCCCGCGGTGGCGTTAGCCTTGGCCGGCGGCCGACGAGGTCGTGCCGCCCCGTCTGTCCCGAGGAGGTGCCGCCCGTGCTGCGGCGTGTGCTGTTGTCGATGTCCCGCAGCGGGCGGATCCGGCACCTGGTCGAGACGGCCCCCGTCTCCCGATCGGTGGTGGCCCGGTTCGTCGCCGGTGCGAGCGCCGAGGAGGCGGTCGCCGCCACCCGCGAGCTGCTCGACAGGGGGCTGCTCGCCTCGATGGACCACCTGGGCGAGGACACCCTCGACGTGCAGCAGGCGGCCGACACCCGCGACGCCTACCTGCGCCTGCTCGGCCTGCTGGCCGACGAAGGGTTGACCGGCGGGGCCGAGACGTCGGTGAAGCTCTCCGCCGTCGGGCAGGCGCTTGCCGGTGACGGGGAGAAGATCGCACTGGAGAACGCGCACGCGATCTGCGCGGCGGCGCGCGCTGCCGGGACGACGGTCACCCTGGACATGGAGGACCACACCACCACCGACTCGACCCTGGGCATCCTGCGTGAGCTTCGGCAGGACTTCCCCGAGACCGGCGCGGTGCTGCAGGCCTACCTGCGGCGCACCGAGGGCGACTGCCGCGACCTGGCCCATGCCGGCTCGCGGGTGCGGCTCTGCAAGGGCGCCTACAAGGAGCCGGAGTCGGTGGCCTTCCACGGCGCGCACGACGTGGACACCGCCTACGTGCGGGCGCTCAAGATCCTGATGGCCGGCGACGGCTACCCGATGCTCGCCACCCACGACCCGCGGCTGGTCGCGATCACCGAGGACCTCGCTCGCCGCAGCGGCCGCGCACCGGACAGCTTCGAGTTCCAGATGCTCTACGGCATCCGGCCCAACGAGCAGCAGCGCCTCGTTGCGCAAGGACAGCGAGTACGGGTCTACGTCCCCTACGGCGACGAGTGGTACGGCTACCTCGTGCGCCGGATGGCCGAGCGGCCGGCGAACCTCGCGTTCTTCCTGCGCTCCGTCGCGACGAAGGGCTGAGGAGCCTGCGATGACGTCGACGGGGACGCCGACGCAGCGGATCGCGGTGCTCGGTGCCGGGAAGATGGGCGAGGCGCTGCTGTCGGGGATGCTCCGCAGCGGCACGGCTCCTGGCGACGTCGTGGTCACCGCCCGGCGTCCCGACCGCGCGGCACATCTGCACGGCACCTACGGCGTGCAGGTCGTCGGCACGGCCGAGGCGGCGACGGGCGCCGACACGTTGATCCTCACCGTCAAGCCGCAGGACATGGGCGCACTGCTCGACGAGCTCGCGCCGCACTGCCCGGCCGAGCGGCTGGTCGTCTCGGCAGCGGCCGGCATCACGACGTCCTTCATCGAGGGACGGCTCGCCGCAGGGACGCCGGTGGTGCGGGTGATGTCCAACACTCCGGTCCTCGTCGACGAGGCGATGAGCGCTGTGTCGGCCGGCGCGCACGCGGGGGAGGAGCACCTGGTGCGCACCGAGGCGATCTTCTCGCCGGTCGGCCGCACGATCAGGGTGCCGGAGGCGCAGCAGGACGCGGTCACCGCGCTGTCGGGCAGCGGACCGGCGTACTTCTTCTACCTGGTCGAGGCGATGACCGACGCCGGCATCCTGCTCGGGCTGCCGCGGCAGGTGGCGCACGACCTGATCGTGCAGACCGCCATCGGGTCGGCGGTCATGCTGCGCGACTCGGGCGAACGCCCGGCCACCCTGCGCGAGGCGGTGACGTCACCCGCCGGCACCACCATCAACGCGATCCGCGAGCTGGAGAACCACGGCGTGCGGGCCGCCATGCTCTCGGCGCTGGAGGCGGCCCGCGACCGGGGCCGCGAGCTGGCTGCGGGCGGCGAGGAGAAGCCGTGACGGTGCCGGACGACCTGGCACTCGACGTTCCACAGCCCGCGCTGCTGTTCGACCTCGACGGCACGCTGGTCGACTCCGTCTACCAGCACGTGATGGCCTGGCACGAGGCGCTGCGCGAGTGCGGCATCCCGCTGTCGGTCTGGCGCATCCACCGCCGGATCGGCATGAGCGGCGGCCTGTTCATCGACGCGCTGAGCCGTGAGACGGGCGTCCAGCTGGACGACGCGCTCTCCGAGCGGTTGCGCACGCTGCACGCCGAGGCATACCTGCGGCGGCACGAGTCCGTTGCTCCGTTGCCCGGCGCCCGCGAGCTGGTCGCCTACCTGCACCGGCGCGAGGTGCCGTTCGCGATCGCCACCAGCGGTGCGCGCCACACGGCGGCGTCCGCCCTCGAGATGCTCGGCCTGCCCGACGACGTGCCGGTCGTGACCCGCGACCTGGTCGAACGCGCCAAGCCCGACCCGCACCTGTTCCTGGCCGCCGCTCGCCGGCTCGGCGTCGAGCCGGCCCACTGCTTCGTGGTGGGCGACAGCGTCTGGGACCTGCTGGCTGCCCAGCGCGCCGGCGCCCTCGGCATCGGTGTGCTGTCCGGCGGCTACGGCCGCGAGGAGCTGGAGCGTGCGGGCGCCTACCGGGTCTACGCCGACCCGGCCGAGATGCTGACCCGGCTGGAGGAGGTCGGCGTCCGGCCGACCCGCTGACCGCTCAGAACAGCTGCGGCCAGCGCTCCCGGATCTGCATCGACTCGGCGAGGCCGCCCCACGCGATCTCGCTGTCGGCGGTCGCGGTGTGGCTTGCGCTGAACCACCGCACGTACTCCGCGATCTCGCTGAGGTCCCACCACATCCGGTACGTCGCGAGGTCCTCGGCGTCGACCGTGCGGCCGGTGACCTCGGCGTACCGGCGCAGCTCGTCGCCGTTGCCCGACTCGACCATCCAGAGGTCGCGTGCGGCCGGTGCCAGCAGCGTGGTGTCCCAGTCGACAAGGAGCGGCCCGTCGTCGGTGCCGAGCAGGTTGCTCGCCTTCGGCTCGCCGTGGGTGACGACCCACGGTTCCCGCCGGTGCCGCAGCTCGCCGGCGCGGCGGTCGTAGTCGGCCAGCAGCACGCCCAGCTCGTGGTGGCCGGTGGCGAGCAGCTCGCGGGTGGGCTCGGCGTACGGCCCCGACGTCCACGGGCCGGCCAGCTGGGTCAGGGCCTGCTCCAGGCGGGCCCGGGCCGGCACCTGCAGACTGTCGACCCGCGCCGTCTCGGCCACCACATGGGTCGCGCCGTGCAGCCGGGCCAGCAGGTCGACGACCTGAGCCCGGTCGGGTGCGCCGGCCGCGTCGGCCTCCGGCCACTCGCGGCCCTCGACGAACGGGAACAGCGTGACGGCGAAGCTCCCGCCCAGCGGCAGCACCACGCTGCCGTCCGCCGCCTGGATCGGGGCGAGCACGAAGGACAGGGCGGCGTCTCGCCGGAGCAGGTGGGCGGAGCACATGGCGGCGGTCAACGCGCGCAGCGCCTCGGCCGCGTCCGCCGGGCTTGTCCCGAAGGTCGTCCACCGTGACGAACCACCGTGCGCCCGAATGGGTGGTGGCCACCCAGTGGTGGCTGCCGAAGCCCAGCGGCGCATAGGTCAGGTCGGCGACCTGCAGGTGCCAGCCGTGGTCGAGCAGCAAGGCCAGCGTCGGCCACGTCGAGGTCGGCAGGAGGCGTCCGCACCGGCGAGAGCGTAGGGAGCCGCGCGTGAGTCGCCCGAGCGGTGGCCGTCGCCCGGTCGGCCCGAGATGACATCAGGCCCGCGTCGCGGGGAACGACGGCCCGCACCGTTCGGGCTGCCTGACGCAGAATCCGAGGCCTCGACCGTGCGTGGAGGCTGGTTGCGCGCGGTCTATTGGGAAGAGACGCCGACGACCGACGAGGACGCCGAGACGGCCGAGAACAGCGCGGAGGCCGACCGCAGGGCTCGATGCCGTCGTCGGAGTAGCGCGACGGATCAGCGCACGGCAGGTCGGGTCGGCTGCACCACGGCGGGCCAGCCGCACGAGGACAGCCGCCTGCTGAGGAAGCGCGCCTCGGCGCGGTCCACGGAGAGGTGCCAGCGCCACTTCACCGCCACCCACCGGGCCAGGTAGGTGCAGCGGTACGCCGTGCGCGTCGGCAGCCAGTCCTGCGGCTCGGCGGCGGCCTTGGCCCGAGCCGACGATCTCGTGACCGCTGTCAGCGTCGGGTCGTAGCCGAGGTCGTTCGCGAGCTGCCGCCGGCTGCGACGGTGCCACCGGTGGGCACCCGACTCCCACGCCTCGCGCAGCGGCACCAGGTGGTCGACGACGAGTCGGGTCCGGGTAGACGTGACCACACCGTCGTACGGCGAGCGCCACCGGCCGCCGGAGATCGCGCACCCGACTCGCACCGCAGGGGGTCGGACCGCCTCCGCGACGAGCACCTCGGCGAAGGTGCTGCACCCGTCGCGGTCGGCGTCGGTCCAACCGTTGCCGAAACGCCGGGCGCTGAAGCCGCGGCGGTGCTCCACCGTGCGGGGCAGGCCGCGCAGCAGAGTGCGGCTGCTGACCGTCGGGAACGGCGTGCGGGCGGTGGCCGGCGCGGACGGGGCCGAGCGGTTGCCGGCGCCGTCGACGGCCTCGACGGTCCAGGAGTACGCCGTCCCGCCGCGCAGCCCGGTGTCGGCGTACGACGTGCTGCCCGCACCGAGCGTCGCCACCACGGCGCCGCCGCGACGGACCGTGTAGCCGGTCACGCCGACGTTGTCCGTCGACGCGGCCCAGGAGACCGTCGCGGCAGTCGGTGACGTCGCGGCGGCCGTGACGCCGACGGGAGTGCTCGGAGCCGACGTGTCCGGCGGAGGCGGCGGGGGAGCGGGCCTGCGGCAGGGCACCGTGCCGGAGTCCGTGAAGCTGCCGTCGGTCGAGGCGAACGTGAAGGCAGCGTCGTCGGGGCCGAGGTCGAGCCGCAGGGCTCCCGGAGTGGTGACCCTCGCGGCGACCTTCGGCTCGGTCAGCTCCGGGATTCTGGATCTCGCGGCCGCCGGTGCCGACGATGAACTGCGTGAGCCCGCCCGCCACCGGAGAACCGGTGCCGTCCAACGGGGTCCAGCGCTCGTAGGTGTGCGCGTGCCCGGCGAGCACCATGGTGACGCCACGGTCGAACAGCAGTGACCACACGTCGGCGAGCCCCAGCCGCGCAACGCCATCCACCGCGCTGTACCGCGGGTGGTGCATGTACGCGAGCATGCAGGTTCCTTGGTGCGCGGCAAGGTCGGCGGCCAGCCACTCGTACTGCGGCGACCCGGGCTTCAGCTGGCTCGGGTCGCTCGTCTTCTCGAACTCCGTCGTCGAGTCGAGCACGAGCACGTGCCAGCCGCCGACGTCGTAGCTGTAGTAGTGCGGGACGTTCCCCCAGTAGGCGAAGTAGGGCGCCGCATCGTTGGGCGGGAGCATGTACTCGTGGTTGCCGACCGTGGGGTTGGTGATGTCGCTGCAGCCCCGGACCGAAGCCCTCGGGGTCGGCGTACCAGTTGTCGAACTCGAAGGCCGACCCACGGTCGTACACATCGCCCAGGTAGGCGAAGACGTTCGGGTTCCACGACCTGACGAGGTTGGCGACCGCATGGCTCGCCGGGGAGCCGTCGACGCCGTCCCCGACGGCGGCGATCGTGTATCGCGGTCCCGTTGCGGGGGGTGTGCGAGGCGTGAACTGCGGCGTGGCTGGGGGAGACCGCACCGGGTTGGAGACGGTGAGTGGCAGAGTTGATCGTGGTGCGATGCGGTACAGGTCGCTCATGACGACCTCTGCCTGGAAGCTGCCAGCGAGCCCGTCGAGGCCAGCCGGCTCGTCTGGAGGAGCGTGCCGTAGCGGCGGATCGTGGTCAGAGAGCAGATAGTGCTTGCGGTAGTAGAACTCACCCGGTCGACGGACGGGGCGGCGCTGCCGGCGTACAGCGACCTCCGCCTGACAGGTCTGATGCTTCCGGTCGCCGATGCCGTCGGGCAGGGTCAGGCAGAGCTCACGGTGTAGCAGGTCGGGTGACCGCTGGTCGTCTGGCAGCTGTCGGCTGCCTCGGTGGGCTCAGGACCGGCGGCGAGCTGGCCGCCGAGGAGCGCCGTGACCGCCGCTGCCAGCGCCAGACCGCGTAGCCCCCGGAACCGCATCGGGCCAGTATGTCCGACTGGCCGGGCTAACCCGTGAACCTGAACTCGGCGGTGTGCTGCACCCCGTCGCCGAGGTCCATCCGCAGCGTCCGGCAGGATCCCGCGTAGGTCTTCGGCGTCTTCCAGTTGAGCTGGTAGGAGCCGTCACCGAAGTTCTGCAGTCCGGACCCGCCGGCTGCCGTCACCTCGAGCGGGTCCTGCACGGCCCCATTCGTGCAGCCGTGGGCGACCGAGGTGAGCGAAACGGCCCCGATGCTGGTCACCGGGAGGTCGGCGGCATCGAGCACCCGCCACTTGAGTGGCACGGCCTGGCCGGCGGTGACGACGTTCAGGGTGGCACCGCCGTCGACCGGTGAGTCCCAGCCGGCGAACCCGTAGTCGACCCGGTAGGCGCAGTCGTCGGCGGCGGTCCGCCCGGCCCGGTCCGAGCCTCGCACCGACACGCTCCGCCGCCCTACCGCGGACGTCGTCACAGGGACGCTCTCGGTGGCCCGGACAGGTCCGGACCCGGCGTCGGTCACCTCGGCGCTGACGGTCGCGTCGGCCTGGTTCAGGAGGTACGTCGGTGGTGCATCGCAGGTCACCACCGGGTTGGTGAGGTCGACGCTGAGCGGGCCCACGTCGGACTCGGTCTCGTTGCCGGCCTTGTCCCTTGCGGTGCGGGTGACGGTGGTGACGCCTTCGGCGACGTCGACCGCGTCCGGGCATCGAGCGACGCCGGAGAGCAGGTCACCGCAGCTGTAGTCGACCCGGGGGTTGGCGAGGTACCACCCGTTCGCCCCGTCGGGCTGCGGTGGGCTCGTGCCGGCAGCGATCGTGGGCGGGGTCCCGTCCCGCTTGATCGTCTCGGGCTCGCCGACGGTGGTCCCGCCGCCGCTGGTGGCGCTGCAGGTGTAGGTCGTCGGCGGCTGGTCGGTGATGACCCGCTGCGCCTCGCAGCCGGTCGTGACCAGCGTCTCGGGCGACTCGGGCTCGGTGACCTGCCAGTCGAGGGACACGTCGCCGCGGTGCCAGCCGTCGTCGCCGTCGCGCGGGGTGACGGTCTTGGCGACGTCAGGGGCGGTGCGGCACGGGATGGTGCCGGAGTCGGTGAAGCTGCCGTCGGTCGAGGTGAAGCGGAACTGCGCGTCGGTGGCCCCGAGGTCGAGGACGAGGGCGCCCGGTGCGGTGACGGTGCTGACGACCCGGGGCTCCGGGACGGTGTCGTTGAGGATCGGCCGGCCGGCCGTTCCGACGACGAACTGGGTGATGCCCTCGGCGGTCGGGTCGCCCGCGCCGTCCATCGGCGTCCAGCGCTCGTAGTTGTGCGCGTGACCGCTCAGCACCAGGTCCGCGCTGCGGTCGACGAGCAGGCGCCACACCGGGTCGAGAGCGACTCGGTTGACGCCCTCGACGTTGGTGCGCCGCGCGTGGTGCATGTACGCCATCGTGCACACGTTGTCGTGCGTGGCCAGGTCGCGGGCCAGCCACTCGTACTGCGGCGATCCGGGCTTCAGCTGGGTGGGGTCGCTGGTCGCTTCGAACTCGACCGTGGAGTCCAGCACGATGACGTGCCAGGCGCCGATGTCGTAGCTGTAGTAGTGCGGCACCTCGTTCCAGAACTCGAAGTACGCCGCTGCCGTCGCCGACTCCATGTACTCGTGGTTGCCGACGGTCGGGTTGGTGATCGGGACGAGGCTGCCGAAGCCGTTGGGGTCGGAGTACCAGGTGTCGAACTCCGACGGCGTACCGCGGTCGTAGACGTCACCCAGGTAGGCGAAGACGTCCGGTTGCGCCGAGCGCACCTGGTCGGCGACAGCTTCCGACTCGGGCGACCCGTCGACGCCGTCCCCGACCGCCGCCACCCGGAACCGCTGGCCCGGCTCCATCGCACCACCGAGCCACGGTGTGAACGTCTTGCCGTCGGGCGGCGGCGGAGCAGGGTTGTTGATCGTCACCGTCGGCCCCACTCGCCCCGTCGTGGGGCCGTCGACGATGAGGGCCCGGGCCCGCAGCTGGCCCGAGCCGTTGGGCAGCCAGGTGGTGTCGAACCGCATCCGGTACGGCGCGTCGTGGTCGGCCAGCAGGAACGTGTTGGCGGTTCCCCAGGTGAACTGCACCCGGTCGACCACCGCGGCCCCGGCAGGGCTGACCGTGACGGTGGCCGTGACCTCGGTGCTGCCGGAAAGGACGGCACCCGGCCCCGGCGCGTCGAGGCAGACCGTGACCGTGTAGCCGGTCTGGACGAAAGGAGTGCACACGGCGGCCGACGCCGGAGCCGCCGTCACCGCGAGCTGCCCACCGAGCAGGGCGACGAGCAGCCCTGCAAGCACCCCGTCTCGACGCAACCCCCGCCGCATGCCCCGACTGTGCGCCGCGACGGCGAGGCCGTTGTCCTCGGTAAGGCAAAGACCTCAGATCGGGATGTCGATGAACGGCGAGCTGTACACCGGCTCCGCGTCGAGCTGGCGGGCGGCTGCCTCGGCGTCGATGCGAGACCGCTCCGCCTCGATCACCATGCCGAGCAGGCCCACGTCGCCGGGAGTCGCGATGCCGGTGACCCCCGGCAAGGACAGCGCCCAGGACACCGCCGCCGTGATGGAGCGCTGGTCGTCGAAGGGCTCGTACCAGGTGGCGAAGCGGTGCTCGTCGGACTGCCAGTTCTGCCGGGAGACCGTCTTGATCAGCATCAGCGCGGCGTCCTGCCGGGCGACCTCGTCGGCAAGCTCCTCATACGCATCGCGGAACACCGGGTCGCGGTGCAGCACGACGCTCATCGGGGTGAGCACCGAGGCGAACGGGAACCGGCGCAGCGCCTCGAGGTGCGTCGACGGCGCGTCGTCGCCGTGGCCGGTGATGCCGACGGCGCCGACCAGTCCCTCCTCCTGCGCGCGGACCGCGGACTCCAGCGCGCCGCCCGCGCCGGTCACCTTGTCGAGCTCGTCCAGGTCGCCGACCGCGTGCAGCTGCAGCAGGTCGACGTGGTCGGTCTGCAGCCGCTCCAGCGACCGGTTGATCGAGGCCCAGGCGCCCTCGGCGTCGCGGTCCCCGGTCTTGGTGGCGAGGAAGATGTCCGAACGGATCCGTGGCATCCACGGCCCGAGGCGCAGCTCGGCGTCGCCGTAGGACGCGGCCACGTCGAAGTGGTTGATCCCGGCGTCCAGGGCCTCCTGCACCGAGGCGTCGGCCACCTCCTGGGTGACCTCCCCGAGCGCGGCGGCGCCGTAGATCAGGACCGAGCTCTGGTGGCCGATCCGGCCGAGCCGACGACGTTCCATCTAGAGACCTCCCTCACGGCGACGGCGGGCGGTGGCGCGCGCCGTCACGACCAGCATGCCCAACAGGCCCGCCGTCGCAATCCCCAGCCCGAGCGGTCCGTCGAGCGGCAGCACGATCCCGATCGCGCCGCCGACGACCCACGACAGCTGCAGCACCGTCTCGGACCGGGCGAACGCCGAGGTCCGCACGGCCTCGGGGACGTCGCGCTGCACGATCGCGTCCAGCGACAGCTTGCCCAGCGACTGCGCCAGACCGGCCGCGAAGGCCACCGCCAGCACGGTGGTGACGGTGTACAGCACGGCGCCGGCCAGGGTCGCCACGGTGACCACCGTGAGCACGATGACGATCACCGTCAGGGGTGCGCGGGTGCGCAGCTTGGCGCCGATCGTCGTCCCCGCGGTGCTGCCCACGGCGGCACAGCCGGCGACCAGACCGAACACGAGCGTGTCGTCCAGCCCGCCCACCGGGTGCTCGCGCAGCAGGAAGGCGAAGAACATCGTGAGGAAGCCCGAGAACGCCCGCAGCGCACCGTTGGCCCGCAGCGCGATCACCACCGCCGACCCGACGCTGGTACGCCGCAGGATCGGCCCGGTGTCGTCCAGCGACAGGGTCGTGGGTTCCTCGCCCTGCGTCGAGTCGACCTTGCTCGGCAGCCGCAGGGCGAGAACCACGCCGGCGAAGAACACCAGGAACGCCGCGCGCAGCGACCAGGACGTCCCGAGCAGCGACAACAGTCCGGCCACGCCCGCGCCGATGGTGCCGGAGATGATCCCGGCGAGCGAGATGCGGGAGTTCGCGGCGACCAGGGTGCCGCCCTGGGGCAGCAGCCGGGGCACGGTGGCCGAGCGGGTGACGCCGTACGCCTTCGACGCGACCAGGCAGGCGAACGCCGCGGGGTAGAGCGACAGGTCGGCGCCGCCCACCGCGCCGGCGAGCACCCAGGTCGCGAAGCAGCGCACCAGCATCGTGGTGGCGATCGCATAGCGCCGGCCGTGCCGGAAGCGGTCGAGCAGCGGGCCGACGATGGGCGCCATGACGGCGAACGGCGCCATCGTGATGAGCAGGTAGAGGGCGACCCGGCCGCGGGCCTCGCCGGTGGGCACCGAGAAGAACAGGGTGTTGGCCAGGGCGACCGCCACCATCGCATCGCCGGCGGTGTTGACGCCGTGCAGCTCGATCAGCCTGCCGAGGCCCGACTCGCCCGCGCCCTGCGCGTGCGTCACCCGGCGGACGCCGCGGCCGGCGCGCAGCGCGCCGGAGCGGCTGCGTCGGGCCGCGCCGCGGGACAGCTCGGCGAACCGACCGCGCTGCGTCTGGTCCACCCGCCCATCCTGCCGGGTCCGGCGGACTCCCGCCCGGCCGTGTTGTCGCCGGGCGGCCGTGCCATGGGGGAGAATCGTCGACCGTGACCCCCACCACCGCGCGCCGCCCTGCTGCCGACGCCGTCCTGACCGCTGCCGTCGACCTCGCTCGTGAGGCCGCCGTCGAGGCGGCCGAGCGCCCCGAGCACGTCGGCGACCACCTCGGTGGAGAGCTCGAGGCCGAGCGGCTGATGACCCACCGGTTCGCCTGCTCCGACCCGGCGTACCGCGGCTGGCAGTGGGCCGTGACCATCGCCCGCGCGCCACGCGGCAAGGTCGCGACGGTCTGCGAGGCGGTGCTCCTGCCCGGCTCGGACGCGTTGCTCGCCCAGGAGTGGCTGCCCTGGTCGCAGCGGCTCGCCCCCGGCGACCTCGGCGTCGGCGACCTGATGCCGACCGACCCGGACGACGAGCGGCTGGAGCCCGGCTACACCGCGACCGTGCGGGACGCCGCGGTGGAGCGCGAGACGGACGACGACACCGACCGGGTGGCGCTCTGGGAGCTGGGCCTCGGCCGCCCCCGCGTGCTGTCCGAGATCGGCCGGGACGACGCGGTCGACCGCTGGTACTCCGGCGAGCAGGGCCCCAGCTCCGCGCTCGCCGAGGCGGCACCTGCACCGTGCTCGACCTGCGGGTTCGTGACGCCGCTGGGCGGCGCGCTGCGACGGGTGTTCGGCGTGTGCACCAACGCCTTCTCGCCCAGCGACGGCCGGGTCGTCTCCTACGACCACGGCTGCGGCGCGCACTCCGAGGTCGCCGTGCTGCCGACCCCCGTCGAGGTGGTGGCTCCGCTGGCCGACGACGAGCAGTTCGACGTGATCGCCCTGCACCCGCAGGCGCACACCCCCGGCTCGGTCGACGAGACACCCGACGCCGAGGACCTCGGCCACTCCTGACCCCGCCGCCCGTGATCATGAAGGATCGCCCCCGCAGGTGCTGGGGTGATCCTTCATGATCACCGAAGGCAGCGCGGACGACCCGTTCGGCACCGCCGAGCTGCGGCGCCGGGTGCTGGCCGCCTGGGCAGCGTCACCGGCCCGGTTCCGCGAGGACGCCAACGCCGAGGACGACCTGGTGCGAGGCGGCTACCGCGACCGGGTCGTGGTCGAGCTCGCGCAGAACGCCGCCGACGCCGCGGCCCGCAGCGGGCAGCCCGGTCGGCTGCTGCTCACCCTGTCCGACGGCGTCCTCACCGCCTCCAACACCGGGCTGCCGCTGGACGCCGCCGGTGCGGAGTCGCTCTCGACCTTGCGGGCGTCGAGCAAGCGCGACCACACCACGGTGGGGCGGTTCGGCGTCGGCTTCGCCGCCGTCCTGGCGGTCAGCGACGCGCCGCAGGTCGCCTCGACCACCGGGCGCGCTGCGCTGGGACGCCGACCTCGCCCGGGCCGAGGTCGCCGCCGTGGACCTGCTCGCGGTCGAGGCCGACCGGCGCAACGGGCAGCTGCCGGTGCTGCGGCTGCCGTGGCCGTCGTCAGCGGCGCCCGTCGACGGCTGGACGACCACCGTGCGGCTGCCCCTGCGCGACGCCTCGGCCATCGCGCTGGTGCGATCCCTGCTCGCCGAGGTCGACGACGCGCTGCTGCTGGCACTGCCCGCGCTGAGCGAGGTGGTCGTCGAGGCGGAGGGCGCCCGGCGGGTGGTGGCCGACGTGGGCGGCTGGCAGGTCGTCCGCCGCTCCGGGGCGCTGGAGCCCGAGCTGCTCGCCGACCGACCGGTCGAGGAGCGGGACCGACCCGCCTGGACGCTGGCCTGGGCCCGGCCCCTCGCCGGGCAGCCGATCCCGCCGGTGCTGCACGCCCCGACCGCCACCGACGAGCCGCTGGACCTGCCGGCGCTGCTGCTGGGCTCGTTCCCGCTCGACCCGACCCGCCGCCACGTCGCGGCCGGCCCGCTCACCGACGCCCTCGTCGGGCACGCCGCGGCGGCGTATGCCGAGCTGGCGACAGCCACCGACGACCCGCTCGCGCTGCTGCCGTCCCCGGTGCCGGCCGGCCGCCTGGACGGCGCGCTGCGGCAGGCCATCACCGCCGCGCTGGCGGGCGCGCCCGTCCTGATGGCCAGCAACGGCCGGCACGTCGCGCCGCGGGAGGCCAGCACGGTCGTCGGCGCCGACGAGGGGCTGCGCGTGCTGCTCGCCGAGGTGCTGGGGCCGCTGGTGGCGGACCGGCCGGAGCTGGGACGGCTCGGCGTACGCCGGTGGGGGCTCGCCGAGGTCGTCGAGGAGCTCGCCGGGCTGGACCGGCCGCCGGGCTGGTGGCGGCAGCTCTACGCCGCCCTCGACGTCGCGGGGGTGGCTGACCCCGACGTGCTGGGTGTGCTGCCGGTGCCGCTGGCGGACGGTCGAGTGGTGCGCGGTGCGCGAGGCGCTCTGCTGCCGGCTGCCGAGCTCGCGGCCGGAGGGGCCGGGCTCGACGTGTTCCGGCTGCGGCTGGTGCATCCCGAGGCGGTGCACCCGCTCCTTCGCCGGGCCGGGGCAGCCGAGGCGAGCGCGCGATCGGTGCTCGAGGCGCCGCAGGTGCGAGCCGTGGTCGAGGCTGCCTGGCACGAGCCCGACCCGCTGGCGCTGGCGTCGGCTGTGCTGCCGCTGGTGGCCGCGGCCGGTCTGCGGCCCGGTGAGCTGCCCTGGCTCGCGACGCTGCCGCTGCCCGACGACGAGGGTGAGCCGGCGCAGGCCGACGAGCTGGTGCTGCCGGGGTCCCCGTTCGCGGCGCTGGCCGACCCGGAGCTGGTCGGACCGGTCTCCCGGGAGGTGGCCGAGCGGTGGGGTGCGGTCGTGCTGTCAGCCGTGGGCGTCCTCGCCGACCTCCGGGTCAGCGTCGTCGACGACGTGGTGCTCGATGCGGCTTCGGTCGAGGAGCCGCTGGCCGACTGGGTCGCGGCGGTGCTCCACACCCTTGCGCCCCGCGACCTGCCGCCGGTCGCCCGCTCGGTGCAGCTCGTGGCCGACCTCGACGTGGTGGCCGAGGACCGGTGGCCGGACGCGCTCCGGGTGCTCTCGGCGGACCCGGGGCTGCGCGAGGCCGTCGTCACCCCGGTGCGGCTGGACCTCGGTGACGGCCGACCGCACACCGTGCCGTCGCACGCCTCCTGGCTGCTCGGCTCGCGGGCCCGCTGGCACGGGCGGCCCGCGGCGAGCTGGGCGGTGCCCGGTGCCGGGCTGGACGGGCTCTACGACCTGCTCGACGCCGACGACGTGGCCGGGATCGACCCCGCCGTGCTCGCCGCCGCCGGCGTGCGGACCGGGCTGGAAAGGTGGTCTCGGTGCCGGCCGGAGCCGACGACCTGCTCGACCGGCTGGCCGACGACCGGCGGACCGTGCCGGCTCGGACGCTCGCTGCGGTCTGGCCGCTGCTCGCCGCCGTCGACCCCGGAGCGGTCAGCCCGCCGGCCCGGCTGCGGGTCGCGCCGGACCGGGTCGTGGACGCCGACGGCATCGTGGTGGTGGACGCGGCCGAGCACCTGCAGGTGGTCGACGTCGACGCCGCCCTGGTGGTGCCGCTCGACCTGGCGGCCCGGCTCGCCGACGTGCTCGACCTCGACCGCAGCTCCGAGGTCGTCACGCCGCCGGACCTGACCGGCGGCACCGAGCAGCCCGTGCCCGCGGCGGCGGCAGCCGTCGCCGACGGGCTGCCGCCGACGTGGTGGGAGCACGACGAGCTCGTGGTCGGGGCCGACCACGTCGCCTGGTGGCGCGGCGAGGACGGCGCGGTGCACGCCTCGACCCTCGACGGCCTGGCCCGCGGGCTGGCCGCGGCAGCCGGCCGCTGGGAGCTGCGACTGCTGCTGGCAGCGGCCCTGGACGGCTCGACCGCGCTCGCTGAGCTGCTGGCCGAAGCCCGGCTGGACGGCGCCCGGTAGCTGTACCGCTCAGCCCCGCGGCGGGAGCGGGGCACTGCGCAGGCGGGCCGCCCGCCGTCGTACGTGCTGGAGCCCGAGCAGGCCGAGCAGGAAGCCGGCCAGCGCGACCCAGACCCAGTCGCCGTTGCCGTGGTCCTCGAGCGTCCCGTGGAAGACGAGAGTCAGCAGCAGGGCCACCGCCCACAGTGCCGTGCCGACGGTCACCACGGTCACGATGTCGGACTCCGCAGGTTCTGGAGCGGGTCGGCGTGGGACAGGCACCCGCACAGGGTACGTCTGGCTCGGTGCAGTGCGGCGTTGGCTAGGCTGACCGCAGTGATGGCGGAGGGGCTCGCCGAAACCGCGGGAGACCGCCAACGGTCCCTACCCGAGGGGTAGGAGGCCGCGTGGACACCGGACTGGGCAGCCGGGTTCGTCGCGTCGTCAGGACGCGGTGGGACCTGCTGCTCGTCGTCGCCGCGGGCGGGGCGCTCGGAGCGGCCGGGAGGTTCGGCGCCGCGAAGGCGCTGCCGTCCGCCCCGGACGAGTTCCCGTGGTCGACGTTCCTGGTCAACGCCACCGGCTGCCTGCTGCTCGGGCTCCTCATGGTCTGCGCCCTCGACGTCTGGCCGACGTCGCGCTACCTGCGTCCGTTCCTCGGCATCGGGCTGCTCGGCGGCTTCACGACGTTCTCCACGTACGCGCTGGAGACGCGCAACCTGGTGGCTGAGCACCAGCAGCAGCTGGCCGGCGTCTACCTCGTCGGCAGTGTCGCTGCGGGTCTGACAGCCGTCTGGCTGGGGATCGCCGTGGGTCGCCTCACCGTGCGCGTCCTCCGACGCACCGAGCTCAGGAGAAGCTGATGAGACTGCACCTCAACGCGTTGCGGCTGACCGTCATGGTCGGCGAGTCGGACCAGACCCACCACCGGCCGACCTACACCGAGATCGTGCACCGGGCGCACCAGGCGGGCCTGGCCGGGGCCAGCGTGTTCCGCGGCTGCGAGGGGTTCGGCGCCTCCAACATGATCCACACCACCCGGCTGCTGTCGCTGTCGGAGGACCTCCCGGTCGCGGTCGTGATCGTCGACGAGGAGGAGCGGATCCGGGCGTTCCTGCCGGAGCTGGCGGACCTCGTCCGGGAGGGCATCGTGCTCCTGGACCCCGTCGAGGTGGTCACCTACGCCGGCCGCAACGGCAACCACGGCCGGTTCGACCTGCCCGGGGCCGACGAGGAATGACGCTGTTGCTGGTGCTTGCCGGGGCCGCCGTCGGGGCACCGCTGCGGTACCTGACCGACCTGCTCGTGCAGTCGTGGCACGACTCGGTCTTCCCGTGGGGCACCCTCGCGGTGAACGTGGTCGGCTCGCTCGTGCTCGGCCTGACGGCGGGCGCGCTGTCCGCGTCGGGCGGCAACGGCTGGGTCCTGCCGCTGGTCGGCACCGGCTTCTGCGGCGCCCTGACGACGTTCTCGACCTTCAGCTTCGAGACCGTCCGGCTGGCACAGGAAGGTTCGCTGCTGGAGTCGTCGCTCAACGTGCTGACGAGCGTGGCCGCCGCCCTGACGGCCTGTGCGGCGGGCTGGGCACTGGGCGTGGCCCTGGGCTAGCCGGACCGACCGGACCTTCGGCCCTACCGGCCGGTCCGCGGCCGCTGCGACGGTAGGAGTGGTCGGGCGACTGCCCGACGTCCACTCGTTGGGAGAGATCAGCATGAGCATCCACGTCAGGTCGGTTCACGCGGTCGAGATCCTGGACTCGCGGGCGCTGCCCACGCTGGGAGTCACGCTGGCCCTCACGGACGGCACCCAGGTGCAGGCCGGAGTGCCCTCCGGTGCCTCGACCGGCTCCGGGGAGGCCGTCGAGCTGCGGGACGGGGACCAGGCCCGGTTCGCCGGCAAGGGCGTGCTCACGGCGGTCGGCAACGTCAACGGGCTGATCGCCGGCGCGATCAACGGCCGCGAGTTCGCCGACGTCCGCGCGCTCGACCAGGTCCTGCGCGACCTGGACGGGACGCCGAACAAGGGCCGGCTCGGCGCGAACGCGATCGTCGGAGTGTCGATGGCCGCCGCCCGCGCGGCCGCGGTCAGCGCCGGAGTGCCGCTGTGGCAGTACCTGATCCCTGCGGACGTGTCGCCCCGGCTGCCGGTGCCGCACTTCAACGTCGTCAACGGTGGCGCGCACGCGCCCAACAACCTGGACTTCCAGGAGTTCATGCTGGCTCCGGTGGGAGCGGCGACGTTCGCGGACGCCGTGCGCGCCGGCGCCGAGGTCTACGCAGCGCTGAAGAGGCGTCTGACGGGCGCCGGCTTCGCGACCGGGCTCGGTGACGAGGGCGGCTTCGCCCCGGACATCAGCCTGCCCGAGGACGTGCTCGCCACCCTCGTCGGTGCGATCACCGACGCCGGGTACCCCGTCGGCCGGGACGGCGTGGCCATCGCGCTCGACCCCGCCGCGAGCGAGTTCTACCGCGACGGCGCCTACCACGTGGGCGGCCGGGTGCTCAGCACCGGCGACATGGTCAGCTACTACGGCGAGCTGGTCGACCGGTTCCCGATCTGGAGCATCGAGGACGGCCTCGCCGAGGGCGACTGGGACGGCTGGGCAGCACTGACCGGAGCACTCGGCGACCGCGTCCAGCTCGTCGGCGACGACATCTTCGTCACCAACCCGGCCATCATCTCCGACGCGATCTCACGCAAGGTGGCCAACGCCGCTCTCATCAAGGTCAACCAGATCGGCACGGTCAGCGAGACCCTCGACGCGATCGCCGTGTGTCGCGACGGCGGCTACGCCGCGATGGTGTCGCACCGCTCCGGCGAGACGCCCGACGACTTCATCGCCGACCTCACCGTCGCGTCCGGCTGCGGGCAGCTCAAGTCCGGTGCTCCCGCCCGGGGCGAGCGGGTGGCGAAGTACAACCGGCTGCTGCACATCGCCGACGGCACACCCGACATGCCGTTCGGCCTGACCGACCGGGAGCGGCGATGAGCTCCCAGCTGCAGAGCGACCGCGCCGCGGTCGAGGCCCTGCTGGTGCTGCCGGCCGACGAGATCGAGGCGAGCGCGATGGGAACCGGTGCCCGGCTGCCCCGGAGTCATCGAGAAGACACTCTGGCGGTTCGGCGCGTTCACCCAGGCGCTCGTGCACTACGACACCGGCGCGAGCAGCCCCGGCCGGCCGCACCTTGCGGCGCACCACCACATCTGGGTGGTCTCCGGCACGGCCGAGATCGCCGGCCGCACGCTCGGCGCCGGGTCCTACCTGCATGTGCCGCCGCAGGTCACGCACCCCATCAAGGGCGTCGGGCCGGACGGCTGCACGGTTCTCCAGATGCACCGGCCGCACGCTCCGCGGGAGGCTGACCACCTGCACTGACGGCGCTGTGAGCGGACTCCGGATACCGGGTGGGGTATCATGGGTGTCCGGGTAGCAGCGACCTCGAGGAGACGCAGATGTGCAGTCCAGCCACCTGTCCACGCTGTCGGAAGACGACCTGGACCGGCTGCGGCCGGCACGCCGACGCGGTCATGTCGAAGGTTCCCGACTCGCGGCGCTGCACCTGCTCGTCCGAACGGTCCGCGGGCCGCTGACCACCTGCACTGGCGGCGGTCAGTTGTAGCAGCCGAGGGGCAGGTTCTCCCCGGCCGAGATCCGTTCCAGGTGCTCGACGAGCCGGGTCACGGTCTCGATGTCGAGGTCCTGGTCGGCGTCGGCCACCTGCCAGATCTCGGTACGCATCACCGCGGCAGCCCAGCGCAGCCAGCCGAGCTCGGCAGCGAGGTCCTCGTCGGCACGCCGGTCTGCTGGCGCGGCTCCCGCCTCGTCGGTGCGGTCGCCGGCGATGAGCCGCAGGCCGCCGGGCTGGGCTCCCGCCGCGTCGTCGACGAGCTGGCGGGGGATGTTCAGGGCGAGGGCCAGGAGGTCCCGCTCCGCGTCGTCGGGCAGGTGCCGGGGGCGGCGGTAGATGCGCTCGACCAGCGTGCGGGGCAACCCGGTCCGGCGCGCGACCTCGGTGCGGCCGGCTGCCGGCAGCTGCCCGGCACGACCGATGGCGCCGGCGAGCAGGTCCTGCAACGGCGTCGGCATCGTGCTGCCTCCTGTGCGGCGCGGTCGGGCCCGGAGCGGGCGGGTGCGGTGCACCCGTGCTCGCAGGATGATCGGACGGCAGTCGGTCAGGAAGCCCCGGATTGGGGGTCGTAGCACCTATGGACCTCGGCGCCGGCGCGCGACGGCGATCCCACGATGGGATCCCGCCGCCGGGCAGAGCAACGAAGGGCCGCTCTGCGCCGGGGGCGGGACAGCGGCTGTTACTTGAAGTTCATCGTCACCCACACGTCATAGAATTCGCTGCTGACCCCATCCGACGCGGCAGGAACCCAGATCGCGTTGACGCTCGGGGTGAATGGCTGGTTCGAGCCACAGTCGAGGGACCCGCCGATTCCCATGCTTTGCGGAACCCGGATAGCGCGGACGGCGGCCCGCAGTGACGGCACGCGCTGCACCCGCGCACCAGCCAGATTGTTGTTGGCGCCGTCGGCGTACTCGCAGTAGTTCATCGGGGCGCCGACTGAGGTCGATTTGCTTGTGGACCAGTATCCGTGGGAATGCAAGACGACGTCCCGGATCGCTGGGAGATCACGGCGGCCCCCCATGAGATCTTGCAAGGTGCCTGAGCCTGCGTGCACGTAAAGCGGAACTGTCCGCCCGTGGACGTGCCGGCAGGCGAGCCAAGCCCGACCGAGTAGGTGGCAAACCGGCTCGGCCTGTCGCCGGCTCCCCGACTGACGAAGACACTCGCCACCCCGAACTCAGCGTTCGCGGTGGTGCCGGGCGGGCCCTGTGGTCCTTGCGGGCCTTGGGGTCCTTGCGGACCCTGCGCACTGCTCACTGGGAAGGTCGCGAGCTTGATGGGCTTCTGGCCGGCGGCGCACTGGCCCACGCGAACGTTCAGGTCGCCCCTGGACTCGTCACTCCCGGTGCGCTGGGGGCACGCGTTGACGAACCCCCGCTGCTGTGCCGCCGCACGTTCGTTGCTGGACGACTCCGCGCCCCCACCGGTGACGACGATGCTCACCGCAACAAGGCTCGCAACGCCTGCCGCGACACCTAGCAGTTTTCTGGCCTGACGAGGCGAAAGTCCTGCGCCGAACGCCCGGAGATGGAAATGCGACATCGCTGCCTCCCTTGTCCGCTTGGACTAGGAGCACGGCCGGCCGGAGCCAAGGAAGAAGAAGATTTCCCCGTTCGGGTGGGGGTCGAGCCCTAGACACCCTTTGTGGCACCTTTGCGCCCGACCGGCCGCGCGGTCAACCCCTGGCACTTCAAGGTTCGGAGAGTCTCGGGCGCGTCAGGACGTCGCGGCGTCGACGGCGGCGTCGAGCAGCTCCTGGCCGACGCCCCGCAGCCGCACGGCTGTTGGACCTCTTGTCGCCGCACGTGGCGTCATGGGGGGCGGATCGCCGACGGTCAGGAGGAGAGGATCTTGTTCTTCTGGACCTCGAACTCCATCTCGCTGAGCACACCGGCGTCCTTGAGCTCGCCGAGCTGCTTGAGCTGGGCCAGCTTCGCGTCCATGTCGCCTCCGGCCGGCTCGGCGGGCGGTGGTGCGGCGTAGACCGGCTGCTGCGGCGGCGGTGCGTACTGCGGCTGGGGCTGCGCGTACTGCGGCGGCTGCTGCTCGGCGTACTGCTGCTGGTCCTTGGCGGCCCAACGGTTCTGCTGCCGCCGCTGGACCCGTCCCGACACAGCGGTCGCCGTCCCCGCGATGACAGCAGTCCTGGCCACGCCTCTGATGAGACCCGGCATCCTGTCCCTCCTCGTCTCGGTGGTGGTCGGTCCTGCGCGTCCGGCCGCGGCTCGTCCCGTCGGCAGGGAGGATAACCATCGACGCGGAGCCGACCGGCGGGTCGGCCTGCTCCGGCGGTGTCAGCGCTCGTGCTGCCCGCCGGTCGCACCTGCCGTGGGCGGCGGGCCCGAGGCGGTCCGGTCGTCCATGGCGGCTCGCAGTGCGTCGCTGCGCGTCTGGACCACTTCGCGGGAAGCAGCGAGCTCATCGCCGGCTGGCGCCGAGGCTCCCGTGCGGGAGCGCAGGGCGACGTCCGCGGCCATGGCCTGCCGTAGGGCAACAGCGGACTCGGACACCCCGGCGGCCCTCGCGGAGCGCTGTGTCCCCGGTGCGGTGCTCGCGAGGGTGCTGAGCTCGCGACTGCAGGTCGTCGAGCCGACGTTGGCTGCCGTCCCAACGCGCGGTGATCTCGTCAGCGGGCACCGAGCGGTCGGTGACGGACGGCACGAGAGTGTCGACCGCCCACCGTGCCTCCGCGAGCTCGGTGGCGAAGGCTGCGTCCCACCGGCGCCGGCGAGAGGCGGCCAGGATCAGCCAGCCGATGCCCGCGGCCACGGCGGCGGCGAGCAGGGCCCACAACCACCACAGGTCCGATGCCCCTTCGCTGCTCGTGGCTGACGCATCAGGTGTCGGCGTCACCGACGGGCTGGTCGATGTCGTGACGGGCTGCGAGGTGACCGTCTCGGTCGGTGTGGGAGTCGCGGTGACGGTCGTCGTTGCCGGCTCGGACGTCGGGGTCGGTGTCGGGGTGGGCGTTGCGGTGACGGTCTTGGTCTTCGTCGGTTGGGCCGTGGCGGTCTCGGTCTCGGTGGCAGTGGCCGTCACGGTGTCGCGCTCGGTCTCCGACTCCGAGCCGCTCGGCTCGGCGGAGGTGGGGAGCTCCGAGCTCTCACCGGGGGCCGGCGTCGTCGAGTCCCTGCCCGGGACCGACGGCAAGGACGCGGTCGGGCTCGGGGCGGAGATGGACGCCGTCCGGCTGGGGAGGCTGGGAGTAGCGGTGACCTGAGGACGGTTGCTGCCACCACCGCAGCCGGCGAGCAGGGTCATGCCGAGCGCTGCGCCGGCCACGGCGCTCACGAGCCCGTGTCGGGTCCTGGACATGCGGCAGCTCCTGTCGGGAGGGCGGCCCGTTCGATCGGGCCTGGCCCGTGCTGCGCCCCAGCCTCACGGTTTGCCGGGGCACCCGCCTCATCCGCAGGGGATGAGGCCCACGGCTCGAAGCCGCGGTCCGCAGAGACCGCCGCCCGTGGTCACCGCCGAGCCGAAATGTCGTTAGCACAGGTAATGAGTTAGGCTTACGACATGCCCACGATGACCCGTACCGCCGAGCTGGCGAGCACCATGCGGGTGTCGGTGATGCGCCTCTCGCGCCGGCTGCGCTCCGAGCGCGCCGACCACGGCCTGAGCCTCACGCAGGTGGCCACGCTGGCCACTCTGGACCGGCACGGCGCGCTGACGCCGCGCGAGCTGGCTGAGCACGAGATGGTGCAGCCCCCGTCGATGACCCGCATCCTGGCCGGTCTCGAGGAGCGCGGCCTGATCGTTCGCACACCGCACGCCAGCGACGGCCGCCAGCACCTCGTCTCCCTCACCGTCCCTGCGACCGCCCTGCTCCGGGAGGACCGGCGCCGGCGCGACGCCTGGCTGGCCCGGCGCCTCGCCGAGCTCACCCAGCAGGAGCGCGACGTCCTGCGCGCGGCCGCCCCGCTGCTCGACCGGATCACCCGCGGCGCATGAGCCCGACGTTCCAGGCCCTCCACAACCGCAACTACCGGCTCTACGCCACCGGCGGCGTCGTCTCCAACGTCGGCACCTGGATGCAGCGGGTGGCCCAGGACTGGCTGGTCCTCGAGCTGTCCGGCCACAGCGGCGTCGCGCTCGGCATCACCACCGGCCTGCAGTTCCTGCCGATGCTCGTGCTCGCGCCGTTCGGCGGGACCATCGCCGACCGCTACTCCAAGCGCAAGGTGCTGATGGCGACCCAGGGCTTCATGGCCGTGACCGCCGCGTTCCTCGGCCTGCTGACCGTCACCGGCGTGGTGCAGGTCTGGAACGTCTACCTGCTGGCGCTGCTGCTCGGGGTCGGCGCAGCCATCGACGCCCCCGCCCGGCAGTCGTTCGTCATCGAGATGGTCGGCCGGGAGGACCTGCCCAATGCGGTCGGGCTCAACAGCGCCTCGTTCAACCTCGGCCGGGTCATCGGGCCGGCGCTCGCGGGGTTCCTCATCGTGCTCGTCGGCACCGGGCCGGTCTTCCTGATCAACGCGGCGTCCTTCGCGGCCGTGATCTTCGCGCTCGTCAAGATGCGCGCGGCCGACCTGATGCCGATGCCACGCGCAGGGCGCGGCAGAGGTCAGGTGCTGGAAGGCATCCGCTACATCCGGGGCCGCCCCGACCTGATGATGGTGATGGTCATCATCTTCTTCGTCGGGACCTTCGGGCTGAACTTCCAGATGACCTCCGCACTGATGGCGACCCAGGTGTTCGACAAGGGAGCGGGGGAGTACGGCATCCTCGGGTCGATCGTCGCCATCGGCTCGCTGTCCGGTGCGCTGCTCGCGGCCCGCCGCGGGGCGCCGAGGCTGCGGCTCATCGTGCTGTCGGCGGTGGCCTTCGGCGTGGTCGAGGTGACCGCCGGCCTGATGCCGACGTACCTCTCGTTCGCGGCCATGCTGATCCCGCTCGGGCTGACCCAGATGACGCTGCTCAACTCCGCGAACGCCACCGTGCAGCTCGCGGTCGACCCCGTCATGCGCGGTCGCGTGATGGCCCTCTACATGGCGGTGCTGATGGGCGGTACGCCGATCGGCGCGCCGCTGATCGGTGCGCTGGCCGAGGCGTTCGGCCCGCGCTGGAGCCTCATCGTCGGCGGCCTGGTGTCGATCGTCGCGGCCCTGGCTGCCGGCGCGGTGCTCGCCCGGCGTCGCGGCGTGGTGCTGCACGACGAGCTGCACATCCCGGCGCCGTGGCTGCGCGACAACGAGGCCGAGCCGGCCGAGCAGGCGTCGCAGCAGGCCTGAGGTCGACGCCGTCCTCGGCCCGCCGGTGCGCGGCCCTGGCGGCCGTCGGCGCGGCGCGCCAGGATGTCGGGATGACCGAGACCGCCGCGACGTACGCCAGCCTCACCAACGACGACTACCTGCGCCACCTGCGTGCCGACACCGACCGCATCCTCGAGGTCGCGCGCGACGACGAACCCGACCGGCTCACCGGCGACGTCCCGCTCTGCCCCGGGTGGACCGTGCGGGACGCCGTCGAGCACACCGGCGCGGTCTTCAGCCACAAGGTGGCTGCCGTGGTCACCGGCCGGCGGCCCACCGACCCGAGCCGGCTCTCGCAGCACCCGGTCGAGGGTCAGGGACTGATGGAGTGGTTCCGCGAGCGGCGCGACGAGCTGGTCGACGCGCTCGGGAGCCGGGACCCGGCATCGGCAGCCTGGACGTGGCACGAGGCGCGGCAGGACGTCGGCTTCTGGTACCGCCGGATGGCCCAGGAGGCGGCCGTCCACCGGGTCGACGTCGAGAGCGCCTACGCGGCGGTCACCGCAGTGGACGACACGCTCGCCGTCGACGGCGTCGACGAGGTGCTCGACTGGTTCCTCTCCTACCAGGCCGAGGACGTCGGCCCGGACGGCCCTGGTCGTGGCACCGTCGCGGTGCGGACGGCCGACCGCATCTGGCGCCTGGTGCTCACCGCTGACGCCGTCGAGGTGCTGCGCGAGCCGGGGCCCTCCGACGCGCTCGTGAGCGGCGAGCCCTCCGAGCTGTACCTGTGGCTGTGGGGGCGGCGACCCGACTCCGCGGTCGTGCTCGAGGGCGACGCCGAGCTGCTCGCCGGGCTGCGGGCCAGGCTGCACGTCGTGACCCAGTAGCCACGCGGGTGCCGACGTACGACGTCGTCGTCGCAGGCCTGGGCGGGTTCGGCAGCGCGGCGGCGGCGCACCTCGCGGCCCGCGGGCTGCGCACCCTCGGCCTGGACCCACGGCCGGGGGCGCACGCCGAGGGCTCCAGCCACGGGGAGACCCGCATCGTGCGGCAGGCCTACTTCGAGGGCGCGGCGTACGTCCCGCTGCTGCTGCGCGCCTACGAGCTGTGGGCGGACCTGACGGACGAGACGGGCCAGCCGCTGCTGCGACCGACGGGCGGTCTGTTCCTCGGCCGGGCGGACACCCGGGTGTTCCGCGGCAGCCTCGAGACGGCGCAGCACTGGGGGCTGGAGCACGAGGTGCTCGACGCCGCGGAGCTGCATGCGCGGTTCCCGGCGCTGCGGCCGGCCCCGGAGGTGCAGGGGCTGTGGGAGCAGGCTGCCGGCACCGTGCGGCCGGAGAGCGCGGTGTCGGCGCAGCTGCGCAGAGCCGCCGCGGCCGGCGCCGAGCTGCGGCACGACGAGGCGGTCACCGGGTGGCGGTCGTCGGGGTCCGGGGTGCGGGTGGCGACCAGCCGCGGGTCGTACGACGCCGGGGCGCTCGTGCTCGCCCCGGGCAAGTGGGTGCCGTCGCTGCTGGAGGGGCTTGCGCTGCCGCTGCGGGTGGAGCGTCGGGTGCAGCACTGGTTCGCGCCGCCGTCGGTCGCGGACTACCTGCCGGGGCGGCTGCCGGTGTGGATCTGGGACCGGGCCGACGGCACGTCGATGTACGGCGCCCCGTCGCAGGGAGCTGCCGGTGACGTCAAGGCCGCCATCCACTTCTCGACGGTGCGACCGGCCGACGCCTGGACGGTGCCGGAGCTGGCCGAGCTGCTCGCCGAGCTGATGCCCGGCCTCGGCGCCCGGCAGGTGCGCGAGGCCGAGTGCTGGTACACCCTCACGCCGGACGAGAACTTCGTCGTCGGCCCGCACCCGGCGGCTCCCAGCGTGCTGCTGGCGTGCGGTTTCTCAGGGCACGGGTTCAAGTTCACCCCGGTGCTCGGGGAGGCGCTGGCCGACCTGGTGGCCGACGGGTCGTCCCGCTTCGACCTCTCGACGCTCGACCCCCGGCGGTTCACGGCGTGAGGTTGTTCGCGGCAGTCCGGCTGCCGCAGGTCGCGCTGGCCGACGCCGCCGCGGCGGTCGAGCAGGTGCGGGCCAGCTGTGCCGGGCCGCGTTGGATCCCGCCGGAGCGGTGGCACCTCACGCTGGCCTTCTACGGCGAGGTGCCCGACCGGGAGGTCGACAGGCTGGTGAGCCGGGTGCAGCGGAAGGTGCGTGGCGTCCACGAGATGTCCCTGGCCCTGGCCGGGGCCGGTGCCTTCAGCCGGCGGGCGCTCTGGCTCGGCGTCACCGGCGACGTCGTCCCGCTGCGAGGGATGGCCGAGGACCTGGCCACCGAGCGCCGGCACTACCGGCCGCACCTCACGGTGGCCCGCCTGCGGGGAGATGTCGACGCGGGGCCGGCGGTCGAGGCGCTGTCGTCGTACGCCGGGCCGGTCTGGCAGGCCGATGCCGTCCACCTGGTCCGCTCGCACCTGGGCCCGGCGCCGACGTACGAGGACATCGCGACCTGGCCGCTGCACCCTGCGCCGTAGGGTCGCCGCCATGGACCCGAGGACCCGACGCCGCGTCGTGCTGGCCGCCCTGGCCGCCCTCGTCCTGCTCGTCGTCCTCGGCGCCCTCCTCTGACCCCGCCGCCGCCGCGGAGTCGACCACGTAAAGCACGCCCGCGACCCGCTGCAACACGTCAGCACACGTGTTGCCAGCGGGTGCCGGCGTGCTTTACGGTCGGGTGCGACTCCGGGGTCGCGGGGCGCGGCGGGTCGAGCGGGTGCGGCTACCAGGCGTAGGCCTCGGGGGCGGGGCCGCCGGGGCCGGGGAAGATGTCGTCCAGCCGGGCGAGGACGTCCTTGGTGAGCCGGATCTTCAGGGCTCGCTGCGCGCCTTCCAGCTGCTCCATGGTCCGGGGCCCGATGATCGGCCCGGTCACCGCCGGCTGGTGCAGCAGCCAGGCCAGCCCCACGTCGGCCGGGTGCTCGCCGAGCTCGTCGCAGAGGTCCTCCCACGCCTTGATCGCCTTGCGGTTCTCCTTGAGCGCGTCCTTCGCCCGGCCGGTGAGCCGCCGCTTGCCCTGCTCGGTCTTGCGGATGATGCCGCCCAGCAGGCCGCCGTGCAGCGGGGACCACGGGATCACGCCGAGGCCGTAGTCCTGGCAGGCCGGCAGCACCTCGAGCTCGACGTCGCGGGTCAGCAGGTTGTAGATCGACTGCTCGCTGACCAGGCCCGTCGAGTGCCGGCGGCGGGCGGCCTCCATGGCCTTCGCGATGTGCCAGCCGGCGTGGTTCGACGAGCCGACGTACAGCACCTTGCCCTGCGCCTTGAGGATGTCGAACGCCTCCCAGATCTCGTCCCACGGGGTGTCCCGATCGACGTGGTGCATCTGGTAGAGGTCGATGTGGTCGGTCTGCAGCCGCCGCAGCGACTCGTCGCAGGCGCGTCGGATGTTGCGGGCTGACAGGAAGGTGTCGTTGGGCCAGTCGCTCATCGAGCCGTAGAGCTTGGTCGCGATGACGGTCCGCTCCCGCCGGCCGCCGCCCTGGGCGAACCACCGCCCGACGATCTGCTCGGTGATGCCCTCGCCCTTCTTCCACCCGTAGACGTTCGCGGTGTCGAAGAAGTTGAGGCCGAGGTCCAGCGCCCGGTCCATGATCGCGTGCGAGTCGTCCTCGGAGGTCTCCGGGCCGAAGTTCATGGTGCCGAGGCAGAGCCGGCTGACGGACAGGCCGCTGCGGCCGAGATGGGTGTAGTCCATGGGCTGATCCTGCCCCCGTCACTCATGGGCTCAACCCAGCGGGACAGGATGGGGTCCATGACACCGCGCACCCGGCCGATCGACCTGCTCGCGGCCGTCGCCGCGCTGCTGACGGCGGCCATGCTCGTCGCGTACCTGGTGATCATGGCGAGCCAGGACAACAGCCCCGCCGTCTGGGTGGTGGTCGTGCTGGCAGTCACCGCTCTGCTCGCGGCGTACGGCGCGACCCGGCGTCGGGGTCATCGCGCCCTGCTGGTCGTCGACGGGGTGCTGCTCGGTGTGCTCGGGCTGCTCGCCATCCTCACCATCGGTTTCCCGCTGCTCCTCGCGTCCGCGCTCTGCTTCGCTGCTGTCCTGCGCGACCGCAGCCCCGTCGCCGCGCACGACGCCGAGGCACCGCTCGCCTAGGCTCTCTCCGTGGAGCGGGCGACCGAGGCGGCCAGCGCGCAAGCCGTCCCCGTACGCCGGCAGGCTTGGGCCACCCGGGTCGTGTTCGCGGCCAACGGCGGACTGTTCGCCACCTGGGTCTCCCGCATCCCGGCGGTCCGCGACGACCTCGGCGCCGACGAGCGCGGCCTCGGCTTCGCCCTGCTCTTCACCGCGGTCGGCTCGCTGGTCGCGATGCCGTTGTCCGGCCGGCTCGTCGGCCGGGTCGGCGCCCGTCGGGTGCTGCTCGTCTGCATCGTGGTGTGCGTGCTGGGCTACCCGGCGCTCGGCCTGGCGCCGGACCTGGTGGTGCTCGCCGCGGTGCTGCTCGTCATCGGCGCCGGTGTCGGGGTCTGGGACGTCGCGATGAACGTGTCCGGCCACGAGGTCGAGAAGGCGGCGGGCCGTGACCTGATGCCCGGCTTCCACGCCGGCTGGAGCATCGGTGCCGTGCTGGGGGCGGCGTTCGGTGCGCTCGCCGCCCGGGCCGGCCTCGCGCCGGCGGCCCACTTCGCGCTCGCCTGCCTGGTGTTCGGCGGCGCCGCCGTGCTCGCCGTCCGCATCATGCCGGACGGTACGGCGGACGACGTCGGCTCGCCCGCCGAGGGCGAGCACCACGTGCCGGGGCCGACCGGCCCGATCCTGCACGACCTGCGGCTGGTCGGTCTCGGCCTGATGACCTTCTGCGCGGCGTGGGCCGAGGGCTCGGCGAACGACTGGCTGGCGTTGATGCTCGCCGACGACCGCGGCGCCTCGGGAGCCGCGGCGGCGCTCGGCTTCGCGGTCTTCGCCGTCGCCATGACCGGCGGCCGGCTGGTCGGCACGCCGGTGGTGACCCGGTTCGGCCGGGTGCCCACCCTGCGGTGGGGCGCGGTGGTCACCGCGGTGGGGGTGTCCGTGCTGCTGCTGGTGCCGGTGCTGGCCGTCGGCTATCTCGGTGCCTTCCTGTGGGGCATCGGCATCGCCATCGCGTTCCCGCTCGCGATGACCGCCGCCGGCGAGACGCCCGGCCGCGGCAACTCCGCGATCGCCACGGTCGCGACCATCGCCTACACCGGGTTCCTGGTCGGCCCCCCGCTGATCGGCGCGATCGCCCACTCGGTCGGGCTCGACCACGCCCTGTGGCTCGTCGTGCTGCTGGCCGGGGGCATCTTCGCCCTGGCCGGCACGGCGAGAGACCCCCGCGGGGTGCGAGGCTAGGGGCGTGCCCGAGGACCTCGACGGTGCGCTGCTCCAGCTGCGCCCCCTGCTGCTCGACCCCGACCGGCTGGTGCGCGCGGTCGCGGCCGGCCGGCGGCGGTCGGCCACGCCGCCCTGGCGACGCGTCGAGCTGCGCCCCATCGACCTCAAGGACGGCCGGCACCTGCAGGTCGTCACCTACGACGACCGCAGGGCCACCACCGCCAACCCGGCGTACGGCGTCCAGGCCGAGGTCGAGGTCGACGCCCTGCTCGCCGAGCCGTTCGGGAACTGGCACGTGCAGACGACGACCGAGACGCTGCAGCTCCGGGTCACCAAGAAGGGCCAGGCCCAGCTGCACCGCACGGCCGAGAGCGGCGAGCAGGTCACCGGGCACGACCGGGCGGCGCGGCACCTCATCGACCCCGGCGACCCGCTGTTCCGGGTGCTCGGCGCCGGCGCGGCCAAGCGGCGCCAGGTCGACGCGTTCCTGCGGGTGCTGCAGGCTGCGGTGGCCGAGGCGGACCTCCCGGCCGGGCGGCCGCTGCGGGTCGTCGACCTCGGCTGCGGCAACGCCTACCTGACCTTCGCGGCCTACCGCTTCCTCAGCGCGGACCGGGAGGTGCGACTCACCGGCATCGACCAGCGGCCGGAGATGCGCGAGCGCAACACCGCGCTGGCCGCCGAGCTCGGCTGGGGCGAGCACCTCACCTTCGAGGCCGGCGACATCATCGACACCCGGCCCGCCACGACCGAGGCTACCGAGGGCGCGCTCGACGTCGTGCTCGCGCTGCACGCCTGCGACACCGCCACCGACGACGCACTCGCCCAGGCGGTGCACTGGGATGCTCGCGTGGTGCTCGCCTCGCCCTGCTGCCACCACGACCTGCAGCGGCAGATGTCGGCCGGCCGCGCGCCCGGCGCCGTACGGGCTGGTGGCCCGGCACGCGATCCTGCGGGAGCGGCTCGGCGACCTGCTCACCGACGCGGTCCGCGCGGCGCTGCTCCGCCGGGTCGGCTACCACGTCGAGGTCGTGCAGTTCGTGTCCGCGGAGTACACCCCGCGCAACACGATGATCCGCGCGGTCCGCACCACCGACCGGCAGCCCGACCCCGCGGCCGACGCGGAGTACGCCGAGCTCGTCGCCGACTGGGCCGTCACCCCACACCTGCAGACACTGCTCGCCGACGACCTTGCCGGCCGCGGCTAGCGCGGTCGCGGCGGTGGCCGGGCTGCTGCTCGCCACCGCACCGGCGCCGCACGTCGTCCTGACCCTGCAGGACCCGAGCATCACGGAGTCCAGCGGCCTGGCCGTGTCGGCACGACACCCCGGCGTGCTCTGGACCCACAACGACGGCGGGAGCAGCGCGCAGGTCGTCGCCGTCGACCGGCGGGGCGAGTCGGTGGCGCGGGTCACCCTCGCCGGGGTCGACCCCTACGACCCGGAGTCCCTTGCGCCCGGGGTCGACGGCAAGGGCCGGCCGGTGCTCTTCCTCGGCGACATCGGCGACAACGAGCGCACCCGCGGCAACGTCTCGGTGTTCCGGTTCCGGGAGCCGGCGCGACTTGCCGACAGCACCGTCGACGCGCAGTGGTACCGCTTCACCTACCCCGACGGGCCGCACGACGCCGAAGCGCTGCTCGTCGGGCCCGACGGCCGCATCATGATCGCGACCAAGGGGCTGGCCGACGCGGGCCTCTACCGGGCGCCCGAGCGGCTGGTCACCGCGGACCGGGGCAGCAACGCATTGGTCCGGGTGGCCGACGTACCGGTGCTGGTCACCGACGGCGCGTACCTGCCGGACGGCCGCTTCGTGCTGCGCACCTACACCTCGGTCTACGTCTACGACCGCCCGGGGCACGAGGTGGCGCGCGCCGAGCTGCCGACCCAGCCGCAGGGCGAGTCGGTCGCCGCGGCGAGCGCCCGCCGACTGCTCGTCGGCAGCGAGGGCAAGCACTCGCAGATCCTCGCCGTCCCGGTCCCGGGGCCGCCGACGGTGAGCCCCTCGCCGACCAGCGCGAGTGCGAGCCCCGCCACCACGCCGGCTGCCGCTCGGGACGCAGCGGAGCCCGACCGGTCGGGCCCGGCCCTGGCGATCCGCGTCCTGGGGGTCGTCATGGTCGCGGCGGGCGCCGCCCTGTTCGTGCGGCGACGGCGCCGTCAGTCCAGGACCTCGACCCGGTAGCCGAAGCCGCGCAGGGTCGTGATCTCGGGCAGCCGGGCGGGCGGAACGGTGGCCGCGCTTGCCTCGACCAGCTGCCGCCGCAGCGCCGCGATGTGCACGTCGAGCGTCTTGGTGGAGCCGAACCAGTTCGCGTCCCACACGTCGGCCATCAGCGTCTCGCGGCTGAGCGCCTCACCGGCCGAGGCCACCAGCCGGGCGAGCAGGTCGAACTCCTTGGCCCGCAACGGCACCTCGGTGCCGGCCACCAGGCAGCGGCGCGCCCTGAGGTCCACCGTGAGGTCCCCCGACACGAACGGCTCGCTGTCGGGCACGGCGTCGACCACGGTGCGCCGCAGGTGGGCCCGGACCCTGGCCTGCAGCTCGTGAGAGCCCGAACGGCTTGGTGAGGTAGTCGTCCGCACCGGCCTCGAGCCCGACCACCACCTCCATCTCGTCGCGACGGGCCGTGAGCATCACGATCACCGTTCCCGGTGAGGCGGCGCGCAGCTCCCGGCACACCTCGACACCGTCCAGGTCCGGCAGCCCCAGGTCGAGCAGGGTCAGGTCGTACGCCGACGAGGTGGCGGCCGAGATCGCGCTGCGCCCGGTGCGCAGCCAGGTGACGTCGTACCCGTTGGCGCGCAGCGCGGTCTGCAGCAGGGCGCCGATCTGCTCGTCGTCCTCCACCACCAGCAGCCGCGGCACGACCCGACTCTAGGGATCAGCGTCGGCGGCGTCCGGGACCGGCGTCCCGGCGGCGCCCGCCCGACCGCGCTTAGATGCGGACATGCGAAGGCGGATCCTCGGGGTCGCAGTGCTCTCGGTGGTGGTCGCCGTGCTGCTCTTCGGGCTGCCGCTGGCCTTCGCCGTGGGCCGGCTCTTCTACGACGAGGAGCGCAGCGAGCTCGAGCGGGTGGCGCTGCGCGGCGCGGAGGCGATGCCGGCCGACGTCCGGGCCAGCGGGGCGCTGCGGCTGCCGACCGTCGACTCCGCCGTGCACGTGGCCGTCTACGGCCTGGACGGCACCCGGTTGTCGGGCGACGGCCCGCCGGTCGCCGACCTCGCCGTGCGCGGAGCCATGCACGGCCGGATCACCGACGAGCGGTCCGGCTCGGTGCTCGTCGTCGCCGTGCCGGCGACGTCCTCCGACCGGGTCGTCGGTGTCGTGCGGGCCACGTCCTCCGCGGGCGAGGTCCGCGGCCGGGTCTGGGGGACCTGGGCCGGGATGACCGTGCTGGCCCTGCTCGCCGTCGCCGCGGCCTCGGCGTTCGCCGCCGTTCAGGCCCGCCGGCTCGCCCGGCCGCTGCAGGAGCTCGAGGCCGTGGCCGAGGACCTCGGCGCCGGCAACTTCTCCTCCCGCGCGGCGCCGTCCGGGGTGGGCGAGATCGACCGCACCGGCCAGGCGCTCAACCGCACGGCGCAGCGGCTGGACGACATGCTCGCCCGGGAGCGTGCCTTCACCGCTCGGGCGTCCCACCAGCTGCGCACGCCCCTGACCCGGCTGCGTCTCGTCCTCGAGACCGCGCTGCACGGCGACGCCGACCTGCGGGCAGCGACCAGGGAGGCCATCGGGTCCGCCGACCAGCTGTCCCGGACCATCGACGACGTCCTGGCGCTGTCGCGCGGCGTGGCCGGTGACCCGCAGGGGCTCGATGTCGCGAGCCTGCTCGCCGGGCTGCGCGACCGCTGGCAGCAGCCGCTCGCGGCCGCCGGCCGGACGCTGTCGCTGGTGGAGGAGCCGCACCCGCCCGCCTCCGCGTCGGAGCCCGCCGTCCGGCAGATCCTCGACGTGCTGCTGGACAACGCGTTCCGGCACGGCGCGGGACAGGTGACGGTGACCGCGCGCGGGAGTGGGGACGCGCTCGCGATCGACGTCTCCGACGAGGGTCGGGCACCGGGCGACCGGTCACTGGTGCCCGGGCCGGACGTCGAGGAGCCGCCGCCCGAGGGCGGCCACCGGCTCGGCCTCCGGATGGCCTCGTCCCTCGCCCTGGGCACCGGCGGCCGCCTGGTGCACGCCCACACCGAGGCCCGCACCCGGATGACCCTGCTGCTCCCGCCCCCCGAGGGATGACCGCAGGGCCAGACCGTGGCGAGCAGTTCTTGCCGTCCGCTAACCCGGCGCGGACCGGTGGTTTGCAGCCCGGCCCGTAGGGTCGAGGGGTCTCTGCTGTCGACCCGAGAAGGACGCCGTGCCTCCCCGCACCCGACCGTTCGGCCGCGGCGGCCGGCTCCTCCTGCGCGGAGGCGGTGCGGCGGTCGCCTCCGCCGTCTTCGTCGCCGTCCTCCTGCCGCGTGCGTCCGGGGCGCCCTGGGCTGACATCAGGGCGGCGTTGTCGTCGGCCACGGTCGGCCAGGTCGGCCTGCTGGCGCTGCTCTGGGCGGCCGGGCTGGTCGTGCACAGCAGGGTGCTCACGGCGGCGCTCCCCGGCCTGTCGGTGCGCCGCGCGCTCACGTTGAACCTGACCGGCAGCGCTGTCGCCAACGTCGTGCCGCTCGGCGGCGGTGCCGGCATCGGCATCAACTACCTGATGGCCCGCCGCTGGGGCTTCACCGCCGGCGAGTTCTCGCTGTTCACCGGCTTGGTCAACGCCTGGCACGTGGTGGCCAAGGCGGTGCTGCCCGCGGCCGCCGTGGCGCTGCTGCTGGCGGACGGCATCCTGCTCCAGCGCCGGCTGATGCTCGGGGCGGCGCTGGCCAGCGCCGCGCTGCTGGCGCTCGTCGGCATGGTCGGCCTGGCCCTGCTGACCCGCAGCGGCGGGTGGCTGGTCGGAACGGCGCTGGACCGGGTGCTGCAGGTGGTGCACCGGCCGCCGGCCACATCTTTCGCGGTCCGGCTGGACCGGGCCCGGGGTGCGTCGCTCGACCTGCTCCGGTCGGCGTGGCGGCCGATGACCTGGGGCGTGCTCGCCTACTGCGCGATGCAGGCCGCGCTGCTGTGGGGCTGCCTGGCGGTGGTCGGCTCTCCGCTGCCGGTCGTCGCCGTGGTGGCGGTGTTCGCCGTGGAGCGAGCCGTGACGGCGCTGCCCTTCACGCCGGGCGGCGCGGGCGTCGTCGAGGTCGCGGCGACCGCCACGGTCGTCACCCTCGGAGGCGCGCCGGCGGCAGCCGCCGCGGGCATCCTGCTCTACCGGGCCTTCGTGTTCGGGCTCGAGATCCCGGTCGGCGGCACCTGGCTCGTCGGCTGGTGGTTCGTGCAGCGCGGCCGCCCGGCGGCCGCCACGTGACCCGGGTCGCGCACGTCACCGACGCGTACCTGCCGCGGCTCGGCGGGATCGAGACGCACGTCGACGGCCTGGCGCGGGCCCAGAGCGCGGCCGGCGACGACGTCCACGTGCTCACCACGACGTACGGGCCGCCGGCGCGCCGGGTCTCCGGGCCGGAGGTGCACCGGGCGACCCGCGCCGGGCTGCGCCAGGTGCTGGCGAGGGGCGCGTTCGACGTCGTGCACGTGCACGTCTCGGTGTTCTCACCGCTCGGCATGTCGCTGACGGCCGCCGCCTGCTCGCTCGGCGTGCCCGTCGCCGTGACCGTGCACTCGATGTGGCCGGACCACCAGGCGCTCGTCCGCCCCGCGGGCGCCGGGCTGCAGCTGGCGCGGCGGCCGGTCGCCTGGTCAACGGTCAGCGCCAGCGCGGCACGGCCGCTACGACGCGTGCTCGGCGACGGCGTACCCGTCAGCATCGTGCCCAACGCGGTCGACGTGGACTGGTGGCGGGCTGGTTGTGAGCGGCCGGGCGACACCGGTGCCCGCGGTGGCGAGGTCGTGGTCATCAGCCTGATGCGGATGGCCGCTCGCAAGCGGCCGGTGCCGCTGCTGCGCGCCATGCGGCGCGCGCGGGACCTGGTCGACCCGGCGGTGCGGATGCGGCTGGTCATCGGCGGCGACGGCCCGCAGCAGGCAAGGGTGCGCCGGCTGGTCGGCCGGTGGGGGATGTCGGACTGGGTGGACCTTCCCGGTCGGCTCACCCGGGAAGAGGCTCGCGCCCTGTTGCACGCCTCAGACGTCTACGTCGCCCCGGCCGACCTCGAGTCGTTCGGCATCGCCGCTCTCGAGGCCCGTGCGGTCGGCCTGCCGGTGCTGGCGAAGCGGGCCGGTGGGGTCGGCGAGTTCGTGAGTGACGGCACCGAGGGGCTCCTCGTGGGTGACGACACCGAGCTCGCGCTGGCCGTCGGCCGGCTGGTGTCCCGGCCGGACCTCAGGCGCGAGATCCGCGCGCACAACGCCGCGGTGCCTCCGACCACCACCTGGAGCCGCGCGCTGGCGGACAACGCGGCGCTGTACCGACGGGCCGCGGAGCTGGCCGGCTCGGGACGCGCGGCCGGAAGGCCGCGACCTGACGAGGCCGTGGTGTCGCGATGAGTGCGAAGCGCACGCTCGTGTCGTTCCACGCCCATCCGGACGACGAGGTCCTGCTCACCGGCGGGACGCTCGCGCGGGCGGCGGCCGAGGGACATCGGGTGGTGCTCGTGACGGCGACCGCCGGCGGGGCCGGGCTGGCCGACGCCGATCAGCGCCCGGCGCGGCCTCGCGGGCGTGCGCACCCGGGAGCTGACCCGGTCGGCCGCCCTGCTGGGCTGCGCCCGGGTGGAGCTGCTCGGCTACGCGGACTCCGGCATGGACGGGCGATCTGGCGGCCCGAGCGCGTTCGTCCGCGCTCCCGTGGCCGAGGCCGCCGCCCGGCTGGCCGAGATCCTGCGCGCGGAGGACGCCGACGTGCTCACCGTGTACGACCAGCACGGTGGCTACGGGCACCCGGACCACGTGCGGGTGCACGAGGTGGGCTGTCTCGCGGCCCGGCTGGCGGGCACCCCGCGGGTGCTCGAGGCGTCGGTGGACCGGGACCTGCTGCTGCGGGCGGTGCGGGTGATGCACGCCGCCCGGGTCGGCCGCGGCGTGCGGGTCCCGCAGCTCGAGCAGGCCTTCTTGCCGCGGGCCCGGTTGACGCACCGGATCGACGTCCGCCGGCTGGTCGGTGCGAAGCGGGCGGCCATGGCGGCGCACACGTCCCAGACCGGGAGCGACTCCGACGACGACCGCACGCTCGCGCTGCTGCTGCGCCTGCCTGCTCCGCTCGCGGGCCTCGTCCTCGGCCGGGAGTGGTTCGCCGAGCGGGGCGTCGAGCCCTCCGGCCGACTCGTCGACGACGTGTTCACCGCCGCGGTGCCGACGTGACGTCGACCGCGACCCGCGCCGGGGACGTCGCCGGCCCGACCGCCGAGGCGACGGTCCGGCGTCCGGCGCTGCTCGGCGAGATCGCCGTGGTGCTGGTGCTGGTGACCGTCTACGACCGCATCCGCGACGTCGCCGCGACGCGCAGCGACCTCGCGTTCGCGGACGCCGCCCGGCTGATGCGGGTCGAGAGACTGCTGCACCTCGACGTCGAGCGCCCGCTCAACCTGTGGCTGGCGGCGGCACTGGGACCTCGAGTGGCTGGCGTCCTGGTACTACCAGCTGATGCACCTCAGCGTGACCCTCGTCCTGCTGGGGTGGCTCTACTGGCGCCGCCCGGCGCAGTACCGAGCGGCCCGCACCTCGCTGGTCTACGTCAACGCCCTGGGCCTGGTCGTCTTCTGGCTCGTGCCGGTGGCACCGCCGCGGCTGCTGGCCGGCTTCGTCGACTCCGGCCTGGTCACCCGCGTTGCCGAGAGCGCGGCGCACATCTCGCCGGACCTCTACGCCGCCATGCCCTCGCTGCACGTCGCGTGGGCGACCTGGGTGCTGGTCCAGGTCTGGTACGCGACGGCGCAGCAGGCGATCCGCGGTCTTGCGGTGGCCCACCTCGTGCTGACCGTCGCCGTGGTGCTGGCGACCGCCAACCACTTCGTGCTGGACGTCGTGGCCGGCGTCGCGGTCACGGCGGTCGCGACGGTCCTCACCCGACCCCGTCGCACGGGGGCGGCTGACCGGCTGGCGGGACGGCCGGCTGACCGGCTGACCGGCCGGCCGGCTCAGGCGGAGGCGCGCAGCCGTCCGCGCAGCAGGGCGAGGCGCTCGTCGAGGATGACCTCGAGCTCGGCGATCGAGCGGCGCTCGCGCACGTGCTCCCACGGGGTCTTCCCGCCGGCCGGCTTGCCGTTGCCGTTGCGCGGGGCTCCCGAGGCGGTCATGGCCGCGTCGCGGAGGTCCGCGGCGAGCCCGTCGGCAGCCGCCGGGCGCAGGCAGGTCGAGCAGTCCCAGACGGCCGGCAGGTCGGTGGCCTCGGCCGAGAAGGGGACGTCGGTGACGTGGCCGGCATCGCAGGAGTAGCGGGCGTGGCGCACCTCTGCGGTGGCCGGGCCGTCGCCGTTCTCGTAGCTGATCGACCCCAGGTTCGAACCGACGATTCGTCCTCTGCCTGCCATACCTGCTCCTTCGTCTGGTCGCATCTCGTCGCCCTGCCGGGCGGGCTCGACCGACGCGGGTGCGGGCGGTCCACAGGCTGCGATTGCGGGTGTACGACGGGGGCAGCACTCGGGCGCCCCAGCAACGTCGCCGGTCCAGTGTAGGGGATTTTGCGACGCCTCCGGACCACCACCGGCGCAGAACCGGGCATTTCGCCCGAGCTCGATCAGGCGGGCAGCGACGTCGGCTGCCGGTCCGCGCTGAGCCGCAGGCCGGCGACCAGGACGACGAGCAGCGCCGGGACGACGAGCATCGCCGCGTGGATGCCGACCCGGTCGGCGAGCGCTCCGAGCACGAACGGGCCGGCCCCGCTGGCCAGGGCGGCTGCGAGTCCGGCCCGCGCGGTGGCGAGGTCGGGCCGGCCGTCGGAGGCAGCGATGGCCCGAGCGAGCCCGAGCGGGAAGAACACCGACAGGCCGAGGCCGCAGACCAGCAGGCCGGTCACGGCCGCCGGTCCCCACGGGCTGGCCCAGAAGAGGGCGAACCCGACCGCGTTGACCGCTGCCCCGGCGTACATCAGCAGGTCGACGGGAAGGCGAAGTGCGAGCCGACCGCCGACGACCCGGCCGATCGCCATGCCGGCGACCATGGCGGTCACCGAGCCGGCGGCCGCCGCCGCCGACAGGCCGGCGCGCTGGTGCAGCATGTCGGCGGCCCACAGCGCGAGGCAGAACTCGACGGCGATGCCGGCGGTGATCACGACCCAGCAGATCCAGAACCGGCGGGACAACCGGCCGGGTGGCCCCCCGTCGTCCGGCGCCGTCGCCGGCACCGGGTGGGCCACCGGGGACACCCGCCGGCCGACCACGGCCATCACCGCCACGGCCGGCAGCACCAGCAGCAGGGCGGAGCGCCAGCCGGCTCCGGTGGCCACGGCCACGCCCGACCACCAGCGGGGCGGCGGCACCCACGGCCGCCGCGACGGCGTTGGCCTCGGTGATGGCCGCCGGCCCGGTCTCGCCGTGCACCGCGGAGAGCACGGTCGTGCTGCAGGTGACCACGAAGGAACCGCCGAAGGAGCACGCGAGCGCCCCGAGCAGCGTCAGCGGGGCAGCCGTGAACGTGGTCAGCGTGACGATGCCGCCACAGAGCAGCACCAGGCCGGCCCACAGCACTGCCGTCCGGCCGAACCGCAGGGCGAGCTGCGCGACGCACAGCGCGCTGAGCAGGGCGCCCACCGCCAGGGCGGTGCCGTGCAGGCCGGCGAGCGTCCGGCTGAAACCCTGCTCGTCGCGGAGCTGGGTCAGTGCCGGGCCGAAGCCGTAGAGGAAGTAGCCGTAGGTGCCGAGCTGGGCGTAGGTCAGCCAGGTGCGACCGCCGCGGACCAGCCGGGTCACGGCGTCGCGGCCGCCAGCGCACCCACGACGTGGTCGATGCAGGCCGTCAGCGCCTCGACGTCGTCCGGGTCGACCGCTGGGAACATCGCGATGCGCAGCTGGTTGCGGCCCAGCTTCCGGTAGGGCTCGGTGTCGACGATGCCGTTGGCCCGCAGCACCTTCGCCACCGCGCTCGCGTCGACCTCGTCGGCGAAGTCGATGGTGCCGACGACCGCGGAGCGTTGGTCGGGGTCGGTGACGAACGGCGTCGCGTAGTCGGACTTCTCCGCCCAGGTGTAGAGCCGGTGGCTCGAGTCAGCGGTGCGCGAGGTGGCCCAGGACAGTCCGCCCTGGCTGTTGAACCAGTCCAGCTGATCGGCGAGCAGGAACAGCGTCGCGAGCGCCGGGGTGTTGTAGGTCTGGTCGAGCCGGGAGTTGTCGATGGCGATCTGCAGGTCGCTGAAGGCCGGCACCCAGCGGCCCGAGCCGTGCACCTCGGCCACCCGGGCGACGGCGGCGGGCGACATCAGCGCGAGCCACAGCCCGCCGTCGCTGGCGAAGGACTTCTGCGGTGCGAAGTAGTAGACGTCGGTCTCCGCGACGTCGACCGGCAGGCCACCGGCGCCCGACGTCGCGTCGACGAGCACGAGCGAGTCGTCGTCTGCACCGTCGACCCGGCGCAGCGGCATCGCGACGCCGGTGGAGGTCTCGTTGTGCGTCAAGGCGTAGACGTCCACCCCGGCCTCGGCCCGCGGCAGCGGGTGGGTGCCGGGGTCGCTGCGCACGACCGTCGGGTCGCCCAGGAACGGCGCCGCCTTGGCCGCGTCGGCGAACTTCGAGGAGAACTCGCCGAACACCAGGTGCTGCGAGCGATCCCGCACCAGGTTGAGCACGGCGATGTCCCAGAACGCGGTGGTGCCGCCGTTGCCGAGGACGACCTCGTAGCCGTCCGGCGGCGCGAACAGCTCGCCCAGACCGGCTCGCACCCGGCGTACGACGTCCTTGACCGTCTGCTGCCGGTGCGAGGTCCCGAGGTACGACGTCCCCGTCGCGGCCAGGGCGGCCAGCGCCTCCGGTCGGACCTTGGACGGTCCGGAGCCGAATCGGCCGTCGCGGGGCTTGAGGCCGTCGGGGATCACGATGTCGCTCACCGTTCCAGGCTAGGCGAGCACGCCGCGGAGCAAGGACGTGGCCCGGATGCCGGAACCACACCACGCCGTGCAACCTCCGGGCATGCTGGTCGCGTCGATAGGACATGAGAGTGGTCCCCTGCGGATGACGAGCGACATCACCGCGCCACCCGTCGTCGCGGTCACCGACCGTGACGCCGCTTTCGCGGCTTATGTCGCCGCTCGTCAGCGCAGCCTGCTGCGCACCGCGGTGCTGCTCACGGGCGACCAGCACGCGGCCGAGGACCTGGTGCAGTCCGCGCTCGCGCGCCTCTATCTGTCCTGGGACCGCGTCCGTCGCCGGGATGCCCTCGACGCCTACGTCCGCCGGATCATGGTCAACCAGCACACGAGCTGGTGGCGGCGGGCCTGGCGGCACCACGAGGTCACGGTGGACGAGGTCCGCGACGTGCCGGCCCAGCGGACCGAAGCGCCCGACGAGCTGGCCGAGCGCGACGCCGTGTGGCAGGTGGTTCGCCTGCTGCCACCGCGGCAGCGGGCCGCCGTCGTCCTGCGCTACTACGAGGACCTCAGCGAGGCCGAGACGGCCGAGGTGCTCGGCTGCTCGATCGGCACCGTGAAGTCGCAGACCAGCCGTGCGGTGGCCACCTTGCGGGCCGTCATGACCGAGGAGAGGCGGGGGACGTGACCGATCAGCTGCCCGACCTGGGCGCGCTCCTGACCCGGACGCTGCAGGAACGCGCGCTTGGCGCGCCGGAACCGGCCGGCCTGGCCGACCGGGCTCGCCGTGAGGCCCGCCAGGTCCGTCGTCGCCGGGCCGCGACGGCGGTGGCAGTGCTGGCACTGGTCGTGACGGCGTCCTGCTTCCCCAGGCGGTCGGCGGCCGGCGGACGCGGCGCCGCCGGCCCGGCGGTTCCCGACGTCGACCTGGTCGCACCGCGCGGGGCCCGCACGGCGTGACGCTGGACGACCTGCCGGTCGGACGGGCCCGAGCAGGGCTGGCTCGACGGCCGGTCGTCTCCACCGCGCCGACGGTCGGGTCGTGCCCGTGCCGTGGTCGTCACGGTGGCGGTCGAGTACGGCGCCGGGGCGATCGCCTACCGACCGGCCGGGCACCCGATGATGTACGTGCTCGGCCCGACCGGGCGCGTCCGGTCCACGACGTCCGGAGGCCCACCGGTGACGGCCGGTACGGCCAGGTCGCGTACGTCGACGAGGGCAGCGGGTCGGCTCGAGATGCTCTGGCCGGGTAGCTCGGCGAGCTCGTGGAGCGTCGCGCTGCCGAACGCGGACGCGACGACAGCGGTCGGCTTCCTGCAGGACGGCAGCGTGGTCGTCAGGGTGGATCGGGCGCCGGGCCGCGACCGTCGACGGCGATCGTGACCCGCGACGGCAGCCGGCCGTGGCACGGTGCCGGCGAGGTAACGGCCACCTATCCAGCAGGCCGAGCGTTGGCGGTGGTCCGGCACGACCAGGGGATCCGACCGCTGCCTCGAGCTGTGGCCGACGCACGCGCTCGACCCGGGCGGTGGCGCCAGCTGCGCTGACGGTGGCACCGTCCAGCCGACCAGCTCAGGGCCGTCAGCGGCCTTCGCTCCGGACTCGCACATGTCGCTGGTCCGTGGTCGGACGAGGGCAGTCGCGGCTCGGGGCGGCTGGTCGTCGCCGACATGGCCGGTGTGGTGGTGCGTGAGCTCGTGGCGCAACCAGGTTCCGGGGCACGCTTCGGCCAGGCGGTGTTCGAGACCGGGGACAAGGTGCTCGTCGCGGTGTGGGCACAGGGCCGGTCGGCCATCGTGCGGTGCGACCTTGCCGGCCACTGCGAGACTGCAGGGGAGCCTCGCGTGACGGCCGTTGCAGGACTGGCAGCCGGCGCCGTTCGGGGCCTCGACGTGACGGCCTTTGCCTACGAGCTGCGGCCTGACCTCGGGCTCACCCGACGTGAGCTGGAGGTCCTGCGTCTCGTGGCACGCGGGCTGAGCAACCGCGACATCGCCGACGAGCTTGTCATCTCGGTGCGCACCGCGGACGTCCACGTCTCGCGGATCCTTGGCAAGCTCGGCGTACGCCGGCGCGGCCAGGCATCCGCGATCGCGCTCTCGCTGGGCACGGTGCAGCTGCACGACCTCGGCTGACGACGCGAAGATACGTAACTTCGCAGACGCGCGGACAACGCAGACCGGTGCAGCGTGGGGCAGCACACACACCCTGCGACGAGGAGTCCCGATGCGAAGCATCTCGAGGTTGACGATGACGGCCCTGGCCACCGGCGGATTGGCTCTGCTCAGCTGCGTTCCCGGCGCCGGCCGCGGTCATCGGTACGGGGTCGGAGCCGGTCGACGACACGTTCCCGGCCGGGTCCTGCACCGCCCCGGACGGAACGGTCTACGACCTCGTCGAGCACGACCTCGGCACCTCGTCGTTCCGTGACAAGTTCCGCGGGCCGGCGTCGCGGTTCAGCTACGACCAGGTGTGGTTCGGCTCAGGCGCCGACGACGTGGTCTCGACGTACACGAACGTGCAGACCGGGCTGTCCTGGTCCGGCCATGCGGTGTCCCGGAGCAAGGACCAGCGGATCCTCGCCGTCGACGGCAACCTGCAGACCTACCTGCGCGGCGTGAACAGCCACTTCGAGGTCATCGCGCCGGACGGCTCGGTGGCGGCTCGGCAGGACGTCCGCGTCGAGTTCACCATCCAGATCGACACGCAAGGGCACCGCCGACCCCGCAGACGACACGGAGGCCTTCCTCGAGCTCACCAAGCAGGCCGGGCGCGACAACGTGCGCGACTTCTGCGTGGACGCGCTCGACTACACCGTGCCGGCTTCCTGACCGAGTGGGGACGACGATGACTCCAGGGCCAGGTACCTGCCGGCACTTGCCGCCGCGCTGACTCTGCTGCGCGGTCGGCCGCGACACCGTTGCCGGCCCACGCCGCCATCGGTACTCCGACGGCCTTCGTGGTCGACACCCAGTTCCTCGACGGACCGAGCACGATCGTGTCGGCCACCGGACCGCTGTCCACCTGCACCTCGGTGGTCACCCGCGACCAGGTGGCCACGCCGGTCGGCCCGACCGACCGTGATGTTCAGCGGGGAGAAGGTGCTCGCCTGCGGGGCGGACGAGGTCGTCGTCCACTTCGACTCGACCGTCAACGCCAAGGCCGGCCGCAAGTCGTTCGGCGACTGGTACGTCGTCTCCTCCACCCTGGCCGGCGTCGCGGGTGGCAGCGGCACGGTGAAGGGCGACTCCAAGTCCTGCACGCCGGTGGCAGGGTCGTTCGGCTGCATCCTGGACACCTTCACCGGCAACGTCTTCTGACCAGCTCCGACCGGCGCGCGGCGGCAGGCTCAGCCCGGTCGCACCAGGCCCTGGCGCACGGCGGCCACCACGACATCCAGCCGGGTGTGGCCGCCGAGCTTGTCTCCCGAGCTGTCCACGTGGACCTGGACGGCGCTCGAGGAGATGCCGAGCTGGTCTGCGACCGCATCGATGCCGAGGCCGCGGGCGAGGTGACCGAGGACCTCGACCTCGGGACTGGTCAGGGTGCCGGTGCGCCGGAGGGCGTCGTGCTGCAGCTCGCCGAGGACCTGCGGCATGACGCCGCTGGGGAGTACTGGCTCGTCGGCCAGCGCTGCGATCCGGCCTTCCAGCGGGATCGCCGTGCGCGCCAGCCCTGCGGGGATCCCGAGCTTGCCGACGTCGTGCAGCATCGCGGCGATCCGGATCGCTTCGGGGGTCCATTCGGTCCAGCCGCCGGCGGCGGCCAGGAGACCGGCGTAGATCCCGACCCGCTCGATGTGCCGACCGGTCTCCTCGTGCCGCAGGCTCAGTGCGGCGGCCAGCCGGTCGGCCGCCTCCCTGTCGTCGAGCGCAGTGCGGACCCCGGCCGCCTCGACCCGGCGGAGCACCGCGGTCAGGGCCTGGTTGCGGGAGAGCAGCTTGCGCTCCATCTCGTACTCGTGGGCCCGGCGCGCACGTTCGAGGTCGCGCAGCCGCAGCGCGTTGGCGACGTTGATGAGGATCTCGTTGCTGCCGAACGGTTTCACCAGGTACGCCGCGGCGCCGAGCTGGAAGACCTCCGCGGCGACCAGGGGGTCGTCCACGCCGGTGAGCATCACGACGGCGACATCCGGGAGCTGGGCGCAGGTGGCGCGCACCAGGTCGACGCCCGACCCGTCGGGCAGCCGGACGTCGCAGATCATGACGTCGACGTCGTGGGTCAGCAGCTGCTTCCAGGCCTCGGCGACGTGACCGGCCTCGAGGACGTCGTAGCCCGCGCGGGTCAGGACGCTCGACAGGACAGATCTGATGGCGTGCTCGTCGTCGATGACGAGCACGCAGCCGCCGTGTCCGCTACGCGCAGCGATCAGGTCCCCCGATGACCGAGGCCGCCACGCCGACGGCCCGACCCAATGTCGCCCGGTGGCCGGGAACCCGTCAATCAGCCGTCCGGGCGGCTGCTCTGGTCAGTTGGTCCAACCACGCACGTCTGAGGGCTTGCGCGGGCCTTCCCCGACGTAGCGTGCCGAGGGCCGGATCAGTCGCCCGGTGCGCTTCTGCTCGAGGATGTGCGCCGACCAGCCGGCCGTGCGCGCACAGGTGAACATCGGCGTGAACATGTGCGGCGGCACCTCGGCGAAGTCGAGCACCACGGCCGCCCAGAACTCCACGTTGGTCTCGAGCACGCGGTCCGGCCGGCGCGCCCGCAGCTCGGTGAGCGCGGCCTTCTCCAGCGCGGCGGCGACCTCGTAGCGGGGCGCACCGAGCTCCTGCGCGGTGCGGCGCAGGACCCGCGCGCGGGGGTCCTCGGCGCGGTAGACCCGGTGGCCGAAGCCCATCAGCCGCTCGCCGCGGTCCAGGACACCGCTGACGTACGCCGAGGCGTCGCCCTGCTGCTCGACGTCGTCCAGCATGTGCAGCACCCGCGACGGAGCCCCGCCGTGCAGCGGGCCGGACATCGCACCCACTGCCCCGGACAGGCAGGCAGCCACGTCGGCGCCGGTCGAGGCGATCACGCGGGCGGTGAAGGTCGACGCGTTCATGCCGTGCTCGGCGGCGGACGTCCAGTAGGCGTCGACCGCCTGGACGTGCCGCGGGTCGGGCTCGCCGCGCCAGCGGATCATGAACCGCTCGACGATGGTGGCAGCCTTGTCGACCTCGGACTGCGGGATCATCGGCAGGCCGATGCCACGCGCCGACTGCGCCACGAAGGACAGCGCCATCACCGAGGCGCGGGCCAGGTTGTCGCGTGCCTCCTCGGCCTCGATGTCGAGCAGCTGGCGGAAGCCCCACGCCGGGGCCAGCATCGCCAGCGCGCTCTGCACGTCGACGCGCACGTCGCCGGAGTGCACCGGCAGCGGGAACGGCTCGGCCGGCGGCAGCCCCGGGTTGACCTCGTTGTCGACGAGCAGACCCCACACGTTGCCGAACGAGACGTTGCCGACGAGGTCCTCGATGTCGACGCCGCGGTAGCGCAGCGAGCCGCCTTCACGGTCCGGCTCGGCGATCTCGCTCTCGAAGGCGATGACGCCCTCGAGGCCGGGCTTGAAGTCGGGGTCGCTGGTCGCCGTCGTCATGGCACCGCATTCTGGCCCCCGGGCGGCTCTGCTGTCGCCCCGGGGCATGCCACAGTGACCGCGTGCAGCAACCCGCCGTCGGGCCAGCGGCCCACGACCCCGCCGCCATGCGCCGTGTCTACGAGCAGATCGGCGTGGACGTCGAGGACCTCGGCCCGGAGCCGTTGCTGGCGTTCGGTCGATGGTTCGCCGACGTCGCCGCGGCGGGGATCCGGGAGCCCAACGCGATGGTGCTCGCCACGGTCGGTGCCGACGGCGCGCCGGCTGCGCGCACCGTCCTCCTCAAGGGGTACGACGGCCGCGGGTTGCGGTTCTTCACCAACCTGGGCTCGGCCAAGGCCGCCGACCTCCGGGCGAACCCGCGGGCCGCCGTCGTCTTCCCGTGGCACGACGTGTCCCGCCAGGTGCGGGTCACCGGTGCCGTCGTCGAGCTGGACCCCGGCGAGGTGGCGACGTACTTCGCGTCCCGGCCGCGGGACTCCCAGCTGGGCGCCTGGGCCAGCCCGCAGTCCGAGGTGGTGGCCTCCCGGTCGGTGCTGGACGCGGCGCTCGCCGACGTCGAGGCCCGCTTCCCCGCGGGCGAGCCGGTGCCGGTGCCGCCGGGCTGGGGCGGCTACCGGCTGGTGCCGGCGACCTGGGAGTTCTGGGCCGGCCGCAGCGGGCGGCTGCACGACCGGCTGCGCTACCGGCGTACCGGGGAGCCTGGTAAGCTGGAGCGTCGAGCGGCTCGCGCCCTGAACGTCTGCGCCGGGAAGGACCCGGACGTGCAACGACCCGCGGGCCATGACGTGCAGGGGACGTTTCCTGCACTGGCCCGCGGGTCGGGTGACTGCCTGGGATTCGCCGGCCACGAACCGTGGCGTGCCGGTGGATCCGACGGCGTCGGGTGCTGCACGTGGCGCTAGCTGGCAGCCACCTCACGCGTCCGATAAGTACTCAAGTGTTCGGACCACCTCCCTTCCGTGTACCGGAAACCGTACGTCCCCCACGGCCCGATCACAACGAATTACGCCGGGAGTGTCCGAACCGCGATCCAGGTGGCCTCGGCCCGTCCGAGCACCCGACCGTCGGAGTCGTAGGCCGTGGAGGCGGTGTAGGTCTTGCGGCCGTCGTCGGCGAGGTGCTGACCGACCACGACGCAGAGCTCGCCCGCCCGGGGCGTCGCGTCGACCTGCGCGGTCATCCGGCCGAGCACCATCGGCCGTCCGACGAGGTCGCTCGACCAGCCGCCGGGGCAGTCCAGGGCCGCCCACACCAGGTGCGGCGGCAGGCGCCCGTCGACGTCGGCGAGCGAGGCGTCCGGGAGCCAGGTGGTGGCGACGGTGTCTGGCCGGTCGAGCAGCCGGCCGGGCCGCAGCCCGAGGCCGTCGGGAGCGGGCCGGTCGGTGCCGCAGGCGAAGCACCCCGGGAACGGGTGGCTGGTCCACCCTGCGTAGCGGGCCGTGGCGTCCTCGGCGGTGTCCGGGTCGACCGGGTCGACGAGGTGGCCGGCCAACGCACCGGCCACCGCCTCGGCGATCTCGGCTCCGCCGAAGCCGAGCGTGGTGCGACCGTCGGCCGTGCGGACGTCGAGGTCCACCTCGAGCGGCGGCGGGTGCCGCAGCGTGACCTGCACGGCCCCGGTCAGCCGGCTGAGGCCGGCCAGCCGGCCGGCGACCCAGCCGCCGTTCGCGCTGCCGGGCGGGCCGGCGAACCTGGCCGGCACGACCATGCTGACCGCGTCGGTGGTGCTCATCGCTCGCGAGCCTAAGGAGGTCACCCCAGTGCCTTCGCGGCGACCCGTAGGTCGGCGACCAGACCGTCGTACGCCGCGTCCCGGTCCTGGGAGCGCAGCACGGCCGACGGGTGGATGGACACCAGGAACTGCCGCGGCCCCAGGCTGGTCTCGCGCTCGATGAGGCTGCCGCGGTCGCGGGTGACCCGGACGCTCGCGCCGAGCAGGGCCTTGGTGGCGGTGGCCCCGAGGCAGACGATGACCTCCGGGTCGAGCAGCGTCAGCTCGGCGACCAGCCAGGGCTTGCACGCCGTGATGTGCCGCAGCTCGGGGGTCTGGTGGATGCGGCGCTTGCCCGGGCCGGCCTGGGTGAAGCGGAAGTGCTTGACGGCGTTGGTGCGGTAGGTGACCTCGCGCGGGATGCCGGCGTCGTCGACGGCCTTGACGAGCAGCCGCCCGGCCGGCCCGACGAAGGGCTGCCCCTGGCGGTCCTCCTGGTCGCCGGGCTGCTCGCCGACGAGCACCAGCCGGGCGGTCGACGGACCGGCGGAGAACACCGTCTGGCTGGCCGGCTCCCACAGCTCGCAGCCCTTGCATCCCTCGGCGGCCGTGCGCAGCCCGTCGAGGTCGGCGTCCGCCGGGACGAACTCCTGCGCGCTCATGCCCGCAGTCTGCTCGGTAGGTCCGCCGCCACACCTGGGCGAACGGGGCGTTGCGTGCTCGGGTGCCCCACCTGCCTGCGCGCGGTTCCGGTCGCTTTCAGCCGCTTTCCGGCGGATCGGATACCTGGGCGGACCGGAATCCGCCCGCCCAGGTATCCGATGCGGCCGGAACGGCTCGTCTCGCTCACCCACCGCCACCTGTAGCGCTGCCCCCTCATGAGTGGGCAGCGCTACAGGTCGGGGCCGCAGGGGCCGGTGTGCGCCGCCGGGGTCGGTACGCCGGGTCGCGGGTCGCATGGTCGACGGTCGAAGGCGCCCGGCGTGCGCGAGAATGCCCGGCGTGAGCGACCTCATCGACACCACCGAGATGTACCTCCGCACGGTCTTCGAGCTGGAGGAGGAGGGCGTGGTGCCGCTGCGGGCCCGGATCGCGGAGCGGCTCGGGCAGTCCGGCCCGACGGTCTCCCAGACCGTGGCGCGGATGGAGCGGGACGGCCTGCTCACCGTGGAGGGCGACCGACACCTCGAGCTGAGCGAGCACGGCCGCGCGCTGGCGACCCGGGTGATGCGCAAGCACCGGCTGGCCGAGTGCCTGCTGGTGCAGGTGATCGGCCTGGAGTGGGAGCTGGTGCACGAGGAGGCCTGCCGCTGGGAGCACGTGATGTCCGAGACGGTCGAGCGCCGGCTGCTCGAGGTCCTCGGCCACCCGTCGGTGTCGCCGTACGGCAACCCGATCCCCGGGCTGGACGAGCTCGGCGAGGGCGACGCCGACCCGCTCGGCGACCAGGCGCTGGTCACCCTCGACCAGGTGGTGGTGGCCGACGGTGCCGCCGTGGTGGTGCGCCGGCTGGCCGAGCCGCTGCAGGGCGACACCGCGCTGATGTCCCGGCTGCGGCGGGCAGGAGTGCGCCCGGGGGCGTCCATCACCGTCGGTCAGGCGGCCGCAGGTCTGCTGGTCGGCTCGGGTGGCGAGGCCACCGAGATCAGCACCGAGGTGGCGACCCACGTCTTCGTCACGAAGCCGTGAGTCACCAAGCCGTGAGAAGGTCGACGGCGTGCACAGCAGCATCTCGGTCCACGAGCTGAAGGCCGCCCTCGACCAGGGCGCGGCCACCGTGATCGACGTGCGGGAGCCGGTGGAGTACGTCGAGGGGCACCTGCCCGGCGCCCGCCTGGTCCCGCTGGCCCAGGTCCCGACCCTCGTCGGCAACCTTCCGACGGATGCGCCCGTCTACCTGGTCTGCGCCGTGGGCGCCCGCAGTGGCCGGGCCGCCGAGTACCTGGCCCAGAACGGTGTCGACGCCGTCAACGTCGAGGGCGGGACCCGGGACTGGGTCGCGGCCGGCTACCCCCTCGACCGGTGACCGCCAGGCAAAGATCACCTGAACACCGGTCCCCGGTGGCACGACGCGCCGGTGGACCCCGGGTTTGAAACACCCCCGGCCTACCCCGTAGCCTGCTCCCGCCTCCCCGGACAAGCCGGGTGGGGCGCGCGTGCGGCCGCCGAATCCTGCCTCGCACGTGCCACAGGTCGACAGTCGCCTGGCAGGAGCGGGGGACCCACGATTCGTGGGCCCTCAGGGGTCCTAGGGGTGAAGTCACCCCGGTCGAGCAGACCGGAGTGGCCGGGCAATCTCTTCCGCCCGAACCCGACAGCTCACCTCGTAGGCGTGGGAGAGGACGACGCTTGTCCAAGCACCGTCGCCCGACACGCCTCCAGCGCGTCGGCAACTTCGCGACCAACAGCCCCCTGCAGCTGGGCATCGCCGCCGGCGTCGCCGGCACGCTGTCCGTCACCGGCACCGTGGTCGCCTCGGCCGCCGACTCCAGCTCGGCGCAGACGCACACCCACACCGGGCACCTGAGTCGGGTCGCCCTCGTGGCCCACGACTCCACGGACCTCTCGAGCGCCACTGCCCAGGCGGCCCTGCGGGACGCCGTGGCGTCCGCCCAGGAGCAGCGCCAGCACGAGATCGCCCGGGCCAAGGCGCGCGCCAAGGCCAAGCGCGAGGCCGCCCGGAAGCGGGCCGCCGAGCGGCGCGCCGAGAAGCGTGCCGCCGCCCAGGCTGCGGAGTCGCGCAGCTTCTCGTCGGTCTCCCGCGGTGTCGAGCGGATGAGTCCCTCCGCCGCGCACGCGCTGGAGATCGCCCGCGCGGCCGCGTCGGGCGCCTACTACGTGCACGGTGGCGCCGGCCCCAACGGCTTCGACTGCTCGGGCTTCGTGATGTACGTGATGGGCCAGATGGGCATCTCGCTGCCGCACTCGTCGTCCGCCCAGCGCTCGATGGTGCAGAGCGTCTCCAGCCCGCAGCCGGGCGACCTCGTCTTCGTCTACAACGGCGGCGGCGGCAGCGTCGGTCACGTCGCGATCTACGCCGGCGGCGGCTACTGGTGGGAGGCGGCCAACCCCAGTGCGGGCGTCGGCCTCCACCGCGCCTGGACCACCAACGTCTCCTACGGCCGGGTGCTCTAGCCCGCGCCAGCCGCCCGGGCGCCACGCGCCCCCTCGAGAGTGCGGGCCGACATCCCCCCCGTCAGTCCGCACAGGGACCCCGGAAGCCCACCCCCCCGGCTCCGGGGTCCCGCCCTGTCCGGTCAGGTCAGCCGGGCGACCGTTCCAGGGTGACCAGCCGGCCCTGCTCGTCCAGGCGCAGCACCAGCAGCACGCCCTTCGCGGGCGCGGGCAGACCCGCGGTCCGGCTGCCGCCGCCGAGCCGCTCGCCGAGGCCCGCGAGCAGGTCCGGGATCACCTCGCGCTGGCCGCACCAGGCCGCCGAGGTCCGGCCCTCGACCAGGGCGGCGACCTGGTCGACGCCCTCCTCGGGGTCGTCGGGGAAGGTGCCCGCGGTGGTCGCCTTCAGGGTCTCCACCGCGGTCCCCGTCGCCCGCGCCCACGGGCTGAGGGTCTCCCGGCAGCGGCGGACGTCGGCCGTGCCGGCGCGGGTCACGCCGTACGCCGACAGCAGGGCCGCCACGGTCCGGCTGCGGGACCGGCCGGCGGGGTCCAGCGGGCGCTCCGCGTCCGCGCCGTTCCAGCGGCGCTTGTCGCCGGCGGAGGCATGCCGGACGACGACGAGCGCGTGGGTACGGCGGGTGTCGGCAGCGAAGCTCTCGAGGATCGCCCGGTCGTGGTCCGGCGCGAGCCGCTGCAGGGCCGCCGGCACCGGTTCCCACCGCAGCTCGTCGACCTCGCGGTTGGGCGCGAAGGCGCCGCCGGTCACCTCGCACTCCCAGTACCGCACCCGCTTCGGACCCTCGGCGACGTCGTAGCGAAGGCTGGCGAGGCGTCGACCGGCGCGGGCGGTGAAGCCGGTCTCCTCCTCGATCTCCCGCAGGGCGCCGAGCAGCGGGTGCTCGCCGCGGTGCAGCTTGCCCTTGGGCAGGGACCAGTCGTCGTACCGCGGCCGGTGCACGACGGCGACCTCCGGACGCGCCGGGTCGCCGCGCCAGAGCACGCCGCCGCCGGCCTCGATCCGAGCAGGCACCGGTCAGGCGTCCGCGACGGCGGCCAGGGTGCTGTGGGCAGTGCGGGCCTCGGCCCGCTCGATCAGGGCCGCCTGGAGGTCGACGAGCCCGGGCCGCCGTGGTGTCCGCTCCCACTGCCCGTCCGGGCGCAGCGCCCAGTGGTCGACCTCCGCGCCCCAGGCGCGGTCCAGCAGCGCAGTGAGCTCGGCACGGCTCGCCGGGTCGGTCACCCGGATGAGTGCCTCCACCCGGCGGTCGAGGTTGCGGTCCATCAGGTCCGCGCTGCCGATGAGCACCTCGACGTCGTCCACGCCGAACCGGTAGATGCGGGAGTGCTCGAGGAAGCGACCCAGGATGCTGCGGACCCGGATGGTCTCCGACAGGCCGGGGACGCCGGGCCGCAGTGCGCACATGCCGCGCACCGTGAGGTCGATCGGCACGCCGGCCCGGGACGCGTCGTACAGCGCGTCGATGAACGTCTCGTCGACCAGGCTGTTCACCTTCATCGAGATCCGCGACGGCTTTCCCTTGCTCGCCCGCTTGGTCTCCCGCGCGATCAGCGCCAGCAGCCCGGGGCGCAGGGTGTCGGGCGCGACGAGCAGAGTGTCGTAGTCGCGGTGCCGGGTGTAGCCGGACAGGTGGTTGAACAGGTCGGCGACATCGGAGCCGACGACGGGGTCGGAGGTGAGCAGACCGAGGTCCTCGTAGACCCGGGCCGTCTTCGGGTTGTAGTTGCCGGTGCCGACGTGGACGTAGCGGCGCAGCCCGTCGGCCTCGGACCGGACGACGAGGGCCAGCTTGCAGTGCGTCTTGAGGCCGACCAGGCCGTAGACCACGTGGCAGCCGGCCTGCTCCAGCTTGCGCGCCCAGCGGATGTTGGCCTGCTCGTCGAAGCGGGCCTTGATCTCGACCACGACGAGCACCTGCTTGCCGGAGCGGGCCGCCTCGATCAGGGCGTCGACCACCGGCGACTCGCCGCTCGTGCGGTAGAGCGTCAGCTTCATCGCCAGCACCGCGGGGTCGGCGGCGGCCTGCTCGATGAACGCCTGGACGCTGGTGGTGAACGAGTCGTAGGGATGGTGCAGCAGCACGTCACCGGCCTGCATGGCGGCGACGATGTCGCCCACGCCGCCGTCCGGCCCGCGCAGGGCAGGGTGCAGCTGGGAGCGGAACACCGGTGACCGCAGGTCGCCGCGACCGTCGGTCTCGGCGAGGGCCCAGAACGCCGACAGGTCCAAGGGGGCACCGATCCGGTAGACCTCGTCGTCGGTGATGCCCAGCTCGCGGACCAGCAGGTCGAGCACCCGGTCGCTGATGCCGGCGTGGACCTCGAGCCGGACCGGTGCGCCGAACCGGCGGCGGGACAGCTCACGCTCCAGCGCGTGCAGCACGTTCTCGGCGTCCTCGTCGACGTCGAAGTCCTCGTTGCGGGTGACCCGGAACGCCGATGCCTCGACCACTCTCATGCCGGGGAACACCTCGTCGAGGTGGGCGGCGATGACCTCCTCGATGAGGACCAGCCGGGTGCCGCTGTCGTCGACGGGCAGCAGGCGCGGGAGCAGCGGCGGCACCTTCACCCGCGCGAAGTGCTCGTCGCCGTTCTGCTCGTCGGCCACCACCACGGCCAGGTTGAGGGACAGCCGGGAGATGTACGGGAAGGGGTGCGCCGGGTCGACCGCGAGGGGCGTGAGCACCGGGTGGATCCGCTCGGCGAACAGTGCCGACATCCGCCGGCGCTCGCCCTTGCTGAGCTCGTCCCACGGCAGCAGCGTGAGGTTCTCCTTGGCCAGCGCCGGCACCAGCTCCTCGGTGACCAGCCGGGCCTGCGCCTCCACCAGCTCGTGGGCCAGCACCGCCACCCGGTCCAGCCGCTCGCGCGGTGTGGCTCCGGACGGGCCAGGCTTCGTCACGCCCGCGGCGACCCGGCTGCGGAGGGCGGCCACCCGCACCATGAAGAACTCGTCGAGGTTCGTGGAGAAGATGGCGGTGAACCTGGCTCGCTCGAGCAGCGGGACGTCGGGGTCCGCGGCGAGCTCGAGGACCCTGGCGTTGAACTGCAGCCAGCTGGCCGTCCGGTCGAGGAACCGGTCGGCGGGCAGCCGGGTGGTGTCGGGAACCGGTGCGGCGGCACTGTCCTCGATCTCCTCGGCGCTCTCGTCGGCGTAGCGGGGCGGCTCGCGGTCGGTGTCGTCGCTCCAGGCCGGTGCTGTGGTCACCCGGCCCATCGTGCCCGCCGGACCTGCCCGCCACCAGGGCCAAAGTGAACGGAAGGTGAACGGAAGCCGTCGACTCGTCGACGGGATGCGACTGGAGACCCGTTGCCTCTGGCGCGTCCGGTGCCGCCGGTGTTTGCATCATTGTCATGGCCATCCACCCCGGCATCGAAGCGAGCACCGAGCGGCTGGACGTCGTCGCCTCGCTCCGCCCGCGACTCGCCGACGTGACGGCCGGTGCCCCCGGCGTGGACGTCGATGCGCTGATCGGCGAGGCGTTCGACGAGCTGATGCCGGCGAGCGTGACGACGTACCTGCCGATCCTCGTCGAACGGCGGGTGCGGGACCGGGTGCGGCACCTGCCGACCCAGCAGCCGCCTGCCTAGCCGACCCGCGGGCTCCGGGCGCCGTGCGTCCTGGGCTTGCGCAGGTACATGTCCATGTCGGCAGCCGCGACAAGGCCGTCCGGCGTCTCGTCGGGCCCGCCGGTGACCCGGACCCTGCCCACGGTCACGGCCAGGGTCACTGACGTGCCGCCGACGTTGATGGGTGCCGCGACCGAGGACTGCAGCCGGGCCACCAGGTCGTCCATCTCGTCGTCACTGAGGTCGTCGGTGACGAGCACGAACTCGTCGCCGCCGAAGCGGGCGATCGTGTCGCCGGTGCGGACCTGCGACTCCAGGCGGCGCGCCACGATCGCGAGGACCTGGTCGCCGAAGGCGTGCCCCAGGGTGTCATTGACCGGCTTGAACGAGTCGAGGTCGCAGAACAGCACCGCACCGGCCCGTTCGCTGCGGCGGGCCGCCCCGACAGCGTCGTGGACGCGCTCGGCGAGGGCACTGCGGTTGAGCAGGCCGGTCAACGGGTCGATGCGAGCGCGCCGGGTCAGCTCCTGGTGCTCGGCGCGCCGGTCGCTGATGTCCTCGAACTGGGTGATGCCGTAGAGGGCGGCCCCCGACGTCCCGCGCACGATCGAGGTGTGCATCGAGACCCACATGGGCTCGCCGTCGTGGCGCAGGTAGCGCTTCTCGGTCTGGTAGCGGTCCAGCTCGCCGGCCAGCGCCTGCCGGGTCGCCTCCTGGTCGCGGATCAGGTCGTCGGGGTGCGTGAGGTCCCCGGCGGTGCGCTCCAGCAGGTCGCGCCGGCTGTAGCCGAGGGTGCGGCACATCGCCTCGTTGACCCGCAGGAACCGGCCCTCCGAGCCCGGTGACAGGTCGACGATCGACATCCCGACGGGAGCGTTCTCGAAGGCCAGCCGGAACGACTCCTCGCTGGCGCGGACCCGCGCCACCAGGCGGGCGTTGTCGATCGCGATGCCGGCCTGGGTGGCGTACATCTCCAGCAGCGCGCGCTGGACCTCGTCGGGGCGTTGGCCGCCCTCGGGCAGGTCGACCGACAGGATGCCGACGAGGGTCCCCGAGACCGAGTACATCGGCGCGAACAGCGTGTCGAGCGGGTGCCAGGCGTTGGGGTCGTCGCTCACGGGGGTGTCGGGGATCCAGCTCACCAGTCCGGACAGGTCGGGCTCGGTGAACGGCAGGAACCGCAGCGAGCCCCAGGCCTGCGACCGGTCGATCTCGTCCTGCCAGGTGGCGAGGTCGCTGGCGCTGCCGAGCAGCGCCGCACTGACGGCCGGCGGCCCGGCCACGGTGACCACCTCGACGACTCCGTCGTCGAGCACCAGGTTGACCACCGCCACGCCGAAGCCGAGGCCCTCGACCACGCCGTCGACAACGGCGCGCAGGGTGGTCGTGAGGTCCGGGTCGGCGTTGAGCCGCAGGATCAGGCGCTGCAGCTCGCGCATGGCCGGCAGGGTGACCTCGCTCATCCGGCGCTCGCCCTCCCGCACCCCAACGGGGTACGTGTCCACGCCCCCGAGCGCCGAGGACTGTCCCGGCACATGACTGTTCATCGGCGCGGCTTTGCCTGTTCTTTACCCAGGCGCCGAAGAAGTTCGCTCGGTCTCGGGTTCGTGCGGGTCGCTCACGAACCCGGTCGTGGGCCGTGGAACGGGCGACGGCGGGTCGACGAGCCGCGGAGGGGTGCCGCTCGTCGACCCGCCGTCGGGACCGACCCCCGGAGGGGTCGGGGTCCTGCGGGGGAGGCTGGGTCAGCTCACCGAACCGCTGTCCGCGCCGTTGTCGTCCGCACTGTCGTCGGCGCCGTTGTCGTCTGCGCCGTCGTCGTCACAGGCGTCGTCGGCGCCCTGCGCGTTCTCGTCGTCGCCGTGGTCGTCCCCGGCGTCCTCGTGGTCGCCGTTGTCGTCGCCGTCATCGGTCAGGTCGGCACCGTCGCCGCCGCTGATGTCGTCCGAGCCCGTCTCGCCGGACAGGTGGTCGTCGCCGCTGTCGCCGTCGATCTCGTCGTCACCGGTGCCGCCGCAGATCAGGTCGTCGCCGGCGTTGCCTTCCAGGGCGTCGTCGTCGTCGTCACCCTGGATGTCGTCGTTGCCCCTGCCGCCGGAGACGTCGTCGTCGCCGCTGTCGCCGGCAAGCGTGTCGGGACCCTGGTTGCCCAGGATCTGGTCCGGACCGCGGTTGCCGTTGATGACGTCGTGGCCGCTGGAGCCGCAGACCAGGTCGTGCCCACGACCGGCGCTGACGACGTGGCCGGCGTCCTTGACCAGGATGACGTCGCGGTGCGAGGTGCCGCGCACGGAGTGGGCGGAGCTGCTGGTCACGACCATCGTGGCGACCTGGCCGTCGCACGTCGGGCTGGCCGCGGAGACGGGGAACGTGTTGTAGCCGAAGAAGGCGAAGGGGAGGATCGCTGCGAGGGCGAGGGAACGCTTCGCGGTGCGCGAGATGGTCATCGAGGTGCTCCGGGGTGTCATGGTCCGCGCCAGTGCGCCGCGGCTCTCGGGAAGGTCATCGTCGGGCGTCCCCCGGGGGATACGGGTGGACCGGCAATGTTTCGCCCAGGTGTCGCTGGTGGCGTCCTGGTGGGTCTTGGGAGCTCAGTAGATCTCGGGGACGACGGTCAGCTCGTCCTCCGGCGGGCGCACGTAGTCGTCGGTCTGCCGCGGCGGCAGCGTGAGCTTGGTCGACGTGAGGTCCTTGTAGGGCACCAGGCTGAGCAGGTGGCTGATGCAGTTGAGCCGCGCCCGGCGCTTGTCGTCGGCGTGCACGACCCACCAGGGGGACAGCTTGGTGTCGGTCAGCTCGAACATCCGGTCCTTGGCCCGCGAGTAGTCGACCCAGCGGGCCCGCGACTGGAGGTCCATCGGGCTGAGCTTCCAGCGCTTGCGCGGGGTTGCGGATGCGTTCCTGGAAGCGGCGCTCCTGCTCGTCGTCGCCGACCGAGAACCAGTACTTCACCAGGATGATGCCGGAGCGGATCAGCATCGCCTCGAGCGCCGGCGTCGCGCGCAGGAACTCCTCGTACTCCTCGTCGGTGCAGAAGCCCATGACCCGCTCGACCCCGGCGCGGTTGTACCAGCTGCGGTCGAACAGCACGATCTCACCGGCGGCCGGCAGCTCCTCGACGTACCGCTGGAAGTACCACTGGGACCGCTCCCGCTCGGTCGGCTTGGTGAGCGCGACGACCCGGACGACGCGCGGGTTGGTGCGGTCGACGATGCGCTTGATGGTGCCGCCCTTGCCGGCGGCGTCCCGGCCCTCGAAGAGCACGCAGACCCGCAGGCCCTCGTGCACCACCCACTCCTGCAGCTTGACGAGCTCGCGCTGCAGGTTGGCCAGCTCACGCTCGTAGGGCACGCGCCCCAACGGCCCCGACGGCTGCTTGTGCTGGTGAGGTCGGCCCGCGGCACGCGCGCTGGCGGTCACCCGGTGAACCTGCCCTTGCGGATGCGGTCGGCCTCCATCAGCGAGATCTCCTCGGCACCCGACACGACGATCTTGGGGTCGGGCACCCAGTCGAGCCGGGTGTCACGGTCGGCGTAGGCGACGGCGTTGAGGATGACCTTCATCGCGTTCAACCGGGCGCGCTGCTTGTCGCCGGAGCGCACGATCGTCCACGGCGTCGCCATCGTGGAGGTCCGCTTGAGCATCTGGTACTTCGCCTCGGTGAAGTCGTCCCACCGGTCCTGGGCCTGCATGTCGACCTCGCTGAGCTTCCACTGGCGCAGCGGGTCGTCGAGCCGCCGGGCGAAGCGGCGGGCCTGCTCGGCCTTGGTGACGCTGAAGTACAGCTTCACGAGGATGGTGCCCTGGCGGACGAGGTCCTTCTCGAACCCGGTGACGCCGCGCATGAAGTGGTCGTACTCCTGGTCGGTGCAGAAGCCGAAGACCGGCTCGACCATCGCGCGGTTGTACCAGCTGCGGTCGAACAGCACGACCTCGCCGCCGCTGGGGAACTGCGCCACATAACGCTGGAAGTACCACTGGGAGAGCTGTTCCTCGGTGGGGCGCCCGAGGGCGACCACCCGGTAGTGCTTCTCGTTCATGTAGCGGGTCACCCGCCGGATCGTGCCGCCCTTGCCGGCGGCGTCCCGGCCCTCGAAGAGCACGATCATGCGCGAGTTGGTGGCCTCCAGGTGCCGTTGCAGCTTGAGCAGCTCGACCTGCAGTGGCCGCAGCTCGACGTCGGCGCGGATGGTGCGCACGGCCGCCCGGTGCTCCTGACGCAGCGACTCGGCCTCCTGGCGGCTCTCGACGTAGCGGCGCGCGAGCTCAGCAGTCGTCAGCTGCTCACCCTCGACGGTGATCAGGTCGGTGCCGTCGTCGGGTCCGGCCGTGCGGGTGCGGCTCGCGGTGCGGCGGGTGGTGCCCGGCCGCTGCACCGGCAGCGGGGTGACGCCCGCGCCTACCTGGGGCGCTGTCATGCCGAACCTCCTCGAATGATCGAACTCTAGGCTCCCTCGGCCGCCCGGACGAGCCGAAGGGCCGAAAGACCCTGTTCGACGGTGCGATGCTGGCCGCGGGGTCGAGCCGCGCGACGGAAGGCCGACCCTGCCCACCTACCGGATCCACTACCGCCCTGGCGCCCGCCGGGTCCTCGAGGACGTCGACGCCGACCTGCTGACCCGGGAGCCGACGGCCACCGTCCTCAGCCGATGGGTCGTCGTGCTGTTCGACCCTCGACCGGTCGTCGTACGCCGGGTGCACGACGCCGACGTCGTCCGGGTGGAGCGGCTCCGCTGCGGCTCAGCCCCGTGACCGCCGCAGCAGCCGGCCGAGCCGGCCAAGGCGTCCGAGCACTGTCCGCCGCGGCGCTGGCTCCACCGGCAGAGCGGCCGGAGCAGCTTCCTGGGAGCGCAACCGGACCTCCTTGGAGCGCAGGTGGGCGGCGACGGTGCGCAGCTCCTGGGCCCGCTCGTCGAGGCCGTGCTCGGCCGCCCGGTCGGCCAGCCTGTCGAGGTCCGAGCTCAGGGCCAGGCGGTCCCGGCGCACCGACAACCGGTCGGCCGCCTGCCGTTGCTCTGCCATGCCGTCCCCGTCCGCCGCCCGCCGTCTGCTCCCGACGGGTCAACGAGCCGACGCCTGCCGGGTCACGCGGTCAGCGGCTGAGGAACGCCTCGATACGAGCCACCATCGGAGCGGTCTGCTGGCTCACGAAGTCCTTGCCGTGGTCGGACGACCCGGTGATCTCCGCGATGTCCTCCGGGCCGGAGTGCGCCGACCGCAGCTCGGGCAGCAGGTGCGCGAAGCTCGGATCGAACTCGCCGGCGACAGCCATCAACGGTCCGCGGTAGCCCGCCGCGGCGCGCGTCACGTCTCCGGCCCGGCTCGACTGGCTGGACGCCGACAGCAGGATCACCGCATCCACCCGCGGTGAGATCCTGGCGGCTGCGGTGAGCGAGGTGGCCGCTCCCAGCGAGGCGCCGACGAGGGCGACGAAAGTGGCCCCCTTCCGCCGCTCATGGGCGACGAGGAGCCGGAGCCCCGGCTCGTCGGCGCCGTTCTCGCCGGTCCACGCGACGACCCGGTAGCCCGAGGCGGCCAGTGCGGAGCCGAGTGCGGCGAGGTCACACGGCGTCCCGCGGGACTGATGGGTCAGCACGACCACCCGATGACCGGTCCCGAGCCGGTACCCGGTGATCTCCTCGTGCCCGGCCCGCAGGGTGAACGGCCGGGCCTCGGCGCTGGGACAGTCGAGCTGCGCCTGCGCGGCCGGCGGCAGCGAGGTGGCGGAGGGTGCGGCCGACGCCGCGCCGGTCTGCGGCGCCGACGTGGCCCCGCTCGGTCGAGCGGTCGAGCCGTCACCGGCGCACCCGGACAGTGGCACGGCGAGCAGACAGGCCACCAGGAGGAGGTGTCGCAGACCGTGGCGAAGGCTCGGCACCGGAGCACACTACTACGACATCGCAGCATACGCAGGGACTGAAAGCGGCCGCGGTGACGGGTGTCATCGGGTTGCCAGCGGAATGGCATCGGCCGGCTGCACGGTGGCGACGGCAACCCAGCCACGGCAGGAGGCACCATGACCACCATCACCGAGACAGCTGTCGACGAGGCGCGGGTCCACGCGTTCGTCGGCCAGGTCCTGACCGATCACGCCGCGGCCGCGTCCAGCGCACTGGTGTACGTCGGTCGCCGCCTCGGGCTGTACCAGGAGCTGGCCGCGGGGCCGGCCACCGCCGACGGGCTGGCGGAGCGGACCAGCACGTCGCCGAGGTACGTCCGGGAGTGGCTGCTGAACCAGGTCGCGAGCGGCTACGTCGAGCACGACCCGGTGACCGGGACCTACTCGCTCCCCGCCGAGCACGCCGCCGTCCTCGCCGACCCCAGCAGCCCGGCCTACCTCGCGGGCGCTGTCGACCTGATCGGCGCGGCGTGGGCGTCGGTCGACCGCGCGGTAGAGAGCTTCCGCTCCGGCGCCGGGGTGGGCTGGCACGAGCAGGACGACAAGCTGTTCACCGGGTGCCGCGAGCTGTTCCGGCCGGGCTACGACGCGAACCTCACGTCCTCGTGGATCCCGGCGCTGACCGGTGTCGCCGACAAGCTGCAGCGGGGGGCCGTCGTGGCCGACGTCGGCTGTGGGCACGGTGCGTCGACGATCGCGATGGCTCGCGCCTACCCGCACTCGACCTTCATCGGGTTCGACTACCACCCCGAGTCCATCGCGGTGGCCCAGCGACGGGCCGTCGAGGCGGGGGTGCACGACCGGGTGCTGTTCGAGGTCGGCGACGCCACGACGTTCGCCGGCCCGGGGGACGGCAGCGGCTACGACCTCATCACCTTCTTCGACTGCTTCCACGACCTCGGTGACCCGCTCGGGGCCGCCCGCCAGGCCCGGCGCCGCCTGCGCGCCGGCGGCACGTTGATGCTCGTCGAGCCGCAGGCCGGCGACGACGTGGCCTCGGCTGCTGGGAACCCGGTGGCCCGGACCTACTCGGCGTACTCGACCCTGGTGTGCGTCCCGAACTCGCTGTCCCAGCGACCGGGCACCGCTCTCGGCGCCCAGGCGGGGCCGCGGGCGTTGACCTCGGTCCTGACCGAGGCGGGGTTCGGCAGCGTCCGTCGGGTGGCCGAGACGCCGGTGAACATGGTGCTGGAGATCAGGGCCTGACGACTCGGCACACCTGGTCCGGGGGGATGCGCCCCGGTCGCGCCGTGCGCGTGGCCGGGGCGCTGCCGGTTGCTTCCCGCCCGGTCAGGGCGCTGGGTACGGTGACGGCGGTAGGTGAGCAGCCGAGGGGGTTGACGGTGACGGCAGCGCGCGACATCGCCGTCCTCGGGCCGCTGCAGCTGGGTGCCGAGGCGACGGTGCTCGGTGCCAAGCAGCGTCGCCTGCTCGCCGCGCTGGTCCTGCACGCCAACCGCGCGGTCTCGGCCGACCGGCTCGTCCAGGTGCTGTGGGGGGACGAGCGGACCACGACGACCGTGGCCACCCTGCACTCGCACGTCTCCCGGTTGCGTCGCCACCTGGAGCACGCCGGCTCGGCCGCCCGGCTCGCCACCGCCGGCAGCGGCTACCGGCTGGAGGTCGCGGCCGCTGCGGTCGACGCGCTGCTGTTCGAGCAGCTGCTGCGGCGGGCCCAGGACGGCGCCGCTGCCGGCGGCCCGGTCGCGGACCTGCGGGAGGCGCTGGCGCTCTGGCGCGGCGCTGCGTACCTGGACCTCGCCGACGACGACGCCGCGCAGGCCGAGGCGGCGAGGCTCGAAGAGCTGCGGCTCGGCGCCAGCGAGGCGCTCGCCGACGCGCTGGTCGCACAAGGGCAGCACCTGGAGGCGCTGGCGGACCTGGAGACGCTGGTCCGGCAGCACCCGTACCGGGACCGGCTCTGGTCGGCTCTGATCCTGGCCAGGTACCGGTCCGGCCGGCAGGCCGAGGCCCTGGAGGCCTTCCAGGTCTACCGCCGCACGCTGGACGAGGAGCTCGGGCTGGAGCCGTCCGCGGCGCTGGTCCGGCTGCACCAGGACATCCTCGAGCAGGCGCCCCACCTGTTGCCGACCCAGCCGGTCGCCGTCGCCGTCGCGGCGCAGGTCACGCGATCCGGGCCGGCCGGCGAGGCACCTGCTGCGATGACGGAGCGCAAGCTGGTCACCGTGCTGGTGGCAGGTCCGCCCGCCGGCGGCGTGCTCGGTGGGGGAGCCGGCCTCCCGGGCTCGGCAGCCGACCCGGAGGAGATCGTCGAGGCGCTCGAACCGGTGCTGGCCGTGCTGGTCGGTGTGGTGCACGAGCTGGGCGGCACCGTCCTGCAGGCCGGACCGGCTGGCGTCACCGCGGTCTTCGGCGCGCCGACGGCCGCGGAGGACCACGCCCTGCGGGCCTGCCTCGCCGCCGAGCGGCTGCGGGACCGGGCCGTCCAGCCGCTCGGCGCCGACGGGCTGTCGGTGGCGGTCGAGTCCGGCGAGGTGCTGCTGCAGGCCACCAGGAGTGATGCCGCCCGCGGCTTCGAGGCGGTGGGCGAGCCTCTCGAGCAGGCCATCCGCGCTCAGCGGTCGGCGTCCGCCGGGCGGGTGCTCGTCGGCCCGACGGCCAGCCGGCTCGCCGAGGGCCTGCTGCTGTCGGAGGCTGCCGACGACGAGTCGCCCGGCGGGTGGCGGCAGCTGATCGGCGTCGCGTCGTCCTCGGCCTGGGACGCCCGGGCCCGGCGCGGGCTCTCGCCGCTGGTCGGCCGCGAGGGTCAGCTGCGGCTGCTCACCGATCTCGTCGCCGCGGTGGACGAGGGCAGCGCGCTGGTCGCTGGAGTCGTCGGCATCGTCGGCGACCCCGGCGTCGGCAAGTCTCGGCTGGTCTACGAGCTGGCTGCCCGCGTCCCTGCGCACTGGTCGGTCCTGACGGTCGCGGCCAGTCCGTTGGACGTCGCGGTGCCGTTCAAGCCGCTGCTCGCCACAGTTCGCGAGGTGCTCCCGCTGGTGGACCTGGCCGCGGTCGAGGGGTCGGCCACACCGCTGGCGGCGCTGCTGGGCAGCCCGCTGGCGGACCATGAGCAGGACAGCTGGGCGGCGCTCGACCCGGGCGTGCAGCGCCGCCGGACGATCTCGGCCGTCGCCGACCTGCTGCTGCAACGGGCCGCTGACGACCCGTGCCTGCTCGTCGTCGAAGACGCGCACTGGCTGGACGGCGAGACACTCGCCGTGCTCGACGTGCTCGTCGACCGGATCACGTCGGCCCCGGTGCTGCTGCTGGTGACCTACCGGCCGGAGCACGACACCGGCTGGGCCAACCGTCCCCAGTTCACCCAGCTGCGGCTCGATCCGCTCGCACCGGCCGAGTCCGCGCAGCTGGCGGCAAGCATGCTCGGCGACGACCCCTCGGTGCACGGCCTGCGCGCGCAGCTGGCGACCTGGACCGGCGGCGTGCCGCTCTTCCTGGAGGAGAGCGTGCGCGAGCTGACCGAGACCCGGACGCTGCGTGGTGAGCCGGGTGGCTACGTCCTCGAGGCGGAGGCCGCGCCGCTGCGTCTGCCGGCCCGCGTCCACGGCGTCCTCGCGGCCCGCATCGACCGGCTCCCGGCGAGCGAGAAGCGGCTGCTGCAGGCGGCCGCGGTGGTGGGCACCGAGGGCTGCCCTGACGATGCTCGCGCCGGTCCTCGACGTGTCGCCGGACCAGGTCGAGGCCGACCTGCCCGGGCTGCACCGCGCCGACCTGCTGTACGAGCGGCGGCGCCGTGGCGAGCGGCGGTTCGTCTTCAAGCACGCGCTGGTGCACGACACCGCGTACGCGTCCCTTCCGCGCAGTCGGCGCCGGGTGCTGCACGCGCGGGCGATGGACGCGCTGGGTGCCGCCCCCGCCGGCCAGCCCGAGGAGCTGCTGGAGCGGCTCGCGCACCACGCCACCCAGGCCGAGCGCTGGGCGGACGCCGTCGAGCTCAACCGGCGCGCCGGTGAGCGGGCCCTGCACCGCTGTGCCTACCGGGAGGCGGCGACCCTGCTCAGCCGGGCCCTGGAGGCGCAGCGGCGGCTCCCACCGGACCCGGACCGGGAGATCGACCTGCTCGTCCAGCTGCGGCCGGCGCACCACTCCATCTCCGAGTTCGACGCCGCGATCGACCATCTGGTGCGCGCGGAGGAGCTGGCGTCGTCCTCCGGCGACCCGAAACGGCTGCTGCTCATCCTGCTGCACCGCGGCTACCTGCTCCTGACCCGCGGTCACCGGCGCGAGGCGCTCGGTGTGGTGCATCGCGCACTCGCCATGGCCGAGCAGGGCACCGACACCCTGCTCGTCGCCGAGTGCCGGCTCGCCCTCGGGCAGTGTCTCGCCTTCGCCGGCGACCCCCAGCCCGCGATCGTCGAGCTGGACCAGGACATGGCCGAGCGCGCGGCCGCGCCGTTCGACCAACGGCTCGGCATGGCGGCCACCAGGCCGGTGATGGCGCTGGGACTGCTCGGGATGTCACTGGGCATGCTCGGCGACTTCGGGCCGGGCGAGCGCCGGCTGGCGCGAGGCCGACGACATCGCAGGCGAGGTCGACCGGCCCATCGACCTGGTGGTCGCAGCCCTCGGTCGCGGGGTGCTGGAGCTCCAGCGCGGACGGCCGGACCGGGCGGTGGCGGTGCTGCGTCCGGCGCAGAGCCTGTGCGCGGACACCGGCATGCGCTTGATCGGACGCTGGGTGATGCCGGTGCTCGGCGAGGCGCTCACCGGCGCGGGGGAGCATGCCGAGGCCCAGGTCTGGCTGCAGGACATGTTGCGGGCCGGCGACGCCGCGGGCGTGCCGCTGTGGCAGGCGGCCGGCCACTCCGGACTCGCCGGCAGCGCGCTCGCGCTGGGTCGCCCGCAGGACGCGGTGGCCCATGCCGGCCGGGCCGTCGACCTGGCGCACGCGTGGGGCTACCCGCTGACCAAGGCCGCCGGCCTCCGCATGCTCGCCGCCGGCACGGCGCAGCTCGGTGACCTGCCGGCCGCGATCGAGCACGCGGGAGACGCGCTGCGGGAGGCCGAACGGATCGGCGCCCGGCCCGAGGAGGTGCGGGTCCGGCGGCTGCTCGCCCAGCTGTTGACCCAGGGCGGCCGCCCCGCCGAGGCGACCGAGCACGCCACCATGGCCGCCGGCCTCGCGGCCGCCCTCGGGGTGGCCGACCACACTCCCGCGTAGGCCCGCCGCCCGGTGCTGCCGGGCCTGTCAGCGCGGTGCCAGGCCGCGGACAGGGCTCCCCGCCACCCTCGAGGTGTCCCTGAGCCGTCGACTGCCCGAGGTCCTCCGATGCACAGCACCCAACCGCTGCCCGCCCTTCGGTCGCGCCGCCCGTCGTTCTCGCCCGCCATGGTGGCCGGCGGCCGGGACGCGCTGCCCGTGGTGGCCGGCTACATCCCGTTCGCCCTGGCCCTCGGTGCCACGTTGGCCGCGACCGACGTCGGCACGCTGCCGGCCTGGGCGTCGTCCTGGCTCATCTTCGGCGGCGCGGCACAGCTGGTGACGGTCCAGCTGCTCGGGTCCGGGGCCGCGGCGCTGCCGGTCATCGCCACCGCCCTGGTCATCAACTCTCGGCACCTGCTGTACAGCGCGTCGGTGTCGACGTACGCGCGTGACTGGCCGGCGAGGTGGCGCCTCGGGGGCGCGTACTTCCTCGCCGACCCCGTCTACGCGCTGGCGGTGTCCCGGTACGAGCGCGACGGCGACACCGCCTCCCGCGAGCACCGGTTCGGCTACCTGATGGGCGTCGCCGTCGTGCTGTGGTCGGCATGGCAGGTGCTGGTCTCGCTGGGCATGCTCGTCGGCCAGGTGCTCCCGGCCGATCTCCCGCTGGAGCTCGTCACGGCACTGACCTTCCTGCTGCTGCTGCTCCCCACGCTGCGCGGCAGGGCGAGCCATGCGGCTGCGGCAGCCGGCGGCGTCACGTCGCTGCTCGCGGCGGGGCTGCCGCTGGGGCTGAACATGGTCGTGGGCGCCGTCGCCGGCGTCGCAGCCGGGGTGGCGGTAGGCGGTCGTCATGCGTGACTGGCTGGTGATCGCCGCGGTCGGGCTCGGGACCTACGCGGCCCGCGCCGCGTTCCTGGTGGCGGTGACCGCCGAGCTGCCCCCGGTCATCAACCCGGGCGCTGGGCTACGTCGCCCCGGCCGTCCTGGCCGCGATCGCGCTGCCCGCACTGCTGACGCCGTCCCGGCAGCTGTCGGTGCCGGACGCCGTCACCGGCGTGGCGGCCGGCCTGACCTGTTGGCTGGTCTGGCGGCGTACCCAGAGCTTCCCGCTCGCGCTCGGGGCAGGACTGCTCGCCGGTCTCGCCGCCGCACCGCTGGTGGGCGTCGTCAGCTGACCGGCGGCAGCAGCAGTGCGGCCGATCTGGTCAGCGCGGCGCGTGCAGCCAGGGCTCGCGGAGGTCGAAGAACTCCGGCTCGCCGACGTTGAGCGCGTCCATCTGGCCCATCATCGCCTTGATCGACTCGGGCGGCTCCTTCTGCTCGCCCTGCCGGGCGTCGGCCTCCGAGGAGAAGTAGATCGCCATCGTGTAGCCGTCACCGTGGCTGACCGACATGGTGGCGAGCACGTCGGGGCGGAACGCGGCCCAGTCGGCGGGGTCGACCTGGCTCATCAGCTCGCGGGCGCGGGCCGGGTCGCTGGAGCGGCCCTGCATGACCTGCACGAACCCCGCGGCGGCCGGGTCGCCGGGCGTGTCGATGTCGACGAGCTCGCTGTCGTGGAACGCCGGCTCACCGGTGAAGAGCTTGGACATCTGCGCCCACCACTGGTCCTGCTCGACCCGTTCGCTGTTGGCCCGGGCGGCCTCGGCAGACTCGAACCGGACCAGGGCGATGAGCCGGCCGTCGTCGGTGACGCCGCCCGTCGAACCCAGCCAGCCGGTGGCGCCAGGTGCCAGCTCCTCCGTCCACCGCTCCACCGCCGCGCGCGCCTCGGCGCTGTCGGACACCTTGCCCTGGATCACCTGAACGAACATCTCGGACCTCCTCCGGGGACGGACTTGACGGCCGTCTTGCACGCTAGGCCGCAGTGCGGATGCCGTCGATAGCCGGCTGGCCCGCGGGCTGCGGCGAGACCGGTGCGGCCGGCTGTCCTACGGTTGGCGGGCACCGAAGGGAACGGCAGATGCGAAAGATCATCTTCATGATGTCCGTGTCGCTCGACGGCTACTTCGAGGGACCGGACCGCGAGCTCGACTGGCAGCTGGTCGACGACGAGCTGCACCGCCACTTCAACGAGGAGCTCGCCACGATGGGCGGCTTCCTCGACGGGCGGGTCACCTACGAGCTGATGGCGGGCTTCTGGCCCACCGCCGACCAGGACCCGTCGAGCAGCGCGCCGATGCGGGAGTTCGCCCGCATCTGGCGAGACATGCCGAAGGTCGTGTTCTCCCGGACCCTCGACCACGCGGACTGGAACACCACGGTGGCCCGTTCGGTGGTGCCCGAGGAGATCAGGGCACTGGCCGCCGAGCCCGGTGGTGACCTGATGCTCGGTGGGGCCGACCTCGCCGCCGCCTTCATGGCGCACGACCTCGTCGACGAGTACCGCTTCTACCTGCACCCGGTCCTCATCGGTCGCGGCAGGCCGCTGTTCCGGCCCTCGGACCTCAGCCTCGACCTGCGGCTTGCCGAGACCCGCAGCTTCGGCAACGGCGTCGTCCTGCTCCGCTACCAGCGAGTGCGGTCGGACGCCACGCCGGGCTGAGGGGCTGCGCGTCAGCTGGCGGCCCGGTCCGTGCCGCCGCCCCGCCGGCCGCGACATCCGCTGACCTGAGTTGTTAGGTTCTCCCGGGTGACCGAGACGCAACGCCTGCCGGTCCCACGCAACGACGCGGACGAGCTCGACACGGCGCTCGCCTTCCTGACCTTCGCTCGCCAGTCGGTGCTCAAGAAGACCGACGGGCTCGCCGACGAGCCGCTACGCAGGGCGCTCGTCGGCACCGGAACGAATCTGCTCGGCCTGGTGCGGCACCTGACGGCGTGCGAGCGGTACTGGTTCGGCTACCACCTGGTCGGCACGGCCTCCGAGACCGACGGGGACTTCGGCATGGACGTGCCGGCCGGCGAGAGCTCGGCGGCGGTCCTGCGCGACTACCGCGACGCCATCAGGGACAGCGACGCGGCCATCGCTGCTGCCGGCGACCCGGACGCACGGGTCGTCCGACCGATCGACGGCGAGCAGCTCACGCTGCGGTGGGTGCTCGCCCACATGACCAGCGAGACGGCCCGGCACGCGGGCCACGCCGACATCCTGCGCGAACAGATCGACGGCACGACCGGTCGCTGAACACACCGCGCGCTCGGCGGCGATGCGAGGCGCGCCGGCGCCACGCCAGCTCTGGGGGCCACGGGAGGTGCCGACGCGCCTGGCGGGCCCGGTCAGGTGCCTGCTCGTCGAATCACCGCAAATGTGACATTCATCACGTTCAGGTCTATAACGGGTGATGGTCGACGCCCCACCGCGAGGCGCCCGACGAGAGGAGTCTCAGGTGGGCAACGTCCGGCGCAGGATCGTGATCACGGCGGTGGCGGCGGCGGTGAGCACCGCCGTCGGGGGCAGCGTCATCGCGGGGACCCAGTCGGCCGACGAGAGCGCCCTGGCGCCGACCCGGGTGGCCGCCAGCCAGGGCGTCGAGTCCCGGGTCGACGCCCTGCTCCGGCAGATGACGCTCGACGAGAAGCTGCAGCAGATCCAGCTGCTCTCCGACGGGCAGATCACCGATGCCGACGCGAAGGCCGGCGTGGGGTCGGTCTTCAGCCTGGTCGACCCGGTGAAGATCAACCACTTCCAGCACGTGGCCGTCGAGCAGTCGCGGCTGCACATCCCGATCCTGTTCGCCTACGACACGATCCACGGCTACCGCACGGTCTTCCCCGTGCCGCTCGCTGCTGCCGGCTCGTTCGACCCCGGCGTGGCGACCGCCGACGCGACGATCGGTGCCCGTGAGTCGGCGACCGTCGGGCTCAAGCAGGTCTACAGCCCGATGGTCGACGTCTCCCACGAGCCGCGCTGGGGCCGCATCGTCGAGGGCGCCGGCGAGGACCCCTACCTGGGCTCGGTCATGGCGGCTGCCCGCGTCAAGGGCGACCAGGGCACCGACTACTCGGCGCCCGACAAGGTGGTGGCGAGCGTCAAGCACTTCGCGGCGTACGGGCAGCCGGAGGGCGGCCGCGACTACAACACCACCGACATGTCCGAGGCACGGCTGCGCAACATCTACCTGCCGCCGTTCAAGGCAGCGATCGACGCGGGTGCCGACACCGTGATGTGCTCGTTCAACGCGATCAACGGCGTGCCCGGCTGCGCGAACCACGAGACCGAGTCCCAGATCCTGAAGCAGGAGTGGGGGTTCGACGGTTTCGTCGAGAGCGACTACACCGCGGTCGCCGAGCTGCGGGCCTGCCCGCCGGTGAACCCCGACTCGGGCCCGTGCGGGCACGGCGTCGCGGCGGACGGCCCCTCGGCCGGTGCGCTGGCCCTCAACGCCGGCACCGACTCGGAGATGGTGAGCACCAACATCCGCGACTTCGGCGCGAAGCTGCTGTCGCAGCACCGGATCTCGATGAGCAGGGTGAATGACGCGGTGCGGCGCATCCTGCGGGTGAAGTTCCGCGCCGGGCTCTTCGAGCACCCGTACGTCGACGTGGCCGCCGCCCAGTCCGAGGCGAGCTTCCTCAAGCCGGCCGACCGGGCCGCGGCGCGCGAGGCCGCCAACCGGTCGATGGTGCTGCTGAAGAACGACAACGCGACGCTGCCGTTCGACGCGTCGAAGACGACGGCCGTCATCGGGCCGCTCGGCGACGACCCGCACGACATGCTCGGTCCGTGGTGGGGGCAGGGTCGGGACGCCGACGCGGTCTCGTCTACACGCGGCATCAAGGCGCAGTCGCCGACCGCGACCTTCACCCCGGCCTGCACCCGAAAGAACCTCGAACCACCGGAGGCCGCACCGGACGACGCGTGCAGCGGGCTCGACGTCCAAGCCGTGACCGACGCCGCCAACAGTGCCGACCAGGTCGTGGTGGCGCTGGGCGAGACCCGCGAGATGAGCGCCGAGGCAGCGTCCCGCAGCGACATCGGCCTGCCCGGCGACGAGCAGAAGCTGATCGACACGGTCGCCGCGACGGGCAAGCCGTTCGTGGTGGTCCTGTTCAACGGGCGGCCGCTGACCTTGGGTGACGCGGTCGCGGCCTCGCCCGCGATGCTGGAGGCGTGGTTCCCCGGTGTCGAGGCGGGCAACGCGGTCGCGGACACGGTGTTCGGGAAGTCCAACCCGGGCGGCAAGCTGCCGGTCAGCTTCCCCCGCCGGGTCGGCCAGATCCCGATCTACTACGACCACGAGCCGACCGGGCGACCCTGCGACGTGACGCAGAAGTACAACTCGCGCTACCGCGACCTCGCGTCGTGCGACCCGCAGTTCGCGTTCGGCTTCGGGCTGTCGTACTCCACGTTCGACGTGGGAGAACCGTCGCTGTCGACGACGAGCGTCTCGCGCAACGGCTCGCTGACGGCCACGGTGCACGGTGACCAACACCAGCGGCGTGCGGGGTGACGAGGTCGTGCAGCTCTACCTGCACGACCCGGTCGCCAGCATCTCGCAGCCGGTACGGCGGCTGCGCGGCTTCGAGCGCGTCACGCTGGACCCGGGCCAGACGAAGCACGTCACGTTCCACCTGGACCGCAGCGACTTCGGGTTCTACGACAACGAGGGCCGCTTCGTCGTCGAGCCGGGCCAGATCGACGTCTACGCCGGCGACTCGTCGGCGGCCACCGGAAAGGCGACCTTCACGGTCCGCTAGCCGCGACCAGCCGGACGCCGCCCGAGCCGGGCTCGACAGGAGGGGTCGAGCCCGGCTCCGACGTGCGGTCTTCCGCCTGGTTGCGCGGACTGCAGGGCTGGACAGCAGGGCGGGACGGCGCTACCTTACGACGTAAGGCAGATCCGAGTCGGCCGCGGCCTCGCCGGTCCGAGCGGTTCCCCGCAAGCGAGGAGCAGACAGTGAAGGCGATCGCCCACGACAGGTACGGCCCTGCCGAGGACCTCGAGCTGCGGGACCTGGACCGGCCGGAGATCGCGAGCGACGAGGTGCTGGTCAGGGTGCGGGCCGCCGGTGTCGACCGAGGCGTCTGGCACGTCATGACCGGGCTGCCGTACCCGCTGCGGCTGGCGGGCTTCGGGCTCCGGGCGCCGAAGAACCCGGTGCTGGGCCGGGAGCTGGCGGGGGTGGTCGAGCAGGTCGGTGCCGACGTGACCCGGTTCCAGCCCGGCGACGAGGTGTTCGGCGTCGGGGAGGGCAGCTTCGCCGAGTACGTGCGCGCTCGCGAGGACAAGCTGGCGGCCAAGCCCGCGAACCTCACCTTCGAGCAGGCTGCCGCCGTCGTCATCTCCGCCCAGACGGCGCTGCAGGCGCTGCGGGACCACGGCGCCGTGCAGTCGGGCCAGCGGGTGCTGGTCATCGGCGCCTCGGGCGGTGTGGGGACGTTCGCGGTGCAGCTCGCCTCGGCGTTCGGCGCCGAGGTCACCGGCGTGTGCAGCAGCAGCAAGGTGGACCTGGTCCGCTCGCTCGGCGCCGACCACGTCATCGACTACACCCGAGAGGACTTTGCGCAGACACCCTCGCGCTACGACCTCATCCTCGACATCGGGGGGAACGCGACGCTGTCCCGGCTCCGGCGCGCGCTCGCCCCCCACGGGACCCTGGTCATCGTCGGCGGCGAGACCGACGGCCGGTGGCTCGGTGGCACCGACCGCCAGGTCCGAGCCATGGCGCTGTCACCCTTCATCGGCCAGAAGCTGGTCACCTTCGTGGCGCGGGAGAACCACGAGGACCTGCTCGTGCTGACGGAGCTCATCGAGGCGGGCACGCTGACGCCGGCCATCGACCGGGCCTTCCCGCTCGGTGACGCCGCGAAGGCCATCAGCTACGTCGCAGAGGGCCACGCGCGCGGAAAGGTCGTCGTCACGGTCTGAGACGGTCAGCCGCGACGCGCCGTCCGCCTCTGTCGCTGATCGTGGCTCGCTGCCGGAGAATGCAGCCATGCTTTCTCTCGCGGTCGGCTGGGGTACGGCCGTGGTGATCATCGGTGCCGGGCTGGCGGCTGCGCCGGTCCCGGCCGGCGCTGTCACCCAGGCTCCGCCGGTCCGCTACGTCGACGTCTCCGTCGCAACGCTGTGGACGTCGCCCGGACTCGCTCGCCCGGTCGACGCGCCGGCCCTGAGCACCCCGGCCGACCCCCGGCTCTGGGTGTCGCGGATGACCGACCCGCAGAAGCGCTGGCTGGACGGCCGGACCCAGACCCAGGTGCTCTACGGCATGCAGGTCCGGGTGCTCGCGACCCGCGGCAGCTGGACCGAGGTCGCGGTGCCGTCCCAGCCGAGCCCCAAGAATGCGTGGGGGTATCCCGGTTGGCTGCCGACCCGACAGCTCACGAGCCGGGTGCCGTCCAGCGCGCCGACGACGGCCGTCGTCTCCCGGCGTACGGCGTGGCTGTGGCGCAGCCCCGGCTCGGTGGGCACCACCGCCGGGCGGGTGATGGAGATCTCCTACGGCACCCGGCTCCCGGTGGTCTCCGCGGACACCGCGCTCGTGCAGGTGGCGCTGCTGGACGGCACGGTGGGCACCCTGCGCCGGAGCGCGGTCCTCGTCCAGGACTCGGGCGCGACCCCGTCGGCGACCAGGGCCGCGCTGGTGGCCGAGGCGACCCGGTTCCTGGGCCTGCCGTACCTGTGGTCCGGGACGTCGGGCTTCGGTCAGGACTGCTCCGGCCTGACCTGGTCGGCGTACCGACAGCTCGGCATCCGCATCCCGCGCGACGCCGCCGTCCAGGCTCGGCACGGACGACCCGTGGCGAGGAGCGCCCTGCGCGCGGGGGACCTCGTCTTCGTCAAGGACGCGGCGGGGACCGTCCACCACGTCGCGATGTACGTCGGTCGCCGCAACGGCGTCCGCACGGTCGTCGAGTCGCCCCACACCGGTGCGTCGGTGCGGTTCACGCCGCTGTCGGCGTTCACCTGGCAGTACGCCGGTGCCCGCCGGTACCTCGACCGCTAGGAACCCGGCGGCGCCTACGGGTGGAGGAACCCGTTGACGACCACCGCAGTGAAGCCGCCGGCCGTCCGCGGCCGACTGCGTGCCGTCCACCACGCAGGTGCTGGTCGCGAAGGCGTCGGCCGATCCCTTGGCGGCCAGGATCTGCACCCGGGGATCGAGCAGGACGTAGCTGCTCGGCGTCACCGGGGTCGCCGGCGTACGACGCAACGGCAAAGGAGGTCGGCACCAGGGTCGTCGAGCCGCCGACCTCCTGGGCCGCGGACCACGCGCGGCTCGCGGCCGCGGCGGCGTACGGGACCGCTGCGTCGTCTCCGGGGCAGATCAACGGGAAGGCTGCTCGACCGGCGCCGAACCCGGGGCCGGCCGCTGACGCTGCCGACGCAGGGACCAGGGAGGCCAGCCCGGCCACGGCGATGACGGCGACTGCTCGACGAAGGCGCATGCGTTCTCCCGTGGAGCGGTCTCGGTGGAGGAGGGGTCTCAGAGTGCCCGACCGCGGCGCCCCCGCCCAGACCATGATCCGGAGTCGGCTGACTACCCAGCGCGAGGCCGGCGGTGCGATATCTCGGGTATGTGGTGGAGCGGGCGGAACGTCGGGGTGCCCCGCTGTCGACGTCAGCGAACGCGGCGCTGCTCCCGGCGTCCGCGGCCCGACCGCGCGGGCGGTCAGCGAACGGGCAGCTCGGCCGGCTGGGCGATCACGTCGACCAGGGCACCCTTGCGGTACACCGTGATGGGCAGCGGCCGCCCCACCTCGGTGGCGATCATCAACCGCTGCAGGTCCTGGGCTGCCGTCACGGGACGGCCCGCGGCGGAGATCATGACGTCACCCAGGTACAGGCCGGCGACTGCAGCCGGGCTCCCCGGGACCACCTCCACCACGCGCAGGCCGCCCGTCAGGCCCGTCCTCGTCACCAGGTCCGCAGGCAGCGGCACGCTGAGGCCCGCGACGCCGAGCCAGGCCCGGCGTACCCGGCCGTTGGCCATCAGCTCGGCCAGGATCCGCCGGGTGGTGCCGTTGACGGGCACCGCGAGCCCCAGGCCGATGCCGGCCACCGCGGTGTTGATGCCGACCACCCGGGCGCGGGCGTCGGCGAGCGCTCCGCCGGAGTTGCCGGGGTTGAGCGCGGCGTCTGTCTGGATCACGTCGTCGATGACGCGGTGCACCCGCCCCTCCCGGGTCGGCAGCGACCGACCGAGGCCGCTGACGACCCCGGCAGTGACCGACCCGGCGAGGCCGAGCGGGTTGCCGACGGCGACCACGAGCTGCCCCACCTTCAGTCGGTCGGCATCGCCGAGCGCGGCCGGCTCGGCGAACCCGTCCCGGGCCCGCAGGACGGCGAGGTCGGACAGGCGGTCGCCGCCGACCACGTCGAAGGGCGACTCCTCGCCGTCGGCCGACGTCACCCCGCCACCGGAGGCGCCTTCGACCACGTGGGCGCTGGTCAGCAGGAAGCCGTCCGGGGCGAAGACGACGGCCGAGCCGGCGCCCTCGCCACGCTGGCTGCGCACCCGGACCGACACGACCGACTGCCGCAGCGCCTCCGCCACGCCGATCACGACCTGGGAGTAGGCGTCCAAGGCATCGTCGTCACCGTTGCTCACGACCTGGACAACGCGGCGGGCGGGAGGTGCGATGGCAGGGCCGACTTCGCCCTGAGCGGACGACGGGCCAGACTGCCCCCGTCGTCGACCGATGAGTCACGGCCCCGGCAGCCGTCCTAGCCGGCAATGGAGGTGAGCAGGGTGGGACGAGTCACCTGTGACATGGCGATGTCGCTCGACGGGTTCGTGGCCGGTCCGAACCAGAGCCTGGACAACCCCCTCGGGGAGGGCATGGAGGACCGCGTGCACGGCTGGCTGTGGGAGCGCGACCCGGCCGACGTGGCGGCGATCGACGCGATCACCGCCGCCGGTGCGTTCATCATGGGTCGCAACATGTTCGGCCCGGTGCGCGGGAGCTGGGACACCTGGGACGGCGAGTGGCGCGGCTGGTGGGGTGAGGAGCCGCCGTACCACGCGCCGGTCTTCGTCCTGACCCACCATCCCCGCGAGCCGCTGGAGATGCAGGGCGGCACCACGTTCTTCTTCGTCACCGACGGCATCGAGTCGGCCCTCGACCAGGCGAGGGCGGCTGCCGGTGACGGTGACGTCGCGGTCGCTGGTGGCGCGGCCACCGTGCGGGCCTACCTCAACGCCGGGCTCATCGACGAGCTGCGGCTGCACGTGACGCCGGCCCTGCTCGGCGTAGGCGAGCGGCTGTTCGACGGCGTTCGCGGCGTACGGCTCGAGAAGGTCGACGCGTCCGGGTCCCGGGCTGTGACGCACCTGCGGTACCGCACCGTGCGGTCGACCTGACTCGTCCGGACCGGGAGGCCTCGGCCGGCGCTCTCAGGCGAGGTCGAGGGTCGCGCTGCGGCGGCTCTCGACCTCGAACCACTTGAGCATCGCCATCCCGATCAGCAGGTAGACGACGCCGATGAGGGCCTCGTCGGTGACCAGTGGGGTGACCTGCGACCAGCCTGCCCCGCCGACGATGGCACGGGCGGCTTCGATGCCGTGGGTCAGTGGCAGCACCCGCCCCACCGACGCCATCCAGCCGGGGAGCGCCGACAGCGCGACGTTGACGCCGCAGAAGATGAGCAGCACACCCATGACGAGGTTGGACAGCACGGCGGTCTCCCGCACCCGCAGCGCCAGGGCGGCGGCCACCAGCCCCAGACCGGTGCAGGAGAACGCGGAGACGGCGACGACGAGCGCCAGCAGCGGCAGGGTGTCCAGCGGGATGCTGACCCGCAGGACCAGCGCGCCGAGGCCGAGCGCGATCAGCGAGCAGACCAGACCGTTGACGATGACGGGCAGGGCCCGGCCGAGGAAGAGCGGGATCCGGCGTGCCGGGCTCACCAGGATCAGCCCGAGGGTCTGGGAGTAGCGCTCCCCGCTGATCGTGTTGCCCATGGCGAACAGGCACGGGATCGAGGCGAACTGGATCGCGTTGCCGATGAGGAAGAACGAGTCGCTGCCCACGCCGGCGTCGCGACCGACGTACGCGAAGAACAGGATCTGGAAGATCGGGCTCGACGATGAACGTCGGGATGAGGATCCATGGGCTCAGCCAGCCGAACAGCGCCCGGTAGCTCATCCAGCCACCGACGAAGAAGATGCGCACCGAGTTCACGACGTCACCTCAGGTCAGCGCCAGGGTGGCGTTGGTGCGGGCCGAGGTGACCAGCCGTTCGCAGAGGAACGTCCCGACGACGGCGTACACCGCGGACAGCAGCAGGCAGACGGCGATGTCCCGCCACGGCGAACCGCCGAACGCGGCGCCCCGGATGGCGGCCGCACCCCAGGTCGGAGGGAGGACCCAGGAGATCGGGGCGACCCAGCCGGGGAGCGAGGCGATGGGCACCAGGAACCCGCAGATCAGCCACACCGGGAACTCGAAGGCCGTGCCGAGCGCCCAGGCCCCGCGGTAGCGCACGGCGCTGACCGCGAGCAGGAACCCCATCAGGCTCACTCCGATCGCGGTCGCCACGCAGGCGAGCACGAAGGCGAGCGGATGCTCCAGGGAGATGGGGATCCCGAACACCACGCGGCCCCAGAGCAGCGTCGCCACCAGGCTGTACAGGCCGATCGTCCCCATCGCCAACGTCATGGGCACCACCAGCAGCGGGAACGGCGTGGGCGCCGCGACGAGCAGCTCGAGGGTGCCCAACCGGCGTTCCTGCTGCAGCGAGGTCGAGGCGGTGGTGGCGACGGCCGACCAGACGCCGAGGATGCTGGCCCCGACGGCCGCCGTGATGAGCGCGGACTCGCTGCCCCCCTCGCGGTACATCAGCAGCACCGACGTGGCGAAGAACATCGGGTAGACGATCGCCAGCAGACCGTCGAACGCCGACCTGCTGCGCATCTTCAGCTGCAGCCACCAGCCGAAGACGATCAGCCTCAGCTGTGCCACCACCAGCCTCCCGTCGACCGCCGCAGGCTATCCCGTGCGGGTCAGGCGGCTCGACCGCATAACGAGGAGTCGGTCGTCATTGCGGCCCGACCGGTGGCGCCCAGGACGGCCGGCGGATGAGGCAGAACGGATGACCGGCCGGGTCGGCGAAGACGTGGTCGCCCCCGAGGGGTGTGGCGCCGAGTGCCTGCACGGCCTCGGCGGCCGCGTCCAGGTCGTCGACCATCACGTCGAGGTGCAGCTGCTGCGGGACGGTGGGGTCCGGCCAGGTCGGCACCCGGAGGTCGGGGGCCAGCTGGAAGCCGAGGCCGGAGGTCTGCTCGTCGCGGGCCACGACGACGAAGTCCGGGCTGCGGTAGGTGACCGGCTGACCGAGCACGCTGGACCAGAACTCGGCCTCGGCAGTCGGTTCGGCGCAGTCGACGATCGTGTGGTGCAGGCGGCCGATCATGCAGTCCTCCCGTCGTCGGTGCGACGCTATCCGGCGTCGCGATCCGCCGCTAGAACGGCAGCCGACGCCCGCCGGGAGTCCGGAGATCGAGCTCCGCCTGCGCGGCACTCGTGGTCTGACGCCTCACCTGTCGACGTATCTGAGTCATGACGCGCTCCCTTCCGATTCCGTCATCGGTCTCGTGAGGTTCGGTGCGACCGCGACTGAGGCTCGGAACGTACGGCGGCGCCGAGTTATCGGGGCCTCGTCGGAACCGTTGCGTTGCGCTAACGCCTCACGTCTTGTTTCCCGGGGCAGTCGCCCGGCAGGTCGCCGACGGTCGCGTATCGGCCGGGAACCGGTTTGACCCCTGCTGGCTCGGGCACCGCGGCCGGACGACGCGACCCTCAACGCCGGCCGACCCGGGCACCGCGGGTCCGAGCGTCCGGTAGGGGCGGCGGCTCATGCAGTCGGGCCGCCGCCCCGCCCATCCCGCTCGCGGTTCCGCCGCGCGGTCGGCGGGCTTCCCGGCGGGCAGGCCGCATTTTCCCCGGATCGGATGAGTGTCCGGCGCTCACGCCGGGGTCGATCACTCATCCGATCCGCCGGATCCGGCCACGAGCGATGGCTCACTGGGTTGCGGGCAGCGTCTTCCGTGCGCGCAGGCCGCTCACCTGCGGGGTTGTGCGCTGTCAGAGGTATGCCGCAGGCTGCAGTTCGACGGGCCCGAGGGATGCCCGGGTGGGAGGTGAGACATGACGGACGCAGCGACCGATCCGCTCGCACCGCTCGCCTACGCCATCGACGCTGCTGGCGGCCTGATCGGGGCGGTCCGCGACGAGCAGTGGTCTGCCGCTACCCCGTGCGCGGAGTGGGACGTGCGTGCCGTGGTCGAGCACCTGGTCGTCGGGCACGACCTGTTTGCGGACGCTCTGGGTGCGCCCCCGGCCGACCCCCGGGGTGACGACCTCGTCGTCCGGTACGCCGACTCCGGTGCCCGCCTGGTCGCGGCCTTCCGCGCGCCTGGTGCCCTCACGCGGACGGTGACGGTGCCGTTCGGCACCGTGCCGGCGACGGTCGCCCTGCACCTGCGGGTCATCGAAGCGCTCGTGCACGGCTGGGACCTCGCACAGGCGACCGGACTGCCGCTGCACACCGACGACGCAGTAGCCGAGGCGGAGCTGCGCTTCACGGTGGGCGCGCTTGCCGAGGCCCCTCCGGACCGGTTGCGGGCGCGATTCGCCCCACCGCAGCCGGTCACCGACGAGGCACCTCCGCTGGAGCGTCTTGCCGCCGCCCTGGGCCGCGACGTGACCGCGCGGCGGTGACGTCGGGGCCGCCGGCGACACCCACGTCGGTGGTGTCATCGCATCGAGGATCCGTCGAGACTGTCCGTCGTCGTCCTTGCTGACGATGTGGCCGCACGTCGACGACGGGATGGCCGAGCTGATGAGGTCCGGCGGTGCCACATCGGATGGGGCTCCACCCCGAGCCAGCGGCCGTATGGTCGGGGCGTGCCCATCGAAGTTCGGCCTGCGACTGCGGATCGGTGGGGCGATCTCGTCACGGTGTTCGGTCGGCGCGGCGTAGATCCCTCGTGGTGCTGGTGTCAGACCTTCCTGCGCTCAGAGCACACGACACCCTCGGCTTCTGACGTGCCGCCAGACAATCGCGACGCGCTGTACCAGGAGATGACGACCGCTGCGGTTGCGCCGGGCCTCATCGCCTACGTCGATGATCATCCCGTCGGGTGGACCCGAGTGGGACCCCGCTCCAGGATTCCCGGGGTCCGCGGCAACAGGGCACTCGCGAGGGTACTGACTGAGGATGATGCCGGGGTGTGGTGGGTGACGTGCTTCGTCGTCGACAGCCGGCACCGGCGATTAGGCGTCGGATCGGCCCTCTTGCAGGCCGCCGTGACGTTTGCCGGCGAACACGGTGCGACAGCCGTCGAGGGGCATCCGGTCGATGTGGCCGCCCTCAAGGCTGCTCGGGTGGGAGGCTCCGCCCTCTATACCGGAACCGTGGCGATGTTCGCCGCCGCTGGCTTCGTCGAAGTCGCTCGCACGTACCCGTCCCGGCCGGTGATGAGGCTCGTGATGTAGGGGCGGCGGATGGAGCGCGACGGCGTCGACGCCGCGGCCACCGTCGATCGCGGCGGATCGACAGACGTGGGCAACGCGCCCGCGCGTCAGCCGATCTGCTCGAACAGGGACACGATGATCCCTTCCGGCCCACGCACGTAGGCCATCCGCACGGTGTTCTCGTACTCGCCGATGCCGCCGACGAGCCCGTACCCGTCTGCAGCCACCGCATCGACGGCCGCTTGGAGGTCGCCGACCTCGAAGGACACGTTGCGCAGGCCAAGCTCGTTGGCCATCGCCGTGGGCGACCCGGGCACGTGGTCGGGCGTGATGAAGCTCGCGAGCTCCAGCCGGGACCCTCCATCGGGCGGCCGCAGCATCGCGATCTCACAGTGCGTGCCCGGGATGCCGCAGACGGTATCCGCGAACTCGCCCTTGACGGATCCGGTGCCTTCGACCTCGAGACCCAGTCGGACGAAGAACGCCGTCACCGAGTCGAGGTCCGCGACGGTGATGCCGATGTGGTCGAAACGTTGTACGTGTGGCATGGGCGTTGTCCTCCATGGTTGTCCTGCTGATTCACGTCGCGATGTCTCCACCGCCGTCATATCGAATCCGCTCTGCGGTCGAACTCTTCGCTATATGACCTCTCCACTCCCTCGCAAGCCTGCCCAATAGCCCAGATGTGCCGATGGTGGCTGATGGTCTAGCCGGCGTCTCGTTCGAGACTGTTGGTCCTGCTCGCTTGGCAGTACGCTGCGCACCACCTCGGCGCGGGTGCGCGGAGCCCAGCCCAAGGAGCTGTCATGCCGACCGTCATCGGGCACCACGATGTGAAGGACACCGACCACTGGCTTGCCTCGCCGAAGCGCGAAGAGGTCTTCGGGCCGCTCGGAGTCACCAACATCCGGACCTTCGTCAACCCTCAGAACCGCACCCAAGTCGCGGTGCTCATGGACGTTGCTGACCTGGACGTCGTGATGGCTGCGATGGAGAACCAGGCGATGGCCGACGCGATGGAGTATGACGGCGTACTGCCCGAGACCTTGGTCCTTCTGGTCGAGGCGTAGATCCCGCGCGAACAGTTCGGATTGTTCGATCGTGACCGGTAACTACGACGACGGCACGATCGTGTGCGGCCCCGATCGGCTGGAGATCCATCACTACTACTTTCCCTTCGGGACCAAGAGCGTTTCGTACCCGCAGATCCACGGCCTCCAACGCATCGAGATCAAGGGCTTGTGGTCCGGCAAGTGGCGCTTCTGGGGAACGGGCAACCCGCGTTACTGGGCCAACCTCGACAGAAGGCGAGCGAAGAAGAAGGTTGGCTTTGTCGTCGACCTCGGACGCAAGATCAGTCCCATCGTCACGCCCGATCACCCCGACGCGTTCGAGTCCGTGCTCCGCGACCGAGCGAACCTCGAAGCGGGCGACGCCCGGCAGATGAAGGGTCCCTTCATCTGACTGGCCCGTCCCAGTGCGCACGCGCACCAAGGAGTCCCTTCCGAACGTGCCTCGTGTTGACGACATCAGCGCGGTACGCGCACGGGCCTACTGGCGCCGTTGCGTCTTTGGTCTGACTGGACTCACCCATGGCCGGCCTGTAGGGCCCACGCCGCCATCAGCGCATCCTCGATGGCGCCGCCGTCACCTGACGCAAGGTCAGCCACGACCATCATGTGCCGCTCATAGCTGGCCGGCACGTGGAATGTCCCGGGAAAGCGCGACAGCAGCTGATGGCGAGGCGCGAAGTCGGTCCGGATGACGACGTGCGTGGCGTCGAGCTGTCGGGCCACAAGCCTGCCCTTGTAGCGCCACTGGGTTAGGCCGCCGCTGCTTGTTCTCGCCACGCCGGTCAGCGCGGATGCGATCCGGTTGACCTCCTCGACGTCCATTCCCTCACGCTAGCCAGGCATGCGATGACTCGGATCGCGAGGGCCGGCCCCTCGACGGCCCACCGAGGAGCCGCCATGCGGCTCGTTGCGGGACTCGACCAGGGTCATCGTGGCGTTCCCAGTGGCGGCGGTCTGGTATCGGTGACGTCCGGTGCTGGCAAGCCAGCCGACAAGCGGAGCATCCGGAGCCGTAGCATCGGGAGTTGTCGGAGGCGGCTTGATGCGGATCCTGGTCGTCACAGCTGGGTCGCGCGGAGACGTCGCGCCGTACACGGGCCTGGGTCAGCGACTGCAGCAGGCCGGGCACCAGGTCGCGATCGCCGCCCACGGCCCGTTCGCCGACCTCGTACGCCGGTGCGGGCTGGAGCATCGGCCGCTGCCTGGCGATCCACTCGCACTGGTGCGTGACCGATTGGCGGCGCCGTCGCCGGAAGCCGCCCGCTCGGTCTTTGCCGACTTCCTCCGTCATCTGGGCGACGGCCTGATCGCGGCCACGGCCGCCGGCACCGATCTGATCGTCACGGCCTTCGGCCCCGCTCCGCTGAGTCGGGTCGTGGCCGAGGGTTTCGGCATCCCGAGCATCGGCGCCTACCTGGTCCCAGCGGTGCCAACCGCGGAGTTCCCGCTGCCCGGCTGGCCCGAGCCGGGCGACCTCGGGCCGGACGGGAACCTCACGGCCGGCCGACAGATGCTCGGCCGAGCGGCTGCTCTCTACGCCGAGATCCTTCCGCCGCTGCGCGCACAGCTCGCTCTGCCAGCGGCTGCGGCGTCGGAGCCGGCCGGCGTAAGCCCGCCGTCCGGCTGGCCGATCTGCCACGGGTTCAGTCCGGCCGTGGTCCCGCGCCCTGACGACTGGCCCCCCGAGGTGCAGGTGACCGGGTACTGGTGGCCCGCCGGGCCGGCGGGCTGGAAACCTCCGGACCGCCTGCTCGACTTCCTGCGGGCCGGGGATCCTCCGGTCTTCTTCGGCTTCGGCAGCATGGCGGCGTCTGAGGCTGAGTCGTTGAGCGAGCTCGTCGCGGCAGCCGTCCAGCGTGCCGGCGTACGGGCCGTGGTCCAGGCGGGGTGGGCTGGGCTGGCACCCGTTGGCGACGAGATCGTGCTCGTCGGGGACCTGCCGCACGACTGGCTGTTCCCCCGGATGGCGGCAGTGGTGCACCACGCTGGGGCCGGAACCACGGCGGCTGGCTTGCGTGCGGGCGTACCGGCAGTCGCTGTCCCTGTGGCGGTCGACCAGCCGTTCTGGGCGGCGAGGCTGCATCACCTGGGCGTCGCGCCGCCGCCACTGCCGCAGCAGGACCTGACGGCGAACGCCCTAGCCGAGGCGACCCGGTCCTGCGTCGATGACCAGACCCATCGCGACCGGGCGGTCGAGCTTGGGCGCCGCATCCGCGCGGAGGACGGCTCCGCGGCCGTGGTCGCTCTGGTCGACGACCTGGCTGGCTGAGCGGTCAATTCTTTCCGGAGCGAGGGGTTCGGAGGCACGGCAGCCTTGCAGTAACTCTGTCGCCGTGACCAGCGGTTCGACAGCGCGGCTGGCGGCAGTCTCACTCGACTGTGCCGACCCGCAGCGGCTGGCGGACTTCTACCTGGCCCTGCTGGGTGGTCGACAGTTGTGGGCGAAGGAATCGAGCGCAGGGCTCGACGTGTCCGGCGTTGTGCTGGTGATGCAGCGGGTAGAGGGCTACGCGCCGCCCGTGTGGCCGGGAAGCGCGATCGTCCACCTGGACCTCACCGCTGATGACATGGAAGCCGCTGCAGAGCGAGCGGTCACGCTTGGTGCTACCTGCCCGGAGCAGCCGGACCGGCGGTGGCGGGTGCTGCTGGACCCGGCCGGTCATCCGTTCTGCCTGACGCCCTTCACGCCAGAATTTCTCACTGACGTAGACGACCGGGAAAGCGGCACTTCTGCGCGGTCAGGTCACCGGCATCAGGACGTCGATCTCATCAAGCCTGCGATAGTGCTCAAGGCTCGGCCTGCTGTCGTCGCGAGGAGCGGATCTCTCCAGCAGCGCATACGCGGGAGCAATCTCGTCGTAGACACCGGGGGCCGCACCTCGCAGCCGGACCCGCAGGAACCGACCGCCGGCGATGACTGCCTCGGGGAGGCCGCGTTCAGCCGCAGTTACTTCGGGCTGGACCTCTACGCAGGCCCGGTACCAACCCTGGTCCGGGTCGAAGGCAGCCACGAAGCGGCGGCCCTTCAGTGAGCCGACGGCCGCCTCCAGCTGTGGCCACGCAGCCTGGATCTCCGGGAGCACGTCATTCACCTGGACATATCGCACGGACATGTCCGCCCGCTCGACGAGACTGGGATCGCTTCCCGACATGCCGTGAATGGTGCCGGTCCACGTCAGGTCTGTCAGCCCGCGCGACTGCTCGGGAACGGGCCACTTGCCGGTGCCCCGTCTGCCCGCCTGGCCGAAGATGCGGGCTGCCGTGCTGTCACTACAGCGGAGCCCCGCAGCTGGCCCGACCTGCCGGGCGCGTGCCATGACCGTGCGCGGCGCTCTAGCGTGGTTCCGGCAACTCGGCTCACCATGAGGAGACGGCACCATGCGTAACCTGGTCTACACCGGCTTCATGTCGCTCGACGGCATCGTGGACTCGCCTGGCGGCGGGCCGGGAGAGGACCACCGCAGCGGCGGATGGGTCTTCAAGGACCTTGAGTTCGTCCCCGCGGCTTGGTCGCTGAAGGGTGAGGAGCTCACCGACACGACGGCGCTGATGTTCGGCCGACGCAGCTACGAGGCGTTCGCGGCGGTCTGGCCCGGCTCGGAGGACCACGTCAGCTACAAGGAGCTGCCCAAGTACGTGGTGTCGACCACGTTGTCTGACGATGCCCTCGTCCACGGATGGGGGCCGACGACGATCCTGCGCTCGACCGAGGACGTCGCCCTGCTCAAGGAGGGCGAGGGCGGCGCGATCTACATCCACGGGAGCGCGGAGCTGGCTCGGCGGCTCTCCGACGCGGGCCTGATCGACCAGTACAACCTGCTTGTCTTTCCCGTGCTCCTCGGTGCCGGGAAGAGCCTGTTCGGCCGAGCCGACCGAGACAAGCACATGCTGACGCTGCGGGAATCGGAGAGCTACTCGAACGGGATCCTGAAGCTGGTGTACGACGTCAGGCGTTGATCCAGGTCGAGCGCTCGGCAGCGACCGCCCGCGCCCCCTACAACCGGTGCCCGGTACTTTGGCTCGACCGAACGAGGCTTCTCCGCGAAGGCAGGAACGGGCATGAGCGCTCGGTTGCTGCGCCAGCGGCGTCATCATCGCGTATGCGTCGGAGACCAGCACCCTTTGCCGGGCGGGCCGGATGCGCTGTCCGTCTCGATCCACGCGACCCCGCAGGGCGTCGTTCTCGGCACGGCCAGCTGGCTCGTCACGGCGACCCACTGAGGTCCGCGAGCTCGTCCAGCGTGGATCCTCCAGAGGCGGTGCAGGGCGCGAAGATGTGGCACGGACGTTTGGTTCCGCGGTGGAGCGTAGCGGCACTCGTGCAGGTGAACGACAGACGCTCGGCTGATGCCGGACCGCCCGAGCAATCGTGGGACTCTGTGCGTCGTGGATCCGAGGTCAACCGGCGCGAGCGGCCGCCGCATCAGAGTGCTCGGCATCCTCGTCGGGGCATGTCTTCTGGTCATCGCTGCCGCGCTGGCCATCCTCCCGATGACGGTAGAGGTGGCTGGCAGCACCGCCAACTGCGGTGTACCCGCGTTCGCGCTCAGGGCGCCGAGCGAGCCGGATGACAAGGGATTCAACGCGGTGGACGATGCCTGCTCCGGCGCCGGGTTCGAGCGCATGTTCAAGGCCTTCGTCTTCGGCGGAGCCGGAGTCGCGGCCATCGTCGGTGCGCAACGACTTGGCCGCGGACGAGCCGCTGGCGTCGATGAGTGGGAATGACCCTGCAGTCGTGGCCTCGTCAAGTGAAGCGATCGATCACGCGACCTGCTGGGCTGCGGCCCCCGAAGGAGGGGTCTGAGGCAGGCCGTCGAAGCGGTCCTATCGCGGCTCCCCTCTGTGTCAAGGCGCTGCTGGGAGACCGGGCGTAGCCTCTTGGTGGAGCCCGGTGTGCGGCTGCTCCGAAGTGTCGGTGTTGGGGTGTGAGCCGGCCGCGCTGGATTGAAGAGTCGCCCCAGGTGCCCACCCAGGCTCCGCTGTGCCCGCGCCTGTTGATCCTCGACCAGGTGCCGGTAGACGCTGTCGGACAGGCGTCGTTTCAGGCAGCGCAGGGCACCCTTCTTGCCTTTGCCGGCGGCGAGCTTCTTCGCGTAGTAGCTGCCGCCGCGTGCGTCGCAGCGCTTGTTGGACAGCGCGATGATGTGCAGGGCGTGGTTGAGCTGGCGGTTCCCGGCCCGGGACAGCCGGTGGCGTTGCACCTCTCCGGAGGACACCTCGATCGGGGCGACCCCGGTGTAGGTGGCGAAGTGGTGCCGGGACGGGAATCGGCGCACCTCCCCGACCTCGCCGAGGATCATCGCCGCGGTCGCGGTTCCCACGCCTTTGATGTCGGTCACGGTTGTCCCAGTCGCAAGCGACCGCGGCCTTGAGTCGCTTGTCCAACTCCTTCAGTTTGCGGTCCAGCCCGACCAGGTCCTCGAACAGGTCGGCCGCGAGCTGCCGGCGGGTTCGCCCGGCGACGTCACGGGGGGCCGGACCGTCGCGAGCAGAGCCTTGGCCTTCTTGGCGGTCAGATTCCGTTTCGCCCCAGAGGCGATGAGCTCCATCGGCAGCTGGTGCAGGTGGTTCACCGTCTGGGCCCGGGACCGAACCAGGTCCCGGCGACGCTCGCTCATCAGCCGCAGTGCGACCATCTCGTCGTCGGGCACCACCCGCTGCAGACCGGTGGTGCGGATCGCGACTACCGCCACCGTGCGGGCATCGCCCGGGTCGTTCTTCCGGCCGTGCCCGACGTCGAAGATCCGAGCTCGGGTCGACAGCTTGGGCGGCACATCCAAGCACCGACTCCCCGTCGGCAACCAGCCGTTGCGCCAGCTGCACCCCCACCCCGGCAGCGCCCTCCACCGCCCAGGTCCGCTCCGGCCACCGCCGCGCCAACCGGACCATGTCCCGGTAGCCGGCGCTGTCATTGCCGACCTGCAGCGCCGCCAGCTGGTGCTCGCGTTCGTCCAGAACCGCCATCGCGTGCGACCGCTTCGCCGGGTCCACCCCGATCATCACTGCTGCCATCTCGCCTCCTCCATGAGTGGGACGGCGAGTGCGGGCATCCCTACCTCGAGCGAAGCAGACCCCTCTTGAGCCACGACCCGCAGACGGCGGCCGGCGAGGACGCATCCCGCTAGAGAGCCACACAGCATCGTGGGCAGGCACCTGGAGAGCGACTGGCCGACCACCTGACCCGCACCATGGCCCGGCTGCGAGCTGCCCTCGAGTCAACAGGTAGGCACCTACGGAACAGACCGATCGCGGCATGAGCGTGCAGTCGAGGAGTCCTGCTGAATCCTCTCCTGGCAGAGATTCGATCCCGCGCATACCGTGCGTAGATGAGGTTGGCCGCTGCCGAAGTGAGGCTGCCCGGGAGAAAGGCCAGGCGATGGCGCAGTACCTGATCTCATTCCCCAGCGACGCGATGGACGAGATCCCCGAGGAGGAGATGCCTGACGTCGCGAGGGCTGCGCACGCGGTCTGTCAGGAGGCCATCAACACCGGCGTGTACGTCTTTGCCGGCGGACTGGAGGACCAGCCGGCGAGCATCGTGGCCACCGACGGGACGGTCAGCGACGGCCCGAAGCCGGACGTCATCAGCGGAATCACGATCGTGGACGTGCCGTCACGCCAGGAGGCGCTGAAATGGGCTGGCAAAGTCGCTGCCGCGTGCCGCTGCACACAAGAGGTCCGGGCGATCGGAGTCGACCCCGAACTCGACGCGATGTTGGGCGCGGCTGCTAGACGACGGTGAGGTCCTGACGAAGGCACCCGCGTCCGGTTCACGCCCCGACGAGCCGGCAGCTCGTGGTCACAGCGCAACGGCGGGATCGCTGAGCGGCTGATCTCCAACGGACAGATGCCGCCAGCAGGTCTGGTCGTGGTCGAGCGAGCCGAAGCCGACGGGCGGTGGGAGGCCTACCGCGGTTCGGCATCCATGGAGGTCGCGGCTCACAGCACGAGGTACTGGCGCCCGTCGAGCAGTTCACGGACGGCGTCCAGGTGACCGGCATGGGTGGCGGTCTCGACCAGCACATGCACCAGCACGGCGCGGAGGTCGGGGAAGTGAAGTCCTTCCAACTCCCACCAGTCCTCCGGCTGCACCGGCGCGTCGCTCGCGACGGGAAACCCTCGGGTGCGGCCAGAGACGCGTTGACCCAGCGTCTGCAAGACCCGACGTGCTGGGGATTGCCCTCGAAGAAGCGCTCGTACAGGTGCTACCAGGAGCCCGCGGTCGGCTACCTGAGGCCCACAATCTCGGCCAGTATCTCCGTCTGCTCCAGGTAGCGGGCGGTCGGGTTGAGGAGGAGGTGGGTGGCGCCCATCGCCGCGAGCGCCTCGAGCTGCTCACCGACCTGCGCGGGCGTGCCGAAGACACCTGACTCGTCTGCACCTGAGGGATCGCCATAGACGCCGAGGAACCACTCCTCGAGCTCCGCGCGCGCGACCCGGGCGTCCTCGTGAACGGAGAGGAACACCCGCTTCGAGATCGGAAACCCAGCGGGTTCCAGGTCGGCCTCCTCCAGCGCCGCGTGTAGCAAAGAGACAGTCCGCTCGAAGGAGTGGGTGCTCAAACCACCGCCAGCCATCCAACCTTCCGACAGGCTCGCAGCACGCCGGATCGCGTCCGGGTGCGCCCCGGCCATCCAGATCGGTGGATACAGCGGTCCTTCCAGCGTGCTGCCGATCGTGATGTCATCCACCTGGTAGATCTCGCCGTGGTAGGTCACGTGCGGGCCAGCCCACAGGGCCCTGATCAAGGCCACCGACTCCAACAGCCGGCGGACCCGACGGTCAGTGGGAACTTGAAATGCTGCGTAGTCCGCTTCCTTCCCCAGTCCCACCCCGAGGATCGCCCGGCCGCCGCTGAGCCGGTGCAAGGTGCCGACCTGGTTGGCGACGTGGATCGGATGGAAGATCGGAAGTGCAAGGACGGAGACGCCCAAGCGGACCGTCGTCGTTGCAGCGGCCGCAAAGCCCAGTGCGATCAGGGGATCCAGCGAGGCGGCATCGTCGAGCGTGTTGTTCGTGACCCACAGGTCGTCGAAGCCAAGGTCTTCCGCACGACGCGCCACGTCGCCGACATCCGCGCCACTGAGCGGCTGCGCCGATCGATGCGGCAACGACATGCCGAAGGCGACGTCGTCATGCCAGGCCATGGTCGATTATGTCGCCGAAGGCGGCCGCCGGGCTCAGCGACATTGCCGCTACGTGGCACCACCGATCGATCCAGCCACTGGCAGCGCGCCTGTTGAACAGCGGGTCCTATCGATCGGCGTCTTCGCGGCATGACCCGATAAGGCGCAGCGAACGCTACTCGGCAGATCCAGGCGTTTGGGGAGCGGCGGCCTGATGTGTCCGCCGACCGCCCCGTCCTACGATGGAGGCCGAGAGGAGGCGGCGATGGCCGATCCGGTGGGCGACATCATCGGGGACTATCGGGCGTTCGCCGCGCAGCAGCAGGACCGCCTGCTGGCCCGGGGCATCGACATCCGCCCGTACGCGCTCAGCCACCTCGCCGTCCGCGTGCCGGAGTGGGACCAGTACGTGCATGTGCGGAACCTGCTCGAACGTCATGCGGTCGCCAATCGCGAGAACGTCTGGAACGGCCGCCCGATCTCCTTGATCGTTCCCGCCGAGCCGCTCGAAGTCCTCGACGGCAAGGTCGTCCCGCTCATCGAGCTCATCCCGCCCGTGCACCAGCGCGTCTACAGGATGGGGTTGGAGCACCTCGGCGTCGTGGTCGGCGACACTTTCGACGCGTTCGTCGGAGCCCACAAGCCCGTCCTGACGGGACAGCAGTTCCAGGGCCCGAACAGCACACCCGACCCCGTCTACATCTTGTTCGAGGACTTCACCCACGTGAAGTTCTATCGACTTTCACTGAGGGCATCCGTCGAGCTCGATGCTGGCCCGTTCGACGACGGGTTCCATCACGTCGACGACTGGGTGCCTCAACGGCTCGTTACCGCGACCGGCCCGAACCCTCTGCCGCGCTGAGCGACGCCCGGAGCTCGGCGCGACCCGAGTGACGCCGCCCTGTCATCGGCACGACTGCGGACTCGGTGGCATGAGCGGAACGGCCGGCCGCCAGCCGATGCCCGGGATGACTGTTGCGTCGCGCCCAAGATGGCCCATCCGGCCAGCTGTCGAGCGTCCTGAGCGCCGTCCTCGTTGCCACCGACGAGCATCAGGAACCGTCCGCTCAATCGGCATGTGCGGAAGATCATCACACGGCCCAGCTCCTACGCTCACCGCGGCGTCAGTTCTGCCACCGCCATCCGTCGGGACGCCGCCCGCGTCCGTCCAGCTCAATGCGCCCGCAAGCCCCACAGGAGGTCCGACCAGGCGTCGGCGGTGTGCGGCACCTCGGGCATCAGGCGGGCAAGGACCCGCGCGCATAGGTCGCGATCGGGCTCCCAGGCGACCCCCAGACCGGCGGCGAGGTCGTGAGTGTGCACGACGACCTCCAGCACGCCCATCGCGGCGGACGCCGAGGCGTCGGCCGCGCCGAACGAGTGGTGCCCGCGGGTCCCCTGCTCTGCAGTACGCACCATCGAGGCGAGCAGCGCACCCATGGCGGCCAGCGCGGTGAACAGCCCTGCGGGTCCGGCCTCGGCCACCACCCGGATGGTGTTCGGCTCGCCACCGGGGCGGTTGGGCTCAGCCCGCAGCGGCAGGTAGTCGGAATAGCCTGGGGCGCCGAGCTGCGCGGCGTAGTAGAAGAGATCGTCGGCGACGTGCTCGGCGGTCTCCCAGCAGTCCCACTCCAGGTCACCGGCGCGGACCGACCAGTCAGCCCCGGCCGCGGGCTTCAGAGCATCCACGGCGGCGGCAACTGCCGCGGTCACGTCGTCGGCGGAGACACTCACACTGGGACCCTATGCGGCCGCCCGCCGGCCTCGACCTCCGGCAACCACGCGTCTTGCACGAGTGCATGCCTCAGTGGGCCCATCTTCAAAGGCGAACTGGGTTTCGTAGGGACTCCGATCCGTGAGGAGATGGAGTCATGCCAGGGGGTGAAGTCGTCTGCCGAGCAGCAGGCGAAGGCGGTGCGGCTGGTCGCTGAGGGCGACACCGCAGCAGAGTCGGAGTGGGCGGCGGTCGAATCGGTCGCGGCGAAGATCGGTGCGTCGTCGGAGACGGTCCGGAAATGCGTTCGCCGGGCGGACGTGGACCCGGGTCAGCGGCCGGGGCTGACGATCGAGGTGCATGCCGAGATCAAGCGGTTGCGCCGGGAGGTCGCGGAGCTGCGTGTCGCTGTGACGGCGGGTCCTCGGTTGACAGAGCCCGACAACGACCATATCGTTTCTCGATATCCACATCGATTCTCGATATGCTCTTGGGGTTTGCCATGGATGACCCGTTGGACCGATGGCTCGGGCGACTTCGTGCTGTGTCCACGTTCGTCTACATCGCCGCGCTGTGCCTGGCGATGGCGCTGCTGGTCATCGCCTTCATCCCGGGGCTCACCGGTGACCTTGGCGCTGCCGACCGCGGAACTGTCCGGAGTGGGCCGACTGGGAGGGGTCGTGCCCGGCGTCGTCGTCGACCCAGGCGGCGAGATCGTGTTCAAGGTCACTGACCCGTCCCTCGGGCAGCGAATGCTCCACCTGGCGACGCAGCTCCCAGGCCTGCTGCTGGTGGCCGAGGTTGCGCGGCGAATGAGGAACCTGCTGCAGGCCGCGCAGGACAGTGATCCCTTCACCGCGCAGACAGTCAGGGAACTGACGCTCCTCGCGAAGATCACGGCGCTGGGCGGACTCGGCGTGTGGGCGCTCAGCAACGTCGCGAAGTGGGCGCTGTCGGCCACCATGCTCGAGTCCGGCGCAGCCGTCGCACCCCACGACTCACCACTGGGATGGCTCGCAGTCGGGCTTATCTTTGCCGCCTTCGCTCAGCTCATCGCCCGCGGCGTCGCCATGCGCGACGAGCTCGACACGGTCATCTGATGGTCGAAGGCCCAGAGCATCGGATCACGGTGCACCTGGACGAGCTGCTGGTGGCGCGAGGCATGACCCTGGTGGAGCTCTCCGCACGAGTTGGCGTCACCGTGGCCAACCTGTCGATCCTGAAGAACGGGCGCGCCCGGGCGCTGAGGTTCAACACACTGACCGCCATCTGCGACGCGCTCGACTGCACACCAGGCGACGTACTCGGACTGCAGGACCAGTGAGCATCATGCCTGGCCGAGCCGACGGGCGACAGGCGGAGAATGCCGGTTCCCGAGCAGCTGCGTCAGCCGCCGCGGTGTGCGGCAGCGGCCCTTCTGCGCGCACGATGCCCGTGCCGCATCTCTTGCTCTGCTGGGGGACTGGGCCCAGGATGCTCCTGTGGCTATCGGTGTGGTCGCGGTGCTGCAGCAGCACTGATCCTCGTTGCTCCGATCGTGCTCACGGCCTTCGGTGCACACCGGCGGCGAGGCAGAGGCAACGTGGTGGCAGTGGCAGCGGACTCGTCTTCCCGTTCACCTGGGCGGCTTGGTACGTCGTGGACGAGCGGCCCTTTTCAAGGTGACCGCAGCTCGGTATCGACACCTACTCAGTGGCGGACCAAGGTCGCGGCCACGTAGCGCCGCTGGCCGTTGAGGCTGAAGGGCGGGAAGTCGACCAGTGGTCCCGCCAGCACTACGTCTCGTCGAGCCAAGCAGCGGAATCAGTGATCATGCCCACGATCGTGCCATCGCGATCGTCAACGCGGAAGCCGTGATAGCAAGGCACTCGACCACTCGGTCGTGCGGATCTGTTCGCTCGGGAGCGGCACTTCCCGGTCGTTGCCGTTGCGAGCTGATTCGCACGGGGTAGATCTGTTCTGCGCGCAGGTAAGCAGGCAAGGGACCGACGGTAGGAGTGTCATGAGGACAAGCGGGACGATGCGAGTGTCGCCTCCGGGAACGAAGGCTCATCAGGCGTTGGCTCCCGGCGCCGGCGTCATTCGGGTCGAGGTGTAGGACATGGTCAAGCTCACGTACATCACCAACATGTCCCTCGACGGCTACATCGAGGACCGGCACGGCGCGTTCGACTTCGGCCCCATGGACGACGACCTCTTCGCGGCGTACACCGAGCTCCTCGGAACCGTCGGGACGTTCCTCTACGGGCGCCGGCTGTACGAGACGATGGCCGGCTGGGAGACCATGCCTGAGCTAGCCGCGCAATCCTCCCTCGCAGCGGACTTCGCGCACGCCTGGCAAGCGCCCAGCAAGATCGTCTACTCCGCGACCTTGGCAACGGCGCCGACAGCCAACACCCGAATAGAACGCGCCTTCGACATCACCGTCGTGCAACAGCTCAAGGCCGACGCGAGCCGCGATCTCACCGTGGGAGGCGCGGACCTCGCATCGCAGGCCTTGACCGCCGGCCTCGTAGATGAGTGCACTCTGTTCGTCTGGCCGGTAGCCGTGGGCGAGGGCAAGCCCGCCCTCCCGGCCGACGCCAGACTCAGCCTCGAACTCCTTGACGAGCGCCGGTTCGCAAACGGGGTCATGCTCCTCCGGTACCGCCCAAGGCCGCAGTGACGGCTCGGCTTCCCGCAAGCACGCCATGACCTACGGGCCCAAGGGGGCCAGATGCGCCGCTGACGGTGCCGGGGCTTGACGGTCGTAGCTCCCGGCGCGTCGCTCAAGCCGCGTGCGGTGCTGATCTCGTTGGAACGTCCGATCGCCGAGCTGTAGGCCTCCACGATCGCCTCGACCGGCTCATTCGGGGCGACCCGCCAGTCGCCGTTGTCGCCCTCGGGCAGGGGCACCCTTCAGGCGGCGGCTTTACGTCCTGGGATCGCCCGCAGGCACGGCCCCTTGATGCGGCCCCACGGGCGGTCAACCGCCCACAACTGTGTGGCCTGCGTCCGGCGGGCGGGCGGCCTGCCCACCCCTCGCCGAGGTCGCCGCAGCCATCACTGGTGTCATGACCCCTTCACCTCAGGCCACCGACACTCGAGTGCCCGACAGCCGGGACTGCACGGGACCCTCGACCTCTCCGGGGGTCGCCGACCCGGATCTGCATGCCGCGGTCGAGCTCCGTGGCGTCAGCCGCGTCTACGGCACCGGTGACCATCAGGTAGTCGCGCTCGACAACGTGCACGTGACGTTCCCGACGGGATCGTGGACTGCCGTGATGGGACCGTCCGGTTCCGGCAAGTCGACGCTCTTGCACGTGGCTGGTGGCCTCGAACGACCGGCGCAGGGTCGGGTGCTGATCGCAGGGCAGGACATCACCGATGCGTCAGAGGCCGCCCTCACCCGGCTCCGCCAAACAACGGTCGGCTTTGTCTTCCAGAACTTCAACCTGATCGGCTCACTCAGCGCTGAGGAGAACGTCGCGATGCCGCTGAGGCTGGCGGGTCGTCGCCCGACCCGACGCGAGGTGCGCGAGGTCCTCGACCGCGTTGGCCTCGCCGATCGCGCCGGCATCGACCACGCGAGCTGTCCGGTGGACAACAGCAACGGGTCGCCATCGCCCGCGCCATGGTCACCCGCCCGACCGTCCTGCTCGCGGACGAACCGACAGGCGCCCTGGACTCCGGTGCTGCCCGGGCCATTCTCGGCGATGCTCCGGACGATGGCCGAGGAGGGGCAGACCATCGTGATGGTGACCCATGACCCGCTGGCGGCCGCCAGTGCGGACCAGGTCATGTTCTTGACCGACGGCCTCGTCGTCGACCGTGTCGTACGGCCCTCGGCGCGCGAGGTCGCGGACCGGCTCGCTCTCATGGAGGATCCGTACTCCTCGACGAACACAGTGTCGCGATGATCCGGATCTCCTGGGCCACGTTCCGCGAACGCTGGCCGCTGTTCGTCGGCGCCATCGTCGCGGTGGCGGTGGGTGTCGCGCTTGTGCAGGCATCCCTCCTGACGCTCATCTCCGCCGCGACTCCCAGCATCGCCACGGGCCTGCCCCGTGACCAGGAACTGCTGCTTCGGGACGGCTATGACGGCGCGGTGAGCCTCGCGGGCATGATGACCGGAATCTCCGCTTTCGTCGCCGTGTTCATCGTGGCCTCGACGTTCGCCTTCACGGTTGCCCAGCGACGACGAGACCTCGCCTTGCTCCGGCTGATAGGAGCAAGGCGCAGGCAGGTACGCAGACTGATGTTCGGCGAGGCGCTGGTTGTCGGAACCATCGGCTCGTCAGCCGGGATCCTCCTTGGCGTCCTCCTCTCTCCCATGGAGGTACGGCTGCTCGCCAAGCCGGGCCTCGTCCCCGCGGATTTTCACGCCGAATGGCGGCCCTGGATCGTCGCCGTCTCGCTGGCTGTCGGCATCGGTATCTCGGTTGCGGGGTCGTTCGGGGCTACTCGCCGGGCGGGCCGCGTACGTCCCCTCGAGGGGTTGCACGACGTTCGCGGCGAGAAGGTGATGACGCTCGGCCGCTGGACGATCGGCTTGATCGCATCGGCCGGCGCGGTCGCCATGATCGTCGTGGCGACCTCGATGGGTGGGACCGGTGCGATGAACATGTCCATCGGGATTGCGTTGGTCGCGGTCATCGCGCTCAGCGCGCTGTCGCCGACCGTGGTCCCGCTGGTGAACCGACTCGTTCGGGTGTTCTCCAGACTGCTGTTCCCCCGGAGCAAGCTGAGTGAGCTCGTGCATGCGAACGTCGGGGACGGCGTGCGACGCAGTGCCTCGACAGCAGCACCCATCATCTTGTTGGTCGGGCTTGTGGTTGGGATGGCCGGCGCGATCGGCGTCATCACAGCCGGCGCCGAGCAGGAAGCTGAGAAGACCATTGACGCCGACCTAGTCGTGACCACCAGCTCACACATCGGTCGCCAGCTGTCCGCTGTCCCGCACGTCGAGACCGTCTCGGAAGAGAGCCCCGTCCTGGTCGAGGTCCTGCAGCGACTGACGAACGGCTACTCGTCCTACGCGGTGCTGCACGCCGTCGCGGTCGACCCGAAGCGTTACCAGCAGACGCACCACGTGACCGCCATCGCCGGTGACCTGGACGACCTGAAGGGGGCGGCCGTGGCCATCGACACCGACTACGCCTCGGTGCTCCACGTCCAGCTCGGCGACGTCGCTACGATCCGCGTCAGCGGCGTCGCGCACGACCTGCGGGTTGCGGCTGTGCTGCCATCAACGCTCAACGGTCGGCAAGTCTTGCTGCCGCATCGGTATTCTGCGCGCCCGAACCCTGAACAACTATCTTGTGCAGACCACCGATCCCGCTGACTCTCAAAGGGTCGCCGCCGACATTCGGCGCATAGCGGACCGTTCCTTGTCCAGTCGGGGCGATGAGGTCTCGATGCTTACGGCCAAAGCCTGGATCGCCGACGATGTCGCCAAGCAGAGCAGCGAGCGCCGCTACCTGCTGATCGCCATCCTGGGACTCGCGACTCTGTACATGCTCATCGCGATGGTGAACGCCGTGGTCATCGGAGCGGCGAGCCGTCGTGCCGAGTTCGCCGTCCATCGGCTCACCGGCCTGAGCCGCGCCCAGGTCGTCCGGATGGCGCTGTGGGAGTCGATGGCCGTGGTCGTCGTCGGAGTAGTCCTCGGCGGTATCGCAGCCGCGCTCACCATCGGCGGAGTCGCTTCAGGAGTCTCCGACGTCGTCGGATCTCGGGTGTTCCCGCTTCCTTGGACCATGTTCGGCGTTCTCACCCTCGCTGCCGTCGTGATCATCGGAGTGACCAGTGTGCTCACCACCCTGGCGGCCACCCGGTGGTCACCGATCAGGGCGGCAGCCGCCAAGGAATAGCCCAAGAGCCAAGGCGCACGTCGCCAGAGCAGCATGGGACATGGATCCTGCGAACGAGGTTGATGGCCTGGGTCGGTATCGGCCCCACATCGGCATGTGAGTGCGGTAGCGGGGTAGTCGGCTGGCGGCGCCATGTGATCCCGAAGATTCATGTCCGTCACGACGGTGCGGTGGCAGCGCAGGTCACGCTCCCGGAGGAGGGGGCGTCAGGAGTTGGTCGGGTCTCCAATGGACCAAGATCGCGACCGGCTCCCCAGTGAGCGCCACGCCGAGGAGGGCTTGGTGGGCTCCGGACGATGACCTGGAGTGGGAGGCGTTGCCGGAGCACCAGCGGGTGCGACGGCTGCATCACCGCCGGGCCGCTGGCTGGAACCGCGGGGCGGTGATGATCTTCCTCGCCGAGGGGGTGCGCCGGTCCCCCCCCGATACTCCACGAGCGGGAGAGGGCACCGGTCCCCAGCAGCACGGGCCGCCACCGCGGCCGGTGCCGGCTACGTGCTAGAGCGGGCGGCAAGCAGGTGGGCTGGAGCGGCCAGCCAAGGAACCCTGGTGAAGCTGCTGAAGACGAGAATTCCTTGCCCAGCAAAGGAAAATGAGTGTTCCACACGGGTGCCCCCGGCAGGATTCGAACCTGCGACGCACGGTTTAGGAAACCGACGCTCTATCCCCTGAGCTACGAGGGCTGACCTGCGGTTTCTGGCTGTCTCCGGCGGGAACCGTGGCAGCCATCGACCGGCGAGCGGCGGACCGCAGCGCACGCCATGGTAGCCATGGCACGCCGACGTCCTGCTCCAGGTCCGGCGGCGCGCTCGGTCCCTGAAACCGGCTCCCAGGGAGCAGGAACACGCCTACTCTCCGGTCATGACGCCTACTCGACAGGCTAGGAAGGCGTCTCGGGTATCAGCGACCGACGCCGCGAAGCTCGTGCGCTCGGGAGACTGGCTCGACTTCGGGGCGACGCTGGCCCAGCCCGACCTCTTCGACCGCGCCCTGGCCGAGCGCACCTCAGAGCTGCACGACGTGAACATCAGGGGATGTCTGAGCGTGCGACCGCGTGCGGTCCTGGAGGCCGACCCGCAGCGTGAGACCTTCCACTGGTTCAACTGGCACTTCGGCGGCTATGACCGCAAGAAGAGCGATGCCGGGCTCGAGCACTACATTCCCTGCAACCTCGGTGAGATCGCCGACTACTACCGACGCTTCATCGAGCCGCCGGACATCGTGATCCTGAAGACCTGCCCCATCGACGAGAACGGCTACTTCAACTTCAGTGCGGCCAACCTCTACCACGGCGCGGTGGTGGAGCGCGCCAAGGTGGTCATCGTCGAGGTCTGCGAGAAGCTGCCGTACCTGTACGGGTACGAGAACGGCGTGCACGTCAGCGACGTCGACTACGTCATCGAGGGCAACGACGATCCCGCTCCCGAGCTGCCGAACCCGCCGCCGTGCGATGCCGATCGAGCGGTGGCGCACCTGATCGCAAGCGAGATCGACGACGCTGCCTGCCTGCAGGTGGGCATCGGAGCCATGCCCAATGCGGTGTGCGCGCTGCTGCTCGACAGTGGTGTGCAGAACCTGGGAGTGCACACCGAGATGCTCACCGACGGCATCATCGATCTGTACCGGTCGGGCCTGGTGACCGGCTCCGCCAAGGCCTTCGAGCCAGGCAAGATCGTGTGCAGCTTCGGGCTGGGCTCACAAGCGACGTACTCGACCATCGACCGCAACCGCGACATCCTGTGTCTGCCGTTGGAGCTGACCAACCTGCCGCACCTCATCATGGCGAACGACCGCGTGGTGGCGATCAACAACACGACACAGATGGACCTGCAAGGCCAGGCGGCAAGTGAGTCCGACGGGCACCGGCACATCAGCGGCACCGGCGGCCAGGCGCAGTTCGTCCGCGGGGCGTACGCGTCATCCGGTGGAAAGTCGTTCATCTGCCTGTCATCGACCTACGAGCGTCCTGGCCTGCGCAAGAGTCGCATCGTGCTGGACCTGTCGCCGGGCAACGTCGTCACCTCGACGCGGAGCGACATGATGTACGTCGTCACCGAGTACGGCATGGTCAACCTCAAGGGCAAGTCAGTGCCGGAGCGAGCCGCAGCCATGATCTCCATCGCGCACCCTGACTTCCGCGAGGGCCTGGCTCGCGAGGCGCGCGAGAACGGGCTGATGCCGCGAGGCTTCGGATGACGGCGTAGCAGCGAGCACTCCGGGTCGCACAGCACGTCGTTAGGGTGACGCACCATGCCGCAGGCCAAGATGACGGTGCAGCAGGTGTTGGACCAGCTTCGCGCGACACCGTTACGGCTGCGTGAGCTCACGTCCGGCGTGCCGCCCGAGCTGTTGAGAACGCCGCCTGGCCCGGATGAGTGGTCGGCCAACGACGTGCTGGCGCACCTGCGCGCGTGCTCCGACCGGTGGGGGGAGGCGGCGACCAGGATCGTCGAGGAGGACGGCCCGAAGATCCGGGGGACCGAACCCCGGATCTGGATCACGAAGACCGACTACCCCGACCTCGAGTTCGCGCCCTCGCTGCGGGCGTTCGTCCGCCAGCGCAAGGCGCTGCTCGCCGTCCTCGACCCTTTGCGGCCCGACGACTGGCAGCGCACCGGGACGCTCGTCGGTGCCGGGAGGCCGGTGGACCTGTCGGCGCACACCTATGCCGAACGCCTTGCGCGGCACGAGCGCCCGCACATCAAGCAGATCGCCAGGACCGTCGCCGCCGTGTCAGGTTGAGGTCGACCGTGGCGTGACGGGCACGGCGGGTGCCGAACCGCGGCGGATATGGTTGCCCGTCATGACCGACCTGGAGACGTGGCTGCCGCGCGGCGTGGCGGCGATCACCGCGTGGGAGCGGCAGTACGGCGAGTACTCCCAGCACCCCAGCCTCGCGGTCAGCGACGAGGTGCTCGGCGCGGCGTTCGGCCGGCTGCTCGACCGGCTCCGCGACAACTACCCCTTCGGCCACCCCCGTTACGTCGGCCAGATGCTCAAGCCGCCGCACCCCGCGGCCGTGCTGGGCTACACCGCCACGATGCTGATCAACCCGAACAACCACGCGCTCGACGGCGGCCCGGCGACCGCGGCGCTCGAGAAGGACGTGGTGGCGCGGCTCGCCGCGATGTTCGGCTACCAGGACCATCTCGGCCACCTCACGTCGAGCGGAACCATCGCCAACCTGGAGGCACTCTGGATCGCTCGCGAGCTGCACCCGGGCAAGGCCATCGCGTTCAGCGCCGACGCCCACTACACGCACTCCCGGATGTGCCAGGTCATCGGCGTCGAGGGCATCGCCGTCCGGTCCGACGCCGCGGGGCGGATGGACCTCGAGCACCTGGAGGAGCTGCTGGCGACCGGCCGGGTCGGCACCGTCGTCGCCACCGTCGGGACCACCGGGCTCGGTGCCCTCGATCCGCTGCCCGAGGTGCTCGAGCGCTGCCGCGCTGCCGGCGTCAGGGTCCACGTCGACACGGCGTACGGCGGGTTCTTCGCGCTCGTGGCGGACGACTCGGCGGACGGCGTCGCCAGCGAACCGTTCCGAGCCATCGCGCAGGCCGACAGCGTCGTGGTAGATCCGCACAAGCACGGGCTGCAGCCGTACGGGTGCGGCGCGGTCCTCTTTCGCGATCCAGCGGTCGGGCGGTTCTACGTCCATGACTCGCCGTACACCTACTTCAGCTCCGACGAGCTGCACCTCGGCGAGATCTCCCTCGAGTGCAGCCGGGCCGGCGCGGCCGCTGCGGCGCTGTGGCTCACCCTCGAGGTGATTCCGCTGACCGACTCCGGCCTCGGACAGGTGCTGCGCGCCAACCGGCGCGGCGCACTCGAGTGGGCCGCACTGCTGGAGTCCTCGCCGTACCTTCGTCTCTACCAGCGACCCGAGCTGGACATCGTCACCTACTTCCCGCGGCGCGGCTCGCTGGCCGCGATCGACGCCGCATCCGCTGACCTGTTCGGCGCGGCGGCCGGTGGTGACCCGGCCGACCAGATCCACCTCGCGACGTACGTCGTCAGCGCGACGGCGATGGCGGCCCGTGGCCACCTCGTCGAGGCGGACGCGGCCGCGGCGCGCATCCTGCGCAGCACGGTGATGAAGCCGGAGTCCGCGGCGTACGTCAACGCCATCCACTCCCGTCTCGAGCAGCTGCTCTCCTGACCGGGCGGGAGACCGCAGGTCGGCTGGCGCGAGTCGGCCGGAGGGGCGCCCTCCGGACACGTTCTAGGATTTGGGACGATTCGACCCCATTCCGCGACGGTGAGGAGTCCTGAAGTGACCGAGGTCGTGCTGTTCCATCACGTGCAGGGACTCACCGACGGCGTGCGCGCGTTCGCCGAGCAGCTGCGCGCCGGTGGTCACACCGTGCACACGCCCGACCTGTTCGACGGCGAGCGACCGCCGACCGTCGACGACGGGGTCGCGCACGTCAAGAGCGTCGGTGACGAGCTCGCTGCAGGAGCGCGCAGACCGTGCGGTGGCGGACCTGCCCGAGAGCCTGGTGTACGCCGGCATCTCCTGGGGTGCGAGCGTCGCCCAGCAGTTCGCCCAGACCCGGCCCGGAACGCGCGGGGCGTTGCTCTACGAGTCCTGCCTACCGATCACGGGCGAGTGGGCCGTCGGGCCGTGGCCCGACGGCGTACCGGTGCAGATCCACGGCATGGACCAGGACCCGATCTTCGCGCTGGAGGGCGACCTCGACGCCGCCCGTGGGCTGGTCGAGACGGTCGGCCCCGACCTGGCCGAGCTGTTCGTCTACCCGGGCGATCGACACCTGTTCCTCGACAGCTCGCTGCCGTCGTACGACGCCGGCGCGGCCGCGCTGGTGCTGCAGCGCTCGCGGGAGCTGCTCGACCGGGTGGGCTGACCGCCACCGGCATCAGCCGAAGCGCCCGATCGATCGGCTGGGCGGCCGTCCCAGCCGTTGCTACCGTGCAGAGACTTGCCTTTGCATGGGACCGGGCCGCGGCGCCGGAGGTGGATCGATGTCTACCTTTCTGCACCACTTGGGCTACTTCTGCGCCCGCTTTCGGTTCGTGGTCCTCGGGATCTGGGTGCTGCTCGCAGTCGGCCTGCTGCTGTGCCTGTCGACGTTCGGCGCCGTCACCAACAACGACCTGACCCTTCCCGGCACCGGCAGTCAGGACGCCACCGACCTGCTCGCCGCCGAGTTCCCGCCGCAGCAGAACGGCGGCAGCCCGATCGTCTTCCACGTCGACCGCGGCAAGCTGACCGATGCGGCCAACAGCACGGCGATCCAGGACTCCGTCGCGGCGATCGCCAAGGTCCCGCACGTCTACAGCGCCCCGGACCCCACGGCGCAGGCGAGCTTGATGAGCAAGGACGGTCAGACGGCGTTCAGCAGCGTGCTGCTCGACATCGGCGCCGCCGATCTCACGCCCGAGCTGGCGCAGCGCGTCGTCGACGCGGCCGCCCCGGCCACAAAGGCCGGCATCGAGGTCGAGGCCGGTGGGCCGATCGGCAGCACGCTCTCGCCGACCGACACCGGGAGCAGCGAGGCGATCGGTCTGCTTGCCGCCGTCGTCATCCTCACGTTCACCTTCGGCAGCCTGGTCGCGATGGGCATGCCCATCGCGATGGCGGTCATCGGGCTGACCGTCGCGCTGGGCATCGTGGGCATGCTCGGCCACGTCGTCAGCATCGCCTCGGCCGGCCCGACTCTCGCCACGATGATCGGGCTCGGCGTGGGCATCGACTACGCGCTGTTCCTGGTGACCCGGCATCGCGACAACCTCCGGGAAGGGCTGCCGGTCGAGGCGTCGGTGGCGACGGCGGTCGCGACCTCCGGCGGCGCGATCGTCTTCGCGGGCAGCACGGTCGTGATCGCGCTGCTGTCGTTGGCGGTGGCGGGGATCCCGCTCGTCACGTCGCTGGGCTACGCGACCGCCGTGGCGGTTGCGGTCGCCGTCCTGGCAGCGGTGACGCTGCTACCCGCGATGCTCACCATCGTCGGCACCCGCATCAACTCGCTGGCGCTGCCGACCTGGCTGCACCCGGCGCCGAAGCCCGAAGGCGAAGGCGGGTGGGCTCGCTGGGCCAGCCTTCGTCACCGGCCACAAGTGGGTGGCGATCGTCATCGCCCTCGCCATCCTGGTGCCTCTCTCGATCCCGGTGTTCAGCCTCGTCCTCGGCCAGGAGGACATCGGCGTCACACCGGAGGACACCACCGAGCGCAAGGCGTTCGACCTGCTCTCGGCCGGTTTCGGGCCCGGCTACAACGGTCCGCTGATCGTCGCCGTCGCACTCGAGCCCAAGGCGACGGCGAGTGCGCAGTACACCGCCGAGTATGCGCAGGCCACCGCGATGAAGGACTCGCTGACCAAGCAGCAGACCGATCTGACCGACCAGGCGAACGCCCTGAAGGTGCAGCAGGCATCGCTCGAGCAGCAGCAGGCGACCCTGCAGAAGCAGGGGGCTCAGCTGACGGCCGAGTCGGCGAGCCTCAAGGACCAGCAGCAGACCCTGGAGCGGCAGGCCGCACGGCTGGCAGCCCAGGCGACGGTGCTTCGGCAGCAGGCAGCCGCGCTGCGGGCACAACGCGCGACCCTGCTGCGGGCCCGAGAGACGTTGCGACGGGAGGCGAGCCGCCTGGTCCGGACGCTGGCCCGGCTGGACCAGCGCCGCGTCGCACTGCGGTCGGACATCCGCTCCCTCGACCGACAGGTCGCCGCCGCACCGGCCGAGCAGAAGCCCGCCCTGCTGGCCCAACGGGCCGCCAAGGTCGACGCGCTGGCCGTCGTGCAGCGAGGCATCACCGCGGCCCGGACCCGGCTGCGCACCGTCGGCGAGCGGGCAGTCGCGCTGGCGCGTCGTGCGGCGGCGCTGGGTCGCGAGGCCGTCGCCCTGGGTCGGCAGGCCGCTGATCTCGCGCGCCAGGCCGACGCCCTCGCCACGCAGGCAACGGCGCTGCAGCGGCAGGCCGCGAGCCTGCAGCAGCAGGCGGACGCCTTGAACGCGCAGGCCGCGCAGCTGAAGAAGGAGGGTGCCGACCTCCAGCAGCAGGCCGATGAGCTCACCCAGCAACAGGCGGACGCGATCGCCGAGCAGGCGCAGGCCCAGCAGCTGCAGGACCAGATCACCGCCGAGCTGACCAAGGCGGGCGGCAACGACGCCGCCACCGACCCGCGGCTGGTGCAGCTGCAGGACGCGCTGTCGACCGCCGTCGGCAGTCCAGCTCGTGTCGCCGCCGAACGTGAGCTCCTCGGGCACGGCCGCCACCTTCACCGTGATCCCGACGACCCGGCCGGCGGACGAGGCGACCGCCGCACTGGTCGTCGACCTTCGCGATCAGGTCATCCCGCCGGCGGTCGGCGCCGGGGTGGTCGCCTATGTCGGCGGCAACACCGCGGCCAACGTCGACCTCGCGGACAAGATCACCAAGCAGCTGCCCCGCGTGATCCTGACCATCATCGCGCTGAGCTTCCTGCTGCTGATGGTCGCGTTCCGGTCGTTGCTCATCCCGCTGCAGGCAGCGATCACCAACCTGGTGTCCGCGTGCGCGTCGTTCGGTGTGATGACCGCCTGCTTCCAGTGGGGCTGGGGCCTGCCGCTGACCGGCCCGCAGAGCCCGTACGGCACGGTGCCGATCGCGAGCTACGTCCCGCTGATGATGTTCGCCGCGCTGTTCGGGCTGTCGATGGACTACGAGGTCTTCTTCGTCAGCCACGTGCAGCACTTCCACGCTGCCGGTGATGCAGTGGCCACCGCGGTTCGCCGTGGTCTCGCCGCCAGTGCGCGGGTCATCGTCGCCGCCGCGCGTCATCATGATCGCCGTCTTCAGCAGCTTCATCCTCAACGGTGACCCGATCATCAAGCAGTTCGGCGTCGGGCTTTCCGTCGCCGTCCTGCTGGCCGGGATCATGGTGATCCTGCTCGCACCGGCCATGCTCGTCGTGTTCGGCGCGCGCACGTTCTGGGTGCCCGGGTGGCTGGGGCGCATCCTGCCGCACCTGGACCTCGAGGGTCCGCCGCCCGAGGTGCCCGCTCAGCGCCGGCCTCCCGACGTCGTGGCGCTGCCCGAGCAGGTGCCGGTCGGCGAGCCACGCACCTGGGTGCCGACTGATGCCTGCCCACCGCGCCGCTCTCGTCGCCGTGGCGGCGGTCGCCGCTGCCGTCGTGCTGGCCGGCTGCAGCGGGAACGATGCCACCCCCGTCGCGGCCGTGACCTCGGCTCCGGCAGCAACCCTGTCACCGACCGGTACGGCGTCCGCCGCCCCCGTCACGGTCGACCCCTGCTCGCTGGTGACCGATGCCGAGCTGCGCGACGACTTCGGCGGCGACGTCTCGGACCGTCAGCTGAACCTCACCGACCCGACCGTCCCCACCTGCACCTGGGCGGTCACCGGATCACGGCTGGGCACCGGCACGTTCCGGCTCGCGGTGACCGGGACCGGCGGCACCGCCACGACCTTCACCGCCGTGCAGGCCGCCTACCCCGCCGCATCGCCGGTCAGCGGGGTGGGCGACCAGGCGTACTCGGTGCCCACCATCGGGCAGCTGATCGTGTTCCAGAAGGGCACCACGTTGACCCTCGCGGCCTCGGGCTTCACCAAGCACGGGGCCGACCCGTCGCCGAGCAGCACCGCGTCGGTGCTGACCGCCGTCGCCGGCCGAGCGGTGACGAACCTGTGAAGCCCTAGCCGGGCCGGACCGCTCCGCGCCAGTGGGCTCCAGGTCGTCGTGCAGGTGGCTGCCGATGCGCTTGGCCGGCTGCGCGAGGAGGAACGCGACCAGGCCGATCAGCGTGATCACCACCATCACGGTGAGAGTCACCCAGTCGAGGTTGAAGAGGGCACCGCGTGGGCTCTCCAGCCCGGTCGGCGCCACCACGTTGAGCAGCATCAGACCGAGGTAGACGGCCGCGAGTTCACCGGGGTGTGGAACCGCGGCGACACCCTCGACATGAACCTGCTGCCCGGAAGCGCGCCGTCCCGGGCGAAGGGAAACGCCCCGGCGCACGGGGCGTGCAGCCGTGCGAGGGTGAACGGGTGACCCGTCCGCTCGGCGTTGCGGCCCTCCTGCTCGGCGTCCTGCTCGCCGGCTGCACGTCCGGCTCGCCACCGGACGGCTCGCGGACGGCCGCCGGTCGACCGGCCCGCCAGCGGACCCGAGACGGCGCACGCGCGGGATGGGACGACGTCGCCCGCGACCCCGTCCGCGCCGTCGCCGACCGGCGGGCGCCGGCCGGCCACCTTCGATCCGGCGGCGGCGATGGACCTGGTCCGTGAGCTCGCGTCGGGCGGACCGCGGGAAGCGGCCTCGCCGGCCTTCCGCCGGGCGGCGACGCGGGTCGCAGATCAGCTGCGCGATCTCGGCTACGAGGTCGACCGGCAGTCGGTGCCGGTTCCCGCGGGGACGTCGTGGGGCGTGCCCGTCGGTGCAGGACGGACCGTCAACGTCGTCGCCCGACCGCGCGGTTGGGCAGCAACCACCCGTTACGTGCTGGTCGGCGCGCACCTCGACACGGTTCCGCAGGCACCGGGCGCCGAGGACAACGCGAGCGGCGTCTCGGTGCTGCTCCAGCTGGCCGGGCTCGCGGCTGAGTCGCCCCCGGCCGTGCCGGTCGTGTTCGTCGCGTTCGGCGCCGAGGAGCCACGCGGCCCGGGCGACGACGAGCATCACTTCGGTTCGCAGGCCTACCTGCAGGAGACGGGTGGCCGCGACGAGCCGGCGTTGCGGGCGATGGTGTCCCTGGACCGGGTCGGCGCGCCGGGGCCGGTCCCGGTGTGCACCGGCGGCCTGTCACCGCGCCGGGTCCAGCGCGAGCTGTTGGCCGCCGCCCAGCGGGTCGGCGTACCGGCCCGGGCGTGCGAGAACCGGACCAGCGACCACTGGCCCTTCGAGAAGGACGGGGCGACCGTGGCCCGGGTCGGCGGCAACGACTCACCCGGCTACCACTCGGCCCGCGACCTGCCCGGCACGGTGAGTCCCCGGCAGCTCGACCGGGTCGGCGCCGTGCTGTGGGAGTGGCTGCGCGTGCAGTGACCCTCAGAGCGCGTGGCTGCCACCCAACGGTGGTCCGCTCGCCGCCCAGACGCGATCGAGGATCACCTCCGCTCGGCGACCGGTGGACACCCGTGGCGCGAAGTCCGGGCCGATGACGACGGGCACCAGTCGCGACTCCTTCAGCGCGCTGCCCCAGTAGGTCAGCTCGAGCACCGCGCCCTCCTGCGTCCGGCGGCTGAAGTCCATGTCGAACACGAAGTTGCCCAGCGAGTACGCGACCAGCGAGCCGCGCACCGACTCCACTCCCTGCACCCAGTGCGGGTGGCTGCCCACCACCAGGTCCGCGCCCGCAGCCACCAGCGCCCGGGCCACGACGCGCTGGTCGCGCACCGTGCGCGTCGTGTACTGCGTGCCCCAGTGCGGCAGCACCAGGATCACGTCCACCCGGCCGCGGAGACCGCGCACGATGCCGGTCACGCGCGCGAGGTCGGTCGCCACCAGGGGACCGGTGCGTGGCTGCATCCGGACCCGCAGCACGCCGGGCCGGGTCGGCGTGGCCGCCGGCGTCTCACCTATCGCGTCGAAGGCGACGATGCCGAAGTGCACCCCGTTGCGCTCGACCACCACTGGTCGGGCCGCGTCGGCGAGCCGTCGACCGGCACCGACCGGCAGGAAGCCGCCGGCTTGCACCCGTCGTACCGTCTGCACCAGCGCGCGACGCCCGAAGTCGCCGGTGTGGTTGTTGGCGAGGCCCAGCACGTCGAAGCCCGCCAGCCGCAGCCCGGCCCGGACGCCGGGGTCCGCGCCGAACGAGTCGCCGCCCTGCTGCGGCGGCCCCGCCGTCGACAGGGTGCCCTCGAGGTTGCCTACGGTGAGGTCCGCGGCGGCGAGGCGGCGGGCCATCGGGCGCAGCGCCGCGGCCAGGTCGCCCGCTGCGGCCATCCGGTCGCCGACCCGGCGACCGAGCATCAGGTCTCCGGTGACCGTCACGGTGGTGACCTCCGGAGGTGCCGGCCCCTCGACCGTGATGCCGTACGCCGACGGACGGCGCAGCGGGTCGACGCCGTCGACCGTGGCCACCACGAGCGGCGGCTCGACCTCGGTCGCGGGAAGCACCGCGACCGTGTTCCGATCGGCGCGGACCATGGCCGCGGTGCCGGTCCGAAGAGGCGCCGCAGGAGCCCCGAGCTCGGCCCAGTCGGTCACGTCGCCGGCCCGCAGGGCGCGCACCTGGGCGACGGAGAGGTCGGGGGGCCGGCGGGTCGGGTGCACGGCCACGACCAGCGGCGTCCGCGACGTGGCAGGGTGCGTAGTCGCCGCACCCGTCGGCGCCGCGGGGCTGGTCGACGCCGGTCGCCGGGCCGTCGCGTCCGGCGGGCCGGTCGGCCCGGCGGTGCACGCGGCCGCGCCCGCCAGGACGGCGACCAGCGACGCGGCGAGGCACCGCGGGTGGGAGGGCATCGTCTGGTCAACGAAGCCCCGCGCGTCGAGGGTTCCGCGGCCTCAGTACGAGTGGCGGACCGCCAGCACCGTGCGTACCCGGTCCTCGTCGAACTCGACCCCGAGCCAGTCGAACATCCCGCGCAGCGTCGTGGGGTCCGCGACGTAGTCGTCGTAGTGCACCCGGTACGCCGAGTCGCCCAGCGGCTCCAGCGCCTCGACGTACCGGCGTTCCATGGTCGTGAGCTCGGCCAGCGCGTCGGGCCGACGGGCCCACCACTTGCTCTGCGCGACCTGGGTGAGGTCACGGGTGTTGAGCAGGAAGCGCGCACCGGGGAAGACCGCCCGGGTGAATGCCAGCAGCTCGGGGAGCCGCTCGGGCAGCCAGCTGATCTCCTTGAAGCCGACGACCTTCGTGTCGGGGGCCGGCCGCAGCACGGTGTCGAGCAGCAGGATGCGCAGGTCGCGGTAGGCCGTCGCGTCCGGGTAGCCGTCGATGCCCCACCACGGGTGCTGGGCGGGCAGCGGTGCGCTGCGCGAGAGCCGCTCGCGGTGACCGGTGGCGGTGTCGTGGAAGCGGAACAGGTCCTGCAGCACACCGCCGTTCTCGCCGCGGATCTGGATGCCGGGCACCGACGACAAGATGCCCTGCAGCAGGGTCGAGCCGGACCGGCCGTAGGTGACCACGAAGAGGTACTCCAGGTCGGCGCGGTCCCGGCCGGCGGCCAGGTCGCCCGCGGCCCGGGCGGCGTCCAGGTCGGCGGCGAGCGCGTCGGCGCGCCGGGCCAGCTCGTCACGTGCCTGGCGGGCCCGGGACAGTCGCTCACGGGTGGTGTCGAGGTCGGCGCGCACCTTGGTCAGGCGGCGCTCGACCTGACGTCGCCGCTCCGTCGGCTCGAGGCCGACGCGGGCCGCTGCCTGCCGGACGATCCCCCGGAGCCGGTGCGCCACAGGAGCCGTCACTGCTGCCTCGCCCTCGTCTGGTCGGTCCGCAGGATGCTAGCCACGTCCCGCGCGCGGGCTAGCCTGGGCCTCGTGACCGACCGCCAGGGGTACGACGACGAGGTGCTGCCGGAGCAGACCGCCGACGACACCGACCGCGGCTGGGGCGAGCAGTCCGACGACGAGGCGGACGACGACGAGCGCCTGATCCGGGAGAAGCCGCCGCACTGGTGACGGGCCGCTCGCCGGGTCGCGCCGGGTCGCCCAGCCGGCGGATGACCGGCGCGCTGCGGTCAGAGGCTGCGTTGCCGGAGCAGGTCGCGGATCTCCTGGAGCAGCAGGACCTCCTCGGTGGGGGCCTCGACCTCGGGCTCCTCGCCACGCTTGCGCCGCTCGGTCAGCTTGTTCACCGGGACGACGACGAAGACGTAGACCGCGAGGGCGACGATCACGAAGTAGATCAACGCGTTGATCGTGCTGCCGATGATGATCTTGCTGTCGTTCACCGTGAACCCAGCGGTCCCGAAGTCGGGCGTCCCACCGAGGGCTCCGATGATGCCGCCGATGAAGTCCCTGGCGAACACGGCGACGACGACGCCGAACGCGGTGCCGATCACGACAGCGACCGCCAGGTCGACCACGTTGCCGCGCAGCAGGAAGTCCTTGAAGCCCTTGATCACGTCAACCTCCGGGTAGGTGCGGTGGTCCAACCCTTTCAGAGCGAGTGATCGGCTGTCACGGGCCGCGCACGACGACTGAGATGCGGTCGGTGACCGCGGCACCCGCCAGGCGGGCGGCGGTCGGCGGCGAGGTCGCGAGCAGCAGCAGCGCTCCCTCGCCGGCGCCCGTCCCGATGCCTCCCGACGCGGGGCGCGGCACCGACAGCACCCGCACGGCCGAGGCCACCAGCCTGGCCTGCCCACCGGCCGACCCCGCCGAGGTGGCCGCCGCCAGGACGTCGACGAGGTCACCGGCCCGGGCCAACGCGGCCGCGTCGGCGTCGGCGACCCGCACCGGTGTCGCGACCAGCCCGGGGCCGAGACCGTCGAGCAGCGACGGGCCGACGAGGCGTACGTCGGTGAGCACCTCGCCCCGGCGTACCGGCGAGGCCACCGCGCGGCCGGCCGCATCCGGCAGCGGTGACCAGGGCGCCCTCGGGGACCGCGCCGGCCGGCCGGCTGACCAGTCGCACGTCTCGTGGCTGCAGCGCGGCGCCGGCCGGGAGGTCGCGGGCCGCCACGACCACCTCGACCCCGCGCGGCGGGGGCGGTGCCAGCACGTGCAGGGCGAAAGCCGCCGCGCCGGCCAGCAGCCCGGCCGACAGCAGCCGCCGGCGCCAGACCACCGCGCGCCGCAGCTCGACCAGCCAGCGGTCCAGCCGAGCGGTGCTGGGCTCGACCGGCCAGCTCACCGCGACCGCGCCGTCACGGCAGGGTGAACGGGAGCGTGATGCCGTCGAGCGCGTGCCGGCAGGTGCAGTCGGCGTCCGGGTCGGGCAGGCCGACCGAGGGCGTCGACCAGGAGGTCGCGGACGCCGCCGATGTTCTCGGCGAACACCCGCAGCACCTCGTCGTGCGTGACGCCGTCGCCGTGCTCGAGCCCGGCGTCCAGGTCGGTGACGAGCGCGACCGACGTGTAGCAGAGGCCGAGCTCGCGAGCCAGCGACGCTTCCGGGACGCCGGTCATGCCGACCACCGACCAACCCTGCCCGGCATGCCACAGGGACTCCGCCCGGGTCGAGAACCGCGGCCCGTTGATCACCACCAGGGTGCCGCCGTCGACAACCGGCAGCCCGCGTCGCGACCCGGCGGCCAGGGCGACCCGCCGCCCGTTGGGGCAGTAGGGGTCGGCGAACGCGACGTGCACCACGGGGCCGAGGTCGTCGTAGAAGGTGTGGCCGGGACGCCAGGTGCGGTCGACGACCTGGTCGGGAACGACGATCGTGCCCGGGCCCTGCTCCTCCTTGAGCGAGCCGACGGCGCACGGGCCGAGGACCTGACGTACTCCGACCGCCCGCAGCGCCCAGACGTTGGCGCGGTAGTTGACCAGGTGCGGCGGGAACCGGTGGTCACGCCCGTGGCGGGGCACGAAGGCGACGCGGCGCCCGCCCACGGTGCCGATGGTGAGGGGGTCGCTCGGCGGCCCGAACGGGGTGTCGACCTCGACCTGCTCGCCCTCGAGCAGCGAGTAGAGGCCGGAACCGCCGATCACGCCGAGGTCGGCGCGCGGACCGTCGTACGTCGTCATGGCTCAGGACCCTAGCGAGCCGGGACGGAGCCCCGACCGTGGTCCACAGCCAGCGTCAGGCGGCGCTGCCGGCTGTGGAGGACGGGCTCTTCGCCGCCGCTGAGCCGGCCTTCTTGGCGGCCGGTTTGCCGGCCGGGGTGCTGCTGGCCGCCGCTGCTGCAGGTGTGCCGCCGGTGTCCTTGGCGGCGGGGGCGTCCTTCGTCTTGGCGTCCGCCGCGACGTCGCCTTGGCCGCCCCGTCGGTGCCGGTCGCCTTCTTGTCGCGGCTGTCGTTGCGGTAGAAGCCGGAGCCCTTGAACACGATGCCCACCGCCCCGAAGACCTTGCGCAGGCGGCCGTGGCACCGGGGGCACTCGGTCAGCGAGGCGTCGGTGAACGACTGGACCGCCTCGAAGTCGTGACCGCACTCGGTGCAGGCGTACTGGTACGTCGGCACTGCCGTCCTCCCGGTGCTCCGTGCCGTTGGCACTCCTGTGCTAGGAGTGCTAATGATGCGCCATCGGGCGGCTCCCGGCAACCGTGTCGATTCCGGTCGAGGTGTCCCGGCCGTTCCAGCTACCGGTGTCACCCAGTTCCAGGGACGGACGCTTCCTTCCACGTCAGGACATCCCAGCCCGTGAGTTTCCCGGCGTCGGCCCCGACGTTGCCTTGAGCGGCGGTGACACTTGTCGGTCCCAGCTGGCCGTGCCGGGCGTGCCGGCCGCGCCTCCAGGTTGCGTCGCCGGAGAACGGGTCCGGACCCTGCTACGTTGGACACCCCAGGGGGTATGTCGATGGAGGGGTGCGCGTGGCAACCGTGGCGCTGACCGGAGAGACGTTCCAGCCGACCGTGCAGGAGAACGGCATCGTCCTGGTCGACTTCTGGGCCTCCTGGTGCGGCCCGTGCCGGCAGTTCGCCCCGGTGTTCGAGGCCGCGTCCCAGGCCCACCCGGACGTCGTGTTCGGCAAGGTCGACACTGAGGCTGAACCGGAGCTCGCCGGCGCAGCGCGGATCACCTCGATCCCCACGCTGATGGCCTTCCGGGACGGCGTTTTGGTCTTCGCCCAGCCCGGGGCGCTGCCGGCGGCCGCGCTCGAGCAGGTCATCGACGGTGTCCGCGGCCTCGACATGGACGACGTACGCCGCCGGGTCGCCGAGCAGTCCGCCGGCGCCCCCGGCCAGCCGGTGGGGCACCGATGAGCTACGGCATGTCCACGACCCTGCAGCGTCCCTTCGGCGAGGTCGTCGACGCGGTGCGGGCGGCACTGGCCGAGCAGGGGTTCGGGGTCCTCACCGAGATCGACGTCCAGGCGACGTTCAAGCAGAAGCTGGACGCCGACGTCGACCCGTACCTGATCCTGGGCGCCTGCAACCCCACCCTGGCTCACCGCTCCCTGCAGGTCGACCCGACACTGGGGCTGCTCCTGCCTTGCAACGTCGTGGTCCGCGCGACCGGGGAGGCCACGGTCGTGGAGATCGTCGACCCGACCATCATGGTCGCCTTGTCCGACGACCCGGCGCTGAAGCCCGTCGCGGACGAAGCCGCCCAGCGGCTCCGGACCGTCCTGACGACGCTGTCCAGCTGAGCCAGAGAGAAGAGAAGCCGGACGTGCGCGTATCCGCCGAGACCCCGGAATCCGTCCGGTGTCACGGGCCTAGTGGCGGCGGTGGGCCGACCGGTCCTGTCCCGCCCGGGCAGGTCGGGACGTTGGCCCCATGCTCCGGCCGGCGAGCCGGCCGCAGGCTTGTGGTGTGGCAGCGAGGAGGCGAGCGCCGTGATGTGGCACGACGACAGCTGGGGTATGTGCCGGGTGGCTGGGCGCTGGGCTGCTCATGCTTGTCCTGTGGACCGTCGCTGGTCGCGCTGGTCGTGCTGGTCGGGCGCAGGCTGGGTGGTCAGCGCCCCGGCGCCGCAGCTGGTGACGCCGGCTGCGGCGACCCGCCGCAGGCGCGGCGCATCCTGGACGAGCGGTTCGCTCGCGGTGAGCTCCGCGAACAGGACTACCTGCGGCAGCGTGCCGTGTTGAGCTCCCGATGACCGCCCGCTTTGAGCTGGACCGGCGGCTGTTGGCCGTCGGTGTCGGTGTGGTCGTGGTCCTCGCGACGGTGTCGACCCTGACCTGGGCCGCTGCCGCCGGGCAGCTTGGTGCGGACCGCGCCACGATGATGGGCGCCGGCGGCCGTCCGGTCGCCGCCTTGGCCTGCACGGCGCCTGCCCTCCCGGGCACCGTCGTGGCCGCTGTCACCGCCGACAGGGGCGGCCGGATGTGGCGCGGCGGGCGGTGGATGACCCCGACCGGCCGGGCCGGGTCGGGCAGCGGGTCGATGATGGGTGGGTCGCCGTCCGGCTCGATGATGGGCGGCAGTGCCCGGTGGTCGGCGCGGATGATGACCGTCTCGCTGGACCGCGCCTCGGTGCCGGCCGGCACGTTGTCGCTGCGGGTCCGCAACACCGGCGTGATGGTGCACGAGGTCGTGGTCCTGCCGCTTTCGGCCGGCCGGGTGGCCGGCGAGCGCACCGTGCGGGCGGACGGCACCGTCGCTGAGACCGGGAAGGTCGCCGAGGCGGCCAACAGCTGCGGGGAAGGCGACGGGGACGGCATCGCGCCGGGCGCCGCCAGCTGGGTCACCATGACGCTGCCCCCCGGCGACTATGAGCTGCTGTGCAACCTGCCCGGGCACTACCCGGCCGGGATGTACGTGACGTTGCACGTGACGTGAGCGCTCACCGGCCACAGCCGCCCAACCGCCGGCTGCATGGTCGTCACCTGGGCCTGGCCCGCCGCGACCCGGTCGGCCCGCCCGCTTCGGCCTAGCCGGCTGCGGTTGCTGCCGAACGGCTCGGCCGGGTGCTGGCCAACCTGCTGGCCCAGCGCAGCGACATCGAGTCCCGGGTGGCTACTGCCCTGATGTCCGTGCCCACTGCTGCTCCAGGGGATGGCAGTCTGACCCTCCGTCCTCCCCGAGGCCGGAAGCTCGGGGGCGCATCGGACTGGGTCGTGTGCGGGTCGTTGACAGCTGGGCTCGGTCGCCGCGCTCCTGCTGGTGTTCGGTTCCTCGATAGACCCGGCGCTGAGCTGGGTGTGGCCGCCGGCTTTGTTGGGGCTCGTGGTCTGGATGGTGGTGCAGGCCCGCCGGCACCTGCGGAGCCGGAGTCGACGATGGCTGCTTTACCCGGTGATCGGGATGCTGACTGTGGCCGCGGTGGGCGCCGGCTTCGAGACGGTCAGTGCGGCCACCGATGCCCCACCCGCCTTGCCGGGACAGTCGATCGACGTTGGTGGACACTCCCTGCGCCTGCAGTGCACCGGCACCGGCAGCCCCACGGTCGTGCTGCAGCCCGGGGGTGGCGCGATGTCCTCAGACATGGGTTGGATCGCGCCCAGGGTCGCCGCCGACACCCGCGTCTGCGTCTACGACCGTCCGGGTCGCGGGGGGAGCGGAGCGGTCAGCACCCGCGGGGACGCTTCCCAGATCGCCACCGACCTGCACACCCTGCTGCACCGTGGAAAGCGTCCCCGGCCCCTACGTGCTGGCGGGCCACTCCTTCGGCGGGCTGTACGTGCTCACCTACGCCGCCCGCTACCCGGACCAGGTCGCCGGGATGGTCCTCGTGGACACCACTGCACCGGCGCGAGACACCGCCTGCCCCAGGCTCCCACGATTCGAACAGCTACTACCCCCTGGGGCGGGTCGCCACCCTGCTCTCCACCTCGGCTCGACTCGGCCTGACCCGCCTATACGCGCCGGTCGAAGCCGGCACTCTGCCGCAGCGGTCAGAAGACGAGGCCCGGGCCACCCTCACCACCGGCAGCAACCTGCGCAGTTTCCTCGACGAGTTCGCCCAAACCGGCGCGTCCGCGGCCGAAGCGGGCGCGTTCACCGGCTTCGGCGCCAAGCCGTTGGTGGTGCTCACCGCCGGAACCGGCAGCGACGCCGACCTGATCGCCAGCCATGAGCGCCTTGCCGCCATGTCGACCAACAGCGTGCACCGAGTCATCGAAGGCGCGAGCCACCCGGAGATCCTCGGAGACAAGCACGACTCGGGCGCCACCAGCCAGGCGGTCCTCGACGTGGTCGCAGCGATCCGGACCGGGACCCCGTTGGCCCAGTAACGCATGCCGGCCTGCAGACACCGCGCAGAGCGTTGAGCACCAGCATGACCGTCGCGGCGACGGCAAGTCCGGCTCGCACCATTGGCCTCGTCGACCGGAACCTGCGAAGGCCCGCCGACCTGCGCGGACCTCACACCGCTGCCTCACGCACGAGGCAACCCCCGGGTGCGTCCTGGCCAGAAAGGTCGCGCCGGTTGAAGCTCTCCTGACCGTCGCGGCACCTACCGAGGGGGCCGCCGCCCACGGGCCCGCGTGTCGCTGCCGTGCGACAGAGCCGGGTGGTGCTGTGCCCGTTGGAGGTAGGAGTGGCCCAACGGCGCGATCCCGCTTCCGTGCGATGTTCCTCTCGGACCAGACACCTGTTGCCGTAGTGGAGGTCGGGGCCTTCACTGTGACGCTGCCCGCCGACCGCCCGGGTCCGGCGCCGGCGTAGGCCCGGGCAGCTCGCTGCGCGGTGGACGCGGCGGTTATTCGCCGGCCAGGTGGGCCGGGTTCAGGTCGAGCCGGCGCAGCAGCTGCGCGTTGGCCGCGACCACGATGGTCGACACGCTCATCAGGATGGCCGCCACGGCCGGGGACACGTGACCCCGGCGAAGGCGAGGACGCCGGCCGCGAGCGGCACGGTGATCAGGTTGTAGCCGGTGGCCCAGGCGAGGTTCTGCCACATCTTCCGGTAGGCAGGCGCTGGACAGGGCGATGACCGACAGGACCGCAGCGGGGGTCGTCGGCGGCCAGCACCACGCCGGCCGACTCGATGGCGACGTCGGTGCCGGCGCCGATGGCGATGCCGACCTCGGCGCGGGCCAGGGCGGGGGCGTCGTTGACGCCGTCGCCGACCATCGCCACCTGTAGGCCGCGGGCCTGCAGCTCGGCGACCTTCGCGTCCTTGTCCTGCGGGAGGACCTCGGCGAACACCTCGTCGATGCCGAGCTCGGTGGCGACGGCGTCGGCCACCTGGCGGGCGTCGCCGGTGACCATGGCGACCTTCACCCCGCGCCGGTGCAGCGCATCGACGGCCTGCCTGGACTCCGGCCGAACCTCGTCCTCGACCGCGAGCGCCCCGGCGACCTCGCCCGCCGACCACGACATAGAGCACGGCGCGCCGCGTCCCGCCCAGCCCGCCGCGGCGTCGGGCGAGGTCGGCGGGCACGTCGACGCCGGTCTCGCGCAGCAGCGCCGGGCCACCGACCGCGACCGGCGCGCCGTCCACGGTGGCCCGACGCCGCGGCCGGTCAGGGAGCGTGAACTCGGTGGCGACCGGACGGTCGTCGTCCCGGCCCCGGAGCGGACCCGGTCGTCGGCGGCGCGGACGATGGCCCGGGCGAGGGGTGCTCGCTGTCGGCCTCGACCGCGGCGGCCAGGGCCAGCAGGTCGTCCTCGGACAGCTCGCCGGCCGCGGCGGCAGCGACGCCGGTGACGGCCGGCTCGCCGCTGGGTCAGGGTGCCGGTCTTGTCGAACAGGACGACGTCGACGGTCCGCATCCGCTCCAGCGCCAGCCGGTACTTCACCAGGACCCCGGCCCGGGCGGCGCGCTCGGTGGAGATGGCGATGACCAGCGGGATGGCCAGGCCGAGGGCGTGCGGGCAGGCGATCACGAGGACGGTCACGGTCCGGGTGACGGCCTCGTTCAGCTCCCCGAGCAGCGTCCAGACGACGAAGGTGAGCAGCCCGGTGCCGGCGGCGAAGTAGAAGAGGAACGCGGCGGCCCGGTCGGCGAGGGCCTGCGCGCGGGACGAGCGAGGCCTGCGCCTCGGCGACCAGCCGCTGGATCCCGGCCAGGGTCGTCGTCCTCGCCGACCGCGGTCGACCTGGACCCGCAGCGCGTTGTCGGTGGCGACGGTCCCGGCGACCACCCGGTCGCCCACCGGCGGGTCACCGGACGGGACTCACCGGTGATCATCGACTCGTCGACCTCGGCCTGCCCGTCGATGACGGTCCCGTCGGCCGGCACCCGCCCGCCGGGGCGGACCAGGACCACGTCGCCGCCGCCAGCTCGGCGAGCGGCACCTCGACGTCGTTCCCGTCGGCGGTCGACCTTGTTCGCGGTGTCGGGCAGCAGCGCGGCCAACGCGTCCAGCGCACCCGAGGCGGCGCCCGAGGGCGCGCATCTCCAGCCAGTGCCCGAGCAGCATGATCGACGACCAGCAGCGCCAGCTCCCACCAGAAGTCCAGGTCGAACCCGCCGATGCTGAGCGTGGTGACCCAGGACGGCGATGAACGCGACGGTGATCGCCATCGCGATCAGCAGCATCATCCCCGGCCGGCGGGCCTTCACCTCGGCGACCGCCCGGTCAGGAACGGTGACCCGCCGTAGAAGAAGACGACCGTGCCGAGCACCGGCGAGACCCAGCCGGCGCCGGGAAGTCGGGGGGCGAGTAGCCGAGCAGGTCGGCGAACATCGGGCTGAAGACCACCACCGGCACGGCCAGGGCCAGGCTGACCCAGAACCGGTCCCGGAACTGCGCCGCGTGGTCGCCGTGGCCGCCGTGGCCCGCTTGGGCGCCGGGCGCGTCGTGGCCGCCCGGGTCGCCGTGGGCACCGTGGCTGGTGTGCTGCTCAGCTGGCTCCGGCTCGGTCATCGTGTCGCTCATCGTGTCGGTTCCCTGGCCGTCCATGTCGGTTCCTTCCGCCGGGCCCGGCCGCCGGCCGGGGCGGGCTTGTCTCAGCTGCGGACGAGTCGGGCGATGGCCTCGGAGGCTTCCCGGACCTTCGCGTCGGCCTCGGGGCCGCCGGCCTGGGCGGCCTGGACCACGCAGGCGCCCAGGTGCTCCTCGAGGAGCTCCAGGGAGAACGCCTGCAGCGCGCGGGTGGCCGCGGACACCTGCGCGAGCACGTCGATGCAGTACCGGTCGTCGGTGACCATCTGCTGCAGCCCGCGGATCTGGCCCTCGACCCGCTGCAGCCGCCGCAAGTGGTCCTCACGGCTGCCGGCCCGGGTCGCGGTGGTGGTGGCGGCTCGAGTCATCACCATGGCGCATCTCCTCATACCCTAGGGGGGTATAGGCAACATACCCCAGCCAGGTATGCAACGCAAGGGCTGCCAGCGGCCGAAGATGCGCGGCGCGGAGAGGGCTCGGCGCGCGCGACGAGCCCTGGCCGGCCCGTCGCGCGGGCGACCGCCGCCCTGCGCTCGCGGCAGTGCGGCGGTCGGTTCCCGGGCGGGGCGGCTAAGCGGCACGGGATCGACGACCCGACCGTGGCCTACGCCCGCCGCGGTCCGCTCCGACCGGCGCCCCCGGGTCGCCGACCTCGGCCGCGGCGCACGCCCGAACCGAGCTCGACGACACCACCATCCGCCGGGCCGCCACGGCCCACGTCCGCGACCTCGCTGCACGCGGCGACCGGGTCGGGCGCACCGCCGCTGTCGCCAGGCTCGGCCGTGACACCTTCACCCCGGCCGATGACGCCCTGCAGTCCATCGCCCGGCCGTCGGCAACCATCGGTGACGAGTCCGCGGACGGCCGCACCGTCGGGGACCACCCGGTCACCCACCGGTGGGCGGCGCAGCCTCTCCGTGCGCAGCGGACCCAGGGCCGTGCTGGCCGGCGGTGACGCCGACAGCCCCTGCTGAGCAGCTTCGGCGAGCCGGTCACAAGGCGGTAGACCAACCCGGCTAGGCAGCTCCTCGTCGCTGACGCGACCAGGTCGGTCGCGAGGGAGGCCTGTCCGCGTCCGACGGCCGCGCAGGGTCGCCGCTCGTCAGGGGTCGAACGCCCTTCGGCACACGGCTCGTGACCGACGCGGCGATGCCCGCTGCAGTGAACTCACCCATCCGCTTGCCGAGGAGCTGCTCCACCCGCCCCGGACAGACGCTTCGCCGCAGGGCCGCGATGTCGCATGCACCCGGGGATGGTCACGTCGCCGTGCAGTGACCTGGACGGAAGTGTCCGTCGCTGGGATGGAACGACCCCGGTCGGAATCAGCGGGACACCTGAACCGGAATCGACAAACCGGTTCGTCGCAGCCCGGCGCCCCGCGCAGCCGGCGCCCGACCCAGGGAGTAGCCGGCAAGGGGTTGACGCAACCAAAGAGTTGCTTTAGCGTATGTCGCAACCAACCAGTTGCGATAGGAGCAGCTCATGCCCATCCCGAACGCCATCACCCGCACCCTCGACCTCGCCCACCCGCAGGAGAAGGTCTGGGCCGCACTCACCACCATCGACGGCATCACCGGCTGGTTCGGCAGTCACGCCGACGGGGAGTTCGTCCCCGGCCACACCGTGCGGATGCGCTGGGAGCAGCCCGACACCATGGAGGCCGCGCTTGCGATCAAGGTGGTCGACCCGATGTCGGTGTTCGCCTACTCGTGGGGCGTCAACGGTGCGCCCGAGGGTGATCCTCGGCAGACCTACGTCGAGTTCGCCCTCGAGCCCACCACCGCCGGGACCCGGCTCACGGTGACCGAGACCGGCTTCGCCCAGCTGCCGGACGAGTGGCTCGAGGCGAGCTACCAGGGCAACGTCGAGGGCTGGCGCTCGGAGCTCGCCAAGCTCCCTGCCTACCTCGATGCGGCCTGACCCGGAGGAGGTGTCGGCCGGCGTCTTCGCGGCGCTGGCCGACACCAACCGCCGGGCGATCCTTGCCTCGCTGGCCGAGCACGGCCCGAGCACGGCCACCGACCTGTCCGGCCGGTTGGCGATGACCCGGCAGGGCATCGCCAAGCACCTGGCCCTGCTCGCCGAAGCCGGCCTGGTGACCAGTGACTCGGGCGCCGGCCGGCGGGTCCTGTACCGGCACCAGTCCCAGCCGATCAAGGTTGCGCAGTCCTACCTCGCTGCACTCGCCGCCGACTGGGACGGCTCGCTCGACCGGTTGTCGGCCTTCCTGACCGACAGTGGCCGGCCCTGACCGGCGGACTCAGCCGACGGTCTGGTGGTCGGTCCAGGCGCGGGGCGGTTCACCGGCGGCCTGCCGGCTGAACTCGCCGAGGAACCAGCGGCGGTAGGCGACCAGCTCGGGTGGCGTGGTCAGGGTGAGCAGGAGGTCGCCGGACCGGCAGTAGGCATCGGCCTCGTCGAGGATGGCGGCCAGCGCCTCGACGGCGCCGGTCACCGTGGCCGGCAGCCGGAACACGAGGTCGACGGTCGGCCGGCCGGCAGCGGCAGCGTCGGCGATCTGCTGGTCCTGGGCATCGGTGAGCTCGCCGTAGCCGTTGCCGAGCTGCTCGACCACCTCGACGAGGCGGACCGGGAGGTGCGTGGTGTGACCCTCCTGGCGCAGTCCCTCGCCGACCAGCGTGAGCTCGCGCACCAGCTCGTCCGCGTGCTGCTGAGCCTGCCGGTGCACGTCGAGGGGCAGTCCGACGATCTGCACCTCGATCTGGTCACCACCGTCCGGTGCGCCGGGCCCCCCCGGATGGTTCGCCCGACCGGCGTGCCCGGTCGTGTCCTCGTGGCCGCCGGCCTCGGCGCTCAGGTCCAGGAGGGCGTCGAGGTCGACGTGGACGTGCTCGGCGGGCAGCGCGTCGTCAGGCAGCACCTGGGCCCACACCACCTTGCCCCCGTTCACCGGGCGAGCCCCCCAGTCGGTGCACAGCGACCGGATCAGCACGAGCCCGCGACCGGTGGTGGCGTCGGTGTCGTAGCCGGGCGGCCGGGGGAGCCGGGGGCTGCCGTCGGCCACCTCGACGACCAGCAGGGCGGCGTCGATGTGCAGCCGCACCTGGAACGGGGTGCGGGCGTGCAGCGCAGCGTTGGTGGCCAGCTCGGACAGCACCAGGGGCCCGCCGAAGTCGTAGCCGGCCGCGCCCCACCCGGTCAGCGTCTCGACCAGGAAGCCGCGGGCCCGTGCGACGGCGCCCAGCTCAGCGGGGAACCCGGCGGTGGCGACGCGCACCCTCCGCACCATATGCCCAGTAGGCGCCGCCGCGCCGCCCCGTGATCGCTTGCAGGCGATGCCCGCCGATGGGAGTGTTCGACCTGCGCTCGCCCGGACACGAGGAAAGAGGTCGGCATGGCTGTCGATGCGGAGTTGCTCAACCAGCTCAGGTCTGTGCCGTTGTTCGAAGACCTCTCCGACCAGGAGATGCGCGACGTGTCGGCACGCTTCCGCGTGGTCGAGCACCAGGCCGGCCACGACGTCGTGGTGGAAGGGCACGGCGCCGCGGGCTTCCACCTCATCCTGGAGGGGAACGCGAGCGTCCACCACGGTGACCAGACGGTGGGGCAGCTCGGCGCCGGCGACTACTTCGGTGAGATCTCGTTGATCGACGGGAAGCCGCGAAGCGCCACGATCCGCAGCGACAGCCCGATGCGCACCTTCTCGCTGTCCGCGGTGCAGTTCCAGCCGCTGCTCGACTCCCAGCCGGGGCTCACCCACAAGATTCTGCTCGGCCTCTGCCGGACCATCCGCACCCTCGAGGGCTCGCGCCGGGCCGACCCGCCCGCGTAACCGACCGTTCCGGAGTCATCGACCGCTCGCGGGTCAGGTCGCCGGGTCAGGTGGCCGGAGCAAGCACGCCCCGCAGCGCTGCGAGCTGCTCGGGCACCACGGCGTACCAGATGTTCTGCCCGCGCCGGGTTGCGGTGACCAGACCGGCCTCGCGCAGCACCTTCAGGTGGTGGCTCACGGTGGGCTGGCTCTTTCCGACCGGGTCGACGAGGTCGCAGGCGCACACCTGACCGCGGTCGGCCGTCATCAGCAGGCTCACCAGGCGCAGCCGCACCGGGTCGCCCAGGGCGGCGAACGCCTTCGCCAGCGGCACTGCTCCCTCGCTCTCCAGGGCCGAGGTGGCGAGCGGCGTGCAGCAGGCCGTCACGTCGGACAGCAGCGGCAGGGTCGTGGTCACGTCGGCCATCCTAGCCGACCTATTGACAACCGTCGATGTTCGGCGCATATTCGTGGTTGTCGATACGGAGGTTGGCCATGAACCGCACCACGGCACTGTCGCCGTCCCCCACCTACCAGGCCGCTCTGGAGCACCTGGCCGAGCTGCGGGCCGAGGCCGAGCGCGGACGACTGGTCCGCGCCGCCGCCCCGCCGCGACGTCGCCCGGCCTGGCCGGCGAGCGTGGTCGCCGCGCTGCGCGACAGCCTCGCCGTTCGCCCCGGAGGCTCGGCGCCCGGGCGTGGCGAGCCCTGCCCCACCTGCTGACCGCGCCCTGCTCGGCCTGCCGCCTGACCCTGCCGCCTGACCGGAGAGGAGGTGAGGCGGACATGGACGGTTGCTGCGACGAGACCTGCACCACCGAGACCGACTGCTGCTGACGCGCTCACCGGGCGGGTCGACACCGCTCCGGGGTGTCGACCCGTCCGGTGCACCGGGCACCGGTCGTGCGCCGAACGCGCAACGGGTGCACAGTCGAGTCATCCGCACCACGCGCCGGGCTGCAGGGGAGCGACGATGGTCAAGAGAGCCGTGTGCATGGTCATGGGCCACAACTGGTCTCGCCAGCGCTACCCCACGACGCAGGGCGACGACCAGCCGGCGGGCACCTATCTGAAGTGCGTCCGCTGCAAGCGGGTCGACGAGGGGGAGGGCCTACCCGGCGGGCCGATGGTGATGGGCTTCTGAGCCGCTCGCCACGACGACGCAGCAGCGGCCGTCGGCGGGCTCGAGCCGGGGCGCGAGCCGGTCGTCGAGGCGAGCTGCCGCAGCTGCGACCAGCGCGAGGTTCATGCCGCACACCAGAGCGGTGTGCTCCCGGGCCAGCGCGTGGAACGGGCAGTTCTGCAGGGTGACGAGGTCGCCGTCCAGGTGCGGCTCGTAGCCGTGGGCGGCCAGCACGTCGCACAGGTCGCGTCGCGCGGTCGCGACGTCACCCGGGTCCGCGGCGCGGCCGGCCTGTTCGCCGAGGGCGGCACCGAAGGACGCCGCTGCCCGGTCCAGCGCCTGGTGCACCGGCGTCCCGGCCGTGGTCGCCTCGTCGATGGCGGCGGCCATCAGCTGCCCGGCCAGGTCGTAGCGGCGCTCGGGCAGCGACACCGACACCTCGCCCGCTGCCCGTCGGTACAGCTTGGCCGGCCGGCCGGCGCCCGGCCCCTGCCGCCCGGTGAGCCGGCGGAAGTCGGTGTCCAGCAGCCCTTCCTCGACCAGCTTGTCGAGGTGGAACTTCGCCGTGTGCCGGGCGACGCCGACCCCGGCGGCCGCCTGGTCCCGGCTGACCGGGTCCAGCTGCGAGACGACGTACAGGTAGAGCTCGCGGCGGACCGGCTCGGCGAGGGCCGCCACCCCGGTCACCTGGTCGGCGAAGTCGCCCGCTGCCACCGCGCCTCCTTCTAAAGGACACATCTATTGACGCAAGGAAGTTCTCTGGTCTAGCGTCCACTCTAGTGTCCTTTACACCTGGAGGCAACGATGACCACGCTTCGCCCCGCACCGTCGACCAGCCGCCCCGGCCTGCTGAGCGACCCCGGCTACCAGGCCTTCCTGCTGCTGCGGACGGTGTTCACCGTCGCGCCGATCGTGTTCGGCCTGGACAAGTTCGCCAACGTGCTGACCGACTGGCCGCAGTACCTGGCGCCTGCGATCGACGACCTCGTCCCGGGGACCGCGCACCAGGCGATGCTGGCGGTCGGTGTCGTCGAGGTGCTGGCCGGCGTGCTCGTGGCGGTGCGCCCGCAGCTCGGCGGGTACGTCGTCGCCGCCTGGCTGGCGGGCATCATCGCCAACCTGCTGCTCATCCCGGGCTTCTACGACGTGGCCCTGCGCGACTTCGGCCTGCTGGTCGGCGCCCTCGCCCTCGCCCGGCTGGCAGCTGTCTACCCGGCGAGCTATGCCCGCCAGGCGCACGCACCGGCCGACGGCATGACCCAGCCGGCCGACGACAGCCCGCAGCGGCGGGCCGTCGAAACCCGCCCTGCGCGTGCTGCACGAGCCCCGACCGCTGGACCTCGCGGCCGCCGAGACGGCGGCCGCCGCCTTCCTCGCGGCGCTGGGGCTGCCGATGGACCGGGACGGCATGCGGGCCACCCCGGCCCGGATGGCCCGGGCCTACGCCGAGATGTTCGCGCCGCGCCCGTTCGACCTCACCACGTTCCCCAACGACGAGGGCTACGACGAGCTGGTGCTGGCCCGCGACATCCCGCTGCACTCGGTCTGCGAGCACCACCTGCTGCCGTTCGTCGGGGTCGCGCACGTCGGCTACCTGCCGGGTGACCGCATCCTCGGCCTGTCGAAGCTCGCTCGGGTCGTCGAGATGTTCGCCCGGCGTCCGCAGGTGCAGGAACGGCTGACCCAGCAGGTGGCCGACTGGATCGCCACGAACCTCGCTCCCCGAGGCGTCGGCGTCGTGGTCGAGGCGGAGCACCTGTGCATGACGATGCGCGGCGTCCGCGCCGGCGGCACCCGCACCGTCACCTCGGCGGTGCACGGGCAGCTGCGCGACGACGGCCGGTCCCGCGCCGAGTTCTTCGCCCTCGCCACCGCCCGCCACGCCGAAGGAGCCTGACCATGGACCTGTCCTCCACGCCACCAGCGGACGGCTTCCCGAGCTCCGGAGGCCCGGGAGTCGTCATCGTCGGCGCCGGCCTGGCCGGCGCGACCGCCGCCGCGACGCTGCGCTCCGAGGGTTTCCCCGGCCGGGTCGTGCTGGTCGGTGACGAGCCGGACCGGCCCTACGAGCGGCCGCCGCTGTCGAAGGACTACCTGCTCGGCAAGGCCGGCCGGGACTCGGTGTTCGTGCACCCGGCGACCTGGTACGACGAGAACGGCGTGGACCTGCGGCTCGGCACACCCGTCAGCTCGCTGGACCGTGAGCTCAGGCGGGTCGTCCTGGCCGACGGCACGGACCTGCCGTACGAGCGGCTGCTGCTCGCCACCGGCTCGAGGCCGCGCATCCTCGACCTGCCGGGTGCCGAGCTGTCCGGCGTCCGGTACCTGCGCCGGCTGCCCGACAGCGACGAGATCAGGAGCGCGTTCGAGCAGCTGCCGCGCGTGGTCATCATCGGTGCCGGCTGGATCGGGCTCGAGACCGCGGCCGCGGCGCGCGCCGCCGGGCTGACCGTGACAGTGCTCGAGGCCGCGGACCTGCCGCTGCTGCGGGTGCTCGGTCGGCCCATGGCGCAGGTCTTCGCCGACCTGCACCGCGAGCACGGCGTCGACCTGCGCTGCGGGGTGCAGGTGGCCGGGCTCACCGGTGCCGACGGTCGGGTCACCGGCGTCCGCCTGGGCGACGGCACCGAGCTGGCCGCCGACCTCGTGCTGGTGGGTGTGGGCATCGTCCCCAACGTCGACCTGGCGCAGGACGCCGGTCTCGACGTGGCCGACGGGATCACCGTCGACGAGCACCTGCGGACGTCGGACCCGGCCGTGTACGCCGCCGGCGACGTGGCCAACGCCTACCACCCACGGCTCGGCCGGCACCTGCGGGTCGAGCACTGGGCCAACGCCCGGCGGCAAGGACCGGCGGCCGCCCGGGCCATGCTCGGCGACCCCGCCGGTTACCAGCGGCTGCCGTACTTCTACACCGACCAGTACGACCTGGGCATGGAGTACACCGGGTCGGTCGACCCCGCGGGTGTCGACGACGTCGTCGTCCGCGGCGACCTCCGCAGTCGCGAGTTCATCGCCTTCTGGCTGACGGCCGGCCGGGTCACGGCCGGGATGAACGTCAACACCTGGGACGTCACCGAGAGCATCGAGCTGCTCATCGCTTCCGGCCGCCAGGTCGACCCCGGGAGGCTGGCCGACAGCGACGTGCCGCTGACGTCGGTGTAGGCCGCGGTCCGTCGCGCGGTCGGGCGTACGCTCCGCACGTGCGCCACCTGGTGCGGACCGAGATCGGTCTCGTCGTCACCTTCGCCGCCGGTGTGCTCGTCGGCTACGTAGGCCTCGCTGTCTCGGTCTCCGGCCACACTCCGCATGACCGGTTCATCGGGAGCCTGGTCCTCGTTCTCGGCCTGTGGCTGATGCTGTCCGCGCCCGTCGTGCACGATCGCGTCCATCGTGAACGGGGCGAGGACAGCCATGCGCTCTGGGGCCGCAACGACCGGTGGAAACCCCGCTGGCCGCGGTTGAGGTGAGCCCGTCGCGGCGCCCACAGGTGCGACGCCGGCTGAGGGCCCCGCTCCGATAGCCGGTTGCCCGATGCGGGTGCCGCCGCAAGGATCGTCGTCCATGCCTTCCTTCCCCGCACCGGACGGAACCGACCTCGCCTACCACGTCGTGGGCACCGGCCGGCCCGTGGTCTGCCTGCCGGGCGGCCCGATGCAGGACTCCGCGTACCTGGGTGACCTCGGCGGCCTGTCCGCACATCGACAGCTCGTGCTGCTGGACCCCCGAGGCACCGGCGGGTCCGGCACGCCGGCCGATGCCGCCTCCTACCGCTGCGACCGACTCGTCGGTGACGTCGAGGCGCTGCGCGAGCACCTGGGCCTCGAACAGCTGGACCTGGTCGCGCACAGCGCCGGTGCAAACCTCGCGGTGCTCTACCTGGCCCGGCACCCGGACCGCGTCCGCACCCTGGTCCTGCTCACCCCGAGCACCTTCGCCGTCGGCGTCGCGACCAGTGGGGCGGCGCGGCTCGAGACCGCCCGGCTCCGTGCGGACGAGCCATGGTTCGCCCCAGCCTTCGCGGCCCTCGAGGACATCGTCGGCGGCACCGCCACCGACGACAGCTGGTCAGCCATCGACCCGTTCTTCTACGGCCGCTGGGATGCGGCCGCCCAGGCCCACCAGGCGGCCCAGCACGGACACCGGAACGACGAGGCGGCAGCTGCGTTCGGGGCCGAGGGTGCGTTCGACCCCGATGCCACCCGCGCTGCGCTCGCGACCTTCGATGCCCCCGTGCTGCTGCTCGCCGGCGAGGTCGACCTGAACTCGCCGCCGGGTGTCGTGGCCGAGGTCGCCGCGCTGTTCCCGAACGCCGAGCTCGTCGTCCAGCCGGGAGCGGGCCACTTCCCGTGGGTCGACGATGCCGCCCGGCTCGTGGCGACCACCGCGGCGTTCCTCGGCTGACGGAACGCTCCCGCCAGGGCGGCCTCAGCTACGCCGGGCGGCGGTCAGCAGCACCTCGGACCGGTCCACGAAGTCCTCGGGCGGCAGCTCGGCCAACCTGGCAGCGGCCCGCTCGACGACACCGGACCGGCTCTGCTGAGACAGCCGCGCCCAGCGCCAGCCCAGGGCTCCCGAGCCGGTGCGCATCGCGAGGGCAGAGGCGGGGTCGAACGTGGCGCCGAGCGGTCGGCCGGTGGTCGACACGTCGGTGAAGCCGGACCCCTCGAGCAAGGTCCGCATCCGGTCCGGCGAGTCGGTGAGCTCGTCGGACCTCGGGAACACCGGGAACGGCGGCGCGCCGGCCGTGTCGAGCTCCTCGCGGACCACGACGTCGGCGGCCGTGCCGACCTGGGTGCCCCAGGTCGCGGCCAGCAGCCAGCCCCCCGGCCGGATGACTCGCGCGGCCTCCCCGACCGCCGCACCCGCGTCGGGAAGCAGGAAGAGCACGAAGGCGTAGACCGCGACGTCCGTGCAGGCGTCGGCGAACGGCAGCTGGGCGGCGTCCGCCTGGATCCGTGGCAGTGCCGGGTCGGCCAGCGCCAGCATCCCGGCCGAGCGGTCGAGTGCCACCACCCGGCCGCCCCGGCCGGCGAGGGGGGCAGCGCGGGCAGCAACGTGCCGGCGCCGGCAGCGACGTCGAGCACCGTGCGCGGCTGCCCGTCCGGCGGCTCGGGCACCACGGCGACGAGGTCGCGCGCGTGCCCGTTCAGGGCCGGCGCCCAGTGCTGCGCGTAGCAGGCGGCACCCTGGTCGAACACCTGGGCGATGCTCGGCGCCGGCGGTTGCTCGGTGGTCACGCCCACAGGCTAGGGGCGGATACAGTCCGGGCGATGAGCAGGCCGGACGCTGAGGGCACGCCGGATGCTCTGACCAGCGACCAGGTCGCGGCCGAGCGCCGGTTCGGGGTCCGGGCCCTGCTGGCCGCTGTCGCGCTGCTGCTGGTGACCGTGCCGTTCGCCCTGCTGCTCTTTCTCGTCGAGGACGCCTGGCCACCCCTCGAACGGCTGGACGCCGGTGCCCGCGACCGCCTGCACGGGTACGCCGTCGACCACTCCGGCTTCGTCACCGCGATGAAGACCCTGAGCCGGCTCGGCTCGGGGGTTGCCTACCTGCTCGTCTTCGCAGCCGTCACCTGGTGGCTGCTGCGGCGGCGACGTCCGCGGATGGCCGTCTTCGTCGTGGTGACGGTCCTGGGCAGCTCCCTGCTCAACCTGGCCGTCAAGATCACGGTCAACCGGGCGCGCCCGGTGCTGCCCGACCCGGTGGCCCATGCTCACGGGCTCAGCTTCCCGAGCGGGCACGCCCAGGCGGCGGTCGTCGGCTACGGCGTCCTGCTGATCGTCTTCCTGCCCCTGCTGAGCGGCGCCTGGCGGGTGGTCGCGGTCGCCGGCTCGGCGGTGCTGGTCCTGAGCATCGGCTTCGCGCGGGTCGCGCTCGGGGTGCACTACGTCTCGGACGTGCTCGCCGGCTACCTGCTCGGCGCCGCCTGGCTGCTCGCCATGACGGCTGCGTTCCGGGCCTGGCAGCGGGAGGAGTGACCGGTGAGCCCGACGACCGGCGGTCCCGCGTCGTCAGGCCTACCGTGGGCCAGGTGAACCGGACCCGGCGCCGGCTCGTTCCTGGGGCTGTGGCGGCGAGGCGTGGCACCCGTGGTCGGTCGACCGCCCGGGTCGACGAGGACGACCTGGTGCGGCTGTGCGACGAGCACGGTGCCGTGCTCCTCGGCTACGCCACCCACCTCACCGGCGACCGCGGCCAGGCCGAGGACGTGGTGCAGGAGACCCTGCTGCGTGCCTGGACCCACCCGGAGGCCTTCACGCCCGAGCACGGCTCGCCGCGCGCCTGGCTGCTGACCGTCGCCCGCAACGTGGTCCGCGACCAGGCGCGGGCCCGGCGGGCCAGACCGCACGAGGTCACCGACGTGATCCCCGAGGCCCAGCTCGGCTCCGTCGACGACGAGATCGACCTGGCCGTGGAGTCCTGGGTGGTCGCCGAGGCCCTGGCCGAGCTGAGCCCGGCCCACCGCGCCGTCCTCGTGGAGACCTTCTACCGCGGCCGCTCGGTGCGGCAGGCCGCCAGCGTGCTCGGCGTCCCGGAGGGCACCGTGAAGTCCCGCACGTACTACGCGCTCCGGGCCCTGCGCGGGGCCCTGACCGAGCGGGGGGTGATCTCATGACAGGCAAGGTCGAGGCGGCTGACTGCCAGCACATCAGGCTGTCCCTCGGAGTCCTCGTGCTCGGGGTCATCGACCCGGACGAGCGGGCTCTGGTCGAGGGGCACCTCGCCGAATGCGACCGCTGCTCGGCCGAGCTCGGTGAGCTCGCGGAGCTGCCGGGCCTGATGCACCGGGTGGACCTGGACCAGGCGCTCGCCGGCCTCCCCACCCCGTCGTCGCAGTTCTCGGCGCGGGTCATCGAGGCGGCCAAGGCGCGCAAGGCGGCCCACCGACGGCGCCGCCGGTTCGTCATCGCTGCCGGTACGGCGGTCGCGGCCGCCGCTGCCGTCCTCGCGTTCGTGGTGGTTCCCGGCTTCGACGGTGACAGCGGGTCGACCGGCACGGGCACCGAGACCGTCGTCGCCGCCACCGACCCGAAGACCTCCGTGCACGCGAGCATCGACCTCGCGTCGGAGCAGAACGGCACCCGGCTGCAGATCGAGCTCAAGGGTGTCGCTCCCGGCGAGCACTGCCGCCTGGTGGCCTACGACAAGGCCGGTGGCCGTGACGTGGCCGCGAGCTGGGTCGCGAACTACGACGGCTGGGCCCACGTCACCACCGCCACGCGCTTCCCGAAGGCGTCGATCAGCTGGTTCGAGGTGGTCCGGCCGGACGGCTCGAACATCGTGTCGGTCCCCGTCTCCTGAGCCGCACCGGCTGAACCGGCGCCCGCATCACATCGTGTCCTTCGATGAGAGTTGAAGGAGCTCGCGATGACGACAACGACACACAATCGAACCCCGAAGACGGTGCTCTGGGCGCTGATGGTCACGGCGGCTGCCGTGCTGCTGGCGGCGTGCGGGTCGAGCTCGGGCGGGACGGCATCGACCGGCCCAGGGCAGCAAGGTTCCGGCTGCGGCCGGCGCCAGCTCCGGGGCCGTAGCCACCGGGAAGACCGACGTCGGCACCGTGCTGGTCGACGGGTCGGGCAAGACGCTCTACGCCTTCGCCGCCGACACCCGCGGCACGTCCAACTGCTCCGGCAGCTGCGCGCAGTACTGGCCACCGGTCACCGCAAAGGCCGGTTCGCTGGGCCACTCGGCCGCGGTCACCGCGCGGCTCGGCACGATCACCAGGGACGACGGGTCGACCCAGCTGACGGTCGACGGCTGGCCGATGTACACCTACGCGGGCGACTCGGCGGCAGGACAGGCCACGGGACAGGGCAAGAACCTCTCGGGCGGGCTGTGGTGGGTCGTGAAGCCGTCCGGCGCCTGGCTGAAGAAGACGTCGGGGACGACCCCGGTTCCGATGGGTTACTGACTCGCAGGTCAGTGCGACGACGTAGCCTGGCAGCATGACGCGGCGTCGCAAGGACCTGGCCGGATGAGCAGCCGCACCGCGGGGAAGTCGGCGGCCCGGGAGCGGGTCGAGGCCATGCGGGCCGCGCAGGTCGCCAAGCAGAAGCGGCAGCGCGTCCTGGCCGCCGTGGTCGCGATCGCGCTCGTGCTGCTGGTGGTGGGTGGCTTCGTCGTCGCCAAGGCTGCCGGCGTCGGCTCGGGCACCGACAGCGCCTCGACCACCGCGGCCTCCGGCGCCGCCCCGGCGAAGGTCGTCGACGCCGTCACGAAGGTGCCGGCCGCAACCCTGGACGCGGTCGGGGTCGGTACCGCCCAGGCAGCGCCCCGGGCGATCAAGGCGCCGGCGCTCACGGCCGACGGCAAGCCGCGGGTCCTCTACGTCGGCGCCGACTACTGCCCGTTCTGCGCCGCCGAGCGCTGGCCGGTCGTCGTGGCGCTCTCGAGGTTCGGCACCTGGTCGGACCTGGGGGTCACCGAGTCCTCGTCCTCGGACGTGTTCCCGAACACCCCGTCGCTGTCGTTCCACGGCGCGTCCTACACCAGCGACTACCTCAGCTTCACCGGCGTCGAGACGGCGAAGAGCGAGAAGGTGAACGGTCAGTACCCGCCGCTGGACGAGCTCAGCGCCGCCGACCAGAAGATCTTCGACACCTACAACCGGCCCCCGTACACAGCCGGGACGGCGGGCGGCATCCCGTTCCTGAACCTCGCAGGTCAGTACGTGTCGTCCGGGGCGAGCTACCCACCGGACGTCCTGAAGGGGAAGAGTCGTGCGCAGATCGCCGCCGCGCTCGCCGACCCGACGAACGACGTGTCCAAGGCCGTGAACGGCTCGGCCAACGTCATCACCGCCGCCCTGTGCGACGTGACCAAGGGACAGCCGACGACGGTGTGCACGTCCCCCGGAGTGAAGGCAGCGGCGGCCGCCTTGGCGACGTCGCAGCAGCAGTGACACCAGCGCCCCGCTGGGCGGTCGTCACCTCGCTGGTCCTCTGCGCGGTCGGGGTCGCGGTGTCGGCGTACCTCACCTACGAGCACTACTCGGCATCGGCGACGCTCGCCTGCCCGAACACCGGCGCCATCGACTGCGTGAAGGTCACCAGCTCGAGCTACTCGACGCTGTTCGGGGTGCCGGTCGCACTGCTCGGGCTGCTGTACTGGATCGGCGTCACGGTGCTCTGCCTGCCCATCGCCTGGCGCTCGGCGAACCGGTGGGTCGGCCGGCTCCGGCTCGCCGCCGCGGTCGCCGGGGTGGCCTTCGTGCTCTACCTCGTGTGGGCGGAGCTGTTCCGCATCGACGCGATCTGCCTGTGGTGCACGGTCGTGCACGTCGACACCGTCGCGCTGTTCGCGGTGCTCGTGCTGGCCGCCGCCCTGGCGCCGCTGGAGCCCGTCCGCGACCCGGTCTGACCACACCGGCCGAGGACCGTCACAGTGCGGACCGGCGGGCACGCCGTCGGCTGCGGCGCCACCAGAACAGCGCGATGAGGGCGACGAGGGCGAGCAGCACGGCGCTGCCCCGCCCGAGGTAGGCGGCGATGCGCTGGTAGGACGCTCCGGCGAAATAGCCCAGCAGCGTCACGCCGGCACCCCAGACGAGGGCGCCGGTCGCGTTGTAGGCCAGGAAGCGTCCGTACGGCATCCGGCTGAGCCCTGCGAGGCCGGGCATCACTGCCCGCAGGAACGCCGTGAAACGTCCGATGAAGACCGCCGAACCGCCGCGGCGGCGGAGGAACTCCTGCGCACCCTGCAGTCGGAGGGCGTGCCGGCGCAGCAGTCTGGTCTCGGTGAGGCGCGGGCCGAAGGCTCGACCGACCTCGTACCCGACGGTGTCGCCGACGACCGCGGCGACCACGACCACGATGAGCAGGGTCGGTAGCGAGAGCCGGTGCGTGGAGGCGAGTGCGCCGCCCAGCAGGACCGCAGTTTCACCGGGCAGCACGAAGCCCAGGAACACCGCCGACTCACCGAACACGAGGGCTGTGATCACGACGTATGCCAGAGCCGGCGGCACCTGCCGAAGGTGGTCCAGCAGCTGTGTCATCGCCACTCCCCAAGCGTCGTCGCCACCGTACGTCGGCAGGTCCGTCGGCTTGACGACGGGTACCCCCAGGGGGTATCAAGGAACCAGTCACCGAGCACCCGAGGAGGCCGAGATGACGGGGCAGGCACCTGCCGTCGCACCCGACGACCTGTGGCGCAGCGCCGTCACGGCGACGTTGCACTGCCTCACCGGCTGCGCCATCGGCGAGGTCCTCGGCATGGTCGTCGGCACCGCCCTCGGGCTGGCGGCCTGGACGACGGTGGCGATGTCCGTCGTGCTGGCGTTCGCCTTCGGCTACGCCCTCACGATGCTGCCGCTGCGCCGCTCGGGCATCGCCTGGCGCAACGCGGTGACGATCGCGCTCGCGGCCGACACGGTGTCGATCCTCGTCATGGAGGTCACCGACAACGCGGTCGTGCTCGCCGTCCCCGGCGCCCTCGACGCCGGCCTCGCAAGCCTCCTGTTCTGGGCCAGCCTGGCGTTCTCCCTGGTGGTGGCCTTCGTGGTGACGGTTCCGGTCAACCGGGCCATGATCGCCCGCGGTCGCGGGCACGCCGTCATGCACGCTCACCACCACTGAACGGAACCCGTGCGGTTCCCGGCCGTTAGGGTGGGGGACCGACGACGCCCAGGGAGAACCGCCCGGTGACCGCCCAGCCGCGCACGACCGCCAGGGGCCGCAGCCTGTCTGCGGTCCTGCTCGGCGTGCTCACCGTGCTTGCCTCGATCGTCGGGCCCCCCGCGGCTGCTGCCGCCGGCAGCGCCGCCCAGAGCGCGACGCCGGCAGCGGCCGTGCGCGCACCGATCGCTCCGGTGGGCGGTCTGCGCGAGAGTCGCACGCAGCCGCGTGCGCTGCACCGCCGCGGGCTGCGAGACGGGTCTGCGCCGTCGGTCGCGGCGCATCGGTCCACCGGCTCGGCCCAGGGCTCGGCCCCGGCCGCCGGGGTGCTCCCGGCCGCTCTCGCCCTGCTCGTCCTCGCTGTCGTTGCCCTCGCGTCGCCGCCTCGCGCCGGCCGCCGTCCCCGGCGTACGGCGGGCGTCCGGCGGGACCGCGCGCCTCCTGCGCTCGCGCTCGCCTGACCGCGCCCGCACCTCCAGCCCGCCGACAGCGTTCGCGCCGGCCGGCTGCGCCACATACCCGTTCTCGCACCCACGGCCGCTGCCGCACTGACTGCCGGCGCGCCGTGGCCTTCGCCGGAGGCCACCTGTGTCCCGAGCACCACTCGTCCGCGCCCTGATCGCCCTGGGCATCGTCGCGGGCTCGCTGTACGTCGCTGTCACCACGCCCGCCCGCCTCGGCCTCGACCTGAGAGGCGGCACCCAGATCGTCCTGGAGACCCAGGACTCGCCGACGGTCAAGGCCGGCAAGGAGTCCACCGACCGGGCGGTCGAGGTGCTCCGCCGCCGGGTCGACGCCCTCGGCGTCGCGGAGCCCACGCTGACCCGGTCGGGAGACCGGCGGATCATCGTCGAGCTGCCCGGCGTGCAGGACCCCCGGGAGGCTGCCGAGGTCATCGGCCGCACCGCCCAGCTCAGCTTCCACCCGGTCGAGGGGGTCGAGGCCCCGGCGCCGGCGGCATCCGACCCGGGCTCGCCCGGGCCGACGCCGTCGCCCTCGGCGAGCCCCGCCGGCGAGCAGGACCTGGTGCTCCCGGACGAGGGCGGCCAGGACCTGCGCCTCGGCCCCGCTGCCGTGACCGGCGACGGGGTCGGCGGCGCGCAGGCGGCGATCGACGACCAGGGTCTCGGCGGCTGGTACGTCACGGTCGACTTCAAGGGCTCCGGCAGTGCGGCCTGGACCGACCTGACCGCGGCTGCGGCCTGCGCACCTCCCGGCGACCCCACCCGGCGGGTGGCCATCGTGCTCGACGACCAGGTCATCTCCTCGCCGCAGGTCGACCCGTCGGTGCCGTGCGACGTGGGCATCCCGGGGGGCTCGACACAGATCACCGGCTCGTTCAGCCAGGCCGAGGCCAAGGACCTCTCGGCGCTGATCCGCGGCGGCGCCCTGCCGGTGCCCGTCGAGGTCATCGAGCAGCGGACCGTCGGCGCGACGCTCGGGGCAGCGGCCATCGAGGCCAGCGCCGCGGCGGCGGTGATCGGCGTCGCGCTGACCGCGCTGTTCATCGTCGTGGTCTACCGGCTGCTCGGCGCGCTCGCCGTCGTCGCGCTGGGCAGCTACGCGCTGCTGGCGTACGCGATGCTGGTCGGGCTCGGCGCGACGCTCACCCTGCCGGGGCTGGCCGGTTTCGTGCTGGCGATCGGCATGGCCATCGACGCCAACGTCCTCGTCTTCGAGCGGGCCCGCGAGGAGTATGCCGCCGGGCCCGCCAAGGGTCTGCGGGTCGCGGTCGGCTCCGGCTTCACCAAGGCGTGGAGCGCGATCATCGACTCCAACGTCACCACCCTGCTCGCGGCCGGCCTGCTGTTCTTCCTCGCGTCCGGGCCGGTGCGCGGGTTCGGGGTGACCCTCGCCATCGGCGTGCTCGCCTCGATGGTGTCCGCGCTGGTCGTCACCCGGGTGCTCGCCGAGTGGGCGGTCGGCCGGCGGGCGGTCAGCAGCCGGCCGGCCGTTACCGGGATCGCGGCGCCGGGCCGGGTGCGCACCTGGCTGGCGGCGCGCAACCCGGACCTGATGCGACACGGCCGGCGCTGGCTCGCCGGCTCCGCCGTCGTCCTCGTGCTCGCCGTCGACCGGCATCGCCACCCGCGGCCTCGACCTCGGGGTCGAGTTCACCGGTGGCCGGCTGGTCGAGTACTCGACGTCCGCACCGGTCTCCGTCGACGACGCCCGGGCGGCGGTGTCGGAGGCCGGGTTCCCGAGGGCCGTCGTGCAGGAGAGCGGCGAGGCCAACATCTCGGTGCGCACCGGGGAGATGACCAACGACCAGGAGGCCGAGATCCGGAGCGCCCTCGCCGACGCCGCCGGCGGCGACGTCACCAAGCAGCGCGACGAGCTGATCGGGCCGAGCCTCGGCGACGAGCTGCGCACCAAGGCGCTGATCGCGCTGGGCGTGGCGCTCGCGGTCCAGCTCGGCTACCTGGCGATCCGGTTCCGCTGGACCCTCGGTGCCGCGGCTGTCGCGGCGATGGCGCACGACGTGCTCCTGCTCGTCGGTGTCTTCGCCTGGCTCGGGAAGCCGATCGACGGTGTCTTCCTGGCCGCGCTGCTCACGGTCATCGGCTACTCGGTGAACGACTCGGTGGTGGTCTTCGACCGGGTCCGCGAGCTGTGGGGGTCGCAGCGCAGGCGCGGTTTCCCCGCCGTGGTGAACTCGGCGATCGTGCAGACGATCCCGCGCACCGTGAACACCGGGCTCGGAGCCGTCTTCATCCTCGGCGCACTCGCGTTCCTCGGCGGCGACTCGCTCACCGACTTCGCGATCGCCCTGCTCATCGGCATCGCCGTCGGGACCTTCTCCTCGATGTTCACCGCAGGGCCGCTCGCGATCGAGCTGGAGCGCCGGAGCCCGTCCCCGCCGCCGCCGGCCAAGCGCACCGCACCGGCCCGGCCGCGGTACGACCGCGACAGCAGCGGGGCGGTGGTGTGACGGGCGACGCAGCCTGACGCCACCATGGTGCGGTGACGGCGGAGGAGCGAGCGGCGCGCGACGTCGTCCCGCTGCGGACTGCCGCCAAGGTGTGGACGCTCGTCGCGCTGCAGTCGTTCGGGGGCCCGGCCGGGCAGATCGCGGTGATGCAGCGCGTACTGGTCGACGACCGGCGCTGGATCGGCCGCGGCCGGTTCCTGCACGCCCTCAACTTCTGCACGATCCTGCCGGGGCCCGAGGCCACCCAGCTGGCGGTCTACATCGGCTGGCTGCTCAACGGGGTCCGCGGCGGGATGCTCGCCGGCGTCCTGTTCGTGCTGCCCGGCGCGATCGCCCTGTTCGCGCTCTCGGCGGTCTACGTGGCGTTCGGCACGACGACGCTGGTGACGGCGGTGTTCGGCGGCATCTCCGCCGCGGTGCTCGCCATCGTCGCCCAGGCGGTGGTCCGGGTCGGCCGCCGCGCGCTCGGCCGGGCCTCGCTGGTGAGCATCGCGGTGGTGTCGTTCCTGGCCCTGTCGCTGTTCGCGGTCCCGTTCCCGGTCGTCGTGCTGGCGGCCGGTGGGGTCGGCTGGCTGCTGGGCCGGCACCGCCCGGGGTCGATGACGCCGGACGCTGCCGACGAGGAGGACGGCCCCGCTCCGCTCGTCGCGGACGACGCGCTGCACGCGGAGCGGCCCTCGGTCCGGCGCAGCGGGCTCGTGCTGGCGGTCGGGATCACCGTGTGGTGGGCCCCGGTGCTCACGGTCGTGGCGGCAACCGGGCGGGACAGCACGCTGTCGACCGAGGGCTTCTTCTTCTCCGGCGCCGCCCTCGTGACCTTCGGCGGTGCGTACGCCGTGCTCACCTACGTCGCGCAGCGGGCCGTCGAGACCTACGGGTGGCTGAGCCCGGGCGAGATGGTCAGCGGTCTCGGTCTGGCCGAGACCACGCCGGGGCCGCTCATCATGGTGCTGCAGTTCGTCGGGTTCCTCGGCGCCTACCGCTCGCCCGGCGGCCTCGACCCCTGGGTCGCCGCGACGATCGGCGCGGCGCTCACGACCTGGGTGACGTTCGTCCCGGCGTTCCTGCTGGTGTTCCTCGGCGCGCCGTACGTCGAGCGGCTGCGGCACAACCGGAAGGTCGCCGACGCGCTCTCCGGCGTGACGGCCGCGGTGGTGGGCGTCATCGCGAACCTGGCGGTCTTCTTCGCCCTGCACACGCTGTTCGACGAGGTGGACGAGGTCGACCAGGGCCCGGTCCACACGAGCGTCCCGGTCTGGAGCAGCATCCGACCGGTCGAGGTGGCCATCGCCGCTGTCGGCTTCGTGCTGATCTTCCGGCTGCGGTGGTCGGTGCTGCGGACCCTCGGGGTCTGCGCGCTGCTGGGCCTGCTGGCCTCGGCGGTGGGCTTCTCCGTCCCCTGACCGGCCGTCGTACGGCGCCGGTGCTGGTCTTCGGGGTCAGCGCCGCGGCGGGCGCCGGCGCGGCGTCTTCCAGTCGGCCAGCCGGCCGCCGCGGGACACCGACTGCAGCCGGCGCTCGGCCTCCCGCCGGGCCGACTCGGTGGTGACGAGGATCAGGTCGTCGCCGACCTGCAGGGGGGTGCTGGACACCGGCACGAAGGCGCCCCCGCCGCGCACCACGAGGGTGACCGCTGCCCCGGCCGGCAGGCCGAGCTCGAAGACCTCGACACCGGCGATCCGGGAGCCCTCCTCGACGTGCACCTGCAGCAGGTCGGCGTCCAGCCGGGTGAGCGGGGACGACTCGATGTCCAGCCGCTGCGTCTCCGCCTCGCCGACGACGCCGAGGGTGCGCGCGACCCACGGCAGGGTCGGTGCCTGCAGCAGGGTGAACGCGACGACGAGGACGAAGACCAGGTTGAACACGTCCTGGTCGCCGCTGACCGTGGCCAGCACGACCGGCACCGCGCCGCGCAGGCCGGCCCAGGACAGCAGCACCCGTTCGGCTCGGGACGTGGGGAAGTGCCAGGACCAGCGCTTGAGCTGGAACGGCAGCAGGGAGGCGAACACCGAGAGCGGCCGGGCCAGCACCAGCAGCGCGAGGCCGACCCCGAGGGCCGGCAGGATCGACGGCCCCAGCTCGGCCGGGGTGGCGAGCAGCCCGAGCATCACGAACAGCCCGATCTGGGCCAGCCACCCGGCACCCTCGACGAAGCCTCTGGTCGCCGAGCTGTGCGGCAGCCGGGTGTTGCCGAGCACCAGGCCCGCGACGTAGACCGCCAGGAAGCCGCTGCCGTGCGCCACTGCAGCGGCGCCGTACGCCGTCACGCACAGCGCCAGCACCGCCAGCGGGTAGAGGCCGGAGGAGGGCAGCGCGATGCGCCGCACCCCCCACGCACCGGCGTACCCGACCAGCAGCCCGACGGCGCCGCCGAGCACCAGCTCGTAGCCGATGAGCAGCAGCAGCTGCCACCAGGACGGCGTGGAGTGACCTGCGAGCGCCACCACGAGGATCACGACCGGCGCGTCGTTGAAGCCGGACTCGGCCTCCAGCAGCCCCCCGAGCCGCGGCGGCAGCGGCACCTTGCGCAGCACCGAGAACACCGCCGCCGAGTCGGTGGGCGCGAGAACAGCGCCGATCAGCAGCGCGTCGCGCCAGCTGGTGTCGAGCAGCAGGTGCGCCGCGCCGCCGACCACCGCGACGGACACCGCGGTCCCGAGGGTCGCGAGGGAGGCCGCGGCGGGGACGGCCGACCGGATGGTGTCCCAACGGGTGGTCAGGCCACCCTCGGCAAGGATGACGACGAGCGCGGTGTAGCCGAGCGCCCGGGCCATCGACGTGTCGTCGAAGTCCAGCCCGATGACGTTCTCGCCCAGCAGCAGACCGAGGCCGAGGTAGAGCAGCAGGGTGGGCAGCCCGCTGCCGACGGCGAGCCGGACCGCGGCGATCGAGACCAGCAGCACCACCGCGCCGACGAGGAGGAACAGGTCCAGCTCGTGAGTGCTCACCCGGCACCGTCCCCCAGGCGGTGGACACCCGACGGGGTGACGACCGCGGACACCTTGCGGTCGTGCGGCTCGGCCGGTACGGCGGGGAGCAGCTCGCCGTCGTGCAGCAGCGCGACCACGGGCACTCCCGGCCGGACCCGCTGCAGGGCCCGGTCGTAGCAGCCGCCGCCGCGACCCAGGCGGGTGCCGTCCTCGGCGACGGCCAGCGCCGGGACCAGCACGACGTCGGCGGCCGCGATGCCCTCGAGGCCCAGCCGGGGGCCGACGGGGGTCAGCAGTCCCAGGCGCTCGGGCGACAACCGGGCCCGGTTCTCGTAGATTGCCCAGTCCAGGTCGAGATCGTCCCGCACCACGGGCAGCAGGACGCGTACCTTCCTCGACTGCAGGACATTCAGCACCTCAGCCGTAGCCGGCTCCGTGCCGATGGACACATAGGCGGCCACTGTTCCGGCGGCCAGGACCTCGGGGAGGTTGAGCACAGCGGCGGTGAGCGAGGAAGCAGCGGCTGCGCGCGCCGAGACCGACAGGTCACGGCGCGCGGCGAGCAGCCCTGCCCGCAGCTCCTTCTTGCGCGCCCTCACCGTCACGGGATCATCGTCCCAGTCGCCGCCGGTCGAGGCATTCCCGGCCGCGACGCGGGACGGCAGCCGCGCGGGGACGGTGGCGCGGTGAGCCTGCAACGGCGGCTGTGGCTGGTGCTGGGCGGCCTCTTCCTCATCCCGCTCGCGGTCGGGGCCCTGGTGGTGCTGTTCGTCGTGCCCGACGCGCGGGCGGAACGGGTCGGCGCCACGGCGGACGCCGCCGGGGCGGCCGTGCGCTCCGAGCTGGCGGACGAGTGCCGCACCCTGGGCCTGGTCGGGCGAGCCGCCGTGGCGGAGGCCGCCGTGGGGACGCCTCAGGACGCCGTCACGAACCTCGTCGCGAAGGGCGGCTACGCCGACTTCGCGCAGGTCGACGGCCCGGCCGCACCACCCGCGCACGCCGGCCGGCTGCCGGCGGGTGTGACGGCGGCCGACCTGTCGTCCTGCCGGGACGGGTCGGCGGGCGGCGGCGTCCCGGTCGTCGCCGAACGCTTCCAGGGCGGAGGGCGCGCCGCGATCGTCGCCAGGTGGCTCGATCGCAAGGCGCTGCGCGAGGTGCAGACCCGCAGCGCCGCCGACGGCGAGGTCGTCCTGCTGAACGGCAGCACTGTCGTGCTCTCGACGGCGGACCGCGAGACGACCGATGCGGTGGTCGCCGCCAGCGCCGGTCGCAGCGGCCGGGTCGACCTGGCCGGCTGGAAGGCCCGGGTCGACGGTCCGGCCAGCGGGGTTCCCTGGACCACCGTCGTGCTCGCGCCGGACCCGGTCGGCGGCTCGCGCACCCTGCTGTTCACGCTGATCCTGCTGGCGGGGGCACTTGCGGCGGGGGCCCTGGTCACCGTGGTCGCCCGCGGTCTGAGCCAGCCGTACACCGAGATCACCGAGGCGGCCGAACGGGTGGCCCGCGGTGACCTCGACACGCCGATCAACCTGGCGCCGGACGGCGAGGCCGGCCGGCTCGGCAGCGCCTTCAACCAGATGACCGATGAGCTGCGCCGCAACATGGGGGCGCTGGAGCGCAGCCGCGAGGACCTGCGCGACTCCCTCGAGCGCATCGGGGACACCCTCACCAGCACCCACGACCTCGACGGCCTGCTCCAGGTGGTGCTCGAGACCGCGGTCGTCACCCTGCAGGCCCGGGCCGGGGTCGTGCTGCAGATCTCGGTCGACCGGCTGCAGCTGGTGGCCGAGCACGGGCTGCGGGAGGCCGGCCTCCCGGCGCCCGCCGTGATCACACCAGGCTCGGGCGTCCTCGGCCGGGTGGTGGCCACCGGCCAGGGCGCCCGCGGTCGGCTCGGCTCCGGCCCGGTCGTCCTCGAGCCGTCGGCCACCGAGCCCGGCCGCGGGGAGGTGCTCGCCGTACCGCTGCGCAGCATGGGCAACGTCATCGGCGTGGTCGCGCTCTACGACCGGGCCGACGGCCGGCCCTTCGAGGTCACCGACGAGGACGCGTTGCGCACCCTCGCCGGCCAGGCGAGCATCGCGATGGACAACGTGCACCTGCACCACGAGGCGCAGCGGCTCTCGACCACCGACCCGCTCACCGGGGTCTGGAACTTCCGGTACCTGTCGATGAGCCTGGCCCGCGAGATCGAGCGCTCCACCCGGTTCGACCGGCCGCTGGCCGTGCTCATGCTGGACCTCGACCACTTCAAGCTGGTCAACGACCTGCACGGCCACGCCCGCGGCGACGAGGTGCTGCGCGAGCTCGCGCAGCGGGTGCAGGAGGTGGTCCGGGAGGTCGACACCTTCGCGCGGTACGGCGGGGAGGAGTTCGTCGTCGTGCTGCCCGAGACGACGGTCGACGGCGCCGCCCAGCTCGCCGAGCGGATCTGCCACGCGGTGCGCCGGACGCCGTTCCGGCACCAGGCCGAGGTACCGCTGGACATCACCATCTCGATCGGTGGGGCGGCCTTCCCGGAGCACGGCTCGACCCCGGCGACCCTGATGCGTTCGGCCGACAAGGCGCTCTACGCAGCCAAGGCCGCGGGCCGCGACCAGTGGCACGTGCCGGGCGCGCCGGGCTGACCCGCCACGGGCCGTTAGGGTCTGCTGGCATGGTGACCGACCAGACCTCCGTGCGGCCCGTGACCAAGGCGGTCATCCCGGCAGCCGGTCTCGGCACCCGGTTCCTGCCGGCGACCAAGGCGACGCCCAAGGAGATGCTGCCGGTCGTCGACAAGCCCGCGATCCAGTACGTCGTGGAGGAGGCCGTCGCGGCCGGGCTGACCGACGTGCTCATGGTCACCGGCCGCAACAAGAACTCGCTGGAGAACCACTTCGACCGCAACTGGGAGCTCGAGGCCGTCCTCGAGGCGAAGGGCGACGGCGACCGGCTGGGCCGGGTGCGCGAGTCGGCCGTGCCGGTCGCGGACATGCACTACATCCGCCAGGGTGACCCGCGCGGGCTCGGCCACGCCGTGCTCTGCGCCGCCCGGCACGTCGGGCGACGAGCCGTTCGCGGTCCTGCTCGGCGACGACCTGATCGACCCGCGCGACCCCCTGCTCAGCGACGATGCTCGACGTGCGGGAGCGGCACGGCGGCAGCGTGGTCGCGCTGATGGAGGTGCCGCCCGAGCAGATCGACCTGTACGGCTGCGCCGCGGTGAGCCGCCACCGACGACCCCGACGTCGTGTCGTGGTCACCGACCTGGTCGAGAAGCCCGCGCCGGACGAGGCGCCGAGCAACCTCGCGATCATCGGGCGGTACGTGCTGGACCCCGGCGGTCTTCGACGTGCTGCGAGCGCACCGCGCCCGGGCCGGGGCGGCGAGATCCAGCTGACCGACGCGCTGCGCGACGATGGCGGCCGGCGGCGAGCACGGGCCGGTGCACGGCGTGGTGTTCCGCGGTCGCCGCTACGACACCGGCGACCGGCTCGACTACCTCAAGACGGTGGTGCGGCTGGCCAGCGAGCGCGACGACCTCGGGCCCGACTTCACGCGCCTGGCTTGGCGACTTCGTCGACCGAGGAGATGGTGCCGGTGAGCGGCGCTGAAGAGCGTCGACGCAGCACCTGGCCGACATCCTCGACGGCGTCGAGCCGCTCGCGCCGCTCGACCTGCAGCTGCTCGACGCCCACGGCTGCATCCTCGCCGAGGACGTGACGGCCGACGTCGACCTGCCGCCCTTCGACAACTCCGCGATGGACGGCTACGCCGTGCGGGTCGCCGACGTCGCCGACCGCCGTCGCGAGCGACACCCGGTGCACCTGCCGGTCGTCGGCGACATCGCCGCCGGTCCAGGCCGGCGCTACGCGCGTGTCAGCCCGGGCACTGCGCGTGCGGATCATGACCGGCGCGCCGGTGCCGGCCGGCGCCGACGCCGTCGTCCCGCTCGAGTGGACCGACGGCGGCATCGCCAGCGTCGCGATCACCAAGGCGCCGCGACGCCGGGGCAGCACGTCCGCCGCCGGGGCGAGGACGTCCGGCCGGCGACGTCGGTGCTCGAGGCCGGCACCCGGCTCGGGCCGCGGCCAGCTCGGCCTGCTGGCCGCCGTGGGCCGCGACCGGGTGCTGGTCGCGGCCCCGGCCGCGGGTCGTGATCATGTCGACCGGCAGCGAGCTCGTCGAGCCCGGGCAGCCGCTCGGCCGCCGGCACGATCTACGACGGCGAACTCCTTCCTGCTCGCGGCCGCGGCCCGCGAGGCCGGCGCGATCGCCTACCGCGTCGGCATCGTCCCGGACGACGCCGCAGGCGCTTCATCGACGCGCTCGAGGACCAGCTGGTCCGCGCCGACCTGGTGGTCACCAGCGGCGGCGTCAGCGTGGGCGCCTACGACGTGGTCAAGGAGGTGCTCGTCCGGCTGGGCACCGTCGTCGTTCGACGGGGTCGCGATGCAGCCGGGCAAGCCGCAGGGCTTCGGCACGGTCGGCCCGGACAAGACCCCGATCTTCACGCTGCCGGGCAACCCGGTCTCGTCGTACGTCTCCTTCGAGGTGTTCGTGCGGCCGGTGATCCGCCGGATGCTCGGCGTCGAGCCGCTGCACCGGCCCGACGCGTGCGGGCGGTGCTCGACGACGGGCTTCAGCTCGCCCGCCGGCCGGCGGCAGTTCGTGCGCGGCTGGCTCGACGTCGAGCGACGGGCCGCTACGTCGTCCGCCGGTCGGCGGGCACGGCTCGCACCTGATCGGCGACCTCGCCCACGCCAACGCGCTGATCGTGGTGCCCGAGGACGTCACCGAGGTCGCGGCAGGGCGGCGCCGGTCGCAGGTGATGGTGCTCGAACGGCGGCTGACGTGACCGAGCCCGAGCGCGCCTCACCCACGTCGACGAGACCGGGCGCGGCGCGGATGGTCGACGTGTCCGGCAAGGACGTCACGGTGCGCACGGCCACGGCCACCGGCCGGGTGCTCGTGTCGGCCGAGGTCGTCGGCCTGCTGCGCGGCGAGGGCGTGCCGAAGGGCGACGCCCTCGCCGTCGCGCGGATCGCCGGCATCAAGGCCGCCAAGCGGACGCCCGACCTGGTCCCGCTGTGCCACCCGATCGCGATCCCCGGCGTCGACCGTCGACCTCGAGGTCGCCGACGACGCGCGTCGAGATCACCGCGACCGTGCGCACCGCCGACCGCACCGGCGTCGAGATGGAGGCGCTGACCTGCGTGGCGGTCGCCGGCGCTGGCGCTCGTCGACATGGTCAAGGCGGTCGACAAGGCGCGCCGTGATCACCGACGTGCGGGTCGAGGCCAAGACCGGCGGCAAGTCCGGCGACCTGGTCCCGGACGCGGGGCCGGGCCGTGAGCGGCGCTGGTCGTCGAGCGCGTCCAACCGGGCGGCGGCCGGGGTCTACGAGGACCGCACCGGGCCGGTGATCGTCGACGGCCTCGCCGCGCTCGGGCTTCGAGGTCGACCGGCCCGCTCGTCGTGCCCGACGGCGAGCCGGTCGAGGAGGCGCTGCGCGACGGCGGTCGCCGCGGCGTACGACGTCGTGCTGACCACCGGCGGCACCGGCCTCACCCCGACCGACCGCACGCCCGAGGTGACCCGGCGGGTGCTCGACCGCGAGGTGCCCGGCATCGCCGAGGCGATCCGCGCGTACGGCGTCGGCAAGGGCGTCCCGACGGCGGCGCTCTCGCGCGGCCTGGCCGGGCGTGGCCGGCGGCACGCTGGTGGTCAACCTGCCCGGCTCGCGCGGCGGGGTGAAGGACGGGCTGGCGGTGCTGGGGCCGCTGCTGGTGCACGCGGTCGAGCAGATCGCCGGGAGCGACCACTGAGCACCGCACGCCCACTCGCCGCGCTGGTGCTCCCACCGGGCTCCCGATGACCCGGGGCTGGCCGGCGACCCTGCGCGACGGGCTGATCGGGCTGCGGCCGATCGACCGCGACGGACCGGGACCGCTGGGGCGAGGTCCGCCGGCGCAACGCGGACTGGCTGCGCCGTGGGAGGCGACCGCCCCGCCGGGACACCGGCGACGCCGACGACCTTCCGCGCGATGGTCCGCGCGCTGCGCCGGCAGGCCCGGGACGGCGCGCCTGCTGCCGTTCGTCGTGACTACGACGACGTGCTCGTCGGCCAGCTGACCGTGGGCAACATCACCTGGGGGTCGCTGTGCTCGGCGCACGTCGGCTACTGGGTCGACCGCCGGGTCGCCGGTCGCGGCATCATGCCCGACCGCCGTGGCGCTGGCGACCGACCACTGCTTCCGGACCGTCGGCCTGCACCGGATCGAGATCGCGATCCGGCCGGAGAACGCCGGCTCGCTGCGGGTCGTGGAGAAGCTCGGCTTCCGCGAGGAGGGCACCCGCGTCTCGCTTCCTGCACATCGACGGCGACTGGCGCGACCACCGGTCTTCGCGCTGACGGCCGAGGAGGTCCCAGAAGGGCTGCTCGCCCGGTGGAAGGCGACCCGACGGGAGACGCCGGGGACCGGCGCCTAACCACACGAGTCACAACAGTCACTCCACTGATCCTGCGACACACCGGCCCAGATCCGCGGACCGGTGCGGGTGCGGCCCTACCGTTCTGCGGGTGGGAAGCGGGATCATCTACGCCGTCATCATCGTGATGTGGGCTGCCTACTTCATCCCACGCTGGCTCAAGCGCCACGACGAGCTCTCCGAGTCGCGCTCGGTGGAGAAGTTCGACCACGCGATGCGCATCCTGTCCCGCAAGGACCCGACACCGGACAAGCGGTACGTCGTCATGCCGGCCCGGCCGGAGGCGCCGCGCAGCTCGCTGCCGACCCGGAGCCCGCTCCCGGCCCCGGCCGGCCGCGGACCGGCGCCCGCCCACCGCACCTCCGCTCCGGTACGTCGTCGGGTGCGGGCCGCGGCGATCCGGCGTCGTCGCATCCTGGCCGGCCTGGCGCTGACCACTCTGCTGCTGGCGCTGCTGACCCCCGTGACACCGGTGCCGTGGTGGGCGCCCGTGCTGCTGCTCGTCGTGACCGTCGCCGACCTGGTGCACCTGCGGGTGCAGGTGCGGCGCAGCCACGAGGTGTCGCGCAGCCGCCAGGCAGTCCGGCGCAGCGTGCGCTCCCGGATCATGCGCTTCGACTCGCTGGACCGGCTGATGTCGGTGCGCCGCGAGCTGGCCGAGGAGCGCGCGGCCGAGGACGCCCGCTGGGCCGCCGCCGAGGAGGCGATGGCCGCCGAGCGCGCCGCCGAGGAGCGTCGCGCCGCGGATGAAGCGGCCGGGTGGAGCCCGGTCCCGGTGCCTCTCCCGACGTACGTCAACAAGCCGATGGCCCCACGCCCGGCCCCCCGGCCGGCCGCCGAGCAGCCCTTCGACCAGCACGTCGAGACGGTCGTCGTCCCGGCGAGCATGTCGGCGCTCGTCGACGACGCGGAGGTCGCCGACGACCAGCTCGAGGCGATCATCCAGCGTCGCGCGGTGAACGACTGACCCTGCAGGTTTGGTAGCCTCGCTACCTCCACCAGGGGCTGTAGCGCAGCTGGTAGCGCACCTCGTTCGCAACGAGGGGGTCAGGGGTTCGAGTCCCCTCAGCTCCACCAAGAAGGCGCAGGTCAGAGGCCGGTTCCGGAGACATCGGAACCGGCTTACTGGCCAAATGTCGGCAGTTTGTCGGCAACTCGTGCCGCGCGTCGGCGGACCTGGGCGAACGCGGACGGCCGAGGATGGAGCGGGATCGGCGGCCTCGCGACGTCTCGAGGTTCGATTGGGGTGGAGCGAAGTGACTTGTCTCGCTGGGATCAGAACGCCTTCGGCGTGTGCTGTGTTGAGCTGCTTCGACAAGCGGCGCCCGCTGTCAATGGCCAAGTTGCGGTCCCCGCCGGTGGCCAAGTAGAAGTCCCACCGCGGTTGATCAGTTCTTCCTGGGGCCACCTCCTTGCGCTCGGGCTCGGCGCATGGGGACCGACTCGCCTTCGGTGATCACGACATTGGCGTGGTGCAGGAGCCGGTCGAGCATGGACACGGCGGTGGTGTGCTCGGGCAGGAACCGGCCCCAGGACTCGAAGGACCGGTGGGAGGCGATGCCCGGGGCGCGGCGTTCGTAGGCGGCGGCGACGAAGCGGAACGGCAGCTAGGCGCCGGTGTCGTCGAGCGGGGCGAAGCCCAGCTCATCGCAGATGATCAGCTCGTTCCTGAAGCAGGTTCTCGATGACTTTCCCGACGGAGTTGTCGGCCAGGCCGCGGTAGAGGGTCTCGACGAGCTCGGCGGCGGTGAAGTAGCGACAACTTCTTCGGCCCCCGTCGCTAGAGGTGCCGGGTCGGTGGTCGGCGGGCGAGCTGCTCATGTGTCGCCGATGCCCACGACCGGAGCGGCTTCGGGGGCGGTGAGCAGCAGAGCCGTTCCGAGGTCCGATACTCGTCGACCGACGGCCCGTGGCGCCCCGACGCCCGCGATCTCGCCTTGTTGGCACCAGCCGCATCGGTGTCGATCGCGTACAGGGCGATCTCGGACCGGACCGGGATGTGCGGGTCGGCCACGACGACCTCCGGGATTCTCAGCAGGACGCTGCCCTGCACGACCAGGGTGGGCACCAGGTAATGCCCGATGAGTTGTCCGATGTGTTGTCCGCAGGCCACTCCCCAGACGGGAGTCGTGCATGCGGGACTGACCGAGCAAGTGATCATGTTCAGCCGCCGTCGACGTCATCTCAACGAGTCCTGCCTCCTAGTCCGCTGACCTTGCCCAAACCCTTGCCACCGCCGTCGTGGCCGATCGTTGGCAAGCGGACGTGTCCGAAACGAGACCTGACGCGTCGGCTCGGCAGGGGCCAGGGACGAGCTCGCGTAGGTCCCCTCGGCTGTCGGTGACGGTGGGCAAAGGCTGCTCACGGCGATGCGAATCGTGAGGGCTCCGCCGTCCGACTGGACGCGCCCCCGCAAGGCATGGCAAGTCCGGGAGGGCGGGAGATGACAGCGCGCCTCGAACCATGGATGCAACTGTGTGCCGCCTCTCTCGCTCTCGGCGGGTGTGGGCAGGCGCTGGCCGTGGGGCGACTCGGGTCACCCTCGGGGATCGCTGCCTGAGTGGCTCGGGAGGGTCGGTGTCCGGTGGCGTGTCGGACAGTCATGCACGAGGTGAAATTGATCGAGGCGCCTCGGCGACGTTCAAGATCATTTCACCGACCGCGACACGTTGCCGGCCCCAGCCACGGGACCCGAGCCGCAACCAATCCGTGGGATCCGCGATGTCACTTGCCCTGCGCAGGAATGCAGCCGCCACACCGGGGCTGCCGCCACCCAGGCGGCCCAGCCCCTCGACGATGTCTCCACCTGCGTCGCCAAGACGGACCCTGCATCGCCGCCGCGAGCCACGTATGGGCCGATACAAGGGTGTGCCGCTGTGTGGTTGGCCTGACAACGATCGTTGTCCCTCGGGTGACCGGGGGTCTTGTGGACGTCCGTGGCCGAGGTGGGGGCGGGGTCAGGTCTCGACGTGGGGGCGGGGTCAGGTCTCGAGCTTGAGCCCATCGAGGGCGTCCTGCATCTCGGAGACCGCCGCGGCGGCCCGCCACAGGTGGTCCTCCGGTGACTCGTCATAGCCCTTGTGCTGCCGGCGCCAGTCCCGATCCCAGTAGCGCTGGACCACCGTCCGCAGGTGAGTACGGGAGACGGGGAGCTCTTCTCGCAGCTGGCGGGCGAGCTCGTTTGCCGTGGGCTCCACGACGTCGAGCCGGTCGAGCCGCCTTGTCCGCAGTGCGTCGATGACGGAGCCGTCCAGTCCTGCCTCGGCCGACCAATACCGCACCAGCCGGCGATGCTCGTGGTTCCACACCGGCCACCCGAGCGGCCGGTAGCACCACAGCAGTGGGCGCTTCCGGAGCCGGAGCTGATCGCCGGCCCACTCGCCGGCAGGGTTGATCGCCAGCCACGGGGCCTCCTCGGGCGGCACGTCGAGCACGACCACCACCGAGACCGCGTCGACCGCGTCGGCAAGGCCGAGGAGGTCGCCGGTTACCCAGAGCTCCTCGACCGGCCAGCCGATGTCCGTTCCTCGGAGCCGCAGCCGTTCGGAGGACGCCTCCCCGGTCTCCACGAGGTGCCCGATCGCCGTCGAGCGCTTCACGTCGGCAATCCTCGCGGACGAGCCTCCCGGCGTCGAGCCTGGCCCCCGACGCGGCGATGCCGTCGATGTTGGGTGTGGCAACGGCGGCCAAAGGGACGTCTCTGGCAAGTAGTGACGGCTCTGTTCGTCAGGCGGCCGCCGGCTGGACCGGCGCTGGTCAGGTACGCCGCGGATACCCCTCGCCTGAGCGGCCGGGGGGTGCAGCGGTTATCCCAAAGAGGCTGACAACAATCGTTGTCCCTCGGGTGCCAGACGAGTGGAACAAATGATCTTGGACTATCCACTCCCGGGCGTCCAGGTCGCTTTGACCGGATGGCCACCGTCGGTGGGTTCGGCGTGCCGTTCGCCCCTGGGTCTGGGCGGCCACCCCGACGAGGGCTGTCGCGGGCTAGGCCGACGGTGCGTTCTGATCTGTTCGGCGGCCGTCGAAGCGGGACCCGTGCCTCGATTCGATTATCGGCGTCCGGTCGGAGCACCCCCCAGGGCCGAAGGTCTTCGGCATGTGCGCTCTCTGGAGAACGCTCGGAGGCACGCTCATGCATCCGAGTCGGTGACCGCCGGGTGCCTCACCGGATGGCGACGTCGTGACGTTCGGCCCGACTCGGTGTGACGCGCGGCCCGTACAATGAGAGGTGCGAGCGCGAGGCCGACACTTCCGTCGTGCCGCGCGCCGGGGAGGCGCATGATGGCAACCCCAGCGATTCGTACCGTCGGACTCACCAAGCATTTCGGCAGCGTCGTCGCCCTCGAGGACCTCGACCTCGAGGTAGCCCACGGTGAGATCTTCGGCTTCCTCGGCCCCAACGGCGCTGGCAAGTCCACGACGATCAGGCTGCTGCTCGGCCTGCTGCGGCCGACCCGCGGTGAAGCCTGGTTGTCGGGTGTCCCGGTGTCCGACGTCGGACGGGCCCATCGCTCGGTCGGGTATGTGCCGGGCGACGTGTCGCTGTGGCCGAGCCTCACCGGCGCGGAGATCCTCGCGCTGTTGGGGAACCTGTCGGGCGACGTCGATCCCAAGTTTCGCGACGAGCTGATCGAGCGCCTCGACGTGGACCCGAGCCGGCGGGCGCGGTCGTACTCGAAGGGCAACCGGCAGAAGATCGCGCTTGTCGCCGCGTTCATGACCCGGCCGGACATCCTGCTGCTGGACGAACCGACCGTCGGGCTCGACCCGCTGATGGAGGCCGAGTTCCAGGCGCTGGCCCGGGAGGCCGCGGCCGCTGGCCAGACGGTGTTCCTGTCCTCGCACCTGCTCGACGAGGTCGAGGACGTGTGCGCCCGCGTGGCCATCCTGCGTGACGGCACCCTTGTGGAGGTCGCTGCGCTGGCCGCGCTCCGAAGGCTGACTGCCACGGTGCTGGAGGCGTCGCTGGAGGGGCCGGTGCCGTGTCTCGACGACCTCGACGGCGTACTGGGGGTCGAGCCGATGGACGGCGGCGTTCGCGTCACCGTGCGCGGTTCGCCCGGCGCCGTCCTCGCCCGGCTGGGCACCGCCGGCATCACCCGGTTGCAGAGCCACGCCCCCACGCTGGAACAGATCTTCCTGACGTACTACGAGACCAGTGCCTCGCAACGTGAGGCAGTCGCGGCGGCGCACGGCGCGTCGCCGCCGGGGCCCGCGGGAGGCGACCGGCCGTGAGCGCCACGGCACACGCTCACGCGCGCCACGCGGAGGACCACGCCGCGCGCGACCACGCACAGCCCGGCCACCGCCACAAGGGCGTGCAGATGGCCCCCAGGCCCGCCCGGCCACGCCGTGCGGTCGCTGGGGTGACCGCCCGGCAGAGCCGTCGCTCCGCGCTCGTTCTCATGGTGTCCGGCGTCGCCTACATGGCATTGGAGGTGGCGAGCTTCCGCACCGCCTACCCGAACGGCGTCTCGCCCCAGCAGTTCCAGATGTTCGAGGACAACCCGGCGATCAGGATGATGCAGGGCGTCCCGGTCGCCCTGGGCACACCGGGCGGCTTCGCGGTCTGGGACGGCGGCTGGGTCATCCAGGTCATCCTCGCCGTCTGGGCGATCCTCACCACGACTCGACTGCTCCGCGGTGAGGAGGACCTCCAACGCACCGACCTCCTGCTGGCCGGACCGGTGCGCTCCTCGACCGCCACCACGGTGGTCCTGTCGGTGCTGGGCGCCGTCGCGCTCCTGCTCGGCTCGGTCGTCGCGATCACCATGGCCGTCAGCGGGACCGGCGCCACCGGTTCGGTGCTGTTCGGAGCGGCCCTCGCCGGGGTCACGGCAACCTTCGTCGCCATCGCGGCGATCACCTCGCAGCTCGTCGACGTCCGCCGGCGGGCCGCTGCGCTGGCCGCGGGTGTCCTCGCGGTCGCCTACGTGCTGCGGATGATCGGCAACAGCACCGACCCACGAGCCTGGGTCCGCTGGTTCAGCCCGCTCGGCTGGCTCGACGAGCTCCAACCGTACGGCGACCCCGACCTGCGCGCGCTCATCCCGCGTCCTGGTTGTACCGGTGCTGCTCTCCGCCTTCGCCGTCCTGCTCCGTGCGCGCCGGGACACCGGCGGCGCGCTGATGTCACGCGAGTCCGGACGGGCCGCGCACCTGCGCTACCTGGGCGGGCCAACCGCCTTCGCCTGGCGCAGCAACCGTGGCGTGCTGCTCGGCTGGGCGCTAGGTCTCGGCGTCTACGCCGTCGTCATGGGCGCACTGATCGGCACCATGATCGAATGGCTCGCCGGCGACCAGTCCTACCAGCAGCTCATGGCCTCGATCGGCCTCGACGCTGCCGGGACCAGGCTCGGGTTCCTCGCCATGATCGGCTCGATGTTCGGAGTCGCCGTCGGCCTCCAGGTCGCCTGGCGACTCGGCTCGGCCCGCGCCGAGGAGGAATCGGGCCGAGCCGAAGCGATGCTCGCGCGACCCGTCTCACGGCTGCGTTGGCTCGGGGGTCACACCGCGCTCGCCCTGGCCGGAGGCCTGCTGCTGCTCGTGGTGAGCGGGACCGCACTCTGGCTCGGCGTGGTCGCCTCCGGCACCGCCGGCATCACCTGGGCCGACGCGCTCACATCCGTGCTCAACACGCTGCCGGTCGTCGTACTCATCGGCGGCCTCGCCGTCGCCTGCTTCGGCCTGCTGCCCCGCGCCACGACGGTGATCCCCGTGACACTGACGGTCATCTGGTACGTCCTCACCCTGCTCGGCCCCGCCCTGCACTGGCCCGCCTGGGTGCTGAACCTGTCGCCCTTCACCCACCTCGCCTGGGTGCCGATGGTGCCCTGGGCAGCCACCTCCGGGATCATCATGACCGTCATCGGACTGCTGCTCGTGGGGATCGGGCTCTGGGCGTTCCGCCGCCGCGACATCGTCGAAGGCTAGAGAACGTCGAGGGCACTCAGGACAGCCGAGTCGCTGATCGAGACCAATCGACGCTCAAGGGACTGCATCGGCCTCTGAGGTCGAAGAGCCGCTACGGTGCTCACCTGGCGCATGGCCCGCACGGGCCACAAACCAGACGGGACGTCTCGTCCAGCCGGTTCGGCAACTGCGTCGTCCTCGACCGCCTCACTCGCAAGTGAGTCAAATGGCAGACCGCTGGACGGCGGCTGGCGACATGCCGGTCCGCTGCTGCGGACTGGCCACGATCGATGCCACAACGCGGGCGGTCGAAGGGAGGTACCGGCCGCCTTCGGTCTACGACCCAAGGCCGCTGATCCCACCGTTGAGGGTCGATCGACCCTTGCCGCCAGAAGACGCGGCCGGGTGCGCTGGGTACATGGGCACGAGCGGGTCGCTGGTGGCGGGCAACGCGCATCACACGCTGACCGGCCACGAGGTTGTGCTGCTGCTGGAGACTGACCCGCTCGCCGGTCTGAGCACGGCGGAGTCGGCCGCGCGGTTGGGCCGGTTCGGGCCCAACGTTCTGCCGCAGACTCAGTCCGCGGGTGCCGTGCTGCGCTTCCTGCGTCAGCTGCAAAATCCGTTGATCTACGTCCTGCTCGGTGCCGGCGTGGTCACCGCTGCGCTGGGGGAGGTGGTCGATGCCAGCGTGATCTTCGGGGTGGTGGTGATCAACGCGGTCGTGGGGTTCATCCAGGAGTCCAAGGCCGAGGCTGCCCTGGACGCGTTGCGGGCGATGGTGCGCACCGAGGCCCGGGTGGTCCGCGACGGGCACACGGCGTGCGTGGCCTCCGAGGAGCTGGTGCCTGGCGACCTGGTCCGGGTGGAGGCGGGGGACAAGGTCCCGGCCGACCTGCGGCTGCTGCAGCTGGCCGAGCTGCACGTCGACGAGTCGGCGCTGACCGGGGAGTCGGTGCCGGTGGTCAAGGACGAGGTGGTGCTGCCCGACCGCCACCCCGGTCGCCGACCGCCGCAACATGCTCTACTCCGGCACGCTGGTCACCGCCGGTTCCGGCACGGCGATCGTGGTCGCGACCGGAGCGGAGACCGAGCTCGGCGAGATCCACCGCCTGGTCGGGGCTGCCGATGTGTTGGCCACCCCGCTGACCCGGAAGCTGGCCGGGTTCAGCAAGCTCCTCACGGTGGTCATCCTCGCGCTGGCCGCGGTGACCTTCGCGGTCGGCGTCGTCCGCGGCGAGCCGCGCCGCCGACATGTTCACCGCGGCCGTCGCGTTGGCCGTGGGCGCTATCCCGGAAGGGCTGCCCGCCGCCGTCACCATCACCCTGGCCATCGGGGTCTCCCGGATGGCGCGCCGTCGGGCGGTGATCCGGCGGATGCCTGCCGTGGAGACGCTCGGCAGCACCACCGTCATCTGCACGGACAAGACCGGCACCCTGACCGAGAACCAGATGACCGTGCGCGAGATCTGGACGCCGCAGCGGCAGCTTCGAGGTCACCGGCTCCGGCTACGTACCCGACGGGCAGCTGCTCGACGAAGCGGGGCCGCCGGTCGACCCCCGCCAGAGCGAGGCCCTGCGGTGGACCCTGCTGGCCGGCGCGCGGCTGCAACGACGCCCGGCTCACCCCGGACGACGGCCGCTGGCAGGTGGTCGGCGACCCCACCGAGGGAGCGCTGCTGGTCGTCGCCGCCAAGGCCGGCCTGGACATCACGGCGCTACCGCAGGCATACCCGCGGGTGGCGACGATCCCGTTCAGCTCCGAACGGCAGTTCATGGCCAGCCTGCACTGCGCCGCCGACCCACCACCGTCTGGTCGTCCTGGCCAAGGGCGCCGTGGAGCGGATCCTCGCGATGTGCCGCACCCAGATGGACGACGACGGGACGCTGCGCCCGGTCGAGCACGACGCCGTCCTGGCCGCCGCCGAAACCCTGGCCGGTCGCGGGCTCCGGGTCCTGGCAACCGCCATCCGCCCGGCCGAGCGACCCCTCGGTGCTGGACGAGGACGTGCTGTCGGGCACCCTGGTCCTGACCGGCCTGCAAGCCATGCTCGACCCGCCACGCGCGGCAGCCGCCGCCGCCGTCGCAGTCCTGCCGCACGGCCGGCATCGCGGTGAAAATGATCACCGGCGACCACGCGGCCACCGCCCGCGCCATCGCCGGCGACATCGGCATCACCGGCACGCGGCCGGGACGACACCGTCCTGACCGGCGCCGACCTCGCCCGTCTCGGCGACGACGACTACACCGACGCGGTCGAGGACACCGCCGTATTCGCCCGGGTATCCCCGGAGCAGAAGCTGCGGCTGGTCGAGGCGCATGCAGGGCCGCGGGCACATCGTGGCGATGACCGGTGACGGGGTCAACGACGCCCCCGCCCTACGCCAGGCCGAACATCGGGGTGGCGATGGGCCGCGGCGGCACCGAGGTCGCCAAGGAGGCCGCCGACATGGTCCTCACCGACGACGACTTCGCCACCATCGAAGGCGCCGTCGAAGAGGGACGCGGCGTCTTCGACAACCTGGTCAAGTTCATCGTCTGGACCCTGCCGACCAACATGGGCGAGGGCCTGGTCATCCTGGTCGCCATCCTGATGGGCACCGCACTGCCGATCCTCACCGGTCCAAATTCTGTGGATCAACATGACCACCGCCGTGGCGCTCGGGCTGATGCTGGCCTTCGAGCCCAAGGAACCGCACATCATGACCCGGCCGCCACGAGACCCGCGACGTCCCCTGCTGACCGGCGCGCTGGTGCTGCGCGATCCTGCTCGTGTCCGCCCTGCTCGTGGGCGGCTCCTGGTGGTTGTTCGAATGGGAGCGCGACAACGGCGCCGACCTGGCCGAGGCCCGAACCGTGGCCCTCAACCTGTTCGTCGCCGTCGAGATCTTCTACCTGTTCAGCTGCCGCTCGCTCACTCGGTCGGTCTGGCGCATCGGGCTGTTCAGCAACACCTGGGTCCTCGGTGGAGTCGCCGTCCAGGTGGTCGCCCAGGCCGCCATCACCTACCTGCCGGTGATGAACCAGCTGTTCGGGACCGCCCCCATCCCGATGGACGCCTGGGGCCGGATCCTGCTGCTCGCGCTGGCCGCCTCGCTGGTCGTCGCGGTCGACAAACGGCTGCGCCACAAGGTCATCTGAGGACCGGGCGCGGTACGGCGCCGGACGGGCCGGGGAGAACGGTCTACCCGCGGCCCGTCATCCGGCGAGTCTGCCCTCGAGCCGGCGGGTCGGCCGCCGCGGCGCTGCCCCTGGCGCTGGCATCAGCTGGGGCCGACGGCGATCAGTCCGAGCGCGGCTTCTCGGCGGCCGTCCACCTGCAGCAGCCGGTTGAGGGTGCCGTCCAGGAATCCGCCGACCATGCAGGCTGCGAGCCCGGCGGCCTCGGCGGCGAGGTAGACGTTCTGGGCGAGGTGGCCGCCTTCCCAGCACACGTACCGGTAGTGGCGGGCGTGGTACTTCCATCGGGTCCGCTGGAACAGCCCGGTGAGGACGACGACCGCGGGAGCCTTCCGCAGGAAGTCCTGACCCAGGCCGGCGAGCATCAGGTCTGAGGCCACCGATCCGCTGCGCACCGGTTCGAGGGCTTGGGCGCGGACGTCGAGGTGGTACAGGCCGGGATCGATGCTGGTCACCCGCGTGACGGCGACGTAGGTCTCGATCGGGTACAGTGCGCCGGCCGAGGGGGCGGTGCGGTACCCGGCCTCGGTGGTGAGGCCGGTCGCGGCCCAGAGCACCCACGCGAGCTCCTGCCCGGTGATGGCCCGGTCGGCGTAGTTCCGACGGGACCGCCGTTGCCGCAGCGCCTGCGCCACGCTCATGGTCGGGGGAGTGCCGATCCCGGGCAGCGGGACCGCGGGCTGGTCGCCGACCCGCGTGTAGCGGGCCGGTCGGCGGCCCCAGTGCGTGACGGTACCCAGCAGGCCGAGCAGGCCCAGCGAGCTCTCCCGGTGGTAGAACAGGCCGACGTCGCCGCCCTCGTAGGGATCGGGTGACGTCGCGGTGTTGGCGACCCATCCCGCGGCGACACCGGCGATACCCGCGCCACCCGCCACCAGCGCCGTGCGGCGCGACGGATGGCCTCGCGCCTCTTCGGACGCCTCCGGCGATCGGACAGGCTCGGCGGACGGTGGCCGCGGGAGCAGTGGTTCGGCGGGCATGACCCGCTGCCTTCGTTGCGAGCCTGCGCCCCGCCGCTGCGTGTGCATCCAGAGGTGGATCGGGATGAGTGCCGCGACCAGATAACCCGCCCAGCGGTGCGGGCCGAACTCATGCAGATCCAGCTGGTCGACGACGACGCCGGTGAGCAGCACCAGGACCGCGGCCACCAGCAGCCCCACGTCGACGATCCGTCCGACCCGCCTGCGCCCCATGTCCGCCTCCTGGATCCGCCGTCGGGACCCGAGAACTGCCCTCACCGCTACCGGACCCGCCCCAGCCGGAGCCGTCGAGCATCGGCTGACCCGCGAACCGGCGGGACGCGAACGTGCGTGACCGGAGGCGGACACTCGAGAGTGTTCGCCTCACGGCACGCCGCGGTCGACAATCCCGGTAGAGGCGAAGTGCCCGAGCCTCTGCCGATGCGTTAACCGGTGGATGCCGGAGGACCTTGGGCTCTGACGCGCACGCAGTGCCGGGTGAGACATTGCCGACATCGGCAGCAAGCGAGGGGCTCCACCGCCGGGCATTGCCGACGGCACGCCGCCAGACGCTGGCCGCCGCCGTGGAGGGAGTGATCATGGGCGTCGAGGTTCCGCAGCTGGTCTTCGGTGACGACGGGTCAGCGGCGGCAGACGTGGTCTGGCTGTGGGTCAACAACCACCGGTGGCCGGGATGGCGCATCTCGGTGGTGACGGCGCAGCCGAACCAGCCCGGGCCGCCGGGCGCAGCCGAGCCGTCCGCGCTGCGTCCCTGGGAGCCTCCGGAGCCGCGGCGGCTGTTCGTCCCCGACGACGTCGTCGGGCTGGAACATCTGGTGGCGTGGGCCGACCCGAGGCTGATGTTCGACTCCTGCAAGGAGGCGACGCTGGTCGCCATCGGGCCGCGCGGGACGGGGCAGCTCAAGCGGCTGCACCTCGGCAGCACCGCGGAGTGGCTGGTTTCCTCACACCGGCCGCTGACCCCGGTGGTCATCGTCCGGTCGGCCCGCCGCGTCCGGCGGGTGCTGCTCTGCGTGGACGGCTCGGCCCATGCGCAACGGGCAGCTCAGACCCTGGCCCGGCTGCCGTGGATCGGCGACTGCGAGATCACGATCTTAGGAGTCCGTTTCGGCCGGGCCGAAGCCGAGCGGGGGTTTGAAGAGGCCGCGGCAATTTTGCACTCCAACGGGATCAAGCTGCCTCGACGGCGCCTGAAAGACACCATCCCCAACATCGAAACCTCCGATGTCAGGTCGGTCATCCTGGACACCATCGCCGAGGAAGAGCCTGAGTTGGTGGCGATGGGAACTCGCGGCATTGGCGGCCTGCGCCGCATGCTGCTCGGGTCCACGGCCAGCGCCGTGGTACACCACGCGCCGTGCTCGGTGCTCGTCGCCCACGCACGTGACACCGAGATCGACCACTGACAGCTACCGGTAGGAACCTTGCTGGCGGTGGACCAGTCGCCTGACTCACCGACCGCCGCAGGGCTGGCCCTCGACACCGCCACGGTTCCGTCCAGCCGATCGGGCCGCGACGGAGGCGCAACCTTCTGGACGCGTCTCAGCCCGGCAGAGCGTCACCTGTGGTTTACCGGCTGGTGGGACTTGGGCTTGCTCAGTGAGCGGTCAGCGCTGCGCACGACGCTGCGGAGGACGTGGTCCTGCGTCGTGACGAGCTGGTCGGCCATGTCCAGGGCGGCGTCGATGACCTTCTCGCGGCGCGAGGGTCGGTCGCCGAGGGCGGGGATCACGGCGTCGACGGTGTCCACGCACTTGCGGACCGCCTCGATCGCCGCCCGTTGTCGGTCCTCGACCGACTTGAGCACCTCGGCCGACAGCTCGGCGGTCGTGTCGACCGCCGACTTCTGCGGGGTGCTGGTCTTCTTGGCGGGCGTGGTCTTCTTGGCCGTCGCGCGGGTGCGGGCGGCCGGTGCATTTGTTGTCACCGTGGTGGCCTTGGCCGTCATCGCGCTCCCCGGGTTGGTGCGAAGCCTTGCTTCATCTGGCGAAGTGGCGCCGCGTCGCGCCATCGCACGTTGGGTGGGCACGCTTCCGCGTCCACTGACATCGCAGCACGGTCTGGCCGCGACTGGCAGAGGACAACATCCCCCGTGTCTTGACGACCGCGTTGGGGTGAGTGTGTGTGCGTGGGCGTTGCCGGGCCGCGGGCTGGGACTCTCTCCGGGCGGGCGGGTTGCTGACTGGGAGGGGGTCGCGCGTCAGGTGAGTGCTTCGAGCGCGGGGGCGGCCCTGTTTACGTGGACGCGGCCGGGACCCTGCGAGGGAACTCTTCTCGGGGCTCCGGGAAGCGTAATCGTGTCCGCCGGTCCACGGGTTAGTGCCGAGCGGTATACCGCCTCGTAGGCTTGCGCCATCCGGTCGGGGGAGAACCGTTGCTCGGCGCTGGCTCGGCAGCGGGACCGGTCGATCTGCCCGATGTGGTCGACGGCGGCCACGAGCTCGGGCTCGGTGTTGCGCAGGAACCCGGTGCGGCCGTCTTCCACGATTTCCGGTGCGGCGCCCTCGGGGAAGGCCAGGACCGGGGTTCCGGTGGCGAGGGCTTCCACCATCACGAGCCCGAACGGCTCGGGCCATCGGATTGGGTTGATCAGTGCCTCCGCGTGCTGCATGAGCCGGACCCGGGCAGGTACGGAGATCTCGCCGAGGATCTCGATGTCTCGTCCGAGGATCGGGCGCACCCTGTCGTCGTAGTAGGCGCGTTCCTCGGGCTCGCGCATCTTCGCGATGACCACCAGCCGGCGTCCCGCTGCCCTGGCGATGCGGATCGCCCGGTGGACCCCTTTGGTCCAGGCCATCCGGCCCATGAACAGCAGGTAGTGGCCGTCGCCTGGGCCGAGCGGGAATCGCTCGAGGTCGACGCCGTGGTGGACCACGGCGGACACGAGACCGGGTGGCGCCGTGCGTCGGTGGTGTTCTGAGATCGCGACGATCATCACCCCGGGGTCTGCATGGGCGAGGGCTCGGACCTGGTCGGGGGTGAACGGCCCGTGGATTGTGGTCACGATGGCGGTGCCGGGACGGAGCCGGCCGAGGGAGAGCAGCGGTCCCAGCGTGGTGTGGTCGTGAACGACGTCCAGCCCACGCAGGGACTCCAGGGCGGTGAGGTCGTGGACGGCCTCCGGCAGACCGACTCCCATCGGAGTCGCTGGGTCGCGGTAGTGCCACAGCCGGCGGACCGGGCAGGTCGAGGTGCCCACGGTGAAGAGGGTGATCTCATGCCCGCGGGCGCGGAGTGCACGAGCGAGGGTGTCGATCACCGCTTCGGTGCCGCCGTATCCCGTCGGCGGCACGGCGCACCAGGGTGGCGCTATCAGGCCGATGCGCATACCGCCTCCCTCAGGTCGGTCCCTCCGGGGCCGGGTCGGGCACTACCTGCGTGCACTGCGGCCACAGCGCGCAGCGCTCGCATGTCTGGGGACAAACGGTGTGCAGCCGCGCCAGGTCCATGTGCCAGCAGCGATGGCAGTTCGGGCAGAAGAAGTTCACCCGCTCACCCGTGCTCACCGGCTGCAGTTCGTCGGCATGGCAGTGCGGGCACCAAGTGGGAAGAGCGAGCGCTCCGTGAAGATCGAGGTTCGCAAAGTAGTGCGTTTGCGCCATAACTGATTGTGCGACGGCCCAAGAATTGGGCGGCAGGGCCGAAGGTCACCGGTGATACCAAGTCGATGGCTTCCCAGATTGACCGCGTCCGGGACGTTGGCCCTTGCCGTGCGGTTTGGGCAGCGGCAGCGTGGAGTTCACCACTCCGCTCGGCAAGGGGACTCTGTGCGTCAGCGTCGTCGGGGGCGGCCGGAGACGGCCTTGCTGCCCTCATCGAACAGCCGTTTCGAGGCGGTTGTTCTCGTCGGCGACGAGGCGCTCGCCGACCCCGAAACGATAGACAGCGCCCAGGCGCTCAGTGCCGCGGGCGCTAGCCTCGCGGTGCTGGCGCCACGTCCCCTCAGCGATCTTGTTCGATGCATGTCACCGATCGAGGGGCCCGGCCCTCTGCTGCTTGCCGGCAGCCGGGGCGACGAGCGCGCGGTGGTCGACGAGGCGGGTCGGCACCGGCTGCCGGGCAGCCGCCGCGGCTGGCCGGCGGCGCTGGCCTGGGTACTGGACGTGCTGTGGGCCCGCGGCATCGGGCCGGCGTCCGTGATCGTCGCGGGCGATCGGATCGGCGCGGAGGGCCGCGGGCCGAATCCACCCGCAGTTGTTCACACCGATGCCCCGGCGATCAGCGTGCTCCGGGAACAGCTCGAGCGGCGACGTGGCCGCGAGGTGCCTGCAGTGCGCCCGGAACCGGGTTGGGGCCTGGTGGTCGACGGCGGAAGCCTGGCAGAGCGGGAGCGTGTGGCCGAGGCACTGCTCGCGTTGGCCGACGGCACTGTCGGGACCAGCGGCGCCCCCCTCGCCGCGCACCCGAGCGCAAGACGCTGGGCGGTCAGCAACGGGGTTTACACCGGCGACGGTTCGGACACGCATTTGTTGGCCGCGCCAGTAGGGGCGCTTCAACCGCTGCGCCTCGCACCGGCTGCGACGGTTCGCCGGGTCCTCGACCTCCGGGCGGGCCTGCTGGGCGAGCAGATCCGCAGCAGCCACGGTGACGTGCTGAGCGCCCGGCTGACCTCCGTGCGCCGTCCCGGAGTCGTCGCCACCCGAGCCTGCCTTCCGGCCACGGACACCTCCGAGGTTGTCCTGGTGCCACCTGACGGCGAGCACGTCTCCGCCGAAGGACGCAGCGGCGACGCTGCCTGGATGACAGTCGGAGGTCAGTCGTCGGGCATCGCCGCCGCACTACGGACCTCCGTTCTCCGACAAGAAGCCGGGTCCCGGGTCGTCGACTGGGTCGTGGCCTACGAGCCCACAACCGGGCACGCTCCGGACGCCGAACGGGCCGTCGCAGCCGCCGACGAGGCCTGCCGGCTCGGCTTCGACCATCTGGCCGCCGAACACAGGTGGTGCATGGCCCACCGGTGGACAAGCGCGGACATCGGCATCGAAGGCGACGACGACCTGCAGGTCGCGACCCGGCTCGCCCTGTTCCACCTCATGGGGGCGGTGCCCCATGCGGGCGAGGCCGCGGTCGGCGCCCGCGGCCTCACGGGTCAGGCCTACCGCGGCCATGTCTTCTGGGACGCCGATGTCTTCGTGCTGCCGTTCCTGGCTGCGACCCGCCCCGAGTCGGCGCGCGCCATGCTGGAGTACCGCATCCGCCGGCTGGCCGCGGCCCAGGACGCGGCAGGGTCCGAGGGCCGGTCCGGGGCACGGTTCCCGTGGGAGTCCGCCAGCACAGGGCACGACGTCACCCCGCGGTCGGCCCGCGACCGCACCGGACGGACGGTGACCCGATCCGCACCGGTCAACTCGGAGGTGCACATCGTCGCCGACGTGGCGTGGGCGGCCAACTGCTACGTCGAGTGGACGGCTGACCAGGACTTCCGCCGAGGTCCCGGCCTGCGAGCTGCTCGTGGAGACCGCACGGTACTGGGCGTCGCGAGTCCGTCATGGCACCCGACGGCACCGCGCACTGTGCGGCACGTCATCGGCCCGGACGAATACCACGAGCCCGTCGACGACAACGCGTACACCAACGTGATGGCCCGCTGGAACCTTCGCCGGGCAGCTGACCAGGCGCAGGAGCTCGGCTTCCCGTCAGCTCCTGCCGACGAGGTCGCCCATTGGCGGACGATCGCCGACGCGCTCGTCGACGGATACGACGCCCAGTCGGGGGTCTACGAGCAGTTCGCCGGGTTCCACCAGCTGGACCCCTTGATCATCGCCGAAGTCGTGCCGCACCGGCCGATCGCGGCAGGCCTGCTCCTTGGCGCGCAACGGGTGCGCGGCCGCGCAGGTGCTCAAGCAGGCAGACGTGTTGATGCTGCACCACCTCGTGCCCGACGATGTCGTGGCCGGCAGCCTGCCGGTCAACCTCGACTACTACGAGCCGCGCACCGCGCACGGCAGCTCCCTCTCGCCCGGCGTCCACGCCTCCCTGTTCGCCCGAGCCGGCGACCTCCCCCGGGCCCTGCAAGCGCTGCGGATCGCCAGCCGGATCGACCTCGACGACCTCACCGGCACCACGGCCGGCGGCCTCCACCTAGCAGCCATGGGCAGCGTCTGGCAAGCGCTGGTATTCGGCTTCGCCGGTATCCGGCCCGCGGCGCACGGCCTTCGGGTGGACCCGCACCTGCCGCCTTCCTGGCCCTCACTCACCATCAACCTCCGGTTCCATGGCAGCAGGGTCCAGATCCGGATCGAGGCCGATCGCTTACAGGTCAGCGCCGACCCCGCGGTCATCGTCGAGGTGGCAGGCCGGTCGCACGAGGCGATCCCCGGCGGGACGCACCTGGTGCGGCGGGGGCCACCCGACCCTTGGGAGCGAGCATGAGCAAGGTCATCGCTGCCGTGGACGACTCCGCCGCCGCTGCCCCAGTGCTCGCCATGGCGGCATCCCTGGCCCGCGGCCTGGGAGCCACCGTGGACGCAGTGCACGTGACGGACGGCGGGGGCCGCACCTCCCGAGCCAGCACCGAGAGCCTCGGTATCCCCTTCCGAACCGTCCCGGGGGATCCGCTGGAACGGTTGTCCGAGGCCGCCGCCGCGCCGGACGTGGTGGCGGTGACCGTTGGAGTGCGGTCCGGTCCAACCGGGCGGCGCCGCGCGGGACACCTCGCCCTCGGCCTGGCCGACGTAGTGGCTACGCCGGTGATTGCCGTGCCGCCGCGCTACCGCCCGCCGAAGCGGCTAACTCGGCTCCTGATCGCGGTCGAAGGCGATCCGGGCCGGACCGCCGACTTGCACAAGGCCGTACAGCTTGCCAGGTCCGCGGGCCTGGACGTCGTCGTCGTGCATGTGGACGACGAGACCTCAGTCCCGACCTTCTCCGACGCAGCGGCCCACGAGACGGAGAGCTTCGCTAGCGAGTTCCTCCTCCGGTACTGCCCCGGCGCTCCCGATGCCGTTCTCGAGCTGAGGCTGGGCGTGCCTTCCGACGAGATCCTGGCAGTGGCTCACGAGACCGCTGCCCAGCTTCTGGCCGTCGGATGGCCGCGCCGCCCCGATCCGTCGCGCCGCCCGGTGGCGACCGAGGTGTTGCAGCGCAGCCCGGTACCCGTCCTGCTCGTCGGGGTGTCCTAGCCGTGAAAGATCCGCGGCGCGATGCACGGGGCGAGGTTCGACCTTCTGTCGCGGGTAGTGCCGGCGAGGCTCTGGCGGAGGAGCGCGTTCGGAGCGGGGCAGAGGCGAGCATTGCCGCCTATCCGACGGATCTGGAGCATCCGGCGACCCTGACCGACGGCCGGGTGGTGTTCGTCCGACCGATCCGTCCCACCGACGCGGACGAGCTGCGAAGGGCGATCGCAGCAGCCGATCCCGAGACCTTGCACGCTCGTTTCCTGGGCTCGCCGCCGCACAACGCTAGGTCGATCCACCATCTCGTCGAGGTCGATTACCTGCACCGGCTGGCCCTCGTTGCCTGCGACACGGCCGAGGTCGGCGTGGGCGTTGCGCGATATGAAGGCGGGTCCGAGGGCGACACGGCGGAGGCGGCAGTCGTCGTCGACCCGGGCTGGCGGCGGGTCGGGTTGGGCAGCCTTCTGCTGCGCGACCTCTCTCAGGCCGCCCTTCAGCGGGGGTTCACCCAGTTCACGGCTCTCATCCTGGCTGAGAACAGGCCGGTTCTGGCCCTGTTGCGGGCAAGCGGTCTCTCGTACTCCGCCAAGACCGAAGGGGGCACGTCGAGGCTCGCCATCCAGCTGGACCAGCCCCCTGACCGGCATCCGCCGGAGGAGGCTGGGCTGCCTCGAGCGAACCATCGTCGGTAAGCACGACGTTCGCACGCGAGGACGACATCCCATCGGCGAGCGGGTCATCACCCTCCCGCGCGTCACGGTAGTGACAGTCGTGCGGGTACGGAAGATGTCGGAGTCGTGCCGCGGTGTCACACGGTCGACCACACCTCTCGTGTCGTCGGTGTTTCCACTGGCGCGGCCGAGGGTGGGGGAGCGCTTGATCGCGCCGGCATCGGTGTGCCCGTGCGGGCGTGGTGATGGCACCGCTTCATTCGCTGCATGCATGACGCCGGCAGACCCCGGTCGGCTGATTCGTGGCCGTCCGGCTCGGGGGAACGGTGTCAGGACCGGCGCGAGGTTCACGTTGACTCCGGCGGTGGCGAGTTGGCGGGCCCAGCGGGCGGCCTCGACGGGCAGCGTGTTCCGGCCAGTCGGCCTTGGTCCAGGGCGGTGGGGACGGTGGCGAAACCGGGACCGGACAGAGCCTGGACGAACCCGCCCCCCTGATCGGCGGAGACAAACAGCGACACCTCGCCGGTGGCCGACTCGGTGGGCCAGCTTCCGCAGTGGGCGGTCATCGAGCAGCGCCCACCATGATCAGCTGGCCGACGCGCTGGGACTCGGTCAGCCGCGCCAGCGCGCTCGCGGGAGCGACGCCGGCCGCAAATGCGGCTTCCGGCGGGGGTTGGAGCAGCCGCAAGCGGACCCGGCAACGCAACGGAGGTCAAGACCGCCACGACGGAAGGACGACGGACCGCCGGCCGGCGCCTGAGCCGAGCCTCGACGGCCACCGCGTGCAGGGTGGGCCGTGGCTCTGCCCGACAGCCACGACCGCCGCGCCTTGCACCGGGCGATCTCGTCACCTGTTCCGACCAGCACGCCACGTCTCATTCGAGCTCCGCCCGGTTCGAGACTGCAGGGTCGAAGTGTCCCGCGGCACGAGGTGTCGTGGCGGACCAGCTTTGGAGACCACGTCGTCGGGGTCATGGGCGGCGAACCGCCGACGGCAAGACCCATCGCTGCCCGGCATGGCCGCCTTGCTGATGATGGCGCTAACCGGCGCCCTGACCTACGAGTGCCAGGTCGTACTGCCGGTGCTCGCCCAGCAGACCTTCCCCGGCAACACCGATGCGTACGGGTTCCTGTGGCAGGGCGCGTTCTCTCCTTGGATCGGTGCGATGCGGGTCGAATGGCCCTGATGCCTGCGCGTTGCCTGCATCGAGATGGAGTCATGACGAGTGGACGCACCCAGCGTGAGGATCGCAGCCGAGTGGCGGAGGCCGCGTAGTCGGATCTGCAGCACGGCGGCCACGACGCCTCCGGCTGCGGGTGCAGTGTGGCCGCGGCGGCCACCATGTCGCCGCGGTTTATGTCACCCAGATGGGATTCGTGTTCGTGGCTCCGGTGCGGGCTCGCTTGCATGGCTCGAGCGACCTGTCTGACGAACTGCGTGGAGACCAGGAACCGCACCGCTGGTTCGATCTGCTCTCCGAAGGCGAGGGGGCGACGACCATGGATGATTCGTTGCCCGCATACTGCGACTGCGGGAACCGAACCCTCTCTCGTGCGGCGGTGGTCAGGTGGCTGAGTTCCGGTGAACACCGAGTTGTGATCGACTGACGAAGTCACGCGGCACATCGCGACTCGGGTGCAGCCGGCGGTGACGAGTGCACCCGGCGGGCCGGAGTCACCGTCATCGACTGGCTCAGCTCGATGGCCGGCCGGTGGAGTTGTTCGTGGATGGCTGCAGGGTCGGTGATCGCCGCGGATTGCCCGGCCCGTCGGCGCCGTTGTGACGTTGCGGACTCGTCGCAGTCATCGGGTGCCCGGCGAAGCCACGAAGCGCAACGCGAAGTAACTACCGGGTCGATGTGACGAATGGGCACGGCCGGGGTCAGTGGTGGCCGCTCGGCTCGCTGATGAGGGATGCGCGCGCAGCGGCCCGGCTGATGTCGGTGGGTGATACGACGCCCACGAGCTGACCGGCGGTCAGGACGAGCGCCCGGTGGTCCTCGCTGGCGTTCAGGCGGGGCAGCAGGTCGACCAGCGGCTCCTCCGGCGTGGTCAGGCAAACCCCCCGCAGCGGGCAGGCGATCTCTCCCAGCGTGGTGGTGGCGCGCAGCGGCGGTTTCACGGCCTTGACCCGGCGCAGCGTGAGGAGCCCGACCAGTCGCCCGTCCGCCACCAGCGGGAACGTGGTGTGGTGGCTGCGGAACAGGTAGGTGTCCACGAACTCGGCCACCGTCGTGTCCGCCGGGGCCACCTCCGGTTGCGGGGTCATGACATCGCCCACCGGGATGCCGTTCAGGCCGCGTTGGACGGCCGCCTGCTGCTCCGCGGCCGCCGCGCCGGCGATGAACCAGCCGAGGATGGCCAGCCAGAGGGCGTCGACCCTGCCGGTGAGCAGGAACTCCATCAGACCGAGCGCCGCCAGCACCAGCCCCAGCAGGCGCCCCGTCCGTGTCGCCACCTCCGCCGCGCGTTCGCGATCGCCGCTGCGCTTCCACACCAGTGCACGGAGCACCCGCCCGCCGTCGAGTGGTGCGGCGGGGATCATGTTGAAGGCCGCCAGCAGCACGTTGATGCCGGCCAGCCAGACGACCGTGCCGACCGGCAGGCCACCCATACCCGCCGCGGAGAGCCCGAGGGCGATCAGACCGAGCAAGCCGCCGAGCAGGAGGCTGACCAGCGGCCCGATTCCGGCGACCTTCAGGTCGGTGTCCGGGTCGGGCGCCTCGCGGCCCAGCTGGGCGACACCGCCGAGCATCCACAGCGTGATGCTGTTCACCTGCACGCCGTGGTGCTGCGCCACCACCGCGTGCGACACCTCATGGGCGAGCAGGCCGAGCAGCAGCAGCAGCGCCGCGACGAAGCCCGCGACGGCGTACGCCCACGGTGCACGGCCCGGGTAGGCAGTCGGCAGGGTGGCGCCGGAGATCATCCAGACCACGAGCAGGAAGAGCGCGAACACGCTCCAGTGCAGCCGGACCGACACGCCACCGACCCGCCCCACCCGGACGCTTCCGCGGAGCGGGTCGTCCCGCTCGGCCGGCCGTGCCATGGCGCTACCCGCCGGTCTCCCGGGTGAAGGCGGCCCGGGCCGCCGACAGGGCGGAGCCGAACGACCGCAGCGAGGCCTCCAGGTCGGCGCGCGCGTCGCTCGCGGCTCGGTCGACGTCCTGCTGCACCTCGCCCAGGCGTCGGCGGGCGGCCAGCCAAGCGCTCTCGGCGGCCGTCAGCAGCTCCTCCGACTGGTCCCGCACCTCCTGCCGGCCGAGCGCACCGCGGACCCACATCTCGTCCAGCACCCCGCGGGCCGCGGACAGCCGGCGGCGGGCCTCGGCCAGATAGGCCGCGCGCTCGTCGGTGGTGGTGGCGTCCAGCTCGGCGAGCACCTGGCTGATGTCGGCGCGCAGCTGTCGCAGCGTCGACCCGACGTCCTCGACCACCCCCTCGCGGCCGGCCCGGGTGTCGTCGAGCATGCCCGCCAGCGCATGGTCGGCGAGCTTGACGTTGGTGCGCAAGTCCTCCAGCAGCTGCTGGAAGGCCGATCGGGCTGCCGGGTCCTCGCTCATCGGACTGCCTCCTGCTGTTCCGCCGTCAGGATGCGCCCGCGACCCGCAGATACCTAGAGGCCTTGGTCCCGCCAGCCGACGCGCGGACCGGCCCGGTCCCACCCCACCCGAAGGGGGCGAGCGGGTCGATCCGGGACCATCGACCGTTGGACGGGCCGGGGCCGCGGACTACCGTGGAACACCTCAGGAGGTGGTCCGGATGACCGCTACCGAGGCCGTCCCGCTCAGCCGCAGTGTGGAGAAGACGCGTCAGTGGATTGACGACCTAGCTCGGCTCCTCGGCCGACCAACCGACCAGAAGTACGCCCTGCGGGTCCTCCGAGGATTCCTGCACACGCTCCGCGACCGGCTGCCGGTCGAGGAGACGGCTCAACTGGCCGCGCAGCTGCCCGAGCTGCTACGCGGCATCTACTTCGAGGGCTGGCGGCCCAGCGCCACGCCGCAGCGGTACCACGATCTGCGGACGTTCCTGGAGCGGATCGCCGCTCAGGCCGGCCTCGCCGGGGAGACGGAGGCGTCGTACGGCGCCACGGCGGCCGCTCGGGTGCTGCGGGACCGCCTAGGTGAGGTGGAGCTCGACAAGGTCCGCGGTGTTCTCCCGCACGAGATAGCGGCGTTCCTCGCCTCGCCGAGTCTCTCCACGCCGGGGCCCAGCACCTGACCTAGCCAGAACGCGGCCGGCCAGCGCGCCTGGTGCAGGCGCGGAGCGCTCCTGGCCGTCCGATGGTCATGGCGGCCGCAGGGTGCCCGACAGTTGGCAGAGACGGTGCCTCCTTGTGGCGGGTGGAGTTGGCTGGTGACGCCGTGGCGGTGATGATCGTCCGCGCGTCGTCACATCACCGGCCGCTGCCCGGTCTGCCCGGCGCGTTCAGGCCTGATGGCGGACCACCTCGACCGGACCTGTCGCGTGGTGCAGTACGCCGTGGCTGACAGAGCCGAGCAGGGTGCTCCGCACGGACCCGCGGCCGTGCGAGCCGACCACGAGCAGCCGTGCGTCGGAGGCGGCTGTGACCAGCGCACGAACAGGGTGGTCTCGCACGACCTTCTGCGTCACCTGGACGTCGGGGAACTTCTCGGCCCAGCCGGCCATCGCTTCGGCCAGCACCCGGCGCTCTTCCTCGTTGACCAGTTGCGGGTCGTAGACCAGTGGCAGCATGACTCCGGCACCCGTTCGGGCGGGATCGGTCCAGGCGTGCAGGGCGGTCAGCGGTTCATCGAACTCGGATGCTGCCTGAAGGGCGCTGACAACGGCTTCCCGGGAGACCTCCGAGCCGTCCACTCCGACGACCACGCCGTGTCGCGGCTGCTCGTTCGATGGGGGAGTGGGCACCGCGACGACCGGGCAGTGTGACCGCGAGGCGAGGTGCAGCGGGGTGGACCCGATGACGAGATCGGTGAAGCCGCCACTGCCGCGAGAGCCGACGACGACCACAGCGGCGGAGGTGGACTCGTCCAGGAGGATCTCGACGGGTGAGCCGCGCTCGAGTCGGCTGCTGATCGGCAGCGTCGGGTAGACGAGGGACAGGACTTCGAGGGTCTCGTCGACGAGTCGTTGAGCTGCCTTGTGCAGCACACCGTGGATGTCGACCGTCCGCCCTGGCATCGGTCGCAGGGCGTTCTGGGCGGGCTCGTAGGCGTGCACCAGCCGCAGTGGCAGGTGCTTGCGAACCGCCAGCTCCGCCGCGTACTCCACCGCCGCCCGGCCTGGGTCGGACCGGTCCAGGCCGACGACGATTGTGTGTTCCCGGGTGGCGGTCATGGTGTCCTCCTCGGGCTCTCCCTGCACCGCGAGCACATCGCACATCACTGGCCGGGGCTAGAGGCCAACAGCATGCGGTTTGCGACGAAGGTCGGTGGCATGTTTGCGGACCGACGGGAAGAAACCATGTTTGCGGACCGACGGGGAGAACCGCATGAACCCAGCCCCGGTGATCCGCGCTGCATGAGACCGCGCGCCCGTGCCGTCGCGTACCTCCGGAATGGACCGGATGAGAACGGAATGATGCGCGAGGCGCTACGAGGTGATGCGGCCCTTGCCCCGACGTTGACCTCGGCTCAGTGCGGGGGGCCTGTGGCGGTGAGCAGGGTGACGCAGCCGTCGAGCGTGTCGACCATCGGGTACTCGTTCTCGTGGATGGGAGCCCCGGTGCGTTCGCTGAGCATCTCGACGTAGGACATGAAGTCCAGCGAGTCGAGGTCGAGCTGGCGGCGCAGGCTCTGCGTTGGGTCGAGCGAGTCGAAGTCGCCGTCGGGAGCGACGACCGAGAGCACCTGCACCACGAGGCTGCGCACGTCGCGTTCGTCCATCACAGGTCCTCCGGTTTCTGGAGCAGCTCGCCGACGACGGCGAGGAAGGTGCCGCCGACATGCCCGTCGCCGACCCGGTGGTCGCCGGACAGCGTGGCGTCGACGGTGGGGTGCACGCCGATCAGGCCGTCGACCGCCACCGGTCGGTCGACCACCCGTCCGAAGCCGACGAGCGCGACCTGCGGCGGGAAGATGACGCCGAGCACCGACTGCGCCCCGCGTTCTCCGAGGTTGGTCATCGTCAAGGTGCCATCGGTGAGCTCTGCACGGTGCAGTACGCCACGCCGGGCGCGTTCGACGACGTCGCGTAGTGCCGCCATCAGGTCCGGCAGGGACAACCCGTCGGCGTCATGGATCGCTGGGGTGACCAGTCCGCCACCGCGCAACGACACCGCGACTCCGAGATGCACTGCGGTGGCAGGCTGGAAGGCGTCGTCGACCCAGAAGCCGTTGAGCTGGGGCACCCGGCGAGCGGCGACCGCAGTAGCCTTGGCGAGAAGCGCCGCAATGACTAGCCGTTCGCGCACGGGCAGCCCTTCGTTGTGCTGCCGCAGCCAGGCGCCGGCCGCCGAGAGGTCGTAGGTCTCGGTCAGGTAGTAGTGCGGGATCTCTCGCTTGGACCGGGACATCAACGTGGCGATGGCCCGGCGCATGGCGGCGTTGCGATCCACCGCAGACGGAATGCCCCGTCCGGGGAGGTGCGTCGTGGGCTCGGGTGAGGCCGCGCCGGTGCGTTCTACAGCAGCGGGGGTCGCGGCGGCTGCCGCCTCGACGTCGGCGGCAGCGACGGGGAGGCGATGGCCTTGGGCTACTAGGTCGGCGGGGTCCACTCCTAGCTCGTGGGCGCGGCGGCGTGCGTAGGGGGAGATGCGGCCGGCGCGTGGTGCGGGAACCGGAACCGCCGGACCCATCGTCGGCTGGTCCTCGGGTAGCGTTGCCCGGCGTACGTCGTCGTGGGTGATTCGCCCGCTCGGACCGGTGCCCTGCACCGTGGCGAGGTTGACGCCCGAGGATCGCGCGTAGCGTCGGACGACGGGCGAGGCGAGCAGCTCGTGCGGACGCGCTGCGGGTGCCATCGGTGCGGCCCTCCTCTTGCGGCCCTTGGCCGGCTTGGCCGGCTTGGCCGGCGCCGTCGGCCGGACAGGCTCCGCCTCGGGAGCGGCGGATGCAGCGGCCTCGGCGCCGATCTCGGCGAGCGGGGTGCCGACTGGGACCCGTTCCCCGACGTCGACCAGGATCTGTCTCACGATTCCCGAGTCGAACGTCTCGACGTCGACGGCGGACTTCGCGGTGTCGACGACGGCGACGATGTCGCCTTTCTGCACGACGTCACCGGGCTTGACCAGCCACTCGAGCACCGTGCCCTCGTCCATGTCGGCGCCCAGGGAAGGCATCAGGAAGGTGCTCATGTCGGTGCCATCGTCCGGCGGGCGGCGGCGACGACGTCGGCGACCTGCGGCAGCGCGGCCTCTTCCAGAGCCTTGGCGTAAGGGATCGGGACCTCCACGCTGCAGACCCGCTCGACCGGGGCGTCCAGGTCGTAGAAAGCCTGTTCGGCGATCCGGGCGGTGACCTCGGCGGCGATGCTCAGCGTGCGCCACTCCTCGTCGACGACGACCGCGCGGTGGGTACGCCGGACCGACTCGAGGATCGTGTCGTCGTCGAGCGGGCGCAGCGAGCGCAGGTCGAGCACCTCGGCCTCGATGCCGTCGGCCGTCAGGGTCTCGGCGGCGGCCAGCGCCTTGTCCAGGCAGCCGCCGTAGGTGATGACCGTGAGGTCGCGGCCCGGTCGGCGCACCCGCGCCGTGCCGAGGTCGACGACGGTGCCGGGGTCCGGGGCCAGGCCCTGCATGTTGTAGAGGCCGCCGTGCTCGAAGATGATCACAGGGTCCGGGTCGTCCAGGGCGGGCCGGAGCATGCAGCGCGCGTCCTCGATGGTCGCCGGAGCCACGACCCGGATGCCGGGCAGGTGCGCGTAGAAGTTCTCCAGGCTGTGCGAGTGCTGCGCCGCGACCTGCCGGCCGGCACCGGTGGTCATCCGGATCACCAGGGGGACGTTGAACTGGCCGCCGGACATGTGCAGCAGGGTCGCCGCGTTGTTCAGGATCTGGTCGAGGGCGAGCAGGCTGAAGTTGACCGTCATGATCTCGACGATCGGGCGCATCCCCGCCAGCGCCGCGCCGATGCCGGCCCCGACGAAGGCCGACTCCGAGAGCGGTGTGTCCCGGATCCGTTCCGGGACCGAACTCCTCGAGCAGCCCGAGGCTGACCGCGAAGCACCCGCCGTACCTGCCGACGTCCTCTCCCATGAGGAAGACGCGGTCGTCGCTGCTCATCGCGTCCCGGATCGCCTCCCGCATCGCCTCGCGGTAGGTCGTCTCCTGCACCGTCGTGGTCGTCATCGCGCACCAGCCGGACCGCTCGTGACGAACCTCGTGAGGTCGGCGAGGTCCTCGAAGGGCGCCGCGTCGGCCGTCTGCTCGGCCGCCGCGATCTCGGCGTCGATCTCCTGCTGCATCGCGGTCCAGGCGGCGTCGTCGAGCAGGCCTCGGGCGCGCAGGGCGTCGGCGGTGTGCGCCACCGGGTCGCGGCCCTTCCACACCTCGACTTCGGACTTCTCCCGGTAGCGCTCGGGGTCGTACATCGAGTGGGCGCGGAACCGGTAGGTCTGCAGTTCGAGGAAGTACGGCCCGGCGCCGGCCCGGATCGCGTCGACGGCGTGACCGGCGGCACCCCGCACCGCGTCGACGTCCATGCCGTCGACCGACCAGGCGGGCATCCCGTAGGACGCGGCCCGCAGCGCGACGTTGACGTTCGCGTGCGACCGCTCGATCGCGGTTCCCATCGCGTAGCGGTTGTTCTCGCAGCAGAAGAGCACCGGGAGCCGCCACAGCGCCGCGAGGTTGAGCGACTCGTGGAACTCGCCTTCCGCGACCGCGCCGTCACCGAAGAAGCAGGCGGTCACCTGGTCCAGCCCGCGCATGCGATCCGCGAGAGCCAGCCCGACCGCGAGCGGCAGCCCGCCGGCCACGATCGCGTTGCCGCCGTAGAACCGGGCGCCGGCGTCGAACAGGTGCATGGACCCGCCGCGGCCCCGGCTGCACCCGGTGACCTTGCCGAACATCTCGGCCATCACCGCGTCCATCGGTACGCCGCGGGCCAGCGCGTTGCCGTGCTCGCGGTAGGTCGCGACGATGGCGTCGTCGGCGTCCAGCACGGCGTTCACCCCGACCGCGACGGCCTCCTCTCCGATACACAGGTGCAGGAAGCCGCGGATTCGGGTGGCGCTGTACAGCTCGACGCATCGCTCCTCGAAGCGGCGGATGCGCAGCATCTCCCGCAGCAGGGAGAGCTCGACCGGCGCGTCGACGGTGGCGTCGGAAGTCGGGGCAGGGACGGGCAGGGTGGTGGTCATGACACGGTCTCCATCGCAGAGGACTCGCCTTCGGCCTCCAACGTCGAGAGGTCGCCTTCCGGCAGACCCATCTCGCGGGCCTTGAGCAGTCGGCGCATCACCTTCCCGCTGCGGGTGTGGGGGAGGTGCTGGTCGAACGCGATCTGCTTGGGGGCGACAGCGCCGAGCCGGCGGCGCCCGTAGGCGATCAGCTCGGTGTGCAGCGCGTCAGTAGGCTCGAAACCGGGCCGCAGTGTGACGAACGCCTTGACCAGCTCGCCCGCCACCGGGTCGGGCACGCCGATCACGCCGGCCTCGACGACGGCCGGGTGCTCCATCAGCACGCTCTCGACCTCGAACGGCCCGATGAGGTGACCGGCCGACTTGATGACGTCGTCGGCCCGGCCGACGAACCAGAAGTAGCCGTCGGCGTCGCGGTAGGCGACGTCCCCCGTCAGGTACCACCCGCCGGCGAAGCAGGCAGCCGTGCGTTGCTCGTCGTGCAGGTAGCCCCGGAACATGGACGGCCAACCAGGCCTCAGCGCCAGCTCGCCGTGCACCCCCGGCTCGGTCAGCACGCGGACCTGCCCGTCAGCAACGAGCGCCCGCCCGTCGTCGCCGCGAGCCAGCACGGCCGCCTCGATCCCCGGCACCGGGCGACCCATCGAGCCAGGACGGATGTCCATCGCCGGGTAGTTGCTGATCATGATGGCGCCGGTCTCGGTCTGCCACCAGGTGTCGTGCACCGGGAGCCCGAGTGCCTCGACACCCCAGACGACACCCTCCGGGTTCAACGGCTCGCCGACGCTGGCGACGTGCCGCAGCCGCGACAGGTCCCGCTCGCGGGCGACCTCCACCCCGGCCTTCATCAGCATCCGGATCGCCGTGGGCGCGGTGTACCAGACGGTGACGTGCTGGTCGTCGAGCAGCCCGTACCACCGGCGGGCGTCGAAGGGCCCGTCCTCCACGACGACCGTGACGCCGTGGGTGAGCGGGGCGATGACGCCGTACGACGTACCGGTGACCCAACCAGGATCGGCCGTGCACCAGAACACGTCGTCCGGGCGGAGGTCGAGCGCGTAGCCGGCCGTCACGTGGTGCGCCAGCACCGCGCCGTGCACGTGCACGGCACCCTTCGGCCGGCCGGTCGTGCCGCTCGTGAAGTGCAGCAGAGCCATGTCCTCCGGGTCCGTCGGACCGATCCGGTACCTGTCGTCCGCCTGCGCCATCAGCTCGTGCAGGTCCTGGGTGCCGGGCACCGGCTCGCGTCCGGGCGGTCGCACCAGCAGCACGTGCTCGAGGTCGGGCAGCTCGTCGCGGATCTTCAGCACCCGGCGGCGGTAGAGGGCCTCCGTGGTCACGAGCACCCGGCCGTTCCCGAGGACCAGTCGCTCGCGGATCGGCTCGGGGCCGAACGCCGCGAACAGCGGAGCCACGACGGCGCGGTGCTTGAGTGCGCCCAGCACGGACACGTAGAGCTCGGGGATGCGGGTGGCCAGGGTGAAGACCCGGTCGCCCGGCTCGACATCCAGCGAGGCCAGCACGTTCGCGAACCGGTTCGTCCGACGGCACAGCTCGCCGTACGTGACGTCCTCGACGTCGCCGGACTCGGCGACGAAGCGCAGCGCGACGTGCTCGGCGTGCGGGCCGTGGGCGTACCGGTCCACGGCCTCATGTGCGATGTTGACCCCTCCGCCGTCCGCCAGGCCCTCGAGCTGGCCGCGGGCCGCTTCCCAGCTGAAGGCGGCACGTTCCTCGTCGTAGTCGCGCAACCGCGCGTCCTGCCCCCGTGGCTTGTGGATCGGTGTCCAGCTCACGACGACCTCCGGACGGCCGGGTTCGCAGCACACCGCACCGTCATCATCAGGATCACCCGCCGGCGGGCCAGCGGATAGGGACCTTGGTCGCCCCCGGAGGAGGACTGCGGCACTCCCGGTGGCCGCCCGGGCGGCTCAACCATGAGGGCAGCGACCGCCCGGCGAACACGTCGAGTCCCGCGGGAGGTGTGTCGTGGTGCGCACGCGTGACTTCCTGGCGCGCTTCCGGCCGGTCGGCACGCCGGGGGCGGCCGCCACCGCCGGTGTCCCGGTGGACCGGGTCCGGGAGCTGACCGCCGAGCTGGAGCCGTTGCTGGACTCCCTCGCCGACACCCAGGCGCGGGCTGGTGCGATCCGGGCCGAGGGCGACGCCGAGGCTGGCCGGCGACGACACGACGGGCAGGCTCGAGCGGAGGCATTGCTCGCCGCCGGCCGCGCACGGGCCGAGGCGATGCGGACCGTGACGCTGACCACGGCCCGAGCCGAGGCCGAGGCCGCGGTGAGCCTGGCGGTCGAGGTCGCTCGCGCCGAGGCGGCGGCCATCGACGACCGGGCGGGGCAGCGGCTGCCCGTCCTCGTCGAGCAACTGCGGGCCGCCGTCCGGGCCGAGCTGATCGACCAGGCCTCGCCATGACCGCCGGCTGGGTGGCCGGCAGCGTCCGCGCCCGGGCCCTGACCCGACGACGCCTCGGTGTAGCCGGTTGCCGGTCGCTGGCCGCCGCAGCCCTCCCTGGACGACGCGCTGACCCGGCTGGCGCTCGACGCCGTACGGCGACGACGTGCGCGCCGCGGCAGTCGCTGGCCGGGCCGAGCACGCGGTCGGTGCCACCCTGCTGTGGCACCTGCGGGTGCTCGCCGGATGGCTGCCGCCGCGACGGCGCCGGCGCGCTGCGGGTGCTGGCCGGCGGCTTCGAGATCGCCAACATCGACGAGCACCTGCGCCGGCTGGCCGGCCGCGAGAGCACGGCGACGGCGGGGTCCCGCCGTACCGGCTGGGCAGCCTGGCGACCGCCTGGCCGCGGCTCGCGGCGACCACCTCGCTGGCCGGGGTGCGCGAGGTGCTCAGCCACCTCCGCCGTGGGGCGACCCCGGCGACGACCTCGGAGCACGCCGTCCGGCATGGCGCTGCGGCTGGCCTGGGCCGCCCGGGTCGCCGCCGGCGTGCCGGCCGCCGCGGCGCTGGGCTGCCGGCGCCGCCGCCCTGCTGCTCGCCGCGGACGCTGGCCGCCGGTCCGCGGCAGCTGCCGCCTGACCTGGAACGGCGCCGCGACCGTGCTGCTCGGGGACGCCGCCGATGGCGGCTCGCACGCTGCGCCGAGCTCGCCGACCGCGCTGCCACGGCCGCTGCGCTGGGTGCTGGCAGGACGTCGCCGCGGCCTGGCGAGGACCTGTGGCGGGCGGAGGCAGCCTGGTGGCGCCGGGTGGAGCGCGGACGGCTTCGGCGCTGCTGCGCCGGTCCGCGACCCGGACCCGAGGTGCCGTGCTCGGGGCGGTCGCGGTGCTGGCCGTCGACGCCTGGCGGGTGCGCGCCGCGCTCGAGCTGGCGGTCCGCGGCGGCGAGCCCGCTGGAGGTCTTCGATGCCCTGGCGTGAGGCGCTCGAGCCGGTGCGGATGCGACCGGGTGGCCCTGGTCGGCCACGCCGCAGCCTCCGCGACGCTGCTGGTGCGGGTGGCCGGAGCGGGACCGTCGAGCTGGACCCGGTGAGCGGTGCCGAGGACGGTGCCGGCGGGGGAGGCGGCCCGGCGCCTGCAGCGGCTCGGTGGTCCTGCAGCGCGCGGCGCCCGCTGCCTGTCGCCCGAGCCGCCCGACCTGGACCGCGCTCGAACGGGGCGGCCGGGCCGACCTGCTCGCCGGCGAGGCGCAGCTCGAGGAGCACCTCGGCCGGCGCGTGCACCGCGGCGAGCGTGGCCGCGCTCGGCCGGGTGGGCGCCGTCGGCGAGCTCTGCCCGCGCTCGCCGAGCGGCTGGCGCCGGTCGGCGGCGCCGTCGTGCCGCTGCCGCGGCCCCGCGGGGTGCGACCCGCCGACGCTGCTGCGCGCGCCGCGGCGTCGGCGCGCTCGTTCACGCCGCTGGTCGCAGACCTACGCCACGGTCCCTACGCCGACATCGACCCGACGCCTGCTGGCCGGCCTGGCCTACGTGCTGATGTTCGGGATGATGTTCGGCGACGTCGGCCACGGCGCCGCTGCTCGTGCTGCGCCGCCCTGCTGCCTCGCGCCGCGGCCGGCCGCGTCGGCCTCGGCCCGGCTGTCCGCACCGCTGTGGCCGTTCGTGGCCGGCGCGCGGCGTCGCCGCATGGTGTTCGGCGCTGCTGTACGGCGAGTTCTTCGGCCCGACGGGCGTCGTGCCGGTGCTGTGGCTGACCCCGCTGGAGGAGCCGGTGCAGCTGCTGGCGGCCGCGGTCGGGCGTCGGCGCCGTGCTGCTCGCCGGCGCCTACGTGCGTCGGCACCGTGAACCGGTGGCGCGAGGGCGGCTGGCCGCTCGCCCTCTACGCGCCCTCCGGCATCGCCGGCGCCGCGCTGTTCCTCGGCCTCGGCGCTGGTCGCGGCTCGGCGTGCTACGCCGGGTCGGACTGGCTGGTCGGCGCTCGGGGTCGTGGTCGGCGCCGGCCGGGCTGTCGCTGGCCTTCGTCGGCCTCTGCGCCGCCGCCGGGGGCGGGGCGGCCGGCGTCGCCGCAGGCGACGGTCGAGCTGGTCGACATGGTGGTCCGGCTCGGCGCCGAACCTGGTGTCCTTCGCCCGGCTCGCGGCGTTCGGCCTGACCCACGCCGCGCTGGGCGCCGTCGTCTGGGACGGCGACCGCGGCCCTGTGGCGCGCGGCGGCCGGCGCCGTCGCTCGCCGCGGTCCTGCGTCTTCGTCGTCGGCAACGCGCGTGGCCTTCGCGCTGGAGGCGCTGGTCGCGGCCGTGCAGGCGCTGCGGCTGGAGTACTACGAGCTGTTCTCCCGGGTGTTCGTCGACCGAGGGCCGGCCGTTCCGGCCCTGGCACGCTCCCCGCTGGACGCCGACGCGCCGTCCGCGCGCCCGCCACGAGCTCCCGAGGACGACGCCGTGAACGTCTGGCTCGCCGCTGTCCCCGTGCTGGTCGTCAGCGTCGCCCTGGCCGTCGTCGCGCTGATCCGGCGCCGCCGTGTCGCCGCGGTGACGCCGGTGCTCGTGCGCTCGACCTCGGCGCTGCTGCGTCGCGGCAGCCGCGGTGCTGCTGCTCGCGCTGGCGTGCCCTCGCCGGTCCGGCGGCGGACGCCGGCCGCGGCGGCGACCGCCCGCCACGTGGCCGCGGCGGCCAGCGCGTCGCGGCAGCTCGAGCGCCTGGGCCGCCCTGCTCGGCGCGGCGATCGCGGTGGCCGGCTCGTCGATCGGCGCGGCCATCGCGGTCGCCTACACCGGCGCGGCCGCCCTGGCCGCGATGAGCGAGCGGCCGGAGCTCTTCGGCCGGGCCATGGTGATCGTCGGGCTCGCCGAGGGCATCGCGATCTACGGCCTGATCGTCGCGATCATCCTGATCGGCAAGGCGTGAGATGCGCCGCCGCCGGCCGGGTCGCCGTGATCGGCGAGCGGCGCCGGGTGCCGGGCTTCGCGCTCGCCGGCGCGCTGGTCGCTGGCCGCCGACGACGCCGAGGCGGTGCGGTCGCGCGTGGGCGGCCTGCCCGCGGACGTCGCCGTCGTCGTGCTGACCCCGGCGGCCGCGGCGGCGCTCGGCGACCGCGTGCCGCGACGTCCGGCCGCCGCTCACGGTGGTGATGCCGCCGTGACCGCCCAGCCCGACGCCGCACGCACCGGCCGCTGGGCGCGCAGCGGCCGGACCCGCTCGCGCCGGTGCGGGCCGCGCTGCTGGCCGACGCGCCGCCGCCGACGCCGAGCGTGCGCTGGCACGGCGCCGACGCGGAGGTCGACCGACCGGCTCGCCGAGGCGCCGCGGAGTGCGACCGGCTCCGTCGCGAGGCCCGGCCGCGGCGGAGCCGCCGACGCCGATGGCCGCGCGCGCGGAGCGGGCCCGCGCCCGGGCCGGGCGGCGCGGGCGGTCGTGCTCGCGCGCCCAGCGGCGGCGTACGACGAGCTGCGTCGCCAGGCGCACGACGCCGCCGCGGCCTGCGCGCGACCCCGGCTACCCGGCCCTGCTGGCCCGGCTCGTCGACGCAGGCCCGCGCCACCTGCTCGGGCCCGGCGCGCGGTCGTCCCGAGCACCCCGACGGCGGGGTCGTGGCGCGAGGCCGCGCGGACGGCCGCGCCGTCGCTGACGCCTCGACGCCGGCTCGCCGACCGTGCCCTGACGCGACTGGGCGCCCGAGGTCGAGCAGCTGTGGGCGCCGTGAGCCGGCGCGCGGTCGGTCCGGGTCAACGGCCCCTGGTCGAGGTCGAGGGCCTCGGACGGCGCGGCGATGTCCGAGCTCGTCGAGCTCGGGCCGCGCCGAGCTGCCCGGCGAGGTGGTCGCCATCGGCGGCGACCGCGTCACCGTGCAGGCCTACGAGTACACCGGCGGCCTGGCGCCCGGGCGACCCGGCGGTGGCCCGCGGGCGAGCCGCTGTCGGCCGCGCTCGGTCCCGGCCTGCTCGGCGGCGTGTTCGACGGGCTGCTGCGCCCGCTGGCCGACGCGCCGGCACCTGGCTGACGCCCGGTGCGACCGCCGCGCCGACGGACCCGCGCGGACGTGGTCGTTCGCGACCGCTGTCGCCGCGGTCGGCGACACGTCGCCGCCGGGCGACGTGCTCGGCACCGTCGACGACGGCGGCCCGTGCCGCTACCGCGTCCTGGTCCCGCCCGGCGCCGGCGGGCCGGTCGAGCGACGTCGCCGGCCGCGGGCCGTACGCCGCCGACGCGACGTCGTCGCGACGGTCGTCGGCGGCACGCCGGTACCGCTCGCGACCGCGCTGGCCGGTGCGCCGGCCGCGGCCGTGCCGCGAGCGGCTGGACGCCGCCGTGCCGCTGCTCACCGGCCAGCGGGTGCTCGACCTGCTGTTCCCGGTCGCCCGGGGCAGCACGCGCCGCCGTGCCCGGCGGCTTCGGCACCGGCAAGACCGTGCTGCTGCAGCAGATCGCCAAGTGGTGCGACGCCGACGTCATCGTCTACGTCGGCTGCGGCGAGCGCGGCAACGAGATGGCCGACGTGCGTCGCGGAGCTCGCCGAGCTCGACGGACCCGCGCACCGGGCGGGCGGCTGGCCGACCGCACCGTGGTCATCGCCAACACCTCGAACATGCCGATGATGGCGCGCGAGGCGAGCATCTACACCGGCGTCACGGTCGGCGGAGTACTTCCGCGACATGGGCTACGCACGCCGTCGTCATCGCCGACTCGACCTCGCGCTGGGCCGAGGCGCTGCGCGAGTTCGCCTCCCGCACCGGCGCGCTGCCGGCCGAGGAGGGCTACCCGGCCGGCCTGGCCTCGGCGCTGGCCGCGTTCTACGAGCGGGCCGGCCGCGTCACGACGCTGGGCGGCGACGATCGGCTCGGTCACCATCATCGGGGCGGTGTCGCCGCCGGGCGGCGACATGACCGAGCCGGTCACCGCGCACACCCAGCGGTTCGTGCGCTGCGCTGTGGACGCTGGACCGCGACCTGGCCTACGCCCGCCACTACCCGGCCGTGTCCTGGGCCGGCTCGTTCTCCCGCGACGCGACCGGCTCGCTGCGTGGCACGCCGGCAACGGCGACCCGGCCTGGGCGCGAGCGGCGCGCGCCGGGTGACCGCGCTGCTGGCCGAGGCGGACCGGCTGGCGGCGCTCGCCGAGCTGGTCGGCGTCGGCGCGCTGCCGGGGCACGAGCGCATGGTGCTGCTCGCCGGCCGCCTGCTGCGCGAGGCGGTGCTGCAGCAGAGCGCGCTTGAGCGCGCAACGACGGCTCCTGCGGCGCCGCCAAGGCGGCGCGCTCTGGTCGACGCCGTCCTCGACGTCGTGGACCGGTGCCAGCGAGCTGGTGGAGGCGGGGGTGCCGGCGGCCGCGGTCGAGGAGGTCGACTTCGCCCCGCTGCTGCGGGCGCGCGAGGAGATCGGCCCCGACGACGTCGCCGGCGTCGAGGCACAGCGGGACCTCGTGCTGGCCCGGCTCGAGGAGCTGCGGCCATGACGACCGGCTGGGACGTCGTCGGAGTACACCGACGTCCGCGAGCTGCGCGGGCCGCTGCTGGTGGTCGCGCGGCGTCGAGGGCGTCGGCTGGGACGAGTTCGCGCGGATCCGGCTGCCGTCGGGTGACGATCCGGCACGGGTCTGGTGCTCGAGGTGGACCGCGACCTGGCCGTCGTCGCAGGTGCTCGAGGGCACCGACGGGCATGCGACCTGGCGGGCACCGCCGTCAGCTTCGCCGGTGAGCCGCTGCACGATCCCGGTCGGCGACGGGCTGGCTCGGCCGGGTCTGCAACGGCCGCGGCGAGCCCGTCGACGGCGGGCCGCCGGTCCTCGGGTCCGAGCGCCGGGCCGGTCGCCGGCCTCCCCGCTGAACCCGACCCGTCGCGAGCCGCCGGCCGACCCGGTGCTCACCGGCGTCTCGGTCATCGACGCCCTCACCACCCTGGTCCGGGGCCAGAAGCTGCCGATCTTCTCCGTCGCCGGGCTGCCGCACCTCGAGCTGGCCACCCAGATCGCGGCGCAGGCGCAGCGTCGGCGACGAGCCGTTCTGCGTGGTGTTCGCCGCGATGGGCCTGACCCACGCCGACGCCGCCGTCGTGCGGGACGTGCTCGAGGAGCGCTCCGCCGCCGGCGAGCTCGGTGCTGCTGCTCAACACCGCCGACGACCCCGTCGATCGAGCGGCTGCTCACCCCGCGGATCGCGCTGACGGTCGCCGAGCACCTGGCCTTCGCTCTCGGCCGGCACGTGCTGGTGGTGATGGCCGACATGACCAGCTACGCCGAGGCGCTGCGCGAGGTGTCGGCGGCGCGCGGCGAGATCCCGGCCCGGCGCGCCTACCCCGGCTACCTCTACAGCGACCTCGCCTCGCTGTACGAGCGGTGCGGCCGGATCTCGCGGACTGCCCGGGTCGGTGACGGTGCTGCCGGTGCTGACCATGCCGGCCGGCGACATCACCCATCCCGTGCCCGGACCTCACCGGCTACATCACCGAGGGCCAGATCGTGCTGTCGCCCGAGGTCCACGCCCGCGGCATCTACCCGCCGGTCGACCCGCTGTCGTCGCTGTCGCGGCTGATGCGGCACGGCGCCGGTGCCGGGCGGACCCGCGGCGGACCACCTCGACCTCGCCGCCCAGGTGCTCGCGGCGCTCGCCCGGGCCCGGCAGGTCCGCGAGCTCGCCGAGCTCGTCGGCGCCGACGCGCTCAGCGAAACCGACCGTGCCTACCTGCGGTTCGAGGAGGTCTTCGAGCGGCGGTTGCTGGACCAGCGCCCGCACGAGAACCGCACGCTGGAGGAGACGCTGGACCGAGCGTGGGAGGCCGCGTGTGTCCTGCCGCGCCGGGAGCTGACCATGATTCCGACGCACCTCCTGGACCGCCACCTCGCCGAGGGTGGGTGACCGCGATGGCCACGCTGCACGGCGTACCACCGGGACGCGCCGGCCGGATGTGGCTGAGGCGGCGGCTGTCCGTCGCCTCAGGGGCAGCCGACCTCCTCGATCAGAAGGTGCGGGTGCTGCGCCAGGAGACCGAACGCTTCGGCTTGCTCGTCGAGCGCACCGAGGCCGACTGGATGCGGTCCTGTCGCGACGCCGAGACCTGGTCGCTGCGCGCGGCCTTGATCGGCGGGCAGGCAGCGCTGCGCGCCGCGACCGACCACGACCAAGCGCTGGTGGCGCTCACCTGGGAGACGACGATGGGGGTCTCCCACCCCTCGGACGTGCGGTGGGAGAGCCCTGCAGCCGACATCGGCGCCGGGGTGTCGGGACCGGCCACCGCACGCGCCGTCACCGCGCACCGGGTCGCGCTGGACGCCGCCGTGCAGCACGCCGTCGCTCTCAGCGCCCTGCGGGCCGTCGAGGCCGAGCTGTCGGCGACCCGCAGGCGACTACGCGCCGTGACCGACCGTTGGATCCCCCGACTGGAGGACGCGCTGGCCGACGTGACGCTGGGCCTGGAGGAGACCGAGCGGGCCGAAGGAGTGAGCTTGCGATGGGCGCTGCGCGCACAACGGCTGCGGGACGGCGCAGCATGACGGCCCGGGTGCTCGTCGCGGTCGAGGACTCGGTCACGGGTCTGCAGACGGCTGCCGTGGCCGTGGACCTCGCGGCGGCACTCGGTGGGTCGCTGCTCGCCGTGCACGTGCTCGGCGACGGCCACGTCGAGGCCGCTCTGCGGGCCGGCCGGCGCGACCGGGGGCACGTCGTCGAGGACCGCGGGGCCTCCGCCGCGGCGCTGCTGCAGCACGTGGCCGGCCTCGCAGGGCGTGCCGGCGTGCCCGTCGAGACCCGTCGCCTGGAGGGCCATCCCGCCCCGCGCATCCTGTCGGTCGCCCGGGAGTGGGGGGCGGGGCTGGTGGTGATCGGCCGGTCCGAGCGCGGCAGCGCCGGGCCGCACTACGTCGGCGCCCAGACGCGGCACGTGCTGGAGTTCTCCGACGTGCCGGTGCTGGTCGTCCCGCAGCAGGCCGGGACCGCGGAGGCGGGCTCCTACCCTTCATGACGAAAGGCCCTGTCGAGGCGCCGACTGCGGGTGTGCGATGTGCATGGCACCCGGAACCGGACGGGGGTGCGTGATGCAGTTCGTTGATCGTTGCGACGCGGGTCGGCGTCTCGCGGCCGCCCTCGAGCACCTTCGCGGTCGGGACCCGGTGGTCCTGGGCTTGCCCCGCGGGGGTGTCCCCGTCGCCGCGGTGGTCGCCGAAACTCTTGGGGCACCGCTCGACGTGATCGTGGTACGCAAGCTCGGCGTGCCGTCCCACCCCGAGCTCGCGATGGGGGCCGTCGGCGAGGGCGGCGCAGTCGTGGTGAACGACGACGTGCTCGCCGAGGCGGGGGTCGGTGCCGGGCAGTTCGCGCGCGTCGAGGTGCAGGAGCGCCGCGAGCTGGCCCGACGGGTGGCGCGGTACCGGCGCAGCCGCGGCGTCGCGGACCTGCGGGGCCGACAGGTCGTCATCGTCGACGACGGGATGGCCACCGGAGCGACCGCGCGCGCTGCCTGCCAGGTGGCCCGCGCCCTCGGTGCGGCTCGGGTCGTCCTCGCCGTCCCGGTCGCGCCGGCGGACACCGTCGCCGAGCTGGCGGCGGCGGCCGACGAGGTGGTGCTCCTGCACCGCCCTGCGAGCTTGTTCTCGGTCGGGCAGTTCTACGAGGACTTCCTGCCGACGTCGGACAGCGAGGTGGAAGCGCTGCTGGTCGCCGCGGCCGACCGGGTCCGAGCTCGTCGCAGCCGCCCGCCCTGCCCGCCCGCGATCGCGAGGTCGTCGTCCCGGTACAACCCGGGAGGCTGCCAGGTCATCTGGTGGTGCCGGACGGTGCGCGGGCGGCTGTCCTGTTCGCCCACGGCAGCTCGAGCAGCCGGCACAGCCCGCGCAACCGGTACGTGGCCGACCGGCTCGTCCAGGACGGCCTGGGCACGCTGCTGATCGACCTGCTCACCCCCGAGGAGTCCGCCGACCGTGCGAACGTGTTCGACGTCGCGCTCTTGTCGCGCCGGCTGCTGGCCGTGCGGGGGTGGCTGAGGACCGATGAGGGCTTGGGTGACGCCCCGGTCGGGCTCTTCGGGGCGAGCACCGGCGCGGCAGCAGCGTTGTGGGCGGCAGCCGATCCCGGCTCGCAGATCGGTGCGGTCGTGTCGCGTGGCGGCAGACCCGACCTGGCGGCGCCGCGGCTCGCACTGGTGGACGCCCCCACCCTGCTCCTGGTGGGCGGCAACGACCGAACGGTCCTGGAGCTCAACCGACAGGCCGCGGCGATGCTCCGGTGCGAGCACCGGGTCGTGGTGGTTCCCGGTGCCACCCACCTGTTCGAGGAGCCGGGAACCCTCGAGGCCGTCGCCGAGCAGGCCGCCGTGTGGTTCGTCGACCACCTCGACGGCGACGGCGCGCCGAGCCGGGCCCGTCATGACGTCTGACGTGCGGGAGACGCATTGTGCGGTCGTCCTGCTGCTCGGTGACCGCGCGTACAAGGTGAAGAAGCCGGTCGACCTGGGCTTCCTGGACTTCCGCGACGTCGCGGAGCGGGAGCGCACCTGCCGGCGGGAGGTGGAGCTGAACCGTCGCCTGGCACCCGACGTGTACCTCGGCGTCGGTCACTTCTCCGGACCGGGCGACGGGCCGGGCGAACCGGTGGTGGTCATGCGCCGGATGCCGGAAGACCGGCGCCTGTCGGCGCTGCTGCGCGCCCGGCAACCGGTCGACGACGCGCTGCGTCAGGTCGCCCGCCTGCTGGCGGACTTCCACGCCGGAACGCCCACTGACCCAGAGATCGCCCGGGAGGGCGAAGAGCCGGCCCTGCGGCGGAGGTGGATCGCTAACCTGCGCGAGACCGACCGGTTCGTCGGCCGGCTGGTCGACGAGACGGCGCACGCGGAGGTGGAGTCGCTCGCGACAAGGTATCTGGACGGTCGGGGACCGTTGCTGGCCGCCCGAGCGGCTGCGGGCCTGGTCCGTGACGGCCACGGGGACCTGGTGGCCGACGACATCTTCTGCCTGCCGGACGGACCCCGGGTCCTCGACTGTCTGGAGTTCGACGACCGGCTGCGCTACGTCGACGTCCTCGACGACGTGGCCTTCCTGGCGATGGATCTCGAACGGTTGGCCGCGCCGGAGGCAGCCGAGCACTTCCAGTACTGGTACGCCGAGTTCGCCGGGAGACCGCGGGTGGTGAGCCTGGAGCACCACTACACGGCCTACCGGGCGTTCGTCCGGGCGAAGGTGGCCTGCCTGCAGGCCGACCAGGGCGTGACCGCCGCCGTCCCCGCGCGCGGCGGATCACCGACCTCGCGCGGTCTCACCTGCGACAGGGCGCGGTCGCCGTAGTGGTGGTCGGTGGGATACCCGGCGCCGGCAAGACCACCCTGGCCACCGGCATCGCCGACCGGCTGGGCTGGCTGCTGCTGCGGTCCGACGAGGTACGCCGGGAGCTGGCGGCCGACCCGGTCGACCGCTACGCCGCGCAGACCACCCGGGCGACCTACGACGAGCTGCTGTGCCGGGCCCGCGCCGCACTGTCGATGGGGATGTCGGTCGTGCTGGACGCCACGTGGTCCGACGCTGCTCTGCGCGCGGCGGCTCAGACGGTGGCCCTGGAGACCGCGAGCGACCTGGTGGAACTGGAGTGCGTCGTCCCTGTCGAGGTGGCAGCCACCCGCGCCCAGCACCGACGCGCGGCCGGGGCGGACGCCTCAGAGGCCGACGCCGAAGTCGTCCGCAGCATCGCCAGCCGGGCAGAGCCCTGGCCGAGCGCTCAGCGGATCAGCACCGCCGGCGGGCCAGCTGACTCCTTCACGGCCGCCATGCAGCATCTCCGCCGCTACCTGCCCGCCGGCCACAGGCCTCGCCCGCGGATGCTGCCGGACTGAGCCACCGTCGATGGCGATGACGCCAGCCGTCGTAGGCCGGGACGGATGAGCCGTCGGGTCAGATCTTTCGACAGTCGACAACACCGCTGCGCCGTCGGGTCGAGCGCGGTGCTCAACGTGCACAACGCGTGCGGCTCGATGTCCCACCACAGAGCGCCGCGTTCGTGGCGCCACGGTGAGCCGAGGGGGTTGGCCGGCTCCTGCGGTGCGCTGAACCACCGCGCCCCAGCCGCCCAAGCCGTCGGCCTGTCGGACCTGGGCGAACCACGCCCGGGAGAGGGCAACGAACCGGTCAGTGACTTGGTTGACCGGCGCCACCCCAATGGCTTCAAAGCGTCGGCCAAGTCGTGCGCGGCGCCCACGTTGGTCGCGACCGGCTTGTCCAGCGGCAGACTCACGACGGACACGCGGTACGGACACTGCGCGTGCTGACCGTGTGGGCAGAAGACCGCGGCGTCGATCGTCTCGACCTCGAGGTGAGCCGGCCGAGCCTCGAGGAGATCTACCTCGAGCTGACGGACGTGGTGGGGCAATGACGACCGCCGCCCTACGAGCAGAGCCGCCCGGTCGGCAACCCGACCCCGTCGCCCGCCAAGTGGTGCCACCACGAAGAGGCGAACAACCTCAACTGGGCTACGGCGTGATTCAGGGAGTTAGCAGCGGGCGCTCGATAAAGCCAGCGTCTGGGGCCGCCGCCCGCGGGAAGCCGCTCGCCGCGCCGGGGAGCTCGGCGCCATGACGTGTAGCGACTACCCGGCCCGGCTCGCGGACGTCGACGGGTGGAGTTTCGCCGTGCCACCGGATGTGCAAGGACCGGCGTTACCAGGGTCTGGGACGCACTCGGACAGCACCTGAACATCGGCTGTCCCCGTGGCCAGCCTTTGTAGCGCGTGCTCGTTGCCTGCGACGTTGCGGCAGTTCCGGCTGGGCGTTCGCATTCGGCAAGGGCCTAACGGCTCTGGCGGCGCACCGGTCCGCGGTGCGAGCGTGGTGGTGGTCAGCGGGCGGCCTTGGTGCGGGATGTCGTCCCCGCGGGCGACGCCGGCTGGTCCGGAGGTGGCCCATGGCCACGCGGAGATCGGCCCGTGCCGCGGTTGCCGTCGCACTCGCAGGGCTCCTCACGCTGGCATCGGGCGGTGCGGCCGCGGTCGCGGCGCCGGCCGCTCAGCGCGACGGTTCCGCAGCGGTCATCGCGTACTACCAGGCCCGGATCCCCGAGCTGATGAAGTCGGAGCACATCCCGGGCCTGTCCCTCGTCGTGGTGGACGGAAACGATGTCCTGTGGCAGCAGGGCTTCGGCCACACCGACGACGGCAGCAGCAGACCGGTCACGGTCGACACGATGTTCAGCGTGCAGTCGATGTCGAAGCTGTTCACGGCGGCGGCGGTGATGCAGGCCGTGCAGGCGGGGCTCCTCGACCTCGACGTGCCGATCACGACCTACCTCCCGGACTTCACGGTGCACAGCGCGTTCGAGGCGCACCCGGAGCGGCGGATCACGCTGCGGATGCTGCTCAGTCACACCGCGGGCTTCACCCACGACGCGCCGCTGGGCAACACCTTCGAGCCGGGGCCCGGCGAGTTCGACGCGCACGTGCGGACCATCTCCGAGACTTGGCTGCGGTTCCCGGTCGGCACCGGCTACGCCTACTCGAACCTGGGGATCGACCTGGCCGGCTACATCCTCGAGCAGGTCTCGGACAAGCCGTTCCCGGAGGTCATGCGCGACCTGCTGCTCGCGCCGCTGGGCATGGACCACAGCACCTTCGACCGGGCTCGGGTGCATGCCACCGCGGACCGGGCGATGGGTCATACCGGCGACCTGGTGCCGCCGCGGGTGGACTGCCCGATGATGGCTGCCGGCGGGCTGTGGGCAAGCGCCGCAGACCTGGCCCGGTTCCTGGAGTTCCAGCTGGGCGGCGGCACCGTTGACGGTCGCACCGTGCTCGATGCGTCGCTGATGCAGGAGATGCGCACGGTCCCGGCACCGCACGCGGGCGCGCCGGCCGGTTACGCGCTCGGCGTCGTCCGGACCCGCCTTCCGGCTGCCGGCCAGCACCCGGACCTGTTCAACCACAACGGCGGTGGGGACGGCTTCCTGTCCGAGATCTGGTGGCTCCCGCAGCTGCAGCTGGGCATCGCGGTGCTCACCAACTCCGACACCCACGACCTTCAGGGAGCACTGGGCCTGGGGATCCTGGGGGAGCTCGTCGCCGAGCCGGGCAGCCGGTTCCACGACCGGATGCTCGGCTTGCCCATCCAGCTCGATGTCGTGGACCCCGACAGCCACTACGTCCCCCCGCCGGACCTGGCCGCCCGGATCGCGGCCGTCGCGATGCCGGCCTCCAGCGAGCAGCCGGCCCGCTGGGCCGGATACCACCAGTGGTACCGCCTCGGGCAGATGGGCGCGATGAGCCCCGAGGACCCGCCGTCGCGGTTCTACGTCGAGTCCGGCCTGCCGTACTTCGACGCCGTCGAGGAGGGAACACTGGTGCGGTATCGGTTGACCGAGGTCCAGCCCGGCCTGTTCCTCGCCGGAAACGGAGAAACCCTCGACCTGCGCGGTTCGCCGATGCGCTGGCGCGGTGTGGCCCTCAACCCGGTCACCAACGGACCGCTCGCCTGGCAGTGGGCGCTTCTGACGCTCGTGGTGGTCGTGGCGGCCGGCTGGTTCGTGGCCGGACTCGGCGCGTCGCTACGCCGCCGCCGTCGAGCGGGACGGTCCTCGACGGAATATGTGCCGCGGGACGGGCGCACCGGGCGCCCTCTCACCACCGCAGTCGCAGCCGCCGGGGCGCTCGCCGCGCTGGTCACCGTGGCAGCGGTCGCGGCCCTGCCCGGGCTCGCGGACGTCGGGTTCCTCGGGGCAATGGCGACCCCGCTGCCAGTGCGCCTCGCCTTTCACCTGCCGCTGGCGGTCGCGCTCCTGGCCGCGGGCCTCGCCGCGCTGCTGGTGACCGGCGCCTCCCGGCACTGGTGGACCCCGCGGCTCCGGCCCCGCGACGCGGCCCTCGCCGTCGCCCTGACCGCACTCGCGGCCCAGCTCGCGGTCTGGCACCTGGTCGCATGGGGGTTCTGAGCCGGGACGCGACCACCCCAGAACTTCGAGGAGACCCCCAGCGAGTCGGCACGAACACGGCACCTCGGCGACCGCACGGTACGTGCCGATACCAAGCGGGCAACCAGCCCTCTGGTGGATGCGGACGATCCGACGGGCCCCAATGACGTCAGCGGACGCATGTGGGCGTCCTGGTGCGACGTAAATGATGGTCGGTGAAGATCCGCGAGCAGGTCGGGGCGGGAATGGCGCCAGCGTCGGTTCGCCCGCGCGGCCTAAGGCGTTCGACGGTCGCTCACCATGACGAGAGGCCTGGTCTTCCCGTCTATGGGCCGACGAGCGCTGCGATGGGCTGGCCGCGCGCTCCGCCTCTTGGGCGCCGAGGCGGCGTACCGCCGGCGGGACCCTCCTGTCCGCGGCGTGACCTTTGATGTGGCTGTCGCAGCGGCCAGATCAGTGCCATTTGCCTCTACACAGCTGGAGGCGGGCGGCGAAGGATTGCATGATGCTCGGGCGTGCCGCTCCGAGCTAGTGCGACCGGAGGGAGAGGGCCATGTCGGACGGTGACGCCAAGCGCGCCGACCTCGCGGGGCCGGGGATCGGCAGCTACGTCGAGCTGGACCGGGAGCTGCCGAGCGACTACCACTCTCTGCTGTCGCGACGGGAGACGCAGGAGGCGATCTTCGCCGTCAAGCGGTACATCGAGGACGGCCTTTGTCGAGAGCTCAACCTGCAGATGGTCCAGGTGCCTCTCATCGTGGGGGCGGCGTCGGGCGTCAACGACATGCTGGACAGGGACGGCTCGCGGACGCCGGTGCAGTTTCACATGGCGAACGACAGAGGCGTGCACCCCATCGACGCACAGGTCGTGCAGGCGGCCACCAAGTGGAAGCGGCTGGCGCTCAGGCAGTTCGGCATGAGCCCCGGGGAGGGCCTGTGCACGGACATGCGGGCGGTCCGCAAGGACTACTTCCTCGACCATGACCACAGCGCGTACGTCGACCAGTGGGACTGGGAGCGGGCGATCACCGCCGACCAGCGGAACCTCGACTACCTCAAGGACGTCGTGCGCCGGATCTGGTCGGTGCTGCACGACGCGGAGAGATACGTCCAGCGGCTCTTTCCGCAGCTCCGGGATGACCGCTACCCGAACCTGCCCGAGGAGATCACGTTCATCCATGCTGAGGAGCTGCTCGAGCGATACCCCGATCTCCCGCGCAAGCAGCGCGAGACCAGGATCCTCCAGGAGATCCAGGCGATCTTCATCGTCGGCATCGGCTGGACCCTCGACGACGGCTATCCACACGAGATGCGGGCCGCCGACTACGACGACTGGGTCACGCCCACGACGACTCTCGATGGCCGGCTCGCTCACGGCCTCAACGGTGACATCCTCGTGTGGAACCCCGTGACGCGTCGCCGCCACGAGCTCAGCTCCATGGGGGTTCGCGTCGACGCCTCGACGCTGCGCCAGCAACTGGAGCTCACTGGCCAGCTCGACTGGCTGCAGTTGCCGTATCACCGGGGAATCGTCGATGGCACCTTGCCCCTGTCCATCGGCGGCGGCATCGGACAGTCCCGTACCCAGATGCTGCTGCTGCGCAAGGCGCACCTCGGCGAGGTGAGCGTGTCGGTCTGGCCGGACGTACTGAAGGAGATCTCTGCACGCCACGACATTCACGTCCTCGAGTGACCAGCAGGAGGCGCGTGGACGTCTTGGGCGATCATCGGGGGCCCGGTAGTACGGCAAGCGCGTCGTAGTGGTCGCGCAGCGCATGGGCCGAAGAGGGGCGGTCTGGCTGGTGAACGCCGGTGAGTAAGGGTGCCACCGTTGCGCCGGCTGCGACTGGGCGGCCGGTGCAGGCGCTGCCTGCCACCGAGGCGCTGACGTCGTTCGGATCCTCGCCGTCGGGGCTGCCCTCCGCCGACGTGGAGGCGCTGCGCGCGCGCTTCGGGGCCAACGAGCTGCCGCGCCCGCGACGGCGGCGGATTTGGCGGAAGTTCGCTGCCCAGTTCACAGATCTGTTCGCAGTCGTCCTCCTGGTCTCGTCCGGGATCACGTTCCTCGCCTACGCCGTCCAGGACCCGCGCGACGTCAGCAACCTTCAGCTTGCTGTGGCGATCCTGTGCGTGGTCTTGCTCAACGCCGCAATCGGCTTCGCGCAGGAGTACTCAGCCGAACGCACCGCGGAGTCGCTGCAGGCCATGGTTCCGCATACCTGCCGGGTGCTACGCGACGGTGTCCGTACAGAGGTTTCGGTCCGCGAGCTCGTCCCCGGCGATGTGGTGGTGCTCGAGGCCGGCGACGCCGTCCCGGCCGACTGCCGGGTGATCGAGGCGCACGATCTGGCGGTGAACAACGCGGCGTTGACGGGAGAGAGCGAGCCCGTCAGTCGGACGACCGATTCCGTCCCGGTCGACACTCCGCTGCTGCAGGCACGGAACTGCACGTTCATGGGCACCGTCGTCGCCGCGGGGGTCGGCAAGGCCGTGGTCGTTGCCACCGGCGCGGCGACCGAGTTCGGGCGGATCTTCCGACTTGCCGGCGAAGCTCCCGAGCAGTCGACACCACTGCAGCGTCAGGTCGCGGCGATGGCGCGACGTGTGGCGGCGGCTGCGTTCACCATCGGCGCGATCGTGTTCGCGGTGCGACTTCCGAGTGGCCAGCCCTTCGTGGACACCTTCGTTTTCTCGCTGGGCGTGATGGTCGCGCTGGTCCCGGAGGGGCTGCCTGCGACGCTGTCGGTGTCACTCGCGATCGGCGTGCGGAGGATGGCGCGCCGCCACGCCCTGGTCAAGAAGCTCCTGGCGGTCGAAGCGCTCGGGTCGACGACAGTGATCTGCACGGACAAGACAGGGACCCTCACCAAGGCGGAGATGACTGTCACCCAGGTGTGGGCGGCCGGACGGCTGCACCCGGTGTCCGGTGTCGGGTACGAGCCGGTCGGCGACGTCACCGACGCGGGACCCGCGCGGCCGGCGCTGCGGGCTGCGGCGCTGTGCAGCAACGCCCGGCTGCTTCCGCCGTCGGGCCCGGACGGCTGGCGAGTGCTCGGCGACACGACGGAGGGCGCTCTGCTGGTGGCCGCGGCCAAGGCCGGTCTCGACGTCGCCCGGGAGGAGTCCACAGCGGAGCGGGTCGGCGAGTTCCCGTTCGAGTCCGACCGCAAGCTGATGAGCACGGTCAACCGCGCGGGCGACGGCTACGCCGTCTACGTGAAGGGGGCGCCGGCCGAGCTGCTCCTGCGGAGCACGGAGCTCGACTGGGACGGCGAACAGCCGCTGACCGACGAGCTGCGCTCGGTGGTGACGACGGCCGCCGACGCGATGGCGGCGCAGGGCATCCGGGTGCTGGCGGCAGGCTGGCGCAGGCTGCCGGGTCCGCAGGTCTCGCAGGCCGAGGCGGAGTCGGGCCTGACCTTCCTCGGGCTGCTCGGGATGCTCGATCCGCCGCGGCTGGACGTGCTGGACGCGGTCCGCGCCTGCCGGCAAGCCGGGATCCGGATCGTGATGGTGACCGGGGACCATCCCCTGACAGCCGAGGCGATCGCCCGCCGGGTGGGGATCGTCCAACAGCCCCGCCCGACCGTCGTGACGGGAACCCAGCTCGATGCTCTGGACGACGGGGCGCTGCGCGACGTGCTTGCCCAGCGGACTGAGCTCTTGCTGTGCCGCGTCAGTCCCGAGCACAAGATGCGAGCCGTGGCTGCGCTCCAGGAGCGGGGCGAGGTCGTGGCGGTCACCGGCGACGGCGCGAACGATGCTCCCGCCCTCAAGCGCGCCGACATCGGGGTCGCGATGGGAGCCACCGGCACCGACGTCGCCCGTGAGGCCGCGGTGATGGTCCTGCTGGACGACTCGTTCGCCTCGATCGCGGCGGCCGTCCTGCTCGGACGTTCGGTCTACCAGAACATCCGGAAGTTCTTGATCTACCTGTTCAGCCACAACATCGGTGAGCTCGCCCCGATCCTGGCTGCAACGTTCGTCGGCTTCCCACTCGTCCCGATCAGCGCGGTGCAGGTCCTGGCCATCGACCTCGGCTCGGACGTTCTCCCTGCGTTGGCGCTCGGTGCAGAGCCACCGGAGCCCGACGTGATGCAGCGGCCACCTCGGTCGCCGCGGGAGCCGTTGTTCTCACGCGAGCTGGTGCAGCGGTTCCTGTTCCTCGGCAGCTTCCAGGCCGTGGGAGTCTGCGTGGTGTTCTTCTGGCAGATCCGCTCCGCAGGCATCCCGTTCGCCGACTTCACCGCCGACAACCCCGTCTACCGGGAGGCGATCACCATGACCCAGGCAGGGATCGTGGTCAGTCAGTTCTTCAACTCACAGGCTGTGCGGACCGATCGGGAGAGCGTGTTCCGGGTGGGGGTGCTGTCGAACCCTCGACTTGTGGTCGCCGAGTGTCTCAGCGTGGCCATGATGGCCGCGATCAGCTACTGGCCACCGCTCCAGGCGGTGTTCAACACCGCGCCCCTGAGCCTGCTCGACTGGGCGGTGCTCGTTGCGTTCGGCGCTCTGTTGCTGGCCGCCGAGGAGACTCGGAAGTGGCGGCGCCGGCGCCGTGACCGGAAGGCTGTCGGCGTGGAGGTGAGCCGATGAGGGTCATCGTCATGGGGTGCGGGCGCGTCGGCGCCACGTTGGCCACTCAGCTGACCGCCGAGGGCCACGACGTGCGCGTGGTGGACCATGATCCCAAGTCTCGCCGGCTGCTGCCGACGGGTTTCACCGGCCAGTTCCACGTCGGGAACGGCTACAACCGCACCGTGCTGACCGAGGCCGGGATCGAGCACGCGGACGCGTTCGTCGCCGTCACCTCCGGTGACAACAGCAACATCGTCGCCGCCCGGGTCGCCCGGGAGACCTACCGGGTCCCGATCGTCATCGCCCGGATCTACGACCCGCGCCGCGCCGACATCTACCGCGAGCTCGGCATCCCCACGGTGGCCAGCGTGCGCTGGACCGTCCACCAGATCCACCAGATGCTGCTGCACCGCCACCTCACCCCCGACCTGACGTTCGGCAACGGCGAGACCCTGTTGGTCCGCTCCCAGCTGCCGGGGTACCTGACCGGACGGCTGCTCTCCGAGCTCGAGGTCGACGGCGAGATCCGGATCGTCGAGATCACCCGCGGCGGCCGCTCGGTCCTCCCCGGGCATGGCGCCGTTGCCGAAGCCGACGACCTCGTCACCTTCGCGGTCGCCGCCAGAGCACTCGGACGCCTGCGCGGCTTCCTGGACAAGGAGCTCGGCACATGAAGGTCCTCATCGCCGGCGCCGGACGGCTCGGTACCCAGATCGCCCAGGTCCTCGCCGCCGGAGGCGACGACGTCAGCCTCATCGACCTCGACGACGACCGCCTCACCGAGCTGCGAGGTCGTGTCACGGCCCGCCTGGTCGCCGGTGACGCCTGTGAACCCACAGTGCTGGAGGACGCCGGTGCCCGCACCACGGACCTGCTCGTGGCGGCGACCGACGGCGACGAGGACAACCTCGTCATCAGCCTCCTGGCGAAGCGCCAGTTCGCGGTGCCGCGGGTCGCTGCGCGAGTCAACGACACCGACAACACCTGGTTGTTCGACGAGCACTGGGGCGTCGACGTCGCCGTCCCCGCCGCCACACCACTGATCTCACTCATCGAAGAAGCCACCGGAGCGGCTGACACCGTCGCGCTCCTGCGCCTCAGCAAGGCGGGAGTCAACATCATCGAGACCGCGATCACGCCGCACTCCCGCGCCCTCGGTCACCCACTCGCCGACATCCCGCTTCCGGCCGGCACGGTCGTCGCGGCCGTCATCCGCAACGGCGAACCCACCGTTCCTGACCCCCGGTTCCGGCTGGAACCCGGTGACGAGCTCATCTTCGTCTCCGAAGCCGCCACCAGGCAGGACATCGACGCCGCCTTCCAGTAACCGAGTCCGGCAAGGCCTTGACGCGCCGTCCGGGAACAGGACCTGACGGCCGTCAGCAGGGGGACCTTCAGCACTGTCAGCACGCGTCGGATCGCTGGATCATCGAAGACGTAGCCGGCAACGGCTCGCTTGCGCATGCACTCCGCAGATGAGGCGGCCGACGGCCGGTACGTCGTGCGCAAGGGAGCATGGTCATGAACACCACCGTCGTCGTCCTGGTGGTCGTCCTGCTGCTGGTGGTGCTGTACGCGTTCATGGCAGTGAAGATCGTCAAGCAGTACGAGCTGGGGGTGCTGTTCCGGCTGGGCCGGGTGCACGGCACCCGAGCGCCCGGCCTGCGACTGATCGTCCCTTCGTCGACGTGCTGCACCGGGTGTCGCTGCGCATCGTCACGATGCCGATCCAGTCCCAGGGCATCATCACCCGGGACAACGTCAGCGTCGACGTGTCCGCGGTCGCCTACTTCCGGGTGGTGGACGCGGTGAAGTCCGTCGTGGCGATCGAGAACGTCCGACGCGGCGATCAACCAGATCGCCCAGACCACGCTGCGGAAGGTGGTCGGCCAGCACACCCTGGACGAGACGCTGTCCGAGACCGACCGGATCAACATCGACATCCGCGAGATCCTGGACGTCACCACCGTCGAGTGGGGCGTCGAGGTCACCCTCGTCGAGCTCAAGGACATCCAGCTGCCCGACAGCATGAAGCGCGCCATGGCCCGCCAGGCCGAAGCCGAGCGGGAGAAGCGCGCGAAGATCATCAACGCCGAGGGCGAGTCGCTGGCCGCCGCCGCGCTCGGCGACGCCTCGGACATCATGATGGCCCACCCGCTGGCCTTGCAGCTGCGCAACCTGCAGAGCCTGGTCGAGATCGGCGTGGACAAGAACACCACCGTCGTGTTCCCGGCGCCGTTGATGAGCACGATCGACGAGCTCGGCGCGTTCCTCGCCCGCGAGGCCGCCGCTGCCGCCCCCCCGGCCAAGCCCGTAGCAGTCCCCGGACCGACAGCGAAGGTCGCCCACCGGACCGGGTAGTCGCCGGCGCCTGCCCCAGGACCATTCTTGCGCCGGCCCCGCGTCCGTGTACGTGGCCGCCGCAAGTGGGCGTCCCGGACCGTGACGAGCTCAGGACTCCTTGACGACCGCGTACCAGATGCGTTCGGCGACGTCCTCGACCCTCTCACCCACTTCGAGCACCCGCCGGTAGATCTCGCGGCGACCCATGACGCGCAGGGCGTCCGGGTCGGCCAGCAGATCCCGCATGGCGACGCGGTAGATCTTCTCCATCTGGCGCTCAGCCGCGATCGCCGCGTCCGCGGCCGCGGTGGCGGTGTCGTCGGTCGAGGTGAGGGCTCCCAGGCCTCGGGCGAGATGCCGGACGCCGTCGGCCGCAGCCTCGGCCATGGCCCCGACCGCGGAGTCCGGCTGCAGATCGAGCAGCTCCGCTTCGCGCACGACGTCCTTGGCCCGGTTCAACACGGCATCCAACAACTGGGACAGGGCGAACAGGTCCTCCTGCGGGACCGGGGTGCTGAACGCCGACCGCAGCTGCCGGGCCAGCTCCCGACGGACAGTGTCCGCGTCGTGCTCACTGCGGCGTACAGCGTGCTCCGCCGTCGCGTCGCGGTGCGCCCACGCGGCGAACGCGGACAGTCCGGCGACCGTGATCTCGGCTTGGCGGCCGAGCGTGCCCAGCACGTCCGGCGTCTCCGGGAGGAACCAATGTCTGGTCATGAGGTGATCCTCCATGCCCCGGCCATGAGTCCAGCCATCCCCGCGCAGCTGGGCATGGTGACCAGCCAGGCGAGCAGGATCTCCCGGACGACCGGCCAGCGCACGTGTCGCCAGCGTCGCGCCGCCCCCACGCCTACGACAGAGGATGCGACGACGTGGGTGGTGCTGACCGGGGCACCGAGGAACGCAGCCGCCCCGATCACCCCTGCTGAGGATCCCTGGCTGACAAGTCCGTCCAGCGGCTTGATCCGAAAGATGCGCTGGCCGATGGTGCGCACGATGCGCCACCCACCCAGCGCAGAGCCCACCGTCAGCGCCGTGGCGCAGGCCACCTTGACCCACAGCGGCACGGCGAACGAGCTGAGGGCACCGGCGGCAACCAGGGCGGTGGTGATGACACCCATCGTCTTCTGCGCGTCGTTGGTGCCGTTCGCAAACGCCAGACTGGCGGCGGTCACCCACTCCCCACGCAGAATCGGCCGCTCGATCCGGCGGCGGGCGCGGCGCACACCCCGGCGGACAGCGAGCTCACCCAGATATCCGACGAGGCCGCCGATCAACGGGGAGAGCGCGAGCACGACCAGGATGCCGACGACGCCGACCGGGTGCAGGCCGTTGAAGCCGCCCCAGTTGATCGCCTGGACGCCGGCGGTGGCCAGCCCGGCGCCAACCAGGCCCCCGACGAGTGCATGGGAGGAGGAAGACGGCAGCCCACGCCACCAGGTCAGCAGGTTCCACGTCAGCGCCGCAGACAGCGCACAGGTCAGCACGGTCAGGGTCATCGACGGCCCTAGCGTCACGATCCCACCGACGGTGTCCGCGACAGCCGTCCCGGCGATGATCGGGCCGAGCAGGTTGAAGGTGCCCGCCACAGTGACCGCCTGACCAGGCGTCATCGGCCCCTGTCGCGACCGGCGCCGCGATGGCGTTCGAGGAGTCGTCGAACCCGTTGGAGAAGTCGAAGCCCAGCGCGATCACCACCACGACCACCAAGGCGGCGCCCATGTCGCCAGTCAACCGCGCTCGGCGCCCGCACACGGGAGATCCACCGATTCCGAAGGCGACGCGCCCGATGAGGCTCGAGACGGCGAGAGGTCTCGCCCGAGACCAGCTCGGGCCGACATGCGACGATTCCGAGGAGGCGTTCGCCCAGTTGGTGATCTCGAGGATCCGGTGGCGCACCGCAGTGTCCGTCGCGTGCCCCGAGCGCGAATCGAACGCGCATCGTCGCTCAGGCTGGACAGCCGCTCGGCCTCGTGGGCCGGCCGTTTCCCTGCCGGTTCTGCCGGCAACGCATCCAGAGCGGGGCTCGATGGTTTCAATCTGGCAGCACGGAGCGTGATTGCCATGTCCGGTGGACCTGGTCGGCGGGCCGAGAGTCCCGCAATACCGAACACCGCCAGGGCGCTCTCGAAAACCGCCCAGCTCGGCGCTGCCCAGTGCCAGCCGCCCCACATCTGCTCGTCGGTCACGCCCAGCGCCTCGGCGACGCCGACGAAGCCCATGAACGCCGCGAAGGTCACGAGGGTCGCGGTGCGGCATGCCGGCGCAGCGGATCTGGCACTGCCGTCAGCCAGCCGCTCCGGAAGCCGCCGATGCCGAGCGCGAAGATCGCCAGGCACGCCGGCCACTCCCACATGTTCAGCGACAGCAGCAGGTCGGATTTCCCGAGCGGGACCTGCAACCGGATCAGGAACGTCGCGACCGACACCACGGCGACCAACGCCAGCAGGTGGTGTCCGGCAAGGTGCCGCGGTCGGGCTGGTCCGGCAGCACGCGGTCGCGCGCGGATCCAGCCGGCGTAGCCGAGGGAGAAGATCAGCAACACCCCGACGAACCACAGCGGGCCGGTGTCGAGGGCATGCTTCTTGCCCTGAGGAACTCCGTCCAGTAGGACTCGGGGACCTGTCCCGGCGGGTGCACCGGGTACATCAACAGCGGCTACCAGCACCACGTAGAAGGCAAACGGGACCCCCAGACGCACCAGCCGATCCCGGGCGTACCGTCCGGGTTCCTTGCGTTCCAGCGAGGCCGGGGTGAGCATCCCGGCCAGCAGGAACAGCATGGGGATCAGCAGCAGCGAGAACGGACCCGCCACCAGGTACAGGACGGTCTGCGTCACCGACGCGAGCTCGACCTCTTTCATCTCCGAGTACGGCCAGAACTCCAGCTCCGAGTAGCCGACCATGCCGTGGCCGGCGATGATCGCGACGATCAGAATGACTTTGAGGTTGTCGACGTA
>CAWBMM010000005.1:0-535838 GCA_963789855.1 uncultured Actinomycetota bacterium
CGGACGCCACAATGGTTCAGCAGCGTGTTGCCCTTGCCGGGGGCGCCGTAGCCGGCGGTCGTACGACCGCGCCGGACCGCGTCGACCAGGAAGCTCACCAGGTCGGTCTTGACCTCGAGCACCGCGCGGGAGAAGTCGCCGTGCCCCTCCACGGTGTGCAGCCCAGCCGCGTCCTCGGCCGCCAGGACCTCCCCACCCGCTGCGTCGGGGGCGCCGGCGGACACGGACGGCTTGGCGAGGATCCGTAACGATCCGCCGTGCGTGGGAAGTGTCTCCACGTCGACGACCCGCAGGTCACCAGTGGCCAGGGCTTGCGCCGCCGTACGCAGCGTGAAGTACGAGTAGTGCTCGTGGTAGATCGTGTCGTACTGTCGCCCCTCGATGAGTCGCAGCAGGTGCGGGAACTCCAGCGACACCGTGCCGTCGTCGGCGACCAGCGCGCGGAGCCCGCGAACGAAGTCGACGCAGGTCCGGGACGTGGGCGAAGACGTTGTTGCCGACGACCAGGTCGGCCTTGCCCGTAGCGGTTGGCGACGTCCTTGCCGGTGGCCTCCCCGAGGAACAGCACTCGGTGCGGATGCCTCGGTCGCGGGCAACTGCGGCGATGTTCGCGGCCGGCTCGATCCCGAGCACCGGAATGCCCCGCGCGACCGCGTGCTGCAGCAGGTAGCCGTCGTTGCTGGCCACCTCGACGACCAGGCTCGTCCGGGCCCAGGCGCAGCGCTCGCAGCCATGTCGTCGACGAAGCGGCGGGCGTGGTCGACCCAACTGTCGGAGTAGGAGGAGAAGTACGCGTAGTCGGTGAAGACGTCGTCCGGCGGCGAGGTACGCCGGCAGCTGGACGAGAAGGCAGGCGTCGCAGATGCGCACGTTCAGCGGGTAGAACGTCTCGGGAGAGTCGAGCTGGTCCGCGCGAAGGTAGCTCTCGCACGGCGGCGACATCCCCAGGTCGACGAAGGTGGCGGTCAGCGCGGTGCCGCACAGCCGGCAGCGCGGCTGGGTGCTCACGCGGGGACCGCCGTCGCCCGGAACGCGCCACCGTGGCGAAGTCGTCGTCGGTCTGCCGGTAGAGCAGGTCGTCGACGAAGCCGGCTGCCAGCAGCTCCTTGATCCTTCGCAACCTGGTGAACCGGGACGACTCGAACTCGTCGAGCGTCAGGCCGTGCTCGCTGGTAGCGCGTCGACCAGCTCGTCGACCCCTGCCGGGATGGTCCACTGTCAGCTGTAGGTCGGCGAACGTGTCGCTCAGCTTGGCGAAGTCGACCTGGTAGCTGCGCAGGTCTGGGCCTGCGTCCTTGGCGAGCTCGACCGAGGAGCCGGGTACGGCTGCGGCCACCAGCTCAGCGATGTCAGCGATGCGGACGTTGTCCTCGCTGCGCCCGACGTTGAACGCCTCGTCGTGCACGAGCTCCCGAGGCGCTTCGAGAACGGCTGCGCACGTGCGGCTGATGTCCTCGACGTGCACGAGCGGCCGCCACGGGCGTGCCGTCGCTCTCCAGCTTCACCCTGCCGGTGGTCACCGCTGTCGCCGGTGAGGTTGTTCAGCGACGATGTCGAGGCGCAGCCGCGGCGACGCGCCGTACGCCGTCGCATTGCGGAGGTACGTCGGACTGAACTCGTCGTCGGCCAGCGACGACAGGTGTCCTCCTCGGCCAGGGCCTTCGTCTCGCCGTATGGCGTGACGGGCCGCATAGGAGCGTCCTCCGCCACCGCGGTCGAGCCGGCCGCGCCGTAGAGGCTGCAGGACGAGGCGAAGACGAACCGCGGCACGCCGGCGGCCTTGGCGGCGCGCGCGAGGTGAAGCGTGCCGTGGAGGTTGATCGAGAACGTCGAGGCAGGGTTGAGCTGGCCCAGCGGGTCGTTGGACAGCGCCGCCAGGCAGACGACGGCGTCGTAACCCTCGAGCTCGCGCGGGTGAACGGCGCGGATGTCCCTCGGCCGCTCGTCTACCGCACCGGGCCCACCGCCGAAGGTCGCAGCCCTCGTACAGGCCGGAGTCCAACCCGTCGACCTCGTGGCCAGCAGCGCGCAGGAACGGGCACGAGGACCGCGCCGATGTAACCGCGGTCGCCGGTGACCAAGGATCTTCATAGCGCCTCCTACGGTGGTCGAGAGTGGCTCAGTACGCGCCCTTGCGTCTTAGGACGGCGAAGAGCGTCTTCCAGACGATCAAGGCATCGAGTGCGAGCGACCAGTTCTCTACGTAGCGGAGATCGAGCCGGACCGACTCGTCCCAGTCCAGGTCGGAGCGTCCGCTGATCTGCCAGAGGCCGGTCAGTCCGGGCTTCACGAACAGTCGGCGCCGCGCGTCCCCGTCGTAGCGCAGATCCGTCGAAGGCAAGGGCCGTGGGCCGACGAGTGACATGTGGCCGAGAGCGATGTTGACCAGCTGCGGCAACTCGTCGAGCGACGTCCGTCGCAGCCAGCGGCCCAACGGCGTGACCCTCGGATCGTTCTTCACCTTGAAGATGTGACGGCTGGAGTGAGCGTTGCTGCCTGCCATCTCGGCTCGACGCAGCTCCGCATCCTGCGCCATCGTGCGGAACTTCAGCATCGTGAACTCGCGGCCGCGCAGTCCCAGCCGCCCCTGTCGGAAGATGGCGGGCCCGCGGCTGGACAGGCGCACAGCAATGCCGATGGACACGAGCATCGGCATCAGGAGCACGAGGCTGAGCACCGCGGCCGTGCGGTCCACACACATCTTGGCGACCCGGCGACCTCCGGACAGCTCCGGTTCGTCCACATGGAGAAGGGGCAAGCCACACACCGGCCTGATCGCGATCCGGGGACCGGCGACGTCCATGAGGGCGGGGGCCACGAGGAGGTCGATGCCTGACTGCGCGAGGCTCCACGACAGGCACCGCAGGGCGGCGCCGTCCATCTCGGGGCAACTCAGGACTGCCACTGCATCGGCGGCGGTATCGGCGACGACGATGTCGATATTGTCGAAACTGCCCCATACCGGCACCCCGACGTCGGTCAGCTCGGTCGACTGGCGACCGTCTGGGACACATGCACCCACAACCCGCATGCCGTGATGCGCGTCCCTTCTCATCTGTTGGACGAGTTCGGCGGCGGGGTGCCCATGGCCGACAAGGACGACGTTGCTCATGAAGGAACCGATGCGGCGCCGACGGTGAACGAACTTTCGCGCGCTGTAACGGCCTACGAGAGTAAAGACCGAGGCAAGGGGGAGGGCCATGATCACGTAACTACGCGCGACGGTGGCATTCGTGGCCCACGACGCGGTGGCAACGGCGGCCATCACTGCGACGGCCGCGACGAGGATCCTGCGGTACTCCTCGGAACCCAGCCCGAGGAAGCGCGGTTCGTAACTGCGCGAGGCCGCCATGGCCGTCAGCCAAAGCAGCACCAAGGTGGCGGTGAACGCGGCCTGCTGCCAATCGGGCTGACTCGCCAGCGGATGCCCCGTGTACCGCGTGTTGGCCGTGATCACCGCGCCCAGAGCCGCAGACGCGTCCAAGGCCACGACAGCCACCACGTAGCCGCGCTCCCACGCTCGTCGCGAGTTCCGCACGACCAGCGGTCGCTCGACGCGCCGCGCGGCATGCCCAACTTCCTGGGTCGCCTCCACGGCGATACCCCTCACCCGGATTCCCCGCCTGTCCGTTGCGGTCAGCCACTGCACGCTCGCTTCAAGCGAGCCGTTGCACAGTGCCGTTTGACTTGCAAAGTGCGCGCTTTACCTGCCCTTTGCAAGACCCAGGGAAGAAAATCACCTAATGTCAGCGAGCCGATCACTGGAAGTGAGAGGCATACCGGGATGCCGGGCGCGCCTTTACCGCGCAGTGAATCGTTGCTGTAGTGGTGCCAGTGTCCTCAGGGCCGGGGCTCCGAGGCGTGCCGTCAGGGGAGGGCAGGATGGCCGGCTCAGCCGAGTCCCCTTCGGTGGGTGGACTGGACGTGATGAGGCCGATGCTGTCGGTGGCCATCCCGACGCGTGACCGACCCGCCCTGCTCGAGCGAGCGATCAACTCCGTGCTGGTGGCGTGCCGAGGACTGGCAGATGCGGTGGAGTTCGCCGTCTCGGACGGTTCCGCGACCGAGGAAACCTCACATGTCGTCTCGCGGCTGCTAGGCCGCTGGCCCGGCGGCTACCGATATGTGAGGAACGAGCCGCCCCTAAGCCTCCCGGAGAACATCAACCGAGTGATCGGGCTCACCACCGGGTCTTGGGTCCTGCAGTTGCACGACGATGACTTCTTGTTGCCCCGGGCCGGTCGCGTCATCGCGCAAACGATCGCGCAGCTCGACCCTCGGGAGCGCGTGCTGTTGTTCGGAGTGGACATCGTGGACGAGCACGGGGGCCGCCGGCGCACGCAGTCGTTCCGCCGTGAGGAACGGCTGGAGCCGCCAGCAGCATTGCATCGCTTGTTGGGCAGGTCCTCGTTCGTCCGTCAACCTGCCATCGTCATCCACAGATCGGCGTTCGCCGCCGAGGGAATGTACGACACGACCATAGGGGGGTCCTGCGACACTGACATGTACGTACGCCTCTTCGCCCGCTTCGGCGTGCGGTGCATTCCGCAGACCACCTGCGCCTACACCGTCCACGCCGGCGCAGCCACCGCAGGCATGTGGAACGCGCAGACCATCCGCTGTGTCGACGAGATCTTCGACCGGACGGTCGCACGACGACTGGTGCCGGACCGATCCGTTCGCCGGTGGGAGGCAGCGTTCGTGAACCAGTTCATCCTGGCCGGCGCCTATCGGAGCCTCCGAATGCGCAAGCGAGGTGAGGCAAATCAAGTCCTGCGACTCTTCAACCTGCCTGAAGTACGGCGTCTGGGGGTGTCTCTGAAGTGGCTGCCGGTCCGCCTGGCCTTTGAGACGATAACCCTCGGGGCACGTTCCCGCGCTACATGATGCGAGCAGCTTCCGTCTGGCGCGGACCCGTGCCACTCGCTCCGCCCTGGTCGCGCGTCGCCATTTTGCTCAGCGGGGCGATGACCGCCGCGCTAACGGTGATGGTGTGGCACTCTCATTCTCTCCCCGCAGTCGACAACTGGATGCTGCGACGGGTGGCCGCTCAAGGAGATCGCGACCTGCGCGTCGCCCAGCACGTGACAAGCGCGCTGACGGCCGTGGCCATCACCGCGGGGGTGGCGTTGGTGGCATACGCGTTCTGTGTCCTCAGACGTGTCGACGCAGCCGCTTTGGCGTTGCTCTCGCCCTTGATCACGGTGGTGGCCGAGCGGGGGATGAAGTCGATCGTCGCCCGCCGCGCTCCCGGTTCGACGGTGAACCACTTCCCGTCGGGGCACGTCGCCGTCGCCACGGCCGTCGTGATCAGCGTCTTCTTGATAGGGCGGTCGGCCAAGTCGCGCCTGTCCAGGCGGCTTGGCCTCTCGCTAGCAGGGGGCAGCCTGCTGCTGTTCATGATTTGGTCTCGCCTGGCTGAGACGGCCCATCTGTTCACCGATGTCGTGGCCGGTGTAGGACTGGGCACAACCGTCACCTTGTTGGTCGCGTTGACCCTCGATCGTGCAAGTCGCGCATCCGCAGTCTGAGCGACCCGTAGTGCGCGACTGAGCCCTGCGACGCTCAGCGCCTCAACGGGGAGGCGGGCGCCGCACCTGCGCCAGCACCGCATCGGCGACCGGGGGCGCCTAGGGTTTCGGCGATCTGGCTGGCTTCTCGCCGGTCCGCTGTTGCGATTTCTTTTCATCGTGCTCGGCGTGAGCCCGGCATGTCGACGCTCGGCCCCTAGCTGCTCGAGGCGCTGCACTCGCCTGCGACGACGGACTACCAGCACCTAGGCAGACCGCCCGCCGACGACTTTCAATCCGCGGGCTGTGGATTCGGGTCCAACGGCGCCACCGCGTTGTAGGGTCCGCCGCTTCACGCTGAGTTGACGTGGGCGGTGCGTCGGGACGGGGCGTCGCCCTGCAGCTGCAGCTGCTTGAAGTAGTCCACAGCGGGACTCAGCCCCTCTTCGAGGGGAACTTTGGGTTGCCAGTCCAGCACGGCGTTAGCCACCGAGATGTCCGGGCGGCGCCGTGCCGGGTCGTCTGCCGGTAGAGGCAGGTGCTCGATGCCGGCCGTTGAGCCTGTGAGCCTCAGGACGTGTTCCGCCAGCTCGGTGATCGTGAACTCGTCGGGATTGCCAAGATTGATCGGGCCAGTCACCGCGTCGCCGGTTGCCATGAGCGCCACCAAGGCATCGACAAGATCGTCGACGTAACAAAAGGAGCGGGTCTGGGTTCCGTCCCCGTAGATCGTGATGGGCATTCCGGTGAGTGCCTGCACGATGAAGTTCGACACGACCCGCCCGTCCTGCGGATGCATGTGAGGTCCATAGGTGTTGAAGATCCGGGCGACCTTAATCTGCGTCCGGTGCTGCCGCCAGTAGTCGAAGAACAGCGTCTCGGCGCACCGCTTGCCCTCGTCGTAGCAGGAGCGGGTGCCGATGGGGTTGACGTGCCCCCAGTAGGTCTCGCGCTGTGGGTGCTCAAGGGGGTCGCCATAGACCTCACTCGTGCTGGACAGGAGGATCTTGGCCTTAGTGCGCTTGGCCAGTCCAAGGGCGTTCACGGACCCCATCACGGAGGTCTTGGTGGTTTGTACCGGATCCCGCTGGTAGTGGATCGGGGAGGCCGGGCACGCCAGCGCGTAGATCTGGTCCACCTCGACGAAGAGCGGGAACGTCACGTCGTGGCGCAACAGTTCGAATTGCGGGTGCGGAAGGAGGTCGGTGATGTTCGCGCGGGTGCTGGAGTAGAAGTTGTCCACGCACAACACTTCGTACCCGTCGTCGAGCAGCCGGCGACAGAGGTGAGAGCCGATGAAGCCGGCTCCGCCGGTGACCAATACCCGCTTGCCACTGTGCATCTGCGCTCTCCGTCCTCGTCGTCATGGAGGTCCGCTCCATGGTCCCGAGCGGGCGTGGTCTGATGCAGCCTAGGTGACTGCGTGTGGCAGAACGGCAAAGTCGAAAGGTTCAACCAAGACCTGCTCGTCGAGTGCGGGGCCCGTTATGGGCAGCCCACCCGACTGGTGCACTTTCAGCTTGCGCCAAGGTCGGCGCCACCGCCTCGCCGGCTGGAGCCAGATCACGCCGCCTTCCATGCAGTTCTAGCCTGGGCCTGCGACATCCTCGTCACATCAAGATTATTCGCTGTCCCGCCCCCCATCCATCCGGAAGAGAAGGGCTAGCTCAGACTCAGGGTGCGCCGATCGTAACGCCGGCTGCCTGTGCGGACGCCTCGAAGGCGTTGACTGCCGCCTGCTCAGCCGCGCCGTTGGATTGTGAGGTCGTGCTCGACGCAGTCGTGCCGACCGGAAGGTTGTAGTCGGAGCGCTGCCATGATCCATTGAGCCGCGAGTGGCCAGCCTTCATCCCGGAGACTGTGACGGCCGAGGAGGCCGGGTACGCGGGGTTGTGCCACGTTGTCACACCGTTGCCGAACGTGGAGGACACCACAGGACCAGTGTCTGAGAAGCCCGCGCGGCCGTCGTAGATCGCGACCGAGTTCTGATGTGTGATGTTATGACCGGAAGGGATCATGAAGCCGTTGTTCGTGTAGTTGACCGCCGTGTTGTTGTTGCCCAGCAACCATGAGCCACCGCCGTCACCGAGATCGAAGGCACCACCCGTGAAGTCCGAGCCGTTGCCGCTGTGGGGGTAGGCCCCGTTTACGAGGTTGTGCCCGATGTCGAACGGGTTCCCGGTGCCACCGTTCGTCTTGTAGAAGCCGAAGGCATCTTCGATCACTGACTGTCCGTAGATGGCTGTCGAGCGGTTCCATCGCACCTGCCCCCCGGGCGCGAGGACCTTGTCTGTATGGACCGGGCCGACCATCTCCATTGCGCCGTACCGACCCACGTTCACGAAGTCGTTGAAGTTGACGCGGAATGGGGAGGTCGTCAGGTTGTTCCCGTTGATCGTGATGCCGTGGCCGTCGGCGAATGAGTTGTGTTCGACCACGAGGGCAGTCGGTTCGTAGGCATAGACGTCCCACTGCTTCTCGACTGAGCCAGGGTCTGTTGCCTTGAACGACGAGTCGACGATGGTCAGGTTGGCGCGGCTGCTCTGGGCGAAAACACCGCTGCCCTTGTGACGGATCGTCATGTGCGACAAGACGACCGGCTCCGATGTAGCGATCGTGACTGCCGGCGTACTCGTAATGGTCGACTCGTACTTGCCGGTGTAGGTCCCGCCTGACGTGATCTTCAGCGGCCCCTGGAACGCAGTCGACGCCCGCCCGGGTGCGGATGAGGAGGTGCAAGCCCCGATGCCAATCGCCGTCCACTTGCACACATCGATCTTGTTCCCGTTGGCGTTCTTGAGGATGGCCCTATCGCCGCTGTTGTTCCACACGTAGTAGTTCTGTCCCCAGTAGCGGTTGAGCTTGATGCTGGATCCCTTGCCCGTGTGGACCGTGACCGTCTTTCCCGCCGGGAGCTTGTATCCGCGGGGGAAGCGATAGACGTGCCCCTCACGGTCGCGCACCGTCCAGCCGTCCATCGAGCGGGCACCGCTGCCGTAGTTCTTCAGGGCGAACCATTCGGCGCTGACGCTGCTGTTGGAGCCACCGTCCGCACCGGGAGAGTCGAAGTAGACCTTGGAGAATCGGACGCCACCGGCCGCGTCGGCGGTCCCGCCACCCGCGAGCAGCGCGGCCCCCGCAATGGTCGTCACGACCGCAGCCGTGATCTTCAAAGTGAACCCCTCGTGATCATCGGCGGAACCGAAGCCCTGCCCAGACTATGGCTGATGAGGGCCTGGCTGCTGATCGTCACGGACCTTTGCGCTCCAAGCCGCTTGCCCGACCTTGCTCGGGTTCAGACTGCAGCCGCGTGCGATGCACTTTCGCTTGCGAGTAGAGCCCCATGCCGCCAGGTCCTCAGGTCGTCTGCACCCACGCTCGCAAGCTTCGGAAGTCAGGACTTGCCCAGGAGGACACGTAGAGATTATCGGCGATGCAGCACCTCGCCTTGAGCGAACCTGACGGGGCCGATGAGGGCAAGAACCAGGTAGGTACTGCGGTGCGATTGTGACCCGCGTGAGATCGCCTCTTCCGCCGGGTCGTAGAGACTATGCTCGACAGCACCTACTCGTCTCGCACCTGCGGCGACAACGGTCGTTGTCGAGCGCCTCGGTCCATCTCTCGCTGGGATTGTTGCACGGGCACGGCGCCGACGAGTCCAGCGTGTTCGTTCACCTGGCCGTCACAGGCGGCGGGACAGACTCAGTGGCACGGTCCGGGATCGCCACCCTGCAGGGCTCTGATTGAGTCCGCGCCATCCCCGGTGTTGGCATCGACGTCCCAAGTCGATGTGCGAACTCCCGTCTGCACCTGCAACTGATGGCGAGCATCGATGTAGCGACGCGAGTCGCCGGCGACGAGGAGGACCACCGAGTCTGCGAGCGCTTGGGGCGAGCGAGGCGAGGCGCGCGGACTGCTAGCGTCTTGATCGTACGACGCCCAAGCGTCTGAGAATCCGGGCGCGAAGGCGCTCAATTCTGGGCATCCACCGTGATCGTGATCGTCCACCTGGCGGTCCTCCAAGGCGTCGGTCTGCTCGGGGCCGGATCGTGGACGTGGACAACTCCTTGATCACGACCAAAGCTGTCATCGCCAAGCGGATGCCGTTGGTCGCTGCATTGATCTTCACCCACGCACTCGTCGCGGCGCTGCGCTATTGGCATCCGGTCCCGCACGATGACGGACCCGTCCAACGCTGGCTTCGCGTCGTACCCCTTGCCTGACGGAGAGCATGGTGGCGATCTGGTCCGGTGTCATCTTCGGTGCGTCACACCTCGGACGCGGTCGGGTCATCCCACAGGCGATCTTGGTGAATTTCGCCGGTACTTCTTCGACCTACCCGCCGGGCCTCAGGCGGCAACGCGCCCAGCTCCGCCTACCACGGACTGTTCGACTTCCCGCTCCTGACGAGAACCGAAATCTTGGTGGACCAGAAGGTCCTATCCGGCCGCGGCCAGACCCACGGAACAAACAGTGCCACCGGCTGCGCCGATGGGGTGATCGCGGCGAGTGTGCGTGAACTCCCCGCCGGCCGGCGGCCCGCGCCCTCCGGGGGGCGAAGAGCGCGCGGGCCTAACCGCGGCGAGTGCCGGCGTGCAGACCGCGGCTGGGAACAGTTTCGTCACCAACGCGCCCGCGGTCCAGAGTCGAACGACCTCACGGAAACCGGGCTAGTCCGTTGCGATCGATTCCCGCCCAACCTCGGAGCAGGCTGAACCGTCCTAGGTTACGTAGGGCTCCGATCCGTGAGGAGCTGGGAGTCATGCCATGGTGAAAGTTCCGCTTCTGACCCCCCGGGGTAACTCAGTATTGGTATACCCCTGGGGTACCAGCGTCGAGGGGAGCTCGTCGGGAGCGAGCCGTGCGTGGTGAGACGCGAGGATCCCGAGCCGGGACACGCGGGGCCGGCTCGCGCGTAGCGTGTCGCGGGCGCCTGTGTCCAGCCCGACTAGACCAGCCGCGCGACGTGCGCGTCGAGGCCGGACCCGAGATTCCGACGAGTCACTAGTCGGCCGAGACCCGAGTGCGCAAGTGCACAGGACCAGCGGTTCCAGCCACCACGCCGACGAGGGCGGCGGAGGAAGCGATCTAGCCAGCCCACCTAGCGCCGCGCTACGCCGAGTGATCATCCCAGCCGATCCCACCCGTCGGCACCGGGCTCCCTGGTTTCGGAGTCCCGCGACGTCGTGTGCGGCTCGATCACGCTGGCGGAGCATCATGAACATCATCGCGCCCATCATCAGCGGCACGGGAGGACCACCGCGAATGTGAGCGCCGTACCCGTCGGCACCCCGACGAACAGCAGGAGCGCCAGGACGGCGCCGCCGCCAATGAGAATGTGCTGTATCTGGCTGCCGTTCATCGTTGCCCCCTCATCACGCCCGGCAAGGACGAGCTGGCCATCTGGTCGCGCATCCGACGGTAGGCGTCCGGATCCAGCTCGCCCTCGGCCGGGCGCCGATCGAGCACCTCACGCGGGTCGTCCTTGACCTGGCCGCGGACCGGCCCGAACAGCCGGGTGGACTGCCTAGATGGCCAAGCCGAGGAAGGCACCCCAGAACAGGGCCATCACGATCCATCCGGCGACCCCATGCCACGGCACCACGTCCCGGAGAACATCTCACCCGCCTCGCCGACTTCGGCCAGCCTGTCAACGACCACCGTCGCGGCCGGGGGTCATGGTTCGGTCAGGAGAACGGTGAAGGCTCGCTGAAGCGCTGTTGCCAAGGCGGCGTATGCACTGGTGGCCAGGACTCGCGGGGATGGACCCCGGCAGCGTCTAGATCAGCCGGCGAGCTCTGCAAGCGTCGCGCGATTCGGGTGGGTGGTCGGCGGCGGCTAACGCCCGCCCGAAAGCCTGCGCCGACCGTCGGGGGCGCGCACGGCTGCGAAGGCCCAAGACGACCCAGAGGTTCTCCGGGGCGACATAGCCGCAGGTCAGCGGCATGATCCACGGTTAGACGCCTGTTCCCGGCTTACAGGCCGACCCGATGACCACCACCTACGTCCTGGCCGAGCACGACGACGGCCGCTGGTACCTGGCCACCGCGCGGGACCGGTACCGACGCCGCAAGGACTGCGCCTGGTGGCTCGTGGCGAGCTACTACACCGAGCCCGGGATGCAGTACGTCCGGGCGATGCCTGCGGCGTCCTGCCGAGCCGCCGACGATCCGCCGCCCAGCCCTTGAACGCTGCCAGGCCCGCGCCGCCCCACGGGGGTAAGGCGGCGCGGGCTGCCGTGAATACTGCCTGACCGAAGGTGAGCGGCAGGCAAGAGCGACGACGCCCGCGCTGGCAAGCGAAGCGGCCCGTGTTCGCGATGGAACCAAACCGGGACCGACGCCGCCCCCGGGGGAAGGGCGACGCCGGCCACCTTCCACCATCCGCCAGCGGGTGCCGCGCGACAGGGCCGAAAGTCCCGGTCGCAGGAGGTACCGCCAGGCCCCACGGGGAAGGGGTTCGGCGCTGCTGTCACTCAGGGTGCCGCGCATCGCCGCGTCGTCGACAGGGACCAAGGTGCCCTGGTTTCGCCGGACAAACCGAAGGCCTCGCCCGACCGACCCGGGCGAGGGCTTCGGCCCCCGTTATCAGCGCAGTCCCCACGAAGCGCTGTCCGTCCAGCGTGCCCGCCCTGCATCCATGACGACAAGGGAACAAGGTCCCCGGCGCGCAGGGCGTCGACCGCCACGAGGCGCGACCGGCCGTTCACGGGAAAATAGGCCAGCTGTCCCTCGGCCATCAACCGGTAGATCGTGGTGCGACATACTCCGGCCGCTGCTGGGCTTCGCGCCCGGTCGGGGGCGCTCGGGTCGCGGACGGAAGCGGCTGTTTTTCGGCCCACTTTTCCCGCCGCCCTGGCGCGTCTACGCCTCTACACGAGGTCAGCGCCGGTCCCTCGGGGGACGGAACGGCGCTGATGTCAGTCATGATCTGCGCGCGGACTCGTCGTCGACCAGGGACCAACGTCCCGGCTTACGCCCCCGAGGCCCGGCAGTCTGCCCGGGTTCCGCTCTCTCACCTGCAGGAAGTTCGGGCCGCCGGGAAGGTCACCACTGTTCCGGCTGCGGTGACGGTCGCTCACCGTCGGGCAGAACGGTGGCACCGCACGCCGGACCCGAGCGGGGGGAAGGGCGGCCTGCTCGTTGAGGAGGCTGGAGATGAACCGAGCTTCGTCGAGGTCGAAGCCACAGCCGACGACGGACCAATGACCTTCCTCTTGTTCCGCTGACGCCCCACACGGTGTGCGTCATTGCGGCAGCCTCGGCTCACCCCGAGCTGGGGCGGACGGCCGGTGCTACCTCTAACGGGACAGCGGTACCTGCCTTTGCTTTGACCGTGGCTCGGGTCGCTGCGTAAGGGACAGAGGACTACGTCCCCACGGCGCACGCCTTTCGGACACCCTTATCCGTTTCGCTGCGCAGCCTGGGGGAACCGCCAATCCCACGGAGGCCCCGGCAGGAACGCAACAGGGGAGCTGGGGCCTCCGTGCTGCCGCTGGCGTCCGAACCCTGTTGCAGCCGCAACAGTCGTTCTAGGATCCGCGCGTGGTGATGGTGAACGCCGCCGGCATGCGGGTCGAGCAGATCCAGCTGCAGGCCTCGCCGTCCCGGCCGCCGCGCACCTACCTGCGGGTGCAGCACGGGCGGTACCTCGTCGCGTACTGCCGGAGCGTCGCCGAGGTCGCGAGGCACGTCGACCTGGCCTCGCTGGTCCCGGCCTAACCGCCCGCCCGAGGTTGCCGAAATGCGTACGTCTCACCGGCCGGTCGAGTGGATCAGCCCTCCCGGTTCCGCCGTTCAGTCCCGGTACCGGGCGGACTTCATGTCAGTCATGTGCCCAGGTGAGCGCACGACGACGTGGTGGCACGTCGAGCGGGTGTATGTGAGAGCTGACTTCGACGACACGGACCAGGTTGGCAGCTTCTCGACTGGGCGGCGAGCCACGCCAAGGCGGCCGTTAGGTTCGCCCTCTACAGGGAGCGCTACGCCTCCGGCGTGATCCTCATTGACCTGCTAGCCGGCGAAGACCCGAGCCCGCCGGAGCAGTGACGTCGCAGCCTCGTGCACCCGAATGCGCCTCCGGGTGCACGAGAGATCGTGGGTCGGGCGGCTTTCGCCTGACCTTTGGGTAGCCCCCCGGCGGCCTCGGGGGTCGAAGGCGATCGGCCCGGGTACCGCGCCTTCACACCACCGGGGGGCTAGGACACTCACGATCCCGTGCGCGGCCGGCGGCGGCAGGTAACAGTCGTCACCGCCGATGGACGCGGTCTGTCATCCGTTTCGCATGACAAAGGTCCCGCCGGCTCATCTCGGCGTCGAGCAGCCGCGGGTCACGATCGCCACGGCCCCGCTGTTGCCCGCAGCGGCGTAGTGGCACATCGGGGCCACTCGACACGCCCGGCGCTCCTGGGCGTCGTACGGCCGCTCTGGTGGGCATCTCTCCGGGTAGTGGCACGGATAGAGGCACGCGGTCTATGAGGGGATCGAGAAACCATTATGCCGTAAGGGTCTTTGGGGGTGGGCGATACAGGACTCGAACCTGTGACCTCTTCCGTGTCAATGTCGCCCTGACTTGTTGTGTGTGTCGCCGGGCAATGCGCGGAGCCGCAGTTGGCGGCTTCGCGAGATTCCAGATCACTGTGGCATCGCGTCCATGAGTTCCTGGAGCTTCGCCATCGTGAGCTTCATCTCGGCCAAGTCCGGGCTCGCTGCTTCTTCCGTGCCGGTTGGCAATCTGGTCTGCGTGGGCGTGACGACATTCCGGGTGACGGCCAGAGCTTTCAACGCTGCCTGGTCAGCGCCAGGAAGCGTATGCAGATACTTCTCGGTCGTGCTGATGCTGCCGTGGCCCAGGCGCTCCTTGACGACTTGCAGGTCAGCCCCGCCGGCCAGCAGCCAGGATGCGTGTGCGTGACGCAGGTCGTGCGGTGTGACGTGGAATCCGAGTTCGGCTTTGCTCACTGCCTTGCGCCATACGTTCCTGCGGAACCAGCCGCCGCTGATGTGGCCGTCCGTGTCTAGGGCGCGCGGCGTGCGCGGCGCGTCTCTTCCTGAAGCGCGTCGACTGGCTCGATAAGCCGCCACGGCGTTCTTGCAGTGTCGGCACCGGCAACGACCGGCGCCGTAGGCGTTCGGCGTGCCGTGTTGGTAGCGACGGCCCTTGTCGTTGGGGTCCGTGAACCCGAGTGTGGCGGGGTCGGGTAGCACCTCGGGCAGGGTCCGCCGCGTCGCACGAGTCGGTTGCCGATACGCGAACAACAGATCGTCGGCGTTCAACCCGAGCTGGGCGACGTGTTGCTGAAGCCTCGCCACAACCTGCGGTCCCAGCTGCAGCGTCCGCCACTCCTTGTCCTTGGGGTAGTTCTTCACGATGAAGCGCTGCCCGTTGGGCCGCGTCTTCGCCATGAGTTCGACCACGACCCGCGACACGGTCACCATGCCGGTGGCAAGTTCGACGTCTCTGACGCGCAGCTCGGTGAGTTCACCCCATCGCAAGCCGGATTCGATGTCGGTCTCGACGAGCAGTCGCATGGTGTCGTCCACGAGTGCTTCGTGGATTCGTTCGTACTGCTCCACCGTGATGATCCGGCGCGGCTTCTTCGGTACGGGTGGGGTCTTTACGCCCTTCCCGGCGTGCAGGAACGTGATCTGGTCGTTCAGCGCGGTGGTGAAGATCGCGTCGAGGACGACCTTGGCTTCACGAATGGTGGGTGGCCGGGCGCCACGGTCGCCGTGGAGAGTTCCGACCCACTCGCGGACGTGGCCAGGAAGGATGTCGACCATCCGCATGGAACCGAGCTCAGGAAGAATGTACCGCTTGAGCAGGTAGGTGTAGTTCTCGCGGGTCTTGGCCTCGATGACGTGGTTCGGAAACCATTCGGACTCGACGTAGTGCCGTAGCGTCTGCCTGCCCCGTTTCGGGTCTCCGATGCGACCCGCCAGCTGGGCTGTCTCAGCCTTCTGCCACGCCCGGTTGGCCGCGCGTCGGCTAGTGAAGCTTCCAGCCGATCGCTGACGGCCCTTGAGATCTCGGTAGGCGGCAAGGAACTGCAGTCGGCCGTTCTGGCCGGGTCGTTCTATGACCCACCCCATCGACTCCCCCGAAGATCACTTGTCGGCAGATTGTCGGCAAACCCTTGCCGGACGGTCCCGGAAAAGAATGAACACAGCCGGAACCAAATAGTGCTCTGACCTGCAGTTTAGCACCGTGACAACGCCGTTCCAGGACAGATGGATCACCGGAAATCCCAGTTCGCAACGAGGGGGTCAGGGGTTCGAGTCCCCTCAGCTCCACCCAGGTCAGAGGCACATTCGGGTGGGAAACGATCTTCGATTTGCCGAAGTACAGCAGCAAAGTACAGCAGCTAGGTTCCCTGCAGCTCGCTGCCGAGCCGCTTGAGCGCCTCCCTGGTCTCCTGCGAGCTGACCTCGCTGTAGACGTTCATCGTGAGGGAGATCTGGCTGTGCCGCAGGACCTGCATGGCCACTCGCGCCGTGAGTGCCGCGGTGCAGATCTCCGGGAGTGGAAGCGGCGCCTCGGAGGCCTCGGTCTTGGTCTGCCGGCGCAGCAGTTGGCCGCCGACGCGCTGGAGCTGCCAGACGACTCTGAGCTCACGGGCGTCGAGGTCGACCTCGGCCCAGCCCAGGCCGAGGGTTGCTCAGCGCGATGCCCAGCGTCATCCAGGCGTCGCGCACCGTCGAGCGGACGCGACCTGTCGGCAGCGGCTGCCGGGGGCGCAGCAGCGCGGCTGATCGCGGGTCAGGCTCCTCGCCCCGGCGTTGCTGAGCGCATGCATCGGGTGCGGAGCTGGCCGAGCCAGGACTGCACGTCGCGGACCGTGAGCTTGTCGAGCCGTCGGCGCCGAGGTCGGGCTTGATGTAGTGGCGGACGAACATGTCGTAGCTGGTGGCCGTCGCCGGCGCGAGGTTCGGCCGCACGACCTCGCCCCGCCAGTAGTTGAGGTACTGGTCGAGGGTCGGAAGCCGGGTGGCGACCGGCCCCTGACCGGCGAGGCGCTGGAGCTCGAGCCACTTGGCGTGGACCACCGCCCGGGTCTTGCCGTAGACGTACTTGCGCTGCCGGCGGCCTGTCGGGGTGGTGACCCAGGCATAGGCGGCGTACCCGTTGCGGTACGCGAAGATGGACCCTTCGCCGTTGGCCCGTGCCCGCTTGGCAGCCACCGGCTAGGCCTCGGAGTCGGCGGCCTTGCGCGCGACGTAGTCGTCGACCCACTCCGGCAGGACGCGGCGGGAGCGGCCGTCCTTCAGGGAACGCAGCTCGCCGGTGATGATGAGCATCTTGGTCTTGGTCATCCCGTAGCCGAGCATGTCTGCGACCTCAGCGACCGTGTGCCATTTCTTGGTGATCATGAATGCTCCCGAGGCCGGTCATGGGACTGAAGCGGGTGGGCGACCACTCTTCAGCGCGCGGGAGCATGTCGGCCCGACGCGCGGGTTCGACACTCGACATGCGCGAACGCAACAGAACTCGCGGCGGCGTCCGGCAGCCAAGTCGGGGCCGGGCGGTTGTGGACGAGGGGTGCCTGTGGATCTCGCCGACCGGGCCGCATAGCGCCGGGCAGCCCGCTGCGTCGGCGCTGGGTCGTGACTGAGCATGATCAACCTCCTGGGACAGTGTCTGAGGGCGCTGCTCAAGATTGGTCGGCGAGGTTGTCCAGAAGGTTGTCCAGACGGTCGTTCGACGAGGGCAACGGTCGCCGGGGGGCGTTATCCGGCGCCGCCGGAGTTGGACAACACCGTGAGCAGGCTCGACCCAGGCGGCTCAGGGCGCGGTCAAGCGACCAAACGCATTGTGACCACGAAGCGCGGTTGCTGGACGGTCCCGCCGATCGTTGTCGGCTTCGCCGGCTCAGGCGAGGTGCATCCGGGCGGCAGCCTCCGACAGCTCGGCGCGGAAGTCGGGATGGGCGATCCCGATCAAGGCCCGGGCCCGCTCCCGGGCTGTCCGGCCACGCAGCTGGGCGACCCCGTACTCGGTGACGATGTAGTTGACGTCGTTCTTCCCCGTGGTCACGTGCGTGCCCGCGCTCAGTACCGGGGCGATGCACGAGATGGTGCCGCCCTTGGCGGTGGACGGGACGACGATGATGGCCTTGCCGCCCTTGGATCGGTTCGCGGCTCGAACGAAGTCGACCTGCCCACCCGTCCCGGAGTACGGCCGGTAACCGAGGCTCTCGGACCCGCACTGACCGATCAGGTCCACCTGAAGCGTGCCGTTGATCGAGTGCAGGTTGTCGTTCTGGCCGGCCAGGAGCGGATCGTTGGTCACGTCGACGGGATGCATCTCCAACGCCGGGTTGCGGTCCATGTAGTCGTACAACCGGTGAGAGCCGAGAGCGAACGTGGCGAGCATCTTGCCCCGATGCAGGTTCTTGCGCTTGTTGGTGATGACGCCTGCCTCGAGGAGAGCGAGGATCCCCTCTCCGAACATCTCGGTGTGGACACCGAGATCGTTCTTGTCCGCAAGCTGTTGGACGACTGCGTCCGGAATGGCACCGATGCCGATCTGCAGGGTCGCGCCGTCGGGGATCAAGCTGGCGACGCACCCCCCGATGGCCCGCTCCACCGGTCCGATCGTCGGCGGGGGCAGCTCCGCCAGGGGGTCGCAGCCCTCCACAACGGCCGCGACCTGCGAGATGTGGACGTGGCAGTCACCGAAACAGAACGGCACCCGCTCGTTGACCTCGAGCACCACGGCCCGTGCCCGCGAGATCGCCGCCATCGTGTAGTCGGCGGACAGCCCGAGAGCGAAGTAGCCGTGCGCGTCCATGGCGGAGGCTTGCGCGAACACCACGTCCGAGGGCAGCAGTCCGCGGCGGATCAGCTCGGGGATCTCCGAGAAGTGCGCCGGGCAGTAGTCGGCCCAGCCGTCGTGAACCGCAGGGCGGCTCGGACCGCCGAGGAACGCCGAGCTGTGGCGCACGTGTTTGGTCGTGTCCGGGTCGAAGTACTCGGCTTTCCGTAACGGCAGGAGCTGGAACACGGTCACGTCGCGGAACTCCCGTCGTCGCTCCGACAGGGCCCTCAACAGCCCGGGCGGCTCCCCGACGCCGATGGGCACCACGATCGTCTCGCCGTCGTGCACCAACCGGACCGCGTCCGCCGGATCCCTGCGCCGCTCCCGGTACATCCGCTGCACGTCCATTGCTGTTCCTGTCAGCTCGGCGTTTTCCGGTTGATCGCGGTTCCGGTCAGGTATGGCTCGTTGCAGCCCCATCACCGACCAGACGATGCCAACAGGCTGCCGCCGGTGCGCGGGGCCACGTAGGGGCCAACGTCCCGATTCCTCAGCCGTCTGGCGGGAGTCGGGCGCGCCGGGCAAGTACCGCCGCGCGCGGGTCCGATCCTATGACCGCCGTGAGCAGCCGAAACGAGGACCAGGATGGTGCGGCCGGAGTGGGTGGTCCATGCGTGGGCCGGCCCAGGGAAAGCAGGTCAGGAGCCGAACGGGATCGGCCCAACCGGGCCGAGGTACGCGGCACTCTGCCGGAGGGCAAGTGTGTGCCGCCTCTCTCGTCTCGGCGGGATGCGGGCACTCGGGGCGCGTGGGGCGGCTCGGTTGCTCTCGCGCGTTGCCTGGGGAGCGGCTTCGGCATCGGCTGGATGACGCGTCTTGGTGCGTCTGGGCGAGGGGTGTCGGCGACGGCTGGAGACCTTGGACGGCCTTCCGGATCGCGGCCCGGGTCTTCGACGTCAACCCCGACGCCGCGCCCAGTCGGGCCTTGACCAGTGGCCGTGTCGCTACCGTGATGGCAGGCTGCCCGGCGGTGATACCCGTGGGCTATCGGCTGATGTCGTGCGCGGTGTGCTGGGCGCGGGACCGCTCGAGCGCGCGGTGATGGCCTGCAGGGCTGGCTCGGTTGCTGGGGCCGCCGGGTGTGGCTGGTTGATGTCGTCGTCGGTGTGGGCCAGGTCGTCCTGGCGTTCACAGAGGATCAGGTCGGTGCGGCCCTGGCTCGGCTGAGTCCGACGTAGCCGGCCTCCCGGTAGAGACCGGAGGATCCGAGCAGCAGGGCCTGGTCGACGGTGAGTCCTTCGGCCTGGTGCACGGTCAGGGCGTATCCGTGGTCGAGTGCGCCGGCCATCAGGTGCGCCCGGCTGGCGGTGACGTCACGGCCGGCCGCTGTGATGCGCAGGCTTCCGGTGTGCGGGTCGACGGCGGTCACGACGCCGCGTTGACCGTTGACCAGGCCGTGGCGGTGGTCGTTGCGGCGCACGAATCACCTGGTCGCCGACCGCGAAGCAGCGTGGGTTCTCCCGCAAGTCGGCCCCGTAGACGGCCGGTCCGGCCAGTGCGCCGGCGGCGAGCAGGTGGTCGCGGGCCCGGCGGTTGAGGTCGTCGACGTCGGCGCGGCGGTGGGCCAGCATCACCGTCTGGGCCGGGTCACCGGCTTGGGCGGCCGTGCCACCAGCGGGCGACGATGGCCGCGCGTTGGGCGTCGGCGCCGTCGAGGGTGACGACCCGGCCGGCGTCCGCGTAGGCGGCCAGCCCGGTGGCGACGTCGCCGCCGCGTAGCTGGTCCAGCGCGGCCCGCTCCCACCCGTGCACCTGGCGGCGGTTCTCGGTCAGGACGGCAGGCAGGTCGCGGGCCAGGGCGTGGAAAGTGCCGCCAGCTGCCAGTTTGGGCAGCTGGCGGTGGTCCCCGACGAGCACCAGCTTTCTCGCCGGCCCGGCCGGTGGCCTCGAGGAGTCGGGCGAGCTGGCGGGTGCCGAGCATGCCGGCCTCATCGACCACCAGCACCGCCCCGGCCGGCAGCACCCCGGACAGTCCGGCCCGGCGGGCCCGCTGGTCGGTGGCGAGCAGCCGGGCCACCGACATGGCGGGGATGCCGGCTGTCTCGGTGAGGGCGACCGCGGCCCGGGCGGCGACCGCCGTCCCGAGCACAGGCACGCCGGCGAGCCACCCGATGGCGGTCGGTTGTGTCGTGCAGTCCGAGCGCTTGATGGTCGGCGGCTTGCGGTCACGTCTGCGAGTCGCGCACCGCGCCGGATGCCCCGGAGGCGGGAGCGCTGGTTGGACGAAGCTACGTCCTCACGACACGCATGCCGTCGGATGGTCGTACACCACGCCCGTGGACTCAACCGCACGTCGGGGCCCCCGCGAAGAATCGAGGCATGTCCGACGCGGACGGAATCACACACGACGATGAACGGAAGCAGTAGTGGCGGGGCCTGGTTTGGCGTCCGATCTCACAGGTGATGCCGCCCCCAGCGACGGAGACGGACGGAACGGTGCGGTATCAGATCTCAATAGAGCTGAGCGCCCTTCCCTGGCCCGGAAGCTACCGCCCTCCCCGGACGTGGCACTTTCTGTAGGGGAACTCGCCGGCAGAATGCCGCATCACGGAACTTCTCCGGCTAGTCGGTGGCACAGTTGCCCTGGTAGACGGCGTCGCCGAGGTTCTGCACCCCGAACCCGCCGGCGGCCTACTTCCTCCACCTCGTCGACCGGCAGCGTGGTGCTGTTGCAAGTCGATCGGCGCCGAGGGCACCAGCACATGCGCCGCAGGGGAGGTGTGACCGAGCGGTGGTGCGGTCGAAGAGCTGGACCTGGGCCCGAGCGCCCTCGCAGAAGCGTGCATGGTGAAGGAAGTTCTCCATCGCTGGCCGGGCGGAAGGCGTTGTCGTGAAAGCCGCTGACGCGTGCGGGGAGACCGGTTCGTCAAGCCGCCAACCGCACGAATCGAACCGACCTCGTTGTCAGCTGTGGCGCCGGACCTGGTTGGCAACGACCACGATGTAGCGGGTGTAGTGGAACTGCCCGTTGGGAGCGACGACCTTCGCAGTGCAGCTGATGAGGACCAGACGGTGCCGCCCGGTGGTGACGAAGTAGCGGTCCGGGAGCTGGTCCCGACGGTCGAAGGTTGCCTTCCTGACGACCATGAACTGGTGCCGCGTCCCGGCCTGGATCACGGTGACCTGCTGGCCGGCGTGGGCCCGGCTGAGGTGGAACAGGGCCCCGGGGTTGTCGTGCCGGTCCGAGACATGTCCCCCGATGACGGCGGTGCCGATCTTGTCGCCGATGCCTGCGGACTTCCGCAGCCATCCCACTTCGCCGACGTCGCCGGGCAGCGTCATCTGTCCAGCGGTGACGCGCTCGGGGCGCACCACAGCGTCCATGCCGATGGCCGGCATCTGGATGCTGACGGTTGCAGGCGGGCGAGCGGCGAAGCCGGGCGACTCGAGGGTGCCGGAAAATCCACCCTTGATGATCGGGGCGACGTAAACCGCCTTTGCTACCACGGTGGTCTCGACGGCCTGCCCGCAACGGTGGGTCACCGACCGGTTGGCGGCATCGACGAGAAGGGTGACCCTCCACGTGTAGACGCCGGGCGTGGCGATTCGGACGTCGGGGGTGTGCTGGTTGCCGTTCTGAACGTGCAGAGCCTGCGCCCGAACCCGGAATGCCGCATCGCAGGTGGCTGCACCCCGGGACGTGAACGGCCCGTACAGCCGCGCGACGGCGGTGGCACCATGCTCGCCAGCCAGCCCCCTGACGATGATCCGGTCGTGGAACGGCTGCCCGGGTGTCACGCGACGGTGCGAGGAGACGGTGCGCACGTCGGGTGTGTTCGTGGGGGGTGGTATCGGAGTCGCGCAACCTGGCGCGATCGTGATCGTCTGATGCGACGTGGCGGTGAAGTTGTTGGCAGTGACCACCTTCAAAGTGAACTTGTAGGTGCCCGCGGTGGTGTCAGGAGGAGTACCACCGATCGTGCCATTTGACGCGAGGGTCAAGCCCGGTGGCAGGGTCCCAGGTGGCACAGTCCACGTGAACGGTTGCCTACCATCGCCTTCGACGGTCGGGGCGTGGGCCGAGTAAGCCACGCACTCTGCGCCGTTTGGCAGTGGCGTGCACGCGATCTGGATGGCGCCGACGATGTTCTGGTTCCAGCCGCTGAAGGTGTTGCAGATCAGCTCCGCCGAGCTGGGCGGCTCCTCGGCCGAGTCGACGGAGATCCCAAAGCCCTCGCTGTCCGTGTTGGCGGGGTTGGTGGAGGGGGTCCTGGTGACGTGGTTGAAGCTGATGGTGTTGCCCGTGCTCTCGGCCGAGACGGCCACCCCGATGTCGGTGCCGTTACCGACGAAGGTGTTGCCGGTCACCGTCACGTTGTCGGCGTTCGACAGAAGCATCCCCGTGCCGGCGGCGGGGTTGCAGTTCCCGCAGCCGGGTGGCCCCGGGGCTTCGTCACTGCTGCCGTGGATCGTGTTGTTCTCCACCGTTCCGGCGGTGACGCCGACGAACGACACGCCGTTCTGGGCGTTCAATCCCTCCAGCGGATGCGGCGGCCCCGCCGTGCTCCCCGAGATGTTCATGATCGTCGTCCCGCGGGACTCGAAACCGCTCTTCTGATAGTCCATCACCTTGGTGTTCGTAATCGTGACCCTGCGCCCAGGGGTTGCCCCGTCCGCGCGGATGGCTCGTCCGGTCTGGCAGGAGGCGAAGGTGCCGTCCTGAAACTGGTAGATGTGGTCAACAGTGACGTTGTCGACAGTGCCGCCGGCGTCGTTGAACCAGATCCCGTACAAGAGGAAGCCGCTGTTGCGGCAGATCTGGAACCCGCCCACTGGGCCAGTGATGTTGAGGTTCCGGATGTTCATCGTCGCACCGGCGCTGGTGACGATCCCGCCGCCGTCCCACTGTGGCCCGCCCGCGTCGTTCGCGCTGACCGTGTGACCGGCGCCGTCGATCGTGAAGCCGTTGGGAACGGTCAAGGGTGCCGTAACAGGCCCGCAGTTGGCGCTGAGAGTGAAGATCGTCCCAGTCGTGGTTCCCGGGCAGGCCGTGGTGATGTCCGCGGCCGCGGCGGGCGTGGCCGTCACCAGCACGATGGGTACCACACCAAGGCCTACGATCAGGGTGCTCGCGAGCGCTGTCAGTGCATGCCTGGACTTCGCCATCGGCTTTGCCTCTTCTCCGTCTTCAAGAAACGAACGCGACAGCCAGTCGTCGTTGATCGGCCCCTGGGGCGTGGGCACCCACGAGATGTCGTACGAGTCCGCGGCGTCGCAAGGTCACCCGCACTGCATGCTCGACGAAGCGTCGCATGGCGTCGTCCCCGTGGTGTGGTGGCCGGTCGGGACGCTAGCGGATGGCGCCGGTCTGTCGGATCACCCGGAATGGGGGAGATCCACTCGTTGGTGCGGGAAAGCGACACGTGGTGCAGATGCGTACGCCACCGGTCTGACCCAATGACCCGCCGGCGCTTTCCCGGACGGTCGGGTTGGGTGATCATGCGGCCTCGTGGGTGGCGGTGTGAAGGCGTTCAGGCTGGCTGTTCGGGGTGTCAGGGTCTGCGCTCCATCAGCCCGGTGGCAGGCTTGCCGTAGCCGAGCCCGATGGCCTGGAACAGCAGGGTGGTGAAGTTGATCCACAGGGTCTGCAGCGGCAGGAACGGCACGCCTCCGGCACTTGGTGCCACCTCTGCGGCCGCCATCGCGTTCGGCCCGAACCGGGCGGCGCGGCGCCGTCGCTTCCTCGTCGCTCAGCCCGGGACCGGCCCGCACGTCGCGCTCGCCAGGACCGCGTCCGAGCTCAGCACGTGCCAGGCCCGATCCGGCCCGGGTTTCTCCGACGGCGGGGCCTGCTCCGCCGGCACAGAGCTTGGCGCAGCGTCGCCGTTGAGTTCGGCCATCTGCATCCACCGCGCCCTCGTAGGCCGCGCTCGATGACGGCGAGTCGTTGTCACCCAGCGAAACGGATCTTCGCATCCCGCGAAGGCCCACGTCACGGTGTGAGGGGGATATCAGACGCGCTCCTTGACGCCGCACCGAGACTCTGGCGAAGCGAGGCCGCACAGGCGCGTCGTGCCGTTCACCAAGATCTCTCTAGTTCGCTCTTGTGGAGTGTTCGGATGTGGGGTTCGCTTCGGTCGAGGGTGATCCACACCTGAGGCCGAGGTGACGTCGCGGCAACCTTGCGAACGCCGCGATCCACCCACCGGGGTGAAATGGGGGTGTCTGAAATGTCGGAAGTGTCAGATGTGGCCAGTTCAGACGTAGCGGCCCAGTCCGGGAGGCTGGGGCTTCCCCAGGCCACCGCGCTCATCGTCGGCAGCATCATCGGGGTCGGCATCTTCAACCTGCCCGGGTCGCTCGCGCAGTACGGGCCGATCAGCATCTGTTCGCGATGGCGCTCACGACGGTCGGCGCCCTCGCCCTGGCGTTCATGTTCGCCGCGATGTCGCGGCGCCTGCCCGCCGACGGCGGGCCGTACGCCTACGCGCGGGTGGCGTTCGGCAACCCGACCGGTTTCGCCAACGCGTGGTCGTACTGGATCACCGCCTGGGCCGGCAACGCCGCCATCGTCGTCGGCTGGGTGTTCTACGTGCAGTACGTCCTGGCGACCTGGTTCCGACGGCGTCTACGACAAGTGGGTCGGCTCCTGATGGGCGTGGTCGGCCTGTGGATCCCGGCGCTCATCAACCTCAGCGGCGTGAAGAACATGGGGTCGGTCCAGCTGTGGACCTCGATCCTCAAGTTCGTCCCGCTGGTGTTCATGTCGACGGTCGGCCTGTTCTGCATCAGCACCGCGAACTTCACGCCCGTGGAACGTCAGCGGCGAGACCAACTCGCCGGCCATCGGCGGCGCCATGGCCCTGTGCCTGTTCTCCTACCTCGGCGTCGAGACCGCGGCGGTCGCGGCCGCCAAGGTCCGGGACCCTGACCGCAACGTCCCGAAGGCCACGATCTGGGGCACCCTCGCCACCGCCGTCGTCTACCTGCTGTCGCTCATCGCGGTGTTCGGCGTCGGTACCCACCGCCGCGCTGGGGCGAGTCGGCGCGCCGTACTCCACCGCGGTCGACGACATGTTCGGCGGTGGCACCTGGGCCGGCTACCTCGTGGCCGGCTTCGTCGTCATCTCCGGGCTTCGGGGCGCTCAACGGCTGGACGATGATCTGCGCCGAGATGCCGCTGGCCGCGGCCAACGACGGGCTGTTCCCCCAGGCGTTCGCCAAGCTGTCCAGCGCGGCGTCCCCGCCTTCGGGATCATCGCCTCGACCGTCCTCGCCTCGCGTCGCGCTGGCTTCGCCTACGCGGGCCGACCGGCTACGACGTCTTCAACACCCTGGTCTACATGACCGGCATCACCGCCGCGATCCCCTACGCGTTCTCGGCGATGGCCCAGATCAAGTGGCGTTTCGTCGACCACCGGCCGTCCACACGCCGCGGTTCCTGCGCGACATGGTCGTCGCCGTGGTCGCCCTGGTCTTCTCGTCCTGTTCATCTGGTACTCGCGGATCACCGGCGGAAATCTGGGACGAGTACTGCCGTTCATCTATCGCCGGCGTCGCCTTCCTCATCGGGATCCCGGTCTACCTCGCGCAGCGCACGCACATGACCGAGCCCGAGCCGGTCCCCGCGTACCGCTGAAGTCCCAACCGCCGCGGGGTGGCGGCAGACCGCCCGCCACGACACGAGAGGACCCGCCATGACCTTCCACGTCGACTCCGAGGTGGGACAGCTCAAGCAGGTCGTCCTCCACCGGCCCGGCCTGGAGCTGTCCCGGCTGACCCCGCAGAACGTCGACGAGCTGCTCTTCGACGACGTCATGTGGGCGCAGCGGGCCCGCGAGGAGCACGACGCCTTCGCCCAGAAGCTGCGGGACAAGGGCGTCGAGGTCCACTTGTTCGCCGAGCTGCTCGGCGAGGTGCTCGACAAGCCGGGGGCCGGGAGTGGGTCCTCGAGCGGCTGGCCAACGAGAACACGGTCGGCCCGCAGCTGGAGAAGCCGCTGCGCGAGCTCGCCGAGACCGCGCCAGCGCCCGGTGCTGGCCGAGTACTTCATCGGCGGCATCCTCAAGCGCGACCTGCAGCTCGCCCGAGGGACGTCGCCTGCTGTGGGAGTACCTCGACGACAACGACTTCATCCTGACCCCGCTGCCCAACCACCTGTTCCAGCGCGACAACACCGCCTTCGTCTACGAGGGCCTGTCGGTCCACCCGATGGCCAAGCCGGCCCGCAAGCGCGAGACCATCCACTCCCGGGCGATCTGGAACTTCCACCCGATGTTCAAGGACGCCGGGCTGCACTTCTACTACGGCAACGACGACGAGCACCACCAGCCGGCGACCGTCGAGGGCGGCGACATCCTGGTCATCGGCAACGGCGCCGTGATGGTCGGCATGGGCGAGCGCACGACGCCGCAGGGCATCGAGATGCTGCGCGACAGTACTTCAGCGACGGCAGCGTCACCAAGGTCATCGTCGTCGAGCTGCCGAAGACCCGCGCGTTCATGCACCTCGACACCGCGATGACGATGGTCGACCGCGACGCGTTCACCGTCTACCCGTACCTGCCGCCCGAGCTGCGGTCGTTCACGCTGACCCAAGGGCAGCGGCGGCGACTACATCGTCCGAGAACGACGACCTGTTCCCGGTGGTCGCCGAGGCGCTCGGCGTCGACAAGATCCGGGTGCTGAAGACCCCGATCGACGAGATGGGCGCGGCCCGCGAGCAGTGGGACGACGGCAACAACTTCCTCGCCGTCGCGCCCGGCGTCATCTTCGGCTACGAGCGCAACGACCACGAACACGTTCCTGCGCCGGAACGGCATCGAGATCGTCACGATCGTCGGGTCCGAGCTCGGGCCGCGGACGCGGCGGTCCGCGCTGCATGACCTGCCCGATCGAGCGCGAAGCCGTGTCCTGACGCCTGCGTCCCCCAGAGGAGACCCCATGCCGGTCAACCTGCGCAACCGCGACTTCCTCAAGGAGCTCGACTTCACGACGGACCGAGCTGCAGTTCCTGCTCGACCTCTCGCGCGACCTCAAGCGCGCGAAGTACGCCGGCACCGAGGTCCAGCGGATGCGCGGCAAGAACGTCGCGCTGATCTTCGAGAAGACCTCCACCCGCACCCGCTGCGCGTTCGAGGTCGGCGTGCTACGACCAGGGCGCGCGGGTGACCTACCTGGACCCGAGCTCCTCCCAGCTCGGGCACAAGGAGTCGGCCGCCGACACCGCGAAGGTGCTGTCGCGGATGTTCGACGCCATCGAGTTCCGCGGCAAGGCGCAGGCCACCGTCGAGGAGCTCGCCGCCAACTCCGACGTGCCGGTCTACAACGGGCTGACCGACGAGTGGCACCCGACCCAGATGCTCGCCGACTTCCTCACGATGATCGAGCACGCCGACGGCCGGCCGATCGAGGAGATCGCCTACTGCTACATGGGCGACGCCCGGTCGAACATGGGGCACTCGCTGCTCGTCATGGGCGCGATCATGGGCGCCGACGTCCGGATCTGCGCGCCCAAGGACCTGTGGCCGGGCAAGGACGTCATCGACGCCGCCCAGGAGCGGGCGAGGCGTCCGGCGCCCGGATCACCCTGACCGAGGACCCCGCCGAAGGGCTGCAGGCGCCGACTTCGTCCACACCGACGTGTGGGTGTCGATGGGTGAGCCCAAGGAGGTCTGGGCAGCGGGTCAAGCTCCTCACGCCGTACCAGGTCAACGCCGCCGCGCTGGCCCGCACCGGCAACCCGCAGGCGAAGTTCATGCACTGCCTGCCGGCGTTCCACGACACGAACACCGTGGTGGGCCGGGACATCGCCGAGAAGACCGGCATGACCGGCGGCCTCGAGGTGACCGACGAGGTCTTCGAGTCCGCCGCCAACATCGCCTTCGACCAGGCCGAGAACCGGCTGCACACCATCAAGGCCATCATGGTCGCCACCATCGGGGAGTAGCAGATGACCAGTCCTGGCTGCCGCGCGATCATGATGGTCGCGGCAGCCGGACTGCTGAGCCTGACCGCCTAAAGCAGCGGCGGCGACGGCGCCCTCGGCGGTGCTGTGTCCAGTAAGGCGTCGGCGAACCGCTCGTCGGCATCCGACGCGATTTCCAACGCCACACCAACGGCGACCCGGTCCCAGTCCGCCACGACCGTCTCGACGACTGCCGGGGGAACAAGCCCGGACCAGACCGATGTCAGCGATTCACCGACGGCCAGCGAGCCCGACTCGTCCGGCATCCCCTCCTGGGTCTGGCTCCTGCTCGCGCTGATCCTGATCTCCGGCGTGGCAGGCTGGCTGCTGGCGCGCGGCCGCGGGAAGTCCACAGCCGACACCGGGCCGAGCGGCGACCTTCCAGGTGACGGAGGACACCCGACATGACTGCAGCCGACGCCCGGGACTCGCCAGGTACGAGGCAGCGCAGCACAGCACGCGGTGGGTCGCAGCGGCCGTCGTCGGGCAGGTCCGGGAGTGCTGACCGTTCATCTGGCTGCCCGACCAACCGGTGCCGTCCGCAACGGCCGTCGCGCTGGACGCCCACGTCATCCGGGAACCACGGCGCCCACGATGAAGACGTCCACCCGCTCGACGACCGGCCCGACGCGGGCACTGCGGTCGCCCGAGGTTCCACGGAGGGTGAGGTCGTGACTGCCGGATCTCAGCAGATCCCCGAGTCCGGGCCCGAATCACGGCTCACGCTGCGCGGTGCCGTGTTCCTCGGCATCGGGGAATGGTGGGGGCCGGAATCTTCGCGCTGCTCGGCCAGGCCGGGGAGGTGGCCGGCGCCGCGGTGTGGCTGTCGTTCCTCATCGCGGGTGCCATGTCGGCTGCCCTCGGCTACACGCTGGTGAAGTTCGGCGTCCGCTACCCGTCGTCGGGCGGAATCATCGTCTACCTGATGCACGCCTTCCCGAGCCGTCGGGTGGTCGGGGTGGCGGCGTGGCTGGGCTACCTGACCGCGATCGTGGTGGTCGGGGCGATGGTCGCGGTGTCGTTCGGCGACTACATCGCCACCCTGTTCTTCGACGCCGATCCCGGCAGCGCGGCGTCCAAGATCGCGGGGGCGCTGCTGGTGGCGGCGGCCGCGATGATGACGGTGGCCGGCCCTCAGGTCGTGGACAAGGTCCAGTCGTGGATCGTGCTCGCTTTGCTCGCGACCTTCGCGGTGTTCGTGGTCGCGACCCTCGGCCAGCTGGACACGTCGCTGCTGTTCCACCTGGATACCCGGCGTGGGGAGAGATCATCGCCAGCGTCGCGTTGACATTCTTCGCGTTCCTCGGCTTCGCGGTGATCTCCTTCGCCGCCGGGGACCTCGCGGGCCCGACCCGGGAACTTCCCCGCGCCATGTACTGGGCGTTAGGCGTCACGACCGTCCTGTACGTGCTGGTGGCCCTCTGCGTGTTCGGCACCTTGCCGGTCGACCAGGTCGTCGCCTACGGGCCCACCGCGATCGCGGAAGCCGCGCGGCCCACCCTAGGCGAGGCAGGGTTCACGCTGATGTCGGTCGCGGCGCTGCTGGCGACGTCCTCGTCGGTGACCGCGACCCTGTACGCCTCCGACGGGCTGACCGACTCGCTGGCCGAGGAACGGCTGTTTCCACCCGTGTTCGGGCCCACGTCTCGACTGGGGTCGCACGGCGGTCTGGTCATCACCAGCGTGCTGACGATCCTCTTCGTCACCGTCCTGGACCTTGGTTCGCTGGCCAGCGTCGGCAGTGCCGTGTCGTTGACCGTCTTCGTGCTGGTCGCGGTCGGGGCGTACCTGAAACGCGAGCAGCTGCAGGCGCGGACCTGGCTGGTCCTGACCGCGATCATCGTCTCCGGGGTGGTGCTGGCGGGCTTCGCGCTCGACCTGCTGCTGCACGACCGCCGCTCGCTGGCGGTGGCGCTGCTGCTGGTGGTCGTTGCACTGGTCGTCGACGAGGTGTGGGCGCGGCAGTCGAGACGGTCCTGACGGTCGTGGTGCGCTGCCGCCGGAGCGAGCCCAAACCAGCAGCGAAGACGCCCGAACAGCCATCGATGCCGTCACCGGCCCCACGTTCACGAGCTCGCCTTGCATCGGCTACGCCGTGGAGGGCGCCGATCAACTATTGACCCAGCGTCCAACCGACCGGTCCCTTGCCGGCCACCCGGCATCGCGAGGAGCAGCCAGATAGGCGCGCGCGCAGTGGTTAGGTCCGGGCGACTTCGGGTGTACGGATGGCGAACCCGATCAACGCCAGGACGAGCCCCACGACCACCGCCATCGCCGCCACGCCGAAGGCGACTACCGAGGTGAAGAGTGAGGCTTGTAGGAACGCGGAGTCCGCAGCGACCGGCCGGTTCGGGTCGTCCCGGGCGAGCTCGGCGTAAGTTTTCCCGCCGGTGAGGGCCTTCGTGTGCTTGTCGATCACCTTGGCCTGGCAGTAGGCCGACAACGGCCCGTTCACACCATCCCCGGCCGCGCAGGACGCATCCTCGGAGACGGTGATCTTCTGATCCGACAGGGTCGTGCTCACCACAACAAAGGTGACCACTCCCGCGATCGCCATGAGGATGCCGACCACGATGGCGGTGATCGAGGCGACCTTGCGCATAGCAGGACTCCCTCCTGAGAGCGTGTGATCTTGACCATAGCGGGTTAGGCATCAGGCGGGTCGTACGTAGGGTGGGCGGGCGTAATCGGGATGACCCCAGGTCGTTGTTGGTCACGAGTGATGGGCTGGACCGAGGGGCTCGGTGATGGCACCCCGCAATGTCAAACGGCGGCTTCTCGACGCGGTGGGGTGTGCGCCGGTCCTCGGCGTCGCCAAGCGGACGCCGACCACGTGTGCAACTTGAGCTGCTCGCCTACGTCCCATGACCACATCTGTCCCATCGCAACGGCAGGAAGGACCGGTGTCGCTCGTCGACATCCTGGCCATCTCTCAACGGGATGGAAGGCAAGCCAGTGGCGCGAGTACTCGCGGTGGTCGTCGGATGGGCCTAGCTCCGTGATGACCTGCCGCGACTGGAGCATGGCCAAGCGACCAGTCTCGTCGGCGCCGGACAGATGTCTTCTGTCGTTCGAGATCGACAAGGAGGTTGGCCGGTACGCCGGCAGGGCGCTGACCAGTCCGGGCAAGCGCACCTGGCGGGGGTCGTGCCGACGCGCCCTATCCCACGGTCATGACGACGAGGGGCTCGCTGTGGTCGGGTTGGAGGTGTTCGCAGGCGAGGTCGCCGACGGTGCCGGTCCTCCGGTGGAGGTGGCCGCGGACGGTTCAGGTTTCGGCTTGGCGATGGCCTTCTCCAGCGCCGCGACGGTGGCCGCGTCGACCGCGCCGGTGGGCTTGACGCCCAACTCGGTCTGGAACTCCTTCAGCGCCTCGGTCAGCGCCGGCGTCCAGGTGCCGTCGACCGGTCCGTCCCAGAACCCGGCGAGCTTGAGCGTCTGCTGGACGGCGGCGGTGGAGGCCATCGCCTCCTGTGCGGCGGCCCCGCCCTTGGCCTCAGGTCCGCCTGCAGGGCCGCGGCGGTGGCCTTGTCCACGGTTCCGGTGACGGGCAGGCCGTGCGCCTTCTGCAGCGCCTGGACGGCCTCGACCGTCGCGGGGCCGTACACCCCGTCGACCTCGCCCTTGTAGTAGCCGGCGTCGCGCAGCGACTTCTGCAGCGTCGTGGTGTAGTCCTGCACCGCTGCCTCGGCCTGCTTCTGTTGCTCGTCGGTCAGGCAGCCGGCGTCGGCGAACAGCCGCAGCCAGGACATCTCAAGCGCCACGGCCGCGGCGTTGAACTGCTGGGAGGCCGCGTCAGCGGGGTCTGGTCGGTGATGCCCTGCTGCGCCGCGGCGAAGTCGGCCTCGGCCTGCTTGACGCGGTTGACCGTCGCCGCCGGCGCCGGCGGTGTCGGGCTCGGCGATGCCGCCGGGGTCGCCGGGGCCGACCCGGCGGCCTTCGACGGCGGCCAGCGCGGCCTCGGCGTCGGCCAGCTCCTGCTCGGCGTCGACGACGTCCTGCTGGGCGGCCACCGCCGCCTCGGCCGCCGGCCATGGCGTCCTCCCGCGGCTGCGCCAGGTCCTTGCCTGCGTCCTTGACGTCACCGACCGTCGTGGCGGTCGGGTCAGGACGTCGCCGTACCGGTCCAGCGCGGTGATGTAGGTCGCGCTCGCTCGCAGAACGCGTCAGTCTTGGCCGTAGCTCCGCCTCTGCATCGGCGAGCGCCTTCTCCTTGGCCGACACCTTGGCCTGGGCGGCCGTGAGCGCCGAGCTGCCGTCACCGGCGCTGTCGCAGGCCGCCAGTGCAAGCAGGACCGCGGTGACGACGACCAGGCCGACGGACTCCATCTGCGTGGCCGGTGCCGTGGTGACGTGGTGGGCAACATCAGGTCCTCCCGATGGCGTCGACCGACGTACCCAGGTGGATCGCCGGGCCAAGGCCGCAGGACACGCTATTCGGCGCACGGCGTCGCCCAACCACCCGAAGGGGATGACCCGGGTCACTCAGGCGGGCCGCGGACATTTGCCCGACGCCGTGGACGTGACCCGACGGTGCACGACCTATGACCGGGCCAATGACGAGCTCCCGAAACGATCGCGGCGTCGCTGACCCGGCCGGACGTGCGGTCGTTCCGGGCAAGTCGCGCCATGGTGGTGCCCGCCGTCCCGGACGGCTGTTATCGGTTGTGCGGCGAGTCGGACCGCGAGACACCCTGTCGTCCGACATGATCCTTCCGAACCGAGGCTCTCCAGCCTGCCAAGGCTCACGCCGCGTTGCCCAGGTGAACCAACACCGAAGACCACGAAAGGAATGACATGGACTCGATCACGACCGACTTCGGGGAGGTTCTCCTGTGGAGCTTCTGGTTCTTCATCTGGATCGCCGCACTGATGGTGTGGTTCCGCTGCCTGTTCGACATGTTCAGCGACCGCACGCTGAGCGGTTGGGCGAAGGCCGGCTGGGCGATCCTGCTGATCTTCGTGCCGTGGCTGGGCGCGTTGATCTACCTGATCGCCCGTGGCAGGAGCATGACCGAGCGGCAGATGGCGGCGGTGGCGCAGCAGCAGGCCGAGCAGGAGAAGTACATCCAGCAGGTCGCCGGCACGCCGTGGACCCGGCCGAGCAGATCGCCAGGCCAAGGCGCTGCTGGACTCCGGGGCGATCAACCAGGCCGAGTTCGACGCCTCAAGGCCAAGGCACTCGCCTGACGCAGGCGATGGCCGCTGGTGACCCGGTGGTACCGGGTCCGACGGCTATGGCAGTGCGAAAGCCCGGCGAAGCTACGGGTCGAGGCTCCCTACTTCAGGCAACGAGCCGTTGGTGACTAAATGCCCGGGGACACGCCATGACTCAGCCGATCTTCGGCAAACGTGGGCCTCGGCGTAGACAACTGGAACACGCCGAGTCTTGCGGCGTCTGCACCTGCGACACGGCCGTGCTGACATCACGTCATCCGATGCGACCTCGACGGTCCAGCACAACACGGCCCATGGGGAGGTCTTGGTGATCGCCACGAACAGCAGCTGCGTCTGAGGGTTGAGCGTCTAGGCAGCGCGTTGTCTCGGTGGCAGGCGTGGCTCGAGTGCGCCCAGGTCAGTGCACCAGGATCCAGGCGGCTACGAGCGCGAGTGTGTTGGTGGCCAGGTGCGCGAGGATGGGCGCGAGCAGGCTGCCGGAACGCAGCCGCAGCCAGGAGAACGCGGCGCCCGGCCACGCTAGTGGCGGCGACGGTACCAAGCCCCACCAGCGCGACCTGCGTCCCGCTACCGTGGGTATTGGTGAGGACCGGCTCCAGGTGCCAGAGGCCGAACAACAGGGCGCTTGCGGCGATCGCCCGAGCTCCCGGGACGATGACGGTGAGCAGGCCGAGCAGGGTGCCGCGAAATCCCACCTCCTCGACGATGATTGTGCCCACCGGGATGATGACGAGGACGTTCAGCAGCAGTTCCCCGAAGCCGACGTGAGCACGGGGGACGTCGTAGAACCCGCGCGTGATGGGCAGCAGCACGCCGACCAGCACAGGCACCAAGACGAGGGCGGCGGCTGCGCCGCCCCATCGGGCGCCGGAGGCGAGACGGTCAGGCGACAGGCCCAGCCCGGACAGGCCGAGACCGGACCATAGGCCGGGCACGACCAGGAGTCCGGCCACCCGCAAGCCGGCCGGCAGGTGCCATGCCGAGGGAAGGTCGGGCCTGACGCCGACATTTCCGACCGTCAGCATGGCGACAGTGCCAATGAGCGCAGCAGCCGGACGCGCCGGCCATGGCCGGAACGGAGGTCACGCCATTCGTGTCGGTTCTGGTGCACCATGAGCCCGTGCGCACCGTACCGGGTCGGCTGGCCTGATGGCCGTCGCCGAGCACGCCGCACAGCAACCCGACACGGACCGGCCGGAGCCTGTCAGTCGGTGGGCGCACGGTGTCCTCCGGTGGCCGCACTACGGATGGGCCGGCACGCTTGTCGCCTGGCTGTTTGCGGCCTCCACGTTCACCCCATCGCTGCTGCCCCGGGCCCCGCTGCTCCAGGGGATGCTGGCAGGCATCGTGGGCGCGTTTGGTTACGGCGTGGGGGAGACGCTCGGCTGGGCGGCTCGCCGGCTAGCGCGCCGGAAGCCCGGTCTTGGCGCGCGTCGCCGCGGTTGGCGGGTGCTGTTCTCGCCTGCGGCTTGGGCACGGTCGTGGTGCTGGTCGTGGGCTGGCGTTGGCAGGTGGACCTGCACGAGCTGATGGGCGTGGCCCCACCCGCCGGCTACGATTCCGTGCTCATCCTGCTGGTGGCGCTGGTGATGTTCGTCGGGTTGGTGGGGCTGGGCCGGGTCCTGCGCCGGCTGACGCGCTGGGTGCTTCGGCACACGGTCGGCCGACTCCCGCTGTGGCTGGCCCGCACGATCGCGGTGACAACCGTGGCGCTGCTGGTCGTCGGCGTCCTCACTGGCGTGATCTTCCGTGGATTCGTTGCCGTGTCCAACGCAGCCTTCAGCGTGAAGGACACCACGACCGACTCCGGCACCATCCAGCCGACTGTCCCCGAGCGGTCCGGAGGCAGCCAGTCACTCATCGCCTGGGACACCCTGGGGCGGCAGGGCCGAAACTTCGTCGGGCGCGGCCCGGACGCCGCCGAGATCGAGAAGGTCACCGGTCGCCCGACGGCGAGGGAACCGGTCCGCGTGTACGCCGGGACTGCAGTCCGCGCCGACGGTCGCCGACCGGGTGGACCTGGCCGTGCGCGACCTGGAGCGCGCCGGCGGGTTCGACCGCAAGGCGCTCATCGTCGTCACGACCACGGGGACCGGCTGGGTTGACCCCGCGTCGGTCGACTCGGCCGAGTACGTGATGGCCGGCGACACCGCCACCGTCGCGATGCAGTACTCCTACCTGCCGAGCTGGATCTCGTTCCTGGTGGACAAGTCAAAGGCGCAAGAGGCCGGCGTAGCGCTCTTCGAAGGCATCCACCGCGCGTGGTCGCAGCTGCCGGCCGACCACCGGCCCAAGCTGTACGTGTACGGCGAGAGCCTTGGCTCGTTCGGCGGCCAGAAGGCGTTCGCCAACCTCGATGACATGCGCACTCGGACGTCCGGCGCGGTGCTGGCCGGCACGCCCAACTTCACCGAGCTGTGGCAGTCCCTCGTCGACCAGCGCGATGCCGGGTCACCCGAAGTGCTCCCCGTGTACCAGCAGGTGCCGCGGTCCGGTGGGCTGGCGTCCCGGCGGACCTCGGTAGGCCACCAACCCCCTGGGAGGACCCAGGGTCGCGTACCTTCAACACGCCTCGGACCCGATCGTCTGGTGGTCGGGGGACCTGCTCCTGCACCAACCGGACTGGCTGCGCGAGCCGCCCGGACCCGATGTGCTGCCGGCCATGAACTGGCTTCCATGGGTGACGTTCTGGCAAGTGACCGCAGACATGGTCTACTCCACCGGCGTCCCGGACGGCCACGGGCACGTCTATCAGAAGGAGTACGTGGACGCTTGGGCTGCTGTTCTCCAGCCGGACGGCTGGACGACGGCGGACACCGCCAAGATCCGCGCGGAAGTTGGGTAGCGACCCCTCCTCCGTCCGTACGGTGGACGCGCGCCATGCTTCCCTGGCGGTGGGACGCAACGGCAGGCGGCGACACAGGCCTCAGCGCGGCCTTGGGGCAGCCCGTCAGTCGCGAGGGGTCCGCTCTTGCCAGCTTTCGAGAGCGGACATGGCGAACAACAGCGCCATGCCGCCGATCGGGGCGAGAAGTGCTACGTAGACCACAGCGAGTTCCCCTTTGCGCAATACGTGATTGCCCCGAGTCAACGGGCAACCCCCGAGCGCGCTAACCGCCGAACCCCACCGCGCGGACCGACTGCAGGAACCTCAGCAAGGGCCCACCGTGCTCCACCGACCTCAGCCCGTCAAGGCCACCGCCACATGGTGGGCGCGGACCGGACCTCCGGCTCATGACGGCGAACGGGGGCGGCCCCCAGTCGTTGTCACGCGGGGCAGTCTTGCCGCAGCTGTGTCGGACTTACGCCTCCCGACAGGGCTCAGCGCCGGGCTCCACGGGGGAAGGGTCGGCGCTGCTGTCACTTATGGTGCGCGCATCGGCCTCACCGTCGACAGGGACCAAGGTTCCTTGTTCGGCGAGGCATGAATCGAAGCCCCCGCCCGAACTGACCCGGGCGCCTCGCACCGACAGCCGCGGGCGCCGTGGGTCCCGATCTTGCCGTGCACAGCGGGTTCTGCTCTAGGTTCGCGGTTCGCCACTGGGTGCGCAGCCGACGGCAGCAGCCGCGGACACAACCGCGGGTGTTAGTCCTGTGCGTCCCGGGCAGACGTACAGGCAGCGCACCGCTTGTGGATCGTGTCGTCGTCCCACCAGTGGTCAGACGGGACCAGGACCGGCTCACCGCACAAGGTGACGACCTCACCGTGGCGGAACGCGTGGTCCACCCCCAGCGGCCGGACCTCGGTGACCCCGGGCATGCGGCGGTTGCCTGCGGTGCCGGCCGTCGTGCTCTCGGTCCACCCGATCAGGATAATGGGGGCATAGTCGGACACGCTCGGACGGTAACCCCGCTACCACCAGCCGGGCCGGCACCGACACGCGGCCGACACCGCGACGCAACGGCACGACGACACCGCGCGAAGACTTTGCGAGCGCGAAACGACGAACGGTCGAGACGAACGAGGGATTCTTCGCGCCGTTCGTCGTTGTTTGGCCGCGGGCGGGACCTGTTTCCAATAGACGCCGCACACACGACACAGGTACGGCCATCCCGGTACGTCGGTGGCGTCCCACACGTGGTCGCAGGGGTCGGTCATGGCGTTCCTTCCGTATGGCGGCCGGGGGCGTTGGGCACCGGACAGGCGGGTGATTCGCCATCGCGAGGCGCTGGTGCGGGAGCGTTCTTCGGGCGGAGCGTGCCGGCCGCCGCGGGGTCCCGCGGCGGCCGGGCTCCGGCGGTCCCCTGCTCCGTCGGCAGATTCAAGTACACACGATGCTTGTTAAGCGGCGAGCCTGTCTGGGAGAACAGGCGGCGGAGCCAGGGTCCTCGTGGACTGGGCGAGCGCCGCCGGGCACCAGGGGGGACGCGACACCGCGTGGTGTCGTTCGGGGCACATCCGTGTTGGGACGCACAGCCGTTGACGTGGTCCTCAGGTTCTTAGGAGCAGACTCGCGGTCGCGGTGACCACAGAGTGCAGTTTGATCCCCTCGGCGGCCAGCAGTACTGCAGCAAAGTACAGCAGCTGCACCGTCCCAAGGCGTCCCGCGTCGACTGCGATAGCGCGCTGACCTGCATGAATGACCATCAATGACCCCTCGGCCGCGAGTTCGCAACGAGGGGTCAGGGGTTCGAGTCCCCTCAGCTCCACCCAGGTCAGCGGCACATCCGGTCGGTAACGATCGTCGATTTGCTGAAGTGGGCGACAAAGGACCGCAGGGTGACAGGTTGCCGGACAACCCCGAGGATGGGGCCGAGGAGGCGCCATGATCGGATCCATGGCCTGGAAGGGCATCAGCGGGGCAGGTGTTGTCCTGGCCACGCTGGCCGCGGAGAAAGCCTTGCAGATCGGCTGGCAGGCCGTCACCGGTAAGGAGCCCCCGGCGATTCCCGAGGACCCCCACAGCAGGTGGCGCAAGCCACTCGCCTGGGCCATGGTTTCCGGAGCCGTCGTCGGCGCGGCCCGACTGTTCGCGGCGCGAGCGGCGGCCGCTGCCTACGAGAACAGCGCCGGCAGGCTGCCGAAGGCCATCCGGTCGAAGGTGCAGGCCGCCGAACTCGCGGTGGCGAGCGATCCGACCAAGACCTGACACGTGAACGCGCCGGTGCGGCTGTTCTTGGTGGCGCCCGCCGTCGGGATCCGACACGCGTTGGCGACGACTCTGGACGCGCGGGCCGACGTCCTGGTGGTCGGAGAGGCGGGCAGCTCCCGGCAGGCCCTGACCCGGGTGCCAGCGGCCCGGCCGGACGTCGTGCTCGTCGGGCCCAATGTTCGCGATCCCGATCCCCCGGAGACCTGCCGCCTGCTGCGAGACGCGCTGACGGGGCTGCATGTCCTCCTGGTGGCAACCAACCCCAGCCAGGAACTGGTGGCGCGGATGATCCACGCCGGTGCGGCGGGAGTCCTGCCGCACACGGTCGACCAGCAAGAAATGGTCGATGCCATCAAGACGGCCGCCGCCGGGCGCATGGTGATGTCCACCGACGTCATGTTGAGCATCTTGCGAGCCGAGCAGCGTGCGGCCCCACCTGATCCCGTTGCCAGCCTCACGCCGCTGGAGCGGGAGCTGTTCGTGCTGGTCGGCGAAGGGCTGACGAACGCGGAGATCGCCGGACGGCTGCATCTGTCGCCCGGCACGGTCCGCAACTACATCTCCCGCCTGCTTCGCAAGCTCGGGTTCGACCGGCGTGCGCAGGTCGTCGCACTGGCCGCCGGCCGCAAGGCGACCGAGCAGGTAGATCGCTGACGAACCGTCACGTCACTGCCTCCCATCATCGAACGGCGACCAGCGGCCGACGCGCCCGACGGCGACACAGGTCCGCCGCCTGACCTGTAGCGCTGCCCACTTTGGTGTGGGCAGCGCTACAGGTGGCAACGGCGCAGGACCCGTCCGGACCCCACCTCGCGGCGCGACGTGCTGCTGCGGCTTCGAGAAGACCTCACGATGACCTCACCCAGTCCGTTCGGCACCGTCGGTGCGCGCGGGTTGACACGGTCCTTCCTGGCCCGCACTCTCCGGGAGTGGCGCGCCGCGATGGGAGTGGGACATGGCCGTGGTCAAGCACATCGCTCTCGGTCTGGCGGCGGCCGTTGTCGTGGGGGTTCTCGACGGAGGCGTCGCGAGGATCCTGATGCGCGGCGTGGCACTGGCCACGAGGGAACCCACGGCGTTCAGCCTGGAGGCGACGCTCGGCATCATGCTCATCTTCGCCATCACCGCCGTGCCGTTGGCCGTCACGGCGCAGCTGACGTCGCGGCGGCGCGCCCGGCTGACGGCGGGAGTCGTGGGCACCGTGGTCCTGGGGTTCTTCGCGGTCAGCATCGGCGTTCAGGAGGTCGCGAACGCCGACAGCCTCGGCGTCCTGCACTGGTCGGCGCTGGTCGCATGCCTGGCTGGCTTGGCGATTGTCGTCCTGCTCCAACCTTGGGTCGTGCTCGGCGTGGTCCGTCGCGGCCACATCAGGGCGGCGCCGCCGGGTCCGCCGGCGTATACGGTGGCGACCTGAGGCGAGTGCGGCGGCGGGACCATCTCGCCTGCGTCGGGTGAGTACCGGCGGACCATCCGGGCCCAGCCTCGCTGGCCGACACCGGGAGGTGGACGGATGACCACCGAACCACGACGCGGGCCGTCGGTCGATCAAGGACGCTTCTGGGCAGGGGTGGCGGCCACGGCAGTCGTCGCCGCCCTGGCCGCCGCGCTGGGAGTCGTCGTTCTCGACGTCTTCGACGTCAGCCTGCTGGATCCACCGATCGGAGGGTCGAGAGGCCTCGGGTGGGCCGGAGCCGCGATCGTCGCCGCCGTGCTCGGCGGGGTCATCCTGCTGCTGCTGGTGATGACCACACCACGTCCGAGGGTGTTCTTCGGCTGGATCGTCTTCCTGGTCACGGCGACGGCGGCAGTCCTGCCGTTCACCCACGACGCGACGACGGAGGCGCAGGTGGCCACCTGCGCCCTGTGCGTGCTCATCGGCCTCGTCGTGGGCACCTCGCTGGGGGCGGTAGCGGGCCGTACCGTCCGCCAAGCGGGCTAGGTGGACCGACCACGACGTTGGTGATCCGTCCCGCGCCGACCAGGCAGGTGCCCGCGGTACGCGGCCGGAGGCTCGCATCCGTCAGCGGAAGCGGCCGGGGAACTGCTTCGCGATCCCGGAGCTGAGCATGTCGGCCATGTCGAGGATGTGGTGATGGATCGCTTCGTAGTCGCGGACGCTCGCCGGGTAGTCACCATGCAGCTCGTGGCCGGCCTCGGCCAGGGTCTGGTCGAGATGGGTTCTCATGTCGACGCGCATCAGTGCCGCGGCCAGAACCGCGGGTTCGCCTTGGCGAGGAAGTCGGCGATGTCGTTGGCATTGCGGTACCACCTTGTTCGTGCGTCCGAGAAGGCCGCGACGTCACCTGCCTTGGCTGCCTGCAGCAGCTCGACGGCGATGCCGATGTGGTCGCGCAGCAGCGCGGTCAGGTTGTTGCCAGCAGCTCTGCCGTAGTAGGGCTTGACGACGTCGCCGATGGCGGTCTGGTTGCGCAGCAGCCGCGCCGCCGTCGCGTCGAAGCCCGCAGACCCGTCCGCGAAGGTCACGATCGCCAGGCGCGTCCAGGTGACGTGGTCCTCCCACAGCTTGCGCAGGTGGTCATGGAACGCCGCCCGGGACGTGGTGCCGGCGGCCGCGTGCTGGTGCTGGTGGGCGGCAGGTACGGAGGCCCGGGCGCTGTGGGCGGGCGTATTGGCGACGAGGGCTGCGACCAACAGGGCGGCGAGCGCGAGGGCTGCGAGCGGGATCGCCCTGCGCCGAGCGACGAGGTGGTTGTTCACGGTGAGTTCCTTTCGGTTGACGACCCGACAGATCGGTGGGGACGACGGTTGTCGCCCGGACGGGTGCCCGCCGGGTGCCCGTGCAGAGACAGGAACCGGTCGGCGTGCGGGAGCAGATCGGATCCGGAGTCGAGCCAGCTGCCGGTGCTCGTCCGCGCTCGGCTGATCAGCTCCGCGGCGCGGCTGAAGTCGACCGCCGGGACGTCCAACGGGCACAGCGGCGGCATCACGTGCAGCTCGGCCGCACCGGCGAATCCGCGTGTCTCCAGGATCGCGCGCTGCTCGAGCAGGAGTGTCAGGGCGTGCAGGGCGGCTGCCAACGGGCGAGCTGGCGGGCGGTCCAGGGCACAGGCGGTCCCGCTGGGCAGGACGTAGACGCGCTCCGCTCCCAGGGCGACGGCCTGGGAGATGGCCGAGTTGTCCGCCAGGGCGCCGTCGCAGAGGGCAAGGCCGTCCCGCGTGACAGTCGGGTAGACACCGGGGATCGCACAGCTGGCCAGCAGCGCACTGACCGCGTCGCCGTCGGAGAGCAACACCTCGCGACCCGTGAGCACGTCGGTGGCCACGACGTGCACCGGGATGGCCGCGTGCTCCAGCAACCGGAACGAAAGCTCTGCTGCGAGCAGGCGCGCCAGGGGCTCGGAGAGGCACAACGACTCGCGCGCTCCGACCAGAGCGAGCACGCCGCGGGCCGGATGCAACGGGAACACGGCCCGACGGCGCATCCCGACCCACAACGCGGCCAGCCCCGCCAGCGCATCCGCACCCGGGCCGTGGCCCGCGACGTAGGCCGCGTTGATCGCCCCGGCCGACGTCCCTACCAGCAGGTCCGGGACGATGCCCCGCTCATCCAGCGCCTGCAGCATCCCGACCTGGACTGCGGCGAGACTGCCGCCACCGGACAGCACGAAAGCGGTGGTCATTGCGGAGGACCTTCTAAGAGACGATAACCTGAACGTTAGAGCGGGAGCATCGTCGAGTCAAGAAGTTGTCTCTTAGAAGATGGCGTGCAGGTCCGGTGGCCGCTCGTGGCGATGCTGTGGGTAGCCGTTGCTGAGGCTGAAGGTCGTGCCAAAAATCGCTGACCCGACCGGCGTCTGACTCGCCTTGCGCGGGCGGCTCGGGGAGAGCGATGCCGCTAGCGTGGTGGACGGGCCGGTCCGGAGGTGCGCGGTGCGCAAGATGAGCAGAACCGAGGCGTTGGAGTTCCTGGGCGCCGGGGCACGCACCGGCAAGGTCGCGACCGCGACGACCGACGGCGCGGTGCACGTCGCACCGCTGTGGTTCGTGGTCGACGGCGACGACCTCGTCTTCGTCACGACCGCGTCCAGCATCAAGGGCCGCCACCTGCACCAGAACCCCCGCGCGGCGCTCGCCGTCGACGACGACACCTTCCCCTACGCCTTCGTGACGGCGCGCGGTGCGGTCGACCTCGATGACGACCCGGCAGACCTGCGGTCCTGGACGACGCGGATCGCCACCCGGTACGTGCCCGCGCGAGCCGACGAGTTCGCGGCCCGCAACGACGCGCCGGGCGAGACCTTGGTGCGGCTGCACGCCGCGACGATCGTCGGGTACGCCGAGGTGGCGATCTAGCCCCTCCGGACCGAGGGCGCGATCACAGGCCCCAGGCGACCAGGTGCCACAGGGTGAGCTGGGCCGCGAGCACCGTCAAGGCGACCGCGAGAGCCGCGTCGCGCGGCCGGATCCGCGGGATCCACCAGTGCCGCAGTGCACCCGCCACCAGCAGCCCGACGAAGGCGGCCGCTAGGAGCGCGACCGCCAACGGTAGGTGGAACGCCAGGCGCACGGGGAGCGGGAACGCCATTCCCCCGAGGAACCCGACGTCGACGAGCCCGGGCACCGCCCGGATCCCGGCGACGGTGACCAGTGCGGTGACTGCCGCGACGGCGGCGACCCCGACGGTGAGCCGGCGGCCGGTGCGGCCCCACGGCGGGACGACCTCGGACGTGCGGCCGGCTCGGCGGCGTCGGCGCACCGAGGAGGCGCAGCCGGCGAGGAGCCAGCCGGCCGCCACGAGCACGATGATGGCGAGCAGCGCCCACTGCCAGGCGAGCGGGCCGTTGGTGACCGGGTTGAGGTCGAGCCCGCGCCAGCGCGGCGACGGCCCGCGCAGGTCGAGGGTCTCGCCGTTCTCCGCGAGGAAGACGCCGGGCCGGAACTCGGTGAGCCGATGTCGAACCGGCGTCCCGTCCTCGCTGGCGTCGAAATACGGAACGCCCGACGAGACCCAGAACCGCGACGGCGGGTAGTCGGGGCTCATCGCGCCCGGTTGTCCGGTGCGGTAGTAGCCGACGTGTCCCGCCCAGCGCGCGGACTGCCGGCTGGACGACGGCATCGCGACGGCCGCGATCTGTTCGGCCAGGTCCGCCGGCGCCACGAACTTCCCGTCGGGTTCCGCGACGTCACCCTGGGTCGGCAGGCCGAGCATCCGCTGGTGGTAGCGGCTGTCCGGGTTGGTGACGAGGTCGCTGAGGATCCCGCCGGCCAGGGCGACCTGCAGGTCGTGGTCGTCGGAGTTGGTGAGCACGGCGATGCCGAGCTGCAGCTGCGGGATCCAGAACAGGTCGGACAGGAAGCCGTTCCCGCCACCGCCGTGGCTGAACAGGTCGAGATAGTGGCCGCCTGGCCGGAAGCGCGTGCGGGCGACGCCAAGGGCGTACCCCGCGCCGGCGCCCGCGTCCGGTGCCGGGACGGTGCGCATCTCCTTGATCAGCGCCGCGTCGAGCACGGTGCGACCGTCGAGGGTGCCGTCGCCCAGCTGGAACCTCAGGAACCGAGCAAGGTCGGCGGCGCTGGTCCACAGCCCGCCGGCCGCCGACATCGGGCTGTCCACCGGCGGCTGCACGATGCCGGAGTGACCCACCGCCCGGTCGGCAGTGGCGTGCACCCGGGCCCGGTCGAAGGTGCTGTGGTCCATGCCGAGCGGCGCGAGCAGCGAGTCACCCATGACGACCGGGAACGGCTTGTTCGAGACCTGCTCGAGGATGTAGCCGGCGAGGTCGATGCCAAGGTTCGAGTAGGCGTAGCCGGTGCCGACGGGGAACCGTAGCCAGGTGTCGGAGATGCTGCGCACGTGCGCGTCGAAGTCGCCTGGCTCCGGCTCGTAGTTGTTGCCCAGCGGTGCCTCGTGGGTGAAGCCGGCGGTGCAGCTGAGCAGCATCCGCAGCGTGATCTTTCGCTCCGGGTGCGCCTCGAACGCGCTGTGCACCGTGAAGCCCGGCAGGTACGTCGTGATCGGCACGTCCAGGTCGAGCCGTCCGGCCTGCACGGCCTGCATCACCGCCGTCGCGGTGAAGGTCTTCGACATCGACTGGACGCTGAAGATCGTGTCGGCGGTGACCGGCGTACTCCCGTCGCCGTCCGTGGATCCGAACCCCTGCTGCCACACCACCCGGTCGCCGTCGACCACCGCCAGCGCCAGTCCGGGGATGTGCTGCTGGGCCATCAGCTCGGGGATCCTGACCCGGTAGGTCGCGATGACCTCGGCAAGGCCTCGGTCCTGGGCGGCCGACGCCGCAGCTACCGGACCGGCCCCCGACATCGCGAGGAGCACCCCCACCGCGACGGACACGCCCGCAACGGCCTTACGACGGGTCGGGGCTACAACTGTCCCCGCCCGGGCTCGCGCTACGCGCTGCCGGGTGAACCGAGCCCGCGCGAGGCGGACCCACGGCTCCACGGTCGCCACCTCCGGCGCCCCCGTGGCGCGTCGGCACGAGGCGACTGAGGCGTACCTCGCGCCGAGGCACCCGATGGGTCATTCGCATCGTCGCACCGGCTCCGGAGCGTCGCCAGGGCCGTTGGACCCGGCAGCGACGACAAAGCCGTTCGGGTCGCGAGCTGCGGGACGCGCCGGTCGACGGCCGTCAGGCCGGGAGCAGCGGAGCGGGACGACGGCCCAGCTCGTGCGCACGCCGCTCCGCCCAGGCTTCGACGTCCCGCGCCCGCACCATCCAGTCACCCATCCGGGTCGGCAGCGACGTGACCGCGCGGATCTCGTTGCGACCCACGGCGCCCACCATGTCGGAGAGGTACACCGAGGCGTAGGCGGCCGCGTCGGCCAGATCCAGCCACGGTCCGTTCCCGGTCGTGTCGGCGGTCACGCAGTTCACCCCTCCCCCAGCTGACGTGCTGCTCCGGCGGCCCCAGCGCCCGTGGCAGGGAGCAGCTGCCCAGAGCCGGCGACGGCCCGCCCCGCGTGGGTCCCCCAGCGTCCCCGGGACCCGTCGCCGATCGCACAAGTGTGCGCAAGGAACCGGACGGCCGGCATCGGTCAGTCAGTCAGAAGGTGATCCGCCCATCGGACGGGGCCGTTCGGGTGTGCCGGAAGGTCGTACGACCAAGGTCCAAGAGAAACCGGGCATATCGACGTTCCTAGACTGCCGCGGGGGCCCGATGCGTCCGAAAGGATTCCCCGATGCGCCGCGGCGGCCGGCGGCGCCCAGGTCAGGGCTGCTCGATGTGGACCGCGATCTCGGTGCCGATCTCCACGGTGCGTCCGACGGTGCACAGCCGGTCGTGCGACTGCTGGGCGGCCCGAGGCAGGACGCTCCTGGCGGCGTCCCCGTCGGTGCCGGCCGGGAACGCGACGCGGAACGTGACCTGGATGTCGGACAGCCGGTTCCCGAGGTCGTCTCGGATCTTCTCGGCGTCGACCACGACCGTGAAGGACTCCGGTTCTGCCCGGCGCGCGGTGAGCGCGTCCACGTCGATGGCCGTGCAACCGCCGACGGCTGCCAGGAGCAGCTCGGTCGGGGTGAACTGACCGTCGGCGCCGTTGCCGATGTCGAGGAGGCCGCCCCGTGCGTTCCTGACCTGGAACCGGCCCGGCTGGGTCCGCTCGACGGTCACGGCGCGGTGCCTGGTGGTTCCGGAGGTGGGGTCGGTGGTCATGCCGGCAGCCTGACGGGACCTGGGGCCCGCGGTCCAGCCACTGCGGTGACAGCCGGCACCAGCGCGGTGGCACAGTCTCGGCGTGGTGGCACTGCCGGACGACCCAGCGCGCCTCTTCCGGACCTTCATGGACGAGAGTCCGCTGACGGCCTGGATCGTCGACGACCAGGACCGCCTGCTCTACTCCAGTGCGCCCTTCCCGTTGCGCGACGACCAGGTGGGCACGTCCATGTGGGACCTGGTGCCGGACCAGTACGTCGAGCCGTATCGCGCGGCGCTGCACCTCGCCCGCGCCACCGGGGTGACCCAGGTCGTCACGGCGCCCGGGCCGGACAACGGAGACTCGACGGGACACCTGGGCTGGTTCCAGGCGCACTACTTCGCCCTGCCGGGAGGCTGGGTCGGGGGCGTCGGCCTCGACGTGACCGGTCTGACCGAGGCGCGTGAGGAGCTGTTGCTGTCCCGTCAGCGACTGGTGGCCGCGGGTGACGAGGCGCGCCGGCGCATCGAACGTGACCTGCACGACGGCGTCCAGCAGCGACTGATCGTCCAGCTGCTTCGACTTCGCACCGTGCAGCAACGGCTCCAGCGCGACCCGCAGGCGGCCGGATCGCTGCTCGAGGAGACCTTGGGTGACCTCGAGGAGGCCATCGACGAGCTCCGGGAGCTGGCCCGTGGCATCCACCCGAGCACCCTCACGCGGCACGGCCTGGCGCCGGCGCTCCGAGGCCTGGCCGCCCGGGCCGGCCTGTCCGTGCGGCTGCGGTGCACGGTCGAGCACCGGCTCCCCGAGCCCGTCGAGATCGCGACCTACTTCGTCTGCTCGGAGTCGCTCACCAACATGGTCAAGCACGCGCAGGCGAGCAGTGCCGAGCTGACGGTCCAGGTGCTCGGGGAGGCGGTGGACGTGGTGGTCTCCGACGACGGTGTCGGAGGGGTGCAGATCCAGCGGGGCGGGGGGCTCGAAGGGCTGCGGGACCGGGTCGAGGCACTCGGTGGCAGCCTGGAGATCGCGTCGCCGACCGGCCGGGGTACCACGCTGCACGCCTCGATCCCGCTCGCCGGCGAGCCCGGCACGGCGACGTAGCCGGCCGGCTCGTCACCGACCGAGCAGCGCCTCGTCGAAGAACCCGACGACCCGGCGGTCGTAGGCGCGTGGCTGCGCCTCGATGCCCTTGATGTGCTTGGCGTGCGGGATGGCCCAGAGCGACGCGTTCGGCCCGGCGACCCGGTGGTAGTCGGGGGTCAGGACCTCGGTCGCGTTGCCGCCGTCCGGCGCCCAGATGAGCAGCAGCGGGCGCGGTGCGATCCGTGGGACCAGATCGGTGAGCGCGGCGGGCGGTGCCGTGTCCGAGAAGACGGCTACCGCGCCGTTCATGAGGGCGAAGGCGGGACTCATGGTCCAGAAGTTGGGGCCGCTGAGTGCCTCCTTCTCCTCCGCCAGCTGCCGTGCGCCGGCGCCGTCGGACACCACGGCCGCGAGGTCCGGGTCCTTCGCGGCGGCCTCGAGCATCAGCTCGCCGCCGACCGAGAAGCCGATGCCGCCGATCCGTCGCGGGTCGACGTCCGGACGCTTCTTCAGCCAGTCGACCGCGGCGATGATGTCCTTGTCGCCGCCCCAGCCGAGCAGGTTGCCGGCGCCCTCGCTGCGGCCCTCTCCGCGGCGGTCGAACAGCAGGACGCCGTAGCCGTGCCGCGCGAGCATCCGGGCGGCCACCTGGGTGCCCAGCCGCCCCGGGAAGTCGACGACGGCGGCCCCGTTGCGCGACGGGATGTACCAGCCGCGCAGCCGCAGCCCGTCCGAGGTCGTGAAGCTGACGTTCTCGTGCGCCACACCCAGCCGGTCCGGCGGCACGTACGCGCGCTGGATGTGCGTGACGGCGTAGGCGAACAGCACCGACTGCGCGACGAAGAACGCCGCCAACGCTGCGGCGAGCACCAGCAGCCCGCGGCGCGCGACACGTCGGCGCAGGCTGCCGTCGCGGCGCCGTGACCGCCACAGGCCGACGACGCCGACGCCGAGGAGCAGCAGGCCGGCGGGGATGGCCAGCAGCCCGGTGAAGTCGTCGCCGGACGGGCCGACGGCCGTGGTGTAGTAGCCGGCCTCCAAGGCGCCGATGCCGACGCCGAACGTGCCGACGGTCAGCGCCAGGAGCCCGCGCCAGCCGGCGCGCACCCGCCCGTGCGCCCAGGCGGCCCACACCAGCAGCGCCAGCGGGACGAGCCCGCCGGCGAGATGGTCCGCCGCGCTGGTGCCTGCCGGTGGCTGCAGGAAGGTGTCGTCCACGACGTGCAGCGCGACGAGCGACGTGCCGAGCAGGAACAGCGAGCGCTCGTCGCGCAGTCGCCACCACGAGCGGCGGGTCGCCACTGCGGTCGTCATGGGGCTGGTCGCGCTGGTCGTGGTTGCCATCCTTCGACGCTAGGAACCAGCCCGGCCGAGGGTGAGGTGGCTCCCCGCACCGCGCGCGGGGGGACCCGCCGGACATCCGGCGGCTGACCCCTTCTGGCGGCCGCTGCGTCTCGGGCCGACGACGGCGGCTCAGGTGGCCGGTGGCCGCTTCGCTGCCGCCGGCGACGGTCGGGTCCCGTACAGCGCGGCGCGCAGCCCGGGGGCGAGGTACCGCGATATTTCATCAGCCGTCATCGTCGCCACCGGATCGGTGCGCAGCACGTAGCGGCTGAAGACCAGCCCCGCGAGCTGGGCGGCGAATGCTCCAGCGCGGTACCGGGCGTTGGGGCCGCCGATGTGGTCGGCGACGCGGTCGATCATCTCGCGCTCGAGGACCTCCTTGAGCAGCTGCCCGAGCTCCCGGTCCTGCACCGCGGCAGTCACCATGACGCGCAGCGGGGCTCCCCGGCCGGGGTCGTCCCAGGCGCTCAGCAGCGCGACGAGCACCCGTTCCGGCAAGGTCGCGGGGTCCCCGGGGAGGGCGCCGGCCAGCACCTCGGGAGGGTTCGCCGGCAGCGCCAGCGCGGCACCGAAGAGCCCCTTCTTCGAGCCGAAGAAGTAGCTCACCAGAGCGGCGTCCACGCCGGCCTCGGCAGCGATCGAGCGCATCGTGACCGACTGGTAGCCCTCGGACAGGAAGCGCCGGCGGGCCACGTCGAGCACCAGCTGACGGGTCTGCGGCCGACCGGGTCGGCGGCCACGAGACGACCGGGGCGGTGCGGGAGTGATCGGCGGGTCAGCCCGGGCGGGTCAGTCGGCGCGTAATTCATCATGGTTGAAATCTAGCGCGGTCGGTGCCAACCTGCAAATTCACCAGCCGCTGAATTACTACGGAGGATCTCATGCGAACCCCAGCTCCCGCCGCTGCCGCGCACCGCGCGGTCCTGGCGGTCACCTGCCTGGCCTTGGCCACCGTGGTCTCAGCGGTCGCCTCCCTCAACGTCGCCATCCCCTCGATCGCCGCGGACACCGGCGCCAGCCAGACCCAGCTGTCCTGGGTGATCGACGCCTATGCCCTGGTGTTCGCGGCGCTGCTGCTGCTGGGAGGCGCGATCGGGGACCGGTTCGGGCGCCGACGAGCGCTGCTCGCCGGACTCGGCCTGTTCGGCCTCGGGTCGCTGGCCGCGATGACCGTCACCGACCCCGGCTGGCTGATCGCCATGCGCGCCGTGCTGGGTGTCGGCGCCGCGCTCGTCATGCCGGCCACGCTGTCCACGATCACCAGCACCTTCCCGAGGGAGCAACGAGAGCGGGCCGTCGGCGCGTGGGCGGGTGTCGCGGGCGCAAGTGCGATCCTGGGCCTGCTCGCGTCGGGCGCCGTGCTCGAGGCATGGTCCTGGCGAGCCGTGTTCGCGCTCAACGTCGCGTTGGCGGTGGCGGCGATCGTCGGCACGCTGCGCGTCGTCCCGGAGTCCGCGGACCCCGAGTCGCCCCGGCTGGACCTGGTCGGAGCGCTGCTCACGGTCGCCGGCCTCGGCGCCCTCGTCTACTCGATCATCGAGGCCCCGACGACCGGCTGGTCGAGCTCCCGCACGCTCGTCGGGATCGCCACCGGCCTCGTCGTGCTCGCAGCGTTCGTGGTCTGGGAGCTGCGCCACCCGGCACCGCTGCTGGACCCGCGGCTGTTCCGGTACCGCGCGTTCGCCGCCGGGACCGTGTCGATCACGGTGCAGTTCTTCGCCTTCTTCGGGTTCGTCTTCCTGGTCCTGCAGTACCTGCAGCTGGTCCGCGGCGAGAGCCCGTTGGTGTCGGCGCTCAGCCTCGTCCCGATGGCCCTCGCGATGATGCCCTCGGCCCGGGTCGTGGCACCCAGGCTCACGAGCCCACGCCGGCGCCATGCGGACCTGCCTGCTCGGGCTGCTGCTGATCGGCACCGGCCTGGTCGTGCTGTCCACCATCGACGGCGACAGCTCCTACTGGCTGCTGCTGACCGGCCTGCTGCCGCTCGGTGCCGGCATGGGGCTCGCGATGACGCCGGCCACCGCAGCGATCACCGACGCACTGCCCGCTGCGAAGCAGGGCGTCGGCTCGGCGACGAACGACCTGGCCCGCGAGCTCGGCGGCGCGCTGGGGATCGCCGTCCTGGGCAGCCTGCTGCAGTCCACCTACCGCAGCCACCTGCACCTCGTCGGCGTGCCGACCCCGCTGGCCGAGCAGGCCAGGACGTCGCTGGCGCTCGCCTCGCGCCTCGGCCCCTCGGTCACCGGGGACGCCCAGGCAGCCTTCACCGACGGTCTGCAGCTCGCGCTGCTCTGCGCGGCCGCCACGGTGGCGGCCGCCGCCGTCGCGGTCGCCGTGCTGCTGCGCCGCGGGGACAGCCCGCCCTCGGCCGCCGACGACGAGAGGGTGCCCACCGACGTCGCGGCGGCGACGGTCTGACCCACGACGGGCACGTCGGTGCGAGGAGCGGTTACGCCGACTGCGAACCGGGCTGGTGCGGCCGCACCAGCCCGGTCCACGATCGGGGCATGACGCCGACCCGCCACCTCCGGCTCCTGCCGGCCCCGCAGCCGGAACCCCCGCAGCCGGAACCCTTGTGGCGGGAGGTGCTCGGGGCCCGGCTGCGCACTCTGCGCCACGATCGCGGCCTCACCCTGACGGCGGTTGCCGGCCGCGCAGGGGTCTCACCGCAGTACCTCTCCGAGATCGAGCGCGGCCGGAAGGACCCGTCCTCGGAGATGCTTGCCGCCGTCGCGGGCGCGCTCGGCAGCCGGGTCCTGGACCTCACCGACGGTGCGGCCCGCGGGTCGCACGCTCCTCGACCCGCCACCCCGGGCACGCACGACGCGCAGCTGCTCGCAGCCTAGGCAACCCTTCGGTCGGCCGTGCGGTAGCCGAGCAGGGAGTCGACCAGCCCGTACGCCACCGCCGCCTGCGGTGTGAAGATGCGGTCCCGGTCGGTGTCGGCTCGCAGCATCTCCAGCGGTTGCCCGGTGTGGTGTGCGAGGACCTGCTCGGCCTCGGCCCGGAGGCGGATGACCTCGTCGGCCTCGAGGATCAGGTCGGGGATGGCCCCTTGGCTGCGGGCCGACGGCTGGTGCAGCAGCACCCGGGCGTGCGGCAGGATGCTGCGCCGGCCGGCCGCACCGGCAGCGAGCAGGATCGCTGCCGTCGAGCACGCCTGGCCGATGCAGGTGGTGGCCACCGGCGCCCGGACGAACTGCATCGCGTCGTACACGGCGAAGGTCGCCGTCAGCGACCCGCCGGGAGAGTTGATGTAGAGGTTGATCTCCCGGTCCGGGTCCTCGTACTCCAGGTGCAGGATCTGCGCGATCAGCGCGTTGGACACACCGTCGTCGATCTCGGTGCCCAGGTAGACGATCCGCTCGGAGAGCAGGTGGCTGTACACGTCCATCACCCGGTCGCCACCCGGGTGGGTCTTGATGACGTTGGGGATCGGGTAGCTGCTCACGCGAATCCCCCGATCCGCGCGACGTCCAGCTGCGGTCGTACGGCGTCGAGCGAGTCGACGACCTCGTCGATGAACCCGTACTCGAGCGCTTGCCGAGCCGAGTACCAGCGGTCGCGCTGGGAGTCGGCACGGACCCGTTCGAGGGGCTGGCCGGTGTTCTCGGCGATGATCCGGAGCACGGTCTCCACCGTGTCGCGCAGGTCGTCGGCCTGCAGCTCGATGTCGACGGCCGTCCCGCCGATGCCGGCCGAGCCCTGGTGCATGAGCACCCGGGAGTGCGGCAGCGCACGACGCTTGCCACGAGTGCCGGCGGTCAGCAGGAACTGCCCGGCGCTGCAGGCGAGGCCCAGTGCGAGCGTCGAGACGTCGTTCGGCACCAGTCGCATCACGTCGCTGATCGCCAGCATCGCGGGCACGGACCCGCCGGGCGAGTTGATCCACAGGCTGATGTCGGACCGCGGGTCGTCCGCCGACAGCAGGAACAGCTGGGAGCACAGCCGGGTGCCGCCGCGGTCGTCCAGCTCGCCGTCGAGCAGGAGGATCCGCTGCTGCAGCAGCCGGTGGGCCGTCAGCTCGCTCATCGGCAGCGGGCCAGGAGGGTGGGTCTCGTCGGTCATGCCGTCACGGTGCACCGGTGTCGGCCAACGGCCAAGGTCTTGCTGCTGTGAGCAGAGCGAGACCGTCGGGCTACGGCGCCGCGCCGACCTTCTCCGCGACGAGAGCGAGCTTGCGGACCCGTCCGTCGAGCAACCAGTCGCTCCAGAGCCGGTGAGCGGCGACCAGGTCGTCGAGCGCGCGCCGGCCGACCTGGCGGGCGATGTCCGGCGCATCGGCGACGAACGCATCGTGCAACGACTCGGCCATCTCCCGGTGGGCCCGACTGCAGTCGTCCTGCCACCGGACCTGCAGCCCGACCCGCTCCAGCCCGGCGAGCATCTCCGGCAGCGGCGTGAGCCAGACCGTGTCGGCGTCGGGCATGCTCGCTCGCTCCGCCTCCGTCAGCGGCAGGCCTTCCTCGAGGGTGAACGCGAACCGACCGCCGATGACCAGCGCCTGGGACACCGCACGCAGCAGCGGCTGCTTGTCCGGGAAGGCGAGCATGGTCTCCAGCAGGAGCGCCACGTCGAACGGGCCCGGGGGGACCGGGGGGATCTGCGAGACCTGGAACCGACAGGGCAGGTCGCCCGCACGTTCACGTGCGATGCCGATGGCGCTGGGGCTGGCGTCCACGCCGAGGTAGCTGCAGCCGAGCTCCCGGGTGATGAACCGCCCGGGTCCGGCCACCCCGCAGCACAGGTCGAGCACCGAGACCCCGGCCGAGATGCCGGCCCGAACGGCCAACGACCGGATCTCCCCGGCGCGCATGAAGCTCTCCTGGTCGACGAACTCGCCCGGGGCGTACGCCGACAGCGCGGGCCCGCTGCAGAGCCTGGGCAAAGGGGGCGCGCTCGTCCTGCCTCATGGCTGGGCTCGGCGCAGACGGCTGACGATCGATCTCACCTTCCGACCTCGAGTGAACCGGTCCGCGCAGTTTCCCGTAGTAATCGACGTACCCACTGACACGGAGGCACGGTGCGAGCGGTTCAGGCCGGCCCGGTGAGCGGGCTGATCGCCCAGGTGGCGCTGCTCGCGGCCCTCGCCGGCTCGGTCGGGCTCAGCGGCGCGGGCTGGGTGGTGGGCATCGCCTGCGGCCTGTTGACGAGCGGCGCACTGTCCCGTGGCCTCTCCCGGTACCGCGTCGAGCGACTGGGTCCGGCCGACTGGGTGACCCTCGTCCGGGCCACGCTCGTCGGGGGGATCGCGGCGCTGACCGCGGTGTCGTTCGGGGAGGCCGCAGCGGCCGCACCGGTCACGATGCTGATGGTCCTCACCGTCGCTGCTCTCGTCCTCGACGCGGTCGACGGATGGGTGGCGCGACGCACGAGGACGACGTCTGCGCTGGGCGCCCGCTTCGACGGTGAGGTCGACGCGTTCCTGATCCTCGTCCTCAGCGTGTACGTCGCCCGCGCGGCGGGCGCGTGGGTGCTCGCGATCGGCGCGGCCCGCTACCTCTTCCTGGTTGCCGGGTGGCTGCTGCCATGGCTGAGTGACCCGCTGCCGCCGCGCTACTGGCGCAAGGTCGTCGCGGCGATCCAGGGGGTCGTGCTGGCGGCCGCTGCTGCCGACGTCCTGCCGCCGGCCTTGACGCAGGCTGCGCTCGTCGTGGCACTGGCCCTGCTCGCCGAGTCGTTCGGCCGCGACGTGTGGTGGCTCTGGAGCCACCGGCACGCCTCGCCCAGCCGAGTCGCAGCGGCTGCGGGCGGGAGCACGGCCCCCGCTGTGTCGCAGGCCGGGCCGGCGCGCGGCAGGGTGCGAACGGGCCTGGCTGTGCTCGGCACCGTGCTCGCCGTCGTGCTGGTGTGGGTCGCCCTCGTCGCGCCGAACCAGCCGAGCCGACTGACCCCTGGGGCCTTCGTCCGGCTCCCGATCGAGGGCGTCGTCGTCGTCGCCCTGGCCCTCGTCCTGCCCGCCACCGCTCGGCGCGTCCTGGCCGGGCTGGTCGGCCTCGCTCTCGGTCTGCTGGTCCTGGTGAAGATCCTCGACATCGGGTTCTTCGCGACGTTCGACCGGCCGTTCGACCCGGTCGCGGACTGGGCCTACACCGGGATCGGCGTCGAGACGCTGCGCGACTCCTTCGGCCGGACCGGGGCCGACCTGGCCCTGGTCGGTGCCGCAGTGCTCGGCCTGGCCGTGCTCGTCTTCACCTCGCTGGCGGTGCTGCGGCTCACCCGGGTCGCGGCCGGACACCGGCGGCCTGCGATGCAGGCCGTGGCGGCACTCGGTGCGGTCTGGCTGGTCTGTGCGGTGTCCGGCGTGCAGCTCGCCGCCGGCGCGCCGATCGCCTCCACCAGTGCGTCCAGCCTCGCCTACCACGAGGTGGGCGCGGTGCGGGCCGGCGTCCAGGCGCACGCGGTCCTCGCCGACGAGATCGCCCACGACCGGTTCCGTGCCACGCCGGCCGACCAGCTGCTGACCGGCCTGCGGGGAAAGGACGTCATCCTCGCGTTCGTGGAGAGCTACGGGCAGGGTCGCGGTCCAGGACTCGGACTTCTCGCCGCACGTCCGGGCCGCTCTCCGCCAGGGGAACGAGCAGCTGCAGGCCGCCGGCTTCTCCGCCCAGAGCGCGTTCCTCACCTCGGCGACGTTCGGGGGCATCAGCTGGCTGGCCCACTCGACCCTGCAGTCGGGCCTGTGGATCGACAGCCAACGGCGCTACGACCAGCTCGTCGCGAGCGACCGCTTCACGCTCAGCCAGGCGTTCAACCGGGCCGGCTGGCGGACCGTCGGGGACGTGCCGTCGAACAACCGCGGCTGGCGGCAGGGGACGTCGTTCTACGGCTACGACAAGGTCTACGACCGGCGCAACGTCGGCTACCGCGGCCCGAAGTTCGCGTACGCATCCATGCCCGACCAGTACGTCCTCTCCGCCCTGCACCGGCTCGAGCTGGCCAAGCCGGCTCGCCGCCCCGTCTTCGCCGAGGTCGACCTGGTGTCGAGCCACGAGCCGTGGACCCGCATCCCGCACCTGATCGACTGGAGCGACGTCGGCGACGGGTCGGTCTTCAACAGTGCGCCGGTCGACGAGGTGTCGCGGGCTGCCCTCTGGAGCGACCGCGCACAGGTCCGCGCCGCGTACGGGCGGTCCATCGAGTACACGATGAGCTCCCTGGTCTCCTACGTGCAGCACTACGGCGACGACAACCTGGTGCTCGTCGTGCTGGGCGACCACCAGCCCTGGACCACCGTCACCGGTCAGGGCGCGAGCCACGACGTGCCGATCTCGGTCATCGCCCACGACCCGTCGGTGATGGGCCGGATCTCCGGCTGGGGCTGGCAGGACGGCCTGCTGCCGAGCCCGCAAGCGCCGGTCTGGCCGATGGACGCCTTCCGCGACCGCTTCCTGCGCGCCTTCGGCTCGCAACCGGCGACCCCGTAGTCCTCGAGGCTTCGTGGCCACCGGTCGCGCCTGTCACGGCGCGGGGCTGCGGTCGACGTACACGTCGTAGCGACGCCGTATCGGCTGACCGTGCGACCGCGCGCGAGCTCGCGCAGGGTGTCGGCGCTGAGGCCGGTCAGGTTCCGGCGCTGCACGATGACGGCGTCGCTGGCGGCGAACCAGGTCTGCATCCGTTGCTGCCACTGGACGTCGGCGCGACGACCGGGGAGCGCGTAGCCGGCACCCGAGCTGCTCGGGTGCAGGTCGTAGACGAGCCCGGTCGGGTCGATGACGACGGCACAGCCGTGTCGCAGGTCGCGGACGAGGGTGTCCGTGGCGAGGAGGGTGGCGGGGGTGTCGGCCGCGACGCAGCGGGCGCCCGACAGCGCGGCCCGCGCAGCCGGCCCGGGCGGCGGTCGACCCGCGGTGTGCAGGTCGCTGACTGCGAGCAGGCCGAGCAGCGCCACGACGCCCGCGACCACGGCGCCCGGCAGCGACCTCGGGGCGTGCCGGCGCAGGATGCCGAGGCCGTCGGCCGTCGTCGCGGCGACCACGAGGGCGAGTGCGGGTGCGACGTACGCGGCGTAGCGCGGGTAGTAGGTCGGCGCGGCGAGCAGCACGAGCAGCTGGGCGACGAAGAGGGCACACCAGGGACGCGCAACCGGTGACCGCCGGAAGGCGACGGCCGCGGCCACCAGGGCGAGGACGACGGGCACCGCCAGCAAGGCGACCTGCGCCGGCTCGAACCCACCCAGGTAGCGGGCCAGGCTGACCCCGGCCAGCCGTCGCTGCCACGGGACCGACGCGGGCCGCTGCAGCTGGTCGAGCAGGACGAGACGGACCATCGAACCCGGCGCCGAGAGGAAGAACGGCAGGCAGACCGCCGCGGCCGCACCTGCCGCGCCGGCGAGGTAGGGCAGCGCGGCACGACGACGGCACAGCGCGACCCAGCAGAGCAGCACGACGAGAGGGACGACTGCCCACAGCTTCACGGCAGACGCGAGCCCGAGGGCCGCGCCGGCCAGCACCAGCCGCCGACGCGACGCCGTCCGTGGGTCCCCGAGCAGCAGCAGGCTGGTGAGGATGCCGAGGTTGACCAGCGGCTCCAGCAGCGTGGTCCGTTCGGCCATCACGGCGGGCTGCCAGACGGCGTAGAACAGCCCGCCGGCGACCCCGGCGGTGCCGCCGAGCCGCGCCCTCGCCACCCGGTAGACCAGCACCGCATTGACCGCCCCGACGCCCATGAACGTCAACCGGGCCACCGCGAAGCCCGTGCTGTCGTCGTCGAGCAGCCGAGCCAGCAGGGCGAACGGAAGCAGCACGAGGGCGATGCCGGGTGGGTGCAGCAGCACGAAGTCCCGGTAGGGGAGCCGCCCGAACGCGAACGCCTCCCCGGCACCGAAGTAGACGCCGTCGTCGTATGCCAGCAGCCCGTGCAGCCCAGCCCCGCGCAGCACCGGCAGCAGCCGCGCGACGAAGGCCAGCAGGAACAGCGCCGGCACGATCAGGACGGCGGCGTTCCACCGCGGGCGCACGGCCTTTCCCCGGGTTCGGGGTCTGCCGTCGGCCGCGGGACGGTGCCGAGCCAGGACGACCTGGCTCGGCACGGCACCACTCAGCGTGCCTCGTCGCGCAGCGTCCGGGCCGCCGCCACCATGCTGCGGAGCTTGCCCTCGGCCGAGGCGCGCGGCAGGTACTTCATGCCGCAGTCCGGAGCGAGCACCAGCCGGTCGGCATCGACGTGCTCGAGCCCGCGCCGGGCCCGTTCGACGACGACCGCGGGCGGCTCGACGGCGTGGTCGGAGAGGTCGAGCACGCCGAGCAGGATCGTCTTGCCCGGCAGGTGCTTCAGCACCGACGTGTCCAGCCCGGACTGGGCGGTCTCGATCGACACCTGGTCGCAGGGGCAGTCGGCGAGCTCCGGCAGGAAGGAGTAGCCCGACGGCCGGTCGTGGATGATGGCCGCGTAGCCGAAGCAGATGTGCACGGCGGTCGTGCCGGCCACACCGTCGAGCGCCCGGTTGAGCGCCTCCAGGCCGTACTCGCGGGCCGCCTCCGGCCGGGCCTGCATGTAGGGCTCGTCGAGCTGGACGATGTCGGCCCCGGCGTCGAACAGGTCGCGCACCTCCTCGTTGCAGGCCTCGGCGTAGGCGAGCGCGACCGAGCGAGGGTCGCCGTAGAAGTCGTCCTGGGCCTGCTGGGACATGGTGAACGGCCCCGGCACGGTGACCTTGACCGGCCGGTCGGTGTTGGCCTTGAGGAACTGCAGGTCCTCCCGCTGGATCGGGCCCGGCCGACGGATGGGGCCGGCCACCCGGGGCACCGGGTTGGGGTGACCGCTGCGGTCCAGCGCACTGCCCGGGTTGTCGATGTCGACACCCTCGAGCGCGGTCGCGAAGTGGTTGGAGTAGCTCTCGCGGCGGATCTCGCCGTCGGTGAGGACGTCCAGCCCGGCCTGCTCCTGCGCCCGGATCGCGAGCACGGTCGCGTCCTCCTGGGCCTGGGCCAGGTGCTCGGGGTCCGGCCGCCAGAGCTCCCGCGCGCGCACTCTCGGCGGGAAGCGCCCGGCCAGCCTGGCCCGGTCGATCAGCCAGTCCGGCTGGGGGTAGCTGCCCACGAGCATGGTGGGGAACAGCGGAAGCGCGGTCATCGGCGACTCTCCTGCACTCGGGTGGATGTCGGACACGGTCAGGTGGGGACCACGACGACGCGACCGCCGGACGGGTCGCGCCGCACGCTGCCATGCACTCGTCACGTCGTCCAGGGGCACCGTCTGGTGCTGCACGGCGCAGCGTCCGTCCGCGGCGAGCTGCAGCACGTGGGTCAGAGCCTCCGCACGGCGGGCGCGGGTCAGTGAGGTGTTCGTGTAGCCCAGGATGCTGTGCGAGCCGCTCCGCAGGGCAGCGGACGCGAACGTCGCCGTCGCTCCTCCGGCGGCGCCGAGGTGGACGAGCCGACCGCCGTCGGAGAGGACCTGCAGGGCGGCGGTGGCCGCCGTACCGCACACGGGGTCGATGACGAGGTCGAACCCGCCGTCGCTCGCGCCGCGCAGCCGACCGGCGAGCTCGTCGACGTCGGTGACGCTGAGGTCGACCGTGGCCGTGGCGCCGTGCGTGCGTGCTCGTTCGCGGGCCTCCGGTCCGCGCGCTGCTGCGACGACCTCGGCGGCGCCGAGCGCGACGGCTGCCTGCACCGCGACCTGGCCGACGACGCCACCGGCGCCGAGGACCAGCACCCGCTCGCCGGCCCGTAGCCCGCCGCGCCAGGTGAGCGCCATCCAGGCCGCGACGGACGACAGCCCGAGCGCGGCAGCGGTCGCGTCCTCGACGCCTTCGGGCAACGGCACGATGTCGTCCTCGGGCACGGCTGCCACCTCGGTGAGGCTGCCGTCACCGGCCCGCATCCCGGCGTCGGTGTTGAACCAGACGCGGGTGCCGGGCGGCACGCCGTCCCCGGCCTCGACGACGCCGACACCCTGGACGCCGGGGACGTAGGGCAGTGCCGGCGGACCGAAGTACGACGTGCCGCTCGCGCACAGCAGGTCGAGCGGGGTGACCGGAGCAGCTGTGACGCGAACGAGGCAGTGTTTCTCCGGTCGTGCCGGTGCGGGCCGTCGGGTCAGCTGCGGGGCGTCTCCGTGCGCGGTGAGCACCGCCGCTCGCACCGTGCGGGCCGGGCTGTCGGGCACGATCAGGTGCTGATGTCGGCGTACGGCAGCGAGAAGTGCTCGAGCGCCTTGGCGTACTGCAGCTGGAAGCCGAGCGGCTCCTCGTGGTCGCGCTCGAACATCGCGATGAACAGGGTGAGGGTGAGGAAGGGGTGGGCGCCGAGCGCGAACAGCGCCGGGTAGTCGTGAGTGGCGAGCGCCTCGCGCTCCTGCTCGTCGAACGCGAGCCAGGTGCTCGCCTCGCCGGTGGTGCAGCTGAGGATGACGTTCGCGCGCTCGGCCTCCCACCACGTGACGGTGTCGCGGGGTTCCGCGCGGTAGCGCTCGACCAGCTCGGGGTCGCGGTCGACCGTGAACAGGAACTTGTTCATCAGGTACTTGCTCATCGGCTCGGCGCTCCCTCGGGGTACCAGGTGAAGTAGGCCTCCATGGTGTGGAACAGGTCATAGGTGTCCACGTAGTCGGCCTTCGCGTTCTCTCCGGCCACGCCCATCATCAGCATGAAGTCCATGAAGCCGTGAGTCGCGTTGCCTGGTGCATGCAGGCTGTCCAGCGTGACCTCGGACAGGCAGCCCTCGAGGTCACCGCTGGCGATCCACTCCACGGCCTTGGCGTCGAACTCCGGGTCCGGCCCGTGCGGCCCGAACTGCCGCGGTCCGCCGAGCTCGAGGGAGAGGTGGCCGGTGCCGATGACCGCGACCCGCTTGTCGCTCGGCCAGGACTCGACCAGCTGGCGCAGCAGCCGGCCGAGCTCGACGAAGCGCTTGGGCTGCGGCAGGGGAGGGGCGAAGATGTTGGTGTAGACCGGCACGATCGGCAGGTCGTTCTGCGGGCGCAGCGTGATGATCGGGCAGGTCACGCTGTGGTCGATGCGCAGCTCGTTGCTGAAGGCGAGGTCGAAGCCGGCGTCCAGGCCTTCGCGGAGCAGGTAGCCGGACAGGTCGCGGTCGCCCATCATCCGCATCCGCGGCAGGTCGAACTCGCGCTCCTCGTTGTACCAGTTGGCGTCGTACTGCTCGGCGTGGCCGACGAGGAACTGCGGCATGTTGTCCAGCCAGAGCTGGTGGAAGTGGTCGGAGCCGACCATCAGCAGCACGTCGGGCTCGGCGACGGTGAGCGTCTCGCGGAAGGCCTCGACCTTGCGCACCCACTCGGCTGCGAACGGCGGCGCCTCCTCGGGCGGCGCGGTGCTGGCCTTGTAGTAGAACGGGTGGTGCGTCGACGCGATCACTGCCGCCAGCTGGGCCATCGGCTCTCCTCACTCTGCTTCGGTGTCGTCGAACGGCACGTACCGCGCGCGGCGCTCGACGTCGTCGTAGATCTCCCGGGCCACCGGCCGGCGCAGCTCCTCGGCGAGCTGGCCCAGCAGCCCGGCAGCGCGGGCGAGCAGCGCGAAGCCGCGCAGCAGGTCGATCGGCAGCCCCAGGTCGGCCAGCGCCGCGCCGCAGACGCCGGCACCGTTGAGCGGCAACCGCCGGCCGAGCACCTGCTCGTGCACCCGGCCGACCGCCTCGTACAGCCGCAGGTGCGGGCCGCGCAGACCCTCCTCCTCGGCGATCGCCAGCAGCCGTGGGGTGCGTGGGTCCTCGACCTTGTGCACCGGGTGGCCGACGCCGGGCAGGTAGCGCCCGGCCGCCCGGGTGCTCCGCACGAGGTCGAGCGCCACCGCGTCCCAACCGGCGTCGTCGGTGGGCAGCGGGTCGTCGAGGGCGGCCAGCGCGTCGTCGAGGAACCGGCCGGCGTCCTCGGTGACGCCGAGGAACCGGGACCCGCCGCCGAGCAGCCCGGCGGCGAGCGCGCCCTGCAGCGAGTCGGGGGCGGACAGGTAGGTCAGGCGGGCGGCGATGGCGGTCGGGGTGAACCCGTGGTCGGCCAGCGCGACGAGCACGGCCTCGAGCACGCGGACCTCACCGGCCGACGGCCGGCGTCCCGCGACCAGCCAGAACGACAGCTCACCGAAGCCGACCTGGCCCATCAGGTCCGCGGCCAGGTCCTGGCCGAGCAGGTGGATCGAGGCCGCGTCCGAGCTGCCGAGCGAGGTCGGGTAGCTGCGCTCGCTCACCGGGCTGCCTCCTGTCGGTCGTCCGCCAACAGCCAGCTCCGGATCTCGGCGCCGTGCTCGTCCAGGCCCGGCGGCGGCAGGACGTAGCGGGCCGGCGTCTCGGAGAAGGTGATCGGGTTGCGGATCGAGGGGACGGCCGAGGCGCCCTCGCCGACCTGCACCACGGGGTCGAGCCCCAGCTCCTCGGCGAAGGCCACCCCGTCGTTCACCGTGTTGATGGGCCCGCACGGGACGCCCGCGGCGATCAGCTCGCGGAACCACTCGTCCGCGGTGCGGGTGCTCAGCCTCTCGACCAGCAGCGGTCGCAGCTCGCCGCGGCGGGCCGTGCGGTCCTGGTTGCGGCGGAACCGCGGGTCGTCCACCAGCTCGTCGAGGCCGAGCACCGCGCAGAGCTTGCGGAACTGGCCGTCGTTGCCGGCCGTCACGATCAGCTCCTTGTCAGCGGTCGGCAGGGCGTCGTACGGGAACAGGCTCGGGTGCGAGTTGCCCATCCGCATCGGCGTCTCGCCCGCGGCGACGACCGCGCTCGAGTGGTTGACCAGTCCGGACAGCGCGGAGGACATCAGGTTGACCTCGACGTGCTGGCCACGGCCGCTCTCCGTCCGGTGGTGCAGGGCGGACAGCACGCCGATCGTGGCGTGCAGGCCGGCCATCACGTCGAAGACCGAGATCCCGGCCCGGTAGGGCGGCCCGGCCGGGTCGCCGGTCAGGCTCATCAGCCCCGAGATGGCCTGCACGATGAGGTCGTAGCCGGGCAGCGCGGCACCCTCGGCGGTGCCGAAGCCGCTGATCGAGGCGTAGACGACACCCGGGTTGGCGGCTGCCACCGTGTCGTAGTCGAGCCCGAAGCGGGCCAGGCCACCGGGGCGGAAGTTCTCGATCAGCACGTCGGCACGCGCGGCGAGCCGGGTGGCCACGTCACGGTCGGCGGCGTCGGCGAGGTCGAGCACGATGGAGCGCTTGTTGCGGTTGACGCCCAGGAAGTAGGTCGACACCTCGTCGTGCACCGGTGGCATCCAGGTGCGGGTGTCGTCGCCGGCCGGCCCCTCGACCTTGACCACGTCGGCGCCGAGGTCCGCCAGCAGCATCGAGGCGTACGGTCCGGCCAGGATCCGCGAGAAGTCGGCGACCAGCAGTCCGGCGAGCGGTCCGCCCGTCGCGTCCATGGTCACCTCCGTTCGTCTAGCGGACGTCTGTCCGCCTGGCGAGTCTCGATCGGCCCGGGATGGCTGTCAACCAGCCGCCGCGCTGGGTACCGACCCGTGCAGGGCGAAGTCCGCGCTCACGTCACCGGCCGCCTGCAGGAGCAGCGGCAGATGGCGCCCGGTCAGCATCTCGACCGGGGTCTCGGCGGCGTGCACGGTGACGTTCATCGCGGCCACGATGCGTCCGGCGCCGTCGCGCAACGGCGCCGCGACCGAGCGGATCCCCGGTGCGAGCTGCTCGTCGGTCAACGCCCAGCCCTTGGCCCGCACGTCGCGCAGCACCCGGTCGAGCTCCGCGCGGTCCGGCTGCCACGGTGGCAGCACGCCGGACCGGCTCGGCTCGGCCAGCGTCGCGTCGAGCTCGTCGGCGGTCAGGCCGGAGAGCAGGACCTTGCCGAGCGAGGTCTGGACGGCGGGGAACCTGGTGCCGATGCTCACTCTCAAGGCGATGATCTTCGGCACGGCCACCCGCGCGACGTAGACGATGTCGGACCCGTCGAGCTGCGCGATCGACGTCGACTCGCCGGTGCGCGACACCAGCAGCTCCATGTGCGGGCGCGCCACGTCCCACAGGCCCATCGCCTGCACGTAGGTCATGCCGAGATCGAGGACCCGGGGGGTCAGGGCGAAGCCGCCGGCCGTGCTGCGCACGTAGCCCAGCGAGGTCAGGGTCAGCAGGATCCGGCGGGCGGTCGGGCGGGTGAGCGCGGCCGCGGTCGCGATCTCGGTCAGCGACATCGCCGGTCGGTGCGGCTCGAACGCCTTGATCACGTCGAGCCCGCGGGCGATCGCCTCGACGAAGTTGGGGTCGTCGTCACGGCGGGCCATGGCCGCAGCGTAGCCCGACCGGCACCGCGTGTCCGCCCTGCGGACGGCGCGCAACGTGGCAAACCCGGGCCGAAACGCAGCGCCCCCTTGACGACCCTCGGGCTCCGGACAAAGGTGACCCACGATGGGCGCATGATCGCTGCGCGGACGGCTGTCCGCCATCGCAGACCGGGAGCCAGAGATGAGCCAGGCCGAGCACCAGCCAGCGGACGGCGGACCGGCCGTCCTTCTGCGGGGCGGCACCGTCCTGACCATGGACGATCGTCGGACGGTGCTGTCCGACGCCGACGTCCTGGTGGTCGGGGAGCGGATCGCCGCGGTCGGCACCGGTCTGGAGGCGCCGGACGGCGCCCTGGTCGTCGATGCCAGCGGTGGCATCGTGATGCCCGGGATGATCGACACCCACCGGCACATGTGGCAGACGGCGATGCGCGGCTACGGCGCGGACTGGACCTTGACCCAGTACTTCGTCTGGTACTACCTCGAGCACGGCAAGGCGTTCCGCCCGCAGGACGTCTTCGCCGGCAACCAGCTGTCGGCGGTCGAGTCCCTCGATGCCGGCGTCACCACGACGGTCGACTGGTCGCACGGCCTGCAGACCGTCGAGCACGCGGACGCCGCAGTCGACGCGCTCCAGTCGGTGCCGGGCCGGTTCGTGCTGGCCTACGGCAACATCCAGGCCGGCCCGTGGGAGTGGTCGGCGGCGCCGGAGTTCCGCGACTTCGTGAGCCGGCGCATCGCACCCGGCGACGACATGCTCGGCTTCCAGATGGCCTTCGACGTGACCGGCGACCCCGCCTTCCCGGAGAAGGCCGCCTTCGAGGTCGCCCGTGAGCTGGGCGCGCCGGTGACGACGCACGCCGGGGTCTGGGGCGCCACGAACGACGACGGGATCCGGCTCATCCACGAGAACGGGTTCGCGAACGAGCACAACGTCTACGTGCACGCAGCGACCCTGTCGGCCGACTCCTACCAGCGCATCGCCGCCACCGGTGGCTCGGTCTCGGTCTCGACCGAGAGCGAGCAGAGCTGCGGCCAGGGCTACCCGCCCACCTGGACGCTGCGGGAGCACGACATCCCCGTGTCGCTGTCCATGGACACCAGCGTCTGGTGGAGCGGCGACCTGTTCAGTGCGATGCGTACGACGCTCGGCGCCGACCGCAGCCGCGAGCACCTCGAGGCCCATGCGGCCGGCGACACGGTGACCAACTGCCACCTGCGCGCCGACCAGGTGGTCGGGTGGGCGACGCGAGGCGGCGCCAGGGCCCTCGGCCTGGACGACGTCATCGGCAGCCTCGAGGTCGGGAAGAAGGCCGACGTGGTGCTGATCAAGAACGAGCGTTCACCGGCGATGTTCCCGTTGCTCAACCCCTACGGGCACGTCGCCTTCCAGGCGCAGCGCGGTGACGTGCACACCGTGCTCGTCAACGGGCGTCTCGTGAAGCACGAGCACCAGCTCGTCGACGTCGACCTCGCGGCGGTGCGGCACACGGTCGAGCAGACGGTCGAGCACCTGCAGTCGACGCTCGGGCCGGACGCGTGGGCCGCCGGCATGAACCCCGAGGTCCCCGAGACGAAGATCCTCGACAACCCCTACACCTACACCGAGTTCCGCACCGGAGCCACGCACGGCCACTGACCGGCGCCGGCCGCGGACCGGACTCGCGGTCCAATCGGTGTGGCCATGCTCGCCATGCCGGCCGGTTCGGCATTGGACCGCGATTCGGGTACGCCGGGGGCGGTCCCAGCGAGGTCGCCGACCGTTCTGCACTACCCCCGCGCCGGCGCAGCGGTGCCGTTGTCGAAGGCAGGGCTGGCGCCGCTGGGGACCGTCAGGCGGCGGAGGACGTCTGACGACTCACGATCCGCTCGAGCGGTGCGACGTCGGAGGCCTGGTGCCTCGCCATGATCGCCTGCAGCTCGCGTCGCTCGGCCGGAGTCCGGTAGGTCGCGAGGTCGCGCTCCAGCCGGAGCCGGTCGGCCCGTGCGGCGTGCCGGCGCGCGATCCGCGACCGGAGCTCGGTGATGGTGGACGTGCGGCGCATGACGAGATCCTCGGTGAGTAGACGGGTGCCGGCCGGTCCGGCCGTCTCTCCATGGTCGGCGCCGGACGCCGCCAGCGCCGGCTTCGGCCGTGTGCCGCTGATCACAGACGCTCCCGGCAGGCTGGTGGCGTGGCGCACGTCACGGCTCGGACGACGGCAGCGTTTCGGGGACGTGACGGCCGCGATCTCGTGACGTCGTGGCGCGTGTCTCGACTACCCGACGATCGTCAGCACGACGGCCGCCGTCGACCCCGGCGCCAGGTCCTCGGCAGGCGCACTGCTTTCTTCAGCGGCAGCACGTACGTCCCGCGTCCGCCGTCCGGGAACAGGGACGTGCGCCACCGGGTCGCGCCGATGGTCGCCTCGACACGCACCGAACCGAAACCCCGCTCCCGGCCGAGGGACAGCTCCGCGATGTCGTCGGCCACCGAGGTCGGCACGCTGACGAAGAACCAGGCGGCCGCCCCGTCGTGCTCCCAGACCTCGGCCTGGAACGAGAACCTGGGCGCCGGCACGGACCGAACGCTACGCCGCGACCGCGGCACGTCTGCCGGAGCCGGTGTGACACGCGATCGCTCGCCCTGAAGAGGACGTTGGCCTCTGCCCCCTGGGCAGCGAGCCGTCGCATGCTGACGTCAATGGCCGGCCGAGCTCACCGACCCGGCTTGCAAGGAGGTCACCATGAAGATCGAGTACGTGCACGCTTCGAAGTACGGCAACGGTGCCGCGGTCGCCGCGGAGTTCGCGAAGCAGATGACGGCGCGTGGAGCGACGGTCGACGTCCATCACATCCGGGATGCGAGCCCGCGGCAGCTGCCGCCGGCGGATCTCTACCTGTTCAGCTCGCCGGGCCGGATGGGCCGGCCGATCGGTGGTATGCGTCGCTTCCTGCGCAAGGTCGACCTGACGGCCGGCACGAAGTACGCCGTCCTGACCACCGAGGCCGCACCTCGGCCGGACAAGAAGACCGGCCGAGTGCCCACCGAGGAGCAGCGGGCCGCCCGGCAGCGCGTCATCCCGATCATGAACGAGATCCTGCAGGGCAAGGGGCTCGTCAAGGTCGCCGAGGACAAGGTGCTGGTGACCGGGATGAAGGGACCGTTGGAGGACGGCTGGCAGGACAAGGTCGAGGCGTTCGCCTCCCGGCTCCCGAACGGATAGCCGCAGCCGGCTCGGCACTAGGGTGCTCGCAAGGACGAGCCGCCGGGTCGCAACTGGGCCGCGGGGTGGGCCGGTGCGGAGGGAGTCCGGCGTGGCCGACTACGACTACGACCTGGTTGTCCTGGGCTCGGGACCCGGCGGCCAGAAGGCCGCGATCGCGGCGGCGAAGCTCGGCTACCGGGCGGCCGTGGTCGAGCGCCGGCACATGCTCGGCGGGGTGTGCATCAACACCGGCACCGTCCCGTCGAAGACGCTCCGCGAGGCGGTCCTCTACCTGACCGGGCTGAACATGCGGGACCTCTACGGGCAGAGCTACCGGGTCAAGGAAGACATCACCATCCAGGACCTGCTGTCCCGCACCCAGCACGTCATCGGACGCGAGATCGAGATCGTGCGCAGCCAGCTGTTCCGCAACGGCATCCGCCTGGTGCACGGCACCGGCCGGTTCCTCGACCCGCACACGATCGCGGTGCGACCGCACGACAGCGACGAGGACAAGCGGCTCACCGCCAGCAAGGTCGTCATCGCCACCGGCACCCGGCCGGCGCGGCCCCCGCAGGTCGCCTTCGACGGGCAGCGCATCGTCGACTCGGACGGCATCCTCGAGCTCGAGCAGGTGCCCGGCTCCATGGTGGTGGTCGGCGCCGGTGTCATCGGCGTGGAGTACGCATCGATGTTCGCGGCCCTCGGCAGCCGGGTGACGTTGGTGGAGCGGCGCGACCAGATGCTCGACTTCTGCGACTCCGAGATCGTCGAGGCGCTGAAGTTCCACCTGCGCGACCTGTCGGTGTCGTTCCGCTTCGCCGAGACGGTTGCCAAGGTCGAGGCGAGCGACCGCGGCACCATCACGACGCTGGAGAGCGGCAAGCGGATCCCGGCCGACACGGTGATGTACTCAGCCGGCCGCGAGGGCACCACCGAGACCCTGGACCTGGAGAACGTCGGCCTGACCGCCGACGAGCGCGGCCGCATCAAGGTCGGGTCCGACTTCCGGACCGAGGTCGACCACATCTTCGCCGTCGGGGACGTCATCGGCTTCCCGGCGCTCGCGTCCACCTCCATGGAGCAGGGCCGGCTCGCGGCGTACGCCGCCTTCGACGAGCCGGTCCACTCGCTGCTCGCCCTCCAGCCGATCGGCATCTACACGATCCCGGAGATCAGCTACTGCGGCCAGTCCGAGGACGACCTCACCAGGTCGTCGGTCCCCTACGAGGTCGGCATCTCGCGCTACCGCGAGCTCGCTCGCGGCCAGATCGTGGGCGACTCGTACGGCATGCTCAAGCTGCTCGTCTCGACCGAGTCGCGGCAGCTGCTCGGCGTCCACGTCTTCGGGACGAACGCCACCGAGCTCGTGCACATCGGGCAGGCGATCATGACGTGCGGCGGCACCGTCGACCATCTGGTCGACACGGTGTTCAACTACCCGACCCTCTCCGAGTCCTACAAGATCGCCGCGCTCGACGCCGCCAACAAGATGCGCGCCGTCCAGCGCCTGATCGGCTAGCCGGGTCAGCGGGCGAGGCCGCGGGACACGGCCTCGATCAGGCGCGGCCGCAGCTCGTGGGCACCGATCACCGCGTCGACCGACCCGACCGTGACGGCGCGCTGGATGCTGTGCACGCCGTCGAACTCGGTGGCGACCTCGCTGAGCTTCTCGGCGCGGACGGACCGGCGCAGCTCGGCGAGCTCGGTGGCCAGCTCTGCTCGCCGGACGCCCTCGGCGAGCCGACATGCGATGCTCCAGGTCGGTGACCCGCGGGTCAGCCTCGGTGCGACCCCTGACGTCCCCGGCGAACACGACCGCCGCCGCCGGAGCCCCGCCGATGACCGAGGCGTACGAGCCGTCGACCGCGAGCACGGTCATGCCCGGGTTCAGCGCCTTGGAGAACACCACGAAGGCGCCGCCGTGGTAGCGCGACACGACGCAGAACACGATCGGCCCCTCGAAGTTGACCACGGCGCGGCCGATCTCGGCGCCGTACTCCAGCTGGAGGTTGCGCATCGAGTCGGGTGAGCCGTCGAAGCCGGAGAGGTTCGCCAGCACGACCAGCGGCCGGTTGCCGCTCGCGGCGTTGATCGCCCGGGCGGTCTTCTTCGACGATCGCGGGAACAGGGTGCCCGCGGTCCAGGTGTCCGGGCCGTCGCTCGGCGGGAAGCCGGGCCGCGGCACCGGCCGGGACTCGATGCCGACCAGGCTCACCGGCCAGCCGCCGAGATGGGCGTCGAACACCACCGAGGTCTCGGCGTCGGCCATGCCGGCCCAGCGCTCGAGCGGGCGGTGGTCCTGGTCGACGACGGCCCGCATCAGGGTGCGGATGTCGAAGGCCTTCTTCCGGTCCGGGTTGGTGGTCGGGGAGAAGATGTCGCCGACGGTGTGGAAGTCGCTGTCGGCGATCTCGTGCGGGAACGCGCGGACGTCCCGGTCGGCCGGGTCGCTCGTCGCGGTACGCCGTACGGCGGGCTCGCCCGGCACGACGAAGCTGTGGTCGTAGTGCGCGGCCAGCACCTCGCACGCCCCGGCCAGGTCCGGCGCCCAGTACTGCGCCTGCCCGTTGGGCCCCATCACCCGGTCGTAGCCGCCGATGCCGAAGTTGTCCTCGGCGGACACGCCGCCGGAGAAGTCCAGCGACTGCTTGCCGGTCAGCACCATGGCGCTGTCCGGTGTCATCACGAGGATGCCCTTGGTGTGCATCAGCATGGTGGCCTCGGCGTTCCAGTACGGCTGGGCACCGACGTTGATGCCGGCGACGACGACGTTGATCTCACCGCCGTCCTGCGTGAAGGTCACGATGCGGCGCAGCGCCCGGGCCACCCAGTCCATGTTCTCGGTGCCCGAGTCCATCGAGATGCGCGCGCCGGCCGACAGGGCGAACCACTCCACCGGCACCGCCATCGAAGCGGCCAGGTCCAGCGCCGCGATGACGCGGGAGCACTCCGGCTCGGCCACCGCGCCGAGCGCCTTGGTGGGGTCGCCGAGCAGCACCACGCGCGAGATGCCCTCGGGGTGTCGCGCCGTCCGCGACGTGGCGACTCCGACGACGAGGCCCGCCTTGTTGCGCCCGGGCGGCCGGGACACCGGCGCCAGCGCCCCGGTGTCGTCGAGGTCGTGCTCCACGAAGGTGCCGTCCGGACCGGCGATCATCGGCAGCAGCTCGTAGGGATAGGTGGTGCCGCGACGGCGCGCGCGGAGCACCTTCTGCGCGTAGTCGTCGAGCGGCGCGAGGCGCTCGGTCGGCGCCCCGCCGAAGGTCGCCACGACTCCGGACCCCGCCTGGTAGGTGAACCGGATGGCGGCCGGCTGCACGGCGCCGTCCGGCGCGAGGATGCGGCCCTGCACCGCGACCTCCTCGATCCCGGCGCCCACCGTCAGCGGCGCCAGCGCGCGCTGCAGCCCGACGAGCTCCTCGGGAGGTGCGTCCACCACCGGCCAGATGTGCACGAAGACGTGGTTCATGTCCAGGCGGGCGCCGGCCGCGCCGCGCGCCGCCCGCGCCCGCCGGATCGCCTCCAGACAGCTGGTGAGGGCGCGCTCGGCGTGCGGGAGCGAGGTGACATGCCCTTCGTCGTCCCGTACGACGGTCAGCTCGCGCACCTGGGCGAGGGCCACCAGTCGCTGGTCGGACTCGTTGTCCGGTGCCACGCAGTGGTAGAGCAGCACGTCCTCCGGCGCCTCCAGCCGGGTGATCTGGAAGTCGCGCAGCCGCCACAGGTTGAGCCGCCGCCCGACCATCGGGTGGACACCCCGCACCGGGTCGTCCTCGACGACGCCGCCATCGTGCCGGGCGGAAGGTGAAGTAGGACACCGGGCGTCCCCCACCGGGGCAGACCGCGACCGCGACCCGGCGTACCCGCTGGACGAGGTCGACCGAGCCGAGCACCCGCCGCAACGCCACGTGACGCGTCGTCCGGGGCGTCCGGCATCTCGGGCCAGTACAGGTAGAGGTCGACCACCGCTTCGTGGCCAGGCGGTGCGGCAGCCACCTGCTCGGCGAGCGTCGCGACGAACCCGGACGGGCCGGCCGACTCGTCGAGCTCGGGCAGGTGGGCGACCGTCGTCACCAGCCGGGTCGGCCGGTCGTCGAGCGTGTAGTCGCAGGTGACGAACGGCCGGCCGCCGGTGCGGAAGCTGCGCAGCCCGTGCAGCTCGTGCTCGTGGTAGTGGCGGCGGGCCAGCACCTCGAGCATCGGCTCGCGGTCGGGGATGCCGCGCTCCAGCCGCTCGGCCAGGAACCGCACGATCGGCTCCGGTATCGCGGCGACCGCATCGAGGCGCTCGTCGTGGTCCGGAGCGTCGGGGTGAGCGGTCAGGTAGTCGAGCTCGGCGCGGACGCCGGCCAGCGCATCGGCTCGCGCCTCCTGGACGAGCGGCTGGTCGAACCATCGGAACCGTGCGCTGCGGGCCAGCTCGCCGACCACCGGGAAGCGCAGCTGGGTCGCCACGACGAGCCGGTCGAGCACCTCGTGCGCGTGCGGCCCCAGGTCGTGCTCCGGCGGCTCGTCGGAGAGCCAGCGCTGCAGCACGGCCGTGACGACGGCCAGGTCGGACGCGCTGCGCTGCTGGGCGAGGAAGACCCGGTAGACCGCCTCCTCCAGCGCCGGCGTGCGATCGAGGTCGGTGACCCCGTAGTGGGCGAGGACCCGGGCCAGCCGCTGCCGGAACGCCTCCGGCAGGTGCTCGCGGTCGACGTCGAGGCTGTGCAGGTAGGAGTGGAAGTACTCCCGCGGGCTGTGCACCCGGACGTCGCTCGTCTCCTCGCCCGCCGGCCGGTTGCGGGTCAGCTCGGCGAGGTCGGCGAAGACGGTGACGACGTCGAGCTCGGCGGCGAGCAGGTGCGGGTTGGCCGCCATCGCCTCGGCGCGCAGCTGCTGGTACTCCGGCGAGCCGTGCTGCGACCGCCCGGCGCCCCGTCGAAGCCGAGCAGCAGGCCGCGCAGGTCGGCGAGCAGCCGGGTGGCGCGGGCGGCTGGTGTGCTGGCGGCGGTAGCGACGGGCAGGTCGAGGTCGGGTACGTCGGCGCGGTCGCCGTCGGTCGCCGGGCCCGACTCGTCGTCGGCGAGCGGCTCGAGCCGCACCATCGGCGCGCCGGACTCGACCTGGCCGCCGGTGGAGACCATCAGCTCGCGGACCCGGGCGGGGAACGGCGCCGTGATCACCGTCTCCATCTTCATGCTCTCGAGCACCAGCACCGGCGCGCCGGCCTCGACCGTGCCGCCGACCTGGACCGGGACCGCCACCACCAGGGCCGGCGCAGGGGAGCGCAGCACCCCGCCTTCGTCGCGGGTGACGCGGTGGCTGATGCCGTCGACCTCGACGAGGTGCACCGCGCCGTGCGCCGCGCCGACCAGCCGGAACACCTGGTGGCCGACGTGCAGGCGGCTGGCGAAGTCGTTCAGCCGCTCGACCGTCACGTCGATGTCCCGCTCGGCGCCGGCTGCCCCCAGGCCGAGCCGGAACCGGTCGGCGTCGACCTGCTCGACGGCCACCCGGTGGGCGACCCCGCCCAGCTTCAGGTCGACCGCGCGTCCGACCTCGTGGCGAGCCTGCGGGCGGCCGCCGTGAGCGGTGGCCAGGAAGTAGGCGCGCTCGGCGGCTTCCTGCTCCTCGTACGCCGTGATCGCGGCCGCCATCAGGGCCACGCCGTCGTGCCGGTGGGAGACGAGGCGACCCTCGGCCCGCACCCGGTCGATCCAGCCGGTGTCGGCGCTGCCGTCGACGACCTCGGGCTGGTCGAGCAGGTCGAGCAGGAAGCTCTTGTTGGTCGCGCCGCCGTCGATGATGACCGTGGTGTCGGCCAGTGCCCGGCGCAGCCGCGCGAGGGCCTCGTCGCGGTCCCGCCCGTAGGCGATGACCTTGGCGATCATCGAGTCGAAGTCGGCCGGGATCAGGTCGGCCTCGCTGACGCCGGTGTCGATGCGGACACCCGGCCCCGAGGCGAAGTCGAGGTAGGCGATGCGGCCGGGGGACGGGGCGAAGTCCCGGTCGGGGTCCTCGGCGTTGAGCCGGGCCTCGACCGCGTGGCCGACCTCCGAGCGGGCGTTCGCCGTCGAGCCGGCCACCGCCCGCGACGTGCAGCTGCGCCTTGACCAGGTCGAAGCCGGTGGTCACCTCGGTGATCGGGTGCTCGACCTGCAGCCGGGTGTTGACCTCCAGGAAGCTGAACGTCTCGCCGGTCGGCTCGTACAGGAACTCGACGGTCGCAGCGCCCCGGTAGCCGACCGAGAGCGCCAGCCGCTCGGCGGACTCCTTGATGCTCACCACCTGGTCGGCGGTGAGCACCGGAGACGCCGACTCCTCGATGACCTTCTGGTTGCGTCGCTGCAGCGAGCAGTCGCGCACGCCGAGCGCCCAGGCGGTGCCACGCCCGTCCGCGATGACCTGCACCTCGATGTGCCGGGCCCCGGTGACCAGCCGCTCGAGGAACACCACGCCGCTGCCGAACGAGCGCTCGGCCTCCTCGCTGGTGCGGTGGAAGGCGTCGGAGAGCTCGTCGTCGGACCGGACGACGCGGATGCCGCGGCCGCCGCCGCCCGCGGTCGCCTTCAGCATCAGCGGGTAGCCGATCTGCTTGGCCGCCGCGGTGGCCGACTCGAGGTCGGCGACGGCACCGCGGCTCCAGGGGGCCACCGGCACCCCTGCCTCCTCCGCCAGCAGCTTGGCGCCGATCTTGTCGCCGAGCCGCCGCATCGCCTCGGCGCTCGGGCCGATGAAGGTGACGCCCAGCCGGTCGCACAGCTCGGCGAAGGTGGGGTCCTCGGCGACGAAGCCCCAGCCGACCCAGGCGGCGTCCGCTCCGGTGTCCCGCAGGGCCCGTTCGAGCACGGCGTGGTCCAGGTACGGCCGTGCCGACGCCGGTCCCAGGGCGTAGGCCGCGTCGGCCTCCCGCACGAACTTCGCCGCGCTCTCGCCGTCGGTGTGCAGCGCCACGGTCTCGAGCGGGGGGGCGTGGCCCTCCGCGTTGAGCTCCCGGACGGCGTGGATGAGGCGCATCGCAGCCTCACCGCGGTTGACGATGGCGACTCGCGAGATCACGTACCACGCCTCCTGCCGACCGGGAACGTCTCACCCTAGAGGTGGCGCTCCCGCGGCGTCACGGTGCCGGTTGCCCGCTCGGCCGGCCGACCGCGGGGATGGCGGACGGTGCTTCCGCAGCGACCGGCTTCGGTAGCACGATGGGGCTCTCGACGTCAGGAGAGCCGATGGCACTGGTGCTCACGACCACCACGGGGCGGGTCGAGCCCGCCCGGACCGAGGCGTTCCAGGTCACGTTCCGCACGTTGCTGGGCTCGCCGCTTCGACGAGGCGCCGTTCCTGCGCCAGGCCATGCTCGTGCATCTCGGCGACAGCGTGTGGCAGATGCTGACCTTGTGGGACAGCGCACTCGCCCAGGACCACGCCGTCGACAACGACGTGCCGCTGACGGTGCGCATCTTCCGCGACTTCGGCGTGGAGCCCGAGATCCGGCTCGCCGACGTCTCCACCTTTCTCCAGCCCGGGCGGGCCGGCGCACCCACGACCCCTGGCGCGCAGCCGACGGTCGAGCCGCGCGAGCGCAGCAGGGACACCAGCGATGACGACGCCACCTGACCACGGCCTGCGTGTCCTCGAGACCGACCAGACGGTCCCGCCGCGCCCGGAGGAGGAGGTGGCGGACGGAGGGCCCCAGCCGGAGCCTGCGCAGGTCGTTCCCCAGGCCGGCTCGGCTGCCGGCGACTCGGGCACCACCGGAACGCCGAGGTCCTGACGCCGTCGCGCGCCGGAGCCGCTCAGCGGGCACCCGAGGGTGTCCTCCCGCCGCCACGCGCCGCCCCGGCACCGGCCTTCGCCGGTCACCCGCGGCAGCGCCTGGCCGGCTTGGACGGTGTGCGGGGCCTGGCGGCGCTGTTCGTGGTGGTGAACCACGTGTTCCTGCGCGCGTTTCCCGGCTACCCGGTGGACCGGGCTCCGTTCTGGGCCGGCTGGATCATCTACGGGCGCTTCGCGGTCGTCGTCTTCATCGTGCTGTCGGGCTTCTCGCTCGCCCTGTCGCCGGCGGGCAACGGCTGGCGGCTCGATGTCTCCCGGTTCGCGCACCGGAGGGCCAGGCGCATCCTGCCGCCGTACTGGGCAGCCCTGGCCTTCAGCCTCCTGATGGCCTGGCTCGTCGTCCCGCCGCCGGGCCAGGGGGCACCCGACGCGAGGACGGTCGTCGTCAACGGCTTGCTGCTGCAGAACCTGGTCGGCGCGCCCATCCCCAACCGCTCGTTCTGGTCGATCGCCCTCGAGGCCCAGCTGTACGTCATGTTCCCCCTGCTGCTGCTGATGGTCCGCCGGTGGGGCGCGCTCGTCATGGTCGGGACCGTCACGCTGGTCGTGGCGGCGGTGGGGCTTGTCGGGCCGCACGTCCCGCGGCTGGACGTCGTCGTGGTCCAGTCGCCGCCAGACCTCGTGGCGCTGTTCGCGGTCGGCGTGCTGGCGGCCGGCATCGTGGGAACGAGCGGCAGCCACCGGTCGTGGCCGTGGGCCGGCCTCGCGGTCGCCGCTGCGGCGCCGGTGCTCGCGACGATCTGGTGGCAGGGGTCGGTCTGGACCCTCACCCACCTGTTCTGGGTCGACCTCGCGCTGGGCCCGGCCGTCGGGTGCCTGCTCGCCGCTCTGGCGACCGGACATCCGGCCGCCCTGCTGCGGCTGCTCGACACCCGGCCGGTGCGCGACCTCGGCTCGAGCTCCTACAGCCTGTACCTGACGCACGGGCCCATCGTCGTGGTCGTGTACGAGGAGGTCGTGGCCGGCCGGGTCCGGCAGGGTGTGCCGGCGTTCGTGTGCACGCTCGCCCTGGCGGTGCCGCTGACGATCGTGTTCGCGCGGCTCTTCTCGGCAGTCTTCGAGAACCGGGGAGGCAGCCACTCGGACCCGGCTGTGCCGCGTGCCCGAGCGCAGCTCAGCCCGCTGACCTCGGGACCTCGAGCGTGTGTGCGCCGCGGAGCGCCTTCGTCGCCAGGTAGCGGGCGTTCGCGGCGGACAGGTGCACGCCCGTCGGCACCCGGGCGGCCACCGTCACCCCGAACCGGCGGAGCTGGCGGGCCTTGTCCGGGTTGTTGCTCAGCAGGGCCACGCGCGACACCCCGAGGGCCTGCAGCATCTGTGCGGCGACCAGGTAGCTGCGCTCGTCCTCGCCGTGCCCCAGCGCGACGTTCGCCTCGTAGGTGTCCAGCCCGGTGTCCTGCAGCGCGTAGGCGTCGAGCTTGGCGTACAGGCCGATGCCACGTCCTTCCTGCCGCAGGTAGAGCAGGAACCCACCGGAGTCGGCGATCCGCTCGACCGACTCCCGCAGCTGCGGGCCGCAGTCGCAGCGCTGGCTGCCGAAGACGTCGCCGGTGAGGCACTCGCTGTGCGGCCGGACCAGCGGCGCCGGTCCGCGCCCACCGGAGCGTGACAGCCGCGGCCCGGTCGCCCAGCCCGAAGGCGAGGTTCTCCAGGCCGTCGACGAGCCCGTCGAAGCTGAAGACGCGGGCGGCCGTGGTGTAGCCGTCGGCGAACCTCAGGGGGACCGACACCTGGGTGCGGATCGTGGCGCTGGGAAGTGGGAGCGGCATCGGTCTCCTCGGTCAGTCGGTCCGGAAGCGAGGCGAGAGCGCGTAGCGCAGCAGCACCACGTCGCCGATCTGACGGACGGAGGCGAGCGTCGCGCGCCGGTCGGGGTTCCAGGGGAAGCGGCCGTCACTGACGAACCGCTGGGCCCGGGAGTCACCGACGAAGAACGGGGCGACGACCAGCTGCAGCTCGTCGGCGAGGTTGTCGGTGAGGAACTGGGTGTGCACCTTGCCGCCGCCCTCGACCATCAGCCGCTCGACGCCCCGGGCGCCGAGGTCCTCGCTGATCCAGCGCATCTGCACCGGATGGCCGGCGTCGACCACGGTCGCCACCGGTCCGAGCCGGGCGCGCGCATCGGCCAGCTTCGGGCTCGCGCAGTAGACGAGCTTCTCGCTGTCGCCCGTGGTGAAGAACTCGGCGCACGCGTCGAGCTCCACCCGCTCGGTGACCGTGACCTTGATCGGCGACGGCGCGAGCCCGCGGGCGGTCCGCTCGTCCCGCCGGGTCTTCGACCGCACGAGCAGCCGCGGGTTGTCGGTGCGCACGGTGGCCGCGCCGACGAGGATCGCGTCGCAGGAGGCTCGTACCGCGTCGACCCGATCGAAGTCGGCGTCGTTCGACAGGGCGAGCCGGGGGGCGGTCGCGCTGCCGAGGTAGCCGTCGATGGACATGCCGCAGCTCAACAGGGTGTACGGGCGGTCAACCACGGGCGCCCCCGTCCTGCTGCGCGCCGGCGAGGACTCGCCACGAGGCCGGCTGCGGTTCCTTCGAGGGCGGGGTACGCCGATGCCACCAGCCCAGCATGAGGAAGACGGCGCCCGGCAGGCTGGCCACCAGGACCATCACGCCGTAGACCACGGCGGTCGCGACCCCCTGCTCCGCGCCCAGGCCGGCTGTGCCGAAGGTCCATGCGGTCACACCCTCGCGCGGGCCCCAGCCGGCGATGCTGGGCAGCACCATCGCGAGCATCGCGAGCAACGCCAGCGGCAGCATCCGCGACGGCGGGGCGGTCGTGCCGGCGGTCCGCGCGGCGATCAGGAAGGTGACCGCGTGACCTCCCACGACCAGCGCGGAGGCGACCATGACGCCGAGCCAGGCCCGCCGCGCCAGCAGCCCGTCGTGGATGTCGCGACCGGCGGCGCGCAGCAGTCGCGCCCACGGTGACCCACCGCCACCACGACGACCACGGCGTCGCGCCCGCGCCAGGAGCACGAGACCCAGGCCGGCGAACACCACCGCGAGCGCGACGAGCGGCATCGACGACTGCGACCGGGGACGGCAGGACGAGCAGCACCGCCACGGTCAGGACCGCCTGCACGACCTGTCCGGCGGACCGTTCCCAGGCGACCGCCCGCAGGCCGCGGCTGACGTCGCTCACGTCGCGGCCGTGGCTGATCCCCCGGTGGACGTCGCCGACCAGCCCCCCCGGCAGCGTCACGTTGAGGAAGAGCGACCGGTAGTACGCCGCCACCGCAGCCGGCAGGGACAGCTCGACGCCGAGTCCACGGGCCACGGTCTTCCACCGCCAGGCGCAGCACACGGTGGTCAGCGCGGCGAGGACGGTGGCCGCCACCAGTGCGCGGCCGTCGACCGTGCGGATGCCGTCGACGAACGGGCCCGTTCCCAGTCGCCAGACCAGGACGGCGAGCGTCACGGCGGCGCCTGCCACTCGGATCCACCGCCACCCGGTCCGGCTCATCCTGGCGCCCGATCTGCTCGGAGGTGCTGCCGAGCAGGCTTCTCCGACCGGCTGGGCGCCGAACGGCTCCTGACAGGGGATACCCGCCCGGCGGGCCGCCGCGTTCATCAGCCTGACCGGCGGTCATCGGGGCAGCACCAGCAGGTCGGCGTGGTCCACGGTGACGGCGAGCCGGCCGGCCGCTGCCTCGGCCAGGCGTCGGGGCGCATAGGTCCGGGTCTCGGCGACCAGGTCGGACTGCTGCTCGCACGCGGCGCCCACCCACCCGGTGAACCACGCCGCCGCCAGGTCGGCCTGGGCGGCGCCGAGCCGCCAGGGGCTGCGGCGGACCACGACCTCGGCCCCGAGCCGGCCGAACTCGTCCACGGCCACCGCCACGGCGTCCGGGCCGAGCAGGCGGCCGCCCTCGGTCGGACGGCGCTGGTGGGCGTCGAAGGCGGCGGCCACCCGGGCGTCCAGCGGGTCGGCCGGGGTCAGCTCGACCCGACCGACCACGGACAGCGTCAGCAGCACGGGGCAGCCGGCGCCGGCGCACAGCGTGACCAGCCCGGACAGCTCGTCGCCGGTCAGCAGGTCCAGCAGCGCCGAGGCGGTGACGAGGCTCGCGTCGGAGAGGTCGACCGGGTCCAGCCGGGTGACGTCGGACAGCGCGGTCTCGACGGTGACCGCGGCCCCGTCGGCGGCTGCGCCGGGGAGGTGCTCAGCGGCGACGGTCAGCAGGTCGGCGTCCCGGTCGTGCACCACCCAGTGCTGCGGTCCCGGCAGCCGAGGCGCGAGCCAGCGACCCATCGCCCCCGTGCCGCCGCCGAGGTCGTGGACGACGTGCCGGCCGGCCGCCGGGAGGCGTCGCCGGACCTGGTCCGCGAGGTCGGCCGCCCGGGCCGCGGCGTCGGCCGGCTCCCGCATGGCCAGCCAGCCCTGGCTGACCCGGATGCCCTGGACCGTCATCGCGACACCCCGGCCAGCGCGTCGGCCACCAGGGCGGTGGTCGTCGTCCATCGGGACAGCGAACGCGCGGCGCTCCCGAGCGGCCCGGCGGCTCCGGCTGCGCAGCTCGTCGTCGGTGAGCCACGCCCGGAGCGCCGCGCCGAGCGCCACCGGGTCGTCGGGTGGGACGAGCAGCCCCGGCCGGGCACCGTCGGCCCCGTGACCGAGGGCTTCCGTCAGCCCTCCGACGTCGGCAGCGACGACCGGCAGGCCGTGCGCCAGCGCCTCGGTGACGACCATGCCGTACGTCTCGGCCCGCGACGCCAGCACCAGCAGGTCGGCGGCTGCGTAGCTGCGATCGAGGTCGGCCCCGGTGCGCGGTCCGGGGAAGCACACCCGGTCGCCCAGCCCGCCGTCCAGCACCTGGCGACGGAGTCCGTCGACGAACGCCGGGTCGCGCTCCACGCTGCCCACGCAGACGCAGTGCCACGACAGGTCCGCCGTCGCCGACAGCGCCTCGAGCAGCACGTCGTGCCCCTTCTCGGGCGTCACTGCCGCGACGCAGAGCAGCTCGCCGCCGGCCGTCGAACCGGGGGCGAGGTCGGCCGCGCCGACCCCGGGCTCGGCGACGACGACGCGGTCAGCGGGCAACGGGTACAGCTCCAGCAGCCGCCTTCGGGTCCACCCGCTGGTGGTCACGACGGCAGCGGCGACGGAGAGCACCGCGCACTCGCGGGCCCGGGTGTCGGCGGCCTCGTCGTCCGCCGGGCGGTGGCCCAGTGGCATGTGCACGAGGACGACCAGCCGCAGCCGGCTCGCCTGCGGCGCCAGGACCTGCGGGGCGGTCGAGGCGACCAGTCCGTCGAGCAGCACGACGGCGTCGTCGGGGATCCGCCGCACGACGCCGGCGAGGGCAGCGAGCGCCGACGCGTCCGGTCGCGGCCAGCTGCCGGGCACGGCGTGCTCGTGCACAGCCCACCCGGTCGCGCTGAGCCCGCGGCACAGCTGCCGGTCGTAGGCGTTGCCCCCGCTGGGGTGCCTCGGGTCGTCGATGCCCTCCGGCACGACGACGTGTACGGCTGTCACAGCGCCCGCTCGTAGCTCGCCCAGGCGACGTGCGACTCGTGCAGCGTGACGACCAGCCCGTCGAGCTCGCGGGCGGTGTCGCCGAGCGCCCCCGCGTGCACCCGGTCCGCGAGCCGGTCGGCGACCACCTGGGCCAGGGCCTCGGTGGAGGTGTTCACGCCGGCGAAGTCCGCCTCGTCGTCCAGGTTCCGGTAACCGAGGTCGGCCAGGACCGCGTGCAGCACCTCGGTCGCGCGGCCGATGTCGACCACGATGTTGTCCGCGTCGAGCGCCGTGCGCCGGAACGTGGCGTCGACGACGTACGTCGCTCCGTGCAGCCGCTGCGCCGGCCCGAACACCTCGCCGCGGAAGCTGTGGGCGACCATCATGTGGTCGCGGACGGTCACGCTGAACACGTCTCAGCCCTCCCCGTACCTGATGGTGTGGCAGAGGGCCGGCAGGCTTCCGTCGGCCAGCCGGGCCATCACGTCCGGCAGCTCGTCGAAGCGTGACTCCCCGGTCACCAGCGCGTCGAAGGCCGGGTCGCGCAGCAGGTCGAGGGCAAGAGCCAGCCGGTCGGCCGTGGTCCGGCGGCCGCTGCGGGCCGGGGAGACCGTGCCGACCTGGCTGGCCCGGATAGCCGAGCCGGCCGGAGTGGAACGCGCCCCCGAGCGACAGGCTGACCTCGGTGTCGCCGTACCAGCTGAGCTCGACGACGGTGCCCTCGGCGGCGAGCAGCTCGACCGACCGCTGGAGGCCGGCGGAGGTCGCGCTGGTGTGCACGACCAGGTCGCGTCCGCCGGCGGCGTCGGCGGGCAGCGCGAAGTGGACGCCGAGCGCGGCGGCGACCTCGGCGCGGGACGGGTCGACGTCGACGAGCGTGACCTGGACACCGGGGAACCGGCTCAGGAGCAGCGCGACGCAGCAACCGACCATCCCGGCGCCGACGACCGCGACCCGGTCCCCGAGCAGGGGCGCGGCGTCCCAGAGCGCGTTGACGGCGGTCTCGACGGTGCCCGCGAGCACGGCACGTGCGGCCGGCACACCCTCCGGCACCACGGTGACGGCACCGGCCGGCACCACGTACGCGGTCTGGTGCGGGTAGAGGCAGAAGACCGTCCGGCCGTGCAGCTGTGGGGGGCCGTGCTCGACGACGCCGACGTTGAGGTAGCCGTACTTGACCGGGCCCGGGAAGTCCCCTTCCTGGAAAGGGGCCCGCATCGCGGCGTACTGAGACGCAGGGACACCGCCCCGGAAGACCAGCGTCTCCGTGCCCCGGCTGACGCCGGACCGCAGGGTGCGCACCACGACGTCGTCCCGCCCGGGCTCGGGCAGCGACACCGGACGGATCTCGCCGAGACCGGGCGCGCGCAGCCAGAACGCCTGCGCGTCGTCCTGCACCGGCCTCACCCCGTCAGACGTCGGGTCGAACGGAACGATCGTCGTCATTGTGGTGCTCTACCCCCTGACACGTCGGTGCGACGAGATCGGTTCGAACCGGAGGCTCGGGTCAGGACAGGACCCGCAGCCGGCGGGTCTCGGGCATCCCCTCCAGCGCGTGCACCACGTCGGGCGCGTAGTCGCAGCCGATGTCGGTCAGGAGGTAGCCGACATGGCCTCGGGTGGCCAGCACCTGCCCCTCGACGTTCACCTGGTGCTCTGCGAGGACGCCGTTCACCGCGGCGAGCACGCCCGGGGTGTTGTCGTGCAGGTGGGCGAGCCGGTGCGTCCCGGGCTGCTGGTCCAGCGAGATCGGGGGCAGGTTGACGCTGAGCGTGGTGCTGCCGGCACTGACGAAGTCGCGCAGCTTGCCGGCGACGAAGCCACCGATGTCCTGCTGGGCCTCCTCGGTCGAGCCGCCGATGTGCGGGGTGAGGATGACGTTGGGCAGCCCGCGCAGGTCCGAGTCGAACGGGTCGCCCTCCCGGCTCGGCTCGTCCGGGAAGACGTCGATGGCGGCACCGGCGAGGTGGCCGCTGGTGATGTGCTCGGCGAGCGCGTGGTGGTCGACGACGAAGCCCCGGGACAGGTTCAGGAACACCGCGCCGGGGCGCATCCGCTCGAGCTGGGCGGCCTCGAACAGCCCGGCGTTGCCGGCCCGCCCGTCGACGTGCAGGGTGACCACGTCGGCGATCTCCAGCAGCTCGTCGAGCGACTCGCAGCTGCGGGCGTTGCCCAGCGCCAGCTTCTCTGCGGTGTCGTAGAAGACGACGGACATCCCGAGCGCCTCGGCGAGCACCGAGAGCTGGCTCCCGATGTTGCCGTAGCCGACGATGCCGAGCCGGCGGCCGCGCATCTCGTGCGCGCCGGACGCGGACTTCTCCCAGGTCCCCGAGTGCAGCGACCGGTTCTTCTCGGTGAGGCGCCGGGTCAGGGAGATCATCTCGGCGATGGCGAGCTCCACGACGCTTCGGGTGTTGGAGAACGGGGCGTTGAACACCGCGACCCCCAGCTCGGAGGCGGTGTCGAGGTCGATCTGGTTCGTCCCGATGCAGAAGGCGCCTACCGCGAGCAGGTCCGGCGCCGCCTCGAGGACGGCGCCGGCTGACCTGGGTCTTCGAGCGGATGCCGAGCAGGTCGACGCCCACGAGCGCCCGGGCCAGGCCGGACTCGTCGAGCGCCCCGCGCTCAGCGGCCACCGCGACCCCGGCGGCCCGCAGCACCGACTCGGCGTCCGGGTGCACGTTCTCCAGCAGCAGCGCCTTCACGGCTGCGGCCTCCTCACGGCTCGGCTGATGGCTGGGCTCACGGCGGCACACGCTACGGCGCAGGCGCGGTGGCGCGGCGGGCCCGTCCACTCCCTGTCGCGCGTGCGGCGGCTGCTTCCCGGGCAGGCTGGCCGGAGGAGGTGGTCCGGTGCAGTCCGACCAGAGCGTCCCGACGTTGCGGCAGGTGGTCCTGGACTGCCGGGACGCGCGGGCGCTGGCCGAGTTCTACCGTCGGCTGCTCGGGTACACCTACCGCCCGGGTGACGACGCGCCGGCGGCCGGCGAGCCGGACCCGAGGGGTCAGGACTGGCTGGTGCTGCAGGACGCCGACGGCAACCGGAGGGTGGCCTTCCAACAGGTGGCTGACCTCCCCGAGGTGACCTGGCCGGACGGGCCGCACCCGCAGCAGCTGCACCTGGACCTGACGGTGCCCTCGGCTGCGGCCCTCGCCGTCCAGCACGAGCGCGCCAGGTCGCTCGGTGCCAGGCTGCTGCAGGACCGCTCCGACGACCCGGACGAGCCGCTCCGGGTGTACGCCGACCCGGCCGGGCACCCGTTCTGCATCTTCGTGGCCGGGGACTAGGGCGGAAGAACCGTCGGGCAGGCTCTGCGGCGCCCGTTCAGCGCCAGGGCGCCGCCTGCAGCGGCATCCCGTCGACGTCGTAGGCCGTGGCTCCGCCGGTGGTCAGGGCGTCGGCGGAGATCCGGTAGTGGTGACCGCACAGCAGCAGCTCGACCGGGGGTCGCCCGTCTGGGCGGGCCAGGACCAGCCTGCACCATCGGTGCGGCCGGGCAGCAGCAGGCGACGGCGGTGCCGGCGACGGGAGTCCAGAAGGCCGGGTGGGTCGGCCCGGAGGCCGCCGGTTCCGGCTCGGTCGGCTGCGGCGGTGCGGTCTGGACCTCGGGCTCCGTGCGGCGGCGCAACAACATGCTTCCAGCGTGTCGGCTTCCCGGTGCGCTGTCTGCTGGCCAGACGGCCCTCGGTGTCCCGCCGAACGGCCCGACTTGTCCCGGTGGGAGGGGCTGTGGCGGCTGCTCAGCGATCGGCCGAGCCACCACCTGCCGGGCGCGCTCGCCGGGCCACCTCGATGATGCTGCTCTCGTTCTGGTCACCGAGACCGGCCGCCAGCAGGCGGTCCAGCCCGTCCAGCGCCGTCCGGCCGAACGGCGCACCGAGCCCGAGCCGCTCGGCGAGCCGGATGCCGTAGTCGGCGTCCTTGCGGCGCAGCCGGCCGGAGAACACCACCTCCTGGGCGTGGTCGGCGTCGGCCATCCGCCGGCTGTTGCGCACCACCTGCGGGCTGGCCGCCTGACCGGAGGCGATGGCACCGGCGACCTGGTCGAGGTCCAGCCCGGCGCGCTCGGCGAGCGCCATGCCCTCGGCCGCGGCGGCGATCTGCACCGCACCCATCAGGTTGATGATCAGCTTGTAGGCCGTGCCCGCCCCGACCGGCCCGAAGTGCAGCCGGTCGGCTGCCAGTGGCTGCAGCAGCGGCTCGGCCGCGTCCAGGTCGGCCTCCGCGGCGCCGACGAGCAGGGTCAGCATGCCGGCCGCGGCGGCGTCCGGCAGCCCGGTGACCGGGCAGTCGAGGAACCGCAGACCACGAGACCCGGCGGCGGCGGACAGCTCGAGCACCCAGTCGTAGGACAGCGTCGAGCACTCGATCGCGAAGGTCCCGGGCCGCACCGCGGCGGCGAGGACGCCGTCCGGCCCCAGCCACACCGACTCGCGACGCCTCGTCGTCGCTGACCATGACGAACACCGCGTCGGCATCCGCTGCGCCGGCCGCGGGCGAGTCGGCCTGGCGGGCGCCGGCGGCGAGCAGTGGCTGGGCCTTCTCGGGTGTGCGGTTGACGACGACGACGTCGTGCCCCGCGCCCAGCAGCCGGCCGGCCATCCCCTGGCCCATCCGGCCGAGCCCGACGAACGCGATCCGCGCCATGGCGCCAATCTAGGGGCGGCCGGCCACCGGAGGCGGGTGTCGGCGCGACCGTTGACAGACCGGATCGGTCACCCTAGGGTTACCGTAACTCATGAGTTACCAACGAGCACTGACCGCCCTGGGGGACCCCACCCGCCAGGAGATCCTCGACCGCCTGCGCGGCGCCGAGCTCGCCGTGGGCGAGATCGCTGCGACGCTGCCGGTCTCGCGCCCGGCCGTCTCCAAGCACCTCGCGGTCCTGGAGGGCGCCGGGCTGGTCCGTCACGTGCGGGTCGGGACCCGGAGCCTGTACTCCCTCGACACCCGCGGGCTGGCGGACCTGCGCCGCTATCTCGACGGGTTCTGGACCGACGTCCTCACCAGCTATGCCGACCACGCCCGCGCCGAACGCGCACCATCCGTCGCCGAAACCCAGGAGGCACCATGAGCACGCCCACCGTCGTCCCGGCCATCGTCAAGACGGTCACCGTCCCGCTCGACCCCGCGGCGGCCTTCGAGCTGTTCACCGCGCGGATGGGCGACTGGTGGCCGCTGCACAGCCACTCGGTGGGCGGTGCAGACTCCCAGGGCGTCGTGCTCGGGCCTACGGCCGCGGTGGAGACGCTCCCGGACGGCAGCACCGCCACCTGGGGCGAGGTCCTGGCCTGGCAGCCACCGGTCCGGCTGTCGATGACCTGGCACCCCGGCGCCGCACCGGGACCCGACCAGACCGAGGTGACCGTGACCTTCGAGCCGGTGGCCGAGGGCACCCGGGTGCGCCTGGAGCACAGCGGCTGGGAGCGGCTCGCGCCCGGGCACCGGGGCGACTACGACAGCGGCTGGGACACCGTGCTCGCCGGCTTCGTGGCGTCCGCCTGAGCGGGCACGCGCGCTGCGTGTGCGGCCGCCGAGCCCGCCCGACGTCGCCGGACGGGGCGCCGACCGTGCTGCCAGACTGCGGGGATGACGGCCTACTGGATCAACACCGTCCGATCGGTCAGCGACCCGGCGAAGCTCGCCGCCTACGCCGAGCTGGCCGGGCCCGCCCTGCGGGCCGCGGGTGGGCGCTTCCTCGCCCGCGGCATGCCGGCGCAGGTGTTCGAGTCGGGAGTCCTGGAGCGGACGGTGCTCGTCGAGTTCGACTCCGTCGACCAGGCGGTGGCGGCCTACCGCAGCCCGGCCTACGAGGACGCGCTGATCGCTCTCGGCGACGGCGCGGACCGGGACCTGCGGATCATCGACGCTGACGCCTGACGGGCTCGGGCGTCGGGCCGCCCGGTCACTCCGGTCGGTGGCAGACGGCCTCGACGTTGTTGCCGTCGGGGTCACGGACGAACGCGCCGTAGTAGCCGGGGTGGTACTCCGGCCACTCACGCGGCGGGTGCAGCACCTCGGCCCCCGCGTCGGTGGCGCGCTGGCAGAACTCCCGGACGGCGTCCCGGCTGGGCGCGGCGAAGGCGATGTGCGACTCACGGAACCCCTCGCCGGTCGTGCGCGGCCCGAGCCAGAAGTCCGGCATCGGTGCGACGCCGTAGCCGATGACCGGACCGAAGTCCATCAGCCGCTGCCCACCCAGGCTGGGCAGCACGGCGTCGTAGAAGGCGGCGCTGGCGGTCACGTCGGCGCACTGGATCGAGAGGTGGTCGAGCATGCCGGCATCGTGCCACGCCCACCGCGACGTGGCCCCGCCCGTCAGCCGCCGGCCATCGCCCCGATCACGAGGAACGGCTCCTCGCCCCGGACGACCCGCGCCGGCAGCGGGGCGTCCGGCTCCTCGTGGGACAGGTCCTCCTCGCAGGCGTAGAACCGCACGAAGGCTCGTCGCTTCGCCGTCGCCCGGTCGCGGATCGTGCCCCGCAGCATCGGGAACTCGGCCTCGAGGGCGTCCAGCACCGACCGCTGGGTGACCTCACCGGGTACGTCGACGAGCACCTCGCCGTGGACCTTCGCCATCGCCCGCAGGTGAGCCGGCAGCACCACCCGCACCGGGTCGCTCATGACGCCCTCACGCCAGGGTCTGGACCTCGACGGACAGCACCGCCGGGAGGTCACGGACGATCGGGGCCCACGTGTCGCCGGAGTCGCTGGACGCGTAGACCTGGCCACCGGTGGTGCCGAAGTAGACGCCGCAGGACTCGTGCTGGTCGACGGCCATCGCGTCGCGCAGCACGTTGACGTAGCAGTCGGACTGCGGCAGGCCCTCCGTCAGCGCCTCCCACTCGTCGCCGCCGGTGCGACTGCGGTAGACGCGCAGCTTGCCGTCCGGCGGGTAGTGGTAGGAGTCACTGAGGATCGGGACGACGTAGATCGTCTCGGGCTCGTGAGCATGCACCGCGATCGGGAAGCCGAAGTCGCTGGGCAGGTTGCCGCTGACCTCCTGCCAGGAGTCGCCGCCGTCCTTGCTGCGCATGACGTCCCAGTGCTTCTGCATGTAGAGGACGTCGGGGTTCGACGGGTGCATGTCGATCCGGTGCACGCAGTGCCCGACCTCGGAGTCCTGGTCGGGGATCTCGCCGGACCGCAACCCCTTGTTGATCGGCTGCCAGGTCTGGCCGCCGTCGGTGGTGCGGAACGCGCCGGCGGCCGAGATGGCCACGAACAGCCGGTCCGGGTCGCTGGGGTGCTGGATGATCGTGTGCAGGCACATGCCGCCGGCGCCGGGCTGCCACTGCGGGCCGGTGTCGTGCTTGCGCAGGCCGGACAGCTCGGCCCAGGTGACCCCGCCGTCGGTGGACTTGAACAGCGCCGCGTCCTCGACGCCCGCGTAGACCGTGTCGACGTCGTGCAGCGAGGGCTCCAGGTGCCAGACCCGGGTGAAGGCCCAGTCGCGCAGCGAGCCGTCGTACCACTGGTGCTGTCCCGGGACGCCGTCGTACGTGAAGTCGTTGCCCACCGTCTCCCAGGTCGAGCCACCGTCGTCGGACCGGTGGATCACCTGCCCGAACCACCCGCTGGACTGCGAGGCGTAGATGCGGTCGGGGTTCAGCGTGGAGGCCTTGAGGTGGTAGATCTCCATGCCGGGGAAGTGCGGGCCGTCGACCTTCCAGTCGGTGCGGTCGTCGTCGGAGGTGAGGACGAAGGCGCCCTTGCGGGTGCCGACGAGGACACGTGTTCCACCCATGTGCTGATCCCTTCGTGCTGCGGCTGGCCGCGACGCTACTCGCCCGGTCCGACGGAAGGGACCCTCCGTCGGGGGGAAAGTCATCGGTCACCGACCGAGAGTGCGCCGGCGACCCGCAATCGGCGGCCGTCTGGGCCGATCTCCGCTCATGGCACCGGGGCGCCCTCTAGGCTTCGTGGGCCGCGGGGGCCGGACGAGCAGGAGGCCGCACTGTGCAGCTGACGATCGATTCCACCGAGCCGTTGGAGCGCGTGCTTCCCGTCGTGGCGGCGCTGTACGGCGTCGAGCTCAGCGTGGCCGCGCCCCCTGCGGTGGTCCCGCGGCAGCGAGCGAGCAGCGGGTCGCCGCGCAGGGCGGCCCGCTCGGGGAAGGCTCCTGACCGGGCCCGCGCTGCCGGCCCGCGGCGGCGGCAGCGGTCGAAGCCGGACCCGGCGGCGGTCCGCAGCTGGGCCCGCGCCAACGGGCACGAGGTCAAGGATCGCGGCCGGGTCCCGGACGCGGTCATCAGCGCCTACCTCGCGAGCTGACCCCGGCGGGCAGCTGAGCGCCCGTCAGGGCCGCTCGGAGCCGCGCACGGTGACCTCGGTGGGCAGCACGACCCGTTGCGGCGGCTGCCGGTCGCCGCCGATCCGCTTCATCAGCTGCTCGGCCGCGCGACGCCCCATCTCCTGGACGTCCTGGCTGACGACCGACACCGCCGGCCGGACGACGGTCGCCGCCTCGAAGTCGTCGAACCCCACCATCGCGATGCGCCGACCGGTCGCGCGGAAGGCGTGCAACGCCCCGAGCGAGGTGCGGTTGTTGGCGCAGAACAGGCCGTCCGGTTGGGCATCGGAGAGCAGCAGCGAGGTGATCGCGCGGGCCGCCTCGGCGACGTCGTGCAGGCCGGTCAGCTCCGGGCCGGCGTCGACGTCGGCCGCCGCGAGCGCTGCTCGGAAGCCGCGGCGGCGCTCGGCAACCGTCGCGATGTCGACGGAGTCGCCGGCGAACGCAACCCGCTGCGCACCGTTGTCCAGGAGCAGGTCGGTGGCGTCGCGGCCCCCGCCGAAGTCGTCGGCGACCACGACGTCGGCCTCGGGCATCGGGCCCGGGCGGTCGACGTACACGACCGGAGGCAGGCCCGGCGCCCGGCTCCAGGAGGTTCCGCCGCGGCGCGGTGGGACGACGACGAGCCCGTCGACCCGGCGTTCCAGCAGCCGTTCCATCAGCATGTCGTGCCGCGAGGCGTCCTCCTCCGAGCTGGCCGACAGCAGCAGGATGCCGGCCGGCTGGAGCACGCCCTCCACCCCGCGGACCAACGCCGAGTAGAAGGGGTTGCCGATGTCCTCGATGATGACGCCGACGACGCCGCTGGTGCGCCCAGGCCGGATGCTCGCCGCGGAGTGGTTGCGGCGGTAGCCGAGGTCACGGATCGCCTCGCGGATCCGGTCGTCGAGCGCCGGGGCGATGTTGGTCGCGCCGTTGACGTGCCGGCTGACGGTCTTCAGGCTGACGCCGGCCGCCTGTGCGACGTCGACCATCGTCGGCTGTCTCACGGCAGCGCGACCGCCTCCGAGCGCTGCCACGAGTCGAGCGCCGCGGCGAACACCCGGTGGCTGTCCAGCGCCTCCTGCGGTGTCACGCAGCCGAACGCGTCCCCGAGCTCGCCCGCCCGCTCGGCCAGGTAGGACGCCCACATCTGCAGGATGGCGTCGGAGAACCCGAACTCGAAGATGCCGCCGGTGCTGGTGGCGAAGGACGACTGGCTGCCCATCTCCACCTCCTGCCAGACCTGCTCGCCGTCCGCGACGGTCATCACCCGCAACGTCTTGGGATAGCGCGTGCAGAACTCCACCCCGCCGGTCATGCCGAGCACGCGCAGCAGCCAGGAGTTCTTCTGGCCCGGGTCGATGCGCTTCGTGGTGAGGTGCAGCGGGAACACCGTGTCCGGCTCAATGCCCGCTGGGTCGTTGGCCGTGCAGAGCAGCGTCGCGTTCTCGATGGTGTCGCACGGCACCGGTTCGCCGGCCGGGCCGGGCCGGGTCGGCACGAGGTCCTGCAGCACGGCGTACACCTGCCCGTGGCAGCCAACCGAGGCGCAGCGGCACGTGCAGCACGTGCATGCCGAGGTCGTTGAGGACGCCGTTCTGCCCGCAGAACTGCGCCTGCCGCTTCCAGTTCACCGGCTTGCGCAGGTCGAAGTCGCTGGAGTGGCTGAAGCCGCTGTGCACCTCGATGATCCGGCCGAGCGACCCCGACGCGACGCGGGCGATCGCGGCCTGCGCGCCGGGGAAGAACGGCAGCTCGCTCGAGCAGCGGACGAACGACCCGGGGTGACGCTCCACCGCTGCCAGGATCGCCTGCGCGGCTGCCAGGTCGATGCCGAACGGCTTCTCTGCCAGGACCGACTTGCCGGCCTCGATCGCGTCGACGTACAGCTGCTGGTGCAGGTCGTGGCGCACCGCGATGTAGAGCACGTCGGGACCGTCCGGGCCGAGCAGGTCGTGGTAGTCGGTCGTGCGCGACACCACCGACGGGATGCGGTCGAACCACGCCAGGGCGTCGGCGTTGATGTCGCAGACGTGCGTGAGCACCGGGCGCACCGGGTGGTCGGTGAGTGCCGGCCACCGGGCGAACGCGACGGCGACCTCCTTGCCCATCAGGCCGCCGCCGATGATGCCGACGCTGACCGTCTGCTGGTCGCCGGTCATGACGTCGCGGCGCGCAGCTGCTCGCCGGCCTCGTCGGCGGACAGCCCACGGTGCAGGATGCCCATCAGCGCGGAGACCAGCGCTGCCGGCCGCGGGTGCTGGATGACGTTGCGTCCGTAGACGATCCCGCGGGCGCCCTGCTCCAGGACGGCCACCGTGCGGCGCAGCAGCTCGTCGTCGTCGACCCGGCCACCGCCGCGCACCAGCACCGGCACGTCACCCGCTGCCTCGACGACCCGGTGGTAGTCGCCGATGTCGGACGTCGCGTCGGCCTTGATGAGGTCGGCGCCGAGCTCGCGGGCCTGCCGCACCAGCGTGACGACCTTCGCGGTGTCGCCGTCGGCCTCGTAGCCGCCCGCGATCGCGTTGTCCTGCATGACGAGCGGCTCGACCATCAGCGGCATGCCGAGCTCCGTCGCGACGACTCGCAGGTCCATGATCGCGCGGATGTTCGCCTCCCGGATGTCCGGCCGGCCGGGCAGCTGCAGCAGGTTCACGCAGACGGCGGCGGCGTCGAGCCGGACCGCCTGCTCGATCGCGTCGGGGAACGCCACGGAGAACAGGTGGTCCTCCAACGGGTTCCCGTAGACGTTGGCGACGTCGGTGCGCAGCACCAGCGCCGGCTTGGCCTTGCCCGGCAGCGACTGCAGCAGCGGCGCCTGGCCCGGGCTGAGCTGGATGGCGTCCGGCCCGGCGTGCACGAGGGTCCCGATGACCGCCGACATGTCCTCGATGCTGCTGAGGAACGCGGCCTCCCCGAAGAAGCCGTGGTCGACGGCGACGTCGAGCGCTCGCCCGGACGTCGCGTCGAACAGCCGGTTGAGCCGGTACAGGTGTGCGGACATGGCTACCTCTCGTCGGGTGCTGCGTGGGTCGGTGCGCCGGCAGCGGTCGGCACGAGGTGCTCGACCTGCAGGCGGACACGGTGGGTACGACGTTCGCCGGCTGCGACTCGCACGGAGCCGCCGACCGTGGACGGACCGGCGTCGCGGGCTGCCGGCCAGCTGGTCGCCGGCTCGAGCGCGAAGGCCCGCACCCCGGCGTACCAGGGGAAGTCAGGCGTGGCGTGGCTCTCCAGCCAGTACCAGGCGTGCGGCATCTCGGCGCGCTCCCAGTGCAGCGCCACGGCCAGCCCGGCGTCCGGGTCGGCGAGCCGCACCCAGGCCCCGGCATCCGGGAAGCCGGTGAGGTAGAGCAGCCGGTCCACCGTCGTCGACGCCGGGGGCACCGGGCGCAGGTCGACCGGTGCACCGCCGCCCCGGCCGGTCGCGTACGGCCAGACGGAGACGGCACCTGGCTGCAGGTCGGTGGTGGGGGTGTCCCGGTCGGGGTCGACCACCACCCGGGTGGCCGAGGTGCTGAGCTCGGCGCGCGGGCCGAGCAGCGCCGCCGAGAACGCCGGGTGCTGGCCCCACATGACCTCGACCGGCTGACCGCCCTCGTTGGTCACGGTCTCGGTCACGGTGACCGAGGCGCCGTCGACCGCGACCCGCTTGCGCAGCCGGAACGGGCTGCGCACCAGCCGGGTCTCGGCCTCGAGCCACGCGCCGTCCGCCGTGACGCCGGTGCCGATCACCTCGAACGGCGCGAGCCAGGCCTCGCCGTGCATGCCCCACGGAGCGCCGTACGCCTCGCGGGCCGGGCCGGCGTTCGGGAACACGGTCTGCCAGCCGCCGGGGTACTGCTCCATCAGCAGGGTCCGGTCGTCGCCGCCGCCGGTGGCCGCGCCCCGCCGGCGCAGCCCCCAGGGCGTGGCGAAGAGCAGCTCCGGGCCGTCCCACGGGCGCACCGAGAGGACGTCGCAGCCCCGGCCCGGCAGGCAGTGCACGTCCAGGTCGCCGGAGCCGAGCCGCACCAGCGGCCAGCCGAGCCGGTCGACCATCTCGACGAACGGGGCCGCGGTCACGAACGCGGTCCGGTCACCCGGAACGGAGCGAGCGGGCCGAGGTTCGCCACCCGGTGGGCCGCCGCGGCTCGCACCAGCTCCAGCCCTGCCTCCAGCGACAGCCCCGCGTGCACGGCGGCCAGCAGCGCCGCCGTGGCGGCGTCGCCGGCCCCGGTGGTCTGGACCACGGGTCCCGCCGCCGGGGGCACGTCCACCCGTCGGTCGTGCCAGCTCGCCGGCAACGCTGCGAGCAGCGGAGTGCCGGCAGCGTCGGTGAACCGCGCCGCCCCGGCGGTTCGGACCACCAGCCCGTGCGGCCCGTCGCTCACCGCGACCACGGCCGGGCCGCGCTCGAGCAGCCAATCGGCAGCGTCGGCTGCCGTCAGCTCCGGGCTGCGCAGCGCGCTGCGCATGTCGTCCAGGCTGGGGCTGACGATGTCGCAGGACGGCAGCGCGCGGGTCAGCAGTGCGGCCCAGTCGAGGGCGCCCGGCTCGGCCACGCACATGTCGATCGAGGTCGTCACACCAGTCGCACCCGCCCGCGCAAGCAGCTCGACCAGGGCCGCGCCGTCGTCCTCGGTCAGCCGGGGCAGCAGCGGGAGGTAGCCCAGGTGCAGCAGAGGCGCGGCCGACACGTCCACCGCCCGGCCGTCGAAGGAGGCGTTCGCGCCGACGTGGTGCCAGAAGGTGCGATCGGTGTCCGGCGGCTGCAGGACCACGGAGTACGACGTGCTCGCACCCGGCACGATGTCGACCCGGTGCTCGGCCCCGGCGACGGCGTCGACCAGCCCGGCCACCGTCCCGGCGAGCACGTCGTCGCCCAGCGAGGTCACCAGCAGGGCGCGCAGACCGAGGGCCGCGAGGTCCGGACCGGTGTTGCCGACGCAGCCGCCCAGCCGGACGTCCAGCGGGCCGGTGCCGATCAGCCGGCCGGGCGTGACGTCGGCGGCGCCCAGCAGGGCGGGCACGAGGTCGACGCAGAGGTGACCGGCGACCTGCACGTCCCAGCCGCCGGACCCAGCGGAGCCGGACATCCAGACCGCCTCCCGCGCGGAACAACGTTGTCTCAGCGACCCTAGGAGGCGTCGGCCCCGAGCGTCAAGGGCGGGCGTCCGCCGCGACCCGCGCCGGGGGCAGTCCCGGCCCTCAGACCTGCGCACGAGGGATGCGGGCGGCTGACCAGACCTGCACACGGGCGAAGGCACGCCGGGCCGGGTGGCGTTGCGACCGGGCTCGGCGCCGTCCCGAGGCCGGGCGGGCGTCCGCCGCGACCCGCGCCGGGGGCGCAGTCCCGGCCCTCAGACCTGCACACGAGGGGACGCGGGCGGCTGACCAGACCTGCACACGGGCGGAAGCACGCCGGGCCGCTGGTGATCAGGTCTGAGGCACGGCGAGCTGCTGCCGCCGTCGCGGCGCCCTGCCTGCCTCGGGGTGTGCGCAGGTCTGAGGCGCTACGCGGGGTGCCCGGCTGCGGTGCCGTGACGCGCGTCTGGGTGTGCGCAGGTGCTGAAGCGGCCCAGGACGGCAACCCAGTCGCCGTGCCAGCCGCCACCCGCTTACCGGCGTGAGCAGGTCTGAGGCGCCGCGGCCGGACGCGCCCGCCCCGGCGGTCAGCGCCCGGGCCCGAGTGCCGTCACGATCCTCGACACCACGGCCGCCATCTCCTCGCGAGCCGGCGCGAGGTACTTCCGCGGGTCGACGACGCGTGCGTCACCCTCGAGGTGGCTGCGGACCGCGCCGGTGAACGCCACGTTGAGGATGGTGCCGACGTTGACCTTGACGATGCCCTGGCCGACGGCCCGCGCCAGCTCGTCGTCCGGGACGCCCGACGACCCGTGCAGCACCAGCGGCACGGGCACGGCGTCACGCAGCGCCGCGATCAGGTCCAGGTCGAGCCGGGCGGTGCGGGTGGTCATCGCGTGCGAGCTCCCCACCGCGACCGCGAGGGCGTCGACCCCGGTCTGCTCGACGTAGCGCGCGGCCTCGGCGGGATCGGTGCGTACGCCGGGTGCGTGGGCGCCGTCCTTGCCGCCGACCTCGCCCAGCTCGGCCTCCAGCCAGAGGCCGGCGTCGTGCGCCCAGGCCGCCGCCGCGGCCGTCGCGGCCACGTTGTCGTCGTACGGCAGCCGCGAGGCGTCGAACATCGCCGAGGAGAAACCCGCCGCCGCAGCCTCGTGCAGCAGGTCCAGGTCCTCGACGTGGTCCAGGTGCAGCGCGACCGGCACGCCGGCCGCCTCGGCGACCGCGCCGGCCGCGGCGCTGATCGGGCGCAGCCGGCCGTGGTGGAAGCGGACGGCGTTCTCCGAGACCTGCAGGATGACGGCCCGACCGGCCGCCTCGGCGCCGGCGACGATCGCCTCGGCGTGCTCGAGGGTGATGACGTTGAACGCGGCTGCGCCGCCGCCGCGCAGCCGGGCGTCGTCGACGACCTGTCGTGTCGGCACCAGCGCCATGGCCCCGCTCCTCGCTGACCCGGACCGCGGCGGCGGCCCTTGACAATATCCCAACGAATCGCAACGATACACAGACATATCCAACGAGACAAGCCATCGGACGGCCCAGGTGACCGAGCGTGACACGACGCGCGACCTGCTGGTCGGGCTGGACGTGGGGACGACGAGCAGCAAGGCCGTCGTGTACGACGTCGCCGGCACCCCGCTGGCCGTTGGCCGGGCGCCGACCACCTGGGCGCACGTCGAGCCCGCCGTGGCGGGCGGCGCCCCCGGCGTCGAGATCGACGCCGACGCGCTGCTCGCCGCCGCCGTCGCCGCCGTCGGCCAGGCGCTCGATGCCGCGCCGGCCGGCCGGGTGGCCGGCCTCGGCGTGACGAGCATGGCCGAGTCCGGCGTGCTGCTGGACGGCCGCGGGCGGGCCGTCGCACCCGTCGTCGCCTGGCACGACTCGCGCGACCTCGCCGAGGTGGCCCGGCTGGGCCGGGACCTCGGTGCCGAGGCGTTCAGCGGCCGCACCGGCTTGCCGCTGCGCTCCCAGTGGTCGCTGACGAAGCACCGGTGGCAGCGGGACACGCGACCCGGCCGCAGCCGGGCGGTCCGGCGCCTCAACGTCGCCGAGTGGGTGGTCCGCGGGTTGGGTGGCGACGAGGCGAGCGACGCCTCGCTGGCCTCGCGCACCGGCTGGCTCGACCTGGCCACCCGCGACTGGTGGCCCGAGGCCGTGGACTGGTCCGGCGCGTCCGAGGGGCTCTTCCCGCCGCTGGTCACCTCGGGGACCGCGCTCGGCCGGGCCTCGGCCGAGGCGGGGCTGCCGCGGCTGGCCGGCGCCGTCCTCACCACCGCCGGCCACGACCACCAGGCGGCCACGGTCGGCGCCGAGGCCGCAGGCGCCGGCGACCAGCTCGACTCGTGCGGCACCGCCGAGGCACTCGTCCGCACCGTGCCTGCCGGTTTCTCGGCCGACGGCGTCGCCCGGCTGGCGGCCGGTGGCGTCACGGTCGGCTGGCACGTGCTGGCCGGGCGGTGGGCCCTGCTCGGCGCGACCGAGGGCGGCCTCGCCCTGCAGCGGGTGCTCTCGGTGCTCGGCGGCCGAGCGGCCTTGTCGGCCCTGGACGCCGCGGCCCTGGACGCCCGGCACCACCCGCGCGGTGTCCATCGGCCTCGACGACTCGTCCCGCGTGACGATCGGCATCGGCGACGACGTCACGGCCGGCGACGTGTGGCGGGCCGCTCTGGAGGAGGTCACCCGCGAGATCCACCTGATCCACCGGTCGATGACTGCCGTGGTCGGCCCGCACCGCCAGATGGTGGTGACCGGGGGGTGGTCGCGCAGCCCGGCCCTGATGCAGGTCAAGTCCCGCGTCTTCGGTGAGCTGCGCCGGTCCGGTGTCGAGGAGGCCGGCGCCCGGGGCGCTGCGCTGCTCGCCGGCCTCGCCGCCGGCAGCTACGCCGACCCTGACGAGTTCCCGTCCCTCGCGGGGCGGTGACGGCGCTGATGAGCCCGACCCGTGCGCCCTACCCGCCGCAGCGCGACCAGGTCATCCTGCGGGCCCTGCGCACCGGTGGCCGGGTCGACGCCGCCCAGGTCGCGGCCGAGCTCGGCGTGACCGGCGAGACGGTGCGCAAGGACCTCATCCGGCTGGAGCGACGCGGACTGCTGCGCCGGGTGCACGGGGGAGCGGTGCCCGTGGCGGACCTCAGCTACGAGCCGGCCGTGGCCGACCGCACGGCGCTGGCCGCCGAGAAGAAGCGGATCGCCCGCGCGGCCCTGGCCCACCTCCCCGAGGACGGAGCGGTGCTGCTGGACGCCGGCTCGACGACGACCTGGCTGGCCGAGATCTTCCCGAGCGACCGGGTCCTCGACGTGTTCACCAACACGCTGCCCATCGCCCTCACCCTGCTGGGCCGCCCGAACCTCACGGTGCACACCCTCGGCGGCCGGCTCCGCGGCCCGACCTCCGCCGAGGTCGGCCCGCTCGCCGAGCGCGCGCTGCGCGACCTCAACGTCGACGTCGCCTTCCTGGGCACCAACGCCATCTCGGTGCAGCGCGGTCTCACGACGCCGGACCCCGACGAGGCGGCAACCAAGCGGCTGATGCTCGAGGCTGCCCGCCGGCGGGTCCTGCTCGCCGACCACAGCAAGGTCGGCCTGGTCAGCCTCTGCAAGCACGCCGACCTGCGCGACGTCGACCTGCTCATCACCGACACCGGCCTGACCGACGAGCAGCAGGCGGCACTGGAATCGGCCGGGCTACACACGGAGCGCGCATGATCACGACGGTCACGCCGAACCCGAGCGTCGACTGGACCCTCGAGATCGCCACCCTGACCCGCGGGGCGGTGCACCGGATCGCCGGCCAGCACCAGGAGCCGAGCGGCAAGGGCGTGAACGTCACCCGGGCGTTGGCCGGCAACGGTGTGCGCTCGGTGGCCGTGCTCCCCGTCGGCGGCGCCGAGGGCGCTGAGCTGGAGGCCCTGCTCAGGTCCGAGCGGGTGGCCTACCGCGCCGTCCCGGTCGCCGGATCGGTCCGGGTGAACATCTCGCTGACCGAGCCCGACGGCACCGCCACCAAGATCAACGCTCCCGGGCCGACGCTGTCGTCCGACGAGACAGGGCGACTCCTGGCCGCGGCGGCGGAGGCGGCGGCCGGCGCCGACTGGGTCCTCGGGTCGGGCAGCGTGCCACGCGGCGCGGGTGCGGACTTCTACGCCCGGCTGGGCGAGGCGGTGCGGGGCAGCGGGGCGCGGTTCGCCCTGGACAGCAGCGGCGCGCCGCTGCTCGCCGGGCTGCGGGCCGGACCCGACGTCATCAAGCCGAACGCCGAGGAGCTCGCCCAGGCCGTCGGGCGGCCGCTGTCGACCATCGGCCAGGTCGTCGAGGCCGCCGGCGAGCTGCAGGCGCTGGGCGCGGGGACAGTGATCGTCAGCCTGGGCAGCGACGGCGCCCTGCTCGTCGACGGTTCCGGGGTGTTGCACGCCGCCGCGTTCGTCGCAGCGCCACGGAGCACCGTGGGCGCCGGTGACGCACTGCTCGCCGGGTACCTCGCCGGGACGCTGACCGCGGCGGAAGATCCGCGGCCGACGTCGCGGCGGGAGGCGGCGCTGCGGGAGGCGGTCGCCTGGGGAACGGGTGCGCTGCGGCTGGACGGTAGCCGGGTGCCGGTGATCACCGAGGCCGACCGGGAGGCAGTGGTGCTCGACCCCGCGCCGGACCTCGCGGGCCGGCTCCGCGAGCCGGCTCAGCCCTGAACCGCGAGCGCGGCCACGACCGACCGGGCGCCGTCCCGGTGCAGCGCCGCCAGCGCCTCGACGTACGCCGTCACGAAGCGCGGCTGCACCGGCCAGGTCGCCGAACACGTCGCGCAGCCCGAGCAGTGACTCCGGCCGGCTGCGCTGCTGAGCCACCAGCGGGGCGAGCGCCTCGAAGCGACGGTCGGCCACGTCGTACGCGCGGCCCTGCTCGTCGACCGCCTCGAGGTACCTCGCCCAGGCCGCCACCGCGGTGACCGCCACCGAGATGTCGCCCCCGGCGGCGAGCTGGTCGCGGACCACCGGCAGCACGAACTTCGGGATGCGGTCCGAGCCGTCCGTGCAGTTGCGTGCCAGGGTGTCGCCGATGTTCGGGTTGGCGAACCGGCTCACCAGGGTGCGCCGGTAGTCGGCGAGGTCGATGCCCGGGAGTGGCGGCAGGGTCGGGCTCGCCTCCCCGGTCATGTACCGCCGCAGCATCGACACGAACGCCTGGTCCCCGCACACCTCGTGCACGTAGCCGTAGCCCGCGAGGTGCCCGAGGTACCCGAGCACCTGGTGGCTGGCGTTGAGCAGCCGCAGCTTCATCAGCTCGTACGGCGCCACGTCGTCCACGAGCTGCACCCCGGCGTCCTGCAGAGCGGGGCGGCCGTCGACGAAGCGGTCCTGCAGCACCCACTGGGCGAACGGCTCGGCGACCACCGGCCACGCGTCGTCGACCCCGAACCGGTCGGCCAGGTCGCGGCGGTCCTGGTCGGAGGTGACCGGCGTGATCCGGTCGACCATCGAGCTGGGGAAGGTCACGTGCTCGTCCATCCACCGGGCGAGCGCGGGGTCCTTGAGCTCGGCGTACGCGGTGAAGCTGCGACGGGCCACCTCGCCGTTGCCGGAGACGTTGTCGCAGGACAGCACGGTGAAGCCGCCTGCGCCGGACTGCCGTCGCCGGTCGAGAGCCTCGGCGACGAGTCCGAACACCGTGCCGGGAACGGCTCCGGGCTCGAGGTCGGCGGCCACGTCGGGGGTGACCTCGAACTCCCCGGTCACGTCGCTGATGTGGTAGCCGCCCTCGGTGATCGTGAGCGAGACGATGCGGGTTGCTGCGTCGGCGAGCTTGGCCACCACGGTCTCGGGGTCGGCCGGCGCGTGCAGGTAGCGGGCGATCGAGCCGATGACGCGCGGCCGCACACTGCCGTCGGTGCCCTTCAGCACCAGCGTGTAGAGGCAGCCCTGCGGCTCCAGCGCCTCCTGCATGGCGCGGTCCCCGGGCAGCGTGCCGACCCCGCAGACGGACCATGACGGGTCTCCGCCTGCCTCGAGCAGCCGGTCCAGGTACATCGCCTCGTGCGCGCGATGGAAGCCGCCGACCCCGAGGTGCACGACACCTGTGGTCAGACCGGCCCGGTCATAGCTCGGCACCGAGACGTCGGGGTGCAGCGAGGACAGGCTCTGCTCGGTCAACCGCGGCATCGCGGCTCTCCTCTCACGCCGTCCGGCGTCGGCTCGGGCGGCTGCATTATGGTCCGGCCATGGCAACGCCGACGATGCGCCGGGTCGTCGTGACGGCGGACCACCAGGTCGAGGTGCACCGCGTCGACGTGCCGGTGCCGGCGCCGGGCGAGGCGACGGTGCGGATGGTCGCCGCCGGTGTCTGCGGCTCGGACACCCACGCGTGGCACGGTCGGCACCCGTTCATCGCGCTGCCCTACGCGCCGGGCCACGAGGTCGTCGGCGTCGTGCGAGCAGCTGCCCGCCGGCGCGACGGCACTGTCCGTCGGGCAGCGCGTCACCGTCGAGCCGACCCTGCCCTGCTGGCACTGCAAGCAGTGCCGCGCCGGTCGGGAGAACCTCTGCGAGAACTTGGCGTTCTTCGGCTGCGGCTACGCACAGGGCGGCATGGCCGACGTCTTCACCATCCCGGCCGACCGGCTGCACGCCGTCCCGGACGAGCTCGACGACCGGCAGGCCGTGCTCGTCGAGCCGCTGGCCACGCCGGTGCACGCCGTGCGCCTGGCCGGACCGTTGGCCGGCAAGGCGGTGGCCGTGGTCGGTGCCGGGACGATCGGGCTGATGGTGCTCGCCGTCGTGCGGCAGCAGGGCGCCGCCCGAGTCGTCGTGACCGACGTCCTGGCGGACAAGCGCCGCCGGGCGCTCGACCTCGGGGCGCACGCGGTGGTCGACGCCGCCCGGGACGACGTGGTCGACGCGGTTCGCGATGCCCTCGGGGAGAGCGCCGACGTGGTCTTCGACTGCGTCGCCGTGCAGCGCACCGTCGAGCAGGCGATCGCGATGGCCCTCAAGGCCGGCACCGTCGTGGTCGTCGGCGTGCCGGCTGCCGACGTCCGGGTGCCGCTGCCCGTGATGCAGGACCAGCAGGTGCGCATCCAGGGCAGCGCCACGTACGTCGCGGAGGACTACGCGGCTGCCTTCGCGCTGCTGGGCAGCGGCGCGGTGCGCGCCGACGACTTCGTCACCGGCGTCTACCCGCTCGACGAGGTGGCCGACGCGTTCGCGGCGTCGACCTCCGGTGAGCACGTCAAGGTGATCGTGACCGCCGCCGGCAGGTCGTGACGTGACCCGCGACGGTGTCCCCGCCGTCCTGCTGACCGGCTGGCCGGCTGCGGGCAAGAGCACCGTCGGCCGGGCTCTCGCCGGTCGGCTCGGTGCGGCCCTCGTCGACCAGGACACCGCGACGGCACCGCTGGTGGCCGTGGTCGCGGACCTGCTCGGGGTGCACGACCTGGACGACGACCGGCTGGCCGGCCCGACCCGACGGCCGCGCTACGAGACCCTCACCGCCCTCGCCGAGGACAACCTGCGGGTCGGGACCCCCGTCGTGCTGGTCGCGCCGTTCACCGCCGAGCGTCGCGACGTCGAGGCCTGGGCGGCCCTGGACCGTCGGCTGCGGGCCGCCGGCGGCGCACCGCTGCTGGTCTGGCTGCGGCTGCAGCCGGGCACCGCCGTCGCGCGACTGACGGCCCGCGGCGCCGTCCGGGACCTCGCCAAGGTGGCCGACCCGGCAGCGTTCGCCGCGGGGCTGGACACCGCCGAGCCCGTCGGGCCGCACCTCGCCCTGGACGGCGAGCGGCCGACCGACGAGGTCGTGGCGGCCGTCCTGGCGGCCCTCGCCGGCTGACCGCGCGGGCCCGCTCTCGGCGGATCGGATACCTGACCGGGCGATGCCGCGGGATGCCGCTGCTCTCGGCGGATCGGATACCTGACCGCGCCGAAATCGGCCCGCCTGGATATCCGATGCGGAGGAAAGGGCGGAAAGGCGCCGGCCGGCGGCCCGACGGGTCCGATCGGGCGGCATCGGATACCTGGCTGAGCGCAGCTGCCGGCCCGGCCAGGTATCCGATCCGCAGAAATGTGGCCGTAACCCTCTTGCCATCGATGGCATAGCGGCGCACAGTAGGTGCCGAGCGCGCTGTGCCATCGATGGCACGAGCGCACCGGGCCCAGCACTCGACCCCACGCGGACGGAGGTACGGCGGTGAGCGACCGGAGCATCCTGCGGGACGTCGCGGTAGCCGCCGGTGTCAGCCTGCGGACCGCCTCCCGGGTGCTCAACGACGACCCGCGGGTCGCCCCGGCCACCCGCGAGCGGGTCCGCCTCGCGATGACCGACCTCAGCTACACGCCGGACCTGATGGCCCGCTCGCTGCGGGGCGGCACCGACGCGACGATCGGTCTCGTCGTCGAGTCGATCGCCGACCCGTTCTTCTCCGAGCTGGTCGCCGCCGTCGAGTCCGCGACCTCGGACGGCGGCAAGTCGGTGCTCGTCGCGTCCACGCACGGCGACCCCGAGCGCGAGCGCCGGGTCGTCAGCGAGCTGCTGGCACGGCGGGTCTCCGGGCTGCTGGTGGCCCCCACCGCGGGTGACCACGGCTGGCTGGCCGGAGCCACGGCACCGCTGGTGGCGGTCGACCGGCCGGCCGACGGGCTGCAGACCGACGTCGTCGGCATCGACGACCGGGCCGCCGCGAAGGCTGCCGTCTCGCACCTCGTCGCCCACGGGCACCGGGACATCGCCTACATCGGCGACTACTCGCAGGTCGCCACCTCGGCGGCTCGGCTGGCCGGCTACCGCGACGCGCTGACCCAGCACGGCATCGCCGTCCGGGACGAGCTGGTCCACGCCGACTGCCCCACTGCCAGGCTGGCCGGTGCGGCGATGACCGGCCTGCTGGCCGGGGCCGCCGCGCCGACGGCCGTGTTCAGTGCCGCGACCCGGTGCTCGCTGGGCGTGGTCCCTGCCCTGCACGAGCTGCGGCGCACCGACGTCGCGCTCGTCGCGTTCGGCGACTTCGCGATGGCGGACGCGCTCGTCCCGGCGGTGACCGTCGTCGACCACTCCGGCAGCGTGGTCGGCCGGGCCGCCGCCGCCCGGCTGGCCCGACGGATCGAGCAGCCGAGCCTGCCGCCGGAGACGCTGCACGTGCCGGTCGGCCTGGTCGAGCGCGGCTCAGGGGAGCTGCGGCCATGACCGCCGCCACCGAGGTCGTGGTCGGGCTCGACCTCGGCACGACGAGCTCGAAGGCCCTGGTGCGCGACCTCGCCGGCCGGCAGGTCGCACTCGTCGAGACCCGGACGCCGTGGACCTCGGTCGACGGCGGCACCGAGACCCCGGCGCCGGCGCTGTTCGCGCTCGCGGTCGAGCTGCTGGGCCGGGTCGTGCGGGCTGCCGAGGTACGGGTCGGCCCGGTCCGCGCCCTCGGCGTCGGCGTCGCCGGCCTCGCCGAGAGCGGGGTGCTGCTCGACGCGGCGGGCGACCCGTGCGCACCGGTGGTCGCCTGGTTCGACCAGCGCGGCACCGAGCAGGTGCGCCAGGCCGGTGCCCGCGAACCCGCGCTGGCCGAGCAGTTCGCCCGCCGTACCGGCCTGCCGTGGGACTGCCAGGCCAGCCTCGCCAAGCTGCTGTGGCTGCAGAGCGAGGGCCTCACCCTGACGCCGGCCCACCGCTGGGCCAGCGTGCCGGAGTGGGTCGTCCACCGGCTCGGCGCGCAGCTCGTCCGGGAGCCCTCGTTGGCGTCCCGCACCGGCCTGGTCGACCAGGCCACCGGCGAGGCCTGGGCGGACGGCGTCGCGGCGGCCGGTCTCCCCACCACGCTGCTCCCACCGGCGGTCTCCGGCGGGTCGGCCGCGGGTCTGCTCCGGTACGCCGGGCTCCCGCCCGCACTGCACGGCGCAGCCCTGACGGTGGCGGGCCACGACCACCCGGTCGCCGCCATCGGGGTCGGGGCCGTCGGCCCGGACGAGCTGTTCAACTCCTCGGGCACCGCCGACGTCGTGGCCCGCTCGCTGCCCGGCGTCCTCGACGACGACCGTCGCGAGCTGCTCGTGCGGTCCGGCCTGTCCGCAGGTTCGCACGTGCTCCCGGGAACGACACTCGTGCTCGGCGGGGTCCGCGGCGGCCTGCTGCTGCGCCGGGTGCTCGGCTCCCTCGGAGCCACCGCATCGCCGCAGCGGGAGCGCCTCGACCAGGCCGCGCTCGCCGTCCACGACCTGCCTCCCGGCCTCATCGTGTCCGGGGCGGGCCCGACGGGCGACGACGTCGTGCTCCGGATGCGGGACGACGTCACGCCGGCCGCCGTCTGGGCGGCCGCCACCCGCTACACCGCCGGCGAGACCCGCGAGCTGCTCGCGACGATCGACGCCGTCGTGGGTCCGCACCGGCGGGCTGTCGCCTGCGGCGGCTGGACCCGGATGGCCAGCGTCCGGGCGGCGAAACGCTCGGCGATCGCGCACCTGGAGTTCTCTGCGCTGCCGGAGCCCGGCGTCGTCGGCGCTGCCCTGTTGGCCGCGCAGGCCGCCGGACTCGGCTCCGTCCACCAACCCCCTGACGTCCCGTACGACCACCCCCTCAGCACCATCTCCGGAGGAGACTCATGAGCCCCACCACAGCCCAGCCGGTCCGCACCCTCGACGACATCGCGGGTGAGGACGGCGTCTTCGCGATCATCGCGATGGACCAGCGCAACACGCTGCGCCGGATGTTCACCGCGGTCGGCATCGAGGCCACCGACGCCGACCTCCGGCAGTCGAAGGCCGACGTCGCCCGGGTGCTCACCCCGGCGGCGAGCGGGATCCTGTTCGACCCGACGTACGGCGTGCCGGCGGTCCTGGAGTCCGGTGCGCTGCACAGCAGCTGCGGGCTGCTCGTCGCCTCGGAGCCGTCGGTGCGCGGCACCTTCAACGGTGAGCCGAGGACGCACCGCGACCCTGAGCTGGACGCGCAGTGGGTGCTCGACCAGGGCGGCGACGCGAACAAGTTCTTCGCCCAGCTGCGCGCCGACCGGCCCACGCCCAAGCCCGGCGAGCCGGACCTGGTCGCCGACTGCCTGGACGCGGTGCAGCAGGTCGTCGACGACTGCCGCGCGGTGGGCATCCCGTCGGTCATCGAGAACCTGGTCTACCCGCTGCCCGACGAGGACCTCACCGGGAAGCGGTTCGAGGACGCGGTCGTCGAGGCGGCCCGAGCCCTCAACGAGCTGGACATCGACCTGCTGAAGCTGGAGTACCCGGGGTCGCCCGAGGGCTGCCGACGGCTGGCCGAGGTGCTGGACCGGCCGTGGGCCGTGCTGTCGGCCGGCGTGCCGTTCGACCAGTTCACCGAGGTCCTGCAGGTCTCCTTCGACGAGGGCGGCGCGTCGGGCTTCATCGCCGGGCGCTCGGTCTGGCGCGAGTCGCTGCCGCTGACCGGCGCGGCCCGCCAGGAGTTCCTGGAGACGGTGGCCCGCCCGCGGCTGGACACCCTGCGCGCGGTCGCCACCGAGCGGGCCCGGCCGTGGACCACGGTCCCGACCCGCGTCACGAACCGGTAAACAGCGACCGTGACCCCTTGCGCGGCGGCAACACCGCCGTTACGTTTCCGACAGCGCTGTCAGACAGCGCTGTCGACAGCCTGGCCCTTGCCGTCGTCCGCGCCGCACCACGTGCCGGAGAGGAGCAGCGCCGTGCCGGCTATCGACGCTTGCTCCGACGGCTGCGGCCGCCGATGAGCCGGCCCGGGCGCCCGACCCTCGCCGACGTCGCCGCGCAGGCCGGCGTCAGCCTCAAGACGGCGTCCCGGGCCCTCAACGGCGAGTACGGCGTCGCCGTCGGCACCGCCGAGCGGGTCGATGGCCGCGGCGGCCGGCCTCGGCTACCGCCCCAACCACCTCGCCAGGGCGCTCGCCACCCGGCAGACCAGCGCGACCGTCGGGCTGGTCATCCCCACCGTCTCCGACCCGTTCTTCGCCGCCATGGCCGCCGAGGCGGAGGCCACCCTGGCGCCGCGGCGGCTCGGGCTCATCTCGGCCAGCCACGGCGACGACCTGGCGCGGCAGCAGGTGCTCACCCACGCGCTCGTGGAGCGGCGGGTCGACGCCCTGATCGTCGTGTCCGCTCCGGGCGACTCGTCGTACCTGCAGGCTGGACATCGACCACGGTCTCGTCGTCGTCGCGCTCGACCGCCCGCTCTCGGGCGTCGACGTCGACACCCTCACCATCGACAACCGCGGTGCGTCTCGGTCCGCCGTCGCCGAGCTGGTCGCCGCCGGCCACCCCGCGTCGCCGTCATCGGCTTCGACGCGCGGCTGTGGACCATGAGCGAGCGCTACGACGGCTACCGGGACGCCCTCGCCGACGCCGGCATCGAGCTCGACCCCCGCCTGGTCCAGCTGACCTGCAAGGACGCCGCGGAGGCGCAGACCTCGGTCGCTGCGATGCTGCACTCGGCCGACCCGCCGACCGCGGTGTTCGCGATCCAGAACCGGTCCGGCCGCGGGGCGATCCGGGCCATGCTGGCGACCGGCGTGACGCTCGACCTGACCGTCTTCGACGAGGTGGCCGACCCCGACCTGCTGGTCATCCCGCCCGCTGACCGTCGTCGCCTCGGACCCCAAGCGTCTCGGGGCGACCGCGGCCGCCATGACCCTCGAACGCCTCGACGGCCTGCACGGGCCGGCCCGGGATGTCGTGCTCCCGGCGTTCTTCCAGCACCCTCGGGCGGCCGCTGACCGGCGCGCCGGCGCCGAGAAGGTCTTGACATGAGCCCGCACAGACGTCGTCGGGGCCGCATCCCGACGACGAGCACGGACCAGACAGAAAGCCGGTGGTGCAAGTGACAGTCGAGGACGTTTCGCAGATCGGGGGCCGGGTCGGAGCGCCGCGCCCGCGTACCAGCGCTGGCGGCGAGGATGGTCGAGAAGCAGTTCGGCCAGGTCCGTGCGCTTCGAGGGGTCAGCTTCGAGGCGATGGCCGGGGAGGTGACCGCGCTGATCGGTGACAACGGCGCGGGCAAGTCCACCCTGGTCAAGTGCTTCTCGGGCGTCCACCGCCCGGATGCCGGCACGATCGAGGTCGACGGCAAGCCGGTCAACCTCGCCAGCCCGACCGATGCCGAGAAGCGTGGCATCGAGACCGTCTACCAGGACCTCGCCCTCGCACCCGACCTGGACGCCGCGTCGAACGTGTTCCTCGGCCGCGAGATCCGCAAGTTCCGGATCCTGCACGACCAGCCGGAGATGCGCCGGCAGACCGCGAAGAGCTTCGCCGAGCTCGGGGTCGGGATGGTGCAGGACCTCCGGGTCCCGGTGGCGTCCTTCTCCGGCGGCCAGCGGCAGTCGGTGGCCATCGCCCGGGCGGCCATGTGGGCCGAGCACGTGATCCTGCTCGACGAGCCGACGGCAGCCCTCGGCGTCATCCAGACCGCCAAGGTGCTCGACCTGATCCGCCGGGTCCGCGACCGCGGGCTTGCCGTCATCTTCATCTCGCACAACCTGCCCCAGGTGCTCGAGGTCGCCGACCGCATCGAGGTGGTCCGGCTCGGCGCCCGGGTCGCGCGGTTCGAGCGCGGCGAGGCCGATGTCGACCGACTGATCGCCGCGATCTCCGGCGCGTACACGAACGAGGTGGCGGCATGAGCGGCATCGACCAGGAGCCGGTGGACGTCGGTCAGGTGACCGCCGGCCAGTCCGAGGTGGCCGCGATCGACGCCACGGCCGAGGGTGACGCGCTGCCCGAGGTGCTCGCCGCCGAGGGCGCCGGGATGTCGGTGGACTCGAGAGCCCCGCTGTGGCGGCGGCTCGTCGCGAGCCCGGTCATGGTGACGTTCCTCTTCCTCGTCGTGATGATGGTCATCTTCTCGGTGCTGGCACCGGGCAAGTTCGACACCGTCAGCAACATCCAGCAGCTCGCGCTGAACGTGTCGATCCTGACCGTGGTCAGCGTGGGCACCACGTTCGTCATCGCGACCGCCGGCATCGACCTGTCGATCCCCTCCGGCATCGTGCTCGGCGAGGTCTTCGCGGTGAAGGCGCTCAGCTACATCCACGTCGGCTCCGGGACGGCCGTCGACGTGCTGGCCGCCGACTCGAAGCTCTGGTACATGGCGGTGGCCCTCGTCGGCTCCCTGACCGCCGGCCTGATCCTCGGTCTCGTCAACGGCTTCCTCGTCGGCTACATGCGGATCCCGCCGATGCTGGCGACCCTCGGCACCCTCGGGGCCGGGCTCGGCATCGCGCTGCTGCTGCAGAACGGCGTCAACGTCGCGACGTACGCGCTGAACCCGGTCGCGACGGGCGAGCTGATCCCCGGCCTGCACAACCTGATCCTCATCGCCGCGTTCGCGGTGGCCGCCGGCTACGTCGCGATGCACATGGGCATCTTCGGGCGGCACACGCTGGCGATCGGGTCGAGCGAGGAGGCGGCGCGCCGGGTCGGCCTCAAGGTCGAGCGGCACCTGCTCAAGGTCTACACCGTCGGCGGGCTCGCCAGCGGTCTCGGCGGGTTCCTCTCCGTCGCCTACTTCTCCACCACGTCGGTCGCGGGCCACTCGACCGACAACCTCAGCGCCATCACTGCCGTCGCCCTGGGCGGCACCAGCCTGTTCGGCGGGATCGCCACCATCATCGGCACCCTCATCGGTGTCTGGATCCCCGCCGTGCTGCAGAACGGTTTCATCATCGTCGGCGTCCAGCCCTACTGGCAGATGGTCGCCGTCGGTGCAGTCCTGATCCTCGCCATCTACATGGACCAGCTCCGCCGGCGTGCCCGCAACCGGCGCTGATCCCCTGCCCCCGCAAGTCCCGGATCCGACCAAGGAGTGCATGTGAACACGAGCAAGATCCTCTCGGTGACGGCCGTCACGGCCGTCGCCCTCAGCCTCGCCGCGTGCGGCGGGTCCAGCGGCGGGGACACCACCGCGTCCGGCGGCAGCAGCTCGGCCGACTCAGGCGGTGCGAGCGGCAAGAACATCACCCTGATGGTCGGGGTGAAGGGCGACCCGTTCTACGTCTCCATGCAGTGCGGTGCCCAGGAGGCGGCCGACGCCGCGGGCGCCAAGCTGTCGGTGCAGGGCCCGGACAAGTTCGACGCCACCCTGCAGAACCCGATGCTGGACGCCGTGGCGGCCCAGAAGCCGGACGCCCTGCTGGTCGCACCGAACGACGTGAAGGCCTCGGTGCCGCCGATCAAGAAGATCCAGGACGGCGGGGCGAAGGTCGTGCTGGTCGACACCACCGTTGACGACCCGACCATCGGGGTCTCCCGGATCGCCACCGACAACAACCTCGGTGGCCAGAAGGCGGCCGACGCCCTCAAGCAGCTCGGCGTCACCGGCAAGGTGCTCGTCATCTCCACCGACCCCGGCGTGTCCAGCGTCGACGCTCGGGTGGACGGCTTCAAGACCCAGGCTGCCGCGGACGGGCTGACCCTCGCCGGCGACACCCAGTACTCGCACAACAACGCCAGCACCGCTGCGCAGATCACCTCGGCCGCCCTGGCCAAGGACCCTGACCTGCAGGGCATCTTCGCGACCAACCTGTTCTCCGCTCAGGGCGTTGCCACCGGCATCAAGCAGGCCGGCAAGTCCGGCAAGGTGAAGGTCGTCGGCTTCGACGCCGGCCCGGACCAGATCAAGCAGCTGGAGGCCGGGGACGTCCAGGCCCTCGTCGCGCAGAAGCCGTTCGACATCGGCGCGCAGGGCGTCGAGCAGGCCCTCGCGGCAATTGCCGGCAAGCCGGTGACCAAGGACATCCAGACCGAGTCCCTGATCGTCACCAAGGACAACATGACCCAGCCCGACGTCAGCAAGTACATCTACAAGTCCAACTGCTGACTGGTCCGACTGCTGACCGGTCCGACTGCTGACTGGTCCGACTGCTGACCGGTCCGACTGATCGACCCGACTCGCTCCGCCCGGCGCATCCGCCGGGCGGAGCGAGCCGACCGCCCCGCCTCGCGCGCGTAGCCGGCGGCCGGACCACCGGCGGCACCCCGCGACGTACGCCAGAAGGAGCCCTTCATGAAGGCTGTCCTGTACGACGCCCCGCGCAGCTACGCGGTCACCGAGATCCCCACTCCCGAGGTCGGGCCCGGCGAGGTGCGCATCAAGGTGGCGCAGGTCGGGGTCTGCGGCACCGACCTGCACATCCACAACGGCGACTTCAACGCGGTGTTCCCGCTGATCCCCGGCCACGAGCTGGTCGGCACGGTGGACGCCCTCGGCGAGGGTGTCGAGCGGTTCGCCGTCGGCGAGCAGGTCTCGGTCAACCCCAACATCTACTGCGGCAGCTGCGACTACTGCCTCTCCGGCCGGCTGATCCTGTGCGCCAACGCCAAGGGCCTCGGCAGCAACTTCCCGGGCTTCTTCGCGGAGTTCGTCACGGTGGCGGCCAACCTGGTCTTCTCGGTCGAGGGGCTCCCGCTGGACACCGCGGTGTTCACCGAACCGGCGGCGTGCGCGATGCACGGGCTGGAGACGCTGAACCTGCGGCCCGGCTCGAGCGCGCTCGTCTTCGGTGCCGGCCCCACCGGCCTGCTGCTCGCGCAGCTGATCGCCTCCGGCGGCGCGTCGTCGGTGACCGTCGCCGCGCCCTCCCAGTTCAAGCTGGACCGCGCCGCCGCGCTCGGTGCCAGCACAGACCGTGCTGATCTCGCGCGACGACGCCGCGGGCAACCTGGCGAAGGTCCGGGACGCCTCCGGCGGCGAGGGGTACGACGTCGTGGTCGAGGCGACGGGCTCGACCGCGATCGGTGACATCTGCGTGCCGTTGACCCGCAACGGCGGCACCGTGCTCGTCTACGGCGTCACCCGCGGGGACGAGGTCGTGACCTTCCATCCCTTCGACGTCTTCCGGCGCGAGATCACCATCAAGGGCTCGTTCGCCGAGATGACGTCCTTCGGTGCGGCGATCGCCGCGATGCGGGCCGGCCGGGTCCGCACCGACGGGATCATCACCCACCGGTTCCCGCTCGACCAGTACGGCAAGGCGCTGGACGCCCTGGCCAACGACCGCACCGCGCACAAGATCGTGCTCGTCGCGTAGGCATGGCCCTCGACGCCTCGCCCGCCCTGCTCGGGATCGACCTCGGCACCAGCTCGGTCAAGGTGGTGGTGCTCGACCTCGAGGCTCGGGTGCTCGCGGCCACCACCGCGGCCTACCCCGTGCAGAACCCCTGCCCCGGGTGGTCGGAGACCGATCCGGCGCTCTGGTGGCGCGCGGTCGTCGAGGCGGTCCGCGAGGCCACCGGGGCAGCCGGCCCGCCGGTCGCGATCGGCCTCTCCGGGCAGATGCACGGGCTCGTCGCGACGGCCGACGACGGGCGCGCCGTGCGGCCGGCCATGCTGTGGTCCGACTCCCGAGCGGTCGACCAGCTGGCGGCGTACCGGGCACTGCCCGAGGCGCAGCTGTCCCGGCTCGGGAACCCGCTGACGCCGGGCATGGCCGGCCCGATGCTCGGCTGGCTGGCCGAGCACGAGCCGCAGACCTACGCCGCAACCCGTTGGGCGCTGCAGCCCAAGGACTGGCTGCGGGCCCGGCTCACCGGCCAGTTCGCCGCCGAGCCCAGTGACGCCTCGGCCACCCTGCTGTACGACGTCCTCGGCGACTGCTGGGACACCGAGCTGGCCACCGCCCTCGGCCTGGACGCCGGGCTGCTGGCGCCGTTGCTGGGCGCGGCCGGCGAGCCGGCGGGCGAGCTGCTGACCCAGGCCGCCCAGGAGCTCGGCCTGCCACCCGGCATCCCCGTCGCGGCCGGGGCGGCGGACACCGCGGCCGCGGCGCTCGGCTCCGGGCTGGTCGAGGTCGGCAGCGCGCAGCTGACCATCGGCACCGGCGCCCAGGTGCTGACCCCGACGCCCCGGCCGACCCCGGCCGACCTGCAGGGCGCTGCGCCGGTGACCCACCGCTACCGGTCGGCCACCGACGACGGGTGGTACGCGATGGCCGCCGTCCTCAACGGCGGACTGGCTCTCGACTGGGTACGCCGGCTGCTCGGCGCCTCGTGGGAGGAGCTCTACGCCGCGGCCGCGACAGAGCCCGCCGCCGACGACCCGATGTTCCTGCCGCACCTGAACGGCGAGCGGACGCCGTACCTCGACCCTGGCATGCGCGGCGCGTGGGTGGGGCTGGGCCCGCGGCACGACCGCACCGCGCTGCTGCGGGCCGCCCTCGAGGGCGTGGCGCTGGCGGTCCGCGACGCGATGGCCGGCCTGCGCGGCCCGGGCGCGGCCCTGGACGACCTGCGGCTGGCGGGCGGCGGCACCGTCGACGCCGGCTGGCGACAGCTGCTGGCCGACGTGCTCGGCAGCCGGCTGCGAGTCGTCGACGTGTCGGCAGCGTCCGGCCGCGGTGCCGCGCTGCTGGCGGCCCGTGCGGCGGGGCTGCTGACCGAGCAGCAGCTGCTGGAGCTGCTGCCGGCCGTGGCCGAGCCCTCGGTGTTCCCGCGCGCGGCCGAGGTCGCGCGCTACGACGACCGCTACGCCGCGTTCCGGCGCAGCGTCGAGGCCCTCCGCGGCCCGTCCTGACGTGACTGCACCGCTGGGCCGGCCCGGCCCAGCGGTGCAGGGGCAGGACTCAGAACAGGCCGAGCGGCTTGCTGCTGTAGCTGACCAGGAGGTTCTTGGTCTGGCTGTAGTGGTCGAGCATCATCCGGTGGTTCTCGCGGCCGACCCCGGAGATCTTGTAGCCACCGAACGCCGCGCCCGCGGGGTACTGGTGGTAGCAGTTGGTCCAGACCCGGCCGGCCTTGATGCCCTTGCCCATGGTGAACGCCCGGTTGCCGTCCCGCGTCCAGACGCCCGCGCCGAGCCCGTAGAGGGTGTCGTTGGCGATCTCGAGCGCTTCGGCGTCGTCCTTGAACGTGGTCACCGCGAGCACCGGCCCGAAGATCTCCTCCTGGAAGACCCGCATCCGGTTCTCACCCCGCAGCGCGGTGGGCTGGAAGAAGTAGCCGTGGGCGAGCTCGCCGGCGAGCTTGGTCGGCTGTCCGCCGATGAGCACCTCGGCGCCCTCGTCCCGCCCGATCTCCACGTAGGACGCGATCTTCTCCAGCTGCGGCCGCCGAGACCTGCGGGCCCAGCTGGGTGTCGGTGTCCAGCGGGTGGCCCTGGCGGATGGCGCGCGATCCGGGCCAGGCAGCGGCCCATGAACTCGTCGTAGATGTCCTCCTGGATGAGGGCGCGCGACGGGCAGGTGCAGACCTCGCCCTTGTTGAACGCGTAGAGCACCAGGCCCTCGACGGCCTTGTCCAGGAAGTCGTCGTCGTGCGCCATCACGTCGCTGAAGAAGATGTTCGGCGACTTGCCGCCGAGCTCGACCGTCGACGGGATGAGGTTCTGCGCGGCGTACTGCATGATCAGCCGGCCGGTGACGGTCTCACCGGTGAAGCCGACCTTCGCGATGCGCGGGCTGGTGGCCAGCGCCTTGCCGATCTCGCCCGCCGGGGCCGGTGACGACGTTGATGACGCCCTCGCGGGAGGACCCCCTCGATGACCTCCATCAGCTTCAGGATCGACCACGGGGTCGGCGACGCCGGCTTCATGACCGAGCAGTTGCCGGCCGCCAGGGCGGGGGCCAGCTTCCAGGCCGCCATCAGCAGCGGGAAGTTGAAGGGGATGATCTGCCCGACGACGCCGAGCGGCTCGCGGAAGTGGTAGGCGACGAGGTCCTTCTCGATCTCGGTCGATGCGGCCCTCCTCGGCGCGGGCAGCGGCCGCGAAGTAGCGGAAGTGGTCGACCACCAGCGGGATGTCGGCGCCGAGGGTCTCCCGGACCGGCTTGCCGTTCTCCCAGCTCTCGGCGACCGCCAGCATCTCCTGGTTGGCCTCGACGGGTCCGCGATGGCGTTGAGCACCGCGGCCCGCTCGGTCGCCGAGGTCTCGCCCCAGCGGACGAACGCGGCGTGCGCGGCGTCCAGCGCGAGCTCGACGTCCTCAGGGGTCGAGTCGGCGACCTCGGTGATCGGCTTCGCGGTGGCGGGACTCAGGTCGGTGCGGTACCGGCCGTGCGTCGGGGCCATCCACTTGCCCCCGATGAAGTTCTCGTACCGTGGCGCTACGACGACGATGCTGCCCGGTTGTCCTGGGGCGATGTACTTCATGACCAGCTCCTCGAGCGTGTGGCTGCTCTCCTGCCGTTGGGGCAGGGGCGGGGCGTCCACGGCCGGAGCGGCGACGGGGGCCGCAAGGCGCTCGTTCTCGACCCAACACCAGCACCGGCCTCGGCGGCAGAGCCGAAGGTCCCGTACGGACCGGCCGCCGCCGGTCAGCCGGCGGTGCTCTCCCGCACCACGAGGGTGAAGTCGGCCGCCAGCTCCCTCGGCTCGCGGGCCGCTGGGTCGGCCCGGCCGGGCCGGCCAGCCGGTCGGCGATCAGCTCGACCGCCAGCCGGGCGATCTGCGCCTTGTCCGGGCGGATCGTCGTCAGCGTCGGCGTCGAGTAGCGCCCGTCCTCGATGTCGTCGAAGCCCACGACGGCGACGTCCTCCGGCACCCGGAGGCCGCGCTCCTTCAGCCGCCGGAGCGCACCGAGCGCGAGCAGGTCGTTGAAGCAGAAGACGGCATCGGGCGGCCGGTCGAGGCCGAGCAGGCTGTCACCGCCGCTGCTCCCTCGGCCCGGTGGAACGCGGCGGTCGGCGCCACCAGGTCGTCGTCCGGCGTGATCCCGGCGTCAGCCAGTGCGCCGAGGTACCCGCGGAGGCGCAGCCGGGCGCGTCCCGGCCGACCGGTGTGACTGCGCGCCGACCGCGGCAACCCGCCGTCGGCCGAGGTCGAGCAGGTGGTCGACGGCCGTCCGGGCCGCGGCGACGTTGTCGATCGACACGTGGTCGGCCGGCCCGTCGTACACCCGCTCGCCGAGCAGCACCATCGGCGTGGTGTCCCGGCGGGCGGCCAGCTCGCGGGGACCGGCGGCCGAGCGGGCTGAAGATGAGGCCGTCGATGAGCTGGGTCGCGGAAGCCGTCCAGGGCCAGCAGCTCGCGGTCGAGCTCGCCGTCGGTCTGGTCGATGAGCACGGTCCAGCCGTGCCCGCGGGCTGGCTCGACGACGTGCCGGGCGAGCTCGGCGAAGTACGGGACGCTCGAGCTCCGGGACCGCGAGCGCCAGGATGCCGGACCGGCCGCGACGCAGGCTGCGGGCGCCGCCAGGTTGGGCCGGTAGTCGAGCGCCACGAGTCGCGGCCTCGACCTTGGCCCGGGTGCCCGGCGAGACGTGCGCGTAGCCGTTGACGACGTTGGAGACGGTCTTCACCGAGACCCCGGCCCGGTCGGCGACGTCGATGAGCCGGGCGGACGCGGTCGCCCCCGCTCGGCGGGCGGCGACGTCCCGGGCGTCCGCGGAGCCGGCTCGGTGGCCATCGCGCCGAGGGTAGTGCCGGCCGCCCGGTCGGTCACCGTGACCGGTCCGTGACCTGATCGGGGTTTACCTCCGGTAACGAGCGCAACACCCGATTCACCCTGGTCCACGCCTGTTACAACGTTGTAGAACTGGGGTAGACCAGGTACAACGTCGAACAGATCGCCCCGTGGGAGGTGCCGGTGACCAGCGACCGGACGGCTCGGCTGACCGTGGACCCGGCGTTCATCGTCGGCGAGGTCGACCGGCGGCTGTTCGGCTCGTTCGTCGAGCACATGGGCCGCTGCGTCTACACCGGCATCTACGAGCCCGGCCACCCGACCGCCGACGAGCGACGGCTTCCGCCGCGACGTGCTCGACCTGATCCGCGAGCTCGGCGTCACCGTCGTCCGCTACCCCGGCGGCAACTTCGTCTCCGGCTACCGCTGGGAGGACGGCGTCGGCCCGGTCGGACCAGCGCCCGCCCGGCTCGACCTGGCCTGGCGTCGCATCGAGACCAACGCGGTCGGCACTGGACGAGTTCATGGCCTGGGCCGCGCGAGGCCGGCGTCGAGCCGATGATGGCGGTCAACCTCGGCACCCGCGGCGTCGCAGGAGGCCGTGCGACCTCTCGAGTACTGCCAACCACCCGGGCGGCACCGTACTGGTCGGACCTGCGCGCGCGCGCAACGGCGTCCGAGACCCGTACGGCATCACGGCTGTGGTGCCTCGGCAACGAGATGGACGGCCCGTGGCAGATCGGGCACAAGACCGCCGACGAGTACGGCCGGCTCGCCGCCGAGACGGCCAAGGCGATGCGGCTGGTCGACCCGGCGCATCGAGCTCGTCGCCTGCGGCAGCTCCAACTCGCGCGATGCCGACGTTCGGCGCGTGGGAGGCGACGGTGCTCGAGCACGACCTACGACGACGTCGACTACATCTCGCTGCACGCCTACTACGAGGAGCCGACGGCGACCTGGCCAGCTTCCTCGGCCTCGCGCGGTCGACATGGACCGCTTCATCGACGACGGTCGTCGCGACCGCCGACCACGTCGCGGCGCCGGCGCGGCAGCCGCAAGCGGATCACATCTCGTTCGACGAGTGGAACGTCTGGTACCAGCAGCCGGCTTCGTCGGCCGACGGCGAGCCTCGACTGGCCGCAGGCGCCCCGCGCTGATCGAGGACACCTACACCGTCACCGACGCCGTCGTCGTCGGCAGCCTGCTCATCACCCTGCTGCGGCACGCCGACCGGGTCGGCGTCGCCTGCCTGGCCCAGCTGGTCAACGTCATCGCGCCGATCCTCACCGAGCCCGGCGGCCCGGCGTGGCGGCAGACCACCTTCCACCCGTTCGCGCTGACGGCCCGCCTGCGCCGGCGGCACGGTGCTGCGCGTCGAGGCGTCGACTCGCCGCGGGTACCGACCGCCAGGTACGGCGAGGTGCGCGGCGCTCGACGCGACCGTCGACCCACGACCCCGAGACCGGCGAGACGGTGCTGCTCGCGGTCAACCGGGACCCCCACGGCGGCCTGCCGGTCGAGGTCGACCTGCGCGGCCTGACCGACCGGCACGGTGACCTCGAGGTCGCCGAGCACCACCTCATCTGCGACGACGACCCTTATGCCGCCAGCACCCGCGATGCGCCGGACCGGGTGCGGCCGCGCCGCGGCACCGACGCACAGGTGCGTGACCGCCGTCTGACCGTGGAGCTGCCCGCGGCGTCCTGGTCCGCCCTGCGCCTGCAGCCCGTCACCGCCACGAGGGAGCCCCGATGATTCGTCTCGCCACTGTCCTGGCTGCCGCCGCCCTCGCCGCAGCTGCTGTCAGTGCCGGCCCGGCCGCCGCCGGGTCGAGCGCGGCCGACGCGCCGACGTACACCAACCCGGTCAGCGCGCCGTTCGCCGACACCTTCGCCGACCCGTCCGTGATCCGGGGCAAGGACGGCTGGTGGTACGCCTACGGCACCTCCGACCCGCTGCGGGAGGGCGAAAAGACGCCGCACCGCATCCCGATCGCCCGGTCGTCGGACCTCGTGTCCTGGACGCACGTGGGCGACGCCTTCACCGACGCGACGCTGCCGTCGTGGGCCGAGCCGACGCCGGCCTCTGGGCGCCCGACATCCGCTACGTCGACGGCCAGTACCGCATGTACTACGTCGTCACCGAGACCACCGTGACCGCCAGCGGGCGGAGACAACGCGATCGGCATGGCGACGGCGCCTCGCAGCCGGTCCCTGGACCGACAGCGGCGCGCCGTCGTCGGGCCGCGGGAGGGCAACGGCGGCTTCCTGTGGACCTTCGACCCGTCGGTGGTCACCGACCACGACGGCTCGCAGTGGATCTTCTACGGCTCGTACAACGGCGGCGTTTTCGTCGCCCCGCTGGACGCGTCGGGCAGCAAGGTCACCGGCGCGGCGCGGATGGTCGCCATCGACAACAAGTTCGAGGGCGCGTACGTCGTGCGGCACCGCGGCTACTGGTACCTGTTCGCCTCCACCGCCAACTGCTGCGCCGGCTCGACCACGGCTACTCGGTGCAGGTCGGCCGGTCCCGCGACCTGCGCGGGCCCTATGTCGACGGGCAGGGCACGCCGCTGCTGGCCTCGCACGCCGGAGGCACCCCGGTCCTCGACCTAGAACGGCAACCGCTGGATCGGTGCGGGGCACAACGCGATAGCCGAGGACGTCGCCGGCCGTGACTGGATCGTCTACCACGCCATCGACCGGGACGACCCCTACCTCGACGGCACCGCAGGGATCAACCAGCGGCCGATGCTGATGGACCGGCTGGACTGGCTGGCGGCTGGCCGACAGTGCGAGCCGGTCGCGGTCCGAGCGAAGGGCCACAGCGGGCACTCGTGACGGAGACCACAGCGTCCCTGCGCACCACCGGCGCTGGAGTGCTGACCCGCCGTCCGCTCGGGTCGGTGCGGGTGGAGGCAGACCTGCGCGGACCGGCCGCGCTCGTCGCCGGTGGCGGGACGCCGCGCACACGTTCGGGTGGACGTCCGCCCGGCTGCCGCGGAGCTGCGGCTGACGGCGCTGTCCGGCCGGCAGCGGATCGTGCGCACGGCCCCGCTGCCGGCCGGCTTCGACTACTCGGCGCTGCACTCGGTGCTGCTGCAGGTGCGCGGTGACCGGGCGCGGGCCGAGCTGAGCCAGGCCCGGCTGGGGGACGCGTTCGCTGTCTGACGGTGCGGCTGAGCCCGGGCGTCGCTCGAGCGGGGCGGGCCGGCGCGCTCACCCAGGGCGCCGGAGCCGGTGCCGCCAACGTGACGGTGACCCGGCCGGCGCACCCGGCGGCTGGCCAGGTGAGCGAGGCGGTGCCCTCGACGCCGGTGCCTGCGGCGAGCGACGAGTTCGACGGCGCGACGCTCGGTGCCGGGTGGAGCTGGGTGCGCCAGGATCCGCTCGCCACGGTGGGCGGCGGCGTCCTGCGCTGGCCGACCGAGGTCGCCGACCTCAACGGTCCGGGCAGCACCTCAGGCGTGCTGCTGCGAGACGCTCCACCGGCGACTGGGCGATCGCTACGAAGCTCACCATCGACCTCGGGGTGGACACCGTCCGCAACTTCCAGCAGGCCGGGCTGGTGGTCTACGTCAACGACGACCTGTTCACCCGGCTGTCGTACGTCGCTATCTGGAACACCCGGCAGACCGAGTTCGGCAAGGAGATGCCCTGGTCGGGCGGCGAGGGCGTCAGTCACGGCGGGATCATCGTCGGCCCTCCCGCGGAGACGACGTACCTCCGCATCACCCACCGCCTCGACCGGTCAACGGCGAGCACGAGCCTGCGGGCCTGGACCAGCCGGGACGGCAGGGACTGGGTGAAGGGCGGCGTCTGGACGCTGCCCGCCGACGCGGTGCTCAAGGTCGGTCTGGTCTCCCAGGGCCGGCCGCCGCTGACGCGCCGGCCACCGCGCAGTTCGACTGGTTCCGCACCTACCGCTGACATCCGACGCATACCCGTAGTACCGAGCAGGAGGGACCCACATGCACAGGCACCGACCGCCCGACCGGACTCTCCCGGCGGCGCTTCCTGGTAGCCGGTGGCGGCGTCGTGGCCGGTGCCGCGCTCACTGCCTGCGGCGGCGGCAAGTCCGCCGACGAGGCGGCGAGCGGCACCAGCAACAGCAAGAGCACGTTCACCGGGAAGTACACCGGTCCGGCAGTGACGCTGGCCTACTGGAACGGCTTCACCGGCGGCGACGGCCCTTCGATGGACAAGCTCGTCGAGGAGTTCCAGCAGGCCAACCTGAAGATCAAGATCAAGCAGAACACGATCCAGTGGGCCGACTTCTACCAGAAGGTGCCGGCCGCGGTCACGGCCGGCAAGGGGCCGGACGTCGGCGTCATGCACCAGGACCAGCTGGCCACCAACGCGGCACGCAAGGTGATCCTGCCGGTCGACGACGTCGCGAAGGCGTTGGACCTGAAGGAGTCGGACTTCAGCCCGGAGGTGTGGCAGGCGGGCATCTACCAGGGCAAGCGCTACGGGATCCCGCTCGACGTCCACTCACTCGGCATGTACCTCCGATCCGACGACGCGAAGAAGGCGGGGGTCGCGAGCCCGCCCACCGACAAGGCGTCGTTCGACCAGGCGCTGCAGGCGTTCAAGGACAAGGGCGGCATGGCCCAGCCGTTCTGGATGCCCTCGAAGTGGCCGGCCCACCTGATGTTCCTCTCCCTGCTGTGGCAGAACGGCGGCGAGCCCTACGCCGACGACGGCTCGAAGGCCACCTACGACTCCGACGCCGGCGTCGCCGCCCTCACCTGGATGGTCGACCAGATCAAGAAGGGCTACAGCCCGAAGAACGTCGCGATCGACACGCAGTACGTCGGCTTCAAGAACAACAAGCTCGCCGTGACGTGGGACGGCATCTGGCAGATCAACGACCTCAAGGGCGCGAAGACGCCGTTCGAGCTGGCCCCGATCCCGAAGATCGGCGACCAGGAGGCGGTCTGGGCGAACTCGCACAACTTCTTCGTCACCCGCCAGTCGACGGCCGGACGACAACAAGTTCGAGGCGGCCAGGGTCTTCATCGACTGGATGAGCAAGAAGTCCGCCGAGTGGGCCGGCTCCGGCCTGGTGCCCGGCCAGGGCCTCGGTGCGCGAGGACAGCCCAGGTCACCAGCTCGGCGCAGGGCCCCGATCGCGAAGAAGATCGACACGATGCGGTTCCTGCCGCCCGTGCCGGGTCTCGGCGACGTCCAGGCCCAGACGCTGGAGATCGCAGTCAACGAGGCGACCCTGCTGAAGAGCTCGCCGGAGGACGCACTGAACAAGGCGGCGACCGCGGCCAGCAGCGCGATGCAGGACAACCTGAAGAAGTACGGGGCCTGACCATGGCGGCGGCGACGACGGAGGCCGCTCTCCGGGTGGAGGAAGGGGAGCGGCTCAGATCCACCCCAGGTGGCCGGGGACAGTCGGGGAGCAGGGCCACGCCGTGGCTCTTCCTGGCGCCGTACCTCGTGCTCTTCGTCGCCTTCGTGGTCGCGCCGGCCGTCTACGGCTTCTGGATCAGCCTGCACGACTACGACTACACCCTGCCCGGCAAGCCGTGGGTCGGGCTGGACAACTACCGGGCCCTGTTCGACAGCTCGTCGCTGGCGTTCGACCGGTTCTGGAACAGCATGCGCGCGACGGCGATCTTCACCGTCCTCAGCGTGCCGCTGCTGCTCGTGGTCCCGCTCGGGGTTGGCGCTGGTGATGAACCAGAAGTTCCGCGGGCGGAACCTCTTCCGGGCCATCTACTTCGCGCCGTACGTGCTGGGTGTCGCGGTGGTCGCGGTGATCTGTGGCCTTCCTGCTCGACAACAACATCGGCGTGGTCAACCACTACCTCGGGCGTCGGGCACATCCCGAACGACATCCCCTGGTTGACCTCCGTGCCCTGAGGCCTGGGTCGCCCTGGTGGGTGTCGACCGTCTGGTGGACCATGGGGCTTCAACGCCGTGATCTACCTCGCCGGCCTGCAGGACATCTCGCCGGAGCTCTACGAGGCGGCGGAGGTCGACGGTGCCAACGCCTGGCAGCGGTTCCGGCACGTGACGCTGCCTGGTCTGCGGCCGGTGCTGGCCTTCGTCACGATGGTGACGATCCTGGCGTCGGCGAACATGTTCGGCCAGTCGTACCTGATGACCAAGGGCGCGCCGGGCGACGGAGACCCGGACGGCGATCTACCAGATCGCCGAGACCGGCCTGCGGCAGTTCCAGATGGGCAGCGCGGCGGCCATGAGCTACGTGCTGACGGTGTTCCTGATGGTGACCAGCGTCGTCGTGTTCTGGCTGTTCCGGGAGAGGAAGGCGTGATGGCCACCGCCACTGCGACTCGTCAGACGGCGCCGCCGGCAGCGCGCGGCGGGTCCGAGGGCTCGCCCCGCCGCGGACGCCCGTGGCTGCGGTACGTCGTGCTCGTCCTGCTCGCGCTGGTGATCATCGCGCCGCTGCTGTTCATCCTGCTGACCAGCTTCAAGACGCGGTCGGAGGCGACAGCCACCCCGCCGACCTGGTGGCCGCACCAGTTCACCAGCCAGGCCTTCGACGCCGTGCTCGGGAGCGGCAACACCCCGGTCCTGCGCTGGTTCCTCGAACAGCATGATCGCTGCGGTGTCCAACGCGGTCCTCGTGGTCGTGACCGCAGCCCTGGCGGCCTACCCGCTCGCCCGGATGGAGTTCCGCGGCAAGCGGCTCGTCTTCGCAGCCATCGTCGCGACGCTGTTCATCCCACCGGTGATCCTGGTGATCCCGAACTACCTGATCGTCGGCAAGCTGCAGTGGCTGGACACGCTGGTGGCGGTGATCGTCCCGACGGCAGCGTCGGCGTTCGGCGTGTTCTTCCTGCGCCAGTTCTTCCTCAGCCTCCCGAGGGAGCTGGAGGAGGCAGCGCTGATCGACGGTGCCAACCGCTTCCAGACCTTCTGGAAGATCGTCCTGCCGTTGTCGAAGCCCGCACTGGTGACGTTGGGACTGCTCGCCTTCCTCACCAACTACAACGACTTCCTCTGGCCGGTCTACGTGCTCTTCAGCACCGAGACCCAGACCCTGCCGGCCGGCCTCGCCACCCTGCAGAGCGCCAACGCGGTGCGCTACGACATCCTCACCGCCGGCGCCGTGATCGCCAGCATCCCGGTGCTGGTCATGTACGTCGTCGCGCAGCGCTACATCATCGAGGGCGTGTCGCGCTCCGGCCTCAAGGGCTGAGCATCGAGGCCTCAACCTCGCATCACCGATGCCTAGAGTGATGGATCGGTGACACTCCGACGCGGGTCGCGGCCGTCCGGGCTCTGCAGTGGTTGGAACGGGCCATCACGGTTAGGTCCTTCGGTCCATGCGACGTCGGCGACGCGGCGGCGAGAATGGCGGCGGCCGGAATGTCGGGGAGGGCCGGAGACCGTCAGCGACCGCTGAGATCGCCGTGCCATTGGCCGGTCACCGCTCCGGGGGGTCTGGGGCGGTCAGGGGAGGGGTCGGGCAATGCGGATCAAGCGACTGGTTGCTGTGCTGGGCGGGCTCGCGTTGGCGGCGCTCGCGGTGGCGCCGGCGGCCTCGGCGGACGGCAGCAGCAGCGACGGGACTGTGGTCCAGCACGTTCTCCCCGGAGACCTCGGACTGCGGCGTCTGGGTTCGCGACGGGAACAACTTCTGCGTGGCGGACGACCCGGGTGGTGTCGAGCTCGGGGTCAAGTTCCAGACGTCCAAGAGCTCTGCAGATCACCGGCGTCCGGGTCTACCGAGTCGACACCGACGCGGTGACGGGATCGCTGTGGTCGGCCGCCGACGGCCAGCTGCTCGCACAGGGCGACTTCACCTCGGGCCCCGGACACGCTTGGCAGGACCTGACGTTCAGCCAGCCGGTGGCGATCGTTCCGGGACAGACCTACATCGCCTCGTACCACACGCAGAACTCGCTGTATGCGTTCCAGTACAACTACTTCACGAACAGCGCGTTCACCGAGGGGCCGATCACTGCTCTGCAATCGGTCGAGGGCGACCGGAACGGGGTCTACTGCTACGACGCGGAGACCTGCGCCCACTTTCCCACGTACAGCTACCAGGACCTCAACTACTGGGTGACCCCGCTGTGGTCCTCCTACAGCTTCAGCGGCTTCTTCCGGCCCGTCGACAATGCCCCGACGGTGAACGTCGCCAAGGCCGGCAGCGCGATCCCGGTGAAGTTCAGCCTCGGCGGCAACTTCGGCCTGGACGTCCTCAAGGCGGGCTTCCCGAAGGCCACCGCAGTCGATTGTGTGGCCGGCTCTGCGACCGATCCCGTGGAGCAGACCCTGACCGCCGGCGGCAGCTCGCTGAGCTACGACGCGACCGCAGGCCAGTACGTCTACGTCTGGAAGACCGACAAGGCGTGGGCCGGCAAGTGCTTCCAGTTCCAGCTGGGGCTCAACGACGACACGTCACACACCTTCCTCGTCCAGTTCACCAAGTGACCGCCGCGCCTAGGTCTGGGGGCTGAGGCCGGTCGCCTGCGCGCGCAGCCGGTCGATGTGCACCGCCGTACGCCGGGCGAGGTCGTCGTCCGGTCGGGTCGGGTCGAGGAACACCTGGGTGATCTCCTCGTGCGCCTCCCGCAGCTCGCGGTCGGCCCGCTCGCTGACCAGCTCGATCTCCTTGGCCGACAAGGTGTCCTCGAGGTCGACCCGGGCCGCGACGAGCACCTCCTCGGGGCCGAGGTGCATGGTGAGGAGCTCTACCACCGCGACCACCTCGTCCAGTGCGCAGAGCCGGTCGTGCACGTCGACGACCAGCTCCGGCTCGGCGGACTCTCCGATGATGAGGTCGGCCACGTCGTGGCCGAGCACGAAGGCGACGTAGGCGAGCAGCAGGCCGATGCAGATGGCCGCGACGCCGTCCCAGGTCGAGCTACCGGTGAGCTGGTGCAGCCCGACGCCGGCCGCGGCGAGCAGGATGCCCACCAGGGCGGCGCTGTCCTCGGCGAGCACCGTCTTGACGCTGGGGTCCTTGCTCGCCCGGATGTGGGCCGACAGCGAACGGTGCTCGCGGCGGGCCTCGCCGCGCATCTGCCGCAGCGCCTTGAGCCAGCTGGTCCCCTCCAGCGCGAACGCGACACCCAGCACGGCGTACGAGATCAGGATCCCGCCGGACTCCTCGCCGCCGGACAGCAGGGTGTGCACGCCCTCGTAGATCGAGAAGACCGCGCCCGCGACGAAGATGCTGACCGCGGCGATCAGTGACCAGAAGAACTGGGCCTTCCCGTAGCCGAACGGGTGCTCCGGGTCTGCCGGGCGCTTCGAGACCTTGAGACTGGTGAGCAGGAACACCTGGTTGAGGGTGTCGGCCACCGAGTGGGCCGCCTCGGCCAGCATCGCGCTGGAGCCGCTGATGAGGCCGGCCGCCAGCTTCGCCAGCGCGATGCCCAGGTTGGCGAACAGCGCCACCAGGACCGTTCCCTTGCTCTCCGACGCCACGTCCGCCTCCTCCTCGGCGGCCCGCACGGCTGCCGAGGGAGTTCTGCCCCAGACGCCAGGGCTCCATCCACCGGTGCGCCGCATTGCCCCTAGATCCAGGACTTCCACCACATCCGGTGCGCCCACTCCGCGTACGGGATGACCTGGGCGGACAGGACCGGCAGCAGCCAGGCGAAGTTGGCCACCGCCAGCAGCACGTAGGCGCCCGCGACCGCCGCGCCCCACTGCCGCCGCCGCGGCGACGCGGCCGGGCCGCCGAGGACCAGCCCGAGGCACATGGTGACCGCGAGCACCAGGAACGGAACGAACGCGACGGCGTAGAAGGAGAAGATCGTCCGCTGCTGGAAGAAGAACCACGGCACATACCCCCCGACCACGCCCGCCAGGATCGCGCCGGCGCGCCAGTCGCGCCGACCGGCCCACAGGTAGAGCAGCACCGGCAGGGCCAGGCAGGCGGCCCACCAGATGGCCGGCGTGCCCAGAGCGGTGATGGCCTGCGAGCACTGGTCGGCGGTGCAGCCGTGCTGGCCCAGCGTGGGTCCCTCGTAGTAGTAGGACACCGGCCGGGCGAGCACCAGCCAGCCCCACGGGTTCGACCGGTAGGGATGGAAGGACTCGAGGTGGGTGTGGAAGTTCCACGCCTCGTGGTGGTAGTGCCAGAGGCTCCACAGTGCGTCGGGGACGTACGCCGGGCCGGGGTTGGTCGCTGCCCAGTTGCGCAGGTAGGCGTGGTCGCCGCCGAGGAACCAGCCGGTCCACGACGCCAGGTAGACCGCGGCGGCGACGAGCACGACCGAGGCGAAGGCCGGGAGGGCGTCGCGGACCAGGGCGCCGACCCACGGCCTGCGGACACCCGCCGTACGCCGGGCGCCCATGTCCCAGAGCAGCGTCATCAGGCCGAACACGGCGACGAAGTACAGCCCGCTCCACTTGGTGGCGCAGGCCATGCCGAGGCAGAGGCCGGCGAGCAGCCGCCAGGGCCGCCAGCCGAGCCCCGGGCCGAACCGGGCACCGACGGCGCCGTCGAGCCCGGCCGCCAGCCGGGCCCGCGCCCAGTCGCGGTCGACCACCAGCGCGCCGAACCCCGCGAGCGCCCAGAACATCAGCAGCGGGTCGAGCAGCGCGGTGCGGCTGTGCACGTACGCCAGCCCCTCGACGGTGAGCAGCAGCCCGGCGACGCAGCCGAGCAGCGTGGAGCGGAACAGCCGGCGGCCGATGCGCGCGGTCATCAGCACGGCCAGGGTGCCGGTGAGCGCCACCATGAACCGCCAGCCGAACGGCGTGAACCCGAACAGCTGCTCGCCGATCGCGATCATCCACTTGCCACCCGGCGGGTGCACGACGTAGGACGGGTCGCCGGTCCACAGCCCCTTCAGGTTGCCCGCGAGGATCTTGACGTTCGCCGGGTCGGGGTCGCCCTCCTTGGGGGCCTTGATGTAGTTCTGCTCGACGCCGAAGTGCAGCAGCGACCAGGCGTCCTTCGCGTAGTAGGTCTCGTCGAAGATGAACGCCTTCGGCCGCGACAGGTCCCAGAACCGCAGCACGCCCGCCACCGCGGTCACCAGCAGCGGGCCGAGCCAGCCCCACAGCCGGCTGCCGGGCATCGGCGGCACCAGCCGATCGCGCACCCGGGCGCGGTCGACGGTCGGCTGCAGCACCGGGCCAGCCTACGGGCCGCGCACCCCGCCGATCTTGAGACGGCACACCGTCGCCGCCCGGCCCGTCGGTCTCAAGATCGCGGGTGAGGAGGGCGTGCGGGAGGATGCGCGGGTGGTCGACGAGCAGGTGGCGGGCGTGCTGGTGCTGGCTGGTACGCCGATCGGCGACCCGGCCGACGCCTCGCCCCGGCTGGCCCGCGAGCTGTCGACCGCCGACGTGGTGGCCGCCGAGGACACCCGCCGGCTGCGTCGGCTGGCCGCTGCCCTCGGCGTCGCGCTCGCCGGCCGGGTCGTCTCCTACTACGACGCCAACGAGGCCGCCCGCACGCCGGAGCTGGTCGCCGACCTGCGGGCCGGCCGGCGGGTGCTGCTGGTCACCGACGCCGGCATGCCGTCGGTGTCCGACCCGGGCTACCGGCTGGTGGCCGCCGCGGTCGAGGCCGGGCTGGCGGTGACCGCGGTGCCCGGGCCGTCGGCGGTGCTGACGGCGCTCGCGCTGTCCGGGCTGCCGGTCGACCGGTTCTGCTTCGAGGGCTTCCTGCCGCGCAAGCCGGGGGAGCGGGCTCGCCGGCTCGCCGAGCTGCGAGAGCGAGCCGCGGACCATGGTGTTCTTCGAGGCGCCGCACCGGCTGGCGGCCGCGCTGGCCGCGATGGCCGGCGGCTTCGGCGCCGACCGGCCGGCCGCGGTCTGCCGGGAGCTGACCAAGACCTACGAGGAGGTACGCCGGGGCGGGCTGGCCGAGCTGGCCGCCTGGGCCGCCGACGGGGTGCGCGGCGAGGTGACGGTCGTGGTGGCCGGGGCCGAGCGGTCGGCACCGGCTGCGCCGGAGGACCTGGTGGCGGAGGTCGAGCTGCTCGTCGGCAGCGGGACCCGGCTCACGGAGGCGACCGCGGCCGTGGCCGGCGTCCACGGCGTCAGCCGGCGCGCGCTGTACGACGCGGTGCTCGCCGCCCGCGGCAGGTGACGCGGACTTTGCCGGACACGGCCGTCTCGGCAGCCGGACACGCTGTCTCGGGCGGCTAGCCTGGGGCGATGGAGTTCCGCCGCATCCCGGGCCTGCCGCCGTACGTCTTCACGATCATCGACGGCCTCAAGCAGGAGGCGCGCCGGGCGGGGCGGGACGTCGTCGACCTCGGCTTCGGCAACCCCGACATCCCCTCGCCGGACATCGCGGTGGAGAAGCTGTCCGAGGCGGCGCACAACAGCCGCAACCACCGGTACTCGGCCTCCCGCGGCATCCCCAAGCTGCGCCAGGCGGTCGCAGCGCTCTACCAGCGCAAGTTCGGCGTGACGCTGGACCCGGAGACCGAGGTGCTCTCGACGATCGGTGCCAAGGAGGGCTTCAGCCACCTGATGTGGGTGCTGCTGCAGCCCGGCGACGCCGCGCTGGTGCCCTCCCCGTCGTACCCCATCCACATCTGGGGCCCCTACTTCGCCGGCGCCGACGCGAGGCAGGTCCCCGTCGGCACCGGCGAGGACTTCGTCGGCAACGTGATGGCGGCCTGGGAGCTCGGCTGGCCCAAGCCCCGCGTCGTCGTGCTGTCCTTCCCGCACAACCCGACCACCGCGACCATCGAGCTCGCCGAGCATGCAGCGGCTGGTCGACTGGGCGCGGGAGCGCGACGTGGTGCTGGTGCACGACTTCGCGTACGCCGACGTGGCCTTCGACGGCTACCAGCCGCCGTCGATCCTGCAGTGCGAGGGCGCGATGGACTGCGCCGTCGAGCTGTACTCGATGACCAAGTCGTTCTCGATGGCCGGCTGGCGGGTGGCCTTCCTGGTCGGCAACAAGGAGGTCGTCGGGGCGCTGGCCAAGCTGAAGAGCTACCTCGACTACGGCACCTTCCAGCCGATCCAGATCGCGGCGACGGTGACGATGAACGAGGCGTCCGACTACCCGCTCGAGGTCAACGCGACGTACGAGTCGCGGCGCAACGCGCTCGTCGACGGGCTGTCGCGCATCGGCTGGGAGATCGAGAAGCCGCGCGGGACGATGTTCGCCTGGGCGCCGATCCCGGAGCCCTACCTGGAGATGGGCTCGATCGAGTTCGCCAAGCTGATCGTCACCGACTGCGACGTGGCCGTCTCGCCCGGCGTCGGCTTCGGCCCCGCCGGCGACCACTTCGTGCGGTTCGCCCTCATCGAGAACGAGCAGCGCATCCTGCAGGCCGTCCGTCAGCTCAAGCGCGGCCTCCCCAAGCTCGGCTGACCACGCGATTCCTCCGGTCGCCAGCGCTGGGCGGGCCGCCCGGCACCCGCCGCCGATCCGCCGGGAGTCGACCACGCACGCCGCATCCGCGACGACGTGTGCTGGCGTGTTGAGCGTCCGGCAACGTGCTTTACGTGGTCGACGCTGGCACCCGCGACGACACGTGTGCTGACGTGTTGAAGCGTCGCTCGGCGTGCTTTACGTGGTCGGCGCCGCGGAACCGGGTTGCCGGGCGCCCGTAGGCTGGAGGCATGACCGACGCCGCAGCTGACGCCGCTCCCGGGAGCACCCCTGGGGGCAAGGCGTACTACGTCACGACGCCGATCTACTACGTGAGCGCGCCGCCGCACATCGGCAACGCCTACACGACCGTCGCAGGCGACGTGCTGACCCGCTGGCACCGGCAGCGTGGCGAGGACGTCTGGTACCTCACCGGCACCGACGAGCACGGCGAGAAGGTGCTGCGCTCGGCCGAGGCCGCCGGGAAGACCGCCAAGGAGTTCACCGACGACCTGGTCGAGAACGCCTGGAAGCCGATCCTGCAGACCGTCGACGTCGCCAACGACGACTTCATCCGCACCACCGAGCCGCGGCACATGGCTCGGGTGCAGGAGTTCTGGGCCACCCTGAACGAGAAGGGCGACGTCTACCAGGGCAGCTACGAGGGCCCGTACTGCGTGCCGTGCGAGGAGTTCAAGCTCGAGAGCGAGCTGGTCGACGGCGAGGACGGCCAGCAGCTGTGCCCCATCCACGGCCGTCCGGTCGAGTGGCTGTCGGAGCAGAACTACTTCTTCCGGCTCTCGGCGTACGCCGACAGGCTGCTCGAGCTGTACGACACGCACCCCGAGTTCGTGCAGCCCGCCAGCGCCCGCAACGAGGTCGTCTCCTTCGTGAAGCAGGGCCTGCAGGACCTGTCGATCTCGCGGTCCACCTTCAACTGGGGCATCCCGATCCCGTGGGACGACAAGCACGTCCTCTACGTCTGGATCGACGCGCTGCTCAACTACCTCAGCGCCGCCGGGTACGGCGACGAGGCAGCGGCCGAGAAGTTCGCCCGCACCTGGCCGCCGGACGTGCACCTGGTGGGCAAGGACATCCTGCGGTTCCACGCCGTGATCTGGCCGGCGATGCTGCTGGCGGCCGGCGTGCCATTGCCGAAGACCGTGTTCGCCCACGGCTGGCTGCTCGTCAGCGGCGAGAAGATGAGCAAGTCCAAGCTCACCGCGATCCCGCCCGGCCAGATCGTCGACGTCTTCGGCTCCGACGCGTTCCGCTACTACTTCCTGCGCGCGATCGAGTTCGGCCAGGACGGGTCGTTCTCCTGGGAGGACCTCAGCGCGCGCTACAAGGCCGAGCTCGCCGACCAGCTGGGCAACCTGGCGTCCCGGCTCACCTCGATGGTCGGCCGCTACCGCGACGGCGTGCTGCCGGCAGCCGTCGACGAGCCGCGGCTCGCGCCGGCCGCAGCGACGGCCGTGGCCGACGCCGAGGCCGCCATCGACCGCTTCGACCTGCAGGGCGCGATCCTCGCCGCGATGGACCTCGTCCGCGTGGTCAACAACTACGTCACCGAGACCGAGCCGTGGCAGGTCGCCAAGGACGAGTCGCGGGCGGCCGACCTCGACCGCATCCTCTACGCCACCGCCGAGGCGCTGCGCGTGGTCGCCGTGCTGCTCCACCCGGTGATGCCGAAGGCCAGCACCGTGCTGTGGGACTCCCTCGGCGGTACGCCGACGCTGGGCTCGCTGTCCGACCAGCGGGTGCAGGACGCCGGCCGCTGGGGTCAGCTCCCCGGTGGCGCAACGGTCGTCAAGAGCCCGCCGCTGTTCCCACGCATCGAGGAACCCGAGCAGGCGTGACGGAGGGGCCGACCCGGGCCCGCGGCGGCCCGGCGAAGGGCACCCGTGAGCGGCCGCCTGCGCCGGAGCCGCTCCGCATCCCGGTCGCCGACAGCCACTGTCACCTCGACATCGCCGATCCGCCCGACGACTGGCTGTCGGTCGACGAGGCGTTGGCCGCGTCGACGGCGGTCGGCGTCCCGCGCATCGTGCAGATCGGCTGCGACCTGCCCGGCGCGCGCTGGGCGGTCGAGACGGCGCGGCGGTACGACGAGCTGGTGGCCGGCGTCGCGCTGCACCCCAACGAGGCGCCGCTGCTCGCCCTCGCCGGCGACCTCGACGAGGCGCTGGCCGAGATCGACGCGCTCGCCGGTGACCCGGTCGTTCGTGCGGTGGGCGAGACGGGGCTCGACTTCTACCGGACCGCCGAGGCCGGCCGCGCCGACCAGGAGGCGTCGTTCCGGGCGCACATCGAGATGGCCAAGCGGCACGACAAGGCGCTGGTCATCCACGACCGCGACGCGCACGACGACGTGCTGCGGGTCCTGGAGGAGGCCGGCCCGCCCGACCGCGTCGTCTTCCACTGCTTCTCGGGCGACGTCGCGATGGCCGAGCACTGCGTCCGGCGGGGCTGGTGGCTGTCCTTCGCGGGGACGGTGACCTTCAAGAACGCCGCCGGCCTGCGGGAGGCGCTGGCCGGCGTGCCGCTGGACCGGCTGCTGGTCGAGACCGACGCGCCGTACCTCACGCCTGTCCCCTTCCGGGGGCGGCCGAACGCGTCGTACCTGGTGCCGCACACGCTGCGCGCGATGGCCGCGGTGCTCGGGGTCGAGGAGGACACCCTGGCCGCCGCGGTGGCCGCCAACACCGAGGCGGCATTTGGCATCTGGTGACGCGGGCCGTTACCGTCGGCGGCTTATGGGCGCAGGTCGGCACTCCTCCACGGCGGGGCGCTCAGTGCTGCGCTCGGTGCCGACGCTCCTGCTGCAGCTCGGCGTCGTGCTCGCGCTGGTCGCCGGCACCACCGCGTTCGTCACGCTGGACAAGTCGGTGACCGTCTCCGTGGACGGCCGTGAGCACCAGGTCCGCAGCTTCGCGCGCACCGTCGGCGACCTGCTCGACAGCGAGGACGTGCCGTTCGACCTCACCCACGACATGGTCACGCCGGCGCCCGGGACGAAGCTCTCGGACGGCGAGACGGTGCAGGTGCGGTACGGCCGGCCGGTGCTGCTGACTGTCGACGGGGAGACCCGCACGGTGTGGACGACGGCGGCCACGGTCGCGGAGGCGCTGCTCACGCTCGGCGTGCGCTCCGACGGCGCCTACGTCTCGGCCTCGCGCAGCCGGCGGATCAGCCGCGGCGGCACGGCTCTCGACGTGCGGATGCCGCACCACCTCACGTTCCTCGCCGACGGGGCCCGGCACGAGGTCACGACGACGGCCCTGACGTTGCGCAGCGCCCTGGAAGAGGCCGGTGTGCGACTGCGCACGCAGGACCGCGTCTCGACCAACCTCGCCGCACGCCCGTTCGACGAGCAGGTGGTGGCCGTCACCCGCGTCGACGGCAAACGCGCCGTCGAGGAGCGGCCCATCACGTTCGACACCGAGAAGCGCCGCAGCAAGGACCTCTACATCGGCCAGACCGAGGTGGTCACCAAGGGCAAGGTCGGCATCGAGGTGCGCACGTTCCGCGAGACCTATCTCGACGGCAAGCTCTCCTCGCGCGACCTGGTCCGCAAGGTGGTCAGCGAGCCGCCGGTGACCGAGGTCATGCTGATCGGCACCAAGAAGATGCCGGAGAACACGCCGGCCGCCGACGGGCTCAACTGGGCCGCGCTCGCGGCCTGCGAGTCGGGCGGCAACCCGCAGGCCTACAACCCGGCCGGTCCGTTCTACGGGCTGTACCAGTTCATGGAGGGCACCTGGCACGCCGTCGGCGGGGTCGGGCTGCCGTCGCAGGCCAGCCCCTCCGAGCAGACCTACCGCGCGCAGATCCTGTACCGGCAGAGCGGCGCGGGGCAGTGGCCGGTGTGCGGCCACAACCTGTTCAGCTGACGTGACCGAGCCGGCGCTGCTCGGCGCCGCCGAGGTCCGGGAGCTCGCCGCCCGGCTCGGCGTCCGGCCGACCAAGACGCTCGGGCAGAACTTCGTCATCGACCCGAACACGGTCCGCCGCATCGTGCGCACCGCCGCGGTGGGGCCGGCCGACCACGTCGTCGAGGTCGGCCCCGGGCTCGGCTCCCTGACCCTCGGCCTGCTGGTCGAGGTGGCCGCAGTGACCGCCGTCGAGGTCGACCCGGTGCTGGCTGCCGAGCTGCCCGCGACCGCCGCGCGGTTCGTCCCGGCGTACGCCGATCGGCTCACCGTCGTCACCGGCGACGCGCTGCGGCTCGACTCGCTGCCCGGTCCGCCCCCCACCGCACTGGTCGCGAACCTCCCGTACAACGTCTCGGTGCCGGTGCTGCTGCACGTGCTCGAGCTGTTCCCCTCGATCCGGCGGCTGCTCGTGATGGTGCAGTCGGAGGTGGCCGACCGGCTGGCCGCGCCGCCGGGCAGCCGCACGTACGGCGTCCCGTCGGTCAAGGCGGCCTGGTACGCCGACGTGCGGCGGGCCGGAGCGGTCGGCCGCAGGGTGTTCTGGCCGGCGCCCAACGTCGACTCCGGCCTGGTCGCGATGGACCGGCGCGAGCCGCCGGCCACCTCGGCGACCCGGGCCGAGGTGTTCGCGCTCGTCGACGCGGCCTTCGCCCAGCGGCGCAAGACGCTGCGAGCCGCGCTCGCCGGGTGGGCCGGCTCGTCGGCGGCCGCGGAAGCGGCGCTGCGGGCGGCGGGGGTCGACCCGTCGCTGCGGGGCGAGGCGATCACGGTCGAGGACTTCGCTCGGCTGGCGGCGCACCGGCCGCAGCCTGCCGCCTAGGGTTGCGCGCATGAGGATCGACCCGCGGAGTCGCTCGCTGCGCCCCCGACTCAGCGGGGCCAGCGCATGAGATCGGTGGCGGTGCGCGCGCCGGCGAAGATCAACCTTGGCCTGTCCGTCGGCCCTCCCCGGTCGGACGGCTTCCACGAGGTCGCCACGGCCTACCACGCGATCGCGCTGTACGACGAGCTGGTGGCCGCCACGGCGGACGAGCTGTCGGTGAGCGTGACGACGGCGGACGGCGTGCCGGTCGACGACGTCCCGCAGGACCGGGACAACCTGGCGGTCGCTGCCGCCCTCGCGATCGCCGAGCGGACCGGTGTCGAGCCCCTGGTCCGGCTGCACGTGACGAAGAACATCCCGGTGGCGGGCGGCATGGCCGGGGGCAGTGCCGATGCGGCGGCGGCCCTGGTGGCCTGCGACGCGCTCTGGCGGACCGGCCTGGCGCGCAGCGAGCTGCTCGAGCTGGCAGCGGGGCTGGGCAGCGACGTCCCGTTCTCGCTGGTCGGCGGCACGGCGCTGGGCACCGGCCGCGGCGAGGTGCTCACCAAGGTGCTGGCGCGGGGCCGCTTCGAGTGGGTGGTCGCCGTCGCCGACGGCGGGCTGTCGACCCCGCGGGTGTACGCCGAGTGCGACCGGCTGCGGGCCGGCCGGGCCGGGTCGGAACCCAGGGTGGCCGACGACCTGATGGCGGCGCTGCGGGCCGGCGACGCCGATGCCCTGGGCGCCGCGCTGCACAACGACCTGCAGGAGGCGGCCTGCTCGTTGCGGCCGGAGCTGCGGCAGACGCTGGAGACCGGCGAGGAGGCCGGGGCGCTGGGGTCGATGGTGTCCGGCAGCGGGCCGAGCGTGGTCTTCCTCGCGCGCGGCCGGGAGCACGCCATCGACATCGCGGTCGCCCTCAGCGCCACGGGCACCTGCCGCTCGGTGCGCCGCGCGTACGGCCCGGTCGCCGGTGCCCGGCTCGTGGGGGACGGCTGAGTTGGCGCGCAACCTCGTCAACCTCGAGGGTGTCGGCAAGGCGTACGGCACCCGTGTGCTGCTCGACGGCGTCACGCTCGGTGTCGGCGAAGGCGACCGCACCGGAGTCGTGGGCCGCAACGGCGACGGCAAGTCCACCTTGCTGCGGCTGCTGACCCGGCGCGAGGCGCCCGACACCGGACGCGTGACCCACGCCGGCGGTCTGCGGGTCGCCGCTGTGGGCCAGCGGGACGAGCTCGACCCGGCGGCGACGGTGCGCTCCCTGGTCGTCGGCGACGGGCCGGCGCACGAGTGGGCGGCCGACGCCCGGGTGCGCGACGTGCTCTCCGGACTGTTCGGCGACCGGTCGGACCTCGACGCGATGCTCGACCGGGTCGTCGGGCCGCTGTCCGGCGGCGAGCGACGGCGGGTCGGGCTGGCCCAGGCACTGGTGGGGGAGCACGACCTGCTGGTGCTCGACGAGCCCACCAACCATCTCGACGTCGAGGGGATCGACTGGCTGGCGCACCACCTGTCGGCCCGCCGCGAGGCGCTCGTGGTGGTGACCCACGACCGCTGGTTCCTCGACGAGGTCTGCGACCGCACGTGGGAGGTGCAGGGCGGGGGCGTGCACGCCTACGACGGCGGCTACTCGGCGTACGTGCTGGCCCGGGCCGAACGCCTGCGCATGCAGGCGGCCACCGACGCCCGACGCGCGAACCTGGTGCGCAAGGAGCTCGCCTGGCTCCGACGCGGCCCGCCGGCCCGCACGTCGAAGCCGCGGTTCCGGATCGATGCTGCCAACGCGCTGATCGCCGAGGAGCCGCCGCCGCGCGACGGGGTGGAGCTGGTGCGGTTCGCGAGCGCGCGGCTCGGCCGCACCGTGTACGACGTCATCGACGCGACGGTGCAGGTCGGCGACCGGGTGCTGCTCGAGCACCTGACGTGGCTGGTGGGTCCCGGCGACCGGATCGGCATCGCCGGGGTCAACGGGTCGGGCAAGACCTCCCTGCTGCGCCTGCTGGTCGGCGAGCTGAAGCCGACGGCCGGTCGCGTCGTGCGCGGCGTGACGGTGCGGCTCGCGTACCTCTCGCAGGACGTCGTGGAGCTCGACCCGTCGCTGCGGGTGCTGGAGGCGGTCGAGGAGGTGCGGCGCGAGGTCGACCTGGGCAAGGGCCGCTCGATCACGGCGACGCAGATGTGCGAGCGGTTCGGCTTCGTGGGAAATGCGCAGTGGACGCCGGTCGGCGAGCTGTCGGGCGGTGAACGGCGGCGGCTGCAGCTGCTCCGGCTGCTGATGGACGAGCCGAACGTGCTGCTGCTCGACGAGCCGACCAACGACCTGGACATCGACACGCTGACTGCCCTGGAGGACCTGCTCGACGGCTGGGCCGGCACCTTGCTGGTCGTGTCGCACGACCGGTACTTCCTGGAGCGGGTGTGCGACCGGAGCGTCGCGATGCTCGGCGACGGCCGGGTGCGCGACCTGCCCGGTGGGGTGGAGGAGTACCTCGCACTGCGCCGCGCGGCGACGGGCGGCGGTGGTGCGACGGGTGGCGGTGCGACGGGTGGTGGTGCGACGGGTGGTGGTGCGGCGACGGACGGTGCGGGGACGGTCGGTGGTGCGACGCCTGGGCGGGTGGCCGTTGCGCCGGACGCGGCGAGTGCGCGCTCCGCCCGCAAGGAGCTGGCCCGGCTGGACCGCCAGCTCGAGAAGGCGCGGGTCCAGGAGGAGCGGCTGCACCAGCAGATGGTGGCCGAGGCGACCGACCACGAGCGTGTTCTCGAGCTGGACACGGCCCTGCGGGCGCTGCAGGCGGAGCGCGAGACGCTGGAGGAGCGGTGGCTCGAGCTCGCGGAGACCGCCGAGTCCTGATCTTCCCGGGCGAGTCGTTGCGCTGAACGCGTACGCTCCCGCGCATGTCGGTCGCGCTCGAATGGGGACCCGTCGGTGCGCGCACACTTGCCGAGCGCAGCGACGTCGTCGTGGTCGTGGACGTGCTGTCGTTCTCGACCGCGCTGACGATAGCCGTCGAGCGCGGCGCGACGGTCTGGCCGCACACCGGTGGCGAGAGTGCGCGACAGCTGGCCCGCGACATCGGGGCCGTGCTCGCGGGCAACAGGTCGTCGCACGAGGGGTTGACGCTGTCGCCGCAGAGCCTGCTCGATGTCGATGACGAGACCCGCCTGGTGCTCCCGTCGCCGAACGGCTCGTCGATCGCCTTCGCCGCGATCAACGGTGGCGTGCCGGTTGTTGCCGGCTGCCTGCGCAACGCCGCGGCCGTCAGTCGGTTCCTGCAGGACTTCGACCGCATCGCGCTCGTGCCTGCCGGTGAGCAATGGGGCGACGGCTCGCTGCGGCCGGCCTACGAGGACCTCGTCGGCGCCGGCGCCGTCGTCGATCGGCTGGCCGGCCGCGACCCCGGACTCCAGCTCACGCCGGAGGCGGAGGTCGCCGCGCTGGCCTTCCGGTCGCTGCGGCCGCTCGAGCTGTGCCCCTCGGGAGCCGAGCTGGTGGAGCGTGGGTTTGCCGGGGACGTACGGATCGCGAGCGAGATCGACGTGACGGACGTCGTGCCGGCCCTCGTCGAGGGTCGGTTCGTGCCTGCCTAGGCTGCGCCTCACGCGCCGCCGGCAGCCGGCGCGACCGTCGCCGCAGCCGTCAGGCCTCGGCCTCGAACGGAGCGACCAGCTGCCGCAGCAACCCGGACAGGCTCTGCTGCTGACGTGCGGTCAGCGACGACAGCAGCTCGCGCTCGCGGGCCAGCAGGTCGGCCAGGGCGGCGTCGACCCGTTCCTTGCCACGCGGAGTCAGTCGGACGTGCACCCCGCGGCGGTCGGCGGGGTCCGGCAGCCGCTGCACCAGTCCGCGCACCTCGAGCCGGTCGACCCGGTTGGTCATCGTGCCCGAGGTGACCATGGTCTGGGCGAGGAGCTGGCCGGGCGAGAGCACGTACGGGCGGCCGGCTCGGCGCAGCGCGGCGAGCACGTCGAACTCCCAGACCTCCAGCTCATGGGTCTCGAACGCGATCCGCCGGGCCCGGTCGAGGTGCCGGGCGAGCCGGGTCACCCGGCTGAGGATCTCGAGGGGCTGGACGTCGAGGTCCGGACGCTCGCGCGCCCACGCCGCGACCAGCCGGTCGACCTCGTCCTGCACCCGCCACCTCCTCGATCACCGTCGCGATGGTCACGATCAGGGATGTGCTCCGGCATCAAGAATATCGACGACAACTGTCTTGACATCGAGAAACCGAGCATTCAAAGTATCTTGATATCAAGACAGTTGGAGGCATGATGCGCTGGGACCCCGACCAGTACCTGCAGTTCGCCGCCGAGCGCGGCCGACCGTTCCGCGATCTGCTGGCGAGGGTCCAGGCAGACCGGCCCGGCTATGTCGTCGACCTCGGGTGCGGGCCCGGCAACCTCACCCGCTCGTTGCTCGAGCGCTGGCCGGGGGCGAGGGTCGAAGGCATCGACTCGTCGCCGGAGATGATCGCCCAGGCCGATGCAGACGGTGCCGACGAGCGGCTGGCCTTCTCGGTCGGTGACCTGCGCGACTGGCAGCCGGCGAGCCCGGTCGACGTCCTCGTCAGCAACGCGACGCTGCAGTGGGTGCCGGGCCACCTGCAGCAGCTGCCCCGGTTGCTCGACTTCGTGCGCCCCGGAGGGTGGCTCGCCTTCCAGGTGCCCGGGAACTTCGCTGACCGCACCCACACCGCGATGGCCCGGGTCGCGACGTCTCCTCGCTGGGCAGAGCGCTTCGGCAACGCCGACCGGGCGCGACCGTCCGTGCAGCCGCCGGCGACCTACCTCGAGCTGCTGGGCGGGCTGGGCTGCTCGGTGGACGTCTGGGAGACGACGTACCTGCACGTGCTGTCCGGGCCGGACGCCGTCGTGCGGTGGGTCAGCGGCACGGGGCTGCGGCCGTACCTGCAGGTGCTCGACGACGAGACCGAGCGGGAGGCGTTCCTTGCCGACTACCGGGCGCTGGTCGACGCGACGTACCCGCGGCAGCCGTGGGGCACGGTGCTGCCGTTCCGTCGGGTGTTCGTGGTCGCCCGGAAGGCAGTGGCGTGATGAGCGGCACTCCCGGCGTGGTCGGCCTGCACCACGTGCAGCTCGCTGCACCCCGCGGGTCGGAGGCGGCCCAGCGACGGTTCTACGGCGACGTGCTCGGGATGGCCGAGGTCCCGAAGCCGGCGGCGCTCGCAGCCCGTGGTGGGGTGTGGTTCCGGTCGGGTGCGCTCGAGCTGCACCTCGGCATCGAGGACGACTTCCGGCCGGCCCGCAAGGCGCACCCCGGCCTGCTGGTCGACGGCCTCGCTGCCTTCGTCGAGCGGCTCGCGTCGTACGGCGTGGCTGTCGAGTGGGACGACAGGTTCCCCGGCTACCACCGCTGCTACGTCGACGACCCGCAGGGCAACCGGATCGAGCTGCTCGAGCCGTCGGCGCTAGGGCGTCAGGCCTCGTTCGGGTCGGTGCCGCGCAGGACGGGCTTGGGCTCCAGGCCGGACAGCCCGTTCCAGGCGAGGTTCACCAGCTGGGCCGCCACCTCGGCCTTCTTGGGCTTCCGGGCGTCGAGCCACCACTGCCCGGTCAGGGCGACCATGCCGACGAGCATCTGTGCGTACATCGGCGCGAGCCTCGGGTCGAAGCCGCGCGACTTCAGCTGGAAGCCCATGATGTGCTCGACCTGGCTGGCGGCGTCGCTGATGAGCGAGGCGAAGGTGCCGGTCGACTGGGCGACCGGGGAGTCGCGGACCAGGATCCGGAAGCCGTCGGTCGAGGAGTCGACGTAGTCCAGCAGCGCGAACGCCGCCCGTTCCAGCAGCTCGCGCGGGTGGCCGCTGCTGGTCAACGCTCCGGTGATGGCGTCGAGCAGGGCGCGCATCTCGCGGTCGACCACGACGGCGTACAGCCCCTCCTTGCCGCCGAAGTGCTCGTAGACCACCGGTTTCGAGACCCCGGCCTTGGCCGCGATCTCCTCGACCGAGGTGGCGTCGAAGCCCTTCTGGGCGAACAACGACCGGCCGACGTCGAGCAGCTGCTCGCGCCGTTCCTTCCCGGTCATCCGACCCCGCCCCTCGCGCTTGGGCTTCGCCTGGAGCGGCACCGCCTTCGCGGTCGGTTCGACAGCCATCAGGCCGTCTCTCGGGCGTTCAGCGGTGTCATCACGGCGCCTTGTCGGTCGGGGTCGGGCCTTTTGCACCGTAACCTACGCCGCCGTAACCATCCGGCAGGTTGTGTCCGGGGTCCCTGGTCGAATGCCTCATGGCTGACGGGGCGGCTGCCGGCGAGGCGAGCATCAGGGAACAGGCGCGCGATCTGCGCCGCGCTGGGCGCAGCGTCGCGCAGATCGCGGACGACTCTGGGGGAAGTGCCGACGAGCCCGTGCAGCGATGGGTGGTCGGCATGCCGCCGCCCGACTGGACCAGACGGCCTAGCGCAAAGGACGCCGCAAGAGAGCGGCCCGGCAGCTCCGCCGGCGAGGGGCACACTACGACGAGATCGCCGGCAGCTGACGGTCTCGAAGAGCTCGGTGTCGCTGTGGACCCGCGACATGAGGCACCCGGAGCGCGCTGGCGGCGCCGAGCCGGGGCGGCGCACCGGATGATACAGCGAGCGATGGGTCGGGAACGGGTCGGCTCGCGAGGAAGCCCGCATCGGCGGTAAAGGGTGCTGCAAGGGACGGCGTCGGACCGGTGTCCGATCGTGAGCTGCTGCTTGCGGGCGCGGTCCGTACTGGGCGGAGGGGGCCAAGGAAAGCCGTGATGACCGTCGGGAGCGCGTGTCTTTGATCAACAGCGACCCTGGGGTTGATCCGGCTCTTGTTCGAACGCTGGCTCGACCTCATGGAGGTCACGGCCTCTCGACGTAGCTACCGGCTGTCGATCCATGAAACGGCCGACATCGCCGCGGCGCACGTGTACTGGGCCGAGGTCGTCCGGGTCCCAACGGAGCTGTTCCAGCGCCCGACTCTCAAGCGTCACAACCCCAAGACCGTGCGGCGCAACACTGGACAGGACTATCGCGGGTGCCTGATCATCACCGTGTCGCAGAGCCGGGTCCTCTACCAGCAGATCGACGGCCTGTTCCATGGACTGGTGGCGTCGGTCTCGCCGAGCACTCCGGCGTCCAGCGACACTGAGCCGACCGTCTAGCCTGGCCTCGATCCGCTATGGGGTAATTGGCAGCCCGCAGGCTTTGGAGCCTTGCAGTGCTGGTTCGAGTCCAGCTAGCGGAACCACTCCTTGTCGAGGTGGGGTTACGGCCAGGTGAGCGGCAGGTATCCTCGGGACTGCACGACGTCATGTCCGCCGCCTCGCCCAGGAGCGCTCCTCGCGTGAGCCCCGACCGACCGGCCGCCGTGGTCGTCCTCGCTGCTGGCGAGGGCACCCGGATGAAGTCCTCGATCCCGAAGGTCCTGCACGCCGTGGGCGGTCGCACCCTGGTGCACCACGCGGTGGCGGCCGCCGAACAGCTCGAGCCGGACCACCTGGTGGTCGTGGTGGGGCACGGTCGCGACCAGGTGGCCGCCCATCTTGCCGAGGTCACGCCGAAAGCCACCACGGTGGTCCAGCCGGAGCAGCTCGGCACCGGCCATGCCGTCGGCTGCGCGCTGGCCGACCTGCCGCAGCTGACCGGCACCGTGGTGGTCACCTACGGCGACGTCCCGCTGCTGAGCGCCGACACCCTGCGCGACCTGCTCGACGCGCACGCCGCCGCGGACGACGCCGTCACCGTGCTGACCGCGGTCGTCGACGATCCCACGGGCTACGGCCGCATCGTGCGCGGCGACGACGGCTCGGTGGAGCGCATCGTGGAGCAGAAGGACGCCACCGAGGCCGAGCTGCGTGATCCGCGAGATCAACTCCGGCGTCTACGCGTTCGACGCCGCCGTCCTGCGCGACGGCTTGGCGCGCCTGGACACCGACAACGCCCAGGGCGAGCTCTACCTCACCGACGTCCTGGTCCACGCGCGGAGCGCCGGCGGCCGGGTGGGCGCCGTCGTCGTCGAGGACACCTGGCAGGTCGAGGGCGTCAACGACCGGGTCCAGCTCGCCGCGGTCCACCGCGAGCTCAACCGGCGCACGGTCGAGCACTGGATGCGGGCCGGCACCACCGTGGTCGACCCCGCCACGACCTGGATCGACGCCGACGTGACGCTCCAGCCCGACACCCTGCTGGAGCCCAACGTCCTGTTGCGCGGGGTCACCTCGGTCGCGACGGGCGCGACGGTCGGGCCCAACTGCCGGCTGGTCGACACCGTGGTCGGCGCCGGCGCCACGGTGGTCGACGCGACCGCGGTCGGCGCCGACATCGGGCCGGAGGCGACCGTCGGCCCCTACACCTACCTCCGGCCCGGCACCCGGCTCGGCCGGGGCGCCAAGGCGGGCGGCTTCGTCGAGATGAAGAAGGCCGAGCTCGGCGACGGCGCCAAGGTGCCGCACCTCTCCTACGTCGGTGACGCGACCATCGGGGCGGGCGCCAACATCGGCGCCGGCACGATCTTCGCCAACTACGACGGCGTCACCAAGAAGCACACCACGGTGGGCGAGCACAGCTTCGTCGGCAGCGACTCGGTGCTCATCGGCGGCGTGACGGTCGGCGACGGCTCCTACGTCGCGGCCGGCTCGACCATCACCTCCGACGTCGCGCCGGGCCACCTCGCCGTGGCGCGCGGGAAACAACGCGGCATCGCCGGGTGGGTCGCCCGGCGCCGGGCCGGCACCCGTACGGCGGCAGCGGCCGAGCGGGCAGCCGCTCGCGCCGAGCACGAGGGCAACGACCGCGAGCAGGGCGACGAGGAGAGGTCGGAAGCATGAGCTTCATCAAGACCACCGGCGAGAAGAAGCTGATGCTCTTCTCCGGCCGTGCGCACCCGGAGCTCGCCGAGGCGGTGAGCGACGAGCTGGGCATCGAGCTGACGCCCACGACCGCCTACGACTTCGCCAACGGCGAGATCTTCGTGCGCTACAAGGAGTCGGTGCGCGGCTGCGACGCGTTCGTCATCCAGAGCCACGCCGCGCCGCTGAACCAGTGGCTCATGGAGCAGTTCATCATGGTCGACGCCCTGAAGCGGGCCTCCGCCAAGCGCATCACGGTCGTCGTCCCGTTCTACGGCTACGCCCGCCAGGACAAGAAGCACCGCGGCCGCGAGCCGATCTCGGCCCGGCTGATGGCCGACTTCTTCAAGACCGCCGGCGCCAACCGGATGATGGCCGTCGACCTGCACACCGCCCAGATCCAGGGCTTCTTCGACGGCCCGGTCGACCACCTGTTCGCCCTGCCGCTGCTCGCGGGCCACGTCAACCGCCGGGTCGACCGGTCCAAGGTCGCGGTCGTGTCGCCCGACTCCGGCCGCCTGCGGCTGGCCGAGCGCTGGTCCGAGACCCTCGGTGGCGCGCCGATCGCCTTCATCCACAAGACCCGCGACCCACTCGTGCCGAACGAGTCCGTCGCCAACCGGGTCGTCGGTGACGTCGCCGGCAAGACCTGCATCCTGCAGGACGACATGATCGACACCGGCGGCACCATCACCAAGGCGGCCGACGCGCTGTTCGACGCCGGGGCAGCCGACGTCATCATCGCCGCGACCCACGCCGTCTTCTCCGGCCCGGCCATCGACCGGCTGAAGAACTCCCGGGTCAGCGAGGTCGTCGTCACCGACACGCTGCCCATCGGCGACGACAAGCGCTTCGACAAGCTCACCGTGCTGTCCATCGCGCCGCTGCTGGCTCGCGGCATCCGCGAGGTCTTCGACGACGGCTCGGTCACCAGCCTGTTCGACGGCCACAGCTGACCGTGGCGGTCGTCGCACTCCTGCAGCCGGGTGCGATGGGTGCTCGCGTCGGCGGAGAGCTGGTCGCGGCCGGCCACGAGGTGCGCTGGCTGCCCGACGGCCGCAGCGAGCAGACCGCCGCCCGCGCCCGGCTCGAGGGCCTGACGGCGTCGTCCGACCCCGCTGCCCTGCTCGACGGCGCCGGGCTGGTCCTCAGCGTCGTGCCACCGCAGCTCGCGCTCGAGACGGCACGCCTCGTCGCCGGCACCGGCTTCTCCGGCACGTACGTCGATGCCAACCCGCTCTCGCCCGCCACCCTCGAGCAGGTCCGCGCGAGCGTCGAGGCGAGCGGAGCCACCCTCGTCGATGCCGGTCTCGTCGGCCCGCCGCCACGCGAGGGTCATGTCACCCACCTCTACCTGGCAGGTGACCCGGACCTGGTCGAGAGCGTCGAGCTGGTCGTCGCCACTCCGCGCCTGGTGCCCGTCGTGGTGGGCGACACGGTCGGGCAGGCCTCGGCCGCCAAGCAGTCCTACGCCCTGTTCAACAAGGGCCGGCTCGTCCTCGCCGCCCTCGCCGCCCAGCTGGCCGACGCCCACGGGGTCCGGCCCGTGCTCGCCGCCGAGCAGGGCCGGCCCGGCGCCGCCGTGCTGGGCGAGCTGGACGAGGTGCTCGACGGCCTCGCGGAGGTCGGCTGGCGCTGGGGCCCGGAGCTCGACGAGCTGGCTGCCGCCCTGGGCGAGGCCGGTGCCGACGCGTCGGCGGTCGAGGGCCTCGCGGCGGCGTTGCGGCGGCTCGCGCCCTGACCGGCGTACCGCGGTTTGGGCCGACGTCGGCACGCGGCTAGACTGCCCAGGTTGCCCGGCGAGGGAAGCCCTGTGGCCTCCGTGATCGACGCGGTGGTCCCCGGACCCTGGTCCACCCGAGACCACGCCTCTCGCCGGCCGCAGACCATCTGCACCTGTTGCCGTGACGAGGAGTACCGAGAGCCGTGTCCGAGGTCCGTATCACCGCCGAGCCGCGCACCGAGTTCGGCAAGGGCGCTGCCCGCCGTATCCGCCGTGACAACAAGGTCCCCGCCGTCCTCTACGGGCACGGCACCGACCCTCGGCACATCTCGCTGCCGGGCCACGAGCTGATGCTCGCCCTGAAGAACTCGAACGTGCTGCTCACCCTGGACCTCGACGGCGCGGACGAGCTGGCCCTGCCGAAGGACGTCCAGCGCGACCCGATCAAGGGCTTCCTCGAGCACGTCGACCTCGTGGTGGTCACCCGCGGCGAGAAGGTCACCGTCGAGATCCCGATCCACTTCGTCGGCGACGCGGCTCCGGACACCCTGGTCTCCACCGACCTGAACGCGCTGTCCGTCGAGGCCGAGGCCACCGCCATCCCCGGCTCGGTCGACGTCTCGGTCGAGGGTCTGCAGGTGGGCGACCAGATCCACGCCAAGGACGTCGTCCTGCCCGACGGCACCACGCTGGTCACCGACCCCGACGCGCTCGTCGTCAACATCGTCGCGGCGCAGACCGCCGAGCAGGTCGAGGCCGAGCTGGCCGAGGCCGAGGCAGAGGTCGGCATCGTGCACGAGGCCGCCGAGGCCGAGGGTGCCGAGGGCCAGCCGGCCGCCGAGGGCGGCGCGCCCGCCGACGGCGACGCGCAGGGCGAGCAGGCCGAGAGCTGAGGCTCTTCCGTTCCAGCCCCGAGGTGACCGGAGACGTCTGGCTGGTCGTCGGCCTCGGCAACCCCGGCCCGGGGTACGCCGGCAACCGGCACAACGTCGGCTTCATGGTGGCCGACCTGCTGGCCGGACGGATGGGCGGGAAGCTCAAGGCGCACAAGGCCCGGGCCGACGTGCTCGAGGGCCGGCTGGCCGGCAGCCGGGTGGTGCTGGCCAAGCCGCGCACCTACATGAACGACTCCGGTGGCCCGGTCGCCGGGCTGCGCGACTTCTTCAAGGTCCCGCTGGAACGGCTGGTCGTCGTGCACGACGAGCTGGACCTGCCGTTCGGCGGGCTGCGCCTGAAGCTCGGCGGCGGCGACAACGGGCACAACGGCCTGAAGTCGATCCGGCGCTCGCTGGGGTCGGGCGAGTTCAACCGGGTGCGGTTCGGCATCGGGCGCCCGCCCGGCCGGATGGACGCGGCGGCCTTCGTGCTGCGCGACTTCGGCGCGGCCGAGCGCAAGGAGCTCGACCTCGAGGTCGACCGGGCAGCGGACTCCGTCGAGGCGCTGGTGACCGACGGCCTGGAGCGCACCCAGAACACCTTCAACACCTGACCCGGCGCGGTCCGCTCCCAGCGCGCCAACCAAGATCATTCGCGACGTCCGGAGGAAGACACGCCGGGCGTGTTGCCCCCAAACGTCGCGAACGATCTTGTACGCCGGGTGAGCCGACGCGGGCGTACGCCGGGTGAGCCGGCGCGAGCGGGCGCCGATCAGCCGACGAGGGCGGGCACCCGGGTGGGGGAGCTCACCGGCGTGGCGCGATCGGCCGCAGGGTCGAGCAGGTCGGCCAGCGGCCGGGTGATCGTGACCACCGAGTCGGCGAGGACCGCGGTGGTCGCGCCCCGGCTCAGCCGGCGGGCCAGGCTCAGGTTGTCGGCGTGCACGTGCAGCCGTACGTCGGTGACTCCCCGGCCGGCGACGTCGGCCAGCATCGCGTCCAGCAGCGCCCGGCCGATCCCGAGCCCCTGCCACGGGTCCGCGACCACGAGGCCGACCTCGGCCGCATCGCCGTCCCGACCCCAGGTCGCGTGCCCGAGCAGCTCGTCGCCGGCGGCACAGACCCATGCGCCGTGCGTGTCGTCCTGCCGCAGCAGGGCCGTCACGAACCGGGCCGTCGGGGAGCCGAGGCCGGCGAAGAAGCGCCGGAAGGCCGTCTGCGTCGACAGCCCGGCCAGCAGCGACCTGAGCGCCGCAGCGTCGTCGGGAGCAGCCCGCCGTACCTGAATCTTGTTCATGGACCCAGGGTGGGGGTAGGGTCTGGGTCTGTCAAGTGAATTCAGGCGGGGAGGTACCGATGACGGAGCCGATGGCGCTCGGGTGGTCGACCGAGGGCTGCACCATCCAGGGCACCACCGAGGTGATGGGCGACCGCTGGTCGCTGCTGGTCCTGCGCGAGCTGTTCGCCGGCATCCGGAGGTTCGACCAGCTCACGGTGCGCACGGCGATACCGCGGCAGGTCCTCACCGACCGGCTGGAGCGGTTCGTCGAGGCCGGAGTGCTGCGTCGGGAGCCCTACCAGGAGCCCGGCCAGCGGCGCCGGTACGAGTACCGCCTGACCCAGAAGGGCCTCGACCTCTACCCGGTGCTGCTGGCGATGCTGAAGTGGGGCGACGCCTACCTGGCCGGCCCCGACGGTCCGACCGTCGAGTTCGAGCACCGCGACTGCGGCGGGCGGCTGGACGTCGTGGTGCGCTGCGCGGCGGGCCACGAGGTGGCGAACAACCGGGAGATCGGGGGCCGTCCCGGCCCGGGGGCGCGGCGGCGCAGCGCGTAGCCGGCGTAGCCGGCGGCCGGCCAGAACGTCGGACCGCGGCGGGCACAGTGGTGGCCGTGGTCACCGTCGACCAGGTGCGGGCCGTCGCCCGCGACCTGCCGCGCTCCTACGAGGTCCTGGTGCACGACCGGGTGAAGTTCCGGGTCGGGCAGCTGGTCTGGGTGGCGTTCTCCCGGGACGAGCAGGAGATGGGCTTCGCCTTCCCGAAGGAGGAGCGGGCAGCGCTCGTCGCCTCCGACCCGGCGAAGTTCGCGCTGCCGGCGCCGTCCGACCTGCGGTTCAACTGGGTGGTCGTCCGGCTGGACCGGCTCGCCGAGGACGAGATGCGCGAGCTCGTGCTGGACGCCTGGCGGATGGTGGTGCCGAAGCGGGTGCGGCAGCAGCGCACCTCGATGGCTGACAGACTGCGCCGGTGCAGCAGCCCGCGGTCTACCAGGACGCCACGCGTCCTGCAGCGGCTGTCGCGACGCCTCGGGTCCTACCGTGCAGGCGCCTGGGTGTTCGCCCGCGTCCTGCACCACGTCGACCGGCCGGTGAGCCGGCTGACCGGCGGGCGCCAGAGCCTGACCGGCCTCCTGACGGGGCTCACCGTCGCGATGCTCACGACGACCGGCGCCCGCAGCGGGCAACCCCGGTCGGTGCCGCTGCTGGGGTTCGACGCCGACGACGGGTTCGTCGTGATCGCCTCGAACTACGGCCAGTCGAGCCACCCCGCGTGGTACCACAACCTGCGTGCCGACCCGCAGGCCCTGCTGCTCGTCGACGGCGTCACCCGCGCCGTCGTCGCCGAGCTCGTCACCGGTGAGCGCCGGGAGCGGTTCTGGGCGACGGCCGTCGCGCTCTACCCCGGCTGGCGGGTCTACCGCTCGCGGGTGCCCGACCGCGACATCGGCGTCTTCCTGCTCACCGACGCGTGACCTCGGCGGGCGCGGTCAGCCGGTGTTGCGCAGGCCGCCGGCGACGCCGTTCACCGTGAGCAGCAGCGCCTGGCGAAGCTGCGGGTCGGGCTCCTCGCCGGCGGCGACCAGCGCCCGTGACCGGCGCAGCAACGACACCTGCAGGTAGCTGATCGGGTCGAGATAGGCGTCCCGGACCTGCAGGGTGCGGGCGAGCATCGGGTTCGACCCGAGCAGCGTCCCCTCACGGGTCACGGCCAGCACCTCGCGGACGGTCGCGTCGTACTCCTCGTGCACCCGGTCGAACACGTGCCGCAGGTCCGGGTCGACCAGCGAGTCGACGTAGTGCGCGGCGATCCGCAGGTCGGTCTTGGCCAGCGTCATCGACACGTTGGACAGGAAGGTGCGGAAGAAGTGCCACCCGTCGTACATCTCGTCGAGCACGTCCCCGAGCCCGGCGTCGCGGACCGCGGCCAGCCCGGCGCCGACGCCGTACCAGCCCGGCACGATCTGGCGCGACTGGGTCCAGCCGAACACCCACGGGATCGCTCGCAGGCCGGAGAGCCCGGCGCCGCTGTCCGGTCGTCGGGACGGCCGCGAACCCATGTTGAGATCGGTGAGCAGCTCGACGGGCGTCGACTGCACGAAGTACGCCGGCAGGTCGGGGTGCTCGACCAGCTCCCGGTAGGTCCGCTGGGCGGCGCCGGACAGCACGTCCATCACGTCGTCGTAGCGGGCCAGCGCGCCGGCCGTGGTTCGCGGCTCGCGGTGCAGCACGGTCGCCTCGAGCGTTGCTGCCAGGGTGAGCTCGAGGTTCTCCCGGGCCAGCGCCGGCAGCGAGTACTTGTCGGAGATCACCTCGCCCTGCTCGGTCACCTTGATCTCGCCGTCCAGGGTGGCCCACGGCTGGGCCAGGATCGCGTCGTGGGTGGGGCCGCCGCCGCGGCCGGTGGTGCCGCCGCGGCCGTGGAACAGCCGCAGCCGGACGCCGTGGCGCACCGCCACGTCGCGCAGCTGGCGCTGCGCCCGGTGGATCTCCCACTGCGAGGTCGCGATGCCGGCCTCCTTGTTGGAGTCCGAGTAGCCGAGCATCACCTCCTGCACGTCGCCGCGCAGCGCCACCAGCCGGCGGTACGACGGGTCGACGAGCAGGTCGTCGAGCACCCGGCCGGCCTCTCGCAGCTCGTCGACCGTCTCCAGCAGCGGCACGAAGCCGAGCCGCGCGATGCCGGCGTGCAGGTCGACCAGCCCGGCCTCGCGGGCCAGCAGCACCGCCGCCAGCAGGTCGTCGGCGCCGCGGGTCATCGAGACGATGTAGGTCTCGCACACCTCGGGCCCGAGGGTGTCCAGCGCGTCGCGCACGGTGCTGAAGACCGCCAGGGTCCGGGCGCCCTCCGCGTCGAGGTGGGCCGGCTGGGCGCTGAGCGGCCGGCGGCCGGCGAGCTCCTTGCGCAGCAGCGTCAGCCGGCTCTCCCGCGGCAGGTCGGCGTACCGCCAGGACAGCTCCCCGAGCCGGTCGAACAGCTGGCCGAGCACGTGGTGGTGGGAGTCGGCGTGCTCCCGCACGTCCAGCGTCGCGAGGTGCAGCCCGAAGGTCGCGACGGTGCGGATCAGCCGGTCCATCCGGCCGTGGGCCGGCAGGCCGCCGCGGTGGGTGGCCAGCGAGTCGCGCATCAGGGCGAGGTCGTCGAGCAGCTCGCCGCTGCCGAGGTAGTCGTGCCCCGGCCGGTGCGCGGCCGCGGTCGCGATCCGGTCGCGGGTGTGCGCGAGCTTGAGCTGCACGCACCGGCCCTTGAGCCGGTAGGGCTCGTCGGCGTTGATCCGCCGCACCCGCGGGTCGAGGTCGGGCAGCGCCGCCAGGTCGCGCTCGATGCTCGCCAGCAGCTCGTCGCTGGCGCCCACCAGCTGCTGCGAGGAGGAGAGGTCCTGCATCAGGTCGTCCAGCAGGGCGCCGAGGTCGCGCAGCGCGTGGCCGTGCTGCAGCAGCAGGACGTCGTGGGTCACCTGCGGCGTGACGTTCGGGTTCCCGTCCCGGTCGCCGCCGATCCAGCTGCCGAAGGTCAGCGGCCGGGCCTCCGGTGGCAGCACGACGCCCAGCGAGGCCAGCTGGTCGGCCAGCTCCTCGAGCACGTCGGCGACCGAGCGCAGCATCAGCTCGTCGAGGTAGTACGCCGCGTTGCGGGCCTCGTCCAGCGGCTCGGGCCGGTCGAGGCGCAGCTCGGCGGTCTGCCAGAGCAGGTCGATGACCTCGCTGATCCGCCGGTCGGCCCGCGGGTCGTCCTGCGACTCGAGCAGCTCGGCGACCCGGCGCCGCTTGGACAGGATCGACCGCCGGGCGGCCTCGGTCGGGTGCGCGGTGAACACCGGCCGGACGGCGAGCCGCTGCACCAGGGTGGCCACCTCCTCCGGCGGCAGCCCGGACGACCTGATCCGCTCGGCCGTCTGCGCCAGCCAGCCGCCCTTGCCGGCCCGCTCCACCTTCATCTCGCGGGCCCGGTGCACCTGCTCGGTGACGTTGGCGAGGTGGAAGTAGGTGCCGAAGGCCCGCACCAGCCGGGCGGCCGTGTCGAGGTCGACCTCCTCGAGCAGGTCGGCGAGCTCGCGGCCGCCGTCCGCTCCCCGGGACAGGGCGCGCACCTTCTCCACCAGCTCGAGCAGCGCGGCACCCTCCTGGCGCACCAGCGACTCGCCCAGCAGGTTGCCGAGCCGGCGGACGTCGGCCCGCAGCGCCGCCTGGGCGTCGGCGGCCTCGGCGCCCTCGGCGTCCTCGGCTTCCTCGGCGGCGGTCACCTCACGACGATAGGTCCGCGGTCCGCGGCCGGGACGTCGCGGCCCGCGATCCGAGACCGTCACCGGCCCGACGTAGGCTGGCAGTGCTCCCGGCCCGCGATCGCGGTTGCCGGGCTGCCGTGCTGCGCCCGACCACCCATCGGAGTCCCTGACGTGAGCCTCTCCGGCCTCCTCGACCTGCTGCTCGACGAGCAGTCGGGCGACCCCGCCCTGCGCGGTGCGGTCGATGCCGCCCGCTCCGGTGGCCGCGCCGACCTCGACCTCACCGCACCGCCCGGGATCCGCCCGTTCGCCCTGGCCGCGCTGGCTGCGCGTGCGGGGCGCCCGGTGCTCGCCGTGACGGCCACCGGACGGGAGGCCGAGGAGCTGGCCACCGCGCTGCGCGACCTGCTGGCCCCCGACGCCGTGGTCGAGTTCCCGGCCTGGGAGACGCTGCCGCACGAGCGGCTCAGCCCGCGCAGCGACACCGTCGGGCGCCGGCTCGCCGTGCTGCGCCGGCTGGCGCACCCCGACGCGCCCGACCTGCCCGACACCGGCCACGGGCCGGTGCAGGTCGTCGTCGCCCCGGTGCGGGCGGTGCTGCAGCCGATGGTCGCGGGGCTCGGCGACCTCGAGCCGGTGGCGCTGCACGCCGGCGACGAGGTCGACCTGGACGACGTCGTCGAGCGGCTCGCGGCGGCGGCCTACAGCCGGGTCGACCTGGTCGAGCGGCGTGGCGAGTTCGCGGTGCGGGGCGGCATCATCGACGTGTTCCCGCCGACCGAGGAGCACCCGCTGCGGGTCGAGCTGTGGGGCGACACCGTCGAGGAGGTCCGCTGGTTCAAGGTGGCCGACCAGCGCTCGCTGGAGGTCGCCGGGCAGGGGCTGTGGGCGCCGCCCTGCCGTGAGGTGCTGCTCACCGACGCCGTCCGCGAGCGGGCCGCCGAGCTGGCCGGGACGCACCCCGGCCTGGCCGACGTGCTCGACCAGCTGGCCGAGGGCATCGCGGTCGAGGGCATGGAGTCGCTCGCGCCGGTGCTCGTCGACGACATGGTGCTGCTGGTCGACCAGCTGCCGGTCGGGACGCACGTCGTGGTCCAGGACCCCGAGCGGGTCCGCACCCGCGCGCACGACCTGTTCGACACCAGCAAGGAGTTCCTCGAGGCGTCGTGGGCCAACGCCGCCGCGGGAGCGGCGACGCCCATCGACCTGGGCGCCGCGGCGTACCGGAGCCTGGCCGACGTGCGGGCCCGGGCCGGGGAGCTCGGGCAGCCGTGGTGGTCGATCAGCCCGTTCGCCGCCGACGAGTCGCCCGACGACGAGGAGACCTCCCTCGTCGCCGCCCGGTCGTCCGACGGCTACCGCGGCGACACGGCCCGCGCCGTCGCCGACCTCAAGGGCTGGCTCGGCGACGGCTACCGGGTCGTGCTGCTGACCGAGGGCCACGGCTCGGCCCAGCGCATCGTCGAGGTGCTGGCGGGTGAGGACGTGCCGGCCAGGCTGGACGAGTCGGTCGACGCGGTGCCCGACCCGCACGTCGTCCACGTCTCCTGCGCCCGGCTGGCCCGCGGCTTCGTCAGCGCCGACCTGCGGCTCGCCGTGCTCACCGAGACCGACCTGATGGGGCAGGCCGGCCCCACGACCAAGGAGATGCGCCGGCTGCCGAGCCGCCGACGCAACACCGTCGACCCGTTGCAGCTGCAGGCCGGCGACTACATCGTGCACGAGCAGCACGGCGTCGGCCGGTACGTCGAGATGGTGCAGCGCACGGTTCACGGCGCCACCCGCGAGTACCTCGTCATCGAGTACGCACCCAGCAAGCGGGGCCAGCCGGGCGACCGGCTCTACGTGCCCACCGACCAGCTCGACCAGGTCACCAAGTACGTCGGTGGCGAGCAGCCGTCGCTGCACCGGCTCGGCGGCGCCGACTGGCAGAAGACCAAGGGCCGGGCCCGCAAGGCGGTCAAGGAGATCGCCGCCGAGCTCATCCGGCTGTACGCCGCGCGCACCTCGGCCCCCGGCTACGCCTTCAGCCCGGACACCCCGTGGCAGCGCGAGCTCGAGGACGCCTTCCCCTACCACGAGACTCCCGACCAGCTCGGCGCCATCGACGAGGTCAAGGAGGACATGGAGAAGACGGTCCCGATGGACCGGATCATCTGCGGCGACGTCGGCTACGGGAAGACCGAGATCGCGGTGCGCGCCGCGTTCAAGGCGGTGCAGGACGGCAAGCAGGTCGCGGTGCTCGTGCCGACGACGCTGCTGGTCAACCAGCACCTGTCGACCTTCGCCGAGCGCTACGCGAGCTTCCCGGTGCAGGTCGAGGCGCTGTCGCGGTTCCAGAGCGACAAGGAGGCCAACGAGGTCAAGAAGGGGCTGCTCGCCGGCACCGTCGACGTCGTCATCGGCACCCACCGGATCCTGTCCAGCGAGGTGCAGTTCAAGGACCTCGGCCTGGTCATCGTCGACGAGGAGCAGCGCTTCGGCGTCGAGCACAAGGAGCAGCTCAAGCACCTGCGCACCAACGTCGACGTCCTCACGATGTCGGCGACGCCGATCCCGCGGACCCTCGAGATGGCGGTGACCGGCATCCGCGAGATGTCGACGATCCTCACGCCGCCGGAGGAGCGGCACCCGGTGCTCACCTTCGTCGGCGCCTACGACGAGAAGCAGATCGGTGCGGCGATCCGGCGCGAGCTGCTGCGCGAGGGGCAGGTCTTCTACATCCACAACCGGGTGGAGTCGATCGACCGGGCCGCGGCCCGGCTGCGGGACCTGGTGCCCGAGGCGCGGGTCGCGACCGCGCACGGCCAGATGAACGAGCACGCCCTCGAGCAGGTCGTCCTGGACTTCTGGGAGAAGCGGTCCGACGTGCTCGTCTGCACCACGATCGTCGAGAGCGGCCTGGACATCTCCAACGCGAACACGCTGATCCTCGAGCGCGCCGACGTGATGGGGCTGTCCCAGCTGCACCAGCTGCGCGGCCGGGTCGGGCGCAGCCGCGAGCGGGCCTACGCCTACTTGCTCTACCCGCCGGAGAAGCCGCTCACCGAGACCGCCCACGACCGGCTGGCCACCATGGCGGCGCACAGCGACCTCGGTTCCGGCATGTGGATCGCCATGAAGGACCTGGAGATCCGCGGCGCCGGCAACCTGCTCGGCGGCGAGCAGTCCGGGCACATCGCCGCCGTCGGCTTCGACCTGTACGTGCGGCTGGTCGGCGAGGCGGTCGCGGAGTACAAGGGCGAGGGCGGGCAGGAGCTCACCGACGTCAAGGTCGAGCTGCCCGTCGACGCCCACGTCCCGCACGACTACATCGACGGCGAGCGGCTGCGCCTGGAGGCCTACCGCAAGCTCGCGTCGGTCGCCACCGAGGAGGACCTCGAGGCGGTCCGTGCCGAGCTCGAGGACAGGTACGGCGAGCCACCGACCCCGGTCACGAACCTCTTCGAGGTGGCCCGGTTCCGGATGGTGGCCCGGCGGGCCGGTCTCAGCGAGGTCGCCCTCGCCGGCAACAGCATCCGGTTCGCGCCGGTCGAGCTGCCCGAGAGCGCCCAGCTGCGACTGCAGCGGCTCTACCCGGGATCGCTGGTCAAGCACGCAGTCCGTACCATCCTGGTACCGAAGCCCATGACCGCCCGGGTGGGCGGGCAGCTGCTGCGCGACGTCGAGCTCCTGGCCTGGTGCCGGGCGCTCGTCGAGGCGGTGCTGCTCGCCGTCCCAGCCGAAGGACCACGATGACGCGCCTGACCCGCACCGCCGCCGCCCTCGCCGTCGCGCTCGTCGCCGCCGGCGGCCTGTCCGGCTGTGCCGACCAGAAGGTCGGGTCGGCGGCCGTCGTCGACGGCTCACGGATCACGACCGACGAGCTGCAGCAGGCCACCCAGGACTACCTCGCGGTGGTGCCCGGCGCCGACCCGGCCGACGTCCAGCTGCAGATCCTGCAGCGGATGATCCTCTCCGAGGTCATCGACCAGGCCGCCGCCGCCGCCGACGTGCACACCAGCGTCGGGCAGGTCGCCAAGCAGCGCGACCAGGTGCTCAAGAGCATCGGTGGCCGCAAGGGGCTGATCCAGGCCCTCTCGTCCCGCCAGCAGACCGTGCTGCCCCCGTCGGGCATCGACCGGTGGGTCCGCGACCAGATCCTGTACACGAAGATCGCCCGGACGCTGGCGAACGGCGCCGACCCCTCGTCGACCGCGGTGCAGAACGCGACCAGCCAGACCCTGAGCAAGACCGCCCGCGGCATGGACATCGAGGTGAGCCCGCGCTACGGCCGCTGGAGCCCGCGCACCGGCATCGAGCCGCTGGTCAGCGGCGGCCTGTCCCAGACCGCCGACCAGCTCGCCTCGCCGTGAGCCACTGCCCGTGACGGGTCGGCTGGTGCTGGTCCCGACCTCGCCGCGGGTGGCGCCGGGCCTGCTGGCGGCCGCGGCCTGGGACGTGCTGCGCTCCGGCCGCGGCGGTGCTGTCCGCCGAGGGTCACCCCCTCATCCCGTACCTCGAGGCCGAGGGCGTCGTCGTCGAGACGGTCGAGGCCGGTCTGCCGCCGCGCGACCTCGCGACCCGGCTGCTCGACCGCACCGCTGCGGCGGCCGTCGTCTGGCTCGTCGCGCCCGACGGCGACCCCGACCTCGGCCGCGCCCTGGGGGAGGCGCTCGAGACCGGCCGCAACGGCATCGAGCTCGAGGTGCTGCCCGGCTCCTACGACCTTCCCGGTGCGCGGCTGCTCGACCTCGTCGCGGTGATGGACCGGCTCCGCTCGCCCGGCGGCTGCCCGTGGGACGCCGCCCAGACCCACGCCTCGCTGTCGACCTACCTCGTGGAGGAGACCTACGAGACCCTCGAGGCCATCGACAGCGGCGACCGCGGTCACCTGCGCGAGGAGCTCGGCGACCTGCTGCTGCAGGTCGTCTTCCACTCCCGCATCGCCACCGAGGACGCCGCCGACCCGTGGTCGGTGGACGACGTCGCCGGGGACATCGTCGAGAAGCTGGTCCGCCGGCACCCGCACGTCTTCGCCGGCGCCGAGGCCGAGACGGCGGCCGACGTCGAGGCCGGGTGGGAGCGGCAGAAGGCGATGGAGAAAGGGCGAGCCTCGGCCGTCGACGGCGTGCCCATGGCGCTCCCGGCGCTGTCCCTCTCGACCAAGCTGCTGCACCGGGCCGAGAAGAACGGCGTCGTCGTCGACCCGGTCGTCGGGGACGGGCTCGGTGCCCGGCTGATGGCCCTGGTGGCCGAGGCGCGGCGCGCCGGGCTGGACCCCGAGGCAGAGCTGCGGCTGGCGGCCCGCGACTTCGCCGACCGGGTCCGGGCGGCCGAGGCGAGCGCCGCCGCCGCCGCCCAGGGCTAGGGTCGCGGGGGTGAGCGACCACCCCACCACCACCGCCACAGCCACCGGCTTCCACCACCTCGCCGGCCGCGTCCTCGACGAGCTGCTCGAGCGGCATCCCGAGTGGGCGACGACCCTGGGCGACCACCGGTTCGACGACCGGCTGGCCGACCTCGGTCCGCAGGCGCAGGACGAGGAGCTGGCCTGGGCCGGTCGACGGCTGGCCGACCTCTCGGCGGTCGACGACGTCGCGCTGGCGCCGGCCGACCGGGTCGATGCCGAGCTGCTGCGCAACGCGCTGGCCGAGCGCCAGTTCGAGCTCGAGGAGCTCCGGCCGACGAGCTGGGACCCGCTGGTCGCCAACCCCGGCACCGCGATCTACACCCTGCTCGCCCGTGACTTCGCGCCGCTCGGCGACCGGCTGCGGTCGGTCGCCGGACGCCTCGCAGCGGTGCCGCACCGGCTCGCGCAGTCCCGGGAGGCGCTCGGGTCGATGCCGCAGGTGCACGTCGAGACCGCGATCGGGCAGTTCACCGGCACCCGGACGCTGCTCGGGACCGAGCTCGAGCGCGGCCTCGCCCGGGAGCCGTCGCTGCGCGCCGAGGTCGAGCCGGCCCGGGACGCCGCCGTCGCCGCGCTGGACGAGCACCTCGACTGGCTGCGGTCCCGGCTCGACGGCGCCGACCGCGACCCCCGGCTCGGGCCGGAGCCGTTCTCCCGCAAGCTGGCTCTCACCCTCGACATCGCGACCGACGCCGATGCGGTGCTCGCCCGCGCCGAGGCCGACCTCGAACGTCTCGAGGCGCTGATCGCGGAGACCGCCGCGCGCCTCGACGGCGGCGAGCGCCGACGGCCGGGTGCGCCGGGTGCTCGACCGCCTCGCGACCGACGGGCACGTCGACGACGACACCATCGTCGGCCACTGCGAGGCCGCCCTCGAGCAGACCACCGCCTTCGTCCGCGCCCACGACCTGGTGACCGTGCACGACGACCCGGTCGAGATCATCGTGATGCCCGAGATCCACCGCGGTGTGGCGGTGGCGTACTGCGACCCGCCCGGCCCCCTGGAGCAGTCGTCGCTGCCGACGTACTTCGCGGTGTCGCCGACACCGGAGGACTGGTCGGAGGAGCGGGTGCGCTCGTTCTTCCGCGAGTACAACGCGCACATGCTGCAGAACCTCACGGTGCACGAGGCGATGCCCGGGCACGTGCTGCAGCTCGCGCACAACCAGCGCTACCAGGCGCCGGTGCCGGTGCGGAAGGCGCTCTGGAGCGGGCCGTTCGTCGAGGGCTGGGCGGTGTACGCCGAGGAGCTGATGGCCGACTCCGGCTACCGGTCCGACGAGGGGCTGGGCGACGCGCTGCGGATGCAGCAGCTGAAGATGCAGCTGCGGATGACCATCAACGCGATCCTCGACGCCCGGGTGCACGCCCACGGCATGACCGAGGACGAAGCGATGCGGCTGATGATGCAGCGGGGTCACCAGGAGGACGGCGAGGCCGCCGGCAAGTGGCGCCGGGCGCTGCTCACGAGCAGCCAGCTCTCGACGTACTACGTCGGCTACGTCGAGGTCGCCGACATCGCGCGCGACCTGGCGGCGGCCCAGCCGCAGACCAGTGTCCGCGACCGGCACGACGCGATGCTCGAGCACGGCTCGCCGGCGCCGCGCCACCTGCGCACCCTGCTCGGCCTCTGACGGGGTGCAGGATGACCCTTCACCTGCACGCGCTCTGCTTCGACGCGAACGACCCGCCGCCGACTTGCGCACTTCTGGGCCGGCGTCCTCGGCTGGGAGACGACCGACGACCCCCACGACGGCATAGCGCTGCTGCCGAGCGACGACACCGGTTTCCGGCTGCGGTTCCAGCTCAGCCAGCAGCAGAAGGCCGGCCCGAACACGATCCACTTCGATCTCACCAGCACGTCCCTGGAGGACCAGCAGCGGACCGTGGCGAGGTCGCTGGAGCTCGGCGCCCGGCACATCGACGTCGGCCAGCTCCCGGAGGAGGGTCACGTGGTGCTCGCCGACCCGGAGGGCAACGAGTTCTGCGTCATCGAGCCGGGCAACAGCTTCCTTGCCGACTGCGGGTTCATCGGGGCGCTGTCGAGCGACGGTTCGCAGGCCGTCGGGTACTTCTGGAGCGAGGCGCTGGGCTGGCCGCTGGTCTGGGACCAGGACGAGGAGACCGCGATCCGCTCGCCGCGCGGCGGTCCGAAGATCACGTGGGGCGGCCCGCCGCTGACGCCCAAGACGGGGAAGGAGCGGCTGCACCTCGACCTCGCCCCACCGCTCGACGGCGACCAGCAGGCGGAGGTCGACCGGCTCGTCTCCCTCGGTGCGACGCGGGTCGACATCGGCCAGGGCGAGGTCAGCTGGGTGGTGCTGGCCGATCCGGACGGTCACGAGTTCTGTGTGCTGACGCCGAGGTAGCGCCGAGCCCGGTCACCGGCCGGCGAGGAACCTGGCCACCGCGTCGCGGCCGGCGTCGTCGCGCGCCCTGATCTGCACCGAGTGCCCGGCTCCGGGGACGACCACGACGGTGGCGTCGGGCGTGACGGCGGCCTCCTCGCGCAGCCACTCGACAGGTGTCGACAGGTCCCGGTCGCCGCCGAGGAGCAGCGTGGGCACGTCGGGCAGCAGCCGGGGCCGGGGCAGCGGGGCATAGTCGGTGGGCGGCCACCGCTCGCAGGTGACGAGGATGCCGTTGCGCAGCGCGGTCCGCCGGTCGAACGGCGCCAGCTCGCCGTCCGTGAGCCCGGTGGCGGCGCGCCGGACGGCGGCCAGCTTGTCGGCGTACGGCGTGCTGCCGCCCCGCCAGGGGAACCTGCCGTCGGCGCACAGCGTCGCCGCGTGCAGGCCCTGGCTGAACTCCGCCACCGGCACCCGGGTGCCGGTCAGGACGCCGCGGACCAGCCCGTCCAGCCGGCCGGAGTCGCCGGCCGCCGCGGCGTGCAGCATCTCGGGCACGTCCCGGTAGGCCGGCGAGACGATGCCCCAGACGGTCAGCGCGTTGAGCACGTCGGACCCGTCGTCGCGCCGCTGCAGCGTCGACGTGAGGTCGGCGGCCGGGTCGCCCGGACAGGGCCGCTGCCGGCAGACGGCGGTCAGCACCCGGCCGGTGGCGCGCAGCGGAGCGACGAGGAACGGCTCGAGGCCGGCGTGCGGCACGACCGAGTCGAGCACCAGCCTCGACGTGTGCGCCGGATGTGCGATCGCGTAGTGCGCGGCGACGAACGTGCCGTAGGAGACGCCGTCCAGCGCCCAGGAGTCGACCCCGAGCGCCCGGCGGACGAGGTCGAGGTCAGCGACCGTGTCGGCCGTGCCGTAGAAGCGCCGGTCGGGCCCGATCGCCTCGGCGCAGTCCCGCACCGCCGCGGTGCTGGGCACGTAGAGGTCGGTCTCACCCAGCTGCCGCTGCAGGGCCGGGCAGGCAAGGGCGTTGCGGCCGGTGCCTCGCTGGTCGACCATCACCAGCCGGTAGTCGTGCGAGCACCTGGCTCAGGGCGGCGGCCGTCCGCTTCAGGAACGCGACGCCGGGCTGGCCGGGGCCGCCGGTGAGAAAGACCAGCACGCCGCGCGGAGCACGGACGGTGTCGGCGGCTGCGACCTGCAGGTCGAGCTGCCGACCGCCGGGGTCGCCGTGGTCGAGCGGCACCCGCACGGTCGAGCAGGTGAAGCCGACCGTCCTGCAGGGGTGCGGATCGTGGAGCACCGGCCGGGCGGCCGCGCCGCTGCGGCCCTCGGTTCCTGCCGGCGATGTCCGCAGCATCGCCGTCGCCAGCACGGCGACGAGCAGCACCGCCCCGACGAGCCCGAGCACCACCGCTGCCGGTCGGCGACTGACGGCCATGCCCTCACCATCGCGCGGCTCGGCGGCGCCGCCCAGTGCTGCCGGCCGAACGTGACGTGATCGCAAGCAACGACGGGCTGCTGCTCAGCCCAGCACGTCGTACCGCGGCTGGCCCCGGCGCTGGCCAACGCCGACTGACTGCCAACTGCCCGTCCACCGGGCGAGCCGGACAGCCTCCCCGCCGTGGTACGCCGGTAGCCTGGCACCGACCTGACCGGCTACGAAGGAGCACCCACCGTGGCGAGCATCGACGCCGTCGGAGCCCGCGAGATCCTCGACTCGCGCGGCAACCCCACCGTCGAGGTGGAGGTCGCGCTCGACGACGGCACGGTCGCCCGGGCGGCGGTGCCCAGCGGTGCGAGCACCGGCCAGTTCGAGGCGGTCGAGCTGCGCGACGGCGACCCGAAGCGCTACGGCGGGAAGGGCGTCGAGAAGGCCGTGCTCGCGGTGCTCGACGAGATCGGGCCCGCTCTGGTCGGGTTCGAGGCCAGCGAGCAGCGCCTCGTCGACCAGACGCTGCTCGACCTCGACGGCACCCCGACCAAGTCGCGCCTCGGTGCCAACGCGATGCTCGGCGTCTCGCTCGCCGTCGCGCGGGCCGCCGCGGAGTCCGCCGAGCTGCCGCTGTTCCGCTACGTCGGCGGGCCGAACGCCCACGTGCTGCCGGTGCCGATGATGAACATCCTCAACGGCGGCGCCCACGCCGACAGCGGCGTCGAGATCCAGGAGTTCATGGTCGCCCCGATCGGCGCGCCGACCTTCCGCGAGGCCCTGCAGTGGGGCGCCGAGGTCTACCACGCCCTCAAGGGCGTGCTGAAGTCGCGCGGCCTGAACACCGGCCTCGGTGACGAGGGCGGCTTCGCGCCGAGCCTGCCGAACAACCGCGACGCGCTGGACCTCATCGTCGAGGCGATCGGGGTGGCCGGCTTCACGGCCGGTGACGACATCGCGCTGGCGCTCGACGTCGCGGCGAGCGAGTTCCTCAAGGACGGCGCCTACGCGTTCGAGGGCGGCGCGAAGTCGGCCGAGGAGATGACCGCCTACTACGCCGAGCTCGTGTCGGCGTACCCGCTGGTCTCGATCGAGGACCCGCTCAGCGAGGACGACTGGGCCGGCTGGCAGACGCTGACCACCCAGCTCGGCGACCGCGTGCAGATCGTCGGCGACGACCTGTTCGTGACCAACCCCGAGCGGCTGCAGCGCGGCATCGAGGAGTCGTCGGCCAACGCGCTGCTGGTGAAGGTCAACCAGATCGGCACCCTGACCGAGACGCTCGACGCCGTCGCGCTGGCGCACCGCAACGGCTTCCGCTGCATGATGAGCCACCGCTCCGGCGAGACCGAGGACACCACCATCGCCGACCTCGCGGTGGCCACCGACTGCGGTCAGATCAAGACCGGCGCACCGGCCCGCTCCGAGCGGGTGGCGAAGTACAACCAGCTGCTGCGCATCGAGGAGGAGCTCGACGACGCCGCACGCTACGCCGGCCGGGCCGCCTTCCCCAGGCACGGCCGCTGACCGACGTGGCGACCGACGACCGCGAGACGCGGCGGACGAACCTCACCGGCCGGGCAGCGATGCTCGCGCTGGTGGTCTGCCTGCTCGCGATCTCCCTCGCCTACCCGCTGCGGGAGTACCTCTCGCAGCGCGGCGACATCCGCGACTACCGCGCGCAGGTGAGCGAGCAGGAGAAGCGGGTCGCCGACCTGCGGGCTCAGCACGACCGGTGGAACGACCCGGCGTACGTCGAGGCGCAGGCCCGGGAACGGCTGCACTACGTGATGCCCGGCGAGACGTCGTACGTCGTGCTGGAGGCCGACGACGCACCGTCGGTCGACGGCGTGGTCGAGCCGGAGAAGGCCAAGGCGGCGCGCAGCCCGTGGTTCACCGACCTGTGGCACAGCGTCGAGGCGGCGGGCGGCGCGGACCAGACCGCGAAGTGACCCGGTCGTGACCACCGACCGACGCGACCTGGACGCGGTCACCGCCCAGCTCGGTCGCGACGCCCGCGGCGTACGGCGGGTCGCGCACCGCTGCCCGTGCGGCAACCCGGACGTCGTGGAGACCTCGCCGCGGCTGCCGGACGGCACGCCGTTCCCCACCGTCTTCTACCTGACCTGCCCGCGGGCGACGAGCTCGATCGGCACCCTCGAGGCCGGCGGGATGATGCGCGAGATGACCGACCGGCTCGGCGCCGACCCCGATCTCGCGGCCGGCTACCGGGCCGCGCACGAGCGGTACCTCGCGGTGCGGGACGCCGTCGAGGTGGTGCCCGAGATCGCCGGCGTCTCGGCCGGTGGCATGCCCGGCCGGGTGAAGTGCCTGCACGTGCTCGTGGCGCAGTCGCTCGCCGAGGGGCCGGGGGTCAACCCGCTCGGCGACGAGGCGCTCGCCGCGCTCCCCGACTGGTGGCGGAGCGGCCCGTGCGTCCAGGTGCGCGGAGTGACCCGGGTCGCGGCGATCGACTGCGGCACCAACTCGATCCGGCTGCTCGTCGCCGACCTCGACGTCGCGACGTCGACGCTGACCGACGTCGACCGGCGGATGCTCGTCGTCCGGCTCGGCCAGGACGTCGACCGCACCGGCCGGCTCGCACCGGAGGCGCTGGAGCGCACCTTCGCCGCCTGCGACACCTACGCCGAGGTGATCCGCCGCACGGGCGCCGCGACGGCTGCGGTTCGTGGCCACCTCGGCCTCCCGTGACGTGTCGAACCGGGACGCGTTCGTCGCCGGCGTCCGCGACCGGCTCGGCGTCGAGCCGGAGGTCGTCACCGGCGACGAGGAGGCCGCGCTGTCGTTCACCGGCGCGACCCGCGAGCTCGTCGGCAGCCGACCTGGCGACGCCGTACCTCGTCGTGGACATCGGCGGGGGCTCGACCGAGCTCGTGCTCGGCGAGCCGGGGGCCGAGCCGCGGGCCGCGGTCTCGGTCGACGTGGGCTGCGTGCGGATGACCGAGCGGCACCTGCGCCGACGACCCGCCCACGCCCGGTCAGGTCGCCGCGGTGCGCGCCGACGTCGAGGACGCGCTGGCGACGGCGGGGCAGGCCGTGCCGCTCGGCGAGACCCGGACCATGGTCGGGCTCGCCGGCACCGTCACGACGGTCGCCGCCATGGCGCTCGGCCTGCCGTCGTACCAGCCGGAGCAGATCCACCACGCGCGCATCCCGGCCGACGACGTGCACCGGGTCGCCGAGCGGCTGCTCGGCATGCCGCGCGCCGAGCGGGCGGCGCTGCCGTTCATGCATCCGGGCCGGGTCGACGTGATCGCTGCCGGAGCCCTGGTGCTGTCCGTCGTGCTCGTCCCGATTGCCCGTCGCGGAGCTGGTGGCCTCCGAGCACGACATCCTCGACGGCATCGCCTGGTCGATCGAGGAGGGCAGATGACCAGTCACTGGTGGCCGCTGTGGGACCTGCGGCTGCGCACCGGCGAGCTCGAGCTCGCCCCCATGACCGAGGCCGACCTCGACGCGATGGCCCAGGTCGTGCCCGACGACCTCGAGCTCAACCCGGCGGCCACCCGCTACTCCGGTGTCCCGGACCGCACCTGGCGCGGGGTCGTCGTGCACCAGGAGTACTGGAAGTCGATGGGCACCTGGTCGCCCGACGACTGGGAGGTCTACTTCGTCGTACGCCGGGGAGCCGCCGTGCTGGGCCTGCAGGGCCTCGAGGGCCCTGACTTCCGAAGCCTGCGCACGGTGGACACGTCGTCCTGGCTCGACCCGGCCGTCCGCGGCACCGGCGTCGGCAAGGCGATGCGCCGGGCCGTGCTCGCGCTCGCCTTCGACCACCTCGGTGCCCGCGCCGCCATCACCTCGGCCTGGCTCGACAACCATGGCTCGCTCGGCGTCTCGCGGGCTCTCGGCTACCGGGACAACGGGGTGTCGCTGCTGCGCCGTCCCGAGGTGCCGGACGGCGTCGACACCCTGCAGCACCTGCGGATGACCCGCGACGACTGGCTGGCCACCGGGGGAGCGCCGGACGTCGAGGTCTCCGGTGTCGAGGCGGCCCTGCCGTTGTTCGACCTGCCCGGCTGACCAAGATCGTTCGCGACGTTTCGCCAGGACACGCGCGGCGTGTCCCCGGCGAACGTCGCGAACGATCTTGGTCAGTAGCCGAGGTGGCGGTGCAGGCGGAGGAAGCGAGGGCGGTAGCCGAGCCGCGGCCAGGTGCGGGACGACAGCAGGTTGGTCGCCCGCCAGTCGGTGACCGCGCTGGTGTAGCCGGCCTCGGTGGTCCAGGCCAGCTGGGCCTCGCCGAGGGCCCGCCCGACACCGTGCCCGCGAGCCGCCGGGAAGACCGCGGCGAAGCCCAGGAAGCCGGCGTGCTCCGGCCGGGTCAGCCCGGTGTGGGTGCTCGAGCTCGACAGCGCGCAGCCGATGGCCGAGCCGACGAGGGACCCGGACACCTCGGCCACGACGCTCCACCAGATCGGCTCGTCGATGGTCTCCTCCCACTCGGTCATGCACTCCTCGAGGGTGGGGACCGGGCCGGCCGAGAAGGTCGGGGCCAGCCGCTGGTGCCGCGGGAGCTCGAGGTCGAGCCGCGCGAGCACGGGGATGTCGGACTTCTCGGCCGGGCGCAGCACCATCCCGTCCGGCGGCCGGTACGCCGTCGTCGCCGGCACCTCGCGGATGCCGTGCACGTGCTGCTGGCCGAAGCCGAGCCGGAACCAGGCGTCGACCAGGGCCGGGTCGCTCGCCGGCACCAGGGCGTAGTGCGCGTCCAGCTCGCGCGCGACCCACTCGGTGGCTGCGGCCGCGTACAGGTCACGGATCAGCTCGGCGTCCGTGACCGCCTGCCCGGCCGACTCGACCCACACGTTGGCGCCCCAGGTCGCCGACGGCTTCGGCTGCCCGAGCAGATAGCCGGTGACCTCGCCGTCCTCCGCCGCGACCGCGCCGGTCGCCCCGGCTGCCACCGCGGCCTCGACTTCCGCTGCCGCGCGCGCCGGGTCTTCGAAGGCCGGGTCCAGCAAGGGCTCGGCCCGTCGGTGCGCGGCGTGCCGGGCTGCCAGCAGCCGCCCCGCGGCGGGGACGTCGTCGGGCCGGAACGGTCGCACCTCGGGTCGGCTCACGGCCGACGAGGCTAGAGGGCATCCGCCGAGGGGGCGAGCGGGTTCCGTCGGACCGGCTGGGATGTGCAGCGCCCGGCCGGGAAACGGGCGGCGCGGGTGGCCTCAGACCTGCTCCGGAGACGGGGCACTCGCCATGGGCGGCTCGGCGGAGGGCGCTCAGACCTGCTCGCGATGTGGAGCGCTGAGCCCAGGGCCCGTCCGCGGGCTGCCCTCAGACCTGCTCGCGATGTGGAGCGTGAGCCCGGGCCCGTCCGCGAGGTGCCCTCAGACCTGCTCGCGATGTGGAGCGCTGAGCCCGGGGCCCGTCCGCGGCTGGCCTCAGACCTGCTCGCGATGTGGAGCCTGGCCCGGGCGCGTCCGGCGCCAGCCGCCGAGTCGGACGTAGCCTGCCGCCAGCGCGGACGTGCTACGCGAGTCGGGTTGGCATGAGCCGCATCGTCTTGATCTCGGCCCGGAGCGCCCCCGGCCGACGTCATCCGCGCTCCGAACCGGGAGCAGGTCTGGAGAGTCGGGAGCCGGCGATGCGCAGCCCGTCGGGTCACGGGTCGGATCCGGAGCAGGTCTGAGGGAGGGACCTCGACGAGGGGGTCGCCACCAGCAGACGGTCGGACCGAAGCTGGCCAACCTCGGCTCCGCTCCGCATCGGGAGCAGGTCGGAGGCGAAGCCGGGCGGCCCCGGACGCCCGGCCGCCGGGCCGCCGCGCCGGGTGCGCCGGACGACGCAGGCAGGTCCCATGCGCGGTTCGGGCGCTCCGGATCCGGAGCAGGTCTGAGGGCGGCGGGCTGACGGCACCGTTCACCCGTCCGCCCCGGTCGCGGCCCGCTGACCGCGGCGTGCAAGGGTCGCCCGGGTGCCGCGTCGTCGTGGGCCGGCAGGACTGAGGAGCTTCCCTTGGGCGAGATGGTCAGCTTTGCGAGCAACGGCGACAGCTGCGACGGCTACCTCGCGGTGCCGGCGTCGGGCAGCGGCCCGGGCGTCATCGTCGTCCAGGAGTGGTGGGGGCTGGTCGACCACGTCCGCGACGTCGCTGACCGGTTCGCCGCCGAGGGCTTCGTCGCCCTGGCGCCCGACTTCTACCACGGCGCTGCCACCGGCGAGCCCGACGAGGCGCAGCGGCTGCTGATGGGCCTGGCGATGGACCGCGCGGCCAAGGACATCCAGGGCGCCGCCCAGTACCTCGACAGCCGGCCGGAGACCACCGGCACCGGGGTGGGCGCGGTCGGCTTCTGCATGGGCGGCTCGTTGTCCCTGTGGAGCGGCGCACTGGCCGACGAGGTGACCGTCGCCGTCGGGTTCTACCCGGCGCTGCCGTGGGAGAAGATGTCGCCGACGTGGGGGAGCTATGCGGGCAAGGCCGCGATGATCCACGCCTCGGAGGAGGACGGCACGTCTGCGGCCGACGGCGTCCAGGCTGCCGTCCGTGGCATCGAGGCTGCCGGCGGCACGGTCGAGGTCTACGACTACCCCGGCACCTCGCACGCGTTCTTCAACGACCAGCGGCCCGAGGTCCACGACGCGGAGCAGTCGGCGACGGCCTGGCGCCGCACGGTGGACCTGCTCCGCCGCCGCCTCTGACCGGCTCCGGGCCGGCCGCCCCCGGCACCGGGTGGCCGGGCGACCCCGCCGATGCCGACACGCCGGTGGCGCGGACGCCGGCCGACGTACGCCGGCTCGCGGCTGGCGCGGCCACGCTCGCCGAGCTGGACGCCGCGGTGTCGGTCTGCCGGGCCTGCCCCCGCCTGGTCGCCTGGCGCGAGCAGGTCGCCACCGAGAAGCGGCGGGCGTTCGCCGACGAGCCGTACTGGGGGCGGCCCATCGCGGGCTGGGGTGCCGACCGGCCCGCGATCCTGGTCGTCGGTCTCGCACCGGCCGCGCACGGCGGCAACCGCACCGGGCGGATCTTCACCGGCGACCGCAGCGGCGACTGGCTGTTCGCCGCGCTGCACCGGGCCGGCCTCGCCGGCCAGCCGACCAGCACCCGCGCCGACGACGGCCAGCGGCTGATCGGCACCCGGATGCTGGCGGCGGTGCGCTGCGCCCCGCCCGCCAATGCGCCCACCCCAGCCGAGCGCGACACCTGCGCTCCCTGGGCGGACGCCGAGGTCGGCCGGCTGCTGCCGACGCTCAAGGTGGCGGTGGCCCTCGGCGCCTTCGCCTGGCAGTCGCTGCTGGGCACCCTGCAGCGGCTGGACCTCGACGTCCCGCGCCCGCGGCCGAGGTTCGGCCACGGCGCCCAGGTCCGGGTCGGCGGCGTCCTGGTGGTCGGCTGCTTCCACCCCAGCCAGCAGAACACGTTCACCGGCCGGCTCACCGAGCCGATGCTCGACCAGGTCATGGACCTCGCGGCGACCGAGGCGGGCCTGCGTCCTACCCTCTGACGCATGACGATCACCGAGGGAGCGGCCGCGGGACGGACCCGGATCCTGATCGTCGGCGGCGGGTACGTCGGCATGTACACGGCACTGCGCCTGCAGCGCCGGCTGCGCCGGGAGCTCAAGAGCAAGAGGGTCGAGATCGTCGTGGTCGACCCGCGCTCGTACATGACCTACCAGCCGTTCCTGCCCGAGGCGGCCGCGGGCAGCGTCGAGCCCCGCCACGTCGTCGTCCCGCTGCGCCGGGTGCTCAAGCACTGCGAGGTCCTCACCGGCCGGTTCGTCTCGCTGGACCACGAGCGCCGGGTGGCTCGGATCCAGCCGAGCCGGGGCGAGCCGATCGACCTGAGCTACGAGGTGGTGGTCGTCGCGCCGGGCTCGATCGCGCGGACGCTGCCGATCCCCGGGCTGGCCGAGCAGGGCATCGGGTTCAAGCAGGTGGAGGAGGCGATCGCCCTGCGCAACCAGATGCTCGACAAGCTCGACATCGCGTCGAGCGTCACCGACCACGCGGCCCGGCGGAAGCTGCTCACCTTCGTCTTCGTCGGCGGTGGGTACGCCGGCATCGAGGCGCTGGCCGAGCTCGAGGACATGGTCAGCTACGCGACCCGCTACTACCCGGACCTCTCGAAGTCCGAGATCCGCTTCGTCCTGGTCGAGGCGAGCGGCCGGATCCTGCCGGAGGTGAGCGAGGACCTCGGCCGCTACACCGTGAACGAGCTGGTGAAGCGCAAGATCGACGTCCGCCTGAACACCCGGCTGGAGTCCTGCGTCGACGGCCACGTCGTCCTGTCCGACGGCGAGCGAGCTCGACTCCGAGACCATCGTCTGGACCGCCGGCGTGAAGGCCAACCCGGTGCTCGCCAGGACCGGCCTGCCGCTGGACGAGAAGGGCCGGGTGAAGTGCCGCGCGGACCTGCGGGTCGAGGGCGTCGACGGCGCCTGGTCGGCCGGCGACGGCGCCGCCGTTCCCGACCTCACCGCCGGCCCCGGTGTCACGACCACGCCGAGCGCCCAGCACGCCGTACGGCAGGCCAAGGTGCTCGGCGACAACATCGCGCTCGTCCTCAACGGCCGCAGCCCGAAGGCCTACGCCCACAAGCACGTCGGTTCGGTGGCCTCGCTGGGGCTGCACAGGGGTGTCGCCCAGGTGTACGGCGTCAAGCTGCGCGGGTTCCCGGCCTGGTTCATGCACCGGACCTACCACGTGAGCCGGGTGCCGACCCTCAACCGCAAGGCGCGGGTGGTGCTCGACTGGACGCTCGCGCTGTTCTTCCGGCGCGACATCGTCTCGCTCGGCTCCCTGCAACGACCGCGCGAAGAGTTCAGCGAGGCCACCCGATGACCGCTGCGCGGGTGCTGGCGGTCACCGTGCTCGGCCACGACCGGCCGGGCATCATCGCCGACACCACCCGGCTGCTGGCCGGGCTCGGGGCCAACCTCGAGGACTCCAGCATGTCGATCCTTCGCGGCCACTTCGCGATGGTGCTGGTCGCCTCGGCCGACGCGGCGCCCGCGGAGGTCGAGCGGGCGCTCGCGCCGTTGTCGTCTGACGGTCGGCTGCTGGTCTCGGTGCGGGAGGTGCCGCCGGAGCCGCCGGTGCCCGCGCTGGGATCGACGTACCTCCTGTCGGTGCACGGGGCCGACCGGCTCGGCATCGTCGCCGCCGTCACCGCGGTGGTCGCCGAGGCCGGCGGCAACATCACCGACCTCTCGACGCGGCTCAGCGGCGAGCTCTACGTGCTGCTCGCCGAGGTGGACCTGGCCGGAACCGTCGACCCGGAGCAGCTCAGCCGCGACCTGGCCGCGGTCGGCGCCGACCTCGGCGTCGAGGTGTCGCTGCGGGTGCTCGAGCCCGACGTGCTGTGAACCGCACCCGGTGAGGCTGCTCCCCGCGCTGCCGCCGGGTGCCGTGCGGGCCGCCGTGCTCGCGCCGGCCGGGGTGCTCTCGACGCCCTCGGCGGACGTCGACCCGCTGGACCCGCAGGTGCTCGCCCTGGCCGCCGACCTGCTGGCCACCCAACGAGCCGCCGCCGGCTGCGTCGGGCTCGCGGCGCCGCAGGTCGGGGAGGCCGTCCGGCTGTTCTCGCTCGACGTGACCGGCCACCCCAAGGCGCGGACCTGTCACGGGCCGCTCGTGCTCGCCAACCCCGAGGTGCTGCAGGCCAGCCGGTGGGAGCGCGGCCGCGAGGGCTGCCTGTCGGTGCCCGACCTGACCGGTGACGTCAAGCGGGCCGCCCGGCTGGTCGTCCGCGGTGTGGTGCCCGGCACGGGGGAGGTGCTCGAGCTGACCACCGATGCCTTCGAGGCGCGCGCGCTCCAGCACGAGATCGACCACCTCGACGGGCTGCTGTTCCTGGACCGGGTCGCCGGCGCGCACGCCCTGCACGCCCGCCAGGTCTACCTCTAGGCGATAGCGTGACCGCGAGCACCAGTGCCCGGCCCGGGTGGCGGAACTGGCATACGCAGAGGCCTTAAAAGCCTTGGCCGAGAGGCGTGCGGGTTCGAGTCCCGCCCCGGGCACGTCACCAACTCTTTGCCTGATCGATGCCGGTCGTCTGACCCGGCCGACCGGCGCGCGGCGCACGCTGGGCGGGTAACCGCCTGGGGGGAGCTGAGATGCGTCGCGCCACCACAGCCATCGCACTGGCCGTCCTCGTCGGCCTGCTGACCCTCCCCGTGGCCGGGGCCTCCTCCGCCGGGGAGGGGAGCGGGGTCCTGACGATGGCGGTCTACGGCGACGCGCCCTACGGCCTCACCAACACCGACACGTCGCAGACGCTTGCGACGCCGGCGTTCGTCGCCGCGGTGAACGCCGACCCCGACGTGAGCACCGTCGTCCACGTCGGCGACATCCACTCGGGCAAGCAGTTCTGCACCGAGGCCTACGACCGCACCATCGCCGAGCTCTGGACGCACTTCGAGGACTCGCTCGTGTTCACCCCGGGTGACAACGAGTGGGCCGACTGCCACAAGGTCGCTCAGGGCGGCGGTCTCTACGACGCTGCGACCGGCCGGATCACCTACGTGCTCGACCCGGCGACCGGCCTCCCGGCCGACTTCGCCGGCGGCGAGCCGCTGGCCAACCTCGCACTGGTGCGCTCGCTGTTCTTCGCCGAGCCGGGGCGAACCCTCGGGGGTGGCCAGCTGCACGTGCAGTCCCAGGCGACGGCGTACGACCGGGCCCACCCGGAAGACGCAGCCTTCGTCGAGAACGTCCGGTGGCAGCGTCGGGGTGTGCAGTTCGTCGCGGTCGACGTGCCCGGCGGGAACAACAACGACACCGACCCCTGGTACAAGACCCCGACGGCCGGTGACCCGCAGCTCGCCGAGGTGCGCGACCGGACGGCGGCGGACCTGCGCTGGCTGGCCGCGACGTTCGCCCAGGCCCGCGACGACGGCGCCCGGGCCGTCGTGGTGATCATGCAGGCGGACATGTGGGACCTCGACGGCAACGTCGTCGCGCACATCGCCCGGTACGAGCCCTTCGTGGCTGCTCTCGCCGAGGAGAGCACGGCGTTCGGGAACCCGGTGCTCATGCTCAACGGCGACTCGCACATCTTCCGCTCCGACAACCCGCTCTCGCCGACGGCTCCGTGCCTGGTGGAAGGGGCCGACGGCGTGGAGGTGCCCTGCGCGTCCGAGGCCGGCCTGCACCCGGGGTACGACGTCGCGAACTTCCACCGGATCGTCGTCCACGGCAGCACGTTCCCGCTCGAGTGGCTGAAGCTGTCGATCGGGCCGGGCACCACCGTGCCGGGGCCGACCACGTTCGGCCCGTTCTCCTGGTCCCGCCAGCGCCCCTGACGCCCGTCCGTCGACCCCGACCGGCGGCGGGCGCCTACCCCGAACGGCGTGGACGCCGGGAACGCCGATTCGCCTGCTTTCGTTACGCTGGGCACAAGTCGCCCGCGTCGGACGTCGCGGGCCCCATGGAGGGAAGTCATGGAGAGCCGCAACCCGGTCTTCAACAACAGCAAGGCGTTCTCGAAGAAGGGGTACGCGTCCTTCACCGAGGCGCCGCCGGCCACCGCCGGCCAGCTGGAGGAGATGTACTCCGCGCCGGCCGCCACCGGGGTGGACACCGGCCGGATGACGATGGACGACGTCGTCATCAAGACCGGCCTGATGTTCGCCCTGCTGCTGCCGGCCGCCGTCATCGGCTGGGTCAGCGAGAGCCCGCTGCTCACCATCGGCGGGGCGATCGCCGGTCTGGTGCTGGGTCTGGTGGTGGCGTTCAAGCAGTCGACCAACCCCGCGCTGATCCTGTCCTACGCCGCCGCTGAGGGACTCTTCCTCGGCGGCATCAGCTTCACCTTCGAGCAGCGCTGGCCCGGCATCGTCGTGCAGGCGGTCCTCGGCACGCTGGCGGTGTTCGCCTCGGCCCTGGTCGCGTACAAGAGCGGCAAGATCCGCGCCACCCCCAAGTTCAAGCGCACCGTGCTCGTCGCGATGGGCGGCTACCTGATCTTCGCCCTGGTCAACATGGTCGTCGTGCTCACCGGCCACGGCGGCACGTTCGGCCTGCAGCAGGGCGGCATCGGCATCGCGATCGGCCTGTTCGCCGTCGGTCTCGCCGCGATGATGCTCATCCTGGACTTCGACTTCGCCGACCAGGGCGTGCGCAACGGCCTGCCGGAGCGCTACTCGTGGCTCGCGGCCTTCGGCCTCGTCGTCACGCTGGTCTGGCTGTACGTCGAGATGCTGCGCCTCATCGCGATCATCCGCGGCGACTGACCGCCGCGACCTCGAGGGCCGCCACCCGGTACGCCGGGTCGGCGGCCCTTGGCGTCCTCGGCGTCGGGGTGTCAGCCGGCGACGTTCGGGCCGGCCCGGTCGATCTCGAAGCGCACCAGCACCCGCTGCTGGTCCGCCATCGCCTGCCGGTACTCGTCCCAGTCGGGGTGCTCGCCGGAGATCCGGCGGTAGTAGTCGACGAGCAGGTCGAGGGCCTCAGGCCGCTCGACGATCTCCGCGATGCCCTCGACCTGGGCCCAGTCGCCGTAGAAGCCCTGGTTGAGGACGCAGAGCGAGATGCGCGGGTCGCGGCGCAGGTTCTTGACCTTCATCGCGGTCTCCCGGGTGGAGATCTCGACCCGGCCCTCGTCGTCGACCCCGGCGGCCACGGGGGAGAGCTGCGGGCGGCCGTCGCGCCGGAAGGTCGCGAGCACGGCGGAGTGGTTGGCGCGCAGGAACGTCCGCGCCTCGTCCGGCGTCACCGCGAGGGGCGCTGGGTCACGCGTGCCGGCGGGCGCCGCGCCGGAGGTCGTGCTCGTGGACGATCGCCGAGGCATGGCCGTGCGCGATGCCGTGCTCGTCGCGCAGCCAGTTGACCCGCTCGTCGAAGCGCAGCAGCCCCGGCCCGTCGTCGAGGGCCTTGAACCAGTCGGACAGGTCGCGCCCTGTCGCCTGGGGAACCCGCTCGATCAGCTGCTGATGGGTTGCCTCGGAGTGGTGCAGGGACATCGGCGCCTCCAGTGCGTCTCAGCGAACCATACCGCGAGCCTGCCGCACGGCTGCGGTTGCCCACAACCCCCAGACCGCACCGGATCGGCGGCCTCGCCGGGTCGGTAGGGTGCGCCCGTGCCGGACCAGGGCTGGGCCACCGCGCGCGACGCACTGCAGGCCGACGTACGGCGGGTGACCGACCGGCTGCGCGGCCTCACCGAGAGCCGGCTCGCCGCACCGGTGCCCCCGTTCTCGTCCCGGGCCGCCGCGGCCCGGGAGGCCGCCAGGACCCTCGCGGTCGCCGCCCAAGGGCTCGAGGCGCGCCGCGACGGCGACGAACCGGTGTGGCGCACGCCGCCGACGCTGTCCGACGTCGCGGTGGGCGACCAGGTGGCCGTGACCGGCCACGACCTGCTGGCGGCGCTGGCCGATGTCCGGCCCGCGGACCCGGTGTGGGCTCCCGGCGGCCGGCGGCCGGCCGGGGAGGTCGTCGCCGAGGCGGCCGACCTGCTCGCCGCCACCCGACGGCTGCTCTGACCCTCGCGGCAGCGCGTCAGCTCAGCCGCTGCAGCACCATCGCCATGCCCTGACCGCCGCCGACGCACATCGTCTCGAGGCCGAGCTCCTGGTCGGCGGTCTGCAGGCCGTTGAGCAGGGTGGTGGTGATGCGTGCCCCGGTGGAGCCGAACGGATGACCCAGGGCGATCGCGCCGCCGTGGACGTTGAGCCGGTCCAGGTCGATGCCGAGGTCCTGGTAGGACGGGATCACCTGGGCGGCGAACGCCTCGTTGATCTCCACGAGGTCGATGTCGCCGATGGTCAGCCCGGCCAGGGCCAGCGCCCGCCGCGACGCCTCGACCGGGCCCAGCCCCATGATCTCCGGGGACAGCCCGGACACCCCGGTGGCCACGATCCGGGCCAGCGGCGTCAGGCCGAGCTCGGCCGCCCGGGTGTCGGACATGATCACCACCGCGGCCGCGCCGTCGTTGAGCGGGCAGCAGTTGCCTGCCGTGACCGTGCCGTGCTCGCGGAAGACCGTCTTGAGGCCGGCGACGCCCTCCATCGTCACTCCCGGGCGGGGCCCGTCGTCCCGGCTGACCACGGTGCCGTCCGGCGTGGTGATCGGGACGATCTCCCGGTCGAAGAACCCGTCGGCGATCGCCTTCTCGGCCAGGTTCTGCGACCGGACGCCGAACTCGTCCTGCTCCTGCCGGCTGATGCCGCGGGAGGTCGCGAGGTTCTCCGCGGTCTGGCCCATCGAGATGTAGACGTCCGGGACCCGGCCGTCCTCGCGGGGGTCGTGCCAGACGTCGTTCGTGGTGGCGGTCGCCTCGGTGCGGGCCCGGGCCTCGTCGAAGAGCGGGTTCATGAACTCCTCGGCGCCGCCGCCGGCGCCGGTGAACGCCGGGTAGTGCGAGACGCACTCCACCCCGGCGGAGACGAACGCGTGCCCCTCGCCCGCCTTGATGGCGTGGAAGGCCATCCGGGAGGTCTGCACCGACGAGGCGCAGAACCGGTTGACCGTGGTGCCGGGGACGCCGTCCAGGCCGAGGGCCACCGCGACCCGGCGGGCCATGTTGACGCCCTGCTTCCCCTCGGGCTCGGCGCAGCCGAGCATCAGGTCGTCCAGGGTGGCCGGGTCGAGCCCGGGCACCCTGTCCAGCGCCGCCTGCACGACGGTGGCCGCCAGGTCGTCCGGTCGGACGCCGACCAGCGAACCCTTGAAGGCACGGCCGATCGGGCTGCGCGCGGTTGCGACGATCACTGCCTCGGGCACGGGAACCTCCGCCTCAGGGGGCCGGCCGGTCCTCGTTTGCTACCGGCGGGTAACAACCACGCTAGCGCAGCGGCGCGTCCTCCTCAGCCGTGGCCTGCACATCCTGCGAGCTGGCGCCCGGCCGGCGGCGCAGCACCGCCCACCGGCCGCGCGGCCCGCGGTCCCGGCCGCCGACCTGGGCGGCGGCGACCTCGGTGCCCGCCTCGTCGGCCGCCTCCACGGCCGCCAGCGAGATCGGCCGGACGCCCTCGCCGCGCCCCAGGTCCGGCGCGGCCTCGGGCTCGCCGCCGAACCAGACGCCCAGCGCGGCGCAGACCGAGGGCAGCAGGGCGGCCGCGGCGCTCGCGTAGCCGGCCACCGACGGGTGGAACCGGTCCGGCCCGAACATCTCCTTGGGGGACGCCGCGAACTCCGGCCCGAGGATGTCGCCCAGCGACACGGTGCGGCCGCCGGCCTCGACGACGGCGATGGTCTGCGCGGCCGCCAGCTGCCGGCTCGCGCGGCGGGCGATCCAGCGCAGCGGCTGGGGCATCGGCTCGACGGTGCCGAGGTCCGGGCAGGTGCCCACGACCACCTCGGCGCCCAGGTCACCCAGCCGGCGCACGGCGTCGTCGAGGTGCCGCACGGCGGTCGGTGGCCGCACCCGGTGGGTGACGTCGTTGGCACCGATCATGATCACGGCGACCTCCGGGGCCGAGTCGGCGACCCCCTCGACCTGCGCCAGCAGGTCGCTGCTGCGCGCGCCCACCGCCGCGACCCCGACGAGCGCGACCGGCCGGTCGGCGCACTCCGCCAGCCCGGCGGCGAGCATCGCACCGGGCGTCTGGTGCGGGTGCTCGCACCCCCAGGCCGCAGGCGCTGGAGTCGCCGAGCATCGCCATCCGGATCGGCTCGGCCTGGTGGCTGGCCCCGTAGACGCCGTCCGCGTCGGGCGGGGTCCCGGTCGGCTCGCCGATGGCCCGCCGCGCCAGCGCGGCCTCGGCCCGGACCAGGCCGAGGGCACCGGCCGAGAGCACGCCGAGGCCGCCGCCGCCGTACGCCGCCGCCATCGCGATACGGCGCGCCATCCGTGCCCTGATCACCGGTCGGCCCGCTCCTGCTTCCTGCGCAGGAAGCCACGCACCGCCTCACGGGCGCCCTCGCGGATCTCCGGGCCGTGGGTGAACGCCGCCAGGTCGTACTCGAGGTCGCCGAGGACCGCCGCGGTCCGCCGGCTCAGCGCGGAGTCGGTGCAGGACATCGCGATCGAGAAGGTCATCCGGCCCAGCATGTTCCAGATCGAGTCCCCGGTGATCAGCAGCCGGGTCGGCTCGTGCAGCAGCGAGACGTGGCCGGGCGTGTGCCCAGGGGTGTGCAGGACCCGCAGGCCGCCGGCGACGTCGAGCAGCTGCCCGTCGGTCAGCTCCTCCTCGACCGGGGTCGGTGTCGTGCTGCCGCCGCGCCGCAGCAGCCGGCCGCCCAGCGTGCTGCGGTCGAGCACCGGCGCCTTGCCCTGCCGGATGTAGTCGGCGTCGCGCTCGTGCGCGGCGACGGTGGCGCCGGTGCGGCCGCGCATCGCGGCCAGCCCGCCGACGTGGTCACCATGCGCGTGGGTCGCGATGATCCGGGTCACGTCGCCGGCGGCGACCCCGATGTGCTCGAGACCGGCCAGGATCGCCTTGGGCGCCCGCTTGATCCCCGTGTCGACCAGGGTGACCTGGCCGTCGTCGTCCACGAAGACGATGGTGTTGACCAGGTCCCGCGGCGCGGTGGGGATGCGCCACACGCCGGGCACCAGCTCCACGGCAGGGGGGCGGGCCACGGAGCGGAATCTAGCGGACCGGCTCCCGCGGGCACCGGCCGGCGCAGCGGGCCGTCCCCCTTAGGCTGCCCGGCATGCAGTACTACGAGTCCGTCGTCGACCTCGTCGGAAACACCCCGCTGGTGCGGCTGTCCTCGGTGGGCCGGGACGTGCCGGCCACCGTGCTGGCCAAGGTGGAGTACCTCAACCCCGGTGGGTCGGTGAAGGACCGCATCGCGGTCCGGATGGTCGAGGCGGCCGAGAAGTCCGGCGAGCTGCGGCCCGGCGGCACGATCGTCGAGCCCACCTCCGGCAACACCGGCGTCGGGCTGGCCCTCGTCGCCCAGAAGCGTGGCTACCACTGCGTCTTCGTGCTCCCCGACAAGGTGAGCCAGGACAAGATCAACGTCCTCAAGGCGTACGGCGCGCGCGTCGAGGTCTGCCCGACCGCCGTCGCACCCGAGGACCCGCGGTCCTACTACTCGGTCAGCGACCGCCTGGTGCGCGAGATCGAGGGCGCCTGGAAGCCCGACCAGTACTCCAACCCGAACAACCCGCGCTCGCACTACGAGACCACCGGGCCGGAGCTCTGGAACCAGACCGACGGCCGGATCACGCACTTCGTCACGGGGGTCGGCACGGGCGGGACCATCACCGGCACCGGGCGCTACCTCAAGGAGGTCAGCGACGGCAGGGTCCAGGTCATCGGCGCCGACCCGGAGGGCTCGGTCTACTCCGGCGGCACCGGGCGCCCCTACCTGGTGGAGGGCGTCGGCGAGGACTTCTGGCCGATCGGCGTACGACCGGTCGGTGACCGACGAGATCGTCGCGGTGTCCGACCGGGACTCGTTCCTCATGACCCGCCGGCTGGCCCGCGAGGAGGGCCTGCTCGTCGGCGGCTCGTGCGGCATGGCGGTCGTGGCGGCCCTCGAGGTCGCGGCCCGGCTCACCGCGGACGACGTCGTCGTGGTGCTGCTGCCCGACGGTGGCCGCGGCTACCTCGGCAAGATCTTCAGCGACGAGTGGATGGCCGACTACGGCTTCCTGGAGAGCGACGGCTCCGCCGGGACCACGGTGGGCGACGTGCTGCGCGGCAAGGGAGCCGCCGTGCCGACCCTGGTGCACGTGCACCCCTACGAGACGGTCCGGGAGGCCATCGACATCCTGCGGGAGTACAGCGTCTCGCAGATGCCGGTCGTCAAGGCCGAGCCGCCGGTGACCGCCGGAGAGGTCGTCGGGTCGGTCAGCGAGAAGGAGCTGCTCGACCTGCTGTTCTCCGGTCACGCGCACCTGGCCGACCCGCTCGAGCGGCACATGGGCGCCCCGCTGCCGATCGTCGGGGCGGGCGAGCCGGTGGCTGCCGCGACGGCCGCGCTGGAGAAGTCGGACGCGCTGCTGGTGCACGACGAGGGCAAGCCGGCGGGCGTGCTGACCCGCCAGGACCTGCTCGGCTTCCTGGCGAGCGGCTGAGGCGAACGCCTGCGGCCCTGGTTTCGCAGGTGATCGTCGGGTAGGACGGAGGCGGACGCCCGGCACCCCGGTCGGGCGCACGGTTCCGGCACGAGAGGGAGACCCGGATGGCGCTCGACGATGACGACATGACCACCACCCCCGAGCACGGCCCGGCCGACGGCGGCGCCGGCGACGGCGGTGCCGACGGTGGCGCGGACGGCGGTGCCGACGGCGGCGCGGGCGCCGGTGGCGACGGTGGCGCGGACGGCGGTGCCGACGGCGGCGCCCACGGCCCGGCCGACGGCGGCGCGGGCAGCGTCCCCGGTGAGCACGACGGCGGTGCGGACGGCAGTGCCGCCGGCGGCGGCGACGGCGGCGCCGACAGCGGCGCCGGCAGCTAGGGCCGGCGGCCCACGCTGAGCACGACCGACCGGCTGGGCGGGGCGGGAGGCACGACCTCCCGCCCCGCCCTGCGGCGCTGCATCGCGCTCGACCCCGACGCGTTCGCCCGCGACGTCTGGGCCCGCGGCCCGCTGCTCTCGACCCGGGCCGAGCTCGCCGGGGCCGGGTCAGCAGGCTTCGAGGACCTGCTGTCGCTGGCCGCGGTCGACGAGCTGCTGTCGCGCCGGGGACTGCGCACGCCGTTCATCCGGCTGGCGAAGGACGGCGTCGTCGCGTCGGCCGGCCGCTACACCCGGTCCGGCGGCACCGGCGCTCAGGTCGCCGACCAGGTCGCCGACGACCGGGTGCTCGAGCTGTTCGTCGACGGTCACACCGTGGTGCTGCAGGGGCTGCACCGGATGTGGCCGCCGATCATCGACTTCGCCGGGGCGCTGACCACCGAGCTGGGCCACCCGGTCCAGGTGAACGCCTACGTCACGCCGCGCTCGTCGCAGGGCTTCTCCGCGCACTACGACGTGCACGACGTCTTCGTGCTGCAGGTCGCCGGCGAGAAGCGCTGGCGCATCCACTCCCCGGTGCACCCCGCGCCCCTGCGGGACCAGCCGTGGACCGACCACCAGCCCGCGGTCGCTGCCGCCGCCGCGGGGGAGCCGGTGATCGACGCGGTCCTGCGCCCCGGTGACGCGCTCTACCTGCCGCGCGGCTACCTGCATGCCGCCGAGGCGCTGGGCGAGGTCTCCTGCCACCTCACGGTGGGCGTCCACCCGGTCACCCGGCACCAGGTGCTGGAGTCGCTGGTCGCGATCGTCACGGACGACCCGGCGCTGCGCGCCTCGCTGCCGATGGGGATCGACGTGGGCGACCCGGCCGCGGTGGAGGCCGACGTGCGGGAGACCGTCGCGGCGCTCGTCGACCGGCTCGGTTCGGTGACCGCCGCCGACGTCGCGACCCGGCTCGGCCGGCGGGTGGTCGGCAGCAACCGGCCGGCGCCGGTCGGGCCGCTGGCCCAGGCCGCCGCCCTCGCGGCGCTGGACCTCGAGTCGGTGCTCGTCGCCCGCGACCATCAGCGGCACCTGGTCACCGCCGACGGCGACGACGTCGTCGTCCGGCTCCCGGACCGCGCCCTGCGGCTGCCCGCCGCCGCCGGAAAGGCGGTGCGGGCGCTGCTCGACGGCGAAGCGCTGCGGGTTGCCGACCTGCCCGGCCTGGACGTCGACGACGCCCTGGTGCTGGCCCGCCGGCTGGTGCGCGAGGCGGTCGTCGTGGTCGCCGACCGGTGAACGACCGCCGCCGTCCCGGTCGCCGCCCGGTGAGCGAGGTGAGCGACCCGCCGGCACCGGCACCGCGGTGCGCCGTCGCGGCGCGGCTTCGCGGGGACCCGATGGCCGGCACCGCCGCGCCGGCGGCCGGCTTCCTGCTGGTCGAGCAGCCCGGCGGCTGGGGCCGGTCGGCGCTCACGTCGTCCCGGCTGGACCCGGCCGTGGGCCGGGCGCTGTCCCGCCGCGCGATCGCCCTGGGCCTGCGGGTGCTGCTGGTCCGGCGGCCCGGCCGGCATGCCGCGCCGGCGCGCCGCGCCTGGGCGAGGGTCAGCTCGCGACCCGGCCGGGAGGTGACGTGGTGGGGCGACTTCGGCGCCGACGACGAGCTGCTCTCGCTGCCGCTGGACGGCAGTGCCGGCACCGCGTCGTACGACCCGTTCTTCCTGGTGTGCACGCACGGCAGGCACGACACCTGCTGCGCGACCGAGGGTCGGCCGGTGGCGGCGGAGCTGGCCAGGCTGCGGCCGGGGGCCGTGTGGGAGTGCTCACACGTCGGCGGCGACCGGTTCGCGGCCAACGTGGTGGCGCTTCCGCACGGCGTCTACTACGGCCGCGTCGAGGTCGCGCGGGCCGAGCAGCTGGTGCTCGCCCACGAGCGGGGCGAGGTGCTGCCCGACCTGGCCCGCGGCCGGTCGACCACGGCGCCGGCCGCGCAGGCCGCGATCGGCCACGTCCGGCGCACCCGCGGGCTGCTGCGGCTGGACGCCCTGTCGCCGGCCGGCACCCTGCACCTCGGCGACGGCCGGTGGCAGGTGCGGCTGCGGGCCCAGCCGCACAACCTGATGGTCACCGTGCAGGCCGGCGCCCGCCCCGAGCCCGGGTTGCTGACCTGCCACGCCAAGAACTCGGCGCACCCGCCGGAGTTCGAGGTGCTGGACGTCCGCGAGCTGGCCTGAGCGCGGCCCGAAGTGGACCGGCCGGCCGAGCACGAAACCCGGAGCCGGCCGGTCCACTTCGCGGTTGACCGGGGTGGTCAGGCCTCGGGGAACTCCACCCGGGTCGGCGCGTCCTGGCCGTGGCCCTTGGCGTCGTAGCCGACCTGGCAGAACCCGTGGTTGCAGTAGCCGCGCGGGTTCTTGTGCAGGTAGCCCTGGTGGTAGTCCTCGGCGTACCAGAACGGGCCGGCGTCGGCCGCCGGCCGGATCTCGGTCGAGATCTCGCCGAAGCCGGCCAGCTTGAGCGCCTGCTGGTAGCGCGCCCGCGACTCCTCGACCTCGGCGAGCTGTGCGTCGGTGGTCGGGTACACCGCCGAGCGGTACTGCGTGCCGACGTCGTTGCCCTGCCGGTCCGGCGTGGTGGGGTCGTGGTTCTCCCAGAACGCCTTGAGCAGCGTCTCGAGGTCGACCCGCGTCGGGTCGTAGACCACCCGGACGGCCTCGGTGTGCCCGGTCAGGCCGGTGCAGGTCTCGTCGTACGTCGGGTTCGGGGTGTAGCCGCCCTGGTAGCCGGCGGCCGTCACGTGGACGCCGGGGATCTCCCAGAAGATCCGCTCGGAGCCCCAGAAGCACCCCATCGCGAAGGTGATGACCTGGTACCCGTCGGGGACCGGCCCCTCGAGCGGCGTGCCGAGCACGACGTGGTCGGGGGCGATCCGGAACGGGCGGTCCGGGCGCCCGGGAAGGGCGTCCTGCGGGCTGACGGGCTGCGGTTTCCTGCCGAAGAGCATGAGTGATGACCTCCTGGGTGTCTCAACAGGTCTGAGGCAGCCAGGATTCCGTGACACCGGGGCCGGGAGATGTCGGACGGCGGGAGATGTCGGACGCCCGGCCGGCCGCGCCGCAGGGGCCGACCGGGCGTCCACCCGTCACAGGAGGCGGACCTCGCTGTGCCGGGAGCTGGTGGCTCGGCTCACGGGGCGGCCGCCCGGCTGCCGAGCAGGTCGTCGGCGATCCGGCCGGCCCAGCCGGTGATCTCCGACCAGTCGCGGAAGTCGCCCTCGGCGGCGTGCACGGCGTGCACGGCGCTGCGCTCGACCGCGCCCAGGTCAGCGGGGCGCAGCCGGCCGGCGAAGATCCGGTACTCCCGGGCCCCGGTGAGCGCGACCAGCTCGGGGCCGTCGCCGCTCTCCTGCTCGGGCAGCAGCGGGTCCCCCACCGGGCCGCTGGCGAACAGCCAGACCGGTCGGTGGGTGAGCGTCTTGGCGTGGGCGTGCACGAAGTGGCGGGCCGGCTTGAGCCAGCGGCCGAGGTAGATGGCGCTGCCGACGAGCACGGCGTCGTACTCCTCGAGCTCGGCGACGGTGCCGACCGGGCGCACGTCGACGACCGAGCCCGGATCCTCCTCGTGCAGCAGCTCGCGGATCACGTCCCCGATGCGCTCGGCGATCTCGGCCGTCGCTTCGTGCTTGCTCGCGACCGCCACGAGGACCCTCATCGCTGCTGCCTCCTTCCGTCCTCCTCACTGTCGTCACCCGGGGGTGCCGCGGTGCAGGGCCGGAGGGCGGGGGCGCGGGGGACCAAGGACCTCTGGACGGGCCGGGTCAGGCGCGGTGCAGCGGCCGGGTCAGGCAGGTGGGGCCGCCGTCGCCCTTGTTGACCTGGCTCGCGGCGTAGGTGTGGACCTCGGCCCCGGCCTTCTCGAGGGCGGCCCGGGTGCGCCGGCGCGGAGTCGGCCATCACCACGACGCCCGGCCGGACCGCGAGCACGTTGCAGCCCTGGTCGGCGAGCTCGTCCGGGTCGGCCGGGACGGTCCGGTAGCCCCGCTCGGCGAGCAGCTCCAGCAGCGGCACCGGCGCGAGCGGCTCGAAGACCACGGCGAGGTCCGGCGCCACCGGGGACACGACCGACATCAGGTGCATGACGTGGTCGGCACCGAGGTGGTGCGGGAGGTCGGCCCGCTCGACGGTCACGCCCTCGCGGCCGAGGATCTCGGCCAGCTGGACGTGCGCGGCCGCGTTGGTGCGGTAGCCGCGCCCGACCGCCAGGGTGGTCTCGTCCAGCCAGCACAGGTCGCCGCCGTCGGCGGTCGCCGGGCCGGTCAGCCGTCCGATGACCGGGACGCCGGCCTTCTCGACCTCGGCGGCCAGGAACGCGGGCTCCCCCTGCCGCGCCGGCTTGGCCATCCGCAGCTCGATCGCCCCGGCTCCGGTGACGAAGACCGGGTCGTAGGCGAAGCAGGCGTCGACCATCCCGTCCGGCGCGCTCGCCACGACGACCTCGACGCCGAGGCCGTCGAGCAGCGCCACGAAGTCGTCGTGCTCGCGCAGCAGCTCGGCCCCGTCGGGGGTCCGCCAGCCGGCGCCGGTGAAGTCGCCGGTCGTGGTCGGGCGCACCACCAGGACCCGGCGGAGATCGGCCGACATCGAGCGGACACCGAAGGCGGGAGTCATGGCGGCATCGTGCCAGGCACGCAGCGGGCCGGGCCGGCGCGGTGGTTGGATCACGCCATGCCGCAGCAGACGTTCGAGGCGCCGGCCGACCGCGGGGTCCTCGCGGGGTATGTCGTGGGCGACGGCCCGCCGGTGCTGGTGCTGCACGGCGGTCCCGGTCTCTCGGTCGCGATCGTCGACGGGCTGGTCGCCGACCTGGCCCCGGCGTACCGGGTCGCCACCTTCCAGCAGCGCGGCATCGAGCCGTCCACCACCGAGGGCCGGTTCACGATCGACGAGGCGGTGGCGGACGTCTCGGCGGTGCTCGACCGGCTGGGCTGGGACCGGGCGTACGTCGTGGGCAGCTCGTGGGGCGGCCACCTCGCCCTCTGGGTGGCCGGGCGGCTGCCCCACCGGCTGCTCGGCGTGCTGGCCGTCGACCCGCTCGGCGCCGTCGGCGACGGGGGCAACGCCGAGTTCGAGGCCGCGATGGCGGCCCGCACGCCGGAGGCGGACCGGGAGCGGGCGGCCGAGCTGGACCGGCTGGCCCAGGAGGGAGCGGTCGGCGAGGACCTCGCGCTGGAGAGCTTCCGGCTGTTCTGGCCGGCCTACTTCGCCGACCCGGCGGCGGCGCCGGCCGGTCCCGGAGCCGATGCGCCTGTCGATCCCGGCGTACTCCGGTCTGTTCACCGACCTGGTGGCCCGGCTCCCCGAGCTGGAGGCCTCGCTGCCGACGATCACCTGCCCGCTGGGCGTCGTGGTGGGCCGGCTCAGCCCGATCCCGCCGGCCGCGGGCCGGGACAGCGCCGACCGCGTGCCGGGCGGCTGGACGGAGGTCGTCGAGGGCGCCGGCCACCTGCCGTGGTACGAGCGGCCGGGATGCATCCGTCAGGCGCTGGACCGGCTGGCCGCCCACTCGGCGTCCAGCAGCGCGTAGTCCAGCTCGCTGCACCACTCGCCCTTCACCCACTCGTTGTCGACCAGGTGGGCCTCCCGGCGCATCCCGAGCCGCTCGAGCACCCTGGCCGAGGCGGTGTTGCGGGCGTCCAGCCGGCCCACCACCCGGTGCAGGCCGAGCTCGTCGAAGGCGAGCCGCAGCATCTCGGCACCGATCTCGGTGGCGTAGCCCTGCCCCTGGTGGGCCGGCTTGACCACGAAGCCGACCTCGCCGGTGCGGTGCACCTCGCTGACCCAGAAGAGGGCGGCCTCGCCGACGACGGCACCGGTCTCACGCAGCACGGCGAGCAGGCTGAGGCCGTCGCCCTCGCCGCGCAGCGCGCGCCGCGGGAGCTTCTTCGCCAGGGTGTCGCGCAGCTGGTCGTCGGTCTGCACGTCCCAGTAGAGGTAGCGCACCACCTCCGGACGGCCGTGCATGTCGCGCAGGTCGTCGAGGTCGCCGGCATCGTAGGGCCGCAGGTCGAGGCGGGCGGTGCGCAGCGGGTACGTCGGCTCGAGCACGCCTGCGAACCTAGCGTCGACCTGCGCCGGGAGGCAGCCGGCTGCGCAGCCCTACCCTGTCGGCATGCACTTCGAGACCCTCGCGATCCATGCCGGCCAGGAGCCGGACCCCTCGACCGGAGCGGTCGTCCCGCCGATCTACCAGGTGTCGACGTACAAGCAGGACGGCGTCGGCGGGCTGCGCGGCGGCTACGAGTACAGCCGCAGCGCGAACCCGACCCGCACCGCGCTCGAGGAGTGCCTCGCGGCGATCGAGGGCGGCCGCCGCGGGCTGGCCTTCGCGTCCGGCCTGGCCGCCGAGGACACCGTGCTGCGCGCCCTCTGCGCGCCTGGCGACCACGTCGTGATCCCCGGCGACGCGTACGGCGGCACCTACCGGCTGTTCGCCAAGGTGCTGGACCGCTGGGGCCTCGGGCACACCCCGTCGGCCGGGCACGACGTCGACGCGGTGCGGGCGGCGCTGCGGCCGGGCTCGACGAAGGTCGTCTGGGTCGAGACGCCGACGAACCCGCTGCTGGGCATCGCCGACATCGCGGCGCTCGCCCAGGTCGCCCACGAGGCGGGCGCGCTGCTGGTCGTCGACAACACCTTCGCCTCGCCGTACCTGCAGCAGCCGCATCTCGCTCGGCGCCGACGTGGTGGTGCACTCCACGACGAAGTACATGGGCGGCCACTCCGACGTCGTCGGCGGCGCGCTGGTGCTGGCCGACGACGAGGTGGCCGAGCAGCTGGCCTACCACCAGAACGCGATGGGCGCGGTGGCCGGGCCGTTCGACGCCTGGCTGGTGCTGCGCGGCATCAAGACGCTCGGCGTGCGGATGGACCGGCACTGCGCCAACGCGGAACGGGTCGTCGAGCTGCTCACCTCGCACCCGAAGGTGACCGAGGTGCTCTACCCCGGCCTGCCCGAGCACCCGGGCCACGAGGTCGCGGCCAAGCAGATGAAGGCCTTCGGCGGGATGGTGTCCTTCCGGGTCGCCGGCGGCGAGGACGAGGCGGTCGCGGTGTGCGACCGCACCGAGGTGTTCACCCTCGGCGAGTCCCTCGGCGGGGTCGAGTCGCTGATCGAGCACCCGGGCCGGATGACGCACGCGTCGGTGGCGGGGTCGCCCCTGGAGGTGCCGGCCGACCTGGTGCGGCTGTCGGTCGGCATCGAGGCGGTCGAGGACCTCGTCGAGGACCTCCGCAACGCCCTCCGCTGACGTGACCCGGTGACGACACGTCGGCGGTCCGGCCGCGGCCAGGTGGTCTGCGTCGACGTCGGCTCGACCTACACCAAGGCCGCGCTCGTCGACCGGGCGGACGGCGCGCTGCTCGGCACGGCGTCGCACCCGACCACGCTGGACACCGACGTGATGGACGGCGTCGACGCGGTCCGCGCCGAGCTCGGCGGCCGGCCCGCGGGTCGAGACGCTGGCCTGCTCGTCGGCCGGCGGCGGGCTGCGGCTCGCGGTCGTCGGCTACGAGCGGGTCGTGACGGCCGAGGCCGGCCAGCGGGTCGGGCTGTCGGCCGGTGCCCGGGTCGAGCACGTGGCCGCCGGCGCGATGACCGAGGCCGACCTCGGTGCGCTGCTGGCGAGCCGCCCGGACGTCGTGCTGCTGGTCGGCGGCACCGACGGGGGCAACGCCGAGATCTTGAGACACAACGCCGAGGTCATGGCGGCGGGTCGTCTCAAGATCCCGGTGGTGCTGGCCGGGAACGTGGACGTCCGCGACGACGTGACGGCGGTGCTGCGCGCAGCCGGGGTGTCGGTCACCGCGACCGACAACGTGCTGCCGGAGATCGGCCGGCTGGACCCGATGCCGGCCCGGCTGGCGATCAGGGAGGTGTTCATCAGGCACGTCATCGGCGGCAAGGGACTGTCGCGGCGGGCCGACTTCCCGGCCATGGTCCGCGCCGCCACCCCCGACGCGGTGCTCGCGGGGGTGGAGGTGCTCGCCGACGGCTGCGGGGTGGTCGAGGGTGCCGGCGACGTGCTGGTCGTGGACGTCGGCGGCGCGACCACCGACGTCTACTCCGTCGTGACGCCGACCGGCGAGGACGCCGTGCTGCACAAGGAGGTCGTCGAGGTGCTGTGGCGCAGCCGGACCGTCGAGGGCGACCTCGGGGTGCGCTGGGGCGCGACGGGGGTCGTCGAGGCCGCGTGCGCCGAGCGGCTGCTGGAGCCGGGCGAGGAAGCCGGGTTGCGTGCTGCGGCGGCCGCGCGGGTCGCCGAACCGGCGTACCTGCCGGACGACGACGCCGGCCGCGACGACGACGCCCGCCTCGCCGGGCTCGCGGTGACGGTGGCCCTGCGCCGGCACGGCCGCGGGGGCAAGGACCTGCGCGAGGTCGCCCTGGTCGTCGGCTCCGGCGGCGTGCTGCGGCACGCCACCTCCGCGCGGGCGGCGCGGGTGCTGGCCCCGGCGACGACCGACCTGGGCGGCGGCTGGGCGGTGCCGGAGCACGCGCGCACCGTCACCGACGTCCGCTACGTGCTCGCTGCCGCCGGGCTGCTCGCCGCAGAGCAGCCGCAGACCGCCGCCGCCCTGGTCAGCGCCGCGCTGGGGGTGTGAGCCGATGCCCGTCGACGCCGTCACGGTGGTGCACCGGCTGATCGACCAGGTCTGGAACGGCGGCGACCTGGCGGCGCTGCCGGAGCTGTTCACCGACCCGTTCCTGCACTCCGGACGGCAGGACACCGTCGACGGGCTGCGCCGGTGGCACCAGGACGACGCGGCCACCTGGGCGGAGGCCCGCTACCAGGTGGTCGACGAGGTCACCGACGGGACGACGGTGGCGGTCCGCTGGCGGGCCACCGCCCGGCAGGTGGGTGACTGGGGCCCGGTGGCGGCGACCGGCCGGGAGATCACCTGGGAGGGCGTGCACTTCGTCACGGTCGAGGGCGGCCGCATCACGGCGCTGTGGGCGTTGGCCGACGCGTTCGGCAAGGCCCGCCAGCTCGGCGCCCTCGACTGACCGCTGCCTCAGCCGGTGCTGCCGGGCGCCGGCTCGGCCGTCGCCGGCTCGCCGCGGTGCCGGGTCTCGGTGGAGAACACCGAGGCGACGATGCCGGCGGCCAGCACCACCGCGGTCGCTGCGAAGGCGGCCGCGAACGAGTAGTCGTCGGCCAGGAAGCCGGCCAGGAGTGGTCCCACGACGGCCCCGAGGTCCGACGTCATCTGGAAGGCCGCGATCACGGTGCCGCCGTGGCCGGCGGCGACGTCGCCGACGGCGGCGCTGGGCGCCACCGAGAGGAAGGCGGCACCAGCGCCGAACAGCGCCATCGACAGCACGTAGACCGCCAGCGACCCGCTCAGGGCGACGCCGACCATCGAGGTGGTGGCGACCGTGGAGCCGAGGATCATCGCCGGCCGCCGGCCCACCCGGTCGGCGAAGCCGCCGGCCACCAGGAGCAGCCCGCCCTGGGTGGCGGCCGAGACGAAGAAACCGACACCCACCCAGGTGCTCGAGGCCCCGATCCCCTCGGTGACGAACAGCGGGATCAGCGAGCTGCGGACCCCGAACAGCGCCCAGCCGCTGCCCAGGTTCGCGACCAGTGCGGCGCGGTAGCCCGAGACCCGCAGGGCCTGCGGGAGGGTGACGGTGGCGGCCGGCTTCCGAGCCGGCGCATCGACGTCGTGCAGCTCGGCCCGGCTCAGGAAGGCCAGCCCGATGCCGCCGGCGACGGCCAGCGTCACGGCGTACACGAAGAACGGCGCCCGCAGCGAGATGTCGGTCAGAGGCCCGCCGATCGCCGGGCCGGCGATGGCGCCGAGCAGGAAGCCGGACTGCCACATGCCGGTGGCGCGGCCTCGCTGGTCGGCGCTGGCCACCCGCAGCAGCAGCGAGATCGCCGACACGGTGAACATCGCCGAGCCGACTCCGCCGATGCCGCGCAGCAGCAGCAGCTGGAGATAGCTCTGGGCCAGCCCGGCCAGCGCGCTGCTCACCGCGACGATGCCGATGCCGGTCGCCATCACCAGGCGCTCGCCGAACCGGTTGACCAGCCGGCCGCTGCCGAGCGCCGAGACGAGCCGCATGAAGGCGAACGCCGAGATCACGGCTCCCGCCGCGGTGCGCCCCACGCCGAAGTGCCGGGCGTAGCCGGGGATCGCCGGCGCCACCACGCCGAAGCCGACCGCGACCGCGAACGCCACCGCGGTGAGCACGCCGACCTCGCGGGGCAGGCCGGCGAGCGGGCCACGCCGGATCGTCACCCGGGGACGCTAACCCGTCGCGGTCGTCGCCAGCCCGACCTGGCCGCCCTCGATTGGGCAACGGGTGGACATATCGCCTAGATTCGGCGCTCGTCCGCGAGCACCCTGGAGGTCCGACGTGAGCAGTGCCCCCCGGCACCGACGGTCCCAGCCTGCCGCCGTCCCGCTCGCCGTCGCCGTGGCCGGAGCGGCGGGGGCCGCCGTCGTGGGCCTGGTCCTGCTCACCGGCGGCCCTGGCGACCCGCAGCCGGGCGACCGCAGCGCCGCGCGGCACCAGAAGCCGGACGTCGTGCTGGTCGAGCCGGCCGGCGGCTCGACACCCGGCCCGGCACCCAGCACGACCACGCCGTTCGACGAGACACCCACCAGCTCGGCGCCGCCGTCGATCGCGAGCACCCGCGCGGCGAGGTCGGCCATCCGTCGGCCGGCAGCGCGGGCTCGGCCGGCTCGGCCGGCTCGTCCGGCCGGGCCGCGCCGCGACTCCGACGCTCGCGGGCGCCCACCGCAGCAGCGTCCAGCGGCCGGGCGCACCCGACCCATCCGCCGCACCCGCCGCACCCCACCCAGGCGGCGACCGACCCGCCGCGGCCGTAGACCGCGGCCGGTCGGCGGTCCCGAGACGCAAACGCCCCGCCGCGGCAGAGCCGGGCGGGGCGTTCTCGGCTGGATGGTTCCCAGCCGCCAGGTTGGGTTCCTGGCAGTGAATGGTTCCTAGTCGTCCCAGGGACCGAAGTCGTCCTCGACCATGAAGGTCTCCTCTCGTGCTGCGCCTGTCGGCGACACGCTTGTGATCAGGTGTCCCGCGGCGACGTCTGGCGTTACCTGCCCCCGTGCAGCACCGGCCATGCCTGCGCTGTTGCGCGCAGTGGTGGCGGCGCCCTGGGGGGCGGGGACCGGGCGCTCGGATGGGCGCTTCCGGGCAGCCGCTTGGCGGGCTGCTGCACCCAGTGTATCGGACGTTCGGGTGAACTCTTTACGTGCGGGTCCTGGACATTCCGGGCATGCCGTATAACCATCCACTACCCGGCCTCGTGGGGGGGCCATGCCGACAGGAACGACATGACGCGACAACGCCTCGCAACCCTTCTCGCCAGCACCCTCGCCGCGGTGACGGCGCTGACGTTGGGCGGCCTGCCGTCCGGCGCGTCGGCCCAGACCGACAGCACGCCGCACTCCAAGCGGGTCTGTGCGCACGCCGCCACCGGCTTCGCCGCCTGTGACGCCCACGTGCGCACCGACGGCAACCTCAAGCCGCTGGCCACCACCACCTACCAGAGCGGCTACAGCCCGACGCAGCTGCGAAGCGCCTACGGTCTGACCGGGACCAGCCAGCCCGCTCGTCGCGGTCGTCGACGCGTACGCCAACCCGAACGCGGCGACCGACCTCGCGGCCTACCGCAACCAGTTCGGCCTCGCCGCGGCCAACCTCACGCAGGTCAACCAGACCGGTGGCTCGATCGGCACCGTGGCCGGCAACACCGGGTGGGGCCAGGAGGAGATGCTGGACCTGGAGATGGTCTCCGCCATCTGCCCGGGCTGCCCGATCCTCTACGTCGGGGCGAACAGCGCGTCGTTCAACGACCTGGCGACCGCAGTGAACAGGGCCAACACGCTGGGCGCCAAGGTCATCAGCAACTCCTACGGCGGCCCCGAGTTCAGCAGCGAGACGTCGCTGGCCGGCGCGTACAACCACCCCGGCGTGGCCATCACGGTCAGCTCCGGTGACAGCGGCTACGGCGCGCAGGCACCTGCCGCCTTCAACACGGTGACCGCGGTCGGCGGGACGAACCTCAAGCTCAATGCCGACGGCACTCGAGCCAGCGAGACGGTCTGGAGCGGCGCGGGCAGCGGTTGCTCGGCGTACATCGGCAAGCCGACGTGGCAGCACGACAGTGCGTGCAGCCGGCGCACCATCGCCGACGTGGCTGCCGTCGCCGACCCGGCGACCGGTGTCGCGGTCTACGACTCGTACGGCAGCACCGGTGGCGCCAACTGGTACGTCTTCGGTGGCACCAGCGTCGCCGCGCCGATCATCGGCGGCGTCTACGCGCTCTCCGGCAACACCGCCGGGACTCCGGCGTCGCTGGCCTACGCAGCCCCGGCGGGCTCGTTGTTCGACGTGCAGAGCGGCAGCAACGGGCGGTGCGTGCGGGGCAAGAACACCGACAGGTGCCTACCTGTGCACCGGCGTCGCGGGCTACGACGGCCCGACCGGCATGGGTACGCCCATCGGCACCGGCGCGTTCTAGGAAGCGCAGCACCGCCCACCGGCGGGGGTCACCATCGGGTGGCCTCCGCCGGTGGCGGTTGCGGGTCCGGCTGCATCGCCGCCAGGTCCTGCTCCCACACGACGTCGGTGCCCGTGCGCACCTGCAGCCGGCCGTCGCTGGTCGCGACGAGCAGCCGCCCGTCGGCCGTCCAGTCGGCCCACTGCGTGCCCGGCAGTGCGGTCCGGGTGCCGTCGTCCCCGACCAGCCAGTACTCCGGCGTCCCGTAGAAGCGGCTGTCGAAGGTGCGGAACGCGGCGTACGCCCCGGCGACCTGCAGCTCCGGCCCGCCGCCCGGGCCCGGCTTGGACATCGTCACCCGGTCGGCCCGGCGCTCGTCCCACGGGTCGCCCTGCGCGTCCGCCGGTGGGCTGTCCGCGGTCTCGGTCCAGCCCCGGCGCCGTTCCACCGCGAAGCTGGCCGGCCGCACCCAGTCGATCCCGTACCGCTCCCGGAACGGCGTCGCGTCGCCCGACTCCGGGTCGCCGAGCGGCCAGGACGACGGGTCCTCGACGATCTCGAACCCGCGGGTCCAGGTGCCGGCCGTGCCCCAGGCCGCCAGCGCGGTCAGCCACGGCAGCCGGGACAGCGCGACGTACGTCGAGCCCGGCGCCCAGTCGGCGCCCGCTGCGAGGGCGAAGTAGCAGAGGTAACGCCCGTCGGGCGACAGGTCGCAGCGCTGCGGGTAGAGCGTGCCCCTCAGCCAGGTCCCACCGGCGTACGACGGCTCCGGGCCGACGTCCCAGCGCCCGACGTGGCACCAGCTGCTCGGGCCGCGGCGGAGCACCGCGACCACGGGCGCGTCGCGCGCGGGGATGCCGAACAGCCGGGGCGCCGGACGCACGCCCGAAGGGTAGAGCCGTCAGCCGCCCGCGGGCAGTCCGGAGCAGCCGTCAGCCGGCGCGCCGCCGGCGGCCGCCGCGCCGGGACAGGTAGTCGCTCACGACGTACTGCCCGAGCCGCGCGGGGTCGGGCAGCAGGACGCGACCGCCGTTGCGCCGGGCGAGGTCCTGCATGAACCGGGTGAGCCGGGGGTCGTCGTCGAGCTGGAACACGTTGAGCGTCGCGCCGCGGCGGGTCATCCGGTCGACCTCGACGACGGTCGCCTCCAGCGTCTCCGGCTCCGGGGGCCAGGCGAAGTAGGGCCGGCCGCCGGGCATCAGGTGCGCGGTCGGCTCGCCGTCGGTGACGACGAGGACGACCGGTTCGGCCTCGGCGTGCTGGTCGAGGAACCGACCGGCGAGCATCAGCGCATGCTGCAGGTTCGTGCCCTGCACGTAGTCGGCGTCCAGGCCGGCCAGCTCGGTGGCCGACAGCGTCCGGGCGAAGGACGAGAACCCGATGATGGTCAACGCGTCCTGCGGGAACTGCCCGCTCACCAGCGCGTGCAGCGCCAGCGCGGTGGCCTTGGCGGCGCCCCAGGTGTCGCGCAGCACCATGGAGTACGACAGGTCGACCAGCAGGCAGACGGCGGCCGACGTGCGCCGGTCGGTCTCGGCCACCTCGAAGTCCTCGGTCGCCAGCCGGACGCCGCGCAGGGTGCCGTCGTCGTGCCGTCGCACCCGACCGGCGCGCACCGCGTTGGTCACGGTGCGGACGACGTCCAGCGGCTGCTCGTCGCCGAACTGCCACTGCCGGGTCGAGCCGGTCACCTCGCCCGCCTGGCCGGCGTCGTGCACGTCGTGCCCGCCGCGGCCGGCCGAGCGCAGGTCGGCGAAGACGTGCCGCAGCGCGGTCTGCCCGAGCCGGCGCACCGCCTTGGGCGTGAGGTCGAGCCGGTCGCCGGACCGCTGCAGGTAGCCCTGCTCCTCGAGCTCGCGTTCCAGGCGGCGCAGCTCGCGCAGGTCGTCGGCCGCCCCGCGGCCCAGCGCGCGGCGCACCGCCTCCTCGTCGACGTCCTCGAGGCTGGCACCGGGGTAGTCCTGCGCCATCGTCGACTCGAGCTCGTCGAGGTCGGCGAGGTCCTGCAGCGCGTCGGTGGCCTCGCCCGCGCCCAGCGGCTCGTCGCCCTGCATGCGTTCGCGGCTGCGCCGGTCGAGGTCCGGGCGGCGCGGCCCGCAGCGCCTCGCCGAGCTGGGCCATCTCGCGGGCCAGGTCCATGTCCTCCAGCGCGCCGGCCATCAGGTTGGCCAGCTCCTCGCGCTGCTGGGGCGTCATCGAGCGCATCATCCGCTCGGCCGCGGCGGCCCGGCGGGCGAGCGAGTCGACGAGCTCCTCGAGGTTCTTCGGGTCCTCCGGGAACATGTCGCCGTACGTCGCCATGAAGTCGTCGAACTGCTCCTGGGTGTGCTCACCCCGCTCGTCGGAGGCGAGCATCTCGTTGAGGTCGGCCATCATGTCCTTGATCCGCTGCATGGCGGCCGGATCAGGGTTCTCCAGCGCCTGCTTCATGCCGCGGAACTGGGTGTCGAGCACCTCGCGGCGCAGCAGGTCCTTGATCTGCTCGAAGGTCGCGGCGGCCTCCGGCGACTGCCAGTCGTAGGAGTCCAGCTCGCGGACGGCGCGGGCCGGGTCGTTCGGCAGCGCGTCGAGGGTCGCCTCGCGGAACCGGGCATCGTCGGACGGGTCGGGGAACAGCGCCGACCGCTCCTGGCCGACGGCCGTGTCGATCAGCCGGCGTACCTCCTCCAGGGTGCCGCCGAGCCGGCCCGCGCTCGCGCAGCTCGCGTCGCTGCTCCCGGATGCGCCGCAGCATCTCGTCCAGGCCGCGCGGGCCGTCGTCGGTGCCGCGTCGGAGCAGCCGCTGCAGCGCGTCGCGCGGGGTCGAGCCCGCGAGCACGTCGTCGCCGAGCCGGTCGAGCGCCCGCCGCACGTCGTACGGCGGTGCCAGCGGGTCGGGTCCCTCGTGCCAGCTGCCGTACCGGTAGCCGCGCGGCATCAGCACCGGCCCCCTCTGCCCGCGATCTTGAGACGGCGCGCCGGCCCCGGACCGGCGCGCCGTCTACAAGATCGCCGGACGGGACATCAGCCCGATCCGTAGACGATGGTGCCGCCGGCGGTGTCGTCCTTGCTGATGCGGCGGTTGAGGAACAGGCCCTCGAGCGCGAACTCCAGCGCGGCCGCCGCCAGCTCCGGTGTCTCGGCGCCCTCGTCGACGCCGAGCCGGTCGAGGACGTGGGCCAGGCCGGGCAGCGGCCCGACCTGCTCCAGCAGCCGGCGGCCCGGCACCAGGTCGCCGCTCTCGACCACCAGGCCCTCCTCGAAGCGCTCCAGCAGCGCCTTGAGGTCCGAGGCGCCGAGGTGGTGCCGGAAGGTCTCGACGGTCGCCTTGCGCAGCAGGTGGGCGAGCAGCTCGATCTCGCGGCCCTCCTCCTCGACCTCGAACTCGACCTTGCCGAGCAGGCTCGGCACCACGGCCGGCAGGTCGCAGATGCGGGCCACGGCCGGCTCCTCGCCGGTGAGCGCGGAGCGGCGCAGTGCCGAGGCCGCCGCGGTCTCGGTGGCGGCGACGCCGAACCGCGCGGACACCCCGGAGCGGGCGTCGACGGCCGGCGACTCGCGGACGTTGCGGGTGAACCGCGCGACGACCTCGAGCAGGAAGTCGGGCACGATCGCCGCGACGTGCGCCTCCTGCCGGATCACGCCGATCTCGTCGTCGAGCAGGTCGGGGTAGTGCGTGCGGATCTCGGCCCCGAAGCGGTCCTTGAGCGGGGTGATGATGCGGCCGCGGTTCGTGTAGTCCTCCGGGTTGGCGCTGGCGACCAGCAGCACGTCCAGCGGCAGCCGCAGCTGGTAGCCGCGGATCTGGATGTCGCGCTCCTCCAGCACGTTGAGCAGCGAGACCTGGATGCGCTCGGCGAGGTCCGGCAGCTCGTTGATGGCGAAGATGCCGCGGTTGGTGCGCGGGACGAGGCCGTAGTGCACCGTCTCCGGGTCGCCGAGGGTGCGGCCTTCGGCAACCTTGACGGGGTCGATGTCGCCGATCAGGTCGCCGACGCTGGTGTCCGGCGTGGCCAGCTTCTCGCCGTAGCGCTCGGACCGGTGCCGCCAGCCGACGGGCAGGTCGTCACCGACCTCGGCGTGCAGCCTCCGGCAGCGCGCGCAGACCGGCACCTCCGGGTGGTCGTTGATCTCGCAGCCGTCGACCACCGGCGTCCACTCGTCGAGCAGCGTGACCAGGGTGCGGATCAGGCGGGTCTTGCCCTGGCCGCGCTCGCCGAGCAGGACGACGTCGTGGCCGGCCAGCAGCGCCCGCTCGAGGGCGGGCAGCACGGTCTCGTCGAAGCCGACGATGCCCTCGAAGCGCGGGCGGCCGGAGCGCAGCAGGTCGATCAGGTTCTCGCGGACCTCGGTCTTCACCGGGCGGTGGCGGTGCCCGGAGGCGCGCAGCGCTCCGAGCGTGGTCGGCGTGGGGCGGTCGGTCACGTCCCCGACCGTACGTCGGGGTGGGCCGGTTTCCCAGGGGCGTCCCGGCCGAGCAGGATGAGTGCCATGGCAGGCCCCGGGGTGCGCTGCGGAGACGGCATCGCGGTCGACGCCGACCTGGTGCAGGCCGCCGAGACCGCCACCGCCGCCGCCCTGGCGGTGCTCGACGGGGCGGTGCCCGACCTGGCGCTGGTCTTCGTCTGCGGACCCGAGCCGGACGACGTCCAGGCCGCGCTCGAGCGCGCCGGCGAGCTGGTCGGGGCGACCACCGTGCTCGGCTGCAGCGCGCCCGGCGTCATCGGTGGCGGCCGCGGCGTGGAGCTCACGTCGGCGGTCAGCGTCTGGGCGGCCACCCTGCCGGGCGTGGTGCTGCGGTCCTTCCACCTCGAGGTGCTGCGCACCTCGGACTCCATCGCCGTGGTGGGCATGCCCGTGCTGCACACCGACGACCGCGCGGCCGTGCTGCTGGTCGACCCGTACTCCTTCCCGGTGGACGCCTTCGTCGAGCAGGCCGCCGAGGTGCTGCCCGGGGTGCCGCTCAGCGGCGGCAACGCGTCCGGCCTGCGCGGCGCCGGGTCGACCCGGCTGCTCGTCGACGGCGTCGTGCACGACCGCGGCGCGGTGGGGCTCGTGCTCGGCGGCGACCTCGCGCACCGCACCCTGGTGAGCCAGGGCTGCCGTCCGGTCGGCCCGACCATGACCGTGACGGCTGCCGACGGCAACGTCGTGCTCGGCCTGGCCGGCATGTCCGCGATCGAGAAGCTCGAGCAGGTGGTGGCCGCGCTGCCGCCCGAGGAGCAGGCGATGCTCAGCAGCGGTGTCCACCTCGGTGTCGCGATGGATGAGTACGCCGACGAGCACCGGCCCGGCGACTTCCTGGTGCGCGGCGTCGTCGGGGCCGAGGACGACCGCGGCGGGCTCATCGTCGGGGACGTCGTCGAGGTGGGCCAGACGGTGCAGCTGCAGGTGCGCGACGCCGTGAGCGCCGACCAGGACCTCACCGCCCTGCTGGCCGAGGTCCCGGGCACGGTGGCCGGTGCCCTGCTGTTCTCGTGCACCGGCCGCGGTGCGGCACTGTTCGGCACCGCGGACCACGACGTGCTGGCGGTGCGGGCCGGGCTCGGCGTACCCGGCGTGGCGGGGTTCTTCGCGGCCGGCGAGATCGGCCCGGTGGCGGGCCGCAGCCACCTGCACGAGTTCACCGCGTCGGTGCTCGCGTTCCTGGACCCGGCCAGCTGACCGACGCTGCTGCGGGGTGTCGCCGCGCTGCGGCGGCCGGCGCGGCTGCTGGCACACTGGCGGCATGTCAGGTGCCCAGCCCGATGCCCAGCCTGATGCGCCGGTCACCCTCGACGACATCCGGGCAGCCAGGGAGCTGTTGAAGGGGATCATCCGGGACACGCCGGTGCAGGGCTCGCGTCCGCTGTCCGAGGCCGTCGGCGGACAGGTCTGGTTCAAGTGCGAGAACCTGCAGCGGGCCGGGTCGTTCAAGATCCGCGGCGCCTACACCCGCATCGCGGGGCTGACCGAGGACGAGGCCGCCCACGGCGTCGTCGCCGCGAGTGCCGGGAACCACGCCCAGGGCGTGGCGCTGGCCGCGACCTTGCGCGGGCTGCGGTCGACGGTGTTCATGCCGGAGGGCGCCCCCATCCCGAAGGTGCAGGCCACCCGTGCGTACGGCGCGGAGGTCCGCTTCCACGGAGCGACGGTCGAGGACGCGCTGCACGCGGCGCTGGCCTTCGCCGCGCGAGACCGGTGCCGTGCTGGTGCACCCGTTCGACCATCACGACATCGTGGCCGGGCAGGGCACGGTGGGGCTGGAGATCCTCGACCAGGTCCCCGACGTGCGCACCGTCGTCGTGTGCACCGGCGGCGGCGGGCTGCTCGGCGGCATCGCGCTCGCGGTGAAGTCCCTGCGGCCCGAGGTGCGGGTCGTGGGGGTGCAGGCCGAGGACGCCGCGGCGTACCCGCCGTCGCTGGCGGCGGGGCACCCGGTCGCGCTGGAGCGGATGTCCACGATGGCCGACGGCATCGCGATCGGCCGGCCCGGTCCGGTCCCGTTCGCCCTCGTGCAGGACCTGGTCGACGACATGCTGACCGTCTCGGAGGAGTCGCTGGCCCGCGCGCTGCTGCTGCTCCTCGAGCGGCACAAGCTGGTGGTCGAGCCGGCCGGCGGGGCCGGTGTCGCGGCGGTGCTCGACCACCCGCACGCGTTCGAGCCGCCGGTCGTCGTGGTGCTCTCCGGCGGGAACATCGACCCGCTGCTGCTGATGCGTGTGCTGCGGCACGGGCTGGCGGTCGCCGGCCGGTTCATGTCCTTCCGGGTGCACATCTCGGACCGGCCGGGCGGGCTGGTGCAGCTGCTCGCCGAGGTCGCCGCGGCCGGTGCGAGCGTCGTCGAGGTCGAGCACATGCGCACCGACCCGCGGCTGCGGGTCGACGACGTCGAGGTGCGCCTCGAGCTCGAGACGCGAGGCGAGGAGCACTGCGCGGAGGTGCTCGAGCGGCTGCGGGACGCCGGCTACCCGCTGAACTTCGGCTGATCGGTCGCAGCCGGGCGCGCAACGGCCGGCCTTGCCGCGGTCACGGTTCGGGCACGGCGCCGCCGCACCGCCGCCGCACCGATGAGGATGCGCGCCGGGTCCGGTCTGTCCCCGGAGGAAACAGTTCGCACCCTGTCGGTGCTTCTGGTGAAGATGAATGGTCCGACTCGGACTCTCGGGAAGAGGATTCATGGGAAACGCGATCGAGGCCGCCGGCCTGACCAAGTCCTATGGCGACGTGCACGCGCTGCGCGGGCTGGACCTGGTGGCGCCGGAGGGCACCGTTCTTGGCCTGCTCGGGCCCAACGGGGCCGGCAAGACCACCGCCGTGCGCATCCTGACGACGCTGCTGGAGCCCGACTCCGGTCAGGCCACCGTCGCGGGGTACGACGTGGTCCGGCAGGCCAGGGCGCTGCGGCGGGTGATCGGGCTGTCCGGTCAGAACGCCGCTGTCGACGAGCACCTCACCGGCTTCGAGAACCTCGACATGGTGGGGCGGCTCTACCACCTGGGCCGCGAGCGCAGCCGGGCCCGGGCCAACGAGCTGCTCGAGCGGTTCGACCTGGTCGAGGCGGCCGGGCGGCCGGTGAAGGGCTACTCCGGCGGCATGCGCCGCCGGCTGGACCTGGCCGGGGCGCTGATCGCCGAGCCCCCGGTGCTCTTCCTCGACGAGCCGACCACCGGCCTCGACCCGCGCAGCCGGCTGGGCATGTGGGAGGTCATCGCCGACCTCGTCGCCGGGGGCACGACGCTGCTGCTGACGACGCAGTACCTGGAGGAGGCCGACCGGCTCGCCGACCGGATCGCCGTCATCGACCACGGGCTGGTGATCGCCGAGGGCACGTCCGACGAGCTCAAGGCGCAGGTGGGCGGCGAGCGGCTCGAGTTCACCCTCGCCGACGCCGGCCAGCTCGACGCCGCGCGCGCCGCCCTGCGCTCGCTCGGCAGCGGTGACGCCCAGATCGAGCGGCAGAGCCGGCGGCTGACGCTGCCGGTCGACGGCGGCGCGACGGTGCTCGTCGCGGCGCTGCGCGAGCTGGACGCCGCGGGCGTCACGGTGCAGGACGTCGGTCTGCGGCGGCCGACGCTGGACGACGTGTTCCTGTCCCTCACCGGCCGGCCGGCCGAGGACGTCGTACCCGGAGAGGACCTCGACGAGCACGACACCGACGCACCACCGAGGAGGTGGGGGCCCGATGAGCGCCCTGCTGGAAGCCGCGGCCGACTCGGCCGTCATCACCAAGCGCAACCTGATCAAGATCAAGCGGGTCCCCGACCTGCTCGTGTTCACCACGCTGTCGCCGATCATGTTCGTGCTGCTGTTCGCCTACGTGTTCGGCAGCGCCATCGACGTGCCGGGGGTGGGCTACAAGCGAGTTCCTGATCGCCGGGATCTTCACCCAGACGGTGGTGTTCGGCTCGACGTTCACCGGCTACAGCCTCGCGGAGGACCTGCAGAAGGGCATCATCGACCGGTTCCGGTCGCTGCCGATGGCGCCCTCGGCGGTGCTCTACGGGCGCACCCTCAGCGACGTCGTCATCAACGTCATCAGCCTCACCGTGATGGCGCTGACCGGGCTGATCGTGGGCTGGCGGATCCGGTCGTCGTTCTTCGAGGCGGCGCTCGGCTTCCTGCTGCTGCTGCTGTTCGCCTACGCCATCTCGTGGGTGATGGCGTGCGTCGGGCTGGCGGTGCGGACGCCGGAGATCGTCAACAACGCGAGCTTCGTCGTGATCTTCCCGCTGACGTTCATCGCCAACACGTTCGTGCCCACCAACAACTTCCCGCCGCTGCTGAAGACCTTCGCCAAGTGGAACCCGGTCTCGTCGGTCACCGCGGCGGCCCGGGACCTGTTCGGCAACGTCAGCTCGGCGCTGCCGCCGCCGGACGTCTGGCCGATGCAGCACCCGCGTGGCCTACTCGATGATCTGGATCGTCGGCATCCTCGTGGTCTTCATCCCGCTGGCGATCCGGCAGTACCGGAAGGCCACCAGCCGCTGAGCACGACCTCCGCCGGCCGCCGAGTGGTGGCTCCCGGGGGCCCAGCCGAGGGCTGACGCCCCCGGAGTCACCACTCTGCGGCTGCTGGTCGCTGCTGAGCTCGTCAGCCGGCGAAGGGCTCGGTCTCGACGATCTCGACGTCGATCGTGCTGCCGTTCGGGGCGGCGAAGGTGGCGGACTCGCCCTTGTGCTTGCCGTTGATGGCAGCACCCAGCGGTGACTTCTCCGAGTAGACCTCGATGCCGTCGCCGGCCACCTCACGGGAGCCGAGCAGGAACCGCATGGTCTCGCCGCCGACGTTCGCGGTCACCACGGTGCCCGGCGCGACCACTCCGGACGGGGCCTTGGGGGCCTCGCCGACCTGGGCCGACTCGAGCAGCTGCTGGAGCTGGCGGATGCGGGCCTCCCGCTTGCCCTGCTCGTCCTTGGCGGCGTGGTAGCCGCCGTTCTCGCGCAGGTCGCCCTCTTCCCGGGCGGCCTCGATGCGCTTCACGATCTCGGCGCGGCCTTCGCCGGAGAGGAAGTCGAGCTCCTCCTTGAGCCGGTCGTAGGCCTCCTGGGTCAACCAGGTGACGTTCTGGCTGGTGTCGGTCACGGCGGGCTCCTTTCAGGCGTCGAGGTGGGCACCGGGCCACCGGTGTCGCGTGGTGAAAGTTCGAGGCTAACAACGAGACCGTGGGTCCCGTCTAATCGAGGCCTATCCGGTTTCGGCGACGCAGGCGTCGACCACGGCGGTGACCGGCCTGGCGCGGGTCCGGATCGTCACGGTGGTCTCGGCACGACCGTCGCCCCCTACCCTGCCGCGGGCCGTCGTCACCCCCACGACCTCACGAGTCCGGTCCAGCGCCTGCACCGTGCAGGAGACCGGGCCGGCGTTCCCGCCGAGCACCAGCCGCACCTCGATGGCGTGCGCCCCGTGCACCTCGAACCCGGTCACCTCGCCGGTGGCGTCCGGCGCCGCCGCCCCGAGCGCGGCCCAGACCACCCACCCGACGAACGCCGTCGCCAGCAGCACCAGGGCGGCCACCACGCCGGGTCGCCGGCGCGGCCGGTCGTCGCCGTAGCGGGCGCCGGGTCGGGCTGTCGGGGTCGTCATGGGTCACCTGTTGGCATGGGGTGTCGGCCGGGTGCGTGATGATTGTCCCGTGAGCGAGCAGCTGAGGTTGATGGCGGTCCACGCCCACCCCGACGACGAGTCGAGCAAGGGGGCCGCCTCGATGGCCCGCTACGTCGCCGAGGGGGTCGACGTGCTCGTCGTCACGTGCACCGGCGGCGAGCGCGGGTCCATCCTGAACCCGAAGCTCCAGCACGACGAGAGCGTGCTGGCCAACCTGACCGACGTGCGGCGCCGGGAGATGGACGCCGCGCGCGAGATCCTCGGCGTCCGGCAGGACTGGCTGGGCTGCGTCGACTCCGGCCTGCCCGAGGGCGACCCGCTGCCGCCGCTGCCCGAGGGCTGCTTCGGGCTGATGGACGTCGAGGTGGCCGCCGAGCCGCTGGTGCGGTTCGTCCGCTCCTTCCGGCCGCACGTGATGACGACGTACGACGAGAACGGCGGCTACCCGCACCCCGACCACATCATGTGCCACACGGATCTCGGTGCACGCCTTCGAGGCCGCGGGCGACCCCGAGCGCTACCCGGAGGCCGGCGAGCCCTGGCAGCCGCTCAAGCTCTACTACAACCAGACCTTCACCAAGGCCCGGACGACCGCCCTGCACGAGGGGATGCTGGCGCGCGGTCTCGAGTCGCCGTACGGCGAGTGGCTGAAGAACTGGGAGGACCGCGAGGAGCGCGACATCACCACCCACGTGCCCTGCGGCGACTACTTCGAGATCCGCGACCGCGCGCTGATCGCCCACGCCACCCAGGTCGACCCGGACGGGCCGTGGTTCCACTGCCCCCTGGAGGTGCAGCGCGAGGTGTGGCCGACCGAGGACTTCGAGCTGGCCCGCTCGATGGTCGAGTCGCAGAACCCCGAGGACGACCTGTTCGCCGGCATCCGCGGCACCGAGAAGGCGCGATGACCACGTCCCTGGGCGCGACCCTGCTCGCGATCACCGCGAACGACGACAGCCGGGTGAGCCCGGGCGTCCTCGGCTTCATCGTCGTCGCGATCCTCGGCCTGGCCACCTGGCTGCTCATCCGCTCGATGGGCCGGCAGCTGAAGAAGATCGACCTGCCGGACGACGGCGTCCCGACCGACCCGGACGGCGGTTGAACCGGCCAACAGAACCGACGACACCGACGGCGCAGCCGGCGCCGACCCCGGTCCCGGCCCGGTCAGCGGCGTCGACGACCGGCCGGGTCAGTAGGGCTCGGCCCGCGGCGCGCCGGGTGACGTGAGCGCGGCCTGCGTCGCCGCCGCGGTGCGTCGCTCCCAGTCGCCCTCGCCCGGCCGCTCCAGCCCGGACAGGAAGGTGGGGATCCGGTCGGCCGGCATCGGCACCGCGAGGTGGAACCCCTGGCCGACGCTGTAGCCCAGCGACAGCAGCGAGCGCCACTGCTCCGGGCGCTCGATGCCCTCGGCGACCACGGCGGCGAGCCCCAGGGTCCCGGCCAGGTCCCGGATGGTGCGGACCAGGCCGGACTCGCTGTCGGTGCCGGGCAGCGCCTCGACGAACTCCTGGGCGAGCTTCAGCCCGTCGACGGGCAGCATCTGCAGGTAGGACAGCGACGAGTAGCCGGTGCCGAAGTCGTCGATGTAGAGGTGCACGCCGAGTGCGGCCAGCGCGTGCAGCCGCTCGACGATCACGCCGTCGCCGGGCAGCAGGACGCTCTCGGTGATCTCCAGGACCACGGTGCCCGGGTCGATCCCGCTGGCCCGCAGCGCGAGCCGGACGTCGTCGACGATGCCCGGGTCCTGCAGCTGCCGGCCGCTGACGTTGACCGCGATGTGCAGCCCGGTGTGGCCGTCGTGCTCGCGCTGCCACTGCACGGTGTCGCGCAGCGCCTGGCCCAGCACCATCCGGCCCAGCGGCACGATCAGGCCGGTCTCCTCGGCGAGGGCGATGAACTGGCCGGGCTGCAGCAGGCCGAGCTCGGGGTGCTCCCAGCGCACCAGCGCCTCGAGGCCCACGATCGACGACGACTTCAGGTCGACGAGCGGCTGGTAGTGGACGACGAGCTCGCGGCGCTCGATCGCGTGCCGCAGGTCGCTGGTCAGCGACAGCCGGGCCAGGGCCGCCTCGTGCATCGTCGGGGCGAAGACCGCGAACCGGTTCTTGCCGGCGTTCTTCGCGTCGTACAGCGCGAGGTCGGCGTTGCGCATCAGGTCCTCGGGCGAGGCCGGGCCGGTCTGGCCGAGCGCGATGCCGATGCTGGCTCCGGTGGTGACCTCGGTGCCGCCGACGACGAACGGCCGGGCGAGGGCCTCGAGCAGCCGCCGGGCGATGGCGCTGCAGTGGTCGTCGTCCTCGACGTCCTCGAGCAGGATGGCGAACTCGTCGCCACCGAGCCGGGCGGCGGTGTCGCCGTCCCGCAGGCAGGTGCGCAGCCGGCTGGTCATCTCGCGGAGCAGGTCGTCGCCGGCGGCGTGCCCGAGGCTGTCGTTGACCGTCTTGAAGTCGTCCAGGTCGACGAACAGCACGCCGTAGCGGCCGGCACCCCGCGCGCGGGCCATCGCGTGGCCCAGCCGGTCGCGGAACAGGGCTCGGTTGGCCAGCCCGGTCAGCGCGTCGTGGAACGCCTGGTGGGTCAGCTGCTGCTCGAGCTCGTGCCGCTCGGTGATGTCGTGACAGGTGATCACGAAGCCCATCAGGTCCTCGTCGATCACCTCGGTGACCACCGACTCGACGTGCCGGGTGTGGCCGTCCTCGTTGTCCAGCCGGATCTCGCCGCGGGCGGGGCGGCCGCCCTGCGCGAGGCTGACCAGGTCGCGCGCGGCGTCCCGGTCTGCCGGGGTCACGACGTCCAGCCAGTTCATGCCGAGCAGCTCGGGAGCCGGCAGGCCGACGATCGGCTCCACCGCCGGTGTCACGTGCACGATCGTCAGGTCGTGGTCGAGGATGCAGATGACGTCGGAGGCGTACTGCAGCATCAGCCGCAGCCGCCGCTCGCTGCGCCGCTCGACCATGATCTCGCCGACGTCGAGGCGTTCCAGCGCCAGGTGCATCGTGGAGGCCAGCGACTGCAGCGCTCCGACGGTACGCGTGGACGGCGCCAGCTCGACGGCCACCACGGCGCCCTCGCGGGCCGCGCCGCGCGCGGGCAGCGCCACGAGCACCAGGGACCAGGACGACGGGACGCCGAGCGTCGCGTGCATCATCGACGGGCCGGTGACGACGCTGATGCCCTGCTCGTGGTCCGGGAACAGCGCCAGCTCGGTGCCGTCCAGGAAGGTCGCGAGGTCCTCGTCCTCGGTGGCCTGCGCCACCGTGCCGCCGGGGTCGCCGTCGACCCGCCACGAGCGGCTGCCGGGCTGGTCGAGCAGGTCGACGGCAGCGGTCAGGGCGGCGTCCCGTACGCCGGCACGGTCTGCCGCACCGACCAGCGAGCCGGTCGCCGTGCGCAGCACGTGCTCGCGTCGCAGGGTGCGCCGCAGCCGGGCGAGCAGGCTGACGATCCGCAGCAGGGCCAGCACGAAGAGCATCACGGCGCCACCGAGGACCACTGCGGTCTTGGTCGCGTCGTCGTCGGCGGGGTGGGTCACCACGAGGATGGGGGAGACCAGGCAGGCCAGGCCGAGCAGCACCACGAAGCGCCACACGCTGGCCAGCCGGACGCTGCCGGTGACCGGCTGCGGCTCGGCCATCGCCGGGTGCAGGGCGGCGAGCAGCAGCAGCGCGAAGCCGACGAACCAGCCCGCCGCGAGGGCAGGGCGGTCGGCGACGTCGGCGGCGAGCCCGGCGGCGATCCCGAGACCCAGACCGCCGATGACCAGTCTGGCCGCACCGTCGGACGACCCGACGACCGCGAAGCCGAGCCGGACGACGACGGCGAGCACCAGCAGGTGGCCGAGGGGGTAGGCGCCGGCGGTCAACGACTCCAGCAGGTCCCTGTCGCCGTCCTGCACCAGGGGCTCGATGAGCACCAGCCAGCCGACCTGAGCGGCCGCCACGGTGACGACGAGGGCGTCCAGCAGGCTGTCCCGGTCGTGCTGGATGCGGTCGCGCTGGAAGGCGGTGACCGCTCCGGCGAGCACGGCGAAGGCGAGCAGGTGCGGAGCGTCGGCGTACGACGGCCTGCCGGGGTCGACCAGCGCCACCGCCTGGCCCAGGGACAGCAGCGCGATCCCCGCCGCCAGCAGCCACCCGGGCAGGGGGTCGGTGACGGCGCTGCGCTGGGTCGCCACGACGAGCGCGACGGCCGTCCCGCAACCGACCACGACCCAGACGGCGGCCTGGAAACCGGCGGTGGGCAGCGTCAGGTAGGCGATGGCGAGCAGCGCCGCCCCGCCCACCAGTGCAGCCCGCTGCCGCGCTGCCGGACCCCTGCCACCCATGAATGTGCCCTTCTGCCGCTCGTCGCCCGCCCCCGGCTGCTCCGTTCCATATCGGCCGCAGCGGCCGCGACTTGATCCCGGGAGCGGTACGCGCACCAGCACCGGTACAGACCTTTGCGGGACGCGGCCCCGCCTGGCCCCCCAAGATGGAGCCCGTGCCAGCGGAGCCGCGCGAGCAGGCCGCCGCTGCCGACGGGGCGGCTGAGCTCCGCCTGCAGCAGATCCTGGCCGCGGTGGTGCAGGCGTCCGAGGACGCGATCTTCACGGTGGACGTCGACGACCGGGTGACCACCTGGAACCCGACCGCCGAGCGGCTGCTCGGGGTCGCTGCCGCCGACGCGCTGGGCCGACCACGCCGCGACCTGCTGCCAGCCGAGCAGCGGGCGCAGGCCGACTCCGGCTTCCGGCGGGTCATGGCGGGCGAGACCCTCTACGGACCCGAGTGGGACTGGCGGCGTCCCGACGGCTCGACCGTCCTCGTGCTGCCGACCGTGCTGCCGGTGCGCTCCGCGCTGGGGGAGGTGGTCGGGGCCGCCGCCGTGATCCGGGACCTGGGTCCGGAGCGGGCTGCCGAGGCGCGCCGGAAGGACCTCGAGCGGCAGATCGAGCAGGTGCAGTGGCTGGACAGCCTCGGCCAGCTCGCCGGTGGGCTTGGCCACGACTTCAACAACCTGCTGGCCGCGATCAACCTGACCGCGGAGATGCTCGCGGGGTCGCTGCCGGAGGGCAGCGACGAGCGGGCCGCGGCCGCCCGCATCGTCGAGATCACCGGCCGCGCGGCGGCGCTGACCGCCCGGCTGATGGTGTTCGCGCGCAACGACGAGCCGGCCCGGCGGCGCGTCGACCTGAACGAGGTCGCGCGGCAGGCCGACGTCCTGCTCTCCCGCACCCTCGGTGAGCAGGTCGAGCGTCGCCTCGAGCTGGCTGCCGAGCCGTGCGTGGTCGAGGGAGACCCCGCCCAGCTCGAGCAGGTCGTGCTCAACCTGGCGGTGAACTCGCGCGACGCGATGCCCATGGGCGGCACCCTGCTGGTCGAGACCGCCCTCGTCGAGCTCGGCGACGACGACCACGAGCTCTACCGCACCCGGGCGCCCGGCCCGCACGTCGTCCTCACGGTCAGCGACCAGGGCGTGGGGATGGACGAGCAGACCAGGCGCAGGGCGTTCGACCCCTTCTTCACGACCAAGGGCCGCGGCCACGGCACCGGCCTCGGGCTGGCCGCGGTGTACGGCGTGGCCAGCCAGGCAGGGGGCGGGGCCTGGATCTACTCCGAACCCGGCCGTGGAACGGTGGTCAAGGTGGCGTTCCCGCGCCTCGCCGACCGGACCGAGACGCCGCCCGGCGCTCCGCCGGCGCCGGCCACGCCCGGGCGGGGCGAGCGCATCCTCGTCGTCGAGGACGAGCCCGCACTGCGCGACGTCGCCCGTCGGTTGCTCGAGCGGGCCGGCTACCTGGTCGACGTCTTCCCCGACGGGACCACCCTGCTGGCGGCCCTCCCGACGCTGTCCGAGGCGGCGAGCGCACCGGTCCTGCTGCTCACCGATGTGGTCCTGCCCGGCCCGGCCGGTCCGGAGGTGGCCGAGCGGGCCCGGCTGGTCCTGCCGGGCCTGCGGGTCGTCTTCATGTCCGGCTACACGGCCGGGCTGATGGGCGACCGCCCGGCGGACGCCGAGGTGCTCGCCAAGCCGTTCTCCTCCCAGACCCTCGTCGCCGCCGTGCAGCGGGCCCTGTCCGGCGGGGGGTAGCTCGCGGCCGGGGGGGCAGGATGGGCCGATGCCCAACCAGCTCGCCGGCAGCACGTCGCCCTACCTGCTGCAGCACCAGGACAACCCGGTCGACTGGCGGCCAGTGGAGCGACGAGGCCTTCGAGGAGGCGCGGCGGCGGGACGTCCCGGTGCTGATCTCCGTCGGGTACGCCGCCTGCCACTGGTGCCACGTGATGGCGCACGAGTCGTTCGAGGACGCCGAGGTCGCGGCCTACCTCAACGAGCACTTCGTCGCCGTCAAGGTCGACCGCGAGGAGCGGCCGGACGTCGACGCCGCCTACATGGAGGCCACCACGGCACTGACCGGTCACGGCGGCTGGCCGATGACGGTGTTCGCGACGCCGGAGGGCAGCCCTTCTACTGCGGCACCTACTTCCCGCCGGCCCCTCGGCACGGCATGCCGTCGTTCCGCCAGCTGCTTGCCTCGGTGGCCCAGACCTGGTCCGAGCGACGTGCCGAGGTGCTGGCGGCCGGTCAGCGCATCGTCGCGGCGCTGGCCGAGCGCGGGCTCGCCGGCGAGGCAGGGGCGGCGGCTCCGTCGCCCGAGCAGCTCGACGAGGCAGTGCGTTCGCTGTCGACGTCGTACGACGAGGGGCGCGGCGGCTTCGGCGACGCCCCCAAGTTCCCGCCGTCGATGGTGCTCGAGCTGCTGCTGCGCCACCACGCGCGCACCGGTGATGCCGAGGCACTTCGGATGGTCGAGCGGCACCTGCGAGGCGATGGCCCGCGGCGGTATCTACGACCAGCTGGCGGGCGGCTTCGCGCGCTACTCGGTCGACGCCGACTGGGTGGTGCCGCACTTCGAGAAGATGCTGTACGACAACGCGTTGCTGCTGCGCGTCTACACCCACCTGTGGCGGGCGACCGGCTCGGCGATGGCGAAACGGGTGGCGCTCGAGACCGGCGACTGGATGCTGCGCGAGCTGCGGACGCCGGAGGGCGGCTTCGCCTCGGCGCTGGACGCCGACACCGAGGGCGTCGAGGGCCTGACGTATGCCTGGACGCCGGAGCAGCTGGCCGAGGTGCTCGGTGCGGACGACGGCGCCTGGGCCGCCGGTCTGCTGGCGGTGACGCCGCGCGGGACCTTCGAGCACGGTGCCTCGACGCTGCAGCTGCTGACGGACCCGGACGACCCGTCGCGGTGGGCCGACGTACGGCGGCGGCTGCTGGTGGCGCGCGACGCCCGCCCCCAGCCGGCCCGCGACGACAAGGTGGTGGCGGCGTGGAACGGTCTGGCCGTCGCCGCCCTCGCCGAGGCCGGCGTTCCTGCTCGACCGGCCGGACCTGGTCGAGGCGGCGGTGCGGACGGCCGAGCTGCTGCTCGACGTGCACGTCGTCGGCGGGCGGCTGCGCCGGGTGTCGCGCGACGGCGTGGTCGGCGAGCCGGACGGTGTCCTCGAGGACCATGCCGACGTCGCGGAGGGACTGCTCGCCCTGCTCGCCGTGACCGGGGACCCGCGCTGGCTGGCCGCCGCCGGCGCACTGCTCGACACGGTGCTCGACCGGTTCGGCGACGGTGCCGGCGGCTTCTTCGACACCGCCGACGACCGTGCCGACGCCGCGCTGGCGTCGATGCGCCGGCCGCAGGACCCGACGGACAACGCCACCCCGGCCGGCTGGTCGGCCGCGGCGGGCGCCCTGCTGGGCTACGCCGCGGTCACCGGCTCGGCCCGGCACCGGGCGGCTGCCGAGGGAGCGCTCGGCGTGTACGCCCGGCTGGCCGGGCACGCGCGGTTCGCCGGCTGGGGGCTGGCGGTCGCGGAGGCGCTGCTCGACGGTCCGCGCGAGGTCGCGGTCGTCGGGCCGCGGGGCGACCCGGCCACGGTTGCGCTGCACGCCGTGGCGCTGCGGGGCACCGCACCCGGTGCTGCCGTCGTGGTGGGCGACCCGGCCGCGCCGACCGGCGTACCGCTGCTGGCGGACCGGCCGCTGGTGGGCGGCCGGCCCGCGGCGTACGTCTGCCGGCACTTCACCTGCGACGCGCCCACGACGGAACCGGCTCGACTGGCCGAGGCGCTGGGAGCCAGGATCTGACCGTGCTGCGCGTCCGGGACCTCACCGCCGACGACCTCGCCGACATCGCCACCTGGACCTACGACGGCCGGTGGTCGGTCTACGACTCCGACGGCCCGCTCGACCCGGACCTCGGGTACTGGGCGGTGGTCGAGGCGACGCCGGAGGGCGAGGCGCTGGTCGGCTTCGCCTGCCTGGGGGAGGACGCCCGGGTGCCGGGGCTGGCCGAGCGCGACGGCGTGCTCGACGTCGGCGTCGGGCTGCGGCCGGACCGGGTCGGTCAGGGGCTGGGCCCGGCGTTCGCCGGGACGGTGCTCGACCTGGCGGCCGACCGCGGGGCCCGCCGGGTGCGGGCGGTGGTGCAGGACTGGAACGAGCGCAGCCTGCGGCTGCTCGCCCGGCTGGGCTTCCAGCGGACCGGGACGCACGCCGTCGGCGAGGTCACCTATCTGGTCCTGGAGCGCGCCATCAGCCCACGGTGAACAGCCCTGGCCGGATGGCTGTAACGGTGTAATCATCGTTGCATGACGAGCAACGAGACCATTCAGACGACACCACCGGCACGGTCCGCGGCTGGTTCACCGGTCGCCTCCCGCAGGACTGGTTCACCGCGCCGGTCGACGTCCGGGTCGACCGCGAGGAGATCACGGTCGTGGGTGCCCTGCCCGCCCCCGAGGTTGCCGACGGGGCCTCGGACGCCGAGCGTGCCGCGGCCGCCGACGGCCGGGCCCGCAGCTTCCGCGAGGACACCCGCGACCAGCGGATCGCGATCGCCCGGGAGGCCGAGCACCGCTTCGACCGCAAGGTCGCCTGGGGCGTCGAGGTCGGCGGCCGGCGGCTGCTGTTCACCCACCTCGCGGTGCCGGTGATGACCCGGTTGCGCCAGCCGGAGCGGATGGTGCTCGACACGCTGGTCGCGGCGGGCGTCGCGCGGTCCCGCTCGGAGGCGCTGGCCTGGTCGGTGCGGCTGGTGGGGCGCAACGCCGAGGAGTGGCTGGGCGAGCTGCGGTCGGCGATGGAGCAGGTCGAGCGGGTCCGGGCCCAGGGGCCGGACCGGTCCGCCGGCTCGGGCGACGCCGGCTCGGGCGACGCCGGCTCGGGCGACGCTCAGGCGGAGTAGGTCGCGATCGAGATCGCGACGTAGTGCACCGCGAACGCCCCGATGGTGAGCGCGTGGAACACCTCGTGGAAGCCGAACCAGCGCGGTGACGGGTTGGGCCGCTTGGTCGCGTAGACCACGGCGCCGACGCTGTAGAGCAGACCGCCCACGGCGATCAGCGTGACGACCGCCGCGCCGCCGGCGTCGAAGATGTCGGAGATGTAGAAGGCGGCGACCCAGCCCAGGGCGATGTACACCGGGGTGTAGAGCCAGCGCGGGGCGCCCACCCACAGCACCCGGAAGGCGATGCCCGCCAGCGCTGCCGACCAGACGATCCAGAGCAGCGTGGTGCCGCCGTCGTTGTGCAGCAGGATGATGCTGAACGGCGTGTAGGTGCCCGCGATGATGAGGAAGATGTTCGAGTGGTCGAGCCGCTTGAGCATCTTCTCGGTCTTCGGTGACCAGTTGCCGCGGTGGTAGAGCGCGCTGACGCCGAACAGCAGGACGGCGGTCACCGCGTAGATCGCGGTCGCCACCGTCTCGCGGGTCCCGTCCGCCAGCACGACGAGCACGAGGCCGGCGACGAGCGAGACCGGGAACGCGCCCGCGTGCAGCCACCCGCGAAGGTGCGGCTTGACCGCGCGCACGACCTCCTCGACGACGCCCGGGTGCTGCTCGGCCGTGGGGGACATGCGTGCCACCGTAACCTACGGATCCGTAAGTTACCTAGCGGTAAGTTCTGCGGCTTCGAGGACTAAGGTGGGCGACCGTGCGGGACCTGCTCTACGGCTTCTACGCGAAGCGCATCGCGGCCTCGCTCGACCCTGACCAGATCCCGCGGCACGTCGGCGTCATCCTGGACGGGAACCGTCGCTGGGCCAAGGCATCCGGGGCGCCCAAGTCGCGCGGCTGGCGGGCCGGGGCCGACAAGGTCGAAGAGGTCCTCGGCTGGTGCGAGGAGATCGGCGTCGAGGTCGTCACGCTGTGGCTGCTCTCGACCGACAACCTGAACCGGCCGGCGTCCGAGCTGACCCCGCTGCTGCGGATCATCGAGGGACTCGTCGAGGAGATCGCCGCCGCGGGTCGCTGGCGGGTCGCGCCCGTCGGCGCACTCGACCTGCTGCCCTCGGACACCGCGCGGGTCCTCAAGGACGCCGCTGCCCGCACGGCCGACGTGCAGGGGCTGCACGTCAACGTCGCGGTGGGGTACGGCGGTCGGCGAGAGATCGCCGATGCGGTGCGGGCGCTGCTGCACGAGCAGGCGTCCAAGGGCACCACGATCGAGGACCTCGCCAACGTGCTCGACGTCGAGCACATCGCCGAGCACCTCTACACGAAGGGTCAGCCGGACCCGGACCTGGTGATCCGGACCTCGGGGGAGCAGCGGCTGTCCGGCTTCCTGCTGTGGCAGAGCGCGCACTCGGAGTTCTACTTCTGCGAGGCCTACTGGCCGGACTTCCGCAAGGTCGACTACCTGCGCGCGATCCGGTCCTACACCATGCGCCACCGCCGCTTCGGCGGCTGAGCCGGGCGGCGGCTTTCGGCGCGACTTTCGGCCGATCGGATACCTGGCCTCCCGCGCGGGTTTCGGCGGATCGGATACCTGGACGGCGTGGCTCCCGCGGGTATCGGCGGATCGGATACCTGAAGTGCCGAGTTCGGGGACCGCTCAGGTATCCAGTGCGCCGGAAGCTGCCGAAACTGAGGCTCGCGGCGGGTTTCGGCCGATCGGATACCTGGACGCGCGGTCCCGCGCGGGTTTCGGCGGATCGGATACCTGGACGCGCGGTCCCGCGCGGGTATCGCCGGATCGGATAGCTGAAGTGCCGAGTTCGGGGACCGCTCAGGTATCCGATGCGCCGGAAACCGCCGCGCAGCCCGGGCCGCACGGAGAGACCCGGCCGGTCCAGCCGCGGTCTGCGAGCAGCGATGCGACCTGGGCCGCGACCTCGCAGGGGCGCCCGACCACCGCCTGCCAGCCGTAGCGCACGGTCTGAGTGCTCTCGTCGACGACGAGCTGGTTGTCGCGCAGGTCGTCACGCTCCTTCCACTCGTCGGGGTGCGCGGCTCGGCCGTCGAGCTCGACGACCACGTGCCAGCGTCGGTAACGGACGTCGCGATACCGCCGGCGCCCTCGGTCGCCCTCCGACGTGTTGCGGAACCCTCGAGGCAGTCCGTGCGGCCGCTCGACATCGTGGCGGTACCTGCGCTCGAGCGCTGACTGGACGCCGTCCACCACGTCGGCCACGACGTCGCGTACCAGTGCGCGCCACCTGAGCCGTCGTCGACGAGCCGCAGTCCTGCGAAGCCGGTCGGCCGTGGTGAGGCGACGCTGACACGCCGTCAGCAGGAGGTCGATGACGCGGTCCGTGTCGGCGCACTGCTCGGTGAGGTCGAGAACCGTGTCCTCGATCCTCGTCCTCGGTGGAGTGCGTGCCGGATGACGCCGGGTCGATGCGTGCCGCGACTGCCGCACCCGTACGCCGGGCCGCGACCCGCGGTACCGGTGGCCGTGCGGCACGCAGATGTCGACAACGGGGGGCAGGTCGGGCCGAAGCTTCTCAAGCCATGCGGCAGCGTCGTGGCTGGCGACGGCGTGCTCCCCGGCGTACAGCAGCGCTGCCCAGATCCGCGTCATCGGAGGCAACGGGCCGGTGAACACGACGTACGTCGCGCGGTGCACCCGTTGCCAGCGTCTTGCGCGCAGGTGCCGGCGGACGACGCGACGGCTGACCCCCAGGGCGATCAGCTGGCGGCGCGCCACGACACCCGCCTGACCGGCAGCCAACGCGTCGACCTGGGCGACCTGCGACAGCGTCGCGATGTCAAGGGCTGTGCTCATGCGCATACCTTTGCGCGATCAGCACCGCGGCGACGACCGTGCGCCCAAGCTGTGGATGACCGCCGAGGTCGGCCGCCCTGGGGACAGGCGTCCGGGTCGACCCTCCCGATCCGGCGGGAACGGATACCTGAGCGGACCCAAACGCGGCCCGCCCAGGTATCCGATCCGCCGAAAGCCGAGGCGGGCACCCGCGGCAGACCGCGGCCCTCGTGTCAGATGGGTGAACCGCCCGCGTGTCGGACGGGTGGTGGGCGGCTCCCGGCGTACCGTCCGAGACCAGCGGCCGGCATCCGCGTCGTCCGCCCGGGAGGCCCACTCCGTGCTGATGCGTGTGCTTGGACCGCACGGTCCACGTGCAGGAGAGAGGGCCGGCGACCGGCTCTCGGGCCCGGTCCCGGCCTCGCGATCCCACCCGCGTTAGGGGAACCTCCACGTGGCTGCTGCCGACCGTCGCACCTTCGTCCTCGACACGAGCGTGCTGCTCGCCGACCCGCTCGCGCTGCTGCGCTTCGACGAGCACGAGGTCGTGGTGCCCGTCGTGGTCATCACCGAGCTCGAGGGCAAACGCGACCACCCGGAGCTGGGCTACTTCGCCCGCCAGGCGCTGCGGCTGCTCGACGACATCAGCGTGACGCACGGCCGGCTGGACGAGCCGGTCGAGGTCGGCGAGCTCGGTGGCACCGTGCGCGTCGAGCTCAACCACACCGACCCCTCGACGCTGCCGGCCGGCTTCCGCCCGAACGGCCGCACCGCCGACAACGACACGACGATCCTCGCGGTCGCGCGCAACCTGGCGGCGGAGGGGGCCGCGGTCACCCTGATCAGCAAGGACCTGCCGATGCGGGTCAAGGCAAGCGCCGTCGGCCTCAGCGTCGAGGAGTACCGCGGGAAGGGCGCGGTCGAGACCGGGTTCACCGGCATGGCGGAGGTCACCGTCCCGGGTGAGGTCGTCGACCAGATGTACGACGTCGAGCGGATCGACCTGGACGAGGCGCGCGACCTGCCGTGCCACACCGGGCTGGTGCTCGTGTCCGACCGCGGGAGCGCACTCGGCCGGGTGACGCCGGAGAAGCAGGTGCGACTGGTGCGCGGTGACCGCGACGCGTTCGGCCTGCACGGCCGCAGCGCGGAGCAGCGGATCGCGCTCGACATCCTGCTCGACCCCGACGTCGGCATCGTCTCGCTCGGCGGCCGTGCCGGCACCGGCAAGTCGGCGCTGGCGCTGTGCGCCGGGCTCGAGGCCGTGATGGAGCGCCGGCACCACCGCAAGGTGGTCGTCTTCCGACCGCTGTACGCCGTCGGCGGGCAGGACCTGGGGTACCTGCCCGGCAGCGAGTCCGAGAAGATGAACCCCTGGGGGCAGGCCGTCTTCGACACCCTCGGCGCACTCGTCACCGGTGACGTGGTCGACGAGATCATGGACCGCGGGATGCTCGAGGTGCTGCCGCTCACCCACATCCGCGGCCGGTCGCTGCACGACGCGTTCGTCATCGTCGACGAGGCGCAGTCGTTGGAGCGCAACGTGCTGCTGACGGTGCTGTCCCGGGTCGGTCAGGGCTCGCGGGTCGTGCTGACCCACGACGTCGCACAGCGCGACAACCTGCGCGTCGGCCGGCACGACGGTGTTGCCGCGGTGATCGAGGCGCTGAAGGGCCACCCGCTGTTCGCGCACGTGACGCTGACCCGTTCGGAGCGGTCACCGATCGCGGCGCTGGTGACCGAGCTGCTGGAGGACCTGCCCGCCTAGCCCAGCTGCTCGCGCTTCGCCGAGGTCCCGGTCACGTTGCTGTGACCGGGACCTCGTGCTCTCTCGGTTGCAGGGAGTCATGTGATCGAGCACACGTGCCGAGAATTGGCTATCCGGCTCGACTTCCTCCACTCTCGAAGGGCAAGACCCCGCGCGCCGAGGTCACGGCCCCGTCACTTGGAGTGACGACGAGGCCGGCACGATCGGAACACCGACCGGCGCGCCGCTCCCGGCCCCGCACCACCTGCGGCCGGTGACCGGGGTGACGTCAGGCCCGCCGCGCATGAGGTGGCGGGCATGCGCCGGAAGGAATCTCGTTGAAGAGCCGGATCCAACACCTGTCGAAGATCCGGGGGACCGCCGTGGCCGCGACCGTGGGCGTCGTCGCGGCAACAGTGACCGTCGGAGTCGTCGCCTGGCCGGCCGCCGGAGGATCGGGCGTCCGCCGAAGGCACCGAGGCCGCCGTGACCCGCGTCGACCCGCTGCCGAGCGGCGCCTCCGTGACCCGCTCCGGCAAGCCGGCGGGGCACGCACTGCAGCAGCGCAAAGAGCGGCAGCGCACGCAGGCCGCCCGGTTGGCGCGGGAGGCACGGCTGCGGAAGGCGCGGGCCGCGAGGTCGGCGTCGCGCACCGTCGACTACGACAGCAACCCCCGCGGGATCGCGCAGGCGATGATGTCCGAGCGCTACGGCTGGGGCCGCGGCGAGTTCTCCTGCCTGTCCGCGCTGTGGGAGCGCGAGTCGTCCTGGGACGTGCACGCGAGCAACGCGACCTCCGGCGCCTACGGCATCCCGCAGGCGCTGCCCGGCGGGAAGATGAGCGCCTACGGCGCGGACTGGGAGAGCAACCCGGTCACCCAGATCCAGTGGGGACTGGCCTACATCCGGGACAGCTACGGCACCCCGTGCGGCGCCTGGTCGGCGTTCCAGTCGCAGGGCTGGTACTGAGCCCGCGGCTGACGCCGCTCGGTCAGGGGCGCGTCATCCGCAGCACGTCGAGGGCCTCGTCGAGCTGAGCCTCGGTGAGCACCCCGCGGTCGACGTACCCCTGCTCGAGCACGACGGCACGGATCGTCTTCCGCTCCGCGAGCGACTGCTTGGCGACCTTCGCGGCCGCCTCGTAGCCGAGGTACCGGTTCAGCGGCGTCACGACCGACGGCGACGACTCGGCCAGCTCGCGGCACCGCTCGACGTCGGCGGTGATGCCGTCGATGCACCGGTCTGCGAGCAGGACTGAGGCGTGGGACAGCAGGCGCACCGACTCGAGCACGTTGCGCGCCAGCACCGGCATCATCACGTTGAGCTCGAACGAGCCGGCCGCCCCGGCGAACGCCACCGCCGCGTCGTTGCCGATGACCTGCGCGCACACCATCAGCGTCGCCTCGGGGACGACCGGGTTCACCTTGCCGGGCATGATCGACGACCCCGGCTGCAGGTCGGGCAGGTGGATCTCGGCCAGCCCGGTGCGCGGGCCGGAGCCCATCCACCGGATGTCGTTGCAGATCTTCGTCAGCGACACCGCGACCGTGCGCAGCTGCCCGGAGAGCTCGACCAGCGCGTCGCGGGCGCCCTGCGCCTCGAAGTGGTCGCGCGCCTCGGTGAGCGGCAGCCCCATGTCGGACGCCAGCCGGCCGATCACCGCGGCGGCGAAGCCCGCGGGCATGTTGATCCCGGTGCCCACCGCCGTGCCGCCCAGCGGCAGCTCGCCGACCCGGGGCAGCGTCGACTCCACCCGGTCGATCCCGCGGGAGACCTGCGCGGCGTAGCCGCCGAACTCCTGGCCGAGCGTGACGGGAGTCGCGTCCATCAGGTGCGTCCGGCCGCTCTTCACGACGTCGGCGAGCTCGACCGCCTTGCGCTGCAGCGACGCCTCGAGGTGCCGCAGGGCCGGCAGGAGATGGACCACGACGCTGCGCGTCGCCGCCATGTGGATCGCCGAGGGGAACACGTCGTTCGAGGACTGCGACGCGTTGACGTGGTCGTTGGGGTGCACGTCCTGGTCGAGCCGCCGGCTGGCGAGGGTCGCGATGACCTCGTTGGCGTTCATGTTGCTCGACGTGCCGGACCCGGTCTGGAACACGTCGATCGGGAAGTGCGCGTCGTGGTCGCCGCGGGCCACCTCGGCGGCGGCGTCGTGGATCGCCTCGGCGAGCGAGGCGTCGAGCACCCCGAGCTGACCGTTGACCGTCGCCGCCACCCCCTTGATCGAGGCCAGGGCGCCGATCAGCTCCCGGTCGATCGGGATGCCGGAGATCGGGAAGTTCTCGCACCGCTCGCTGCGTCTGGGCCCGCCACAAGGCGTCCGCGGGCACCTGCACGTCACCCATCGAGTCGTGCTCGGTCCGGAAGTCGCTGCTCATGCCCCTAGTCCTATCCCACGGCGCCACCGGAGACTCGACCGGCTTGGCATCGAGGATTGGGCCCGCGTTCACCTCAGGTGACCGTTCTGTTGCTGTGCGCACTCGTGCGCATGCCCCCATCGACTGGTATGGCCCGGATTATCTCGGCCCTTCGAAACTTAGGGTGACGGGACCCGTTGCGGCGCCTACATTCGCGACATGGGTGGGGACCTTGGGTGGGGATTCGGTCGTCGACGTCTGACTTCGGTCGTCGTCATGCTTCTCGCGACGTCGCTTCTGGCAGGGATGCCTGAACGCACGGCGTCGGCAAGCGCGACGGACCCGTGCGCCGCGCCGACGAACCCGGTGGTCTGCGAGAACTCGAAGCCCGGCTCGCCGCCGTCCAAGTGGGACGTCGGCGGAAATGACGACGCGACGATCCAAGGTTTCGCCACCGACATCAGCGTGAACGTCGGCGGCACGATCGCACTTCAAGATCAAGACCGTCTGCGGCGTACACCATCGACCATCTACCGACTCGGCTACTACCAGGGCAACGGCGCACGCCAGATCGCCACCCTCGACACCGACCCTGCCGCAGACCAGCCGACGTGCCTCAGTGACGCCGACGACCGGCCTGTACGACTGCGGCAACTGGGCGGTCTCCGCGTCCTGGACCGTGCCGACCGACGGCCGTCTCGGGCGTGTACATCGCTCGTCCTGACGCGCACCGACACCGGCGGCGAGCAGCCAGATCCCGTTCATCGTGCGCGACGACTCCAGCCACTCGGACGTCGTCGTACCAGACGTCCGACCCCACCTGGCAGGCCTACAACATCTACGGCGGCTCGGACTTCTACTCCGGTTCGCCCGTGGGGCGGCGCCTACAAGATCAGCTACAACCGGCCGTTCGCCACCCGGGACGCGACGCAGCGGCCGCGACTTCCTGTTCTCCAACGAGTACCCGATGATCCGGTTCCTGGAGAGCAACGGGTACGACGTCAGCTACATCAGCGGCATCGACACCGACCGCCACGGCGCCCTGCTCAAGAACCACAAGATCTTCCTGTCCGTCGGCCACGACGAGTACTGGTCGGGCGCCCAGCGGGCCAACGTCGAGGCCGCCCGCGACGCCGGGCGTCAACCTCGCGTTCTTCAGCGGCAACGAGGTCTACTGGAAGACGCGCTACGAGACCGAGCATCGACGGCAGCGCCACCGCCGTACCGGACGCTCGTCTGCTACAAGGAGACCTGGGCCAACGCCAAGATCGACCCGTCCCCGGAGTGGACCGGCACCTGGCGCGACCCGCGGTTCAGCCCACCGGCGAACGGCGGCCGGCCGGAGAACGCGCTGACCGGCACGGCCTACATGGTCGAACAGCGACGACCTGGCGATCCAGGTCCCCGCGGCCGAGGGCAAGCTCCGGTTCTGGCGCAACACCAGCCGTGGCCACGCTGGCTCGGCCGGCCAGACCGCGACGCTGGCCGCCGCACACGGTCGGCTACGAGTCCGACGAGGACCTCGACAACGGCTTCCGGCCGGCCGGCCTGATCCACCTGTCGACCACGACCGGCGCCGACGCCGGAGTACCTCCGTCGACTACGGCGTCGACCGTGACGGCCGGGGACGACCACCCACCACCTGACCTGTACCGCGCAGGCAGCGGCGCCCTGGTGTTCGCGCGCCGGCACCATCCAGTGGGCCTGGGGCACTGGACCCGACTACCACGACGGCAACGGCGACCGCGCCGGACCCGCGCATGCAGCAGGCGCACCGTCAACCTCCTCGCCGACATGGGCGCCCAGCCCGCGACGCTGATGCTCCGGTCTGGTCGCGGCCAGCGCGTCCACCGACACGGCGGCCCCGACCGTCCACCATCACCACGCCCGCGACCGGCGCCGACCGTCGCCGACGGTGCGCCGGATCACCGTGCACGGGCACCGCCAGCGGACACCGGCGGCGGCCTGGTGGCCGGCGTCGAGGTGTCCGATCGACGGCGGCAGCCACCTGGCACGCGCGCGACGGGCACGACCAGCTGGACCTACACCGCCATCGTGCACGGCCCGACGCTTCACCGTGAAGTCTCGAGCCGTCGACGACAGCGGCAACCTCGAGACGCGCGATCCGGCGGTCGTCTCGCTCACCGCGCCGTGCCCCTGCTCGCTCTGGGGACTCGAACGTCACGCCGACCACCGTCGACTCGGGCGACACCGGCGCGGTGGAGGTCGGGATGAGGTTCAAGAGCGATGTCTACGGCACGGTCAGCGGCATCCGCTTCTACAAGGCCGGCACCAACACGGGGACTCACGTGGGAAACCTGTGGACCGCCTGCGGCCAACGGCTGGCCACTGTCACCTTCAGCGGCGGAGACCACGTCCGGCTGGCAACAAGCCACCTTCTCCGCGCCGGTCTCGATCCAGCCGAACACGACGTACGTCGCGTCCTACTTCGCACCCAAGGGGCACTACTCACAGACGTCCGGCTACTTCTACCCGCCGCCCTCGCCGCCTCCCGGTGGCGGAGGAACCGTGGACGCCGGGCCGCTGCACGCACTGCGCAACTCCCCGTCCAGCGGGAACGGCCTGTACGGGTACGCCGCCAGCAGCACCTTCCCGACGAACACGTTCCACGGCGAGAACTACTGGGTGGATGTGCTGTTCGCAGCCTCGCCACCGCCAGGCCAGCCGACCAACGTCACCGCGACCGCGGGGTACGCGTCGGCGGCGGTCAGCTGGACTGCGCCGGCCACCGGTCAGGTCACCAAGTACACGGTCACGCCGTACGTCGCCGGCGTCGCCCAGACCCCGACGGTGATCACGGGGGACCCGGCACCGACGGGTACCACGGTCACCGGGCTGACCAACGGCACCACGTACGCGTTCACGGTGACCGCATCCAACCCGGCCGGCAGCGGACCCGTCTCGGCGGCATCGAATCCGGTGACGCCGCTTGCCTCGACTGCTGATCGTCAGCAACGGCGGCTTCGAGAGCGGGTTGTCGCCGTGGGCCGCAACCGGCATAGCGCCGCCATTCGTGAGCACCGCCAAGCCGCACACCGGCAGCGCCTCCGCCGTGCTCGGTGTCCTGTCCGGGAGCGAGCCGCTCGGCGACAGCTCGTTGAGCCAGACGGTGACGCTGCCGTCCGGCACGTCGACCCTGAGCTTCTGGTACTGGCCGGCCACGACTGATGCAGCCTGCTCCGGATCCGGCTGCGTCTACGACTGGCAGGAGGCGCAGATCCGCAGCACCTCGGGCAGTGTCCTGGCGTCGGTGTTCAAGACGAACTCCAACGCCCAGACCTGGACCCAGGTGAGCTTCCCCACCGGTGCCTACGCGGGCCAGACGGTCGTGCTCTGGTTCAACGTGCACTCGGACGGGGCCAACCCCGCGGACGACACCTCGATGTACCTCGACGACGTCGCTGTGACCGGTTCGGGAGCCACCGTGCCGGGGGCGCCGACGGGGGTGTCGGCGACGGCGGGGGACGGGCAGGCGAGCGTGTCGTGGACGGCGCCGTCCAACGGCGGCAGCGTGATCACCAGCTACACGGTGACGCCGTATGTCGGGTCGGTGGCGCAGCCGGTCAAGGTGGTGACCGGGTCGCCGCCGGCGACCTCGACGACGGTGTCGGGGTTGACCAACGGGACCGCCTACACGTTCACGGTGACCGCGACCAACGCGGTGGGTCCCGGCCCGGAGTCGGCGCCCTCGAGCGCGGTGACCCCGACCGGCCCGACGGTGCCGGGGGCGCCGACGGGGGTGTCGGCGACGGCGGGGGACGGGCAGGCGAGCGTGTCGTGGACGGCGCCGTCCAACGGCGGCAGTGTGATCACCAGCTACACGGTGACGCCGTATGTCGGGTCGGTGGCGCAGCCCGGTCAAGGTGGTGACCGGGTCGCCGCCGGCGACCTCGACGACGGTGTCGGGGTTGACCAACGGGACCGCCTACACGTTCACGGTGACCGCGACCAACGCGGTGGGTCCCGGCCCGGAGTCGGCGCCCTCGAGCGCGGTGACCCCGACCGGCCCGACGGTGCCGGGGGCGCCGACGGGGGTGTCGGCGACGGCGGGGGACGGGCAGGCGAGCGTGTCGTGGACGGCGCCGTCCAACGGCGGCAGTGTGATCACCAGCTACACGGTGACGCCGTATGTCGGGTCGGTGGCGCAGCCGGTCAAGGTGGTGACCGGGTCGCCGCCGGCGACCTCGACGACGGTGTCGGGGTTGACCAACGGGACCGCCTACACGTTCACGGTGACCGCGACCAACGCGGTGGGTCCCGGCCCGGAGTCGGCGCCGTCGTCGGTGGTGACCCCGGCGGTCGCAGTGGTCCCGGCCTTCGTCCAGCAGGTCGGTGCGCACCAAGGGGTGTCCAACAGCATCTCCGTCACACCCCCGGCTGCCGTGACCACTGGCAACCGCCTGGTGGTTCTGGTTGGTGTGTGGAACAACGGCGGACCCACCGCGAGCTCGGTCACCGACACTGCCGGGAACACCTACGTCCGACTGCTCCAGTTCAAGGCGTCGGACAAGACGCAGATGAGTGTCTGGACCGCACCGATCACGAAGGGCGGCGGCACCCGTCCCACCATCACGGCCACACCGAGCGGCAGTGCGGACCTCGGTATCCAGGTGCTCGAGTACTCGGGGCTCTCGACCGTGACCGACACGAGCGTGATGGACCAGGTCAAGACGGCCACCGGGAAGACGGCCACCTCAGCGGCGACAGTCTCCTCCGGGGCGACGGCTCCGACGACTTCGGGCAACGAGCTTGCCCTCGGCTTCTACCTGGACTCTGGGTTCGGCGACACGTTGGCGGCGGGCACCGGATTCACCGCCCGAGCGAACGTCTCGCCGACGCCCGACATGGAGTTCCTCGCCGAGGATCAGGTGGCCGGACTCGGCGCGACTCCGAACGCCAGCGCTCGCACCGGGGCGCGTACGACCTGGCTGATGGCGACAGTGGTCCTGAAGCACGGCTGACGATCAGACGGCCTGCTGGGCGACACACAAGCGGGCCGCGGCGGAATGTCTCCGCCGCGGCCCGCTCGACCACGCAACGCGCCGCCGCCTTCCCCTGGCTAGCGGCCCGTACCCCTGCGCGGCCCCCGTGTTCCTCCCCCTGTCCCCCCACCGTCATCGTCCCCGTGCGGGTCCCCCGTGCCCGGCAGTCCCATCGGCGCTCTCGCCCCTCGGATCTCCCGTGCCGCCGAGCCGACCACGCCCGGGGACGACTCCTACTGTCACCGACCCGTCACGCAGCGCGCATGAGGCGCACCACCTCAGATCTGCCCTGAGCTACCTCAGACGGGTGTTTGACGCGCCCGACGCGAGCACGTCACCGTGTGCCCATGCCCCGCCGCCAGGCTTTCGTCGGACGCGACGACGAGCTGTCGCGCGTCCTGGGCGTGTGGAAGCCGCGGCCGAGCAGCAGCCAGGGGTCGCCCTGCTCTCGGGCGAGGCCGGTGCCGGCAAGACCCGGCTGCTCGACGAGGTCGTCGCCGCGCTCCCGGCGCGGACCCTGGTCTGCCGGGGTGTGGGTGTCGGATTCCTCGGCGGCCGCATCCCTTATGCGCCTCTTGTGGCGGCCCTGCGCTCGCTGCTCGCCCGGCTGCCCCGCGCCGACGTCCCGAAGGTGCTGGGCAACGACCCCGGCGACCTCGGGCTGCTGCTGCCCGAGCTGGAGGTCCGCCAGGAGGTGCCGTCGGACCAGGGCCGGCTGATCGCGGCCGTGTCCGGCCTGCTCGACCGGGCCGCCGAGCTGCGACCGACCGTGCTGGTCCTCGACGACCTGCACTGCGCCGACATCGCGACCCTCGAGGTGCTGGCCTACCTGTCGGCCGCACTCGACCGGCAGCGGCTGGCCCTCGTGGTGGCGTACCGGCCGGGTGAGGTCGACGAGGTGCTGGGGGAGTGGCTGCAGGACGTACGCCGGGCGCCGCACACCGTCGAGGTCCAGCTGGCGCCGATGACCCTGGCCGAGACCCGGGCCCAGCTCACCGACCTGCTGGGCGGCGACCCGCGCTCGCTGCTCGGCGAGTCGATGACCGCCCGCATCCACGCGCGCTCCGGCGGCAACCCCTACGCGTCCGAGGCCCTGATGCGCGCCGCGCTGACCGGTGACGAGGACTCCCTCCCGGCCAGCCTGCGCGAGGTCCTCGTCCGCCGGACCCGGGCCTGCTCACCAGGCACCGCCGAGCTGCTCCGCCTCGTCGCTGCGGCGGGTGAGGGGGTGCCGTCGCAGCTGATCGAGAGTGTCGCCGTACGCCGGTCGGACGACGTGTCGCTCGACGAGGCGATCGACGAGGCGGTGCGGGCCCAGCTGCTCACGGTGGAGGCCGACGGCAGCCTGTCGTTGCGGCACTCGCTGCTCGCCGAGGCGCTCTACGCCGACCTGCTTCCCGGTGAGCGTCGCGCCCTGCACGGTCAGCTCGTCGATGTCCTGGAGCACGCGCCGGACGCCCGCCCGGGTGTCGTCGCCGAGCACGCGGAGCGCGCCGGCGACCCGCCCCGCGCGCTGGTCTGGTCGCTGCGGGCAGCGCAGGCCGCCGAGGAGGTCTACGCCTGGGACGAGGCGCACCGCCAGTACGTCCGGGTCCGCCGGCTGTGGCCGACGGTGCCGGACCCCGAGGCACTCGTGGGCTCGGATGCTGTCGACGTCTTCTCCCGCGCCGCGGTGATCGCCGCCCAGTGCGAGCACGACGTCGATGCCGTCGAGATCGTCGAAGGGGTGCGCTCGTGGCTGCGGGCCGACCCGGACTGCGACCCCGTCCGCCTCGGCGTCGTCGAGGCGCTGTACGCACGGTTCCTGCTCGACGGCGGTCGGGCCGATGCTGCCCTGGTCGCGGCTCGCCGGGCGGTGGACCTGGTGCCGGCCGTCCCGCCGACCCCGGAACGCGGGGTCGTGGTGTCCAGCCTGGTCCACGTCCTCGACTGGGCCGGCGGCGGTGCCGACTGGGAGCCGCTGGCCGACGAGGCAGTCGCGGTGGCCCGGGCCACCGGCGACTCGGCGGCGCTCGCCCGGGCGCTGGTGATCCGCACCACCGTGCACCCGGCGGCGGCCTGGGCGGTCGACGACGCCCGGGAGGCCGTCGCGCTCGCCCTCGAGGACAGCGACGCCGAGCTCGTCGGCCAGACCTACAGCAACCTGGTCGACTGCCTGCAGTGCGCCGGGCTCGGTCGGGCCGGCGTGACCGCCGCGGCGGACGGCGTCGCGGCCGTCACCCAGCGCGGACTGGCCACCCGGTACGGGCCCTGGCTCGGCTCGCAGGGGGCCGAGCTCGCGCTGGCCTACGGCTGGTGGGACGAGGCCGACGCCCTGCTCTCCCCGGCGCTGGCGCTCACCCGCCAGGTCCCGGGGCTGAACCGCGACTACGCCCTCGTCGTGCGGGCCCGACTGTCGTCGTTGCGCGGCGAGTGGGGCCGGATGGACGAGGCGCTCGCCGGCATCACCCGGCTGCCGGCGGTGCTCGAGCCGATGCGGTGCGAGACGGTGGCCGCCGCCAACCTCTGGCGGGGCGACCCCGATGCCGCGCTTGCCGCCGTCGCGGAGCACTGCGAGCACGCGACGCCGCGCCTGATGGCGCTGTCGGCGATGCTCGCCTGGATCGGGTCCCGCGCCCTGGCCGACGTCGGCGTCGCCCGCCGACGGACCCGGTCCGGGCCGCCAGGGGGCCCCGGCTGGGACGAGACCGTGGCGATGGTCGACACCCTCGTGGAGCGGGCCTGCGGCGACCAGGCGCTGCCGGGCTGGCGGCCCGCCCAGGTCCGCGTGCTGTGCGCCGCCGAGCGCTCGCGGCTGACCGACGAGCCGGGCGTCCCGCCCTGGCAGGCCGCCGTCGCCGCGCTGGCCACCGCCGAACGGCCCTATCTCCGGGCGTACGCCGGGTGGCGGCTCGCCCAGGCCCAGGTGGCCGAGCGCAGCCTCGGAGCGGCCGCCGAGAGCCTGCGACTGGCTCACGAGGTGGCCCGCCGGCTGGGAGCCGCCCCGCTGCTGGCCGAGATCGAGGCGACCGCACGGCGTACCCGCATCGACCTCCGGCCGCCGCAGCGGATGCCCGCCGGTGACGGCGTGACGGGCACCCTCACCACCCGCGAGCGGGAGATCCTCGGGCACCTCGCTGCCGGCCGCACCAACGGCGAGATCGCCAAGGCGCTGGTCATCAGCACCAAGACGGCCAGCGTGCACGTCTCCAACATCCTGCGGAAGCTGGACGTCTCGACCCGCTACGAGGCCGCCGAGATCGCCGAGCACTACCTCGCCGACTGAGCCGACCGAGCCGTCCCAGCTGTCTGCGTCGTCTGACCCGCCGGGTCGCAGGACGCGAAGTGGAAGCCGCCGAGGTCGGACAGCAGAGCCAGCCGCTGGGTGCCGGGGCTCTCCCCGACGACCAGCAGGTCGACGTCGGCCTGCACGGGGTACGGCACCGGGCACGCCGGGGGGAGCAGGAAGCTCAGCTGCACCCCGACCCGCTCACCGGGCTCGAGCACGGCGCTGGCCCCCGTGCGGGCGGCGGGCGTGCCGCAGGACGGGCTGCGCGGCAGCACCACGGCCCGGGGGCGCAGGCCGCCGATCGGCAGGAACGGCCGGACCGCCAGCACGGTCACCCGGCCCAGCCCGGCGTTGATCACCTGGAACTGCACCTGGAGGTGCCGGGTGCCGTCGGTGTGGGTGCAGACCGCGCCGACCGCGAGCGGCCCCGCTGCGTTCTCTGCCACCTGGCCCGCCGCCGGCGTGAAGGTGCCCTCCGGCCGGTCGTGGTCAGCGGATCGCGGTGTCGACTGGGCTGCGGGCTCGCCGGCCGGCCGGCCGTAGCCGTGGACCGCGAGCACTGCGACGACCGAGGCGACCGCAACCGCGGCGAGGGCCTGCACCCAACGGGGCACCCGCCGCGGCTCGCGGTCCGGCCCGCCACGCAGCTGGTCCCCGGCGCCCGACACCGGATCGCTTCGTCAGCCTGCCGGGCCGCGGCCGATGGTGAGCGCCACCGGCCGGGAGGTCTCGGCGAAGAAGTCGTTGCCCTTGTCGTCGACGACGATGAACGCCGGGAAGTCCTCGACCTCGATCTTCCAGACCGCCTCCATGCCGAGCTCGGCGTACTCCAGCACCTCGACGCTGCTTGATGCAGTCCTGCGCCAGCCGGGCCGCGGGGCCGCCGATCGAGCCGAGGTAGAAGCCGCCGTGCGTCTGGCAGGCCTCGGTCACCTGGGCCGACCGGTTGCCCTTGGCCAGCATGACGAACGAGCCGCCCGCCGCCTGGAACTGCTCGACGTAGGAGTCCATCCGGCCGGCGGTGGTCGGGCCGAACGAGCCCGGACGCGTAGCCCTCGGGCGTCTTGGCCGGGCCGGCGTAGTAGACGGCGTGGTCGCGCAGGTACTCCGGCATCGGCTCGCCGGCGTCGAGCCGCTCCTTGATCTTCGCGTGCGCGATGTCGCGCGCCACGACCAGCGGGCCGGTCAGCGAGAGCCGGGTCTTGACCGGGTACTTGCGACAGCTCGGCGCGGATCTCGGCCATCGGCCGGTTGAGGTCGATCGTGCACCACGTCGGCCGTCGTCGTCGAGGTGCTCGTCGGTCGGTCTCGGGCAGGAACCGCGCCGGGTCGGTCTCGAGCTGCTCGAGGAAGACGCCCTCGGCGGTGATCTTGCCGAGCGCCTGCCGGTCGGCCGAGCAGGACACCGCGATCGCGACCGGGCAGGACGCGCCGTGCCGCGGCAGCCGGACCACCCGCACGTCGTGGCAGAAGTACTTGCCGCCGAACTGCGCGCCGATGCCGAAGCCGCGGGTCAGCTCGAGGACCTCCGCCTCGAGCTCGAGGTCGCGGAAGCCGTGCGCCGTCGGCCGAGCCCGCGGTCGGCAGCGTCGTCGAGGTACTTGCGCCGAGGCGTACTTCGCGGTCTTCAGCGCGAACTCCGCGCTGGTGCCGCCGATGACGACCGCCAGGTGGTACGGCGGGCAGGCGGCGGTGCCGAGCGAGCGGATCTTCTCGTCGAGGAACGTCAGCATCCGCGTCGGGTTCAGGACCGCCTTGGTCTCCTGGTAGAGGAACGACTTGTTCGCCGAGCCGCCGCCCTTGGCCATGAACAGGAACTTGTACGCCGGGTCCGTGGCCGTCCGGGCGTGGAGTAGATCTCGATCTGGGCCGGCAGGTTGGTGCCGGTGTTCTTCTCGTCCCACATGGTCAGCGGCGCGAGCTGGGAGTAGCGCAGGTTCAGCTTGCGTGTAGGCGTCGTAGACGCCGCGGCTGATCGCCTCGCCGTCGTCGCCGCCGGTGAGCACGCCGCTCGGACTTCTTGCCCATCACGATCGCGGTGCCGGTGTCCTGGCACATCGGCAGCACGCCGCCGGCGGAGATGTTGGCGTTCTTGAGCAGGTCGAGCGCGACGAACCGGTCGTTGCCGCTGCGCCTCGGGGTCGTCGATGATGCGCCGCAGCTGGGCGCAGGTGCGCGGGCCGCAGGTAGTGCGCGATGTCGTGCATCGCCTCGGCGGTGAGCGCGGGTCAGCGCTCCGGCTCGACCTGCAGGAAGGTCGCGGCCGCCGGCCTCGAAGGTCGCGACCCCCTCGCGTGGTGACCAGCCGGTACGGCGTCTCGTCGGCGCCCGAGCGGGAGCAGGTCGGAGTAGGCGGAACTCGGGCATCGGCGATGGTCCTCGCGGTCAGCGGCGTACGTCGGCAGGTGAGGACAGGGTATGCCGGGACCTTCGAATCGTTCCCGGCAGCGAGTTCGGTGTCGTACCGTTCGGTCATGACGGTCCTCCCGGACGACGCCGCGACGCCCGAGCGTGCGGCGCACCTCGACGACGACGCCGAGGCGCTCGAGGACCCCGTGCACTGCGGCGACGCCCTGCACCAGCACGAGCTGCACCGCAGGCACGACGAGGCGGCGCTCGCGGCCGACGAACCGGTGGCCGACGGTCCCGAGCCGCGAGCCGGCTGACGAGGCCACGGGGGAGCACGGGTGTTCGGGGGAGCGGGGAGCCGTCTGCTGGCCGGGTCGGGCGCCGGCCTGCTGCTGCTCACGGCCTGCGGGCTGGGCGGCGGGTCGAGCGGTGGCGGGACGAGCGACTCGGCACCCGGCACCCGGGCGCCGCTGGCGACGGTCAAGCAGGTGACCGTGGACGGGCACCGGGTCGCCACCCGTTGCGCGGGTGACCCGGGCGACCCCCCGGTCGTTCTGGTGTCCGGCTTCGACACACCGCTCGGGCAGTCCTGGGACCGGCTGCAGCCGTTGGTCGCCGGCTACGCGCGGGTCTGCGCCTACGACCGGCTCGGCGTGGGCGACAGCTCACGGCCGCCGAGGCGGCAGCGCATCGCCGACCTCGCCGGTCAGCTGGACGGCGTGCTGGACGCGGTGGGGCTGAAGCGGCCGGTGACCGTCGTCGCGCACAGCCTGGGCGGGGCCATCGCGGTGACCTGGGCCGAGCAGCACCGCCAGGACGTGGCCGGTGTCGTGCTGGTCGACGCCACCCCGCCGGGCTACCTGCGGGAGTTCCTCGACCGGCTGCCGGACGGGTCCTCCGGCGACGCCGGCAGCGTGCGCGACGGCATCCGGGCGCTGCTCTCGCCCCGCCGCAACGCCGAGCATCTCGACGTGGCCGACCTCGTCGAGGGCCGGATGACGTTCGCTCCGCTCGGCGCGACGCCGGTTGTCGCGCTCACCCACAGCATCAGCGACTTCGGCGCCGACCTGAAGCCGAAGAACGCCGCGGCCCTGGACTCCGCCTGGATCGGCGGGCAGCAGCGCTGGGCGGACCTGTCCTCGACCGGCCGGGTTCAGCGGGTCGACCAGGCGGGGCACTTCATCCAGAACGACCAGCCGCAGGCAGTCGCCGATGCCGTCCGCGAGGTCGTCGCCGGCCAGGGCGGTTGAGCGGGCGCCGTCAGGCGGCGCGGCGCTCCCGGGCGCTGCTGACCCCGAGCCAGACAAGCAGGAACGGCAGCAGCAGGGTCGCGAACATCGTCACGAGCCACACGATGAGCGAGGCGAGCAGCCAGGTCGAGGCCCCGTCGATGACCAGGCCGTCGGAGACGACCGTGGTGACGAGCAGGGCGACGAACGTGCTGATGAGGCCGACGCCCCCGAGCAGCGCGGTGGCGTTGCGGGCCGCCACCTTCGCGATGAACGGCGCCATCACCGCCTGGATGACCGTGAAGATCACGATGTCCAGCAGCAGCGAGCTCAGCGACATGCTCATGTCGTCGAGGAAGTAGTTCGCGGCGAGCAGGCCGAGAGCCGAGGCCAGCAGCAGGACGCAGGACCGCACCAGCAACCTGATCATGCGATGGAGCCTAGGTGCACCTGCTCACCCTGTCAGGCCTTCGCCGGTTCGTTCGGTGGTCTAGTCAGTGCGCGTGGCCGAAGTCGATCGCCGAGTAGGCCCGCAGCTTGTCCAGCCGGTGCTCGCTGTCGACCAGTCGGATCGTGCCGCTGCGGGAGCGCATGACGATGGAGTGGGTGCGCACCGTGCCGCCCCCGCCGTACCGGACGCCCTTGAGCATCTCGCCGTCGGTGACCCCGGTGGCCACGAAGAACACGTCCTCGCCGCGCACCAGCTCGTCGGTGACGAGCACCCGGTCGAGGTCGTGCCCGGCGTCGATCGCCTTCTGCCGCTCGTCGTCGTCCGACGGCCACAGCCGGCCCTGGATGACGCCGCCGAGGGTCTTGATGGCACACGCCGCGATGATGCCCTCGGGCGTGCCCCCGATGCCGACGAGCAGGTCGAGGCCGGTGCCCTCGCGGGCCGCCATGATGGCGCCGGCCACGTCGCCGTCGGTGATGAACTTGATCCGCGCCCCGGTCGAGCGCACCTCTTCGACGATCTTCGCGTGCCGTGGCCGGTCGAGGATGACGACGGTGACGTCGGCGGGCGACTCCTTCTTCGCCTTCGCGACGCGGCGCACGTTCTCGGCGATCGGCAGCCGGATGTCGACGGCGTCGGCGGCGTCCGGCCCGGTCGCCAGCTTCTCCATGTAGAAGACGGCCGAGGGGTCGAACATCGAGCCGCGCGGCGCGACCGCCAGCACCGACAGCGCGTTGCCCATGCCGAGGGCGGTCAACCGGGTGCCGTCGATCGGGTCGACCGCCACGTCGCACTCCGGCCCGCTGCCGTCGCCGACCCGCTCGCCGTTGAACAGCATCGGGGCTTCGTCCTTCTCGCCCTCGCCGATGACGACGACACCGCTCATGCTCACGGTGCCGATCAGCGCGCGCATCGCGTTGACCGCGGCTCCGTCGGCGCCGTTCTTGTCGCCGCGGCCCACCCACCGGCCGCCGGCCATCGCCGCGGCTTCGGTCACCCGCACCAGCTCGAGCGCGAGGTTGCGGTCGGGCGCCTCGACCGGGGTGGCCAGCTCGGGCGGGAGGGTGCTGTTGTCACGCGTCTCGGTCATCTCGGGTCGGGCTCCCTCGGCGTGCGGTTGCTGTCCCGCGATCGTAGTGCTGCGGCGGCGGCCCGCACGCGGTGCGTCGGCGCGGTAGCCGCGTGCCCGCGGCTGCGGAACCCCGCACGCTGGCCACTGCCGCAGATGACGGTTAAGGTCCCCTCTCGTGACGGTTCTGCGGATCGCGGAGGCGGCCGAGCTGCTCGGCGTCAGCGAGGACACGGTGCGGCGCTGGGCCGAGGCCGGTCGGCTGGAGACCACCCGGCTGCCGTCCGGGCGGCAGGGCGTCGAGGGTCGGGTGCTCGCGCAGGCCGCGCAACGGCTTGCCGACCCGGCCGATCCCGGGGTGGTGGTGGCGCAGTCGGCCCGCAACCGGTTCCGCGGCATCGTGACCAAGGTGACCCGGGACGGGGTGATGGCCCAGGTCGAGCTGCAGGCCGGGCCGTTCCGGGTGGTGTCGCTGATGAGCCGGGAGGCCGCCGACGACCTCGGGCTCGAACCGGGTGTCGTCGCCGTGGCCGCGGTCAAGTCCACCAATGTCGTCGTCGAGATCCCGGAGGCGCCGCTGATGTCCGTGTCGCCCAGGGCAGCGCTGCTCGCGCTTGTTCCGCTGCTCGCGCTCGCCGGCTGCGGAGGCAGCAGTGACGGCACGACGAGCGCCGTCGGCACGTCGAGCTCGGCGAGCGCAAGCTCGACCGCCGTCACCGGCAAGGTCATCGTGCTCGCCGCCTCGTCGCTGACCGAGTCGTTCACCGCGCTCGGCAAGATGTTCGAGGCCGAGAACCCTGGCAGCACCGTCACGTTCTCCTTCGCCGCCAGCTCGGAGCTCGCGACCCAGATCGAGCAGGGTGCGCCGGCCGACGTGTTCGCCTCCGCGAGCCCCGCCACCATGGCGCAGGTGTCCGACGCCGGCGACACCGCGGCCGCGCCGGTCACCTTCGCGAGCAACACCCTGGAGATCGCGGTGCCGGCCGGCAACCCCGCGGGCGTCAAGGGCCTCGCCGACTTCGCCGACACGTCGCTCACCATCGCTCTTTGCGCACCGGAGGTGCCCTGCGGCGCGGCCGCCGACAAGGTGTTCGCGGCGGCGAAGATCAAGCCGGCGCCGGACACCCTCGAGTCCGACGTCAAGGCCACCCTGGCCAAGGTGACGATCGGCGAGGTGGACGCCGCACTGGTCTACAAGACCGACGTCCTGGCCGCCGGCGACAAGGTCGAGGGCATCGAGTTCCCCGAGGCCGCCGGCGCGGTCAACGACTACCCGATCGCGGTCCTCAAGGACGCGCCCAACCCCGCCGGCGCGCAGGCCTTCGTCGACCTGGTGCTCTCGCCGCAGGGACAGAAGGTGCTGACGACAGCGGGGTTCCAGGTCCCGTGAGTGGGGTGAGCAGGCGCCGCGCGCGCTGGCGACCGGCGTACGAAGGACCGCCGCACCACCGGCCTGCCCGCGCCTCTCGTGCCACTCGCGGTGGTCGCCGCCCTGTTCCTGCTGCTGCCGGTCGTCGGCCTGCTGGTGCGCACCCCGTGGACGACGCTGCTCGACGTGCTCACCCGGCCCGACTCGCTGACCGCGCTGCGGCTGTCGCTGGTGTGCGCCTCCGCTGGCGACGGTGCTGTGCGTGGTGTTCGGGGTGCCGCTCGCCTGGGTGCTCGCGCGCGGGCAGTTCCCCGGCCGCGGGCTGCTCCGGGCCCTCGTCATCGTGCCGCTGGTGCTGCCGCCGGTGGTCGGCGGCGTCGCGCTGTTCACCGCGCTCGGCCGGCGCGGGCTGCTCGGCCGGCCCCTCGACGAGGCGTTCGGCATCACGCTGCCGTTCACCACCGCGGCCGTCGTGGTGGCGGAGGCGTTCGTCGCGATGCCGTTCCTGGTGATCGCCGTCGAGGGGGCGCTGCGCGGGTCGGACCGCCGGTACGACGAGGCGGCCGCCACCCTCGGCGCCGTCCCGCTGGTACACCTTCCGGCGGGTCACGCTGCCGCTCGTCATGCCGGGGGTGGCCGCCGGGGCGCTGCTCTGCTGGGCTCGTGCCCTCGGCGAGTTCGGGGCCACCATCACCTTCGCCGGCAACTTCCCGGGCACCACCCGGACGATGCCGGTGCAGGTCTACCTGACCCTGCAGCAGGACCCGCCCGCGGCCATCGCGCTCTCGCTGGTGCTGCTCCTGGTCTCGGTGGCGGTGCTGGCCGGGCTGCGGGAGCGGTGGCTGACACCCGGCGTGTGACCGCGACTGGCAGGCTGCACTCGTGAGTCTCGTGGTCGACGTGCGGGTGCGGCGCGGCCGCTTCGACCTCGACCTGGCGCTCGACGTCGAGCCCGGGGAGGTCGTCGCGCTGCTGGGCCCGAACGGCTCGGGCAAGAGCACCACGCTGCGGGTGCTCGCGGGGCTGCTGCCGGTCGACGACGGGTCGGTGCGCCTGGACGGCGTGCTGGTCGAGGACGCCGCGGCCCGCGTGCACCTGCCGCCCGAGCAACGCCGGGTCGGCGTCGTGTTCCAGGACTACCTGCTGTTCCCCCACCTGAGTGCGCGGGAGAACGTCGCGTTCGGCCTGCGAGCCCGCGGCGTGCCACGGGCCGAGGCACGCGAACGTGCCGACACGTGGCTGGACGCGGGTGGGTCTTGCCGAGCACGCCGCCAGCCGGCCCCGTCAGCTCTCCGGCGGGCAGGCGCAGCGGGTGGCGCTGGCCAGGGCCCTGGCCGCCGACCCCCGGCTGCTGCTGCTCGACGAGCCGTTGGCCGCCCTCGACGCCGGCACCCGGCTGGAGGTGCGGGCCGACCTGCGGCACCACCTGGCCGGCTACGACGGTGCCGTCGTGGTGGTGACCCACGACGCGCTGGACGCCATGGTGCTCGCCGACCGGCTGGTGGTGCTCGAGGAGGGCCGGGTCGTCCAGACGGGGCCGCCGAGGGAGGTCGCGGCCCGGCCGCGCACCGACTACGTGGCCCGGCTGGTCGGGCTCAACCTGCTGCGCGGCCGCGCGGTGGACGGCGTGGTCCACCTCGACGGAGCGGCCAGCCTCACGTCGTCCGGGCATCGTGACGGTGAGGTGTTCGTCGCCTTCGCGCCCGCCGCGGTCACCCTGCACCGGGCCCGTCCCGAGGGCGGCAGCGCGCGCAACTGCTGGTCCGGCCGGATCGTCTCGGTCGAGGGGCACGGGGACGTCGTGCGGGTCGCCCTCGAGGGAGGCGTGCCGGTCGTCGCCGACGTCACGCCGATGGCCGTCGCCGACCTCGCGCTCCGCCCGGGTGGCGAGGTGTGGGCCAGCGTCAAGGCGACCGAGACCTCGGTCTACCCGGCCTGAGCCGCACCGGCCCACGGCGTCAGGGAGGATGACGTCGTGAGCGAGGTGCAGGAACGCCGCCGGGGGCGGGGCAGCGCGGGCGACATGGTCCGGTCGCTGTTCGTCGTCATCGTGCTCGTCCTCATCGTGCTCGCGCTGACCGTGCGGTCGCACCCCAAGCAGGAGGTCCGGCGGTTCGACTACCGCACGGTGCTGGCCCAGACCCGGTCCGCGGCGCCGTACGACGTCCTCGCGCCGACCGCGCTGCCCCGTTCGTGGCGCGCCACCAGCGCGCGCACCGGCACCGACGGCGACGCGGTCACCTGGCACCTCGGATACGTGACCCCGAAGGGCGACTTCGCCGCCGTCGAGCAGAGCAACGGCGCCCCGGCCCCCTTCGTCGAGGAGTTCGTCGGCGGCGGCGACCCGGCCGGCTCGGTGACGATCGGCGGCCGGTCCTGGCGCCGGGTGGAGAACGGCAGCCCCGAGCACCGGGCACTGGTGCTGAAGGGCACCGACGCCACCACGGTCGTCACCGGAGGCGCCTCGTGGACCGAGCTGCGCGCCTTGGCCGCCTCGCTGCGGGGCTAGGCCTCGCGCGTCGTCGAGCGCGGCCGCAGCGGTGCGGCCATCGGCCGTCGCCTCGTCCAGCCGGGCGCGTGCCCCGTCGAGCCACTGCTGGCACACCGTGGCGAGCGCCTCGCCGCGCTCCCAGAGGGCCAGCGACTCCTCGAGGGTGGCAGCCCCTGTCTCGAGCCGCCGCACGATGTCGACGAGCTCCTCCCGGGCCTGCTCGTACGTCGGTCGGCCGGCGGTCTCGGACGGCTGCTCGGGCACGGCGCCCACCCTACGGCTGCACCAGCACGGCGACCTCGCCCTCGGCCAGGCGCGCCCGCAGCGGGTCGCCGGCCGTCACGTCGGCGGCTCGCCGCACGACCTGGCCGTCGGCGCGCTGCAGCACGGCGTACCCCCGGTCGAGGGTCGCCGCCGGCGACAGGGACGTCACCCGCGCCCGGGTGTGCGCGAGGTTGTCCGCCGCCCGGTCGAGTGCGGCGGACAGCACCCGGCGGGAGCGGTCCCGCAGCGCGGCGACCTCCTGCCGCAGCGGCACCAGCAGGTTGTGCGGGTCGGCCATCACCGGGCGGCTGCGCACCGCGCCCAGGGCCGCCGTCTCGCGGTCGAGCAGCGCGCGCACCGCTGCATCGGCGCGGCGACGCAGCTGCGCCACCCGGTCGAGCTCCTCGGCGACGTCGGGGACCACCCGCTTGGCGGCGTCCGTCGGCGTCGACGCGCGCACGTCGGCGACCAGGTCGAGCAGCGGGGTGTCGGCCTCGTGCCCGATCGCGCTGACCACCGGCGTGCGGCAGGCTGCGACCGCGCGCACCAGGGCCTCGTTCGAGAACGGCAGCAGGTCCTCCAGCGAGCCGCCCCCACGGGTCACCACGATGACCTCGACCGTGGGGTCGGCGTCGAGGCGCTGCAGTGCCGCGGTGACCTCGGTCACGGCGGTCGGGCCCTGCACGGCGACCTCCTCGACCCGGAAGGTCACGGCGGGCCAGCGACGCCGGCCGTTCTCCACGACGTCCTTCTCGGCGGCCGACGCGCGCCCGCAGACCACTCCGACGACGCCGGGCAGGAACGGCAGCGCTCGCTTGCGGTCGGCCGCGAACAGTCCTTCGGCCGCCAGCACCCGGCGGAGGTGCTCGAGCCGCGCCAGCAGCTCGCCGACGCCGACCTGGCGGATCTGGTCGGCCGCGAGGGACAGCGTGCCGCGAGTCGCGTAGTACTGCGGCCGCGCGTGCACCACGACGTGCGCGCCCTCGGCGATGCCCGCTCCCGGACCGTCGAGCAGCGCCACCGAGCAGGTCACCGTCAGCGACATGTCGGCGCTGGTGTCGCGCAGGGTGAGGAAGGCGGTGCGCTGGCCGGGACGCCGGGAGAGCTGGGCCACCTGCCCCTCCACCCAGACGAAGCCCAGGCGGCCGATCCACTGCGCCATCAGCTGGCTCACCCGGCGTACCGGGACGGGCTCCTCGGCCGAGCTCTCCAGCGCCATCCGGGCAGGCTATCCGCCGGTGCGGGAGCGGCCGCCGCGCCGACCTACCATGGAGCGCATGAGCACCAGCCCCCGTCGTGTCCGGCTCGCAGCCCCCCGGGGCTACTGCGCGGGCGTCGACCGAGCGGTGATCACCGTGGAGAAGGCCCTCGAGACCTACGGCGCACCGGTCTACGTCCGCAAGCAGATCGTGCACAACAAGCACGTGGTGGAGACGCTGCAGGGCCGCGGCGCGGTCTTCGTCGAGGAGAACGACGAGGTGCCCGAGGGGGCGACCGTCATCTTCTCCGCGCACGGGGTGGCCCCCGTGGTGCACGAGGAGGCCAGGGCGCGGCAGCTGAAGACGATCGACGCCACCTGCCCGCTGGTGACGAAGGTGCACCACGAGGCACGCCGGTTCGCGGCCGACGACTACGACATCCTGCTGATCGGCCACCAGGGCCACGAGGAGGTCGTCGGCACCACCGGTGAGGCTCCGGCGCACATCCACCTGGTCGACGGCCCCGACGACGTGCCCAACGTCACCGTTCGCGACCCGGAGCGGGTCGCTTGGCTGTCCCAGACCACGCTGTCGGTCGACGAGACGCTGGAGACGGTGCGTCGGCTGCGGGACCGCTTCCCTGCGCTGCTCGACCCGCCCAGCGACGACATCTGCTACGCGACGCAGAACCGCCAGGTGGCGGTGAAGGAGATCGCCGCCGGCGCCGACCTGGTGATCGTCGTGGGTTCGACGAACTCCTCCAACTCGGTGCGCCTCGTCGAGGTCGCGCTGGAGTCCGGCGCCAAGGACAGCCGGCTCGTCGACAAGGCCGCCGAGCTGGACGAGGCGTGGCTGTCAGGGGTCTCGGTCGTCGGCGTCACGAGTGGCGCGTCGGTGCCGGAGATCCTGGTCCGCGGCGTCCTCGACTGGCTGGCCGAGCGTGGCTACACCGACGTCGAGGAGGTGAGCTCGGCCGAAGAGAGCCTGCTGTTCGCCCTGCCCCCCGAGCTGCGCCGGGACATGAAGAGCCGGGACATGAAGAGCAGCGCCGTCACCGCCTGACCCGGCCGAGGTAGACGACGTCGGGGACACCTCGCTCGACGTACGCCGGGATCTCGACGGCGCGGACGTCATCGAGGTTCGCTCGCAACAACGACTCGTAGGCCGTCACCGGTCGCGCGCTCCACACGGCGAGCACACCTCCGGGGGACAGGGCTCGGAGGCACACCGCGAGCCCGGCGGCGTCGTAGAGCCCGGCGTTCGCCTCGGTGACGGTCCAGTCCGGCCCGTTGTCGACGTCGAGGCAGACGACGTCGTACCCGCCCGGGTGGGCCGCCAGGTGGTCACGCACGTCGTCGACCACGACCTCGACGCGCGGGTCGGCCAGCGCGCTGCCGGTGCGGTCACGCAGGTGCGTCGCGTGCCAGTCGAGCAGGACCTGCTCGATCTCGACGACGACCACGGCCGTCAGCTCGCGGTGGCCCACCGCTTCGAGCAGCGAGAAGCCCACACCCAGGCCGCCGACCAGCAGCCGCCGGGCACCCGGGTGCTCGGTCAGCGCCTCTGCGGACCAGAGCCCGCTCGGACCGGCCGTCGCGAGTGTCCATCAGGAAGACGCCGTTGCTGATGACCTCGAGGTCGCCCCCTGCCCGGCGGAGCACCAGCTCGCCGCGCGCGGTGCTGACCCGCTCGAGCACCTCGGGTGCGTCGGTCACCGGCCGACCCGGTGGCTCAGCGTCGGGCGAGGTGCCGGCCGACCCGGACGATCACCACGACCAGCGCGGCGGCCGTGCCGGCGAACAGCAGCGGCGCGGACAGCGCGAGGGTGGTGGCGACGTCGAGCCCCATCTCGCGGCTGCCCCGGTTCTGGCCGCTGAGCCGGGCCAGCGCGACGGCCGCCCCGACGAAGAGCAGCGGAGGCAGCACCGCCGCGGTGGGCAGCGACCGGAACCGCACCACCGCCGGGGCGGCGAGGGCGGCCAGCAGGAAGGCAACGTCGGTGCCGAGCCCCGCGGAGCCGCCGCGGCGGAGGTCGAGCGCCGCTCCGCAGGCGACCAGCAGGGTGGAGAGCAGGACGACAGCCGGCCCGGTCACGCCCTCGGCCCGGGCCCGTCCCAGCAGGCCCGGCCCGGTGGGCGGCGGCGTGGTGACCTGGACCGCGGCCGTTGCCGGGGCGTCCGTCGTCGCGGTCGAGGGTGCGAGCTCGACCGCGGGGGAGGTGCTGCCAGGGGTGCCCGCGGCCTCGGTCGTCGTCGTCACCCGAGCCACGGTAGGTGTGCCCGGCGGCTCCAGCGGGCTGACACGCCCGGGTGGGCACGCAGTGATGCGCACGCATCATCAGCCCCGCCGTGCCCGCGTCGATGCACTCTCTGGCGGATCGCTCGCGCCGTGGACACCCCCAGCCTCGGCGCCGGCCGCGGCCCGCCACGGTAGCGACGAAGGCGGGACGATGAGCGGACTGGTGCATGTCGAGCCTGTGCTGGGCACTGCGGTCACCATCGACATGCGGTGGCGCGACGGCGAGGAGCCGGTGCTGGCCGAGGAGGCGGTGGTCGCCGGCGTGCGGCTGCTGCACGAGATCGACCGCCTCTTCTCGACCGCGCGGGCCGGCAGCCAGGTGTCGCTGCTGAGGCGCGGCGTCATCACGCTGAGCTGCTGCCCGACGGTGGTCAGTGACGTCGTGCTGCTGTGCGCCGAGGCCGAGCAGCTGTCGCGGGGCTGGTTCGACCCCTGGCGGCTGCCGGGTGGCTTCGACCCCACCGGACTCGTGAAGGGCTGGGCGGCCCGCGAGGTGGGCCGGACCCTCACCGCACACGGTGTGACGCACCACAGCATCGACGCCGGCGGAGACGCTCAGCCTGAGCGGATCGGTCGACGGCGACCCCGCCGGCTTCGGCTGGACGGTGGGCCTCGCCGACCCGCACCGGCCGCGACTCACTGCTCACGGCCGTCACCGTCCGGGACGGCGCGGTCGCCACCTCCGGCGGCCACCAGCGGGGCTCGTCGGCCGTCGACCCGCACTCCGGGGCCACGGTCGAGCGGCTGGCGTCGGCAACCGTGGTCGGACCGGACCTCGCGATCGCCGATGCGCTCGCCACCGCCGCGACGGCTGCGGGTGCGACGGCACTCGACTGGCTGGACGCCGCCGCCGGGTACGAGGCGCTGCTCGTGCTGCCCACTGGCGAGGTACGCACGAGCGCCGGGTGGAGCGAGACGCCGTTGCGCTGCCGGGCGGAGTCGTCGGACTCGGCCCGCTGAGCGCTGCGAGGTCACCATCAGATGGCCCGCAGGTCCCGGGACCGCTCGACGTCGGAGAGCAGCTCGGCGGCACCGAGCGGACGAGGTGCCGCGTCGACCGGCCTGGGTGCCGCCAGGTCGGCGTCGGTGACCTGCAGGTCGACCATCCGGCGTGCCTGGACGAGGACCGTGCGCTCCAGCGACCCGACCAGGCCGTTGTAGTCCTCGACCGAGCGGGTCAGGGCCCGGCCGAGCCGGTCGACGTGGCCGCCGAGGGTCCCGAGCCGCCGGTAGAGCTCGCGGCCGACCTCGAAGACCGACCTGGCGTTGGCGGTGAGCGCCTCCTGCTGCCAGGAGTAGGCGATCGTGCGCAGCATCGCGATCAGCGTGGTCGGCGTCGCGATCAGCACCCGGGACACGATCGCGTCCTCGAGCAGCTGCGGGTCGCGCTCGAGGGCGGGTGCCAGGAACGAGTCGCCGGGCACGAAGAGCACGACGAACTCCGGGGTCGGCTCGAAGGCGCGCCAGTACTCCTTCGCGGCGAGGCCCCTGACGTGCTCGCGCAGGTGCCGGGTGTGGGCCCGCATCCGCGCCTCGATCAGGTCGGGGTCGCGGGACTCGGCGGCGTCGAGGTAGGCCGCCAACGAGACCTTGGCGTCGACCACGACCTGCTTCCCGCCCGCGAGGCGCACGACGAGGTCGGGGCGCAGCGTGCCGCTCGTCACCGGTCACGCTCGCCTGCTCGGTGAAGTCGCAGTGCTCGACCATGCCTGCCAGCTCGACCACCCGGCGCAGCTGCATCTCGCCCCACCGACCGCGGGCCTGCGGTGCCCGCAGCGCGTTGACCAGTGACGCCGTCTGGTCGCGCAGCGCCTCGCCGGTGGAGCGCATGAAGCCGACCTGCTCGGTGAGCGAGGCGTAGGCCGAGACCCGGTCGTGCTCGAGCTCGCGCAGGTGGCTCTCGACCTTGCCCAGCGCCTCTCGCAAGGGCGCGACCGTCAGGGCCACGTCGTCGCGCCTGCCGGCGGCCGAGTCGGCGACCGCGAGCCGTTCGCGCAGCAGCCGGACCTCCGCGTCGGCCGCGGACCGGGCTTCCGCCGAGCGGGCACCGGCCAGCAGCCAGCCCACGACGACGCCGAGGAGCACACCGAGAAGCAGCAGCAAGATCTCCATGCCGTCAGGGTCGCGCAGACCCTGGACACAACTCCGCCGACGCTCCGGGAGGCGCCCGGGCGAGCACCGATTCGCCCCGGCCCGCTCCCCGCCGTACCGTTGAACCCTGTGAGCCTCACCATCGGCATCGTCGGCCTGCCCAACGTCGGGAAGTCGACCCTGTTCAACGCCCTGACCAAGAACGACGTGCTCGCGGCGAACTACCCGTTCGCGACGATCGAGCCCAACGTCGGCGTCGTGGGGGTCCCCGACCCGCGGCTCGCGACGTTGGCCGAGGTCTTCGGGTCGGCCCGTCAGCTGCCCGCCACGGTGTCCTTCGTCGACATCGCGGGCATCGTGCGCGGCGCCTCCGAGGGTGAGGGGCTGGGCAACAAGTTCCTGGCCAACATCCGCGAGAGCGATGCGATCTGCCAGGTCATCCGGGCGTTCCGCGACCCCAACGTGGTGCACGTCGACGGCGAGGTCGCCCCGAAGTCCGACATCGAGACCATCAACACCGAGCTGATCCTCGCCGACCTGCAGACCATCGAGAAGGCCCTGCCGCGGCTGGAGAAGGAGGCGCGGCTCGTCAAGGACAAGGCGAAGACGTCGATCGTCACCGACGTGGCGCGGGCCCAGGAGCTGCTGCAGGGCGGCACCACGCTGTACGCCGGTGCCGCGACCGCCGGCATCGACCTCGACGACCTGCGCGAGCTGCACCTGCTGACGGCCAAGCCGTTCCTCTACGTGTTCAACGTCGACGAGGACGAGCTGGGCGACGAGACGTTCAAGGACGAGATGCGGGCGCTCGTGGCGCCCGCTGAGGCGATCTTCCTGGACGCCAAGATCGAGGCAGAGCTCTCGGAGCTGCCCGACGACGAGGCCCTCGAGCTGCTGCAGTCGCTGGGCGCCGAGGAGTCGGGCCTCGACCAGCTCGCGCACGTCGGCTTCCGGACCCTCGGCCTGCAGACCTACCTGACGGCCGGCCCGAAGGAGGCGCGGGCCTGGACCATCCCGGTCGGCGCCACGGCACCGCAGGCCGCGGGCGTCATCCACACCGACTTCCAGCGCGGCTTCATCAAGGCGGAGGTCGTGTCGTTCCACGACATCGTCGACGCCGGGACGATGGCCGAGGCGAAGGCCCGCGGCAAGGTGCGCATCGAGGGCAAGGACTACGTGATGCAGGACGGCGACGTCGTGGAGTTCCGCTTCAACGTGTAGTCAGCCGCATCGCTGCGGCCGGCGGCGACAATGCCCAGCGGTCGGGCCGCTAGCGGCCGTTCCTTCGGCTTCCTGGCGAGGTGCGCGCGAGGAGCACCCCGAGCCCGAGCAGCAGACTCCCCATCACGGCGAGTGCGGCGACGTCGAGACCTCCGGTCCGGGGAAGGTTCTCTCGTTCGGGAGCAACCTGCGCCTTCGGCAGCTGCCTGAACTTCAGGTGCCCTACCCCAGTGGACGGGCTCGACGTGCTGCCTGTAGTCGCGGGCAAGAGGCGAAAAACCGCTCCCTCGTCCGCGAAAGGCCCGCACCGGCCCAGCCATGAGGTCATTCGCTGCGGCCCGGTGCGGTCTGCAGCCGAGAGCCAAGATGTCCCTGCCTGTCAATGTCGGCTGAGCACCAGCACCGTCACGTCGTCGTCATGACCGCGCTGCTCGGTGGCTGCGACGATGCGCCCGAGCAGCTCCTCGGCGCGGAGGGCGGACAATCCGGCGGCGGCGGAAAGTACCCGGCCAACGCCCTCGTCGATGTCCTCGCCGCGCCGTTCGACCAGCCCGTCCGTGATGAGCACCACGGCTTCACCTGGGTCCAGCCGCATGGCCAGGGCGTCGCGCTCAGGACTCCCGACGCCGAACGGCGGCTCGGGCACCTTCGTCACGATCCGAGCGCCGGCGGCTCCCACGAGCAAGGGCGGTACGTGTCCTGCGTTCGCCAGCTGCAACGTGTCACCATCCGGGTCGATGAGCAGGTAGACCATGGTCACCAGCTGCTCGAGCCGGGTCGAGGCGAAGAACGCGTCCACCCGACGGAACACAGTGACTGGGTCGGGGTCCTCCACGGCGTACGCACGGACGGTCGATCGCACCTGTGCCATGGAGGCCGCCGCGTCCAGACCACGCCCCATGACGTCGCCGACCACGGCGACGTAGCGGCCGCCACGCACCTCCACCACGTCGTAGAAGTCGCCGCCCGCCTCTTGATCGCCGGCCGGGCTGTAGTGGGCTGCAACGTCCCAGCCGCGGATCCGCGGAATGTCGGTGGGCAGCAGCGCCCGCTGGAGCTGGACGGATGCGCGCCGCTCTGCTTGGTAGAGCGCAGTTCGTTGGAGTGTCTGCGCGGTCTGGGCCGCAAGGGCGAGGACGAAGCCGCGTTCGTCCTGGTCGAAGAGCCGGCGGTCGTCGAAGCTGAACCGCAGAGCGCCCAGGATCTCCCCGGCCACCGAGAGCGGCACCGCGCACATCGACACGGTCGAGGCCTCGAACCCGCGCAACGCCGGGAAGTCGCGGTCCCGCTCTTCCCGGGACTCCAGCCACACCGGCTCGCCGGTCCGCAACGCGGTCGCCGCCGGCAGAGGGGCGTCGATGAGTTCCTCTCGCAGGGCGTGCACCAAGCCGCCCTCGTAGCCGACTGCCCCAGGCACCGCGAGGTGCTGGCCATCGGCAGCGAGGACCAGCAACCCGCCGCCGGAGGCGGCCAACACGTCGACCCCCTCGGTGACGACCACTGCCGCGACGTCCTCGGGTGTGCGGGTCTGGGCGAGCGCTGCGGTGACCTGCTGCAGCCGTGCGGCTCGTTCGGCCGCTCGGTGGGCCGAGGCCAGCCGCCGGACCTCCGTCACGAGCAGATCCGCGAAGGGCTGCACCCGTTCCGGCTCACGTCCGGCGGCGTGGTCCCTCAGCTGCCTGACGACGGCCCCGACGTACCAGCGGCGGAAGAGCTTGTGGTCAGGCGGAGTCTCCAACGTCAGCAGCCGCGCAGCCCGGGAGTACGTGTCTGCCTCGTCGAGGGCCGCGAGGTAGGACTCGCCGGCGTCCGCGGCGGACACCGGCAGGACCAGGGTCAGCCTGGTCTGCTGCTCGCCGCGCGCGTGCGCTGCAAGGGCTTGCCGCTTGATCGCGTCACGGGCATCCCCGAAGCTGTGCACGACCGTCTGGATCATGGCGCCGAACCGCTGCTCGGCGAGCCGTGACGCAGCTGTGGCCTCGGCCAGCGAGAGCTCACGCACCAGGTTGTCCATGTGCGCCTTCGCCTGGATGAGGAGATGAGTGGAAACCTCCCCGAGGACGACGCTGTAGCGCTGCTCGGTCGCGCTGGATGCGTCGCCCTGGACGCCGGAGATCTCCGCCGCGGTAACCAGGAGCTGCGGCGGATCCTCAGGCGCGCTAACACCGAAGTCGGCCCACACGACCTTTCCGCGCTCGTCGACCGAAACGCCCCACCGCGCGCTGAGAGCCTCCACCAGCAGGACGCCGCGACCGGTCATGTTGCTGGTGCTGACGTTCGGGCGCACCGGTGTCCGGGCGCTGGCGTCGCGCACGCCGACTCGCACGCAGCCGGCCCCACCACTCACCGAGACCGTTACCGGTGCGAAGCCGTGCTGACGCGCGTTCGCCAGCAGCTCAGCGGCGACCAATGTCGCGTCGTCGAGCACATCCCCAGCACCACGAGCCAGCAGCTGGTCGCGCACGAAGCGGCGCCCCTCGCGCACGGACTCCGGCGTGTCGTCGAGCTGCCAGGTAGCGGCGTCATCGCGACCGCTCACCGGCCTGATGACCCCCACCCGCCCCAGGTGGAGGTGCCTATACCGGACGGGTCTGCTCGCCGACGGCACATCATCCCGATCTCGCCGTCCGAGAGCACGTTCCCAGCGAGTCTGCCAGACCGTCGGCGAGTCGGGCGCCATCCCCCCAGCGCTGCGAACACGCAGAGCGGCGTAGGCAAGGACCGGCCGCGCGATCATGTTCCCGATGCATCAGTTTGATGGCCGGGTGCGCCTGCTCAGCCTGGGCAGCGGCTGCGCTGTGCGGTGGCGTTACCGAGCTCGCTCGCCCCGGTTTCATGATCCGGCAGCATTCTTGCCGCGCGTGGAACCGCTCCTTTGCGCTCGGTTCCGCATCCTGGCTCAGCGCTCCTCACCGTTTCGGCGACCAGCCCACGCCCATTGCCTACCCTGCCGACAGGTGCCCTAGTCGCGGTCGCCATGGCCAGCCGCCGTACCCCGGAAGCTCTGGCGCGTTCGCCCCGGCCGAACCCAACCGACAACCCCGCATCGTGGACCCTGACGATCAGGAAGCAGGCACGCCCGTCTGGGACCGCGCCGATCCGTGATCCGCGAAAGCCGGCTCGATTGCTCGGGACAGGGGCGGCCCGAACCCCCGCACCGGCGACTCTGACCGGCATTGCTCCGTACGTCGGCCTGCGCGACGCTGCGGGAACGGTTCGCGGGCTAGGGGTCAGACGGAGCGCAGCGCAAGTAAAGGTGCCGCAAAGGCCTCGGTGGCAGGCGTTCGATCAGCGCGCTCAACCGCCGCTGCGGGCCCGTGGGCTACAGGACGGTGTGGGCGCCGAGGAACGCGGTGACCGCCGCTGTGCAGACGAACCCCGCGACGGCGATCGCCGCCACCAGGAACGCGCCGAGCGCTCGTCGTCCGCGCGAGCCGTCCTTCGGGAGCGTTGCTTCCCGAACCTGGGACAGCTTGTGGCCCATGAGCGCCAGGGCGCGACGGGCCCACCGGTACTCCAGCGCCAGGAGGGCGAGGCCCGCAGCGATCGCCACCAGACCCGGCCCCGGCAGGACGAGCATGGCAACCCCGGCCAGGATGACCAGCGGCCCGGCCACTGTCACACCGACCTTGATGGCCAGCGCTCTCACGGTGCCTTGCTCGGCCCAGGAGTCGAGTCGGCTCAGCAGGGCAACGGCGCGAGGCGCGAGGGTGGCTTCGGACACGATGGGGCTCCGGGACGGGACGTGAGGGTGACGGGGGTGCCAAGTGTCGCTGGTCATGCTGTGAGGTTGCTGTGCGGATGCACCGGCAACCCGCCAGCCCCTGACACGCTGTGGTGGCTCGAGCGCCACTCGGACCTGCCCGGCCGGATGGCGGGAGGATCGGGCGGCGGCTCTACGCCGAGGCGTCGCAGTCGGTCGACCGCGCCACCGGCGTCGGCTGCCGCGCCTGCACCAGGTAGTGCACGCGCAGCGCGTAGCCGTAGGTGGCGCGCACGGTCTCGGTCTGGTGGGTGACGGTGACCAGCCCGGCGTCGGCCAGGGCCTCGATGGGTCGACGCTGGCGTCCGTCGTAGCGGTGGACCTGGTCGGGTGCGGCGAGCACCGCCGTCAGGATCGCGATGGCGGCGGTGGAGGTGTGCGGGGAGAGGGGCTCGGGCATCAGCGGGTGCCCGGTCTCTGGTCAGCGGCCTGCATGTCTGGCTCTTTCGTCCTGTCTGTCGCTCGGGTCCCGTCGCGCGGGCGGTCGCCTCACGATCCACGCGTGACGGCAGGGCGAACAGGTAACGACCGTCACCGGGGTACCCGCAATGTGTCATCGAGTTCGCGGGACGAAAGTCCCTGCTCTGCCACCGGCCCCGGGGGTTTGCCTGTGTACCGCCTGCCCCGGAGTGCGGGTGGTGGAGTGGAACCGCCGCCGGCCAGCAGGGTGCGGCCCTGGCGAGCCCGGCCCGGGGAGTCGGGTCAGCTGCCGTAGTCGGCGTAGCCGTCGACGATGTGCCGGGTCGCCTCGCCGATCGCCACCGGCTCCGGGTGCGGCCCGGCAGCGGTGTGATGCGGGTGCAGGGTGACGCCGTGAGAGGTGCACTCGCCCTCGACGCAGCGGCACTCCTCGATGAGCTCGGCGAACGGTTCGGGGTCGGCGTACGGAACGTCGTCGTGGCTGGTCATGGCTCGCTCCCTCAGGTTTCTCCCCCGACCCTGCTGCGCGGGCGCGCCGAGTGCCTAGGGCCGTTGGTCCCGCCGGCGACGGAGCCCGACCAGTCGACCGTTACGTCGTCGGGAGCGGCGACCAGGCCGCCGACGCGCGAGCCGCCGTCCGCCGACGCGAGGGGGCGCGTCTCCGGACGGCGGACTCGATGCGCTCATGGCCGTCGTCATGGGCCTCGGCCCGAAGGTCGGACGCCATCCGCCGAGCGTCGTTCATCTTGATCGCCTCGGCCGTCACGAGCTGTTCGCGCGTCATGGCGCGCCCCGGTGGCGACGCCGTCCGGCGTCGGACTGCGTGGAGCGCAACGGGTGAGAGTCGGCCTCCTGCCATCGCTCCAGCGACGACATGCTGATGAGCAGGGCGATCGCGCCGATCGGCGCGAGGAGAACCAGGTAGAGCATCGCGACCACTGCCTTCGTCCGAACTGCCCGAACGCTGTGCCGAGCCTCTGTCCGGCGGCCCCGCCCCTCCTGACTACCGGGGCCACCGTGGCGTTCCCGGTTCCCCACCAGCTGCGAAGCGAAACGGACACGCTCCGTCACCAGAGCGCCCGTGGAAATGCACCTCGGAATCCACGTCATGACGGGACTGCGAGGCGGTCTTCAGGGGAGTAACCACCAGCCGACCTCCAGCCCGGAGCCGCTCATGACTGTCGTCCCGTTCGCTGCCCGCCGCCGTGACCGCACCGCCGGCTCGGCACACCTGCCGTCCGCCACCCCGGTCACCGGTAGCTTCCCGTCGCCCCGGGGGTCCACCGGCACGTTCTCCGGCACCTACCGGCTGGAACGGCTGGTGGACCAGTACGGGCAAGCTGCCGCCGCAGGCATCTTCACCGGGGAGCTCACCGACGGCACCGGCCGGCCGCTCGGGGCCAGCAGCCGCCGGCACACGGCAGCCGTCGAGCTCACCTCGGAGCCGGAGGCGTTCCACGCCCGCCTCGGGCCGCTGGACGTGAACCTGCTCGGGTTCATCGTGACCGTGGACGAGTTCACGGTGACCGTCCCGCGGGCGCTGCCGGCGCCGCCGTCCGAGCCCGGCCTGCCGTTCAGCGCCGTGGAGCTGCTGCGGCAGGTCGCCACCGCAGCGGACGAACGACAGACCCGCGGCGGCTCCGGCTGACGCCGTGCCGGCAATCGCCGTACCACCCAACCGATCCTGATCTCCCGGAGGCCTGTGATGACCGACCCGCTGCGCATCGCGATGGTGGCGCCACCGTTCTACGAGATCCCTCCCAAGGGGTACGGCGGCATCGAGGCCGTCGTCGCGCAGCTGGCGGACGGCCTGGTCGACAGGGGGCACGACGTCACCCTGGTCGCTGCCGGCGGGTCCACCACCAAGGCCAGGCTGGTGACGACCTTCGACGAGCCGCAGTGGGAGCGGCTCGGCCGGGCCGAGCCCGAGCTGCTGCACGCCGCCCGCGTCTCGGAGATCCTCGCCGAGCTCCGTCCGGAGATCGTGCACGACCACTCGGCCGCCGGGCCGGCGTTCGTGCGAGACCGGACTCTCCCGACCGTCGTCACCTCGCACGGGCCGGCGACGGGTGACTGGGGCGAGTACCTCGCGGCCGGCGGTGACGGCATGTACCTCGTCGCCATCTCGCAGGCCCAGATCGACCTGACGCCGGAGCTGCCGTGGCGCGCCGTGGTGCACAACAGCCTGGACACCCGTGACATCCCGTTCCGGGAGGAGAAGGACGACTACCTGGTCTGGCTGGGACGGTTGTCGCCGGACAAGGCAGCCCACCTCGCGATCGACATGGCGCGAGACGCAGGGCGCCGCATCGTCGTGATCGGCAAGTGCAGCGAGCCGGACGAGCAGGCCTACTTCGACGCCGAGGTGAAGCCGCGGCTCGGCCCGGACGTGGACTACCACGGGGAGCTGGCGCTCGACGAGAAGTACGCCGTGCTCGGCGGAGCGGCGGCGTTCCTCTTCCCGCTGCAGTGGGAGGAGCCCTTCGGCATGGTCCTCATCGAGGCGATGGCCTGCGGCACCCCCGTGCTCTCGCTGGCTCGCGGCGCGGTGCCGGAAGTCGTGGTCGACGGCGTCACCGGGATTCGTGCGCGAGACCGCCGCTGAGCTCGCCGAAACCCTCGACGACCTCGGTCGGATCGACCCGCGGGCCTGCCGGCGGCACGTCGAGCAGCAGTTCGGGCCGGACAAGATGGTCGCCGGCTACGAGCAGGTCTACCGGGACTGCCTGGGCGAGGCGGCCCGGGAACAGCCGGCCGTTGCCGACGGGCAGTCGTGACGGCGCTCGACACGACGCCGCTGGCCGTCCGCTGGTACCGGTTGTGGCATACCCGGGGCGGGCGCCGGGTGTGCGCATGCTGGATCTGCGCGGAGGCCGAGAGAGCTCCTGGTGCCCCGGACGTGGTGCCTCCGTCCGGGGCACCGGGTCGCGCCCGGGCGGCCCGCCTTCAGGGGCCCCGGCGCCTGAGCTTGTCGAGCAAGCTGCGCTGAGCCATGTCGTAGGGCGCCAGGACCTCGAGGAAGAACTCGGACCCTCCGGTGGCGACCCCGACGACCTCATCGGGGGGGCAGGTCCGGATGACCTCGAGCAGGATGTCGTGGTGCACCTGGGCGAGGTCCAGGATGCTCACCCTGTCGTGCACCGCCGCCCGGCCGAGCTCGTAGCCGGTGTGCAGGGCGACCTCGTCGCGGCGGGGCAGGTAGCGCAGGAAGGCCGCGCGGTAGTCGCGCTGCAGGCTCTCCGGGACGGTCATCGAGCTGTCCATGCTGCGTGCGGGCGTGCGGGCGTGGACGAGTTGCGTCCAGATAGGCCAGGCCCTCTTCCAGGTCGAGGGCCGTGTGCACCGAGCCGGTGCCCATCCCGAGCTGGACCATGGCGAAGGCGACGTCCGGCTGGATGCCGACGATCACGGTGCGTGCGCCGCGCAGCCGGGCCATCTCGGCGATGTTGCGCAGCGTGTGGGAGCCGAACGAGTCCATCACGTCCAGGGCCGCGACGTCGATGATGACGCCGCGCGACCGGTGCCGGCCGATCTGGTCGACGAGGTCACGCTGGAACCGGACCATCTGTGAGTCGTCCAGCGCAGTGTGGATCGATGCGATCAGGTACGAGCCCTGCCGCAGGATCGAGACCAGCGCGGGTCCGGTCACTCGTCGTCCGCGTTCTCCGGGACCGCGTACCCGAGCAGCCGCTCAGCCTCCTCGAGACCTCCCTGCAGGTCCCCGATGGTGTTCATCTTGCTCAGGTCGACGCCGATGGTGACCAGCGTCTGGGCGATCTCCGGCGACAGGCCGGTGATGATCACCATGGCTCCCATCAGGCGAGAGGCGTCGACCGTCTGCACCAGGTGGTTGGCGACCTTCTCGTCGACGTCCGGTGCACCGGTGATGTCGATGACCACGACCTTGGCCCGGTGGGTGCGGATGCCGTTGAGCAGCTGAACGGTGAGCTGCTTGGCGCGCTCGCTGTCCAGGACCCCGATGATCGGCAGGATCAGCAGCCGGTCGCGCACCTGCAGCACCGGCGTCGACAGCTCGCGGATGGAGTCCTGCTGCTGACGGATCACCCGCTCGCGCTCCTCGACGAAGCTGACGGCCACCGTGTTCGCGATCCGGTTGGCCGCCGGCTCGTAGGCGTCGAGCACCCGGTTCAGCAGACCGAAGTCCTGCTGGTACTTCTCGAACAGCGACCGGGCCAGGACGTCTCGCAGCAGCAGCACGATGCCGACCACCTCGTGGGTCTCGACACCGCGCGGGATGATGCGCTCGGACAGGTCGCGCGCGTAGTGCTGCAGCGCCTCCACGCTGCCGGTCTCCAGCACCTCGACGTAGTTGTCGTAGACCGACGTCGTCTCCGTCGACATCTCCTGCGGCGTCATGGCATGCAGCAGGTGCGAGTCGCGGATCCGGCCGGCCCACTCCTCCCGCAGCTTGCTCCGGTGCTCACGCAGGTGCGCCACCAGCTGCGGGCAGCAGCTCGTGCTCGTCCTGCCGGTCCAGCGACGGGAAGTCCGCGGTGACCTCGCCGGTCGTGTCCTCGTCCATGCTCATCCTTCCTGCCGCCACTTGGTCATGGTCACGGTCGTTCCCCGCCCCGGTTCGGAGACCACGGCGAACTCGTCCATCAGCCGCCGCGCGCCGGGCAGACCGAGGCCGAGGCCGTGATAGGTGCTGTAGCCGTCGGTGAGGGCCTGGTCCACGTCGACGATGCCGGGGCCGGTGTCGCGGGCCACCACCTGGATGCCGGCCGACGGCTCGCTGAGCAGCTCGGCGGTCAGCTCGCCCACACCGGCGAACCGGACGATGTTGCGGGCCACCTCCGAGACCGCCGTCGCGATCACGGTGAGCTCCGTCCGGGAGAAGCCGGCCCCGGTGGCGAGCTCGCGCACCGCCTGGCGCGCCGTCACGATGTCGGCGTCGTCCCGGATGACGATGCGCACCTCGTCCTCGGCGCGCGGCTGGCCGCGGCCCAGCAGCGGCCCGCTCAGCCGGGCGCACAGCTCGCAGGACAGCAGGTGCCGGGCGGCATCGACCTCGCGCTGGCGACGCCGGTCACCGCTGGACAGGGCGAGCAGCACCGGTCGACAGCTGCTGTCGGTGGGCTCGGTGCGCTCCAGCGCCAGCAGGTACTCCACCCGCAACCGGGCCCGGCTCCGGTTCAGCTGCGCAGCCACGGCACCCGGCGTCGAGCTGAGCTGCCGAGCCAGCGACTTGGTGTCCTGCCCGGCGACCTCGTGGGCCACCAGCGCGTCGCGCTCGCGGTCCGAGAGCCGGGCCAGCGCTGCGGTCACCGCGGCGCGCTCCTCCGCGGCGAGCAGGTCGTCCTCGGGAGCGGGTGGCGGCCGGAGGTCGACCACCCGGTGCTGGTGACGGCGGTGCCGGTCCTGCTCCTGCCACATCGAGGCGATCAGGTTGCGCACCGTGACGATCGCGTACGGCTCCAGCATCCCGGGCTCGACCCGGTCGGCGGCGGACAGCACCCGGACCAACGTCTCCTGCACGAGGTCGTCGGCGGCGGCGTGGTTGCCGACCCGCGCTCCGACGATCCGCCGGACCATCGGGATCAGGCCGGCGACGTCGTGGCCTTCGTCCGGGCCCGACGGCGGGTCGGTGGAAGGTGCCGCGCTCACGCTCGCGAGGGTGCCCGCCCCGGCCGCCCGGCAACCCCGGACAGGGAGCGAGGCGACGACGGTTTCGCCCATGCTCGACGGGGAAGACGGGTTCGAATGACTGGATGGTCGTACGCCGGTGAGCCGGCCGCACTGGGAAGCGCCGGGGTCACCCTGGTCGAAGGATCGTCGTTCTGCGTCTGCGACCAGAGCGGCGACGTGCGTGAGGGCACTCCGCACGGCGTCTTCTTCCGGGACACCCGCATCATCAGCCGCTGGCAGGTGACCCTGGACGGCGAGCCCGTCGAGACCCTGGCCGTGCTGAGCCAGGAACCGTGGCGCGCCACGTTCGTCGGACGTGGCACACCGCGGCCCGGACGGGTCGAGAGCACCCTGCTGCTCCGACGCGACCGCTACGTCGGACAGGGGATGCGCGAGGACCTCACCCTGGAGAACCTGGCCGGCGAGCCGGCGGCCGTGCGGGTCGAGGTCTCGTGCGACGCCGACTTCGCCGACCTGTTCGAGGTGAAGGAGAGCCGGGTGCCGTCCCGGCGCCGGCCCGAGGTGAGCACCCTCGACGGCGCACTGCGCCTGGTGCGCAGCTACCCCGGCCTCGGCAGCCGGCGCGGTGTCGTGGTCAGCTCCGACGACGCGTCCGCGACGGCCGACGGGCTGTCCTTCGACGTCGTGGTCCCGCCGCGTGGCCGCTGGAAGGGCTGCCTGCAGGTCGTCCCGATCATCGACGGCCACACCCTCAGCCCACGCTTCCCGACCAGCCAGCCGCTGGCCGAGACCGGGGCCGCGCTGCGCGCGCAGGCCTGGCGGGACAAGGTGCCGGTGATCGAGACGGCCCACCCGGGGCTGGCCCGGACGCTGCAGCGCAGCCAGGTCGATCTCGGCGCGCTGCGCATCGTCGACCCGGAGCAGCCTGAGGTCGACGTCGTCGCGGCGGGAGCCCCGTGGTTCATGACCCTGTTCGGCCGCGACTCGCTGCTGACGTCGTACCTGGCGATGCCTCTCGACCAGGGGCTGGGCGTCGGCACGCTGCGGACGCTGGCGCGGCTGCAGGGCACGCGCGACAACGCCGCCTCGGAGGAGGAGCCCGGGCGCATCCTGCACGAGGTGCGCTTCGGCGCCGAGCCGTCCTTGGCGCTCGGTGGCCAGTCGGTCTACTACGGCACCGTCGACGCGACGCCGCTGTTCGTCGTCCTGCTCGGCGAGCTGCGCCGGTGGGGCCTGGACCAGGCGGAGGTCGACCGGCTGCTGCCGCACGCCGACCGCGCGCTGGAGTGGGTGGTCGACCGGGGTGACCGCGACGGCGACCTGTTCGTCGAGTACCAGCGGGCGACCGACCGCGGCCTGGCCAACCAGGGCTGGAAGGACTCGTGGGACGGCGTGACGTTCGCCGACGGCGCGGTGGCCCGTGGCCCGATCGCCCTCTGCGAGGTCCAGGGCTACGCCTACGCCGCGTTCCTGGCCCGCGCGGAGATCGCGGCCGCAGCCGGCGACGCCTCGACCGAGGAGCTGTGGGCCGGCCGGGCGGCCCGGCTCAAGGAGGCGTTCAACGCTCGCTTCTGGCTGCCGGACCAGGGCTGGTTCGCGCTCGCGCTCGACGGGGCCAAGCGGCCGGTCGACTCGCTCGCGTCCAACATGGGCCACTGTCTCTGGAGCGGCATCGTCGACGAGGACAAGGCCGCGGCGGTAGCGGAGCGGCTGACGTCCCCCGAGATGTTCACCGGCTGGGGCGTCCGGACGCTCGCCAGCACGATGGGCGCCTACAACCCGATCAGCTATCACAACGGCTCGGTGTGGCCGCACGACAACGCGCTGATCGCCGCCGGGCTGATGCGGTACGGGTTCGTGGCGGAGGCGCAGCGCGTCGCACTGGCGGTGCTCGAGGCGGCAGACGAGTTCGGCGGCCGGCTGCCGGAGCTGTTCTGCGGCTTCGACCGCTCGACGTACGGCCGTCCGGTGCCGTTCCCCACCTCGTGCTCGCCGCAGGCCTGGGCGTCGGCCACCCCGGTGCAGCTGCTCCGGACCCTGCTCCGCTTCGACCCCGACGTGCCGCAGGGGCGAGCCTGGCTGGCACCCGCCGTCCCCGCCGGCTTCCCGGACCTGACGCTGCACCACCTGCCGCTGGCCGGTTCCTGGGTCGACCTCGAGCTCGCGGGCGGGCAGGTCCGGCGGCTGGACGGGATGCCGACCGGTCTGGAGGTCGTCCGTGAGCCGCGCGTCCCCGGAGCGCACGGCTCGGACATCGTGTGATCGCCGCGCGCTGGGCGGCAGTCGCGCTGACCAGCCTGTTCGTCGTGGGCTGCTCGTCGGGGTCGAACGGGTCACCGCCGTGCCAGCGTGATGCCCTGCAGGTGCAGGTGCGCGACGAGCTCTCGTCGTACGTCGGCTGGCTGAAGCAGAACCGCGCCAAGGGCTTCGTCGGCGAGGTGGGCTGGCCCGGCAACCGGGACGCTGCCCGCTGGAACGCCCTCGGCCGTGCCTGGTACGACGTCGCCGACGCGGCGGATCTCCCCGTGACGGCGTGGGCCGCGGGGTGGTGGCCGGCCGACTACCCGTTGGCGATCTACCGCGCGCCGAGCCCGGGGCTGCCGATTGCGCCAGGTCGGCCGGCAGGCCGCGGTCGTGGAGCGGCACGCGGGAGCCGGCGAGCCCGCGCGGGGTGTCGCGGACGCCGGCGGTGCCTTCGGCGCCGAGGCGGCCGGCTACTCCGCCGAGCAACCGGGCGTCTACGGCGAGGCGTACGCCTATCCCACGCCGCGCAGCATGGCCTTCCTCGCCCGCCGCGGCCTGTCGTTGCTGCGGGTGGCGTTCACCTGGGAGCGCATCCAGCCGAGGCTCGGGGGACCGCTCTCGGACGCCGAGCTGACCCGGCTGCGCAGCACTGTCCGCAGCGCGCACGCGGCCGGGCTGTCGGTCGTGCTCGACCTGCACAACTTCGGCCGCTACCGCGTGGCGAGCCCTGACGGCTCCGTCGACGAACGGGTGCTCGGCAGCCCGGAGCTGCCGGCGTCGGACCTCGCCGACGTCTGGCGCCGCCTCGCCGAGGCGTTCGTGGACGAGCCGGGGATCTGGGGCTACGGCCTGATGAACGAGCCGCACGACCTGCCGGGGCCGCGCGGCGGCGCTGCGACGTGGGAGCAGGCCTCGCAGCGCGCCGTCGACGCGATCCGCGGCGTCGGTGACCGGACCCAGCTGCTGGTGGCGGGCGCCTCGTGGAGCCGGGTGGCGGACTGGACCACGACGCATCCGCGGGCCTGGATCACCGACCCGGCCCGGTCGGTGCGCTACGAGGCGCACCAGTACTTCGACGAGGACGGCAGCGGCACCTACCGCGACGGGTACGCGGCAACGCTGGCCGCAGCGCGCCGCGCCGGGGCACGCAGCGGCTGCTGACCGGTGACCGACGTCAGCCCTCGACGTCGTCCCGGTCCCGGGCGAGCCGCCCGAGGTGGCGCAGGTAGACGAGACCCTGCTTGAGCTCGGCCTTCGAGCTGCCGGCCGCCCGCGGCTCGAACCGGTAGGGCACCTCGGTCACCGTCCGCCAGCGCCCGCGAGACAGGATCTCCAGCAGGATCTTGAATCCGGTGGGCCGCAGGGCGACGCCGTCGATGACCTCGGTCCGGAGGGCGAAGTAGCCGGCCAGCGGGTCTCGCACCCGGCGTACCCGCGGGCGCACCGCCCACGCCGGCCATCGGCAGGCCCGGGAGACGAGTCGCCGCACCGGGCCGTCCAGACCGTCGCTGGCGTCCGGACCAGCACCGGCGCAGTACCGGCTGGCGACCGCGACGTCCGCCTGCCCGGTCATCAGGGGCTGGACCAGGTCCGGCAGGACCTCCGGCGGGTGCTGCAGGTCGGCATCCATCACCACCAGCACGTCGCCGTGCGCGGCGGCGAAGCCGTCCTGCACGGCGCCGGAGAGCCCGTCCGGACGGCGGCCCGGCGGCCGGTGCAGCACCCGGACGGGAACGCCGTCGCGAGCCAGCTCGCCGGCCCGGTCCGGAGTGTCGTCGTCGCTGTCGTCGACGAGCAGCAGCTCCCAGGGCCACGGCATCTGCTCGAACGCCGTGGCGGTCCGCGCCACCAGCGGCGACACGTTCGCCGCCTCGTTGCGGGTGGGGACGACCAGCGAGATGGCCGGCCGCTCGGGCCGAGGTGCGCCGGCGGACGGGCCGCTGCGCGGAACGGTGGCAGTCATCGGCTGACCTTCCGGATCTCGATCCGCGCGGAGCCCGTGCCCCACGCGGCGACGGGACGGGAGTGCGACAGGGCGTCGCGCAACGTGCGACCGGCCTCGCGCGAGGTGCGCATGATGTCGCTGGAGACGACGTAGTCGACGTCGTGCCAGTCGCGCACGTGGCGGTCGACGTCCGGGTCGGTGTTCAGCTTGGTGAACCACACCAGGCGGGACTTCGGGTACCCGTCCGTGTGCAGGTCGGTCCAGGTGACGTTGTCGACCACCAGCGTCGCCCGGCGGGGGAGGTGCTGCTCGACGTACGCGGTGGCCTTCCGGTACGGCGCGTCGGCGTCCCTGGTGCTGGAGCGACACGTCCTTCGCGTACCAGTGCGGAGCGACGTCGCGGACGCCGCCGGTCATGGCGGCGGCAGTCGCGACGAGAACGAGTCCGGCGGCGACACCTGCGACCCGGCGCCACCCGGCGCCGCGGCCCCGCGCGCCGACGTTGCCCGTCCGGCTGGCCAGCTCGCAGATGGCAGCATCCCCGGCCACCGCGACAGACAGAGCTGCCAACGGCAGCAGTGCCACGACGTACGGCACCGGCAGGTACCCCGGACGCAGCAGGAAGACGGCGAGGAAGACCAGAGCGGCGGCCATCGGCCGGACCGCGGACAGCCGCCGCCACGGCAGGGCAACGGTGACGACCGCGGCAGCCAGCCCCGCGACGACCAGGTACGGGTCCGTCGCCAGCCAGCCGTGCACCACGGCGTGCGCATCGCTGCCCGCTGCGAGCACGCTGCCCGAGGGCTTGCGGCCGGACAGCTGGTAGACCAGCCCCTCGGCGAGGCTGACGTGATCGGGCCCCGCCAGCAGCTCGCCCTTGGTCAGTGCGAACAACGGATACAGCACACCGAGGGTGGAGACACCGATGCCGAAGACGGTCAGTGCCATCCGCCGGGTGGGGCCGGCGGCCGCCCGCCAGACGGCCCAGAGCACGAAGGGCAGCAGCAGCAGGGTCGTCTCCTTGACCAGGACCGCGGCGCTGAACAGGAAGCCACTCGCCAGGAAAGCGGCGAGCCGACGTTGCGGTGACATCGCAAGCAGGAACGACCCCAGCAGCAGCGGGACCGCGATGTTGTCGAGCAGCACCATCCGGTGGTAGGTCAGCGCCAACGGGCTGAGCCCGAGCAGCAGGGCGGCGGCCGCGGCGCCCCACCGGCTGGCGCCGGCGCGTCGTGCGATAGCGCTGACCAGCAGCACGCTCGCGACGTCGCACAGCAGCATGAACTGCCGTCCGGCGCCGATGAGGTTCGGGGCGTGCTCGGTGATGCCGGGCAGGGCGAACCAGCCGGCCAGGACGATCCAGCCGAGCGGGGGGTGGTCGTACCAGTAGGTGTACGGCGCGAGCTGACCGTCGTGCAGCAGGCTCGCTGCCTGGGAGACGTAGGTGCCTTCGTCGTCGAACCGGATCGGGGCGAGGTACATGCCTCGGGCGTGCACGACGGCGACGACGACGGCGGCGAGGCCGGCGAGCACCGCCGTCGCCGTGCGAGACAGGACTGTGCGGCCCCGGACGGGTCGACGGTGGCCGGAGCCAGGTGCCGGCGGCGGGACCGGCCGCGCGCCGTGCCTGCGGTCGCGGTGCGGACCCGTTCTCGTTGCTCCTGCTGCTCGTGCAGCGGGACGTCTCGGGTGCTGGTGTCGGGAACGGTGAGGGTCATCGGGTGCCTCCTGCGGTGGTGGACGTCTCGCGGTGAGCACCCGTGTGGGCGGTCTTCTCCCAGCCGCGTTCGTTGTTCAGCTCACGCCACACGGCGCGCACAGCCGCGAAGGCGAGCAGCCACTGGTAGGGCACCGTGCCCAGGACCAGCCACAGGTAGTAGCGGGTGCGCACCGGCACGCCGTAGTCACGGCCGAACTCGTGCAGCGCCGACACCTCCACCGCGACCGATGCGAGCACCATCAGCATCGGCAGGAAGGCGATCAGGGTGACCACGGCCGGGGTGTTGGCCGCCAGCATCAGGACGAGCGACACCGGCACGAGCAGGCCGGTCAGCGCCTGCAGGAACGGCGTGAGCAGGGTGTAGCGCGCGAGGAGCCGCTGACGGCTGGTCGGCAGCCCCTTCCACTCGCCCTTGCGCAGCACCTGCAGGAACCCCTGGTTCCACCTGGTCCGCTGCCGCACCAGGGACCCGATCGAGCCGGGGGTCTCCTCGCGGGTCGCCATCCGGGGTTCGTACGCGACGCTGACCCAGGCGCCGAGGGAGCTCAGCCGGACGCCCAGCTCGCAGTCCTCGGCGAGGCAGTCCGGGTCCCAACCGTTCACCGCGCGCAGCAGCGAGGTGCGCACGAACACGGTGTTGCCGCCGAGCGGGATGAAGTCCCGGTCCGCGTGGTAGTGCAGCCGGCTGCGGAACCAGAAGAAGTACTCGAGACAGTTGCGCAGCGACCACCAGGACGATCCGACGTTCATCAGCTGCACACCGCCCTGCACGACGTCGGCGCGGTCGGAGTGGAACGTCGTCTCGATGGCGGCGAGCAGGTCGGGAGAGACCTCGTCCTCGGCGTCGAAGACGCCCACCACGTCGCCGGTGCACTCGGCGAGCGCCGTGTTCAGTGCCGTCGGCTTGTTCTTCGGCCAGGAGTGGTCGACAACGACCCGCACCCGGTCCGGGTGCCGTTCGGCGGCGGCGCGGGCGACGGCGGCGGTGGCGTCGTCGTCGTGGCCGACGACGCAGATCACCTCGACGTCAGGGTGCCGCAGCCCTGCCAGCCCGTCGAGGGTGTGGCCGAGCACCTCGTCCTCGTGCCGGGCCGGGCACCAGCAGCGAGAACCGCAGGCGGCGCACCGCCGTCGGCTCGCCGCGGGAGAACCGGGTGGCCGCCAGCCCCTCGGGTGTGCGCCAGGCGTAGACCATCCAGGTCAAGGTGAGCGCGGCCACCGACCCGAGGACCAGGGACGTGGCGACCACGAGCGTGCTGAGGGCGACGGACAGCAAGGGGGCTCCTTCGGGTTCGGATCGGACGTGCCGGACAGCCGCGAACCACTGGCTCGCGGTCGAGCAACCCCGTTGGCCCGGCCGCCTCCGGTGGCGACCGTTCACCCCTGAAGACGGCCGTGACCCGCCGGCATGACGCGGCTGACGCCGACAAACAGGTGCGATCCAGATCACAACGATCGGGCGAGGGTCGACGTGATTGGGGGCGACCGTCGGCGGGCACGACGTCACGTCCCGCCGATGTCCGACGTGCCCAGGGAGTCCCGCCGTGCCTACCGTGCTGTCGTCCGTTGCCGCCACGTGCACTCAGTGCGCGCCGAGGCGGCGAAGTTCGGCGTGGTGGGTGCGGTGGCGCTGCTCGTCGACCTGGGGACGTTCAACCTCGCCCGGCTGGTGCTGCATCTCGGGCCGCTGACCTCGAAGACGGTCAGCGTGACTGTCGCTGCGGCCGCGGCGTACGCAGGGAACCGGTGGTGGACCTACCGGCACCACCAGCGACCTCCGCTGGTGACGGGGTTCGTGCTGTACGCCGTGCTGAACGCCGCCGGGCTGGTCATCGCCCTGACCTGCCTGGCCACGTCGCACTACCTGCTCGGGCTGACCAGCACGCTGGCCGACAACCTCAGTGCGAACGGCGTGGGGCTGGCGCTGGGCACCGCGTTCCGCTTCTGGGCCTATCCGCGGTTCGTGTTCCGCCGGACCGCCCCTGAGCAGCTACAGCCAGACGAGCCCGGTCACCAGCATCACCGCGACGATCACGAACAGTCCGGCCCAGGCGATCAGGTCGCTGCCTGACCGGACCATCGAGGTCAGCAGCCGGCCCGCGGGCCCGGTGCCCAGCCCGCCCGCCCCTTCGGTCGCGCGGGTCAGGCCGACTCCGGCGAGCGTGATGAAGACGCCGCAACCGAGGCAGTAGAGGCACAGGACCTTCATGTCGAAGGCCGACTCGGCCAGGTACCAGGTGACGAACAACGTCATGAACAGCGTGATCCCGAGCATGGTCGCCAGGAACGGGCGGCTGAGCCGGCTGCCGGTGACGCCCGCCAGAGCAGCCGACGTGATGAGGCTGAACACGGCGAGACCGATGAGGCTGTTCGGGATGCCGAGCGCGGAGGACTGCCAGTGGCCGAAGACCGCGGTGCAGGACAGCGACGCGTTGACGTCGCAGATGCTCGAGCCCAGCGGGTCCTTGGCCCAGGCGATCCGCTCGACCGTCTGGGTCGTCGTCGAGGCCATGCCGAGGAGACCGCCGGCCAGGGCCATCAGCCACCAGCCGCGGGAGGCCGGTGCTGCGGTCTCCACGTCGCGATGCCGCGGGACCGGTGCGGCGCTCGAACTCGGCTCGCGCACTGCAGACCTGGACATCGTTGCTCCCCTGCTCGACAGCCGACGCTGACCGCGCCCCTTCCACGGTGGTGGAGCTCCTCGGCCCGGCCCAGGGCCCGAGGTCCTGTCCGGCAAGGACGGTCTGCCGCGGGCCGTCGCTGCATTTGCGGTCGGAGGTCCCCGCGATCGGTGACCTTTGCCGCTCACGGCCCGACCCGATGCCGCCGAGGCTGACAGCGTCGACTGCGACTCGAGGAGCCTGTTGTGAGCCAGACCGCCCAGCGCCGACCACCGCGACGCACGAGGGACGAGCAACGGGCCGAGGACGCGAAGCGCCGGGCCGACCGCCGGATGCGCTGGATCGTGCTGACCGTCGTCGGCGCCGTGCTGCTCGTGCTGGTCGGCGTCGCGGCGATGTCGCAGGGCGACTCGGGCACGACAACGACCAGCAACGGCAAGAAGGCCCCGGTCGTCCTGCCGACCGGTGCCGAAGCGGTCTCCGGGGCAGTTCCGGTCGCACCCGAGGTGACCCCGAAGGCCGGCGCTCCGAGGTTGGACATCTGGGAGGACTTCCAGTGCCCGTCCTGCGCCATGACGGAGCAGGCCGGCGGTGAGCACATCCTCGAGCTCGCGAGGTCCGGCGACGTGCAGGTGTTCTGGCGGGTCACGACCTTCCTGGACGACCGATTCCCTGGCGCCTCGTCATTGCGGGCCGCCGCGGCCTGGGGCTGCGCGATCGATGCCGGTCGCGGCGTCGAGTACCACGGTCAGCTGTTCGCCCAGCAGCCGGCACAGGAGGGGGCCGGATTCTCCGACGCGAAGCTGTTGCGCATCGGCCGGGACAGCGGCATCGCGGGCGCCGACTACACGACGTTCAAGACCTGTGTCGCGGACGCGCGGCACAAGGGTTGGGCGCAGGCGTCGACGGCCGCCTTCCACCAGGAGGCAGTCCCCGGTACGCCGGCCGGTTATCTCGACGGCATCGAGCTGGCCCCCGGCACGCTGGCCGACCCGGCCGCCCTGGACGCCGCCATCGCAAAGGCGCAGTAGCCGGACGTCTCTCCTGACTCCCAGCGAGCAACCACTGCGTGGGCACCGACGTCAAACAGGACCACGGGTAGTGGCTCTCCGCGACGCCGGGCTGACAGCCTCGCGCGACTCGTCGAGGAGCAGCTTTGGGTCGTGATCTGCTCGCAGGCCGTTGGTCCTTCCAGATCGTCGGGGAGTACGAGGCGGGCTACTACGAGGTGTTCCTCGACGTCGAGTGCCGGAACCGCGGCTGCCTCGTCGACGGCCGCACCTCGCCGAGGCCGACTCCAGGCCGAGCGCAAGGGTGTGACGTGTGACGGGGCCGGCCGCAGACCGCGGCCGACCCCGTCTACGCCTATTCGTGGCTGCTCTTGGGTCACGGGGCAGTGGGTGCCGGCGAGCGCAGATGACGTACGCCACCGACGTGTCTTGCCCGACTGCGTTTCGGCCGTCCAGCCGTGCGCTACTGGGTAGGAGCCAGTCAATGAGCCGCCGCTGCTGACCACGTTGCCGCCGCCGCCGACCACGAAATCGGTAGGCGAGGCGCAGGTAGCAGTCGCGCTGCCGCCCTGTGGCAGGGTCGGACGCACGGCTTGCACAGCGTATGCGCCGTCGCGTCCGTTGGTGCCATTTGCGCCGGGGGTGCCCTGAAGGCCTTGCTCTCCCTGGGGACCTCGGTCGCCCTGGTCGCCCTTCTGGCCCGGGTCGCCCTGGAGGCCCTGTCGGCCCTGGTCGCCCTTCTGGCCGGGGTCGCCCTGGAGGCCCTGCAGGCCCTGGTCGCCCTTCTGGCCGGGGTCGCCCTGAGGCCCTGCAGGCCCTCGGTCGCCCTTCTGGCCGGCGGTCGCCCTGGAGGCCCTGCACGCCCTGGTCGCCCTTCTGGCCGGGGTCGCCCTTCGTCGCCCTTCAGCGAGAGCAGCCAGTCGGGCAGCGCGGGAGGCAACAGCTGGCCGGAAACCGCGAGCTCATAGGCGCTGAGGCCCTGCGGCCCGGCCGCGCCGGTCGGTGCCGTTGGTTCCGTTCGCCCGTTGGTGCCAGCGTCACCCTTGAGGCCCTGCGCGCCGGTGGCTCCGGTCGCGCCATCGGCACCCTTGAGACCCTGCGCGCCGGTCGCCCCGACGGCGCCGGAGGCACCGTTGGCGCCGGCGGTCGACAGCGGCACCCAGACGGTGGTCGCGACGCCGGGCTTGGCGGCCTTGGAGCGCTTCCGGGCCAGGTAGGACGTGCCGCCGGACAGCACGACGTCACCGACCTTGTACGACGTCGTCGACCGCCAGCCGCCGCGGTAGCTCCAGCCCCGCGACCAGCTGATGGTCTTCTCGCCCGCGCGGCACTTCTTGCCCTTCTGGGCGTTGATGATCCGGGTCGTCCCCGACGGCTTGGCGACGCACGCCGTGATCTGGCCGGTCGAGCTCGAGGGGATCTTGGCGACAGCGACACCGGTGCCGGCCATCGCGCCGAGGACGAGGACGCCGCTCACAGCGCCGGCGGTCAACCGGCCGCGGGTCGCCAGCGCCGAGAGTGAGGCAAAGCTCATGACGTATCAGTCCTTAGGAAGGTGGCGCTCCTCGTGAGGGCCACCCGGACTGATTCGGATGCACCAGGAAGATCTTGAGCGCCAACGGCGCGTGGGTCTCACCCCGCGAGGCAGGTTAGGACCGCTCGGCCGGTGACCCGCTCCGCTGTCCGGCGGGCCGGGTGGCCCGTTCGGACTATGCGGGGGACCCCGAGCCCGAGTCCTTCCCAGAGCCCGACAAGACGCCGTCGATGCGGTTCGCGAGCTCGACGTCCTTGCGTGTGACGCCGTTCTCGCTGTGGGTCCAGAGGCGGAACAGCAGGCTGTCGTCATCCCGCGAGATGAGCGGGTGATGGTCCAGCTCGTCAGCCACCGAGCTCACCGAGCCCTCGAGGGCCTCCTGGCTGTCGGCGGGGACGGAGACCCGCTTGCTGAGGGCCTCGCCGTCGTACGTCCAGCCCGGCAGGGACTGCAGGGCTGCGTCGATGTCGTCGCGGTCGAGCACGTCCGCCATGTCAGATCCTCCTGGAGATCGGCGTCACGGTGACGCGACATTCATCTCCCCCAGGTTGGCCCGCACACCTGTGAGGCGCGGGTTGTCCGGCCACAGCTGCTGCGCCTCGGTGAGTGCCGAGGTCGACTCCTCGGTCTCGCCGAGGCCGGCGAGGCCCTCTGCGAGAGTCACCAGGTCGTCGGCCCGCGTGGAGCGGTCCCGGTCCCAGACCAGTGCCTGGCGGGCGTGCGTCACCGCATCGGCGAGGCGGCCGTGGACCAGGTGGTGCAGGGCGTGCGCGCCGGCCAGGACGGTGCCCGTGCTGGCCAGGCGCTGGGCCTGCTGCAGGGTGTTGGTGATCTCCTCGCCGACCTTGTCCAGCGGCAGCTGGCCCGACTCGACCGCGCAGAGCAGCACCCAGGCGTGCACGGAGTACGCGTCCATCCGGGCGGTCTTGCCGCGGCCGGTGTGCTGGACGAGCGTCCGGGTCGCGTCCGAGGCCTCGGCGAACCTGCCCTGGGCGCGCAGCGCCTCGGCCAGGGTGGTGAGCGCGCCGGTGTCCGACGGCTTCTGCTGCAGCCGCTTGCGGGCCTTGGCCTCGGCCGTCGAGGTGTCTCCCGACGCGAGGCTGCGGTTGGCCGCCATCGAGGACCGCCGCGGGATCTTCGACCCGAGCCAGATCAGCGGGTCGTACTTGGTGTCGACGACGCGCTCCTTCATCGGGATGATCGCGTTGTCGGTGATCTTGATGTGCTCCGGGCACACCTCCGTGCAGCACTTGGTGATGTTGCACATGCCGAGCCCGTGGACCTCCTGCGCCTCGCGCTTGCGGTCCTTGACGTCCAGCGGGTGCATGTCGAGCTCCGCGAGCCGGATGAAGAAGCGCGGGCCGGCGAAGGAGTCCTTGTTCTCCTCGTGGTCCCGGACCACGTGGCAGGTGTCCTGGCACAGGAAGCACTCGATGCACTTGCGGAACTCCTGGCTGCGCTCGACGTCGACCTGCTGCATGCGGTACTCACCGGGAGCCAGGTCGGCCGGCGGTGCGAAGGCCGGCACCTCGCGGGCCTTCTGGTAGTTGAACGACACGTCGGTGACCAGGTCCCTGATGACCGGGAACGCGCGCAGCGGCGTGACGGTGATGACCTCGTCCTCGGTGAACGTGCTCATCCGGGTCATGCACATCAGCCGGGGACGGCCGTTGATCTCGGCGCTGCACGAGCCGCACTTGCCGGCCTTGCAGTTCCACCGGACGGCGAGGTCCGGCGTCTGGGTGGCCTGCAGCCGGTGGATGATGTCGAGGACGACCTCGCCCTCCTTGACCTCGACGGTGAAGTCCTCCAGGCCACCGTCGGACGGGTCGCCCCGCCAGACCCGGAAGCTGCGCGTTGTACGCCATCAGGCCTTCTCCTCGGGCAGGATCGGCCAGCTCGTCGTCCGTCATGTACTTGTTCAGCTCGTCCCGGTCGAACAGCGACAGCAGCTCGGGAGGCATGACGGGCAGCGGCTGCTGCCGGACCTCGACGCCGTCGCCCGTCGGCTCGGCAGACCAGGTTGACCTTGCGCCAGTCGGCGCTCATGGCCGGGAAGTCGTCGCGGGTGTGGCCGCCGCGCGACTCCTCGCGGATCAGGGCCGCGCGGGCGATGCACTCCGAGACGAGGAGCATGTTCGGCAGGTCGAGGGCGAGGTGCCAGCCCGGGTTGAAGGCCGTTGCCCTGCGACCGTAGATCTTGGCGGCCCGCGCCTTGAGCGCCTCGAGCTTTGCCAGCGCCTCCTCGATCTCCTCCTTGGTGCGGATGATGCCGACCAGGTCGTTCATCGTCTGCTGCAGGTCGGCGTGGATGGCGTAGGGGTTCTCGCCGCCGGTCGCCGGCGAACGGTGCCTCGGCCTCCTGACGGCGCGTCCTGGACGTCGCGGTCGGTGACCGCCGGCCGGGCCGCGCCGAGCGAGTCGACGTACTCGGCGGCGCCGAGCCCGGCCCGCCGGCCGAAGACGAGCAGGTCCGAGAGCGAGTTGCCGCCGAGCCGGTTCGACCCGTGCATGCCGCCGGCCACCTCGCCGGCCGCGAACAGGCCGGGTACGACGGCCGCCGCCGTGTCGGGCTCGACCTCGACGCCGCCCATCACGTAGTGGCAGGTCGGCCCGACCTCCATCGGCTCGGCCGTGATGTCGACGTCGGCGAGCTCCTTGAACTGGTGGTACATCGACGGCAGCTTCTTGCGGATGGCCTCGGCGGGCAGCCGGGAGGCGATGTCGAGGAAGACGCCACCTGCCGGGGACCCGCGGCCGGCCTTCACCTCGGAGTTGATCGCGCGGGCGACCTCGTCGCGCGGCAGCAGCTCGGGTGGGCGCCGGTTGTTGGCCTGGTCGGTCGTACCAGCGTCGGCCTCCTGCTCGGTCTCCGCGTACTGCTTGCGGAAGACCGCCGGGCACGTAGTCGAACATGAAGCGCTTGCCGTCGGAGTTCTTGAGGACGCCGCCGTCGCCGCGCACCGACTCGGTGACGAGGATGCCCTTCACCGAGGGCGGCCAGACCATGCCCGTCGGGTGGAACTGGACGAACTCCATGTTGAGCAGCGTCGCGCCGGCCTTCATCGCCAGGGCGTGCCCGTCGCCGGTGTACTCCCAGGAGTTGGATGGTCACCTTGAACGACTTTCCGATGCCGCCCGTTGCCAGCACCACCGCGGGAGCCTCGAACACGACGAAGGTTCCGTCGTCCCGGCGTGTAGCCCACCGCGCCGGAGATGCGCTCGCCGTCCTTCAGCAGGGCCGGTGATGGTCGTCTCGGCGAACACCCTGATCATCGACTCCGGGTCGCCGTCGTCGCGCTCGTCGTCCTGCTGCAGCGAGACGATCTTCTGCTGCAGGGTGCGGATCATCTCCAGGCCGGTGCGGTCACCGACGTGGGCGAGCCGGGGGTACTCGTGGCCGCCGAAGTTGCGCTGGCTGATCCGGCCGTCGGGGGTGCGGTCGAACAGCGCGCCGTAGGTCTCGAGCTCCCAGACCCGGTCCGGCGCCTCCTTCGCGTGCAGCTCGGCCATCCGCCAGTGGTTGAGGAACTTGCCGCCGCGCATCGTGTCGCGGAAGTGCACCTGCCAGCTGTCCTTGCGAGTTGACGTTGCCCATCGCCGCCGCGGCGCCACCCTCGGCCATCACGGTGTGGGCCTTGCCGAACAGCGACTTGCAGACGATCGCGGTGCGCTTGCCCTGCATCCGCGCCTCGATGGCGGCCCGCAGGCCGGCCCCGCCGGCGCCGATCACCACGACGTCGTAGGAGTGGCGCTCGATCTCGGTCATCGGATGGACTTCCTCGCGGTAGCGGTGCGGGTGCGGCGGGTCAGTTGAACAGGCGGGGATCGCTGATGGTGCCGCTCGCGACGAGCCAGACGTAGAGGTCGGCGATCACGATGGAGTACATCGACACGAACGCGAACAGCCCGTGCTTGGCGTTCAGCTTGGAGACCTGGCTCCAGACCCAGTAGCGGATCGGGTGCTTGGAGAAGTGGGTGAGCCGGCCGCCGGTGATGCTGCGGCAGGAGTGACAGCCGAGCGTGTAGGCCCAGATCAGCACCGCGTTGGCGACGAGCAGGATGGTGCCCAGGCCGATCCCGAACCCGCCGTCCTTGCCCTGGAAGGCCTTGAGCGCGTCGTAGGTGAGCAGCAGGCTGAGCAGCGCGGCCAGGTAGAAGAACCAGCGGTGCGCGTTCTGGAAGATCAGCGGGAACCTGGTCTCGCCGGAGTAGGTCTTGTGCGGCTCCGCCACGGCGCAGGCCGGCGGGGAGAACCAGAACGCCCGGTAGTAGGACTTCCGGTAGTAGTAGCAGGTGAAGCGGAACCCGCCCGGGATGATCAGGATGAGCATGGCGGGGGACATCCACGCGGGCAGCGAGCCGATCGGCTGGCCCAGACGGCGAGGTGCCCGCCTGGCAGTCGGTGGACAGGCAGGGCGAGTAGAACGGCGCCACGTAGTCGAACTCTTCGACGAAGTAGTTGCGGTCGTAGAACAGCCGGATCGTCGCGTAGGCGAGGAAGGTGCCGAGGGCCAGGGCGTTCAGCGCCGGGTTGAGCCACCACCGGTCGGTCCGCAACGTCCGGGCCGAGATCTTCGCCCGGCTGCCCTCACCGTTGAGTGTGCTGCTGCTCATCGCCGTCCCGCGGTCGCTCGGAGGGACTGACCGCGTCGCCCGCGGCAGACATTGCGGGCGCCAGTTTGGCACCTGCCCGAAACGTTGGACACCCGGCCTGGGCGTGAGGTGCCCCACACGGCGGATCCGCCGGTACGGGCGCTGTCGGGCCCGCCCGTAGACTTGCCCGGACCCCTCCCGCAACGGATCGAGCGCTGCCGCATGCCTGCAACCACCCGCGACGACCTACGCAACGTCGCGATCGTCGCCCACGTCGACCACGGCAAGACCACGCTGGTCGACGCCATGCTCTGGCAGAGCGGGGCCTTCTCGACCCACCAGGCCGAGGAGGGCTCGGTCAACGTGCGGGTGATGGACTCGATGGACCTCGAGCGCGAGAAGGGCATCACGATCCTCGCGAAGAACACGGCGGTGAAGCACCGGGTCGACGGCCGCGAGCTCACCATCAACATCATCGACACCCCGGGGCACGCCGACTTCGGCGGCGAGGTCGAGAGAGGCCTCTCGATGGTCGACGGCGTCGTCCTGCTGGTGGACGCCAGCGAGGGCCCGCTGCCACAGACCCGGTTCGTGCTCCGCAAGGCGCTGCAGGCCAAGCTGCCCGTGGTCCTCGTGGTCAACAAGGTGGACCGGCCGGACGCCCGCATCGCCGAGGTCGTGGACGAGACCTACGAGCTGTTCCTCGACCTGGACGCCACCGAGGACCAGATCGAGTTCCCCATCCTGTACTGCTCGGCCAAGGCCGGTCGGGCCTCCACCCAGCGCCCAGCGGACGGCGGGATGCCGGACGAGAAGGACCTGGAGCCGCTGTTCCGCACCATCCTCGAGGCGGTCCCGGCGCCGGCGTACGACGACGGCGGCGCCGCTGCAGGCCCACGTCACCAACCTCGACGCCTCGCCCTACCTCGGCCGGCTGGCCCTCTGCCGGGTGCACCAGGGCGACGATCAGCAAGGGCCAGACCGTCGCCTGGTGCCGCACCGACGGCACCGTCGAGCGGGTGAAGATCACCGAGCTGCTGATGACCGAGGCACTCGAGCGGGTGCCGGCCGAGTCGGCCGGCCCCGGCGACATCATCGCCATCGCGGGCATCCCGGAGATCACCATCGGCGAGACGCTCGCCGACGTCGACGACCCCCGGCCGCTGCCCGTCATCACCATCGACGAGCCGTCAGCATCTCGATGACCATCGGCATCAACACGGCACCGCTGGCCGGCGAGAGCGGCAAGAAGCTCACCGCGCGCCTGGTCAAGAGCCGGCTCGACGCCGAGCTGGTCGGCAACGTGTCGATCCGGGTGCTGCCGACCGAGCGACCGGACACCTGGGAGGTCCAGGGCCGGGGCGAGCTGCAGCTGGCGATCCTGGTCGAGATCATGCGGCGCGAGGGCTTCGAGCTCACCGTCGGCAAGCCCCAGGTGGTGACCCGGACGGTCGACGGCAAGCTGCACGAGCCGATGGAGCGCCTCACGATCGACGCGCCCGACGGACTACCAGGGCGTGCTCATCCAGCTGCTCGCGCTGCGCAAGGGGCGGCTGGAGCAGATGGTCAACCACGGCACCGGCTGGATCCGGATGGAGTACATCGTGCCGGCCCGAGGGCTGATCGGCTTCCGCACCGAGTTCCTCACCGAGACCCGGGGCACCGGCCTGCTGCACCACGTCCACGAGCGCTACGAGCCGTGGCACGGCGAGCTGCGGACCCGGCCGACCGGCTCGCTGGTGGCCGACCGCCGGGGGGCGACGACCGGCTTCGCGCTGGCGAACCTGCAGGAGCGCGGCACGATGTTCGTCGGTCCCGGCACCCAGGTCTACGAGGGGATGATCGTCGGCGAGAACTCGCGGTCGGACGACATGGACGTCAACCCGACCAAGGAGAAGAAGCTCACCAACATGCGCCAGTCCTCCGGCGACATCCTGGTGCCGCTGATCCCGCACCGCGTGCTGTCGCTGGAGCAGGCCCTGGAGTTCTGCCGGGAGGACGAGTGCGTCGAGGTGACCCCGGCCGCGGTGCGGATCCGGAAGGTCGCCCTGGACGCGACCGAGCGGGCCCGGGCGACCGCCCGCCGGAAGCGCGACTAAGCCCTCCGGGGCGCGGCAGGGGCCTGACCTGCCGCGATGCCAAGATGTGACGCCTTGTCTCAAGGCGGTCACGATTCTGCAACAGAGCCCTCCGCCCATAGGTGTTCGGGGTGCAATGTCCTAGAGTCCTGCTCCGGACGGCCCACCGGACGGGACCTGAGCTCGCCCCACCCCGGAAACGTCTCCCGGGGGATCGTCAGCTGATCGAGGAGAGGTAGCGCCAGGTACATGTCTCTCGCATCCGACCACGCGGTAGAAGCGCCCACGGCCACCCATGCCGAGCAGTCCGAGATTGCCGGCCGGTCGCTCACCCAGATCGCCTGGGGTCGCCTGCGTCGGGACAAGGTCGCGATGTTCAGCCTGACCGTCCTGCATCATCGTCCTGATCACGGCAGCCTTCGCGCCGCTGGTGACGAAGCTCGTGGGCGTCGACCCCTACACGTTCAACCAGGACAAGAACGTCATCAGCGACGCCGGCGGCCTGCCGGTCGGCCGGTGGGGCGGCATCAGCCTCGACCACCCGCTCGGGGTCGAGCCGCAGACCGGCCGTGACATCTTCGCCCGGCTGCTCTACGGCGCCCGCATCTCGCTGCTCATCGCGCTCTCGGCGACCGCCATCACGATGGTCATCGGCGTGACGATCGGCATCATCGCCGGCTACTCCAAGGGCTGCGATGGACACCGTCCTCGGCCGCCTGATGGACCTCATCCTCGCCTTCCCCCTGCTGCTGATCCTGCTGGCGATGTCGCAGCCCCTCACCCAGCGGCTCGAGCAGACCTTCCACGTCGCGCCCAACGTCGCTCGGGTCACCTACATCATCCTGGTGCTCAGCCTGTTCGGCTGGCCCTACCTGGCCCGCATCGTCCGTGGGCAGGTGCTCAGCCTGCGCGAGCGGGAGTTCGTCGAGTCGGCGGTCGCGATGGGCGCGGGCACACCCCGGATCCTGTTCAAGGAGATCCTGCCCAACCTGTGGGCCCCGATCCTGGTCTACACCTCGATCATCATCCCGACCTACATCGCCGCCGAGGCGACGCTGAGCTTCCTCGGCGTCGGGCTGCTGCCGCCGACCCCCTCCTGGGGCGCGATGCTCGCCGACTCGGTCTCCTTCTTCTACACGGTGCCCTCGTTCCTGTTCATCCCCGGCACCGCCCTGTTCATCGTCGTGCTCGCGTTCAACCTGCTCGGCGACTCGATCCGGGACGCGCTCGACCCACGCGCGGGGCGCGGGTGACCTGGTCACCAGACCACACACAGACTTCCCCGGCCTGAGCCGGGGGGAGCGGTTGCCGGCCCGTGGAGAGCCGGTGGCGCCAGCGGTCCGGGACACGAGTCCCGGCCGAGACCAGAAGGAGTGACATGGGCAAGGCCAGCATCGGCCTGCGTGCCGTCGTCCTCGCATCAGCAGCGGCGATGGCACTCGCCGCCTGCGGTGGCGGGAGCAGCGGCAACAGCAGCAACAACTCGAGCGGCAGCGGCGACAAGCCGACCAAGGGTGGCACGCTCACCTTCCTGACCCTGGAGGACCAGTTCCAGGACCTGGACCCGCAGCGTAACTACACGGGTGAGAACCTGGCGTTCGCCAGCGGATACATGACCCGCACGCTGAACGTGTTCAAGTACAGCAACGACGACAAGACCGCCAACGAGATCCAGCCGGACCTGGCCACCGACACCGGGACGCCGAACGCCGACGCCACCTCATGGTCGTGGACCCTCATCGACGGCGCGAAGTGGGAGGACGGCACGCCCGTCACCTGCGAGGACATCAAGTACGGCGTCTCCCGCACCTTCGCCACCGACCTCATCACCAACGGCCCGAGCTACGCGATCCAGTTCCTGGACATCCCGCAGGACAAGGACGGCAACTCGACCTACAAGGGCCCGTACGTCACCAAGGGCAACGACACGGCTGCCTTCGACAAGGCTGTCGTCTGTGACGGCAACAAGATCACGTTCAACCTGAACAAGCCGGTCGGTGACTTCAACTTCACCGTCACCCTGACCGCGTTCGCGGGCGTCCCGAAGGCTGCGGACACCGGCGAGAAGTACGACGACCACCCCATCTCCGACGGCCCGTACAAGATCCAGGAGTACAGCAAGGGCTCGCAGATGGTCATGGTCCGCAACGACAACTGGGACCCGGACACCGACAAGTACCGTCCGGCCTACCCGGACAAGATCGTCGTGAAGTTCGGCCTCGACTCGTCGGTCATCGACCAGCGACTCATCCAGGACGCCGGCGCTGACAAGTACGCCACCACCATCGGTGACGTCATCCAGCCCGCCAACCTGGCGACCGTCTTCGGCTCCCCGCAGTTCGCGGACCGCAGGGTCGACGGCTACGACCCCTACACCCGCTACTACGCGGTCAACGTGGCGACGGTTCCGAACCTGGACCAGCGCAAGGCTCTCGCGGCCGCCCTCGACCGGGCCCAGCTGCTCACCATCGCCGGTGGCAAGTACGCCGGCACGCTGGCCGACGGCGCAGTCAAGCCGAACCTGCCGTCCGCCTACGCGCCCTCGGGCATGTGGACCGGTCTGCTCGGTCAGCCGATCCCGGACAACGGTGACCCCGAGTACGCCAAGCAGCTGATCACGCAGTCCGGTCAGCCGATGAAGACGATCCAGTTCGACTACCCGCAGACGCCGACCAACGACAAGGCCGCGGCCGCCGTCGTGTCGTCGCTGGGCAAGGCCGGCATCAAGGTCAAGCCCAACCCGATCGAGGCGGGCCAGTTCTACGGCATCGTCTTCGACCCGGACAAGGCCGGCGACCTGATCGCTGCCGGCTGGGGCCCGGACTGGCCGAACGGCTCCACCGTCATCCCGCCGCTGTTCACCCCGAACGGTGGGTTCGACCTCTCGCAGGCCGACGACAAGGCCTTCATCGGCAAGGTTCAGCAGGCGGCCGAGAACACCGACCTGGCTGCTCAGGGCGACGAGTGGAAGAGCCTCAACAAGGAGGCGATGGCCAACGTCTGGATCATCCCGACCCGCTTCGGCAAGCAGCAGCGCCTGGCAGGTTCCGGGGTCAAGGCGGCCTCCGGCAAGAACGGACAGGTCTACCTGTGGGCGCCGTACGGCTCGTGGTCGTACGGGGACATGTACGTCACCGGCAGCTAGCACCACCAGCACGACGCAGTACCAGCACGACCTGTAGGACCGGTCTGAGCCGGGGGGCGGATGTCTCGCCCCCCGGCTCAGCCGAACCGGGCACCGAACCCGTTCGGCTCGACCGGACAGCCGTATCTTTTTCTTCAGCCCCAGGGACACGCTCGGCGCCAGAACCGTCGTAGTCTCGTCAACTGCCGCTCGACCGGTAACCGGCCGACGTGAGGACAGGAGGACCGGCGGTGGGTGCTTACATAGTCCGTCGGCTGATCGCGATGGTGCTCATGCTCATCGCGCTCAGCATGATCGTGTTCTTGATCTTCAATGCGCTGCCGGCCGACCCCGCGCGGCTGACCTGCGGCAAGTCCTGCAGCCCCGCGATCATCGAGGCCAACCGGCACCGCCTCGGCCTCGACAAGCCCCTGGTCAACCAGTACACCGACTTCGCCAAGGGGATCTTCCTGGGCCGCACCTACGGGTCCGGCAGCCAGACCTTCGAGTGCCACGTCCCCTGCCTCGGCTACTCCTTCCGCAAGGGCGAGCAGGTCACCGACCTGATGGTCAGCCGCGTTCCCGGTGACCGGGCAGCTGGCGCTGGGCGCGTTCGTCCTGTGGATCGTCAGCGGTGTCAGCTTCGGGATCATCGCCGCGCTTGAGACGCGGGAAGTGGCAGGACCGCTCGATCATGGGCTTCGCCCTGATCGGCTACTCGTTCCCGTCGTTCTTCATCGGGCTGCTGCTCGTCTACTTCATACAGATCAAGTGGGGTCTGATCGGTTTCGAGGGGTATGTGCCGTTCTACCAGGACCCGGTCGCCTGGTTCCAGGGCCTCATCCTGCCCTGGACGGCGCTGGCCCTGATCACCGCTGCGTTCTACGCCCGGCTCACCCGCAACCAGATGCTGGAGACGCTGGGTGAGGACTACATCCGCACCGCTCGCTCGAAGGGCCTGTCCGAGCGGGTCGTGATCGGCAAGCACGCCCTGCGGGCCGGTCTCACGCCGATCGTCACCGCGGCCGGCCTCGACCTCGCCGTCCTGCTGGGCGGCGCGATCATCACCGAGAAGATCTTCAACCTGAACGGCATCGGGGCGCTGAGCATCGAGTCGGTGGTCGACTCCGACCTGCCGGTCATCACCGGCATCACGCTCGTCGCCGCCACCTTCGTGATCGCCGCGAACATCATCGTGGACGTCTTGTACGCCGTCATCGACCCGCGGGTGAGGCTCACGTGACCCAGCCATTCCTCGACGTCCGGGACCTCAAGGTCCAGTTCCCGACCGAGGACGGCCTGGTCAACGCCGTCGACGGCGTGGACTTCTCGGTCGCCAAGGGCCGGACGCTCGCGATCGTGGGCGAGTCCGGGTCGGGCAAGTCGGTCACCGCCCAGGCGATCATGGGGCTGCTCAACCGCAAGACCGCCAAGATGACCGGTGAGGTCTACCTCGACGGGGAGGAGCTGGTCGGCGCCAAGCCCGAGCAGGTCCGGTCGCTCCGCGGCAAGCGGATGGCGATGATCTTCCAGGACCCGCTGTCGTCGCTGCACCCCTTCTACACGATCGGCAAGCAGCTCGGCGAGGCCGTGCGGGTGCACCAGGACGTGTCCAAGCAGGCCGCCCGCGGCCAGGCCCAGGACATGCTCGCCCGGGTCGGGATCCCGAACCCCGCACAGCGCATCAACGACTACCCCCACAACCTCTCCGGCGGCATGCGTCAGCGCGTGATGATCGCGATGGCCCTGCTCAACAGCCCCGAGCTGCTGATCGCCGACGAACCCACCACGGCGCTCGACGTGACCGTGCAGGCCCAGATCCTGGACCTGCTGCGCGGGCTGCAGTCGGAGTTCGGCACCGCGATCGTGCTCATCACCCACGACCTGGGCGTGGTGGCCGACATGGCCGACGACGTCGTCGTGATGTACGGCGGCCGGGTCGTGGAGTCCGGCCCGGTGGAGGACATCTACTACCGTCCCGAGATGCCCTACACCTGGGGTCTGCTCGGGTCGATGCCGCGGATGGACATCGACCGCGGCGAGCGGCTGCAGCCGATCCCGGGCCAGCCCCCGTCGCTGATCCGGCTGCCCACCGGCTGCGTGTTCCGGCCGCGCTGCCCCTACCACCAGCTCGTGCCAGGCAACCGGTGCGACACCGACCGGCCGGCCCTGGAGCCGATCACGCCGGAGCACGCGGTGCGCTGCCACCTGGAGCCCGCGCAGCGCGTCGAGATCGCCGCGGAACGGCTGTTCGCCCGCGGCGGCGACGTGCCAGGCGGGGGATCGGCCGCCGCCGCCGGTTCCCCGAGGACGGCTTCGCCAGGCGCTGCCGGGCCGGCCACGACCACTCAGGAGGACGCACAGTGACCGTCGTGGACGAGACCGGCCCCAACGTCGTCCTGCGCCGGGACGACGCCCTGCTGCGCGTCGACAACGTGCAGAAGTACTTCCCGATCTTCGGCGGCGGCATCCTCAAGCGCAAGGTCGGCGACGTCAGGGCGGTCGAGAGCATCAGCTTCGACATCGTGCCCGGCGAGACGCTCGGCATCGTCGGCGAGTCCGGCTGCGGCAAGTCCACGGCGGGTCGCACCGTGATGCGGCTGCTCGACCCGACCGGTGGGAAGGTCGAGTTCGACGGCCGGGACATCACCAACCTGACCCGCAAGGAGCTCGTGCCGCTCCGTCGCGAGATGCAGATGATCTTCCAGGACCCGTACTCGTCGCTGAACCCGCGGCACACCGTCGGCTCGATCATCTCGGCACCGTTCATGGTGCAGGGCGTGAAGCCGGCGCGTGGGGTGATGGCCGAGGTGCAGGACCTGATGGCCCGGGTCGGCCTGAACCCCGAGCACTACAACCGCTACCCGAACGAGTTCTCCGGCGGCCAGCGGCAGCGCATCGGGATCGCCCGCGCCATCGCGCTGCGGCCGAAGCTCATCGTCTGCGACGAGCCGGTGTCGGCGCTGGACGTGTCGATCCAGGCCCAGGTCGTCAACCTGCTCGAGGACCTGCAGGACGAGTTCCGGCTGGCGTACGTCTTCATCGCCCACGACCTGTCGGTCGTCCGGCACATCTCGGACCGGGTCGCCGTCATGTACCTCGGCCGCATCATGGAGATCGCCGACCGCCGAGAAGATCTACACGGCTCCGCTGCACCCGTACACCCACGCGCTGATCTCGGCGGTGCCGCTGCCCGACCCACGGGCCGAGCGGGCCCGGGAGCGGATCCTGCTGCAGGGCGACCTGCCGAGCCCGATCAACCCGCCGTCGGGCTGCGTGTTCCGCACCCGCTGCCCCAAGGCACAGTCCCGGTGCGTCGAGGAGATCCCGGTGCTGCGCGAGCTGGCGCCCGGGCACTTCGGCGCCTGTCACTTCCCCGAGGAGAAGACCAGCCTCGTCAGCTGAGCCGGTCGTCGCGGGCCAGCGCCCGCTGCAGCCACTCCAGCTGCAGCAGCAGCAGGTTCTCGGCCACGTCCTCCTGCGGGGTCATGTGGGTGACCCCGGTCAGCGGCAGCACGTCGTGCGGGCGCCCGGCGGCCAGCAGTGCTGCCGACAGTCGCAGGGTGTGCGCGACCACGACGTTGTCGTCGGCCAGCCCGTGGATCAGCAGCAGCGGCCGGCGCAGCGACGGCGCGTCGGCCAGCAGTGAGTTGCGGTCGTAGACCTCGGGCGCCTCGCCGGGGTGCCCCAGGTAGCGCTCGGTGTAGAAGGTGTCGTAGAGCCGCCAGTCGGTGACCGGTGCGCCGGCGACCGCGGCGTGGAAGACGTCCGGGCGGCGCAGCACGGCCAGCGCGGCGAGGTAGCCGCCGAAGGACCAGCCGCGGATCGCGACCCGTGTCAGGTCGAGGTCGGGCAGCTGCTCGGCAACCGCGTGCAGGGCGTCGACCTGGTCCTGCAGGGTCACCGCTGCGAGCTCGTCGCGGATCGCCCGGTCCCAGTCCGGGCCCCGACCGCCGGTGCCGCGGCCGTCCGCCTTGACCACGGCGTACCCCTGGTCGGCGATCCACTGCGCCTCGAGCCAGCGCTCCGGCCGGTCGAGGACCTCGCGGTGGTGCGGGCCGCCGTACGGGCTCATGATCACCGGCAGTGGGGTGCCGGGCACGTGGTCCCGCGGCAGCACGACGCCCACCGCCAGCTCACGGTGCCCGACCCGGAGGAACCGCGGTGCGGTGCGCAGCGGCGGCAGCTCGGCGTACGACGTGACGACGACCGGGTCCTGCCCCGTCCGGTGCACCGTCACGACCGGCAACGGCTCGTGCGCCCACCTGGACTCGACCACCAGGGTCCCGCCCGCGGCCAGCCCGGTGTGGCAGCCGCCAGGGGAGGTGAGGCGCTCGACGCCGTGGTCGGTCCAGCGCCACACGTGCTCCTCGGTCGGCTGGTCGGTGCCCAGCAGCAGCACCCCGTCGGTGCCGACCGACACGACCGCCTCGACCTGCAGGTCGGGGCCGCTGACCGGCTCGCCGTCGACCACCAGCCGGCGGGCACCGTCGCGGTCGGCCGTCGCCAGCAGCCGGCCGTCGGGCAGCAGGGTCGGCACGCCGGGAACAGCGTCCAGCCACACCGGGTCGGTCGGCTCCGCGAGGACCCGGGTCGCACCGGTGGCGGTGTCGACCGCCAGCGCCTGGGAGCGCCGCTGGTCCCTGCTCATCACCCGGATGACCGCGCCGGCCTCCACCCAGTCGGCGCGCACGAGGTACGGGAAGGCCGACCGGTCCCACTGCACGTCCGCGCGGCTGCCGTCGAGACCGAGCAGGTGCAGGGTCACCTCGGCGTCGGCGCTGCCCGCCACGGGGTAGCGCACCTCGGTCGGCGGCGTCTCGGGGTGTGCCGGGTCGGGGATGTGCCACCGGGTCACCGGGCTGCTGTCGGCCCGCTCGGCCAGCAGCGTGGAGCCGTCCGGGGACCACCAGTAGCCGCGGTGCCGGCCCATCTCCTCGGCGGCCACGAACTCGGCCTGGCCCCAGGTGACCTCGGCGGCCTCCGGGGTGCCGAGCGTGCGCGTCTCGCTGCCGTCGCCGCGCACGACGTGCAGCCCGCCGTCGGCGGCGTAGGCGACCCAGGTGCCGGTGGGGTCCGGGCGCGGGTCGATCACGCTGCCGACGGCCGGCAGCTCTCGGACGGTGCCGGCTGCGGGGCCGGTCAGGCCGGCGAGCCACAGCCGGCCGGACAGCGCGAACACGGCGACGGTGGCGTCCCGGTCGGTGGCGTAGCCGACGATTCCGCCGCCGCTCTCGCGGGAGCGCTCACGGCGGGCCCGCTCGGCGGGGGAGAGCTCCTCGTCGCCGTCGGTCAGCAGCGCGCGCGGGTCGGCGACCAGGGTCTCGGTGCCCCCGACGACGTCCAGCGACCACAGCGACCCGACGGGGTCCGAGCCGCCCGGCGACCGGACGAACAGCAGTCGGCGGCCGTCGGGGTCGAGCTGCATCGACCGTGGTGCACCGCGGGTGAACTTCTGGGTGCGGGCGTTGGCGCGAGGGAAGGAGTCGGCGTCGTGACCGCCCACGCCGTCGGCGTACGTCGGGTTCTGGGACACGAAGCGGAACGGTACCCAGTGGGTAGGGTCGCGGTCATGACGACCACCCCCGACGGACCGCTCGCCGAGGAGCCCGAGGCACGACCGGCCTCGCCCGAGGAGGCCGTGCTGCGCGAGGCCGAGTCGGTGCTGGAGCAGTCCTCGCCCGCTGCGGAGGAGAGCATGGAGGTGCTCGACTCCGGCCGGCGGCTGCTGCTGGTGCACGCCCACCCCGACGACGAGACCATCGGCAACGGGGTGACGATGGCGAAGTACGTCCAGGAGGGCGCGCACGTCACGCTGGTGACCTGCACGCTCGGTGAGGAGGGCGAGATCCTCGTCCCCGGCCTCACCCACCTGGCCGCCGACCAGCAGGATGCGCTCGGCCAGCACCGCATCGGCGAGCTGGCCACCGCGATGGAGGCCCTGGGCGTCACGGACCACCGGTTCCTCGGCGGACCGGGCCGGTTCCGGGACTCCGGGATGATGGGCCTCCCGACCAACGACCGGCCGGACTGCTTCTGGCAGGCGGACCTCGACCAGGCCGCCGCGCTGCTCGTCGAGGTGATCCGCGAGGTCCGGCCGCAGGTCGTCGTCACCTACGACGAGAACGGCGGCTACGGCCACCCCGACCACATCCAGGCCCACCGGGTGGCGATGCGCGGTGTCGAGCTGGCAGCCGACCCCGGCCACCGGTCGGCGGGCACGGGCGAGCCGTGGCGGGTGAGCAAGGTCTACTGGAACGCGATGCCGCGCTCGGTCCTCATCGAGGGCATCCGGGCGCTGCGCGAGGCCGGCGACGCGACCACCTTCCAGGACTGGGACCCGGACGGCGAGATGCCGAGCTTCGTCGTCCCGGACGAGCTGGTCACCACCTGCATCGACGCGATCGACCTGGTCGAGGCGAAGATGGCGGCCATGCGGGCGCACGCGACCCAGATCACGGTCGACGGCCCGTTCTTCGCGCTGTCCAACAACCTGGGCAACGCCGTGTGGGGCCTGGAGTTCTACCGGCTCGTCGAAGGGTCGCCGGGCACCCAGCGTGACGGAGACGGCCGGGAGGTCGACCTGTTCGCCGGCCTCGACGAGGCCACCCGCTGACGGGTCACCACAGAGCGTGACCGTGCTTCACCCGTAGTGCTCCGAACGGGTGGTGCCGGGCTCGCAACCGGGTGATCCTCGCCGCTGCCCTGTTCCGGGGTCCGCTCGGGGGCGAGACTGCCTGCAGATGGTCGTCCGCCAGGGCGGTTATCGGCACGCCGACGCCCGGCGTTGATGCTCCGTCCGGGTGACGGCGACGTGAGCGGACGTGAGGGGACGCGATGAGCGAGACCGAGGTTTCCGGGTCCGGGGTTCTGGACCTCACCCAGACCGCCCACGGCGCCGACGTCGGTCGCAGTCGCGAGGAGATGCGGCGGTCCCGGCTGCTGCGGATCATCGTGCTCGTCGGGATCCCGACGGTGTTCCTCTGGTACCGGATCGCCGTGGGCCACCCGATCAACTGGTTCCAGCTGCCCAGCATCGACCCGCTGCTGCTCATCCCGTCGCTGTTCTTCCTGGCCCTCGGGCTGATGCTCGTGGGGCAGTTCGTGATGACCGGCAAGTCGCCGCACACCGTCATCCGCCCGGAGCAGATCGACGTACGGCTCGCGGACGTGGTCGGCATCGACGTCGTGAAGGACGAGGTCGTCCGCTCGCTGCAGCTGTTCCTGTCGCACCGCAGCTTCGCGAAGGAGATGGGCGGGCGGCCGCGCCGCGGCCTGCTGTTCGAGGGCGGCCCCGGCACCGGCAAGACCTACACCGCCAAGGCCCTGGCAGCAGAGGCCGGCGTGCCGTTCCTGTTCGCGACCGCCACGTCGTTCCAGTCCAGCTTCCAGGGTGCGACCTCGCGCAAGGTGCGGCAGTTCTTCCGGGCGCTGCGCAAGGCCGCCCGCAAGCACGGCGGTGCCGTCGGCTTCATCGACGAGTTCGACGCGATCGGCCTGGCCCGCAACGGCGCCTCGTCGATGACGGCCGCCCCTGCGACCAGCGGCCTGCTGATGTCCTGCGGCGGTCTCGAGGGCCTGCCGATGTCGACGCCTGCGGTGTCGGCAGCCACGACGAGCACGCCGTTCGTCGGCGGCAACGACCTGCAGATGGCGGTCAACGAGCTGCTCGTGCAGATGCAGTCCTTCGACGAGCCGACCGCCACCGAGAAGCTGGTCGGCAAGCTGGTCGACATGGTCAACCTCCTGCTGCCGCCGCACCGCCAGCTGCGTGGCCCGTCGGGCAAGCCCGCCAACATCCTGCTCATCGCCTCGACCAACCGCGCCGACTCGCTCGACCCGGCGCTGCTCCGGCCGGGCCGCTTCGACCGTCGGCTCACCTTCGAGCTGCCGCCCAAGCTCGGCCGGCGCCAGCTGATCGACCACTTCCTGACCCGCAAGTCGCACGCTCCCGAGCTCGACTCCGACGAGCGCCGCGACGCCCTCGCGGCCGTCACCCAGGGCTACAGCCCGGCCATGCTCGAGGGCCTGATGGACGAGTCGCTGATCCAGGCGGTGCGCGGCAAGCGGTCCGCGATGACCTGGGCGGACGTCGAGCACGCCCGGCTGCAGGTCGAGGTGGGGATGGGTCAGCCGGTCGCGTACACCGACCACGAGCGCGAGCTGATCGCCAGCCACGAGGCCGGTCACGCGACCGTGGCCTGGCTGGTGGCGCCGCAGCGGCGGCTGGAGATCCTCACCATCGTGAAGCGGCGGGAGGCCCTCGGGCTGCTGGCGCACGGCGACCGCGAGGACGTCTACACCCGGTCCCGCGCCGAGCTGACCGCACTGATCCAGATCGCGATGGGCGGGCAGGTCTCGGAGGAGCTGTTCTTCGGCGACGTGTCGACCGGGCCGGCCGGTGACCTGATGTACGCGACCCAGGTCGCGGCCCAGATGGTCGGCGCGGCCGGCATGACCGACACCCTGGTCTCCTACTCGGCGGTGCAGAACAGCGGCTTCAGCGACACCAACCTGGTCGGCCGGGTGCTCGGCGACTCCGAGGGCAGGCGTCGGGTGGAGGAGATGCTGCAGCGGCAGAAGGTCGTCGTGCGCGGCCTGCTGGAGGCGAACCAGCACCTGGTCGCCGCCCTGCGGGATGCGCTGCTGGACCGGTACGAGCTGATCGGCCGGGAGATCACCGACGTCCTCGAGGCGGCCGCGGCTGCCGGGCCGCGCCGGGTCCCGATCGGCGAGCGGACCATCGACCTGCGCTCCACCGAGTCGCCGGTCACCGACGCGTAGCCTCGGCGGGTGCCCCCCGTCGCGCGTGCCGTGCTGCTGGTGCTCGCCGCGCTGGCGGGCGCGGTGGCCGGCGTGCTCGGCTCCTTCGCGCACCCGGACGAGGTCGCCGCGCTGCCGGTCGGGCTGCTGCTCGGCCTGGGGCTGAGCGTCGCCGTGTTCGTGACCAGCGGCCTGCTGCTCGGCCGGGCCGGCGCCGCGGCCGCCGCCGCCGGCTGGCTCGGCACCGTGCTGCTGATGTCGTCCCGGCGTCCCGAGGGCGACCTCGTCGTGCCGGCCACCGCCACCGGCTACGCCTGGCTGCTCGTCGGGACCCTGCTGGCGGGGGTCTGCATCGCGCTGCCCTACAGCAGCGGCCCGGGCCGGCCGATGATCCGCCCATGAGCCCCGAGGCGACGCTGACCGAGGACGCGACGGCCGACGTCGTGACCGGGGTCGCCGCGGGCGGCATCCTGCTGCGCCTGGGCTCCTCCCGCTACGCCGTCGCGATGGCCGACGTCGCCGAGGTCGCGTCGGTGCCCCAGGTGACCCGGGTGCCCGGTGCGCCGGCCTGGCTCGCCGGGGTGGCCAACTGGCGTGGCCGGATGCTGCCGGTGCTCGACCTGCGCCCGCTGCTGGGCGCCGACGCGGTCCCCCTTGCGTCGAGCGCCCGGCTGGTGGTGCTGGCCAGCGACGACGTCGTCGCCGGTGTCGTGGCCGAAGCCGTTCCCGGGGTGTACGACGGGGAGCTGGCCGACCCGGCCCCGGCGCCCCCCACCCTGACGGCGGACGCCGCGGTCCTGGTGGTCGGCCAGGTGGCTGACGCGCGCGGCCCGGTGGCCGTGCTCGACGCCCGGGCGGTCCTCGCCCTGCGTGAGCGCGTCGACCGCCGGCGGCACGGCTCCTGAGGCACCCGCCTCGGGCGGCGCGGTCCGTCCCCCGTCCGGCCTACAGAAGCCCGCCTGCGCACCCGATGCAGAACGGTGACGGCCCGCGCGGTCGCCCGACGGTGATGGAGGCACGGTGGAGTTCTGGAAGAGGCTGAACGGCGCGTCCACGGTCACCCTCGCGGTGACCCTGGTGACCGCCGGTGCTGCCGTGCTGCTCGACCAGCGCGCCGGTGCCGACTACCCGATGGCCACCGTCGGCCTCTGGCTGGGCGTCGGTGTCGTGAGCGCCGTGGGTCTTGCGGCGCTGACGATGTTCGGCGAACGGATGGTCGAGGAGCGGGAGCTGATCGAGCGCTACCGGGCCGGTCTCGTCGTCGCCAACGTCGTGTGGATCGCCGGGCTCGTCGCCACCACCGGCGGCATCTCCCGGCCGTACTGGGCGCTCACAGCGGCACCGCTGCTCATCGCGGCGGTCTCCATGTCGCGGCTGCGCAGCATGCTCATCGGGGTCGTCGCCCTGGTGGCCATCGCGGTCGCCGTCGTGGTCTCCGGGCCGGTCACGTCGGCCGACCTCGGGCCGCTGCTCCTGGTGCTTCCGCTCGGCCCCGGGGTCACCTGGTTCGTCGGGCTGCTGTGCGCCGCCGTGTGGGACGAGCGGGCCGCAGCCGGCGCCGAGCGCGACCAGCTCAGTGCCCGGGTCGACGAGCTGTCGGCGGTGCTCGCCCAGGCCGCCGAGGGTGACCTGGCGGTGCGGGTCGACGCGGGCGAGAGCGCCAACGAGTCGGTGCGCGCCCTCACCGGGGCCTTCAACAACACGCTGCTCAACCTGCGGCAGCTGGTCGAGCAGATCCGCTCCGGCGGCGAGCAGATCACCTCCAGCGCGGGCGAGCTGCTGGCCACCGCCGAGGAGCACGCCGCCAGCGCCACCCAGCAGTCGTCGGCCGTCGCCGAGACCACCTCGACGATCGAGGAGCTCGCGGCCACCGCCGCCCAGATCGCCGACACCGCCGAGTCCGTCGCGCGCTACGCCGCGGAGACGCTGCGGCACGCCGAGGACGGCCGCACCGCGGTCGCCACCTCGGTCGCCGCCATGGACGCCATCGCCTACCGGGTCGACTCGATCGCCACCCGGGCGCTGTCGCTGGGCGAGAAGGGCCAGGAGATCGGTCGGATCCTCAGCGTCATCGACGACCTGGCCGACCAGACCAACCTGCTCGCGCTCAACGCCGCGATCGAGGCCGCCCGCGCCGGCGAGCACGGCCGCGGCTTCGCCGTCGTCGCCTCCGAGGTGCGCAAGCTCGCCGAACGCTCCCAGGAGTCCGCCGGCCAGATCCAGGCGATCGTCACCCAGATCCAGGCCGAGACCAGCGCGACCATCCTGGCCAGCGAGGAGGGCTCCCGGGAGGTCCAGAGCGGGGCCGCGCTCGCCCGCGAGGTCGTCGACGCGCTGGAGCGCATCTCCGGCATGGTCGACGAGACGACCACGGCCGCCAAGGAGATCTCGATCGCCACCCAGCAGCAGCGGTCGGCGTCGGACCAGGTGGTGTCGGCGATGACCCAGGTGTCCGACGTCTCCCGGCAGTACGCCGTCGGGTCCAAGCAGTCCGCGGCCGCCGCCGCCCAGCTCAACGTCCTCGCTGCCGAGCTCCGGTCGTCGATCGAGCAGTTCCGGGTCAGCTGACCATGATCGTTCGGACGCCGACGCACCGGCTCGTCGGCGTGTCCGGTGCAGACGCGTCCACTCGGGGGACGTCGTGAGCAGCTGGGCCGACGACCCGGAGCTGGTCGCCACCTTCCGGGCCGAGGTCGAGGAACGGGTCGCGTCGCTGTGCGAAGGCCTGCTCAAGCTGGAGAGCCACCAGGCGCCGCGGCAGCTGGTCGCGGCGCTGTTCCGGGACGCGCACACCGTCAAGGGCTCGGCCCGGATGCTCGGCCTGGACGGCGTGGTCGACGTCGCGCACCGGGCCGAGGACCTGCTCGGCGCCCTCAAGGACGGCCGGCTCGCGGTGCGCAAGGACCTCGTCGACGTGCTGCTGGTGGCTGCCGAGAGCATCAACCGCTCGCTGCCCGGGCTCGTCGCGGCCGGTGGGCGCCGACGAGCTGGCCGCCGTGGTGGCCGCCCTCGACTCCGCCTGCGCCGGCGACGACCCCGTGGCGGTGCCCGCGGCTGGCCGCCGAGGAGGTGGCCGAGGCCGACGACGCCCGCGGCCGCGGCGGCGACTCGATCCGGGTGCCGACCCGCCGGGTGCACGACCTGGTCGACGTCGTCGGCGTCGCCGAGCTCGACGTCCGGCGGATCTCCCGGCACGGCCGCGAGCTGGCTGCCCTGGCCGCCGAGCACCAGCGCGCGGCCCGGGCGGTCCGCGAGTCGCTCACCGGTCTGCCCGCCGAGGCGCGGACCACCGAGGCGCTGCACGCGCTGGTCGCCCTCGGGGACCAGCTGGGCGCCGCGACCCGCGAGCTGCTCGCCCGCGCCGAGGACGGCCAGAGCCGGCTCGCCGACGTGCGCGACGGTGCGATGGGGCTGGCCATGGTCCCGGTACGCCGGGTGGTCGCCGGCTTCCCCCAGCTGGTGCGCGAGCTGTCCGCCCCGCGCAGCCCGGACGACCCGGTGAAGGACGTCGCGCTGGTGCTCGACCGGGCAGGACGTCGAGCTCGACACCCGGGTGCTGGACGCCGTGGCCGACTCGTTGCGGCACCTGGTCACCAACGCGGTCGACCACGGCTGCGAGTCGCCCGCGCAGCGCATCCAGGCCGGGAAGCCGGCGCAGGCAACCGTCACCGTCGCCGCCCGCGCGGCCGGCTCGACCGTGGTCATCGAGGTCTCCGACGACGGGCGAGGCGTCGACGAGGAGGCGTTGCGGGCGGTCGCCGTCGAGCGCGGCCTGCTGCCGGTCGGCTCCACCGTCTCCGGCGGCGCGCTGCTGCACGTGCTGTTCACGCCGGGCTTCTCCACCCGCGACGAGGTCACCCAGACCTCCGGGCGCGGGGTCGGGCTGGACGTGGTCCGCACCGTGGTCGAGGACCTCAGCGGCACCATCGAGGTCCGCTCCGAGCACGGCCGGGGCACCACCTTCACCATCACGCTGCCCGTCACCCTCGGCGTGCTGCGCTGCCTGATCGCCCGGATCGGTGACGAGCGGTACGCCCTCCCGGTGTCCGGGGTGCTGGAGACCATCAGCCTGGCCACTGCTGCCCGCCACGAGCTCGCCGGCGTGCCGGTGCTTGCCCGCGACGGCCGCACCATGCCGCTGGTCGACCTCGGGCGCATCCTCGACGTCCCGGGTCACCGCGACCCGCGGGCGGCCGTGGTCGTGCAGCACGGCGGCGCGGCCGAGCTGCTGGCCTTCGCGGTCGACGAGCTGGAGAGCGAGCTCGAGCTCGTGGTCAAGGAGCTCGGGACCTTCTTCGGCCGGCTGCCCACGGTCGCCGGCGCGACCATCGACGGGGACGGCAGCGTCGTGCTCGTGCTCGACGTCCGGGAGCTCGCCGTGCGCCAGCTCGCGTCCGGCACCGGACACGCGCCTGCGAGCCAGCCGGCGCCGGTTCCCGCCGCCCGGACCAGCGACCGGCCACGGGTGCTGGTCGTGGAGGACTCGTTCGGCGTCCGCGAGCTGCAGCGGGTCATCCTGGAGGGTGCGGGCTACGAGGTGCACACCGCCGTCGACGGCCTGGACGGCGCCAGCCGGCTGACCGAGCAGCCGGTCGACCTGGTGCTCTCCGACGTCGAGATGCCCGGCATGGACGGGTTCACCCTCACTCGCACGCTGCGGCGCACGCGGGGCTGGGAGGACGTGCCCGTGGTGATCATGACCTCCCGGGGCGACGAGGCCGACCAGCGCGCCGGGCTGGACGCAGGTGCCAGCGCCTACCTGCTCAAGAGCGAGTTCGACCAGGCCGAACTCATCGATACGGTCCGCCGACTGCTGGGCCGCTGACAAGGAGTCCTCATGCCCACCGTGCTGATCGCCGACGACAGCCCGACCCTGCGCCGCATCGTGACCACCGTGCTGGAGCGGGCCGGCTTCACCGTGGTCGCCGCCGAGGACGGGGTCTCCGCCGTGCAGGGCGTCTTCCGGGCCCAGCCGGACGCCGTCATCCTCGACGTGCAGATGCCGCGGCTCTCCGGCTACGTGGCGGCCCGGCTGCTCAAGGACGACTGGCAGACCTCGGACATCCCGGTCGTGCTGCTCACGTCCCTGGACGCGGCCTCCGACCGCTACTGGGGTGCGCAGACCGGGGCCGACCGGTTCCTGACGAAGGACTTCGAGGCCCCCGAGCTGGTGGCCGCGATGCACGAGGTCATCAACGCGGCCGACGAGGCGCGCGGCGGGCGTCCGCCGCTGCGTCCCGACCCGGTCGACCTGGGGGACGACGAGGTGATGGCGCGGGTGTCCGAGCTGCTCGACCGCAAGCTGTTCGAGGCCTCGGTGTCCTCCGAGGTCACCCAGATCGCCGCGGACGTGCACGGCTTCGAGGAGACGGTGGCGGCGGTGCTGGGCGTGCTCGGCCGCATCGTCGACTACGACCTGGCCGCTGTCTGCATGCTCGACAACCGGGTGACCTACCTGACCGTCGCGCGGGACGCCTCGCAGCAGCAGTACACCGAGTTCTTCGGTGCGATCGCCGACGCGGCCACCCAGGTGACCGGGGTGCCGGTGATGGTGCACGACCTGGTGCCGCGGGTCGCCGACCCCGAGGGTCACCTCGGGCAGGACGACGAGGGCCGGATGGCCACCTTCCTGTCGATGCCGCTGCGGGCCGGCGGCCGGATCGTCGGCTGCGTGGCGCTGTCCAGCGCGACCAAGAACGCGTTCGGCGAGGCCTCCCTGAACACGCTGCGGCTGGTCGAGGGACCGGCCGCTGTCGTCATCAGCAACGCCCGGCTGGCCGGTACGGCGGTCAGCGCCTGACCGGCAGGGCGTCGTCGAGGAAGCCCGTCACCCGGGTCTCCCACTCCCGTGGCCGGGTCCGGAGGCCGCCGGTGTGGTCGGCTCCCGGCACCGTCCACACCTGCACGCTCCGTGGCGCCGCGGACCGGATGAAGCGCGCGGCGGACCCCTCCGCCGTCGCGCGCTCTGCTGCGATGAGCAGCACCGGCCGCGGCGCCGCCTCTGCCACGGCGTCGTGCAACGACACCGGTGGGTGCGCCGAGGTGAGAAGGTCGGTCAGGCCGAACTCGAGGACGGCGCGCCACAGCTCGGTGGCAGCGCCGCGGACGCCGTACTCGTCGGAGAGCCAGTCGTCGTCCCCGGCGGCCCGCCCGGTCGCGCCCTCGGCGACGACCGCGGCGATCCGGGTGTCGCTCGCGGCGGCCCCGAGAGCCTGCTCGGCCCCCATCGAGAGGCCGACGGCGGCGATCCTGCGGCGGTCGACCCCGGGGCACGAGCAGAGCCAGGACACCGCACCGGCCAGGTCCTGGTCACCGAACCAGCCGAAGTCCATCGCGCGACCCGAGCTGCGGCCGTGCCCGCGGGCGTCGTACAGCAGCACGCCGTAGCCGTGCCGGGCCAGCACCGCGGCCTGCGGCAGCACCGCCGACCGGGTCGACCCCGCCCCGTGCAGCAGGGCGACGGCCGCTCCGTTGCGGCTGGGCAGGTACCAGCCGGAGAGCCGGACGCCGTCGGGGGTGCGGAACGTCACGTCACGGTAGGACAGCCCCAGGTCGGCCGGGGAGATCGACCCCAGCGCCGGTCGCGGGGTGTTCGTCGCGTAGACCGCCTGCCAGCCGGGCAGCACCACGAGCACGGTGACCACCACCGCGGTGACCGCGACCAGCGGACGTCGCCAGCCGTGCACCGAGCGGGTGAGCCCGACCGACCCGGCGACCAGCAGGACCAGGCCGGCCCCGAGACAGGTCAGCCCGGCCGCCGTGACGAGCGGTCCGCCGTCTCGGAGCAGGTGGCCGAGGCCGAGGCCGATCCCGGCGGTCACTCCGACGATGCCGGCGACGAAGGCTGCCGTCGCCCGGCTGCGCGGACCGCCGCGGACCAGGGCGAGGACGACCACCGCGGTCAGGACGAGGACGAGCGCCGCACGGGCGAGCTGCCACACCGGGCTCCCGTCGCGCACGACGAGCACCAGACCGGCCAGCCCCTCGGCGGCGGCACAGGCAGCAAGCACCGCGCGCCGTGCGCGTCGCTGCTCGGTGGCCATCGGCCAGCTCCAGTCCTCCACCCCGCAACCAACGTGCCGGGCCCGGGCGGGCGGCGGCAGGGCTCAAGGTCCCCGTTCGAGCGGGACCAGGCCCGCTCCCGACAAATCTCTCGGGACCGACGGCGCCCGAGGCAGCGCTCGCCGGACCGGCGCGTAGGCGCCACGGCTCGCGGGTACTGTCGGCGTCGATGTCCGTGCCCGAGCCTGCCCTGCCGCCCGAGCCGGTCGACCAGCCCACCGTCGACCCGGCCGTCTTCCGGCGTACCGTCGGGCACTTCGCCACCGGGGTGACCGTGGCCACGACCCGGGTGGGGACCTTCGACCACGCGATGACCGCCAGCGCCTTCACCTCGGTGTCGCTGGAGCCCGTGCTCGTGCTGGTCTGCGTCGACCGGGAGGCCCGGTTCCGCGACGCGGTCATCGAGTCCGGCAGCTGGGCGGTCTCGATCCTGTCCGACGGCGGCCGGCGGGCCGCCGACTGGTTCGCCCTCAAGGGCCGGCCGCTCGTCGGCCAGCTGGACCGCTACCCGCACCACCGCGGCATCACCGGGGCCGCGCTGCTCGACGGCTCCCTGGCCTGGCTCGAGTGCCGCACCCGCGCCGTGCACGACGGCGGCGACCACGACATCGTCGTCGGCGAGGTGCTCGCGGCGGTCGAGGGCGACCGGGACGGCGTCCCGCTGCTCTACCACCGCAGCCGCTACGGCACCCCGGGCTGAGGCGGTGACGCGGCGTCTGCTGCTGTCGGGCGCCGGGCTGGTGGGCCTGCTGGCCGCGCTCTGGGTCGGGCTGTACGCCGTCGCCGGCTCGGGGATCGCGGACGGCACGACGGTGCTCGGCGTCGATGTCGGTGGGCAGAGCCGGACGGCCGCGACCGCGACCCTGACCCGTGAGCTGCGGGACGAGGCCCGGTCACCCGTCCCGGTGCGGGTGGGGGACGCCAGCCGGTCGGTGCGACCCGCGCGGGCCGGGCTCTCGATCGACGTCCCCGCCACGGTGGCCACCGCCCAGGCGCGGTCCTGGAACCCGTGGCACCTGCTCGATGCGCTGGCCGGCGGCGACGAGGTCGAGCCGGTCGTCGCGGTCGACCGCGCCAGGCTGCGCGCCGCGGTCGACCGGCTGGCAGCCAGGGTCGACCGGGACACGGTCGAGGGCTCGGTGCGCTTCGGCGCAGCCGGGGCCGTCCACCCCGTCCTGCCGGTCGCCGGGCTGGCCCTGGCGCGCGAGCGGGCCGCCACGGCGCTCGCGGAGGGCTATCTCGGGGGCTACCTGCGCGGCGGCAGCCCGGTCGTCCTCCCCGCCCGGGAGGACCCGCCCGAGGTCTCGGCCGCCGAGGTGACCCGGGTGGCCGAGGAGGTCGCCACCCCGGCCACCGCGTCCGACCTGACGCTGACCGTGGCGGGCACCTCGGTCGTCGTCCAGCCGCGCGTGCTCGCGGCCTCGCTCACCTTCGTCGACGACGGCAGCGGGCGGCTGCAGCCCGCGCTCGACGGGGCGGCGCTGCACGCGGCACTGGCGGAGCAGCTGGCCGCGGTCGAGTCACCTGCCGTGGACGCCACCTTCCGCGTCCGGTCCGGCCGGCCGACCGTGGTTCCCGCGCGGCCGGGCCGCGAGGTGCTCCCGGCGACCCTGTCGGCGGCGGTGCTGCCGGTGCTGACGCAGAGCGGTGCCGCGCGCACCGCGACCGTCCCGCTCGAGCCGAGCGAACCGGCGCTGACGACCGAGGCCGCACAGGCTCTCGGCGTCGTCGAGCGGGTGTCGAGCTTCACGACGTACTACCCGTCGGACTTCCCGCCCCGGCTGCAGAACATCCACCGGGCCGCCGACCTGATGGACCGCACGCTGGTGCTGCCCGGCAAGGTGTTCAGCCTCAACCGCACGGTCGGTGAGCGCACCGAGGCGCGCGGCTTCGCGGCCGGCTTCATCATCAACAACGGCAAGCTCGAGGTCGACTTCGGCGGTGGTGTCTCGCAGCTCACCACGACCGTGTTCAACGCGGCGTACTTCGCCGGCCTCGAGATCGTCGAGCACCACCCGCACAGCTTCTACATCAGCCGCTATCCGGAGGGTCGGGAGGCCACCGTCGCCTGGGGCTTCAAGGACCTCCGGTTCCGCAACGACTCGCCGCACGGGGTGTTCGTCACCACCTCCTACACCGACAGCTCGGTGACCGTGAACGTCTACGGCACCAAGCGCTACCGCATCGAGTCGGTGAAGGGCGCGCGGTACGCCGTGAAGCCGTTCCAGGTGGTCGACGACCCGCGGCCGGAAGGCACCGACCAGGGCAGCTGTGTCGCGACCGAGGGTGTGCCCGGCTTCAAGGTGGTGGTGAACCGGCTCTTCTTCCAGGGCGGAACCCAGGTGCGCTCCGAGGAGTTCCGCACGGCCTACGCCCCGGAGAACGAGGTCCGCTGCACCGGCTGATCAGCCGGCGGGCGCCCGGTAGCCGTACGGGTGGTGGGTGACGTACCCCAGGGCGTCGTAGAGCCGCAGGGCGGCCGGGTTTCCCGCGCGCACCTGCAGGTACGACGACGCGGCGCCGTGGGCGGCAGCCCAGCGCAGCAGCGTCCCCATCACCGCCGACCCGATGCCCTCCCGGCGGGCCGAGGGCGCGACGTCGACCGAGGTCACACCGGCCCAGACGCCCTCCACCGAGACCCGGCCGATGCCGACCGGCTCGTCGCCGCGGTAGAGGGTCGCGAAGCCGACCCGGTCCGGCCCGGTGAGGATCGCGACGTGCGCCTCCGGGTCGCCGGTGTCCAGGTCGTGCATCAGCGCCAGCCAGTCGGCGGACGGCACCGGCTCGACGACCGAGCGCAGGTCCGGGCGGTCCGGCAGCGCGGTCAGCACGGCCGCGATCGGGGCGACCTGCACGACGGTGACGTGCAGCCGGGGCCAGCCCTCGTCGGCCATCACCAGGTTGGCCGGGTCGGCGAGCGGCAGCTGGAGCAGCGCCGGCAGGCCGCGCCCGGCGTACCAGGACGCCACCTGGCGCAGGGCCTCGGGCACCGGCCGGCCGGGGTCGCCGACGGCCATCGCGGAGTTCGCCCGGCCGGTGATGCCGTCGTGGGCCCGCAGCGCCCAGTCGCCGAGGCGCTCGGTCTCGCGGGCCGGCCAGCCCGCCCAGCAGATCCGCTGCATGTCGTCGGCCGAGACGGACGGCACCTCCCAGCCGCGCCGTGGGGTGGCCGGGGGGACCACCTTGGCTGCCGTCACGTCGGCCGTCGGCAGGCTGAGCACGGCACCCTTGCAGAGCACGTCGAGGTGGTCGTCGGTCACGTCGAGCAGATGGCCGAGGACGTCGGTCAGCCCGCCCTCGACCCGTCGCCGCACCGACACCCGCTGACCCACGTCGTGGCTCGTCAGCATCCCTGGACCCTCCGGTGGTTAGTGTCTGCCGGGACAAGCGATACTAGAGGCGATGGCCACGGACCCCGCCGCCTCGCTGCCGGCTCGACCACTCCCGGGAGGGACCCGAAAGTGACCTACGTCATCGCGCAGCCCTGCGTCGACCTTCTCGACAAGGCATGCATCGAGGAGTGTCCGGTCGACTGCATCTACGAGGGCAACCGGATGCTGTACATCCACCCGGACGAGTGCGTCGACTGCGGTGCCTGCGAGCCGGTCTGCCCGGTGGAGGCGATCTTCTACGAGGACGACACCCCCGAGCAGTGGAAGGACTACTACAAGGCGAACGTCGAGTTCTTCGACGACCTCGGCTCGCCCGGTGGTGCCGCCAAGCTCGGCAAGATCGACAAGGACCACCCGCTGATCGCAGCCCTCCCGCCGCAGGTCCAGGACCACTGAGCCGCGGGACGACGGGCGTGGCCGGCCCGGTCTCGGGCCGGCTGCCCGACTTCCCGTGGGACCGGCTCGTCCCCTACGGCGACACCGCCCGCAGGCATCCCGACGGCATCGTCGACCTGTCGGTCGGCACGCCGGTCGACCCGACGCCGGAGGTCGTCCGCCGGGCGCTGGAGGCGGCCTCGGACGCCCCTGGCTACCCGCTCACCCATGGCACACCGGCCCTGCGGGACGCCGTGGTGGAGTGGTTCTCCCGCCGCGGGATCACCGGTGTCGACCCGGCCGCGGTGCTGCCGACCGTCGGCTCCAAGGAGCTGGTGGCCTGGCTGCCGACGCTGCTCGGCCTCGGGCCGGGCGACGTCGTCGTGCACCCCGAGGTGGCCTACCCGACGTACGACGTCGGTGCCCGGCTCGCCGGCGCCACCCCCGTCGCCGCGGACGGCCTCACGACGCTCGGACCGCAGCGGGTCCGCCTCGTCTGGCTGAACTCCCCGGGCAACCCCACCGGGGCCGTGCTGCCGGTCGACCACCTGCGCAAGGTCGTCGCCTGGGCGCGCGAGCGCGGGGCGGTGGTGGCATCCGACGAGTGCTACGCCGAGCTCGCCTGGGGGGAGTGGGGGGCGCACGGCACGCCGTCGGTGCTCGACCCGCGGGTCTGCGGCGGGAGCCACCAGAACCTGCTCGCGGTCAGCTCGTTGTCCAAGCGGTCGAACCTGGCCGGCTACCGCGCCGCCTTCGTCGCCGGCGACCCGGCGCTCGTGCGCGAGCTGCTCGAGGTGCGCAGGCACGCCGGGATGATGGTGCCGGCCCCGGTGCAGGCGGCGATGGTGGCGGCGCTCGGCGACGACGGGCACGTCCGCGAGCAGCGGGCGCGCTACGGCTGGCGGCGCGACGTGCTGCGGCGGGCCTTCGAGCGCGCGGGCTGGCGGGTCGACGGCTCGGAGGCCGGGCTGTACCTGTGGGTGACCCGGGACGAGGACTGCTGGGTGTCGCTCACGTCACTCGCCGAGCTCGGAATCCTCGCCGCCCCGGGGGAGTTCTACGGGCGGGCCGGCTCCCGCCACGTGCGGGTCGCCCTGACCGCGAGCGACGAGAGGGTCGACGCGGCGGCAAGCCGGATCGCCGCGGCAACCTGGGCGTAACGGCTCGGACACCCCGGCGGGTCAGGCTGGCTCACGACCTGGCACCACCCCTGCCGCAGGAGAGAGCACCATGACGTCCGCCACGCCTCAGGACCACGCGCTGCGCGCGTTGCACGAGGAGTACATCTGGGCTGTCAACGCCGCCGTCGCCGAAGGCGACGACGATCTCGTCGACCGCCTCGACGACGAGTACGCCGACGAGGCCCTTCGGGTGATGAGGAACACCCCGGCGGCCTAGCATCCAGCTGCCGCTGACGGGATGCTCGCGTTGTCGCGGGCTCACGGGCCGCGGTAGGGGCGGCCGCTCTCGACGGCTACGTGCACGTGGTCGAGATGGCGCAGGACCGCGTTGCCCCGGTTGCGGAACGTCGCGCCCGGGTGCACGTAGTCGCGCCACCCGGCGTACGCCGCCCACGAGGTCCAGATCCGGTCGTCGTAGATGACCGACAGCACGTTGTGGTCAGGGGCGTGGGCCACCAGCCACTGCGCGAACACCCAGCCGCGGCGCCGCTGACCCGCGTCGCCGAGGGGCCGGAAGAACACGTCGATGGCGCGGCCCTCGTAGTGCGCCGAGCCGTCGACGTGACCGGTGCTCACCCCGCCGCGCGCGAAGCCGCCGGCCGGGAGGTAGCCGAACACGTCGGTCCACTCGGCGCGCAGGTTGCGCGCCCGGGGCACGAGCCCGGTCGGGCCGGGCTGCTGCGGCTCGACGGAGGTGCGGGGGTAGGAGCAGACGAGACGCGGCGACCGTGGCAGCCCGGCCAACCCGGCGGCCACCTCGCCCGCGGCGGCCGGGTCCGCGCCGGAGGCGAGGGCCACCGCGGGTGCGAGCCGCCGGGCGACCGCCGGCGCCGAGGCCGAATGGCCCGGCAGCCGGGCGGCCCGGGTGGTGAGGTCACGCGCCTGCTCGCCGGTCAGCGAGACGTTGCCCGCCGTGGTCGGGACCCAGCAGTCCTTGACGACCACCGGCGGGGCGGAGGCTGCCGGCGGGGACGCGGTGGGCTGCGAGCGAGGCTCGTCGACCGCTGCCGCCGTACAGCCGGTCGCGGTGGCTGCCAGGGCAGCGACGGCCGCCAGGCACAGTCCCCGTCGCATCTCACCGAGCCTCGCTCACCATCGGCCGGGACGCCAGGTCCGGGCCGGTCCGTGTCCGGATCGTTGGCGACGACGGCTTCGCGCCGTCGGCGCATACTCGGCTGCATGGGGCGGCGTACGGCGGGGGCGGCGCTGACGGTCGTCGCGGTCCTGCTCACGGTGACGGTGTCGTCGACCGTGCCCTCCAGGGCGGCCAAGGCGGCCAAGGCGCCGGCGCTGGCGGTCTGGGTCGTCCCCGCGACCTCCCGGGTGCCACCGTGGGCCGCGGCGGGCTCGCGCTCCGCGGCCCAGGTCGAGGCGGCCCGCGGCGAGACCGAGTCCTTCCAGCTGGTGCTGCGGGGCCGTGGCCGGGCGCTGACCGACGCCAGGGTCCGGGTGTCGCCGCTGCTGCGCGCAGGCGGCGGCGGCCGGATCGGCGGGCGCCACGTCGCGCTGTTCCGGGAGCACTACGTGCGGGTGACGCGGCACAGCCCGGCGTGGTCGGGACCCCCGCTGCGGTGGGGCTGGTTCCCCGACGCCCTGGTGCCCTTCGTCGACCCGGTCACCGGGCGGCCACCGCGGGCCGGCGCGCGCTACCGGGCCCAGCCGTTCACCATCGCCGCCGGACGGACCCAGCCGGTGTGGGTCGACGTCACCGTGCCGCGCCGGGCGGCGGCAGGCGTCTACCGGGGCACCTGGACGGCGACGACGACCCAGGGCCGCAGGTCCGGCACGGTGGCGATGCGGGTCCGCGACGTGACGCTGCCGGCCGTGCCGTCGAGCGCGTCCCGGTTCGGGATCCGCCGGCCGGCGAACCGGTGGCGCGCGGTCGAGGAGCTGCTGCTGCGCTACCGGGTCCAGCCGGCGCCGGTGCCGACGTCGCACGAGGTGGCGCTGCGACCGGAGGGGCTGACCACGACAGCCCTCGGGTTCTCCGGCGGCGCCGACGCCCTCGACTGCACGATGGCCGGCCCTCCTCCCGTCGAGACGCTGCGGGCCGCGGTGGCCACCCACGACCCCTCGCTGCGGCTGTACGACTACAGCGCCGACGAGATCAGCGACTGCCCCGGCCTGACGGACGTGCTCGCGGCGTGGGGTCGCGCGCTGCACGAGGTCGGCGTCGAGCACCTGGTCACGGTGCGACCGAGGGCCGACCTGCTGGACGACGGCACCGGACGCCCCGTCGTCGACATCTGGCCGCTGCTGCCGTGGCAGCTGCGCGACCTCGACCCGGCGTTGCGGTCGGCCGTCCTGGCCTCCGGCGGTGAGTTCTGGTCCTACCAGGCGCTGGTGCAGGGACGCCGTACGCCGAGCTGGCAGCTGGACTTCCCGGTGCTCAACTACCGGGTGCTGGGCGGCTTCCTCAACGCGTCGCAGGGCGTGACGGGGCTGCTCTACTGGGCGGTCGACGAGTGGCAGCGCGACCCCTGGGTCGACCCGACGTACCGGTATCCCGGAAGCTGCTGCTACGCCGGTGACGGCACCTTGGTCTACCCGGGCCGCCCGGCGGGCGTCGTCGGCGTCGTGCCCTCGGTGCGGCTGGCGATGGTGCGGGACGGGATGGACGACTACGACTACGTCACCCTGCTGCGGCAGCGCGGGCTGGGTGAGCAGGCGCAGCAGGTCATCGCCGCCGCTGCCTCGTCGTGGAGCCGTTGGTCGGCCGATGCGCGGGTGCTGACCGGCGTCCGCAGCCGCCTGCTCGACCTGCTCGAGGCGACCGCTCCCAGCGTGGCTGGGCGGCAGTCGTTACGGTGACCGCCGTGGCCGCGCCCCGACACGTGCAGGTGAAGGGGTTCGACGGACGGGTGGTCGCCCTGACTGGTGCCGGGTCGGGGATCGGGCGGGCGCTCGCGGTCGACCTTGCCGGACGCGGCGCCCTGCTGGCGTTGGCGGACCGGGACGCCGCCGGTCTCGAGGAGACCCGCCAGAGGTGCGCGCTGATCGGTGCCGACGTGCGCGGCGACGTCGTCGACGTGTCGGACGCGGAAGCGGTCACGGCCTGGGCCGAGGCCGTGTCGACGCAGTTCGGTGTCGTCAACGTCGTCGTGAACAACGCCGGCATCGCCTTCACCGGCTCGGTCGCGGAGTCGTCGCTCGCCGACATGCACCGGGTGATGGACGTCGACTACTGGGGCGTCGTGCACGGCACCCGGGCGTTCCTCCCGTACGTCGTCGCGTCCGGCGACGGTCACGTCGTGAACGTGTCATCGCTCTACGGTCTCCTCGCGTCGCCCGGCCAGAGCGCCTACAACGCGGCCAAGTTCGCGGTGCGTGGCTTCACCGAGGCGCTGCGTCAGGAGATGATCGCCGGCCGGCTGCCCGTGCAGGTGACCTGCGTGCACCCAGGCGGGATCCAGACCGGGATCCTGCGGCACAGCACCGCTGCCGCCGGTGTCGACCGCTCGCGGCTGGTCGAGATCTTCGACACCCGGTTGGCGAGGACCAGCGCGGAGAGCGCCGCGCGGACGATCCTGCGGGCCGTCGAGCGAGGTCGGCCGCGGGTGCTGGTCGGCACCGACGCGAAGCTGCTCCACCTCGTCGTCCGGGTGACCGGCGCGCGCTACGAGCGAGCGGCAGCGCTGATGTCGCGCCAGGTGATCGCGCGCGTCACGCGGGCGCCGGAGTAAGACCGGCAGCCGACGATTGACCAAGTGCAACCGGCGACCGACGATTCACTAGCCGCAGCAACGGTTTTCACACCAGGGGTTGTGTCCAACCCTGTCTGCTAGGTTTCGTGGTGTGCACCAGTCGATGGGGTTGTCGCTCGTTGGAGCCGAGATGGCGCGGGCGCGTTGCCGACGGCGGCTGGGGGGCGGTGGTCGGGCTGGTCGGACGGCGCGGCCGGGCTGGACTGTCGGTGGTCGGTTCCTGCTCGGGTCGGTGGATCCGGGCGAGCTGGATGGTGCGGGTCGGGTCGACCTGATCCGGGCGATCGAGCGGGCCGCGGCGATGCTGGCCGGGTTGCAGCAGAGCGCGCTGGCCGCGGTCGCGGCAGCCACCGCGGGCTGCGGGCTGACCGGGGAGGATGCCCGGCACGAGGTCGGGGCGGCGTTGCGGCTGTCGCCGGCGGTGGCGGCGGAGCGGGCGCTGGTGGCCGGTGAGCTGACCGGCCGGCTGCCGGGCACGCTGGCCGCGCTGCGCGCCGGGGAGCTGTCCTACCGGCAGGCGGCCCGGCTGGCCGAGGCGGTCCGGGACCTGCCCGACGCGGCGGCCGCGACGGTGGAGGCGGCGGTGCTGGGTGCCGGGCCGGGGCTGACCCCGGACCGGTTCGGCCGGGCGCTGCGCCGGGCGGTGCTGGCGGCCGACCCGGCCGGCGCGGCCGACCGGCACCAGGCGGCGGTGGCGAACCGGACCATCGAGCGGCTGCCGCAGCCCGAGGTGATGGGCTCGCTGTGGGCTACGATGCCGGCCACCGTCGCGGATGACGTGTGGAACGAGCTGACCCGGCGGGCCAAGAACACCCGCCGGGAGCTGAAACGCGGCGGCGGCGCCCACCCCGGGCTGAACGCGCTGCGGGTCGACGCCCTGGTGCACGCCGTGCTCGGCAACGGCGGCGCCGACCCCGACCGCGCCCACCATGACGACCACGCCGCAACGACCACGACGGCGACCACGACGATGGCGGCCGGCGGCCGGCGGCGCCGGAGCGCAGCGCCGGTCGCGCCCGCGGGGCTGCCGCGCTGCAGCTGCGGCGGGGCGCAGACCGCGGCGGTGGTGCTGGACCTGCCCACCGCCCTCGGGCTGGCCGACCACCCCGGTGAGCTGCCCGGCCACGGCGCGATCCCCGGCCCGCTGGCCCGCCGCCTGGCCGCCGACCGGGACTGGGTCGCCTGGACCGTCGATCCCGACACCGGGCGGCTGCTCGGCCGCGGCGCCGGCTGCTACCGGCCCTCGGCGCCGCTGCGGGCCTTCATCGCCGCCCGGGACCGGCACTGCGGGTTCCCCGGCTGCCCCCGCACCGCCAGCGACTGCGACTGCGACCACATCGAGAACTTCGACTCCCGGCCCGGCCGGGGCGGCAAGACCGTCCCGGCCAACCTCGGCCCGCTGTGCCGCCAGCACCACAACGCCAAGACCCACGGCCACTGGCAGCTGCACTACGACCCCGACACCGCCATCAAGACCTGGACCAGCCCGCTGGGCAAGACCTACACCGAAGGCACCGACCCACCCCTCGCTCTGAGGAGTTGCGTGCTCCGGCGACCGGCGACCGGAGGCCAAGCGGATCGCGCGAGAACGGCCGGGGCTGGAGCGACCGTTGGCCGCTCCGGCCCGCTCCGGCCGCTGCTCCGGGCCGAGCCGGGCTCGTCCGGGACGAGCCGGGCTCGTGGCTGTCCTCGATGCGGGCTAGCCTCGATTCCGGACGTTAGCCTGCCGGATCAGGGGGATGGGTGAAGCCCGACACGAGTCCCACCGCCCGGGCGCTGCTCGCATTCGAGCTGATCCAGGGCGCCCCCGGCATCACCGCCGACCGGCTCGCGGACAAGCTCGGCGTCACCGAGCGCGCGGTCCGCCGTTACGTCGCGATCCTGCGCGAGGCCGGCATCCCGATCGAGTCGGTCCGCGGACGTTACGGCGGCTACCGCGTCGGCCGGGGGCTGCGGCTCCCGCCGCTGATGTTCAGTGCCGACGAGGCGCTCGGTCTGGTGATGGCCGTGCTCGACGGTCACCACGACGCGAGCGACCCCACCGCCCCGGTCGGCAGCGCGCTCGGCAAGATCGTGCGCGCCCTGCCCGAACCGGTGGCCGCGCAGGCCGAGGTCGTCCGGCGCACCGCGGCACCTGCCCCCGATCGCGCGGCCGCCCGGCCCGACCCCGGCACCACCAGCGTCCTCGTGCAGGCCTGCTCGGACCACCGAAAGGTGCGGCTGGACTACCGCTCCGAGGCAGGGTCGGAGTGGCTCGTCGAGGTCGAGCCGTGGGCAGTCGTCGTCCGCCACGGCCGGTGGTACCTGCTGTGCCGGTCCGGCAGCGCGGACGCCCGGCGGGCCTACCGGATCGACCGGGTCCGGGGCGTCGAGCTGCTCGACGGCACCTTCACCCCACCCGCTGACATCGACCCGGTGGCCACCCTCGAGGAGCATCTCGCCGTCGGCTGGGAGTACGACGCCGAGGTCGTCATCGAGGCACCGATCGACGCCGTGGGCCGACGCCTGCCTCGAGCGCTCGGGCGTCTCGAGCCGGTCGACGCCGAGACCACCCGCCTGGTCGGCAGCACCAGCAACCCGATGTGGTACGCCGAGCAGCTGGCGGCGATCCCCGTCCCCTACCGCATCCTGGGCTGCTCCGCGGTCCAGCAGGCCGCGCGCGTCCTCGGCCAACGGTTGCTGGCGGCCGCCGGCAGCGAGGGTGACGTCCTGCAGTGACCGGGCCGGCAGAGATCGGAGAGCTCCAGGAGCGGGCCGCGCGGGCGGTCCCGGCCGCCGAGCAGGAGATCAGCGACGACGGCTGCTGGCTGCGCTGCACCGACAGCCCGACGACCTGGTGGGCCGGCGCGGCGCTGCTGCACGATCGGCCTGATCGACATCGCTCACCTGGCCGCGACCTGGAGTCGAGGATCGCCGACGCCGAGGGGTTCTACGCCGCCCACCGTGCGCCGCCTCGGTTCCAGGTGTGCCCGGCCTGCCCGCCGCAGCTCGACGACGCACTGTCCGCGCGGGGGTACCGGCGGAGCGGTGCGGTGTCCTTGCAGGTGGCCACGACTCAGCGCGTGCTGGGCGACGGGTCGGCGCCGTCATGGCAGGTCGACCTCGCGGACAGCCCGAGCGCGGACTGGCTCGAGGTGGCACTGGCCGCCCCCCGACGGAACGCCGACCTGGCGGCCGAGCGGCGGCTGCTCGGGCGGGTCGGCCGACCCAGTACGTATGCCACCGCCGTCGGCTCCGGCCGCCCGGTCGCCGTGGGTCGCGTCGTCACCGACACCGGCTGGGCCGGCGTGTTCAGCATGGCGACCATCCCGGAGGCACGCCGGCAGGGTGCTGCCCGCGCGGTGCTGGCTGCGCTCGCCGACCAGGCGCACCGCAGCGGGACCGCACGCATGTACCTCCAGGTGACCCTCGACAGCGGCGACGCCCTGCATCTCTACCGGCGCGCCGGCTTCACCGAGGTCTGCCGCTACCACTACCGCACAGCTCGCTAGCCCGAGCCGCCACGCTGCACGTCGACGTGCACGTGGTCCTCGTGCAGCAGCACCGGGTTGTCGGTGTCGCCACCGGGATACCGGTAGTCCCGCCAGCCCAGCAGCGAGCGGTGCGCCGACCAGATCTGCCGGTCGAAGATCACCGTGGCGACGTCGAGACGCTCCGCGTGCGCGACCGACCACAGGGCGACCTGCCAGCCGCGCCGGGTGCGCTCCTCGGTGACCGGCCGGAAGAAGACGTCCAAGGCCCGGCCCTCGTAGTGTGCCGAGCCAGCGACGTGCCCGGTCGTCACGCCGCCGGGCGCGAAGCCGCCCAGGCTCTGCCGCCCGAACACCGACCGCAGCTCGGCACGCACCCGGTCGGCCCGCGGTGTCAGGCCGACGCGCCCGAGGCCCTCCGTGGCGAGGTCGTCGGCCGACCCGAGGGCGACCACGCAGGTCAGCGCCGCGCCGCGGTCGCCCAGCAGCGCGTGAGCCACGTCGAGCGCGGCCTCGTCGGGCCGCGCGACGTCGGGCAGGCCGCGGTAGACCTCCCGGGCGGCCGCCGGCGGCAGCGGCACCTCCCGGTCGGTCAGCAGCGCCCGGCGTACGGCGGCAGCGACGCCGTTCTCGGTCGCGCCGATCCGGGTGCCGACCCCGGCGACCGTGGTGGCGGTCATCGCCTGCACGGCGGTCCACCGCACCTCGTCCACCCCGGTCTGCAGCGTGCACGGCGGCCCGCCGCCGAAGCCCAGCCACCCACCGAGCGGGCTACGGCGGACCGCGACGACACCCGCAAGGACCACGGCGGCGACCACGAGGATCGTCACCACCCGCCGGCCGCGGCGCGTCAGCGGCACCGCAGGTCAGTCGTTCGCGTGCAGCGCGGCGTTCAGCGCGCCCCAGCTGCCGGACCGCGCGACCACCTCGATCGCACCCGACACGCTGTTGCGCCAGAACAGCAGGTTGTCCCGGCCGGAGAGCTCCCGCGCCTTGACCACCGACCCGTCCTGCAGGGTCACCTTGGTGCCGGCGGTGACGTAGCAGCCGGCCTCGACGACGCAGTCGTCCCCGAGCGAGATCCCGATGCCGGCGTTCGCGCCGATGAGGCAGCGGCGGCCCACTCTGATGACGTCCGTGCCGCCGCCGGACAGGGTGCCCATGATCGAGGCTCCGCCGCCGACGTCGGAGCCCTCACCGACCACCACGCCGGCGCTGATCCGGCCCTCGACCATCGAGGCGCCGACGGTGCCGGCGTTGTAGTTCACGAAGCCTTCGTGCATGACCGTCGTGCCGCTCGCGAGGTGCGCGCCGAGCCGCACCCGGTCGGCGTCGGCGATGCGCACGCCGGACGGCAGCACGTAGTCGACCATCCGCGGGAACTTGTCCACGCCGAGCACCTGCACCGGGCCGCGGCGCATCAGCCTCAGCCGGGTCTGCTCGAACCCCTCGACGGCGCACGGCCCGTGGTTGGTCCACACGACGTTCGTGAGCCGGCCGAAGGCCCCGGTCGTGTTCAGGCCGTGCGGCGCGACCAGGCGGTGCGAGAGCAGGTGCAGCCGGAGCCACATGTCCATCGTGTCGGTCGGCTCGTCGTCGAGGTCGATCGCCACCTGGGCGACCTGCCGGGTGGTGCCGCGGTCGGCGTCCTCGCCGCGCAGGTCCTGCAGGCCGGCCGGCCCCTCGTCGTCTGCCGGGAGCCCGAGCCGCGGCTCCGGGAACCACACGTCGAGGACGTCGCCGCTGGCGATGTGCATGGTGAACAGGCCCACGCCGTACGCCGTCCGCGGCGTGCTGTCCGTCATGCCGCCAGCCTGCCAGAGGACGGTAACGTGCCGCGGCATGCCCCTCGCCCGCTGGAAGGACCTCTGCCTGGACGCGACCGACGACGGTCTCGCTGCCGCCTTCTGGTCGACGGCGCTCGGCCTGCACGCCGAGCCGCACCACGACACGCGTGATGCTGCTGCGTGGCGAGCGACCGGAACAGGCCACCTGGGTCAACCGGGTGCCGGAGCCCAAGACGGTCAAGAACCGGGTGCACCTCGACCTCGTGCTGCCCTCGGTCGAGGGCCTGCTGGCCGCCGGCGCCAGGGTGCTGCACGTGCCGGAGCCCGGCTGGGAGTGGCACGTGCTCGCCGACCCCGAGGGCGCGGAGCTGTGCGTGTTCGCACCGAAGCCCGACGAGCCGACAGCCCTGGTGGTCGACGCCGGCGACGAGGAGGCGCTCGCCGCGTGGTGGGCGGACGTCCTCGGCGCCCGGCTCGCACCCGGCCCGGAAGGTCGGCTGCGCTGGCTGCGCCACGTCCCGGGGCTGCCGTTCGACGTCTGGAAGTTCGTCGCGGTGCCCGAGCCCAAGACGGTCAAGAACCGCTGGCACTGGGACGTCGTGTGCGACGACGTCGACGCGCTGCTCGACAGCGGCGCCACCCTGCTGCGCCGGCCGGACGACGACATCGACTGGCACGTGCTCGCCGACCCCGAGGGCAACGAGTTCTGCGTGTTCACCTCCGGTTAGGGTCCGGGAGCATGACGACCCTCGACCTCTCGCTCGACGCCGCGGAGCTCACCGTCGTCCTGTGCGACATCGAGTCGGTCAGTGGCAACGAGACCCCTCTGGCCGACGCCGTCGAGACCGCGTTGCGCGCGCTGCCGCACCTCACTGTCGACCGCGACGGCGACACGGTCGTCGCGCGCACCGAACTGGGCCGCGCCGAGCGGGTGGTCGTCGCCGGCCACCTGGACACCGTGCCGCTGGGCGACAACCTGCCGTGCCGGGTCGTGGCCGGCCGCATCCACGGCTGCGGGACCACCGACATGAAGAGCGGCGTCGCCGTCCAGCTGCGCCTCGCCGCGCACCTGCCCGAGCCCAACCGCGACGTCACCTACGTCTTCTACGACAACGAGGAGGTCGAGGCCGACAAGAACGGTCTCGGCCGGGTCGCCCGGGACCACCCCGACTGGCTGGCCGGTGACTTCGCGGTGCTGATGGAACCGACCAACGCCACCGTCGAGGGCGGCTGCCAGGGCACCCTGCGGGCCGACGTCGTGCTGCGCGGCCACCGGGCGCACTCGGCCCGGTCCTGGCTCGGCAGCAACGCGGTGCACGCAGCCGGAGAGGTCCTGCGCCGGCTCGAGGCCTACGACGCGGCCGAGGTGGAGATCGACGGGCTCACCTACCGCGAGGGCCTCAACGCCGTCGGCATCAGCGGCGGAGTCGCCGGCAACGTGATCCCGGACGAGTGCCGGGTCACCGTCAACTACCGGTTCGCCCCGGACAAGAGCGAGGAGCAGGCCGCCGCCGTCGTGCGCGGTGTTCTCGACGGCTTCGACGTCGAGGTCTCCGACTCGGCGCCCGGCGCGCTGCCCGGCCTGTCGCACCCGGCTGCGGCGGCCTTCGTGGCGATGGTCGGTCACGAGCCGAAGCCCAAGTTCGGCTGGACCGACGTGGCGCGGTTCTCGGCCCTGGGTGTGCCGGCGGTCAACTACGGACCCGGGGACCCGGGCGTGGCGCACCAGCGCGAGGAGTACTGCGACATCGAGCCCATCCTCGAGTGCGAGCAGACGATGCGCTCCTGGCTCGGCGCCTGAACCAGCAGCCGGTCGGCCGGTCGCTCAGGCGGGTGCGGGCACCGAGATGCCCAGCCCGCCGACGGTCTCGGCGCCGAACCGGTCGATCTCGCCCGCCAGGTCCAGCGGCAGCAGCTTGTCGCGCTGCGCGAGGATCTCCGGCGTCAGCCGGTCGGCGGGCACCAGCCAGCTGACCTCGAACTCGATGTTGTCGGGGTCCTTGCCGTAGAGCGCCTTCGTGGTGGCGTGGTCGGTGGCGCCGGCGAGCGCGCCGCGGGCGGTGAGCCGGTCGCGGACCTCGGCCAGGTCGGTCAGGGTCTCGACCTCCCAGGCCAGGTGGTAGAGCCCGACCGTCGTGCGGCCGGCGCCCGAGGGCCCGGCGGCCGCGCCGATCTCGAACAGGCCGAGGTCGTGGTCGTTGGTCGAGGCCGGCGCCCGCAGGAACGCGGCACCGCTGAGCTCGGCCATCCCCTCGATCGGTGCGAAGCCCAGGACCTCGGAGTAGAAGGCGACGCTGGCGCGCACGTCCCGGACGTACAGCACGGCGTGGTTCAGCCGACGGACGGGCATGGCAGCCTCCCTGCTCGGGGCGATCTCCGGACGGTAGCCGAAGGAAGTTGAAGGTTCAAGCATTCCGCTACCATTCGCGGCATGACGGAGCATCGCTGGCTGGACGACGAGGAACAACATGCCTGGCGGGCCTTTCTGCGGGCCGCCACTGCCGTCGACGACGCTCTGGACCGGCAGCTGCAGCGCGACGCGGGCATGCCGCACGCCTACTACCAGGTGCTGGCGATGCTCTCCGAGGCCCCCGGCTGCACCCTGCGGATGAGCGAGCTGGCCGGGCTGACGACGTCGTCCGCGAGCCGGCTCTCGCACGCGGTGTCCCGCCTGGAGGAGCGCGGCTGGGTACGCCGGGAGCGGCACCCGACCGACCGGCGCGGGTCCCTCGCGGTGCTGACCGACGACGGCTGGGCCGCCGTGCAGGCCGCGGCCCCGGGGCACGTGGCGGCGGTCCGGGCGGCCGTCTTCGACCGGCTGGAGCCCGACCAGGTCAGCCAGCTGCGGGAGATCAGCGAGGCGCTGGCCGACCAACCCTGAGCCCTCGCGGATAGCCTGCGCGTCATGGCGATCGAGTTCATCCCGCCCGAGGAGCCCGCCGCGGGCGAGCCGGACGGCCAGCCGCGCGAGAAGCGCAAGGGGCCGGTCACGCTGCGCCGCGGCCAGGTGGAGCAGAGCACCACCGACCAGCGGCTGCTCGACACCAGCGGCCCCAGCGACTGGGTGCACGGCGACCCGTGGCGGGTGCTGCGGATCCAGTCGGAGTTCGTCGAAGGGTTCGGCGCGCTGGCCGAGCTCGGCCGCGCGGTCAGCGTGTTCGGCTCGGCCCGGGTGCACCCGGAGGACCCGGAGTACGCCCTCGGCCGGGAGGTCGGGCGGCTGCTGGTCGAGGCCGGCTACGCCGTCATCACCGGCGGCGGCCCCGGCGCGATGGAGGCCGTCAACCGCGGGGCCTGCGAGGCGCAGGGTGTGTCGGTCGGGCTGGGCATCGAGCTGCCCTTCGAGCAGGGCATGAACGAGTGGGTCGACATCGGCGTCAACTTCCGCTACTTCTTCGCCCGCAAGACGATGTTCGTGAAGTACGCCCAAGGGTTCATCGTGCTGCCCGGCGGCTTCGGCACCTTCGACGAGCTGTTCGAGGCGCTCGTCCTGGTGCAGACCAAGAAGGTGACCTCGTTCCCCGTCGTGCTGCTCGGCCACGCCTACTGGGACGGCCTGGTCGAGTGGCTGCGGTCCACCGTGATGGCCGGCGGAAAGATCAACCCGCACGACCTCGACCTGTTCACGGTCACCGACGACCCCGCCGAGGCGGTGCGGCTCGTCTCGGCCGAGGCCGCCGGCGCCGCCCCGACCGCGGCGACGGGGCCGCCGGACGACGAGGCGGCCCACAAGGGCGCCGAGTAGTGGCGGCGGTCTGCGTCTACTGCTCGTCCAGCGGCCGGATCGACCCGGCGTACGTCGAGCTCGCGGCCGACGTCGGCAGCGAGCTGGCCCGGCGTGGGCACGCCCTGGTCAGCGGCGGCGGCAGCGTGTCGTGCATGGGCGCTGTGGCGCGCGCCGCCCGGGCCGGTGGCGCCCGCACCGTCGGCGTGATCCCGCGGGTCCTGCACGCGCTGGAGGTCGCCGACCACGAGGCCGACGAGCTGGTGGTCACCGACGACATGCGCGCCCGCAAGGGACTGATGGACGCCCGGTCCGACGCGTTCCTCACCCTGCCGGGCGGTCTCGGCACCCTCGAGGAGCTCCTGGAGATCTGGGTCTCCCGGACCCTCGCGATGCACGCCAAGCCCGTCGTGGTGCTCGACCCCGACGGCGTCTACGACCACCTGCGGGCCCAGGTCGACCTGCTGGTCGACAGGGGGTTCGTCCGGCAGGGCGCCCGCGACACCGTGACCTGGGTGCGTGACGTCGGCGCGGCGTTCGACGTGCTCGAGGAGGAGCTCGCAGCCGCCCCGCGCCCGACCCTGACCGCCGCGCCCGACGACCTCCTCGAGGCCGAGCCCTGAGCCCGGCGGTCAGGCCAGCGCGCGGCGGGACACGGCGGGTGCCCGCGTCCCCCGGATCGCGCCGACGGTGTCGAGCACCCGGCGGGTCGCCGCCACCTGGTGCGCGCGAAAGACGTGGGCGCCGTGCCACGCGCAGATCGCGGTCGCGGCGAGGGTGGCCTCCAGCCGGCCGTCCTTGTCGACGTCGAGCACCTCGCCGAGGAACTTCTTGTTCGACACCGCCACCAGCACCGGCCAGCCGGTGGCCACCAGCTCGTCCAGCCGCCGGGTGACCTCCAGCGAGTGGTAGGTGTTCTTGCCGAAGTCGTGCGCCGCGTCGATCAGCACGCCGTCCCGGCGGACCCCCGCGGCCACCGCCTTCTCGGCGAGGCCGGTCACGGTGGTCACGACGTCGGCCACCACGTCGTCGTAGGCCACCCGGTGCGGGTCGGTGCGCGGCGGCAACCCGCCGGCGTGGCTGCACACCAGGGCGGCGCCGAACTCCGCCGCCACCGCCGCGAGGCCCGGGTCGGCGCCCTGCCACGCGTCGTTGAGCAGGTCGGCGCCGGCCGCGCAGACCGCTCGCCCGACCTCCGGTCGCCAGGTGTCGACGCTGATCGCGAGGTGCGGGTGCCGTCGACGGACCGCCGCCACGAAGGGCGCCACCCGGCGTACCTCCTCGGCCTCGGTCACCTCCTCGCCAGGACCGGCCTTGACCCCGCCGACGTCGACCAGCACGGCCCCCGCCTCGACCGCGCGGTCGACGGCCACCATCGCCGCCTCGTCGTCGAGGAAGGCGCCCTGGTCGAAGAACGAGTCCGGGGTGCGGTTGACGATCGCCATCACGACCTGGTCGTCCGGGCCCACCTCGAGCTCGCCCACCCGCAGCGTCATGGGCCCCAGCGTGGCACGATCCTGCGTGTGTCCCTCGTCCTGGTGCTGGTCCTGCTCGCCGTGATCGCGGCGATCGCCGTGGTGGCCGCCGGCCGCGGTGGCGGTCTCGGTGACGTGGAGCCCGAGCGGTCGGCCCGCGGTGAGCTCCCGGACGGCGCTGTCGGCAAGGCGTCGGTCGACGGCCTGCGATTCACCCTCGCCCTGCGCGGCTACCGGATGGACGAGGTCGACGACGTGCTCGACCGCCTGGTCGACGAGCTGGAACGCCGCGGTGAGCGCATCGCCGAGCTCGAGACCCGGCTCGCCGAGCCGGTCGAGCCGGCCGAGCCCGCCGGCGGGGAGTGACCGGCGTGGCCGAGCTCGTCGTCACCCAGCCGGTCGCTGCCGACCAGCAGACCACCTGGGACGCCCTCACCGACTGGGACGTGCACCACCGCTGGATGCTGTTCACCCGGGCCGAGGGCGGGCACGCCGAGGGCGAGTCGCTCGCCGCGTTCACCGGCGTCGGGAAGGTCGGCTTCACCGACACCATGCGCATCACGGTGTGGGAGCCGCCGGACCGCGCGGTCGTCCGGCACACCGGCACGGTGGTCCGCGGCTCCGGCGCGTTCGAGGTCGAGGCCGTCGCACCGGGCCGGTCGCGGGTGGTGTGGTCGGAGTGGATCGACCTGCCGCTGGGCGTCGTCGGCAGGCTCGGCTGGCCGGTGGTGCGGCTGCCGCTGCGGTTCTTCGTCCAGCTCTCCCTGAGGCGGTTCGCGAGGTACGTCGAGGGCGGCCGGTGACCGGACCGGTCCCCGGCCCGGACGGGCTGCTGCGCTGCCCGTGGGGCACGGGCACGCCCGACTACACGACGTACCACGACGACGAGTGGGGCCGTCCGGTGCACGGCGAGGCTGCGCTCTTCGAGCGGATCAGTCTCGAGGCGTTCCAGTCCGGGTTGTCCTGGCTGACGATCCTGCGCAAGCGGGAGGGCTTCCGGGCCGCGTTCGCCGGCTTCGACCCGCACCTGGTCGCGGAGTTCGGGGACGACGACGTGCAGCGGCTGATGGCCGACGCCTCGATCGTCCGCAACCGGCTGAAGGTGCTGGCGACCCTCGCCAACGCCCGCGCCGTCGTGGCGCTCGACGGCGGCCTGGACGCGCTGCTCTGGTCGTTCGCACCGGACGCCGGCCGCCCGGCGCCCGTCTCGACCGCCGACCTGCAGGCCGTGACACCTGAGTCGACAGCCATGGCCAAGGCCTTGAAGCGCAACGGTTTCCGCTTCGTCGGGCCCACCACGGCGTACGCGCTGATGCAGGCGACCGGCATGGTCGACGACCACCTGGCCGGGTGCGCCTTCCGGACGTCGGGCTAGCCGACAGCCGCCTTCGGCGTGATCCGGTAGCGGAGCACGAGGAAGGGGAAGCCGAACACCCAGAAGGCGTGGGCGGCCCGCAGCTCGTCGTCCTCCACGTAGACGTCGAGGTGTTCGGCGAAGCCGTGCACCGACAGGGCGGTGAGCTCCCCGGTCGTCGGGTCGACGTAGGTCAGGTAGTGCCCGGACTGGCCGTCGTCGCCACGGCTGGTGAGCACCAGGCCACCGCCCGGACGGGCCTGCGGCAGCAGGGTCGCCGTGAAGCTGGACTGCGGCAGCGGGAAGCCCACGCTGACGTAGCCGCGGCCCTCGTGGCGGTAGGTCGTGTAGATGCCGACGTAGATCGGCTCGTCGTTGTCGGCGAACGACCGGATCCAGCCGCGCACCGCGACCGTGCCGTCGTCGTCGGTGGTGACCGTGTCGATGCGGCTGTTGATGCCGCGCTGGGCCTCCCGCTGGTTCATCGGGACGCTGGCCTGGCCGAGCGGCCGGGCCACCAGGGTGCGGTAGAGCAGGTAGCCGGGTCGCACCCAGGTGCGCCACTCCGGGACGATGTCCAGGGTGAACCGGGTGGTGTGCTCGTAGAACTCCCGCACCCGCGGGTCGACCCGCTGCGGGTCGAACGACGGCCCCTCGAGCGCGTCCAGCGAGGCGACGATGCCGGTGTCCGGCGCGGCCGCCTGGTAGCTGCCGCCGATGGCGCTCGCCAGCTCGCGGACGTAGCCGGTGCCGACGTACCGGGACCGCGACGGCAGCGGCACCACGAACGGCAGGTCCGCCGCGGGCACCCGCTCCGCGAGCAGGCTGACCTGCGCGTCCCGGAACACCAGCGCCGACAGCACCCGGTAGCCGAGCACCGTGCCGCTGGCGACCACCGCGGCCGGCGCCCTCGGGTCGCGGGACGCGATCGTCCGGCCGATCACCGCCCCCAGCAGCGGGCCCATCGCGACCTTCTGCGGCCGCAGGCCCATGGCGCCCACGACCCCTCCCGTGACGGTGCCGACGGCCAGCGGCCCGGCGCCGGACAGCCGGCCGGCCAGCCAGCCCAGCGGGGCGGCCAGGGCGGCGCTGCTGGCGATCCGCTGCCACAGCGGCGGGATCTCGCCGGGCCGCTGCACCGCCCGCGCGACCGCCTCCGAGACGCCGAGGCCGACGGCCCCGACGAGCGCGCCGGCGGCCACCGCTCGCGGGCCCCGGTGCGCCGGCCAGCGCCGCACCGGCCAGGCCGCCGATCGCGCTCGCGAAGCCGACCGCGCCCGGCCCGGCTCGGCCCGGCGGTGCTCCCTTCCGGCGTCATCTGCGGTCAGCTCTCGCGGAAGGCAGCCAGCCCGGCCCGGGCCCGGTCGCGCACCGAGTGCTGCAGCACCGGCGTCCAGCCGAGCAGCAGACCGCGGGTCCCCAGGGCCTGCCGGGCCCAGCGCCAGAAGTCGAAGTCGTCCTGCTGGTCGACGATCAGCCCGGCGGCGTCGAAGCGGAACAGCGAGCGCACGTCGTTGACGACCTTGCGTCCGGTCTGGCCGAACGTGTACGTCGCGATCCACCGCGCGGTGCCCCGGTCGTTCTCGGCCGCGTGCTCGGCCAGCTCGACGGTCATGTCCCGCGAGCGGCCGACGAGCATCCGCCACATGTCCTGCGGCTCGCCGTCCGACAGGTTGACGAACACCGGATCGGTGAAGGTCGCTGCCGGTGCGTAGCAGGCCGCCATCGCCTCGCCGTCGTGCGCGTCCATCGCCGCGTAGAGCCGCGCGATCGTCGCGAGGTTCGCCTCCTCGGACATCTCAGCGCCCCTCGAAGGTCGGCCGGGCCTTGCCGAGGAACGAGGTCACGGCGCCGCGATGGTCCTCGGTGCTCCCCGTGAGCTCCATCATCTGCTGCTCGAAGCCCAGCGACTCCTCCAGCCCGTGCCCCACCGAGAAGGCCAGCGACCGCCGGATGGCGCCGTAGGCCACCGTCGGCCCGGCGGCGAGCCGGACGGCCAGTGCGCGGGCCCTGCCGGCGACCTCGTCGGCCGGCAGCACCTCGGTGGCCAGGCCCAGCTCGAGGGCCTCCGCGGCCGGGATGACGGCGGGCTGCAGCAGCAGCTCCTTCGCCTTGGCCATGCCGACCAGCCGCGGCAGCGTCCAGGACGAGCCGGAGTCGGCGGAGAGCCCCACCGAGGCGAAGGCCATCGTGAAGCTTGCCGTGTCGGCGACGATCCGGAAGTCGCAGGCGAAGGCGAAGGCCGCGCCCGCTCCGGCGGCCACGCCGTTGACCGCGGCCACGACCGGCTTGGGCATGGTCGCCAGGGTCGTGGCGATCGGCGTGTAGTGCTCGGGGACGGTGGTCCAGACGGCGTCCAGGTCGCCCTGCAGGTTCTGGGCGTGCTCCGCGAGGTCCTGGCCGACGCAGAACGCGCGGCCCGTGCCGGTGAGCAGCACGGCGCGCACCGCGGGATCCTCGGCCGCCTGCCCGAGGGTGTCGCGCAGAGCCACCTTGACCTCGGTGTTCAGCGCGTTCATCGCCTCCGGGCGGTTCAGCGTGACGGTGGCGACGCCGTCGCTCAGGTCGTAGCGGACGGTCTCGGTCACGGGTCCTCCGGTGCAGGCTGGTGAGGGAGCGGCAGGCGGTCAGGCGGTCAGGCTGGCGTCGACGAACCGGGTGGCAGCCGGCAGCAGCCGGCTGCTCGCGGTGTCGAAGAAGTCGGCGGCCCGGTCACCGGGCCAGTCTTGCGGCAGCAGCTCGCGGGGCAGACCCGGGTCCAGGAAGAGGAACTTGCGCCACTCGTGCACCAGCCGGGACCGGGCCGCGAACGCCTGCTGGTCGTCCGGGTCGGGCCCGGCCGCAGCCACCAGCTCCTCGGCGTCGGCCAGCCAGCGGCCGTAGGACCGGGCCAGCCCCTCGACGTCCCAGGCGCGGCGGACCAGGCCGAGGGAGTCGCCGTCGTGCCGGGCGGTGAAGCGGTCGGCCCGGACTGCCTCCACCTCGAGCAGGGCGTCGACCTCGGCCGACCAGCGGGGGCCGACCCAGGTGGCGTCGTCGAGCTGGGCGTAGCCGAGGAAGGACAGGCCGGCCCGCAGCCGGTCCCGCCGGCTGCGCTCGGGCGGCAGGTCGGTGACCATCAGGTGCCAGGTGCCGTCCCACGGGACGCGTTGGGTGCGGTAGATCCGGGCGGCGGAGTCGTCGAGCCGGCGTACGGCGCGCGGCGTCAGGGCATAGCCGGGCCCGTCCGGCAGCCGCACCGGCTCCAGCCAGCCCTGCCGCACCATCCGGGACACGGCGGTCCGCACCGCCGGCGCCGCCACACCCAGCGGTGCCAGCAGGCGCACCAGCGCGGCGACCGGCGCGCGACCGCCTCGGGGGCGGAGATGGTCGCCGTACAGGTCGAACAGTGCGGAGCGGGCGTTCACGGGCAGCGGTCTCCCGGGGGTCTCGAGCGGGCCTGGCGGCACAGCGTTTCGCACTGCGTTTCGCAGGGGGAGGGTTTCGCGGGATAATGCTCCAACACACACGCCGTGTCGACGCCTCGCGGGCAGCAGCCTGCTGCTGGGCGTGCCGTACCGAAGGGAGCCAGCATGGCGGCCATGAAGCCGCGAACGGGCGACGGTCCGCTCGAGGTCACCAAGGAGGGACGCGGCATCGTGATGCGCGTACCGCTCGAGGGTGGCGGTCGACTCGTCGTCGAGCTGTCGGCGGACGAGGCCGGCGCTCTCGGGGACGCACTCAAGACAGCTGTCGCCTGAACCCACGCTTCACCGGCCCCGGCCCGCCGCGTGCGGGCCGGGGCCGCTGTCGTCCGTCTGTCCGTCAGGGGCGGGTGACCGCGACGAGCAGCCCGTCGCCGGCCGCCAGCATCGCGCTGACCAGCCGCTCGTCCTCCCGGACGATGCGGCCGAGCTCACGGATGGCGGTGGTCGCCTCGTCCCGCTCGGTCGGGTCAGCGACCCGGTCGTGCCACAGCGCGTTGTCGAACGCCACCGTGCCGCCGGGCCGCAGCAGCCGCAGGGCCTGCTCCAGGTAGCCGGGGTACTCCACCTTGTCGGCGTCGCAGAACACCAGGTCGTACGCCGCGTCGGTCAGCCTCGGCAGCACGTCGAGGGCCCGGCCGGAGATGAGCCGGACCCGGTTCGTGGCGATGCCGGCCTCGGCGTAGGTCTCGCGGGCCGCCCGGTGGTGCTCCGGCTCGACGTCGATCGTGGTCAGGACGCCGTCGGCCCGCATGCCGCGCAGCAGGTAGATCGACCCCACGCCGGCACCGGTGCCGATCTCGACGACCGCCTTGGCGCCCGCCGCGGCGGCGATGAGCGACAGGGCCGCGCCCGCCCCGGGGTGCACCGGCACGCAGCCGAGCTCGCCGGCCTTGGCGCGCGCGGTGGCGAGGACGTCGTCCTCGGGGATGAACTCCTCCGCGTAGGTCCAGCTGGCCTGCAGGTTCCCGGCGATGACGGCCTCCGTGCATGGGTCGGGGCTAGTTCGTGAGTTTCAGCGGTACGGCGCGGCGCGAGCCTAGCCGGAAAGGTCGCCGGGAACCCGCAGCCCCGTCCACGACGTTGTCGAGGGAGCCAGCGCACCCGGCGCAGCGGCGCGGAACAGGTCGGCGACGGCAGAAGTTGGGCCGGAAGAGGAGATCGAGGCACCATGAGTGCAGCAGCCGCCGTGTTGACCCGGGGAGGTGGGTTCGTGGTCGAGGCGAACCACGCCGAGCCGGCCACCGCCGACTGGACGCCGCCCTCGTGGGACGAGGTGGTCCGCACCCACTCGGCGCGGGTCTACCGGCTGGCCTACCGCCTGACCGGCAACCCGCACGACGCCGAGGACCTCACCCAGGACGTCTTCGTCCGGGTCTTCCGCTCGCTGTCCAGCTACACCCCCGGCACCTTCGAGGGCTGGCTGCACCGGATCACCACCAACCTCTTCCTCGACCAGGTCCGCCGCAAGCAGCGGATCCGGTTCGACGGGCTGGCCGACGACGCAGCCGAGCGGCTGCCCGGTCGGGAGCCCGGCCCGGCCCAGGTCTACGACGACCGGCACTTCGACGACGACGTCCAGCGCGCGCTGGACGCGCTCCCTCCCGACTTCCGCGCCGCCGTGGTGCTCTGCGACATCGAGGGCCTGTCCTACGAGGAGATCGCCGCCACGCTGGGCATCAAGCTGGGCACGGTCCGCAGCCGCATCCACCGCGGCCGCTCCCAGCTGCGGGCCGCCCTGGAGCACCGCGCCCCTGGCCGCCGCGAGGCGTTCGAGCCCGGTGGCGAGGTCACGCCATGACCCACCTCGGCGCCCGCATCTCCGCGCTCGTCGACGGCGAGCTGGGGCACGAGGCACGCGACCGGGCGCTCGCCCACGTGGCCCACTGCCCGACCTGCCGCGACCAGCTCGACGCCGAGCGCGCGGTCAAGGCCGCCCTCGCCGCGGCCCCCGCACCGGCCCCTTCGGAGGGCGTGCTGGCCTCGCTGCAGGCCTTGGCGCTGCCCGGTGGCCCGCTGCCGCCGCGGGCCCGCACGATGCCGCAGGGCCCCGTCGTCCCGGTCCTGCCGCCGCCCGGCCGAGCCCCGCGCGGAGCGCGCGGCGACTCGCGCGGGCCCGCGTCCTACGGCACGGGGCGGCCCCCGGTTGCCCGGCGCACCGCCCACCGAGCGCGCTATGCCGCCGTCGGGGCGCTGTCGGTCGCCGGCCTGGTGCTGGGCACCGCCTTCGTCGCCGGGGGGTCCGCGCAGGGTGGCGGCGGCGTCGTGCCGCCCGCCGCCGAGCTGTCCGTCCAGCACACCGCGACGATGACCGGCGTCACCTTCGGCGACCCGGGCCTCGGGGTGACGGGCGGCTTCGGCGACGTGTCGTTCCCGACCGTCGCGCGACGGTGAGGCGCGGCGTCCCCGTCGCTGGGGCGGTGCTGGTCCTCGGCCCGCTGGCGCTGCTGGTGCTCCTCGTGGCTCCCGGCCGCGGTGCCCCGCCGCAGGCGGCGGACCCCACCGCCGGTTTCGGGGGCGGCGCCCCGCCCGTGGTGCAGCCGCAGGCGCGGCGGCTGCTCGACCGGGCCGCGGCGGCCCCGGAGACCACGGCCTACCACGGCGTGCAGTTCGTGTCGGCCTGGACCACCGGGGGGACCACGACCGAGGTCGTCGACGTACGGCACCAGCCGGGGCACGGGACGACGGTCCGCAGCGACGGCACCGCCGTCGCCCCCGCCCGCAGCATGACGCTGCTGGCCGTGGGCGGGCCCTCGCTGGCCGGCGGCGGCTCGGTGGGGCTGCTGGCCACCCACTACTCGCTCTCCGTCGTCGGCGAGGACGAGGTGGCCGGCCGCCCGGTCGACGTGGTGGCGGCCCGCCGTCCCGGGTCGGCCCCCAGCAGCACCGACGCGGCCCGGTTCTGGCTGGACCGGGCCAGCGGCCTGGTGCTCCGCCGCGAGGTCTACGACCACCGTGGCCGCACGACCCGCGCCAGCGCCTTCGTCGAGGTCACCGTGGGCAGCGGCGGCGCCGCGGTCGCGAGCACCGGCGACCGGCCCTGGCCGGCGACCGTCGACGACGCCTCGCTGCAGCGGATGCGGACCCGCGGCTGGCACTGCCCGGCCACCCTGCCCGGCCCCCTGACGCTGGTCGACGCCCGCCGCGGCGGTCAGGACGGCACGACCCTGCACCTCACCTACAGCGACGGCATCGCCAGCGTCTCGGTCTTCGAGCAGCAGGGCCGCCTGGCCGACGGCAGCCTGGCCGGCCACCGTCGCAGCACCGCGGGTGGGCACCCGGTCTGGGTCCGCGGCGAGGTGCCGCAGCGGGTCGTCTGGACCTCGGGGAAGACGGTGTACGTCGTCGTCGCGGACGCTCCGGAGCGTACGGTGGACCAGGTGGTCGCGGCGTTGCCGCACCGCCCGGCCGCCGACGGTGACACCCTCGGTCGTCTCGGCCGGGGACTGGATCGGGTCGCCTCCTGGTTCAACCCGTTCAGCTGAGGGCGGCCGAGTCCTCGCCCGACCCACCGGGAGCAGCACAGCATGACCGACGAGCAGCGTCCCGACCGGGACGGCCCCGCCGACGACACCCCCGTCGAGCGCACCGCCACGCCGTGGTGGTCCGGGGAGCCGCGCGACGTGTGGGCCCCCCGGCCGGACCCGCAGCCAGCCGAAGCCCTGCACGACGATGGCCTGCCCGACGACGCCTCGCACGACGACGACTGCGCACGGCGATGTCTGGCACGACGATGTCCTGCAGGACGGCCGCACCGAGAACCTCGACGACCTGCGCACCGAGCCGGCCTACGACCCGTGGGCACCGACGGCGGACAGCCTGGGCCGCGAGCCACGCTCGGCCGGCAGCCGCACCGGCCTGCTGGTCGCCCTCGCGGCGGCCATCGCCCTCGTCGCCGGCGTGGCCGGCGGCGCCGCCGGCTACCTGCTGAGCGAGAACGGGCGCAGCTCCGGCACCGTCGACGGCGCCAGCCTCGGGGCGGCACCGGTCCGCACGGTGAACCGGCCGGCCGGCAGCATCCCCGGGGTGGCCGCCCGGGTTCTGCCCAGCGTCGTGCAGATCAAGGTGGAGACCTCCGAGGGCCAGGCCACCGGCTCCGGCTTCGTCGTGGACGAGACCGGCGTCATCGTCACCAACAACCATGTGGTGTCCGACGCGCAGGGCGACATCGACCTGACCTTCAGCGACGGCCGGACGACGACCGCCCGGGTGCTCGGGACATCGGCGAGCTACGACCTCGCGGTGCTCCGGATCGACGGGAAGAACCTGCCCGCGCTGTCGCTCGGCAACTCCGACAGCGTGGTGGTGGGCGACGAGGTGCTGGCCATCGGGTCACCGCTGGGGCTGTCCGGGACGGTCACCAGCGGCATCGTCAGCGCCAAGAACCGGCCGGTGACGGCCGGCAGCGCGCAGGGATCCGGCGACGCCGCCTACATCAACGCGATCCAGACCGATGCGGCGATCAACCCCGGCAACTCCGGCGGCCCGCTGGTCAACCTCCAGGGCGAGGTCATCGGCGTCAACTCGGCCATCGCCACCGTGAGCGGCGGCGTGCTCAGTGGCGAGTCCGGCAACATCGGTGTCGGCTTCGCGATCCCGATCAACCAGGTCCGGCGCACCGTCGAGCAGCTGCTCGACAAGGGCAAGGCGCAGTTCCCGATCATCGGTGCCAGCCTGGACGGCGGCTACGACGGCGAGGGCGCGAAGATCTCCACCGAGAGCGCCAACGGCAAACCGCCGCTCGTTCCCGGCGGTCCGGCGGAGCAGGCCGGGCTCCGAGCCCGGTGACGTCATCCTGGCCCTCGACGGCAAGACGGTCGCCGACAGCGAGGAGCTCATCGTCGGCATCCGCGCCAAGCGCCCAGGGGACACCATCACCCTGACCATCCGGCACAACGGGTCCGAGCGAGACGTCAGCATCACCCTGGCCGGCTCCGACGGGTGAGAGGATCGCGGCGTGGACATCGGGCTGGGGGAGTGGATCGGGCTCGCCATCGTCGCTCTGATCGTGCTCGGTCCGGAGAAGCTGCCGCGGTACGCCGCGGACGCCGGCCGGATGCTGCGGCAGCTGCGCAAGATGGCCAACGAGGCGCGCGCCGAGGTCACCAAGGAGCTCGGCCCCGACCTGCAGGACCTCGGGCTGGCCGACCTGAACCCGCGCAACCTGGTGAAGAAGCACCTGCTGGACCCGATCGACCTCGACGAGCTCGACGACCTGGATGGACCGCCGACCCGCAGCGCCAAGCCGACCTCGGCAGCGCGGGCCGGCCGAGCGGCCCCCCACCGCGCCGGCAGCCGGGGACGCCCCCGCCGTACGACGAGGACGCGACCTGAGCGCAGCGGCCGGCGGCTAGCGGCCTGCCGGGCTGAGCCCGAGCGAGCGCCCGACCAGGCCGCGGGCCCGTCGCCCGAGGGAGTCGGCGACCTTGGTCAGCGCCTGCGCGGCCGGCGCGTCGGGATCGGAGAGCACCAGCGGCAGACCGGAGTCGCCGCCCTCGCGCAGCCGGGTGTCGAGCGGGATCTGCCCGAGCAGGGGGACCGAGGCGCCCACCGCACGGCTCAGCCCGTCGGCCACCGCCTGGCCCCCGCCGGTGCCGAACACGTCGATGCGCTCGTCGCAGTGCGGGCAGGGCAGGTACGACATGTTCTCGACGACGCCGGCGATCTGCTGGTGGGTCTGCAGCGCGATGGTGCCCGCGCGCTCGGCCACCTCGGCCGCCGCCTGCTGCGGTGTGGTGACCACGAGCAGCTCGGCGGGCGGCACCAGCTGGGCCACCGAGATGGCGATGTCGCCGGTGCCGGGCGGCAGGTCCATCAGGAGCACGTCCAGGTCGCCCCAGTAGACGTCGCCCAGGAACTGCTGCAGGGCACGGTGCAGCATCGGGCCGCGCCACACCACGGGCTGGTTGTTCGCGACGAACATGCCGATCGAGATGACCTTCACCTCGTGCGAGATCGGCGGCAGGATCATGTCCTCGACCTGGGTGGGCCGGCCCTGGACGCCGAGCATCCGCGGCACCGAGTGGCCGTAGATGTCCGCGTCGACGACACCCACGGCGAGCCCGGAGCGGGCCATCGCGGCCGCCAGGTTGACCGTGACCGACGACTTGCCGACCCCGCCCTTGCCGGAGGCCACCGCGTAGACCCGGGTCAGCGAGCCCGGCCGGGCGAACGGGATCTCGCGCTCGACGGCACCGGAGTCGGAGCGCAGCTTGGACTGCAGCTCCTTGCGCTGCGTCTCGGACATCACGTCGAGCTCGACCCGGACGCCCGTGACGCCCTCGACCGCGGAGACCGCTCCGGTGACCCGGTTGGTGATCGTGTCGCGCATCGGGCAGCCCGCCACCGTGAGGTAGACCGCCACCGCCACCGTGCCGTCCGGCCCGATGTCGACCGACTTCACCATGCCCAGGTCGGTGATGGGCTTGCGGATCTCGGGGTCGTCGACGGTCGCAAGAGCCGCCTGGACGGCGTCCAGGGTGGGCACGGTGGGACCGGTGACAGCGGGGGCGGGCATGCCTCCGATGCTACGGCGTCCCGTCCGACGGGCGAGCCGCGCCGGCGTGCGGCCGTCCGAGTAGTCGTACGATCACGCTATGCATCGGTCGGGGGACCTGAGCGAGCAGCAGATGCTCGCCTGGCGTCAGTTCCTGCGGGCGCACGCGCTCGTCACCCGTCGGCTCGAGGCCGACCTGCTCGCGGAGCAGCGGCTGCCGCTGGCGTCGTACGACGTGCTGGTCCAGCTCGTCGAGGCGCCGGACCGCCGGCTGCGGATGTCGCAGCTGGCCGAGCGGGTGCTGCTGTCCCGCAGCGGTCTGACCCGGCTGGTCGACCGGCTGGAGCGGGAGGGCCTGGTGCGCCGGGAGGCCTGCGACAGCGATGCCCGCGGGCTGTTCACGGTGCTCACGGCGAAGGGGCTGGACCGGCTGCGCGCGGCCAGCCCGGTGCACCTGCGCGGGGTCGCCTCCTACGCCGTCGGGCGGCTGGCGCAGGACGAGGCCGTGGAGCTGGCGGCGCTGCTCGGCCGGTTCGTCGACGATGCGGGCGAGGACGTCAGTCGGGCGGGCTGATCCGCGCGACCTCCTCGAAGGTGGTGCCACCGGCCAGCGCCAGCCGGACGGCGGCCTCCCGCAGCCCGATGTGGCCGGTGACCGCCGCGGCGACCCGCGCCTCGGTCGGCTCGTGCACCAGCACCTGTCGCAGGTCGGGGTCGACCAGCAGCACCTCGTAGACGCCCTGCCGGCCCCGGTAGCCGCTCTGACCGCAGTCGTTGCAGCCCACGCCGCGCACCAGCCGGGCGCCCTCGATCCGTGCGGCGTCGACGCCGAGCCGGGCCAGCAGGTCCAGGTCCGGGACGTGGTCGACCACGCACGCCTGGCACGGCTTGCGCACCAGCCGCTGGCCCACCACGGCGGTCAGCGCCGAGCCGACCATGAACGGCTCGACGCCCATGTCGACCAGCCGGGTCAGCGCCGCGACTGCGCTGTTGGTGTGCAGCGTGGTCAGCACCAGGTGGCCGGTGAGGGAGGCCCGCAGGGCCAGCTCGGCGGTCTCGGTGTCGCGGACCTCGCCGACCAGGACGACGTCGGGGTCCTGGCGCAGCGCGGCCCGCAGGCCACGGCTGAAGGTCAGCCCGGTGCGGTCGTCGACCTGCACCTGGGTGATGCCCTCGAGCTGCACCTCGACCGGGTCCTCGAGCGTGACGATGTTGCGCTCGGGGGTGTGGATCTCGCGCAGGGCGGCGTAGAGGGTGCTGGTCTTGCCGCTGCCGGTGGGCCCGGTGATGAGGACCAGCCCCTGCGGGGCGGCGATCGCCTGGCGCAGGTCGGACAGCTGCTCGTCGCTGAGGCCGGAGGCGGCCAGCTCGGGGATCTCGTCGTCGCGCGCCAGCAGCCGGACGACGATCTTCTCGCCGTGCAGCGAGGGCATGCTGCTCACCCGGGCGTCGACCTCGGTGCCGTCGACGGCGATCCGGGTGCGCCCGTCCTGCGGCAGCCGGCGCTCGCCGATGTCGAGCCCGGACACGATCTTCAGCCGGCTGGTCACGGAGGCGGTCGCGCTGCGCGGCACGGTCATCACCTCGCGGAGCAGGCCGTCGACCCGGTACCGGATCCGCAGCCGGTCGCGCTGCGGCTCGACGTGGACGTCGCTGGCGCCGGCCCGCACCGCGTCGGCCAGCACCATGCTGACCAGCCGCACCGTCGGTGCGTCGTCGGCGATGCCGAAGCCGTCCCGGGGCTGCGGGACCTCGATCGGCTCGGCGTCCTCGAAGAACGTCGTGACGTCGGAGGAGTCCTCGGACAGCGACCAGATGCGGTTGAGGTGCGCGACGATCTGCGACTCGGTGGCGACCTCGACGACGAGCTCGACCGCCCGGGTGTGCAGCCGGACGTCGTCCAGCGCGACCACGTCGGTCGGGTCGCTGACCGCCACGGTGACCCGGCCGCCGTCCCTGCTCAGCAGCAGGGCGCTGAGCCGGAACGCGACGCCGCGGGAGAGCTGACGCACCACGCCGGGCGCGATCACCCGGCCGTTGAGGTCGACCCAGGTCAGCCCGAGCTGCTGGGCGAGGGCCTCGGCGATCTGCCGCTCGGTGGCCAGGCCGAGCCCGACCAGGACCTGCCCGAGACGGCGGCGCCCGCCGCCGACGGCCCGCTGCGCGGTCAGGGCCTCCTCGAGCTCCGCGGCGGTGATGACGCCGACGTCGACGAGGACGTCCCCCAGGCGGCTCCGGGTGTCGACCCGGCCCACCTCGTCGTACTCCACGAACTCCACAGGAAGAGGATCGGGAGGTCGGGCCGGGAACTTCAGCCCTGCTCGCCCGCCGTCCCGACCGGTGGGTCGCCCAGGGCGCGCCGCTCGAGCAGGTCGTCGAGCAGCTGGCGCAGCTCCGACCGCAGGAAGTCGCGGGTGGCGACGTCGCCGACCGAGATCCGCAGCGCGGCCAGCTCGCGGGTGAGGTAGTCGGTGTCCGCAATGTTCCGTTCGGCCCGGCCGCGGTCCTGCTCGTACTGCACCCGGTCGCGGTCGGACTGGCGGTTCTGGGCGAGCAGGATCAACGGCGCGGCGTACGACGCCTGCAGCGACAGAACCAGGGTGAGGAAGATGAACGGGTACGGGTCGAACTGCAGCTGCTCCGGGGCGAAGACGTTCCAGCTGATCCACACGGTGACGAAGACCGTCATGTAGACGAGGAACCGGCTGGTGCCGATGAACCGGGCGATCCGTTCGCTGAGGCGCCCGAAGGCCTCCGCGTCGTAGGTCGGGGTCGGCACGAGCGCCCGGCGCACCTCGCGGGGCTGGTCGAGCCGGGTCACCCGCCGGGGCTCACGCGCCATCGGGGACCACCTCCGCCGGCCCTCCGGCGAACACGCCCCGGTCCTTGTGCCGCCAGTCGTCGGGAAGCAGGTGGTCGAGGACGTCGTCGACGGTCACCGCTCCGAGCAGGTGGTCGTCCTCGTCGACCACCGGGGCGGCCACCATGTTGTACGTCGCCAGGTGGTGGGTGATGGCGGCCAGCGGGACCTCGGGACGCAACGGCTCGATGCTGGAGTCGACGACGCCGCTCACCAGCGCGGAGGGCGGCTCGCGGAGCAGCCGCTGGATGTGGGCGATGCCGATGAACCGGCCGGTCGGCGTCTCCATCGGCGGGCGGCAGACGTAGACCTGCGCGGCCAGCGCCGGGGACAGCTCCGGCTGGCGCACCCGGGCCAGCGCGTCGGCCACCGTCGCGTCGGGCGGCAGGATGACCGGCTCGGTGGTCATCATGCCGCCGGCGGTGTCGTCGGAGTAGGCGAGCAGCCGGCGCAGCGGCGCCGCCTCGTCGGGCTCCATCAGCTCGAGCAGCTTCTCGGCCTCGGCCTGCGGCAGCTCGGAGAGCAGGTCGGCGGCGTCGTCGGGCTGCATCGCCTCGAGGACGTCGGCGGCCCGCTCCTCCTCGAGCTGGCCGAGGATCTCGACCTGGTCCTCCTCGGGCAGCTCCTCGAGGACGTCGGCGAGCTTCTCGTCGTCCAGCGCCGAGGCGACCTCGACGCGGCGCTTGGCGGACAGCTCGTGCAGCACGGTCGCGAGGTCGGCGGCGTTGAGCTTCTCGAAGGTGGCGAGCAGGTTGGCCGCGCCCTGGCCGGTCTCCTCGACGTGCAGCCCGCCGGCGTCCCGCCACTCGATGGTGAGCGTCTCGCCGCGACGGCGCAGCCCCTTGCCGGGCCGCCGGACGAAGAGCCGGGTGACCTCCCAGTCGCGGGTGCGCTGCTGCTCCATGCCGACGTCCTCGACGACGGCGACGGAGTCGTCCTCGGTCAGGCGCACCGTGCGGTCGAGCATCTCGCCGAGCACGAGGGTCTCGGTGGGGCGCTGCTGGAAGCGGCGCATGTTCACCAGGCCGGTGGTGATGACCTGCCCGGCATCGATGGAGGTGACCCGGGTCATCGGCACGAAGATGCGCCGGCGTCCGGGGACCTCGACGACGAGCCCGAGCACCCGCGGCTCGTCGGCGCCGATGCGCAGCGACACGACGACGTCGCGCACCCGGCCGACCTGGTCGCCCATCGGGTCGAAGAGCGGGGTACCGGCCAGGCGCGCGATGTAGACCCTCGTCTGCGCGCCGCTCACGTGGTGCAGGCTACCGGCGCGGGACAGCGAAACCCGGGCGGCGCGACCCGGCGACGCGACCCGGTTGCGGCGCTCAGGGCCGGCGGCGCGCTCGCCTCCCGGCCACGAACGGGAGCGGGCCGCGGGTCGTCGCCGGCGAGCCGGGCGGCTCGGCGGCGTGCGACCGGTGCGACAGGTGGCCGGGACCTTCGACGAGCGGGCCGGTCGGGTCGAGGCGCAGCACCCGCGACTCGCGGGCCCAGCGGGCCGGCTGCTCCTCGCCGTCCGGCGGGTTCAGCCGTTTGGCGTGCAGCTCGGTCACCGCGCGCTCCCAGCCCTCGCCGTCCGGAGCGACCGTGGAGACGGTGGCGCGGAAGGTCACCACCCGGCTGCCGTTGTCCTTGCTGCGAGCGGTCACGTCGACCTCGACACCGTCGGGCAGCTCGGGCAGCGGCTGCTCGAGCCCGCCGGACACCAGGTGCACCGCGTCGTCGACCCAGACGTGCCAGGCGGCCTGGGCCCGGACGGCGCCGGCCGGGCGGAGCCACACCAGGGCGGACTTGCGGCAGGCCTCCTCGACCAGCGCCCGCGCGAGGGCGGCGTCCCGGTCGGCGAGCACCACCCGAGCCTGCCACAGGGTGCGGCGGGAGGAGGAGCGGATGATGTCGGGATGACCCAGCAGGCCGGCGCGGCGACCAACGCGGTGACCCGGCCGCCGCGCGCCGACGTGCTGCTGATGGCGATCGGTGTCCTCGCGGTCTCGACCTCCGGGCCGCTGATGGCGGCGATCGTGGCGCCGGCGCTCGCGGTCGCCCTCTGGCGCAACGTCCTGGCGGTCGCGGTGATCTGGCCGGCGGCACTGACCACCCGGCTGTCCCGAGCTGCGCGCCCTGACCCGGCGCGAGCTGCGCTGGGCAACCGGCGCCGGGGTGATCCTCGCCCTGCACTTCGCCACCTGGGTGCCCAGCCTGCGGCTGACCACGGTCGCGTCGGCGACCGCGATCGTCTGCACCCAGCCCGTGTGGGTGGCCCTGATCGCCCGAGCGCAGGGTCACCACGTGCCTCGCCGCGCGTGGCTCGGCATCGCGGTCTCGCTCGTCGCCGTGGTGGTCCTCACCGGGGTCGACTTCTCGCTCGACCCGCAGGCCCTGGTGGGCGACCTGCTGGCCCTGCTGGGTGGAGTGTTCGCGGCGTTCTACACGGTGGCCGGCGCCGAGGTCCGCCGGACCGTCAGCACCACGTCGTACACCGCGCTCTGCTACAGCACGGCAGCGGTCGCGCTGCTCGCCGCCTGCCTGGTGGGTGGTGTGCAGCTGTGGGGCTTCAGCACCAAGACCTGGGTCGAGCTGCTGGCGCTGACCCTGGGCGCGCAGCTGCTCGGCCACTCGCTGTTCAACCTGGTGCTGCGCTCGACCAGCGCGACGGTCGTGTCCCTCGTGCTGCTGCTGGAGGTGCCGGGTGCCGCCCTCATCGCGGCCCTGGCCCTCGGCCAGACCCCACCGCTCGCTGCGCTGCCCGCTGCCGTCCTGCTGCTCGTCGGGCTGGGCATCGTCATCTCCTCGGGGAGCGACGTGACCGAACCCACGATCTTGGCGGACTGAACCCGTCGGTAACCTGGCGCGCGTGACGACCCTGCCCAGCACCGCGAGTCCCCGGGCGCCGCGCGCCCGCCGTTCCTGCCTGGCGGTCCCCGGCTCGAACCCGAAGATGCTGGGCAAGGCCCAGGGCCTGCCGGCCGACCAGGTGTTCCTCGACCTGGAGGACTCGGTCTCGCCGCTGGCCAAGGTCGACGCCCGCAGCAACATCGTGTCGGCGCTGAACGACGGCGACTGGGCCGGGAAGACCCGGGTCGTGCGGGTCAACGACTGGACGACGCAGTGGACGTACGGCGACGTGATCGCCGTCGTGGAAGGTGCCGGTGCCGAGCTCGACGCCGTCATGCTGCCCAAGGTGCAGACCGCGTCGCAGGTGCAGGCGCTGGACATGCTGCTCACCCAGCTGGAGAAGACCCTGGGCCTGGAGGTCGGCCGGATCGGCATCGAGGCGCAGATCGAGAACGCCAAGGGCCTGGTCGAGGTGGACGCCATCGCAGCTGCCTCACCGCGGGTCGAGACCGTGATCTTCGGGCCGGCCGACTTCATGGCCAGCATCAACATGAAGTCGCTGGTGGTCGGTGAGCAGCCGCCCGGCTACGACGTGGGCGACGCCTACCACTACATCCTGATGCGCATCCTGATGGCGGCCCGCACCTACGACCTGCAGGCGATCGACGGGCCATACCTGCAGATCAAGGACGTCGACGGCTTCCGCCGGGTGGCCGGCCGGTCGGCCGCGTTGGGCTTCGACGGCAAGTGGGTGCTGCACCCGGGGCAGATCGACGCCGCCAACGAGGTCTACTCGCCCGCCCAGTCCGACTACGACCACGCCGAGCTGATCCTCGACGCCTACGAGTGGCACACGTCGGAGGCCGGCGGGATGACGGGTGCGGTGATGCTCGGCGACGAGATGATCGACGAGGCGTCGCGCAAGATGGCGCTCGTGGTCGCCGGCAAGGGCCGGGCCGCCGGGATGGCGCGGACCTCGACGTTCCAGCCGCCGCAGGACTGACCCTGCCCTCCCTCGACGGCCGCGCCGCCCTGGTGACGGGCGTGGGACACCCGGACGGCATCGGCTTCGCCTGCGCGCGGGCGCTGGCCGAGCTCGGCGCCACCGTGCACGTCACGTCGACGACCACGCGGGTCCACGACCGCGCTGCGTCGCTGGGCCCGTTCTCGATCGGCGTCGTCGCCGACCTCACCGTCGAGTCGGAGGTCGAGGCGCTGTACGACGCGCTCGGCGACGTCGACGTGCTCGTCAACAACGCCGGCATGGTCAGCGTCGGGTCGCCCGACGTCCTGGCACCGGTCACCGCACTGTCCCTCGCGGACTGGCGGGCCGACCTGGCGCGCAACCTGGACACGGCGTTCCTCGCGACCCGGCGGTTCCTGCCGGCCATGGTCGCCCGCCGCTGGGGCAGGGTCGTCAACGTCGCCTCGACCACCGGCCCGGTCAACGCGATGCCGGACGAGGCCGCCTACGCCGCGGCCAAGGCAGGCATGGTCGGGCTGACCCGCGCGGTCGCCGTCGAGGTGGCGTCGTCCGGGGTCACCTGCAACGCGGTCGCTCCCGGCTGGATAGCGAGCGCCTCGCAGACCGACGCCGAGGCGGGGCACGGCCGACGGTCGCCCGTCGGCCGCTCGGGCCGGCCGACCGAGGTCGCCGCGGTCGTCGCCTTCCTGGCGTCGCCCGGCTCGTCGTACGTCACCGGCCAGTGCCTGGTCGTCGACGGCGGGAACAGCGTGCTCGAGTCGGGCTGACCGAGGGGGAGGACGACCGGGATGGGCGGTCGGTTCGCCCGTCAGGTGGTGGGGATCCGCAGCGCCGCGAGCGACTCGGCGCGGGTCTGCAGGTCGAGGTCGCCCGACATGGCGCCCAGGAAGTCGTCGCGCTCCAGGGTGTACAGGACCACGTCGCTGCGCGCCGTGACGGTGGCGGTGCGTGGGACGTCACGGAGCAGCGCGATCTCCCCGAAGCACTCGCCGGGCCCCATCCGGCTCAGCGGCTGGCCGTCGTAGGTCGCGTCGAGCTCGCCGTCCGCGATGACGTAGAACAGGTCAGCCGACTCTCCCTCGCGGACGACGTCGTCGCCGGCCGGCACCTCGATGCGGGTGAGCCGGCTGGACAGGCTCTCGAGCAGCGGCCGGGCCAGCGGCGCGAAGAGGTGCACCCCGCTGAGCAGGGTGACGCCCTCGGGCTCGGACACGGTGTGGTCCATGGTGCGCAGCCGAGGCATGCCCAGCAGCCCGATGGCGACGATCGGCACCGCGAGGATCGTCAGCGCCCAGCGCAGACCCCGGCCCGGCGATGAGCACCGGCATGACGAGGGCCCCGAGCGCCATCGCCCCGATCGTGCTGGAGTCCAGGGCGCCGAAGACGCGGCCGAGCACGGCGTCGGGGGTCACCCGCTGGATGATCGTCGACGCGTTGATGTCGACGATGGGGTTGGCGACCCCGATGATCGCCATCGCGATGAACGCCGCGGCCGCCGTCGGCCACACCGAGATCAGCAGCAGCGGGGCGGCCCAGAAGATGACACCCCAGCCGAAGTCGGACGCCAACCGCTTGCGGGTGGCCAGGCTGATCGCGAGGAAGCCGCCGACTAGTGCGCCGATCCCCAGCACCGAGTCCAGCCAGCCGAGCCCGGCCGCCCCGAGGTCGGTCAGGTCGAAGGCGATCGCCACCGTGAAGACGAAGGACGCGCCCGTCACGACCGTCTGTGCGCAGTAGACCGCAGTCACCAGGCGCAGGTCGGCATGCCGCCAGATGACCCGGAAGCCCTCGATGACCTCCGCGCCGAAGCGCTGCTTGGGCTCCGGCGGACCGTCGTCGTCGGGCTCGTTGTCCTGCGGGCCAGCCGCTGTGGGGAGCCGGATGCCGGCGACCAGGACCGCAGACAGCAGGAACGTCCCGGCGTTGAGCACGAACACCGTGGCCACGTCGGACGTCGCCAGCAGGAAGCCGGCGATCGCCGGTCCGACGAAGAAGGCCAGGCTCTCCAGGGTGCTCGCCACGCTGTTGGCGGCCGTGAGCTCCTGCGGGTCGTTGACCAGCGACGGGGTCAACGCCATCTGCGCCGAGCGGAACGGGCTGCCGACCAGGGGCGCGATGGTGGCGAGCACGAACACCAGCGCGACCGGTCCGTCGAACTCGACGAGCGCGGCCGCGGCGAGCACCAGCACGGTCCGGATCAGGTCGCAGGCCACCATCACCGACTTGCGCGGCAGGCGGTCGGCGAGCACCGCGCCGAACGGCGACGTGACCGCGATGATGGTCAGCCGGACGGTGCCCCAGACCCCCACGGCCGACAGCGCCGCCGACGTCGTACGCCCACACGGCGACCGCCGTGCCGTAGGCCCAGTCCCCGATCAGGGACCCGGCCAGCGCCAGGTTCATCCTGCGCAGCGACTGGCGCCGGAAGACGGTGCCGAGGGACGTGTTGGTGTCCGCGGATCGCCGTGCTGATGCTGGCCATGCCTACCTCTCGTGGGGGCGCCCCGCGGTGCGCGGCTCAGGAGGGAACATCCAGTACGGACCTCGTGCTGAACGCAAGCACATCGGCACAACCGGGACCGATCCGTCCGGCGCTGGGCGGAATGCGCTCGGTCTGTGCTGCCTCTTCCGGCTCAGAGGCCGAAGGCCGACCGCATGCTGCGGGTGCCGGGGTCGGCCGCGTGACCGAGGAGGGTGCGGATGCCGAGCAGGCGCTCGGTCGTCTTCAGCACGGCGTAGGGGTCGTACCGGGCCGCGGACCTCGTTCCGGGCTTGGTCGACGGCGAGACGACGACGGTGACGATGTGGCAGGAGCGGCTCCGGTCGGTGCGGCAGTCCTCACCGTCGTGGCCGCCGGCGCCCTCGTCCCAGGTGATCACGACCGCCGTCCGGCCGGCGCGGTAGTCCGGGCCACCGGTCAGCAGCGGCACCACGGTGGACAGCCAGGCGTCGCCGGTGCCGATGGGGCAGTCGTGCGTGTTGTGGCACTGGTCCGGAACGACGAGCAGGAACGACGGCAGCCGGCCGCCAGCCACCATCGACGCGAGGCGACCCTTGCTGGGGGTCCCCATCGGCAGGTCCCACCGACGCGCACGCGGTCGCGATGGCCGGGAAGTACGTCGCGGGGTTGTGCCGCGCCACGTACGGCGTGGAGTCCTGGCGCGAGCAGGCAGCCGGCATCCCCTCCGCGAGCACCCGCCAGCTGCCGCCCGCCTGCTGCACCTGGCTGAACACCGTGCTGCGGCGCTGCGGGCAGCTGGTCGGCCCGCAGTCGTTGGTGACCCCGCCGGTGCTGCCCGACACCAGCGCGAGGTAGTTCGGGAGCGAGGGGTGGGTGACCGACCAGGCGTTGGTCGCCAGGCCGCAGGACCGGGCGAGCCGGTTCAGGTACGGCGCGGCCTTCGCGGCGACCAGGTCCTCGTAGGAGTGGTTCTCGAGGATGATCCAGACGACGTGGTCGTACGTCGCCGGGCCGGTGGCGCGCCAGCCGCACGGTGCGGTCGCCCTACCGCGCGGCTCGCGGCGGACGCCGGGTGGCCGGCCGACGAGCCGGCGCACGCCACCAGCCCCACCAGGAGCGCGGCCAGCAGCATCGGGAGTCGTCGCACCCCCGCAGTGTGCCGGATCAGCGGGTGGTGAACCGCCAGGTCCTCGGTTGGAGCCCGGGCCGCGCCGACTGGTCGAGCCGGTTGCCGGACACGTCGCGTACCTGGGTCCCGACCGTCACCGCGTAGGTCCTGCCGTGGGCCAGCCGGTGGTCGGGGTCGATGGTGACCAGATGACGGCTGGCGACGTACCGGACCTCGGCGCGCACCGGCTTCGAGGTGCGCAGGTCGACGAGCCGGACGGTCGTCGAGGTCACGGTCGAGGCGTCGAGGCGCTCGTCGACCAGAGCGCGCATCGTCGCGCCGATCCTGACCCGGAGCGCCCGGGGGATCGGGCTCGTCCCCATGACCTTGGGCCCGACCGTGTCGCGGGCAGCCGGGCCGCGGCTGATCGAGCCGCCGCCGGGAGCAGTCGGGCCCGGCCGTTGACGTGGATGACGAGGTCGGCACGGGCGGCGTGCTCGGGGCAGCGCCCTCGGGCGGTCCGTCCACCGTCGAGATGACCAGCCGCCAGCCTCCCGCGATCTCGCCCTCGCCCCCGGTCATCTGGTCGACGGCGAACAGCCGCCAGATGCCATTGGGGTCGGTGCCGTCGAAGACACCGAGGCTGGATCCGGCACCGCCGGCGCCGGGCGCGGGCGCGGGGAAGACGTCGTCGTGGCCGTAGTTCGCAGGTCGGTAGGAGGTCGACTCCAGCGGCCCGTCGTCCGGGACTGCGCTGCCGGCCTCGTCGTCGAAGCTGAGCTCGACGTCCGCCGCCTCGTGGCCGGCGTCGCCGCCGCCGCCTGCGTCGCTCATCAGCAGGACGCGCCGGCCGGTCGGGCCGACCAGCATCAGGTCGACGTCGTCCGGATAGGGGTGGGTGAACCCCTGCACGGTGACGTCGACGTCGGTGATCTCGTCCGGGAGCCCCGAGACCGGAAGCTCGCCGGGGTAGGGCTGGGTGGCGCCCTGCCGGGTGAAGTCGAGGGACCAGCTGCCGATCGAGCCGCCGTCCTGAGCCCCGTCGTCCTCGACGTACAGGCTCCAGGTGCCGTGCGCATCGGTGCCGTCGAAGGCCGAGAGCGACGTGCCGGCGGTCGACGTGTCGGCCGGTGCCGGAGCCGGCCAGCTGTCCGCGTCCTGGGGGTTGTCGGTGGGTCGGTACGACGCGCCGTCGGTGAGGCTGTCGGGCACCGGACCGGCGGCCTCGTCGTCCAGCGTGAACGTCGAGTTGAGGACTCCGGAGATGCCGTCGGTGGCGTCGCTCACCAGGACCACCTGCTGGCCATGCGGACCGACCAGCAGCACGTCGAGCTGGTCGGGCGCCTCGTCGCTGACGTTGGTGAGCGTCACGTTCAGGTCGGCCACGTCGAACGGGGCCCCCGACACCTCGATGGTGCTCGGGTACGGCGCGGTGACCTCACCGCTCGGGAACGAGACGCCGGCTCCCTCGTCCGGTGTGACGAACGCGTCCTGCAGCTGGATGGCTGCCGGAGCGCTGAAGCTGCGCGCGGCCGAAGCCGTGGTGACGAACGCGAAGCCTACGGCGCCGACCGCCGACGCAGCGAGCGCCAGCGCCGCGACGCGCGCGGTCGTACGAGATGTCCCCATCTGACGAGCCCCCCAAAGAGCCTGCACTCCCGGCACTCGGGCCGGAGCCTGCACGCTAGGCGGCAGAACCCGGGAAAACCTTGCGACGGCGGGCTGCTGGGTCGTCGGCTCGTCCGAGACGCCGGGCGGCAATCGGGAGCACACTCGGGCCATGGCGACCACGCACCAGCCCACCGATCGCGCTGCCGCGGCAACGCGGGTCGGTCACCGTGCGGACCGGCGGGCTCGACGAGGACCTCGATGCGCTGCACGAGGGTGACCCGCTGTGGTGGGGCAAGGCGTGGGTGGCCGAACGGGTGGCGTCCATGCCGCCGGAGCGGCCGCTGCTGATGCTGGTGGCCGAGCTGGACGGTCGGCCGGTGGCCGACGCGTTCCTGATCGCCGTCGGTGCAGCGCAGCGCGGCTACGCCATAGGCGGGGTCTACGTCCTGCCGGCTGCCCGCCGCAACGGGGTGGGCCGGGTGGTGGTCGAGGCACTCGTCGAGGCGACCGCCGAACACGGCCTGCCCGGTCTGTCCGATGTCGTGCACGAGACCGACGAGGCCAGCCTGGCGGCAGCCGGACGCCTCGGCTTCGAGGTGATGGGCCACCATCGCGAGTCGTTGCTCGATCTGGACGCCCTGGACCTGCCGGCCGCCCGGGCGAGCGTCGTCCGGGCCGAGACTGCCGGGTTCGACCTGCGGCCGATGCCAGACGACGCCAAGGATGCCGACTGGCGACAGCTCTACGACATCACGGTTTCGACCTGGCGCGACGCGCCGGACGCCGAAGGCAGCCAGGAGGACATCCCCTACTCGGTGTTCCGCGGGTTCCTGACCGACTCCTCCTACGTGCTCACCGCCTGGAAGGACGGGGAGCTCGTCGGGATGACGGGGGTCATGGACCGGACCAAGGACCGCGCCCTGAACACCTTCTTCACCGGGGTGCTGCCCGGGGCGAGAGGTCACGGGGTCGCCACGGCCCTGAAGGCCCAGCACGCGCTGTCGATGCGGGCTCGCGGGCACCATGCGATCTACACCCAGAACATGGACGAGAACGCTCCGATCCTGGCGGCCAACGACCGGCTCGGGTTCACCGTCGTGCCGGGCTTCTTCAGCGTGGGCCGGCCGGTCGAGGCCGGCACCGGCAACTGACCCCGGCGCCCGGCCGCCCGGCGTACAGGGGCATACTCGTCAGTAACTTCAGGTGCCGGCACACGTCGCCGTGCCCGCAGTGCGAGGAGTCGTGCCATGGGCCGTCTTGCCCAGACCGAGGGTCTGACCGACATCCAGCAGGAGATCGTCAAGACCGTCCGCGGGTTCGTGGACAAGGAGATCCTGCCGCACGTCGCGGAGCTCGAGCGGGACGACACCTACCCGGCGGAGATCGTCGAGGGGATGAAGGAGATGGGGCTGTTCGGCCTCATGATCCCCGAGGAGTACGGCGGTCTCGGCGAGTCGTTGCTCACCTACGCGCTCGTGGTCGAGGAGATCGCCCGCGGCTGGATGAGCGTCAGCGGCATCATCAACACCCACTTCATCGTGGCCTACCTGCTCAAGCAGCACGGCACCGACGAGCAGAAGAAGACCTTGCTGCCCCGCATGGCCGAGGGCGAGGTGCGCGGCTCGTTCTCGATGTCCGAGCCCGCACTGGGGTCCGACGTGAGCGCCATCTCGACCAAGGCGGTGCGCGACGGCGACGACTTCGTGATCACCGGCCAGAAGATGTGGATCACGAACGGCGGTACGTCGAACCTGCTGGCGGTGCTGGTGCGCACCGACGGCGAGTCGTCGCCCGACGCCAAGCCGCACCAGCGGATGACGACCTTCCTGGTCGAGAAGGAGCCCGGCTTCGGCGAGGTCGCGCCCGGTCTCACGATCCCCGGGAAGATCGCCAAGATGGGCTACAAGGGCGTCGACTCGACCGAGGCGGTCTTCGACGGGCTGCGGGTGCCTGCGACGAGCATCCTCGGCGGCGAGCCGAACAAGGGCTTCTACCAGATGATGGACGGCGTCGAGGTGGGCCGGGTGAACGTGGCAGCGCGCGGTTGCGGCGTCGCCCAGCGCGCCTTCGAGCTCGGCATCCGCTACGCGCAGCAGCGCGAGACCTTCGGCAAGCAGATCGGTCAGCACCAGGCGGTGCAGTTCCGGCTCGCCGAGATGGCGACCAAGGTCGAGGCCGCGCACGCGATGATGGTGATGGCGGCGCGCAAGAAGGACTCCGGCGAGCGCAACGACATCGAGGCCGGGATGGCCAAGTACCTCGCCAGCGAGTACTGCAAGGAGGTCGTCGAGGACTCGTTCCGCATCCACGGCGGGTACGGCTACTCCAAGGAGTACGAGATCGAGCGGCTCTACCGCGAGGCGCCCATGCTGCTGATCGGCGAGGGCACCTCCGACATCCAGAAGATGATCATCGGTCGACGGCTGCTGGAGGAGTACAAGCTCCGTGGGTGATGCCGGCGCGAGCCGGATGGTCGCCCGGGTGCGGCAGCAGGCCGAGGCGTGCGGCCGGCTCGGCTCCCCGCTCTACCTGTTCCTGCTGAACCGGGTCGCGGACGACGTCGAGGCCGGCGGGCCGGCCGCGGACCTGCTGCGCGGCCACGAGAACGACTCCGGCCCGTCCGGCCTGGCCCTGCGCCTGATGGGCGGAGCCCACCGGCTCGTGCTGGAACGCCGGGCGCCGGCGCTCGCCCTCACGTATCCGTCGGTCGGCGGGACCGGGGACCCCGACGCGGCGTGGGCGGCCCTGCGCGACGTACTGGTCGAGCATCACGACGAGCTGCGGGCCGCCATGGAGTCGCCGCCGCAGACCAACGAGGTCGGCCGGTCCTCGGCGCTGGTCGGCGGGCTGCTGCACGTGCTCGCCCAGGACGACCGACCGCTGCGGCTGGTCGAGATCGGTGCCAGCGCGGGGCTCAACCTGCGAGCCGACCGGTTCCGGTTCGAGCTTGCCGACGGACGCTCGGTCGGACCGGCGGGCTCCCCGGTCGTCCTGCGCGACCCGTGGCGTGGGCGACTGCCACCGCTCCGGGACGAGCTGCCGGTGGTCGAGCGGCTCGGCTGCGACGTCGCGCCGCTCGACCCGACCACGACAGAGGGTCGGCTGGGTCTGACGTCGTACGTCTGGCCGGACCAACGGGAGCGCCTCGAGCGGCTGCGTGGCGCGATCGACCTCGCGGCGACGGTGCCCGCGACGGTGGAGCGCGCCGGAGCGGCGGACTTCCTCGACCGGCTGGAGCTGCGCCCCGGCACCACCACCGTCGTCTGGCACTCGGTGATGTGGCAGTACCTCGACGCGGACGAGCAGGCCCGGGCCGCGGCTCGCCTCGACGAGCTGGGCCGCGCGTCATCGGGGTCCGCCGGGTTCGCGCACCTGTCGCTGGAGCCGCGCCGCCCGGCTCCGGGGCAGCCGCACGAGTTTCTCGTCGTCCTTCGCACCTGGCCCGACGGAGCCGACCGGGTGCTCGGCGCGTCGTCCCCGCACGGGCCGGTCACGACCTGGGAGTGAGGGAGGATCGCGTCATGTCCTTGCACGAGGCGTACTCAGACATCCCCCGCGGCCAGGTCGTCGGCAACTACGACACGTACCTCGAGGCACAGCGGGCGGTCGACTTCCTGTCCGACCAACAGTTCGCGGTGCAGCACGTGTCCATCGTCGGGTCCGACCTGAAGATGGTCGAGAACGTCCTGGGCCGGCTGACCCGTGGCCGAGCCGCTCTCGCCGGCGCGGCCAGCGGTGCGTGGTTCGGCCTGTTCGTCGGTGTGCTGCTGGCGGTGTTCAACTCCGGTGACACGAACGCCTTCGGCCTGGTGCTCGCCGGCCTTGCCTACGGCGCCGTGTTCGGTGCCATCTTCGGCTTCGTCGGCCACACGTTGACCGGCGGGAAGCGTGACTTCACCTCCCGCAGCAAGATCGTGGCCAGCTCGTACGAGATCCGGTGCACCTGGGCGGAGGCCGACAAGGCTCGCGAGGTGCTCGCCCGGATGGGGCCGTCCGGCGCCGTAGGCGGCGTCGAGTGGATGCCGTGGCCAACTGCGGCAACCGGCCGTGGGGGCGACCTGCGGACTCGTTCGGTCGGACCTGCATCGTCCGTTTGGCCATAGATTGCGCCGTGGTGGCCCCAGTGGTGCCGATGCACCGCAAACAGCCGCTACGTTCCTCCTGTCGGGTCGGCCTCGGAACATGGGGCCGGCCAGCGGCGGGCGCAATCCGCGCCCCCCTGCCGCACACACACGAACGGGCGGAGAACCTCCACATGCTCAAGCGCATCACCATGGGCCGGCGCATCCCGGCAGTCGCCGGCGCCGTCATCGTCGTCGCCATCATCGGCGGGGGCACCGCAACTGCGGCGAACCTCATCACCGGCAAGGACATCAAGAACGGCTCGGTCGGTACGGCTGACATCAAGAACGGCAGCCTGAAGGTCAAGGACCTGACCCCGAAGGCGGTCAAGACGCTGCAGAAGCACGGCACCGCCGCGGCTGGTGCCACCGGCTCGGTCGGCGCCACGGGTGCCACCGGCGCCCGCGGCCCGCAGGGACCGCAGGGTCCCAAGGGCGATGACGCGACCTACGTCGGCCCGAACTGGTCGATCGTCGACCGCAACGTGATCGGTGGCGGCGATTCCTACCTGCGGGCAGGCCTCGACGGTGCGCCGCTTGGTCAGGGTTCGCTCGGCATCAGGACCGGCGCCCCCAGCGACAAGGCTGCCTTCGGCAACCAGGTGGACTTCCTCAATGTCGCAGTCGCGGATCTCGCGCAGGTCGGCTTCTCGGTATACACGACAGTTGAGAACACCGACGGCAAGGACGGCCATGCGGCCTCCACCAGCATCAACATGCCGTCCATCTCTTTCGAGATCGACCCCAACTTGTCGTCGACCGCGTCCAATTTCTCGTCGCTGGTCTTCGTCCCGAACAACACGAAGGCGAACGCTTGGACCATCGATCGACGCCGACCTCGGACTCGGCCGGCTTCTGGTTTCTGACTGGCGCAGCTGGTACAGCAACTGACTGCAACCAGACGACGACCTGCACGTTCGCGGGTGTTAAGACCGCATTGGCCAACGGCGGGGATGCGGCGACGATCTACACAGCCCAAATCACGCAAGGGCCGTGACTTCTGCGTTCTCCGGTGCTGTCGACAAGCTCGTGATCAACGCCAGACCTTCGACTTCGAGCCGTTCGGCGTCTTCACCCGCTAGACCAACGCCATGCCGTGACCCCCTCAGGTTCTACGGCACCGACAGGCCCTCGTCTCCTCCGGGACGGGGGCCTGTCGCATGCCACGGTGCAACGGTCCGGCAGGATGCAGGTGAGCGCCGCCCGAGCATCGTCGAGAGGACCGCCCATGCAGTTCGGCCGTTACTACGAGGAGTTCGAGGTCGGCGCGACCTACAAGCACTGGCCGGGCAAGACGGTCACCGAGTACGACGACCACCTGTTCTGCCTGCTGACGATGAACCACCATCCGCTGCACCTGGACGCCCACTACGCGGAGCAGACGACCGACTTCGGCAAGAACGTCGTGGTCGGCAACTACATCTACTCGCTGCTGCTCGGCATGTCGGTGCCCGACGTGAGTGGCAAGGCGATCGCCAACCTCGAGGTCGAGTCGCTCAAGCACGTCGAAGCCGACGTTCCACGGCGACACCATCTACGGCGAGACGACGGTGCTCGACAAGACCGAGTCGAGGTCGAAGGACGACCGCGGCGTGGTCTACGTCGAGACCCGCGGCTACAACCAGGACGGCGTCGTCGTGTGCGTCTTCCGCCGCAAGGTGATGGTGCCGAAGCGCTCGTACGGCGAGGCGCGCGGCGGCGAGCAGCCCGGCCGCCCGGACGCCGCGCGAGTCCTGACGCCTTCGCGCCACGCCGGATCTGCGGGGATCGGATACCCGAGCGGACCCCCCTCCAGCGCGGAAAGCCCTCCGATCATGGAGGAACGGCGCCGAGTGCGGCCGAGAACGGAGCCGCCGAGCCGCCGAGCTGCCGGGACGCGCAGCCCTCAGGCGGCCGAGCCCTCGCGGTGCGCGGCCCAGAAGCTGCGCATGACTCGCACCTTGTCGTTGAACTCGTGGTCCCGGCCCAGCGGACCGGTCGTGGGGGCGGCCAGCCGGGTGTGCCGCGTCCCGCCCGTGCCGTGGTGGATGACGACCACCGACGAGCCGAGCTGCTGCTGGACCTCGATCTCGCAGACCTCGCGCCACGGGATGACCCGCGGCGGCAGGGCATGGACCACCAGGCCGCGCTGGGTCAGCGAGGTGCCGAGCCACCAGATGGCCGCGGCCATCACCAGGAACGCCGCGCCGGCCACCGCCGTGCGGGCGTTTCCGCCGAACCGCCCGTGGTTGACCAGGACGTCGGACCAGACCAGCACCTGGTAGACGAGCACCGTGATGACGAACGCCCGCCGCTGCGTCCAGGTGAGGCGCAGCCTGATGCGGGAGTGCGGGGCCATCCCAGAACGGTAGGTCGCCCGTTCCGTCAGCGGGGCCGAACGACGAACTCTTGACCGACCCGAGCTCTTGACCGACTCGTCAGTGCGGGAGCATGCCCCAGCGCGCCAGGGTGTCCCACAGGTCGTCGACGAGGTCGAGCTGCCCGAGCTCTGCGCGGCTCACCCAGCGGACCTCGTCCGCGTCGTCGCCGGCCACCGGGCTGGTCGGGCCGGTCACCGCGCAGGCGTAGTCGCGGATGTCGTAGAGCACGCCGCCGACTCCCTCGCGGGCGACGGTGCCGACCCTTACCCCCACGGCGACGTGCAGGCCGGTCTCCTCCAGCACCTCGCGCACGACCGCCGTACCGTCGGACTCGCCCGCCTCGACCCGGCCTCCCGGCACCGACCAGCGGCCGCGGCCGGGCTGCGTGCCCCGCCGGACGACGAGCAGCCGTCCGTCGTCGTCGTGCACCACCGCCCCCACGCACGGGACCCGCCGGCGCGCGCCGGACGGGTCGGGAAGCATGGGCCGAGCCTAGGACCAGAGGCGTGCGGCCCTTGACGCACCGGCCACAGTTCGGGACCGTCAGGCCATGAGGGCCGAGCCCACCTGCCCGCGGTGCGGCGCTGCGCTGAGCCCGCCCGGACTGTGGTCCAGTGCGTGGCGCTGTCCCGTCCACGACACGGTGCCGCCGGTCCAGCCGATCGTGCAGCCGACCGCCGAGGTCCTCCGGGCCGCAGCCGTCGGGGCGAAGGTCCCGCTGTGGCTGCCCTGGCCGCTGCCGCGCGGCTGGCTGGTCACCGGGGTGGTGCTGGCCGGCGACGAACGCACCGGCGCGCGCGCCACCGCCGTCGTCTGCTCCGGCCCCGCTCCGATGGGCGGGGTGGCCGACGTGGTGCTCGTGGCCGAGGAGATGGGGGTCGGGCTCGGTGCCCGGTTCGCCGGGCTCGAGGGCCCGGACGCCGGCGAGGTCCACACCCGGCCCGCCGACGCCAAGGTGCACGCGGCCGGCATCCCGACGGCCATGTGGGCGATGGAGCCCGGTCCGGGTGCGGAGGACCGAGCGGTGTACGTCGGCGAAGCGCTCGGCTGCTGGATCTGGGCCGTGCTCTGGCCCGGCACCGCGGGGTTCCTGCTCATCGACGACTTCGTGCTGACCGACCTGCGGGACGCCGGGCACGAGCTCGATGTCCCCTGCGGCGCCTTGTCCCCACGTCTGACGGTCTGATCGGGCGGCCGCCCGGCCCACCCTAGGCTGGGCCGGTGCTCATCGACCTCCATGCCCACAGCTCCGCCTCCGACGGCACCGAGACCCCCGCCGAGCTGGTGCGGGCGGCTGCCGCGGCCGGGCTGGACGTCGTCGCGCTCACCGACCACGACACCGTTCGCGGCTGGGACGAGGCTGCTGCCGCGCTGCCCGACGGCCTGCGGCTGGTGCGCGGGGCCGAGATCTCCTGCGCGTACGACGGTGTCAGCCTGCACCTGCTCGCCTACCTCGTCGACCCGGCCCACGAGGAGCTGGCCGAGGAGATGGCGATGGCGCTGGACGACCGGGTGCCGCGGGCCAAGGCCATCGTCGCCAAGCTCGCCGACGCGGGCTACCCGATCACCTGGGACCTCGTGCTGGCCCAGCTCAGCGACGGCGCCACGGTGGGCCGCCCGCACATCGCCGACACGCTGGTGGCCCTGCAGGTGGTGCCCGACCGCAGTGCGGCGTTCGACACCATCCTGCACGACGGCAGCGAGTTCTTCGTCGGCCACTACTACGTCGACGCCGTCCGGGCGGTCGGCCTGGTCCGGGCCGCCGGTGGGGTGCCGGTCTTCGCTCACCCCGCCGCCGCCAAGCGAGGCACGACCGTCGGCGACGACGCCATCGTCGCGATGGCCGGGGCCGGCCTCGCCGGTCTCGAGGTCGATCACCGCGACAACCCGCCCGAGGCCCGCGACCGGCTGCGCGGGCTGGCCGGTGACCTCGGGCTGCTCGTCACCGGCGCCAGCGACTACCACGGCAGCGGCAAGGAGAACCGCCTCGGCGAGAACGTCACCGACCCCGGTGTCTTCGAGGAGCTGCTCGCCCAGGTGCGCAGCGGCGTGCCTGCATGAGCTGGGCGCGAGCAGCAGATCAGCCGTGAGCAACGCCGACGTCAAGTTCTTCATCGAGGTCTTCGTCACGCTGCTCGTGATCATGGACCCACCAGGCACGGTGCCCCTGTTCCTGAGCCTCACCAGCGGCCGCAGCAACAGGATGCGCAAGCGGCTGGCCAGCCAGGCGGTCATCGTGTCGTTCTTCGTCATCACGGTCTTCGCCCTGTTCGGCCAGCGCATCCTCGACTACCTCGGCATCACCCTCCCGTCGATGCAGATCGCCGGCGGCCTGCTGCTGCTCCTGGTGGCGCTGGAGCTGCTGACCGGCAAGGCCGACGACCCGGTCGAGACGCAGAACGTCAACGTCGCTCTGGTGCCGCTCGGCACCCCGCTGCTGGCCGGCCCCGGCGCGATCGTCGCGACCATCGTCTTCGTCAAGGGCGTCGACGACATCGGGGAGGCCGTCGCGCTGGCGCTCGGCATCGTCGCCGTGCACATCGTGCTGTGGGTGTTCATGCGCTACTCGGTCATCGTCATCCGCGTCATCAAGGACAGCGGCGTGACGCTCATCACCCGCATCGCCGGCCTGCTGCTGTCGGCGATCGCGGTGCAGCTCGTGGCTGACGGCGTCACCGCGCTGGTGAACGCGGCGTGACCTCGACCGCGGCCGCCGGCCAGGGTGAGCTGGCGCTGGGCGGCCTGCCGGCGCCACTGTTCAGCGCGACCCCGACCAGGCTGACGACCCGGCTCGACTGCCCGCGGCGCTACCGGTTCAGCTACCTGGACCGGCCGCCGCCGCCGAAGGGCCCGCCGTGGGCGCACAACAGCCTCGGAGCGAGCGTGCACCTGGCGCTGGCCGGGTTCTGGCGGCTCGCTCCCGCGGCCCGCACCGCCGCGGCGGCGGGCCGGCTGCTCGAGAAGGGTTGGCTGCGCGACGGGTTCCGGGACGCCGACCAGTCAGCACGGTGGCGGGCGGCTGCCCGGGCGATGGTCGAGCGGTACGCCGAACGGCTCGACCCGCGCGACGAGCCGCTCGGGGTCGAGCGGACGGTCGCGGCTCGCACGTCGGTCCTCGCGCTGTCCGGCCGGGTCGACCGGCTCGACGACCGGGTGCTGGCCGGCGGTCGCCGCGAGCTCGTGGTCGTCGACTACAAGTCCGGTCGCCGGCTTCCCACGACGTACGACGTGCGGAGCTCGATGGCACTGGCGCTGTACGCCCTCGCGGTGGCCCGGACCTTCCGGCGCCCGTGCCTGCGGGTCGAGCTGCACCATCTGCCGACCGGCGAGGTGGTGGGGCACCAGCACTCGGCGGAGTCGCTCGCCCGGCACCTGTCGCGGGCGGAGGCCGTCGCGCGCGAGGCGGCAGCGGCCGACGCCGCCTACCGGGCCGCCCGGGCCGCCCGGGCCGACGGTGGCGTCGACCGGAGTGGCCTCTGACGAGGCGTTCCCCGCACGGCCCACGCCGGCGTGCCGGTGGTGCGACTTCCTGCGGGTCTGCCCGGAGGGGTCGGCGCAGTACCGGCCCGCGCGGTCGTGGGACGCCCTCGGCGAGGCCGACCGTTAGTCGGTGACGGTCGACCAGAAGTCGAGCAGGGCCGCGACCGTCGGCTCCGGCGCCTCGGCGGCGGGGGAGTGGCCCAGCCCCGCGAGCCGTGTCGTGCGGGCGCCGAGGCGCTCGGCGGTGGCCGCCTGCAGGTCGGGCGACCACACGTCGTCCCGCTCGCCGAACACCACCAGGACGGGCAGCCCGAGCGCGGCCAGCTCGTCGGTGCGGTCGGGCTCGGTCAGCAGCTGCTGGGCCAGCCGGAGCAGGTTCACCGAGTGGGTGGCCATGAACCGCGCCTCGAGCCACGCCTCGATGTCGGGCGGTGGCGCCTCCAGCTCGTTCTGCGCCTCGATCTGCCGCTTGGCCGCCCAGATCGTGGCCCGGTCGACGATCGGCAGGGCCTGCGTCATCAACGTGATGTTGCCGTTCGCCGGTGCCGGCACGGCCGCGGGGCCCGAGCTCATCAGGGTCAGCGAGCGGACGGCTCCGGGGTCGGCCAGGGCGGCTGCCCGCACCACCAGGCCGCCGAAGGAGTGGCCCACCAGGTGCGCCGGGCGGCCGAGCCCGTCCAGGACGGCGAGGACGTCCTCGGCCAGCGCCGCCACCTCGTACGCCGCGGGGTCGTCCAGGCCCACCGACTCGAACTGGCCGCGCTGGTCGAGCGCGACGACCGGGTGGCCCGCGGCCGCGATCGGCGCGAGGAGGGCGATGAAGTCCTCCTTGGAGCCCGTGTACCCGGGCACCAGCAGCACCGGAGCGCCGGTGGGCTCCGCCGGGTCGGCGCGCAGCGCAGCCAGCGGGCCGCGAGGTGTCGCGATTGCGGTAGGACGCACCCCCGTCGGGTGGTCCAGGTACGGCGGCTTGCTCACGTCGCGGAACGCTACCGGGCCTCGGGTGACACCAGAGGGCCCGGGACAGGCAGAATGGCGCGGGTGAGCAGGATCATCGCCGTGGCGAACCAGAAGGGCGGGGTCGCGAAGACGACCACCGTCGCGTCGCTCGGCACGGCGCTGGCCGAGCGGGGCCGCAAGGTGCTGCTGGTCGACCTGGACGCCCAGTCGTGCCTGACCTTCTCGATGGGCCTGGACCCGGAGGCCGTCGAGCTCAGCGTCCACGACGTCCTGCTGGGTCGGGTGGGCGCGTCGATGGCCATCCAGCCCACCGAGGACGGCGTCGACCTGCTGCCCGCCACGATCGAGCTCGCGGGCACCGAGGCGCAGCTGCTGAGCCGGCCGGGCCGGGAGTTCGTGCTGCGCACCGCGCTGGAGGAGGTGAGCGCGGCGTACGACGTGATCCTGCTCGACTGCTCCCCGTCGCTCGGCGTGCTCACGCTGAACGCACTGACCGCCGCCGACGAGGTGCTCATCCCGCTGCAGTGCGAGATGCTCAGCCACCGCGGCGTCGGGCAGCTGCTCGACACCATCGCCGACGTGCAGCGCATCCTCAACCCGCACCTCAAGGTGCTCGGCGTCCTGCCCACGATGTACGACGGGCGCACCAACCACGCGCGAGCGGTGCTCGCCGATGTCTCCGGCCGCTACGGTCTCCCGGTGCTGGAGCCGCCCATCCCCAGGTCGGTGCGGTTCGCCGAGGCACCTGCGGCCGGCCGGTCCGCCCTGGTGACGGCCCGCCGGACCCGCGGTGCCGAGGCCTACCGCGAGCTCGCCGAGAGCCTGTTCGGATGAGCGCGTCCGAGCCCGGCTTCGACCGGATCCGGGTGCGCCGCGGGGGACGGCACGGCGCGACGCCGCGGCTGCCGGTGGACCCGCAGGGCCGCCGCTCGCTCTACAGCGTCACCGACCAGCCGGCGGCGCCGGGTGCGGTGACGCTGGCCTGCTCGGGCTGCGAGGAGGAGAGCGTGGTGACGCCGCGGCAGCTGCTCGGGCTCGCCCTGCCGTCGCTGCACCTGCCGCTGATCCGTCGCGGGTACCCGTCGTGGATGCGCTGCCCCGCCTGCGGCCGCCGTACCTGGGTCCGGCTCGGCCTCAGCCTCTGAGCTGCGGGCGCCGCTGGTGCGCCCGTGCCGCCGCCGTCGCGCCGCGCGCCCTTCGGGGCCGTTTTGTCGGCATCGGATACCGGATCGGGCCACCCTCTGAGCGCAGAGTTCCCATCCAATGCTGCCGAATCGGCTGCGAACGCCGACGGGCGCGGCCGAGCGTCAGCCGTCAGCGACCGGCGTCCTCGCTGCTGGAGCGGTCCCCGACGTAGGACAGCAGGTCGGGCTCGCCCGAGAGCAGGCTGCCCACCTGCTCGCCGGCGTCACAGGTGAGCAGGGCGATGTCCAGCCGTCCGTCGGTCCGGGCGACGACCCGCCAGGTCGCACCGCCGGCTTCCCAGCGGCGCAGCGCCTCGAGGTCCTCGCCCACTGCCCCGGGTCAGGCCTGCTCGGCGGGCGCCGCTGCGCTCTCGGTGCCGCCGGACCCGCGTCCTCCGCGGCTGCGGCGACGACGACGGGGGGCCGCGTCGCTGTCGGTGGCCGCGGCGTCCGCGCTGCCGTTGCTCGCAGTGGCCGTTGCCCGCAGCTGCCGGACTGCTCGCAGCGGCCGTGCTGCCCGCCGCGGCCGGCTGGCCGGCGCGGGTACGGGTGCGGGTCCGGGTGCGTCGCGGACGGTCCGCCCGGTCGGTGCGCTCGCCGGCCGCATCCTTGCTGTCCCGGCCGTCGTCCCGGCCACGGCTCGAACCGCCGGAACGCCCGCGCGACCCACCGGTCGAGCCGCGCTTCGGAGCGGCTCGGTTGCCGGCCCGGCCGGTCTCGCCGAGGTCCTCGACCTCCTCGGCGGCCAGCCCGGCCCGGGTGCGCTGGGCTCGCGGCAGCACGCCGGTGACGTCGCGGGGGATCTCCAGCTCCTCGTAGAAGTGGTCGGAGGTCGAGTAGGTCTCCTCGGGCTCACCGAAGCCGAGGTCGAGCGCCTTGTCGATGAGCGCCCAGCGGGGCATGTCGTCCCAGTCGACGAAGGTGATCGCGATGCCCTTGGCGCCGGCGCGAGCGGTGCGCCCGACCCGGTGCAGGTAGGTCTTCTCGTCCTCGGGGCACTGGTAGTTCACGACGTGGGTGATGTCCTGGACGTCGATGCCACGCGCCGCGACGTCGGTGGCGACGAGCACGTCGACCTTGCCGTTGCGGAACGCCCGCAGCGCCTGCTCTCGGGCGCCCTGACCGAGGTCGCCGTGCACGGCCCCCGACGCGAAGCCGCGGTCGGCGAGCTCGTCGGCGACCTTGGCCGCGGTGCGCTTCGTCCGGCAGAACACCAGCGTCAGGCCGCGGTCCGGCGACTGCAGGATGCGCGCCAGCAGCTCGACCTTGTCCATGGCATGCGCCCGGAACACGTGCTGCTCGACGGCCTTGACCGTCTGGCCGTCGTCGTCGGGGTCGACCGCGCGGATGTGCGTCGGGTGGTGCATGTACGAGCGGGCCAGCGTGATGATGGCGCCCGGCATGGTGGCGGAGAACAGCATGGTCTGCCGGCCCGCGGGGATCAGCCGGACGATCTTCTCGACGTCCGGCAGGAAGCCGAGGTCGAGCATCTCGTCGGCCTCGTCGAGCACGAGGGTGCGCACGTGGCCCAGGTCGAGCAGGCCTTGCTGGGCCAGGTCGATGAGCCGCCCCGGCGTACCGACGACCACCTCGACCCCCTTCTTCAGCTGCTCGACCTGCGGCTCGTAGGCGCGGCCGCCGTAGATGGTCTGCACCCTGATCGCGCGGCGCGCGGCGGCCTTCTCGATGTCGCCGGCGACCTGCACGCACAGCTCGCGGGTCGGCACCACGACGAGAGCCTGCGGCTTGCCGGGCACGACCGGAGCGGTGCCCTCGGACACCTCGGCGACCTCGTCGGTGGCCACGACCCGCTGCAGGAGCGGGATGCCGAAACCCAGCGTCTTGCCGGTGCCGGTCTTGGCCTGGCCGATGATGTCGTGGCCGTGCAGGGCCACCGGCAGCGTCAGCGCCTGGATGGGGAACGGCGTGCTGATGCCCACGGCCTCGAGGGCCTCGATGGTGGCGGGCAGCACGCCGAGCTCGGCGAATGTTGGGGTGTTCAGGACGGGGCCCTTCTCGCGGGGAGTCCCGCACCGGTTCCGGGGCCGCACGCCGTCCAGGGGACGGCGGGCCGCTCGGCGGCGGGACTCGTCGGTCGGAGCCGATCGGTTCGTCGGGCGACCGGGCATCCGTTCTTCTCGGACATACCCTACCCCTCGGTACGCTGCCCACCGTGGACGCGCCCGCGCAGAGCCCCGACCCGCTGGCCGACGAGCAGTACCGGCTGGCGGTCGTGGATCTGCTCGGCGCCCTCGCCTACGGCGAGCTGACCGCGTTCGAGCGGCTGGCGGACGACGCCTCGTTCGCGCCGACGATCGCGGACAAGGCAGCGCTGGCGAAGATGGCCGTCGCGGAGTACAACCACTTCGCTCTGCTGCGCGCCCGGCTGGCCGAGATGGGCGTCTCACCGGAGGCGGCGATGGAGCCGTTCATCCAGGCGCTGGAGGAGTTCCACGCGCGCACCGCACCGGCCGACTGGCTGGAAGGGCTCGTCAAGGCGTACGTCGGTGACGGGATCGCCGAGGACTTCTACCGCGAGGTGTCGGCCTACCTGGACGACTCGACCCGCGACCTCGTCCTCACCGTGCTCGAGGACACCGGGCACTCGGAGTTCGCGGTCGACCGGGTGCGCGCGGCGATCGAGGCGGATCCTCGGGTCGGCGGGCGGCTGGCGCTGTGGGGCCGCCGGCTGGTCGGCGAGGCGCTCAGCCAGGCCCAGCGGGTCGCCGCCGAGCGGGACGCGCTCGCGTCGCTGCTGGTGGGCGGCGTCGCGCACCGAGGTGCCGACCTGGCGGAGGTCGGCCGGATGTTCGCCCGGCTCACCGAGAACCACACCGAGCGGATGGCCAGCCTGGGGCTGTCCGCCTGACCGTTCGACCGGCGAACCGGCTGACTACACCTTGCGCCGAAGCCGACCCGACGGCTTTCCGGCTCGCCGATCTCGACGTACGCGACCTTGTCCGAAGGGATCACGACCTGCTTGCCGCGCTCGTCGGTGAGGGTCAGCACGGACGTGCCGCCGCTGACGGCCGCGCTGACGGCCTCGAGGATCGTGGCCGTGGACTCGGCGCTGTCGATCACCAGCTCGCGGGTGGCGTGCTGGACACCGATCCTGACCTCCACGGGGACCTCCGGGACTCGAGCGTCGTGGTGCGAGCTGCGCTGTGACGTGGCCCAGGCTAATAGGTCGCGGCGGGCAGCGACGTCAGTGCGGTTCTCCTGTGCGCGGAAAACCGCCGATGCCTCGCCACGAGAGGCTGGCCAGCAGCCGGGAGGCGGCGTCGCGCGGGATCGCGCCGTCGTCGGAGAGCCAGTACCGGGCGGCGACCTGGGCCATGCCCACCAGGCCGACCGCGAGCAGGCGGGCCTGGTCCTTCGGCAGGCCGGCGTCGTCCTGGATGACTTCGCTGATCGACTCGGCGCAGGCCACGGTCACGCCATCGACCCGCTCCCGGACCTCCGGCTGGTTGACCAGGTCGGACTCGAAGACGAGGCGGAACGCGCCACCGTCCTCGTCGACGAACCGGAAGTAGGCCTCGATCGTCGCGGCGACCCGCAGCTTGTTGTCGGTGGTGGAGTCCAGGGCCACCCGGACCGCGGCCACCATCGCCTCGGAGTGCTGGTCGAGCAGCGCCAGGTAGAGGTCCAGCTTGCCGGGAAAGTGCTGGTAGAGCACCGGCTTGCTCACGCCGGCGGCCTCGGCGATGTCGTCCATGGCAGCCGCGTGGTAGCCCTGCGCGACGAAGACCTCCTGCGCGGCGCCGAGCAGCTGCTCGCGCCGGGCGGGCCGGGGCAGCCGCGGACTGCGGGCGCGCGCGTCCTGGGCAGCCGGCACCTGATCTCCTTCGGGGGGCGGACGGTCGATCGCGTCGATCCTACGGGCCGCCTGCCGCGGTCAGCGGTATTCGTCGTCGCCGGGATCCACCGTCCGGGACTGCTCGGCGACGTCGGCCGGGTCGGCCTCGAGGTCCGGATCGGCCGGGAACTCGTCGCCGCCGGCGCCGGCGGCGCCGTCCCTGGCGACCTCCGCGCGCTGCTCGAGGGCATCGGTCTCCGGGACCTCCGGGTCGATCTCCCGGTCGTCGGCGGGGGCAGCCTGCGGGTCGTCGCGGTCGGTCATACCGTCCACCCTAGGACCGCGGTTGTTGCTCGGGGATCGGCTCATTCCGGCAGCGGGCACCCGGGCCGGCCGCCGGGCTGGAACACTGGGCGCGCCCCGACCCGCACCCCGAGAGGCCTTGCCGTGACGATCAGCGACCACCGCGACCTGGTCGCGGCGCTGCTGGGCGTCCCCGGGGTGGCCGCGGCCACCGTCGAGCCGCTCGGTGGCGGGCCCGGCACGCTCCGGCTCCAGCTCGCCTCCGGGGCCGACGAGGTCGACGTGGCGGGGGCGGTCAACCGGCTGCTGCGGAACCGGTTCGGACTAGCCGTCGACACCGACCGGGTCCGCGTGCTCGAGGCCACCGGGCCGGGGACCCTCGCCGGGCCCGGGCTCCCGCCCGCCAGGGTCCCCGACGTCCTGCCGCCGCGTCCGGCCAACGGCCGGCCGCCGCTGGAGGCAGACCTGGCGCCGGCGGCCACGCCGGTCGCCGAGAGCGCCGAGAGCGCCGAGAGAACAGCCCCGGTCACGGCAACGACAGCACCGACAGCGCGGACACCGCCGAGGGCACCGAGAGCACCGAGGGCACCGCCGAGCAGCCGCACCGGCCGGCCGGCACCCGGATGGTGATCGAGCGGGTCCAGCTCGTCTCGGCGGCGCTCGGGGTGTCGGTCGCCGTGACGCTGCGCGCCGGCATGCGCACGGGGGTCGGCGAGACCGAGGGCGCGGCCACGACCGCGGCCCTGCACCGGTCGGTGGCTGCGGCCACCCTGCGCGCGGTCGAGGTGCTGGTGGGCCAGGCGGTGCGGTTCGACGTCGAGCACGTCGAGATCGCGAGCACCGGTGAGGAGCGGACCGCGCTGGTCGTGGTGTCGATGCTCACCGAGCGCACCACCCAGCGGCTCTCCGGCGCCTCGGTGGTCCGCGAGGATGTCCGGCAGGCGGTGATCCGGGGAGTGCTTGCCGCGGTCAACCGGCGGGTGGAGCCGATGCTCGGCGAGGTGGCCGGCTGAGCCGGTGCCGATGAGCGACGCCGCAGGTCCCGTCCCGCACTGGCCGGGCCACGAGATGCAGCTGCCGTCCGGTCAGCTGCACGTCCGGTCGGCGCCCCCGACCTCGGACGCCGCGGAGCCGGCCGTGATGGTCCATGGGCTCGGCGGGGCGGCCACCAACTGGACCGACGTGATGGACCTGCTGCGCGACCGGCTGGACCCGTGGGCCCCCGACCTGCCCGGCTTCGGGTGGTCGCCGCCACCGTCGGCGGGGGACTACTCGCTGCGGGCCCACGTCCGGGCGGTCACCGAGCTCGTCGAGGACGGCGGGCGCGGCCCGGTGCACCTGCTCGGCAACTCCCTCGGCGGCACCGTGTCGACCGTGGTCGCCGCCACCCGGCCCGACCTCGTCCGCACCCTCACCCTGGTCTCGCCCGCGCTGCCCGTGCTGCGGCCGCGGCTGAGCAACATCCACCTGCCGGCTCTCGCGGTGCCGTGGGCCGGCCAGCGGCTGGCCCGGCGGCTGGACCGCTACCCCGTCGAGCAGCGGGTGCGCGCCACGCTTGCGCTGTGCTGGGCCGACCCGTCCCGCGTCCCGCCCGAGCGGGTGGAGGAGGCGATGACCGAGGCCGAGCGCCGGGTACGGCTGGAGCACGACTCGGCCGCGATGATCGGGTCGCTGCGCAGCCTGATGGCGGCCTACCTCCGGCCGGACCGTTGGCCGCTGTGGCGGCTGGCCTCCCACGTCCGGGTGCCGACCCTGCTCGTCTACGGGCTGCGAGACCGGCTCGTCGACCCGCGCTCGGCGTACCGGGCAGCCCGCACGTTCCCGGACAACCGGCTCGTGCTGCTGCCGGACAGCGGGCACGTCTCGCAGATGGAGCACCCGCAGGTCGTCGCCACCGCGGTACGCCGGTTGCTCGCCGATGTCGCAGCCCGCGAGCAACCGACCTCGCGGTGACCGCGACCAGGTTTTCGAGGAAGGATCCATGGACAGCGAGGTCACCGGTCCCGCGGCGACAGTGCCGAGCCCGCGGCGAGAGCAAGGCGAGACAGCGGCGGCCTGTGACGGCGCGCTTCGGTCGGCGTCGTGGGCGCTGATGGCCGTGGCGTTCCGGGATGGCACGCACGAGCAGGCAGATGGACTGGTCCGGGCCACCACCGGGTTCGCGGCGGCACCCTTCAACGGTGTCTGGGGCGTGCAGCCGGAGGTCACCGTCGCAGCCGTCCTGGACGCCGTGGATGAGTTCGCGGCGGGCGAGCTGCCGTGGAACCTGCAGCTGCGGCCCGGCTACCCGGCCGAGCTGGACGAGCACCTCGAGCGCCGCGGCCTCGACGTCACGGGCGAGATCCCGTTCATGACGCTCCGGGACGCCAGCCGGCTGGACGTCGGCCATCCGGAGGTGACGTTCCGGCGGGCCGTGACGCTCGCCGACGTCGACAGCGTCCTCACCCTGCTGGCCAAGGGCTTCGGCATGCCACCGGAGATGATCCGGGACGCGTTCCCGATCCAGCTGATCGTCGACCGCGCCGCGTCGACCTGGATCGCGCAGGTCGGCGACGACGACGTCTCGACCGCGCTTGCCTTCGTCGTCGACGACCAGTGCGGCATCTTCGACGTGGCGACCCCGCCCGAGTGGCGCGGTCGCGGTTACGGCGCCGCCGTCACCGCCCACGCGGTGCGGACGGCGCTGGCGGACGGCGCGCTGGCCGCCTACCTGCAGTCCTCACCGATGGGGTTGCCGGTCTACCAGCGGTTGGGTTTCGGCACCGTGGAGGAGTGGCGGCAGTGGATCCCCCAGGAGTACGCCGGGCACGGCTGAACGCGCGGTCGGGTCAGCCGCCGATCCGCAGCGTCGCGACGACCCCGGCGTGGTCCGACGGCCACAACGGCGGAGCTGCCTGGAACGGCACGGCTCCGACGAGCGTCGCGGACCTGGCGTTCGCGCCGTTCCTGAACAGCACGAGGTCGATGCGTGAGCCGAGCTGCGAGACCGGGTTCGACAGCGTCTCGTTCTGGCAGCAGGACAGCCCGGGGTCGCCCCTGTTGACCCGCCAGGCGTCCTTGAACTGCGAGGTGAGCAGGGCGTACGACGTGGTGGTGCTGCCGTCGGCGGCCGAGTTGAAGTCACCGGTCGCGAGGTCGGCGCCCGGTCCGTGGGCCGGCCCGGCGAGGAACTCGGCGGCCTGCGCCTCCTGCATGCCGGGGAAGTCCTCGGTCTCGAGGTGCGTGCTGGCGTAGTGGAACCGGTGGGCGCCCAGACTGCCGTCGATCGAGGCCCAGCCGCGGTCGAAGGACACCGGCGGCGCGCCCGGGATCGGCGGCTGGAAGAACTGCTGGGTGGCGTACGAACCGTCCTTCGGGTTGCTCCAGCTGAGCCCCGCCCGGTCGGCGTTCACCAGGATGACGTCGCGGTCCTTCAGCGTCACGGTGCAGGCGCCGACGATGTGCAGACGCACGGGGCGACGAGCGGGATCGGGCCGATGTTGGCGTTGTCCGAGACTGCGGCGACCTGGTAGCTCAGGCCCCGGTCCGCGAGGGCCGCCGACAGGATGTGAGGAAGTCCTGCACCGTCGGTGGCGCCGTGCGGACTCGTGGTCACCCAGGTCGACACCTCCTGGAGGCCGACGAGGTCCGGTGCCTCGGCCTCGATCTCGTCCGCGATCGCCTGGGCCCGCGCCGGGAAGTCGGTGGCGAGGCGGGTCGCGTTGATCTGAGCCACCGCGCCGAGGAACGCCGCGGGCGTCGTCGCGGTCAGCGCCGGCACCAGGCTGGACCCGAGGTAGAGGTTGCGGGTCATCAGGGTGAGCCGGTTGCCGTCGGAGTTGCCGTTCGCGGCGGCCGGGGAGGCCATGCTCAGGGTGAGCACCAGGACCGTCGCGACGGCGACGACCGGCCCCAGCCCGAGCGAGCCTGCGACTCGCGCTGCACGCCGTCCGACCATGACGCCCTCCGTGCTCCAGGCACAGTCTCGTCCGGCACTGCCGGCGACGCTGCGCGACCGTGGCCGCACCCTGTCGTCACCGCAGCGCCCGCGTCAAGGTCCGTCACACGCTGCGTGCTCTCGCTTACAGCGGCGTGACGTAGGCGCCGCTGATGCCGCCGTCGACGAGGAACGTCGACGCGGTGACGAAGCTGGACTCGTCGCTGGCGAGGAACAGCACCGCGTTCGCGATCTCGGCCGCGTCGGCGAAGCGGCCCATCGGGATGTGCACGAGCCGACGGGCGGCGCGCTCCGGGTCCTTCGCGAACAGCTCGCGCAGCAACGGGGTGTCGACCGGTCCGGGGCACAGCGCGTTGACCCGGATGCCCTCCCGCGCGAACTGCACGCCGAGCTCGCGGCTCATCGCCAGCACGCCGCCCTTGCTGGCGGTGTAGGAGATCTGCGAGGTCGCCGCCCCCATCACCGCCACGAACGACGCGGTGTTGATGATCGAGCCGCGGCCCTGCTCCCGCATCTGCGGCAGTACCGCCTTGCAGCACAGGTAGACGCTGGTGAGGTTCACCTCCTGCACCCGACGCCACGCCTCGAGCCCGGTGTCCAGGATCGAGTCGTCGTCCGGCGGGGAGATGCCCGCGTTGTTGAACGCGATGTCGACGCTGCCGTAGGTCGCCACGGTGGTGGCGACCATGGCCTCGACCTGCTCGGGGCTCGTGACGTCGCACCGCTGGTAGAGGCCGCCGATCTCGTCGGCGAGCTCGGCGCCCCGGTCGTCGTCCAGGTCGACGACCACGACCTTGGCGCCCTCCTCGGCGAACCGGCGCGCGGTGGCGAGCCCGATGCCGCCCACGCCGCCGGTGACGATCGCGACGCGGTCCTGCAGCCGTCCAGCCATCTGGTCAGTCCTCCGTGCTGATGAAGACGTTCTTCACGTCGGTGAACGAGTCGAGGGCGTCGGGGCCGAGCTCGCGGCCGAGGCCGGACTGCTTGAACCCGCCGAACGGGGTGGAGTAGCGCACCGAGGAGTGCGAGTTGACCGACAGGTTGCCGGACTCGACCGCGCGGGCCACCCGCAGCGCCCGGCCCACGTCCCTGGTCCAGATCGAGCCGGACAGGCCGTACTCCGTGTCGTTGGCGAGCCGGACCGCGTCGGCCTCGTCGTCGAAGGGCAGCACCGCCACCACCGGGCCGAACACCTCCTCGCGCCAGACCCGGTCCTGCGGGCCGCGGGGGAGCACCACCGTGGGCGGGTACCAGTACCCGGGCCCGTCGGGCGCCGAGCCACGGAAGGCGACGGTCACGCTGTCATCGACGTACGCCGCGACCCGCTCCCGGTGGTCGGCGCTGACGAGCGGGCCCATCTCGGTGTCGTCGAGGCCCGGCGCCGCGACCCGCACGCCGGCCACGGCCGGCTCCAGCAGCTCCAGGAACCGGTCGTGCACGCTGCGCTCGACGAGGATGCGGCTGCGCGCGCAGCAGTCCTGGCCGGCATTGTCGAAGACGCCGTACGGCGCCGTGGCGGCTGCCTTCTCGAGGTCGGAGTCGGCGAAGACGATGTTCGCGCTCTTCCCTCCCAGCTCGAGGGTCACCCGCTTCACCTGGTCGGCCGCGCGGGCCATGATCCGGGTGCCGACCTCGGTCGAGCCGGTGAACACGATCTTCCGGACGAGCGGATGCGTGACGAACCGGTCGCCGACGACCGAGCCCTTGCCCGGCAGCACGGTGAGCACGTCGGGCGGCAAGCCCGCCTCGAGGGCGAGCTCGCCGATGCGGACGGCCGTCATGGTCGTCATCTCCGCGGGCTTCAGCACCACCGTGTTGCCGGCGGCCAGGGCCGGTGCCAGTCCCCAGCCCGCGATGGGCATCGGGAAGTTCCACGGGACGATGACGCCGACGACGCCGAGCGGCTCCTTGAACGTCACGTCCAGGCCGCCGGCCACCGGGATCTGCCGGCCGAACAGCCGCTCCGGGCGCTGCGGCGTAGTACTCCAGCACGTCGCGGACGTTCCCGGCCTCCCACCGCGCGTTGGAGATGGTGTGCCCGGAGTTGCGCACCTCCAGCGCGGCGAGCTCCTCGCGGGCTCCGTCGACAGCGGCGGCGAACCGGCGCAGCAGGCGCCCCCGATCTGCCGGCGCGACGTGCCGCCAGCTCTGGAACGCCGCGTGCGAGCGACGGATCGCCTCGTCGGTCTCCTCGGCGGACGTCAGGGTGACGGTGGCGACGTGCTCCTCGGTGGCGGGGTCGAGGACCTCGTGGGTGAGGGTCGGCTGAGGCGACAACGTCACATCCTCTCGAAGGACCGGTAGCGCTCCCAGTCGGTGACGGCGGCGTCGAACGCCGACAGCTCGACGTCGGCGTTGTTGACGTAGTGGTCGACCACGGCGTCGCCGAGGATCTCGCGCGCGGTGCTCGACGCGGCGAACAGGTCCCGCGCGCCGCGCAGCGACGTCGGCACCTTGGGGTGGTCGGACAGGTAGGCGTTGCCCTCGAAGGCGGGCTCGAGGGGCAGCTCGTGCTCGATGCCGCGCAGACCGCTGGCGAGCATCCCCGCCAGCGCGAGGTAGGGGTTGACGTCGCCGCCGGGCAGCCGGTTCTCCAGCCGCAGCGCCCGCGCCGTGGCCGACGACCCGCAGCGAGCAGGTGCGGTTGTCGAACCCCCATGCCGTCGAGGTCGGGGCGAAGCTGCCCACCTGGAACCGCTTGTAGGAGTTGATGTTCGGGGCGTAGAGCAAGGTCAGCTCGCACATGGTGGCCTGGATGCCGGCGACGAAGCTCTGGAACATCGGCGTGGGGCCGTCGCCCTCGTCGAACACGATGCGCCCGTCGTCCCCGCGCAGGCTCATGTGGATGTGGCAGGAGTTGCCCTCGCGCTGGTCGAACTTGGCCATGAACGTCAGGGCCTTGCCGTGCTGCGAGGCGATCTCCTTGGCGCCGTTCTTGTAGATCGAGTGCTTGTCGGCCGTGCGCACGACCTCGTCGTACTTGAAGGCGATCTCGTGCTGTCCGAGGTTGCACTCGCCCTTGGCCGACTCGACCACCAGGCCGGCGCCGAACATGCCGTTGCGGATGTCACGCAGCAGCGGCTCGACCCGGCTCGTGCCGAGCAGCGAGTAGTCCACGTTGTACTGGTTCGCGGGGGTGAGGTCCCGGTAGCCGCTGGTCCAGGCCTGCTCGTAGGTGTCGTTGAAGACGATGAACTCCAGCTCGGTCCCCGCGTAGCGCGACCAGCCCCTTCTCGGCGGCCCGCTCGGCCTGGGCGCGCAGGATCTGCCGCGGGCTCTCCGCGACGGGCGTGTGCGCGTCGTCCAGCCAGGCGAGGTCGCAGACGACCATCGCGGTGCCGGGGATGCCACGGCACCGGATGCAGGGTGTCGAGGTCCAGGACGAACTCGAAGTCGCCGTAGCCGCGCTCCCAGGAGCTGATGGCGTAGCCGTCGACGGTGTTCATGTCGACGTCGACCGCCAGCAGGTAGTTGCAGCCCTCGGTGCCGTGCTCCAGCACGGTGTCGAGGAAGAACTGGGCATGCACCCGCTTGCCCTGCAACCGCCCTTGCATGTCGGTGAACGCCACCACGACGGTGTCGATGTGGCCGTCGCGCACCGAGGTGCGCAGCTGATCCACGGTCATGGCGGGCTGCGGCTGCGTCATGGCGCTCCTCTGCTCTGGCGGCCGTCGATCCACGAGGTCTCGACCGGACCCTAGCGAGCCGTCGTGCGTTGCGGGCAGGTGTCCCGGCTTCAGGTCTAGACCGTTGTTGCAGGTTGCAGTAGCGTCCGCCCCGAGCGGCTGGCCCACCCCGGCCTGCCGGGCGAACGGCGCGTCGTGCTGCGGGTGACCTCCGCAGAGGAGTAGACACTGCCTGTCGCACGGAGTGACGCGGTTCGCGGTGTCCGCGGCGGGGGCGGACCTCTTCCACAGGAGGTTGTCAACGGTGACAGACGTCAAGCAGATGGGCGACGACGAGAAACGGCTCGCCGAGCTGGGTTACAAGCAGGACCTCAACCGGTCCTGGTCCGGTTTCTCCAACTTCGCGATCTCGTTCTCGATCATCTCGATCCTGGCCGGCTGCTTCACCAACTTCGGCGCCGGCTTCAACAACGGCGGGCCGATCTCGATCTCCTGGACCTGGCCGATCCTCGGAGCCTTCATCCTGCTCATCGGGTTCACGATGTCCGAGCTGGTCTCGGCGTACCCGACGTCCGGCGGCATCTACTGGTGGGCGTCCAAGCTCGGCGGCCCGCGGGCCGGGTTCTTCACCGGCTGGCTGAACCTGATCGGCCTGATCGCGGTCACCGCCGGTGTCTCCTACGGCTGCGCGACCTTCATCGACCTCACGCTCAGCACCTACTCCGACAGCTTCGCCTCCAGCTACTCCCTGACCCGGGTCTTCTACATCTTCCTGGCCGTCCTGGTGCTCATCTCGGTGCTGAACATCTTCAGCAGCCACCTGATGGCGATCGTCAACAACGTCTCGGTGTGGTGGCACGTCGTCGGCGCGACGCTGATCGTGCTCATCCTGATCTTCGTCCCGGACCAGCACCAGTCGTTCAGCTACGTGTTCACCGAGCGGTTCAACAACTCCGGGTACGACGGCGGCAGCACGTCCGGCGTCGCCTTCTGGTTCGCGGTCGTGCCGTTCGGCTTCCTGCTGACCCAGTACACGATCACCGGCTTCGACGCCTGCGCCCACCTGTCCGAGGAGACGGAGTCGGCCTCGATGGCGGCGGCCAAGGGCATCTGGCGGTCGATCTTCTACTCGGTGCTCGGCGGCTACATCCTGCTGCTCTGCGTCGTGTTCGCGGTCCCGAACCTGCCGACGGGTCGCCGGACAACGCGGGCACGGGCGCGGGTGGTGTGGCGTTCATCTTCACCCAGTCGCTGGGCAACAACTGGGCCGCGTTCGTGCTGTTCATCTCGGCGTCCGCGCAGGTGTTCTGCGCGACGTCGTGCATGACCTCGGCGTCCCGGATGACCTTCGCGTTCAGCCGGGACGGCGCGATGCCGGGCTCGCAGCTGTGGTCGAAGCTCACCGCCAAGCGGGTGCCGGCCAACGCCGTGCTGCTGGTCGGCGTCGTCAGCGCGATCGTCACCGCGCCGGCGCTGATCGAGGTCAACCTCGGCACCGCCGAGTCGCCGCTGATCATCCCGGTCGCCTTCTACGCCGTGACCTCCATCGCGGTGATCGGCCTCTACCTCGCGTTCGCCATCCCGATCTGGCTCCGCTGGCGGCACGGTGACAAGTTCGAGGCCGGCGCCTGGAACAACGGCGCGAAGTACAAGTGGATGAACCTCGTCGCGGTCGCCGAGATCCTCATCGTCTCGTTCTACCTGATGCTGCCGTTCGTCCCGGCGGCCAATCCGTTCGACGACTCCTTCGAGTGGAAGTACGCCAACTACGCGCCGATCGTCACTCTCGGCGCGCTGCTCATCCTCACCATCTGGTGGCAGGTGTCGGCGAAGAAGTGGTTCAAGGGTCCGAAGCACACCATCGACCCGGACGTCGTCGAGCTGCTCTAGCCGGAACACTCTGGAGTGCAGCCGCCGCCCCGACCGGCCCGACGGGTCAGTCGGGGCGGCGTGCCTCGTCCAGGAGCAGGTCCAGCCCCGGGCCGTCGAGGTCGGCGAGCGCCCGCTCGTACTTCTCCATGCCCCAGGACCAGAAGTCGAACTCGATCGGGCTGACGGCGGACTGGATCGAGGCCCACAGCGTCCAGCCGTAGCGCGCCATCGTCCCGAGCAGCCGGGCCCGGGCCACCTTGTGCCGCAGGTGCTGCCGGTAGTAGCTGTCGACGAGCGTCTCGAGCTCGTCGAGCGACAGCTCGGACTCGCTCCAGATGTTGCCGAGCTCGAAGCACGGGTCGTTGTTGCCGCCGTACTCGTAGTCGATCGCCCACAGCCGCTGCCCGTCGTCGATGAAGTTCGCGGCGAGCAGGTCGTTGTTGCACGGGACCGTCGGCGTACGCCGGACGGCGAGCGCGGCGGCGATCCGGTCGACCTGCGGCATCAGGTCGAGGTAGCGGTCCGGCAGCCGGAAGCCGTGGGTCACCACGATGTCGAGGTAGCGCCGCTGGATCGCGAACATGTCGAAGTCGCCCACGAACCGCGGGCCGGCGTGCAGGGTGCGGCACACGTCGGCGACCCGCTCGAGCATCGCCTCGGCGTGCATGTCGCTCGGCCACGAGGGTGCGGCCCTCGACCCAGGCGACGACCAGGGCCCGGCGGTGCGGCAGGTAGTCGAGCACCTCGGGTGCGGCGCCGCTCTCGGCCGCCCGGCGGGAGTTGAGGTTCTCGGCGTCCCGGTCGATGGCGAGCAGGTCGGCGTCCGAGCTGGAGAGTCGCACGACCGCGGTCCGGCCCGGCGTGGTCACCTTGAAGTTGAAGTTCGTCAGGCCGCCGGTGAGCGCCTCGACGGTGCGAGGTTCGCCGGCCAGGACCGGCAGCTCCCGCAGGGTCGCGTGCAGCCGCTCGAGGACCTGGTCGGAGGGGGCCGGCTCCGGATCTTCACGCATGCCGGTCACGAGACGCGAACCTAGTGCAGCGCCGACTCAACGGTCTAGACCGAAACCGACGCGACACCTAGGCTCCAGCCGTGCCCGAGCCCTCGACCGGTCGTCCGCTGCCCGAGTCCGCGTCGGTGGTCGTGATCGGCGGCGGTGTCGGCGGTGCAAGCGTCGCCTTCCACCTCGCCGAGCTCGGGCAGTCCGACGTCGTCCTGCTCGACCGGGCCGAGCTGACGAGCGGCTCGACGTTCCACTCCGCCGGCCTGGTGGGACAGCTGCGGGCCGACCCGACGCTGACCCGGATGAACATGTACTCCGTCGAGCTCTACCGACGGCTGCAGCAGAGCGAGCACCCGGTCGGCTGGGTCGAGTCCGGTGGCATCCGGCTGGCGTCGTCGGCCGAGCGGCTGGAGGAGATCCGTCGCCAGATCGGGTGGGCCACGGCGTACGGCCTGCCCTTGCAGGAGGTCTCGCCCGGCGAGGCGAAGGAGATGTTCCCGCTCCTGGACACCGCCGGTGTCGTCGGCGGCGCCTACCTCGCCTCGGACGGCTACGTCGACCCGTCCCAGCTCTGCTACGCGCTTGCGAACCTGGCGCGCGACAAGGGCGTGCAGGTGCACCCGCACACCCGCGTCACGGCGATCGACACCGTCGGCGGCCGGGTCACCCGGGTGCACACCGACCGGGGGAGCATCGACGCCGAGACGGTGGTCGACTGCGGCGGCATGTTCGCGGCCGAGATCGCCCGGTTGGTCGGCGTCCGGCTGCCGATCGTGCCGATGTCGCACCAGTACGTCGTGACCGAGGCCTTCCTGCCGCGCCGGGACCGGCCGCTGCCGACGCTGCGCGACCCGGACCTGCTGGTCTACTACCGCGAGGAGGTCGACGGTCTCGTCATGGGCGGCTACGAGCGGCACGCCGAGCCGTTCTGCGCCGACGACCGGACCTACGACGCCGTGCCCGCCGACTTCAACGGGCGCCTGCTCCCCGAGGTGTGGGAGCGCTTCGAGGAGATCACGGCCAACTCGCAGGTCCGCGTGCCCGCGATGGCCGACGTGGGCCTCCGCAAGATCATCAACGGGCCGGAGGCGTTCACGCCGGACAACGAGTTCCTGCTCGGCGAGACGGAGGTCGACGGCTTCTTCGTCGCGGCCGGCTTCTGCGCGCACGGGATAGCCGGCGCCGGCGGCATCGGCAAGGTGATGGCCGAGTGGATCGTCTCGGGCGACCCCGGGATGGACCTGTGGCACATGGACGTGCGCCGGTTCGGGCGGCAGTACCGCTCGCCGTCGTACACGTTGAAGCGGACGCTGGAGAACTACGAGACCTACTACGACATCGTCTACCCGGGGTTCGAGCGGTCGGCGGGCCGCCCGCTGCGCACCAGCCCGGCGTACGCGTGGCACGCCGAGCACGGCGCGTCGTTCGGCGAGAAGTCGGGGTGGGAGCGGGTCAACCACTACGAGCGCAACGCAGCAGCCGGCGACGAGTCGCTGCGCCCGCGCGGGTGGGCCGGCCGCCTGTGGTCGCCGGCCGTCGGCGTCGAGCACCGGGCGACCCGCGAGGCGGCGGCGCTGTTCGACGAGTCGTCGTTCGCGAAGCTGATGGTGACCGGGCCGGACGCGGCGTCGCTGCTCGACTGGGTGTGTGACAACCGGGTGGCGCGCGGGGTCGGCGACATCACCTACACCCAGGCGCTCAACCCGCGCGGCGGCATCGAGTCGGACTTCACCGTCACCCGGGTCGAGGACGACGCGTTCCTGGTCGTGACCGGTACGGCGTTCGGCAGCCACGACGGCGCCTGGCTGCGCCGGCAGGCCCGCCGCCGCGCCGCCGACGTGCGGGTCGACGACGTGACCGGCCAGTTCGTGACGTATGCCCTGTGGGGCCCACGCAGCCGTGACGTGCTGCGCGAGGTCACCGGCGCTGACCTGTCGAACGAGGCCTTCCCGTTCATGACCGCGCAGGAGATCAGCGTCGCGGACGTGCCGGTGCGCGCCCTGCGGGTCACCTTCACCGGTGAGCTCGGGTGGGAGCTCTATGCACCGGCCGAGTACGGCCTCGGGCTCTGGCGAACGTTGTGGGAGGCGGGCCGGGAGCACGGGCTGGTCGCCGGTGGGTACCGCGCGATCGAGAGCCTGCGGCTGGAGAAGGGCTACCGGGTCTGGAGCACCGACATCACGCCGGAGACCGACCCCTACGAAGCGGGCCTCGGCTTCTGCGTGAAGCTCGACAAGCCGGGCGGCTTCGAGGGTCGCGGACGCGCTGCTGGCGCGCAAGGAGGCCGGACCGTCGCGCCGGCTGTGCTGCCTGACGCTGGCCGACCCGCGGGCCGTCGTGCTCGGCGGCGAGCCGGTGCGGGTCGGCGCCGAGGTGGCGGGCCGGGTGACGTCCGGCGGCTACGGCTACACGACCGGTGCCTCCATCGCCTACGCCTACCTCCCGGTCGCGGCGGCGGCGGCGGGCACCGAGGTGACGGTGAACCTGTTCGGCGACTGGGCGTCCGGGGTCGTGGTCGCCCAGCCGTTGCTCGACCCGAAGAGCACCCGGGTGCACGCCGACGGCTGACTCAGCGCGATCGCCGGCAAGCGGTCGCGGCTCCCGTCGCGGGGTGGGCGCCTTCAGACCTGCTCACACACCGGCGCGCGTCCGAGGTCCACCGCGTGCCGCGTGCCGAGCGCTGCTCGCCTCAGACCTGCACACACACCTGCGCACGTCCGAGGTCGGCCGCGTGGCGCGCGCTGCTCGCCTCAGACCTGCACACACACCAGCGCGCGTCCGAGGTCGGCCGCGTGGCGCGCGCTGCTCGCCTCAGACCTGCACACACACCAGCGCGCCTCAGGACTCGGCCGGGGGCCGCGCGTGCCTGCTCCCGCGCGTGAGCAGGTCTGAGGGCGCGCGCCCCGACAGGGTGTCGCGACCGGTGCCCAAGCTCACGGCGGTCGGCCGGTCGCCGCGGAGTGCCCACAGCGGCGGCCGCGCGTGCCTGCTCCCGCGCGTGAGCAGGTCTGAGGGCGCGCACCCCAGGGGTGTCGCGACCGGTGCCCAGGCTCACGGCCGTCGGCCGGTCGCCGCGGAGTGCCCACAGCGGCGGCCGCGCGTGCCTGCTCCCGCGCGTGAGCAGGTCTGAGGGCGCGCGCCCCGCCAGGGGTATCGCGACCCCGTGCCCAGGCTCACGGCCGTCGGCCGGTCGCCGCGGAGTGCATCCTGCGGCGACCGCTCACCCGTGGGAGCAGGTCTGAGGCTGCCGACCGGTGGCCGCGACACCGGCCCCCGTCGGGCGCGCCGCCGTCACCCGGCCGAGGCCACCTCCCCGTCGGCGGCCATCTCGCTGCGCGCGGCCTCGCCCAGGCCGGTGCGGACCGTGATCCGGGTCCGGTCGGCGCGGAAGACGTCCCGGGCGTACTCCACCGCGGTGCCGGACACGGCGTACGCCGTGCGCTCGATCAGCATCAGCGGGCTGCCCGCCTCGACGCGGAGCAGCTGCGCCTGCTCCGGGTGTCGCGATCACCGGCTCGAGCACCTCGGTGGCGGTGTGCGGGGCCCGGTCGTAGCGCCGGGCGAGCAGCCGGTAGAGCGACCCGGTCAACCGCTGGTCCAGCAGGTCCGGGAACAGGGCCGCCGGGAAGCAGGACTGCTCGAGCGCCAGCGGCTCGCGGTTGGCCGACCGCACCCGGACGATCTCGTGCACCGGTTCGCCGCGGTCCAGCCCCAGCGCCCGCGACTCCGGCGCTGTCGCGGGACGGGTCACGGCGCACACCATCCGGGCGCCGGCCCGCACGTGCGCCCGCCGCATCTGCTCGGTGAAGCCGGCGAGCCCGGTGAGGTCGCACACGATCCGCGGCTCGGCGACGAACGTCCCGCCCTGCCGGCCCGGCCGGCGCGCGATGACGCCGACCGAGTCGAGGGTCGCGAGCGCCTGCCGGAGGGTCATCCGGCTGACGCCCAGCGACGCCGCCAGAGCCTCCTCGCGCGGCAGCTTGTCGCCCGGCACCAGCGTTCCGTCGTGGATCGCCGCCATCAGCCACTGCTCGATGCGCGCGTACGCCGGCAGGCTCGACGCCTGGCCCAGGTCCGGGGCCGAGCCGAGCAGGTCCTCGCGTTCGCCCGACATGAGGGAAGCGTAGGGCGCTGCGTCGCCGGTCGTCGCGGGTCAGCGCCCGCGGAACCAGAGCAGGTAGTCGCCGGCCAGCCCCGGCGGATGCTCGTCCCAGCACAGGAACGTCTCACCGAGAAAGGTCAGCTGCTCGGAGAGCACCCGGCCGAGGTCCCAGGCCAGCGGCGTGATGTGGTCCTGGCCGTCCGCGGCCCGGCTGACCACGTTGGCGACGTTCACCACCAGGTGGCCGCCGGGTCGCAGCAGCGCTGCCGCCTGGGTGAAGACCGACCGGAGCTCGGTCAGGTACGTCGGGTAGTCGCCGTCGTCGGTGGCGTAGCCCGTCAACGGGTTCTCCGGGTGCCGCACGGTCGCCATGTACGGCGGTGAGGTGAGCACCAGGTCGACCGGGCCGGCCACCAGCTCGGTCAGCCGACGGGCGTCGCCCTGCACCACGCGGGCACGGCCGGCCGTGCGTGCCCGCACGTGCGCCACGTGCTCGTCGAGCAGCTCGACGCCGAGCGCCTCGCGGCCCATCCGCTCGGCCACGGCGAGGGTCGTGCCGTAGCCGGCGAACGGGTCCAGCACCACGTCACCGGGAACCGTGGTGTCACCGATCACCGACTCCGCCAGCGCCTCGGTGAAGTGCACGTCGTCGACCTCGCCGGCCGGCCGCTGCGCGGCGAGGTCGGCCGCCCGCAGCAGGAGGTAGGGCTTCACGCGGCGTCAGTCGTGCCGGGCGAGCCAGTCGGCGACCAGCCCGTTGTAGGTCTCCGGCTGCTCCCACATCGGCAGGTGCGAGCAGCCCGCGAGCACGGTCTGCTCGACCTCGTTGCCCGCGGCCCGGATGCCGTCGACGAGCGGCACCTGCAGGGCGGGTGTCGCCTCGTCGTGCTCGCCGCTCACGACGTACGTCGGGACCTGGATCTGGCCGAGCCGAGACGTCGACGACCAGTCCTTGATCGAGCCGATCACGTGGAACTCCGACGGCCCGTTCATCGTGTGGTAGACCGTCGGGTCCTCGTCCAGCTTGGCGAGTGCCGGCCACGACACCGGCCGGCCAGGGGTCCAGCCGGCACAGGTGCCGCTGGTAGAAGACCTGGCACGCCGCGGCGTACTCCGGGTCGTCGGTCGTGCCCGCCCGCTCGTGCCGGAGCAGCGTGTCGTCGACGCCGGGCGGCAGGTCGGCCCGCAGCAGGTTCGCCTCGGACACGAAGTCCGGGAACGACGCCGCGGTGTTCGACAGCACCAGCGACCGGAGCCCGCTCGGCTGGGTGAGCGCGTGCTCCTGGGCGAGGAAGCCACCCCACGACTGGCCGAGCACGTGGTAGCGGTCACCGATGCCGAGGTGGTCGATGAGGTTGGCGAGCTCACGGACGAACAGCTCGACGGTCCAGAAGTCGGCGCCACGGTCGCGGTGGTGGGTGGAGCGGCCGTTGCCGAGCTGGTCGTAGAGGATCACCGTCCGGCCGCCGAGCTCGGGCGCCGCCAGGCCGGCGAGCGGCGTCAGGTAGTCGTGCGTCGCGCCCGGGCCGCCGTGCAGCACGACGAGGGGTGCCGGACCGTCCGGGGCGAGCCCACCAGCGCCGTGCACCTGGTACCAGGTCTGCGAGCCGTCGAACTCGGCGTACCCCTCGGTGACCGTCACGGCCGACACCCTAGGACGCGGCCGCGACCAGGCCCTCGAACAGGCGCTGGTCCTCGCTGGCCTCCGGGTGCCAGAGCACGCCGAGGGCGAACCGTCGCGCGGGGTCCTCGACGACCTCGGGGGTGTCGTCGTCGGCCCAGCCGCTCACCGTCAGGGAGCCGGGCGAGCGCAGACCCTGGTGGTGGTAGGACGGCACGCTCACCTGCTCGCCCAGCAGCCGGCGGGCCAGCGAGCCGTCGGCCAGCCGGACGTCGTGCAACCCGTAGACCCCCGGCGCGGGCCGGTGCCGCTCGTGGCCGACGAGGTCGGGCAGGTGCTGGACGAGGCTGCCGCCGCAGGCGACCGACAGCAGCTGCATGCCGCGGCAGATGCCGAGCAGCGGGAGGTCGCGGTCCAGCGCCGCGCGCAGCAGGGGCAGCTCGGCGGCGTCCCGCAGCGGGCGCAGCCCGACGGTCTCGGCGTGCGGCTCCTCGCCGTACAGGGCCGGGTCGAGGTCCGAGCCGCCCGCGAACACGATGCCATCCAGGCGCTCCAGGACCTCACCGTCCCGCGCGGCCGACGGCGGCAGCAGCACCGCCGTGGCACCCGCCGCCTCGACCCCCTCGACGTACCGGAACGGCAGCACCGCGGCCGGGACGTCCCAGACCCCCCAGCGGGCCTGCTCGACGTATGAGGTGATGCCGACCACCGGACGCATGTCCCACATGGTGACAGCCGGGGAATCCTCCGGGGCGCAGGCAGGTTGACTAGTGCCGGAGAAGTCCGCGACGAAAGGCCTCACCGTGTCACTGCCCGCGCTCGTCGAGCCCGCCCCCGAGCTCACCGTCGACGAGGTGCGCCGCTACTCGCGCCACCTGATCATCCCCGACGTCGGCATGACCGGCCAGAAGCGGCTGAAGAACGCCAAGGTCCTGGTCGTCGGCGCCGGCGGCCTCGGCTCGCCGGCCCTGCTCTACCTGGCGGCTGCCGGCGTCGGGACCCTGGGCATCATCGACTTCGACGTCGTCGACGAGTCGAACCTGCAGCGCCAGATCATCCACGGGCAGTCGGACATCGGGAAGCCGAAGGCGGTCAGCGCCAAGGAGTCGATCGAGGAGGCGAACCCGTTCGTCGAGGTGGTGCTGCACGAGGAGCGGCTCGACTCGACCAACGTGTTCGAGATCTTCGCGCCCTACGACCTCATCGTCGACGGCACCGACAACTTCGCGACGCGCTACCTCGTCAACGACGCGGCCGTGCTGCTCAGGAAGCCCTACGTGTGGGGCTCGATCTACCGCTTCGACGGCCAGGCCTCGGTCTTCTGGGCCGAGCACGGGCCGTGCTACCGATGCCTCTACCCCGAGCCGCCGCCGCCCGGCATGGTGCCGAGCTGCGCGGAGGGCGGCGTGCTGGGCGTGCTGTGCGCGAGCATCGGCTCGATCCAGGTCAACGAGGCGATCAAGCTGCTCACCGGCATCGGCGACCCGCTCGTCGGCCGGCTGATGGTCTACGACGCGCTGGAGATGACCTACCGCCAGGTCAAGGTCCGCAAGGACCCCGAGTGCCCGGTCTGCGGCAAGAACCCGGAGATCACGCTCGAGACCGGACTGATCGACTACGACGCCTTCTGCGGCACGATCAGCACCGAGGCGGCCGAGGCCGCCAAGGGCTCGACCATCTCGGTCAAGGACCTCAAGGCGATGATCGACGGCGGCAAGGACTTCCACCTGGTGGACGTCCGCGAGGTGAACGAGTTCGAGATCGTCTCCATCCCCGGCGCCACCCTGATCCCCAAGGACCGGATCCTCTCCGGCGAGGCACTGGCCGACCTGCCGCAGGAGCGGCCGGTCGTCCTGTACTGCAAGACGGGTCAGCGCTCGGCCGAGACCCTCGCGGTGCTCAAGGGCGCCGGGTTCTCCGACGCGGTGCACGTCGGCGGCGGAGTCATCGCCTGGGCGAACCAGATCGACCCGAGCCTGCCGACGTACTGATGGCGGCGGACCCCGCCGACGAGGTCAGCGTCCGCGACCACCCGGCGGCGCACCGGTTCGAGATCTGGGTGGGTGACGAGCGAGCCGGGTCTCACCGTGTACGACGACCGCGGCGGCGGTGTGGTCGCGTTCACCCACACCGAGATCGAGCCGCGGTTCGAGCATCGCGGGCTGGCCGGGAGGCTGATCGCCGAGGCACTCGACACGGCGCACGACCGCGGCTGGCAGGTGCTCCCGGAGTGTCCGTTCGTGCGGGCGTACCTGCAGAAGCACCCGGACAACCCGGACTACGCCGACCTGGTGCCCGCGGCTGCCCGCGCCACGTTCGGGCTCTGACTCGGCCTCGGTCGGGAACCGGCGCACCACGGCAGCCGTTGAGAGCCTGGCCGCTCCCGGACGAAGGGCTCACATGCCACGCACCGCACCCGCCCCCGCCGTCAGCGCCGCGCACGCCGAGCTCGACCGGCAGCTGGGCCAGCTGGTGGCCGCGGGGGTGCCAGGGCTGACCGGCATCGGCCCCACGGCGCTGCTGCGTCGGGTGGCGCCGCTGTACGAGCTGCTCGCCGAGGAGGGCTCCCAGACCTTCCTGCTGGTGCTGCCGGGCCTCGCGCCGCTCGACCGGCTGGTCAGCCTCACCTCGCTCAACGGCCGGCCGGGCTTCACCACGATGGAGCCCGACGACCTCGCCCGGTTCGGCCCGACCGGGGACGTCGAGGTCCCGGATCGCGCCTACCTGCTCCTCGACCCCGACACCGGCCCGGACTCCCTCGACGTCCCGCCCGAGAAGGCGTTGCCCGGTCTGCTCGCCGCCGGTCGCACGCCGCTGACGCTCGACGAGGGGCTGGCGCTGCTGCTGGTCCGCGGCGGCGAGCTGCTGCGCCGCGAGACCTGCTTCTCGATGCTCGCCTCCCGCTGCGGCGACCGCAGGGTGCCGGCGCTGTGGGTCAGCAAGGGCGCCCCGCGGCTGGGCTGGTGCTGGGACGGCGCCCCGCACACCTGGCTCGGCTCGGCGTCCGCCGCCGCCCGCCTCGGCTGAGGCCGGCCGCGTGGACCCCGACCGCGAGCCGGCCGCCGAGCCGTACGACGAGCAGGTCCGCGGCGTCGCGCTGCTGATCCCGCCCGGCCGCGTCATGTCCTACGGCGACGTCGCGGAGTACCTCGGGGCCGGCGGCCCGCGCCAGGTCGGCCGGGCGATGTCCCGCGGCGATGGGGACGTGCCGTGGTGGCGGGTGATCAGGGCCGACGGGTCCCCGCCCCCCGGCCACGAGGCGCAGTGCCTCGCCCACTGGAGGGCCGAGGGAGTGCCGCTGCGGCCCGACGGGACACGCGCCGACATGCGCCTGGCCCGGTGGGACGGCCGCTGACGGCCCACCGCAGACCGTCGCCAGCCGGTTCGTCAGCCCAGCTCCAGGGCGGTGCACTGCCACCGACCGTCCAGGCCCTCCAGCCGCAGCGCCACCGCCGTCGTCCGTGCGCCCCGGCGCACCAGGGCCGCGACCTCGGCGACCCCGTCGGTCGGCTCGCTCACGTGCACCGACCGCACCACACCGCGCGCTGCGTCCCCCGGCCCGTCCCCGGGCCCGACGATGAGGGTTGCGACCTCGTCGTACACCGCGGTCGTCGTCCACCGGATGAGCTGCGCGAGCGGGCGGTCGCCGGCGAGCACCTCCACGACCGCCTGGGTGAACTGGACGGCCCAGCGCCGCGCGACGGGCAGCTGGGTCGTGGAGGTGGGCTGCGGCCCGAAGTCCGCCGCGTCGGCGTCGGTCTCGGCGTCCGCCGGTGCCGGCACCAGCCGCAGGCCCGGCGGTGGCGTGGGTGCGGCGGGTACGCCGTTGGGCAGCACGAAGGCGAGCGCGAGGGTGCCCTGGACGGAGTCGCCCGCGGCTGTCGCGCGGCGGCGGGCGGCCCACTCCTCGTCGTACGGCGGCTCGCTGGCCGGCGCGGGCAGTCGGCGGAGGGTGGTGACACTCATGGCGGTCTCCTGGCGGGGCTGGGTCGGTTCGGTCAGGGCTGTGCGGGACGGGCGGGCTGTGCGGGCTGGATGCGGACCGGGCGCCAGGCGGGACGAGTCGCTCGCCGGGCACCAGCCGGTCGGGGTCGTCGCCGATGACGGCGCGGTTGACCCGGTGCCAGCGGGGCCACTCGGCGGCGATCTCCGCGGCCGAGGCACCCGGGCCGAGGTGGCGACCGGCGATGTCCCAGAGGGTGTCGCCGCGGCGCACCACGACCTCGTCGGCGACTGCGCGCTCGGGTCGCGGGGCCGGCGCAACCAGGCGCACGGCGGCAGTGCTCCGGGCGGTACGGCGGTGCGGGGCGACCGGTCGGTCCGGCGTCCACCCGGTGGGCGCTGCGGCGGCCGGCCGGTCCAGCGCGTCGGCGGCCGGTGCCACCACGGGGCGGGCCGCGGCCGTCAGGGCGTGCGGCTGACCGGCCCGGGGGGCTGCGGCAGCAGCGGGCACCGTCGCCTCGGCGGGCAGGCCGGCCGTCAGCGGGCTTGCCACGATCGTGAACCCCAGCAGGGTGCCCACCAGCCGACGCGACGCGGCCGGGGCGAGCGCGATGGCCCGGCGGTGCGCGCTGGAGCCGAGGCCGGCGACCGCGGCCGTGAGCAGGGCGAGAACGGTGACTGCGGTGAGCCAGCTGAGCACCGCCCAGGCGCCGGCGGCGGCGATCACGGCGACCACCGCGTCCGGCCCGGCTGCTCCGGGTGACCGGATCGTCCGGACCGCGCCGGCGGTGGCCCAGAGCAGCAGGCCGCTGGTGGCGAGGTAGGCCGCCGCGAGCGCGGCGGCTCCCCGGAACCCGCGGGACCGAGGGGTGCGCTCGGCCGGTCCCGGCGAAACCTGCGACTCACCCACGTCCACTCCCCGTATCGTACGTTTGCCTATGTTTGCGTTTGTACACGTGCGACAACGCCCGGTCAAGGGGTCGAGGGCTCCGGGCTGGGGTTCGGGGGTAGGAGACCCGGACGACCGGCACCCGCGGGTCCGGCCGAGGCCGACGGGAGGTGTCGATGCGCTGGGACGACCTGTTCCGGGACCTGGAGGGCCAGCTCGCCGCCGCAGCGGCTGCCGAGCTGGACACCGAGGTGGCCGACCGGTCCCGCCGGGAGGCCGCCCAGCTGAGCCTGGTCGACCGGGCCCGGGCCGCGGTGGGTCACCCGGTCGTCGTCCGGGTCCAGGGGGCCGGGCCGATCGACGGCGTGCTGGCCGCGGTCGGTGCGCAGTGGCTGCTGGTCGCCGAGGCGGGCGGCCGGGACGCCCTGGTCCCGCTCACCGCGGTCGTTGCGGTGGCCGGCCTGCGCGCCTGGTCGGACACCCCCGGTGCGGGCGGCCAGGTGTTCGCCCGCCTCGGGCTCGGCTCGGCACTGCGGGGGATCGCCCGCGACCGGTTGCCGGTGCAGGTCGGGCTGGCCGACGGCAGCGCGCTGACCGGGACCGTCGACCGGGTCGGCGCCGACTTCGTCGAGGTCACCGAGCACGGCCCGGGCGAGCTTCGTCGGTGGGCCGAGGCGACCGGCGTCCGGACGATCCCGTTCGCCGCCCTCGCCGTGGTCCGCCGGGTGCCGTGATCGGCGGCGCCACGGTCGGGTCAGCTGGTCGGGTCAGCTGGTCGGGTCAGCTGGTCGGGTCAGCTGGTCGGGCTGGTCAGGTGGGCAGGCGAGAGCGAGGGATCAGTCGAGCCCCGGAGCGTCCGGGTCGGCATCGTCGCCCGGACGGCCGAACCGGTGGGTGGAGACGAACTCCCGGGTCTGGTCGTACATCCGCTGGATGTAGCGCTCGAGCTCGGACGCCTCGACCCGCCACTGCCCGCGGCCGCCGATCTTGATCGCGGGCAGCTCGCCGGAGCGCACCAGCGCATAGACCTGGGCTGCCGAGATGTTCAGCGTCTCGGCGACGTCGGCGAGCTGCAGGAAGCGGGGCCCCGACCCCGGCGAGCCTGGAACCGTCATGTGCAGCAGTATGCCGTCACTGACGTGTGGTTGCGGCTGCTCGTGCACAGCCCCGCCGGGTGACGGGCGCCGCGACCTGTGGACGCCGCGGCGGGTGCAAACCCGGCAATACGGGAAGATGGAACGGGTCATCCGCACTCGGCCGTCCACCCGGGCGGCTCGGATGGCCGCCACGCACCCGCATCGCCGACCTGGCTGACAGGGGGTCCTGTGTCCGAGCTGCCCGCCCCGAGCGCGCCCCGGCTGCCGCGAGCGCGCTGGCTCGACGCCCGGCTGCTGGTCGGCCTGCTGCTCGTGCTGCTGTCCGTCGTGGTCGGCGCCAAGGTGTTCGCCGACGCCGACCAGCGGGTGCAGGTCTGGTCGGTGACCCGCGACCTCGGTGCCGACACCCCGCTGAGCGAGGACGACCTGCGGGTCGCGTCGGTGAGCCTCGCCGGCACCACCGGGCGCTACCTGTCGGCCGCCGAGGACCTCGACGGGCTGGTGCTGACCCGCCCGGTCGGTCGAGGAGAGCTGCTGCCGGTGTCCGCCGTGGGCCGGACCGCCGCCACGCCGCAACGCCGCATCGTCATCGAGGTCGACCGGTTCGGGGTGGCGGGCATCACGAAGGGCCGGGTGGTCGACGTCTACGTGGTGCGCGACACCGCGAGCGACGACGCCCCGACCCCGCCCGAGCTGGTGCTGGCCGGCGTGACCGTGGCCGAGGACGTGCGGTCCGGCGGCAGCTCGTTCAGCGGCAGCGGGGCCCAGGCCGGTGTGACGCTGCTGGTGGACGCCGCCGACGTCCCGAACCTCATCGACGCGGTCGCCCACGGAGACGTGTACGTCGTGCAGGTGCCCGGTGCGGCCAGCCAGCGAGCGTCGGGCCGATGAGCGTCCCGGTCCTCGCGGCGGTGACCGGCGCGACCTGGGAGGCCACCCTGGTCGCCGGGCTGGAACGCACCCCGACCGGCATCACCGTGGTGCGACGCTGCGTCGACCTCCCCGACCTGCTCGCGGCTGCTGCTGCCGGCACCGCCCGGGCGGTCCTGCTGGCGGCCGACCTTCGGCGGCTCGACCGCGACGCGCTGGCCCGGCTGGCCGCTGCCCGGGTCGCCGTGGTCGGGCTGCACACGCCCGGTGACGAGGCGGCCGAGACCCGGCTGCGCCAGCTCGGCCTCGAGCACGTGCTCCCGGCCGACGCCCCGCCGTCCGACATCGCGGCGGCGGTGGCCGCCGCGCTGGCCGGGCAGCAGAGCGGCGTCGCCGAGCGGGCTGCCGCGCAGGCGTGGAGCCAGCCGCTGGGTGCGCTGCCCGACCGGGAGCCGCCGGCCGACCCGGAGGCCGCTGTCGCGCCGGGCACCGGTCGGCTGGTGGCCGTCTGGGGGCCGACGGGCGCCCCGGGTCGCACCACGGTGGCGGTCACCGTGGCTGCCGAGCTCGCCGCGTCCGGCGTCGCGACCCTGCTCGCCGATGCCGACGTCTACGGCGGGGTCGTCGCCCAGGTGCTCGGCTTCCTCGACGAGGCGCCGGGCCTGGCCGCGGCGGCCAGGCTGGCGAACAACGGTCAGCTCGACGTCGCGGCGCTGGCGGGCGCCGCTCCGCACGCCGCCCCGCAGCTGCGGGTGCTCACCGGCATCTCGCGGGCCGACCGGTGGCCCGAGCTGCGTCCGGCTGCCCTCGACCAGGTCTGGGAGCTGGCCCGCAGCCTCGCCGCGGTCACGGTCGTCGACCTCGGGTTCTGCCTCGAGCAGGACGAGGAGCTCTCCTTCGACACCGCTGCGCCGCGGCGCAACGGCGCCACGCTGGCGACGCTGGCCGCTGCCGACATCGTGCTGGCGGTGGGTACCGCCGACCCGGTCGGGATGCAGCGCCTGGTCCGCGGCCTGGCCCAGCTGCGGGAGGTCGTCCCCGGGGCGCTGCCGAGGGTGGTGCTCAACCGGGTGCGGCGCAGCGCCGTCGGTGCTGACCCCGAGTCCCAGCTCGCCGAGGCGCTGGAGCGCTACGCCGGGGTCCGGGACGTCAGCTACGTTCCGGAGGACCGGGAGGCGCTCGACGCCGCCCTGCTGCAGGCGCGGACGCTGGGTGAGGTACGACCGGACTCCGCCGCTCGGCTGGCCCTGACGGCGGTGGCCGCCGGCCTGGTCGGCCGCACCGCACCGCGTCGCCGTAGGGGCCTGCTCCGCCGCGGGGCCTGACCCGGTGCTGCTGATCACGGTGCTCGCTGATCAAGCTGCGGCGGTCTCAGAGCAGCGCGGCGAGCCGGGCCTTCGCGCTGTTCTCCCGCACGATCCACACCACGTCCGGGTCGCTCCCGAACGGGCCGTCCGACAGGGCCCGGAACCGCGGCAGCCCCTCGGCGGGGTCGGCCGCCACCGCGACGCTCCAGCAGTACCCCAGCCCCTGGCGCAGGGTGCGGACGTCGGGGTCCTGCCGCCGGTCGGCCGGCAGCGGCGACCAGCGCGCGGGTCGCCTGCTCGCAGACCGCGACCGCCGCGGCCGCGGCGGCCGGCTCGCGCAGCAGCCGTGGCTCGCAGATCGCCGCTGCGGCGGCCCGGAGCACCAACGGGTCGTCGTCGTCGGCCCACCGCCGTACGACGTCGAGCAGCCGGGCCAGGTCGGCGTCCCCGAGCCGCTGCAGCGCCATCGCGACAGCCTCCCGCACCCGCCACCGGACGTCGGTCGCGTGCCGGCGCAGCCGGTGCTCCGCCTCGGCGCGAGCCTCGTCGGTGTCGGCGTCCTCGGCGAGCTCGCGGCCCAGCCCGACGACACCGCAGAAGACGAGGTACTCGTCGTCGGTCTCGATCAGCCGGTCGAAGAAGGCCGGCACGCCGACGTCCGCAACGGCCTGGGCGAGCTCGATGTTGCCGCGCGGGCCGGGCAGTCCCGAACGCTCCCCGAGATAGCCCGGCCACTGCGCAGCACCGAGGTGGCGCAGCTCGTGCGCGTAGACCTCGCGGGTGCCCACGATTCGCACTGTAGACCGGCTGCGCCGGTCAGGAACCGGCCTACGAGGTCGACGCGCGCTTGAGCTCGGCGCGGGCGACCGAGCGGATGTGCACCTCGTCGGGCCCGTCGGCGATCCGGAGGGTGCGCGCACCGGCATACATCGAGGCGAGGGGGACGTCGTCGCTCACCCCGGCGCCGCCGAACACCTGGATCGCGTCGTCGATCACCCGGCACGCCATCCGCGGCACCACGACCTTGATCGCGGCCACCTCCGACGCCGCGGCCTGCACGCCCTGGGTGTCGATCAGCCAGGCGGTCTTGAGCACCAGCAGCCGGGCCTGCTCGATCGCCATCCGGGCCTCCGCGATCTGCGCCGGCGACCACACCGTGGCCGGCCAGCGGGCGGCCGAACGCCTCCCGGGTGCGCGCCCGCTCGACCATCAGCGACAGCGCGCGCTCGGCCATGCCGATGGCCCGCATGCAGTGGTGCACCCGGCCCGGCCCGAGCCGCGCCTGCGCGATCGCGAAGCCGTCGCCCTCCTCGCCGAGCAGGTTCGACACCGGGACCCGGACGTCGGTGAAGGCGATCTCGCCGTGGCCGTGCTGGTCGTGGTAGCCGAACACCGGTAGCGACCGGACGTGCTCGACGCCCGGCGCGTCCATCGGCACCAGCAGCATCGACTGCTGCCGGTAGGTCGAGGCGTCGGGGTCGGTGCGGCCCATCAGGATGAGCACCGCGCACCGTGGGTCGGCCGACCCGGTGGTCCACCACTTGCGGCCGTTGACGACGTACTCGTCGCCGTCGCGGACGATCGAGGTGCGGATGTTGCGGGCGTCGGAGGAGGCGACCTCCGGCTCGGTCATCGCGAAGCCGGACCGGATCTCGCCGGCCAGCAGCGGCTCCAGCCACTGCTTCTTCTGCTCGTCGGTGCCGACGAGGTGCAGCACCTCCATGTTCCCGGTGTCGGGCGCCGCACAGTTCATCGCCTCGGGAGCCAGCTCCGGCGACCAGCCGGACAGCTCGGCAAGCGGGGCGTACTCGAGGACCGACAGCCCCGACTCCTCGGGCAGGAACAGGTTCCACAGGCCTCGCGCCCGGGCGTCGGCCTTGAGCTCCTCGACGACCGGCGGCAGCTCGTGCGGCCGGCCGGCGGCGGTCGCAGCCCGCCGCTGCTCGGCGTACACCGGCTCGGCCGGCAGCACCCGCTCGGCCATGAACTCCTGCAGGCGGTCCAGCATCTCGGTGGCGCGGGCGCTCGGGGCGAAGTCCATGGCCCTCATCCTCTCCCTAGGATCACCGTGTGCCCGACACCGCCTCCCGTGCCGCCGTCGACCGGTCCCTCGTCGACCCCGACCGGCTCGGCGGGTGGCTCGCCGACCGGCTCGGCAGCACGGAGGCACCGGTCGTGACCCGGCTGGGTGAGGGGCACAGCAACCTGACGTACGCCGTGCGGGCCGGCGCCGAGTCGTGGGTGCTCCGCCGGCCGCCGGCCGGTCCGCTGCTGCCCACCGCCCACGACGTGGTGCGCGAGTACCGCGTCCTCGAGCTGCTGGTCCGTGCCGACCAGCCGGTGCGGGTGCCGAGGCCGGTGGCGGTCTGCGAGGACGCCGACGTGATCGGCGCGCCGTTCTACCTGATGGAGCAGGTCGAGGGGACGGTGCTGCGCGACGCGATCCCGCCGTGGCTCGACGAGGGCGGCAGGCACGCCCTCGGGCTCGACCTCGCGACGGCGTTCGCCGAGGTGCACCGGGTCGACGTCGGCGGGTTCGTCGAGGCCGGGCTGGGGCGGCCGGGCGGCTACCTGGCCCGCCAGCTGCGCCGCTGGACCGGCCAGCGCGAGGGCATCCAGGCCGCGGTCGCCGCGGCGGGCGGGCAGGCCCGCGACCTGCCGGACTACGACGCGGTGCGTGACTGGCTGGCCGCGCAGCTGCCCGACGAGGCCGCGCCGGCCGTCGTGCACGGCGACGCCAAGCTGGACAACGTGGTCGTCGGGCCGGGGGAGACGCCGGCCGTCGCGGCGGTGCTCGACTGGGAGATGGCCACCGTCGGCGACCCGCGCGCCGACCTCGGCTACCTGCTGTCGTTCTGGCCCGAGCCGGGCTGGTCGCACCCGCTCGCCGAGCTGGTCACCGAGGCGCCGGGGTTCCCGAGCCGGGCCGAGCTGGTGGGCGCCTGGGAGCAGGCGACCGGCCGGACGGCGGGTGACCTCACCTGGTTCGTCACCCTCGCGGTCTGGAAGCTGGCCGTGCTGCTCGAGGCGTCCTACCACCGGCACCTCGCCGGCAGCACCGACGACCCGTTCTTCGCCACCCTGGAGCAGGGTGTGCCGGCCCTCCTGGCGCACGCCCGGGAGACCTGCGGTGCCTGAGGCCGTGCCGGCGGCGACGCTCAAGGCGCTCGTCGTCGACTGGGGCGGCGTGCTCACCGAGCCCCTGGAGGCCGCGATCCGGGCCTGGGCCGAGGTCGACGGCGTGGACTTCGAGCACTACGTGACCGTGATGCGGGAGTGGCTCGGCACCCAGCAGGGCGAGCTGGCCCGCGACAACCCGGTGGCGGCGCTGGAGCGCGGCGAGATCGAGGTGCCGCACTTCGAGGCCCAGCTCGCTGCCCGGCTCGGCGAGGTCACCGGCCGGTCGATCGGCGCGGACGGCCTGCTGCAGCGGATGTTCGACCAGTTCGAGCACGCACCGGCGATGACCGCCCTCGTGCTGCGGGCCAAGCACGCCGGGCTGCGCACCGGGCTGCTGTCGAACTCGTGGGGCAACGAGTACCCCCGCGAGGGCTGGGACCAGATGTTCGACGCGGTCGTGATCTCCGGCGAGGTCGGCATGCGCAAGCCCGAGCCGGAGATCTTCGCCCACGTGCTGGAGCTGCTCGGCGTACGGGCCGAGGAGACCGTCTTCGTCGACGACCTGCGGCCGAACATCAGCGCCGCCGAGGAGCTCGGCCTGGTCTGCGTGCACCACACGGCGTACGACGAGACGGCCACCGAGCTGGAGCGCCTGTTCGGCATCCCCCTGCGGGGCTGAGGCTCAGGCTGGGTCGGGCTGCGGGGCAGCGTCGCCGGCCTGGTCGGGGATGAGCAGCGCGGCGCCGACCAGGAAGCACAGCGCGCCGACGAAGGTGCCGGCGTTGGCCCGCTGCGCGTTGCGCAGGGTGTCGTCGCTCATCACGTACGACGCGACCGCCGAGACGCCGAAGGCGATGGAGCCGACCATGTTGAGGGTGGCGATCGACCAGCCGAGGTCGCGGGGGCGCCAGGACAGCCACGGGCGCCGGACGTCGGCGTAGGCCAGCGCGCTGGCGACGAGGAAGGCGATGGAGCCGAGCGCGTCCGGCCGCCACACCTGCTGGTCCGCCTCGGTCGCCGACAGCGACGACTGCAGCGCGTGGAAGGTGCTGACGTTGAACAGCAGGGTGCCGGCGAACTGCACGGTGCCGGCCCACCACTCGGCCCGGTGCGGAGACAGCCGCAGGGCTCGCCACTGCACCGACGCCCCCGGGTGGTAGCCCACGTGCGGCACGGCACCGGTGGAGAGCAGCAGCTGCAGCAGCGCCGCCGAGGTGAAGAAGATCGAGCCGACGAAGAAGGTCACGCCGTCGGCGTGGACGCCGACCCAGTCGGCGTACGACGGCACCGCGCCCAGCGCGAAGCAGGCCGAGCCCACCATGAACAGGGTGGCGACCCACCAGGCCGTGCGGTCCGGCGCCCACCACCGGACCCGGGAGCCGGTCACGTCGGTCACAGGTGGTTGAAGCCGCTCGACTCCTCCTTGGTCATCGGCACGGTCACCGGGTGCTTGTGCAGGTGCGCGATCGCATCCTTGAAGTCGGCCATCAGCACCCCGGCCATGTCGCCGCTGACCCCCTGGCGCAGCAGGATGCGCTGCACCGGGATGTCGGACGCCGTGCCGGTCAGCGTGTACGCCGGCACCTGCCAGCCGCGCATCAGCAGCCGGTCGGCGAGGTCGAACAGCGTGTAGCCGGGGTCCTCGCCCTCGGCGATCCGCCAGGTCACCGTGGGGATCGCCGTCTGCGGGTCGCTGTCGCAGAGGATCTCGAACGGCCCGAGGGTCGGGATCACCTTGGCGATCTCCTGGCCGGTGCGGTAGCAGTCGTCGTGGATGCGCCGGTAGCCCTCCCGACCCAGCCGGACGAAGTCGTAGTACTGGGCCACCACCGGGCCGGCCGAGCGGGAGAAGTTGATCTGGAACACCGGCATGTCGCCGCCGAGGTAGTTCACGTGGAAGATCAGGTCGTCGGGCAGCTCGGCGGCGTCCCGCCAGACCACCCAGCCGACGCCCAGCGGCGCCAGCCCGAACTTGTGGCCGGAGCTGCTGATCGACTTCACCCGCGGCAGCCGGAAGTCCCACTCGAGGTCGGGCGCGCAGAACGGCGCGAGGAATCCGCCGCTGGCCGCGTCGACGTGGATGTCGACGTCCAGCCCGGTCTCCGCCTGCAGCCGGTCGAGGGCGTCGGCGATCTCCTTCACCGGCTCGTAGCTGCCGGTGTAGGTGACCCCCAGGGTCGGCACCACGAAGATGGTGTTCTCGTCGACCCGCTCGAGCACGTCCTCGGGCCGCATCATGTACTGGCCGTGCGCCATGGGGACCTCGCGCATCTCGATGTCCCAGTAGCGCGCGAACTTGTGCCACACGACCTGAACCGGCCCGCAGACCATGTTGGGCCGATCGGTCGACTTGCCCTCGGCGCGGCGCTTGGCCCGCCACCGCCACTTCGCGGCCATGCCGCCGAGCATGCAGGCCTCCGACGAGCCGATCGCGGAGGCGCCGACGGTGTTGGCCGCCTCGGGCGCGTTCCACAGGTCGGCCATCATGTGCACGCAGCGCCGCTCGATCTCGGCGGTCTGCGGGTACTCGTCCTTGTCGATCATGTTCTTGTCGATGGCGAGGTCCATCAGGCGGTGGACCTGCGGCTCCTCCCAGGTCTGGCAGAACGTCGCCAGGTTCTGCCGGCTGTTGCCGTCGAGCAGCATCTCGTCGGCGACCAGCTGGAAGGCGCTCTCGGCGGGGGACTCCCCGGCGGGGAACGTGTACTTCGGGAGGGCGCCGGCGAGGGCACCCCCACCGAAGACCGGGTCGTTGATGCTGTCGCGGATCTCGTCACGCTCATGAAGGGCCACGCCTGCGATCTTGCGACCGGGCGGGGGAGCGCTGAATCACCCGCGCCGGATGACCTTGCCGGTGCTCGGCCGGCGCCCCGGCCGGGCTAGGAGGCGAACAGCAGGCTCAGGCCGCCCACCGTGTAGGCCACCATCAGCACCAGCATGGGCAGCTGGCCGACCACGGCGTGCCGGCGAGGGAGCAGCCGGATCGCCCGGTCGTGGGCGAGGACGACGCCCAGCACGTGCCCGGTGACCACGGCCACGACCTGCAGCACCGAGACGAAGGTCGGGTCGGCCAGGCGGGAGTCGATGGCCCGGTCGCCCGTCCCGAGCCAGTTGGCTCCCGTGCCCAGCGGGTCGGAGAGCTGGATCACCGTCTGCTGGCCGATGACGACCAGCAGCGACCAGTAGTGCGCGACCAGGTACCCCATCACGATCGGGATCAGGGTGTGGGCGAACTCCCCGGCCGAGCGCGCGGCCGACAGGCCCGCCTGGCGGCCGCTGAGCGTGGCAGCCACCACGAACGCGCACGTCACGAGCACGACCATCGCGGCCAGGGCGAGGGTCTCCAGCAGCCGCGGGTCGAGGGAGCTCTCCTGCACCTTGACGACCCACCAGGGCGAGCCGGAGAACGAGTCGTAGAGCGTCGAGCCGAGCAGCGTCCCCACCACCGCGAACAGCCCCGGCGCGATGGGTGTCCCGGCCGCCCCGGACAGCGGGTCGCGCACCACCAGCCGGCCGTCACCGCGCCGGCCGAAGATGGACAGCCGGCCGGCCAGGGTGGAGAACACCTCGAAGCCGTCGGCCCGGGAGAACCACCGGGACCCGAAGTACGTCGCGCCGAGCAGCATGATCGCGGCGTAGACCGCGAAGAAGGTGCGCAGCACCCGCAGCGTGGTGTTGTCCGGTGCGACCAGCTCGAGCCAGACGAAGGCGAACAGCGAGAGCGCTGCCGGCCAGTAGCCCCAGCGGCGCGGGTAGCGGGTGACGCCGTGCTCGGGCGAGGTGCGCAGCACCGCGCTCAGTGCGCTGTGCAGGCCGCGCAACGGGTTCAGCAGCCGCCACACCGGCCCCAGCAGCATCGACAGCAGCGGGACGCCGACCCAGAGCAGCACGAAGACGGCACCAGCCGTCGGGTTGAGCGCGTCGTCCTTGCCCAGCGTTGCCGCCATCAGCACGTACGCCGCGATGAGCACGCCGAGCACCCGGAGCACCACGCGCACCGGACGGCCGTCGAGCACCCGCTGCAGCCCCGGCGGGACCGCCCAGCCGGCGGTCTCCGGCCAGAGCTTGGGCTCGCGCCAGAGCAGACCCAGCGCGAGGAAGGAGACGAGCAGCGCCAGCGCGGCGCCGGTCAGGGCGTAGGACAGCGGGATCGGCAGGTCCTCGCGGCTGCCGATGCCGTGCGCCAGCAGCTGGCCGGACGTGCTCATGCCGAGCGCCGCGGCACCGTCAGCGCACTTCGAGCTGCACGAGCAGCAGCTCGGACTCGTGCGTCTCGACCTCGAACACGCCCTGCTGGTCGGCCGTCAGCTCGATCGTCGTGGTCTGCCCGGCGTCCAGGGGCTTCTCGACGTCGAAGCCGTGGACGTGCACCTCGTCGTCGACGTCGCTGGTGACCTGCAGCACGCACCTGGCTGCCCAGCGGCACCTTGACCCGGTGCGGCTTCGGCGCGACCTTCCCGTCGGTCACCGCGACGGTGACCTCGACCGGCGTGCTGCTCGGGCTGGACGCGGCCGAGGCGCTGCTGCCTGCCGGCGCCGGCGCAGTCGAGGACGGGTCGGTGGCCGCGTCGCGTTGCCTGCGGAGTCGCTTCCCGAGGCACACCCCCCGATGGTCAGCAGCAGGGCGGCCCCCAGGAGGGCGCCGGATCGTCCGCGCATGCGCGCAGCGTCTCACGCCGAACCGCTGTCGGTCCGTGCCACCATGCAGTCATGCCCGATCGGTTGAGCCCGCTGGACGTGTCGTTCCTGTACTTCGAGGAGCCCACCACCCCCATGCACGTGGGCGGGGTGGCGGTGTTCCAGGAGCCGGCGGACGGCTTCGACCACGACCGCCTGGTGCGGCTGATCTCGGCCCGCATCGCCTTCGTGCCGCGCTACCGGCAGCGGATCCGGTGGGTGCCGGGCCACCTGGCGAACCCGGTCTGGGTCGACGACGAGGACTTCGACGTCACCTACCACGTGCGCCGGTCGGCGCTGCCGAAGCCGGGCACCGACGCGCAGCTCGCCGAGCTGGTGGCCCGGGTGCAGAGCCGCCCGCTGGACCGCAACCGGCCGCTGTGGGAGATGTACCTCGTCGAAGGGCTCTCCGGCGACCGGTTCGCGATCATCACCAAGACCCACCACGCGATGGTCGACGGCATCGGCGCGGTCGACATCGGCCAGGTCATCCTCGACACCACCCCCGATGCGCGCGAGCCGGCCACCGACACCTGGCGACCCACCCCGGAGCCGTCCTGGATCGAGCTGGTGGCCGGCGCGGTCGCGGAGACCTTGCACCGACCGACCGCGGTGATCGACACGCTGCGCGGCGGGCTGTCCGAGCTGGGCTCGGCCGCAGGGCGGGTGGCCGGCGTCGCCGGCGGGCTGCTCGCGGCGGCGACCAGCGTCGCCCGGTCGGCGCCGGAGAGCCCGCTGAACGCCGTCATCGGGGAGCACCGGCGCTACGCGATGCTGGCCCTCGACCTGGACGACCACCGGCGCATCCGCAAGGCGCACGGCGGCACCGTCAACGACGTGGTGCTCGCGACGGTGGCCGGCGCGCTGCGGGCCTGGCTGCTGACCCGCGGGGAGAAGGTCGGGGTGTCGACGTCGGTGCGCGCGCTCGTGCCGGTGAGCATCCGCACCGAGGACCGGGAGGGCCGCGGCGGCAACCAGGTCGCCAGCTACCTGGTCGACCTGCCGGTGGGGGAGCCGAGCCCGGTGATGCGGCTGCACCAGGTCTCCTACCGGATGCAGGCGCACAAGGACTCCGGGCAGGCGGTGGGCGCCGAGGCGCTGGTCGGGCTGGCCGGCTTCTCCCCGCCGACGCTGCACTCGCTCGGCGCCCGGGTCGCCAGCGGCTTGTCGAAGCGGTGGTTCAACCTGGTGGTCACCAACGTGCCCGGCCCGCAGCAGCCGCTCTACGCCGCGGATGCCCGCATGCTGGCCGCCTACCCGGTGGTCCCGCTGGCCAAGGGGCAGGCCCTGACGATCGGCCTGACGTCGTACGACGGGAAGGTCTTCTACGGCCTGAACGCCGACCGCGACGCGATGCCCGACGTCGACGTGCTGGCGCAGTGCCTGGGCGACGCGCTGACCGAGCTGCTGGAGACGGTGCGGTGAGACGCGGGCTGGTGCTGGGGGCCGGCGGCGTCCTCGGCGCAGCCTGGACGATCGGGGCCCTCGACGCGCTGGCCGAGGTCCACGGCTTCGCGGCGCACGAGGCCGACATCATCGTGGGCACCTCGGCCGGCTCGGTGCTGGCCGCGTTGCTCGGCTCCGGGCTGACCAGCGAGGACCTGCTGCACCACCAGCGGGGGATGCCGCTGTCCCGCGAGCTGGCGCTGGAGTGGAGCTACGACACCTCGACCGGCGGCTCCTACCCGACCCGGCCGCGGGTGGCCGTCGGCTCGCCCGCCCTGCTGCGCCGGTCGCTGGCCCGGCCCCGGCAGGTGCCGCCGCTGGCGGTGCTCGCCGCCCTGGCGCCGCCCGGCACCGGCACGCTGGCCGAGGTCGGGTCGATGGTCCGCTCAGCGGCCGGCCCGGCCGACTGGCCGCGCGACGGCGTGTGGATCGTGGCGATGGACTACGACTCCGGGCGCCGGGTGGCGTTCGGCAAGGACGGCGCACCGCCGGCCCGCATCGACGAGGCGGTGACGGCCTCCTGCGCGATCCCGGGCTGGTACGCACCGGTCGTCGTCGACGGTCGCCGGTACGTCGACGGCGGCACCCTGTCGACCACCAGCGCCGACCTCGCTGGCGAGGGAAGCCCTCGACGAGGTCGTCGTGCTGGCTCCGATGGCGGCGTTCGTCAGCGACCAGCCGCGCCGGGTGGCGGCCCGGCTCGAGCGGCGGGTGCGCCGTCAGGTGACCAGGCGGCTGATCCAGGAGGCGCAGACCGTCAGCCGCGGCGGCGCGTCGGTCACCGTGCTCGCGCCCGGGCCGGAGGACCTCGCCACGATCGGGATCAACATGATGGACCCGCGGCGCCGGCTCGCCGTGCTCGAGACCTCCCGCCGGACCAGTCGGGCCGCGCTGGCGCATCCGCAGCCCGACGGCCTCGAGGTGGCCCCGTAGTGCGGGTCTACCTGCCGTGCACGGTGACCCGGTTGCGGGCCGCGCTCGAGGCCGGCCAGGTCGACGTACCGGTGGGCTACGCCGTCACGCCTGCGCTTCGGGAGTGGTACGTCGAGGGCGACCTCGAGCAGCTGGAGTACGCCGCGAGCGTCATCGCCGCCCGCGCCTCGATGCGGCTGCTGGGGCCGCACGAGCCGGCCCGCCGGGTCGTCCTGGCGGCCGACGTGCCCGACGCGCAGGCCAGCCCGGAGCCCGGACAGGACCGCGCCGCGGTGCGGCTGGCCGGTCCGGTTGCGCTGTCCCAGGTCGAGTCGGCTCTCGTCGACGACCCGGCGGCCGCCGACGACGTACGCCGGGGTACTGCCGCGCTTGCCGCCGCCGACGCCGGCGACGACGACGCCGCCTTCACGGTCGCGGCCGTGGACGACCACGAGCTCGGCTGGTGGGCCGGGCAGGAGCTCGCGGGGCTGCTCGACAGCCTCAGCTGACGGCTCGGGCACCTCGGTGCCGGAGGTGCCCGAGTCCTTCCCCGAGTGTGCGCAGCACGCGCCTCCCGGAAGCCCGCACCCGCAGTGTCCCGCCGCGGCCACCGGCCCGGCCAGTGACGGAGGTCCCGAAGTGGCACGATGACGGGCATGGACGCCGTCACCCAGGTACCCGCCCCTGTCAACGACCCGGTCCGGCAGTACGCCCCGGGCAGCGCCGAGCGTGCCGAGCTCGAAGGCACCCTCAAGCGGATGGCCAGCGAGCCGCGCGAGCTGACGATGACCATCGGCGGCGTGAAGCGGTTCGGGAGCGGTGAGACGATCGAGGTGGTGCAGCCGCACAACCGGCACCACGTGCTGGGCACGATGCGCGGCGCCACCCACGAGGACGCCCGGGCCGCGGTAGACGCGGCCACCGCCGCGGCGCCCGACTGGCGGGCGATGAGCTTCGACGACCGGGCGGCCATCCTGCTCAAGGCCGCCGACCTGCTCGCCGGCCCGTGGCGCTCGACGCTGAACGCCGCCACCATGCTCGGCCAGTCGAAGACGGCGATCCAGGCCGAGATCGACTCCGCCTGCGAGCTCATCGACTTCTGGCGCTTCAACGTGCACTTCGCCCGGCAGATCTACGCCGAGCAGCCGATCTCCTCCCCGGGGGTCTGGAACCGCACCGACCACCGGCCGCTCGAGGGCTTCGTCTACGCCATCACGCCGTTCAACTTCACCGCCATCGCGGGCAACCTGCCGACCGCGCCGGCGCTGATGGGCAACACGGTGATCTGGAAGCCGGCGGCGAGCCAGCAGTACGCCGCGCACCTGCTGATGATGCTGCTCGAGGAGGCCGGCCTGCCGCCCGGCGTGATCAACATGCTGACCGGGCACGGCAAGCACGTGTCCGAGGTCGCGCTGTCCGACCCCGACCTCGCGGGCATCCACTTCACCGGTTCGACGCCGGTCTTCCAAGGCATCTGGAAGGAGATCGGCAACAACATCGCGACCTACCGCTCGTACCCGCGCATCGTCGGGGAGACCGGCGGCAAGGACTTCATCGTGGCGCACCCGTCGGCCGACCCCGACGTGCTGCGCACCGCGATGGTCCGCGGAGCCTTCGAGTACCAGGGCCAGAAGTGCTCCGCGGCCTCGCGCGCCTACGTGCCGCGCAGCCTGTGGGCCGGGCTGCGCGACGACCTGGCATCGCTCACCGACTCGCTGCCGATGGGCGACGTCACCGACCTGTCCAACTTCATGGGTGCCGTCATCGACGAGCGGGCCTTCGGCAAGCACAAGGCCGCCCTGGAGCGGGCGGCCGCCGACGACTCGATCACCGTGGTCGCCGGCGGCAGCTGCGACGACAGCGAGGGCTGGTTCGTCCGCCCGACGGTCCTGGAGTCGAGCGACCCGGAGAACGAGATCTTCACGACGGAGTACTTCGGCCCGATCCTCGGTGTGCACGTCTACGAGGACGACGCCTACGACGCGATGCTCACCCAGATGGAGTCGGTGGCGTCGTACGCCCTCACCGGCTCGATCATCGCCCAGGACCGGGCAGCGATCGCCAGGGCGCAGCACGACCTGCGGTTCGCGGCCGGCAACTTCTACGTCAACGACAAGCCGACCGGCGCCGTGGTCGGGCAGCAGCCGTTCGGCGGGGCCCGGGCCAGCGGCACCAACGACAAGGCCGGCGCCCCGCAGAACCTGATGCGCTGGACCAGCACCCGCTCGATCAAGGAGACGCTGGTCCCGCCCACCGACCACCGCTACCCCCACATGGGCTGAGCCCGCGGTCCTCTGGCTGCCGCGGTCGGTCGCGGTGCCCCCGGGCGCCCCGTTCCTGCGCGATCGGATACCTGGCCGGGCCGCCGCCGCCCCGTTTCTGCGCGATCGGATACCTGACCGGGCAGGAATCGGCCCGCCTGGGTATCCGATGCGCAGGAAAGCGGTCGGCGGCCGGCATTCTGCGGAGATCGGATACCTGACCGGACCGGATTCCGCCCGCCTGGGTATCCGATGCGCAGGAATGGCCCCTCGGCGGCAATGTTGCGCGATCGGATACCTGACCGGCCCCCGGCGCCCCCGTTTCTGCGCGATCGGATGCCTGAACGGACCGGAATCCGCCCGCCTGGGTATCCGATGCGGCGGAAGGGGCGGCGCGACCGAGCCGCCGCGGTCAGCGGCGCGGGGGCAGCAGGACCTCGGCGCACACCGGGCGGTAGCCGGCCGCCAGCACCGCCCGCAGCGAGGCCGGGTGCCCGGGGGAGACCTGCGCCCAGACCTGCTCACCGGGCGGGACCAGGCCGGTGGCGGCCGCCGCCAGCCGACGGCCCAGCCCGGCACCCCGGGCGGCGGGCTCGACCTCGAAGGCCATCTCCCACCGGCCGGCCAGACCGCGGCCGACCAGCAGGTGCGCCGCGCGGTCGGTGGTGCGCCAGACCCGGACGTCCTCGCGGTAGCGCAGCGCCCGCACGACCCGCGGGTGGTCCCGGTCTGCGATCTCCTCCAGCTCGATGCCGACGGCCCCGACGGCCCCGCCGGCCGGCCGGGAGAGCACGGCGTCCAGCGCCCCGATGTCGGCGCCGATCCGGTCGGCCAGCGCCACCAGGAACCGGGCGCCGTGCGGTGCCGACCAGTCGCCGGCCGGCAGGGTCGCGGCGACCCAGGCCGGGTCGACGTCCGCGCAGACCAGGAAGTGCGCCGAGAAGGCGACGACGCCGGCGGCGGGGCCGGCCCGCGCCAGCACCTCGACGGTGCCGTCCGGGGCGGGCGGCTGCCCGGCCGCGGCGGCCGCGAGGACGCGGGCCAGTCGCTCGCCGGGCCGGTCCGCCGAGGTGGTGGTCACCCGGGCTGAACCCGACCGGCCTCGGCGAGGGTGCCCAGCCACCGGTGGCCGACCTGCGCGAACGGCTCGGCTCCGGCCGAGACGGCGGCGAGCACCTCGGCCGCGCTGCGCCGCGCCAGCTCGACGATCTCGGCCGGATAGCGCAGCGCCACCCGGTGGTCGTCGAACTCGTCCTCGTCGTCGAGGATCAGCGAACCGTCGCGGCGCAGCACCACGTCGAGGTCCAGGTCGACCATCGAGACCTCGGCTCCCGCCCAGACGGGAGGGGTGGTCATGTCGACGTAGACGGCGACCTCGCCGTGCCGCGGGTCGTAGAAGGACGCCGCCCACGGCTGCCCCTCGGGGAACAGCGTCACCCAGGCGAACGCCGAGACGAACCCGTGCCCCGGCCGCTCCAGCCGGGTGCCGACAGGAGCGCCGCCCCAGTGGCCGTGCTCGTCGCGGCCGAGGTAGGTCACCGGGAACTCCCAGTGCCGCCCGCCGCCCCACTTCGTGAAGCGCACCTCGACGTCGTCCCCCGGCCGCAGCACCACGGCGGACACCATACGGCCGGCCACTACCCTCGGCAGGTGACCGATACCAGCGACGTGACCGAGACCGAGCAGGACCGGCACTTCGGCGAGCAGGGCGCCCGGTTGACCTACGGGTCCTACCTGCGGGTGGCCGAGCTGCTCGACCAGCAGCACCTGGAGTCCGACCCGCCGGCTCACGACGAGCTGCTGTTCATCACGATCCACCAGGTCTACGAGCTCTGGTTCAAGCAGCTGCTGCACGAGCTGACTGCGGCTCGCGAGGAGATGTTCTCCGGTGACCTCTGGCGGGCCCGGCACCTGCTCGGGCGGGTGGTCGCGATCGAGGACGTGCTCATCCGGCAGGTCGCCGTGCTCGAGACGATGACGCCGCAGGACTTCCTGGTCTTCCGCGACCGGCTGGCACCCGCGAGCGGGTTCCAGAGCGTGCAGTTCCGCGAGCTGGAGTTCCTGTCCGGCGCCAAGGACCCCGGCTACCTCGACCGGTTCCGCGGCCTGACCGACGACGAGCGGGACAGGCTGCAGCGCCGGCTGGCGGAGCCGTCGCTGTGGGACGGCTTCCTGCACGTGGTACGCCGGGCGGGGCTGCCGGCCGACAGCGACGAGCAGGTGATCGCCTCGCTGCTCACGGTGACGGCCGACCGCACGACGTACGGCCAGGTGTGGGAGCTCGCCGAACGGCTGCTCGACCACGACGCGAACGCCGCGATGTGGCGGGCCCGGCACGTGCTGATGGTCGAGCGACAGATCGGGACGAAGTCCGGCACCGGCGGCTCGAGCGGGGCGCCCTACCTGCGCGGCCGGCTCGGGCTGCACTACTACCCGCTGCTGTGGGAGCTGCGCTCGCACCTGTAGCAGACAGGGGCAGAGCGCTCGACCTCGCCACCCTGGTGACGCGGCGGCGCTAGGGTCGAACGGCGCCCCCGACGACGTGGGCGCCGAGACGGGGACGACGGGCGAGGCAAGGCGGGCGACGACGACGATGTCGGCGAACATGGCGGACCGGATGGAGACCCTCGAGCGGGCCAAGAGCGACCTGCTCGACCGGGCAGCCGACGGTCTGGACGGGGATGTCGTGGCGCTGCTCCGGCGCTACTACCGGCACGTCGCCGGCGAGGACGTGCTGGGCCGCAAGCCGGAGGACCTGCTCGCAGCAGCCCTCGAGCACCGGAAGCTGGCGGCCCACCGGCCGCAGGGCACCGTGACGGTCCGGGTGACGACCCCCCCGGACGAGACCGACAGCCGCACCCTGCCGCCGCCCTCGGTCGTGGAGATCGTGTGCGACGACATGCCGTTCATCGTCGACTCGGTCACCGCCGAGCTCAGCCGGCGCGGCCGGGCGATCCACCTGGTGATCCACCCGCTGGTGGTCGTCCGCCGGGACGTGATGGGTGAGCTGCTCGAGGTGTGCGACGCGAGCAGCGCCGAGCGGGCCGGCGAGGGTGCGCTCGTCGAGTCGTGGATGCGCGTCGAGGTCGACCGGGTGCCCGACGAGACCACGGCTCGCGAGCTGGCCAAGGACCTCGAACGCGTGCTGCGCGACGTCCGCGAGGCCGTCGAGGACTGGCCGAAGATGCAGCGGCGGGCGCTGGACATCGCCGACGAGATCGACGACGCCCCGCCCCGCGGCCTCGGCGAGCAGGAGGTGGCCGAGACCACCGAGCTGCTGCGCTGGCTCGCCGACCAGCACTTCACCTTCCTCGGCTACCGCGAGTACCTGCTGCGCTCGGACGCCGGCGACGGCGACGACCGGCTCGTCGCGGTGCCCGGGAGCGGCCTCGGCATCCTGCGCGCGGACCAGGCGCAGTCCGGCGACGCCGGCCGGCTGCCCCGCGAGGTCAGCCGGCTGGCCCGGCAGCCCAGGCTGTGCGTCATCACCAAGGCGAACAGCCGCTCGACCGTGCACCGGCCGGCGTACCTCGACTACGTCGGCGTCAAGACCTTCGACGCCACCGGGGAGGTCGTCGGGGAGCGGCGGTTCCTCGGCCTGTTCACCTCGGCCGCCTACAACCAGAGCATCCAGCGCATCCCCGTGCTCCGGCGCAAGGCCGCCGAGGTGCTCCTGCGCAGCGGCTTCACGAGCAACAGCCACTCCGGCAAGGACCTGCTGCAGATCCTGGAGACCTACCCGCGCGACGAGCTCTTCCAGATCGCCAGCGACGACCTCGAGGCGACCGCCCTCAGCGTGCTGCACCTGCAGGAGCGCCGCCAGCTGCGGCTGTTCCTGCGCCGCGACGACTACGGCCGCTTCATGTCCTGCATGGTCTACCTGCCGCGGGACCGCTACACGACCCAGGTCCGGCACGCGATGGAGGAGATCCTGCTCGAGGCCTTCGACGGCACGAGCATCGACTACACCGCGCTGGTGTCCGAGTCGGTCCTGGCTCGCCTGCACTTCGTGGTCCGCGTCGACCAGAGCCACCCGGTGCCGCAGGTCGACCCGGCGCAGATCGAGGCTCGGCTCGTGCTCGCGACCCGCTCCTGGGACGACGACTTCGTCGACGAGCTGCGCGGCAGCTGTGGGGTCGAGACCGCGGCCCGGCTGGCCGACGTGTACGGCGAGGCGTTCCCCGAGGCGTACAAGGAGGACCTGCCGGCGACCGACGCGGTCGCCGACCTGCACCGGCTCGAGGCGCTCAGCGACGAGGGCGACATCGACCTCTACCTGTACGTCCCCGACGACGCCGAGGCCGGTGAGCGTCGGCTGCGGCTCTACCACGTGGGTGACCCGGTCTCGCTGTCCCAGGTGCTGCCGCAGCTGCAGGAGATGGGTGTCGAGGTCGTCGACGAGCGGCCGTACGAGATCGTGCGCCGCGGCCGGCGGACGGCGTGGGTCTACGACTTCGGGCTGCGCTACGAGCCGTCCGGCGAGCTGCCGGTCGACGACGCCCGGATGCTGTTCCAGGACGCGTTCGCCGCGGTCTGGGAGGGCCTCGTCGAGAGCGACGGGTTCAACGCCCTCGTGCTGCGCGCCGGCCTCACCTGGCGGCAGGCGATGGTCCTGCGGGCCTACGCCAAGTACCTGCGGCAGGGCGGTGCGACGTTCAGCCAGCGCTACATCGAGGAGTGCGTCACCTCCAACACCCACCTGGCCCGGCTGCTGATCGCGCTGTTCGAGGCACGCTTCGACCCGCACCGGAACACCCCCGGCGGCGTGGGGTCCGAGGAGCTGGTCGACGGGCTGCTCGAGGAGATCGCGGGCGCGCTGGACGCAGTCGCCAGCCTCGACCAGGACCGCATCATGCGGTCCTTCCTCGGAGCCATCAGGGCCACGTTGCGGACGAGCTACTACCAGGTCGGGTCCGACGGCCGGCCCAAGCCGTACGTCGCGTTCAAGCTCGACCCGCACCTGGTGCCTGACCTGCCCGCACCCCGGCCGCAGTTCGAGATCTGGGTCTACAGCCCGCGGGTCGAGGGCGTGCACCTGCGGTTCGGGCCCGTCGCTCGCGGCGGCCTGCGCTGGTCGGACCGGCGCGAGGACTTCCGCACCGAGGTGCTCGGCCTGGTCAAGGCGCAGATGGTGAAGAACGCCGTGATCGTGCCCGTCGGGGCGAAGGGCGGCTTCGTCGTCAAGCGGCCCGCCGGCCGACCCGACCGACCGCGAGGCGGTGCTGGCCGAGGGCATCGCCTGCTACCAGACGTTCATCAGCGGGCTGCTGGACGTCACCGACAACCTGGTGGCGGTCGACGGCCAGCAGGAGGTCGTGCCTCCGCCACAGGTGGTGCGGCACGACGGCGACGACACCTACCTCGTCGTCGCCGCCGACAAGGGCACCGCGACGTTCTCCGACATCGCCAACCGGGTGGCGATGGACTACGGCTTCTGGCTCGGCGACGCGTTCGCCTCCGGCGGCTCGGTCGGCTACGACCACAAGGCGATGGGCATCACGGCTCGCGGCGCCTGGGAGGCGGTCAAACGGCACTTCCGTGAGCTGGGGCTCGACACCCAGACCGAGGACTTCACCGTCGTGGGTGTCGGCGACATGTCCGGCGACGTGTTCGGAAACGGGATGCTCCTGTCGGAGCACATCCGGCTGGTCGCGGCCTTCGACCACCGGCACGTGTTCCTCGACCCGGACCCCGACGCCGCCACGTCGTACGCCGAGCGCCGCCGGCTGTTCGACCTGCCGCGCTCCTCCTGGGCCGACTACGACACCACCCTGATCTCGCCCGGCGGCGGCGTCCACCCGCGGACCGCCAAGTCGATCCCCATCACGCCGCAGGTGCGGGCCCGGCTGAAGCTGCCGGAGACCGTCCGCTCGCTCACCCCCGCCGAGCTGATGCGTACCGTGCTCTCCGCCCCGGTCGACCTGCTCTGGAACGGCGGGATCGGCACCTACGTCAAGGCGAGCACCGAGACGCACGCCGACGTCGGCGACAAGGCCAACGACTCGATCCGGGTGGACGGGGCGGCACTGCGGGTGCGGGTGGTCGGCGAGGGTGGCAACCTCGGCCTGACCCAGCTCGGCCGCATCGAGTTCGCCCTCGCCGGCGGTCGCATCAACACCGATGCCATCGACAACAGCGCCGGTGTGGACACGTCCGACCACGAGGTCAACATCAAGATCCTGCTGGACCAGGCGGTGCGCGACGGTGCGCTCGTCGCTGACCAGCGCGCCGACCTGCTCGCCAGCATGACCGACGAGGTCGGGCGGCACGTGCTGCGCGACAACTACGACCAGAACGTGATGCTCGGCAACGCGCGGGTGCAGGCACCGGCCATGCTCTCGGTGCACGGCCGCATGATCAGCTCGCTCGAGGCCCGCGGCGCGCTGGACCGCGAGCTCGAGTTCCTGCCGGCGAAGGCCGAGATCGCGGCTCGCGAGGCGGCCGGCCGGGGGCTCACGTCGAGCGAGCTGGCGGTGCTGGCGGCGTACTCGAAGATCACCCTCACGGCGACGGTGCTCGACTCCGACCTGCCGGACGACCCGTGGTTCCGCTCCGAGCTGCGCCGGTACTTCCCGGCGCCGCTGGTCGCGCAGTTCGGCGACCGGCTCGAGGGCCACCCGCTCCGCCGCGAGATCATCACGACCTGCGTGGTCAACGACCTGGTCAACCGCGGCGGCATGACCTTCGTGTTCCGGGTCGGTGAGGAGACCGGCGCGAACCCCGTCGAGGCGGTCCGTGCGTTCAACGTGGTGCGCGAGGTCTTCCGGCTCGAGGACTACTGGGACGCCGTCGAGCAGCTGGACAACCGGTTGCCGACCGAGGTCCAGTCGATGCTCTATCTCGAGTCGCGCCGGCTGCTCGACCGCAGCTGCCGCTGGCTGGTGCAGACCCGGCGGGCGAGCATCGACGTCGCCGCCGAGGTCGACCACTTCCGGGCCTCGATGGAAGAGCTGATGCCGCTGGTGCCCGAGCTGCTGATGGGCGCCGAGCGCGAGCGCCTCGAGATGCGCGCCGAGGAGTTCGCCGGCCTGGGCGTCCCTGACGACCTCGCGGCGCGGGCGGCGGCGCTGCTCGACACGTTCTCGCTGCTCGACATCGTCGAGATCGCGACGGCCGAGAAGCTGCCGGTGCGCGAGGTGGGCGGCGTCTACTTCGCGGTCTCCGAACGCATCGAGGTCGACCGGATGCTCACCCGCATCACCGGCCTGCCGCGCGACGACAGGTGGAGCGCGCTCGCGCGGTCTGCCCTGCGGTACGACCTGTACGCCGCGCTGGCCGGCCTCACCCAGAACGTGCTCACGTCGACGTCCTCGACGCTGCCGCCCGGAGAGCGGTTCACCGCGTGGGAGGAGCAGAACTCCGAGGGCGTCGCGCGGGCGCAGGCGACCCTCGGCGAGATCGTCTCGCTGGACAGCTTCGACCTGGCCACGCTGTCGGTCGCGCTGCGGACGATCCGTACCCTGCTGCGCAACTGACCTCCGGCATCAGGTGCAGGTGGTCAGGCCGGCGGCGCGAGGGCTCGCGCGACGGCGGCGACGGCGCGTCGCAGCTCGTCGCCGGTCAGGTCGGCGCGCGCGGTCAGCCGCAGCCGGGACACCCCGTCGGGCACCGACGGTGGCCGGAAGCAGCCGACGAGGACGCCATCAGCGCGCAGCCTGGCGGCCGCCTCCACCGCGCGGCCCGGCTCGCCGACCAGCACCGAGACCACCGCGCCCTCGGGGTCGGTGACGGGCAGGCCCGCGTCGGCGAGCCCGGTCGCCAGTGCCCGGGCGTGGGACCGGACCGCACCCGCGAGGGCGGGCTCGGCGCGCAGCACCGCGAGTGCCGCGGCCGCGCCGGCCGCCGCCGCGGGCGCCAGCCCGGTGTCGAAGATGAAGGCCCGGGCGGTGTTCACCAGGTGCTCGACCACGACGGGGTCGCCGAGCACCGCCCCACCCTGCGACCCGAGCGACTTGCTCAGCGTCAGGGTGACGACCACGTCGGGCTCGCCCGCGATGCCGGCCAGCTCGCAGGCGCCTCGGCCCTCGGGGCCGACGACGCCGAGGCCGTGCGCCTCGTCGACCACCAGCAGCGCGCCGTGCTCGCGGACGGTGGCGTGCAGCTCGGCGAGCGGTGCCACGTCGCCGTCGACGGAGAAGACGGCGTCGGTGACGACGACGGCCTGGTCGGCGTCGCGGGTCGCGAGCGCATGCGCGACGGCGTCAGCGTCCCGGTGCGGTGTGACGACGACGCGTCCCCGCGCCAGCCGGCAGGCGTCCACCAGCGAGGCGTGGTTCTGGGCGTCCGAGACCACCAGGCTGCCGGGGCCGGCGAGCGCGGTCACCGCGCCGAGGTTCGCGAGGTAGCCGGAGGAGAACACCAGGCCGGCCGCGGTGCCCACGAACTCCGCCAGTGCCGCCTCGAGATCGGCGTGCAGGTCGGTGCTGCCGGTGACCAGCCGAGACCCGGTGGCCCCGGCACCCCACCCGGCCGCGGCGGCTGCGGCAGCACCGGTGACTCGGGGGTCGCGCGCCAGCCCGAGGTAGTCGTTGGACGCGAGGTCGAGCAGGTCGTCGCGAGCAGGGCGGGGCCGCAGGGTGCGCTGCATCCCGGTCGCCGCGCGATCGGCCGCCGCCCGGCGCAGCGGCTCGAGCGGGTCGCTCATGCCGGTCGCCCGTAGAACCAGTGGATGTCGGCCAGCGCGTCGCCGAGCGCCCGCAGCGCCTCGCCGCGTACGCCCGGGTGCGCGACCGGGGTGTCGGGGTCCGGCCGGACGCCGAGCGTGAGCTGCAGGTGCCAGGTGCGCCCGAGCCGGACGGCGTTGTCGGTCTGCGCACCGATGCTGCCCGACCCCGCGGTGCGCCACGCGGCTGCCAGCCGGTCCACCGCAGCACGGACGTCGTTGCCGTCGAGCAGGTCCCGGCGCAGCACCGCCATCATGGCGACGGCGACCCGGTCGTCCTCGTTCTGCAGCCAGTGCAGTGTCGTCGGTGTCGTCGCCCGGTCGACGAGCAGGTCCAGCAGTCTGCGCAGGTCTGCCCGGCCGAGGCGCGGCGACTCGGCCAGTGCGCCGACGAGGTCCGCGCCGTGTGCCACCGCGTGCAGCCAGCCCAGGGCAGGGTCCCAGCCCCGGGTGTCCTTCTCCTCGACGTACCAGCCGGTGACCGCCACGAGCGCGCGGCGCAGCACCGGCTCCCCGGCCCGTCCGGTGCGGTTGTCGCGGTCGACCACCAGCGCCAGCAGCAGCGCGCCGAACGATCGCGCCTGCACCTCGCCGTCCCCGAGCAGCACGATGCCGCTGTCGGCAAGTTCCGGGAGATGGTCGTCGAGCGCGCCGGCACCGGCCAGCTCGGCCAGTCGGCCGTACGCGCGGTCGTCCCGGACCGAGGGATCGGCGCAGCGAAGGTCCTCGACGAGCCCAGCGAGCTCTCGGCTGAGGCTGGTCACCGCACCACCTCACGGATGCTCTCCTCGACCACGCCGCAGAGCGTCTCGAGGTCGTCGTCGCCGATGGCCAGTGGCGGCATGAGGACGACGACGTCGCCGAGCGGCCGCACCCAGACCCCGCGGCGGCGGGCCGCCTGGCAGACCGCGAAGCCGGTGCGCTCGGTCACCGGCGCGACCTCGATGCCCGTCATGGTGCCGACCCGCCGCACCTCCCGGACGCCGTCGTACGTCTCGAGGCCCTTGGTCAGCTCGCCGATCCGCGTCCCCGACCCGGGCGGCGTGCTCGACGGTGCCGCGCTCGGCCATCAGGTCGAGGTTCGCGATCGCCGCGGCGCAGCAGAGCGGGTTGGCGGTGTAGGAGTGGCCGTGGAAGAAGGTGCGGCCGGAGTCGGGTGACCCGAGGAACGCCTCGTAGACCTCCTCCCGTCGCCAGCACTGCCGACAGCGGCAGGTAGCCGGCGGTCAGGCCCTTGCCGCAGGTCATCAGGTCCGGCGTGATGCCGGCGTGCTCGACCGCCCACATCCGCCCGGTACGGCCGATGCCGGTGGCGACCTCGTCGACGACCATGAGGGCGCCGAACTCGTCGCAGAGCGCACGCACGCCGACGCAGGAAGGAGACGTCGTGGGTGAGCATGCCGCCGGCCGCCTGCACCAGCGGCTCGATGACCACCGCGCAGACCTGGTGCCCTCGGCGCTCGCCAGCTGCTGCCGCATCTCGGCGAGCACCTCGGCCGCCCGGCCGGCGCGGTCCTGCCCGGCCGCAAGCAGACCCGGTGAGGACACCATGCGGGTCTCGAGCAGCATCGGCCGGTACGTCGCGTGGAACAGCTCGATGCCACCCACGCTCACCGCCCCCAACGTGTCGCCGTGGTACCCCTCGGCGACGTGCAGGTACAGCGGCTTCGGCGCGGCAGCCGGGTCGCGCTGGGCCTGGGCCTGGAAGGCCATCTTGATCGCGGCCTCGACCGCCGAGGAACCGTCGCCGGCGTAGAACACCCGCGTCAGGCCGGTGGGGGCGGTGCCGAGCAGCCGCTCGGCCAGCTCGATGCCGGGCTCGTGGCTGAGCCCCAGGAACGTCGTGTGGTCGAGCCGGTCCAGCTGCGCCCGCACGGCTGCGTCGATCTCCGGCACGCGGTGGCCGTGCACCGATGACCCACAGCGACGAGACGCCGTCGAGGTAGCGGTTGCCGTCGGTGTCCCAGAAGTGCATGCCGTCGGCCCGGTCGACGACCAGCGGCTCGTCGGTGGGCCAGCCCGCGTGCTGGGTGAACGGGTGCCAGAGCGTGCGAAGGTCGCGGGCGACGAGGCCCCGGGTCCGTGCAGTGGCGGTCGACGTCACGCGCCAGGACTCTACGACCTCGCCATCCGCCGGCCGTCCAAGGATCCTCCCAGAACCGCTTCGTAGCGTCGGTGTCCGCAGGCCCCCCTTCGGCCTCGCAGGAGGCGCACCATGGTCCCGGCCCCGACCACCCGCCGCGTGCTGAGGGTCGCCGCCGTCGCCCTGGTCCTGGTCGTCGGTGTCACGTCCTGGTCGCTGGGCAACGCGCTCGCCGGCCCGAGCACCGACAGCCGGTCCGCCCGCATCGCGGAGTGGGCCCGGAACCACGGTCTCGGGCCGTTGGTGACGGCCGGCGAGACCCTGCAGTACCGGTTGCACCCGCCGAAGGTCGGCGGGGCGCCGGACACCCGCCTCACCCGACTCCTGGAGCGCCAGGGTGCGGCAGCGGCGGCAGACCCGCGGGTCACGGTGCACCCACCGCTCTCCACGATGCGACGCCCGGCGCTGCCCGGCGAGGGAGTGTTCCGGACCGTCGAGACGGTGCACGGCCAGCCGGCCGTCCAGGTGGCCTACCTGCGTCCGGACCAGAACCACACCTCCTACCTGGCCGGCGTGGCGTGGATGAGCGGGCGGCTGGTGCGGCTCGTGCTGCACCCGGGGTCCCAGGACCCCGGCAGCCTGAGCTCGTGGTCGCAGCCCGACCGGGTGCCGCCCTCGGCCCGACCAGGGCTGCTGGCGACGTTCAACAGCGGGTTCCGGCTGCGGGACGCCCGTGGCGGCTACTACGCCGACGGCCACGTGGCCGGCTCCCTGGTGCGCGGCGCGGCGTCGCTGGTGGTCTACCGCGACGGGCACGCGACGGTCGGTTCCTGGGGCTACCCGCTGCACCTGGCGCCGGACGTCGTCTCGGTGCGGCAGAACCTGCAGCTGCTGGTCGACGGTGGCCGGGTGGTGCCCGACCTCGCCCACCACGTGCAGTCGACCTGGGGCGGCACGGTGGCGGGTGCCTACTACGTCTGGCGCTCGGGGATCGGCGTGACCTCGGCCGGTGACCTCGTCTACGTGGCAGGTGACGCCCTGTCGGTGCAGAGCCTGGCCGTGCTGCTGCACCGGGCCGGCGCCGTGCAGGCCATGGAGCTGGACATCAACCAGGCCTGGATCTCCTACATGTGGTACTCCCACGGGTCGGGCCACGGCGCCGTCCCGCACAAGCTCTCGGCCTTCTGGCGGCCGGCCCGGCGCTACTTCAGCCCGAGCAGCCGTGACTTCTTCGCGGTCTACGGGCGATGACCACGGCGATGAAGCGGTACGAGACGGTGCTGCCGCCGGCCACGCCCTCCCCGGCGGTCGCCGCAGAGGTCTGGGCGCTGGCCCGGGCGCTGCGGCCGCGACAGTGGCTGAAGAACCTCCTGGTGCTCGCCGCCCCACTGTCGGCGGGAACGCTGCTCGCGCGCTCCGACCTGCTGCACGTCACGGTGACCGCCGCCGGCTTCTGCCTCGCGTCGAGCGCCGGCTACCTGTTGAACGACGTGCTGGACGTCGAGAGGGACCGGCGGCACCCGACGAAGCGCCTCCGCCCGGTCGCCTCCGGAGCCCTGCCGCCGGGAGTGGCGTTGTCCGGCGCTGCAGCGCTCGCCGCCGCCGCGATCGCGGTCGGCCGGCAGGTCGCGCCCTCGGTGGCCTTCGTCGTGCTGCTCTACCTGGCGCTGACGGCCGGCTACTCCCTCGGCCTCAAGCGGCAGCCGGTGTTCGACCTGGGTCTGGTGACGGGTGCGTTCGTCCTGCGGGCCGTCGCCGGGGGCGTCGCGGCGCCGGTGCCGCTCTCGCAGTGGTTCCTCGTGGTCGCGTCGTTCGGCGCCCTCTTCGTGGTGGCGGGCAAGCGGTACGCCGACGTCCTGCAGACGGACGGGAGCAGCGGCGGTTCGTGGGCCGTCGTGCCCTACTCGGCGAGCTACCTCCGGTTCGTCTGGGGGCTGTCGGCGACCGCGGTCGTCGTGGGCTACGTCCTGTGGTCGTTCGACGTGGGCGCAGTGCGCGGGCACTCCGGCTTCTGGGCCGAGGTGTCGATGGCGCCCTTCGTGCTGGCGGTCCTCCGGTACGCGACGGAGGTCGACCGGGGCGGCGGCGGCAGCCCCGAGGACATCGTGCTGCGGGACCACGGGCTCCAGGTCCTCGCGGTCGTCTGGCTGGTCGTCTTCGCGGTTGCCGCTCATGCCGTCTGACACCCGCGCCCCTGAGCACCGGCTGGTCACCGGCTGGGGCCGGACGACTGCGACCACGGCCGACGTCACCCGGCCCCGGAGCGCGGGTGAGGTGCTCGGGCTGCTCCGGAGCCGCTCGGCGCGCGGCACGATCGCGCGCGGGTTGGGCCGTTCCTACGGGGACCCCGCCCTCAACGCCGGCGGGACCGTCCTCGACATGACGGGCCTCGGTCGGGTGCTGGCTGTCGATCCCGACGTCGGCGAGGTCCGGGTCGAGGCGGGCGCCAGCATCGACCTGCTGGCCCGGGTGCTGCTGCCGACCGGCTGGTTCCTGCCGGTGACGCCGGGCACCAGGTCGGTGACGGTCGGCGGCGCGATCGCGACCGACGTCCACGGCAAGAACCACCACCTGGCCGGCAGCTTCGGCTGCCACCTGCGCAGCATCCGACTGGCCCTGGCCGATGCGACGGTGCGGGAGGTGTCGCCCGGGCGCGACCCGGACCTCTTCTGGGCGACCGTCGGCGGCATGGGGCTCACCGGCGTCGTCCTCGAGGCGACGCTGAGACTGCTGCCGGTCCCGTCGGCCTGGATGGCGGTCACGACCGAGCGGTGCGGCGACCTGGACGGCCTGCTCGCCGCACTGCAGGTCGCCGACCGGCACAGCTACTCGGTCGCCTGGATCGACCTCATGACCACCGGCCCGCGCGCCGGCCGAGGGGTGGTGACCTCGGCCGAGCACGCCGCGGTCGAGGACCTGCCCCGACGGGTCCGGCGACGGGCCGACGAGCTCGGCCGGCCGGCGCGGCTGCGGGTGCCCGGCTGGTGCCCGACCGGGCTGCTCAACCCGCTGAGCATCGCGGCGTTCAACGAGGCGTGGTTCCGGCGCGCGCCGTCGCGTCCGACCCAGGACCTGCAGCCGATCGGGCGGTACCTGCACCCGCTCGACGGCGTGCGCGACTGGAACCTGCTGTACGGCGCGCGCGGCCTGCTCCAGCACCAGTGCGTCGTCCCGGACGAGTCGGCACTGCGTCGGTTGCTCGATCGCATCCGCGGGTCCCGGGTGCCGGCGTTCCTGGCCGTCCTGAAGAGGCTCGGCGCCGCCGACCCGGCACCGCTGTCGTTCCCACGGCCAGGCTGGACCCTCGCCTTCGACGCGCCCGGCGCCGAGCACGGCATCGCCGAGCTGCTCGACGACCTGGATGACCTGGTGGCGGCCGTGGGTGGCAGCGTCTACCTGGCCAAGGACGCGCGGATGCGGCCCGAGCTCCTGCCGACGTTCTACCCGCGGCTGGACCAGTGGCGTGCGGTGCGGGAGCGGGTCGACCCGGGGCGGGTCCTCGTGTCCGACCAGGCGCGGAGGCTGGGACTGTGAGAGACGGTCTGGGGCAGCCTCAGTCGCTGGCCGTGCTCGGCGGCACCTCGGACATCGGCCGTGCGGTGGCAGCCGAGCTGGCCCGCAGCCGCTGCCGCCGAGTGCGTGCTCGCGGGCCGCGACCAGGTGCGGCTCGAGCGGGCCGCCGACCAGCTCAAGGTGGCCGGCGCGACCCAGGTCCGCACCACGCTGTTCGAGGCCACCGACCGTGCAGGGCACGACCGGCTGGTCGCCGACGTCTTCGGGCAGGGCGACGTCGACGTGGTCCTCTTCGCCTTCGGGGAGCTCGGGGACCAGGACGCGCTGACCGAGGACGCCGACGCAGCGGCGCGGCTCGCCGACGTGAACTACACCGCGACGGTGTCCCTCGGCCTCCGGGTGGCCAAGGCCATGCGCGGCCAGGGCCACGGCACGTTGGTCTTCCTGTCCTCGGTGGCCGCGCAGCGCGGGCGTCGGTCCACCTTCGTCTACGGGTCGACCAAGGCCGGCGTCGACACCTTCGCCCAGGGGTTGGGTGACTCGCTGCACCGCACCGGAGTGCACGTCGTCGTCGTGCGACCCGGCTTCGTGCGGACCCGGATGACCGCGGGCCGGCCGGCTCCGCCGTTCGCCACCACCCCGGACGCCGTGGCCCGGGCCGTCGCCCAGGCCGTCAGCGCCGGGCAGGAGACCGTCTGGGTGCCGCGTTCGCTCCGGGCCGTGATGAGCGGGGTCCGCGCCCTGCCGCGACCGGTGTTCCGGCGGCTCCGGTTCTGAGCGGCTCGACCGGGGCGGCACCCTAGGCTCGACGCCGTGCCCTCGCTCACCGACCTCGCGCCACGCACCGCGCTGACCGGCGAGGACGTCGAGTGGCTGCACCGGCTGCTGGCCGACTGGCAGCTGCTCGCCGACCTCTCGTTCGCCGACCTCGTGCTGTGGCTGCCGGTGAGCGACCGCGGTGGCTTCGTTGCTGCGGCACACGTCCGGCCGTCGACCGGGCCCACGGCGCACCACGACGACCTCGTCGGCGCGGAGGCTCCGCGCGGCCGGCGGCCGCAGCTGGACACGGCGTACGACGAGCAGCGGATCTGCCGGGAGCGCGACCCCGACTGGCCGGGCGACGTGCCGGTGCGCGAGGAGACGATCCCGGTGCTGCGGGAGGGCCGGGTGCTGGCCGTCATCAGCCGGGACACCAACCTCGCGGCCGCTCGGACGCCGAGCCGGCTGGAGCTCACCTACCTGCGCACCGCCGACGACCTCGCCGTGATGGTCTCCCAGGGCCGCTTCCCGGTGACCGACGGCGCGCCACAGGTGGCCCTGACCCCCCGCGTCGGTGACGGGCTGATCAGGCTGGACGAGGGCGGGGTCGTGGCGTTCGCCAGCCCCAATGCGGTCTCGGCGTACCGGCGGCTGGGGCTGACCGCCGACCTGGTCGGGACCCAGCTGGGCACGGTCACCGCCGGCCTGGCCCGGCGTACCGACCCGGTCGACGAGGCACTGGCGACGGTCGTCGGCGGCTCGATGGCCCGGGTGGCCGAGGTCGAGGCCGGGGGGACCACCGTGCGGCTGCGGGTCATCCCGCTCACCCCCGACGGCGAGCGGACGGCCGCGCTGGTGCTCTGCCGGGACGTGACCGAGCTGCGGCGCTGGGAGCGTGAGCTGGTCGGCAAGGAAGCCACCATCCGGGAGATCCACCACCGGGTGAAGAACAACCTGCAGACGGTCGCGGCCCTGCTCCGGCTGCAGGCCCGCCGGCTGCCGGCGGGCGAGTCCGCGGCCCGGGAGGCCCTCGGCGAGGCGGAGCGCCGGATCGACTCGATCGCGGTCGTGCACGAGACGCTGTCCCAGGCTCGGTCGGACGCGGTGGACTTCGACGAGGTCGCCGACCGGGTCGATGGCGCTGACCGGCGACATGGGCAGCGCGGCGGGCACCGTCCGGGTCCGGCGGGACGGGACCTTCGGGCTGCTGGCGCCGGAGACCGCCACGCCGCTGGCCCTCGTGCTCGTCGAGCTGGTGCAGAACGCCGTCGAGCACGGGCTGGGAGCACGCGGCGGCGAGGTGCTGGTCGAGGTGCTGGGCAGGTCCGCGACCCGCGCGAGGGGGACGGCGGGCGGCGGCTGGTCGTCCGGGTGACCGACGACGGGGCCGGCCTCCCGGCGGGCTTCGACCCGGTGACCGGGTCCGGGCTGGGGCTGCAGATCGTGCGCACGCTGGTCGAGGGGGAGCTGGGCGGGACCTTGACGCTGTCCGCAGCCGACCCCGGGACCGTGGTGGAGCTGGACCTGCCGGTGGACCCGCCCGCGGCCCCCGGGCTCTGACGGGCGGGCCGCGCCGGCGTTCGCGGCCGGACAGCCGGACGGGGCCCCACCGGTGTTCCGGCGGAGCCCCGTCAGGGGTGGTTCTGGGGTGGACTACGCGGTGCGGGCCCGGTTCCGGGCGGTACGACGCTTGAGCGCGCGACGCTCGTCCTCGCTCAGGCCGCCCCACACGCCGGCGTCCTGGCCGGACTCGAGGGCCCATTGCAGGCAGGTCTCGACGACCTCGCAGCGGCGGCACACGGCGCGCGCCTCCTCGATCTGAAGCAGAGCGGGCCCGGTGTTGCCGATGGGGAAGAAGAGCTCAGGGTCTTCGTCCCGGCAGGCGGCCCGGTGGCGCCAGTCCATGAAGGTGACTCCTCGTTGCGGTCGGCGTCGGATGGGGGAGACCGATGCTTGTGAAACTCTTCACGAGCAAACCCACGAGCGCAAGGACCTTTTCGGTCCAGTCTCCGCCCGTGGGATGGTCCGGCGTCGCTTACCCCGTTTGGGTGGCCGGCGAACTCGTGATCTCAACCCTGGCAAACGAAATGGAGCGAGACAAGGCTCTCCCGCACCTTTTTCGGACCCGGCCGTGTCGCCTGCATCACAGCGGTGTGACGTGGCTCGCCCCGGCCCGCCGGCCGCGAGACCGCCGCAAACCATCGGAAGACGGGCACGCCGGGCGGCCTCTCCCGGCGTCGGACCGGCGTCAGACCACCACGCGCAGCGCAGCCGGGACGGAGCGGAAGGTCAGGGCGGCACGCTCACCGAGCGGCTCGCCGTCGACCTGGACGGCCACCGGGCGGGTGGCCCGCAGGGTCAGCTCGGGGAGGTCGTGCTCCCGGTGGACCAGGGTGCGCGGCCCGCGCCGGCGCGGAGTGGGCCGGCCCCGCAGCAGCCGACCGGCCTCGCCCAGCGTGCCGGCGACCCGCAGCCGCGTCAGGGCGTACAGGTCGAGCCCGGTGTCGAAGGACGCCTCCGGCGACGTCTGCAGCGGCCGGTCGCCCCAGTAGGTCCACGGTGCGGTGTTCGCCACGATGGTGAGGTGCAGCCCTGGCACCGGCTGCTGGCCCGGCAGCTCCAAGGACAGGGCCGGCCGCCGGCGGTCGGTGTGGAAGAACTCCCGGAAGGCGGCCTGCACGTAGTCCGTCGGCGTCGCATGCCGCTCGGCAGCGCGCCGCCGGTGATCGACGCGTGCGACGACCTCGGCGTCCCAGCCCATCCCGGCGTTGAAGGTGAACCACCGGTTGCCGGCCAGCCCCAGGCCGATGCTGCGCCGGCGGTGGTCGCGCAGCGCGTCCAGCAGGGCTCCGGTGGCCTCGACAGGGTCCGCCGGGATCCCCAGCGCCCGGCTGAACACGTTGGTGCCACCGCCGGGGACGACGGCCAGGTCCGGTACGCCGTCGGCCGGACCCTCGGCGAGCAGACCGTTGACGACCTCGTTCACCGTGCCGTCGCCGCCGAGCACCACCACGACGTCCAGCTCGTCGGCGCGTGCCTCGCGGGCCAGCTCGGCAGCATGGCCGCGGGCCCGGGTGTGCGCGACCTCCAGCTTGAGGTCGGCCTCCAGCGCGCTCGCGAGCACCTCGCGGGTGCGGTTCGAGGTGGTCGTCGCGGCCGGGTTGACCACCAGCAACGCCCTCATGGCCGGGCAGCCTACCGGCGTCGATAGGGTCCCGACCCGTGCCCGCCCCCGGTTCGAGCCTGCGCTGGTGCGCCGCGCTGGTCGGCCTGCAGGGGGCCGGCCTGGCCGTGGTCGCCGGGTTCTACCTGGTGGAGATGATCACCGCTACCCCGGACGACGTGGTCCGCGCGCTGGTCACCGTCGCGCTTGCCGCGCTCGCCGCCGTCGGCCTCGCCCTCGTCGCCCGCGGGCTGCTGCACCGGCGCCGGTGGGCCCGCGCCCCCGCCCTGGTGACCAACCTCATCCTGCTGCCGGTGGCCGTCGGCCTGCTGCAGGGCGGCCGCTGGTACGCCGGCGCCCCGCTGCTGGTGTGGGCGCTGGCCGTGCTGGGGCTGCTCTTCGCGCCGTCGACCGCCGAGGCGCTCGAGGAGGACTGAGGCCCGGCTCGGCGGCTACTCGTCGACGAGCAGGCCCTCGCGCAGCTGGGCCAGGGTGCGGGCCAGCAGCCGGGACACGTGCATCTGCGAGATCCCGATCTCGGCCGCGATCTCGGACTGCGTCATGTTCTTGAAGAACCGCAGCATGAGGATCTTCTTCTCCCGCGGCGGCAGCTGCTCGAGCATCGGCTTGAGCGACTCGCGGTACTCCACGCCCTCGAGGCCCTCGTCCTCGACGCCGAGGGTCTCCGAGACGGGCATCGGCTCGTCGCCGCTGCCGGAGTCGCCGGCGTCCAGCGACAGGGTGCTGTAGGCGTTCGCGGACTCCAGGCCCTCCAGCACCTCCTCGTCGGTGATCTTCAGATGAGCGGCCAGCTCGGAGACGGTCGGCGCCCGGCCCTGCTTCTGGGACAGCTCGCTGGTGGCCGAGGCGAGCGAGAGCCGCAGCTCCTGCAGCCGCCGCGGGACGCGCACCGCCCAGCCCTTGTCCCGGAAGTGCCGCTTGATCTCTCCGACGATCGTGGGAGTGGCGTACGTCGAGAACTCCACGCCGCGGTCCAGGTCGAACCGGTCCACCGACTTGATCAGCCCGATCGTCGCCACCTGCACGAGGTCGTCGTAGGGCTCGCCCCGGTTGCGGAAGCGGCGGGCCAGGTGCTCGACGAGCGGCAGGTGCTGCTCGACGAGCGCGTCTCGGGCCCGCTGGCGCCGCGGGTCACCTTCGGGGGCGCTCTGCAGGTCGAGGAACAGGGCCCGGGTCCGCTCCCGGTCGACGGCCAGCCGCGAGCTGCGCGGCGGGGCGGCGTCGGGGGCGTCGGGGGTGGTGTCGGGCCCGGCGTCGGCCTGGCCGCGGGGTCGGGCCGCGACGGGGTCGGTGGCCGCGACGGGGTCGGTGGCCGCAGCGGGGTCGGTGGCCGCGGCGTGGCGAGCCTCGTGGACGATCTCGTCGTTCTCGGTGGGCGTGCTCTGGTCGGACGCCGGGCTCATGCCGCCCCTGCCGCACCACGTCGCTTGCGCAGCCGGATCCAGACGTTGCGCTCGTCGTCCTGGCCGGTGTCGACCTCCCCGGCGAGCGCGCTGAGCACGGTCCAGGAGAAGGTGTCCCGCTCGGGCAGCTGGCCGCGGGTGGTGGGAAGGCTGACGGTGACCTCGAGGGTCTCGGGAGTCAGCTCGAACCGGCAGGTCAGCTGGGCGGTCTCGACGGCGTGCGGGAGCAGCATCGCGCAGGCCTCGTCGACGGCGATCCGCAGGTCCTCGATCTCGTCGAGGGTGAAGTCGAGTCGGGCCGCGAGGCCGGCCGTGGCCGTGCGGAGCACGGACAGGTACGCCGACTCGGCCGGCAGCCGGATCTCGACGGCGTCCTCGATCACGCCGTCCGTGCCGTTGGTCGGCCCGCCGGCCTGTCCCGCGACGAGTCGTTCGCTCACCCTCGTGTCCTCCGTCGGTTGCGCCGGGCCGCGCGGCCGCTGGCGGGTCCATGAAAGCAGACGCTCGACGCTGGGGCTCAGCGTCCCACGGCGAGGTCGTCCAGGGCCTGCCCCGAGACCCGGTACGGAATCCACTCGGTCAGCGCCTCGGCGCCGATCGCCGCGTAGAAGCCACGGGCCGGGTTCCAGTCGAGCACCCACCACTCGAGGCGCTGGTAGCCGCGCTCCCGGCAGACCGCGGCCAGCGTCTGCAGCAGCAGCCGGCCGGTCCCCGTCCCCCGGTGCTCCGGCCGGACGAAGAGGTCCTCGAGGTAGAGATTGTGGGCGCCGAGCCAGGTCGAGTAGCTGAGGAACCAGATCGCCATGCCGGCGACCGCGCCGTCGACCTCGGCGACATGAGCGAAGACCGCCGGGCGCTCGGCGAACAGCGTGCGGTGCAGATGCTCGTCGGTGGCCTCGACCTCGTGCCGGGCCCGCTCGTACTCGGCCAGCTCGTGGATCATGGCCACCAGCTCGGGGACGTCGGCGGGGGTGGCCGGCCGGACGGTCGCGGAGGGGGTCATGGGCGGCATCCAACCGGATGCTGCGGGAGTCGGAGTGCGAACGGTCAGGCGACGAGCCCCGAACGCGGCAGGACCATGCTGATCACGGCGCCGCCGTCCGGCCCGTTGGCGGCCGACACCCGGCCCTGGTGCGCCTCGGCCACCGCCCGCACGATCGCCAGGCCCAGACCCGACCCGGCGTGGGGGCCGGCGCTGTGGAACTGCTCGAAGACCAGCGGCAGGTGCGCGGCGGCGATCCCGACCCCGTCGTCGACGATCTCGACGGCCACCTCGCTGCCCTCGGGGCGTCCCCTCAGCACGATGCGGCCGTCCTCCCCGGTGTGCCGGACCGCGTTCTCCACCGCGCTGTCGACGGCGACCTCGAGGCGCGCCGCGTCGGCCAGGACGGTCAGGGTGGGGCACTCGACGCTCCAGCGGCGCCTCGGCTCGCCGGCGCGCCACCGGCGGGCGGTGCGCTGCAGCAGGGCGGCGAGGTCGACCTCCTCGGCCTGGATCGACACCTCGTCCGACTGGGCCAGCGCGAGCAGCCGGGCGGCGATCTGCTCGAGCTTGGCGAGCTCGTCGAGGATCACCGCCACGTCCTCGGCGGACTGGGGATCGGTCTGCTGACGGCTCAGCAGCTCGGTGAAGCCACGGGCGATGGTGATCGGCGTCCGCAGCTCGTGGGAGGCGAACCGGACGAACCGGCGCTGGCGCTGCCGGGCGCACCGTTCCGCCTCGGCGAGCCGGCGGGCCTCCGCGGTGGCCGCCATCCGCCGGCGTACGTGCCAGACCATCACGAGGAACAGCAGCGCCATCAGCGGGATCTCGCTGGTCTCCTGCCAGCCGATCTCGCCGGCCCGTGCGTGCAGGAACAGCGGGATCCCCGTGACCAGCGTCACCGCCAGGCAGGTCAGCCACATCATCCGCAGCGACCACGGACGCAGCCCGTAGGCCAGCGCGGTGCTCACCCAGACGAAGTGGAACGGGATCGTCTCGGCGCCCAGCGCGACGTACATGAGCGCGGCGTTGACGCTGGCGAAGACGCCCCAGGCCGGCAGCAGGAGCCGCTCACGCGCTGAAGCAGTAGCCCACATTGCGCACCGTCTCGATGTGCCAGCGGTCGATCTTGCTGCGGAGCCGGCCGACGTACACCTCGAGGACGTTGCTGCCGGGGTCGAAGCAGAAGCCCCACACGTCGGACAGCAGCTCGTCCCGGGTGCAGACCTCACCGGCCCGGCGCATCAGATGGCCCAGCAGCACGAACTCGCGCTGCGACAGCGTCGTGCTGCGGTTGCCGTCGTGCAGGACGCGCCGCTGCAGGTCGAGCCGGACCGCGCCGACGTGCAGCCACCGGGACGCCGACGGTGCTGGCGTCTCGGCGAGCCGGGAGTCGACCCGGGCCAGCAGCTCGGCGACCGCGAAGGGCTTGGGCAGGTAGTCGACGGCACCCGCGCGCAGGCACTGCACGCGGGACTCGACGTCGCCCACGGCGGACAGGACGAGGACCCGGGTGCTGCTGTCCCTCATGAGCAGCTCCTGCAGCACCTCCTGGCCGTCGATGCCGGGGAGCAGCAGGTCGAGGATCACGAGGCCGAAGTCGTGGTCGGCGGCCAGCTGCAGCGCGTCCTCGCCGGTGCGTGCGGTCTCGACGGTGTGCCCGTGGGACTCCAGCGCACGACCGACGAACCGCGCGATGCGCGGCTCGTCGTCGACGACAAGCAGGTGTGCCACGGGTTCCCCTCCCTGGGGGCACTGTGGCGGGGGCACCTTGGGGAATGCCTGTGCGCAGCGAGCGGGCCCGGCGCGTGGTGCGCCGGGCCCGCTCACCCCCTCCTTCGGGTGTCAGCTGATCACGCGGTAGCGAGCCTGCATCCCGGCGAGGATGTGGTCGTTGACGTGGCAGTGGAACAGCCAGGTGCCGGGGTCGTCGGGCACCATGTCGCTGGTCATCATCATTCCGGGCAGCAGCTGGATCATGTCGCTGCGCATGCCGTTGGTGACGACCGTGTTGCCGTGCCAGTGCGGGGTGTGCAGGTCGACCTCGGTGCCGAGCGTGAAGGTGTACCAGCGCACCCGCTGCCCGACCCGGACGGTCGGCACCGGGCCGTTGCCGTAGACGAAGCCGTTGACGGAGTGCATGAGGTTGCTCTCCTCGAAGGCGTCCTCGTCCGACGACGACACGCTGTGCGGCGCTCCGGCCAGCTCCTGCAGGTTGCGGTCGAGGTAGGGGCTGTTGTTCTCGTTCTCGACGGTGAAGTAGGAGAAGATCTCCCGGTCCACGTCGAGCGGCATGGCGGTCGCGGGGTCGGCCTGACCCTTGGCGGTGATGACCATCGGACCGATCAGGCCGGCGTTGGTGTCGGCAACCTCGTCGGTGTGCGAGTGGTACATCCAGAGCACCGACGAGCCGTCCATCGGCCCGGGGCCGGCGCGGCCCGGCACCTGCCAGTTGTAGGTGTACGTCGCACCGGGCGGCACCGCGTCGTCGTCCTTGGAGCTCGCCGAGGTGCCGTCCGCGTACGGCGCTCCCTCGGCGTTCTTCTGGTAGAAGACGCCGTGCGGGTGGATCGACGCCGGGTAGTCGGTGTTGTTGCGGAACACCACCCGGATGGTGTCGCCCACCGTGGCCCGGATCACCGGACCGAGCATGCCCAGCGAGTCGTCGCACACCCGGGTGGTGACAGCGCACGACGTGGGGGTCGGGATGCGATGGGTGAAGGTGGCGTCGGTGTAGCCGCGGTAGAGCGACTTCCAGTACTGGTGCCCGACCCGGTTGGGTCCCTGCTGGGTGAACACCTTCTCGTCGTCGGTGAACGGCTTGCCGGTGATGTCGTTGGTGGCGTCGGGTGCGTAGTCCCAGAGCACCTCGTCGGCTGCGATGTAGTACGTCCGCTGGACGCCGGTGCTCGCTGCAGCCGGCTGGGCCAGTGCGGCGCCGTGCTGATGCTGGTGCTGCAGCCCGGTCGCCGTCGACGGTCCACAGGCTGCGACCAGCAGCGCGGCGGCCCCGGCCAGCAGCACCCTCCATTGCGTACTCATGTCTGTCGTTCCCCTCTCGGCTGTGCGATCCCTGTGTGCACGGTGGGGGCGCAGCGGGTAGGGGTGGCCGAACCTGAACGAGCCGTCATCCAAGCGTCATGTGACGTTCAGTTCGAACCGTCGGCGGAGGTCGGAGCAGCGCCGTCGGCTCGTTCGGTGCAGCGCCGTCGGCCGAGGTCGGCGCACCGTGGCGGCGGAGCCGGAGGTCAGAGCGGGGTGCGAGCGACCTGGACCGGGGTCACCAGGCCGCGGACCAGCAGCGCGCCCCGACCCGGCGGTGCGGCGTCGCCACGCGGCACCGGGACGCCGAACAGGTCGCCGTCCAGTGGCCGCGGGAAGCCGAGCAGCAGCCCGGTCCGGCCCCGGCGCGCCTCGACGGTGAGGCCGCGGAAGCTGCTGGCCAGCTCGGCCGACGACCCGGCGAGCACCAGCGCCGCGCCGCCCTCGGCGTCGGCGCGCAACAGGCGCAGCAGCGGCCCCTCGACCGGGGTGTCCTGCAGCGTCTCGGCGTCGTCGGCGAGGACGACGAGGTCGGGGTGGGTGACCAGCTGGTGCTCGAGCCCGCGGACGTCGGCCGGGCCGAGCACTGCCAGCACGCCCGCCTCGCCCGCCAACGAGCGCAACGGCGACCGGCGGTGCGCCAGGACGACCACCCGACGGCCCTGGCCGGTCAGCCACCGGCCCATCGTGGCGAGGGTGGTGGTCCGGCCGCTGCCCGCGGGGCCGGCCACCACGAAGGCGGGACCGTCCAGGGCGAGGTCGACCCCGGTCGGCCGCAAGTCGTCGCCGCCGACACCGACCAGGGCCCAGCCGGGGCCGGGCGAGGCGGCCTTTGCGTCGGCCTCGATGTCGGCCACCTCGACGCACGACGGCAGCGGTTCGACGCGCATCGGCAGCGGGCCGGCGGGTGCCGGCCCGGTGGACGCCCTCCGCCGGGCGGCGGCCGCGACGGCCTCGATCGCGCGCACCTGACCGATGCCGGTCGTCTCGATGTCGAGCACGGCGAGCTGGGCCTCGTGGGCGTCGGGACCGACGAGGGCCCGACCCGCAGGCAGGTCGGCCGGCACCTGGCGGGGTGAGAACCCGGCGAGCCCGTAGTCGGCGGGGTCCGCGAGGGGCAGCACCAGCCGGTCGCGGAACGCGGACCCGACCCGTCCGGTGAGCACGCCGCGGTCTCCGGTGAGCACCACCCGCAGACCCGCGCCCGCGCCTTCACGCACCAGCCGCAGCAGCGTGTCGAGGGGCCGGCCGTGGTCGACCGGCTCGAAGGCCGCGGACAGGCCCTCCCACCCGTCGGCGAGCAGCACCAGCCAGGGCAGCCGGTCGGCGGGCGGCTGCGCTGCGGCGCTGCTCCTCGTGCGAGCCGAGGCCGGCCGCTGCCAGGAGGCGCTGTCGGCGCTCGAGCTCACCGGCCAGCCGGCCGAGCAGCCGGTCGCCGCGCGCCGGCTCGTCGCGTCCCACGACCGCGCCGCAGTGCGGCAGACCGGTGAGCACCGCAAGGGCGCCGCCACCGCCGTCGAGGCCGAACAGGTGCAGGCCGGTCGGCGGGTGCCTGCTCGGCGAGGGTTGCCGCCAGCGTGCGCAGCACCGTCGAGCGCCCGCTGCGGGCGCTGCCCACGACGAGCAGGTGGTCACCACCCTCGAGGTCGAACGTGAGAGGCGCGCGGCGCTGCTCGGCGGGCAGGTCGATCAGCCCGAACGGCACCGCGCCCTCGGCCACCGGATAGCTGCCCAGGTCGGCCACCGTGACCCGCGTCGGCAGCGGTGGCAGCCACGGGCTGGCAGCCGGGACCGCGGCGAGCCGACCGGCTGCGGATCGCGCTGCGTCGACGATGCGGGCCAGGTCGGTGGGCCCGGTCGGCCCGGCCTGGCTCGAGCGCAACGGCTGGTCGCCGACCCGCTCCCACGGCAGGGGGCGGACCGTCACCGGCCGGGCGGACTCGGGGTGACCGCCCACGCGGGCGGACTGCATCAGCTGCGCGGCGCCGGCAGAGACCCGCACGACCGCCCGACCAGGGAACGTCCGGTCGATGTCGGCGGCGTCGCGCACGTCGACCACGTCGATGGACTCGGCAGGGTCGGTGACGCGCAGGGCGATGCGCAGGCCGGTGTTGGCGCGGATGTCGGCGCTGACCACGCCGCCGGGCCGTTGGGTCGCCAGCACGAGGTGCACGCCGAGGGAACGGCCGCGCTGAGCGATGCCGACCAGCCCGCCGACGAACTCCGGCAGCTCGTCGGCCAGCGCGGCGAACTCGTCGACCACCAGGACCAGCCGGGGGATCGCCGCCGGCGGCCCGGGTGCCTGGGCGACGTACTGGTCGTGGTCGGTGCAGCCGGCGGCCCGGAGCAGGGTCTCGCGGCGGCGCAGCTCGGCGCTCAGCGAGCGCAGCGCCCGCTCGGTGAGGTGAGCGTCGAGGTCGGTGACGGTGCCGACAGTGTGCGGGAGCCGAGCACAGTCCTTGAAGGCGGCGCCGCCCTTGTAGTCGATCAGCACGAACGACAGCTCGTCGGGCCGGTTGGCCACGGCGAGTCCCGCGACCAGCGTCTGCAACAGCTCGGACTTGCCGGAGCCGGTCGTGCCCGCGACCAGCGCGTGCGGCCCGTCGGCGGCGAGGTCGATCGTGAACGGTTCACCGTCTGCCGAGACACCGAGCGCGACCCTCGTCCCGCTCGGGGTCACCCGCCACGCGGTCTCGAGTGCGGCGGCGTCGGTGGCGTCGAAGGGCAGCAGGTCGAGCAGCCGCACGGCGCTGGGCAGGGCCGACCCCTCGGCGTCCGGGGTGGCGTCGCGCAGCGGAGCCAGCGTGCGGGCGAACCGGTGGGCCCACCGGTCGCTGACGCCGTCGGCCACGACGTCGTCGTAGGTCGTGCCGTCCGGCGCGACCACCCGCAGCCGGGTGCCGACCGCTCCGGTCACCTCGACGGTCGCCCGGCACTCCACCGGGAGCGACACCAGCTGGTCCTCGAGGCACACGAAGTGCAGGCCGGACGCCGGGCCCGTCGGCGAGCAGCCGGGCCACGTCGGGCTGCCGGCGCAGCACCCCGGCGCCGTCGAGCACCACCACGGTGGTCGCGCCGGGCGGGGCCGGGCCGGAAGCCGGCCAGCTGCCCGCGGACCGCCTGTCGAGCAGCGCGACGAGCTCCTCGATCCGGGCCCGCAGCTGCCCGTCGTCCAACCCGATCCCCGGCCGCCCGGCGCCGGACCGGTGCGGCAGCCACCGGGTCCACTCCCAGTCGCGGGACGGCTCCGCGACGAGCACCACGAGATCGAGGTGACGCGGGCTGTGCCAGCAGGCGAGCTGGGCGACGAGCGACCGGGCGAGCGGCAGCACCCGGTCGCGGGCACCCGCAAGCCCGAGGACACCGGCGTCGGACAGCCGGACGGTCACCGGGGTGTCGCGCAGGTCCGGGTGCTCCACGGTCTCGGCACCACCCGGGCCAGCCGAACGGCGTACCTCGACCGTCGCCGGGACGGTGCCGAGCCCGAGGCGCAGCTCGAGGGCGTCGGGGTCGGCGCGGCGGCGCTCCCAGAGCCGTGGGCGTGGCGCGGCGGTCAGCAGCAGCTCGGCCGGGCCCGGATGGGACCGGACCCGTGCCCGGTGCTCGTCGCCGGCCGCACGGTCGATCACCTCGGCGAACCGGGCGGCCTCCGTCTCGTACGCCGATCGCTGTGCGCGGGCAGACCGCCGGCCGCCGACCCGGTCGGCGCAGAAGCTGCCCAGCGCCATCAGCGGCGAGAGCAGCACGAACACCAGGTAGGTCGGACTGCGGGTCACCGCCACCAGGGCTACGCCGGCCACCAGCGGCAGCAGCATCGCGAGCAGCGGGAACCGGGTGCGCTCACGTGGCACTGGCTCGACGGGGGCCGTGACCCGCACCGCCGCGGGGACCGGGAGATGCCGCGGCGGGCGGTTGACCGCCAGGTGCCCCGCACCGTCGGGCCGGCAGGAGACCGCCACCACCTCGGGCCGGGCAAGCGTGATCCGGGTGTCCCCGACCCGCAGCACCTGGCCGGGCAGCAGCGGTCGGCCGGCCCGGTCGACCGGTGTGCCGTCGACCGTCGTGCCGTTGGTCGAACCGAGGTCGTGCACCGTGGTGCCCGACGTGCCGGCCGGGTCGGAGCCGCCATCGGTGCCGGCGCCGGCGGCGCTGCCGTTGGCCACTCGCAGGACGGCGTGCAGCCGCGAGACGGCGGGGTCGTCGAGCCGCACCGTGGCCTCCGCCGCCCGCCCGACACCGTGCTCTCCCGGGGCCAGGTGGTGGACGGCGCCGGAGTCCGGCCCGGCCAGGACGTGCAGCTCGAGCAGCCCGCGCGGCCCGGGGTGCTCGGGGTGTCGGGGCCCGGGACGGTCGACCGTGAGCACGGCGCCGTCGACCAGCGGGGGGCGGCCCACCGGGTGCGTGCCGACGAGGACCGTGCCGTGGGCGCAGAGGGAGCCCTCCCGGCGGCCCACCGCGGCCAGCAGCGCGGGCCGCAGCTCACCCAGCGGGGTGCCCGCCGGGGCGGTGACCTCGAGGTCGACCGGCGTGGCGGCGCCGACCGGGTCGACCACCGTGAGCACCAGCTGCATCGCCCCATCGTGGCGTGGGCCGCGCCGGCGCCGCGCTGCTCGTCCACAGGGTGCTCGCCCACCGGCGGCTCGTCCACAGGGCGCCCGGCTGCAGGCGGCCGACGGGCTGGCCCAGCTGCTGCCGCCGCAGACGAACGAGGTGGCGGCCGACCGGACGCTACGGTTTCGTTCGCGCTGCCGCAGCCTGGCATCTCGTACCTCGAGCTGCGCGCCGTCGGCTGACGGCTGACGCCGGGCCGGGCCGAGTGCCGGTCAGGCCGTCGGCCAGGAGCGGCAGCCAGCGAGCCTCCTTGAGCAGGCCACCGACGGATCCCGTGGCGCAGTTGTCCACAGGGCGGCGGCCGGAGTTGGGTATGTCCGGGCTTGGGCGGTTACGCTCCTCCGGTCTGCAGCCCGCCGGGGGAGCCACAGTGAACGCCAGCACAGTCGTCGAGGACGAGGTCCGCGAGCTCGTCCGGCGCCGCGGCCTCGACCCGGTGGCCGACCCCGGTGCCGTCCGCCGGCTGGTGGACGAGGTCATCTCGGAGTACGACGAGCGCAGCCTCTCCGGGACCCTCCCGCAGCTGCTCGACGCCCGGCAGACCGCGCGCACGGTCTTCGACGCGGTGGCCGGCTTCGGCCCGCTGCAGCGGTACCTCGACGACCCGACGGTCGAGGAGATCTGGATCAACGAGCCGACCAAGGTGTTCGTCGCCCGCCGCGGGGTGCACGAGCTGACCACGACGATCCTCACAGCCGACGAGGTGCGGGACCTCGTCGAGAAGATGCTGAAGTCCTCCGGCCGGCGGGTCGACCTGTCCACCCCGTTCGTCGACGCGATGCTGCCGGACGGCTCCCGGCTGCACGTCGCGATCCCGGACATCACCCGGGCGCACTGGTCGGTGAACATCCGCAAGTTCGTGGTGCGCGCGACCCATCTCGACGACCTCGTGTCCCTCGGGACGATGACCGCGCAGTGTGCGGCGTTCCTCGACGCAGCGGTGTCGGCCGGCCTCAACATCCTGGTGGCCGGCGGCACCCAGGCCGGCAAGACCACGCTGCTCAACTGCCTCACCGCGGCGATCCCGTCGGGCGAGCGGGTCGTCACCTGCGAGGAGGTCTTCGAGCTGAAGGTGCCGTTGCCCGACGTCGTCGGCATGCAGTGCCGCCAGCCCAGCCTCGAGGGCACCGGCGAGATCAAGCTGCGCCGACTGGTCAAGGAGGCGCTGCGGATGCGCCCGTCCCGGATCGTGGTCGGCGAGGTGCGACAGGAGGAGAGCCTCGACCTGCTGATCGCGCTCAACTCCGGACTGCCGGGGATGTGCACCGTGCACGCCAACTCGGCCCGCGAGGCGGTCACCAAGATGTGCACGCTGCCGCTGCTGGCCGGCGAGAACGTCGGGCACGCGTTCGTCGTGCCGACCGTCGCCGGCTGCATCGACCTCGTGCTGCACGTGGCCACCGAGCGCGACGGCCGCCGGGTGCTGCGCGAGGTGCTGGGCGTGCCAGGCCGGGTCGAGGGCGACGTCGTCGAGACCGCCGACCTGTTCACGACGCGGGGTGGGCGGCTGGTGCGCGCCGACGGCTGGCCGCCGCACGCCGAGCGGTTCGAGCGGTCCGGCCACGACCTGGGCAGCCTGCTGTCGCCGTACGGGCTGGCGGGCTAGCGCCGTGGGTGCGCTGGTAGGGCTGCTCTTCGGCCTCGGGCTGTTCCTCGTCTGGCGGTCCTTCGAGCCGGCGACGCCGCGGCTCGACCGGGCCACTCGGGTCACTCGCCGCGACCGGGCCGCCGACCTGCTGGCCCAGGCGGGCATCGAGTCCGTGACGCCGAGCGGTCTGGTGGCGTCCTGCGTCGGCGTCGGTGCCGTCGTCCTGGTCCTGATGTACGCCGTGTCGCAGGCTCCCGCCATCGCGCTCGCGTTCGGGGCGCTGGCCACCTACGCCCCGCTGGCCCTGGTGCGGTTCCGGGCGCGACAGCGGCGCTCCGAGCTGCGCGACCTGTGGCCCGAGGTGGTCGACAACCTGGCGTCCGGGGTGCGCGCGGGGCTGTCGCTGCCGGAGGCGCTCACCCAGGTCGGGGTGCGCGGCCCGCAGGAGCTGCGCCGACCGTTCGCACGGTTCGGCGAGGACTACCGGGCCACCGGCCGGTTCTACGCCTGTCTCGACCGGCTCAAGGCGTCGCTGGCCGACCCGGTGGGCGACCGCATCGTGGAGTCGCTGCGGATGGCCCGGGAGGTGGGCGGCAGCGACCTCGGCCGGCTGCTTCGCACGCTGTCGGCGTTCCTGCGTGAGGACGCCCGTACCCGCGCCGAGCTGGAGACCCGGCAGGGCTGGACCCTCAACGCCGCGCGCCTCGCGGTGGCCGCTCCGTGGATCGTGCTCGGGCTGCTGTCGCTGCGACCGGAGGCGGTCGATGCCTACAACAGCGCGGCCGGGCTGGTGGTGCTCGCGGTCGGCGCTGGACTGTGCCTGCTGGCGTACCGGGTGATGGTGCGGATCGGCCGGTTGCCCGAGGAAGAGCGGGTGCTGCGGTGAGCCTCTCGCTCGCCGGAGCGGGCGTCGGGCTGCTGGCCGGCGCCGGGCTGGCGCTTGCCGTCAGCCGGGCACCCGCCTTCCGCCGGCCGCGGCTGGACGACCGGCTCGCGCCGTACCTGCGCGACTCGGTACGGCCGTCGCGGCTGCTGTCCCGGGAGCGGACCCTCACGCCGTTCCCCACGCTGGAGCGCATCGTCGGGCCGTTCGTCGTGGACACCGCGCAGCTGCTGGAGCGGGTGCTCGGTGGCACCGTCTCCGCGCGGCGCCGGCTGGAGCAGGCCGGCCGCGGCATGACCCTGGAGCAGTTCCGCGCCGAGCAGGTGCTCTGGGGCGGGGGCGGGTTGCTCGCGGGGCTCGCTGCGAGCGTGTTCCTCACGGCCAACAACGGGTTCCGGCCGGTGCCGCTGCTGATCCTGTGCCTGCTCGCCACGGTCGGTGGCGTGCTGCTGCGCGACCGCTGGCTCTCGCGGGAGGTCGCCGTCCGCGAGGAACGGATGATGGCGGAGTTCCCGACGATCGCCGAGCTGCTGGCGCTCGCCGTCGCGGCCGGCGAGGGCGCGGTGGGGGCGCTCGAGCGGGTGAGCCGGATCAGCCAGGGCGAGCTGGCCCGTGAGCTGGGCCGGGCGTTGGCCGACGCGCGGGCCGGCGCGTCGCTGGTGCTGGCCCTGCAGGGCATCGCAGCCCGGACCAGCCTGCCCCCGCTCGCCAGGTTCGTCGACGGCGTCGCGATCGCCGTCGAGCGTGGCACGCCGCTCGCCGAGGTCCTGCGGGCACAGGCGGTCGACGTACGCGAAGCGGGTAAGAGGGCACTGCTCGAGGCCGGTGGCCGCAAGGAGATCGCGATGATGGTGCCCGTCGTCTTCCTGGTGCTGCCGGTGACCGTCTTGTTCGCGTTGTTCCCCGGCTTCTACGGCTTCAGCTTCGCGAGCTGAGGCGCCGCACGACCGCAGCACCGACCTGCCCGGCCGGCCCGGCCGGAGCAGGACCAGCAACCGGCAGAGCCGGGGACGAGGGAGACGGACCGATGCAAGAGATGCAGCAGGCGCGCACGGCCGCCCGGCGGACGGTGGCCGCGCTGACCGGGGCGGCGCTGGTCCTCTACACCCGGGTGGTGCACAGCGGACGGGAGCGCGGCGACGTCCCCGGCTGGGTGCTGGTGACGATCATGACGGCCGGTCTGGTGACCGCCCTGTGGCTCGTCGCCGACGACAAGCTCAAGCAGATCTTCAGCGACGCCCTGGACGGCGTGGTGGGCAACGCACCCTGACGATCGCACTCTGACAATGCCGCGGATGCAGGAGGACCGGGGCTCGGCCGTCGTCGAGTTCACCCTGGTCGGCGTCCTGCTCACCTTCCTGTTCCTGGCCCTGGTCCAGCTGGGACTGGCCCTGCACGTGCGGAACACGCTCGTCGCGTCCGCGGCCGAAGGTGCCCGCTACGGCGCGAACGCGGACCGGGACCCCGCAGCGGGGGCTGCGGTGACCCGGCAGCTCATCCGCGACTCGCTGGCCGACTCGTTCGCCGACGGCGTGACCGCGGGTGTCGAGACCGTCGACGGGATGCAGACCGTCTACGTCCAGGTGCAGGCGACGCTGCCCGTCGTGGGCCTGCTCGGGCCACCGCGGGCGATCCGGGTTCGCGGGCATGCGCTGGAGGAGGCGCCGTGAACCGCCTCGTCACACGGCTGCGACGGGCAGGCCGAGGCCGAGGCCGGCAACGCCATCGTCGAGTTCGTCTACCTCGCCGTGCTGCTCATGGTGCCGCTGGTCTACCTGCTCATCACCGTCTTCCGGGTCCAGTCCGCGTCGTACGCCGTGTCGAGCGCGGCGCGCGAAGCGGGTCGCGTCTACGTCACCTCCGCGACGGTCGACGACGCGCGGTCCCGGGCGCTGGCAGCGGCTGCCCTGGTGATGGCGGACAGCAACCTCCCGTTGCGCGCCGGACCAGCTCGACATCACCTGCTCGTCCACGCCCTGCCTTCAGCCGGGCTCTCGGGTCAACGTCGTGCTGACCACCTCGGTGGCACTGCCGCTCGTCCCGCGGTTGTTCTCCGACCGCGCGCCTGCGTCGGTGCACGTCACCAGCCGGCACCTCGAGGTCGTCGACCGGTACCGGGCAGCGGCTCGATGAGCCGGCTGGCAGACCGGGTCCGGGCGTTGCGCCGGTCGGGCGACGCGGGTCAGCTGATCTTGCTCATCCTGGTCTACACCGTGATCGCCGGGCTGCTCGTGACCGTGGTCGTGAACGTCTCGAGGGTCTACCTGGTTCGCCGGTCGCTGGTGGCTGCCGCCGACGGTGCGGCCTTGACGGCGGCCAACCAGCCAGACCTCGCGGCGGTCTACTCGGGCGCCGGCGCGACCCTGCCGCTGAGCCCGCGTGGCACCGGCCAGGCGGTGCGGCAGTACGCGCAGGACGCCGAGCTGGCCGACCGGTTCCCCGGCTTCCGGGTCGTTGCGGTCGAGACCGACGGGGTGACCGTGACCGTCCGGCTGCGGGCCGAGGTGCCGATGCCGTTCCTCAACGTCCTGGCCCGCCGGTACGCCGGCGGCTACCCCGTCGACGCGGTCGCCCGGGCTCGGTCACCGCTGACGCCGTGAGCCATCGCCGCGCAGCAGCCGGGCCGAGGATGTTGCGCCGCCGCCGGTTCCGGGGATCGGATACCTGGCCGGGCGGGAGTCGGCCGCTGGGTATCCGTTGCGGCGAAGTGGGGCTGGGCTCGTTTCCGCGGGATCGGATACCTGGCCGGGCGGGGAGTCGGCCCGCCTGGGTATCCGTTGCGGACGAAGTGGGGCTGGGGCGCTCGTTTCCGCGGATCGGATACCTGGCCGGGCGGGGATCGGCCCGCCTGGGTATCCGTTGCGCACCAAAGCGGCGCTGGCCGGCGGGCCGACGCCGACCTCGGTCCAAACCCGGGCCATCCGGGCACCAAAGCCTGCCTGGTTCGGGACCTTTGGACCTCGCCCCCGAGCCGCTCGCCCGGCGACCCTGGGAGCGGCGGAGGAGGCACCGATGTCCACTCGTACGGGCACCATGATCGACGACCACGCTCGACAGGTCCTGGTCGAGGCCGCCAGCTTGGCGCCCTCGGTCCACAACAGCCAGCCGTGGCGGTTCGCGGTCGGCGCGCGGCGCATCGAGCTGTACGCCGACCCGGGCCGGCAGCTGCGCATCCTGGACGGTCTCGGCCGCGGGCTGCTGATCAGCTGCGGCGCGGCCCTGTTCAACCTGCGGGTTGGCGCCGAGCACCTCGGCTTCCACCCGCGGGTGCGCGTGCTCCCGTCTCCCGACAACCCGACCCTGGTCGCGGTCGTGGACATCGACCACCGGCACCACCGCTCGGGGCTGCTGGGCGAGCTCTACCCCGAGGTCGCCACCCGGCGTACGAACCGGTACCCGTTCTGGGAGCGCCCGGTGCCGCCGTCGGTCATCGCCAGGGCCGTCGACGCGGTGGAGCAGGAGCACGGCGTGCTGCGGGTCTACAACGACCCGCAGGAGGTGTCCCGGGTCGTCGACCTGCTGCACGAGGCGGAGAGCGCGGAACGCACCATCCCCGGCGCGCTCGGCGAGCGAGCGGCCTTCATCGACACCGGGGCTCCCGGGGAGGGCGTTCCCGTCGAGTCCCTCGGCCCGCTTCCGGTGGACCACCGGCACCCCTACCGCGATCTCGGTCGTCGGCACGCCGACCGTGAGCGCGCGCCCTTCGAGAAGGCACCGACCATCGCCGTCCTGTCCACGCTCGCAGACCGGCCGGCTGACTGGGTGCGCGCCGGACAGGCCCTCGAGCGGGCCCTGCTCGTCCTGACCAAGGCCGGCGTGTCCGCGTCGTTCATGAACCAGCCGTTGGAGCATGCCGACCTGCGGTTCCTGGTGCGCTCGCCGACCACCGGCGTGGGCCACCCGCAGATGCTGCTGCGCGTCGGCTACGGGATCGCCGTCCCGCCGACCCCGCGGCGCCCGCTGGAGGAGGTGACCTCATTCCTCCAGCCCGTGGACGAGCCCATCGGCACCTGAGCCCGCCAGCTTCACCAGCCGCGGGCAAGCGCAAGACCGCCGGGAAGCGCAAGGCGTCCGCGAAGCGCGAGCCGACCCCGCGGACCGACCGCGGCTTCGAGGCGCTGGCGACCGACGGCGGCGTGGTGCGGGTGCGGCCGGTGGCGCCCGACGACGGCCCGGCGCTGCACGCGATGTGCGAGCAGTCCAGCGACCGCTCGATCTACCTGCGGTTCTTCTCGGCCAACCGGCAGATCGCCGACGGCTACCTCACCTCGCTCGCCGGCGTCGACGGTGACGACCGGGCCGCCGTGGTGGCCGAGGTGGCTGGCCGGATCGTCGCGGTCGCCGGGTGGGAGCGGATGAGCCAGCTGGCAGCCGAGGTCGCCCTGCTCGTCGAGGACGACCAGCAGGGCCGCGGCCTGGGCACGCTGCTCCTGGAGGAGCTGGCCGACCAGGCCTGTCACGTCGGCATCACCAGCCTGGTCGCGGACACGCTGGTCGAGAACCGCCGGATGCTCAACGTCTTCGCGCGGTCCGGGCTGCACGGCCGCTCGGAGTTCGAGGAGGGAGTGGTGCGCTGGCGCCTCTCGACCGACCTCGACGATGCCGCCCTGCTGCCCGTCGACGACCGGGAGGCCACGGCCGAAGGCGTCTCGCTGCAGCCGCTGCTGGCCCCCGGGTCGGTGGTCGTGATCGGGGCCAGTCATCACCCGGGCGGTGTCGGCCACGAGGTTCTCCGCAGCATCCTGGCGGCGGGCTTCACCGGCAGCGTGCAGGTGGTCAACCCCGGTGCGCTCGAGGTCGCCGGCCTGCCGTCGTACGCCCATGTCTCCGAGCTGCCGGTGCGTCCGGACCTCGCCGTGATCGCGGTGCCCCCCGATGCCGTCGTGCATGCGCTGGACTCCTGCGGCCAGGCCGGCGTGCGCGCCGCCGTGGTGCTCACCGACGGACTCGGGCCGGCCGGCGCGAGCGACGCGGAACGCCGGGCCGAGCTGCTCTCCACCGCCCGCCGCCACGGCATCCGGCTGGTCGGGCCGGACTCCCTCGGCGTGCTGAGCACCGACCCGGGGGTCCGGCTGGCCGCCTGGTTCGGCGGCCCGGCCCCCGAGGCGGGTCGGCTCGCGCTCGCGACCCAGTCCGGCGCCGTCGGCATCGCGATCGCCGAGCATGCCGGCCGGCACGGGCTCGGCCTCGCCGAGCTGGTCTCGCTGGGCGACAAGGTCGACGTCAGCGGCAACGACCTGCTGCTGCGCTGGTGGCACGACCGGCGGGTCGGCCTGGTCGCGCTCTACCTCGAGTCGCTGGGCAACCCGCGCAAGTTCGCCCGGCTCGCCCGGCGGGTGGGCGCCAGCAAGCCGGTGCTCGTCGTCAAGGGCGGCCGGGTCCAGGGTGGGCGCAACGAGGCGTCCGGTACGTCGGCGACCACCGCCGAGGACGCCCTGGAGGCGTTGTTCGCCCAGGCCGGCGTGCTGCGGATGGACACCGTGGAAGAGCTCGTCGACGTCGCCCGGCTGCTGGACTCGCAGCCGCTGCCGGCCGGCGGCCGGCTGGCCATTGTCGGCAACGGCGGCGGGATCGCGGTGCTGGCCGCCGACGCGGCCCACTCCGCGGGGCTGGAGGTTCCGGGGTTCTCCGCGGCACTGCGCACGGCGCTCGGTCCAGACCGGGACAACCCGGTGGACCTCGGCCCGGCCAGCTCTCCGGAGGCGCTGGCGCGGGCGCTGGAGGCGGTGGCGGGCAGCGGCGAGGTCGACGTGCTGCTGGTGACGCTGGCCGTGACCGCCGCGGACGACGCGGAAGCCCTGCTCAAGGTCGTGTCGGCGGCCGACGTGGGTGACCTCACGGTCGTCGTGACGCTGCTCGGCGCCCCGGACGGGCCGGCCATGGTGCCGATGGCCCGCGGTGACCGGGCGCCGGTGTTCCACTTCCCCGAGCCGGCGGTACGAGCGGTCGGCCGGGCGGTCCGGCACGGCCGGTGGCGTCGGACCGGACCCGGCACCGCGCCCCAGCTGGACGGCGTACGCCGGGACGACGCCACGGGTCCTCGTCGGGAAGGCGCTGGCAGCTGCCGCCGGCGACGAGCGCTGGGCCGAGGGCGGGCTGACCCGGGACCTGCTCGCCTGCTACGGCATCACGGTCACCGCGGCCGTGACGACCGGCCCGACCCGCCACGACGCCCCGCTGGCCGTGCTGGTGGTCGGGGTCACCCGGGAGGACACCTTCGGACCCGTCGCGACGGTCGGGCTCGGGGGCGTGCTGCCGGACCTGCTCGGCGACCGGGCTTTCCGGCTGCTGCCGCTGACCGACCGCGACGCGACCGAGATGCTGCTCGGCCTGCGCGCTGCGCCGCTGCTGCAGGGCTACCGGGGGACGCCGGTCGCCGACCGCGCAGCGGTGGAGGACCTCCTGCTGCGGGTGTCGTTGCTCGCGGACGACGTGCCCGAGCTCACGCGAGCTGGACCTGAGCCCGGTGCACGTCAGCGCGACCGGGGTGGTCGTCGTCGACGCCAGGCTGCGGCTGGAGCCGGCCGTCCCGGTGCTCAACCCCCGCCGCCGCTCGCTGCGCTGAGGCAGGGCAGTCACAGGGTCAGCGAGATGCGCGGACGAGCCAGGTGACGAGCCCGGGGATCGTCGCCAGCAGCAGGCAGCGCAGCCACATCTCCGGTGGCAACGGACTGGTCTCCAGCAGCGTGCGCAGCCCCGGCACCAGGACACCGCAGACCTGCAGCACGACCGCGGTCGCCACGGCGCCGATCAGGAAGGGGTTCCGCCGGCCTGCCCCGCGGGCCCGGACGGCGAGCGCGACCCCCAGCTGCGCCAGCCCCAGCACCAGGAAGATGCAGGTGCGCCAGTCGGCACCGTCGGCTCGCGCCCACACGGCGGCGGTGATCGTCACGACGGCGAGCAGTGTCCCGACGGCGCACACCTGCTGCGCGACGGTGCGGTCGATCAGCGGCTCACCGCGCGGCACCGGAGGCCGGTTCATGGCGGTCGGCGACACCGGGTCGGCACCGAGCGCGACACCGGGCAGGCCGTGGGTGAGCATGTTGATCCACAGGATCTGCCCCGGCAGCAGCGGCACCACGAAGCCGAGGAACGGCGCGAGCAGCATCACGAACACCTCGGCCAGCCCGCCGCTGAGCGCGTAGCGCAGGTAGGTCTTGAGGTTGTCATGGATCCGCCGACCCTCCTCGACCGCGTGCACCACGGTCTGCAGGCGGTCGTCGGTGAGCACGAGGTCGGCGGCCTGACGGGCCACCTCGGTGCCGCCCCGGCCCATCGCCACGCCGATGTCGGCCATCCGCAGCGCCGGCCCGTCGTTGACCCCGTCGCCGGTGACCGCGACGACCTCGCCGGCGTCCTGCCAGGCACTGACCAGCGCCAGCTTGCCCTCGGGCCGCACCCGCGCGAACACCGTCTCGGGCGTCACCGCCAGGCCGACCCGGCGGGCGATGGCCGCGGCGGTCGCCGGGTGGTCGCCGGTCATCATGGCCATCCGGATACCGGCCCGGTCCAGCGCCGCGAGCACCGGCTGCAGGTCGTGTCGCGGCGGGTCGGTGAGGGCGACCAGGCCGACCAGCTCGAGCCCGGCGGGCAGGCCGGCCGCCGTCAGCCCCTCCGGCGTCCAGGGCGCCTCGGCGACGGCGAGCACCCGCCCGCCGTCCGCGGCGCACCGGGCGGCCCACGCGCCGGCGGCCTCCAACCAGGCCGAGGTGGGTACGGCGGGCAGCAGGACGTCCGGCGCCCCCTTGCAGACCACCAGCGGGGTGTCGCCCGGGCCGCAGTGACCGGTGCCCATCCAGGCCCGCTCGCTGTCGAACGGGACCTCCTCCCGCCGCGGCCACGCCGCGCGGGACTCCGCCGGGTCCCGCCCACCGCGGTGCGCGAGGGTGAGCAGGGCGGCCTCGGTGGGGTCGCCCACCGGGCGCCAGGAGCCCGGCCGGTCGGGGTCCGGCTCCAGCTCGGCGTCGTTGCAGAGCCCGATGTCACGAAGCAGCCGGTCGAGAAGGGGTCCCGCCCGGCCGGACCGGACCGTCACGGCGCCCTCGGGGTCGTAACCCGCGCCCTCGGCGTCGTACTCGCCCTCAGCTGTCCAGACCCGCTCCGCGACCATCCGGTTCTCGGTCAGGGTCCCGGTCTTGTCGGTCGCCAGCAGAGTGACCGAGCCGAGGGTCTCGACCGCCTTCAGCTCGCGCGCGATCGCCGCGTGCCGGGCCATCCGACGGGCGCCGAGGGCCAGCGACAGCGTCAGCACCGCGGGCAGCGACTCCGGCACCGCGGCCACCGCGAGGCTCGTCGCGCTGATCACCACGTCGGCGAGCGGCAGGCCGCGCAGCAGGCCGCCCACGACCACGAGCAGCGCCGCACCGAGCGCCGCGAACGTCAGCGCCCGCGCCAGCCGGGTGAGCCGGGCCTGCAACGGCGTGGGGCCAGGCCGGGCGGCAGCCACCATCCCGGCAATCCGGCCGAGCGCACTCCCCGGCCCGGTGCGGGTCACCGTCGCCACCCCGCGGCCACGCACCACCGTCGTGCCGGCGAACAGCTCGTCGCCCACAGCCTTGGCCACGGCGAGCGACTCCCCGGTCAGCGCCGAGTCGTCGGTCTCCAGCCGAGCCTGCTCCACGACCTCGGCATCGGCGGCGACGACGTCACCGGCGTCCAGCAGCAGCACGTCCCCCGGCACCAGGTCGGCGGCGTCGACGACCTTGTCCTGCCCGTCCCGTCGCACCCGCGCGTGCGGTGCGGCCATCTCCTGCAGCGCGGCGACCGCTCGTTCGGCGCGCAGCTCCTGGGCGACGCCGACGGCGGTGTTCAGCACGACGACGACGAGGATGATCGCGGTGTCGGCGGGGTCACCCTGCCAGGTGGTGAGCGCTGCCGCACCGAGCAGCAGGAGCAGCATCGGGTCGCGGAGCTGGCGGACCGTGCGCCAGACGGCGCCGTGGCGCTCCGCAGCCGGCACGGAGTTGGGTCCGTACCGGCCGCGCAGGTCGGCGACCGCGGCGTCGGTCAGGCCCGGCCGGACGACGGCGGGGTCACCGTCAGGCGTTCGGGTCGAGCCGGCAACCGTGGTCGCCACGGCCGGTCATGCTCCGTGCCTGACCACCTCGACCGGGCCGGTCGCGTGGTGCAGGACGCCGTGGCTCACCGAGCCGAGCAGCGCGCTCTTCACCGAGCCGCGCCCGCGCGAGCCGACCACGAGCAGCCGGGCACCCGCGGACGCCTGCACGAGGGCCCGCACCGGGTGGTCGCGGACGACGCGCTGGGCGACCCGGACGTCGGGGTACTTCTCGACCCAGGTCGCCATCGCCTCGGTCATCACGGTGCGCTCGTCCTCGTAGACCGGGTCGTAGGCCAACGGCAGCATCAGCGCGGGCGCCGGGTCGGGTGCGGCGTGCAGCGCAAGCAGCGGCTCCTCCATCTCGGCAGCTGCCTGGAAGGCGGCCTCGATGGCCTCGATCGACACCTCGGAGCCGTCGACACCGACGACGACGCCGTGCCGGGTGGGCTCGCCGGACCGTGGTGCCGGGACGGCGACCACGGGGCAGTGCGCCCGCGACGTCAGGTGCAGGGTGGTAGAGCCGACGATCAGGTCGGTGAAGCCGCCGCTGCCACGGCAGCCCACGACGATCGCTGCCGCGGCGGTCGACTCCTCGACGAGCAGGTCGACGGCGGAGCCGGGCTGCAGCCGGCTGCTGATCTCGACGGCCGGGTAGACGACCGAGAGCACCTCGATGGTCTCGTCGACCAGTCGCTGCGAGGCGTTGTGCACCACGCCGTGCAGCTTCGGCGGCACCCCGGGCTGCGGCCGGACGTCGTACTGGGAGGGCTCGTAGGCGTGCACCAACCGGAGCGGCAGGTGCCGCCGGACAGCGAGCTCGGCGGCGTACTCCACCGCCGCTCGTCCTGCGTCGGAGCGGTCCAGGCCGACAACGACTGTGCGTTCCTGGATGACCGTCATGGCGTCCTCCTCGAGCTGGTCCCGTGCTGCCTCCAGCAGACCGCCGGCGAGGCGGGCGGACGAGAGTCGAAGTGGTGGACCGAGCGGGACGAAGGTCCCGACATGCGTGGACCACGGCCTCTCGGCCGCTCGGCGCCGGCCGCCTAGCGTGAGGTGCAGGCGCGGGAACTGGCGCCCGCGCACGTCGCGATCCGGAGGACGCCATGGGCGCGCTCGGGCACCACACGGCCGGCGCCCTCGAGGTCCTTCCGAGCAGGGGATGACCACCACCGGCGGCGGCACCGGCCCGGTCGTGGTGGGCGTCGACGGCTCCCCGCAGTCGACCGCAGCCGTCCGCTGGGCGGCCCGGGAGGCGCTCGCACTGGGCGCCCCGCTGCTCATCGTGCACGCCTGGCTGTGGCCGCTCTACCGCGTCCCGCTCGGGCCGGGGCCGGGAGCACCCGCCGACGCCGGTCTGCGGGCAGCGGCTGAGCGGGTGCTGCTCGATGCCCGGGACACCGCCCGCTCGACCGCCTGCGGCGTCCCGGTCGAGACCAGCCTGGTGGTCACGGACGCCTCGACCGCCCTCATCGAGGCCGCCGCCGGCGCTGCCCGGCTGGTGGTGGGCAACCGCGGGCTGGGCGGCTTCACGGGGCTGCTGCTGGGATCGACAGGAGTGTCGGTCGCGTCGCGTTCCACCAGCCCGGTCGTCGTCGTCCGTGGTGGGGAGCGCCTGACGGGGCCGGTCGCCGTCGGCGTCGACGGCTCGGTGCACGGCATCGCGGCCGTCTCGGCGGCTTGCGCCGAGGCCGGCCTGCGGCGGAGCCGGCTCCTCCTGGTGCACGCCTGGACCGTTCCGCTGACCCGCAACCACCTCGCTACCGCCTCCTATGCCGACGCCGTCGCGGCGGGGGAGCGGGCGGGGCAGCTCGTGCTCGACGACGCGCTCGAGCAGGCCAGCCGGGAGGCACCGGACGTGCCGGTCGAGGCGGTCCTCGGCGACCGCTCGGCCGCGGCCGAGCTCGTGACCGTGTCCGGACGGGCCCAGCTGGTGGTCGTCGGCAGCGGCGGCGCGACCGCACTCAGCGGCCTGTTGCTGGGATCGACCACCCACGCCCTCATCCATCACGCGGCGTGCCCGGTCCTGGTGCACCGGTAGGGGTCGGGCGACGGCCCGTCTCGCGCCGTCGAGGCATACGGTGACCGCAGGTGTCGGCACAGACGGCACGGACGGTACGGACGGTACGGACGGAGGCCGGGTGCACGAGCTCGCTGTCACGCAGAGCGTGGTGGCCGCGGTCACCGAGCGCACCGGCGACGCGCGGGTCGCGGTCGTCCGGCTGCGGGTCGGTCGGCTGTCCGGGCTGGCCACCGACTCGGTGCGGTTCTGCTTCGACCTGGTGACCGAGGGGACCCCGCTCGAGGGTGCCGAGCTGGACATCGAGGAGCCGGAGGGCCGCGGCCGCTGCCGGACCTGCGGCGAGCAGGTCGTGCTGCCGGACCTGTTCCTGCTCTGCCCGTGCGGCAGCGCCGACGTCGAGGTGCTGGGCGGCCGCGAGCTCGCGGTCGCCTCGGTCGTGATGGCCTGACGGCCGGGACGGGAGACCACGATGTGCGCCACCTGCGGCTGCGGCAACGACGAGGTCCGCGTCGAGGGGCACCCGCACGCCCACCCGCACTCCCACGATGTCGTGCAGATCGAGACCGCCCTGCTGGCCAAGAACGCCGCGCTGGCCGGGCAGAACCGGGCCTGGCTCGCCGACCGCGGCATCGTCGCGCTCAACCTGATGAGCTCGCCGGGCTCGGGCAAGACCTCGCTGCTGGCCCGGACCATCTCCGAGCTGGCGGGCACCCGCGCGATCGGTGTGGTCGAGGGCGACCAGGAGACCCGGCTGGACGCCGAGCGGATCCGCTCGACAGGAGCCCCCGTCGTCCAGATCAACACCGGCGCCGGGTGCCACCTGGACGCCGCGATGCTCGCCCGCGGCCTGACCGAGCTCGGCCCGCAGGACGGCTCGCTGGTGTTCGTCGAGAACGTGGGCAACCTGGTCTGCCCGGCCCTGTTCGACCTCGGCGAGGCCGCCAAGGTCGTGGTGGTGTCGGTGACCGAGGGCGAGGACAAGCCGCTGAAGTACCCGTTCATGTTCTCGGTGGCCGACCTCGTGGTGATCAACAAGATCGACCTGCTGCCGTACGTCGACGTGGCGCTCGACCGGCTGACGGCGAACTGCCGGTCGGTCCGGGCCGGCGTCGAGGTGCTGCCGCTGTCGGTCACCACCGGTGAGGGGATGGACGCGTGGTGCGACTGGCTGGCGGGCAGCCGGCCGCCGGTGCCGTGATGATCGAGAATCCGGCGCCGATTCCTTGACACCCGCCGGAGCCGAGGCCTAGGAACTGGAGACAGCGCCGTACAAGTGAACCGAGGGCCGGTCCCGTCGGGCGTCAGGGGTCCCCAGACTTCGTCCGCACGTCCCCGGTCTCGTCGGGTCCCCGGGAAGCGTGGCCTCGATGCCGTTCGCGCCCAACCGGGAAGCTGCTGCCGCCGCCGAGGAAGCCCTGATCCACGTGCTGTGGATCAACGCGGGCCTCAGCTGTGACGGCGACTCGGTCGCCCTCACCGCGGCCACCCAGCCCAGCATCGAGGAGATCGCCCTGGGGGCGCTCCCCGGTCTGCCACGGGTCGCCGTCCACTGGCCGTTGATCGACTTCGAGTGCGGCCCCACCGGAGGCGCGGACGACTTCCTCGAGTGGTTCTTCAAGGCCGACCGCGGCGAGCTGGACCCGTTCGTCCTGGTCGTCGAGGGGTCGATCCCCAACGAGAAGATCAAGGACGAGGGCTACTGGTGCGGCTTCGGGAACGACCCGGCCACCGGGCAGCCGATGACGACCAGCGAGTGGCTCGACCGGTTGACCCCCAAGGCGACCGCCGTGGTCGCGGTGGGCACCTGTGCGACGTACGGCGGCATCCACGCGATGGCCGGCAACCCCACGGGTGCGATGGGGGTGCCCGACTACCTCGGCTGGGAGTGGAAGTCCAAGGCGGGCATCCCGATCGTCTGCGTGCCCGGCTGCCCGATCCAGCCGGACAACCTCTCCGAGACCCTCACCTACCTGCTGTACATGGCCACCGGCCAGGCACCGATGATCCCGCTGGACGACGCGCTGCGGCCGACCTGGCTGTTCGGTGCGACCGTGCACGAGGGCTGCGACCGGGCGGGCTACTACGAGCAGGGCGACTTCGCCGACGAGTACGGCTCGCCGAAGTGCATCGTCAAGCTCGGCTGCTGGGGCCCGGTCGTGAAGTGCAACGTGCCCAAACGGGGCTGGATCAACGGTGTCGGCGGCTGCCCCAACGTGGGCGGCATCTGCATCGGCTGCACGATGCCCGGCTTCCCGGACAAGTTCATGCCGTTCATGGACGAGCCGCCCGGCGGCAAGCTGTCGACCACGGCGGTCGGCCTGTACGGCCACACCATCCGGCGGCTGCGCTCGGTCACGATCGACACGGTCGACAAGGAGCCCAAGTGGCGACGGCCGGGCCGTGACCTGCTGACCGGCGCGAAGCGGACCTGGTGAGAGGCGGACGACGATGACAGCCACGATGGGCAAGGCCACGACGTCCGACACCCGCGAGGGCCTCGTGGAGATGTCCTGGGACCCGATCACCAGGATCGTCGGCAGCCTCGGCATCTACACGAAGATCGACTTCAAGCAGCGCGAGGTCGTCGAGTGCCACAGCACCTCGTCGATCTTCCGCGGCTACTCGATCTTCATGAAGGGCAAGGACCCGCGCGACGCGCACTTCATCACCAGTCGCATCTGCGGCATCTGCGGGGACAACCACGCCACCTGCTCCTGCTACGCGCAGAACATGGCGTACGGCGTGAAGCCGCCGCACCTGGGGGAGTGGATCGTCAACCTCGGCGAGGCCGCCGAGTACATGTTCGACCACAACATCTTCCAGGAGAACCTGGTCGGGGTCGACTACTGCGAGAAGATGGTCGCCGAGACCAACCCGGCCGTGCTCGAGCAGGCCAACCGCACCGAGGCACCGCAGGCCGGGCTGCACGGCTACCGCACCGTCGGCGACATCATGCGGGCGCTCAACCCGTTCACCGGCGAGTTCTACCGCGAGGCCCTGCAGGTCAGCCGCTACACGCGCGAGATGTTCTGCCTGATGGAGGGGCGGCACGTGCACCCCTCGACGCTCTACCCGGGCGGCGTCGGCACGGTCGCGACCATCCAGCTGATGACCGACTACCTGGCCCGGCTGATGCGCTACGTGGAGTTCATGAAGAAGGTCGTGCCGATGCACGACGACCTGTTCGACTTCTTCTACGAGGCGCTGCCGGGCTACGAGAAGGTCGGCCTGCGACGGACCCTGCTCGGCTGCTGGGGGTCCTTCCAGGATCCCGAGGTCTGCAACTTCGCCTACCGCGACATGACCGAGTGGGGCCGGCGGATGTTCGTGACGCCCGGCGTCGTGGTCGACGGCAAGCTCGTCACCAACGACCTGGTCGACATCAACCTGGGCATCAGGATCCTGCTCGGCTCGTCGTACTACGACGACTGGGACGGCCAGGAGATGTTCGTGACGAAGGACCCGCTCGGCAACCCGGTCGACCGCCGGCACCCGTGGAACCAGCACACCAACCCGCGCCCGCAGAAGCGCGACCTCGACGACAAGTACAGCTGGGTCATGTCGCCGCGCTGGTTCGACGGCACCGACCACCTCGCACTCGACACGGGTGGCGGGCCGCTGGCCAGGCTGTGGTCGACGGCGCTGTCCGGGCTGGTCGACGTCGGCTACGTCAAGGCGACCGGCACCAGCGTGCAGATCAACCTCCCGAAGACCGCTCTCAAGGGCCCGGTGTCCTTCGAGTGGAAGATCCCCGTGCACGGCTCGAACACCATCGAGCGCAACCGGGCGCGCACCTACTTCCAGGCCTACGCCGCCGGGTGCGCCCTGCACTTCGCCGAGATGGCGCTGGCCGAGATCCGGGCCGGGCGCACCAAGACCTGGGAGAGCTTCGAGGTGCCCGACGAGGGCATCGGCTGCGGCTTCACCGAGGCGGTGCGCGGCGTGCTCAGCCACCACATGGTGATCCGCGACGGCAAGATCGCGAACTACCACCCGTACCCGCCCACGCCGTGGAACGCCAACCCCCGCGACGTGTACGGCACGCCCGGCCCCTACGAGGACGCCGTCCAGGGCCAGCCCATCTTCGAGGAGAACGACCGGGAGCACTTCAAGGGCATCGACATCATGCGCACGGTGCGCAGCTTCGACCCGTGCCTGCCGTGCGGCGTGCACATGTACCTCGGCGGCGGCAAGGAGCTGCAGATGACCCACTCGCCCACCCAGTCGGTCACCGGCGAGTGACAGCCGGGGCGGCGGCCGACCCAGGGCCCGACCTGCGGGCCACCGGGGACCGCATCGAGGCGCTGCTGGACGCCAGCACGCTCGGCGGGCCGATGGGGCGCGAGCGGGCCGAGGAGCTGGTGCGGCTCGTGGTCGACCTCTACGGTGCCGGGCTCGAGCGGGTGCTCGAGATCGTGCACGACGCCGGCCGGCTGGACGACGAGGTGGTCGACCGGCTGGCCGACGACGACCTCGTCGCCAGCCTGCTGCTGGTGCACGGGCTGCACCCGTACGACGTCGAGACCAGGGTGGCCCGGGCGCTGGACGGCGTCCGGCCCTACCTGGGCTCGCACGGCGGCGGGGTCGACCTGGTCGAGGTCAGCGACGAGGGCGTCGTGACGCTGCAGATGCTCGGCAGCTGCGACGGCTGCCCGTCGTCCGCGGTGACCCTGAGCCTGGCGGTCGAGACCGCCATCCGCGACGCCGCACCCGAGGTGACCGCGATCGAGGTCCAGGAGGCCCCGAGCGAGCCGGCCGGGCCGTCGGTGATCCCGGTGTCGGCGCTGCGGTCCCGCCTGGACACCGGAGCGGCCGCGGTGGGCTGGGAGCCCGTCGCCGGCCTGGTCGGGCTGGTGTCCGGTCAGGTGGGCGGGTTCGTCGTTGCCGGTACGCCGGTCGTCGGCGCCCGGGTCGGCAGCGACCTCTACGCCTACCGCGACCGCTGCCCCCGGTGCGGCAGCAGCCTTGCCGACGCCGTCGTCGAGCGGCTGCTCGGCGGCCGGCCCGGTGACGTGGCGCTGCGCTGCCCGCAGTGCCGGGCGCACTTCGACGTCCGGCGGGCCGGCGCCGGGCTCGACGACGCCGACGAGCACCTCGACCCGCTGCCCCTGCTGGTGCAGGACGGCGTCGCCTCGGTCGCCCTGCCCGCCGTACCCAGCGGGGCGACGGCGTGACCAGCGAGCCGCTGTCGGTGCTGTCCCGGATCAGCGCCACCCGGCCGAAGGCCGCGGTCGGCGAGCGCTGCGAGATGTGCACCCGGCCGATCGGCGACGAGCACCAGCACGTCGTCGACGTGAGCAGCCGTGCCCTGATGTGCACCTGCCGGCCGTGCTACCTGCTCTTCACCGACGAGCAGGCCCACCTGCGCTACCGGGCGGTGCCCGACCGCTACCTGTCCTTCCCCGGCTTCGCGCTGTTCGCCGGGCAGTGGGACGACCTGGAGATCCCGGTCGGGCTGGCCTTCTTCTTCCACAACTCCCAGCTCGGGCGCACCGTCGCGTTCTACCCCGGGCCGGCCGGTGCGACCGAGTCCGAGCTCCCGATCGGCGCCTGGGACCGGCTGGTGGCCGACAACCCGACCCTGAGCTCGATGCAGCCCGACGTCGAGGCCGTCATCGTGCGCGCACCGGAGCGCGAGCGCAGCGAGTTCGTCTGCCACCTGGTGCCGATCGACCGGTGCTACGAGCTCGTCGGAGGGCTGCGGCTCGCCTGGCGCGGTTTCGACGGCGGTCAGGAGGCGCGCGCCCTGCTGGACGCGTTCTTCGCCGAGCTGGCGGCGCGCGGCCGGGTGGTCGGCTGATGCCGGAGCTCACCTTCACCGTCCTCGACGTCGCCCCGGAGCCCTACGCGGCGGCCCCGAACCTGCTGGCGCGGCTGCGGGTCGAGGAGACGACCGGCGAGGTGGTGCACGCGCTCGCGCTGCGTGCGCAGGTGCGCATCGAGCCGCAGCGCCGCCGCTACGACGACGCCGAGGAGCAGGCGCTGCTGGACCTGTTCGGCGGCCGCAGCCGGTTCGCCGAGACGCTGAAACCGTTCTCCTGGTTGCACGCGTCGACCGTCGCCCAGGGCTTCACCGGCTCGACGGAGATCTCGCTGGTGCTGCCCTGCAGCTACGACGTCGAGGTCGCCGGCACGCCGTACCTGCGCGCCCTGCAGGACGGCGAGGTCCCGCTGGTGTTCCTCTTCAGCGGCACGGTGTTCACCCGCGGGGCCACCGGCTTCGCGGTCGCCCAGGTGCCGTGGGACCGCGAGGCGTCCTACCGGCTGCCGGTCGCGGTGTGGCGGGCGCTGATGGCCGAGCACTTCCCGGGCACCGAGTGGCTACGGGTCCGGCGGGACACCGTCGACGCCCTCGGCCGCTACAAGCACGCCCGTGGGCTCACCACCTGGGACGACGTCGTCAGCGCGCTGCTCGCCGAGGCCTCGGCGCTCGACGGCGAGGCCGGCCCGTGACGCACGACGGCGTCGACCTGCAACGCGCGCGGCAGGCGGCCGACGCGGTGCTCTACGAGGGCTACCTGCTCTACCCCTACCGGGCGACCGCGCGGAAGAACCAGGTGCGCTGGCAGTTCGGCGTGCTCGGGCCGCCGGGTGCGGCCGCCGCAGGTGCCGGCGAGGAGGCCGACCTCGCGGTCCAGTGCCTGGTGCAGTCGCCGGCCCCGGGCGCCGCGGTGACGGTGCACCTGCGTTTCCTGCAGCTGCAGCGACGGGTCGCCGAGCGGGCCGACGACGGCGGCTGGACGCCGGTCGACGAGCTGCGCCGCGGGGACGACAGCTGGACCAGCTGGGACGAGGCGGTGCCCGTCGAGCGCGAGCTCGGGCCGCTGGCCCTGGCCACGTTGCGAACCGGCCACGAGGTCGTGGTGGCCGTCGAGGGCGGCGAGCTGGTGGAGCCGTTGCCCGGCGGCCGGCTGGTGCGCCGCCGCTGGCCGGTGCGGGCCGCGGTCGCGCTGGCGGTCGAGGACGACGGCGGGTTCGCCCGGCTGTCGGTCTCCGTCACCAACGTCGGCGCTCGCGACCACCGACAGGGACGCCGCGATCAGGTCGTCCCTGATCGGGGCGCACCTGCTGCTGGTGGGGCACGGCGCGCGGTTCGTCTCCGTGATCGACCCGCCCGGGGACGCGCGCGAGGCGGCCGCCCGGTGCGAGCAGCGCCGCTGCTGGCCGGTCCTCGCCGGCGACGGTGCACCGGGCGGCCAGACCTCCGACGTCGTGCTGGCGTCGCCGATCATCCTCTACGACCATCCCGCGGTGGCGCCGGAGAGCGCCGGTGCGATGTTCGACTCCACCGAGATCGACGAGATCCTCACGCTGCGGGTGATGACCCTCACCGACGACGAGAAGGCCGCGGCCCGCGCCACCGACCCGGCTGCCGCCGCCATCATCGACCGTTGCGAGCAGATGACGCCGGCCCAGCTGCAGCAGCTGCACGGTGTGATGCGCGACCCGCGCAGCGATCTCGCCGCGTCGTCGGACGCGGTGTTCGCCGCGGACACGCCGTGGTGGGACCCGGCCGCCGACGAGGCCGTCGACCCGGCGTCGGACGCCGTGGTCATCGCCGGCGTCCGGGTCTCCCGCGGCAGCGAGGTCGTGGTCCGCCCGCTGCGCCGGGCCGACGCCCAGGACCTGTTCTACGCCGGCCAGCGGGCGCGGGTGACGTCGGTGCACTTCGACGTCGACGGCGAGACCCACGTCGGCGTCGTGCTCGTCGACGACCCCGCGGCGGACCTGCACGACTGGTACGGGCGATCGCTGTACTTCGCGCCGGACGAGCTGCAGCCTGTGACGGGTAGCGACGCGGCCGACGCGCACCTCCAGCGCGACGAGCAGCCAGACGCACGACGAGAGGAGACCCGATGGTGAGGTTCGTGGGGGCAGTGACGCTGCTCGTGGCGGCAGCGGTGGCGGTGGTCGCCGCGGTGGTCGGGCTCCGGTCGGTGCCGGACCTGAAGCGCTACCAGAAGATCAAGAGCATGTGACCCGGTGCCCGCGCGCATGCTGGTTGCCGGCCTCGGCAACGTCTTCCTGACCGACGACGGCTTCGGTCCGGCGGTCGTGGCCGGGCTGGCGGCCGAGCCGCTGCCCGCCGGCGTCCGCGTCGTCGACTACGGCATCCGCGGCATGCACCTCGCCTACGACCTGCTCGACCAGCTCGACGTGCTGGTGCTCGTCGACGCGCTGCCCTCCCGCGGCGAGCCGGGCCGGGTCGAGGTCCTCGAGGTCGGCCACGACGACCTGGTCCCGGGTGGCCCCGTCGACGCGCACGGCATGGACCCGGCGACCGTCCTGGCGAATCTCGCCGCGCTCGGCGGAGACCTGCCGCCGCGGACCGTGCTGGTGGGCTGCCAGGTCCTGGACACCGCTGAGGGCATGGGGCTGACCGCGACCGTCGCGGCCGCCGTCGACGAGGCGGCGCTGGTGGTCCGCCGACCTCGTCCGGGAGCTCGCCCCGACCGGAACGGCCTGAGATGTGCCTCGGCATCCCCGGGCGGGTGGTCGCGATGGTCGACGGGTACGGCGACCAGCTCGCCCTCGTCGACGTCGAGGGGGCCGAGCGCCGGGTCAACATCGGCATGCTCGACGCGGCGCCGGAGCCCGGCCAGTGGGTGCTCATCCACATGGGCTTCGCGGTGGAGACGACGGACGCCGCCGGCGCGGGGCAGGCCCTGGCCGGCCTGGAGCTGATGGGGCGGGCGCGACCGTCGGAGGGCGCCGCGTCCGACGACGCAGGGACGGCGCCGTGACCCACCGGACGCGCGCCCGCTACCGGGTGACCGGGGTCGTGCAGGGCGTCGGCTTCCGGCCCTTCGTCTACGTCACGGCCACCTCCCTCGAGCTCACCGGCTGGGTCGCCAACGACGCCCGTGGGGTCGTCGTCGAGGTCGAGGGCCGAGCCGGCGACGTCGACGAGCTCGGGCGGCGGCTGGCCACCGGCGCACCGCCGATGGCCCTGGTCGAGTCGGTCACCCGCACCGGGCAGGACCTGGTCGGGGGCACCGGTTTCACCATCGCCGAGTCCGACCGCACCGACCGCTCGGGCGCGCGCACCTTCGCCGGGCCGGACGTGGCCACCTGTGCCGACTGCCTGCGCGAGCTGACCGACCCCGCGGACCGGCGCTTCCGGCACCCGTTCATCTCCTGCACCAACTGCGGTCCGCGCTTCAGCATCATCCGCGAGCTGCCCTACGACCGGCCGGCCACGACGATGGCGGCGTTCCCGATGTGCGCCGCGTGTGCCGCGGAGTACGCCGACCCGGGGGACCGGCGGTTCCACGCCCAGCCGATCGCCTGCCACGACTGCGGCCCGGTGCTGGAGCTGGTGCGGCCGGGTGCCGAGCCGCTGCGCGGTGACGAGGCGCTGCTCGCCACCCGCCGGCTGCTGATCCAGGGGGCCGTCGTCGCGGTGAAGGGGCTCGGTGGCTACCACCTGGCCTGCGACGCCCGCAACGCCGGTGCGGTCGACACCCTGCGGGCTCGCAAGCGCCGCGGGGACAAGCCGTTCGCCGTGATGGTGGCCGACATGGTGGCGGCCCGCGCGCTGGTCGCGGTCGACGAGGCGGAGGCCGCGCTGCTCACCGGCAGCCGGCGGCCGGTCGTCCTGCTCGCCCGCCGCCGGACGCCGTCGCCGGTGGCGGCCGGCGTGGCGCCCGGCAACCCCGACCTCGGGCTGGTGCTGCCCTACACCCCGCTGCACGCGCTGCTGCTCGCGCCGGGGCCGGACGGCGCACCCGACGCCGTGGTGATGACGTCCGGCAACCTGGGCGGCGAGCCGATCGCCTACCGGGACGACGACGCGATGAGCCGGCTGGCGCCGCTGGCCGACGGGTGGCTGCGGCACGACCGGGAGATCCACGTCCCGGTCGACGACTCGGTGACCCGGGTCGTCGACGGCCGCGAGGCGCCGGTGCGCCGGTCCCGCGGCTACGCGCCGCTGCCGGTCGCGCTGCCGCTGCCGGTGCCGCCGACCCTGGCGGTGGGTGCCGACCTGAAGAACACCTGCGCGGTGGCCGAAGGTCGCTACGCCTGGTTGAGCCAGCACATCGGCGACATGGACGACCTGGCGACCCTCGAGGCGTTCGGCGACTCGGCCGGGCACCTGGAGCGGCTGGTCGGCGTCCACCCCGAGCACCTGGCGGCCGACGCGCACCCGGCGTACCGGTCGGCGGCCTGGGCAGCGCGCAACGCTGCCGGCCGGCCGGTGCGCACCGTGCAGCACCACCACGCGCACGTGGCGGCGGTGATGGCCGAGCACGGCCTGGACGGCCGCCAGCCGGTGATCGGTGTCGCCTTCGACGGCACCGGCTACGGCACCGACGGGGCGGTGTGGGGCGGCGAGGTGCTGGTCGCCGACTACAAGGACTTCCGGCGGGCCGCCCACCTCCGCTACGTCCCGCTGCCCGGCGGCGACGCGAGCGTGCACCGGCCGTACCGGATGGCGCTGGCCCACCTGGCCGCTGCCGGCCTGCCCTGGGACCCCGACCTGGCGCCGGTCGCAGCCTGCCCGGCCAACGAGCAGGCCGTGCTCGCCCACCAGGTGGAGTCCGGCTTCGGCAGCGTGCAGACGTCCAGCATGGGCCGGCTCTTCGATGCCGTCTCGTCGCTGTGCGGCCTGCGCCACGTCGTCGACTTCGAGGCGCAGGCCGCGATCGAGCTCGAGGGCCGGGCCCGCGGCGTCGACGTGGGCGGCGCGGGTGGTTACGTCTTCGGCGTCGATGCGGTGGCGGGCCGGCCCGCCGTGGCCGACCCGGCGCCGGTCGTCCGGCAGGTGGTCGAGGACCTCCGGCGGGGCGTGGAGGTGGAGCTGGTGGCCGCCCGGTTCCACCGCGCGGTCGCCGACCTGGTGGTCGTCCTGGCCGAGCAGGAGCGCGCGGCCAGCAGCCTGAGTACCGTCGTGCTCGGAGGCGGTGTGTTCGGCAACGCTCTGCTGCTGTCGGCGGCCCGTCGCCAGCTGGAGAACGTGGGCTTCCGGGTGCTGACCGCCGAGCTGGCGCCGGCGAACGACGGTGGCATCGCGCTCGGCCAGCTGATGGTCGCGTCGATGGTGTGAATGTCGCAGGTGTGAACGGGTCCGAGGAGAGGAGACGGGGATGTGCCTAGCGGTTCCTGGCCGGGTCGACACCCTGACCGTGCGCGACGACACGCTGATGGCCGAGGTCGACTTCGGCGGCGTACGCAAGGAGGTCTGCTGCCAGTACCTCCCCGACGTCGCGACCGGTGACTACGTGATCGTGCACGTCGGCTTCGCGATCCAGCGGCTGGACGAGGAGTCGGCCCTGAAGACGCTGGCCGACTTCGAGACGATGGGCATCCTCGAGCAGGAGTTCGGCGCGGAGGGAACGCGATGAAGTACCTCGACGAGTTCAGCAACCCCGACCTCGCCCGCCGGCTGCTCGACCAGATCCACGAGGCCACCACCCAGAGCTGGGCGATCATGGAGGTCTGCGGCGGCCAGACCCACTCGATCATCCGGCACGGCATCGACCAGCTGCTGCCCGACGGCATCGAGATGATCCACGGCCCGGGCTGCCCGGTCTGCGTGACGCCGTTGGAGATCATCGACAAGGCGCTGTCGATCGCCCGCGAGCCCGACGTCATCTTCTGCTCGTTCGGCGACATGCTGCGGGTGCCCGGCAGCAGCCAGGACCTGTTCCGCATCAAGAGCGAGGGCGGCGACGTCCGCGTCGTCTACTCGCCGCTGGACGCGCTGAACCTGGCCAGGGAGAACCCGGACCGCCAGGTCGTCTTCTTCGGCATCGGCTTCGAGACCACCGCCCCGGCCAACGCGATGACCGTCTACCAGGCCAAGCGGCTCGGGGTCGAGAACTTCTCGCTGCTGGTGTCGCACGTGCTGGTGCCGCCGGCCATCGCCGCGATCATGGAGTCGCCGACCTGCCGGGTGCAGGCGTTCCTCGCGGCCGGTCACGTGTGCAGCGTGATGGGCACCTCGGAGTACCCGCCGCTCGCGGAGAAGTACGGCGTACCCATCGTGGTCACCGGCTTCGAGCCGTTGGACATCCTCGAGGGCATCCGCAAGACGGTGCTGCAGCTCGAGTCCGGCCGGCACGAGCTGGAGAACGCCTATCCCCGGGCGGTGCCGGCCGACGGCAACCCGACCGCGCGAGCGATGCTGCAGGACGTCTTCGAGGTCACCGACCGGGCCTGGCGCGGCATCGGCACGATCCCGGGCAGCGGCTGGCGGCTCTCCGACACCTACCGGGCCTGGGACGCCGAGGCGCGCTTCGACGTCGGCGGCATCCACACCGACGAGTCGTCGATCTGCCGGTCGGGCGAGGTGCTGCAAGGGCTCATCAAGCCGCACGAGTGCGCGGCCTTCGGCAAGGAGTGCACACCACGCAACCCGCTCGGGGCCACGATGGTCTCCTCGGAGGGCGCCTGCGCCGCCTACTACCTGTACCGGCGGCTCGAGACGCCGGCAGCCGCCGGAGCACCCGCCGCACCGGCCGGTGCCCATGTCTGAGCGGACCGGGCCCGACTTCGACAGCTGGGTCTGCCCGGTGCCGCTGCGCGACTCGCCGACCATCGTGATGGGTCACGGCGGCGGCGGCGCGATGTCGGCCGAGCTGGTCGAGCACCTGTTCCTGCCGGCGTTCGGCGACGCTGCCGACGAGGCCGGGCTGGGCGACTCGGCCGTGATCTCCGTGAGCGGCACCCGGCTGGCGTTCTCCACCGACTCCTACGTCGTGCGGCCGCTGTTCTTCCCCGGCGGCTCGATCGGTGACCTCGCCGTCAACGGCACCGTCAACGACCTGTCGATGATGGGCGCGTCGCCACTCGTGCTCTCGACCGCCTTCATCCTCGAGGAGGGGACGCCGCTGTCCGACATCGGCCGGGTCGCCGAGGCGATCGGCCGGGCCGCGTCGGTCGCCGGCGTGCGGCTCGTCACCGGAGACACCAAGGTGGTGGACGTCGGTCACGGCGACGGGATCTTCGTCAACACCGCCGGCATCGGGCTGGTGCCCGTCGGGCTGCAGATCGGGCCGACCCAGGCCCGGCCGGGGGACGTCGTCATCGTCAGCGGCGACCTCGGCGTGCACGGCGTGGCGGTGATGAGCTGTCGCGAGGGCCTCGAGTTCGGCACCACCGTCGAGAGCGACAGCGCGCCGCTGAACGGCCTGGTGGCGGCCATGCTCGCCGTCGGAGGCGACGTGCACGTGCTGCGCGACCCCACCCGCGGCGGCCTCGCGGCCTCGCTCAACGAGATCGCGAAGGCGTCCGGCGTCGGGGTCGAGCTGGTCGAGCGCGACCTGCCGATCCCGCAGCCGGTGCGCGACGCGTGCGGCTTGCTCGGCCTCGATCCCCTGTACGTCGCGAACGAGGGGAAGCTGGTCGCGTTCGTGGCCCCGGAGGACGCCGAGCAGGTGCTCGCCGCGATGCGCAGCCACGAGCACGGCAAGGGCGCGGTTGTCGTCGGCAGCTGTGTCGCCGAGCACCCGGGCATGGTGGTCACCCGCACCGGCCTCGGCGGCACCCGGGTCGTCGACCTGCCGCTGGGTGAGCAGCTGCCGCGAATCTGCTGAGGTGCTCGCAACCGGCGGCGAGGCCGCCTTCGCCCGCTACGCGTTCCCGCCCAACGACCTGGGGCACTGCGGGCCGCCCGGCTCGGAGGTGCTGCTGGCCGCAGGGTCCGGTGCCGCGGCCGGGCCGGACGTCGCCGAGCGCGCCGCGGCGTTCGACGGTGCCTGGCCCTACCTCCGGCTGCTCGCGGCGGTGGCCGGCAGCGGCGAGCTGGACGCCGCGGTGGTGTCGGCGTACTGGCTCGGTGGCGGGCTGGTCGACCAGGTCGACCGCGACGAGTTCGCTGCGACCGTCCTGCGCGACTTCGCCGGCCAGCCCGGGGTCGCCGACCGGCTGGCCGCGGCCCCCGGGCTGCTGACCCCCGGGCCGAGCCACGCCTTCCACGTCTTCGTCGTCTACCCCTGGGTGTCGCTGCTCGGGTCGGGCGGCGACGTACCGCGCCGGGTCCTGGACAGCTGCCGGGTGCGCTGGGGCACGGTCGAGTCGGTGGACGGCGAGACGCTCGCCGTCCGGTCGCGGCCCCTGACCTGGGACGGCGCAGCGCTGTCGTTGGGCGAGGGGCAGCTGCAGACCGCCAGCTGGTCGCGCGACGAGCACGCGTTCGTGACCGAGCCACGGCCCGGTGACCAGGTGTCGCTGCACTGGGACTGGGTCTGCGACCGGCTGGACGACGCGCAGGTCGCCGCCGTGGCGACGACGACGGAACGCCAGCTCTGGTGGGTCAACCGATGGCTGGCGGCTCGCTGAGCAGGTGCGCTCAGTTGTGGTCGTGGACGACCGCGACGGGACAGGTCGCGAGGTGCAGCACCCCGTGGCTCACCGAGCCCAGCAGCATGGTGCGCAGCGCCCCACGGCCGCGGCAGCCGACGACCAGCAGCCGGGCATCCTTCGCCGCGGCGGCCAGCGCCCGCACCGGGTGCTCGTGCACCAGCCGGCGGCTGACCTCGACATCGGGGTACTTCTCGGCCCAGCCGGCCATCGACTCCGCGAGCGCCCGCTCCTGCACCCACTTGTAGTCGAGCGGGTCGTGCACGAGCGGCATCGCGGCCCCCATCACCGACGAGGCAAGAGGGTCCATCCAGGCATTGACGGCGACGAGGGGCTCGCGCAGGTCCGACGCCTCCTGGAACGCGTAGCCGATGGCGCCGAGCGAGATCGGCGAGCCGTCGACGCCGACGACGACGCCGCGTCCGTCGCCGGCGGCGGCGTCCTCGGGCTGCAGGGTGGGGACGGCGACCACGGTGCAGTGCGAGCGCTGCGCCACGTTCATCGTCGTGGAGCCGGCGACCAGTGTCGAGAATCCGGTCGCGCCGTGGGTCCCGACCACCACGGTGTCGGCGTGCAGCGACTCCTCGACGAGGGCGACCGCAGCGTCGTCGTCGACCAGGTGGCTGGTCACGGCGAGCTCCGGGTGCGCCTCGACCACCCGCTTGGTCGTCGCGTCGAGCACAGCCTGGGCGTCCGCGACGTAGTCCTCCAGCAGCCCGGCCCCGAACGCACCACCGATGCGGATGTCGTGCATGGACGGCTCGAAGGCGTGTACCAGCCGTACCGGGGCGTGCCGGCGGACGGCGAGGTCGAGGCCCCAGCTGAGGGCGCTGTCGGAGCCGGCTGAGCCGTCGATGCCGATGACGATGGTGCGAGGTGCGATGTCGGTCATGGCTCCTCCTCCTGGCGGAGACGCCCGGCGGACGGACTCCGGGGACGCTTCCAGACAACTCCCCTCGAGCCGGCAGGTACAGGGCCCCGGGCCCCCGGGCCGTGTGACGTTCGTCCCGACGTACGGTGTGCGGCGTGACGGACGCGACCGACCTCGACGACAGCACGCGCCCTGGCCGCCCGGATGGGCGCCACCCGGATGGATCTGACGGTCCGCTCGGTGCAGCCGCTCTCGCCGACCATGGTCCGGGTCCAGCTGGCCGGCGACGAGCTCCGCGAGATGCCTCACGAGCCCGGCCAGGACCTCATGCTCACTGCCGCGGCCGGGCCGCCGGTCGTGCGCCGCCGCTGGACGATCCGGGCTCTCGACCGGGCGGCGGGCACGGTCTGGCTGGACGTCGTGCTGCACCCGGGGGAGTACGCCAGCCGGCTGCACGAGGCGGCTCCCGGCGACGTCGTCGAGGCCATCGGGCCGCGGGGCAAGGTGCACCTCGTGCCGGACGCTGCGGTGCACCACTTCCTCGGCGACCAGAGCTTCCTGCCGGCGGCCTTCGCGATGGCGGAGGCGGTGCGGCCGCCGGCGCGGGTCGCCGTGACCCTCACGGTCCCGGGGGACGTCGACCGGCTGCCCCTCGACGCCCCGACCTGCCCCCAGGGGCCGACGTGGGTCGCCGCGGGGCCGGACGACGCCGCCACCGGGCTCGCGCTGCTGTCGGCCAGCGGCCTGCGGGACCCCGAGGACGGCGTCGTCGTCTACGTCGGCGGCGAGATGACCCTCGCGTCGACGATCCGGTCCGCGCTGGTCCGGGACCGCGGCTGGCCGCGGGAGAGCGTGCTGCCCAAGCCCTACTGGCGGCGGGGGACGGCGAACGCGCGCCACGGCGAGCCCGGCAGGGACTGACCAGCCGGGACCGAGGAGCCCGTACGCCGGCCGGTCAGCCGGGCGGCAGCTCCTGGACGAGCTCGTACAGCGCGCCGTCGGGGGCGACGACGTGGGCGTACCGGTAGCGGTCGTTGGCCTGCGGCTCGTCGACGGCGACGCCGGCCGCCCGCAGCTCGACCACGGCGGCGTCGAGGTCGGCGACCAGGAACCCGATCGTGCGCGACGTCCCGCCACCCTCCTCCCGCTCGTCGGAGACCGCGAACCCGGAGCCGTCCGGAAGGGCGAACATGTCGGCGTACGGCGTGCCGCCATCCACCCGCTGCAGACCGAGGACGTCCTCGGCGAACGCCGCCATCGCGGTGCGGTGCGGGGTCGCGGTCCCGGCGAACACCAGCCCGAGGATCTGCACCGTCAGAGCACCGCGCCGCGCGGCGCGACCTCCAGGGTGGCGACGCCCCGTCCGAAGAGCACCATCTGCCGGCCGCCGTGCCGCGCCCGGAGGACGCCGCAGTCGTCGGCCAGGGTGGCGATCACGTGGTCCATCAAGGTGTCCTCGGCCCGGTCGGGGTCGTCGTACCGGACGTCGATGTGGTCGCCGCCGACGAGCCGCACCCGCAACACGATCTCCGCCATGGTCCCGACCATAACCGCGGCCGGCCCGATCGACCCGGGCCCTTCGGCACTACCCGCCCGCCGAGGAGTCGCCAGAGTGGATCTGAGCCGACGCCCACCGGTGGGCCCGGCAGCCCTCTGGAGCGACACCATGCCCACGACCGCCAGTGCGGACCCGACCGCCAGTGCCGACCCGACGCCCGACCCGACCAGCCGCCCCGCCGGCTCCGGCCGCCGAGTTCGATGCCGAACGCATCGAGCAGGTCGACGCGATGGTGGCGGCCGCCCAGGTGGCCGCCGAGCAGTTCCGGGCGCTGGACCAGGAGCAGGTCGACCGCATCGTGCTGGCGATGGTGCAGGCAGGTGTGCGGGCCGCCCCGGAGCTGGCCCGGCTGGCCATCGAGGAGACGGGCTTCGGCGTCTTCGAGGACAAGGTCGTCAAGAACTTCGTCGCGACCGAGTTCCTCTACGACTACCTCAAGGACAAGCGGTCGGTCGGCGTGATCGACGAGGACGTCGAGCGCAACATCACCTACGTCGCCGAGCCGATCGGCGTGGTGCTGGCCATCACGCCGGTCACCAACCCGACGTCCACCGTGCTGTACAAGGCGATCATCGCGGCCAAGACCCGCAACGCGGTGATCTTCCGACCGGCTCCGCGGGCGATCCAGTCCTGCGTCGAGGCGGTGGCGGTGCTGCGCGCGGCCGCCGCGGAGGTCGGCCTGCCCGAGAACGCCTTGCAGGTCGTGCCCGACGCCGCCCACGTCGGTGACCCACTACCTGTTCAAGCACTCCGGCATCGACTTCATCTGGGTCACCGGCGGGCCCAAGATCGTCGCCCTGGCGAATGCCGCGGGGAAGCCCAGCCTCAGCGTCGGGCCCGGCAACGCGCCGGTCTACGTCCACCGCACGGCCGACATCCCCGGCGCCGTCGTGGACCTGCTCATCTCCAAGACGTTCGACGCCTCGGTGATCTGCCCGGCCGAGCAGACCTGCATCGTGGACGACGCGGTGTACGACGAGATGGTCGACGAGCTGCAACGGATGGGCGGGCGGGTCCTGACTCCGGCAGGAGACCGACCGGCTGGCGGAGTTCGCGTTCGGCTGCGGCGACCCGGTCAACCTGGCTGCCCTGGGGCAGCCGGCCACCGAGCTGGCCCGGCGCGCCGGCATCGAGGTCGAGCCCGGCACCAAGGTGCTGCTGTGCCCGCTGCCCGGCGACCTCGACCGAGCTGGGCGCGCACCCGCTGGTCCAGGAGAAGCTGATGCCGGTCCTCGGCCTGGTGCGTGCCGAGTCGGAGGAGCACGCGATAGCCGTCGCCGTCCTGGTGACCGAGCACGGCGGGCTGGGGCACACGTCGGCGATCTACGCGACCGACGACGACGTGATCCGGGCCTACAGCCTGGCCGTCCGCACCGGCCGCATCCTCGTCAACGCGCCGACGGCCGTGGGTGCCCTCGGCGGCATCTACAACAACCTGACGCCGACCTTCTCGCTGGGCTGCGGCACCTGGGGCGGTTCCAGCACCACCGAGAACGTGAACTACATGCAGCTGCTCAACATCAAGACCGTGTCGCACCGCCGGACGCCGCCGCAGTGGTTCCGGGTGCCCGCGAACTCCTACTTCAACGCCGACGCGCTGGAGAACCTGCGCGACATCGACACCGAGACCGTGCTCGTGGTCACCGACGCCGACACCGAGCAGCGCGGCGTGGTCGAGCTGGTCCGGTCCCGGCTGCGCGCCGAGCACGTCTACGTGTTCAGCGGGGTGTACCCCGAGCCTGGTGAGGAGGTCATCGCGCAGGGCGTCGAGCTGCTGGACCGCTTCCGGCCGGACCTCATGGTGGCCGTGGGCGGCGGCTCCGTCATCGACGCCGCCAAGGCGATGCGGCTCTTCCACGAGCAGCCGACCAAGACGCTGGCCGAGCTGACCCTGCCCTTCCTGGACCCCCGCAAGCGGGTCGCCGACTACTCCCACCGACCGCACTCGGTGCGGCTCGTCGCCATCCCGACCACGTCCGGGACGGGCTCCGAGGTCTCTCCCGCGGCGGTGATCACGGTGGGCCCGCGCAAGGACACGCTGGTCGACTACTCGCTCGTCCCCGACATCGCGATCGTCGACCCGCTGCTGACGCTCACCCTGCCGCCGAGCGTCACCGCCGACAGCGGCATCGACGCGCTGACCCACGCGCTCGAGGCGCTCGTGTCGATCTTCGCCTCGCCGTACACGGAGGCCTTCTGCGTGCAGTCGGCGCGGCTGATCTTCGACGCCCTGCCCCGGGCCTTCGCCGACGGCAGCGACGTGGCGGCGCGCACCGACATGTCCAACGCGGCGACCCTGGCGGGTCTCGCCTTCTCCAACGCCTTCGTGGGCACCAACCACGCGCTGGCCCACGCCGTCGGTGCCCGGTTCGACCTGCCGCACGGCCGGGCGAACGCCATCTTCCTGCCGCACGTGATGCGCTACAACGCCGCGGTGCCGACCAAGTTCATGCCTGCCCCCGGCTACTCGTCCTACGTGGCCCCGGACAAGTACGCGCTGCTGGGCCGGGTGGTCTTCGGCGGCCGCAAGCCCGAGGACAGCCGGGCGCGGCTCTTCCAGGCCGTCGACACGCTGCTCGAGGCGGTGCAGATGCCACGGACCCTCAAGGACGCCGGCGTGGACGAGCAGGAGTTCCTGTCCGCCCTGCCCGACCTGGCCGTCACCGCGTTCCTCGACCTGAGCAACCGCACGAACCCGCGGATGCCGCTGGTGGCCGAGCTCACCGACCTGCTGAAGAAGGGCTTCTACGGCTGACAGCGCGGCCCCGCGCCTCGCGTTCTGGCCCCGCTGCCCCGCTGCCCCTCGGTCCGTTCTGCTCCGCCCAGACCTGCTCGCGGGGGAGAGCGCCCGTCGTGTGAGGTGGCCGGACTGGCGTGTGCTGCCTCGGACCTGCTCACCGGTGGGAGCGGCCGCCGTGTCGACGGAGCTGTTCGGGCGGCTGGGCGCTACCTCAAGGCTCGCTGACGTGTGGGCGAGACCCGGCGAAGTCCGGTTGTCGGTCGAGATCACCCGACCTGACGGATCGGCGACATCGGATATGGAGATGGCCCCTGCCTGAGCGTGGTTTTCCTCTCCGATCTTGGCGAATCGGTCAACGGGCAACGGGTGCAGCTGGCGGCAGCCGGCAGGGCCTGCTCCTCCAGCGGTGGGCAGGTCTGAGGGGGCTCGGCTGCGCCCCGGACCTGGGTAAGGCAAGACCGGCCCGCCAGCTTGGTCTGGTCGACTGGTTGGCTCGCTGGCCAGGCTCGACGGCTGGCTGGCATGGCCTGACCCTCTGTGGGCGAGCGCGCGAGCTCGTGTGAGCAGGTCTGAGGTCGCGGGGCAGGGCCGCCCCCCTCGGTGTCCGCCCGCATCGGCGTCCGCCCGCGGCATCCGGTCGCACCCCCTCTGCCGAATCCCCGGCATGCGCCACCTCCCGGAGAAACGCCAGAGCCTCACCCCACCGGCCGGGCTCGTCCCGTTGTTCTTCGCAGTCGGCGTCGTCCTGGTGGCCCTCGCGGTGGTGATGGTGCTGGTCGCGGCAGACTGACGGCCATGACGGCACCGCTCCTCCCGCTCACCGCTCCCGTCGTCGTCACCGGCTGCTCGAGCGGCATCGGCCGGGCCACCGTGCTGGCCCTGCTGCGGCACGGGCGGCCGGTCTGGGCCACCGCCCGCCAGGTCGACTCCCTGGCCGACCTCGGCACCGCCGGCGCCCGCGTCCTGGCCCTGGACGTCACCGACGAGGGCTCGATGGTCGAGGCCGTGCGCCGGGTCGAGGAGGAGCACGGAAGCGTCGGAGGGCTGGTCAACAACGCCGGGTACGCCTTGTACGGCCCGGTCGAGGAGCTCTCGACCGAGGCGGTGCGCCGGCAGTTCGAGACCAATGTCTTCGGGCTGCTCCGGCTCACCCAGCTGGTGCTGCCCGGGATGCGTGCCGCCGGCCGCGGCCGGGTCGTCAACGTCTCGTCGATGGGCGGCCGGATGACGCTGCCAGGTGGCGGGGCCTACCACGCGAGCAAGTACGCGCGTGGAGGCCCTCAGCGACGCCCTGCGGTTCGAGACCCGAGGGTTCGGCATCGGCGTGTCCGTGGTGGCACCCGGCCCGGTGCGCACGCCGTTCGCCGAGGAGGCCACCGCGGCACCCGAGGGCGACGGCCCGTACGCCGAGTTCATGCGCGGGGTCGCGACGCGCAACGCCACGGCGTACGAGACGAACGCTCGAGGAACCCTGCAGCCCGAGGACGTCGCCACGGTGATCATGGAGGCGCTGGAGTCGGCCAGGCCGAAGGCGCGCTACCCGGTCGGGTTCGTCGCCCGGCAGGTCGTGGCGGCCCGGGCCGTGCTGCCCGACCGCCGTCTGGGACGCGAGCCTCCGCCGGGCGTACCCGACTCCCTGACGTCCTGCCCGGTTAGAGTCCTCGCCGTGACCGATCGCCGCCCGTCCCTGCTCGGGCGGACGTTGCGGGACGAGTCCGCGCGACCCCTGCGGGTCAGCCCGCTCACCGCCCAGCTGCTGACCGTGGGCGTCGACATCGGCGGCACGAAGGTGGCTGCCGGCGTCGTCACGTTCGACGGTGAGGTGATCGACCAGGTACGCCGCGAGACGCCGGACCGCAGCAAGAGCCCGCAGGTGGTGGAGGACACCATCGTCGACGCCGTCCTCGACCTGTCGCAGCGGCACGAGATCCACGCCGTGGGCATCGGGGCGGCCGGCTTCATCGACGCCGACCGGGCCAACGTGCTGTTCGCCCCGCACCTGTCCTGGCGCAACGAGCCGCTGCGCGAGGCCATCAGCTCGCGGCTCCGGCTGCCCGTCGTGGTCGAGAACGACGCGAACGCCGCGGTCTGGGCCGAGTGGCGGTTCGGCGCCGGCCGGGGCGAGACCCATCTGGTGTGCGTGAACCTCGGGACGGGCATCGGGGGCGCGATGATCGTCAACGGCACCCTCGAGCGCGGCCGGTTCGGCGTCGCCGGCGAGTACGGTCACATGCAGGTGGTGCCGGACGGCCGGCGTTGCGAGTGCGGCAACCGCGGCTGCTGGGAGCAGTACGCCTCGGGCAACGTCCTGGTGCGCGAGGCCCGGGTGCTGGCCGCGACGAACTCACCGGTCGCCGCGAGCATGCTCGAGCGCGCCGGCGGCGACGTCTCGGCCATCACCGGGCCGCTGGTCACCGCCGCCGCGCAGGACGGCGACCCGGCGGCCCGCGAGCTGTTCGAGGAGATCGGCCAGTGGCTGGGCGTCGGCATCGCGAACCTCGCGGCGGCCGTCGACCCCGGCACGTTCGTGATCGGCGGCGGGCTGTCCGAGGCCGGTGACCTGCTGATCGGGCCGGCCCGCGACGCGTTCCGGCGCAGCCTGACCGGGCGCCGGTTCCGCCCGGAGGCCGCGATCGTGCAGGCCCAGCTCGGCAACACCGCGGGGCTCGTCGGCGCTGCCGACCTGGCCCGCCCGTTCGCCAGGCGGTTCCGCCGGGCCCGGGCCCGGGCGCGCGACCGGCGGGCCCGCCGTCAGCACCCCGGTACGCCGTGACCGCACCGGTCCGGATGTCCAACGTGGACGCCGCCTGGCTGGGGATGGACGCACCGGACAACCTGATGATGGTCACCGCGGTGCTCTGGCTGGACGCGCCGCTCGACCGAGACCGTCTCACCGAGGTGCTCGGTCACCGGCTGCTCGCCCGGTACCCGACCTTCGGCATGCGCCCGGTGCCGTCGGGCAGCCCGTTCGAGCAGCCGGTCTGGACCGACGACCCCGCCTTCGACCTCGGCCGGCACGTGCTGGACGCCGGGTCGGTCGCGGACGACGACGAGCTGGCCGGACTGGTCAGCCGGCTGCTCGGTACCCCTCTCGACATGCGGCACTCGCCGTGGCAGTTCCACCTGGTGTCGCTGCCCGACCTCGACGGCCGCGGACCGACGTCCGCGATGGTGGCCCGCCTGCACCACTGCATCGCCGACGGCATCGCGCTGGCGAGCGTGCTGCTCTCGCTCACCGACGACGACCCCGACACCGCGCCGGACGCGCCTGCCGCCTGCTGACGGTCGCGACCCTCAGCGGCCCGGTCTGCGGGCCCGGCTGACCGCCGGTTCGCAGGACCTGCTGCCCGTGGCCGGCGTCGACCCGCTCAGGGTTCGCAGCCTGCGGCAGGCCGCCCGCTCGCTGCGGTTCGGCTGGCAGGTGGTCCGCACCGGTCTGGGCCTGCTGTTCGCCAACCGGGACCCGCGCACCCGGCTCTCCGGCCGGCTGGGCACCGCCAAGGTGGCGGCCTGGTCGCAGCCGATCGACCTCGCCGTCGTCAAGCGCGTCGGTGCCGCTCTCGGTGTCACGGTCAACGACGTCCTGCTCGCGGTCACCGCCGGGGCACTGCGCCGGCACCTGCTCGAGCACGGCGATGCGCCGCACGACCTGCGGGTGTTCGTCCCGGTCGACCTTCGGCCGAGGGACGAGCCGGTGCCGGTCACCCTCGGCAACCGGTTCGGCATCGTGTTCGCCCGGCTGCCGGTCTCCGTGCCGGACCCGCTCGACCGGGTGCGCGCCGTGCACCAGCGGATGGGCCTGGTCAAGGCCGGTCCGCAGGCGGCGTCGACGTTCGCGCTGCTCGCCATCGTCGGAGCGCTGCCCTCGTGGGGCCACCGGCTCGCCGTCCGCATCCTGGGAGCGAAGTCCTCGGCGATCGTCACCAACGTCCCCGGGCCGCGGCGGCCGGTGTACCTCGCGGGCGCCCGCCTGGTCCGGCTGACCTTCTGGGTGCCGCAGGCGGGGTCGGTCGGCCTCGGGGTCAGCCTGCTCAGCTACGCCGGGGAGCTGAGCATCGGCATCGCTGCCGACCGCAACCTGGTGCCCGAGCCGGCCCGGCTGGTCGCGGGCGCGCAGGCCGAGCTGGCCGACCTGGCCCGCCGCGTCCTGGGGGTCGACGACGCCGCCGTGGAGCTGGAGCAGGTGCCGTTCGACTCCGACCTCGCCGCGGCGCTGGTGGCCGAGGTGCAGGAGGAGTACGTCCGCCGGTACGGCGGCCACGACGAGACGCCGGTCGACCCGGGCGAGTTCGCCGCAGCCGGAGGGAACCTTCCTGGTGGCCCGGGTGGGGTCCACGGCCATCGGCTGCGCGGGGATGCGACGGCACGACCCGCACACGGTGGAGGTCAAGCGGATGTTCGTCCGGTCCGAGCACCGGCGCCGCGGGCACGCCCGGCGGCTGCTGCGGGCCCTGGAGGACCTGGCCCGGGCGCAGGGCTTCCGCCGGGTGGTGCTCGAGACCGGGCTGGCCCAGCCGGAGGCCATCGCGCTGTACACCAGCGCGGGCTACCAGCCGGTTACCGGCTTCGGGCACTACCGGGACTCGCCGCTGTCGCGCTCGTTCGCCCGCGACCTCTGACCCGGGCCGGCGACCGCGTCAGCTCCGGCCCAGGTCCGGCTCGAGGGTGTAGTCGGTGAACCCGATGATGTTGCCCCACGGGTCGCAGATCTCGACCGCCCAGCCGGTCGGGATCAGGACCGGCTCGGACAGCGGCGTGACACCCAGCGCGGCGAGCTCGTCCGCCGCGATCCGGGCGTCGGGCACCTCGAACCAGATCTTCTGGCCGCCGGCCCGCGGGTGCGGCGTGGCGCCGAGGCCGAGCCCGGGCGTCTCGTCGCCGACGTCGAAGAGCACCATCCCCATGCTGTCGAAACGTTTGGCCACCGTGAGGCCGACGACGTCCTGGTAGAACTCCACCGCCTCCTGCAGGTCGCCGACCTGCAGGAAGACGTTGTCGACGCCCAGAACCTTCATCACGGGTCCTTCCTGCTCGCGCGGCGGCGCTCGCGACTCTGTCAACCCGGGCCCTCGGCTGCCCAGGGTCCAACGTCCCGGAGACCGGGTTCCGGCCGAGCCTCAGCCGAGCAGCTCGTCGACGAAGCACCAGCGCCACGCCTCACCGGTCTCGAAGCTGCGCATCACCGGGTGGCCGGTCTCGGTGAAGTGCCGGTGGCCGTGCCGCTGGGGCGAGGAGTCGCAGCAGCCGACGTGGCCGCAGTCCAGACAGAGCCGGAGGTGCACCCAGCTCGTGCCGTCGCGCAGGCACTCCTCGCACCCGTCGGGGGTTGTCGGTCGCGGCGTCGGCGGCGCGTCGGTCAGGTGCTCGCACCCCTCGGCCCGGTCGGCGCGGGCGACCAGCTCGCGGTCGACCTCGCCGTGCTTGTCGTCGAGCCGGTCGAGCAGCGACTCCTCGACGTCGAGGATCGACAGCACGTCGCGCAGCACCTCGTCGTCGACCTTGCCGGTGTCGCGGGCCTCCAGCACCACGGTGCGCTCGGCGTGCAGCATCTCCTGCCGCAGTCGGCGGTAGAGCTCGCTGGGCGTCTCGGTGTCGCTGGTCGCTCCGAGCCGCTCCCACGCGGCGTCGGCGCGGGACCTGGCCCGCTCCTCGAGCCGGTCGATGACCGACGGGTCGTCGCCCTCCTGCTTCAGCTCCTCGAGCCGATCCATGCCGGCCCGGGTCGCCCGCGAGAGCAGGGCGGCCTCCTCGAGCGCGTCCTCCGCCGGGTCCGGACCGGGCAGGTCCAACCGGCGTACCAGCCACGGCAGCGTGGTGCCGTTCACGAGCAGGGTGCCCCCCACGACGGCGAACGCCGCCAGGATGAGCACGTCGCGGTGCGGGGTCTCCTCGGGCAGCACGAACGCGGCTGCCAGCGTGACCACGCCGCGCATGCCCGCCCAGGACACCAGGGTCGCGTTGCTCCAGCTCCATGCGTGCTCGCGCATCGTCCGCGTCCCGAAGCGGTACGCCGCGGTGGCCGCGAACACCCAGAAGATCCGGGTGAGCAGGGTCGCCAGCAGCACCGCCGCGCAGATCACGACCAGCCGCGGGCCGCCGAGGTCGTCGTCCTGGGCGTTGCGCAGGATCTGGGACATCTGCAGGCCGATCAGCAGGAACACCGCGTTCTCGAGCACGAAGGTGACCGTGCGCCAGTTCGTCTGCTCCGACAGCCGGGAGCTCGCCGACTGCAGCATCGGTGCCTTGTGGCCGAGCAGCAGGCCGACGATGACGACGGACAGCACCCCGCTGGCGCCGACCGCCTCGGCGGCCAGGTAGGTGAGGAACGGCGCGACGAGCGACAGCGTGGTGTCGAGGACCGGGTCCTGCACCCGCTTGCGAGCGGCACCGAGAACCAACGCCATCAGCAGACCCACGGCCACGCCGCCGCCCGCAGCGAGCAGGAAGTCGCCGGCCACGTCGAGCACGGTGACGGTCGCGGTGATCGCGAGGACCGTCATCCGCAGCGCGACCAGGGCGGTCGCGTCGTTGAGCAGGCTCTCGCCCTCGAGGATCGAGACGGTACGCCGAGGCATGCCGACCCGTCTGGCGATGGTGGTGGCCGCGACCGCGTCGGGCGGTGACACGACCGCGCCGAGGGCGAGGGCCGCGGCCAGCCCGACGCCGGGGACCACGAGGCTGGTGGCCAGGCCGACGAACAGGGTGGTGAAGGCCACCGCGCCGACGGCCATGATGCCGATGGCCTGCCGGTTGGCCCGGACGTCGACCAGCGACGTGCGCAGGGCCGCGGCGTACAGCAGCGGCGGCAGGAAGCCGATCAGCACGACCTCGGGGTCGATCTGGTAGTCCGGCACCCCCGGGACGAAGGACGCGAGCACGCCGACGACCACCAGCACCAGCGGTGCGGACAGCCCGAGCCGTCGGGCCGCCGCGGCGACGACGGCGACCGCGACGACGAGCGCCAGGATCTGCAGGGCCTCAGTCATGGCTCAGCACAGCGCGGTGGGAGCAGGCGGGATTCCCGGCCGGGTCGAGCGGCCGGCTCTCAAGCGCTGCGACGCGTGGCGCTCTTCTTGGTGGCGGCCTGTTTGGTTGCCTGCTTGGTGGCCTTCTTGGCCGCCGTCTTCTTCGCCGGTGCCTTGGCAGCCTTCTTGGTGGCGGTCTTGGACGGTGACGTGTCGGTCGACTTCGCGGGCGACTTCGCGGTCGCCTTCTTCGCCGGTGCCTTCGCGGCACCCCCGCCGCCCTCGCCGCGACGCTCCTTGGCTTCCTCGACGCTGCGACGCAGCGCCTCCATCAGGTCGACCACCTGGCCGGTGCTGCGCGGTGCCTCCTCGGGCTGCTTCACCTCGTGGCCGGCCGCCTTGGCCTCGATGACCTCCTCGAGTGCGGCCCGGTAGTCGTCGGAGAACTCCTCCGGCTCGAAGTCGCCGGACAGCGCGTTGATGTAGGACTCGGCCATCGCCAGCTCCTGCGGGCGGACCGAGACGTCCCCGTCCTGGAAGTCGAGCTTGGGCTGGCGGACCTCGTCGGGCCAGAGCAGGGTCTGCAGCACGAGCACGCCCTCGCGCGGGCGGAGCATGGCCAGCCGCTCCCGCTGCCGGAGCGCCACCTTGACCACGGCGACCCGGTCGGCCTTCTCCAGCGAGTCGCGCAGCAGCACGTAGGGCTTGACGTCACCACCGGTGGGGTCGCAGTAGTAGGGCTTGCCCATCTGCACCGCGTCGATCTGCGCTGCCGGCACGAAGCTCAGCACCTCGACCGAGCGGGAGGACGACAACGGGAGGTTGGCGAAGTCCTCGTCGTCCAGCACGATGATCTCCCCGTCAGGGAGCTCGTAGCCCTTCGCGATGTCGGCGTAGGCGACCTCCTCGCCGTCGACCGAGCAGGTCCGCTTGTAGCGGATCCGCCCGCCGTCGTCGCGGTGCACCTGGCGGAAGGAGATGTCCTTCTCCTCGGTCGCACTGAACAGGCGGACCGGGATCGACACCAGTCCGAAGGAGATCGCGCCCTTCCAGATGCTCTGCGGCATGACGCCATGATCCTCCGGAATCGGCCTCGGCCGCCAGCGGGGGTGCCGGTCCTGTGCTGCGGAGCACCGAATGTCGACAAAGTGCCCGACACGCCGGATCGCCTGCAGGGTTGTGTCCAACCCCCGTGGCACCGTCGGAGCATGACCACGACAGCTGTCTCCGTGCGCTGGTGCTCGACCTGCCGCGGTGACGTGACGTTCGAGCGGCCCGAGTGCCTCGAGGCGCCCGGGGCCGACTGCCCCGAGTGGGTCTGTGTCCAGTGCGGCGAGGCCGTGTTCGGCGGGTTCTGGCTGACCGAGCCGGTCGTCGTGACCGGCCACCCGACCGCGCACGTCGCCTGACCTGCACGGCGCCTGGGCTCAGCCCGCGGGTTGCGGCACCGCCGTCGTGCGCTCGGCCGCCCAGCAGCGGACGATGTCGCGCACCGAGAGGATGCCGGCGACCTCGCCCTGGTCGAGGACCACGAGGTGCCGGAAGCCGCCGCGCATCATCGCGTCGGCCGCCTGCTGCAGGGTCCAGGTGGGGGCGGCGTAGACGAGGTCGTCGGTGACGTGGTCGTGCACCTGCTCGACGTCGGGGTCCTGGCCGTGCCCGACCGAGGCCAGCACGTCGCGCTCGGTGAGGATCCCGACCCCCTCGCCGTCCGGGTCGTGGACCACGGCCGCGCCGACCCGGCGGGCGGCCATCGCCCGGCTGGCCTCCCGCAGCGTGTGGCCGGGGCCGATCGTCAGGACCTCGGTGCTCATGCCGTCGCGGACCTGCATGCTCGGGACCTCCTCGTGCCTGCGGTCGGACCGTGTGCTCGACTCACATCCTGGCCGCACGGTTGCGCGCTGTACAGAGACCTCGCGCAGCGGTGACGTCGGCAGTGCGGAGCGTCGGCGGCCAGACCTCGCGGCGCAGAGCCGCCGCCGGGGAGGTCGCTGGCTATCCTCGGGCCGGTGACCACGAGCGTCGCCGGCCGACGCTCGCCGCGCCGGCCCGGCCGGCGCGGCCCGTCTCGTTGCCCCTGCGCTGCGACCCGCCCGTCGCTCTCACCCTGGTCTGGGTGCCGCTGGTCCTGCTGCTGGACCGCGACGCGACCATCTGGTCGCAGCGTGCGCTCGGGGTCGGCACCTGGCTGCTGCTGCTGGCCCTGCTGCGCCGGGAGAGCCCGCTCGTCCGGGCCCAGGTGGCGGTCGTGGTCGTCTTCGCCACCGCCGTCGAGTACACCTTCTCCCCGCTGCTCGAGGTCTACGTCTACCGGCTCGGCAACGTCCCGGCGTTCGTGCCGCCGGGGCACGGCCTGGTCTACCTGTGCGCGCTCGCGATCGGCCGCGCGGCCTGGGTGCACCGGCGTACGCCCGTCCTGGTCGCGGCGACCGTGCTCGCCGGCGGCCTGTACGCCGGGTGGGGACTGTTCCTCTCGGCCCGGCCCGACGCGCTCGGCGCCTTCTGGTACCTCTGCCTGCTCGGCTTCCTGGTGTGGGGCCGGTCCCGCACGCTGTACGTCGGCGCATTCCTGGTGGTGACCTACCTCGAGCTGCTCGGCACCGGGCTGGGCACCTGGGCCTGGCAGACCCACGACCCGACCGGCCTGGTCACCATCGGCAACCCGCCCTCCGGCGCGGCCGGGGGTTACGGCTGGTTCGACCTGGCCGCCACCCTGGCCGGCCCCGCCGTCCTCACCCTCACCTACCGCCTCCGCGCCGCCGCCCCCGCGCGCCGCCCACCCGCAGCGGCGGAGTCGACCACGTAAAGCACGCCGGCGGACGCTTCGCGACGTCTGCCTGCGTGTTGAAGTGACCGGACGCGTGCTTTACGTGGTCGACTCCCCGGCGCTCGACGCGCTCGGCGCGGTCGACTCCCGGCGGGCGCGCGGGCGGCAGGAGCCGGCGCTGGCGGCGGGTCAGGGGGTGAGGCGCTGCAGGACCTCGTCGTGCAGCCGGCCGTTGGTGGCGACCGCGTTGCCGCCCGCCGGGCCGTCGGCGCCGTCGAGGTCGGTGAACCGGCCGCCGGCCTCGGTGACGACGATCGAGCAGGCGGCCAGGTCGTGCAGCGCCACCTCCGGCTCGGTCGCGATGTCGACGGCTCCGTCGGCGACGAGCATGTAGGACCAGAAGTCGCCGTAGGCGCGGGTCCGCCACACCTCCCGGGTCAGCCCGAGGAAGGCCTCCTCACGGCCGAGGTCGTGCCAGCCGGACAGGCTCGAGTACGACAGCGAGGCGTCGCCGAGCCGGGCCACCTGCGACACGGCCATCCGGGACGCCGACGACAGGCTCTTGCCGGTCCAGGCGCCGGACCCGGTGCCGGCCCACCAGCGGCGGCCGAGCGCCGGCGCGCTGACCAGCCCGGCCACCACGGCGTCGCCGTCCATCAGCGCGATCAGGGTGGCCCACACCGGCACGCCGCGGACGAAGTTCTTGGTGCCGTCGATCGGGTCGAGCACCCAGCGCCGCGGGCCGTGCCCGGTGTCGGGCAGCTCTTCGCCGTGCACGGCGTCCCGCGGACGGGCCCTGGACAGGGTGGAGCGGATCGACTCCTCGACGGCGGTGTCGGCGTCCGACACCGGGGTGAGATCGGGCTTGGTGTGCACGACGAGGTCCAGCGCCTTGAAGCGCGACATCGTGAGGGAGTCGGCGGTGTCGGCGAGGACGTGCGCCAGGCGGAGGTCGTCGTCGTACGCCGTCATGTCACGAACCGTACAAGTCCCTGGCGTTTGCTCAGGTCACCGCCGCATACTTCCGATCAAGGACCCCTGAGGAAGTCTCCTCACGCAGCATCGAGGATGGGGAAGGCCATGGGACTGTTCCGACGTCGTGAGACCGGTGGGCTCATCGATCCTGCGCCCATCCCGGTGCCCCGGTTCAGCATCGACGGCTGGACCCTCTCCGGCACCCCCGCCGCCGCCCACCTGACCAGCACCCTGGCCCGCCCCGACCTGCGCGAGCTCGAGACGCTGCTGCACGGCGTCGCGGTCGCGGCCGACACCCCCTACACCTACGAGCGGGCCGCCGTGCTGCTCGAGCGGGCCGGCGAGCCCGGGCCGGCGCTGTCGGTCTGCGAGGCCTGGCTGGCCCACCCCGCCTCGAAGTGGCCGGAGTACACCCACCACACCCGAGCGATGGAGAAGCACCGCGCCCGGCTGCGCACCCGGCTCACGAGCGGCCTGGCGACCTCGGCGCGGTGACCCGTCGTCGACCCGACGACGACGTCGTCATCGAACGGTTCCTGCCGGAGGGGCGTTTGGTACAGATGCCGGCCAAGCGGAGCCGGCGGCTGGTCGTGCTCGATCACGTCGCCCGGGTGTTCGAGCCGGGGCGGCGCTATCCGGAGGCAGAGGTCAACGTGCTGCTGCGTGCGTTCTACGACGACTACGCCGCGCTGCGGCGCTACCTCGTGGACGAGGGCTTCCTGGCCCGGAAGGATGGCCAGTACTGGCGGTCCGGCGGAAGCGTCGAGGCCTGACACGAGGGAGACCCCTTGTTCGACACGATCCTTGGCCTTCCGGTGCACGCGCTCGTCGTGCACGCGGTGGTGGTGCTCGTCCCGCTCGCCGCCATCGGGCTGGTGGCCATCGCGGTGAAGCCGGCCTGGCGGCGTCCCTACGCACCGATCGTCGTCGGCCTCGCCACCGCGGCGGTGGTGTTCGTGCCGGTCGCCACCCGCAGCGGACTGAAGCTGCTGGGACGCATCAACGCCGGCGGTGTCGTGGCCGACCAGATCCATCGGCACCAGCAGATGGGCAAGCTCGTGATCTGGCCCACTCTCGCCATGTGGGCGCTGGCGGTCGCGCTGATGGTGCTCGACCGACGCGGTCGCACCGGTCGCGCGGTGACGGTCGTCGCGGTCCTCGGCGTCATCGCCGCGATCGCGGCAGCTGCTCAGGTGACCATCACCGGTCACCTCGGCTCGACGGCGGTCTGGGCCTGCACCCTCGGGACCAGCGCCTGCAAGTGAGCCGACGGCGTCACCGGCGGGCTGTCAGTCGTCGTCGGGCACGTCCCGGCTGCGCAGCAGCCGCCGGAGCGAGGCCAGCCGGGCCGGGTCGCTGTGGCCGGCCTCGACCCAGGCGTCCAGCGCGCAGTCCGGCTCGTCGTGGCTGCAGGACCGCGGGCAGTCGGCCGTCCCGGACGCCAGGTCGGGGAACGCGTTGATCACCCGGTCGAGGTCGATGTGCGCCAGGCCGAAGCTGCGCAGCCCTGGGGTGTCGATCACCCATCCGCCGCCGGGCAGCTCGAGCGCCAGCGCGGACGACGAGGTGTGCCGGCCGCGGCCGGTCACCGCGTTGACCCCGCCGGTCGCCCGCGTGGCGCCGGGCACCAGGGCATTCACCATCGTCGACTTGCCGACCCCCGAGTGGCCGACGAGCACGCTGACCCGGTCCGCCAGCTGGCCGCGCAGCTCGTCCAGCGGTTGCGCGCGGTTGATGACCACGTGCTCGAGGTCCAGCGCGCCGTAGGCCTGGAGCAGCGTCTCGGGTGAGGCGAGGTCGGACTTGGTCAGGCACAGCAACGGTCGCAGCCTCGCGTCGTACGCCGCGACCAGGCACCGGTCGATGAGCCGCGGACGGGGCTCGGGGTCGGCCAGTGCCGTGACGATGACCAGCTGGTCGGCGTTGGCGACGATCACTCGCTCGAACGGGTCGGTGTCGTCGGCGGAACGCCGCAGCGTCGAGGTCCGCGGCTCGACGCGCACGATGCGGGCGAGGGTGTCCGGCGCACCCGACACGTCCCCGACCAGGGCGACCCGGTCGCCGACGACGACGCCGCTGCGCCGGCCGAGCTCGCGGGCCTTCATCGCGACGACCTCGTTGTCTCCGACCCGGCAGGTGCAGCGGCCGCGGTCGACCGTGACAACGACACCTGGGGTCGCGTCGTCGTGGCTGGGGCGGTCCTTGGTGCGCGGTCGCGACGACCGGCGTCCCGGACGGACCCGGACGTCGTCCTCGTCCAGCTCGCGGCGACGACGGGGCGGCGGCCCTCCGGTCACCCGAGCATCCCGGTCCAGAGCTCGACGAAGCCGGGCATGGTCTTGGCCGTCGTGGCGATGTCGGTGACGAGCACCCCGGGCACGCAGAGCCCGAGCACCGCCGCCATCGTGGCCAGCCGGTGGTCGTCGTACGTCGCGACCGTGCCGCCGTGCAGCGGGCGCGGCCGGATCTCCAGTCCGTCGTCGGTCTCGCGCACGTCACCGCCCAGCGCCGTGATCTCGGTCGCCAGCGCCGCGAGCCGGTCGGTCTCGTGGTGGCGCAGGTGGCCGATGCCGCGCAACCGAGAGGGGCCGGCCGCGAGGGCGGCGACCGCGGTGAGCACCGGCGCGAGCTCGCCGACGTCGCCGAGGTCGAGGTCGGCGCCCTCGACGCGGTCCGGACCGGTGACGATCAGGCCGGTCTCGTCGTGCTCGACGCCGGCGCCGAATGCGGTGAGCAGTGTGCGCAACGCGTCGCCGGCCTGGGTGGTGCGCAGCGGCCAGCCGGGCACGAACACCCGGCCACCCGTCACCACGGCGGCCGCGAGGAACGGCGCGGCGTTCGACAGGTCGGGCTCGATCGCCAGCCGGCCGACCTCGAGCGGCCCCGGCTCCACCCGCCAGGCGTGCTCGTCGAGGTGCTCGACGAGCACGCCGGCGGCGCGCAGCATGTCCACCGTCATGTCGAGGTGCGGGCGGGAGGGCAGCCGCCCCCCGACGTGGCGCACCTCGAGGGCGTCGGCGCACCGTGGGCCGGCCAGCAGCAGGGCGCTGACGAACTGTGACGACGACGACGCGTCGACCGTGACGCTGCCACCGATCAGCCAGCCGCGGCCGTGCACCGTGAGCGGCAACCGGTCGTGCCGCGCGGTGACCGACGCCCCGAGCGCGCGCAGCGCCTCGAGCATCGGCGCGAGCGGCCGCTGGTGGGACCGCGGGTCGCCGTCGAACCGGACGTCACCGTCGGCCAGGGCGGCGACCGGCGGCAGGAACCGCATCACCGTGCCGGCGTTGCCGACGTCGATGCTGGCCGGACCGCGCAGTGGCCCGGGCAGCACGCCCCAGGACCCCGGTGACTCGTCGATCGTGGCGCCGAGGGAGCGCAGGCCGGCCGCCATCAGGGACGTGTCCCGGCTGACCAGGGGGTCGACCAGCGTGCTCGGGGTGCGGGCGAGGGCGGCCAGCACGAGGGCCCGGTTGGTCTGCGACTTCGAGCCGGGCAGCGGCATCGTGGCTCGCACCGGCCCGTCGGCGTGCGGCGCCGGCCACGGCTCGATCATGACCGCGAGCGTAGTGCGCGGGGCCTGGTCGCCGAGCGGACGACGGTCAGCCGGGCAGGCGCACCTGGGCCGTTCGGGCGGCCAGCCGGGCCTCCCGGCGGGCGGCCCGCGCGGTGCGTCGGGTGCCGGTCGACGCGTGGTGTGCGGCGTGCTGCGCGCGCCAGGCCAGACCGGGCCGGCCCTCGGTGTCGACGGCGGCGAGGATCAGGCCGCCGAGCATGCTGACGTTCTTGAAGAACTGGATGCGCTGCATGGCCCGCTTGGTGTCGTCCTCCTCCTCCCAGAACCGGTGCGCCGCCATCGTCGTCGGCACCAGGCTGCCGGCGAGCAGCGCGGACGACAGCCTCGGGAAGCGACCCAGCGCGAGCATCAGCCCGGCACCGACCTGCACCGCGCCGTTGATGCGCACCAGCGAGGCGGTGTCCTCGGGGAGGTAGGGCAGCTTCTCGGCTATCCGCGGCGCCAGCGGGTCGGCCATGGGCACCTTCTGCTCGGTGTTGCGCAGGGCGTCGACGCCACCGATGACGAACATCGAGGCGAGGCAGGGGCGGGCGATGCGGCGCACGAGAGTCATGGCCCCACTGTGCCCGACCCGTCGGGGAACCAACCGCGCGGGCCCCGGCGAGCGGCGTACCCGTCTGGCAGGCTGAGGGCCGTGTGCGGACGGTACGCGGCGAGCCGGGACCCCGACGACCTCGTCGAGGAGTTCGAGGTGGTCGAACGACCGGAGCAGGTGCTGCCGCCCAGCTGGAACGTCGCGCCGACCCAGGACGTGTACGCCGTCGTGGAGCGGCCGCCGCGCGGTGAGCCGGAGGCCTCGGCCGAGCGGCGGCTGCGAGTCGTGCGCTGGGGTCTGGTGCCCTCGTGGGCGAAGGATCCCGCGATCGGCAACCGCATGATCAACGCCCGGATGGAGACCGTCGCCGAGAAGCCGGCCTTCCGCCGGGCGTTCGCCAAGCGCCGCGCGCTGCTCCCCGCCGACGGCTACTTCGAGTGGTACGGCGAGGTGAAGGGCAAGAAGCAGCCCTTCTTCATCCGGCCTGCCGACGGCGGCGTGCTGGCGATGGCCGGGCTCTACGAGCTGTGGCGCGACCCGGCGGTCCCGCCGGACTCCGACGTCGACCCGTGGCTGTGGACCGTCACCGTCCTCACGACCACCGCCACCGACGAGCTCGGCCGCATCCACGACCGGATGCCGCTGCTGGTCGAGCGCGAGAGGTACGCCGAGTGGCTCGACCCCGCGGTCGACGACCCGGATCGGTTGCGCGGCCTGCTCGTCCCGGCCGCACCCGGCCGGCTCACGGCGTACCCGGTGGCGACCACGGTCAACAACGTCCGCAACGACGGCCCGGAGCTGGTCGACCCGCTGCCCGCCGAGGGGGCGGCGGACGGAACGGCAGGTGCGGGGTCCGGCGGAACGTTCGACGACGATGGCGACCCGCAGCTCTTCTGAGGTGCGCACGGTCGGCACGCCGGCCGGTGACGCCCGGGTGCACGTGGCCGCCGCCCGGCGGCGGCTCGGCACCCTCGCGCTCGGCCACGGTGCGGGCGGCGGCGTGGAGACGGCCGACCTGGCCGCGCTGGCCGCCGCACTGCCCGCGCGAGGCATCACCGTGCTCCGGGTCGAGCAGCCGTGGCGGGTCGCGGGTCGCCGGGTGGCCGGCCCGCCGCCGTCGTTGGACGCGGCGTGGCTGGCGGTGCTCGCGGCGCTGGCCGTGCCGAGGACCGCTTGTCGTCGGCGGCCGATCGGCCGGTGCCAGGGTGGCCTGCCGCACCGCCGCGCAGCTCGGCGCGGTCGGCGTCCTCGCCCTGGCCTTCCCGCTGCACCCGCCGGGCCGGCCGGACCGGTCCCGGTTGCCCGAGCTCGACCTGCCGGTCGAGGCCGGCCTTCCGGTGCTGGTGGTGCAGGGCACCCGGGACCCCTTCGGAGGTCCGCCGGACCTTCCAGCGGCCACCGGCCGGACCGTGCTGCCCGTCGCGGGTGGCGACCACTCGTTCCGGGTGCCCAAGGGCGGGGACCAGCCGGCCACCATGGCGGCCCTGGTGGCGGCGGCCGGGGACTGGGTTCTCGCCACCTGCCGGGAATCCTCGCCGCCCGGGCGAGGTTGACAGGGGCATGTCAGCACTCGCGCCGGCACGGCGCCGTACCGACCTCGACCTGAGGAGCTGGCCCGAGTGGCCCGGTGGGGAGGGGTCGGCCGCGAGCGTAGGATCGGGCGCAATGACCCAGCCCGTTGCAGAGACCGTCGACGAGCGAAACGCTCGTTTCGAGCGGGACGCCATGCAGTACCTCGACCAGCTGTACTCCGCGGCCTTGCGCATGACGCGCAACCCGGCCGACGCCGAGGACCTCGTCCAGGAGACCTACGCGAAGGCCTACGGCTCGTTCCACCAGTTCCAGGAGGGCACGAACCTCAAGGCCTGGCTCTACCGCATCCTCACGAACACGTTCATCAACACCTACCGCAAGGCGCAGCGTCAGCCCAAGCAGTCGGGCACCGAGACCGTCGAGGACTGGCAGCTCGCCCAGGCCGAGTCGCACATGTCGACCGGGCTGAAGTCGGCGGAGGCAGAGGCGCTCGACCACCTGCCCGACTCCGACGTCAAGGAAGCTCTGCAGGCCATCCCGGAGGACTTCCGGATCGCGGTCTACCTGGCGGACGTCGAGGGGTTCGCCTACAAGGAGATCGCCGACATCATGGGCACCCCGATCGGCACCGTGATGTCCCGGCTGCACCGCGGCCGTCGGCAGCTGCGCGGGTTGCTCGAGGACTACGCTCGCGACCGGGGTCTGGTACCCGCGGGGGCGTCGGACGAGGGAGGCGAGGAGTCGTGAGCTGCGGGAACCCGCACGAGACGCCGTGCGCCGAGGTCCTGGACCGGGTCTACGAGTTCATCGACGGCGAGCTGGACGGCGAGCGCCGGCACCAGATCAAGCACCACCTCGACGAGTGCGGCCCCTGCCTGCAGGAGTTCGGCCTCGAGGAGCAGGTGAAGGCGATCGTGAAGCGCTCCTGCTCCGACCCGGCGCCGGCCGACCTGCGCGCCAAGGTGCTCTCGCACATCGCCGCCGCCCGGGCCGAGCTGCGCACCGAGATCTGAGCCTGAGACGACGACGGCCCGGTGCCCGCCGAGGGGCGGGACCGGGCCACCGAGCTGTTCGGCTGGTGCGTGCTGAGCGTCAGCTGTTCGGACGCTTGCCGTGGTTGGCCTTGCTCTTCTTGCGGGCCTTCTTCTTGCGTGACTTCTTCGCCATGGGGGTGCTCCCGGGGTCGTGTCCTGACCGGTCGGCCCGGTCGGTGCTCCGCGGCCATCCTCCCACGGCGTACGACGTCAGCCCGCCCCGCTCGTTCCGCCTGACCCTCCTCCACAGACCCGACAGGAGCCTGCTGTGCGCGCCACCCTGATCCACGGACCTCGTGACATCCGCGTCGAGGACGTCCCCGACCCGCAGGTGCTCCGTCCGACCGACGCCGTCGTGCGAGTGGTCGCCGCCTGTGTCTGCGGGTCGGACCTGTGGCCCTATCGAGGGGTCACCGAGACCAGCGCGCCGCGGCGCATCGGGCACGAGCTGGTGGGTGTCGTCGAGGACGTGGGGTCCGAGGTGACCACGGTGCGCACCGGCGACTTCGTGATCGCCCCCTTCGCGCTGTCCGACGGGACCTGCGTGCACTGCCGGAACGGGGTGCACACCTCGTGCGAGCACGGTGCGTGGTGGGGCGACGTCGACCGGGACGGTCTGCTCGTCGACGGGGGACAGGGCGAGGCGGTGCGGGTCGCGATGGCCGACGGCACGCTGGTCGCAACGCCCGCGATGCCGGACGAGTCGATGATCGCTTCCCTGCTCGCGCTGTCGGACGTGATGGGCACCGGTCACCACGCCGCCCGGTCCGCCGGCGTGGGTCCGGGCGCCACGGTGGTCGTCGTCGGCGACGGAGCGGTGGGCCAGTGCGCGGTGATCGCCGCCCGCCGGCTGGGTGCCGAACGGGTGATCGCGATGTCCAGGCACGCCGACCGGCAGGAGCTCGCTCACGCGCTCGGCGCCACCGATGTGGTCGCCGAGCGTGGCGAGGAGGGCGTCGCGAAGGTCAAGGAGCTGCTCGGCGGCATCGGTGCCGATGCGGTCCTCGAGTGCGTCGGCACCAAGGAGTCGATGCTGCAGGCCATCGACGCGGCTCGGCCTGGCGGCCGGGTCGGCTACGTCGGCGTCCCGGCCGGTGGCGCCGAGCTGCCGATCCGGAAGCTGTTCTCGTCCAACGTCTCGGTCGGCGGCGGGGTGGCGCCGGTGCGCGGCTACCTCCCCGAGCTGCTGGCGGACGTGCTGGCCGGCCGCATCGACCCGGGCCGGGTGTTCGACCTCGTGCTGCCGCTGGAGGAGGCCCCGAAGGCCTACGCCGCGATGGACGAGCGCCGCTCGATCAAGACGATGCTGCGCCCGTAGCGGCCCAGCCGGCCGACAGCAGTCTGGTGGTCAGCCGGTGAGCTGACGGTTCAGCGCAGCCAGCACCGAGCGGGCCACCGCCTCGGCCTCGTCGCCGCGAACCACCGCCGAGCCGGTGAGCACCTGCTCGCCGGCTCGGGGGAGCGTCATGGTCAGCACGGTCATGGCGACCTCGCGGCTGCCGGTGGCGACGATCGCGGCGGACTCGACCTCGCACGGCTGGCCCAGCAGCTCGGAGACCGCGTCGAGGGTGGCGAGCGCGACGAGCCGCGCCCGGTGGGTCTGCCCGGCCGGCCCGTGGCTGCGGCCCTCGAAGAGCTGCTCGGACGCGGAGAGGGTGACCGAGGCCTCGGTCTCGCCCTTGCCGCTGCGGACCATGATCGCCGCGATGGACGGGCGGACGGCGACCTGGGCGGGCTCGGCGGCCGGCTCCTCCGTCTCGAGGTCGCTGTCCTGGCTCGAGCCGTTCACCCGAGAGGCGCCCAGGACCTCGTCGTCGCCCATCTGCACCACGGAGACGATCCGGTGGTCGATGTCGATGTCGTAGCGCGCCATCGCCAGCGACTGCACGTCGCGCACCACCTGCTTGGCCGGCTTGCCGGGCGCGGCGAGCACGTGCACCTCGGTCGGCACCGCGTCCGGGCCGGTGACCACGCTGGCGGCCTTGACGCCCTGGATGTGGCGGAGGGCGTCCTCGAGCTCTGGAAGCAGACGCAGGGCGGGCATCGGCGGGGGTGCTCCTCAGGTGCTGCGGTCGGCGCGTCCGGGGGCGGTCGTGAGACCGGCGACGAGCATGCGCGGTCGTCGCTCCCCCAGGGTGCTCGGTCCGGAAGCCTCCAGGCTTGAGGCGCGCCGAGGGGTCACCACCCGAGGAACCTCGTCGAACGCCGTCCGGACGGCGGTCCCAGCCCGCCGGTCACCCTCCAGCTCCAGCTCCACCGTGACTGCTGTCGGCGCGGAGCAGTCGCTCGCGGCCCCGTTCGTCCTGCCGTCCGCGGCAGCGGCGGGCTGCTGCACCGGCTCGCCCGGCGCCGGTCGGGCCTCGCGCCAGGGCGGCGTCGCCCTGGTCGGCATGCTCCTCGGCGTCCCGGCGGGCGGCGTCGAGAGCGCCGAGCGCGATCGGGAGCACCGTGCGGGCGTGGTCGGCGAGCGCCCGCACCGACGCGCGCTGCCAGAACCGGAGCCGGTGCGCGGCCTCCGGGCTGACCGCACCGCTGGCCTCGGCCGTCGCCAGCTCGGCGTCGAAGCGGGCGGTCGCCGGGTCGGTGCGGGCGTCGATCAGGCCCCCGACCACGTCGGCCCAGACATCGCGGCGAGGACCGACGGACGGCCGCTCGCAGCTCTGCACGGTCGAACGGTAAAGGACCCGCCGCGGCGACCCGCGGTGAACGTCGAGAAATGGTCATGGGTCGGCAAAATTGTCACCCGTTCGGACCCCATGGGTGTTGCCTAGTCATTTCGGACGATCTTGGTGGACGACCAGACACAAAACCGCCTAACGCTTGACGTGAGGTTTACCCGCACTCTTCACTGAGCGCGCAGATGAGCCGAGGTGTCTTCCATGACGGGAGTGCTTCGGCTCTCCCGCGCCAGCATGGGGGCCGCATCCAGCGGGGCTTGACAACTGCAGAGAGCGTGATCGGGATCGGCAGCACAACATGTCGGTCAGCAGCGTGTTTCTTCGGATTACAGCGTCACCGATCGTCCTGAGCGAAGCGGATCTTGCACGGGCATTTCAGCGGAAACCCGTGACATGAATCCAAAGGGGATGAGAATCACAATGAAGAAGATCGTGTCCGCTGTCGAGCAGTTGCTTCAGTCCGGTGCCAGCTGGCAGTGGTAAGCCGAAGCAGCCAACCCCTGCGCTGCCGATCCCGATCACTCTCTCTGCGGTCCCTTCCCCCGCAGGAGCCTCGATGCAGGAGTTCTCCCTTCCCGCGCGGCTGTATGTCGCGCTGGTCGTGGCGGCCGCTGCCGTGCTGCTGTGCCTGTCGGTGGTCAAGGTGCCCTCCGAGCGGTGGGCGACGGTCGTCGTTCTGCTCCTGCTGCACGTGGCGATGGAGTCCCGGCCGGCGAGGGGCAGCCGGGACATGGTGGCCATCTCACTGGGGTCGGTGACCACGCTGGCGGCGATCCCCCTGGTCGGTGCCGTGGGGAGCGGCGATCGTCGCGTCCAGCACCGGCCTCGCGTACTACCCGGAGGGCATCCCAACGGTCAAGAGGTTCTTCAACAGCGCCCAGATGACCTTGTCCGCCGGCATCGCGGGGTTCGTGTTCTTCGAGCTCTTCGACCCTGCCCTCGGCCAGTTCGGCCTCGTGGCGAACGACTTCCCCCAGGTGCTTGTCGCCGCGCTGGCGGCCGATGTCGCGCACTGCGTCGTCCAACGGCGTGCTGGTGGCCGGTGTGGTGGGGCTGACCCAGCAGGTGTCTCCGGTCACCGTTTTCCAGAGCACCATGGCGCGGTCGGTGCTCCCGTACCTCGCCTACGGCTTGTTCGGCATCTCGCTCGCCGTGCTCTGGTCGGGGGCGGAGGTCGGGCCGGCGGCGGCCCTCCTGCTGCTCCTGCCGCTTGCGGTCGCCCGGTGGGCCTACGCCCAGTACGCCGAGGAACAGCGCGCCTACGACAGCACCGTGCGCGCACTGATGGCCGCGGTGGAGACCAAGGACTACTACACCCGCGGCCACAGCGAGCGGGTGTCGACCGCGTCGGTGCTCATTGCCCGCGCCATCGGCATGCGCGAGGACCGGGTCGCCTCGCTGCGGTACGCGGGCATGCTGCACGACATCGGCAAGCTCGGCGTCCCGACCCGACTGCTGCAGAAGTCGGGTGGCCTGACCGAGGCGGAGTACGCGGCGATCCAGCGGCACCCGGGGCAGGGCGTCGAGATCGTGTCGCGAGATCGGCTTCCTCGACGAGGCGAACGACGGCATCCTGCACCACCACGAGCGCATCGACGGCCGCGGCTACCCCAAGGGCCTGGTCGGGGACGAGATCCCCGAGTTCGCCCGGGTGATCGCTGTCGCGGACGCCTTCGACTCGATGACGACGACCCGCTCCTACCGGGGGGCGCGTTCCATCGAGGACGCCATCGTCGAGCTGCGACGGTGCGCCGGCACGCAGTTCGACCCGGCCATGGTCGAGGCGCTGGTGCGCGCTCTTGCCGAGCACCCGCTGGGTGCCCGAGGCTGTGCCGCTGTTCACGGCACCCGACGCGGCGCAGGTCTACGACCAGGAGCGAGCGGTCCTACGACCACGACGACCCCGCCGAGCAACCTCATCGAGGAGGCTGGGATGAGCGACTTGCGCCGTCGGCTCGAGGACTCCGCGTCGATGGGTTCGGTCGTGGTCATCGCGCCTGCGGCCTCGTTGCTGGCCGTGGCCGCCGTCGCCGCCACGTCGGGTCACTTCGTCCAGCCCGGCATCGCCGTCGCCTTCGGCGCGTTCATCGCGTGCGGTGAGCTCGCCCGCATCACGCTGCCCGGTGGACGGGACGCCGCGCCGATCGCCACCGCCGGAGCGCTCGGCTACGTGCTGCTGACCACGTTCGCAGCACGGCGACCCGCCTCCTGTCGAGACGGAGCACAGCGCCCTGCAGGTGGTCGCCGTCGTGGTCGTGGCCATGCTGGTCGGCGTGGCGCCGCACGCGGTGACCCGGCGGGCGCCGTCGCTGGACAGCATGGCTCGCCGGCTGCTCACGATCGGGATCGCGGCAGCCGTCTTCCGCGGCACCGGCCTCGAGTCGGCCGGTCGCCAAGATCGGCAACCCGGCGCAGGCGTTCATCCTCATCGGCATCGTGCTGGCGGCACTCATCGTCGACGCGATCCTCGCGGCGGCGGTGCGGGCCGGCGCTGACGGCGCACCGTTCGGGGCCGACCTGCGCAACGAGCTGCAGGCCCAGGTGGGCATCGGCTCGGCCATCGGCGCCACCGGCGCGCTGATCGCGCTGGCCGCGACGATCATGGGACCGTGGGCGCTGCCCGTCTTCGTGGCGCCGCTGCTGCTGACCCAGTTCGCCTTCCGGCGGTACGCGGCGATCCGCGAGTCGTCGCTGCAGACGATCCGCGCCCTGTCCCGGGTCACCGAGCTCGGCGGCTACACCGAGACGGGGCACTCCCGGCGGGTCAGCACGTCTCGGTCTCGCGTCGGTCGTGAGCTCGGCATGAGCGACGCGGAGCTGCGCGACCTGGAGTACGCCGCGCTGATGCACGACATCGGGCAGCTCTCGCTCCCCGAGACCGATCCCGGGAGGCGCGACCGTCGTGGTCGCGCCCGACCGAGCAGCGCGACATCGCGGAGCTCGGCGCGGAGATCATCCGGCAGACCGGCGTGCTCGACGACGTCGCCGAGATCGTGGCCCAGCAGGCCGAGCCGTATCGCCGGGCCCACGACGTCGGACGTCCGGAGGTGCCGCTGGCTGCCCGCATCATCAAGGCCGTCAACGCCTACGACGACCTGGTCGGTGAGTCGCACGAGACCAGCGCACGGCTCGACGCGCTGGAACGACTCCGGCTCGGGATGGCCTACGAGTACGACCCCACCGTCGTGGAGTCGCTGTCGCGCACCGTGGACCGCACCGCCCGCCTCGGCGTCTGAGCCCGTCGCGGCCCGGCGGTCAGCAGCAGCAGCCCGACGCCGGCCGCCACCAGCACGTCCCCCACGCTGACCACCTGCGGCCGGCCCGGCAGCGGCACCGGGACGACGTCAGCCAGCAAGCGGAGGCGGGTGCCCGGCCCGGCCGGTTCGCGCATCGCGTCCTGCGCCAGGTGCAGGTCTTCGACGGCGATGCCGGCGCGGGCCGCGGCCACCAGGGACACCGGCATCGCGGCGTTGAGCCCGACGACGACGACGTTGAGCAGCAGGCCGAGGGCGACGAGCGGTACGCCGGGCAACCGAGCGTTGCCCGCGAGGAACAGGCCGACGAGCAGGACCGTGAGCACCAGCGCGCCGGCCCGCGCCGGGCCTGACCCGGGCGCCAGCGCCGACGTACCGAGCTGGAGGACGGCGGCGGCCACGAGCAGCCGCACCGCCCGGACGTGGACCCGCGTCAGCCGACGCCCACCGGTGGCCACAGCCAGCAGCAGGGCCAGCACCGCGACGAGGAGCACGAGGACCACGCCCGTTAGTCTCGCCTGCCGAACCACCCACGACGGGGAGGCCAGCCACTGTGTTCGAGACCGTGCTCGTCGCCAACCGCGGCGAGATCGCGAGCCGCATCATCCGCACCGTGCAGCGGATGGGCCTGCGGGCGGTGGCCGTGCACTCCGAGGCCGACGCGGGGCTGCCCTACGTGCGCCAGGCCGACGAGTCGGTCGGCATCGGCCCGGCGGCGCCGGCGCAGAGCTACCGCGACGCCGACGCCCTGCTCGAGGCCGCCCGGCAGACCGGCGCGCGAGCGGTGCACCCGGGGTACGGGTTCCTCGCCGAGAACGCGTCGTTCGCCCGCCGGGTGCGCGACGCCGGACTCGTGTGGGTCGGGCCGGGCCCCGAGGCGATCGAGGCGATGGGCGACAAGATCCGGGCTCGCAACCTGGTGTCGGCGGCCGGCGTGCCCGTGTCGCGCGGCACCACCGAGCCGGTGGGCGACGTGGACGAGGCGGTCGCGGCGGCGCGCGACATCGGCTTTCCGGTGATGGTCAAGGCGTCGGCCGGCGGCGGCGGGATGGGCATGGCCGTCGCCACCGACGACGCGTCGCTGCGCACCGAGGTCGAACGGGTCCGCGGGTTCGCCGAGCGGATGTTCGGCGACCCCGCAGTGCTCGTCGAGCGGTTCTTCCCGCGGGTGCGGCACGTCGAGGTGCAGGTGCTCGGCCTGGCCGACGGCCGGGTGGTGGCGCTCGGTGAGCGCGACTGCTCGGTGCAGCGCCGCAACCAGAAGCTGGCCGAGGAGACACCGTCACCCGCGGTCACCCCCGAGCTGCGTGCGCGGCTGTTCGACGCGGCGGTGCGGGCGGGCGAGGCGGTCGGCTACCGGAACGCCGGCACCGTCGAGTGCCTGCTGGACGTCGAGTCCGGCGAGGTGGTCTTCCTCGAGATGAACACCCGGCTGCAGGTCGAGCACCCGGTCACCGAGATGGTGACCGGGATCGACCTGGTCGAGCAGCAGCTGCTCGTGGCCGCCGGCCGGCCGGTGACCTTCGACCCGGACGCGGTCGCGAGCACCGGGCACGCGCTGGAGCTGCGGGTGAACGCCGAGGACCCGGTGCGGTTCCTGCCGGGGCCCGGCCGGATCACCGCCTGGGAAGCGCCCCGCGGACCGGGGATCCGGGTGGACGCGGGTTACGCCGCCGGCTGCACCGTGACCCCGCACTACGACTCGCTGATGGCCAAGCTGATCGTGCACGGGGCCGACCGCGAGGAGACCCTCGCCCGAGCGCGGGCCGCGGTCGCCGGCTTCCGCGTCGAAGGCCCGAAGTGCAACCTGGCGTTCTTCGCGGAACTGCTCGACAACCCGGAGTTCGTGTCCGGGGACTACGACACCGGCATCGTCGGCCGGATGCGCGCCTGAGCCGCTGTGGTTGGATGCCTGCGGCCGGCCAGCCCCGGCCGCCGACCCCGAGAGGAGGGCCGCTGTGGCGAACGAGATCCGGGCCGAGATGGTGGCGAACGTCTGGAAGGTCGTCGTCGCAGAGGGTGACAGCGTCGCGGACGGCGACACCCTGGTGATCCTGGAGTCCATGAAGATGGAGATCCCGGTGCTCGCGGAGAGTGACGGCCGGGTGTCGGCGCTGCACGTGTCGCGAGGGCGACGTCGTCCAGGAGGGCGACGTCATCGCCGTCCTGGAGTAGCAGCCGGCCCGATCGCCGCAGTCTCGGCCCTCAAGGTCGGGGCCCGGAACCCCGACACAACGAGGGTGAGTGGATCGGAGCCGTTGTCCGTCGTCCCGTTCCTGCGCGCCCTCGGTGAGGTCGGCGGGTCAGACCTGCACTGCAAGGTGGGGTCGCCCCCGCGGGTGCGCATCGACGGGCGCCTGCGCAAGCTGCAGGCGCCCGACCTCACGCCGGCCGACACCGAGGCCATGGTCATCGAGGTCCTGCGCGAGGACCTGGTCGAGCAGTTCGACAAGACCAACGAGGCGGACTTCGCCTACTCGGTGCCTGGCCTCGGCCGGTTCCGGGTCAACGCCTTCCGCTCCCGCGGCTCGGCCGGCATGGTCTTCCGCCGGGTCAGCGTCGGCGCGATCCCGCTCGACGACCTCGGCCTGCCGCCGGTGCTCAGCGCACTCGCCATGGAGCCCCGCGGCCTGGTGCTGGTCACCGGCCCCACCGGCTCGGGCAAGACGACGACCCTCGCCGGCATGATCGACCACATCAACAACAACCGCGAGGTGCACGTCGTCACCATCGAGGACCCGATCGAGGTGCTGCACTTCGACAAGCTCTCGATGATCAACCAGCGCGAGGTGCGGCGTCGACACCGACGACTTCGCGGTCGCCCTGCGCGCCGCGATGCGGCAGGACCCCGACGTCATCCTCGTCGGCGAGATGCGCGACCACGAGACGGTGAAGGCGGCCCTGGCGGCCTCCGAGACCGGCCACTTCGTCATGTCGACGCTGCACACCACCGACGCGCAGGAGACGATCAACCGCGTCATCGACTTCTTCCCGCCGCACGAGCAGAAGCAGGTGCGGCTGTCCCTCGCCGGGGCGCTGCGCGGCATCGTCTGCCAGCGGCTGGTGCCCCGGGCCGACGGCCAGGGCCGCTGCGTGGCCATGGAGATCTGCGTCGGCACCGGCCGGATCGCCGACGCCATCGCCGACCCCGACAAGACCACGCACGATCGAGCGAGCTGATCAAGGAGGGCGCGCTACTACGGCATGCAGACCTTCGACCAGCACCTCGTCGCGCTGATCCGGGACGGCGTCATCACCCTGGAGGCCGCGATGGCCGCCTCGACCAGCCCGCACGACCTCACCGTCGAGCTGCGTCGCCTGGGCCTCGTCGCCTGAGCGCTGCGCGCTCGCCCGTCGGCCGCCACTGTCGGCTCAACCGGTCCGTACGCCGTGCTCGACGCAGCGGGCGGTCCAGCCGCGCGGGAGCACCTGCACCACCATCCGCCGCCGGCAGTCCCCGCAGTAGCGGGGCGGCTCGAGCTCGCGGCGGTCGGCGCACGCGCCGTGGTCGCCCGTCGAGGGGTCGCCGCACTGGTCGCACCAGGGTCGTTCGTCCAGCACGGGCCGTAGGCTAACTGTGTGACGGTGCAACCAGGTGCAGGGGCTGCCGTGACACACCGGGTGGCAGCCGGAGGACACCGCGGCGGCCCTCGGCAGCGGCGACCTCGAGGTGCTGGCGACGCCCCGGCTGCTGGCCTGGTGCGAGCAGGCCACCGTCGCAGCCGTCGCCGACCGGCTACCGGCGGGGTCCACCAGCGTCGGCACCCGGGTCGAGCTGGCGCACCTGCGGGCCAGCCCGGTCGGCGCGCGAGCTCACGGTGCGCTGCGAGCTGGTGCACGTCGACGGCCGGCTGCTCCGGTTCGACGTCCGGGCCGAGGACGGGGCGGGAGTGGTCGTCGGCCACGGCCAGGTGACCCGGGTCGTGGTCGACCGGGCGCGCTTCCTGGCCCGGCTCTGAGCCGGGCCGGTCGGCGCTCGTCAGAGGACCAGGCGGTAGGTGATCAGTCGCACCTCCGGTCTCGGGTACCAGTCGCGGTCCGGCGTCCGGGTGAATCCCATCCGTTCGTAGAGGCGGTGCGCGGCGTCCATCACCGGCAGGGTGCTGAGGGCCACCGCTGAGCAGCCGTCCGCCCGGGCCCGCTCGACGCACCAGGCGGCGAGCGCAGCTCCCACGCCGCGCCCGCGGGCCGCGGGCGCGACCGCCAGCATCCGGAACTCGGCCTCACCCGGGTCGGAGACCTCGGCCCACGGCGTCCCTGCCGTGCAGTAGGTCACGGTTCCCACCAGTGCGCCGCCCGGCTCCTCGACCATGACCGCGAGCTCGGCCTCCCTGGCCCGGTCCGCCGCGTTGCGCAGGTGGTCGGCGTACGAGTCGGTGCTGCCGTCCAGGTAGCCGTCCGCGACGTACGCCGCCAGCGTGAGCTCTCCGACGGCGGCGATCTCGTCGGGGTCGGCCGGGTCGGCGAGGCGCAGGATCACGCCCGCAGACTAGGAGCCGACCCGCGGCCGCCGAGCCGGCGGGTGTGCCCCGGCCCGCCGGTCAGGACCGCTCGCCGTACGGCCGGGACGGCAGCGGGCCGGCGGTCCAGTCGCGGTGGCTGAGCGGCGGGGCGACCGGGCGGTCGTGGCGGAAGGTCTGGAGCCCGGCGACGAGCTCGGCGAGGACCAGGATGGAGATCAGCACCAGGAATGTCGTCATGGCAGAAAGTCTGCGCTGCGCCACATCATGCCACCAGTGGCAGGATTGACACCCAGCCGCGACTTCCTGCCATACTGGCGCGGTGATCCGATCCGTCGCGGTCCCTGTCCTGGACCAGGTCTTCGCGTTCGAGCTGGGCGTGCTCTGCGAGGTCTTCGGCATCGACCGGCCGGACGAGCCGGAGATCCCGTCGTTCGACTTCGCGCTGTGCACGCCGGAGCCGGGGCCGATCCGCACCGTCTCGGGGTTCGACGTCGTCGTCGAGCATGGCCTCGACCGGCTGGAGACCGCCGACCTGGTCGCGCTGCCGGCGATCCGCCGGGACGTGGAGGTGCCGCCGGCGCTCGTCGACGGGCTGCGGGCGGCGGCCGCGCGCGGCGCCCGGATCATGAGCATCTGCAGCGGTGCCTTCGTGCTGGGCGCCGCGGGCCTGCTCGACGGCCGCGACTGCACGACGCACTGGACCTACGCCGCCGAGCTGGCCCGGCGCTTCCCCGCGGCCCGGGTGAACCCCGACGTCCTGTACGTCGACTGCGACGGCATCCTCACCAGCGCCGGCACCGCGGCGGGCATCGACGCCTCGCTCTACCTGATCCGGCAGGAGTTCGGCGCGCGGGCCGCCAACCGGCTCGCCCGCCGGATGGTCATGCCCCCGCATCGCGAGGGCGGCCAGCGGCAGTACGTCGACCAGCCGGTGCCGGTCGAGGCCGACACCCTCGCCGGCACCCTGGAGTGGCTGCTGGCCAACCTCGACGAGGAGGTCAGCGTCGAGGACCTGGCCCGCCGTGCGCACCTCTCGGCACGCACCTTCGCCCGGCGGTTCCGGGCCGAGACCGGCACCACGCCGCACCACTGGCTGACCGGGCAGCGGGTGCTCGCCGCGCAGCGGCTGCTCGAGGACACCGAGCAGCCGGTCGAGACGGTGGCCGACCTCGTCGGCTTCGGCAGTGCCGCGGTGCTGCGCCACCACTTCACCCGTCGGGTCGGCACCACCCCGACCGACTACCGGCGCACCTTCTGCGGGGCCGCCGCGTCCTGAGCAGTCCTGAGCACCGGGCCGGCCGCGCAGCGTCGAGGCTCGACCGCCCGGTCGACGCCGGACGCGCCCTCAGATGCCGGTGGTCGTCCGCGGGTAGGCCAGCTCGGGGTCGGTCGATGACGTTGACGCAGGTACGGCACACCCGACGCGAACGCCCGGTCGAGGGCCGCACCGATGTCGCCCGGGCCGGTCACCAGTCTCGCCGTCCCCGCCCAGGGCCCGCACCACCTCGTCGTAGCGGGTCATGGGCGCCAGGTCGGCGATCACGTCGTAGCCGTAGAGGAACCGCATCGGGTGCTTCTCCAGCCCCCAGCCGGCGTTGTTGCCGACGACCATCACGACCGGCAGGCCGGTGCCGCACCAGCGTGTCGACGTCCATCAGCGAGAAGCCGGCCGCGCCGTCGCCGAGCAGCAGCACGACCTGGCTGACGGGCCGGGCCAGCCGGGCGGCGATGGCGTAGCCGAGCCCGGTGCCGAGGCAGCCGTAGGGCCCGGGGTCGAGCCAGCCGCCGGGCGCCTTGGGCTCGACGTACTTGCCGGCGAACGACACGAAGTCGCCGCCGTCGCCGATGACCACGGCGTCGTCGGCCAGTCGCCGGGATCAGCTCGCCGTAGATCCGGGCCGGGTGGATCGGGTCGGCGTCGCTGTCCAGCGCGTCGCGGTCGGCGGCGGCCGCGGCGCGGGCGGTGTCCCGCAGCCGGGCGGTCCACCCGTCGTACGCGGTCGGGCGCCCGGTGCCGCTTCCATCGCCTCGAGGACGCCCTCGAGCACCAGCGCCGAGGTCGCCGGTGGCGGAGCCGGCCAGCGCGGCGTGTCCCGCGAGACTGGCCGGGGGAGTCGGCGAGGTGCACCACCCGCGCGGCGGGCGCGCCGTCCTTGCCGCCGAACGTGCCGTAGCCGAGCCGGAAGTCCAGCGGGGTGCCGACGACGACCACGAGGTCGGCGCTGCCCGAACGCTTCGCCCCGCGCCGGGTCACCAGCAGCGGGTGCCCGCGCGGGGAGCACACCGCGGCCCATCCCGTTGGTGATGACCGGGACGCCGGCGGTCTCGACGAGCCGGAGCGCGGCGTCCTCGGCGCCGTCGGCCCACACGTCGGTGCCGAGCACCAGCACCGGGTCGCTCGGCTCGAGCGAGCAGCGCGCCGACCGCCGCCAGGTCGTCGGGGTCCGGTGCCGTCCGCTGCCGGACCGGCGGGCCCGGCAGCTCGACGTCGGCACGGCTGAACAGCTGGTCCATCGGCACGTCGAGGAAGACCGGTCCGCGGTGCGGTGCCGTCGCCAGCCGGAACGCCGCGTCGACCTCGGCGGCCAGCTCGCTCGACGGCGTGCACGGTCGCGGCGCGCTTGGTGACCGGGGCGAGCAGCGGCGGCTGGTCGAGCTCCTGCAGGCTGCCGGTGCCCCAGCGGTAGTCCGGTGCCCGGCCGCCGACGACGACCAGCGGCGAGCCGTTGAACTGGCGCTGGTCGATCGCGCTGACGCCGTTGGTCACCCCGGGCCCGGCGGTCAGCACCGCGAGCCCGGGCCGGCGGGTCAGCTTGCCGGTGGCCTCGGCCGCGAACACCGCCGTCTGCTCGTGGCGGACGTCGAGCAGCCGCATCGGCGGGTCGGCCTTCACCGCGCCGTCGTACATCGGGAAGACGTGCGCGCCCGAGAGCGTGAACATCGTCTCGACCCCGTGCGCGCGGGCTACCGCGACCGCGTGCTCACCACCGTGTCCCTCGGCCATGCCTGGGACTGTACGAGCCGCCGGTCAGTGCACGAGCTCCGGGATGTCGTGCAGCCGGGTGTCACCCTCGTCGGCGAAGTACTCGTCGGCCTTCGTGCGGTCCTCGCCGTCGGGCACCTTCATCGCCCGCAGCACGAGGGTGGCCACGACGCAGACCACGAGGTTGGCCAGCAGCGCGAGGAAGCCGGCGTAGATCGTCCAGGTGCTGTCGAAGCCGAGCTTGGACAGCGGGAACGCCGACCCGCCGAAGTGTGCCTTGACCACGGTGATGCTGCCGTCGGGGTTGAACAGGTTCTGCGGGATCTGGTACGTCGTCCAGACGCCCACCAGCATGCCTGCGGCCCAGCCGGCGATCAGCGCCCAGCGGTGCATCCAGCGGGTGTAGAGACCGAGCGCCACCGCGGGCAGCGTCTGCAGGATGATGATGCCGCCGATGAGCTGCAGGTCGATCGAGAACTGCGGGTCGAGCACGATGATCGCGAGCAGCGCGCCGACCTTGACGACGAGGGAGGCGAGCTTGCTGCTGCGGGCCTCCTGCTGCGGCGTGGCGTCCTTGTTGAGGTACTCGACGTAGATGTTGCGGGTCCACAGGTTCGCGGCCGCGATGGACATGATCGCGGCCGGGACCAGCGCGCCGATGCCGATGGCCGCGAACGCGATGCCGGCGAACCAGCTCGGGAACATCTGGTCGAACAGCAGCGGCACGATGGTGTTGTTGTCCGGCTTGCCGTTGCTGGTGATCGGGACGACGCCGGCCCTGATCGCCATGTAGCCGAGCAGGGCCAGCAGACCGAGGATGAAGCTGTACGCCGGCAGCGCGGCCATGTTGCGCTTGATCACGTTGCGGCCGCGGGACGCCAGCACCGCGGTGACCGAGTGCGGGTAGAGGAACAGCGCCAGCGCCGAGCCGAACGCCAGGGTCGCGTACTGCAGCTGCGAGGGGCCGCCCAGGATGATGCCGTCGCCGGGGTTGGGTGACTCGGCGAACTTCTTCTCCGCGGAGCCGAAGATCGCGTCCCAGCCGCCGAGCTTGTAGGGGATGACGATGACGGCCACGATGATCACCAGGTAGATCAGGGTGTCCTTGACGAACGCGATCAGCGCCGGTGCGCGCAGCCCGGAGCTGTAGGTGTAGGCAGCGAGGATGCCGAACGCCACGATGATCGGCAGGTGTCCGGTGACGCCCATCGCCTTGAGCACGGCCTCGATGCCGACCAGCTGCAGAGCGATGTAGGGCATCGTCGCGACGATCCCCGTGATCGCGACCAGCAGCGCCAGGGTCGACGACCCGTGCCGGGCCCGGACGAAGTCGGCCGGCGTGACGAAGCCGTGCACGTGCGACACCGACCAGAGCCGGATCAGCACGAGGAACACCATCGGGTAGACGATGATCGTGTAGGGAACGGCGAAGAAGCCGATCGCGCCCGCGCCGAACACGAGAGCGGGGACTGCCACGAACGTGTACGCCGTGTAGAGGTCGCCGCCCAGCAGGAACCAGGTGATCCAGGCGCCGAAGTTGCGGCCCCCGAGACCCCACTCGTCCAGGTGCTCCAGGTCGCCCGCCCGGCGCCAGCGCGCCGCGAGGAACCCCAGGACGCTGACCGCCAGGAACAGCGCGGTGAAGATCGCCAGCTCGACCCCGTTGACGTTGTCGAACATCTCAGCCCCTCGTCCGGGTGTAGACGATCAACGTGACGACCACGCTCAACCCGATCGCCGCGAGCTGGTACCAGTAGAAGAACGGGATGCTGCCGAGCGTGGGGTCGATGCTGTTGTAGAGCGGCGGGAACAGCGTCGCCGCCAGCGGCACCAGCAGCAGCCAGTTGATCGGCGAGTGGTCTGACCGCCGGGCGCGCTCGGTGCTGGCGGCGACCTGGTCGCTGCGGCGCTCGTCGGGACGATCGGGCTCGTGCACGGTCACGACGACCTCCGGAGCAGGCGGAGCGAGCAGTGCTGGGATTATGCCCACTATCGTCCGGTTATGAACAAAGCGCGGGAATAATGCCGAGTCGGCATCGGCCGAGGGCTGCTTCGTGGCGCGCCGGCGGTGGCGTGCCGCCGCCGCGCTCGTCTCCCGGTGTGTCGAGCAGGTCTCAGGCGCGACGCGACGGCATGATCGTGCGGGGACGCGCCGCGAGATCCCGGTGGCCACCGCCTCGACCTGAGCAGACCCGGACGCGCCGCGGGTCGGCGGCCCGAGACGGGCGCGGTCGATTCAGAGGGTCTGGGAGAGCGCCTTGACCGGCATGCCGAGCTCGCCCAGCAGCGCGAGGTCCTCGTCCGGGCTGCGACCGAGCGTGGTCAGGTAGTTGCCGACGATGACGGCGTTGATCCCGCCGAGCATCCCGTCGCGGGTGCCGAGGTCGCCGAGGGTGATCTCCCGGCCGCCGGCGTAGCGCAGGATGGTGCGCGGCAGGGCCAGCCGGAAGGCGGCGATGGTGCGCAGCGCCTCGGTGCCCGACATCACCGGCAGGTCGCCGAACGGCGTACCCGGGCCGCGGGTTGAGGAAGTTCAGGGGCACCTCGTCCGGCGTCGAGCTCGGCCAGCTGGCTGGCCAGCTCGGCGCGCTGCTCGAGCGACTCGCCCATGCCGACGACGCCGCCGCAGCACACCTCCATGCCGGCGGCACGGACCATCGTCAGGGTGGCCCAGCGCTCTTCCCAGCTGTGGGTGGTGACGACCTGTGGGAAGTACGACCGTGCCGTCTCGAGGTTGTGGTTGTAGCGGTGGATGCCCATCTCGGCGAGATCGTCGACCTGGTCCTGGGTGAGCATGCCGAGCGAGGCGGCGACGTTGATGTCGACGGCCTCGCGGATCGCCGCGACGCCCTCGCGCAGCTGCCGCATCAGCCGCTCGTCCGGCCCGCGGACGGCCGCCACGATGCAGAACTCCGTCGCACCGGTCGACGCCGTCTCGACGGCGGCCCGGACGAGCGACGGGATGTCCAGCCATGCGGCGCGCACCGGCGACGGGAACAGTCCCGACTGCGAGCAGAAGTGACAGTCCTCGGGGCAGCCGCCGGTCTTGACCGACACGATGCCCTCGACCTCGACCTCGGGGCCGCACCAGCGCAGCCGCACCTCGTGCGCGAGCTGGAGCAGCTCGGGCAGCACGGCGTCGGGAAGTCGCAGCACCTCCAGCACCTGGGCCTCGTCCAGGCCGCGCCCGGCCTCGAGGACCTGGTCGCGCGCGCGGGCCAGGATGGCGTCGGGCGCCGAGTCAGCTGTCGCCGCCGCGTCAGCTGTCGTCGCCTCGGCGGAACGCGGCTCAGAGGTGGTCGGCACGCCGGAAGTCTGCCGCATCGAAGGTGCCGCCCAGGGCCGGGGCCAGCCCGGCCCGCGCCGCGAGCAGGAAGTCGACCGGGTCCAGGGCGCCGGCACCTGCGGGCAGGGCACCGGCCAGCGGTCGAGCGGCCAGCGTCTCGAGGTCACGCACGTTGCTGCGGCAGGCGAGGTCGGGCTCGGCGGGCCAGGCTCCCACGACGACGCCGGCGAGCCGCAGCCCGCGGTCCGCCATGGCCTCGAGGGTCAACGCGGTGTGGTTGAGCGTGCCCAGCCCCGCGTCGACCACGACCAGCACGTCCGCCGAGAGCGTGCGGGCCAGGTCGGCGATCGTCGTGCCCTCCTCGTCGTAGCGCACCAGCAGGCCGCCGGCGCCCTCGACCACGACGAGGTCACGGTCGGCGGCGAGGGCGCGGACCGTGACGGCGCTGTCGTACAGGTCGAGCGGCGGCAGCCCGCTGTGCCGGGCAGCGGCGGCCGGCGAGAGCGGGTCCGGGAAGCGGGCGTGCTCGTGCAGGTCCGTCACGGCCGCGAGCCGGCGTACCTCGTCGAGGTCGCCCGGCTCGTCGGGTCGCGCCCCGGTCTGGGCCGGCTTCACCACGGCCACCCGGGACCCGCGGGCCGCGGCCAGGGCGGCGACCGCGGCGGTGACGACGGTCTTGCCGACGCCGGTGCCCGTCCCGGTCACCACCAGCACGCTCACGAGCCGAGGCTAGGGCAGGGTCCGCCTGCCGCTTCTGCCGGATCGGATACCCGACCGGGCCCGCCGCGTGCGGGAACGGACATCCGATCCGCCGAAAACCGGCGAGACGGGGAGGGCTGACAGAAGGCCGGGCGCCCCGGCAGGGGTCCCGGCCTTCACGGCGGAGCAGGGGGCAGGCAGGTCAGGCCTGCTTGGTCTCCCAGAAGATCTTGTCGATCTCGGCGATCTTGTCCAGCAGCTTCTGCGCGACGTCGGCGTCGAGGGAGCCCTTGGCGCCGCTGGCGCCGGCCAGCTTGGTGGCCTCGTTGAACAGCCCGTGCAGCTCCGGGTACTTCTCGAAGTGCGGCGGCTTGAAGTAGTCGGTCCAGAGCACCCAGAGGTGGTGCTTGACGAGCTCGGCGCGCTGCTCCTTGATGAGGATGGCGCGGGTGCGGAAGTCCGCGTCGGCGTTCTCGCCGACCTTCTGGATGATCATCTTGATCGACTCGGCCTCGATACGAGCCTGCGCGGGGTCGTACACGCCGCACGGCAGGTCGCAGTGGGCCTGCACGACGGTCTTCGGGGTGAACAGACGCGACAGCACTGGATCAGTCCCTTCTCGAACGTGATGACTCTCGTGAGCGCGGTTGTCGTGCTCGGGGACACTACTCCCGGCACGTACCCCTCCCCGGAGGCCCTACCCGTGCCGACCGGCGGTTGGTGAGGGAGGTCACGTGCGGCTGCTCGGGCTGGGCCGGGTCCTCGTCGAGGGCCGGTCGATGGAGCCCACCCTGCGGGCCGGCGACCACCTCCTGGTGCGCTGGGGCGGGCGTCCCCGACCCGGCCGGCTGGTGGTGGTCCGCTGGCCCGGCCGTCCGCTCGCGGTGAAGCGGGCGGGGCTGCTCGCGGACGACGGGTGGTGGGTCGAGCGGGACAACCCGGCGGAGGGCGTCGACTCCTGGCAGGCCGGACCGGTGCCGCCGTCCGACGTGCTCGGCACCGTCCTGGTGCGGCTCTGGCCGGTACGGCGCCGCTGACCTGCGGCGTCACCGGCAGGGGGCCCGTCAACCGGCCACCGGCGACCCGGCCGGAGATCTGCCGTTGCCCGTGTGCGAAACTGCTGCCCTCGGGCAACCCCCGCACCGCGAGCGCTCCCGGACCTGCACACCCGCACCCGGCGTCCGCTCACCAGCCGATGTGGAGAAGGTTCCTTCGATGACCCTGCAGCAGACGAGAGCGAGCGGGCCCATGCCCACGACGCGGTACGAGCAGTCGACGTACGACCATGACGACCCCGCGTTCGCCCTGCACGAGGGCGGCAAGCTGGCGACGGTCTCGACCGTCCCGCTGCGCGACAAGGACGACCTGTCGCTGGCCTACACACCGGGGGTGGCCCGGGTGTGCACGGCCATCGCCGAGCACCCGGACCTGGTGCACGACCTGACCTGGAAGTCGAACGTGGTCGCGGTCGTCACCGACGGCAGCGCGGTGCTCGGGCTCGGCGACATCGGACCGGCGGCGTCGCTGCCGGTGATGGAGGGCAAGGCCGTGCTGTTCAAGCAGTTCGGCGGCGTCGACGCCGTGCCGATCTGCCTCGACACCACCGACGTCGACGAGATCGTCGAGACGGTCGCCCGCATCGCCCCCGGCTTCGGCGGGATCAACCTCGAGGACATCAGCGCCCCGCGCTGCTTCGAGGTGGAGCGCCGGCTCGACGAGCGGCTGGACATCCCGGTCTTCCACGACGACCAGCACGGCACCGCCGTGGTCGCGCTGGCTGCCCTGCGCAACGCCGCAGTGCTCACCGGCCGTGGCCTGAGTGACCTGCGGGTCGTCGTGTCCGGTGCCGGAGCCGCCGGCGTCGCGGTCACGACCATCCTGATCGAGGCCGGCATCGGCGAGATCACGGTCGCCGACCGCGGCGGTGTGCTGCACCTGGGCCGCGACGACCTCACCACGGTGAAGAGCCGGCTCGCCTCGATCACCAACGAGGACGGCCGTACCGGCAGCCTGGTCGACGCCATGCACGGCGCCGACGTCTTCATCGGCGTCTCCGGGGGAACCGTCCCCGAGGACGCGGTCGCGGCGATGGCGGACGACGCGATCGTCTTCGCCCTCGCGAACCCCCACCCCGAGGTCGACCCGGAGGTGGCGGCCCGCCACGCGGCGGTGGTCGCGACGGGTCGCAGCGACTACCCCAACCAGATAAACAACGTGCTCGCCTTCCCGGGCATCTTCCGCGGGGCACTCGACGTCCGGGCCACCTCGATCACCGAGGGGATGAAGCTGGCCGCCGCCGAGGCGCTCGCCGCGGTGGTGTCGGAGGAGCTGGCGGCGGACCGGATCGTGCCGAGCCCGTTCGACCCCCGGGTCGCTCCGGCGGTGTCCGCGGCGGTGGCGGCGGCCGCCCGCCGGGACGGCGTCGCCCGGCTCTGACCGGGCCGCGACGGCCGGCTCACCCGAACGGGTGCGGCTGGGTGCGCAGGGTCAGGTGCATCGGCTCCGGACGGCGGCGACCGCCGTCCTTGGGCAGGTCGTGGTGCGGGCGCTGGTCGTCGTGCCGGGTCCCTCGTCCTCGCAGTGCGGCGCGCATGGGGTCCTCCTCCTGGGCTTCGGATACGCGATGTATCGCGTATGAGAGACACGATATATCGCGCTCGCCAGAAGTCAAGATGTATCGCGAGAGGAAAATGCCGCGGGGCGCAGGCTGTCGGCCTGCGCCCCGCGGCAGTCGTGCTGAGGGCCCACCGCGCTCGATCTCCCGCATCGGATACCTGGCCGGCCCCGTTTCGGGCCGTCTGGGTATCCGATCCGGCGGGAACCGGCGAGAACCGGCGAGAACCGGCGAGATCAGGCGGTCACGGCGGTCAGGCGGTCAGGCGGTCAGGCGGTCAGACGTCAGGCGGTCAGGCCGTCAGGCGTTGCCGATCGCCTTGGCCTTGAGCGCGTTGTACTCCTCGACCGTGATCGAGCCCGCGTCGAGCAGGCCTTTGGCCTTGGCGATCTGCTCGGAGGGGTCCGGGCTGGCCACGCTGCGGATGTAGGAGTCCTGCTGCTCCTTGACGGCCTGGTGCTGCCGCAGCGTCCGCTCCGACATGCCCTTGCCCTTGACGATCAGGTAGATCAGCGCCGTGAAGAACGGGAAGAAGATCAGGAAGAAGATCCACGCCGCCTTCTCGATCCCGCTCGTCGTGTGGTCACGGAAAAGGTCGATGATGACCGAGAACATGACCATCAGGTAGGCGACGAACGCGAAGCTGATGACGATGAACCACACCACGTCCCAGAAGGACATGAAGACTCCTCACGTGCATCGCGCCCCGCAGGACGCGCCCGATTCGGTCGGCGTCGTGTCGCGCCACGACGAAGAGTAGGTCCGGAGCGCACGCAGCGGCGGAACATCGGGCGAAGGCCCCCTCGTGTCGGAGGACGAACACGGACAACCGGTGCCTCGTCGACCCCTCGGCCGGCTGGCAGGGCAGCCCCCGGCCGGAGCGGCGGCCCTGGGTAGGGTCAGGCCCCATGCTGGCCGCCACCGCTGTCCGGACCGACGCCGCCGACCCGCTGGGCTGCCTCGAGGTGGGCGAGCGCCCGGACCCGACCCCGGCCGACGGCTGGGTGACCGTCCGGCTGCGCGCCGCGTCGCTGAACCACCACGACCTGTGGAGCCTGCAGGGCGTCGGGCTGCCCGACGACCGGCTGCCGATGGTGCTCGGCTGCGACGGCGCCGGGCTCGACGAGGACGGCACCGAGGTCGTCGTGCACTCGGTGATCGGCGACCCCGACTACCGCGGGGACGAGACCCTGGACCCGAAGCGGTCGCTGCTCTCCGAGCGGTACGACGGCACCCTTGCCGACCTCGTCGCCGTCCCGCGGCGCAACCTGGTGCCCAAGCCGGCCCAGCTGAGCTTCGAGGAGGCCGCCTGCCTTCCGACCGCCTGGCTGACGGCGTACCGGATGCTGTTCACCCAGGCCGGCGTGCAGCCGGGCCAGACGGTGCTGGTGCAGGGCGCCGGTGGGGGCGTCGCCACCGCACTGGTGGCGATCGGGCACGCCGCGGGGCTGCGGATGTGGGTCACCAGCCGCGACGCGACCAAGCGGGAGCGGTCCCTCGAGCTGGGCGCGGACCAGGCCTTCGAGTCCGGTGCCCGGCTGCCGGAACGGGTCGATGCCGTGATGGAGACGGTGGGCGAGCCGACCTGGGACCACAGCGTCAAGTCGCTCACCCAGGGCGGCACGCTGGTCGTGACCGGGGCGACCGGTGGGCACCGGGCGGTCACCGACCTACGGCAGATCTTCTTCCTGCAGAAGCGGATCATCGGCTCCACGATGGGCACCCGCGACGAGCTCTCCCGGCTGATGCGGCTGATGGCCGAGACCGGGCTGCGGCCGGTGGTCGACTCGGTGCTGCCGCTGGAGGAGGCGGCGACGGCGTTCCAGAGGCTGGCGAGCGGCGACGTCTTCGGCAAGATCGTGCTGACCCGGCCGGCGTGACCGAAGGGTTCCAGACCTCGCTGCCGCGCTGGCTCGACCCCGCCTGGCAGGCCGAGGCGCTGGGCTGGGCGACCGCGCAGCTGCTCGCAGCGGGCATCCGCCCGACCGCCGCGCCGGTGCAGGAGAAGGCGCGACCGTGGTCGACGGTCTTCCGCATCCCCACCGGCGCGGGACTGTTCTGGTTCAAGGCCAACGCGGTGGGGGTCGGCCACGAGGCCGCGCTGCTGGCCGTGCTGGCGCGTCGGGTGCCCGGGCAGGTGCTCGCTCCCGTCGCCGTCGACCCGGCCCGGCACTGGCTGCTGATGCCCGACGGCGGCCTGACCCTGCGCGACGTCGAAGGCGCCCGCACCGACCTGGCCGCCTGGGAGCGGATGCTCGCCGAGTACGCCGTGCTGCAGCGCTCGCTCGAGCCGTACGTCGACGAGCTGCTCGCCGCGGGGACGCCGGACGGCCGGCCGGACCGGCTGCCGCACACCAGGGCAGCCCTGCTCGCGGACCGGGAGCTCGTCCTGCTCGGGCGCCCCGGCGGGCTGACCGACGAGCAGCACCGCGACCTGCTGGCCGCGGCACCGGCGTACGCCAGGACCTGCGCGGAGCTCGCGGCGCTTGGGGTGCCGTCGACCCTGCAGCACGACGACCTGCACGACCACAACGTGTTCGCCGCGGCCGAGCCGGGTGGCCCGCTGCGGGTCTTCGACTGGGGCGACTCGGTGGTCGGGCACCCGTTCGGGACCCTGCTGGTGAGCCTCCGGGTGGTCGTCATGCTCACCGGGCTGGCGGCGGGGGCGCCGGGGCTGCTCCGGTTGCGGGACGCCTACCTCGAGCCGTGGACCGACGCCTTCGACCGGCCGACGCTGCACGAGGCCTGCCGGCTCGCCCTGCGGGTCGGCGGCGTGCTGCGCGCCGACTGCTACCGGCGGGCGCTGCTCGAGGCGACGCCCGCCGGCCGGGCCGAGTTCGGCGACGGCGTGGCCGGCTGGCTGCTCGAGACCCAGCAGCCCAGCCTGCTCGAGCCGGCTGGGCGGCCGCCGCGGCGCGGTGACGACCCGGTGCGGCGGGCCGCCGACCCCGCCCGCCCGACCCGCCCCCCGCCTAGTGGCGTTCCAGGATGCGGCGGGCCTCGTCCAGGGTGCGCTGCAGCAGGTCGCGCAGGGCGGCGACGTCCTCGGCGGTGCGGCTGCTCTGCCGGGACAGGCCACGCACCTCGGACCGGAACCACTCGATGGTGCGCTCGACGTCGGCGCGCAGCGGGTCGCCACCGGGACGCGCGGTCTGGCGCTCGTCGCGGGCCTGCGCCCGGTTCTGCCGACGGGCGTCCTTGGCGGCGGCCTTGAGCTCGGCCTGCAGGTCCTTCACCGAGCCCCGCACCTCCGAGCGGATCTCGGTGGCGAGGTCGCGCACCGAGCCGGCGATCTCCTGCTCGAGGTCGTCGAGGTCGCCCTGCCGCTCGGCGAGCTCCTGCCGGCCGGCATCGGTGATCCGGTAGACCTTGCGGCCCTCCTGCACCTCGTGCGCGACCAGCCCCTCCGCCTCCAGCCGCGCGAGCCGCGGGTAGACGGTCCCGGCACTGGGGGAGTACAGCCCCATGAACCGGTCCTCGAGCTCGCGGATCACGTCATAGCCGTGCCGCGGGCTCTCGTCGAGCAGCTTGAGCAGGTAGAGACGGAGCCGGCCGTGCGCGAAGACGGGTGTCATTCCGACCCCGGGGCGGCGCGGCGCAGCAGGGTGACGTCGCCGGAGACGGTCTTGGCGCTGAGCCGGCCGCCGCCGTCGCCGACCTGGCCGACCAGGCTCGCCTTGCCGGGCTTCTTGGTGGTCGTCATCCCCAGGAAGGAGCTGTGCAGCGAGCCGCTCATCGTCTTCACGTCGACCTGGAGGCCGACGTCGTCCGGCATCCGCACGGTGAGGTCGCCGGACACGCTGGAGGCGTCGATCCGGCCGCCGCGCAGCAGGTCGAGGTCGAGCACCAGGTCGCCGGACACGCTCTCGGCCTTGACGTGGTCACTCTCGCCGCGGACCACGGTCAGGTCCCCGGACACCGTGGTGAAGCGCAGGGTCCCGGCGAGCTGACGGCTCTCCAGGTCGCCGCTCACGGTCTGCGCGCTGATGTCCGAGCGCACCCCGTCGAGGGTGACGTCGCCCGAGACCGACTTGACCGCCGTCCGGTCGGCTTCGATGCCGGACACGACGGCGTCGGCGGACACCACGCCGAGCTCGACCGGGCAGTCGGCCGGCACCGACACCGAGACGGTGGCCGACGCGCGCCGGTTGCCGACCCAGTCGAGCAGCCCGCCCCAGGTGAGGCGCTCGTGCACGATGGTGAGGGTGCCGTTCTCCAGGCTCACGGTGAGCGGGCCGTCGAGCTGGCTCACCTCGACCTGGGCGGCGCCACTCGCGGCGTCCTCGGTGCGACCGACGACGTCGACGTTGCCGGCCACCATCCGCACCTCCAGTCGCCGGACGCCCTCGAGGTCGAGGGACTGCGGGGTCTCGATCCGCCACTGCGGCATGATGGGTCTCCATTCACGATGTATCGCGTCTTGTCAGCAACACGATATATCGTGTAGCCAGGTTGTCAAGCGGCGGCTGCCGGTCACCGGGCTGGCCCGTTCGGGTCATGTCGCTGCCGGCCCCGCGGTGCTCTACTCGAGGTACGCCCTGGACCCCGGTGGACCGGTCCGGGGCGCACCCGGGTGCCGTGCGATGAGGCGCGCTGACAACCTCGCACCCGTCAGGGCACTCGTTCGGCACTCGCAGGCGTCGCGGGCCGGGTCCACCGGAGTCCAGGTGCCGGGTCGCCCGAACGGGCGTGCCGACCCGGTCGCGCCGGGCCGGAGGTGGACATGACGGTGAGCGACATCGAGGGACGGCTGAGCCGGGCTCGCGCCGCCGTCGCCGCGGCCATCGCCGCGCTGGATGCCGCCGAGCGGGCCGCGCGCGAGTACCGGCGGGCCGCGGGCTTGCAGACACCGGGCTCCGACTCGCCGGCCCCATGGCTGGCCCGCCTGGTGCAGGACGCCGACCGCCGGGACCAGGCTGCGGGCCGTCGCGACCAGGCCGCCGAGCGACGCAGGTCGGCGGCGACCAGAGGCTCTGCCGCCGACGCCGAGGACCGCCGGCAGGATGCGCTGGACCAGGTCTGGGCCGGGCGGGACCGGGACGCGGCTGCTGCCGACCGCGACGAGCTGCTGACCGCCCTGCGCGAGGCCGGCCGGCTCAGTCGTCCTCGTCGTCGAGCCGAGCCAGCCAGGTGGCCAGCCGCTCGACCGGGGTCTCGAAGTCGGGGTTGAGGTCGACGAACTCCTGGAGCCGCTCGGCGAGCCAGGCCACCGACACCTGCTCCTCGCCGCGACGCGACTCCAGCTCCTCGATGCCGCGGTCGGTGAAGTACACGTCTGCCGACCCGGCGCTCAGAGGGTGAACGACCGCTCGACCAGCTCGCGCTGCTCGAGGTCGTGCTTCTTGTGCGAGCCGGCGGCGGGGGAGGCCGAGGCGTTGCGCGCGATGCAGGACAGCGCCCGGCCGCCGAGGTACGTCGGGCAGGTTGAGCGCGATGAAGGGCCACGGCCCCTGGTTGGCCGGCTCCTCCTGGACCCAGACCAGCTCGGCCTGCGGATAGCGCGCGACCGCCTCGGCGATCTCGCTGCCCGCGAGCGGGGAGAGCTGCTCGACCCGGACGATCGCGACCTGCCCGCCGCCTCCGGTGGCGCGCTTGGCGCGTTCGGCCAGCAGGTCGTAGTAGACCTTGCCGGAGCAGAGCAGCACCCGGCGTACGCCGGTGGGGTCGATCGCGCCCTCGGTCTCGGGGATGACCGGCCGGAAGGTGCCGGCGGTGAAGTCCTCGACCGGTGAGGCGGCTGCCTTCAGCCGGAGCATCGACTTCGGGGTGAACACGACCAGCGGCCGGCGCGGCTCGTGGTAGGCGTGCCAGCGCAGCAGGTGGAAGTAGGACGCGGGGGTCGAGGGGTAGGCGACCGTCATGTTGTCCTCGGCGCACATCTGCAGGAACCGCTCGATGCGGCCGGAGGAGTGGTCGGGACCCTGGCCCTCGAAGCCGTGCGGCAGCAGCAGCACGACGCTGGAGCGCTGGCCCCACTTCTGCTCCGAGGACGAGATGAACTCGTCGATGATCGTCTGCGCGCCGTTGACGAAGTCGCCGAACTGCGCCTCCCAGAGCACCAGCGCGTCCGGGCGGGCCACCGAGTAGCCGTACTCGAAGCCCATCGCCGCGAACTCGGAGAGCAGCGAGTCGTAGATGCAGAACCTGGCCTGGCCGTCGTCGAGGTGCGCGAGCGGCATCCACTCGTTGCCGGTCCGCTTGTCGGTGAGCACGGCGTGCCGCTGGACGAACGTGCCGCGGCGACTGTCCTGGCCGGCCATCCGCACCGGCTTGCCCTCGAGCAGCAGCGACCCGAAGGCGAGCAGCTCGCCCATCGCCCAGTCGATGCCGCCCTCGGAGGCCATCGCGGCGCGCCGCTGCAGCAGCGGCATCAGCTTGGGGTGCACGGTGAAGCCGTCCGGCAGCGCGACGTGCGCGTCGGCGATGCGCTTGACCACCTCGAGGTCGACCGCCGTGCGGCGGCCTGGCGAGCCCACCGACGAGGTCTGCTCGGCAGGCGGGTTGATGCCCTCGCCGGTCTCCCCGGCGCTGGTGGCCTCGCGGGTCTCGCTGAACACCCGCTCCAGCTGGTCCTGGTAGTCGCGCAGCGCCTGCTCGGCCTCCTCGACCGAGATGTCGCCGCGACCGATCAGGGACTCGGTGTAGAGCTTGCGCACCGAGCGCTTGTTCTCGATCAGGTCGTACATCAGCGGCTGGGTCATCGACGGGTCGTCGCCCTCGTTGTGCCCGCGGCGGCGGTAGCAGACGAGGTCGATGACGACGTCCTTGTGGAACGCCTGGCGGTACTCGAAGGCCAGCTTCGCCACCCGGACGCAGGCCTCCGGGTCGTCGCCGTTCACGTGGAAGATCGGCGCCTGGATCATCCGGGCGACGTCGGTGCAGTAGAACGACGACCGGGAGGAGGCCGGCGAGGTGGTGAAGCCGACCTGGTTGTTGACGACCACGTGGATGGTGCCGCCGGTGCGGTAGCCGCGCAGCTGGGAGAGGTTCAGCGTCTCGGCCACCACGCCCTGGCCGGCGAAGGCGGCGTCGCCGTGCAGCAGGACGGGCAGCACGGTGAACCCTTGCTCACCCTTGTCGATGCGGTCCTGCTTGGCGCGGGCGATGCCCTCGAGCACCGGGTTGACGGCCTCGAGGTGCGAGGGGTTCGCCGCCAGGTAGACCTTGGTCTTGCTGCCGTCCGGCGCCGTGAACGAGCCCTCGGTGCCCAGGTGGTACTTCACGTCGCCCGAGCCCTGCACCGAGCGCGGGTCGAGGTTGCCCTCGAACTCGCGGAAGATCTGCGCGTAGCTCTTGCCGACGAGGTTGGCGAGCACGTTGAGCCGGCCGCGGTGCGGCATGCCGATCGTGACCTCGTCGAGCCCCGACTCGGCCGCCGAGCTCATCACCTCGTCGAGCAGCGGGATGACGGTCTCGCCGCCCTCGAGGGAGAACCGCTTCTGGCCGACGTACTTGGTCTGCAGGAAGGTCTCGAACGCCTCGGCCGCGTTGAGCCGGCGCAGGATGGTCAGCTGCTCCTCGCGGGACGGCTTCGGGAGGCCGACCTCGACCCGCTCCTGGATCCAGTGCCGCTGCTCGGGGTCCTGGATGTGCATGTACTCGATGCCGATCGTGCGGCAGTAGGAGTCGCGCAGGATGCCGAGGATCTCGCGCAGCTTCATGATCGGCGTGCCGCCGAAGCCGCCGGTGGCGAACTCGCGGTCCAGGTCCCACAGGGTCAGCCCGTGGGTGACGACCTCGAGGTCGGGGTGGCTGCGCTGCCGGTACTCGAGCGGGTCGGTGTCGGCCATCAGGTGGCCGCGCACCCGGTAGGCGTGGATCAGCTCCTGCACCCGGGCCTGCTTGGCGACGTCGTCCTCGTGCGAGGCGGAGATGTCGCGCACCCAGCGGATCGGCTCGTAGGGGATGCGCAGCGCGCGGAAGATCTCGTCGTAGAAGCCGTCCTCGCCGAGCAGCAGGGCGTGGATGCGGCGCAGGAAGTCGCCGGACTGGGCGCCCTGGATGATCCGGTGGTCGTACGTCGACGTCAGCGTCATGATCTTGCTGATCGCCATCCGGGCCAGCGTCTCGGGCGCCGCGCCCTGGTACTCGGCGGGGTACTCCATCGCGCCGACGCCGATGATGGTGCCCTGCCCGGCCATCAGCCGGGGCACCGAGTGCACGGTGCCGATCGTGCCGGGGTTGGTGAGGCTGATCGTGGTGCCGGCGAAGTCGTCGGCGGTGAGCTTGTTGCCGCGAGCCCGGCGTACGACGTCCTCGTAGGCCGACCAGAAGGCCGCGAAGTCCATCTTCTCGGCGGCCTTGATCGAGGGCACCAGCAGCGTGCGGGTGCCGTCGGGCTTCTGGATGTCGATCGCCAGGCCGAAGTTGACGTGCTCGGGGGTGACCAGCGCCGGCTTGCCGTCGACCTCGACGAACCCGCGGTTCATCTCGGGCATCGCCGCCAGCGCCTTGACCACGGCGTAGCCGATGAGGTGGGTGAACGACACCTTGCCGCCGCGGCCGCGCTGCAGCGCGTTGTTGATGACGGTGCGGTTGTCGATGAGCAGCTTGGCCGGGACCGCGCGCACGCTGGTGGCCGTCGGGACGGCGAGGCTGGCCTCCATGTTGGTGACCACCCGGGCGGCCGGGCCCTTGAGCGGCGTGACGCCGTCCGCGCTCGGCTTGCGTTCGGCCGGCGTGCTTCTCGGCCGGCGTGTTCTCACCCGGCGTGCTCGCGGCCGCTGCCGCCTTGGCCGGGGCCGGGGCTGCCTGCTGGGTCGGTGCCTGCACCGGCGCGGCGGCCGGCTTCTGGGCGACCGGGTCGGCCGTCGGTGGGCCGTCGGCGCGCGGGGTGGCGGCTGTCGTGGCCGCGGCCGGCGCCGGGGCTGCCGGGGCCGCCGGGGTGGCGGCGGCGGTCGCCGGCGCCGGCTCCGGGCGGGTCGTCGATCCGTTGCCGGCCGGGCTGGCGGCGTCGGCCGGCTTGTAGTCCTGGAAGAAGTCCCACCACGCGCGGTCGACGCTGTTCTTGTCGGCGAGGTACTGCTGGTAGAGCTCCTCGACGAGCCACTCGTTGGGCCCGAAGCCCCCGGGCGCGGTGCCGGCCTGCTCCGACGAGGACCCTGACTGTGACACGACGCGGATCGCCCTCTTCCTGCACTTCTCGACTCGGCACTTCTCGACTCGTCTGGCGGTGCCGCCCAGCCTAGTCGCCCACGTGAACGGCGTCAGAGGCCGAGGGAGCGGGCGATGACGAGCTTCTGCACCTCGCTGGCACCCTCGACGACGCGCAGCACCCGCAGCTGCCGCAGCACCCGCTCGATCGGGCCCTCGCGGAGCAGCCCCATGCCGCCGAAGACCTGCAGGCAGCGGTCGGCGACGGCGTACGCCCGCTCGGTGCAGTAGTACTTCGCCACCGACGAGTCCAGCGCCAGCGCGGCGGGCGCCGACTCCTTCTGGTCGGTGGCCCATGCCAGGTGGTAGGTCATCCAACGCATCGCCTCGATCTCGGCCTTGCACTCGGCCAGCGGGAACGACACCCCCTGGTTCGCGCCGAGCGGCCGGCCGAAGGCGGTGCGGGTCCTGGCGTGCGCCACCGCCTGGTCGAGGCAGAACTCGGCCAGGCCGAGGGACTGCGCGGCGAACCCGGCCCGGCCGGCGTTGAGGAAGGCCATCGCGCCCTGGAAGCCGCGCCCCACCTCGCCGACCACGTGGTCGGCCGGGACCCGGGCCCCCTCGAACCACAGCTCGGCCGGGTGCGCATCGGCCATCGTGGCCTGCACGGTGCCGACGCGGTACTGCGCCCGGGGCACCACGAACGCGGTGATGCCGCCGTCGGCCCGCTTCTGCTTGTCGGTGACCGCGAAGACCACGGCGAAGTCGGCGCGGTCGCCGTTGGTGATGTAGTGCTTCATCCCGTCGATGACCCACTCGTCGCCGTCGCGGCGGGCGCTGGTGCGGATCGCCTGGGCGTCGCTGCCGGCCTCCGGCTCGGTGAGCGCGAAGCACATCGTCGCCTCCGCGCGCACGACCGGGTCCAGGTACGTCGGCCAGAGGTGCTGGGGCAGGTCCATCAGCATCGGGCTGGGGCCGGACGGGTTCGGGACGCCCAGCGTGAGGGCCGCCAGCCGCAGCCCGGACCGCGCGGCGTCCTCCACGAGCAGCGCGGTGCCCAGCGTGGACACGTCCTGTCCGCCGGCCGCCTCCGGCAGGTAGCAGGCGTAGAAGCCCTCCTGCGCCGACCGGCGACGCAGCGCGGTGACCGCCTGCTGGATGCGCTCCCGGTCGGGGTCGAGCGCGGTGAGCGTCGCGTGCAGGGACTCCTCGACGGGGCGCACCTCACGGTCGAGGAAGCTGCCGTAGGACTGCCGGAGCGCGGTCAGCTCGTCGGGCACGGTGAAGTCCATCAGGAGCGGCCTCTCGCGTCGATGGGGTGGGCCCAGTAGGTCGCGGCCATGTCCTCGTCGCCGTGGCCGCGATCGGCCGCGAGAGCCAGGTGCCGGCGTACGCCCTCGGTGACCGCCATCTCGACCCCCACCTCGCCGGCGAGCTCGAGCACCAGGTCGGCGTCCTTGAGCGCACCCGCGAGCGCGAAGCTCGGCGGGAAGTCCCGGGCGATCATCATGGCGGTCTTGGCCTGCGCGTAGGGCGCGTCGGTCGGGCCGCCCGCGATGGCGTCGAGGAACAGCTGCGGGTCGAGCCCGGCGGCCTCCGCCAGCGCGACCGCCTCGGCGAGACCCTCGATCAGGGCGAGCACCCAGCTGTTGACGACGAGCTTGAGCGCGCTGGCGTCGCCGTCGACCCACAGCGTCCGGGAGCCGACGACGTCGAACACCTGGCTCGCGACGTCCCGGACGGCCGGCGGCCCGCTCGCCAGCACCACCAGAGTGCCCTGCTCGGCCGGGCCCTTGGTGCCGACCACCGGGGCGTCGACGAACGGGACGCCGTGGCCGGCGGCGAGACCAGCGAGCACCCGGGTGCCCGCCGGGCCGACGGTGCCCATCTGCAACCAGACGGCACCCTCGGGCAGCGCGCGAAGCGCGTCCGGCGCGACCTCGCTGGCCGCGGCCAGGTCGTAGAGCATGGTGAGCAGGACGTCGGCGCCGGTGGCCGCCTCGGCCGGCGAACCGGCCAGGGTGCACCCCTGCCCGGCGAGCGGGGCGGCGCGCTCGGCGCTGCGGTTCCAGACCCGGACGTCGTGCCCGGCGGCGGCCAGGTTGCGCGCGACCGGGGCTCCCATGGTGCCGGTGCCCAGCACCGCGATCGAGAGGGTCATGGCTGCGATCTAACCCGCCCTCGGCACGACGCGCAGCGCCGCGTGCAGCAGACGCGCTCCCTCCGGTGCCTCGGACAGCGGGCGGTTGGTGTGGAAGTACGGCCGCAGCACCGCCATCAGGCCCTCCTTGATCTCGGCGAGCTCTTCGGCGGTGGCGACGATCGCGCTGTTGGAGAACACGACTGCCTCGCGCCAGTCGCGGGGCTCCTGGGCCGAGCGTTCCATCCAGGTCAGCACCTTGCGGTCGGAGCTGTCCATCAGGATCCGGCCGAGCGCCTGGTCGAGGGCCGCGGCCTCGGACCCGCCGGCCTCGTCCTCGAGGTCGCTCTGCCAGGACGTGATGACCGCCCGCCACAGCCGCTCCCGCCCGTCGCCGCCGGGGTTGTCGGCCTCCTCGACGAAGCCGTAGCGGGCGAGCAGCCGCAGGTGGTAGCTGCAGGCGCTGGGCGACAGCCCGGCGACCTCGGCGCATTCGGTGGCGGTGGCCGGGCCCTCGAACTGCAGCCGCTCGAGGATCGCGTACCGGCCGGGATGGGCCAGGGCGCGCACCGCCCCGGGGTCGGTGAGCCGCCGGCCGTACGTCTCGTCCTTGGGCTGCGCTCCGGCGCGTCGTCATGCGAGCCAGAATATCTGAAACAACCCCTTCACAACAAGGATGTGAAGCATTACCTTCACATCTGTGGACACCGACCTCGCCGTCTGACCGACCGGCACCGACCTGACCGGCACCGACCACCGACGCCCGCCGTCGACGGTGCGGCCCGCCGCCGGACCGCTGACGCCCGGCGGCTGCTGCGCTCCAGCCCCGACTTCGGCCGGCTCTGGGCGGCCTACGCGATCTCGACCATCGGCAGCGAGGTCACCGTGCTGGCGCTGCCGCTCGCAGCCGCGCTGCTGCTCGGGGCCTCGCCGCTGCAGATGGGCCTGCTCACGGCGGCCGGCACGGCGCCGTACGTCGGGTTCGCCCTCGTCGTTGGCGCCTGGGTCGACCGGCTGCGCCGGCGCCGGCCGCTGATGATCGCCGCCGACCTGGCGGCTGCCGTCGCGCTGCTCACGGTGCCGGTGGCCTGGGCCTTCGGGGTGCTGACGGTTGCGCAGCTCCTCGTGGTCGAGCTGCGTCATCGGCGTCTGCCGGGTCGTGTTCCGGCCCACCTTCAGCTCGCACCTGCCCGACGTGGTCCCTGGCGAGGCGCTGACCCTGGCCAGCTCGCGGCTCAAGGCCTCCGAAGCCGTCGCGATGCTGGCCGGCCCGACGCTCGGCGGCTCGCTCGTCCAGCTGCTCAGCGCCCCGGTGGCCGTGCTGGCGGACGCCGCCTCCTTCATCGCCTCGGCCGTGCTGGTGGGTCGGGTGCGCGCCCCGGAGCGGGTCGGGCACCAGCCAGCGGCCCGGCGGCCACTGGGCCGGGAGATCGGCGAGGGGCTCGGGCACCTGTGGAGCGACCGGCGGCTGCGGGCGATCGCCGGGGCCGCGGCCACCGTCAACTTCTTCGGCCTGATGATCTTCGCTCTGCTGGTCGTCTTCCTCACCCGGGTGCACGACTTCAGCCCGGTCATGATCGCGGTCGTCACGGTGGCCGGCGGGTTGGGGTCGCTGATCGGGGCGCTGCTCGCGCCGCAGGTGGCCGACCGGATCGGCCGCGGCCGCACCATCGTGCTCGGCTCGGCGATCTTCAGCTTCGGGATGATCGCGTTCCCCGCCGCGCACGGCTCGCGGTGGGCGGTGCTCGCGGTGCTCGCCGTCAACGAGGTGGTCGTCGGCATCGCGATCATGCTCTTCGACGTCACGATCGGCGGGTTCATCCTCGGCGAGGTGCCCCGCGAGCTGCTCGGCCGGGTCAACTCCTCGATGTCCACCATCACCCAGGGCGTCAAGGCCCTCGGCGCGCTCACCGGCGGGGCGCTCGGCACGGCGTTCGGCCTGCGGCCCGCCCTGTGGGTCGCCGCGGTCGGCGCGCTCAGCACCGTGCTGTGGACCTGGTTCTCACCGCTGCGGTCGACCGACTGACAGTCGGTGCGGCCGGCGCGCGGGTCGGGTCGTCGGGCGGCTGGGTCGGGCCGGCGCGGGTACCGTCGTGACCCGTGCGACGGGGCGGCGGCGAGCGGAGGACGCGGGCCGGCCGGTGGGCCGCCGCGGCGGTGGCGCTCGCCGCCGTGGTCCTGCCGCTCGTGCCCCCGGCCGTCGCTGCCCCGGCGCCCGAGGACCGCCGACGGCACAGCGCCGAGGGCAGCATCGGGACCCGGGCCGAGGACCCCGCCGAGGTCGCCTTTCGGCAGGCGCGCAGGTTCGCGCTGCACCAGCTGGCCCGCACCGACCGTCGGCTGCGGCCCGGCCGGTTCCCGACGGTCGCCGTCGGCGACGCCCCGTGGCGCACCAGCGGCACCGACGGCTGGCTGGCCGGCTTCTGGCCCGGCCGGCTGTGGCTGGCCTACGAGCTGGACGGGCACCGGCGGTGGGCCCGGCGGGCCGCCGCGCGGCAGGCCCCGCTCGCGGTCCGGCAGGACGACACGAGCACCCACGACCTCGGTTTCCTGATGCAGACCAGCTTCGGTCGTGGTGCCGAGCTCGACCGCAGCCGGTCCGACGCCGAGGTCATCCTGCGGTCGGCCGCGGCCCTGGCGTCGCGCTACGTGCCCACGGTGGGGGCGATCCGCAGCTGGGACGGCCCGCCGGGCGAGGTGACGGTCATCATCGACAACCTGATGAACCTCGAGCTGCTGTTCTGGGCCGCCGACCACGGCGGCCGCCGGGAGTGGCGCGACCTGGCCGTGCAGCACGCCTTGACCACGGCGCGATGGCACCTCCGGCCCGACGGCAGCACCTTTCACGTCGTCCGGTTCGACGAGCAGAGCGGCCGGCTGGACTGGCGGGGCACGGTGCAGGGGCTGGCCGACGGCTCCACCTGGGCCCGGGGGCAGTCCTGGGCGGTGCACGGCTTCACGACGGCCTACCGGGAGTCGGGCGACCCGCGGCTGCTGGCGGCCGCCCGGAAGGCGGCCGGCTACGCGGTGGCCCACCTGCCGGCCGACGGCGTCCCGTGGTGGGACTACGACGCACCCGGCACGCAACGTGACACCTCGGCCGGCGCGGTGCTCGCGTCAGGTCTGCTCGACCTGGCACGGGTCGACCCGGACCCGGCGCGGCGCCAGGCCTGGCGCACCGCCGGCCTGCACGTGCTGCGGTCGCTGGTCGGCCCGCGCTACCTGGTCGGTGGCAGCGGCGGATGGTCGGTGCTGCGGCACGCTCGGCACAGCCCGGCGTACGACGACGTGGGCGTGACCTACGCCGACTACTACCTGCTCGAGGCGCTGCAACGGGTCCAGCTGCTGCCCTCGCAGCGGCCGGCGCTGCGGCTGCGGCACGTCAGGTCGGGCACCGACGGGGCGCTGCAGGCCGACCTCGGCCGGTCCCGCCGGGTCAGCGCCGTCTCGGTGCGCTGGCGGGACGGCGCCACGGTGGCGACCCGGTTCGTGCTGCAGGCCTCCTCGGACGGTCGGCGCTGGACGACGGTCCGGGGCGGCGTGAGCAGTGCCGACACCGCCGGCTTCGAGACCTACGACGTCCGGGACCGGTCCGCCCGCTACCTGCGGGTGAGCCCGCTCGGCGACCGCACGACGGGCGGCCCGCTCGCCGTCCGGGTCCGCGGCTGACCCGGGGCAGTGCGGCGCCGCCGGCACTCCGCGGCGGCCCCGTCAGCGCCGGCTGGTGCTCGGCGTCGTGATCACGGTGAGGAAGCCGAACAGCACGATCAGCACCGCGAGACCGAGCGAGGCGATGATGATCGCGGTCTCGGTGCGGTCGACCTCGGTGGCCTGCAGCCGGTCGTAGGTCAGCTGGTTGGACAGCGTGAACGCCACCGACAGACCTCCGACGATCATCATCAGGAAGGCAGCGACCTTGCCGACACCGCCGCCGAAGCTCACCAGCACCGTGAGCACGGCGGCGACCGCCAGCACCCAGAGGGGCATCGCGAGCCCGGTGCCCCAGCCGTGCAGCCAGTCGTCGTCGATCCGCCCTTCGGTGCCCGCCTGGTCGACGAACTTCAGGTCGTAGGCCCGGTGGTTGGACACCGACACCCACGCGCCCAGGAGGTTGGTCGCGATCCAGGCCACGCCGAGGAAGACCAGCAGCTTGCGCACGCGGCACAGCGTGCCAGGTCGAGGCCCTCCGGCGCGGCAGGTCGGCCGCGGCGGCGCTCAGCGGTCGCGCAGCCGGACCACGAACCGCAGGCCGGACCAGGTCGCGTCGATGGCGCACACCTTGTTGTCGACCAGGCCGGCGGCGAGGCCGTGCTCACGAACCACGTTCTCGTCCAGGTCGGTCGGCACGCCGCTGGACCGCTTGGGCCACCCGACCCACAGTCCCCCGGCGGGTGTGAGCCGCCGGCTCGCCGGGGCGAAGCGGGCCACCAGCGCGCGCCGGTCCGGGGCGAAGGCCAGCACCACGTCGTACGGCGCCCGGCCGGCCCGCCGGTGCAGCTCGGCCTCCGGCACCGGCCCGAGGTCGAAGTCCTCGGGAGCGCCCACCAGCAGGACCCGGCTCCCGGGGCGGATGCCGAGCTTGCGGGCCAGCGGGGTGCCGGAGTAGCCGGCCGACTCGACCACGGAGGAAGGCTAGCCAGAACCGGCGCGGACCGAACCCGCGCATCGGGTGTTGGATGCGGACATGGCGGCGACATGACGGGGGACGTGACGGAGGGCTCCGCCACGGCCGCGCCGGCGCTGCTGTCCTTCGGCGGGTCCCGAGGCCGCTGGGTGCTCGCGGCCACCGTCCTCGGCTCGGGGATGGCGTTCATCGACGGCACGGTCGTCAACGTCGCGCTGCCCACCATCGGTGAGGACCTGGACGCGGGGGTCGCGGGCCTGCAGTGGACCGTCAACGCCTACACGCTGACCCTCGCCTCCCTGATCCTGCTCGGCGGCTCGCTCGGCGACCGGTTCGGCCGGCGGCGGGTGTTCGTGATCGGCGTCGTGTGGTTCGCCGTCGCGTCGCTGGCCTGTGGAGTCGCGCCCGACATCCGCACTCTCATCGCCGCCCGCGCGGTCCAGGGCGTCGGCGGAGCACTGCTGACGCCGGGCAGCCTGGCGATCCTGCAGTCGTCCTTCCGCTCCGAGGACCGGATGCGCGCCATCGGCGCCTGGTCCGGGCTGGCCGGCATCGCCGGCGCGGCCGGCCCGTTCCTGGGGGGCTGGCTGGTGCAGACCGTGGGCTGGCGCTGGGTGTTCCTCATCAACCTGCCCTTCGCCGTGGCCGTCGTGCTCGTCTCGATACGGCACGTCCCGGAGAGCAGGAACCCGCAGGCCTCGCACTCCCTCGACCTGCTCGGGGCCGCCCTCGGCGCCGTCGGCCTCGGCTCGCTGACCTACGCGCTGATCGCCTGGCAGGAGCTCGGGCCGACCTCAGCGCTGGTGCAGCTGACCCTCGTCGTCGGCGTGCTGGGGCTGGCGGCGTTCGTCTGGCGGGAGCACTCCGCCCGGGCGCCGATGCTGCCGCTGGGCATCTTCTCCTCGCGGCTGTTCAGCGCGACCAACGTGGTCACCTTCGCCGTGTACGGCGCGCTCGGGGGCGTCTTCTTCTTCCTGGTGCTGACCCTGCAGGTGGTCGCCGGCTTCTCGCCGCTTGCCGCCGGCGCCGCCTTGCTGCCGGTGACGCTGCTCATGCTGCTGCTGTCCGCGCGGATGGGCGGCGCTGGCGACCCGCATCGGGCCGCGGCTGCCGATGACCGTGGGACCGCTGCTCGCAGCCGTCGCCGTGCTGCTGCTCTCCGGCCTCGACTCGTCGTCGAGCTACGTCGCCGACGTCCTGCCGGGGGTCGTCCTGCTGGGTCTCGGCCTGTCGTTCACGGTGGCACCGCTGACCGCGACGGTGCTCGCGGCGGCGCCCGACCGGCACGCCGGCATCGCCAGCGGGGTCAACAACGCGGTGGCCAGGGTCGCCGGCCTGCTGGCGGTCGCTGCGCTGCCGCTCGTCGTGGGCCTGGACGGCGCGGCCTATGCGGACCCGGACCTGCTGCAGCCGGCGTACCGGTCAGCGATGCTCGTCTGCGCCGGGCTGTTCGCTGCCGGGGGAGTGCTCGCGGCCGGCTTCGTGCGGTCGCCCGGCGACGAGGCCGGCCAGACCGGTCCTGCGGCCCCGCCGACCGAGCACTACTACTGCTGCCCGGTCGACGGGCCGGCGATGGAGAGCTGCCCGCACGACGGACCGATGGCGGAGCACCGGGCTGGTCGGGCCGGCGCCCGGGTCAGCCGGCCACACTGACCGACGGGATCAGTCCGCGGCGCTGACCCACAGCCGGAGCCGCTCCAGCGCCTCGCGCTCGATCTGCCGGACCCGCTCCCGGGAGACGCCGAGCCGACCCGAGATCTCCTCGTAGGTCTGCTTGGGGCCGGGCACCAGGCCGTATCGGCAGCGGATGACCTCGGCCTCGCGGTCGGTGAGCCGGTCGACCAGTCCGACCAGCTCGTCGCGCGAGTCGTGCTCGACGACGATGTCCTCGGGGCTCGGGTCGGCAGCGTCGACCAGGTCGCCGAGGGTGGTGCCGCCGTCGTCGCCGACGAGGGCGTCCAGGCTGGCCGGCGTCCGGGAGATGCGGTCGAGGTCCTGCACGGTCTCGAGGTCCAGGTCGAGCTCGGCGGCCACCTCGGCGTCGGAGGCGTCCCGCCCGAGCGACGCGGAGAGGTCGCGGCGGGTACGGCTGAGCCGGCTGAGCTTCTCGACCTGGTGCACCGGAAGCCGCACGGTGCGGCTCTGCTCGGCGATCGCCCGGCCGATGGACTGCCGGATCCACCACGTCGCGTAGGTCGAGAACTTGTAGCCCCGGGCGTAGTCGAACTTCTCCACGGCCCGGACCAGGCCGACGTTGCCCTCCTGGATCAGGTCGAGCAGCGGCATGGACGCCCGGGTGTAGCGGCGGGCGAGCGAGACCACCAGCCGCAGGTTGGCCCGGATGAAGGCGCGTTTCGCGAGCTCGCCGTCGGTCGCGAGCCGGTCCAGCTCGAGGGTCGTCGCGACCTTGCGCGCCTCGCGGAGCTTGACGGCCCGGCGGTGCCCGAGGTCGTCGAGCAGGTGTCGGGCGTAGAGGCCGGCCTCGATCCGCTGGGCCAGGTCGACCTCGGTGGCGGCGTCGAGCAGCGGCGCCTTGCCGATCTCGTCCAGGTACAGGCGGACCAGGTCGGGGGTGGCGACCTCCAGGTCGAAGGCGTCGACGGGCGGCACCACCCCGATGCCGTCGAGGGGCTCGGGGGCGGCGGCGGACACGTCGGGCAGCAGGGTCAGGTCGGGCTGGGAGTCTCCGGTGCGGTCGGGAGCGGTCCGCGCCAGGGGCTGCTGGGTCATCGGTCCCTTTCTTCGTGCCGGCTCGGATGGCGGCACACGGAGAGAAACGACCGAGGCGCCCGCAGGATTCCGCACGTGAGACCGGTCCGCTCCGGGGTAGGGCTCGGTCATGCTCGCCACCGCCCCCTCCTCCCGCGTCGCTGCCCTGCACGCCCTCCGCCCCGACCTGGCTGATCCCGTCCAGCGGACGGCGGGCTGGGCCCGGGCCGCCCTCGACCTCGGCCTCCTGGACCTGCCGCTGCCCGGGGCCGGCCGGACCCTGGACCGGCTCACCGCGCTGGCCGATCTCGCGACGGTGGACCTGGACCTCGCCCGGCTGGCCGAGGCCCACGCCGACGCGGTCGCGATCGCCGACGACTTCGGGGCGGACGCCGGTGCCGGCCTGTGGGGCGTGTGGGCGGCCAACCCGCCCACCGACCCCCTGCAGGCCCGCCGGGACGGCGGCAGCTGGCTGCTCGACGGCGTCAAAGCCGTGGTGCAGCGGAGCGGGCTGCTGCGACCACGCCCTGGTGACCGCGCTCAGCGAGGACGGGTACCGGCTGTTCGCCGTCGACCTCGCGCACCCCGGCGCGCAGCCGGTCGACGGAACGTGGCCGGCAGCGGCGATGCAGGGCAGCGACAGCCGGACGGTCCGGTTCGACGCGGTACCTGGTCTCGCGGTGGGTGGTCCCCAGGACTACCTCGGCCGGCCGGGGTTCTGGCACGGGGCCGTGGGGGTCGCGGCGGTCTGGTGGGGCGGGGCCCGCGGGGTGGCGCGGGCGCTGGCCCGGGCGGACGCGGGCCGTCCGCTGGGTCCGCACGCCCTGGCGCACGCCGGAGCGGTCGACGCCGCGCTCTGCGCCGGCTTCGCGGTGCTGGCCGCGGCGGCGGAGCGCATCGACCGCGACCCCGCCGACACCGCCGGCACCGCCCGGCTGACCGCGGCCCGGGCGCGGGCAACCGTGGAGGCGATGGCGACCGAGGTGCTGGAGCGCACCGGCCGGGCGCTCGGCGCGGCACCGCTCGCGCTCGACCCCGAGCACGGGAAGCGGGTCGCCGACCTGACCGTCTACCTCCGGCAGAGCCACGCCGAGCGGGACCTCGCCGAGCTCGGCCGGGCCGCGCTCGACGCCGGCGGCTTCCCGTGGGCCGACCCGACCGACCAGGTCGAGACGCCCGTCCGGCCGACCCGAGCCGATCCGCACGCCCGCTCCGGCCGCCCCGGCCGACCCGGTCGCGGCGCCGGCTGCGACGCGGCGCCGGCCGTGACGGTCATCGAGCCGCTCGCCGGCACCGACGAGCGCAGCTGGGCCGAGTGGCCGGCGCCGGCCCGCTGGGCGGCCCTCGACGTCGAGGCGCTGGCCCGGCGCCGAGTCGTCGTCGTCGCCGCACACCCCGACGACGAGGTGCTCGGCGTGGGTGGCCTGCTCGCCCGGCTCGCCCGGCGGGACGCAGACCTGACCCTGGTGTGGGCGACCGACGGCGAGGCGTCGCACCCCGGCTCCGCCGCTGCGCTCGCCGAGCGGCTCGGACCGGTGCGCCGGGCCGAGTCGGCGGCCGCGGCCGAGCGGCTCGGCCTGCGGGCTGCCGCGCGCGTCCACCTCGGGCTGCCGGACGGCGGGCTGGCCCTGCGGGAGGACGCCCTGGTGGCCCGGCTCGCCGAGCTGGTCGGCCGGGACGACGTGCTGCTCGCCCCGTGGGCCGGCGACGGCCACCCGGACCACGAGGCCTGCGGGCGGGCGGCCCGATCGGTCGCCGAGACCGTTCTGGAGTACCCCGTCTGGGCCTGGCACTGGGCGGTGCCCGACGACACCCGCGTCCCGTGGGAGCGGGCCCGGCGGGTCGACCTGGACGCCGACGCCCGGGACCGCAAGGCCGCGGCGGTGGGCTGCTTCGGGTCCCAGGTGGAACCCATCGGCCCCGACCCGGCAGACGGCCCGGTGCTGCCGCCGCGGGTGCTCGCGCACTTCCGCCGCAGCCACGAGGTGGTGCTGGCATGAGCCTGCCGGCCGGCTACTTCGCCCGGATGTACGACGGGAACGACGACCCGTGGGGGTTCCGCTCCCGGTGGTACGAGCAGCGCAAGCGCGACGTCACCTGCGCCGCCCTGACCCGGCCCCGGTACCGGCGCGCCTTCGAGCCCGGCTGCTCCATCGGGGTGCTCACCGCGGAGCTGGCCCGGCGGTGCGACGAGGTGGTCGCGAGCGACCTCGACGGCCGGGCGCTGGCCACCGCCCGGGCCGCGCTCGCCGGCCAGACCCAGGTGCGGGTCGACCGGCTGGAGGTGCCGCGGGAGTGGCCCGCCGGCGAGTTCGACCTCGTGGTCGTCTCCGAGCTGGGCTACTACCTGGAGGCCGGCGCCCTCGCCGTGCTGCTCGACCGGATCGTCGGGTCGCTCGCGCCGGAGGGGACCCTGCTGGTGTGCCACTGGCGGCACCCGGTCGTCGACTACCCGACGTCCGGGGACGCCGTGCACGACCAGGTGCTGGCCCGGCCGGAGCTGATGAGCGCCGTGCGCCACGTCGAGGAGGACTTCCGGCTCGACCTGCTCACGCTGGGGCCGGCGGCCTCGCCGGCTCGGCGGGAGGGGCTCGTCCCGTGACGCACCGGCTGCGTGCTGTCGGCGTCGTGGTGCCGGCCCGGGACGAGCAGGGCCTGCTGCCGGGGGCGTTGGGCGCACTGGGTACCGCGTCGGCCGCGGTCCGCGGGCTCGGTGTCGCGGTCCAGATCGTCGTGGTCGCCGACTCGTGCACCGACCGCACCGCCGACGTGGCCGGCGCCGCGGGGGTGCCGGTCATCGAGGTCGCGGTCGGTGCGGTGGGCATGGCGCGCGCTGCCGGCTTCCGACACCTGCTCGCCCGGCCGAACAGGGCGCCGCTGGACCGGCTGTGGCTCGCGACGACTGACGCCGACTCCAGGGTGCCGCCCGACTGGCTGCTGACCCAGCTGGCGCTCGCCGAGGCGGGTGCCGACCTGGTGGTCGGCACCGTCGAGGTGGACGACTGGTCGGCACACCCGCCGGACGTCGAGGCCCGCTGGCGGGCCGGGTACGACGGCCGCGACGGGCACGGCCACGTCCACGGGGCGAACGTCGGAGCCCGGGCCGACGCCTACGTCGAGGTGGGTGGCTTCCCGTCGCTGGACCGCGACGAGGACGTGGCGCTGGTGGCAGCCCTGGCGCACCGGCGGGTGGTGCGCACCGGCGCGATCCCGGTGGTCACCAGCGCCCGGCTGCGGTCCCGGACCGGGGGCGGCTTCGCCGACCACCTGGCGAGCCTGGCCTGACGTCCGCCGCCGGCGGGTCGACCCTGTTGACTCCTGTCGACCCTGTCGGCGGCTGTCAGTGCGGCGGCAGCCAGGGCTCCGGGTCGACGAGGGCCGAGTTCACGTACAGCTCGAAGTGCAGGTGGCAGCCGGTCGAGAACCCGGTGGTCCCGCTCGTGCCGATCACCTGGCCGGCCGCGACCTGGGCCCCGACCGCGACGTCGATGTGCGTCTGGTGGTTGTACGTCGTGGTGAGCAGCACACCGTCGACGTCGCCGTGCGAGACGACGGTGCGCCACCCGTACGCGCTGTTCCAGCCGGCCTGCAGCACGACGCCCGGCCGGGCCACGTGGACCGGCGTACCGCAGGGGATCCCCAGGTCGGTGCCGGTGTGCAGCTTGTAGACCCCGGTGACCGGGTGGACCCGCATGCCGAACGGTGAGGTGACCGGCCCGCGAGCCGGCCAGGCGAGGGTCCCGGGCCGGGGCGGCACAGCGGCGCCGTCCCGGCTGCCGGCGGGGCCGACCTCGCGACGGGCGAGCGCGGCGAGCTGACCGGTCAGTGCCGACGTCTCGCCGGCGAGCTGCTGGTGCGCCGCGGCGTCCTGGGTCTGGGCGGCGGCAGCAGCGGCGAGCGCAGCCGTGCGGGCGGCGGTGAGCTGGGCCACCTGGGCCTCCGCAGCCTTGGCCTGGTCGGCCAGCCGGGTCACCGCGGCGAGGTCGGCCTGGGCCTGCTCGTCGGCGGCGGCGACCTCGTCGCGGACCTGCTCGAGGTCGTCGGTGCGCTGACCGAAGGACTCCTGCACGTCCTGCAGGTCGGACAGGACGGCGTTCTGGGAGGACACCACGGTCTGCAACGACACCAGCCGCTCGGCGAAGTCCGACGGGGAGCGGGCCTCGAGCAGCATGGAGACGCTCCCCAGCGAGCCGCCGCCCTGGTAGACCGCGCGGGCCAGCCGCCCGACCCGGGCCTGCTGCTCGGCGACCTGCCCGGCGGTCTGCTCGGCGTCCTGGGTGCTGAGCATGTACTCGACCTGGGCCTGGCCCCGACGGCGCGCGGTCTCGGCCTGCCGGCGCTGGGCCGCGGCCAGCAGCTGGCGGGTGTGCGCCGCCGCGGCCCGCGCCCCCGGCAGCGCGCGGTCGGCGAGCCGGAGGTCTGCCGCCGCGAGCACCATGGCCTCGGACGACTCGGCGAGCTCGGCGCGCACCTCCTTGAGCACGGCGTCGATCTCCGCCTGTCGCGGATCGGCTGACGGGCTGCTGCTGCTGGTCGGGGCCGCGGAGCCCGTGGGGGCCGGCTCGTCGGCCCGGCTGGCGGTGGGTGGTCCCAGGGCGAGGACCGCGACAGCGCACGCCAGCACGGCGCGGCCGAGCAGGCGTCGCATGGGCGTCCCTCACGAGTCGGGTCCGACCCGTTGGCCGGGTCTCTCTCAGACGTCGGCGCCCGAGGGGCTCGCCTTGACCACGGGACGGTCATGATGGCGACGTGCACGAGACCCTGCTCGACGTCGGTGGACGCTCGGTGGCGGTCCGGGACAGCGGGGGCCGCGGACCCGGGGTGCTGCTGCTGCACGGTGCGGGAGGCAACCTCGCGCACTGGGACCTCGTCGTGCCCCTGCTGCCGGACCGGTTCCGGCTGGTCTCGGTCGACCTCCCGGCCCACGGGGCGTCGGACGTCCCGGAGCGGTACTCCCTGGCCGGCGACCTCGCGGCGGTGGACGCCGTGCGCCGGTCGCTGGGACTGCGGGACACCGCCGTGGTGGGGCACTCGTACGGCGGCATGCTGGCCGTGGCGCTCGGTGCGGCCGGCCCGGACGACTACCGGCTCGCGGTCAACCTCGACGGGGTCGGCTTCGGCCACCCCGGGACACCCGAGGAGGTGCGGTCGTTCTGGCGCGACCAGGCTCAGGAGCAGTGGCTGGACTCGGGCGACCGGGCCTGGCGGGACGAGGCGGTCGCCACCGAGCTGCGGGAGCTGGCCGAAGCGGGTGCGCCCGGCCAGCTGCCCGCCGAGGTGGTGACGCGGGGGTTCTCCCGGGCAGCCGACGGACGGTGGCACCAGGCGCCGCCAGCGCACCCACCAGCGGACCCTCCTGCGCACCGTGCGCGAGGTCGACCTGCTCGAGCGGTACGCCGCCAGCCGGTGCCCGACGGTGACGGTGCTGGCGTCCCGGCGGCCGGCTCCGACGCCGGAGCTGGCCAGGGCGATGGCCCAGCACGTCGACGGGATCCGGGCCGCGCTGGCCGCGCTCCCGGCGGAGTCACCGGCCGGGCGGGTGCTCGACGTCGAGAGTGGCCATCTGGTCCCGCTCGAGGTCCCCGAGGTCGCGGCGCGGCTGCTGGCCGAGGCGCTGGGCTGAGTGGGCGGGGACGATGCGCGAGGCTGCTGGTCGCCGCCGCGGTCAGGCCGCGGTGAGGGCGGAGCTCGTCACCTCGTCGAGCACCCGACCGAGGATCGGGGCCACCGCGTCGATCGCGAAGCAGGCCTGGACGCGGTCGGCGGCCGCCATCCCCATCGCCTCGCGCCGCATGCTGTCGGCCCGCAGCCCCGCAACGGCGGAGTCCAGGTCGCCCAGCGGCGGGAGGACCAGGCCGGTGACCCGGTCGACCACGAGGTCCGCGAGCACGCCGCGGTCGAGGACCACTGCCGGGCGCCCCGCAGCCATCCCGGAGAGGACGGCGGCCACCGCTTCGGCGGTGTCGTCGGTCGCCACCACCACGTCGGGCGGCTCAGAGCCACCCTCGGCTTCGCCCGACGGCGAGAGGGTGGCCTCGGGGACCACCCGGGTGCTGGCCCGCGGGGCGCCCAGGACGGCGAGCGCCTCGGCCTCGGACGGCGAGGCGGCCAGCGCGGTAGCGCCGCTGCGGACCAGGGCGCGTTCGACCCGGGTGACCGCTGCGTCACCGGACCGGCCGACCCGCGGCAGCCTCAGCAGGACAGGGCTCGGCCGCTCGCGGGTCGCCACCAGGGCCGCCACTCCGGCGACCCAGCCCGCAGCGAGCACCGCGTCGGGTGCGCCGCCGGGCCAGGAGTCGGCCAGGCGATAGCCGAGGGTCGCCGCCTGCGCGGCGGGCAGGTCTGGTCGGTCGACCAGCTCGACGTCGTGACCGAGGGCGGACAGCGCCTCGGGCAGCCACCTGCGGGTGCTGGTGTGGTCGGTGGGGAGCGTGCACAGGACGGTGACGCGCATCGGTGACTCGTTCCGGCGGGAGCGCGACGGCGCTCGGTGGTGCGACGCGCCGGACTGCTGCAGCGCGTGAGACGGGACTCGACAAGGTCCTGCCACCGGCCGGCCGGCCCGAAACCTGCGCGGCCCGAACCCGGCGGCCCGATCTGCCGGCATCGGATACCTGGACGGTCACTTTTCGCGCCCGGTCAGGTATCCGATGCGACGGGAACCGGGCTGAGTGGCGCCGGGACCGCCGTTCTGGCGGCATCGGATACCTGGACGGTCACTTTTCGCGCCCGGTCAGGTATCCGTTGCGACGGGAACCGGGCTGAGTGGCGCCGGGACCGCCGTTCTGGCGGCATCGGATACCTGGACGGCCACTTTTCGCACCCGGTCCGGTATCCGATGCGACGGGAACGCAGCCGAGAGGGAACGCGGCCGAAGTGGCGAAGCCGCGGGTCCGACGCCAGCCGGGTCAGCTCGGTGGCTCGCGCCGCTGCAGCTCGTCGATGAGGTCGCCCCGGCTCATCGCGGAGCGGCCCTCGATCCCCGCGCGCCGCGCCAGCTCGTAGAGCTCGGCCCGGGTCAGGTCGAGGCGCCGTGGCGGGGGCTGGCGGCCGGCGGACCGCCGGAGATCGTCGTCGCGGCGGGTCTCGTAGATGCCACCGAGGCGGCGCAGCTCCTTGCGGGGGACCGCGTCGGAGAGCGGGTTCAGGACGTGCTCGGACAGGGTCTCGGCGTGGCTGCGGACGAGCCGGCCGACCTGGTCGCCGAGGACGGCGAGGTCGGACGACGGCACGGGGGCGGCGGCCAGCGCTCGGACCGCCTCGTCCAGCTCCGCGTCGACGGAGGCCAGCTGCTCGGTGCCGGCAGCCAGGCGCGGACCACCGGCTGCGGGTTCCCCGTCGCAGGTCAGCGCCGCCCGCTCGCCGGCCCGGTGCGCGGTCACCAGGTGCACGACCTCGTCGCGCCACCGCTGCTGGCTCGGTCCCTCGGTGACCGCCCGACGCAGCAGCCGCAGGATGCGCTGATGATCCAGGTCGGCGAGGCGCGCGATGCTGCTCGGCATGCCCAGCAGGTACCCCGGCAGGATTCCGGTCATTCCCGACATCTCGGTCTGCTGCGCTGCGGCCCCGCGGCTCCCACGACTCCCCACGACTCCCGCGACGACCTGATCTCAGTGCTCAGGTGATGGCCGCTCCCGGGCCGTGAGCGGCACGACGTACCAGACGAGGACGAAGAACAGCACCGCCAAGGCCGAGAACACGAAGGGCAGCCAGCCCCCGAGCACGACGTCCAGGATGAGCAGCACGGCCCCGTTGATGGCGATCAGCAGCATCACCAGGCCGGCTCGCGCCATCAGGTCGGCGCCGCTCACCAGCCGGGGCTTGAGCCCGCGGCGGAACAACATCCGGTGCAGCGGGACCGGCCCGATGAGCAGCGCGGAGGCCACCGTGGTCACCAGCAGGGTCGCCGATGTACAGCCGGGTCTGGAACGTCGTCACCTGCGCGAACCGCTGGGTGAACGCCAGCGTGAGCAGGAAGGCGAACAGGAACTGCACGCCGGTCTGGGCGACCCGGAGCTCCTGCAGCAGCTCGTCGTAGCGCCGGTCGGCCTTCTCGTCCTCGGTCTCGTCGCTGCGCTGGTCGCGCGGGGTGTCGCTCGCGGTCACCCGGTGACGGTGCCCCGCCACAGGCCCGGGACACCTGAGGACGAGGAGCACCGTCCGCCGGTTGCCGGTGCGCTCGACTGACTGCTAGCGGACGTCGCCTCGCCAGGCGCCGGTGGCAGCACCACGGTCCTCGATGAAGTCCTTGAAGCGCTCGAGGTCGCCCTTGACCCGGTGCTTGACGACACCGAGCTTGTCGCCCGCGGTCTCGACGACGCCGTCGGGCTCGAAGTCCATCTGGACCATGACCTTGGTCGTGTCCGGCGAGAGCCGGTGGAAGGTGACCACGCCGGCCTGCCGCGGCGAGTCGAGGGACGTCCACGCAACGCGCTCGTCAGGGTGCTGCTCGGTGATCTGGGCGTCGAACTCGCGCTGCACGCCGCCGACCTTGGTGACCCAATGGGTCATCGTGTCGCCGGTCTGCTCGATGCGCTCGACTCCCTCCATGAACTCCGGGAAGGACTCGAACTGGGTCCACTGGTTGTAGGCGGTGGTGACCGGCACGGCCACCTCGATCGACTCTTCGACAGTGCTCATGGCCGACTCGTCCCCGACCCGGTGGGGCGAAAACCCGCGCCGGTGTGACGTCGCGCACGCCGCGGGAGGCGATCACCGGCGCAGCGAGGTCGATCACCGGCGATCAGCGATCAGCGTCGATCAGGCGGCGGTCAGCCCTCGGGCGGCAGGTGACGGCGTGACTGGACGACGCGGAACCGGTTCGCGACGTACGCCGCGTCGGTGAGCGCGGAGTTCGCGGCCGGGTTGGCGCCGGTTGCGTGGAAGTCGCTGAACGCCGCCGACTGGTTGACGTAGACGGTCTCGGTGAGGTTCTCCGAGAGCGCCACCCCGGAGTCGAGCGCCGCCTCCTCGGCGGCGGCGAGCACCCCTTCGTCGGTGGAGTAGACACCGGCCGTGATGGCGCCGTGGTCGCGGACCGTGTCGTGCAGCAGGGCGACCGACTCCTCGGTGCTGCCGGTGGTGACGAGGAAGGCCACCGGGCCGAAGCACTCCTGCAGATAGGTGTCGCGGTCGGCCACGTCGACCCTCACCACGGTGGGGGTCCGGACGACGGCGTCGGGGAAGTCGGGGTGGGTCAGCGCGCGCGAGGCCAGCACGACGTCGCCGTACGACGATGCCTTGTCGAGCCGGTCGAGCACGCCGTCGTTGACCACCGCCCCCAGGAGCGCGGTGGCCCGCGCGTCGTCGCCGAGCAGGCCGTCGACCGCTGCGGCCAGGTCGGTCGCGAGGTCGTCGACGCTCTTGTGCTCACCCTCGGCAGTGATGCCGTCGCGGGGCACGAGGAGGTTCTGCGGCGTGGTGCACATCTGGCCGGTGTAGAGCGACAGCGAGAAGGCGAGGTTCGCGAGCATGCCGCGGTAGTCGTCGGTGGAGTCGACGACGACGGTGTTGACGCCGGCCTTCTCGGTGAAGACCGCTGCCTGGTGGGCGTTGCGCTCCAGCCAGGTGCCGAACTCGGTCGAGCCGGTGTAGTCGATGACCTTCACCTCGGGCCGCAGCGCGAGCACCTTGGCCAGGCCCTCGCCCGGCTGCTCGGCGGCCAGCTGGACGAGGTCGGCCGGGAAACCGGCCTCGGTCAGCACCTCGCGGGCGATCGCCACCGTGATCGCCAGCGGCAGCACCGCCCGGGGATGCGGCTTCACCACGACCGCGTTGCCGGTGACCAGGCTGGCGAACAGGCCGGGGTAGGAGTTCCAGGTCGGGAAGGTGTTGCAGCCGATCACGAGGGCGACGCCGCGCGGCACCACGGTGAAGGTCTTGGTCATCCGCTGCGGCGGCCGCTTGCCCTGCGGCTTCTCCCAGGTCGCCTGCGCGGCGTGCCGGGTCATCTCGGCGTAGGAGTAGGCGATCGCCTCCAGCGCGCGGTCCTGCGCATGCGGGCCGCCGGCCTGGAAGGCCATCGGGTAGGCCTGGCCGGAGGTGTGCATGACCGCCTGCGCCATCTCGTGACTGCGGGCGTTGATCCGCGCCAGGATCTCGATCGCCAGCTCGGTACGCCGGTCGGGTCCGGCCGAGCGCCAGGCCGGGACCGCCGCGGTGGCCGCGCTCATCAGCGCCTCGACGTCCGAGTGCGGATAGCTGATCCCGAGGTCGAAGCCGTACGGCGAGCGCTCGCCGGCCACCTCGCCGTCCGCCGAACCCTGCTGGAGGGGGAACGGACCGCCCAGGTAGCCGTCGAAGGCCGCCTTGCCCTCGGCGGCGGACTGGGTGCCGCTCTCCTCGCCGTACGCCTTGAGGTTCTCGGGATAGGCCGACCAGTAGGTGCGCTCCCGGATCGCGGTCAGCGCACGCTGCAGGGTCTCCCGGTGGTCTGTGGTCGGGGTCGCCGTCGTCATGCCAGCGACCCTAACCGGGGCGGTCGTCGGGTGGTCGAGGCAGTTGTCGCAGGCCGCGCGCCACCGGCGCACCTCGCCATGATCGGCCACCATGGTCGGGTGACCGATGACAGGCACCTCGCCGCTGAGCGCGCAGGGCACCAGGATCTCGCACGGCGGGTCGTGCTGCTCGACGGTGGGCTCGCGACCGAGCTGGAGCGGCGCGGCCACGACCTCTCCGACGACCTGTGGTCCGCCCGGCTGCTGCTCGACCGTCCGGACGAGATCGTCGCGACGCACCTCTCCTACTTCCGGGCCGGCGCGCAGGTCGCCACCACCGCCAGCTACCAGGCCAGCTTCGAGGGCTTCGCGAGCCGCGGCTGCAGCACGGCCGAAGCTGCCGACCTGATGCGCCGGAGCGTGACGCTGGCCCGGGAGGCAGCCGCCACGGCCGAGACGGAGGCCGGTGACGGCGTACCGCGCCTGGTGGCTGCCTCGGTCGGGCCGTACGGCGCGGTGCTGGCGGACGGCTCGGAGTACCACGGGGACTACGGCCTGACCGACGCGGCGCTGCGCGAGTTCCATCTCCCGCGGGCCGAGGTGCTCGCCACGGCCGGAGCCGACCTGCTGGCCCTCGAGACGGTGCCGTCGGAGCAGGAGGCCGCCGTGCTGCTGCAGGTGCTCGAGGAGCTGCCCGAGGGCACCCGGGCCTGGCTGAGCCTCAGCTGCGCGGACGCCGCGAGCACCCGCCGGGGGGAGGCGGTCGACCGGGTCTTCGGGCTGGCCCGCGGCAACGACCGGGTGGTCGCCGTGGGGGTCAACTGCACCGCCCCCGAGCACGTCGGCGAGCTGGTCAGCCGCGCGGTGGCCGCCAGCGGCAAGCCGGCGGTCGCCTACCCCAACAGCGGTGAGACCTGGGACGGAGCCGCGCGCACCTGGGGCGGCGACGGGGCAGGCGTGGACGCCGTCGCGGCCCGCCGTTGGATGGCGGACGGCGCGGGCTTCGTGGGTGGCTGCTGCCGGGTCGGTGCGGAGGACATCGCGCGCCTCGCAGCCGCACTCATGGCTTCCGGCGGCGCTCCTTCGCCGCCGCCCGGCTCGCCTCACTGATGGCGCCGGCGTCGGCCTTGAACGTGTCGTACCTGCGCACGGCCTCTGCGACGTAGCCGCCGACCCCCGTCGCGTCGACCTCCTCGTCGAGGCCGATGTCCCACGTCATGAGCGTCGACGTGCCGGCGCGCAGCACACCGAGCGGGTCGTCGAGCAGCACGCCGTACAGGAAGCGCAGGCACACGCCCTTCTTCGTCGCGTTGATCGCGCACACCCAGTGCCGCCAGTCGTCGTGCAGCGCGTACATGACCAGGCGGTACTTGATCGCGGCGGCGAGGTCCGGCTCGGCGTCCCGGACCGCGCCGTCCAGCGCGCGCAGAGCCGGCGCGGCCGACGCATCAACGTCTGACAGGTAGAGATCGAGTGCCGTCTTCTGCATCGGGCTCCTAGCGGCGAGGGAGGCGGCGGTCGAGCTGGTGCGCCCCGGCAGCCAGGCCGAGGAACACGAGCGCGACGACAGCACAGTTGAGCAGCACTGTGGGGTAGCCGTGCACCCCCACGTCGAGGAACGGGTAGGGGTAGAAGTCCCCTGCGAGCGGACCGCGAACCAGCGTGAACGCCAACCAGGCCAACGGAAACAGTGTCGAGAGCAACCCGATGCGAGCCGACGTCCTGCGCCGCGGGCCGAACGCCACCCAGCCGACCACACAGAGGATCGGGGACGCGGTGTGCAGCAGGAAGTCGGCCACCGCCGCACCGCCAGAGAGCTCGTGCAGGTCGGACAGGGCGACGTGGAACACGAGGAAGGTCACCGCGATGCACAGGACGCCGTCCAGCCGCAGCACCCAGAACCAGGTCGGCTTCCGTGCCACCCGTACGGCCAGCATCGCGCAGGTGACCATGACGATGATGTTGGACTGGATGGTGAAGAAGCAGAACACGTTGGCGACGCGTCCGGCGCGGGAGTCGAAGTAGCCGCTGTCGAGCCGAGCGGTGACGACGAGCTGCACGAGCAGTCCCACGAAGACCACCAGCGCGGTGGCCGCGAACCACAGTCGGGCGACCACCGGCTTGATCACCCGCAGACTGTACGTCGGTCAGCGTCCGCGACCGGTCCGGGTCGGTCACCCGGAGTTCGTTGCACACGGCAACCAGGCGGCCACCGTACGTGCACTACTCGAAGTGGCTATGGCGCGGCTCCCGACCGGCGCGCAACGTCGAGACGGAGGGACGTCGGGACGGCCTCAGCCACCGGGTGGAGCAGGGGCGAGTGTGATCGGCCAGGTCGGGGAGTGGCCTTCGTGGGCTCACGACCCGTCCGTGGTCGCCGCGACGCAACCCGCGGTGGGGCCACCCGGCCGCCGGGCCCCCTTCCGCTGAGTTCGGCACCGGGGATCGGGGGTTCACATCATGATTGCTGACCACTGCGCAGGCACCGCGCGCCCTATGGAGGTCGTGATGCCCACCCGCAGAACTGTGCTGCAGGCCGGCGCGCTGGCCGCGCTGGGACTGACGGGCGTCAAGCTCGGAGAGGCTGGCGTGGCGTCCGAGACGCCGGGAGGGCTGGCGTCCCGGAACCGGCCGGTTCCCTACGCCGGGGTCTTCCGGCGTCCGCCGGAGCTGGCGCCGTACGAGACGGGCTTCGACGACGGGGACCCGACCCGACCGTTCGCCCGGTTCGCGCTCACCGCGAGACTGGGGACGGCCCAGGTCGTGCCGGGCCTGTCGACGACGGTGGCCGGGTACAACGGCATCTTCCCCGGGCCGACGATCCGGGCAAGCCAGGGCACCCGGACCGAGGTGCGGATCCGCAACGGCTTCCCGACGAACGGCCTGTTCTACCCGCAGCGGATCGACCTGTCCACCCATCTGCACGGGGCGCCGTCGCTGCCGCAGTACGACGGGTACGCGAACGACATCACCGGTCCCGGCTTCGTCAAGACCTACCACTACCCCAACACCGACCGGGCGAACACGCTCTGGTACCACGACCACCGGCACCTGGTCACCGCCCAGAACGTGTACTCCGGGTTGGCGGCCTTCTACCTCAGCTCCGACCCGTTCGAGCGGGCCCAGCTGCCGCAGGGCGAGTTCGACGTGCCGCTGATGATCTCGGATGCGTTGTTCAACGGCGACGGTTCGCTGGCGTTCGGCGTCGCCGACGACAAGGGGCTGTGGGGCGACGTCATCCTGGTCAACGGTGTGCCGTGGCCGACCATGCGGGTCAAGCCGCGCATCTACCGGTTCCGGGTGCTGATCGCCTCGATCGGCCGCTCCTACCGCCCCACGCTGTCCAACGGTGACCCGGTCTACATCGTCGGCACCGACGACGGGATGGTCCCGGTCGTGCAGCCGGTGGCGTCCTGGCGGCAGGGCACCGCGGAGCGATACGAGATCCTCGTCGACTTCCGCAAGCTCAAGGCCGGCCAGACCGTCGACCTGCGCAACCTGAGCAACAAGAACAACATCGACTTCGCCGACACCGACAAGATCATGCGGTTCCAGGTGGTGCCCGACTCCGGGCCGGCCTCCACCATCACCGCCATCCCCACCACCCTGGACCGTGGTCCCACCCCGGAGGCGGCTCGCGGCGCCCTGGACGTGATGAGCCTGACGCCGGCGATGGCCGTCGCGAAACGCCAGCTCAGGTTCGCCCGGGACGGCGGCCAGTGGACGGTCAACGGGGTCACCTGGGAGGACGTGGAGGCCTCCGGGTTCACCAAGCTGTTCGCCAACCCCAAGCCGTTCAGCGTCGAGCAGTGGACCTTCATCAACGACTCCGGCGGCTGGTTCCACCCGGTCCACGTCCACCTGATCTCGGCCAGGATCATCGCCCGGAACACCAACGGCGGCAGGCCCTTCGCCTGGGAGCTCGGTCCGAAGGACGTCTTCTACGCCGGCGAAGGTGAGTCGGTCACCGCGCTGATGCAGTTCGCCACCCAGCCCGGCGGCGAGGGAAAGTACATGATCCACTGCCACAACCTGACGCACGAGGACCACGACATGATGGTGCAGTTCTCGGCGGGGAACCCGCGCGACAACGATCCCGTCGCCACCGACCCCCCGCTCCGGGACGCCACGCCGGTGGGCTCGTTCCCGGCGGTCTACCTGCCGGGGTACCCGGCCGGCACGTGAGATGAGTGTCGCGGTCCGCGCGCTGGCGGTGCTCACGGTGGCGTTGGCGGCGTCCGGCTGCAGCCATCCGGCGGCGACCGCCGGCCACGCCGCGCGACCGCCCGCATCGAGTCGCGGCGGCTGAGGTCGGGTCGGACGTCGGCAACGACCGGCCGAAGGTGACGTACGACGGGCTGATGGTTCGTCGACGCGTGGTGATCGCCATCCACACCACCGCGGGCACCGACGTCGCCTCGTTACGCCGACAGCTCGACCTCGCGGCGGCCCGCCGGCACGCGAGCCTGGCCTCCCTCGTGCCCAGCGTTCTCGACCCGATCGTTCTCGAGCGGCTGGCACCGGACCTTGCGGTGGCCGTCCCCGCCGCGACGACGCCTGCCGCGACCCGGGCACTGATGGACGCGGCGACAGCGGACGGCAGCCGGATCGCAGCCGAGGTGCAGGCGTACGAGATCGCCACGGTGCTGGTGCACGATCTGCGGTTCACGGTCGACGCGGCCCGACCGGCCGCGCTGTCCCGGGCCATCGCGCGGGAGGGCATCCTGTCGGACGCGCTGGGGAACTACACGACGATCCTGGGCCGCCATCAGCTCGACATCGCGTACACCGGACCCCTGCTCGGCGACCGCCTGGTCGAGTCCGTCCGGAACGGCATCGCCCGAAGGGCACACCTCGCGCCGGAGGCGGTCGCGGTGTCACCTCGCTCCACCTCGGGTGTCGGCGTGGACATGGCGAGGGAGCCGGCACCCGCCCCCGTGGTCGTCCCGGCGGCAACGGGCCACATCCACAACGCCGAGCTCCCGACCGCGGACAGGTCGTCTCGCGTGAACCTGTGGATCGTCGCTGCCCCCATCGCCCTCGTCGCGCTGCTCGGCCTGATACCGCTCCTCCTCATCGCGAGCCGACCCCGTCGACGCGACCGGTGATTCGTCGTGCTCGGGCTTCGCGGTCGAGCCGCCTCACCGGCCGAGGGGAGGGTCCGGCGGTAGTGACGGTGCCGCATGGCCTGGGCCCTTCATCCTCTGCGGGTGAGGCCGAGCGCCGTCTGGCGGGCGCATGATGCCCGAGTCGGCGCGCCGCGGACGGCGCCGTCGATATCACCTGGTGCACGTCGACCAAAGGGAGACTCGATGCCGAGGATGTTGCGACGCGCAGCGGTGTTGGGCGCCACCGCCCATGTTGCCTCCAAGCGTGGGCAGGCGAAGGCCGAGGCAGCTCAGCAGCAGGCTGCAGCCGCCGCGCCACCGCCTGCACCGCCGGCCGCCATACCGGCGCAGGCGGAGCCCGTGGCCGCGCCGGCGCCGCCCACGGACAGCTACGCCGACCTGATGAAGCTCAAGGAGCTGCTCGACGCCGGCGTGCTCACGCAGGCGGAGTTCGACGCCCAGAAGCAGAAGATCCTCGACGCCTGAGGTTCGTCGCCCATCCCTCGCCGGAGCGTCAGCCCGGCGCACTACAGGAGTCGATCATGACCATCGGACCCGTGCAGCTGCTCGTCGTCAGCTTCGACAAACCGAACTTCACCGGCGAGATCATCGAGGAGCTCAAGCGGCTCCGAGAGAACAACGTCATCCGCCTCATCGACGCCCTGGCGGTACAGAAGGACCCCGACGGCACCCTCGTCGCGTTGCAGTGGAGCGATCTGTCCATCCCGGAGGCCGAGGAGCTCGGCGCGACGGTCGGTGCCCTGCTGGGGCTCGGGCTCGCCGGCGAGGCAGGGATCGAGGCGGGTGCCGAAGCAGGAGCCGAGGCCGGCGCCGACGGTCATCTGATCGACGAGTCCGAGGTGTGGGACGTCGCCGACGCCATCCCCCCGGGGGGTGCCGCGGCCGTCGCGCTGATCGAGCACGTCTGGGCCGGTCCGCTGCGCGGTGCCATCGCCAGGGCGGGCGGGGTCGCGGTGAGCGACGAGTGGGTTCATCCCCTCGACCTGATCGAGGTCGGGCTGCTGGCCGCCGACGAGCTCGAGCCGGCGTAGAACCTGCCGGCGGCTTCGACGTGGCACGTCTCACCATGCCTCGGGTTCCGTCTGGGAGTGATCGGGGACCCACGTGAGCCGCGGTTCGGCGGACGGAAAGGCGATGCCGTGAACCTGAGCCAGCTGGACCTGTCGCGCCTTCAGTTCGCGACGACGACGATCTACCACTTCTTCTTCGTGCCGGTGACGATCGGCCTGGCGTTCCTCGTCGCCATCTTGCACACGATGTGGTTCCGCAAGGGCGACCCCGGTCTTCGGCAGCTCACCAGGTTCTTCGGAGTGCTGCTGCTGATCAATGTCGCGATCGGCGTGGTGACCGGGATCGTGCAGGAGTTCGAGTTCGGGATGAACTGGTCGGACTACTCGCGCTTCGTCGGCGACGTCTTCGGTGCGCCGCTGGCGATGGAGGGTCTGGCTGCGTTCTTCCTCGAGTCGACCTTCCTCGGGTTGTGGGTGTTCGGCTGGCAGGTGCTGCCGCGACGGGTCCACCTGGCCACCATCTGGGCGGTCGCGATCGGTGCCGCGCTGTCCGCGGCGTTCATCATGGCCGCCAACTCCTGGATGCAGCACCCGGTGGGCTACCAGATCGACTCGGCGACCGGCCGCCCGGAGCTGACCTCGATCGGGGCGCTGTTCACCAACCCGGTGTTCGTGTGGGGCTACCTCCATGTGCTGCTGGCGTCGCTGATGACGGGGAGCCTGCTGATGCTCTCGGTCTCGGCCTGGCACCTGCGCCGCAAGAGCAGCCCGGCGCTGTTCGCCACGACAGCGAAGCTGTCCCTGACCGTGATGATCCCGGTGTCGATCCTGGTCCTCATGGTGGGCAGCCACCTGGGGGTGATCGAGACCAACTACCAGCCGATGAAGGTCGCCGCGATGGAGGCGCAGTGGGAGACCTGCGCGCCCTGCTCGTTCTCAGCTGCCCAGATCGGGGGCTGGACCAGCAGCGACGAGACACCGACGAAGATCCTCGAGGTCCCGCACCTGCTGTCTCTGCTCGCGACCGGCTCGTGGAACGGGCAGGTGGTGGGGCTCAACGAGCTGCAGTCCCAGTACGAGAAGAAGTACGGCCCGGGCGACTACATCCCCAACCTGTTCATCCAGTACTGGTCGATGCGGGTGATGGCCTACCTCGGCTCGGTGCTCCCGCTGCTGGCGCTGTGGGGCGGTTGGCTGTGGCGACGCAAGCGGCTGGAGACCTCGCGAGTGTTCCTGCGGGTCGCGACCTGGGCGTTCGTGACGCCGTTCATCATGAACACCGCGGGATGGCTGCTGACCGAGAACGGCCGGCAGCCGTGGGTGGTGCAGGGTCTGCTGCGCACCGAGGACGGCAACTCGCCCTCGGTCAGCTTCACCGAGGTCGCGATCACCCTGGTGTCGTTCTGGGTGCTCTACATCGCCATGGGCATCGTCTGGGGGTTCCTGATGACCCGCTACGCCCGCCGCGGCCTGGAGCTCGAGCCCGAGGTACCCGACGCACCGCCCTCGCCGGATGAGTCCCACCATCGTTCGCCGGCGCTGACCTACTAGACGGGTGACGTCATGAGTCTCGAAGTCACCTGGTTCGTCGTCGTCGCCGTGTTCTGGACCGGCTTCTTCGTCCTCGAAGGCTTCGACTTCGGAGTGGGTGCCTTGCACAAGGTCGTCGGCCGCACCGATGTCGAGCGCCGCATCGCGATCAACGCCATCGGGCCGGTCTGGGACGGCAACGAGGTCTGGCTCATCGTCGGCGGAGCCGCGATCTTCGCCGCCTTTCCCAGCTGGTACGCCACCTGGTTCTCGGCCGGCTACCTCGCGCTCTTCCTCGTCCTCGTCGCGCTGATCATCCGCGGGGTGTCGTTCGAGTGGCGCGCTCGGGTCGACGCCGACCGCTGGCGCGGCACCTGGAGCTGGACCCTCACCGTCGGCTCGGTCCTCGCGCCCGCACTGCTCGGGATCGCCCTGGGCGACCTGCTGGCCGGCCTCCCGATCGACGGGTCGCAGGAGTTCACCGGGTCCTTCTGGGACCTGTTCACCCCATACGGCCTGTGGCTCGGGCTCACTCTGCTGGTGCTCTGCCTGCTGCACGGGGCCACGTTCCTGGGGCTGAAGACCGACGGGCCGGTTCGCGACCGGGCCAGGGGGATCGCCGCGAAGCTGGCCTGGCCGGCGGCTGGCCTCGTGGCGGCGTACGCCGTGTGGACCGTCTCGATCTCCGACGCGGGCCTCTGGCGGGTCGCGGCGAGCGTCGTCCCCGTCGTCGCCGCCCTCGCCGCCGCCGTGTTCGTCCGGTCCGGTCACGAGGGGCGGTCGTTCGCGGCCACGGCGGTCACCATCGGCGGCACCATTGCCGCCTTGTTCGCCAACCTGTACCCCAACGTGATGGTCTCCGCCACGGACACGGCGAACAACCTCACCGTCGACAGCACCGCCTCCAGCGAGTACGCCCTGAAGGTCATGACCGTCGTCGCCCTGGTGATCACCCCCGTGGTCCTGCTCTACCAGGGCTGGTCCTACTGGGTCTTCCGAGCCCGGGTCAGCTCGCCGCCTGAGGAGATCGCCGCGACCGAAGGTGCCACGACGAGCCCGCAGTCCTGACTACCGGCCGCTCCCTCGGGGGCGGCACCGGCGGTGTTGGCAGCTGGGCTCACGGTCAGCCGGCGTCGGGGAAGAACTGTTCCAGCGCACCGGTCTGGAAGCTCTCGGGACTGATGGCGAAGTCGCCGGAGAAGGGGTAGGTCAGGTCGCCGAGCACGACCAGCGAGCTCGCGATGACGGAGGCGATGGCGATCGGCCCGAGCACGTGGAAACCGAAGCTGGGTGATCCGACCAGCACCGCGTAGGCCACGATCACGAGGCTGCCGAACATGATGAGGATGGAGATGTCCAGGGGAAGGCCGCCTTGGGCGGTGTGGATCCGGTTCCGGCGGGCATCGAGTGCGTCGTTCAGCTGCCGCGTCGCGTCGTCGTAGAAGGCGGTCTCCGTGGTGTTCTTGGCTCGACGGACCGAAACGCGGCGTAGACGCCGTCCAGCCCACTCCTGGCGCTGTCACTGTCGTGGCCGTCGCGCATCTGCGGCCACTCGTCGTCGACCACGGAGCGGACGTAGCCGCATGATGGAAACCTAGACCAGCCGGTCCTGGGGATTGAGGTGTCGATGCGGGACGGCGCGCGTTGCGGGTTTGGGTGCCCCCGGCAGGATTCGAACCTGCGCCACCGCCTCCGGAGCGCTTCCAGGGCCTCCTCCGCCGTATGCGAGTATGCTGAGTTTCCCTTATAGGGCAAGGGTTTCTCGTGTCACGTCGTGCCGCTCCATGTCACCCCGTGAGGCATGGTTTGTTCGCAAAATGGTGGCAAGATCACGGAGCTGCATGCACGGGGGAGGAGGTCAAGATGGCGAGTCTCTACTTTCGCCGCGGCGCCTGGGAGCTGCGCTACCGGGAACCCTCCGGCAAGCAGCGCTGCGAGCGCTTCGCCGGCGGTACTCCGCGGCGGCCGTCGGAGGAGGCGCTGGACCGCAGGGCCGACATCGAGAGAGCACTCCGACGCAACCGGTATGTGCCCCGAGAGGCGAGGGAGGCCTGGTTCCAGGAGTACTTCGACCAGTGGTGGGCGGCGCGGAGGGTGTCGCGCTCACGCACCTACACCGATCTCGGTCGCGCGCGCCTACGTGCTGCCTCATTGGGGAGGTTGGCGGCTTTGTGACATCCGTCCATCCGACGTCGACGATTGGATCGCGAGGCTGAGCGACCGGATGGGGCCGATCTCGGTGCGGCACTGCTACACCCTGTTTCGTGGGCCGATTCGCCGGGCCGTGAAGGATCAGTTCATCCCGATCCGTTGATCGACATCGTCGTGCCGCCGAAGCCGAAGATTCGCAAGGGCTTCGATGACGTCCTGTCCGGGGCAGAAGTGCGCAGACTCGTCGAGTCCGTCGCGGACCGGACTCCCGGGTACGAGTCATTGAAGACCAACGGTCGGTACACGGCACTGATCTTGATGGGGTGCTGGCTAGGACCGCGCTGGAACGAGGCGATCGGCGTCCGTGTGTGCGACCTCAACCCCCTGCGCAAGGAGATCAGTTTCGGGCGGGTCGTCGTCAATCAGAATGGCAACGATCTCTACTGGAGACGCCTGAACAAGACGGAGGAGTACCGGACCATGCCGGTACCTGGCGAGGTCATGGAGGCGCCTGCTGAGCACATAGCGATGTACTGCCCGGGCGACGACCGGGAAGACTTTCCTGTTCTTGACCCGCAACGGCACCCATCACATCTGCGCTCCAACTTCGCGCGTAACACGCTGCGCCCAGCGCTCACAGCGCGCCGGCCTGGGGGGCCGTACGGATCACGTGGCTACTCACTGCGACACACGGCTGCTTCCCTGATGTTCGACGCCGGGCTGACCATCTTCGACGTCCAACAGCGCCTCGGGCACCGTATCGCCGACAATGACCGCCGAGGTCTACACCCACCTGATGCGGGAGAGGCACGCCGAAGGTCGCCTTCTGATGGAGGCTTACATGCGCAGAACAAGAACGAGCTGATCTTGGACAACACTGCTCGGACTGACCTTCGAGCATGTGTTGACCTGCCGGCTATTGGGCGCCGTTCCCCGGCGGTCGCGATCCAGTGACAAAGGAACAGGCGCGCTGACTCGCGGCACTCGAACGCGATGCAAGTGTGTGCCGCCGCTCTCGTCTCGGCGGGATGGGGGCAGGCGCTGACCGTGGGGCGACTTGGGTCACCCTCGGGGATCGCTGGCTGAGCGGCTCGGGTGGGCTGGTGTCGGTGGCGTGTCGGGCGGTGATGGACGAGGGGTGGCATTGATCGAGGCGCCTCGACGGCGTACACGATCATGTAACCATTTCTCGAGACGCTGCCGGCGCCGGCACGGCCGGGCTTCACGTGACGCGGCCCCGGCGCGAGATGCGGTACGCGATCACGTCGCATCGGGTGGTCACCTGCCCGGCGCAGGTACGCGGCCGCCCTACCAGGCGCTGCTGCCACACCGTCTCCTGCCGAGCGGTTTCTGCGACCGCGGCGCCGAGACGACCGGCGTCGCCGCCGCGGGCCGCGTATCGGCCGATACAAGGGTATGCGGCTGACTTGCCTGACAACGATCGTTGTCCCTCGGGTGCCAGAAGAGTACGAGCTGCCGAAGATCAACTTAGGCTGGCCGGGGAGTGAGAATGGGCGGGTCGCCCGGCGACGCCGTTCCACTCTGGCGCGGTTGAGCCCGCAGACGAGTCTGGCGCGGGGTCCTCGGGTGTGCCGGATTGTTGCCTTCGAGCACGTGGGTCTGTGTCCTCGGTAGAGGGCCCTCCGGGCGGCGCTGGCGTCGTCGCGCGGAGAGGAGCTCAAGGATGGACGTGCTGGTGGAGCGGGTGGCCGGCCTAGATGTCGGCAAGGAGATCGTGGTGGTGTGCGTGCGGACCCCGGGGGAGGGTGGCCGCCGGGTGAGCGAGACGCGGTCGTTCCGCACGATGTCCCGGTCGTTGCAGGCGATGGCGGACTGGCTGGTGGAGTGCGGGGTGACGCTGGCCGGGATGGAGTCGACCGCGACGTACTGGAAGCCGGTGTTCTACGCGTTGGAGGACCGGATGGGGACCTGGCTGCTGAACGCGACACACATGAAGGCGGTGCCCGGCCGGAAGTCGGATGTGAAGGACGCGGAGTGGATCGCCCAGCTGCTCGAGCATGGTCTGGTGGCTCCGTCGTTCGTGCCGGCACCGCCGATCCGGCGGCTGCGGAACCTGACCCGCTACCGGGTCCAGCTGATGGGGGACCGGACCCGGGACGCGGTCCGGCTCGAGCAAATCCTGGAGGACGCCTCGATCAAGCTGTCGGCGGTGGCCTCCAGCGTCACCACGGTGTCGGCGCGGTCGATGCTCGCCGAGCTGGTCGCGGGCAACCGGGACGCGGCAGCGATGGCCGATCTGGCTCACTCCAAGATGCGCCGCAAGATCCCGGACCTGATCGAGGCGCTGACCAGTCGTCGAGCGCGGCACCAAGAATCGGCCACGTCAGCAGTTCCGCTGCTCCAGCCGGTACGGCGACCGGAACATCATGGCCGTCGCCAGGTCGCCCGTGATCCCGAAGATCAGCAACACATCCGCTGCCCGTGGCGGGCCACCCGTTGGCACCTCGTAGCACGAGAGAACGTCCTAGTTGACGGTGGCGAAGCAATAGGCGCAGCAATCGACAGTCGATCCACGCGCTCACAGAGCCGAAAGTCCCGCTCCTTGTCCGGGGCGACGGTCAAGCCTTCGCCAGCTAGATGAAGCGTCTCGGCACGGCGCACTTCCCCTAGGTGAAATCGACGTCCGGGTGATGTCAAGGGCGTCGTCTGGTGTGACGCTGAATGCCGTTGGACCGGGACTGTCAGGCCGCGCGGCAGCCAACGCGATGTGGCCCGATCACCGACAGGAAAGGCGACGCTGCTCTGCGCGGGCACGGTGCGAACCGACCTGTGCTTCACCTACCGAGAGGACCATCGCCATGACCGAAGACCGACCGCTGCTCAGCACCATCGCTGACATGACCGCTGCGTCGGTAGCCCGCGCTGACCTGGCTGACCGGGAGCTGATGCTGGTCCGGGTGGCTGGGCTCGTCGCCGTGGATGCTCCTCCGGCGTCCTACCTGCTCAACCTCGGCCCTGCAGTTGACAGCGGGCTGACCTTGGAAGATGCCCAGAGCGTGCTGGTGACGCTGGCCCCGATCGTGGGAGCCCCCCGAGTCGTCGACGCAGCCGCCAACATCGCCTCCGCGCTCGGGCTCGCTCTGGCGATCGAGGACGCCCTGGATGCCGAAGACGCCTGAGCTAACCCGCTGACCTCGAGCCACAACCACAACCACGACGGAAGGAGTGGTCATGCAAGGACTGGACACGTTCGCCGCGTTCGCCGCGACCTACGACTCCCTTGATGCCGCCGAGGCCGACTACGACGCCATCAAGACGCCTGTACTACAACGAGCACCTCGTCGACACCTTCGACGCCGCGGTCATCTCCAAGGACGACAAGGGCAAGGTCAAGATCGTCAAGAAGCACGAGCAGCCGCTACGCCAAGGTGCCTGGGTCGGCGGCGGGCTCGGGCTGGCGACCGGGCTGTGCGTCGCCCTGTTCCCGGCCGTCGCCGTCGGCGCCGGAATCATGTGGGGCGCCGGCATCGGCGCCGGCCTCGGGGCCCTCGCCGGGCATGCGGCCGGCGGGATGAGCCGATCGGACCTGAAGGACCTCGGCGAGACCCTCGACAGCGGCCAGAGCGCGGTCGTCGCGGTCGCCGCCGCGGCCATCGCCGACCGGGTCGCCGAAAGCCTCAAGAGCGCGGACAAGGTCGACCGCAAGGAACTCAAGGCAGACCCCAAGGCGGTCCAGGCCGACGTCGCCGCTGCCGACTCGACCAGCTGACTGTTCGGCTCCCGGTGTGGACGCGAGGATCACCGCGTCCACCGGGAGAGGGGGCAACGCAGTTGGACAGCGCATCGTCAATCATGACGCCAACGAGGTCCACTGCGTCGACGCCTGACTTCTCGTCCAAAGCGGACGATGCCGACCGACCATATCTATCCGGAGGTTTGCACATGGATCAAACCGGCCGCCGCCCCCTTGCCCTCGCCGCCCTCTTGATCGTCGCCGCCGCGACACTGACCGCGTGCGGCAGTGACAAGCCCGCGGTCTGCGACTCCGTCGACGCCCTGAATACCTCGGTGGGCAACCTCAAGGACGTGAATATCGGACAGAACGCCCTGGCCACGCTCCAGACCGACATCACTCAGATCGGCAATGACCTCAAGCAGGTCAAGGCGGACGCCAAGCAGCAGTACGCCACCGAGCTGAGCCAGGTCGAACAGGCAAGCACGTCCACGAAGTCGGCTATCTCCGCCGCGAAGGCCACACCGTCCGTCACGACTTTCGGCGCCGTGGCAACGACGGTGTCCGCCCTCAGCACCGCAGTCAAAGGGCTGAGCGACGCGGTCTCCAGCAGCTGCTGAGTCGACGTCGCTCCTTATAGCCGATGCCTCCTCGGCTACGGGGGAACCTCAGGACACCGAGCGGGGGCTCGATGTCCGGTCGCGACGTCACTACGCGCACCACGCCAGCTACCTTCCGACGGACTGACCCGATGACGGGGCGTGGATTTCCGGTCGCGGCCTCCAACTTCGCGATCGTTCCCTTGGACCTGTTCCGGATCATCTGGGCCTCCCTGAGGATCATCGTGGAAACCTTGGACAAAACCTTGGACGAGGCGGGGCGCTTCACCAGGCTGAGCCAAGAAGGACTGTGCTCTCCTGTGCGAAAGTCGATCTAGCTGGACGGCGAACGATCAACGTCGTCCGAACCCTCGCGGACGCTGCCCGGGCAACGCCGATCCACGGCGTCTCGAGAACGGTTCACCACATGACCAGCATCCGCCGCCACACCGTCCGGCTCCCCGACGACCTGCACATCACCCTGCTCCGGCTATCCGGCCCGGCAACGGCCGCGGCCCTGCGAGCGATGCTCGCCGTCGACTGGTACGCCCTCCTCGGGTCGACTGCCAGCCCCGACGGTGCAAATACCGGATACGGAGCCTACGTCGGGACCAGCGACGCGCTCCGAGCCCAGACCCTGCGAGCAGGCGTGTCCCTGCGGACCTGGACCTACAAGCACGGACGGCTGCGCCCGGACGCCGTCGTCCTCATCCGGCGCACTCGGTGCCCCGTTGGCGAGCACTCGCGCCTGCTCGTCGAGGCCGCAGTCGCCCGCGCGATCAGCGCCGCCGGGTACACCGTGCTCAACGTGCGAACCGCCGCGCCGACCGCCGCCAGCCGCGCGACCCGCCGCGAGCGGCAGTGGGCCAACCACGTCGCCGACCGCCTCGCCCGGCTCATCCGCGGGCGGACCCTCCACGCCCACCCACCCGCCGCAGCCGGCGGAAACACCCGCGAACAGCTGGTCCCGCTTGCCCTGAGCCAGGACCCGCCGCGCGGCATGGACATCGACGACCTGCTCCACGCCGCCAACCGCGCAGGCATCCACATCGCCGGCGCCAGCCAGTGGCTGCCCTCGTTATCCGGCGAGCTGACAGCTTGGCTGCAGCCTGCTCTGGACGCGTTCAGCCACGACGACCCCGGAGGCGCGATGGCGGGCTGGCTGAAAGTCCTCGCCTCCGAGCTCAGCGGCGACGGAAACGACTGGCTGTCCGCCCTGGACGCAGTGAATGACTGCGAGAGAACGCCGCCCAGGACGGGCGTTCCGGGCTCCGACCGCCGGCCGCCGACCGCCGCTTGCTGCCTTACAACGTCGGCCCGATTGCTAGACCTCTCTGAGAGCCGTCAGGTCGCCGAGGGGTCGGTCTTGTGCTCGTTGAGGGCGCTCATAACCTCTTGCTCGAGTTCGGCGTAGCTGCCGCTTCCGGTCCTTACGCTCTGCCTGGTAGACGTGAGCCGAGCAAGCTCGATCGCGCGATGCGCGGACTCCTCCCCCACCACCACGAGTGCGGCCTCACCCGGATGGATCAACCGACCCAGAGCGTCGAGGTCAGCAGCTGGGATTGCCTTGAGCAGCAACCCGTTGTCCTTGGCGCCGAAGCCACCGAGGACGGCACCCGCGCCAGCGGTGAGCAGGAGGGACGGCGGAAACATAGCACCGACAACGGCACCCACGACAAACCCGCCCGCGGCCCAGCGCTTGGCGTTCGACTCTCCCTTGGCCACGTACACCAAACCGTGCTCGTCCCTTGTGATCACTGTGGTCTCGAATCGACCGACCATGTCCGAAGAATGCAGGCTCTTCAGCAACTTCTGGTCAGCTTCGGCGGCAGCCTCGCCGGGGTAGGCGCAGACGAGGACGAAGACGCTGGCGGACTCACTCATTGTTCTCCTCCACCTTGCTCCACGACAGCGCCGTCGCAACCATCCTTTGCGGGCGGTCGGAGAGCACATGGTCGGGAGCGTCGCGGGGTACGGCCGGACTCCTTGCGTCCTTGGCCGGGCGGGTGATCCCGTCAGCATTTTGCGCGCCATTTCACCTAGGGGAGATCCGCCCACGCACCCTGCGGTGACCAGACTGGCATTGCTGAAATCGACGTGGTGGTGACGCCAAGCCTGGGGTGATCGGCCCTCGCGCCATCGCCGTCCACCAATGCAACCTGGGCTATCACCTGCCCAGCGGGGGTCAGCCAGGCGGCCACCAACCGCTCGGCGCTCTGCCAGGTCGACCGGCGCAGGACCGGGCTCGAAGGCCTGGACCTCCTGGAGGCCACCGACACGGCCGTGCGGACCCGGATGACGGCTCAGGACCAAGGAGTTTGACAGGCGCCGACGACAGGCGCAGCCCATCTCGCTGGCAGCGAAGATGAGCTCGCGTCTCGGTTCCTCGAGTGGCCCCAGACAGAGTCCACGCCCTCGTCGAGCGAGTTCGACATTCGCTGATGGACCCTCGGATCCACGGCATCCTTCCGCTTCCTGTGCGGCCCGTCGTCAGCGACAGGCTCACCGCGCCCACCGCAGGGGGCTGGCTGCGCCGTGATGTCCGGCCCGTTGTCCTCCGGCACGAGGCCCACTGATGCGCCCGGTCGATCGGGCAGCGGGCCGGGCGTACACCTACAGGATGCCGATCGCGCGGGCGCGGGCGAGGGCGTCGGACCGGGTGGACGCGCCGAGCTTGCGGTAGATCGACTTAACGTGGCTGTGGACGGTGCTGTGCGACACGAACAGCTCCCTGGCGATGTCGGACTCGCTGAGATCGCCACTGAGGAGAGACAGGATCGTACGTTCTCGCTGGGTCAGTTCCGCTTCACCGGAAGTCGCGCAGTCCTGACATAGGCGGTCGGACCTGCCCAGCCAGCCCGCGCCACGGATCGAACGGGTCTCGGCCAGCGCAGCCCGCGCATGCTCGTGATCGCCCAGCTCGCACAGCACCGAAGCGTAGGAACCCAGCGCCCACGTCAACACCCCGGGCTGTCCGCCGAACCGGGCCAGGGCGACTGCGTGCTCCAGCACCGGCAGCGCCTCCGCCGCTTGGCCGTGGGCCGCCAAAGAGGCACCCAGGGCCAGCGGGGGCCCGGCAGCGACATCCTCAAGGCCGCGCTCACGCTCCACGGCGGTTGCCTGCTCGGCCAGTCGAGCCTGCAGCTCGAGACGTCCGCTCTGGCCGGCGATGATCGAGCGGTAGGCCAGACCCGCGCACGCCACCAGCCACTGCCCACGCGCAGGAGCGAGCTCGGTTGCCTCCACGAACCAACTGTCGGCCCGGGCGAACTCACCGCGGAAGAGCAGGTTGAGGCCCATCGCCCAGCAGACCACCGGACGCCAGGCAGATCCAGGCCCTTCGAGCTCGGTGGCCCGTACGGCCTGGGCGTACCCCTGGTCGAAGTCACCCCAGGAGAAGATCCCTTGCAGGGTGGCAAGACTCGCCGCTGCCGAGCTGAAGCCGTCCGGGAGCGGCCCGGCGTCTGAGCCGACCAGTGGCTGGATGCGCGCGATCGTTGCTGCGGCCTCCGCTCGGGACCGCGACAGGGACTGGGCCCACGCTTGGGCCAGCAGCAGGCGCACGTCGTCGACTACCGCGGCGTCTGGGAAGCGCCCGATCCACGCAAGCACCGTGCGGTACATCCCGGCGTTGATCCAGTGGATCCAGGAGATGGCGATCATGTCGCTGGCCTCCGCGAACATGCCGGCATCGATCGCATACCCGATGGCCTCGACGGTGTTGCCTTGTTCACGGTGCCAGCCGTACGCCCGGCGCTTGAGCCCCACCGCGACACCTGGGTCGAGCCGACCCAGCTCCACGCGCGTCAGCTGGGCGAACAGGGGATGGAAGCGGTACCACGCCCCGTCGTCCTCCAGCGGCACGACGAACAGGTTGCTGCGCGCCAGACGACGGAGAGCCTCGTCCGAGTGCTGCCGATCGAGCACGGCATCGCACAGCGGGCCGGAAAGCCTGTCCAAGATCGAGCAGTGGACCATCAGCTCGACGTCTGCCTCGTCGTGAGCGGCCAGCACCTCGGTCTCCAAGTAGTCGATCACGTGACGGTTGGAGGCGCCGAACCTGGCCACGGAACTGTGCCGGTCCTTGGACCGGCGCAGCGACAGCGCGGCCAAGTAGACCCCGGCTGGCCAACCCTGCGTCCGCTCGACCAGCAGACCGACGTCGTCGTCGGTCAGGCCAAGCTTCTGTCGCCCGTTCAGGAACTGGTCCGCCTCATCGACTGTGAACCGCAGGTCCTCTGCCCTGAGCTCCAGCAGGTCACCGTGTGCCCGCAAGGCAGCGAGCGGTAGCTCCGGCTCCTTCCTGGTCGACACCACCAGCTGAAGACTCGTCGGAGCGTGGTAGACGAGCCAGTTGATGCTGTCGCGGGCGGGCCCGTCCGTCAGCTCATGGAAGTCGTCGAGGATCAATGTGAGCCTGGCCTGGTCGGCCAGCGCGTTCACCAAGCGCGGCATCAGCATCTCGATGACCAGCGGCGCCCCGACCGCTGTTCTGGGCAACGACTCCCCGAGGGTGGGGCAGCCCCTCCGAACGGCTTCGAGCAGATACGACCACAGCACCACCGGGTCGTTGTCGCCCTTGTCGAGGGTCAGCCACCCCATCGGGGTCCGATCAGCCTGGGCCGCATGCCACGAAGCGAGCAGGCTTGTCTTCCCGAAACCAGCCGGACACGCCACCAGTGTCAGAGCGGTCTCTGCACCGCTGTCGAGGCGCTCCAGCAGTCGCCGACGTAGAACAATCCGGTCCCGGACCTGAGGTGGGCTCAGTTTCGTGGTCACCAGAACCGGCGACCCGGCGCCGACGGCAGCCGCGTTGGGCCCACTAGATCCGCGACGCAACGGCCCGGTATCTGCCATGACTGGGAGCGCCGTGTCGACGGGCGTCCGCGGCTCATTGGCCAAGCCCCGTCGGGAAGCCATCCGTTACCTCCCGCCGACGTGCGGATCAGGCCAGAGCCCCTACTCCACTCGCAGGCTATCTGGCGGAGAGGCTCATGGGAGCCACTCCAGTGGCCCGACAGGGCTACCGACGCCCCGCGGCGGCCCAGGCTGCGCGGTGCGGCTGGCGCGCAGTGAGGCGGCGCCCCAGACCCGGGTCCGCGCGACGATCCCCGACAAACAGGTCGATCAACGCCCGGGAACCGTGCCCTTGGGTGTTGGCTCGACGGCCGCGACGGAGATGAGGTCCAGGCCGAGCTCCTGGACCCGCTCGATGACTCCAGCGAGATGGGCCTGGTCGCTCACCGGGCCGGTCAGCACGGTGTTACCGCCGTCCCGCGAGAGGGTGAAGCCCTCGAACAGACTGCCAAACCTGTCGCCGAGCTCGCCACCCATGACAAGCCGGTAGGTGCGTCCGCGACCACCATCGGTACCCATCGCGCAAGACTCGCCCCGTCTCGGCGATGAGTCATCAGCAACGGTGGGTTTCCCCTAGGTGAAATCGACCCGCGGATGATGCACGGCATCCCGCAGAGTGTGACGCTGCGTTCTACCGGGACGTCCAACCCGGACCGTCAGCGGAGATGGTCGTGCTGGACATCTGTTGCCTCGGGTCGCGGCGCTCGTAGCCGCGTCCGCCAGAGCACCGGCAAAGGGAGCTGACCATGACACAGACTGCGCAGACATCTGCCGCACCACCCAAGGTCACGCACCGCACTCGAGAGGACAGAACCGCGGCCGGCCGGCTCGCGCGCGGACGAGCCCCACTTGCGTCGCAGGCCCAGCTTGCGGCTGACGGGCGGCCCGACCCGGTCGCGCTGCTGGAGAGCCAGGCTGCGTCGCGGGTGCCCGAGCTCGTCCCGATCCGGTACGGGCGGATGGCTGCGACGCCGTTCTCGTTCTACCGCGGCGGCGCGCTGATCATGGCGTCCGATCTGTCGCGCACGCAGAACTCCGGGTTGTACGTGCAGCTGTGCGGCGACGCGCACATGAGCAACTTCGGCATCTTCGCCACCCCTGAGCGGCGACTGGCCTTCGACGTCAACGACTTCGACGAGACCCACCCAGGGCCGTTCGAGTGGGATGTGAAGCGGTTGGCGGCCAGCCTGGCGGTAGCCGGCCGCGACAACGGGTTCGGCACGAAGAAGCGCCGGTCGATCGTGCTCGCGGCCGCCGCCGGCTATCGCGAGGCGATGGCCGGGTTCGCGGCCCAACGCAATCTCGCCGTCTGGTACACGCACCTGGACATGGACCAGGTGATGCGGCAGGTCGGCAGCGAGCTGGACTCGGCGCGAAAGGCCAAGGCGCAGGCGGCCCTGGACAAGGCCCGTGGCCGCGACAGCGTCCAGGCGCTGGACAAGCTCACCAGCATGATGGACGGACACGCTCGCATCCGGAGCCAGCCCCCGTTGCTCGTCCCGCTCGAGGAGCTGTGGGGACAGGACGAGGCAGCTCGCGCCTATGACACCCTGCGGAGCCTGATCAGGTCCTACCGCCGAACGCTGCAGTCGGATCGGCGTCACCTCCTGGAGGAGTTCGAGCTCGTGCAGGTGGCCCGCAAGGTGGTCGGTGTGGGCAGCGTCGGCACGCGAGCGTGGATCCTGCTGTTCCAGGGGATCGACGGTGCGGACCCGCTGTTCCTGCAGGCCAAGGAGGCGCAAGCGTCCGTTCTATCGGGCTACGTCAAGTCGACCGGGTTCAAGAACCAGGGCCAGCGCGTCGTGACCGGCCAGCACCTGATGCAGGCGGCGAGCGACATCTTCCTGGGCTGGCAGCGCGCCCAGGGGCCCGACGGGATCGAGCGTGACTACTACCTACGACAGCTCCGCGACGGGAAGGGCTCGGTCATCGTCGAGGAGATGGTCCCCGACGGCATGAGACTGTACGCACGCATCTGCGGCCAGACGCTGGCAAGGGCACACGCCCGCTCCGGAGACCGAGTCGCGATCGCCGCCTACCTGGGCTCCAAGGACCGCTTCGACCATGCCATGGCCGACTTCGCCGAGGCCTACGCAGACCTGAACGCCAAGGACCACACCGCACTGGTGGCCGCGATCGACTCAGGACGGATCACGGCACAGACCGGCGTGTGACGCGGACGACCAACCGTGCATACCGATGCGCACCGATGACCGAGGAACCAACCGATGGCGACCGAAACCTCAGACGACAATGCTTCTGGCCCGTCCGCGGCAGCGACCGCCGCGCTCCCGGCGACGCGCGAAGGCGTGGTGTCGTTTCGGTTCGACACATAGACGGCGAGGCAGAACTTCCTCGTTATGAGTGAGACCAATCCGACGTAGCAGGGAGGACTCTCATGGACGTTCACCTACCCGATCCGGTCGAGTTGTCGGCAGGCATCGGCCGACTATCTGCGGCAATCAAGGCCCATCCGGAGGAGGTCCGGACCATCCATGATGCGATCAGTCGCAGCGGGTTCGCTTTTCAAGATGCCGGCAAGATGTCGACGAGTTCGGTGATTCTCTACTACTCGAACATGATTTCTACCGTCGGTTCCGTCGCACATGCTCCCAACGTGAAGGCTGCGATAGACACGTTGAGGGGTGACGGGGTAACTCCGGCTCTCGATGTTCAGGACGTGAAGTGGATCATTCTGTGCATCGCGGTCTGCATGTAGGGGTTCACGACGGGCCTCATGGCGAGAGCGTCATGGATGAATGGGCCCCCGAATGGAGGATCCGGTGGCTGAGGGCATTGCCAGCCCGGGAGGTATCGCCGCGCGCGAGACCGCCCATGCCCAGGCGGCAAAGGTGTGGCTGGGGGAGGCGGCGGCTTCCTGGGTGGTCCATAGGGCGCTGGAGTTCGGTTACCACCGCGCCACGGGCAGACCGCTGCCGACCGCGCGGGACCGCGACGTGCCGTTTCGTCGGGTGATGGTCTGGGCGGCTGTATCGGCGGCGGCGGTGGGGGTCGCCGACGTCCTTGTCGATCGAGTCGTGCTGCGGCCTCCCGGGCGGCCGAACGCAGGGGTCGACCCGCGATGGTAGACGAGCCAGCGTCGGGCCCGGGGTCTCGTCGGCTTCGCACCGGACGGTTCGAGGCCTTCAGCGACGGCGTGTTCGCGATCGCCATCACGCTGCTGGTCCTGGACATCGCTGTCCCGACCGGCGCGGCGGACCATCTACTGACCGCCGTCGTCGACCAGTGGCCCGTCTACCTGGCCTACTTCATCAGCTTCTCCACCATTGGAGCGATCTGGTTGGCGCACAGCGCCATCACCGACTACCTCGAACACACCGACCCGATCCTGAGCCGGCTGAACCTGCTGCTCCTGCTGTTCGTGTCTTTTCTCCCGTACCCCACCCGACTCCTCGCCGAGTACACCGGCGAAGAAGCCGGCGAACGAGTCGCCGTCTCGCTCTACGGAGTCAACCTCCTCTTCGCCGCCGTGCTGGTGTCAGTCCTGTGGCGCTATTCGGTGCGCGAAGGGCTCGTACGGCCCGACGCGGACGACGAGGAGGTCCAGACGTTGACCAGGCGCCTGACGCCAAGCCTTGGCGGCTACATCGTCCTGATCGCCGTCGGCCTGTTCCTCCCGATCGTCGCGATCGTCGGCTACCTCGTCATCGCCATCTACCTGATCCTGCCGTTCGGGCTGATCAGAGGACGCAAGACCGGCGAGCCGGGAAGGACGCGATCGTGACCGACCTCGCGCCACACGTCGCCGCGAAAACCGGGTGGGGCGTGGTCGGGATGCTGGCCGCCGCGCAGTTCATCATGGTGCTGGACACCACCGTGATGAACGTGTCCATCTCCCAGGTCGTCGAGGACCTGGACACCACCATCGTCGGCCTGCAGACCGCGATCACGATGTACACGCTGGTGATGGCCTCGTTCATGCTCATCGGCGGGAAGTTCGGCGAACGCTGGGGGGCCAAGCGGGCCTTCTGGGTCGGCCTGCTCGTCTACGGGACCGGCTCCTTCCTCACCTCCGTGGCGCCGAACCTGGCCGTGCTCCTCATCGGCTGGTCGTTCATCGAGGGCCTGGGCGCGGTCCTGGTGATCCCGGCCATCGCCGCGCTGACGGCGGCGACCTACCAGGGCAAGCAGCGGGCGATCGCCTACGGGATCCTCGGCGGTGTCAGCGGGGCGTCGATGGCGGCCGGCCCCCTCATCGGTGGCTGGGTGTCGGCCTACCTACTCCTGGCGATACGTGTTCGCGGCCGAGTCGGTCGTGGTCCTGGTCATCCTGGTGCTTCCTGCGGATCATCCCGGCCGTGCAGGCACGCAAGACCAAGCTCGACACCGGCGGCGCCGTGCTGTCCGCCGCTCGGCCTGGGTTGCATCGTGCTGGGCATCCTGCGCTCCAGCCAGTGGGGCTGGATCACCCCGAGCCAGAACGTTCCGGAGATCAACGGCCAGCCGCTGACCCCGCTCGGCCTGTCGCCGACGCTGTGGCTGATCCTGGTCGGGGCGATCCTGCTGGTCGTCTTCGGCCGCCGCGAGCGCACGGTGAAGGACCGCGGTGACGAGCCGCTGCTCGACCTCGCTCTGCTGAAGATCCCGCGGATGCGCGCCGGGCTGGTGGTGCAGTGGTGTCAGGCGTTCATCATCCAGGCCACGTTCTTCGTGCTGCCCCTCTACCTGCAGACCGTGCTGGGCTTCGACTCGTTGAAGACCGGGGTCACCATCCTGCCGATGTCGGTCGCGATGTTCGTGTTCGCCCTCGGGGGCTCGGCGCTGACCGGTCGGTTCTCCCCGAAGCTGATCGTCCAGCGGGGCATCGCGGCGATGCTGGTCGGGGAGGTGGTGCTGCTCTACTTCCTGGACCCGCAGCTGAGCGGCTGGGGCTTCGGCGGCGGGCCTGGCGCTGCTCGGCGCCGGCCTCGGGCTGCTGGCCTCCCAGGTGGGCAACGTGATCATGTCCTCGGTCGAACCGACCCGCGGAGGAGAGGCCGGAGGACTGCAGGGCACCTCGCTCAACCTCGGCGCCTCGCTCGGCGTCGCACTCGTCGGCTCGATCCTCCTCGCCACCCTCGCGTCGAACTTCACCAACGGGATCCAAGCAAGCACGTCGCTTCCCGACTCGGTCAAGCAGCAGGTGACAGCTGCCGCCGAGGCGAGCGCCAACTTCGTGTCCACCGAACAGGTCGAACAGGCCGCCCAGAAGGCTGGCCTGCCGGCCGACCAGACCGCCGAGCTCGTGGCCACCTACTCCGACGCACAGCTCGGCGCCCTGCGGGCCGCCCTCGCCTTCCTGGCGCTCTTCGCGCTGCTCGCGCTGGCCTGGGTGCGACGCCTGCCGAAGTCACCGGCCACCGGCGACCCCGTCGCAGAGCCGGCCGCCGCGCCCTAGCCAGCAGGCCCCGTCATCCGCTGCGTCGCTGCCCACCGGCACGGCCGCTGATCAGGCATGTCGTTCGGCCAGAAGCTCGGGCGTGACCAGGATCGCGTGGGACAGCATGCCGCCGGAGAGCGTCTTGGCGTCGAACCCGTGCTGAAGCAGCATGCGCGTTGCGTAGTAGGCGCGCTGGCCGGAGCGGCACACGACGTGGATCTCCCGGTCCCGGGGCAGCTCGTCCAGTCGCGACCGCAGCTGACCCAGCGGGATGTTGACCATCCCGGGAACCTGCTCGACGGCGAGCTCGGGCTCCTCGCGCACATCGAGGAGGAAGGCATTCTCGTCGGCTCCCCAGTGGCTCACCGGCATGTCGCCGCGCAGCACCGCCGGCGGCGACCATCCCGGCGAAGTTGATGGGGTCCTTGGCGCTGCCGAACGGTGGCGAGTAGCAGAGCTCGGCCTCCTCGAGGTCGTACACCGTCGCTCCGAGCTGGATCGCCAGGGCGATGTGGCTGATCCGCTTGTCCACGCCGTCCTGACCCACGGCCTGCGCGCCGAGCAATCGTCCATCGGATCTGCGGAACAGCACCTTCATCGCGATGGGGGTGGCCCCGGGGTAGTAGCCGGCGTGCGAGTTGGGATACAGGTACACCTTCTCGTAGTCGGTGTCCCCGAGCCGTTGGAGCGTCTTCTCGTTGACGCCGGTCCAGGCCACCGCGGAGCCGAACAGCCCCACGATGGCGGTTCCCTGGGTGCCCCGGAACCGCGAGTCGCGTCCGGCGATGACCTCGGCTGCGATGCGGCCCTGCCGGTTCGCCGGCCCGGCCAGCGCCATCAGACTCCACTGCCCGCTGACGAAGTCCCGGACCTCGACAGCGTCTCCGACCGCGAAGACGTCAGGATCGCTGGTGCGCATCTGATCGTCGACCCGGATCCCGCCGAGCTCACCGATCTCGAGACCGGCAGCCTTCGCCAGGGTGGTGTCGGGTCGGACCCCGAGCGCGAGGATGACCAGGTCCGCCGGGTGGGTGCTCCCCGACTGCGTCGAGACCAGGATCCTGTCGTCGCCCGACTGCTCGAACCCGGCGACCCCGTCGCGCACGACGACACGCACACCGTGCAGGCTGAGGGAGTCCGCCACGACCCGTCCGTACTCGAGGTCGAGCGGTGCCAGCACCTGGTCGGCCATCTCGACCACGGTCACCTCAAAGCCGCGGTGGACGAGGTTCTCGGCCATCTCCAAGCCGATGAACCCCCCGCCGACCACGACCGCGTGCTTCGCGGGCCGCACGGTCTGGAACCCCGAGTAGTGCTCCATACCGGTCAGGAAGCTCGTCCCGCGCTCGATCCACTCGCGGATCTCCCGCGCATCGGGAACCGTGCGGACCTGGAAGATGCCGGGCAGGTCGATGCCAGGCAGCGGCGGACGCACCGACGCTGCGCCGGGGGACAGCACGAGCTTGTCGTAGGTCTCCGTCGTCACCTCGCCGGTTGCGGCATCGCTGAGCTGGACGGTCTTGTCCGCCGTCGAGATGCCCACGACCTCGCATCCGGTCCGGCAGTCCACGGCGAACTGCTCCCGGAAGACCCGTTCGTTGGCGACCAGCAGGCTCTGACTCGTGCTCGATGACGCCGCCGACGTGGTACGGCAGCCCGCAATTCGCGTACGACACGTACGGCCCGCGCTCCACCATGAGGATCTCGGCCTGCTCGTCGAGCCTGCGCAACCGCGCCGCACAAGACGCGCCACCCGCGACCCCGCCGACGATGATGACCTTCATCGGGACACACCTCTCGTCTCAGTTGATCCAAGACCCGCCCTGACCGCCAGTTCTCAATGTCCAGGCGCAGGCCGACGATGGACACGCGAGCGCTTCCGCGAGCTGTTCGACGGTCCA
>CAWBMM010000006.1:0-40325 GCA_963789855.1 uncultured Actinomycetota bacterium
TGGCCGGCCAGCCCGACGACTGGGCGGGTCGTCTCCCGGGTCGGCGAGGTGTCGGCCCTGCCCGCGCCGGGGCGCGCCTGGCCGTCGTCGGCTGCGGCACCTCCTTCTACATGGCCCAGGCCTTCGCCGCGCTGCGCGAGCAGGCCGGGCAGGGCGAGACGGACGCCTTCGCCGCCAGCGAGCACCGGCTGACCGCGGGTACGACGCGGTCCTGGCGCTCACCCGCTCGGGCACGACCACCGAGGTCATCGAGGTGCTGACCGGGCTGCGCGGCAGCGGGGTGCCCACCACGGCGATCGTCGCGACGGCCGGGACGCCGGTGACCGAGCTGGCCGACCGGTGATCCTGCTCAGCGAGGTGGACGAGCAGTCGGTGGTGCAGACCCGGTTCGCGACGACCGCGCTGGCGCTGCTGCGCGCCTCGCTCGGCGAGGACCTCACCGGGGCGGTCGCCGACGCCCGCGCGGTGCTGGCCGAGGACGAGGGCAGTGCCTGGCCGGACTGGTCGACGCCGAGCAGGTGAGCTTCCTCGGGCGTGGCTGGACGGTGGGCCTGGCCGAGGAGGCGGGGCTGAAGCTGCGCGAGTCGGCCCAGCTGTGGACCGAGTCCTACCCCGCCATGGAGTACCGGCACGGGCCGATCAGCATCGCCGCGCCGGGACGGGCGACGTGGGCGTTCGGCGAGGTGCCGGAGGGGCTGGCCGACCAGGTCGGGCCACCGGTGCCCACTTCGAGCACCGCGACATCGACCCGATGGCCGACCTCGTGCGGGTGCACCGGCTGTGCCTGGCCAAGGCCCGCCAGGCCGACGTGGACCCCGACAACCCCCGCCACCTGAGCCGCTCGATCGTCCTCACCGGCGCCGGCGCGCACGGGAGCGTTGCCGCGCATGCAGGAGGTCGTGGCCGCCGTCGACGTCGGAGGCACCCGGATCAAGGCGGCCCTGGTCGACCGGCGTACGACGTGGTCGCGGCCCTCACCGTGCCGACGCCCGCGGACATCGGCGCCGACATCGGCTCCACCCTCGCCTCCGCGGTGGGCGGCCTGCTCGCCACCGCCGAGCGGGACGGCGCCCTGCGCGGCTGGTCGGTTGCGGTGTGGTCGTGCCCGGCCTCGTGGACGAGCGCCGCGGGGTGGGCCTCTGGTCGGCCAACCTGGGCTGGCGGGACCTGCCGGTCCGCGACCCGGGCCGCGCGGCTGCAGGTCTGCACCGTCGTGGGGCACGACGTGCGGGCCGGACTGCTGGCCGAGACCCGGCTCGGCGCGGCGCGCGGGGCCCGGCACGCGCTGTTCCTGCCGGTGGGCACCGGCATCGCCGGCGCCCTGCTGCTCGAGGGGGTGCTGGTCTCGGGCGACGGGTGGGCCGGCGAGCTGGGGCACATGGTCATCGACCCGGCCGGGCCGCCCTGCGCCTGCGGGGCCGTGGGCTGCCTGGAGACCATCGCGTCCGCCGCCGCGGTCGAGCGGGCCTACGCGGCGGAGACCGGTGACCGGCTCCCGGCCGAGCGGGTCGCCGCGCTCGCGGTCGCCGGCGACCCCGCGGCCAGGCCGGTGTGGGGGCGCGCCGTGTCGGCGCTGGGTGCGGCGGTCGCCGCCACGGTGACCCTGACCGGGGTCGACCTCGTGCTCGTCGGCGGGGGGCTCGCCGAGAGCGGTGAGACGCTGCTGGCCCCCCTGCGGGCCGACCTCGCGACCCGCCTGACGTTCCAGCGGCGCCCGCGGATCGCGAGGGCGGCCCTGGGCGACCGCGCCGGGTGCCTGGGCGCCGCCTGCCTCGCGTGGGACGTCCGGTGATCCTCACGGTCACCCTCAACGCCGCCCTCGACAGCGCTACATCCGGAAGTCGAGCTGCGGCGGGACCGGCAATGGAACGGACCCAGGTACGCTATCAGCTCCGGGTTCGGCCGGGCGTCGCTGGTCCCGTGCCGCGAGCCCCACCTGGTAGTCGAACCACACCTCGTGCAGCGCCGTTTCGCCCTCGCGTACGTCGGGGGGAAGCACTCCCGGCTCGAGGGCGCGGCCGGCCCGGTCGAGATCGCCGATCAGCAGAGCCGCCCGGATCTCGGCGAGCCGGAACCGGCCCAGAGCGCGATGCTCCGCCGGCGCGGCCTCGATGACCGCAAGAGCGTCCCCGCCGTCACCCGCGGCCAGCAGGGCGTGGAGCAGCTCACGGCGAGCGGTGCCAGGTCGCCTCGCAGCGCCAGCGCCGCCTGGTAGAGGCGGACGGCCGACGGGTAGGTCCCCGTCGGCCTGCGCCAGGACAGCCAGGTTGCGCCAGGCCCACGCGGTGGGCTCGGTGGCGATCGACCGGGTCCAGGCGTCGGCTGCCGCTTCGATGTCTCCCGCGACGGCGTGGATCACCCCGAGGTGCAACGTCGGCAGCCAGCCGTCGGCCGCCTCCAGCAGCGGCACCCACCGGCCGCTCACCTGGTAGGAGCACGGCGCCTGCTCGACCGGCGGCGACGCCACCGCCGGTTGCGCAGCAAGCTGGACCCAGGCCTATTGCTCGGGCCGAGCGAGTCGTCCCCGAACGGCGTACCGGTCAGCTTCAGCGACCGTCCCCTCCCCCTCCCGCGACCTGCGCTCGAGCGCACCCCACCCCGATCCGCTGTTCAGCACCTCGACCGGAGACGCGTCGGCCCAACCGGCCGCGCGGTCAGCGCCCCGTCGAGCGCGGCACTGGGGACCAGTTCCTCCAGGTCGCGAAGTCACCGCGCGTGCGCGCCCGGGTCCAGTCGGCCGTGTGGACGGCGTCCGGGTCGCTCTCGAGAAGTCCGTACGCCTCCACCCAGGCCCAGGAGGCACGTCCCGGCATCGGTAAGTGCTCGAGCTGGGTCCGGGCGAGACCCGCCTGGATCTCGAGGTACTCCCGACCGGGTTGCCCGAGCCACTCCTGCCAGTGGTCCCCGCCCGGGCTCCTTCCCCACAGGAACAGCTTGCGGCCGCGAAGCCGGTCGGTGGAGGTCTGCACCAGTCCCGTGCCGCTTCCGTCCAGGGCGGCGATCCAGCGCCGCTGGTCGTCTGCGATGGCAAAGAAGTAGTCGGTGGCCTCGGACGCGCGGGTGGTGTACGTGCGGTCCTGTCCGTCGAGGACGGGGATCGGCACGCGTCGCAGCGGGCTCTCGTTGGCGAGCTGCCAGGCCTCGTCTGCGGGGGCCAGGACGCGTACGTCGTCCGCCTGGGGTACCGCGACGTTGGACCACCAGTACATCGGCGTCTCGACGTCGTTGGGGTTGACGATGCGGACGTGGACGAGCAGCACGGCGGAGCCCTCGGGCAGCCAGGCGTCGACCTGGAACACGACCTCACGCAGCCGTTCGAACTCGTACATCCGCAGCACGGGCGTGCCGTCCGGCTGCAGCACCCGGACCGCGTGCAGCGGCTCGCACGTCGTGGGGGAGTGACCGATGGTCCCGATGTTCCACTCCACGCCACCGGCGAACCAGGCGTTCCGCAGCGCGAGGTTCGCCGGCTGGAAGACCGGGTTCCGGTAGAGCAGCTCGCGACCGGTGGGCTTGTGCACCAACGACCACAGCCGGCCGCCGAGGCTGAGGAGGAAGGTGGCCCGCAGGACGTCGTTCTCCAGGACGGCGACCGTGTGCTCGGCCGGCCGGCGGTCGCGGCCGTAACCGTCCTGGACCAGATAGGGCAGCACCGAGCGGACCCGGCCGTACCCGATGTTGTGTCGCATGTCCGCGTCGGCCTCGCCGGGGTCGACGACCGTGTGCAGGTCAGCGGTGGAGAACAGCGGCGGCAACGGGTTGACGGGACCGACGTCCGCCGTCGGCATGGTCAGCGTCTCGAGACGCAGCTCGCTCATCGACTCATCGAGATGGCAGCTACTTCATGGTTCCCGCGGTGACCGAGCCCTGGAGCTGTCGTTGGAAGATGACGTAGACGATCAGGACGGGGACGACGGTGATCACGACGGCGGCGAACAACCGGCCGAAGTCGACGTTGTAGCCGGCCTGTGAGGCGAATGCGGCCATGCCCTGGGACAGGACGTAGTTCTTGCGGTCGGTGTTCAGGGCGACCGGAAGCAGGAACTGGTTCCACAGGCCGAGGAAGTTGAAGATGGCGACCGATGCCATCCCCGGCTTGGCCATCGGCAGCATGACCTGGAAGAACGTGCGCCACTCGCCCGCCCCGTCGATCTCGGCGGCCTCGGCGATCTCGTCGGGCAGCGCTTTGAAGAACGGGAACAGGAAGAACACCGTGAACGGGAGCGCGAACGCCACATAGGTGACGATCAGTCCGGGGAGGGTGTTCAGCAGGCCGATGTCCTGGAGCACGAAGAACAGCGGGACGATGGCGAGGAAGACCGGGAACGTCAGCCCGGCAAGCATCAGGTAGTAGATGACCCTGCTGCCGAAGAAGGAGAAGCGGGCGAGCACGTAGGCGCACATCGATCCCAGCACCATGACGATGACCAGTGCGCAGCCGACCACGACGACGGTGTTGGCGAAGTACCTGCCGATGCCTGCCGTGGTCCACGCGGAGACGTAGTTGTCGAAGTTCCAGCTTTCCGGCAGCGCGAACGGTGACGCGAAGATCTCCTTGCTCGTCTTGAACGACGACATCAGGACCCACAGCAGGGGGACGACGATCAGGAGCGTCCACACGCTGAGGACGACATGGGAGACGGCGGTGACGGTCTTCTGCTCGCCGGTGGTCTCCGACGCCTTCGGCCCGCCGGTCTTTGCCGCGGGTGGTGCGGCGGTCGTCATCGCTTGACCTTCGATTCGCGCCCGCCGGTGAGCCAGTTCACGGTGAAGACGATCGCGGCGAAGGCGAGGGTCGCCAGGGCCAGCACCACGCCCATCGCGCTGGCGAGGCCGAACTGACCCTTCGTGAATGCGGTGGTGAGCAGTCGCTGTGGCATGACCAGGGTCGAGTTGTCCGGCCCTCCGTCGGGGTTGAGCGCGGCCATGTAGACGAAGGCATCGAGGGCCACGATGCCCAGATAGATGTAGGCGGTCTGGATGTTGTCGCGGACCAACGGGATCGTGATCGACCACGCCGTCCTGATCCGGCCGGCGCCGTCCAGCCGGATCGCGTCGTAGTAGTCCGACGGGATCCCCTTGATCGCTGCGACGAACAGCACCATGTAGAAGCCCACGAAGCCCCAGATGATCACGAACATCGAGACGGGCATGGCGGTGCGGGTGTCCCCGAGCCAGGGGAAGCTGGCGAACTGGTCGAACCCGAGCTTGGTGAGGATGCCGTTCACCAGGCCGGCGGACGGGTCGAACATCTGACTCCACAGGATTCCGATGATGATCGCCGGGATCGTGTAGGGGAAGAACGAGATGACCCGATAGAAGTTCGAGGCTCGGATGCCCCGGGCGGCCCCGTGCGTGGTGCCCCCGACCGTGACCATCGTGGCCAGCAGGAAGCTGAGCACGACGGTCACGAGGGGCACCACGACGGCGAGCAGGACGTTGTTCCAGAACGCGGTCTTGAAGATGTCGTCGTGCAGCAGCGTCCGGTAGTTCCGCAGACCGACGAAGTTCATGTCGGACGTGAAGCCCGACCAGTCGGTCATGGAGTAGTAGAACGCCTGCACGAACGGCCACACCACGAAGAGCAGGAAGATCGACAACGGCAGCCCGAGGAACACCACGAAGAAGCTGACCCGGTCGAACGTCAGCTTGCGTCGCGTCTTCTTGCGTCGCGCGACCGGTTCTTCGGCCGTGGCGACAACGGATGCCGAATCGATCATGTGACCTTGATCTTCTTGACTGAGTCGTCCTCACGGACCTTGTCGGTGATCTGCTGCAGTCCCTTGGTCAGCTCCGCGACGTCGGACTTGCCGGCCAGGAAGCTGTTCCAGACCACGAGCTGGTCGACGTTCATGCCGTACAGGTCGACGAACTTCCAAGTGAAGACGTCGGACCCGGCGGCGCTGAGCAGATCGTTCTGCGAGACCAGGGCGGTCGAGCCGAAACCGTCAGCTGGGACGGTGCCCTTGACGATGGTCGGCGCGAGCTTGGTCTTGGCGAAGTTCGTGGCGGCCTCCTTGGAGAGCATCGTGCGGAGCAGCTCTTTGCCACCCGCCACGTTCTTGCCCTTCGACGGGATCACGAACGGCTCACCGGACGCGCTGTGCAGGGCCTCGTACGGCATCGAGGAGTCCCCCGTCACCGTCATCTCGGGGAACCCGGTCATCTTGAAGTCGGTCTTGGTCTGGTCCTTCATCTCGTTCTCGATCCAGGAGCCCGACGGGTACAGCAGGGCGTCCTGGTTGTTGCTCCACTGGGCCTGAGCCGCGGTGAACTGGGTGCCCGCTCCGCCTGGCTTCAGGTAGCCGGCCTTGACGATCTCACCCAGGCCCTTGAGGACGGACTGCATGTCAGGGTGCGACCAGCCGTTGGCCTCCAGGTTCTCCAGCGCGAGGCGGACCTCGTCGCCGCCCTGCTTGATCGCCGACCCGATCGCCAGGGTCTGGTAGTAGGTCGCCGCCTCCTTGCCCCACACGAACAGGTACTTGTCCTTCGCCTTGGCCTTGGCGCCCAGGGCCATCGCCTCGTCCCACGTCTTCGGCGGGGTCCAGCCGTTCTCGTCGAACAGGCTCTTGGAGTACCAGACCGCATAGACCGTCAACACGTAGTTGAGCGCGGCCAGCTTGCCGTTGTACGTCCCCGGCTCCTCGACGCCGCCGAACAGGGTGTCCGAGATCTTCGTCCCCTCGAGGTTGGGCGCGTCGAGGACGTCCTTGAGGTCCTCGATCTGGTCGAGGATCGTGCTGAACCCGATCGCGTTCTCACCGGAGTTGTCGATCAGGTCGGGCGGGTTGCCACCGACGAAGCGTGGCTGCAGCTCCTGGGCGATCTTGGTCGATGGGGAGACCTTCACCGTCGACCCGGCGTGGTTCTTCTGCATCAGCGAGGCGGCGAACGTGACGTAGTCGGTGCCGTAGCCACCGTCGAAGATCACCGCGTCGACCGACGACTTGTCCGTCATGCCGAACGGGTTGCTCGCGCTGACCTTCCCACCTCCCTTGTTGTTGTTGGCGGAGTCGCTGCCGCCGCCTGCGCACGCGGCAAGCACGCTGCTGAACGGCATGACCGCCGCCGCCGCTAGCGCGCCTTTCATGAAGCTGCGGCGGTCGACTGCCTTCTTCTCGGTGGTCATCGTGCCTGCCTTCCGGGTTGTTGTGCTGGAGGGGAGTCAGCGAGTCAGGGCGTACGACGGATCCGGCCGGCGTAGCGGGCTTCGAGGCCGCTGTTGTGCTCGTCGCCGCCGGGGACGTTGGCCGACAGGTAGACCGGCGGTGTCTCGCCTGCCTCGGTCAGCCGCCGGACGACCTCGGCGCCGATCAGCTGTGCGAGCAGTGCTGCGGTGATCGACGAGACCGCGCAGACGCTGCCACCGCCTGGCAGCGGCAGCACGGCATCGCCGTACGGAGCGCCGTTGTCGAGCGCGACGTCGGCGTGGTCGACCAGCTTCGTGCCGGACGGGTGCCGAGAGTCGACCCCGGCCGTCTGGGTGAACGACGTGATGGCGATCAGCCGGTGGCCGCGCTCCTTCACCAGGGTCGCGAGCTCGACGATCGAGCCGTTCACGCCCGAGTTCGACGCGACCACGAAGATGTCGGGCTCGGACACGTTGGCCAGGTCGTACAGCCGGTGCGCGATCGACGGGTCGCGCTCGAGGTGCTTGTCGCCCAGCACGTCGGGTGACTCACCGCCGATGAGGACGACGTCACGCAACGCGATCCGGTTGGTCGGCACCAGCCCACCGGCGCGGCCGGCGACCTCCATCGCCAACGCCTCGGAGTGCCCCGAGCCGAAGGCCTGGACGACGCCGCCGGCGCGCAACGACGCCACGATGAGGTCGGCCGCCTGCTGCACGGGGCCGTCGGTCTGCTCGGCGACCTTGGTCATGATCGGCGCGAGCGCGGAGAGGTAGGCCTGGGCGCTGACCGTGGCCGCGGCAGCGCCGGACTCGCCGCTGCTCCCGGCTGCAGTGGACGTGTCAACCATCGGAGTCGTGACCTCCTGTGACGGGACCGCGCGATGCGCCGCGAGGGAGAAGGGCCGTGGCGAGTCGGTGCGACACTAACCGATATCTACCTGAATAGGGGTTCTCGTGCGTTCGGAGATCTTTGTCCTCGGTGGCGACCTCGGCGGAACCTCGACGCGCATCCTCGTGGTCGGCGCCGACGGGACGGAGCACGGTCGCGGCGTCACCGGCGGCGGCAACCCGACCACTGACCCAACCGGCGCAGCTGACGCACTCGGTGCGGCCCTGCGAGCGGCCTTGGCCGGGCTGGACCCCGCCCAGGTGCACGCGTCGGTGCTGGGCGTCGCCGGCGGGTCGGCGCTGCGCACCCCCGCGGTGGCCGCCCACTTCGGTGCGGTGTGGGCAGCGGCCGGGCTCAGCTGCGACCCCGGCTTCGTGCCCGACCTCGAGGTGGCGTTCGCGAGCGGGACACCCGAGGCAGACGGCGCGGTGCTGGTCGCGGGCACCGGCGCGGCCGCGGGATCGCTGTCCGGCCGCCGGCTGACGCGGACCGCGGACGGCCACGGCTGGCTGCTCGGGGACGACGGCTCCGGCTTCTGGCTCGGGCGGGAAGCCGTCCGCGCTGCGCTGCGGACCCTGGACGCGGGGACTCGGCCCGGTCCCCTGGTCGACTCCGTGCTGCGCGAGCTGGGCGCCGCTGCGCCGGAAGCGGCCCGTCAGCGCGACCGGGTGATCCAGGTGGTGAACTCCCGCCCCGGTGTCCAGCTCTCGGCGCTCGCCCCGCTGGTCACCGCCGCCTACCGCGCCGGTGACCCGCAGGCGGTGTCGATCGTCGAGCGCGCCGCGGCTGCGCTGGTGGCGACCCTCGGGCTGATCCGGGACCCGGCCGAGAGCACCCCGATCGTCCTCGCCGGAAGCCTGGCCGGCGACACGTCGCCGGTCGGGGCCGTGCTGCGGGCGCTGCTCTCGGCGCGCTTCGCCGGGGTCACGCTGCCGGCCCGCGCCGGGGTCGGAGGAGCGGCCTGGCTGGCGCTCGCCGCGCTCGACCCGGCACTGGCGACGCCGGGGACGCACGCTCGGCTCTGCGCCTGACGCGGTCGGTTCGGGTCGTTCTCGGACGGTTTGACCGTTGACCACGATCGGCAGTGTAGGTAACTTACGCAAATCAGCCAACCAACGTTGCTGGGTTTCGAAGAGGCCCGCCCGCCGTCGTCCCGCAGCCGACCCGCGCCGTCCCGGCGCGCTCGCCCGCCCCTGGAGGCACCGTGCCCGAGATCCGCGCCCGACTCCGACCGCTGCTCCTGCTCGTGGCATGTTCGGTCGCTGTGACCTCGGTGGGTGGGCCGGCGGCGGCCAGCAGCAGCGACCGGATCGACCAGATCGTCAAGCGGATGACGCTGGAGGAGAAGGTCGGGCAGCTCTTCGTCACCTACGCCTACGGCCAGACCGCCGACACGACCGACCCGGCCGACGTCGCGCACAACCAGCAGGAGCTCGGCGTCGCGAACGGCAAGGAGCTGATCGAGAAGTACCACGTCGGTGGCGTCATCTACTTCGCCTGGTCGAACAACGTGGCGAACCCGGAGCAGATCGCCGGCCTGTCCAACGGCCTGCAGCGGGTGTCGACCTCGCAGGGGGCCGGCATCCCGCTGATGATCAGCACCGACCAGGAGCACGGCGTCGTCACCCGCGTCGGACCGCCGGCCACCCAGCTGCCCGGCAACATGGCGCTGGGAGCCGGCCGCAGCGAGACCGACACGTACGACGCCGGCCGGATCAGCGGCCAGGAGCTGCGGGCCATCGGCATCAACCAGGACTTCGCACCGGACGCCGACGTCAACGTGAACGCGCAGAACCCGGTCATCGGGGTTCGGTCGTTCGGTTCCGACCCGTCGCTGGTGGCCGACCTGGTGTCGGCGAACGTCGACGGCTACCAGAGCGCCAACGTGGCCGCCACCGCGAAGCACTTCCCCGGACACGGTGACACGGCGACCGACAGCCACTTCGGCGTGCCGATCATCAACCACACCCGCGCCGAGTGGGAGCGCATCGACGCCCCGCCGTTCCGGGCCGCGATCAGGCACGGCATCGACACGATCATGACGGCGCACATCGTCGTCCCCGCGCTCGACCCGTCCGGGGTGCCGGCGACCCTCTCCAAGCCGATCATCACCGACATCCTGCGGGGCGAGCTGGGGTACGACGGCGTGGTCATCACCGACGCCCTGACCATGCAGGGCGTGCGCGACGGCTTCGGCGACGACCGCATCCCGGTGCTGGCTCTCAAAGCCGGGGTCGACCAGCTGCTGATGCCCGCCCCCGGCAAGCTGGACATCGCCTACAACGCGGTTCTCGACGCGGTGCGCTCCGGTGAGCTCACCGAGGACCGGATCGACCAGTCGGTGCACCGCGTGCTGCAGCTGAAGATGTCGCACGGTCTCTTCAAGCCGAAGAACGTCCTCGTCGACGAGTCCAAGGTCAGCTCCCGGGTGGGCACCGATGCGCACCAGCAGCGGGCTCAGGAGATCACCGACTCCACCGTCACGCTGGTCAAGGACGACGCCGACGCGCTGCCGCTCGCCAAGGGCACGCAGAAGGTGCTCGTCACCGGTGCGAGCGTCACTGCGGGCCTCGCCGAGCGGATCTCGGCCCGCGGACCGGCCGCGACGGCGTACAGCACGGGGACCGCTCCCAGCGACGCGACCATCGCGACTGCTGTGGCACAGGCGCAGGCCAGCGACCAGGTCGTCGTCGCGACCAACAAGGCCGGGACGAGTGCCGGTCAGCAGAAGCTGGTCACGCACCTGCTGGCCACCGGCAAGCCGGTCGTCGTGGTGGCGGTGCGCGACCCGTACGACATCGCGTACTTCACCGACGCGCCGACCTACCTCGCGACGTACTCCACCACCTCGATCTCGGTCGAGTCGCTCGCCCGGGTGCTCTTCGGCGAGGTCCAGCCCGCGGGCCTGCTGCCGGTCTCCATCCCCACGGCCGGTGACCCGGGCGCGACGCTCTACCCGTTCGGCCACGGCCTGACGTCCACGTCATGACGCGGGAACACAGCCTCGGCCGCCGGGCCTTCCTCGGCGCCGTCGGTGCCGCTGCCGCCGGCGTGGCTGCCGGACCGACACTGGCCGGCCCGGCCGCAGCTGCGACCGCACCGAGCGGCGGCCGGCCGGTGCGGACCGGCATCCAGGAGCTGATCGCAAGCGGCTACGACGTGCTCCGCGGCCAGCAGGTGGGCATCGTCACCAACCCCACCGGGGTGCTGCCCGATCTGACCCACGAGGTCGACGTGATGGCGGCCTCGGACCAGGTCGACCTGGTGGCCGTGTTCGGGCCGGAGCACGGTTTCCGGGGCACGGCACAGGCCGGCGGCTCGGAGGGCAGCTACGTCGACGGGCGCACCGGGCTGACGGTCTGGGACACCTACCTGAAGAGCGGCGACGCGCTGGCCGACATCGTCCGTCGCTCCGGCGTGGACACGATGGTGTTCGACATCCAGGACGCCGGTGCCCGGTTCTACACCTACATCTGGACGATGTACGACTGCATGGTCGCGGCTGCCGTGACCGGCAAGCGCTTCGTCGTCCTGGACCGGCCCAACCCCACGACCGGACGGGTGCCGCGCGGCCCGGTGCTCGACCGTGCGTTCGCGACGTTCGTCGGCCGCCGTGAGATCTGCCAGCAGCACGCCATGACCGTCGGCGAGCTGGCTCTGCTCTTCGCCGCGGAGTACCTCCCGGACGAGACCGACCAGCCGCTGCAGGTGGACGTCGTACGGATGCGTGGCTGGGACCGCCGGCAGGCGTACGCAGACACCGGGCTGCCCTGGGTGCTGCCGTCGCCCAACATGCCGACCCCGGACACCGCGCTGGTCTACCCGGGAACCTGCATGTTCGAGGGGACCAACCTGTCCGAGGGGCGGGGGACGACCCGGCCGTTCGAGCTGGTCGGCGCGCCGTACGTCGACGAGCGGTGGGCGGCCGAGCTGCGCGACCAGGGACACCCGGGAGTTCTGATCCGGGAGGCCTACTTCACTCCGACGTTCTCCAAGCACGTCAACACGGCCTGCGCCGGCGTGCAGCTGCAGGTGACCGACCCGTCGACGTTCGACGCCCTGCGCACCGGCACCGCCATGATCGTGGCGGCCAAGCAGATCTACGGGTCCGACTTCGCCTGGCGGTCGGACAGCTGGATCGACAAGCTGACCGGCTCGACGAGGTTCCGGACGATGGTCGACGCCGGCGCAACGACCGACGAGGTCGTTGCCGGGTGGCAGGACGAGCTCGCTGCGTTCGACGCCAAGCGACGTGAGTACCTGCTGTACGGGCCGTACGGCGGAGCCCAGGGATGAGGCCGGCGGCGTCGGCGACCTGACCGGGGTAACTTTCCTTCATGTCCGGAGCCGCGGAGGTCGATGTCCCCCCGCCGATCCCTGACGGCCAGGGACCCGCCTCGCTGGCGGTCCGGCTGCGCGCCATCCTGCCGTCCCTGACGCGCTCCGAGCGACGAGTGGCGAAGGAGGTGCTCGAGGACCCGCGGGCGGTCGCCGACAGCACGATCACCGAGCTGGCGCACCGGTGCGCCACCTCGGAGACGACTGTCATCCGGTTCTGCCGGACCCTCGGCCTGTCCGGCTACCCGCAGCTCCGTCTGACCCTGGCCACCGAGTCCGGCCGGGCGGACAACGGCGTGCGCGTGGTCGGCAGCGACATCGGTCCCGGCGACAACCTCGCGGCGATCGTCGAGAAGATCGCCTTCGCCGATGCCCGGGCGGTCGAGGAGACGGCGTCCCACCTGGACGTCACGGCGTTGCAGGCAGTGGTCGACGCGCTCGTCGCCGCCCGGCGCATCGATGTGTACGGCGTGGGGGCCAGCGCGTTCGTCGCGATGGACTTCCAGCAGAAGCTCCACCGCATCGGTCGGATCGCGTTCGCCTGGTCCGACACCCACATCGCCCTGACCAGCGCCGCCCTTCTGCAACCTGGCGACGTGGCGATCGGCATCTCGCACACCGGCGTCACGACTGACACCATCGACGCGCTCGCGCAGGCCCGTCGTAGCGGAGCGACAACCGTCGCCCTGACCAACTTCCCGCGGTCTCCCATCGTCGAGGTCGCCGACCACGTGCTCACCACAGCCGTCCGCGAGACGACCTTCCGCAGCGGCGCGATGGCGAGCCGGCTGGCGCAGCTGTCCCTGGTCGACTTCATGTTCGTCGGGGTGGCGCAGCAGACCAGCGCCGAGACCCGGGCAGCGCTCGAGGCGACGCACGCCGCCGTCAGTGGTCACCGGCTCAAGCCCGACCGCGGCGGCAGCACCAAGCGACGTCGGTAGAACCCGGGGCTGCCCTAACACGACAATGGCCGACGTGGAGCAGGTCGAGGTCGTGGTCGCCCATGACGAGCGCGCGACCCTGCGCGTGGGTGAGGTGTTCCTGAAGATCGACGCGGATCAGACGCGCACCGATGTCGAGGTCGAGGCGATGGCCATCGCGCCGATCCCGACGCCGGAGGTCCTGTGGCGGAAGCCGCCCGTGCTCGCGCTCGCCGCCCTCCCAGGGACGGCACTCGGCCGCCTCGGCGAACCGTCGACCGCGTCGGCGGCGGCTTGGGTCGCAGCGGGTGCCGCCGTACGGACGCTGCACGACGCGCCGCTGCCGCCATGGCGCAGCAGGCGACTCGACGAGTCGGCATCGCAGCTCGACAGCGAGTGCGACTGGCTCGTCACGAACGGCGTCCTTCCCGCCGACCTGGTCACGCGCAACCGCCGGGTTGCCGACGCTACGTTCCGGCCGTCGAGACCGGTGTTCACGCACGGCGACCTGCAGGTCAGCCACGTGTTCGTCGACGGTGCCGAGATCACCGGCGTCCTCGACTGGTCCGAGGCGGGCCGAGGCGATCCGCTGTACGACCTCGCCATCTTGACGCTCGGTCACCAGGAACACCTTGGCGACGTCCTCGCCGGCTACGGCACCGACGTCGACCTCGACGTGGTCCGCGGGTGGTGGTCGTCGCGAAGCCTGCTGTCGATCCGGTGGCTGGTCGAGCACGGCTTCGACCCGTTCTTGCCTGGCTGCGAGGTCGACGTGCTGAGGTCGCAGCCCTGAGGCGGACCGTGGCGGCAGAGGACAGTCGTCACGCGTCGAAGCGTCGCTGCAGGTCGGCGTAGGCGATGGCACCGTCGAGGAAGCCGAGCGTCCCGGAGTCGAGCAGCTCCCGGCCGGCGCGCTCCACCATGCTGAGCGCGGCCCGCGCCAGGCTGCCGCCCAGGCTCACCCGCTTGACGCCGAGCGAGAACAGGGTGGGTGCGTCGATGACGTTCGCCAGCCCGGCCACCACGTTGAGCGGGCCCGGAATGGCCGCGGCGAGCCGGCGGATCGTGCCCTCGTCGACGACGCCGGGCACGAAGACGCAGTCGGCACCCGCCTCGACGTAGCGGACCGCGCGCTCGACGGTCGCGGCGAACGGGTCGCCGGTCGTGCCGGCGAAGTAGGTGTCCGTGCGGGCGTTGAGCACGAAGGTGCCGCTGGGTGCCGCGGCCCGGGCGGCCGCGAGGCGGTCGACCGCCTCGTCGATGCCGAACAGCCCGCTCGGCCCGGCATCCTCGAGGTTGCCGCCCACCGCCCCGAGCTGCACGGCCTGGGCCACCGTGAGGGCGACGTCGTCCGCGGTGTCGCCGTACCCCGCTTCGAGGTCCGCGGTCACGGGCACGCTCACGGCGGCCACGATGCGACCGATCTGCTCGAGCATGCCGTCGCGGTCCAGCGCTCCTCCGTCGGGGACCCCGCTGGCCCAGGCGATGCCAGCGCTGGTCGTGGCGATGGCTGGGAACCCGACCTGCTCGAGGATTCTGGCGGACCCGGCGTCCCAGGCGTTGGGCAGCACGAAACCGGGACCGGCGTGCAGGGCCAGGAGGGCGGCTGCCTTGTCGGTCGAAGGTCCGGTGGTCACCAGCCCATTGTCAGCGATCGCGGCCTCCCGGGACACCCCGCCCACGGTCGGGCCGCCGTGACGGCTACCGCCGCGGCGCAATCCCTTGTCACGTTCGCGAGCCGTGCAGAGATCGCGGTCCAATGACGATCCGACCAGCACTTTGAGCGTGGCCCAAACGATGGGACCGCGAATCGTGCACGCGCCGAGTAGTGAACTCGTCTGTCGGTCATAATATTACGTCCGTCAGACCAAAGGGTATGCTGGCACGGCGGGCAAGGTGTCACGTCCAGGTAGGGGAGGAAACGCATGGCGCGCTATGGCGTCGAGCACAAGGAAGCCACCCGTCGGCGCATCGTCGAGGCGGCTGGTCGCCGGCTCAAGCGCGACGGGATCGACGGGTCCGGCGTCGCAACCCTGATGGCCGACGCCGGGCTCACCAACGGCGCCTTCTACGCCCACTTCGACTCCAAGGACGACCTCGTCGCGACGGTCGTCGGCGACCAGCTTGGTCGGCAGGCATCGGAGTTCAGCACGCTGCCGGGCGGCCGCGCCGGGCTCGAGGTCTTCGTCCGCGAGTACCTGTCGCCTGCGCACCGAGATCACCCCGACGTCGGCTGCCCGTCGGCGGCCCTTCTGGACGAGATCGGGCGGTGCACCGGAGCGACCAAGAAGGCGTACACCGCCGGCGCCAAGGCGATCCTGGACGAGATCTGCACGCGATTGGCGCCCGAAGATCCGGATTCGGCGCGCCGAACTGCCCTCTTGCTGTTCACGATGCTCATCGGATCGATGCAGCTGGCCCGGGCGCTGTCCGACAAGAAGCTGTCGAACGCCGTCCTCGAGGAGGGCATCCGGAGCGCGCAGGCGATCTTCGCCGCCGCGACGACGTAGCCGCAGACGGGCTCGCCCGGTGGCCCGACCCACGGGCCGCGGGGTTGCCTCCCGGCACTCCGCGATTATCGTACGACCATAATCCAATCACATCGAGGAGCCGACATGCCCGTCATCACCGCGCACAAGGACGCCGCGACCAGGGCCGTGGATGTCGGCGGCACGGCCTTCGCGTACCGGGACCTGGGCCCCCGGACCGGTACGCCGGTCATCTTCCTCAACCACCTCGCGGCGGTCCTGGACAACTGGGACCCCCGGGTCGTCGACGGCATCGCTGCGCGTCGTCGGGTGATCACCTTCGACAACCGCGGCGTCGGCGCCTCGGAGGGAAGGACGCCGAGCTCGATCGCGGAGATGGCGAAGGACGCCATCGACTTCATCAAGGCTCTCGGCTTCGACCAGGTCGATCTGCTCGGATTCTCGATGGGCGGCTTCGTGGCTCAGGTCATCGCCGAGGAGCAGCCGGATCTCGTCCGCAAGGTCATCCTCGCCGGCACCGGTCCAGCAGGAGGCAACGGCATCGACAAGGTCACCTTGCTCACCTACCTGGACGTGGCCAGGGGCGCGTTGACGTTCCGCGACGCGAAGTACTACCTGTTCTTCACCCAGACGGCGAACGGCCGGGCGGAGGCGCGAGCGTTCCTGAAGCGGCTCGAGGAGCGCACCGAGAACCGCGACAAGGCGATCTCCGTCCCGTCGTTCCGGGCGCACCTCAAGGCCATCCACGGCTGGGGCGTCCAGCAGCCGACAGATCTTTCGCGCATGCATCAGCCCGTCTTCGTGGCGAACGGCGACCACGACCGGATGGTGCCCAGCCACAACTCGGCCGACCTAGCCCGTCGACTGCCGAACGCCCAGCTCACGATCTACCCCGACGCCGGCCACGGGGGCATCTTCCAGTACCACGCAGAATTCGTCCCGGCAGCCCTGGACTTCCTCGATACCTGACAGCACCGACCCCAGAGGATCGCGAGCATGAAGGCTTTCGTCGTCGAGAAGTACGGCCAGGACGGTCCGCGCGCCGCCGACGTCCCCGACCCCCTGTGGGACGGCGCGACGTCCTCGTCCGGGTGAGCGCCGCGAGCATCAACCCGCTGGACACGATGACCCGCAACGGTGAGTTCAAGCGGCTGATCAAGTACAAGCCGCCCTTCGTGCTCGGCCACGACATGGCCGGCGTGATCACCGACGTCGGCACCGACGTGCGCGACTTCAAGGTCGGCGACGAGGTGTACGCCCGTCCTCGCGACCGCCGGATCGGCACGTTCGCCGAGTTCATCGCGATCGACCAGGACGACGTCGCGCCCAAGCCGGGCTCGCTCACGCTGCCGGAAGCCGCCGCCGTACCGCTGGTCGCCCTGGCCGCCTGGCAGATCCTCGTCGACCGCGCACACCTGCAGCCGGGTCAGAGGGTGCTCGTCCACGCCGGAGCCGGCGGCCTCGGCTCGACGGTCATCCAGCTCGCCAAGCACCTGGGCGCCGTCGTCGCGACCACCGCATCCACCGCCACCGCAGACCTGGTCAGGAGCCTCGGGGCCGACGTCGTCGTCGACTACACCAAGCAGGACTTCACCCAGGTGCTGTCCGGCTACGACCTCGTGATCGACTCCCTCGGAGGCCAGAACCTGGAGAAGTCCCTCACCGTGCTGAAGCCCGGCGGCCTCGCGATCGGCGTAGCCGGCCCGCCAGACGCCGGGTTCGCCAGGCAGCTCGGCGCGCCGTCGATCCTGCGCGTCGTCATGACCCTGCTCAGCCGCAAGGTCCGCAAGCAGGCGAAGGCACTCGATGTGCACTACGAGTTCTTCTTCATGCGGGCCAGCGGTTCCCAGCTGCGTGAGCTCGGTGCCCTGTATGACGCCGGCGTGCTGCGGCCGGTGATCGACAGGACGTTCCCGTTCGAGCAGACGTCCGAGGCGATGGCCTACGTCGAGCAGGGCCGCACCAAGGCCGGCAAGGTCGTCGTCGTGATGGCTTCTGCTCCCGATGTCGGGTCGTCCGCAGGCTGACGACCAGCCGGAGTGCCGGCCACCAGCAGACAGCGCACCCGCAACAGCCTGGAGGCGCTCACCCGCCGGGTTGAGGCAGGCCCGCGGCACCCAGCTCACCCCCGAGACGACGTCCGCGTTGTTCATCCTCGACGCCCTCGAACCCATGACCGACCTGGCGCTCGTCGCGGCCGCCGACGACCTGGTCGGGCACCTGCAGCACCTCGGCCCGGAGGTCCAGGTCGCCACCCGACTCATCGCGGACAGCCAGCGCTGACCCCAGCCCATCCGTGCTGGTCACCCGAGCCGACCAGAGGCCCGTCGCACACCTAGCCGTGGGAACGGGGCCGACCGGATGGCCGGGTCAAGGGTCAGGTCGCCTGAACGGTGAAGGGCACGGTGATGACGTGCCCGTTCGCGAGCCGGAACTGCGCCCACAGCTGGTACACACCGGCGGTGTGGAACCGGAAGTGCGCGTCGAGCTGCGGCCCGAACTGGGTGCCGGGCAGCGCGAACACGGGCCTGCCGTCGCTGGTCTCGCCTTCGGCGTGCTCGTGGGCGAAGTCGCCGCCGTCGGCGCGCAGCACCACGATGTGGCCGGCCGCCGCCAGGTACGGCTTCAGGTCGTCGACCGGTCGCCCGGTGCGGGCGTCGGCGAAGGAGAACGACAGGTCCGAGGTGGCGTCGGCGCGGGCCTGCCCGGACAGCGTGACCCGGAGCCCGTCGACGACGCGCTCCCGCGGGCCGGCGACCAGCGGCGCGGGCGTCGCGGGGCTGGCGCCGGCGACGGTGAGCGTGTGCCGGTCGAGGATGTTGCTCATCGACCCCTGGCGGGCGAACTCGGTGTGGAGGTCGTACGTGCCGGCGGTCGGGAACGTCAGGGCGACGGCCAGCTCGCCGGGTCGGCCGGTCGGCTCCGGGTGGAGGTGCGCGAACGTGCCGAGGTCGTCGCGGGTGGCGATGAGGTGCATCCACACCTCGTGGGTGCGGGTCAGGTCGGTGACCGGCGCCCCCGTCTGGGCGTCGCGCAGGCTGACGACGATGCGGGTCCGCTCGCCGGGCCGGGGTGCGGCCGGAAGCCGGTAGTCGACGGCGACGCCGGCTTGCTCGGCGTCGACCGGCGGCACGTCGGTGGTCATCATCACGCTCATCGACGGGCGCATCGTCATGCCGGTGCCCTGCAGCCAGCCGAGCTGCCCGTTCATGCCGTGGCTCGCCGCGTCGGAGCGGCTCGCGACGGTGAACGCCACCCCGAGCGTGACGGCGGCGACCGCGATGCCGCAGAGGTAGGCCCACTGGGTGGCGCGGGTCCGTAGCGGCGGCCGCAGAATCTCGCCGACGGTGGCGGGCCGGCGGTAGCCGCGGAGCCGCAGCGCGTTCGTGACGACGCTGACCGAGCTCATCGCCATCGCGGCCGACGCGAGGACCGGGTCGAGCAGGACGCCGTTCCACCAGTACAGGGCGCCGGCGGCGACCGGGATGAGCGCCAGGTTGTAGATGAACGCCCAGCCGAGGCCCTGCTTGATGGTGGTGACGGTGCGCCGGGACAGGGCGATGGCGGACACGATGCCGCGCAGGTCGCCGCCGACCAGGGTGATGTCGGAGGCGGCAACGGCGACGTCGGCGCCGGTGCCGAGCGCGATGCCGAGGTCTGCCTGGGCGAGGGCCGGGCGTCGTTGATGCCGTCACCGGCCATCGCGACGACGTGGCCCTGGTCCTGCAGCGCGACGACGTGGTCGGCCTTCTCCGAGGGCAGCACCTCGGCGAGCACGTGCTCGATGCCGACCTGGCGAGCGACCGCGGCCGCGGTAGCCGCGTTGTCGCCGGTGAGCATCCACACCTCCAGCCCGAGCGCCTTCAGCTGGGCGACCGCCTCCGCGGACTCCGGCTTCAGCGGGTCGGCGACCAGGAACAGCCCGGCCGCTGACCCGTCGACCGCGACGAACAGCGGCGTGCCGCCGTCGGCTGCGCCGCGGGCGGCGTCCACGTCGAGGGCGCTGATGTCGATGCCGTGGGTGGCCATCAGGCGGGCGTTGCCGGCGAGCAGCCGGCGCCCGTCGACGATGGCGTCGATGCCGTGCCCGGGCACGGCCTCGAACTCGGTCACGGGCGGGAGGGGAAGGCCGCGGTCGCGGGCGGCGGCCACGACGGCTTCGCCGAGCGGGTGCTCGCTGCCGAGCTCGGCGGCGGCGACCAGGCTGAGCAGCCGGTCGTCGGTCCAGGCGCCGAGCACGGTGGTGCCGGTGAGGGTGGGCTTGCCGCGGGTCAGGGTGCCGGTCTTGTCGAGCACGACCGCGGTGAGCCGGCGGGCCTGCTCGAGGGCCTCGCCCGAGCCGATGAGGATGCCGAGCTCGGCGGCCTTGCCGGTGCCGACCATGATGGCGGTCGGGGTCGCCAGGCCGAGCGCGCACGGGCAGGCGATGATGATGACGGCGATGGTGGTGCCGATGGCCAGCGTCCAGCGGCCGTCGTCGGGGCCGAAGACGGCCCAGCCGGCGAACGTCAGCGCGGCCAGGGCGAGCACGACCGGGACGAACCAGGACGAGACCTGGTCGGCGAGGCGCTGCATCGGCGCCTTCGAGCCTTGCGCGTCCTCGACGAGGCGGACGATCTGGGCCAGCGTCGTGTCCTGGCCGACGGCGCGGGTCCGGATGACGAGGCTGCCGGTCCGGTTGAGCGTGGCGCCGATGACGACGTCGCCGGCGACCTTCTCGACCGGCATGCTCTCCCCGGTCAGCATGCTCTCGTCGACGCTGGACGACCCGTCCTCGACGACGCCGTCGACCGGGACCTTCTCGCCGGGCCGGACCCGGACCAGGTCGCCGACCACGACGTTCTCGACCGGGACGTCGACCTCGGTGCCGTCGCGCAGCACCCGGGCGGTCTTCGGGGCGAGCCCGACCAGGGCCTTGATGGCGGCCGCGGTCTGCTTCTTCGCCTTCCCCTCCATCCAGCGCCCCATGGTGACCAGCGCGATGATGACCAGCGACGTCTCGAAGTACACGTGCAGCGGCAGCCCCCAGGCCTGCGCCTGCGCGGGCCACAGGGTCACGAACGCGCTGTAGCCGTACGCGACGAGGGTGCCGAGCGCGACCAGGGTGTTCATGTTGGTCGCGCCGTGCCGGGCGGCGGCCCACGCCTGGGCGTAGAACTCCCTGCCGGCCCAGAACTGGACGACCGTGGTGACGACGAGGATGACCGGCATCAGCCAGTCCATCGTGTCGATGGGCAGCGGCACGTACATCAGCGCCATCAGGGTCAGACCGATGGTGAGGGTGACCTGCCACTTCCGCTTGAGCCCGGCGAGCTCGGCGTCACGGGCCCGCTCGTGCTCCTCGCGCCGGTCGTCGGCCGCCGACCGCGGTCCGGCCGCGCCTGCGGCGCTGGCGCCGGACGGGCGGCCCGTGGGTCGGGTCGCAGCTGCCCGGTGTAGCCGGCGGTGGCGATGGCGGCGGCCATCTGGTCCGGGCCGACCCGGTTCGGGTCGTACACGACGGAGGCGACCTCGGTGGCAAGGTTGACCTCGGCCAGCTCGACACCCTCGAGCTTGGCCAGGACCTTCTCCACCCGCCGGACGCAGGACGCGCAGGTCATGCCGCCGATGTCCAGCGTGCACGACTCGGTCGCCTCCGGGCCGGTGCTGGTCGGGTCGGCCGTGGTGGTGGTGGTCATCGTGGTGCTCCTGCGCGCGGTCGGGGGTGGGCTGCTTCGCTGGTGGCTGGGTTCAGGGCCGGCCCGGCTTGTCAGCGCCGGCGGCGGCCGGCGCGGTGGGCGAGCTTGGCGCGGTTGGCGCGGTGCGCGTCACGGATGAGCTGTCCGACGTGGTCGCGGACGAGCTGCTCGTGGATGGCGGTCATGGCGTTCTCCTCGGGGTCGGCTCGGCTGGGTCGCGGTGGCAGACTGTGGTGCGGGTGGGAGCCGGCGGCTACTGCAGCAGCGTGTAGCCGGCCTCATCGACCGCGGCGACGACGTCGGACCGGTCGACCGGCTGGTCGGCGGAGACGGTGACGGTGCCGGCCTCGATGTCGACGCTGACGGCCTGGACGCCGGGGACGGCGCTGACCTCAGTGGTGACGGCCCTGCGGCAGTGGTCACAGGTCATGCCCTCGACCCGGAAGATCGTGGTGCCACTGAAGGTCGGGGTGGTGGTGGTGTTCATCTGGTTCTCCTGGGTTCGGGTGGTGCGTTCTCGTGCTCAAGGTCGCCGGGACCGCTGTCCAGGCGCTGTCGGCCTGAGGCGCAGCGTGGACAGCGCGGTGTCGGCCGCGCTGGGAGGTGCGGTGCGGTCACCGATGCGAGCCGGTGACCGCACCTGTCCCCCGCGCCCGGCTAGTGGTGCATGTGCATCGCGGCGGCGCCGTCCATCCGGGCTGCAGGCATCCGCAGGTAGGCAACGACGCCGAAGCCGACGGCCAAGACGGCGGCGGCGAGGAACGCGGCGCTGAGCCCGTCGACAACGCCAGCCGCGTCGGTGAGACTGCCGGCGGCGGTCGCGACCGCGGACAGGACCGCCACGCCGAGAGCCGCACCGACCTCGTGCCCGGTCATCAGGAACCCGGACGCCATCCCGGCGTGCTGGGCCGGGATGCCGGCCATCGAGGTCACGGCGACTGCGACGAACACCAGGCCGACACCGAACCCGAGGACGAGCATGCCGGGCAGCAGGTCGGTCGCGAACCGGGCATCCGACCCGATCAGCGACAGGAGGGCGGCGCCGCCCGCGACGAGGGTGAGACCACCGGCGGCGATGTTCCGCGGCGACGTCTTGGCCAGCAGCTGGCTGGCGAGGTGCGTACCGGCCGTGATGGCCAGGGCGAGCGGGAGGAACGCGAGACCGGCGCGCAGCGCCGAGTACCCCATGACCGTCTGGAAGAAGATGCTGGTCAGGAAGACGGCGCCGACGAGCAGCGCGGTCGCGCCGAGCATCACCGTCGTGCCGGACACCAGCGTGCGGACCTTCCAGGTGTGCGGCGGGACCAGCGGTCGGGCCGCACGCTTCTCGATGCGGACGAAGGCGGCGAGCAGAAGCGCTGGAGGCGGCGAACGCGACCAGGGACTTGGGCGACAGCCAGCCGTGCGCGGAGGTGCTGGCCAGGCCGTACATGAGGGCGCCGAGGCCGCCGATGACGGTGAGCGCGCCGGGTACGTCGAACTGGGCGAGGCCTGCGCGGGCGGCGGTGTCCTTCGGGAGGACCTTGAGGCCGAGGGCAAGGGCGACGACGCCGATGGGCACGTTGACCCAGAAGATGAGCTGCCAGCCGAACCAGGTGGTGAGCGCCCCGCCGAACAGGACGCCGGCTGCGATACCGAGGCTGCCGACCGCGCCCCACAGGGCGAGGCCGCGGGTGCGCTGCGCACCGGAGTACGTGGTCATCACGAGGGAGAGGGCGGCGGGGGTCATGAGGGCGGCACCGAGGCCCTGGGTGGCGCGGGAGGCGATGAGCTCGGTGGCGTTGTTCGCGAAGCCGCTGACCAGGGAGGCGGCGGTGAAGATGGCCATGCCGGTGAGGAAGACCCGGTGTCGGGGCAGCAGGTCGGCGATGCGGCCGCCGAGCAGGAGACCGCCGCCGGACAGCAGCAGGTAGGCGGTGACCAGCCACTGCAGGTCGCTGCTGCCGAGCGCAGCGACTCGCCGATGACCGGCAGGGCGGTGTTGACGACGGAGATGTCGAGCACGACCAGGATCTGGGCGGTCAGGGCGAGGGCGAGGACGGCCCACGACTTTCGGGGACCAGCATCGGGCTCCGGCACCCCCTGCGGGACCTGGTGCGGCACCTCGGCCGTGTCGGCGGGTGCGGTGACGGCAGGTGCGGTGCGAGTGGGTGCGGTGTCAGCGGCGTGCATCGGGACTCCAGTGGTGGGTTCTGCGGCAGGTGCGGGACGGTCGGGCTGGTGGTGCTGGCTGCGGTCATCGGGGGCAGCGGAGTGGCGGTACTCGCTGAGCGTGGGCGCACCGGCCCCTGGTCGCCCCGGCCGAATGGCCGGGTTCCCGCAGCGCGTTAGCCGGGCGCGTAGCGTCGGCGACGTGCTGCACGGGCGGGACGACGAGCGGGCTCGCCTCGCCACGCTCCTGGACGACGCCCGCGGCGGGCGCGCCGGCACGCTGCTGCTGCACGGTGAGCCGGGCGTGGGGAAGTCCGCGCTGCTCGAGGACCTCGTCGCGACCGCCGGCAGCGACGTGCGGGTGCTGCGCGCCCAGGGCGTGGAGTCCGAGGCGCCGCTGCCGTTCGCGGCGCTGCACCGGCTGCTGCGTCCCGTCCTCGGCATCCTCGACCGGCTCCCGGCGCCGCAGGCCCGAGCGCTTCGGGCGGCGTTCGGTGAGGCGGACGACGTCGCGGTCGAGCCGTTCCTGGCGGCGCTCGCGACCCTGTCTGTGCTGACCGAGGCCGCCGAGGACGCGACCGTGCTGTGCGTCCTCGACGACGCGCAGTGGCTCGACCGGGCCACCACCGACGCGGTGCTGGTCGCCGCCCGGCGCCTGGGCGCGGACCGGGTCGCGGTCGTGTTCGCCGCCCGCGACGGCGAGGGCCGCGCGTTCGCACCCGACGGCGTCCCCGCCGTCGCACTGACGCCGCTGGCCGGCGACGCGGCCCACGCGCTGCTCACCGAGGCGGCCGGCGGCACCGTGCCGGACGAGGTCGCGGACCGGCTGATGACCCAGGCCGCCGGGAACCCGCTCGCCCTCGTCGAGCTTCCCAGCGCCCTGTCCGCCGGGCAGCCGCCGGCGCCGCGCCGCTGCCCGCCCAGCTGCACCTCACGGCCGGCATCGAGCGGGTCTTCCTCGACCGGTGCCGCCGACTGCCGCCGGCCGTGCAGACCCTGCTGCTGGTCGCCGCCGCCGACGACTCCGGGCACGTCGCGACGGTCCGTGCCGCCGCCGCGCAGCTCGGTGTCGGCCCCGACAGCCTCGACGCCGCGGAACGCTCCGGGCTGCTCGTCGTCGACGGCGACGTCGTGCGGGTCCGTCACCCGCTGGTCCGGTCCGCGGTGTACCAGGCCGCCACCAGCAGGGAACGCCACGAAGCGCACCGGGCGCTCGCCGAGGCCCTCGGCCCGCCGAGGAGACCCGGACCGGTACGCATGGCACCGGGCCGCAGCTGTCGACAGCCCCGACCCGGACGTCGTCGCCGGCCTGACCGCCGCCGGCGCGCGCGCCGAACGACGCGGCGGGTACGCCGCCGCCTCCGCCGCCTACGAGCGCGCCGCCGAGCTGACCGCCGGCGAGCAGGACCGCGCGCCGCTCCTGTACGCCGCCGCCCGCACCGCCTGGGCCGCCGGGCACACCACCACGGCGCGCGCGCTGTCCGCGGCGGCGCGCGAGCTCGCCGACGACCGGGTGCTGCGCGCCGACATCGACCGGCTTCGCGGCCGCATCGAGGTCAACATCGGGTCCGCGACCGACGCGCACCACACCTTCGCCGCCGCCGCCCGGGCCGTCCTCGCCGACGAACCCACCCGCGCGCTCGAGCTGGCCGTCGCTGCCGCACTGCTCAGCACCTACGGCGCCGACAGCGGCAGCACGCTTGGACGCCGCCCGCGCTCGCCACCGCCGCCATCGCGAGCCAACCACCCCTGGTGCCACGCCCCGGACCCGCTGCCTCGGCCACCTCCTGCTCGCCCTCACCTACGCCGCCGAACCACGACTGGGCGCCGGCCCTGGCATCCCTGCGGGCCGCACTCGACGTCGGCGCCGACGTCGCCGACCTCGACCTGCTCTCCCACCTCGGCAACGCCGCGCTGCACCTCGGCGACGACGAAGCCCACCACCGCTGCTTCACCGCGATGGCCGCCGGCGCCCGCGACGCCGGCGCCGGCATGCTCGTCCTGTACGCGCTGCCTCGGCTCGGCTTCACCCAGCTCGTCACCGGCCGATGGCGCGAGCTGCGCGGCAGCGCCGAAGAGGCGCTCTCGCTCAGCGCCAGCACCGGGCAGCCAGGCTCGCCGCCGCCCCGCTCGGCTGGGTCACCCTCCTCGCCGCCCTCCAAGGCCGACCCACCGCCGAGTACGACCCGCTGCTCGCCGACCTCGACCAAGCGGCCGAGCAGCCGCTCGGCGTGCTCGCCGACCCCGTCCACGACCTCCCCCGCTGGGCGCAAGGCACCCGGGCCGCCCAGGACGGCGACACCCGGGCGGCACTGCACCACCTCGCCAGCATCCGGGTCGACGCCATCAGCCGCCTCGCCGCGCTCGACCGCATCGACTCCGCCGTGCGGGCCGACGACCGCGAGCAGGCTGCTGCGTGGGTGAAGGAGCTGGCTCCGTTCGCCGAAGGGACCGGTGGCCGTGGGCGCTCGCCGTCGTCGACCACGGACGGGCCCTGCTCGCCGAGCAGGCCGACGCACCCGCCCTGTTCGAAGCACCTGGCCCACCACGCCACGCCGCTGCCCATGGGGGCGGCCGACCGTACGACCAGGCCCGCACCGAGCTCGCGTACGGCGAGCTTCTGCGCCGCTCCCAGCACCGCTTGGACGCCCGGCCCCACCTGCGGGCCGCGCTCGAGACGTTCGAGGACCTGCGCGCCGAGCCGATGGCCGCCCGCGCCAGCCAGGAGCTGCGGGCGTCCGGGGAGACGGCCCGTAAACGCGACCCGTCCACCCAGCTGACGCTCACGCCGATGGAGCGCCAGGTCGCCGGACTGGTCCGCCAGGGCCTGTCGAACAAGGACATCGCCGCCCAGTGCTGGGTGTCGCCGCGCACTGTCGCGTTCCACCTGCGGAACATCTTCACCAAGGCCGGGGTCACCTCCCGCGGCGAGCTGGCCCAGCTCGACCTGGGGTAGCGCTGGCCCCCGCCCGAACGGTGAGCTCGAACGGCTGGCTCGCCCGACACACATAAGCCCAGGATCCGGCGACCCGCGGCCAGCCACAGGTCCCTTATGTGTGCTGGTTGGCAGACAAACAGGTCGCCTGCGGGAGCCGGGGTGCGCCCGACCGCGAGGTCATCGCGGAGGTGGTCGGCGAGCCAGGCGGCGTCGTCCTTGACGAACCCGAGCAGGGCGGACCCGCGGGTGTGCAGCCACGGCAGGCCCGGGATGCCGAGCCGGGCGAGGTCGCGCCAGCGGGTGCCGATGACGAGGTCACCCTTCTTCTGCAGCCGGCGGGCGCGGGCTGGTCAGTGCGGACGGGCGGCGGGCGCCCTCAGCCGGCTGTGCCGGACGGCGTTCCTCGGCTGCGGCTGCTGCGGGTGGTCATGTCAGACGACGCGGTACAGGCGGGTGGACTGCGGGTCGAGCTCGTGGGTGTGCGAGCGGGGCGCGGTCATCGGGCGGTCGTTCATGACGACGGTCACGAGGCGGGCGACGACGGGACGACGGTGACGACGATGGCGATCAGGACGATGGCGAACATGGCGGGCTCCTTCGGGTTGCGGCTGGTTCTGCGGGACAGCTCGAGACTGCGCCCGGGCGGCGGGGCGTCGCGCCGGCACAACGGCCAGGTCTGACGAACCCGGGGATCTCTCTGGACCTGCGCGGGGGCGCCGCAGACGGCGCCTGGCGGCGAGCAAATGTCCGTTTCGCGGTTGGGTCGCGGGCCTCGCCGGGCGCCGACCCTGGTCATTTCGCCGGTTCGAGCCCGACGGCCGCTACCTAGCGTCCTTCGTGTCGGCCGCAGCACCCAGCGAAGCGGCCGGAAGCCCGGAAGGAGCCTCCGATGACCCAGGTGCAGATCCGCCGCCAGACCCGCCCGCAGCAGTCCGTCTCGATCGACCGCCGGACCCCGGCCGGGCGCGTCCTCCCGTTCTGACCGCCGACCCGACCCACCCGACCTCACCAGCCAGCAGGAGTGACCATGCCCGCCCAGACCACCACCGCCGCCGTGGCCGCCGACGCGATGCCGGCGCTGCTGCGGCAGCACCTGACCGGCTGGGCCGGCGGGCTCCCCGCCGCCGACGAGCTTCGGGTGGTCGCCAGCGCCCGCAACGCCGAGCCCGGCTGGGACGGCCGCCCGCAGCTGCTGACCGGCATCGCCGACCCGGCCGGCCGCACCGTCGTCGCCGTGCCTCCGGCGGCCGCCGCGCTGCTCGCCCACCATCAGGCCCCCGGCGGGGCGCGCAGTCTCGCGCAGCTGCCCGGCGTGCTCGGGATGGCCGGTCACACCGTCGACCGGGTCGCGTTCCGCTGGACCGAGGCACCGGCCGACCTGCCGGACGCCGGCGTGTGGGTCGACACCGCCTCGCCCCGGCTGCCGGGCTGGCTGCGCCCGTTCGGTGGACAGGCGCTGGTCGTGTTCGACGACCACGGGCAGTACCTGGCCGGCGTCGGCATCAAGCGCCACGACGAGCTCGGGCACGAGATCTCGGTCGGCACGGAGCCGCAGGCCCGCGGCCAGGGCCTCGCGCGGCGCCTGGTCGCGCAGGCTGCCCGGCGCATCCTCGACCAGGGCCGCATCCCCACCTACCTGCACACGTTCGACAACACGGCTTCGTCTCGCGTCGCGGCCGCCGCCGGGTTCCCCGACCGCGGCTGGTCTGCGCTGATGCTCAGCGACGAACCGGCGAACGTCGCCGCCGTCGCCGCCTGAACCGGGCGCCCTCAGCCGAGGGTCAGCTCGACTCGTCGTGGTCATTCGCACGCTCCTGACACAGGCGGGTCGACAGCTCGGACGTCGGTCACCCCGGACGATGCGCGCGGGCGCTGTCCCACGGCTGTCGCGAGCCGGACTCGCCGACAGCGCCCGAACAGCGCCGGCCGCAACCCCGACACGGCCGCCGAGGCCAGCGGGTCACCGACCGAGCTGGCGACCGACCGGGCGCTGCTGCGCGCCGGCGACCTCCCCGACGGCTACCTGACGCTCGACCGTCAGGTCGTCACCACCTCCGACCGCTACTGGGGCGACCCGTGGGGCGACGACGGATGGGGCGACGACGGATGCCGCTGGCTGCTCGACGGCGCTACCTCACCGGTCGAGCCGGCCGGCCGCGCGTGGGGGCCAGGACGGCCCGAGGTGCACGGAGCCGTCGTGTTCGCGCGCGGCGCGTTCGGGCCGTACGTCACCCATGACGTCGCCACCTGGGCCGACCCGTTCACCGCGCGGGCCGCCGTCGACGAGCTCGCCCAGCTTGCCGACCGATGCAGCACCTGGGACGGCGACGACTGGACCGGCGTCCGCGGCGACATCGACGTCACCCGGCTCCCCGTACCCGACGGTGCCGATGGAGTCGATGACACGACCGCGCTGCGAGTGCACGCAACCGCACACGCCGGCATCACCGTCGCCCTCACCTCCGACGTCATCGCCGTACGCCGCGGCGCAGCCGTCGCCATCGTCACCTACACCCGGTTCGACCCACGCCGCGACGAGCTGCGCCTCGGCCCGCTCGTCGCAACCGCCGCCGCACACCTCGCCGCCGTGTCCTGACCGGTCGACACCGCTCAGCCAGCTCCGGCGAGCTGACATGTCGGGCGGAGCGGCTCGCTGTCCGGACACTGTCCGGAGCCCCGCGTCGCGGCCGACGCGAGCGACAGGCCCGGGACAGGGCCCGGGCCGACGGTGAGGCCAGCCGAAAGGAGCCCGCCATGACCACCGCAACGTTCGTCTCCCTCACCTGCCGGGCCTGCGGCCTCACCAGCACCGTCCCCGTCGAGGCACTGCTCGTCTCCGTCGCCGCTGGGACCTCGGGCGACGCGGCCGGCAACGCTGACGACGCCGGCACCGTGGCCTGGACCTGCGACAGCTGCGCCGACCTGACCACCGCACGACTCGACTGGCCAGCCCTGCTGACCCTGGTGACCGCCGGCGCCACCGTCCTCGGCGACGCCACGCCCGAAGACCTGCCGCCGCACCCCGAGCACCCGGCCGCCGGCGCAGCCATGACCCACGACGACCTGCTCGCCCTGCACGAGCTCCTCGCCACCGACAGCTGGTTCGACCAGGTCACGACAGCCGGTACCTGAACCCGTGACCGCGCACCCAGCCACCCCGGATCCTCGCGGCCCGCGCAGCCCCACAGGCCTGCCCTGCCCCTCCGCTTGACCGCTCGCGCCGGACAGGCCCCCGCTGCGGCCGGAACCCGGTCATTCGGCCGGGGCGACCCCCGACCATCGCGCCCACGCTGAGCGAGTACCGCCACCCCGCTCGACGGCACCACCTCCCCGGAAGCGAGACCGACATGACGACCACCACCCCCACCCCGGCCGACCACCGCGCCAGCGACGTCGCCGCAGACCCCGCGCCGGCAGCCGGCCGCCGGGTCCCGTTCGCCGTCGCGGTCGCCGCCGCCATGCTCAGCGGCCTGGTCACCACCCTCGTTCTCGTCCTGGTCGTGTTCGCCGGCGCCACCGAGCCCGTCATCACCGGCGCCGGCCTGGTCGGCCTGGCCTCCGGCTGGGCGCTGCTCGCGATGCTCACGACCCGGTGGACCAGTCAGCCGCAGCGCTGGGCCGCCGTCCCGGCCGCCGTGATGGCGACCACCGGGGTCGCCCTGCTTGCCGTCACGCCCGGCGACGGCACCCTCGGCGCGGCCGGCTGGGTGTGGCCGCCAGCCGCGCTCGTCCTGGCCGCCTGGATGGCGCGCGCCGGGCGCCGGGCGACGACCGGCCGGTCGCGCTGGCTGCTCTACCCGGTCATCGGCCTGGTGGCCGTGGTCGCCGTCGGCGGCACCGTCGAGAGCATCGCACTGACCCGCGACCACGGCCGGTACCCGATGACCGGCGCGCTGTACGACGTGGGCGGGCACCGCCTGCACCTGACCTGCACCGGCACCGGCAGCCCCACCGTCGTCCTCGAGAACGGCCTGAACGAGATCTCGCCGTTGTGGAACGGCATCACCACGCAGGTCTCCCGCACCACCCGGGTCTGCGCCTACGACCGGGCCGGTCAGGGCTGGAGCGACGACGTCGCCCACCCGCAGGACGGCGCCGCCGTCGCGGCCGACCTGCACACCCTGCTGTCCCGCGCCGGCGAGCACGGCCCCTACGTCCTGGCCGGTCACTCCTCCGGCGGCACGCTCGCCATGACCTACACCGCCAGCTACCCGACGCAGGTCGCCGGGCTGGTGCTGCTGGACTCGTCCAGCCCGCACCAGTACACCGACCAGCCCGACTTCGCCGGAACCTTCGCGATGATGCGCCGGCTGCTGCCCGTGTTCCCGGCCCTGGGTCGGGTCGGTGCCCTGCACCTCATCCCGTCGTCCACCGCGACCGCCCTCTCGCCGGAGGCGGCGGCCGAGGTCCAGGCGTTCGCGACGAGCCCCCGAGGCGCCAACAACATGCGCGACGAGCAGGCCCAGCTGCCGACGGTGTTCCGGCAGGCGCAGGCGCTGACCAGCTTCGACCCGAAGCCGCTCGCCGTCGTGACCGCCAGCGAGAACGCCGACGGCACGAAGGGCTGGGCCGCCGCCCAGGACCGGATGGCCGCCCTGTCGACGAACAGCACCCACTGGACCGCGGACACCACCCACGTCGGGCTCCTCGACGACGCGGACGGCTCGAGGGACTCGGTCCGGGCCATCACGGCCGTCGTGACCGCGGTCCGCACCGGCACCCCCCTGGTCACCCGATGAGCCGGGCAGACCGGCCCGACGCCACGCCCCACCTGGAGACCGCCATGACCCCCGCCCGGACCGACCTCGGCACCCACGCCTGGGTGCAACGCACCGGGGGGCGGCTCACCGCCGCCGAGCGACGCAAGCTGCTCCGGCCGCTGGCCCGCACGCACGCGGCCAACGCGGCCGGCCGGCTCTCGATGCTGCTGCGCGTCAACTCCGGCCGTCGGGGGGTCACCACCGGCCAGCGCCCGCTGCCGGACTCAGTCCTGACCCGCGCCGCCGAAGACGTCGGCCGACGCCGGCTCAGCCCAGCGCTGCTGGGCCACTCCTACCGGACGTACGCATTCGGCGTCGCCCTCGGCGAGCTGGAGGACCTGGACGTGGACCGGGAGGTGCTGTTCGCGGCAGCGCTGCTGCACGACGTCGGGCTGCCGACCCCGGTGCCGCAGGTCGACTTCACGCTGGCCAGCGCCCGCGTCGCCCGCGACGTCGCCGAGCAGGTCGGGCTGTCCACCGCCGCCACCGACACGCTGCGGACCGCCATCACGCTGCACCACAGCCCGGGCGTGACCCTGGCGCAGGGCCCGGTCGCGTACCTCTTGTCGGCCGGCGCCGGCCTCGACGTCGTCGGCCTCCGCTCCTGGCAGCTCCCACCCGACCTGCTCGCGGCGGTCGTCGCTGCGCACCCGCGGGCCGGGTTCAAGCGGGAGTTCACGGCCGCGTTCCGGACGGAGGCGACCCGGGTGCCGGCCGGCCGCGCGCAGTTCCTCCGCCGGTACGGCGCGTTCGACCTGGCCATCAAGACCGCCCCGTTCCGGGGCTGACCAGCGCCGAGTGGGGCCATCCTGCCACGACACAGCTGCCGCACGTCGGCGCAGCCTGACTGCCGTCACGGCAGGGCATGCCCTCGCTGCCTGACCAACCCGCTGCTCCACCGGGGGTGCACAGGACTGCACGCCCGGTGCGCCATGTCGGCAGGCCGCTGGCCGGGTCCCGCTCGTGTGAGCAGGACCCGGCCAGCCGGGGAGACCGCAGATCGTCGGACGGTCAGGCCGCGACCGCCTGGGTGTCGGCGGCGGCCGCCTGCGGCTGCGGCTTCGGCAGCCGCAGCGTGACGGCCGCGATGACCGCGCCGGCGGCGGCGACGACGGCCGCCCCCAGGAACACAGCCGAGTAGCCGTCGGTCAACGAGGACACGTCGCCGAGCTGGTCGGCGCCGTTCGCGGCCGCCACTGCGGTCATCGCGGCCAGGCCGAGCGCCGACCCGACCTGGTAGCTGGTGTTCACGATCCCGGCCGCCAACCCACCTTCCTCCGGGCGGGCCGACGACAACGCGATACCCAGGGACGGGATGAACGCCAGGCTCATGCCGGCCGCCGCGACCAGCGAGGCCGGCAGCACGTCGACGACGTAGCTGCCGTCCGGGCGGACCAGGGCGAGCAGTCCGAGCCCGACCGCGAGCACACCCATGCCGACGACCAGGACGTGCTTCGGGCCGAACCTCGCGATGGCACGCGGGGCGACGAGCACCATGCCGGCCATGATGAACACCGTCATCGGCAGCAGCGCCGACCCGGACGGGAACGCGGACAGGCCGAGCACCCGCTGCAGGTAGAGATTCAGGTAGAACCAGGTAGCGACCCATGCGGCACCCAGCAGGAACTGCGCGACGTTGGCCGCACCGAGGGCGGGTGTGCGGAAGATGCCGAGCCGGACCAACGGCTGCCGCCGCTTGGCCTGCATCACCAGGAACAGCCCGAGCAGGGTGAGTGCGCCGGCTCCGACGAGCAACGTCTGTGCGGAGCCCCAGCCGACCTCGGGGGCGCGGACGATGGCGTACACCAGCGCGGCGAGCCCACCGGTGACAGTCGCGGCGCCGACCCAGTCGTGTCGGCCGCGGCTGCCGGGGACGTCGGGCATCACCCGGGTCGCGAGCGCGATGACGGCGAGCGCGATGGGGATGTTGAGGTAGAACACCCACGGCCACGACGCGTACTCGGTGAGGACTCCGCCGAGGAACACCCCGGCGGTCCCGCCGGCCGGCGCGGCCGCGCCGTACAGCGCGAGAGCCTTGGTGAGCTCCTTGCCGTTGCCGGCGAACAGCACCATCAACAAGGTCAGCGCGGACGGCGCGATGAGTGCGGCACCGGCGCCTTGGACGGCGCGGCCGGCGAGCTCCACGCCGGCGTTGCCGGCGGCACCGGCAGCGACCGAACCGGCGAGCAGGACGACCCAGCCGGCGATGAACACCTTGCGCGCACCGAGCAGGTCGGACAGGCGGCCGCCGAGCAGGAGCAGCCCGCCGAACGCGACCACGTAGGCGTTGAACACCCACGACAGGTCCTGCGGGGCGAAGCCCAGGTCGGTCTGCATCTTCGGCAGGGCCACGCCGATGATGGACGTGTCCATGATGACCATGAACTGGGCGGCGGCGATGGCGCCGAGCGCCCACCAGCGGCGGGTGCTGACGGAAAACGTTGCGGGGGACATGGTTCCTCTCTTCGGTCCTCGACGGTCGGCCCAACCGCGCGCGAGAGCACGGCGCCAGGCGGCTCCGGTGGAGCCCCCGCAGAATCCGGGCAGAGCCTGTCCAGCCACTGTCGGCCGACACCGGTCGCCGCCCGCGCAGCGGACAGCACCCGGACAGGGACGGCCGGGACCCTGTCGGTGTGAGAACCGCACCGACGCACCGCGCGACGGCACCGACAGACCGGTGCCTGCCGCCGAGCCGGCGAACCGCCATCGCTGCTAGCAGCGACACCCCCTGGCGGACGGCATGAGCACGCTGACGCTGCGGGTGCCCGGCATGACCTGCCGGCACTGCGTGCGGAAGGTGACCGCCGTGCTGCGCGACGTGCCCGGCGTCCAGCTGGTGCAGGCCGATCTCACCACCGCGACCGTCGTGCTGCGCGGCGAGCCCACGGTCGCCGACGTCCTCGCTGCCCTCGACGAGGCCGGCTTCCCCGGGACCGTCCTGCCGGCGCCGACGACCGCGACTACACCTGCCCGCCGAGCTGGTCGATGAGACCGGCGAGCTCGGCCCGCTCGTAGGGGGCCCGGGGCCGCCCGCCGTGCTCCCGGACCGCGTCGGCCTGCGCGAGCAGCGCCCGCGCCTCGGCCAGAGCCTCCGGCGAGCTGCCGGCGGCGGCGACGCGAGCCAGCCCTTCCAGGCCGGCCGCGACCAGATGCGGCTCCCCAGCAGTGTCGCCGATGTCGCGGGCCCGTTCGAACCGTTCCCGAGCCTCGTCCAGCAACCCGTCGGCCTCGTCGCACCGGCCCAGCCCGGTCAGCGCCAGTCCGACCGGGACGGGAGTACCGAGCTCGGTGAACCCGGCGAGCGCGGCGCCGTACTCGGCGCGGGCCGGCGTCCAGTCGCCGGCGACCCGCGCCAGCAGCGCGTACCCGTAGGTGGCGAGCACGTGCCCGGCGCCGTCGCCGGACTCGGTCGACCCGACCCCGGCCGCGTCGAACCGGGCGCGGGCCGCGTCCAGGTCACCGAGGTTCACCAGGGCAACTCCGAGGTCGGCGAGCGCCCACAGCTCGGTGTTCTGGGTGCCGCCGTTCGCGGACACCTCGATGGCTTCCTCGAGCACCGGGACCGCCTCGGCGTACCGGCCGAACTGCCGCAGGCCCCACCCGAGGTGGTACAGCACCGCGGACAGCCCCCACGGGTCGCTCAGCGCGCGGAACGCGGCGGCCGCCGCCCGGCCGGTCGGCAGCGCGCGGGCGGCATCACCGGTCTTGAGGTAGGTCTCCATCCGGACGAACGCCGCCAGCGCGTGACCCCACGCGTCGTCGTCAGCGGTGAACTGCTCGTCGGCGGCGGCGAGCAGCGCCTGGGAACGGGTCGCCTTCTCGTCGCCCTCGTGTGCGGCGACGCCTTCGACGGCCAGCAGGACCCGCGAGATGGCGGCCCGCCGGGTGTCGCCCAGCTGCTCGAACAGGGCCAGGCTCTCCGCGGCGGTCTCCGCGCACCGCGGGCTGGGATGCACCGGACACGCGCGGGGCCGTTCCACCAGCGACGTGGCTTGCAGCGCCCGGGCGCGGGCGAGAGGTGAGCCGCCGTCGAGGGCGACGACCCGCCGCAGCACGTCGCGACCTTCCACGTGCCGGCCGAAGTGCCAGAACCAGCCGAGGCTGCCGGCCAGGTGCAGCGCGTCCTCGACGCGGACGGCGTCCTGCTCACCGGCGGCCAGCCACGCGAACGCGGCCCGAAGGTTCGGCAGCTCGTCACGCAGCCGCCGCACCGTTGCCGCCTGCCCCGGACCGCGCAGCGTCCACTCGGCCGCATCGGTCAGGGCACGGAAGTACGTGACGTGCGCGGCCGCGACCTGGTCGGCCTCGCCGGCGCCGCCGAGCTTGTCGACGGCGTACTGCCGCAGGGTCTCCAGCATCCGGTACCGGGACGGCTGACCCGGATGCACGTCGTCGACGGTGACCATGTGCCGGTCGACCAGGCGGGACAGCAGGTCGAGCACGTCGGCCCGCGGCACGTCCGGCCCGGCCGCGACCGTCTCCGCGGCGTCCAGGGTCCAGCCGCCGTGGAACACGGCGAGCCGGCGGAACACGACCTGCTCCGGCTCGCTGAGCAGGTCGTGGCTCCAGTCGACGGTGGCCCGCAAGGTGCGCTGCCGCGCGTCGGCGGTCCGGGCGCCGGAGGTGAGCAGCCCGAACCGGTCGGTCAGCCGCGCCGCGAGCTCGACGGGGGCCAGGGTGGAGGAGCGGGCGGCGGCGAGCTCGACGGCCAGCGGCATCCCGTCCAGGGCGACGACGACGTCGGCGACCGCGGCCAGGTCGGCGTCGCCGGTCAGGTCCAGGGTGGGGCGCACGGCGCGGGCCCGTTCGGCGAACAGCTGCGCCGCCGGGTAGCTCAGCACGTGCGCCGGCGGGGTGCCGGCCGGCGGGGTGGGCAGCGGCCCGAGCGGTACCTGAACCTCGCCGGGGACGCCGAGCGCCTCCCGGGTGGTGGTGAGCACGGTGACGTCCGGGCAGTGCGTGAGCACGTCGTCGACCAGGCGGGCGGCCGAGTCGACGACGTGCTCGCAGTTGTCCAGGACGAGCAGCAGCTCGCGGTGCGCCAGGTAGGTGAGCAGCCGCTGCCGGGCGGGGCCGCCGACCGCGGCACCGTCCAGCGGCGCGCCGAGCGCCTCGGCGGCGGCCAGCGGCACATGGTCGGGGTTGGTGACCGGCGCCAGCCGCACCACCCACGCGCCGTCCGGGTAGCGGTCGGCGAGCTGGGAGGCCGCGGTGTACGCGGTCGCCGTCTTCCCCGCGCCACCGGGCCCGACCAGCGACACCAGCCGCGAGGTGGCGAGCAGCTCGCGCAGCGACCCGAGCTCGTGCTCGCGGCCGATGAGCGCACGGACCGGCGACGGCACGTTCGACCGCAGGACCGAAGGCGGCTCTACCGAGGGTTGTGCGGGGCGCGCGGCCGGCTGCTGTTCCTCGACCGGGGCGAGGCTCACGTCCTGGGCGAGGACCTTCTGGTGCAGGGCGCGCAGCGCGGCGGACGGCTCGAGGCCGAGCTCATCGTCCAGGACCGCACGGGTCCGGGAGAACACGTCCAGCGCGTCCGCCTGCCGCCCGGACTGGTAGAGGGCCGTCATCAGCAGCCCGGCGAGAGTCTCGTGGGTCGGGTCCGTGCCGACGACCGGGTCGAGGTCGGCGACGACGTCGGCGGGCCGGCCGAGCGACAGCAGCAGCTGCGCCCGTTCGGTCAGCGCCGCCAGGCGCAGCTGGGCGAGCCGGGCCGCCTCCACCGTCGCCCACGGCTGGTCTGCGAAGTCCGCGAGCGGCTCACCACCCCACCGGGCCAGCGCCGCGCCGTACAGCCCGGCCGCGTCGCCGTCGGCGCCCACGTCCTGGCTGTCGCGGCGGGCGCGGGCAGCGCGGACACCGCTGGCGAAGGCCTCCACGTCGACCGACTCGGGGGCGACGTCCACCCGGTACCCGACGCCGTCCCGGACGACGGCCGCGTCCGTCCCGGCCAGCGCGCGCCGCAGCTTCGACACCCGCAGCTGCAGCGCGTTCGACGGGTCGGCCGGCAGGGCCTCGCCCCACAGCCGGTCGATGAGCGTGTTCGCCGTGACCATCCGGCTGGGCGAGAGCAGCAGCAGCGCCAGCAGGGCCCGCTCCGCCGCCCCGGGAAGCGTCAGGGGCTGCCCGTCGGCGGTGATGCCCAGCGGGCCGAGCAGCCGGAACTCGACATGGGCCGGGCCGAGAGCGTCGGTCACCGCCACCTCCTTCCCACCGCCGCGGCTGGACCCAGGGCGAGCATCGGCAGCACCCCGACCGCGACCGGACGCACCCATGGTGCATGACCGTCAGGCGGTCGACCGCAGCCGTGGGCGGAACCAGCCAACCAGAGGCCGCACCCCGCCCCGCGGCGGCCAGCCGCCGGACAGCGACGGGACAGGACCGGCCGTGATGGTGGCACCAGCCGAAGGGAGCCCGCCATGACCACCGTCAACGGAACCCGGCCATTTCGCCGGGGCGACCGCACCCGGCCGCGCCCACGCTCAGCAGTACCGCCACCCGCGCGAGCACACGACCTGGAAGCGAGACCGTCATGACCAGCAGGATCGACACCGCCGCCGTGGTCACCGCTCACGCGCAGGGCCGCGCCACGCTGCCGTGGGTGCCCACGCTGAGCCGCGGACAGCGCCGCACCCTCGCCCGCATCGCGCAGCCGAGCAGCACGCACAGCCTCGCCGCCGTACGGCCGTGAACGAACCGGCGACAGCAGCCCAACAGCCGCCGGACAGCCGCACCTCCCACCGTCCAGCCAGCCCGCGACCGTCGGCCGCGGCCATCCGTCAGGAGACCTCATGCTCGCCGCCCTGGGCCGGCTCGCTCACCGCCGTCGCCGCCTCATCATCACGCTCTGGTCCGCGCTGCTCGTGCTCGGGTTCACCGTCGGCGTCTCCGTGTTCAGCCACCTGTCGGACGGCGACGGCGTGACCGCGTCGGAGTCCGCTCGCGGCATGGAGCTGCTCAGGTCCGGGCAGCGGCACTCCGCCGGCATCGTCGCCGTCGTCTCCGGCGTCCGCGTCGACGCCCCCCGCACCCGCAACGCCGTCCAGGCGGTCACCGCGAAGCTGGCGGCGCTGCCGTACGTGCACGAGGTCCACAACGCCTACAACTCCCCGGACGCCGACCTGACCTCGAGCGACGGACGCACCAGCATCGTCGCGGTCGTCACCGCGCGCACCACGGACATGATGGCGGTGCAGATGCGGGTGGACGAGCTCCGCGACCTGCTGCACGGCTCGGTGCCCGGCGCGACCGTCCAGGTCGGCGGCGACCACTCCGTGATGCGCGACGAGATGCGCACCTCCCAGTCCGACCTCGTCCGCGGCGAAGCCATCGCGCTGCCCATCTTGCTGCTCGCGCTGCTGTTCGTGTTCCGTGGCTGGCGCGCCGCCCTGGTGCCGCTGGCCGGCGCCCTGGTCACGGTCGCCGGCGCCCTGCTCCTGCTGCTCGCCGCGACCGAGTTCATCGACGTCGCCAGCTACGCGGTCGACGTCATCGCCCTGTTCGGCCTCGCGCTCGCCGTCGACTACTCACTGCTCATCGTCAGCCGGTTCCGGGAAGAACGCGCCGACGGCACCGACGTGCCGACCGCCGTCGAACGCAGCGTGACGGCTGCCGGCCGCACCCTGGTGTTCTCCGCGATGACCGTCATCGCCGCGCTGGCCGGCCTGTTCGCGTTCGGCGAGGCGACGTTCACCTCACTCGCCGTGGGCGGCATCGCGACCGTCCTGGTCGCCTTGGCCGCCGGGCTCACCCTGGTCCCCGCGCTCACCGCCACCTGGGGACACCGCATCGCCGCCAGCAGCCCCACCGGCACCACGGCGCCTGCCCCCGCAACGGCAGACCGACACGACGGGTTCTTCGGGCGGCTCGCGCGGGCCGTCGGCCGCCGACCGCTCCCGGTCGCGCTCGCCGTCACCGCCGTGCTGCTCGCCGCCGGCGCGCCCTTCCTCGGCGTCACCTTCTCCAACGGCGACTACCGGGTGCTGCCCACCTCGCAGGAGAGCCGGCGGGCCACCGACACCCTGATGGGCGCGTTCCCCGCACTGGGCGCCGGACCAGTCACCGTCGTCGCCCACGCCCGCCCGGACGACCCGCGGGTGGCCGCGTACGCCGACCAGCTGCGCCAGCTGCCGCACGTCACCGACGTCACGAACGGTGCCGACCTCCCGAACGGCTACACCGCGCTGGACGTGATGCCCGACGGCCAGCCCCAAGGCGCGCACGCGCAGCAGCTCGTGAAGGCCCTGCGCGCCGACCGTCCCGGCTTCGACACGTACGTCACCGGGCAGGCCGCGGCCCTGCTCGACTTCCAGCACCGCATCTCCAGCCGGCTGCCCTACGCACTCGGCCTGATCGCCGCCTCCACGTTCGTCCTGCTGTTCCTCATGACCGGCTCGGTCCTCGTACCCGTCAAGGCGCTCGCGATGAACACCCTGTCCCTGGGCGCCACGTTCGGCGCGCTCGTGTGGGTGTTCCAGGACGGGCACCTCTCCGGGCTGCTCGGGTTCTCCAGCTTCGGCGCTATCGAGGCGTGGGTCCCGGTGCTCGTGTTCGTCTTCGGCTTCGGCCTGTCGATGGACTACGAGGTCTTCCTGCTGAGCCGCATCAAGGAGGAGTACGACCGCACCGGCGACACCAGCGGGGCCGTCGCCACCGGGCTGCAGCGGTCCGGGCGCATCATCACCTCCGCCGCCGTACTCGTCCTCATCGTGTTCCTCGGGTTCGTCGCCGGCGAAAACGTCGGCATCAAGGAGATGGGGCTTGCCCTGGCCGTCGCGGTGGCCGTCGACGCGACCTTGGTCCGCTGCCTGCTGGTGCCAGCCACCATGACCCTGATGGGTCGCGCGAACTGGTGGGCGCCGGCGCCGCTGCGCCGGCTGCACGATCGGTTCGGGCTGCGCGAGGCTCCGTCTCGACCTCGGTCCGCCGCAGCGCCCACAGCGACGCCGACGGCCGCAGCATCGGCCGACCTGGAGTGCGCTGCGGCTGGCGGCACTCTGGTGCGCTAGCGCCGGCGGTCGCTGGGAG
>CAWBMM010000007.1:0-254504 GCA_963789855.1 uncultured Actinomycetota bacterium
CGGTGAAGATCCGCGAGCAGGTCGTTGCACGTGCCCGACCCATGGGCGCTAGTCGGTCGACGATCTGGCCTTGATCGCCTTAGAGGTCGACCATCTGTGCACCTCGCGTCGGGAGGTGGGCGCTCGGCGCCGGAGCGCGGTGCGAAGTCTTGGGTCTGGCGGTGTGGGTCGTGTGACAGCGGGAGGGGGTTCTCGTAGTCTCCGGACGTGCGGGCTTGTCCGGCGTGCGGGAAGGAGCTGCCTTCGGGGGAGTTCCCGTTCTGCCCGTTCTGCATGTCGCCGTTGGAGGGTTCGGCTTCCGGCTGCGGGTCAGCGCAAGACGGTGACCATTCTGTTCTGCGATCTGGTGGGGTCGACGGCGTTGGGCTCGTCGGTGGACACCGAGGTGCTGGGCTCGGTGTTGAAGCAGTTCTGGGCCCGGGCCAGGTCGGTGGTGGAGCGGCATGGCGGGACGGTGGAGAAGTTCATCGGCGACGCCGTGGTGGGCGTCTTTGGGATCCCGACTGTGCATGAGGACGACGCGTTGCGCGCGGTCCGGGCCGCGGCGGATCTGTTGCTGGCGGTGCGGGAGCTGAACAAGGACTTGGGGGAGCGGTTCGGCGTTGAACTGGCGGTACGGATCGGGGTGAACACCGGTGAGGTGCTAGTCGGCGCGGGCGATGAGTCGCTGATGTCGGGGGACGCGGCCAATGTGGCGGCTCGTCTGGAGCAGGCCGCCGGCGCCGGTGAGGTGCTGCTTGGTGAGACCACCCGGTGGCTGGTGCGTGACGTGATTGATGCCCAGCGGGTCGGGCCGTTGTCGGTGAAGGGCAAGTCCGAACCGTTGGTGGCCTACCGGCTGGTCGGGGTCTGGCCGGCGTCCCTGAAGCCGGGCCGGAGCCGGCGGTTCGCCGGGCCGGCTGGTGGGCCGGCGGCGCCAGTTGCGCTTGGCGGAGACCGCCTTCGAGATGGCGGTGGAGGAACCGGCGTGCGTGTTGCTGACGGTGGTCGGTGAGGCTGGGGTGGGCAGGTCCGCGGCTGGTCGAGGAGCTGCTGGCCCGAGTGGGGGATCAGGCTGTCGCGTTGGCCGGCCGCTGCCTGTCCTACGGGGAGGGCATCACCTACTGGCCGACGATCGAGATGTTGAACCGGCTGGCGGAGGCGGACCCGCGTCCGGTGTCGTCCTGGCTGGACGGGGTGGAGCACGCTGACCTGATCCGCACCGGGTTGGACACGATGTGGGTCGGGCGGAGGCGGCGAGCGGCCAGGAGATCGCCTGGGCGTTCCGCCGGCTGGTCGAAACCGTTGCGGCGGCGCGTCCGGTGATTCTGGTGGTCGATGACGTGCAGTGGGCCGAACCGGCCCTGCTCGACCTGTTGGTCCACCTGACCGACATGTCGCGGGCGGCGCCGATCCTGCTGGTGTGCATGGCCCGTCCGGAGTTTCTGGACATCCGTCCCGGCTGGGGGGCGGGGCGGCAGTCGTTCACCACTGTGCTGTCGCCGTTGTCACGGACGGACTGCGCGGAGCTCACCGCGGGGCTGCTCGGCGAGCACGCCGGTAATCAGCTGTTGGAACGGATCACCGACGCGGCCGACGGGATACCGCTGTTCGTGGAGGAGATGCTGGCGATGCTCGTCGACCTGGGTCGGCTTGTTCCCATCCCGCCGGGGGGTGGACGGCGACAGCAGATCTGACGGACAGCACTGTTCCGGCCACCGTTCAGGCGCTGCTCGCGGCCCGACTGGACCAGCTGCCCACTCAGGTAAGGACCGTGATCGACGCGGCGTCGGTGGTCGGCAAGACCTTCTACCCCGATGCCGTGGCCGTCCTGTTGAACGGCGCGCCGGGCATGTCGAGTCAATCCAGGCTTTGGTCCGGGCGGATTTGATCGCCGCTACCGCCACCGACCTGCCAGGTCACGACGCGTACACGTTCACCCACCTGCTGACCCGCGACACGGCCTACCGGATGCTGCCGAAGACCCGCCGGGCGGGGTTACACCTGGCGCTGGCCCGGTGGCTGCAGCAGGATCCAGGCGCCGCATTCAGCTCAGAGGTGGTGGCCTTCCACCTCGAACAGGCCGCGAGCTACCAGGCTGAGCTTGGGCGCCCCGACCTCGCCTTGGCCGAAGAGGCGGCCGGACTGCTGCTCGCAGGGGCGGACCGGGCCATGGCGCTGGGAGACATATCCGCCGCGGGGGCGCTGGCCCGACGCGCCGAACCGCTGGCCCCGGCTGGCTCTCGGTTGCGAACCGAGATCACTCTGACCCGCTCCAACGTGGCACACCGAGCCGGTCACCACGCTGAAGCGATCCGCTTGGCCGAGGAGGCTGAGCGCGTCGGTGCCACCCTCGGAGATGGGGCCATGCAGTGGAGGGCCACGCTGCAGAAGTGTTCGGTGAGGGCCTATTTCGATCCTTCCTACCGGGTCGATGACGTCTTCGCCCTCGTCGAGCGGGCCATCAACAGCCTCACCGCCGTCCACGACGACGTCGGCCTTACGCATGCGTTCGCACTCCGCGCCCTCGCGCACAGCAGGCTCGGCCAGGTGCGGGCCGCGTCTGCCGACGCGATGCAAGGGCTGCGGCACGCCCACCGGGTCCACCACGCCGGCAGGTACCGGGATGAGCTCCTCGGCAAGGTGATCGCCCCCTTCTATTACGGCGACGGCTCGCTCACCGAGATGCAGCAAGCGCTCGACGAAGTCACGGCCGCGTTCGGGAGCGATCCGGGGGTGGAGCCAGGCTCTCGCGAAGCACCGGCCCTCCTTGCTGGCCTACCGCGGTCAGCTCGCAGAGGCGATCGACGCCCGCCGGGAGCAGTGCCAACTCGCGCTGGACAGGGGCGATGAGCGAACGGCGGCGCCCTGGTTGGCGGAGACGCTGTCCCTGTACCAGCGGTGGGCCGGCGATCTCACCGGAGCAGTCGAGACCTTGACGTTCGCCCAGGACATCGGCGAACGTCTCGGCGAGATCGGGAACAGGTCGACGACGCTGGCGACGCTTGCGCTGGTCCTGGCCCAGCTCGGGCGCGACGGTGAAGCCGAGTCCGCCCTCGGCCGCAGCAGAACGATCAGCACGCACGACGACGCCGCCAACGAGGTCCTCTACGCGACCACCGAAGGGCTGCTATTGGCGCACCGCGGAGACTCCCAAGGGTCCGAACGACGATTCGCGGCAGGACTGCGCATCGTCGCCAGCACCGAGTTCCTCCTGCTCCACGGCGACCTGTTCCTGAACCGCTCCCTCGCGCGAGAACAGCTCGGCGACACAGAGGGCGCACTCCCAGCCGCACGGGACGCCCTGGACTGCTACAGGCGAAAGGAGTTCATCCCACCGATCCAGATCGCCGAAGCCAGGATCACCGAGCTCACTGGCTGACTGGCACCGATCGCAACCGGGTTGCGACGCCACCAAGGTCGCTCAGCGCTGCGTTCGGCAAGGGCCGCCAATTTGCACGCGCAAGAACAGCAAGCCCCGCCGACGGACCGGCAGACCGACAATCAGGCGGTCACCACGCCGCACGTCGTCGGTCGCGCGGCTCTGGCTGACTGAGTTAGGCGTCTCAGGCCGTGGGGAGGCGGGAAGTCGCTGCCCCCGCGGACGGAGGTCTGACGCGAATCAAATCATGGTCGGTGAGAGATCCGCGGGCAGTTGGGGGAGCAACCGCCACCTATGTGTTAGACGGTATGAGGTGGCTCGGTGTTCGTTGCGGGCCGGGGCCTCGCTCGCAAATTCGTGGATTGCCGAGCGATGGCCTGCTCGGCAACCACATTTGCGGGAGGCCCCGGTGTTTATTGAGCGTACGAGTGTTGGTCTGGACGTGCACGCGCGGTCGATCGTGGCTGCGGCGATCGACACGGTGACTGGCGAGGTGTTGCGGGCGCGGTTGACGCCCGTCCCGCGGAGGTCGGTTCTGGTCTGGCTGGCGGAGCTGCCGGGCCGGTGGCGGTGGCCTACGAGGCGGGACCGACCGGGTTCGGGCTGGCCGGGCGCTGACCGCGGCGGGGATGCGGTGCGTGGTCGCGGCGCCGTCGAAGCTGCAGCGCCCGGCCGGGGATCGGGTCAAGACCGACGCCCGGGACGCGATGCATCTGGCCCGGTTGCTGCGGATGGACGAGATCGTCTCGGTTCCGGTGCCCAGCGTGGAGCAGGAGGCCGCCCGGGATCTGGTCCGGGCCCGTGAGGACGTGCCGCGGGGATCTGATGCGGGCCCGGCACCGGCTGTCCAAGCTGCTGCTGCGCCACGGCATCGTCTACTCCGGCGGGAACGCCTGGACCGGCGCGCACGAGACCTGGCTGCGCCGGCAGCAGTTCGCCAGCCGCGGCGACCAGCTGGCCTTCGACGCCGACTTCGAGGCCATGCTGCGCCGCCTGGACCGCCGCGACCGGCTCGACAAGGCGATCACCGCGATGGCCGCCGACAGCGAGTACACCGCGATCGTGCGGCGGCTGGCTGCCTGCGCGGCGTGTCCACGCTGACCGCGTTCGGGCTGGCGGTCGAGATCGGCGACTGGCACCGGTTCACCGGCGCCACCATCGGCGCCTACCTCGGCCTGGTCCCCACCGAGTCACTCCTCCGGGGCACGCGATCGCAAGGCTCGATCACCAAGACCGGCAACACCCACGCCCGCCGGCTGCTGGTCGAGGCCGCCTGGCACCACCGCGCCGCCTACCGGCCCAGCGCGGTCATGCGGGCCCGGTGGGAGCTCGCCCCGCCGGCGGCCCGGGCCCGCGGCCACGCCGGCAACCACCGCCTGCACCACCGCTGGGTCAACTTCACCTGCGCCGCAAGAAGCGGCCCGTCATCGCCAACGTCGCCATCGCCCGCGAGCTGGCCGGCTGGTGCTGGTCCCTGGCCGTCATGCCCGACTGGCCTCGACCCCGGCACCGGCGGGCCAAGTCCCTCGCCGGCCGTGGTCTGCCGGCGCTGCTCGGTGTCAACGTCGTTCATGCTCGCTGCGCTGCGCGTGCTCCACGTTGACACCTCGGGCGCGCGGGCAGAGATTCGCCGCTGATCGAGCAACGGCGCTGCCTCACCCACTCCGGCGGGATCCGCCGACGCCGACAGCAGAGAGGTGATCCGACCACCCCGGCGGGACCAAGGACGATGGAGGCGGCAGCGCGGGAGCGAACCTGCGAAACGGCTATGAACAGCAACGGCCCGGCACCGAGCCGACCCACGCTCGACCTTAGACCAGCGAAACGCTCCAGCCGAACAGCCCGTCCTGCGGTAACCAACCCGCGCATATCAGTCTGACCGCGCGTCGCGAACCGACCCGCACGCCGACACATCCGTCCCTGGACCGGCCACGAAGGAGTGGCGCCCGGGTGCTCATCCAGGGCGCCGCTCCGCCCTGCCCCTTGACAACCATCCCTACATATCAGTCGCTCGTTGATCTGGATCAACGAACGGCCAAGGTGGGGGTCTCCACCCACACGCTGCAGAGACCATCAAGCAGTTTGCGCGCGTCTTTGGGCGGCTTCGCCGACGCGATCCAGCTTTGGCCGGGCGGGGGAGGCGAGGTGGAATGCGTCGCGGGCCGATCCAGCCCGTCTACGAGCGTGGACTTGAGCCCAGTGTTCGCGGCGATGCGCGACCAGTCCTGAGACCTGGACTGGTCGGTTACTGGCCGATGTGGCGCTGTCGCGTCCGCTGGAAGGCTGCCAGGGCGGAGTCGTCAGCGTCGGGCAGCGAATGCAGGTACTTCTGCGTCGTTTGGATCTGACTGTGCCCCATCCGATCCATGACCGTCTTGAGGTCGGCTCCGCCGGCGAGCAACCAGGACGCGTGGGCATGCCGAAGGTCGTGCATCCGCACGTGGAATCCAAGTGCTGCTCGCCCGAGGGCAGGAAGCCACACCCTGGTCCGGAACGTGTTGCGCGAGATGGGTGAGCCGTCTGGCTTCTCGACTGACGGGAAGAGCAGGTCGTCCCGGCCGAGGCCGATTGCCTCGATGCGGGCGGCGAGGGCCTCGACGAGAGCAGGACTGATACGGATGGTGCGAGCCTCGTCGTCCTTGGGGTAGGGCTTGACGATCATGCGCTCACCGGTGGGGGAGTGCCGCTTCGACACCTCGACGATCGTCTCCTCGACCGTCAGGCATCGGCGAAGGAAGTCGACGTGGCGGGGCCGCAGAGCGATCAACTCACCCCACCGCAGCCCCGTCTCGATCGCCGTGAGGACTAACACCCGGTACTTCGTCGGGATCTCGGCCAACAGGCGATCGAACTCGTCAGGCGTGAGGATGCGGATCTTCGCCGGCACCACCTTCGGCAGCTCCGTGTCGGCGCAGGGGTTGTAGCCGATCACTCGGTCGCGCACGGCCCGTTTGAAGACTCCGTGCAGCATCACGTGGTACTTCACCACGCTGCGGGCCGACAAGCCGCCGGCGACGGCAGCCGTCACCCATCCCTGAACGGTCGACGGCATGATCTCGGCCATCGGCATGGTCCCGAAGTAGGGCAGGAAGTGTCTGTCGAGGTTGGCTCGGTAGCCGGCCCGGGTGCTGACCTCCAGGTGTCGGCTCGGCCACCACACCTGCTCGACGTAGTCGTGGAACGTGATTCGCCCTGCGTTGCGGTCTAGCCAGGAGCCGTCCTCGACCTTGGTCTCCGCTCGCCGGCCTGCTCGCTCCGCTTCCCGCCGAGTCTTGAACGTCCCGGCCGAGCGCCCTCGCCCCGAGGGGTCGCGGTAGGTGGCCGTGTAGCCGACGGACCCGTCCTGACGAACCCGCCGGATAACCCAACTCACGGCAGCCGTCCGGTCAATCGGACCAAGATCATGTTAGCACCTCGTTAGCAGACACGCCCGTACGGCGGCGAATCGAAATGAACCTCAACGGACCCAAAACATGGCTCTGACCTGCGGTTATGTGCCTCGCAGCAGCGTAGCGGTGGGTCCCGAAATGTGCCACGACCGCGGCTCATAACCCAGAGGTCGCAGGTTCAAATCCTGCCCCCGCTACCAAAGAACCGCAGGTCAGAGGCTCGGCCCGGACAAACCGGACCGGGCCTCTGTCGTTCATGTGCGCAGAATGTGCGCAGACCACGTCAGCGGATGGTGTGCAGTCCCGGTTAATGGTGGACACATCGGTTCCGCCTCCTGGGCGACACCAGTTCCGGTAGGTGGGTGACACCCAGCCTGCTGTCGATCTCTGGTTCCAGCGGTCCTTCTGTGGTCTCACGACCACGGAAGGGGCGGGGCATGGAGGTGCAGCGGGGTGTGGTGGAGCAGCGGGTATCGGGAGGTGCCGGAGGTCCTGGTCTAGCGCTAGTCGGTGCCGGGCCTGGTCAACTCGTGAAGACATTTGCGGTCGAGCACGGCCAGCCCTTCCCGCGCCGGCACGCGGGCGGCTAGCGTCGGCGGCGCCGTGGTGACCGTCGCCGTGGCCGCGTGAGGAGGAGCGGTGGCACACCAGCACAAGATCCTTCTGGACGAGTCGGAGATGCCGACCCGTTGGTACAACGTCATCCCCGACCTGCCCTCGCCGCCGCCCCCTCCGCTGCACCCCGGCACCCTGCAGCCGGTCGGCCCCGACGACCTCGCGCCGCTGTTCCCGATGGACCTGATCATGCAGGAGGTCACGCAGGACCGATACGTCGACATCCCCGACGAGGTCCTCGACGTCTACCGGCTGTGGCGGCCCTCGCCGCTCTACCGCGCGCACCGCCTCGAGCAGGCGCTCGGCACCCCGGCGCGGATCTACTACAAGTACGAGGGGGTCTCGCCGGCCGGCTCGCACAAGCCGAACACCGCGGTTCCGCAGGCGTTCTACAACGCCAAGCAGCGGCGTCACGCAAGCTCACGACCGAGACCGGCGCGGGCCAGTGGGGCACCGCCCTGGCGTTCGCCTGCGCGGGTCTACGGACTCGAGTGCGAGGTATGGCAGGTCGGCGCGTCCTACGACGGCAAGCCCTACCGCCGTTCGGTGATGGAGACCTTCGGCGCGACGGTGCACCGCTAGCCCGTCCGACCTCACCGAGTCGGGGCGCAAGATCCTCGCCGACGAGCCGGACCATCCCGGCAGTCTCGGCATCGCGATCAGCGAGGCCGTCGAGGCCGCGGCCTCGGACGAGTCGACGCACTACGCGCTGGGCAGCGTGCTCAACCACGTGCTGCTGCACCAGACGATCATCGGCGAGGAGGCGCTGCTGCAGTTCGCCAAGGTGGGCGACACCCCGGACCTGATCGTCGGCTGCACCGGCGGCGGCTCGAACTTCGCGGGGCTGTCGTTCCCGTTCCTGCGCGAGAAGCTGGCCGGGAGGATGGCACCGACGATCCGCGCCGTCGAGCCCTCCGCGTGCCCGTCGCTGACCCGCGGAACCTACGCCTACGACTTCGGCGACACGGCCGGCATCACCCCGCTGCTGAAGATGCACACGCTCGGGCACGACTTCATCCCGGACCCCATCCACGCCGGCGGCCTGCGCTACCACGGCATGAGCCCGCTGATCTCGCACGTCTACGAGCTCGGCCTGATGGAGGCCATCGCGATCCCGCAGCTCGAGTGCTTCGAGGCGGCCATCACGTTCGCGCGCACCGAGGGCATCGTGCCGGCGCCGGAGCCGACGCACGCGCTGGCGGCGTGCATCCGCGAGGCGCTGGCCTGCAAGGAGACCGGGGAGGAGAAGGTGATCCTCACCGCGCTGTGCGGGCACGGTCACTTCGACATGGCGGCTTACGACGCGTTCCTCGGCGGTCGGATGGTCGACGACGAGCTCACCGACGTGCGGTTGTCCGAGCCGCTCACACGGCTGCCGCAGGTCGACCTCTGACCGTCGTCGTCAGCGGAAGCGTCGGAAGTCAGGGTCCCGCTTCTCGGAGAAGGCCCGGGCCCCCTCCATGCCCTCGTCGCCGGCGGCGAAGAGCTCGAGCCCGTCGAAGGCCAGGTGGGACAGGCCACCGATGTGGTCGGTGTCGGCGTTGAACGAGTGCTTGAGGAAGCGCAGCGCGGTGGGCGAGAAGGACCCGATCCGCTGTCCCCAGGACAATGCTGTCGGCAGCAGCTGGTCGGCCGGGACGACCTCGTTGACCAGACCCCACCGCTCGGCGGTCTCGGCGTCGTAGAGGTCGAGCAGGAACCAGATCTGCCGTGCGCGCTTCTCGCCGACCACCCGGGCCAGGTAGGCGGTGCCGAAGCCGGCGTCGAACGACCCGACCCTCGGGCCGCTCTGACCGAACCGGGCGTGGCTGGCGGCCACGGTGAGGTCGCAGAGCACGTGCAGCACGTGGCCGCCGCCGACGGCGACGCCGTTCACGGCGGCGATGACGGGCTTCGGGATGTCTCGGATGATGCGGTGCAACCGCTCGATCTCGAAGGTGCCCCACTCGGTCTCGCCGTAGCCACCGGTCTCGGCGCGCTCCTTCACGTCGCCGCCCGCGCAGAACGCCTTGTCGCCGGCGCCGGTGAGCACCACGGCGGCGACGTCCGTCGACGACCAGGCCAGCTTGAACGCCGTGATGAGCTCGTCGACCGTGCGGCCGCGGAAGGCGTTGTAGCGCTCGGGCCGGTTGATGGTGAGGACGGCGACGTCGTCCCGCACGTCGTACAGGATGTCGGTGAAGTCCTCCGGGCGCATGCCCTACCCCTCCACCTTGCAGACGATCGCGGCGCCCTGGCCGACGCCGATGCACGCCGCGGCGACGCCGATGCCGCCTCCGCGGCGGCGCAGCTCGCGGCAGAGGTCGACCACGACCCGCGGGGCGGACGCCCCCAGCGGGTGGCCGATCGCGATCGACCCGCCGTGCGGGTTGACCTTCTCCCGGTCGATCTCGGGCAGTCCCCGCAGCGTGCTGAGCACCATGGCCGCGAACGCCTCGTTGATCTCCCAGAGGTCGACGTCGGCCGTGGTGATCCCGAGCCGGTCGAGGACCTTGGTGACCGCCGGCACCGGGGCGAGGGAGAACCGGTCGGGCTCGACCGCCACGGTGGCACTGCCCAAGAGCTGGCCGAGCGGCGAGATGCCGAGCTCGGCGGCCGACGACGACGTCCCCATCAGCAGCGCGATCGCGCCGTCGTTCAGCGGCGAGGAGTTGCCGGCCGTCACGGTGCCGCCCGTGCTGAAGGCGGACGGCAGCGCGGCGAGCCGCTGGGCCGTCGTGTCCGGCCGCACCGACTCGTCCCGGGCCACGCCCTCGACGGTCGTCACGTAGTCGTCGTGCAGGCCCTTGTCCCACGCCTCGTCGGCGAGCTGGTGGCTGCGCAGGGCCCAGGCGTCCTGCTCGTCGCGCCCGATGCCGAGCTCGGCCGCCACCCGCTCGGCACAGGCACCCAGGGAGTCTGTCCAGTGGCGTGGGAAGCGCGGGTTGACCATCCGCCAGCCCACCGTCGTCTGGTGCATCTCCATCGACTTGGGCAGCGCCTCGTCCGGTTTCGGTACGACGTACGGCGCCCGGCTCATGCTCTCGACGCCGCCCGCGACCACGTAGCGGGCGTCGCCGACCGCGAGCGCCCGCGCAGCCTGCACGACGGCCTCCCCACCGGAAGCGCACAGCCGGTTGACCGTGCTCCCCGGAACCGTCACCGGAAGGTCGGCAAGCAGGGCCGCCATCCGGCCCACGTTGCGGTTCTCCTCGCCGGCACCGTTCGTGTTCCCGTAGACCACGTCGTCGATCTCCGCCGGGTCCAGCGCCGGGTTGCGGCGGACCAGCTCGCGCAGGGGGAGCGCCGCCAGGTCGTCGGTGCGGACGGCGGACAGGCCGCCCCGGTAGCGCCCGAACGGGGTGCGGACGGCGTCGAGGATGTAGGCGTCCATATGTCGCTATCTTGACCGTCGAAACGGGCGTGTGACAAGGTCCGCTGCGTGTCGACCCCGCCACGCACCGGCGACGAGGTGAGCCAGGCGGTGCTCTTCTGCCTGGCGAACGGCGGTCTCACCGGTCAAGGCGTCAACGTCGACGGCGGGGCGGTGCAGTCATGACTCTCGAGCGGGTGAACCCGCCCGAGCTCCCGCCGCCGAGCGGGTTCAGCCACGCCGTCACGGCCCGCGGCGGGTCTCTGGTGTTCCTCGCCGGCCAGACCGCGTTGGACCGGGACAACCGGGTCGTCGAGGGCGGCGTCGTCGCGCAGTTCGAGCAGGCGCTGACCAACCTGCTCGCCGCCCTGCAGGCGGCCGGCGGGCGACCCGAGCACCTGGCCAAGGTCACGATCTTCGCCGTCGATCCCGAGGACTACCGGGCCCATGCCCGCGAGATCGGCGCCGTCTGGCACCGACTGGCCGGCCGCGACTACCCGGCGATGGCCCTGATCGGGATCGTCCGGCTCTGGGACCTGCCGGCACTCGTCGAGCTCGAGGGCATCGCCGTCCTGCCGGACTGACCGGGTCGGGTGCGTGTCAGCCGCGGCGGCGCACCAGCTGGGCCGACCGGCCGACCTGGCCGGTCACCTCGTGCACGTGCCGCGCCGCCGGGCCGGCAAGCAGCTCCTGGAGCGCGAAGAAGAGGTCCGCCGCCTGCCGACCGTGCCACGAACGCGGCAGCAGCTCCGCCGGCAGTCCGGGGTCGAGGTAGGGCAGGCGCCGCCACCGGGTCAGCGCCCGGACATAGTCGGCGAAGGACTGGGCGTCGTCGATGGTGCGGCGGCGCCGCCAGCGGGCGAGCTGCGGCGCGCACGCCTGCAGGAACTCGTCGTAGAGGTCGCGCAAGGCGTCCAGGTCCCACCACGTCGTGACCGCGTGCTCGACGTCGCCGAAGGCCAGGTAGTCGGACCGGAACAGGTCCACGTACTCGGTGAGGCCGAGCCGGGCCAGCGTGCGGTGGGTGTCGTCGTAGAGGTGGTACGGCGCGACCCAGACGCCCGCAGCCGCGGTCCCGAAGCCCAGCGCGGCCAGCCGGGAGCGCAGCATGTGGCGCTTCTGCCGCTCGCTCTCCGGCACCGAGAACACCGCCAGCAGCCAGCCGTCCTCGAGCCGCGCGGCCGGCCGCCGGAAGATCCGATGGTCGCCCTCGCTGACGATCTCGCGAGCCCGCGCCGATAGCCCGTAGCCGGCGGCGGTGCCGACGCGCTCGGACACCAGGATCCCGCGCCGCTTGAGCCGGGAGATCGAGGAGCGGACGGCTGGCTCGTCGATGCCGAGCTCGGACATCAGCCGGATGAGCGCGGCCACCGAGATCCACCCGCCGGCCTCGCGCGCGTAGAGCCCGTAGATGGTCACGATGAGCGAGCGCGGCTGCTCGGGCCGCAGGTCATGCGCCCCGGTGTGCGTCGTCACGGCGACACGATAGCCTCGGCGCCCCGCATCATCGAGGTAGCGTTCCCTTGACTGCCGTCACGGCGAGGGAATACTGACGAGCATGGAGCTCTCGCCGTCGGCGCACGTCGACACCTTCGCGCGCGACAACCTGCCGCCGTTCGACCAGTGGCCCGAGCTGCGCTTCGACCTTCCGGAGCTGCACTACCCCGACCGGCTCAACTGCGCGACCGCCTTGCTCGACGACGTGATCGCCGAGCACGGCGCGGACCGGCCCTGCGTCCTGTCGCCGACCGAGACCTGGACCTACGGCGAGCTGCTCCGCCGGGCGAACCAGATCGCCCGGGTGCTGGTCGAGGACCTGGGGCTGGTGCCCGGCGGCCGGGTGCTGCTGCGGGGACCGAACAACCCGTTGCTGGTGGCCTGCTGGTTCGCCGTCCTCAAGGCCGGTGGGGTGGTGGTGCCCACGATGTCGCTGCTGCGAGCAGGTGAGCTGCGCACCATCGCGGAGGCCGCAGAGATCAACCTGGCGCTGTGCGACCACCGCTTCGTGGACGATCTGATGAAGGCCGGCCTGGACAGCCTGCGGACCGTCAGCTACGGCGGCGGCACGGACCTCGACGACCTGGCGGCAGCGAAGGACGGCACCTTCGCCGACGTCATGACGGCCGCCGACGACGTCGCCCTCCTCGCCTTCACCTCGGGCACCACCGGCCGGCCCAAGGCGACCATGCACTTCCACCGGGACGTCCTCGCGATCGCCGACACGTTCAGCAGGTACGTCCTGAGGCCGACCCCCGACGACCTCTTCACCGGCACGCCGCCGCTGGCCTTCACCTTCGGCCTCGGCGGCCTGCTCGTCTTCCCGCTGCGCGCCGGCGCCAGCACGCTGCTCGTCGAGAAGGCCACGCCCGACGAGCTGTTCACGCACGTCGCGCGGCACCGGGTCACCGTGCTGTTCACCGCGCCGACCGCCTACCGGGCGATCCTGCCGACCCTCCCCGAGCGCGACGTGTCCTCGCTGCGGCGGTGCGTGTCGGCCGGCGAGACGCTGCCGAAGCCGACGTGGGAGCTGTTCCGCGAAGCCACCGGCGTCCGCATCATCGACGGCATCGGCGCCACCGAGATGCTGCACATCTTCATCTCGGCCTCCGACGACGACATCCGGCCCGGGGCCACCGGGAGACCGGTGCCCGGCTTCACCGCCGCCGTCCTGGGGCCCGACGGGCAGCCGGTGCCGGACGGTCAGATCGGCCGGCTGGCCGTGAAGGGGCCGGTCGGCTGCCGGTACCTCGCGGACGATCGGCAGCGTGCCTACGTGCAGCACGGCTGGAACATCACCGGCGACTCCTACGTCCGCGACAGCGACGGCTACTTCTGGTTCCAGGCCCGCAGCGACGACATGATCATCTCCTCCGGCTACAACATCGCGGGGCCGGAGGTCGAAGTGGCGCTGCTGCGCCACGTCGACGTTCTCGAGTGCGGCGTGGTCGGCGCCCCGGACCCCGACCGCGGGATGCTCGTCAACGCCTTCGTCGTGCTCCGCGAGGGTGTCCCGCGCTCGGACGCGACGGTCAAGGCGCTGCAGGACTTCGTCAAGCTGGAGATCGCGCCGTACAAGTACCCCCGGCGCATCACCTTCGTCGACGCCCTGCCGCGCACCAACACGGGCAAGCTGCAGCGCTACCGCTTGCGTGAGCAGAGCAGCTGAGCCGGCCGGCTTCGCGCTCGTCAGAGCGCCATGAAGCGGCCGCCGTTGACATCGAGCACGGCGCCCGTGATGTACGACGACTCGTGGCTCGCGAGGAAGAGCACCGGGTCGACCGCCTCTCGCAGCTCCGGCATCCGGTGCAGCGGGATCGCGTCGAGCACCTCCTGGCGCTCCGCGTCGGCCATCTCGTCGAACATCCCCTGAAGTCGATCGGTGAGGAACAGCCCCGGCGCGATGGCGTTGACTCGCACGCCCTGCGGCCCGACCTCGCGCGCCAGCCGTTTCGTCAGCCCGACGATCGCGGCCTTCGCGGCGGCGTAGGGCACGCCGGTCACCGGGGAGGGCTGCCGGCCGCCGATCGAGGAGGTGTTGACGATCGCACCGCCCCCGGCCGCCACCATGTGTGGCACCGCCGCCTGGCAGCAGTAGAAGGTGCCCTTGACGTTGACGTCGAGCACGAGGTCGAGGTGCTCGGCCTCGATCTCGGGGAGGTCGCGCGGGGTCCCGAGCGAGCCGCCGGCCAGGTTGACCAGCACGTGCGGCGCACCCAGGTCGGTGCAGACGGTGGCCATCAGCGCCTCGACCTCGGCGCGATCGCGCACGTCGACCAGGTAGCCCTCGGCCCGGCCGCCCGCACGGCGTAGGCCCTCGACGGTCGCGTGCACCGCCTCGGCGTCCACGTCGACGACGGCGACGGCGGCCTCCTCGATGCGTGAACCCTGCGCAGACCGCGCGGCCCAGCCCACCCGAGCCGCCGGTCACCACGGCCGTCAGCCCGCTGAACCTCGCCGCTCGTCCGGCCACCGGCCTGTCCTATCGTCGTGTTGACGGTCGTTTCGCATGCAACATAGCCTCAGGCCAGGCCCCGGACAATGGGAGGCGACAGTGCGCATCGCGGTCATCGGCGGCGGCCCTGGCGGTCTCTACTTCGCCGCCCTCGCCATGCAGCTCGACCCGACCAACGAGATCACCGTCTGGGAGCGCAACGCCCCGGACGACACGTTCGGCTTCGGCGTGGTGTTCTCCGACGAGACACTAGGCGGCATCGAGCATGCCGACGTCGCCGTCTACCGGCAGATGGAGCGCGAGTTCGCCCGCTGGGACGACATCGACGTGCACGTCAAGGGGACGGTCGTCACCAGCGGCGGGCACGGTTTTGCGGCGATGAGCAGACGACGGCTGCTCGAGATCCTGCAGGCCCGCTGCCGCGAGCTCGGCGTCACGATGCGGTTCCGCACCGAGGCGCCGCCCGCCGACGAGCTGGCGCGCACGCACGACCTGGTGCTGGCCAGCGACGGGCTCAACTCGGCCACCCGGGCCAAGTACGCCGACACGTTCCGGCCCGACCTCGAGGTCCGGGCCTGCAAGTACATGTGGCTCGGCACCGACCTCGTGTTCGACGCGTTCAAGTTCTTCGTGCGCGAGACGCCGTACGGCGTGATGCAGATCCACGGCTACCCCTACGACGCCACCGGCTCGACCTTCATCGTGGAGATGCACGACGACGTCTGGCGGCGGGCCGGTTTCGGCGGGAGCACGGCCCTCGACCTGCTGCCCGGCCAGAGCGACGAGGCCTCGATCGAGCAGGTCAGGACGCTGTTCGCGGACATCCTTGACGGACACGAGGTGCATGCCAACAACTCGCGCTGGGTCAGCTTCACCACGATCCGCAACGAGACCTGGCGGCACGGCAACGTGGTCCTGCTGGGAGACGCGGCGCACACGGCCCACTTCTCCATCGGCTCCGGGACGAAGCTCGCGATGGAGGACGCGCTCGCGCTGGCCGCCTGCCTGCACGAGCAGCCCGACGTCGACAGTGCCCTCTCGGCCTACGAAGAGGAGCGCCGCCCGGTCGTCCTCTCCACCCAGCGGGCGGCGCAGGCAAGCCTGGAGTGGTTCGAGTGCCTTGGGCAGTACGTTCACCAGGACCCGGAGCAGTTCGCGTTCAACATCATGACCCGCAGCCGGCGAGTGACCTACGACAACCTGCGCCTGCGCGACCCCGAGTTCGTCGCCCGCGTCGACCAGTGGTTCGCCACCCATGAGGCTGAGCGCGGCATGACCGCCGACCCCACCGACGTCCGGCCACCGATGCTCCAGCCGCTGCGGCTGCGCGGCCTCGAGCTGAAGAACCGGATCGTGGTGTCGCCCATGGACATGTACGTCGCCGTCGACGGCATGCCGAACGACTTCCACCTCACCCACCTCGGCGGGAAAGCCCTCGGTGGGGCCGGCCTCGTGATGACCGAGATGGTCTGCGTCTCGGCGCCGGGCCGGATCTCACCCGGCTGCACGGGCCTCTACGAGCCCGGGCACGAGACGGCGTACCGGCGCATCGTCGACTTCGTGCACGACTTCAGCGCCGCGAAGATCGGTCTGCAGCTGGGTCACTCCGGCCGCAAGGGCTCCACCAGGCTGATGTGGGAAGGCATCGACGAGCCGCTGGCCGCGGGCAACTGGCCGGTCGTGGCGCCGTCGCCGCTGCCCTACCGCCCGGGCGTCAACCAGGTGCCGAGAGAGCTCACGGTCGCCGAGCTGGGCGAGATCCGCGAGCAGTTCGTGCAGTCCGCCGAGATGGGCCTCCGGGCCGGGTTCGACCTGCTCGAGCTGCACTGCGCGCACGGCTACCTGCTGTCCAGCTTCATCTCGCCGGTGACCAACCGGCGGACTGACGGCTACGGCGGCTCCCTGGACAACCGGCTGCGTTACCCGCTCGAGGTCTTCGACGCGCTGCGCTCGACGTGGCCCGAGGACAGGCCGATGACGGTGCGCATCTCCGCGACGGACTGGGTCGAGGGCGGGATCGACGCGGCGGACGCCGTGGAGATCGCCCGAGCGTTCCGCGAGCACGGCGCCGACGCCATCGACGTCTCCACCGGCCAGGTGACGCCGGCCGAGCGGCCCGCGTTCGGACGCAGCTACCAGACGCCCTACGCCGACCGGATCCGCAACCAGGTGGGCATCCCGACCATCGCGGTCGGCGTCATCTCGTCGTACGACGACGTGAACTCCATCATCCTGGCCGGCCGTGCCGACCTGTGCGCGGTCGGGCGCGCACACCTCTACGACCCGTACTGGACCCTGCACGCCGCTGCCGAGCTCGGCTACTCCGGTGCCGCGGCGGAGTGGCCTGACCCGTTCAAGGCCGGCAGCCGACCTCCGGTGACGGGGCGCACGGACGGCCCGCGACCGCGGCTGCAGCTGTTGCGCGAAGGCCGGCTGGGCACCCGGCACCGGCGCTGGCGGCCGCTGGGGCAGGGTGTGCAATGACCGTGGCCACGCGAACGTCAGGGAGGAACCCATGCCCGTCCTGAGCGATCTGCTCGCCGGTCTGTCCAGCGGTGCCATCGAGGTCGTCGACCTCACCGCCCCGCTCTCCGACAGCACCCCGATCCTGGTGCTGCCCGAGCCGTTCGGGCAGACGGCCGTCTTCCAGCTCGAGGAGATCAGCCGGTACGACGACCGTGGCCCAGGGTGGTACTGGAACAACATCCGCACCGGCGAACACACGGGCACCCATCTCGACGCCCCGATCCACTGGGTGACCGGACAGGACAAGGACGACGTGTCCCAGCTGCCCACCACCCGGCTGGTGGCGGCCGCTGCCGTCCTCGATTTCTCGGCGCGGGCGGCCGCCGACCCCGACTGGGTCCTCGAGATCGAGGACATCAGGGCCTGGGAGGCAGAGCACGGCGCCCTCCCGGCCGGCGGCTGGCTGCTGCTGCGCACCGGATGGGACGCGCGGTCGCACGACCAGAGCGCCTTCCTCAACGCCGACGACACCGGGCCGCACACCCCCGGGGTCTCGGTCGAGTGTGCCCGCTGGCTTGCCGAGGAGGCGCCGGTCATCGGGGTGGGCGTCGAGACGGTCGGAACCGACGCCGGCGCGGCGCACTCCTTCGAGCCGGCCTTCCCGTGCCACCAGTTCCTGCTCGGCGCCGGGAAGTACGGCCTCACCCAGCTGCAGAACCTCGCGCTGCTGCCTCCTACCGGTGCCGTGGTGTTCGCGGGCCCGCTGCCGATCGTCGGTGGCTCCGGCAGCCCAACCCGGGTGCTCGCACTCGTCGAGCGATGAGGACGCCGTGCGGGTAGCCGAGGCCGTGGGCCGGACGCTGGTCGCCGAGGGTGTCCACCAGGCATTCGGCGTCGTGGGCAGCGGCAACTTCCACGCGACCAACGCCATGGTGGCGGCCGGGGCGCGGTTCGTGGCCGCTCGGCACGAGGGGGGCGCGGTCACGATGGCCGACGCCTACTCGCGGGTGAGCGGTTCAGTAGCCGCGCTGACCGTGCACCAGGGGTGCGGGCTGACCAACGCGATGACGGGCCTGACCGAGGCCGCGAAGAGCCGCACCCCGATGGTGGTGCTCGCGGCCGAGGCGTCGCAGCCCGGCTCGAACTTCTTCGTCGACCAGCCGGGCCTGGCACGAGCCGTCGGCGCGGTCAGCGAGCGGGTCGCCTCGGCCGAGTCCGCCGTCGGTGACGTGGTGCGGGCGGTGCGCCGCGCCCGCACCGAGCGGCGCACCGTGCTGCTCAACCTGCCGCTCGAGGTCCAGTCGCTGGACTGCCCCGAATGGTCACCGGTGCCCGCTGACGACACGGCGCCGCCGCTCGCTCCGGACGGCGATGCGGTGCACGCGCTCTCGGCCGCGCTCGCAGACGCGCAGCGGCCGGTCTTCGTCGCCGGCCGCGGCGCCCTCGCCGCACGCGCCGAGCTCGAGGCACTCGCCGCGGCGACGGGTGCGTTGCTCGCCACGTCGGCGGTGGCCAAGGGTCTGTTCCACGACAACCCGTGGTCGCTGGACGTCTCAGGCGGTTTCGCCTCGCCCCTGGCTGCCGAGCTCATCACCGGCGCCGACCTCATCGTCGGCTGGGGCTGCGCCCTGAACATGTGGACGATGCGGCACGGCAGGCTGATCGCCCCGGGCGCGACCGTCGCACAGGTCGACCTCGACGTGGCGGCGCTCGGAGCCGCCCGGCCGGTCGACATCGGTGTCGTCGGCGACGTCGGCAGCGACCGCGCGGGAGGTGCTCGGCGCGCTGGCCGGCCGCGAGCAGCCGGGCTACCGGGAACCCGGCCTCGCCGGGCGGATCGGGCGCGAGGTCCGCTGGGCTGACGTCCCGTTCGACGACGAGAGCCGGGACGGCCGGATCGACCCCCGCACGTTCACCCTCGGGCTGGACGCGGTGCTGCCGCTCGAGCGAGTCGTCGGCGTCGACTCGGGCAACTTCATGGGGTACCCCACGATGTTCCTGTCGGTGCCGGACGAGCGCGGTTTCTGCTTCACCCAGGCCTTCCAGTCGATCGGCCTCGGGCTGGCGACCGCCATCGGCGCCGCGCTGGCGCAGCCGGACCGGCTCCCGGTGGCCGCGCTCGGGGACGGCGGCGCGCTGATGTCGGTGGCCGAGCTGGAGACCGTCGTGCGGCTCGGCCTCCCGATGGTGGTCGCGGTCTACGACGACGAGGCGTACGGCGCGGAGGTGCACCACTTCGGCCCCGACGGACACCCGCTGGACACGGTGCGCTTCCCGGCCACCGACCTGGCGGCCATCGGTCGCGGCTTCGGTTGTGAGGGCGTGACGGTGCGCGAGCCGGCCGACCTGTCGGCCGTCCAGAGCTGGGTGCAGGGACCGCGCAGCAGACCACTCGTGATCGATGCCAAGGTGACGCGGGACCGCGGCAGCTGGTGGCTCGAGGAGGCGTTCGGACATTGACCAGCGCCAAGGTCAGCCCGCTCTCGCCGCTCTGGGCCGCCCGGTCGATCGCCGTCATCGGGGCGACGGAGCGGGTGGGTGCCCTCGGTCGCCTGCCGATCTCGTACCTCCAGCGGTACGGCTTCGGCGGCCGCATCCTCCCCGTGCACCCCACCGCAGGCAAAGTGCTCGGCCTGCCCGCCCACGTCACGGTCGCCGCGGCCCGCGACGCGTCCGGGCCGGTCGACCTCGCCCTCGTCCTGGTTGCCGCGTCGCGCGTGCCCGACGCGATCGACGACTGCGCGGCGGCCGGCGTGCCGGTCGCCGTCGTGATGTCTTCCGGGTTCGCCGAGGCCGGTGCGGAGGGCGTCGCGCTGCAGGAGGAGGTGGTCCGCCGCGGGCGGGCGGGCGGGGTCCGCGTGGTGGGACCCAACTGCATCGGCACGGTGGGCTTCGCGACCGGGCAGGTCTCGTCGTTCTCCCCGCTGTTCTCGGCCGACGACGTACCGATGAAGGCCGGCACGGTCGGCTTCGTCAGCCAGAGCGGCGCACTCGGCTACGGAGCGGTCAGCCTCGCCCTGGCCCGCGGCCTCGGCCTCGGCTGGGTCGTCAACACCGGCAACGAGGCGGATGTCGACACCGTCGAGGTGCTCACCGCGCTGGCCGGGCTGGACGAGTGCACGGCCCTGATCGGCTACACCGAGTCGCTGCCCGACGGTGCTGCGCTGCGTCGCCTGGCCGCGCTCGGCAAGCCGGTCGCGCTGCTCAAGGCCGGCAGCTCGGAGGCGGGGGCCCGGGCCGCCGCGTCGCACACCGGAGCGCTGGCGGCCGGCGACAAGGTCGTGGACGGGGTGCTGCGCCAGCTGCACATCGCCCGGGCCCGCGACGTGGACGAGCTGCTCGACCTCGGCGACGCCTTCGAGCAGCCGCGCCGACCGGCCGGGCCACGGGTGGCCGTGGTGACCACCAGCGGCGGCTCCGGCATCCTCGCGGCCGACGCCGTCGCCGCTCACGATCTCGAGCTCGCGTCGTTCGCGCCGGCGACAGCCGCCGTGCTGGCCGCGGTCGTTCCCGCCTTCGGGTCCACGGCGAACCCGGTCGACGTGACCGCCACCGTCATGAGCGACCCCACGCTGTTCGACCGGTGCCTCGACGCCGTCGCCGTCGACGACCACGTCGACGCCGTCGTCGCCTGCTTCTGCGTGCTCACCGGTGACGACGTGGACCGCATGGTCGACTCGCTCACGCGGGTCGCGGAGCGCACCGGCAAGCCGGTTCTCGTGGCTCGCACCGGGGCGGACTTCCTCGCCCCCAAGGCGTCGGCCGCACTGCGGGCAGCGGGCATCCCCGCTTACCCCACGCCTGCCCGGGCGGTGCGGGCGCTGGCCGGGCTCTGGCAGACGCGGCCAGGAGCGGCCGCACCCGCTGAAGGCGCCGGGGGAGTCGCTCCGCCCGCCGGTGCCGACGAGGTCGAGCTGAAGCGGTTGCTGGCCGGGGCAGGGCTGCCGGTCCCGCGCGGCCGGTTGGTCTCCGGACCGCTCGACGCGGCGGATGCCGTGGCCGAGGTCGGCGGCCAGGCGGTCGTCAAGGCTGTCGTGCCGGGCCTGCTGCACAAGACCGAGGCCGGTGGCGTGGTCGTCGGCGTCACGGCGGTCGAGGCCGCGCCGACGTACGAGCGGCTGGTCGCACTCGGCGGCGGCGTCCTGGTCGAGGAGGTCGTGCGCGGCGGGGCGGAGGTCCTGGTCGGTGTGGCGGCGACGCCGCTCGGGCCGGTGCTCACACTGGCCTCGGGCGGTGTGCTCACCGAGGTCCTCGACGACGCGGTCTTCCGGCTGCTGCCGGTCGCGGAAGCGGAGGCGCGCGACATGCTCACCGAGCTGCGCGGTGCGGCGGTCCTGCGCGGAGCTCGCGGCCGGCCCGGCCTCGACGTCGAGGCACTGGTGCGGCTGCTCGTCGACGTCTCGTCGCTGGTGGGCGCGTGGGAGCCGGGGTACGAGCTCGACCTCAACCCGGTCGCGGTGCTGCCGGACGGCGTACGGATCCTCGACGCGACCTACGTCGCACCCTCGGCGAGCTCCTGAGATGGACGTCGGCCAGATCGTTACTCGCGCCGCGCATCGGTTCGGCGACCGGGTCGCCGTCGACGGACCCGAGCGCGCCCTGACCTTCGCCGAGCTCGGCGACCGGGTGGCCCGGATCGCCCACGCGCTGCGCGCACTCGGCCTGCGGGACGGCGCCCGGGTGCTCGACCTCCAGTCCAACAGCACGACCTACCTCGAGACCGACCTCGCGGTCCGCTCGGCGGGGCTGGTCCGGGTCGCGCTCAACCACCGGCTGCACCCGGACGACTGGGCCCGGATCGCCGACGACTCGGGCGCGGAGCTGCTCATCTACGACGCGCGCTTCGCCGAGCCGACCGAGGTGTTGCGCTCGGGGCTGGGGGAGCGGCGCGTGGTGGTCGTCGGTGACGGCCCGGGCACGTCGTACGCCACCGCGCTGGCGGCTGCGCGCTCGACCCCGCTGCCTGCCGTCGACCCCGATGCCCTGTGCGGGCTGCACTACTCGTCAGGCACCACGGGCCGTCCCAAGGGCGCCCAGCGAACGCATCGGAACTGGCTGGCGAGCCTGGTCAACATGACCGTCGACGTGGTCGGCGGGCCGCCGAAGCCGGGTGACGTCTACGCGCACGCGGGGCCCATCACCCACACCAGCGGGCTGTTCGTGCTGCCGTTCCTGGCGGCCGGAGCGACCCAGCTGGTGCTGCCGTCGTGGGACCCGGCGGGCTTCGTCGACGCCGTCGAGCACCGCGGTGTCACGCACACGGCTCTGGTGCCCACGATGGTCGCGAGACTGCTGGCGATGCCCGACGTCGACCGGTCGAGGATGCGGGGGCTCCGGATGCTGGGCTATGCCGGTGCGCCGATGCCGCCCGAGCAGATGCGTCAGGCCCACGACCGCATCACGCCGCACCTGGTGCAGTACTACGGGCTGGTCGAGGCGATCCCGCCGGTCACGGTCCTCGACGCGGCTGACCACGAGCGCGGGCTGGCTGGGGAGCCGGAGCTCCTGACCTCGGCCGGCCGGCCGGCGCTCGGCGTCGAGCTCGCGGTGGTCGACGAGGACGGCCGCGAGGTGCCGCGGGGCGAGGTCGGTGAGGTCGTCACCCGTGGCGACCACGTGATGCCCGGGTACTGGAACGCGGCCGGCCGCGAGGACCTGTCCAAAGCCGTGCGGGCCGGCTGGCTGCACACCGGGGACCTCGGTCGCCTGGACGCCGGCGACCGGCTCTACCTCGTCGACCGCAAGGGCGACATGATCATCTCCGGCGGTTACAACATCTACCCGCGCGAGGTCGAGGACGTCATCGCCGAGGTGCCGGGTGTCGCGGAGGTCGCGGTGATCGGTCTGGCCGACCCGGACTGGGGGCAGCGCGTGACCGCGCTCTACTCGGTGCGGCCCGGGCGCCGAGGTCAGCGAGGACGCGGTCCTGGACCACTGCCGGGCGCGGCTGTCGTCGTACAAGAAGCCCAAGGAGCTGCGCCGGGTCGAGGCGTTCCCGCTGAACGCCACCGGGAAGATCGCCAAGAAGGTCCTCCGGGACCAGCTGGCCGCCGGCGGTGAGCACGAGTGAGGGAGCGACTGCGTCCGGACTACGCACCTGAGGGCGCGGAGCGCCCCGGCGAGTTCCCCTTCACCCGCGGCGTCTCGGCCGACCCGAAGCCCTGGATCATGGGCCAGTACGCCGGGTTCGGCACCGCCGCCGAGTCGAACCGCCGGTTCCGGTCGTTGCTCGACGCGGGGGCCACCGGGTTCTCCGTGGCGCTCGACCTGCCGACCCAGATGGGCATCGACTCCGACGACCCGCGCGCGGCCGGCGAGGTCGGCCGGGTCGGCGTGGCGATCGACTCGCTCGCCGACATCGAGGTGCTGATGGACGGCATCCCCCTCGAGGCGATCTCCCAGGTGCGCACCACCGCGAACTCGATCGGCTACGTCTGGGCGGCGATGTTCATCGCGCTGGCCGAGCGACGCGGGGTGGACCCGTCGACGTTCGGGATGTTCATCCAGAACGACGTGCTCAAGGAGTTCATCGCACGCGGCACCCAGATCTTCCCGCCCGAGGCGTCGCTCCGGCTCGCGGTCGACACCATCGAGCACATCGTGCGCCGGGTGCCCACCTGGGTGCCGCTGGCGATGTCGGGCTACCACATCCGGGAGTCCGGCGCCGACGCCGTGCAGGAGATCGCCTTCACGTTCAGCAACGCCCGGGCCTACCTCGACGAGTGCCTCCGTCGGGGGCTGACGGTGGACGAGGTGGCGCCGACCCTCTACACCTTCCTCGCCATCACGATGGACTTCCTGCCCGAGGTCGCGAAGTTCCGAGCGGCGCGCCGGGTCTGGGCGACCTTGATGCGCGACACCTACGGCGCGCGGGACCCGCGGTCGCAGCAGCTCCGTATCTTCGCGTTCACGGCCGGCTCGTCGCTGACCGCGCAGCAGCCGATGAACAACGTCGCGCGCACCACGATCGAGGCCATGGCAGGGGCGCTCGCGGGCGTGCAGACGATGCACGTCTCCGCGTACGACGAGGCGCTCGGCGTCCCGACCGAGACCGCCGCGAACCTGGCGCTGCGCACCCAGCACGTCGTCGCTTTCGAGACCGGGCTGACCGACACCGTCGACCCGCTCGCGGGGTCCTACGCGGTGGAGGCACTCACCGACGACCTCGAGCGGCGGATCGGCGACTCGATGGACGACATCGCCGCTCGGGGCGGTGCCCTTGCCTGCATCGAGTCCGGCTGGTTCGCCCAGGAGCTCTCCGACGGGGCCTACCGGCAGACCCGCGAGGTCGAGGAAGGCGATCGCGTGGTGGTCGGGGTGAACCGGCACGTGTCGCCGACCGAGGCGCTCGAGGTCTTCACCGTCGACCCCGGCCGCGAGCGGGACCAGGCCCAGGCCGTCGCCGAGCTGCGGACCAGGCGGGACCAGGCAGCGGTGACGGCGGCCCTGGACGCGGTGCACGACGCGGCCGAGGCCGGCACCAACATCGTCGGCCCGTGCGTCGACGCGGTCAGCGCCTACGCCACGGTGGGGGAGATCGTCGCGCGGTTGCGCGAGGTGCACGGTTCCTGGACCCCTCACCACGCGTTCTGAGCACCGCCTCACACCTCTTCCCAGTTCCCGTCCGTGCGCCGGTGTCGACCTCGGCGTAAGCGGTCCCGAGTGGGCCGCCTGCACTACGGGAACTACTCGACCCCGTCCGAACCGGCCAGGATCGCCCCACGCTTGGGCTCTGTCGCGACGGCCCCACGGCTCGCACTCTCTTGACTCGTTCCGGATTGCCGGTGTCATCAGCTCGGCTCGGCGCTGGAGGATGGAAGTACGCGTTAACGCGTATGCCTCGGACGGCACGGTCGCCTTAGCCTGGAGGTCCCGACGGACCGGAGGTAGCGCCGTGACGGGTACCTGGGTCATGACCGATACCGACATTCGCGCCTTGCTCGGCGTGTTCGAGCGGTGTCAGCCGGCCGCCGACGATGACATCTTCTATGCCGATGTGCTCACCGGCCTGCGCGAGCTGATCCCTTGCGACGACATCACCTTCCAGTTGATGGACGTCGCCGAACGACGACTCAGGCTGCTGTTCGTGACCGACGAGGGCGTACAGCGCGAGGACTCGGTGGGCGGGAACGACGAGTACGTACAGCTGTTCTGGCAGGAGTTCTGGGAACCGGACGGCTGCGCCGGCCCGCTGACCACCGGCGACTACTCCACGCTGCTTCATCAGGCGGAGATGTGGAGCCCCCGCGCCTGGGCAAGCACGCCGATGGGTTCGGCGTATGCCGCGATGGGGCTGAAGGACGAGGTTCTGGTCCCGATGACGCCGCTGGGAGGCACCGACCGACGCCTGCTGCTCTTCCGGGGTGTGGACAGCCCGGACTTCTCCGAGCGAGAGAAGGCGATGCTCGCCCTGGCGCGCCCGCACATCGCGGAGCTGCACACCCGCCGCGACCGGGAGCTTCGTGGCGTGCCGAACCTGACGCCACGACAGTGGGAGGTCTTGCGCCAGGTGGCCAAGGGCGCCGGTAACGCGCAGATCGCTCGCACGCTCGGACTCTCCGACGGGACAGTGCGCAAGCACCTCGAGAACGTCTTCCTCCGCCTCGGCGTGCAGAGCCGGACCGAGGCCCTGGCTCGTGTCCATGCATTTCTTGACGTGGCCTGAGCCGCCGACATCTCGACACGGGCACCAGCGGCCGCACCGAGTCCGGGCCTGTCACCCACTCGCCTGCCGCACCCTGAGAATGCCCATCGCCCCGGCTCTGCCGCCTTCCTCGGCCGGTGCGCCTGGTCACCGTGGTGAGCGTCGGGCTCTGCCAGCCGAGGAAGATAGTCCCCGCCGGTCGTTGGGGCAATACGCCGTTCTGCGAGTGTGCCGGGACGCGTACGCAATGCACTCTGCTGGAGAGAGGGGTCCGTGACAGCCGGCGTTTCGCGGGCTGCCACCCGCCTCGGAAGAGGGTGCACCATGAAGCGAACCTTTGTCCCCCTCGCGGCGGCGACTACTATCGGCGTGACCATCGCATTCAGCGGCGTCGGCGTCTCCGCGAACACCTCCGGCCACGACCATGGGGCCCCCGACACCTACGTCACGTCCTGGGACGACACGGCCAGCAGGGCCTGGACCGCGGCCGCGCAGAGCCCGTCCGAAGGCGTCGTCCTCTTCGCCTACGTCGGGATCGCCGAGTACGACGCCGTGATGGCGGTCACCGGCGACCACCGGCCGTTCGCCATCACCGACAACGCGGCCGCCGACGCCTCGCCCGAGGCGGCGGTGGCCGCCGCGGCTCACCGCGTGCTGGTGCACTTCCTGCCGAACCAACAGGCCACCATCATCGACCCGGCCTTCACCGCGTCGCTGGCGACCCTCCCGGACGGCCAGTCCAAGACCCACGGCGTCGCGCTCGGCGAACGGGTGGCGTCGGCCCTGATCGCGCTGCGCGCCGACGACGACTACCGCTCCACGGCATACCCCTACACCCCTCCCGAGCCGCCTGTGCCCGGCGTCTGGCTCCCGACGGCGCCCCCGCCGGCCCAGCCGCTCGGCACCTACCTGGGGCATATGCGGCCGTTCGCCCTGGACAGCACCGACCAGTTCCGCCCCAGTGGTCCGCCGCTTCTCGGCAGCAAGCGATGGGCGCGGGACTACAACGAGGTCAAGTCGCTCGGCTCCAGCGCCAGCACCACCCGCACCCCCGAGCAGACCGAGACCGCGAGGTTCTGGGCCGAGCCGCCGGTGCAGCAGATGCACGCGGCCTTCCGCGGGGTCATCGCCCAGCACACGTTGGACATCGCCGACGCGACCCGGTTCATGGCCATGGCCACGGTGACAGTGGCCGACGCAGCGATGGCCTGCTTCGACGCCAAGTACCACTACGCGTTCTGGCGGCCGGTGACAGCGATCCGCGCGGGTCAGACAGACGGCAACGACGCGACCGTCGGTGACCCCACGTGGTCGCCGCTGATCCCGACGCCCAACCATCCGGAGTACCCGAGCGCTCACGGCTGCCAGACCCCGGCCGGTGGATATGCCATCGCGCGCTTCCTCGGCACCAACGGTGATCGACTACACCGTGCCGAGCCTGACCGGTCTCCAGCCCCGCCACTTCGACACGGTGCGTGAGCTGGGTCAAGACGTCGGGAACGGGCGGGTCTGGGCCGGCATCCACTACCGGACATCGGTCGAGGTCGGCAGCAAGATCGCTAAGCAGACCGCCAGCTGGGTGCTCGACCGGAACTTCGAGCCGATGGACGACTGAGGCAGCTCGCGCCACGTGCGAAGGGAGCTTTCACGCGCTCGTGGCCGCCGCCGCCCTCGCAACGCCGCCGGGTGGTGGCGCGGCGGATCGGTTCGCTGTCCCAAGGCGACCTCGGTCCGGGATGTGTAGCCGGCAGGTGCCGGTCACCGTCCGACTTCAGCCGGTGACCGGGCGGAGCACGCTGGTCGTGTCGAAGTCGAGCGCCACGATCTCGGTGGTGCCGTCGCTGCCGAGGTCCCCGACGACGACCCCGCGCGTGCCGTAGGAGTAGGTGAAGGGGTCGGTAGTGAGCTCCTGCCAAGCGGCGGGCTGGCCTGCCGTGGTGATGGCTGCCTGCGGACGCATGCCGTAGCCCTCCACCTTGACCAGGTCGGCGTCACCGTCCGAGTCGAGGTCGCCGAGCTCGACGTGCGTGCTGTAGCCGTACTCCAGCGGCGGCCGAGTGACCGACCCGTTGGCGCCGGAGAACAGCTGCGTGACGTCCCCGGACACGAGCACATCGCTGCGGGCATCGCTGTCGACGTCGGCCACCGCGAGGTCGTACCCGCCGCTCGCGGACCGCGTCCACGCCACGGTGAACGTCCCCGCCGTCGTCTGGCGATAGGCGGTCAGGACGCCGTCGCGCAGCTCGACCAGGTCCGCGAGCGCGTTGCCGTCGAGGTCGGCTACGGCGACGGTGCCGCCGAAGCGGCCGCCGAGCAGAGTACGGGCCTTGCCGAACGTGCCACGGCCGGTGCCCGGCAGCAGCAGCTGGCCGTCGACCGAGGACACCAGCAGATCAGCCACGTTGTCGCCCGTGAGGTCCGCGATGCTCACCGCGCCGGCGGACGGCAGACCCTTGATCTTGGTGGGGGACCGCGGGCCGGACGCCGAGCCGGTGAGGACGACGACGTCGCCCGCCGCGACGACGACCTCGGCGCAGCTGTCGCCGGTGAGGTCGCCCACGGCGACGTCGGTCGGGCTGTACGTCGTCGTGACGTTCACGCCGAGAGCGTCGCCGAGCGACCCGTTGGCACCGGCGGCCTGCATGCTGACCTGGGTGGTGCGGCCGGTGGAACCGTCGCCGGTCGTCACGTCGGCCACCGTCACCAGATCGGCCCGGCTGTCGCACGTCACGTCGCCCACCGCGGCGTCCACGACCGACGCCGTCGCCAAGGGCTCCACGCGGTAGTCGGGCACCGGGTCGGACGCGTAGATGGTGCCAGCTGACTCGGAGGGCAGGTAGCCGTCGTCGCCGAGGTAGCGCACGGTGAAGTCGTGCGTGCCTGGCGCCAGCTGGACGTCGAACCGGGCCCGGTCGACCGCCGGGTCGATCGCCTGCGTACCGACGTCCTGCCCGTCGAAGGTCAGCTGCACGTCGCCCAGCGGCTCGCCGCCTCCTGACGAGTAGCCCGGGTAGACGCCGAACTCAAGCGTCTGCAAGCCGGAGTCGAGCACGGAGACCTTCCCGTCGTACGCGACCTGCGTCTCCCAGCGCGGTGGGGTGGTGATCGCGACCTCGCCGTAGCCGAGGGACTCGACGCCGTCCCGCACCGTGCGAACGCGGAAGACGTACGACGAGTCGGCGTCGGTGGCGACCAAGGCGCCGCGCTCGTCAGAGCTGAGGACCCTTGCCGGCTGCTCCGCGCCGTCGATGAGCTCGCTGACGACGAACGTGGTCCCTTCCGGTGCGAAGCCCCACGTGAGGCGCACCTCGTTGGGCTGCACGACCTCCGCGGCCACCCCGGTGGGGATGGCCGGTGGCATGACCACGGACACGAGCGGGCTGATCTCGGACGAGCTCCTCCGCGTGATGGCCCGGACGCCGAAATACAGCGTCTCTGTCGGCAGCACCGAGCTCGCTCCCTCGTTGGTCCACGAGGGCGACGTCGTCGTGGCAATGACGTCGAGGTATGCCGGGTCGTTCCCCCAGTAGACGTCGTACCGGACCGCATCCTTGACGGGGTCCCAGGACAACCGGACGGTGCCGCTGCTGGTGGCGACGACCGTGACCCCGGTCGGCGCGGGCACCGCGGTTGCGGCGGCTGCGACGGTCGGGAAGAGCCCGACGCCGAGCAAGAAGCAGAGCAGGACGAGCACACCACGACGCACGAGAACTCCCCGTGTTCCGGCGACCGGACCCCCCGGGCGCGATCGCCGGAGCCTGCCACCGAAATCAGCGCAAGGCAATGGATTCCCGACAATTACGAACTGTCGGCGAAGGATGGGATTCGCGCGGCTCAGCCTCGGCGGGCCCGGCGGCCGCCGTCGCCGCCTTTCCGGTGGCGGGCTATCGGTGGTGACGGCCCACTGGCGTCGTCGCCGGCGTCAACAGGGGAGGCTGGACGGTCGGCACGCCGCCGTCGACGCCGACGGGGCTGCGTGGCTTCTTCTTCACGATGGCCGCGATCCGTTTCACGCTGGGCAGGACGCGGCCGGCGCGCACGATGCTGCGGCCGAGGCCGACCGTCTTGTTGTGCATCAGCAGGATGTAGGCCAGGACCGTGAAGACCGCGCCGGGGGAGAGCTGGCCGCTCTGGCCGGCATTGATGGTCAGGGCCAGGATGGCGCATGTCGTGACCGCGAGGATGGCGTGCACGACGAATGTGGTGAGGCCTTCGACCCGGGTGGTCCGGGAGTCGGGCTTCACTTTCTTGCGGGACGGCTTCTTCATCGGGGTCTGGCCGACGAGGTGCTGGTGCAGCCCCTCGGTGAGGGCATCCTCACGTTTGCGCGACTTGCGGCTGATGGGCGAAGAGATGCTCGCTCCGACCGCGCTGGCCACCACGGTGGCCAGACCGCCGACAAGAAAGACCAGCCCGATGAGCGGATCGATCAGAGTGACGATGACCGCCACGCCAAGGAAGAACACCCCGTTCCGCGTGAAGCCGATCAAGATGGAGGTGATCCCGCTCTTGAGCCGGCTGGTGTCGCCAGTGATCGTGGAGATCAGCTCGCCAGGCGACGCTTCCGTTTCGTCGGTGGTCACTCGTCCGATGGCCTTGCGCCGTACGTCGTGGACCAGGCCGATCGCGAACCGGGTGAACGCCAGACGCTGGAACGACTCGCTCACCCCCCACACCAGGATGATGACCACGAAGGCGCCGATCAGCCACAGCTCTGGGTCTCCCGCGCTGGGCACCATGTCGACGACCCCGGTGGCCCGGCCGGGAGCGCCGTTCTGGAAGACGATCTCCATCAGCCCGCGCAGCGGCCAGGGGAAGGCGAGACGAGCGGCGACGAGTACGAGGGTGAGCAGACCCCCCTGAACCAGGTGGCTGCGGTGCGGACGGCCGTACGGAGCCAGGAAGCGATACGCCGAGCGGCTCTGCCGGAGCGTCTTGGGCAGGCTCATGCCGACTTCCTCACCTGCTGCCGGAACCAGGACACCGCGACCTCCGTCGCTCGACCGGGGTTGAAGAACAGGTCACGGGCGGCGGACTGGCGGCGGCCGGAGAGCCGGCCGGGGTCTGCCAGAGCCGCCGACACGGCTCGCTCCGCCTCGACAACGTCGGTCACGACGGTTCCGCCGTTGCGCCCCCAGGTATCCAGGTCCAGCCGATCGTCCTCTCCAGCGGCGACCTGCAGCAGCTCAGGAACGTCGATGAAGACCAAGGGACGGTCGAGAAGCAGGTACTCGTTCGCGATCGAGGATGCGTCACTGATCAGCACGTCGGCGGCGAACATGCTCGGGACCGAGTCGTACTCGCGCAACAGCCGGGTGTGCTCGGTCTCCATGGGCGCCAACCGCTCGAACCAGTCGATCGCCGCTTTCGGGTGGTCGTGCGGCTTGACCAGCAAGTCGTACTGCTGGGTCTCGGTGAAGTACTTCACCAGCGCCTCGCCGTGCAGCTCCATCGCGTTGCCGTGGGCTCCGGTAGGAGCGAACATCACGACGGGTCGCTCCCCGGAGAGCCCGAGGTCACGCAGCACCGATGCACGGTCCAACGACCCGTCGACCAGCCGGTCGGTCTTGGGGAAACCGACCTTCGCGACGCGCGGGTCCCCGGTCGGCAGCACGCCTCGTCGCTCGAAGGTCCGAAGCATGTAAGGGCCGAGCATCTGGTAGTGGTCGTAGTGCCTGTTCTGGCTGCGGATCGCCCGGTTGCGGAACGAGAGGCCATGGAAGATCTGCACGCTCCGGGTGTAGCTGCGCGGCTTGATCGGTTTGGTGCAGGCGGACGCCAGAACGTCGACGTCGAGGTCGGGAAGGTTGTCGTAGTCCACGACGGCGGCAGGATCGAGGTTGAACGGCGCGTACATCGCTTGCGTGTCGTACTGCCATTCGCCGTCGGCGCCCCTCTGCCGCGTTCCGCCTGACAGCAGGACCTCGTTGCCCGGCTCCGCCGACAAGGCCTCGAACAGCGGTCGGAAGCACACGAAGTGCACCGGGGCGTAGCCGGTGAACAAGATCCGGGTCATCTCAGCGCCTCTCTCACGGACTCTTCTTGCCCCACGGCAGCTCGAGCGACGCAGCCGGGCTGCGCCACGTCCAGCCCAGCGATCGCGGGCCACACCTCGTCCCGGGCGTGTTCCAGGTCCTCGGGAAAGTCGATCTCCACCCACGGCAGGTCGGCGACATCGCGACAGCTGATCGGATGAGTGCGCGCCACGTCGCTGATTGCCGCACCCACCCAGTCTCCGGAGCACCCCTCCTGGATGAGCCACCCCGCAGCCGCAAACGCGGCCTCGGCATCCTGAGCCGCCAAACGCATGACACCGACGTTCTCGCCGCCGGCGTCGTCCGGCGGCAGCGTCTTGCTCATGCGTTGAAGCCGGCCACGGCACATCTGAACCTTCATGTGCTCCGCGTCCTCGCCTGAGCTGGAGTCGTAGGCGAGCGCGCTGTCAGGCCCGGTCAACAGGCGCTGCACCAGCTCGTCCGGGAAGAGCACGTCACCGTTGAGCAGCAGCATGTCGTCGGCGACGCCATGACGGGCCAGCCAGAAGGAGTACAGGCTGTTCGTCTCGGCGTATTGCGGGTTCACGACCAGCCGCGCACGGTCCTGCACGACCTGGCGGACTTGGTCCTGCTCGTGCCCGACGACCAGGGTGATCTCGTCCGTCCCGAGCTGTTCCAAGGTGTCCAGCTGGTGGGTGACCAGCGGCCGGCCGCCGATCTCCACGAGACACTTGGGCACCGGGGCGCCTAGCCGTGACCCGCCGCCGGCCGCCAGGATGAGCGCCTCCATCAACGCCACCTGGTCCAGGCGCGGATCGCGACATAGCGCGTAAACTGCCTCATACCCGGGCAATCGTTCGCTATTGACGAAGAGATACGGCCCCGTTCACCTTCATTTCCCTGCGATGGCTAACCGGCGACGTGACTGGGCGGCAGTCGGCGCTGCCGGGCGAGCCGGTCGGTAGCCTCCTTGCATGTCGGTGGGCGACCGAGTCGTGTTCCGGCATGTGGGGCCGACCACGATCGTCGGTCTCACCGTCGGCTACGTGGTCCTGTGGCTGGTTGCGCGTCCGGCCGGAGAACAGGGTGCCGCCTACCTCGGGCAGCTCGTCGGTGCCGTGTCGGTGCTGCTGCTCTCGATGGCGTTGGTGCTGATCAGCTCGCTGCCGTGGGTAGAGGAGTGGTTCGACGGCATCGACCGGGCTGCGGTCTGGCACCGGCGCATCGCCATCACCGGGCTGCTGCTGCTCGCCGTTCATATTCCGTTGTCGGCCAGCCCGATTCACTCCCGGTACGGCGGCACGCTGGGAGCCGTCGGCGCCTGGGGGATGGTGGCTCTGGCGTTGTGGGCGATCCTTCCGCGGTGGCAGTCCGTAGTGCCGCGGCCGCTGCGCGGCACGATCAGACTGGCCAAGGACGCGCCGGGGGTCCGGCAGGTGCGTTCGGTGTTCGGCGGGTACGACCGGTGGCGGCAGCTGCACCGGCTGACCGGCCTGTTCGTTGCGGCGTCCTTCTTCCACGGGCTGCTGGACGGATCACCGTTTCCGACGTCTCCGGTGCTGCGGTGGTCCTACGTCGCGGTCGGCGGGGTCGGGCTGGCCTTCTACGTCTACCGGGAGCTGCTCTCCCGGTTCTTCCGGTCGCTGCACGACTACGAGGTGCACGAGGTGACTCCGCTCGGCGAGGACGTGGTGGAGATCAGCCTGCATCCGATCGGGCGGCCGGTCGACTTCGTGCCTGGTCAGTTCGCCCTGATCTACATCGAGGCCAAGGACGGGTGGCACCGTCACCCGTTCACCATCGCCAGCGCGCCTGCCGAGCGACTGCTGCGGGTGACCGTGAAGGGGCTCGGTGACTACACGTCGCGGCTGCGGGAGCTGCTCGAGCCCGGCATGCCAGCCGTCGTCGGCGGACCACACGGCCGGTTCAACCACGCCAAGGGCACGTCCGACCAGGTGTGGGTCGCCGGCGGGGTCGGCATCGCGCCGTTCCTGAGCTGGATGCGGGCTCTCGACGCGCACCCGCCGCCCGGCCGGGTCAACCTGTTCTACGCGTTCTCCGGAGCGCCAGCACCGTTCGCCGAGGAACTTCGCCAGATCGCCGCGGGCCGTGACGACGTGCGCTGTCACCTGGTCGACTCCGACATCGAGGGACGGCTCACGGTGGCCCGGGTCCTGGCCGACAGCGGTGCCGCGCCGGAGCGGCTGTCGGTCTTCATGTGCGGTCCGCAGCCGATGCTGCGCGCGTTCAGCAGCGGACTGCGCGAGGCCGGAGTCCGGTCCGGGCGGATCCACCGCGAGTACTTCGACTGGCGCTGACCGCCCGGATCGTGCGCCTCCATGAAGCCGGCGATGACGTGATCATCAGGTGCAGGATCCGCGTCATGCTGCGAATCGCCCCGCCGTTTCCGGTGGCATCGCGTTCGATACGAGCTGGAGGTAACGGCGACGTAGTGTTCAACGACGGTCCTCTCGCAAGGCACCCTGGACGGGTGGCTGACTTGGGGTTCCGTGGCGAGGTCGTCGACCTGTATCACCGATACCGACGTGGGTACCCCACGGCTGTCATGGATGCCTTGGTCGACGCGTTCGGCTTGAACAGTCAAGACATCGTGATCGACTTGGGCTGCGGAACCGGTCAGCTCACCCTTCCGCTCGCCCGGCGGGTCGGTGTTGCCTTCGGCATCGACCCCGAGCCGGACATGCTGAACCGGGCGCGTAGGGCCGCCGAAGAGAGCGAGGTCGGCAACATCGTGTGGGCGCGCGGCGCGGACGCCGACATGCCTGCGGTGGGGCGGCTACTGGGTGCGCAGTCGGTCGCAGCCGTGACGATCGGACAGGCCCTGCATTGGATGCAGCCGACGGAGTTGTTCGCTGCCCTCGTGCCGATGCTCCGCCCGGACGGGGGCGTCGCGGTGATCACTAACGGGACGCCGCTCTGGTTGCAGCGGAGCGCCTGGTCCCGCGCGCTGCGCGGCTTTCTGCAGGCCTGGCTCGGAACGACTTTGACGGCCACCTGCGGCGCGGACTCTGGCAGTCAACGCCGGTATAGCGAGGAACTGGTCGCCGCCGGGTTCACCGTGAGCCAGCGAAGCATCGAGTACGTAGATGACCTCACGCTCGAACAGCTCGTCGGCGGGCTGCTGTCGGCGTTCCCCGTGGATGAACTGCCCCCAACCCATGAGCGGCCGGCGTTCGCCGAGCACATCCGAGACGCCCTGCCCGACCAGCAGCGCTACACAGAGACCGTCCGCGTCGCCATGTTGCTCGGGCTGCGGAGCTGACCATCGTTGGGCCGATCCGGCAGGGTCAGCCGCTCGTTGATCTGGGTCGTTGCGGGATTGTCAGCTGCTCCCTGTTCGATTCCTGTCCATCTGGGCCTGCGCGTCGGCGAGCAGCTCAACGATGCGGACACCGAAGGTCACGTCGACCTCGTGCCGCTGGCCGGAGTGAGCCGCAGCCACGAGTTCCTGGGCGGCGGTAGCCAGCAGATCCGCGGCCGAGCCCTCGGGGCGCGGCGGCATGACGGAGAACCCGTGCTGGCCCCACAAGGCCGTCTCGAAGGACTCCACGGCGGGTGGGGCGAACAGGGAGAGCGTCGCCGTACTGGTCGCCCCGGACGAGTGGCGCAGGGTCAGGGTGACCAGGTCGCCCACACCGGCCACCGCCACCAGCGACGCGACCGGGCCGAGGGCGGTGCTCAAGGTGGACAACGCGTGCGGGCCGATGTCCCACAGCGCGCCGCGCTCGTGCCGCCACGGTGACGCGCCGAACGGGTTGTCCGGCTCTTGAAGTGCGCTGAGCCACCGCGTCCAGCCGCCCAACCAGCCGCCAGCATGTTGGACCTGGGCGAACCACGCGCGGGAGACGTCGACGAACCGGTCGGTGAAGAACACGACCGACGCCACCCCGTTGGCTTCGACAGCGTCGGCCAAGCTGTGCGCGGCGTCCACGTCGGTCGCGACCGGCTTGTCCAGCAGCAGATGCTTCCCGGCGCAGGCGGCCTGGTGTGCCAGCACGGCCTGGACATCCGGTGGGACGGCGAACGCCACCGCGTCGATGTCCGCGAGCATGGCCGGGTAGTCGTCGTACGCCCTGGTGCCGAGCTCGCCGGCGAGGCGAGCGGCCTCTTGCTTGCGGCGTCCCCAGACGCCAACGAGATCGATCCCTGCTGAGTTGGCCAGCCCCGGCCCGTGCGCCAGGCCGGCCCAAGGACCGGTGCCCACCAGACCGAACCTCATGAGGGCGCCTTTCTGTCCCGCGGTTTGCGTGAGGCGAGCCGTCACCCCAGACCTGGCTTACCGTAGACGGGTCAGCTGGCCGACGCCGGACTGCTTCAAGGGACGACAACCGCCGCGTTCACGATCACCTGTGCCACGGACGCCGGCATCAGGATCGTTGGCCCGCTCACGATGACCACCAACCGCGCGACCGTGCTTGTCGACAGGCACGTTGGACCTGACGACGGGGAAGGGCCCCTGACTCTTTCCGAGGAGCAGGATCTCGCTGACTATGCCGGCCGCTTCACCGATTCAGTCAGCGGATCGCTCTGCATCGACCTCGGCGCCAGAGGAACGTCATAGCCTGCCGCACCGACGCCGTCTGGTAACTCTCGAGCTGGCACGCCACTTGGGCGCCGGTGGCCGAAGCGCACTGCCCTCAGGTCAGCCGCCGAGCTCGAAGTCGTCGTCCGGCAGTGGCGCGTCCTGGTTCACGACTGGTTGGTCGACGAAAGGGTCCACGTGGTCGGGAAGTGGCGGCTCGTGAAGTCGCCGCTCGCGAGCCTGCGCCCGCCGTTCGGCGATGATGTCCAGCCTTCGCATGGCCTGGGTCCGTCGTAGGTGTCGATTCATGCCGATGGCCCTTCTGTCATGCATGTTCTCTCGACACGGTTGTGGGCGTGCTGGAGCCCGTCCGGTCCATACGAGGCGCCGCGGTGCGAGGGCCAGAGGGACTCAGGTTCGCGAGGCGTGCAGGCGGGCGAGTCCCTGGTCGGTGATGCGAACCCCCCGCTCGGGTTGGGTTGCGACGTCACCCGACCAGGTCAGCAGAGCTATAGCGCGAGCAACGTCCCGCTCGTCGGCGCGGGGATCGGCAGCGGCGACCTCGGACGCCGTGAACGACCCACCTTCCGCCAGCGCCTTGAGCACTTCGAACTGCATGACGTCTTGCACGTTCATCGCCGCTGCCTTCGGGCTCGTCACCTACGGTCCGCGGGGTCTAGGCGGACCGGAACGTGGGCCGGTTGTCGCCCCCAGCCGCCGGTTCGGTGACAAGATTTCAGATGGTCCGGGTCCGCGTTCGGCGATTGCGCGCGCTTTGCCGAGAGTTCAGCCATTCGAGGAACGCTCCCGGGGCGTGGCCGGGTTTCCGCAACGAACCGGCTGATCTTCTTGTTGGTCAGTGTGCCGGCTTGGGCGCCTAGCCCCGAGTCGTCGGGCCGGGCAGGGCGGCGACGATGGGCCTTCTCAGCCGGTGGACACCGGAATATCGTGGCGGTGTCGCGATGTCCCAGACCCCGATGTCGCGGTCGCCGGACGGTAGCTGCCAGCCACCGAGGCCTGGTGCGGGGTCCGAGGCAGGCGACATGGGATCTCGGCGCACCGACGATGTGATCAACGTTGCGGTCCTGGCCGTCGCCGGTGAGCTTGATATCGCCTCGGTCGGCGCGGTGCAGCGCGACGCCACCCGACTCATCCAGGCGAACGGCCCGGACCTGGTGATCGACATGTCCGGAGTGACGTTCATGGACAGCTCCGGGCTGGCCGCTCTCATCGCGGTGCGCGACACCTGCACCACCAACGGCGGCCAGCTGGTGCTCACCGGTCTTGATGACAAGCTGCGCAGGCTGTTTCGCCTGACCGGGCTGGAGTTCATGCTCACCGGCTTCGGCACCCCTCCGGTGTGGGCGGCTGCAACGACAGCACCCGGCCGGCTACCGGGCCCGATCAGGCAGACCAGCGGGCCGTCCCGCCGCGAGCGTGCCCGTCCCCTTCGCCTGATCGGCGTACCTAGTCAGCGACGGTTTGGAGGGCGACGATGCGCTACGAGATCGCGGTCGGCAACGACCTCTCGGCGATGGTCCAGGCGGCCTTTCCCGGGCTGGACAGCTGTCAGCGAAGCGGCGGCGGAACCCTCCTCCACGGTGACCTGCCAGACCAGGCGACCCTCATCCGGGTCCTGCACCGGATCGGCGACTTCGGACTGGAGCTCCTCGAAGTTCACCAACTGCCTGACTGAGCCTCGAACGTGGTCCCGGCGGGGGCCGCCACGACCTGGCTACGCTTGTCCGATCATGAGTGACACCGCGCCGCTGCCTTCCCCGTCGACGGCTCGCACCGAAGTCGAGTCCCTGCTGTCCGTTCTGGAACGCAACCGGCGGACCTTTGCCTGGAAGACGTCGGGTCTCGACGAACAAGGTCTGGGTGCGACCACGGCAGCCAGTTCGATGACGCTCGGTGGTCTGGTCAAGCACATGGCCTTGGTGGAGGCGGACCTAGCCGTCAAGCTCGCCGGGGAGGACGATCGGCGCACCCTGGGACACGGTGGATTTTGACGCCGACCCTGATTGGGAATGGCGCACCGGCTCGCGGGACGATCCGGAGTATGTCTACGCACTGTGGCGAGACGCGATCGAGAGCTCGCGCGGGATGGTGGCCAAGGTCATCGACGAACGCGGGCTCGACGGGCCTGCGTTGTTCTCCTGGCCGGACGGGACGACGCCGACCGTCCGCACCATGCTCTTGGACATGATTGAGGAGTACGCCCGGCACACCGGTCACGCCGATTTGCTGCGCGAGGTAGTGGATGGACGCGTGGGTGAAGGAGCGCCGGACGACTTCACGTTCTGATGGTCTTCTGTCGCCTTGCGGCTCAGTGGCGAAACTGCGCCATCGGCGGTGTGCCCCGCAGCGCGGAGCGCTACGTCCGTGCCTGACCTGGGCAGCCGCCAGGCGCCTGGTGAGGTCAATGGGCTCAGTGCGGCCGTGGAAGCCCGAGCGTCGCTGTAGACAATCTGGAAGGAGCATGGCGAACTCGCGCACCGGCTCTACCATGTCGGCCATGAGCTCGCTGGCCGCCCTCGCTGCGCTGGCAGCGGCGGTGGTGGGACGCGGCGGCACTCCAAGGCGGAGCGTCGGAGACGGTCGGCTTCGTCGGCACGAGGTGCCGACGAAGGATCGGTCCTGGCGGACACCCGGGCGCGTTCGCTCCTGGTCTGTCCGGCTCCGCCGTCCATCAGGTGTTAGGCCGGCATGACTGCCGGTGATGAGGAGCTCGTGGTTCTGCTCGACGTCGACGGTGCGCCGATCGGCACCGCACCGAAGAGCGAGGTGCACCACCGCAACACCCCGCTGCACCTTGCCTTCTCCTGCTACGTGTTTGATCCGGCGGGCCGGTTCCTGCTCACGCAGCGGTCACCGGAGAAGCGGACCTGGCCGGGGGTTTGGACCAACAGCTGCTGCGGACACCCTGCCCCCGGCGAGTCAGTCGCGGACGCCGTGGTGCGGAGGGTCCGGAAGGAGCTCGCGCTGGAGCTGGTAGATCTGCGACTGGTGCTGCCGGAGTTTCGCTACCGCGCCGTGATGGAGGACGGGACCGCCGAGAACGAGATATGTCCGGTGTATGTCGCCACGTGTCCCGAGCCGAGCGCGATCGACCCCGACCCAGACGAGGTATCCGACACGGAGTGGGTGGACTGGGTCGGGTTCCGCAGCGACGTCCTCGCCGGTCGGCTCGACGTCAGCCCGTGGTGCCTGGAGCAGACCGCAGCCCTCCCGGACGCATTCTCCACCGGCTGAGACGCGCATCACGCGATAGTCCCGGCAGACCGACCACCCGAGCTGACCTTCCCGAGAACGCCACGTGCCGCGGGCTGCTCAGTCGACGTGCTGGCCGCGGAGGACGACCTGGCGAACGTCCCGAAGCCCGGCGACGTCTCGGGACAGGTCTCCGGCGACCACGACCACGTCCGCGTCGTAGCCGCGAGCGAGTCGTCCTTTGCGCTCGCCCAGCCCGCACACCTGCGCCGCGGTGCTGGTGGATGCCACCAGTGAGTCGACCAGACCGGTGGCCGCGGCCAGCTCGATCACCGACTCGGCGTACAGGCCGTGGGCCTTGTTGGGGCCGATCCCGGCGTCGGCGCCGCCGACCAGCCGGACCCCGGCCTGGTGCATCCGTTGGATCAGGGCTGCGCGCTTGTCGATCAGCTCCTCGGGGGTGACGCCGGCCTCGCGCATCCGCTGCTGGAGGGCCTCCGGCGCGCGGCGCAGGGCCTGGACGGTGAACCCTCCCACGGTGGGGCAGACGGCCATCCCGCTGGCCGCGAGCGCCTGGAGCTGCTGGTCGGTGGCGGTGATGTCCCGCAGGGCGGCCAGTCCCGGTGCGCCGGGGTGGTCCGAGCGGGTGAGGTAGCCGGCGTGCTCGAGCCCGTCGGTGCCGACCGCGACCGCTTGGTCGATCGCCAGGGCGGCGTGCGCGTGCGCGGTCACCGGCAGCCCGGCGTCGTGGGCCGCGTCCACCAGCAGCCGCAGGTCCTGCAGGGCGAACTGCGGCGCGTAGATGTCGGTGCCCGGGGTGTTGATGCCGCCGCTGGCCATCACCTTGACCACGTCGACCCGACGCTCGACCCGATCCCGGACGGCGGCGTGCAGCTGGTCGGCCCCGGCGACCTCCCCGCCGAGGTAGCCGCAGTGCCCGCCGGGGGTGGTGATCGGCGGGCCGGAGGCCACGATCCAGGGCATCGCGTCGTCGCGGGCGCGCTGCGCGTCGCGCCGGTCGACGACGTTGAAGCGCCGGTCGCCGAGGTCACGCACCGTGGTCACCCCGGCGGCCCGGTGCCGGCGCAGCGCCTCGGTCACCACGGCGTCGATCTCCTGCTCGCTGTAACCGGCGACCCGGTCCAGGGCCATCGGTCCGCTGTCGGTGACCAGGTGCACGTGGGTGTCGATCAGTCCGGGCAGCACGGTGGCGTCGACGTGGTCGTGCACCGGGCAGTCGGCGGGCAGGGCGTAGCCGGCCGGCTCGACGCCGACGATGCGGCCGTCGTCGACCAGCACGGTGGCGCCTCCCGCCACGAACTGCACGGCCGTCGAAACAGGCACTCGCCCGGACCGCGAACATGATTCAGGCGTATCTGCTCGTCGGCAGTCTGACAAGCCAGCCGTTCGGTCCGAATCCGCTCGGAGGTAGCCGGTGAGAACGCTCGGGGTGCCCTATCGGGCAGCCGCCAGCTTCTCTCCAGCGAGGTTATTGCAGGGTCTGCCGCGCATCCTGGTCACGTCCCGACACGACGGGGCCGCGCACACTGCTCGGGGGCAGACATGACCAACGCGACGAAGAACTCGGTCCGCAGGATGTCCGGAAGGTTGCCGTCCGCCAGAGCGGACCTTGTCGTTCTGGCAGGCGCCGGTAACGCGCCCCCGGATCGGGTGCTCTGGCAACGGGCGGGTTCACTTGACCAACAGCTGACCGAGATCCTCCGCCCAGTTGTCATTCCCGGCCTCCGGATCCTGCTCGGGACCGTCTTCATCTGGTTCGGGGCGCTGAAGCTCGCGGACGTCTCGCCGGTCGGTGGCCTGGTCGCTGGAACCCTCCCGTGGGCGCCTCACCAGGTCAGCGTCCCCCTGCTCGGCAGCGTCGAAGTGGTGCTGGGACTGGCTCTGGTCGCCGGGATCTTCCTGCGCCTGGTCCTGCCAGCCGTCGCGGCACACCTCGCCGGCACCTTCCTGACCTTCGTGATGCTGCCCCAGCTGATGTTCCGTCACAACGACCCACTGCTGCTGACCGCCGACGGTGAGTTCGTCATGAAGAACCTGGTGCTCATCGGGGCGACCCTGGTGCTCATCGTGCACACCCGTGATGCCTGGCAGCCGGGTGCGCAGCAAGGTGTGGGGAAGCGACCACGTGGTGCGCGATGGCGATCAGTCGGTGACGACATCACCCGGCTCCTCATGTTCCTGCTCGGGCCCGCGGACATCGGGCCGTTGGGACCGCCGCCGGCGACTTCTCGCGGGCAGGTTCTCCGCGCCGGGGATGCCGCCCGCGCCGCAGCCCTTGGGGACCGCCCGGATGGGCTCGCGCGTCCCCACATCACCGTCATCCCCGTCCCGTGAACACGACGTCGAAGGTTTCGACCAGGGCGTCGAATCGTCGTAGGAGTCGCCGGCGCCTCGGCCGGAACGGATCGTGCCTGGGTCTCGCCGAGCTGAATCAGGACGAGGCTGCGGCCGTCTCCTCGACGGGTGCGGGTGCAACGTCGAGCAGCCGTCGCAGCAGGTCGTGGTCTCCCCGAACCGTGACGAGATCGACCCGCCGGTCGACGAACAGGTGGTAGAGGCCCTGGGGATCGCCTTCCACGACGACGTCCGGCGCTTCAACGGCACCCGGCCGGGCCTCGCCGTCGACGAGAGAGGCGATCTCGTCGCCCACGCGGAACTCGAACCGGCCGGGTGGCGCAACCGGGGCGAGCACCGAATCGATCGCGTTGTCGAGCCAGCCGGGAAACAGCTCGCCGTGCGCGGGAGGGGGGCCCAGCGAGCGGGCTCCCCAGACCGCGAGCTCGCGCATCGCCGACCTGAGGTCTCGCCCGTAGTCGGTGAGCTCGTAGACGCGGGAGGCCGCCGGCGGCGGCAGCGTCCGTTTCGTCACGACGCCGCCTGCCTCGAGGTCGCGGAGTCGCGCGGCGAGGATGTTGGTCCCGATCCCCAAGGTCTCTGCGAGGTCGGTGTAGCGCTTCGGGCCGCGCATCAGCTCCCGGACGACGAGCAGGGACCACCGCTCGCCCACGAGGTCGAGCGCATGGGCGATCGGACAGTACTGGTCGTAGGCCCTCGTCATGCCCGCAGTGTAGCGCATTGCTTGCTGTTCGGAAGAAAGTACTTGCACTATCGCAGTGTCTACTGCTAATTTGCAAGTTCCCGCTACCGAACAGAAGAGAAGGGCTTCAAGATGATGACCACGGAACGACGAAAGTGGCTGGCGCTGGCGCTGCTGAGCGCGGTCCAGTTCATGGTCGTCCTGGACATCGCGGTCGTGAACGTCGCGCTGCCGTCGATCCAGGTCGACCTCGGGTTCTCCCAGGAGAACCTGCAATGGGTGATCAGTGCCTACGCGCTGGTCTTCGGAGGCCTGCTGCTCCTGGGCGGGCGCGCCGCCGACCTGCTGGGACGACGTCGCATCTTCCTCGTGGGTGTGGTGGTCTTCACCGCCGCATCCCTGCTGGCCGGGCTCGCCTGGTCGGAGCCGTCACTGATCAGCGCGCGGGCACTGCAGGGTCTGGGGGCCGCGATCATCTCGCCCGCGGCGCTGTCGATCCTGTCCACGACCTTCGCCGAGGGACGCGAGCGGAACATCGCGCTCGGCGTCTGGGGCGCGGTCGGCGGCTTCGGCGCAGCAGCCGGGGTGATGCTCGGCGGCGTCCTCACCGAGGCGCTCAGCTGGGAATGGATCTTCTTCGTCAACGTCCCGGTCGGCGTCGCCGCGTTCGCCTTGGCGCCGCTGCTGCTGACCGAGAGCCGTGACGCCAGCGTGCGCAGGTTCGACGCCCCCGGCGCCGTGCTCGTCACGGTCGGACTGTCCTCGCTCGTCTACGCGATCACGCAGGCCGGGCAGGACGGCTGGCTGGCCGGGAACACGGTGGCCTTCGCCGCAGTGGCGCTGGCTCTGCTGACCGGCTTCGTGGCCTGGGAGCTGCGCCAGACCGAGCCGCTGATGCGCTTCGGCATCCTCCGCACCAGGACCGTGGCCGGGGCGAACGTGGCCGGCTTCATCCTGGGCACCGCGCTCTTCTCGATGTTCCTCATGCTGACCCTCTACATGCAGCAGGTGCTCGGCTACTCACCGATGCGCACCGGCGTCGCCTACCTCGCGGTCGCCGGCACCGCGATCCTCTGGTCGACGGTGGCCGCTCAGCTGGTCAACCGCCTGGGGGTCAAGCCCGTCCTCATGATCGGAATGGTGAGCCTGACCACCGGCCTGCTGTACTTCACGCAGGTCTCGGCCGACGGTTCCTACCTCGGCGACCTCCTGCCCGGCTTCCTGCTGGCCGGCGTCGGGATCGGCTTCTCCTTCGTGCCGATCTCGATCGCCGCCCTCGCCGGCGTCCGGGCTGCCGAGGCGGGTCTGGCCTCCGGTCTGTTCAACACCTCCCAGCAGATCGGCGGGGCGCTCGGCATCGCGGCGCTGTCCACGATCGCGACATCCCGTAGCGGCGATGCGGTCGCCTCCGGGACCGCCCTGCCCGTCGGCGCTCGTCGACGGCTTCTCCGCCGCCTTCACCGCCGGCGCGATCGTGGCGGCCTTCGGGATCATCGCGGCGCTGACTCTGATCCGCCGAGAGGAGATGGAGCAGCCTTCGGTGGCGGAGACCGAGCCGGCCCTCGAGCTGGCGGCCTAGATCTCGGGCATCGCGTCACGCAGATTGGCGGTACGCGCTGCCCCGGCCTCCCTCGTGGGGACCGGGGCAGCGCCTCTGCCCTCGGCCGGCCGGACGAGCGGCACTCAGAGACGGGCACCGGGACGCGCCGGTCCTCCACGGACTTGCCGCAGCGCGAACACGTCCGGTAGATGCCCTCGGGGATGCTCCTCGCTGTTGACGGCCTGGTACCGGTGAGTCGACCAGGTGTGACCGAGCACAACGCACACGAGACGTTTCCGCACGCCTACCCCCCGAATCCGCCGTTCGGGTGCGTCCCCACACCCGCCGCGAAGCGCCGCCCACCACACGTTCGGCTGGCGCGTTCACCATGCTCCGCACATCCCCCCAGCTCCATCGGGCGGCCGGACAGTTCGGACGGGACCTTCGGCTGACCGGCACCGCCGTCACGGACAGTCCCTCCTGGACCTGCTCTGTTGGGGGATCATGCGGACGGTAGGTGCGGGCATCGGCATCGCGCCCGCGTGCTGCCGAGACAGGAGGTTCTGATGCGCAGGATCGGCATGTTGGGCGGGATGAGCTGGGAGAGCAGCGCGGAGTACTACCGGCTGGCGAACGTGCTGGTGCGCGAGCGGCTCGGTGGGCTCCACTCGGCGGACCTGGTGCTCGGATCGGTCGACTTCGCCGAGATCGAGGCGATGCAGGCCACCGGCCGGTGGGATGAGGCGGGCGCGGTGTTGGCCGAGCGGGCGCAATCTCTCGAAGCAGCGGGTGCCGAGCTGCTGGTCCTCTGTACGAACACCATGCACATCGTGGCCGGTCAGGTGCAGCAGGCGGTGTCGATCCCACTGCTGCACCTGGGCGACGTGACCGCCCAGGCGGTTCTGCGGGCGGGGGTCACCAGTGTCGGTCTGCTCGGGACGGCGTTCACCATGGAGGAGCCGTTCTATGTGGACTGGCTCAGGTCGCACGGGTTGACGGTGCAGGTGCCAACGGCCGAGGACCGTGCGGTGGTGCACCGGATCATCTACGACGAGCTGTGCCTCGGCGTGATCCGGCCGGAGTCCCTCGCCGCCTACCAGGCAGTGGTAGGGCGACTGGTCTCGGCCGGGGCCAGCGGAGTCGTCCTCGGCTGCACGGAGATCGAGCTGCTCCTGACCCAGGAGGACGTGGATGTTCCGGTCTTCCCGACCACCACGCTGCACGTGGAGGCCGCGATCGACTTCGCGCTCGGCTGACTCGAGGTCACCCGGGGAAGGTGATGATTCCCGATCGGCTGCTCCTGACGATGACGGAGTCTGAGCGTCGATCGACGATTGGGGAGGCAGTCACATGACCCCGTCCACGCCCTCGTTCGAGGACCGCACCGACTTCGAGAACGCCGACCGCGGGTTCATCGCGACCCTGGATCCGGTGACGATCGTCGCGGCCGACGGGCGCGTCGTCTTCGACCTCTCGCCGTACTCCTACCTGGACGGCGACTGCCCGGAAACGGTGAACCCGAGCCTGTGGCGGCAAGCGCAGCTGTGCCGGCGGAACGGCCTGTTCGAGGTCACCGACGGGATCTACCAGGTGCGCGGCTTCGACCTCTCGAACATGACCCTCGTCGAGGGGGTCAACGGCGTCATCGTCATCGACCCGCTGATCTCCGCGGAGTGCGCCATGGCCGGGTTGGCGCTGTACCGCGAGCACCGCGGCGACCGGCCGGTGACCGGCGTCATCTACACCCACTCCCACGCCGACCACTTCGGCGGCGTCAACGGGGTCCTTCCAGGCGGTCCCGGTGCCGTGCCGATCCTGGCGCCGGAGGGGTTCATGGAGCACGCGGTGTCGGAGAACGTGTACGCCGGGGTGGCGATGAACCGCCGGGCGAACTACATGTACGGCGCCATCCTGCCCAAGAGCCCCACCGGCCAGGTCAGCACCGGGCTGGGCATCGCGACCTCCTCGGGTTCCGTGGGCCTGATCCCACCGACGGTGGACATCACCCGCACCGGGCAGGAGGAGACGGTCGACGGCGTCCGGATCGTCTTCCAGATCACCCCCGGCACAGAGGCGCCGGCCGAGATGAACTTCCTGTTCCCCGACCACCGCGCCTTGTGCATGGCGGAGAACGCCACCCACAACCTGCACAATCTGCTCACCCTGCGCGGCGCGCTGGTCCGCGACCCGCGGGTATGGGCGCGGTACCTGAACGAGGCCGTCGAGCTGTTCGGCGACCAGACCGACGTGTCGTTCGCCTCGCACCACTGGCCGACGTGGGGCACCGAGGAGGTGGTCCGGTTCCTCTCCGAGCAGCGGGACCTGTACGCCTACCTGCACGACCAGACCCTGCGGATGCTCAACGGTGGCGCCACCGGGCCCGAGATCGCCGAGGACATCGAGCTGCCGCCGGCGCTGGAATCGGCGTGGCACGCCCGCGGCTACTACGGCTCGGTCAGCCACAACGTGAAGGCGATCTACCAGCGCTACATGGGCTGGTTCGACGGTCACCCGAGCTCGCTGTGGCAGCACCCGCCGCAGGCGGCCGCCACCCGCTACGTGGAGGCGATCGGCGGGCTCAAGGCAGTCATCGACAAGGCTCAGCAGTACGCCGAGGACGGGGACTGGCGCTTTGCCGCCGAGCTGCTCAAGCACGCAGTGTTCGCCGAGCCCGACGACGCGGCCGCCAAGGCAGCGCTCGCTGACGTGTACGACAAGCTCGGCTTCGGCGCCGAGAACGCCACCTGGCGCGCCTTCTACCTCACCGGCGCCCAGGAGCTTCGCGAGGGCATCACGCCTCCGGACCTCGACCTCGGCGGCGGGATGGCCGCCGCGCTCACGATCGAGCAGCTCTTCGACTCCGTGGCCATCCGCGTCAACGGGCCCGCGGGCCGCCGTGGAGCACATCGTCATCGAGTGGCGGTTCACCGACACCGGCACGACGCTGCGAACGACCTTGTCCAACGGTGCCTTGACCCAGACCGAGAACCCCCGCACCGCCTCGACGCCGGACCTGTCGCTCAGACTGACGAAGCCACAGCTGCTGGGCCTGCTCGCCGGCGGCGACCCCGACGGCATCGAGCGCATCGGCGACCCCGGTGCCCTGACCCGTTTGATGGCACTGCTGGACCCGCCGAACCCCGCCTTCCCGATCGTCACGCCCTGAGCCAGCTCGCAAAGGACGCCATGAAAGCGATCGTCCAGGGACGCTACGGTGCGCCAACGGATGTGCTGCGGTTGGCGGACGTCGAGCCGCCGACGGTCGCGGCGGGGGACGTGCTGGTGCGAGTCAGGGCCAGCTCCGCGAACCCGTGGGACTGGCACTACATCCGTGGCGAACCGGTGCTGTTCCGCCCCGCTGGACTCGGCGGGGTCACTCGGCCGAAGTTCCCGATCCCCGGCGGCGACCTGGCCGGGACGGTGGAACGCGTGGGCGGTGACGTGACCGCCTTCGAACCGGGGGCTGACGTCTACGGTTTCGCCCACGGTGCGTTCGCTGAGTACGTCGCCGTGCCGCAGACCCGTCTCGCGCCCAAGCCGGCTGTCTTGTCGTTCGAGCAGGCCGCCGCCGTGCCGCTCGCCGCGGTCACTGCGCTGCAAGGACTGCGGGCGGGGAGACGAGCGTCGAGGAGCGGGAGCGGAAGGGGCGGGTGGCGCGGGCGGAGACGCCGCGTGAGCAGCTGGCCGGCGTGGGCGCCGGCGCCGGACCGGGCGGACCCGGTGACGCTGCTGACGGGCCAGGAGACCTCGCGGGTGCAGGAGCTGGTGCCGGTGCGGCACGCCCGGATGGCGGTGAGCACGTTCACCTTCTACCGGGGTGCGGCGCTGGTGATGGCCGCGGATCTGGCGGTCGGCGCCGCGCAGCGGGCTGGAGGTGCAGCTGTGCGGGGACGCGCACCTGTCCAACTTCGGGCTGTTCGCCGCCCCGGACCGGTCGGTGATCTTCGACGTCAACGACTTCGACGAGACCAACCCGGGCCCGTTCGAGTGGGACGTCAAGCGGCTGGCCACCTCGTTCGTGCTGGCCGCCCGGGACAACGGCCTGGCGGGCAAGGTGGGCCGGCGGGCCGCGGAGGCGCGTGCGCCGCCTACCGGGAGTCGATGGCGGAGTTCGCCGGGAAGCGTGAGATCGACATCTGGTACGACCGGGTCGACGTCAGCGGGCTGGTCGCGCCGTCCGGGACCTCGCCGAGCGGCAAGGGGAAGGCCGCAGGCCAAGCAGGAGGCGAAGGCGGAGGCGACGATCGCAGGGAGCGGTGGCGAAGGCCCGGCCTGCGGGATGCCTGGTCGGCCATCGAGAAGATCACCGAGGTGGTCGACGGTCGACGACGGTTCCGGGACCAGCCGCCGCTGCTGGTCCGGCTCGGAGTCGCGCCGGACGCCGCGGCGTTGATCAACGGGCTGTTCCGGGAGTACCGGGCGACGCTGCAGGACGACCGGCAGGAGCTGCTGAAGCGGTACGAGATCATCGACATGGGCCACAAGGTGGTGGGGGTCGGCAGCGTCGGGCTGCTGGCGTTCGTGCTGCTGCTGCGCGGCCGGGACGAGAACGACCTGATGGTCCTGCAGGTCAAGCAGGCGCAGGCCTCGGTGCTGGAGGCGTACACGCGCAAGTCGGCGTTCAGCAAGCACGGCCACCGGGTGGTGACCGGGCAGCGGCTGATGCAGGCCGCGAGCGACTCGTTCCTCGGCTGGATCGACGGGCCGGCCGGCCGCAGCTTCTACGTGCGCCAGCTGCGGGACATGAAGTGGTCACCGGACCCGGCCCGGCTCAACGAGGAGCGGCTCAGCCGGTACGCGACGCTGTGCGGGCACACGCTGGCCCGGGCCCATGCGCGGTCCGGGGACGCGATCGCGATCGCCACCTACCTGGGCACGCGGCAAGTCGTTCGACAAGGCGATCGGCGCGTTCGCCGTGGCCTACGCCGACCAGACCGAGCAGGACTTCGCGGCGTTCACCGCCGCCATCGCCGACGGCCGGCTCATCGCCCACGAGGACGCGGCCGGCACCGAAGGCGTCCAAGCGGCGAAGACCCTCGACAAGCGCGCCGGCCACCCGGAAGCGGACCAGCAAGACGGCACCTGCCAACAGCTGACCTCACACCGGGTGGAGCACCGCGCAGATCGGTGCGTGGTCACTTGGGGTCGTCGCGTCCGGGAGGGTGAACGCGGCCCCGGGTGCGGGCAGTTCGCGGAGGACCGTCAGGGTGCCGGTGGCGCCGCGGGCCGCGACCCCGTCGAGGTCGACGGCCCGGCCGTCGACCACGGCCGTCGCGCGGACCGGGTCACCGAGGGGCACGAGCCCGCCGGCGGCCAGCGCCGCCCCGGGAGCCGAGTCCCAGGCGGCGTTCAGGTCGCCGGCGACGACCAGGGGCAGCCCTGATGTGGCCGGGTCCTGGTCGGCCCAGGCGAGCAGCTCGCTGGCCTGGATGCCGCCGCGGTGCGGCTCGGCGTTGGCGGGTGCCCAGTCCAGGTGGGCGCTGAGCACCCGGATCCCGGTGACTGTCGCTGCTGCCCACACCCGGCGGCCGTCGGTCGACGTCCCACCGGTCGGTGCCTCCAGCGGGTGTCGCTCGGAGACCAGGGCGACCCCGTCGGGGGACCGGGGTCGCTGCCGGTAGGCAACGGCTGCGCCGGGTAGGCCGCGTAGCCAGCCGGCGAGGTCGGCGTCGACCTCCTGCAGGGCCAGCACATCGACGTTCGGCAGCAGCCCCGCCAGCTGGTCGCGCAACCGCGGGACACGCGTCGCGGCGGCGAGATGGTCGGCTGGTACGCCCGCGTAGCGACCCGGCAGGGCGTACGCGGGGGCCAGCACGTTCCAGCTCAGGACCTCGGTCATGGCCGGCCGGACGCGTTCAGGCGGGCTGCCACAGCTCGACCCGGTTGCCCGCAGGATCGGTGACCCAGCCGAACCGACCGACACCCGCCATGTCCTGCGTCTCCTCGGCCACGTCCGCTCCGTCGGCGCGCAGCTGCGCGAGCATGGCGTCCAGGTCGCGGACCCGGAAGTTGAGCATGGTCTGCTGGTCGCGGGACCCGAAGTAGTCGGTCGCCGACTCGAACGTCGCGAACACCGTCGGCCCGGCGTCCTGCTGCCACAAGCCGTTCTCGTCGGCGTCCAGGCCCAGGCACTCGCGGTACCACGCACCCAGGGCGGCCGGGTCGGTCGTCCGCAGGAAGTACCCACCGATGCCGAGCACACGTTCCATACCGCTATCTTTACCGGACGGCGATCGGGCGGGCGGCCGCCACCCCGTCGCCCACACCGCCGGCTCCATCAGGGGGCACGTTGTAAGGGTGCTGGCTCGTGATCCTCCCGAAAGACCGCGACCTCCGTCTCGTGACGATCCGCCGTGGTGGGACCCTCACCGACTCGGATCACCAGCTCCTCGCCCGGTGGGCGGCATCGTGCGCCGAGCACGTCCTCGACCGGTTCGAGTCGGCTCGGCCGCAGGACCCGCGACCGCGTCAGTCGATCGAGCAGGCCCGTGCCTGGGCGGGTGGCGAGATCACGATGTCCCAGGCTCGCGCGGCGGGTGGTCATGCCATGGCCGCGGCCAGGGACCTGACGGGGGCAGCACGCCATGCCGCGTACGCCGCGGGCCAGGCAGCGGTCGTCGCACACGTCGCCGCGCACGAGCTCGGGGCGGCTGCCTATGCGATCAAGGCGGCACGTGCTGCCGCGCCGCCAGGCGAGGGCGAGAGCGCAGGACGGCTCGAGTGCCGGTGGCAGCGCGAGCAGCTGCCGGAGGCGATCCGCGAGCTCGTCCTCGACGACCAGCGGTTGCGCAACGACATCTGCTGGTGGGTGTTCGACGTCTGACGGGCCTTTCGAGGGCACGGCTCGCCGTCCGATGTCATGCCGAGGCCGTGTTGCTGAAGGAAGCTGGTGAGCCGGGTGCACCGCAGACTTCCACGTCGAGCAGCGTCATTCCGAGCACGGGCCACGCCTCCCGCCTGCGACGGTGCAGCCGCGTGCTGTCCATCTCGCTGCGTAAAGTGTTGGCTCGTATGCCCGTCAGTGATGTCTACACGCACGCTGACGGTTTCCCGTTCGACCGAAGGACTGAGCCGTGTCCGACCGACCTGAGATTGTCTGCATCTGCGGCTCTACCCGGTTCGTGGACGAGATGAGCGCGGCGAACCGTGATCTGACCTTCGCAGGTGTCATCGTCGTCGCGCCAGGCGAAGCAGACGAGTTGATGACCAACGAGCAGAAGACCGCGCTGGACGCCCTCCACCTGCGCAAGATCGACCTGGCTGACCGGGTCCTGGTCGTCAACCCAGGCGGGTATATCGGCGAGTCCACGAGCAGGGAGATCGCATATGCCCACGCCACCGGCAAGCCGATCTCGTTCACCGATCCCGTCTGACCAGTAGACGCTTCGTGGTGCGCGCGGGCAACGAGCCTCGGTCAGGCTTCGACCGCTGGTCGAAGGCCGGGTCTGGGCGGCGCGCGACCTCGATCAGGTCCAGGCGATGGCTCACCATGGCGGCGACGGCGACTGGACCGCATCGATCGACTCTACGATCGTGCGTGTCCACCAGCACGCGCGAGACGACCATGCTGCCCGACACGCTCGACGTGATCCGCGTGGCAGGCGCGACCACGGCCACGTCGGCTGGCGCGGGCTGGCGATGCGATCAGACAAGACCGCCCGCAACCACCACTCCGGTCAGTGCCTCGCCGCCACACTCCACTGGGTCCAGACCTCTAGCCACGCGGCCTAGACTTCCGGAGGTGAGCCTGCACTTCAGCGGATCCTTGGACCGCAAGGCTGTCATCGAGGCGACCGACCTGATCGCCGAACTGGTCGACCGCCCCGAGATCGCCGCTGAGTGGACGGGCGAGTCGAGCTGCGAGGGAATGAGCGTGGGCGGGCTCACCCGACACCTGGCCGGCCAGCCGGCAAGTGTGGTCTCGCTGTTGCGACTCGACGGCTCCGAGGGTGCAGCCGCGGAGACGATCAAGCGTGCTCGAGCACTACGGGCGCGCGTCCTGGTTGCGCGAGGACGCCGACGGCGAGACCAATCGCTCCATCCGCGCCACGGCAGGCCGTGAGGCTGCTGAGGGACCGGACGCCGCCAGGGCCCTGCTGTCTCGGGCGCGCGCCGACCTCGAGGTGGTGCTGGCTCACCCGCCACCGACGACCTACGTGCCGTGGCAGGGCTGGCGGTTGGCCACCGACGACTTCCTGGTCATCAGGCTGATGGAGATGGTGGTGCACGCCGACGACCTCGCCAGCAGCGTCGGGGTGGCCACGCCGCAGTTCGGGCCGACCGTGCTGGACCCGGTGTTCCGGCTGCTCACGGCTATCGCGGCCCGACGGCATGGCCAGGACGCGCTGGTGCGAACCCTGGCGCGGCCCCAGCGCGCTCCGTCCGCGATCTCCGCCTTCTGAACCCACGTCATGCCGCCTGGAGCTCCCTCGCGAGAGCCAGGACCAGCTGCTCGGTGCCCTGGTCGTCGATCCCGAGGAACTGCAGCACGCGGGTGACCGACGTGCTCAGCGGGCCAGCCACGAGCACGGCGAGCTCTGCCGCGCGGGGGTCACTGACCTGAGTACCTGCACGGAGGTGACAGACCCAGGCCGCCACCACCCGTGCTCCGCCGGCGCCGGTTCGACCCTCGGCCCGTTCGCGCAGGAGTGCCGGCAGGATGCGCACCGGAACCTTCTGCGACCCGTCTGCGGCGATCTGACCGAGCAGGTGGCGGATGCGGGGGTTCGCGAACCGCTGCAGCAAGGCGGCCCGGTAGGCGACGAGCTCGTCAGGCGGGACGCGCAGGTGGCGGGCCGCCTCGTCCCACCACTGCTCGACCCAGTCCCGGCAGACCGGGTCGACGATCGCCTCGGCGACCGTCTCGTGGCCGCGGATGAGCCCGGCGTACGCGAGCAGCGAGTGGGCGCCGTTGAGCAGCCACAGCTTGCGCTGCTCGAACGGCGCGATGTCCTCGACGATCCGGGCGCCGGCGCGCTCCCAGGCAGGCCCACCCGCCGGGAACGACCCGCTCAGCACCCACTCGCTGAACGGTTCGGTGACGACAGCGCCGGGGTCGGTCAGTCCGGTGGCTGCCAGGACGCCGTCGCGGTCGCTCGAGGTCGGCTGCGGCGTGATCCGGTCGACCATCGTCGTCACCCAGGAGACGTTCTCCTCGATCCAGCTGCTCACGGTGGGGTCGACGAGCTCCGCCAGCTGCCTGACCACCCGTGCCAGGACCGCGCCGTTCTCCGGCAGGTTGTCGCACGGTACGACGGCGAGCCGGCCGGCGTCGGCGGCGCGGCGAGCGAGGAAGCCCGCGACGAGCCGGGCCGGCGCTGTCCGCACGGGCGCCGTCGGGTCAGCGCGCAGCGCAGCGACATCTGCCACGACACGGTCGTCCCCTGCGTCCAGCTGTCCGTCGCGGGCCCGCAGGTAGCCGGCCTCCGTGACGGTCAGCGTGACCACTGCGAGGTTGCTGGAGGTCAGGTAGCCGAGCCAGGCGGCGTTGTCGGCGGCCGGGTGGACGGCAGAGATGCTCTCGACCACTTCGTAGCGATCGTCGTCCGCGCCGCGGGTGACCAAGGTGTACAGCCCGTCCTGGGGGCCGAGCACGTCGGCGAGCCGCCCGCTGCGACCGGTGAACGCCGCGATGCCCCAGTCGGCGGCGTCCGGTGCGTGCTCGGTGTACCAGGCCTGATGGGCCCGGAAGAAGTTGCCCAGCCCCAGGTGAGCGATCCGGACCGGTGCTGCCGGGCGTCGACCGGTCGCTCGCGAGAGACGGCGGTCGGGATGCGGCTGCGGGTCGGTCGGCGAAGAGGCGGCCATGGCATCGATGGTGACGGGTCGGGCCATGCCGGCAACAATCGGTTGCCGAGTGAAGGCTCGCCCGTGTTGCCCGCAGCGGCCGGAGACGCAAGGGTGCACGCATGACCGGCACCCTCCGGGATCTCGGCGCAGCGACCCGCCCGGTGGCTCACCTCGGTGGACCTGACCAGCGGCTGTCGGCCGAGCAGGTCGAGGCGTTCGTCCGCGACCAGCTCGCGGGCGGTCGACGTCGACGGTCGCAGCGTCTGCCTGGTCGATCCCCGACGGCACCCGCAGCTGCCCGCTTCCGCTGCTGCTGCGCGCCGTGCACGGTGCGCTGGTCGGCCGCGTCATCGCGGCTGACCGTGCTGGTCGCGCTCGGCACCCACGCCGCGATGGATGAGCCGCACCTGGCCGCGCACCTCGGCTACCAGGAGGGGGAGCTGGACGCCACCTATCCGGGGCTCACGGTGCTCAACCACGAATGGTGGGACCCGACGACCTTCGTCTCGCTCGGGTCCATCTCCGCCGACCGGATCGCTGAGCTGTCCGACGGGCGTGCTGCGGGAGAGCGTCGAGGTACGGCTCAACCGCGCGGTCGTCGAGCACGACGTCGCCCTGGTCGTCGGGCCGGTGTTTCCGCACGAGGTCGTCGGCTTCTCGGGCGGCAACAAGTACTTCTTCCCCGGCGTGGCCGGCCAGGAGGTCATCGACCTCTCGCACTGGCTCGGCGCCCTGATCACCAGCGCCGAGATCATCGGCACCCGAGGCATCACCCCGGTGCGCGCGCTGATCAACGAGGCCGCGGCGATGATCCCGACGCCGAGACTCGCGCTGTGCGTCGTCGCCGAGTCCGGCGGCGGATCGGCCTGCACTCCGTGTCGTTCGGCGACGCCGAGCCGTCGTGGGCGGCAGCCGCCGACGTGTCCGCGCAGACCCACGTGCGCTACCTCGACGCACCGGTCCGGCGAGTGCTGTCGATCATGCCCGCCAAGTACGACGACATCTGGACCGGCGGCGAAGGGCTTCTACAAGGTCGAGCCGGTGGTGGCCGACGGCGGCGAGGTGATCCTCTACGCACCGCACATCACGCGAGATCGCGGCGATGCATCCCGAGATCAACGAGATCGGCTACCACTGCCGCGACTACTTCGTGAAGCAGTGGGACCGGTTCAAGCACGTGCACTGGGGGGTGCTGGCGCACTCCACCCACCTGCGCGGCGCGGGCACGCTACGACGAGACCGACGGCGAGCAGCTGCCGGGTGACGGTCACCCTGGCGACCGGCATCCCGGAGGACGTGGTGCGGGCCGCGAACCTCGGCTACCTCGACCCGGCCGACGTCGACCTCGCCGCCTTCGAGGCGGACCCGGACACCCTCGTCGTGCCCCAGGCCGGCGAGGTCCTCTTCCGGCTGCGCTGACCTCGGCGACTCCCGGCCGTTGTCTGGCACCGCCGCGAGATCGATGCGGACCGCTTCGGTGCCGAGGAAGTCCGCGGCCCACAGCTGGCCGTGGCCGCCGGTGATGACGAAGGGGTTGGCGACCGCCGACCGAAAGGTGGCTGTGACGGTGTCGGTGGCAGGGTCGATGCGGTAGATCCGGCCGTCCTTGGTCGGGATGTAGAGCATGGCCGTCGACGACGGCGCCGTCGAGCGGGTTCGGGCCGACCGGCACCGTCGCCTGCGACCGTGCGGTGCTCGGTGTCGATGCGGGTCACCGAGGCGGCCTGGCCGTTGCTCACCCACAGGGTGTGGCCGTCGTGGGCGGTCCAGGAGGCGCCGGCGCCGGCGGTGAGCAGGTCGGTGACCCTCGCGGTGCGTGCGTCGATGCGCACCACCTGTCCGTCGGTACGGGCCACCCACAGGCCGCCGGTGACCGGGGCGATGCCCGCTGGCTGGCCGCCGACGCGCACCACGGTGCGCCGGTTGGTGCGGGCGTCGACCCGGGACACCGTGCCGTCGGTGTAGTCGGTCACCCACGCCGCCCCGCGGGCGAAGGCCACGTCGTACGGCGCTGTCCCGACCTCGACGGTCGCCAGCACCGCGCCGGTCTGCGCGTCGACCCTGGTGACGTCGTTGGATCCGTAGTTCTCGACCCAGACCGAGCCGCCGCCGACCGCGACGCCGCAGGGTTCGCTGCCCACCTCGATGGTGCGACTCGGCCGGCCGGTGGACCGGTCGATCCACTGCAGGGTGCCGTCGCCGTAGTTGCTCACCCAGACCCGGTCTCCGGCCTGCTGGATCCCGCAGGGCTTGACGCCGAGGGTGACCCGGGCCGTGACGTACGCCGGGTCGGCCGATGCGGACGCTGCGCCGGCCCCGGCGCGCTGCTGCTGCGGCCGGTCCGGGTCCGATCCGCCGCAGCCGGCGACCTGCGCCACGAGGACCAGGGCCAGCAGGGCGGCGAGCGGGACGGACGGGCGCATCCTCGGAAAATAGTTCATGCGTGAACTACATGCAATGCCGACCGGCGTCGTACCGTGGGGTCGTGCCGACCGGAGGACTCACCCACCGCGGGCCGTTCCTGCTGGTGTTCGCCCTCGGTCAGCAGGTGCGCGAGCTGCTGGACCACACGTTCAGCACCGCACCGCTGCGGCCGGACGAGTTCGCCGTGTACAGCGCCCTGCGGCTGATCGGGGCCACCACGCCGGCGGCGCTGGCCGACGAGCTCGGCATGGGACGCTCGACGGTCTCCAACTGGCTGCGCCGGATGGAGAACCGGGGCCACCTCCGCCGCCGGCGCAACCCGGCCGACGGCAGGTCGCGGCTCATCGAGCTGACGCCCCCGGCGGTCGCGCTCACCGAGGCGTGCTTCCCGGCGTTCTCGCAGGCCATCTCCGCGTTCCTCGCCCACCTCGACGACGAGGCAGCGCTGCTGGCTGCCCTGGAGACGGCGAGCGGCGCCCTGCGAGCCGCCGCGGACGACGTCGCGGACCCGCGCGAGGTCGCCACCGGGGCCTGAACCGCTCGGATGTTCGGGCGCTAGAGCTGCCAGGAGGTGGGCCCGCGTCCTGGTGGCGGTGGCAGGTCGCCGCGCCGGCGGGCCTGCTCAGCGCCGGTGAGCGGCGGGCCACCGCAGTGCAGGCAGGTGTCGATGCCGAGCAGCACCTCGCGGCCGCAGTCCGCGCACCAGCGTGGGTCGCGGTCCTCGGGGTCCGGGCTCTCGCTGACGACGCCGTCGCCCTCGCGTTTGCGCACCAGTCGGCGCACGCCGGGTGCCCGGCCGATCCGGATGATCAGGCCCACGAGGACAATTGTGCGTCTCCGGGTGCCCGCCGCAGGAGGCGTTGAAAGATCTCGGCCGGTGCCGGACATTCACAGGTGTGACGTCGCAGCCGAGTCCGACGGTGACCGACCCCGACCCGGCACTGGGTCGTCGGGCCAGGCTGGAGGCACTCTTCGACGCCCATGGCAAGGCGGTCTACGCCTTCGCGCGACGCCGGACCGGCTCCGCCGACGCGGACGAGGTCGTCTCCGAGACCTTCCTGGTCGCCTGGCGCCGACTCGACGACGTTCCGACCGAGGCGTTGCCGTGGCTGCTCGGTGTCGCCCGTCGGTGCCTCGCGAACCTCGACCGGGGGGAAGCCAGGCAGGGTGCTGTGCGGCTCCGGCTCGCGAGCAGCGCGCGGGCCTTGGTGACCGACGTCGCCGATCCGTCCACGCTGTCTGCCGAGATGCGGCGCAGTCTGGCCCGGCTCAGCCCGGGAGAACGCGACGCCATCACCTTGGTCGCGTGGGAGGGGCTCACGCCGGACGAGGCCGCCATCGCGCTCGGGTGCTCTCGCGCCGCTGTGTACCTGCGCCTGCATCGGGCCCGCCGCCGGCTCAGGCACGACCTGCGTAGCAGCGCCCGGCCAACCGACAGCGAGGACCAGTCATGACCGAGACCGACCCCCTGATGGAGCGGCTTCGGGCGGCCGACCCTGTCGACTCCGCAGATGTGCAGGGTTGGTGGGACGGGCCGGTGCCGCTGCAGATCGTGGACAGGGTGTGCTCACACGAGGGTTCCGCCGATCAGCAGTCTGCGATCACCCGTCGCCCCGACCGCCGCCGCCACACGGTGTGGGTCGTTGCGCTTGTTCTCGTCGGATCCGCAGGTGCCGCTGGCGTCGCCGCGGCCGCTGGCCTGCTGGGCGGCCCGGCTCCGGACCCGATCAAGAGTCATCTTGCCGAGCTCGACCGCGGCCTACCGTCCGATCTGCGCTACCAGCCGAACCTCGACCGGGCCCGCGCTGTCGCCGCCACGGCGTCGGCCACGCTGTACCTCGCCGACCTTGCCGACGGCGGCTACTGCATCGAGGTGGCCACCCAGCTCAGTCGGCCGCGAGGCGCCAGCTGCGTCCCCGCCAGTGATCTCAACGGACTCCCGTTGGATGTCACCGCACCGATCCCGGGCGGCGACGCGGCGCCGCTCATCGCAGGGGGGCGCGCGAACGCCGATCGCATCGCCAGCATCGACATTCAGTACGCCGACGGCGTGACCACAGCCGTGGACCTAGGTCTGGACCGCGGGTGGCTGCTCGAGGTGCCGGCCGCCGAACGGGAGTCGGCGTTGGCCGACGGACTCGTGGTGAGGGGCCTGGACAGCGCCGGCGTGACCGTCGCCACGGTGACCGTCCCCCCGTTGCGCGACGACGATCCGCTCGGGACCGCACATGACGCCGACCAACCTCTCGTGCTGACGACGATCAGCGATGGTGACGACTTGACCCTGGTGATCGGGGTCGAGGGGCAGGTCCACCTGGCGGGTCCGGTGAGACTGCAGGTGCGCTTCCCCGACGGGTCGCGCCTCGCGGTGCCGGTCGCAGCCGACGGCACGTTCCGGCTGCGGCTGCCCGCAGATCGACAGGACGACTTTGCCACCGATAGCGGCCGTCTCGTGGCGTTGCGCGACGGGACGATCCTCGCCTCGATGCCGATCTCCTCGGTGGCGGCGGCACGCGCGGGCAGTGGCGACGTTCCCCACGGGAGGTAGGGCACCGAAGGGCGGGCGTCTCGGTGAGCTGCTCGTCGTCTGCGCGGTCAACAGGCGCCCGGCGGTCCCGCACCCCGGATCATGAGCGCTGGACCTTGGCGCTCGGCGCGGCGCGGACGTTGATGCGCTCGCCCTGCTTGCCCAGCAGGCTGAGGAGCTCGACCGGTCGGTCGTCGGCGGGGCCGAACCAGTGCGGGTGCCGGGTGTCGAACTCGGCGACCTCGCCCACCCCGAGCGTGAGGTCGTGGTCGGCGAGCAGCAGCCGCAGCGTGCCGGCGAGCACGAACAGCCATTCGTAGCCCTCGTGCATGCGCATCTCGGGCTCGCCGGGCTCAGGGGGGATGACCACCTTCCAGGCCTGGAGCCCGCCGGGTTGCCTGGTGAGCGGGATCACGACCCGCCCGCGCCGCGCGACCGGCGTGAACCGGACTCGGGGGTCGCCGATCTCCGGCGCCCCCACGAGCTCGTCGAGCGGCACCCGGTAGGTCTGGGCCAGCGGGAGCAGCAGCTCGAGGCTCGGGCGGCGCTGACCCGACTCGAGCCGCGACAGGGTGCTCTTCGAGATGCCGGTCGCGGCCGCCACCTCGGTCAGGGTGGCGCCGCGTCGGGACCGGATGCTCCTGAGCCGCGGCCCGACCAGCTCGAGGGTGTCGGCGATCGACGTCTCCTGCATGGGGACATTCAGCCCGCGATTCCCGGGAACGGCAACAGATGTTGGTAGGTCGGGGTCGCGGGGCGCAACCTTCGGTCATGGACGACTACGACGTGGTGATCATCGGCGGCGGTGCCGCCGGCCTGTCTGCCGCACTGGTGCTGGCCCGGGCGCGACGCACCGTCGCGGTCGTGGATGCCGGTGAGCCGCGCAACGCGCCCGCCGCGCACATGCAGGGCTTCCTGAGCCGCGACGGCATCCCCCCGAGCCGGTTCCTGGCCGCCGGCCGGGAGGAGGTCGCCGGGTACGGCGGCCGCCTCGTCGAGGGCCGGGTGGCCGAGGTCGAGGAGGTGGGCCGACTCGGGTTCCAGGTTCGCCTCGCGGACGGACTGCAGCTGATGAGCCGCCGGCTGCTGCTCGCCACCGGCCTGCGGGACGAGATCCCGGACGTGCCCGGACTGCGGGAGCGGTGGGGCCGCGACGTCCTGCACTGCCCGTACTGCCACGGTTACGAGGTCCGCGACCAGCCGGTCGCCGTGCTCGGCGGGTCACCCGAAGCGGTCATGCACGCTCAGCTGGTGCGGCAGTGGACGTCGGACGTCGTGCTGTTCTCCCACACCGACACCCTGACCCCCGACCAGCGCGAACAGCTGGCCGCCCGGCGCATCGGCGTGGTCGACGGCGTCGTCGCTCGTGTCGCCCTGGTCGACGACGTGCTGCGAGGTCTGGAGCTCGAGGACGGCAGGGCCGTCCCTCGCGCAGTGGTGTTCGTCCGGCCGCGATTCGTCCCGAACAGCGACCTGGTCCGCAGCATCGGTTGCGCCGTCGACCACGACGGCTGGGCGAAGACCGACCCCACCGGACGCACCACGGTGGCCGGCGTCTGGGTGGCCGGGAACCTGGCCAACCCGCGAGCCCAGGTCATCACCGCCGCCGGCGAAGGGTCAGCTGCCGCCATCGCCATCAACAACGACCTGGTCGAGGAGGACGTCGAGCGCGCTGTGCGGCGCGTCCGCGACGGCTTCGTCGTCTAGCCCCCAACCGGCCGTGCACTACGGCCATCTCCGCACCCGTCAACCACCACAAGGAGACTTCCATGTCGAACGGACCCGTCATCGCGTCACCGGCCACCATGAACCCGATCACGAAGCATCAGCTGGCGCTGATGATCTGGATCGCGGTCTTTCCGACCCTGACCGTCCTCAACCTCACACTGACTCCGCACCTGCAGGACCTGTCGGTCGTCGGCCGGACCCTCGTCCTGGCCACGCTCGCCGTACCGATCGTCATCTACGGCGTCATGCCGCAGCTGCACCGGGCCCGAGGCCGGCTGCTCGCTCGACGAGCCCGCTGAGCCGGTACCGGACGTTTCCCGCACGCCGAGACATTGCCGGCTTCACCAGCACCGCAGTCGACGACTTGCGAGTACGGTCGGAGCATCCGGCTCATCTCCGCCCGATCTCGGGTGGAGCGACCGGCTCTTCTGAGGCGTGAGCGCCGGGGGACACCGCCCGCCTGAACCGTCGTTCGGCGGCGCAGCCGCGACCCGAGCCCCCGGCCACGCGCTCGCCCACAGCATGCCCAGACCCACCGAGCGGGTCCGCTCTGCCTCGGGCGCCTTCATCGACGATCGCGCAGCCGCAGAACCCATGCGTCATGACGACCCACGGAGCTCGCCATGGAACGACTCGCTCGACTTGTCATGCATCACCGCCGGATCGTCAGCGCATTCTGGCTGCTGATGTTCGTCGGCGGCCTGCTCTCCGCCGGCATGCTCGGCAGCAGGTGGGCATTTGACTTCTCGCTGCCCGGTCAGGCGGGCGACCGTGCCGCGGAGCAGGTGAGCGACGCCTACGGCGTCAGTCCCGCCGACACCTACATCGCGCTGGTCACCGTGCCGCCGGGCCAGACGGTCGCGTCGCAGCGGGACGCGGTCGACGGGGTGTTCGCCACGGCGGAGGCGGCGGTCCCGGACCTGACGCTGCGGGTGGTCGACTACGCGAACACGAAGGACCCCAGCTTCGTCACCGACGACGGGCGCACGGCGTACGCCCTGATCCAGGCGCCGGTCCCGCACACCTTCGGCTCCGATGTCGAGACCCAGCTCGACCCGGCGCTGAAGCAGGCGGCTGCTGCCGCGGGCTTCGACAGCGGCCTCACGTCCTACAGCCTGCTCGCTGCAGGCGGCGAGAGCGGCGGCACGGGCATCCTGGTCGAGGTCCTGCTGGGTGCGGCGGGCGCCCTGCTGGTGCTGCTGTTCGTCTTCGCGTCGTTCCTCGCGCTGCTCCCGCTGCTCATCGCCGCGGTGTCGATCCTGACGACGTTCATGCTGGTCCTCGTGCTGACCACGTTCACCGACGTCAGCATCATCGTGCAGTTCCTGATCGCCCTCATCGGGCTCGGCGTCGCCATCGACTACTCCCTGCTGCTCGTCTCTCGCTGGCGGGAGGAGAGCGCACACGGTCGCAGCAACGAGGACGCCGTCGTCGTCGCGATGAAGACCGCCGGCCGTGCCGTCTTCGCGTCCGGCGTCACGGTCGCCGTCAGCCTGCTCGCGCTTGTCGTCGTCCCGGTCCCCGCCCTGCGCAGCGTGGGACTGGCCGGCCTGCTGATCCCGCTGGTCAGCGTGGCCGCCGTGCTCACGCTCCTCCCGGCGCTGCTGTCGAGCATCGGGCCGCGCGTCGACTACCCCCGCATCCGCCACGAGGGCACCGCGTCACGCGGCTGGTCGGCGTGGGCGCGGCTGGTCGTCCGGCATCGCGTCGCAGCCGCCGCGGTGGCCGTCGTCGTGCTCGGCCTGCTCATCGTCCCGGTGTTCAGCATCAAGCTCGGGCAGTCGGGCGTCGAGTCGCTGGCGCGCAGCGGCCCGAGCTACGACGCGCTCAAGACGTTGACAGACGGTGGCGTCGCCACCGGAGTCCTCACCCCCGTCGAGGTGCTGGTGCCGGCCGGCGACGCGCAGGCTGCTGCCGAAGCGGCCCGCGGCGTCGAGGGGGTGCAGACCGCCGTCGTCGGCACGACCCGGGCGGGCACCACGATCGTGGATGTCGTGCCGATCGAGCCCACGGTGGACAGCGCCAGCCTGGTCCTGGTCGACGACGTCCGGACAGCGGTCGAGGGTGCCGTCGACGGCGACGTCGGAGTCACCGGTGTCGGGGCGAGCGTCCAGGACTACGTCAACGCGGTGTACGAGAAGGTTCCCTACGTGCTGGCGCTGATCCTGCTGCTCACGTTCCTGCTGCTGGTCCGCACGTTCCGGTCGGTCCTGCTGCCCCTCAAGGCTGTGGTCCTCAACCTGGTGTCGATGGCGGCTGTCTTCGGCTCCGTCGTGTTCTTCTGGCAGCTCGGCCACGGGTCCGACGCGCTGTTCAACGCCTCACCGACCGGAGCCATCAACATGTGGCTGCCCGTCGTGATCTTCGCGTTCCTGTTCGGCCTGTCGATGGACTACGAGGTGTTCATCCTGTCCCGGATGCGGGAGGAGTACGTCCGGACCGGGGACACCTCGACGGCGGTGATCACCGGCATCAGCCGCACCGGCCGGCTCGTCACCTCCGCGGCGCTGATCCTGTTCTTCGCCTTCTCCGCACTTGCCTCGTCGCCGGGTATCGACGGCAAGATCATCGGCACTGCGCTGGGCGTCGGCATCCTGATCGACGCCACCATCGTCCGCGCGCTGCTGGTCCCCGCGCTCGTCAGCCTGTTCGGGACGTGGAACTGGTGGCTGCCGAGCTGGGTCGCCCGAGCCATGTTCATCCCGCCGACCGAGCTGCCACCCGCCGCCGATCCTGCGCCCGGACCCGAGAAGGTGCCGGCTGGCGTCAGCTGAAGTCGATCGTGGTGACGGCGTCAGGTCGACCGGACTGCGATCGGACGTGAGGCGAGGGAGGCCGACCTGAGCGTCGGCCTCCCTCCGCGAGCCGGCGGCCGGAGCCACCGACTCTGGTCGACTAGATGAGGTGCTGGTTGATGAAGGTCAGCACGTCGGGGCGGTTCGCGAACGATGCACGGTCGCGGACGACGTTGTCGGGCGGACGGTAGCCGAAGGGGCGATGGCCGCGGAAGGGCCAATACCAGTTCTTTTCCCTTCGCCGAGCCGTCCGAGTCCGCTGTCTCGAGTTGATCTCCAAGACGGTGAACGGGTCGCGTGTCGGCGGAGTATTCGCAGGGGCGGTTTGCCTGGTCGCCGCCGACTGCCGTCGTGACTGCTGCTCGGTGGTGTCATGGGCGGGACCAGCTCGCCCGGTGTACCCGCGTCTGCGGTTGCGCGATGTGGCCCCAAGGGAAGACGCTGTCCACCTGAGCCTCCGACCACGGGCTCGGCCAGGAGGGCTCAGACATGGATTGTGCGACGGGCACCGTCCGCCTTCCGGGTACTCGGTGGTTCCTCACGGGCGAGCTCGACTACCCAGTCGAATAGCCCGGGACTCTGCTGTGGCAGGTGGCGTTCAGCGACGCACGGCGAGCTTGCTCGGACGACGTAGCGAGTGCGAGACGCTGGACCGGCTCGCGCGAGAAGCGGCCGAGGGAAGGAGCCGCGCCGTCGTGCTCCGCGGCGAGGCCGGCGTGGGAAAGACCGCCTTGCTGCGTTATCTCACCGACCGTGTCGCCGGCTGGCATGTCGCGACCGCGGTCGGCGTCGAGTCAGAGATGGAGCTCGCGTACAGCGGCCTCCACCAGCTCTGTGCTCCCATGCTGGACCATCGCGACCGGCTGCCCGTCCCGCAGAGCGAGGCTCTCGCCACCGTGTTCGGGATCAGCGGCGGGAGCGTTCCGGACCGCTTCCTGGTGGGCCTTGCCACGCTCACGCTCGTCGCCGAGGTCGCAGAGTCGCAACCGGTCCTGTGCATCGTTGACGATGCTCAATGGCTCGACCAGGCGTCCGCGCAGCTGCTCGAGTTCGTCGCCCGACGCGTCTTCGCCGAGCGGATCCTGATCGTCTGCGCGGTGCGGACGGGAGCCGCGGACGCCGTCCTGTCAGGACTACCTGAGCTGCACGTCGGAGGCCTTGGGGAGGCGGACGCACGACGGTTGCTTCTCGAGAACATCCCCGGCCCACTCGATCCGGCCGTCTCCGACCAGATCGTTGTCGAGAGCCACGGCAATCCGCTCGCCCTCCTTGAACTTCCGCGGACCTGGAGCACCCAGGGTCTTGCTGGCGGCTTCGGATTTCCCGACGGGGACCTCGCCGCCGGCAGGGTGGAGCAGAGCTATTCACGTCGGATCCTCGCGCTTCCGCCGGACACTCGACTGCTCCTGCTCGCGGCCGCGGCCGAGCCGCTCGGCGACCTCGTGCTGCTCCAGCGTGCAGCCGAGATGCTCGAATTCAGCATGGCCGCGGCCGATCCCGCCGTCGATGAGGGACTGCTCAGGCTGCGGAGCCGCGTCGAGTTCTCTCACCCACTTGTCCGTTCGGCCGCCTACCGGGCGTCCCCGGCCCGGGAGCGTCGCAAGGTGCACGGTGCGCTTGCCCGCGCGACCGACGATCAGGCCGACCCTGATCGCCGCGCCTGGCACCGCGCGCATGCAACAACGAGCCCCAACGAAGAGGTTGCCCTCGAGCTGGAGCAGTCTGCGGGCCGTGCGCAGTCGCGCGGCGGACTTGCTGCCGGAGCGGCGTTCCTTCAGCAGTCGCTAGCGCTGACGGGCGATCGTGCGCGGCGCGGAGAGCGCGCTCTCGCGGCGGCGAGCGCAAATCTGCACGCGGGGGCATTCGACTCGGCGCTCAAGCTGCTCGCCATAGCCGAGGAGAGCGAACTCGACGAGTTCCAGCGCGCCAGGGCCCACCTGTTGCGTGGACAGATAGCACTTGTCTCCAACGTCGGTAGCGCCGCTCCCGGGCTGTTGCTCGCCGCGGCCAGACAAGTCGAGCCGCTCGACCCGGTCCTCGCGCGCGAGACGTACCTCGACGCGTGGGGGGCTGCGATGTTCGCGGGCCCGCTCGCAGACGGCGCACTCCACGAGGTTTCCCGCGCTGCCGATGCGGCCGCCAAGCCTACGGACGGTCCGGCTCCGCCGGATCTCCTGTTGGACGGCCTCGCCACCTTGGTCACGAATGGCCGCGCTGCCGCCACGCCCAAGCTCCGACGCGCGATCGACGCATTTCGCGAGGAGGAGATCTCGGTCGAGAAGGGACTCCAGTGGGCGGTGCTCGCGTCGAGCGCCTCCGCCCTCGTCTGGGACTTCGACAACTGGCAGACGATCATCACGCATCAGGCCGATCGCGCCCGTGTCGCAGGTGCGTTCGCTCCGCTGGCGATCGCGCTTCAGGGTCAAGGGATCGTGGACGCCTGGCGCGGCAACTTCGCTGCGGCGGCCACGCCGATCGCCGAGGCCACGGCCCTCGCCGAGGCGACCGGAACCCGTATCGCGCCTTACGGGGCTCTTCTGCTCGCAGCCTTCCGCGGCCGAGAACCCGAGGCCGTGGAGCTCATCGCCTCGGCCATCGGCCATGCCGCCGCCGGGGGCGAGGGACTCGGTGTCCAGTTCGCTCGATGGACGCGCGCAATTCTGCACAACGGCCTCGGCCAGTACGACCAAGCCCTGGCTGCGGCCCGCGAGGCAAGTGTCGATGCGCCCGAGCTGTTCATCTCCTCGTGGGCGCTGCCTGAGCTCATCGAGGCCGCGGTGAGGAACGGGAACGAGGAACGTGGCTCCGAAGCCCTCGAGCGATTGTCGAACGCCGTGACCGCCTCAGGTTCAGACTGGGGTCTCGGTGTCGCGGCGCGCTCCCGGGCTCTGTTGAGCACAAGGGAACTGGCGGACGGCTTGTACCGGGAAGCGGTCGCGCGGCTGCGTCGTACCCGACTCCGCCCGGAGCTTGCTCGCGCGCATCTGCTCTACGGCGAGTGGCTGCGCCGCGAGGCGCGCCGACTCGAGGCGCGCGAACAACTTCGCCTCGCACACGACATGTTCACGGCGATGGGGATGGACGCCTTCGCCGAGCGGGCGCGCCGCGAGCTCGCAGCGACGGGCGAGACTGTCCGCGAGCGCATCGACGAGACGCGCTACCAACTCACCCCACAAGAGGAACAAGTGGCACGCCTTGCCGGTGAGGGCCTGTCGAACGCTGAGATCGGCGCGCGGCTCTACATCAGCGCTCGGACCGTCGAGTGGCATCTGCGGAAGGTGTTCGCCAAGCTCGGCATCAGCTCACGAAAGGACGTACGAAAGGGTCTGAACGACACCATGCTGGCACCGATGTCGTGAGCGACAGCCGTGACCTTCGGGCGAACGACGGCGGTGCCGGGTGACTCGCGGTGGCCACCCGGCACGCGCCGAGCATCCGACGTCGTCAGACAGCGGGTCGTGGTCGCCCAGGCAAGCACTCAGGCTCGGGTTGCGGCTACTGCGGCGACGCGGTAGGGGGCTAGGAACGGGGTCAGCGCCGACAGCAGCTCGTCCGGAGCCTGTTCGGCCACCCAGTGGCCGGCGCCGGGGATGACCGCGGTCTGAAGGTCGGTCGCGAGGTGCGACATCGCCTCGCCGACGTGTGCGCCGTAGCTTGCCTCCCCGCCGATCGCCAGGATCGGCATCGCCAGCTGCTGCTTCGCCCGCTGATCGTTCTGCGCGAGCGTGGTGTCGAACTCCCGGTAGAACCCGAAGCTGCCGTGCAGCGACTCCGGGTTGGAGACCAGACGAACGTAGTAGTCGACCACGTCGCCAGGAAGGTCACCACCCTGGATGGCGAACTCGTAGCCGAAGAAGATGTCCTCCCGGCCGCTGACCAGCTGTTCGGTGATCGCGCCGGCCCGGTTGAACGGGATGTGCCAGAGCTTGCTGTTGACCTGTGCGGGGACGAAGACCGGCGGTGATGCGGCTGTCATGGGCGGCCCGGGGATCTCCGCGAGGGCTGCCCGGTCGACCCGGTCCGGGTGGTCGGCGGCCATCGCGTAGCTGACCACGAAACCGGTGTCGTGGCCGACGACGGCGAACCTCTGATGGCCGAGCGCATCCATCAGCCCCAGCAGGTCGGCGGCGAGCGTGCCGACGTCGTACCCGTCCTGCGGCTTCTCGGTCAGCCCGATGCCTCGCTGGTCGGCCGCGATGACGGTGTACTCCTGCGCCAGGCTAGGCATCACGCGGCGCCACGCGTACCAGTTCTCCGGCCAGCCGTGCACCAGCAGCAACGGCGGCCCCTCGCCGCCGATGACGACGTGCTGGGCGATGCCGTTGGCCTGGACGATCCGACTGGTGAAGGTGTCGGTGAACCCTGCTGGCAGCCCGGGCGCCTGTGAGATCGACCCGGGTCCGTGCTCGGCGGGGTGCGGGATGGAGGTGCTGCTCATGAGGTGGTCCTTTCCCAGCCTCTCGTGTGAGCCGGCTCGGGATCGATGCCGACCCGGTCACCCTCGCGCCGACCCCTGCTGCTCGAACCAGGGAAAGTCCCTGGGCCCACCCCTGGGGCGTGCTGCGACGTCAGGTTCGTCGGCCGGTCCGCCGCCCCGGCGGATACCAGGGGTCGACCAGGGGTCGCCACGGGTGCCAGAGCCCCACGAGGCGACCAGGCTGTGCGGCGTAGCCCGGCTCAACGTCCGTCGGTCCCGCGAGAGGACAGTCCACATGAACGCATCTCCTGAGTTGTCCCGGTAGCGCACCGTGGCACGCATACCCATTCCCGCCCTCGGCGCGGCCGAGTGGCTCAACACCGAGGCGCTCGGCCTGCGGGAGCTGCGCGGCCACGTAGTCCTCGTGAACTTCTGGACGCTGACGTGCATCAATTGGCTGCGTCAGGAGCCGTACATCCGGGCTTGGTCGCAGGCGTATCGAGACGACGGGCTGATCGTGATCGGAGTTCACACCCCGGAGTTCTCCTTCGAGCACGAGATCGGCTTGGTTCGACTGGCGGTCAAGGAACGAGGCATCGACTATCCGGTCGCGATCGACAACGAGTACGCGATCTGGAGCGCCTTCGACAACCACTACTGGCCGGCCCTCTACTTCGTGGACACCGACGGCCTCATCCGTGACCAAGCCTTCGGCGAGGGACATTACGCGCGATCGGAGCGCCTCCTGCAACGGCTGCTCGGCCTCGAGCGCGAGCTCGTCCATGTCGGGGGCGTCGGGGTGGAGGCGGAGGCCGACTGGGCCCACCTGCGCACGTCCGAGACCTACCTCGGCTACCTACGAAGCGAGAACTTCGGCTCGCTGGAGTTCCCCGCGTACGACGTCGTCGGGCCCTACGCGCTCCCGCAGCGACTGCGCGTCAACCACTGGGCGCTGGCCGGCGACTGGACGATCGGGCCGGAGAACGTCGTGCTGGACCAGGCCGGTGGGCGCATCGCCTACCGGTTCCATGCACGCGACGCCCATCTGGTGCTGTCTGCCGGATCGCGAGAGCCCATTCCTTTCACGGTGGTCCTCGACGGCGAGGCGCCAGGTGAGTCGCATGGGCTGGACGTCGACGCAGCTGGGAAGGGCGTTCTCGGAGATGGCCGCCTCTATCAGCTCGTGCGCACCCACGACGATGTTCGCGAGCGGACCTTGGAGGTCACCTTCACCGCGCCAGGTGCCGAGGCATATGCGTTCACCTTCGGCTAGCCGCAGACGATCCGTCACGGGAGACTTGCCACGCGCAGCGCAGTCTCATCCAGCGTCACCACCTCGAGCGTCGGATCATGCTTGACCGATGGGTTGCCGTCGACCCAGAGGTCGGCCCTGGCGCGAGTCCTGTCGTCGGCGAAGAAGCGTTCCTCCTCCTTCATCCAGTCCAGCCAGAGTCTTCGGTGCGTCTCACCGTCACGCTGCACACCGCGGGCCAGCCTGAGAGGTGCTGGGGCCTCGACCCAGACCCGGAAGGCGAGGAACCGTTCGGCGGCACGGCGGGTGCAGGTGACTCCCTCCAGAATCACCAGCGGTGCCCAGGCGACCGTCTTCCAACCGTCGAGCGACGTGCCGAACTCGTCGTTCTCCCAGTCCCGCACCTGGTAGCGCGCGTCTGAGCCCGCTTCGAGCGGCAACAAGACCTGACTCTCGAACCGCGGCCACCAGCCGGCGAAGTCCGTCCAGGACACGAAGTCGTCGATCTCGATCAGCGGTGCGCTGCTCCGGGCAGCCAGCTGCGCGGCAAGCGTGCTCTTGCCGGATCCACTCGGCCCATCGACCCCCACGAGCCGGATCCCGCTTCTGGCGGGCGCCCGCTGCCCGACGTACCCGAGCAGCTCGTCGATTCGGAGTACGGGCACCCAGCCACGCTAGGCGAGGCAGGACTCCAGGGAAATGCGGACGACCGACGGCACCGGCGGGGGAGATCATCCAGACATGCGAGACACCGACCCGTCGGCCATCCACCAGCATCCGCTGGCGTACCTGCTCGGTCTGGAGGGGCTGGCCCTGCTCCGCGCCTTCGCCGGCGAGCACGACGAGGACTTCACGCTGGCGCGCCTGGCCGAGGTTCGCCGGCTCCTGGACATGGCAGACGAGTTGGGTGCCGGCTGCCGCGCCGAGCCCATCGCGACCATGGACGGCTACGCGTCCTGGGCGGGGTCCTACGACTCACCCGGCAACCAGCTCATCGACATCGAGCAGCCGGTCGTCCACCAGATCCTGGCCGACCTGCCGCTTGGTGTGGCTCTCGATGCTGCTTGCGGCACCGGCCGCCATGCTGCGTACCTGGCCCAGCTCGGGCACCAGGTCATCGGGGTGGACAGCTCGCCGGAGATGCTGGCGGTGGCTCGCGAGAAGCTGCCCGATGTCGAGATCCACCTGGCCGACCTGTACGAGCTGCCCGTAGCTGATGACGCCGTCGACGTCGTCGTCTGCGCGTTGGCGCTCACCCACGTGCCCGACCTCGCAGCGGTGCTGGCCGAGTTCGCACGGGTCCTGCGGCCCGGTGGACACCTCGTCATGTCCGACTCGCGGGGCATCGTCGAGGGGGTCGGCTTCCCGATGCCGTCAACGACCGCGCAGGGTCGGTCGGTCTACCTGCCCGTGTGGCAGCGCAGGGCCAGCGACTACCTGGCCGCCGCCCTTCCGTTGGGCTTTGCGGTGCGACGCTGCGAGGAGCCGAGGCGCCCGAACCCTATGGTGCGTCCGGACGGAGGCTCGGTCACCGACGCGGGGGCGCCTCGAGAGCATGACCCGGATGCGGCGCCCGACATCTGGGCACTGCACTCCTATGCGGCCGAAGCCACCAACGCGGCGTACCGCGACGTGCCCGCGGCCATCGTCTGGCACCTGCAGCTGTGCCGGTAGCTGCTACCGCAGCTGCAGCTCGCCGATCTTGTTCGCTGACTGCCCCTTGACGTCCAGCCCTGGGTGAACGCTCCGTCGGCGGTGACCCGGCTACACCTCGTACGGGGCCGGCGCCGACGTTGGTGCCTGGTCGACGTAGGGGTCGACGTGGTCCGGGAGCGGCGGCTCGTGCAGCTGACGATCGCGGGAACGCGCCTGTCGCACGGCGATGATGTCGAGCCGACGGCGGGCCTCATCCCGTCGTAGCCGGTGCATAGTGGCCATGCCATTCCCTGCGCTCGATGGTGTCGCGCCCGACGTCCCGCCCGGAAGGTCGAGACCCCGCCCGCGGGGGAGCATCTGTCCCTTCGGTCAGCCTGCGCCGGTCGGCCTTCCTCGAGTTAGGGCCGAACGTCCCGGACGGCAGCTGCCTTCGTCGCGGCGGTATCACCGCATATCGGCAGTACCGGACTCGCGGTCGGCATTGCGACACGTCTCTGTGCATGGCATGTCGCAGCGGCCGGGCAGCATCGAGCTCCCGCATCCAGACCGTGGATGGCGTTGGATAGCCTGCGATGATGTCACTGAGCTGGTCACAGGGACTCGCGTGGCGGATGCGCCAGCAGCTCCTCGACCCGGTCGGCACCGAGTCGGTCGCAGGCGTGGTGAGCCGGCTGGGGGCCGTCCCGAGCCAGTTCGACGCCGCGGCCGAGCTCGCCGTCCGCACCAGGCGGCAGCGGTCCCGGTCCGGCGAGGTCGCTCGCGCCCTGGCCGATGGCCGGATCATCAAGACGTTCGCGTTTCGCGGTGCCACCCATCTGATGTCGGCTGAGGACGGCGGTGCGTACCTGGCCCTGCGGGCCGCGAGTCGGATGTGGGAGCTGCCCAGCTGGCAGAGCTACTACGGCCTGACGCCATCGGACTGGCCGGCACTTCGCGAGGCCGTCCGGGACGCGCTCTCCGACGGACCGCTGACCCAGGACGAGCTCGGCGCGGCGGTCACCGCCGGGCCCAGGTTCCGGCATCTGGGCCCCGCGTTCGCGAACCGCTCCGCCACCCTGCTGAAGCCGCTTGCCTGGCAGGGCGACATGAGCTTCGGCCCGTCACGAGACGGACGCGCCACTTTCCAGCGGCTGGATGGCAACCCGCGCTGGGCCGGCGTGCCTGACCTCGACACGGCTGGGATGCATGCGGTGCAGGCCTACTTCCGAGGGTACGGGCCGGCCACGGCTGACCACGCTTACTACTGGCTCGGCAACGGGCTGGGCGCCGGCCGGAAACGGATCACGTCCTGGATCGCGGCCTCTGGTGACCACCTTGCCGCGGTCGACATCGACGGCGGGTCCGCCTACGTCCTGCGTGAGCACCTGGCCGAACTCGCCGCGACGCCTGCGGCAACCACCGTGCGACTCCTTCCGGGGCACGACCAGTGGGTCCTCGGTCCGGGCACCGCCGACTCCCACGTCGTGCCGCCTGTCCACCGACCGGTGGTCACCCGTGGAGCGAACATCGTGATCGTCGGTGGAGTCGTGACCGGCACGTGGACCGTGACGGACGACCAGGTGCACGTGTCGTGGTTCGCCGACGCCGGGCCGCCCGAGAGGGAAGGGCTGGCTGCGGAGGTCGAGCGGCTCGCGACGATCCTCGACCGGCCCCTTCGGTCGACCGTCCACGTCGGGTAGCGGCCGAGGTCGGAGTGGCGAGCGCCTCGGCGGCGACCCGCTCGCGGTCAGTACCCGAGGGTGTCCCAGACGCGCTCTGCCAGCGCCGCCTGCCCGGCGAGGTTCGGGTGCCAGTAGTCGTGGGTGGAGAACTCCGCCCTGACGATCGGTGCTCGGAACGCCGCGCCGCCGTCCGTGGTGCAGCCCGGGTGGCTCGCGCACACCTCCGCCAGCACCGCGTTGTAGGCCCTGACGCGGGCCCGGACCGCGGCCCGCCGCTCGATGTCGGCAGGTGCTTTCGAGGTGGGACGGGTGAACATGGTCGGGCAGAACGGCAGAGCCTGCCAGGCGTTCATGGCGCTGGGGACGGTGTGGAAGGTCTGCCACCGCCGGTAGAGGTCTGGGACGGAGACGACGTGGACCCGCGCGTCGGGCAGCCCCTTGGTCAGGGTGTCCATCGCGCGGGTGAATGCGTCCCGGAACACCGAGACCTCGGTCATCACGCCGGTGCGGCCGCCGCAGGCGTCGTTGGTGCCCATCGCGATCGTCACCAGCTCGGCGCCGCGCTGGACGGCGCTGTCGGCCTGTCCGTCGAGAGCCACCATCGTGGTGCCGCTCTCCGCGTCGTTGAAGTTGTGTCCCTCCAGCTGCGGGTTGAGTGCCACCAGCCGCTGGTAGACCGACGCCACCGCGGGGTTGGCTCCGGTGGCCCACGAGTTGTCCGGGCAGTCCGTCCACCCCTCGGGGCAGTCGGTGTTGAACCCGCGCGTCACCGAACCACCGAGGGCATCCACCGAGGACGGGTACGCCGTGGCCCGGCCGGCAGCAGACGCAGCGACCCGGTCCGCTCGATGGTCGGGACGGGTGTCCCCTCCGTCAGTGCAGCCGGCAAGTCCGGCCACCAGCACGAAGCCGGCTACCAGCACGAGGCCGGCGTTGGCGCCCGCCGCGGTGGTGCTGAACCTTCCCGTCGGCACCTTCCGCATCTGTCTCACCCCGCTGTCGAGAACGGATCGAGAGCCGCCCGTGCGGCGTTGCTGGCCGCCACCAGCTCAGCGGGGGACGTCGCGTAGTACAGCGGCCCGGCTCCGTCCGTGACGAGTAGCTGCACCATGGCCATTCCGCGCGCGGACACCGGGCCCCGCGACCGCACCCGCTCTGCCAGCGCCTGGAGCTCACCACCCGCCAGCCGCACGTGGGGCCAGCGTGCGGCCAGGGCGACCCTGGGGGGTGTCTCCCACCCGAGCGGCGTGCACGGTCTCGACGATCGACTGGGCCAGCGCGATGCGTCGGCGCGGCTGCAGCAGGGCCTGGGCACACAGCGCGTGCAGCCTGCTGGAGTCGGGGGAGTCGGCCGCCGGCAAGATCGCGCGTCAGCCGATCTGCGAGCAGCCGGGCGAGCAGCCGGTGCGTCGGTCGCACGTCGGCCGGACGGACGCAGCCGTCGGGCTTCTGCAGCAGGACGATCACTGGCCGACCATCTCCTCCGACGAGACGAACGGCGCCGAGCGGAGCAGCGAAGGGCGTGCTCCCCGCGTCGCCGGTCTGCTGGCAGAGTCTTCCCATCGGGGAGGGCGGGCTATCCCAGAAACCTGGGATCGGGCGTAGCGTCGGGAAGGTGGCGACCCAGCTGGCCCGGGACCGCTGCCGGGACCGGATCCAGCGGCTCAGCCGCTCCAGCCTGGACGGCGAGTCGGTGCAACGAGAGGCGGTTGCCGACCTGCAGCGGGTCATCGGCTTCGACCGGTGGTGCGTGCCGCAGGCCGACCCGGACACCTTGTTGCCCGGGGTCGGCATCGCCGATCATGACTACGGCCCTGGCCTGCCGCGGGCGCTCGAGCTCGAGTACTCCGGCACCGACTTCGCCGCCAAGCACGACGTGGCACGACGAGCCCGGCTGGCGAGCAGCCTGGTCGCTGAGACCGGTGGCGACCTGGCGCGCTCGCCGCGGTGGGACGAGGTCCTCCGCCCCGTGGGCATCGGCGACATCGCCGCGGTCGCATGCCGCGACGCGTCCGGCTGCTGGGGCTGGATCGAGGCTTATCGCGATGCGTCCGAGCGGGCCTTCTCAGACGACGACCTCGACCTGCTCGCCGCGGTGGGTGCCTCGATCGCGGTCACGCTGCGGCGGTCCATCGTCGGCGTACGCCGGGGAGACCCCGACGCGTCCGACCCGCCGGGTGTCCTGGTGCTGGACCGAGACCTGCGGCCGGTCAGCCGCACCGAGGCGGCCACCCGATGGATCGCGGCGCTGCCGCTGGCAGAGGTGTTCGCCAGGTGGGGCATGCTGCCGGCGGTGATCTATCCGGCGGCGACGCTGGCCCGCGGCGGTGACCTCGCGCACGCGCAGGCGACCCTGCCGCTGGACGACGGCCGTTGGATCAGGATCGAGGCGGCACCGCTCGACGGTGACCGCGACGGGGACATCGCGGTGACGATCAGGGCGGCTGCGCCGGCCGAGACGTTCGACGTGGCGTGCCGGGCGCACGGGCTGACGCCGCGCGAGACGGCGGTCGTGGCGGCCCTCTACGAGGGCGTCGGCACCCGAGAGGTGGCGCATGCCCTGCACCTGTCCGACTGGACGGTGCAGGACCACCTGAAGTCGGTGTTCGCCAAGCTGGACGTGCACAGCCGGCGCGCAGCCCTGGCCCGGCTGGCCGGCGCACCCCGCGGGTCGGGGGCCTGACCGCGGGCTGTCCGTCGCGACGCGACCGGCCGCCTCGACGTCAGGGGACGTCGGCCAGGGTGACCTCCGTGCTCCCCGGCTCCCCCTGCCGGGAGTAGTCGACCTGGACGGTGTCGCCCGCCTCCTTGCGCAGGGTGAGCAGGACCAGCTGGTCCACCCGTTTCGCCGGCTCCCCGTCGACCTGGGTGATCACGTCCCCGGGCCGGATACCCGCCTGAGCCGCCGGGCCGCCCGGCTCGACGGTGGTCACCAGCAGGCCGGCGTTCCTCGCCGTCCCGGAGGCAGCCCCGGTGCCCAGGGCCAGAGCCTCCAGCCCGAACGTCGGATGGTTCGCGCGGCCGGTGTCGATGAGCTGGTCCGCCAGCGGCGCGGCGAGGTCTGCCGGGATGGCGAACCCCAGGCCGACGCTTCCTGCGTCGCCCTGCGTCGCGGTGGCCGTGTTGACACCGACCATCGCGCCCGAGCAGTCGACCAACGGTCCACCGCTGTTGCCCGGGTTGATGGCGGCGTCCGTCTGCAGGGCATCGAGGAGGTGAGCCGTCTGGTCGTCGCCGACCGGCACCTGCACGAATCGGTCCAGCGCGCTCACGATGCCGGTCGTGACGGTGGAGTGCAGTCCGAGCGGTGAGCCGAGCGCAACAACCGGCTGTCCCACCCGGAGCGCGGCCGACGAGCCGACCCGAATGAGCGGGAACCCCGTCGCGGCGTCGTCTGCCTTGACGACCGCGAGGTCGGTAGGAACGTCCCGGCCGACGATGCGTGCCTTCGCGGTGTGGCCGTCGACGTAGCGCACGGTGACGTCACCGCTCGCCGCCCCTGCGGCGATCACGTGATCGTTGGTGAGGATGAACCCGCCCCGGCGGATCAGCTCTCCCGAGCCGTTCCCGGTTCCGGTCTCGGTGCCGACGAGAATCGTCACCACCGACGGCAGCACCCGCTCCGCGACCGGCTCCGCCCGGCACATCGCGGCCGACGAGCCGGACCCCCGTGAGAGCAGCACCATCGCACCGAGCAGCAGGCCGCCCGCGAGGATGGCCGCGACAGCCACCAGGCCCCCTCTGCGCAGGGGGTCATTCATCCGCGGACGCCTGCCCATGCTCGGCGGTGGCTGTCATCCGCCCAGGGCGCGAAGGACAGCAAGGTTCGCCGTGGTGACCCCGTCGACCCCCACCCGCACCAGGTGCGCGAGGCGCCGGCCCCCGTCGACGGTCCACGCGATGACCTGCAAGCCCCGGGCATGTGCCCAGCGAATCAGACGGGCGTCGACCAGGCCATGGAACGCCGAGATCGCGGCAACGTCGGCGGCGAGCGCCGGGTCGGACTCGAGACGCTCGACGGCGTCAGGGTTGCCGGCGCTGTAGGCCAGCGGCAGTGCCGGCAGCCGGTCGTGCAGCCGCAGCAGGGCCGCGCGGTCGGGGCTCGACACCAGCACCGCCCTCGAACCGGCTCGCGGTGCCAGGAAGGAGACCACCTGGTCGAGAAAGGCCCGATCGGACTGCTTGAGATCGAGCTTGAGCAGGTCCACTCCAGCCGCCGCGTCCCAGGCCTCCTCGAGGCTGGGGCCGCGGAAGACCTGCCGGGCGAGTGCCGGCCATGGCTGCCACTCGCGCCCCGCGACCAGCTGACCGCGGGCCGCGATCACGTCGATCTCGACGGCGTCCGCGTGGCTCCGGACGGCTTCCGCGAGCGTCCCGAGGTTGTTGCCGGCGTTGTGCGCGATCCCGAGCACTGCTGGGCCCTCGGGCAGGCTCACCTCGATCGGCTGGTCGATCTGCCGCGGTGGGGCCGCACCGACGTAGCGCTGCAGGTGCGGCCACCCGACGACGCCGGCGACGACGGCCACCACGACGGCGGACGGCCCCGATGACGATCCACGATCCGCGACCCGGCACAGGAGGCATGCTCCTCCCACCCGCGACGTCGGCGATACGACTGGTTGCTCCGGATTTCCAAGATCAAGAACAGCCGTGGACGCCGGTGCGGACCCGTCCTTCGACCCGGGGGGCGCGCCGCAGATCGATCCGTCGTCAGCGCAGGGGTCGACGGGCCGGTAGTATCGGGGGCGAACCAACCCTGAGCAGTGCGCCGGTGGGGGGCAGTCGGGCCCTGACGCGTCGATCTCTCGTAGATCCGTGAGGGCCGAGTCGCTTCTCGGAGCAGCCAGCCTGGCTGCTCCGCTCGACGTCCGTCGCCGGACCGCCGCGCTGCGTAGGGGCCACCGCGTCCCGTCGCGACGAGCGTGCCGGGCAGTGGCGAAGGAGGAGTCTGTGGCTCGACGTGGCCAGCGCCAGTCAGGCGCTCGCCGTACGGCCCCTCGACAGCAGCGACGGGTCCGCGAGCGGGGCAACGACGGGATCATCCCGGTGCTCGCTCGCACCGTGCGCGAGGTCGAGGCGGCCGCCGAGCGCGGGCCGGTGCGGCCCTCCGGGCGCACCAAGTTCCAGGTCGTCGCGCTGCTGGTGCGCGAGGAGCGAGCTCGGGTACGGGCGGACGAGTCCACCAGCGACAGCCACCGGGACGAGCAGCTCAAACGCCTCGACGGCATCGCCATGATCCTGGCGAAGACCGCGGCCCGCGACACCTCGCTGCTCGCGCTCCTGGCCGAGGGCGCCGTCGTGTCCGACGCCGCGAAGTCGCTTCGACGCGACATGCTCAGCCGATGCCGGCATCGAGACGGACGACGACGAGCCCACGCCCAGCGAGCCAGCGGCCGCCTCCGCAGCCACCGAGCGTCGGGTCGTCCCGCAGTCGGTCGTGTCGCGCCAGCTCGCCAACCCCTTCCTCGCCCCCGACTTCGGGGCAGTCAGGCAGAGCGCGGCGCCTGCCCGGCGCCTCGCGACCTGGGAGCTGCTCGGTCCGCTCTTCAGCTCGTTCGAGCGGGCCGGCGGCGGAGCCTCGACGGGCATGACCCTGCCCGCGCCGACCTCCCTCGAGGCCCCCGGTGGCTTGAGGCTGATGCCCCACCAGGCGCAGGTGGTCGCCGCTGCCGCTGCCGGGCACCGGACCTTCCTGCTCGCCGACGAGCCGGGCCTGGGCAAGACGGCCCAGGCGCTGCTCGCCGCGCAGGCCGCGAACGCGTACCCGCTGCTCGTGGTCGTGCCGAACGTCGTCAAGACCAACTGGGCACGCGAGGCCGGCCTCTGGACACCCAAGCGCGCAGCCACCGTGATCCACGGCAACGGCGACACCATCGACGGTTTCGCGGACATCGTGATCGTCAACTACGAGGTGCTCGACCGGCACGTGGGCTGGCTCGGCGACCTGGGCTTCCGCGGCATGGTCGTCGACGAGGCGCACTTCATCAAGAACAAGGCCTCGCAACGCTCGCAGCACGTGCTGGAGCTCTCCGAGCGCATCCGGTTCCGGATGGGACGCCCGCTGCTGATGGCCCTGACCGGCACCCCGCTGATCAACGACATCGAGGACTTCCGGGCCATCTGGCAGTTCCTCGGGTGGATCGACGACGAGAAGCCGCTCGGCGAGCTGATGAACTCGCTCGAGGAGACCGGCCTGACGCCGGCCGACCCCGGCTTCTACCCCGCTGCTCGCAGGTGCGTCGTCGACCTGGGCATCGTGCGGCGCCGCAAGGTCGACGTCGCCGCCGACATCCCGGCTCGTCGCATCGCCGACCTTCCGGTCGAGCTCGACGACCAGGTCGGCCGCTCGATCCGGGAGGCGGAGCGCGACCTCGCCCGCCGCCTGGTGGCGCGGTACGAGACCGCGCTCGCACGGCGCAAGTCCGCCCCCGTCGACGGCGGCATCGACCACGAGCTCGTGCGCAGGATCGCCACGGCAGAGCGGAAGGCCACGGCGACCAAGAAGGCGGACGAGAACGTCTTTTCCATGATGCGGCGCATCGGGCAGGCGAAGGCCGGCCTTGCCGCCGACTACGCCGCTCAGCTCGCGCGCAGCGCCGGAAAGGTCGTCTTCTTCGCCAAGCACATCGACGTGATGGACGTCGCCGAGGAGACCTTCGCCAAGCGCGGGATCCGCTTCTCCTCCATCCGCGGCGACCAGACGCGCTCGGTGCGACAGAGGAACATCGATGCCTTCACGAACGACCCCGACGTCGCCATCGCGGTCTGCTCGCTGACCACGGCCGGGGTGGGGATCAACCTGCAGGTCGCCTCCAACATCGTGCTTGCCGAGCTGTCGTGGACCGACGCGGAGCAGACCCAGGCCATCGACCGCAGCCACCGCATCGGGCAGAGCGAACCCGTCACCGCGTGGCGCATCATCGCCGCGCAGACCATCGACAGCAGGATCGCCGAGCTGATCGACAGCAAGGCGGGTCTCGCCGCCAGGGCACTCGACGGTTCGGAGGACGAGGTGCAGTCCTCGGCCGACGTACAGCTCGAGGCCTTGGTGGGGCTGTTGACGGACGCGTTGTCCGAGCGGCCTGGCTCCGGGCCGGCTTGATCCGCTGCGGCTCAGGCAAGTCGGTGTTGCGCGGCGGATGGCCGTCTGATGATCTTCCGCGTCGTCGGCGCGTTCAGCCCACGGGGACGCGATAGAGGCGGGCCACGTCGTGCGCAGAGATCCAAAGCTGGCCGGACCCGGCCGCCGCGGAACCCTCTCCCACTCCTCCCAGTCCGATCCGGCGCACGACCTTCCCGCTGCGCTGGTCGACCTGGGTCACCAGCGCGTCGGCTCCGCGCCACCAGACGAAACCGTCCGCGACGGTGAGGTCCCCGTAACCACCGCCCGGGTCGAGCACGGTGCGAGACCGGACCCGGTTGCTCCGCGGATCGATCCGGCACAGGGCTCCGTCGGTCGAGACCATGACCCACACCGAGCCACCGCCGATGTCGAGGAAGGCGGGCCTGGCGCCGACGGGGATCACGGCCTCGATCGCGCCATTGTTCGGGTTCACCCGCAGGACCTGCGCGTCGTCGAAGTAGCTGATCCAGACGCCGCCGAGACCAGCGCGGACCGCGAACGCTCCGGGCGGCACCGGGAACCGGTCGGTGATCGTCACCGCGTCGGGGTCTATTCGCGTCAGGACGCAGTTCGAGCAGTTGGTCCCGTTGGCGATGGCCCACACCGCGCCCTCCCCGGCGCCGAGGCTGGACTCGGGCTGCGCGATGTCGAGCTCCACCCTGCCGGTCACCCGGGCCCGGTGCGGGTCGATGCGGACGACCCCGCCGGCGTCGCCGCAGGTCGCCGACCAGATCGCCCCGAATCCGACCGCCGCCGCAGCGCAGGGTTCGTGCGGCACCGAGACCGAACCTTCTCTGCGACCCGTGCGCGCGTCGAAGACCCCGATTCCCTGGCCGAGACCGGTGACCCAGGCGCGCCCGAAGGCCACGATGATCCAGTCGGCCGTGTGGGTAGCCTTCAGCGTGACGCCACCGAGCGCCCGGATCGACCGGATCTCCGGCAACGCCGGCCCCGACAGCGGGATCGGCGAGGCGGAGGGGCTTCCCGGCGAGGCCGCCTCCGTGGCGGTCGAGGCGGCGCGGGGCGAGCTGACGGGCCGCTGTCCGTCGTCGCGGTCACCGCCCGAGCACGCTGCGACCGCTGCTGCGACGAGGACCAGCCCGACGGCACGCGTCGCCGCTTCAGTGATTTCCATGCCGGCGGCCTTCCAGGCAGGCGGCTGACCGAGCGACTGACGTCGCGACTCGCCGACGTTCGCTTCGAAAGGCTGCTTCCGCAAGATCTGCACGATCCGCAAGATCTGCTCGGCGGAGGTGGCCGGCTCGGTTCACGGGATGGCCCTGACCCGACCTGGACATGCGCCGGGCTAGCCGTGGCTCGGGACCGGCCCGGCCGCGTTGAAGTTGCGGTTGCGGATCGAGAGCGTGACCCGGCAATGGCCGGTCGAGAGCCGGCAGGTGACGAGGTCTTCGTAGAAGTCGTCGAGCAGGACGACTCGGTCGGGGTCGAGCCATTGGACCATCTGCAGGATGTGTGAGTCGTCCCCGGCTTGCCGGCGGGGATTCTTCGCTGGATGACGCAGGTGCAGCGGCTGGCCGGTCAGGGCGACGGTGGCGGGGAACCCGGGCTCCGCGATCTCCCAGGTGCCGACCGCGACCAGGCGGGCGCCGTGCCGGACGAAGCTGAGGAAGGGGACGCCGCGGCGGATCAGCGGGTCGTGGGAGCGGCCGGTGAGCAGCCCGGGCCGGGCGCGCCGGTCAGCGTCGTAGTCGGCCGTGCTGACCGAGGACTGCAGCCCGGACGCGGTCTCGAAGCGCATCACCCGCGCGGGCGGCTCGCACCCGTAGCCGGCCCCACTGGGGAGGTACCGGGTGCAAACGGGTCGGTCGGGCGACCAATAGACAACGTCGTCGTACACCGCGAGCGGCACCGCGTCCTTGTCGCCCAACCGGGCGAGCTCTTCCATGCCCTCGGTGTCGTAGACCACGATCCCGCCGGCCCGGTTCGTGGTTCCGGGGTCGATCCACGCCAGGGTCGAGCCGGCGGCGGTGGGGGCGATCTCGAAGCCGCGGACCCTGCTGCCCGAGGTGGTGCCGATCCGCACCGGCGCCGAGCCGTCGGTGAACCACACCCCCGCGGGGCCGGAGGGCAGGCCCAGCTCACCTTGCTCGATGACGGCAGGCATGCCGACAACGAACACGGCACCATTGTCGGTGGCGTCCACATAGCCGACCGTCCTCCGTGCGCCCTTGGGCTCCGGGGGTATCTGCTGGTCGACGTCGATCGTGCGCGTGCCCCAGTGGATCTTGGTGCCGACGGTGTAGGTGAGCTGCCGGGCCAGCGCGCGGGTCTGCACGGTGTCGGTGGACTTGTGGTCGGTGGTCTTCTGGTCGGGCCGTGCCGGTGCCGACGCGCCGTTCCGGGCGCCTGGTGACACGAGTGCGGCGGCGCCCACCACCGCCACGACCGCCGCGGTGACCGCGGCCACGGCGGCGTGCCGGCGCCTGCGGATCCGTGACTCGCCCGCGGCGACCAGCGCCGCCACCTCCAGCTGCGGCGGTGAGAGCGCCTCGGCGCGCTTGCCGAGGGCGCGCAGCGAGTCGTTCATGACGTCACCGCCGACTCATCCGAGGTTGGCAACGAGAACTCAGCACCCATCCGGTCCCGCAACTTGGCCAGCCCCCGCGACGCGTGCCGCTTCACAGTGCCGACCGAGCAGCCCATCAACTCAGCCGTCTGCGCCTCGGAGAGGTCCTGGCAGTAGCGCAGCACGACCGCTGCTCGCTGCCGCGGCGGCAGCGCGAGAAGCTGTCTCCACAGGTCAGCGTCGGCAGCGATCACGTCCGCCACGTCTCCCACCACCAGGTCCGGCAGCGCCTCAGCTGGCCGCTCATGAAACGACCTCCGCCGGCGCCACGAGGTCGCGGTCGTCACGATGACCCTCCGGGCGTACGCCTCGGCGCTTCCCACCTCGCGCAGCCGCGGCCACGCGACGTACGTCTTCACCAAGGACTCTTGCAACAGATCCTGGGCCAACTGATGGTCACCCACCACCAGCAGCGCGGTCCCGAACAGCCGAGAGGAGCGGAGCGCCACGAACTCGTGAAACGCCGCCTCCTGCCGCTCGCGCACCGCCACGACCCCTCTCACAGCCCAGCCAGACCCATCGCCTCTACATAAGAGACGCACTGAGCAGGCCCGCAGGGTGACAACCGCAGCCGACGGCTAACACGGCAACACCTTGTGTCGGCCGTTCTGAGCGCTCTAGGCGACTCAGAAAACCCCACCTGTTGCCGTACTGGCGCTGCGGGGGGAAGGAGTGCCAGGCCTTGCCGCGAGGTCTGGGCGGCGGCCTGGTGCTCGGCGGTCACGTGCGCCGAACGGTGACGGCCCCCCCTGCGGCTTCGCGATGCCCCCATTGCGCGCCGCACGGCCGTCACTGGTGACGAGTGTGCCCGCGACCTCGGCGCACGACCATCGCCAGGTCGGCCGATCCGCTGTCATCCGTTCGGCCAGGGTGGTGACGCGGCAGTGGAACGGGACCGCGACGAAGGTACGGGGGAGAACCCTCGCCGCGATCCCTGCGACCACTCTCGTCGAGGAGCCGGGCGGCGTCAGTAGGCAGCGTGTCCGTATCGGTGGACGTTTCGTCCAGCGACCCCCGTCACACAGGTTCGTCCCAAGGTCGTCGGCCTAGCGTCGGGACGTCACTGGCCACCCACCGTGACGCCAGACCCCGGTGCGTCCTCCGACACCCCCCGTCCGACGGCGCACCGGGGTACCCGCGGCCGCCGTCTCCCATCCGCGCCGGCCGCCGTCGGCTGCGCCGGAGGAGGTGGCCCGATCGGGCTCCTCCGATCGGGTGGCAGGGGCCGTGGTGCATCAAGACCAGGTTCCCGGCGCCGATACAGGGTCACGAGCGGGCGTCTGGAGGGAGAACGCTGTGACGACCAGCGCCACGCCAGCTGAGGCGTGGGTCGGCTTTCGACGTGTCAGCCCGGTGAACGTCTTCTACGGGCTGGTGGCTGCCGTGTTCGCCACCTTCGTGATCTCGACGATCCCCGGTGTCCGGTCGCACTCCGGCTACAGCCTCTTCCTGGACGGAATCCTCAACAACCTCGCCTACGAGCTGAGTGCCGTCGTCTGCTTCGTGCGGGCGCGGCAGGCGCCGGCGTACCGGCGCAGCTGGATGATCTTCGGCACCGGGCTCGCGCTGTACGGCGCGGGCAACATCTACTGGACGATCTTCATCCGCACCCAGGACCCGGAGCCGTTCCCGTCGATGGCGGATGCCCTCTGGCTCTCGTTCTACCCGTGCGCGTTCATCGCTCTCCTGCTGATCGTCCGCGAGATCGCCGAGGACGTCCCGCTCAGCCTCTGGCTCGACGGCGTCGTCGGGGGGCTGGCGGTCGCCGGGGTCGCCGCCGCGTTCTTCGGGCCGATCTTCGCGGTTACCGGGGGCAGCAGGACGGCCGTGGCCACGACCCTGGCCTACCCGCTGCTGGACGTGCTGCTGCTGCTCGTCGTCACCGCGGTGGTGGCGCTGTTCAACTGGCACCCACCCGCCAGCCTGTGGCTGCTGGTCAGCGGGCTGGTCCTGTTCGCGATCGCCGACGCCATGTACCTGTTCTCCGCCGCCAACGGCACCTACCAGCCCGGCGAGTGGGGTGATGCGGTCTGGGTCGTGGCCACGCTGGTGATCGCCTTCGCGCCGTCCCGGATGAAGCAGCAGAGCGGCATCCTGCTGCCGGACTGGGTGCGGCTCGGCTTCCCGGTCGGAGCGACGCTGTGCGCACTCGTCGTGCTCGTCTACGACCACGAGCACCTGCTGAACCTGGTGGCGGTCGCGCTGTGCACGGCCACCGTGGTCATCGCGATGGGTCGGCTCATCGTCACCTTCCGCGAGGCCACCCTGCTGGCCGGCAGCCATCAGCTGGCGCGCACCGACGAGCTGACCGGCTTGAGCAACCGGCGCTGCTTCTACGACCACGCGCAGCAGCGGCTGACCCGTGGGCAGGCCCACGGGGCGTTGCTGCTCCTCGACCTGGACCGCTTCAAGGAGGTCAACGACAGCCTCGGGCACCACGCCGGCGACACGCTGCTGCGGCTCGTCGCCTCGCGGCTGAAGAAGAAGTTCCACAGCAGCACCGACGTCCTCGCCCGGCTGGGCGGCGACGAGTTCGCCGTGCTGCTGCTCGATGCCGACCGCGCCGACGCGGAGCAGGTCGCACTCGGCATCCGCGAGGCGCTGGAGCCGCCGTTCTCGCTGGACGGCGTGACGGTGCGGGTCAACGCCAGTGTCGGCATCTCGCTGTTCCCCGACCAGGGGGAGGAGGTCTCCACCCTGCTGCGCCGCGCCGACATCGCCATGTACCAGGCGAAGGCGAGCAGGTCGGGGACCGCGGTCTACCTGCCGACCGACGACCCCATGCACGGCCAGCACCGGCTGCGCAACCTGGAGGAGCTGCGGACCGCGATCTACAGCCGGTCGCTCGTGGTGCACTACCAGCCCAAGGTCGACGCCCGCACCCTCGCGGTGACCGGTGTCGAGGCGCTGGTCCGCTGGCAGCACCCGACCCGCGGCCTGCTGCTGCCCGCCGCTTTCCTCCCGCTGGTCGAGGACGCCGGGCTGATGCGCGAGCTGACCGACGCGGTCCTCGAGCAGTCGCTCGACCAGGTCAGCCGCTGGCGCAGCGCCGGCCGGGTGCTGAGCGTTGCCGTCAACCTCTCCGCCTCGTCCCTGGTCGACGCCGACCTGGCCGCACGGGTCTGGTCGGCCATCTGCGACCGCGACCTGCCGGCCGAGGCGCTGGAGCTGGAGATCACCGAGGACTTCCTGATGGGCGACCGGGAGCGCGCCCGCGCCGTCCTGAGCGACCTGCGGCGGCTCGGCATCCGGGTCGCGGTCGACGACTTCGGGACGGGCTACTCGTCGCTCGCGTACCTTCGCGAGCTGCCCATCGACGAGCTGAAGCTGGACCGCTCGTTCGTCATGCCGATGGGTGAGGACCCGCGGGCCGCCGCGATCGTCCGGTCCACGATCGACCTGGCCCACTCCCTGGGCATGACGATGGTCGCCGAAGGGGTCGAGGACGGTCAGACCGCGGGGCAGCTCGCGATGTCACGGTGCGACAAGATCCAGGGCTTCTTCTTCTCCAAGGCGCTTCCGGCCGACGAGCTCGAGCTCTGGATGGACGCGCGAGGTCCAGAGGTCTGCGCGCCACGGGTGCCGTCGCCCGACGAGGCGGCCGTCCAGTGACGGTCACCGAGGCGGTCCCGGACGACCCGGCTGCCGTGCGGGGCATGGGGCGGGAGACCGGGTACGTCGGGCAGCGGGTCGCCGTCGAGCGGCACCACGGGCGGGGAGCACTCGCCCGGCTCGCCGGTGAGCTGGCTGCCCTCGCGGACAGCTGCGCCGCGCCCCTCACCGCTGGCCTGCCGTGGCAACTCGCGGCCGGGGCAGCCTGGGCCGACCACCGGCCGTGGGCCCTGGTCGCGCGCGACGAGCGGGGCTTCGCCGTCGGGGCGGTCGTGCTCATCGACGTCATGGGCGGCCGACGTGCACTGATGACGACACTGGCCGGCACGGACGGTGGCCACCGCGGCCGGGTCCTCACCGAGGACGCCGACGTCGCGCACGCCCTCGGAGTCGGGCTGCTCCTGGCGCTCGGCGAGCAACGCAACCCGCCCGCGGTCCTGGGCCCGCTGCCCTCCGGTGACCCCGTCGTCGAGGCCTTCGCCGCGGGCCTCGTCGGCTCGCAGGTGGAGCCGCAGCCGGCTGTCCCGGTGATCCGCCGGCTGCCTCCCGGCGAAGGGGACTACCTGTCCGCCGGCATGCGCCGGACGTTGCGCAAGGCGGCGAACCGGCTGGCGGCGGACGGTCTCGAGACGGCGGTGCGGTTCAGCAACGACGAAGCAGAGATCCTGCGGCTGCTGCCCCAGCTCGAGCAGGTGCACCGTGAGCGGGACCATCTGGCCGGCCGGATCAGCGAGCTCGACGACGAGGTCAGCCACCTGATCAGGCAGCACCGGATCCGGTTCCTGGCGGGCTCCGGAGCCCTCGAGCTGGCGACGTTGCACATCGACGGAGAGCTGGCCGCCTACACCTTGGGGTTCGTCGACCGCGCGGCGTACCGCCTCCTGGAGGGCCGTTTCGTCTCGCGCTGGGCTCGGTACTCCCCGGGCCGGGTGCTCGAGGCGGCTGTCGTCGAGCGGGCGCTGGCCGACGGCTCGATCGCGACGTTCGACTGGATGACAGCCGTGGCACCGGAGAGCCTGCTCGGCCAGAACGCCACGGACCCGATGGTCGTCGTACGGCTCGACAGCAACGGCCGACCCACGGACTAGAGACCGGTCTGGGCCTCGAGGCGCCCGGTCTTGACGGCTTCGACGAGGGCTTGGTAGTCGCGCTCGTTCTGGTCGGCGTAGGCGCGCGGCGAAGTCGGCGATGGCCTGGTCGAAGCTGTCACTCTTGCCGAGGTAGGCCGCGATGGCGATCCGGTCGCCGGACCGGGCGTGCGCCCGGGCGAGGGCCGCTGCGCAGATCCGGGCGTAGAGCACCATGGCGGGTGAGGACATGGTGTCGATGTCGGCCGAGCCCTTCCAGTCGCGCAGCTGCCGGAGGTAGAAGTCGCGGACCTTGCCGTCGACGCCGGTGACGCGCTGCCAGCCGAGGAAGATGTCGCTCGCCGCCTGCATCAGCCGCTGTCCGGCGACCACGCGCTGACCGGCGTTCGTGTAGCGGCTCTTCCCGACGAAACGCTCGAGGACCGACTCCTGGGCCTCCTTGGCCTGCAGGAACAGCGGGTCCTGGTCGTCCCGGCCGAGCAGCAGCAGGATCCAGGCCCGGGTCCCGACGCTGCCGACTCCGACGACCTTGCGGGCGGCGTGGACGTAGTGGAAGTCCTCCAGCAGGTGCCTGCGGTCGGTCTCCAGCGTGCGCCGGTAGGAGCGGATCAGGGAGCGCAGTGCCTCCTCGGTCGCCTCGCGCTCCGTGCCGGGCGGCAGGACGTCCTCGATCGGGACGATCAGCGGCGGGTCCCCGATGATCTGGCGTTCGCCGTCGACCTGGTGGGTGAGCTTGGCGAAGGCCTGCATGCTGTCCTTGGTGCGCGCTTTCGCGAGGTTCTGCTCGACCTTCTTGCGCTGCTGGGCGGTCGCTTCCGAGCCCAGCTGCTCGAGCAGCTGGCCCATCTCGATGTGGGCGTACCAGACGTCGAGGTTGCGCATCTGCGCGGCCTGCTTCATCCGGGCGCGGTACTCGGCCACGCCGGCCATCACGACCGTGCGGCGATCCGGCGGTGCGAACCCTCGGTCGCGGCCGGCGACCTCGAGGCTGGCAGCCAGCCGTTTGACGTCCCACTCCCACGGCCCGGGAAGGGTTTCGTCGAAGTCGTTGATGTCGAACATCAGCTGACGCTCGGGGGAGGCGAACACGCCGAAGTTCGACAGGTGCGCGTCACCGCAGAGCTGGACGTTCAGGCCCGAGCGGGGGGTGGCGGCCAGGTCGGCGGCCATGATGAGGGCGGCACCGCGGTAGAAGGTGAAGGGCGAGACCAGCATCCGGCCGTACCGGATCGGCACCAGCTCCGGCACCCGGCTGCTGGCCTGCTCCTCGAGCAGCGCGATCGGGTCCGGCCGGTTCGCCGCCGGCTCCCAGCCGCTGTGGCTGCTCCGCGGGACCTCGTTGCGCGCGGCCTTGCCGCGGGCACTGCGCTCCGCGGGCGAGAGGTGGGCGATCTTGCGGGCCGGCGGGGTCGTGTACCGGTCGACGGACCGCTGCTCGGCAACATGTCCTGGACTCATGGGTCTCCTCGCGTCCTGGCCATGGTGCCTGCGTGACCTGGCCCGGTTGCCGGGCGGGTCCGGTCAGGAGCACGCCGGCGGGCGCCGGCGTGCTCCACCAGGCGATCAGGCCGTCAGGGCCTTGGACTTCATGGCGTCGAACTCGGCCTGGGTGATCGCACCGCTGTCCAGCAGCGACTTGGCCTGGGCGATCTGGTCGGCTGCCGAGCTCGAGGAGCCGGCAGCTGCGCGGATCTGGGCGTTCATGGCCTCCTGCGTCTCCTTCTGCTGCGCGGCGGCCCGGGCGTTCATCCCGTGGCCGCGGACCAGCAGGTAGATCAGGATTCCGAGGAACGGCAGCAGGATCAGGAAGATGACCCAGAGGACCTTCACCCCACCCGAGGTCTCGTGGTCGCGGAACAGGTCGGAGAAGATCGCGATCAGCAGCCAGAACCAGATCACGAAGAGGAAGAACTCCAGCATCCAGAGGAAGACGTCCCCGTTGCCGAACGAGCTGAACGTGGTCATTGTGTCGAAGTCTCCTGTGACGAGAGGTGCGGGTGTGGCTGAGCTGCGTGTCCACGCCTCTCAGCGGCGAGCGTGTCCGTCACGGTCCGCCGGACCCATCGTGGCCCCGCCGAAGCCGGTCGGGACCACCCCAATCGGGTGATCACCCGGGTGAATCGGTCAACCCGGCCGGGTTCGTCCCGCTCCTGGCGGCCGCCCGGGCGACTCGGCTGGCACCGCCGACCATGGCGCGTCGCCACGGGACGACGCCCTCGATCTCGACCTCGATCGAGAAGCTCAGGATGGTCCGGATCAGCACGATGACGCCGAGGATCGCGACGTTCTCCAGGGTCGGGGCGACCGCGACGGTCCGGACCAGGTCGGCAGCGACCAGGATCTCCAGGCCGAGCAGGATGACCCCGCCGAACGCCTCGCGCATCACCTGGTAGGCCCGTCGACCGTCGCCCGAGACGCGCCAGGACCGGAACGCGAGCCCGACACACACGAACAGCCCGCCCAGCAGCACCGCTGCCCCGATCGCCTCGAAGAGCTGAGCCACGTGCTCCATCGACTCGGTGAAGGTCATGAGCGGGGAGCCTAGGGCCCGCCGAGCGTCCGGCGACCGGGTCGCCACGAAGCGCCCGGTGGCTCCGGAGCCGGGAGCGACCTGGCCCACGGCAGCGACAGGTAGCTGACCCGGTCGCCGGCGGCTGCTCCGTGCGGCTCGACGACGGCGAGGCCTGACGCGGCGGCCAGGCCGCGCAGCATGGCCGAGCCGCAGGACGGCAGCACCTCGGCGAGGTCGCGCGGGCCGCGGGCCACCGGAAGCAGTCGGTGACCGTCGCCGACTCGTCCGGGCTGCGCGGCCGACAGGCGCACCGTGTCGGGCGCCGGCTGTGGCCGGCCCGCCAACGCGAGCAGCAGCGGCTCGACCAGCGTGACCAGCGCGGCGCAGGCCGCGAACGGGTTGCCCGGCAGGCCGACGAGCCACCGGTCCCGGGGCAGCGAGGCGAGCAGCATCGGGTGGCCCGGTTTGACGTCGACACCGTCGACCAGCAGCCGGCCACCGATGGCGTGGACCGCTGCGTGCACGTGGTCCCGCGGGCCGGCGCTGGTGCCGCCGGTCGTCACGATCACGTCGGCGCCGCTGTGACGCAGTGCCGCCGTGAGGGACGTCAACCGGTCGGGCAGCCGCTGCAGGTTCTGCTGCCGTACGCCGAACGCGGCCAGCCAGCCAGGCAGCTGCGGGCCGAGCGCGTCGCGCGTGCAGCCGTTGCGGGCCGGCCCGGTGTCGAGCAGCTCGTCGCCGAGCACCAGCACCTCGACCCTCGGTGCCGGGACCACGAGCAGGGTGTCGTTGCCGGCGGCGGCCGCGAGCCCGAGCACCGGTGGGGTCACCAGGGCCCTCGCGCGCAGGAGCAGGTCTCCGCCGCGGGCCTCCTCGCCGGCGTACCGGATGTGGCTGCGCGGGTTGCCGTCCCTCGGCGGTGGTGCCACCGGCCGAACGCCCGACGCGTCTCGGGTGGAGTCCTCCACCGGGACCACCGCCTCGGCGCCCGGCGGCAGGCTGGCACCGGTGGCGATGCGCACGCCCTCGCCGGCGCGCAGTCGCGCCCCGGGCAGCGTCCCTGCGGGTAGGTCGGCCACGATCCGCCAGGGCGGCGGCCCGGCCACCGCCCAGCCGTCCATCGCCGAGTTGTCGGCCGCCGGGAGGTCGTTGCGAGCCGTCAGGTCCTCGGCCAGGACGCAACCCAGCGCCTCGGCGAGGGTGCGGCGCACCGGGCTCAGAGGCAGCGCACCGGCCGCCGCGAGCCGCGCGAGCGGCCACGCCCGGCCACCGCGTCGCCGGCCGGGCCGCGCCCTGCTGGCCGCCGGCGCGGTCATCCGACCCGTTCCCAGCCGCGCCGCGGCTTCCGGCTGCCCAGGTCGTCGTCGCGGCTGCGGTAGACGATGTAGGGGCGGGTGAGGTAGCCCAGCGGGGCGCTGAAGACGTGCACCAGCCGGGTGAACGGCCAGAGCGCGAACAGCGCGAACGCCGCCAGGGCGTGCAGCTGGAACCCGATCGGGGCCGCGGCCATCAGCTCGGGGTGCGGGTCGAAGCCGGAAGATGCCGCGGAACCAGATCGAGACGCCGTCGCGGTAGTCGTAGTCGCCGACGATGTTGGCCACCACGGTGTTGACCAGCCCGAGCACGATGACGGTGGCGAGGACGGCGTACATCGCCTTGTCCATCCGCGTCGTCGCCGAGAAGACCGGCCCGACGGTGCGTCGCCGGTAGATGAGGATGGCCATCCCGACCACGGTGCAGACCCCGGCGACCGTCCCGACCGCCGACCGCCGACGACGTGGTACATGCCCTCGGAGATCCCGACGGCCTCGGTCCACGACTGCGGCACGCCGAGCCCGATGACGTGCCCGAGGATCACGACCAGCATGCCGAAGTGGAACAGCGGGCTGCCCATGCGCAGCAGCCGGCTCTCGTAGAGCTGGGAGGAGCGCGTGGTCCAGCCGAACTTGTCGTAGCGGTAGCGCCAGCAGTGCCCGACGACGAAGACGTCGAGGCAGACGTAGGGCAGGACCACCCAGAGCAGGAGCTGTTCGACGGCGCTGACGTCGCCGAGGAACTCGGCCGCGGTCATCGCGGGCTCGCAGGACTGAGGTCGGTCGGCCGCCGGGTCGGGAACGGCAGCGGCACCGGCATGAACTCCGGCGGCGCGAACGGCGCGAGCCCGACCTCCTCGTCGGGCGGGCCCTCGGCGGCCAGCCGGCGCACGGCGTCCCGCTCGTCGCCGCGCAGCGGCGGCAGCGTGGCGGTGACCGCGCTCGAGCACGTCCGCCCACGGCGAGCCCGCGTCCTCGCAGGGCGAGCCGCAGCAGCTCGAGCCCGGCCCGGTGGTCGAGCAGCAGCCGCCGGCCGCGCTCCTGGTCGACGGTGCGCGGCGTACTCCAGCACGACGCACGAGGTGGTCGGGCAGCTCGTCGGTCGTCGAGCTCGAAGCCCGCGGCGCAGGTAGGTCTGCTTGAACCGCAGCAGCGCCACGCCGCGCTTGCGGGTGTCGCCGTGCGCGAAGTAGGTGAGGTAGAGGCTGCAGCGGCGCTGGTGGTCGAACGTCTCGACGTAGTCGGCCTGGAGCTCAGGTCGAGGGTCGGCGTCGCCGAGGCATGGGCCAGGAACCTGCGCAGCGGGTCGCCGACCGCGGCCGGCAGCCGTGCGGCTCGGCGGCCAGGACCGGCAGCCGGGCGAGCGAGCTCGTCGTCGGGGTAGTCGAGCAGCAGCGACGCCGAGCTGCCAGGTGGCGGTCGGACGACGTCGCGTTCCGGGCCGTCATGGCCGGTCTCCGCTCGTGGCGGCCGGCGTCGTCGTCCCGCCCACGTGGCGGGAACAGGCCGGGCGGTGCGCCCTTGCCGTCCCAGTTGAGCAGGTTGACCCGGCTGCGCCTTGTCGTCCGGGCGCGGCCAGGGTGTCGGAGGTCTGCCGGTCCTGGAGCATCTGGAAGTTCTCGACCGCGATCGGCGTCGGTGCCGCCCGAGCCCTCGCCGAACGGCCCGGAGCCGCCCATGCCGGGGCCGCCCTCGTAGTCGAGGCAGCACTCGGTGGCGAGCTCCTCGAGGGAGTGCGCCTGCTCGGCGTGCGCCGGCGGGATGACGTAGCGCTCGTCGTACTTCGCGATCGCGAGCAGCCGGTACATGTCGTACATCTCCTCCTCGGTCATCCCGACCGCGGCGGGGATCGCTCGCGTCGGGGTCGCGGCCCATGTTGATGTCGCGCATGTAGGAGCGCATCGCGGCGAGCTTCTGCAGGACGGCGTCGACCGGCGCGACGTCGCCGGCGGTGAACAGCTCGGCGAGGTACTCGACCGGGATCCGCAGCGCGTCGATCGCGGCGAACAGGTTGCCCTTGTCCTCGGCGTCGTAGCCGGTGTCCTTGACGACGTCGACCACCGGCGACAGCGGCGGGATGTACCAGACCATCGGCATGGTGCGGTACTCCGGGTGCAGCGGCAGCGCCACCTGGTAGGTGTTGATCAGCGCGTAGATCGGCGACCGCTGGGCGGCCGTCGACCCAGTCGCGCGGGATGCCCGCCGCGCTCGGCCGCGCGCACGACCTCGGGGTCGTTCGGGTCGAGGAACACCGTCGCGCTGCGCCTCGTAGAGGCCGTGGTCGTCCGGCGGTCGACGCGGCCTCGAGCACCTTGTCGGCGTCGTAGAGCATCAGGCCGATGTAGCGCAGCCGGCCCGACGCAGGTCTCCGAGCAGACCGTGGGCAGGCCGACCTCGATGCGCGGGAAGCAGAACGTGCACTTCTCGGCCTTGCCGGTGCGGTGGTTGAAGTAGACCTTCTTGTACGGGCAGCCGCGACACGCACATCCGCCAGCCGCGGCAGCGGTCCTGGTCGACGAGGACGATGCCGTCCTCGGACGCGCTTGTAGATCGCGCCGCTGGGGCAGGACGCGGCGCACGACGGGTTCAGGCAGTGCTCGCAGATCCGCGGCAGGTAGAACATGAAGGTCTGCTCGAACTCGAACTTCACCTTGTCGGCGATCTTCTTCAGCATCGGGTCGCGTGTCGCCGTGGTCGCGGTCGAGCCGCCGAGGTCGTCGTCCCAGTTGGCCGACCACTCGATCTTCATGTCCTTGCCGGAGATCAGCGACTTCGGCCGGGCGACCGGGGTGTGCTCCTGCGGCGGGCGCGTCGGTCAGCGTGGCGTAGTCGTAGGTCCACGGCTCGTAGTAGTCGTCGATCGACGGGCAGCTTCGGGTTGGAGAAGATCGTGAGCAGCTTGCTTGCAGCCGGCCGCCGGCCTTGAGCGTCAGCCGGCCGCGCTTGTTGAGCGTCCAGCCGCCCTGCCACTTCTCCTGGTCCTCGTAGCGTGCGGGGGTAGCCCTGGCCGGGCCGGGTCTCGACGTTGTTGAACCAGACGTACTCGGTGCCGGTGCGGTTGGTCCACGCCTGCTTGCAGGTGACCGAGCAGGTGTGGCAGCCGATGCACTTGTCGAGGTTCATCACCATCGCCATCTGGGCCATGACCTTCATGAGCTTGTCCTTCATGAGTAGGCCACCTCCTGCGAGCGCTTGCGGATGACGGTGACCTCGTCGCGCTGGTTGCCGGTGGGGCCGAGGTAGTTGAAGGCGAAGGACAGCTGGGCGTAGCCGCCGATCAGGTGGGTCGGCTTGACCAGCAGCCGGGTCAGCGAGTTGTGGATGCCGCCGCGCTTGCCCGAGGTCTCCGCGATCGGCACGTCGATCAGCCGGTCCTGCGCGTGGTGCATGTAGACCGTGCCCTCGGGCATCCGGTGCGACACGATCGCCCGGGCGACGACGACGCCGTTGCGGTTGACCGCCTCGATCCAGTCGTTGTCCTGCGATGCCGACCTTGGCGGCGTCCTCGCTCGCTCATCCAGATGTCTGGCCGCCGCGCGACAGCGACAGCATGAACAGGTTGTCCTGGTACTCCGAGTGGATCGACCACTTGTTGTGCGGCGTCAGGTAGCGCACCGTGAGCCCCGAGCTCGCCGGTCGTCGCCGACCTTGCGGCTCGCCGAACAGCGCCGCCATGTTCAGCGGCGGCCGGTAGACCGGCAGCCCCTCGCCGAGCTCGGTCATCCAGTCGTGGTCGAGGTAGAAGTGCATGCCGGCCGGTCAGGGTGTGCCACGGCTTGAGCCGCTCGACGTTGATGGTGAACGGCGAGTAGCGCCGGCCGCCGGTCTCCGAGCCCGACCACTCCGGCGAGGTGATGACCGGCACCGGGCGGGCCCTGGGTGTCGGCGAAGGTGATCTGCTTGCCCTCGTGCTCCGCGGCCAGGTCGGCCAGCCGGCTGCCCGGTGCGCTTCTCGAGGGTCTGGAAGCCCTGCGTGGCCAGGTGCCCGTTCGTGGTGCCGGACAGGGCCAGGATCGCCTCGCAGGCGTGGACGTCGCGCTGCGAGCGACGGGCGCCCGTCGGCGACGCCGCCGCGCACGGCGCCGTTCTTGCGGCGCAGGTAGTCGACCTGCGCGGTCGAGCGTCGAAGGTGACGCCCTTGGTGGTCGCGCCGAGGGTGTCCATCAGCGGGCCGAGCGCGTTCATCTTCGCCGCGACGGCGCGCGTAGTCGCGCTCGACCTCGACGAGCTTCGGCATCGTCACGCCCGGGCACCGGCTCGCACTCGCCCTCCTTCCAGTCGCGCGACGACGCCGTGCGGGTTGGCCATCGCGTCGGGGGTGTCGTGCAGTCAGCGGGACCGCGACGACGTCCTTGCGCACGCCGAGGTGGGTCGCGGCGAGCTCGCTGAACTTCGCGGCGATGGTCTGCAAGGCGTCCCAGTCGGTGCGGGTCTGCCACGGCGGCGCGATGGCGGGGTTGAACGAGTGGACGAACGGGTGCATGTCGGTGGTGTTGAGGTCGTGCTTCTCGTACCAGGTGGCGGCCGGCAGCACGACGTCGGAGAAGATCGTGGTGCTGGTCATGCCGGAAGTCGAGCGTCAGCAGCAGGTCGAGCTTGCCCTCCGGCGCCTCGTCGCGCCACACCACGTCGCTCGGGCGCTGCGCCTCCGGCGGCGTCTCGGTGGCCCGCAGCGAGCGAGTCGGTGCCGAGCAGGTGCTTGAGGAAGTACTCGTTGCCCTTGCCCGAGGAGCCGAGCAGGTTGGCCCGCCAGATCGACAGGATCCGCGGGTAGTTGTCCGGGCGCGTCCGGGTCCTCGCCGGCGAAGCGCGAGGTCGCCGGACTTCAGCTGCTCGACGACGTAGCTCGCCGACCGGCTTGCCCGCCGCGGCCGCGTCGTCGGCGAGGTCGAGCGGGTTGCGGTCGAACGTCGGGTACGACGGCATCCAGCCCATCCGGGCGCGACTGCGCGATCACGTCGGCCGTCGTCTTGCCGGCGAGCTGCCCCTCGCCGGTGGTCGCCGACAGCGTGTCGGCGCCGAAGTGGTCGTAGCGGAACTGGTCGGTGTGCAGGTACCAGTACGCCGTCTGGATCATCTGCCGCGGCGGCCGGGACCAGTCCAGCGCGAACGCGAGCTGCGCCCAGCCGGTGATCGGGCGGCACCTTCTCCTGGCCGACGTAGTGCGCCCAGCCGCCGCCGTTGACGCCCTGGCAGCCGGTCAGCGTGGTCAGCGTCGAGGAACGCGCGGTAGATCGTGTCGGAGTGGAACCAGTGGTTGGTGCCGGCACCCATCAGGATCATCGAGCGGCCGCGGGACTCCTCGGCGTTGGCGGCGAACTCCCGGCCGATCCGCGCGGCCGTCGCGGCCGGCACGCCGGTGATGGTCTCCTGCCAGGCCGGGCGTGTACGGCTCGTCGGCGTCGTCGTAGCCCGTCGGCCACTCGCCGGGCAGGCCGTCGCGCGACACGCCGTACTGCGCCAGCATCAGGTCGAAGACGGTCGTGACCAGGTGGCCGCCGACCCGCCGGACGGGCACGCCGCGCGCGCAGGACCGCGGCCGCGCCGTCCGGGGCGTCGAAGCGCGGCAGCAGCACCGCGACCGGCGCCTCGGCGCCGCCGGCAGCGGAGAGCAGCGGGTCGACGTCGCCGAGGTCGAGGTTCCACCTGCCGGCACCGGCCGTCGCCGAACCGGTGGCCCAGCGAGCCGTGCGGCACGACCGGCTCGACCGGTCGCGCGCGTCGAGCAGCACGGTCTTGAAGTGCGGCGTTCTCCGCGTCCTGCGTCGCCCTCGAGGTCGGCGGCGGTGAGGAACTTGCCGGCGTAGTAGCTCGCCGTCGCGCTCCTCGAGCCGGACCAGGAACGGCAGGTCGGTGTAGCTTCTTCACGTACTCGGTGAAGTAGGGCACCTGCCGGTCGACGAAGAACTCCTTGAGCGACGACGTGGCCCATCGCCATCGCCAGCGCGCCGTCGGTGCCGGGCTGGGCGGCGAGCCACTCGTCGGCGAACTTCACGTTGTCGGCGTAGTCGGGCGAGACCGCGACGACCTTCTGACCGCGGTAGCGCGCCTCGGTCATCCAGTGCGCGTCGGGCGTGCGGGTCACCGGGAGGTTGGAGCCCCACATGATGAGGTAGCCGGCGTCCCACCAGTCGCCTGACTCGGGTACGTCGGTCTGGTCGCCGAACACCTGCGGCGAGGCCACCGGCAGGTCGGCGTACCAGTCGTAGAACGACAGCATCGAGCCGCCGATGAGGAGACGAAGCGCGCACCGGACGCGTGCGACACCATCGACATCGCCGGGATCGGCGAGAACCCGGCGACCCGGTCGGGGCCGAACCTCTTGATCGTGTGACGTGGGCGGCCGCGACGATCTCGCTGGCCTCCTCCCAGGTGGCGCGCACCAGGCCGCCCTTGCCGCGGGCCCGCTTGTAGCGCCGGGACCGCTCGGGGTCGTCGACGATGTCGGCCCAGGCGAGCACCGGGTCGCCGTCGTGCGGGCCTTGGCCTCGCGGTACATCTCCAGCAGGACGCCGCGGACGTAGGGGTAGCGCACCCGGGTGGGGGAGTAGGTGTACCAGGAGAACGCGGCCCCGCGGGGGCAGCCGCGCGGCTCGTACTCCGGGCTGTCCGGCCCGACCGACGGGTAGTCGGTCTGCTGCGACTCCCAGGTGATGATGCCGTCCTTGACGTAGACCTTCCACGAGCACGAGCCGGTGCAGTTGACGCCGTGGGTCGACCGCACGACCTTGTCGTGGCTCCACCGGTCGCGGTAGAAGTCGTCGGCCTGCCGCCCGCCGGACCGGTGCAGGGTCCGCAGGTCGGCGGACACCTCCGCCTTCGTGAAGAACCGCCGGGTGCGCACGAGCGCCTCGCTCAGCGGGTCGTCGAGCGCGGCCGGCCGCCCGCGTCGACCGGCTGCGGCTCCAGGCTCCGACGTGGTCATGGGCGGGACGTCCTCTCGGTCGCACTCCGGGTCGTCTGCGAACGTAGCCCCAGCCGGAGCACACAGGCTCCGGGCTCGGCGAAGGCGTCCAGGGTCGTCCGCTCCGGGTCACCGCCGAGGGCCTCGAGCGCACCCCGGGCGATGCCCAGATGCACGGGGCAGACGACCTCGGGGTTGGCCCGCGCGGCGTCGAGCAGCGGGCAGCGCCGGAGCCGCACCGTCATGGCGCGCGCGTCGGCCTCCGGGGCGAAGCCCAGGTCGGCGAACAGCTCGACCACCTTCCGGCGGGCGTACGCCGAGCTGCCGGCGGGCTCGCTCTCGACCAGGGAGCGCCCCCACGCCGCGCCGGCGGCCAAGGCGTCTGCCTCCGGGTCGGCGCTCGTCCGGGAGATCTGCCCGGCAAGAGCCGAGGCCAGGCCCGCGTAGTCGCGGACCCGCGGGTCGGGCTCGGGCTGGTCGTCGACCGCCGCGTAGGACCAGGCGGGGCGGCCACGGCCCTGCGCCGGGGCCAGCTCCCGCGAGGCCAGCCCGCGCTCGACGAGGGCATCGAGGTGCTTGCGCGCCGTGTTCGGGTGCTGCCCCAACCGGGTCGCGGCCTCCTCGACGGTGACTGCGGCGCCGGCGTGCTGAAGGTGCTCCAGGACCCTGGCTCGCTGCGGTGACAGGGGCGAGCTGCTCACGGCGTACCGAGCGGGCGCGGGACCGTACCCGTCCGGGTCGGTGATCGTGACGGTGGCAGATGGTGGCCGCACTAGGCGCGCGCCTTCTCGCGCGGCAGGCGCAGGACGACGAAGGCCAGCGCGATCGCGGCCGTGACGCAGAGCAGCACCAGGCCGGTGGTGTAGCTGCCGTCCGCCTCGTTGTAGGTGGCGCCCATCACCAGTGGCGGGAAGAAGCCGCCCAGACCACCGGCCGCACCGACGATGCCGGCGACCGAGCCGACCCGGTCGGCCGGTGCGCGCAGCGCGACCCAGGCGAAGACGCCGCCCATGCCGATGCCCAGCAGGAACGCCATCGCGATGAACGACAGGCCGGCGGCCAGCTCGGGAGCGGGCTGGGTGGCGACCACGAGGGCCATCAGGGCGGCGCCGGTCAGCGAGGTGATGACCACCGGGCGCGGGTGGATCCGGTCGGAGAGGACGCCCCCGATGGGCCGCGCGACGACGGCTGCCAGGGCGAAGCCGGCGGTGCGGGTGCCCGCCTGGGTGAGATCGAAGTCGTAGACGTCCTTGAGGTACGTCGGCAGGTAGGTCGCGAAGGCCACGAAGCCGCCGAACGTGACGGCGTACAGGAACGACATCGCCCAGGTGACGGGCAGCCGCAACGCCGCTGCGAGCTTGGGGACGACCGGTTCGCGGTTGGCGCTCCAGCGGGGCGAGTCGGCCATCATCGTCCAGCTCACGACTCCGACGACCACCACTCCGGCGGCCACGAGCAGATAGGTCTGGGTGTAGCCGAACCAGGTGACGAAGCGAGGGGTGAAGAAGGCTGACAGCGCGGTGCCGCCCATGCCGGCGCCGAAGATGCCGGTCGCGAAGCCGCGCCGTGCCGGGTCGAACCAGGCGCTGACGAACGGGATGCCGACGGCGAACGTGGTGCCGGCGATGCCCAGGAAGAAGGCGGAGACGAGCAGCAACGGGAAGGACTCGTGGTTGCCGGCGAACACCACCAGGAGGACGGGGGGCACGGATGCGAAGCAGAGCAGGGTGAACATCAGGCGCCCGCCGTAGCGGTCGGCGAGCGCGCCGGTCACGATCCTGCCCAGCGAGCCCACGAGCACCGGGAGGGCCACGAGCAGTGCCTTCTGGCTCGAGGTCAGCCCGAACTGCTCGGTGTAGCGCACGCCGAGCGGGGCGATCAGGTTCCACGCCCAGAAGGTCATCGCAAAGGCCAGGGTGGCCAGCGCCAGGTTGCGCATCTGCCCGACGCGGACGTCGGGGGCGGTGGTCTCTGCTGTCGTCATCTCGGTCTCCCTCACGGCCGCGGTCGCAGCCTTATTTTCTACGTACTAGACTGTAGTAAAGATTCGGGTCGCCGAACAACCCCTGTGAGGAAGGACACGCCGGCCGTGTGCGAGTACTGCGGTTGCCAGGCGCTGGACGCCATCGCCGAGCTGACGGCGGAGCACGACGCCGTCGTCGAGCTCGCCGGACAGGCGCGCCGGGCCTTGGAACGGGGCGACCTGGCGCTGGCGGCCGACCGTTCACGGGCGATCTCCGCCGTGCTGCGACCGCACACCGCCGTGGAGGAGGGCGCGCTGTTCCCGGCCATGGCCGCCGAGTTCGGCGAGCACGTCGGTCGGCTCGTCGGCGACCACCGGCGCATCGAGGGAGTGCTCGCCGAGGCGGCCGCCGGCACGCCGTCGGACCCCGCGTGGCCGGCTCGGCTGGAGCTGACGCTCGACGAGCTCCGCGAGCACATCCTCCGGGAGCAGGACGGGCTGTTCCCGGCGGCTCTGGTCGCCCTGGACGCCGACCAGTGGGACGCCCTCGCGTCGGTGCGCGCCGGAGTGACACCCACGCCGCGGCCGACCCGGTGGGTCACCGAGACCGACGACAACCACTCCGCGTGGTACGTCGAGCGGTTCCGCCGGATGGCTGCCGACGGGGCCGATCTGGGTGGCGAGGCCAGGCTCGTCGACGCGATGGTCGCGCCGGGCTCGACGATCCTCGACGCCGGCTGCGGGACCGGTCGGGTCGCCGCACATCTGCACGCGCGGGGTCACCGGGTGGTCGGCGTGGACGCCGATCCGGTGCTGATCGCCGCAGCGCAGGCCGACCATCCCGGCCCCGACTGGGTCGTGGCCGACCTGGCCCACCTCGACCTGGCGGCCGGCGGCCATCGTCCGGACCGGTTCGACGCGGCCGTGGTCGCGGGCAACGTCCTCGCCTTCGTCGCCGCCGGCACCGAGCCGGACGTGCTCGCTCGGATCGCGGCGCACCTCGTGCCGGACGGCATCGCCCTCGTGGGCTTCGGCACCGACCGGGGGTACCCGTTGACCTCGTTCGACGCCGACCTGTCGGCGGCGGGCTTCACGCTCGAGCACCGGTTCGCCACCTGGGACCTCAGGCCATGGCACGCCGACGCCCCCTTCGCCGTCAGCGTGCTGAGACGGCTCGGCCACTCTTCCGAGGAGCACTCGTGACGATCGACCCACAGCCCGCCGGACCTGCCGAGATGAGCTACCTGGCCGACGTCGGGTCCCTGGTCGAGGTCGCCCCCGAGGCGACCGTCTCCCGCACGGTCCTCACCGCCGACGGTGCTCGTCTCGTGCTGTTCTCCTTCGACGAGGGGCAGGAGCTGCGCGAGCACACGGCGGCGATGCCGGTGCTGCTCCAGGTGCTCGACGGCCGGCTCTCGGTCGCCGCCGCCGGCCGATCGGTCGAGCTCGGCCCCGCGTGGGGTGGTCCACCTCCCGGCCCGGTTGCCGCACGCCGTGGTCGCTCTCGAGCCGAGTCGCCTGCTCCTGACGATGCTCGACCCCCGGGCGCACGGCTGAGCGCAGGGCGCCCGGCAGGGAAGACGCGTGGGTCAGCTCGGGGCGCTGGTGTACTGCACCTGCAGTGCGCCGGAGTCGTCACGCAGCTCGAGCGCGTCGCCACGCACGGTGAAGGTCGTCGCGGCCGCGAGCGCCGCGAAGTAGGCCGTCTCCTGGGCGTTGACGTCGTCGGCGCACAGCTTCCGGGTGCTGGCGAGGGCGCCGACAGAGAGGCGGGTGCCGTCGACGGTGTAGGGACCGTTGTAGGAGTTGCAGCCGCCGCTGCCGGAGACGGTGCCGGCCGCGGCGAACTCGGCGGTCACGGTGCTGCCCGAGACGACGGAGTCGACGGCCTGCTTCCCGTTGTTGATCCCGGTCGCGGTCCAGCGGGTCCCGACGAGCGGGGGTGTCCGGGCGGGGGAGAAGGTGAGCAGGGTGGCGCCGTCCGGCCCGAGCAGCGTCAGCTCCTTCGCCGTGGCCGTGAACGTGCTTGCCTGGCCGAGCCGCAACAGGTACGCCGCCTCGACGGACGTGGCCTGTCCCGGGCAGGCCATCTGGGTGGAGACCAACGGGCCGATCTCGATGCTGGCCCCGTCCACGGTGTACGGGCCGCCGAAGGTGTTGCAGCCACCGGACCCGGAGACGCGGTCGGCCGTGAACTCCGCAGTGGCGCTGACCGAGGCAGGCACCTTGGTCAGCGTCTCGGTGCCGGGCGCCGCGAAGCTGACCAGCTGCCACGACGTGCCCTGCACGGTGCCGCCGCTCCCGGGTGAGGGGGTGGTGGTCGACGACGATCCGCCGTGACCGGTGCCGCACCCGGCACAGAGCAGGACGACCGCGAGCGTCAACGGGATCCATCGGCGGAGCGGCATCGGTCTCCTCCGTGGTCAGGTGGTCGTGTGCCGGGGACTACAGCCGGCGGCGGTCGGGCACGACGTACGCGACGATCAGTGCGGCCGGGAAGAACACCAGGCTGAACAGGAAGTACAGCAGGAAGCTGTGGCCCTTCCGGCCGGCGACCCGGGCCGGCCAGAACGCGATCGCGATCCAGATGATGACCGAGACGGTCCACCAGAACCAGGAACCGTTCATGTCGTGCCTCTCGTCAAGGAGCGTTCCCCGCGCGGCGAGCCTCTCGCGACGCCATCCGGGAGCGCCTCACCTGATCCGGGTGGCTGGGACGACCGGGGGCCGACGGGTGGTGGTGGCCGAGCGGGCGCCCTAGTCTGCTCAGCACCCTGCCCCCGGGAGTAGTGATGAGTCGCCGTCTGGTCGACCTGAGCCATCCGATCGTCGCCGGCATGACGACGTACCCTGGCCTGCCCGCGCCGGAGATCGAGACCTACATCAGCCGGGCCGACTCCGCGGAACGGATGGCGCCGGGCGTGTCCTTCCACATCGCCCGGCTGTGCATGGTCGCGAACACCGGCACCTACCTCGACGCCCCGTTCCACTTCCACGAGACCGGCGTGGACACGGCCGGGCTGCCGCTCGAGCGGCTCGTCGACCTGCCCGTCGTCGTGGTGGACGCCCGGGGAGGCCCGGCCGTCACCGCCTCGGTGCTCCGCGACGGGCCGGAGCTGGGCGGCGCCGCGGTGCTGTTCCGCACCGACTGGTCGCAGCACTGGGGGACGAGCCAGTACCTCGAGGGCAGCCCGCACCTGCTTGGCGACGTGGTCGACGTGCTGCTGGCCGCGGGGGTCGCGCTCGTCGGGATCGACGCGCTGAACATCGACGACGTGCACGACGGCTCGCGGCCGGCCCACCACCGGCTGCTCGGGGCCGGCATCCCGATCGTGGAGCACCTGACGAACCTGGCGGCGCTGCCCGCGACGGGTGCGCGACTGACGGCGCTCCCGGCACCGGTGGTCGGCATGGGAACCATGCCCGTCCGCGCGGTCGCGGTCGTCGACTAGCTGCCGCCCGCGGGCTCGACCGCGTGGTAGGTCAGCACGCCGCCGAACGCCATCAGGCCCAGGCCGGCCACGACGTCCGCCGCGACCTGGGTGCGGGCACCGGCCCGACGCCGGAAGGCGGCCACCCCGAGCGCCAGCACCAGGAACCAGGCGAAGGTGCCGAGCCCGACGCCGAGCAGCATCAGCAGGGTGCTAGCAGCACCGTCGGTGGCCGACGCCGACGACGCCACCGCGAACGCCGCCGCCCAGTAGGCGATCGTTGCCGGGTTGCTCGCGGTCGCGGCCACGGCCGTGCGCCAGGCCGGCCCCGCGCGCAGGACCTCGCCGTCGGTCTCCAGCCCCTGGCGGACCCGCATCGCGCTCCACAGCGTGCGGCCTCCGATGACCACGAGGACGACGCCGCCGACCACACCCAGTGCGACGTCGAGCCCGCTGGCCCGCAGCAGCCCGCCGACACCGAGCAGGCCGAGGGCGGCGTAGCAGACGTCGACCATGGCCGCACCGAGGCCGATCGCGGCGCCGACCCCGACGCCGTTGCGCAGCACGCTCCGCACGCAGAGCAGGCCGATCGGCCCCAGCGGCATGGCCACCAGGAAGCCGAGGGTGAGCCCGGTGGCAAGGGCGCGCGTCATGGCGGCCAGGGTAGGGGACCCAGGCCGTGGCACGCTGCCGGCATGACCGCTGCTTCCGAGACCGCCGAGCCGTACACCCTCGAGGAGCTCGCCGCCCAGGAGGACGAGCTGCAGCTCGCCCACTTCGACAACGACGACGCCTGGACGCTGGGAGTAGCGCTGGTCGAGGAGGCGCGGTTCGGGCACAGCTCGCTCTACGTCGGCCATCGTCCGCGGGCGTCGGCCCGGTGGGTGTGGTGGCCGTCTCCGGACTGCCCCAGCTGCAGGACCACCGGCTCGTCGTGGAGGTGCTGCGGGCGTACCTCCGAGCCGGGGCCTAGCGCTCGAAGGCGTCCGGGATGCCGTCGTGGTCGGAGTCCACCTGCTCGGCCGCCTCGATGCGCCGGTAGACGTTGCTGCGGGCCCGCAGCAGGCCGCCCGCGAACGCGGCAGCGAGCAGCGACCCGACCAGGACCGCGACCTTCACGTGGTCGTCGGTGGTGCTGCCGGAGCCGAAGGCGAGCTCTCCGATGAGCAGCGAGACGGTGAACCCGATGCCGGCGAGCATCGCGAGCCCGACCACGTCCCACCAGGACAGGTCGTCGTCGAGCTCGGCACGGGTGAACCGGGCGACCGCCCAGGTCGCCGCCAGCACGCCGAGCGGCTTGCCGAGGACGAGCCCGACGACGACGCCGACGGCGACCGGGTCACGGACGGACTCCTGGAAGCCGTCCAGCCCGCCGATCGCGACCCCCGCCGCGAAGAAGGCGAACACCGGCACCGCCACGGACGCCGACAGCGGCCGCCAGCGGTGCTCGAACTGCTCGGCGAGACCTGGGCCGTCACCGTCGCCCTGCCGCTTCACCGGCACCACGAACGCGAGCAACACCCCGGCGACGGTGGCGTGCACACCGGAGGCGTGCACGAGCGCCCAGACCGCGAACGCCAGCGGCAGCAGCAGCCACCAGGACCGGATGCGCCGCTGCACGGCGAACGCGAAGAGCGCGAGCGGCACCATGGCCGCCAGCAACGGCAGCAGGGACAGGTGCCGGGTGTAGAAGAGCGCGATGATCGTGATCGCCAGCAGGTCGTCGACGACCGCCAGGGTCAGCAGGAAGGTGCGCAGCGCGGAAGGCAGGTGCGAGCCGATGATCGCGAGCACCGCCAGCGCGAAGGCGATGTCGGTCGCCGTGGGGATGGCCCAGCCGGACACGTCGCCGCCACCCGCGAGCTCCACTGCGGTGTAGAGCAGGGCGGGCACGATCACCCCGCCCACGGCCGCGGCCACCGGCACCGCGGCCCGGGCCGGGTCGCGCAGGTCGCCCGCGACGAACTCACGCTTGAGCTCGAGCCCGGCGACGAAGAAGAAGATGGCGAGCAGGCCGTCCGCCGCCCAGGTGCCCAGCGTGAGGTGCAGGTGCAGAGCCTCGGGCCCGACGCGGGTGTTGCGCAGCTCCAGGTAAGAATCCCCCCATCGGGAGTTCGCCCAGACGAGGGCGATCGTGGCTCCGGCCAGCAGCAGGGCACCGCCGACCGTCTCCTTGCGCAGCACCTCGCTGATGCGGGCGGTCTCCGGCCACGAGCCGTGACCGAGCAGCCGTTGCTTCGGCGGCGGGCTGGCAGTCATGCTCGGGTCCTCATCGTCAGGTGCTCGGTCAGCTGCTGAAGGCGAAGTAGCGCAACCAGAGGTACACCCAGCTCACCGCGATGGTGACCAGGGCGACCACGGCGCCGTACCTGGTGAACTTCCAGAACGAGATCGGGTGCCCGTTGCGGGCGGCGATGCCGAGGACGACGACGTTGGCGCTGGCACCGACCGCGGTGGCGTTGCCCCCCAGGTCGGCCCCGAGCGCGAGGGCCCACCACAGCGCGCGCGCCTGCTCGGAACCACCGCCGGCGTCGACGAGGTTCTGCACCAGCGGGGTCATGGTCGCGACGTAGGGGATGTTGTCGATGATGCCCGACACCAGCCCGGAACCCCAGAGCAACGCCGTCGCCGCGAGCAGGTACCGGTCTCCGACCGCGTCGGCGACGACCTCGCCGAGCCGGCTGACGATCCCGACCTCGACCAGGGCACCCACCATGACGAAGAGCCCCATGAAGAACACCAGGGTGGCCCACTCGACCTCCTCGAGGTACTGCCTCGGCTCCAGGCCGGACAGCGCCACCAGCGCTCCGGCACCCAGCAGCGCGACCAGTGACGGCTCGACCTCGAGCCACGGGTGGGCGACGAAGCCGACGACGACCGCCACCAGGACGACCGCGGAGCGCAGCAGGAGGGCGCCGTCGCGAATGACGTCGCGCTCGTCGAGGGCCATCAGGACAGCCACCCGCGCCGGGTCGTAGCGCATCGAGGAGCGGAACAGCAGCCAGCACAGCCCGACGAACACGGCCATCAGCAGGACGACGACGGGCGCGAGGTTGAGCAGGAAGTCGTTGAAGGTCAGGCCGCCGCGGCTGGCGATGATGATGTTCGGCGGGTCGCCGACCAGCGTCGCGGTGCCGCCGATGTTGGCGGCGAGCGCCTCGGCGATGAGGAAGGGGACGGGAGTCACACCGAGCCGGTCGCAGAGGAGGAGGGTGACCGGTGCGACGAGCAGCACCGTCGTGACGTTGTCCAGCAGCGCCGACGCCAGTGCGGTGATGCAGACCAGCAGGACCAGCGTGGCGAACGGCCTCCCCCGGGTGCGCTTGGCCGCCCAGATCGCCGCGTAGTCGAAGACCCCGGTCTGCTTGACGATGCTGACGATCACCATCATGCCGAGCAGCAGGAAGATGACGTTCCAGTCGACGCCCGTCTGCTCGCTGAAGAACGCCACCTGCGTGTCGACGACGCCGAGCAGCACCATGCCCGCGGCGCCCCACAGTGCCGCCGCGACCCGATGGATGCGTTCGGTGGCGATGAGGACGTAGGCGGCGGCGAAGACCACCACCACCAGGACGTCGGTCATCCGGGAGCCGCTGCCGGCGGCAGCAGGTAGTCGAGCAGCTGGCTCACCGTGATGGCTCCGACGACCTCGTCGCCGTCGACGACGGCCACGAGCGGGCTGTGCATCCGGGCCATCACCGCGGCCACCTCCAGCCCGGTGGCGTCGCTGTCGACGACCGGCAGCTCGTCGAGGTCCTGCGGCCTCGGCAGCAGGTCGCGGACGGTGCGGTGCTCGAGCCGCCTGCACAGCTCGTCGGCTGCCTGCTCGTCGAGGGCGCGGGCCAGGCCGGGCTCGTCCTGGACGTACGCCGGGATGAGGAAGCGCAGCACCTGGGAGCCGGGCAGCACGGTCCACGGCCTGCCGTCGTCGCCGCAGACGATCAGACCGGGCAGCCGCTCTGCGGCCATCGCGCGCGCGGCGTCGGAGGCGTCCGTGTCGGGGAAGACCACGGGGAAGGGGCGAGCGAGTTCTCGGGCACGCATCGGAGCTCCTGGGGACGGACGGCGTTCAGTGCTGTGCCGACCAGACTTCCCGGCGCTCCGCAGGCAACCCTAGCGGTCGGTCGCCACCGGCACCCGGCACACTCTGCCCTGGCACGTCTCTCCTCGACCGTCGTGCCGCGGAGGCCGCCGTGTCCACCGTGCTGCTCGGCGGCCTCCTGGTCGCGGTCGTGGTCGTCGCGACGCCGGTGGCCGACCGGCTGCGGCTGCCGCTGCCGGTACTGCTCACCGTGCTCGGGCCTGCTGCTCCCGCTGGCGCCCGGCACCCCGGACCTGAGCATCGACCCGGACGTCATCCTTCCCGTCGTCCTGCCGCCGCTGCTGTTCGCCGCGACCCAGCGCGCGACCGCGCGGGAGTTCCGCGAGAACGCCCGCGCGATCCTGCTGCTGGCAGTCGGCCTGACGGTCGCCTCGGCCGCCGCCGTGGCCTGGGTCGCCCACCAGACCGGGCTGGGCTGGGGGCCGGCCTGGGTGCTCGGGGCGGTCGTCGCGCCGCCGGACCCGGTCGCCGCCACCGCGGTGGCTCGCCGGCTCCGGCTGCCCGACCGCCTCGTGACGGTCCTCGAGGGCGAGGGCATGTTCAACGACGCGACCGCCCTGGTGCTGTACGGCGTCGCGGTGTCCGCGGTGGTGACCGGCGGCGTGACGCCCGGGGAGGTCAGCATTCCGGCTCGCCCTCGCCGTGGTCGTGGGCGTGGCCGTCGGACTGCTGGCCGGTGTGCTCACCCGGCGGGCGCTGGCCGCGCTGCACGACGCGGCTGCGGAGACCACGGTGACGGTCGCGATGCCGTTCGCGGCGTACCTGGTGGCCGACCACCTCGACGGCTCCGGCGTGCTCGCGGTGCTGAGCCTGGGGCTGTTCCTCCGGACCTATGGGCACCCGGCCTTGACGTCGGGCGGCTGGCTGCTCGGCCGGGCGGTGTGGCGGTTCGCGGACTACCTCATCACCAGCCTGGTGTTCGTCCTGATCGGCTTCGAGCTGACCGCGGTCCTCGAGGACAGCGGCCTCAGCGCCGAGACCCGCGGGCTGGCGGTCGCGGTGGTCGTGGTGCTGGTCGTGGTGCGGTTCGGCTGGCTGTTCCCCGCCGCCTTCCTGGCCCGGTTCCGGCAGCGCCGCCGTGAGGCGGCGACACCGTACGGCGCGCGCGAGACGCTGGTCGCGGCCTGGGCCGGGATGCGCGGCGTCGTCACCGTCGCGACCGCCCTGGCGATCCCGTTGACCACCGACGCCGGCCGGTCGTTCCCGCACCGCAACGAGATCGTGGCGGTGGGCCTGGTCTGCGTGCTCGCGACGCTGGTCGTGCAGGGGCTGACCCTGGCACCGCTGGTGCGGCTGCTCGGGGTCGGCGTCGACGCGGACACCGGGCGAGAGGTCGCGGCGCTGCGGCAGCGGGCCGCGCGGGCAGCGTTGGACTCGGTGCGTTCCTCGACGGCCGGCGACGACGTGCCCGAGCCGGTACGGCGGGCGGCGACGCTGCAGTACGACGGCTACCTCGCCGCCCAGGCCGCCCTGGACGCCGCCCGAACCGGGTCTGCGGGCGGCGTCCCGCCGGAGATCACCGACCAGCCGGGCAGTGGGTACGCCGACGCGCTGGAGCGGGTGCTGCGGGAGGCGAGCGAGGCGGAGCGGACGGTCGTGCTCGACGCCCGCCGCACCGGCGAGGTGAGCGCCGCGGTCGCCGACGAGGTGCTGTCCGACATCGAGGCCAGGGCGGTCCGCGACTTCGACTAGTGCGCCGGTGCCGGCTCCGGCGCTCGCTCCGGATCGGGTCCGGGCTCCGGCTCGACCGGTTCCGGTTCGACCTTCGTCTCGATCAGGGGGATGACCCAGGCGGCCCGTCGGTCCGGGTCGATGAACAGTGCCTTCAGGAACAGGGTCATCGGGACGGCCAGCAGCGCGCCGAGGGCGCCCAGCAGGTAGGTCCACACGACCAGCGACATGAACGTCATCTCTGCGCTGAGGCCCACCGTGGCCCCGACGTACCGCGGCTGGATGAACGTCTGGATGGTGACGTTCAGCACGCTGTAGGCGAGGAGCACGGCCACCGCCTTCTGCCACCCGGAGTCGAGCAGCCCCAGCAGGGCCGGGGGGATGACGCCGAGCACGAAGCCGATGTTGGGGATGAAGTTGGTCAGGAACGAGAAGAAGCCCCACACGAACGGCAGCGGGATCGCGAGCAGCCACAGCGCGCCGATGTCCAGCACGGCGACGATCGCTCCGAACAGGGCCGTCACGACCAGGTAGCGCTGGGTGCCGATCACGAACCGTCCGAGGGAGGCGGCGATCTCGGGCTTGACCCGGGCGAGCGCCTGGATCCGCGGGCCGAAGCCCGGCACGGCGACCACGAAGAAGAACAGCAGCGTGACGATGAAGAACAGCTCGCCCAAGGCCCCGAGGATGCCGCTCAGCAGGGAGGTCAGGAAGCTGGTGATCTTGCCGGGGTCGAGCTGGCTCAGCGCGTCGTTCGTCGACGAGCTGCTGACACCATGGTCCTTGAGCGACTTCTCGAGCGAGTCCCGCAGGTCGTTGGCGCTCCCGGTGTACTCCGGGAGCACGAGCACGAGCTTGGCGATGCAGAAGGCCATCCCGACGACGAGGACGACGAGGATCAGGTAGACCGCGACGAGGGCGAGCAGCGTCGCCAGCCAGCCGGGCCAGCCCCGGCCACGGGCCCAGGTGCCGACGGGGATGACCGCGATGGTGAGCACGAGGGCGAGCATGCTCGGCGCGACGATGCCGGCAGCTCCCTTGATGCCGATGCCGAGGAGCACGACGCCCGCCCCGGCGACCAGCAGGACGACTGCCCGCGGCAGCCCCGGTGGGTTCGGCTCCACCGCTGCGCCGACCCCGGTGGTCGGGGTAGCAGGGGACGACATGGCACGACCGTAGCGATCGGATCGGCCGCGCGCCTCGACCTGGGGGATCGGGCCGTGCGTGTCGGACGCCGGCTCCCCGCCGGTCCGATGCCTGCCGACAGACCGCTGCCCCGGGTGCTGGCGCACCCGGGGCAGCGGTCGAGGCGACTCGGGGAGACTAGATCTCCTTCATCTCCCGGCCGTGCACGGTGAGGGCCCAGATCACGAAGATGTCCATCGCGATGACGATCGTGGACCAGAACGGGTAGGACGCTATGAACGCGAAGTTCACGATCAGGCTGACCGCGGCGACGATGACGCCGACGGTGCGGGCCCAGATCCGGCCGGCGAACAGCCCCATGCCGGCGGCGATGATGATCAGGCCGCCGATCAGGTGCACCCAGCCCCACGTCGTGTAGTCGACGTGCACCGTCAAGCCGGACTTCGCGACGACGTAGTACTCGTCGTTGAACAGCGCGACGAGGCCCTGGATGACGTGCAGGGTCCCGATCAGCATCATCATGGTGCCGGCGAAGATGATCCAGCCGACCCAGCCGGTCGGCTCGGGCACGCCCCGTGAGGACTGCCGGGGCACCGGCCCGCTGCTCTGCGACGTGGTGTCTGCCATCACAACTCCTTCGTCAGGGTTTGAACGCTTCCAGGGTAGGGCCAGCCACGGGGTCGCGGGCCTCATCCGGGACGGGTGATCTGTCCGTGTCGCGCCCCTGCTCAGCAGGTCGACTTGACGTCGTCCACCAGGGTCTTGACGTCGGCCGCGAAGGCGGTGACGGCTGCCCCGACAGCGGCCAGGGTGGTCAGCGACGGGTCCGACTTGGCGGCATCAGCGCTGGTCTTCAGCGCCGCGTAGGTCGTGTCGACCGCCGTGATCTGGCCGGAGAACTCGGACTTCGCGTCCGCCTTCACGTCGGCCACGTCGCCCTTGATCGTGGTCAGCTGGCTCTCCAGGGCGCTCAGGCCGTTGGAGGTGACGTTGACGTCCTTCAGGTTGTCCACCGACGTCTGGAGGGTGTCGACCGCGCCGCAGACAGCGGGCTGGTCGCTGCCGCAGCCGACGAGGGAGGCGCCGAGGATCAGGGTGACGACGGCAGGGGCGAGGAAGGGCTTCATGCCGCCAGCGTGCCGCGCCGGAGGTGCCGGCGCGGATCCTCCGTTCCGGATGAGGCCGCGGGCGTCTCGTCCGTTCCGGGTGACGCGACCGGGGCGCCCGGCCGGGCATCGTGGCCGTGGTGCACGGACCGACGACCGGCCCGGCGAGGCTCTCGAGAGGGAAGGGGCTGTCGATGACCGACGAGCTCGAAGAGATGGGTCCGATCGACTACATCGTGGTGGAGTTCCCCGGCAACAAGATGAACGGCGAGGCCTTCCCGCTGCTCGTCGACCTGGTCGACCGCGGCCTGATCCGCATCATCGACCTCGCGTTCGTCCGCAAGGAGCTCGACGGCTCGATCACCGGCCTGGCGATCGCCGACCTCGACGGCGACGGCTTGCTCGACCTGGCCGTGTTCGAGGGCGCCTCTTCCGGCCTGCTGGGTCAGGACGACCTGGACGAGGCGGGCACCGCGCTCGAGCCGGGGTCGGCGGCGGGTGTGCTCGTCTTCGAGAACGTCTGGGCGGCACCGTTCGCCGCGGCCCTCCGGCGGTCCGGCGGCCAGCTGGTGGCCAGCGGCCGCATCCCGATCCAGGCCATGCTCGCTGCGCTGGACGCGGCCGAGCCGGTCGGCTGACCGACCGCCCACGAACGACAACCACCGAGACGAGAGAGGGACACGATGCCGGGTCTGATCAGAGGGGTAGCGAGGACCGCAGCGGTCGTCGGTACCGCGACCGCGGTCTCCGGCGGCGTACGCCGTCGGCAGGAGAACCGCTGGGCCGCGAAGGACCAGCAGCAGTACGCCGACCAGCAGCCGCAGCAGCAGTACGCCGAGCCGGCGCCGCAGTACGCGCCGCCACCGCCGCCACCGCCGCCGCCCGCCGAGCCGGCCGGGAGCGACATGGATGCGAAGCTGGCCCAGCTCAAGCAGCTCGGCGAGCTCAAGGACGCCGGGGTGCTCAGCGAGGTCGAGTTCGAGGTGCAGAAGAACAAGATCCTCACCTCCTGACCGACCGATCGTACCGGCGCTCGCCCGGGTGCGCCGGGGTCCTCCGACCTGGGAAGTGACTGCCACCATGGCCGTACACCTGATGCCTGCACCCGCGTCTCCGGACACCGGGGTGAACGTCGGGCTGCTGTTCGCTTCGGCGATGGTGCCGGGGACGTTCGCGCGGTCGCTGTCGGCGCGGACCCCGATGGACCAGGGGATCGCGACCGGGTTGTCGGTCGGTCTGCACTACCTGCTGGCGGTCGCCACCCAGGACACCATCCAGGCGGTGGCCGCGGAGCTGGTGCGCCATCGGGAGAACCCGCGGATCACCGACCCGGCCGTGCGGGCGCGGGCGTGGACGCTGGCGGCTGACCTGGCCGCGGTGCCGTTGGGTCTGGCGTTGCAGGGTGCGGTGAGCCGGGCGCCGAGCGAGGCGATGGCGCGGGGTGCGCTGCGGCAGGCCGGGTGGCGGCTCGGGGCGACCGGGGTGGCCGGCTCGTTGCTGATCGGCAGCCAGACGGTGCTGCGGCTGGTGGACGCCCGGCTGGGCGGGCGCGGCCGGATCTCCCGGTTCCCGGTGGCGGTGCCGGTCGGGCTCGCGGTGGCGGTGGTCCTGGAACGTCGTCGGCTGGCGGACCTGGAGGGCACCGAGGAGGAGCCGGCCGAGCCGGGTCCGGCCGCGGCGCGGTCGTTGGCGATCGCGGGCGGGGTCGTCGGCGGGCTGGCCGTGGCGGCCTACGCCGAGCACGCCGCGGCGGCCGGGACCGGTCGGTCGCTGGCCCGGGTGCTGCCGGGCGGCCCGCAGCTGTGGAAGCTGGCCGGGCACGCCGCGTCGCTGGGCCTGCTGACCGCGGCGGGGTTGAAGGTGTGGCAACGGGCGATGGGCAAGATCGAGACCGGCGCGTCCGCTGACGACCCGGTGCTGGAGTCCGACGAGGCGGTCCGCTACACCGGTCCCTCCGTCAGTGGCAGCCCGGACAGCCTGGTGCCGTGGGCGACGCTGGGCCGGGAGGGCCACCGGCACGTGCTGGCCTACGTCCGACCGGAGACGCTGCCGGACCGGCCGCCGGGGGCGCCGGACCTGAGCATCTCCACCGTGATGGGCCAGCCCGCGAAGCAGACCCCGGCGCACGTGTACGTCAGCCTGGACGCCGCGCCGACCGCGCGGGAGCGGGTCGAGCTGGCCGTGGCCGAGATGGAGCGGGTCGGCGCGTTCGACCGGTCGCTGATCATGCTGGTGTCGCCGACCGGGTCGGGGTACGTCAACTACGTGGCCACCGCCGCGGCGTCCTACCTCACCCTGGGTGACGTGGCGGTCGGTGACGCTGCAGTACTCCAAGCGGCCCTCGCCGCTGTCGCTGGGCAAGGTGAAGGGTTCCCGGGAGCAGAACCGGCTGCTCTGGCTGACGATCCTGAAGCGGCTGCACGACAAGCCCGGGCCGCGGCCGCGGGTGGTGGTGTTCGGGGAGAGCCTCGGCGCGTACACCAGCCAGGACGCGTTCCTGCACTGGGGGACGATGGGACCGGAGGCGCTCGGCATCGACCGGGCGCTCTGGATCGGTACCCCGGACCTCAGTGGCTGGATGAAGGAGGTCACCGGGCCCGACCGGCTCGACGTCGACAAGGACGCGGTCGCGGTGGTCAACGACTTCGGTCAGATCGAGGACCTCGGCCCGGAGCGCCGCGCGAAGCTGCGCTACGTCCTGGTCAGCCACGACAACGACGGGGTCACCAAGTTCGGTCCGGAGCTGCTCACCACCCCGCCCCCGTGGCTCGGACCCGACCGCCCGCAGCCCGAGGAGGTCCCCGGGGCCAGCCCGCGGGGCATCCCGCCCAGCATGCGCTGGCGGCCGATCACGACGTTCTTCCAGAGCCTGATCGACATGAAGAACGCCCAGATCCCCGGCGCCTTCCGGGCCTGGGCGCACGACTACCGCCCCGACCTGGCGCGGTTCATCAGCGAGGTCTACGACCTGCCGGCGACCCCGGAGCAGCTGGCCGCGGTCGAGGCCGCCGTCGAGGCTCGCGAGGCCTACCGGGAGAAGCTGTTCACGCCGGCTCCGAAGGATGCGGCGGCGCCGGACGGTGCTGCGGCCGGGAGCTGATCGCCCAGACCCGCGCCGACGCCAGCACCCCGAGACCGTTGGTGGCCCAGTGCAGGCCCATCGGGGCGAGCACGCTGCCGCTGCGGCGACGCAGCTCGGCGAAGATCACGCCGGCCAGAGTCGTGAAGACGACGGTTCCCACCACGGCGAGCAGCACCCGGGAGCCGGCGGGGTCGCCGTCCCCGGCGACGGCGGTGTTGGTGCGGGTCAGCTTCAGGGCCGGCAGCACGTGCCAGAGCCCGAACAGGGCGGCGGACGTCGTGGTCGCGAGCGGTCACACCTGACTGCGCGACGAGCAGCCCCCACAGCACGCTGCGGAAGGCGATCTCCTCGAAGACCACGGTCGCGAGCGGGATCGTGACGAGGGACATGAACAGCGCTGCGCCCGGGCCCACCTGGTAGCGGGTGTCCCGGAACGCGCCGCGGGTGGCCGGCAGGGCCACCGCCACCAGGTAGACCAGCGCGACGGCCCCGGCCGCCACCGCGCCGTAGACGACCCCGCGCACCACGAAGTGCCGCCCCAGGCCGAGCTGGGTCCAGCTGAGCCCGGCCAGCCGGGCCACCAGCAGCAGGGCTGCCGCGGCGAGCGGGCCGGTGATCGGGTGCACCCGGGACGGGCCGACGTGGACCCAGACGTTCATCCCGAGCCATCGCCACGAGGACGACGACCAGGGCGGCGCCCGTGGTCATCTGCACCGGGCGCCGCGGCGAGGCCAGCTCACATCAGAACTGGCGGCCGTGCTGCTCCTGCACTCGGCCGGGCTTGCGTCGAGGGGGGGCGTCGACCTGCTGCGCCTTGAGGTGGTCGTACTCCTGGTCGGTGAGCTTGCCGCGGTCGTGCAGGTCGGCCAGCTTCTGCAGCTCGTCGCCCGCGGTGGTCTCGCCGCTGGCGATGTCGTTCTGCTGCTTGGTGGTGCCCGGCGGCCTGATCACCAGGTAGACCAGCGCGCCGACGATCGGCAGGAAGATGAAGGCGATCAGCCAGAGCAGCTTGAAGCCGACGCTGGCGTCGTGGCGCCGGATGACGTCCCAGACCGCGTACCCGAACAAGATGATCACCGGGATGGTGAAGCACAGCAGCAGGACCACTTGCCAGAACCACGGCATGGTGCGCTCCTCGACAGGTCAGGCATCTCGTCCGCACGGACGACACCACTATCGACCCTGCCGGGCTTCCGTGCACAGGTCATCACCCCAGTCGGGTGAGTAAGTACCGGGCCTGGGCAGCTCGAACCGGTCGGGCGCAGCCTCAGACGCCGGTCTGCACCTCGATCCGGCCCGACTCGGCGGCAGCCAGCAGCACCTCGTAGTCCTGCTCGTTCTGGTCGGCGTAGGACTCGGCGAACTCGGCCATCGAGAGGTCGAACGAGGTGCCGCTCCCGAGGTAGGCGGCGAGCGCGACCCGGTCACCGGACCGCGCGTGGGCCCGGGCCAGGGTCCAGCCGCAGATCTTCCCGAAGATCGACAGCGTCTCCAGCGTCGTCTTCTCGAGGTCGGCGGACATCTTCCAGTCCCACAGCTGGCGGACGTAGAAGTCCCGGGCGGTGCCGTCGATCGCCGGCCCGCGGCTCCAGCCGAGGAAGATGTCGGACGCCGCCTGCATCAACCGCTGGCCTTCGACGACTCGCTGGCCCTCGTTGGGGTAGCGGCTCCTCCCGGCGTACGGCGCGAGCACCGACTCGCGCGCCTCCTTCAGCTGCAGCACCAACGGGTCGCCGTCGTCGACACCTTGCAGCAGGACCACCCAGGCGCGGGTGCCGACGCTGCCGACACCCACCACCTTGCGTCCCAGGTCGACGAAGCGGTACTGCTCGAGCAGGGCGCGCCGGTCGCCCGGCAGGCTCCTGCTGTAGGTGCGGATGGCGGTCCGGATCGCCCTCTCGAACGGCGTCAGGTCGACGTCGCCGAGCAGCTCGCCGATCGGCACCAGGAGCGGAGGGTCGCTGCGGATGCGCAGCCGGCCGTCGACCCGCTCGGAGAGCCGGGCCTGGGCGCGCGCACTGTCCTTCGTCATCGCCTTCGCGACCCGGCGCTGGAAGGTGGCGACGGTCTCCGGGCTGACGTCGGCGCCCCAGCGCCGCGCCAGCTCGGCCCCGTTCATCCGCGAGTACCAGACGGAAAGGTTCGTCATGCCGGCGAACTCGCGCATCGCCGCGCGATATGCCCGGGCCGTCCCGAGGGTCAGCAGGCGGCGCTCGTCGAGGTTGAACCTCCGGTCCCGGCCCGCGATGGCGAAGCTGGTCACCAGCCGTTTGACGTCCCACTCCCACGGCCCGGGGAGGGTCTCGTCGAAGTCGTTGAGGTCGAACACCATCGTGCGGTCCGGCGCCGCGTAGCCACCGAAGTTCGTCAGGTGGGCATCGCCGCAGAGCTGCACCCGCAAGCCCGAGCTGGGCCGGCTGGCCAGGTCGGCGGCCATCACCGCGGCGCTGCCGCGGTAGTACGCCAGCGGGGACGCGAGCATCCGGCCGTGCCGGATGGCGAGCAGCTCTGGGACCCGGTCGCGCTCCTGCTGCAGCAGCACGTCGACCGGGTCGATCCGCCCGTCCGGGACGCTCCAGCCGCCCTGGCGTGAGCGGGACACGGTCACTCTCGCGGCCTTCCCCGCCGCAACGCGCTCGGCCCGAGTCTGCGGGGCTGCCGCGGCGGTACGGGAGCGTGCTGCCGCCCGGCGTCTCGGCGCCGGCGAGGCGGCCGGCTGCCGAGCCGCCGAGGACGGGGGACGGGAGCTGGCCAGCGGCTCAGTCATCTGCTGCCTGTTCGTCGGTCGGCTGCGTCGGGAGGGTCGGCGTCGGTCGCAGCGCTGGTGCCGCGGCTGCCGTCCTGACCGAGCATGTGCCGGCGTTCCTGGACGACGCCGACCAGCACCTTGGCGAGCAGCCCGATCACGATCAGGTCGACGATCATCTGGACCATCGCCATCGCCCGCATCGACTCGGAAACAGGGGCGATGTCCCCGAACCCGACGGTCGAGAAGACAGTGACGGTGAAGTAGACCGCATCGAGCTTCGTCAGCGCCTCGGTGAAGCTGCCCGGGTAGGCATGCTCGGCGCTGTAGTAGATCGCCGCGAACGGCAGCAGCAGCAGCGGCACGCTGATGGCCACGGCTTGCAGGCCGCGCAGGGCCGGGAACTCGGCGCGTCCGCACACCTCGGATCTGGATGACGATCACGAGCGCGAGCAGGCCGAGCACGAGCACGAGCTCGAGGAGCATGTGCGAGTCCGGCCACCGCCCGAGCGGTGCCACGACGTACGCGGTGACGAGCAGGCCGGTGACCACCACCACCCGCACGACGACCAGGATCAAGGCCCGACGAGCGTGCCGCCGCACCTCGACGGGCCGCTGCCGCCAGCGGACGGGCGGCGCGCCGGGGTCGCGTTCGGCGGTCGCCATGTCCCTCCTCCGGCGCGGCGCCGGCTGGCGGCGTGTCCGACCCCGGGCTGCTGTCCCGAGGCTAGGGTCGAGGGAAGCGGCGGCTCGTCCCCCACGGTGGGTGATTCACCGACGGCGCCCCGGGTGACGGAAAGTGAGGCCCCAGGCATGCCGGACCGTCCTGAGACCGTCGGGGAGGCCCCCTCGCCGCTGGACGCCCGCTTCACCTCCGACGGCATCTACGGCGTCATCATCAGCGCGGCGGTGATGGCGTCGTGGCGCGACATCTCGATCGTCCGGCTGGCGGCGGGTGCCCTCGCCACCCTGCTCATCTACTGGGCAGCGGAGCGGTACGCCCGGGTGATCGCGGCCCGGATCGCGGCCGAGCGTCGGCCGACCTGGGCGGAGTTCCGGGCCGAGCTTGCCGAGGGCTGGGAGATCGTCACCACGTCGTTCATCCCCCTGGTGGTGCTGCTGGTCGTGGCCGCGGTCGGCGTCGACGACTCCAACGCCGTGCTGGCGGCCCTCGTCGCGAGCACCGTGCTGCTCCTCCTCGCCGGCTGGGAGGTCGGACGTGGTGGCCGGCTCGGCCGGGCCGAACGGCTCGTCTCGGCGCTGGTGGCCGGCGCGTTCGGCTTCACGATGATCCTGCTGAAGACCAACCTGCACTGACGGCGGGTCAGGCCTCGAGGTACGCCTTCAAGCCGGTCACGTTGCTCTCGACCAGGCCGTTGATGACCCGGCGCCGGATGAAGCCCGGCAGCGGCAGGTTGTGGCTGATCGTCAGGTCGAAGGTGACGGTCGTGGCCGCTTTGCCGCCCTTGCCCGCCTTGTGCAGCGTGTACGCCGCGTCCTGCCCGGTCTGCAGCCGCCCTTGGACGAGGGACCAGCTCATCCCGTCGTCGCGGTGGGTGAAGGCGAGCGTGTACTCGTCCTTGCCCACCGGCGCCGATGCCGTGAAGTGCGCGGTGGCCGGCGTACCGTCGTCGTTCTTCTCGAGCACGTCGACGGTCAGCACCTCCTTCACCCACTCCGGCTGCGTCTGCACGTCCCTGATGACCGCGAGGACGCGGTCGAGCGGTGCGTGCACCTCGAGGGTCTGGCTCGCGGTGTCGGTGGGCATGCGGGGCTCCTCTCAGACGGCCTTGGCCAGCCGGAGGAGCTCGTCGAGCTCCTCGTCGAACGCGGCCAGCAGCTTCTCGGGGTCGGGCACGACTGTCGCGTCGACCTTGAAGCCGACGCGCACCGACCGGTTGTAGCTGAAGATGCAGACCCCGACCGTCTGTCGACCGGAGCCGGGGACCCAACCGAGCACGCCGGCAACCCGACTGCCGGCGATGAACCTGTCCTTGACCGGCCCCATGACGTTGGTCGTCACGCCGATCGCCTTGCTGGAGAAGAAGTCGACAGCGAGGCGCTCGATGCGTGGATGCGTGAGGCCGATCGCGTTGATGAGCCCGAAGGTGATCGTCGCTTCGGGAGAGGACTTGATCGCGTCCATCCGCCGCTTGGTCTCGGTGAGGCGGGCCAGCGGCGCGCGGACACCGCTCGGCATCGGCAGCAGCACCAGCGCGAAGCGGTTGCCGAGGTTGCGCGGCAGCGGCTCGCCGGGCGTACGCAGGTTGACCGGCACCATCGTGGTGAGGTCGGTGGCTTCGCAGCCGTGGTCGACGAGGTAGGCGCCCAGCGCGCCGGACACGGCGCCCACCAGGACGTCGTTGACGGTGCCGCCCGCCAGCCGGCCGATCTGCCGAACGTCGGAGACGTCCCGAGGCGCCGACCACACCGCGCGCTTCTCCGGGCCAGGATGACCGCTGAACGTGGTGCGCGGGTTCGAGCGCAGCAGCAGCTTGTCGGCGACCAGCCCGGTCTGCTGCGCGAGCGTGGCGGCGTCGGCGACCACCGACGGGTGCATCAGTCGCGGCACGCCCGACAGGGCGCGGACGGCGCCACGCACCGCGGGCACGGCCAGCCCCGGGACGCCGGGGAGGAAGCCCCCGCGGTCGGCCGGGACTGCCAGGTCGCTCCCGACATCGAGTTCTTCGAGGTCGGCGGTGGACGTCGGGTCGGTCAACGACAGGAGCACCTCGGCCAGCGCCATGCCGTCGGCGAGCGCGTGGTGGAAACGCGAGACAACGGCCGAGCCGCGTCCCCGGTAGCCGTCGACGAGGTGGAACTCCCAGAGCGGGTGGGCCCGGTCCAGCGGCTTCTGCATCTGTGCCTCGACGTAGGTCTGCAGGCACTCCTCGTCGGCCGGCTCCGGCAGCCTGACGCGGTGCAGATGCCGCGACAGGGTGAATTCCGGGTCGTCCTCCCACTGCGGCGCGCCGAGTCCGCCCAGAGACTCGACCGGTCGCTGGCGGAACACCGGGTAGCGCGCCAGCAGCCGCCGCTCCAGAATCGTCTCGAGCCGGTCCCAGTCGACCGGCTCGTCGAACCACATCACCGAGTCGATGACCATCAGGTTGTTCGGCCGGTCCATGTTGAGCCACATGGTGTCCACTGCGCCGACAGGGCGTCTTCCGGTCACCACCACCACCCACGCTTTCGCCGCCGGCCCCGTTTCTCGAAGAGTTGCAGCGCTGCCAGCAGCCCGCCCAGGGTCGGAGGTCCCGGACCTGCCGACCGCCCGTCCTCGTCCGGCGGGGACTAGGTCCGCTGCGCCGAGGGGCTCCGGTCCGGTAGAACGGCGGGTATGGACACCGTCGGCGAGAGCCGCCCGAGGGGACGGAGCCGGCGGAAGGCCGCCAGGGCGGCGCCGTCCAAGTGGGTCGACCTCGACGGGCCGGTCCACTACGTCGACTACGGGGGCCCCGAGGACGGCCCGCTGCTCGTGTGCGTGCACGGCCTGGGCGGCTCGGTGGTCAACTGGGCCGCCGTCGGCCCGGACCTGGCCCGGACCTGCCGGGTGATCGCCCTCGACCTCGCCGGCTTCGGCCGCACGCTGAGCGGCGGCCGGCCGACCACGGTGCACGCGAACCAGGAGCTGCTGCACCGGTTCCTCACCGAGGTCGTGGAGCCCCCAGCCGTGCTGGTGGGCAACTCGATGGGCGGCCTGATCTCCGTCCTGCAGGCGAACGCCCACCCGGACACGGTGGCGGGGATGGTGCTCGTCGACCCCGCGCTCCCGGTCGGGGTGCGGGCTCGTCCACACCCGCTCGTCACCGCGCTGTTCGCCGCCTACGCCGTACCCGCGGTCGGACGCACGCTGATGTCGCGGCGCCGTTCGACGAGGTCGGCAGAGGACCAGGCGATGGACGTGCTGCGGCTCTGCTGCGCGGACGCGTCCCGGGTGCCGGCCGAGGTCGTGGCGGCCCATCTCGAGCTGGCCCGCGAGCGCCGCGACCAGGCCGACGTCGACGCCGAGCTCGTGATCGCCGCCCGGTCGCTGCTCTGGGTGCTGGCCCGTCGGCGCAGGCATGCCGAGATGCTCCGGGAGATCCGGGTGCCTGTGCTGCTGCTGCACGGCGACCGGGACCGGCTGGTGCCGGTCGCAGCCGCCCGTGCGGTGGCCGCGGCGAACCCGCTCTGGCGGTTCGAGGTCGCCGAGGGTGTCGGGCACGTCCCGCAGCTCGAGGTGCCCGACTGGACGGTCGAGCGCATCCTCGACTGGCTCGCCCGGGACGGCCGCGCGGCCGCACTGGCCGCGCGCTAGCCGCCGTACCGTCAGGGCGCGACGGCGACCGGGCAGTGCGCGTGGTGCAGTACCGCCTGGCTCACCGAGCCCAGCAGCATGCCGGTGACCGCGCCCCGGCCACGGCTGCCGACGACGACCACCGCGGCATGCTCTGACGCGGCGTTGAGAACGGCAGCCGCGTGCCCGGGCACGACCTCGGCGACAACGGGGACGTCGGGGTACTTGTCTTCCCAGGGGGCGAGCAGGTCGGCAAGCCGTTCCGCTTCGTCCGACAGGTGCCGGCCGGTGTCGGCGGGCATCGGCAGGTTGACGCCGAAACCGTGCAGCGCGGCGGCGTGCATGGCGTGGATCGCGGTCACACCGGTGCGCAGCGAGGCGGCCAGCTCGAGGGCGAAGACCAGCGCACCCTCGGCGGGGTCCGACTCGTCGAGACCGATCACGACCCGTCGTGCGGCGCGGTCGGCCGGCGGACGCACCGTGATGACGGGGCAGACCGCGCTGCGGATCGCCTGCTGGCTGATCGACCCCATCAGCAGACCGGACCAACCGCCGTGACCCGGGGCGCCGAGCACCAGCATGCTCGCGCGCCGGCTCGCGCGCAGCAGAGCCTCGGCCGTTCCCGGCCCGGTCTGCTGCAGGGTCTCGACCGAGACCTGCACGCCGGGCACGCTCTCGGCCCTGATCTGCGCGGACTCCAGGATCGTGCGACCCGCCTCTACCCAGGTGCGCCGGAGGTCGGGGTCAGCCATGTCGTCAGGTGGGGCCGGCTGGGCATGGACGACGTGCAGGTGCTGGTGGCTGTGCATCGCCAGCCCCAGCGCCCAGTCGAGCGCCGCTCCGCTGTCGGCCGTCGAGTCGACGGCCACGACAATGGCGTCCCGAGGTGTCTTCACGACCATGTCGATCGCTCCTTGCTCGTCGTGATGTGCGGGCGCGGCGCCGGTGTGGTCAGCCCTCGAAGGTGAGGCGGGCCGGCTGGTGCTCGATGTCCTCGATGTCGAGGGCCGCCACTCCGAGCAGCGTGTCGGCGAGTGCCCGCAGCGCGCGAGCGGCCGCCACCTCGTCACCGATCTCGGGGACGACTGCGTCGCCGGGCGCTCGATGGGTGCGGCCGGTGCCCTCGGGATGGCGGACGGAGTCCGAGTGCAGCACGGCCCGGGCGGACGTCTCGTCACCGTCTTCGTAGATGAACAGCTCCACGTGCCAGGTCTTGATGTGCATGGGGGTCCGCCTCCCTGGGTCTTGCCTGCAGCGTGCGCTCCCGGCGTCGAAAACCGCCAGGGGCGGAGGTCCCGTCGTACGTCAAGGAGCGGAAAGGGTTCTGCGCCGCTTAGGTGGCGTCACGAGGTGCAGGGTGTGCGCGATGCGCAACTCCTTGCCGCTTCTGGTCGAGCCCTTTCCGCTCGTTGCCCATCACACCGCCGCCGTCCGTGGCGGAACAGGGAACAAGGGCCGGTGCACCGGGGACCTTTGCTCCTGTTGCTGCGCCGACGAGCGGGTCAGCCCGTTCGCCGGAGGAAGGGGCCTCGATGAAGGCAGTCGTCGTGGTGGAGTCGATGTTCGGCAACAGCAGGGCGGTGGCCGAGGCGGTCGGTGTCGGGCTGTCGAGCCAGGACGGGCTCGACGTCGTCGTGCTGGACGTGGCGAGCGCCCGGTTGGCCATGGACGGCGTCGACCTCGTCGTCGCCGGCCGAGCCGCCCACCTCGTGACCCGCTGACGCCCTAGCGACAGCCCGTCAGGCTCAGTCGGGAAGGGAAGCCCTCGCGAGGTCGAGTGCATCCTTGATCGAGAGTCCGCGACCCCTCTCGGTTGCCCGGGCGGTCTCGTCAGCCGGCAGGGACGCGCGCGCTCGGTCGACGAACTCACGGCCCGGCGTCTCGTCGGCGTAGACGTTGACGATGCCCTCCTGAGCGGCATAGACCTCTGCCGCGGCCGCGATCTGCGCAGCGTTCCCCGGCCGGCCCTCCACCACCTCGACGGCCGCAAGTCCGATCAGCGACAGCCCGACCCCACGCACGCTCGCCACGTCCGTGTAGGCCTGCGCCGACTCGAGGAAGAACCAGCGGGCGAGCGTCGGATCGTGGATGCGCAGCTGCGTCCACGCCATCTCGCCGAGGATGCGGGCTTCCTCGGCTCGGTCACCGACTGCCTCGAACGCGGTGAGCGAGCGGCGATAGAGGTCGAGGGCCTTGGTGAGGTCTCCGCTGCCTGCCGCGAGTGCGGCGAGCCCGCCGAGCGAGAGACCGGAGCCCTCGGCGTCTCCGATCCGCCGCTGGACCGTCAGAGCCTCCGCGTACCGTCGCCGGGCTGTGTCGACGTCGCCGGAGACGGCGTACAGCATCCCCTCCACAGTGCCGCAGAAGGCCTCGGCCCAGGCGAGGCGGGCGGCACGGCTGCGTTCGATGCCGGCGCTCGTGGCTCGGATGCCTGCGGCGGCGTCGACTCCGATCTGACCGAGGCCGATGCAGAACGCAGTCACGCACAGCTCGCGCTCGGCATCGAGCTCGCCCGCGATGCGGTGGGCCTCGGCCCACTGGTTGTTCGCCTGGTCGTTCTGACCCAGGATCCACGAGGCCAGGCCGCTCGTGGCCAGGGCGCCGGCCCGACCGACCGTCGGAGCCGCGGCCGTATCGACCGCCAGGAACGACGCGGAGTAGTCCCGGGCAGTGAGGTTCTTGCCGCGGAGGTGCCAGTACAGGAACAGGTCACCCGCCATCTGCATCCCCGCCTCGGCCGCTGCGGCCGACCCGGCGCGCGCCGCGGCGAGCAGCGTGTCGTGGGCAGCAAGAACGTTGCCCTCGTCGAGGATGCCGCGGGCCAGCGACCGGACCTGGTCGGTTCCTTCGATGCCGTCGCGGACGTGCTGCGCAAAGGCCGCGTACCGATGGGCGTGCCTGAGTGCGAACTCGTCGGCCTCGCCCGCGATCTCGAGACGCTCACGGGCGTACTCCTGGATCGTCTGGAGCATCCGCACGCGGTCGTCGGGACCGTCGACTGTGACGAGAGCCTTGTCGACGAGGGACTGGAGCTCGTCGAGGACGTGCGAGTCGGAGGGCGAGCACACGGCGGCGAGGTCGGCAAAGGAGCACCCTCCGACGAAGACGGCCATCCGGCGGAAGAGTCGTTGCTCCGGCTCGCTGAGCAGAAAGTGGCTCCAGTCGATGGTGGCGCGCAAGGTCTGGTGCCGACTGGGCTGGTCTCTACTCCCCGTCGTGAGCACGTCGAGGGCGTGGCCCAGCTGCTCGAGAAGCAGCTCGGGGGACAGCAGCCGCATGCGCGCCGCCGCGAGCTCCAGGGCCAGTGGCAGTCCGTCGAGGCGCCGGCAGATCGCCGTCACGGCAGCCGCGTTGTGCGCGGTGAGCTCGAACGAGCCCTTGGCGGCCGTCGCCCGCTCGACGAACAGGGCGATGGCGGCGTAGTCCAGGAGCGACTCCGTCAGAAGACCATCGCCCGACTCGGGCAGCGCCAGTGGCGTCAGCACGTACTCCCGCTCGGCTCTGATGCGCAACGGCGTCCGGCTCGTCGTCACGATGTGCAGCGCTGGACAGCGGTCGACCAGCCACGCGACGTCCGGGGCCGCGGACACGATCTGCTCCAGGTTGTCCAGCAGGAGCAGGGCCTCGCCGTCGCCGATCAGGGCGGCGAGGCCGTCGCCCAGGCTGCGCTCCTCGGCCTCCTTCACGTTGAGGGCATCGGCCAGTGCAGGGAGGAAGGCCTCCGGCTCCGTGACGTCGGCCATCGCCACGAAGGCGACCCCGGCCGCGAAGTGTGACGAGAGCTGTCGACCCAGCTCGCTGAGCAGGCTGGTCTTCCCGACGCCGCCCGGCCCCGTGATCGTGACGACGCGATGCCCTCTCGTCAGCTCGGCGAGGGCATCGAGGTCTCGAGCCCGACCCCGCAGACGTGCGGACGGCTTGGGCAGGTTGTCCGGCAGGCGCGAGAGCCGCTCGCCCTTGCCTGCGAGCTCTCGCGGATCAGGCACCACCACGCCGTCGGCTGACATGGCGTACAGGCCGAACGGGCGGCCGACGTTCTTCAGCGTGAACCGGCCGAGGTCGACGACCGCGACGTCGTTGCGACTCGCGACCTGCTCGTGGGCGGAGTCCGACAGCATGACCGCGCCCGGTACGGCGAACGACTCGATCCGCGAGGCGATGTTCACCGCCGCGCCGGTGAGCCTCTCGGGCTCGACGATCACCTCACCGATGTGGATCCCGATGCGCGCCGAGACCTCCTGCGCGAGCAGCTCGCGCTGGATCTCGACCCCGGCGCTCACCGCGGCGAGCGCAGTCGGGAACATGCTCATGCTGCCGTCGCCGAGCCGTTGGACGATCGTGCCGCCGAAGGCTGCGTGCTGGCGTTCCAGCGCCCACCAGTAGCGGTCGCGCTTGCCGAGGCCGACCCGCTCGTCGGCCTGGAGCAGGGCGGTGTAGCCGACCATGTCGGTGAACATCACGGCGACGAGTCGACGATCGAGCCCGTCTGTCACCGCACCCTCCCTCGGGGCTCCCGGACCCACCCCGCCTGGGCGCCGCGAGCGTAACGGGAACCACCCGGGCGCGGGGCGAGATCGGAGGTGTTCGGCCGGGGCGGGCAGCGGGTCAAGCCGACGGCCCTGGCCGCCGCGGCACGCCGAGCCCGATGGCCAGCGCGCCGAGCAGCACCGTGACACCGCCGGCTGTGACCAGGCCGGCGGCGATGCCGGTCAGGTGCGGCAGGGTCGCCGCGGCCTTGGCGTCGACGGCGACACCCCGGCTGCCGTCGGCGTTCATCACCACGACGGCCCAGTGACCGGTGGTGACCGGCCAGGTGAGCCGTTGCTCGCCCAGCCCAGCGCGCTGGGCGACCCAGAACGTCTGGTCGCGGGGATCCGGTGCCGGCCCGGTGCCACCCGCACGACGGTAGGAGGCGTGGTTCCCGAAGTCGGTCACCTCGGCGTACGCCGTCCCGGACAGCCACCTGGTGACCTCATCACGGGGGCCGATGCCGACGAAGACGGGCCGTCCGGCCGCCGCGCGGACGGTGAGGGCCACGGTGCCGAGCTGCTCCGGCCCCGAGAGCCAACCGGGGCCGTCGAAGGTCAGGTCGGCGTCGGTCAGCAAGGCGGTCGTCGGCGTGCGGAAGGTCTGGCTGCCGGTGCTGACGAAACCGGCGGCGTTGCGCGAGACCTGGTCGGCGACGAGCAGCGCCCCGCCGGCCGCGGCGGCGCCGAGCCCGAGCAGACAGGCGAGGGCGCCGACGGAGACCGCGGTGACGCGGCCGCCGGTCCAACGACCCACGGTGGCAGGAGGCTGCGCTGCGACCCCGACGTCGTCAGGAGATGGCGCGATCGCCGCGTCGGCGCCGCCCTGGTCCAGGCGGAACGGCGGGTAGCGGTCGGTCATCAGGCCGACATAGGCGGCCACCCGCAGCACCCACCGGTTCATCCCGAGGACGAAGTCGAAGATGGGCCTCGGGTAGATCCCGGTGAACAGCAGCGCGACGGCGGCGACCAGTACGAGCAGCCCGATGAGGCTGATGCTCGTCCACGAGTCGTTGCTGCCCACGGCGTAGGCGCCGCCGAGGAACACGCAGACGACGAGAAGATGCGGCAGAGCCAGCAGCCATTTGACGAGCACCAGCCCGTGCGACAGGTGCTCGGGGTGGTCGATGTGCAGCGTCGCGGGATAGTCGGGTCGGTCGGCAAGTGTGAACGGGGGGTAGGCGTCGGTGCCGAGGGCGCCGTACGCGTAGTAGCAGACTCGCCAGGTCCACCGGAGCACCCCGACGTTGTAGTCGAAGACGACCCGCGGATACCTGCCGGTGAACAGGATGGCGAAAAAGGCCACCACGGTCATCACCACGAACCCGGCCCACAGAGCGACGAGGACGACGACGTGCGGCAGCACCAGCAACCACTTGACAAGCCACAGCCAGCGGGACAACGGGCGGTCCAGCCGACCGGTCACCTCGACGGGGTACGGGCGCGGGACGAGTGTGGTCGTCATGGCGGTCTCCCTGGTCGCTGCCGGTTCCAGCCTCCTCCGGCGGCCCGCGGTGCGGCAGGGACGAAGGTCCTGCGGCCTCACGCCCGCGGCGAGGCCGGAACCCTGCGAACGAGTCGCAGGGTTCCGGCCTCGGTGGTCCCTGTGCTCAGCGGGTGATCGAGATGGTCCGGCTGTCCGTGACCATCTCCCCGCACGTGTAACCGCATCCGGAGAGGACGGCGTCGGCGAACGCCGGCCCCTTCTTGAACACCCGGGACCCGGACTGCGCGACGACCGAGACCGACAGCACCTGTGGCTGCCCGCTGCACGTCGGCTCAAGGCTCCGGGAGCCGGCAGTGGTGCCGTTCCCGGCCCGCTGCGTCACGGTGAGGCTGAGCTGGGCGAACGCCCCCTGGGGACAGGTCACGTCCACCTGTACCGTCACGGCAGCACCTCGTGCCTCCAGCAGCGCGGGAGATTCGACCGCGACGTTCCACGTCTCCCCTGACGAGAGGAACGAGACCGCCGACGACGCAGGGACCGCGGCGCCCAGGATGGCTCCCGCCAGCACGGCGAGGAACGCCAGCTGCTGTCTTCGATTGAACCTGCTCATCGTCCTTCCTCTCTGTCCTGGCCGCCGGGCTCGGCGGTCGCGATGGTGTGCGGTCGGCTGCCGGTGACCGACCCGAGGAGGGCTGCAGCGAGAAGGGGTACGGCCGGCACGTGCCAGACGAAGTCGAGCGCCCCGTGGATGGCGACGGCTGTCAGGGCGGCGGCCACGCCGCCGGCGAGAACGGACGTCGCGCCTCGGCGAACCGCTGCGTGCAGCAGCACGGCGCTGCCGCCGAGGACGAGCAGGAGCAGTACCAGGCCGGGAACGCCGAGCTCGGCGAGGACCTGCAGGTACTCGTCGTGCACGAAACGCAGGGTGTGACTTGCGCCGTCGGGGTTGCTCCAGCGGACCCAGCCCCTCCCCGGCCCGACTCCGGCCAGCGGGTGCTGCCAGGCGAGGCGAAGCGCTGTCGAGGTGGCCTCCGCTCTGGGGGCGGATCCGAGCTGGGCGCGCCACTGCGCGACGGCTGACAGTGGCCCAGCCAGGGGACCGGCGACAAGCACACCGCTGAGCAGCACAATCGGCGGACCGCACCAGATGGCAAGCCGTCGCGGGCACCTGCCGACGAGCCATGCCGAAGCCAGAACGCCGGTTGTCAGCCCGATGATCGCCAGGGGTCGACCGGGTGCGGAGGAGAGCGGCATCGACGGCACCAGGGCGGCCAGTGCGATCGCCGCCCCCACGCCCGGGGCGAGGGCCGCGGAGAGGGTGCGCCACGGGCTACCCGTCACCGTCAGCACGACGAGCCCGACGGCGAGGCTGAGGATGCCGGCGCGACTGAGCGTGGCGGCCACGCCGACCAGCAGCACCGTCGTGGTCGCGGCAAGGATCGGGTCGCCCGGCCGTGCGACGAGGCGGCTCAGGCTCACCAGGGTGAGCGGCACCAGCACCGCGGCGGCTGCGTTGGCGTAGGTCAGGCTCGACGTGGCCCGCCAGACGCCGTCGTTGGACAGTGCCAACGGGCTGGCGTGCCAGACGACGCCCGCCCAGCCGAGCAGCGACACGAGCCCCCCGACTCCCAGCAGACCGTTGAGCAGCATCAACCGGTCGTCGAGCGTCAGGCGGCGCACCGCGAGCACCACCGCGCCGAGGCCAGCCAGGAGCAGGGCCGGTCGCAGCCCCGACGCTGGTTCGGGGCTCGCGAGGCCGCGCGCGAGCACCCAGCCGCTCAGCGCGAGGAGAGCGGCCACCGGCGGCGTGCTGAGCTCGACGCGGGTAGGACGGCCCCCGGCCAGGCTGGTCGCGAGTGCGGCCGTGACGGTGACCGTGAGCAGCTGCCGTCCGGGTGCGTAGAAGCCTCCCTGGGCCAGCAGGGCACAGGTGATCCCCGTCAGCAGCAACAGCGCTGACGCCGTCAGGACGCGGAGCTGGCGATCGTGGTCCGGGGCACGCCCGTGAGCCACCCGAACATCCCCCGTGGTACCCATCGCCGCCACCCCCGGTCCAGCGCTACTGCTTCAGGAAACTCCTGCGCGGCCGATCCGTGAAGGGACCCGGGCTTGCGAACTTCGATGCCTCAGCCTGGCACCGGTTGCTGGACGATCAGCACCAGGGCCGTGACCAGCAGCAGGCCGCCGACGACGACGATCCCGTAGCGGATCCGGCGCGCCAGGAACGTGGTGCCGATCCCGACGAGGAACAGCACGGCGGCGAGGATCACGGTGATGCGGACGTAGTTGTCGGCCACGCTCCCGGACCTTTCGCCGTCCCGTGCCGTCGCCTCGGCCCGGTGGTCCAGGCGGGCGGCCCGAGCCTTCTCGGGCTCGACGTACTCCGGCATGTACGTCGGCCCTGGTGGCGCGTCCGGGTTCGTCTCGGGGTTGGTCGCCCGCCAGGCGTCGAACGCGACCGCGAACTCCGGGCGGAACCGGCCCTCGGCGATCCGCATCTTCTCCGGGTCGTCGAGCGTGAAGGCGATGAACCAGGCGTTGAAGGCGCTCGCGTCGAAGTTCCGGTTCTCCTGTGCGGTGGCCAGCGCCCGGTTGGACTCCGACCGCAGGCTCGAGGCCTCGGCGAGCTGCAGGCGGGAGTCGGTGCTCCACTTCGCCGCCGAGTAGCCGGCCCATGCCGTCACGATCGTGACCACCGAAAGGAGCACGGCTTCCAGGACCGGGATCAGCGACCCCACGTGCGACTCGCCGTGCCCCATCACGTGGTGCCGGTGGCGGTGCAGCTCCTCGGCCGCCTCCGCCGCGGACAGACCTTCAGGCACGTCAGCTCCCCTCGCGGTCCAGGCGTCGGCACCCGCGCTCTCGCCGCCTGGGCCGACCGTGCCAGCGAGGCCAGCCCCCGGCATCACCCGGGCGGGATGACGTGGGCGCGGCTGCCGGGGGTGGTTCCGGGGCTGCGCGGCGGTGGGGACCGGGGGGAAAGGCCCCCACCGCCGCTGCTGCCATGGTGAGTGCGCCGCCGGTCGGTGTCTCTGGACACCGCGTCACGACCCGCTGGGCATTGTGTCCGCGTACGCTCCGGGCGACAGCTGACCGCCGCCTCAGCCGACCAAGGAGGGCGTTCCGTGCCCGCCAGCTCACGCCTGCTCTCTGCCGTGCCCGACGCCCGGCTGGCTCCGGACTCGGTCGACGAGCTCTTCCAGGACGAGGCGACCACCTCTGATGTCGTGACCCGGTCCGGCATGGCCGTGATCGAGGTGGACCTGGCCACCCTGCGCATCGTCGCCGTCAGCGACCTGGCGGCAGCGATGGTCGTGGGCGACCGCCGGGACATCGTGGGGCGCGAGGTCGCGGACTTCGTCGCCGACGAGCCGACCGGCGCGCTGCCCCTGCTCGCCACCGGTCGCCTGGACGGGTTCGAGTCACAGCGACGGGTCCGTCGGACCGACGGCGAGGTGATCTCGGCCTACGTGTGGGCGCACGTGCTGGGCGAGGCACGGCCGGCCCGGTACGGCGCCGCCTTCCTGGTGCCTGACCACCCGGGCGAGCCGGGCTCGCTGCGGGTCGCGGAGGTCGACGCCGACCAGCGGATCATCGGCACCGTCGACGGCCAGTGGCGCATCGATCGCATCAGCGCGGAGACCGAGTCCCTCCTGGGCTACCCGGCCGGCCAGCTGGCGGGCGCGGCACTGCTGGCCGCGGTGAGCCCGCACGACGTCCCCGAGCTGCTCGCCGGGCTCGCCCACGTGCATGCGACCGGACGGACTGCGGTGGTGCGGCTCCGGATCCGGCGGATGGACGGGCAGTGGCTGTGGTGCCGGGCGCACCTCGCGGCCATGGGCGAGCCACCACGGTTCGCCTTCACGCTTCGGCCGCTCAGCGGGCCGGACCAGCCGCCGGGCGACCGGGTCATCGAGCTGGAGAGCCGGCTGGCGCGGATCGCCCACGAGGTCCGGGCCGTCGGGCTCCGGGTCCCGTCCGGCGGCGTCCCCGTGCTGTCCGACCTTCCGGAGCTGGCGACGCTGACCAGCCGCGAGTGGGAGACCCTGAGCCTGCTCTCGGACGGCGCGCGGGTGCCCAGCATCGCGGCGACGCTCGGGCTCAGCCAGAGCACCGTCCGCAACCACCTCAGCGCGATCTTCCGCAAGATCGAGGTCGGCTCGCAGGCCGAGCTGATGGCGCGGCTCCGGCCGGGCGCGCCGGCCCGCTGAACCGCCTCAGACCTCCGTCGGCGCCGCACCGACGAACTGCGCGTTGTAGAGCGCTGCATAGGCACCGTCGCGGGCCAGCAGGTCGGCGTGGTTGCCCTGCTCGACGATGCGGCCGTGCTCCATCACGAGGATGAGGTCCGCGTCGCGGATGGTCGACAGCCGGTGGGCGATGACGAAGCTCGTCCGGTCGGAGCGCAGAGCTGCCATCGCCTTCTGCACGAGCACCTCGGTCCTGGTGTCGACCGAGCTGGTCGCCTCGTCGAGGATGAGCAGCGACGGGGCGGCGAGGAACGCGCGGGCGATCGTGATCAGCTGACGCTCGCCGGTGCTGAGGTTGCTGCCCTCGTCGTCGATCACCGTGTCGTAGCCGTCGGGCAGCGAGTGCACGAACCGGTCGACGTACGTCGCCCGGGCGGCGTCGAGGATCTCGTCCTCCCCGGCGCTCGGGCCGGCCGTAGGCGATGTTCTCGCGGATGGTGCCGCCGAACAGCCAGGTGTCCTGCAGCACCATGCCGATCTCGCCGCGCAGGTCGTCGCGGCTCATGGTCGCGATGTCGACGCCGTCGAGGGTGATGCGTCCCGACCCGAGCTCGTAGAAGCGCATGACGAGGTTCACCAGGGTGGTCTTGCCGGCTCCCGTGGGGCCGACGATGGCCACCGAGTGACCGGGCGCCGCCACCAGCGAGAGGTCCTCGATCAGCGGCGTCTCCTCGGCGTACCGGAACGACACGTGCTCGAACTCGACCCGCCCGCGGGGCTCGTCGACGGTGGCCGGCACGGCCGGGTCGGGCAGCTGCTCGTCCGCGTCGAGCAGCTCGAAGACCCGCTCTGCCGACGCGACGCCGGACTGCAGCAGGTTGGACATCGAGGCCACCTGGGTCAGCGGCTGGCTGAACTGGCGGGAGTACTGGATGAACGCCTGCACGTCGCCGAGCGACAGGCTGCCCGACGCCACCTTGCAGGCCGCCGATCACGGCGATGAACACGTAGTTGAGGTTCCCGATGAACATGATCGCCGGCATGATGATGCCGGACAGGAACTGCGCCCCGAAGCTGGCCTGGTAGAGCTTCTCGTTGCGGTCCCGGAAGACCGTCCTCGGCCTCCTGCTGGTGGCCGAACACCTTGACCAGAGCGTGCCCGGTGTAGGTCTCCTCGATGTGCGCGTTCAGGTGCCCGGTCTGACCCCACTGCTCGACGAACAGCGGCTGGGACCGCTTGGCGACCTGGGTGCGTGACGAGGATCGAGAGCGGCACCGACACGAGGGCGATCAGCGCGAGCAGCGGCGAGATGATCACCATCATGGTGAGGACGCCGACCAGCGTCAGCAACGAGATCAGCAGCTGGCTCATCGTCTGCTGCATCGTCTGCTGGACGTTGTCGATGTCGTTCGTGACCCGGCTCAGCAGCTCGCCGCGAGGCTTGGTGTCGAAGTAGCTCAGCGGCAGCCGGTGCAGCTTGTCCTCGACGTCGGACCGCATCCGCTGCACCGTCCGCTGCACCACCCCGTTGAGGACCCAGCCCTGCAGCAGCATGGTCAGCGACTGAGCCGACGTACAGGAACAGGACGAGCATCAGGGTGCGGCTCAGGGCGTTGAAGTCGATGCCCTGACCGGGGACGACGGTCATGCCGGACAGCAGGTTGGCGAACCCGTCGTCGCCGCGAGCCCGGGCCGCGTCGATGGCCTGCTGCTGGGTGATGCCCGCGGGCAGCCGCTGACCGATGACCCCCGCGAAGATGATGTTCGTCGCGTGGCCGAGGATCTTCGGCCCGAGCACGCTGAGCGTCACGCCCACCACGGTGAGTGCCACGACGGTGAGCGCGAGCATCCGTTCGGGACGCAGCTGGCCGATCAGCCGCTTGGCGGAGGGCCGGAAGTCCATCGACTTCTCGGCGGGCATCCCGGCGCTCATCGCCGCCGCCGGACCGTGCATGCGGCCGCCGGCGGGCGGGCGCGGGGGAGCCGCCTGCTGGCTCATGCCGCCACCTCCGCCGGCAGCTGCGAGCGGACGATCTCGGCGTACGTCGGGCAGGACTCGACCAGCTCGGCGTGCCTGCCCACGCCCACCAGTGCGCCGTCGTCGACGACCAGGATCTGGTCGGCGTCGACGATGCTGGACACCCGCTGGGCGACCATGAGCACCGTCGACTCGCGGGTGATCGGGCCCAGCGCGGCCCGCAGCCGGGCGTCGGTCGCCAGGTCGAGCGCGGAGAACGAGTCGTCGAAGAGGTAGATCTCCGGCCGGCGGATCACCGCGCGCGCGATGGCGATGCGCTGTCGCTGGCCGCCGGAGAGGTTGGTGCCGCCCTGGGAGATCGGCGACTGCAGACCCTCGGGCATGGCTGCCACGAAGTCGTCGGCCTGGGCGATGCGCAACGCGTCCCAGAGCTCGTCGTCGGTGGCGTCCGGCCGGCCGTAGCGCAGGTTGCTCTCGATGGTTCCGGTGAACAGGTACGCCTTCTGCGGCACGAGTCCGAGCCGGGCGTGCAGCAGGTCGGGGTCCAGCTGGGTCACGTCGACGCCGTCCACCAGGACGGTGCCGCCGGTGGCGTCGAAGAGCCGGGGGATCAGGGACAGCAAGGTGGTCTTGCCCGCGCCGGTGCTCCCGATGATTGCCGTCGTCTGGCCCGGCAGCGCCCGGAAGCTGATCTCGCGGAGCACCGGGTGGTCGGCGCCCGGGTAGGAGAAGGAGGCGCCGCGCAGCTCGACCGTGCCGGCGGCCGTGACCGACGTCTGCGGGCTGTCGGGCGGGACCACCGACGAGTCGGTCTCCAGCACCTCGGTCAGCCGCTCGGCGCACACCGCGGCCCGCGGAACGAGGACCAGCATGAAGGTCGCCATCATGATCGACATCAGGATCTGCATCAGGTAGCTCAGGAACGCCGTGAGCTCGCCCACCTGCATCTCGCCGGCCGCGACGCGGTGCCCGCCGAACCAGAGCACCGCGACGCTCGACACGTTCAGGACCAGCATCACGGTCGGGAACATGAACGACATCAGCCGACCGACCCGGATCGCCGTGTCGGTCAGCTCGCCGTTCGCCTGCCCGAACCGCTGCCGCTCGACCGGCTCGCGGACGAACGCGCGCACCACCCGGATGCCGGTGATCTGCTCGCGGAGCACCCGGTTCACCACGTCGATGCGCTTCTGCATCTGGCGGAACTGCGGGATCATCTGCGACACGATCACGGCGATGGCGGCGACCAGGACGGTCACGCTGACCACGATCAGCCAGGACAGCCCGAGGTCCTCGCGCAGCGCCATGATGATGCCGCCGACGCACATGATCGGTGCCGACACCATCAGCGTGCAGGTGAGCAGCACGAGCATCTGCACCTGCTGCACGTCGTTGGTCGTGCGGGTGATGAGCGACGGGGCGCCGAACTGCGTCACCTCGCGGGCCGAGAAGGACCCGACCCGGTGGAAGACCGCGGCCCGCGTGTCGCGGCCGAACCCCATCGCGGTGCGCGCGCCGAAGTAGACAGCGGCGATCGAGCAGATGATCTGCACGAAGGTCACCGCCAGCATCACCGCGCCGACCTCGAGGATGTAGCTCGTGTCGGCCTTGGCCACGCCGTTGTCGATGATGTCGGCGTTGAGGCTGGGCAGGTACAGCGCGGCGAGGGTGGCGAGCAGCTGCAGCACCACGACGTAGGCCAGCGCTCGGGAGTAGCGGCGCAGGAAGCTGCGCAGCAACGCGATCAGCACGGGTCACCTCCGCGGCCCCGCGGTCCGGTCGCGATGCCGCCGAGCAGCACGTCGACGATGCGGTCAGCCCCGAGGGGTCGGTGGTCGGTGATGACCGGGTGGCTCGCGGCGAAGGTCAGCAGCCGGATCAGGTCTGCTGACTCCTCGGGGGTGAAGCGCAGCTCCTGGGCGCGCGGGGCGGAGCTTGTCCGCGACGACGGCCAGCAGCTCGCGGTGCCGCTGGTGCTGGCCCGCCGGCTCAGGTGGCCGGTGCAGGCCCACCGCGGTCATCAGCTCGAAGACCGATCCGAGCCGCCGGCGCAGCACCTCGACGACCTCGACGACGGTCACCTGCAGCGGCGCGCGGGCGTCGATGGCCCGCAGCTCGGCCAGCACGCCGTCGGTGCACAGCTCGGCCTCGATCACGGCGTCGACGATCGCGGCCTTGTCCGGAAAGACGTGGAACAGGGTGCCCTCGGAGACACCGGCAGCCTCCGCGATCTGCCCGGTGGTCACCGCCCGGCCGTGCCGCCGCACCAGCGGCACCGCGGCGGCCACGATCGCGGCCCGGCGCTCGGCCGGGGGGAGCCGGCGGGCCCGGCTGAGGCTGCTCACCATCACCCGACCGTAATTGAGTGATCACTCAAGAGCAAGGTGGTTTCTGGCTGCCCGCGGTGACCGAGCGGGAGCTGCTCAGGCTGCTCGAGCGAACCGGCTGAGCCGGCGGACTCACTGGGCGATCTCGACCAGCAGGCCGGGAACCTCTGGCCCGAGCTCGCGCGCCAGGAACCCGAGCGGTCCGGTGCGCGCCGACAGCCGCTCGCCGGCCCGGCCGTGCAGGTACCCGGCCCACACCGCGGCCTGCGCGGCGCCGGAGCCGCGGGCCATCAGTCCTGCGACGAGTCCGGCGCGCACGTCCCCCGCTCCGGAGACGCCGAGTCCGGGTCCGCCACCGTCGTCGCGCCAGAGCCGGCCGTCCGGCGCGGCGACCCACGAGGTCGCACCGCCTACCGAGACGACCGCCCCGGCCCGCTCGGCGAGCCGGGACGCTGCCGCGCCGGGCTCCTCGCCGACCCTGTCGTCGTCCTCGTGCAGCGCCAGCGCCAGCTCGTGCGGGTTGGGCGTGAGAACGACCTGCCCGCCCAGCGTGCGGACCCAGTCGACGTCCTCGGTGACCGCAGCCAGCGCGACGGCGTCGAGCACCACGGCGACGTCGAGACCCCCCAGCAGGGCGCGCGCCACACCGGCCGACTCGACGGGGTCGGTCAGCCCCGGGCCGACGAGGACGCAGTCAGCGGCTTCGGCGAGCTCACGCGCGTCGCCCGCCGCTCGAGCCAGCACCGAACCTTGCTCGCTCTCGGCCAGCCCGCGCACCATCGCCTCGGGGAGTGCGACGGCCACCGCCGGCGCCACCGAGGCGGCGGTGGCCACCTGCAGCTTCCCGGCGCCGCAGCGCAGGGCGGCCTCGGCGGCGAGCAGGACGCCGCCGGGGGTCTCGGCCGACCCGCCGACCACCAGGGTCCGGCCGCGCCCCTCCTTGCCGCCGTCGGCCGCCGGCAGCGGCCAGGAGCGCAGCAGGGCGGGGGTGACGGTCTCAGCCGGTGGCGGCGGCATCGGGCTCCTCGGTGACGGGGGCCTCGCCGGTGTCGAGGTGCGAGGCGTCGTTGAACTGCCTGAGCTCCCAGCGGCCGCCCGAACGCAGGTACCTCGTGATCGCGGTGTTCGCGAGCACGTCGCCTCGGTCGATGTCCAGGATCTCGGCCTCGGTGAGGTCCTCGACGACGTACCGGACGAGCATGATCACTGCCTGGTGGCTGAACGCCAGCAGGCGCTCGTCCGCCGCCGCGTGGTCGTGATGCTCCAGAACGGCTCGGACCCGCCCCGCGACGTCCGCCCAGCTCTCGCCGCCGGGGGGGCGGTAGTAGAACTTGCCGAGCCGCGCCCGGCGTTCGGCCTCCTCGGGGAACCTGGCCTCGATGCCGTACCTCGTGAAGCCGTCGAGCAGGCCGAGGTCGCGTTCACGCAGCCGTTCGTCGCGCTGCACCGGGACGTCCCAACCCGCCGTCTGGAGGGTGAGCTGCGCGGTCTGGACCGCCCGCTCGTACGGCGAGGAGAGCACCACGGTCGGCCGCTCGGCGGGCGGCAGGTCACGCCAGGCCCGGCCGAGTGCGGCGGCCTGCTCGCGGCCGGCCGGTGACAGGGGAACGTCGGGGTCCCGCTGGGTGAGCTCCAGCCGCTCCGCCCGCGCACCCTTGGCGCGCTCGTCGGCGAGGTTGCCCTCGCTCTCGGCGTGGCGGACGAACCACAGGGTGCTCACCACGTGACCTCCGCTTCCGAGCTGTCGGGGCGTCCGCCGTTGCGGCGGCCACCTGGGACGTACCGCCGGCATACCCGAGGCCCGGCCGGTCACCCGTGCGGGTGCCGGCCGGGCCTCGTGCGGCTGTCGGTCAGTACGACGTCGTGCTGTTCTCGTTCTGCACGCTGTGCCTGGCCTGCTGCGCCGAGCCGGCCACGTCGTCCTTCGCCGGGACGGCCTCGCCCTTGACGGTGTCGACGCCCTCGGTGGCGGTGTTCTTCACCGACTGGACGGCGTCCTGGGCCGGGCCCTGCAGGTTCTCCTTGGCCCCGCCGGCCGCCTCCTTCAGCGGCTGGCTGAGCGTCTCGGAGTGCTCGCTGACCTGGTCCTTCACGGTGCTCGCGGCCTGCTGCTCCTTCTCGGTGGCCGGCAGCAGCGACGAGGCCAGCCAGCCCACGCCGAAGGCGATCAGGCCGGCGGCCAGCGGGTTGCCCTGGGTCTTCTGGACGGCCGTGGAGGGGGCCGAGGTGGCCGTGTCCCCGACCGTCGAGGCGACCGAGGACGCCCGGTCGCCGGCGCTGCTCAGGACCCCGCCGGAGGAGTGGCTCCCGCCGGAACCCATGACCCTGTCCTTCAGCGAGCCGAACCTGCCCTTGGCCCGCTCCACCCGACGCTCCACGACCCGCGACGGCGTGACCTTCTCGGTCAGCGCGTCGACGTCGCGGCTGAGGTCGGCCCGGGTCGACTCGATGTCGCGCCGGATCACCTCCGGGTCGTCACTGGTGCGCACCTCGGTGCGCACGTCGGTCATGCCGTCGTTCTGGTAGCTGCTCATGGTGTCTCCTCACCGGCCCTTGAGGGCGTCTGGGACCTCTTTCAGGGTCTGCACCGTGCGCTCCGGCGTGGGGTTGACCTTGCGGAGCCTGGTGCGGCCGGCCGACGCGAGGATCGCGGCGGCAACGGCCCAGATGCCGGCCACGATCAGGGCCGCCCATCCTTCATCCATGCCGTTCGCCAGCGCCCACCACAGGGCGATGGACAGGAACAGCGCTGTCATCCAGCCGGCCAGCGCCGCGCCGCCGAGCATCCCGGCGGCCTTCCCCGCGGTCGCAGCTTCCTGCTTGACCTCGGCCTTCGCCAGCTCGAGCTCCTGGCGCATCAAGGTGCTCAGGTCCTGGGTGACCTCGCCGATGAGGTCACCCACCGACCGGTCGGAGACCTCCGGCCGGCCGGTCGAGGTGCGCTGCGACGTGCCGGTGCCGTCGGCGTACGCGCCGCTCACCGGTAACCCCCGGCCGAGGAGTTGGTGTAGTCGGTCGAGGTGGTCGACCCGACGGTCTCGTTGGGCAGCCCGATCGTGGTGTCGGTGCCCAGCTGGTAGTCGGCGTCCGACCGGTAGTCGGACGGCTGGGTGGTGTACCCGGCGTACCGGCTGTCCGAGCCGGTGTCGTCGGACCGCGCGGCGTCGACGGCGCCGCGGGTCATCCGCCCGGCCACGACTCCGGCTGCGAGGGCGCCGAGCAGGAAGGTGCCCGGCTTGCGGCGGGCCAGCCCACGCAGCTCCTCGACGAGAGTGCCCGGCTCGCGCTGGTCCAGCCAGCCGGCCAGCTCGTCGACCTTGGTGGCGGCCTGCCGCGCGAGGTCGGTGACCACGCCCGGCCGCTGCTCGCCGTCTCCGGTGAGGCCGCGCAGCTCGGCGCCGAGCCCGCGCAGGCTGCCGGTGGCCTTGTCCTTCTGCACGCTGCTCTGCTCGTGCACCTGCTGGGTCACCTGGTGCGCCAGGTTGCGGGCCTGCTGCTTGCCCTCGTGCAGGACGTTCTTGCCCTGCTCGGTGGCGGTGCCGGCCACCCGCTGGCCGGAGTCCTTCGCGGTCTGACCGACCTGGCCCGCCTGCTCTCGGGCGGTGCCGGCGGTGCCGTTGTCGGTCGCGGTGGTGCTGCCCAGCCCGTCGCTGTAGGTCGAGCCCTCGGGCTGGACCTCGCCGAGCGGGCGGTCGGTGGGCGGCAGGCCGCCGTACGGTGCGTCAGTCATGACGCAGCTCCTTCCGGTTGGTCTGTCGGATCCGTCGGGGGACGGTCTGGCCGCTGCCAGCCGCTCCAAACCAGGCGGTTCGTGCCGTTTTCGGCCGTCGTCCGCCCAAACCTCAGGGGAGCCGGCAAACCTCCGGCGAGGCCTGGGGTGTACTCGGCGCGGATCCGGGGCTGCAGGGCTGCCGCTCGCCGGCCCGGCACGCCGACGCGTGTCGCCCTGCCACCGTCGTGGTGGCAGGGCGACAGGCTGCGGAGGTGCGGATGGCGGCTCCGCGCGGGAGCCGCGCTCGCCTGCCGGCGCACCGGCCGCTCGTCAGCGCCGGCGCAGGAGGGCTGCCACCACGCCGCCGGCGGCCGCCAGACCCAGTGCCACGGCGCCGTGGTGCTGGCTGGCCCAGAGCTGCGGACTGTGGCCGTGCGACGTCTGGGAGAACTCGCCGCGCGCGCCGAAGTCGTGCCCCCGGTCCGCGGGCTCCCACAGGTTGACCGGTGCGTCGGGCTGTCGAGCCTGCCCCGTCTGCTGCGCGTCGACGCCGGTGCGGGCGAGGTAGCGGTCGAGCAGCCCCGGCGCCACCGCGTTGGCGAGCAGGGTCGCGGCCGTGGTCTCACCGACCCAGTACTCCCGGCGCCCGGGGTGGTCGGCGGCGTACAGCACGGCCTTGGCGGCGAGCTCGGGCTGGTAGATCGGCGGCACCGGCTGCGGGTGGCGCGGCAGCCGGGACAGCACCCACGAGAACTGCGGCGTGTTCACCGCCGGCATCTGCACCATCGTCACTCGCACCGCGCTCTTGTCGTGCAGCAGCTCGCAGCGCAGCGACTCGTGGAAGCCCTGGATCGCGTGCTTCGCCCCGCAGTACGCCGTCTGCAGCGGGATGCCGCGGTAGGCCAGCGTCGAGCCGACCTGCACGATCGTGCCGCGGTCGCGCTCCTTCATCCGCCGCAGCGCCGACATCGTCCCGTAGACGAAGCCGAGGTAGGTCACCTCGGTCACCCGCTTGAACTCCTCCGGCGTGATCCGGTCGAACGGCGAGAAGACCGAGGTGAAGGCCACGTTGACCCAGACGTCGATCTCGCCGAGCTCGGACTCCACCCGCTTGGCGGCGGCCTCGACCTGCTCGGCGTCGGCCACGTCGACCGAGATCGGCAGGGCCTCGCCGCCGGCCGCGCGGACGTCGTCGGCAGCGGCCTGCAGACCCTCCTCGCCACGAGCCAGCAGGGCAACCTTGGCACCGCGGGCGCCGAAGGCCACGGCGCTGGCCCGGCCGATCCCGCCGCTGGCTCCGGTGACGACGACGACGGGTGCGGCCATGGTGCGTGCTCCAGACTTCTCGCGGGCGGGTCGTCGGACTGCTACCCGGGTTCGCCCGCGGTACGCCGGGTACGGCTCGGTCGGCGCGCCGGACCGGTCGCGCGCCGCGAGCGCATGTCGCCGCAACCGGACACCTGCAGGAGGACCGACCATGGCACGGGTGACCACCGAGGTGTCGGCCCCCAGCGACGCGGTCTGGCGGGTGCTGTCCGACGGCTGGAGCTACGCCACCTGGGTCGTCGGCACCGTGAAGATCCGCGACGTCGACAGCGGCTTCCCCGCGGTGGGGACAAAGCTGCACCACGCGGTCGGCGCCTGGCCGCTGCTGCTCGAGGACGAGACCGAGATCCTCGAGTGCGAGGCCGGGCGGCGGCTGCTGATGCAGGCCCGCGGCTGGCCGGTGGGGGAGGCCACCGTCGAGCTTGTGCTGCACCCCCGCGGCGACCGGACTGCCGTGGAGATGTACGAAGAGCCGACATCCGGCCCTGGCGCCTGGGTCAACAACCGCCTGGTCGACGCGCTCGGCGCCAGGCGGCTGCGTGAGGCCCTGGACCGGCTCCGGCGGTTGGTGGAGGGTCAGCACACCTGACGGGTGCTCCCACCCGGTGTGGTTGTCTCGACCCATGACGGCGACCCGGGGCGCGGCGCGGCCTGACCCGGTGACCTACCTGGCGCAGGTGGCCTCGTCGGCCCAGGGGCAGGCCTACAAGCGCCAGGTCCTCGCCGACCTCGAGCTGCAGGTCGGGCTGACCGTGCTGGACGTCGGCTGTGGACCGGGCACCGACCTGTCCGACCTGGCCGACGGGGTGTCCGCGACGGGAACCGTCATCGGCGTCGACCACGACCCGGCCATGCTGGCTGCCGCCCGAGAGCTGGTCGGCAGCAGGGACGGCGTCGAGCTGCGACTGGGCGACGCTCACGCGCTGCCGCTCGGCGACGGCAGCATCGACCGGGCGCGCGTCGACCGGGTGCTCCAGCATGTCGACGACCCCGCGCAGGTGGTGCGCGAGCTGCGCCGAGTCTGCCGGCCGGGTGCGCTCGTCGCGCTGGCCGAGCCCGACTGGGAGACCCTCGCGATCGACGCGGCCGACCGCGCGACAAGCCGGGCGTTCACCCGCTACACGTGCGACCACGTCGTCCGCAACGCCGCGGTGGGGCGCTCTCTGGTCCGGCTGGCGCACGGGTCCGGCTTCAGCGTGCGCTCGGTCACTCCGCACCCGATCCTGTTCACGGACTTCCCGGTCGCCGACCAGATCCTCGGGCTGAGCCGCAACGCCGCCCGCGCCGTCGAGGACGGACTGCTGAGCCCGCCCGCCGCACGCGGCTGGCTCGCCGACCTGGCCGAGGACGGCTTCCTCGCCTGCGTGACGCTCTTCACCGTGGTCGCCGAGGCGCCGGCCTAGCCCCGGGCCTGGGCGCCAGCCCGCGGGTCAGGACAGCCCGCGGGTCAGGGCAGCCGCGGATCAAGACAGATAGCGCTGGGCGCGGGTGACGGCGCCGTCGTACAGCCGCGGGCCGAGCTTGGCGCGCAGCAGGGCGGCCCGCGCGGCGTTCGCCCCGCAGGCGCCGTGCACGCCGCCGCCCGGGTGAGCCGACGAGCTTGCGAGGAACAGGCCGGGGAACGGGGTGTCCGGCCGGCCCAGCCCGGGGGTGGGGCGGAAGACGAGCTGCTGGTGCAGCGCCGCCGTCCCGCCGTTGAGCGCGCCGCCGTCCAGGGACGGGTCGGAGTCCTCGAGGTCCGCGGAGCTCTGCACGCTGCGCGCGACGACGACGTCCCGGAAGCCGGGGGCGTGCCGCTCGACCTCGTCCTCGATGCGCTGCACGAAGCCGTCGACCACCTCGGGCGAGCGGGTGCCGCGCGGGAGGTGCGCGTAGGCCCACACCGACTCGGTGCCCGCCGGTGAGCGCACCGGGTCGGTCGTCGTCATCTGGCCGAGCAGGACGAAGGGCCGGGCCGGCACGGTGCGGGTGGCCAGGTCCGCGCCGCACCGGACCAGGTCGTCCAGCCCGCCGCCGAGGTGCACCGTGCCGGCGCCGCGCGCCTCGGCCGCCCGCCAGGGCAGCGGCTCGGACGTCGCCCAGTTGACCTTGATCGTCGCGTTGTCCCACTGGAACCGGTCGAGGTCGTGCCGCAGTCGCGGCGAGAGGTGCCCGCTGCCGATCATCGACCGGTAGAGGTGCGGCGCAGGTACGTCGGCCAGCACCGCGCGACGGGCCCGCACCTGCTGCCCCGACCCGAGGACGACGCCCTCGGCGGCCGCGTCGCCGAGCAGGACGGAGGTCACCGGAGACGAGCAGCGCAGCACACCGCCGCGGCTGCGCAGCCGGGAGACCAGGGCGTCGGTCAGCCGGCCCGCACCGCCGTGCGGCACCGGGAAGCCGTGCTGCTGCCCGAGCATCGCCAGCAGCAGCCCGTAGAGCGCGCTGCCCGCGGCCTCGATCGACAGGTCGGTGTGCATCGCGTTGCCGGCCACCAGCAGCGACGCTGCCTCGCCGCGGAACTCCTCAGCCGACGAAGCGCCGGGCCGGCAGCACCGCCGTGCGCGCGAGTCGCAGGCTGCGCCCCGCACCGAGGCGACGCAGCACCGACAGGGCCGGGCGCACCGGCGGGAACGGGTGCAGCAGCGCGTCGAGCACCGGCTCCTCGACCTCCCGCCACCGGTCGACCCAGCGGCGCCACGCGGCCCCGTCACCGGCGGCGAACGAGTCGACGCTCGCGGCGGTCTCGTCGACGTCGCGGGACAGCCGGGCCGCGCGACCGTCGTCCATCACGTGGGCCAGCACGGCAGGTGCGTGCACCCAGCGCAGCCCGTGCTCCTGCAGCCCCATCGAGCCGAGCACCGGCGACGCCGCGGCCAGCGGGTAGAAGGCGCTGAACAGGTCGGCGGTGTAGCCGGGCGCCGGATGGTCGGCGGCGCTGCGCACCGCACCGCCGGGCTGCTCGGCGGCCTCCAGCACGACGACGGTCCAGCCGGCGTCCACGAGCAGGTTGGCCGCGACGAGCCCGTTGGGCCCGGCGCCGACGACCACCGCGTCGTACGACTCCGTCACCGGCGCACCTCTCTCGACAGCCGCTGCGACAGCCCTGCCCACTCACCGCCCGCCGGAACCGCGACGAGATCCGCTGCGGAAGCGGGCGTGAGGTGCCCGGACCGGGGTAGTCGCGTGATCCGACCGACACTCGAGGAGACCACACGTGCGAGCACTCACCTGGCAGGGGCGTCGTGACGTCCGCGTCGAGAACGTCCCGGACCCGACGATCCAGGAGCCGACCGACGCCGTCGTCCGCATCACGTCGTCGGCGATCTGCGGCTCGGACCTGCACCTGTACGAGGTGCTCGGCCCGTACCTCACACCCGGCGACATCCTCGGCCACGAGCCGATGGGCATCGTCGAAGAGGTCGGCTCCGAGGTCACCCACATCGCGCCCGGCGACCGGGTGGTCGTCCCGTTCAACATCTCCTGCGGCTCGTGCTGGATGTGCTCCCGCGGGCTGTTCGCGCAGTGCGAGACGACGCAGGTCCGCAAGGAGGGCAAGGGCGCCGCGCTGTTCGGCTACACGTCGCTGTACGGCGCGGTGCCGGGCGGTCAGGCCGAGTACCTGCGGGTGCCGCAGGCGCACTTCGGGCCGATCAAGGTGCCCGAGGGCACGCCGGACGAGCAGTTCCTCTTCCTCTCCGACGTCGTCCCGACCGCGTGGCAGGCGGTGCGCTACGCCGAGGTGCCCGAGGGCGGCACGCTCGCGGTGCTGGGTCTGGGGCCGATCGGGCAGATGGCGACCCGGATCGGCCGGCACCTCGGCGCGGGCCGGGTCATCGGTGTCGACTCGGTCGACGCACGGCTGCAGATGGCGGCGCGGCACGGCGTCGAGCCGCTCGACCTGCGCGAGGTCGACGACGTCGCCGAGGCGTTGATCGAGCGGACCGGCGGCCGCGGCCCGGACGCCGTCATCGACGCCGTCGGCATGGAGGCGCACGGGTCGGGCCGGGGAACGGCGGGCAAGGTCGCGCAGGCCGCCGTCGGCCTCCTGCCGGACGCCGTCGCGCAGCCGCTGACCGACAAGCTCGCGGTCGATCGGCTCGACGCCCTGTACGCCGCGCTGAAGGGGGTTCGCCGCGGCGGCACCGTGTCGCTGAGCGGTGTCTACGGCGGCGAGGTCGACCCGATGCCGATGATGGAGATGTTCGACCGCGGCATCCAGCTGCGGATGGGGCAGGCCCACGTCAAGCGGTGGATCGACGAGATCATGCCGCTCGTGTCGCGACCCGGCCGACCCGCTCGGCGTGCTCGACCTCACCACCCACCAGGTGCCGCTGGACGAGGCGCCGCAGATGTACGAGGTCTTCCAGAAGAAGGAGGACGACTGCATCAAGGTCGTCCTCAAGCCGTGAGCCGATCGCTTCCCGCCGGCCAGGTCGTCGTCGTCACCGGTGCGTCCGGCGGCATCGGTCGGGTGACGGCACTGGCACTCGCGCGGCAGGGCGCCCGGCTGGTGCTGGCCTCGCGGTCGGCGGAGTCGCTGGACGACGTCGCGGGCCGGTGCCGCGCGCTGGGCGCCGAGGTGGTGACCGTCGTCGCCGACGTGCTGGAGGAGGCCGACGTCGACCGCGTCGGTGCCGCCGCGGTGTCGCGCTTCGGCCGGGTCGACGGGTGGGTGCACACCGCCGCAGTCGTCGCCTACGGGCGGTTCGAGGACGTGCCCTCGGCGACGTTTCGCCGGGTGCTGGACACGGGTGTGCACGGCTCGGTGCACGTCTCGCGGGTCGCGCTGCGGGTGTTCCGCCGGCAGGGGCACGGCACGCTGGTGCTGACCGGGTCGCTGCTCGGCGAGATCGCCACGCCGTACATGAGCAGCTACGTGACCGCGAAGTGGGCGGTCCGCGGGCTGGCCAGGGTGCTGGCAGTGGAGGCCCGGGGTGAGCCCGACATCCACGTCTGCGTCGTCTCGCCGGGCGGCGTCGACACGCCGGTCTACCTGCAGGCCGCGAACTACGCGGGCCGGGCCGGCCGCCCGCCGCCGCCGGTCGACAGCCCCGAGAAGGTCGCTCGCGCGATCGTGCGGTCGCTGGTCGACCACAAGCCGCGACGGTCGGTCGGGCCGGCGAACCTGGTGACGCGCGCCGGGTTCGAGCTGTTGCCGCCGGTGTTCGACCGGCTGGTCGGGCCGTTGATGCGCGCGGGCGGGCTGTCCCGGCAGCGTGTCGAGCCGCATGACGGCAACGTGTTCCAGCCGCTGCCCGCCGGGGATGACTCGCACGGCCGGTGGGGACGGCACTGGTTGCGCGGCGCCGGCGCCGGGCTGGGTGTGGCGGCGGCGCTGACGGCGATGTCGGTACGGAGACCGAGGACGAGGAGATAAGTGATGCGGATCGGATACTTCCTCAGCTGCGAGGAGTACGGCCCGGCCGAGCTGGTCGAGCAGGCGGTGCTCGCCGAGCAGGCGGGGTTCGAGGCGCTCTGGATCAGCGACCACTTCCACCCGTGGAACGACGAGCAGGGTCAGAGCCCCTTCGTGTGGGGTGTGATCGGGGCGCTGTCGCAGGCCTGCCGGCTGCCGGTGACGACCGCGGTGACGGCGCCGACCGTGCGGCTGCACCCGGCGATCGTCGCGCAGGCGGCCGCCACCGCCGCTGTCCAGCTGGAGGGCCGGTTCACCCTGGGGGTCGGAACGGGCGAGGCGCTGAACGAGCACGTGCTCAGTGACCGCTGGCCGAGCGAGGACGTGCGTCTGGACATGCTCGAGGAGGCCGTCGAGGTCATCCGCCAGCTGTGGCGCGGCGACTTCACCTATCACCACGGTCGTCACTACACCGTGGAGAACGCTCGCATCTACACCCGTCCCGAGCAGCCGCCGAAGGTGTTCGTGTCGGCGTTCGGGCCGAAGTCGTTCGACCTCGCGCTGCGGGTCGGCGACGGCTTCATCACGACGCAGCCGGACACCGAGCGGGTGCGCGAGTGGAAGGCCAAGGCCGGCGCGGACAAGCCGACCCAGGCCGGCTACAAGGTGTGCGTCGCCGACAGCGAGGACGCCGGCGTCGAGATCGCGCACCGGCTGTGGGCGAACGCCGGGCTGCCCGGCGAGCTGTCGCAGGTGCTGCCCTCACCGAAGCACTTCGAGCAGGCCAGCTCGCTGGTCACGCAGGACATGACGCGCGAGTCGACGGTGTGCGGCAAGGACGTCGACCGGCACGTCGAGGCGTTCGGGCCGTACGCCGCGGCCGGCTTCGACGACGTCTACATCGCCAACATGGGGCCGCACTACCGCGACTTCTTCACGCTGTACGGCGAGCAGGTGCTCCCGCGGCTGCGGCGAGCCGCCTGAGACGCCTGAGTCACGGCTCCGCCATGATCGTGAGGGGATCGGTCACCCGACAGCGTGCCGGATCCCCTCACGATCTTGGTGGTGACGGTGCCGGCTACTTGACCCGGCCGAAGAAGTGCCGGCTGCTCCAGATGTGGTCGTGACGCACCCGGGCGCCGGAGTACGGCGCGTGCCAGATGTAGCCGTGGCCGGCGTAGATCGCGACGTGGTAGACGCCGCCGTACCCGTAGAAGAACACCAGGTCGCCGCGGCGCGCGTTGCTGGCCTTGATGCGGTTGACCCTGCTGGTCTGGGCGGACGACGAGTGCGGCAGCGACTTGCCCACGCGGGCGTAGGCCCAGCGCGTCAGGCCGGAGCAGTCGAACCGGTGCGGGCCGACGGCGCCGTAGCTGTAGGGAGAGCCCTTGCGGGTGCGCGCCCAGTCAGCGGCGGCATTTCCCTTCGCAGCCGTGATCATCGCGGCGGAGGCGCCGGACGTGGTCGGCCCGAGGACCGAGCCGGTGAACATGGTGGTCGCCAGGCCCAGCACGACGGCACACGTCGCGAGCAGGCGGGCAGGGGCGAATCGATACGCGGACAAGGCAATCCTTCGGGATCCGCCTACGAAGAGTGTCCTGTCGGGTGCGGGCTCCGAATGTGCCCGGCCACGTGTCGTGGCTTGACCCCAAGGCCGCGTTCCCCGTGGGTGGCGGCCGCCGTGCTGGGTTCTCCGCCCCTGCCGCATCGACATACGTCGGGCACCGGCACACGGTGGCAGGGCTCAGCGTCCGTGTGGGCGGCCCCACTGGTTGCAGCGGGGACTTTCGTGCCCTCCACTATTCGGCACGCCGGAGCAACTCCTGACCAAAATCGGCCCGGGAAGCCAAAAAGTGATGCAGGTAACGGGTTTTCGGTGTCCGGAACGGCCCACAACGCGAGGTACGTGCGCATGACGTGACCGCCGTGTGGCTGAATGTCACCGTGGACGAGCCGTCGTGGACCCTCCGTCTGCCACGCGGTCCGTCGGTTCCTCCGCTGGTGGCGATCCTCCGCCGGGTGGGCATCGCGGTGGCCATCGTGCTGATCAACTGGGCGATCGTGCTCGCGGAGCGGGACGGCTACCAGGACAGTGCCGACGGGACCGTCTCGCCGATCGACGCCCTGTACTACACGACGGTCACCCTCTCCACGACCGGCTACGGCGACATCACACCGGTGACCACTGCGGCCCGGCTCACCAACGCGTTGATCGTCACGCCGATGCGGTTCCTGTTCGTGCTCGTGCTCGTCGGCACCACCATCCAGGTGCTGACCGAGCGGTCCCGCGACCAGTACCGGGTCGCCCGTTGGAGGTCTCGCGTGCAGGACCACGTCGTCGTCTGCGGGTACGGAACGAAGGGGCGCAGCGCCGTGCGGGCGCTGCGCCAGCGCGGCGTGGCGCCGAACGAGGTGGTCGTCGTCGACACCGAACCGGAGGCCGTGCGGCAGGCGGCGGCCGACGGGCTGGTCACCGTCAACGGCTCGTCGACGAGCGACGCGGTGCTGCGCGAGGCAGAGGTCGGCAGGGCCCGGGCGGTCGTCGTCGCGGTCAGCCGCGACGACGCCGCGGTGCTCACCACGCTGACCGTCCGCCAGCTCGCACCGGGCATCACGGTGGTGGCCGCGGTGCGCGAGGAGGAGAACGCCGACCTGGTGCGGCAGAGCGGCGCCGACTCGGTGATCACCTCCTCCGACGCCGCCGGCCGGCTGCTGGGTCTGGCGACCGACAGCCCGCGCACGGTGTCGGTGGTCGAGGACCTGATCGCGGTCGGGACAGGGCTCGACCTGCTGGAGCGCGAGATCACGCCCGAGGAGGTCGGCCGGCAGCCCCAGTCGACGGGGGCGCCCGTCCTGGCGGTCGTGCGGGACGGCCGGACCCTGGCCTACGACAACGCCGAGTGCGCGACCCTGCAGGCGGGTGACCGGCTGGTCTACGTCGGGAGCAACGGCGGCGCCGGCGGCGTCGTACCGCCTCACCGCTGACCGCTCCGCACCCACTGCGTCGCGTACGCTTCCTGCACGTGGCAGCCGTGGACGTAGCCGAAGAGCTCAAGGAGCTCGACCAGACCCTCTCCAGCATCGAGACGGTGCTCGACCTGGACGCGATGCGCCGTGAGCTGGCCGACCTCAACGAGCAGGCGGCGGCCCCCGACCTGTGGGACGACCAGGAGCACGCGCAGTCGGTCGGCAGCCGGCTGTCGTACGTGCAGGGCGAGCTCAACCGGGTCGAGTCGCTGCGCCGGCGGCTCGACGACCTGTCGGTGCTCTTCGAGCTGGCCGCAGACGAGAACGACGACGAGACGCTCACCGAGGCGCAGGGCGAGCTGACCGCGATCCGCAAGACGCTGGGCGAGCTCGAGGTGCGGACGCTGCTGTCGGGGGAGTACGACCAGCGCGAGGCGCTCGTGACCATCCGGGCCGAGGCCGGTGGCGTCGACGCCGCCGACTTCGCCGAGATGCTGATGCGGATGTACCTGCGGTGGGCCGAGCGGCACAGCTACCCGGCCGAGGTGCTCGACACGTCGTACGCCGAGGAGGCCGGCCTGAAGTCGGCCACCTTCCAGGTCAAGCGTCCCCTATGCCTACGGCACCCTGTCGGTCGAGCAGGGCACCCACCGGCTGGTGCGGATCTCGCCGTTCGACAACCAGGGGCGGCGGCAGACGTCGTTCGCCGGTGTCGAGGTGCTGCCGGTGGTCGACCAGGCCGACCACATCGACATCCCCGAGAACGACATCCGGGTCGACGTGTTCCGCTCCTCGGGCCCGGGCGGCCAGTGCGGTCAACACCACCGACTCCGCGGTGCGGATCACCCACATCCCCACCGGCATCGTGGTCTCCTGCCAGAACGAGAAGTCGCAGATCCAGAACCGGGCGGCCGCGCTGCGCGTGCTGCAGTCGCGGCTCCTGCTGCTGCGCAAGCAGGAGGAGCAGGCGGAGATGGACGCGCTCAAGGGCGACAGCGGCGGCTCGTGGGGCAACCAGATGCGGTCCTACGTGCTGCACCCGTACCAGATGGTGAAGGACCTGCGGACCGAGCAGGAGACCGGGAACACCTCCGCGGTGCTCGACGGCGAGATCGACGAGTTCATCGAGGCCGGCATCCGCTGGCGCAAGCAGGTCGAGAAGGCCGGCTGACCCGGCGCTCGTCCCGCGGCGCGGTTGGGCGAACGGTGCATCGCTGTGGTCACGGTCGGTAGTCGGGACCTAAGCCCGTAGAGGGCCGGCTCCTTGATCCGTGACAATGAGTGAGCGACCCGGCGACGTCCCGTCGGCAGGTCGTGGGTGGGGAAGGCGTCGACCCGCAGCCGACATCGGTCACCTCCCGGAGGGCGGGGGCTCCGAGAAGGCCGCGGGCAGCCGAATGGTGAGACCGGTCCCCGGAGTCATCTCTGGGAGGGGATCCGGATGAAGGCCATCAGAGTGTTGTTCTCGGTGGGGCTCGCCCTCTGCCTGGTGATCTTCGGCGGCCTTACGTCCGCGTCGGCGACGACCGCGAACGGCAAGGCCGCGCAGAAGGCGGCACACACCCGTCAACGTCTGCCACGCGACGAACAGCGACACCAACCCGTTCTGCTTCATCACCGTCGACGACGAGCTCGACGAAGCTGCAGGGGCACCTGCAGCACCGCAACGACCCGAACAAGACGTGGAAGTCCGACGGTGTCTTCCTCGGCAAGCCGGTCAAGGCCGGCGACCTGAAGCCCGACCGCATCGGCAACTACACCGATGCCAGGGCAGACCTACCCGCTGGACGGCGTCATCAAGGACGCCAGTCGACTGCGGCACGCTGTTCCACCCCGTCGTGGCACCTACCGGCTCGTTCAGCCAGAGTGCACGGCCACCGGAGCCACCGTGACCATCGGCACGCTGGACCCGGGCGACGAAGACTGGCGTCGTCTGGACGTTCACGTACGGCGCGCGTCGAAGTCGGTCACGACCGGTGACACCGTCGCGGTGCACGAGCGGTGACAGCCCTGAAGCTGTCCTGGACGGCGTCGGACGAGTCTCGCGGCGTCGTCCAGGAGGACACCGCGGTGGCGGCCTGCCCGACCCCACCGGTCGCCCCGACAGGCAGCCTGGTGGCCCCGACCTGCACCGCCACCGGTGCGCTGGTCGACGTGGGCGCGCTGTCGCAGGGCACGAGCACCGGCGGGACCTTCCAGCTCGTCGTCAACGGCGCGCCGCAGACTGTCACCTCCGGGCAGCAGGACATCGTGGTTCCGGCGGGTGCCGCCTGGTGCTGACGTATGTGCCAGCCTCCGGCCCGTCCGTCACGTTGGCAACCGCGACCGCTCCGGCGGCCTGCCCGCCCCCGGTGACCCCACCGGAGGGCACGCGTGACCTGACGGTGACGAAGCGCGTCGTGCCTACGGGCACCGCCGCGTTCGGCGACACCCTCACCTACACGCTGACGGTCAAGGCGCTCGGCACCCTGCCGCAGACCGCGGTGACGGTGACCGACCAGATCCCGACCGGCACGTCGTACGTCGTCGGCAGCGCGACCTGCCCCGGCGGGTGCGCCAGTGTCACGGTGGCGAAGGGGACGGTCACCTGGGTGCTCGGTGGGATGGCTGCCGGCACCACGCGGCACGTGACCTTCGCGGTGACCATCGACACCCCGGCCGCGGCGGCCAACGGCGGCATCCCGGCCGTCACGGTCACCAACGTGGGGGCGGTCGGTTCCGCGGAGCTCGGAGTCCGTGACTCCAACAAGGTCGTCACCGACGTCACCGCGGTCGAGGCCGTCAAGGTCGAGAACCCGACCGCGACGGAGCCGGCGGCCGAGACCCTGCCGCCGACCGGCGCGGACGGGCCGATCGGAGCGGCGACCGGTCTCGGCCTGCTGCTGCTCACCCTCGGCGCGGCCCTCGTGTCCGCGCCACGGCTAGCCGGTGCGATGGGCCACCGGCGTTGAGGAAGGCGGGCCACGACCTCGTGGCCTGAGAGTGAGGGGCCTCGCCACGCCGAGGCCCCTCGCCATGTGCTCGACGGCCATCGAGACCGGCATCCGCGACTGCAGGCAGGGTCGAGAAGGCCGGATTCGGCGGCGGCGTCCGGTTAGGGCGCTGTGGGCCGTTCGGCTGATCTTTGGCCGTCACTGAGCGTGACAGGGAGTAGTGAGCGCCTTCGCGATTGGCGTGCGAGTGTGTTCGTCGGTGACACTGTGTGAGCGAGCCGCCGACAGCAGGGTTGGTGGGTCGCGGGTGGGGATGGCAGTGATCCGCGACCGACATCGGTCACCTCTCGGAGCCCGACAGGGCCCGAGGACGTCGCGGGGAGCCGAGTGGTGAGACCGGCCCCTGAGGTATCTCGGGAGGGATCCGGATGAAGTCCGTCAGAGTGTTGTTCTCCGTGGGGCTGGCGTTCTGCCTGCTGGTGGTCGGTGGCTTCGTGGCCGTCTCCGCCAGCGCGCACACGCCGAGCGTCGAGGCTGACTGCGACCAGCTCAGCGTGAAGCTCACCAGCTACAACGCGGGTGGAGCCAACTCGGTCAAGGTCACGATCAACGGGGACGTGGTCGACGAGAACCCGGACTTCGGGTCCAGCTACAACGAGACCTTCGACGCACCGGACCAGTACAAGAGCTACGACTACGTGGTCGAGGTCAAGGCGCACGACGACCCGGACGGCACCAAGGGCTGGACCGATACCTTTACGCGGCAAGAGCACGGCCTGCACACCGCCGGCCAACGGGCACACGCCCGTCAACGTCTGCCACGCGACGAACAGCGACTCCAACCCCTTCACCTTCATCACCGTCGACGACGACTCGGTGAAGCTCAAGGGCCACCTGATGCACCGGGACCAGCCGAACAAGACCTGGAAGTCCGACGGCGTGTTCCTCGGCAAGCCGGTCAAGGCCGGCGACCCGAAGCCGGACCGCATCGGTGACTACACCGACAGCCACGGCGTCCTGCACGTCTACGACGGCGTCATCACCAGCAAGTCGCAGTGCGGCACGTTGACGCCGCCGGTCGCCCCGAGCGGGACCTTCACCCAGGACTGCATCGCGCAACGGCGCGAGCGTCACGATCGGCGACCTGACGCTCCGGCTCGGCCACCGACGTCGTGTGGACGCTGACCTACGGCGACCAGTCGAAGACCGTGACGTCCGGCGACAAGGTCGCGGTGCCCAGCGGCGTCGCGCTCGCGCTGTCCTACAGCGCGGACGGCGGCAAGTCCGGCACCGTGAAGACCGACACCTCGAAGCCGGCCTGCCCGGTCGCCCCCACGGGCTCGTTCACCCAGAACTGCACGGCCACAGGCGCGTCGGTGACCATCGGTGCGCTGAACTCGGGCACGGCCGACAACGTCGTGTGGACCCTGCACTACGGCCAGGCTTCGCAGATCGTCCACGCCGGCGACGTCGTCGCGATGGACAGTGGTCTGGCGCTCTCCCTGACCTATGCCGGTGACGGCGACGTGAAGGGAACGGCCGACTCGGGAACGTCCACCGAGGCGTGCCCGACGCCCGTCGCGCCGACAGGCACCTTCACCCAGGACTGCACCGCTGACGGCGCAACGGTCACGATCGGCGACCTCAGCTCCGGCACCAAGGCGGACGTGGTCTGGACCCTGTCGTACGGCAACAGCTCCAAGACCGTCGTCTCCGGTGACCACGTCGCGGTGCCCAGCGGCGTCGCCCTGACCCTGTCGTGGGCCGCTGCCGACGAGTCGCACGCGCACGGCACAGGAGGGGACCTCGGTCGCCGCCTGCCCGCCCGTCGTCGTACCGCCGAGCGGCAACCTGCTCGCCCCCACCTGCACCGCGACCGGCGCTCTTGTCGACGTGGGCACCCTGTCCTCGGGGACCAGCACCGGCGGCAGCTTCCGGCTGACGGTGAACGGTGTGGCGCAGGTCGTCACCAGCGGCCAGCAGGACATCGTCGTCCCGGCCGGAGCGACCCTGGTGCTGGCCTACGTGCCGGCCGAGGGTCCGGCCGTGACGCTCGACAGCACGACCGCTCCGGCGGCCTGCCCGCCGCCAGTGGTCCCCCCGGTGGGAACCCGTGACCTGACGGTGACCAAGGCCGTCTCGCCGACGGGAGCCGCGAAGTTCGGCGACACCCTGACGTACACGCTCTCGGTCAACGCGCTCGGCACGCTCCCGCAGACCGGGGTGACGGTGACCGACAAGATCCCGGCGGGCACGTCGTACGTGGTGGGCAGCGCTGCCTGCGCGGGCGGCTGCAGCAGCGTCACGGTCGCCTCCGGGACCGTCACCTGGGTGCTCGGCGGCATGGCTGCCGGAACGTCGCGCAACGTGTCGTTCGCAGTGAGCATCGACACACCCGCAGCCGCGGCGAACGGCGCCATCCCGGCCGTGACGATCACCAACTCCGGTGCCGTCCGGTCGACGGAGCTCGCTCCCCGCGACTCCAACCAGGTGGTCACGCCGGTGGCAGCCGTCGAGGCCGTCAAGGTCAGCAAGCCGGCAACCACGCCGACGACAGCAGTCGAGTCGTCGGCGTTGCCACACACCGGTGCGACCCTGCCGATCGGTGTGACCACCGGTATCGCGCTGCTGCTCCTGACCCTGGGTGGGACGCTGGTCTCGGCGCCGCGCCTGGCACAGGCGGTCGCGCGCCGGCGCTGACGGTGCGACTGATTCCCTGACACGGGAGTGGAGCTAGGTCGAGGGGCCTCGGGCAACCGAGGCCCCTCGGCACGTCCAGGTGGACGATTGGGGACCTTGATGCGCCAGTCGGGTGAATCTCCCGGCGGATATCGGCAGATAGCGGACTATCGCTTGACGCGGTTCTGACGAGTCGCTTGACCCCACCTTGGTGGAACGACAGTCTGATCTTGCGCCTCCTCTGGGGAGAGAGGGGCGCATGCTGGGGGGGCTTAGAGCCGCGACCGGGTAACAACCGGTCACCCCGCATGTCCCGGAAAGGACGTGCGGCGGTCGCGGGGAGCCACTGGTGAGACCGACCTCGGCACCGTTTCGTTCCTTACGAGAGGTGCCTTCGATGGTCCGGTCGTTGTCCAAGCGGGGAATGCCCAAGTGGTTCGCGATTCTCGTCGCGTCCCTGTTGGCGTTGTACTTCGTGCCCCTGAACGCGTTGCCCGCCAATGCGGCCGACGACGTCCAGATCGTGCCGGGGGGTGAGAACTGCAACGGCATCATCACGACCCCCGGCAGTGAGAACACGCTGAAGGACATCGTCGGTGGAGACTTGCAGCCTGGCGGGACGGTGACCTTCCGGATCTCCTACCCGGCCAACCCCGCCGATGTGGGTAACACGTTCCAGATCACGGACTGCTTCATGAAGCGCATCGCCGGAACGCCCGGTGTGGACTACAAGGCCAACACCCTTGACCCGTTGCCCGGGAGCCCGTTCACGATCAATTTCGTGCCGAACAACGACGACTTCACGTTCGACTACACGCTGGACATCCCGAGCTCGGTGCCTGTCGGCACCGAGATCTGCAACTACGCCAAGACCACTGAAGGCCCTTCGGATCCTCAGGCAAGCAACCGCAAGGGCGGCATCTGCTTCACCGTTGGCGGCACCCTGCGGATCGAGAAGCGCGATGCACAGACAAACGCCGTTCTGCAGGGGGCCAAGTTCTCCGTCTCCTGCAACCCAACGGCTACCTTCCCGTCGCTCGTCATCTCTGGCCTGGAGACTGCCCGACCTGACGGGGCGCCGGTCAGCGGCAATCCGGCGACTGGCTACGCCAACGAAGGGTTCATCGCGATCGCAGGCCCGGAAGGAACCCCCTGTACGGTCACGGAGCTGGAGGCCCCTCCCGGCGGTTACGTCATGCCGAACAACGTGAGCCGCACGTACACAATCCCCCGATCGGGCAGCACGGACGCAACCAAGGTGTTCCTGAACACGAGGACGGGTGCTCTCCGGATCATCAAGATCGCGGATGCGACTGGCTCGTTCACCTTCGACGTGAGCTGCACCGACGGCACCAACAAGCAGAACATCCCGATCTCGATCAACGCCAACCAGCTCGGCGGTGACGGGGTGTCGGCGCCACTCATCGATGGGATCCCGACCGGCACCGTCTGCACTGTGACCGAAGACGACAACGCTTTGTTCTCTACAACGGTCAACCCGCAGAACGGCGTCGTCACCATCGGGTCCGGAACGAACACGGTCACCTTCACCAATACCCGTAAGACGGGGTCGCTGAAGATCACGAAGATCGCTGATGCTGCCGGTTCGTTCACCTTCGACGTGAGCTGCACCGACGGCACGAACCCGCAGAACATCCCGATCACGATCGACGGTGCGCACCTGAACACCGGTGTGTCCGCCCCGCTGATCTCGGGGATCCCGACCGGCACGGTGTGCACCGTGAGCGAGGACGGCAACGAGCTGTTCACGACCACCGTGGCCCCCGTGAGTGGTCAGGTCACCATCGACAATGGGACCAAGGAAGTGACCTTCACCAACACCCGCAAGACCGGGTCGCTGAAGATCATGAAGATCGCTAACGCAACCGGAACCTTCCACTTCGACGTCAGCTGCACCGACGGCACCAATCCGCAGAACATCCCGATCACGATCGACGGCTCGCACTTGGGCGGCGATGGTGTTTCGGCGCCACTGATCTCGGGGATCCCGACAGGCACTGTCTGCACGGTGACCGAGGACGAAGATCCTCTCTTCACGCGCGTCGTCACGCCTCTGAACGGCGTGATTACGATCTCCACCGGCACGAACACTGTGACGTTCACCAACACACGCGTAACCGGGTCCCTACGTATCACGAAGATCGCTGATGCTGCCGGTTCGTTCACCTTCGACGTGAGCTGCACCGACGGCACGAACCCGCAGAACATCCCGATCACGATCGACGGTGCGCACCTGAACACCGGTGTGTCCGCCCCACTGATCTCGGGGATCCCGACCGGCACGGTGTGCACCGTGAGCGAGGACGGCAACGAGCTGTTCACGACCACGGTGGCGCCGCCGGGCGGCCAGGTCACCATCGACAATGGGACCAAGACTGTGACCTTCACCAATACCCGTAAGACGGGGTCGCTGAAGATCACGAAGATCGCTGATGCTGCCGGTTCGTTCACCTTCGACGTGAGCTGCACCGACGGCACGAACCCGCAGAACATCCCGATCACGATCGACGGTGCGCACCTGAACACCGGTGTGTCCGCCCCGCTGATCTCGGGGATCCCGACCGGCACGGTGTGCACCGTGAGCGAGGACGGCAACGAGCTGTTCACGACCACGGTGGCGCCGCCGGGCGGCCAGGTCACCATCGACAATGGGACCAAGACTGTGACCTTCACCAATACCCGTAAGACGGGGTCGCTGAAGATCACGAAGATCGCTGATGCTGCCGGTTCGTTCACCTTCGACGTGAGCTGCACCGACGGCACGAACCCGCAGAACATCCCGATCACGATCGACGGTGCGCACCTGAACACCGGTGTGTCCGCCCCGCTGATCTCGGGGATCCCGACCGGCACGGTGTGCACCGTGAGCGAGGACGGCAACGAGCTGTTCACGACCACGGTGGCGCCGCCGGGCGGCCAGGTCACCATCGACAATGGGACCAAGACTGTGACCTTCACCAATACCCGTAAGACCGGGTCGCTGAAGATCACGAAGATCGCTGATGCTGCCGGTTCGTTCACCTTCGACGTGAGCTGCACCGACGGCACGAACCCGCAGAACATCCCGATCACGATCGACGGTGCGCACCTGAACACCGGTGTGTCCGCCCCACTGATCTCGGGGATCCCGACCGGCACGGTGTGCACCGTGAGCGAGGACGGCAACGAGCTGTTCACGACCACGGTGGATCCTGCCGGCGGCGTGGTCGCGATCACGACCGGGACCAAGGAAGTGACCTTCACCAACACCCGCAGGACCGGGTCGCTGACCATCAGCAAGCACGCGGTCGGTGGCAACGGCACCTTCACCTTCCAGGTGGACTGTGACGATGACAATTTCGACTCGACGGTCAAGCTGACGGTCGCTGACGGTGACACGGAGATCGCCATTGTTCACGGCATCCCCACCGGCACGAAGTGCACCGTCACCGAAGACGCCAACAACTTGTTCTCGACGGTTGTCGTACCGGCCGATGGCACGGTGACGATCGACGAGAATGGCGCGACGGTCGCCTTCACCAACACGAAGTACGGTTCGATCGAGATCATCAAGCAGACGGACCCGGGCAATTCCGAGCAGACCTTCGCGTTCACGAGTGACGTGCCTGGACTCTTCGGCTCAACGCAAGAGCTGCGGTTCCTGGCGGCACTCGACGTCAATTCCGCTGCGCTAGGTGATGGCGACTCCGCGAAGGCGGCCAAGGTGTTGCCGACTGAGGGTGGCTACACGGTCACCGAGGCGGAAACGGCCGGCTGGGACCTGACGGACCTCACTTGCGTCGGGACGGATCCCGACAATTGGTCCGCCTCGACGAACGACTCCGGCGCGCTCAACGGTTCGGTGCAGATCGATCTGCAGCCGGGTGAAGACGTCGTCTGTACCTTCACCAACACCGAGCGTGGCTCGATCATCGTGAAGAAGCAGGCCGTCGGAGCAACCGCGGCCGATGCCGGCGACACCTTCACCTACACCGGTGACGCAGCTGGTGAAATCACCGTGCCGATTGCTGACGACGAGGAGATCCGGGTCGACAACTTGGTCCCGGGAACCTATTCGTCCACCGAGCAGTTCACGACGGGTTGGACGCTCGACTCAATCAGCTGCGACGACAGCGAGAGCGACACTCCGAGCACAACCAATGCAGCGACGTCCTTGGCGACATTCAAGGTCGATCCGGGCGAGACCGTCACGTGCTTGTTCCGTAACATCAAGCCAGAGCTCACCAAGTCGTCGGACCCGAGCACGACCGACGCGAACCCGACACTGGTCCCGCGGGCCTCGACGATCACCTACACGGTGACCGTCCAGAACCCGGGAGCGGCGGCGATCCCGTCGTCCGCACTGGTGGATTCCCTGCCGGCTGGGGTGTCAGATCCGTTCGACGTCACGGAGGTCCAGGGCACATGGGACTCCTACGCCTTTGACCCAGCCGGGAACGGGAAGATCACCTGGATGGTGTCGCTTGCAGCGCATGAGACGAAGGTCTTCAGCTACATGGTCACCGTTGACGCCACCGCACCGAGTGATGGTCCGCTGCTCAACACGGTGACATGGCAGGAGCTCAAGGACTCCACCCTGCACGTCGTGGGAGTCCCGGTACCGACGCTGGACAAGTTCGCGAACCCGGTGACGACAGACGCGTCGCCGGCACTCGTTCAGCCGGGTACGCGGATCGACTACTCCGTCAAGGTCGGCAACACCGGCAACTTCCCCATCACGAACGCGCCGGTTGTCGACACCCTGCCGAACAACGTCACCGCGGTCGCCAGCTCGATCAGCGACAGCGGAACGCTGAGCGGCGACGGCAAGACGATCACCTGGTCGGTCACGCTGGCGCCCGGCGCCAGCAAGACCCTCACCTACGCGGTCACTGTCAACGAGGCGGCTCCGCAAGGTGCGCTTCTTGTCAACACCGCCAAGTTCCAGGGCCTGACCGACACCACAACCCATGTAGTGCCGACGGGCGCATTGACTCTCGTCAAGGGCGTCACCCCAGTGGCGGGCAACGGCGTGGTGGTGGAGTTCGGCGACACGCTGACCTACACCCTCACTGCCAGCGCTACCGGCACGCTGAACCAGCCGAACGTGGTTGTCCGGGACTACCTGCCCGGGTTCGACCCGGCGCGGCCCAGCTCCGGCAAGACGACCTACGTCCAGGGTTCGGCGACCTGCATCGGCGGCGGCACGTGCAACGTCTCCGGTCCTGACGCCAGCGGTCGGATCACCTGGGGTCTGGGTGGCATGAATGCCGGTACGTCTCGTCAGGTGACCTTCCAGGTGACCATCGACGACGTGACCGGCGCGGCCGGGGCCACGGTGGCCGCGGACATCCTCAACGCCGGCGAGGTGCAGTCCGACCGGACTCCTGCCACGCCGTCGAACCAGGTGTCCACGCCGGTGAGCAAGGTTCTGCCGGTGAAGGTCTCCAAGCCGCCGGCAGCCGTGCTGCCGCACACCGGTGCAGCACTGCCGATCGGCCCGCTGGTGGGTGGCGCACTGGCGCTGCTCGGACTGGGTCTGTTGATGCTGACGGCCAGCCGTCGGCGTAGCTGGACCTACCACAGCTAGCCACGTAGCAAGGCCCGCAAGGCCCCCGGGACGAGTTGTCCCGGGGGCCTTCGGTTGTTCTGACCCCAGGTGCGGCGGGAACGACAAGAGCCGAAGGAGGTTTTACTTGCCCTTGATCGGCTAGGGGTTCCTCAGACAGCGGGGGGCGCTCTGAGCCGCGACCGTTCGCTCACTCGAGACGGTGCATCAGCCGCGGGGTGACGCGACGCGTGGTGAGACCGGCCCCGGAGAATCCATCTGACGATGTGGGGACGGGCATGCGACACACCATGGGACGGCTGCTGCGCGCTGCGGCAGCCGTGACACTTGTCGCCGCGGCGATGCCGTTGGCAACAGGTACGGCGACAGCGAGTCAGGGTGGCGACGACCACAAGGTAACGCTCTGTCATCGCACGAACTCGGAGCACAACCCGTACGTCGTGATCACGATCGACAAGGCGGGCGTGTTCAAGGTCGGGCATGACGGCCACGACGAGGGCGGGGTCCACCAGCCCGGCGACAAGGACAAGGGCATCCGCTGGGGCGACATCATCCCGGCGTTCGACTACTTCGCGAGCCCGCAGGACGAGAAGGCCGGGAAGCTCAGCCACTACGCCGGGCTGAACCTGACGGCCGAGGGCCAGGACATCCTCGCCAACGGTTGCAAGGTGCCGGGTCCGGTGACCCCGCCTGAGCCGTCCGGCAACCTCACTGGCGAGTGCCCTGACGGCGGCGGCGCCTTCACGGTGTCCGGCACCCTCGACGCCGACGGTGCCGACGACGCGGAGTTCCGGCTCTCCCTGTCCAAGGGAGGAACCATCCCGCTCAGCGGCACGACGTTCACCAAAGCGATCGACGCCCCGGTGGGTACGACGGTGCAGCTTCAGTTCCACCTCGGGTCGGGCGACTGGGTCGACGTTGATGGCGAGTTCGTCAAGGTGAAGGACTGCACTCCGGTGCAGCCAGCACCGCCGGTCGGCTCGTTCACGGTGATCTGCGACACGGACGGCGGCAAGAATGCCGTTGTCACCATCGGCCCGCTCGACCCGAAGTCGAACGCGGGCAGCTACGAGATCCGCGTGACCGGCGGAGCGACGACCCGCGGTCCAGACCGGTCAGCAGGTCGACGTCCCGGTCGGGTCGAAGATCGAGCTGTTCTTCGTGCCGACCTCCGGTGCAGCGACCTTGGTCGACAGTGACACTGCGCCCGCCAGCTGTGGCGAGGCGCCCCCGAAGACGCCAGCCGCCGGCTCCTTCCAGGTCGTGTGCGACACCGCAGGCACCAACAACGCGGTCGTCACGGTCGGCACACTCGCGACCGGCACCGAGACCGGCGACTTCAGCCTCCGGGTCAACCAGACCCCGCAGCCGGTTCACTCGAACCAGGTCGTCGACGACATCCCGGTCGGCGCCGCGCTCGCCTTGGTCTTCACGCCGACCGGTGGTGCGGCACGTGTCCTCCAGTCGGCGACGGCGCCGGGGACGTGCACGACCCCGACCACGCCGCCCCCGGCCGACGGAGCGCGGTCTCGGCGTCGTGAAGTCGGTGTCCCCGACCGGGCCTGCTGCCGTGGGCGACACGCTCACCTACTCGCTGACCGTCACGACGACGGGCAATGCGGCGCAGACCGGCGTCACCGTCTCCGATTTCCTGCCGGGGTACCGGCCGGGCACCACGTCTGGCAAGACGACGTACGTCACGGGCTCCGCGAACTGTTCGGGTGCCGGCACGTGCACCACTGCCTACGACCCGACGACCCACCAGGTGACGTTCGGTCTCGGCACGATGTCCGCGGGAACCAGTCGGTCGGTCTCCTTCCAGGTGACGATCGACAAGCCCACGCCGGCCGCTGACGGCAGCATCGCCGCCTTCGACGTCGTCAACATCGGAGTCGTCGGGTCCGACCAGGTGCCGGCGACGCCGTCCAACGAGGTGGTCACTCCGGTGTCGGCGGTCCAGGGCGTGAAGGTCGGCCAGGGGCCGAACAACAACGCCACGGGGACGCCGACCGGCGTCTCGGACACCACGACCGGCGTGCTGCCGCACACCGGCAACAGCCTGCCCGTCGGCTGGCTGCTCGGGCTGGCGGGCTTGCTGCTGCTTTCCGGGGGAGGCCTCGTCTCCATGACCGGGGTACGCCGTCGCGGCTGACGCACTCACCCAAAGGGAGGCCCGCCGTCACTTATCGTGACGGGGGCCTTTCCCTTGGTGACAAAGGGCGTCTGACCCTTCGGCCTTTTATCCACACGAGTCGTCGTTTCGATTGACCGAGCGTGATCGGGTCGGCAGAATGATCAGGCCGCCAGCAGGCGGCAGGTGGGGAAGCTTCGATCCGCGACCGGTAACGGTCACCTCTTGCCAACGGGGATGGGCAGGACGGTCGTGGGGAGCTAGTGGTGAGACCGACCCCTGCAGAGTCCTCACAGGGGAGTGGCTTCATGAAGGTCAAGAACACCGCCTTGCGCCTCGCCGGCGCCGCAATGATCGCGCTAGCGATGGCGCCCTGGGTCGGCGGCAGCGCCGCCAGCGCCGGCCGCGACGCGTCGATGCCTCGACGCGAAGTCGGAACGGCACAACTCAGCGACGATCGACAGCCGTCAGCTTCACCGCCGGCTGACGACTGCCCCGAGATCACGATCGCTGAGCACGTTGGCCAGGCTGCCACTTCGTGCTTGCACCGGTGGCACGGCCTCACGACCTTCACCGCCAGCTTCGCAGACACGTCGCAGTCACGGTGCACGGTCCACCGACGACGAGACGCTCTACGTGGAGTCACCGTTCGAGCTGGCAAGGATGCCGTAGGTCTACAGCGCCGACCGACGACGATCCTCGTCGAGCATCGCGGCCTCGCGACCCCGGTCGGGCACGCCGCTACGCCGGCCGCAACGACATGCAGCTCTCGCACCTCTGCGTCGGCGATCGACGCCGCCCGAGACGACGCCACCGCCGGACACGACGACCGCTCCGACGACACCGGCCGACGACCTCGACGACACCGCCGACGACGTCGAACACCGGCGACGACGTCGAACCCGGCGACCACGTCGGACACGGCGACCACCGTCGACACACGGTGCACGACCGCCGCGTCACGACGACGACCGCTCGCAGCAGTGGCTGCCGTCGGGCGACACCAGCGTCAAGGGCACCAAGGCCGGTAACTCCTCCTCCGTGGAGGCGACCTCGGCCGCGACGCTGCCGCACACCGGCTCCGGCCTGCCGATCGGCGTCCTGCTGGTCGTCTCGCTCGGCCTGCTGCTCGCCGGTGGCGCACTCCTGATGCTGCCCGGTCTGGCCTTCCAGAAGGGCAGCCACCGCAGGCACTGAGCACGCTGAGCAAGGCCGCTGACGGCGCCACGAGCGCGCCGTAGGCAAAGAACACGTCGAGGGGCCCCGGATGTCCGGGGCCCCTCGCGCGTTGCTGCGTAGACTCGCTGGCAGACCGCCGGTGGCGGTCGCTTCCCCTCCGACGCCTGAGTAAGTGATGCCTCAGTGATCCGCCTCGACCACGTCACCAAGCTCTATCCGACCCAGACCCGACCGGCGCTCAACGACGTCACGGTCGAGATCGGAAAGGGTGAGTTCGTCTTCCTTGTGGGCCAGTCGGGCTCGGGCAAGTCGACCTTCCTCCGCCTGATCCTCAAGGAGGAGCGCGCCACCAGCGGCCAGGTCCACGTCGCCGGCAAGGATCTCGCCCGGCTGTCCAGCTGGAAGGTCCCGGCGCTGCGCCGTCAGGTCGGCACCGTGTTCCAGGACTTCCGGCTGCTGAACAACAAGACCGTCCAGGAGAACGTCGCGTTCGCGCTGGAGGTCATCGGCCGGCCCCGGACCCAGATCGCCAAGGTCGTCCCCGAGGTCCTCGACCTGGTGGGGCTCAAGGGCAAGGAGAACCGCAAGCCCGACGAGCTGTCCGGCGGGGAGCAGCAGCGAGTCGCGATCGCCCGGGCGTTCGTCAACCGGCCGATGATCCTCATCGCCGACGAGCCGACCGGCAACCTCGACCCGCTCACCAGCGTCGGCATCATGCGGCTGCTCGACCGCATCAACCGCACCGGCACCACCGTGGTGATGGCCACCCACGACGACGACATCGTCGACCAGATGCGCCGACGGGTGATCGAGCTCGAGGGCGGCAAGGTGGTTCGTGACCAGTCTCGGGGTGTCTACGGCTACTCGCACTGACCAGGCGGTAGACAGGAGGTCGGGCCGCAGCACCCCGACCCCCCGGCGTACGGGGTGCCACGCGAGACAGAACAGGGAACGGAATGCGCGCTAGCTTCATCGCCAGTGAGATCGGGATCGGTCTCCGGCGCAACCTGACCATGACGGTCGCGATGATCATCACGACCGCGGTGTCACTGGGCTTCCTCGGCATGGCCATCCTGTTCAACCAGCAGGTCAGCGTGATGAAGGACTTCTGGTACGACAAGGTCGAGGTGTCCGTCTTCCTCTGCGGCGCCGACAGCGGGGAAGGTACGGCGGGCAGCTGCGCGGCCGGCGAGGTCACCCAGGACCAGCGCGACGCGATCCGCACCGACCTCGACAAGATGCCGCAGGTCGAGCGGGTCTACTACGAGTCGAAGCGGCAGGCCTACACGCGCTTCAAGGAGCAGTTCAAGAACTCCGCCATCGTCGACAACATCACCGCCGACCAGATGCCGGAGTCGTTCCGGGTCAAGCTGGTCAATCCGGAGCAGTTCGACATCGTCGCGAGCGCCTTCGTCGGACGGGCCGGCGTCGACCAGGTCCAGGACCAGAAGGCGCTGCTGGAGAAGTTCTTCAAGGTGCTCAACTGGGTGCAGTGGTTCGCCACCGGCCTGGCGCTGCTGATGATCCTGGTCTCGGTGATCCTCATCGTGAACACCATCCGGGTCTCGGCGTTCAGCCGGAGACGCGAGACCGGCATCATGAAGCTCGTCGGCGCCTCCAACTTCTCCATCCAGCTGCCGTTCCTGCTCGAGGGCGCCATCTCCGGCTTCCTCGGGGCGCTGCTGGCGACCGCGTCGTTCATCTTCGTCAAGGCCGTGCTGGTCGACGAGATCCTGGCGCCCAACTTCCCGATCACCCGCTTCATCACCTGGGGCGACGTCTACGTCGCCTCGATGGCGGTGTTTGTCATCGGCGTGGCGCTGGCGGCAATCGCCAGCTCGCTGGCTCTGATCAAGTACCTTCGGGTCTGATCAACCGGGTCCCACCAGTCACACCTGCACCAGGGAATCGGGTCAGACGACCTGTTCCACGGCCTCATCCCGGGGCCCGGACGGACCGATACGACAGCAGCTTTCCCCCTGCCGCCGACCGACCGGAGCCCCGCCCCGCATGCGTGCCCGTCCCGCCCTGACCCTGGCCGTGATCGTCGCCCTGTGCGTCGGACTGGTCGCGCCCGCCCAGGCGGCCGACCCCAAGCACCGCAAACGGCAGATCGACACGGCCATCAAGCACCTCAGGACCGATCTGGACGAGACCTCGGCCGAGCTGCGCCGCGCCTCCGCGGCGCTGGACCGCGCCGAGTCCAAGCTGCCGGCCGCCCGGGCCAGGGTCGCCCGGGTGCACGGCCAGCTGATGGCCGCCCAGGCCAGGGACCGGCTGCTCGGTCAGCAGCTGGAGGTCGCCAAGGCCGAGGTCGCCAAGGCGCAGGGCAAGATCGACCGGACCGTCGCCGACATCGTCGCCAGCCGAAAGCTGATCGGCCGCATCGCGCGGTCCTCCTACCAGGAGGGCGGCATGGGCGAGCTCGCCGTCATCCTGCAGTCGCAGAGCCCCGACGAGTTCGCGACCCGCCTGGTGCTCGTGCAGAACGCGATGCGTTCGGAGGGCTCCATCATCGGCGGGCTGGCCGAGAAGCGGGCCGACCTCGCGGCCCAGCGGGCCACCCTCGTCGCCAAGCGCCAGGCGGTGGCGGCGATGAAGCGTCAGCAGGAGGCCCTGGTCCGCAAGATCACCGGCCTCGAGGCGCAGGCGGTCGACGCCCAGCAGGCCGTGGAGTCGCTGATCGCCGAGCGGTCCTCGGCGGTGGCCACCATCCAGCGCGAGAAGGCCGCCGAGGAAGCCCGGTACGCCAGCATGCAGGCCGAGTCGAACCGGCTCGGTGCCATCCTCGCGGCCCGGGCCCGCGCCGCGCGGCTGGCCGCCGCTCGGGCACGGGCGGCCGGCCGGTCCAGCTACAGCGCCGGTGGTGGCGTGCTGTCGCACCCGGTCAACGCGGGCATCACCTCGCCGTACGGCATGCGGACCAACCCGGTGACCGGCATCTACAAGCTGCACGACGGCACCGACTTCGGCGTCGGCTGCGGTACGCCGGTGCACGCGGCCGCATCGGGCACGGTGATCCAGACCGCGCTGACCGTCGGCTACGGCAACCAGCTGGTGATCGACCACGGTGTGATGCGCGGCGTCGGGCTCGCGACGAGCTACAACCACCTGATGAGCTTCTCGGTCGGATCCGGATCACACGTCAACCGCGGCGAGGTCATCGGCTACAGCGGCGGCGGGCCCGGCATGTACGGCGCCGGCTTCTCCACCGGCTGCCACCTGCACTTCATGGTGTACGTCAACGGCGGCACCACCGACCCGATGGGCTGGCTCTAGCCCTCGGGCGGTCGGCGCCCGGCCTAGACTCGTGCGGTGATCTCCGTTCGACGAGGGCTGCGTGCCTCGGCTCTCGTGGCCGTGGTGGCGGCGGCGTACGTCGGCGGGGTGGTCACCGGCGTCGTCGGCTCCGACGACCCGAAGCCGGCCGCGCAGCGCGGCGTCATCGACGAGGCCGCCGACCGCATCACGGCGAAGGCCGCCCGACCGGTGGACCGCAACGCGCTGGAGCGGGCCGCCGTCGAGGGGATGCTGCGCGCCCTCGGCGACCCCTGGTCGACCTACTACGGCAGGTCCGAGTTCTCGTCGTTCCAGTCCGCGCTGGAGGGTCACTACTCCGGCGTCGGGCTCTGGCTGCGCAGCACGAACGGCAGCGCGCGGCGGCCGACCGGCGTCGAGGTCGGCAGCGTGCAGCCGGGCTCGCCGGCCGAGCGCGCCGGCATCGTGGCCGGCGACGTGATGCTGCGGGTGGCCGACACCGACGTGAGCAGCTCTGACGTGCCCACCGTGGCCGACCTGCTGCGCGGTGCCGCGGGCAGCTCGGTGCTCGTCGCGGTCCGCCGCGGCACCGAGACCCGCACGGTGCGCCTCGACCGGGCCACCTTCAGCACCGACGACGTCGTGGTCGAGCGCCTCGCCGGCCGCATCTCGCGGATCGCGGTCACGGCCTTCACCCGGGGCGTCGGCCGGGACGTGGCTCGGGCGATGGACGCCGAGCGGGTCCGCCACACCGGCGGAGTCGTGCTCGACCTGCGGGACAACCCCGGCGGTCTGCTCGACGAGGGCGTCGCCGTGGCGTCGGTGTTCCTCGACGGCGGTCCGGTCGTGTCCTACGAGCGGCGCGGGGCCAGCCCTCGCACCCTCGACGCGTACGAGGGCGGCGACACCGCAACCCCGTTGGTCGTCCTCGTCAACGCCGCCACCGCCAGCGCCGCCGAGGTCGTCGCCGGGGCGCTGCAGGACCGCAACCGTGCCGTCGTCGTCGGCACCCGCACCTACGGGAAGGGCTCCGTGCAGGAACCGACCACCCTGTCCGACGGCTCGGCGCTCGAGCTCACCGTCGGCCGCTACCTGACGCCGTCCGGGCGGAGCCTCGAGGGCGTGGGCATCGAGCCCGACGTCGTCGTGCCGCCCGGTGCCGCGCCGGAGCTGGCCGAGCGCCGCGCCATCGACGTGCTCACCGGGCTGGTGGCCGCCCTCGGCGGGACGGGGCGCGGCTGATGCCCAAGGAGCAGGGCCGCAAGCTGATCGCGCAGAACCGCAAGGCACGCCACGACTACCACATCGACGACGTCTTCGAGGCCGGCCTGGTGCTGACCGGCACCGAGGTGAAGTCGTTGCGCGCCGGGCACGCCAACCTCGTCGACGGCTTCGCGCACATCAGGGACGGCGAGGCCTGGCTGGCCGGCGTGCACATCCCGGAGTACACCGAGGGCACCTGGACCAACCACGAGCCGCGGCGGGAGCGCAAGCTGCTGCTGCACCGTGCCGAGATCGTCCGGCTCATCGGCAAGACGAAGGAGGGCGGGGTCACGATGGTCCCGCTCGCGCTGTACTTCAAGGACGGCAAGGCGAAGGTCGAGATCGCGCTCGGCCGGGGCAAGCGCAGCTACGACAAGCGGCAGGCGCTGGCCGAGAAGCAGTCCAAGCGGGAGATGCAGCGCGCCCTGTCCCGGCGCAGCAGCGGCAAGTCCGAGCGGTGACCTTCGGGTCGACCATGGGTAAGGGAGCCCGTCGGGTCGGCTAAGGAGAACGCCGGACGCCGGTTGTCGCCCGCGCCGCGACCTTCGAGGCATGACTTACACCGACACCCGCGGCGTCTCGGCCGCGCTGACCGCTAGGCCCGACCAGGACGTCCAGAACGTCCGGGTTCGTAGCCACCTGGTCGCCGCCGTCCTCGTGACGCTGTTCTGCTTCGCACCCACCGGTGTGGCCGCCGTCGTCTGGGCCGGGAACGTCCGGACCCGGCTGGCGCTGGGCGACGTCGAGGGCGCCCGGCGGGCCTCCCGGCTCGCCAGCCGACTGTGCTGGGTCAGTGTGGCGGTCACGTTGGGCTTCCTGTCGGTGGTCGTGGTCGGGGCGCAGAGCTACTCCGACACCCACTGAGCCGGCGTCAAGTTTGAGTCAGCGTCCAGCTCGCACACGAAGGGCCGGGTCCGAACGGACCCGGCCCTTCGTGTGGTGCTGGTGGCGTGCTGCGCGGTGACTCGGTCAGTCCGAACCGTAGCCCCCGTCGTGCAGGCCGGCCCACCGCTCGAAGACGTTGCGGCGGAAGTCACCGTGTGTCCGGGCGCACTCCGCGCCGTAGAACGCGGGGAATGCGGGACCGAACATCGCCCACTGGTCGGAGTGCCGGGACTCGTGCCGGTGCCGGGCGGAGCCGCCCTTGTCGCCGAACAGCCAGGTGTTGCCGAACGTCGTACCCGCGTTGGTGTAGCCGTCTCGCATCGACGCGCAGGTGACCGTCAGGTCGCCGTGCACGTCGCACCGGCCGTCGTGGGCACGTCCCCAGGCGACCGCGGCAGCGGTCGTCGGCAGGTTGACCACGGCACGCGAGACGGTGACGGCCTCGCAGCCTACGGCTACGGCCTCGGAGCCGACGGCGAAGGCGACGGCGACGGCCGCGACAGCCAGGGCCACGGTGATGCCGCGGCGCTCGGACTTGTCCTCGACTTGGTCGAGCGGCTGCTGGTAGTTGGTCATACCTGCAGCGTCGAGGGGTCCGCCCACGACGGCGTCCGGCATCCCCCTTAGCTGGAGGCAGCGGCAGCCTTAGGTGAATTCACACGTCGGGGAAGTAGTCAGACCATCCCGGTACTGCGGGCGGGACCGGCCACGCGGGGTCGGTCCGACGAGCTGTCCGTCTTCGGAAAGGGCGCCCAGCCTCAGCCGCACCACGTCCCGGACCCGCCGGGGGATTCCGCGCGTGATCCCCTCGTTCTCGGCGGACACGAGCTCCTCCACGAGGAACGGCAGGCCCCCGCACCGTTGCTGCAGACGCGTCCGTGAGCTGGGGCTCAGCTCGACGCCGATGTGGTCGACCAGGGTGGCGACCTGGTCGACGCTCAATGGGCTGACGGTGACGACGTCGTCGGCCGACCGGCTCAGTTCCTCGAAGGCCTTGCGCCGAGGCGGATCGGCTGGCAACTCCTCGCCGCGATAGGCGACGACCAACAGCAGCGGCTGCCGGAGATTGGCCTTCGACAGAAAGCGCAGCAGCTGCAAGGTCGACTGGTCTGCCCACTGGGCATCGTCAACGGCGAGCACCAGCGGCCGCTCACGCACCAGGACGTCGACGACCGCGGCCATCACCTCGAACGCGTGTGGTGCCTCCAAGCCTTCGTCCGCTGGGTGCGCCGGAGCGAGCTCGGGAAGCAGCACGTGCAAGTGCTGCCACGTGGGACCGAGCAGCGCAGCCATGCCCTGCTCGGACCGGTCCCGGAGCATCTGACGCAGAACGCTACGAAATGGCACAAAGGGAAGATCTCCGGCGCTGATCTCCACGCAGGCGCCAAGCAACGCTGTAGCCCCGCGGTCGCGCGCGACTGCGAGGAACTCACGCAGCAGTCGGGTCTTCCCGACCCCTGCCTCCCCCGGCAGCAGGACGGTGCCCGGCAGGCCGACCTCGGCGCGCGAGAGCGCCTCGTCGAGGCGGCCAAGCTGCGCTTCCCGCCCCACGAGGTCGGGACTGACGACCGTCCTCGTCACAGCCCGAGTATCGACCGGCGGGCGCCGTCGTGGGCAGTGACTTTCCGCCCACCCTCAGCCCCGGGCGGGGGTGAAGGTGTCGGCAGCGGTCTGGAACACCTCTTGGCTGGCTGCCCACTGGTCCTCGGTGCTCGACAGGTAGAGCGCGTAGCCGTGGTTCGGGTCGGTGACGAAGCCGCGGTTGCGCACGTGGGTGCGCTCGCCGAAGGTGAACTCCCAGTCGGCCGCCGGCCAGCCGCGGTAGTCGACCGACTCGATGCTGACCCGCTGGTAGTTCGGCAGTGCCTTGCGCACCGACTTCTCCTGCTGCTCCCAGTCCTGCTTCGGGTCGCCCTTGGGCGTGTCGGTGCGGTCGATCCGCAGGAACCGGCCGCCGTCGGGGTCCCGCAGGTCGACCCGCGTCCCGGACTGCTCGGCCTGCCAGCCGGCGGGCACGGCGACCGAGAACCCGCTCGGGTCGGTGTAGCGCTGGTAACCGGCCGGCACCGAGCCGCCGCCGGTTCGGTGGGGCAGAGCTCGACGGCGGCGGGGCGCTGGTCGAGGGCGCCTCGCTGGTGGCGGACGTCGAGGGCTTGCTGGTCGCGGTCGTGGAGGCCTTTGGCTTCCCCGAAGCCTGCGGGTCGTTCCCGCCGGAGTCGTTGCCGCCGCGGTTCAGGACGGCCAGCGCGGCCAGGCCGCCGATGAGCAGCAGCGCGACCACGAGGCCGGCGACCAGGAGGGGACCGCGACCGTTGCGCTGGTCGCCGTACGTCGTGGTGGTGCTCGTCGGCGGGACCGGCGGCTCCTGCCGGTCGGTGGGCGGCCGGACCGGCACGCCCTCGGCCGGGATGGCCGCGGTGCGACCGGCCCGGTCGAGAGCGACGGTGGCCGCGGTGCTGGCGGCAGCCGCGGGGCTCTGGTCCGCCGCGGCACGGGTCAGCAGGTCGCGCGTGGTGCGGATGCCGGCCCGGCGTGCGGGGTCCTTGACCAGCAACCCGTCTACGGCCTCCTCGAGCGCCCCGCCGCCCGACATCGGTGGAACGGGATCGGAGATGACGGCGGTGAGGGTCCCCAGGGCGTTGTCCGAGTCGAACGGCGGGCGCCCCTCGGCGGCGGCGTACAGCGTCGCCCCGAGGGACCACAGGTCGCTCTCCGGCCCGAACGCCTTTCCCCTGGCCCGCTCCGGCGACATGTACGAGGGTGAGCCCAGGACGACCCCGGTCGAGGTCAGGGCGGGGTCTCCGGCCGTCGAGGCGATGCCGAAGTCGGTGAGGACGCCGCGCCCTTCCTTGGTGACGAGCACGTTGCTGGGCTTCACGTCACGGTGCACCACGCCCTGCGCATGGGCCGACTCGAGGGCGCTGAGCACGTCGAGACCGATCTCGGCCACCCGGTGCGGGGGGAGCGGTCCGTCCTCGCGCAGGAGCTCGCTGAGGCTGCGGGTGGGGAGCAGCTCCATCACGATCCAGGGGCGGCCGTCCTCCTCGACGACGTCGTAGGTCGTGATGACGTTGGGGTGGCTCAGCCGCGCCGACGCCCGGGCCTCGCGCAGGGTGCGCTCGCGAAGGTCGGCCATCGCACGGTCGTCGAGCTCGGGCGGGAACCGCACCTCCTTGACCGCGACGGCCCGGCCGAGCAGCTCGTCGTGGCCCTCCCACACGGTGCCCATGCCGCCTTGGCCGATGGAGCGGTCGAGCCGGTAGCGGCCGCCGATGCTTCGATGATCGGTGTTCACCCGGGCTGCGTACCCACGCCTGCGGATGTGACCCTCCGAGGGCGAAGATCCCGGAAGAAACCTTTCGCGGCTGGGCGTTAGCATGGGCGCACAACTGCACAGGGGGTGAATGGTCTCGACTTCGGTAGTCGAGTCAGGGGAAGCGGGCCGAGGATGGCTGGGATGAGCTCGAAAACCATGCCCAGCACACCAATAAGCGCCGATTCCAATCAGCGCGCCTACGCTCTCGCTGCCTAAGCAGTAGAGAGCAGGCTGTCAGCCCGGTAGTGCCTTCGGACCGGTGTCTGGCATCAGCTAGAAGGCTCAACCGTCTGGACCGGTCGCGGGACCAGGCGGGAAATCTCACAGCGACTGGGCCTGTCAGCAGCTTGCCTGTATGACTGCTGGGGCCGAGAAAAGCGCACGCAGGCTGCGCCCGGAGAAGCCCTGATTCAGCACCGAAGGACCCGGGTTCGATTCCCGGCACCTCCACCAACCAACCCACCGACCAACCGTCGGGTGTTCGCGACAGTCGGGTGTTCGGGACGGCCGCGAGCTGGTGGTGGGAAGCACAGGTCTTGACGCCAGCAGGCGTAGGCCGCGTGATGCGGCACGGCGTGCTCTCGGCGCATCGCATCGACGCCGACAAGGTCCTCACGGCGGCGTAGCTCGCCGCTGAGCGGCCTGCTCCGCTGCGGGCGGAGATCGAGGCTCTCGCCCGCCGCGCTCGGCTGCCACTGTCCGGCGCTGAGACGCCGGCAGCGGCGCCGGGGGCGCGTGAGGGGGAGGCCCCGGACCGGGCTTCTCGTCCCGCGGGCTCGATGTCCTGCGCCTTCTCGGGACCGGCGCCACCAACGCCGAGATCGGCCGCCGGCTGTCCATCAGGTGCCCCGCCAGGACGTCGGCGCCGTCAAGGACGCCGGTCATCACCGTGCTACGGGTCGGGAGGATGGCTTCCGGCACAGCGGAAACCGCAGCTGACCCAGGCGCGCCGGGTCCAGGCCCCGACGAGGTTCGCAACCTGGGCAGCCAGTGGCGACCCAGGACCGCAGCGGCGACGGCATCGCCGACCTCCTCGTCGCGAGCAGGTTGCCGGGGCCGGGGGCCGGCCGTGCTCAACGTCTGCGGGTCACCGGTGGTCCGCTGGCAGTGTCCCCGGCACTTCCGGTCGGGTGCTGGACGGCGACCTGCCGGACGCGTCCAGCTCCTGACCGTCGGCCAATCGGCCCGTTGGGGCCATCGCGGCGGCGGGAGATCGCTATCTTGCTGACCACGGGGCGGCTGAGGGCGGAGGGCGCGAGTGGCGGGCTGTGCCGAGTGCGCCGCTGACCTTCCCGCGGGTGCTCGGTTCTGCATGCAGTGCGGCGCGCCCGCTCCGCAGCCCCCGGGCGACTGCGCGGGGTGCGGCGAGCCAGTTCCGCCGGGTGCCCGCTTCTGCTCGTCGTGCGGTCTCGCGACCGGCGTTGCCTCGGCCGAGTCGGTGCCGGCGCCGCGCGCAGAACCGCCGGTGGCGGAGCGGCGCGTCACCTCGGTGCTGTTCGGCGACCTCGTCGGGTTCACGCCGCTGTCCGAGAGCAAGGACTCCGAGGAGGTCCGCGAGCTGCTGTCCGCGTACTTCCAGCAGTGCCGGGTGGTCGTGGCCCGGTACGGCGGGGTGATCGAGAAGTTCATCGGTGACGCCGTGATGGCCGTCTGGGGCGTGCCGGTGGCGCACGAGGACGACGCGCAGCGCGCCGTACGCGCCGGGCTGGACCTCGTCGCGATGGTCGCCTCGCTCGGTGCGGAGGTGGGGGCGGAGGGGCTGGCCCAGCGGGTGGGCGTGGTCACCGGCGAGGTCGCGGTGACGGTGGGCGCCACCGCCGAGGGCATGGTCGCCGGGGACGCCGTCAACACCGCGGCCCGGGTGCAGTCGGCCGCGTCACCGGGCCAGGTCTGGGTCGACGAGACCACGCACGCACTCGCCTCTGCGGCCATCTCGTTCACCGACGCCGGGGAGCACGAGCTCAAGGGCAAGGCGCAGCCGATGCGGCTGTGGCGCGCCGGCGTCGTGGTGGGCCAGCTCGGGGGCGTCCAGCGGGTCGACGGTCTCGAGGCGCCGTTCACCGGGCACGACCCGGACCTGCGCGTGGTCAAGGAGCTGTTCCACGCGACCCAGGAGTCGGGGCGCCCGCGGCTGGTGGTCCTCGACGGCGAGGCCGGCATCGGCAAGTCCCGGCTGGCCTGGGAGTTCGAGAAGTACGTCGACGGGCTGGCCACCACCGCACGATGGCACCGGGGCAGATGCCTGTCCTACGGCGACGGCGTCGCGTTCTGGGCGCTGGCAGAGGCGTTCCGGGCCAGGTTCGGGCTGGTCGAGGCCGACACCGGAGACGTGGTGACCCAGCGCCTCGATGCCGGCCTGGCGACCTATGTCGCGGATGCCGGCGAGCGTGACTGGCTGCGGCCCCGGCTGGCGGTCCTGCTCGGAGCCGGCGGTGGCGCAGCGTTCGCCCGGGAGGACTTGTTCGCGGCCTGGACGGCGTTCCTCGAGCAGCTCGCGGACGATGACCGGTCCGTGGTGCTGGTGATCGACGACGCGCAGCACGCCGACGAGGGCCTGCTCGACTTCCTCGACCACCTGATGGCCACCGCACGCACGCCGATCTTCGTCCTGGCGCTGGCTCGCCCCGACCTGCTGCGACGCCGCGCCGAGCTCGGCGGCCGCCGGGCCAGCGTCGTGCGCCTCGAACCCCTCGACGAGGACAGCATGGCGGCCCTCGTCGACGGGCTCGTCGCCGACCTCTCGCCAGCGACCAGGACCGCGCTGGTGCGACGGGCCGAGGGCATCCCGCTGTTCGCCGTCGAGACCGTGCGCGCCCTGATCGACCGCGATCTCGTCATTCCCAGAGAAGGCCGCTACGTCGCGGCCGACAGCGCCGCCCTGGACCTCGACGCGATCGGCGCGCCCGCGACCCTGCACGCCCTGGTCGCCGCCCGCCTCGATGCGCTGACCTCGGAGGAGAAGCGGGTCGTCGCCGACGCCGCCGTCCTCGGCCTCACGTTCACCCGCGAGGGCCTGCTCGCGCTCGGCACCGGACCGGACACCGCCGACCGCGCCCTGGAGTCGTTGCGCCGCCGCGAGATCTTCTCGATCCAGACCGACCGTTTCAGCGCTGAGCTCGGCCAGTTCCGGTTCGTGCAGTCCGTCGTACGCCAGGTCGCCTACTCGACGATGTCGAAGCGGGACCGCAAGATCCGCCACGTGGCGGCCGCCGACCAGCTGCTGAGCGAGCCCGATCCGGCCGACGACGTTGCCGCATTGATCGCCCAGCACCTCCTCGATGCGGTGGCGGCCGCGCCCGCGACCGACCCGGACACCCCGGCCCTCCTCGCTCGCGCAGCGCACTACCTGGAGCGGGCGGCGACCCGTGCGGCCGCGATGGGTGCGCCGACCGAAGCCGGGCGGCTCCTGGAGGTCGCGCTCACCCACGCCGTCGACCCGGCTGAGCAGGCACGCCTCCATCTGGCCGCCGCACTCGCCGCGAACACCGCGGGTGACTACGCACCCGCCCGCGACCATGCGCGACTCGCCGCGGCCGGCTTCGACGAGCTCGGCGCTCGGGGCGAAGCCGCGCGAGCCGTGGCGGCCGAGGCCGCCGCCGTGATGAGCCTGAGCGACACCACCGCCGCCCTCCAGCTCGCCGAGTCCCGTTGGCAGAGCTTCGACGACCGGGGCGACGCCGGCAGCGACAGCGCCCTCTTCGAGCTCGCCAGCGTGCTCTCCAGCGGCTATCGACGCCTCGGCGACTTCGACGCGATGGGCCGCTACGCCGAACGTTCACTCCTGCTCGCGGAGGGCATGAGCGATCCTTCGGCGCTGTCCCGCGCGCTGAGCACGGTGGCCCTGCGCTACAGCGGGATCGGCGCTCCGGTCGCCGCTCGGATGATGTGGGACCAGGCGGCGCGGCTGGCTCGCGACAACGACCTGTTCCAGCCGTTGTCCAGGTGCCTGATGAACCTCGCGTCGAACACGAACAGTCGTGACCTGTCCGCTGCGCTGGACTACTCCCGCGACGCGCTCGTCGCCGCACATCGCTCCGGCAGCCAGATGGACATCGACTACGCCGGGCTCAACCACCTGATCGCACTCTGGCTCACCGGCGACATGGCCACCACGGGGTCTGCCCTGAGCGACGCGCTCGACACCGCCACCGACCCGGGGATCCGGATCAGCCTGCGGACGATCGAGGCATGGCTCGCCGACGCCCAGGGCCAACCCGTCCCCGAGCCGACCGATGACCAGAACCCCCTTCCCGACGACGAGTCCGACCGGGCCTGGCAGGACAGCGCCGACATCAGCAGGGCGATGGCCGCCCATGACCCCGCGCACGCGGCGAGCATCGCGGCCGACTCGCTCGGCCACCTGCTCACGGCGGTCGGCCTCGACGAGGACTTCTGCATCCTGTGGCCGCCGTTGGTCCTGGCTGCCCTCGCCGCCGGCGACGTGGAACTCGCCGACCGGCTGCTCCAGCCGGTCGAGACGGCCCGACCCGGGCTGGTGTCCCCGGCAGTCGCCGGGCAGTGGCGCCGCCTCCGGGGGCTGGTGTCGGCAGCGCGAGGCGATGACCCGGACTTCGCCGAGACCGAGCTGCGCGCCGGGATCGCAGTGCTGGACTCCTACGGTGCCAGGGCCTACTGCGCGCAGGCGCAGGAGGAGCTCGCGCGGTGGCTGGTCGCCCAGAGCCGACCAGGTGACGCCGGACCCTTGCTGGAGTCCGCCCGGGAGACCTACACCGCGATCGGCGCGGACGGCTGGCTCGCCCGGCTCGACAGCTGGGCCGGTGCGCGAACGGCCCGCCGCAGTCCAGTAGCCGACGACCCTGTCATCCTGGTCGGGTGGACACCGTGTACGAGGCCGCCGGCGGTGACCAGGGCCTGCTCCGGCTGGCTGAGGCCTGGCACTCCCGGGTGCTGGCCGACGACGAGGTCAGCCACGCGTTCAGCCACGGATTTCACCCGCAGCACACCGAGCGGCTCGCTGCGTACTGGGCCGAGGCGCTCGGTGGGCCCACCACGCTTCTCCGACACCTATGGGGACGAGACGTCGGTCGTGCGGATGCACAGCGGCAACGGCCCGCACGACGAGATGGACCGGCGAGCCATCGCCTGCTTCGACCAGGCGCTGCAGGACGTCGGGCTGACCGCTGAGCCGCTCCGGCAGGTGCTGCACGACTACTTCGCGTGGGCCACCACGACGACGATGTCGCGCTATCACGGCTCCGCGGACGATGTGCCCGACGGCCTCGCCATCCCCCAGTGGTCGTGGAACGGGCTGCAGAGCAGCTGACGCTCGTCACGCCCGGCATGGTGCGACCCGCCGGGGCTGGGCCCGGCCGCTTCGTCCGGCACCCGGACCCGCGTCCGACCCGGAGTCGACCACGTAAAGCACGTCGCCGGCCGCCTCAACACGTCAGCACACGTGTTGTCGCGGGTGCCCGCGTGCTTTACGTGGTCGACTCCCGGGGAGCGACCGGCCGGGGCTGGCCGGCCGGTCGCACCACGGGTTCCTGCGTCACACGCCGGCGGGCTCCCGGTCTCAGCTCGTCGACGAGCGGCGCGACGGGGCTCGCCTCCGGGTCGGCGTGCTGACCGCCCTCCAGGTCGATCCTGGGCAGCACCCGGGCCAGCGGCGCCGGCAGCCACCAGGCCCGGTGCCCGAGCAGGCTCATCGCCGCCGGGACCAGGACCATCCGCACCAGCGTGACGTCGAGCAGCACCGCGACGCCCAGGCCGACGCCGAACAGCTTCGCGGTCACGTCCGGGCTGAGCACGAAGGCACCGAACACGCTGATCATGATCAGCGCTGCGCTGGTGATGACCCGCGCCGTGGAGCCGACGCCCTCGACGACAGCCCGCTCGGGGTCGCCGTGCTTGAGGTACTGCTCGCGCACCCGGCTCATCAGGAAGACCTCGTAGTCCATCGAGAGGCCGAACAGGATGGCGAACATCAGGATCGGTCCCAACGGGTTGATCGGCACGGTCTCCTGGATGCCGATCAGGCTCGCGCCCCAGCCCCACTGGAACACCGCGACGACCACGCCGTACGCCGCGGCGATGCTGATCAGGTTGAGCACCGCTGCCTTCAGCGGAACCAGCACCGACCGGAACACGACCATGAGCACCAGGAACGACAGCCCGATGACCGCGCTGACGAACCACAGCATCTGCCGCGGCAGCCCCGAGGAGATGTCGACCTGGAAGGCCGTCGTGCCGGTGAGCATGGTCTCGACGTGGTGCCCTCGGGTGGCGGTCGGCAGCACCTCGGTGCGCAGCCGGTGCACCAGCTGTGTCGTCGCCTCGTCCTGGGGAGCGGTGGTGGGTGTGACCGCGATGACGGCCAGGTCGCGGTTCGGGCTGACCACCGGCGGGCTCACCGAGGCGACGCCCGGGTCGCCGGCGAGTGCGTCGGTGACGTCGCGGAGTGCGGCGGCGTCGTCCGGGCTGTCTCCGATCTCGACGGCCACCTCGATCGGGCCGTTGAACCCCGGGCCGAAGCCGTCGGCGATCAGGTCGTAGGAGGTGCGCAAGGTGCTGCCGGGAGCCGCGTTGCCGTCGTCGGCGAACCCGATCCGCAGCGCGAAGGCCGGAGCTGCAAGGACCGCGAGCAGCACGGTCGCGACGAGGCCGTAACGGACGGGTCGGGCGACGACCTTCGCCGCCCATCGACCGGCCCTCGTGTCGAGGTCGTTCGCCGGCCTCGGCCGCACGAAGGGCACCCGGAGGCTGTTGACCTTGCGGCCGACCAGCCCGAGCAGTCCGGGGAGCAGGGTGACGGCAGCGACCATCGTGACCGCCACCATCAGTGCTGAACCCCAGCCCATCGCGGTCAGCATCGGGATGCCCGCCACCCGGAGGCTCGCGATCGCCACCACCACGGTGGTGCCCGCGAACAGCACGGACAGCCCGGCCGTCGCGTTCGCCCGGCCGACGGCTTCCGGCACGGTCATGCCGTCGGCCAGGTTCTGCCGGTGCCGGGCCAGGACGAACAGCGCGTAGTCGATGCCGACGCCGAGACCGAGCATCGTGGCGACGATCGTGGTGATCGACGGCACCGGGACCTGGCCGGCCAGGATGCCGATCGCGCTGCTGCCGACGAGCAGGCCGATCAGGGCGACGCCGATGGGCAGGCTCATCGCCACCAGCGACCCGAACGCGACGGCGAGGACGACGATCGCGATGGCGAGCCCGATCATCTCGCTGCCGGGAGGCTCGTCGTCCGCGGCCGAGCCGAGCAGCCCGCTGTACTCCACCTGGATGCCGGCGTCGCGCAGGCCCTTGGTGGCCGCCTGCGCCGCGTCGAACTCCGGTCGTTCGATCTTGTCGGTGTCGAACGCCACGGTGGCGAACGCGGTGCGGCCGTCCGGGCTGACGGTGGGTCCGCGCGGGTCGAAGGGGTTGGTCACGCCGACGACGTGCGGTACGTCGGCCAGCGCAGCCGTGGCCTGCGCGACGGCCCGGCGGGCGGCCGCTCCGGTGACGCCGTGGTCGGAGTGCACGACGACCTGCGCCGTGTTCACGCTCTGGGCGGGGAACCGGTCGGTCAAGGCGTCGGCCGCGCGCTGCGACTCCGCGCCCGGAAGGCGGAACGTGTCGTTGGTCGCGCCGCCGAACGAGGAGCTGAGTGCGATCGCGATGCCGGCGATCAGGGCCCAGGCGGCAAGAACCCGCCACGGGTGACGTGCGGCGGAGTGACCGAAACGGTAGAGAAGACGAGACATGACGAGTCCTCACGGTGCTAGGGGGCGGATGGTGGGGACGTCGGTGTCCCTCTCATCGAGCATCTGGCCGCGTGCCGCTCGAGTCGTCGGCCTGGCGGCTGCCTCCGGTCGTCCCTGAGTCGGACCTCGACGTCATCCTCGAGAACGACACCGATCCCCACGCGTCAGGGAACGGACCGCCCCGCCACAGGAAGACGCCCGGCCGCTCTGGGAGAGCGGCCGGGCGTCGGCTGGATGTGTTGCGTCAGCGGGTGCGCTTGCGGCGCCGCACCTGACGGTGCACCTCGTCCTGGCGCTGCAGCACCAGCTGCGTGGCGACGTACGTGGAGTTCGAGATCACGGGGACCCTCCTCTCTCGGGTGCGTGGGACACCGGCGTCCCTCGCACCGAGCATGTGCCGCTGCGGTGGCGGCGTCGTCCGCCTCGCGGCTCGTGTCGCGTCGTCCCTCAGCCGGACGGTCGCGTCATCCTCGAGGACGACGTCATCGGCTCGGGACGACCTCCCGGCCGACCGCCCAGCTGGTGAGGCCGTCGACGACCAGACCGAGTGCCGCGCCCCCCACCACGTCCAACGGGAGGTGCGCACCGACGAACATGCGCGTCGTGCCCACCAGGGGCACGGCGACCAGCGCGCCGGCCCGCGCGGCCGGTCCGAGCACCGGCCAGGCACCAGCCGCGATGGCGAGGGCGACACCTGCGTGGCCCGACACGTACCCCATGCCGGTGGCTGCCTGCCCGCGGCAGCGCGCGCTGTCGATCAGGGCGGCCGGCCTCGGCCGCCGGTAGGCGCGCTTGACCACCTTGGCAAGCAGCCAGGTGGCGGTGCCCCCGACCAGGAGGTGCCCGGCCACGGTGCGGTGGCCGGTGAGGTGGGCCAGCGCCGCGGCGACGGGTACGGCGCCGATCGTGCCGGCCTGCATCACCAGCCAGGCCGGCCCGCCCAGCGAGTCGGGCAGGTCGTTGACGCGCCGGAACGCGTCCTGCTCACGACGTCCCACCCGGTCGACGTCCACCGCGCGGCCGCACGCCGCGAGCGTCAGGAGCCCGAGTGCGACGCGGGTACGGGGGTCGGCGACCACGGCGCCGGCCCTCACGGGTCGAGCTCCACGCCGAGCTGGTGCCGCAGCTCCAACCGCAGCTGCCGCCGAGGCACCAGGCCGACCGCCGCCTGCAGCTGCTCCATCAGGGCGATGTGCGGGCCGCGGGCGAAGTCCACCCGGTAGCTCACGCAGCCCCCGGGGAACACGTCGTACAACGTGCCGGAGTAGCGGGGCGAGATGCTGCGCAGCCGGAGGTAGGTCCGGCCACCCACGGTGCGCGGCGGCTCCGGGCTGGCCCCGGTCACGTCGCAGTGCCGCTGCAGCCGCACGTCCACGGCGCGCCCGTCCGCCCGGTCCGACAGCAGGGTGAACCTCGTGCCGCCGGTCGTCGGGTCGAAGTCCTCGGACTCCCAGCCGGTCGGCAGCCCGCGCAGGCACGGCAGGTACGCCGCGCTGGGCACGGACTGCGCCACGACGGCCAGCCGGGTGACCGAGGTGCACGCCGGCAGGGTGTCGGTCACCGACGAGCAGCCGCTCGTGGTGAGGAGCAGCAGGCAGCCGGCGAACGCGGTCGTCAGCGGACGGAGACCTCGGCCGCTCATGCGAGCCCCACCAGCTGGGTGTAGACCGCGACCAGGACCAGGGCGAGCACCAGGCCCAGCAGCACGGCGAGCGTGACGCCCACCCGCCGCACGCTCCACAGCTGGATCGCGACGGGCTCGCGCCGCGGTGCGAGCCGCCGGAACTCCGCCACCAGGTCCCGCGGGTCCTCGCGCACCAGCGATCGCAGCTGGGTCGGCAGGGTCACGCTGCGGCTCGCCGCGAACGCCTCGGCGATGTCGTCCGCGGCGAACTGCAGCAGCGCTCGCTCGTACACCTGCTCCGCGGTGCTGCTCAGTGCGAGGCAGAGCATCATGTTCGCCAGGTCCACGGCCTGCCGCCACGGCGTCGGACGGGCGGCGGCGAACGCCACGTCGATGAGCAGCACCTCCCCGTCCCGCACGAGCACGTTGGACGGCTTGATGTCCCGGTGGGCGACGCCCACCTCCCACAGCCGGCGCACGGCGTGCAGGCCGCTGTCGATCTCGGCCTCGCCGACGGGGGCGGCGCCGAGCTCCTGCGAGCCCGCGAGGAACTCCATCAGCACGAGGTACTCGCGCTCCGGCGTGATCTCGACGAAGCCGTGCGGCGCCGGTCCCGGGACCCCGTCGTCGCGCAGCAGGCGGAGCATGTGGTCCTCGTACTCCACCAGCCGGCGCACGGTCGAGAACGGCTTCTCGTCCTCGAGCCGGCCGTAGAGCACGGTGCGCATCAGCTTGTACCAGCGGTCGGACCGCAGGTGGGTGACGGCGTACAGCTTGCCGAACAGCTGCAGCTCGTCGCCGGCGGTGGTCCGCACGCGCAGCAGCATCGGCGTCGACCCGGCGGAGCCCGCGAGTCCGAACAGCTCGGCGGACTCGACCGCGAGCCCCAGCTGCTGGTCGAGGGCCCGCACGATCGCGTCGTACCGCGACGGCGACAGCTCGAGGTGCGCGCCACGGCTGCGCCGGTAGGTGACCGGGAAGACGTCGTCGGGCGTGAGCAGGCGGAACGCCACCAGTGGCAGAGCCGTCCCGAGGACGACCGCGGCGAGCACGTCGGTGGGATGGTCCACGGCGAGGTACAGCCGGGCGAGGCACAGCGCAGCGACCACGACGACGGCAACCAGCGCGCCCCGGGTGCGCGCGACGCCCGGCGGCACCAGGACGCACAGCACGGCGACGAGCACCAGGCAGGTCGCGGCCACCGGCCGGGACGGGAACGCGTAGCCCTGCCAGTCGCCGAGGATGACCACGTCGGTCGGACGTGGCCGACCCATGACGAGCGCCCCGCCGGCGACGACGAGGGTGGTGACCAGCGTCACCACGAGGTAGACCACGAGGTGCCGCCACCGGCGGTAGACCAGCAGCACCGCCAGCGTCAGCCCAGGCAACCCCTCGGACCACGGCGGTGGACCCCAGCAGGGCGACGCGGTCCGCGATCTCGGTCCCGACATCGGTGCGCAGCCTCGCCAGCCCGCGCAGCAGCACGACGTCGACAGCGGTGACGGCACGAAGGCCCGCCCGGCTGCTCATCAGGACCGCCAGGGCTGCGACGGCCGCCAGCAGCAGCAGGGACAGCTGGGTCCGGCGCTCGACCCGCCACGGCAGGGGCGGCGGCTCGCCGGACGGTCGCCGCCGCCGGCCCGTCCCCGAGACCACCGGGGTGATGCCACCTGGCGGCCGGCCGTGCGCCGACTGGGTGGCCATCTCAGCCGCCTTGTTCCCTGGGCAGCAGCCGGTGCCGCAGCAGCCAGCCCCGGGCCTCGCTGCGGACGGCGTTCCCTGCCACGCCGACGCGCCAGTTGAGGAACACCAGGTTCGCCTGGCTGAGCTGTGCCGACACCCGGTTCAGGGTGGTCACCAGCCGCGCGCCGTAGCGGGCGACGACCCTCGACGAGACGACGGGTACGACGTTCTCCGCGGGCTGCAGGGCCCGGTCGTCCCGCAGCAGCACCAGCCCGTTCCCGGCGATGGCCCCGTCGGTCGTGAAGACGAGGGCGACGTCGGCCACACCCTCGCGCAGCGCGGCCACCCGTTCCGTCTCGGTCGCGAGCGGCAGCAGGTGGCCGAACCGCACGCCGTAGACCTGCCGCAGGCCCGGCAGGCAGTACGCCCGCCTCGGGCACTCCGGCGTCGTCACGAAGGTCAGCCGGTGCGCCACGGCGCGCAGGTCGCTGACCGTGGTGAGGTCCAGCCGTCGGGCCGTTGCTCGGGTCACCACCAGCCCGTTCTGGTCGGACGCCGCGGCGGGCTCCAGGGTCCGCAGCCGCCAGGGGGCCAGCGCACGGTCCAGTGCCCGCCGGGCGGCCGGGACGTCCGCAGCGTCGGCAGGAACCGTGGCCGGGCTGCCGGCCAGAGCCGTGCCGAGGTACTCCGGCACGACGTCGACCAGGCCCTGCTCGAGGGCCGGCCGGACCAGCTCGCGCGGCCCGAGGTCCAGCTCGCGACGCACCGGGACACCGGCCCCCATCAACGCCTGCGCGTAGATCTCGGCGAGCAGGTCGCTCTCGGGAAAGGCGAACGACGCGACCACGACTGCGGGCCCGCGGGCGTGGGCCGTGCGGGGCGTCGTCGCCTGGCAGCCGACCGTGCCGACCAGGGCGGCGAGGGCGAGCAGCAGCAGCCAGCGCCGGCTGGCCCGGCCGCGACGGCCGCCCCGGGTGGGCGGTCTGGTCATGGCGATGCCCCGGCGTAGGCGGCGACGGCCGCTGCCTCCAGCCGGGCGGCGGTCCGCACCGCGTCCGGGTGCTGGAGGAAGTCCGTCAGCTCGCGCTGCATGCCGGCGTCCTCGCCGCTGCCGAACGCGGCAGGCTGCAGGTCGGACAGGTCGAACCGGAAGCCGGCGCCAGCATCCAGCAGGTCGCGAGCCACCCGGCGGCTGATCGGGCCCGGGTAGGCCGACAGGTCGAGGTTGAGGTTGGGCGACACGAAGCCGCCGTGTGCGGCCCAGACCGATGCGGCCGCGGGTGACGCGAGGTAGCCGAGCAGCGCGTCGGCGGCCGCCGACCGGGTCAGTGCCACGGCGACGTCACCGCCGCCGACCACGGTGGAGGCGCTGCTCGCGTTCCGGGGCGGGAAGGCGAAGACGTCGACGTCGACTCCGGGAAGCGCTCCGGTGCGGCTGCTGATCACCCCGGCCACGAAGTCCCCCTCGTGGACCATCGCGGCGGCGCGCCGCGGGCCGAAGGCCAGCTCGACGGACTCCTCGAAGTCGGTGCGGCGGGCCCCAGCGACCCCACCCGCGAGGTTGCCGGGCGCCAGGAGCCGCGCCATCTCCTGCAGGGTCGCGACGACGGATGGATCGGTCCACGGCAGCTGATGGCTCGCCAGCCGGTCGTAGCGCCGCGGGCCGGCCAGGGTCAGGTACAGGTCCTCGAACCAGTCGGTGAGGGTCCAGGCCTCGCCCGCCGAGACGCAGAACGCGGGGACTCCGGACCGGGTGAGGGCTCGCGCCACGCCCAGCAGGCCCGGCAGGTCGGACGGCGGCACGACGCCCTCCCGCTCGAAGGCGGCGACGTCGTACCAGATCAGCGACTTCTCCGCCGCCTTGAACCAGACGCCGTAGAGGTGCCCGTCGGCCGAGCCGAGCCGTTGCCAGCCGGGGGAGTAGTTGCGCCGGACCGCCGCCACCACCGCCGGGCTCGGCCGCACCAGCCGGCCGGCGGCCGCCAGCCGCCGCAGCACACCAGGCTGCGGGAGCAGGGCGACGTCGGGTGGGTGTCCGGCAGCCAACCGGTCGGCGAGCACGGCCGGCACCCCGGCGTCGCCGGCGGACGTGTAGCGCACGGTCGCGCCCGTCCGCTCTGCGAACCGGTGCAGCACCTCGGTGAAGCGGTGCTGCTCCGCGCCGGACCACGCTCCGAGCACCTCGACGCGGGCCCCGGTCAGCCGGGTCGCGGCGTCGTCGTCGGCGCGCGCGCAGGCGGCCGGCAGCAGCAGGACGGCAACGACACAGACGGCCCCGACCCGCCGCGAGAGTGCTCGGCTGCCTGCCCTCACTCTGACCACGGTGGATCGGCCATTGGTCCCGCGGCCAGGGTCCTTTGGCCTCTCTGAGCGGGACCACGGCGACGTCAGACTGGAGCGGCGACAGATGGTTCGTGCGCGCCCGAGGAGGCTGCGATGACCACTCATCTGACCGAGCCCCTGACCGGCCTACCGCCAGATTTCGGGGCAGCCGCACGCACCGAGGCAGCCTGCAAGGTCTACGGCACAGAACAGACCGAGGTCCGTGCCCTCGACGACATCACCGTCGACTTCCGGGCGAGACGCTTCACGGCGATCATGGGGCCGTCCGGCTCGGGGAAGTCGACCTTGCTGCACTGCATCGCCGGGCTGGACGACCTGACGTCCGGCCACGCCTACATCGGCGACGCCGACCTGAGCACGCTGGACGACAAGGCGCTCACGATCCTGCGTCGGGACCGGATCGGGTTCATCTTCCAGGCCTACAACCTGATGCCGACGCTGACCGCGCTCGAGAACATGACGCTGCCGCTGCGCCTCGCGGGGCGCAAGCCGGACCCGGCCTGGATCGACCGGGTGGTCGAGACCATGGGGCTGCAGCAGCGCCTGCAGCACCACCCCACCGAGATGTCGGGCGGCCAGCAGCAGCGGGTGGCGGTGGCCAGGGCCCTGGCGACGCAGCCGCAGATCATCTTCGCCGACGAGCCGACGGGCAACCTCGACTCCAAGGCGGGCTCGGAGGTGCTGTCGTTCATGCGCAGCGCGGTCGACGACATGGGTCAGACCATCGTGATGGTCACCCACGACCCCACCGCCGCGAGCTACGCCGACCGGATCGTCTTCCTCGCCGACGGCCGCATCGTCGACGAGATGGAGCACCCCACCGCCGCACGGGTGCTCGAGCGCATGAAGCTGTTCGGGGAGTGACCCCCGATGCTGTTCACGACGGTCAAGGGGCTCATCGCCCACAAGCTCAGGCTCTTCGCGACCGCCCTGGCGGTCACCCTCGGCGTGGCGTTCATGGCCGGGACGCTGGTCCTGACCGACACCGTCACCAAGACCTTCGACGACCTCTTCGGTGACGTCTACCAGAACACCGACGCCGTCGTGCGCGGCGACGCGGTCTTCGACGCCGGCACCGGAGTCGGGGTGCAGAGGGGTCGGGTCGACGAGTCGGTGCTCACCGACGTACGTCGGGTGCCCGGCGTCGCCGCGGCGGAGGGTGGCGTGTTCGGCTACGCCCGCCTCGTCGGCAAGGACGGCAACGCGCTGGGGAACCCGGCCACCGGAGCGCCCGCCATCGGCATGCAGTGGCCCGAGACACCCGAGCTCAACCCGTTCCAGCTCGTGGCCGGGCGCGCGCCCGCCGCGGACGACGAGGTCGTCATCGACGCCCACAGTGCCGACGTCGGCAAGCTGGGCGTCGGCGACACGACGACGGTCCTCGTCCAGGGACCGCCGCGGACCGTGCGGGTCAGCGGCATCGCGAAGTTCGGCACCGTGGACAGCCCCGGCGGCGCCACCGTCACGCTGTTCCCGGCGACCGTCGCCCAGAAGCTGGTCGCCGAGCCCGGCAAGTTCGACACCATCTCCATCGTCGCAGCGCCGGGCACCAGCCAGCAGCAGGTGACCGCCGCGGTGGCGAAGGTCATCCCGAAGGGCACGGAGGCCGTGACCGGCGCCGTCGTCACGAAGGAGACGCAGGACATGGCGCGCGAGGGGATGGCGTTCTTCCGGACCTTCATGCTCGTGTTCGCCCTGGTCGCCCTGCTGGTCGGCGCCTTCATGATCTTCAACACGTTCTCGATCACGGTCGCCCAGCGGACCCGTGAGAACGGTCTGCTGCGGGCGCTGGGCGCGGGGCGCCGCCAGATCCTGCTGTCCGTGCTCCTGGAAGCGTTCGTCGTGGGGGTCATCGCGTCGCTGCTCGGCATCATCGGCGGCCTGGGGGTGGCCGTCGGGCTCAAGGCGCTGCTCGCTGCCGTCGGCATCCCGGTCCCCGGCACGGGGGTCGTCTTCAAGACCAGCACGGTGGTGATCTCGCTGGCCGTCGGGTATCGGCGTCACGATGCTGGCGGCGCTCTCGCCGGCTCGCAAGGCCGCCCGGGTGCCCCCGATCGCCGCGATGCAGCAGGGCCTCGTCGGCAGCACCGGCTACGGCTCCAGGCAGCGCATCTACGTCGGCTGCGGGCTGCTCGCGCTCGGTCTCGGCGCGCTGGTCACCGGCCTGTTCGGCTCGGTGGGCCAGGCCTTCGCCCTGGTCGGCGTGGGTGCGCTTCTCGTGTTCTTCGGGGTGTCGGTGCTCGGCCGCACCATCGCGCTGCCGCTGAGCCGCGCGATCGGCTCGCCGTTGCCGAAGCTGCGTGGCGTGACGGGCGAGCTCGCGCGGGAGAACGCGATGCGCAACCCGAAGCGCACGGCGGCCAGCGCCTCGGCACTGATGATCGGCGTCGGCCTGGTCGCGTTCATCACGATCTTCGTCGCGTCGACCAAGGCCTCGCTCGAGCAGGCGATCAACGACTCGTTCACCGGGGACATCGTGGTGACCTCCGGCGGTGGCCTGCTCGGCGGCGTCGACCCGAGCCTGGCGAAGCGGGTCGACGCGCTGCCCGAGGTCGCCTACGCCACCGGGCTGCGACAGGGCTTCGCCAGCGTCGACGGAAAGGTCACGACCGTCACCGGCATCAACAGCGCGACCGGGTTCGACGTGATCGAGATCGACCCGATCGAGGGTTCACCGGCCGGCCTGAGCCGGTACGCCGTGGCCGTGAGCGAGGACACCGCGACGGCCAAGCACCTCCGGGTGGGCGACGTGCTGCCCATGGCGTTCAAGGACACCGGCCAGCAGCAGATGCGGGTCGCGATGATCTACGCCCAGGACCGCGTGGTCGGCCCCTACCTGCTCGGGCTGCCGGCGTACGACGGCAACTTCTCGACCCACTTCGACACCATGGTGCTGATCAAGCAGGCGGAGAACGTGTCGACGTCGGCCTCGCTGGCCGCGGTGACGCGGGCGGCGAAGCCCTTCGTGGGGGTCTCGGTGCTGGACCGGGCCGGCTTCATGGCCGAGCAGATCGCGCCGATGAACCAGCTGCTGGCCCTGGTGTACGCGTTGCTCGGCCTGGCGATCCTGATCGCGCTGCTCGGCATCGCGAACACGCTGGCCCTGTCGATCTTCGAGCGGACCAGGGAGATCGGGCTGCTGCGGGCGGTCGGCATGACCCGTGGCCAGCTCCGGTCGGCGATCCGCTGGGAGTCGGTGATCATCGCCCTGCAGGGCACCGTGCTCGGCATGGTGATCGGGCTGTTCTTCGGCTGGGCCCTGGTGCGGGCGATGTCGGACAAGGGCCTCACGGTGTTCCACGTGCCGTTCGGCAGCCTGGCCGTCATCGTCCTGCTGGCCGCCGTGGCGGGGATGGTCGCGGCCATCGGGCCGAGCCGCCGGGCCGCCAAGCTCGACGTGCTGCGCGCGGTGGTGAGCGACTGAGCCGTCCCTCGGCAGCCCACCCGGGTGGTAGACCATGGACGTCGTCCGCATCGAGGAGCCGGCCATGGTCGTCCAGCTGAACCACACGCTCGTCAACGTCCGGGACAAGAGCGAGTCGGCTCCGTTCGTGGCCGAGGTCCTCGGGCTGCCGGCGCCCACGTCCTACGGGCCGTTCCTGGTGGTCCAGGTCGAGAACGACGTGTCGCTCGACTTCATCGATGTCGAGGTCCTGCACCCGCAGCACTACGCGTTCCTCGTCAGCGAGCAGGAGTTCGACGAGATCCTGGGCCGGATCGTGGCGCGCGGGCTGACGTACTGGGCCGACCCGCACCGGACCCGCCCGGGTGAGTGGAACACCGACGATGGCGGCCGTGGGCTCTACTGGGAGGAGCCGAGCGGCCACCTGCTCGAGATCATCACCCGGCCCTACGGCAGCGGCGGGTGAGCTGACCCCCGCCTGAGCCCGCGCCGCGGTTCCGGCCCGGCCGACCCGTTCGACAGTGCCACGGTCTGCTGAAATCGGCTCCGCGCCCGCTCGGCCTGTGCTATCACCGTCGAGGGGTGGGGAGCAGATGACGGACTCGTTGACGCAACCATCGGATCGGCCCGGGGCGGTGGCCGAACCGGCGGCGGCCCCTGCCGTGCCGCGCCCGCGCCGGCAGCCGTCCGGCGGACCCGGGCAGGCACGGTCGTCGCGGCGCCCGCGACCGACGGTGTCCGCGCGGCGAGCCCGGTTCCGGCGCGGGACCGGTCGTGGGGAGCTGAAGACCAGCACCGCGCTGCTGCAGTTCAGCCTGGCCGGCGTCCTGGTGCTCGTCCTGCTGGCGACGGTGGGGATGGTGGCACTGCGCAGCGTCGCGCAGAAGGAGGCCATCGCCCAGGCCGTCGAGCTCACCGACGACCGGGCTCGGCTGCTGGTCGAGCCGGCACTCACCGATGCGCTCGTCGCCGGCGACCCGGCGGCGCTGCGCACCTTCGACAGCCGGGTCCGGGACGGGCTCCTCGGGCCACGCGTCGCCCGGATCAAGCTGTGGGACGCCACCGGACGCGTCATCTGGTCGGACCTGTCGAAGCTGATCGGCCTCCGGTTCGCCCTCGACGCCGAGGACCGCGCCACGCTGCGGACCGGCGACATCGACGCGGACATCTCCAACGTCCAGCGCCCGGAGAACCAGTACGACCCGAGCGGCCCGCTCCTGCAGGTCTACGAGCGGGTCCGGACGCCGAGCGGTCAGCCGTTGCTCTTCGAGGTGTACCTGCAGTTCGCCTCGATCTCCGCCAGCGCGCGGGAGATGGCTCGTGCGGTGGGGCCGGCGTTCCTGCTCGCCCTGGTCGTTCTCGAGCTGCTGCAGCTTCCGCTGGCGTGGCGACTCGTCCGGCGGATCCAGCGCGGGCAGCGCGAGCGGGACATCCTGCACCACAAGGTGGTCGAGGCTTCGGACGAGGAGCGTCGCCGCATCGCCCGCGATCTGCACGACGGCGTCGTGCAGTCGCTCGCCGGCATCTCCTTCTCGCTGGCGGCTGCCACCGAGGAGCTGGAGCCTCTCTCGGACAACCTGGTCGTCGCGGGGGCGCGGGCGAAGGTGGCGGCCGCGGCCGGCGGCGCCCGTCGCAACGTCGGTGAGCTGCGCACCCTGATCTCGGAGATCTACCCCCCGGAGCTGGAGGGTGCCGGTCTGGCCACCGCGCTCGGCGACCTGCTCGCCCCGCTGGAGTCACTCGGGATCGCCACCAGCATCAGCGCCCCGCCGGTGGTCTCCGTCTCGCGCGACGAAGCAGCTGTCGTCTACCGGGCGGCGCAGGAGGCACTGCGCAACGTGGTGGCCCACGCCGAGGCGCGGCACGTGGCGGTGACGGTCACCGAGTCGCCGGGCCAGCTCGACCTGACGGTGAGCGACGACGGCCGCGGCTTCGACCCGGCCCTGGTGCCCGAGCTCGACGACCGACCGCACTTCGGTCTGCGGCTGCTCGAAGGCCTCGCGCGCGAGGTCGACGGCCGGATGGAGGTCGAGTCGATGCCGGGTGCCGGCACGACGTTCTTCCTCCAGATCCCGGTGCAGTAGCAGGGTCGGTCGGCAGCTGTCGCCACGACCTTGGGCCATCTGGTGCTGTCCCGGCCCGAGGTAGGGAAGGGTGGGACGCATGGACCGCCTGAGCCCGCTCGACGCCTGGTTCCTGCACCTGGAGCGTGACGTGCAGCAGCTGCACGTCGGGTCGGCGCTGCTCTTCGACGGCCCGGCACCGGCGTACGACGAGCTGTGCGACGTCATCGAGGCGAAGCTGCTGCAGGTGCCGCGCTACCGGCAGCGGGTACGCCGGGTGCCGCTCGAGCTGGGCCGGCCCGTCTGGGTCGACGACCCGGGCTTCGACGTGCGCAACCATGTCCGGCACACGACCTTGCGGGCCCCGGGCACCGAGCGACAGCTGCGCAACCTGGCCGCCCGGCTGATGTCCGAGCACCTCGACCTCTCGCGGCCGCTGTGGGAGATGTGGCTGGTGCAGCGGGTCGTCGACGACAGGTGGGCTCTGATCAACAAGGCCCACCACGCGATGATCGACGGGATCTCCGGGACCGACATCATGAGCGTCCTGCTCGACCGCGAGCCACATCCGGAGCGACCCGCTCAGACGGCGTCCTGGCAGCCGGCGCCGCAACCCTCGTCCATCGAGCTCGTGACCGCCTCCACCGCCGAGGCTCTGCGCAGCCCGATCGAGCTCGGCCGGATGACCGCGCACGCCCTGCGCAGGCCCCGCCGGCTGGTGGCCCAGACCGTCGGGCAGACCTACGGGCTGGCCCGCATCGGCGTGAAGGTGGCGCGGCCGGAGTCTGTCCTCGACGGGCCGATCGGTCCGAGTCGCCGGTGGGGCTGGGCCGATGCCGACCTGGACGACGTGAAGCAGGTGAAGAACGCCCTCGGCGGCACCGTCAACGACGTGGTCCTGGCGGCGATCACCGGCGGGCTGCGCACCTTCCTGGCGGCGCGTGGCGAACCGGTGGACGGGCGAACCATCCGCTCGATGGTCCCGGTCTCGACCCGGCGTCCCGGCGACAGCGGCCCCGGCAACCAGGTGTCCGCGGTGTTCGCCGACCTGCCCATCGGCGTGACCGACCCGGCGGAGCGGCTCGCCTCGATCACCCATCAGCTGTCCGGGCTCAAGCGCAGCGGGATGGCCGTCGGGGTCGACAGCATGCTCACGGCCAGCGAGTACCTGCCGTCGACGTTGTTCGCCCTCGGCGCGCGCGTCGCCGCGCGGTTCCCGCAGCGCACCATCAGCACGGTCACCACCAACGTTCCCGGGCCGCAGCAGCCGCTGTACCTCCTGGGCCGGCGGATGACCCGGATGTACCCCTACATCCCCCTGGGCATGGACCTGCGAGTGACGATCGGGATCATGTCGTACGCCGGTGAGCTGACCTTCGGCGTCACCGGCGACCACGACGCGGTCCCCGACCTCGAGGTGCTCTGCCGGGGCATCGAGACCGCTGCCGCCGAGCTGGTCGCCCTCGTCAGGTAGCCGGCCTGCCGGCCAGCAGCGAGAAAGCGTTCGGAGTCGGGACCTTCCGCACTGGTGCAGGATCTGGCCGCGGTGAAACGGTCGCAGTGACGAGGCGCCGACACCTGGGTCGCGCCGTGATCTGCGAGGTGCACGATGCGTGAGATCTCCGTGGCTGCCCACTACGTGGCAACCCGTGACGAGAACCTCACCGACGACGTGTTCGACCACGCTGCCCAGTGGCCCGACCAGCAAGGCTTCTCGCGGCGCGTGGGCGAGCGGTGGGAGCCGGTGACCTACCGCGAGTTCGCCGACGAGGTCGTCAAGGTGGCGGCGGGTCTGATGGCCTTCGGAGTGGGTGCGGGGGACCGGGTGGCGCTGCTCTCGCGCACCCGCTTCGAGTGGATGGTCTGCGACTTCGCCATCTGGGCTGCCGGCGGCGTCACCGTCCCGGTGTACGAGACCTCCTCGGCGGAGCAGGTCGAGTGGATCCTCGGTGACTCCGGAGCGGTGGCGGCGATCGTCGAGACGGAGGACCACGCCAAGACCGTGGCCCAGGTGCGCATCGGCCTGCCCGAGCTGCGCGAGGTGTGGGTGCTGGACGCCGGCGGGATGGACGAGCTCATGACGGCCGGCCGGAAGCTGCCGGCCGAGGCCGTCCTGGAGCGTCGTCGTACCGTCACCAGCGACGCGCTGGCGACGATCATCTACACGTCGGGCACGACCGGTCGCCCGAAGGGCTGCTCGATCACCCACGCGAACCTGCTCGCCGAGGTGCACAACGTCTGCACCGCCGACGGTGTCCAGGAGCTGGTGTTCAACCAGCACACCCGCACCCTGCACTTCTTGCCGCTCGCCCACATCCTGGCTCGATCCATCCAGCTGGCGGCCGTGCACAACCGGGTCCACCTGGCGCACACCGGTGACATCAAGAACGTCGCGCCGCAGCTGGTCGAGTTCAAGCCGACCTCCGTGCTGTCGGTGCCCCGCGTGTTCGAGCGGATCTACAACACCGCCAAGCACAAGGCGGCCGCCGAGGGCAAGGCCCGCATCTTCGCGATGGCGGACGCGACCGCGGTGGACTACAGCAAGGCACGGGACGCCGGTGGCGCAGGCTTCGTGCTCAAGCTCAAGCACACGGTCTTCGACCACCTCGTCTACACCAAGCTGCGCGCGGCCATCGGCGGGGACGTGCGGTGGGCCGTCAGCGGCGGCGCGCCGCTGGGTGCCCGGCTCGGCCACTTCTTCCGCGGCATCGGCATCACGGTCCTCGAGGGCTACGGCCTCACCGAGACCTGTGCCGGCATCACCCTGAACCTGCCCGACGCCCAGCACATCGGCTCGGTCGGGCGGCCGATCCCCGGCTGCTCGGTGCGCATCGCCGACGACGGTGAGGTGCTGCTCAAGGGCGGCAACGTCTTCGTGGGGTACTGGCACAACGACGAGGCGACCCGCGAGGTCTTCGACGCCGACGGCTGGTTCCGCAGCGGCGACCTCGGTGAGCTCGACGGCGACGGCTACCTCACCATCACCGGACGCAAGAAGGACATCATCGTCACGTCCTCCGGCAAGAACGTCGCGCCCACCGTGCTCGAGGACCGGCTCCGCTCGCACTGGCTGGTCAGCCAGTGCCTGGTGGTCGGTGACGCGCGGCCCTTCATCGCCGCGCTCATCACCATCGACGCCGACGCGTTCGAGCAGTGGAAGACCGAGGCCGGCAAGCAGGCTGACGCCACCGTCGCCGACCTGCGCGACGATCCGGACCTGCTCGCAGCCCTGCAGGCGGCCGTCGACGACGCCAACAAGGCGGTGTCGTCAGCGGAGGCCATCAAGAAGTTCCGGGTGCTGGAGGGCGACTTCACCGAGGAGGGCGGCGAGCTGACCCCGACGCTCAAGGTCAAGCGCAACGTGGTGTTCGCGACGTTCGGTGACGAGGTGGACGCCCTCTACGTCCGGTAGCGGGTAGCGGCCTCACGCGGCCCCTAGGTCGCCACGCTCGGGCGTCCTTCCAGCACCGCAAGGTCGCGCAGCGCGAACTGGCGGTGCCACCACTCCTCGTTGAGCAGCGTGAGCAGGCACTCGCGGACCGGGTAGCTGCGCGGCTCCGGCCAGCCCGGCGCATCGACGGGGACGGTGTCGGAGCCCAGCGTCTCGTCGTCGAGCGACTCGAGGTAGCGGCGCACCGCCGCCTGCCGGTCGAGCCGCAGCGCCAGGGCCTCGTCGAGCGACGGCCGCGCCGCGCGGTCCCGCGGCACGCCCTCGGTGTCGGGCATCTGGTCCCAGGGCAGCGACAGGGGAGCCCACGGCTTCGGCTCGCCGAGGATCGCGCGGTGCAGCCAGCACTCGGTCGCGAACGCGAGGTGCCGCAGCGTCTCGATGAACGACCACTCGTCGTCGACCGACTCGTGCAGCGCGGTCTCCGGCAGCCGGCGGGCCCGCTCGACGGTCTCGGCCCACAGCCGCTCGAGGGTGGCCCACCCGTCGCGGAACCCGGCCGGGTCGGTGGGTCGCATCTTCGCCAGGTCGGGCTCGCGACGTTCCAGCTCGGCCTGGACGAGCGGTACGACGTCGACGCCGTTGACGGTGAGGCCGTCGATCTCGCCCTCGATCCGCACGTTGACGAAGCCGGTGCTGCGCATCACGACGTCCTTGAAGAAGACCTCGCGGAACTGCGCGCCGGTCAGGTCGACGTCGTTGAAGTCGGCGTCGTTGAGATGGACCTGGTGGAACGTCGCCCGCTGCAGGTGGACCTGCTCGAAGCGGGAGTCGGCGAGGTCCTGCTGGTGGAAGTCGGCCATGGCGCCGACGCTAGCGAACCCCCCCGACAGCACAGACAGCCGGAAAGGGTTGGACCTGGAGTGGCTCCACTGACAGCATCGCCGCGATGGCACCGGACGAGATCTGGGACGTGGCCGCTGCCCAGCGCTATGACACACCGGGCACCGGCATGTTCGCGCCCGAGGTGCTCGGCCCGACGGTCGAGCGGCTCGCCGGCTCTCGCCGGCGACGGCCGGGTGCTCGAGCTCGCGATCGGGACCGGCCGGGTGGCGGTTCCGCTGGCGGAGCGAGGCGTGCCCGTCACCGGCATCGAGCTCTCCGGCCCGATGATCGACCGGCTGCGGACCAAGGTCGACGAGACCACCATCCCGGTGGTGGTGGGCGACATGGCCTCGGCCCGGGCGCCGGGCGAGTTCTCCCTCGTCTACCTCGTCTTCAACACCATCTCCAACCTGCTGACGCAGGGCGAGCAGGTCGCCTGCTTCCGCAACGCCGCGCGCCACCTCACTCGCGGCGGCCGGTTCGTCGTCGAGCTGTGGGTGCCCGAGCTGCGGGCGCTCCCGCCGGGACGACAGGCGACGGTGTGGCAGGCCGAGCCCGGCTACCTGGGGCTGGACACCTATGACGTCCTGGAGCAGCGCGTCGTCTCGCACCACGTCCACTTCGGCGACGGCACCCAGGCCCAGCTGTTCCGCAGCCCGCACCGCTACATCTGGCCGGCGGAGCTCGACCTGATGGCACAGCTCGCCGGGTTCGAGCTCGAGGCCAGGCACGCGGACTGGGACGGCAGCCCGTTCACCGCGGAGTCCCGCTCGCACGTGTCGGTGTACCGGCTCTTCGACGCGTCCTAGGATCGCGATCATCGCCGCGCACGCGGCGTACCGGCTCCTCGAGGAGGCACGTTGACCACCAAGGATGCGTTCACCGACGAGGAGTGGCCGCGGGTACGTCGGGCGCCGTTCGTCTCGGGCATGGCGATCTCGCTCGCGGACCCCGGCGGCCCCTTCGAGGTCGGCAAGGAGACGATGGCGACGTTGCGCTCCGCCACCAACCCCCCGAGCCGGGAGCAGCTGCTCACCGAGGTCGCTCTCGAGCTGCAGGCCCTGACCCAGGACCGGAAGAACCCGCTGGCCGACTTCAAGCCGGACAAGGGCAGCCCGCCCGGGCCGCAGGTCCTCGACGAGGTGCGGGCGGTCGCCGCGATCGTCGACGCCAAGGCCGAGCCGGAGGAGGCCGCCGCCTTCCGCCAGTGGCTGCTCGCCACGGCACAGGCGGCCGCCGACGCCGCGAAGGAGGGCGGTTTCATGGGCTTCGGTGCCGTGCAGGTCAGCGAGCGCGAACAGGCGATGCTCGACGAGCTCAGGTCGGCCCTCGGCCTGAGCTGATCCGGTTCGCCGATCACCCAGGTGGGGTGAGCCGCGCGGCCCGGCGGGAGGGCATGCTGCGAGCACTCGACCAAGGAGAACCGCATGCTGATTCTCGCGATCATCGTCCTCGGCATCTCTGCCGGCTGGATCGCCGACGCCCTCATCAACCACCGGATGCGGCCGGACTCGTGGGCCAACGTGACCCTCTTCGGGCTCATCGGGTCCTTCATCGGCGGCCTGCTGTTCAGCCTGCTCGCCGGCGACGGGCTGGCGATCCGCCCCAGCGGCCTGATCGGCTCGATCATCGGCGCCCTGATCGTCACCGCCATCGCGTCGCGGCGCCGTCGCTCAGCGTGACCATCGCGCCGTGACCATCGCGTCACGGCCCCGGTCGGCCGAGCAGCAGGGGTAGCCGGCCGACGGTTGGGTATCCGACAGGGTGCGCGTCGCCGCCCGGCGACGTCCGTGTCCCCCGGAGCGCCTTCGGCATGTCGGTACGCATCGAGCCCGTCCAGGCCCGGTCGCACCCTGCAACGATCGAGCACCGGCTGGTGCTGGCGGCCGCAGCGTGCGCCATCGCGGTCGACCAGCTGACCAAGGCGGTCGCCGCCCACCCGGTCGTCAACAAGGGTGGAACCGGGCACCTGCTGCCCGACGCGGTGCGCGCGCTGTGGGCGCACCCGCACGTCGGGGCAGTTCTGGACCTGCTGGACGTCGTGCCGCTGGCGATCATGCTGACCCTCGCCCTCCGGGCGACCAGCAGGCGTCGACGGCTCGCCTGGACCCTGCTGTTCGCCGGCTGGGCCTCGAACTGGGCGGACCGGATCGGCCTGTCCGCACTGACCCAGCCGGGTTCACCGCGGGGAGCCGTCGACTGGCTGCGGCTGCCGGGCGTGCCCGGTGTCTACAACGGCGCCGACCTGCTGATCCTCACCGGCGGCCTGCTGCTCGTGGGGCTGACCCTGGGGGAGCTGCGCCGCCGGCACCCGCAGGTCGTCGCGACGGTCTGCCTGTGCCTGCTCGCCGTCTGGGTCGGGCTGTGGTCCGGCGACCGTCGGGCGGTCGAGGCCGCCGCGGTCGCCGGGGAGCTGCAGCGTCCCGCGGTGGCCCTGGAGCTGCAGCGCGCCGTGCTGGCGCAGGCGGCCGAGCGGGCTACGGCACGCCGTCGAGGTGGAGCAGGTGCGCATCGCGAGGGCGGCGCTGGCGGCGTACCTCGCGGGTGACGACTCGGCGACGGCGCTGCTCGCGCCGGCCCAGCACTTCGCCTGCCGCGACCGTTCGGCCGGCCAGTGCGTCGTCGTCGTGTCGACCATGGGATCCGGCACCGAGCTGGTCTATCCCCTGCGGGTGCCGCGCTGGGCGCGCGCCCAGGGCCTGCCGCTGGGCGTCTGCGACGTCGTTGCCGCGCAGGCGGGCTGCGAGCAGGCCGCTCTCACCCCACCGGCCACGGGGGCGCTGCCGTGACGAGCCGACTGCTCGCAGCGGCCCGCCTGCGCCGTACCTGGGGGACGGCGCTGCTGGTGCTCGGCTGCCTGCTCGGCGGCCTCTGGCTCGGCGACGAGAACGCGACCGGCGCGGCCCGGGCGCCGGAGGCGATGGCCCGGGTGCTGCACCAGCGTCTGGTCGCCGTCCAGGAGGTACGCCGACAGGCCACCGCCGCCGACCAGGCGGCCGAAGGTGCCCGACGCCTGACCGCGCGGGCCGCGATCGCGGCGCTGCTCGCCGGCGCCGACGACCCGGAGGCCCTGCTGCCCAAGGGCATGCGCTTCGCCTGCCTGCACCGGGCGGCCGGCCAGTGCGTGGTGGTCACCGGGAACGGCGAGCGCCGGGTCAGCATGGTGTGGCCCGCCTACCGCCCTGCCTGGGCCCGCAACGCCGGGCTGCCGCCCGGGGCCTGCGACGGCCAGCCGGCTGCACCGGCCGGCGGTCCCGGGAGCCTGTCCGGGTGCGAGCGGGAGTGGCTGCGACTCTGGATGCTCGGCAGCGGGTCGTGATCGGCTATGCTGGGTAACCGGGTCCGCAACCTTGTCGCAGACCCCCAGGGCAGCTGGGAGCCACGGCTCCCCGTCCGTTTCGACACTTCTCGGCGGCGTCGTTTTGCGCTCACGGCGGTGAGCCGTCGTCGCCGGGGTCCTGACGGCATCTCCGCCGACAGGCCGGGCCACCGCCCGGTGGTCCACCACATGAGAGGAACCGCATGCCGAAGACCGACGCCATCGAGGTCGAGGGCATCGTCACCGAGGCACTCCCCAACGGGATGTTCCGGGTCGTGCTCACCAACGGCCACAAGGTGCTCGCGCACCTGTCCGGCCGGATGCGCCGCAACTACATCCGCGTCATGCTCGAGGACCGGGTGGTCGTCGAGCTCAGCACCTACGACCTGACCCGCGGGCGCCTCGTCTACCGACACAAGTAGACCGCTGCCGCCCCGGAGGGACGACATGACCGACTCGCCGCAGAGCCCGACAGCCGGCCCCACCACGCTGGTCTTCCAGGCGCCGCCGCCGCTGCCCCACGACGACCTGGACGACCTCGACGACCTGGACGACCTCGACGAGGACTTCCAGCCGGAGGACGCGCCGGGCCGCCGGGCCGACACCCGTTCCGCCGGCCGCCGGGCGGCCCTCAACGGCGCCGGCGACCTGCGGATGCTCAAGGGCGCCCGCGCTGCCGCCGCCGGCATGAACATCTCCGACGCCCAGATCCGCACGGTCCTGGAGGACCCGCAGGACGTGCAACCCGACGAGAAGCAGCCGCAGCGGAGCCAGCTCTCCCGCGGCGGCATCGTGGTCACCATCGGCAACGACGGCATGATCCTGCGGGTCGCCCGCCGACGCTGAGCGGCCGACCGCGCGGCTCAGGCAACGTGCCACCCGGCCCGGCCCCATCTGCCACCGGTACAGCCCGAGCGGCCCATCGGTGCTCGCTCCCGTCGCCAGGTGGTGCACGCCGTGCCCCGGGGTTGACCAGATCCGGCGTAGCGCGACAGGACGCGCGACGATCTGGCAGGGTCAGCATCGACCCAGCTCGGGTCGCGCGGACCGATCGGGGAACCATGAAGCTGACTGCTCTCGCCACCGCGCTGTGCCTGGCCGCCGCCGGCCTGGTCGCCGCCGCACCGGGCGGCACCGCCGCTGTCCGCCCGGCCACGGCTGCCACGGCACCGGTCAGCTGGGGCCGCTGCAGCGACGCCGGCCTCCGCCAGGCCGGCGCACGGTGCGGGTTCGTCACGGTTCCCCTCGACTACGCGCACCCCGGCGGCAGGACGATCAAGCTGGCCGTGTCGCGCGTCCTGCACACCGCGACGGCAGCCAAGTACCAGGGCGTCATGCTGGTCAACCCCGGCGGCCCCGGAGGCTCTGGCCTCCCGTACTCGGCGCTCGGCCGGGTGATCAGCCAGGACTTCCAGCGCAAGGACGTGGGCGGGGCCTACGACTGGATCGGTTTCGACCCGCGCGGTGTCGGGTCCAGCAAGCCCGCGCTGTCCTGCGACCCCGGGTACTTCGGGCCCGACCGGCCGGAGTACGTCCCCAGCACGCCCGAGCTGCTGGCGGCCTGGCAGGCCCGCTCCGCGGCGTACGCCAGGGCCTGCGGTGCGGCCGCCCCCAGACTGCTGCGGCACATGCGCACCACCGACTCCGCACGCGACATGGACGCGATCCGCAAGGCGCTGGGGGCACAGCGGATCAACTACTACGGCTACTCCTACGGCACCTATCTCGGGCAGGTGTACACCAAGCTCTTCCCGAAACGGATGCGCCGGATGGTCCTCGACAGCAACGTCGACCCGCGCCGGGTCTGGTACCTGGCCAACCTCGACCAGGACGTCGCCTTCGACCGGAACATCGGCCTGTTCTTCGACTGGCTCGCCAGCCACGACGCCGCCTACCACCTGGGCGCCACGCGGGACGCAGTGGCGCAGAAGTACGCGCAGGTCATGACGCAGCTCGCGGCCACGCCGATCAGCGGCATCGTCGGGCCCGACGAGTGGGACGACATCTTCCTGACCGCGGGCTACGTGCAGTTCGTCTGGCCGGAGCTCGGCGGGGTGTTCGCCGACTTCGTCAACAAGGGCGCCGGCGCCGCGGTGGTCGCGGAGTACCGGAGCACGGACACCCCTGGCGACGACAACTCGTTCGCGGTCTACAACGCGGTCTCCTGCGTCGACGACACCTGGAAGGACGAGAACTTCCTCGCCGACCAGGCGGCGACCTACGCCACGGCGCCGTTCCTCACCTGGGGCAACGCCTGGTTCAACGCGCCGTGCCTGTCCTGGCCGGCCAAGGCCGCCCCCCGCACCCGGATCACGGGCGCCGGCGTGGGCCGTGCCCTGCTCGTCGACGAGACGCTGGACGCGGCGACGCCGTACTCCGGCAGCCTCTACCTGCGGTCGATCTTCCGGAAGTCCCGGCTCATCGCGGTGCCCGGCGGCACCAACCACGCGATCAGTCCCAGCGGCAACTCCTGCGTGGACGACAAGATCTTCCGTTATCTCGCGACCGGCCGGCTGCCCGCCCGCAAGGCCGGCACCTCGGCCGACGTGCGGTGCCGGCCGCTGCCGCTCCCGCAGCCGGACCCGCCCTCGCCCCGCTTCGCCGCCAGCCCGTCGTTCTCGCGGGTGGCGGGTGCCGGTGACACCGACGACCGCCGGCGACCTGCTGGCGCGGCTCCGGCTGGCCGCCGTCCGGCCCTAGCGCGAGACGAGAGCGACGCTGGCCCGGCGCGGGTCGGCCGCAGCCTCGAGGTCGCCGGACGGCAGCCGGAGCGCCGCGCCCACCCCGCCGAAGTACATCGCCAGCGGGTGGTGGCGCCGCACCGGCAGGTCGGCAAGGTCGGGCAGCGGCAGGTCCTCCTCGGCCTCCACCCGCACCGGGTCCGTCCCGTCGTCGGGATGGCTGACGTGCAGCCGCGGGCGGTCGACGGCGTCCTGCAGCGACGCCCCGCCGTGGGCGACCGAGGCGAGCACCTGCAGCAGGGCCGTGGTGATCCGGTCGGCGCCCGGGCTGCCGATGGCGAGCGCGGCCCCGTCGTCCCGGCGGCCGACGGTCGGTGCCATGTTGCTCGGCAGCCGCTGTCCGACGTCGCGGGGGGACCCGCGGTTGAGCTCGCGCTCCCCGAGGCAGTTGTTCAGCCACAGGCCGGTGCCGGGCACGGTCGCTCCGGACCCGTAGCCGTACGACGTCGTGATCGCGCACGCGGTGCCGGCCGCGTCGACCACGGAGACGTGCGCGGTGCTGGGTGAGCCCGCGCCCAGCCAGCCGACCTCCTGGAGCAGGGCGAGCGCCGCGGCCTCGCGGTCGTCGGCGACGTCCAGGTGGTCGCGCCGGACGTCCAGGACCCGGCGCTGGACGGCCACCAGGTGCGCCACGTCGTCCTCGGTCCACGGCCCGGTCGGGCGCCGGCCGAGCAGCGTGAGCATCGCGGCGAGCACCGGGCCGCCGATCGAGGGCGGCGGGTTGGTGCGCAGGTCCCAGGCCCCGCTGCGGACCGGCAGCGCGGGGCGCACCACCGGCCGGTACGCCGTGAGGTCGGCGGCCGTGACCCGCCCGCCACGGTCGACCATGTCGGCCACCACCGCGGCGCCCAGCGCACCGCCGTACAACGTCGCGGCACCCTCGTCGGCGATCAGCCGGAGGGTGTCGGCCAGCCCGTCGAGCAGCATGAGGTCGCCGGTGCCGACCCAGCCGCCGTCAGCCCGGTGCAGAGCGCGGACCGTCTCCGGGTCCCAGCCGAAGACGCTGTCCCGAACGTAGGGCAGGTAGTAGCCGGAGGCCGGGCCGAGCGGGAAGCCGGTGCGCGCGACCTCCTCCGCAGGGAGGACGACCTCGCGCCAGGGCAGCCGGCCGAACCGTTCCTGCGCCAGGTCGAGGGCAGCGAGGGCACCGGGCACCGCGGCCGTCCCGACGCCGACGGTCATGGTCACGCCGCCGCCGTACGCGGTGGTGATGTCGTGCGCCGACACCGGCTCCGCGGGGGAGCGGCCGAGGCCGGGCATCGCGACGTAGCCGTCGACGGTGACCGCGTCGGTGGCGCCCGCCGGCCAGACCGTGACGTAGGCGCCGCCCAGGAGCGACACGATGCCGGGCTCGGTCACCATCGTCACCAGCGCGGCGGCCACGGCCGCGTCCACGGCCCCGCCGCCGGCCTCGACCATGCGCAGGGCCGCCTCGGCCCCCACGTTGCTCGGCGCGGCGACAGCGATGCGGGTGGTCACCCCGACATCCTGCCGGGCCGGGCCGTCGGCTGTCCGACGACCCGGCCCGGCAGCTCAGCCGTCAGACTGCGGCGGACGCGACCTCCTCGGCCGCCGGCACGTCGTCCTTCTTCGCGTTGATGAACACGAGGGCCACCACCAGCGCACAGGCGAGCAGGACCGCTCCCCAGAAGAACGACACGTGGTAGCCGTGGATCAGGGCGTTGTTGGCGATCGTCTTGGCGTCGGCCGGGCTGGTGATCGGGTTGTCGGCCAGGTACGCCGTCACCGCGCCCGCGAACAGCGTGTTGAGCAGCGCCGTGCCGAGCGACCCGCCGATCTGCTGCGAGGTGTTGAGCACCGCACTGGCGACGCCGGCGTCGTGGTGACCGACGCCGATCAGGGCCGTGCTGGACGCCGGGATGAACACGCCCGGCCAGCCCGACGCTCATCAGGATCATCGCCGGCAGCACGTGCGTCCAGTACGACGTGTCCGCGGTCGATCTGGGTGAGCCAGCAGCATGCCGACCACCGCCATCACCAGGCCGGGGACCATCAGCGGCTTCGGCCCGAGGCGGGGCAGCAGCTGGGCCACCACGCCGGCGGTCAGGATGATGCCGATGCTGAACGGCAGGAAGGCGAAGCCGGACTTCAGCGGGCTGTAGCCCAGGTTGACCTGGAAGTAGAAGGTGAGGAACAGGAACATCGCGAACAGCCCGGCACCCACCAGCAGGAAGATCAGGTAGGACCCGCCGCGGTTGCGGTCGAGCACCACGCGCAGCGGCAGCATCGGGTTCTTGGCCCGGCGTCTCCCACCACACGAAGGCGACGAGCAGCACGACGGCCAGGACCAGGAAGGTGAGCGTGGAGGTCGCGTCCAGCCCTGCACCGAGGTGTCGTGCGGGTTCTCCGGGTGCGCGGCCCGGGCGGCCTCGGTGAAGCCGTAGACCAGCGAGCACCAGGCCGGACGTGGCGAGCAGCACGCCGGGGATGTCGTAGCGGGTGTCGCCGTGCGCCTTGCTCTCGTGCACGAGCGGGATCGCGGCCGGCCGCGACGATCAGGGCGACCGGCACGTTGACGCCGCAGGCACCAGCGCCACGAGGCGTACTCCGTGAGGATGCCGCCGACGATCAGGCCGATCGCCGCGCCGCCACCGGCCAGCGCACCGAACACGCCGAACGCCTTGGCGCGCTCCTTCGGGCTCGGTGAAGGTCACGGTCACGATGGACAGCGCCGCCGGAGCCATCAGCGCGGCGAAGCCGCCCTGCAGGGCGCGGGCGGCGAACAGCAGCTCCTGGTTCGGCGCGATGCCGCCGAGCGCCGACGCGCCGGCGAAGCCGAGCAGGCCGATGATGAAGGTGCGCTTGCGGCCGGTGTAGTCGGCGATCCGGCCGCCGAGCAGCAGCAGGCCGCCGAAGGCCAGCGTGTAGGCCGTGACGACCCACTGCCGGTCGGCGTTGCTGATGCCGAGGTCCTTCTGCGCCGAGGGCAGCGCGATGTTCACGATCGAGGCGTCGAGGACGATCATCAGCTGGGCGGCGGCGAGCACGGCCAGCGCCCACCACCGACGTGGGTCGGCCTCGAGGGTCGCGGACTCGGCCACGTCCGAGGCTCCACCGGGGGGTCGGGTCGGTTCTGTCACGGTGTCTCCTGGAGAACGGCGGACCGACTGCTTCGGTCCAGCAACGGGATGAGGACGTCGTCGACGACGTGGGCGATGAAGTCATCGTCCACCGGGCCACCGACAACGAGGATGCGGTGGAACCAGAGAGCGCTCGCCACCTCGTGCAGGAGCATGGGATCGGTCTCTGCGGGCAGCTCCCCGCGTTCGACGGCGCGGGCGACGATGGTGCGGCTGACCTGGCACTTGCTCTCGAGGACCTGGGTCCGGACGCAGTCGGCCAGCTCGGGCGTGCTGCGCATCGCTCTCAGCACCCCGGCCACCAGCTCGGCGTCCTCGGCGCCGACGCCCTCGAGCGCCGAGCGGTAGGTGGCGACCAGGTCCCCGTGCAGCGAACCGGTGTCGTCCGGAACGACCATGCCCGGCCCGCGGGAGCGCACGGCGTCCAGCACCAGCTCCTGCTTGCCCGGCCAGCGGCGGTAGATGGTCGCCTTGCTGGCGTGCGCCCGGGCCGCCACGGCGTCCATGCTCATCCGGTCGTAGCCGACCTCGAGCAGCAGCGCCAGTGTCGCGTCGCAGATGGCTGCGTCACGGCCGAGCGGGACCATGAGCCCTCCTGAGTCGTTCACACGTTCGAAACGAAACGGTTTCGTACTGCAGTGGCCAAGACGCTAGTCGCGCCGGACATTCCCGATCCAGCAGATTTCGGTGAACATTCCTCGGCCGAGAGCGAACAGCGGGAGCGGCCCCGGCCGCTTCCGGCACCCGATCGGGCGCGGTCCGGCGCCGGATTGGGTACCCCGGCCCGCGGCGGGCAGAATGGCGGTCCCGCCCCGCACCACGGGCGGACGTCCCGAGCTCGAGAGGTCCCCTGCATGTCGTCAGCCGAGGCGCTGGTCGCCCCCGACGCGGTCCTGGACGCGCTCGAGGCCGAGGCCATCCACATCTTCCGCGAGGCAGCAGGGGCGTTCCGCCGCCCGGTGATGCTCTACAGCATCGGCAAGGACTCCTCGGTCCTGCTGCACCTGGCGGTCAAGGCCTTCGCCCCGGGCAAGGTGCCGTTCCCGGTGCTGCACATCGACACCACCTGGAAGTTCCAGGAGATGATCGAGTTCCGGGACCGTACGGCGCGCGAGCTGGGTCTCGACCTCAAGGTGCACACCAACCCGGAGGGCGTCGCCGAGGGAGTCACCCCCTTCACCCACGGCACCCACGAGTACACCCGGATCATGAAGACGGTCGCGCTGCGCCAGGCGCTCGACGCGGGCGGCTACGACGCCGCATTCGGCGGGGCGCGCCGCGACGAGGAGCGCTCCCGGGCCAAGGAGCGGGTCTTCTCGCTGCGCGAGCCGGGCCACCGCTGGGAGCCGCGCAAGCAGCGCCCGGAGTTCTGGCGCACGGCCAACACCCAGCTCGCCGAGGGGCAGACGATGCGGGTCTTCCCGATGTCGAACTGGACCGAGCTCGACGTCTGGCGCTACGTGCAGCGCGAGCAGATCCCCGTCGTCCCGCTGTACTTCGCCAAGGAGCGCCCGGTCGTCGACCGCGACGGCCAGCTGATCATGGTGGACGACGACCGCTACCCGCTGCGCGACGGGGAGACTCCGGAGATGCGCATGGTCCGGTTCCGGACCCTGGGCTGCTACCCGCTGACCGCGGCCGTCGAGTCGACGGCCGACACGATGGACGACCTGCTGGCCGAGATGCTCGTCGACCGGCGCTCGGAGCGGTCCGGCCGGCTCATCGACGGTGAGGGCGGCGGCTCGATGGAGAGCAAGAAGACCGAGGGGTACTTCTGACGATGACGACCACGGACAGCACCATGGCGCGCTGACAGCACCGACGTCGGACGAGCAGGCGCTCGTCGAGCACCCGATCGTCCGCGTCGTGGCCTGCGGCTCGGTCGACGACGGCAAGTCGACGCTGATCGGCCGGCTGCTCGCCGAGACCGACAGCGTCCCGGACGACATCCTCGACTACGCGCGGGACACCCGCCGCAGCGGCTCGACGATCCCCAAGGGCGAGATCGACTTCTCGATGCTCACCGACGGCCTGGAGGCCGAGCACGAGCAGGGCATCACCATCGACGTGGCCTACCGGCACCTGTACCTGCCGTCCGGCCGGCGGGCGATCATCGCCGACGCCCCGGGCCACGAGCAGTACACCCGGAACATGGCGGTCGCGGCGTCCACCGCGGACATCGCGATCCTGCTGGTCGACGCGGCCCGCGGCATCCGGCCGCAGACCCACCGGCACCTCACGGTCTGTGCCCTGATGGGCGTCCGCACCGTCATCGTGGCCATCAACAAGATGGACGCGGTCGGCTTCCAGCACGTGGCGTTCGAGGAGTTCGCCGGCAGCATCCGCTCGGCGGCCGCCCGGTTCGACCTCGAGAACGTCGTCGTGGTGCCGGTGAGCGCGCTGACCGGCGACAACGTCATCGACCGGTCCACCGAGATGCCCTGGTACCACGGGCCGACGGTCCTCGAGGCGCTGATGTCGTGGATCCCGGCCCGGTCGGAGGACCACGCGGCGGTGCCGTTCCGGTTCCCGGTGCAGTACATCGTCCGGGCAGACACCTTCCGGGGGTACGCCGGCACCGTGGTCGCGGGGTCGGTACGTCCCGGCGACAAGGTCGTGGTCAACGCGAAGGGGGCGACCACGACGGTCGAGCGGGTGCTCGTCGGCGGCGAGGACGTCAGCGAGGCATCGGCCGACGATGCCGTCGTGCTGACCCTCGAGACCGAGACCGACGTGACCCGGGGCGACCTGATCGTGGCCCCCGGCGAGGGTCTGCCCGACGACCAGTTCCCCCGACCGGCCACCGCCTTCGCGGCCGACCTGGTCTGGACGGGCGAGGAGGAGCTGCGCCACGGCCGGTCCTACCTGCTGCTCGCCGGCTCGCTCGCCGTGCCGGCCGTCGTCACCGCGATCCGCAACCGGCGCGACGTCGTCTCCGGCGAGGAGATGGCCGCCCGCACCCTGAAGATGAACGACATCGGGCACGTCGAGATCGCCACCGACACCCCCGTGCCGCTCGACCCCTACCTGCTCAGCCGCGACACCGGCGGCTTCCTGCTGGTCGAGCGGGTGAGCCGCGACACGGTGGCCGCCGGGCTGGTGCGGCACGCGCTGCGCCGGGCGCACAACGTGGTCCCGCACGCGTTCACCGTCGACCGCGAGGCACGCGCGACGCTGAAGAACCAGACGCCGCGAGTGCTCTGGCTGACCGGCATGCCCGGCGCCGGCAAGTCGACCATCGCCGACGCGCTCGAGCGCACGCTGCACGGGCTCGGGCTGCACACCTACGTGCTGGACGGCGACGGCGTCCGCACCGGCCTGAACAAGGACCTCGGCTTCACGCCGGAGGACCGGGCCGAGAACGTCCGACGAGTGGCCGAGACCGCCAAGCTGATGGCCGACGCGGGGCTGATCGTGATCGTCTCCCTGGTGTCGCCGTTCCGCGGCGACCGGCGGGCCGCGAAGGCGCTCTTCGCCGACGGCGACTTCCTCGAGGTGTGGGTCGACACCCCGACCGACGTGGTCATCGAGCGCGACCCGAAGGGCCTCTACGCGAAGGCCAAGGCCGGGACGCTGCCGAACATGACCGGCGTGGGCCAGGGCTACGAGCCGCCGGAGCACCCCGACGTCACCGTCGACGGCGCCGGCGAGGTCGAGGATGCCGTCGACCTGCTGCTGGACGCCCTCGAGGTGCACCGCTGAGCCCGGACGCGGGCAGGGGATAGGTTCCCACCGTGGCCGAGCTCGTGTACCCCCCTGTCATCGGCCTTGCCCGCGTGGTGTTCGCGGCGCAGGGCCTGCGCTTCGACCTGCGCGGCGACGAGAACGTGCCGCGCCGCGGGGGTGCGGTGATGGCGATCAACCACGTCGGCTACCTCGACTTCACCTACGCCGGGTACGCCGCCCACCCGGCTCGCCGGCTGGTGCGCTTCATGGCCAAGGAAGAGGTCTTCCACCACCGGCTGAGCGGTCCGTTGATGCGCGGCATGCACCACATCCCGGTCGACCGCGAGGCCGGCGCCGGGTCGTACCGGTCGGCCGTCGACGCCCTGCGCGCCGGGGAGATCGTGGGTGTGTTCCCGGAGGCGACGATCAGCCGGTCCTTCGAGCTCAAGGACTTCAAGGCCGGTGCGGTGCGGATGGCCGCCGAGGCCGGCGGTGCCGGTGCTCCCGACGGTCATCTGGGGCTCCCAGCGGGTCTGGACCAAGGGCCGCCCCAAGCGCCTCGGCCGCACCAAGGTGGCGATCTCGGTCTGGACCGGGGAGCCCATGGCGGTCGCCGAGTCCGACGACCCGATCGCGGTCACCGAGACGCTGCGTGACCGGATGAGCACCCTGCTGCACCAGGCCCAGGAGACCTACCCCGACTCCCCGTCCGGCCCGGACGACACCTGGTGGCAGCCCGCCCGGCTCGGCGGCTCGGCCCCGACGCCGGAGGAGGCGCTCCAGCTCGACCGCGACGAGCGGCGGGCCCGGATCGAGCAGGCCAAGAGGGCGCGGGACGAGGGCCGCACCCGTTAGCCGATCCCGGCTGCCGCGGCGCGGGACGAGATAGCCTGTCGGCCGTGAGTCCCGAGACCCTGTGGCGCGCGGCGCTGACGCTCGGCTCGAGGGACGCGTGACCGACCTCAGGCTGCCGCCGAGCACGGACAGCGTGCCCGTCGCCCGCCGGTTCACCCGGGAGCAGCTGGGTGCCAGCAGGTGCGACGTCGACACCGTCGTCCTGCTCGTGTCGGAGCTCGTGACCAACGCCGTCCTGCACGCCCGCAGCGACGTCCTCCTCTCGGTGCGGGACGGGGGCGACCACGCCCGCGTCGAGGTCGCCGACTCCTCGCCGATGCCGCCGCGGCTGCACAGCTTCCCCGTCGAGTCGGCCACCGGCCGCGGGTTGCGGATGCTGGACCGGCTGGCTCGCGACTGGGGCACCGAGCCGGCGACGTCGGGCCACGGCAAGGTGGTCTGGTTCGAGGTCGGCAGGCCGACCGAGAAGGCGTGGGAGTCCTTCGCCGAGATGGGTGAGGGCGGTGTCGAGCGGTGATGGACGCGCCGGTCCGCCACGACGACGCGACAGAGCCGCTCGTCGACGTACGCCTGCTCCGCTACCCGCTGCAGATCGGGGCGCGGGCCAGCGACCACTACGCCGAGGTGGTGCGCGAGTTCGCCCTGGAGACCGCAACGGGCTCGGTCGCGCCTGACTCGGTTCCGGCCCTCGTCTCGGACCTGGTGTCCGCGCTCGAGGACCGCCGGGCCCGCAACATCGAGATCGAGGCGGAGCGCTCGGCGGCCATCGCGCGAGGCGAGTCGCAGCGCGACTTCGTCCTGCACGTGCCACCGTCGGTGGTCGACATCGGGCGCCGGCTCGACGCGCTGCTCGACGCCGCCGACCAGTACAGCCGGGACGGCCGGGTGCTCGCCCTCGAGCCGGACGACGACGTCGTCGCGTTCCGACGGTGGTACCTCGGGGAGATCGTCACGCAGGTCGGCGGTGGGTGCCCCACGTCGTGGCCCGGGGACCCCAGCTGAGCACGGGGGAGCTGGCGGGCGTAGCTGACGACGTCGTCGCCGGCCGCCGTGCGTCGCTCACCATGCGGGTGCTGCTCGTCGAGGACGACGAGGGTGACGCCTTCCTCGTCCGCGAGCTGCTGCTCGACGCCGGCTCCGACATCGAGCTCACCCGGGTGCGCACGCTGGCCGAGGCGGTCAACGCGCTGCCCGACACGGTCGACTGCGTCCTGCTGGACCTCGGGCTGCCGGATGCCACCGGGCTGGACGGCTTGCGCGCGCTGCTCGAGATCTCGCCCAACATCGCCGTCCTCGTGCTCACCGGCCTCGCTGACGAGCACCGGGGCACCCAGGCGGTCGCCGTCGGAGCCCAGGACTACCTGGTCAAGGGCAGCATCGACGGGCAGCTGCTCACCCGCGCCATCCGGTACGCCGTCGAGCGCAAGCGTGCCGACGAGTCGGTGCGGCGGCTCTACGCCTCGGAGGCCCGGGCCGCGGAGAACGCCCGGCTCGAGCGCGGCCTGCTGCCCGAGCCGCTGGTGTCGAGCGACTGGCTGGACGTGGTGCCGCGCTACCGCCCCGGGCGGCACCAGTCGCTGCTCGGCGGCGACTTCTACGACGTGGTCGAGTGCCAGGACGGCGCGATCTTCGCCCTGGTCGGCGACGTGGCCGGCCACGGCCCGGACGAGGCAGCGCTCGGCGTCTGCCTGCGCATCGCCTGGCGCACACTCGTCCTCGCCGGGGCTGCACCGGACACCATCTTCGGGGCCATGCACGACGTCCTGGTGAGCGAACGGTCCAGCGACGAGGTCTTCGCGACGGTCGCCATGGTGCGGCTGGACCCGGAAGCCGGCGTGCTGCGGCTGTGGCGGGCCGGCCACCCGATGCCGGTGGTCCTCGAGGGCCCGCAGGCCGCGCCGGTGGACGACTCCGGCGCCGGGATGGCCCTCGGGATCCTGGACGGCGGGGTCTGGGAGCCGACCGAGCGCGAGGTGGGGCGGGACGCCACGCTGCTGCTCTTCACCGACGGGCTCGTCGAGGGCTTCGACCACCGGCAGCCGGGTCAGCGCCTCGGCGAGACGGCACTCTACGAGCTCATCGACGAGCTGCGCGCTCGCGGGCTCGCGGCGGAGGCGCTGCTGGACGCGCTGCTGGCCGAGGTCCAGGAGCTCAACGGCGGTGAGCTCACCGACGACGTCGCCGTCGTCCTGCTGTCCTGGTCCGGCCGCGGGTGAGGCCGAACACCCTGCAGCGCCGGCTGGCGCTGACATTCGTCGCGCTCGCCGTCGTCATCGTCCTGCTCGTCGTCAGCGCCGTCGCGCTCTCGTTCCGGCTGTACGACGCGCAGTCGACCGTCGTCGACCGGCTGTTCGCCACCTACGCCGCGGCCTCCGACCTCAACCAGGCGCTGCTCGACCAGGAGACGGGCTACCGCGGGTACGCGCTGACGACCCGTCCGGAGTTCCTGCAGCCGTTCAACGACGGGGTGCGCCTGGCCGACCGGGTCGAGCCTCGGCTCGCGCGAGCCGAGAACGACTACCCGAGCCTGCGGGCCGGCCGGCTCCAGGTCCGCCGCGCGGTCGACGCCTGGCACGCCGAGGTCACCACCCCGGGCATCGTGCGGGTCCGCGGCGGGGAGAAGCTGAGGGTCCAGGACCTGGAGGCCGGCAAGGCACGCTTCGACGAGGTGCGGGCCGCGATCAAGGGCTTCCGCACCGAGATCGTCACGAAGCGGAAGGCGGGCGTGCGCGAGCTGAACCGCGACGTCAACCTGCTGTTCGCGACCCTCGGCGCCGGGCTGCTGCTCCTGATGGTGTCCGCGTGGCTCACCTGGGTGGCGCTGCGCCGCTGGGTCACCCGGCCGCTGGAACGTCTCGGCGCCGAGGTCGAGCGGGTCGAGGGCGGCGACCTGAACCGCCAGGTCGTCGTGAGCGACGCTCCGGAGGAGATCGAGGTGCTGGCCGCCCAGATCGACCGGATGCGGTCCCGGATCCTGCACGAGTACGCCCTCGCCGAAGCCTCCCGCCTGGAGGCCCTCGAGGCCCGGCAGGTCGTCGAGGAGCAGGCCGAGGACCTGCGCCGGTCCAACACCGAGCTCGAGCAGTTCGCCTACGTCGCCTCGCACGACCTGCAGGAGCCGTTGCGGAAGGTCGCCAGCTTCTGCCAGCTCATCGAACGCCGCTACAAGGGCCAGCTGGACGAGCGTGGCGAGCAGTACATCGAGTTCGCCGTCGACGGAGCCAAGCGGATGCAGCAGCTCATCAACGACCTGCTCGCCTTCTCGCGGGTGGGCCGGGCCGGCAGCGGCTTCGCCCAGGTCGACCTCGAGGACGTGCTGTCCCAGGCCGAGCGCCAGCTCGAGGTGCTGCTCGCCGACGCCGGCGCTGTCGTGACCCACGACCCGCTCCCGACCGTCGAGGGCGACGCGAGCCTGCTGGTCCAGCTGTTCCAGAACCTGGTCGGCAACGGGGTGAAGTTCCGCGGCGAGCAGCCGCCCCGGGTGCACCTGTCGGCCGCCCGCTCGGAGGAGGACCCCGAGCTGTGGGAGTTCAGCTGCACCGACAACGGGATCGGCATCGAGGAGCAGTACCGGGACAAGATCTTCGTGATCTTCCAGCGGCTGCACGGTCGGGACGCGTACGGCGGGACCGGGATCGGGCTGGCCATGTGCAAGAAGATCGTGGAGCATCACGGCGGCCGACTGTGGCTGGACACCGAGCCGCGGGACGCCTCGGGTGCGGTCTTCCGTTGGACGCTCCCCGAGCGGCAGCCGGCAGAACGGGCCTACGGCACAGTGCTGGCGACCGGCACCACCCACCAGCGAGACAAGGAGACGAGTCAGCGATGACGCAGCCGTCGGACAACGAGCGCCAGGTCGAGATCCTGCTGGTCGAGGACGACCCCGGCGATGTCGTGATGACGCGGGAGGCGTTCCAGGACTACAAGCTGCGCAACCAGCTGCACGTGGTCAACGACGGCGCGGACGCGATGTCGTTCCTCCGGCAGGAGGGCGAGTACGCCGAGCGGCCGCGCCCGGACCTCGTCCTGCTCGACCTCAACCTGCCGCGGATGGACGGCCGCGAGGTCCTGGAGGCCATCAAGTCCGACCCCGAGCTGGCGAGCATCCCGGTCGTGGTGCTGACGACGTCGGAGAACGAGGACGACGTGCTGCGCAGCTACTCGCTGCACGCGAACGCCTACGTCACCAAGCCGGTGGACTTCGAGCGCTTCATCGAGGTGGTCCGGCAGATCGACGACTTCTTCGTCACGGTGGTGCGCCTCCCGCGGCGCTGACCGGCCGGGTCCGTCGACCGAGGGAGGTCGAACCGCTCTCGAGGACATCTGAGACGATCGCCGCCATGCCGACCGCGCCGAGCATCTCCTACTCCATCACCGTCCGGCTCGACGTCCCGGCCCGGGGCAACGCCGTCAGCCAGCTCACCCATGCCGTCGAACAGGCGGGCGGCATCGTGACCGCCCTGGACGTCACGGCGTCCGAGCACGAGCGGTTGCGCATCGACGTCACCTGCGCCGCCAGCGACACCGAGCACGCGCAGCGGCTGACCGAGGCCCTGGCCGGCGTCGAGGGCGTCACCATCGGGAAGGTCTCCGACCGCACCTTCCTCATGCACCTCGGCGGGAAGATCGAGGTGCAGCCCAAGGTGCCGATCCGCAACCGCGACGACCTCTCGATGATCTACACGCCCGGGGTCGCCCGGGTGTGCCTCGCCCTCGCCGAGAACCCGAGCGACGCCCGACGGCTCACCATCAAGCGGAACACGGTCGCGGTGGTGACCGACGGCTCGGCGGTGCTCGGGCTGGGCAACCTGGGGGCGATCGCCGCGCTGCCGGTGATGGAGGGCAAGGCCGCGCTGTTCAAGCGGTTCGGCGGCATCGACGCCTTCCCGATCTGCCTCGACACCCAGGACGTCGACGAGATCGTGCGGGCGGTCGAGATGATCGCCCCGGTCTTCGCGGGGATCAACCTCGAGGACATCTCGGCACCGCGCTGCTTCGAGGTCGAGCGGCGGCTGCGCGCCAGCCTCGACATCCCGGTCTTCCACGACGACCAGCACGGCACCGCGATCGTCGTCCTCGCCGCTCTCATCAATGCGCTCAAGGTCGTCGGCAAGTCGCTGCCGGACGTGCGCATCGTCCTGTCCGGGGCCGGGGCCGCCGGCATGGCGATCCTGGCCGTGCTGCTGGCGGCCGGTGCGCGAGACGTCGTGGTCGGCGACAAGGACGGCATCATCCATGCCGGTCGCGAGGACCTGGCAGCCGAGCTCGTGTCGGTGGCCGAGCGCACCAACGCGGACGGGCTCTCGGGGGCGTTGCGCGACGTCCTGCCCGGTGCCGACGTGTTCATCGGGGTGTCCGCCCCGAACATCCTCTCCGTCGAGGACGTCGCCACGATGGCCGAGGGCAGCATCGTCTTCGCCCTCGCCAACCCCGTCCCCGAGGTCGACCCGGCCGCGGCGTCGGAGTTCGCCGCCGTCGTCGCGAGCGGGCGCAGCGACCTGCCGAACCAGATCAACAACGTCCTCGTCTTTCCCGGGGTCTTCCGCGGGCTGCTGGACGCCGCCAGCCACTCGATCACCATCGACATGCTGCTCGCAGCCGCGCGGGCGCTGGCCGACGTGGTGACGCCGGAGCAGCTGAACGCGGCGTACATCGTGCCGAGCGTGTTCCACCCGGACGTGGCCAGCACGGTGGCGGCCGCCGTCAGCAAGGCGGTGCGCGACAGCGGCAGCCTCGGCGGCGCCGATGGGGGAGCCCGCGCCGGCGTGAACCGGCCCACCTCCCGCACCGGCTGGCGGCTCGTCCTCGCGGTGGCCGTAGCGGTCAACCTGGTGATCCTCTACTGGCCGCGTCCGGCCGGCCCGACGGACGTGCCCGGGCTGGACAAGGTCGTGCACCTCGCGACCTTCGCGTCGCTGGCCTGGGCCGGCCTGCGCGCCGGGCTGCCGGCCCGCTGGTGGCTGCCGGTGCTCGGCGCGCACGCCGTGCTCAGCGAGGTCGTGCAGGCTCTGCTGCTGCCCCGGCGCAGCGGTGACTGGCGTGACGTGGCCGCCGACCTCGCCGGCGTACTCGCGGGGACCCTCCTGGCGCGAGCATCATGGGCGGGTGACCGTTCCGGAGCAGGACGAGATGTTGACCGGGCGCCTGCTGGTGGCGACCCCCGCGCTGGGTGACTCGAACTTCGAGCGCTCGGTGGTCCTGATCCTGGACCACGACGAGGACGGCGCCCTCGGCGTGGTCATCAACCGGCCGACCCCGCTGGACGTGGCCGAGGTGCTGCCGGTCTGGCAGCCGTTGGCGACCGAGCCGGGGGTGCTCTTCCAGGGCGGCCCGGTGGCGCTGGACTCCGCGCTCGGTCTCGCCCTGGTGCCCGGGGACGACGACGACGAGGAGCCGCTGGGCTGGCGGCGGGTGGTGGGCCGGCTCGGGCTGGTGGACCTCGACGTCCCCCCGGAGGTGCTGGCGGCCGAGGTGAGCCGGCTGCGGATCTTCGCGGGGTACGCCGGCTGGGGGGCCGGCCAGCTGGAGGACGAGCTCGCCGAGGGCGCCTGGTACGTCGTGGACGCCCGGTTCGGCGGCTCCGCCCCGGACGACCCGGGGGACGCGTTCACCGAGCAGCCGGAGGCGCTGTGGCGCACCGTGCTGCGCCGGCAGGGCGGTGACCTCGCGATGGTGTCGACCTACCTCGACGACCCGTCGCTGAACTGAGCCGAGGCGAGCCCTGCTCCTGCGGTCGTTAGACTCGACGGCATGAGCTCCTCCGGCCCCCAGCAGCCCGGCCTCGACGAACCCGGTGGCGGCACCGTCCTCGAGATGGACATCGAGGCCGTCCCGCGCACGTCGCACGGCGATGGTGACCACGAGCGCTTCGCGCACTACGTCAAGAAGGAGAAGATCCTCGAGTCGGCGCTGTCCGGCGAGAAGGTCACCGCCCTGTGCGGGAAGAAGTGGATCCCCGGCCGGGACCCGAACCGGTTCCCGGTCTGCCCCGCCTGCAAGGAGATCTTCGCGTCGATGCCGGCCGGCGGCGACGACTCCGGCGGCGAGGGATAGCCGCGAGGCGTAGCCGGCCCGATCGACTCAGGCCGGGACGACGACGTCCACCCGCTGCAGCCCGCTGTTGGCGAAGCCGCCGCGGTTCCACGGCTGCTCGGCGAGGTCCGTCGGCTGGGCGCGCCCGGTCGCGTCGGTCGCGCGGGCGCTGACGACGTAGCGACCCGGGTGCCGGACGTCCCAGGGAGCCGTCCATCGTCGCCAGGCCCGTGGCCCGACCGGCGGGTCCAGCGACGCCGCCTGCCACGTCGCGCCGCCGTCGACGGTCACCTGGACCTCGGTGACCGGCCCGTGGCCCGACCAGGCCCGCCCCTCGAGGGTGTGCGCTCCGACCGGCAGCACCCGGGTGCGGGACATGAAGTCGGGGAAGCCGGGGGGCAGCACGAGGGCCCGCGGCTCGATCCGGGTGAGCGCCTCGCCGGGCTCGCCGGGCGACTGGCGCAGCCGGTAGGCCTGCATCTGGTACCCGTCGAACGACGACGTCGCCACCTCGACCTTGGTGAGCCACTTCACCGAGGCCATCCCGTACCACCCGGGCACCACCAGCCGCAGCGGCGCACCGTGCTGGGGCGGCAGGTCCGCGCCGTTGCAGGCCCACACCAGCAGGGCGTCGCCCTCCAGTGCCTCGGCCAGCGACAAGGACCGCGCGTAGTCCTGCTCCACGCCACGCTCGACACCGTGGTCGGCACCGGTGAAGACCACGTCGACGGCGTCCGCAGCCGGCCCGGCCTCGGCCAGCAGCGGCGCCAGCGGTGTGCCCGTCCAGGACATCGTGCCGACCGCCTCGTGCAGCCACGGCTGGCTGACCGGACGCGGGCTGAAGCGGGCCCGCCCGTTGCCGGCGCACTCCATGGTCACCGGCAGGGTGACCGTCTCGCGGGCTTGCAGCGCGGCCAGGTCGAGCGAGACGGCCCGCTCCACCGCGCCGCCGACCTCCAGCCGGAAGCCGGGCCGGTCGACGTACGGGATGTCGTAGTGGGTCAGCAGGTAGTGCGCGCCGAGCGGGGTGACGTCGTGGCGCAGCAGCTCCAGCGGCATGCCGTGGTTGCGCGCCGCCAGGCCGAGCTCGTCGAGACCGACCGCCTCGTCCGGCGCGGCGACCCGGGACGGCAGGCTGGCTTCGGAGAGGCTCGTCATTCCCCAGTTGTAGCCCTCCACGGTGCGGCCGGACAACGCAGCGGCTTGACCTCAAGTCCGGTTCACCTTGCATGCTCTGGATCGTGACTCTCTTGAACACCGACCCACCGACCACCGACGAAGCGGACCTGCGCCTGTTCTCCCCGGCGTACCGGTCCCTCGTGATCGGCGTCGTGGGGGTCGTCGTCGCGGTCGCCTTCGAGGCCATCGCGGTGGCCACCGCGATGCCCGTCGCGGCGCGCGAGCTGCACGGCCTGCGCGGCTACGGCCTGGCGTTCTCGGTGTTCCTCACCACCAGCCTGCTCGGCATGGTCGTCGCGGGCGAGCTGTCCGACCGCAGAGGGCCGGTGCGGCCGTTCGTCGTCGCGGCCGTCTCGTTCGCCGTGGGCCTGCTGATGGCCGGCCTGGCGACCTCGATGTGGATGCTCGTCGCGGGCCGGGCCGTCCAGGGGTTCGGGGCCGGTCTCAACGTCGTCGCCCTGTACGTCGTGGTCGCCCGCGCCTTCCCCGAACGGCTGCGGCCGAGGGTGTTCTCGGTGATGGCCAGCGGCTGGGTGCTGCCCTCGCTGGTCGGCCCGCCGGTGGCGGGGTTCCTGGCCGACGAGCTGTCCTGGCGCTGGGTCTTCCTCGGGGTGCTGCCGCTGCTGGCGGGTGCCGCGCTGCTGGTGGGACCGCACCTGCGCGGTCTGGACGGTCCGGCCGAGACACCGGGGGAGCCGAGGCCGCCGCGGCCGAGCCGGCTGCCGGCTGCCGCGCTGACCGCCGTCGGAGCCGGCCTCCTGCAGCTGGGCGGCCAGCTGCTCGCCGAGCAGGTCGTGCCCGGCACCCTCGCGGTCGGAGCTGCGCTCGTGCTGCTCGCGGTCGGTGTGCCGCGGCTGCTGCCCGCCGGTGCCTTCCGGCTGGGCCGGGGGCTGCCCACCGTCGTCGTCCTGCGCGGCGCGATGGCGGGCGCGTTCTTCGGCGCCGAGGCCTTCCTGCCGCTGATGCTCATCGAGCAGCGGTCGCTGGCCACCACCCTCGCCGGAGCGTCGCTCACCGGCGCCGCGCTCACCTGGACGCTCGGCGCCTGGCTGCAGGGCCGGCCCGGGCTGCGGACCCCCCGCTGGGTGCTGCTCACCGTCGGGTTCCTCCTCGTCCTGGCCGGCATCGGGCTCACTGCGCTCGCCACCAGCCCGGCGGTCCCGGCCGGGACGGCGGCGCTCGGCTGGGCGGTGGCCGGGCTCGGCATGGGGCTGGGCCTGACCTCGCTCAGCGTCCTGGTGCTGGAGCTGTCGCCGGAGGCCGAGCAGGGCGCCAGCTCCTCGGCGCTGCAGGTGAGCGACGCCCTCGGCTCGATCGTGATGATCGGCGCTGCCGGCGCGGTCTTCGCCGCCCTGTCCGCCGGGACGCCGCCGGGTGCGACGCCGTTCCTGGTGATCGACGCGGTCACGGCCGCCGTCTGCGTCCTCGGCGCGGTGGCCGCCCGCCGGGTCCGCCCGGCCGACACGCACTAGCACGGCGAGGCGAGTTCGCCGGCAACGCCCCCGGCGTCGGCATGTCGCCCGGAGGTCCCGGTTAGCCTCGGCGGACCGATGAGTACCACCGCCGCCTCCCACCTCTCGCCCGCCTTCCCGCTCCGCGCACCCTGGGGCACCGCCGAGGCCCTCCGGGCCTGGCAGCAGGAGGCTCTCGACGCCTACCTGAGCCGCGCCGGCCTCGCCGCCCGGGACTTCCTCGCGGTGGCCACCCCGGGCGCCGGCAAGACGACGTTCGCGCTCCGGGTGGCCAGCGCCCTGCTGGAGAAGCGGCTGGTCGACGCCGTCACCGTCGTCGCCCCCACCGAGCACCTCAAGCACCAGTGGGCCGACGCGGCCGGCCGGGTCGGGATCGGTCTGGACCCGCGGTTCAGCAACGCCCAGGGCGCCGTCGGGGGAGACTTCACCGGTGTCGCGGTGACCTACGCACAGGTCGCCGCGCACCCGCTGCTGCACCGCCGCCGTACCGAGTCACGACGCACCCTCGTCGTGCTCGACGAGGTGCACCACGGCGGCGACGCGCTGTCCTGGGGCGACGCGGTGCGGGAGGCGTTCGACCCGGCGACCCGGCGGCTGGCCCTGACCGGCACCCCGTTCCGCTCGGACACCAGCGCGATCCCGTTCGTCTCCTACCAGCCCGGCCGGGACGGCGTACGCCGGTCGGCCGCCGACTACTCCTACGGCTACGGCCGCGCGCTGGCCGACGGCGTCGTCCGGCCGGTGATCTTCCTGTCCTACTCCGGCCAGATGCGGTGGCGCACCCGGGCCGGTGACGAGGTCTCGGCGGCGCTCGGGGAGCCGCTCACCAAGGACCTGACCGCGGCCGCCTGGCGCACCGCGCTGGACCCGCAGGGCAACTGGATCCCGCAGGTGCTGGCCGCTGCCGACCGCCGGCTCACCGAGGTACGCCGGGGGGTGCCCGACGCCGGCGGGCTGGTCATCGCGACCGACCAGACCTCGGCCCGGGCCTATGCCGCCCAGCTGCGTCGGATCACCGGCGAGGCCCCGACCGTGGTGCTGTCCGACGAGGCGGGCGCCAGCGGCCGCATCGACGCCTTCGCGGCGGGCGACGACCGCTGGATGGTGGCCGTCCGGATGGTGTCCGAGGGTGTCGACGTGCCGCGGCTGTCGGTCGGCGTCTACGCCACCTCCACGGCCACCCCGCTGTTCTTCGCCCAGGCCGTCGGCCGCTTCGTGCGAGCCCGGCGCCGCGGCGAGACGGCGTCGGTGTTCCTGCCGTCGGTGCCGCTGCTGCTGCAGCACGCCGCCGAGATGGAGCGCGAGCGCGACCACGCCCTCGACCGGCGGCCGTCGACCGACGAGGGCGACCTGTTCGCCCCGGAGGACGCGCTGGTGGCCGCGGCCAACCGGGCCCAGACCGAGCCCGGCGCCGACGAGCTGTCGTTCGAGGCGCTGGAGGCCGAGGCGACCTTCGACCGGGTGCTGTTCGACGGGGGCGAGTTCGGCACCCAGGCGGCCGTCGGCTCCGACGAGGAGGCCGACTACCTCGGCCTGCCGGGGCTGCTCGAGCCCGACCAGGTCACCACCCTGCTGCAGGCCCGGCAGAGCGCGCACCAGGCGGGCCGCAGCCGGCGCGACCGGCGCCGCGGCGGAGGCGGCGCTGCACCGTGCGGTGCCGGCCCTGCGCAAGGAGCTCAACGGGCTGGTGGCCGCCTGGCACCACCGGACGGGCATCCCGCACGGCGCCGTGCACACCGAGCTCCGGGCGGCCTGTGGCGGACCGCTCGCGGCCCAGGCCACGGCCGATCAGCTGCAGGCGAGGATCGACCTGATCAGGTCGTGGGCTTTGCGCCGCCGCTGACCTCGGTCATCGGCGCGGACCCGGCGGCCGCAGCACGCAGCCGGTCGGCCGGGACGGCGCCCCGGTCGACGGCGTCGACCGCGTCGACCGAGTCGACCAGCTGCAGGGTCTGGTCCAGCCCGGTCAGCGTCAGGATCCGGCGCACCGGGCGGGTGGCGCCGGCCACCGTGAGGGACCCGCCGGCCAGGGCCGCGCTGCGCTGGAGCGACAGCAGGACCTTGAGCCCGGTGGAGTCCATGAAGCTGACACCGGACAGGTCCAGGACGAGGTGGGAGGACAGGTCGCGCAGGGCTTCGAGGGCCGCGTCGCCGAGCCGGGTGGCGGTCTCGAGGTCGACCTCACCGCCCACCGACACCACGGCGTGGTCGCCGTAGCCGCGCGTCGACAGGTCGAGTTCCATGATCGGCATCCTTCATGGAGCAGGCAGGGAGTGATGTCGCGGCCGCCGGTCTGGACCGCTTCACCTGGTTCGGCGCCATCCTAATCCGCCGATCGGGGCATCGCACCACCTGCGCTACCAGCGCTGACCAGCCCCGACAGCCCTACCAGCAGCCGGTGATGGTCGCGGCGAGCCGGTCGACGGCCCGCCGGGTCGTCAGCGTCGAGGGCACCTTGTTGAGCAGGAAGGAGAACAGCTTGACGTTGCCGTCGGCGCCCCGGGCGAAGCCGCTGAGCGAGATCACCCCGGACAGCGATCCGGTCTTGGCCTCGATCAGCCCCGCGGCGCACCGGGTCGGGTTGGTCACGTAGCGCAGGTAGCGCGGCCCGAGGGTCCCGCTGACCCCGGCCACCGCGAACGCGCCGTGCTGGAGGCCGACCAGGTTCGGGTGCTGGTTGTCGAACACCTTCCCGAGCGCCGCGACCAGGACCGAGGGAGCCAGCCGGTCCCGACGGGAGAGCCCGCTGCCGTCGTACATCGGTGTCGTCAGCGGGATGCCGAGCCGCGCGAGCCCGGCGGCCTGGGCGGCCCGCGCGCCTTCCCAGGTGGCCGGGTAGCCCGTCTGCAGGGCCACCAGCCGGTGCAGCCCTTCGGCCACGTCGTTGTCGCTGGTCTGCAGCATGCCGGCGATCTGGGCGCCGAGGGTGGCGCCCGCGCTGGCCGCCAGCACCGTCGCGGCGGCCGGGCGGACCGTGTGGGTGACGCTGCGGACCTTCAGCCCCCGGCTGGTGAGCTTGCGGGCGAAGACCGTCCCGGCGTCCAGCGAGGTGTCCCAGCGGCGGTGCTGGTCGACGACGAGGGCGCGGACGGGGGAGACGTCACCGATCGTGTAGCTCGCCTTCCAGCCATAGGCCGACGTTGGCGCCGGGAACAGCGAGTCGTCGACCTGCACCTTCACCCGGTGCAGCCCCTTTGCCAGCACCGAGGCGGCGACGGTGCGGGCCATCGCGGCGAGCTGGCGGGACGACAGCCCGGGGTCGCCGCTGCCGACGAGCACGACCCGGTGCGCGGTGCTGCCGGTCACGACCTGCGTCGTGAACCGGTGCTCGGGGCCGTAGGCCTCGAGCGCGTTGACCGCGGTGAGGATCTTGGCGTTCGAGGCGGGGATCTGGGCCTCGGTCGGCGTCCGAGACCAGAGCACCCGGCCGGTCGCCGCGTCGGTGACCTCGCCGGCCAGGTCCGGACCGAGCGCCGGAGCGAGTGCGCGGACCGCGAGGTTGGTCTGGATCGCCTGGTCGGTGATCGAGAGCGGCAGCTCGTCGGCACCGGCGGCGGCCGGAGCCGCCAGGCCGAGAGCGGCGGTCAGGCCCGCGGTGGCCAGGGCGGCGAGACCGCGCAGGGCGGTACGACGGGTGGGCATGGGCAGATGATCCCTGGTCGGCAGTAGTGCCGGGGCCAGTTGGCGCCGACTTTGCCCGGCGTGTCCCCACCCGTCACACGAGTCTGGTGGCCTCCCGCACCAACGGGAGCACCCGCGGGCTGATCTGGGTGTCCAGGGCGATCACCGTCGAGGCCCGGACGACGCCGTCGGCGGCGAGCAACCGGTCGATGACCCGCTGCAGGTCGGCGTTCGACCGGGCCACGATGCGCACGAGCATGTCGCCCGCACCGGTGGTGGTGTGCGCCTCCAGGACCTCCGGCACCGCCGAGAGGGCGTCGGCCACGGCGTCGTGGGCGGCCCGGCCGGCGAGGTGGGCCTGCTGGTGCTGGCGGATCTCCAGGGTCACGAAGGCCGTCACGACGTAGCCCATCGCGGCCGGGTCGAGCTCAGGCCCCCAGCCGCGGATGACGCCGTCCCGGGTCAACCGGTCCAGCCGCGCCTGCACGGTGCCGCGGGCTACCGCCAGCCGCCGGGAGCACTCCAGCACGCCGACCCGGGGCTCGGCAGCGAACATCTCGACGATCCGGGCGTCCAGGCTGTCGATGGTCATGCTGCCTATCACCTCTGCCGACCTACCGCGGTCCGACTGGACAGTGTGCACAGCAATCGTGCCAGACGTTGCGCACATTGTCGCTCGTGGCCCAGAGTCCCTGGGCATGACGACCGACGCCGCCGCCTCCGCCATCCCCGCCCTCACCGACGCCGAGCGGGCCGCCGAGCTCTCACCGGAGCAGCTGCGCCAGCTGGTCGGGCTGGTCGAGTACGACGCGAGCACCGACCCGTTCCCGGTGACCGGCTGGGACGCCGTGGTCTTCGTGGTCGGCAACGCGACCCAGACGGCGCACTACTTCCAGTCGGCGTACGGCATGGAGCTCGTCGCGTACTCCGGCCCCGAGACCGGCAACCGCGACCACAAGGCCTTCGTGCTCAAGAGCGGCTCGTGCCGCTTCGTCATCAAGGGCGGGGTGCTGCCGGAGAGCCCGCTGCTCGACCACCACCGCGCCCACGGCGACGGCGTGTCCGACATCGCCCTCGAGGTGCCCGACGTCGACCGCTGCGTCGCGCACGCCCGCTCGGCCGGCGCCCGAGTGGTGCAGGAGCCGACGGACGTCTCGGACGAGCACGGCACCGTGCGCGTCGCGTCCATCGCGGCGTACGGCGACACGGTGCACTCGCTGGTCGACCGGTCCCGCTACGACGGCCCCTACCTGCCGGGGTACGTCGCGCGCACCTCCGGCTTCGTCAAGCGCGAGGGCGCACCGAAGCGGCTGTTCCAGGCCCTCGACCACGTGGTCGGCAACGTCGAGCTCGGTCACATGGACGAGTGGGTCGGCTTCTACAACAAGGTGATGGGCTTCGTGAACATGGCGGAGTTCATCGGCGACGACATCGCCACCGACTACTCGGCGCTGATGTCCAAGGTGGTCGCGAACGGCAACCACCGGGTGAAGTTCCCGCTGAACGAGCCGGCGATCGCGAAGAAGAAGTCGCAGATCGACGAGTTCCTCGAGTTCTACCGCGGCCCCGGCGCCCAGCACCTGGCGCTGGCGACCAACGACATCCTGCGCACCGTCGACGCCATGCGGGCCGAGGGCGTCGAGTTCCTGACCACGCCGGACTCCTACTACTCGGACCCCGAGCTGCGCGCGCGGATCGGCCAGGTCCGGGTGCCGATCGAGGAGCTGCAGAGCCGCGGCATCCTGGTCGACCGCGACGAGGACGGCTACCTGCTGCAGATCTTCACCCGGCCGATCGGCGACCGGCCGACCGTGTTCTTCGAGCTGATCGAGCGGCACGGCTCGCTCGGCTTCGGCAAGGGCAACTTCAAGGCCCTGTTCGAGGCCATCGAGCGCGAGCAGGAGCGCCGCGGCAACCTCTGAGCCCTCGCCGGCCGCGCCTCGACCCACCCGTTCTGCCACCTGGCGTACCTCCCGGAGTCGACACGTAAAGCACGTCCGCGCCCGCGACAACACGTGTGCGCCATGTTGCAGCGGGCGCGAGCGTGCTTTACGTGGTCGACTCGCGGGCGGGCGGGCTGGTCGACTCCGGCGGCCGCTCAGGGCCGGGCCGGCAGGATGCGGCCGGTCACCGAGCCGAAGCCGATGCGGGTGCCCTCGGCCCCGGGCGCCCAGGCCGTGATGGACACCAGGTCGCCGTCCTCCAGGAAGGTCCGGGTCGACCCGTCGTCCAGGGTCACCGGCTCGGACCCGTTCCAGGACAGCTCGAGGAACGACCCGCGCTCCTGCCGGGACGGCCCCGAAACCGTGCCGGAGGCGTAGAGGTCGCCGGTCCGCAGCGAGGCGCCGTTGACGGTCAGGTGGGCCAGCTGCTGGTCCGGCGTCCAGTACATGCCGGCGAACGGCGGTCGGGAGACCACCGTGCCGTTCCACGACACCTCCAGCGACAGGTCCAGGCCCCAGTCGGCCCGCCGTTCCAGGTACGGCAGCACGGCGGGCTCCTGCAGCGGGCCGGGCACGCGGGCGGCCAGCAACGCGTCCAGCGGCACCACCCAGGGCGACACCGACGTGGCGAACGACTTGCCCAGGAACGGCCCCAGCGGCACGTACTCCCAGGCCTGCAGGTCGCGCGCGCTCCAGTCGTTCAGCAGGCAGACACCGAACACGTGCTGCCGGAAGTCCTTGGCCGGCACCGCCTTGCCCTGCGGCGACGGGACGCCGACCACGAAGCCGACCTCCGCCTCGATGTCGAGCCGGACCGACGGCCCGTACGTCGGCAGGTCGGCGCCCGGCGGCCGTCGCTGGCCGCTGGGACGCACCACGTCGGTGCCGGAGACCACCACGGTGCCGGCGCGCCCGTGGTAGCCGATCGGCAGGTGCTTCCAGTTCGGGGTGAGGGCGTCGCCGTCGGGCCGGAAGATGCGGCCGACGTTCTCGGCGTGGTGCTGCGAGGAGTAGAAGTCGACGTAGTCCGCCACGTCGAACGGCAGGTGCAGCGTGGCCTCGGACAGCGGCACCAGGTGGCTCTCGACGAGCTCCCGGTAGCCCTCGTGCTCGAGCAGCTCGACCAGCCAGGACCGCACCGCCGACCAGGCCGGCCGGCCCATCGCGAGGAACGGGTTCAGCGACGGCGACTCGAACACGTGGCCGCCGTCCAGCCCCTCGGCCGCGGCCAGCGGTGCCAGGTCGAGGACGTGCTCGCCGAGCGCGACCCCCACCCGGGGCTCCTCGCCGCCGGCCGAGAAGACGCCGTACGGGAGGTTCGTCGCGGGGAACGGTGACCCGGCCGGCACCTCGGTCCAGGTCGGCACTCAGCCCTCCTCCAGCAGGCCGAGCGCCCGCAGGTCGTCGAGCGGGTCGGTCACCCCGCAGCAGCCGAAGGACCGGAACGCGGCTCGCACGCTCGGCACAGGTCGCGTCGTCCCACGCCTGCACGAAGGCGACCAACGGCTCGGTCCGGCGCTCCGCCAGCACCGCCGTCACGTCGTCCGGACCCGCCGCCGGTCAGCGCCACCCGGGTGCCGACGAGCACGTTGAGCAGCCCGTGCTGCTCGAGCCCGTCGTCGGTCGTGGACCGCACGGCGTGGTGCAGGCCGGCCGTCAGCTTGAACGGCGTACGGCGGCCGGCGCAGGCCACGAGGAACGCGGCGAGCTCGGGCTCGGCCGGGAAGGCGTCGGCCGTCACCCCGCCGGTGCGGTACTTCGCGGCGTGCCAGCCGGAGCTGCCGACCAGGTCGAGGGCCTCCTCGAACCCGGTGCGCGGCACCTCGAGGAACCCGGTGGCCCCCGGCAACCGCGCGAGGTTCGCGCCGACGGCGAGAGCGTCGTCACCCAGCTTCGCCAGCGCGGCCTCGACCCCCACCACGGTCAGCCGGTCGTCGGCAGCGCAGGACCGCAGCGCGGCATGGGCGCCGTCGCCGAGCACGTCGAACACCAGCGACAGCCGCAGCTCCTGCGCCGCGGGCAGGGTCTCCCGCAGCTCGTCGATCCGCGAGGCGCGGGCAGAGGAACGGGCCGACGGCGGCCGCCCAGGCGGCGGACCGGTAGCGCACGTGCTCGGCAAGCCCGACGTCCATCGATGCACTGCCCGGCGGGAACAGCGCCGCGTCGTCGACGAGCCCCGCGAACAGCGGGTCGGAGGCACGGCGCATCCCCCGACCCTAGCGAGCGGCCCTGCGTGGCAGGGTGGGGGTGAGCGCCGGACGACGACGTCCGGGTCGACGTGCACTGGAGCGATCGATGCCTTACTACCGACAGGTCGGCGACGTCCCGCGCAAGCGACACACGCAGTTCCGCCAGCCCGACGGCAGCCTGTACGCCGAGGAGCTGATGGGCGTCGAGGGGTTCTCGTCCGACTCCGCGCTGCTCTACCACCGACAGCTGCCGACTGCGATCGTGTCCAGCGAGGTGTACGACGCCCCGCGGTTCCACCGTCGGCCCAACCACCCGCTCAAGCCCCGCCACTTCAAGACCCACAAGCTCGACGGTGCCGGCGCCGCCGAAGATCCCGTGCTCGGCCGGCAGCACCTGCTCGCCAACGCCGACGTACGCGTCTCCTACGTCGGTCGCCGACCAGCCGTCGCCGCTGTACCGCAACGCGATCGGCGACGAGTGCGTGTACGTCGAGAGCGGCAGCGCGGTCGTCGAGACGCGTCTTCGGCGCGCTCGAGGTCGAGCGCCGGCGACTACGTCGTGATCCCGACGTCGACGACGCACCGCTGGGTGCCGCGCGGCGACCGCTGCGCACCCTGGTGACCGAGGCGTCGGGGCACATCCGGCCGCCGCGCCGCTACCTGTCCGACAAGGGGCAGTTCCTCGAGCACGCGCCGTACTGCGAGCGCGACCTGCGCGGGCCGGCCGAGCCGTTCACCGTCGAGGGCTCCGACGTCGAGGTGCTCGTGCAGCACCGCGGCGCCGGCAGCAGCACGGTGTGGACCCGCTACGTCTACGCCCACCACCCGTTCGACGTGGTCGGGCTGGGACGGCTGCCTCTACCCGTACGTCGTTCTCGATCCACGACTTCGAGCCGATCACCGGCCGGCTGCACCAGCCGCCGCCGGTGCACCAGACCTTCGAGGGCCCGAACTTCGTCATCTGCTCGTTCGTGCCGCGGCTGTTCGACTACCACCCGCGATGGCGATCCCGGCGCCGTACAACCACGCCAACGTCGACTCCGACGAGGTGATCTTCTACACCGGCGGCAACTTCATGTCGCGCAAGGGTGCGGGCATCGAGCAGGGGTCGATCTCGCTGCACCCGTCGGGGTTCACCCACGGTCCGCAGCCCGGCGTCGGTCGAGGCGTCCATCGGCAAGGCGGCCACCGACGAGCTCGCGGTCATGGTCGACACCTTCCGGCCGCTGGACCTGCTGCGACCCGGCGCTGGCCTGCGAGGACACGGCCTACGCCTGGACCTGGGCCGGCCGCACCATCGACGGCGGCGCCGACTCCACCACCGGCTGAAGGCGACCCACATGTTGCCGCTGCCGTCGACCGCCGTGGCGCCGTAGTCGCCCCAACGCGGCCGGCCGCCGAAGAGGCGGTAGCCCGCGAAGCCGTCCTCCGGGCCCACGCCTTCGGCCAGCACGTGGATCGTGCTGGTCACTCCGGCCGACGTGAGATCGACGTAGGCCGCACTCGGGAAGTGGTTGGCACCGGCCAGGGTCATGCCGATGACCGCCGATCCGTCGTTCCGGACGCCCATCGCCGGCATCACGAGGTTGTTGCCCGCGGTGGCGAGCCGTCCCTGGTGACTGACGGTTGCGGACAGGTTTCCGTTGGCCGCGGTTGTCGTGTCCACGATGTACCAGGCGATCCCGGCCTTCTGCGCGGGCGGGGAGCCCACGTCGAGCGCTGTTCCGTTGGCGCCGTAGAGCAGGCCGTTGGCGTAGTCGACCTGCTGCATCCTCGAGTCCAGCGAGTCCAGCGGCCGCTCCGACTCCTTGAACTTGTCAGGTGTGCCGGCCACCAGCTTGGAGCAGGCCGTCAGGTTCAGGCAGTCGGCCAGCGGGACAGGCCCCACCTTCTGGTCGGCCGGCGGCGGCACGGCGTACTCCCCGACCGTGACCGGAGCCATGCGCAGCAACGGTGCACCAGCCGTTGCGTTGAGCACGCTGGTCCCCGTCAGCGACCACACCGCGACGGTTGACGAGCTGCCGGTGCCGTTGGCCTCTTCGGCGGCGTTGGTGCTCATGAAGTACTCGGTGCCGCCTGCGGTCGCGTCGTACTGCGAGATGTTCGGCGACTGGGCCGGCCAGACCGTGAAGCCGGGGTTCCCTCCTGGACCGCTTCGCGCGGTGTCGAAGTGCTCCACCCGGACGGCGGTGGCACCGGACGCGAGGGCGGTCTTCGACATCGCGTAGATCTGCGCCCCGTTGAAGCCGGCGACGAACCACGGGTACTCGTTGGTGGTGATGTAGTAGCCGTTCGCGTCGACGCCGATGTGGGGGTAGTCGCCGATGCACGGGCAGTTACGCGACCGCACCTCAGGTCAGGCAGACGGCCGGCAGCTCGAACCACCGGAGGTGCTCGAAGTCCGCCGACACCTGGCCGACGACCGGGTCGGGCGGGGTGGCGCGGGCCAGGATCTCGCGGGCCTCGGCCAGGTAGCCGGCCAGCGCCGACTCCGGCACCGGCTCGTCGTGGTGCGGGTACGTCATCGTTCCGTCGGGGTCGTAGCCGACCTGCCGCAGGCGCAGCGGCGGCTCGACCGGCCCGCTGCGGTGCCGCCACCTGCCGGTCGCCGGCTCGAAGCGGTAGTCGGGCAGCAGCCGCCACCCGTGCTCGGCGACGAGGTCCACCGCCGCGACGACGTAGTCGAGGACCGCCTCGGAGACGAAGTAGTTGAAGTTGATCCGCACCCAGCCGGGCTTGATGCCCTCGCAGCCGTGGGCGATCTCGCGCTCGAACTCGTGCGAGCGCTCGATGTCGATGCCCAGCAGCCGGTGACCGTATGGCCCGGCGCACGAGCAGCCGCCGCGCGACTGGATGCCGAACAGGTCGTTGAGCAGCGCGACCACGTAGTTGTGGTGCAGGTAGGTGCCCGGCCTGCCGTCGCTGCCTGACCGGCGTACGACGAAGGACACGATCGACAGCCGCTCCGCCTCCAGGTTGCCGAGGATCTCGAGGGCCGGGTTGCGACGCCAGGCCTCGACGGCGCGTCGCAGCAGGGCGTCCTCGCGGGCCCGGATCGTCTCGACTCCCACCGCTGCCTTGAGCTGGAAGACCAGCCCCGCCCTGATCGACTCGACGATCGCGGGGGTGCCGCCCTCCTCCCGGTGGGCCGGGTCGTCGAGGTACAGGTGCTCCAGCGGGTTGACGTAGGCGACGGTGCCGCCACCGGGGACGACGGGCACCCGGTTGGTCAGCAGCTCGCGGCGTACGACGAGGACACCCGGCGTCCCGGGCCCACCGATGAACTTGTGCGGGGAGATGAAGACCGCGTCCTTCTGGCACTGCGGGTGCTCGTCGCAGTCACGGTTCATCTCGATGTCGACGTAGGGCGCCGCCGCGGCGAAGTCCCAGAACGACAGGGCACCGTGGGCGTGCAGCAGGTCGGCGATGCGGTGGGTGTCGCTCACGATCCCGGTCACGTTGGACGCCGCGGAGAAGGCACCGATCAGCAGCGGCCGGTCGGCGTGCTCGACGAGGCGCTGCTCGAGCACCTGCGTGTCGATGTGGCCGTCCGCGGTCCTCCGGGATCGTGACGACGTCGCAGATCGACTCCCGCCACGGCAGCTCGTTCGAGTGGTGCTCGAACGGCCCGATGAACACCACCGGCCGCTCGTCGGCCGGGATGTGGGCGGACAGCCCGTAGCGGTCGTCGAGGTCGGCCGGGATGCGCAGGTTGAGGATGCCGATCAGCTTGTCGACCGCTGCCGTCGACCCCGAGCCGCAGAAGATGACCACGGTCTCGTCGTCCCCGCCGACCGCGTCGCGGATGATGCGCCGGGCGTCCTCGCGCAGCCGGGTGGTCTGCAGCCCGGTGCCGCTGGACTCGGTGTGCGTGTTGGCGTAGCGCGGCAGCACCTCGGCGCGGATGAAGTCCTCGATGAAGGTCAGCGCCCGGCCGCTCGCGGTGTAGTCGGCGTAGGTGACCCGGCGAGGGCCGTACGGGCCGTGCATGACCTGGTCGTCGCCGATGACCGAGTCGCGGATCCGGCGGACCAGCGGGGTGTCGAGGTGACGGGGCAGGGCGGACGGCATGTGCTCACGGTACTGACGTCCGCACCTGGACGGGCCGCTGTCCTGAGCCCATGGTGGGGAGGAGCCCGGCCGTCGGGGTCGGGGGAGCGGAACGGGGTGCCTCATGACGGTTGCAACCGGTGACGTCGCGCTGCTGGACGACCCGATCGCCCAGGAGCTGCTGCGGTCGCGCCAGATGGCACGGCTGGCCTACACCTGGACCGACGGCACACCACGGGTGGTGCCGATCGGGTTCCACTGGACCGGAGAGGCGCTGGTGATGGGCACCCCGGTGCGGGCTCCGAAGCTGCACGCGCTGGAGGCCCGTCCGGACGTCGCCCTCACGATCGACGACGAGCACGAGTTCCCCTACCGGGCGCTCCTGCTCCGGGGACGTGCGGAGGTGGAGATGCTGGCCGACGTCGCGCCGGAGTACGAGTCCGCGGTCCGCCGCTACATGGGGGCCGAGGGTGCCGAGGGGTGGCTGGCCCAGCTGCGCGGGAAGCCGATGGCCAAGCTGACCGTCCGGCCGACCTGGGCCTGTGTCCTCGACTTCGTCACCCGCTTCCCGAGCGCGCTGTAGGGCTCGGCGCACCTGTAGCGCTGCCCACTTATGTGTGGGCAGCGCTACAGGGCACCTAGAGCAGGCCGGCGCTACAGGTCACCCAAAGCAGGCAGCGCTACCAGGGCACCTAGAGCAGGCTGAGCTGCGGCTCGGGCGCTCCGGCGACCCGCCGCTCGAGGTCCAGCAGCAGCCGCTTGCGGTCCAGCCCGCCGCCGTACCCGGTCAGCGAGCCGTTGGCGCCGATCACCCGGTGGCAGGGCACGACGATCGAGATCGGGTTGCGGCCGTTGGCCAGCCCGACGGCGCGGGATGCCTTGGGGTTGCCCACCCGCAGCGCCAGCTGGCCGTAGTTGATCGTGCGCGCGTACGGGATCTCGCGCAGCGCCAGCCAGGTGGCCTGCTGGAACGGCGTGCCGGCCGGGTCGAGCGGCAGGTCGAAGTCGGTGCGCTCGCCGGCGAAGTACTCGTCGAGCTGCTCGACCGCACGCTCCAGCACCGGGCACGGGTCGGTCGACCAGGCCGGGTCGACGGGAGCGTCGAACAGCAGCCTGGTCAGCGACGTGCCGTCGCTGGTGAGCACGAGCGGCCCGACGGGGCTGTCGACGGTGGTGGTCCAGGTGGTCACGCGAGGTCCTTCCGGTCGGTGGTCGGTCGCATCGCGACGTCCCAGAGGTGCATGAGGGCGTAGGACCGCCAGGGTCGCCACGCCTCGGCCCGCGCGGCCGCCGAGCGGGGGTCGCCCGCGGCGCCGAGCCGCTCCAGCCCCCGGCGCACGCCGAGGTCACTGGGGAGGAAGCTGTCGGGGTCGCCGAGCACCCGCATCCGCAGGTAGTCGACGGTCCAGGGGCCGATGCCCGGCATCGCGAGCAGCGAGGCCGCGACGGCGTCCCGGTCGGCGCCGGGATCGAGCGTGAGGTCGCCGGCCGCCACGGCCGTGGCGAGCCCGACCAGGGTGCGGGCCCGCGCCCTGGGCATCGGCAAGGTCTCCGGGTCGACGTCGGCCAGGGCGTCCGCGGTGGGGAAGTGGTGGGTGAGCCCGCCGTCCGGCCGGGTCAGCGGCTTCCCGTACGCCGTGACGAGCCGCCCGGCCACGGTGCGGGCTCCGGCGACCGAGACCTGCTGGCCGATGACCGCCTTGACCGCCATCTCGAACCCGTCGACGGCACCCGGGACCCGGACCCCGGGCAGGGCCGCGACCAGCGGAGCCAGCAGCGGGTCGCGGCCGAGCGCCTCGTCGACCGCGGCCGAGTCGGCGTCGAGGTCCAGCAGCCGCCGGCACCGGGCGACGGCGGGCACGACGTCGCGCGGGTCCTCGAGGCGCAGCGTCGCCAGCACGTGGTCGTCGCCGGGCAGCAGGTCGACGGTGGCCTCGCCGTGCGGCAGCAGCAGTGCGCGGCGGAACGTGGTCCCGTCGTACGACTCGACGCCCGGCACCGACTTGCTGGCCAGCAGGCCGAGCAGCCAGCGGCCGTCGAACGGCCGGCGGGTGGTGAGCCGGAGCACCATGGTGCCCGGGACGGTGGCCGGGCCACGCACCGTCGCTTTCGCGCGCAGGTCGCGAGGCGTGGTGGCGAAGACCGCCCGCACCGTGTCGTTGAACTGCCGGATGCTGGCGAAGCCGGACGCGAAGGCGATCTCGGCGAACGGCAGGTCGGTGGTCTCGACCAGCACCCGGGCGGTGTGCGCCCGCTGGGCCCGGGCGAGCGCCTGGGCGCCCGCGCCGACCTCGACGACCAGCAGCCGGTGCAGCTGGCGCTCGCTGTAGCCGAGTCGCGCGGCGAGGCCGGCGACCCCCTCGCGGTCGACCGCCCCGTCGCCGATGAGCCGCATGGCCCTGGCGACGGTGTCCGAGCGGACGTTCCACTCGGGCGAGCCGGGCGAGGCGTCCGGCCGGCACCGGCGGCAGGCCCGGAACCCGGCCAGCTGGGCGGCCGCCGCGGTGGGGTGGAACGTGACGTTGCGCCGCTTCGGGGTGGTCGCCGGGCAGCTCGGCCGGCAGTAGATGCCGGTGGTCGTCACCGCCGTGACGAACCACCCGTCGAAGCGGGCGTCGCGGCTGCTGACGGCGCGGTAGCAGGTCTCATGGTCGAGCATGTGCACCAGCCTGCCTGCTGGCACCGACAGTTACTAGCGGGCATCGGACATCACGGTTCAGCGGTTAGCGTGGCGCCTCGTGCGCATCGTCTCGCTGCTGCCCTCGGCCACCGAGATCCTTTTCGACGTCGGGGCCGGCGACGACGTCGTCGGCGTCACCTTCGAGTGCGACTACCCCGGTCGAGGCGCTGGCCGCGATCCTGCACCCGGCCGCCGGTGTTCGCCTCGACGCGCGGCTGGCCCGGCAGCTGTCGTGACCGGGCTCAGGCGGTGCCGAGGGAGTCGAGGGCGGCCATGTCGTCGTCGCCCAGGACGAAGCCGGCGACGTCGGCGTTCGCCCTGATCCGTTCCTCCTGCACCGACTTCGGGATCACCACGACGCCGTGCTGCAGGTGCCAGCGAACGATGACCTGGGCCGGGGTGCGACCGAGCCGGTCGGCGATGCCCGTGATCACCGGGTGGTCGAGGGTGCCGCCGCGCAGCGCGCTGTAGCCCTCGAGCACGACGCCGCGCTGCCGGTGCCCGTCGAGCACCTCCTGGTCGAACAGCAACGGGCTCCACTCCACCTGGTTCACGGCAGGCGTGACCCCGGTCGCCCCGCTGAGCTCGTCCACCTGGCCGAGGGTGTAGTTGCTCACCCCGATGTCCCGGGCGAGCCCGGCGTCTCGCGCGCTGACGAACGCCTGCCACATCTCGACGTCCGCCGAGGAGCCGCCGGGCCAGTGGATGAGCCAGAGGTCGACGTGGTCGGTGCCGAGCGCATCGAGGCTGCTGCGCAGCGTGTCGAGCTCCTTCCCGGCGTTGCGCGGCGGGCACTTGGTGGTGAGGAACACCTCGTCGCGAGGGACGCCGCTGTCGCCGAGCCCGGCGCCGACCTCCTTCTCGTTGCCGTACACGGTGGCGGTGTCCAGGTGCCGGTAGCCGGCGCCCAGCGCCCAGCCGACGGCGTCACCGGCCCGCGCTCCCTTGATCTGCCAGGTGCCGAAGCCGAGCAGGGGCATCCGGCCGTGCGGGAGGGTTGCGGAGTCCTGGGGGAAGGTCGTCATGCCGCCGATCCTTCCTCGTCCCGGCCGGTCGACACCTGCCGGGCCGGCTCTGCGCCGGGCTGAGCCGCGCGGCGCCGGCCTAAGGACCGTCCGGAGCCCTGACTAAGGACGGTCGGTGGCGAAGTTACGGCGATCGGCGGATGCCGAGATCCCGTCTCAGGGCGACGGTAGGAACAGCCGAAACAGGTGAGACCGCCAGTCGCGGAGAGGAGGGCCCGAGATGAGGCAGCAACAGGTCGTCAGGCGGACCGCCCGGCGCAGCCAGCAGAGCCTGGACCTGCGCACCCCGTCGGGCCGGTCCCTGCCGTTCTGAGCACCCGGCGGCCGACGTCGACCGCCGGCGGCCTCAGGTGACCGTGACGCCGGCGGCGCGCATCTCCTCGACGGAGCGCTCGGCATCGCCCTCGGCCAGCTCGACGAACCGGGTCAGCGCGAGCGGCACCTCGACCGCGTAGCCGAGCCGCACGCCGTCCAGCGCGGTCTCCTTGACGCAGTAGTCACCGGCCAGCCCGACGACGACCAGGCGCTGGATCGACGGGTCCAGCAGCGACTGCAGCTGGGTCGGGACCGCCTCCCCGCTGACCGCGTGCCGCATCGAGAAGCCGGAGTAGCCGTCCTCGCCGGAGGTGCCCTTGCGCACGACCGGACCCTTGACCAGCAGCTTGGGGTGCAGCTCGGCGCCCCAGGTCTCGCCCACGCAGTGCACCGGCCAGATGCCACCGTCCTTGGCGAAGTGCGGGGTCGACGCCGGGTGCCAGTCCTGGGTGTAGACGACCGTCGCGCCCGCGTTCTGGGCGGCGACCACCAGCTCGCTCACCGCAGGGACGACCTGTTCGCCCTCCCGCACGTAGAGACCACCGCCGGGGTCGGCGAAGTCGTTCTGCACGTCGACGACCAGCAGCGCGGTGGCCGCGTCGAGGCGCGGCCGGGTCTGGTCCGGGGTCGTCACGTCGGCAGCTCCTCGAAGGTGGTGGGGATCGCCGGCTCGCCGCGGGACAGGGCGAGCGCGTGCCACGGCAGGGTGGTCAGCACGTGGCGGAGGTGGGTGCGGGACTCCTCCAGGGTCGGTACGTCGAGCAGCTCGCCGCCGCGGACCACCGGGTGCTGCAGCGCCCGGTCGCCCGCGCGCGGAACCGGCGGCCCCTGGGTGTGCACGACCTCCTCGGTGGCCGTGCCGGTGGACCGGTGCCGGCGCACCGCGGTCTTGCGGCCGCCGTGGCTCGCCTTGTCCTCCGAGCGCTTGGCCACCGCCCGGCCCTCGACCTCGACGAGCTTGTAGACGAAGCCGGCGGTGGGCGCGCCAGAGCCGGTCACCACCGACGTGCCGACCCCGTAGGCGTCGACCGGCGCGGTGGCGAGGGCCGCGAGCGCGTACTCGTCGAGGTCGCCGGAGAGCAGGATGCGGGTGTTGCGGGCGCCCAGGGCGTCGAGCTGGTCCCGGGTCTGGTGGGCCAGCACCGCGAGGTCGCCCGAGTCGATGCGGACGGCGCCGAGCTCCGGACCGGCGACCTCGACGGCCGTCGCGATGCCCGAGGCGATGTCGTAGGTGTCGACGAGCAGCGTCGTGCCGACCCCGAGGGCCTCGACCTGGGCCCGGAAGGCGTCCGCCTCCTTCTCGTGCAGCAGGGTCCAGGAATGGGCCGCGGTGCCCGCCGTCGGCACGCCGTACCGGTGGCCGGCCGCCAGGTTGGACGTCGTGGCGAACCCGGCCAGGTAGGCCGCCCGGGCCGCCGCGACCGCCGACTCCTCGTGGGTGCGCCGCGAGCCCATCTCGATGCACGGCCGGTCGCCGGCGGTGTAGGCCATCCGGGCCGCGGCGGAGGCGACGGCACTGTCGTGGTTGAGGATGCTCAGCACCAGCGTCTCGAGCAGCACCGCCTCGGCGAAGGTGCCCTCGACGGTGAGCACCGGTGAGCCGGGGAAGTACACCTCGCCCTCGGCGTACCCGGAGATGTCGCCGCCGAAGCGGTAGTCGCTCAGCCAGGAGCAGGTCGCCTCGTCGAGGACCCCGCGGCTGCGCAGGCCGGCCAGCCGCTCGTCGTCGTACCGGAAGTGGGGGAGGGCGTCGAGGAGCCGGCCGAGACCGGCCACCACGCCGTACCGTCGGCCGTCGGGCAGCCGCCGCGCGAAGACCTCGAACACGCAGTGCCGCTCGGCCGTGCCGTCGCCCAGCGCAGCCTGCAGCATGGTGAGCTCGTAGTGGTCGGTCAGCAGACCGGTGTCGCCTGTCACGGGGCTCAGCCTAGATTGGGCCCCATGTCCGTGGCGCCCGCCGAGACCGTCCGGCCCGAGGAGGACGAAGAGACCTTCTCGGTCGTCGTGCCCGACAAGCCGTGGGTCACGATCGTGTGGAACGACCCGGTGAACCTGATGTCCTACGTGACCTACGTCTTCCGGAAGCACTTCGGCTACAGCAAGGAGAAGTCGCGACACGCTGATGCTGGACGTCCACGAGAAGGGCAGGGCCGTCGTGTCGAACGGGACGCGCGAGGAGATGGAACGCGACGTCGAGGCCATGCACGGCTACGGGCTGTGGGCCACCCTGCAGCAGGACGAGTAGGCGCCGTGTCGGTGCGCGTGCGGCGGAACCGTCACGGCGGTGTCGCGGTGACCCTCGACCTGGTGGAGCACCACGTGCTCCGCCGGTTCCTGCTGCGGACCCTCGAGCTGCTCGACGGCCTGGAGAGCGACCAGCCGGCGCGACGACGACCCGCTCGCCCGCGCCGTTGGAGATCGGCACCGCGACGGAGGCCCCGGCCGACCCGGCGCTGGCCCGGCTGTTCCCCGACGCGTACGCCGACGACCCGGAGGCGTCCGGCGACTTCCGCCGCTACACCGAGCCCGGGCTGCGGACGGCGAAGCGGGAAGCCCTCGCAGACGACGCTCGAGACCCTCGGCGAGGAGCCGGGCAAGGTGGTGCTCAGCACCGAGCAGGCGGAGGCGTGGCTCGGTGCCCTCAACGACATCCGGCTGGTGCTGGGCGAGCGGCTGGGCATCACCGAGGACATCGACGCGATGGTGGCCTCGCCTCGACGAGGACGACCCGCGGCTCGGGCTGCTCGCGGTCTACGAGCTGGCTGTCCTACCTGCAGGAGTCGGTCGTCGGGGCGCTGTCCGCCGGACCGTAGGCTTGCGCGCGTGCTGACGATCGCCAGGTCGACGTACGACGCGATCGTCGCCCACGCGCGTCGCGACCACCCCGACGAGGCGTGCGGCGTCGTCGCCGGCCCGGTCGGCTCCGACCGGCCGGAGCGGTTCGTGCCGATGCTCAACGCCGCCCGGTCGCCGACGTTCTACGAGTTCGACTCGGCCGACCTGCTGCGGCTCTACCGCGAGATGGACGACCGCGACGAGGAGCCGGTGGTGATCTACCACTCGCACACCGCGACCGAGGCCTACCCGTCGCGCACCGACATCTCGCTACGCCTCAGGAGCCGGACGCCCACTACGTGCTGGTCTCGACCCGTGAGCCGGACACCGAGGAGTTCCGGTCGTTCCGGATCGTGGACGGCGTGGTCACCGAGGAAGAGGTCCGGGTCGTCCCGACGTTGTCGTCGTGAGGCGCACCGGCCGCTGTCTTGACGCCGCTTGTACCCAGCTGTCCCATGACGAGGAGCACCCAGCAGTGAGCCATCGAGGTCCGGATCCCGACGATCCTGCGCCAGTACACCGACGGCGAGAAGGCCGTCGAGGGCTCGGGCGGCACCCTGACCGAGCTGATCGACGACCTCGAGTCGCGGCACCCCGGCCTGCGGGACCGGCTGGTCGACGACAAGGGCCTGCGCCGCTTCGTCAACGTCTACCTCAACGACGAGGACGTGCGGTTCCTCGGCGGGCTCGAGACCCCGGTGACGCGACGGCGACAGCGTGACCGTCCTGCCGGCGGTCGCCGGCGGCTGACCGGCTACGCGCGCTGCATGCGCTACGACTCGCTGCTCGACTCGGTCGGCAACACGCCGCTGGTCGGGCTGCCGCGGCTCTCGCCGTCGGCCGAGGTGCGGCTGTGGGCCAAGCTCGAGGACCGCAACCCCACCGGCTCGGTCAAGGACCGCCCGGCGCTGCGATGGTCGAGCAGGCCGAGAAGGCCGGGCTGCTGACGCCCGGGCTGCACGATCCTCGAGCCGACCTCGGGCAACACCGGCATCTCGCTGGCGATGGCGGCCCGGCTCAAGGGCTACCGGCTGGTCTGCGTGATGCCGGAGAACACCTCGGTCGAGCGCACGCCAGCTGCTGGAGATGTGGGGCGCCGAGATCGTCTCCTCGCCGGCGGCGGGCGGGTCGAACGAGGCCGTGCGGGTCGCGAAGGAGCTGGCCGACGGAGCACCCCGACTGGGTGATGCTCTACCAGTACGGCAACCCGGCCAACGCCGAGGCGCACTACGCGACACCGGGCCGGAGATCCTCGCCGACCTGCCGACGATCACGCACTTCGTCGCCGGGCTCGGGCACGACCGGCACGCTGATGGGCGTCGGGCGGTTCCTGCGCGAGCAGGTGCCCGGCATCGAGATCGTCGCCGCCGAGCCGCGCTACGGCGAGCTGGTCTACGGGCTGCGCAACCTCGACGAGGGCTTCGTCCCCGAGCTGTACGACGAGTCGGTGCTGACGACTCGCGTTCTCGGTCGGCCCGCGCGACGCCGTCCGCCGCACGCGCGAGCTGCTCGACCAGGAGGGCATCTTCGCCGGCATCTCCACCGGCGCGATCCTGCACGCGGCGCTCGGCGTCGCCGCGCAAGGCCAGTCGAAGGCCGGCGAGCGGGCCGACATCGCCTTCATCGTGTGCGACGGCGGCTGGAAGTACCTCTCGACCGGCGCCTACGACGGCACCCTCGACGAGGCCGAGGACAGCCTCGACGGCCAGCTCTGGGCCTGACCGCCGCCCTCCGCGGATCTTGAGACGACCCGCCGGTCTCACCCCGGCGCGCCGCCTCAAGATCCGCGCCGGGGCGTCGGTCAGCCGGCCCAACCGCCGGTGCGGAGGGCGGTGACCAGCAGCTCGCCCACCCGGTCCGAGCGGTTCCGGACCGAGTAGGACGAGAAGCGGATCTGGCGCAGCCCGCCGGCGACGACCACGGCAGTCCGGTCCAGGTCGGCGTCCCACTGCGCGGCCGTCCGGTGATGCCCGCCGTCGACCTCGACCGAGAGCCCGAACTGCTCCCACAGCACGTCGAGGTAGTAGCGGCCGTTCGGGCGGCGCCTGATCACCTGCCGGGTCGGGAGCGGGAGCCGCCGGCGCCGGACGATGCGGTCGAAGTCCTTCTCCGGCACCGAGTGGATGCCGCCGTCGATGTCAGCCAACGTCTGCACGATCAGCGCCCGGTGCCGGCACGGCCCACGCCGGGCGAGCACGTTCTCCAGCGCAGCCGTGGTCACCAGCCGCTGCTGCGCACCCGCGAACAGCACAGCTGCTGCCCGTCGGCCCTCGGCCGCGTCGGTGGCGAGGTCGAGCAGGCTGCGGGCGACCCGGGTCCGGCGCGGAGCCGCCACCGGGTGCACGTCCTGGTCGCCGAGCTCGGTCGACCAGTGCGTCTTGACCCAGTCGATCGCGACCCGGCGGGCGCCCTGGGGCACGACGACGTGGACGCGCCGGTCCTCGACGACGTCCCGGAAGCCGTCCAGCTCGGCAGCGGTGCCGCCCCACAGGGCCGAGCCCTCGGGCGCAGCCAGCAGGCCGACCCAGCGACGCTGGGCCGGCGTCAGCGGTCCGTTGTGCAGCACGACCACGCCGCGGTGCGGGCTCTGCCACAGCTGCCGCCCGAGCCGGGACCGGAGGGTCGCCGGCTCGACGTACCCGGCGATCTGGCCGACGGTGAGCACGTCGGACTGCCGGGCCCGGAGCTCGTCGAGGTCGGAGTGGGTGAGGCCGAAGGTCATCGCTCGACAGTGCGACCTGCGGCCCGGGCGCCAGGCGGCGCCGCCCGGATCTGTGGATGGCCGGCCTGCTGGGGACAGCCGACCCCCGCGGATCTTGAGGCGGCCCGCCGGCTCGGCCCCCGCGTGCCGTCTCAAGATCGCGGGGCGAGGCTGCGTACCCTCGCTCCCGTGGCGGACGCTCCGATCGGCATCTTCGACTCCGGGTTCGGCGGCCTCACCGTCGCCCGCGCGGTGCTCGACCAGCTGCCCCACGAGCCGGTGCTCTACTACGGGGACACCGCCCGTCAGCCCTACGGCCCGCGGCCCATCGCCGAGGTGCGGGCCTATGCGCTGGAGTGTCTGGACCACCTGGTCGACCAGGGCGTCAAGATGCTCGTCATCGCCTGCAACAGCGCCAGCGCCGCCGTCCTGCACGACGCCCGCGAGCGCTACGCCGTGCCCGTCGTCGAGGTCATCCGTCCCGCCGTACGCCGGGCGGTGGCCGCCACCCGCAACGGCCACGTCGGGGTGATCTCCACCGTCGCCACCAAGACCAGCCGGGCCTACGAGGACGCGTTCGCGGCCGCCCCGCAGGTCGACGTGACGACCCAGGCCTGCCCGCTGTTCGTCGAGTTCGTCGAGGAGGGCGTGACGGGCGGCCCCGAGCTGCTGCGGGTCGCCCACGAGTACCTCGACCCGGTCGCGGCAGCCGGTGTCGACACCCTGATCCTCGGCTGCACCCACTACCCGCTGCTCACCGGTGTCATCTCCTACGTCATGGGCGACGGCGTGACGCTGGTCTCCAGCGCCGACGAGACGGCCAAGGACGTCTACCGCACCCTCGTCGCCGAGGGCCTGGAGCGGCCCGGCGGCCTGCCCGAGCCCGAGCACCGGTTCCTCACCACCGGCGACCCCGGGCGGTTCCTCGACCTGGGCCGGCGCTTCCTCGGCCCCGAGGCCGGCGGCGTGGAGAAGGTGGCATGACCCGCGGGAGCGCCAGGTGAAGCTCACGGTCGTCGGGTGCTCGGGGTCGTTCCCGGGGCCGACCAGCGCCGCGTCCTGCTACCTGGTCGAGGCCGAGGGGCACTGCGTGGTCCTCGACCTCGGCAGCGGGGCGCTCGGGTCGCTGCAGCGTCACCTCGACCTGCGCGACCTCGACGGCGTGCTGGTCAGCCACCTGCACCCCGACCACTGCATCGACCTGCTCGCGCTCTACGTCGCCCGCACCTACGACCCGCGGCGGCACTTCGCTCCGCTGCCGGTGCACGTGCCGACCGGGGGAGCCGAGCAGCTGGCCCGGGCCTACGGCAAGGCCGACCCGCCCGGCCTCGCCGCGTCGTACGACTTCACCGAGTGGACGCCGGGCACCCACCACGTCGGGCCGATGACCGTCTCGGTGCTGCGGATGGCCCACCCGGTCGAGACCTGGGGGATGCGGGTCGAGCACGGCGGACGGGTGCTCGCCTACTCGGCCGACACCGGGCCGTGCGACGCGCTGGTCGAGCTGGCCCGGGACGCCGACCTGGCGCTGATCGAGGCGGCCTTCGAGGCCGACCGCGACACCAAGGCGCCGCGCGACCTGCACCTGAACGCCCGGGACGCCGGGCAGGCCGCAACCGCTGCCGGCGTACGCCGACTGGTGCTGACCCACCTGCCGCCGTGGAACGACCCCGAGATCGCCCGGCAGGACGCCGCGGAGGTCTACAGCGGCCCGATCCTGCTGGCCGAGCCCGGCGCGACGTACGACGTGTGAGACCCGACCTTTAGGGTCGGGGCCATGGCTCGCATCGACGGACGCACCCCCGACCAGCTGCGCGACGTGCGCATCACCCGAGGCTGGCTGGACCACGCCGAGGGCTCGGTCCTGGTGGAGTTCGGCAAGACGCGGGTGCTCTGCGCCGCGTCGGTGACCCAGGGTGTTCCGCGGTGGCGCAAGGGCAGCGGGCTCGGCTGGGTGACCGCGGAGTACGCCATGCTGCCGCGCTCGACCAACACCCGCTCCGACCGTGAGTCGGTCCGTGGCCGCATCGGGGGCCGCACCCACGAGATCTCCCGGCTGGTCGGCCGGTCGCTGCGCGCGGCCATCGACTACAAGGCGCTCGGCGAGAACACCATCGTGCTCGACTGCGACGTCCTGCAGGCCGACGGCGGCACCCGGACCGCGGCGATCACCGGTGCGTACGTCGCGCTGGCCGACGCCGTCTCCTGGCTGCGGGACAAGAACGCGCTGGTCTCCGAACCGCTGACGTCCTCGGTCGCGGCGGTCTCGGTGGGCATCGTCGACGGGGTCCCGATGCTCGACCTCTGCTACGAGGAGGACGTCTCGGCCGAGACCGACATGAACGTCGTGATGACCGGGGACGGCGCCTTCGTCGAGGTGCAGGGCACCGCCGAGGGCAAGCCGTTCGACCGGGCGCTGCTCGACGAGCTGCTCGACCTGGCCGGCACCGGCTGCGCAGACCTCACGGCCGCCCAGCAGGCCGCCCTCGGCGCATGACGGTCCGGCTGGTCCTGGCCACCCGCAACCCGCACAAGCTCGGCGAGCTGGCCGAGATCCTCGGTGCCGCGGGCCTCGTCACCGAGCTGTCGCCGCTGCCCGACGACGCGCCCGACGTCGTCGAGGACGGCCTCACGTTCGCCGAGAACGCGCGCAAGAAGGCCCGGTCCGCGGCGTCCTGGACCGGGCTGCCCGCGGTCGCCGACGACTCCGGGCTGTGCGTCGACGCCCTGAACGGCATGCCCGGCGTGTTCTCCGCCCGCTGGTCCGGCACCGGCCGCGACGACGCCGCCAACCTGCAGCTCGTGCTCGACCAGGTGGCAGACGTGCCCGACGAGCACCGCGGCGCGCACTTCGCCTGCGCCGCCGCGCTCGCGCTCCCCTCCGGGGAGGAGCGGGTGGTCGAGGGCCGGGTCTCCGGCGTCCTGATCCGCAGCCCGCGCGGCACCGGAGGCTTCGGCTACGACCCGGCGTTCGTCCCGCTCGGCCACGACCTGACGACCGCCGAGATGACTGCCGAGGAGAAGAACGCGATCTCGCACCGGGGCGAGGCGTTCCGCGCGCTCGTCCCCGTCGTGCGCGACCTGCTGGCCTGATGCCCGTGCAGCGCCGCCCCCTGCACGACGGCTGGACGGTGCGCCCGCTCGCCGGGCCGGTGCCGGACGCCGTCGCGGCAGCTGGCCCGGTCGCCGCGACCGTGCCCGGCTCCGTGCACACCGACCTGCTGGCCGCCGGCCTGGTCGCGGACCCCTACCTGGACGACAACGAGCGGCTGCTCGGCTGGATCGGGCTCACCGACTGGCGCTACGAGACGACCTTCGACTGGGCTCGCCGGACGACGGACGACCGGGTGGACCTGGTGTTCGAGGGCCTCGACACCGTCGCCACGGTCGTGCTCAACGGTGTTCCCCTCGGCCGGACCGTGAACATGCACCGCACCTACCGGTTCGACGTGCACGACCGGCTCGTCGAGGGCACCAACCACCTGTCGGTGACCTTCGGCTCGGCCATCCGGTACGCCGACCGCACCAGCCTCGAGCTCGGAGCCCGGCCGCACGTCAACCACCACCCGTACAACGCGATGCGCAAGATGGCCTGCAGCTTCGGCTGGGACTGGGGCCCGGACCTCGTCACGGCCGGCATCTGGCGGCCGGTCACCCTGCAGTCCTGGCGCGCCGCGCGGCTGGCCGCCGTACGACCGGTCGTGGACGTCGACGGCGCGCGCGGCACGGTCGAGGTGCAGGTGGACGTCGAGCGGGCGGCGGTGGCGTCGCCACTCGTGGTCGGCGCGAGTGTCGGGGGAGCGACGGCCTCGCTGACGCTCGAGCCCGGGCAGACGTCGGGCACGGTGTCCCTCTCGGTCGACGGCGTCGAGCGGTGGTGGCCCCGGGGGCACGGGGACCAGCCGTTGTACGAGCTGGCGGTGACCCTGCGCGACCCGGCTGATCCCGACGTCCCGCTCGACACCTGGAGCCATCGGATCGGCTTCCGGACGCTCCGCCTGGTCACCGAGGAGGACGAGCACGGCACGAGCTTCAGCTTCGTGCTCAACGACCGGCCGGTGTTCGTCAAGGGCGTCAACTGGATCCCGGACGACGCCTTCCCGCACCGGGTCGACCGGGCGCGCTACGCCGCCCGCCTCGCCCAGGCGGCGGAGGCGGGGGTCAACCTGGTGCGGGTGTGGGGCGGCGGCATCTTCGAGGACGACGACTTCTACACCGAGTGCGACGAACGTGGCCTGATGGTCTGGCAGGACTTCCTGTTCGCCTGCGCGGCCTACAGCGAGGAGGAGCCGTTGCGCTCCGAGGTGGTCGCCGAGGCCCGGGACAACGTCACCCGCCTGATGCCGCACCCGAGCCTGGTGCTGTGGAACGGCGGCAACGAGAACATCTGGGGCCACGCCGACTGGGGCTGGCAGCAGCGGTTGGACGGCAGGTCGTGGGGCTGGGGCTACTACACCGAGGTCCTGCCGCAGATCGTCGCAGAGCTCGACCCCGGTCGGCCGTACGCTGCCGGCAGCCCGTGGTCGGTGCGCCCCGACGTGCACCCGAACGACCCGCGGCACGGCACCGTGCACGTCTGGGACGTCTGGAACGAGGTCGACTACCTCGGCTATCGCGGCTGGTCGCCGCGGTTCGTGGCGGAGTTCGGCTGGCAGGGGCCGGCGACCTGGTCGACGATGCGCCGCGCGTCGTCCGACGACCCGCTGACCCCGGAGTCGCCCGGGATGCTGGTGCACCAGAAGGCCGTCTTCGGCAACGACAAGCTGACGCGGGGTCTGGTGCCGCACCTCCGGGTGCCCGACGACATGGACGACTGGCACTGGGCGATGTCGCTCAACCAGGCTCGGGCGGTGCAGGTGGGTGTCGAGCACTTCCGGTCGCTGAGCCCGGTGTGCTCCGGCAGCGTGCTGTGGCAGCTGAACGACTGCTGGCCGGTCACCTCATGGGCGGTCGTCGACGGTGACGGGCGGCGGAAGCCGGCGTACTACGCGCTGCGGCATGCGCACGCCGACCGGCTGGTCACCGTGCAGCCGCGCGACGGGCGCCTCGTCGCCGTCCTGGTCAACGACACCGACGAGGAGTGGGCGGCGCCGGTCACGGTGACGCGGCTCGACTTCCGGGGGTCGCAGCAGCAGCGGGTCGAGCTGGCGGTCGAGGCAGCGCCACGGTCGACTGTCGTCCTGGCGCTGCCGGACGAGGTCGCAACCCCCGGAGACTCACGCCAGGAGGTCCTGGTCGTCGGGACCGGCCCGAGCCGGGCGCTGTGGTTCTTCGCCGAGGACCGGGACAGCGGCCTGCCCCCGCCGTCGCTCGATGCCTCGGTGACCCGGACCGAGCACGGCTACCGGGTGGACGTCACAGCCCGCACCCTGGTGCGCGACCTGTCCCTGCTGGTCGACAAGGTGGACCCGGCTGCGGTCGTCGACGACATGCTCGCGACCCTGCTTCCGGGGGAGTCGGTCAGCTGGCAGGTGTCCAGCGACTCCGACGTCGACCCGGAGGCGTTCCTGCACCCGACGGTGCTGCGCAGCGCCAACCAGCTGGTCCACGGCCCGACGCCGGGGGGGGCTAACCGCACCGCCACCGACGCGGCCGGCCGCCCTAGCAGCCGCCTCAGATACGGGCGCTCACCCAGCCGCTGACCTGGGCTTTGCTTGCGGAAGGGGGGACTCGAACCCCCACGCCCGAAGGCACAGGAACCTAAATCCTGCGCGGCTGCCAGTTACGCCACTCCCGCTGGGCTGCCCATCGTAGACATCGCCGGCTCCCGACGGCCGACGTCGGTGGCACCCGGCCGGTGCGAGCGCAGCTCAGTCGATGCCGAGGTCGCGGCGGAGCTTGGCGACGTGGCCGGTGGCCTTGACGTTGTACATCGCGCGCTCGACGACACCGTTCTCGTCCAGGACGAAGGTCGAGCGGATGACGCCGATCACCGTCTTGCCGTAGAGCTTCTTCTCGCCGTACGCGCCATACGCCTCGAGGACCGTGCGGGACGTGTCGCACAGCAGCGGGTACGGCACGTGCTGCTCGTCGCGGAACTTTCGCTGCTTGTCCTGGGAGTCCGGCGAGATGCCGAGCACCCGGTAGCCGGCGCCCTGCAGGGAGGCGATGTTGTCCCGGAAGTCGCAGGCCTGGGTGGTGCAGCCCGGCGTGGAGGCCGCCGGGTAGAAGTAGAGGACGACCTTGTGCCCGCGCAGCGCGGACAGGCTGACGTCGGTGCCGTCGGGGTCGGGGAGGGTGAAGTCCGGCGCGGTGTCGCCGGGGGAGAGCGTCGTCATGGCCCACACGCTAGGGCGAAGAGGCGACACGGCGGCACCCAGGGCAGGATCATGGGCACGCACCCCCGACAGCGGCGCCAGGAGGCCATCCCGATGACGAATGCCAGCACCGTGCCCGGTGGGCTGGAGGCCCGCGAGCCGGCCGTTCGGCCCGAGCGGTCACCCGCCGAGATCGAGGCCGAGATCGAGGCGACCCGGGACCGCCTGGCGGGCACGGTCGACGCCATCGCCGACCAGCTCAAGCCCGCCAACGTCGCCCGCCACAGCCTCGGTGTCGTCAAGGGCCAGTTCGTCGACCGCGACGGCAACCTGCGGGCGAAGCGGGTCGCGGTGCTCGCGGTCGTGGTGGCGGCGTTCACCGGACTCGTCATCTGGCGTCGGTCCCGCTGATCGTCGCGCCGTGACCGACGTACGCCGGGAAGCGCCCGGTCCGGGCCAGGAGTCGGTCTGGGACTACCCGCGCCCGCCCCGCGTCGAGCCGTCCGACGAGGAGGTCGTCGTCGAGCTCGGCGGCCGGCTGGTGGTCCGGACCCGGCGTGCCCTGAGGGTGCTGGAGACCAGCCACCCGCCGGTCTACTACCTGCCGGCAGACGCGTTCACCGCCGGGGTCCTGCGGCCCGCCGCCGGCACGTCGTACTGCGAGTTCAAGGGCACCGCCCACTACCTCGACCTCGTCGTGGGGGAGCGCACCGCCCCGAGGGCCGGCTGGACCTACCCCGAGCCGGCGGCGGGCTTCGAGTCGCTGCTGGGCCATGTCGCGCTCTACCCGGCCCTGCTGGACGCCGTCACGGTCGACGGCGAGGCGGTCCGGCCGCAGGAGGGCGGCTTCTACGGCGGCTGGATCACCGACCGGGTGGTCGGACCGTTCAAAGGAGCCCCTGGCACCCGCGGTTGGTGAGGGATACTCCCTTGGTGAGCACGGGGACCGCGGCCGAGGAGCCTGAGCTGGGTGCCAGCCTGCCGATCCGCATGCTGCACGACCGCATCCTGGTGGACCTGGACGCCGAGCCCGGCGAGCGCCGCTCGACCGGAGGCATCCTGATCCCGGCCACCGCCCAGATGGGCAAGCGGCTCGCGTGGGCGCAGGTCGTCGCCACGGGGGCCAACGTGCGCACGGTCGAGGTGGGCGACCGGGTGCTGTTCGACCCGGACGACCGGGCCGAGGTCGAGGTCCGCGGGCACGACTACCTGCTGCTGCGCGAGCGTGACCTGCACGCCGTGGCGGCCGAGCGGCTGCAGGACGGCCAGACGGGGCTGTACCTCTGACCTCGCCCGCGACCGTGCCGATCCGGCACCGGCTGTCGGTGCGACGGCCGGGCCGGCTGCTGGCGATGGCGGGGGTGCTGGTCGGCGTCGCGCTGGCGGCGCTCGCTCCCGCCGAGCTCGGCCCGGTCGCTGGACCGGTGGCGAGCGCCACCGGCGCACCGAGGCCGAACGTGGTGCTCATCGTCACCGACGACCAGCGGGCCGACTCCCTGGCCGGCATGCGGCAGGTCAACGCGCTGCTGGCCGCCCACGGCGTCCGCTTCACCAACGGCATGGTGCCGACCAACCTCTGCTGCCCCTCCCGCTCGACGATCCTCACCGGCCTCTACGCCCACCACACCCGGGTGTTCGGCAACGGTGACGTCGGCGGTGCCCGGTTCGGTGGCTGGTCCCAGTTCCACCGGCGGGGCATGGAGTTCCGCACCATCGCTACCGCGCTGCACGACCGGGGCTACCGGACCGGGTTCTTCGGGAAGTACCTCAACGACTTCTCCAAGTACTCGCCGGACGGCTACACACCACCCGGCTGGGACGACTTCACCGCCTTCAAGTACTCCCGCGGGGCGTACTTCGGCTACCAGCTGACCGACGGCAGCTACCACGGTCTGAACGATGACGACTACTCGACCGACGTGCTCGCCCGGCGAGCACAGCGCTTCGTGCGGACGACGCCGGACGACCAGCCGCTGCTGATGATGTTCGCGCCGTACGGTCCGCACAGCCCGTTCACCCCCGCACCGCGGGACGCCGACCAGGTGCGGACACTCCCCACCGAGGTGCTCCCGGCCGCCCTGCGGACGCCGGAGGTGCTGCCCGACACCCTCCCGCGCTGGAAGCAGGCCCGGCAGGTCGACGAGGCACACGCGGCCGCGGTGCGCAGCGGGCAGACGGCTGCGCTGCTGTCGGTCGACGACGCGGTCGGGTCGCTGGTGCGCACCATGCGGCGCCAGGGTCGTGGCACCGACACCCTGTTCATCTTCATGTCCGACAACGGCTACCTGTGGGGCGAGCACGGGATGGTCGGGAAGGACATCCCCTACAACAACGGCAGCCGCATCCCCCTGGTGGTGCGCTGGGACGGGCACGTCGCGAGCGGCGCGGTCGACGACCGCCTGGCGCTCAACGTCGACATCGCCCGGACCATCGCCGACGCAACCGGTGCCTCGATGCGCACCGACGGGCTGGACCTGCTCGGACCCCCGGACCCGCAAGGGTTTCCCGGTGGAGGCCATGGCGGGCTACCGAGGCAGACCGGCGTACTGCGGCTGGCGCACGGCGACTCACCTGTACGTCCGCTACGACTCGGGCCGCACCGAGCTGTTCGACTACCGCACCGACCCCTTCGAGCTGCACAACCTCGCCGGTGACCCCGCGGTCGCCGACCTGCAGGCGCGGATGCGGGCGAACGCGACGGCCCAGTGCCGCCCGGAGCCGCCCGGTTTCGACTGGTAGGTCACGTTCCTGCAACGGACGCCGGTCCTGCCTCGCGGTGGCGGTCGGCCGTCGTACGCTCGCCGCCGGCCGGTCCGACGTCCCGGTCCAGGACTCGGAAGGAACCGCCAGATGCCCGCCCGCACCACCCGCCCGTACGCCGGGCGGTCGGCCGTCCTGCTCGTCGTCGCCCTCGTGCTGTCGGTGCTCGCCCTGGGCAGCCCGGCCGAGGTGGCGGCGGCTCCGGGGGACGTGCCTCCGGCGCCGCCGGTCACCGCACCGGCGACCCGACCCAACGTCGTCGTCATCCTCACCGACGACCAGCGGGCCGACTCCCTGCCGAGCATGCCGAACGTCGACGCGCTGCTCCGCCAGCAGGGCACCACGTACACCAACGCGATGGTCCCGACGTCGCTGTGCTGCCCGTCGCGAGCCACCATCCTCACCGGGCTGTACGCCCACACCAGCCGGCTGTTCGGCAACGGTGACGTCGGCGGAGCACGGTACGGCGGGTGGCGCCGGTTCCACCGGCTCGGCCTGGAGAACCGGACGCTCGGGCCCGCCCTCCACGCGCAGGGCTACCGCACCGCCCTGATCGGCAAGTACCTCAACTACTTCGGGAAGTACTCGCCACCCGGCTACGTGCCGCCCGGCTGGGACACCTTCTCGGCTTTCATGTCGAGCCACGGGTCCTACTACGGCTACCGGCTCAGCGACGGCACGGCGTACGGCGTGCAGCCGCAGGACTACTCGACCGACGTGCTGGCCGCCCGGGCCACCGAGTTCATCGCCAGCACCCCGGCCGAGCAGCCGCTGTTCCTGTACTTCGCGCCGTTCGGGCCGCACGCGCCGTACACGCCGGCACCGCGCCACCTCGGCACGCTGACCGGAAAGATCGGGCAGTACACGGCCGCGACGCTGCACCAGCCGCTGCGCGGCATGCCCCGGTGGATGCGCAAGCGGACGCACTTCGGCCAGGCCGCCGTCGACGCGACCCGGCAGGCTCAGCTCGAGGCGCTGATGTCGATCGACGAGGCCGTCGCCGGCATCGTGGCGTCGCTGCAGGCGACGGGCCGGGACCGGGACACCCTGTTCGTCTTCCTGTCGGACAACGGCTACTTCTGGGGCGAGCACCGCATCATCGGCAAGGACTCGCCCTACGACCAGTCCACCCGCATCCCCATGGTGCTGCGGTGGGACGGGCACGTGCCGGCCGGTGCGACCAGCAGCCGCACGGTGCTCAACGTCGACCTCGCGCGCACCATCGCGAAGGCGACCGGGGCATCGATGGACACCGACGGCATCGACATCCTGGGCCCGAAAAGGCACAAGGGCTTCGTGCTCGAGGCGATGAACGGCTACAACGACCGGCCGGCCTACTGCGGCTGGCGGACCAAGAACCGGATGTTCGTGCACTGGGACACCGGCGAGCAGGAGCTCTACGACTACCGGCTCGACCCCGAGGAGGCGCACAACCTGGCGCACCGGAGGTCATGGCGGCAGGTACGCCACCGGATGCGCGCCAAGGCGTACGGCGCCTGCCGACCGAAGCCGCCGCACTACAGCTGGTAGCCGTTCACAGCAACGAACCACTTTGACAGCCGGACACCAGGTTCGCCCGGCCGCGGCGCACAGGTCCGCGGTCCAGCCTGCTGGTCAGTGGCCCGACGCGCGGGCCGGACGACCTGGAGGACCGACATGGACGACCAGCTGGACAACGGCACCGACGACCGCCCCAGCACGATGGCGCGCTGGGGGCGCCCCGGGGCGTTCGCGGCTGCCGGGCTCGTCGCCGGCGGGCTGCTCGCCGGCTCGCTGTCCGCGAGCGCCGACGACTCCGGGGCCGCGACCCAGGGCAGCGGCGGGTACGCCGCGACCTCGCCCGGAGTCGACGGCGCCGGTCCCGGCGGGGGCACCGGCAGCACCGACCCCTCCCAGCCCCAGCGCCCGGACGAGCAGCTGCTCACCGGCACGACGGCGGACAAGGTGGAGGCGGCCGCGCTCGCGAAGTACCCCGGGGCCACCGTGGTGCGCATCGAGACCGACTCGGACGGCGTCTACGAGGCGCACCTCACGACCTCCGCCGGCCAGCCGGTCACGGTCGAGGTGGACAAGTCCTTCGCCGTGACGGGCACCGAGTCGATGGGGTCGGGCGGTCCGGGCGGCCACGGCGGGCCCGGGCAGCAGCCCGGCCAGCCGTCCGGCGAGTCCGGGACGACGTCGACCGGCTCCGCCGCCTGACCGGTTTTTTCACCTGCACCGAGCCGCTGGTAACCTCGTCCCTGCTCACGCGCCGCTAGCTCAACTGGCAGAGCAGCTGACTCTTAATCAGCGGGTTGGGGGTTCAAGTCCCTCGCGGCGCACGCCTGTGACCAGCGCAAACGCCCCGGTGATCTTCACCGGGGCGTTTGCTTTGGTGCCAGCGTGGTTGCCTGTCAGCCCCAGAGAGCGTCGCCGACACGGTCGGCCGCGTCCTGCGCCAGCTCCGGCATAACGTGCGAGTAGGTTCCGAGCGTCAGACTGATCTGCGAGTGCCCGAGGATCTGCATGACCACCCGCGCCGGCACACCCATGGTGAGCATCACGGTCGCCGCGGTGTGCCGCGCGTCATGCAGCTTCGCCTTCCGCACCTTCGAGGCGGTGAGCAGCGAGTGCCACTCGGTGTTGTCCGCCCGCGCCTGCAGCGGGCGCCCGTTCGGCTGCGTGAACACCAGCCCGTAGTCCTCCCAGACGTTCGCAGCCGCGAGCCGTTCCTGGATCTGCGCGGTGCGCTGCTGGCGCAGGGCGTCGACCAGCTGCCGCGGCAGGGTGATGGTCCGCTTGCCGGCCGCAGACTTGGGCTCGACGATGACCAGCCCGCCGTGCAGCCGCCTCTTGACCTTGAACCCCGTGGGGAGATCGAGCTCGCGCTCCTTGCAGCTTGCCGCCCGCTTGCCACAGGAGGCGCCCGCGCACCCGTGCCGGTAGGGAACGCGCTGCAGCGCCTCGCGCACCCGGAGAGTTCCGGCGTCGAGGTCCACTGCGTCCCAGGACAGCCCCAGGGCCTCGCCCTGGCGCATACCGAGGGCCAAGGCCACCGACCAACGTGCGCTGTTGCGGACGCCCTCAGCGGCCCGCAAGACACGCCTTGCCTCGTCGGCCGTGAGCGGCTGTACCTCGACGTGGACGACGCTCGGCGCGTCGACCAGAGTGCAGACGTTACGGGCTACCCGGCCGCGTTGGGTCGCGACCTTGAGCGCACGGGAGAGGACTCGGTGGACCTGCAGCACGGTGGCCGGGGACAACTCGGCGGCGAGCAGCTCGGCGTACATGCGTTCGACGTGCTCGGGCTGCAGCCGGTCGAGCCGGTGGTGGCCCACCTTCGGGATGATCTGGTTCGCCACCAGGCCTCGGTAGACACGTAGCGTCGTCGGCCGGACCTTCGGGGCCGCGATGTTGTCCAACCAGTGCGCCAACCAGTTGCCCACGGTGACTTGTTGACCAGCGGCCCCGCTTGTCCCGGCGTCGCGCTTGGCCTCCAGCGTCCGCACCTTGCCGACGACGTCCCCGCGGCGTGTGCCCGAGACATGGCGCCGGTCGCGCCGGCCGTTGTCGGTCAGGCCCATGGACACGTACCCGTGCCAGCGGCCCTCGTCGTCGCGGTAGATGCTCGACTCGCCGCTCGCCTTGCGCGACCTGGTCATGGCTGCCGTTCCTCTCTCCTGCGCCGACGTCGGTCCCGTTCAGACTGCGCCTTGAGCAGAGGTGTGAGCAGTAGCGCACGCCGGTCGAGTGCGATGAATTCTCGAGCGGAGCCGCCTACCGGTGGGGGCGCCGGACACCTGTCGGTCGGTCGTCTGGATGGTGGCGAGGGCACGGGGCGGCCTCCCTGCCGCCTGGGGTGTTGGCAGGGAGGCCGCATCACCGGGCGGGGGTCCACCCCGGTGGCTTGGAATGGCGGCGCGCCAACGACCCCCCTTAACCCACCCTTAGACGGTGACGCGCCGCCATTGCCCGCGAGCCTGCTCCGACGATGGTCGAGCATCAATGAGCAATACGGACTAGTCCGGGTCGGACGTTGGACTCTGGGCTCGGTGACCGTTGGTGACAAGGCTGCTACCCAGCCGCGGTGTTCAGGCCGGCGCTCGCCGCGGTTAGGTCCGTGCTCCCTCTACCCCCCGGAGGGGCGCGGGCCGCCCGGTCGGTCAGCCGATTGCATCCGATGAGTCGCTACGTTGCTGCCGAGGGTCGAGCCGCACGACGAAAGGCCGACCCGATGCCCACCACCTACGTCCTGGCCGAGCACGATGACGGCCGCTGGTACCTCGCCACCGTGCGGGACCAGTACCGCAGCCGCAAAGACGGGGCCTGGTGGCTCGTGGCGAGCTACTACACCGAGCCCGGGATGCAGTACGTCCGGGCGATGCCTGCGGCGTCCTGCCGAGCCGCCGACGATCCGCCGCCCAGCCCTTGAACGCTGCCAGGCCCGCGCCGCCCCACGGGGGTAAGGCGGCGCGGGCTGCCGCGATACTGCCTGACCGAAGGTGAGCGGCAGGCAAAGCGACGACGCCCGCGCTGGCAAGCCAAGCGGCCCGTGTTCGCGATGGAACCAAACCGGGACCGACGCCGCCCCACGGGGGAAGGGCGACGCCGGCCACCTTCCACCATCCGCCAGCGGGTGCCGCGCGACAGGGCCGAAAGTCCCGGTCGCGGCGCAGGAGCACCGCCGAGGGTGTACGGGGACCGGTTCGGGGCTGCTGTCACCCAGGGTGCCGCGCATCGCCGCGTCGTCGACAGGGACCAAGGTGCCCTGGTTTCGCCGGACAAACCGAAGGCCTCGCCCGAGCGACCCGGGCGAGGGCTTCGGCCCCCCGTTATCAGCGCAGTCCCCACGAAGCGCTGTCCGTCCAGCGTGCCCGCTCTGCATCCATGACGACAAGGGAACAAGGTCCCCGGCGCGCAGGGCGTCGACCGCCACGAGGCGCGACCGAGGGCCCCGGGAAGGTCACCACTCTTCCGGCTGCGATGACGGTCGCTCACCATCGGGCAGAACGATGCACCGCACGCCGGACCCGAGAGGGAGGAGTGCGGCCCCCTCGTTGAGGAGGCTGGAGATGAACCGAGCTTCGTCGAGCTCGAAGCCACAGCCGACGACGGACCAATGGCCTCCCCGGTCGCGACGCCACACGGTGTGCGTCATTGCCGGCAACCTCGGCTCTCCCCGAGCCCGGGCGGACGGCCGGTGCTGCTTTCTCGGGCAGGGACAGCGACACCGGCCTACTAAGAACGTGCCTTGGCTGACGGCATGGGGACAGAGGACGACGTCCTGACGGTGCGCGTCCTTCGACCCCTGTGCCCCGTCGCCGGCACCCTGTTGCCGGTGCAACCGCCGGTTCCTACGATGCCGCTGTGGTGACGGTGAGCGCCGCCGGCATCCGGGTCGAGCAGATCCAGCTGCAGGCCTCGCCGTCCCGGCCACCACGCACCTACCTGCGTGCAGGACGGGCGCTACCTCGTCGCCTACTGCCGCAGCGTCGCCGAGGTCGCCCGGCACGTCGACTGGCCACGTTGGAGCTCGCGCAGGCGTAGAGCAGCGCGCGCGAGGATGACGCGCAGTCCGTTTCGGTGCCGACGACCGGCCGGGTCGCTACCCG
>CAWBMM010000008.1:0-596679 GCA_963789855.1 uncultured Actinomycetota bacterium
TGCCCGCGCCAGCGAAAGCGTCGAGCAGTGCCTGATCCCCGAACGCTCGGCCAGCGAACTGCGTCCTTGGACCCCCGCGGACGGCCTGATACGACGCTATTGACGGTCGATGAAGGTGGAGGAGCTGGCGCCCGACTCGCGGTGTGCCTTGACTGGCCGACGGCGATGCAGAATGACAGGGATGTTGAATGGCGGAATTCTCCCACCCGGCCTGACCCCATTAATGACCGGCGCCGCGAGGCTGGCCCTGGCCGGATTCGTCGACCGGGCGGGGGGACGCTTGGCACGGACCTCGACGGAGTGACCTGGTCGGAGCCTGCGCCAACAGGCCCGTCCCTGTCCTGTCCGACGTCGACCGCGCCGTGCCCGCCCTAGCCATTGCGACCGAGAAGAGCGGACATGACCACGATGACACCTGAACCCGGTTCGGTCATGGTGCTGGCAGCCTCATCGTCGGGTAAGCCGAACAACGCCCAGCCCACGAGGTCGGCCACCCCACAACCGGGACGGTCGAGTGCCAGCTCTGACTGATCATGTCGTCCGGCGCGGCGCCAGGTTCGGCCGGCCGAATCTGCAATTCCTTGTCCCTGACCGCAGCACGCGAGCGTCGCGCTCGTGCCGATGAGCTGGCAGCAGGCAGTCAGTTCGGTCGGGCGATGAACCCGGTCGTGCGGATGAGCTTGGCGGGGACGCCGGCGACGATGGTGTTGGCGGGCACGTCCTTGGTCACGACGGCGCCGGCGCCGACGATTGCCCCGTCGCCGATAGTGACGCCGGGGACGACCGTCACGGCGGCGCCGAGCCACACCTTGTGTCCGATCACGATCGGCGCGGGCACCATGTCCGCGCGTCGGTCCGGGTCGACGTCGTGGTTGAGCGTCGTCAGCGTGCTTCCGTGCCCGATGAGCGTGCCGTCGCCGATGGTGATGCCTCCGGTGTCCTGGAAGCGGCATCCGATGTTGATGAAGACGTTCTTGCCGAGGGTCAGGTTCTTGCCGAACTCGCTGTAGATCGGGGGAAAGACCACGACGGAGTCGTCTATCGGCTTTCCGGTGAGCTTCTCGAGCAGGGCGCGCACTTCGTCTGGTGATCGGTATCCGGTGTTGATCTCGGCAGTGATCCGGAGCGCTTCTTGTGCCGCGTCGTGCATGAACCGTTGCTGCTGCGAGCCGCCCTCGATCGGCAGCGCCGCTGTTCACGTGGTCGAGGAAGTCCTGCAGCTTCATCGCGGTCACCGTGCCTCGACGGTTGCCGTGACCGGGCCGTCGATGCCCGCGATCTGCGCTGCGGCGTCACCGTCCAGTCGGCCGAGGATGACGATGCCGGGGAAGTAGGACTGGTCGCCGTAGTAGAGGACGAGGTCGTTCCCGGGGGCGTAGTAGCCCAGGTCGCCGACGTCGGGGTCGGCGCCCTCGGGTTGGCCCTCCAGCGAGAGCGGTGCGGGCAGCGGGCCGGTCTTCTCGACCCCGCCGTGGTCGATCATGTCGACGGTCACGGGCAGCTGCGCGACCAGGTCACGCGCTGCGGCGCTGTCGGTGAGGGTGGCTTCGAACCTCTGGTCGCCGATGGTGATCTGGATCTTCACGGGGTCCTCCTGGTTGCTGGCCTGGTCGCTGCGCGGCTGCGTGAGGTGTCCGGGGCGGGCGCTGAGGGGGCGGTGGACCTCGCGGCCGAGATGCCTGGGTCGTCGCGGGTGGCGCTGCGGTCGCCACACCCGGCGCCGAGGAGCGCGGTCAGCGCTGCGGTCGGCACCGCGGTCAGCATCGTCCTCGAGATGAGACATCGGGCTCACAGGGTGAGCAGGACCTTGGTGGCGGTGCGCTGGTCCATGGCCTGGTAGCCCTCGGCGGCCCGGTCCAGCGGGAGGGTGAGGTCGAAGACCTTGCCGGGGTCGATCTTGCGGTCCCAGATGAGCTGGATCAGCTCGGGCAGGTACTGCCGCACCGGGGCCGGTCCGCCGTGGAGGTGCACGCCGGCCATGAACAGCTCGTCGCCGGGGATGGCGACGTCGTGGGAGACGCCGACGAAGCCGACGTGTCCACCGGGCCGGGTGGAGTGGATGGCCTGCATCATCGCCTCCTGGGTGCCGACGGCCTCGATGACCGAGTGCGCGCCCAGGCCGCCGGTGAGCTCCTTGACCCGGGCGACGCCGGCCTCGCCGCGCTCCTCGACGATGTCGGTGGCGCCGAACTCACGGGCCAGCGCCTGCCGGTCCGCGTGCCGGCTGAACGCGATGATGCGCTCGGCACCGAGCTGCTGGGCGGCCAGGACGCCGAGCAGTCCGACTGCGCCGTCGCCGACGACCGCGACGGTCTTGCCGGGTCCGGCCTCGGCGGCGACCGCGGCGAACCAGCCGGTGCCGAGCACGTCGGAGGCGGCCATCAGCGACGGGATGAGATCGGGTTCGGGCATCCCGGGGGTGGCGACCAGGGTGCCGTCGGCCAGCGGGATGCGGGCCAGCTCGGACTGGGTGCCGATGGTGCCCATCAGGACCCGGTGCACGCAGTACGCCTGGTAGCCGGCCTGGCAGATCTCACAGGTGTTGTCGGAGGCCCAGAAGGAGCCGACGACGAAGTCGCCGACCTTGACGGTGCGCACCTGCGAGCCGACCTCCTCGACCACGCCGACGTACTCGTGGCCCATCACCTGGTGGTCGACCGGCTCGGCACCGCGGTAGGGCCACAGGTCGCTGCCGCAGATGCAGGTCGCCGACAGCCGGATGATGGCGTCGGTGGGCTCGATGATCTTCGGGTCTTCGCGGTCCTCGACCCGCACGTCCCCGGGTCCGTACATGACAACCTGACGCATCGCGCTCGGCTCCTCGGCTCTCCTGTCCTGCAGTGGTGGCGGCACGCCGCCGCCACGCATCGAGTGAACCCGGCGCGCCGCGGCGGTGGGAGTCCCTGTCGTTGGGTGCACTGACAGGGCACCCCTCGCGCACCCGCCGACGGCTCGGCCCGACCTAGGCTCGAGGTCGTGGACAACCGCCAAGAGGTGCGCGAGTTCCTGACCACCCGCCGCGCCCGCATCACCCCCGACCAGGTCGGTCTCCCGACCACCGGCGCCCGCCGGGTCCCCGGGCTGCGGCGCAGCGAGGTCGCCACACTCGCCGGGTTGAGCGTGGAGTACTACGGCCGGCTCGAGCGCGGCCAGATCGCCGGCGCCTCCTCCGGGGTGCTCGAGGCGCTGGCGCGAGCCCTGCAGCTCGACGAGACCGAACGGGCGCACCTCTTCGACCTCGCGCGGGCCGCCGACGGCATCCCCACCTCGGGTCGACCGCGCCGACGTACGCCGACCAAGGCCGCCTCCACGGCCGAGCCTGCAGTGGGCGCTGGAGGCCATCACCGACGGAGTCGCGTTCGTCCGCGACCCCCGCCAGAACCTGCTGGCGACCAACACGCTGGGCCGGGCGTTCTACTCACCCGTCATCGGCGACGGCGGCCGGACCCCCAACCTCGCGCGCTTCCAGTTCCTCGACCCCGCCTCCCGCGACTTCTACCCCGACTGGGAGCTGTTCGCCGAGATGTGCGTCGGCATCATGCGCGCCGAGGCCGGACGCGACCCGCACGACCGCGGCCTGCAGGACCTGGTCGGCGAGCTGTCCACCCGCAGCGAGGTCTTCCGGCGGCTGTGGGCCGACCACAACGTCCGCAGCCACGGCGCCGGCACCAAGCGCTTCCACCACCCCGTCGTCGGCGAGCTCACCCTCGCCTACGAGGAGCTCGCCATCACCGCCGAGCCAGGGCTGGTGCTCCTGGTCTACACCGCCGAACCCGGCTCGCCCTCCGCCGAGCGGCTCCGCCTGCTCGCCTCCTGGGCGGCGTCGGAGCAGGCGCCCACGTCCACCAACTAGCCGCCAACGCAGAGAGAAGCCCATGCAGATCACCCGCAGCTCCATCGACACCGCCAAGGGCCCCGGCGACTGGTTCACCGGCGACGTCTACATCGACTCCGTCGCCGCCGCGCCGCCGCCGTCCCGGGTCACCGCCAACCTGGTGCACTTCATGCCCGGTGCCCGCACCCACTGGCACCGCCACCCGCTGAGCCAGACCGTGTTCGTCACCGAGGGCATCGGCCTGTGCCAGCGCCGCGGCGGACCGATCGAGGTCATCCGCCCCGGAGACCGCGTCCTCTTCGAGGCCGACGAGGAGCACTGGCATGGCGCCGCCGCGAACCGGCTCATGGTCCACCTGGCCATCAACGAGGGCGACGACCAGCACGACGTCGTGCACTGGCTCGAGCCCGTGACCGACGAGGACATACGCCGCAGCGCCGCCGCTCGACCACTAAGGCCCGCGAATCGCGGGTCGAGCCCCACCCCGACTCCCGGTGACGCGGCCAGACACGCGCCGGCCAAGGCCCCGATCAAGGCTCGTTCGGTAGGTGCCGCTCCCGTGACCCGGCCGGTGGCCAAGCAGATCGCCAGAGCCGCCCGATCGCCGGGTAGGGCGTGCCCCACTTCTCCTCGAGTTCTTCGAACGCCGCCAGGCTGCCGCCGCGCTCGGCGCGGTGTAGATCGGCTTGAGGTCTTGGCGATCGCCTCCCAGTACTTCTTCGACGCGTAGCGGAAGGTGCCGCGGCTCAGGTGGATGATGCAGGCCTGCACGATCGCCTGCGGGAACACCGCGGTCGCCGAGTCGGGCAGCCCTTTGAGCCCGTCGCAGACGATGAAGAACACATCCGCCACCCCGCGGTTCTTGAGGTCGGCAAGCACCGACATCCAGAACTTGGCCGACTCCCCGCCACCGGCCCCTGCCCACAGACCGAGCACGTCCCGGCGGCCGGCCAGGTCGACCCCGATCGCGGCGTAGAACGGCTGGTTGCCGACCTGCCCGTCGCGGACCTTGACGTAGAGGGCGTCGATGAACACCGCCGCATACACCGGCTGCAGCGGCCGGCTGGCCCACGACTGCATGTCCTCCAGCACCGTGTCGGTGATTCGGGAGACGGTGTCCTTGCTCACCGACGCGCCGTAGACCTCGGCGAAGTGCGCCGAGATCTCCCCGGTGGTCAGCCCCTTCGCATACAGCGACAGCACTACCGCGTCCACGTCCGAGAGGCGCCGCTGCCGCTTGGCCACGATCACCGGGGAGAAGGTGCCGTCCCGGTCGCGCGGCACCTCGACCCGCACCTCACCGGCGTTGTCGGTCAACACCGTCTTGGTCCGGTTCCCGTTGCGCGAGTTGCCGCCGTTGCGCCCCTGGGCGGCGTGCTTGTCGTAGCCCAGGTGCTCGGTCAGCTCCTGCTCGAGAGCCGACTCCAGCACCGACTTCGTGATGGTCTTGAGCAGCCCGTCCGGGCCGGTCAGCTCCTCACCGCGGGCCCGGGCCGCCCGCACCAGCTCCTGGACCGCGGCGCGCTCCTGCTCCGCCGGGGTCAATGACTTCTTGGCTGCCTTCTCCAGCGAACTCATGTTCGCCACTGTCTCGGTCATCCTCGACGACCTTCCTCACCGACAATCCGTCGGCGTGTCGGGCCAGTTACACCGTTGGTCGGACAGTCCCCCCACAAGTAGCCGCGATGCGGTTTCCGCTGGCAGCTGGTCCGCGGCAGCAGTTGCGGCGAACCGCGCCGCGGTGTCAGCCGCGGCGCGGTCGCGTGTTTCCGTGGGTCCTGCTGGGTCTGGGAGGGGTTCATCTCGTGCCGCCACCTCCGGGCCGGACGACTTTCGCCAGCGCCGGTCCCACGCTAGGTCATGGTGTCCGTTCGAGCGGCACGACGGTGACGGTTCCCTTAGTTCCGCTGGTCACGTAGGCCGTGCCGACCTCCGGGTCGACTGCCACGGCGTTCGGGTAGTCGTCGACGGAGACCTTGTGCTCGCCCGCCCGGTTGCATTGGCCTGCGTCGGTGCCGTTGCAGCGTGAGCCGTCGATCACGGACACGCTGGTGTCTTCGATGTTGGTGACGAACACCTGGTGGGTCCTGGCGTCGATGGTCGCGCTGGTGGGTCCGAACCCGGCGGGTACCAGGGCCGGGGTCTGGTCGCACCCGGTGGTGGTAAAGCCGTTGCAGGTGACGCCGTTGATCACTGCGACGTTCCCGGCGTGCTCGCCGTCGGCGAGCAGGGGTGCGTAGATGGTGTTGGTGGCCTGGTCGACGGCGATCGCCGTCGGGTTGGACCCGGCAGTGATGGTGGCTAGCGCGTCGCCGCAGCCGGTGCTGTTCGTGGCGCTGCAGGAGGCGCCGTCGTACACGAAGACCTTCTCGCCGAGGCCGCCGCAGCCTTCGGTGTTGGTGGCGTAGAGCGTGTTGGTCGTCTCGTTGACGGCGACGCCGACGAACCAGCCGCCGCAGTGCGGCGACGGGCCGAGGACGGGTCCTGCAGTCAGCCGGGCGGCTGCCTGGCTGCAGCCGGCTGAGGTGGAGGCGTTGCAGGTGGCGGCGTTGAAGACGGATACGCCGTTGTCGCCGCCGCTGGTGGCGGTTCCGACGTAGAGGGTGCCGGTTGCGGTGTTGACCGTGATGGCGGTCGGTGCGCCGGTGGTGACGTGCAGCGTGCCGGTGACGTGCAGCCGGACGGGTGGGCGTTGCAGGTGCGGGTGTCGAGCACGGACACGCTGCCGCTGGCCTGAGGCTCCCCGGGCGGGGAGCTGGCCACGTAGGCGGTGTGGGTGGCCGGGTCGATGGCGATCGCGTTCGGTCCGTCGGCCACGGTGACCGTCGCGGGCGATTGGCGGCAGCCGCCGGGGTGGAACGCGTTGCAGCGTCGGGTGTCGATCATCGCGACGGTGTTCGGGCCGGAGGTGACGTAGGCGGTGTGGACCGTCTGGTCGACAGCGATCGCGCCGGCGCCGCGCACGGCCGCGCTGGGCGGGCGGGTGCGGCAGCCTCGGGTGACCTGGGCGTTGCAGCGGGACGCGTCGATGACCGAGACCGTGTTGTCGACCTCGTTGGCCGTGTACAGGGTGTGCGTGCCGGGGTCGAGGGCGATCGCCCTCCGGGTTGGCCCCGGTGTGGATCTCCTGCGTCGCGAGGGTGGCGCACCCGGCGGTGCGAGCTCCGTTGCACCGGTCGGTGTCCACGACGAGCAGGGCGTCGTCCTTGTGGAACGAGACGTATGCCGTGTGGTGCGCGGTGTCGATGGCGACCCACAGGTCGTGCTCGAAGCCGGACTGAGGGAAGGGGGTGACGATGCCGGGCTCGACCGTGGCGCAGCCGGAGAGATCGTCCGCGCGGCAGTGCCGGAGGTCGAACGCCGAGATCGTGTTGCTGTAGTCGGCGGTGTACAGCGTCTGGTGGACGGGGTCGATCTCGCCATCGTTGGGACCGTCGGGACCCCCGCCAACGAGCCGGCCGAGGGTGGTGCACCCGGACTGGCGGTGGGCGTTGCAGGTGCGGGTGTCGAACACGGCCCACCCGTTGTGGTCACCGAAGGTGGTCACGTACGCGGTGTGTGACCGTTCGTCGGTGTCGACGTTGTACGGGGTCGCTCCGACGTCCACGGCGGGGGGTGCGGTGGTGGGGCAGTCGCTCAGCGCGGCCGCGTTGCAGCGCCGGGTGTCGAGCATAGACACGTCGGTGCCGCCGCTGTTGGCGACGTAGGCCGTGTCGCTGACCGGGTCGATGGTCACCACGATCGGCGCTGCTCCGACGGGCACCTCCGCTGGTACCTGCCCGCAGCCGGAGGTGATCAGCGCGTTGCAGGTGGCGCCGTCGAAGACTGACACGGTGTTCGCGCCGACATTTGCCACGTACACGGTGTCGGTCGCCACGTCGACAGCCACCCCGCTGGGCGCGTCGCCGGGCGTCCGGTTCCCGACGACGATCGTCGGCCAGGGGCCGGCACAGCGAGAGACGTCGCCTGCCTGGCACCGTCGCGCGTCGATCACCGAGACGGTGTCCCCGCCCGTGTTCCCCCCGTCGAGGTTGTTGCCGTTGGTTACGTAGATCGTGTGCGTGAGTGGATTGACCGCCAGCTCGGACGGGCCATGACCGACCGGCGCCGACCCGACCAGGGCACGGCCGAAGCCGATATCCGGCTGCGCCTCGGGATGGGCAGCCGCCGCGGCTGGAGCCGAGCCGGCCGGCCCTGCCGGCAGCAGGAGCAGGACAGCGATCGCAGGCCCGATGGTCGACAGCTGACGTGCACGGATGTGGTGCCTGGACTGGCGAGAGGTACGCGACATCGTCTTCCTCCTTCGTGAGGGACGACCTCGACGCTAGGCATCACCAGGGGCCACGGCATCGGCGTGGCCGCGGGCGCCGACCAGCACCGCGTCAGTGCTGGCACCGAGCCGACTCAATGCTTGAGGTAGGCAAGGACGGCGAGGACCCGCCTGCTGTGTTCCGGGGACTCGGTCAACCCCAGCCGGGTGAAGATGTTGCGGACGTGTGACTCGACCGTGCGGTGCGAGAGGTGCAGCAGCGACCCGATCCGGCTGTTCGAGTGGCCCTGGGCCATCAGGTCCAGGATCTCTCGCTCGCGGTCGGTGAGCTGGTCCAGTGGCCCCGTCTCGCGGCTTCGGTTGAGCAGCTGGGTCACCACGGCGGGGTCGAGCACGCACTCGCCATCGCGGACTCTGCGTAGCGCGTCGACCAGCACGTCAGGGTGTGCCACCCGATCTTTGAGCAGGTACCCGCAGCCCTGCGTGTCGGCTTCGAGCAGCCGAGAGGCGTAGCGGACGTCGAGATAGCTGGACAACAGCAGCACCCCCGTCCTGGACTGCTGCTTGATCGAGATGGCTGCCTGCAACCCTTCGTCGGAGTGGTCCGGCGGCAGCTTGATGTCCACCAGCGCGACGTCCGGGTCCAGGGCGGCGACCATCGAGAGCAGCTGGTCGGCGTCCCCGGCCTCGCCGACGACCTCGAAGCCGTGCGCGGTCAGCAACTGTGCCACGCCGGCCCGCAACAGCACCGCGTCCTCGGCGATCACGACCCGCACGGCACGGTCCCCTCCACATTCAGACTCGTCCGGCTGCGCCGGACCACGAGGGTGCCACCCGCTGCGACGCATCGGTCTTCGGCGTGGGCGAGCCACCCCGGAACCGCGCCCGACCGTGCGGCCGAGGCCGGCCCGCCACGCCGGTTCTCGGCCCAGGTCACCTGGGCGGTGACCCGCGTCGGCTCGAGCCCGCCGCCGCTGAGAGCGACCTTGACCGGCTGGGCCGGCGGTGCGGCGGCGGTCAAGTCGTGGAGCAACTGGTAGACGGCCATGCCGGTCGGCAGTGGGATGGTACCGGTCAGGCTCGCTGTGACCACCAAGGGGCACGGCGTGTGGTCGCCCAACTCGCGCAGTGCCGCCAACAGGTCGCCCTCCGCGAGCGCCGCCGGGAACACCCCGTGTGCGATCGACCGCAGCTCGTGCAACGCCGTGTCGAGCTCCTCCTGGGCCGACCTCCGCCACGCCTTGTCGCAGTCGTCGCCGCCCATGGCCAGGAGCACGCCGAGAGCGATGAGCCCCTGCTGGGCGCCGTCGTGGAGGTCGCGCTCAAGCCGCTGGCGCTCGGCATCTCCGGCAGCAACGGCCCGGGTCCGCAGGGCCACGACGTCGCGGGTCTCGGCGCGTAGCCGGGCTTGGGCGGCGAGGTACTCCAGGGTGAGGCTGGCCGACGAGATGCCGGCGGCGAGCAGGTCGGTCGAGGCCGCGAGCCGGGGGTCGTGGCGCAGCTCGGCGAATGGCTGTCCCTCGCGCTCCAGACGAACCACCGAGCGCGACCCGCCGGGTGCCGCGGGCGCGCCGTCCCGGTCCACGATGCCGCCGTCGAGCCGGGTGAACGCGACGGTCAGGCCCGGGTCGCCGAGCATCCGGCGGAGCGCGTCGACGACACCGGCAGCGTCGGGGATGGCGGCGAGCACCGTCCGCGCCATCCGGCGCCCTGCCGTGCGTACCAACACCCCGCGCAGCCAGATCGCACCGGCCATCAGGAGCACCAGGCAGGCCTCGCCCACTCTCAGGCGCTTGATCGTGGCGTCCGCCTCGCCGAGCGGCAGCGCGAGCTCGTGGACGCTGGACAGCACCGCGAGCGAGGCGACCAGCGCACCGCCGGACAACACCGGCCATGCGTACCGGCGCACCAACGCAGGTGCGCCGCGTAAGCGTCGGACGGCGACCAGGACCAGCGCCGGACCCCAGATCAGCGTGGCGACCGAGGCCGCCCGCCAGCACCAGCCGGCTGCATCGGCGGCGGAGTACAGCTGCAGCAGGTTGCGTGGACACCCGTGGCACCCGGCGGCGGCCGGGTCGAACAGCAACGCCGGCACGAGACCGCCCAACCCGAGCGCGCAGACCAGCGCACCCACCAGCACGAGCCGGCCGGGCCGGCCGAACGGACCGGTCGGCCAGGCGGCGCCGGCGGCCGCGGCCAAGGCCGGGGCGGCGCCGCCGAGCACCAGCGAGAGCGTGAACAGTGGCGCCGAGCCAGGTTGCGGATCGAGCCACCACGGGATCGTCGCGGCCGCAGTCACCAGGAGGGCTCCGGACAGAACGGCGGGACCCGCGACAAGCAGGAGCAGTCCGGTCGCCGCGGCCGCCGCCGCAGCCGCGAGCGCGATCCCGTCCACGGGAGCCACCCGACCATCGTGACAGCGAACCTGTGTCAGTCCTAGCCTGGCGACCAGGGTTCAGTGCAGGCACGTAGCCGGCAGCGCCGAGTGGCGTGCCGACTCGGATGTCGGCGGCAGGGGATGGTGCAACCGTGCAGGCCATGGCACCCAGCACGCGAGTCCTGGCGCTCGTGACGGCCGCCGCGGCCGCGGTCGTCCTGGGCGGGTGCCAGCCACCAGCCGTGGACAAGAACGGCGCCCGCACGTCATCGCCGGTCACCACGATCCGGATCGGCGCCTCCAACCCCGCTGACCCGGGGCTCGCCTACTTCATCGACGCGCTGGGAAGGACCTCTCAGCACGGGTTCCGGGTCGATGTCGACCGCAAGACCTACTACACCGAGACACCCGGCGGGGAGGCCCGGCTCGCCGGCGACGTGCGTTCCGGGGCCGTCCAGGCCGGATACGTGCCGACCCGCGACTGGGCGACCACCGGCGACCCGGCCTTCCGTGCCGTCCAGTCCCCCTTCCTGCTCAGCACCACCGCAGCGGCCGTGGAGCTGGCCCGCGGGCCGCTGGCCCACCAGCTGCTCGCCGGACTGGACCGCGAGGGCGTCCACGGGCTCGCCTTGGTACCGGGGGAGGCGCGCCGGCTCGTGTCGCGCGAACCCATCACCACGGTCGCCGACCTGGCCGACGCCAAGATCAGGATCACCGACAACCCAGGCACGGCCAGGCTGATCGCCGCCCTAGGCGCCGTCCCGATCCAGGGCCGGAACGCCGGCGAAACGGGCGCCGACCTGATCAACGGAACCTTGGCCGCCGTCGAACTAGAGCCCACCCAGACGAAGGAAAACTCCTACAACCTGGCCGCTCCGTACATCACGTCCTTCGGCCTGATCCCCAAGATGTGGATCCTGATGGTGAACGGGGCGTCCTGGAAACGGCTCGCGCACGCGGACCGGCTCGCCCTGAAGGAGGCCGCCGCGCAGACCGTCATGCACGCCGCCAAGGCAGATCCGGTTGCCGAGTTCCGGGATCTGACCCTGCTGTGCCGCAACGGGGCGGTGCTAGTCCGACCGAGCGATGCGGCGCTCGACGACTTCGTCCACGCGTCCGCTCCGGCCGGGCCGCACGACGGTCCCGGGATCGCGATGGCCAAGCGGATCTCCACCACCGTCACCGGCGCCGGCCCACGGCTGGACGCCAGCCCGGTCCCGGCGGGCTGCCCCGTCGCCAACACCAAGGCCGAAGCGCTCCGGCAGCAGGCCCGACTAGGCCAATCAATAGCGTCCGGCGGGGACTTCCCGACAGGCACCTATGTCGTCACCATCACGACGGCGCAGTGGCACGCCGGCGGTAGGAACGGAGCGGAGGCCGTGGACACCACCTTCACCACGACGTTCAAGCAAGACGGCACGATCAGACAGGTTCAACGACCGGACTTCCCGGACCAGGGCGTCTTCTCCGGCGTCTGGAGCGCGAACGCAGACCGGCTACGGCTCGTGTACTCCGGCAGCTCCAGCCCCGACCAGACGATCGACGAGATCTTCCGCTGGAGCTACTTCAAGGGTGTGCTGACCTTCACCCCGCTCACCGTTCAAGATCCTGTCGAGACCGTGATCTACACGCATCCCTGGCGGAAAGTGGCATGACCGCCAGGACAGGTGCCGTCACCGGGCTGCGCAGCCCCACCGGCGCAGTGGCCGCGGCGGTGCTTGCCGCCGGTGCCGCCGCCGAGGTTGCGCCCGATGGCAGCGTGCTGGCGGCGGTCCTCGACTGGCTGGCCGGCGCCATCATGGTGGCGGCCGCGCTGCGAACGGCGACCTCGGACCGCGGCGCGAGCCGGCTCGCGTTGCTGGCCGCTTCGGCTTGGTTCCTGGCAACCGCGGCGCCCGATGCCGCGAACCCGCGGCTGTCCGCCTGGCTGAGCCTGACCACTCTCGCCTACCGGGCGCTCCTGCTGCACTGGGTGGTACACCGGGCACACCCCAGCAGCAGGCGAACGCGGATCTGGACCGGCGTGCCGGTACTGCTCGCGTATCCGCTCGCGCTGACCGGCACCACCGTGTCCGCCATGGCCACCATCGCCGCGGCAGGCACCCTCGCGCTTGTGCTCGCGGTCGCATCCACCCGATCCGACATCCCTTCCGAGGGCCGACGACCACTCGCCGCCGCATCTGTGTCCATGGCCGCGCTCGCCGGTCTTTGGACCGCCGGCGCGCGCGGGGTGGTGGGAGGCGAGGCGTACCAGGTGCTGGCGCTTGGCTGCATCAGTCTGGTCGCCTGGCTGGGCACTCAGCCGGCCGATTCGCGCCTGCACGGTGCCGTCGGCCAACTCGTGCTGGACCTGGGGCCTACCGGCCGCCCGGCGTCTCCCGTGGCGGCCTCGCTCGCTCGCGCCCTCGCCGACCCCGACCTGCAGATCAGGACCTTCCACCGCGACACGGGCTGGACCGACGAGCTGGGCAGGCCCTACGCCGACCCGCTGACCGCGACCGTACCGCTACCGCTACCGCTACCCGTCCCGTCACCGTCGTCGACGTTGTGGCCGGCGGCCGCGTCGCACTCGTCCACGGCTCACAGGAAAGCGGCGACACGGAGTTCGCAAGGGCAGCGGCCAAGGCCGCTGGTCTCGTTCTGGAAAGCGTTCGGATCGAGGCCCTCGCCCGGCGCGAGGCGCTCGCCGTCCGCCGGTCCGCCGCCCGACTTCTTGCCGTCGACGACATCCAGCGACGTGGTCTAGCCGACCGGCTGCGCGACGGTCCACTCGCTCGCCTCGACCTGCTTCGGTGTTCCGCCTCCACCCATGCCGGTCCCCAGTTCACCGCCGAGCTCCAGCGGGTGATCGGCGACCTCGACCGGCTCGCCCGGGGTCTCGCTCCATCAGCGCTCGAAGAAGGGGGCTCGCTGCGCCAGGCGATCGACCGGATGGCCGCGCTCGCCGGACTCCCGGTCAACTGCGAACTTGACGACCGGATCGACGCACTGCCTCCGCCCACGACCGCGTTGGTGTACTTCATCGCCGCGGAGTGCCTGACAAACGTGGTCAGGCATGCGAATGCCAGCAGCGCCCGCGTGACTATCCGCACGGGCTCACCGGTCGTGGTCGAAGTCGTGGACGACGGGTGCGGCGGGGCAGTCAGCGATGGGCGCGGACTGCGAGGCCTGGCCGATCGTCTGGCGACGTTCTCCGGCTCCCTCCGAGTCGAGAGCCCATCGGGGGGGCCGACCCGCGTCCGGGCTGAGATCCCGTCGGCCTAGTTCGTTCTCGGCTACTTCGAAGTCAGTGACCGCCCGACGCACTTTCGGAGACGGCCACCGGATCGTGGATGCTGAATCGGTCGCCAGACTGAACTACCTGAGCATTCAAGTGTCCGCCTCGGCGGCGGTCGGGATCGGGTCGCCAGTCGAACACGGCGGAACTTGCCGCCGCATGTCTATCGACGCTGAATCTGTTCAGACCCGGCCCGACGTCGACCGGACATCCCTGTCGTTCCCCAGCGGGCAAGCAACTCCCGGGCTGCGTACGATCCGACGGTTGCCGAGACGTCGGCGGAGCCGGGTGGACGTCCTGAGACGACGTTAATGATGGTCGGTGAAGACGGAGCAGGGCACCTGGGTGATGTCTGAGCAGGTGTGGCGCAGCAAATTCACCGTGCGCCTCGATGGTGAGTAGGTAAAGGGAACGCGTGGCCGGTCGCCGGCTGCCGGGAATGCGGCAGTCGCGCTGGCATGGTGCGCACGTCAGAGGTCAGACCTGGCGGGTGCCGTGGACGACGACCGCCTGAACGTCGCGGATGTTGGTGATGTCGGCGAGCGGGTCGCCGGCGACGACTAGCAGGTCAGCGCTCAGCCCTGGCCGCAGCCGCCCGGTGGTGTTCGCGAGGCCGACGGTGTCGGCGGCTACCGAGGTTGCGGACGCGAGCACATCCGCTGTGGCGACTCCGGCCTGGGCGAGCCCGACCAGGGCTTCGGGCAGGACGCCGTGCCGCTTGCCGGGGTTGATGCCGGCATCCGAGCCCGACACCAGGACCACGCCGGCGCGGTGCAGGTCGGCGAACATCGCTGCCCGGCTCTCCAGCGTCATGCCGGTGCGGCGCAACATCTCCAGCACGGCCGGTGGCGGCGGCGCGTCCTTGAACGCTCCGAGGGTCGGGCACACCGGGGTGCGGCGGGCGGCGAGGTCTGCGACGATCGAGGGGTCTGGGCCGAAGCCGGACTCGTGCACGAAGGATGCGTGCTCGATGACGTCGACCGCAGCGTCGAGGGCATCCCGGATGGATCGTGACGAGTGGGCGTGGGCGGCCACCGGTAGACCGGCGCGGTGGGCCTCCTCGACGATGACGCGCAGGTCGTCGACGTCGAACTGGGCGGCGGCGGCGTCGCTGCCGGGGGTGTTCACACCACCGCTGGCCATCACTTTCACGGCATCCACGGACCGCCCGGCCCGTACTCGGACCGCCTGACGCAGCGCGTCTGCGCCGGCAGCTTCACCGCCCATGTTCGCGCAGTGACCGCCAGGTGTCGTGATGGGCGGGCCGCTCCCGAGGACCCGGGGGAAGGTCGTGTCGTCGCGGTGCGCGTCGCGCCAGTCCACGACCGCGTAGCCGCGGTCGCCTAGGTCACGGACCGTGGTGACACCGGCGGCGAGTTGAGCGCGCAGCGACACCGCGATGACGGCGGCCATCTCGTCGTCGGTCGCCGCGGGGATGCGTTCGAGGGCGCCTGGACCGCTGTCGCAGCACAAGTGGGCGTGCATCTCCAGCAGCCCCGGCAGCAGCGTCCCTCCGGGGTAGGACACGACCGGGCAGCCCGGCGGCAGCGCCTCCTCAGGCGTCAGAACTGCGGCGATGATGCCGCCGTCGACCAGGACCGACGACCCGGCCGGCAGCAGCCGTTCACCGTCGAACACTCTCCCGGCGGTCCACGCTTCCACCGCGGCCTCCGATCCGACTCGCGCCGTGTGCGGCGCCCGCCCAGCTCAGCATGCCCGGTTCCCTATCCGCCGCGGAAGGTCGCCGTCGCGGGCGTCCCGCTAGGGGGATCAGCGACTGAACCCGATGCCGGTCACTGTTCGCTGGCGGCTGGTCGCTGCTGCGGCGGCGTGGTCGGGTGCCGAAGGTGCTGGTACTGGGGCGGCGAGGCCGCGATCAGGCCGTGGGGTCGCCTGCGGACAGCCATTCGTGACTCGGGATGGATCGTCGGCCACCCACGGGTGAGAGGGGGTGGTGAGAGCGTCCGTGACGAGCCGATCGGGCGAGAATCGGACCCCGGCGGACTCGAATGGACCGGCCTGTTACGACGCATTGATGGTTGGTGAAGATGGGGAGGCCACCCGGCTGGCATTTCTTACTGCAGTTCCCGGGCGGGGCCACACCGCTGCCCTCGGCAGTCGGAGTGAGGGCTCTGTCCGATTGACGTTCGCATGGTTTGAGTAATTGATCGGGCACTCCGCGCAGGGTGAGCCTGCCGCATTCCGGCTGCTCCGTGGTCGGTCCCAGGGAGGGATTCTCTTGCCCCGGTAAACCAGATCCGCGCCAGTGCGTCACTTGGAACATGGACGATCGACATGCACTGCGTAGCGTGCTGGTGCTGGCGGTGGCGGCAGTCGTGGCCGGCTGCACCGGTGGCCAGGGGAGGACTTCGGAGGCGGGCGCGGTCACACCGGCGGCGGCGACCGCAATCCCTTCGCCGTCGGCGATGCGCCCAGCGCCGGTCGCCCACACCGTGATCGCGGTCGGGCACGCCCCGCACCGGGTGACGGTGGCGGCCGGCGCGGTCTGGGTGGCCGGTGGGACCGGCTCGGTGTACCGGATCGCTCCCGGTGCCGGGACAGCGCGCCTGGTGCGGGACACCGGCCGCCAGCTGACCGAGGTCACCGCCGCCGCGGGGCGGGTTTTCGCCGGTGACAACCGCGGCAGCCGTCTCATGGTGTTCGACGCCGTGACCGGGCGAGAGCTGCGGGCGTTGCGTATGCCCGGCCCGGTCCGTGGGGTGGTCGCCGGGCTGGGCGCGGTCTGGGTGACCGCCGGGTCGGCCGTGGTCCGGGTGGACCCGGCGAGGCTACGAGTGGACAGCGTCACCGAGATCGGTGGTGAAGCGGCCCAGATGGCTTTCGCCGGGCGCTCGGTGGTCGTCTCCAACCGGGCGCTGGGGACGCTGGTGCAGCTCGACGACCACGGCCAACTGGGGGGCACCGTGGATGTCGAGGGACCCACGATCGGGTTGGTGGTGACCGGCACGCGGATCTTCGCCGCGCGCAGCGACCGGCCCGGGATGGCGGTGCTCAGCCGCGATCGATTCGCACACGTGGGCGACGTCGAGCTGCCGGGCGTGAGCTACGGCGGTGCTGTCGTCGGCGACGAGGTGTGGCTGACCCTGGTCGACCAGGACGCGCTGGTCCGGCTGTCTGAGTCCGGGGTGGTGCTCGGCCTGGTGCGGGTAGGGCGGCAGCCGTTGGGGATCGCCGCTGCGGGCGGTTCGGTGTGGGTCGCCAACGAGGGGGACGGCTCGCTCTGGCGTTTGCCGGTGGGCACCCCGACAGTGGGGACGTGACCGGGGCGGAGGTGGGTGCGGCGGAGCGGGCTTCCGACCGGGATGCCGCGATGGCCACCTGCTTCGCCGCGCACTATTCGCGGCTGGTGCGCACCGCGCTGCTCCTGGTGGACGACCGGGAGACCGCGGAGGACGTCGTGATGGATGCCTTCGTCGGGCTGCGGCTGCGGTGGCGGTTCCTGAACGATCCCTCCGATGCGTTCCGCTACCTGCGGTCCAGCGTCCTCAACGGCGCCCGCAGCAAGCTCCGCCGGCGGCGGGTCAGCCGGCTCCTCGACCGGCGCCGGCTGGTCGAGGCGATAGGCACCGTCGTCTCCGCCGAGACCACGGTGCTCACCCACGACCGCGACAGCGCTCTGGGGAAGGCCGTGCGCGACCTGCCACGACGTCAGAAGGAAGTGGTCGTCCTGCGCTACTACCTGGACATGAGCGAGGCCGAGATCGCCCAGGCGCTCGGCATCAGCCAGGGGGCGGTCAAGTCGCACGCCTCGCGGGCGCTCCGGGCTCTCGCCCGCACGACGGAGGGGTCGTCGTGACCGGCCGGGACCTCGACGCCGAGCTGCGTGCCTACCTGCACGGCCAGGTCGACGGCGAGCAGGTGGAGATCGGCACCGCGATGGCCGCCTTCCCCGACCGGGTCGACCACCGACGGCGGCAGCGCCGGACCCTCGCCGCCGTCGCCGCGGCGATCGTCGCCGCCGTGATCGTGACCCTGCCCACCGTCGGAGCGGACCGGCAGGCTGTGCCTCCGGCGGAGCAGCAGGGAGACGAGGTACGCACGGTCACACCCACCGGCACGACGCCGGTCGAGCTGGGCGGCAAGCCGCTGCGGCTGGCGGCGGTCCGGGGATCCGTGTGGGCGGCGCTGGACGACGGCGGCGTGGTCCGGGTCGACCCGGCCACCGGGCAGGCGAGCACCGTCGCCGAGCTTCCGAGCAGCCTGTTCGACATCGAGGTGGCCCGCCGCTGGGTGTGGGTGTCTCAGCCCTTCGACAGGCGGGTCCAGGCGATCGACTCGGAAACCGGCCGGGTGGTGCACACCGTCACCACCGGGGCGCCCGGCCCGCGCGGGATGCAGCTCGTCGGCGACAGCCTCTGGTTCGCCGCCGGCGCCGAGCTGTTCGAGGTAGACGCCGAGACCGGCCAGGTCCGGCGCACCCTCGCCCTGCCTGGCGTCACGCAACCGTACGACGTCGCGGTCACCCGCGACGCCGCCTGGGTCACCGATTCCCAGGGCACCTCGGTCACCCGGCTCCCCCTGTCCGGAGGGCCGGCCCAGCAGGTGCCGGTCGGAACGGGCAGCACCGGAGTCGTCTCGGCCGTCGGCGCAATCTGGGTGGCCCTAGCCGCCACCGACAACCTCATCCGGCTGGACCCGGACACCGGCGCCGTTCTCTCCCGCCCCTCGCTGCCGGCGCCCGGCCTCGCCCTCAACGTGATCGGCCCCTCGGTGTGGGCCGGCGTCCCGGACGCCGACCAGGTCGTGTCGTTCGACGCGGCCTCCGGGCGGCAGACCCGACGGTGGGCGGTCGGTGACTACCCGCCCTACGTCGTCGGCGACCACAACGCCGTCTACGTCTCGAGCAACAAGTCAGGAGAGATGGTGCGCGTGCCCCTCGACCAGCGATGACGCCGCCCGGCTGATTGCGGCAGACGAGCATCTGCCCCTGCTCCGACATCCGCATCATGCCCGGCATGACCGACGACAAGGCATCGTCGCCGTTACAGCAGGCGAGCCGATGTCGACGGGATCGACCCCGTCCTCGCAACGCGACTGCTCGACCAGCTGGTTCGAGCGGATCTGGTTTGCACCCGGCTCGCAGCTATCGGAGCTGCCGCCATCCCCGGAGGACCTCGCTCAGCGCTTGCTCCAGGTTCTGGGACTCGCAATCGAGATAGGCGCGCGCATTCCCGAGCATTCGGCCGGCGGCATCAGGCGGACGGCCACGGATCGCCTGATTCGACGTTAATGATGGTCGGTGAAGACCGACCATCAATATGTCGTTCCACCCGAGACGTCAGAAGACAACCTGATGGGTCGATCGGGTCGATGTGGGATCAACGGGCCATGCGCGGAGTGGGACTTCCGCCAAGTGAGCGGCTGATGGGCACAAGGTGTGCACGAACCGTCTGAGAATCGGTTCAATTCACTACACGGTTGCCCGACAATCGAAAACGCTGTGACCTGCGGAAATGGCACTTTCCGGTAGTACTCGTCATCCCTCCGGACCCCATTGATCTAGCTCATAATCCCTCGGTCGCGGGTTCGAGTCCCGCCCACCCCACACGGTCTGACCTGGACCGATGCCACCGTGGAGATCGTTTCGGATGCCCGGAATGTGTTCGCGAGCTTGGTTTTCCTCGTCCGGGTTCCGAGATGCGGTTCGGGCATCGAGGACGTGGAGCAGGCGATCTCAGACGCGGCGTCCACCAGCAGGGCGAGGACTGCTTCGATGCCGCCGTACGCCGTGGGCGGGATCTCGTAGAACGGCGGGGCCACCATGGCGATCCGCAGCGGCTTAGTGGTCATGTCGTCCCCCGATTCGGTGATGCCCGCCAGAACCGGGCTGCGGTTCCCGCGGAGTCGGCCTGGCGGTGCGCCGCCATACCCGAGGCAGGGTCAGGACGCCGGCGGTCCAGGCGTCGCCAGGGTGGACAGCTCACGCGGGATGGTGACGGTGAACTCGTCGATGGCGACGTCGAGTCCGAGCAGGACGATCTCGACCGGGCCGATGTTGAGGCAGAAGGCGTCCGGGGTTGAGCTCAGCTCCGTGGCTGCGGTGTGGCGGCGGCTGCCCATCCCGAGATGTGCGCCGTCCGCGGTGGTCAGGCTGCCGGCGAACACTCCGACAGCGGCGCTCTGGCCGTACTGGTCCACCAGCCGCTCCAGTCGATAGGTGCCGCTGAAGACTCCGTCTGCCCCGACCGTGCCTTCCGCGGCCAAGATACGGCCGCTGACCGTCGTCACCCTGACCGAGGACATTGGGCCTTGGTACGGCAGGGGCTTGGGCGTGGGGACAGCGATCACGGGACACTCCAAATGGGCTGGCGGGTGGGCAATGCCTGACCGTGTAGACCGCTCGAACCCCCGCGGATGACGCGACCCGGGCTCACCTGGTTCCCCCCGATCGCGTTCGGTAGCGCGCTGGCGCCCACCGACCTACTCCTGGAGCGTGCGCTCGTCCACGCCGCCTGCGCTTGAGGCAGCGCAACTGATCGGTGACCTGGCGGCCGCAGTAGAGCACCGCCAGCACGCGATCGCCCTCTACGACGCCAAGGAGAACGTCGTCGGAGCCGCGTAGAACGGGCCTTGTTGGCAGCGCAGTTCTCGTAGTCGCCCGAAACTGCCCTTCGTGGAACGCCGGGATCGCTGGTGCCCCGTGCCAGCCGTAGATGGGCTGACGAGCAACAAGTCCGGCTGCAATCGGTCGAGCCCGCCGCCGGCGACACGGAACTCCGTGTGCGCTCAGCTGCGGGCTCGGCCCACCGAGCTGGTGCTCAGCGGCTGATCGTGCTCCGCCCGAGCGCCATGCCGGTGAAGGCGACGACCATCCACAGCGGGGTGACGACGCCGGGGAAGCCGGGCAGCCCGGTGCCGCCCGTCATCGCGACGACGGCGAGCACCGGAAGCACGCTGACGACGCCGATCCAGCGCGACACGAGCCGCTCGCGCAGCGCCATCCAGGCCACCGCTCCGGCCGCGACCGTGACGCCGAGCCAGCCGATGAACGAGCCGAAGTCGTTGAGCAGGTAGTAGACGTACAGGCCCTCGCGACCGAACATACCGGCGTCCATCCCGCCCGGCAGGTAGACCGCCATTGCGCCTTTCCAGCCGTAGCCCAGGGTGAGCGCGCCGGCGGCCGAGGTCAGCGCCAACGGGACCACCCGCGCGGCAGTGCTCGACAGCACTCGGGGCTCGACGTGCCGTCGCCACGCGGCGGCGAGCACGAGCAGCAGCGCGACGGTGACGTACCCCACAACGACACTGACGTGGGCCTTGCCCTGGCTGAGCTGGTCGACGACGGCCGGGGTCGCGTCGGACGAGCCGCCGTCGACGTGCAGGTCGGTGACGAGGGTGGCGACCAGGCCGGTGAGGCCGGCGGCCGAGCCGAGCAGCAGCCATCGCTGCCTCTGCGGCGCGGGCGCGAGGTCGGGTCCGAGGTGGGTGGTGGTGGCGGTGCTGGTCATGTCGGTCTCCGCTGTCTGGTGCCGTGGGACCTCCCCTCGGCGTCTGCGGTCACGATCAGCGGGGCGGTGTCCCGGGCGCCAGGGACACCGGTCTCGGTTTTTCGGGAACCAGCGGCGCGGCCCGGCGCTGGCAGGCGACCATGACCCGGTGACCGACGCGCAGGGCCGGGCGCTGCAGCGCACCGCGGCCGCCATCGCCGTCGTCGCCACCCTGTGCTGCCTCGCCACGGTCGGCTACCACCACTGGCTCGACGCGCGGGCCGAGGTCCCCCGGCTGTTCTGGTCCGACCTCGTGCTGGGCAGCGTGTGGCCGATCGCTGGCGCGATCGTGGTGTGGGCGCAGCCGCGCAACGCCGTCGGCTGGGTGATGCTCATCCCCGCGACGCTCGGTCCTTACCAGTTGCTCGCCCACTACGCCGCTGCGGCGCAGCTGGTGCCGGGCGCTCCCGTCGCCGGGGCCGACGCTGCCGCGTGGGTCGGCATGTGGGGCTTCGCGTCCTACTTCTTCGTCATCCCGCTGCTGCTGTTGCTCTTCCCGGACGGGCACCCGGCGTCACCGCGGTGGCGGGTGGTCGTCGGTCTCGTGCTCGCCGCCGCTGCCGTCACGACGGTCGCCCGGTCGCTGAGCCCGGTGGCGCTCGACGTCGCACCCCAGGTCGGCAACCCGTACGGCATCTCGGCGGCCCCGTGGCTGCGCTACGTCACCCTGGTCGGCGCCTTCCTGACCCTGATCGGCGGCTCGATCGCCGGGCTGGTCGCCGTCGCGGCGCGGCTGCGGCGCGCGACCGGCTTGCAGCGTTCGCAGCTGCTGTGGCTGGTGATGGGCGGACTCGTCCTGGTGCTGTGCCTGGTCGTCGGCGTCGTCGCGAACGACACGTCCTGGCTCAGCGACGGCCTGTTCACCCTCGGGCTGCTCGGGCCGCCGGTCGCGATCGCTGTCGCGATGGTGCGCCACCAGCTCTTCGACGTCGAGTTCGCGGTCAACCGCACCCTCGTGCTCTCCGTGCTGACCGTCCTCGTCGTCGGGGTGTACGCCGTCGTGGTGCTCGCCATCGGCCAGGTCGCAGCCGGGTCGCCGGCCGGGCTGGTCGCGGTCGCGGCCGCGGCTCTGGTGGCTTCGGCCGCGCGCTCGTCGGTGCAGCGGTGGGTCGACCGGCTGCTGTTCGGGCACCGACGCGACCCCTACGCCGTGCTGACCCGGGTCGAGCGGCAGGTCGCCGCGGCGTCCGAGCCCGTCGAGGCGTTGCAGCGGCTGGTCGACGGCCTCAGGGCTGCCCTGCGCCTGCCCTATGCCGCGTTCGTCGGTGAGGTGCAGGTGGTCTCCGGCACGCCGAGGGCCGGCTGGGACGTCGTACCGGCCAACGCCTTGGGGCAGCCCGTCGGCGAGCTGCACGTCGGGCTGCGCAGCCGAGGCGAGCAGCTCAGCGACGACGAGCGCGGCGCGGTCGAGGAGGTCGCCGCCCGGGCCGGCACCCTCGCCTACGCGGCCCGGCTGGTGGCCGACGTGTCGGAGAGCCGGGCCCGCATCGTCGCGGCCCGCGAGGAGGAACGGCGGCGGCTGCGGGCAGACCTGCACGACGGCGTCGGGCCGGTGCTCGCCGGGTCGGCGCACCAGCTGGACGCCCTCGCGCGACGGCTGGAGGCGGAGGGGCAGACCGAGCACGCGGCGCGGGCCCGCGAGCTGCGGGACCGGCTCCGCGGAACGGTCGCCGACGTGCGGCACGCGGTGCACGGGCTGCGGCCGCCGGTGCTCGACCAGCTCGGGCTGGCCGGTGCGCTGCGCGACCTCGTGGCAGGCTTCGACGTGCCGGCCTGCCGCGCCGAGGTGCCGGACGACCTCGGCACGCTGCCGGCAGCCGTCGAGGTCAACGCCTACGCGATCGCGGCCGAGGCAGTGACCAACGCCGTGCGGCACAGCGCGGCCAGCAGACTCAGCCTCGGGGCGCAGCTGAGGGAGGGGACGTTGGTGGTCGAGGTCGTCGACAACGGTCGCGGGGTGCCGAAGGGCGGCCGGTCGGGTGTCGGGCTGCGCAGCATGAGCGAGCGCGCGAGCGAGGTGGGCGGCCGACTCGAGGTCGTGGGTGCCGAGGGTGGCGGCACGGTCGTGCGGGCCGCACTGCCGGTCGGGGCGGCATGAGCGTCCGGGTCGCCCTCGTCGACGACCACCCGGTCTTCCGGCAGGGCATGGCGGCGGTGCTCGACCAGCTCGACGGCATCGAGGTCGTCGGCGAGGCCGGCGACGGGGAGCAGGCGCTGGCCCTGGTCGCCGAGGTGCAGCCCGCCGTGGTGCTGATGGACCTGCGGATGCCCGGGATGGGCGGCCTCGAGGCGACCGCCCGGCTCACCGACCAGTCGCCGGACGTCGCGGTCCTGGTGCTGACGATGGACGAGGACGACGACTCGGTGTTCGCCGCGCTGCGGGCCGGGCGCGCGGGGCTACCTGCTCAAGGAGTCGGACGGGGAGGTGATCCAGCGCGCCGTGCTGGCGGTCGCCGACGGGGAGGCGGTGTTCGGCGCCGGGGTTGCCCACCGGGTGGTGTCCTTCTTCGCGGCGGGTGCGGCGCGAGCGTCGGCGACGCCGTTCCCGCAGCTGACCGACCGCGAGCGCGAGGTGCTCGAGCTGCTGGCCACCGGGCTGGACAACGCGAGCATCGCCCGGCGGCTTTCGCTGTCGCCGAAGACGGTGCGCAACCGGGTCAGCGACGTGCTCGGCAAGCTGCGGGTCGCCACCCGAGCCGAGGCGGTGGCTCGGGCCCGGGACGCCGGCCTCGGATCGCCCTGACGGTCCGGGAGCTATCGAGCCGCGACAACGGTCCCGTCCCACGGCGTCCAGCTGCGCGAGCCAGCCGGTTGCGGCGGCCACCTCGGCATACTCCGCGCGGGCAGCAGACCGACCGGAGCCGCCCGCCGGGCCGCCTTGCCAGCCTGGCGACACCGGTACAACCATCACAGGGCACAGTCGCCCGGTGCACCAACCTGGCCAGACAGGACACCCAGACCTCGCCGTTATCGGCGATCGCGTCGGCTCACGCCGCTGCGGTGAACACCGGTTCGAGGTCTGTCGGGGCGTTACCGCGCATGTCGGTGAGCTCGAGGATGCGCGGCACCGAAGCCGGTGCGGGAGCGCTGCCGCGATAGACGACGGCCGCGGGCGCCGCCCTGACGCGACGGACTTGGTCGCTACAACTGCGGGACCTGGCGTTGAGGGTCGCGGGCGGCGTTACCGCGAGCATCCGCAGAGCCGCGGCCTTCCAGCGGCGCGACCGCGCTCGGGTAGGTTCTCCGATTCGTCACGTCGGCCCTTGTCGACGCCGCGCCTTGATCACTGCGGTCGGTCGCGCTGGGCGGTGCCAACATGCAGTGGCTCTCTCGACCAGCCGGGACCGGATCTGGTTGGCCTCGTCCATGGCGGCCACCTCGGCTCGGCGGTGCGGCGGGGTGCGCCTCAGTACGTCGGCATCGCGCGCGGGGGACCGCTCGCTCTGGGCGTTCGAAAGCAGCAGCCAACATATTCCTCGGGCCACGCCACACCTGCCTAGGAGGCGCCGTCCCAATCCTCGTCGCTGGAACGCACGGGTGTTTACCTATGGCGTCCGCGCCGGATCCTGCTCGACTACAACGCCCCGTCACCGTCGGGGTCCGCATCAACTGAACTCACGGCGCACCCTCAGCCGGCTCTCATGGATTTCGCATAATGGGTCTGGACGGTGGCCGCATGAACATTCGTCATCTTCGACGCGCCGGCTGGTCCTTGTGAGTCGCAGGAAGTGGGTGATCAACACTGCGCTCGTGGCCGCGCTGGGTCTGTCTGTAGGAGGGGCTGTCCTGGCGGTGGGTGACCCCGGGACCGCGGCCGCGAGCGGCTCGCGGACGGCTACGGCCTCCGTCGGCACGGTGACGGCGTCGGTGTCAGCGAGCGGGAACCTCGCGGCCGCCACCACTGTCGGCGCCAATTTCGAAGGGTCGGGCGGAACGGTCACGGCCATCTACGTGCAGGTCGGACAGAAGGTGACCGCGGGCCAGGAGCTCGCCAAGGTGGACGACACATCCGCCCGGAGGTCGTTGCGCACGGCCGAGGCGAGCCTGGCCTCTGCTCAAGCGCAGTTGACCACCACGACCCAGGGTCAGACCAGCGCCGAGAAGGCGCGCGACCGGGTGGCGGTCAGAGCGGCGCAGGTGAGCCTGGAGAACGCCGAGACCTCACTGTCCCAAGCCAGGGCGTCGCGTGCCCTCGACCTGAACCAGCAGGACGCCGTCGTCGCGGCCGCGAAGGCCAGCTACGACGCTGCTGGCGACGCGGCCAGCAAGGGCAGCGCACGGTCGGCGTTGGTCCAGGCCAAGAACACGCGAGACAGCGCCCGGCTCAAGGACAACCAACAGGTCCAGAGCGCTGCGGGCCAGGTCGCCTCGGCCAGGTTGGCACTGGCCGCGCAGCGGGCCGCCGCTGCGGTGAACAGCCAACCTGCCCGGCCAGGATCGGTCAACTCCGCAGCTGCCCAGGTCGCCTCGGCACGGGTGCAGGTGGATGCCGCACGGACAACGCTGGACCAGACGGCGTTACGGGCTCCGGTCGCTGGGACCGTCGCGTCCATCTCCGGTGTCGTCGGGGAGGGCTCGTCCGGTGCGGCCAGCTCTTCTGATTCGACCAGCTCCGCCAGCTCGACGAGTTCGACGAGCTCCACGAGCTCGACGTCGACCAGCGGCTTCGTGGTCATCAGCAGCCTGTCGCACCTTCAGGTCACCAGCCAGGTCGCCGAAGCCGACGCCGGGAAGGTGAAGGTCGGCCAGAAGGCGACGGTGACCTTCTCCGCCGCCGCCGTGACCGTCAATGGCAGCGTGACCGGGCTCGACGTGGAGGACACCGTCAGCAACAACGTCGTCGAGTACGGAGTGACTGTCTCGCTCGTCGACACCCCGACCAGCCTCAAGCTCGGCCAGACGGCGTCGGTGAGCATCATCACGGGGACCAAGTCGGACGTGCTGAGCGTGCCGACCTCGGCGGTCACGACGGTCGGCACTCGGCATTCGGTCACCGTGCGCAAGGACGGCACGGACTCGGTCGTCCAGATCCAGACGGGTCTGACCGGCGACTCGACCACCGAGGTCACCAACGGACTCTCGGAAGGTGACGTGGTCGTCATACCGACGAGTTCCGCTAGCACGGGTGGCTTCACCTTCCCCGGTGGCGGTATCGGTGCCGGACCGGGTGGGAGACCGGGCGGGGGACTGGGCGGATGACCGTCCGCACCATTCGGCCCGTCATCGAGCTCACCGCCGTGACGAAGGTCTACGGAGAAGGGGACACCGTCGTCCATGCGGTCGCCGGGGTCGACCTGGTGGTCGAACGAGGCGACTACGTGGCGGTCATGGGCGCCTCCGGCTCGGGCAAGTCGACGCTGATGAACATCATCGGCTGCCTGGACGAGCCCACGCGAGGCCGTTACCGACTCGACGGTGTCGATGTGCGGCGCCGCGACGAGCGCACCGCTGTCCCGGATCCGGAACCGCAAGATCGGCTTCGTCTTCCAGAGCTTCAACCTGATCCCTCGCACGAGCGCGCTGCGCAACGTCGAGCTGCCGCTGGCCTACGCCGGCGTGAACGCGGCGGACCGGCGCGAGCGCGCCCTGGAGGCACTGGCCAAGGTTGGCCTCGCCGACCGGGTCGAGCCACCTTCCGTCGGAGCTCTCCGGCGGCCAGCAGCAGCGAGTGGCGGTCGCCCGGGCGATCGTCACCAACCCGGTGCTGCTGCTGGCCGACGAGCCGACGGGCGCCCTGGACAGCCACAGCACTGCCGACGTCCTCGCACTGTTCGACCAGCTCTCCTTGTCGGGTCGCACCTTGGTGATCATCACCCACGAGTCCGATGTTGCCCGACGCGCCAAGCGCGTGGTGCAGATGCAGCGACGGGTTGATCCTCTCCGACGATCGGTCGGCAGCCGGTGGACGGACCCCCAGCAGGACCGGGCGATCCGGTGGGGTCGGCGTCATGAACGTCCGGGAGAGCACCCGGTTCGCTGTCCAGGGCGTCACGGCGAACAAGATGCGTTCTGCACTGACGACGCTCGGGATCCTCATCGGCGTGGCGGCGGTCATCATCCTGGTCGCCGTCGGCACGGGTTCCAGCAAGGCGGTCGCGGACTCCATCAGCGCTCTCGGCAGCAACACGTTGACCGTGAGCTCCACGTCCACGACCGGCGGCGGGCGAGGCGTCGTTCGGCGGCGGCGGGGGTCGGCGGTCCAGCCGCGCCTGGTGGCGCAGCCGGTACCGGGACGACCAGCAGCGGCACCAAGACCCGAGCCAATCGCGCTGACGATGGCCGACGCCGAAGCGCTGACCAAGAAGCGCGATGCGCCGGACGTCCTCGGGGTCGCGCCGGTGGTGTCGGCGTCAGTCGGTGACCGCGACCTACTACGGCGCCTCGCATGCGGTGGACACGTTCACCGGCTCGACCCCGACCTACCTGCTGATCAACAATGACACGGTCGCGACCGGCGCGGCGTTCACCGACGCGGACTACACCGCACACCGTCGGGTTGCGCTTGTCGGCGCGACCGTCGCGAAGGACCTGGCGGGTGGCAGACGGCAAGTCCATCGTGGGCAAGACCGTGGCCTTCAACGGTAAGCAGTTCACCGTCGTCGGGATCCTCACCGCTAAGGGGAGCACCGGGCCGCAGGACCAAGACGACCGTGTGGTCGCCCCGGCGACCGCGGTGCAGGACACCCTGGCCGGGTACGGCTCGCTGAGCTCGATCTCCGTCAAGGCCACGTCGTCGTCGACCACGTCGGCGGCGCAGGCAGAGGTGGAGGCCATCCTGGATGGGCGCCACCACGTGACCCCGGCTGACCGCGACTACAGCGTGTTCAGCTCCGCGTCACTGCTGTCCGCGGTCGACCTCGTCGAACGAGACCTTCACCGTCCTGCTCGGCGCGGTCGCGGCCATCTCCTTGCTGGTCGGCGGTATCGGGGTCATGAACATCATGCTGGTCACGGTCACCGAGCGGACCCGCGAGATCGGCATCCGCAAAGCGATCGGCGCCGGCAAGGGCGACATCGTCAGCCAGTTCCTGCTCGAGGCGGTGATGCTCTCGATGTTCGGTGGGATCGTCGGGGTCGCCGTGGGCCTGATCGGGTCCCATTTCACGATCGTCGGCGTGCAACCGGTCGTGGCACCGTACTCAGTCGTTCTCGCCTTCGGGGTGGCGATCGCGGTCGGTCTGTTCTTCGGTCTCTACCCGGCGAATCGCGCCGCCACGCTGCGCCCCATCGACGCCCTTCGCCATGAGTGAGGAACACATGACCGACACGGAGGACACACCAGCCCAGGCGCCGATGTCCGACTTCTTCGAGAGCAGCGACGGAGCTCACCCGGACCCTGACACCGCGGACCCCGCCGGGGACTTCGACGACGACGAGTTCGGTCCCGCGCCGGCTCAACAGCGACGCATACCGCTCGTGACCGGCGTCCTCGTCCTCGGTGTCGCTCTCGCGCTGTCCTTCACCGGCGGCGTCCTGGTCCAGAAGCACCACGACGCCAGCACAACGGCCGTGACCTCCGGTCCCGGTGCCTTCCCTGCCGGCGGCTTTCCCGGCGGGGCGGGAGCGGTGATCCTGAACGGGACTGCGCCCACCGGTCCCAGTGCCTCCGGCAATTCGACGGCGACGACCTCGGGACCGGTCGTGATCGGAACCGTCCTGAGCGTCAAAGGCAAGACGATGACCGTCAAGGATCTCGGCGGCAAACGACATGTCGTTCATCTGACAGACACCACCACGGCGACTAGGGCTACCGATGTTCCAGTGGATGCGCTGACGGCGGGAACGACCGTCTCGGTGGAGGGGACCACGAACGCCGACGGGTCCGTGGGAGCCACCGCCATCACGACCCGCTGACCCGCTATCCAGCAACCGCGCACCAGAACACGCCCCATCTGCGAAAGGCCATCCCATGCTCGTCAGCGGTCACCGCATCCTTCTCGCCGTCAGCTTGGTCGCCGCCGTCGGCGTGCTCGCCGGATGCGGGACGTCCTCGGACGGCGCCAGCCCGTCAACCGATGACACGACCTCGGGGCCGGCACGCCCCAGCGGCGCACCGACCGGCGGCCCTCCAGCAGGACAGCTTGCCGAGATCCAAACCTGCCTGAGGGCGGCAGGAATCACCGTCGATCTCCCGACCGAGCGACCCTCGTTCTCACCCGGGGCAACGCCGCCATCCGGTCCACCACCCGCCGGTGCGGGTCAACGCGGCGGCTTCGGCGCGATCTTCAATGATCCCAAGGCACAGGCGGCGCTGAAGGCGTGCGGGATCTCTCTACCGACCGCTCCCCCGTCTGGCCCCTGAGTGATGCCGGACCGGTTCGACTCCACACAAGAGCGCCTGATGGCCGGCCTCCGGCCCTCCTGGGTCGGATCTGAACGACATTGCCCAGCAGTCAGTCCAGGCACCCAATGCTCGGCCACCGTGGTTCGACCAGCAGGGGGGCGCGGGATGAGACCATGACCGATATGGGCGACGGACGATTGATCGCCCCGTTCGGGGATGCGGCCCGACCTCGCCCGGGGGTGCCGGACGCAAAGGTCCTGGTGGTGGACGATGAGCCGTACCTGGCCGACATGCTGATGACAAGTCTGCGGTTCGCCGGGTTCGACGTCCGGGTCGCAGCGACCGGGACCGAGGCGTTGGCGCTGGCGGACGAGTTCCGACCCGAGCTGTTGGTGCTTGACGTGATGCTGCCAGATCTGGACGGGTTCTCCGTGCTGCACCAGCTGCGCGCCACCGGGAGGCCCTTCGCGGTGGTGTTCTTGACAGCCCGGGACGACACGCAGGACAAGGTCAGCGGGCTGACTCTCGGCGGGGACGACTACATCACCAAGCCGTTCAGCCTCGAAGAGTTGATCGCCCGCATCCGCGCCGTGCTACGCCGCACTCGCGGTGCGAGTGGTCTACCCGTCCAGGATTCTCGGCTGCGCTACGCCGATCTGGAGATGGACGAGGAAGGCCATCAGGTGTGGCGCCACGACGAGCTCGTCGAGCTGTCCCCGACCGAGTTCGCCCTGTTGCGTTACCTGCTCGTGAACGCCGGCCGCGTCTTGAGCAGGTCCCAGATCCTCGACCACGTCTGGAGCTACGACTTCGACGGCGACGCCGGAATCGTGGAGTCCTACATCCGTTATCTACGCCGCAAGATCGACGTGTTCGATCCGCCGCTGGTGCAGACCGTTCGAGGCGTCGGCTACACGCTGCGAGTGGCGTCCTCGTCGTCGCGGTCGGGATGAACCTCTCGCTGCGGCTGCGCCTGGTGGCAGTGCTTGTGCTGCTCGCCGCAATCGGCCTGCTGGCGGCGAACGTGAGCGGTGTCGTGCTGCTTCGTTCCTACCTCTTCGAGCGCATCGACGCGCAGTCCCAAGGCGGCTCCGGCTCTGCAGCGCTACCTCCGGCAGGTCTGCAGAGTGCAGCTGACATCTGCAGCCGCCTCGGCCAGGGCGCGAGGCCTCAACTGCCGAGCGAGATCAAACTAGTGGTCCTCGGCGCAGACGGCCGCCGCCGCTGCACCGTGGAGACCTCCTCGAGCGTCCGACCCGCGGTGCCCAGGCTGACAGTCGAACAGGCAACCGCCAGCGCCGGGCAGTCGCGCACGGTGGGTTCGCTCGGCGGTGGCGGACCCCGATGGCGGATCCGCCCGCAACCGCTCGCCGACGGATCCGGAACCCTCGTCACCGCCCTTTCCCTGGAACAGACCGACGCCACCGTTCGCCACCTCACACTCATCGGTGCCGCGACAAGCCTGGTCGTGCTCATGATGATCGCGGCCAGCGGATGGTTCCTGGTCGGTCTGGGCCTGCGTCCGCTCACAGCCATCGAAGCCACCGCCGAGGCCATCGCCGACGGCGACCTGAGCCGGCGAGTGCCACCTGGTCGCCCGGGCACCGAAGATCGGCCGGCTCTCCCGCGCGCTCAATGGCATGCTCACCCAGATCGAACTCGCGTTCTCGGCCCGCGCAGAGTCCGAGAACCGGCTGCGCCGGTTCATCGCCGACGCCAGCCACGAGCTGCGGACACCGCTGGCGACCATCCGCGGCCATGCCGAGCTCTACCGTCAGGGTGCCATCGCAGAACCGGACCTAGCTCGGCTCCTGGGACGCATCGAGTCCGAGGCGTCCCGCATGGGGGGACTCGTGGAGGACATGCTGCTCCTGGCCCGCCTCGATCACGACCGCCCGTTGGACAGCCGACGAGTGGACATGCTTTCCCTCGCCAGCGACGCGGTGTCCGACGCGCAAGCCATAGACCCGACTCGACGCATCACGCTGACACGCATGACGCAACCACCATTCGTCGAAGACGAGCCGGTCACGCGAGGGGACGAGGCGCGGCTCCGGCAGGTACTCGGGAACCTCGTCATGAACGCGCTGCGTCACACTCCGGCCGGGACACCGGTCGAGTTACGCGTCGGCGTACAGGACAGCGCAGTTCCACATGTCATCGTCGAAGTCTCCGATCAAGGACCGGGTATGCCCGACGAAGTAGCCAAGCGTGTGTTTGAACGATTCTTCCGCGCCGATCCGAGCCGCTCACGAAAGCACGGTGGCACCGGCCTCGGGCTATCTATCGTCGCCGCTGTGATCAAGGCTCACCAAGGCGAGATCGAATGTCGCAGCGCACCGGGAGCCGGGACAACCTTCGTCATCACACTGCCCACGGCATCCACCGCGGGCACTACCCCACGCGGTCACGGTTCCGGCGCGACCAAGGTCGAGAAGTGCACCTCAACGGATGTGAACACCTCGCCCAAGGTAGTTTCGCCAAGCCCGACGCACGAGCCTGGTTCGGCGGACGCATAGCTTGTCGTGAACGCCGTGACGCGGTGAGCGAGGATCGCGCCGGCTGACGGCAGATCTGCATTCGACTCAGGCGGCTGAGCCGGCACCGTCAGGACGCGACGCTCGGACGCGTGCAGAACTTCGCGATGTGGTCCGGAAACGCGGTCGTGACCTCGCCGTCCTCCGGGGCGAGGTCGCTGCTCGACGTCGAGGCCTGGCGGGCCAAGGTCGCCGAGCGTTGTTCGCGGTGGCCTCCCCAGTGGCCTTGTCCACGATCACCAGCGGTGTGCCATGACGCGGAAGACAGTAAGCGGGCGCGGGCCGACGTACGCGCCGCGACCGGCCACCAGGAGATCGGTGGTCGCGGGTGCGGTCTTGGGCCGCCACGGCTGTCTACAGACCGGCGCGAAGATCCTCTCGCCAAGAATCAGCATCGTGCCCACCCTCGAATTCAACGTATTCGACGCTATGGCCCTGACGCTGGAGGCCCGCTACCAAGTTTCGACATGAATCAACTTGGCTAATCACTTGGAACAGGTCGGGGTGGCCATGGCCAACGTTTTCGGACGTCTCGTGAGTCCTACGCTTACTCGGACGTCGGGGCCAGGCCCACTGGGCAGGTTCCGTGAAAGCCACTCGTCGTTCCACCAGGCGGATGGTGACTGGCTGATCACCCGGTCGAAAACGTTGGGATGGCGAAGGGCGGCGTGGATGGCGGCGAGCCCGCTCAGACTAAGTCCGCAAAGGGTGAATTGGGCCTGGTGTCCAATCGTCGCCTGAATCCACGGCACCAGTTCTAGGGCCAGATAGTCCGCAAACCCATCGTTACAGCAGAAATCAACTCGGCGCAGTTCGGGATCGCCAAACGAGAGGTAAACGGCAGTCACCCCGTCGGGAATGATCGGCGGCGCGCCGACTCTTTCGACATAGTGTTCGCCATCTAGGAACACGAGGCAGCGGGAAGAAGGGTCCTGAACCCACACTCGCCTTGGGCCCAGGGATCCGTCAAACTCGACTTGGTGCAGCATCAGCCCTTCTTCGGCAACGGATGCTTTGCGTCGTTCCTCACAGCAAGATCCCGGTCAGCGGTGTACCCGGCGAGCTCGAGGATCAGGTCAACAATCCACCGGCGGGTGATCACCTGACCGTGGATGACGCCAGTCCCGGACACGGGAGCGGCAGCCTAGAGGTCGATCACCGAGCCAGGGTAGAGCCGACCTGAGACACAACCGGTGTCACAGGCCGTGTCCAAGCCAGATGGGGCCCTCAGCCGGCTTCGCGATCTTGCCACCAACAGCCGGGTACTCGGCCCGTCGCGGTCGTCGCAGGGGAGCGAGCGGCCGTCGCACACCCGGACACCGTGCTGCGCGGTCGAGTCGACGGCGGGGCTTGTCGCGGCGGGGGTACCCCTCGGTCCGGGCTTGTCGCGGCGGGGTGCCTATCGGTCCGGGCTCGCGTTCCGGTGCTGGCTCTCGACGGGCAGGGCGGGTGGCCCACCGGCGGCGCACGGCTGGCCCTCTGCCGGTGCACGTCGCTGCGTGTCAACGTCAGAAGGCGGTCGCATCCGGCCGCGCCATCCGTTGACCGCGCTCGACCTGGAGGAACCATGTCCCACCGCATCCCGCTCATCGCCGCCGGCGCCGTCCTCGGCCTCGGAGGCGCGGCTGCCGCCGTCGCCGGGGGAGGGATCCTCGCCGTCGCCGGCACCGACGGCACCTTGTCGACCGGCGGCCACGTCACGACCACGACCGCTGCCCTGGTCACCGAGGCAGCAGACATCAGCGGCGACGGAACCCGGACGCTCGGGAACCCGACCGTCACGGTGTCCGCACAGGGCTCGAAGAAACCGGTGTTCATCGGTGTCGGACCCACCGCAGCGGTGGACCGCTACCTTGCTGGGGCCGCGACCGAGACCGTCACCGACGTCGACGTCAACCCCTTGCGGCTGACGACGACTCGACGTGGCGGTGACGACACGTTGCCCCCGCCCGGTGCGGAGACGTTCTGGGTCGAGCGGGCCACTGGAGCCTCGTCCGCGGAGACCACCTGGAAGATCCGGGACGGCAGCTACCGCGTGGTCGTGATGAATGCCGACGGTTCGAGCGGCGTGCGGGTGCGAGCGAGCGCCGCGGTGGAGGTGCCGCACCTCACGGCAGTCGGCGCCGGATTGCTCGGCACCGGGCTCGGGACCCTGCTGCTCGGCTCGTTCCTCCTGGTAGCCGGTCTGCGGTCGAGGTCCGCGGTCGAGCCCGTCCGCGGCGACCTCCCGGTCAGCGATCGCGAGAAGACGCCGGTCGGCTGATGGTCGGGTTTCGCCATGACCCGGATGGCGTGACCGATCGGCGGCTGCGACGACGCCGCCGGAGCCTCACGCAGGTGCAGGCGATCTCGGCTCGGGGATCTCGGCGCTGATGCGGGTGCCGCGCTCGGGAGGGCTGTCCAGGTAGAGGTGACCCTGGAGGGCCTCGATGCGGTCCGCCAGACCCCGCAGCCCGGTGCCCTCGGCGGCGTCTGCGCCCCCGACGCCGTCGTCGGTGACGGTGACCGTCGCGCACTCGTTCGAGCGTCGGACACTGACGGTGACGTGGGAGGCGCGCGCGTACTTGGCCACGTTGGTGATCGCCTCGGCGACGACGTAGTACGCCGCAGCCTCGACCGGGTCGGCCAGCCGCTCCTCGGGCAGCTCGGTGATCTCCACGGGCACCGGTGCACGTTTGACCAGCGCCTGCAGCGCTGGACCGAGACCGCGGTCGGTGAGCACCGCCGGATGGATCCCGCGTGCCAGCTCGCGCAGCTCGTCGAGCCCCTTCACCAGCTCGTCCTGCGCGGCGGCCAGGATCTCGCGGGCGGCCGGCGGGTCCTTCTCGAGCTTCACGCCGATCAGGGTGAGGTCGACCGCGAGAGCTACCAGCCGCTGCTGCGCGCCATCGTGCAGGTTGCGCTCGAGCCGCCGGCGCTCGGCATCGCCGGCCTCGACGATGCGCGCTCGGGACGCGGCCAGCTGCTCGTGGGCGTCGGCGTTGGCGAGCGCCTGTGCAACGAGCTCTGCGAAGTCGCACAGGCGCTGTTCGACGCCCTCTGGCAGCGGCTCGTCGGACCGCGTCCCCGCGGCCAACGCGCCCCACAGCCGTCCACCCACGACGACAGGGGCCGCCACCGCCGCCCGGTAACCGGAACGCTGCATGGTCTCGGCGAGGCCCCCACTGGTGTCCCGGTACCGGTCCACGCGCTGCGGGCTGCCGCTGCGCAGCACCTTCGCGACGACGGTGTCGCCGTCGAGATCGAACGTGCTGGCCAGGGGGAGGGTCAGCGTGCCGTCCTCGCTCCAGCCGCCGACGACAGTGGCCGTCCGCGACCCGTCGTACCGCATCACGTTTGCTCCCGGCATCCCGAGCAGCCGGGCGACCTCCTCGGTCACCTGCCCGAACACGCGACTCGGCGGCACTCCGCTCGCGACGAGCGTGGCCACTCGGCGCAGCGCCGCCTGCTCGTCCGCGAGCGCACGCTGGGACGCCTCGCTCGCCGCGAGCGCTTCGCCCGTCCGCGTGCGCTCGGCAGTCTCGGCCGCGAGCACCAGCGAGGTGAGCGCCGAGACGGCGATGAACAGCTGGGTCGCCAGCAGGCTGTCGGTGATCGAGCCGCGCAGGAACGGCCCGTCGTTCTGCGCCGTGTTCCAGACCGTGATCGAGCAGACGACGAAGACGGCCGTGGCCGCTCCGCGCGGTCCGAACCGGACCGCCGCCCACAACAGGACGGGGAAGACGACGTAGGGAACATCGCGCTGCGGTGCCAGCTCCGCCAGCGCGACGAGCACGGCGAGCACGACAAGGCCCTCCACGAGCTCGCGCCGGTGCAAGCCCCGCAGACCCGCGGTCGCCCAGGTCAGGATCAACGGGGTGACGACGAGCACGCCGCAGGCGTCGCCCAGAGTCCAGGTCCGAAACACCTCCCCGAGCTCGTCAGCCGAGATCACGTCACCCAGCTGCAACGACAACGGGCCGATCGCGGCACTGACCACCGCCGCGACCAGCGCGCAGACGAAGAGTGCGAGCACGTCGGCGACCCGGTCGAGCCCACCGCGACCACCCGTGAGCCGGCGGAGGAGCAGAGCCGCGACCACGAGCGCCACGGTGTTACCGACCGTCTGCGCGAGCACCGTCCCCAGCGGGGTGGAGAAGTCGCCGAGTGCCAGATCACCGATCACGATCGCGGGCCACAGGCGCACGCCATAGAGGAACAGCACGGCGAGGCCGAGACCGGCAGGCGGCCAGAGGGCAGCCACCGCGCCATTGAGGTAGGCCAGCTCGAGACCGACCCGACCGGCGACGTAGTAGGCGAGCGCTGCGACCGCGACAGCGATCAGATAGGACGCCGGCCCGACGTGCTCCCCGCGACGCAGGGCATCGATCTGCTCTCGCACCGCGTGGCGACCGGGTTCGACCCCGCTGGCCGGACCAGCCCTCATGGCCTCACTCCCCGGTCTGCCTTTGGGCACAGCACGTGATGGTCACGGCGTGCTTTCCGGGCGCCGCGATTCACCAAGGTCTCTCACGTCAACATAACCAGGCAGTAGGTCTCGGTCCAGGCTTGGCCGGGGCCGACGAACGGCGCCGCCGGCCGCCTCACCCAGGGATGCCTAGCGGCATCGAGCTGGCCGGCTGTGGCGTCGGCGGTGCGGGCTTCGGCTGCGTGGTACGGGGTAGACGCGAAAGAAGGGGCGACATACCGAGGAGGCGGCAGCGATGGCGACGGAACTTCTTGACCTCTACCGACGGGCCAGCGAGTGGTGTGGTGAGAAGGTCGCCGGCGCCACCACGCTTGACGCGCCGACTCCCTGCGAGAGCTGGACCGTGCGCGACCTGCTCAACCACATGCTCGAGACGCAGCGCTACTTCGCCGGCTCCGCGCGCGGCGAGGATGTGTCGCCCCCCGGCCCCACCCCGCCGACCCTGTTGTCGGACGACCCGGTGGCAGACCTCGCTGCCGCGCGAGCCGAGGTGCTGAACGCCTTCGAGCAGGAGGGCGTCATCGACAAGACCGGGCCGGCGTTGGGCATCGCGTTCAGCGACCAGCTGCTGCACGGCTGGGACCTGGCCCGTGCCACCGGTCAGGACAGCACGATGCCGGCCGACCTCGCTGAGGCGGCCTACGGCGTGATTCACGGCCAGTTCACCGAGGAACAGCGGCAAGGGATCTTCAAGCAAGAGCTGCCGGTGCCGCAGGGCGCGACCTCGCAGGAACGCCTCCTCGCCTACACCGGCCGCGCCCCCGGCTGACCGTGACGGCGAGTCACGGGCCCAGGTTGAGCACCCTTGTCGGCCGGGTCTGGGTGGGTGTACCCCGAGGCCCACGCCGCCGGACCGGGGTGGGGGACGTCGACAGCGGCGCGGGCAGTTCTCGGGTTCGCCGACGCGGGGTCCGGGCGCGGTCAAGCAGTCCTAGCGTGCACCCATTCGTGGCGGAATGCCAGGGGTCAGATCTGGCTCGGTCTGTAACGGTGCCACGGCGGGCGTGACGGTCCGGCGTGGGGGATCGACGCAACGACAGGAACTCTCGATGAAGATGCAGCTCACAGTCGCAGTGGCCGCCGTAGCTCTCGCGGTGCCCGGCGTCACGGCCGGCGCGGCTCACGCCGACGGGTCGCGGACCGACGTTCGTCGCACGTGCGGTGAGAAGCCGGCAACCTGGTCAACCTTCCGGTCCACCCGGGAACGAGCCAGGGCCGGCCGGTCTGGTACGTCGTGCTGGACGCCAGCACCAGCGAGGCCGCGGCGATCGGTCGACTTCACCCCCGTCCGTCGTCGTTGTGCCCGGACCGACCGGGTTCCCGCCCGCGGCGGCGCCCCGGGCGCGGTCGGCGAGACCGGCTACTCCCCACTCGTCCAGCTGCCGGACGGCAGCATCCTCAACGCCTCCGCAGGTCGCAAACCCGAGCGGGCGGGCCGACAAGGTGGTCGACCTCGACACGGCCGCGCGCACGGTCACACTGCGAGAGACCGACGGCTTCTCCCGCAACGTCCCCGTCAAGTACCTGTCGACCGACGCCTCGGACCCGGGAGCGGCAGCGCTCGAGGACGTGACGTTCGCACCCGCCCTGAACGCCGCACCCTTCGCGCGGCGGAGTGACGGCACCGACTCGGCACGGGCCGCGCGGCAGACCGCGTTCGCCGACGTCGAGGGACCTGGCGCAGAAGGGACTCGTCACCGGCCCGGGAGGCGCCCGCCGTTCGCCGCCGCGGGCTTCATCGTCGACTGCCCGATCATCAGCCAGGCCGGCTGAGGGCGCAGCGACGAAGGACTCCGCCAGCCGGCCCACGAGGGTCAGCCGAGGTAGCGGTCGACCATCGGGTTGCCCAGCCGGTTGCCGGGGTCGAGGTCGCTGCGCAGCCGCTGGAAGTCCGGCAGCCGAGGGTAGAGCGAAGCGACGTCGTCCGGCGCCGTGGTGAAGACCTTGCCCCAGTGCGGCCGGGGCTGCAGGGGAGCGAGCCGCTCCTCCAGGGTCGCCACCACCGGCCGGACGGCGTCCGCGTCGTCCACCCAGGTGAAGTGCACGGCGAAGCTGTCCCTGCCGTACGCCGGGCTCAGCCACAGGTCGTCGGCCGCGACGGTGCGCAGCTCGGACACCTGCAGCACCGGTGCGACCCGCTCCCGCAGCGCGTGGACGACGTCGAGGGCGGCAAGGCTGTGCTCGCGCGGGACGAGGTACTCGCTCTGCAGCTCGTTCCCGCTGCTCGGCGTGTGGTCGAGCCGGAAGTGCGGCAGCCGCTCGTGCCACGGCCCTGGCACACCGAGCTGCGGCGTCGCGTGCTCGGGCGGCATCCCCGGCACCGGGTTGACGTTCCCGGTCGCCGCGCGGGCGCCGAGCCACCTCGGCCCCAGGGTGCCCGCCTCGCTGGGCCGGTCGACCCGCTGCTTGACCCACACCTGGACGACGTCGTCCGACTGCCAGGTGCTGAACAGGCTGACGCTCGTGCCCGCGCTCAGGACCTCGTCGAGGCGGGTGCGCAGGACGTCGTACGGGAGGTCGTCGTAGACGGTCTGCCGCACGTCGTACGCCGGCTCGACGCGCAGCGTCACGGCGGTGACCACGCCGAGACAGCCCAGTGCCACGACCGCGCCGGCGAAGCGCTCGTCCTCCCGCGTCAGCTGAAGGAGGTCGCCGGCGGGCGTGACCAGCTCCAGCCCGGTCACGGCCGACGCGAGGCAGCCGAGGGCCGTGCCGGAGCCGTGGGTGCCGGTGGCCACCGCACCGCCGACCGAGATGTGCGGGAGCGAGCCGAGGTTGTGCAGCGCGAGGCCCTCGGCGTGCAGCCATGGCGCGATCTCGCCGTAGCGCAGTCCGGCGCTCACGGTCGCGGCCGAGCGGTCGGCTGCCAACGCGCGGCGGGCCGGCAGCCCGGCCACCGAGATGAGGTCGCCGGTCGTGTCGGCCACCGGGCTGAACGAGTGGCCGCTGCCGAGCGCCCGAGCCCGCCCACCCGCGGCGAGCAGCTCCTGCACCTGCGCAACGGTCGTGGGCCGGTGCACCCGGGCCGCGCCGAACGTGATGTTCCCGGCCCAGTTGGTGAGCGTCATCGGTCCCACGTCTCCCCGGCCTCGAGGCGCTGGCGGAGCAGGTCGGGCAGCGGCATCGACTCACCGTCGCGGCCGCCGGCGCCGGGGACCATCGGCGGCTCGCTCGGTGTCAGCGTCGTGCCGCGCAGCCGGGCCTGCAGGCTCGTCGGCGCCGACATGACGTAGAAGTCGCCGTGCTGGTCGACGGCGATGGTGCCGTTGCGCCGCAGGTACCAGCCGATGAGCCCGGTGCGGTACAGCGTCCGGCCGTTGAGCGCCCTGGCCCGTAGCGCGACCGTCGGCAGCCCGCGTTCGACCGCCTCGGCGACGAACGCCACGAGCAGCGCCCGCGCCTCGTCGGCCTCTGCGGACCGGGCGCGGTCCAGCCGCGCGCTGTGCTCGTCGGCGGCCTCGCGGCGGCGGGCGGCCCAGTCGTCGGTCGGTGCAGTGTCGCCGGTCATGCCCGCAGTCTCGGGCCTCCCGGCGTCGCAGGGAAAGCCGGCCCGCTCGGCGTGCGACGCTCGAGGCAGATACCGACGTACCGTCCTGACCACCGACGCTGACCGGGAGCCGCCGTGACCGTCCTGCTCGTCCGGCCGGGTCGGGACGACGACCTGCCTCGCCTCACCGAGATCTACAACCACTGGGTCGAGCACAGCATCGTGACCTTCGACGTGGACCCGTTCACGGTCGAGGAGCGCCGGACCTGGCTCGCCCACTACCGCGACGGCGGACCGCACCGGCTGCTCGTGGCGGCGGCCGGCACGGACGTCCTCGGCTATGCCACCAGCAGCGCGTTCCGCCCCAAGCCCGGCTACGCGACCTCGGTCGAGACCACCGTCTACTGCGCGCCCGAGGCCGTCGGCCGCGGCGTCGGACGGGCGTTGTACGCCGAGCTGTTCGCCGTGCTCGCCGGGGAGGGCCTGCACCGGGCGTACGCCGGGGTGGCCCTGCCGAACGACGCGTCGATCCGGCTGCACCTGCAGTCCGGCTTCCGTGAGCTCGGCACCTATCGGGAGGTCGGCCGCAAGCTCGGCCGCTGGGTCGACGTCCGATGGTTCGAGCGCCCGATGCCGTGACCGGAGCGAGGGGGTCGCGGCCGCCGCCGGTCGCGGACGGCGCTCAACCCCGCAGGCGCAGACCCCGCGGCGTCGCGTGGAAGCCCGCCTCCTCCAGCGCCCGGCCGAGCGGCGAGTCGAGCACCCCGGTGCCGTCGGCCCGCTGGACGGTGAGGCGCCCGAGCTGTCCCTCGCGCACGGCGAGCGACAGGGCGTCGACCGCGGGCTGCAGGAGACCCGGCTCCTCGGCCCAGGTGAGCAGGGTGCGCCCGCCGCGCTCGACGTAGAGCACCAGCCGGCCGTCGACCAGCACCACGAGGGCACCTGCCTTGCGGCCCGGCTTGTGGCCGGCGTCCTCGCCGCGTCCCGGCCAGCCGACTGCTGCGCCGAACGGGTTGGCCGGGTCGGTGGCGGCGAGCACCAGGGCCCGTGGCGAGTCACCGGCGCCGGTGCGCGGGTCCTCGCCGGCCCGCTCCAGCGAGGCGCCGACGGCGCGCAGCCGGTCGACCGCCCCCGGCAGCGCGAACTGTGCGGCGCCCAACCCTTCGACGAAGTAGCCCCGGCGGCACCGCCCGGTCTCCTCGAACGCGGCGAGCACCCGGTAGACCGCGGCGAAGCCGCCCGGCGCGCGCTCGGCGGCGACCGCGCCGCGGATCACCACGCCGTGCCGGTCGAGCAGCACCTCGGCCAGCGAGGCGGCCCGCCGGGTGGGGTCGGTCTCGACCTCGGGCAGCAGCGACCAGCGGCCGGCCGCGACGGGAGGCCCGGTGCGGCTCGGCATCGCCGGACGTCCGCGGCCGTAGCGACCGCGCGGCGTGGCCCGGCGAGCCTTGTGCGCACCGCCACCGCCGGCGACCAGGGTGCGCAGCGGAGCCAGGGTGTCGTTGGTGACGTGGCCGGACCACACGAGGTCCCACAGCGTCGCGACCAGGGCCTGGTCGTCGACCGGCTCGGCGAGCTGCCCGCCGGCCGCGCCGACGACGTCGGACAGCCGCCGGAAGAAGAACGCGCCGCCGCCGGCGAGCGCGTCGACGACGGCCTGGTGCACCGGGGTCGCGACGGCCTCGGCGACGGGCGCCGGCATGGTCAGGTAGGCGGAGTCGGCCAGGTGCATCGAGACCCAGCCGTCGCCGCCGGGCAGCGAGCCGTGCCCCGCGCCAGAGCACCTCGCCCGCCGCGCACAGCTCGTCGAGCATCGCGGGGGAGTAGCCCTGCACCCGCGCCGGCAGCACCAGCGACTCCAGGGCGGACGCCGGCACCTGCGCGCCCTGCAGCTGCTCGACGACCCGCAGCACGCCCTCGGCTCCGCGCAGCCGGCTGCCGACCTGCTGCCAGGCCGGCAGGAACGAGGCCAGCGCCTCGACCGGCACCGGCTCGACCTCCTTGCGCAGCGCGGCGAGCGATCGGCGGCGCAGCGTGCGCAGCACCTCGGCGTCGCACCACTCGGTGCCGGTGCCGCCGGGCAGGAACTCCCCGGCGACGACCCGGCCCGACCCGGCCAGCCGGGCCAGCGCCTGCTCGACGACCGCCGGCCCGAGGCCGAGGCGCGCCGCGACGTCGGCCGACGTGAACGGCCCGTGGGTGCGGGCGTAGCGGGCCACCAGGTCGCCGATGGGGTCGCGCAGCGGCTCGAGGAAGGCGTCGGGGATGCCGACCGGCAGCGGCGTGCCGAGCGCGTCGCGCAGCCGGCCGGCGTCCTCGACGGCGACCCAGCGCTCCTCGCCCGCGACCCGCACCCGCACCGCGCGACGTGCCTCCTCGAGGCCGGCGAGCCACGCCGGCGTCGCCCCGCGCTCGACCGCCTCGGCGGTGGTCAGCGGCCCGAGCACCCGCAGCAGGTCGGCGACACCCTCGGCGTCGCGGGCCCGGCGGTCGTCGGACAGCCGCTGCAGGTCGCGGGCTCGAGCGCTGCGACGCGCGTCGGGGTCGAGCAGCTCGCGCAGCTCGCCGTAGCCCTGCTGGCCGAGCAGCTCGGCGAGCAGCGTCGGGTCGAGCGACAGCGCGGCCGCCCGGCGCTCGGCGAGCGGCGAGTCGCCCTCGTAGAGGAACTGCGCGACGTAGCCGAACAGCAGCGACCGGGCGAACGGCGACGGCTGCTGGGTCTCGACCTCGACGAAGCGCACCGTGCGCTCCTCGACCTCGCGCATCAGCCCGACCAGCCCGGGCACGTCGAAGACGTCCTGCAGGCACTCGCGCATCGTCTCGAGCACGATCGGGAACGAGCCGTAGTCGCTGGCCACCGACAGCAGCTGCGCCGAGCGCTGCCGCTGCTGCCACAGCGGGCGTGCGCCGGCCCGGGTTGCGGCGGGGGAGCAGCAGGGCGCGGGCCGCGCACTCGCGGAACCGGGAGGCGAACAGCGCCGACCCGCCGACCTCGGCGGTGACCAGCGGCTCGACCTCGTCGGGGGCGACCAGCGCCATCTCGGTGCCGGTCCTCGCCGGAGGCATCGGAAGTCAGCGCGTCGTCGATGCTCGATGTCGGGCAGCCGCAGCACGATGCCGTCGTCGGCGTGCATCGCCTGCACGTCGACGCCGTACCGCTCGCGCAGCCGGGCGGCCACGACCAGCGCCCACGGCGCGTGCACCTGGGCGCCGAACGGCGAGTGGATGACGACCCGCCAGTCGCCGAGCTCGTCGCGGAACCGCTCGACCACGATGGTGCGGTCGTCGGGCACGTGGCCGGTGGCCTGCCGCTGCTCGTCGAGGTAGGCCAGCAGGTTGTCGGCGGCCCACTCGTCGAGCCCGGCGGCCATCACCCGGGCTCGCGCCTTGGCCGGTGTCAGGCCGCCGAGCTCGCGGATGAACGCGCCCAGCGCCCGGCCCAGCTCGGCGGGCCGGCCGAGGGTGTCGCCCTTCCAGAACGGCAGCCGCCCCGGCTGACCGGGCGCCGGGGTGACCAGCACCCGGTCGTGGGTGATGTCCTCGATCCGCCAGGACGTCGAGCCGAGGGTGAACACGTCGCCGACCCGCGACTCGTAGACCATCTCCTCGTCGAGCTCGCCGACGCGGCGACTGCTTCTCGCCGACGAGGAAGACGCCGAACAGCCCGCGGTCGGGGATCGTGCCGCCGCTGGTGACCGCGAGCCGCTGCGCCCCGGGCCGGCCGGTGAGCGTGCCGCCGACCCGGTCCCAGACGAGCCGCGGCCGCAGCTCGGCGAACTCGTCGGACGGGTAGCGGCCGGCCAGCATGTCGAGCACCGACTCGAAGCGCCGAGCGGGGGAGCGAGGCGAAGGGCGCGGCCCGGCGCACGAGCGTCGTAGCAGATCGTCGACGTCCCACTCGTCGACGCTCACCATCGCGACGACCTGCTGGGCGAGGACGTCGAGCGGGTTGCGCGGGTAGCGCAGCGACTCGATCTGCCCGGCCCGCATCCGCTCGGCGACGACGGCGGTCTGCACGAGGTCGCCGCGGTACTTCGGGAAGATCACGCCGCGCGAGACGGCGCCGACCTGGTGGCCGGCGCGGCCGACCCGCTGCAGGCCGCTGGCCACCGACGGCGGCGACTCGACCTGGACGACGAGGTCGACCGCGCCCATGTCGATGCCGAGCTCGAGGCTGCGAGGTGGCGACCACCGCCGGCAGCCGGCCGGCCTTGAGCGCCTCCTCGATCAGCGCCGCGCTGCTCCTTGGACACCGAGCCGTGGTGGGCGCGGGCCAGCTCGGGCACCGCGCCGAGCGAGGCGCCGGACTGCGCCATCACCTGTGCCGGCTGGCACGTCGCCGGGCTCGGGGAGCCGCGCGCCGGTGACCCGCTCCTCGTGGATCTCGTTGAGCCGCGCGCACAGCCGCTCGGCGAGCCGCCGGGAGTTGGCGAACACGATCGTCGAGCGGTGGGCCTCGACGAGGTCGACGATGCGCTCCTCGACGTGCGGCCAGATCGACGTACGCCGTTCCTCGCCGGCCGCGGAGCCGCTGACCTCGCCGGTGGTCTGACCGAGCTCGCCGAGGTCCTCGACGGGCACGACGACCTCGAGCTCGACGGTCTTCTGGCGACGGCGGCTGCACGACCTCGACGTCGTGCGGGCCGCCGAGGAACCGGGCGACCTCCTCGACCGGGCGGACGGTGGCCGACAGCCCGATGCGCTGCGCCGGCTGCTCGAGCAGGTGCGTCGAGCCGCTCGAGCGACAGCGCGAGGTGGGCGCCGCGCTTGGTGCCGGCGACCGCGTGCACCTCGTCGACGATCACGGTCTCGACGCCGCGCAGCGACTCGCGGGCCTGGCTGGTCAGCAGCAGGAAGAGCGACTCCGGCGTGGTGATGAGGATGTCGGGCGGGGTTCGGCCGAACCGGCGGCGCTCGTCGGCCGGGGTGTCGCCCGAGCGGACGCCGACGGTGAGGTCGGGCTCGGGGAGGCCGAGCCGGGTGGCGGCGTGCCGGATGCCGGCCAGCGGTGCGCGCAGGTTGCGCTCGACGTCGACGGCGAGCGCCTTCAGCGGGGAGACGTAGAGGACCCGGCAGCGGCGCTGCGGCTCGGCGGGCAGCGGCTCGCTGGCCAGCCGGTCGATCGACCACAGGAACGCCGCCAGCGTCTTGCCGGACCCGGTGGGCGCCACGACCAGGGCGTTGCGGCCGCCGGCGATCGCGGCCCAGGCGCCGTCCTGCGCCGCGGTGGGCGCGCGGAACGACGCGTCGAACCACGCCTGCGTCGCGGGGGAGAACCGCCCCGACGACGAGGAAGGCGAGGGAGGGGGCACCGCGCCATTCTCGCCCCTGGCACCGACACCCGCGCGAGCGCAGGCCGTCCGGCACAGGCCTTGTGCCCGTCATCACGGAGTCCTAGGTTCCACGTAGGTCGTAGCGAACGACCCGGCAGTCTCACGGGGGAACATCCCACCCACCTGGAGGAGTCATGCGACAGCTAGTCACCCGTCGGACAGATGGCTCGCGGCAGCCGCCGCCGCGGCCCTGGGACTGACCGGGCTCGCCTCGGTCGCTGTCCCGGGCGGCGCCGCGGCGACCAGCAGCGGCGCATCCGCGACGTACCTCGTGCTGTACCGGGCCGGGGCGTCGAGTGCCGGGGCAGCGAGCGCCGTCCAGGCAGCCGGGGGCACCCTGGTGGCCAACTACCGGCAGATCGGCGTGGTCGTGGCCCGCTCCTCGGACGCCGGCTTCGCCTCGGCCGTCCGGCAGCAGGCCGGGGTCCAGGGCGCCGCGGCGACGGCCGGCTTCGCCACCCAGGTCAGGGACGCGTCCGCGACCGCTGACGTCGCGCCGCTCGCGACCCCGGACAGCCTGGCCGGCCTGCAGTGGGACATGCGGCAGATCCACGCGCCCGAGGCCCAGGCCATCAACCCGGGCTCACCCTCGGTGACGGTCGGCGACATCGACACCGGTCTCGACTTCACCCACCCCGATCTCGCTGCGAACGTCGACTTCGCCAACAGCGCGTCCTGCATCGGTGGCGTCGCGGACCCGGACCGGGCCGCCTGGATGGACGACAACGGCCACGGCACGCACACGGCCGGCACCATCGCCGCGGCCAAGAACGGCATCGGCATCACCGGCGTCGCCCCCGACGTCAAGGTCGCGGGCATCAAGGCCGGCAACGCCGCCGGCTTCTTCTTCCCCGAGGCCGTCATCTGCTCGTTCATGTGGGTGGGGACGCACCACATCCCGATCACCAACAACAGCTACTTCGCCGACCCGTGGCTGTTCAACTGCAAGAACGACCCCGAGCAGCGGGCCATCTGGGAGGCGGAGCGCCGGGCGGTCCGCTTCGCGCAGTCCAACGGCGACCTCGTCATCAGCGCCGAGGGGAACGAGGCCGACGACCTCGCGCACCCGACGCAGGACGTCACCAGCCCGGACGACACGACTCCGGTGACCAGGGACATCACCAACGCCTGCTCGGTGGTGCCCGTGGAGCTGGCCGGTGTCGTCGGGGTCACCGCGACCGGCGCCAAGCAGCAGAAGTCGTTCTACTCGTCGTACGGCGTCGGCGTGGCAGACGTCGCGGCCCCGGGCGGCGACTCGGTCCTGCAGGCCACCCCGGAGGCGCCGAACGGGCGGGTGCTCTCCACCTGGCCGGCGTCGCTGCTCACGGTCACCTGCGCGCCGGCTCGGCGGGTGGTCGATGCCAGCGGCGCCACCTACTGCTACCAGCAGGGCACCTCGATGGCGTCGCCGCACGCGGCCGGCGTGGCTGCACTGGTGGCCAGCGTCCGGCTGGGCAGCACCCCCGGTGCGGTCGGCAGCACGGTGGCCCGCACGGCCACCCCGATCGCCTGCCCGGCGGACACCTCGGCCTACGACTTCTTCCCGAGCGTCAGCAACGGTGCGCTGCAGACCTGCTCGGGCGGCGCCACGAACTCGTGGTACGGCTCGGGGGAGGTCGACGCGCTGGCCGCGGTCCGGTAGCCGGAACGGTCCGGGGCGTACCGGTCATCACCGGTGCGTCCCGCGGCCGACGGTCACATGCCGACGAGGCCGGCGCCCGCATGACCCGGTACGAGGCTCACTGCGACGAGGCCGGCACCCGCATGACCCGGCACGAGGGTCACATGCCGACGAGGCCGGCACCCGCATGACCCGGCACGAGGGTCACATGCCGACGAGGCCGGCACCCCACCGGTTCGCGACGTCGCGGTTCGGGTCGCTCGTGGGGTCGTCGGGCGGAACGCTGACGTCGGTCTCGGCGATGGTGTCCGTGAGGGCGATCCGGGGCGGCAGCGCGGCGTACCGGCCCGGGCGCAGCACGGCGTCGGCGACCCGGCTGCTGGTGTCGTCGTCCGCCATGGCACCCAGTGTGCTCCTCGCCAACCGCTTTGTGTTGATCATGAAGGATCCTCCCGGCACGTACTGGGGTGATCTTTCATGATCACGAGGGCGTACCTGGGAGTGCCGGGCGACGGACAAATGGGTTCGTGGCATGTCGGGGGTGCTGTCTAAGGTCGACAGGTGACTTCGGACCCGATGATCGTCGCTCGCGGCCTGGTGAAGCGCTTCGGCGACTTCGTGGCGGTCGACGCCATCGACGTCGAGGTCCAGCGCGGGGAGGCGTTCGGCTTCCTCGGCCCCAACGGTGCCGGCAAGTCCTCCACGATGCGCATGATCGGCTGCGTCTCCCCGGTCAGCGGCGGCACGCTGCGCGTCCTGGGCTACGACCCGGCCGTCGACGGCGCCCGCATCCGGGCCCGGCTCGGCGTCGTGCCGCAGGAGGACACCCTCGACGTCGAGCTCACGGTGCGCGAGAACCTGCTCGTCTACGGCCGCTACTTCGGCCTGCCCCGGGCGGAGGTCGGTGAGCGGGCCGACCGCCTGCTCGACTTCGTGCAGCTGTCGGAGCGCGCGACCAGCAAGGTCGAGCCGCTCTCCGGTGGCATGAAGCGCCGGCTGACCATCGCCCGCTCGCTGATCAACGACCCCGACATGCTGCTGCTCGACGAGCCGACGACCGGGCTCGACCCGCAGGCGAGGCACGTGCTCTGGGACCGGCTGTTCCGGCTCAAGCAGCAGGGGGTGACCCTCGTCCTCACCACCCACTACATGGACGAGGCCGAGCAGCTCTGCGACCGGCTCGTGGTGATGGACGGCGGCCGCATCGCCGCCGAGGGCTCGCCCGCCGGGCTGATCCGCGAGTGGTCCACCCGTGAGGTGGTCGAGCTCCGCTTCCCGCCGGGCGAGAACGAGCGCGCGGGCGAGAAGGTCGAGGAGATGGTGGACGCTCCCGGCCGCCCCCTGCATGCGCTGGTGTCCCGGGTCGACGTGCTGCCCGACCGGGTCCTGCTCTACGCCGACGACGGCGACCTCGCCGCCGCGGAGGTCCACCGGCACGGGCTGGCACCGCAGTCGGTCCTCGTGCGGCGCAGCACCCTGGAGGACGTGTTCCTCCGGCTCACCGGCCGCACGTTGGTGGACTGAGATGGCACACACGACCTCCAGCACCCGAGCAGGCGGCCTGCCGTCGCTTCCGTCGACGCCGGTCATGGTGCTGCGGGCGTTCGGCTTCTGGCTGGCGCAGTACCGCCGGGTGTGGCGCGGCAGCGCGATCTCGACGGTCGTCGAGCCGCTGGGCTTCCTCGCGGCGATGGGCCTCGGGCTCGGCCTGCTCGTCGACCAAGGGCCCGGCGCCGACACCCTCGACGGCGTCAGCTACCTGCAGTTCATCGCACCCGGGCTGCTCGCGGCGTCGGCGATGCAGACCGCGGCCTTCGAGTCGACCTACCCGGTCATGGGGGCGATCAAGTGGAACCGGCAGTACCACGCGATGCTCGCGTCACCGCTGCGCGTCGTCGACGTGCTGGCCGGGCACCTGCTGTTCGTCGTGCTGCGGCTGACGATCAGCGTCACGGCGTTCCTGCTGATCATGGTGGCGTTCGGGGCCATCGCCTCGCCGTGGGCGGTGCTCTGCATCCCGGTCGGCATCCTCACCGGGCTCGCCTACGCCCCGGCGATCTTCGCGTTCGCGGCGACCCGCGAGAACGACAGCGGCTTCGCGATGCTGTTCCGGTTCGGCATCATCCCGATGTTCCTGTTCTCCGGCACGTTCTTCCCGGTGTCCCAGCTGCCCGACTGGCTGCAGCCGGTCGCCTGGGTCGTGCCGCTGTGGCACGGCGTCGACCTGTGCCGCGCGCTCGCGCTCGGGACGCCGACCTACGGTCCGGCGATGGTGCACGTGGCCTACCTGAGCCTGTGGGTGGTCGCCGGGTTCGTCGTCGCCCGCTCGAAGTTCGAGGGACGGCTGGTCACATGACCACCCCACCAGATCGCTCGCCGCGCTCACGATCCGGCGGGGACCCCGGATGAGCGCCCCGACCCTGGAGCTGCGGGTCGCCCCGCCCGGGCTCGGCCGGCGGCTCGTCGGAACCGGCGGCGCCCGCTACCTGATCGAGCGCAACATCCGGGTCTACCGCACCGGCTGGATCGTCCTGCTCTCCGGCATCTTCGAGCCGATCTTCTACCTGTTCTCGGTCGGTGTCGGGGTCTCGAAGCTGGTCGGCGACGTCGAGCTGCCCGGCGGCCAGCTGGTGAGCTACACGGTCTTCGTGGCGCCGGCGATGCTCGCCTCGTCGGCGATGAACGGCGCCCTCTACGACGCGACGTTCAACCTGTTCTTCAAGCTGAAGTACAACAAGCTCTACGACGCCGTGCTCGCCACACCGGTGACCCCGGTCGACGTCGCGGCCGGCGAGATCGGCTGGGCGCTGATGCGCGGCGCGTTCTACTCCAGCGCCTTCCTGCTCGTCATGCTCGTCATGGGGCTGATCGTGTCCTGGTGGGCGGTGCTGGCGCTGCCGGCCGTGGTCCTCATCGGGTTCGCCTTCGCGGCGGTCGGCACGGCCTGCACGACCTACATGAAGTCGTGGCAGGACTTCGAGTACATCACCCTGGTGACGCTGCCGATGTTCCTGTTCTCGGCCACCTTCTACCCGCTGTCGACCTACCCCGAGCAGCTGCAGTGGATCGTCCGGCTCTCGCCGCTCTACCACGCGGCCGCGCTGCTCCGCGAGCTCACCACCGGCCTGGTCGGGCCGTGGTCGCTGGTGCACGTGGCGGTGCTCGTCGCGCTCGGTGTGGTCGGCCTGCTGATCACCGGGCGGCGGCTGGAGAAGCTGCTGCTGACCTGACCGGTGGGGGAGGCTCTCGCCGCGGTCGCTGTCGGCGGCTCTACGCTGCCGGTCGTGACGGAGAAGGACGCATTCGCCGACGTGGTGGCCGCGAACGACGGCTACGCAGCGACCTACCGGTGGGCCGACCTGGAGGCCGGTGCGGCGCGCGGGCTCGCAGTGCTCACCTGCATGGACTCCCGCATCGAGCCGCTGGCCATGCTGGGCCTCGCGCCGGGCGACGCGAAGATCCTGCGCAACGCCGGCGCCCGGGTCACCGACGACGTGCTGCGCACCCTCGTGCTGGCCGACTACCTGCTCGGCGTCGACCGGGTGATGGTGGTGGCACACACCGGGTGCCGGATGGCCGGCGGCGACGAGCAGTCGGTGCACGAGGCGATCCGCGCGGCCGGTGGCCCCGACACCCGCAGCATCTCCTTCCTCACCACCACCGAGCAGGTCGAGGCGCTGCGCGAGGACGTGCAACGGGTGCGCTCCTGGCCCTACCTCGGCAACATCACCGTCGGCGGCTTCCTCTACGACCTCGACACCGGCCGGCTCGCCCGCCTCTGCTGACCTGCTGCCCGCACGGCCGGCCGCGCTCCCGCCAGGGTCGACCACGTTGGGTAGGCGGGGCAGGCGGCAACAGGCGCCGGAGCCTGTTGCCGGCTGCCCTCGCCTGTTGTCGCCCCGGGGTTGTCGCCCGAGGGTGGGCCGCCCGGCGATACTGGGCAGGTGCGGGTGACGGACTTCTGGGAGCGGATGCGCGCGGTCTTCGGGCCGCACGCCGAGTCGGTGGTCGAGCTGCACGTGCTCAGCGAGCTCGGCGGCCGCACGCCCGCCCAGGCCCTCGCGGCGGGGGAGCCGACGGTCGAGGTCTGGCGGGCCGTCTGCGAGGGCCACGAGATCCCCGCCGCGCAACGTTGACGGCCTCGGACACCGGCGTACGTCGGTGGCCTCCGAGCAACCGGTGGCCGAGCTCCGCTGAAGATCCACTGGACGCGGACGCACCAGTTCAGCGGCGTGTCCGGTGCGAAGGCGTCCAGTGGATCTTCGGACGCCGCCTCCTCGGTCGGTACGTCGGGACACCGGTCTCGGCGTGTCGGAACGCGGGTGCCCGGCATCGAACAGGTGTTCGGTTACTGTCCACAGACGACGGAGGTTCCCGCAGTCCTCCACAGACTCGTCCGGCCCCGCAGGTCATGTCCGGGGTCGGCTCTAGGTTCGGACACGTGACAAAGAAGACGACCCGCCCCTCCTCCACCGGGATGGCAACAATGGCTCCCACATCAGACCGCGACAAGGCGCTCGACACCGCCCTCGCCAACATCGACCGGCAGTTCGGCAAGGGCTCGGTCATGCGTCTGGGCGACGACGTCCGGGCCCCGATCGAGGTGATCCCGACCGGCTCGATCGCCCTCGACATCGCCCTCGGCATCGGCGGCCTGCCGCGCGGCCGGGTGGTCGAGATCTACGGGCCGGAGAGCTCCGGCAAGACCACGGTCGCGCTGCACGCGATCGCCAACGCGCAGAAGGCGGGGGGCATCGCGGCGTTCATCGACGCCGAGCACGCACTCGACCCCGACTACGCGCAGAAGCTCGGCGTCGACACCGACGCGCTGCTGGTGTCCCAGCCCGACACCGGCGAGCAGGCGCTCGAGATCGCCGACATGCTGATCCGGTCCAACGCGCTGGACATCATCGTCATCGACTCGGTGGCCGCGCTGGTGCCCCGGGCCGAGATCGAGGGCGAGATGGGCGACAGCCACGTCGGCCTGCAGGCCCGGCTGATGAGCCAGGCCCTGCGCAAGCTGACCGGCGCCCTGAACACCTCGCGCACGACCGCCATCTTCATCAACCAGCTGCGCGAGAAGATCGGCGTGATGTTCGGGTCGCCGGAGACCACCTCGGGCGGCAAGGCGCTGAAGTTCTACGCGTCGGTCCGTCTCGACGTGCGGCGCATCGAGACCCTCAAGGACGGCCAGGAAGCTGTCGGCAACCGGGTCCGCGTCAAGGTCGTGAAGAACAAGGTCTCACCGCCGTTCCGGCAGGCCGAGATGGACCTCATGTTCGGCAGCGGCATCAGCCGCGAGGGCGGGCTCATCGACACCGGCGTCGAGCAGGGCTTCGTCCGCAAGGCCGGCGCTTGGTACACCTACGAGGGCGACCAGCTCGGCCAGGGCAAGGAGAACGCGCGGGCCTTCCTGCGCGACAACCCCGACCTCGCCGACGAGCTCGAGAAGCGCATCAAGGAGAAGCTCGGCATCGGTCCGCAGGTCGATGCCCCGGCCGATCCGCCGGCCGTCGTGCCCGCCGACATCTGACGGTGGCGGTGGTCTGACGGTGGCAGGGGAGCGCGCCCGGCGCACCCGGGCCGGCCGGCCGTTCCCGGTCGGACGGCCCGGGGTGCCGCAGGGTGCGCCGGCTGCGGCCGGGCGACCGACCTCGCCGGCCACGCCGACCGGCGGCGGCCGGGCCGACCCCGGGCAGCCTGGCCGACCTGGGCCCGGAGCCGGACCCCGAGTCGGTGGCCCGCACGATCGTGCTCCGCCGGCTCACGGCGGCGCCGCGGTCCCGGGCCCAGCTGGCGGACGACCTGGCGGCCCGCGACGTCCCGGACGAGGTGGCCGAGCGGGTGCTCGACCGGTTCACCGAGGTGGGGCTGGTCGACGACGCGGCCTTCGCGGCCACCTGGGTCCGGTCCCGGCACGCCACCCGCGGGCTGTCCCGACGGGCGCTGAGCCACGAGCTGCGGTCCAAGGGCGTCGACGACGAGACGGTCGCCGCGGCGGTCGAGGAGATCGACGGCGACGCCGAGGAGGCCACCGCTCGCGCCCTGGTCGGTCGGCGGCTGGCGGCCACCCGCGGCCTGGCTCCCGAGGCACGGCTGCGACGGCTGGTCGGGCAGCTGGCCCGCAAGGGCTACCCGGGTGGCCTGGCCCTCCGGGTGGCCCGGGAGGCGCTCGCCGCCGAGCGGCCCGAACGGGACGAGTCGGACACGGGTTCCTTGACCGGTCTCTGAGCCGGTCGTAGCCTCCGAGGACGGGGTGCCCCGACGTCTACGTCCGGACGTCCGGACGAGCGGTCGGCCACGCGGCGACCGTCGGACTGGAGGCCACAGTGAACGTCGCCGTCCTGGTCATCCTCGTCGTTCTGCTCACCCTCGTCGTCGCGGTCGCCGCGGTCGCGGCCGTGCAGAGCAGGGCCCGGCGGTTGGATCTCGAGCGCCGCGAGGGCCGGATCGCCGAGCGCGAGCACCGGCTGGACGCCCAGCAGCAGCATGTCGAGGGGCAGTCCCGCGCCCTGGCCGACCAGCAGCTCGCGATGGCCGCCCGCCAGGCCGAGCTCGACCGGCTCGCCGCCGACCGGCAGCACGTGCTGGAGCAGGCCGCCGGGCTCACCGCCGAGCGGGCCCGCGCCGAGCTGGTGGCCGCCGTCGAGCAGGAGGCCAAGCGGGACGCCGGTCTGCTGGTGCGCGACATCGAGCAGACCGCCCACCGGGAGGGCGAGCGGCGGGCCCGCGAGATCGTGGTCGGCGCGATCCAACGGCTGGCCACCGAGGCGACGACGGAGTCGGTCGTCTCGGTGCTGCAGCTGCCCTCCGACGACATGAAGGGCCGCATCATCGGCCGGGAGGGTCGCAACATCCGGGCGTTCGAGGCGGTCACCGGCGTCAACCTGATCATCGACGACACCCCGGAGGCCGTCCTGCTGTCCTGCTTCGACCCGGTCCGGCGCGAGGTCGGCCGGGCCACCCTGGAGGCGCTCGTGCTCGACGGGCGCATCCACCCGCAGCGCATCGAGGACGCCTGCGCCAAGGCGCGCACCGAGGTCGAGGCACGCTGTCAGCGGGCCGCCGAGGAGGCCCTCGTCGAGGTCGACATCACCGAGATGCATCCCGAGCTGGTGATGCTGCTGGGCAAGCTGCGGTTCCGCACGTCGTACGGGCAGAACGTGCTCCGGCACGTGGTGGAGTCGGCGCACCTGGCCGGGCTGATGGCCGCCGAGCTCGGGCTGGACCCGACCCTGCTGCGGCGGGCCGGGCTGCTGCACGACATCGGCAAGGCGCTGACCCACGAGTCGGAGGGGTCGCACGCGGCGGTCGGGGCCGACGTCGCCCGGCGCTGCGGGGAGCACGAGGACGTCGTGCACGCGATCGAGGCCCATCACCAGGAGGTCGAGCCGCGCACCCTCGAAGCGGTCCTCGTCCAGGCCGCCGACGCGATCAGCGGCGGCCGGCCGGGTGCCCGGCGCGAGTCGCTGGAGTCCTACGTGACCCGGTTGCAGCGGCTGGAGCGGCTGGCGGCCGGGCACGAGGGGGTCGAGAAGGTCTACGCGATGCAGGCCGGCCGCGAGGTGCGGGTGATGGTGCTGCCGGAGGCGGTCGACGACATCCAGGCGCAGGTGCTGGCCCGCGAGATCGTCAAGCAGATCGAGCACGAGCTGACCTACCCCGGCCAGATCAAGGTCACGGTGGTGCGCGAGTCGCGGGCGACCGAGGTGGCGCGCTGAGGTTGGTCACCCGGTGACCACCGACTGGCGGGCGCTCGCCGGCCGGGCGTTGCGCGCCGCCGGGCTGACCCGCACGACGCGCGCACCGGCAGGTCGAGCCCGCCACCACGGCCACGGCGCGGCCACCACGGCCCCCACCGCGTCGCACGCCGGGCGGCGGGTCGACTACGCGCCCGACCTGGACGGCCGGGCGGACCCCGGCGAGATCGTCTGGACCTGGGTCGCCTACGAGGAGGACGCCAGCCAGGGCAAGGACCGCCCGGTGCTCGTCGTCGGTCGGGACGGCGCGCTGCTGCTCGGGCTGATGCTCTCCAGCCAGCACGACCGGGACGGCCAGCACGACTGGCTGGCGCCTGGGCACCGGCCCGTGGGACCGCGAGGGTCGGCCGAGCTGGGTCCGGCTGGACCGGGTGCTCACGATGCGCGAGGACGGCATCCGGCGCGAGGGGGCCGTGCTCGACCGGGCCCGGTTCGACGGGGTGGCTGCCGCGCTGCGGCGCGACCACGGCTGGCGCTGACCGGCCTCGCTCAGCGCGGGCGACGGAACAGGAAGACCGCGACGAAGGTCGCGATGAACGCGCCGGAGCCACCGGAGCCGGCGCGCAGGAAGGGCAGCAGCGCGAACAGCACCCACACGCCGACGCCCGCCACCGCCCCGGCGATCAGGGCGGCCCGCAGCCGGGCGGTCAGACCGCCGGACGCCGGCTCGACCTCGCCGTGCGGCTGCACCGACCGCTGCACCGCGCCGGACGACCCGGTCCCGCTGATCATCGCCTCGGCCTCGGCGAGCAGCCGTTCGGTCTCGCTTCGCTCGTCACGACTGGCCATGCCCCCATCCTGCCTCGCTTACCCTGGTGGCGCCATGACGCTGCGCAGCTACCAGGTCCGCACCTTCGGGTGCCAGATGAACGTCCACGACTCCGAGCGGCTCTCCGGCCTGCTCGAGGCGGCGGGCTACGTCCGAGCCGACGAGGGCCACCAGGCGGACGTCGTGGTCCTCAACACCTGCGCGGTCCGGGAGAACGCCGACAACAAGCTCTACGGCAACCTCGGGCACCTCGCGCCGGTGAAGAAGGCGCACCCCGGCATGCAGATCGCGGTCGGCGGCTGCCTGGCCCAGAAGGACCGCGGCGAGATCACCCGGCGGGCGCCCTGGGTCGACGTCGTGTTCGGCACGCACAACATCGGGTCGCTGCCCGTGCTGCTCGAGCGGGCCCGGCACAACGCGACGGCCCAGGTCGAGATCGTCGAGTCCCTCGAGGTCTTCCCGTCCACGCTGCCGACCCGGCGCGAGTCGCCGTACGCCGCCTGGGTGTCGATCAGCGTCGGCTGCAACAACACCTGCACGTTCTGCATCGTCCCGTCGCTGCGCGGCACCGAGAAGGACCGGCGTCCCGGCGACGTGCTGGCCGAGGTCGAGGCGCTGGTGGCCGACGGCGTGCTCGAGGTCACGCTGCTCGGGCAGAACGTCAACTCCTACGGCGTGGAGTTCGGCGACCGGCTGGCGTTCGGCAAGCTGCTGCGCGCCTGCGGCGAGATCGACGGCCTCGAGCGGGTCCGCTTCACCAGCCCGCACCCCAAGGACTTCACCGACGACGTCATCGCCGCGATGGCCGAGACACCGAACGTCATGCACTCGCTGCACATGCCGCTGCAGTCCGGCTCGGACCGGGTGCTCAAGGCCATGCGCCGCTCCTACCGCCAGGAGCGCTACCTCGGCATCATCGACCGGGTCCGGGCCGCGATGCCGGACGCCGCGATCACCACCGACATCATCGTCGGCTTCCCCGGCGAGACCGACGACGACTTCGAGCAGACGCTGGAGGTCGTCGCGCCGGGCCAGGTTCGCCGGCGCCTTCACCTTCCAGTACTCCAAGCGGCCCGGCACGCCGGCCGCAGAGCTGCCCGACCAGCTGCCGAAGGCTGTCGTGCAGGAGCGCTACGAGCGGCTGCGTGGCGGTGCAGGAGGACATCTCCTGGGCCGAGAACACGCGCCAGGTCGGCCGGGACCGTCGACGTGCTGGTCGCCGAGGGAGAGGGGCGCAAGGACGGCGCCACCCACCGGCTGTCCGGTCGGGCCCCCGACAACCGGCTGGTGCACTTCGCCGTGCCGGCGGACGCCGTGCCGCCCCGGCCGGGCGACGTCGCCACCGTCGAGGTCACCTACGCCGCGCCGCACCACCTGGTCGCCGACGGCAGCTACGGCGGAGTCCGGGCCACCCGGGCCGGTGACGCCTGGGCGGCCCGCCAGGCGGGCGGCGCCCGGGCTCCCGGGCGTGCTGCTCGGCATGCCGACGGTCGGCGCTCCCGCGGGCCGCTAGGCGCGGGAGCTGCTCAGCCGGCCGACGTCGGACTCAGCCGTCCGACACCGCGGCGTCTCCGCCGTCCGGCGACACGGGCTCGGTGTCGTCGCCGTCGGAGCCCCCGTCCGACGAGCCGCCGCTGCCGTCGTCCGAGCCGTCGTCGACGCTGTCGTCGCCGCCGGCGGGGTCGGGCTGGCCTCGTCGGCGTCAGTGCCGGTGATCGTGGCGTCGTCGGCCCCGCCCCGTCCGGTGCGCCGGGCGGACCGGACGCCGGCGGTGCGGTCGCCGCCGCGGTCGGTGCTGCGCTGGCTCTGCGGCACCGGACCGCTGTGGCCGGACGTCGTCGTCGGGGCCGCTGCCCCGGGCTGCACCGTCTGCGCCGTGCCGCGCGCGGCTCCGTGGGTGGCGCGCGGTCCGCTGTGGCGTCGTGTGGTCGCCGAGGTGCCCGCGACCCTCGTGCCCGTCGTCGACCCGGGGGGCCTGGCTCGACGCCGGCGACTCGTCGATCGGCGTGACGACCACGTCGTCGCCGGACGGCATCGACGCGAGCACGGCCGCCAGGCCCAGGACGGCGGCGGCGCAGGCCGCGCCGATCGCGCGCCGCAGGGCTGTCCGCCGAGGCCTCGACGCGGTCGCCGGGCCTCGGGTTGCCGGACCCCCGCGGCCGAGCTCGACCACGGGATGTGCGGCACCGACCGGTGCCGGCGGCTCGTCGCCGGCCAGCAGCGTCGCGAGCGCGGCGGTCGGCAACGGTGCGGCCTCCGGAGCGCGCAGCGGCGCCAGCAGCCCGGCCAGCAGCCGGTCGGCCTGGTCGCCGCGGCGCAGCGCCGTCAGCAGGTCGCCGTCGTAGCTCCGGTCGCCGCTCATCTCGGCAGGGCAATCGTCGCGGCGGCGTCCCGGGATACGGGCGCCGGCTGGTCCAGGGTGCGCCGCAGCGCGGCGAGCGCGCGGTGCTGCAGTGACTTCACGGCGCCCACCGGCTTGGCCAGGACCGCGGCGGTCTCCTCGAGGCTGAGGTCGGCGACGATCCGCAGCAGCAGCACCGACCGCTGATCGACGGACAGCGTCGCCAGCAGCTCGTGCACCGTCTCGTCGCCCAGCCTGGCCAGCGCGTCGTCCTCGGCGCTTTGGTGCAGGCGGCCGTCGTCCAGGCTGTCGGTCGGGACCTCGCGGGCGGCGACCGACCGGCGTACGGCGTCGACGCCCTTGTGGTGGGCGATGGTGAAGACCCAGGACCGGAAGGCGCGGCCGTCGCCGTCGAAGCCGGTCACGCCGCCGAAGGCGGCCAGGAACACCTCGGACGTCGCGTCCTCGGCGTCTCGGGCCCCGCGGCCCCGGAGGTAGGCGTGCACGGGGGGCGCCAGCTGCTCCCAGAGCCGGCCGAACGCCCAGCTGCCGCCCGCGCGGGCGGCGTCGACGAGCATGTCGAGCTCGTCCACGCGCGCCTCCTCGCCCCAGCGTCCGGCCCCGCACATGGATCGACCGTCTTCGGCGACCACTTGAGCCGAGGGTGCCGGTGCGCGGGTTAACGCGGCGCTAAGGGCGTCCTGCGGCGATGGTCACTCGGGCCGGGCGATGGCTACCGTGACCGGGTGCTCGTGGCCGCGACGGTCTGCCCGCACCCGCCGCTGCTCGTGCCGGGTGCGGGTGCCGGCGCCAGCGACGAGCTGGCCGGGCTGCGGGCGGCCTGCGCCGCGGCGGTCGACGATCTGCTCGCCAGCGAGCCGTCGCTGGTGGTGGTGGTGGGCGGCGCACCGGCGGTCGGGCCGTTCCCGGAAGGCGCCTGGGGGAGCCTGGCGGCGTACGGCGTGCGGGTGCCGGCCGGAGCGGGCGAGGGCCCGGCGACGCTGCCGCTCGCGCTGACCATCGGGCGGTGGCTGCTGGACCGGGCCGGCGAGGGAGCGGCGCCGGTGCTGCTGTTCGGGGTCGAGGCGGACGCCGGCACCGACCGGTGCCTGGCGCTGGGGGAGGCGCTGGCGGCCAGGAGCGACCGGGTGGCGATGCTGGCGATGGGCGACGGCAGCGCCCGGCGCAGCGTCAAGGGGCCGGCCGGGCTGCACCCGGACGCCGAGGCGTTCGACGCCGAGGTCGCGGCCGCGCTCGCGGACCGGCGACGTGGCCGGGCTCGCCGCGCTGTCCCCGGACCGGGCCGGCGAGCTGCTGGCGGCCGGACGCGCCCCGTGGCAGGTGCTGGCCGGAGCCGCCCGTGGCCGTTCCTGGCAGGGGTCCGTGACCTGGACCGGGGCGCCGTACGGCGTGACCTACCTGGTCGCCGGCTGGGCGCCGGCTGGGTGAGAACCGCGGTCAGGGCCTGCTGGCCGGGCCGTTCGGGATGTCGTCGTCCTTGCCGTCGAGCTTGTCCAGCGCGTCCTTCGTCTTGTCGACGCCGGTGTTGATCTGGCTCGAGTGCTTGCCGCCGGTCTTCTTGTCCGCGACGTCAGCGGCCTTGTCCAGGCCCTGTGCGATCTTGTCGCCGTGCTGATCGACCGCTGCGGTGGCCTGCTTCTTGAACTTGTCGAATATCCCCATACCGGCACGGTAGACCCGCATCGGCCGATGATGGGCGAGACTCACCCACCGTGATCACCGAACCCGGCCGGCCGGCGGTGCTGGCCGTCGTCGGCGCCACCGCGGTCGGCAAGAGCGACCTGGCCATCGCGCTGGCCCGGCAGCTCGGCGGCGAGGTCGTGAACGCCGACTCGATGCAGCTCTACCGCGGCATGGACGTCGGCACCGCGAAGCTGCCCGTGTCGGAGCGGGCCGGCGTGCCGCACCACCTGCTCGACCTGTGGAACGTGCGGGTCGAGGCCAACGTCGCCGACTACCAGCGGCTGGCCCGGGCCTGCATCGCCGGCGTGCGGGACCGCGGGCGGCTGCCCGTCCTGGTCGGCGGCTCGGGGCTGTACGTGCGGGCGGCTCTCGACCACCTCGACTTTCCCGGGACCGATCCCGAGGTCCGGGCCCGGCTCGAGGCCGAGCTCGCGGCCGAGGGTGCCGGCGCGCTGCACCGCCGGCTGGCCGCCGTCGACCCGGTGGCCGCGGCGAGCATCCTCCCGAGCAACGGCCGCCGCCTGGTCCGCGCGCTGGAGGTCGTCGAGCTCACCGGCCGGCCGTTCGCGGCGACCCTGCCCGACCACCGGTACGCCGTGCCGGCCGTGCAGCTCGGCCTGACCCTGCCCCGGCCGGTGCTCGACGCCCGGATCGAGGCCCGGGTCGACCGGATGTGGCAGCACGGCCTGGTCGAGGAGGTACGCCGGCTGGCGGGTCACGGCCTGCGCGACGGCCGGACGGCGTCCCGGGCGCTCGGCTACGCCCAGGTGCTGCGGTTCCTCGACGGGGAGCTCACCGAGCGCGAGGCGCGCGACGACACGGTCCGCGCCACCCGGCGGTTCGCCCGGCGGCAGGAGTCGTGGTTCCGCCGCGACCCGCGGGTCCGCTGGCTGGACGCCGCCGACCCGGAGCTGCCGGCACGGGCGGTGTCGATCGTGGGCGAGATGTCCGGTTCCTGACCGACATCCGCGGGTAGGCGGCTGCCGTCCTCGACCGTCCACCGGAGGTGTCCGCATGACCGTGACCACCTGGCGCCCGTTGCTGGCCGCCGCCACCGCGCTCGTCGTGCCGGCCGCGCTGCTCGGCAGCGGCCCCGCCGCGCATGCCGCGAACACCGCGGACCGGGCGACCGGCAAGCAGCCGACCGCGATCGGGCGCGGGGGAGCGGTGACCAGCGTCGACCCGGAGGCGACCCGGGTCGGGCTGCGGGTGCTGCGGCGCGGCGGCAACGCGGTCGATGCGGCGGTGGCCGCCGCCGCCACGCTGGGGGTCACCGAGCCCTACTCCACCGGCATCGGCGGCGGTGGCTTCTTCGTGTTCTACGACGCCAAGGCGAAGAAGGTCCGGACCATCGACGGCCGGGAGACCGCGCCGAGCGCCACCACTGCCGACACCTACCGCGGCCTCACCTTCGACGAGGCGGTCAACAGCGGCCTGTCGGTGGGCGTGCCCGGCACCCCTGCGACCTGGGTCACGGCGCTGCGCCGCTGGGGCACCCGCTCGCTCGCGAGCTCGCTCGCGCCGGCCGCCGCGGTGGCCCGTCGCGGCTTCGTCGTCGACCAGACCTTCCACGACCAGACCGCCGCGAACGCCGCGCGGTTCGCCGACATCCTGCCGACCCGCAGGCTGTTCCTCCCCGGCGGTCAGCCGCCTGCCGTGGGGTCGATCTTCCGCAACCCGGCGCTGGCCCGCACCTACGACCGGCTGGGGCGCAAGGGCGTCCGGTGGCTGTACGCCGGCCGGCTCGGCCGCGAGATCGTCCGCACCGTCCGGACGCCACCGAAGGACCCGGCCTCGACCCGGAACGTCCGTCCCGGCCTGCTCACAGCCGCTGACCTCGCGGGGTACCGCGCGGTCCGCCGCGAGCCGACGAGCGTGCGCTACCGGGGCGTGCGGGTCTGGGGCATGCCGCCGCCCTCGAGCGGCGGGTCGACCATCGGCGAGGCGCTGAACATCCTCGAGGGGGTCGACCTCGGTGCCGTGTTCCGGGCCGACCCGAACCGGGCCTTGCACGACTACTTCGAGGCGAGCGCGCTCGCGTACGCCGACCGCGGCGCCTACGTCGGGGACCCGCGGGCGATGCAACCGGGCGTCCTCCGACAGCTGCTCTCGCAGCCGTTCGCCGACGAGCGGTTCTGCCGCCTGGACCAGACCACGGCCGCCGTCAAGCCGGTGCCGGCCGGGACGCCGGACGGCAGCTACGACACGAACTGCGACGACATCCCGGACGGCGACCGTCGCGGCGCCGGACCACGAGGGCCTGTCCACCTCGCACCTCACGGTCGCCGACCGGTGGGGCAACATCGTCACCTACACGCTGACCATCGAGCAGACCGGTGGCAGCGCCCTCACCGTTCCGGGCCGCGGCTTCCTGCTCAACAACGAGCTGACCGACTTCGACCTGGCGCCCACCTCGGCCACCGCGCCGAACGCCCCCGGCCCCGGCAAGCGGCCCCGGTCCTCGATGTCGCCGACCATCGTCACCGACCACGGCCGCCCGATCCTGGCCACCGGCTCGCCGGGCGGCTCGACGATCATCACCACGGTGCTCCAGGTGCTGCTGAACCGGCTCGACTTCGGCATGTCGCTGCCGCAGGCCGTCGCCGCCCCGCGGGCCAGCCAGCGCAACACCGCCGACGTCCAGGCCGAGCCGGCGTTCGACCGCTCCGGTCTGACGGCGTACGGGCACACCTTCGTGGCACCGCCCGACCCGCCCGAGATCGGCGCCGTCACCGGCATCGAGCTGCGTCCCGGCGGCCGGCTGATCGCGGTCGCCGAGCCGGTGCGGCGGGGCGGTGGGGACGCGCGGGTGGTCCGGCCGCGCTGACGGCGTCCGCACCCTGCGGATCCCGAACCCGCGGTCGCGGCGCCGCGCCGGTGTTAGCGTGACCGCGGCTCGGCCGGCGAGTCTCTCCGGGGATCGGTGCTGCGGTGGGAGGGCGCGTCGACGTGGTCCAGGTGACCGACGCGCGGCCTGCCGCGTACCCCGACCAGGTCAGTCGGTCGCCCTGGATCGCCCAGCTGGCCCCCGACGGACCGCCCCGCCCGCTCGAGGGGGACGCGAGCACCGACGTCGCGATCGTCGGCGCGGGCATCGCCGGTGTCGCAACCGCGTTCTTCACCCTCCGCGGCACCACCCAGCGGGTGCTGCTGGTCGAGCGGGACCGCGTCGGGCGCGGCGCGACCGGGCGCAACGCCGGGCAGCTCACGACCTACTTCGAGCGGCCGCTGCACGACATCGCCGACGAGTTCGGGCTCGAGCTGGCCATCGACGGCCAGCGGGCCTTCGACGATGCGCACGACCTGCTCGACCTGATGGCCGCCGAGGCCGGGGCCACCGTCCGGGTCGAGCGGTTCACCGGCCACATGGGCATGTTCAGCCTCAACCACCTGCAGGTGCATCTGCGCAACAACCTGTTCCGCCGGCAGGGCGGGCTGCGCACCGAGACCTGCGTGGTGTCGGAGGACGCGGAGTTCCTGCCCGAGATCCCGGATGAGTTCGCCGACCTGTACACGGTCGTGCCGCAGGCTCGGGTGCGCGAGCTGCTCGAGGTGCCGGACGACCGGTACCGCGCGGTGCTGTCGGACCGCAAGGGCTGCGCCAACAGCGGCGCGTTGGTGCAGCAGGTGCTGGCCTACCTCGAGCGGAGGTACCCGGACCGGCTGCGCTTCGTCGACCACACGCACGTGGACCGTGTCGTCGTCGGTGCGGACGGCGCCGTCGTGCATGCCCGAGGCCATCTGGTGTCCGCTGCTCGGGTGGTGCTGTGCACCAACGGCTTCGTCGACCACGTCATCGAGGACGAGATGGGGGAGCGCATCGAGCTGGCGCCAGAGCAGCGGGTCGTCGGCACGGTCGGCTACATGACGGCGTTCGTCGAGGAGGCGCCGCGCACACCGGCGGCGATGAGCTACCTCCGCAACACCACCATCGGTGGCGACACGCCGTACGTCTACGTCACCCGCCGCACCTACGACCGCCCGGATGACACCGTCACGTTGACCTGCATGGGTGGGCCCGAGCACCCGATGGAGGGCGACCGCTACGACCCGTCGGCGCCTTTCCCCGGCTCGGTCCTGACCGGCATGGACGACCAGATCCGCCCGTTCGCCCAGCCCGCTCGACCGCCCGGCCAGCCGTACGACTTCCAGTGGCACGGCCTGATGGGCTACCTGGGCGGTGGCGTCCGGGTGATCGGCGCTCATCCCCGGCACCCGGTGCTGCTCTACAACCTGGGCTGCAACGGCGTCGGCTTCCTGCCCTCGATCCACGGCGGCCGGCAGGTCAGTCGGCTGCTCGCCGGCGAGCAGCTGCCTGCCAGCATCTTCGACCCTCGCTGACGCCCTGGTCGGCGGCGTCGGCTCGCCGCTGACCTACGCTTGCGGGGTGATGCGCTTCGTCAAAGGCCACGGCACCGAGAACGACTTCGTGCTGCTGCCGGACGCCGACGGTGAGCTCGTCCTGACCGACGACCTCGTGCGGCGGCTCTGCGACCGGCGGGCCGGCATCGGCGGTGACGGGGTCCTGCGGGTGGTGCGCACCGACGCCGACGCCGAGGCGCGGGCGCTCGCCGGCGCCGCGGACACCCGCTGGTTCATGGACTACCGCAACGCCGACGGGTCGCCGGCCGAGATGTGCGGCAACGGGATCCGGGTGTTCGCCCGTTACCTGGTCGACGAGGGCCTGGAGCCCGCGGGAGACCTGGCGATCCTCACCCGGGACGGCGTGAAGACCGTGCGGCTCGGCGCCGAGGGCGACGTGTCCGTGGACATGGGTCCGGCCACCATGCCCGGCACCGACCGCAAGGTCGTCGTGGGCGACCGGGCCTGGCCGGCGGTCGAGGTCGAGACCGGCAACCCGCACGCGGTCGTCTTCGTCGACGACCTGTCCGAGGCCGGCGACCTGCGGTCCGCGCCGGTGGTCGAGCCGCCGTTCCCCGGCGGCGTCAACGTCGAGTTCGTCGTCCGCCGCGGCGACCGGCACGTCGCGATGCGGGTGCACGAGCGCGGTGTCGGCGAGACCCGCTCGTGCGGCACCGGGGCGTGCGCGGTGATGGTCGCCAGTGCGGTGCGGGACGGCGCGGCGCCCGGGTCGACGTACGCCGTCGACGTGCCGGGCGGCCGCCTGACCGTGACCGAGCGGCCGGACGGGCACCTCGAGCTCACCGGGCCGGCCGTGCTGGTCGCCCGCGGCGAGGTCGACGGGTGACCGACGCGTCGCAGCCCACGGCGGCCGCTCTCGAAGCGCTTCGTCGGAACTCGGACCTCGCGCGTGCCGAGGTGTCGCACGGCCAGCAGCTGGCCGCCGACAACCTCCTGCAGAAGGCCGCCGACGCTCTGGTCCGCGGCGACCACGAGGGCGCCCGGCGGATGGTGCGGCGGGCGCAGGCTCTCGGCCACGACGAGCACGAGGACGTCGATGTCTGCTCCTGGAGCGTGCACATGACGCTGTTCACCCTCGTCACCGACGTTCTCGACGACAGCGCCGACGAGTGGGTCTGGCTGGACGCCGCGGCCGCAGTGCTCCCCACGGCCGGCGAGGTCGGCCGGGCCGAGCTGCTCGACGTCCTGCTCACGATCCGGGAGGACTACGACCTGGACTTCGCCGCATCCACCCGGCTGCGCCGGCTGACCAGGGACGCCGACCGCCGGCAGCGGATCACCGATGGCCGGGTGCTCGACGTGGCAGCGGTGCTGGACGTCCTCGCGACCATCACCGCGTACGAGGCGGCCGTCGATGCGCTGGAGGGCGAACGGGTCATGACCGACGGCCGGTCGCTCGCGGTCGCGGCGAAACCGGTGGTCACCGGGCTCGGCGGGGCGTTCATGATCCGAGCTCGCCGGGGCAGCCCGAGCGGCCTGAGCCTGCCGGACCAGCGGAAGGCCCTGCACCCGCCGGTTGTTAACCAGGGGACGGACCACCCGGGTCCGTGCCACCCTGGAGCACGATGACTTCTGCCTTTGACGAGCCCACGCCCCGCTACGACCTCGACCCGCGCGACCACGACGGCGAGCAGTACGACCTGGAGGACCGCCAGGCCCTGCGCCGCGTCGCCGGCCTGTCGACCGAGCTCGAGGACGTCACCGAGGTCGAGTACCGCCAGCTGCGGCTGGAGCGCGTCGTGCTCGTCGGTGTCTGGACCGAGGGCTCGTCGCGGGACGCCGAGAACTCCCTCGCCGAGCTGGCCGCGCTCGCCGAGACGGCCGGCTCCCTGGTGCTCGAGGCGCTGATCCAGCGTCGCGACAAGCCCGACGCCGCGACCTTCATCGGCTCCGGCAAGGCCCGCGAGCTGCGCGACATCGTGGTCGCGACCGGCGCCGACACCGTGATCTCCGACGGCGAGCTGACGCCCGGCCAGCTCAGCCAGCTCGAGTACGTGGTCAAGGTCAAGGTGATCGACCGCACCGCGCTGATCCTGGACATCTTCGCCCAGCACGCCAGCAGCCGGGAGGGCAAGGCGCAGGTGTCGCTGGCCCAGATGGAGTACATGCTGCCGAGGCTGCGCGGCTGGGGCGAGTCGATGTCCCGGCAGGCCGGCGGCGCCGGCGGGTCGGCGTCCGGCGGGGTGGGCACCCGCGGTCCCGGCGAGACGAAGATCGAGACCGACCGGCGGCGCATCCGCACCCGGATGGCCAAGCTGCGCCGCGAGATCGCCGGCATGAAGACGGCCCGGGACACCAAGCGGCAGGAGCGCCGCCGCCACGAGGTCCCGTCGGTGGCCATCGCCGGCTACACCAACGCCGGCAAGTCCTCGCTGCTCAACCGGCTCACCGGCGCCGGCGTGCTCGTCGAGAACGCGCTGTTCGCCACCCTCGACCCGACGGTCCGCCGGGCCCAGACCGCCGACGGCCGCGACTACACGCTCACCGACACCGTCGGGTTCGTGCGGCACCTGCCGCACCAGCTGGTCGAGGCGTTCCGCTCGACGCTGGAGGAGGTCGCCGACGCCGACCTGATCCTGCACGTCGTCGACGGGTCGGACGCCGACCCCGAGTCCCAGCTGGCCGCCGTGCGCTCGGTGCTCGCCGACGTCGATGCCCAGGACGTGCCCGAGCTGGTCGTCATCAACAAGGCCGACCTCGCCGACCCGCTGGTCGTCGACCGGCTCCGCCGCCGGGAGAAGCACACGGTGGTGGTCTCCGCCCGCACCGGCCTCGGGATCGACGAGCTGGCGCAGCTGATCGCCCGCGAGCTGCCGCGGCCGTCGGTCGCGGTGGACGTCCTGCTGCCCTACGACCGCGGGGACCTGGTGTCGCGGGTGCACGACGAGGGCGAGCTGCTCGAGCAGGACCACGTCGCCGAGGGCACCCGGGTGCGGGCACTGGTCGGACCGGCGCTGGCGGCCGAGCTGGCGCCGTACGCCGCGAGCCCGGCCACCGCTGGCTGACGCTGCGGCGTCCGGGCGTGTCGTCCACAGGGCGTACGCCGGGGCAGCGGAGCCCGACTAACCTCGGTCGGTGACCGCCGACGCCGACGTGCCCGCCGAGGTCCCGCAGCCGGGCGTGCGCGAGCTGCTCGCGGCGGCGGTGGCCGGGGTCGGCGGCACCGAGCGGCCGGGCCAGGTGCAGATGGCCGAGGCCGTCGAGGCCGCCATGTCCGAGGGCAGTCACCTGCTGGTCCAGGCCGGCACGGGCACCGGCAAGTCGCTGGCCTACCTGGTTCCGGCGCTCCTGCACGGCGACACCGTGGTGGTCGCCACCGCGACGATCGCGCTGCAGAACCAGGTCGTCGACCGTGACCTTCCGGCGCTGGTCGACGCCGTCGAGCCGCTGCTGGGCCGGCGTCCGACGTACGCGATCCTCAAGGGGCGCTCCAACTACCTCTGCCGCAACAAGGTGTACGGCGGGATGCCGGACGACGAGGGCGACGCGCTGTTCGACCCGTCGCCGACCACTGCGCTGGGCCGCGACGTGGTGCGGCTGCGCGGCTGGGCCGACGAGACCGAGACCGGCGACCGCGACGAGCTCGACCCGGGGGTCGCCGACCGGGCCTGGCGGCAGGTCAGTGTCACCGCGCGGGAGTGCCTCGGCGCCGCCAAGTGCCCCTACGGCGAGGAGTGCTTCGCCGAGCTGGCCCGCAACCGGGCCGCCGAGGTCGAGATCGTGGTCACCAACCATGCGCTGCTCGCGATCGACGCGCTGGAGAGCTTCGCGGTGCTGCCGGAGCACGACGCGGTGGTGGTCGACGAGGCGCACGAGCTGGTCGACCGGGTCACCGGGGTGGCCACCGACGAGCTGACGGCGCCGATGGTCGAGCGCGCCGCCGCCCGGGCCCGTCGCCTCGTCGACGGCACCGAGGACCTCGCTGACGCCGGTGTCGCCCTGGAGGCGGCGCTCGCCGCCCTGCCGGAGGGCCGCATCGTCGAGCTGCCCGAACAGCTGGCGACCGCGATGGCCCTGGTGCGCGACGCCGCCCGCGACGTGATCAGTGAGATCGGCCGCGCCAAGCACGCCGACGACGGGGCGCGCAAGGTAGCCGTGGCGATGGTCGACGCGGTGCACGAGACGGCCGAGCGGGTGGCGGCCCACTCGCCGTACGACGTCAGCTGGATCTCGCACGACCAGCGCCGCGGCTCGGTGCTCAAGGTGGCGCCGCTGTCGGTCAACGGGCTGCTCCGCGAGGCGCTGTTCGGCAACCGGGCGGTGGTGCTGACCAGCGCCACCCTGGAGCTCGGCGGCTCGTTCGAGCCGGTGGCCCGGCTGGTCGGGCTGACCGGCGACGACGCGCCGGAGTGGGCCGGGCTGGACGTCGGCTCGCCGTTCGACTACCCGAGCCAGGGGATCCTGTACGTCGCCCGGCGGCTGCCCCCGCCGGGCAGGGACGGCGCGTCGCCGCAGGCGATGGACGAGCTGGCGGCGCTGGTCGAGGCCGCCGGCGGGCGCACCCTCGGGCTGTTCTCCTCGATGCGGGCCGCCGAGGCGGCGGCCGCGGAGATGCGCGAGCGCCTCGACGTGCCGGTGCTGTGCCAGGGCGAGGAGCGCACCGCCGCGCTGGTGGCGGCGTTCGCGGCCGACGGGCCGACCTGTCTGTTCGGCACCCTGTCGCTCTGGCAGGGCGTCGACGTGCCGGGCGACGCCTGCCGACTGGTGGTGATCGACCGCATCCCGTTCCCGCGGCCCGACGACCCGTTGATGTCGGCCCGGGCCCAGGCGGTGGCCGACGCCGGCGGCAACGGCTTCATGACGGTGTCGGCGTCGCACGCCGCGCTGCGGCTGGCCCAGGGCGCCGGTCGCCTGATCCGCGGCACGGAGGACCGGGGCGTCGTCGCGGTGCTCGACTCGCGGCTGGCCACGGCGCGGTACGCCGGCTTCCTGCGCACCTCGCTGCCGCCGTTCTGGTTCACGACCGACCACGAGGTGGCGGTGGGCGCGCTCCGGCGGCTGGACGCGCGGTGACCGCTCGGTGGTGTCCGGACCACAGCCGAGTGGTGGCCACCAGGGGTCGACGAGCCGTCTCGAGCCCCGGTGGTCACCACTCGATCTCGGGGAAGCGAACAGATGGTCTCGGGCCGGCAAAGAAGGCATGACATAACGGTTGTTGCCAGCACAAGTGTGGACGTCGTGCGACCTGTGACGTAGGTTCGCCGCACTCGACGCGGCGCCGGCTCACCCGGCCGGGCGCTGCCCGTCGTCACTCTCGCGGTCACGAACTGGAGATCCTGCATGCGCGCACGGCTGAGCCTGATCGGTGGAGCCGGGGCACTCGCCCTGGTGGCGGGGCTGGTGGGGGCCGTGCCGGCCGCGGTTGCCGCCGAGCCGACGACGCCGTTCATCTCCGAGATTCACTACGACAACAACGGCTCCGACACCGGTGAGTTCGTCGAGGTGCAGATCCCTGCCGGCTCGAGCAGCGCCGGCCTGTCGGTGGTGCTCTACAACGGCGGCGTGGCTCGACCGGCGGCGACGGTCTACGACACCGACGCGGTGCCGGTGGTGACGGCTCCGGCCGACAGCCCGGCAGTCGCCGTGATCGACTACCCGGTCGACGGGATCCAGAACGGCTCTCCGGACGGCATCGCCCTGGTCGGAGCGGCGGGCGTGATCGAGTTCCTGTCCTACGAGGGCACCTTCACGGCCTCCAACGGTCCCGCGTCCGGCATGTCGAGCGCCGACATCGGCGTCGCCGAGACCGGCACGGGTGCCGTCGGGCTGAGCTTGAGCAAGACGAGGGACGCGGGCGGCACGTACGTCTGGAACGGGCCGGCCGCGAACACCAGGGGAGCGCTGAACTCGCCGCTGACCCCGCCCGGGGACCAGGCACCGACGGTGACCTCGACGACGCCGGTCGACGGCGCGACGAGCGTGTCGACCTCCGCGAACCTCGCGGTCACCTTCTCCGAGCCGGTGACCCTCAGTGACGCGCTCGGCCTGACCTGCGGCGGCACCGCGGCGCCCTTCGTCCAGGGCGGCTCGGGCGCGTCGTACACCCTCGACCCGACCACCGACCTGCCGGCCGACACCTCGTGCACCCTCACCGTCACGGCGACCGGGGTTGCCGACACTGACACGAACGACCCGCCGGACAAGCTGGCCGCCGACGCGGTGGTCTCCTTCCACACCGCAGCGGCGGTCGTGCCGGGCTGCGGCACGGCGTACACGGCGGCGCACGCGATCCAGGGCACGGGCGACGTCTCTCCGCTGGCCGGCAGCACGGTCGCCACCGAGGGCGTCGTGGTCGGCGACTACGAAGGCCCCTCGCCCGCACTACGCGGGTTCTACCTGCAGGACACCGCGCCCGACGCCGACGACGCCACCTCGGAGGCGATCTTCGTCTTCGAGCCCACGAACTCCGACGCGGTGAGCCTCGGCGACCGGGTCCGGGTCACCGGCACGGTCAGCGAGAACCAGGGCCAGACCCAGGTCACCGTGGCGACAGGGACGACGCCCGAGAAGTGCAGCACCGGCAACACGGTCATGCCCGTCTCGGTGACCCTGCCCTTCGCGACCGCCGACTTCCCCGAGCGCTACGAGGGGATGCTCGTCCGGATGCCGCAGACGCTGTCGGTGACCGAGCACTTCCAGCTCGGCCGCTTCGGTCAGGTGGTGGTGTCCTCCGGCGGCAAGCTGCCGCAGCCGACCAGCATCGTCGCGCCCGGCGCACCGGCCATCGCCCAGCAGACCGCGAACGACCTCAACCGGCTGATCGTCGACGACGCCAGCCAGGCGCAGAACCCCGACCCGATCCTGTTCGGCCGTGGCGGGCAGCCGCTGTCGGCCACCAACACGCTCCGCGGCGGTGACACCGCCACCGACATGGTCGGCGTCCTCACCTACACGTGGGCGGGCAACGCCGCCAGCGGCAACGCCTACCGGCTGCGGCCGATCAACGCCCTCGGTGGCGGGGCTCCGGACTTCCAGGCCGCCAACCCCCGGCCGGCCGCGTCGCCGGCCAGGGCAGCCGGCACCGACGTACGGGTCGCGGGGATGAACCTGCTCAACTTCTTCAACACGTTCTCCGGCTGCACCAACGGTGCAGGCGGTGCGGCGACCGACTGCCGGGGTGCCAACAACCAGGCCGAGTTCGACCGGCAGTGGGTCAAGACGGTCGCCGCTGTCGGCGGCACCAGGGCCGACGTCATCGGCATCAACGAGATCGAGAACGACGGATACGGCCCGACCAGCGCCATCCAGTTCCTGGTCGACAAGCTCAACGCGGCCACCGCACCGGGCACCTACGCGTTCGTCGACGTTGACGCCGAGACAGGGCAGGTCAACGCGGCCGGCACCGACGCGATCAAGGTGGGCGTGCTCTACAAGCCCGCAGTCGTGACGCCGGTGGGCAACACGGCGGTGCTGAACTCGACCGCCTTCGTCAACGGCGGCGACGGCGCGCCGCGCAACCGCGCATCGGTGGCGCAGGCCTTCGAGGACGCGGCCGGCTCGCGCTTCGTGGTCGACGTCAACCACCTGAAGAGCAAGGGCAGCGCCTGCGACGCCCCCGACACCGGCGACGGCCAGGCCAACTGCGCCGGGGTGCGAACCAAGGCCGCCACCGCGCTCGCGGCCTGGCTGGACGGCGACCCGACGGGGGCCGGCGACGCCGACGTCCTGATGGTCGGCGACTACAACTCCTACGCGATGGAGGACCCGGTCAGGACCTTGGAGAACGCGGGCTACACCAACCTGATCCGCTCGAGGATCGGCGCGGACGCCTACTCCTACGTCTTCGACGGACAGTGGGGCTACCTCGACTACGCCTTCGGCAGCGCGTCGATCCAGCCGCAGGTCGCGGCCGTGCACGAGTGGCACATCAACTCCGACGAGCCGGCGGTCCTCGACTACAACACCGAGTTCAAGACCGCCGGCCAGGTGGCCTCGCTCTACGCACCGGACGAGTTCCGGATCTCCGACCACGACCCGGTCATCGTGGACCTCGCCCTGACACCGCCGCCGGAGTCGTCGACCACGACGCTGACGGTCACGCCGACCTCGCAGGTCTACGGCACGCAGTCCCCGGCGACCTGGAGCGCCACCGTCGCGCTCAGTCGAGACGGCGACGCCGTCGGCCAGGTGCAGGTGCTCGACGACGGTGACGTCATCGCCTCGGCGGAGGTCGTCGACGGCGTGGCCACCGGGCCGGTGCCGGCGTTCCTCGCCGCGGGGGTCCACCAGCTGACCGCGAAGTTCGTGCCGGACGACCCTGCCCACAGCACCGGGTCCACCTCCAAGGTGACGGCATTCACCGTCGGCCCGGCGCAGTCCACGACGGACCTCTCGACCACGGTCGGGAAGGTCAAGACCCAGGGTGGCCCGGCGGAGTTCCTGCTCGACATGACGGCGACGGTGCGCCTCGAGACCGGTCGGGCCTCCGTCGGCACCGTCGTGTTCTCCGTCGACGGACGACCGATGGCAGATGCCCCCGTCGTCGACGGCGTCGCTCGCGCCACCGTCTCGGCAGCCAAGGGCACCCACGAGGTCCTGGCCACCTTCCGACCCGCGGACCCAGCCAACATCGTCGGGTCCGACAGCGCGGTCCAGACGGTCCGGGTCAGGTAGCCGCCCGGCCGCGCCGGAGTCGACCACGTAAAGCACGCGGGCACCCGCGACAACACGCGTGCACGCGTGTTGTCGCGGGGCGCAGCGTGCTTTACGTGGTCGACTCCCGGGAGGGCTTCGCGGCGACCGGGAGCCGGCCGCGGTCAGTAGGTCGACACGTGCACGTGGTCGTAGTGGTTGGCCGTCGTGGAGCCGCGGTCCTCCATGGCGCGCCAGCCCTCGCTGCCCCGCTCCACCGACCAGATGTGCTGAGACCAGATCACGTAGCTCACGCCGAGCTCGCTCGCGTGCGCCCGCACGTAGGCGGCGATCGCGTCGCCGAGCGAGCCGGTGCACATGATGTCCAGGGCGTGCCCGGACCCGTGGTCGCCACCGGAGCCGGACAGACCGCCCCAGCTGGTGACCGCGGGGAAGGCGGCGCACACCGCGCGGTAGACCTCGATCGTGTGCGGCACCAGCCCGCTCTCGACCGAGGAGCCGTCGGAGCAGGCCGCTCCGGAGACCGCCCCCGAGAACCGGATGGCGGTCGCGGCGACCGGCTTCGTCTGCGAGAGGTAGGCCTTGTGCACCCAGGCCAGTCGGTCGCCCCGGGCGACCTGGGCCCACGAGCCGTGGACGACTCCGGTGACCTGCACCTTGCCGCCGGCATCGAGCACGGTGAGCAGCCGGCTGTCCTCGTCGGCGTCGCTCCAGACGTTCAGCTCCGCCGTCACCCAGCGCGGCTTCAGGTCGGCCGGGTCCGGCGGCTGGCTCGTCGGCGTCTGCTCGGCCAGCTGCTCGACGTCCGCCAGGTGCGGCGGGGGCGGCTCGGGGCGCACCAGGTCGCGCGAGACGGTGCGCGCGGCGGCCCGCTCGACGTGCGCTGCAGGGGGATGGTCGGCGGCGGACGGCGAGCCCTGCGAGGTGCCATGCTGCAGCGCGCTCGCCACCGGGACGATGGCTGCCGCTGCCAGGACCGGAGCGCCCACCGCGGCCCACCGCTGCAGCCGCACCCGCGAGCGCGGGGCCTTGCGGTGCCGACCGGCAGGCACTCGAGCATCACTCCGGGAGCAGGGGACAGGGTCGAACGAGTGAAGCACATCCGCCGGTGTTCACCCCAATCGCCCCCATGCGGTACGACTTGATGGTGGCCGACGCCGAACCCCTGCCGCTGCTGCGGCCGATGCTGGCCAGCCCCGGCGAGCTGCCGCCTCCTGCCCAGGAGCACCGCTGGGCGTTCGAGATGAAGTGGGACGGCGTCCGAGCCGTCGTGTACTTGGACCGGGGGGACCTCCGGGTCCTGACGCGCAACGACCGCGAGGTGTCCGCGACGTACCCGGAGCTGCGCGGGCTGGCCGAGCAGCTGCGCCACCACCGGGTCGTCCTCGACGGCGAGGTGGTCGCGTTCGACGAGGCCGGCCGGCCCAGCTTCGGCGAGCTGCAGGCCAGGATGCACGTCCGCGCCCCTGGCCGGGCCCTGCTCGACCGGGTGCCGGTCAGCCTCCTGGTCTTCGACCTGCTGCACCTCGACGGCACCACGCTGGTCGGCGCGGGCTACGACGACCGGCGGGTCGCGCTCGAGTCGCTCGAGCTGGCTGGCGACCGGTGGGCGGTCCCGCCCGCCTTCGACGGTCACGCCGCCGAGGCGCTGGCGGCCTCGCAGGCGCAGGGTCTCGAGGGGGTCCTGGCCAAGCGGCACGACGCGCCGTACCTGCCGGGCCGCCGCTCCCCGAGCTGGGTGAAGGTCAAGCACCTGCTGATGCAGGAGGTCGTGGTCGGCGGTTGGTCGCCTGGGGCCGGGCGCCGGGAGGGGGGCGTCGGGTCGCTGCTCATCGGCGTACCGGACGAGCAGGGGCGGCTGGTCTACGCCGGACACGTCGGCACCGGCTTCTCCGACCGGGTGCTCGCCGACCTCACGGCCACCCTGCGGGCGGCCGAGCGCCGCACCTCGCCGTTCGCCGACGAGGTCCCGCGGGCGCACGCGAAGGACGCGCACTGGGTGGCGCCGCGACTGGTCGGCGAGGTGACGTTCTCGGAGTGGACCCGGGACGGCCGGCTCCGGCAGCCGTCGTGGCGCGGGCTGCGGCCCGACAAGGACCCCGCCGACGTACGCCGGGAGAGCTGACGGCCGTCAGGCCCCGGAGCGGCCCAGCGGTGACAGCAGCCGGCCCGGCCGGCCCAGCAGGTAGCCCTGACCGTAGGAGCAGCCCAGCTCGGACAGCATCGAGCGCTGGCCCTCCTCCTCGATGCCCTCGGCGACCACGTCGATGTGCAGCGCCCGGCACAACGAGACGACAGCCTCGACGATCGCGGTGCTCGCGTCCGAGCTGGTCATCCGACCCACGAAGGAACGGTCGATCTTCACGTAGCTCGCGGGGACGTCGATGAGGTGGGTCAACGAGGAGTAGCCGGTGCCGAAGTCGTCGATCGCCAGCCGCACACCGAGGTGCACCAGGGTGTCGAGCTCGCTGGTGGCGGTCGGGGTGACGCCGAGCAGGGCCGTCTCGGTGAGCTCGAGAGTGAGCCGCGACGGTTCCAGGCCGCTGCGGCTCAGAGCGCGGGCGACGAGCCCCGGCAGCAGACCGCGCCCGACGTGCCGCGCCGAGATGTTGACGCTGACGTTGGGCGCGTCCTTGTCGGTGCTCCAGCCGACGGCGTCGTTGCAGGCGCGCTGCAGCACGTAGCGGTCGATCTCCAGCACCAGGTCGCTGGTCTCGGCGATCGGGAGGAAGGCGTCGGGGGAGAGCACACCCCGGACCGGGTGGTCCCAGCGGACCAGCGCTTCGTACGCGGCCACGGCGCCGTCACCGAGCCGGAGGACCGGCTGGTAGTCGAGGAACAACGCCTCGGTGCGCATCGCCTCGCGCATCTCGTGCTCCATGCCCAGCCGTCGGGTGGCCCGCTCGATCAGCTCGGGGACGAACAACGCGTGCCGGTCCCGGCCGCTCTCCTTGGCGCGGTACAGGGCGGCGTCGGCGTTGCGCAGCAGGTCGGCGGCCGAGATGCCCGGCTCGGAGAGCGCGATGCCGACGCTCACCGTCATCGTCACGTCGTGGGCCCGCTGCATCGGCTTGGTGATCTCGTCGATGAGCCGTTGGGCGACCTGCTCGGCGTGCGCCCGTGAGTCGAGCGCCTCGCAGAGCACGACGAACTCGTCGCCGCCGAGCCGGGCCGCGGTGTCGCCGTCGCGGATGCAGGCCAGCAGCCGCTCGGCCGTCTCGACGAGCACGGCGTCGCCGGCCTCGTGCCCGCGGCTGTCGTTGACCAGCTTGAAGTGGTCGAGGTCGCAGAACAGCAGGGCCATCGGGCGACCGGTGACGGCGGCGCGGGTCAGGGCCTCGGTGGTGCGGGTCAGGAGCGTGCTGCGGTTGGGCAGGCCGGTCAGCTCGTCGTGCGCGGCCTGGTGCGCGAGCGCCCGGTGCGCGGCCCGCTCGGTGGTGACGTCCTCGATCATCGAGATGAAGTAGAGCGGTGCACCCGTCGTGTCCCGGGCGAGGGCCACGGTCAGCTGGGCCCACAGCGGCTCGCCGCCCCGGGTCAGGTAGCGCTTGACGATCCGGTAGGTCTCCGAGCCGCCGGCCAGCAGGTCGGCGACGTGGGCCTCGTCCAGGGCCAGGTCGTCGGGGTGGGTGATCGACTGGAAGGTCATCCCGGACAGCTCGTCCTTGCCGTAGCCCAGCAGCCGGCAGAACGCCCCGTTGCTCTCCAGCAGGACGCCGTCCAGCGTGACGATCGCGATGCCGATGGGGGCGTGCTCGGCAGCGAGCCGGAACCGGTGCTCGGCGGCCTCCAGGGCAGCAGCGGCGTGCCGTTCGGAGGTCACGTCGACGGCGGTGACGACGGCCACGACGGCCTCGGGCAGCGCGGCCGGGCTGACGTTGAGGCGCAGCCAGCGCAGCTCGTCGCGGCCGGACCGACCCCCGCAGGCCGACGACCTGGTCGTGCACGTCACGACCCTCGGACAACGCGACCGCCCACGGGTGCTGCGCGGCCGGCATCGGCTGGCCGGTGCGGTCGAGGACCTCGGTGAGCTGTCCCGCGCCGCCGACGAGGTCGGCGAACGTGTCGTTGCAGCCGAGGACCCGCCCGTCGGCGCGCATCGCGGCCACGCCCTCGTGCAGCGCTCCGAGGACATGGCGGAGCCCGAGCCCGGTCAGCAGGCTTGGCTGCCGCAGCCCCGACGGGTCAGGACCCTCCCCCGTGAGCCGTTCGATGTCGACGGTCACGTTGATCCGATCGGGCCTCCCTCGGGAGGGCTTGACCCTTTACGAACAGCCTTTACCTCCGCTTGGGGTGCGGGCCGGGCCGGCCGGACCGCTGAGCGCGGCTCAGACCCGCCGCAGCACCGCGGTGACCCGCCCGAGCACCGTCGCCTGGTCGCCCGCGATCGGCTCGTACGCCGGGTTGTGGGGCAGCAGCCAGACGTGGCCGTCGCGGCGCTTGAACGTCTTCACGGTGGCCTCGCCGTCGATCATCGCCGCCACGATGTCGCCGTTCTCGGCGACCTGCTGCTGACGCACGACCACCCAGTCGCCGTCGCAGATCGCGGCGTCGACCATCGAGTCGCCCTGGACCTGGAGCAGGAAGAGGGTGCCCTCGCCGACGACCTGGCGGGGGAGCGGGAAGACGTCCTCGACGGCCTGCTCGGCCAGGATCGGCCCGCCGGCGGCGATCCGGCCGACCACGGGCACGTAGGCCGCTGCCGGCCGGGCGTCGCCGCTGCCGGTCTCGAGGTCGTGGACGCTGCCACCGCCGTCGTAGGAGGGAGCCGCCACCGGCCCGGCGTCGGGGTGCATGACCTCGATGGCCCGGGGACGGTTGGGGTCGCGGCGCAGGAAGCCCTTGCGCTCCAGCGTCATCAGCTGGTGGGAGACGCTGGAGGAGCTGGTCAGGCCGACCGCCTCGCCGATCTCGCGCATGCTCGGCGGGTAGCCGCGCCGCTCGACCGAGGCCCGGATGACCTCGAGCACCCGGCGTTGTCGCGGCGTGAGCCCCGACTCGTCCGGGGGCCCGTCGGGGATCTCGGCGACCGTGCCGGTGGTCGCGGCTTCGACGGCCGGACCGTCGATGCTGCCGCCCGTCGATGCTGCCGCTGCCTGTGTCCCGTGCTGCCACCGCTGCCTCCTGGATCTGCGCGGGGTGCTGCTCCGCGGGGTTGTGTCCGACCCTCGCGGGACGGTCTCGCCGAGCACGAACGTTAGCGATCTCGCACGCATGTTTCAAACATCTGTTCGAAGTTTGCTGGATATCTTCGCTCGGATGAGGTAGAACATCGTACAGGTGTTCGATCGAACAACCGTTCGACTGAGGCCGCAGAGCAGCCCGGGAGGAAGCCATGAGCACGATGACCGTCAGCGCAGGGTTCGGCGGCCGTTCCGCCGGGCGGCGCAGCAACCGACCCGTCGCCTCGGCCCGGGTCGCGCCGCAGCAGGCCGCCGTCCCGACGCCGCGAGGCGCGGCAGGCGGCGGCGGGTGCGGCAGGCGGCGGCGGTGCGGCTCACCCGGCGCGGCCGGCTGCTGCTCACCGGTCTGGCGATGCTGGTGCTGGTGGCGGCTGCCGTGCTGCTCTCGGGCGGGCTGCCGGCCACGGCGGGCACCGACGGTGGGTCGGCCGCGACCGCCCAGCGGGTGACCGTCGCGCCGGGCGAGACGCTCTGGCAGATCGCCGAGCGCAGTCGCGCCCGGCGCCGACCCGCGCGAGACCGTGCAGCGCATCCTCGACCTCAACGGCCTGCGGACCGCCGAGATCCAGTCCGGCACCGCGCTGCTGCTGCCCTGACCGCGCGGCTCCGGTGACCTGCACCGGGGCATGGACGTCGCGCAGCTGGACCCGGTGCTCCGGCTGCTGCCGCACCGCCGCGCCGGTGCCCGGTTCGTCCCGCTCGACACGCCGCTCCGGCGATGCCGTTCGCGGACCGCGCGGCACCCGCCCTGAGGCCCTGACCTGCGGCGATGCGGGCGCGGTGGCCCGGCCGAGAAATCAGCCGAACGGACCAGGCCAAGGCCCTTGCACATGTGGTGGTCGGGGAGCATACTTACCCCCACATCTTGTGAATGACATCGCTGTAGTTATCCACATGTAGTCCCCAGGTGATGGCTCGCGGTCAACAGCTTTCCCCCAGCCCGTCCCCAGCCCGGTCCACAGCAACGGCCCCGAGGAGGTCCCCGATGCACTGCCCGTTCTGCCGCCACACCGACACCCGGGTCGTCGACTCGCCGGGCCAGCCGACGACGGCACCGCGATCCGCCGCCGCCGCCAGTGCCCGCGAGTGCGGGCGCCGGTTCACCACCGTCGAGACCGCGCAGCCTCGTCGTGGTCAAGCGCTCCGGCGCCACCGAGCCGTTCAGCCGCGACAAGGTCGCTCGTCGGCGTCCGCAAGGCCTGCCAGGGCCGCCCGGTCACCGAGGACGACCTGGCGCTGCTCGGCCCAGCGGGTCGAGGAGGCGCGTGCGGGCCAGCGGGGTGCGCCGAGATCGACGCCCACGAGGTCGGCCTGGCCGATCCTCGGGCCGCTGCGCGAGCTCGACGAGGTCGCCTACCTGCGGTTCGCGCGCGTCTACCGGGCCTTCGAGTCCCTCGAGGACTTCGAGGCCGAGATCGCGCTGCTGCGGGCCGAGCGCGACGCCGACCGGCCGGAGCCGAGCCGACGCGCCGCCGGCCGTCGGCCGGGCGACCACAGACCGCCCGGCGACGCACGCCGGAAGCCACGCACCGAGGCAGCAGTCGCCGTCGGACGACAGCACGATGACCGACATCAGCAGCGGTTCGCAGGGCAGAGGAGCAGACGATGACGGAGACGCGCAGCGCGAGCCGCGCAGGCGGCCCGCAGAGCGGCCGCGCGCAAGGGTCTGACGATCGAGCGCATCTTCACCACGCCGGGCGTGCACCCCTACGACGAGGTGACCTGGGAGCGGCGCGACGTCGTCCAGACAGAACTGGAAGACCGGCGAGACCGTCTTCGAGCAGCGCGGCGTCGAGTTCCCCGACTTCTGGTCGGTCAACGCCTCCACGATCGTCACCACCAAGTACTTCCGCGGCGCCGTCGGCACCGACGCCCGCGAGTGGAGCCTGCGGCAGCTCATCGACCGGGTCGTGCTGACCTACACGCAAGGCCGGCGAGGAGCACGGCTACTTCGCCACCGCCCGCCGACGCCGAGGTCTTCGAGCACGAGCTGACCTGGCTGCTGCTGCACCAGGTGTTCTCGCTTCAACTCCCCGGTCTGGTTCAACGTCGGCACCGCCGGCGCCGCAGCAGGTCAGTCGCCTGCTTCATCCTCGCCGTCGACGACTCGATGGACTCGATCCTCAACTGGTACAAGGAGGAGGGCTTCATCTTCAAGGGCGGCTCCGGCGCCGGCCTCAACCTCTCCCGCATCCGCTCCTCCAAGGAGCTGCTGTCCTCCGGCGGCACGGCGTCCGGCCCGGTCTCGCTTCATGCGCGGCGCCGACGCGTCCGCGGGCACCATCAAGTCCGGCGGCGCCACCCGTCGCGCGGCCAAGATGGTCGTGCTCGACGTCGACCACCCCGACATCGAGGAGTTCGTCGAGACCAAGGCGCGCGAGGAGGACAAGATCCGCGCGCTGCGCGACGCCGGCTTCGACATGGACCTCGGCGGCAAGGACATCACCTCGCGTCCAGTACCAGAACGCCAACAACTCGGTCCGCGTCACCGACGAGTTCATGCGCGCGGTCGAGGAGGGCACCGAGTTCGGGCTGCGCGCCCGCAACGACCGGCGAGGTCATCGAGACCGTCGACGCCCGCGAGCTGTTCGCGCAAGATCGCCAAGGCCGCGTGGGAGTGCGCCGACCCGGGCATCCAGTACGACGACACGATCAACGACTGGCACACCAACCCCGAGACCGGCCGGATCACCGCGTCCAACCCGTGCTCGGAGTACATGTCGCTCGACAACTCCTCGTGCAACCTGGCCGTCGCTGAACCTGCTGAAGTTCCTCAAGCGACGACGACACCTTCGACGCGCGCGACCGTTCGCCAAGGTCGTCGAGCTGGTCATCACCGCGATGGACATCTCGATCTGCTTCGCCGACTTCCCGACCGAGGCGATCGGCGACACCACCCGCAAGTACCGCCAGCTCGGCATCGGCTACGCCAACCTCGGCGCGCTGCTGATGGCGACCGGCCTGGGCTACGACTCCGACGGCGGCCGCGCGCTCGCCGCGTCGATCACCTCGCTGATGACCGGCACGTCGTACAAGCGCTCGGCCGAGCTCGCCGGCGTCGTCGGCCCGTACGACGGCTACGCCCGCAACGCCGACGCCCACAAGCGGGTCATGCGCAAGCACGCCGGCCGCCAACGACACGATCCGCACGCTCGACGTCGATCGACAAGGACGTGCACAAGCGTGGCCACCAAGGCGTGGGACGACGTCGTCAAGATCGGCGACGAAGAACGGCTTCCGCAACGCGCAGGCCTCGGTGCTCGCGCCGACCGGCACCATCGGCTTCATGATGGACTGCGACACCACCGGCATCGAGCCCGACTTCTCGCTGGTGAAGTTCAAGAAGCTGGTCGGCGGCGGCTCGATGCAGATCGTCAACCAGACGATCCCGCGGGCGCTGCGCAAGCTCGGCTACACCGAGGAGACCGATCGAGGCGATCGTCGAGTACATCGCCGAGCACGGCCACGTCATCGACGCCCCCGGCCTGCAAGCCCGAGCACTACGAGGTCTTCGACATGCGCGATGGGCGAGCGCGCCATCGCGCCGATGGGCCACGTGCGGATGATGGCGGCGGCGCAGCCGTTCCTGTCCGGCGCGATCTCCAAGACGGTCAACCTGCCGGAGACGGCGACGGTCGAGGAGATCGAGGACGTCTACTTCCAGGGCTGGAAGCTCGGCCTCAAGGCGCTGGCGGTCTACCGCGACAACTGCAAGGTCGGCCAGCCGCTGTCCGACGCCAAGGGCACCAGCAGGGACAACGGCGTCGAAGGCCGACGGCCGCCGCGGCCGAGACGGTCGTCGAGTACCGGCCCGACCCGCAAGCGGCTGCCGAAGACGCGGCCGGCGCGGACCACGTCGTTCACCGTCGGTGGCGCCGAGGGCTACATGACCGCCGGCGTCCTACCCCGACGACGGCGCTCGGCGAGGTCTTCCTCAAGATCTCGGCAAGCAGGGCTCGACCCTGGCCGGCGTGATGGACGCCTTCTCGATCGCGATCTCGATCGGCCTGCAGTACGGCGTGCCGCTGGAGACCTACGTCTCGAAGTTCACCAACATGCGCTTCGAGCCGGCCGGCCTCACCGACGACCCGGACGTCCGGATGGCGCAGTCGATCATGGACTACATCTTCCGCCGCCTGGCGCTGGACTACCTGCCCTTCGAGACCGCGCTCGGCGCTCGGCATCTACACCGCCGACGAGCGGGCCGCGTCAGCTCGAGACCGGCTCCTACGAGCGCCGAGGAGTCGAGACCGAGGACGATGCGAGTCGAGCCGAGCTCGAGACGCTCGCGCAGTCCGCGCCGGTCGACCGAGGCGCCGAACGCCGAGGCCGCGAGTCGCCGAGACGGCGGCGGTCAAGGCGGCGCCCGAGGGTGCGCACTCCTCGGCCGAGCTGCTCGAGGCGATCACCGGGCACCGCGTCCGACGCCCCGCTGTGCATGACCTGCGGCACGAAGATGCGCCCGGCCGGCTCCTGCTACGTCTGCGAGGGCTGCGGCAGCACCAGCGGCTGCAGCTGATGTGAACAGTCAGGGGATGGCCCGGCTTCTTCGACCGGCAATGTCTGCGTTTCGGTCACGGGGTCATCGACCCTAGGCATGACGGAGCTCGGCCTCGCCTCTGAGGCCGAGCTCCGTTGTGGCAGGCGAGGAAGGGGCTGGGCGGATCGGCGCCCGGGGTCACTGGCCGAGGCGGCAGCTCAGACTGCGTCGAGGAATGCGTGGACGCGAGCCACTGCCTCGGTCCGGCTTTGCACGCCGAGGCGGAAGAAGGCGTTCTCGAGGTGTTTGCGCACGGTCGTATCGGAGATTCCGAGCGTGCGAGCGATCTGCGTGTTACCTGCGCCATGGGCCACCTGGCGCAAGACTTCCCACTGTCGTGGCGTCAGGTTCGGTACGCCACGAAGCTCCCGGTCGCGGCGCGTGTGCAGCTCAGCGACGTGCGGGCGTGCCAGGGCGAGCATCGCCTTCTCTCGGTCGGAGAAATGTGGGCTGCCCTCACTGCGGAAGAGAAGCAGACGTCGGTCGGTGCCGCCCAGCGGTGTCATCGGGACCAGGACCTCGTCCGTCAGGCCCTCCGTCAGGCTCATCGCGGCGTACGCCGAACCCGTCGGCGTGCTTGCCCAGGCCCGCTGGCTCCACATCTCGGCTTGATGAAGCAGGGTGGAGTAGTCGCCGGTGGTCAGCGGGCCGGCGCAGCCGTCCGGCTCCCAGAATTCTTGCCAGAACAGCTGTACGTACTCGTCGCTCGCGCCCACCGACTCGTCTCGCTGCACTCCCTCGTCGGTCACGACCAGCTGCCTGAGTCGTTGTTCGGCGACGTCCATCAGCTGGAAGGTGATGTCGTCGCAGGGGATCAGCTCGCGCAGGCCGGTGAGCACGTCGGCATAGAAGATGTCATCGTCGGCGGCCGCTTGGCACCCCTCGAACAGGCCGAGCAAGGCACCGATGTCGGTGTCGGTCATGACCCAGGTACCCGTCACGGCGCTACCTCCGTTCCGCCTGGACCTCCAGGCTACGGCGACCCCGCCGTCCGGGAAGCCGGGGCCACGTCAGCCAAGGCTCAGACCGGACAGGTGCCCGGGTCCGACTCGTCGGTCCGTGCGGACCCCCCTGTCGGCACCCGCGGAAAGGTGACGTACAGGACGTAGGGCACCGTGCCCGTGTTGAGGACGTTGTCCACCTCCCCGGGACGCTCGATGAAGGCCTGCCCCGCGCTGTACGTCGTGATTGTGCACCGGCCGGCATCCGGGGAGTACACGGTGAGCGCCCCTTGCTGGACGACGACGATCGCGCCTCCCGGGTGGGAGTGCCAGCCGGCGGAACCGCCCGGCTGCACTGTGATCTGCGCCATGACGACGTCGGTGCCGAACTGAAGCGGGATGGTTCCCCGCGAGGTGTCGGCGCCCCGTGCCAGGGGGACATTCGTCAGGGCTGACGGCGGTGTGGCCGTGCTCGGTGCCGCAGTCCCTGCCGTGACCGCGACCGTGAGTCCTGCGAGGAGTGTCCATCTAGTGGCGGCTCTCATGTGTCGTCCCTCCGTTCGAACCTCCGGGCGCGCGGAGTCGCGGCCGTGGTGGAGCAGGTCGGGCAGCTAGCGACCGTCGTGCGAGACCGTTCATCGGACCTGGCTCTCACTTGAATCTCGGGATGGTCGACACCTCCGACGTCCCCGGGCCGAGACCGCCCGGATCAGGCAACCGGAGGAACCGCGCCGAAAGCGCCGTGGGTAAGAGGTATGCGCAGACAAGTCGGCGACGAGCGGGCAACTTTGCGAGGGACCGGCCATCGCAGATTCTGTCACGGCAATGACGACGGCCGTGACGATCCACGCGGCGATGACCCACCAGCGAGCGCGCACGACGAACGTCCCGAGAGCCGCGAACATGGCCCGATGGCTATCGACACCGCTCCGCCGGGTGACGCAGCACGACCGCCGGCCAGACTTGGCGACGGCTGAGTGAGCCAGGCCGGTGTCAGGTCGTACGGCTGGTGCTGGCTCTCTCGTGCAGGTAGGCGAGCACGGCGAGGACCCGCCGGTGGTCTTCATCGCTGCCGCCCAGACCCAGCTTGGCGAGCAGCGAGGAGACGTGGGTCTCCACGGTGCGCGGAGTGAGCCAGAGCCGTCGTGCGATGCCGAGGTTGGTGCGGCCCTCGGCCATCAGGGCCAGGACCTCGAGCTCGCGCGGGGTCAGCCGAGCGAGTGGGTCTGCGCTGCGGTGGTGACCCATCAGCATGCGTACGACGTCGGGGTCGAGCGCCGACCCGCCGAGGGCGACTCGCTTGAGCGCGTCGAGGAAGTCCTCCACGTCCAGGACGCGGTCCTTCAGCAGGTAGCCGAAGTGGCCGCCGGTGACCAGCTCGACCGAGTGCCTGGTCTCGACGTGCTGGGAGAGCAGGACGATGCCCAGGGTCGGGTGCCGGCTGCGCAGCTCGCGGGCGGCCCTGGCGCCGTCGTCGCTGAGGTCGGGCGGCATCCGCACGTCGACCAGGGCCAGATCCGGCTGGCACGCGTCGACGGCGGCCACCAGCGACGGGGCGTCGGCAGCCTTGGCCACGACGTCGTGCCCGGCGTCCTCGAGCAGCCGGGACATGCCCTCACGGAAGAGGGTCGAGTCCTCGCCGATCACGATCCGCACGGAAGGACCACCTCCAGCGTGGTCCCGGCACCGGGCGGGCTGGCCAGGTGGAGCACGCCGCCGTGGGCAGCGACCCGGTCCTCGAGCCCGGCCAGCCCGGATCCGTCTCGGCGGTGCGCACCGCCGACGCCGTCGTCGCGGATGCTGATGTACAGCTGGCTGGCGCGGGCGTCGATGCGGATGTGGATGTTCTCGGCGCGGGCGTGCTTGATGGCGTTGCTGACGGCCTCGCAGGCGACGAAGTACGCCGTGGTCTCGACGTCATCGGGGAGCTGGCTGGCCTCGACCTCCAGGGCGACGGTGATGGGTACCGAGCTGACCATCCCGGACAGCGCGGAGGCCAGCCCGTCGTCCAGACAGCTCGGGCGGATGCCGTGCGCGAGCTGGCGAAGCTCGCTCACTGCGGTGCCGAGCTGGGCGACCGCGCCGTCCAGAACGTCGCCCACGTCCACCTGGTCGGCGTCCTCCGGCCGCGCCAGCCGACGCTGCGCGAGCCGAAGCGTCATGCCCAGCGACACCAGCCGCTGCTGGGCCCCGTCGTGCAGGTCGCGTTCGAGCCGCCGGCGCTCGTGGTACCCGATGCGCAGCAGGCGGGCGCGGCTGCCCTCCACCTCCGCGAGCGCCCGCCGCAGCTGCAACCGCAGCCGCACCACCTCGACGATCGGCGCGGCGGTCACGGCGACCTCGCGAAGCAGCTCCCGCGACGTGCTCCCGGCCGACAGCTCACCGATGACGACGCCGTCGAGCAGCACCGGGACGGCGTCGGGCGCCCGGCTGACCGCCTCGCCAGCAGCATCGAGCATCTCCGCCGGTGCCTGCCCGGGACCGGCGAACGCCACCGTCAGGCTCGAGTCGTCCAGGGCGTCGCGCAGCACGTCCGTCAGGTTCTCCGGTGCCTCCTGCAAGGCGGAGGTGCGGCGACGCAACGCCTCGACGGCGGCGGTGGCCGTCGCCCGCGCCGGGTACAGCCGCCGGTCGACCACGCTCTGCAGCCGCCTCCGCGCCGGCGCGAGCAGCGCAGCGCACAGGGCGGTCGCGATCACGGCCGCGCCGACCGAGCCGGCGCCGAGGACGAGACCGGCGACGACGTCGACCACCGTGAAGAGCCCGAGCAGCACCGCGGTGAGGGTGCCGTGGATGACGGTTGCCGAGAGCGCGCGGTCGACATCGAGGATGTCCGGACACAGCAGGGCGACGGCAACGACCGCGGGTATGCCGACGTACATCAAGGCCAGGCCGACGATCACCACGTCTGCCGTGCCGAGCAGCAGGTAGCTCGCCCAGCAGGAGAGCAGCGTGATCGGCAGCAGAGCGGTCCCGAGCGCCAGCCACCGCCACTGCACCCGCTCGGCCGGACCGGCGTGCCGGTACCTGCGCCGGGAGACCAGCGCGGTGGCCACCAGGACCACCAGCAGGCCTGGCAACGTGACTGACCAGGACCTGGTCCCACGGCTCGGGCATCGTCCCGAACACGTGCGGGGCGTCCTGGTACGGCGCATCGAACGGCCCTGGTGCCGTCGCCGCCAGCACCAGGAACGCACCGACGTCCACCAGCATGGCTGCGAGCAGCCAGCGACTGGCCGTGCTCTGCAGCCGGCCGTCCGGGAAGCAGAGGACCAGCACGACGATGGCGAGATAGAACAGGATCCAGGCGCCCTGCCCGGCTACGTCGACGTAGACCGCCCCGGGCGGCTCGGGAGCGGCATCGAGGACCTCGCCCCCCAGCAGGAGGGCCGCGACGAAGCCGACCAGCGCGAGCAGCGGTGCAAGCCGGTGACCCGGTCGGCGTCGGTCAACCAGCAGCCCGGCGGCCACGGGAACGCCGGCCATGGCCGCAGCGATGGCCGCCTCGCCCAGCAAGGGCACCGACCGGTGCGTGATCGCAACGGCGGTGGCAGCCAGGACCAGCGCCGCCGACAGACCGGCGAGCGCGCGCGTCAACCAGCGCGACACCACTCCCGCAGGCTACGGCCGATGACAAGGTCCCAGGCTCCGTGCTGGCACGGAGGAACAAGCCGGTGGCACCCCCCAGGACGTCCGTCCCCTCCCGAGGCACGGTGAACAGGTCAGGCCCACGGCGACCCGGGAGGACCAGTGATGAGCGCAACCACCACGACCAGGGACGGGCAGGCGGTCCGGACCGTGCCGTCCGGGCGCACGGCGGTCCGCCTCGCCTTCGTCGGGCTGGTGATCGGCACGATCGGCGACCGCGTGCTGGGGTTCTGGCACCCGGAGCCGGACTCGGCGGGCGCGTTCAGCTACCGCTTCGTGTCGGGGATGCGGGACACCTGGTGGGGCATGCACTTCTTCGGCAGCATGGCGGTGTCGTTGGAGGCCGTCACCTTCGCGGCCCTGGTGCTGGTGCTGATCCGTGACCGCGGTGTCCGTTGGGCGGCCACCGGCGCGGCACTGCTCACGATCGGTGGCCTGTTCTTCGCTGCCGGGCTGGCCGGCGAGGGCGTGGTGGACGCCACCGCGGTCGACCCGAGCGCCCTGCCGCCGGCAACCGGGGCCCGACTGCTGGCTCACGTGGAGGACAACCCGGAGCGGTACCTGGTCGGGATCCTGCCCGGGCTGGCGCTCACGACTCTGGGCATCGTGGTGATTGCCGTCGCCCTGTGGAGGTCGGGTCTGATGGCCCGCCGTTGGCCCGTGCTCCTGGTGGTCGGTGTCGCGTCCTCCTCCGCGGCCCCGTTCGGCATCATCGGCGCAGCCATCAGCACCGTCTCGTTGACGGTTGCGACGCTCGTGGTCGGCTGGCGCGCGACGGCCGCGGTCGGTGCGCCACCGGTTCAGGTCGACGGGTAGGGACCCCGCGAACGTCCGCCGCTCGACCCCGCTGCCGTCGTCGGCACGAGCCATAGCAGGATCAGGCTGTGACGGACTGGCAGGCGTGGCACGGCGACTACGACGATCAGGACTCGTCCTTGTCGCGTCGGCTGCGCGTCGTCCAGCAGCGGCTGACCGAGGTCGTCTCGGCAGCGGCCGGGGTGCGGCGGATCCTGAGCCTCTGCTCCGGTGACGGCCGCGACATCGTGCCCGTCGTTGCTCGGCTGCCTCACGAACGGCGACCGGAGGTCGTGCTCGTGGAGCTGGACCGGGCCTTGGCTGTCGCCGCGGAGCAGCGGGCGCTCGATGTCGGCGTCGCCGCGAAGGTCGTGGTGGGCGACGCCGGGCTGGCCGCGACGTGGCAGGACGCCGTGCCGGTCGACCTGCTCATGCTGTGCGGCATCTTCGGCAACATCTCTGACGCCGACGTCCGCGCCACCATCAACGCAGCGCGTGGCTTGCTGACGAGCGAAGGCACCGTCATCTGGACGCGCGGCTACTTCTCAGATCACGACCTGCGTCCCCAGGTGCGGGCGTGGTTCACGGCGGCGGGCTTCACCGAGATCGCCTTTGATGCCGAGCCGACGGGCTACGGCGTCGGCGTGAACCAGCTGGCATCAGCCCCGGATGCCACTCTCGTGCCGGAACGGCTGTTCACCTTCGTGCGGTAGCGCCGAGCGCCACACCGGCTCAGGCGCCGGACGTCGCCTCGATCGCGTCGAGGTCGCGGACGGCGTAGCGGAGGTGCTCCCACTCCTCCTCGAGGATCACGTGCAGACAGGAAAGGGTGCTCTCAGGATATTCGGGGGCCCACGGGTTCTTGCGCGCAGCAGCCAGCTCGTCCGGGGTGACGGTGGCGAGGAAGTCGCGCACCATCGCGGCGCGACCGGCCCGGACCTCGAGCACCTCGGCGTACGACGGCGGGACCGTCGTGAAGATGGACATGTCCAGGCCGTCCTCGCCACCGGCGCCCAGCCCGATGGGGTGGAACGGCTGCTCGATCTCCAGGACCGCCCGGCCCAGCCATGCGTCCGTGGCGAGGACCAGGTGCCGCAGGGTCTGCGCGAACGACCACTCGCCGCCCACCGACTCGTCCACCGTGCCGGCCGGCATCGCCGCGACGCGCTCGACGGTGGCCGCCCAGGTCCGCTCGAGCGTCGCCCAGGCCGCGCGCAGACCATCAGGGTCTGCGGCGCGCCGGTCGGCGCGGCCGGGGAAGCGTCGGTTGAGCTCGGCCTCGACGAACGGGGCCACGTCGACGCCGTTGACGAGCAATGAGCTCTCGCCGTCGAGGAGCCACGGCGCGTCGATGTCCGCACCAGGCACGTCGACGCCGCGCATCACGACGCCGGACAGGTCTGAGCTGACGAACCGGGCGCCACGAAGGTTCGCGTCGACGAACTCCGCCGCCTGCAGGTCGTCGGACCGGGTGAACGTTGCCATGGCTCTCCTTGGCGTCGGGGAGGCTCGTGAGCGACACACGGTAGTTTCCGGCATGGGGAGTTCACCCGATGCGGGCTCTCGTCGACGCGCCCACACTCAGGCCTGACGCCGGCGCCGACTCTCGGCACCGCAACCAGGACGAGGAGAAGACGATGATCCTGGCGACGACGCAGGTGGAGGACTTCGACCGGTTCGAGAAGGTCTTCTCGACCGCGGGGGCCGAGAAGCGCAAGCAGCACGGGTCGAAGGGTGCGACCGTCTTCCGCGACCCCAACGAGCAGGACCGGGTCTGGGTGCTCTTCGACTGGGACGCCGAGGGCTGGCAGAGCTTCGTGAGCGACCCCGAGGTCCCGCCGATCATGCAGCAGGCGGGGCACAAGGGCCGGCCGCAGGCCGCCGAGGTCGGCGGCAGGTACGAGGCCTAGCCGACGAGCCCGTTCTGCATCGCCCACAGTGCGGCGGCCGCACGGGTCGACACACCGATCTTGGTGTAGACGTGCTGGATGTGGTGGTCGGCGGTCTTCGGCGAGATGGCGAGCTGCTCGCCGATGGCCCGGGCGGTGAGCCCTCTGGCCGCGAGGCGGAGCACCTGCACCTCGCGGCCGGTCAGCCCACCCGGGTACGGCGCCGGGGCCGGCCGTGACGGTGACGTGCCGTCGCGGCCGGTCGGCCGGCCGTGGCCGGCCGCCTCCAGCACGCAGTCGGTGGCCGACCGGGGGAGGAGGCCGACGGCCCCCAGCCGACGGAGCTCGACCGCGGCCTGGTCGGTGGACCAGGCCGGCCGGTCGGCACGGTCGCTCGTCATCGCCACGTAGACGTCCGCCGCCGCGAGCAGCCCGGCCGCACCGTCGACACCGTCGGCACCCAGGTGCCGGTGGTAGCCGGATGCGTCGGCGCGCTCGTGGTGGGCGGCCGCGACGGGGTTCAGCCCGGCGAGCGCAGCCGAGCGCCGCAGCATCTGCTCGGTGAGCATCGGGTGCAGCTCGACGCGGTCGAACTCGGAGCGGGTGAGCGGCCCCGGCTTGTCCCAGATCGAGTTCGGTACGGCGGTCGTCCCGAGCTCGTGCACCAGGGCCGCGCGCCGGACGGTGGCCAGCACGTCGGCGTCGTGCCCCGACAGGCGGGCCGCCTCCTCGGCGAGCTGGGCGCAGCGTCGGCTGTGACCGGCCATGTAGGGCGACTTCAGGTCGACGAAGTCGGCGACCACGGTGAGGACCTCGTCGAGCTCCTCGGCGGCGAACGTGCGGTGGGGCTCCGGCTCGAGGTCGAGCACCGCGTCCCACGGGTCGAGCTTGTCGAGCCGGTCGAACCAGGCCTGGCCGTGGGTCAGCACGAGGTCGGCGAGCGCCGGGTCGTAGGTGCGGTCGCGGCGGTCCCGGGCAGCGTCCAGGGCGTCGGCGACCGAGAAGACCCGACTGATGGCCTCCATGTCCTGGCTGAGGTGCACGATGCGCATGGCCGGCGGGATCGCCTCGCCGCTCGCGCCGTCGGGGAAGCCGGTGCCGTTCCACCGCTCGAAGGTGAAGCCGAGCGCCTCCCGCACCTGCGGGCCGACGTCGAGGCGTCGGGCCAGCATGTCCCCGACCTCGCACCCCGAGGCGAAGTTGTGCACGGCCCAGTCGTGCGCGCCGGCCTGGATGGTGCGGACCATCTCGTCCTGCTCGGCCGGTGCGAGCCCCGCAGTGGCGAATGCCAGCACGTCGCGCATGACCTCCGCAGGGTTGCCCGCGTCGTGCACCAGCGTCTGGGCCCGGATCGCGATCTCGTCACCGAACAGCATCGCCACCTCGTGCGCGTGCCCGGTGCAGCCGAGGTAGCGCAGCAGCGCGACCCAGTACGTCGTCTCGCGGACATCCCTGCCGAGACCTGCCTCCTCCGCGAGCCAGGAGGCCAGCAGGCACGAGCGCAGCTGTGACTCGAGCGGCTGCCCGAAGGCGTTGTCCTGTGCGAGTGCGAACGTCGCGACGAGCTCGCCCAGGCGCAGCGGTGCAGCAGCGATCGTGGTACCTCCCGACCTGGGGACGAGTCGTGACCCGTCGACCGGGTCCGCGGGTCCAGCATGGTCCAGATCCTCGTGGGCCGCTCCGGACCTGGTGAGATCACGCCAACTGTCCGTAATGTCGTCCGGCGCGGGTGACCCGGAGCTGCAAGAAGGAGGGCGACCGATGCGGATCAGCATCAGCGTGACGAACTACTCCTGGCGGGACAGGTCGCTCGCCGACGGCCTGGTCCGGGCGGCGCAGGTGGCCGACGACGGCGGCCTGCACACGGTCTGGGTGCCCGACCACCTGGCGCAGGTGGACCCGACGGTGGCCGCCGAGGACGACGACATGCTGGAGGCCTACGGCGTGCTGGCCTACCTCGCCGCCCGCACCGAACGAGTGCGCGCTCGGACGCCCGGCTCACGCGTGGTGCGGCAGGATGTTCGACGGCGACGCGACGCCGGTCAACGGCTCGCCACGTCCAGCTCGACCGCCCGGTGCTGCGGCCACGTCCGGCCCACCCGGTGCCGTTGCTCATCGGCGGTGCCGGCGAACGACGTACGCTGCGACTGGTCGCCGAGCACGCCGACGCCTGCAACCTGTTCGACATCCCCGACGAGGGCGCGACCGTGCGGCACAAGCTGGCGGTCCTGGCCCGGCACTGCGAGGCGGTGGGCCGGCCCCCCGGCGAGATCGAGGCGACGCTGAGCACCCGGCTCGCACCCGGCGAGACGACCGCGCGGCTGGTCGAGCGCTGCGAACGCGTGGCGGCGTGGGGCATCGAGCACCTGGTCTTCGTGTCCAGCACACCTTGGACGCCTGCCGACCTCGGCGTGCTCGTCGGCGCAGCGGCCGACGTCGCCGAGCTGGGACCGCCCGGGCGGCCAGCACGACAATGATGTGCTGGCCGCCCCCCGGTCAGCCGAGATCGAACCGGTCGAGATTCATCACCTTGTCCCACGCTGCGACGAAGTCCCGGACGAACTTCTGCTGCGCGTCGTCGCTCGCATAGACCTCGGCGATCGCACGGAGCACGGAGTTCGACCCGAAGGCCAGGTCGACCCGGCTTCCCGTCCACCTCAGTGTGCCGGTCGCGCGGTCGCGACCCTCGAACGTCTCCTCCGCCTCCGACGTGGCCTGCCACGTCGTCCCGGGGTCGAGCAGGTTCACGAAGAAGTCGTTGGTCAACGACTCCGGGCGCTGGGTGAGGACGCCGACCTGGGACCTCTTCGCATTCGCGTTCAGCACCCGCAGGCCGCCGACGAGCACGGTCATCTCGGGAGCGGTCAGGGTCAGCAGGCCCGCCTTGTCGACGAGCTGGAACTCCGCCGGCTTGTCATGACCCTTGCCGGCAAAGTTGCGGAACCCGTCCGCACTCGGCTCGAGGACGGCGAACGAGTCGACGTCCGTCTGCTCCTGCGAAGCGTCCGTGCGACCCGGCCGGAACGGCACCGAGACCTCGACGCCGGCGTTCTTCGCGGCACGCTCGATCGCGGCGGCGCCGCCGAGGACGATCAGGTCGGCCAGCGAGACCTGCGGGCCGCCGGCGTGCGCGGCGTTGAACTCCTGCTGGATCCTCTCGAGGGCGCCCAGGGCCAGCGCCAGCTCGGCGGGGTCGTTGACGTCCCAACCGTTCTGCGGCGCGAGGCGCACCCGAGCACCGTTGGCGCCACCGCGCTTGTCGGTGCCGCGGAACGTCGAGGCCGAGGCCCAGGCGGTCGAGACCAGCTGGGAGACCGACAGCCCTGAGGCGAGGATCGTGTCCTTGAGCGCGGCCACGTCGTCCGCGCCGACGAGCTCGTGGGTGACCGCGGGGACCGGGTCCTGCCAGATGAGCTGCTCGGAGGGGACCTCCGGACCGAGGTAGCGGGCGATCGGCCCCATGTCGCGGTGCGTCAGCTTGAACCAGGCCCGGGCGAACGCGTCGGCGAACTCCTGCGGGTTCTCGTAGAAGCGCCGCGAGATCTGCTCGTACGCCGGGTCGAGGCGCAGCGAGAGGTCCGTCGTCAGCATCACCGGCGGGTGCGTCTTCGTCGTGTCGTGCGCATCGACGACGGTGGTCGCCGCAGCCGGGTCGGTCGGGACCCACTGGGACGCGCCCGCGGGGCTCTTCGACAGAGTCCACTCGTAGCGGAAGAGGGTCTCGAAGAAGCTGTTGTCCCACCTGGTCGGAGTCGGCGTCCAGGTGCCCTCGAGACCGCTGGTGATCGTGGCGTCCCCGCTGCCGGTGCCGAACGCGTTCCGCCAGCCGAGGCCCTGCTCCGCCAGCGGCGCGGCCTCCGGCTCGCGACCGACGTACTCGTTCGGGTCTGCCGCACCGTGGGTCTTGCCGAACGTGTGACCGCCGGCGATGAGCGCGACCGTCTCCTCGTCGTTCATCGCCATCCGGGCGAAGGTCTCGCGGATGTCGCGGGCCGCGGCAACCGGGTCCGGGTTGCCGTTCGGGCCCTCCGGGTTCACGTAGATGAGACCCATCTGGACGGCGCCGAGCGGGTTCTCGAGCTGGCGGTCGCCGGTGTAGCGGGCGTCCCCGAGCCACTCGGCCTCGGATCCCCAGTTGACCGGCTCGGGCTCCCAGACGTCCGCCCGGCCGCCGCCGAAGCCGAAGGTCTCGAAGCCCATCGACTCCAGGGCGCAGTTGCCGGCCAGGACCAGGAGGTCGGCCCAGGAGAGGTTGGCGCCGTACTTCTTCTTGACCGGCCAGAGCAGTCGGCGGGCCTTGTCCAGGTTGGCGTTGTCGGGCCAGCTGTTCAGGGGGGCGAAGCGCTGCTGGCCGGTGCCGGCACCGCCGCGGCCGTCGCTGATGCGGTACGTGCCCGCGCTGTGCCAGGCCATCCGGATGAACAGGGGGCCGTAGTGGCCGAAGTCTGCGGGCCACCAGTCCTGCGAGGTGGTCATGACCTCACCGATGTCGCGCTTGACGGCGGCAAGGTCGAGGCTCGTGAAGGCCGCGGCGTAGTCGAAGTCCGCGTCCAGCGGATCGCTCTTGGCGGAGTTCGCGTGCAGCACGCTCACGTCCAGCTGGTCGGGCCACCAGTCGCGGTTCGACGTTCCTCCGGGAGCGTGGACGACGGGACACCCACTCACGGTCTCCTCGTTCATGTCTCCTACGACTGCATCATGACTGTCAGACACGGGAATCCTTCCGGACCAAGCGGTTGGGGGATGGGATCAAGGACTGTCGGGGTGGGAGCACGAGGGGCAGACGCCCCAGTAGGTGACCTCGGCCTCGTCGATCAGGAAGCCGCGGTCGTCGGACGCGGTCAGGCAGGGCGTGCTACCGACGGCGCAGTCGACATCGGCTACCTCGCCGCACGACCGGCACACGACGTGGTGGTGGTTGTCCGCGACCCGCGACTCGTAGCGGGCCGCCGAGCCTGCCGGCTCGATGCGCCGCACCAGGCCCGCGGCCGTCAACGCTCGCAGCACGTCGTACACCGCCTGGTGGGACAACGCGCCGAGATCGGCGCGCGCCACCCCGAGGATGTGCTCGGTGTCGGCGTGCGGATGGTCGTGGACGGCGGTCAGCACGGACACCCGGGGACGGGTGACCCGAAGATCAGCCGCTCGCAACAAGCGTTCGACCTCCGAAGCGCGTGGGCACGGCCCCGAGTCTGGTGGCTTTTTCTGGAATCAGTCAAGTGAAGGGACATCTCGGCAGTCAGGCAGCCTGAGCTTTCCACCGCCACGAAACCGAGCACCATCGACGTGAGACCCGCGGTGGTGAGGCAGCGCGGCAGAGGCAAGGACTCGCTGATGAGGACGGTTTCGCTGGTCGGGCGGAGCCTCACGGCCGTGCTGCTGGCAGTCGCGGGCTTCGCGGCACTGGCCGGCTGCAGCGGGTCGTCGGTCGGGGACGAGTCCTCGACGTCGGTCCTGCCGTCCTCCTCGCCGTCGGGGTCGACGGCCTCGGTGGCCGAGTACGCGTCGTTGCTCGCCCGGCAGCGCGGAGTCGTCGTCGCCGCACTCAGCAGCCTCGAGCCGTGCGCGGGTGACCGTGCGGGTCCGACCCGGCCTGCCGGGCGAACCTGCACCGTGGTCGAGACCCGAGCCGGCGACCTGGACCGCGCCTTGGAACGTGCCGGCGACGGCCACGCCGACGACTACCTGGGCCTGCCGCCGGGTGACATCGCCGCTCTGCTGGCAGCCACCCGGGCGGCGGCCCAGGACGCGAGGACGGCAGCGAGGGCGGCCGCGCGCTGCCCGACGTCCTGTGCCGACGAGATGGCCGCGGCGGTCGCGGCCGCGCACGACCTGGAGTCCGAGCTGGACGCGTGGGCGACCTACCGGTAGCCGACCCGCCGCCGGCGTGTCAGCGTCGGACGGCGGCGCTACGTTGGCGGGACACAGATCCGGGAGGGACGTGGCCATGGCCGTGTTCATGATCGAGCGACGCTACGCCGACCAGCTGGAGGTCACGGCCGACTCTGCGGAGGGGATCAACAGGATCAACTCCGAGGAGGGGGTCCGCTGGCTCTACTCCTTCCTGTCCGCGGACAAGCGCAAGACCTACTGCCTGTACGAGGCGCCGTCCGCCGAGGCCATCCGGGTCGCGGCGAGGCGCGCCGGGCTACCGGCCGACGTCATCGTCGAGGTGACCGACACCATCCGGGCGGACGGGACGATGGCAGCCCTCTGACCCGTCGCGGTCAGGCGAGCAGGCCCTGGGCGGCGGCGTACATGGCGGCCTGGGTGCGGTTCTCCGAGCCGGTCTTGGCAAGGATCCGTCGGACGTGGTTGGCGGCGGTGTTCTCGCTGATGACCAGCCGACCGGCGATGTCCCGGTTGCTCAGCCCCTCGCCGAGCAGCCGCAGCACCTCCGTCTCGCGGGCCGTCAGGCCGTCCGGTCGCGCCCCCGCCGTCCGGACGTCGACGACGGTCAGCGCGTCGAGCTGCCGCAGCACCCGCAGGTGGCCCACCGGCTCGGCGAGCTGCCGGGCCCGGCCGGTGAGGTCAGCCACCCGACGCGGGTCGGCCCGGTTGCGCAGCAGGTGCTGGGCGTGTGCGGTCAGCGTCTGCGCCACGTGCACCGGTGCTGACATCCGGCTGTCCATCTCCAGCGCACTCGCGAACCACTCCTCCGGGGTGCCGGTGCCGAGGAGCGAGTCGACGGCGCCGAGGTAGCGGTCGGCGCTGCCGAAGACCGCGACGAACTGACCGGCGATGAGGTTCAGGCCGGCGTACTCGAGCAGCGGGTCCCGCAGGCGCCGCGCCGCCGGAGCATCCTCCAGCGCGAGCGCAGCCTCGACGAGGAAGGCCAGCACGCCGGGCCACTGCGCCGAGCGGGCATAGTGGCTCAGCCGGTGGTCCAGCAACCAGGTGAGCAGCCGCGACGCCGGGGCAGCCATCCCCAGCTCGGTGTAGAGCGCCAGCAGCCCCGGGGCCCAGTAGTCGGTCGGCAGCTCGTCCCCGGTGACCAGCCCGCGTACCTCGTCGAGGCGCCCGGCCTCCCGGCGCACCATGAAGCTCTGGACGCCATAGGGGCCTTCGGTGTCGTCGGTGCCGAAGGACTCGCCCAGCTCGACCAGGCTGGTGCAGCAGCGGTCGGCGGCGGCGAACTCGCCGGCCAGGAAGTAGCGGGCGTACTCCAGGCAGCCCGCCATGTAGGCGAAGAAGCCCTGGCCGGTGGCGCGGGTCGAGCGCAGCATGTCGCTGTAGGCGTCGTCCATGCTGCGGGGCTCTCCCTGCAGGTAGGAGATGGCGCCGCGGTAGTACGCCGCGGGGCCGAGCTGGCCCAGATCGCCGATGCGCAGCGCGATGGCCGACAGCCGGGTGGCACGCTCGAGCTTCGCCGGCGCGTCCCGTGGGCTCAGCTGGTGCCACAGGCTCGCCTGCAGGCTGTCGGCGAGGAGGTTGTCGTCGCCGGTCGCCTCGGCCAGCTCGACCGCCCGGGCGCCGAGGACGTGCGCCTCCTCGGTGGCCCCGGTGAACGCCAGCGCGCGGCCGAGGCTGGCGACCGCCCGCACGTAGTCGGGGTCGGTCGGGTCGTGGTCGATGCCCGCGAGAGCGCTGGTGAGCAGCTCGACCGATCGCTGCCCCGGGTGCCCCGGCCGCCAGGCGGCTGCCTCGTAGGCGATGGCTGCCCGCACGCGCAGCCGCGCCGAGTCGCTGGCCGCGACCCCCTCCGCGAGCTCGCGGGCGCGGGCGAAGTCGCCGCTGAGCAGGTGGCTGCGGGACGCCGCCAGCAGCAGCCTCGCGCGCTCCTCGGGCGCTTCGCTGAGCGAGGCGGCCTGCTCGAAGCAGCGGGCGGCGTCGTCGTGCGCCAGGCTCCGGTCGGCGATCGCGGCGGCCCGGATCAGGTAGTGCACAGCCTTGTCCGCGAACCCGAGCGTCTGGGCGCCGCTGTAGTGGTAGGCCAGCTGCTGGACGTACCGGTCGGACTCGGGGAAGCGGGTCTCGAGCACCTCGGCCACCCGGGCGTGCTCGTGCGCCCGTCGGGACGACGGCAGCGAGCCCAGCACGGCCTGGCGCGCCAACGCGTGCGGGAACCGGTAGGCGCCGTCGACCCCGGCCTGCTCGACCAGCCCGGCGGACACGCCTGCGTCGAGGGCCTCCAGGGTCGTGTCGTGGGTCCAGTCGGAGGAGGCGATCAGCGTGGACACGTCGAAGTCCTCGCCGATGACCGCTGCCAGCTCGAGCACCTGCCGGTGCGGCGCCGCAAGCCGGTCCAGCCGGGTCTCGATGGTGTGCCGCACCGACTCCGGCGGCGGGAAGCTGGACGAGCGCAGGACGGCCGGCCCCCCACGAGCGACCAGGTCGCGCCACACCTCGCGGAGGAAGAACGGGTTGCCTCCGGTCTGGTCGCGCAGCACGGGGGCGAGCGATCGGGCCCGGCCGGGGGAGACACCACTCTCACGCACCAGGAAGTCGGAGATGTCCTCGGTGTCCAGGCCGGCGAGGTCGAGTCGACGGACGCCGTCCAGCCGGTAGAGCGGGGCGATCGCGTGGGCGAGCGGCTGCGAACGGTCCGGCTCGGTCGTGCGGTGCGAGGCGAGCACGAGGATCCTGGCGTCCGCGGTCTGCTCCACGACGTACCCGAGCAGCTGCAGTGCCGTGCTCCCGGCCCAGTGCAGGTCCTCGAGCACCAGCACGACCGGCCGTTGGGCGGCGGCCGCCCGCAGGGCGACCACGGCCGCGTCGTAGAGCCGCCGGCGGTGCTGCGCGGCGCCGCGGCTCGAACGTTGGCCGGACAGCGTCGCCAGCCGGTCGGTCAGCGCGGTCGGGTCCTGGCCGGCGGCCGTCCCGGCCAGCGGCAGCCGGCCGCTGCGCAGGTCCGGGACGAGAGCGTCGAGCGGCTGCACGAACGGCTGGTACGGCGGGCCGAACTCCTCGATGCAGCCGCCGAGGAGCACCGCGCTGCCCCGCTCGTGCAGGACCGTCGCGACCTCGGCGAGCAACCGGGACTTGCCGCCGCCGGCGTCGCCACCGACGAAGACCAGCTGCCTGGCCCCGGCGGTGGTCTCGTCCCAGACCTGCTCGAGCACGGCAAGCTCGCGGGCGCGCCCGACGAAGACCGGGTGCGCGGTCCCAGACCAGCGCACCGGCATGGGTGGACCGGTCCATCCGGGCATCGCCGAACCACGCTAGTGCGGTCGACCGGCCCCGTCGATGACCAGATCTGATCACACGCGACCCGAGGACAAGTCACGCAGTTTCGGTCATGCGCCCGACGCCGCCGGTTCCTAGTGTCGAGAGCCAGCCGTCGGCCCGCGCCAGGTGGGCCGCGGCGGAGAAACGGAGATCTCATGTCGACGCTCAACATCGAAGCCCTGCGCTCCCAGGTGGCCGGTCCGGTGACCACCTCCGGGGACCCCGGCTACGACGAGGCCAGGATGGTCTACAACTTCATGATCGACGCGCGTCCGGCGGCGATCGTGCACTGCACGAGTGCTGCCGACGTCGCCGCCGTCGTCCGGCACGCGGCCGAGTCGGGCACCGAGCTGGCAGTGCGTGGGGGTGGCCACAGCGTGCCCGGTTTCGGGACGGCGGACGGCGCACTCGTCGCCGACCTCTCCGGGCTCTCGTCGGTCACGGTGGACCCGGCCGCACGGACCGCGCGCGCCGGCGGCGGCGTGACCTGGGCCGGCTTCAACGAGGCGACCGCCGAGCACGGGCTGGCCACGACGGGTGGCGTCGTCTCCACGACCGGCGTGGGCGGGCTCACCCTCGGCGGCGGCATCGGCTACCTCACCCGCGGCTACGGACTGTCCTGCGACAACCTGCTCTCGGCCGAGGTCGTGACGGCGGACGGCCAGACCGTGACGGCCAGCGAGACCGAGCACCCCGACCTGTACTGGGCGCTGCGCGGCGGCGGTGGCAACTTCGGCGTCGTCACCGAGTTCACGTTCCGGGTGCACCCGGTGGCCGAGATCTACGGCGGCCCGATGTTCTTCGAGCTGTCCGACGGGCCCGCGCTGCTGGCCTACTTCAACGAGTTCATCAAGACCGCTCCCCGCGAGTACGGCGGCTTCCCGGCGTTCCAGATCGCACCGCCGCTGCCGTTCGTGCCGGAGGACCGCGTCGGGGAGCCGTTCGTCGCGCTGGTGTCCTGCTGGACCGGCTCCACCAACGACGGGGAGAAGATCCTGCAGGGCTTCCGGGACGTCGCCACGCCCGTCGCGGAGCACGTCGGGCCGATGCCGTACGCAGCTCTCAACGGCGCCTTCGACGCCCTGGTCCCGCGCGGGCTCCAGCACTACTGGAAGGCCGCCTTCGTGGGGGAGCTGACCGAGGACGCGATCCGGGCCCACATGGAGCACGGCCCGAAGGTCCCGGTCGTGAACTCGACGGTGCACATCTACCCGATCAACGGGGCCAGCCACGACGTCGCTGCGGACGCCACGGCGTTCGGGCACCGCGACGCGACCTACGCGACCGTCATCGCCGGGATGTGGCCGGACCCGGCCGACAACGAGGCGAACACCCGCTGGGTCCAGGACTACTACGCGGCGATCGCCCCTCACTCGCAGGACGGCGGCTACGTCAACTTCGCCTCCGCCGACGACCAGGCGAAGGTCGCCGCCAACTACGGCGCCAACTTCGCCAGGCTGCAGGAGGTCAAGCGGCGCTACGACCCGGAGAACCTGTTCCACCTCAACCAGAACATCCAGCCCTGACACCGTCGTCTCGATGACCGGGGGGTCGTGCGGGGCCTTGGACCCTCAACCTGAGGGTCCGGGGCTCCGCGCGTGCCGGTGCGGGCGGTGCACCGGTCAGGAGGTCAGCAGCTCGCCGGACGATGACGCCTGCGGCGCGGCGCGGTCAGGCGCCCGGCGGTCGGTAGTCGACGCCCAGCGCGAGGGCGGCGTCCACCTCCTCGGGGGTGAGCAGCTTCGTGGTGCGGGTCGTCGCCCCGCCGGCGGAGCTGACGGCGAAGGCCACCGCCGCGGCCGCCTTGTCGTCGGGCATCTCCGCGAGCACGAAGACGTCGGTGTCACCGAACGCGAAGTGGAACGACTCCAGCGAGCCACCCATCCCCTCGACCATGGTCCGGATGGCGTCCACCCGCGAGGCGGCACCCTTGGCGCGCACGCCTTCGAGACCCTTGAGCGTGTAGTTGGCGGCGATCAGGTACTTCGACATCGTGCGGCCTCCTTGGGGTTCGGCGTCCTCGGCCGTCACGCTAGGGCCGGTCGGGCGGGCACTCAATGGCCCGTTGTGATGGGCAGCCCGCTGCCGTGGCCCGACTCGGTCCGCCACCCGCGCCACGTGCCTCGGCACGCACCGAAATGCACGGACTTGGCGGGCGATTGCCCCAGAATCGTTTCATGCACAACCTCTTGGCGGAGCTGATGGCGATGGTGCCGCCGGACGGCTCGCCGTGGCCGCAGCCGGCGCGCCACCGATGGGTGGCCGCCATGGGCGCGGTGCTCGACGTGCTCTACGAGGACGGCCCGCTCGCGCCGGCCGGGGCGTCGTCGGTGCTCGACCTCCGGCCGCCGGGCCAGGACGTCGGCGGCGGCCCACGGGGCCGGCACGCCCGGCCCGGCTCGACCGGCGACTGACCGGTCGGTAGGTCCGGGTCAGCGCTCCGGGTCGACGACCTCGCCCGGGATGGTCCGCGGGCGGCCCGCCAGGGCAGCGTCGGCCTCGGTCGCGGTGAGCCAGGCGTCCACGCTCCGGACCAGGCCGGTGACGGCCAGAGCCGCCACCGCGAGGTCGTCGGCGAGCCCGAAGGGCCCGAGGATCAGCTCCGGGATGACGTCGACCGGCGACACGACGTACACCAGCGCCGCGACGTACCCCGTCAGCTGCAGCTTGCCGACGCCCTGCCACCGCCCGGAGAGCACCGCGCCGAACATCGCGGGCAGCGCGCGCAGCCGGGCCGGCCAGCTGTGTCCGCGCGGGGCGCTCGCCGCCGCGGCGGCCAGGGTGGCGCCGCCCTGTCGCATGCTGCGTCGTCGGGAGCGTCGTGTCATGGTGCCCATTCTGCCTCGCCCGGCAGCTACGGTTTCCCGGCATGGGAATGCTGAGCAGCGTCGGCGTGGTGCTGCACCCGTCGCGTGCTCCCCAGCGGGCCATCACGACCTTGATGGACTGGGCCACCGGGCAGCGGCTGCCGGTCTACGGCCTCGAGCAGGAGGTGGGCCGCCTCGACTGCGCGGCCGTCCCGGTCCGCGACCACGAGCTCGCGGTGAAGTCGTCCCTGCTCGTCTCGCTCGGCGGCGACGGGACGATGCTGCGGACGCTGCGGCTGGCGCACGCCGCCGGCACACCGGTGCTCGGCGTCAACAACGGCCGGCTCGGCTTCCTCGCCGAGGTCGACCTCGACGACCTCCCGGGCGCGCTGTCCGACATCGACGCGCACGCCTTCACCCTGGAGCCCCGGTCCAGCGTCACGTGCGACCGGCTCGGCGGGGCGGCGGTGGCCTACAACGACATCGCCCTGGTGCGGGTGCCCGGGGACGGCGTGGCGGCCGTCGAGGTCGTCGTCGACGGGGAGCCGTTCGTCCGCTACTCGGCGGACGCCGTCGTGGTGGCGACGGCGACGGGGTCGACCGCCTACGCCTACTCGGCCGGTGGTCCGATCGTGTCGCCGATCGTGCAAGGCCTGCTCGTGGTCCCCGCGGCTCCGCACTCGACGTTCAACCGGGCGTTGATGCTGCACGAGGACGAGCAGCTGCGCCTGCGGGTCCTCGAGCACAGCGGGACGCTGGCGGTCGAGGTGGACGGGAACGTCGTGGCCCGGGTGCGCGCCGGGGACGAGCTGACCTTCCGGGTCCACCCGACGTCCGGGCGGGTGGTGCGCCTCGGTCGGACCACCTTCTACGAGCGGGCCCGGCGCAAGCTGCGGGTCTCCGGCAGCGCCGAGGCGGACTGACCGGCAACGCTCGTGCGGCGGGCGTGAACTGACCACGTGGGCGGCCGTCAGCGGGTTACGCTGCGGCCCGAAGCCACCGCAGATCCGCTCCACACCACGGCACGGTGACCGTCGGGTGGTCGCTCGAAGGCCGACAAACATGACGAAACCGACGATCCTGACGGTCGACGACGACCCGATGGTCTCGCAGGCGATCACCCGTGACCTGCGGAGCAGGTACGGCGCGGACTACCGCATCGTCCGGGCCGCATCCGGCGCCGACGGGCTCGCGGTGCTGGCCGAGCTGGCCCTGCGCAACCAGCCGGTGGCGCTGGTCGCCACCGACCAGCGGATGCCGGACATGACGGGCATCGAGATGCTCGCGCAGGCGCGCAGCAACCTGCCCGATGCCAAGTTCCTGCTCCTCACGGCGTACGCCGACACCGACGTCGCGATCCGGGCGATCAACGACATCGGCCTCGACTACTACCTGCTCAAGCCGTGGGACCCACCCGACGACCGGCTCTACCCCGTCATCGACGACCTGCTCGGCGACTGGCAGCGGGCGCACCCGGCCGACAGCTCGGACGTCCGGGTGGTCGGGCACCGCTGGTCGGAACGCAGCCACGAGGTCAAGACCTTCCTCGCGCGCAACCACGTGCCGTACCGCTGGCTCGACATCGAGCGCGACGAGGAGGCGCGTCAGCTCCAGCAGCTCGCGCACGCCGAGCTCGACGACCTGCCCCTCGTGCTCGTCCCTGACGGGGAGCCGCTCCGGTCGCCGTCGACCCTCGACCTGGCAGGTGCCCTCGGCCTGCGGACCCACGCCCAGCAGCCGCTGTACGACCTGTGCATCGTGGGCGGCGGTCCGGCCGGCCTGGCGGCCGCGGTCTACGCGGCGTCCGAGGGGCTGCGCACCGTCGTGGTGGAGCGGGAGGCGCCGGGCGGTCAAGCCGGCCAGAGCGCGTCCATCGAGAACTACCTCGGGTTCCCGAAGGGGCTGTCGGGGGCCGACCTCACGCACCGGGCGGTCGCCCAGGCCGCCCGGTTCGGCGCGGAGATGGTGCTGGCGCGCGACGTCGTGGCGTTCGAGAGCCGGGGACCGGTGCGGGCGGTGCGCTTCGGCGACGGGGAGGCGCTGGAGGCGCGTGCCCTGCTCGTCGCCACCGGCGTGTCCTACCGGCGGCTCGGGGTGCCCGGGCTCGAGGAGTTCTCGGGCCGCGGCCTGTACTACGGGGCGACCGCCAGTGAGGCGATCCAGTGCGAGGGCGACGACGTGTACGTCGTGGGCGCCGCGAACTCGGCCGGGCAGGCGGCACTGAACCTGGCCCGCTACGCGAAACGCGTGGTGCTCATCGTGCGCGGCGGCTCGCTCGAGGACACCATGTCGCTCTACCTCGTCGACCGCATCCAGGCGGCGCAGAACGTCGAGGTGCGGCTGCGCAGCGAGGTGCAGGCGGCGCGCGGCGACGGCCACCTGGAGCGGCTCACGGTGGCCGACCGCGACACCGGTACCGAGGAGGAGGTGGTGACGAGCTGGCTGTTCGTGTTCATCGGTGCGTCACCACGCACCGACTGGCTCGGGTCCGAGGTGGTCCGCGACGACAAGGGCTTCGTCGTCACCGGCCAGGACCTGCTGGCCCCCTGGTACGCCGAGTCGTGGCCGCTGAGCCGGCCGCCGTACGCGCTGGAGACCAGCGTCCCGGGGGTCTTCGCGGCCGGCGACGTGCGGCTGGACTCGATGAAGCGGGTGGCGTCGGCCGTGGGCGAAGGCGCCATGTCCGTCTACCTGGTGCACCGCTACCTGGCCACGATGTGACGACCCTCGACGAGCTGCGCCCGCTCGAGCTGTTCGCCGGGCTCGGTGACAAGGAGCTGGCGGAGCTGCTCGCCTGGGGCACCGAGGTCGAGTTCCAGCCCGGCCAGGAGCTCTTCGTCGAGGGCGAGCCGGCCGACTACTGGTGGGTCCTGCTGGCGGGCAGCATCGACCTGGTGCGGCACGTGGGGCGGTCCGAGTCGGTGCTCGGCGCCATGGACGCACCGGGCCGGTGGGCGGGCGGGTTCCGCGCCTGGGACGACCACGGTGTCTACCTGGCGACCGGCCGGGCGTCGTCGGCCGGCCGGGTGCTGCGCGTCCCGGCGTCCGCGCTGCGTGCCTGGTCGGGCTACTGGTTCCCGTTCGGGGCGCACCTGATCGAGGGCCTGTTCCTCACCGCCCGCAACATCGAGTCGGTGTCGCGGCAGAAGGAGGCGCTGGTCGCCCTCGGCACGCTGGCGGCCGGTCTCGCCCACGAGATCAACAACCCGGCGGCGGCTGCGGCGCGCGCGGTGGACGCGCTGGGCGATGCCTGCGAGACGTTGCTCGCGTCCCTCGGGCGGCTCGCCGAGGGCTCGATCTCGGCAGCCCAGTTCGTCGCCCTCGACGCGCTGCGTCGCGAGGTCGAGCAGACGCCCGGGCCCGCGGACCCGATGGTGGTGGCCGACCGGGAGGACGCGCTGTCGACCTGGCTCGTCCGGCGCGGGGTCGACCGGGACTGGCTGGTCGCGCCCGCGCTCGCGTCCGCAGGTGTCGACGTCGCGTGGTGCGAGCGGGTCGCCGAGGTGCTCGACGGCGACGGGCTGGGGGCCGGGCTCGAGTGGGTCGCCAGCACCTACTCGGCACGCAGCCTGCTGGGCGAGGTGAAGGAGTCGACCCGTCGCATCTCCGAGCTGGTGGCGGCGGTGAAGTCCTACTCCCAGCTCGACCGCGCCGCGATGCAGCTCACCGACGTCGCCGAGGGTCTGGAGAGCACGCTCGTGATGCTGGCGCACCGGATCGGCGACGGCGTGACGGTGGTGCGCGACTACGGCGCCGACGTGCCGCGCATCGAGGCGATCGCCGGCGAGCTCAACCAGGTCTGGACGAACCTGATCGACAACGCCATCGACGCGATGGCAGGCGACGGCACGCTGCGGGTGTCGACCAGCGCTGACGGGAAGCACGTGGTGGTGGAGGTCGGGGACACCGGCAGCGGCCTGTCCCACCAGGCGCTCGACCACGCCTTCGAGCCCTTCTTCACCACCAAGGGTGTCGGCAAGGGCACCGGCCTCGGCCTGGACATCTCGCGTCGCATCATCGATCGGCACGGCGGTGAGATCGCCATCGACCCACGCCCGGGCGAGACGGTGTTCCGGGTGCGGCTGCCGATGCACCCGCCGCCGTCCTGATCCCGACACCCGCGAGCAGCGCCTGCCCGCCGGCGTAGGTCGCCATCACGAGACCTTCGTGCGCCGGCAGGTGCAGGCCGCCGAACCGTTCCATGGCCAGCAACGAGTCGGAGACGAGGAACAGCGTCCCGCCGGCCGCCACCGAGGTCGACCCCGAGTCCACCGCGGTGAGCGCGGTCGCGAGCAGCGCTGCGGAGTAGCCGACCACCGGCAGCCGGTCCTTGCCGGTCCGCCGCCACAGGTAGGCGTTCAGGGCGACGAACACGACGACGTAGGGCGCCGCCAGCGCGGGTCTGGCCCGGAGCAGGCCACCCCGGTGGCGGCCGCGGAGTGCCACGACCCACGCCAGGTGGCCGGCCAGGAACGACCCGAGCCCGGCCGTGAAGGCTGCGTCACCGGTGCCGAGCAGGCAGAGGTCGCCCAGCCAACCGAAGCCGAGTGCCCGCTGGGTCGGCGCGTCCCGGCCGACCATCAAGGTCGGCATGAGCAGCGGCTTGGTGACCCGCCGGGCCCGGTGCCGACCGGTCGCCGCCAGGAGGGCGTCGGCGGCAGCGACTGCGGCGTACCCGCCGGTCGTACGACGGCTCATGTCGCACCGCCAGGTCGGAGCCCAACCCGGGTGCACCACGTCGTGGTGTACTCCCAGCCGTGGCGAGCAACCTGCCGGCCGGCGACTTCTCCACCTGGCTGGGCGAGATCCAGCGAGCGGTCCGCGGCGACGAGCGAGTCGGCCGTGCCGTGCGGTGGATGCACCGCGTGCTGCCGGTCGTCGCAGTTCGTGCACATCGCACCCGACGAGGCCGACACCCTCGCGCACATCCCGCAGCAGCTGCTGTTCCCGGCCCCCGGGCTGCCGGCCGGTCACCTGCTGCTCGGCTACGACGCGCGGGGGCACTGCCCGATGCTCGTCGACAACGCGTGCTCCGTCTACGAGCACCGGCCCCGGACCTGTCGCACCTACGACTGCCGGGTGTTCCCGGCCGCCGGAGTCGACGTCGACGACCCGGACCAGGCAGCGGTGGCAGACCAGGCTGGACGTTGGCAGTTCAGCTATCGCACCGCGATGGATCGCACCGAGCATGACGCCGTGCGCGCCGCCGCGCGGTTCCTGGCGGACCACCCGGAGCTGCCGGCCGGCGGTCCGCTGAACGCGACTGCCACGGCCGTGCTCGCCGTCCGGGTGCACCGGGCGTTCCTGCATCAGGATGCGGCGGGTACGAAGGTCGTGGTCGCCGACCCCGGCCCGGACGCCGTGCGAGCCGAGATGTCTCAGCGCGGCCGAGGGCAAGACCGCTGGAGGACGGGTGCTCGCTTGCGGCCTCGTGCTCGGTCAGCCGTCCTGCGGGTCCGGACCGGGGTCACGGCGGCGGGACCGGTGCCGGTCCTCGCTGTCGACGAGCCGGCGGCGCAGCCGGTCCACGAGCAGGTCGATGGCCTCGGTCAGGTGCTCGGCCTCGACCTGGACGTGCATGGGACGTCCGTTCAGGTCGAGCGACGCCTCGGCCGAGGCGCGCAACCGCCGCGCGGGGTCAGCGGCCAGCGCAAGCACGACGTGCAGTGCGAGCACCGGCTCCCGGGTGAACGACGGGACGCCGCTGATCTTCCGGACGGCGTACTCCTTGGCTGAGGCGGGGATGTCGCCTCGACCGGTCACTCGTACGGTGGGAAGGGTGACGTCTGCTGGCCTTCTTCCGGTGCCGGGCATGTCCGAACCTCCTGTGACTGCACCTCGGACGCTAGGCGGTCGCCATCCGAGGCCGCAGAGTCCAAGGTCCTGCCCGGCGCATCGTCCGTGATCGGGACCGAAGGCCCTGTTCGGGTCCTTCGGCAGAGGCGCAGCGTGGAGCACGTGAGGAGTCACCATGGGTGAGTCCGTGCGGCTGCCCGCCGGTGCGCGGGTGGACCCGGCTGCCATCCGGCACCGGCTCGACCGCAGCGTCGAGGCGCTCGGCCGGATGGTGACCGACGGGATGTTCGACACCGTCGCCGACACCTGCGGCTTCGAGGTCGAGCTCGCGCTCTGCGACCCGCGCGGCCGGGCGCGGCAGGTCAACGACCCGGTGCTCGCCGCCATGGACCGCCGGGACGTCGTCAGCGAGCTCTCCCAGTTCACCGTCGAGCTGAACCTGGCTCCGCGACCGGTGCGGGGCCACGTGCTGCGCGAGCTCGACGACGAGCTGTCGGCAGCGCTGCGCTCGGTCAGCTCGCTGGCGCAGGCCTGGGGTGCCCGCGCCGTCTCGATCGGGACCTTGCCCACGCTGCATGCCGAGGACCTGACCGCCAGCCACCTCTCGTCCGACCCCCGCTACCCCATGCTGGACGACGAGATGGCTGCTGCCCGACGGCGCCTCATCCAGCTCGACATCACGGGTCGGGAGCGGCTGCGCACCACCACCGACAGCATCGCGGTGCAGTCCGCCGCGACGAGCCTGCAGGTGCACCTGCGGGTGCAGCCCGAGGAGTTCGCCCGCTACTACAACGCGGCTCAGGCGGTGCTGCCCGCGCAGGTCGCGGTGGGCGGCAACTCGCCGTACCTGCTCGGGAAGCGGCTCTGGTCCGAGACCCGCATCGCTCTCGTCGAGCAGTCCCTCGACGTGCGCCCGGCGGGTGCCGCCGCAGCCGGCGAGCCACCGCGGGTGTGGGTCGGCGACGCCTGGGTGTCGTCGGCGGTCGACCTCCTCGCGGAGAACGTCCGCCGGTTCGCGCCGCTCCTCCCGGTGCTCGCGAGCAACGACCCGTTGGACGAGCTGGCCGCAGGGGACGTGCCGTCGTTGCACGACCTGCGGATGCACAACGGCACGGTCTGGCGTTGGAACCGGCCGGTGTACGACGTGCAGCACGCCCACCCGCACCTGCGCATCGAGAACCGGGTGCTGCCGAGCGGTCCCACGGCCACCGACATGGCGGCCAACGCCGCCTTCTTCCTCGGGCTGGTCCGCGGCGTGGCCGACCTCCGGCGGCCGGTGTCCGACCTGATGCCCTTCGACCTCGTCCCCGTGGACCTGCGCAGCGCCGCCCGCGTCGGGCTGGCAGCTCGGCTGCACTGGCCAGGGCGCGCCGGGCGGCCGGAGGCCCGCGACGGCGCTCGCCTGGTGCTGGACACGTTGCTCCCGTTGGCCGCCGCCGGGCTGGACGCGTGGGACGTCGCCCCGCGGGACCGCGACCGCTACCTCGGTGTCGTCGAACGACGGGTGGCACTGCAACGGACCGGGTCGCGCTGGCAGAGCAGCACCGTCGAGTGGCTGGAGGAACGGGGCAGGTCACGCGAGTCGGCCCTGCGCGAGATGCTGGCTCGGTACGTCGACAACGCCGACACCGGGGCGCCGGTGCATACCTGGCCACTCGACGGCAGCCGCTCGACGGCGAGCGCCTCGACGGCCGGACCAGGTGCTAGCCGAGCATGAGGGCGAGCATGTAGGCCATCGCGACGCTCATCGCCAGCTGGCAGGCAAGTCCCGGCCCGCGGGCCAGCAGCAGCTGGGCCGAGTGCCCTGGCGCCCGGTCGAGACCGGCCGGCCGACCGGCCACGGCCACCTGCAGCTCCCTGGCCTGGACCGCCGCGACAAGGGCGAGCACGACGAGCAGCCCGACGGCCGTCGAGCCCACCGACCAGGTGACGCCGCCGAGCAGCCCCCCGCCCGCTGCGCTGCCGGGCAGGCCGGCCATCCCGTGCATGCCGGCCATGCCTGCGTGCGGGCCGCTGCCGGTGGCGGCGCTGGCCGGGCCGGCGGAGACACCGAGCATGAACAGCATGGCCGCGCCCATGGCGAGCTGGCGGGCCGGCTGGCCGATGGAACGGGCCTGGACCAGGGCGTGCAGGGTGCCGCGTGCGAACCAGGCCGCCGGCACGAGGAGCACGGCGAAGCCGGCGGCCGCCGAACCGGCGCTCAGCGGCACCACCAGCATCGCGGCCATCGCCAGGGACATCACCAGGTGGGTCGCGTCGCCGTCGTACCGCCGGGGGACGCCGAGGTGCCGGGCCGTCACCAGACGGGCGACGTGGTAGAGCGCGGACCCGGCCATCAGGGCCGCCAACGGCCAGCTGAGCCACACCGGTCCGGTCACGGTTGGGCAGCATCCGCCCGCCCGCACCGGCTGTCAACGGTCACCTAAGCGAAGGCTTAGCCGACCCGGGCTTGACCTAAGCGTTCCCTTAACTTGGCGTTGACACCGCGGGCCGAACCGGGCGGATACTGCGCCGAGCATCGGCGGGGGGCTGAGCAGCGAGGAGCGGACGTATGCAGGTCCCGGCCCCCTTCGAGTACGAGCGCGCCACCAGCGTGGACCACGCCATCGGGCTGATGGAGCGGCTCGGCAGCAGCTCCCGGCTGGTGGCCGGCGGCCACAGCCTGCTGCCGATGATGAAGCTGCGGCTGGCCAACCTCGAGTACCTCATCGACATCAACGACCTGCACGGCGAGCTCGGCTACATCGCGGTCGAGCCGGCCCAGATCCGGATCGGGGCGATGGCCCGGCATCGCGAGCTGTTGGACTCCGACGAGCTCGCCAGCGCCTTCCCGATCTTCCGGGACGCCGAGCGGGTCATCGCCGACCCGGTCGTGCGCAACCGCGGCACCCTGGGCGGCTCGCTCTGCCAGGCCGACCCGTCCGAGGACCTGTCCGCCGTCTGCACCACGCTCGCGGCCAGCTGCGTCATCCGCGGCGCGTCCGGGGAGCGGGTGGTGAGCATGGAGGACTTCTACCGCGGGCCGTACGAGACGGCCGTCGAGGACGGCGAGATGCTGCTGGAGGTGCGCATCCCGCTGCGACCCGGCGGGTCCAGCGCCTACGAGAAGGTGGAACGCCGGGCCGGCGACTGGGCCGTGGTGTCCGCGGGCGCGGCCGTCTGGATGGACGGTGACGCCATCGCCGACGCCCGGGTGGGGCTTGCGGCGGTGGGACCGAACACCACCGGCATCCCCGCGATCTCCGAGGCGCTGCGCGGCAAGGCGCCGTCCGAGGAGCTGTTCGCGACCGCCGGGGCCATCGCCGCGGAGAGCTGCTCACCCGTCACGGACACCCGCGGCACCGAGGAGTACAAGCGGCACCTGGCCGCCGAGCTGACCCGACGGTCGCTGCGCCGGGCCGTCGCCCGCATCACCAACGAGGAGCGCTGAGCATGCAGGTGTCGATGAACGTCAACGGCGACGAGGTCAGCGGCGAGATCGAGGGCAGGCTGCTGCTCGTCCACTACCTGCGCGACCACCTCGGCCTGACCGGCACCCACTGGGGCTGCGACACGAGCAACTGCGGGACCTGCGTGGTGTGGATGGACGGCGAGCCGGTGAAGTCGTGCACGGTGCTGGCCGCGATGGCCGGCGGGCACGAGATCCGCACGGTCGAGGGCCTGGAGCAGGACAACGTGCTCGACCCCGTGCAGCAGGGCTTCATGGCGTGCCACGGCCTGCAGTGCGGGTTCTGCACCCCCGGCATGATGATGACCGCCCGGGCCCTGCTCGACCGCAACCCGGAGCCCACCGACGGCGAGATCCGCGAGGCCATCTCCGGCCAGATCTGCCGCTGCACCGGCTACGCCACCATCGTCCGCTCGATCCACTGGGCGGCCGACCACGAGGCCGCCGCGCGGGCGCAGGCCGCCGGCACGGCCGCCGGGCCGGACGCCGCGGCCGAGGTCGGCGAGGTCGCCGACCCGTCGGGCGGCAGCGAGACCCCTGAGTCCGTCGGAGCAGGGAGCGCGTCATGACCGCCGTCGAGGACCGCCCGGGACGGGTGTACGACGACAACGACCAGACCCCCGTCGGCCACGGCCGGATGCTGCGCAAGGAGGACCCGCGCTTCCTGCGCGGCAAGGGCCGCTACGTCGACGACGTCCAGCTGCCCGGCATGCTGCACCTCGCGATCCTGCGCTCCCCGGTGGCCCACGCGCGGATCGTCCGCATCGACGCCAGCGCCGCCGAGGCGCACCCCAAGGTCAAGGCGGTCGTCACCGGCGAGGCGCTCGCGGCGCAGGGGCTGGCCTGGATGCCCACGCTGTCCAACGACGTGCAAGCCGTCCTGGCCACCGACAAGGTCCGCTTCCAGGGGCAGGAGGTCGCCTTCGTCGTCGCCACCGACCGGTACGCCGCGCGGGACGCCCTCGAGCTGATCGACGTCGACTACGAGATCCTCGAGCCCGTCATCGACTCCCGCCGCGCGCTCGAGCCGGCCGCACCGGTCATCCGGGACGACCTCGACGGCAAGACCGACAACCACTGCTTCGACTGGCAGACCGGTGACGAGGCCGCGACCGAGGCGGCGTTCGCCAAGGCCGACGTCGTGGTGACCCAGGACATCGTCTACCCACGCGTGCATCCCGCTCCGATGGAGACCTGCGGCGCGGTCGCCGACTACGACCGCATCGACGGCAAGCTCACCCTCTGGTCGACGACCCAGGCGCCGCACGCCCACCGGACGCTCTACGCGATCGTCGCGGGCCTGCCCGAGCACAAGATCCGGGTCATCGCCCCGGACATCGGCGGCGGGTTCGGCAACAAGGTGCCGATCTACCCCGGCTACGTCTGCGCCATCGTCGCCTCGATCGTGACCGGCAAGCCGGTGAAGTGGGTGGAGGACCGCTCCGAGAACCTCACCAGCACCGGCTTCGCCCGCGACTACATCATGCGCGGCGAGATCGCGGCGACCAAGGAGGGCAAGATCCTCGCGATCCGCACCAACGTGCTCGCCGACCACGGTGCGTTCAACGGCACCGCCGCACCAGTGAAGTACCCCGCCGGATTCTTCGGCGTCTTCACCGGCAGCTACGACATCGAGGCGGCCTTCGCCAAGATGACGGCGGTCTACACCAACAAGGCGCCGGGTGGTGTCGCCTATGCCTGCTCGTTCCGCATCACCGAGGCCGTCTACCTGGTCGAGCGGATCGTCGACTGCCTCGCCGACGAGCTGAAGATGGACCCTGCCGAGCTGCGGCTGAAGAACCTGCTGCGGCCCGAGCAGTTCCCGTACACGTCCAAGACCGGCTGGGTCTACGACTCCGGCAACTACGAGCCCACGCTGCGCAAGGCGATGGAGATCGCGGGCTACGACGAGCTGCGTCGTGAGCAGGCCGACAAGCGCGAGCGCGGCGAGCTGATGGGCATCGGTGTCGCGTTCTTCACCGAGGCGGTCGGCGCCGGCCCGCGCAAGGACATGGACATCCTCGGTCTCGGCATGGCCGACGGCTGCGAGCTGCGGGTGCACCCGACCGGCAAGGCCGTCGTGCGCGTCTCCTGCATGAGCCAAGGTCAGGGCCACGAGACGACGTTCGCCCAGATCGTCGCCGAGGAGATCGGCATCCCGCCGGCCGACATCCAGGTCGTCAACGGCGACACCGACCAGACGCCGTTCGGCCTCGGCACCTACGGCAGCCGGTCGACGCCGGTCTCCGGTGCCGCGGCGGCGCTGGTCGCCCGCAAGGTGCGCGACAAGGCACGCATCATCGCCTCCGGCATGCTCGAGGTGTCGGTGGCCGACCTGGAGTGGCAGAAGGGCGCCTTCCAGGTCAAGGGCGACCCGACGAAGTCGGTCACCATCCAGGACATCGCGATGCGCGCGCACGGCGCCGGTGACCTGCCGGAGGGCCTCGAGGGCGGTCTGGAGGCTCAGATCTGCTACAACCCGTCGAACCTCACCTACCCCAACGGCGCCTACATCTGTGTCGTCGACGTCGACCCCGGGACGGCGGTGGTCAAGGTGCGCCGCTTCATCGCGGTCGACGACTGCGGCACCCGCATCAACCCGATGATCATCGAGGGTCAGGTGCACGGCGGCCTCACCGACGGCGTCGGCATGGCGCTGATGGAGATGATCGCCTTCGACGAGGACGGCAACTGCCTCGGCGGCTCGCTGATGGACTACCTGATCCCGACGGCGCTCGAGGTGCCCGACTGGGAGACCGGCTTCACGGTCACGCCGTCGCCGCACCACCCGATCGGCGCCAAGGGGGTCGGGGAGTCGGCGACCGTCGGCTCGCCGCCGGCGATCGTCAACGCGGTTGTCGATGCGCTCAAGCCGTTCGGCCTGCGGCACGCTGACATGCCACTCACGCCGTCGCGGGTGTGGGATGCCATGCAGGGACGCCCCACGCCCTCGGTCTGAGCGATGCTGTCCCACCAGGAGGTCGGATGACGCACCGGATGGCTGCGCGGGTCGCCGAGCTGACGTCGGCCCGCGTGCCGTTCGTGCATGCCACCGTCGTCCGCTCGCAGGAGCCGTCGTCGGCACGTCCTGGCGACGACGCGGTCATCCTCGGCGGACGGTCGCATCGAGGGCTTCGTCGGCGGCCAGTGCGCCGAGGAGTCGGTGCGCACCGCGGCCCTCGACACCCTCGCCGACGGCCGGGCCCTGCTGCTGCGGGTGCTGCCCGACGGCGCGGCGACCTTCCCGGAGTCGCCGAGCGCCCGTGTCGTGGTCAACCCGTGCCTGTCCGGGGGCGCCCTCGAGATCTTCCTGGAGCCCTCGTTGCCGTCACCCGTCGTGGCCGTCGTCGGCAGCACGCCCATCACCGACGCACTGCTGTCGATGGCCGGCGGCCTGGGCTTCGTCGCCGAGCGGGACGGGCCGGGTCAGGTGCCGGCCGGTGCCACCGCCGTCGTCGTCGCCACCCACGGCCACGGCGAGCCGGAGTCGATCCGCGCCGCCCTGGACGCCGGCGTGCCGTTCGTGGGCCTGGTCGCGAGCCCGCGCCGGGGCGCTGCGGTCCTCGACTCGATGGGGCTGACCGACGCGGAGCGGGCGAGGGTCCGTACGCCGGTCGGCCTGGACATCGGTGCCCGGACCGCCGAGGAGATCGCCCTGTCGATCCTCGCCGAGCTGGTGCGTGCGGTGCGGCTGGAGGGCGTCACCGCGGCGCCGGCCGGGCCGCCCGTCGACGCCCCGGTGCAGGTCGTCGACCCCGTCTGCGGGATGACCGTCGTGGTCGGCCCCGACACGCCGCACCTGCGGGACGCCGACGGCGACCACTGGTTCTGCGCCACCGGCTGCCGCGACAGCTACGCCGCCGCCCACCCCGGGGCCGTGTCCGAGCCGGTGGGGTAGAGGTTGGCCGAGCCGATGCGCGACGCCGACGACGTACGCCGGCGGCTGGACGCGATCGACTACCTCGTCGACGACGGCATGGCCACCGCGCTGTTCCTGGCGCTCACCCTGGAGCAGCCGCTGCTGCTGGAGGGTGAGCCGGGCGTCGGCAAGACGGCGGCGGCGAAGTCGTTGGCCGTCGCCCTGGGCGCCCCGTTGATCCGGCTGCAGTGCTACGAGGGCCTGTCGGCCGGCGAGGCGCTCTACGAGTGGAACTACCAGCGCCAGCTGCTCGCGATCCGGCTCGCCGAGTCGCGGCACGAGACGCTCGCCGACGCCGACCTGTTCACCGAGGAGTTCCTGCAGGAGCGGCCGATCCTCAAGGCGGTCCGCGCGGCCGGACCGGTGGCGCCGGTGCTGCTCATCGACGAGATCGACCGCGCCGACGACGAGTTCGAGGCGCTGCTGTTCGAGTTCCTGGGGGAGACCTCGATCACCGTCCCCGAGATCGGGACGTTCGTCGCGGCCCGGCGGCCGGTGGTGGTGCTGACCTCCAACCGCAGCCGCGAGCTGCACGACGCGCTGCGCCGGCGCTGCCTCTACCACTGGATCGACTTCCCCGCGCCGGAGCGCGCGGCCGAGATCCTGCGCCGCTCGGTCCCCGCGGCGAACGACGCGCTGATCTCCTCCGTCACCCAGTTCGTCGGCCGGGTCCGCGAGCTCGACCTGGACAAGGCACCCGGGATGGCCGAGACGATCGACTGGGTGTCCGCGCTGAGCGCCCTCGGCGCCGCGGACCTCGCTCGCCCCGTCGTGCTGCGGACCCTCGGCGCGATCGCGAAGACCCCGGACGACCGCACGGTCATCATCGACTCGCTGGACGGGCCGGCCCTCGCGGGGGACGCCGGCGGGTGACCATGCTCCGGGGTGTCGACCGGGCTGCCTTCGCGGTCGCCCTCGCGGTGCGGCTGCGGGAGCACGGCGTACCCGTCGGGCTGACCGGCGTCGAGGACTTCACCCGGGCGCTGGTGGCCACCCCGCCGGACTCGCTGGCCCGGCTGTACTGGACCGCGCGGGTCGCGCTGGTCCGGCGCCGGTCCGAGCTGCCGGCGTTCGACGAGGTCTTCGACGCGGTGTTCGTGCAGTCCGGGTTCACGATGGACCCGCACGCCAGGCGGGTGCCGGGCGCCGTCCCGGGTGCTGCGGGAGCGCTGGTGCGGGTGCCCGCGCCGGACGCCGCGGCCGCGGCCGCTGACGGGCTGCCGTGGGCCACCCTGCCGCCCGTCGTGTCGGCGGCGGACGAGACCGACGCCGGCACCGAGCTGCCGCAGCGCTGGGCCAGCGCGCTCGAGGCGGTCGCGGACGTGCCCTTCGAGCAGCTCGACGAGGCGCAGCTGGAGCTGCTCGGTCGCTGGCTGGTCGGCCGAGCTGCGCAGCTGGCCCACCCGCCGGTCGCGGCGGCTGGCGCCGGGCCCGAACGGGCGGCAGGTCGCCCTGCGCCCGACGATGGCCCGGGCTCGCCGCACCGGGTGGGAACCGGTCGAGCTGGTGCGGGTCTCGCCGGTGCCGAGGCGGCGCAAGGTCGTCATGCTCTGCGACGTCAGCCAGTCGATGGCGCCGCAGGTGCCGGCGTACTTCCACCTGATGCGCGCGCTCGCGCTGGTCGCCGGGGGAGAGGGTTTCGCGTTCGCGACCAGCGTGACCCGACTGACGCCGGTGCTGCGGCACCGGTCCGCGGCCTACGCCGTGGCGCAGGCGACCGACCGCGTCACCGACCGGTTCGGCGGCACCCGCATCGCCGCGAGCGTGACCGCCCTGCTGGCCTCGCACCACGCCAGCGCGGTGCGCGGCGGCATCGTCGTGATCGGGTCGGACGGCTGGGACAGCGAGCCGCCGGAGCAGCTCGCGGCCGCGATGGCCCGGCTGCGCCGTCGCGCGCACCGGGTGCTCTGGCTGAACCCCCGGGCCGGCGCGCCGGGCTTCCAGCCGCTGGTCGGGACCATGGCGGCCGCGCTGCCGTACTGCGACCGGCTGCTGCCGGCCGACGACGTGCGCTCGCTCGCCGCCGTGGTCGCCGAGCTCGGGCGCGACGTCGGCCGCTGAGCACCGCGCGGTCGGGCGGCTCAGCTCCAGAGCGTGACGTGCACCGACGGCCGGAAGTGGCCGACGTTCACCCCGGAGCCGCGCAGCATCGCCTGGGTGGCCCGCGGCGTACCGACGAACCGGGTCAGCTCGTCGACCGCGGAACCGGCCACCGGCTCCGGCAGGGTGAGCGCGCTCCAGACGCCGTCGGCCTGCAGGCCCGGGCCGGACAGCCGGACGAGGCGGCCCTCGGCCAGGTCGCGGGCCACGACGAAGGAGAGCCCGAGCGAGACGCCGTTGCTGCGCTGGGCCTCCTCCAGCGCGGCGGACGCGCTCTGGAAGATCCGCTGGTGGTTCTCCGGCACCTTGAGCCGCCGCAGCATCGACGGCACGGCTCCGTCCGCGGCGGCGGCGGACGGGCCGAGCAGCCAGGTCTGCTCGCGCAGCTGGTCGACCGAGGCGGGGCTCCGCCCGGCCAGCGGGTGACCGGCTCCCACCACGACGACCAGCTGGTACTTGAGGAACGGCGTGCAGGCCAGGCTCAGCTCGACGTCCGCCGGCACCGGACCGATCGCCATGTCGACCGCGCGGGTCAGCAGGAGGGTGCCGAACTGGGCCGGCGCAGCGACGTTGAGCTCGACGTCGAGGTCGTCCGCCCGGCCGGTGAACAGCCCGATGAGCCCCGGCGCCGCGTGCTCGGCGAACAGGCTCGACGCGGCGAGGCGCAGCAGGCGCCGCCCGCCGCCGGCCTGGGCCACCTCCCGGATCGTCCGGTCCTGCAGGCCGAGCATCTCGGTGGCGCGGCTCGCCAGCCGCAGCCCGCCGGGCGTGAAGGCCAGCCCGGACGACGTCCGGACGAACAGCGGGTCACCCAGCTCCTTGCGCAGCTGCGCCATGTGCAGCGAGATCGCGGCGTCGGACACCCCGAGGTCGACGCTGGCCTCCTTGACCGAGCCGCGGCGCGCCACGGCGGCGAAGGCGCGCAGCTGCGTCGGGGTCACGGCCGCACGCTAGCGCGGGAACCGCCGACGCGTTGCTTCTCAGCCGACCGTCGCGGCGTCGAAGGAGACGTCGGTGCCGGTGAGCGAGACCCGGAAGCCGCCGGGCCGGGCGGACACCCGGCGCACGTCGACGCCGGCGGGCAGGTCGCGCAGCCGGTAGGTCACCGTGAACCGGTCGCGGAGCAGCCCGCTCAGCGAGCCGCTCAGCGCGCCGCCGTCGCCGAGGGAGAAGGACTGCGGCTCGATGCGCAACCGGTCGCCGGTCGCCCGGACCGTGGCGACCGCGCTGACCGGGATGCTCTGGCCGAGCACCACGACGTCGCCACGCAGCCGCACGTCGCCGCCGCCGGCCGGGGACATCGCCACGCCGTCCAGCCCGGTGCGCCGGAGCACCTCGTCGTACCCGATCAGGGCGGTGGCTCGCACGGTGCCTGCGGTGGCCTCGCCGGTCGACGGGACCTCGACGTCGGTGGCCCGGACCCGGACCCGGTCGGCCCGGGTGCCCGCGACCTCGACGCTCGACCCGGTCATCGTGACCTCGCCGAAGCGCCGGGTGACCAGCTGGGTCAGGAAGGGGAAGCCACCGACCTGGACCTGCGGGTCGGAGACGCCCCTCGCGGTGAGCCGGTCCTCGGCCTTCCCGGCGGCGACATGGGCGGCCACCCGGTCGGCGCCGACGGCGGCGACGCAGAGAACGATGACGGCCACGAGCACGGAACGCACCCGGCACGGTAACCCGGGCCCGCGCCGGCTCGGAAACCGGCGGCACCGGAGAGCCGTGCGACCGACCGCGCTCGCCCGACTCGGGTGATGCCCCGCCCGGGCTGCCTTGGGATCGTTCGGAGCAGAAGGCCCGCCAGCGTCGAGGAGCACCGTGAGCACTCCCGAGTCTCCGCCTGTCAGCGAGAACGACACCCAGCAGGTCCCCGGGCTGCCCGCCGATCCGGGGGAGCCCGCCGGCAGCGCACGGCCGGCACGGCCGGTGGCGGCCGTGGGTGGCCGGCCTGCTCATCTTCGTCGCGGCCCTCCTGGCGCCGCTGTCGGTGATCGCGATCTGGGCGCACGACGAGGTCTCGAACACCGACCGGTACGTCGCCACGGTGGCGCCGCTGGCCAGCGACCCGGTCGTGCAGGAAGCGATCGTGCAGCGCGCCAGCAACGAGATCTTCACCCGGCTGCAGATCCCGTCGCTCACCAAGCAGGCGGCCGACGCGCTGGCCGCCCAGGGGGTGCCGACCCGGATCACCGACAGCCTGGCGGCGCTGTCCACCCCGCTGGCCGACAGCATCAAGAGCTTCGTCACCGACAAGATCCGGCAGTTCGTCCAGTCGCCGGAGTTCGCGGCGGCCTGGGAGGAGGCCAACCGGGAGGCGCACGCCGGGCTGGTGGCCGTGCTCAGCGGTAAGGGCAGCGACTCGGTCTCGGTGCAGGACAACAAGGTCTCCATCAAGCTCGCCACCGTGATCAAGGCGGCCCAGGACCGGCTGGTCGCCCGCGGGTTCGGCCTCGCCGCGAAGATCCCGCCGGTCAACGCCGAGTTCACCATCATCGAGTCCGACCAGCTCGGGGAAGTCCCAGCAGGCCTACCGGCTGCTGGAGAAGCTGTCCCGCTGGCTCCCGGTGATCGCCCTGCTGCTGCTCGGCATCGCGGTCTGGATCTCGCGCAGCCGGCGCAAGGCGCTGCTCGCCTCCGGCCTGGCGATCGCGGGATCCATGCTGCTGCTCGGACTGATCCTCAACGTGGCGCGTCCGCTCTACCTGGACGCCCTGCCCTCCACCGTGCAGTCGCACGCAGCGGCCGGTGCGGTGTACGACGCCCTGGTGAACTTCATCCGGCTCAACCTGCGGGCGATCCTCGTGGTGGCCCTCGCGGTCGCCACCGGTGCCTGGCTGGCGGGGCCGACCGGTGCCCCGGCGACCGTCCGCCGCGGCCTCGCCGAGCGGCGCCGCGTGGACCCGCGGCACCGTCGGCCGTACCGGGATGACCACCGGCCCGGTGGGTGCGTTCCTCTACACCTACCGGACGCCGATCCGCGCTCTGATCGTCGGAGTGGGCGTGCTGGTGTACGTGCTCGAGGCGCACCCCACCGGAGCGTTCTCGATCAAGGTCGTCGTCGTCGTCGCGGTGCTGCTCCTGGTGCACGAGCTGTTCGCCCGACCGCCGGCAGCAGCAGCGGCCGACGGCGCCGAGCCGCCGCCCGCAGCCGCCTGAGACGTCGCGGCGAGACGATGACCGGCGGCGGGACGAGGGCGGCAGCCGCGCAGCGGCCGGTCCTCGTGGACACCGGACGCTCCCTGGTGGCGGCGTCCGCTGCGGAGCTGCGCAGCCTGGTCGCGGCCGCACTGCGCACCACGCTGCGCGTCGAGCTCGACCTCGAGCGCGTGCAGGTCTTCGACACCGCGGGTCTCGGCCTGCTGGTCGGCCTGCACCGACATGTCCGCAGCTCCGGCGGCGTGCTCGTCTGCCGGAACGCTCCGCCCGACCTGCAGCAGGCGCTGCGGCGGCTGGGACTCCACCGGCTGCTGGTGCTCGAGCGGGGGCCGGAGTCCGGCCGGTCAGGCGTGGACCGGCTGCCGACCCAGGACGTCGCCGCCGGCCGATGACCACCAGCGCCGACGACTCGGTCGCGAACGTCGACCCGATGTCCGGACGGCCGAGCCAGGTCGCGTTCCGCCCGGTCTGGTTCGCACGGCTGGACGACGTCTCCCGGCGGGAGGGCACGGCTGGCGGCAGTCGCCGGAGCAATGCGCGACTCGTTCCTGGTCGCCTGCCTGCTCCGGTTCGGCGCGATCAACGGCAGGGACCGCATCCTGGTGCTCGCCGGCCAGACCTTCACCACGCTGCTGCCGCTGCTGATCGTGATCTCAGCCCTCGGCCCCAAGGACGACGCCGTCACGGTGCGCCTCATCACCCGGTTCGGGCTCACCGGGTCGGCCGAGCAGGCGGTGGCCACCCTCTTCTCCCGCCCGCCGGGGGTGACCGGTGGCCTGACCCTGGCCGGCGTGCTGGTGCTGCTGCTGTCGGTCCTCTCGCTGACCCGGTCGCTGCAACGGACCTACGAGGCGGCCTGGGGCCTGCCGTCGGCCGGTGTCCGCGGCACCGTCGCCGGGCTCAGCGGCTTCAGCCTGCTCGTCGCCCAGCTGATCGTCCTCGCGCTGCTGGCGACCGGGCTGCGCGGCGTGCCGGCGGGCGACGAGCTGAGCTGGTTGCTGCGCCTCATGCTGTCCGGGCTGATCTGGTGGCAGCTGCAGTACCTGCTGCTCAGCCGCCGGATCAGTCGGCGGCAGCTGGTCCCGGGGGCGATCGTGGCCGGCATCGGGCAGGCCGCGGTGTCGGTCTACGGTGCCATCGAGGTGCCCCGGCTGATCGAGCGGAACGCGGCCAACTACGGCGTGGTGGGGGTGACCTTCGCGCTGCTCACCTGGCTGATCGTGGTCTGTGCCGGGGTCGTGGTCGTGGCGGTGGTGTCGGCCGAGGCCGGCCGCCGGTCGGCCGGCTGAGCGGGTCGGCCGCTCAGAGCGTCGGCCGCTCAGTGGTCGATCGCTCAGAGCATGCCGCGGCGGCGGGCGGCGGCGACCGCCTCGCGCCGGTTGCCGACGTCGAGCTTCCGGTAGATCGCGCTCAGGTGCGTCTTGATGGTGTTGACGCTCACCAGGTGGGCGGTCGAGAGGTCCTCGACGGTCAGCATCGAGGGGAGGTCGCGCAGGATCTGCATCTCCCGAGGGGTGAGCAGCGCCAGGCTGGCCGGACTGGCGCCGAGGTCCTCGTCGGCCAGCTGCCAGGCGGTGAGCAGCTCGGCCAGGAAGTCCTCCTGCGGCCCGGCCCGGCCGGCGGCCGCGAGGAGCAGCTCGTGCACCGGCTCGCCGAGGTCGTAGAACGGCCGCATGACCGCTGCCTCGCTCGCGGCCTCCAGCGCGTCGAGGACCGCCGCGTGGGCGGCCGGGACGCCGAGCCGGTGGGCGCCGACGGCCTCGACCAGGTGCGCGGTCACGGCGGTGGTCACGACCGAGGCGGGCAGGGTGCCGGCGAGCACCGGCGCGACGGCCTCGCGGGCCGCCGCCGTCTGGTCGAGGGCGAGGTGGAGCACCCCCCGCAGCACGGCCTCGTCGCCGCCCGCACCCAGCAGCCGGCGGGTGCGCTCGACGACCTCACGGGCGCGGGCCTGCTCGCCGAGCGCGAGGCAGGCGTGCAGCTCGCCGAGCGACCCGTAGGCGCCGAGGGCTCCCGAGTGCGGCAGCTTCTCCAACCGCTCCCACAGCGTCTGCAGCCGGCGCATGGCCTGCCGCCTGCTGTCCGGCTGGTCAGCCGCGATGATCGCCTCGCCGACGAGCGCGACGTACTCCACCTCGGGGTCCACCGAGGCGTCGAGCACCGAGACCGCCATCGGTGCCCATCGCGCGGTCTCGGCGCGCTGCAGCCGCAGGTGCGCCCCCCAGGCGGCCAAGATGTAGGCGTAGGCCATCCGCGGCGCGGTCGACCAGCCGCGGGCCTCGGCCAGGGCGATCGCCTCGATGGCCCGGTGACGCATCTCGGCCAGGTCGGAGAGCCCGGCGGCCGCTCCGGCGAGCCAGGTGAGGCAGTAGAGGGCGAAGTAGTCCCGGCGGCCAGCGGTCGCGAGCTCGAGGGCCGCCGTGAGGTCGGTGCGGGCGTCCTCGTAGCGCCCGCCCATGCCGTACAGGACGCCCCGGTTGGCCAGCGTGAGCATCGCCACGTCGGCCGCCACGTCGGGTGGGGCGTAGGGCGACGACCGGGCCGGGTGGGGGATGGCGGGCAGGTCCTCCAGCGCCGCCGTGTCGGCGATGAGGCGGGCCAGGTAGAGCTGGGCGGCCCGGCGCAACGGGTCTAGCCGTTCCCGGGCGGCGGTGTCATCGGCGGCGTCCAGCTGCGTCAGCGCCGCACGCGCGCCGGCGACGTCGCCGGCCTCCAGCCGGGCCAGCGCGTCGACGGCCAGCGCCTCCGGCCGGTCCGGCACCATCGCGACGGCGCGCTGCACCATGGCCCGCTGCCCGCTGAGCAGCAGGCCGAGCCCGCAGCTGGCGAGCAGGTCGCAGACCAGATCCGCGTCGGCGGAGGCGATCGCCTGGTCGAGAGCCATCGCGGGCAGGTCCTGTGCGGCGAACCACCGCGCGGCGAGCCCATGCCGCAGTCCACGGGCCAAGGCGTCCCGACGGGACAGCTCCGCGAGCAGGAACTCCCGCAGCAGCGAGTGGTAGCGGTACCACGCCCCCTGCTTCCCCAGGCGGGTGACCAGTGCGTTCACCCGTTCGAGGTCGCCGAGCAGGGCGCCGGCGTCCTCGCGCCCGGACAGCCGGGCTGCGAGGTCGACGGTGATCTCCGGGACGACGCTCGTGTCGAGCAGGAAGTCCACGACGTCGGCGGGCTGGCGGGCCAGGATCTCGTTGACCAGGTAGTCGGCGACCGAGCGCGAGTCGCGGGCGAACGCGTCCACGAAGGCGTCGGGGTCGGTCTCGCCGTCCAACGACAGGGCTGCGAGCCGGACGGCAGCCGGCCAGCCCTCGGTCTGCACCTGGAGCCGCTCGAGGGCCGCTGCAGAGATCGCGATGCCGGCCGACTTCAGCAGCTGGTCCGTCTCGTCGACGAGGAAGGCCAGGTCGGCGGCCCGCAGCTCGGTCAGGGACCCCGCCATCCGCATCCGGTAGAGGCTCACGGGCGGGTCGTAGCGGCACCCGATCAGCACCCGTACGCCGTCCGGCAGCCACCGCAGGAACTCGTCGAGGCCGGCCAGCACGACGGGGTCGCGCAGCTCGTGGGCGTCGTCGAGGACGAGCACGACGGGCTCCGCCAGCCCGTCCAGGGCCGCTCCCAACGAGGCGAGGAAGGACTGCTCCATCGGGCCGTGCAGCGACGACAGGCCCTCGAAGGGGTCCGGCGCGTCGGCCCGTTCCCGGCCGGCCGGGTCCAGCGACACCGCCACCGAGAGCGCCGACAGGATGGCCGACCACAGCGACTGCGGGTCGGCGTCGTGGTGGTCGCAGGTGACCCAGGCGACGTGCCGGCCGCGGTCCCGCAGTGCGGTCGCGCGGGCCGCGAGCAGCGAGGTCTTGCCGTAGCCGGCGGGGGCGCTGACCACGATGATCCGCCCACTCACCAGGGCGTCGTCGATCGGCTGGTGCAGCCGGATGCGGTCGACGTGCGTCTCGGGCGTCCGCGGGACCTGGATCTTCGGGGCCGGCACTCCCGGGCGCACCCGGATCCGCCCCTCGGTCACCGACCCGCGGCTGCCCGACGCCTTCCGCGGCACCCGTGCCTTGCGCGCCCCCGTGGGCGTGGCCATGAGTACTCCCTCGATCGGACCGGCGCACCCCCGTGGCTCGCAAACCGGCAGAACGGGGCGTCCCGGACAGCGGTCGGAGCCACCTTTCCAGGGCCGGCGGCCGGTTGTCCTCACCCTCTGGGGGCTAATCCTCCGCCGTGGGCTCAGCGTGCGGTGCCGGCTCATCGTGCTCCGGGGGCTCGTCGTGCGACGCCCGGACGGCATCCTCGACCCGGTCGTAGACGTGCTCGTCGCCGATGCCCTCCCACACGCCGCCGCGGCGCAGCGCCTGCTCGAGCGGGCCGGACACCCGGGCCAGCGCCAGGGTGACCTCCCGGCGCCGCGTCAGCTCGACGAGCTGGTCCAGCGCCTGCACGCCGTTCGTGTCGACCAGGATGGCCATCTGCGACTCGGGGCCGACGATGAGCACCCTGCTGGTCGCGAGCAGCGCCTAGCCGTCCGCGCGCACGGACCGGCGATCGACCGCGGCCAGCAGCGGCAGCCGGTCGGCCGACCGGCTCGGTCTGCGGTGCGTCCCGGAGCCGGTCACGTCAGTCCGGCAGCTGTCGCATCTCCAGGATCGACAGGCCGAGGTTCTCGAACCGCGCCAGCAGACCCATCAGCGCGGCCCGGTCGGTCACCGGGCCGTACAGGGTGGTGCCGCCACCAGGCCGCGGGCGGACCGTGAGCTCCGGGAACGCCGCCGCACCGGTGCTCGACAGCTCGCTCGCCAAGGAGAACTCGTATCGCACGGTTGCCTCCTCCAGACGGGTCCGCCGGCTCTGTCCCGACCATCGCCCCTGAGGCCGCGCCGCGGCCTCATCCGTTCGGGGTGACTGGCTGTGCCCGGGTCACACCGGCGGCCCAACGTCTCGGCCACAGGTGGCCGCCCGATGAGGTCCCGGCCTACGGTCGGTCCACCGGGGCACGGCAGAGCCGCGCCGGTCCGCCCGGCGCCTGGAGAGGAGAACGTCATGGGACAGCCGGTCGTGCACTTCGAGGTCATCGGCACCGACGGCAAGAAGCTGCAGGCGTACTACGCGGAGCTGTTCGGCTGGGACGTCGACGCGAACAAGAGTGGGAGGCTCGGTGCCGCGGCCGACCTCAAGGACGGGACGGGTACGCGGGCACGTCACCTTCTACGTCGAGGTGCCCGACGTGGCTGCCGCGCTCGACAAGGCGGTGTCGCTCGGCGGTACCACCGTGTTCGGGCCGGAGACCGTCATGGGGAACCTGGTCCTCGGCCAGTTCCTCGACCCCGAGGGCCACGTCATCGGGCTCATCGAGGGCGCAGCTGCCGGCTGATCGCCAGCCCGCCGGCCCCCGCGAGGACGCCGCCGAGCGCGGCTGCGGCCAGCGCCAGGTCGGTGGCGCCGGCCGGCTCGGTGAGCGGCTGCCGGAGCGGTCGTTGGACCGTGACGAGGGCTGCGGTGGCCGGAGCAGAGCAGGTCCGGGACGCCTCCAGGGCGACATAGGCCTCGTAGGACCGCACCTTTGCGAGGGAGAGCCCGAGGTACTCCTCGGCCTCGTCGGGCTCCCCGCCGGCCTTGGCGTCAGCGGCCTTCGCGTGGTGGGCCGTCGCCCGGGCGCCGTTTGCCGTGACCGCGCTCGCCGGTGCTGCCGCCAGGGCGCACGACGCCGGCACCGAGACGGCTAGTACCAGCAGCAGTCGCGTCGTCCTCATGGCCCCACGGTGGGCCGGTGCGGCAGTTGCCGCCATACGACGAAGCGCGAAGGCGGCCGCGGGTCCGGGTGAACGACAGAGCGTCGCTGACGGTGGCCACGCGGGACGTTCGGCCCGGGCCGACGGAGCAGGTCAGCAACCACACTGAGGTCCGTGAACCGGGTGACCGCTCTGCTGCCGCGCCGCAGCGACTACGCCGGGCTGGGCCGCAGCTGGGCCGGCGACCTGGTCGCCGGTGTGACCGTGGCCGTGGTCGCGCTGCCGCTCGCGCTGGCCTTCGGTGTCGCCTCCGGCGCCGGGGCTGCGGCGGGCCTGGTGACGGCGGTGGTGGCGGGTGCCGTCGCCGCGGTGTTCGGCGGGTCGACCTTGCAGGTGTCCGGCCCGACCGGGGCGATGACGGTGGTCATCCTGCCGATCGTCGCGAAGTACGGCGTCGACGCGGTGCCGACCGTGGCGCTGCTCGCCGGTCTGATGGTCGTGGCAGCCGGCGTCCTGGGTCTGGGGCGGCTGGTCTCGCTGATCCCGTGGCCGGTGGTCGAGGGCTTCACGCTCGGCATCGCCGTCGTCATCGCCCTGCAGCAGGTGCCGATGGCCCTGGGGGTGCCGACGCCGCCGGGCACCAACGCCGCCGTGGTGGCGGGCCGTGCCGTCGTCGACTTCGTCGAGGACCCCGAGGTCGCGGTCCTCGCGCTGCTGGCCCTTGCCGTCGTGCTGACCGCCTTCCTGCCCCGGCTGCACCGGTCGCTGCCGGCCAGCCTGATCGCGGTGGTCGCCACCACGGCGGCGGCGGTGCTCAGCGGCGCCGACGTGGCCGTGATCGGCGACCTGCCGCGGACCCTGCCGCTGCCGTCGGTGCCCGCGCTGGGCGAGGCCACTGCGCTGCTGTCAGCGGCCCTCGCGGTCGCCGCGCTCGCCGGGCTGGAGAGCCTGCTGTCGGCTCGGGTGGCTGACGGCATGGCCGACGTGCCGCGCCACGACCCGGGCCGGGAGCTCGTCGGGCAGGGGCTGGCCAACGTCGCGTCGTCCCTGTTCGGCGGGCTGCCGGCGACCGGAGCCATCGCCCGGACGGCGGTCAACGCCCGGGCCGGCGCCCGCACCCGCGCCGCCTCTCTGGTGCACGCCTTCGCGCTGGCCGCCCTGATGGCTGTCGCCGCAGGGGCGGTCGGGCAGATCCCGCTGGTGGCACTGTCCGGCGTGCTGCTCGTGACGGCGTACCGGATGGTGGAGCGGCACACCGTCCGGGCCGTGCTGCGCTCCACCCGCACCGACGCGCTGGTCTTCGCGCTCACCGCGACCGCGACGGTGGTCTTCGACCTGGTGATCGCGGTGGAGGCCGGGATCGTGGTCGCGGTCGTGGTGACGCTGGTGCACGTCACCCGCAGCGCCCAGCTCGTCGAGGACACCAGCGCCGTCGCCGAGATCGCGACCGACGAGGAGCTCGACCTGCTGCGCGAGCACGTGCTCGTGTACCGGCTGGACGGCCCGCTGTTCTTCGGCGCGGCCTCCAGGTTCCTGGCCGAGATGACCACGGTGTCCGACGTGCGGGTCGTCGTGCTCCGGATGCGCGGCACCGTGCTGCTGGACGCCACCGGCGCGCGGGCCCTCGGGGAGATCGTCGAGCAGTTCGACGACCGGGGCATCGCCGTGGTCCTCAAGGTCGCCTCGCCCGAGCACCTGCGACTGCTGCGGACGGTCGGCGCCCTCGACCGGCTGGACCGTGCCGGTCACGTGGCGACCGACCTGCCGGCTGCGCTGGAGCACGCCCGCAAGCACGCGCTGCGGGGAACCAAGGCCGAGCAGGAGCACGCGGGTAGCCCGCGGCACCGACCGCCCCCGGACCCGGACCGGCCCCCCGGGGAGCCGACCCGGACCGCGGGCTGAGCGTCTCGGCTACTGCCCGAACCGCCCGACGAGGGTCGCGCGAGCCAGCGTGTGCATCGAGAGGTTGAACCCCAGGTACGCGGGGGTCGCGCCGTCCGGCAGGCCCAGGCTCGGCACGTCGACCGCGTGCACGACGACGTAGTAGCGGTGCTCGCCGTGGCCGGGCGGCGGAGCCGCCCCGACGTAGCCGGGAGCCCCGGCGTCGTTGCGCAGGACGACGGCCTGCTGCGGGAGGGCGCCGCCCTCGCTGCCCGCACCGGTGGGCAGCGAGGTGACGTCGGCCGGGATGTCGGCGACGGCCCAGTGCCAGAACCCGCTCGCGGTGGGCGCGCTCGGGTCGTACACGGTGACCGCAAAGCTCTGCGTGCCGTCCGGGAAACCCGACCAGGACAGCTGCGGCGAGACGTCCTGGCCGCCGGCTCCCATGACGCCCGAGCGCTGCGCCGGCGGGAGCTCGGCACCGTCGGTGACGTCGTCGCTGCGGAGGTCGAAGGACGGCACCTGGTCGAGGAACTGGTACGGGTCGGGGAACGCGTCTGCCGTCGTCATGTGGGCAGCGTGCCCGACCCGCTCGGCGGCCTAACCAGCGGGTGCCGCTGAGCCGGGGACGGAGTCGTTTGAGCCGGCCAGCGGACGGGGGCAGGGGTGCTTCGTGCGCGACACCTCGACCGGCGTACCCGATCCGGGCCCGGCCCGGTCGGACGACGCTGCGGACCCGCGCCGCTGGCGGGCTCTGGTGGTGTGCCTCGTCGGCGGCTTCATGACGCTGCTGGACATCAGCATCGTCAACGTCGCGCTGCCCTCGCTGCGAGCAGCCCTGCACGCGACGGACGAGCCAGCTGCAGTGGGTGCTCTCGGGGTACGCGCTGGCCTTCGGCCTGGTGCTGGTCCCCGCCGGCCGGCTCGGCGACGTGCGCGGCCGACGAGTGGTGTACGTCGTCGGGCTGGCGATGTTCACCGGGGCCAGCGCCCTGTGCGGCCTGGCGCCGGGACCGGTCTGGCTCGCGGTCGCCAGGGTCGTGCAGGGGGTGGGTGGCGGGCTGCTCATCCCGCAGCAGGCCGGGCTGATCCAGGAGCTCTTCCGGGGTGCCGAGCGCGGCCGGGCGTTCGGCCTGCTGGGCGCGTCGATCGGCGTGTCGACCGCGGTCGGCCCGCTGCTCGGCGGGGCCCTCATCGCGCTGGGCGGGCCGGAGCACGGCTGGCGGTGGGTGTTCTTCGTCAACGTGCCGATCGGGCTGGCCGCCATGCCGCTGGCCTGGCGGCTGCTGCCTGCTTCGACCGCGGCCCGGCGCCGGGAGAGCCTCGACCCGGTCGGTGTCGTGCTGCTCGGGACCGCCGTGCTGCTCACCCTGTTGCCGGTGGTCGAGGAGCGGTCGTGGTCCGGCGGCACGAAGTGGCTGCTGCTCCCGGCGGCCGCCGTCGTGCTCGCGGTCTTCGTCCGGTGGGAGCGGGCCTACGAGCGACGGGGCCGGCAGCCGATGGTCGCCCTCGACCTGTTCCGCACCCGGTCGTACTCCCTCGGCACCTCCTTGGCGTTCGTCTACTTCGCCGGCTTCACCGCGGTCTTCTTCGTCACCACGCTGTTCCTGCAGGGCGGGGAGCGCTACAGCGCCTGGCAGGCCGGGCTGGCGGTCACGCCGTTCGCGGTCGGGTCCGCCGTGGCCGCGGCCGTCGGGGGCCGCCTCGTCAGCAGGGTGGGCCGCCCGTTGGTGACCGCCGGCCTGGTGCTGGTGGTGGTCGGCCTCGCAGCGACCGCCCTCCTCGTCGCCCGGGACCCCGGGTCGTCGATCGGGTGGGCCATGGCGGTCCCGTTGCTCGTCGCGGGGCTGGGCAGCGGACTCGTCATCACCCCCAACGTGACCCTCACTCTCGGCGAGGTGCCGGTGGGCGGCTCGGGGTCGGCGGCCGGTGTGCTGCAGACCGGTCAGCGGGTGGGCTCCGCGGTGGGGATCGCCGTGGTGGGGTCGGTGTTCTTCCACCGGCTGGGCGCCGGGCGGCCGGACTGGGCGGGCGCGCTGTCGGTCGGGCTGTGGGTCTGCGTCGGATGCGTCGCGGTCGCGCTCGGCCTGGCCGTGGCCGACCTGGCCACCCGGTCGCGCGACGCGCCGCCTTCGCAGGACGCCGAGGCGTCGCACGTGTGAGAGTCGCGCCATGGCGACGTTCACCGGCTTCTCCGACGAGGCCATCGAGCTGTACGAGGCACTCGCGGCCGACAACACCCGGGAGTTCTGGGCGGCCCACAAGGCGGTGTGGGAGACCGAGGTCCGGGACCAGTTCCTCGCCCTGACCGCGAGCCCTCGAGGACGAGTTCGGCCCGGCGAAGCTGTTCCGGCCGCACCGCGACACCCGGTTCAGCAAGGACAAGACGCCGTACAAGACCCATCAGGCGGCCCTCGTCGGCGAGACCACCGGCATCGGCTGGTACCTGCAGCTCAGCGCCGACGGGCTCCTGGTGGGCGGCGGCTGGCGCGCGCACGACTCCGGCCAGGTGGCGCGCTACCGGGCGGCCGTCGACGACGACGGCGCCAGGCGGGCAGCTCGCCGGCATCGTCGGCTCGCTGCGGGGGAGCGGCTTCGACGTCGAGGGCGACGAGCTGCGCACCAGGCCGCGCGGCTTCCCGGCCGACCACCCGCGGCTGGACCTGCTGCGCTTCCGGTCGCTGATGGTCTCCCGGGCCTTCGGCGCGCCGGACTGGCTGGCCACCGCCGCGGACCCTGGAGGTGGTCCGCGACACCTGGCGCGAGGTGACCCCGCTGGCCACCTGGTGCGCCGCCCACGTCGCCGAGACGTCGACGAGGTAGCGCGCGCCGGGCGGACGCCGGGCGAGGCGCTCGAGCAGGAACCGAGAAGCGGGCTGTCCGGGGGTCGGCCTAGGGTGGTCGACACGGTGGGAGACCACCGCAAACAGCCGCAACCGAGGCACGCCGAGAGGGGCCCTCCATGACCGAGCTGGCCGCAGACCAGGCCGTCGAGTCCCGTCGACCGGCTCCCGGCGAGGTGGACGCGCGGCTCGAGGCGCACCGCATCGAGCTGACCGCCTACTGCTACCGGATGCTCGGCTCGGCGTTCGAGGCCGAGGACGCCGTGCAGGACACCATGGTCCGGGCCTGGAGGTCGATCGAGAAGTTCGAGGGCCGGTCGTCGCTGCGGTCCTGGCTGTACAAGATCGCCACCAACGTGTGCTTCGACATGCTCGACGGCCGGCAGCGGCGGGCGCTGCCGATGGACATGGGCCCGGCCCAGCCGGCCGACCCGGCGCTGCTCGGCTCGCCGCTGCCCGAGGTCACCTGGCTGCAGCCGGTCCCCGACAGCCGCGTGGTGCCGGCCGACGGCGACCCGGCCGAGGTCGCCGAGCTGCGCGAGACGATCCGGCTGGCCTTCGTCGCCACCCTTCAGCACCTGCCCCCACGACAGCGTGCGGTGCTGATCCTGCGCGAGGTCCTGCAGTGGCCGGCAGCCGATGTCGCCGACCTGCTGGGCACCACGATCGCGTCGGTCAACAGCGCACTGCAGCGCGCGCGAGCGACCCTGGCCGCCAACGACGTCACCTCCTTCGACGAGGCGAAGCCGCTCGACGACGCGCAGCGCCACCTCCTCGACCGCTACGTCGACGCCTTCGAGCGCTACGACATGAACGCGCTCACCGAGCTGCTCACCGAGGACGCGAGCTGGTCGATGCCGCCGTACGCGCTGTGGCTGCAGACCCACGACGACATCCGCGCGTGGTGCCTCGGCCCGGGCATCGGCTGCGAGGGCTCGCGGCTGGTGCCGATCGAGGCGAACGGCGCGCCGGCGTTCGCCCAGTACAAGCCGCACCCGGACGGCGGTCACGAAGCGTGGTCGCTGCAGGTGCTCGAGGTCGACGACGACCGGATCACCGGCATCATGTTCTTCCTGGACGTCGAGGCCATCTACCCGATGTTCGGGCTGCCGTTGCGACTGCCGGCCTGACCGCGAGGCAGCTCGTCAGCCGGCTGCCACGGCCACCCGCAGCGGGCCACCGGCCAGCCGCTCGACGAGTGCGGTCAGCGGTCGGCGTACCAGGAGCCAGCCCAGCAGCGCGATCGGCGGCGCCGAGCAGCAGCCCGGCGACCACGTCGTGCGGGTAGTGCGCCGCGATGTAGACCCGGGACGCTGCCATCAGCAGAGCCGCAGCGGCTGCCAGCACGCCGAGCCGCCAGGACACCAGCCAGAGCCCGGCCGCGACGGCACCGGCCATCACCGCGTGGTCGGACGGGAACGAGGCGTCGGCCGACCGGTGGGCGAGCACGAGCAGGTGTGGCGACGCGGTGTAGGGCCGAGCCTCGTCGAACCCGTGGACCAGCGGCTGGTTGACCGCCACGGCGACCAGCGTGGCGGCACCGGCCCAGAGCGCGGCGGCGACGGTGCGGGCGCCGCGCCCACGGGCGTACCACCAGCCGACGACCAGCAACGCGCCGAACAGCAGGACGCCGTACTGCGCGTAGCCGAGGACGGCGCCGTGCAGCCAGCCGGTGTCCCGGGCGAACTCGTTGACGTCGCGGAAGAACGGCCCGTCGACGGCGTGCGGGCCCAGCAGGTGGGTGCTCATGGGGCGTCCTGGTGTCGAGGGATCGTGACCGTGAAGGTGGCTCCGCCGCCGGGCGTCGGGCCGGCGTCGACGGTGCCCTCGTGCGCCTCGACGATCTCCCGCACCAGCGCCAGCCCGAGCCCGAAGTGCCGCTTGGCGCCGGTCGGCGGGCCGTGCGCGAACCGGTCGAAGAGGCGAGGGGCCACCTCCGGGTCGATGCCCGTGCCGTCGTCGACGACCTGCACCGTGGCGGGCGGCCCGGCCGCGACCCGGACCACGACGTGGCCACCCGGCTGGCTGTGGGTGACGGCGTTGTCCAGCAGAGCGTCGAGCACGCGTCGCAGCGGGCCGACCGCGCCGAGCACCGTGGCGTGCCCGACGACGTCCGCGTCCAGCGTGACGCCCTGCTCGACCGCGTGCGGCGTGGCTGCCGCGACGGCGTCGCGCGCGACGGCGCCGAGGTCGACGACGTCGCGGCGACTCGGCTGCTGGGACAGCGACGCCGACAGCAGCAGGTCATCGACGACCTCGGACAGCCGCCTGGCGTCCGACACGATCGCCGCCGACTCGGCGTGGACGTCCTCGGGGACGGACCGGCGCAGCGAGCGCTCCAGCAGCTGGGCCCGGGTCGACAGCAGGGTCAACGGGGTGCGCAGCTCGTGCGACGCGTCGGCGACGAACCGTCGCTGCCGCTGCATCGCGGTCGCCAGCGGGGCCATCGCCCGCCGGGCCAGCAGGGTGCCGAGCAGCAGGCTCAGGGCGAGCCCGGCGGCCTCGGCGAACAGCAGTCCGGTGAGCAGCCTGTTGCGTTCGTCGGTGACCGGGCTGGTGCTCGTCGTGGCCTGCGCCAGCAGCTGCCCGTCGCGCACCGTGAGCAGCCGGTAGTCCTCGCCGTCGCGCCGCACCACCCGCTCGTCGCGCGGGTCTGCGGCGGACACCGCGGCGATGGCCGCTCGCACCGGGAGCCACTCCGGCGCCGTCCGGCTGCGTCGCACCGTCCCCCCGGGCTCGCGGACCCAGATGCCGATGGTGGCCGGCGCGCCGGTCAGGTCGTCCAGGTCGAGGACCGCGCGCCGCAGCGAACCGCGGGCCTCCCCGGCCTGCTCGCGCCAGACGACCGCGACGACCAGGGCGCCCACCAGCAGCACGATGACGGTGACCGCCCCGGCGGTCAGCAGTGCCAGCCGGCGGGTGGCCGAGCGCAGCACCCGGCTGTCGTGCCCGGCGCCGCTCACACCCGGCCCATCCGGTAGCCCACGCCGCGCACCGTGCGCACCGCGTCGGCGCCGAGCTTGCGCCGCAGGTAGGAGACGTAGGTCTCCACCGCGGCGTCGGTCTCGGCGTCCTCGAAGACCCTGCTGCGCAGCTCGTCCCGGGTGAACACCCGCGTCGGTCGGCCGGCGAGGGTGCGCAGCAGGGCGGCCTCGCGGTCGGACAGCTGCACGTCCTCGGTGCCGCCCACCACCATGCGCGAGGCCACGTCCAGCCGCCGGTCGCCGAGGTCGAGCAGCTCGGCGTCCTCGCCGGGCTCGGTGCGCCGCAGCAGCGCGCGCAGCCGGGCCAGCAGCTCGTCGACGTCGAACGGCTTGCCCAGGTAGTCCTGGGCGCCCGAGTCGAGCCCTTCGACCCGGTCGGGCACGGTGTCGTACGCCGTCAGCATCAGCGCGGGGGCGTGCACCCCGCTGCGGCGGAGCCGTCGCAGCAGGTCGAGCCCGTCGATGCCCGGCAGCCCGCGGTCGAGCAGCAGGACGTCGTACCGCCGGGTGAGCGCTCGGTGCAGGCCCGCCTGCCCGTCGTGGACGACGTCGACCGCGTAGCCCTCGTCGGTCAGCAGGCGGGCCAGCAGCCGTGCCAGGTCCGGCTCGTCCTCGACGACGAGCACCCGGGGGGTCACCGGCTGCCTCCTGCCCTGCTCGTCAGCCTCGTCAGTCTCGGCTGTCGGTCGGCTGTCTCGTCAGTGTCTCTTTGCGGACGCTACGCCGTGCCAGGCCGCCTGCGCGCCGGAGTGCCCGATGCGGATCACCTGCTGCGTGGTGCCGAGCACCATGAGCACCGCGAGGACGCCGATCACCACCGGCTTGGTCAGCGAGCCGGCGACCTTGGTGGCGCCACCCCGGGGGAGCAGCCGCAGCCGCCGGCCGCCCGCCGTGCGGTCCCGAACGGTGAGCAGGACCGCCACCACGAGCAGGCCGATCACCCACGGCAGCAACCCGTCGGCGAGCTCGGCGTGCCGGTCGACCAGAGCGGTGTTGCCGACCTCCGACTGCAGCTGCTCGCCACTGCTCGTCGACAGCGGGACGAGGATCACCGCGACGACTGCAGCCGCCAGCGTGGTGAGCCCCAGCCGCGCCCGGGCCCGCGGGACGAACGCGTGCAGCGCGACCGCGAGGGCCGCAAGCGGCACCATCACCACCGTGGCGTGCACGATCAGCGGGTGGGCGGGCAGCCCGAAGATGGTCGGGAAGTCCATCGAATGCCTCCATCAGCGTGCGGTCGTCTGCTAGCCGTCCGGGCATCTTCGGCACCGTTTCTGGGAGGTTCCTGGGCCACCGCGTCGACCGGCTGTGTTGGATGGGCCCGGTGAGCACCCCCTGGGACGAGACCACCCGGCCCACGGCGGGCGCCGACGGCGACCCCATCCCGGCCCCGCGCGGCGCGTCGGCGGGCCGGCACCTGCTCGACGTGCACGACCACTACCGGGCCGAGCTCGGCCGGCTGCGCGACGTGCTCGACCAGGTGCGGGCGGGCACGGTCGACGCAGCCTCCGCCCGCTCGGAGGTCAACGCGATGGCGGTCCGCTCCAACACCTGGGTGCTCGGTTCGGTGTGCCAGTCGTACTGTCTCGCGCTCACCCAGCACCACACGATGGAGGACGTCGCGGTGTTCCCGCACCTGGGCTCGCAGGACAGCGGCCTGCGCGCGGTGCTCGACCGGCTGGGTGAGGAGCACCGCGCCATCCACGACCTGCTCGAGTCGGTCGACGCCGCACTCGTCGACCTGGTCCGGACCCCCGAGGACCTGACCGCGGTCGAGGACGCCGTCGACGCGCTCACCGAGGCCCTGCTCTCGCACTTCGCCTACGAGGAGCGCGAGCTCGTCGGCCCGCTCGGCCAGCACGGGTTCTACGCCGGCCAGCTGTAGCGCCGTCCGGTGCGGGTCAGGTGCGCCCCGGGGCTGAGCAGCTGGTCGAGGGCGGCCAGCACCTCGGCGTCGCCGGAGCGCTCCAGCCGGTCCGCCGGGGGCCGGCGCCAGAGCAGGCAGTCGAGGTCCGCCGCGTCGCCGGTGACGGTGGCGCGCGCCTCGCCGCCGGGATCGTCGGTGGCGGTGTGCGATGTCGGGCTCGTCGTACGACGTGCCGTCGTCGGGGTCGGTGCCGGTGAAGCGAGCCAGCGTGAGCAGCCAGCTGTCGCCGGTGTCGGCGGACCGCAGTCGCACGGTGCGGCCCTCCTCGGGGGTGATCGTGCCCCAGGGCGGGCAGCCCCATGGCGTGACCCGCAGCGCCTCGTCGACCCCGTCGAGGCAGAGCGCAGGGTCCATCGGGGTGCGGTCGCCCGCGGTGAGCTCGGCGTCGAGCCGGTGCACCAGCGCCTCGTGGGCCTGCCGGCGCCGGATGAATCCGACGGTCTGCTCGGTCCACCAGGTCCAGGCGGGCGTCTCCGGGGGCGACTCCGCGAGCAGCCGGGCCAGCCCGCTGCTCGCGGTGTCGTAGAACGCGCGCAGCGCCGGTCGCCCGGCCGGGCGCTCGGGCTTCAGCGCCTCGGCGTCGGCAGCTGCGGTGATGCCTCGACGCACCACCTCGCCCCAGAACCACTGGACCTCGCCGAGGTGCCAGAGCAGGTCGTCGGCGTCCCAGTCGGGGCAGGTGGGCACCCGCGCGTCCGGCGGGGCAGCGGTCACCGCCTCGGCGAACCGGGCGGACTCGCGTCGGAGATGGTCCAGGTAGTCCAGAGCCGTCATGTCCCGGCAACCTAACGACGGTGCCGGGCCGCGGCGAGGGAGTTTCGTCGGCCTCAGGTGGCCAGGTCGAGCACCTCGGCGCCGACCAGCCCGGCCAGGTCGGCACCGGCGAGCACGATCTTCGAGCGCCGCAGACCGGACCCGATCACGACGTACGGCGTGGCTGCGACCGCGCTGTCGACCAATACCGGCCACCCGTCGGGCAGCCCGACCGGCGTGATGCCGCCGTACTCCATGCCGGTCTCGGCGACCGCGAGGTCCATCGCCGCGAACGACGCCTTGCGCGCGTCGAGGCGGCGCCGCACCACGCCGTTGACGTCGGCTCGGGTGGTGGCGAGAACCACGCAGCCGGCGAACCGCGTCTCGCCACCGCGCCGGCCGGCGACGACGACGCAGTTCGCAGACACGTCGAGACCGACGTCGTAGCGCTCGCAGAACGCCGCCGTGTCGGCCAGCTCCGGGTCGATCTCGGCGACGAACAGCTCGGGCGCGCCGGGTGCGGCCGCGGCGACCGCCACCGGCGGGGCAAGCAGGTCGGGGCGGTCGAGGGCAGGCACGGTCACGAGGGTCCCCAGCACGCCGGCGACCTTAGGCCCCGAGCAGCGCGGCGAGCCGGGCCGGGTCGGCACCCGAGACGTCCACCACCTTGGTGCGCGCGGTGGCTCCCGACACGAGGGCGACGGCGCGTCGGCGTACGCCGAACGCCTCGGCGACGGCGACCAGCGCCGCCTCGGTCGCCTTCCCGTCGACCGCCCGCGGCATCACCCGCACCACGAGCGCGCCGTCGAAGGCCCCGCCGACCGCGGTGCGGCTCGCTCCGGGACGCACCCGGATCGTGATCCTCACGCCCGACAGTGTCCCGGGTGGAGTACAACCGGGTCGTGAGGCGGTCATGAGCCTGCCAGCCACGGCGCCGCAGCGGCTCGCCACGGCGGCGGACGGACCTGCGATCGGCGCCTTGATGCGGTCGTCGGTGCTGGCCTTCTTCCCCGCGTTCTACGACGAGCGCCAGACGTCGAGCGCCGCGATGCACATCGCGCACGTCGACGAGACCCTCGTCGCGGACGGGACGTACTTCGTGCACGAGTCGGCCGGCGAGCTGGTGGCCTGCGGCGGGTGGAGCCGGCGGGACAAGCTGTACACCGGGTCCGGCGACCACGATGGTGACGCCCGGCTGCTCGACCCGGGCACCGAGCCGGCGCGGGTACGCGCGATGTTCGTCCGCGGCGACTGGGCCCGGCGCGGCCTGGGCCGCGCGATCCTGGAGTCCTGCGAGGTGGCGGCCCGGGCCGAGGGGTTCACCCGGCTCGCCCTGGTGGCCACCCTGCCGGGTGAGCTGCTCTACCGCGCGTTCGGCTTCCGGCAGGTGGAGCGCACCACGGTGACCATGCCGGACGGCGTGACGGTGGCGGCGGTCGCGATGGAGCGTCCGATCGCGCCGGCCTCCTAAGGTCGGGCCCATGGGTTTCGTCAGCGTTCTCACCGGGTCGTTCTCCTCACCCGCGGGGGACAACCCGACCGTCGCCGTGGTCGAGGCCGCCTACCGTCATCACGGGCTCGACGCCCGCTACCTCAACTGCGAGGTCGCGCCGGCCGACCTCGGCGACGCGGTGCGCGGGGCTCGCGCGATGGGCTGGGCCGGGTTCAACTGCTCGCTGCCGCACAAGGTCGCAGTGCTCGACCATCTCGACGCGCTGGCACCGTCGGCGGAGGTGATCGGCGCGGTCAACTGCGTGCTGCGCGACGGCGACCGGCTGGTGGGGGAGAACACCGACGGGCAGGGCTTTCTCGCCTCGCTGCGCGAGGTCGTCGACCCCGCCGGTCGCAGCGTGGTCGTGCTCGGCGCCGGCGGCGCCGCCCGGGCGGTGGCGGTGGAGGTGGCGCTTGCGGGCGCCAGCACCGTGACCGTCGTCAACCGCGACCCCCGGCGCGGGACCGCACTCGTGGACCTGCTCGCCGCCCGCACGCCGGCGCAGGCGCACCTCGTCGGCTGGGACAGCACCTACCCGGTGCCCACCGATGCCGACGTGCTCGTCAACGCCACCTCGGTCGGGCTCGCGCCGGACGTCGATGCCTGCCCCGACGTCGACCTGGACACCCTGCGGCCGGGGCTGGTGGTGGCCGACGTCGTCCCCAGCCCGCCACGGACGGCTCTGCTCCGGGCCGCCGAGGAGCGCGGCGCGACGACGCTCGACGGCCTCGGCATGCTGGTGAACCAGGCCGTGGTCGCCATCCGGCTGTGGACCGGGGTCGAGCCCGACCCCGTGGTCATGCGCGCCGTCCTGGACGACCTCTTCGCCGGCTGAAACGGGTCCTCCGCCTCTGCCCGATGCTGCCGGTCAGCGGTGCAATGGGGACGGCGAGGAGGTGTGTCGTCATGCGCCCGGTCTGGTCCCGTCCTGTCCGTCGCGGGGTGCTGTGGTCGGCCTGGGTCGTGGTCGCCTTGCTCCTCCTGCCGGTGCTCGACGCGATCGCCTACGGCGTCGTGGTGCCCCTGAGCGGTCTCGCGGTCGCGCTCGTGCCGGGCATGCTGCCGCGCCGGGTGGCCCGGGACGACCGCCGCGACCTCGTGACGATCGGCGGGCTCTACCTCGGCGTCGTCGTCCTCATGCGGCTGGCCTTCGTCGGGTTCGGCACCGAGCACACGGCGGGCCTGTTCCTGTGCTTCGCCGCTGCCCTGCTGCTCGGCGTCGGCGGCCCGGTCGGCTACACCGTGTGGGCGCGTGGCCGCACCCTGGCCGACCTCGGGCTGCGCAGCGACGACCTGGCTGCCACCGCCGTGCTGGCGGTGCTGTTCGGCGGGGTCCAGTTCGCGCTCACGTTGTGGGGCTACGACCTGCCGGCGCCGGTCGACTGGGTGCCGTTGCTCGTGATGGCGCTGGTCGTCGGCGTCTTCGAGTCGGTCTTCTTCCGCGGCTTCGTCCAGCAGCGCCTGGAGGCTCGGCTCGGCCCGGTGGGCGGCATCGCCGCTGCGTCGGTGCTCTACGGGCTGTACCACGTCGGCTACGGGATGGGTGTCCGGGACATCGTCTTCCTCACCGGCCTCGGTGTGGTGTACGCCGTCGCGTTCGCCACGGTGCGCAACCTGCTGGTGCTCTGGCCGGCCCTGACCCCGCTCGGCTCGTTCTACGCCCAGGTGGACTCGGGAGAGATCGACCTGCCGTGGGCGTCGATCGCGGGCTTCGCCGACGTCTTCGTCGTGATGGTGCTCGCACTCTGGCTGGGCCGGCGGCACGCCCGCCGGGTCCGTCGCGCACCGGTCGGTCAGGAGTGCCGGACGCCGGCCAGCTGGTGACCCGTCGCCACCAGGCGGCCGGTCGAGTCCCAGACGTCGCACTCCTCGTCGACCCGTCCGCCGGCGACGTGCCGCGCCCGCTGCCGGACGACGAGCGGGCCGGGCGCCGGCGCCGCGCGCACGTGACAGGTGAGGCCGAGGGTCGGCACCCAGCCGCTGATGCCGAGGTCGAAGGAGGCGGGCGGCAGGGCGTCGACGACCGTGAGCAGCGACAGGGTGTCCGGCTCGCGCCCGTCCTCGAACCGGAGCCAGCCGCGCAGCTCACCATGCCCGCTCGCCTCGCCGGTCGCCCAGCCGAGCGTGGCGGGGTCCAGCCGCTCGTCGAGGACCCCCATCAGCGGGACGAGGAAGCCGGGCCCCTCGACGGGCAGCCGGACGCAGGCCTGCTCGGGCGGCAGCTCCGGCCGCGGGACGCCGTCGTAGAACGGCGCGGTGCCGTCGAGATGGCCGCAGGTGACCAGCGCCTCGACGCACGGCCCGGTGCTGGTCGAGAGAGTCACGCTGGTCTGAGCCGTCCGTCGGCCGCGGCGCAGGACCCGCACGGTCAGCGACGCCGGGCCCGGCTCCGGCGAGTCCAGGTAGTGCGCGCTCGCGACGAGCGGGTGCTCGAAGCCGTCCCCGAGCTCGGCGAGTGCGGCGCGGCCGGCCAGGGAGAGCAGGTAGCCGCCGTTGAGCCGGCCGGCGATCTGCCAGTCGGCATCCAGGTCCGCCTGGTAGCTGCCGTCGCCCGCCGGCAGCAGCATCGTCGCCGCATCGAAGCCCGCCATGGCCCGAGAGCATAGGGACGGACGCCGCACCGGTCGGCCGAGGAGACGGCTGACTGCACAAAAGGGATGTTTCGGACACAGAAACGACGGGAACGGCTTCGGATGGCCTTCCGGTCGACCGGCTGCGGAGGCGACCTACCCGCGGAGGTGCCGCCATGTCCGGGACGATGGTCGACGAAGCAGCGGTGACCCGAGGTCAGCGTCGGCGGGCGGTGTTCGCCAGCACCGTCGGCACCAGCATCGAGTGGTACGACTTCTTCCTCTACGGGACGGCCGCCGCGCTGGTGTTCCCGGACCTGTTCTTCCCGGAGCAGTCCAGGTTCGCCGGCATCCTGCTGTCCTACGGCACCCAGTTCGTCGGTTTCGCGGCGCGCCCGATCGGGGCGGCGATCTTCGGTCACTTCGGCGACCGGATCGGCCGCAAGGCGACCCTGGTGGCCACCCTGCTGCTGATGGGCATCGGCACCTTCCTCATCGGCTGCCTGCCGACGTACGCCTCGATCGGCGTGCTGGCACCCGTGCTGCTGGTCCTGCTGCGCGTTGCCCAGGGTCTGGGCGTCGGCGGCGAGTGGGGTGGCTCGGTCCTGCTCTCGATGGAGTGGGGCTCGCGGCGGCGGCGCGGGCTGATGGCGAGCTTCCCGCAGATGGGCGTGCCGATGGGCCTGCTGCTGTCGACCGGTGCGGTCAAGCTCGTCGAGGGCTGGACGGGCAGCGACTTCGAGACCTGGGGCTGGCGCATCCCGTTCCTGTTCAGCGCCGTGCTCGTGCTCATCGGGCTCTACGTCCGGCTGCGCGTCCTGGAGAGCCCGGAGTTCGCGGCGGTCCGCAAGCAGGAGACCGTGGTCAAGCAGCCGGTGCTCGAGGTGATCCGCACCCAGCCGCGCGAGATCCTCACCTCGGCGTTCGTCCGGCTCTCCGAGCAGGCGCCGTTCTACCTGTTCATCACCTTCGTGCTGACCTACGGCGTCGAGAAGGTGAAGCTCGACAAGGGCGACCTGCTCAACGACACCCTGGTCGCGGCCGCGATCGGCCTCGCCACCGTGCCGTTCTTCGGGGCGCTCTCCGACGTGATCGGCCGCCGGCTGATGTACGGCATCGGCATCGTCTGCACGGCCGCGTTCGCCTTCCCCTACTACGGGTTGCTGGACACCGGCCAGGCCGGGCTCGTGCTGCTCGCCATCGTGCTGTCGCTGCTGTTCCACGACATGCAGTACGGCCCGCAGGCGGCCCTGATCGCCGAGCGGTTCGGCACCAACCTGCGCTACTCCGGCGCCGGGCTCGGCTACCAGCTCGCCTCGGTCATCGCCGGCGGGCCCGCTCCGCTGATCGCGGCGAAGATCCTCGAGGAGACCGGGTCGAGCACGGGGATCAGCTGGTACATCATCGGCTGCTGCGCCGTGGCCATGGTCGCCCTGATCGCGATGCCGGCGCGCCGGGAGATGCCCGAGGAGGAGAAGGTCATCGACCTCGAGGACCGGGCCGCGCGCGCGGTTGTCACGTCGTCCCGGTGACCGCCGTACGGCGCCGCGCCCTCGTCACCGGCGGCGCGAGCGGGATCGGCGCGGCCTGCGCGCGTCGGCTCGCCCGCGACGACCTGCACGTCGTGGTCGCCGACCTGGACGGCGACGGCGCCGAGAAGGTCGCCCGGGACGTCGGGGGCGAGGCCTGGCAGGTCGACCTCGCCGACACCGCGGCGCTGTCGGACCTGTCGCTCGACGTCGACGTGCTGGTCAACAACGCCGGCATCCAGCACGTGGCCCCGGTGCACGAGTTCCCGCCGGAGCGGTTCGCGGCGATCCTCGCCCTCATGGTCGAGGCGCCGTTCCTGCTGGTGCGGGCTGCCCTTCCGGCGATGTACGCGCGGGGCGCCGGGCGGGTCGTGAACATCTCGTCGGTGCACGGGCTGGTCGCGTCGCCGTTCAAGTCGGCGTACGTCACGGCGAAGCACGCCCTCGAGGGGCTGTCCAAGGTGGTCGCGCTCGAGGGCGGTGAGCACGGCGTCACCAGCAACTGCGTCAACCCCGGCTACGTGCGGACCCCCTTGGTCGAGCGGCAGGTGGCCGACCAGGCGGCGGTGCACGGCATCGCGGAGTCCGACGTGCTCGAGCGGGTCATGCTCGCCGACACCGCGATCAAGCGGCTGGTGGAGCCGGCCGAGGTGGCCGACCTGGTGGCCTGGGTCGCCGGCCCGTCGGCGTCCTACGTCAACGGGGCCTCGCTGACCATGGACGGCGGCTGGACCGCGCGCTGACCTCGCGGGGCCGGCCGTCCGACGAACCGCGTCCCTAGACTGACGAGCCGTGACCTGGCTGCCGGACGACTTCACGCACCCCACCCGCGTCGAGCTGCCGACCGGGCAGCACCTCCGGCCGATCCGCGCCGACGACGTCGACCTGGACCTGCCGGCGGTGCTGGGATCGCAGCCGCGACTGTGGTCGATCTACGGTGCGGCGTGGGGCTGGCCGCCGGCGACCATGACCTACGAGCAGGACCGCGAGGACCTCGCGCACCACGAGGCCGAGATCGCGGCGCACGACTCCTTCAACTACGCCCTGTTCGATGCCGACGAGACGGAGCTGCTCGGCTGCGTCTACCTGGACCCGCCGCAGAAGGTGGGGGGCGCCGACGCCGAGATCTCCTGGTGGGTGGTCGACCGGCTCGTCGGCAGCGACGTGCAGCGCGAGCTGGACGCCCTCGTGCCCCGCTGGGTGGCCGAGGACTGGCCGCTGCGGTCGCCGCGCTACGTCGGTCGCGACCTCAGCTGGGCGGAGTGGGTCGCCCTGCCGGACCTGCCGCCCGCCTGACCAGAGGCACTTCGCGGCCGCAGATGCAACGCGACGCACCGGTCGTTTGACCAAGACTTGACCAGGCTTGAGGCAAGTGGGGTTCAGGTGACGCCTGGGGCGGCCGAACATGATCAGGTACCGCACCCACCTGAACCAGGAGAAGTCGCCCGTGCCGTGGCTCGTCCGCGCCGTCCGAGTCCTCGTCGCCGTGCTCGCCGCCGCGCTGACCGTCGGGGCGATCGGCACCGGCGTGGCCCAGGCCGCGGTGCCGGACCCCGTGCCGGCGACGGCCCCCGCTGTCGTGGAGGGGTTCACGCCGTACCTGCCGCAGAAGTCGTGCGACCCCGTGGTGAAGCCGGGCACCGACGCCCTGCGCAGCCTGCTGATCGGGACCTACGGCGGGCGTGACCTCGGCATCACCCGGGCCTGCGACATCGGCGCGCTCAGCGAGCACAAGGAAGGGCGGGCCTTCGACTGGGGGCTCAGCGCCGCGGTGCCGGCCGAGAACGCCATCGCCACCCAGTTCCTGACCTGGCTGCTGGCGCCCGGGCCGACCGGCATGGTCGCCCTGAACGCCCGCCGGCTGGGCGTCATGTACGTCATCTGGAACGGCAAGATCTGGAGCGCCTACCGGGCCGCCGAGGGCTGGCGGGGGTACACCGGCGGGGAGTCGCACGCCGGGCACATCCACATCTCGCTGGCCTGGAACGGCGCCATGAAGCGCACCTCGTGGTGGACCGGTAGGGCGGCGGCGATCGACTACGGGCCGTGCGTCTCGGTCGAGGGCAACCCGGCCCCGCGCTGGACCGCGCCGCGCAGCACCCCGTGCCCGGCCCCGATCAGCGCGATGTCGCTCACCGGCACCCCGCTGCTGGGCCGCGACTCCACCGGCGCCTACGTCCTGCAGCTGCAGCGACTGCTGTCGGTCACCCCGGTCACCGGGTTCTTCGGTCCGATCACCGAGACCGCGCTGATCGCCTACCAGAACGCGCACGGCCTGCCGGCCACCGGCACCACCACGCCGGCGACCTGGGCCGCGGTCCGGTCCGCGGCTCCGGCGGTGCCCGCACCGACGACGCAACCGGTGGTCGCCGCCCGCTCGCTGCCCTCCGCGATGCGGTACTCGGTGCGGGCCGGCGACTCGCTGAGCGCCATCGCCACCCGGTGGGGCTCGACGGTCGGCGCGATCCGGTCGGCCAGCAGGCTGACCAGCGACACGATCCGGGTCGGCCAGGTCCTCACCGTCCCGGTGCGCTCCGGGATCACCAAGTTCACCTACACCACCCTGCGCAAGGGCAGCACCGGCGTTGCCGTCACGGCGCTGCAGAGTGCGCTGGGCATGAAGCTGAAGTACCGCACCGGGCTGTTCGGCGACATCACCCAGGGCAAGGTCAACCTGTTCCGCCGCAGCCACGGCTGGAAGGCCAACGGCGTCGCCGGCCCCAAGGTCTGGCGGGCCCTCGGCGCCTGATGCCGGGCGCCGCGCGCGGTGCTGCCCCTAGGCTCGCGGCCATGACGGACAGCCCGGCGGTTCCCGGCACGACGTACCTCGTCGTGGACGGCGAGAACATCGACGCGACGCTCGGCATGAGCGTGCTCAACCGGCGACCGAACCCCGACGAGCGGCCGCGCTGGGAGAAGGTCCGCGAGTTCGCCGAGGGGCTCTGGGACCAGCCGGTCAAGGGACTCTTCTTCCTCAACGCCACGTCCGGCCACATCCCGATGCCCTTCGTGCAGGCGCTGCTCGCGATGCAGTACCGGCCGATCCCGCTGTCCGGGGAGCCCGGGCAGAAGGTCGTCGACATCGCGATCCAGCGGACCCTGGAGGCACTGGAGAGCCGGGCCGGTGACGTGCTGCTGGCCAGCCACGACGGCGACTTCCACCCGCAGGTGTCCGCACTGCTCGGCGGGGGTAGGCGGGTCGGGCTGCTCGGCTTCAAGGAGTTCGTCAACCTGCGGTTCGCCGAGCTCGCCGAGCAGGGCTTGACGATCTTCGACCTGGAGGACGACGTGCGCTGCTTCACCGGCATCCTGCCGCGGGTCCGGGTCATCGCGATCGAGGACTTCGACCCGGTCCGCTTCCTGTAGAGGAGATCTGGTGGCTCGGCTCCCGTTCCCGGACCACGTCCGGCAGATGCTCGACGAGCCCAACCCGGCCGTGATCGCCACCCTGCGCGCCGACGGTCAGCCGGTCACGGTCGCGACCTGGTACCTCATGGACGGCGAACGGGTGCTCGTGAACATGGACGAGGGCCGCAAGCGGCTGGACCACCTGCGGCGCGACGCCCGGGGAGCAGTGCTCAGCGGGCCCACGTCGATCGGCAGGGTCGTCGAGATGTACGACGACGAGGGCTGGTCGACATCGACCGGCTCTCCCGGCCTACCGGGAGGCAGTACTCCTCCCCGGCCGGTGAGCGCCTGGTCGAGGTCGAGCGCTGGCACGGCTGGGGCGACGTGCGCGAGCGCTGAGCCACCGACGTCCCCGGCGATGCGGCTCGCTCAGCCGAGGGTGACCGCCTCGCGCGGCGCGGGCCGGCCGGAGTCGGAGCGCAGCCGCGTCGCTCTCCGCGGCGGCGGCCTGCTCGACGGCGCCCAGCAGGGCCACGACCTCGTGGCCGCGGCGGCTCGAGTCGTCGTTCCACCGGGTCAGCTCACGGACGTGGGTGACGCGCACCGGCGGTGCAGCGGACCACTGGACCGGCTCCCCGTCGTGGCGTACAGGGTGTGCCAGGTCAGGTCGAGCGCGCGCTGGACCCGCTGCTCGCGGGCCGCGGCGGGGCCGCCACCGGCGTGCACGATCGCCCCGACGAGGCAGGCGCCGGTGACCTCGCGCCCGGCCAGTCGCCGTTCGGCGTCCTGGACCCCGACGGTCCGCTCGCGGCCCTGGTCGTCGCGGTAGGCGAACCAGTCGTGCTGCACCCACCCGGAGCTGACGAGGGCGCGCGCCTCGCCGAGCAGCCCGCGGATCTGGTGCAGCTCGGCCAGCCGGGCGCTGACCCGGGCCTGCCGGGCCAGCCGCTGACGTTCCGGTCTGGCCTGTCGGCCCTTCCGGCGGCCGCGCCCGAACAGGCCCACCGTCGGTGTCTCCGGCACCGTCACCTCGAGAGCCAGATCGAGCGCCACGACGCCTCCCTTGTCGACCGGGCCGGTCGCACCTGCTGATGCCCTATCAGCCAGTGACCCACGGACGACCCCGTAGGTCAACGGCGCTGGCGAGATATCCGGTCAGTCCAGCCGGTCGACGGCCGTCACGGTGAGCACGGCCGCGCCCGCCTCGTCGGACGCCGCGAGGTCGACCTCGGCGGTGATGCCCCAGTCGTGGTCGCCCGCCGGGTCGTCGAAGATCTGCCGGACCCGCCAGGTGTCCGGCTGCTCGGTGATGGTGATCAGCGCCGGCCCGCGCGCGTCGGCGCCGGTCTGCAACGACGCGTGATCGGCGTAGTAGCCCGCCATCGCATCCGCCCACAGCTCCGCGTCGTAGCCGCCCTCCTCGTCCAGCTCGCCGAGCAGGTCGTAGCGGCGCAGCGCCGCCAGCTCGACCCGACGGAACATCGCGTTGCGCACCAGCACCCGGAAGGCCCGCACGTTGCCGGTGACCGCTGGCGGCTTCTCGTCGCGCACCAGCCGGGTCGCGTCCTCGGGGTCGGGGTGGGTGAGCCGCTCCCACTCGTCGAGCAGCGAGGAGTCGACCTGGCGCACCAGCTCGCCGAGCCACTCGGTGAGGTCACGCAGCTCCTCGGTGCGGGCGCTGTCCGGCACCGTCTGCTTCAGCGCCTTGTACGAGTCGGCCAGGTAGCGCAGCACGAGGCCTTCCGAGCGCGCGAGCCCGTAGAACCCGACGTACTCGGTGAAGGTCATGGCCCGCTCGGACATGTCCCGGGCCACCGACTTCGGCTTCAGCTCGTGGTCGGCGACCCACGGATGTCCCTTGCTGTACGCCGTGTAGGCGTGCTCGAGCAGGTCTGCGAGGGGCTGCGGATAGGTCACCTCCTCGAGCAGCTCCATCCGCTCGTCGTACTCGATGCCCTCGGCCTTCATCGCCGCCACCGCCTCGCCGCGCGCCTTGCTCCGCTGCGCGGCGAGCACCTGGCGCGGGTTCTCCAGCGTCGACTCCAGCACCGACAGCACGTCGAGCGGGTGCGTCGGAGACTCCGGGTCGAGCAGGTCCAGCGACGCGACCGCGAACGGCGACAGCGGCTGGTTGAGCGCGAAGTCGGGCTGCAGGTCGATGGTCAGCGCGACGCTGCGCCCGTCGGCCTGCGGCGGGTCGACCCGTTCGACGACACCACCGGCGAGCAGCGCACGGTAGATGGCGATGGCCTGTCGGATGTGACCCAGCTGGGCGGCCCGCGGCTCGTCGTTCTCCTCCAGCAGGTGGCGCATCGCGGTGAACGGGTTGCCCGGTCGGGCGATCACGTTGAGCAGCATCGCGTGGCTGACCCGGAAGCTCGACGTGAGCGGCTCCGGCTCGGCCGCCACCAGCCGCTCGAACGTCGGCTCGCCCCACGAGACGAATCCGTCGGGCGCCTTCTTCTTCACGATCCGGCGCAGCTTCTTCTCGTCGTCGCCGGCCTTGCGCCGCAGCCGCTCGTTCTCCACGTCGTGGTCCGGGGCCTGCACGACCACGGTCCCGGCGGTGTCGAACCCGGCGCGTCCGGCCCGCCCGGCGACCTGGTGGAACTCCCGGGCACTCAGGTGGCGCACCCGGGTGCCGTCGTACTTCGACAGCGACGTCACCAGGACGGTGCGGATCGGCACGTTGATGCCGACGCCGAGGGTGTCGGTGCCGCAGACCACCTTCAGCAGCCCGGCCTGGGCGAGCGTCTCGACGAGCCGCCGGTAGCGCGGCAGCATCCCGGCGTGGTGGACGCCGATCCCGTGCCGCACCAGCCGGGACAGCGTCCTGCCGAAGCCGGCCGAGAACCGGAAGCCGCCCACGGCCTCGCCGATCAGGTCACGCTCGGCCCGCGTCGCCACGTTGATGCTGGTCAGCGCCTGGGCCCGCTCGAGCGCCGCGACCTGGGTGGGGTGCACGACGTAGACCGGTGCCTGTCCCGTCGTCAGCAGCTCCTCGAGCGTCTCGTGCACCGGCGTCCGGGCGTAGTAGTAGTTCAGCGGCACCGGCCGCTCCCCGGTGGCGACGACCGCGGTGGGTCGCCCGGTACGCCGGGTGAGGTCGTCGCGGAAGCGGCTGACGTCACCGAGGGTCGCCGACATCAGCAGGAACTGGGCCCGGGTGAGCTCCAGCAGCGGCACCTGCCAGGCCCAGCCGCGCTCAGGGTCGGCGTAGTAGTGGAACTCGTCCATCACCACGAGCCCGAGATCGGCGGCCGGCCCCTCGCGCAGCGCCTGGTTGGCGATCACCTCGGCGGTTGCCGTGATGATCGGGGCGTCCGCGTTGACCGCGGCGTCGCCGGTGAGCATCCCGACGTTCTCGGCGCCGAAGGTCGCGCACAGGTCGAAGAACTTCTCCGAGACCAGCGCCTTGATCGGCGCCGTCCAGACCCCGCGCCGGCCCTCGGCGAGCGCGGCGAACAGCGCTCCGGTGGCGACCAGGCTCTTGCCCGACCCGGTCGGTGTCGCGAGCACCACGTTGCTGCCGGAGACCAGCTCGATCAGCGCCTCGCTCTGTGCGGGGTAGAGGTCGAGGTCCCGCTCGCCGGCCCAGCCGGTGAACGCGTCGTACAGCGAGTCCGGGTCGGGGACGGCGGGCACCCGGGCGGCGAGGGTCATGACCGGCCCCATCCTGCCGCAGTCGGCCGGCGCCTGACGCACCCTCCGGCTTACGCCGGGGTGGCTGGCGCGGGAGTGCGCGGGTGCGCGGTGCGCGGTGGCAGTCCGGTTCCGGGATGATGTCGCCATGACGGCCTACGGCGAGGTCGAGCGAGAGCTCGCGGTGCTGCTGCGCCGGGCGCGCGCCTGGAACCGGGACCTCGCGACCGAGGTGCACCGCGACCTGCAGCCCACGGCGTACGCGCTGCTCTCCCGGATCGAGGAGCAGGTCAGCCTGCGGGCCAGCGACCTGTCCGACTACTACGGCATCGACAAGGGTGCCGTCAGCCGCCAGGTGGGGCTGCTGGAGTCGCTCGGTCTGGTGCGCCGGGAGCCGGACCCGGACGACGGCCGGGCCCAGCGGCTCGTCGTGACCGAGGAGGGCCGCCGGCGGATGACGCGGGCCCGCGAGGGCCGTCGCCGCGTCGTACGAGAGCAGCTGGACCGCTGGCCGGAGTCCGACGTCGCGACCTTCGCCGCCCTGCTGGGGCGGTTCAACGTCCAGATGGATGCCGTCGTCGACCTCGGCCCGCGGACCTAGCTGCCGGCCGGGGAAGGGTTCGCCGCCTTCTTCGGTTGGCACGGAGGATGACCACCACCGAGAAGCCCGCTGCTGTCGGTCTGCGCTCCGAGCGCGGGCCCGTCCTGCTCGCGCTGATGCTGTCGACCTCGCTGGTCGCGCTCGACGCGACGATCATCGCGACCGCGGTGCCCTCGATCGTGCGCGACCTCGGCGGTTTCTCGCAGTTCCCCTGGCTGTTCTCGATCTACCTGCTCACCCAGGCGGTCACCGTGCCGCTCTACGGCAAGCTCGCCGACGTCGTGGGCCGGCGTCCGGTGCTGTTCTTCGGCATCGCGGTCTTCCTGGCCGGGTCGGTGCTGTGCGGCATCGCCTGGAGCATGCCGGCGCTGATCATCGCCCGCGCCGTGCAGGGCATCGGTGCCGGCGCCGTGCTGCCGATGACCATCACGGTGGTCGGCGACCTGTACTCGGTCGAGGAGCGGGCCCGGGTCCAGGGCTACATCGCCAGCGTGTGGGGTGCCTCGTCGATCATCGGCCCGACCCTGGGCGGGGTCTTCTCGGAGTACCTCAGCTGGCGCTGGATCTTCTTCGTCAACATCCCGCTGGGCGGCCTCGCGGCCTGGATGCTGTGGACCCACTTCCACGAGAAGGTCGAGCGGCGCCGGCACCAGATCGACGTCGCCGGAGCCGTCCTGCTGACGACCGGCTTCTCCCTGGTGATCCTCGGCCTGCTCGAGGGTGGGGTGGCCTGGGCCTGGGGCTCGGCCACCAGCTACGCCGTCTTCGCCGGCGGTGCCGCCGCGCTGGTCGCGTTCGTCCTCGTCGAGCGGCGGGCCGCCGAGCCGGTGCTGCCGCTGTGGGTGTTCAGCCACCGGGTCCTGAACGGCGGCAACCTCGCCTCGGTGGCCATCGGCGTCGTGCTCATCGGCCTGGTCTCCTATGTCCCGACCTACGTCCAGGGGGTGCTCGGCACCGGCGCCCTGGTCGCGGGGTTCGCCCTCGCGGCGATGACCGTCGGCTGGCCCATCGCGGCCGCGCTGGCCGGCCGGGTCTACCTGCGGATCGGCTTCCGCAACACCGCCCTGACGGGAGCCGTGATCACCGTCCTCGGCACGGTGCTCGTCGCGCTGCTCGGGCTGTCCTCCCCGGTGCCTGCGGTCGCTGCGGCGAGCTTCGTGGTCGGCGTCGGCCTCGGCCTGTGCTCGGTGCCGGTGATCGTCGCCGTGCAGTCGGTGGTGGACTGGCAACGCCGCGGGGTGGTCACCGCGACCAACCTGTTCTGCCGCAACCTCGGCAGTGCCGTCGGTGTCGCAGTCTTCGGGGCGGTGGCCAACGCCACCCTCAACCACCGCTTCGCGCACCCGCCGGCCGAGGTCGCCAAGAGCCTGCCGGACACCGCGGACGCCGAGAACCTCGTCCTCGGAGGTCACGCGAAGGCCGGTGCCGCCACCGACTTCATCCGGTCGGCCCTGTTCGACGCGGCGCACAACGTCTTCCTCGGCGTCGTCGCCGCGGCCGTGGTGCTCTTCCTGGTGCTCTGGCTGATGCCGCGGCGCACCCACCCCATCGACGCCTGACCGTCAGGCCGGCTCGGCCACCAGGTCCACGGGGATGTTGCCGCGGGTCGCCCGCGAGTACGGGCAGACCTCGTGCGCCGCCGCCATCAGCCCGCGAACCACCTCGAGATCCACGCCCGGGACCGCGACCCGCAGCGTCACCGACAGCGCGAACCCGATCGCGTCCCGGCCGAAGCCGACCTCGGCGGTGACCCGTGAGTCCGACGCGTCGACCCCGTCCTTCCGCGCCAGCCGCTCGAACGCGTTCTGGAAGCAGGCCGCGTAGCCCGCCGCGAACAGCAGCTCGGGGTTCGCCGCGCCGCCCGGGCCGCCGAGCTCGGTGGGGGCCGCGAGGTCGAGGTCGATGATGCCGTCCTCGGTGCGCACGTGACCCGCCCGGCCACCCTTGGCGCTGGCGCGTGCGGTGTAGGTGATCTTCTCAGCGGTCAGCATGGGGACACGCCTACCCGCGGGCCGGGTCGGAGAACCCGTCAGGGTGCGACCGCGTCCATCGCGCGGTAGATGCGCTTCTCCGACACCGGGTACGGCGTGCCGAGCTGCTGGGCGAACAGGCTGACCCGCAGCTCCTCGAGCATCCAGCGCACCGCCAGCACGTCGCCGTCGGTGCGTCGTTCCGGCCGCAGCCCGGCCAGCCAGCCCGCGTGCTCACGCTCGACGACCTCGACCCGGGCCAGCCGTTCCCGGTCGCGGGCCGGCGACACGGCAAGCGCGTCCAGCCGCCGCTGGACGGCGGTCAGGTAGCGGACCAGGTCGCCCAGCCGGTCGACCCCGGTGGCGCTGACGAAGCCCGGGTGCACCAGCCGCTCCAGCTGGGCGCGCACGTCGAGCCAGGACGGCAGCACCGCCGCACTCGTGCTGCCGGTGACCCGCCCCGACACCTCGTGGGCCGCCGCCAGGATGCGGGCGACCACGACCACCGTGTCGTACGTCGTCTCCGGCAGCTCGGCGCGAACGGCCGCCCGCAGGCGCTCGAAGGCCGCGTCGTCGGACGGGACGCCGCCGTGCCGGTCGACCAGCACGTCCAGCGAGGCGGCGACGCAGTCGTCGAGCAGGGCCGGCACCGAGCCGTCGGGGTTGTGCCCGAGCGCCAGCTTGCTGGCGTTGTCCAGCCGGGACACGACACCCTTCAGCGGTGACGGCACCGTGAGGGTCAGCAGCCGGCGGACGCCGGCGCGGGTGGCGGCCCGGGCCTCCCGCTCCGAGCCGAGCACCCGCAGCCCGACCGTGTCGCCCTCGTCGACCAGCGCGGGGTACCCCCGAAGCGGTGCGACCCGCGACCTCGCGGCTGAAGGTCGCCGGCAGCGCGCCGAACGACCACGAGGTGAGGCCGGCACGCTCGACGTCGACCGCCATCGACGACACCGTGCGCCGCACCGTCGGGGCCAGCCGGTCCTGCAGGGTGCGGAGGTCCTTGCCCTCGGCGACGACCGCGCCGTCGTCGTCCTCGACCCGGAAGGTGAGGCGCAGGTGGTCGGGCACCCTGTCGAGCTGCCACGCCTCCGGTGGCAGGTCGACAGCGGTGACGGCCCGCAGCTGCCGGGCCAGGGCGTCGGTGAACGGCTCGGCCGGGCTGCCGGCACCGATCCGCTGCAGCGCGGCCCGGGCGGTGTCCGGGGCGGGCACCAGGTTGCGGCGCAGCGGCTTCGGCAGCGACCGCACCAGCGCGACGGCGAGGTCGAGCCGCAGGCCGGGCACCTGCCAGTCGAACCCGTCGGGCGTCAGCCGGTTGAGCACCGTCAGGGGCACGTGCACCGTCACGCCGTCGGCCGCCGCCCCCGGCTCGAACTGGTAGCTCAGCGGCAGCGCGAGCTCGCCCTGGGTCCAGCTGTCGGGGTAGTCGCTGGTGCTCACCCGGCCCGCCTCGTCGCGCACCAGCATGTCCGGGTCGAAGGTGAGCAGGTCGGGCTGCTCCCGGCGCGCCGTCTTCCACCAGGCGTCGAAGTGCCGGGCCGAGACGATCTCGGCCGGCAGCCGCTGGTCGTAGAAGTCCTCCAGCGTGGCGTCGTCGACCAGGATGTCGCGGCGCCGGGCCCGGTGCTCGAGCTCCTCGACGTCCTCCAGCAGCTCGCGGTTGGCGTGGAAGAAGCGGTGGTGGGTGCGCCACTCGCCCTGCACCAGCGCGTGCCGGATGAACAGCTCGCGGGAGACGGTCGGGTCGATGCGGCCGTAGGCGACCTTGCGGGCGGCGACCAGCGGCACGCCGTAGAGGGTCACCTTCTCGTAGGCCATCGCCGCGCCCTGCTTCGCCGACCAGTGCGGCTCGCTGTACGACCGCTTGACCAGGTGCTCGGCGAGCGGCTCGACCCACTCCGGCTCGATCCGGCCGAGGTCGCGGCCCCACAGCCGCGAGGTCTCCACCAGCTCGCCGGCCATCACCCAGCGCGGCGGCTTCCGGAACAGCGCCGACCCCGGCCAGGCGGCGAACCGGGCGCCCCGCGCACCCAGGTACTCCCGCTTCTCCGGCTCGTAGAGACCCAGGTGGGACAGCAGCCCGGGCAGCAGCGACACGTGCACCGGCTGCGGGTCGTCGCCGGGTGCCGACAGCTCGCCGGTGGTCGCGAGTCCGAGCGACCGGCAGACCTGGCGCAGCTGTCCGACGAGGTCCTGCCACTCCCGCACCCGCAGGTAGTGCAGGAACTCCGCCCGGCACAGCCGGCGGAACGCGCTGGACGACAGCGCCGTCTGCTGCTCCTGCAGGTAGAGCCAGAGGTTGCGGTAGGCCAGGAAGTCCGACCGGTCGTCGGCGAACCTGCGGTGCTTCTCGTCGGCGGCCTGCTGCTGGTCGGGCGGCCGCTCGCGCGGGTCCTGGATCGACATCGCGGCCGCGATGACGAGGACGTCCGGCAGGCAGCCGTTGCGGTCGGCCTCCAGCACCATCCGGCCGATCCGCGGGTCGACCGGCAGCTGCGCGAGCCGGCGGCCGAGCGGGGTGAGCCGCTTGCGCACGTCGGGCTGCGCCGGGTCGAGGGCGCCGAGCTCCTCGAGCAGGGCCACGCCGTCCTTGACCTGCCGGCGGTCGGGGGCCTCGACGAACGGGAAGGCGGCGATGTCGCCCAGGCCGAGCGCGGTCATCGCGAGGATGACCGAGGCCAGGTTGGTGCGCAGGATCTCGGGCTCGGTGAACTCCGGCCGGGCGAGGAAGTCCTCCTCGCCGTACAGCCGGAGGCACACGCCGTCCGAGGTGCGCCCGCACCGGCCGGCCCGCTGGTTGGCGCTGGCCCGGCTGACCGGCTCGATCGGCAGCCGCTGCACCTTGAGCCGGTAGCTGTACCGCGACACCCGGGCGGTCCCCGGGTCGACGACGAACCGGATGCCCGGCACCGTGAGCGAGGTCTCCGCGACGTTGGTCGCGAGCACCACCCGCCGTACGTCGTGCGCCGCGAACACCTTGTGCTGCTCGGCGGCCGACAGCCGGGCGTAGAGCGGCAGCACCTCGACGGGCTCGCGCAGCCGGGACAGGTGCCGGCGCAGCGCCTCCGCGGTGTCCCGGATCTCGCGCTCGCCGGAGAAGAAGACCAGCACGTCGCCACCGCCGGGCTCGGTGAGCAGCTCGTCGACCGCGTCGAGCACCGCCTGGGTCTGGTCCCGCTCCTCGCCCGCGTCCGGCGCGTCGGGGTCGACGACCGGCCGGTAGCGCACCTCCACCGGGTAGCTGCGGCCGGACACCTCGACGACCGGTGCGTCACCGAAGTGCTCGGCGAACCGCGCCGTGTCGATGGTCGCGGAGGTGACGACGAGCTTGAGGTCGGGACGGCGGGGGAGCAGCTGCTTGAGGTAGCCGAGCAGGAAGTCGATGTTGAGGCTGCGCTCGTGCGCCTCGTCGATGATGATCGTGTCGTATCGCCGTAGCTCGCGGTCCCGCTGGATCTCGGCCAGCAGGATGCCGTCGGTCATCAGTCGCACGAGGGTGTCGGCACCCGCCCGGTCGTTGAACCGCACGGTGTAGCCGACGGCACCGCCGAGCGGGACGCCGAGCTCCTCGGCGATCCGGTCCGCGACCGTCCGGGCCGCCAGCCGGCGCGGCTGGGTGTGGCCGATCAGGCCGGCCACCCCGCGCCCGAGCTCGAGGCAGATCTTGGGCAGCTGGGTGGTCTTGCCGGAGCCGGTCTCGCCGGCGACGATCACGACCTGGTGGTCGCGGATCGCGGCCGCGATGTCGTCGCGCCGGCCGGCGACCGGAAGGTCGGGGTAGCTGATCGGGAGCAGCGCCGCGCGCCCGGCCTCGCGGCGCGCGATGCGCTCCGGTGAGTCGGTCGAGCCGGCCGTGCCCGCTCGTGGGCGTCGCGTGCGTCCTGCCATCCGGTCGACCACCCTAATCGGGGTGCCTCGACTGTCGATGTCGGCCTGCGCCGTTCGTCGTCGAGGTGTCAGAGTCACCTGGACCGGCCCGTCCCGGGGCCGGGGGAGGAGCAGCACGCATGAGCCAGTACCTGATCCTGATCTACGAGGACGAGAAGGCGTACGCCGCGCAGGACCCCTCGGTCTGGCAGACCGCGATGGAGGCGCACGGCAGGTTCGCCGAGCAGGTCGTCGAGCACGGCGGCAAGATCCTCGGCGGCGAGGCCCTGCAGCCGACCGGGACGGCCACCTCCGTGCGCGGCGACACCGTCACCGACGGCCCGTTCGCCGAGACGAAGGAGGCCCTGGGCGGCTTCTACCTGATCGAGGCGGCCGACCTCGACCGGGCGCTGGCGATCGCGAAGCTCTGCCCGGCGCCGTACGGCGGCGTCGAGGTGCGGCCGATCATGGACACCTCCGGGGGGTGACCGAGCCCGGCCCGGACAGCGGGGACCGCGGCGCCGAGACCGACGTCGATGCCGCGGTCGCCGAGGCGCACCGTCGCGAGTGGGGCTTCGTCCTCGCCGCGACGGTGCGCGTCGCCGGGGAGCGTCGACCTCGCCGAGGAGTGCGTGCAGGACGCGTACGGCGCGGCACTGGACACCTGGCGCCGGCAGGGTGTGCCGCGCTCGCCGGGCGCCTGGCTGACGACGGCGGCCCGGCGCCGGGCCCTGGACGTCCTGCGGCGCGAGCAGACCCTGCGCCGCAAGCTGCCGCTGCTGGCCGAGCCGATGGTCGCCGACCCGGCGGACGTCGCCCTCGTGGACGCCGACGACCACGCGATCCCCGACGAGCGGCTGCGCCTGGTCTTCACCTGCTGCCACCCGGCGCTGGCCCGGGAGGCCCAGGTCGCGCTCACCCTGCGGCTGCTCTGCGGCCTCACGACGGCGGAGATCGCGGCCGCCTTCCTCGTCCCGGAGGCCACCATGGCGGCCCGGGTCACCCGCGCCAAGAAGAAGATCGCCGCCGCCCACATCCCCTACCGGGTGCCCGGCGCGGCCGAGCTGCCCGAGCGGCTCGACGCGGTCCTCACCGTGCTGCACCTCGTGTTCACGACCGGGCACACCGCGCCCACCGGGGCCGACCTGGTGCGCCGCGACCTGGTGGACCGTGCGGTGCAGCTCGGCCGGGTGCTCGCCCACCTGATGCCCGACGAGCCGGAGGTCCGGGGCCTGCTGGCCCTGATGCTGCTCACCGACGCGCGCCGGGACACCCGGGTCGACGCCGCCGGCCGGCTGCTGCTGCTCGCCGACCAGGACCGGGCCCGCTGGGACCGCGACCAGGTGCTGGAGGGGCTGGCCCTCGTCCGCGACCTGCACCACAGCCGGGTGGGGCGCTACGGCCTGCAGGCGGCGATCGCGGCCGAGCACGCGCTGGCGCCGTCCTACGCCGAGACCAGGTGGCCGCGGCTGCTCGCGCTCTACGACGCGCTGCTGCGGGAGTGGCCGTCGCCGGTGGTGGCCCTCAACCGGGCGGTGGTGCTCGCCGAGGTCGCCGGGCCGGCCGTCGCGCTGGCCGAGGTCGACCGGCTGGGCTCCGAGGGGGGTCTGGCGGGGTACCGCTACCTGCCGGCGGTCCGGGCCGACCTGCTGCGCCGGCTGGGCCGCAGCGACGAGGCGGCCACGGCGTACGACGAGGCCCTGGCGCTCGCCGAGAACGCCGCCGAGCGGGAGTTCCTCGCCGGCCGGGCCCGCGAGGTGCGCACCTGACGTCAGGTGGTCGTCGGAGCCGGTCGGGTCGGGTCAGCAGCCGGCCCGCCGTGACCTCGGCCGCCGGGGGAGCAGGGCGCGCAGGGCGCCGGAGAACACCGCGGCCGAGGCGAGCTCCACGGTGAACCGGTGCACCTCCTCGTCCTGGATCCGGGCGTGCACCGCGTCGAACCACGCCGGGAACGGCGACCGGTCGAAGAACACCCGGCCGGGCTTGTCCAGGTCCGGCAGGCAGGCCCCGAAGATCCCGGCCAGCACCGGCAGCAGCCGGTCGCGGGGGGTGGCCCTGGCCACCAGAGCGATCGCGGCGAGCCCGACCAGCCCGTCCGGCACGGCCACCTTGAGCAGGTGCTCGTCGTCGACGCCGAAGTGCGGCAGCCCGTCCAGCACGAAGTGCGAGAGGAAGCCCAGGGCGGCCGCCTGGCGGACGTCGGGGGCCACCGCGCCGATCACCGCCCCGGACAGGACGTGGTTGGTGATGAGCACCCGCCCGAGACTGCCAGAGATCAGCAGGCGGCGCGGCAGGGGTACATGTACCAGTTGTGCAGCGACGCGTCGAAAACGTCATTACCCTCTCTGTCGGACGGCAACGCCCCGGTCTTGAGCCCGCCAAGACCCCGTCTAGGACTCTGTGACGTTCGTCTCCCGGTCTCGGTGGTGCCCGGTGAGGTCGTGCGGGTGACCGGCCGGGTCGGCGTGCACCAGAGCGGCGTACAGCCGGGGCACGTCGTGCAGCAGCCGGTGCTCGGCGCGCTCGCGACACGAGGTGGGCCTCGACGGCGCTGAGCCCGCTGTCGACCACGATCTCCAGCTCGGCCCGGAGCCGGTGGCCGATCCAGCGCAGCCGCACGTCGCCGACGTCCAGGACGCCGTCGGTGCGCCGGGCGGAGCTCTCCACGAGGTCGACCAGGGCCGGGTCCACGGCGTCCATCAGCCGGCGGTACACGTCGCGCGCGGCGTCCCGCAGCACCGCGAGCACCGCCACCGTGATGAGCAGGCCCACCACGGCGTCGGCCCGCTCGAAGCCGGCCCAGGCGGCCAGCGCGCTGAGCACGACCCCGAGGGAGGTGAAGCCGTCGGTACGGGCGTGCAGCCCGTCGGCCACCAGCGCGGCCGACCCGATCTGGCGCCCGACCGTGATCCGGTACCGCGCGACCAGCTCGTTGCCCAGGAAGCCCACGACGCCGGCCAGGGCCAGCAGCCCGAGGTGGTCCAGCGGCTTCGGGTCGGACAGCCGGCGCAGCGCCTCGACGGCGGCGACCACCGCGGACGCCGCGATGACCACCACCACCACGATCCCCGCGAGGTCCTCGGCCCGCCCGTAGCCGTAGGTGTAGCGACGGTTGGCCGCCCGGCGACCCAGCGTGAAGGCGACCGCGATCGGCACCGCGGTGAGCGCGTCGGCGACGTTGTGGATCGTGTCGACCAGCAGCGCGACCGACCCGCTGGCCAGGACCACCAGCGCCTGCAGCGCAGCCGTGACCATCAAGGCCACGAAGGACAGGAACAGCGCGCGCATGCCGCGCCGGCTGGTCTCCAGCTCGGAGTCCATCGCCACCGACGCGTCGTGGCTGTGCGGGGCGACCAGGTGCCGGAGCCGACCCAGCAGCCCGCCGGGCTCGGCGTGGTCGTGCTCGTGCTGGTCGTGGTCCGCGTGCTCGTGCTCGTGCTGGTCGTGGTCGTGCTGGTGCTGCTCGTGTTGCTCGTGGTCATGCTCGTGCTGGTCGCGGTCGTGCTGCATGGTCGGGCACGATACGACCGTGACCCTGCCGCGCACCTTCGTCGCCCTCGGCGACTCGTTCACCGAGGGGCTCGAGGACGAGATCGGGCCCGACGGCCGGCACCTCGGCTGGGCCGACCGGGTCGCGGCCGCCCTCGCCACCCGGGAGGGCGGGCTGCGCTACGCGAACCTCGCGGTGCGCGGGCGGCTGCTCGACCAGGTGGTCGACGAGCAGCTGCCGGCGGCGCTGGACCTCGCCCCGGACCTGGTGTCCTTCCATGCCGGACCCAACGACGTGCTCCGGCCGCGGGCCGTCGTCCCGGCCGTCGTCGCGCGCTACGGCTCCGCGGTCGCGCGGCTGGAGGGCGCCGGTGTCCAGGCGCTGCTGTTCACGGTGATCGAGCGCGCCGGCGGCACCGGGCGCACCGCGGCCCGGCTGGCCGAGCGGTTCCGCCAGTTCAACGTCCGGCGTCCGCCGGGCCGCGGAGCAGACGGGTGCGCTGGTGGTCGACGTCGGGGCCGAGCCCGCCCTGCAGGACCGCCGGCTGTGGCACGAGGACCGGCTGCACCTGGCGCCCGCCGGGCACTCCCGCGTCGCGGCCGCGGTCCTGGAGACGCTCGGTGTCGACGACCCCGCGCTGCTCGGCGGCGACCCGGGCTGGTGGCGCGAGCCGCTGCCGCCCGGGGTGCGGCCCGGCCGGCGGGCCGACGTGCTGGCCGACGTCCGCTGGGTGCGCCGGTACTTCGCGCCGTGGGTGGGCCGGCGACTCCGCGGCGTGTCCAGCGGCGACGGGCTCGACCCCAAGCACCTCCAGCTGGTCGACGTGGTGCCGGCAGCGGCAGGTGGCTCAGCCCAGCCCTGAGGCGATGCGCTGCTGGTACATCCGCAGCGCCAGCACCCGCGAGGCCGCCTCCGCGAGCCGGCCGGCGGGCAGTCGCCCGGACGCGACCGCGCGCTGGACCGCCCGCCGGGCCCGGCCTGGGTAGGGCGAGTTCAGCACGAGGTCGTCGCCGGCCACCAGCGACCGCACGGCACCCTCGCCCGAGTTGTACGGCCCGTTGATGGGACCCATCCCCTGAGAGTCGGTCACCGCCACCCCCTCGAAGCCGAGGGTGTCGCGGAGCAGCCCCTGCACGACGCCGCGGCTGATCGAGGCGGGCATCCCTGGCTCGACGGCGTCGACGGCCACGTGGCCCGGTCATCACGACCGGCGCGCCGGCCCTGATCGCCGCCTCGAACGTCACCAGGTCGGTGCGCCGCAGCGCGGCCAGCGACTTGCCCTGCTCGGGAAGGTCGTGGTGGCTGTCGCCGCTGACGGTCCCCAGGCCGGGGAAGTGCTTCACCGCAGGGATGATGCCCGCCGCGAGGTAGCCCGCGACCGTGGCGGTGACCATGTCGGCGGCGACCTTCCGGTCGGGGGAGTAGGTGCGGGAGCCCATCACCGACGACCCGTCCGGGTCGACGTCCGCGACCGGCGCCATCACCATCGTCACGCCGAGCCGGCGCAGGGTGCGGCCGTTCTCGCGGGCCACCTTCCGGGCGTACGCCGGGTCGCGGGTCGCACCGACCGACGCGGCCGACGGCACCGGGTCGACGCCGGCCTTGAGCCGCTGCACCACGCCGCCCTCCTGGTCGATCGAGATGAGCAGCGGCAGCCCGTCAGGCTGGTCGCCGACGTCGTGCAGCTCCCCGGTCAGCGACCGGATCTGGTCGGCGTCAGCGATCACCTCGGGGCGCAGGAAGACGCCGCCGAACGGGTGCTCTGCCAGTGCCTCCGCGGCCGAGTCGGTGCCGTGCATGGCCTGGTTCTGCTGGGCCTCGGCCGTCGTGGGGTCCAGCGCGTCGTAGCCCCAGAAGCCCGGCATCAGCACCGTGCTGGCCCGGTCGGCGGTCGACATCCCCGCCACCAGGTCGCGGGCCCGGGCGAGCTCGCCCTCGGTCGGCCCCCAGCCGGTCGGTGCGGCCGGGTCGACCGTCGGCGACGCGGCGGACGACGACGTGCCGGGTCCGGCGGCAGCACCTCCCGGGGCGGGGTCGGCGGCACCGCCGGCACCGGAGCAGGCGGGGACACCGGCCAGCAGGGCGAGGGTGACCAGAGCGATGGCCCCGCGCCGGACGGGACGGGGCCGGGCGGAGCCTGAGGTGGGGGCGCGCATCGCCGACCACTGTGTCATCCCGCCTACGCTGACCCGGTGGCCGACCCGCTGGCGCCGCGCGCCCTGACCGAGCCGCACCCGTCCCGCTTCCCGCCGGACGCGGCGGGCCGCGAGGACGCCCTCGCCGCGCACGCGGCGGCGGTCGCTGCCGGGGAGGCCGGCTACCTGGACCCGGCGTCCGGGCTCTTCGTGCTGACCGCGCGGTTCCTCGCCGACCGGGGCAGCTGCTGCGGCCGGGGCTGCCGGCACTGCCCCTACCTGGGCAGCTGACCGGCGGACGCCCGCTGTCCCGCGACCGAGCGGTCCGATGCCGCGGACGGGTGTCCGAATGGTGGACAGGGCGGGAGGTGGCTGTGGACACAACGGTGGATGACGCGGTGGACAACGCCGGGTGTCCGGGGGAGAAGTCATCCACCGCTGTGGACAGCCTTGTGGATGCAGAATGGGCGGGAAATTACCGCCGGAAAGCCCTTGTGGGCCAACCTGCTCGGGCACTAGAACATTGCGTTGTCACCGGGAACGGGGACCGGCCCGGGAGGCGACTCCAGGGGCACGGCGAGCAGCGGGAGACCGCTGCTGGCGGTGGGTTCTCGACGACCGGTGACGGGTTCCGAGGTGTGGACAGGCGAGCGATCGCCTGACGACGCTGCGGAGCTCGTCCCGCGACGACATCAGCCGAGCAATCGATGGTGCCGAGACGGGACAGTCTCACGCAGGCGGCAGCGAGCGATCGCGGCAGAGCCGGTGAGGCACCCGTTTCGTGCGAGACGCTGGACCCGAGCGATCGGGACCGGTGCACCGCACGGAGCACCCGTTGCGCGCCGTGCGCATCCTGAGCAATCAGGACGCGCATGACGCGGAACAGTCTTGCGAGGCCGGCTGGTGCCGAGCGATCGGCACCGCAGGGCAGCAGGACCGGCGAGGCCCCTCCAGCTCATGCATGGAGGGGCTTTCGTCGTTCTCGGGCCGCTCGGTCGGCCGATGGGTCGGGGTCGGCCGGGGCGGCTCGATCAGCCCGCCTCCTCCGGCATCCGCAGGTCGGCGACGACGACATCGGCCTCGACGATCTCGGTGGCCCGGGCGTGCGCCTTCTCCTCCGAGGTCCGGCGGATCTCGGCCGCCGGGCGGCGGCTGGTCTCCAGCGCTCGCCAGTCCTCGAAGGTCACCACCGAGACGGCCCGCCCGCCGTCCAGGTCGAGCAGCAGGCCCGCACTGGCGAACCCCTCGAGCAGGGACAGGGCCGGCACGGTGGTCGTCCGGTAGGTGTCGACGAGGTGCTCGGCGTCGCCGCGGTCGAACTCCAGCCGGGTGGTCCGGGACGCGAACCCCGGCTCGGCCCGGCGTACCCGGTGCAGCTCGGCGACCTCCCACTCCTCGGCCAACGGCCGGCCCGCCAGGATGGCGCCCGCCTCCTCGCGGATCGAGGTGATCAGCCGGCCGCTGGCCTCCAGCGCGGCCGCGCCACCCCAGAAGGTGCTCGTGACGGTCCGGCCGGTCGCCCGGTTGGCCAGCATCAGCAGCCCCAGGTTGCCGTCCAGCTCGGACACCAGCGGGAGCACGCGGTCGCGGACGAAACGGATGCCCTCCTCGACACGGGCGGGATCGGCGTCGATGACGGTGCTGCGTAGGAACACGGCGGCAGCCTTCCCCTCAGGGCGCGCCCGGTCGGCGCAGCCTGGCCTCGCCACCGTCCACCTGGTCGAACGCCGCGGCAACCACCCGATCTGACCATCCTGGAGCGGCGGCCGACTGGGAGGCCCCCGCCAGCGCCTTCACAGGAACCGCACAGTGAGGTCCGGCACTGTTCTCCCCATGACCGCGCTGCTGCCGACCGTCCGCGCCGACGCCGGACCCTCCGGCCCCGGCCGCCGCTCCGCCCGGGCAACCCGCCCGGCCCGCACCGCTGCGCCGATCGGCGGCGACGTGGTGCTGGCGGTCGTGACGTTCTCGGTCGTCGTCGTGGTCGCCCTCTGGCTGGCGGCCGGCGGCCTGCAGGCGCTCCTGGCGGGGGGCGGCGCCGGCCTCACCTCGCTCGGCCGGCTGACCGGCCTGGTGGCCTCCGACCTGCTGCTCCTCCAGGTGCTGGCGATGGCCCGCATCCCGCCGGTCGAGCGGGCCTTCGGGCAGGACCGGCTGGCCCGCTGGCACCGCTGGCTCGGGTTCACCTCGTTCACCCTGCTCGTCGCGCACATCGTCCTGGTCACGCTGGGCTACGCGGAGACCGCGCAGGTCGGCCGGTGGGCCCAGCTGTGGGACTTCGTCGTGAGCTACCCCGGCATGCTGCTGGCCACCGCCGGCACCGCGCTGCTGGTCATGGTGGTGGTGACCTCGGTGCGGATGGCGCGGCGCCGGCTGCGCTACGAGTCCTGGCACCTGCTGCACCTCTACGCCTACCTCGGCGTCGGGCTCGCGCTGCCGCACCAGATCTGGACCGGCACCGACTTCGTGTCCTCGCCGTTCGCCCGCGCCTACTGGTGGACGCTGTACGCCGTCGCCCTGGCGGCCGTCCTTGCCTACCGGCTGGGGCTGCCGCTGTACCGGACGCTGCGGCACCGGGTGGTCGTGACCCGCGTGGTCGAGGAGGGCCCCGGCGTCGTCTCGGTGCACCTCGCGGGGCGGGCGCTGCACCGGCTGCCGGTCAAGTCCGGCCAGTTCTTCGTCTGGCGCTTCCTGGACGGCGCCGGCTGGAGCCGCGGCAACCCCTACTCGCTGTCGGCGCCCCCGCACCGCAACCTGCTGCGCATCACGGTCAAGGACCTCGGCGACGGCAGCCGCCGGCTGGCCGACCTCCGGCCGGGGACCCGGGTCCTGCTCGAAGGGCCGTACGGCGCGCTCACCACCGACCGGCGCACCCGGAGCAAGGTCACCCTGCTCGCCTCCGGCATCGGCATCACGCCGCTGCGCGCCCTGCTGGAGGACCTTCCGCGGGGCACCACGCTGATCTACCGGGCCCGCCGGGAGTCCGACCTCGTGCTGCGTGCCGAGCTCGACGCGCTGGCCGCCCACCGGGGAGCCCGGGTGGTCTACCTGGTCGGGCCGCGGGCCCGGGAGCGGTCCTGGCTGCCCGCCGACTGGAGCCACCTGAGCGACGCGGAGGCCCTGCGCCGCCTGGTGCCGGACATCGCCGCGCAGGACGTCTACCTGTGCGGGCCCGACGCCTGGACCGACGCGGCCTGCAAGGCGCTCGACGCCGCCGGCGTCCCGGGCTCGCAGGTCCACCTCGAGCACTTCACCTACTGACCCGCCCGACGCGACGAAAGGACCGGCCATGCGCAGGATCGTCATCGCCCTCGTGGGCACCGTCTCCGGGCTGCTCATGCTGTTCAGCTACCACACCTCGCTCGCCGGGGCCGGCACCCTCGCCGTCCCCGCAAGCACCGGCACCGCCACCACGACGGTGCCGGGAACGACGTCGGGCAGCGGCGCGGCCGGCAGCGGGCGTCCGGCAGCGGCTCGCCGGCAGCGGGTCGTCCAGCAGCGCGGCCAGCGGGACGTACACCGGCGACACCGCGTCCACCCAGTGGGGCCCGGTGCAGGTCCAGATCACGGTGGCCGACGGAAAGATCACCGACGCCACCGCGGTGCAGTACCCCTCGGGCAACGGCAAGGACCAGGAGATCAACGCCTACGCCCTGCCGATCCTGGCGCAGGAGGCGGTGGCCGCCCAGAGCGCGCAGATCGACCACGTCAGCGGCGCGACCGTGACCAGCGACGGCTACGTCCAGTCGCTGCAGTCGGCCATCGACCAGGCGAACCTGTGACCGCCGCCGTCGCGGTCGAGCGCCGCGCCTGGGTCGAGCAGCTGATGGGCATGCCGGTGAGCGTGCACCTGCGCGGCGCGGGAGCGGCTCGGAGGAGGCCGACGAGCGGGTGCAGGCGGTCTACGACGAGCTCCGCTCCATCGACGTGCTCTTCTCGCCGTACCTGCCCGACAGCCAGGTCAGCCGGATCGACCGCGGCGAGCTGGCGGTCGGCGACGCGCACCCGCTCGTCGCCGAGGTGGTCGACCTGTGCGAAGTGGCCCGAGTGGTCACCGAGGGCTCCTTCGACGCCTACCGGCCGGCTGCCGACGGGCGTCGTCGGTTCGACCCGACGGGGCTGGTCAAGGGCTGGGCCGTGCAGCGGGCCGCCGAGCACCTTGCAGCCGGGCTGGGCTGCGACGTCAGCGTCAACGCCGGCGGCGACATCGCGATCCGGCCGGGCCGGGAGGCCGAGCCCTGGCGGATCGGCGTCGAGGACCCCACCGACCCGACCCGGGTCCTCGCGGTGGTGCCGGTCGTGGCCGGCGGCGTCGCGACCTCCGGGACGGCGCACCGCGGCCGGCACATCGTCGACCCGCGGGACGGCAGGCCGTCCGACGACGTCCTCTCGGTCACCGTGGTCGGAGCCTCGCTGCTGTGGGCCGACGTGCTCGCGACAGCCGCCTTCGTCCGCGGCCCGGCCGGGCTCGGCCTCGTCGAGGGGCTGGCCGGCTACGAGGCGCTGGTCGTCGCCCGGGACGGCTCCCTCACGACCACCAGCGGCCTCGCGGCCCCGGCTCAGGCGTCGACGGGGGACATGTCCGGGTAGCGGTCACCGGCGGTCGCGCCGACCGGCGCGGCCTCGTCGAGGCGGGCGAGGTCGTCGGTGGTGAGCTCGAGCTCGGCCGCTGCCGTGTTCTCCTCGAGGTACGAGACACGTTTCGTGCCCGGGATCGGGACGACGTCCGGGCCCTGGGCGAGCACCCAGGCGAGCGCGAGCTGGGATGCTGTCACGCCCTTCTCGGCAGCGATCTCGCGGACCCGGTCGACCAGCTCGAGGTTCTTCGCGAAGTTCTCGCCCTGGAACCGTGGGTTGTGCCGGCGGAAGTCGTCGGGCGCCAGGTCGTCGATGCTGCGGATCTCGCCGGACAGGAAGCCGCGGCCGATCGGTGAGTAGGCGACGAAGCCGATGCCCAGCTCCCGGACCGTGGCCAGCACGCCGTTCTCCTCGACGTCGCGGGTCCACAGCGAGAGCTCGGTCTGCAGCGCGGTGATCGGGTGCACGGCGTGCGCCTTGCGGATCGTCTGCGCGGACGCCTCGGAGATGCCGAGGTGACGCACCTTGCCGGCGGCCACCAGCTCGGAGAGCGCGCCCCAGGTCTCCTCGACCGGCGTCGACACGGTCGACCCGGTGCTGGTAGTAGAGGTCGATGTGGTCGACGCCGAGCCGCTGCAGGGACGCGTCGCACGCCTGCCGGACGTACTCCGGCCGGCCGTCGATGCTGCGACTTCCGTCCGCGCCGCGCACGTTGCCGAACTTGGTGGCGAGCTGGACCTCGTCCCGCCGGTCAGCGATCGCGCTGCCCACCAGCTGCTCGTTCGTGTAGGGGCCGTACATGTCGGCGGTGTCGAGGAACGTCACCCCGAGGTCGAGCGCGCGCCGGATGGTCTCGGTCGACCGGGTGTCGTCGCCGGCGCCGTAGAACTCGCTCATGCCCATGCAGCCGAGCCCGACGGCCGAGACCGTGAGGCCGCCGTGGTGGGTGCCGAGGGTGCGGGTCTGGGTCAGTTTCTCCATCTGTCGTGCCTACCCCACGGTAGGCACAAGGCGCCTAACCGTGACCCGCACGGATTCCGGCCGCCCGCCGTCTGACTGCCGCTCGACCGTCCGCCGCTGCTCCAGGTCCGGATCGATCACATCGAGGTTGTGGAAGACGGGCGGGTCGTCGCAGAGGGCCACCATCCCCTCGGCGAACTCGTGCGTCGCCGGATCCTGGTTGTTCGTCATCGCGGACTCATATGACGGGAACTCGACGACGGTCATGTACCGACCCGGATGGTCTCGGTCAGCACACTCCAGGACGCGGCTCGGGCCACATCTGTGGGTGGCGCTTGCGCCAGCTGTCGACGAAGCTGCCGACCTCATCGATTCTGGAGGTCCTCCATTCGATCACCTGCACGAACCCGCTCACGGGACACCCTCCGAGGGCAGTGGACCCGGCGACTCCCGGCGTCATCGCACAACGTCCTCTCGGCGGCCCTCGAACGTCAAGACCTGGCAAAATGGATCTATCGGTACGGGGTCACAGTCGTTGGCACGGTGCGCCAGGACCTTGGTCCCCTGGTCGGTGCGGACGCGGGCGAGCACGGTGACAGACAGCGCCTGTCGGGGATGCGGCGCTGGCACGGGGTCGAGGCCCACCCGGCCGAACCTCCGGGTGGCGGCCTCCCCACGTAGGCTGGTCACGCAGTCTCACAGCGACTTCACAGGAGTCGGCCAGCAGCCCGGCAGCCCGGGGAGCGACGATCGGCTCATGAGCACGTCGACGACGCCCCCGCAGACGACCACCCTCCCGACGACCACCCTCCCCACGACCCAGGGACGCACCGTGACCACCGACCGCACGCCGGAGGCGCGGCTGCTCGTCGTCGACGACGAGCCGAACATCCTCGAGCTGCTCGCGACCAGCCTGCGGTTCGCCGGGTTCGAGGTGGCGACGGCCGTCAACGGCCGCGAGGCGCTGGCGGAGGCCCGCCGGCTCCGACCCGACCTGGTCGTGCTCGACGTGATGATGCCGGACATGGACGGGTTCGCCGTCGTACGCCGGATGCGCGGGGAGGGCACCATGGCGCCCGTGCTGTTCCTCACCGCCCGCGACGCGACCGAGGACAAGGTCACCGGCCTGACCGTCGGCGGCGACGACTACGTCACCAAGCCGTTCAGCCTCGAGGAGATCGTGGCCCGGATCCGCGCGGTGCTGCGCCGTACGTCGGGCGTCGCCGGTGCAGCGGCGGAGCAGGCCCGGCTCACCTTCGCCGACATCGAGCTCGACGACGACACCCACGAGGTGTGGAAGGACGGCGAGCTGGTCGCCCTGTCCCCGACCGAGTTCAAGCTGCTGCGGTACTTCATGCAGAACTCCGGCCGGGTGCTGTCCAAGTCGCAGATCCTCGACCACGTCTGGCACTACGACTTCGGCGGCGAGGCGAACGTCGTCGAGTCCTACGTCTCCTACCTGCGCCGCAAGGTGGACACCACCGAGCCCCGGCTCCTGCACACGCTGCGGGGCGTCGGCTACGTGCTGCGGATGCCCCGCGGGTGAGCTCGAACCCGCTCCGCTCCGTCCTGCAGCGCACGCCGCTGCGGGTCACCCTCGTCGTCGCCCTGGTCCTGCTCAGCGCGATGGGGCTCGCCGTCACCGGCGTGGTGGTCACGACCCAGCTGCGCAACTACCTGGTCAGCCAGGTCGACAAGGACCTCGCTGCAGGCCTCGCAGCGGCTCAACCCGCCGGGCGGCCCGCGAGAACGACGGCGACGCGCCCGTTCGAGACGAGCCGGGACGAGTACTTCGGCTACTCGGCCACCGACGGGTCCGGGCTCACCGGTCGCGACGAGTCACCGCCGACGCACATCCACCGCGCCATCCAGCCGGCGCAGCTCGCGGCACGCGGGCACCGGCCCGTTCACGGTCGCCGGCCCGCGAGCGGCGGGCCGCCACTGGCGCGTCGTGGTGCGGCTACCGGCGCCGTCCTCACGGGCCGCCGGTGAGGCCCGTCCTCTATCGTCCGTGGCGTGTCCCTCGCCGACGTCCAGAACACGACCCACCGGCTCGTTCTCGCTCGAGCTCGTCGTCGGGGCCGTCGTGCTGACGTTGCTCGGTGGCCTGGCGTACGTCGTGGTCCGCACCTCGCTGCGCCCGCTCAAGGAGATGGAGACCACCGCCGCCGAGATCGCCGCGGGGGACCTCACCCAGCGGGTCCCGCAGAGCGATGCGCGCACCGAGGTCGGGCGGCTCTCAGGGGCGTTCAACTCGATGCTGACCCAGATCGAGAGCGCCTTCCACGCCCGGGAGGCGTCCGAGCGGAGCGGCGCTCGCCTCCGAGGAGCGGATGCGCCGCTTCGTGGCCGACGCCAGCCACGAGCTGCGCACCCCGCTGACGTCCATCCGCGGCTTCGCCGAGCTCTACCGGCAGGGTGCGGTGCCGGACCCCGCCAGCCTGGACCGGGTGATGCGGCGGGTCGAGGACGAGGCCGCCCGGATGGGGCTGCTCGTCGAGGACCTGCTGCTGCTCGCCCGGCTCGACCAGCAGCGCCCGCTCGACCAGGAGCCGGTGGACCTGCTGGAGGTGGCCGGCGACGCGGTGCACGACGCCCGGGTGCTGGCGCCGGACCGCGCCATCGGGCTCGAGCTGCTCGGCCAGAGCGCCCCGGTGGTGCTGGGCGACGAGAGCCGGCTGCGCCAGGTCGTGACCAACCTGGTGACCAACGCGCTGACCCACACGCCCGCCGGCTCGCCGGTCGACGTCTCGATCGAGGTCGTCGACGCGACCGACGACGGGCCGGACAAGGTGCTGCTGTCGGTGACCGACCACGGTCAGGGCATGACCGAGGAGGACCGGGCCAAGGTGTTCGAACGGTTCTACCGGGCCGACCCGTCGCGCACCCGGGCGGCCGGCGGCAGCGGGCTGGGCCTGTCGATCGTCGCCGCGCTGGTGGCCGCCCACGGTGGCCGGGTGGGCGTGCAGTCCGCCCCGGGGGAGGGCAGCCGGTTCCTCGTCGAGCTGCCGCAGCACGCGTCCGCAGCCGGCTCACAGGCTGGTCACAGGTTGGCAGAGGAGGATGACGACGCCGCACGCCAGCCGGACATCCTGACGACCTGAGGTGAGTGCCGTGCCCGACAGCGACCCCGTCGACACCCTGCAGTTCGAGCCGCCGCGCGCCGACGCCCGGCGCGGTCTCGTCACCGCAGCCGTTGTGGTGCTCGCGCTCGTCGCTGCCGGCGTCACCGGGTTCGCGCTCGCCCGCGGTGGCTCGGACGGCGGGCAGGCGGCCCTGGCCGCGTCGAGCGGGTCGTCGGCGGCCTCGCCCTCGGGTGAGGCGAAGCTCAGGGGCCTGCACCGCGGGCGCGGCCTGCTGCGCGGTGGACCCGGGATGATGCTCGGCGCCGGCGGCTTCGCCCTGCACGGCACGTTCGTGGTGCCGGACGGCTCGGGCGGCTACCGGACCATGCTCATGCAGCGCGGCAAGGCGACCAAGGTGAGCGACACCTCGATCACCGTCCGCAGCGCGGACGGCTTCGAGCAGTCCTACACGATCACCAAGACCACCCGCGTCGGCGCCGGCGCCGAGGGCGCGGCCGGGATCGCCGCCGGTCACCAGGTCGCGGTGATGGCCCAGCAGAAGTCCGGCTCGGCGACGGCGGTCAGCGTGCTCGACCTCACCGCGTTCGCGAAGAACGGGTTCGGGCCCGGCGGCATGAGGGGCGGCGGCGGCATGATGGGCGACCCCGACGGCGACGACGACGGCACCGGGACGCCGACCGGCTCAGCCACCCAGGGCACCGGGTTCGGCGTCTGAGCCCCGTTTAGGCTCGACGGCGTGACCCCCGCTGCCCCGACCACCACGTCCGCCGTGCCGAGCTCCGGCGCCCTGCTGCGCTACCGGATCATGGCCTACGTCACCGGCGTCGTGCTGGCGACCAGCTTCCTGATCGCGCTGCGGTTCTGGCCCTGGTACGTCGGCGAGGGCATCGCGGGCTGGCTGTGGACGGCCCACGGATACCTCTACATCCTCTACGTCGTGACGGCGTTCCTGCTCGCCCTGCGGGCGCGCTGGTCGGTGGTGAAGACGCTGCTCGTGATGGCCGCCGGCACGATCCCGTTCATGTCGTTCGTGGCGGAGCGAGCTGTGGTGCGGGACTACCGTCGGGCGGCTGCGGCGGCTGCTGCTGCAGAGCCGCCCGCTCCACCTGCTCGCGGTACGACCGCCTGAGCACCGCCCACCAGAAGAACACCGCCGCACCGGCGAACAGCCACCACTGCAACGCGTAGGCCAGGTTGCGCCACCGGCCGACGCCGCCGTGCTGTGCAGCCTCGGCCGCCACCGGCACCGGCCGGTCAGCGGTCGCCGGCGCCTCGGTGCGCAGCGCGAGGTAACCGTCGTACAGCTCGGTCGCCCGGTACGGCGTGGCGTCCAGCAGGGTCACGGTGGCGACGTACGGGAGGTCGCCGGTCCGGGTGGGCGCAGCGCTGCCCGGCGGTGGGCCGTCCTCCGACCGCTGCAGCAGGCCGGTCACCCGCACCGGACCACTGGGCGTGGCGACCGCGGCCGCGTCGCGAGCAGGGACCCAGCCGCGGACCACGGGCAGGACGCCGGTGGCGGTGCGCAGCATCGCCACGACCAGGTAGCCGTCGGCACCCCCACCCGGCCGGCTCCGTCCCGGCACCAGCAGGGTGCGCCGCTCGTCGTACCGCCCCTCGGCTCGCACCCGACGGCCCACGGCGCCGTCGGCCAGGCGGCCGCCGGGGTCGCTCAGCCGGTCGAGGCCCACGACTCCGGCGACCGGTCGGCGGTCGCCGTCCTTGTGCTCGAAGGCCCCGAGCTGCCACCGGCCCAGCCAGCCGAACGAGACCAGGACGACCACGAGCAGCAGGTGCCAGGCCAGCCAGCGCGGCTGCAGGGCGAACCGGGTCACCGTTCCACGCTAGCTGCTGCCACGATGTGGCCCGTGCCCCCGTCGACGGACGCCCTGCTGTCGCTGCTGGACCTCGAGACGATCGAGGACGGCCTGTACCGCGGCCGCCAGCCGGACACCGCGCTGCAGCGCGTCTTCGGCGGCCAGGTCGCCAGCCAGGCCCTCGTCGCCGCGGCCCGCACCACCGACCCGGACCGGATGGTCCACTCGCTGCACGCCTACTTCCTCCGGCCGGGCGACACCCGGGTGCCGATCCTGTACGACGTCGAGCGCACCCGGGAAGGTCGCTCGTTCAGCACCCGGCGGGTGGTTGCCCGGCAGAACGGCCGGTCCATCTTCACCATGACGGCGTCCCTGCAGGTGCCCGAGGGCGGCCTGGACCACCAGGACCCGATGCCGGACGTGGTGCCGCCCGAGGACTGCCCGCACCTCGGCGACGTGCTCGCCCGCAGGGTCGGCCGGTCCCGGGACGACTGGGACCGGGAGTGGGCCGCGCTGGACGTCCGGTACGCCGGTGACTCCCGCGAGGGCGGTGCGCTGCACGACGAGGACCACCCGGCACTGTCCCGGGTCTGGCTCAAGGCGAACGGCTCGCTGGGCGACGACCCCGTCCTGCACGCCGCCGTGCTGACCTATGCCTCCGACCTGACCCTGCTGTCCGCCAGCGTGATCCCGCACGGCACCTGGATCGGCGACCCGCGACTGCAGCCGGCCTCGCTCGACCACGCCATGTGGTTCCACCGGCCGCTGCGCGCCGACCGCTGGCTGCTCTACGACCAGGTGTCGCCCAGCGCCTTCGGCGGCCGCGGCTTCGCGACCGGCCGGCTGTTCGCCGCCGACGGCCCGTTGGTGGCGACCGCCGTCCAGGAAGGGCTGGTCCGGCTGCGCCGCTGACCGGGCTGTGTTCGAGACCGGCTGTGTCCGGCCGGTGCCACCGGCTGTGTTCGATTGCCGACGTTTCGGCAGTTCCGCTCTGCCCGCGCGACCCCGCGCTGCTACGGTTCCGCGCGTGAACTGCGGGTGAAGGTCAAACTGCTCGGCGTACGCGGCTCGACGCCGGCGCCTGGACCGGACTTCGTCCGGTACGGCGGCCACACGTCGTGCATCGCTCTCTTCGCCGACGATGCCACGCTCCCTACGCTGGTGCTCGACGCCGGCACCGGCCTGCGCCTGGTGACCGGGCTGCTCGACGGCGCGTCGTACGACGGCTCCATCGTGCTCAGCCACCTGCACTGGGACCACATGCAGGGCCTGCCGTTCTTCGCGGCCGGCGACCGCGACGACTCCCGGGTCGACCTCTACCTGCCGGCGCAGGGTGGCCAGTCCGGCCGCGACCTGCTCGCCCAGTCGTTCTCGCCGCCGTCGTTCCCGATCACGCCCGAGGGGCTGCGCGGCCGGTGGGGCTTCCACGCGATGCCCACCGGGACGCAGGTCATCGAGGGCTTCGAGGTCAGCGCGGTCGAGATCGAGCACAAGGGTGGCCGCACCTTCGGCTTGCGCGTGGAGGACGAGCACACCTCGATCGCCTACCTGCCCGACCACGCCCCGGCCGCCGGGGTGTCCGCCGAGCTGATGGAGATGCTCTCCGGAGTCGACATGCTGCTGCACGACGCGCAGTTCCTCGAGGGGGAGCGGCCGGTGGCGGTCGACTACGGGCACGCGACGGTGCAGGACTCGGTCCGGCTGGCGCTGGACTGCGGTGCGGGCAGCCTGGTGCTGTTCCACCACTCGCCGGCCCGGACCGACGACGCCCTGGACGAGATCGCCGAGTGGGCACCAACGCTGGCCCCCGAGCTGCCGATCGTGGTGGCCCGCGAGGGGCTGTCGCTGGTGGTGGGCCGCATCGGTCAGGTCTCGCCCGCCGGCTGAGCGCCACGCTCGTCGTCGTCGAGGTACCGCTGGGCGGTCGCGTCGGCGGCGTCCCGGCCCGCGGTGCTCGCGCCGACCAGCCGCAGGAAGTCGTGGCGGGCCAGCGCGACCAGCAGCACCTCGCCGACCGCGCGGACGGTGGCCGTGCGCGGCACCCGGTGCAGCAGCGCGATCTCGCCGAAGGAGTCGCCGGGCTCGCCGAGGCGGCGCACCTCGACGCCGCCGCGCGTGACGGCGACCTCGCCGGCCACCAGCACGTAGAACCGGTCCCCGGGCTCGCCCTCCCGCACCACGACGGCACCGTCGGCCACCGCTACCTCCTCGACCTCGCGGCTGAGGGACTCGAGCACCGCAGGCGGCGCCGGCCGGAGGAACGGGACGGCCCGCAGCAGCCCCAGGTGCGGCCCGGGCTGCAGCGCCTCCTCGTCGAGCCGGCGCAGCCAGCGCCACGCGACCGCACCCGACACCGGCAGCAGCAGGCCGACCGCCACCAGCGCGCCGGACTGTCCCAGGACGGCCACCGCCAGGGGCGCCAGCGCCGCACCGACCGCGAGGGCCGCGGTCATGGCCGACTCCTGGGCTCCGAAGACCCGCGCGAGCACCCGGTCCGGCACCGCGCGTTGCAGCAGGGTGCGACCCGCGACGTCGAAGAACGCCTTGCCCGCACCGGACACGACGAGCAGCAGGGCTGCCGTCGCCGGCACCGCGCCGAACGGCAGCAACGCGATGGGCAGCCCGGTCACCACCAGGGCGCCGGCCAGCGAGGGGCTCAGCCGCCGCCGTCCGATGAGGGCCACCGAGGCCACCGCGCCGATCACCCCGCCGACGCCGAGCGCGCTGCCGAGCAGGCCGGGGCCGGACGTGTCCGTGCCCAGGACGTCGAGCGCCACGACGATGAGCAGGATGTCGAGCGCGCCGACGACGACGTACTGCCCGGCCACCATCGCGACCAGGACGGCCGCGGCGCGGTCCCGGCGCAGCTCGCGCATCCCTGCCAGCGCCGCGTGGACGGCCGACTCGCCCTCGCGGTGCGCGGCCGCGGGTGGCCCGGCCGCCAGGCCGAGCACCAGTCCCGCGGCGGCGAGCATGAGCAGTCCGTAGCAGCCGGCGACGGCCTGCGCGCCGCCCGCCACGATGATCAGCCCACTGGTCAGCGGCCCGACGAAGGCCCCGACACCGTCCGCGGTGCTGGTGCCCGCGTTGCCCGCGGTCAGCTCCTCGGGCTCCTCGGCGAGCGAGGGCAGCACCGCATTGTGCACGGGGCGGGTCAGCGTGGTCGCGCAGGCGACGAGCGCGCCGCACGCGGCGACGACGGCGAACGGGAGGTCCGCCGCCAGGGCGGCGGCGGTGACGAGCATCGCGGCCGCCTGCAGGCCGTAGCCCAGTGCCAGGGCCCGGCCGCGCGGCAGGCGGTCACCCACGATGGCCGCCAGCGGCGCGACCACGACCGCGGGTGCGAGCTGGACGACCGACATGATCGAGGCTCCCCGGACCCCCTCGAGGTCGAAGGCCCAGACCAGCAGGGCGATCCACACCGCCCACTCGGCGACGGCGAAGGCCAGGTAGGCGAGCAGCACCCGCCGCATGCTCGGGCGGCGTACGGCGGTCAGGGTGACGCGGACGGACTCCCTCACGGCAACGAGGCTGACGGCTCCCGCGGCACCGGCAGGTCGGGGATCGGTGCCGACTCGTCGCGGCGGTCGAAGGCCCCCTGGTCGAGCAGCGCGCGGCCCGCCGCGCGGCCGGCCTCCACCATCCGGTCGAGCTGGTGGAACTCGAGCAGCCCCACCCCCAGCGCGGCCGGCGTGACCACCGTGGCGCCGCGAGCCCGGGCGGCGTTCACCGCGCCGGCGCTCCCGATCATCATCGTCCGGAGCAGTGTCTCGCCGAGCGTGGGCACCCGCGGACGGCCGGACCGGGACCGGCCGCTGCCCGGGCCGCCGCCCATGGAGATGTTGACCGCGACCACCGGTCCCTCGTCGCGCTCGGTGAGCAGGTCGACGGGCAGGTTGTCGAGCACGCCGCCGTCGATGAGCAGCCGGCCGTCGTCGACGGGGATCGGCGCGAAGAGCACCGGAAGCCGGCAGGTGGCGACCACCGCGTCGACGAGGCGGCCGCGCCGGTGCACCTGCCTGCTGCGGGACACCAGGTCGGTGCTCACCATGTGCAGCTGCCGCGGCAGGCCCTCGAGCACGGTGTCGGCGCCGTAGGCCCGCTCGAGGGCGGCGCGGGTGCGGCGGCCGCGTGGCCAGCGAGTGCTGCGGCAGCGGTCCAGTCGCTGAACGGGCGCCGCCGGACGAACTCCGCGTAGCAGATCTCCTCCAGCGTGCTGCCGTCGACGCCGGTGGCGTGCTCGGCGGCGACGATCGCGCCGACGCTGCTGCCGGCGACCCGGTCGACGTGCAGGCCGGCGTCCTCGAGCTCGCGCAGGACGCCGATGTGGGCGAACGCTCGCGCGCCGCCGCCGGCGAGCACCAGGCCCAGCGACCGGCCGGCCAACCGGTCGGCCAGCGCCCGCAGCGGCCCGGCGGGGGCGTGGTCGATCACCGTGACCTGCCAGGCGTCGCAGGCGGCGGCCCAGGCGGTCAGTGCGGCCGGGCCGGGCACCGGGCCGAGCAGCACGAGGTCCGGCTGGTTGACCGGGGCGGTGCCGGGCACGCCGGTCGGCGGGCGGTCGCCGTGCCCCACCAGGACGAGCGCGTCGGCCTGCCGCAGGCAGAAGTCCCGCCACCGCCGCGTCCGAGCCGTCCGCGACGAGCAGCACCCGGTCGTTCTCCCGCTCGGCGCGCTCCAGGCCGTCCGGCCCGACCTCGCCCGGGCGCGGCCACCGTGAGGTGCGAGCGCAGCCGGGCCAGCAGCACCGCCGCCACCTCGGCGACCCGGCTCTCGCCGTCGTCCAGGGCGACGACGGCCACCACGGTGGGCTGGGCCGGCTGGTCGACGGTGGCGGCGGCCCCGGCCGTCCGCAGCTGCTCGGCGACCTGGGTGAGCACCACCCGCGCGGCGGCGGGGTCGGAGGCCACCATCCGGTCGAACGCCGCGCGAGGCACCTCCAGCAGGGTGGAGTCCCGGCGGGCCCGCACGCCGGCCGACCGGGCCTCGCCGGTCAGCAGGGCGAGCTCCCCGAGGACGGCGCCGGGCCCGAGCTCCCGGACCACCTGGTCGCCCACCTGCACCTCGAGCCGGCCGCTGCGCAGCACGTACGCGGAGCCCGCGGGGTCGCCCTCGCGGATCAGCCAGGAGCCGGCCGGCACCGGCACCGTCCGGGTCGCCGACTCCAGCGCGTGCCGTGCGTGCGCGGGCAGGGCGGCGAGCAGCGGCAGCGTCGGACAGGCCGACCTGGACGTCGCGGCCAGCGGCGCGGGTCGCGGCGGCGGCAGGAGCACGACCGGCGCGGCACGCTCCGCCTCGTCCTGCTCGTCGGCCGTGCTGGAGAGCCGGCCCAGCGGCAGCGCCAGGACCGCGACGGCGAGGAAGGCGACGATGGAGAGCACCCAGCCGTCGCGGAAGGCCGCGACCGCGGTCGCCGGTGTCGGCGTGCCGATGATGAGCACCAGCAGCGCGATGCCGAGGACGCCGCCGAGCTGGCGGGCGCTCGACACGACCGCGGAGGCGGTGGCATAGCGACCGCCCGGCACCGCCGCGAGCGCCGCGCTGCCCAGCAGCGGCAGGGTCGCGCCGACGCCGATGCCGCTCAGGACCTGGCCGGGGAGCCACTCGGTCCAGAACGCGGGCACCAGGCCGACCTGCTGGTGGTACCAGACGTAGGCGCCGGCCCACACCAGCGCGCCGGGCACGACGAAGATGCGGTAGCCGTGCTTCTGGGCGAGCGGCCCGAGCTCGGCGGCCACGACGGCCGCGACCAGCGCCCCGGGCACCAGCGCCAGACCGGCCCGCAGCACGTCGTAGCCCCAGACGTACTGCAGCCACAGGATGTTGGTGAGCAGGTACGCGTAGAAGCCCGACCCCGGCGACGACGGTCGCGACCGAGGCGACGAGAAGGAGGGGATGCGCAGCAGCGCCGGGTCGAGCAGCGGCGACCGGTGCCGGCGCGAGCTGAGCACGAACAGCCCCACGAGGACGGCGGTGGCGACGAACGAGCCGAGGACCGTCGGGCTCGCCCAGCCCCAGTCGCCGCCCTTGATGATGGCGAGGTTGAGCAGCGCCAGCGCGACCGCCAGCAGGGCGGCACCCGGCAGGTCGGGCATCGTGCGGCGACCGGGTGCCCGGCTCTCGACCAGGGTGCTGCGGGCGGCCAGCACGCGCCGCGATGCCGAACGGGAGGTTGACGAGGAACGCCCAGCGCCAGCCGCCCAGCTCGACGAGCGCACCGCCGATGCGGCGGGCCCGAGCCCGGCGGCGACGCGCGGCCGTCGCGCCCCACAGCCCGATCGCGTGCGCGCGCCGCGGACCGGGGAACGCCTCGACCACCAGGGCCAGCGAGGCCGGCACCAGCAGCGCCGCGCCCAGGGCCTGCACGCACGCGGGCGGCGACGAGCAGTCCCGACCGTGGGTGCGGCGCCGCAGAGCACCGACGCGAGCGTGAAGAGCGCGATGCCGCCGATGAAGGCGCGCCGCCGGCCGAGCAGGTCGGTGAGCCGCCCGCAGACGATGAGGAACGCCGCGAAGACGATGTTGTAGGCGTTGAGGACCCACGACAGCGCGCTGATCGAGGTGCCGGGGAACGAGGCCCGGATCGACGGGAACGCGACGTTGACGATGGTCGCGTCGAGGAACGCGAGGAAGGCGCCGAAGCACGCCACCAGCAGCACTCGGGACGCCGGGACCCGCCCCCGCCCTACCCCTCCCACTGAGCACCGCCTCCTGCGGCACCGTTGCCGCGGAGGTCACTCTCGCCCGGCTGATCAAGACTGGCAAGCGCCGGTGCCCGTTCCGCGGCTTCTCGCCTCACTGATCGGTTGATCAGCTGAAAAGCATGGATCTGCAAGGGTGTCCGAGGTAGGCAGGGACCCCGGTGATGCCCCAGGTTTCCCGCGCTGCCCGGACCCGGAGTTCGGGACCTTCGGGGCTGGCGTGCGGGCCGTCTCCGAGCGCATCCTGTGAGCAGGAGGTGGGCGACGTGGCCTGGCTCGTCATCGGTATGACCGCCGCGGTGGTGACCATTGCGGGCATGCTCGGACATCTCGACTGGCTGGGCAGCATCGTGGCCAGGGTCTGGCACCGGGTGCACCCCGGTGCCCCGCGCACCGAGAACATCAGTGTCGAGCAGCTGGCCGCCGACCTGCACCGGCTCGCGGACGGTCTGCAACGAGCCCAGGTGCAGGACCAGCCGGCCAAGATGGCCCGGCTGACCGCCGCGGCCCTGGCCTACGACTGGGTGCTGCTCTCGGCGGCCCGCACGCTCGACGTCCCCGTTGACGGGCCTGCTCCGCTGGACGCGATCGCCCGGCTGGAGACCGAGGCCGCACTCGCGGCGCAAGGACTGGACTGGTAGCACGCTGGGCACAGGAGGACCGTGCGCTGGCCCTCCGTCCTGCTGGCTCCCCGCGGCCGGGTCCGGCTGCGCGGCGTCCGCACCGTCAAGTCGACCGTCGCGGCGGTGACGGCGTACGTCGTCGCCATCCCCCTGTCGGACAACCCCCGACCTGTCCTGGCCCCGCTCACCGCACTGCTCGTCGTCCAGCTGACCCTCTACGACACGCTGCGCCGCGGCATGCTCCGGGTCGTCGCGGTGTCGCTCGGGGTGCTGTTCGCCGCGGCCCTGTCGACCTGGGTGCCGCTGACCTGGTGGAGCCTGGGGCTGGCGGTCGCGGTGTCCCTGGTGGTCGGCCGGCTCTTCCGGCTGGGCGAGGACATCGCCGAGGTGCCGATCAGCGCGATGCTCATCCTCGCGGTGGGCGGCGCGGGCACCGCCGTCGAGGGCCGGCTCGTGGAGACCGTCATCGGTGCGGCCGTCGGTGTCGTCGTGGGGGCCGCCGTCGCCCCGCCGCTCTACGTCCGCCCGGCCAGCGACGCCGTGCAGGGGGTGGCCCGGGCCGCGGCCGACGTGCTGCGGACCGTCGCCACCGAGGTGCGGGCGGAGTACACCGTCGAGCAGACCGAGGCGTGGCTCGCCGCGGCCCGAGGCCTCGGCCGGGACATCCTGCGGGCCGACCGGGTGCTCGGGACCGCCGAGTCCAGCCTGCGGTACAACCCGCGGGCGATCCGGCGCCCGCACGCGGGGGCCAGCCTGCGGTCCGGGCTGGATGCCATGGAGCGGGTGACGGTGTCGCTGCGGGGCGTCTGCCGGGCGCTCGCGGACCTGGTGAAGGGCCAGGGCGAGGAGACGGTCTACGGGCCGGACGTGCGGGAGGCGCTGTCCGACCTGCTCTCCGACGTCGCTGACGCCGTGCAGGCCTACGGCGTGCTCATCGGGTCCGAGGTCGTCGGGCCGACCCCGCAGGACGAACGGCTGCGTGACGCGCTCGGATCCGCCTGGGCCGACCGCAACCGGCTGGCTGCCCTGCTGCGGCACGAGGAGCGGCTGGCGCGCGACCAGTGGCAGCTGCACGGCCAGCTCACCGCGCAGATCGACCAGCTGCTGCGGGACGTCGACAGCGAGGCCCGGGCCGAGCTGCGTCGCAGCTGGCCGGCGCCCGACCACCCGATGGCGCCGGCCCTGGCCCGGCCGGTGCGGGCCGCCCTCAGCCGCTCGTCAGGTCCGTGAGGCCGGGCGGCAGCGGGTCCGAGTGCAGCACCCGCAGCCGCTGGGTCGGCCGGGTCAGCGCGACGTAGAGGTCGTTCGCCCCGCGCGCCGAGCCGGCCAGGATGTCGCCGGGCTCGATGACCATGACCGCGTCGAACTCCAGGCCCTTGACGTCGACGACGGCCAGCACCGACACCGGCCGGTCCAGCGTGTCGGCGCCCGACCCGACCGTGCCCTCCGGCAGCGCCTCGGCCAGGGCGGCGCCGCAGCGCGTCGTCGGCGCCCTGGACGGTCACGACCGCGAGCCTCCCGTCACCCAGCAGCTCCAGCTCGGCCCGCACGGCGTCGGCCACCGCGGCAGCGTCCCCCCGGCGGACCTCCTGCGCGACGGGCTTCCAGTCGCCCTCGCGCACCGACTCCGGGGTGGGCGCGTCGATCCCTGCCGCGGCCAGCACGTCGGCGGCCAGCCGCATCACCTGCGCCGGGGTGCGGTAGTTGACGCGTCAGCTCCGCCAACCGCCACCGGCCGCGGACGTAGGGGTCGAGGACCTCGGCCCAGGACGACGCCCCGTCGGCCGACCCGACCTGCGCGACGTCGCCGACGAGCGTCATCGACCGGGACGGGGACCGCCGCATCAGCAGCCGCCACATCATCGGCGACAGCTCCTGCGCCTCGTCGACGACGAGGTGCCCGTAGGCCCAGGTGCGGTCGGACGCCGCGCGCTCGGCGACGGTCAGCACCGGTCCGGTCTCGGCGAACCGGTCGGCCAGCTGCTCGGCCGACGGCCGGATCGCGGTGTCGATGTTGCGCAACGCGGCCTGCGCGTTGGCGAGGTCCTCGGCCCGCCGGATCCGGGCGGCGGCTTCGGTCGCCGCGCGGTCCGGGGTCGCCACCTCGCCGACCAGCTCGGCCAGCTCGTCCAGCAGCGGCACGTCGGCGACCGTCCAGGGCGCACCCCGGTCGCGCTGCAGCAGGGCGCGCTCCTGCGGGTCCAGGTCGGGCGCCGCCGCGGCCAGCCGGGCCGGGTCGGCGTACAGGTCGGCGAGCAGGCGCTCCGGCGTGATCGGCAGCCAGGCCAGGTTCAGCTCGCGGCGGACGTCGGGGGAGTCCCGCAGCTCGTCGAGCAGGTCGTCCCGGTTGTCGGCGGTGAGCGTGGTGCCGATGGCGCCGGCCAGCCGGCCTGCGAGCACGTCCAGCAGCTCGCGGAGGAACGACTCGCGGACCTTGTTGTGCGGCTTGCGGCTGCGCCGGGCCCGGGACCGCGCCGCGGCCACGTCGGCCGGGGTGAGGGTGAGCCGCTGGCTGCCGACGGCGAGCACCCGGCGGCCCGGCGGGCACCCGCTGGCGGGCCCGGACCGCCCGGTCCAGCACCCGCGCCATCCGGACGTCGCCCTTGAGCGCGGCGACCTCGGCCCGTGGCTCGTGGACGCCCGAGACACCGGGGTAGAGCTCGGCGGCGGTCGACAGCACGACGCCGGTCTCGCCGAGCGACGGCAGCACCTGCTCGATGTAGCGCAGGAACAGCGGGTTGGGCCCGACGAGCAGCACGCCGCTGCGGGCGAGCCGCTCGCGGTGGGTGTAGAGCAGGTACGCCGCGCGGTGCAGCGCGACCGCGGTCTTGCCGGTGCCCGGCCCGCCCTGCACGACCAGCGGGCCGGCCAGGTCGCTGCGGATCACCTGGTCCTGCTCCGCCTGGATGGTCGCGACGATGTCGCCCATCCGGCCGGTGCGGTGCGCGCCGACCGCCGCGAGCAGCGCGCCCTCGCCGGTCAGCGAGCTGCGCTGGGTCTGGTCCATCGAGTCGAGGTCGAGGGCCTCGTCCTCGACGCCGGTCACCTGCCGGCCGCGGGTCGCCAGGTGCCGGCGCCGGACGACCTCGCCGGGGGACGCCGCCGTCGCCTGGTAGAAGTCGCGGGCCGCGGGCGCCCGCCAGTCGACGAGCAGCTGGGTCTGCTCCTCGTCGGAGAGCCCGAGCCGCCCGATGTAGCGGCGGACGCCACCGCGCAGGTCGACCCGCCCGAAGGCCAGCCGGTCCTCGACCGCCTCGAGCTGGGCGAGCCGCTGCTCGTGCAACGAGGCGAAGGAGTCCCGCTCGGAGCGGTTCTGGTGGGTGCCGACCGGCCCGGCGCGCCGGACGCCGGCCAGCTCGGCCGCCGTCCTGGCCCGCAGCGCGTCCAGCCGCTCGTACAGCCGGTCGACGTACGACTGCTCGAGGACGACCTCGTCGTTGATGCTGCTCACCTGTGCGTGGACCCCCTCCGGCGGAGCCGTCCATCATGCCGTACGCCGGGTCTCCCCGCGCGGGAAGTCCACACCCGAGCCGCGTACTGCCCGGCGTGCTGGAAGACTCGGCCGATGACGACCGAGCCCCCGTACCTCCCGGCCCCGGACCGCTACGACCCGACGCCCTACCGGCGGTGCGGCAGCCGTGGCCTGGTGCTGCCCGCGATCTCGCTGGGCCTGTGGCACAACTTCGGCGACGACACGCCGGTCGAGACCCAGCGGGCGATCCTGCGCCGGGCGTTCGACCGCGGGGTCACGCACTTCGACCTGGCCAACAACTACGGCCCGCCCTACGGCAGCGCCGAGACGAACTTCGGCCGCATCTTCGCGCGAGGACTTCGCGCCGTTCCGGGACGAGATCGTGCTCTCGACCAAGGCCGGCTACGACATGTGGCCCGGGCCGTACGGCGACGGCGGCTCCCGCAAGTACCTGCTGGGCAGCCTCGACCAGTCGCTGGCCCGGATGGGCGTCGACCACGTCGACATCTTCTACTCCCACCGGTTCGACCCGCACACGCCGCTCGAGGAGACCATGGGGGCCCTCGACACCGCGGTGCGCTCCGGCCGGGCGACGTACGCCGGCATCTCGTCCTACTCCCCGGACCGGACCCGCGAGGCGGCCGCGATCCTGCGCGACCTGGGCACTCCGCTGCTCATCCACCAGCCGTCGTACTCGATGCTCAACCGGTGGGTCGAGGACGGGCGAGCCGTCGCTGCTCGACGTCCTCGGCGACGAGGGCATCGGCTGCATCGCGTTCTCGCCGCTGGCCCAGGGGATGCTCACCGACCGCTACCTGGACGGCATCCCGGCGGGCTCGCGGGCCGCGCAGGGCAAGTCCCTCGACCCGGCGCTGCTGACCGAGCAGAGCCTCGCCCATGTGCGGGCGCTGAACGAGATGGCCCGGGGCCGCGGGCAGTCGCTGGCGCAGCTGGCGCTGGCCTGGCTGCTGCGCGACGAGCGGGTCACCTCGGTCCTGGTCGGGGCGAGCAGCGTCGCCCAGCTCGACGACAGCCTCGCCGCGCTGGACCAACCTCGGCTTCGACGACGACGAGCTGGCCGCGATCGACCAGCACGCCGTCGACGCGGGCATCAACATCTGGTCGCGGTCGAGCGAGTCCTGAGCACCCGCAGCTCGGTCAGCACCGCGGTCCTGATCTCGCCCCCGTACCGGTCTCGGATCAGGTCGCCGAGGCAGGAGAGCAGGCCGTCGCGGTCTCCGGCGTCGAGCCCGCGGACGTTGGAGTAGGTGCGCAGCAGGTCGAGGTACTCCGCCGCGGTGTACGTCGGCTCGCGCAGGTAGCGGCGCAGCGTCGGCGCGTCGAACCGGGCCGAGTCGTCGAGCTCGGGGCGCCGCGGGTCGATCTCGGCTGCCTGCGGCGGCCGGAAGCCCGGCTCGGTCTCCGGGTCGTAGCGCAGGTAGCAGTCCTGGCTGTCCTCGGCGAAGCCCGGCGTGCCACCGGCGACATGATGGGTCTCGACCACGGCGAGCACGCCTCCGACCCGCAGGGCGTCTGCCGCGCGGTCCACCCGGACCGCCGGGTCGAGCCAGTGGAAGGCCGTCGCCGACACCACGAGGTCGAAGCGCTCCTCGGGCAGCGGCCACTGCTCGAAGTCCGCCGTGACCACCTCGACGGCCGCGAAGGCGGCCAGGTTGCGCCGGGCGACGGCGGCCAGCCGCCGGCCCAGCTCCACCGCGACGAGGGTGACCCCGAGGCGGGCCAGCGGCAGCGTCAGCTGGCCGGTGCCGCAGCCGATCTCGAGCACCCGGCTGCCGGGGCGGAGGTCGGCGAGCCGGGCCAGGTCGTCGACCATCTCGGGCGGGTACCCCGGCCGGGCGGCGTCGTAGAGCTCGGCCACCTCGTCGAACGCCTCGCGGCGCCGGTTGCCTTTGTGCTCGACCACCGGGTCAGTCTGCACCGGGCCAACTAAGGTCTCCGGTGTGGAGGAGAAGCGAGCCCACCGGGTGGTCGACGCGCTGCGCGAGCGGGGCATCGACGCGCGGATGGAGAAGGCGGGCGTCTACCAGTTCGGCATCTCGGTGCGGGTGCCGGGCGGCCGGACCGCGGTCTGGGACAGCGACGGCACCGCCGGCCTCGAGGCCCAGGTGATGCGCGACGGCATGCTGGTCGGTTTCGTCCCGCAGATCGAGGGTTCCGAGGACTTCGACGACGACCAGGTCGTCGACACCATCGCGCGCACCGACTACGACAAGCCGGTGGCGACCCAGCGCCGGCAGGCGCCGCCGCCGGCCGCGCCGCTGCCCCGCGAAGGTGGCGTCTTCCGCCGGTTCCTCGGCGGCTTCCGCAACGACTGATCAGCCGCCGGACGCCTCGGGCTCAGCGACCTTCGGCGCGGCGGCGGTCGGCTCGGCGGCGGTCGACTCGGCCGCGGCGCGCTCGGCCCGCAGGCGGCGTTCCCGCACGGCGTGCTCGTCGGTGCGGTCGTCGTACCGCCAGAAGTCCTTGAGCCACAGCGCAGTCGCGCTGACGCCGACCATGCACAGGATGCCGCCGCTCACGATCGAGGCCCGCACGCTGGTCGCGTCGGCGACCAGCCCGGACCGCGCCTGCCCGCCCAGCGGCCCCACCGAGTAGGACAGCATCTCGATGCCGGCCAGCCGGCCGCGCTTCTCGTCCGGGATCGTCTGGTTCCAGATGGTGCCGCGGAAGATGCCGCTGATCATGTCGGCGGCGCCGGCCAGCGCGAGGAACACCAGCGCCACCCACACCGACGGCGCCAGCCCGGCGAGCGCGATCGCGCCGCCCCAGCAGATCGAGGCGACCACGACGGCCCGCCCGTGGTGATGGAACCGGGCCGTCCAGCCGCTGCTCAGGGTCGCGGCCAGGGTGCCCACGCTCTCGGCCGTGTAGAGCAGCCCGAGGGCCTTCGGCTGGTCGAAGACGTCCTGCGCGAACGCCGGGAACAGCACGATCGGCATCGCCATGAACATCGCGACCATGTCGATCAGGTAGGTGCCGAGCAGGTCCTTGCGCCGCACCGCGTACTGGATGCCCTCGACGATGCCCGCGATGCTCGGCGGGACGCTGAGGTCGGTGGGCGGGTAGGCGCGCAGCGCGGCGTACAGGAGGGTGGCCAGCACCAGCCCGGCGACGTCGACGGAGTAGGCCCACGCGACACCGACCGTGCCGACGAGCAGGCCGCCGATCGTCGGCCCGACGAGGGTGCCGATCTGCATGCTCAGCGACGACAGCGACACGGCCGCGGTCATCTGGTCGTGCCGGACGGTGCGCGGCAGCAGCGCCTCCCGGCTGGGCCGGCCCAGCGACTGGGCGACCGAGAGCAGCGCGCCCATCAGGTAGATGACCCACACCTGCGGGTCGGGGATCATCGAGTTCCCGAGCAGGACGCCGGTCAGCAGGACCTGTGCGGCGCCGGTGGCCACCAGCATCCGGCGGCGGTCGACGTGGTCGGCCAGCGCCCCGCCGTACAGCCCGAAGACGACGAGCGGCACCAGCTCGACGAGACCCATCGCGCCCACGGCGAAGTTCGAGCCGGTGAGCTGGTAGAGCTGGTAGGGCAGCGCGACGTAGCTGACCATGCCGCCGAGGTAGAACACGGTGCCGGCCCAGAACAGCAGCCGGAAGTCGCGCGAGGTCCGCAGCGGGGTGACGTCGACCCGCAGCCCGGCGATGCGCTGCCGCACCGTCGCTTTCTCGTCGGCCACGAGGTCACAGGCTGGCACCTGCACCCGGCCGCTGCACCCCGATTAGGCGGGCTCGGACTTGTCCTCGATCTCCCAGACGTGGTCGAGCACGTGCCAGGCGGCCCGGCGCAGGAAGTAGCGGGCCGGCCAGCCCGGCATCGGGTCTCCGGACCGCGCCGCGCGCAGCACCCGCTCGACCTCGGCCCGGAAGGCCGACAGCGCGGCCGGGTCGCCGTGGAACGGCGGGTGCCGGACGCCGATCTTGCGGGCGTAGGACCGCTCCGCCTCGATGACGTGGGCGACCACCTTGTCGCGGTCCCGGCCGCCGCCGCGCGGACCCTTCCGGAGGGTCTCCGGGGCCTCGACCGCGAGGCGGTCCAGCTCGTCCCACCCGGCGCGCAGCAGGCGCACCTGCCGGTCGGCCTCGGCCTTGCCGAGCGGGCGGCTGTCGCTGGCGGACCGGACGCCGGGTGCCCCGAACGTGGTGGAGGAGTCGCCGGGCAGCTCCTCGACGACGCGCAGCTCGGCCCCGGCGGCGGCGCTGAACCGCACCCGCCCGACCGCGGCGACGGCGGCGTAGCGGGGCGCGTAGTCGGCGAGGGCCTGCAGCGCCGCGTCGGGTGTCGGGCCCGGCCGGCACCAGCCGGGCCAGTCGACGGCCGAGGCGAAGCTCTTCGTCCTGGCCACCTCGAGCACGACGTCGGTGGGGCGGTGCGGCGCGGCCATGCCCGCGATCCTGGCGCAGACCCCCGACAGGGTCCACGTCGGCCGCGAGGGTACGGCAGGCTGGGGGCATGACCTGGCAGACCTCGCGCCGACCGGTCGCCCGGTGGATCGCCGCGGTGGGCGCCGCCGTCGCGCTCGTGCTGCCGACCGCCGCGTCCCCGGCACCTGCCGTGGCCGCGCGGCTGCCGCTGGCGGGCCGGACCATCGCGATCGACCCCGGGCACCAGCTGGGCAACAGCCGGCACCTGGCCGAGATCGACCGGCTGGTCTGGGTCGGCATCTGGAAGCCGTGCAACACGACGGGCACGGCCACCAACGGCGGGTTCCCGGAGGCCACCTTCACCTGGCGCACCTCGCTGGCCCTGAAGCAGCGGCTGGAGGCCCTCGGCGCGACCGTGCGGATGACCCGCACCACGAACAGCCTCGCCGCGTGGGGACCGTGCGTCGGCACCCGCGGCCGGTTCGGCGCCAGGGTCGGCGCCGACCTCGAGATCTCGCTGCACGGCGACGGGGCCGCGTCGGCGACGCACGGCTTCTTCGTCATCCGGCCCGGGCTGCGCGAGGGCTGGACCGACGACATCCTCGGCCGGTCGAAGGCGTTCGCCCTCCGGGTCCGGTCGGGCATGGTGGCGGCCGGTTTCGGGGTCTCCACGGCGTACGGCGGCGACGGGCTCGACGTCCGCCGCGACCTCGGCACCCTCAACGCCGCCGACGTCCCGACCGTGATGGTCGAGCTCGGCAACATGCGCAACGCCGGCGACGCCGCCTGCATGACCTCGTCGGCCTGTCGCGGCCGCTACGCCCGCGGCCTGGCAAACGGGATCGTCGCCCAGCTCGGGGGCTGACAGGATGGTCATCGACGACAAGGAGCCGACGAGGACAGGTGGGAACGTGAGCCAGAAGAAGCCGGCCAAGGCCGAGAACGACGTGCAGCGCAAGATGCGCGAGGCGCTGGAGGCCAAGCAGGCGCGCAACAAGGCCGCGCATGGCGAGGACCACCTCGGCGGCACGGGTGCCGGCCCGGCCAGCAACGACGTGACCAAGCGCCAGTTCCGCCGCAAGTCCGGCGGCTGACCGACCGGTCCGGCGACGGTCAGGGCTCGGCGACCACGCAGACCTCGGACTCGCGGAGGTCAGATCCGGCGGTGGCCGGTGCCGACGAGCGTCGGGTGGCGAGCACCGAGCCGGTCAGGATGAGCGCGAAGCCGACCGCGGTGGCCACCGTGAAGCTCTCGTCGAGCAGGGTGACGCCGAGCAGCACCGCCACGGCCGGGTTGACGTAGGTGATGACCGTCGAGCGGGTCGGGCCCACCTCGGCGATGAGGGCGAAGAAGACCACGAACGCGATCGCCGTGCACAGCACGGCCAGCCCGAGAACCGAGAGCACGACGTCGGTGCTCGGCCAGGACCCCGGGGCCTGGGCCACGCCGACCGGCAGGTAGGCCAGCGCGGTCAGCGCCAGGGACGCGGTGATCACGCCGAGGCCCGGCAGGTGGGACAGCCAGCGGGACAGGATGAGCGGCCCGGTGGCGTAGCAGACGGCCACCACCGCGAGTGCCGCGACCGCCCCCAGGTCGCCGCCCCCGACGTCGAAGCCGACCAGCGCGGCGACCCCGGCGAACCCCACCAGCAGCCCGACGCCTCGGCGTCCGTCGAGCCGGTCGTCGGACCGGCTGGCGACCGCGAGGACGGCGCTGACCAGGGGGACCGAGGCGATGAGCAGCGCGGTCAGCGAGCTGGACAGCCGCTGCTCGGCGACGCCCAGCAGCAGCCAGGGGACCATGATCTCGATCACCGCGAAGGCGACCAGCGGACGCCAGCTGACGAGCACCTCGCCGAGCCGGCCGCGGGCCAGCGCGACGGGCAGCAGCACCAGGCTGGCCACCGCCGTGCGGGCGAGCACGAGGGTGCTCGGGGACAGCTCGTCCACCGCGACCTTGATCAGCAGGTAGGGCACGCCCCAGATCACGCCCATCGCCAGGAACAGGACCCATCCCCGCTTGCTCACGCTCTGCCTCCCGGACGTCGTGTACAGGAGTCAGTGTGCACCATGCCCCTGACAGTTACCTCGGTCGGCCGGCCGGCCGGACGGTCGGCCGGCCTTGGCCGGAGGGTCAGAGCTCCCGGCCGAGCCAGGCGACGGCGGGGTCCTGCCCGAGCCGGTGGAAGCCGAGGGCCTGGTAGAAGCCGAGGGCCCGGGTGTTGAACGGGCTGACGCCGACGTGCACGCCGCGCGAGCCGGCCTCGGCCAGCAGGTCCAGGACCGCCCCGGCCAGTGCCCGGCCCAGTCCCTGGCCCTGTCGCCGCGGCAGCAGGTCGAGGTGCAGGTGGGACGGGTGCTGGTCCAGCACGTCCGCCGGCGTCCGCGGCGGGTGGTGCACAAGGTGGGCGAGCCGCTCGTCCCGGCTCCACCGTCCGGGCCGGCCGGCCGGGTCGGCGTAGCGGGCGCGCAGGGCTGGCCACCACGCCTGCTCGGTGGCCGCGTCGAACGCCGAGGTGTCGAGAACCGCGAGGACGTAGCCGGCGACGCCGTCCGCGTCCTCGAGGACGAGCGCGTGCTGCGGCTCCAGCGCCAGGTAGCGCCCGGCCCACACGTGCCCGAGCAGGTCAGGGTCGAGGTAGCGCCCGGTGGCGTCCGCGCCGTCGGCCCCGGTCCGCAGGCACACGGAGTACACGTCGGAGGTGTCGTCCGGGCGGAAGGCGCGGATCCGCGCGGTCACAGCACCGCGGCAACGGCTCGCTGCAGGAGCGGGCCGACGTCACCCAGCAGCAGGTGGTGGCCGCCGGCGACGACCCGGCGTCCGGACACGACGACGTCGGTGACGTCGGCAGCGGTGGCCGCGAAGACCACCCGTTCGACGGCGTCCGCATCGGTGCCACCGGCGGTGCGGACGGAGTCCAGCCGCACCGCGACGAGATCGGCGACCATGCCGGTGTCGAGGGTGCCGGCGTCCGGACGGCCCAGCGAGGCGTGCCCCGCGCGGGTGGCCGCGTCGACCAGCGCGGCGGCCGACCAGTGGCCGCGCTGCTCGGAGACCAGTCGTTGGTCGAGCTCGACCGCGCGGGCCTCCTCGAACAGGTCGACGACGGCGTGGCTGTCGGACCCGAGGGTCACCGGCGAGCCGGCCTCGCGCACCCGGCCGGCCGGGCCCACGCCGTCGGCCAGGTCCCGCTCGGTGGTGGGGCACATGCAGACCGCGGTCCCCGAGGTGCCCAGCAGCTCGATGTCGTGGCCGGTGAGGTGGGTGGCGTGCACGGCCGTCGCCCGCGGGCCGAGGACGCCGCGGTCGTGCAGCAGTGCCGTCGGCGTCATGCCGTAGGCCGCGCGGCAGGCCTCGTTCTCGCCGCGTTGCTCCGACACGTGGACGTGCAGCGGCGCCTCGCGGTCGGCCGCCCAGTCGGCCACCGTGGCCAGCTGCTCGGCCGGCACCCCGCGCACCGAGTGCACCGCGGCACCGACCACGACGTCGGGTGCGTCGGCGTACGCCGCCCGCAGCTCCTCGGCGCGACCGGCCCAGCCGACCGCGTCGCCGTCCCCGAACCGGTGCTGGACGCCGGCCAGCGGCTCGCCGATCCCGCCCGTCAGATAGCAGGTGTCGAGCAGGGTGAGCCGCAGCCCGGCGTCGCGGGCCGCCCGCACCAGCGCGTGCCCCATCGCGTTGGGGTCGTCGTAGCGGGCGCCATCGGGGGCGTGGTGCAGGTAGTGGAACTCGCCCACGGTGGTGATGCCGGCGAGCGCCATCTCGGCGTACGTCGCCCGGGCCAGCGCGAGGTAGCTGTCCGGGTCCAGCCGGCTCGCCACGCCGTACATCTGGTCCCGCCAGGTCCAGAACGACCCCTCGCCGCCGGTGTCGTGCTGGGTGCGGCCGCGCAGCGCCCGGTGGAACGCGTGCGAGTGGGCGTTGGCGAGGCCGGGGAGCAGCAGGCCGGGCAGGTGCTCGGCGGCACCGGCAGCACCGGCGGTGTTGCCCGCCACGGCCGTTTCGCCGCCGCCCTCGGCGACCTGCACGATGCGGCCGTCCTCGACGGTGACGGTGACGTCCCGGGCCAGCCGGCCGGGCGGCAGCCATGCCAGGTCGGCGTGGAACGTCGTCACCCGGCGGCTCCCGTGAGGTCGGCCAGCACGGTGGCGAGTGCCTCGGCGCCGGCATGGCAGTCGGCGACCTCGGCGTGCTCGGCGGGGGAGTGGCTCACCCCGGTCGGGTTGCGGACGAACAGCATGGCCGCCTCGATGCCGGCGTCGGCGAGGATGCCGGCGTCGTGACCCGCGGCCGTCGGCAGCACCGGCAGGGCACCGAGCAGGCCGGCCACCCGGTCGCGCAGCTCCTCGGCGAAGGTCACCTCCGGCGTCCAGGACTCCTGGACGGCCTCGGTGTGGGCGGCGTCGGCCACCTCGGTGACCACGGCGCGGACCGCGGCCTCGTCGGCCGCCCGCACGTCGAGCCAGGCCTGCACCTCCGACGGGATCGCGTTGGTGCCGTTGGGATGCACCCGGACCCGGCCCACGGTTGCCACCGTGACGTGCTCGCGGGCGGCCCTGCGAGCGGCGAGCACGGCAGCGGCCAGCCGGAGCATCGGGTCGTCGCGGTCGTCCAGCCGGGTCGTGCCCGCGTGGTTGGCCTCGCCGGCGAGGTCCAGCCGCCACCTGCCGTGCGGCCAGATGCTGCTGGCGACACCGACGGCGGCACCGAGGTCGACCAGCGCCCGGCCCTGCTCCACGTGCAGCTCGACGTGGGTGCCGACCCGGCGCATCGTCTCGGCGTCGGGGCCGAGGTGCTGCGGGTCGAGCCCGGCCGTCCGCATCGCCGCGGCGAGCGTCGTGCCGTCGGCGTCGGTCAGGGCCCTGGCCCGGTCGGGGTCCAGCGCGCCGGTCAGCAGCCGCGACCCGGCGCAGGCGATGCCGAACCGGGCGCCCTCCTCGTCGGTGAAGTTCACGACGCCGACCGGGCGCGCGGGGCGCAGGCCGCGCTCGCGCAGCAGGTCGACCGCCGCGAACGCGCTGACCACGCCGAGCGGGCCGTCGTAGGCGCCGCCGTCGGGCACCGAGTCCAGGTGGCTGCCCGTGGTCACGCCGGGGCCGTCAGCGTCGGGGTCGCCCCACCAGGCCCACTGGTTGCCGTTGCGGTCGACGACGAGGTCGAGCCCCCGGCGTACCGCCTCGGCGGCGAACCACTCCCGGCAGGCCAGGTCGGCCGGCGTCCAGGCGTGCCTGCGGTAGCCGCCGGTCGCCTCGTCCCGCCCGACCGGCAGCAGGTCGGCCCACATCCCGTCCATGGACGCCCGGCTCACGAGGCACACCCTAGGTGGCAGGATCGGCCCCCGGCCCGCTGGCGGCCGGTCCGTCCATCGCGAGGAGAACGATGCGCCTGCTGCTGATCGGTGCCCCCGGCTCGGGCAAGGGCACCCAAGCGGTGCGCCTGGCCGAGCACTTCGGGATCACGCACATCTCCAGCGGCGACCTCCTGCGCCAGCACGTCACGGACGGGACGGCTTTCGGGCGGCAGGTCCAGCAGTACGTGTCGGCCGGCGACCTGGTGCCCGACCAGATGGTCCTGGACATGCTGCGCAAGCCGATCGTCGAGGCCAGCGCGAGCGGTGGCTATGTGCTGGACGGCTTCCCGCGAACCGTCGAGCAGGCCGAGATCGCCTACGAGACGGCGCGCGAGCTGGGGGTGGCGGTGCAGATCGCTGCCTACCTCGACGTCGGTCGCGAGGAGCTGATCCGGCGGCTGCTGGCCCGCCACCGCGGCGAGGACGACACCCAGGCCGTCATCGAGCACCGGCTCGAGGTCTACGAGGCCAAGACCCGGCCGATGATCGACTACTACGCCAAGCGCGAGCGGCTGGTGACCGTCAACGGCGCCCGGGCCGAGGACGAGGTGTCCTGGTCGTTGGTCGTGCAGCTGCAGAAGCACAAGAAGCAGCTGCAGGACTGACCCCGTCGGGGGTGGCGGCGGGGCCTCGTAGCATCACGGAGGTGGACGGGGACCCGACGACACCTGCTTCAGCCAGTGCCGCCGAAGCAGCCGGTGCCGCGGCGCTCGACTGGCCCTGGTGCAGCAACGCCCGGGACGTCGGCGGGGTGGTGACCGCTGACGGCCGGAGGGTCCGGCACGGCCGGCTGTACCGCACGGCCAGCCCCGTCGGGTCGCCCGAGGAGGTCGAGGACGGGCTGGCCGCGGCCGGTGTCTCGCGGGTGGTCGACCTGCGTACGGCGCAGGAGATCGCGCGGCGGCCCAGCCCGGTTGCGGGCAGCGAGCGGTACGCCTGGCACTCGATGATCGATGCCCGGAAGGACCACCTCCGGGAGGCCGACCGCGAGGTGCACCTGGTGGACACCTACCGGGGGAGCGTCGACCGCAACGCGAGCGCCATCGTCGAGGCGATCACCGCGATCGCCGAGGCGCCACCCGGAGCCGTCCTCGTGCACTGTGTCGCCGGCAAGGACCGCACCGGCATCGTGATCGCCCTCGTGCTGCGGCTGCTCGGCGTCCCCGAGGGTGTCGTCGTCGACGACTACGCCCGCAGCGAGGCCGGTCTGACGGCGACGTTCGCCGCCGAGCTCGAGGCGATCCCCGACGAGGCGGAGCGGGCTCGCTGGCAGTCGCGACAGCACTCGCGACCGGACACGATGCGCGACCTGCTGCGGCACCTGGACGACCGGCACGGCGGGGTCGCGGCGTACCTGGAGGCTGCCGGGCTGGAGCAGCGGACGCTGGACCAGCTGTCCGGCCGGCTGCTCGAGGAGTCGCCGGACCCGGCCGGGGTGCCTGCCGTCCCGACTCTCGAGGTGGCCGGGCCGGACCGCCGAGCCGTGGTGGAGCGGCTCTGGCAGCTGTACCGCCACGACCTCGGCGAGTTCCGCGACGCGCCGCCCGCGTCGGACGGCTCGTACCCGGTGCACGAGCTGCCCACGTACTTCGCCGGCGACCCGGACCGGCGGGCCTACCTGCTCCGCAGCGGCGCCGCGCTCGGCGGCTTCGCACTCGTCAGCGGAGTGACCGACGGGCCGCGACTGCTCTACGCGTTCTTCGTCGTACGGGCGCTGCGCCGGAAGGGACTCGGCCACGCTGCCGCCCTCGAGCTGCTCGACCGGCACCCCGGAGCCTGGGAGATCGGCTTCCAGGAGGAGAACCCCGGCGCGGCCCGGTTCTGGCGGCAGGTGGCGAGGGACGCCGCGGCTGCGTCGTGGCACGAGGAGCGGCGGCCGGTGCCCGACAAGCCGTGGCTGCCGCCGGACACCATCCTGCTGCTCGAGACCGGTTAGCCGGTCCCGGAGACGTCGGATCGGGTGCCTGTCGCGCGCTTGCTCAGGACGACGCTCCTGCCGCGAGGAGTCAGAGCAGCTCGAGCAGCTCAGAGCAGCGGTGGGTCGGTGCCTTCGGTGTAGGTCTTGCCGAGCGGGCTGGTCCAGGTCTTGATGGCGGTGTCGGGGTCGTAGTGCAGTTGCCAGTGGCCGTGGGTCTTGGCGTTGTGGTGCTGGCGGCACAGCGGGCCGAGGTTGGCCGGGACGGTCTTGCCGCCCCGGCCGGGGCGGGAGTCGAAGTTCTCGATGTGGTCGCAGTCGCAGTCGGTGGCGGTGCGGGGGCAGCCGGGGAACCCGCAGGTCCGGTCCCGGGCGGCGATGAAGGCCCGCAGCGGCGCCGAGGGCCGGTAGCAGCCGGCGCCGCGGCCGAGCAGCCGCCCGGTGTCGGGATCGACGGTCCAGGCGACCCAGTCCCGGTCGGCGGCCAGGCTGGCGGGCCAGCGGGCCGGGGATCGCGCCGTGGCCGGGCAGCTCACCGGGGTGGTCGGCCAGCCCGAGGGCGGTGGGCAGGTCCAGCACCACCGCCGCGGTCTGCGCCCCGCCGCAGCTGCAGCGCGGCAGCCCCGCGGCCGGTGCCGGCACGGCGCCGCCGGCCCGGCCGTGCCGGCCGTCGTGGTCGTCGCGGTCGTCGTGGTCGTCATGGTGGGGGCGGTGGGGTCGGCGCCGCCGTTGCCGAGCACGGCGTGCACCAGGGCGTCGACCCGTAGCGCGTTCAGCCCGGGGTGGGCGCCGCCGCCGCGTTTGAGCTCCCGGCGGGTGTTCTTGGCCCGCCGGGTCAGCTCGTTCCACACGTCGTCGGCGACCGTGGCCGGCATCGTGGCCCACAGCGAGCTCATCACCTCGGGCTGCGGCAGCCGCTCGATGGTCCGGTTCGCCACCGCCGCCCGGTGCCGGTCGGCCGCGCCGGCCGGGTCGGCCGCGACCACCGCCCGGCGCAGCGCCCGGCCGAACCGGTCCGGGGTCAGCCCCGGCCCGGCGCCCAGCACCGCCGCCTCCACCGTCGCGGCCGCCGCGTCCGGGCAGGTCCCGGACCGCCTCGGCCAGCCGGGCCGCCTGCCGGTAGGACAGCTCCCCGGCGCGCAGCGCGGCCAGCGTGCCCGGCAGCCGGCCGGTCAGCTCACCGGCCACCAGCGCCCGGTCCGCCGCGGTCGCCGGCGACAGCCGCAACGCCGCCCCGACCTCGTGCCGGGCATCCTCCCCGGTCAGCCCGCAGCCCGCGGTGGCTGCCGCGACCGCGGCCAGCGCGCTCTGCTGCAACCCGGCCAGCATCGCCGCGGCCCGCTCGATCGCCCGGATCAGGTCGACCCGACCCGCACCATCCAGCCGCGCCGGATCCACCGACCCGAGCAGGACCCACCACCGACAGGTCCAGACCCGGCCGCCGCCGTCGGCGACCAGCGCCGACCACCGCACCCCAGACCGCCGCCGCCAGCGCGCGCGCCACCACCGCTCCAGCAGCACCCCCACCATCGAGCTCATGCCAGCACGCTAGAGACAGGGTTGGACACAACCCCCGCTGCCGGGAATCCCGTTGGCTCGCAACGGTTCTGATCACTCTCGCGGCTCGGGCCGCCAGCCGCTGCGCAGCCGCGCGAGCACAGCTCGTCCGTACGCCATCGCGGGCTCCGCGCCGCCCGCCCGCCACTGCTCACCGGCCTCCTCGACGACGACGAGGTAGCCGTCCGGACCGCGTTCGAGCCGCTGGAACGTCTCGCCCAGCAGCTCGCGCAGGCGGTCCTCGCCGGGCAGCCAGAGGGCCTCGTCCTGGTCCAGGGAGTCCAGCGCCCACTCGGTCGTGCCGTTGAACCCGATGACCGGGCCGGTGGGGAAGTGGTGCACGTCGACCGTCATGTTGCTGACCACGAACACGTCGTCGTCCATGCCTCGGTCCGCGACCACGAAGCGGTCGCCCGAGCTCGGCACCCACGACAAGCCGGCGGCGCGCAGCGCGCGAGCCAGCTCGACGGAGATCACGGCACGACGGTAGCCCGCCTAGCCTGGACGCGTGGCTGTGGCGCGGGTCGGCATCTCCGGCTGGAACTACCCGCCCTGGCGCGGCATCTTCTATCCGCCCGGCCTACCGCACCGGCTCGAGCTGGAGCACGCCGCGAGCGTGCTGAGCACCATCGAGATCAACGGGTCCTTCTACTCGCTGCAGCGACCGGAGAGCTACCGCGCGTGGCACGACCGCACGCCCTCGGACTTCCTGTTCTCCGTCAAGGGCGGCCGCTTCGTGACCCACATGAAGAAGCTGCGCGGCGTCGAGACGCCACTGGCCAACTTCTTCGCCTCCGGTGTGCTGGCACTCGGGCCGAAGCTCGGGCCGATGCTCTGGCAGCTCCCGCCGAACCTCGGGTACGACGAGGAGCGGCTCGCGGACTTCTTCGCGCTCCTGCCGCGCACCACCACGGCTGCCGTCGCGCTCGCCCAGCAGCACGACGAGAGGCTCGAGGGCCGGGCCTGGCTGACCACCGACGCCGACCGGCCGCTGCGGCACGCGCTCGAGGTGCGGCACCCGACGTACGACACACCGCGGTTCACCGCCCTGCTGCGCGAGCACGACATCGCGGTCGTCACCGCGGACACGGCGGGGAAGTGGCCGCTCATCCTCGAGCCGACGACCGACCTCGGCTATGTCCGGCTGCACGGAGACCAGGAGCTCTACGTCAGCGGGTACTCCGACGAGGCGCTGGACGTCTGGGCGGCGCGGGTCTCGGCCTGGCGGGACGAGGGCCGCGACGTCGTCGTCTACTTCGACAACGACGTCAAGGTGCATGCGCCCTACGACGCGCAGCGGCTGGCGGCCCGGCTGGCGGGCTGAGACCTCCCAGCGCCGGCGGCCCCGAGCGCGCGCAGGGGAGCCCGCGGCGCCCGGGTTGAGCAGTCCGAGGAATGGTTGTATGCTGCATCCAGTTACATGGGGCATGCAAACATCTGCCCTCACCCCCTCATCTCGACCGGAGGTCGTCATGCCCGTCCAGGCAGCGAGTGTCGCGGCGCTCGGCGAGCAGGTGATCCGGCTGCAGCGTGGGTTCAGCACCATGCGCCAGCAGCTCACCGCCAACCGGTCGACCAGCGGGGACGGCGTGGAGTGGGCCGCCTACGGGCTGCTCTTCCACCTGGTGCAGGACGGCCCGCAGCGCAGCTCCGCGCTCGCCGAGACCGTGTGCGTCGACCCCTCGACCGTGAGCAGGCAGGTCGCCCAGCTGGTCAAGGCCGGTCTGGCCGCTCGGCGGTCCGACCCCGAGGACGGGCGGGCCAGCCTGCTCGTCGCCACCGACCGCGGCCGCGAGGTCTACGCCGCCAAGCAGGAGCACCGGCAGCGGATGTTCGCGCAGGTGGTCGAGGGGTGGTCCGACGAGCAGGTCGAGTCCCTGACCGACCTGCTCACCCTTTTCAACGACAGCTTCTCCGAGCGGCGCAGCACGCTGACCGACCTCTCGGCCCCCGCACAGACGCAGCAGATCGAGGAGTCCGCATGAGCACCACCAGCGCCGCAGCGCCGACCGCATCGCGTGAGCTGACCCACAAGCAGATCCTGAAGATCCTGTCCGGCCTGATGGCCGGCATGTTCCTCGCCGCCCTCGACCAGACGATCGTGGCGACCTCGATCCGCACCATCGCCGACGACCTGCACGGCCTGTCGGCGCAGGCCTGGGTGACGACGGCGTACCTCATCACCGCCACCATCAGCACGCCGCTCTACGGCAAGCTCTCCGACCATCTACGGCCGGCGGCCGCTCTTCCTCACCGCCATCTCGATCTTCGTCGTCGGCTCGCTGCTGAGCGGCTTCGCCACCTCGATCGTGCAGCTGGCGGCGTTCCGCGCGGTCCAGGGCCTCGGCGCCGGCGGCCTGTTCTCGCTGGCCCTCACCATCATGGGCGACATCGTGCCGCCGCGGGAGCGCGCCAAGTACCAGGGCTACTTCCTCGCGGTCTTCGGCACGTCGAGCGTCCTCGGCCCGGTCATCGGCGGCTTCTTCGCCGGACAGGCGACCATCCTCGGCATCGACGGCTGGCGCTGGGTCTTCCTCATCAACGTCCCGATCGGCATCGTGGCCCTGCTGCTCGTCATGCGGAACCTGCACCTGCCGGCACATCCGCCGCGAGCACCGCATCGACTGGCCGGGCGCCGTCTGCGCTGATCGTCGGCCTGGTGCCGCTGCTGGTCATCGCCGAGCAGGGCCGCTTGTGGGGCTGGACCTCGCCCCGCGTCGCCCTGGGCATCGTCATCGGCATCATCGGCATCGTGGCGTTCATCTGGGACCAGCACCGCTACGGCGACGACGCGCTCATCCCGCTGCGGCTGTTCTCCGGCAAGACGTTCGCCATCGGCTCGGTGCTGAACTTCATCCTCGGCATGGGCATGTTCGGTGGTCTGGTCTCGATGCCGCTGTACCTGCAGATCGTCAAGGGCTTCTCGCCGACGGCGGCCGGCCTGCTGATGCTGCCGCTGATGGCGGGCATCATGTCGGCCTCGATCTTCGCCGGCCAGATGATCTCGCGCACCGGCGCGGTACAAGATCTTCCCGATCATCGGCAGCGGGCTGCTCGTGCTGGCACTGCTCGGCCTCGGCCAGATCGGCACGGACACCCCGATCGGCGTCACGATGGCGCTGGCCGGCCTGTTCGGCATCGGCCTCGGCTTCAACATGCAGCCGCTGGTGCTGGCCGTGCAGAACGCCGTCACGCCGCAGGACATGGGTGTCGCGACGTCGTCGGCGACGTTCTTCCGCCAGATGGGCGGCACCCTCGGCACCGCGGTCTTCCTGTCGGTGCTGTTCTCCACGGTGGGCGACCGGATCACGACGGCGTTCCGGCAGATCGCCCCGACCGCCGGCTTCCAGGCCGCGCTCAAGGACCCGCAGGTGCTCGCCGACCCGGCCAACCGCCGGGTGGTCGAGGCGATCACGGGTGGCGGTGGCCTGCCGAAGGGCGCCCTCGACGACACGTCGTTCCTGTCCCAGATCGACGACCGGCTGGCCCGCCCGTTCCTGCAGGGCTTCTCGTCCTCGATGGACCTCGTGTTCACCGCGGCGGCCGGGGTCGTGTTCCTCGCCTTCCTGCTCACCTGGTTCCTCCCGGAGGAGAAGCTGCGCACCGTCTCCGGCATCGAGGCCCGTCGCCAGCAGGACGAGGAGCTGGCCGCCCAGGCGGCCGCCGCCTCCGCGTCGTCCAGCCAGATGGTGGACGGCGTCGCCCTCGACAGTGCTGACGGGGTCCCGCTCGAGGACGTCGCCGGTGCGGCGTTGGAGGACGAGAGCACCGAGGTGCGCCGCTAGGGGCGCACCGCATCGCCGGTGCGGCGAGGGCTCAGCGGATCAGGAACCACACGTGCTTGCCGTCGGGCTCCGGGTCGACGCCCCAGTCGGCCGACATCGTCGCGACCAGCGCCATCCCTCGGCCGTTCTCGTCGGCCTGGCTGGCGACCCGCGGCTCCGGCAGCTCGCTGGACCCGTCCCGCACCCGCACCTGCAGCGCCTCCTCGGTGCAGTCGACGGCCACCACGACCGGTGGCCCGCCGTGCAGCACCGAGTTGGTCACCAGCTCGCTGACGAGCAGCACGGCGTCCTCGACCACGGCGCCGTGGTGCTCCACGCAGCTGGCCCGGCGCAGGAACGCACGAGCCTGTGACGGCGCTTCGCGGGACACCGGCAGCTGGTGCTCGGCGCGCGGCGTGGTCTCGCACATGGTGGTCGGCCTCCGAAGACCTGGGGGTCGGCGCACCGGGCCAGTCGGCGCCACCACCGGTGTGCCCACGCGGACGGTGGACGAACCGTCAGGGCACCATCCAGCCCAGGACCGCGCTGCTCTGCAGCACGACGATCACGCACATCAGCAGCAGCAGCACCAGGCTCCAGCCGAGGACCTTGCGGAAGATGATCCCCTCCTGGCCGGCCATCCCCACCGCGGCCGCGGCGATCGCCAGGTTCTGCGGGCTGACCATCTTGCCGAGCACGCCGCCGGAGGAGTTCGCCGCCGCCGAGCAGCAGCGGGTCGAGCCCGGCCTGGCCCGCGGTCTGCACCTGCAGCGCGCCGAACAGGGCGTTGGAGGAGGTGTCCGAGCCGGTGACGGCGACGCCGAGCCAACCGAGGATCGGTGACAGGAAGACGAAGAAGCCGCCGGTCTCGGCGAGCAGCGCACCCAGGGTGCTGGTCATCGCCCGACTGGTTCATCACGTAGGCCAGCGCGAGCACCGCCATCACCGTGACGATCGCCGAGCGCAGCTCGACGTAGGTGTCCTTGTACGCCTGCAGCGCCCGCCGCGGCGGGATCTTGAGCACGATCGCGGTGAGGATGCCGGCCAGCACCATCAGCGTGCCGGCGGCCGGCACCCAGTTGAGGTTGAACGTCAACGACGACAAGGGATCGCCCTTGGTGGTGACGACGTCGAGCCCGGGCCACTGGAAGGTCATGGTGAACGGCTTCTTCGCGAGCGCATCCTTCACGGCGTTGAGGTTCGCGATCGAGAAGATCGCGATGATGATGAGGTACGGCGCGTACGCCTTGGCGATCTCCCGGCCGCTGTCGTGCACGGACAGGTCGTCGCCGCCGCCGCTGCCGCCGCTGCCGGGCGGCCACCTCGCTGGCCCGCCGGCCTGCGTCGCCGGTGCCGCGGTATGCGCCAGCGGTGGGTCGGGCGGCACCGCGGCCGGCCTGACCCTCGGCCCGCGCGGCGTTGCCGCCGCCGACCGTGACGGACTCCCGGTCGACCTGCTCCTCGTCGAGGTCGGGCGACTCGACCGGCGTCCAGACCCGCAGCAGCAGCACGACCGCGGCGGCGGAGACGAGGGAGGCGATGATGTCGGTCAGCGGCACGGAGACGTAGTTGGCCGCGACGAACTGCGCGAGGCCGAAGGCGAGACCGGCCACCACCGCCGCCGGCCAGGTCTGCCGCAGACCACGGGCGACCGTCGACCACCATCACCAGGATCAGCGGCACGACGAGCGCGAGGAGCGGCGTCTGCCGCCCGACCATCGCGCCGAGGGTGTCGACGGTCAGCCGGTCGTCGTTGCTCACGCCGGAGGTCACGTCGGCCAGCGTGACGATCGGGGTCGCGAGCGCGCCGAACGCCACCGGCGCGGTGTTCGCGATCAGCGCGACCGAGGCGGCCCGCACCGGGCGGAAGCCCAGCGCCATCAGCATCACCACGGTGATGGCGACCGGCGTGCCGAAGCCGGCCAGCGCCTCGAGCAGGGCGCCGAAGCAGAACGCGATGATGATGGCCTGGATCCGCTGGTCGGGGCTGACCCGCTCGAACGAGCGGCGCAGCACGTCGAAGTGCCCGGTCGTCGACGGTGAGGTTGTAGACCCAGATCGCGTTGATCACGATCCACAGGATCGGGAAGAAGCCGAACGCCGCGCCCTCGGTGGCCGACAGCACCGTCTGGCCCACCGGCATGCGCGTAGACCGCGATCGGCGACGACCATCGCCACCCCGAGCGAGACCAGGGCGGCGATCCACGCCTTGATCTTGAGCACGCCCAGCAGCACGAACAGCGTCAGCAGCGGAAGGGCCGCGAACACTGCGGTCAGTGCGAGTGACCCGGCTACCGGGTCGAGGATCTGCTCGTACATCAGGATCACCCCGTGTCGGCATTTATCCCGCCGGTCTTACCCATTTCCTGTCAGTGGAAACGAGCGCGAGGTCTCGGGTCATCTGCTCGACGGTGCGGCCGCGCATCGAGGCGTCCAGCACCTCGACGGTGTGCGCGAGGTCCAGCCGGCCGCCGAGCCGCTCGACCGAGGCAGCAACCTGCATCAGGCAGCCCGGGTTGGCGGTGACCAGCAGCTCGGCTCCGGTGGCCAGCACCGAGCGCGCCTTGCGGTCGCCGAGCTCACCGGCGGCCTGCGGGAACAGCACGTTGTAGACACCGGCCGAGCCGCAGCAGATCTCGGGGTCGGCGATCTCGCGCAGCTCGAGCCCGGGGATCGCGCGCAGCAGCGCCCGCGGCTGGGCCCGAACGCCCTGCGCGTGCCCGAGGTGGCAGGCGTCGTGATAGGCGACGGTCACCGGCAGCGGGTGCCGCGGGGCGACCGGGCCGAGCTCGGCCAGCAGCTCGGACACGTCGCGGACCGAGCCGGCGAACCGGGCGGCGCGCTCGGCGTAGGCCGGGTCGTCGGCCAGCAGCTCGGCGTACTCCTTCATCGACGAGCCGCAGCCGGCGGCGTTCACGACGACGTGCTCGACCCCCGCGGCCTCGAAGACGTCGATGGTGCGGCGGGCGAAGGCCATCGCCTCGCTCTCCCGGCCGTTGTGCACGCTGAGCGCGCCGCAGCAGCCCTGGCTGCGCGGGATGACGACGTCGCAGCCCTCCATGGCGAGCACCCGGGCGGTCGCCGCGTTGACCCGGGGGAAGAACTCCCGCTGCACGCAGCCCGTGAGCATGCCGACCACCGCCCGGCGCGGACCGCGAGCCGCCACCCGCTCGGGCAGCCGCGGAGCCGGCCGCACGGGCGGCGCCAGCGCCTCCATCGCGGCCAGGCTCGGCGAGACCCGGGTCAGCACGCCGCTGCGCTGCACGGCCCGCTGCAGACCCGACCGGCGGTACGCCGACAGCGGCCCGCGCAGCAGCCGCAGCCGCCGGGGGTGCGGGAACAGCGCGAAGATGGCGCTGCGCAGCAGCCGGTCGGCGGGTGCCCGGCGGTGCCGCCGCTCGACCTGGGCCCGGGTGGCCTCGATGAGCCTGTCGTACTGCACGCCGGAGGGGCAGGCGGTGACGCAGGCCATGCAGCCCAGGCAGGCGTCGAAGTGGCCCACCATCGCATCGCCCATCGGCTCGCCCTCGAGGCCGGCCTGCATCAGGTAGATGCGCCCACGCGGGGCTGTCCATCTCCTCGCCCCAGAGCACGTAGGTCGGGCAGGTCGGCAGGCAGAAGCCGCAGTGCACGCAGTCCCCGGCGAGAGCGGCGGACGGCGGCCGGTGGGCGTCGAACGCCGGCGGGCCGAGCGGCACCGAGGTGCGCTGCGGCCCGTCGTCGCCGAGCGTGCCGTGGGTGGCGTCCAGGGTGTCGCTCACTCAGATCCCTCCGACGAACCGGCCGGGCGAGAGCCGGCCGGCGGGGTCGAGCTCGTGCTTGAGGCGGCGCATCAGGTCCAGGCCGGGGACCGGACCCCACACGTCCACCCGGTCCCGGACCTCGGGCGGCGCGTCGAGGACCGTCGCCGTGCCGTCGTGTGCCGCGGCGGCCGCGCGCAGCCCGGCCAGCACGGTGGCCACCCGGTCGGGGTCGGTGCCCGGCGCCAGCCCGGCGTACAGCACGCCGGCCGCCGAGCCGCGGGCCACGACCGCGGCTCCGGTCTCCTGGCCCAGCCGCCGGGCGGCGGCCAGCACCGGGCCGACACCGGTGAGCGACGACGTGACCTTGACCCCGGTGCCGCCGCTCTGGAACGGCAGCACCCCGAACGTGTCGGGGAGGTCGTCGCGGACGGCCGCGCCCTCGCCGAGCAGGCCGCGGACCACGTCGGTGCGCCCGGCCACGCCGGCCTCGATCCCCTCGACGAGAACCGTGACGGACACCGTGCCGTCGGCGTGGTCGTCGAGCTCGACGGCGGTGGCGACGACCTGCGAGCCGAGGACTCCGAGCGCGGCGCGGCCGGCGGCGGTGGCGTCGGGATACGGCGCCACGACGACACGGCGGGCCGCGGGCAGCGGGTGCAGCCGGAACACCGCCTCGGTGATCACCCCGAGGGTGCCGTAGGAGCCGGTGAGCAGCTTGCCGAAGTCGTAGCCGGCGACGTTCTTGACGACCCTGCCGCCGGCCTTGGCCACGACGCCGTCGGCCCGGACGAAGGTGATGCCGATGAGCAGGTCGCGGGCCGTGCCGTACAGCAGCCGGCGCGGGCCGCTGGTGCTGACGGCGAGGGTGCCGCCGACCGTCGCCGCAGACAGCGGAGTGTCCAGCGCGAGCTGCTGGCCGGCGGTCGGCGAGGGTCTCCTGCAGCTCGCCGACCGGCGTACCGGCCCGGACCACCACGACGAGGTCGCCGGCGGCGTGCTCGACGACACCGGTGATGCGGCTGGTGTCCAGCAGCACGTCGGCGCGGGTCGGCGGGGTGCCCCAGCCGAGCTTGGTGCCGGCCCCGCGCGGGACGACGGTGAGGTCGTGCAGCGCCGCCACCCGCAGGACCTCGGCGACCTCCGACGTGGTCGACGGCGACACGACGTACCGGGCGCGCACCCCGGCGACCGTGTCCTTCGCGCCGCGCGCGGCACGAGTCCTGGTCACCTTCTTCAGGTCGTCGCGGACGGCGTCGGCTGCCACCTCAGAACACCTCCGCCAGCCCGGCCTCCTGCAGCGGGTGCGCCCCCTTGTGCCTCCCGGGCACCTCGCCGCAGAGCCGCGGGGTCGGGAAGACCTTGCCCGGGTTGGACAGGTGGTGGGGGTCGAAGGCACAGCGCAGCATCTGCATCGTGTCGAGGTCGTCGTCGGTGTACATCCGCGGCATGTAGCGCGCCTTGTCGATGCCGACACCGTGCTCGCCGGTGATCGAGCCGCCGTGCTCGATGCACAGGTCGAGGATCGCGCCGGAGACCCGCTCGGCCTCCTCGGTCTCGCCGGGGACGGCGTCGTCGAACAGCACCAGCGGGTGCAGGTTGCCGTCGCCGGCGTGGAAGACGTTGGCGACCCGCACACCGGAGCCGGACGACAGGTCGGCGATGCGCCGCAGCACCTCGGGCAGCGCGGTGCGCGGGATGACACCGTCCTGGACGATGTAGTCGGGGCTGATCCGGCCCACCGCGGCGAACGCCGACTTGCGGCCCTTCCAGAACAGCGCGCGCTCGGCCTCGTCGGCGGCGATCCGGATCTCGAAGGCCTTGTTGTCGCGGCAGTGCCGCTCGACCTCGACGAACTGCGCCTCGACCTCGGCCGCCGGGCCGTCCAGCTCGACGATGAGCACCGCGCCGGCGCCCTGCGGGTAGTTGCAGTGCACCGCCGCCTCGGCGGCCTCGATGGCGAGCGCGTCCATCATCTCGATCGCGGCCGGCAGCACCCCCGCCCCGATGACGGCCGAGACCGCGCCGCCGGCCTCGTCGGTGGAGGGGAAGGCCGCGAGCAGGGTGCGCACCGCCTCCGGGCTGCGCATCAGCCGGACGGTGACCTCGGTGGCGACGCCGAGGGTGCCCTCCGAGCCGACGAAGGCGCCGATGAGGTCGTAGCCGGGCGGGTCGGGCGCCCGGCCGCCGAGCCGCACGACGCTGCCGTCGGGCACCACGAGCTCGACGCCGGTCACGTGGTGGCTGGTGAAGCCGTACTTCAGGCAGTGGGCGCCGCCGGAGTTCTCCGCGACGTTGCCGCCGATCGAGCAGACCTGCTGGCTGGACGGGTCGGGCGCGTAGTAGAAGCCGTCCGGCGCGGCGGCGCGGGTCACGTGCAGGTTGATGACGCCGGGCTGCACGACGGCCCGCTGGTCGGCGGCGTCGATCGCCACGATGTCCCGCAGCTGGGAGGTGACGATGAGCACTCCCTCGGCGTGCGGCAGCGCGCCGCCGGACAGCCCGGTGCCCGAGCCGCGCGCGACGTACGGGACGCCGGCGTCGACGCAGGCGCGCACGACGTCGGCCACCTGCGCCGTGCTCCGCGGCAGCGCCACCAGCGCCGGCGTCACCTTGTACTGCGCCAGCCCGTCGCACTCGAAGGTGCGCAGCTGGGCCCGGTCGGTGAGGATCGCGTCGGGCCCGAGCTCGGTCCGCAGCCGGGCCGCGAGGGCGTCGGTGCGGGAGGTGGACGGCTGGGTCGTCACGGCATCCGCTCGTACGCCGGGATGGTGAGGAACTCCTCGAAGTCCTCGGCCAGTGCCATCTCGGTGAACAGGCTGCGGGCGTCGTCCCAGCGGCCCTCGGCGAACGCCTCGTCACCCACGGTGTCCCTGATGGCTCCGACCTCCTCGTCGATCAACCGCTCGACCAGCTCGCGGGTGACGGTATCGCCGTTGTCGAGCCGGATGTCGTTGTGCAGCCACTGCCACACCTGCGAGCGGGAGATCTCGGCGGTCGCGGCGTCCTCCATCATGTTGTTGATGCCGACCGCGCCGGAGCCGCGCAGCCAGGCCTCGAGGTACTGCACGCCGACGCTGATGTTGCTGCGCAGGCCGCCCTCGGTGACCGCCCCCGGCGTCGCCGCCACGTCGAGCAGCTGCTCGGCCGTGACGCTGACCTCGTCGCGGGTGTTGTCGAGCTGGTTCGGCCTGTCGCCGAGAACCGCGTCGAACACCTCGGTGCACAGCGCGACCATGCCGGGGTGGGCGACCCACGAGCCGTCGAAGCCGTCGCCGGCCTCCCGTGTCTTGTCGTCGCGCACCTTCTCGAACGCCGCCGTCGTTGGTCGCCTCGTCCTTGCTCGGGATGAACGCCGCCATCCCGCCGATCGCGTGGGCGCCGCGCTTGTGGCAGGTGCGCACCAGCAGCTCGGTGTAGGCACGCATGAACGGCACCGTCATGGTCACCGCGTTGCGGTCGGGCAGCAGGAACTCCTCGCCGCGGGTACGGAACTTCTTGATGACCGAGAACATGTAGTCCCAGCGACCGGCGTTGAGCCCGGCCGAGTGGTCGCGCAGCTCGTAGAGGATCTCCTCCATCTCGAACGCCGCGGGGTAGGTCTCGATGAGCACGGTCGCGCGGATCGTGCCCTGCGGGAGACCGAGCGCGTCCTGGGCGTGCCCGAACACGTCGTTCCACAGCCGGGCCTCGAGGTGGCTCTCCATCTTGGGCAGGTAGAAGTACGGCCCGAGGCCGTCGTCCAGCTGCGGCTTGGCGCAGTGGAAGAAGTAGAGGCCGAAGTCGGTCAGGCTGCCGGAGGTGCGCTGGCCGTCGACCAGGATGTGCTTCTCCGGCAGGTGCCAGCCGCGGGGACGCACCACGATCGTCGCGACCTCGTCGGCCAGGCCGTAGCTCTTGCCCTCGGGCGAGGTGAAGTCGATGCGCCGGGCGATCGCGTCGCGCAGGTTCAGCTGGCCCTCGATCATGTTCTCCCAGAGCGGGGTGTTCGCGTCCTCGAGGTCGGCCAGCCAGACCCGGGCGCCGGAGTTCAGCGCGTTGATCGTCATCTTGCGGTCGGTCGGCCCGGTGATCTCGGCCCGCCGGTCGACCAGGCCGGGTGCCGGGTCGGCGACCCGCCACGACTCGTCCTCGCGCACGTCCTTGGTCTCGGTGAGGAAGTCGAGCGTGCCACCGGCGGCGAGGTCGGCGTACCGCTGCTCGCGCGACCGACAGCAGCTCGCGACGGCGGCCGTCGAACCTGCGGTGCAGGTCGGCGAGGAAGGCGAGCGCCTCGTCGGTCAGCACCTCGTCGTAGCGGTCGTTCATCGGCCCGTCGATGCGGACTCCGTCAACGCTCATGTCACGTGCTCCTCACGGGGGACGGGGGCGGCCCGGGTCGGCATCCGTGCAACCGCCGGTTGAACCGTGAGTACCCGGGCGGCGAGCCGGCGAAGCAGGTCGGCGGCGTCGCGCTGCGCGATCAGCGGGTCGGGCTCGAGGTCGAGCAGCGCGTGCACCGCGACGATGCCCAGCTCGTCGAGGCCCGCGCGCTGGTGCTCGTCGAGGGCCACCTGGCCGGCGAGCACGACGACGGGGACGCCGGCCGCCCGGGCCCGGCGGGCGACCCCCACCGGCGCCTTCCCGGCCAGGCTCTGCGCGTCGAAGGAGCCCTCGCCCGTGACCACGAGGTCGGCACCCACCAGTGCGCGCGTCGAAGTCGACGAGGTCCAGCAGGAGGTCGATGCCGGGGACGAGCCGGGCGCCCAGGAACGCGAGCGCCCCCGCGGCGACGCCGCCGGCCGCCCCGGCGCCGGGCACCCGGTCGACGTCGATGCCGAGGTCGCGGTGCAGCAGCTGGGCCAGCCGGGCCAGCCCGGCGTCCAGCACCCCGACGTCCTCGGGGGTCGCGCCCTTCTGCGGGCCGTAGACGTGCGCCGCCCCGCGCGGACCGGTCAGCGGGTTGTCGACGTCGCAGGCGACCACGACCTCGGTGTCGAGCAGCCGCGGGTCGAGGTCCGTCACGTCGATCTCGGCGAGCCCCGACAGGGCGGCACCGCCCGGCGGCAGCGGCCGGTCCTCGCCGTCCAGGAAGCGGACGCCGAGCGCGCTCGCCATCCCGGCGCCGCCGTCGGTGGTCGCGCTCCCGCCGACGGCGAGCACCAGCCGCCCGACGCCGAGGTCCAGGGCCGCCGCGACCAGCTCGCCGGTGCCGCGCGTGGTGGCGTCGCGCGGGGCCGGCCGCCCGTCCGGGAGCAGCGTGAGGCCCGACGCCGTCGCCAGCTCGACGACCGCGGTGCGCGGCTCGGTGCCGTCCGGCGACAGCGCGAGGCAGGCCCGCACCGGGCGGCCGGTCGGCCCGGTCACGTCGACCGGGTGCGGCAGCCAGCCGGCGGACAGGAAGGCGTCGACGGTGCCCTCGCCGCCGTCGGCGACCGGTCGGGCCCGGACCTCGAGCTCGCAGGCCCGGCCTGGCGGCGGCCGCGTCGCGCAGGCCGGCCCCGATCGCCCGCGCGGCCTCGTGGGCGGGGAGGCTCCCCTTGAACGAGTCCGGCGCGACGACCAGCGTGAGCCGCGACCCAGCGGTCATGCCGTCCTTCTCACCCGGTGAGCGGTGCGATCTGCTGCGAAACCCTAGGAGCGGGGTCCTTGACCGGTCAAGGGCACTTTGCCCCGGTTCGCCGGGCCTGCGCCACCCGCCGAGACGGCCCGGATTATCCCGGCGAACGGGGCGGTCCCGGCGTACGGTGTGCTGCGTGACCAGCCCGCCGATGGTCGACGCGTTCTCGCACGAGGCGTTCCTCTACCGCGACCTCGCGGAGTTCCTCGACGAGACCTGCGGCTTCGTCCGGGAGGGCCTGGACCGTGGCGAGGCCGTCCTGGTGGCGACCGGCGGCGAGCGGCTCGCGGCGATCCGATCCTTCTTCGGCGACGAGCCCGACGTGCAGCTGGCCGACATGGCGCAGGTGGGCGTCAACCCGGCGCGCATCATCCCGCTGTGGCGGGAGTTCCTGGACACCCACGCGGCGACCGGCCGGCCGGTGCGCGGCCTGGGCGAGCCGGCCTGGGCCGGTCGTGGGGCCGCCGAGCTCGCCGAGTGCAGCCAGCACGAGTCGCTGCTCAACCTGGCGTTCGCCGACGGGCCGGGCTGGCGGCTGCTCTGCCCGTACGACGTCAGCGCCCTGCCCGACGACGTCATCGACGAGGCCCGCGCGAACCACCCCCTGGTGCTCGACCACGGCCGCTGGGCCGCCAGCGACGTCTACCGGCCGGAGCGCGCGCATCGTGCCCTGCGGCACCGTCCGCTCCCGCCGCCGGTCGAGCCGGTGACCGAGCGGGCGTTCGGCGAGGGCGAGCTGTCCGCCGTACGCCGCCTGGTCGCCGAGCGGTGCGCCGCGGTCGGCCTCACCGGCGACGCCACCGACGACCTGGTGCTCTGCGTCGACGAGATCGCGGTGAACAGCCTGCTGCACGGCGGCGGTGGCGGTGTGCTGCGGGTGTGGCAGCAGGACGGCGCGCTGGTCTGCGAGGTCAGCGACGACGGGACGATCGCCGACCCGTTGGTCGGCCGCGCGACCCCCTCGCTGGAGCGGACCGGCGGCCGTGGCGTCTGGATGGCCAACCAGCTGTGCGACCTCGTGCAGGTGCGGTCCGGGCCGGCCGGCACGGTGGTCCGGATGCACGTAGCGGTGCGCGACGTGACGCGCTAGCGTCCGGACCGCACCGTCCCGACACGCTGCGGAGGGCACCATGGAGCTGGACCCGCGAGAGACCGCCGTCGTCCTCATCGAGTACCAGAACGACTTCACCTCGGAGGGCGGCGCCCTGCACGGCGCGGTCGCCGACGTGATGGAGTCGACCGGGATGATGGCCAACACGAGCGCCGCCGTCGCCCGGGCGCGCGACGCCGGGGCGACGATCATCCACGCGCCGATCTCGTTCGCGGAGGGCTACGGCGAGATCAGCGAGACGCCCTACGGCATCCTCGCCGGGGTCGTCGAGAGCAACGCGTTCGTGAAGGGCTCGTGGGGGGCCGAGATCGTCGAGGAGATGGCTCCCGAGAAGACCGACATCGTGGTCGAGGGCAAGCGCGGGCTGGACACCTTCGCGAGCACCAACCTCGACTTCATCCTGCGCAGCAAGGGCATCCGCAACGTCGCGCTGGGCGGCTTCCTCACCAACTGCTGCGTCGAGTCGACGATGCGCTCGGCCTACGAGAAGGGCTTCAACGTCCTCACGCTGACCGACTGCGTCGCGGCCACCTCGCAGGAGGAGCACGACAACGCGATCGCCAAGGACTACCCGATGTTCTCCCACCCGGTGTCGTCGCAGGAGTTCCTCGGCGCCCTGTCCGGGGCGGCACTGCCCGACGCCAGCCGCGGGTACGACGCCTGAATGGAGTTCCTCGCACCGAGCACCTGGGTCGACGCGCTCGCGGCGCGCAGCGAGCATCCCGGCGCCCTGCCCCTCGCCGGGGGCACCGACGTGATGGTCGAGCTGAACTTCGACCGGCAGCGCCCCGACGGGCTGCTCGACCTGACCCGGGTGCCCGAGCTGCGGGAGTGGTCGCGCACCGACGACGGCGGGGTGCGGCTGGGCGCGGGGGTCACCTTCGCGCGGGTGATGACCGAGCTGGCCGACCTCGCGCCGGGCCTGGCGATGGCCTCCCGAACGGTGGGGTCGCCGCAGATCCGGGTGCGGGGGACGGTCGGGGGCAACCTCGGCTCGGCGTCGCCGGCGGGCGATGCACACCCGGTGCTGCTCGCCATCGACGCCGTGGTCGAGGTCGAGTCGGTGCGCGGAGCCCGGGAGGTGCCGGCGGCCGACTTCTTCACCGGCGTGAAGCAGAGCGCACTCGCGCCCGACGAGCTGATCGCTGCCGTGCGGCTGCCGCCGCCGACCGGGCCGCAGCAGTTCGCGAAGATCGGCACCCGCAACGCGATGGTCATCGCGGTCACGTCGTTCGGCCTCGCCCTGCACCCGCAGCGGCGCCGGGTCGGCGCCGCCATCGGCTCGGCCGCGCCGACGCCCCGGCACGCCAGCAGCGCCGAGGACTTCCTCGGGGGTGCGCTGGACGCCGACGGCCTCTGGGAGTCGCGGGGCGAGCTGCCCGGTGCGACGGCGACCCGGTTCGGCGACCTCGTGGCGGCCGACGCCTCACCGATCGACGACGTGCGCGGCAGCGCGGCGTACCGGCGGCACGCGCTGTCGGTGCTCGCGCGGCGCACGCTCGGCTGGGCCTGGCAGGACTACCGGCGAGCGGCGGCCTGAGATGCGGGTCGACCTGACGGTCAACGGGGAGCGGCGGCAGGCCGACGACGTGTGGGAGGGCGAGAGCCTGCTGTACGTGCTGCGCGAGCGGCTCGGCCTGCCGGGCTCGAAGAACGCCTGCGAGCAGGGCGAGTGCGGCTCGTGCTCGGTCTACCTCGACGGCGACGTGGTGTGCGCCTGCCTGGTGGCCGCCGGCCAGGCGCAGGGCAGCGACGTCGTCACCGTCGAGGGGCTCGCCGACGACGACGTGCTGCACCCGGTGCAGCAGGCGTTCCTCGACGCGGGCGCTGTGCAGTGCGGCTTCTGCACGCCCGGGCTCGTCGTCGCCGTGCACGACCTGCTCGACCGCGTCCCGGCGCCCGACGACGACACCGTGCGCGAGGCGCTGGCGGGCAACCTGTGCCGCTGCACCGGCTACGAGAGCATCCTGGCCGCGGTGCGGCTGGCGGCCGACCGGACCGCCGGGTGACGGGCGCACTGCTCCTCGAGGGCGCCGTCGTCGTGACGGTCGACGACGGCGGCACCGAGCACGCTCCCGGGCACGTCGTCGTGCAGGGGAACCGGATCACCGCCGTCGCTGCCGGTCCGGCGCCCGACGACGTACGCCGGCACGCCGCCCTCGTGGTCGACGCGACCGGCTGCCTGCTGACGCCGGGCTTCGTCAGCACCCACCAGCACCTGTACCAGTGGTCGACCCGGGGGCAGGCTGTCGACGCGACGCTGTTCGAGTGGCTCACCGAGCTGTACCCGGTGTGGGCCGGGCTGGACGAGGAGGTCGTGCGGGCGGCGTCGGCCGCGGCGCTGGCCCGGCTGGCGCTCACCGGGTGCACGACCAGCTCGGACCACCACTACGTGTTCCCGTCGGCCGGCGGCGACCTGCTGGCAGCCACCGTCGCCGCGGCCGCCGCGGTCGGGGTCCGCTTCCACCCGACCCGCGGCTCGATGGACCTGGGCACCAGCCGCGGCGGGCTGCCGCCGGACTCCGTGGTCGAGGACCTCGACGCGATCCTGGACGCGACCGAGTCGGCGATCACGCGGTTCCACGACCCCGCCTTCGACTCCATGGTGCGGGTCGCGGTCGCGCCCTGCTCGCCGTTCTCGGTCACCGCGAAGCTGATGACCGAGGCGGCCGGGCTGGCGCGGAGGCACGGCGTACGGCTGCACACCCACCTCGCCGAGACCGACGACGAGGAGTCGTTCTGCCGCGAGCGGTTCGGTGCGACGCCGACGGAGTACGTCGACTCGCTCGGCTGGCTCGGGGACGACGTCTGGATGGCGCACGCGGTGCACCTCGACGACGCGGCGGTGGCCCGGTTCGCCGCCACCGGGACGGGCGTCGCGCACTGCCCGTCCAGCAACGCCCGGCTCGGTGCCGGCATCGCCCGCACCCGCGACCTGCTGGACGCCGGCGTCCCGGTCGGGCTGGGGGTCGACGGTGCCGCCTCGAACGAGGCGGGCTCGCTGCTCGAGGAGCTGCGCCACGCGGTGCTGTTCGCGCGGGCCCGCGGCGGCCCGACCGCCCTGTCGGTGCGGGACGGGTTGCGGCTGGCGACCCGCGGCGGTGCCGACGTGCTGGGCCGCGGCGCGGAGATCGGCTCGATCGAGGTGGGCAAGCTGGCCGACCTCGCGCTGTGGCGGATCGACACGCTGCCGCACGCGGGCATCGCGGACCCGGTCGCCGCACTGGCGCTGGCCACGCCGCCGCCGCTGGACCTGCTGCTGGTCGACGGCCGGGCAGTGGTCGAGCGGGACCGGCTGGTGACGCTGGACGAGGGCGAGCTGGCCCGCGACGCCGCCACGGCCTCGCGCCGGCTGCTGGACCGGGCCGGCCGATGACGGCGCCCACGGCCACCGCCACGGACGCGGGTCGGCACCGCGGGCGGCGTCGGGAGCCGATGCCGCCCGACCCGACGGCACGCTCAAGGTGACCGGCGAGTTCGCCTACGGCAGCGACCTGTGGGCCGACGAGATGCTGTGGGGCGTCACGCTGCGCAGCCCGCACCCGGCCGCGCGGATCCGGTCGATCGACCTCGGGCCGGCGCTTGCGGTGCCCGGCGTGTACGCGGTGCTGACCGCCGACGACGTACCGGGGCAGAAGCGGTACGGCCTGGAGCTGCAGGACCAGCCGGTGCTCGCGATCGACGTCGTGCGCTACCAGGGCGAGCCGGTGGCGCTGGTCGCGGCCGAGCACCCCGAGACGGCGCGCCGCGCGGCCGCCCGCATCGCTGTCGACTACGAGGTGCTCGAGCCGGTGACCGACGCGCGGGCGGCGTTGGGACACGGCACTCCCGACCTGCACCCCGAGCCGACGCCCCAGGTCGAGCGCAGCCGGGAGGCCGCACCGCTGCACCCGGAGGGCAACCTGATCCGGCACCTGAAGATCCGCAAGGGCGACGTGGCCGCGGCGGCGGCCCGCGACGACGTGGTGGTCGTGGTCGGCGACTACGAGACCGGCATGCAGGACCAGGCCTTCCTCGGCCCCGAGTCCGGGCTGGCGGTGCCGGCCGAGGACGGCGGGGTGGACCTGTTCGTCGCCACCCAGTGGCTGCACGTCGACCAGCAGCAGATCTGCGGGGCACTGGGGCTGCCGCCCGAGAAGGTCCGGCTGACGCTGTCCGGGGTGGGGGGCGCGTTCGGCGGTCGCGAAGACCTGTCGATGCACGTCCACGCCTGCCTGCTCGCGATGCACACCGGCAAGCCGGTGAAGATGTCGTACAACCGCGAGGAGTCGTTCTTCGGCCACGTCCACCGGCACCCGGCGCAGCTGCACTACGAGCACGGCTTCACCCGCGACGGCACGCTGGTGCTCGTCCGGGCCGAGATCTGGCTGGACGGCGGCGCCTACGCGTCCAGCAGCGCGGCCGTCGTCGGCAACGCCGGGCTGATGGGCATCGGCCCCTACGTCGTGCCGAACGTGGCGATGGACTGCTACGGCGCCTACACGAACAACCCGCCCTGCGGCGCGATGCGCGGCTTCGGCGCCGTGCAAGCCGCGTACGGCTACGAGTCGCAGATGGACAAGGCGGCAGCCGTGCTCGGCATCGACCCGGTCGACCTGCGCTGCCGCAACGCGATGTCAGAAGGCGCGATCGCGCCCACCGGGCAGGTGGTCGACAGCGCGGCGCCGGTGGCCGAGCTGCTCCGCCGGCTCGAGGCGATGCCGCTTCCCTCGTCGCCGTCGGGCGACACCCACGACCTCCGCCGGCTGCCCGGTGGCGTGGCCAACTCGACGCACGGCGAGGGGGTACGCCGTGGGGTCGGCTACGCGGTCGCCTACAAGAACATCGGCTTCTCGGAGGGCTTCGACGACTACTCGACCGCCCGGGTCCGGCTGGAGCTGACTGCCGGCGAGCCCGTCGTCACGGTGCACACCGCGGCCGCCGAGGTGGGCCAGGGCCTGGTCACGGTGCAGCAGCAGGTCGCCCGCACCGAGCTCGGGGTCGACCGGGTCGTGGTGGCGCCGGCCGACACCGCGGTGGGCAGCAGCGGCTCGTCGTCGGCGTCCCGGCAGACCTATGTCACCGGCGGCGCGGTGCGCGAGGCCTGCCGGCGGATCCGCGACCGGGTGGTCGCCCTCGCCGGGGTGGAGTCCTGGGAGGACGTCGACCCGGCCCGGCTCGTCGCAGCGCTCGGCGACGGGGCGGTCGAGGAGACCGTCGAGTGGCGGCACCGGCCGACCGTGGCCGTCGACCCCGAGACCGGGCAGGGCGACGCGCACGTGCAGTACGCCTTCGCCGCGCACCGGGCGGTGGTCGACGTCGACGTCGAGCTCGGCCTGGTGAAGGTGGTCGAGCTCGCCTGCACCCAGGACGTCGGCAAGGCGGTCAACCCGCAGGCCGTCCTCGGGCAGATCCACGGCGGCACCGCGCAGGGCATGGGGCTGGCGCTGATGGAGGAGGTCGTGGTGCGCGACGGCATCATCCGGAACCCGTCGTTCACCGACTACCTCATCCCGACGATCCTCGACATGCCCCCGATGACGGTCGACGTGCTCGAGCTGCCCGACCCGCACTCCCCGTACGGCGTCCGAGGTGTCGGCGAGCCGCCCACCATCTCGTCCGGGCCGGCGGTCCTCGCCGCGGTGCGGGCGGCCACCGGCCAGTTCCTGACCCGGGTGCCGATCCGTCCCGAGCACATCACCGGCACCTGAGCCGACGCCCTCGATGAGCGAGCCCGACCTGGTCCTGCACGCCGCGCGGGCGGTGCTGCCCGACCCCGCCACCTGTAGCGCTGCCCACTCGAAAGTGGGCAGCGCTACAGGTGGGCGGCCGGGGGACGTGCCACCGGGCCGTAGCCCTGCCCACTCCAAAGTGGGCAGCGCTACAGGTGGGCGGCCAGGGGACGTGCCACCGGCCCGCTCCGGTGAGCAGGCGGTGACCGTGACCGTGACGGCGGGGGTGATCACCCGGGTGGGCCCGCTGGACCGGTCGGTCCGGCCGGCTCCGGGTGGCCAGGTCGTCGAGCTGGGCGACCACCTGGTGCTGCTGCCGGGGCTGGTCGACACCCACGTGCACGTGAACGAGCCGGGTCGCACCGCGTGGGAGGGCTTCGCCACCGCCACCCGGGCGGCTGCCGCCGGCGGCGTCACCACCCTGGTCGACATGCCGCTCAACAGCCTGCCGCCGACGCTGGACCCGGCCGCGCTCGCAGTGAAGCGCGCCGCAGCCGAGGGCCAGTGCCTGGTCGACGTCGGCTTCTGGGGCGGCGCCGTGCCGGGCAACCTCGGCTCGCTGCGGTCGCTGCTGGACGCCGGCGTGATGGGGGTGAAGTGCTTCCTGCCCGACTCCGGCGTCGAGGAGTTCCCGGCGCTGTCGCCCGCACAGCTGGTGCAGGCGGCCGGCGAGGTCGCCGCGGCCGGCGGTCTGCTGCTCGTGCACGCCGAGGACCCGGCCGTGCTGGCCGCCGCACCCGAGCCGGGCGGCCGGTCGTACCAGCGGTTCCTGGCGTCGCGGCCCGCCGCGGCGGAGGACCAGGCCGTCGCCTCGGTCCTCGAGGCGAGCCGGCAGACCGGCGCCCGGGTGCACGTGGTGCACCTGTCGAGCGCGGCTGCGCTGCCGGCCATCGCCGCCGCCAGGGCCGAGGGCCTGCCGGTGTCGGTGGAGACCTGTCCGCACTACCTGGTGCTGCGGGCCGAGCAGGTGCCGGACGGCGCCACGCCGTTCAAGTGCTGCCCACCGATCCGCGACGAGGCGAACCGCGAGGCACTCTGGCGCGGGCTGGCCGACGGGACGATCGACCTGGTGGTGAGCGACCACTCGCCGAGCACCGCCGACCTCAAGGCGCTCGACACCGGCGACTTCGGCACCGCGTGGGGCGGCATCTCGTCGCTGCAGCTCGGGTTGCCGTTGGTCTGGACCGAGGCGCGTCGGCGCGGCTTCGACCTGTCGGACGTCGTCCGCTGGATGTCGCAGGGTCCGGCTGCTCTCGTGGGGCTGCGCAGCAAGGGCGCGATCCGCGTCGGTGCGGCGGCGGACCTGGTCGCCTTCGAGCCCGACGCGGTGCAGGACGTCGACGCCACCCGGCTGCACCACCGCAACGCGGTGACGCCGTACGACGGCGCGCGGCTCACCGGTGCGGTGCGCAGGACGTGGTTGGCTGGGGAGCCGGTCGACCCGGACCACCCGCCGACACCTGCCGGGCGGCTGCTCGCGAGAGGAGAGGCGTGACGAGCGCCATGGACACCTCGCTGCCCGACCTCGCCGTGCGGACCTTCGGGGGCAGCGTCGTCTGGGCCAATGACGAGCTGTTCGCCGGCCGCGAGAACCTCATCGCGCCCGGCCCCGCACAGTTCTCGCCGCGGACGTTCGGCGCGAAGGGGCAGGTCTACGACGGCTGGGAGACCCGCCGACGCCGTCAGCGCGGGCCCGGGCACCGCGACGACGCCGACCAGGCGATCGTGCGGCTCGGAGCGCCCGGCGTGGTGCGGACGGTGGTGGTGGACACCGCACACTTCACGGGCAACTTCCCCAGTGAGGCCTCGGTCGAGGGGCTGTGCGTCGACGGTCAGCCCTCGGTGGCGGAGCTTCGGGACGCCGACTGGGCCGGCCTGGTCGAGCGGTCGCCGCTCACGGGCGACACCGCGAACGTCTTCGCGGTCGACTCGGCGCGGCGCTGGACGCACGTGCGGCTGAGCATCTATCCCGACGGCGGCGTCGCAAGGCTGCGGGTGCACGGCGAGGTGGTGGCCGATCCCCGCGCGGTGGCCGGCGCTCGGCACCGTCGACCTTGCGGCCCTCGAGCTCGGCGGCCGGGTCACCGGCTGCAGCAACCTGTTCTACGGCGCACCGGACCGGCTGATCGCCCCGGGCCTGGCCCGGTCGATGGGCGAGGGCTGGGAGACCGCGCGGCGCCGGGACGACGGCAACGACTGGGTCGTGGTGCGGCTGGCGACCCGCGGCACGCTGCGCGTCGTCGACCTGGACACCACGTGGTTCCTCGGCAACGCACCGGCCGCGGCCAGCCTCTCGACGTACGACGGCTCGGGCGGCCCAGGCGGCCCGGACGGCCCGAGCGACACCGGCCGACTGGACCCCGCTGCTCGCGCGCACCCCGTTGCAGCCGGACACGCCGCACCGCATCGTGCTGCCGGAGCCCTCGGCGGCCGGCGACCCACGTCCGCCTCGACGTCTACCCCGACGGCGGGATGGCCCGGCTGCGGCTCTGGGGTACCCCGACCGAGGACGGGTTCGCGGCACTCGAGGACCGCTGGGCCGTGACCGGCGGATGACCCGGGCGACCAGATGACCCTGCCGGACGAGGTGCTCGCCGAGCTCGACGGGCTGCTGCACGCTGCGGACGCCTCGCTGACCGCGGGCTGGCCGGGAGAGCCGGCCGCCCGGCAGCCGGTGCACACGCTGTACCTGCCGGCGGACCGGGCCACCGAGGACGTCGTCACCCGCACCGGCGCCGAGGCCCTGGACTCGGTCGCCGCCGAGGACGCTGCCTCGATGGCGCGGGTCACCGGGCTGGAACGCGCGCTGGTCGACGAGGTCTGGCCGCGGGTGCTGGCCAAGCTGGAGCGGCAACCGGTCGAGGACCTCCGGCTCGACCTGGAGGACGGCTACGGCCACCGGCCCGACGACGAGGAGGACCGCGACGCACGCCGCGCCGGCGGCATCCTCGGCGGGCTGGCCGGCGCGGACGCACCGCTGCGTGCGCGGTGTCCGCATCAAGTCGCTGGAGGCCGGCACCCGCCGGCGCGGGGTTCGCTCGCTCGACCTGGTGCTCGACGGGTTCGCCGGCCGGCTGCCGCGCGGGTTCGTCGTGACGCTGCCGAAGGTCACCTCGGTCGACCAGGTGCGGGCCATGGTGCTGCTCTGCCGACGGCTGGAGTCCGCGCACGACCTGCCTGCCGGGTCGTTGCGCTTCGAGCTGCAGGTCGAGACCCCGCAGGCGGTGCTCGGCGCCGACGGCACCGCGACGGTCGCCCGGGCCGTGCACGCCGCGGACGGCCGCTGCACCGGGCTGCACTACGGCACCTACGACTACAGCGCCTCCCTCGGGGTGGCCGCTGCGCTGCAGTCGATGGAGCACCCGGTCGCCGACCACGCCAAGGACGTCATGCAGGTCGCCGCCGCGCAGACCGGCGTGCGGGTCAGCGACGGCTCGACCAACGTGCTTCCGGTCGGGGACCGGGCGCACGTCGAGGCGGCCTGGGCGCTGCACGCCCGGCTGGTACGTCGGTCGCTGGACCGCGGGATCCACCAGGGATGGGACCTGCACCCCGCACAGCTGCCGACCCGCTACCTGGCGACGTTCGCCTTCTACCGGGACGGTCTGGTGCCCGCGGTCGGCCGGCTCGCAGGCCTACCTCGACCGGCGGGCGGGCGGCGTGCTGGACGAGCCGGCGACCGCCTTCGCGCTGGCCGGCTTCCTGCTGCGCGGGGTCGACTGCGGAGCGCTGGACCCCGGTGAGGTGACCGCCGCGGGCGGACCGGCCGACGCCGAGCTGCGCCGGCTGGCCCGCCGGTCCGGCGCGCCGCCGTGGCTGGACGCGCTCGCTCCCGCCGACCTGCGCGCCCGGCTGCTCGCCGTCTGCGCCTCGCCGCGGTGGGTCGACCTCGTCGCCGCGGCGGCGCCGTACGGCTCGCCCGAGGCGCTGCTCGCCGCCGCCGACACGGCGCTCGCCGCCCTCGGCGAGGCCGACCTCGACGCGGCGCTGGCCGGCCACCCGCGGATCGGTGAGCAGCCGGCCGGGCCGGCCCACGCCGCGTCGGCCCGCGAGCAGGCCGGGGTGGGCGACGACGTGCGGGCCGGCCTGGCCGAGGGCAACCGGGCCTACGAGGAGCGCTTCGGCCACGTCTACCTGGTGTGCGCGACCGGCCGCAGCGGCCCGGAGCTGCTCGCGGTGCTGCGTTCCCGGTTGCGCAACGACCCGGCGTACGAGCGCACCGTCGTCCGGGACGAGCTCGGCAAGATCAACCGGCTGCGTCTGCAGCGGCTGCTCGAGGAGGGGTGATGGTCAGCACGCACGTGCTCGACGCGGCGCTCGGCCGGCCGGCGGTGGGGATGGCGGTCGCGGCTGGAGCGCGCCGACGGCACGCCGGTGGCCGACGCGCGCACCGACGACGACGGGCGGGTGGCCGACCTCGGCAACCCTGAGCCCGGCGCCCATCGGCTGGTCTTCGGCACCGGCGAGTGGTTCGCCGCGCAGGGTCGCGAGACGTTCTACCCGGAGGTGGTCGTGACGTTCACCCTCGGCGCGGGGCACCATCACGTGCCGCTGCTGCTCTCGCCGTACGCCTACTCGACCTACCGGGGGAGCTGACCGCCGTGGGCGACGACGGGATCGTGCTCGGCGACAACCGCTACGGCAAGGCCGAGACCCGGCTGGTGCGAGTGGTGCGGGACTCCGCGCGGCACGAGATCCGCGACCTGACCGTGTCGACCTCGCTGCGCGGCGACTTCACCGCCGCCCACGTCGACGGTGACCAGGCCAAGGTGCTGCCGACCGACACCCAGAAGAACACGGTCTACGCGTTCGCCAAGGCGCACGGCGTGGGGACGCCCGAGGAGTTCGGCCGCGACCTCGCGCGGCACTTCGTCGACGACGTGGCCCCGGTGAGCTCGGCCCAGGTGGTCGTCGAGGAGCACCGGTGGGACCGCGCGACCGTCGGCGGCCGTCCGCACGACCACACCTTCGTCCGCAGCGGCGCCGAGACGAGGACCGCGGTCGTGACGGCGTACGACGGGGGCGAGCACGTGCTGTCGGGGCTCGCCGGTCTGGTGCTGCTGAAGTCGACCGGCTCCGAGTTCCGCGACTTCCTGGTCGACGACCTCACGACGCTGCCGCCGGCGACCGACCGGGTCCTGGCGACCGCCCTCACGGCGAGATGGCGCTGGGACACGGTGCCCGGCGACGGCTACGACGCGGCGTACGACGTGGTGCGGGCCCTGCTGGTCTCGCGGTTCGGCGGCCTGCACAGCCTGGCGCTGCAGCAGACGCTGTGGGAGATGGGCCGAACGGTGCTCGGCGCCCGCGCCGACGTCGCGGAGCTGCGGATGTCGGCGCCCAACAAGCACCACAACCTGGTCGACCTGACGCCGTTCGGTCTGGAGAACCCCGGTGAGGTGTTCGTCGCGACCGACCGCCCCTACGGCCTGATCGAGGTCGTGGTCGGGCGGGACGAGGGCGCGCCGGCACCGGATGCCTGGCGCGACCTGCCCGGCTTCGTCTGAGCGGTCGGCAGGCCGCCCGGCAGCTCCGCGGTGGAGGGATGCTCCGGCCCGGACGGGGTACCCGACAGCCTATGGAGCCGTTGCCGGAGGTGCGCGCCTCGCTCGACCGTCTGTCCCTGCTGGTCGACGAGGGCATGGACCTGGGTGCCTACCTCACCGCCGTCTCGCGGGTGGCCGAGGCGATGGTGCCGTCCTGCGTCGGAGCCAGCATCACGGTCATCGTCGACGGCGAGCCCTACACGATGACCGCCACCACGCCGGATGCCGTGGCGGTCGACGCGGTCCAGAACCTCGACGGCGGCCCGTGCCACGAGGCGATGGAGACCGGCCGCCCGGTCCAGGTCGACGACGTGCTGGACGAAGCACGTTGGCAGCTCTTCGGTGCGGCCTCGGGAGCGCGCGGCATCCGGTCGTCGTTCTCCTTCCCCATCCGGGACGTGCGCGACATGATCGCCGGCGGCATCAACCTGTACTCCTCGGACCCGTCGGCCTTCGTTCCCGAGCGGCAGCGCCAGATCGAGGTCGCGTTCTCCGCCGACCTCTCGGAAGCCGTCTCGAACGCCGACCTGTCGTTCCGGACCCGTCGAGTGGGCCCGCGACCTGCCGGAGCTGCTCGACCAGCGGGAGCGGGTCGAGCAGGCGGTCGGCGTGCTGCAGCAGCTGCACGGCTCCTCGGCGGACGTCGCCCGCGCCTCGATCACCCGGGCCGCGTCGCTCGCCGGCGTCTCGACCGCGGAGGTCGCCGACATCGTCGTCAGCCTCGCCTCGTCGAACCAGTGACGCCGCCCCTCGTGTCGGTGCGCCGGGCTGAGGCGTCCGACTGGCCCGGGCTGGACCGCCTGTGGCAGCTGTTCCAGCACGACCTGTCGGCGTGGCGCGGCCATCTCCCGGACCGGGACGGTGCCTTCAGCACCACCAGGCTGGAGCCGTACCGCACCCCCGACGTCTGGCTGCGGATGGACACCGGCCGAGGGTGACCTTGTCGTCAGGCCGCGGTGAGCAGTCCCTCGTGGCGAGCGACCCGTACCGAGGCCAGCACGGTGACACCAGCGGCGACGAGCGTCATCACCAGGAACACGGTGCTCTTCACGGCGACGAAGGTGGGCAGCGACTGGCTCTGGTAGAGCCAGATCGTGAGCACCGCCTTGCCGAGGCAGACCATGGCCCACATCAGGGTGAGGCGCCAGAACAGCTGCTGCACCCGCGGCCGCTTCGCGACGTCCTCGCTCATCGGGTAGAAATCGCCGGCCAGCCGGGCCACCACCGGCCGGGCGCTGGCGAGCGACAGCAAGGACACCGAGGCGATGACCGCGTTGCTGACCGCAGGCTGCACGAAGTAGAGAGCGGTGCTGCCGCTGGCGAAGGTCATCGCGGTCTTGGCGGTCAGCCCGACGACGGTGATCACGAGCAGCCCCGACATCCGGCGCCGGGTGGCCATCCGCCAACCGATCGCGCCGTAGCACCAGGCGAGGGCCGCGACGAGCGCGGCCCAGACGTTCATCGACACGAGGCAGAGGTAGAACAGAACGGCAGGCACGACGTTGGCGCTGAGCAGGCTGAGGGCGAGGTGCCCCAGAACTGCTCGTACCTGCGGACGGGCGGGCTGCGGGCAGCTGTCCGAGGGCAGGATCCGGGCGACCGTGGCGCTGACTGACGGCATCTGCAACCTGACCCCGGCGGGACGGCCGGCTGATGCGTTCACCGGAGGCGACGACGGACAGGTGTCCCCGTTCAGGCCTTCTCGGTGCGTGCATCCTACCCGTCGAACCGCTGTTTCAGTCCGGTCGAGCCGACGGCGACGCCCAGGGCGAGACAGAGTGGCGAGTAGAGCCGCCGGTTCAGCCGGGCGAACGGCGCGACGTCCCCCGCCGGCAGCAGCCCGGGCCGGGCGAGTCCGACCGCGCCGCGGCCGAGCAGCACGGCGCCGGCCACGCTGCTCCCCAGCCGGGCCAGCGGTCGCACGCCGGCCGGGCCGTGCTCGGCGGCGACGAGCAGCCCGGCCGCGGCCAGCAGCAGCCCGCTGACGACGTAGGTCACGCCGGGCGGCGCGAAGTCACCCGACTCGACCCCGGCGACTGCGGCCGCGAGCCGTTCGCGGTCCGGGAACGGCCAGGACGATCCCCTGGCCCAGGCGACATGCAGCCCGCCGATGCCGGCGAGCGTCGCGGCTGCCGCCGCCGAGGTGGCTCTCACCCGCCGAACGTACGCCGTCAGCGCTGGTGCGGCAGCACGACCTCGTGGTCGATCGGGTCGTTGGTGTCGATCGGGTGGTTGGCGACGACGGTGCCGCGCGGGTCGAGGGTGCCGCGCAGCGCCTGCAGCCGGGCCCAGCTGTCCGGGTCGTAGGCGGACCGCGCGTCGGTCGCCTCCTCGACGAAGTTGAGGTACCTGCGGCCGGTGGCCCACGGCGCCATCGCCGCGACGAGCCCGGTCGCGTCGGCCTGCCCGGCCGCAGCCATCTCGGGGGTGGCGGCGATCGCGACCCCGAAGAGCATGAACTGGCCTTCGACGGTCGGCAGCGCGCCCGCGCCCTCGGGCGCCCGGGACAGGGCGCCGCCGAGCTGGCGCAGCTCGGCCGCGAGCAGGCTCTGCTCGGTGCCGTGGCCGACCGTGGCGAGGAACGCGTCGACCGCCTCGTCCGGCAGGCCGCCGAGCACCGTGGTCGCGCTGACGCTGGGCGTCGGCCCCTCCGGGTCCATGTGCAGCCGGACCAGCGACGACGACGGCACCCGGGCGAAGGTGTCGATCTCGGGCTGCAGGGCCCGCAGCCCGGCGAGGATCTCCTCGGCGGCGGCGTCGTCGCCGAGCACCGCACCGTCGATCATCGCCAGCTGGCGGCCTCGGACCGGCGCCGGGATCTCCTCGAACGGCGGCAGCTGCAGGATCCGGAACGACGTGGTGACCGCGTCCGGTGCGTCGAGCGCCCAGCGGGCCCAGGCGCGCAGGACCCGGTCGGCGTCCTTGCGGTCCCAGACCAGCATCCCGGCGTACGCCGTGTCGATCGGGTAGACCCGGAACTCCAGCGCGGTGACCACGCCGAAGCTGCCCCCGCCGCCGCGGACCGCCCAGAACAGCTCGGGCTCGTTCTGGGCGTCGGCACGCACCAGCGCACCCTCGGCCGTGACGATCTCGACCGCGGTGATGCTGTTCGCGGCCAGGCCGAGCTCCCGGGCGTACCAGCCCATGCCGCCGCCGAGCGAGTAGCCGACGACCCCGACGTCGGGGGAGGAGCCGTGCAGCGCGGCCAGCCCGTGCGGGGCCACCGCCTCGACCACGTCGATCCACAGTGCGCCGGCACCGGCCCGGGCGATGCCGGCGGCGACGTCGACCGAGACGTCGCGCATCGCGGTGGTGCGCAGCAGGACGGTGCCCGAGAGGTCCGGCAGCGGCCCCGCGTTGTGACCGGTGCCCTGCGGAGCGACCCGTAGGCCGGCCGCCGCGGCGGCCTGCACGACCTCGACGACCTCGGAGGCGTCGGCCGGGTAGGCGACCGCGGCGGGGCGCTGGTCGACGGCGACGTTCCAGGGCATGCGGGCGGCGTCGTAGCCGGGGTCGCCGGGCAGGTGGACGGCACCCCCGCACAGCCGGCGGAGGTCCTCGGAGGTCGTGGTGGGCTGCGTGGTCACGCTGGCTCCTCGTTCGATGGGACACGGGTCTCGACCGGAGCAGCGTGCCGGGCCGCTCTTGTGGCGCCCTTGCGGGGGACTTGAGGCCGGCGTCGCCGCAGGTCAGAGAGCCGCGAGCAGCCCGAACAGCTCCTCGTCGGTGCCCGCCCCGAGCCGCCGGCGCAGGTTGGCGAGGGTCCGCTCGACGTCGGCGGGGGTGAGGAACAGCTCCTGCGCGACCTGCGCGGCGCTGGCCCCGGCGGCGGTGCGGTCGGCGACCGTGCGCTCGGTGGCGGTGACCCAGGTCGCCTCGGCGGCGTCGGCGGGGACGTCCACGCCGTCGGCCCGCAGCTCGGCGGCCACCTGCCGGTAGAGACCCGGCGAGGCGCAGTCGAGGCTGCGTTGCAGGGCCGCCCGCAGCAGCCGGTCGCGCTCGGCGGGGTCACCGGTGACCCGGCCGAGGGCGAGCTCGGCGCAGGCCAGCTCGAAGCGGGCGACCGAGTCGCGCAACAGCTCGACGGCCTCCCGCAGCAGCTGCTCGGAGCCCGGGCCGCCCAGCTCGCCGGCGCAGCGCAGGGTGCGGCCCAGGATCGAGGTCGAGCTCCACCGCCGCGCCAGGGCGATCTCCTCCGCCATCAGCGCCCGGGCCTCGTCGGCCCGTCCGAGGGCCGCGAGGACGGGAGCCCGGTAGCTGCGCCACGGCTTCCAGACCGGGTTCTCGACGCGGGGCGGCATCTCGGCGGCCCGCTCCAGGACCGGCAGCGCCTCGTCGTACCGGCCCTCCGCGGCCAGCAGCTTGCCCTCCGCCTCGAGGACGAGCCGGGCCCCGTCCCCGAACCGGTGCTCGTCCTTGATCGAGTCGACGAAGTCGCGGGCGGTCGCGACCTCGCCCCGCTCGAGCAGGATGCCGACCACGTAGGCCTGGCCGTAGGGCACGCCGACCACCGGGGCGCCCCAGCGCCGGCTCTGCTCGTTCGAGGTCATGACCGAGTCGAGCGCCTCGCGCAGCCGTCCCTGGTGCCACAGCGAGTAGCCGCGCCAGAGGTGCACCGCCAGCGCCGAGAACAGCGAGCCCCGGGCCATCGCGTCGGCCAGCGTCCGCTGCCAGAACTCGCTGAGGTCCTCCTCGGCCATCTCCTGCACGAACGCCGCGACCACCCAGAGCAGGCCGGTGTCGGTGCGCTGCAGCTCTCCGTCGGCCAGCGCGAAGCGGGCCAGCCGGATGCACCGGTCGGCGTCCCCGACGTCGATCATCTCCTCGAAGGCGAGGGTGGCGGCGAGCATCCGGGCGCCGATGCCCTCGCCGCGGACCTCCGGGCGACCCTGCCGCCACAGCGACTCGTCGAGCCCGTGCATGTAGCCGCCGATCCGCTCCAGCGCGAGCAGGCCCTGCCGCTGGTCGTCCAGGTCCGGCGGCAGGTCGCTGCCGGCCCGCCGGGCGAACGCGGTCGCCTCGCCCGGGCCGGCCGCGAACACCAGCGTGCGGGCGAGCATGATCGCGACGTCGGCGCGCAGCTCGGGGTCGGTGATCTCGTCGTAGGCCTGCTGCAGGTGGCGGACCGCTCCCAGACCGTTGGTGAGCGTCGCCAGCCGGCCCAGCTCGAGCAGCACACCCGGCCGCTGGTCGGCGTCGGGCGGCTCGGCGAGGGCCCGGTCCAGGTACCTGGTGGCCGCCTCGGTCGCGCCGCGGTCGGCGGCGGTCGCCGCCGCCCTGCGCAGCGTCCGTACGACGTCCTGCTCCCCGCGGCGCGGCGCGAGCATGAGGTGTGCGGCCACCTGCTCGGGGCTCGCGTCGAACCGCTGCAGCAGCCGGGCTGCTCGCTCGTGCTGCAGCTCACGCTCGCCGGGCGGGAGGTCGAGATAGACGGCGTCCCCGACGAGCGGGTGCACGAAGCCGATGCGGGTGCTCGGGCCGCACGACCTCGGCCCGGGCCAGCGCGGCGAGCGCGTCCGCGGTGGCGGCGTCGTCGAGCCGGGCCAGCGCGGCGACCTCCGGCAGCGCGCAGCCGTCGCCGAGCACCGACACGGCGCGGGCCACCCCGGTGCACTCGCGGGGGAGCCGGCCCAGGCGGCGCAGCACCAGGCTCGAGACGGCACGCGACCCGATCGCGTTGACCGTGTCCGCGTGCGAGGCGTCCGGCCGGATGCCCTCGACCTGCAGCCCGTGCAGCAGCTGACGCAGCAGCAGCGGGTTGCCTCCGGTGGTGCGGTGGCAGGCAGCGACGAAGGTGTCGTGGGCGTCCTCGCCGAGCCGTCCACGCACCAGGTGGGCCGTCGCCTCCGGCCCCAGCGGCTGCGGGTGCACCGCGACGGAGTCGAGCTGCTCGGACAGCTCGGCCACCAGCGCCGCGTCCTCGTGCTGCTCGCCGGTGCGCAGCGTCGCGGCGACGAGGACGGGCACGCCCTCCAGCCGGTGCTGCAGGAACGCCAGGGCGCGCAGCGAGCCGGTGTCGCACCACTGCAGGTCGTCGACCGCGAGCACCACCGGCTGCTGCTCGGCGAGGTTGACGGTCAGCCAGTACAGCCCGTGCAGCGCGGCGAACGAGCCGTCCGCCCGCTGTGCGGGGTCGACCTCGGAGACCTCGCCGAAGACCGAGGCCGCCGAGGCGGCCGAGCCGCGCAGCAGCTCGACCCGGCGGCCGGCGTCGCTCAGCGTCCCCTCGAACAGCTGGCGCACCGCACCGAACCCGAAGTCCCGCTCCAGCTGGCTCCCGCGCGCGGTCAGCACGAGGGCGCCGTGCTCGGCGCCGAGCCGGCGCACCTCCTGCAGCAGCCGGCTCTTGCCGATCCCGGCCGGGCCGTCGATGAGGGCCAGCCGGCCGTGCCCGCCGAGGGCGTCGGCCAGCGCACCGCGCAGCACCCGTAGCTCGGCGTCCCGGTCGACGATCTCCTCGGCGACGGCCGGCGGCGGCTGCTCGACAGGCTGGGTCGGGTAGAGCCGGGGCGGGCGCTGCCGGCGGCGGCGGCTCGGGCCGGCGCGTCCAGCGTCGGCGACTGCGCCAGCACCTCGGCCTCCAGCGCCCGCAGCGCCGGGCCGGGGTCGACGCCGAGCTCGTCGGCCAGCGTGGCGCGGGCCCGGCGCAGCGCCGCCAGCGCATCGGCCTGCCGGTGCGCCCGGTAGAGCGCCAGCACCAGCAGCCGCCAGCGCTCCTCGCGCATCGGGTCCTCGGCGACGAGGCTCTCGATCTCGGGGACGAGCACGGCGGACTCGCCCTGCGCCAGCCGGGCGTCCAGCAGCTGCTCGCGGGCCACCTCGCGCAGGCCGGTGAGCCGGGTCACCTCGCCGTCGGCCCAGGGCTGCTCGGCATGGTCGGCGTACGCCGGGCCGCGCCACAGGCCGAGTGCCTCCTCCAGCAGCCGCTGCGCGGTGGCGGGGTCGGCCGACCCGGCCCGCCGCAGCAGTCGCTCGAACCGCCAGGCGTCGACGGCGTCGTCGGCGACCCTGATGGCGTAGCCCGGCCCCTGGCGGGCGAGGACGCTGTGCCGGTCCCGCGGGCCGCGGTCGGGCTCCATCCGCTTGCGCAGGTGGGACACGTAGGCCTGCAGCGCGCTGGTCGCGCTCGGCGGGGTGGCATCGCCCCACAGGGCGTCGATCAGGCGGTGGGCGGGGACGACGTCGCCGCGGGCCAGCACGAGCAGGGCGAGGACGGCGCGCTGGCGCGGGCCGCCGAGCTCGAGCAGGGCGCCCTCGCGGGTGGCGACGAGCTCGCCGAGCACGCCGAGGCGCAGGCTGGCCGTCCCCCGCGTTCTCAGCGCCGTCGCGCGCGGCCGGCAGCCGGGTCCGGTCGGTGTCCACCATGCCCTTCCCCCTGGGTGAGGGGGGCAGCCTAGATCGACCGGCCGGGCCCGGTCAGGGCTTTGCCCGAAGGCCGAGACCACCCGTCACGGCCCGCCGCGTACCGTCACCCAGCGTGCTCGTGCTGCTGCCGCCGTCGGAGGCGAAGACTCCTGGCGGCGACGGCCCTCCGGTGGGACGACGACCTCGGCTGAGCACGCCCGCCTTGTCCGGCCCACGCGCTGCGCTGCTCGCGGCGCTGCGGCGGGCAGCCCGGGCGGAGCCCGCCGCGCTGGCTGCCGGGCTCAGGCTGCCGGCCTCGGTGGCCGCCGCTGCGCTGGCTGCCGACGCGCGAGCGGCGAGCGCCCCCACGATGCCGGCCCTGGACCGGTACGCCGGCGTCGTCTACCAGGCGCTGGACGTCGCGACCCTGACCCCTGCCGCGCGCCGCCGGGCCGACGGGCTGGTCGTCGTCACCAGCGGGCTGTGGGGGCTGGTCCGGGGCGGTGACCTGGTGCCGGACTACCGGGTCCCGGCGTCCGGGACGGTGCCCGGGCTCGGTGGGGTCGCGGCGCACTGGCGGGCGCCGCTCGCTGCCGCGCTGCCGGAGCTGGTGGGCGACCAGTCGGTGCTCGACCTGCGCTCCACCGACTACCGGGCGCTGTGGCGCCCGGGGGCCGACCTCGCCGACCGGGTGCTGACCGTGCGGGTGCTGGCCGAGAAGGGCACCGGCTCCCGGCGTACGACGGCGCCGGTCAGCTACCACGCGAAGTGGGTCAAGGGCCTGCTGGTGCGGCACCTGGCGACCGGCCGCCGGCGTCACACCGACCCGATGGCAGCCCTCGTCGACGCCGCGGCGGCGCTCGACCTGCGCGTCGAGGTCCCCTCGCCGGGCGAGCAGCAGGTTGTCGTCCCGCTCGTCGTCGACCTCGTGGGTCGCTACGGGTGACGGTCGTCCGTACCCTCGACGTCGTGAGCAACCTGGAGCGGCGACCGGCCGAGACGCTGACGGGTGCGGTGCCCCAGCCGCGGTCCGGCCGCCGGGTGCTGGAGCCACGCGAGGTGCCGCTGGGCGGACCACGAGCCATGGTGGTCCGGCGGACCCTCCCGCACCGCGAGCTGCCGACCATCGGGGCCTGGTGCTTCCTCGACGACTACGGCCCGCACGACGTCACGGGCACCGCCGGGATGCAGGTGCCGCCCCATCCCCACACCGGGCTGCAGACCGTGACCTGGCTGCTCGACGGCGAGGTCCACCACCAGGACAGCCTGGGCAGCGACGCCCTCGTCCGTCCCGGCGCGCTCAACCTGATGACCGCAGGCCGCGGCATCAGCCACGCCGAGACCTCCCCGCCGGGCGCGACCGGCATCGTGCGCGGCCTGCAGCTCTGGGTCGCGCTGCCGGGTCGCGACCGGGACACCGCGCCCGACTTCGCTCACCACCCGCACCTGCCGGAGGTCGAGGGCGACGGCCTCTCGGTCACCGTCCTGCTCGGCTCGGTGGCCGGTGCCACGTCGCCGGCGCGCACGTTCACACCGATCGTCGGCGCGGACCTGGTCCTGCACCCGGTGGCGCAGGCCGCGGTCCCGCTCGAGCCGGACTTCGAGCACGGTCTGCTGGCGCTCTCCGACGGGCTCGAGGTCGACGGGCGGCCGCTGCACCGGGCGTCGCTGGAGCACCTCGCGCCGGGCCGCTCGCAGGTGGTGGTGTCGGCGGGGCCGGCCGGCGGCCGCCTGATGCTGCTCGGCGGCGAGCCGTTCGACGAGGAGCTGCTGATGTGGTGGAACTTCGTCGCCCGCAGCCACGACGAGGTGGTCGAGGCCCGCGAGGAGTGGACCGCGGCGGTCGCCGGCTCGGACACCCGGTTCGGTCAGGTCAGCGGGTACGACGGCCCGGCGCTGCCGGCCCCGGCGCTGCCCACCAGCCGGCTGCGCCCTCGCCGCCGGCCGTCATGATCGTGAGGGGAATCGTCACTCCGGAGCCGACGATCCCCCTCACGATCATGGTCCCCCTCACGATCATGGAACGCACGCGGCGGATCTGGTGGGCGACGGCGTGGGCGGCCGGGTCGTCCTCGGCGGACAGGCCCTCGACCACGCCGGTGACGTCGGCGGCCGACCGGTTCTGGCTCAGCTTGTACTTCGCCTCCAGCCGGGAGATCTCGACCTCGAGCCCGACGATCGCCCGCAGCTGGCCGGCGACGTAGGCCGGCGGGGCGTCGTCCACCGACCACGGCTCGGCCCGGTGGGCCTCGTGCTTCGCGGTCAGCCGGCGTACCAGCGACTCGACCCACGCGGCGTCGTCGTGCACCACCAGCCGGCCGTGCACGTGCACCGTGACGTAGTCCCAGGTGGGCACGACCCGCCCGTGCTCCTGCTTCGCGGCGTACCAGGACGGCGACACGTAGGCGTCCGGGCCGCGGACGATGACGAGCGCCTCGCCCAGAGCCGGCTCCCGCCACTGGTCGTTGTTGCGCGCCACGTGACCGAGCAGCCGGCCCAGGCCGTGCGCAGGCGAGGGCTCGTCGTAGACGAACGGCAGCAGCGTCGCCAGCAGCCCCGCGGCCGTGCTCGTGACCAGGTCGGCGGCCCCGTGCCGGCGGAGCAGATCGCGGACCGAGCCGTCGTCCGGTGCGGCGAAGTGGGCGGGCACGTACACCTAGGTCAGGGTAGTCAGTGAGGGGCGCCGCACCGCCGTACCCGACCGCCTTCCTAGGCTGGGCCGGTGCGGGCGGCAGAGATCCTCCAGGCAGCGCAGCGGGTGGCCGACGAGGTGCTCGCGCCAGCGGCGGCCGAGGTCGACGCGACCGGCCGGCTGCCCGAGGGGCACCTGGACGTGCTGGCCGCGGCGGGCCTCTACGGGCTGGCCGGTCCGGTCGAGGCGGGCGGCCTCGGCGCGGACCGGGACACCGCGCTGCGCGTCGTGGAGGTGCTGGCGGCTGGCTGCCTGGCGACCACGTTCGTCTGGCTCCAGCACCAGGGCGTCGTGCGGGCGGTCGACCGGTCGCCGCTGGCGCCGGGCTGGCTGCCCCGGCTGTGCTCCGGCGAGGTCCGGGCCGGGGTCGCCGTCGCCGGCGTGCAGGCCCGGCACCGACCCGCTGCGGGTCCGCCGCGACGGTGCCGGTTGGGTCCTCGACGGCTCGGTGCCGTGGGTGACCGGCTGGGGGCTGATCGACGTGGTCCACGTCGCCGCGGTCGACGAGGGCGGTGGCGTCACCTGGCTGCTGACCGACGCCACGGCGACGCCGACGCTGCGGGCTGAACCGCTCGACCTGTCGGTGGTCGCCGCGAGCCGCACGGTGACCCTGACCTTCGGCGGCCACCGGGTGCCCGCCGACCGGGTCACCTCGCGCACGACGTACGAGCAGTGGCAGGCCGCGGACGTCGGCTCGCTGCGCGGCAACGGCTCGCTGGCCCTGGGGCTCGCGCTGCGCTGCGCCGCCGCCCTCACCGAGGACGACGCCGTCCGCGGACGGGTCGACGCCGTGCGCGACGCACTCGATGCCGCGGATGCCACCTCGGACGGCGCTGCCCTGGCGCTTGCTCGGGCCGACGCCTCGACGCTCGCCCTCACCGCGGCGGGACGGCTGGCCGTGAGCTCCGGCGGGCGAGCGGTGCTGGCCGGTTCGCCCGCCGAGCGGGCGCTGCGGGAGGCGGCCTTCCTGCTGGTGTTCGGCTCGCGGCCGCCGATCCGCGCGGCGCTGCTGGACCGGCTGACTCCCTAGCGTTCCGCGCGCCGAGCCCTCACCAGCGGTCGTGCACGTGCTCCCGGATGTCGCGGTCGTAGACCTGCTCGAAGGCATCCAGGGTCGCGTCGTCGAGCGGTGCCAGGTCGGCCGCGGCGGCGTTCGACTCGGCCTGCTCGGCGTTGCGCGCCCCGGGGATCACCGTGCTCACGCCGGGTTGGTCGACCAGCCAGCGCAGGGCGAGCTGGGCGGTGGTCGCCCCGTCCGGCGTCCAGGCGGCGACCTCGCCGGCGGCCCGGACGCCGACCTCGAACGGCACGCCGCTGAAGGTCTCGCCGACGTCGAACGCCTCGCCGCCGCGGTTGAACGTGCGGTGGTCGTCGGCCGCGAAGGTCGTGCTCTCGTCGTACTTCCCGGACAGCAGTCCGGAGGCCAGCGGCACCCGGGCGATGATGCCGACGCCGGCCGCCTGCGCGGCCGGCAGCACCCGCTCGAGCGGCTTGCGCCGGAAGGCGTTGAGGATGATCTGCACCGTCGCGACGCCGGGCCGGGCGATCGCGGTGAGTGCCTCGTCGACCGTCTCCACGGACACGCCGTACGCGGCGATCACCTTCTCGTCGACGAGGGTGTCGAGGGCGTCGAAGACGCGGTCGTCGGAGTAGACCGGTGTGGGCGGGCAGTGCAGCTGGACGAGGTCGATCGTGTCGGTGCCGAGGTTGCGGCGGCTGCGGTCGAGCCAGCCGCGGAACGCCTTGTCGGTGAACGCCTCCGGCACGTGCGGGTCGGCGCGGCGGCCCATCTTGGTGGCGACGGTGACGCCGTCGGCCCCGTGCTCGCGCAGCGCCCGACCCACCAGCGTCTCGCTGCGGCCGTCGCCGTAGACGTCCGCGGTGTCGAGGAAGGTGACGCCCGCGTCGAGCGCGGCGTGCAGCACCGCGAGAGCGTCGTCCTCGCTGACGTCACCCCAGTCGGCGCCGAGCTGCCAGCAGCCCAGCCCGACGACCGAGACCTGCCGACCGGTGCGTCCGAGCTGTCGCGACTCCATCCGTCGACCCTAGGCGGTGGCCCGCGCGGCAGCGCGCCCCGCCGTACGGCCGGAGAACAGGCAGCCGCCGAGGAACGTCCCCTCCAGCGCGCGGTAGCCGTGCATGCCGCCGCCGCCGAAGCCGGCGACCTCGCCGGCCGCGTAGACACCGGGCAGCGGCTCGCCGTCGGGCTTCAGCACGCGGGCGTCCAGGTCGGTCTCGAGGCCGCCGAGGGTCTTGCGGGTGAGCAGGTGCAGCTTGACCGCGATCAGCGGGCCGGCCTTCGGGTCGAGCAGCCGGTGCGGCGACGCGACCCGCACCAGCCGGTCGCCGCGGTAGCGCCGGGCGCCGCGCAGGGCGGTGACCTGGAGATCCTTGGTGAACGGGTTGGCCATCTCGCGGTCGCGGGCAAGCACGGTGCGCTCGACGTCGTCGTACGACAGCAGCGGGGTGTCGGTCAGCGCGTTCATGCCGTCGACCAGCGAGCGCAGGTCGCCGCGGACGACGAAGTCGGCGCCGTGGGTCTTGAACGCCTCGATCGGCGCGGGCGCCCCGGCCCGGACCCTGCCGAGCACCTGCCGGACGTCGCGGCCGGTCAGGTCGGGGTTCTGCTCCGAGCCGGAGAGCGCGAACTCCTTCTCGATGATCTTCTGGGTCAGGACGAACCAGGTGTAGGGGTGGCCGGTGCGCTGGATGTGCGCGAGCGTCCCCAGGGTGTCGAAGCCGGGGAACAGCGGCACCGGCAGCCGCTTCCCGGTCGCGTCCAGCCACAGCGACGACGGCCCGGGCAGGATGCGGATGCCGTGGCCGGGCCAGATCGGGTCCCAGTTGGCGACGCCCTCGGTGTAGTGCCACATCCGGTCCCGGTTGACGATGCTCGCACCGGCCTCCTCGGTGATGGCGAGCATCCGCCCGTCGACATGGGCCGGTACGCCGGTCAGCATCCCCTCGGGGTAGGCGCCGAGCCGCTCGGGCCACGCGGCCTTCACGAGGTCGTGGTTGCCGCCGATGCCGCCGGAGGTGACGATCACGGCCTGGGCGGTCAGCTCGAAGTCGCCGACTGCGGCGCGCGACGAGGCCTCGCCGCGCGCGCGGGTGGTGGGCTCGAGGACGGTGCCGCGGACGCCGTCGACGACGCCGCCGGTGGTCGTGAGGGCGTCCACCTGGTGCCGGTGCCTGACGACCACGCGCCCGGTGGCGACGTGGTCGCGGACCCGCCGCTCGAACGGCTCCACCACGCCGGGTCCGGTGCCCCAGGTCACGTGGAAGCGAGGCACCGAGTTGCCGGGTCCCTCGCGCGTCGTAGCCGCCGCGCTCGGCCCAGCCGACGACCGGGAACCAGCGCACGCCCTGGTCGTGCAGCCAGGACCGCTTCTCGCCCGCGGCCCACTCGACGTAGGCGCGGGCCCAGCGGCGCGGCCAACGGTCCTCGTGCTCGCGGTCGAAGCCGGCGGTGCCCTCCCAGTCCTGCCAGGCGAGGTCGAGCGAGTCGTGCACCCCCATCCGGCGCTGCTCGGGGGAGTCGACGAGGAACAGCCCGCCGAGCGACCAGAACGCCTGGCCGCCGAGGTTCGCGGCGTTCTCCTGGTCGAGCAGCAGCACCCGGCGCCCGGCGTCGGCCAGCTCGGCGGTCGCGGTGAGCCCGGCCAGCCCGGCGCCGACCACGATGACGTCTGAGTCCACGACCTGTCCTTCCGGCTCGCCGTTCGCTCGTGCCCGGTCGTCCACATCCCGGAGCTGTCCACCGGTGTCGGCCGGCGGGCTGGCAGCACCTTCCCACGGCCGCAGGCTCGATGGCATGGACGACGACCTCGACGACGACCTCGACGACGTGACGCGCACCGGCGGTTCGCTGGAGCAGCTCGACCAGGTGGTGCGGCTGCGGGGGCCGGCCGACATCCTGGGGGTGCTGCCCTACCGGCTGGGCTTCCATCCCCACGAGAGCCTGGTGCTGGTGTGCCTCGAGGGCCCGCGCCGTCGCGACCGGCTGGTGATGCGGGTGGACCTCCCCGACACCGGTGGCGAGGTCGCGGCCGCGCACGACCTCGCCGAGCGGGCCGCCCGGGTGGGCGCATCGGCTGTGGTGGCGGTCGTCTACACCGAGGCGGGCTGCCCGGACCGCGTCGACGGGATCCCTGACGGCGCCGCGCCGGCTCCGGCACGGCTCCGGCCGCACGGCCGACGACTCCCTCGCGCCGACCTGGTCGACGCGCTGGACGACGCGCTGGCCGACCACGACATCGAGCTGCCGGAGGCGCTGCTCGTGCGCCGCGGCCGATGGTGGTCCTACCGGTGCGCCGACCCGGCCTGCTGCCCGGTCACCGGCACGTCGCTGCCCGCGGTGCCGACCGAGGCGACCACCCGCTACGCCGCCGAGGCCGTGGCCCAGGGCGAGGTGGTGCTGGCGGGTCGTGGCGAGCTGGCGGGCACGATGCAGCCCTCCGACCACGCGGTCGCGCGCGCCGTCCGGGCCCAGGCGGCCGAGGCGGCGGCCCGGCTGCTGTGCGCGGCGGTCGACGCCGGTGGGCTGCCGGCAGCCCGCGCGCTGACCCGGTCGCGGCTGGCGATGCTGCGTCGGCGGTGGGCGCAGGGCGATCGCCGGGTCGAGGCCGGCGACGCGGCCGTGGTGGTGCTGGGGCTGCGTGACAAGCGGGTGCGGGACGAGGTGATGACCGGCCTGCTCGACGACGAGCCGGGGGTGCTGCTCGGCCTGCTGGTCGAGCTGACCCGGTACGCCGACGACCTCGACGCCGCGCCCGTGTGCACCGTGGTGGGCTGGGTCGCCTACGCCACCGGGCACGGCGCGCTCGCCGCGGTCGCGGTCGACCGGGCGCTGCGGGCCGAGCCGGGCTACCCGATGGCCGAGCTGCTCCGGACGGGCATGGACCGGATGGTCGAGCCGGGGGACCTGCGGCGGATCTGCCGGCAGGTGCGGGCCGACCTCGCGGCCAGGTCCGACCCCGGTGCGGACAGCGACCGCGGTGCGGACGGCGACCGCGGTGCGGACAGCGACCTCGGTGCCGGACACCGGTCTCGGTGCGACGACCGACTTCGGTGCGAGGACCGAGGAGGCCGGATGACGATCCGGGGTGCATCTCGTCGACGGCGGCGGCGGGAAGGGCAGGCAACAGCACGATCTGGTCGTGGGCAGGCTTGGCCCGGCGTGCACCGGAGAGAAGGAGGTCGACCGCACCGCCCGCGGCCTCGAGCCCCACCTGCAGGAGAGCCCATGCCCCCGGTGTCGACCGTGCTGAGGTTCGAGCCGCGGCAGCAGGTGGCCCGGCCCGTCGGCGGCCGGCCGGCTCGGTGACCGTCGGCAGCAGCGCGGCGCTGCGACGTTGGGTCGCGGTGCTGGGCCCGGCGACCGCGCCGCACCACGAGGAGCCGGCGGCGGTCAAGACCCGACGGCGGGTCGTGGTCGGCCTGACCAGTGTCGTCGGCGCGGTGCTGCTGGGCCTGACCCTGCAGACCGACGTGGGGTCGCCGGCCTTCTACCCGCTGGCGGTGGCGCTCGCGATCACCTGGGCGCTGGGCGCGCTGCTCTCCGGACCCCTGCACCTCGGGCGGCTGGACGGGCGGCGGCACGTCCTCGTCCCGGCGGCGGTCGGCGCGGTGGCGTTCGGCGGGTTCGCCGCGGCCGCGGTCGTCGTCCGTCGGGTGCCGGCCCTGGACCACCTGGTCAGCGCCGTGATCAGCCGTGCCGACGCCGGGAACGTCACGGTCGTGCTGGCCGTGGCACTGCTCAACGGGCTCGCCGAGGAGCTGTTCTTCCGAGGCGCGCTCTACAGCGCGTTCGCCCAGCACCGGCCGGTGCTCTGGTCGACGCTGGCATATGTCGCGGTCACGGCGGCGGCGGGCAACCTGATGCTGGTCCTGGCGGCGGCGGTGATGGGGACGTTGTTCGCGCTGGAACGTCGGTCGACCCGGGGCATCCTGGCACCGACCACGACGCACCTCGTCTGGTCGACGCTGATGATCTTCTTCCTGCCGCGCTGACCGTGCCTGACCGCTGCTGACCGTGCTGACCGTGCTGACCGTGCTGACCGTGCTGACCGTGCTGACCGTGCTGACCGTGCTGACCGTGCTGACCGTGCTGACCGTGCTGACCGTGCCCGCGACCCTCCGGGGCCGGCCGGCGCTGCGGTGACCGGCGTCACAAGTTATTGAAGGAACAATATTTGACGACGCAAGCTTCTACGGCGTGACGACATCCCGTCCCACCTCAGGAGCACACCGTGCCGCAGCTGTTCCGTCTCGACGCCAGCCTCGCCGGAGACACCTCGGTGTCCCGCGCGGTCGCCGACACCTTCGAGCGGGTCTGGACCCTCGAGCACCCCGACGGCACCGTGCTGCGCCGTGACCTCGGCGCCGAGCCGGTGCCGTTCATCGACCTGACCGCGGTCGGCTCGCGGTTCGTCCCGGCCGAGGACCGCAGCCCCGAGCAGCGGGCCGCCGTCGAGCTGGCCGAGACGCTGACCGACGAGCTGGTCACCTCGGACGCGTACCTGTTCGCCGTGCCGCTCTACAACTGGACCAGCCCGGCCAGCCTGCAGGCCTGGATCGACCGCATCCTGACCGCCGCCCCGCTGCGGGCCGGCGAGGGCGAGCCGATCGCCGGTCGTCCCGCCGTGGTGGTGCACAGCCGGGGCGGGGGCTACGGCCCAGGCACCCCCCGCGAGGGGTGGGACCACGCCGAGCCGTACCTGCGCCGCGTCCTGGGGGACGTCTGGAAGCTCGACGTCACGTTCGTCACCGCCGAGCTGACGCTGGCCGCGTCGGTGCCCGCGATGGCAGCGCTCAAGGACGTCGGCGCCGCGTCGCTGCAGGCCGCGCACACCGCAGCCGAGGACCACGCCCGCCGGGTGGCCGAGCTGGTCGCCGCCGGTGAGCCCTCGGTCGACCTCACCGCGACGACTCCCGAGCCGGGGCTGCGCCCGGCCGTCTGACCATGACGACCCTGGCCTCGCGGTGCTGCGGCGCAACGCATGTGGTCGCCACCGCGGCGGCCCGACGCGTGTCCCCGAGCGACATGACGTCGGTCGCGGACTACGCCCAGGTGCTCGCGCCCTAGCAGAGATCCCTGCTCTCGCGGGCTCGTCGTCCACAGATTGGACGGCGCGCAATCCCTTGTGGACAAACGGTTTTCTGGCGTCGTCGCCGTCGAGGTTGTGTCCGGGGGTGCTTCTAGGTTTGCTGCATGTCCGAAGCACTCGAGCCGCCCGAGGATGTCGTCACCTCGCGCCTGACCGCTGCGGTCGGCGGAGTCGCGGCAGCGCTCGCCGAGCTGGCGGCCGCGGCGTCGGGATACCTGTGGCAGGAGGCCGACGACGCCCTCCTGGGCGGGCTGCTGGAGCTGCACCGACTCGCCAACGTGCAGGACTCGGTGGTGCATCGGCTGGTCCGCGAGATCGACTGCCGTGGTGCAGCCACCCGCACCGGAGCGCCGTCGACGGCCGCCTTCCTGCGGGAGCGCCTGCACCTGCATCCCGGCGCCGCGAAGCGATGTGTTGTCACCGCCCGCGGGCTGCACGACGACCCGTCCGGCGCCTTGGTGCACCACCTCGACCCCGACGAGAAGTCGGGAGCGGCAGGCCGGCCGGTGCTGGCGGCGGCGTTCTCGACCGGCGCCATCTCGGGCGAGCACGCCGCGGTCGCGGTACGGGTCCTGGCCGAGCTGCCGGGTGAGCTCGCCGACGACGTCGTCGCCGAGGCCGAGTGCTACCTCGCGACGGAGGCGGCGCGGCGGGACCCGGCGCAGCTGACTCGCCTGGGCCGGCACCTGAGCCACGTGTTGGACCCTGACCGCGGCGACCGCCTCGACGACGAGCCTGGTCCGCGCGACCGCCAGCACCTGGCGCTGCGGCCTCGCCGCGACGGCGGTGCCGACGTGCACGGTCGGCTGAGCCCGGAGACCACCGCCGCCCTGCTCGCCCAGCTGCAGCCGCTCGCCGCACCAAAGCCCACGACCGACGGCCGCCCGGACCTGCGCACCCCCGACCAGCGCAGCGCCGACGCCCTGCACGAGCTGCTCCGCCGGCATTCCGCCGCCGACCTGGGCGCGACCAGCCACGGCGCCAAAGCGACCATCTCGGTGACGATGTGCCTGGACACGCTGGAGAAGCGGCTCGGCGCCCCGGCAGCCACGCTGGGCTGGGCCGGGCCGGTGTCCGCGGAGACCGCCCGCCGGCTCGCCTGCGACGCCCAGGTCATCCCCGTACTGCTCGGCAGCCGCGGTGAACCCCTCGACGTCGGCCGCGCCTCCTACCCGGTGACCCGGGCGATCTGGCGGGCGCTCGTGGCCCGCGACGGCGGCTGCGCGTTCGACACCTGCGGGCGGCCACCGGAGTGGACCGAGGCGCATCACCTGATCTTCTGGGCCGACGGGGGCGAGACCAGCACGGACAACTGCGCCCTGTTCTGCGACCACCACCACCGGGTCGTGCACCACGACGGCTGGACGGCCCAGCTCATCGACGGCGTCGTCCACGTCACCCCGCCACCCTGGATCGACCCCGAACAGACCCCCCGCCCCAACCAGAACCCGCACCGGGCCGGCGGCACCGCGGACCTGTTCCGTCGCGACCCACCAGAGCCCGAGCCACCCGGTCCCGAGGCGGAGGCATCCGATCCCGATCCGCCCGACGGCGGGGGCCATCCGATCCCGATCCGCCCGACCGTCGAGGCGGAGGCATCCGATCCCGATCCGCCCGACCGCGAGGCGGGGCCATCCGATCCCGATCCGCCCGACCGCGAGGCCGACCGACCCGGACGCTGACGGGGTAGGGAGCCGTGCCTCCGAGGCCCAGCTGTGATCGACTCCGCGGCGGTGCGCACCGGTTGCCGGACCAAGCACCGCGCCATCGAACTGACCGGCGAGTCAGCACCGCCGCCGTGCTGGTCCTAGCCTTGCGGCCATGGCCGACCCTGTCCTGCCCCAGCGCGCCCGCGTCGTCGTCATCGGTGGCGGGGTGATCGGTACGTCGGTCGCCTACCACCTGGCCCACCTCGGCGAGGACGTTCTGCTGCTCGAGCGGGACCGGCTCACCAGTGGCACGACGTGGCACGCGGCCGGCCTGATGGTGACGTTCGGCTCGACGTCGGAGACCTCGACCGAGATGCGCCGGTACACCCGCGACCTGTACTCCCGGCTGGAGGCCGAGACCGGCCTGGCGACCGGGTTCTCGCCGGTCGGGTTCATCGAGGTCGCGGGGGACGAGGACCGGCTCGAGGAGTACCGCCGGGTGTCGGCGTTCAACCGGTGGTGCGGCGTCGACGTGCAGGAGATCTCCCCGCGCGAGGTCGGCGAGCTGTTCCCGCTCGCCCGCACCGACGACCTGCTCGCCGGCTTCTACGTGGCCGAGGACGGCCGGGTCAACCCCGTCGACGTCACCATGTCGCTCGGCCGCGGCGCGAAGCAGGCTGGTGCCCGCGTGCTCGAGGGCACCCCGGTGCTCGAGGTGCTGACCGACCGGGGCGCCGTGACCGGCGTACGGACCGCGTTCGGCGACGTCGAGTGCGAGGTGGTCGTCAACTGCGCCGGCATGTGGGCCCGCCAGCTCGCCGAGCGCAACGGCGTCACGGTGCCGCTGCAGGCGGCCGAGCACTACTACCTCATCACGGAGGCGATCGAGGGCATCTCCCGCGACTGGCCGGTGCTCGAGGACCCCGCGAACTACGGGTACTTCCGCGAGGAGGGCGGCGGGCTGATGCTCGGCCTGTTCGAGGCCGTCTGCGCCCCGTGGAAGGTGGGAGGAGTCCCGGACGACTTCTCCTTCGGGGAGCTGCCGCCGGACTGGGAGCGGATGGGGCCTTACCTCGAGGCGGCGATGAGCCGGATCCCGATCTCGTCGGAGGTCGGCATCAAGAAGTTCTTCTGCGGCCCGGAGAGCTTCACCCCCGACCTGCAGCCGGTGGTGGGCGAGGCGCCGGAGCTGCGCAACTACTTCGTAGCGGCCGGGCTGAACTCGATCGGCATCCTCACCGGCGGCGGGCTCGGGCGCGCCCTCGCGCACTGGATCGTCGACGGCCGGCCGGACATCGACGTGACCGGCATGAACATCGACCGGCTGCACAGCTACCAGGCGAACCCCGAGTACCGCGCGACCCGCACGGTCGAGTCGCTCGGCATGGTCTACCAGTGCCACTACCCGAACCGGTCGATGGAGACCGCCCGAGGTGCCAAGCTGTCGGCGTTGCACGACCGGCTGGCCGCCCGCGGCGCCTACTTCCGCGACGTCAGCGGCTGGGAAGGTGCCGACTGGTACGCACCCGACGGCGCGGCCGCCGAGCCGGGCCCGCTGACCTGGCGGCGACCGCAGTGGTTCGACTGGTGGGCCGCCGAGCACCGGGCGGCCCGCGAGGACGTCATCGCGATGGACATGTCGTTCATGTCGAAGTTCCTCGTGCAGGGACGCGACGCCGGCGCCCTGCTGCAGCACCTGTCGGCGAACCACGTCGACGGCGACCCAGGCGTCATCACCTACACCCAGTGGCTCAACGACGCCGGCACGCTCGAGGCCGACCTCACCGTCACCAAGCTCGACGACGAACGGTTCTGGGTGGTGGCCTCGGACACCGCGCACCGGCACGTCGAGACCTGGCTGCGCCGGCACGTCGGCGACCGGCACGCCGTCGTCAGCGACCTGACCTCGGGCTTCGCACAGCTCAACGTGCAGGGACCGCGGTCGCGCGAGCTGCTGCAGTCGCTCACGACGGTCGACCTGTCGAACGAGGCGTTCCCGTTCCGCACCGCCCGCTCGGTCGACCTCGGGTTCGCCCGCGCACTGTGCGTGCGCATCACCTATCTCGGCGAGCTGGGCTACGAGCTCTACCTGCCCGTGGAGCAGGCCACCCACGTCTACGACCGCATCGTGGCGGCCGGCCCGGCGTACCGGCTGAGGCACGCCGGGCTCAAGGCCCTCGCCAGCCTGCGGATGGAGAAGGGCTACCGCGACTACGGCCACGACATCGACAACACCGACTCGGTGCTCGAGGCCGGCCTGGGCTTCGCGGTGTCCTACGACCACGACTTCCTCGGTCGGGCCGCCGTCGAGGCGAAGAAGGCAGCCGGGCCGTTGACCCGCCGGCTGGTGCAGGTCCTGCTCACCGACCCCGAGCCGCTGATGTACCACGCCGAGCCGGTGCTGCGGGACGGCAAGCCGGTCGGCTACGTCCGCGCGGCGTCCTACGGGCACACCCTCGGCGGAGCGGTTGGTCTCGCGATGGTCGAGGGCGCCGAGCCGATCACTGCCGCGTGGTGCGAGGCGACCGACTGGCAGGTCGAGGTGGCCGGCCGGCTGGTGCCCGCGCGGGCGTCGCTGCGGCCGCTCTACGACCCCACCAACGCGAAGATCAAGGCCTGAGGCCACGTACCGTGGCGGCGTGACGTCGTTGCCGACCGCCCCGATCGCCGCGGTCACGCTGGTCGCGGGGTACCTCGTGGCCGACCTCACCGGCGTGCGCGCCCTCGGCGGTGTGCTGCTCGTGGCCGGGCTCGCATCGTGTGCGGTGCTCTGGCGACGACGGGTCGGTGTCGGCCGTACGGCGGCGCTGGTGGCGGTGTTCCTCCTGCTCTTCGTGGCCTCGCACCTGCTGGCTCGCTCGATCGGTGCGTGGCCGGCGGTGCTGACGGTCGCGGCCGTGATGTTCGTCGCGGCCGCGGTGCTCGCCGACCGGCGTACGTCGGTCACCGCCGGCTGACCGCAGCCGTGGCCTCCCGCAGGTGAAGCGCTCCTGCTGACCGGCTGCGGTCCTGCTGGCCGGCATGCCAGGAGAACCGGTGAGTCTCCACTCGCGGCTCGACCACTCATCCTGCTCGGCGCGGGTCGAGACGCTCGTGCACCGGCTGGCGACCCGCACCACCAACGCGTTCGGCACGGCGACGGCCGAGGTGCGGACGCCGCGCCGCTGGCCGACGTGGTGCACGAGGTGCTCGCACTCTGCGGCGCCGAGCCGCGCAGACCCCTGACGCCGCTCGCCGTCTACCGAGCCACGGCGGCGGTGGCGCTGGCCTCGGCGCGCGCGTAGTCGGCCCGGGCCGTCTCGACCAGCAGCCCGACGGTGTCGAGGGCGTGGCTCAGCACAGCCAGCGACTCGCCCGAGACAGCGAGCAAGGCGGCGATCGCGTCGGACGCGCCGACGTCCTCGCACGGTGGCGGCCGCGGGAGGTCGACCGCGCGCAGCTGGACGGCTGCTCGGCGGACGGCGTCGGAGACTCCGGCGATCGCGTGGGTGTCGACGTCCAGCTGCATGCGACCAGCCTGCCCGGTCGTCGCCGATGGCCCCCGGTCCTCGTCCACAGGTGCCGTTCCACCGCGGGCGGACGGGTAGCGTCACCCGGCATGGACGTGGCGGTGGGGGAGCGCGGGATCCGGCTGGGGCAGCTGCTCAAGCTGGTGGGTCTTGTCGATTCGGGCGGTGCGGCCCGCGGTCTGCTCGAGTCGGGCGAGGTACGGGTGAACGGGGAGCCGGAGGTCCGCCGCGGCCGCCAGCTCGCCGTCGGCGACGTCGTCGAGTGCGCAGGCGAGCGCATCAGCCTCAGCTGACCGGCCTGCCGGTCGGGACCCGTCCGTAGGAACTCTCCGGCCGCCGGATGCCCCGTCCGGGAGAACCACCTGCTAGCCTTGCCGGCGGTTGCAGGTTGCATTTCCCCGAACGTTTCTGACGCCCGCGGATTTCTGACACCGCGGGCCTTCCTGGCTCCCGAGAACACTCGGTCGAGGAACGGTCCACGAGCAGCCCGGTTCGCGCACAGTGCGCGGGCCATACCGTTCACCAGAAGGAAGACAGACACATGGCACAGGGCACCGTGAAGTGGTTCAACGCTGAGAAGGGCTTCGGCTTCATCGCTCAGGACGGCGGCGGCGCCGACGTCTTCGTGCACTTCTCGGCAATCCAGGGCGACGGCTACAAGTCGCTCGACGAGAACCAGCGCGTGGAGTTCGACATCACGCAGGGCCAGCGCGGCCCGCAGGCGGACTCGGTCCGCCCGATCTGACCTGACACACGCACGTCGGCCCCCGTCTCACGACGGGGGCCGACGTCGTTCCGGGCCGGTATCGCGGGTCCCGGGGCGTGGAGTCGCGTCGTCATGGGCGCTCGGGCGGCTTCGGAGCACGAGGTGCGCGGCGTCCTGCGCGCGGAGCGCCAGTGACCTGACCGTTCTTGCGGTCTTGCCGGGTGAGCCTTGCGCCGGGCCGGCACCGACGTGTTCGGTGGAGCGGACCGGCACGGACGGGAGGCCAACGGTGAACGAGGGGCACGCGCAGCTCTGCAGCTCGCCCGAGTGGGCCGAGCACATCGCGACCCGGGTGCTTCCGGCAGCGCTCGGGCGGCTCGGCCTCGGCGACGAGGTGCTGGAGATCGGTCCCGGCTACGGGGCATCGACGCGGGTGCTGGTCGACACGGTGCCGGCCCTCACCGTCGTCGAGGTCGACGAGCAGCTGGCCCTGGAGCTGGCAGCGACGTATCCGGGCGTCACCGTGGTGCACGGCAGCGGAGCCGAGCTGCCGTTCGCTGCCGGCCGGTTCTCCGCGGTCGTCTGCTTCACCATGCTGCACCACGTGCCGAGCGTGACCCTGCAGGACGAGCTCTTCGGTCAGGCCCGTCGGGTGCTGCGCCTCGGCGGTGTCTTCGCCGGCTCGGACAGCGTGCCCAGCGACGGCCTGCTGGGCTTCCACGCGGCCGACACCTACGTCCCCGTCGACCCCGCCGACCTCCCGCACCGGCTGGTCGCAGCCGGCTTCCGCGACGTGCAGGTCGAGGTGCCCGAGCCGGACTGGTTCACGTTCGTCGGTCACGCCGGCTGACACCCGACGCCGCCAGCTGCCGTCGGCCAGCCGGCCGGCCGGCCGGTCGGTGACCGAGGCCTGCGAGCCAGCCGGGTCGGCAAGCCGGCCGGGCCTCTCGGCGAGCCAGGCCAGCCAGCCGGCAGCGAGTCCGTCAGGTCAGCGGCAGCGGCGGTGCCCGTACCGATCCGTTGCGGCGCACCACCCAGGCGACCTCGCCGGGGATGGGCAGCTGCTCCGGCCTGGCCCGCCAGCCCGCAGCAACCGCCGCGCGCACCTGTGCGGCCGCGACGTACTCGTAGTCCATCTGGCCGGTCACGACAGCCACCAGGTCGTGACCCAGCAGCGAGACGAGCAGGTCGGCCACCGCACCTTGCAGGGCTGCCGGAGGCTCGTCCACGCCGATCAGCTCGCGCGCCCACGAGGTCACCCGGATGATCGTCACGTAGTCGTAGAGCGCGTCCTCGACGACTCCGTTGCGCACGCGGGTGAAGGTGCGGAAGTCAGCCATCAGACCTCCCCCCGGCCCGGTGGATGGTGCGCACCGGGGTGGTCGGGACCTGGTCGATGTCGATGGTGAAGCCTCCCGACTCGCTGAAGCGGCGGAACACTACCCGGCCACCGCCCGGCAGGTGGGTCACCAGGCCGGTGCCGCGCGGCGTGTCGAGCGGTGTCGTCGTGCCGAGCCGCTCGAGCCGTTCCCAGTAGAACGCCGCCACGGCCTCGTCGTCCGGGAGCAGCCGGACGGTCGAGCGTCGTCCGCGCACCAGCAGGGCGCCGACGTGCAGGGCGACCGCCTCCGCCGCCGGCAGGTCGTCGACCACGTGCTCGACGTCGCCGACCCGGCGTACCGCTCGGGCGATCTTCGACCCACCGGCGATCCAGCCCTCGGGCCCGGGAACGGCCGTGGCGCCGTAGAGCGCGGCATCAGCCCAACGGCGGCGCCGCAGGTAGTCCAGAGCCGTCACGGCGTCGATCGCGTCGCCGGCGACGGGCACGAGGCCCGCGACGTCCAGCAGCACCCGCGGGGACAGCCCGGCCCGCACCACCCGGCGGCCGGAGAGCCCGGTCAGCGCGCTCGTGAGCCGGGCCGCGGCGCGGTCGTAGGTCTCCCGGGACTCGCGCGCCCGGGCTCGCGCCCGGTCGAGCAGGGCGACTGCTGCCGGGTCGTAGAGCGCCCCGTCGGCGCGCGGCCCGCTCCAGCTGCCCGCGGACCGAGTCGCGGCAAGCGCCGGGTCGCGACGGTCGGCACCGGCCTGCACGCTCCGGGCGCCCGCGAGCAGCTGCGCCGCCTCGTCGGCCAGTGAACGCGCGGTGCCCACCGCGCGGCTGAACGCCGTGAGTGCCGTCGCGGCGCTGGTCAGACGGTCGCGCTCGGCGGTGAGCGCCAGCGCGCTGTCGAGCAGCCGCCGGTCGGCGGCCACGGCAGCCACCCCCGACCAGCGGGCCACCGGCAGCAGGCCGGCGGTGCCGCGGGCGAGCACGGCGAGGCGGCCGGCGGCCTCCCGCAGCTGGTCGGCCGCGCGAGCGGCCGCGGCCGGGTCGTCCAGCGGCAGCCCCACTCCCAGCAGCAGGTCGGCATCGGCCGTCAACGACGTCACGGCTCGATCCTGGGTGACCCGAAGGCGCCGCCCGCCGTGATCCACAGCCGGGACGCCGGCCCAGGCGGTGACCGCGTCCTGTGGACGACCGTCCTGCGGACGACTGCCCGCGACAGACCGAGCTGCGCACGACGCAGGCGGACTCGCCGGGCCCGCCACGCGGGTGAACGGCAGTGGGACCCACCGAATCCCGGACAACGCTGTGGCTGGTGGGCCGCACCCGCCATGATCAGCCCATGAGTGACACCGACCGGCCGGTGCCCGCGGGGGAGCCTGCCGCGGCCACGGCGCCGGCTGCCGACCCCGCCGCCATGATCCGCACCAAGGCCTACCGCGGGCTGCTGGTGGTGTCGGCGGTGGTCGGGGTGATCGTCTCGCTCGCCTGCTGGGTCTTCCTCGAGCTGGTCCACTGGCTCCAGCAGGGGGTGTACGACGACCTCCCGGACGCGCTGGGCTACGACGAGTTCCCCTGGTGGTGGCCGATCCCCGTGCTGCTCGTGGCCGGGGTGGTGGTGGCGTTCGCGATCACCCGGCTGCCCGGTGACGGCGGCCACCGGCCCTCCGAGGGCCTCAAGGCCGGTCCGCCGACGACGCCCGTGCAGCTCCCGGGCGTCATGCTGGCAGCCCTGGCCACCATCGCGCTCGGCTTCGTGCTGGGGCCGGAGGCGCCGCTGATCGCTCTCGGCACCGGGCTGGCGCTCTGGGTCGTGCAGCTCTCGAAGCGCGACGTGCCGGACCAGGCGAAGCTCGTCATCGCGGCCGCCGGCAGCTTTGCGGCTCTCGCCACCATCTTCGGGTCGCCGATCATCGGCGCCGTGGTCATCATCGAGGCCGCCGGGCTCGGCGGCCCGACGCTGCCCCTCGTGCTCCTCCCGGGCCTGCTCGCCGCCGGCGTCGGCTCGCTGGTGTTCGTCGGGCATCGGGTCGGTGTCCGGCCTGAGCTCGAACGCCTACGCGATCACACCCCTGGCCCTGCCGCAGTACCCCGAGCCGCAGCTCGGGGACTTCCTGTGGACCCTCGGGCTGGGGCTGCTCGCGGCGGTGGTGACCTTCGTCATCGTGCTCATCGGCCGCCGGACCGACCAGTTCGTGCGCGGCCGGCCGATGGTGCTGATCCCGCTCTGCGCGCTGGCTGTCGCCGTCCTGGCCATCGTCTTCGGCCAGGCCACCGACCTCTCGGAGGAGGCGGTGCTCTTCTCCGGCCAGGACGCGATGGGCCCCGTCGTCGACCAGGCCGGGACTCTCGCGATCTCGACCCTCGTCCTGCTCGTGGTCCTCAAGAGCGTCGCGTGGGGCCTGTCGCTCGGCAGCGCCCGCGGCGGCCCGACGTTCCCGGCGATCTTCCTGGGCGTCGTCGGCGGCCTGCTCGCTGGTCACCTGCCCGGTCTGAGCGAGACACCGGCGGTCGCGGTGCTGATCGGAGCAATGGTCGTGTCGATGCTGCGGCTGCCGTTGTCAGCCATCGTCATCGCGCTGATCGTCACCCAGGGTGGTGCCGGCGTCGCTCCGCTGGTGATCGTCGGCGTCGTCGTCGCCTACGTCGCGACCCAGCTGCTGACGGCGCGGCAGGAGTCCCGGTCTGCGGCAGTCGCACCCGGCGGCTAGGCACGATGGGTACGCCGACGGCGCGGCCGACGCGTGCCGAGCTGCTCGCCTGTGCGGGGCGGTCGATCCCCGACGTCGTGGCGGCGGACCTGCGGGTGCTGTTCTGCGGCATCAACCCGGGGCTCTACACCGCCTGGGCCGGGCACCACTTCGCCAGGCCGGGCAACCGTTTCTGGCCGGTGCTGCACCGGTCCGGGTTCACGCCGCGCCTGCTCGTGCCGGCGGAGCAGGCGACCCTGCTCGACCTCGGCCTGGGGGTCACCAACGTGGTGGCGCGAGCGACGGCGACGGCCGCCGAGCTGAGCCGCGCCGAGCTGGTGGCGGGCGGACGCGTGCTGGCCGCGCTCGTCGAGCGCTGCACCCCGGCGTACCTCGCGGTGCTCGGGGTGACGGCGTACCGCTCGGCGTTCCGCGAGCCGCGGGCCGTGGTCGGCCCGCAGGACCGCATGATCGGCAGCACCAGGCTGTGGGTGCTGCCCAACCCGAGCGGGCTGAACGCGCACTACCCGCCGTCAGCGCTGAGCGCAGTGTTCGGCGAGCTGCGGGCCGAGGTGGACAGCGTGCTCGGGCCGGTCAGGCACCGGCCGTGCGGGCGAGCTTGACGTCCTTCCTCGCCCGGTCGACCCGCTGCAGGCAGCAGGTGGTGGTCTCGCCGGGCGCGGCGAGGTGGCTGCCGACGCTGGCACCCACCTGGAGCAGCCGGCCGTGCACCAGGTACGGCTCGCCGAGCGAGGCCTGGACCCGTGCCACCAGGGACGCGAAGTCGTCGGCGGTCACCCGGGGCGCGACCACGGCGAACTGGTCGCCGGCGAGCCGGGCCACGGTGTCCTGCGGTCGCATGGTGCGGGCCAGCCGGGCGGCCACGACCTGGAGCAGCTCGTCCCCCGCGGCCCGGCCGTAGGCGACGTTGACGCTGCGCAGCCCGTCGAGGTCCAGCAGGATCACGCCGACGTCGGGTGCCCCCGACCGGTCGGGGCGCGGGGTGAGGGCGTTGCCCAGCCGGCGACGCAGCTGCTCCTGGTTCGCCAGACCGGTGAGCGGGTCCTGGGACGCGCGGCGCACCAGGTCGTGCTCCGCGGCGTGCCGGCGGGTGACGTTGGTGTGCACGGCGAGGGCTCCCGGCTCGTGACCGCCGAGCGGCATGATCCGCAGGACGAACCAGCGGTCCACCTCGGGTGACGGGCAGGCGTACTCGACGTCGCTCTCCACGGTGTCGCCGGCCAGCACCGCGATCAGCCCGGTGGCCACCCGGTCCGCCTCGGCGCAGCCACCGGCAGCCGCGCGCATGCAGACGTCGAGGTAGTTGACGCCGACGCCGGTCGTCTCCGGGTCCCCGTCGTTGTCCATGCCGAACATCCGCCAGGCCTGGTTGACGGCCACGATCAGGCCGTGGTGGTCGAGCACGGCGGTGGCGTCCGGGAGCGCGTCGAGCAGCATGGTCATGCCGGCGGCCGTCTGCTCCGACGAGAAGCTGCGGGGTCCCGGCATGGCGCATCACCTGCTTCTTCTCCCGAATGTAGTCCCGTTCCCTGCCGACGGGGCCGGTCAGCGCCTGTGCCGCGGGTCACGCCGGCGGGCGATCGCCTCGCGGATCGGCGGCACCACCACGCCCTCGCGGGCCATCCTGGCCCGGACCTTGCGGCGGGTGCTGACGATGCCCGCCAGCCCGATGGCCCAGATCAGGTACTGCACGCTGAGCGCAGCCCGGAAGTCGTCCAGGGAGTAGTCGGAACTGCCGTTGCCCCGGGCGTCGAGGACGACACCGATGAGCAGCATGGTGACGAGTGAGGCGAAGAAGCCCCCGACGTTCACCACGCCCGTCGCGGTGCCCAACCGGTTGGGCGGGTTGAAGGTGCGCGCGAAGTCGAAGCCGATCATCGACCCCGGGCCGCCGAGCGCGAGGCTGACGACCAGCGCGACGAGCAGCGACAGGGGTGCCGGCCCGGGCCACAGCAGGAGCACCGTCCACACCGAGATGTTCAGCCCGACGATGCCCAGCACGAGCCAGGACCGGCGCAGCGGGTGCCGGTCGACGAGGACGCCGAGGAACGGCGCCGCCGCCATGCTCACCAGCACGAACACCGTGAACAGGGCGGACGCGGTGTGGGCTGTCAGCGACTCGCCGGAGACCAGGAAGGGGAAGCCCCACAGGAGTGCGAACATCGTGCCGGAGAACTGGGTGGTGAAGTGGGTCCACAGACCCAGCCGGGTGCCTGGGTGCCGCCACACCGAGAGCACGTCGGCACCGGCCCGCGCGAGGGTCAGCGCGTCGTGACGGCGCTGGGAGCCGGTGGGGGAGTCCTGGACCACGAGCAGGACGAGCAGCCCGACGAGCACGCTGAGGCTCGCCGCAGCGAGGAAGGCCGGGGTCCAGCCGGGCCCGTGCAGCAGCGCCACCAGCGGTATCGCGCTGAGCAGCTGCCCGAGCTGGCCCACCAGGCCGGTCGCCTGGGTCATCACGGCTACCCGGCCGGGAGGCATCCAGGCCGCGACCAGGCGCAGCACGCTGATGAACGTCATCGCGTCCCCGGCGCCGACGAGCACGCGACCGACGACGGCGAGCGGGACTCCCGGGCTGACGGCGAGCAGCACCTGCCCGGCCGCCATCAGCGCGGCGCCGGAGGCGATGAGGACCCGCGACCCCACCCGGTCCAGCATCAGCCCGACCGGCACCTGCAGGCCGGCGTACACGAGCAGCTGGAGGACGGCGAAGCTGGCGAGCACGCTCGCGGTGGTGTCGAACCGCGCGGTGGCGTCCAGGCCCGCCACGCCGAGGGAGGTGCGCTGCAGGACGGCGACGACGTACGCCGAGACGCCGACCGACCACACCAGCCAGGCGCGACGAGGAGTGACCATCGCTCCCATCGTCGCCTACCCGGCCGGACCGGTCAGCCCCGGACGGCGGCTGCTGTCACACCATCGTGAGGTGCCGGACTCCCACCTGAGCGAGGACGTCGGCCCACTGCCCCTGCTGCTCCGGGGTGGCCTCTGACCACTGACGGGCGGCAGCGCGGACGCCGTGCGGGCGGAAGGCGACCACCTTGACGCGCATGGTCGGGTCCAGCGACAGCAGCCACTCGGCGGTCCGCTCCAGCTGCTCGGGGCTGTCGTTCACACCGGGGACGAGCAGCAGCCGCACCTCGTACAGCTTGCGGCGCGCCACGAGGTGCCGGATGGACATCAGGACGGCGTCGTTGGACGCGCCGGTGAGCGACACGTGCACCTGCGGGTCGAACGCCTTGAGGTCGACCATGACGCCGTCGGTCACCGGCAGCAGCCGGTCCCAGACCTCGCGCGACGCCGAGCCGTTGGTGTCCAGGTAGGTCGTCAGGTGATGCAGCTGCGGGTCGTCGTCGAGCGCGTCGAAGAGGTCGTGGACGAACTCGGGCTGCAGGGTCGCCTCACCGCCGGAGACCGTGACGCCGGACAGGAAGTGCCTGACCCGGCGGACGTCGTCGAGCACGTCGGGCACGGTGATCAGCCTGGCGCGCCCGGTCGCCAGCGGGATCGTGTGCGGGTTGTGGCACGCGATGCAGCAGAAGTTGCAGCCCTGGAGGAAGACGACGTACCGGTTGCCGGGCCCGTCGACCCAGCTGAACGGGACGGTGTCAGCGAGCAGGCCGAGATGCTGACTCACCGCTGATCACCCGCTTCACGGTTCGCTGCATGACGTGGGACCGTTGGCGACCGAGCCCGCCCCCAGGAAGGTGCTGCCGTGCCGGGCCCCTGCTTCGGGGAGCTTGGCCAGGTCGGACTTGCGCACCAGGTAGCCCGTGATGCGGACGAAGTCGTTGCTGTCGAGGTTGAACGTGACGTCCCGCATCCCCTCGGCGAAGGCGCCGCGGATGACGTCGACGACCGCGCGCGGGTTGCGCACCGCGGTGTCGTCGAACGCGAGCACGTCGCTGACGCCGGACGGGAAGTAACGGTGCTGCGGCGCGACGGAGAGCAGGTGCTCGAGCAGCGGCGGCTCGTGGCCGACCGGGATCCGGGTGCCCGCGGTGACGCCCTCGTCGGAGTCGAGGCCGGCCTGGCTGTGCAGCAGGGCGTGGCCGCCGCTGCTCTCGCAGTACGGCAGCGGCTGGTCGTCGACGAGGCGGGCGAGGGTCTCGGTGATGGTCAGCGCGAGGCGGTCGGCGTCGGCGTCGTGCCCGTAGCTGCCGGTCCGGCCCTCGCGCTCCTGCAGGAGGTCGACGGCCTCCGCGAGCCCGATGACGCCGAACATCGCCGTGAACCGGTCGGGCGCCACGAGGTCCTCCCGCACGAGCCAGGAGTGCTCGTAGAACCGCGCGTCCTCGACGAGGTAGCGGATCCGCGCCGGCAGCAAGCTCGGCGGTCAGCGCGACGTACGCCGGGAGACTGGTGCCGAGGAAGTCGTCGACGCCGCCGTCGGTGCGGAGCACGACCTCCTTGAGGTTCAGGCGCACCAGGGTGTGCGCACCGCCGCCCACGAGCAGCGAGTTGTAGCAGCTGACGACCCCGTAGTTCTCGCCCAGGTCCTCGGTCATCATCGGGTGGTTGACGAAGTGCGGCTTTCCGCACGCGAACACGGTGCGCACCGCATCGAGGACGAAGTGGTCGGAGGTGCGCAGCGGGTCGACGCGCAGGGTCAGGTTCGGCACGACCTGCAGCAGCTCGCGCTCCAGTCGCAGGATCATCCGTCCCACCCGGGTGTCGTCCGGGCCGATGTTGGTGTGGGTGAAGGCGTCCGGCAGGGTGCGGTCGAGCAGCACCCAGAAGTTGCGCAGCTTGCGCATCAGCTCGTCGTCGGTGACCCCGCACTCGAACGGCACCAGCAGCTCGTCGAGGTTGCCGAGGTAGATCGGGTAGCCCGTGATGGAGGGCACGTTCGCGTACATCGCGAGCAGGAAGGTCAGCGCCTCGTCGAGGTCGTTGGGCGGGGGCAGCTCGAGGTACTCCGAGCCCTGCGCCAGCGCCTTGACGTAGTCCGGCAGCAGGTAGCGGGGACGGTACGGGGCGTTGCCCTCGTACATGTCGCAGATGACGCGTTTGTCGAGGGCCTCGCCGGCCTCCGGGCCGAGCGGCGGAGGCTCCAGGGCGTTCTCGGCGGCTGCGGCGAGCTGCTGGACCCGCTGGCGATAGCTGAGGGACGGGTCCTCAACCGTGGCGCGGACAGCCTGCCGGAGCTCGTCGAGGCTCATGGCCTGGACGGTAGAGCCGGGCCTGGCTCGGGGTCAGGGCCGAAGGTCCCCCAGCAGCCAGGTCACGGCATCCTCGGCGGACCACCCGGAGGGGTGCGCCGCGGCCAGCCGCCGGGCTCCCTCGACGTCGGCGCCGAGGGTGACCAACGGCTCCTCCAGGTAGCCGTCCGGCCTGGTCTGGCCGAGCTGCACGTTGGCGGTGAGGCTGTTGCAGAGACAGGCCCGGCCGACGGTGTCCTCCACGGCGCCGCCCTTGCGCAGGTAGACGTGCACCGGCTCGGCCGGGCATCGGTAGCCGACCTCGCCGCCGTCCCGCTGGTAGGGGGTGCGCAGGTAGCCGAGGTCGCAGAGCCGGGGCCGGTCGGCCCGCGCGTCCGGGTCGGACAGCGTGCCCGAGAGCTGGGCGACCTTGAACGGGAACCCGGTGGGTGAGGCGGCCGCGTCGGTGCGCACGTCGAGGGTCCCGTCCCGCAGCTGCCCGACCAGCCGGCTGCGCAGGGCCGGGTCCAGCCCGGAGTCGTCGCTGAGCGCGAACAGCGTGCCGACCTGGACGCCGGCGGCGCCGGTCGCGAGGGCGGCCACCAGCCGGCGCGGGTGTCCCGTACGGACCCGGCCAGCCAGAACGGCAGGCCGAGCGCGGCGATCTTGCCGAGGTCCGCCTCGTCGCGCGGACCGAACACCGGCTGGCCGAGCGCGTCGACCGTGAGCCGGCCGCGGGGCGGGGCGTTGTGCCCGCCGGCCAGCGGGCCCTCGACCACGAACCCGTCCGGCCGGATGTGCTCGTCGCGGGCCAGGTAGGCCGCCAGCACGTGCGCGGAGACGATGGCCAGGAACATCGGCCGGGTCAGCGGGGGCAGGTCGGCGCCGAGCAGGTCCCGCGGGTCGAGGTGCACGCCGTACCCGTCGTCGGTGGTGTCACCGTGGACCTCCACCGGGAGCCGGACGGCCTCGTGGCGGGCCAGCTGGTCGAGCAGCGCAGGGATGTCGCGCGGGATGCCGGCGCCCATCAGCACGACGTCGACGCCGGCGAGCATCGCGCCGTACGCCGCCGCCGGCGTGGCCATCTGCACCTTCTCCAGGTAGTTGACCCCGACCGGCCCGTCGTGGCCCTCCTTGGCCAGCCACACCTCGACGAAGTTGCCGCAGGACCGCGAGCTCCTGGGCCTTCCGGTTCTGCCGCAGCGCGAGCCGGGGGCTCGGGGTGTAGGGCGCGCCGGGCGGCCGTCCGCCGTCGCGGAAGTACCGGGCGAGCGCGCGGTCGGCGATCGCCGGCACCGGGAACGCGGCCAGCGCCCGCCGGGCCGAGCCGTCGGGGTCGCCGTCCTGCAGCCGCCGGGCGAGCACGGTGTCCAGCGCGGTGCCGGAGACCACGCCGAGCTGCCCGGTGCGGGCGACCGCCGACGCGAGCCGCCAGGACGACACGGCCACGCCCATGCCGCCCTGGATCACCAGCGGCCGAAGCGCGGTGGCTGCGCCGCTCCGGACGGGCAACGGACCGGCGGCGGGAGCGGCGCGGCGGCACGGAGCGGCGCGAGCGGGGGCGGGGGCAGGGCGGGCTGTGGTGCGGGAGGCAGTCGACACGGGCTGCACCTCTCGAAAGTTGCGGCGGCGAAGGTTACGCAACCGTAGGTTGGCCGGCCGGGCGGTGCCCAGGGACCAAGGTCCTGGTGCGGTCCCGAGCTCCCCGCGCGCGTGGACCGTTCGGCCCTGGGGCCGGCCCGGTATCGCTGACAGGCTTGGTGCTGCGGCCGGGCGACCCCGCCGGGCCACCTCTGCGACTCCGACGATGCACGTGGAAGGACCCGTCATGACCGCCACGGTCGAGACCTCGACCAGCACCCGCCTCGAGCCCTGGCGCGCCTTCACGGGCGACACGTGGCGCGCAGGAATCGACGTGGCGGGGTTCATCCGCGCGAACGTGACGCCGTACGCCGGCCCGGCCGACTTCCTGGCCGGCCCCACCGAGCGCACCACCCAGCTGTGGGAGGGCCTCGAGCCGCTCTTCGCGGCGGAGCGGGAGCGCGGCGTGCTCGACGTCGACGCGCGGCGTCGCCTCCACCATCACCAGCCACCCGGCGGGCTACCTGGACCGCGACCGGGAGATCATCGTCGGCCTGCAGACCGACGCCCCGCTGAAGCGCGCGATCATGCCGAACGGCGGGCTGCGGATGGTCGAGGCCGGGCTGCAGGCCTACGGCTACCAGCTGGACCCGACCGTCCACGAGATCTTCACGAAGTACCGCAAGACCCACAACGCCGGGGTGTTCGACGCCTACACGCCGGAGATCCTCGCCGCGCGGCGCGCCCACCTGATCACCGGGCTGCCGGACGCGTACGGCCGCGGGCGGATCATCGGCGACTACCGGCGGGTGCCGCTCTACGGCGTGACCCGGCTGATCGAGGACCGGAAGGCCGCCAAGGCGACGCTCGACGACGCCCGCTCGACCTCCGAGGTCGTGCGCGACCGCGAGGAGCTGGCCGAGCAGATCAGGGCGCTGGGTGAGCTCGCCGAGATGGCGGCGACGTACGGCGTCGACGTGACCCGGCCCGCCGCGACCGCCCAGGAGGCCGTGCAGTGGCTGTACCTGGCCTACCTCGCGGCCACCAAGGAGCAGAACGGCGCGGCGATGTCGCTGGGCCGCACCTCCACGTTCCTGGACGTCTACCTGCAGCGCGACATCGCCGAGGGGCGGCTCACCGAGGTCACGCGCGCAGGAGCTGGTGGACGACGTCGTCATCAAGCTGCGCCTCATCCGGTTCCTGCGGACCCCGGCGTACGACGCAGCTGTTCACCGGCGACCCGACCTGGGTCACCGAGACGATCGGCGGGATGGCCTGCGACGGCCCCCGCTCGTCACCCGCACGTCGTACCGCTTCCTGCAGACCCTCTACAACCTCGGGCCGGCGCCGGAGCCCAACATGACGGTGCTCTGGTCACCCGAGCTCCCCGCGCCGTTCAAGGAGTTCTGCGCGCAGGTGTCCATCGACACCAGCTCGATCCAGTACGAGAGCGACGAACTGCTGCGCACGACGTACGGCGACGACACCGCGATCGCCTGTTGCGTGTCGGCGATGCCGGTCGGGCAAGTCGATGCAGTTCTTCGGCGCGCGGGTGAACCTCGCCAAGACGCTGCTCTACGCCATCAACGGTGGCCGCGACGAGCTGACCGGCGAGCAGGTCGGCCCGGCGCTCGAGCCGGCGGCGGGTGACGAGCTCGACTACGAGACGGTGCTCGCCAGGCTGGACACGATGATGGGCTGGCTGGCGCGCACCTACGTCGACGCGCTCAACGTCATCCACTACATGCACGACAAGTACGCCTACGAGCGGCTCGAGATGGCGCTGCACGACTACCCGGTGCACCGCACGATGGCGTGCGGCATCGCCGGCCTGTCGGTGGCGGCGGACTCGCTGTCGGCGATCAAGCACGCGACGGTGCGCCCGGTCCGCGACGAGTCCGGCCTGGTGGTCGACTTCGCCGCCGAGGGCGACTACCCGACGTTCGGCAACGACGACGACGAGGTCGACGACATCGCCGTCTGGCTGGTCCGCACGTTCATGGCGAAGGTGCGGGAGAACCCGACCTACCGCGACGCCGAGCACACCCAGTCGGTGCTCACCATCACGTCGAACGTCGTCTACGGCACCAACACCGGGAACACGCCGGACGGCCGCCGCACCGGCGAGCCGTTCGCGCCGGGGGCGAACCCGATGAACGGCCGGGACCACCACGGTGTGATGGCCGCCGCGCTTCAGCGTCGGCAAGCTGCCGTACGACGAGGCGCAGGACGGCATCTCGCTGACCACCTCGATCACGCCGAGCGGTCTCGGCCGCACCGCGGAGGAACGGGTGGCGAACCTGGTCGGCGTCCTGGACAGCTACGTCGACTCCGGTGGCTTCCACATGAACGTCAACGTGCTCGACCGTGCGACGCTGCTCGACGCGATGGAGCACCCTGAGCTGTACCCCACGCTGACCATCCGGGTGTCCGGCTACGCCGTGAACTTCGTGCGGCTCACCCGCGAGCAGCAGCTGGATGTCATCAACCGCACGTTCCACGCAGGGCTGTAGGTGCGCAGCGCCGTCAGGGGTCTGACCGGCGCCGTCCACTCCTGGGACCTCTCGACCGGGGTGGACGGCCCCGGCACCAGGTTCGCCCTGTTCCTCGCCGGGTGCCCGCTGCGCTGCGTCTACTGCCAGAACCCGGACACCTGGTCGGAGCGCGACGGCGAGGTCACCTCGCTCGACGCCCTGATGCGCCGGATCAGGCGTTACCGGCCGCTGTTCAACCGGACCGGCGGGGGAGTCACCATCACCGGCGGTGAGCCGTTGCTGCAGCCGGCGTTCACCGCGGCCGTGTTCGCGGCGTGCCAGGAGGCCGGCGTGCACACCGCGTTGGACACCTCGGGCGCGCTGGGCGTCCGGGCCACCGACGAGCTGTTGCTGGACACCGACCTGGTGCTGCTCGACATCAAGTCCTTCCGTCCCACGACGTACGCCGAGGTGACCGGCGGTGGGGAGGTCGCGCCGACGCTGGGCTTCGCCCGTCGGCTGGCAGCGCTGGAGCGGCGGGTGTGGATCCGGTTCGTGCTGGTGCCCGGGCTGACCGACGAGCCGGACAACCTCGAACCACTGGCTGACTTCGTCGCCTCGCTCGGCAACGTCGAACGGGTGGACGTGCTGCCGTTCCACACGATGGGCGACGCCAAGTACGCCGCGATGGGCATCCCGTTCCCGCTGGCCGACCGGCCTGCCCCGACGCGGGAGCAGGCCGCGGCGGCGCGTGCGGTGTTCGCCGACCGGGGGTTGCTCGTCACCTGAGCGGCCGCGGACCAGTCATCGCGAGCGACTGCGCTGCCGTCGGCCCACAACGGCTCGACGTGAGCGGTCAGCACGTCGTCGTACAGGTCGTCGTTGAAGGTCTTGACGAGGATCTCGTCGTTCGTCCAGTTCGCGTCCCGGTTGAGGTTGTGCGACCCGCTGAGCACCACCTTGCGGGGGCGCCGGGACACGCCGTACCGGGAGCGGATCAGGCCGAGCTTGTCGTGCAGGTTTCCGCTGCGCACCGGGATGCCGGCACCGAGCAGCCGGTCGCGCACGGCGGGGCCGAGCAGGTCCGGCTCGGCGCCGACGACGACGCGCACCTGCCCGCCGGCCCTGGCGATGCGCAGCAGCTCGTCGGCGACGGCCAACCGGTCGTCGGTGAAGCGGGCGTGGGCCAGGACGACGTCGGTGGTCTCGTCAGCGACGACCGAGGCGAGCCGGGCGGCGTACAGGTCGGTGGTCTGCTGTGGTGAGCAGAACACCTTGGTGCGGCTCGGCGGGCTGCCCATGATCGCGCCGCGACCGCTGCCCGCGTCGTAGAAGTCGTTGCCGGGGAAGTGGGTGCCGCGCCACATCAGGTCCCACAGCCGGAGCCGGAACCCGGCGTACAGCACGTCGTCGCCGTAGACGGTGATGGCGTCGTTCGCCTTGGCCGTCCCGGACCGGCTGCTCAGGTTGGCCGAGCCCCACCACGACACGTGCTCCCGCATCGTCCCGGACGGGTCGCGAGTGGCGGAGAACAGGAACAGCTTGGTGTGCAGGTCGGCGTTGCGCGCGCTCGCGACGGCCCCGTAGTCCGGTCGCTGCTCGGTCGGCCGGTAGGGCCGCCCGGACCAGCGGTGCCCGGAGCCGAGACCGTCGGGAGCCTCGCGGGACAGGCTCGCGGCGACCTCGGTGAAGAGGTCCCGCCCGTTGTGCACGACGCGGACCCGCACACCACGGTTGGCGGCGGCCACCAGGGCGTCCCGCACCGACTCGACGTTGAGCCGGAAGACGGTTGCGTGGATGGCGGCCCCGGCCGGGGTGTCCTCGATCAGGCGGGTCAGCCGGTCGAGGATCGCCGGGTCCTCCTCACCCGTGCGCGGACGGACGAAGGTGGTCTCGAAGCCGAGCGGGCCGGCCGCGAAGAATCCCACCAGCTCAGCCGGAGTGGTGGTCGTACAGCTGTCGTGCGGTCGTGGCGCCGGCGACGTCGAGGGCGGCGGGTGTCATCACGAACGCGTCGGGCCCGCAGCAGAGCAGCAGCAGCCCGAGCCGCGGGGCGACGGGCGGCAGCAGGTCGGCCAGCAACGACACCGACTCCTCGTCGTCGGCGAGCACGGTCACCGACTCGGCGAAGCGCTCCACCGCCCACCGGCTGGCTTGCGGCACGACGAGCTCGACCCGCTGCGCCGTCCGGTTGGCCGCCAGCAGCACGTCCAGGTCCTCGGGAGGGTCGAAGGTCTCCTCCAGCACCTCGTGCCCGACGATCCCGGAGACGAGGTAGGTCCGGATCGCGCCGCCCTGGTCGGCGCGGCCCGCGTCGACCTCCCAGCCGCGGCGGGTCCGCACCAGGCGGTAGGGCTGGATCACCCGCTCCGCGGAGCCGGGATGCCACTGGCGCACGTACTGGATGCGCACCCGGCGGTGCTCCTCGGCGGCCCGGTGCAGGACCTGCGCGGTGCCGGCTCCCCACTGCGCGGCCCACGGCTTGTCGGCGGGCTCGAGGGCGGACTCGAACGCCTCTACCGCCGCGCGCAGGGTCTGGTTGTCCGGTTCCAGGGCCAGCAGGTCGACCGCAGCCTGGTAGAGGGCGGCCAGCTGCCCGGCCGTGAGGTGGTCGACGCCGAGCTCGTGCTCCGGGTCGGGCGCCAGCACCCGCACCCACTGCAGCTCCGCCGGGACGCCGGCGGTTCGTCGGACTCGTCTGCGTCGTCTGCGTCGTCTGCGTCGTCGGTGTCGGCTTCGCCCGGCGTACCCTCGGCCGCGCCGGGCGCGAAGAACTCCACCACCGGCAGGGCGAAGCTGTCGAGGTCGACCAGGTCGGCGAGGTAGTAGGCGAGGAAGACCTCCCGGAGGTCGGCCGGCTCGACGCCGAGCTCGGCGGCGAGGTCGGCCAGCGGCAGGCCCTGCGGGTGCAGCTCGAGGATGCCCAGCGCGCGGGGGAGTGCCGCCAGCCGCTGGGCGTAGACGGCGACCTGGCTCACGGAACCGGGTCCAGCAGGAAGGTGCGCAGCTCGGCGAGGAGCTCGGCCCGTACGTCGTCGGGCGACACCACGCGCACCCGGGTCCCGAGCTCGTACAGGCGGTAGCGGAAGACCCGACGGTTGGTGACCCGGTAGGTCATCGACAGGTCGTCCCCTGAACGAGCAGCTTCTCCCGGCGTACCGAGCAGGTTCTCCACGAGCACCCGGTGCTCGACCGGCACCCGGAGCACCACCTCGGTCGGTGGGTCGACCTCCCAGCTGAGCGGGTCGAGGGAGCGACGCACCGGCTCGCTCACGACGTCCGCGCTGCCCGGCGCTGCGAGGGTGACGGCGCTCATCCGCGACACCACGAACTCCTTGACGACCGGCGGGCCGTCGGCGCTGTCCTCCCGCCCGGTGAGGTACCAGCCCGATGGCCCGCTGTGCACCCGAGCCGGGTGCACGACCCGCGGCTCTCCCTTGTAGGTGAAGCGCACGAGGCAGTGCCGGGTGGTGCCGCGCTGGACCAGGTCGAGGTCTGCGGACGCCGGTGTCGCAGCGGGATGCTCCTCGCGGTCGCTGTCGAGGTGTGCGGCCATGCCCTCGAGGCCGGCCGCGATCGCCGCCCGCAGCAGCGCACCCCGCTGCTCCGGTGTGAGGTGCACCTGCAGCCGGTTGTCGCGGGCCCGCATGACGTAGACGCCGTCCATGCCGGGCTCGGCCACGTTGCGGATGTCGTAGCCCAGCGCGTTGAGGTGCTCGAGGTCCCTGCTGAGCATGCGGCGTCGGGCGTCGTCGGACGCGTCGTCCGGTGTGGCGACCCGCAGCAGCAGGGCGAGCGGCGCGCCATGGCGGTGCGTGGTCAGGGCGCCGATCAGCCGCACCAGCCGCTCCATCGGAGCCGTCTGGTCCCGGCCGGGCTGTGCCATCTGTTGCGGCTCCGATCTGTGCTGGTCCGGGGCTGTGGGTCGTCCAAGGCCGATGCCGACTCTAGGTGGAGCGACCGGACCGCGATGGTTCGGCCACGCGGGCGGCCGGAAGGTCGTGGACCGAGTGCGCGGAGGTCGGCGCGGCGAGGTCGGCTGGGTCCTGTCGTTGCGCGAGGCTGTGCGGCAGGTGCGGGCAGGTGTGGCTGCGTGTTCGAGAGGCGTCCCTGTGGATGGCGGAATCTGTTGTCCACAAACGGTTTCCGGGGGTCGGGTTGTGTCCAGCCCGGCGGGTAGGGTTCGAACATGTCTTCGAACGCCGGGTCGGGTGCGGTGCCGCCGATGGTGGCGGCTGGAGCAGATGGTCGGCCGCGGTCGCGGTGCTGGTCGACTCCTTGGCCGGCGGCGCGGTGGCGGAGCTGACCCACGACCAGCTGGCCGGGCTGGTCGCCGAGGTGCGCCGGGCCGCGTGCCCGGCTGGAGTCGGTCACGCTGTCGGCGGTCGGGGAGGTCGACGCCCGCGGCACCTTCGCCCTGGACGGTGCGCTGACGGCCGGCGCCTGGCTGCGGCAGACCACCCGGGTCACCGCCGGGGAGGCGGCCGGGCTGGTCCGCACCGCCCGGGTGCTGCGCTGCGGGCTGCTGCCGGCCACCGCGGCGGCGCTGGCCGAAGGTGGGTTGACCGGCCGGCACGCGCAGCTGATCGCGACCGCGGTGGCCGACGCGCCGGCCGGGGCGGTCGCGCTGATCGAGCCCGACGCGGTCGCGCTGGCGCAGCACCGCGGACGTGGCGGCCACCGCGAACCTGATGCGGGCCTTTCAGCATGCGCTGGACCCCGACGCGGCCGATGCCGCCGCGGTCCGCCGCTATGAGCGGGCCGGGGTGACGTTCTGTCCGACCCTGGACGGCACGGTGTCGATCTCCGGGTCGGCCGATCCGGTCAGCGGGTCGCTGCTGGCCACCGCGGTGGACACCGCCGCCCCACTGGTCGCCGGCGACACCCGGACCGCGGCCCGGCGCCGGCTGGACGGGCTGGCCGACATCTGCCGCGCCTACCTCGCCCACCCCGACACCGGCCGCGCCGGCCGGGGCGGGCACCCGCACCTGATCGTCACCCTGGACGCCGACACGCTGGCCGCCGAGCCGGCAGCATCACGTGCCGCCGCTGCCGGGCCGGCGGCCGGGACCCGGAACACGCCGCGGCCGGCCGCGGACCCCCAGGACAGCGACCGATCTCGAGGACGCGGCCGATCGCCGAGGACGCAGCGGAGGACGACGACGCTGCGGGCCCGGCGGTGCCGGCGCGGGCGCTGCCGGCGTGGCGGGTGGGTCGCCGGGTGGCACGTTGTCCTGGATCGGCCGGATCGCCGGGTCCACCGCCCGCCGGGTCGGCTGCGACGCGCACGCCACCTACGTCACCATCGGCCCCGACGGCAGGTGATCGAGGCCGGCAGTGGTCGGCGGTTCTTCACCGCCGCCCAACGCCGGGCGATGATCGCCCGCGACGGCGACCGCTGCCCCGCCCCGTACTGCGACCGGCCGATCGCCTGGGCCGACGCCCATCACCTGGTGCCGGTCGCCCAGCACGGCCCGACCACCGTCGCGAACGGGGCACTGCCCTGCCAAGGCCACCACCTGCTGCTGCACGAAGGACACTGGCAGCTGCACCGGCTACCCGACGGCCGCTACCAGCTGCACCACCCGGCAACAGGGAAGACCATCGGCCCCGAACCCCACCCACCCGGCCACAACCGACCACCGCCGAGGCGACCGAGGGACGAACGGCTGCCGGACGAAGGGATCCGGGACGGCTGACAGCGAGCCTCCTTGCCGCTTCACCAGGCGACGACCGCTGAGCAGTGCCGGAGCCGGCAATCCGGCAATCGCCGGCAATCCGGCAATCCGGCAATCCGGCCGAGAGCGTCAGCCAGCCGGACGCGCACCACCTACGCTCGCAGCATGACGATGCCGATGGTGCAGGGCGGGCGTCCGATCGCCCGGTTCGGGCTCTTCGGCTTCCCTGTGACGATCGACATCTCGTTCGTCGTCATCATCGGCATCCTCGGCTGGCAGCCGGGGGTGTCGGCCTCCTGGTTCGCGGTCTGGCTGGTGATGGTGCCGCTCGCCGTGCTGGTGCACGAGCTGGGGCACGCGTTCGTCGCCCGTACGACGGGAGCCCAGCCGGCGATCACGCTTGCCGGCCTCGGCGGACTCACGTCGTACCTGCCGCCCAAGCCGCTGACCCGAGCCCGCTCGGTCGCCATCTCGGTGGCCGGGCCCGCTGTCGGCATCGTCATCGGTCTGCTCCTGGTGGCATACCGGCAGCGGGTCGACGTGCAGTCCGGCCTCGCCCGCGACATCGTCAACATCGCGATCTTCACCACGCTCGGCTGGAGCGTGCTGAACCTGCTGCCGATCCTGCCGCTGGACGGCGGCCAGACCCTGCGCGAGCTGCTGCCCGGGTCGCCTGCCAAGCGCGAGGTACGGGCCGCGATGGTCTCGGTGGTGGTCGCCGTCGGGGGTGCCTTGGTCGCGTTCCGGGCCGGTTACGTGTTCGCCGCGCTGATGGCGGTCTTCTTCGTCTTCAGCAACGTGATGACGGTGCGCAACGCGCGCGACCAGGAGAAGGTCGACATCAACCAGCGCGCCGTGCAGCTGCTGTGGACCGGCCGACCCGACGACGCCCGCGCGCTGCTCGCCGAGCGTCCCGACGACGCATCGGTGCACCCGCTGGTTCGCTCCGCGGTCCGGGCCGCTGCCGAGGACCCCTACGCCGGCAGGCACGAGCTGGAGGCAGCGGCCGCCCTCAACCCGGCCGACTCCCAGGCGCCTACCCTGCTGCTGCTCGTGCACCGGGTGCGCGGCGACTGGGCCGCGGCCCGCGACCTGGTGGCGGGGGAGCACGGTGCCGCCGTCGACCCGGGCAGCGTGCTCGCCGTGCAGACCGTGGCCTTCCGGACCGGTGCCGGGCGGGAGAGCGCCGAGCTCGGCGAGGCGTTCCTGGACCGGTACGACGACGCCCAGCCGCTGGGCTCCGGGGTGCTCGACCTCCGACCGACCATCGCCTACAACGTCGCCTGCGGCTGGGTCGCCGCCGGTGACCTGGACCGCGGGCTGACCGCCTTCCAGCGGGCCGCGGACCTCGGCTTCAGCGACCTGACCGAGGTCGACAGCGACGACGACATCGCCCCGCTGCGCCCGCTGCCCGGGTACGACGAGGCCCGCCGGCTGATTCGCCGGCGGGCCCTCGACTCGGCGAACGAGTCGCCGCAGACCTGAGCTGACGGTCCGCGCCTCAGCCGGTCGCCACCGGCGCCCGCTCGCCGGTGCGCTGGGCGGGCAGGTGCACCTCCGGACGGCCCTCGATGTGCAGCTGGGGGAGGAACCGGCCCAGCCAGGACGGCAGCCACCAGTTCGCCCGGCCGAGCAGGTACATCACCGACGGGACCAGCAGCATCCGCACGATGGTCGCGTCGATCAGGATCGCCGACGCCATGCCGACGCCGATCACCTTGAGCACGACGTCCGCGCTCGGGATGAACGCCGCGAACACCGCCACCATGATCGCCGCGGCCGCCGTGATCACCCGACCGGTCCCGGCCAGCCCCTCGAGGATGGCGCGGTCGTTGTTCCCGGTGCGCAGCCACGCCTCGCGCATCCGGCTGACGAGGAACACCTCGTAGTCCATCGACAGCCCGAAGAGCACCGCGAACATCAGGACGGGCACGAACGCCGGCAGCGGCGTCACCGTGTCGATCCCGACGAGCCGGCCGGCCCAGCCGCCCTGCAGCACCAGCGCGACGACGCCGTAGGCCGCGGCGACGGACAGCAGGTTCATCGCGGCGGCCTTGAGGGCGACCGCAACGCTGCGGAACGAGACGAGCAGCAGCAGCATCGAGAGCAGCACGACGCCGCCGATGAGCAGCGGGATGCGCTTCGCGATGTTCTGGGTGGAGTCGATGGACGTGGCGGTCACCCCGCCGACGTGAACGGTCCAGCCCGGTGCCTGCGGTGGCCGACGGCAGCACGGTGTCGCGCAGGGTGTGCACCAGGTCCTCGGTCGCCGGGTCCTGCGGGCCGGTGGTGGGCACCACGGTGAACACCGCCGTCGCGCCATCCGGGCTCAGGGTGAACGGCGTGACCGCAGCGACTCCGTTGGTCGAGCCGAGCGCGCCGGACACCTGCTGGAGGGCAGCCTTCGCGCCGCTCGCCGGGAGCTCCGCGACCATCAGCAGCGGCCCGTTGCTGCCCGCGCCGAAGGCCTCGCTCTGCATGTCGTAGGCCTGCCGGGTGGTGGTCGTCTCGCGGTTGTTGCCGGCGTCCGGGAAGCCGAACCGGACGTCGAGGAACGGCCACGCGAGCAGCAGCAGCAGTGCCACGCCGGTGATCGCGGCCACCACTCGGTGCCGCTCGACCAGCCGGCTCCACGCCAGCCAACCGCGGGTCGGCTCGATGTGGCCGCCGACGGCGACCTCGACCGACGGGCTTCGGCAGGAACGGGATGCGCAGCCGGTCGATGTGGTGGCCCAGGAAACCGAGCAGGGCGGGGAACAGTGTCATGCTCGCGAGCAGCACGACCACGACGGCCAGGATCGTCACGAGCGCCGCGCCCCGCATGAACGACAGGCCCATCGCGAACAGGCCCAGCATGCTCACGACCACCGTGCTGCCGGCCACCATGACGGCGCGGCCCGCGGTGTCCAGCGTGGCGACGGTCGCGGCGCGCTCGTCGAGCCCGACCGCGCGCCACTCCCGGAACCGGGTCACCATCAGCAGCGCGTAGTCGATGCCGATGCCGATGCCCATCATCGTCGCCAGCGACGTCGACCAGTCGGGCGCGTCGATGAACGAGATCAGCAGGGTCGTGAGGGTGGCGCTGACGGCCAGGCCGGCGACGGCGACGATGATCGGCAGGCCGGCGGCCACCACCGAGCCGAACATGACCAGCAGGATGAGCGCGGCGGCCGTGATGCCGATCGCCTCGGACCCGATGGCGCCCTGCTCGGCCTGGGCGATGCTCTGGCCGCCGAGCGCGACCGTGATCTCCGGACCGGTGGCCTGGTCGGCGAGGTCGATCAGCCGCTGGCTGTCCTCGACCGGCATGTCCGGCGGGTTGACGACGTCCAGCCGGGCGTGGGCCACCAGCGTGCGCCCGTCGGAGGAGATGCTGCCGGGCGCGGTGTAGGGGTCGTCGACGCCGAGCACGTGCGGCACGGTGGCGACCTTGGCGAGCAGGTCCGCGACCTGGGTGCGCACCGCGGGGGCGGTGACCGGCCCGTCGGTCCGCACCACGACGTCGACGGTGTCACCGGACTGCGCGGGGAACTCGTCCTCGAGCAGCTGCTGGGCCTGGCTCGAGTCCGAGCCGGGGGCTGAGTAGTCGGCCTTGAAGTCGCCGCCGAAGGCGCCGGCCAGCACGATGGCGATGCCGAGGGCGGCCACCCAGGCCAGCACCGTGACGATCCGGTGCCGGAAGGTCAGGTCGGCCAGCCGGCCGAGCGGTCCCGGCCGGGCGGCGGGCGCCGTCCCGGGGCGGGAGGGAAGGGTCGACGAAGCGGTCATGGTGGGATCCTCGGGGTGCGGCGGCAAGCGTTACGCCTCATAACAAACACGAGGCTCCGTCACTTGTCAAGGCCCATCACGTGTGTAATGCTGCGTAACGGAATTCCCTTGACAGCACGCATCCGCTCGTCAGAGCCACCGCCCGGCGTACCGCCCGCCGGAGAAGCTGGAGTCCTCGTGACCGCCGAACCCGTCCTCACCCGTCGCGACCGGGCCCGGCTGGCGACCCTGGACGAGATCAAGGGGGTGGCCCTGGACCTGATGCGCGAGCAGGGCACCACGGACATCCGGTTCACCGACATCGCCCGGGTCATGGGCCTGACCGCCCCCGCTCTCTACCGGTACTTCGATGACCGCGACGAGCTGCTCACGGCCCTGATCGCCGACGGCTACGGCTCGCTCGGCGCCCGCATCGGGCAGGTGCTGGCCGAGCTCCCCGAGGAGGACGTCGCAGCCCGGTGGGTCGCTGCCGCCCGCGCCTACCGCGACTGGGCCCGCAGCGAGCCCCAGCAGTTCGCCCTGGTGCTCGGGATGCCGGTGCCGGGCTACGTCGCGCCGGACGAGGGCCCGACGACCGAGGCGGCGAAGGCCGCCATGTCCCAGCTGGCGAACCTCTTCGTGGCCGCCGCCACCCGCGGCATGCTGCGCCCGCCGCTGATCCGCGAGGTCTCGGGGGCGGTCGCCGACTGCCAGAAGGTCAAGCACGACGAGCTGCTCGGCGTCCTGGAGCCGGAGAGCTTCCAGGCCATGCTGCAGACCTGGGCGGTGCTGCACGGCTTCGTCAGCCTGGAGGCCTACGGCCACTTCGACTGGATCGAGCCCGAGGCCCGCGACGCGCTGTTCCTCAGTCACGTGCGCCTCGCCGCGCAGGCCGCCGGGCTCCCCGTCCCGCCCGCCTGACCTCGACCGACCCTCGACCGGCTGCCGCGACTGACCGCGAGGCCGCCGCGACTGACCGCGAGGCCGCCGCGACGGTTCCGACTGGTTGCCGCCCGTCAGGCGTTGACCGCGTCGAACGCCTTCTTCATGGCCTTCGGAGCCAGCGGGCTGCGCGGCGCGGACTTCTTCATCGCCACCATCCGGTCACCGAGCTCGCCGAGCTGCTTGCGCCCCAGGCCCTCGCGCACCGTGGGGAACCACTCCTGCTCCTCTTCGTCCATGTGGTGCTCGACGTTCTCGATGAGAACGCTCATCTTCGGCACGAACCGCTCGTCGCTGGCGCTCATGGCGAACAGCTCGAAGCAGAGCAGGTCGGCGACGTGGTGCTCCTCGTAGGACTCCAGCACGTCGTCCTCGACCTCCGGCAGGAGGGCGCGCACCTCGGGGTACATGCACTCGTTCTCGAGGTAGGTGTGAACGGTCAGCTCCTCGATGATCTGCCGTGCCACCCGGTCCTTCGTCGCGGTGGCGCCGTCGCCGGCCTTCTCGAACTGGCGAAACAGCTTGCGCATCGCCTTGTGGTCCTCCTTGAGGAGGACGATCGCGTCCTTGGCCATCTGGGTTCTCCCTGCGTTCATGAGCGGTGGCGGGCGGGTCTGCCACGCCCTGCTGCCCGACGACAGCCCGGCAAAACGCGAGCGGTCAGCCGACCGTCAGGTCGGGGTGCACCATCCAGACGTTCGGCTCCCAGTAGAAGCCGCGGTCGGCAGCCCGGTCGATGCGCACCGGCGCCAAGCCCTCCGGGAAGACGTACCGGTCGGACTCCGGGAACGCCATCCCCGTCCAGCTCTCCCACTCGGCCACCGTGCCGGTGATCCGCAGCGACCGCGGGAGCGGGGTGGCGACCCGGGCACCGAGCCGCTCGTGCACCCGCATCCACGGGTCGAGCAGGGTGCCGTCCTCCCGGCGCCACCGCACGTAGCGCTCGATCGGCGTCAGCGGGTAGCGCTCCTTCCAGGACGGCCGGACGGGCGCGACCAGGTGGGTCAGCCCGTGCCGTCCCGCCACGGTGCGCATCGCGTCGAGCAGCTGGCCGGCGAGGCCACGGCCACGGCCGTCCCGCGGGCTCTCCGCAGCGAGCGCGCAGAGCGTGTTCACCGGCTGACCGGCGCGCAGCCGCCCGAAGACCTGCTCGATCGCGGTGTCGATGCCATCGGGCAGGGAGGCGTCGTCGCCGTCCCACCACAACGGCCCGGTGTGGCCCTCGGCGACGACCGCGTCGCGCTCCTCGTCGTACAGCACGAACTGGAAGTCGGGCAGCTCCTCGTCGAGGTGTCCCCACCACAGGTTGAGGACGTCGCCGTGCAGGTTGTACTCCGGCCAGACCGCGGCGGAGGGGATGCCGCGCTCCCAGAGGTCCGGCCGCTCGGCGGCGGTGTGCAGGGTGAAGGTGGTCACGTGTCCACATCGAGATCGACGATCGAGATCGAGGTCGACGACGACCGGGGCGTGGTCCGACGGCCCCTTCCCCTTGCGGGCCTCGCGGTCGACGTACGCGTCGCGCACCGCGCCGGTGACCGCGGGGGTGCCGTAGACGAGGTCGATGCGCATGCCGAGGTTCTTGTGGAACATCCCGGCCCGGTAGTCCCAGTAGGTGAACGGCTTGTCGTACTTCAGCGGCCGTGGCACCACGTCGCCCAGCCCGGCGTCGCGCAGCGCGGCGAGCGCGGTGCGCTCCGGCTCGGTCACGTGCGTCGAGCCCACGAACGCCGCCGGGTCGAACACGTCGTCGTCGGTGGGCGCGACGTTGAAGTCGCCGAGCACGGCGAGCGCGCCGTACGCCGTGAGGTCGGCCGCGACGGTCGCCCGCAGCGCTGCCAGCCACTCGAGCTTGTAGGCGTAGTGGTCGTGGCCGGGCTCGCGGCCGTTGGGCACGTAGACCGACCACAGCCGCACCGGCCCGCACGCCGCCCCGACGGCACGGGCCTCGACCGCCGGGAACCCGGGCTCGTCACGCAGCCCACGGGTGACGTCGGCGAGACCGACCCGGGACAGCAGCGCCACGCCGTTCCATCGGCCGTCGCCGTGGCTGGCGACCCGGTATCCCAGGGCCTCGACCTCGGCGGTCGGAAACGCGTCGTCGGCGACCTTGGTCTCCTGCAGGCAGACCGCGTCGGGCCCGGTGGCCTGCAGCCAGTCCAGCAGCCGGGGCAGCCGGGCGGTGATCGAGTTGACGTTCCAGGTGGCGATCCGCACCCGACCGATGCTGCCAGAGACCGGCTGGGTCAGCTGCGGGCGGCAGCCGAGGCGGCCGGGGCGGCCGGGGTGGACTCCTGGCGGGCGATGGTGGTGCGGCCGAGGACGGCCCAGCCGACGAAGCCGACCGCGAAGGCGACGAACACGCCGAGGTTCGCGAACGCCCAGGCTCCGTCCTTGCCGCCGAGACCGAACGGCTCGAGCAGGTAGCCCTGCCAGGTCAGCCAGTCGGCCAGCCCGTTGGTGACCAGGCCCCAGCCGAGGAAGGTGCCGAGGGCGACCAGGAGGACGCCGGGCCAGTGCACCGCGCCGTACCGGCCGCGCGAGTCGTAGAGCTCGGTGTCGGCGTACGGCGCGTGCCGCTGCAGCAGGTCGGCCACGAAGATGCCGGCCCAGGCTGCGATCGGCACACCCACGGTGATCAGGAAGCCCTGGAACGGCACGATGAAGCTGTCTGCGAAGAACACGATGTAGATCGCGCCCAGCGCCATGATGACGCCGTCGATGCCGGCCGCGACGTACCGCGGGACCTTGACGCCGAGGGTGAGCAGGGCAAGGCCGGAGGAGTAGATGTCGAGCACCGCGCCGCCCACCAGGCCCAGCACCGCGACCAGCGCGAACGGCACGAGGTACCAGGTGGGGAGCAGCGTGGTCAGGGCGCCGATGGGGTCGTTCTGGATGGCGTCGAAGAGCTCCTTGCTCGAGCCGGCCAGCAGGATGCCGAACACCGTGAGGACCACCGGGGCCGCCGCGCCGCCGACCGTCGTCCAGCCGAACACGCCCCGGCTGGACGACGTCCGCGGCAGGTAGCGCGAGTAGTCGGCTGCGGTGTTGACCCAGCCGAAGCCGAAACCGGTGGCCACGAGGGCCAGCGCACCGATGAACGCCTGGGTGCTGCCCGACGGCGTGCTCGACACCTTGTCCCAGCTCACGTCGTCGAGGGTGAGCGCGATGAAGCCGATGGTGAGCACGATCGTCAGGATCGTGATGACGGCCTGCAGCCGCATGATGACGTCGAAGCCGAGCACGCCGGCGCCGATGACCAGCGCGGCCGTGACGAGGAACGCCACCACCTTGGTGACGTCGCCGCCGCCCCAGCCGAGCTCGGTGAACACCGTCGCGGTCGCCAGGCTCGACAACGCGACCAGCACCGTCTCCCAGCCGACGAGCAGCACCCAGGACAGGGCGGCGGGCAGCGCGTTGCCGGTCACGCCGAAAGCGGCCCGGCTCAGCACCATCGTCGGCGCCGACCCGCGCTTGCCGGCCAGAGCCACGACCCCGCAGAGCGCGAAGGACAGCACGATCCCGGCGACGGCCGCGATGGTCGCCTGCCAGAACGAGACGCCGAAGCCCAGGATGAACGCCCCGTAGGAGATGGCGAGCACCGAGATGTTCGCCGCGAACCACGGCCAGAACAGGTCGTGCGGCCGGCCCTTCCGCTCGCTCTCGGCGATGACGTTGATGCCGTTCAGCTCGACCGCGAGCCCGCCGGGTGTCTCCGTCGTGGCGCTCATCTGCCGTCCTCCCTCTCACCTGGTGGGCTGATCGTGCCGCATCGCCGCCAGGACGGCGGGCAGCACCCCCGCAACGCGCCGCGCGGTGGCCTCGGCGACGGCGACGACGTCATCGGGGTCCAGCTCCTCGCCGGTGCCCTCGAGCGTCGTGACGGCCGACAGTCCCAGCAGCTCGAGGCCGGCCGCGCGGGCGGCGATGGCCTCCACGACCGTCGACATGCCGACCAGGTCGGCGCCCAGGGTGCGCAGCATCGAGGTCTCGGCCACGGTCTGCACCGACGGCCCTCGCAGCTGGGCGTAGACCGCCTCGACCAGGGTGGGGTCGGCCGACCTCGCGACGGCCCGCAGCCGCGGCGACCAGGCGTCGGTGAGGTCGACGAACTCCGGCCCGGACAGTGGCGAGACGAAGGTCAGGTTCAGGTGGTCGGCGACCAGGGCGCCGGTGCCCGGCGGCCAGTCGGCACGCAGGCCGCCGCTGGCGTTGGTGAGCACAGCCAGCCGTGCGCCGGCGGCCGCTGCGACGCGCACCGGGTGGGCCACCGGTGCCGGCCCGTGGCCCTCGTAGAGGTGGGTGCGGCCGAGGTAGGCGAGCACCGCCAGGCCGTCCAGCCGGTAGGAGCGGACCAGTCCGCGATGTCCCGGTGCGACCGGTGCGAGGAAGCCGGGGAGCTCCGACACCGGCAGCTCGCTGACCGGCGTACCGAGGACGTCCGCGGCGGCGTCCCAGCCGCTGCCCAGCACCACGACGGCGTCGTGCCGGGCCACGCCGGTGCGGTCGGCCAGCGTTGCCGCGGCCTGCGCCTCGAGGTCGGTCGGGAGCCGCACGGCCGTCAGGCTACTGCCGGGGTCAGGTGCCGCTGCGGTGCGCGAGCGGAGCGACGGGTGCGCCGCCGCTGCGGATGACCTCTCGCCAGCGCTCGGGGCTCCAGTGCGCCGGTCTGGTGCTGCGCAGGAAGTGCCGCAGCACCTGCTCGAAGCGTCGCGGGTCGGAGTGGAACGGGAAGTGGCCGGCGTCGGGGAACACCACCAGGCGGCTGCCCGGCATCGCGTGGTGGGCGCGCAGCGCGTGCCGCACCGGCACGACCGGGTCCCGGCCGCCCCAGAGCAGCAGCGTCGGCATGCCCGCGGCGAGGTAGCAGCGGTCGAGCATCGTCACGACCTGGCCGCGCCAGTCGACGACGGCCCGCAGGGTGCGCCCGAAGGCTCGCCGCGCGGTGGCGTCGGGGAACGACGTGGCGACCCGCATCAGGTCGCGGGCGTCCTCGCCCAGGCCGGTGTCGGTCAGCTCGGCGAGCCGGGCCAGCAGGCCCAGGTGCTGCTTGACGCCGGGCAGCTGCAGGGTCGCCAGTGACAGCTCGGCGCCGGGAAGAGTCATCAGCCGCAGCAGCGGGTTGACCTCCCGCCCGACCCCGCCGGCGCCCACCAGCACGAGCCGCTCGGTGCGCTCGGGGAACTGGTAGGCGAACTGCATCGCCACGCCACCGCCCAGCGAGTGGCCCACCACGGTCACCCGATCGATGCCCAGCACGCCGAGCAGGTCGCGCATCCCGTTGGCGTAGGCCGCGACCGCGTAGTCGGCCCGCGGCTTGTCCGACGCCCCGTGGCCGAGCAGGTCCGGAGCGATCACCGTGTGGTCGCGGGCCAGCCGCGGGATCAGGTCCCGCCAGGTCGCCGAGCTGTCGCCGATGCCGTGCAGCAGCAGCACGGCCGGCCCGGAACCGGCCATCCGGTAGGCACGCCGGTAGCCGTGGATCGTCCGGAACTGGATCGGTACCTCGGTGTCGGCGGCGGCCTCGCGTTGCGGGCGCAGCTGCGTGACGGTCTCCATCGACAGCGATGGTCGCAGACGAACGCGTCCCTGGCGGTGCGTACCCGCCCGGAAGTCCGCGGCTCGGAAACCGCACCGGCACACATACCCGACAGACCGGCCATCCCGGGTGCCGGGTGCCGGTGCGGGTGCCGGGTGCCGGTTGCCGGTAGCCGTGGTGCCGGTTTACCCGGATCGGATACCTGTCCGGACCCCGCTCGAGCGGGGCAAACTCCTCCGATCATGGCGAAACGGCCCTCTTCAGCGGAGTTTCCCGCGAGCTGGCCCCGTCAGGCGGCGGCGGCGAGTGCGAACGGCAGGACGGCGGGCGCACCTGCCTGGCGCAGCAGCCGGCCCGCGACGGTGAGCGTCCATCGTGAGTCGACCAGGTCGTCGACCAGCAGCACCGGCCCGTCGAGGGTGCCCAGCTGGGCGGCGAGCCGAGGAGGCACCGCGAACCGGTCGTGCAGCGCCGCGAGCCGGAAGGCGCTGTTGCCGCCGGGGCCGCCGGTGGGCTCGTCGGTGCTGAGCGTCAGCGTGCCGAGGTCCGCCAGCCGACCCAGCCGCGCCAGGTGCGCCGCCACCGAGGACACCAGCTGCGGTCGCCGCAGCGAGGGCATCGCCACAACTGCCACCGGTCGTTCCGCCCAGTCCCACCCGGCGAGCACCTCGACGCAGGCAGCCAGCAGCCGGTCGTCGGCCGGCCCGTCGGGCGCGTCGAGTCGCCAGCAGCGAGCGGACCCGCTGCCCCCAGCCGAGGTCGGTCAGGCGCGCGACCGCCCGACCCTCGGCCAGTCGTTCGTCGGCCGCGATCCGGCCGGAAAGGGGGACGCCGAGGCGGGACATGCCGCTCGGCCACTGCGACCGCGGCTCGACCGGGACGCCGACCTTGCGCAGCCTGCGGGTCGCGGCCTGAACGGCGCCGTCGGGCACGGTCGGGTCGAACCACGGGCGCCGCGCACCGGTCGCAGCGCCCGCAGTCGGCAGCGGCGGGGTCGTCCAGCGCCTCCTGCAGGAAGCGCATCCGGCAGCCCTCGGTGCTCTGGTAGGCCAGCATCGACGCCGCCTCCGAGTCGCGGGCCGCCGCGACACGGTCGTAGCGCTCCTCGTCGTACGTCCAGCCGTGTCCAGTCGATGCCCAGCCGCCGGTCACCCGGCGCACCGCACCCTCGACGTCGAGCACCTTGAGCAGCAGCTCGAGCCGGGTGCGGCGCACGTCGGCGACGGTCTCGAGCGCGGCGGTCGACAGCGGCCGGTCGGACTCGGCCAGGGCGGCCAGCACGGCGTCGGCGTCGGGACGGCGGGGCATCGACGCGGTCGCGAAGTAGCGCCAGATCTCGCGGTCCTCCGGGGCGGGGAGGAGCAGCACGTCGGCACGCTCGGTCGCCCGCCCCGCTCGGCCCACCTGCTGGTAGTACGCGACGGGCGACGCCGGCGCCCCGAGGTGGACCACGAAGCCGAGGTCGGGCTTGTCGAAGCCCATGCCGAGCGCGCTCGTGGCCACCAGCGCCTTCACCTCGTTGTCGCGCAGCGCTCGCTCGAGCTCGAGCCGGTCGGCCGGGTCGGTGCGGCCCGTGTAGGCGCGCACCTCGTGGCCCGCCTCGCGCAGCAGGGCAGCGGTGTCGTCGGCCGCGGACACCGTCAAGGCGTAGACGATGCCGCTGCCGGGCAGCTCGCCGAGCCGGGCGGCGAGCCAGCCCAGCCGGGCGTCGGCGGTCGGCAGCCCGAGCACGCCGAGCCGCAGGCTGTCGCGGGCCAGCGACCCGCGGACGGTGCGTACCGGCGCGCCGCCGGCGCCCAGCTGCTCGACGACGTCGGCGACGACTCGCGCGTTGGCGGTGGCCGTGGTGGCGAGCACCGGCCGCCCCGGTGGCAGCTCGGCCAGCAGGTCCCGGATCCGCCGGTAGTCGGGCCGGAAGTCGTGCCCCCAGTCGCTGATGCAGTGCGCCTCGTCGACCACCAGCAGGCCGGTGGCCTCGGCCAGCCGCGGGAGCTGCTCGTCGCGGAACCGCGGGTTGTTCAACCGCTCGGGGCTGACCAGCAGCAGGTCGACCTCGTCGGACGCGAGCGCCGCCGACACCGCGGCCCACTCGTCGGCGTTCGCGGAGTTCATCGTCACCGCCCGCAGCCCGGCCCGGCGAGCGGCGTCGACCTGGTCGCGCATGAGAGCCAGCAGCGGCGACACGATCAGCGTCGGACCGCCGCCGCGAGCCCGGACGAGAGCGGTCGCGACGAAGTAGACCGCCGACTTGCCCCAGCCGGTGCGCTGCACGACCAGCACCCGCTCACCGCCGTCGACCAGCGCCGCGACCGCCTCGAGCTGTCCGTCGCGGAACTCGGCGGTCGGGTCGCCGACCAGGCGTCCGAGCAGCGCCTGCGCCTCGCGGGCGAGCCGGCTGTCGGGCTCCCCGCCGGACAGCGCGGTCGGCGGGGTCGGCGCGGACGCCGGGGCGGGCGGGGCCGGTGAGGTCATGGGCCCACCCCACCACAGGGCTTGGACATGCCCGGACATCGACCACCGAGGGTGCGCGGTGGCAGCGGAAACCCCGGCTCGCCGTGGTGGTCTGCCCGGCCGCGACACGGGTCGCAGACGGAACGGGGCCGCAGAGGCCGGGGGAGGTCAGGGCGTGCGGGGGGACCAGCGGTAACCGACGCCGCGCACCGTCTGGAGCGCGCGACCATCGCCGTCGCCGAGCTTGGACCGGAGCCGGTGCACATGCACGTCGACGGTGCGGCTGCCGGCATCCCCGCGGCCGTCCCAGAGGGCCGACAGCAGCGCCGAGCGGGTGTGCACCCGCTGGGGCGCCGACACCAGGTGTGCGAGCAAGTCGAACTCCAGCCGGGTGAGGTCGAGCTCGCGGCCCGCTACGACCGCCCGGCGGGCCACGGTGTCCACGCGGAGTCCGGTGGAGCCGGCCGCGTTCGTGCTGGCGTCCGTGCTGCCGTCTGTGCTGCCGTCCGGCTGGTCGTCGTCGCCGGCGGTCGTCGGCGTCGGCACCAGGGACAGCGCCGGGCGCGGCCCGGGGCCGCCGAGGGTGGGCAGTCCCGCCTGCTGCCAGGCCCGGAAACCGCCGATGACGTCGGTGGCCCGCCGGACGCCGACCTGCTGCAGGGCGGCTGCGGCCAGGCTCGACGTGTACCCCTCGGAGCACAGCACGATGACGTGCAGGTCGTAGGAGGCGATCGGGAGCCGGGCCTCGCTGGCCGGGTCGAAGCGCCACTCCAGCACGTTCCGCTCGACGAGCAGCGCGCCCGGGACATCGCCCTCCTCGGCCCGCTGCGCGGCCGGCCGGATGTCCACCAGGACCGCCCCGCTCTGGCAGGCTCGCTGCGCCGGGACGGGGTCGAGGCGGAGGAGGCCGGAGCGGGCTGCGGCGAGCAGGTCGACGACGGACGTCGGGTACGTGGCGCTCACCAGTCGGTCCCGGACTGTTCGAACGACACGACTTGCGGTCGGCCCGCGTCGTCGAGCAGGTAGCGCGCCATGGTGTCCAGCGCTGGTGCGTAGACGTGCAGGCTGACGGCCGGCGCGGTGCTGGAGTTGGTCACGTCGTGCAGGTAGTCGGGCCCGAAGGCGCGGACCCGCCCGCCGCGCAGGGTGCGCTGCACGAGTGCTGCCGGACCACGGGACAGGCCGGGCGCGATCGTCGACTCCTCGAGGACGCCCTCGAGCACGGTGAAGGCGCCCGCCGAGCCGCCGTGGTCGTGCAGGCCGGTCGACTGGCCCGGCAGCCAGGTCAGCAGCCAGGCCTCGTAGTCGGCCGTCACCGCGACCCGCACCGACCAGCGGGTCTCGTGGGCGAACCGGACGTGCGGGCGCCACAGGTCGGGCCGCTCGCCGAGCTGGCGGGCGAGCCGGTAGAGCCGGGTGGGACCGGCGCGACGGAGCTGCGGCAGGCCGGCCGCTGCCGTGGCGTCGAGGGAAGCTGAGGTGGTCATGTTGAGAAGTATGTCAGTGGAGAAACTAGTCATCAAGTCCTGTCCATGGGCGTGTCGCTTGCTGCCTGTGGCGCTGCCACGGTCGTGGTGGCAGGGCGCCAGCGATGGCGGGGCTCGGGGGGCGTGCTTGCGTGTCGCGCTGCCACCGTCGTGGTGGCGGCGCGCCAGCGAGCGCGGGCTGGTCGGGGCGCGTGCTGCCCGGCGCGCTGCCACCGTCGTGGTGGCAGCGCGCAGCGAGGGCGGGCTGGGCGGGGGCGCGGCTGCGTGTTGCCCTGCCACCGTCGTGGTGGCAGGGCGACAGGGTGCGGAGGGCTGGGCCGCACGGGCTGCCGCTCGCCGGGCCGGCACCGTGCCGGCCCGGCTCCGCGCCGGCTCCGGCTCCCCAGGTCAGACGTGCGGGGCGACCTGCTCGGCGACCAGGCGCAGCTGATCGAGGTCGGCGAGATCCAGCACCTGGAGGTAGACCCGGCCGGCCCCCAGCTCGCCCAGCCGGCCCAGCTTGTCGACCACCTCGGCCGGGCTGCCGGCCAGCCCGCCGCTGCGCAGCGACGTCGGCGTCACCGCCGGCGGCCTCCGCGCGCCGGGCCACCTCGGCCTCGTCGACCCCGACCGCGAGCGTCTGCGCGACCGACAGCACGAGGGTCGCCGGGTCGCGCCCGACGTCCTCGCAGGCGCGGCGGACCCGCGCGAAGCAGGCCTCGACCACCTCGACGGTGTCGAACGGCACGTTGTACTCCGCGGCGTACCGCGCGGCCAGCGCAGGCGTGCGCTTCGGGCCCTTGCCGCCGATCACGACGGGCAGCGGGTCCTGCACGGGCTTGGGCAGCGCCGGGCCGTCCTGCAGCGTGTAGTGGCTCCCGGTGAAGGAGAACGTCTCGCCACGCGGGGTCGACCACAGGCCGGTGACGATCGCCAGCTGCTCCTGGAGCCGGTCGAAGCGCTCGGCCACCGACGGGAACGGCACGCCGTACGACCGGTGCTCGCCGTCGTACCAGCCGCTGCCCAGTCCGAGCTCCACCCGCCCGCCGCTCATGGCGTCGACGGTGGCAACCGTCACGGCCAGCAGGCCGGGCAGCCGGAAGGTCGCGGACGACACCATGGTGCCGAGCCGGATCGTCGAGGTGTCGCGAGCCAGACCGGCGAGCACCGCCCAGGTCTCGGTGGGGCCCGGCCCCGGGTCTCCTGGGCTGATCCGCTGCAGGTGGTCGGAGCGGAAGAACGCGTCGAAGCCGAGCCGCTCGGACTCGGTCGCCACCGCCAGCAGGTCGTCGTAGGTAGCGCCCTCCTGGGGCTCGGTCATCACTCGCAGCTGCACGGGCCCTCCCTACCCGGCGAGCGCGCTGGACACCACCTCGCGGGCGGCTTGCTGCACCTCGGCGAGGTGGTCCGGGCCGCGGAAGCTCTCGGCGTAGATCTTGTAGACGTCCTCGGTGCCGGACGGCCGGGCGGCGAACCAGGCCGACTCGGTGGTGACCTTGAGCCCGCCCACCTTCGCGCCGTTGCCGGGTGCCTCGGTGAGCTTGTCGAGGATCGACTCGCCGGCCAGCTCGGTGGCGGTGACCTGCTCGGGCGACAGGGAGGCGAGCACCTTCTTCTCCTCGCGGGAGGCGGCGGCGTCGACCCGGGCGTACGCCGGGTCGCCGAACCGCTCGGTCAGCGCGCGGTAGCGCACGCCGGGGGAGTCGCCGGTGACCGCGAGGATCTCCGAGGCCAGCAGGGCCAGCAGGATGCCGTCCTTGTCGGTCGTCCAGACCGAGCCGTCGCGGCGCAGGAACGACGCACCGGCCGACTCCTCGCCGCCGAAGGCGACCGACCCGTCGAGCAGCCCCGGGACGAACCACTTGAAGCCGACCGGCACCTCCACGAGCCGCCGGCCGAGGCTCTCCGCCACCCGGTCGATCATGCTCGAGCTGACGAGGGTCTTGCCGACGGCGGCGTCGGCGGACCAGCCCGGCCGGTGGGCGTACAGGTAGTCGATGGCCACGGCCAGGAAGTGGTTGGGGTTGAGCAGGCCGGCGTCGGGGGTGACGATGCCGTGCCGGTCGGCGTCCGCGTCGTTGCCGGTGGCGACGTCGTACGGCGCGTCCGCCTCCATCGCGTGCACCAGCGAGGCCATCGCGTTCGGTGAGGAGCAGTCCATCCGGATCTTGCCGTCCCAGTCGAGCGTCATGAACCGCCAGGTGGGGTCGACCCGCGGGTTGACCACGGTGAGGTCCAGCCGGTGCCGCTCCGCGATCTCGCCCCAGTAGTCGACGCTGGCGCCGCCGAGCGGGTCGGCCCCGATCCGCACACCGGCCGACCGGACCGCGTCCAGGTCGAGCACCTGCGGGAGGTCGCCGACGTAGCTGCCGAGGAAGTCGTAGGTGGCGGTGGTCGCCGCTGCGCGGGCCCGCGCGAGCGGCACCCGGCGTACGCCGGAGAGTCCGGCCCGGAGGATCTCGTTGGCCCGGTCCTGGATCCAGCCGGTGATGTCGCTGCCCGCGGGGCCGCCGTCCGGCGGGTTGTACTTGAACCCCCCGTCGCGCGGCGGGTTGTGCGACGGCGTGACGACGACCCCGTCGGCGCGGGCCGGGTCCTCGGCGCTGCGGCCGCGGTTGTGCCGCAGGATCGCGTGCGACACCGCTGGCGTAGGCGTGTAGCGGTCGCGGTCGTCGACGAGCACCGTGACGTCGTTGGCCGCGAACACCTCCAGGGCGGTCGCCCACGCCGGCTCGGACAGCCCGTGGGTGTCCCGGCCGAGGAACAGCGGCCCGGCGACCCCGGCCGCCGCGCGGTGCTCGCAGATCGCCTGACTGGTGGCGGCGATGTGGTCCTCGTTGAACGCGAGGTCCAGCGACGAGCCGCGATGCCCGGACGTGCCGAACGCCACCTGCTGCGCGGCCTCGGCGACGTCGGGATGGCCGGTGTAGTAGGCGGTCACCAGGGACGCCACGTCGACGAGGTCCGCGTCGGATGCGGGCTGGCCAGCCCGGGGGTCGGTGCTCATGGGCGCCAGCGTGGCAGACTTCCCCGACGGCCGGCACGGGGAGGTGGGCGGGTGTGACCGACGGGGCCAGGCACCTGCCGGAGGAGAGCGACGGCTCGCGCCAGATCTCGCTCGACCTCGTCCTCGACGCTGCCCAGGTCGGCTGGTTCGACTGGGACGTCCGCGTCGACCACCTCGTCTTCGACGACCGGATGTGCCACCTGTTCGGCCTCGACCCGGCAGCGTTCGACCACCGGGTCGCGTCGTTCTGGGCCACCCTCTACCCGGACGACCGGCCGGGGGTCGAGGCGGCCGTCGAGGCGGCGCTCGAGTCGTGCGGGGAGTACGTCGCGGAGTACCGCGTGCCGCTCGCGGACGGGACCTTGCGGTGGATCGAGGCCCGGGGCCGGGTGGTGGCCGGTGCCGACGGCCGGGCCCAGCGGATGCTCGGTGTGGCCCGGGACTCCACCGACCAGCGGCTGGCCCGCGACACCGTGGCCCGGGCCCTCGAGCACATGGCCGACGGCTTCCTCTCGGTCGACCGGGCCTGGCAGGTCACCTATGCCAACCGGAACGCGGAGATCTTCGTCGGCCCGGCCGGCGAGGCGCTCGGCCGCCCACTGTGGGAGGTGTGGCCGAAGCTGGCCACGGCGGGGTACGAGGAGCTGGTGCGGCGCACCGCCGCCACCGGAGAGCCGGGCGTCTTCACCAAGTACGTCGTCGACGCCGACCGCTGGTTCCAGGTGCGCGTCGTGCCGCACCACGAAGGGCTGTCGTTCTTCGCGACCGACGTCACCGCGAGCCGCGCCGCGGACCTCGAGCGCGACCGGGCGATGTCCCGGCCGGACCAGGCCCGCGCGGTGCTCGCCTACAGCGCCGCGCTGGCCGACGCCGACACGCTGGCCGACGTCATCGAGGTGGTCGCCACGATGGTCCTCCCCGCCTTCGGCGCCACCGGCATGCTGGTGTCGCTCGTCGAGTCGAACCGGCTCAAGCTCGCCGGGCACACCGGCTACGGCCCGGACGCCGTGGCCGCGCTCGACGTCCTCAGCCCGGAGGACGACCTCCCCATCGCCGAGGTGCTGCGCACCCGCGAGCCGCTGTTCCTGCCGTCCCGCGAGGCGTACCTCGGCAAGTTCCCGGGTCAGGCGACAGTGATCGACGCAACCGGCAAGGGGGCCTGGGCGTTCCTCCCGCTCACCGTCTCCGGCCGCTCGCTCGGCAGCCTGACCGTCAGCTTCGACGAGGCGCGCGACTTCCCGCCGGACGAGCAGTCGCTGCTGGTGAGTGTCGGCGGCCTGCTCGCGCAGACCCTCGCTCGGGCTCGGCTGCGCGACTCCGAGCGCACCCTGGCCGCCGAGCTGCAGCGCCAGCTGCTGCCGCGCGCGCTGCCCAAGCCGCCCGGGCTGGTCGCGACCGCCCGCTACCTCGCCGCCACCGACGGGATGGGCGTCGGCGGCGACTGGTACGACGTGCTCGAGCTGCCGGGCGACCGGGTGGCCCTGGTGATCGGTGACGTCCAGGGCCACACGATGCGGGCCGCAGCGGTGATGGGGCAGCTGCGCAACGCGTTGCGCGCCTATGCCGCCGAGGGCCACGAGCCGGCCGCCGTGATGTCCCGCACCAACCGGCTGATGGGCGAGCTGGACCCCGGCATCTTCGCCACCTGCGCGATCGTCGAGGTGGACCTGCGGTCGTCCGTGAGCCGGCTGGTGCTCGCGGGCCACCCGCCCCCCGTCCGGCGCACCGCCGACGGCAGGACGTCGTCGCTGGACGGGCCGGTCGGGCCGCCCCTCGGCGTCGTGCCCGGGCAGGAGTACGAGGCTGCGACGCTGACCCTGGACCGTGGCGACACCCTCGTGCTGTTCACCGACGGGCTCGTCGAGGACTCGGCGCGCAGCTTCGACGTCGGTCTCGCCGCGGTGTGCTCGATGCTCGGCGGGTCCGAGGTGGCGGACCTGGAGGAGCTGGCCGACCGGCTGATCGGGGCCTCCGTCGACGCCGACCACCGCTCGGACGACGTGGCGCTGCTCGTGGTCCGGCACGACGGGCTGCCGGAGTCCGCGCGGCCGGTGCACGCCCGGACGTCGATCGACCGGCGGGACCCGCGTGCGGCCCGGGCAGCCCGCGACTTCATCGCCGCCCACGTGTCCGGCCCGACGATGGCCGACATCCGCGAGACCGCGGTGCTGCTGGTGTCCGAGGTGGTGACCAATGCGCTCAGGCACACCCACGGGCCCGTCGAGCTCGAGCTCTGGAGGTTCGCCGACCGGGTGCGCGTCGAGGTGTCGGACGAGACGTCCCGCGGCCCGGTCCCGGCCGGGGCCGGGCTGCTCGACGAGTCCGGCCGCGGCGTACCGCTGATGGATGCCCTCAGCGACCGGTGGGGCACCTCACCGCGCGGTGCCGGCAAGGTGGTCTGGTTCGAGCTCGACCTGCTGCCTGCCTGACGCGTCGGCCCGCGCCGGTGCTGCCCGCGCCGGTGCTCGGTCAGTCGCCGGTCTATGCCGCATCGGATACGAGACCGGGCCGGAAAGTGGCCGCCCAGGTATCCGATGTCGCGCGAACCGCACCCGCACCGCGAGGCGACGGAGGGTACGTCGGGGTCAGGCGGCCCGGCGGCCGGAGGGACGGCGGCCGTTGCGGCGGTGCCGGTGCGGCCCGTCGCTGCCGCGCCCGCCGCCGTACGCCGAGGTGCCGTTGCCCGGCGAGCGGGGCGACCGCTCGGCCCGCGGCGCAGCCGTCACGACGATCGGCTCGCCGGAGGCGGCCAGCTCGCGCACCGGCTCGCTGCCGGGCGCGGCGTCGACCGGGGCGACGTCGACGCCGGCCCGGCCGAACAGCTGCCGGGCGGCGCGCAGCTGGTCGTGCGCGAGCACCGAGACGACGACACCGGAGGCGCCCGCACGCGCGGTGCGGCCGGAACGGTGCAGGTAGTCCTTGTGGTCGTTGGGCGGGTCGACGTGCACGACGAGGTCGACGTCGGTGATGTGGATGCCGCGGGCGGCGACGTCGGTGGCGACCAGCACCCGGGACTCGCCGCGGGAGAACGAGTCCAGCGCGCGCTGCCGCTGGCCCTGGTTGCGGTTGCCGTGGATGGCCTCGGCGGCGACACCGAGCCGGCCGAGCTGCTTCACCAGGCGGTCGGCACCGTGCTTGGTGCGGACGAAGAGCAGCGTCCGCGCCGGGCGACCTGCGATCTCGGCGAGCACGTCGACCTTCTGCTCGTTGCGGACGACGAGGGCGCGGTGCTCCATGGTGGTGACGTGCGACTCGGCGGGGTCGACCGCGCGCGCTACCGGGTCGGTCAGGTAGGCGCGCACCAGCTTGCCGACCGCCCCATCGAGGGTGGCCGAGAACAGCAGCCGCTGCGAGCCGGCCGGAGTCATGTCGAGCAGCCTGCTGACGTCGGGCAGGAACCCCATGTCGGCCATGTGGTCGGCCTCGTCGAGCACCGCCACCTCGATCGATGCGAGGGTGCAGGACTTCCGCTCGATCAGGTCGAGCAGCCGTCCGGGGGTCGCGACGACGATGTCGACGCCGCGCTCGAGGGCCGCGATCTGCCGGCCGAGCGGCGCGCCGCCGAACACCGCGACGGTCTTGACGCCGATGGCGTGACCGAGCGGCTCGAGGGCGTCACGCACCTGCACGGCAAGCTCGCGGGTGGGCACCAGCACCAGTCCGCGCGGGGTGCGCGCGACCGGCTTCCGGCCGGCGAGCCGGGCGATCATCGGCAGGCCGAACGCCAGCGTCTTGCCGGAGCCGGTCTGCGCGCGGCCGAGGACGTCGCGGCCGGCGAGGCAGTCGGCCAGGGTGGCCGCCTGGATCGGGAAGGCCGTGCGGATGTCCCGGCGCTCCAGCGCGGTCACCAGCTCCTGCGGCAGGCCGAGCTTGCCGAACGAGGTCTCGGTGGGCAGCGGGGTCTCGGCGGCGGCGCGGTCGAACCAGGCGGTGAGCTCGCGGTCGGCGGCCTGCTCGGCGGACCGAGCGGCGACCTTGCCGGAGGGCTTGCCGGCCGGACGACGCCGCTGGGCAGCGCCGTTGCTGGGTCCGCCCGAGCGGGGCGTGCCCGAGCGGGGTGCTGACGTGCGCGGCCCGGACCGACGGCCCGAGGCGCGCGACGACGAGGACGAGTAGGACGACATGTTGGGTGGTGCTCCGATGCGGTGTTGAGGCCGCACCGCGAGGGCTGCACCGCCAGGATCGCTGTCGGGAGCACGTCTCGTGAGACGACCACACGGACGACTCGCCCGCGGGAGTGGTGGCCATCTGCCACCGAAGACAGCGCCCAGCCTACCAGCGCGGCCGCCTCGGACCCGCCGGCCGCGCTGTGGGGGCCGTCACTCGGTGCCGGACCTGGCGAGCCCTGACGACGCCTTCAGCGACAGGATCCGGCGGGCCGAGGCGTCGGCCTGCAGCCGCGGGAGAGTGCCGTCGTGCAGGGCCGTCCGGACGGCGGCCACCGCCGCCATCGGGTCGGCGTCGCAGGCCATCGCCCAGTCCGCCCCGGCCTGCAGCGCGCGCACCGCAGCCCGGGCGGGGGAGATCCCCAGCGACGTGCTCGCGGCAGCCATGGCCAGCGAGTCGGTCAGCACCACGACGTCCGGTCCCGCGGTCCGACGCAGGTACGCCAGTGCCTTGGGCGAGAGGCTGGCCGGGACCCCCTTGGTGGTCAGCCCCCGGGACAGCAGGTGCCCCACCATGACCACCCTGGCCCCGGCCGCGAACTCGCGCTGGAACGGAACCAGGTCGCGCTGCTGCAGCGTCGTCAGCGGTGGCACCCGCGACGGCCCGGTGTGGGAGTTGCTGCCGGAGCCGTGGCCCGGCCAGTGCTTGAGAACCGTGACGACACCGGCGCTGTGCATCCCCCGCCGCCAGGCGCCATCGAGGGTCGCGACCCGGGCCGGGTCGCCGGAGAACGCCCGGTGCAGGCTGTCGATGTACCGGCCCGGCACAGCCAGGTCGGCCACCGGAGCGAGGTCCATCCCGACGCCCAGGCGGTGCATCCGGACCGCGTAGTCGTGAGCCGTCCTGCGGACCCGCGCGGCCCGCCAGCTGCCCATCGTCCGTGCCGAGGGCAACCGGTAGATGACGTCGCGGAGGCGCTGCACCGTCCCGCCCTCCTCGTCGCTCGCGAGGAACGGCTGCACCGCGTCGGCGGACGGCGCCGCGTCGCGCACCGCGGCGAGCCGGCTGCGCAGCCCGCGCGGGGCGTCGCTGCCCAGCAGGGTGATCCCTCCGATGCCGGCGGCCGACTGCCTGCGGGCCGCGGCCAGGTGACCCAGGTCGACGCAGGAGAACACCAGCTGGGCGGCGAGGCGGCGGTTGCTCCAGGTGGCGGGGTCGCTGCCGGCGTACGGGCTGCCCGCCACCCTCGTGCCGGCGACGACGGTCGTTCCCGCGCCGACCGGTGTGCTGGCGGCCGGGCTGCTCCCCCCACCGGAGCGCGCTGATGTCCGGACGACGGCACCGGCGCCGTGCCCCGCCGCGGGCAGCCCGGAAACGGCGGCGAGCAGCGCGAGGCCGGTGACGGCCAGCCGGGAGCGGAGGGGGATCGGCACGGGGCACCACGGTAGAGGCCCGACGTCACGGAGCCGGTCCGACGGGGGGAAGGGTGGCAGGATCGTTGCCGTGGACGAGCGACGACACCCACGGCGTCCTGCGCTGCTCGGCAAGGCGGCCCTCGAGACGTACGGCGGGGCTCCGGACCCGGCGGCGCTCGCCGAGGCTGCCCACGCGACAGCCAGCCTGCTCGTGGAGTCCGGCCGGGCGGCCACCGACGAGGCCACCCGGTCCCGGCTGGTGGCTCTCGTCGACGAGGTCGGCCTGGACACCATCGCCGACCTGTGGGCGCAGCGGCCGTCGCGCTCGCTGCCGGGCGCGCTCTGGCGGCTCTACGTGCTGCGCGAGTGGGTGCGGCGGGACGCCGTCGGGGCAGCCCACGACTTCGCCACCGGCCGGTCGGCCGCGCCGGTGGCGCACGTCGTGGCCGGGGCGGCCGATCCGCCGAGCCCCGAGGCGCTGCGCGCGCTGCTGGACGCCGTGCTGCACGGCGTCTTCGCCGGCGACCTGGCGGTAGCCCTCGAGCGGGCCGGTGCGTTCTGCCGGGTGGTGGTGGCCGGCCGGGTGCACCGGGCCGACGACGTCGAGGTCGACGACCCGACCGGTGCCGAGGCGCTGACCCGGTCGTCGTCCTCGCTGCTGCGCACCGCTGAGGACCTCGAGGCCGCGGCCGCGCTGTGGCGCCACGAGAACCTGGTGTGACGGCGGCCCTGGTCCGGGGCGGACTACAATGGACGCGGCCCTCCGGGGCCGACCAGGGCGCCGGGCCGCGGTAGCCCCGGGTCCCAATTGAAGCCGCTTCGAGCGGCCCTGCGCCGTGAGGCGCTCCCGGCCCGGCGCCTTGGCACCGCACACCGGGGCGCAGGCCAGCGTTGGCCACGGCGCGGAGGCGGCACCCGGCGCGTCAGCCCTCCGGCTGGTCGCCGCCCTTGGAGTGGTCGGCCAGGAAGCGCTCCAGCTCGGCGCCGAGCTCGTCGGCGGTCGGGAACCCGCGTCGCCCGGCCAGCAGGTCTCGGTCCTCGGACTCCTCGCCGCGGGACGCCAGGTAGGCGTCGTACTGCTCCTCCAGGGCCGCGACGACGCTGGCGATCTCGGGTGACGCGGCCACCTGCTCGTCCAGCTCGGCCCGGGTGCGCTCGGCGGCGGCGTGCAGGTCGGTCGTCGGCAGCACGAGGTCGGTGGCGGCGGCCACGTTGTCGATCAGGGCGGCCGCCGCGGCCGGGTACTCGGCCTGCGCCAGGTAGTGCGGCACGTGCACCGCGAAGCCCATCGCGTCGCTGCCCGCTTCGCCGAGCCGCAGCTCGAGCAGGTTGATGACGCTGCCCGGCACCTGGACGGTGCCGATCCACGGCTCGCGACCGGCGACCAGCTCGGCCCGGGTGGCGTGCGCGGTGACCGAGGTCGGCCGGGTGTGCGGGACGCCCATCGGGATGCCGTGCACCCCGATCGTCAGCCGCACCCCGAGCTCGTCGACCAGCCCGCCGACGGCCCTGATGAAGCGCTCCCACTGCACGTCGGGCTCGGCACCCTCGAGCAGCAGGAACCGGGTGCCGGCGCCGTCGGTGAGCTCGTGCATGGCCAGCCGCGGCTCGTCGTACGACACCCAGTGGTCGGCCTCGAAGATCATCGCCGGCCGGCGGGACCGGTAGTCGAGCAGCTGGTCGACGTCGAACGTCGCGACCGGCTCGTGCTCCATGGTGGCCAGCAGGTGGTCGCGGGCCAGTCGGCCGGCCTGGCCGGCGTCGACGAAGCCGGTCAGCGCGTGCAGCAGCACCGGGCCGGCGTGGTCGCCGTCAGCCGGGTCGGCAGCCGGGGCAGGGGTCCGGTCCGGGTGCAGGGCGTAGAGGTCGCGGGGGTCGAGCACGTCGCCCATCCTCGCACCGGGGCGGTCCGCCGGCCGCCGCGTACGCCGTCAGCGGACTCGCCGAGGGGCTGGGGCCGGCCGTGCCCCGGGCAGCAAAAGGCCCCTCGAACTCATGCTTCGAGGGGCCTTGTCGTCAATTGTTGGTCAGCGTGCCCCTCTGCTCCGGCACCGACACGCCGTCCGTTCCGGCCCGGCCTGTCCCGGTGTTCCGCTTGCCGCGGTGTCGCGACTCCACCGCCGGGCACGACACGGCCCCCGGTGCCAGGTCTTCCAGACCTGGCACCGGGGGCCGGTGGCCGGTCGTCGTCCCGCAGGCAACCGGGGGCGGCGGCCTGCGGGCGACGGCTCAGGAGCTGCTGGCGTCGTCGCCGAGCGTCACGGTCGCGGTCGCGGTGGACCCGTTCCGGGTGTAGGTGATCACGACGTCGTCGCCGGGCCGGTGCGACCGCACGGCGGCGATCAGCGCGTCGGCGCTGTCCACGGTCCGGTCGCCGACCTTGGTGATGACGTCACCGGACGCGAGGCCGGCCTTCGCCGCCGCGCTGCCCGCGGTGACCTGGCCGACCGCTGCACCGTCGGAGAAGGTGGAGGACCCGTCGGTCGAGGCGTCCTGGACGCTGACGCCGAGCTGGGCGTGGATGGCCGAGCCGCTGTCGATGAGCTGCTTGGCGATGGTGCGCGCCTCGTCGATCGGGATGGAGAACCCGAGGCCGATCGAGCCGGACTGGCTGCCCTGGCTGGCGCCCAGGCTGGCGATCGCGCTGTTGATGCCGACCACCTCGCCGCGCATGTTGACCAGCGGCCCACCCGAGTTGCCGGGGTTGATCGCGGCGTCGGTCTGGAGGGCGTCGATCACCGTGCTGGCGTTCTCGGTGCCGGTGGCGTCACCCGTGCGGACCGGGCGGTTCAGCGCGCTGATGATGCCGCTGGTGACCGTGCCCTGCAGGCCGAGCGGCGAGCCGATGGCCACGACCTGCTCGCCCGGGTCCAGGTTGGCCGAGGTGCCGAGGGTGGCCTTCTTCAGCCCGCTCACGCCGTCGGCCTTGATGACTGCGAGGTCGGTGACCGGGTCCCGACCGACGATCGTCGCCTTGTGCGAGGTGCCGTCGTTGAGGGTGACCGAGAGGGTGCCACCGGACGCCGCCTCGGCGACCACGTGGTTGTTGGTGAGGATCAGCCCGTCCGAGGACAGCACGATGCCGGTGCCCTCGCCGCCGCCCTGGGCGGTGCTGACCTTGATCGACACGACGCTCGGCAGCACTGCGGAGGCCACCGCCTCGACCGAGCCGGCGGGGGCCACGGTGTCGTTGCTGGCGGCGGTGCCCTGCAGCGAGGTCCCGGAGCTGGTCGCCGTCGCCGTGCTGTTGTCGTCCGTCGCCATCGTGAGCGCGGCTCCGGCGCCGCCGCCGATCAGGCCGGCCGCGAGAGCGACCGCCGACAGCAGGGCGATGCCGCGCTTCGGGCGGTCCGGCTCGGAGCGCTGCTCCGGGGGCGGGGGCGGGGTGCCGGGAGGCATCCCCTGGGGGTCCGGGGCCCGCCACGGGTCCTGGCCGCCGTAGCCGACGGTCTGGGGGGCGGAGGGGGAGAACAACGGGAGGGTCTCGGTCTGCTCGGTCATGCGGATCACGATGGGCCCAGATCCTGAAAGGACCCTGTGAAAGGCCGGTGAGACCTCTATGAGCGTCGCCGGCCACCTCCGGCGTCGCAAGATCCACTGGACGCCACTGCACCGGACACGCCGCAGGAGCGGTGCGTCGGCGTCCACTGGATCTTCAGGGGTCGGGCAGGCGGCACCCCATCGGTCCCGCGGCGACGGGTAGCGTCCCGGCCCGTGCGGGCAGTGGTGATCGACGACTTCGGCGGCCGTCCCGAGGTCCGCGACGTCCCCGACCCGCGGCCGGCCGCCCACGGCGTCGTCGTCGCGGTGGAGGCCACCGGGCTGTGCCGCAGCGACTGGCACGCCTGGGCCGGCCACGACCGCACCATCGCTCTTCCGCACGTGCCGGGCCACGAGCTGGCCGGCACCGTCGCCGAGGTCGGCGCCGACGTGGCGGGCTGGCGGGTCGGGCAGCGGGTCACGGTGCCGTTCGTCTGCGCCTGCGGCAGCTGTGCCGCCTGCCTGGCCGGCGACCACCAGGTGTGCGCCCGGCAGACCCAGCCCGGCTTCACCGCCTGGGGCTCGTTCGCCGAGCTCGTGGCCCTCGACCACGCCGACGTCAACCTGGTCGCGCTGCCGGACGACCTCGACGCCGTGACGGCGGCAGCGCTCGGCTGCCGGTTCGCGACGGCGTACCGCGCCGTCGTCCACCAGGGCGGGGTGCGGCCGGGCGACTGGGTGGCCGTGCACGGCTGCGGGGGTGTCGGGCTGTCCGCGGTGATGGTGGCCGTCGCGGCAGGTGCGCGGGTCGTCGCCGTGGACGTGTCACCCGCGGCGCTCGAGCTGGCCGGCCGGTTCGGGGCGGTGGAGCTCGTCGACGCGTCGACCTCGGACGCCGCCCGCGCGGTGCGGGAGGTCACCGGCGGCGGGGCCAGGGTGTCGCTGGACGCCCTCGGGAGCCACGCCACGGCTGCCGCATCGGTGAAGTCCCTCGCCGTCCGCGGCCGTCATGTCCAGGTAGGGCTGCTGCCGCCGGACCTCGGACACCCGGCGATGCCGATGTCCCGGGTGGTCGCCTACGAGCTGGAGATCATCGGCAGCCACGGGATGGCCGCCCATCACTACCCCGAGATGCTGGCGCTGGTGGCGTCCGGTCAGCTGCGGCCCGACCTCCTGGTCACCCGACGGCTCTCGCTCGACGAGGTGGCTGCCGCCCTGCCGGCGATGGGGGAGCCGGGCTACCCGGCGGGCATCTCGGTGGCCGTCCCGGCCGCCAGCAGCCGGGCGCACCCTCGGCTCGACGCTCTGTAAGACTGTCGCGGCAGCACGCCGACGGAAGGACGTGACCTGACCATGGCCGACTTCGAGCTCAACCATCCCGGAGGGCAGCTGCCGCTGCCGGTCGTCGAGGCGACGGAGGGGCCGTCCGGCCTCGACTCGAGCACCCTGCTCAAGGACACCGGCTACGTCACCCTGGACCCGGGGTTCGTGAACACCGGCGTCCTGCACGTCGGCGATCACCTTCATCGACGGCGACGCGGGCATCCTGCGCTACCGCGGCTACCCGATCGACCAGCTGGCCGAGCAGGCGTCGTTCCTCGAGGTCTCCTACCTGCTCATCTACGGCGAGCTGCCCACGGCCGCCCAGCTCGAGGACTTCGACGGGCAGATCCGGCACCACACCCTGCTGCACGAGGACCTGCGCCGGTTCTTCGACGGCTTCCCGCGCGACGCGCACCCGATGGCCGTGCTGTCGTCGGCGGTCAGCGCGCTGTCGACGTTCTACCAGGACAGCCTGGACCCGTTCGACCACGAGCACGTGCAGATGTCGACGGTCCGGCTGATGGCCAAGCTGCCGACCATCGCGTCGTACGCGTTCAAGAAGTCGGTCGGCCAGCCGCTGCTCTACCCCGACAACGCGCTGGGCTACGTCGAGAACTTCCTCCGGATGACCTTCGGGGTGCCCGCCACGCCGTACGACGTCGACCCGACCATGGCGCGCGTCCTCGACATGCTGTTCGTGCTGCACGCCGACCACGAGCAGAACTGCTCGACCTCCACCGTGCGGCTGGTCGGCTCCAGCAACGCGAACCTGTTCGCCTCCGTCTCGGCCGGCGTCAACGCGCTGTTCGGCCCGTTGCACGGCGGGGCCAACCAGGCGGTGCTGGAGATGCTGCAGGGCATCCACGACGGCGGGGACGACGTCGACGGCTTCGTCCGGCGGGTGAAGGACAAGGAGCCCGGCGTGAAGCTGATGGGCTTCGGGCACCGGGTCTACAAGAACTACGACCCCCGCGCGGCGATCGTGAAGAAGGCCACCGCCGAGGTCCTGGAGAAGCTCGGGGTCGACGACCCGCTGCTCGACATCGCGATGCGGCTGGAGGAGGTGGCTCTCGCCGACGACTTCTTCGTCTCGCGCAAGCTGTACCCGAACGTCGACTTCTACACCGGCGTGATCTACAAGGCGATGGGCTTCCCGTCCCACATGTTCACCGTGCTGTTCGCCCTCGGCCGGCTGCCCGGCTGGATCGCGCAGTGGCGGGAGATGATCGAGGACCCCGCGACCAAGATCGGGCGGCCGCGGCAGGTCTACACCGGCAGCCCGGAGCGCGACTTCCGCCCGATGGGCTCGCGCTAGGGCGGCGTCCGGCAGGTCCCGGCCGGCTCGCGACAGGGCGGCGTCCGGCAGGTCCCGGTCAGGCACCCCGCGACCCACCCGGCTTTACTCTTTCCTGACTCGTGCCGATAGGTGCACGAGGAAGGGGCGAGGACACTGAGCGTGCCAGGCGACCGGCCGAAGCGCGCCGTCAGCTGGGGCTTCGACGTCGCGGTGATGGCGGCGGGCGGGCTCCTCGGGCTGGTGGCGCTGCTGACCTTGCTCTTCGGCGGCCACTTCGACCTGTTCTGGGCGGTGGCCCTGGTCGTGGGCGCCCCGCTGGCCGCCCTGATCAGCCGCTTCCCGCTGGTGCTCAACCGCGGGTCCAGCGGCGTCGAGGTCGGCTTCGAGTCGGCGGTCCTGGTCTTCCTCGCCTGCTCGAACCACGGCTACGGGGCGCTCGGCGTGTGGACCGTCGGACAGCTGCTGTCCCAGACCACCAAGGTGAAGCGCGTCGACGTCCGGATGTTCAACGTGGGGCTGGGGGTGCTGTCCGGTTTCGCGGCAGTCCTCGTCATGCAGGCGGTCGGCGGCCTGGGCACGACGACGGCCCGCGAGCTGCTCGCCGTCGCCCTGGGCTGCGCCGCCTTCTTCCTCGTCGACTACCTGGTGTCGGCAGTCTCCATCGCGCTCGAGGACGAGACGCCGGTCCGCGAGGGCCTCTGGGACGGCACCGGGTTCGCCGCGCTCGGTGTCTTCGTGGCGATCGACAGCCTGGGCCTGCTGGCCGCCCTGGTCGTCCGCAAGCTGCCGCTGTGGGCGGCCCTGCTGCTCGCCGTACCCATGCTGACGATCCTCGTCGCGGCCCGTGCGCTCTCCCGCGGCAGCGAGCACCGCAGACGGCTCAGCGCGCTGTTCGACGCCGCGGCCGAGGCGCAGGTCGTGGACAACGAGGAGGATCTGGAGACGGTGCTGCGGGACAACGCCCGCGCGGCCGTCGCCAGCCGGTTCGCCGACCTGCGCTCCGCCGGCCCGCTCCCGCGGGAGACCGGTGCCCGGGTGCACGCGGCGGACCACCGCACGCTGTGGCTGGTGGCGCCGGCGGTCAACCGGGCCCGCGCGTCGGTGGAGGGGGACCGCAAGGCGCTGGAGGCGCTCGCCTCGGTGGGCAACGAGGCGTTCGCCCGGCTCCGGCTCACCGCCGAGATGGGGCACCTGGCGCGGCACGACGCGCTCACCTCGCTGCCCAACCGGACGCTGTTCGTCGACCGGGTCGAGCAGGCCGTGATGCGGTCCCGCCGCAACGGGTCGACGCTCGCCGTGCTGTTCCTCGACCTGGACGGCTTCAAGGGGGTCAACGACCGGTTCGGCCACGCCGAGGGCGACGAGCTGCTCCGCACCGTCGGCGCTCGGCTGGTGGGCTGCGTGCGTGCCGTCGACTCGGTCGCCCGCCTCGGCGGTGACGAGTTCGCCGTGCTGCTCGAGGGGGTCGACGGTCCGCAGGAGCTCGACGTCCTGTGCGAGCGGCTGCTCGGGGCGCTCCGCGCGGAGATCCGGGTGATGGGGCACGAGGTCGTCGTCGGCGCCAGCATCGGGGTGTCCGTCGCCGGCCCGGACGACGACGCGGCAGGGCTGCTCCGCAACGCGGACATGGCCATGTACCGCGCCAAGGCCCTGGGGAAGGACCGGTTCTTCGTCTACCAGCCGTCGCTGCGGGAGGAGAACGTCCGGCGGCTCGAGCTGATCGAGGCGCTGCGGCGCGGGATCTCCACCGAGCTCGTGGTGCACTACCAGCCGATCATCGACCTCTCCCGCAACCGGGTCTGCGGGCGTCGAGGCGCTGGTCCGCTGGCAGCGGGACGACGGGCTGATGGGCCCGGACTCCTTCATCCCGGCAGCCGAGGAGAGCGGGCTGATCACCGAGCTCGGCGAGCGGGTGCTCGCCCGGATGGTCGAGGACGCGCCGGTGCTGGCGGCCGCGGCCGGCCGCCCACTGAGCTTCAGCTGCAACATGTCCGCCCACCAGCTGCGGGACGCCGCGTTCGTCGACCAGGTGCAGCGCGCGGTGCGCGGGCTGGGCGAGAACCACCTCGTGCTCGAGATGACCGAGACGGTCGTGGTCGCCGACGACGCCGAGACCGACCTGGCCCTGCGCGCGCTGCGCGGGGCCGGCGCGAGCCTCGCGATCGACGACTTCGGGGTGGGCTTCTCCTCGATCGGCTACCTGCAGCACCTCCCGGTCGACACCGTCAAGATCGACCGGAGCTTCACCCGGGACATCGACGTCAGCCCGCGGGCCGCCGCGCTGGTCGAGGCCATCCTGGTCATGAGCGCCGCGCTCGACCTCAAGGTGGTCGCCGAGGGCATCGAACGGCCCGCTCAGGCCGCCCGGCTGCGGCAGGCCGGCTGCATCCTCGGCCAGGGCTACCTGTTCGCCCGCCCGCAGGCGCTGCCGGACCTGGTGCGGATGCTGCGCGAGGGGCTACCGATCGCCGAGCTCAGCGCCGTCCACTGACCAGCCCGCCCACTGAGCGGCCCCGGCCGGGTCGGTGGGCGGCCCGTCGGGTCGGTGGGCGGCCGCCGGGTCGGCGGGCGGCCGCCGACCGTGTTTTCCCATGATCGGAGGGATTCCCGCGCTCGCTGGGGGCCCGGACGGGTATCCGATGCTGCCGAACGGCACCGAACGGACCGCCGGACCGCCGGACCGCCGGAACGCCGGGGCGCCGACGGGACCGGTGACGCGGCCCGGGTTCGGGGTCCGCTCCGCGGGTACGGCGGGCAGGTGGCCGCCGAATGACACGCCCGGGGAGTGTTCGACCGCGGCCGACTGGGTTACCGTTGCTACCTACGGTGACGTAACCGTAAGTTCGCTGTGCCGCACGCCATCGCCTCCGGAGGTCTCTCGTGACTGTTGCCGACGTCCGCACCATGTCCCAGACCGACCTGCTCCGCGAGCTCGAGCCGGTCGTCGAGGAGAACCTCGAGCGCCACCTCAAGGTGGCCAAGGAGTGGATGCCCCACGAGTACGTCCCGTGGAGCGACGGGCGCAACTTCGACGGCGTCCTCGGCGGCGAGGCCTGGGAGCCGGAGCAGTCGAAGGTGTCCGACGTCGCGCGGACCAGCCTGATCGTCAACCTGCTCACCGAGGACAACCTGCCCAGCTACCACCACGAGATCGCGACCGTCTTCGGCCGGGACGCCGCGTGGGGCACCTGGGTGCACCAGTGGACCGCCGAGGAGGGCCGGCACGCCATCGCGATCCGCGACTACCTGCTGGTGACCCGCGCCGTCGACCCGGTCGCCCTCGAGCGGGCCCGGATGACGCACATGGGTGCCGGCTTCGAGTCGGCCAACCACGACGACCTGCTGCGGTCGCTGGCCTACGTCTCCTTCCAGGAGCTCGCGACCCGCATCTCGCACCGCAACACCGGCAAGATCACCCGCGACCCGGTCGCCGAGCAGCTGCTCGCCCGGATCTCGCTGGACGAGAACCTGCACATGCTCTTCTACCGGAACCTGCTCGGTGCCGCGCTCGAGGTCGCGCCCGAACCAGACGATGCGGGCCATCACCGAGGTCGTGAAGACCTTCGAGATGCCCGGCTCCACGATCGAGGACTTCACCCGCAAGTCGGTGCAGATCGCGCTGTCCGGCATCTACGACCTGCGCATCCACCGCGACGACGTCCTCGCGCCCGTGCTGCGCGCCTGGGGCGTCTTCGACATCAAGGGCCTGGACGCCGACGGCGAGGCGGCCCGCGACGAGCTGCAGGGCATCCTCGACCAGCTCGACACGGCGGCGGCCCGGTTCGAGGACAAGCGCGACAAGCACCGCGAGAAGCTGACCGCCCGCGGGCAGTCGTTCGAGACCGTCTGACCCGGCTGCGCCGAAGGCGCTACCCGCCGGCACCCCGGCCGCTACCGTGCCTCGGGGCGGAGGTGGGGCGCGGTGGAGCAGCGGGCGTGCACGGCGTGCGGTGCAGCCAACCCCGTCGACCACCAGTTCTGCGGCGGCTGCGGTGCGGCGCTGACCATCGGCTGCCAGGTGTGCGGTGCCGTCCCGGCCGCTCCGTCCCAGCGGTTCTGCGGCCAGTGCGGGAGTGCCCTGCTCCCCGGCACGTCCGGCCGCAGCGGCGGAGCCGCCGGCTCCGCGACGCGGCGAGCTGCGCCGGGTCACCGTCGTCTTCGTCGACCTGGTGGGCTGGACGTCGCTGTCCGAGACCCGTGAGCCCGAGGACCTGCGCGAGCTGCTCTCCGGGTACTTCGAGCGGGCCCGCACGCTGGTCGAGCGCTACGGCGGCACCGTGGAGAAGTTCATCGGCGACGCCGTGCTCGCCGTCTGGGGAGCCCAGGCAGCCCGCGAGGACGACCCGGAGCGGGCCGTCCGGGCCGCGCTGGAGCTGGTCGGCGCCATCCCGGCGTACGGCGCCGAGGCCGGTGCGCCGGGCCTGCTCGCCCGCGCCGGGGTCGTGACCGGCCAGGTGGCGGCCGTCGTGAAGCCCGGCGAGGGCATCGTGGTGGGCGACCGGGTGAACACCGGGGCGCGGGTGCAGGCCGCCGCCGAGCCCGGCCAGGTCCTGGTCGACGACGTCACCCGCCGGCTGACCGAGTCGAGCATCGCCTACGCGGACGCCGGGTGGCACCAGGCCAAGGGGAAGGCGGAGCCGCTGCAGCTGTGGCGGGCCGAGCGCATCGTGGCCCGGGTCGGCGGCGGGGCCACCGGCGACAGCGTCGGCACCGGTCTGGTGGGCCGGGACCGGGAGCTCGCGCTGGTCAAGGAGGTCTTCCACGCCACCGCCGACCAGAGCCGGGCCCGGATGCTGCTCGTCACCGGGGTTGCGGGTGTGGGCAAGTCCAGGCTGCGCTGGGAGTTCTCGACGTACGTCGACGGGGTCGCCGGCACGGTCTACTGGCACCTCGGCCGGTGCGTCGCCTACGGCGAGGACGTCTCGTTCGCGGCGCTGGCGGAGATGCTGCGGGACCGGTTCGGCATCGACGCCGACGCCGAGCCGGCGGCGGTGCGCGACCGGATCTCGACCGAGCTGGTCCGGTGGGTGCCGGACCCCGACGAGCGGGCCTTCCTCGCCCCTCGGCTGGCCGCCCTCGTCGGCGCCAGTGACGGCACGTTCGGCCGCCAGGAGCTGTTCGGTGCCTGGCGGTCGTTCTTCCAGCGCCTCGCGCTGACCAGCCCGGTCGTGCTCGTGCTCGAGGACCTGCACTGGGCCGACGACCCGCTGCTGGACTTCATCGAGCACCTCCTCGACTACGCCGGCGAGAGCCGGCTGTTCGTGCTGGGGCTGACCCGGCCGGACCTCGCGGACCGCCGCCCCGGCTGGCTCGCCGAGCGCTACAACGTCACCCGGCTGCACCTGGACGGCCTGCCGGACCGTGCCATGGCCGAGCTGGTCGACGGGCTCGTCGAGGGCCTGCCGGAGGACCAGCGCGGCCGGGTCGTGGCGCACGCCGACGGCATCCCGCTCTACGCGGTCGAGACGGTCCGCTCGCTCGTCGACCGCGGGGTCGTCGTCGTCGAGGACGGCCGGTACCGGCTGGTCGGCGTCGTGGGCGAGCTGGCCGAGGTGCCGGACAGCCTGGCCGGGCTCATCGCGGCCCGCCTCGATGCCCTCCCGGCCGGCGAGCGGTCCCTGGTGCGGGACCTTGCCGTGCTCGGGCAGTCGTTCTCACGGCCGGAGGTGTCGGTGGCCGCCGGAGCGAGCGGCCTCGACGAGGTGGCGGTCGACGGGTTGCTCGCGGCGCTCTGTCGCAAGCAGGTCCTGACGGTCCGGGACGACCCGCTGTCCATGTCCCGCGGCCACTTCGTGTTCGTCCAGTCGATGCTGCGGACCGTCGCCTACGACACGCTGTCCCGGCGGGACCGTCGGGCGCTGCACCTGCGGCTCGCCGAGCAGCTCGCCGCGGTCGAGGGCGAGGCGGCCGACCAGACGGCCGAGCTGGTGGCCGGCCACTACCACCGCGCCTTCCTCGCCGATCCCGACGCCGCCGACGCGGCGGACGTGCGGGAGCGGGCGGTGCTGGCTTTCGAGCAGGCGGCCCGTCGGGCGAGCTCGATCGGTGCGCCGGATGCCGCCGAGGGGTACTTCCGGTCGGCCGGCTCGCTCGCCGCCGACGAGCCGAACCGGACTCGGCTGCTCCAGGAGCAGGGCGGGATGGCGGTCCAGGCGGGCCGCCCGTCCGACGCGATCGACCTCTTCGAGGCGGTGATCGCCGCCCATGAGGCTGCCGGTCGTCGGGAGCAGGCGCTGCGCAGCCACCGGCTCCTGGCGTTCCCGCTGCTCGAAGTGGGCCGCACGACCGATCTGCTGGACCGCTTCGCGCCGGTGCTCCGCGAGCTCGACCGCGGGGTCCCGGACGCCGACGTGGCCCAGCTCGAGGTGGCCTGTGCGATGGCGCTGTTCTGGCTCGGTCGATCCGACGAGTGCCTGGCCCACCTGGAGCCGGCACTGACCGCTGCCGCGGGGCTCGAGCTGGACCGCGTCCAGGCCCAGGGTGGTTCGCTGCGAGGGCTGTACCTCGCGTCGATCGGCCGGTTCGGTGAGTCCCTGGCGATGCAGGGGTGGGCTCTGGAGGCCGCCCGACGCTCGGGTGACCTGGCCGCGGAGTACCACGTGCGCGGCAACATCGACGACCACCTGATCCAGTCGGACCGGCTGGAGGCCGAGGGGTCGACCCTGGAGACCCTCGAGCTGACCCGCCGGCTCGGTGACCGCAGCGGGGAGTCGTTCGTGCTGTCGAACCTCAGCGTCTGGCGGTTGCACGCGGGCCGCTGGGACGAGGCGGAGTCCGACGCGCTGCGGGCGACCGAGGTGGGGGTCATCGACCACACCAACCTGTGGTCCCGGGCCCGGCTCATGCAGCTCTACCTGTACCGCGGTCACGACGAGCGGGCCCGGGCCGAGGCCGTTCTGGTGCAGGAGCTGCGCCATCTCGACGACCGCCAGCAGCGCCCGGTCGGCCTCGCTGCCGAGGCCGTGGTCGCGCGGCTCGACGGCAACCTCGACGACGCCGTCGCCGTCGCGCTGGGCGCCGCCACCGAGGCGTCGGACGCGCTGAGCCTGGTCGCCGACGCCAGCCGGCTGTCCTGGACGATGGCGGTGGAGACCGCGCTGCTGGCCGGGCGCGACGATGTGCTGGACACGTTGCTGCGGCTCGTCGAGGGACGGCTGCCCGGGCACGTCCCGCCGTTCCTCGGGGCCGAGGCGTCCCGGCACCGGGCCGGGCTGCTGCTGCGGTCCGGCGGCTCGCCGGCGGAGGCCGAGGCAAGGCTCCGGTCGGCGGTCGAGGTCATGACCGACCTCGGCTATCCCTACTGGCGGGCGCTCGGGCAGCTCGACCTGGCCCGACTTCTGGTCGCCGATGGGCGCGCGGAGGAGGCCGAGAAGCCGGCCCTGCTTGCGGTCGAGAGCCTCGAGGTCCTCCGCGCGGCGCCCGCGCTGGCCGAGGCCCGGCGACTGCTGGACTCGCTGCCCACCGGCTGACCCGGGCGGCTCAGCCGGCGCCCGGCAGGCACACCTCGACGCGGCCGCCGGCCACCCGCACGTCGAACACGTGCACCGGTGCGGTCGTCGGCCCGCGCTGCACCCCGCCGTCCGACAACCGGAAGACGCTGCCGTGCCACGGGCACACCACGCACCGGCCGCCGTCGACCAGCTCACCCTCGTGCAGCGGCCCGGACAGGTGGCTGCACCGGTCCGACAGCACCGTCAGGTCCGACCCGCGGCGCAGGACGAACAGCGGTACGTCGTCGTTGTCGCCGCCGAGCACCCGGCGCACCGGCGTGCCGTCGGGGAGGTCGTCGAACGGGCACAGGTCCTGCCAGCCCGGCCGTACCAGGTGCGGCACGTCCTCGACGTGGTTGGCCCCCGACGCCTGCCGGAACGAGAGGTGACCGCCCAGGAACCCGCCCAGGCCGAGCACGCCGAGCCCGGCCCAGCCGAGCAACCGGCCGCTCCGGTGCCCGCCGCGCAGCCGGCTCGCCAGGGACAGGCCGTAGAGCACCACGCCGGCCAGGTTCGCGGCAGCGTGCACCAAGCCGACCCGCTGCTGGTCCTCGTGCAGCTCCGACCAGTCGGCCCAGCCCGTGACAGCGGCCGCGGGTGCGGTGGCCAGTCCGGTGGCGACCAGCACGGTGGCCGCCGTCTCGGTGCCGGGCAGCCCGTCCAGGACGGACGCCGACATCAGTGCCCCGAGCGAAACCTGCACCAGCGTCGGGTGCACCGGGTGGCCGAGCCACACCCCGTGCAGGCCGTCCCGCACCGCGCCCGGCGGCAGCACCGCCTGCACGGCGTCCCGGACGGGTTCGGCGAACCGGTCGAGGCTGCGGGCGGACTCCAGGCGGGTGACGGCGTCGAAGGGCTGCATGGTGCTCTCTTCGCCCCCGAGTAGCAGCACAAACGAACGGCCGGTCAGTCCTTGGCCTCCGACCAGCGGCGCACCACCAGCACGTCGGCGACGAACCGCACGCCGCTGCCGGCCGCCCACCGGGCAGCCGTGCTGCTCAGGACGTCGTGCAGCAGCGCGGCCACCGCGGCCGCGTCGGCCTCCAAGGCCTGCACCAGCAGCTCGTCGTGCAGGCAGAGCACCACCTCGGCGCCGGCCGGCAACGCGGCGCGCACCGACACCGCCCACATCTTGAACAGCTCGGCGGCGGCGCCCTGCACGACCGCGTTGCGGGCGAACCGGGCCCGGCCCTGGGCGGCGGCCGGGTCGACCGGCTCGGGCAGCGGCCACATCCGCACCCGGCGCCCGCCGTAGGTCCGCACGTCGCGACCTGCGGCACCCGACTCGTGCGCCGCCCGCAGGTAGCCCATCGCCACCGGGTAGGCGCTCTCCAGCCCACGCAGCGCCTCACCGGCGGCACCGGAGGTCTGGCCGTACATCGCGGCCAGCACGGCGACCTTGGCGGTCGGCCGGTCGACGCCGAGCCGGGCCGCGACCGGGGCGTAGAGGTCGTCGTCGGCCGTCGCTCTCGCCAGCGCCTCGTCGCCGGAGACCGCGGCCAGCACCCTCGGCTCGACCTGGCCGAGGTCGGCCCGGACCAGCAGCCGGCCGGGCTCGGCGGCGACGGCCGGCCGCAGCTCGGCCGGCATGTTGTGCAGGCCCGCGGACGCCGTCATCCGGCCGGCGGCGCCGTCGCAGCCGGTCCAGCTGCCGCGCAACCGGCCGTCCGCGCCCACCTCCCGGTCCAGCCAGCCGTAGCCGTAGGTGGTGGCGATCCGTTCGGCCTTGCGCCAGTCGAGCAGGGCGGCGACCGCCGGATGGGTGCCGCGCAGCGGCTCCAGCCGCCAGGACCGGGTGTCGGGGACGTCGATGCCGAGCCGGCCGAGCAGCTCGCGGACGGCGGCCGGGTTGCGCAGGTCGACGTCACCCCCGCCGGGCACCAGGTCCCGGACGACGTCGTCCCGCGCGGTCCGGGTCGTCGCGGCCGACGCGGCGTCGACGGGGCGCGGGCCCACCCGCTCCTCGATCAGCCGGGTGGCGGTGCTGCGGTCCAGCGGCAGCCCCCGGACGCCGAGCTCGACCGCCAGCAGCTCGGCCGCCGACTCCGACCAGGCCGTGAGCAGGGCCAGCGGCGGCGGGCCGGGGGAGCGGCGGCCGTCCGGCAGCTCAGCAAGCAGCGCGGCCTGCCGCGCCCGGACCGCGAGGGCCGCCCGGGCCCAGCGTGCCGCCGCGCCCAGGCTCGGGGGACCGGCCTCCGCCCAGCCGGGCCGCAGGTGCCCGTCCGGGCGCACCGGCTCGTCGTCGGAGACGGGGTCGTCGGAGCCGAGATCGGTCGAGCGGCGCCGTCGGGGTCGCTGCCGCCGGAGAGCAGGTCCAGCTGCCCGGTGCGCGGCCGACGCGCCGGGTCCTGCCCGGTGGCGACCGCCCAGACGACGCCGGGCTCCCGGTCCGAGCCGCCGTGCAGCAGCCGGTGGGTCGCGGCGAGGTCCCACGAGGCCGGCACCCGCAGCCCGGCCCGCACCAGCGGTTCGGCGTCGCGGGCCGACCACCAGACCAGCCGTGGCCGCACCGCCTCGACCACCCGGCGTACCGCCTCGACGCCGTCGCCGGGGCAGCCGATCAGCAGGTCGCGGTAGGCGAGCCCGACGCCCTCCGGGCACCAGGCGACCGCCACCGGATCGCCGGCTCCGGCACCGGCGGCGAGCAGCGCCGCCACGGCCGCCGTCGCCGCCATGGCCGGTACGCCGGCGGCCCCGGCCGACCGGCCGACCCCGAGCCGGCCGCCGCCGGCGACGGGGTGACCGGGGTCGGCGGGACGCTCAGCGGTCACCCGGCCATCCTGCCGCCCGTGCCGACGGCGGGCCGCGCGACGGGCCGCCGCTCGTCGGTAAGGTCGAGCCCGGCAGATCCGAGACGGGGAGGCCCGCATGTCCGACGTCCAGGCCGGCGACCTGCCGGAGGAGATCGACCCCGCGGTGGTCGAGCTGGTGAGCCACATCCGGGACCGCTTCGGCCTGCGCGGCCTGCGTGGGGCGCAGGTCCTGATCCAGCGGGAGATCACCGTCGCCGAGCGGGCGCTGGCGCAGCTGTCCGGCGAGTAGCGAGTGGGCCGAACGGGTGATTTCCGGCCCGACGGTCACCGGCTGGTCACTCCTCGGAGCGGCGCAGCCGCTTGACCTCGCCACGGCGCTTCTTCGTCGCGATCCGGCGCTCGGTGGCCCGCCTCGAGGGCTTGGTGGGCCGGCGCTTCCGCGGCGGCGGCGCGATGGCGTCGGCGAGCACCGAGAGCAGTCGCGCCTCGGCCGCCGCCCGGTTCCGCAGCTGGGACCGGTGCTCGGAGGCGGCGACGGTCAGCACGCCGTCGACCAGGCGTCCGGCCAGGCGGTTCAGCGCGCGCTCACGCTGGACCGGTGAGAGCGCGGCCGATGCGGCGAGGTCCCAGGACAGCTCCACCCGGGAGTCCGAGGTGTTCACGGACTGGCCGCCCGGCCCGCTGGAGCGGGAGAACCGCCAGGACAGCTCGCCGGCCGGGATCGTGACCCGGCCGTCCAGGACTAGGTCGCCGGGCACGGCACCTCATGGCGACCCGGCATGTCCGACATCATCGCGCATCATCGCCCACCGGGTGACCGGCGTCACGCGTCCCACGACGGCGTGCCCGGTTTGCCGGACCGTGATCTGCCCCTCTACCCTTCTGGGGACCGCGCGCCGCGTGGTCCCACCGACGGCCCGCCGAGTCCTGCCCGCCGTCCGGAGGTCAGCTTGAGACCAGTGGGCAGGAGTGGGGGACCCACTTCGGGCGCATCGACCAGGCTGATCCGTCAGCCCGGGAGCGCGTCCTCGGGGTGAAGCCACCCAACCAGTGGCCAGGCATCTCTCTCGCCTGAACCCGACAGCTGACTTCGCAGGCGGCGAGAGGGAACGACCTATGGCGCAGCGCGCTCTGAAGCGGTCCACGTCCGGCCGCGGGCAGCACCGCAAGCCCACCAACCACACCCGCAACCTCGGTCTGGCGACCGCGCCGCTGGTCGCTGCCATCCCGCTGATCGCCGCCGCCGGCTCGGCGTCCGCGAGCACCAGCTCCTGGGACAAGCTCGCCAGCTGCGAGAGCGGCGGCAACTGGCACATCAACACCGGCAACGGCTACTACGGCGGCCTGCAGTTCGCCGGCGGCACCTGGACCGGGAACGGCGGCGGCAAGTACGCCTCCCGGGCCGACCTCGCCAGCCGGGCCGAGCAGATCGTCGTGGCCTCCCACATCGTCGACGGCGGCGGCTGGGGCGCCTGGCCTGCCTGCAGCAGCCGGCTCGGGCTCGGCGCCGACGAGCGCCGCGAGGCGCTGGCCACCGCCGACGAGCTCAAGGCGCAGCTCTCCGGCGACACCACGACGACCGACGCCGTGCAGCAGCGCGCCGAGGACAACCGGGTGCAGACCGACCGGGCCAGCCGTGGCACGCACCGCAAGGCCCACCACCGCACGCACCGGGCGCACCGGGTCGCGGTCGGCGGAAGCTACACCGTGCACCGCGGCGACACCCTGTCCGGGATCGCGCGCGCGAAGGACGTGGCCGGCGGCTGGCAGCACCTGTACAAGATCAACAAGTCCACGATCGGGTCCAACCCCGGTCTGATCCGCCCCGGGCAGCATCTGCAGCTCGGCTGAGCCGACCTCCCGACTCGAGAGGCCCCGTCCCTGCCGGACGGGGCCTCTCGCGCGCCGGGTGTCGACGCGCACGTTCATCGGTCCGGAAGCCGTGCAGGTCCTCGACCGGCTCCTCGCGGACGTCGACCGACTCGACCCGGGCGTGCGGCGGCCCGTCGCGCAGCCAGCGCAGCACGGCCGCCACCTCGTCGGGGCCGCCCTCGAGCACGACCTCGACCCGCCCGTCCGGCAGGTTGCGGGCCCAGCCCCGCGACACCGCGCTGCTCCGCCTCGCGGCGGGTGCTGTCCCGGAAGAACACCCCCTGGACACGGCCGCCGACCACCACGCGGCGCCGGACCCGGTCGTCGCTCACGGCGCCAGCGCCTCCAGCGTCTCCTGCGCCCGCCGCACCGAGGCCTCCGGGTCGGCGTCCACCGAACCCACCTGCGGGTCGAAGTTGAGGTCCACGAACACCTCCGTCACCCCCTGCTCGGCCAGCACGGCGAGGTCGGCGCGGACCTCGTCGTACGAGCCGGAGAGCGGACGCCGGTCGGGGCGGCCGGCCTCGCGGACCCGGACCACGCCGCGGCAGATGATCCGCAGCGCCGCAGGGTCCCGGCCGGCCTCCTCCGCCGCGGCGCGCACGGTGGCAGCGGCCCGGCCGATGTCGCGGAGGTCCTGCCCGCTGCTGCTGATCCAGCCGTCGGCGAGGCGACCGGCCCGGCGGAGCGCTGCGTCGACACTGCCGCCGAGCAGCAGCGGCGGGTGCGGGCGCTGGACCGGCTTGGGGTCGACGTGGGCCGGTCCGATGTCGTGGAACCGGGTGTGCACGTCGACGACCTCGTCGGTCCAGCAGGCCCGCAGGGCGCCGATGAACTCCTCGGCGCGGGCGCCGCGCTGGTCCATCGGCGCACCGGTCGCGGCGTACTCCTCGGCGGCCCAGCCGATGCCGAGCCCGACGTCGAGCCGTCCGTCGCAGACGGCGTCCAGCGTCGCGGTCTGCTTGGCGAGCAGCAGCGGCGAGAACCACGGCATGTTGAGCACCGCGACCCCGAGCCGGGCCCGTTCGGTGTGACCGGCGAGGAAGCCGAGGGTGATCAGCGGGTCGTGGACGCTGCGGTAGATCGGTGCCCAACGGGTGGGGGCGTCGGACTCGCCGACGTCGGCCGGGTAGAGGAGCCGCTGGAAGGTCCACAGCGACACGTAGCCGAGCTGTTCGGCCCGGCGAGCCAGCGCCACCTGGTGCTGCGGTGTCGCCCACGAGCCCGCGGTGGGAACGGCGAATCCGAGGTCCATCGGGTCATCTTCACATCATCAAGGTGGCGGGCAGGCTCAGTGGTCGTCGAAGCAGCGGCCGAGGCCGAGCTGCTCGAGACCCCGCAGGTCACCGGCGTGGTACTGCGCGAGCGGGTAGCTGTTCGTGTCGTACATGACCTGGAACGGGTCGTCGACGTGGCCGAGCCCCACCAGGTGACCCAGCTCGTGCAGCAGCACGGCGCGGGCCTTCGCGTCCTCACCGGTGCGCAGCTGCTGGGCCAGGGCGGGTGAGTTGAACACCGCCAGGCCGCTGACGAACCGCTCGTCCGCGCCACGACCGTAGGGGTCGGGGCCGGCCCGGCCGAGGATCTCCGGCGTCAGCATGGCCGTCTCGGCGGGGGACGACCAGGTCACCAGCACGGGTGCCCAGCGGTCGCCGTACCGCTCCGGCTGGTAGGCGGCCCGGCGGGGGTCAGGCCCTTCGTCGGTGCCGCCGTCGTCGACGAACTGCAGCCCGGTGCCGGCGCTGAGCTCGCCGAGCACGGACAGCAGCAGCGCCCGACCGCCCGGCGGCTCGCCGGTCGGCCGCACCACCACGTGCACCGGGCGGCACGGGTCGAACGCGACCGGCGTCCCGTCCGGGTGGGTGGCCAGGAACGCGTACCCGCCGGTCCCGGCGGGCGCGAGCGCGGGCCGGCCGAGCGGCTTCCCGGTCACCCCGAGCGGGAGCCGGGACGGGACGTCGACGCCGGGCCGCTGCCCGGGCGGTGCCGCCGCCGCCTGCAGCCGGGCGCAGCCGGCCAGCCAGGGGCCGGCCACGGCCACCGCCAGCAGCAGGGCAGCCGACCGGTGCACCCGGGCCGAAGTCCTCACAGCGGGACCATCGGCAGGCCGAGCAGCCGACCGAAGCGCGTTCGCCGCGGAGGCTGCCGGACCGCTCCGACCCGGCTGCACCGGCCAGCTGGAGCAGGTGCGCGTGCCTGGCTACCTGTAGCGCTGCCCACTTTTGTGTGGGCAGCGCTACAGGTGGCGCGCCCCGGAGCACCCAGCGTTGCCCACTGCGGTGTGGGCAGCGCTACAGGTCGCCGTCCAGGGTCAACCAGCGCCCGCCCGCGTGGTCGCTGCGGCGGCCGGCTCACGATGTCCGGAAATCGTCCCGCGGGTGCCCCGAGTGGGAGTCGAACCCACACTGGATGGTGTTTGAGACCATTGGCTCTGCCAGTTGGCCTATCGGGGCGTGCGGGTCATCATGCCATCCGCCACTAGGCTCGCCGGGTGGTCGACGCGCAGCGCCCGGTGGTCCGCACGGTGGTCATCGCCGAGGACGAGGCGCTGATCCGGCTGGACCTGCGGGAGATGCTCGAGGAGGAGGGCTACCGGGTCGTCGCCGAGGCCGCCGACGGTGAGACCGCGGTCGACCTGGTCACCGAGCACCGCCCCGACCTGGCCGTCCTGGACGTGAAGATGCCCCGGCTGGACGGCATCTCGGCCGCCGAGCGCATCGCCGCGGCACGGATCGCCCCGGTCGTCATGCTCACGGCGTTCTCCCAGCGCGAGCTGGTCGACCGGGCCCGGGCGGCCGGCGCGATGGCGTACCTGGTCAAGCCGTTCAGCAAGGCGGACCTGGTGCCGGCGGTCGAGATGGCGATGGCCCGCTTCGACGAGCTGACGGCCCTGGAGAGCCAGGTCACCGACCTGCAGGAGCGGCTGGAGACCCGCAAGCTGGTCGATCGGGCCAAGGGCGTCCTGCAGGACCGGCACGGGCTCGACGAGGCCGCGGCGTACCGCTGGGTGCAGCGCACCTCGATGGACCGCCGTCTCACGATGCGCCAGGTCGCCGAGCTGGTGCTGGCGGAGCCGGCGTCCGACCAGGTGTGACGGCGGCGTCGCAGCCGGGGCTCCGGAGGTCACGACTTGGCAACGACCCTAGGGCTGTTGGGGCGGTTGCCCGGCAGGGGGTTGCGGGGGTCGGTAGGTTCATCGCGTCAGGCGCAGGCCGCCTGCGCGGTCCGGCATGGACCGCGGACCCTTTCAAAGGAGATGGTTCATGATCCGCCCCACCCCGCTATGGCGGTCGGTCGCGGTCCTGGGTGTCGCCGGTCTGGCGCTGACCGCCTGTGGCGGCAGCAGTGACAGCACCTCGACCACCGAGAAGTCCAGCGACGCGGCATCGAGCTCCGCGCCCGCGGCCGCGAAGGGAGACGGCACGCTGAAGATCGGCACGCTGCTCCCGCAGACCGGTTCGCTCGCCTTCCTCGGCCCGCCCGAGTTCGCCGGCGTGGACCTCGCGCTGAGCGACATCAACGACGCCGGGGGCGTGAACGGCAAGCAGGTCGAGAAGGTCGACTCCGACTCCGGAGACACCTCGACCGACACGGCGTCACAGTCCGTGGACCGCCTCCTCTCCAACAACGTGGACGCCATCGTCGGCGCCGCGTCGTCCAGCGTCTCGCTCTCGGTGATCGACAAGATCACCGGCGCCGGGGTGCTCCAGATCTCGCCGGCGAACACCTCCGACGAGCTCACGTCGTACGCCGACAAGGGTCTGTACTTCCGTACCGCCCCGCCGGACGTGCTCCAGGGCCGGGTCGCCGGCGACAACATCCTCGCCGACGGCAACAGCACCCTCGGCATCATGGCGCTGCAGGACTCCTACGGCACCGGGCTCGCCAAGTCGGTGACCGAGTCGTTCACCGGTGGTGGCGGCCAGGTCGTCGAGCAGGTCATCTACGACCCCAAGGCCGCGTCGTTCAGCACCGAGGTCGGCAAGATCAAGGCTGCCGACCCCGAGGCGATCATCCTGATCTCGTTCGACGAGACCAAGAAGATCATCCCTGAGCTCGTCAAGCAGGGCATCGGCCCGTCCGTGAAGAAGATCTACTTCGTCGACGGCAACACCGCCGACTACTCGAAGGACTTCGCGAAGGGCACGCTGACCGGCGTCAAGGCCACCCTCCCGGGTGTCGCCGCGACCGAGGAGTTCAAGACCCGGCTCAAGACCGTCGCGCCGAAGCTCGACCAGTTCGCCTACGCCCCGGAGTCCTACGACGCCACCGTGCTCGTCGCGCTGGCTGCCTCCGCGGCCAAGGACGACGCGGGTACGTCGATCGCGTCCAAGATGCAGGAAGTCAGCGAGGGCGGCACCAAGTGCACCTCGTACAAGGACTGCATCGCCCTGCTCGAACAAGGGCACGGACTTCGACTACGACGGCGTGAGCGGTCCGATCGAGTTCAACGACGCAGGGTGACCCCAGCCAGGCCACCATCGGCATCTACAAGTACGCCGCCGACAACAACTACTCGTTCGTCGAGGCGAAGAGCGGCAAGATCTGACCAGCACGGTCAGCGTCTGACAGCTCGCAACGAGAGGGCCCGGCCGTCACGGCCGGGCCCTCTCGTCGTTGTCGTCGGCGACGCACGGGCGGGGTCGCGGCGGCTCGGTCGGGGTCGGTTGACCGCGATCTCCCATCATCGGAGGGAGTTTCGCGCTCGAGGGGGGCCCGATCGGGTATCCGATGATGGGGAAACCGGGCGAGGGCGCCGGGACCCGGCATGCCCGCGCCGGGAGCAGGTCAGGCCTTGGCGAGGGTGCCGAGGTAGAGCTGGATGACCTTCGGGTCGTTCGCCAGGTCCTTGCCGGTGCCGGTGTAGGCGTTGCGGCCCTGGTCGAGCACGTAGCCGCGGTCGCAGATCTGCAGGCAGCGGCGGGCGTTCTGCTCGACCATGATCACCGACACGCCGGCCCGGTTGATCTGCCGGGTCCGGACGAACACCTCGTCCTGCAGGACCGGGGACAGGCCGGCCGACGGCTCGTCGAGCAGCAGGACCGACGGGCTCCATCATCAGGGCCCGGCCCATCGCCACCATCTGCCGCTCGCCGCCGGACAGCGACCCGGCCCGCTGGGCCCGCCGGTCGCCGAGCGCGGGGAACAGTCCGGTGACGAAGTCGAAGCGTCTGCTTGAACTTCTTGGGGCGCCTGGTAGACCCCCATCTGCAGGTTCTCCTCGATGGTCAGGCTGCGGGAAGACGTTGTTGTTCTGCGGCACGAAGCCGACGCCCTTGGCGACCAGCTGGTTCGCCTTGAGCCCGGTGATGTCCTCGCCGCGCAGCATGATGCCGCCTCCGGTGACCCTGACCAGGCCGAACATGGCCTTGAGCAGCGTGGACTTGCCGGCGCCGTTGGGCCCGATGATGCCGACCAGCTCGCCGTCGTTCGCGTAGAGGTCGCAGCCGTTGAGGATGTTCACGCCCGGCACGTAGCCCGCGACGAGGTCGTCGGCGACGCAGCAGCGCGTCGGCGGCCGCGGCCTCGTGCGCGGTGCGGTCCTCGCGGGAGATCTCGTGCGTCTGGGCCGCGATGTGGTGGGCGTGGTCGAGCCGATCTCGGTCGCCTCGAGGCTCGAGTCGTCTCGGCGTCGCGGCCCGGCCGGGCTCGTCGGCGCCGGGTCGTTCGCCGCGGAGCCGTCCTGCTTGCTCACGACTTCTCCTCGTCTCGGCGCGCTCCCGTTCGAGTGCCTCCTCGGCCTCGGCGAGCACCTGCTGCTCGTCCTCCTCGGTGAGGGCGGCGTCGTGGTGCGACCCGAGGTAGGCGTCGATGACCGCGCTGGTCGCCCATGACGTCGTCCGGCGGACCCTCGGCGATCACCTGGCCCTGGGCCATCACGATGACCCAGTCGGAGATGTCGCGGACCATGTCCATGTCGTGCTCGACGAACAGCACCGTCATGCCCTCGCTCGCGCAGGTCCTTGACGTGGCCCAGCAGCGACTGGGTGAGCGCCGGGTTCACGCCGGCCATCGGCTCGTCGAGCATCACCATCTCCGGGCCGACCATCAGCGCCCGGGCCATCTCGAGCAGCTTGCGCTGGCCGCCGGACAGGCTGCCGGCGAAGTCCTCGCGCTTCGCGTCGAGCTTGAACCGGGCCAGCAGGTCGTCGGCCCGCTCGGTGATCTCCCGCTCCTGGCCGCCCCAGATGCCGCGGAACAGCGCGGCGAAGACCTTCTCGCCCTTCTGGCCGGTGGCGCCGAGCCGCATGTTCTCGATCACCGTGAGCTTGGACAGCGCCTTGGTGAGCTGGAAGGTGCGGACCATGCCCATCCGGGCCACCTTGTAGCGCGGGCACGCCCTTGAGCTGCTTGCCGTCGAACGACCAGTCGCCCGTCGTCGGGCTGGTCGAAGCCGGTGAGCAGGTTGAAGAAGGTGGTCTTGCCGGCGCCGTTCGGGCCGATCAGGGCGGTGATGGCGCCGCGCTGGATCTCGACGTGCTCGACGTCGACGGCGGTGAGGCCGCCGAACTGCCGCACGATCGGTCGGCGACGAGGATCGGGTCGGGCTTCGTGGCGCCCGGCTCGTGCGGGGACGTCGGCGAGCGCCGCCGTGGCAGCGTCGCGCTGGCCGCGTCGGGTGCCGATGTCACCGGCGGTGGCGCCTCGGTGCTCGGTCTCGGCCGGGCCGGACTCCAGGTGGTCAGCGGGCATCGAGCGCGATCTCCCTCCGGTCGCCGAAGATCCCCTGCGGTCGGAAGATCATCAGCAGCATGAGCAGCAGGCCCACGAGCATGAAGCGGAACTGGCCGACCTGGGTGTTGTTGATGACCGACGACGAGATGTAGCCGGCGTCGATGGCCTCGTTGAGGATGTCGTCGGTCAGGGAGAGCACGACCCAGAAGATCATGGCGCCGACGACCGGGCCGAAGACGCGGGCCGCGCCACCGAGGATGAGCACCGTGTAGGCGAAGAACGTGGTGTCGGTGCCGAAGATGTCCGGCTGGATCGACGGCCTGGCCGAGCGCGTAGATGAACCCGCCGAGGCAGCCGAGCACGCCGCCGATGATCAGGCACTGCATCTTGTAGGCGTAGACGTTCTTGCCGAGGCTGCGCACGGCGTCCTCGTCCTCGCGGATCGCCCTTGCAGCACCCGGCCCCAGGGGCTGCGCATCAGCAGGAACACCACCAGGCAGGACAGCCCGACCAGGACCCAGCCGACGATGAGCACCCACATCAGGCGCTCGTTGAAGCCGAACGGGCCCGAGGTTGTACTCGCCCGACCGGGTAGGGGTTGATGGCGTAGAAGTCGCCGGCGAAGGCCTGCCTGCCGTCCGAGCCGCCGAAGGTCTCCTCGAAGGTCACCGAGCGCGACGATGAGCCGGATGATCTCGGCCGCGGCGATGGTGACGATGGCGAGGTAGTCGGCGCGCAGCCGCAGCGTCGGGATGCCGAGCAGCAGGGCCAGCACGACGGCGCCGAGCAGCCCGATGAGGATGCCGAGCCACAACGGCAGGTCGAAGGTCGACGACGGTCACGGCGAGGCCGTACGCCGCGACGGCGAGGAAGCCGGCCTGGCCGAAGTTCAGCAGGCCGGTGTAGCCGAACTGGATGTTGAGGCCGATGGCGGCGAGCGCGAAGACGACCGCCTGCAGGCCGACGGAGGCCTCGAGGCCGTCGCTGAAGATCCGTGTCCAGTCCATGATCTCCGTTCCGCCTCAGCCGACCCGCTCGCGCGCGGCCGAGGATGCCCTGCGGCCGGACCAGGAGGATGACGATCAGGATGACAGCGCGCCGACGTTCTTCAGCTCGACGGGGATCCACAGCGTGGAGACCGAGATGAACAGGCCGACGACGAGGCTGCCGACCAGGGCGCCGTACGCCGTGCCCAGGCCGCCGAGCGTGACCGCGGCGAAGATGAGCAGCAGGATCTGGAAGCCCATCTGGAAGTTCACGCCCTGGGCGAGGCCGAGCAGGATGCCGGCCAGGCCGGCGAGCGCCGCGCCGGCGATCCAGACGACCCGGATGACGCGGTCGACGTCGATGCCCGACGCCGACGCCAGGGCCGGGTTGTCGGACACCGCGCGGGTCGCCTTGCCGATCCGGGTGCGCTGCAGCGCGATGATCGTCGCGAGCAGGACGACGACCGCGACGGCCATCGAGATGTAGTCGACGGCGGCCAGGTCCAGCGGGCCGATGCTGATGCCCTTCTGCCCTTGGTAGTCGGGGTACTGCCGGGTGTTCCCGGTGAACAGGAACAGGTAGAAGTACGCGCAGGAAGATGGCCAGGCCGATCGAGACGATCATCGCCGCGATCAGCCCGGTGCCGCGGCGTGCGCAGCGGTTTCCAGAGCACGGCGTCGTTGAGCCAGCCGATGACCCCGCAGAGCACAAGGGCTATCGCGGCCGCCGGGAAGAACTGCAGCCCGCCGAAGTCCGGCAGCAGCGGCAGGTTGCCGGTGCTGATCCAGAACGTCATCAGGGCGCCGATGGTCACGAGCTCACCGTGGGCGAAGTTGGTGAGCCCGGTGGTGCCGAAGATCAGGGACAGGCCCACCGCGGCCAGCGCGATGATCAACCCGAACCGGAATCCTTCCGCCGTGAGCTGGACGGCCTGGCTCCACTTGCTCTCGACCACCCGGGTGCTCTTGCCGAGGGGGAACAGCACCGGCTTCTGCTGCCCGAACAGGACCGGGACCTTCAGCGACTCCTTCGACGAGTCGGTGAGGTTGACGCCCTTGGGCAGCGACTTGGTGTCGATGGTCACCGTGTAGCTGCCGGGGCGGGGCACCGGGATCGTCCACCGGCCGTTCTTGTCGCTGGTCGCGCTGCCCGAGAAGCCGCCGTTGCCCTTGGCCGTCACCTTGACGCCCTCGTAGGCGACCCGGTCGCCCTTCTTGAGCTGGAACATGAAGCCGAAGATGGATTCGCCGTCGGCCTGCGCGGCGCCGGCGCCCATGCCGAGCACGACGACGAGGGCGGAGAGCAGGGCCGCAAGGAAGAAGGCGACTCGTGTGCGCACCAGGGCACCTCCGGGTCGGGGGCGGGCGGGATCGGCTCACCGGTGGCCGGGAGCATAGTGCCCCGCTTCGCGGCTGAACGAGAAGACACCGGGTTGGTTTGCGGCGCCGACCCAGGGCCGGATCCTGCGGGGCGGGATGTCGGAGATCGCCCGGCTTCCGATATTTCTCCGCTGATCATCTCGCGCTACCGGGGTCGAGGGGCGTAGGGTCCGGCCCGGCTGTACGGGGCAGTCTGTCGGGTTCGATCCAGGGGTGCCGTGCGCCCCATGAGCCGATGGAGGGGTCCGTGGCGCGTTCGCTGCCCGTGGTCAGAGAAGCCACCGCCGACGACGTACCCGCCATGACCCAGATGTGGGGCGAGCTGCGCGACATCGGCAGCCGGATGGAACGCCTCATCCCGGGACCGGACGACGCGGCGATGCGCGAGCGGCTCCTCACCGTGGCGGCCGACCCCGAGGCCCGGGCCATGGTCGCCCTGGTCGACGGCGAGGTGGCCGGCATGGTGCTGCTCATGGCCACCGACTATGCGCCGCTGTTCGAGCAGCGCTCGGTGCACACGCACTACCTGCACGTGCGGGACGGCTACCGGCGGCGCGGGGTCGGGAAGGCGCTGCTCGCGGCCGCGGTGACCTATGCCGACGAGGTCGGCGCCGAGCACATCATGACCAGCGTGCTGCCGCAGATGCGGGAGACCCAGCGCTTCTACGCCCGGCTGGGCTTCGCCCCGGTGGTCGTCCGCCGGTCCGCCGCGGTCAGCACCCTGCGCCGGCGTCTCGCGCCCGCCGGGTCTCCCACCGTCAACGACAGCCTGCTCGCCCGGCGACGCACGCTGCGCCGGGTGCGGGCCGCCGTCGCCCGCGTCGGCGACTGAGCGCCGTACGCCGGGAGAGGCGGCCGGTCAGCCTCCCGGCGCGACGTCACGCAGCAGGCAGGTGATGCGCGACGTGCACAAGGCCCGGCCGCTCTCGTCGCTGATCTCGACCTGCCAGGACGTCATCGTCGAGCCGAGGTGCAGCGGCGTGGCCGTGCCGGTCACCGTGCCGGACCGGGCGGCCCGGTGGTGAGTGGCGTTGATGTCGATGCCGACCGCCACCCGGTCCTGACCCGCGTGCAGAGCCGACCCGATGGAGCCCAGGGTCTCGGCGAGCACGACCGACGCCCCGCCGTGGAGCAGCCCGTACGGCTGGGTGTTGCCGTCGACGGGCATGGTGGCCACCACCCGGTCGGTGCCCACCGAGGTGAACACGATGCCCATCCGCTCGACGAGAGTGCCCTTGCCCAGCGCGTTCACGGTGTCCAGGAGGTCGGGCGAGCCGGGGGTCATGGTCATCCGGTGATCGTAGGCATCGGCGCCGGGAGACCTGTCGCCAGCGCCGACTAGGGTCGGATCCGTGGAAGCCGCGACCCAGTCGACCCGTGACCGCCTGCTCCTGCTGGACGGGCACTCGCTGGCCTACCGGGCGTTCTACGCCCTGCCGGTCGAGAACTTCTCGACCACCACCGGTCAGCCCACCAACGCCGTCTACGGCTTCACCTCGATGCTCATCAACGTCCTGCGCGACGAGATGCCGACCCACGTCGCGGTCGCGTTCGACGTCTCCCGCAAGACGTTCCGCTCCGAGCTGTTCGCCGACTACAAGGCCAACCGCAGCGCGAGCCCCACCGACTTCAAGGGTCAGGTCGCGCTGGTCAAGGAGGTGCTGCAGGCGCTGCGCATCCCGAGCCTGGAGGCCGAGGGCTACGAGGCCGACGACGTCATCGCGACCGTCACCAGCCGGGCCGAGCGCGAGGGGTTCGACGTGCTGATCTGCACCGGTGACCGCGACGCCCTGCAGCTCGTGTCCGACCAGGTGACCGTGCTCTACCCGCGCAAGGGTGTCTCGGACATGTGGCGGTTCACGCCGGCGACGATGCAGGACAAGTACGGCCTGACGCCGTCGCAGTACCCCGACTTCGCGGCGTTGCGCGGCGACCCCAGCGACAACCTGCCCAACATCCCCGGCGTGGGCGAGAAGACCGCGACCAAGTGGATCGTGGAGTTCGGCGACCTCGACCAGCTGGTCGCGCGGGTCGACGAGGTCAAGGGCAAGGCGGGGGAGGCGCTGCGGGCCCACCTCGCGCAGGTCGTGCAGAACCGGCAGCTGACCGAGCTGGTCCGCGAGGTCCCGATCGAGGTCATGCCCGGCGACCTGGCCCGCACCAACTGGGAGCGCGAGGAGGTGCACCAGGTCTTCGACGCCCTGCGAGTTCCGCGTGCTGCGCGACCGGCTCTACGCCACCGTCGAGGCGGCGACCCCGGAGGCCGACGAGGGCTTCGAGGTGTCCTTGACGGTGCTCGGCGTCGGCGAGGTCGCGCCGTGGCTGGACGCGCACGTCCGCGACGGGCGGCGCACCGGCGTCCACATCTCCGGCTTCTGGGGCGCCGGCACCGGCGACGTCAGCGGGGTGGCGCTGGCCGCGGCCGACGGCGAGGGCGGCTGGTTCGCGCCGGAGGACCTCGACGAGGCCGACGACAAGGCCGTCGCCGGCTGGCTGTCCGACACCGCGGCGCCGAAGGCCCTGCACGACGCGAAGGGCCCGTCGCTGGCGTTCGAGGCGCGCGGCTGGGACCTGGCCGGCGTCACCAGCGACACCGCCCTGTCGGCGTACCTCGCGATGCCCGACCAGCGCAGCTACGACCTGGCCGACCTGGCGCTGCGCTACCTGCGCCGCGAGCTACGGGCCGAGGAGGGCGACGGAGCGGACGGCGGTCAGCTGGCCTTCGGACTGGACGGCGACGGGGGGCCGGACGACCGCGCGGTAGCCGAGTCCGACGTGCTGCGGGCCCGAGCCGTGCTCGAGCTGGCCGACGCGCTCGACACCGAGCTGGCGGCCAAGGAGTCGACCGCCCTGCTGCGCGACGTCGAGCTGCCGCTGGTGCGGGTGCTCGCCTCGATGGAGCACACCGGCATCGCCGTCGACACCGACTACCTGGCGCAGCTGGAGTCGGAGTTCGGCTCGGCCGTGAAAGCCGCGGCCGACGACGCCTACGCCGTGATCGGCAAGGAGATCAACCTCGGCTCGCCGAAGCAGCTGCAGGTGCTGCTCTTCGACGAGCTGAACATGCCGAAGACCAAGCGGACCAAGACGGGCTACACCACGGACGCCGACGCCCTGCAGGCGCTGTTCGTGCAGACCGGCCACCCGTTCCTCGAGGCACTGCTGCGGCACCGCGACGCGACCCGGCTCAAGATGACGGTCGACGGGCTGCTCAAGACGGTCCGCGACGACGGGCGCATCCACACCACGTTCAACCAGATGATCGCGGCGACCGGCCGGCTGTCGTCGACCGACCCGAACCTGCAGAACATCCCGATCCGCACCGAGGAAGGCCGCCGGATCCGCGAGGCGTTCGTGGTCGGCCCCGGGCACGAGGCGCTGCTGACCGCCGACTACAGCCAGATCGAGATGCGCATCATGGCCCACCTCTCCGAGGACGCCGCCCTGATCGAGGCGTTCCACTCCGGGGAGGACCTGCACGCGTTCACCGCCTCGCGCGTCTTCGGCGTCGAGCCCGGGGCGGTCACCCACGAGCAGCGGGCCAAGATCAAGGCGATGAGCTACGGCCTGGCCTACGGGCTCAGTGCGTTCGGGCTCTCCCGGCAGCTGGGCATCGGCACCGACGAGGCCAAGGGCCTGATGGACGAGTACTTCCTGCGGTTCGGCGGGGTCCGCGACTACCTCGCCGACGTCGTGGCCGAGGCCCGCAAGACCGGCTTCACCGAGACCATCCTCGGCCGACGCCGCTACCTGCCCGACCTCACGAGCGACAACCGGCAGCGCCGCGAGATGGCCGAGCGGATGGCGCTCAACGCCCCGATCCAGGGGTCGGCGGCCGACCTCGTGAAGGTCGCGATGCTCGGGGTCGACCGGGCGCTGGCAGCCGAGGGGCTGGCCAGCCGGATGCTGCTGCAGGTGCACGACGAGCTCGTGCTCGAGGTGGCCCCGGGGGAGCGGGCGGACGTCGAGACGCTGCTGCGTCGCGAGATGGGCGCCGCCTACCAGCTCACGGTGCCGCTGGACGTCTCGGTCGGCGTCGGCCGCACCTGGCAGGACGCCGGTCACTGACCGTAGGCAGTCGACCGCGCGCAGTGCAACAGCGGCCCCGATGGCCCAACGTTTGCCCAAGGTAGGCCGTGTGACAACTGGGTGACAGCTTGCCGCGATCGGGTTCTGTCGTGTCCACAAGTCGACGTACGGTGGGCAGGTTTCCGCGGAATCGGAGGGGAAGGTCCGGCTTCATGCACCTGCGCAGGATCGGTCTGTCAGCCGCCGCTGTCGCGGCCGGGCTGCCGACCCTGCTCGCCGGCATGGTCGTCGCGCCGGCACCGCGGCTGCTCGTCGGCCCGGACGACAGCACGGTGCGCACCCAGCTCGTCGCCGACCCGCCGCCGCAGCCGAGCGACCCGTCCCTCGGGCTCACCGGCGCCCACCCGCCGACCGACCCGGTGGGCATGGGCGGCCAGGGTGCCGGCGGCGCGCTCGACCCCGCGCAGGACGACAACCGTGGCGTGCCGGTGCGGGTGTCCGGGACGGCGCTGCCGGCCCGGGTGCTGCTGGCCTACCGGGACGCCGCGGCCGCCCTGCACCTCAGCGACCCGGCCTGCAACCTGTCCTGGACCCTGATCGCCGGCATCGGCAAGGTCGAGTCCGGGCACGCGTCGGGTGGCGCGGTCGACAAGGCCGGCCACACGCTGCGTCCGATCCTCGGGCCGGAGCTGAACGGCGTCGGCCCGGTCGCCGCCATCGCCGACAGCGACGGCGGCCGGTGGGACGGCGACACCACCTGGGACCGGGCGGTCGGGCCGATGCAGTTCATCCCCACGTCCTGGGCGGTCTGGGGACAGGACGGCGACGCCGACGGCACGGCCGACCCGTCCGACGTCGACGACGCGGCGCTCGCCACGGCGTCCTACCTGTGCGCCGGCGACCGCGACCTGTCGCAGGACAAGGACCGGCGCAGCGCGGTCTTCAGCTACAACCACTCGTGGGACTACGTCGACCTGGTGCTCGCCTGGGCCGACGCCTACGCCACCGGCACACCGGTGCAGACCGCGAGCCTGACCGGCGGTGCCGGCGGGGCCGGCAGCGGCACTGGCACCAGCGGCGGCGGGACCGGCGCCTCGGCGCCTCCGGGCACCGCGGTCGCGCTGCCACCGGCCGGGCCGATCACCTCGCCCGCCGCCGGCGGCGCAGCGCGGCGCCCCGGCACCCGGCAGCCCGGCGCCCGGTGGGTCGACGGTCGGTCCGACGGCAGCACCGGCGTCGGCGGCCCCGCCGGACACCGCTGGGGCGACGTCCGCACCGCCGAGCACCGCGGCCACTCCGTCGCCGACGCCGACCGAGACAGCGGCCGCCTGCCCGACGCCGACAGCGACCCCCACGGGCGACCCGACGGCAACGCCGACCGACACCTCGGCACCCACCGCGACCGTGTCGCCGGACCCCACCGCGACCGCGACGCCGACGCCCACCGGGAGCCCGGACCCGACGTCGACAAACTGCCCCACGGCCGCCCCGACACCCTGATGCTCGGCAGGGACCAAGGTCCCTATTTCTCCCGAAGTTTCGCGCTCAAGTCCGTTCACCTGATAGAAACACGCTCGACCGCTGCGGCTACCGATCGGTAACCGTCAGGTGTCCGGGTCCGTGGTCACCTCCGCGGCCTGCCGGCTCTCGTGTCTGGAGACCCATGTCCCGACGCCTGCGTGCGTGGATCCTGGCGATCGTCGCTCTCCTGCTCCCGCTCCCGGCAGTCCTGCCGGCCGGTCCCGCGGCCGCCGCCGAACCGATCCATGCCACCGGCACCACCGCCTACGGGCAGTGGGTCCTGGATGCCCCGGCGAACTTCAACGGCACCGTGCTCCTGTGGTCGCACGGCTACACCTTCACCCCGGTGCCCGGCAGCAACGCCCCGTCCGCCGCGGTCCGGGACGCGCTGCTGGGTCAGGGCTACGCCTTGATCGGCTCCTCGTACGCCGGTGGCGGCGCCGGCTGGGCCGTCCCGCAAGGGGTGCAGGCCGGCATCGAGGCGATCGGGATCGCGAAGTCCCGGCTCGGCGCGGCGAACGTGCAGCGGGTCTACGCCTGGGGCGCCAGCCTCGGCGGCCTGATCACCGAGACGCTCGCGGAGTCCAGGCCGGGCCTGCTGAACGGCGTCGCCCCGGTCTGCGGCGTGCTGGCGGGGACGAACAAGAACCTCGACCTGGCCCTCGACGTCGCGGTCGCGGTGAAGCAGTTCTTCTACCCGGCGATGAAGCTGACGGGCTACCGCAGCGCGGCCGAGGCGCAGGCGAACGTCGACGCCGCCATGAAGGCGATCCTCACCAGGCTCGCCGACCCGGCCAAGCAGCCCAGCGCGGCAGGCCGCCTGCTCGGGCTGACCGCGCTGACCGCCGCCTCGTCGAAGACCCGTGACTTCTCGGGGGCCGGCCTCACCTCGTCGGTGTCCGCCGCGGTCGAGACGCTGCAGACCGCCCTGACCTACGGGACGGTCGGCCGCTACGACATCGAGCAGCGGGTCGGCGGCAACCCCTCGACCAACGTCAACGTCGACTACCGCAACCGGGTCACCCCGGCCGCGATCGAGCGGTTCACCGCGTTCGGCTTCTCGGCGGGTCTGCTCAAGGCGTACGCGAAGACGATCCAGACCTACGGCGCCCGGGTCACGGCGAAGAAGAGCGTCCGCAAGGCCGCCTACGGCCTGGGCAGCCCGACCGGCGTGCTGAGCGACCCGACCGTCACGATGCACACGCAGTACGACCCGCTGGTCATCCTGCAGAACGAGGCGGTCTTCGCCGACGTGGTCAACAAGGCCGGCAAGAGCAGCCTGCTGCACCAGCTGTGGGTCTCGCCGCCGGCGACCTACACCGACGGCAGCCCGGCCGTCAGCCACCGACGGCGCCCCGTACGGCGCCGGGCACTGCAACTTCACCACCGACCAGTACCTCGCGGTGGTCCAGACGCTCAACGGCTGGGTGACCTCGGGCAGCTACACCGCGCCTGCTCAGGCCGGCGGCCTACGCACCTCACTGTCCGTGCCCGCGTGGCCGGCCCACTAGAAGGACGACGACGATGCGACGCACTCTTGTGACCGGAGGGCTGCTGGCCCTCTTCGCCGCGCTGCTGGCCAACTTCGGCGGAGCTCTCGGGCTCGACGAGATCCGCTCGGCGCTGCTGGGAGCTGCCATCGGCGCCGCCCTCGGGCTGGTGCCCGGCAACGACTCGTCGTACGCCCGGGTGGTGGGGTTCGCGGTCGGCTTCGTGCTGGCCTGGATCGGCTACGCGCTGCGCGCCGGCGTCCTGCCCGACACGGGGTCGGGTCGCGGCATCGCCGCGTTCCTCGTGATCATCATCCTGACCGGCATCTGTGCCGCGACGATGGGCTGGATGCCGCTGTGGGCCGGCCTGCTCGGCATCGCGGCGATCGCCGGCGCCTACGAGTTCGCCTTCGGTCTGGACCCCACGGCGTTCACCAGCCAGTCGGTGACCGCGGCGACCACCGTGCTGCTCGCCTCGTCGGTCGGGTTCCTCGTCGGAGCCGTCGGCTCGGCGTTCGTCGGCGAGGAGGGCGACCACGGTCGTTCGGCCGCCGAGGCGCTCGGGGCCGGGCCCACCACGCATACCGGTGAGAACGCCGGCGTCCAGATCCTCGACAAGCCCGCGGAGGCCTGAGTCATGTCCTCGACCACCAGCAGTCATCGCCGCGGTCGCCTGCGCAAGCCGCAGCAGCGCACCGTGCTCGGCGGCCTGGCCATCGTCACCGCCGCGGGTCTCGCACTGACCGGCCCGATCATGGGCGCGTTCGCCGCCAGCACGGGCACCGTGAAGGTGCAGACCTCGCAGACCGTCAAGGCCAACCTCACCAACACCGGCGAGTTCGACAACGGCTACGTCTTCTCCCAGGTCTCGGTCAGCGGCAAGGGCGCCGTCGTGGTGAAGAACCCGACGTCCACCCAGGGCCTGCGCAACCTCGACGGCTGGGGGAGCCCCAGCACCGAGAACGGCAAGGCCGTCTACGACGTCAACATCAACGGCGGCAGCAAGCAGTTCCGCACCGTGTCGACCTTCAACAAGGACCTTCCGGTCTCGGTCGACATCACCTACCGCCTCGACGGCCAGAAGATCTCGCCCGACGACCTGGCCGGCAAGTCCGGCAAGCTCGCCGTGAGCTACACCATCAAGAACACCACCGCCGAGCCCACCGAGATCACCTACCCGGACGGGCACGGCCAGGACGTCACCGAGAGCGTCGACCTCGTGACGCCGTACGTCGGTCAGCTCCAGGTCACCGTGCCGGGGTCGTTCAAGCGGATCGCGACGGACGACGACCGCGCGGACCAGGCCGGCGACGGCCACGGCGGCCGGCTTCTCGCGTGGACCATGGTGCTGTTCGAGCCGATCGGCCAGACGGTGCAGCGGTTCGGCTACACCGCCGACGTCACCGACGTCGTGGTGCCGCCGGCCCACATGCAGATCCTGCCGGTCTCGCCGGGCAACCACCCCGAGCTGAAGTTCGGCCAGGACGGCTTCCAGTCCGGCGCGCAGTCCGGCCGGGACGTCACCGACGCCGGCGTGCAGATCGACGACAACCTGCTGAAGCTGCAGGCCGGCGCGACCAAGCTGCTCGACGGTCTGACCCAGCTGCAGTCGGGCTCGGCCACCCTCGCGGCTGGCCTCTCCTCCGGCGCGGACGCTGCGATCCCCGGCAGCGAGAAGCTCGCCGCGGGCACCCAGACGGCCGCCGACGGCGCGACGCAGGTCGCGGACGGCGCCGACCAGGTGGCCGCCGGCAACGCCGACCTGGCCGACGGGCTGAACCAGCTCGCCAGCGGTGCGGGTCAGCTGTCCGCTGGTGCCGACCAGCTGTCGACCGGCTTCAACGACCCGACGACGGAGAGCGACCTCACCGACGGCTCGCAGGCACTCGCAGCGGCCCTGGGTCTGATCAGCGACGGCCTCAAGCAGCTGAACAACGCCCAGACCGGTCTCCCCGCCGCACGGGCGGGAGCCGTTGCGCTGCAGACGGCGATGAACACCCAGATCATCCCGGCCGATCGGCAAGACCACGAGACGCTGTGACCCGAGCAACCCTGCCAAGCAGACCCTGCTCGGCTGCATGCAGCCGATCTCGGCGGGCGTCACCAAGCTGGGGACGAGTCACAGTCAGGTCCCGGCAACGCCGGGCTCGCCGTGTCGAATCCAAGACGGCGTGTCAAGCTGGCTGGCCGGGATTCAACGGCGCGGCCTGGCGACCAGCGCGGCGACCTTCGAGCCTTCGCCAGTCGACTGCTCGGTCGCAGCAGCGGCGCTCGGACCACGCATCGGCGGCCAATGCGCCGCTGCGACTGCAAGCGCGTCGACCGATCACAGTCGATCGCGACATCCGGTGCAATCCCAGCGACTCGGCCGCCGTCGACCGCGGATCAGGCCAGCACTGACCTGCTGACACGGTCCACGGTGTGCTCGGCATGCGACGGCGCTGGCATCGGCACTCGGACGCTGATCGGCTCAACGCTCAGGCTGGCTCGGGACTCGGCGGCCTGCATCGTCAGCGGCGCGGCTCATCCTGGTCGGGCTGAACGGGATCAACGTCGGGCTTGCAGACGCTTCGGGCCGGCCTGACCAACGCTGACTCCAACGGCGGGACGAGCAACCCGAAGTGCAACCCGATCGTGACGCCGCCAGGAGCCGGCTACTGCGGCTTCACCGAGGGTCTCGCGCAGCTGGTCGCCGGGCTGAACCAGGCCGTCGCCGGCCTGGGCCAGCTCGACGCCGGGTGCGCAGCAGGCAGCGACTGGCGCCGGTGACCTCGCCGACGGCATTGCCACTGCCGGCGACGGCGCGGCGCAGCTCTCGGCCGGGCTCAAGCAGGTCGGTGCCGCAGCACCCCAGGCAGTCGACGGTGCGAACCAGCTGGCCGACGGGTCCGAGAAGGTCGCCGCCGGCGCCAACGCGCTCGCGGACGGCCTCAACAACCAGCTCGCACCAGGTGCCGAGGAGCTCGCTTCCGGCCTCGCCACCCTGCAGCCGGCAGCCGACGGTGCCCAGCAGATCTCCGACGGCCTGACCCAGGCTGCCGACGGCAACCAGCAGATCGTCGACGGCACCGGAGAGCTGAGCAAGCGGGGCAGCAAGGCGCTCATCGCCGCCGGTGACGAGACCGCCCGCACGTTCGCCAAGGAGTACGCGATCATGCAGGCGCTCAACGTCAAGGGTGCCGAGAACAACATGCCCTACGGCACGCCGAAGGGGTCGCAGGACAACCGGGGCGCCTTCGACATCACGATCGCCCCGGTCGGCCACGAGGGCGGCGGCAACAACGTCAGCCGTGGCGTGCTCGCGCTGATCGTGCTCGGCGCCGGCGCGTTCCTCGCCACCTTCGTGCGGGGCCGCTTCAGCTGACAGGCAACAGGTCAAGATCGTGAGGGGATCGGTCACCGAAACAGTGACCGATCCCCTCACGATCTTCCGGTGAGGGCCGCTCAGTCCCGGACGCAGACGAAGATCGCGGTCCCCGGCACCAGCCGCCCACGAAGCGGGCTCCACCCGCCCCAGGTCCGGTCCAGGTCAGCAGGCCACTCCGGCTCGACGACGTCCAGCAGTCGCAGCCCCGCGGCGCTGATCTCGCGGACCCGGTCGCCGAGCGTGCGGTGGTGCTCGACGTAGGTCGCGGCCCCGTCGGGTGCCTCCTCGACGTACGGCGTGCGGTCGAAGTACGAGTGCCGCGCCACCAGTCCGGCCTCGCCCGGGTCGTCGGGGAAGCACCACCGCAGCGGGTGCGTCACCGAGAACACCCAGCGGCCACCCGGTCGCAGCACCCTGGCCACCTCGCTCATGACCCGCGCCGAGTCGTCGACGAAGGGCACGCCGCCGTACGCCGAGCAGGCCAGGTCGAAGGACCGGTCCGCGAACGGCAGCGCCGCGGCGTCGGCCTGCACCAGCGGCACCTCGAGGCCCGCGGCGACGCCGGCAGACCGGCCGCGCCGCAGCATGCGCGGCCGACAGGTCCAGCGCCACCGGCTCGGCCCCGGCGGCCAGCAGCCACCGCGAGCACTGCGCTGCGCCGGCCCCGACCTCCAGCACCCGTCGGCCGGCGACCTCGCCGAGCAGGTGCACGTCCGCCTCGGACAGCCCCTCCGGGCCCCACACGAAGCGCGCGTCGCCGAGGAACGCGCCGTGCTCCTCGAGGTAGGCGTCGGCCTCGCCGTCCCACCAGGCCCGGTTGGCGCGGGCCGACTCCGCCTGGCCGGCCGGGCGGCGCGCCACGCCGGAGGCCCCGGTGGAGCCGCCGGACGAGGTCGTCGGTCATGCCGCCAGCCTCCCAGCCACGGCGGAAGCCTCCGCGGCCGGCACCGCGCGCGGTACGGTCGGAAGACACCCCCTCGACGCACGCTGCGCCCTGGCTGGTGGGGAGCCCCAGATGGCCGACAAGTCGCCCCGACATATCACCAGCAAGAAGTCGGGCAAGTCGATCAAGGAGAAGCGGGCCGAGAAGAAGGAGAAGCAGGCCAGCAAGGCCGACACGACGGCCCACGTCCCGCACCGCTGACCTCCCGCCCGCCCGACGCCCGTCGCGCGGGGTGAGCGACCGCCGTACGCTCAGGCCGCGTTGACCCCTGATCACGCCTGCGCGTAGGCTGAGACCTGCGCTGTGGGCCTGCGCGACCTCGTACGGAGCAGGCCACGCTCGGTGAGTCGAACCTCCCAGCCCTCGCAAGAGCGGTCCACGGGTCCCCGGCACGTCGATCAAGGGCCCTTGGCGTGCCACCACGACAACTGTCCGCACGCGACGACATCTGTCCACCCCACGGAGCAACTCCTACATGACGGCAAGCATCGAAGCCCCGGTCTCCTCCACGCCCAACGTGGCAGTCAACGACATCGGTGACGAGGAAGCCTTCCTCGCCGCGATCGACGAGACCATCAAGTACTTCAACGACGGCGACATCGTCGAGGGTGTCATCGTCAAGGTCGACCGGGACGAGGTCCTGCTCGACATCGGTTACAAGACCGAGGGCGTCATCCCCTCCCGCGAGCTCTCGATCAAGCACGACGTCGACCCGTCCGAGGTCGTCAGCGTCGGCGACGAGGTCGAGGCCCTGGTCCTCCAGAAGGAGGACAAGGAGGGTCGGCTGATCCTGTCGAAGAAGCGCGCGCAGTACGAGCGGGCCTGGGGCACGATCGAGAAGATCAAGGAAGAGGACGGCGATCGTCACCGGCACCGTCATCGAGGTCGTCAAGGGCGGCCTGATCCTGGACATCGGCCTGCGTGGCTTCCTCCCGGCGTCGCTGGTCGAGATGCGCCGGGTGCGCGACCTCCAGCCGTACGTCGGCAAGGAGCTCGAGGCGAAGATCATCGAGCTGGACAAGAACCGCAACAACGTCGTCCTGTCCCGCCGCGCCTGGCTCGAGCAGACCCAGTCCGAGGTGCGCTCGACCTTCCTGCAGACCCTGCAGAAGGGCCAGGTCCGCTCCGGCGTGGTCTCCTCGATCGTCAACTTCGGTGCGTTCGTCGACCTCGGCGGCGTCGACGGCCTGGTGCACGTCTCCGAGCTGTCCTGGAAGCACATCGACCACCCCTCCGAGGTCGTCGAGGTCGGCCAGGAGGTCACCGTCGAGGTGCTCGACGTCGACATGGACCGCGAGCGCGTCTCGCTGTCGCTGAAGGCGACCCAGGAAGACCCGTGGCAGCAGTTCGCCCGCACCCACCAGATCGGCCAGGTCGTGCCGGGCAAGGTCACCAAGCTGGTGCCGTTCGGCTCGTTCGTCCGGGTCGACGAGGGCATCGAGGGCCTGGTGCACATCTCCGAGCTGGCCGAGCGCCACGTCGAGATCCCCGAGCAGGTCGTCCAGGTCGGCGACGAGATCTTCGTCAAGGTCATCGACATCGACCTCGAGCGTCGGCGCATCTCGCTGAGCCTCAAGCAGGCCAACGAGGGCGTGGCGCCCAGCGAGGGCGACGACAGCGCCTTCGACCCGACGCTCTACGGCATGTCGGCCTCCTACGACGAGTCGGGCGACTACCAGTACCCCGACGGCTTCGACCCGGAGACCAACGAGTGGCTGCCCGGGCACGAGGAGCAGCAGGCCGAGTGGGAGCGCCAGTACGCCGAGGCGCGCACCCGCTACGAGGCCCACATGAAGCAGGTCGTCGAGGCGCAGAAGGCCGAGGCCGAGGCCGGCGTCGAGTCCGGCAACGCGTCGTCGTACTCCTCCGAGGCCCCCGCGGCCGACGAGGCCGAGGACACCAGCGCCGGCGGCACCCTCGCCTCCGACGAGGCGCTCGCCGCGCTGCGCGAGAAGCTCACCGGCGGCTGACCCGCCAGCACGTCCCGCGAGGCCCCGCACCGGATCGGTGCGGGGCCTCGCGGCGTTCCGGGGTCGCGATGGCCCCCGCGCATCCGCGGGTCGGTGACGGCGTGGCAGCCTTCCAGGGTGTCGTCGTCGCAGGAGCAGCCGTCGCGTGGGCAGCGCCGGCTGTCCTTCGGTGCCGGCGCGGCGGCGTACGACCGGTTCCGGCCCTCGTTCCCGCCCGAGGCGATCGCCTGGGCGCTGGGCACCGCACCCCTGACGGTCGTCGAGCTGGGAGCCGGGACCGGACTGATGACGCAGGTCCTCGGCCGGGCCGGGCACCGGGTCGTCGCGGTGGAGCCGGACCCGCTGATGCGCGAGCGGCTGCGGGCGCGGGTCGGCCCGGCGGCGGACGTCCGTGCCGGCTCGGCGGAGTCGATCCCCCTCGGGGACGCCGAGGTCGATGCGGTCGTCGCCGCCGAGAGCTTCCACTGGTTCGACCGTCCCGCCGCCCTGGTCGAGATGGCGCGGGTCGTGCGCCGGCGTGGTCCGCTGGTGATCGTGTGGAACGTCCGCGACGACGAGCGCGGCCTGGGCGCGCGAGCTGTCCCGCATCGTCGCCCGGACCGAGCCCGGGCCCCCGTACGACCACGTCGCGCTGCCTGACGTCGGTCCCGCAGTTCGTCGATCGTCGAGGAGGCCCGCTTCCCGCACCGGCTCCCGCTCGACGAGCAGCGCCTGGTCGGGCTGGCGGGCACCTATCAGCTCGGTGGCCCTCAGCCCCGACCGGGACGACGTCCTGGCCGAGGTGCGCCGGCTGGCCCGGACCCATCCGGACCTCGCCGGTCGGGCGACCTTCGAGCTGCCGTTCATCGCCCGGGTCATCCGCAGCACGCGGGCGGAGCCGCGGCCGAGCGTCGGCCCCGCTAGCGTGCCGTCGTGATCAAGGTCGGCCTCACCGGGGGCATCGGGTCCGGCAAGAGCGAGGTCGCGCGGCTGCTGGCCGAGCACGGGGCGGTCGTGGTCGACGCCGACGCGCTCGCCCGCGAGGCACTCGCCCCCGGGTCGCCGGGATCGGCCGCCGTCGTCGAGGAGTTCGGGCCGGAGGTGCTCGCGCCGGACGGCAGCATCGACCGGGCCCGGCTCGGTCGGCTGGTGTTCGCCGACGCTGCCGGGCGGCGCGGCCCTGGAGGCGATCGTCCATCCGTACGTCGGCCGGCGCAGCGCCGAGCTGATGGCGGCCGCCCCGGCGGACGCGGTGGTGGTCTACGACGTCCCGCTGCTCGTCGAGAAGGGTCTGCAGGACGGCTTCGAGGTGGTCGTGGTGGTCGACGCCGCCGACGAGACCCGGCTGCGCCGCCTCGTCGACGTCCGCGGCATGCCGGAGCAGGACGCGCGGGAGCGGATGGCGGCCCAGGCGTCCCGGGAAGCGCGGCTGGCCGTCGCCGACCACGTGCTGCCGAACGACGGCGACCTGGCCGAGCTGGCCGAGCAGGTGTCCCGGCTCTGGGCAGAGCTGTCGGGGGGCCGACGTACGGTGGACGGGTGAGACCGACCACCGACCTCAAGCGCCGTGTCGCGCCGTTCGAGGTGATCAGCGACTTCCAGCCCGCCGGCGACCAGCCGACCGCCATCGACGAGCTGGAGCGGCGCATCCGGGCCGGCGAGACCAACACCGTGCTGCTCGGCGCCACCGGCACCGGCAAGTCCGCCACCACCGCGTGGCTCGTCGAGCGGTTGCAGCGGCCCACCCTGGTGATGGCCCCCAACAAGACCTTGGCCGCGCAGCTCGCCAACGAGTTCCGCGAGCTGCTGCCCAACAACGCGGTCGAGTACTTCGTCTCCTACTACGACTACTACCAGCCCGAGGCCTACATCCCGCAGACGGACACCTACATCGAGAAGGACTCCTCGATCAACGACGAGGTCGAGCGGCTGCGGCACTCCGCCACCAACAGCCTGCTGACCCGCCGCGACGTGATCGTGGTGGCGAGCGTGTCCTGCATCTACGGCCTCGGCACCCCGCAGGAGTACGTCGACCGCATGGTCCGGCTCAAGGTCGGCACCGAGGTCGACCGCGACTCGCTGCTCCGGCAGTTCGTCGGCATCCAGTACACCCGCAACGACCTCGCGTTCACCCGCGGCACCTTCCGGGTCCGCGGCGACACCATCGAGATCTTCCCGGTCTACGAGGAGCTCGCGGTGCGCATCGAGATGTTCGGCGACGAGATCGAGCGGCTGATGACGCTGCACCCGCTCACCGGCGAGGTGATCACCGAGGACGAGGAGCTCTACGTCTTCCCGGCCACCCACTACGTCGCCGGCCCGGAGCGGATGGAGAAGGCGATCACCGGCATCGAGCTCGAGCTGGCCGACCGGCTGGCCGAGCTGGAGCGGCAGGGCAAGCTGCTGGAGGCCCAGCGGCTGCGGATGCGGACGACGTACGACATCGAGATGATGCGCCAGGTCGGGTTCTGCTCCGGCATCGAGAACTACTCACGGCACATCGACGGCCGCGGCGCCGGGCTCGGCGCCGCACTGCCTGATCGACTACTTCCCCGAGGACTTCCTGCTGGTCATCGACGAGTCGCACGTGACCGTGCCGCAGATCGGCGGCATGTACGAGGGGGACATGTCCCGCAAGCGCACGCTGGTCGACCACGGCTTCCGGCTGCCGAGCGCCATCGACAACCGGCCGCTGCGGTGGGAGGAGTTCCTCGAGCGCATCGGCCAGACCGTCTTCCTCTCCGCGACGCCCGGGCCCTACGAGCTCGGTCGGGCACCGGGCAAGCCGGTCGAGCAGATCATCCGGCCCACCGGCCTGGTCGACCCCGAGGTCGTGGTCAAGCCGACCAAGGGCCAGATCGACGACCTGGTGCACGAGATCAACGCCCGGGCCGAGAAGAACGAGCGGGTCCTGGTCACCACCCTGACCAAGAAGATGGCCGAGGACCTCACCGACTACCTGCTCGAGCTCGGCATCCGGGTGCGCTACCTGCACTCCGAGGTCGACACGCTGCGCCGGGTCGAGCTGCTCCGCGAGCTGCGGCTGGGCGACTACGACGTGCTGGTCGGCATCAACCTGCTGCGCGAGGGCCTCGACCTGCCCGAGGTGTCCCTGGTGTCCATCCTGGACGCCGACAAGGAGGGCTTCCTGCGCTCCGGGACCTCGCTGATCCAGACCATCGGGCGCGCGGCGCGCAACGTGTCCGGTCAGGTGCACATGTACGCCGACTCGATCACCGACTCGATGGCCAAGGCGATCGACGAGACCAACCGGCGCCGGGCCAAGCAGGTCGCCTACAACGAGGCGCACGGCGTCGACCCGATGCCGCTGCTGAAGAAGATCAGCGACATCACCGAGCTGCTGGCCCGGGAGGACGCCGACACCCAGGAGCTCATCGGCGGCGGCGGCCGGCAGCAGTCCCGCGGCAAGGCGCCGGTCCCCGGCATGTGGTCGAAGGACGCCGGCAAGCACTCCTCCGAGCTGGCCGGCATGCCCGCGGCCGACCTCGCCGACCTGATCCAGCAGCTCACCGACCAGATGCACACGGCGGCCACCGAGCTGCAGTTCGAGCTCGCGGCCCGCTACCGCGACGAGATCGGCGAGCTGAAGAAAGAGCTGCGCGGCATGCGGGCCGCCGGCGCGTCCTGATCGAGGAGACCGATGGCGACCCAGGTCCAGGTGGTGCTCGACTGCGCCGATCCGGGTGCCCAGGCTCAGTTCTGGGCCGCTGCGCTGGGCTACGTCGTCCAGCCACCCCCACCGGGGCACGACTCCTGGGAGTCGTTCCTGCGCGAGCGGGGCGTCCCCGAGGAGCACTGGAACGACCGGTCCGCCGTGGTCGACCCGGACGGCGCCGGCCCTCGGCTGTTCCTGCAGAAGGTGCCGGAGCCGAAGACCGTCAAGAACCGGGCGCACATCGACCTGCAGGTCGGTGCCGGGCTGCCGCCGGGGGAGCGACCGGCCCGGGTCGCTGCCGAGGTCGAGCGGCTGCTGGCCCTGGGCGCCACCCACCTGCGTGCTTACGACGAGATGGGGGAGCACTGGGTGGTGCTGCAAGACCCCGAGGGCAACGAGTTCTGCGTCTCCTGACCGCTTGATCGCGGCCCGATGTGACAACGCACCGCAAGGTGGGCAAGACTGGGCGCGGTGGAGGGGAGTATTCCTTCGCGGCAGTGTCGTCATCACGGCTGAGCCCCTCGGGGAGCGGCCCGGTGCTGCCGGCCCGTCGGCGACAGCCGGCCGGGCGGAAGAGACCTCCGGACCGTGCCGTGTGCTGCCGTCCGGAGGATCACCGTGAACGTTCCCACCTGGCTCTGGGTGGCCAGCATCACCCTGCTCGTGGGCCTGCTGGCCTTCGACGTCTTCGTCATCGGGCGCCGCCCGCACGAGCCGACGATGCCCGAGTGTGCGCGCGCAATCGCGTTCTACATCGGCCTGGCCGTGCTCTTCGGGCTCGGCGTGTGGTACTTCGCCGGCGGCCAGTACGCGGGGGAGTTCTACGCCGGGTGGCTGACCGAGTACAGCCTGTCGATCGACAACCTGTTCGTCTTCGTGATCATCATGTCGCAGGTTCGCGGTGCCCCGGCAGTACCAGCAGACCGCCCTGCTGATCGGGATCATCCTGGCCCTGGTGATGCGCGGCATCTTCATCGCGCTCGGGGCGGCGGCGATCCAGAACTTCAGCTGGGTCTTCTACTTCTTCGGCGCCTTCCTGATCTACACCGCGGTCAAGCTCGCGACCCAGGGCGAGTCCGACGAGGACGACTTCAAGGAGAACCGGCTGCTCGTCTGGGTCGAGACCCACCTGCCGGCGACCAAGGACTGGAACGGCGTCAAGCTGCTCGCCCGGGTCGACGGCAAGCGCGTGATCACCCCGATGTTCATCGTGATCATCGCGCTCGGCACCACGGACCTGCTGTTCGCCCTCGACTCCATCCCGGCGATCTTCGGCCTCACCAAGGAGCCGTACATCGTCTTCGCGGCCAACGTGTTCGCACTGATGGGCCTGCGCCAGCTGTACTTCCTGATCGGCGGCCTGCTGCAGCGCCTGGTCTACCTCAGCCTGGGCCTGTCGCTCGTCCTCGGGTTCATCGGCGTCAAGCTGGTGATGGAGGCCCTGCACGAGAACGAGCTGCCGTTCATCAACGGCGGCGAGCACGTCGAGGCCGTGCCGGCGATCCCCATCTGGGCCTCCCTGGCGGTGATCATCGGCATCCTGGTGATCACCACGGTCGCCAGCCTGATCAAGGTGCGCCGCGATCCGTCGGCCGTGAAGGACCCCACGGCCCGTTAGGCTCGTGCCGCCCGTCCCGGCTGCGGCTGGGAACGTCGTCCACCAGGAAGGTGACGCGTGGACCCCACCTGGTGGGCCGTCGGCCTCGGCGGGCTCCTGGTCGGCTTCGTCGTCGGCCTCACCGGCATGGGCGGCGGCGCCCTGATGACGCCGATGATGATCCTGTTCTTCAAGGTCGACCCGCTGGCCGCGGTGTCCAGCGACCTGGTGGCGTCGCTGGTGATGAAGCCGGTCGGCGGGGTGGTGCACCTGCGCCGCGGCACCGTCAACAAGGACCTGGTCAAGTGGCTGTGCATCGGCTCGGTGCCCTCGGCGTTCATCGGGGTGCTGGTGCTGCGCGCGCTGGGCAACACCGAGGCGACCGGGGCGGTCGTCAAGACAGCCCTCGGCATCGCGCTGCTCTTCGCCGCCGGATCGATGGTGGCCAAGGCCTTGCTGGACATGCGCAAGGCCCAGCGGCTGCGGCTGGCGCTCGGCACCGAGGCCGTGGAGATCCCCGTCGAGGACGTCAAGGTCAAGCCGGCACCCACGGTCCTCGTCGGGATCTTCGGCGGCCTGATCGTCGGCATGACCTCGGTCGGGTCCGGCTCGCTGATGATCGTGGCGCTGCTGCTGCTCTACCCGGCGATCCGGGCCGGTCAGCTCGTGGGAACCGACCTCGTGCAGGCCGTCCCGCTCGTCGCGTCGGCGGCGCTCGGCCACATCCTGTTCGGTGACTTCCGGCTCGGTCTGACCTCGTCGCTGCTCATCGGCGCGATCCCCGGCGTCTGGCTCGGCGCGCACGTGTCCAGCCGGGCCCCGGGCGGCGTCATCCGGCGGGCGCTGGTGGTGGTGCTGACGGCGTCCGGGCTCAAGCTGCTCGGCGCGAGCAACCAGACGCTGTTCCTCGTCCTGCTCGCGGTGGCGATCGTGGGCCCGATCCTGTGGGCCACGATCTACCGCCGGGCCCGGCCGGACCGGACCGACACGCCCCCGTCGGAGCTGGTGGGAGCCGCCGTCACCGGCCGCTGGCTGCGGCGCGGGAAGAACGCGACCGCCGGCGGGAAGGACGACGGCGAGGCGGCTCGAACGCCGCACCGGACCGAGGCGGACCTCGACGAGCAGGGCCGAACGGCGCAGGACCGGACGTAACCGCCCCAGACCGCACCATCAGCGGTCATCCGCCTCCACTACGGGCGGCCGCGGAGGACACCTCGCGCGAGCCGCTGTCGTCGGACCCCTGCGTCAGCAGAATGACCGGCATGCCAGCCCGAGCCGGCGCTCACCGCCGGTCGACGGACCGCGACCGCTCTGGCCGCGCACCGGCCAGTCCCGGCGATGGGTGGTCCGGACGACGTGGGAGCCGTCGCGCTGGCAATCAGTGCTACCCACGACGCAGCGGCATGAATCAGCCCGGCAGAGGTCGGGCGACCGTGCAGTCAGCGCCGCCTGCCTCTGGGTGGGGCTGCGCACGGTCTATCGGCGTCGCTCCCGGCCACGGTGCAGACCGCGGCCGCGCCGCTGCCCTCTGCCACGGTGGCTCTCTGGCCGAGCACCGCGACCGGTGGGCATGGCGCTCGTCGCGCTGGCCGTGCAGTAGGGGTGCAGATGGTGGTTACAGGAGGACCAGAGTCGTCGGGCGCTGATCGCGCAGGAGTCGTGGCGAGGCAGTGCTGCGTCGCCTGGAAGGCCTGGAATCACGTGCTGCTGCCCGCGCCGGCTCGGTGCGCCTCGCTCAGGCCCGGACCGGCATCCCGCGGGCGACCGTCCTGCACGAGCGGCGCCACGTGCTCGGCCCGCCGCTGCCGGGCCTCACGTCTCGTGGGGCGCACGCCCGCGGAAGGCAGCCCGCCGGTGGGGCACGGTATCGGTCCGCCGATGGCCGCCCCGTCGACCGGCGGACCGGCTGAGGCTACCAGCCGCGGGCGCGCCACTCCGGCAGTGAGGCCCGCTCGGCGCCGAGCGTCGAGTCCTTGCCGTGGCCGGGGTAGAACCAGGTGTCGTCCGGCAGCCGGTCGAACAGCTTGTGCTCGACGTCGTCGATCAGGGTGCCGAAGGTGTCCGGCCCGGAGGTCTTCCCGACGCCGCCGGGGAACAGCGAGTCGCCGGTGATCAGGTGCGGGTGGCCGGCCGGGTCGTCGTACAGCAGCGCGACCGAGCCGGGGGTGTGGCCGACGAGCGACACCACCTCGAGCTCCACCTGCCCGACCCGCACCCGGTCGCCGTCGTCCAGCAGCACGTCGGCCGCCACCGGCAGCTCGCCGGCATCGTCACGACCGGCTGCCGTCCGCGCGCCGGTGGCGGTCACGACCTCGGCGAGCGCCTGCCAGTGGTCGAAGTGCCGGTGGGTCGTCACCACCTGCTCGAGCCGGCCGTCGTCGAGCAGGGCGAGCAGCGTGGCAGCGTCGTTCGCCGCGTCGACGAGCGCCCGCTCGCCGGTCTCGCGGCACTCCAGCAGGTAGGCGTTGTTGTCCATCGGCCCTACCGAGACCTTGGTGATCCGCAGCGCGTCCAGCTCTCGCACGTCGGGGGGGCCGCCGAGGCTCACGTCTCCGGTGTAGTCCATGGCCGTCCTCCGCCTCAGTCGTCGGGAAGATCATCCCATCGGGCCATCGTAACGACCGCCCCGGATCGCTACTGTGCAGAGCCCAGGGGTGGGCGACGGTCGGGAGACGCCGTGGCGGAGACCGACGGCGAGGAGGCCGACCACGGCCGCTTCCTGCGCGCGATGAACGACCAGTCCCGCCGGGCGCACGACTTCGATCGGCGGATGCGCTACTTCCGGCTGCGTCGTCAGCTCGTCCAGCAGCCCGCGGCCGACGACGGCACGGTCGACGGGGAGACGGCCGACGGCGGCGGCGCGGCAGCCGACGGCGTCCCAGCGGCCGGACCGACCGACGACGGAGACCTGGACCTCAGGCCCACCGAGGAGCGGGCGGAACCTCACCGGCCCCGTGACCCGCAGCCCCGGCCCGCCGACCGCCCCACCAGCCAGGCCGCCAGCTCGCGAGCGGGTCCGGCGAGCTCCGGGCCGTCCGCCGCGACCTCCCATCGGCCGTCGGAGTCCGACGCCACGAGCGTAGCGACCGGGCAGTCCCGGGCGCCCCGGAAGAACGGCGCGAGCTGGTCGAGCGTGCGGGCGGCGAACTCCGCCGTCCAGTCGGCCGGTGTGTAGCCCGCGGCCAGGTCGACGTGGTGGATCTCGACCTCGCGGGTGCGCAGCAGCGGGATCTCCCAGCCGTAGGCCGTGGCGCCCGGACGACATGGTCACCTCCCGGTCCCTCGCCTCGGGGGGAAGGTCGTCGGCGAAGGCCGACAGCAGCCGCTCGGCCGCCTCCGCGAGGTCCAGCCGAAGGTCGCCCAGGTGCCGCCCGGCCCCGGCCTCGATGTCGGCGGCCCGGCCTTCCCTGCCGCCGGGGTACATCACCTGCCCGTCGCCGGTGCGCGCGGCCTGCACGAGGTTGACCATGCCGTCGGCGCTGCGGGCCAGGTGGGTCAGCACGTGCCCGCGGGTCCAGCCGGGCAGCAGCGACGGCTGGCGCACGTCGTTGTCGTCGAACCGGTCGACGGTCGCGAGCACGCGGTCGGTCGAGGCGGCCATCTCGTCCAGGGCGGCAGTGAGGGCATCGTCGCTGGTCACGGGCGCGACCCTACTCGGGCGTTCGGACGTGTCCGACCGGCCACCTAGCATGGACCCTGAACGTCCCCCGACCCCGTTCGACCACCGGTGAAGGATCTCTGTGGACCGTCTGATCGTCCGAGGTGCGCGCGAGCACAACCTCAAGGACGTCTCGCTCGACCTGCCCCGTGACGCCCTGATCGTGTTCACCGGCCTGTCCGGCTCCGGGAAGTCGAGCCTCGCCTTCGACACGATCTTCGCCGAGGGCCAGCGCCGGTACGTCGAGTCGCTGTCGGCCTACGCCCGCCAGTTCCTCGGCCAGATGGACAAGCCGGACGTCGACTTCATCGAGGGCCTCTCGCCGGCGGTCTCGATCGACCAGAAGTCCACCAGCCGCAACCCCCGGTCCACGGTCGGCACCATCACCGAGGTCTACGACTACCTGCGCCTGCTGTTCGCGCGAGCCGGTCGGCCGCACTGTCCCGTCTGCGGCGAGCCGATCAGCCGGCAGACGCCGCAGCAGATCGTCGACCGGGTCCTCGAGATGCCGGAGGGCACCCGGTTCCAGGTGCTCGCACCGGTCGTCCGCGGCCGCAAGGGCGAGTTCGCCGAGCTGTTCCGCGAGCTGCAGACCAAGGGCTACAGCCGGGCGAGGGTCGACGGCGCCACCGTGTCGCTGGCCGAGCCGCCGAAGCTGGACAAGAAGTACAAGCACTCGATCGACGTCGTGGTCGACCGGCTCGCGGTCAAGCCGTCCGCCAAGCGCCGGCTGACCGACTCCGTCGAGACCGCCCTCGGGCTGGCCGGCGGCCTGCTGCTGCTCGACCTGGTCGACCTGCCCGAGAAGGCCAAGGACCGCGAGCGCCGGTTCTCCGAGAAGCTCGCCTGCCCCAACGACCACCCGCTGTCGATGGACGAGCTCGAGCCCCGGTCGTTCTCGTTCAACTCGCCCTTCGGCGCGTGCCCGGAGTGCACCGGCCTGGGCACCCGGCTCGAGGTCGACCCGGAGCTCATCGTCCCGGACGACGAGAAGTCCCTCGCCGACGGTGCGGTCGCACCGTGGGCGGCCGGCGCGTCCTCCAGCGAGTACTTCCAGCGGCTGCTCGAGGCGCTCGCCGAGGACCTCAGCATCAGCATGGCCACCCCGTGGCGCAAGCTCCCGGCCCGCGCCAAGACCGCCGTCCTGAACGGCCTCGACTACCAGGTGCACGTCAAGTACCGGAACCGGTACGGCCGGATGCGCAGCTACCACACCGGCTTCGAGGGCGCGATCCCGTTCGTCCAGCGCCGGCACAAGGAGACCGAGTCCGACTGGAGCCGCGACCGCTACGAGGGCTACATGCGGGAGGTGCCGTGCCCCGTCTGCCAGGGCTCCCGGCTCAAGCCCGAGTCGCTCGCGGTGCTGCTCGGCGGCCGGTCGATCGCCGACGTCTGCCGGTTGCCCATCCGGGAGTGCGACGCGTTCCTGCGCGACGTCGAGCTCACCGACCGTGAGCGGCAGATCGCCGAGCGGGTCGTCAAGGAGATCCACGCCCGGCTCGGCTTCCTGCTCGACGTCGGCCTCGACTACCTCTCCCTCGAGCGGCCGTCCGGCACCCTCTCCGGCGGCGAGGCCCAGCGCATCCGGCTGGCGACCCAGATCGGGGCCGGCCTCGTCGGCGTCCTGTACGTCCTCGACGAGCCGTCGATCGGCCTGCACCAGCGCGACAACCGCCGGCTCATCGAGACGCTCACCCGGCTGCGCGACCTCGGCAACACCCTCATCGTCGTCGAGCACGACGAGGACACCATCCGCTCGGCGGACTGGGTGGTCGACATCGGGCCGGGCGCGGGGGAGCACGGCGGCCAGGTGGTGGTGTCCGGGCCGGTGCAGGACCTGCTCGAGAGCCCCGACTCGCTGACCGGCGCCTACCTGTCCCGGCGTACGTCGATCCCGACCCCCGTCCTGCGCCGCCCCCGCACCAAGGGGCGCGAGCTGACCGTCGTGGGCGCCCGCGAGCACAACCTGCAGTCCATCGACGTGTCGTTCCCGCTCGGCTGCTTCGTGGCGGTGACCGGGGTCAGCGGGTCCGGCAAGTCCACGCTGGTCAACGACATCCTCTACACCTCGCTGGCGCAGAAGCTGCACGGCGCCCGCACCGTGCCGGGGCGGCACAAGACCATCAAGGGGCTCGAGCACGTCGACAAGGTGGTGCACGTCGACCAGAGCCCGATCGGCCGGACCCCGAGGTCCAACCCGGCCACCTACACCGGCGTGTTCGACCACATGCGTCGGCTGTTCGCGGAGACGACCGAGGCGAAGGTCCGTGGATACCTGCCCGGCCGGTTCTCCTTCAACGTCAAGGGCGGCCGCTGCGAGGCCTGCTCCGGCGACGGCACGATCAAGATCGAGATGAACTTCCTGCCGGACGTCTACGTGCCGTGCGAGGTGTGCCACGGCGCCCGGTACAACCGGGAGACGCTCGAGGTGCACTTCAAGGGCAAGACGATCGCCGAGGTGCTCGACATGCCGATCGAGGAGGCGTCGGAGTTCTTCTCGGCGGTGCCCGCGATCTCGCGGCACCTGAGCACGCTGGTCGACGTCGGCCTGGGCTACGTGCGGCTCGGCCAGCCGGCGCCGACGCTCTCCGGCGGCGAGGCCCAGCGGGTCAAGCTGGCGTCCGAGCTGCAGAAGAGGTCGACCGGTCGCACGGTCTACGTGCTCGACGAGCCGACCACCGGGCTGCACTTCGAGGACATCTCCAAGCTGTTGGGCGTCCTGCAGGGGCTGACCGACAAGGGCAACACGGTCATCGTGATCGAGCACAACCTCGACGTCATCAAGACCGCGGACTGGATCGTGGACATGGGCCCCGAAGGCGGCTCGGGCGGCGGCACCGTGGTCGCCGAGGGCACCCCGGAGGAGGTGGCGGTCGCGCCCGGCAGCCACACCGGCGTGTTCCTGGCTCCGGCGCTGCAGGACCACGCGGCCGCGCCGCGACGGGCGGCCAGCCGGTCGGCCGGCAGCACCAAGCGGGTGGCGAAGAAGTCGGCGGCGAAGACGTCGGCGAGCGAACGAAGTCGGTGGCCACGAAGTCGGTGGCCACGAAGTCGGTGGCGGCTGCTCGCTCGCGCCGGGCCGGGTGACGCGCCTCGGACACCGCAGCGGCCGACCGGATGGGGGACATCGGTCGGGCCGCTGCGCGGTCACCCGGACCCGGTTGGGACCGCACGGGGGAACGGCCCCAACCGGGACCGTGCCGGTGACATGACGGCAGGGCCGGTCACGTCGACGGGGGTCACGGCACGGTGTGTCCCCAGCATGCCGGTCGGCGCCCCCCGGCGCGAGATACCGATGCACTAGCGCCACGCATCCGCGGGCCATCTCCGCGGCCGTCCAGGCCCTGGTGCGGATGCACTATCGCGGTTCGTCGGCCGCCCGTTGCCGCAGCGTGCCAAGGTAGGACCTGCTTCGCACGATCCGACCGAGGTACGGGGGTTCCACGGTGACGACGCACGGTCCGCCCGACCCGGCGAGCGCCGACGGGCCGACGACGGTGCGGCTGCTGATCGTCGACGACCACGACATGTTCGCCGAGAGCCTCCGGCTGGCACTCTCCGCCGAGGAGGACCTGTCCGTGGTCGCCACCGCGGCCACCCTGGCCGAGGCCCGGCGCATGATCGTCAGCGCGGAACCCGACGTCGTGCTGCTCGACCACATCCTTCCGGACGGCCTCGGCGTCGACGCGATCACCGAGCTCAAGGCGCTGCGGCCGACCGCAAAGATCGTCATCCTGACAGCGGCGGCCGAGGACTCCATGCTCGTCAGGGCCACCGAGGCGGGCTGTGCAGGGTTCATCCTCAAGACCAGCCCGCTGAACGAGCTGGTCGCGGCGGTGCGCACCGCCGCCGCCGGCGAGATCATGGTCAGCTCCGACCTGCTGGCCAGGCTGCTCAGCCGGCTGCACCACCAGCACGAGCGCGCTCCGCACGAGCTGACCGCCCGGGAGCAGGAGATCCTCCGGCTGATCGCCGAGGGGTTGACGAACGGGGCCATCGCGAAGCGGCTGTTCATCTCGGTGAACACGGTGCGCAACCACGTGCAGAGCGTGCTGTCGAAGCTGGACGCCCACTCCAAGCTCGAGGCGCTCTCGATCGCGATCCGGGACGGCCTGATCGAGCCGCCGGGGCCGCAGCCGCTCTGACGACCGGCGTCCAGGGGTCGAGATGCGTCGGCCGACCATGAACCACTTCGCCGGTCGCGGCGTTCTCCCCGCATGGACGAGACCACAGCAGACCCGCTGCCGGCGCCCAGCACGGCCCCGGCCCCGACCCGCCGGCGCGTGCTGGCCATCGCCGCAGTCACCGGGGCCGGGGGAGCCCTCGTGGCAGCCTGCGGTGGCGGCGGAAGCAGCGGGTCGGCCTCCGACGGCTCGTCGTCCGGGGCTGGCGGCGCCTCGTCGGACCCGGCCCCGGCGTCGTCCGCGGGCGCGGCTCTCGTGGCCACCGCGAAGGTGCCGGTGAACGGTGGGGTCATCCTGGACGGACCGAAGATCGTCGTCACGCAGCCCGCTGCCGGCACGTTCAAGGCCTTCACCGCGATCTGCACGCACCAGAACTGCACCGTGGGCGCGGTCAAGGACGGCGTGATCACCTGCTTCTGCCACGGCTCGACGTACAGCGCCGCCGACGGCTCGGTCGAGAACGGGCCGGCCACCCGGCCGCTCGACGCCATCGCCGTCACGGTCGACGGCGACCAGATCGTGCAGGCCTGACCGTCGCCCTCAGGCCTGGGCTGGTGCGGGAGCCGGCTCCGGGGCGTCCGGCAGGGTCACGGCGACCTGGCAGCCGCTGCCGGGGGCCGATGTCACCGTGAAGGTCCCACCTTGATCGCGCACGGCGTCCATCAGGATGACCAGTCCGACGTGCCCGGTCGGTGACATGCCGAGGACGGTGTCGAAGCCGACGCCGTCGTCGGCGATGCTGACGGTCGTGCTCGCCGCCCCGCGGCCGATCTCCACCGTGGTGTGCCGCGCCTGCGCGTGGTGCTCGACGTTGCGCAACAGCTCGCGGGTGATCCGGTACACCATGGTCTTCGTCTGAGCAGCCAGCTGGTCTGCGCCCGTCACCGTCACCGCGACGGAGACCCCCTGGGTGCGCAGCGGCTCCGCCAGCTCGTCGACGGCGCGAGCGAAGTCCGCCTGCTCGGCGTGCAGCGGGTAGATGTCGGCGAGGATCTCACGCAGCCGGTGGATGCTGTGGTGCACGATGGCATCGGCCGTGCTGAGCACGTGCTGCGTCCTGGGGTTCGGGTTGGCCGGTGGATGGGCCACCGAGGCCGACAACGCGTAGCCCAAGCCGGCGAGGTCCTGGACCACGTCGTCGTGCAGGGCCTGGGCCAGCTTGCGTCGTTCGGTCAGCGACGCACTCCGGGCCCGGTGCACCAGGCTGGTCCGGACCGCGTTCGACCGCTTCAGCCGTCGGGTCAGGTACATCGCCAGCGGGAGGTAGAGCAAGGCGCCGATGAGGACGACCATCAGCACGGCCAGCTTCACGATGAGGCCGCGCTGGCTGTTCTCGAACCGGGGGCTGGCGACGAAGGACTCGAACAGGTACCGCCGTCCGTCGGCGCCGCGCAGCCCGGCGTGCACCAGCACCAGCTCGGCGTTGAGGTCGTCGCCGAAGAAGGCGTCCTCGGCGGGTAGGTGTGACCGCTCGGCGTGGCTGCTGCCGGAGAGCAGCGTCTGTTGGTCGAGGTGCCCGACGAGGGGCAGCTGCTTCCCCACCAGGCGGGGCTCGTCGGCGTACACGATGGTGCCGTGGCGGTCGCGGACCCGGACGAAGTCCATGCTTCCCTCGCGGACCCGAGGGAGCACGACGCCGTCGACGGCCCGGGCCGCCGCGGGGTCGCCTGCGGCGAGGTCGGCGGTGAGCAGAGGGGCGACGGCGCGCTCGGCGAATGCCGAGGTCATCGCCTCGGCGTGCTCCACCGACTCCTCGTCGGCGATCCTCGGCCCCAACAGCTGCGCGGTCAGCGCGGCCAGGCCCAGCACCAGCATGGCGACCAGCAGCCAGCCCAGGACGATCCCCGGAACCGTGACCGTCCGGCCATCCGGCCCGTCGCGCCACGGTGCCAACCGACGGGCGGCCGCTCGGGCGCGGTGCGGAAGGCCGCCGAGGGTCACGACGGCCGGCCGCCTCGCGAGCATGGTCATCGGGTACCGGGCAGCCGGACTAGTGGGCGCGGAGCGCCGCGCTCGCCTCTGCGACGTGCGGCGGGATCCTCGGCGCCGGCACCGGTGAGGTCGGCAGGGTCTCCTCGAGGAGCCCGGCCCGGGTGGCCTTCACCACGGCTTCGAGCTGGGTGTGCGCACCCAGCTTCTCGCGCAGGCTCTTCACCTGGCTGCGACAGGTGCTCACGGTGATGCCGAGTGCCTTGGCGATCCGGCGGACGTCCTCGCCCTCAGCGAGCAGCCGCAGCACGTCGAGCTCCCGGGCGGTGAGGGTCCTGGCCATCGGCTCGGCGCCGCGAGAGCTGGGTGCCGGCACCGCGAGCGAGGACAGCAGCTCGCTGTTGACGATGACCGTGCCCGCTCGCGCGCCCCGCAGGGCCGAGAGCACCTCGTCCAGCCCGCCGTCCTTCACCAGGAAGGCGCTGGCGCCGGCTTGCGCTGCCCGGGCGAACATCGTCTGGTCGACGAAGGCGGTGAGGATCAGCACCCGGACCTCCGGGTGACGGCGCAGGATCTCTGCGGTGGCCGCGATGCCGTTGCCGTCGGGCAGCCCGATGTCCATCATCACCACGTCGGGCAGCAGCTCGTCGGTGAGCTGCATCGCGTCGGCGACGGTCGAGGCCCGGCCCACGCACTGGAAGTCGTCCTCGGCGTCCAACGAGAACGCCAGCAGGTCGGCGAAGGTGCGGTGGTCGTCCACGATCAGGACGCGGGTCAGCACCGACGCGACTGGAACGCGTCGATCCTCCGATTGCACAGCTGCCATGTCCCCCCCCGGGGTGTCACGTGTCGTGACGGTAAGTCGCCCCGACCTAATGTGCCCGTTCCTCGTGCAGCGCGGCAATAGTCCGATCTACCTACCGGACTGGTACCCAACGCGGACAAATCCCCTGCCGAGCGGCATCCGACGTGCCCGCGCGGCCGTCGACCGAGTCGGCTTCACCCCGCGGTGGCCAGCTCGCGGGCTCCGAGCCGGGCGTGTGACAGGAGGTCCCGCAGCAGCCGTTCCGCGGAGTCGCCGACGCGCACGGTCTGCTCGCGCGGACCGGCCGCGTCGGCCAGGACGAGCGAGCCGGCGCGGCTCGTGGCCGTGCCCACGGCGGTCCGGGAGCGCTGGTACAGCTCGACGACTGCCTCCACCAGCGCACTCAGCTCGGGCGCCGCGTCGAGGCCGGTGCTCGGGGTGGGTGCGTCGGTCGCGAGGATCGCGGCGAACAGCGAGCGGGTGGTCTCGGTCGGGTCGATCCCCAGCTCGGTCCGCAGCGCGCGCCGGAAGCCCTCGTAGCAGCGCAGCGCGTCGGTCGTCCGGCCCGAGCTCCAGTGTGCGCGCATGGCGAGCTGGCAGGCGCCTTCGGACAGCGGGTCGAGCCGGGTGGCCCGCTCCGCGAGCCCTGCGGCATGCGCGTGGTCGGACAGCTCGAGGTCGAGCTCGGCAGCCTTCAGAGTGGCCTCGACCACGCGGGACGCGTAGAAGTCGCGAGTGCCGGTGGCCCATCCCACGTACGGCTCGTGGGAGAGCACCGGGCCGCGCGCGAGGTCCAAGGCGGCCAGCAACGACCGGCGGGCCTCGCGGACCGGCTGGCCGGTGCTCGCGTGCAGCAGCTCGTCGAACTCGTCGAGGTCGACGCTGACCCGTGAGCAGTCCAGGGCGTAGGCGCCGTTGCCGGTGACGATGACCGACTTGCCCCGCCCGACGCCCGGCTCGAGCCGGGACCGAAGGACCGACACATAGCTCTCGAGCGTGGCGATGTGGTCGGCCGGTGGTCTTCCCTCCCAGAGCAGCTCGGCGAGCTGGTCCTTGGCCACCGACTGCCCGCGGTGCAGCACGAGGATCTCGAGGATCCGTCGCGTCTTGACCCCGCCGAAGTCGCGGAGCCGAAGTGTGCCGCGGTCGCGGACGACCTCGGTCTCCCCGAGAATGTTGATACGCATAGGTGCCCCCACCCTTCCCCCTGAAGCCCGGCGGTACCGGACCTCCCCAACGGAGAGTCTCCCGGCTGGAGGGGGATACCTGAACCCTCAGGTGAGGAGCAGGTGTTACCAAAGTCTGACGGACGCATGACCCGAAAGGGCTAGACCGGTGGGGTGGCGCCGTCGCCGCGGCGCCACCCCGATGACCCATCAGCAGGCGCTGCCGTCGACCCGCAGGATCGGACAGACGGCGCTGTCCACCGGTAGCACGCGCTGCAGGCCCCACAGCCCGACGGCCGTGAACGGCCGGCGGAGGTCGCCGTAGAAGTAGTCACCCGGCACCTGCTGGGTGCCGCCTGCGCCGCCGACGATGTCGGCGTCGAGCGTCTCCCAGGTGGCCATGCCCTGGGCGGACACCGTGTTGGCGTCGTCGGTGTGCCGGTCCTCGCTCCACCGCAGACCACCGAGGCTGAAGACGTGCGCGCTCTCGCTGCCGGGCGCCATCATCACGTGGACCGTGGTGGGGTCACCGGCGTACCCGGTGAGCCACGGGACCTTGCCCGGGTCCCGGAACGCGGCGGGGCCGTCACCGGCCGGTGCGGCCTGGTAGTTGATGAGCGAGTCGCCGACGTTCGCGTTGGTCGGGTAGGGCATGAAGTCCTGGCCGATCTGCGGGTCGTCGTCGGCGATGACGACCGTGAAGTCGCGGTAGTCCGGTCGGCTGGCGCCGGGCACGTGCACGAGCACCTGGGCGCCGATGTCACGTGCTGCGCCGGTCACCGGGTCCGAGAAATCGGTGCGCTGGCCGGCGAGCTCCGACTTCGGCGCCACGACCATGGCGCCGTAGAGGCCGTTCTTCAGCGTGGTGCTGCTGGCCAGGTCGGCGATCGTGGCCGTGCCGATGCGGTCGTTGGGCACGTAGTAGACGTAGGGCCGGGTGGCGCCGGGTGCGACGTTCTGGTCGGAGGAGAACCCGACGTTCACGCCGCCGGAGCCGGCCGCTCGGTCCACCTTGCCGACCGCGAAGCCGACGGGGGCGACCAGCGCGTTCGTCAGGTTGACGGTGACGCACTCGCCCGCAACCACATGGAGGACCAGCGGCTCCATCGCCTTGGTGCGCGCCTTGATCGCCGCGACGTCCGAGGTCCGGACGTACGCCGTGCGGGCGCCGTTGAACGTGCCGGACCGGTCCATCGCGGTGAGGTCGAACCGCCGGGTCGGCGCGCCGGGCGGGCACGGGTTGCCCGGTGAGTCCGCGGCCGGTGCCGGGCCGCCGGTCGGGGTGGGCAGCTGGTAGGGCTCGGTGGGCGTCGAGACGTCCGGCAGCGGCTTGAGGTCGCTGACCCTGCCGGGCAGGATCCGCACCAGACCCCACGCGCCCTGCTGGGTCCGCAGCTCGTTGCCGTTGCCGTAGAGGTAGTCCCCGGGGCGCATCCGCATGTCGGCGGCGTCGCCGTTGAAGATCAGCGTGTACTTCTCGCTGATCAACGCGTGGACGGTGTCGATGATGCTGCCTGCCGGAGCTTCCACGCCGGTCGGGGAGGTGTGGGTGTACCGGGGTTCGAGCAGAGTTCTCCCGCCCTGCATGTGCAAGGTGTCGACCGTCGGGGAGACGCTGATGCTGCGGACCACGAGCGGGTCGTTCGGGTACAGCCGCGGCATCGGTGTCACGGGGTCGCCGTACGTCCAGGAGCTGAACTGGTTGGCCTTGTCCAGCCGGGTCGCCAACGGCTCGGCCTTGAGGTTCAGGGTCGAGTAGTCGGCCCGGTCGTTGTCGTTGATGGTCCACAGCGCGAGCTCGCGGAAGCTACCGGTGACCAGACCCGGCGAGAGCGGTCTGTTCGTGTGGATGTCGACGAGGGTCCCGGAGTCGACCTGCTCGCCGGTGACCGGGTCGTGGTACGTCGAGCCGTACGGTTCGACGATCAGCTGGCCGACCAACCCGTGGCCCCAGCCGTGGATGCCGTCGACGTGGTCGTGCCAGAAGATGTTGTCCAGCACCACGTCGGGGTACCAGCGGTACTGGATGAACTCGGTGCCGGCGAACTCACCCGTGCTGTGCGCCGACGTCAGCCCGGCCGTCAACGTGACGGTGTTGTTCCGGGCGTCGACCGAGGCGACCTGTCTGATGTCGATCGACTCGAGCCCTTCGCCGACGGCCAGCCATGGTCGTGTCGGCTTGCCGTTGGCGTCGGTCCCCTGGAACGACGAGACGCTCGACAGGTGCAGCACGATGTCGCCCCGGCGGGCCGGCGCGGTGAGGGTGGGGTCCAGGTTCTGGTAGGGCTTGACCGAGTGCTCGTAGGCAAACCCGACGCTCACCCCGTCGGAGCCCTGGACGTCGAACTGGACGTGGTGGATGTGCATGCTCGTCTTCGAGACGCCGTCGAACGCCGAGGCGTCCGGGATCTCGTTGGTGAGGGTGATGGCCACGCAGTCGCCCTGGTTGGCGCGGATGGCCAGCGGGTCGGCGTACCCGCCGGCGGCGGCGTAGGCAGCCTTCTTGTCGTGGGCCAGGACGAAGATCTTCCCCTCGGGGTCGACGAACGACGGCGTCCGCCGGATCTCCTTCCCGATCGCCACCACGTTGTACTTCCGAACGTTCCGCCCGCTCGGGCACAAGCCGTCGGTGCGCTTCGCCCACGGGTCGGTCGAGCCGGCCTTCGCCTTGTCGGCGGTGTCGCCGAGGTAGGGGCTGCCGGTGTGCCCCGCGCCGGTGAACGGGGGTCTCTTCCCGATCTGGGTGCGCAGCAGCGGGTAGGCCGGTCTGCCGTTGAGCGGGTTGAACAGGATCGTCGGGCGGTTCTCCACCACGTGCCCGGCATCCACCGGCAGCAGGTTCGGCTGCCCCGGTACGGCCTGCAGCGAGTCGGGGAAGACGGTCGGGTCGGCCGGCGCACCGAGGTAGAGCGGCGCGGCCTGGGTGCCGGCGACCTTCCAGTTCCACACCGTCGCATCCTGGTCGTTGCGCGGGATGCCGGACGGTGGCAGCTGCTGCCGGATCCAGGAGTCCAGGTTCGCCTTGGTCAGCGTGGTGCCGTTGATGTTCTTGCCGATCAGCCCGCGGGAGTCGACGGCGGTCGGTGGTGCGGGACGGTCGCCTATCGGCACGAGGTCCGGTTGCCTGGTGTCGTAGACCCGCCACACCCCCCACATGCCGGAGACGTAGTGCTTGGCGATGTGGCAGTGGAAGAGGAAGTCGCCGACCGACTGCTGGACGCCGCCAGCGCCACCCTCGATCTCCAGGTCGTAGGACTCGCCTGGGCCGATCGACTGCGAGTCGAGTCGCTGCGACGGTGACAGCGTGGTGGTGGGGTCCTTCGCGAGACCGGTGTCGGCGTAGTTGTACGTCGGGTCCGCGACCGGGTTGAACCGCCACCGGTCGCCTCCGCCGTGCAGATGGAAGACGTGGAACTTCTCGGTCCCTACGTGCATGATCCGGATCTTCGTCGGGTCGGCGAGGTAGCCCCGCATGATCGGCGTCGCCGGCTCGCCGAACGTGTACGAGCTGTAGGCGTGGGACTTCTCGCGGGGGAAGGCCAGCAGCCGGTTCCGGAACGGCTCGGAGCGGTAGTTCAGGGCGAACCCGCCCGGGCGGTAGCTGCCGGTGGTCTTGTCCACCAGCACGGTGTCCAGGCCGTTCTTGTCCTTGAGCAGCTCGTTGTCGTTGCCGATCTCGTGGTGCAGCAACGCCGCCTCACGGAACCCGCAGGACGGGTCCTTGCTCATCTTGTCGCACGGCACGTCGACACCGGCCGGCTTGATGATGGCCTCCCAGCCGGACTCGAGCGGCTGGCCGGGGTGGCTGGCGTTCCAGTACGTCGAGCCGGGCGGCTCCACCATCAGGCCACCGAAGAGCCCGTGGCTGACCGCCGAGCGGTAGCCGGGGCCGGGGTGGATGTAGTGGCCGCCCTCCATCCGCTTGTCGTCGGGGATGGCGAACCGGTACGTCGCGGTGCCGCCGGTCGGCACCGCGGAGGACGCGTTGGCGCCGACCGAGTCTCCGGACGAGGACACGGTGAACTCCAGGCCGTCGATGTGCAGGCCGAAGTCACCGCCGGTGGCGTCGTTGGTGTACGTGATCTCGACGCAGTCGCCCTCGTTGGCTCGGATCACCAGGGCCTGGATCGGGTCGTCGCGCAGGCCAACCGAGACCTGCTGCGAGGCTTCCTCCGCGTCGACCGCGGCGAGCATGCTCGTGAGCACGTACATCTTGCCGTTCGGGTCATGGTCACCGAAGCGGTTGATCGGGATGTCGACGTCCCGTGCCGTGATGTCGAAGGTCTTCGTCACCGCGCCGCCGCCGAGGCAGCTGGCGGCGGTGGGGGACGGCGCGCCGACCGCGGCGGTCGGGACCAGGGACGTGCCCACGACGGTGGCCAGTGCGGCGGCGAGCACGACGGCGACCCGGCGGCTGGTCGGGCGTGGCGGCCGGCCGTGCGCGCCGCGCACGGCGAGCACGACGAATGTCGCGGGCAGCACGACGACGAGCAGCGTGAGGAAGTCGTCGACGAGGTTGAAGACGGGCAGCCCTGTGGTCGGGCGGTTCGCCAGGGCGCCGTGCAGCTGCTCGCCGACCGCGATCGAGGCGGCCGCGACGGGGGCGCAGGCGAGGGCCACCATGACGGCCGGGGAGTCCTTGCTCCGGCCGAGCCACAGCGTGACCGGGACGGCGACCACCGCCAGCGGGAGGGCGAAGACGTTGATGGTCAGCCCCAGGCTGAGCACCAGGGCCGCGCTGGCCGGGCGGCCGGCGTCGGCCAGCTGCAGCCAGGCCAGCCAGAGGGACCCGGCCAGGCACAGCAGCTCGGCGACCAGCAGCTCACCGCCGATGTGCCGGCTCGGGGGGACTGGGTGTCGAACGTTCGTCACGTGGCTCGCCCGCTTCAGGTCTGGCTCGGAGGGGAGGTCCCGCCGTGCAGGGGACCTGGGAGGGAGTGGTTGTGGCTTCCTGGCGCGCCACCGGGTGCCTGGTCGACCTCCAGCAACGGAACCTGGGCGGCGCCGGTCGGCGCGCGCAGCGTGAGCTGCTGGCCCTTGCGCGGCACCACGAAGGACAGCGTTCCCTCGATGCGCGCGTGGGCGACGAGCCGCCCGTGGCCCAGCGAGCCGCCCGACGGCATGACGGCAGCGCCCGACCGAGCGCCGAAGACCTGCAGCCCGCGGGCGTCGTAGCTGGTACCGGAGTCACCGGCCGCGACCGTGAGGGTGACGCGCACCAGGGCCTTGTCGTTGGTGACCAGGCTCTGGACACCGTGTGACATTCCGCCCAGGTCGGCATCGGTCAGACCGGCCACCTGCTCGACGTGCGTCACGGTGAAGGTCGCGCCGCCCATCTGCAGCGTCATCGGGTCGGGCTTCGGTGCCGTCATGGCGGCGACCCGCCAGCCGCCGAGGGCCGTCGCGGCGAAGACCAGCAGCGAGACCATCACGACGCGGTTCAGCCCGGCGGCAGCAGAGCGCTCGAGGGCCATTCGCTGATCGTGCGGGTCGGACCTTGGGTAACTCTTGTGGGATCCGTGGCGTCGAGGTTGCGGTGGGACCCATGACCTCGACGTCGTCGACCACGGCCGGCGGCCGCCGTACGGCCGTAGAATCCGCGCATGGGTGCGGCGGGGACCTCGTCGGGTCGGACGGTGCGCCGTCGAGCCGCTCGGGTCGTGACCGTGGCCCTGCTCGTCGTGGCCTCGCTGGCCTGCCTGCCCGGCACGGCCTCCGCGCACGCCCAGCTCGTGTCCAGCCAGCCACCTGCCGGTGCCGTCCTGCCCTCGCAGCCCCGGTCGGTGGTCCTCTCCTTCGGCGAGCCGGTCGAGGTGGAGGACAACTCGGTCGAGGTGTTCGACGACAGGTTCGCCCGGGTCGACACCGGCCCGGCATCGGCCGCAGGCGCCGACCACGACCGGATCCGGGTCGACCTGCCGGCCGGGCTCGGCCGCGGCACGTACACGGTCAGCTGGCACGTGAGCTCGGCGGACACCCATCCCGCCTCGGGAACGTTCCGGTTCTCGATCGGCGCGCCGAGTGCCGTCCGCGGCACGGTGCCCGGGGTCGGGCGGAACGACGACGCAGGGCGGCTGCTCGGCCTGCTCCGGTGGACGGGCTACCTGGGCCTGGTGCTCGGCCCCGGGCTGCTGGTCGTGGCGCTCGCGCTGTGGCCGGCCGGGCTCGCCGTACGGCGGATCCGTCGCCTGTCCGTGCTCGGACTGGTGCTGCTCGGCGTGGCGACGCTGGGGGGCATGGTGCTCCAAGGAGTCTGGGCCAGCGGCCGGCCGATCAGCGCCCTGTGGGCGGCGCCCGAGACCCTGGACTCACACTCCGAACGGTTCGACCAGGTCTACGCGCTGCGGTCGTACCTGGTGATCGCCTTCGGCGCCGTCCTGGTCACCGCGCTGAACACGGCGCCGCGCGCTGCCGCCCGCCGACGCGGCTGGCTGCTGGGCGCCGGCCTGGTGAGCACGCTCGCGCTCTGCCTGACCTGGCCGCTCGTCGGGCACTCGTCGGCGGGCTCCTTCGTGCCCGCCGCCGTGCTGGTCAACCTCGTGCACACGCTCGCCATGACCGGCTGGCTGGGCGGGCTGGTCCTCGTCCTCGCTGGGCTGGGCACGCAGGAGCAGGCCGAGGTCGTCGCCGTGCTCCCGAGGTTCTCCCGGCTGGCCTTCACCGCCGTGATCACGCTGGTGGTGACCGGCAGCTATCTGGCCTGGCGCGAGGTGGGCTCGCTGGGCGCCCTGACCGGCACCACGTTCGGCACGGTTCTGATGGTCAAGCTGGCGGCCGTCGTCGCCCTGCTCGCCCTCGGCAACCTGGCGCGTCGCTGGGTGCAGCGCGAGGTCGTCGCCGGCTCCGACGACGTCGTCGCCGAGGGTGACGTACGGCGCTTCCGGCTGGGCGTCGTCGCCGAGACCGTCATCGCCGCCGGCATCCTCGCGCTGACGTCGGCGCTCGTCGTCATCATCCCGGCGGCACAGGCGCGCCGAATGAGGCAGGCAGCCGAACGGTGAGGCAGGCAGCCGAACGCCCTCCCTGCAGCGGACAGGGAGGGCGCTCGACCCGAACGAGCGAGTGACGCTAGTAGCGGAGCAAGGCCATCCGAACACCCTTCGCGTTGAAGAGCTTCGCGGTGTCGTGCTTGCCGCCCCACACGTCGAGCTGCTTGCCGAGGTAGAGCTTGGTCGCGGTACTGGTGCCCTTACCGGTGTAGACCTTCACCGTCGCGCCGGGCTTGAGCGTGAAGCTCGGCAGCTTCAAGACGTGGCCCGCCTTGTCCACCAGCTTCCAGCCCTTCAGGCTCACCGACACCGTGCTGGTGTTCTTCACGGTCGCGTACTCGGCGGCCTTGGGTGAGACCTTGGCGAGCTTCATCGTGACCGCCGTGGCTCCGGCGCCGGGCGGGGTGACGACCGGCGGGGTGACGACCGGCGGGACGACGACCGGCGGGGTCGACGACCGGCGGGGTGACGACCGGCGGGTCAGCTTGGCCGTGATGACCACGACCTTCGCCGTCGAGGTCGAGCCGTTGAAGGCACTCGGGTTCGACGGCGTGAACCGCACCGTGTACGAGTGGCTGCCGACGCCGGGGGTGTACGTCTTGGTGGCCGAGGACGAGCGCGCCCCGAGCGAGGTCGCGCCGTCGAAGAACTCGAACGTGCCGGCTGCGCTGGGGGAGACACCTGCCGTGAGGGTCAGGGCGGTGCCTTCCACCTGCGGCGACGACGGGGTCACGGTCAGGCTGGTCGTGGTTTCGGCCGTGATGTCCACGACCTTCGCCGTGGAGGTCGAGCCGACGAACGCAGTGGAGTCAGTCGGCGCGAAGTGCACCGTGTACGAGTGGCTGCCGACGCCGGGGCTGAGCGTCTTGGTGGCCGACGGCGACGCCGCTCCGAGCGAGGTCGCTTGGTCGAAGAACTCGAACGTGCCGGCTGCGCTGGGGGAGACACCTGCCGTGAGGGTCAGGGCGGTGCCTTCCACCTGCGGCGACGACGGAGTCACCGTCGAAAGTGGTCGTGGTGGGGACGGCCGTCACCGGCGGGGGCGAGATGGTCATCGCCTTGGCAGCGGAGGTCGACGCGTTGAACGCGGTCGTGGCTGGCAGGAACTTGGCCGTGTACGAGTGGCTGCCGGTGGACGGCGTGACGATCTTCGTCTTGGCCGCTGAGGCTGCGCCGAGCGAGGTGGCGCCGTCGAAGAACTCGACGTTGCCGGTGGCTCCGGCCGGAGCCACGGCCGCCGTCAGGGTGATGGCCGTTCCGGCGGGTTGCGGGGACGTCGCCGGGTTGAGCGTCAGCGTCGTCGTCGTGTCCTGGATGACCGTGTAGTTCAGCACCGCGGAGGTCGTGTTGCCGGCGGCGTCCACCGCCAACAGCCGGATCTGCTGAGACTGGGTCACGCTGAGGTCGCCGCTGCCAGGCCAGACCGGTGAGGCCGTCGTGGGTACCGCGGCGGGCCCGCTGGTGCTCGTCGTGAAGTGGATGGTGGCCTCGGGTGACACCGCCTGGACGTTCCCTGCCTCGATCGGTGTCCGTGTCGTCCGGGAAGGTAGCCAGCTCGGGAGCGACGACGTCCTTGGTGACGGTGGCGGCGGGTGTCTCACAGTCAGCCGGCACGCACACGCTGGGCGACTGGCCCACGAACTGGACGTGGACCTCGAGCGGCCCGTCGACCAGGCTGCCGACCTCCACCTCGCTGAGCTTCAGCGTCCAGTCCTGGGTGATCCCGTCGGCGGGTGCCGGCAGCGACTTGAAGGCCTCGAACGAGCCGAGGTCCTGGTCGACGACCTGCACGTTCACCTGCTCGACGTCGTCGGCGGCGGTGCCGCTGACGACCAGGCCGCTGGCGGCGTTGGCGATGTTGATGACCGGCTGGACGGCGGCTACGGAGTTGCTGCCCGCGGCGTGCGCCGGGAAGGCAAGGACGGCGGAGGCCACGCACGCGGTGACCAGCCCGACTGCGAGCTGGCGACCGGTCGGCAGGGACGGTGGACGCTTCACGTTGGTTCCCCCTCATCGGGATATGGCTCGGGGGTTCCCCCCCCCAAAGACCTGCGTTCCCGACTGCAGTCACCCAGGTGGCTCCTGGATCAGGCTCGTCAGCACGGACACGTATCCGTGGACAGGGAGGTGATGGGCTCCCTGTTTCGCCTTGGCGCTCGGCTCCCGGAGGCGCCGGCCGGTGGGCCGGCGCCTCCGGTACGGCTACCGCGCGATCACGGCGTTGGACGGGTTGGACGCGGGGCCGGACCCGATCACGTTGACTGCCTTGACCGTGAACGTGTACTGCACGTTCGCCACCGGCAGCGTCATGGTCAGGAGGCGTGACAGCGGGACCGACGACCTGCACCGTCGTGGTGCCGACACCGACCCTGGTGGCCGTCACCTCGTAGCCGGTGATCGGTGAACCGCCGTTGCCAGCGGCCGCCACCCCGGCCCAGGTCGCGGTCGCGTTGATCACGCCGCCCGCCGCGAGGCCCGGGAGGGCTGGGCCGATGGCGGGTGCCACGGTCGGTGCGGTGGCCACAACGGCCGGGGTCACGACGTTCGACAGGGCCGAGAACGGACCTGCGGGAACCGGCGCGTTGGTGTTCACCGCCTGCACCCTGAACTGGTACGACGTGCCGTTGACCAGACCGGTGACGAGCAGCTGGGACGCTGCCGGCCCGGCCGTCCGCAGTGCACCAACCCGTAGGCCCGTGCCGGCGTTGACCACCTCGACGTTGAAGCTGGTGATCCCACCGGCGCTGCCGACCGGAGCCGTCCAGCGCACCAGGGCCGACGCGTTGCGCGGCTCGGCGATCCCGATGACGGGAGCTCCCGGGGTGACGACCGAGATCGTCTGGTCCGAGAAGCGCAGCCGCTCGATGTTGGTGAGCGTGTCGATGCCGTCGACCGCCGTACCACCGGTGTGGTTGACGATCACTGCACCGTCGGCCCGGAAGGTCACCGTGTAGTTGGCCCGCACGTCCGAGAACACCGCCGTGTCCGTGCCACCGGTGCCGGTGCTGATCTCGCGGACGGCCACGATGTTGCCCGGGTCGACGAGGCCGGCGAAGACGGCCTGCTGGAGGGTCTTCCCGACCAGGTTGGCCGGGAGTGCCTGACCCGTCGGCGCCACCAGCTGGCTGGTCATCGGGCTCTGCCCCACCTTGTTCGCGGTGGCGGACCCGATCTCGGCACCTGCAGCGGTCCGGACACTGAGCCGGACGTTCATGTACTTGTCGCCGTCGATGATGTCGTCGGCGCCGCGACCCTCGATCAGGTCGCTGCCGCCGCCACCGAGCAGGATGTTGCCCGTCGCCCCAGACCGGGCCGCTCAGGAGCGGGCGAGCCCGTCGGTCAGGACCGAGAAGTCACGGGAGGTGGACACGCGATGGCCACGGCGTGGTCGCGAGCTGGTGGCACCAGGGGTCGAGACCGCTGATCCGGTCCAGGCCCCGCTGGTCCAGAGCGTCGCAGCCGATGAACCCGCCGCCACCGACCTGCGCTCGGGACGACGTCGTCACCGCGGAGGGTGTCGTTGAGGTCCCCACCGGACAGCGACTCGACCTCGTTGAACTTGTCCCGGACGCCCACCTGGAGGATGTCCAGCGGGATGAGCGGGATCGCGAGGTCCATGTCCTGGGCCTGCGGGTCGCCGATGCCGATCTCCCAGTCGTAGCCCGAGGCGCCGGCGACCTTCTCGATGCCGGGGCCGCCGACGCCGATGTCGTCGCCGCCCTCCATGTCGTAGTCGTCGTCGCCGCCCTGCCCGATCAGGATGTCGGAGCCGGGCCGCTGCGAGTCGTCCAGGAAGAACAGGTTGCCGCTGTCGCCCTGCATGAGGTCCGGCTGGCGCCGCCCTCCTCGTAGTCGTCGCCGCTGTCACCGAACGCGGCGTCGAGGCTCTCGCCCAGCATGATGAAGTCGTCACCGTCGCCGCCGAAGGTCTCGTTGGCGTTGGCTCCACCGTTGGTGAAGTCCTTGCCCTCGCCACCCATGACGATGTCCAGGCCGGGACCGGCGTCGATGGCGTCGTTGCCGGGACCGCCCTTCGGCACGTCGTCACCGTTGAGGTCGGTGATGATGTCGTCGACCTTCACCGCCGAGTGCGATGTCGGCACCGTCACCGCCCTCGATCCAGTCCCGGGCTGTCGCCACCCCAGAAGGTGTCGCTGTCGTTGCCGCCGAAGATCCGGTCGTCGCCGGCGGTGCCGTTGTAGACGCTCTGGCCGTTGATGCCGGACGGGTCGACGGTGTTGCGTGCGCGGTACTTGATGGTGCCGTCGGGCTGCCGGAGCAGCAGCAGCGACTCGTTGCACTCGCGTGCTGCGGGTCGTCCGCCACGCGTGTTGCCGTCGACGTGTGAAGCCCGCCGGCAGTGCCGTTCAGGTTCTTCAGCTCGAACTTGCAGTCGGCGGTGGCGAACGCGTCGGCCTTGAGGCTGTGGGCGTTCGTGTTGCGCATGATCAGCTCGGCGAACGAGTTGCCCTCGAGCTGGGTGCGCAGGTTCATGCCCGGGGTGCGGGCCAGGTAGTACAGCCGGTCACCGTTCTGCAGGTCGGTGAGCTGGTTCTCGAACACGTAGTTGAACGTGCTGCCGAGCAGGCCACCGAACACGTTGGTGACCTCGGCGAGGCCGCCCACCCACAGGTCGATGCTGTCCAGACCCCGTGATCGAGTTGACGCCCGTCGTTGGCCCAGCGGGCCGATGCTGTTCATGAACGTCCGCGGCGCCGGCCGGTGCGACGTCCACCGGCAGGGTAGGTCCGGGCTCACGATCGTCCGTGCTGCCTCCCGCTTGGCGGCGACGTGTCCGGTCGCGTTCAGTGATGGTCGGGAACGTGCCGTAGGCGGCGACGAAGTTGATCAGCGACTCGGGGTGCTTGAGGTGCTCCCCGAAGTCGATCCAGTTGACGTACGGCGTCATCTGGCCGTCGTTGGTCGCGTTGAACACCTGCCGCCGGAAGACGTTCAGCGGCGGGATGCCCTCGGACCGGGCCCGCGTCATGTTGATCGTCGGCAGGTCCAGCGGCAGACCGAGCAGGTTGTTCCGGAGCGTCTCGGTGACGAACTCGTCGAGCTCGTTACCGGTGTCGTCCGACAGGCCCATGATGATGCTGCCGGCGGCCTCTCGTGCCGTCAGCGTGCCGGCCGGCCCGCCGGCCCTGCGTGTACTTCGGCGGGTTGAGGAAGCCGTCCAGCAGCGAGACGTCGTTCCTCGACCCGAGCTGGTCGTCCGACGTCCCGAATTCTCCGTCGGGGCCAGGAAGGTCCTCGTTCCTGCGCGGGATCGTGTCGGTGAGCATCGAGTGGCCGAAGCGGTAGACCGCGTGGGCGAACTCCGCCTTGACCGCCGGGTTGAGCTCGGTCTGGGTGAAGGCGAACGGCTCGAACGGGTTGATGGCCGGCTGCACCTTGCGGGCGAACTCCTCGAACACCAGGTGCTGGTACTCCATCTCGGTGACGAACCGGGCCGCCTGGAAGAGGCGCTCGCCGAAGCTGAAGGTGTCGGGGCCGGTGGCCAGGTAGTCCGCCTCGAGGGCGTCGTTCGCGGGCGTCCAGCGTGTTGGTGATGTCGTCCACCAGCCGGTCGTGCTCGGAGTGGAAGATCTGGTGCACGGCGCTGAGCGCGATGTTCTCGTTGCAGCGTCCGTCACCGCACGCGAAGTGCGAGTCCAGCAGCTCGTCGTCGTACGACCCGGCGGGGACCGTGGTGTCCAGGCTCTCGCCGGCGACGTCGTCCGTGTCGGGGAACAGCGCGCCGCCCGGCGTCCTTCTTGGGCACCGCGCTGTGCGCGATGTCGGTGAGGAACGGCGTCTCGAAGTGCAGCGACGTCCGCGGGGACGGCCACCGGTGCCGCCGGGTTGCCCTCGAGCAGGGTGTCGTCGGCGGTACCGACGACGCGTCAGGCACTGCGGCACGTACTGCGGGAAGCCGTTGGTCCCGGGGATGAAGTTGCCGTACGGGTCGGCGGCGAGCATCGGGATGTTCTCCACGTCGGCGTCGGTCAGCAGCAGGCCCAGCCGCTGCGCGGCCTGGGCCTTGACGGCCGCCCAGGTCGAGATGCCCTGGTCGTCGCCGGGACCGGCGAGGACGGGGCGCGCCGGCGGCGTTCAGGCGACCGCCGAGCAGCTTGCCGGTGGCGACGGGCACGGCCGCTGGCGTTGTCGTACTCGCGGAGGAACACCTGGTGCGACGAGTGCGAGGTGTAGGTCTGGCTCTGGTCGACCCACGGCGAGTCGGTGTTCAGCGCGTCCTGGACGTCGTCCGTCGGTGCCGAGGATGCCGTCCGGCGCCGGGCTGGTTCTTGCCGCGGGTCAGCACCATGAACCGCAGCTGCGGAGGCAGGTTGTCGGCCGTAGTCGTGATGTCGTGGTCCGGACCGGCGATCAGCGGGTCGTCGTCCTTGAGCGGGACGAAGACCGTGCCGCCGCCCTTGACGGTCTGGTCCACGCCGTGGTCGAAGAACTGACCGAAGATGGTGAACAGCGAGTTGTAGGGCGGGGAGAGCCCGACGTCGGTGGTGACGTTGGGGATGAACAGCGTCTCGTGCGCGGGAACGCACGGAACCGGGTCGCCGTTGGCGTCGAGCACCGGCGGCGTCTCGCACGGGACGACGGGGTCGCCGCCCTGGCTGCGCACCGCGTTCCCGGCCGCGGCGATGGCGGCGGGGTTGGTCGCGGTCTGGTCGACGATCAGGTTGCTGATCACGCGCGGCTCGGTGTCGAAGACGACGTTGCCGGCGGGCTTCTGCTTGTAGGACGTGGGGTCGCCGACGGTCAGAGGTCCGGGACCGTCCGCGTCGAAGGTCGACGGCCCGGCGTCACGGAAGTCCTTGCCGCCGATGCGGGGGAAGACCTGGTCCGCGGAACCGAAGGTCTCCTGGCCGGCCTGCAGGTTGTTGCAGGAGCCGTCGACGGTGCGCAGGCCCTTGGAGACGAGCGGGCTCGGGATCTGGTTGGGGCCGGTGCCGACGAGCGCCCCGCACGGGACCGGTCGCGGAGGTGGTGTTCGCCACGTGGTTCTCGGCGATCTTGATCTGCGCGAGGATGAACTTCAGGTCGGTCGGCGTGATGCTGAAGCCCTGGCCGACGGAGATCTGCGCCGACTGGGCCGGTGTGAGCAGCCCGATCGGCAGCAGCGTCACCGCCAGCAGCAACGACGAGACACCGGCGAGCGCCTTCTTGGCGCTCTTCCGGTGTCCGCGAAACGCACGTCCATCGACGTGAGGTCGGGGAATGTTCATCGTGTGGTCCTTACCGCCGGCGCGCTGGTGCGGCTCGGCTCGGTCACGGGAGTGGTCGTTGCGCATGGCGATGCGGTGCGGCAGAGCTGTCGGGTGGCGTGGCTGTCGATCTGACACAGAGGCCGCGGTCGGGTGGGTCTCCGGCCGCACCCGGCGCGGGGGCCCCCCGGCCCGCGGGCTGTGCCGACGCACGTCGGCGGGTGGTGCAGCTGGCGTTCGTGGACGGTTCGACTCATGACGACCCCAGACATCAGGCGATGTTGTGCGAACCTTGCGACGGTCGCCCTAGGCAAACCTTGGAGATCACGTCGCCGGACGCTTCGCGGTCACCCGAATGCCGCAGCGGGGAGTCGCCGGAGGGTCGGAGCGGTCGCGTGCGGGTGTCCCTGGTGAACCTGGGACCCGTCCCGGTCGCCCGGCCCTCGCACCGGGGGGGTAGCGCGAGGGGGGACCGGGACGGGTCAGCTCAGATGCCCGTCGTGCGGGCAGCCGCCGGGTGTGCGGCGACCGCAGGGCACCTCGAGAGTGCGTCGACGACCTTGAGCATTCCCTGTGACCTGATCAACGGACGGGTCGCCGCCGGTCGGCGCGACACGCCGTACCGACGTAGGCTTGCCGGGTGGCAGACCCGGCGTCGTACCGTCCCGCGCCGGGGTCCATCCCGGAGGCGCCCGGCGTCTACCGGTTCCGCGACGAGCGGGGTCGGGTCATCTACGTCGGCAAGGCCCGCAGCCTGCGCCCGCGGCTCTCGTCGTACTTCCAGGACCTCGCCAACCTGCACGCTCGGACCCAGACCATGGTCACGAGCGCTGCGGCGGTGGAGTGGACCGTGGTCCGCACCGAGGTCGAGGCCCTGCAGCTGGAGTACAGCTGGATCAAGGAGTTCGACCCGCGGTTCAACGTCAAGTACCGCGACGACAAGAGCTACCCGAGCCTGGCCGTGACGCTGAACGAGGAGTTCCCGCGGCTGCAGGTGATGCGCGGCCCGAAGAAGAAGGGGGTCCGCTACTTCGGCCCCTACTCCCACGCCTGGGCGATCCGGGAGACCCTCGACCTGCTGCTGCGCGTCTTCCCGGCCCGGACCTGCTCGGCGGGCGTCTTCAAGCGGGCCGGTCAGGTGGGCCGGCCGTGCCTGCTCGGCTACATCGGCAAGTGCGCGGCGCCGTGCGTCGGACGGGTCAGCGCCGACGAGCACCGGCAGATCGTCGAGGACTTCTGCGACTTCATGGCCGGCCAGACCACGACGTACCTGCGCCGGCTCGAGAAGGACATGCAGGTCGCGGCGGCCAACCAGGAGTACGAGCGGGCGGCCCGGCTGCGCGACGACATCAAGGCCCTCGAGCGGGCGATGGAGAAGCAGTCGGTGGTGCTCGGGGACGGCACCGACGCCGACGTCGTGGCCTTCGCCGAGGACCCGCTCGAGGCCGCGGTTCAGGTGTTCTACGTCCGTGGCGGCCGGATCCGCGGGCAGCGCGGCTGGGTCGTCGACAAGGTCGAGGACCTCACCACGGGCGACCTCGTCGAGCACTTCCTGCAGCAGGTGTACGGCGGGTCGGCGACCGAGCCCGGCGAGCCCGGCTGGGGTGACACCGTCCCGCGGGAGGTGCTCGTGCCGGCGATGCCGCCGGACGCCGAGGCGGTGCAGGCCTGGCTGACCACGCTGCGCGGGAGCAACGTCGACCTGCGGGTGCCGCAGCGCGGCGACAAGCGGGCCCTGATGGAGACCGTGGCCCGCAACGCCGGGCAGTCCCTGGCGCTGCACAAGACGCGGCGTGGCAGTGATCTGACCAGCCGCAGCCTTGCCCTGCAGGAGCTGCAGGAGGCGCTCGGGCTCGACGAGGCGCCGCTGCGCATCGAGTGCTACGACGTGTCCCACCTGCAGGAGAGCGACGTGGTGGCCTCGATGGTGGTCTTCGAGGACGGCCTGGCCCGCAAGAGCGAGTACCGGCGCTTCATCATCAAGGGGCATGCCGGCCAGGGCGACGTCGCCTCGATCAACGAGGTGATCAGCCGTCGGTTCCGCCGGTACGTCGAGGAGCGCGCCGAGACCGGCGAGGTCGACGCCGACGTCCCGTCGGGCATCGACCCCGAGACCGGCCGCCCGAAGCGGTTCGCCTACCCGCCGAACCTCGTCGTGGTCGACGGCGGTGCCCCGCAGGTGGCGGCGGCCCGCAAGGCGCTCGACGAGCTCGGCGTCGTCGACGTCGCGCTGTGCGGGCTGGCCAAGCGGCTCGAGGAGGTCTGGCTGCCCGACGACCCGCATCCCGTGGTGCTGCCGCGGACCAGCGAGGGTCTGTACCTGCTGCAGCGGGTGCGCGACGAGGCGCACCGGTTCGCCATCACCCTGCACCGCAACCGACGCTCGCGGTCGATGACCGAGAGCGCGCTCGACGGCATCCCCGGGCTCGGCGAGACCCGGCGCAAGGCGCTGCTCAAGCACTTCGGCTCGCTGAAGCGGCTCGCCGCCGCCGGGGTCGATGAGGTGGCCGAGGTGCCTGGGATCGGGCCGGCCACCGCGCAGGCCGTGGTGGCCGCCCTGGCCGAGCGGCGCCCGGCACCGGCCGTCAACACCGCCACGGGTGAGATCCTCGACGACGTCGACGGGTCGGCGCTCGACCGACCCGTGACCGAGGAGACGCCGTGAGCGAGAGCCGACCGGACGAGCGGCCCGCCGACGTCGTACCGCTGGACATCGAGGACGCCGCGGACGAGGGAGCCCACCTGCCGGACCTGGCGATCATCACCGGGATGTCCGGCGCCGGCCGGAGCACCGCGGCGAACGTGCTGGAGGACCTCGGCTGGTTCGTCGTCGACAACCTGCCCCCGGCCCTGCTGCCGACGCTGGCCGAGCTCGCCGGCCGGTCCCGCGGCGACGTGGCCCGGATGGCCGCCGTGGTCGACGTCCGGAGCCGGACGTTCTTCGCCGACCTGACCGCGGCGCTTGCCGCGTTGAAGGAGTTCGGCAGCGACCCGCGCATCGTGTTCCTCGAGGCCTCCGACGACGCGCTGGTCCGCCGGCACGAGGCGGTCCGCCGCCCGCACCCGCTGCAGGGCGACGGCCGGCTCTCCGACGGCATCGCCCGGGAGCGCGAGATGCTGCGCGACCTGCGCGCCGAGGCCGACATCGTGCTGGACACCAGCGACCTCAACGTCAACGAGCTGCGGTCGAAGGTGTTCGCCGCGTTCGAGCTCGACGAGCCCGGCCTGCACGCGACGGTGATGTCGTTCGGCTTCAAGTACGGCCTCCCGGTCGACGCCGACCTCGTGGTCGACTGCCGCTTCCTGCCGAACCCGCACTGGGTGCCCGAGCTGCGGCCGCTGACGGGGCGGGACGCGCCGGTGCGGGAGTACGTGATGGCCCAGCAGGGCGCGGACCAGTTCCTGGACACCTACGAGCGGCTGCTGGAGATCATCGGGGCCGGCTACCGGCGGGAGGGCAAGCGGTACGCGACGATCGCCGTCGGCTGCACCGGTGGCAAGCACCGGTCGGTCGCGATGAGCGAGGAGCTGGCCCGGCGGCTCACGGCCGCCGGCACCGAGACCGCGGTGGTCCACCGTGACCTGGGGCGCGAGTGAGCCGTTCCGACACCGGTCCGTTCGTGCCGTACGACGGGTCGCCGTCCGTCGTGGCCCTCGGCGGGGGCCACGGCCTCGCCGCCAGCCTGCAGGCGCTGCGCCGGGTCACCACCCGGCCGACCGCGATCGTCACGGTGGCCGACGACGGCGGGTCCAGCGGCCGGCTGCGCGGCGAGTTCGGCGTGCTGCCGCCGGGTGACCTGCGGATGGCGCTGGCGGCCCTGTGCGGCGACGACGAGTGGGGCCGGACCTGGAGCGAGGTCGTCCAGCACCGGTTCCGCTCCGACGGCGACCTGCACGACCACTCGCTCGGCAACCTGCTGATCGTCGCGCTCTGGGAGCTGCTGGACGACTCGGTCGACCGGCCTGGACTGGGTGGCCCGGCTGCTCGGCGCCCAGGGCCGGGTGCTGCCGATGTCGCTGGTCCCGCTGGACATCGAGGCCCTCGTCGAAGGCCCGGACGAGCCAGCTCGAGCGGGTCCGCGGCCAGGTGGCCGTGGCCACCGCCACCGGCCGGGTGCGCAGCGTCAGCCTGCTGCCGGGGAACCCGCCGGCCTGCCCGCAGGCGGTGCAGGCCGTGCTGGACGCCGACCGGGTCGTGCTCGGGCCCGGGATCCTGGTTCACCAGCGTCCTGCCGCACCTGCTGGTGCCGGACCTCGCGGCGGCCCTGCAGGCCACCCAGGCCCGGCGGACGGTGGTCCTCAACCTGACCGCCCAGGCGGGGGAGACCGACGGCTTCTCGCCGGCCAACCACCTCGAGGTGCTGGCCCGGCACGCGCCGGGTCTCACCTTCGACGCCGTGCTCGCCGACCGCGACGCGGTCACCGACCGGTCGTCGCTCGAGGCCGCCGCGGCTGCCCTCGGCGCCGACCTCGTGCTGGCGCCGCTGGCCCGTGACGACCACCCGGACCAGCACGACCCCGACCGGTTGGCCGCGGCTTTCCGGCACCTCTTCGCCCCGGACCGCCTCCCGAGTGACAGGATCTGAGCCCATGGCCATGACCGCGGCAGTCAAGGACGAGCTCGCACATCTGGTCGTCACCCGGCCCTGCTGTCGCAAGGCCGAGGTGTCGTCGATGCTGCGGTTCGCCGGCGGTCTGCACATCGTCAGCGGTCGGATCGTGGTGGAGGCCGAGATCGACACCGGTGCCACCGCGCGCCGGCTGCGCAAGGACATCGCGGAGGTCTACGGGCACTCCTCGGACGTCGCGGTGGTCGCGCCCGGGGGACTGCGCAAGGGCAGCCGCTACCTGGTGCGGGTCGCCAAGGACGGCGAGGCGCTGGCCCGCCAGACCGGGCTGCTCGACGGCCGCGGCCGCCCGGTGCGAGGTCTGCCGCCGCAGGTCGTCTCGGGCGCGCTGTGCGACGCGGAGTCGGCCTGGCGCGGCGCGTTCCTCGCCCACGGCTCGCTCACCGAGCCCGGCCGGTCCTCGGCGCTGGAGATCACCTGCCCCGGCCCGGAGGCCGCCCTGGCCCTCGTCGGGGCGGCCCGGCGGCTCGGCATCGGCGCCAAGGCGCGCGAGGTCCGCGGGATCGACCGGGTGGTGGTCCGCGACGGCGACGCCATCGGCGCGCTGCTCACCCGGCTGGGCGCGCACGACAGCGTGCTGGCCTGGGAGGAGCGGCGGATGCGCCGCGAGGTCCGGGCCACCGCCAACCGGCTGGCCAACTTCGACGACGCCAACATGCGCCGGTCGGCCCGCGCGGCGGTGGCCGCCGGGGCCCGGGTGCAGCGGGCGCTGGAGATCCTCGGCGACGAGATCCCCGACCACCTGCGGGTCGCGGGCGAGCTGCGGCTGGCCCACAAGCAGGCCAGCCTCGAGGAGCTCGGCACCCTGGCCGACCCGCCGATGACCAAGGACGCCGTGGCCGGCCGGATCCGCCGGCTGCTCGCGCTGGCCGACAAGCGGGCCTCGGACCAGGGCGTCCCCGGCACCGAGGCCAACCTCACCGCCGACATGCTCGACGCCTGACCCACCCGCCGTACCCGCGACTGCCCCACCCGCCGTACCCGCGACTGCCCCACCCGGACCCGCGACTGCCCCCGACCGCGCCGCCGACCCCCGCCCCGCGGAGTCGACCACGTACAGCACGCCCGCGCCCGCCTTCAGCACGTGGGCACGCGTAGCGCGACGGGAGCCAGCGTGCTTTACGTGGTCGACTCCCGGGCAGCACGGCCGCGGACGGGCGCGGCGGCGGGTCGAGAGCAGCGGCGGTACGCCGGGCGGCTGGCGTCATCTCGACTGGTGAGGCAGCCCGATGGCTCCTGGCGGCGCACTGGATAGGGTTGCCAGGCAGAGACCAGGCGAGTTCTTGAGGAGACTGTCGTGACGGTACGCGTGGGCATCAACGGCTTCGGCCGCATCGGGCGCAACTTCTACCGCGCGGCTCTCGCCCAGGGCGCCGACATCGAGGTGGTGGGCGCCAACGACCTCACCGACAACAAGTCGCTGGCCCACCTGCTGAAGTACGACAGCATCCTCGGCCGGCTGCAGGAGGACGTCTCCTACGACGACCAGCACATCATCGTCGGCGGCCGGAAGATCCGCGCCCTCGAGGAGCGCGACCCGGGCTCGCTGCCGTGGAAGGAGCTCGGCGCCGACGTCGTCATCGAGTCGACCGGGTTCTTCACCGACGCCAGCCAGGCCAAGGCGCACATCGACGCCGGCGCCCAGAAGGTCATCATCTCGGCACCGGCCAAGAACGAGGACTTCACCGTCGTCCTCGGCGCCAACGACGAGAAGTACGACCCCGCCAACCACCACATCATCAGCAACGCGTCCTGCACCACGAACTGCCTGGCCCCGATGGCCAAGGTGCTCAACGACACCTTCGGCATCGAGCGCGGCCTGATGACGACGATCCACGCCTACACCCAGGACCAGAACCTGCAGGACGCCCCGCACAAGGACCTCCGCCGGGCGCGGGCCGCCGCGCTCAACATCGTGCCCACCAGCACCGGCGCCGCCAAGGCGATCGGGCTCGTGCTGCCCGAGCTGGTCGGCAAGCTCGACGGCTACGCGCTGCGGGTGCCGATCCCGACCGGCTCGGCCACCGACCTCACCGTCGACGTGGCGCGCGAGACGACCGTCGAGGAGGTCAACGCCGCGTTCAAGGCCGCGGCCGACGGCCCGTTCAAGGGCTACCTCACCTACACCGAGGACGAGATCGTCTCCTCGGACATCGTCACCGACCCGTCCTCCTGCACCTTCGACGCGAAGCTCACCAAGGTCATCGGCAACCAGGTCAAGATCGTCGGCTGGTACGACAACGAGTGGGGCTACTCCAACCGTCTCGTCGACCTGGTGTCACTCGTCGGTCGGTCGCTCTAGCCCATGACGACTCTCGACACGGTCGACGCGCTCGGCGACCTGCGCGGCAAGCGCGTCCTGGTCCGCTCGGACCTCAACGTGCCGCTCGACGGCACGACCATCACCGACGACGGCCGCATCCGGGCCAGCGCGCCGACCATCGGTGACCTGGCCGACCGCGGTGCCCGGGTCGTCGTCTGCGCCCACCTCGGCCGGCCCAAGGGCCAGCCGGTCGAGAAGTACAGCCTCGCGCCCGTCGCCCAGCGGCTGGCCGAGGTGCTCGGCCGACCGGTCGAGTTCGCCACCGACACCGTCGGCGAGAGCGCCCGGGCCGCGGTCGCCGAGCTCGGTGACGGCGACGTCGTGCTGCTGCAGAACCTTCGCTACAACGCGGGGGAGGAGAGCAAGGACGACGCCGTGCGCGGCGAGTTCGCCGACCAGCTCGCCTCGCTCGCCGACGCGTACGTCGGGGACGGCTTCGGCGCCGTGCACCGCAAGCACGCCAGCGTGTACGACGTGCCGCGGCGCCTGCCGCACGCGGCCGGTGCCCTGGTGCTGGCCGAGACCGAGGTCCTCAGCAGGCTCACCGGCGAGCCCGACCGGCCCTACGTCGTCGTCCTCGGCGGCTCGAAGGTGTCCGACAAGCTCGGCGTCATCGACAACCTGATCGGCTCGGTCGACCGGCTGCTCATCGGCGGCGGCATGGTGTTCACCTTCCTCAAGGCACAGGGCCACGAGGTCGGCTCGAGCCTGCTCGAGGACGACCAGCTCGACGCCGTCCGCGGCTACCTCGAGCAGGCCACCGCCAAGGGCGTCGAGATCGTGCTGCCGGTGGACGTCGTCGCCGCCACCGAGTTCTCGGCCGACGCCGACCACGAGGTCGTCCCGGTCGACGCCATCCCGGCCGACCGGGTCGGCCTGGACATCGGCCCCGAGAGCGGGAAGCTGTTCGCGAGCAAGATCGCCGACGCGCGCACCGTCTTCTGGAACGGCCCGATGGGCGTCTTCGAGATGGCGCCGTACGCCGAGGGCACCCGGGCGGTGGCCCAGGCGCTGACCGAGGTCACCGCGGCGGGCGGGCTCACCGTGGTGGGCGGCGGCGACTCGGCGGCCGCGGTGCGCAAGCTGGACTTCGACGAGAAGGCGTTCGGCCACATCTCGACGGGCGGCGGTGCCAGCCTCGAGCTCCTCGAGGGCAAGGAGCTCCCCGGCCTCACCGCGTTGTCAGACTAAGGAGAGCCGACGCACATGGCACGCACCCCGCTGATGGCGGGCAACTGGAAGATGAACCTCAACCACCTCGAGGCGCTCGCGCTGGTGCAGAAGCTCGCCTTCGCGCTGACCGACGAGGACTTCGACGCGGTCGAGGTGGTGGTGCTGCCGCCGTTCACCGACATCCGGTCGGTGCAGACGCTGATCGACGGCGACAAGTACCGCATCGTCTACGGCGCGCAGGACGTCTCGCCGCACGCCTCCGGCGCGCACACCGGCGACATCGCCGCCTCGATGCTCAGCAAGCTCGGTTGCACGTACGTCGTCGTCGGGCACAGCGAGCGGCGGGCCGACCACCACGAGGACGACGCGCTGGTCAACGGCAAGGTGCAGGCCGCATTCGCCGCCGGGCTGGTGCCGATCCTCTGCGTCGGGGAGGCGCTGCACATCCGGCAGGAGGGCACGCACGTCGGGCACTGCCTCGACCAGCTCTCCGGCGGGCTGGCCGGCGTCAGCGCCGAGCACGCCAGGAACCTCGTGGTCGCCTACGAGCCGGTCTGGGCGATCGGCACCGGCGAGGTGGCCACCCCGGACGACGCGCAGGAGGTCTGTGCCGCGATCCGCACCCGGCTGGCCGAGCTGTACTCCGGCGACCTCGCCGACGGCGTCCGGGTGCTCTACGGCGGCTCGGTCAAGGCCGGCAACGTCGCAGGCATCATGGCCAAGGAGGACGTCGACGGCGCGCTGGTGGGCGGCGCGAGCATCGACCCCGACGAGTACGTCGGCATCGTGCGGTACCGCGCCGCGGTCGAGCAGCAAGCCGGCTGACCGCCCGGGTTGCGCCGCAGCACAGGCCACCTGACGTACCCTGGTCCCCGCCCGACCGCCACACCGCCGTACCCGCCGTACCACTGGAGTCCGCACCGTGCAGCTCGCCCTGTCCATCGTCCTCGTGATCACCAGCCTGCTGATGATCGCTCTGGTCCTGCTGCACAAGGGGAAGGGCGGCGGACTGTCCGACCTGTTCGGCGGCGGGGTGTCGTCCTCGCTGGGCGGCTCCTCGGTCGTCGAGCGCAACCTCGACCGGATCACCATCGGCACCGGCATCGTGTGGCTGGCCTCGATCGTGGCTCTCGGCCTCTGGCTCAAGACCTGACCTGATCGCCGCCCGTCCGACGACGACCTACACTGACGCTGCCGGCGCGCGAGCCCGGCAGGTCCTCGAGAAGCTGGGGAGCAGCACGTGGCGAGTGGTAACGCGATCCGAGGCAGCCGGGTAGGCGCCGGCCCGATGGGCGAGGCGGAGCGCGGCGAGAGCGCTCCGAGGTTCCGCATCTCCTACTGGTGCGCCAACGGCCACGAGACGAAGCCGAGCTTCGCCGAGGACACCCAGGTCCAGGCGCCCGAGACCTGGGACTGCCCGCGCTGCGGCTTCCCGGCCGGGCAGGACAAGGACAGCCCCCCGACGCCGCCGCGCACCGAGCCGTACAAGACGCACCTGGCCTACGTGAAGGAGCGTCGCAGCGACGCCGACGGCGCGGCCATCCTCGACGAGGCGCTCGCCAAGCTGCGCGGCAACTAGCCGCTCCGGGCGGCACCCGTCGCCGACCCCTGCCGGACCTAGGGTGAGCCTGTGCCCGGACCCCTGGACGGCATCGTCGTCGTCGACCTCTCCCGCGCCCTCGCCGGCCCGCACGCCGCGATGATGCTGGGCGACCTCGGCGCCCGCGTCATCAAGGTGGAGAACCCGGACGGCGGCGACGACAGCCGCGGCTGGGGTCCGCCGTTCGTCGGCGCGGGCGGGGTGCAGGCGGACAGCGGCGAGGCAGCCGAGAGCACCTACTTCTTCTCCTGCAACCGCAACAAGGAGTCGGTGACCGCCGACCTCAAGAGCGACGAGGGCACGGCGCTGCTCACCCGGCTGGTGCGGCAGGCCGACGTCCTCGTCGAGAACTTCCGCACCGGCGTCCTCGACCGGCTCGGCTTCCCCGTCGAGCGGCTGCACGAGCTCAACCCGCGGCTCGTCGTGCTGTCCATCTCCGGGTTCGGTCATGACGGGCCGGAAGGGGGCCGCGCCGGCTACGACCAGATCGCGCAGGGCGAGGCCGGGCTGATGTCCCTGACGGGCACCGGGCCGGACAGCCCGATGCGGGTCGGCGTACCGATCGGCGACCTGCTGGCCGGGATGTACGGCGCGTACGGCGCGGTCGCCGCGCTGCACGAACGGGACCGCACCGGGGTCGGGCCGGGTCGTGCGCACCTCGCTGCTCGCCTCGATCGTGGGGGTGCACGCCTTCCAGGGCACCCGGTACACCGTGACCGGCGAGGTGCCCTACGGCCAGGGCAACCACCACCCGTCGATCTGCCCCTACGGCTTGTTCTCCTGCGCCGACGGGCTGGTGCAGATCTCGGTGGGGAGCCCTGGCCTGTGGCGCCGGCTCGCCGACGCGTTCGACCTGCCCCGTGACGCGCCGGGGTTCGCGACCAACGCCGAGCGGGTGCGCAACCGGGAGGCGGTGGTCGACGCCATCAACACCGCGTTCGACGCCCATCCGCTGGCCGAGCTGCTGCCGCGGCTGGCCGAGCTGGGCATCCCGGCCGGCGAGGTGCGGTCGCTGGACCGGGTCTACGAGTGGGAGCAGACCCGGTCCCAAGGGCTGCTGATCGACGTCGAGCACACCCTCGCCGGTCGGCTGACCCTGCCCGGCCCGCCGCTGCGCTTCGACGGCGAGGACGAGTTCCGGCACACCGCCCCGCCCCTGCTCGGGGAGCACGACGCGTCGGTGCGGGCCTGGCTGGACGAGGTCGAGCGGGAGTCGACCACGTAAAGCACGCCGCCACCCGCTCCGCTACGCAGGCAGGCGTGGCGAAGCGTCCGCCCGCGTAGCGCCGTACGCCGTACGCCGCCCGCCGGTAGCGCCGTACGCCGGGTACGCCGTACGCCGGGTGAGCGGCCCGATGGCACCGGAGGTCCCCTAGGGTCCACCCATGCGAGTGCTCATCGCCCTCGGCGGCAACGCCATGACCGGCCCCGGCGGGAGCGCCACCCCGGCCGACCAGGACCGGGCCATCGGCGTCGCGATGGAGCACGTCGCGGACCTCGTGGCCGACGGCACCGACGTCGTGCTCACCCACGGCAACGGCCCACAGGTCGGCAACCTGCTGGTGAAGAACGAGCTGGCCGCCCACGTCGTCCCCCCGGTCCCGCTCGACTGGTGCGGCGCGCAGACCCAGGGCACCATCGGCTTCCTCATCCTCGACGCGCTGGACAAGGCGCTCGCCCACCGTGGCGTCGACCGGCGTACGGCGGCCGTGGTGACCCGCACCCTCGTCGACCGCGACGACCCCGGCTTCGGGCGCCCCACCAAGCCGGTCGGCCGTTACCTGCCCGCCGACCAGGCCCGCATCCTCGTCGAGCACGGCCAGACGTGGGAGGACCGCGGCGCCAACGGCTGGCGGCGGGTCGTCGCGTCGCCCGAGCCGCTCGAGGTCCTCGACGCTCCGACCATCGAGACGCTGGCCGATGCCGGGTACGTCGTGGTGGGCTCTGGCGGGGGCGGCATCCCGGTGGTGCGGGACCCCGACGGCACGTTGCGCGGGGTCGAGGCGGTCATCGACAAGGACCTGTCGGCCGCAGTCCTGGCGCGGCGGGTGGGCGCCGAGGTGCTGGTGATCGCCACCGACGTCGAACATGTCGTGCTCGGCTACGGCACCGACGACGAGCGCCCGCTGCACCGGGCAACGGCCGCCGGCCTGCGGACGATCGCCGTCGAGGAGCGCTTCGCGAGCGGCAGCATGGGCCCCAAGGTCGAGGCCGCTGCCCGGTTCGTCGAGGCCGGCGGCCGCCGTGCCGTCATCACCGCACTGGAGCAGATCAGCGAGGCAGTGCACGGTCGAGCCGGCACCGTCATCGAGGAGGACGACGCCTGACCGCACCCGAGCCGGTCGCGGCCGCCGGGCACCGGCGCCGACCCGGCCGCGCTGTTGACCACCGACGGGAGGCCGAGCCGGCATGTCGCCAGGCCCGGTGGTTCGGTCAGGTCGGCCCCGTCAGCAGCGCGACGACCTCGGCGTCGGTGGTCTGGCGGAAGTCGTCGTACCACTGGCTGACCGCGCGCAGCCAGCCCGGCACCGACAGCGCCACGACGTCGTCCGCCGCCGCCTCGACCGCTGCGAGCGACCCGGCGGCGATCACCGGCACGGCGAGCACCACCCGCGCGGCCCCTGCGTCCCGCAGCGCCTGCAGGGCGGCCCGCGCCGTCACGCCGGTGGCGACCCCGTCGTCGACCGCGACCACCGTGCACCCGGTCACGGGCACGGCAGGCCGCCCCGAGCGGTACGCCGTCAGCCGCCGCCGGCACTCGGCCCGCTCGGCGGCGACCTGGTCGGTGAGGTCGCCCGGCGTCAGCCCGGCCTGGGCCAGGCCCGGCTCGTCCCAGACGACCGGCCCGTCCTCGGCGACGGCACCGAGGCCCAGCTCGGGTTGGAGCGGGTGCCCCACCTTGCGCACCACGACGACGTCCAGCGGTGCCCCGAGCGCACGCGCGACCGGAGCCGCCACGACCAGGCCACCGCGGGCCAGACCCAGCACCACCGGGTGGTCGAGCGCGACATCCGCCAGCGCCGCGGCGAGCGCCCGCCCGGCGTCGTCCCGGTCGGTCCACCGCCGGCTCATGCCGCCAGCATGCTCGCTACGCTCCCGCCGGTGTCCAGCGACCAGCCCCGACGCAGCATCCCCGCCTCCGGGTTCGCGGGGGACGACGGCCGCGCGGACGTCGCTCTGACGGCCGCCGTCGCCGCGGCTGCCGCGGACCCCGCCCTGCTGCCCACCGTGCTGGCAGCGCTGCACCAGGCGCGCGTCCTGGCGCCGGTGGTCGCGCTGCTCGGTGAGCAGGAGCCCGGTGCCGACGGCCTGGTGCGGGACAAGACGGCGGACATCGCGGTGCCTGTGCTGCTGGCCGCCGACGGCCGCCGGGCGCTCCCGGTGTTCACCGACCTCGCGGCCCTGGCGCGCTGGGATCCCACGGCCCGGCCGGTCCCGGTGGCCGGCCCGCGGGCCGCGCAGGTCGCCCTGGCGGAGGACGCCGAGGCGTTGCTGCTCGACGTGGCCGGCCCGGTGCCGCTGACCCTGCCCGCTGCCGAGCTGCAGGCCCTCGCCGCGGGCCGGGGCAGCCTCGCCGCCTGGGACGACGCCGCGATCGCCGCCGCGGTGGCCGGCGTCCTCGACCAGGAGCCGACCGCCCGCTCGGCGCACCTGAGCCCGTGCGCCGGCCGGGACGCCCGGCTCACCGTGGTCGTCGACCCCGGTGCCGACGTCGAGGGGGTCGCGCGCCGGCTCGGCAGCGCCGTCGCCGCGCTCCCGGAGGTCGCCCACGGGGTTCGCGGGCTCGAGGTGACCGTCACCGTGGCCGCACCGTCCGGGTTTGGTCAAAACCAGAAGTAATCGTGACCATCCGGACATCGATCAGGACGCCGGCGCGGGGTTGGCTGACCGGGACGGCGCCGCCGGGGTGCCGGGTCGGGAGGCACCACGGTGCGGGGCGCGATACGAACGATGATCGTCACGACGGCCGTGGGCGCCCTGGTCGCGGCCGGCTCAGGTGCCATGGTCGCCACCGGCTCGGGGGCGGTTGCGGCCGGCTCGGGGGCGGCTGCGGGCGACCGACCCGGCAGCGCCGTCGCGCACGGGACCGGCGCGCCGTCGGCCCACGCCGGCCGGGGCAGTGTCGACCGTCGTCCTGGCCACCGGGACCCGACCGCGTCGCAACGCACCCTCACCGCGCGCGGCGACAGCGTCCGCTGGAACCGCTTCGGTACGCCGGCACACCTGCAGGCAGCGCCGGGTGGGGTGCTGGCCACCGGGCTCCCGGCAGACCCCGAGGCGGCCGCCCGTGCCTTCCTGGGCCAGCAGCGGGCCGCGCTCGGGCTGACCGCCGACGCCGTGTCGACCCTCGACACCGTCTCGGTGAACCGGATCGGGCCGGGCGCCGCGGTGCTGCTGCGCCAGCGGTTCGGTGAGCTGCCCGCGGGCTTCGACGGGCTCGTGTCGGTCGGCGTCGTCGACGGCACGGCCGTGTCACTGACCTCGAGCCTGGCCAGGGACGTCGCGGCGCCCGCGCCGGCCACCAGCTCGGAGCGGGACGCCGTCGTCGCAGCTGTCCGCGATGCCGGGCTGGAGCCCGGGGCGCTCGAGCCCGCCGGCTCCTCCGGCGGCTGGCAGCTGTGGCGTGCCGAAGGCCTGGCCGGCCTGCAGGGCGTGAAGCTCGTCGCGGTCCCGCTGCCGGAGGGCGGCGCCCGGGCGGCGTACGAGGTCGCCGTCACCGACGAGTCGCAGGACGACCCCCGCTCCTACACGACCTACGTCGACGCCCGGGACAACTCGGTCCTCGTGCGCCAGGACAACGTCACCGACGAGGACGACAACCCGACCTGGCGGGCCTTCCCGGAGAACCCGCCGGTCGACTACAGCTCGACCGACACCCGCGAGACGTGGTGCTGGACGGCGACTGCCGGCTGCGACCGCGTCGTCGGCAGCCCTGCGTCGCCGCTGCCGTGGGACGTGGACCCGTCGTTGGGAACCGGGTCGACGTTCACGACCCGCGGCAACAACGAGTACGCCGCGGAGGCCTGGCTCAACGCCCAGGGCCGCGGCTTCAACCTGGCCGGCTTCGCCACGGCCGAGCCCGACCCGCGACTACGCCTACCCCTGGACCAACCAGTGGCAGGAGGCGCAGTGCGGCCCCGGCGTGTTCGACTCCGCCCGTCGCAACGACATCGACGCGGCCGACGCCAACCTGCACGCGATGCACAACAGCATGCACGACTTCTCCTACCGGCTCGGCTTCACCGAGACGGCCTGGAACATGCAGGTGAGCAACTTCGGCAAGGGCGGCCTCGGCAACGACCCGGAGCAGGGGAACGCCCAGTCCGGCGCCCGGGTCGCGACCAGCCTGATCCGCGACAACGCCAACCAGGCGACGCCGGCCGACGGGCTGAAGCCGACCACCAACATGTTCCTCTGGCAGCCGATCGCGGGGTCGTTCTACTCACCCTGCGTCGACGGCGACTACGACATGTCGGTGATCGGGCACGAGTACACCCACGCGATCTCGAACCGGATGGTGGCCGGCCCGGACCGCGGGCTGTCCGGCTTCCAGGCCGGCTCGATGGGTGAGTCCTGGTCCGACCTCAACGCCACCGAGTACCTCGTGGAGAACGGCTTCGTCCCCGCTGACCAGGACCCCTACGTCACCGGCCAGTACGTCACCGGCAACGCCACGACGGGCATCCGCGACTACGCCATCTCGCGCAACCCGCTCAACTACAGCGACGTCGGCTTCGACCTGACCGGGCCGGAGGTGCACGCGGACGGGGAGATCTGGAACGCGGTCAACTACGCCGTCCGGCAGGCGCTCGTCAGCCGCTACGGCGAGGGCTCGGCGGCGCTGCAACGCCGCCTGCGCCGCCGGCAGCACCCCGGTCGCGGACTGTCCCGGCGGGCGACGCTGGATCCAGCTCGTCTACGACTCGTTCCTGCTGATGGCGGTCGGCAACGTCTCGTTCGTCGACGCCCGGGACGCCCTGCTCGCCGCGGACCAGATCCGGTTCGGCGGCGCGGACACCGACCTGCTCTGGGAGGCGTTCGCGTCGACCGGCCTCGGTGCGGAGGCGTCGTCGGCTACCAACGCCGGACACCGACCCGACCCCCAGCTTCACCGACCCGGTCGGGCCCAACGCCACCGTGCGCTTCCGGCCCGTCGGTGACGCCACCGGCGCCGCGAACGTGCGGATCTACGTCGGTGACTACCAGGCCCGGGCGGTTCCGGTGGCCGACACCGACCCGAGCACCCCGCTCCCGGCGACCGCGACGATGACCCCCGGCGCGTACTCGTTCGTCGCCCAGGCGCCCGGCTTCGGCGCCCAGCGGTTCACCGTGAAGGTCGTCGGCACCTCCCAGCGCACCGTCCCGGTGCAGCTGCGACCGAAACCTGGCCTCGACCGCGAGCGGCGCCAGCGTGGTCGCGGGCGACGGGGTCAACCAGGCGCTGCTGGTCGACGACGACGAGGCCACCGACTGGGCGGTCCTCGGTGCCCAGGCGGTGCCCGTCGCCGGGAAGGGCGTCACGGTCGACCTCGCCGGAGACGTCCAGCAGGTACGCCGGGTGCAGGTGAGCGCGCTGCTCCGCCCGGCGAACCCGGCCGACCCCGGCGGCGACACCCTGGCCCAGAACCGCTTCACCGCGCTGCGGCAGTTCCGGGTCCTCGCCTGCACCGCCTCGGCCAGCACGGACTGCACCGCCGCGGCCGACTTCCGGACGGTCTGGACCAGCCCGGCGGACGCCTTCCCGGCGACCCGGCCGCGGCCGGTGGCGCCCTCCCTGACCCTGCGGTCCTTCGAGATCCCGCAGACGACCGCGACCCACCTCCGGCTGCGAGGTGGTCAGCTCCCAGTGCACCGGCAACCCGCAGTACGCCGGCCAGCAGTCCGCCGACCCGAACGTCCCGACCGACTGCACCACCAGTGCAGCGGTCTCCGGCCAGGTCCGGGCGGCCGAGTTCCAGGCCTTCGCGAGCCGCTGACCTCCCCGAGGTCTCGCGCGAGCGGACCGGCTGGCGTCGGGTAAACCGCACCGCCAGCCGGTCCACTTCACTCGGGGCGGAATTGGCCGCCCCCGGCCCGCCGCTGGTACCCTCGTCGGCGACCCACCTGTGTCCCCGGACCCAGGTGTGCAAGCGGAGTCCACTCCCACCCGCATCGGCCGTTCTCGATCAGGCCGTCGGGTTCCCGGTCAGCCGGTCCACCTCGCGGTGGGGCGGTGCGGAATGCGGTGTCCCGAAGGGGATGTCCCCGTCCCGCCTGGGCGTTGTGGCTTCCGTGAGCTCCCGGCACGGAAGCCTTTTTCGTGCAGGCACGAGATCAGATGTCTCGGGTCGGAGGCAGCTCAGTCATAACGAGGAGGCCCCATCAGCGCCGAGCCCCGGATCAACGACCGGATCCGCGTCCCCGAGGTGCGACTCGTCGGCCCCAACGGCGAGCAGGTCGGCATCGTCCGCATCGAGGACGCCCTGCGGCTGGCCGCAGGAGGCAGACCTCGACCTGGTCGAGGTGGCCCCGATGGCCCGCCCGCCGGTCTGCAAGCTCATGGACTACGGCAAGTTCAAGTACGAGACGCGCGCATGAAGGCCCGCGAGGCGCGGCAAGAACCAGGTCAACACGGTCATCAAGGAGATGAAGCTCCGGCCGAAGATCGACCCGCACGACTACGAGACCAAGAAGGGTCACGTCGTGCGGTTCCTCAAGGCGGGCGACAAGGTCAAGATCACGATCATGTTCCGCGGTCGCGAGCAGTCCCGGCCCGAGCTCGGCTTCCGGCTGCTGCAGCGGCTGGCCGAGGACGTCGCAGGAGCTCGGGTTCGTCGAGTCCGCGCCCAAGCAGGACGGCCGCAACATGATCATGGTGCTCGGACCCGACGAAGAAGAAGGCCGAGGCGCGCGCCGAGCGGCAGCGGACAAGGCCGCGCGACGAGGCCGAGCCGCGGCGCCGATGGCCGACCGGACGCCGAGCACGAGCAGCGCCGGCACGAGACCGCCGAGCGCCGCGCAGCCAGCGACGCCGCCAGCACAGACCGGCCGGACCGACGCACGGCACCAGCGAGCCACGCCAGCGCACGACGCACGCGCCGACGCGGCCGACGACCGAGGAGGACGACACGACGATGCCGAAGAACAAGACGCACAGCGGCACCAAGAAGCGGGTCCGCGTGACCGGCACGCGGCAAGGTCCTGCGCGAGCAGGCCAACCGTCGCCACCTGCTCGAGGTCAAGTCCGAGCACGCGCACCCGCCGCCTCGCGGCCGACGTCGTCGCCTCGACGGCCGACATCAAGAAGGTCAAGCGCCTGCTCGGCAAGTAACCGTCGTCCATTCCCCGGCGGAGAACGCCCGGCAGACAACAAGGAGTCATCAGTGGCACGCGTCAAGCGGGCGGTCAACGCCCAGAAGAAGCGCCGGGCGTCCTCGAGCGGGCCAGCGGCTACCGCGGCCAGCGGTCCCGGCTGTACCGCAAGGCCAAGGAGCAGGTCACCCACTCCATGGTCTACGCCTACCGCGACCGGCAAGAAGCGCAAGGGCGACTTCCGGCAGCTGTGGATCCAGCGGATCAACGCCGCGGCCCGCGCGAACGGGATGACCTACAACCGGTTCATCCAGGGCCTCAAGGCCGCCGGCGTCGAGGTCGACCGCAAGGTGCTGGCCGAGCTGGCCGTCAACGACGCGCCGGCGTTCGCCGCGCTCGTCGAGCTCGCCAAGGCCAACCTGCCGGCCGGCAACGCCAGCAGCACCAAGGACGAGAACGCGGCCTAGCCGCGGCCCGGACGCCCAGGGAGCCCTCGCGGCACCCTGGGCGTCTGTCGTTCCGAGAGGACACCCGATGGTCACCGGCCCGGAGCTGACCTCTCCCCGCGCCGCCCGGGTCAAGGCGGCTCAACGGCTGGCCAAGCGGGCCTTCCGGGCCCGCGACCGTCGGTTCCTGGCCGAAGGCCCGCAGGCGGTCCGCGAGGCGGTGGCCCGGCCCGGCACCGTGCTCGAGGTGTTCGCGACCCGGGACGCCGCCACCCGGCACGCCGAGATCGTCGCGGCAGCCGAGTCGGCGGGCGTGCCCGTGGTCCTGGTCAGCGGCGAGGTGATGTCGGCGCTGTCGCAGACCGTCACCCCGCAGGGCCTGGTCGCCGTGTGCCGCCTGCTCGACCAGCCGCTGGCCGACGTGCTGGCCGGCGGCCCCCGCCTGGTCGCCGTCCTGGCGCACGCCCGCGACCCCGGCAACGTCGGCACCGTGGTCCGGGCCGCTGACGCCGCCGGGGCCGACGCCGTGCTCGTCACCGGCGACAGCGTCGACCCCTACAACGGCAAGTCGGTGCGCGCGTCGGCCGGCAGCCTCTTCCACCTGCCGGTCAGCATCGGCGACCGGGTCGAGGCCGACCTGCCCGCGCTGCGGGCCGCCGGGCTGCGGGTGCTGGCCGCCGACGGGCACGCCGACATCGACCTCGACGAGGCAGCCGACTCCGGGCTGCTCGACGGCCCGACCGCCTGGGTGTTCGGCAACGAGGCCTGGGGCCTGCCGGAGCCGACCCGGGCGCTCGCCGACGCAGGTCGTCAGGGTGCCGATCCACGGCCGGGCCGAGAGCCTGAACCTGGCCACCGCGGCCGCGGTCTGCCTCTACGCCTCGGCCCGGGCCCAGCGGCGCACTCGTCCGTCCGGCTGACCCGGCGCCGACTGGGTGACCGGTCAAGCCCGGCTGCGCGACCGATCAACCCGCTGGCCGCCGTCGGTAGTCTCGGAAGCGTGACCGGGACGGCCGCCAGCTACGACGACCACCCCGACGGGGTGGTCGTCGCCGACGCGCGACGGCACCGTCGTCGTCTTCAACCCGGCGGCGGAGCGGATCACCGGCGTCTCGGCCTCGGCCGCGCTCGGCAAGGACCTGGAGGGCGCCCTGCCCCTGGAGGGCCTGGACGGCAGGGCCTGGTGGCCGTGCGCCGCGCCGTACGACGGCCTGCGCAGCGTCACCGGCCACCCCGAGCGCAACCTCATCCTGCCCGGCGGCCAGGAGGTGCTCGTCACCGCGCGCTACGTCCGGGACGAGCCCCGCGGGCCGGTCAGCAGCGTCGTGGTGGCGATCCGGGACACCCGGCACCGCGCCCGGGAGGAGCTCAGCCGCGCCGAGCTGGTCTCGACGGTCGCCCACGAGCTGCGCTCCCCGCTGACCAGCGTCAAGGGCTTCACCGCCACCCTGCTGGCGAAGTGGGACCGGTTCACCGACGAGCAGAAGCGGCTCATGCTCGAGACGGTCAACGCCGACGCCGACCGGGTCACCCGGCTGATCACCGAGCTGCTGGACATCGCCCGCATCGACTCCGGCCGGCTGACCGTGCAGCCGGCAGGTCGTCGACCTGGGTGTCGTGGTCCGGCGGCACGTGGCGGCATGGTGGCCCGCGGTGAGGAGCCCGACCGCTTCCAGGTGCGGGTCGCGGACGGCCTGCCCGAGATGTGGGTCGACGCCGACAAGCTCGACCAGGTGCTCGGCAACCTGCTCGAGAACGCCGTCCGGCACGGCGCGGGCCTGGTGACCATCGTGGTCGAGCCCGACGGCGACGGCGCCTCCGTCACCATCACCGACGAAGGTGAGGGCATCCCGGACGAGCAGCGGGCCCGGGTGTTCACCCGGTTCTGGCGGTCCGGCCGCCGGGGCGGCACCGGGCTGGGCCTCTACATCGTGCGCGGGCTGGTCGAGGCGCACGGCGGCCACATCGAGGTGGGCCGCGGCCCGAGCGGCGGTGCGAGGTTCCGATTCGTGCTGCCCGCCGCGACCCCCGACTACGCCGACTGACTCCTTCGTCGGGCAGGACGCCGGGAGCGGCGGGCCGGCCAGCCGCTCGTCCACCCCCCGCCGCCCGACCCTAGACTCGGGCGGCCCCTCCCCGACGGAGCACGATCATGTCCGCACCGAACAAGTCCTACGACCCGGTCAGGTGACCCCCTTGAACGCCGACGAGGTCGAGCAGGCCCGCGACGCCGCGCTGGCCGCCATCGCCGCGGCGGCCGACCTCGACGCGCTCAAGGCCGCCCGCCTCGAGCACGCCGGCGACCGGTCCGCCCTGGCCCTGGCCAACCGCGAGATCGGCGCGCTGCCGCCGGCCGGCCAAGGCCGAGGCCGGCAAGCGGGTGGGCGCGGCCCGGCCGGCCGTCACCGAGGCGCTCGACGGCCCGGCAGGCCGAGCTCGAGGCCGAGCGCGACGCGCGGGTGCTGGTCGAGGAGGCCGTCGACGTCACGCTGCCCTGGGACCGGCGTCGCCGCCCGGCGCCCGGCACCCGCTGACCACCCTGACCGGAGCGCATCGCCGACCTGTTCGTCGCGATGGGCTACGAGGTGGCCGAGGGCCCCGAGGTCGAGGCCGAGTGGTTCAACTTCGACGCGCTCAACATGCCGCCCGACCACCCGGCGCGGTCCATGCAGGACACCTTCTTCGTCGAGCTCGGCGGACTCCGGCGTCGTGCTGCGCACCCACACCTCGCCGGTGCAGATCCGCACCATGCTGCGCCGCGACCCGCCGATCTACGTGGTCGTCGCCCGGGCCGGGTCTACCGCACCGACGAGCTGGACGCGACCCACACGCCGGTGTTCCACCAGGTCGAGGGCCTGGTCGTCGACGAGGGCATCACGATGGCCCACCTCAGGGCACCCTCGACCACTTCGCGCAGGCGATGTTCGGCGCCGGCATCGATCACCCGGCTGCGCCCGTCGTACTTCCCCTTCACCGAGCCCAGCGCCGAGGTCGACCTGCGCTGCTTGGTCTGCCGCGGCGAGTCGGTGGGCAACCCGGACCGGCCGTGCCGCACCTGCTCGTCCGAGGGCTGGATCGAGTGGGGCGGCTGCGGCATGGTCAACCCGCGGGTCCTGGTGGCCTGCGGCATCGACCCCGACCGCTACACCGGGTTCGCGTTCGGCATGGGGATCGAGCGCACCCTGATGTTCCGGCACGGCGTCGAGGACATGCGCGACATGGTCGAGGGCGACGTGCGCTTCGCCCGCCCCTTCGGAACGGAGGTCTGATGCGGGCGCCGCTGTCCTGGCTGCGGGACTACGTCGACCTGCCTGCCGGACGTCACCGCCCGCGAGGTGGCCGACCGGCTGGTCGCCGCCGGCCTCGAGGTCGAGACCGTCGACCGGCCGGGTCACGACGTCGACGGTCCGCTCGTCGTCGGCCGGGTGCTCGGCTTCGAGGAGGAGACCGCCTCCAACGGCAAGACGATCCGCTGGTGCCAGCGTCGACGTCGGCGAGGCGGAGCCGCGGGGCATCGTCTGCGGGGCGCGCAACTTCGCCGTCGGCGACCTCGTCGTCGTCGCGCTGCCCGGCGCCGTGCTGCCCGGCGGCTTCGCGATCGCCGCGCGCAAGACCTACGGCCACGTCTCCGACGGCATGATCTGCTCGGCCCGCGAGCTCGGCGCTCGGCGACGACCACGACGGCATCCTGGTGCTCGACGCCGCCGTCGTCGGCGAGGGCAAGCTCGGGGACGGACGCGGTGGACCTGCTCGGCCTGCGCGACGAGGTGCTCGACATCGCCGTCACGCCGGACCGCGGCTACGCGCTGTCCATCCGCGGCATCGCCCGCGAGGCCGCGACGGCGTACGACGTGGCCGTTCCGCGACCCCGCCGACCTCGAGCCGCTGCCGATCGACGGCAGCGGCCACCCGGGCGTCATCGCCGACCCCACCGCGGCCGACCGCCTGGTGCTGCGGACCGTCACCGGGCTCGACCCGTCGGCCCCGACGCCGCTGTGGATGGCCCGGCGGCTGCTGCTGTGCGGCGATGCGGCCGGTCTCCCTGGCCGTCGACGTCACGAACTACGTGATGCTCGAGCTGGGCCAGCCGCTGCACGCCTTCGACCGCACCCGGCTGCAGGGCGCCGTGACCGTACGCCGGGCCGAGCCGGGGGAGGCGCTCGAGACGCTCGACCACGTGCGTCGCACCCTCGACCCGGCCGACCTGGTGATCAGCGACGACTCGGGAGCGGTCGGGCTGGCCGGGACGATGGGCGGCCTGACCACCGAGATCGACGGCGCGTCGACCGAGCTGGTGATCGAGGCAGCGCACTTCACGCCGGTCGCGGTGGCCGGGATGGTCCGGCGGCACAAGCTGCCCAGCGAGGCGTCCAAGCGCTTCGAGCGCGGGGTCGACCCCGAGCTGCCGCCGGTGGCGTCGACCCGGGCGGTGCAGCTGCTGGCCGACCTCGGCGGGGCCAGCCACGTCGGCTCCTCCGAGGTCGACCACCCGCGGGCGACCCGGCACATCGCGCTGGACCCGGCCCGCCCGGGCCGTACCGCGGGGCTGCCGATCGCCGCCGACGTCGTGGCGCGGAACCTGACCCTCGTCGGCTGCGACGGTGGAGACCGTTGACGCTGCGGGCCCCGCGGACCAGCCGTGGACCGTGACGCCACCGAGCTGGCGCCCGGACCTGGCCTACCCGGCGGACCTCGACGAGGAGGTCATCCGGCTGGTCGGCTACGAGCAGATCCCGTCGGCACTGCCGCACGCGCCGCCCGGCCCCGGGTACGACGAGCGGCAGCGGCTGCGCCGCCGGGTCGGCCTGGCGCTGGCCCACGCCGGCTACGTCGAGGCGCCGACGTACCCGTTCGTGGGCGAGGCCGAGCTCGACGCCCTCGGGCTGCCCGCCGACGACGACCGCCGCAACGCCCTGCGGCTGGCCAACCCGCTCTCCGACGACCGAGCCGTTGCTGCGCACCACCCTGCTGCCGGGGCTGCTGGCAGCGCTGCGGCGCAACGTCGGCCGCGGCATGGTCGACGTCGCGCTGTTCGAGGTCGGACCGGTGTTCCGCCCCGGCCCGGACGGGCTGCCGACGGCTCCCCGCCCGCCGGTCGACCGGCGGCCCAGCCCCGAGGAGGTCGCCGCCCTCGACGCGGCGCTGCCGGCCCAGCCCCGCCGGGTCGCCGTCGTGCTCGCCGGCCGCCGGGAGCAGGCCGGTTGGTGGGGCCCCGGTCGCGCCGCCACCTGGTCCGACGCCGTCGAGGCGGCCCGGGCGGTCGCCGCCCAGGCCGGGGTCGAGGTGACGGTGCGCGCCGACGACCACGCGCCGTGGCACCCGGGCCGGTGCGCCGCGGTGCTCCGCGACGGGTTGCTCGTCGGCCATGCCGGCGAGCTGCACCCGCGGGTGGTGGCCGCGCTCGGGCTGCCGGAGCGCACCTGTGCGATGGAGGTCGACCTCGAGCTGCTGGGCATGGCCACCGAGCCGGTCCCGGCGCCTCAGGTGTCGACGTACCCGCCGGCGACCCAGGACGTCGCGCTCGTGGTCGACGCCACCGTGCCGGCGGCGCAGGTCGAGGCCGCCCTGCGCGACGGGGCGGGCGAGCTGCTCGAGTCGGTGCGGCTGTTCGACGTCTACCGCGGTGAGCAGGTCGGGGAGGGCAAGGCCTCGCTGGCCTACGCGCTGCGCTTCCGGGCACCGGACCGCACGCTGACCGCCGAGGAGGCCAGCGCCGCCCGGGAGTCCGCAGTGGCCGAGGCCGCCCGGCGTACCGGCGCCGTCCAGCGCAGCTGACCGCCGCGCCGACCCCCGGGCGCACCACCCGGGCGCACCACCCGGATGATCGTTCGCGACGTTCGCGGGCAACACGCTCCGCGTGTCGCCACGGAACGTCGCGAACGATCATGAACTGAGGTGCGGGAGACTGACGGCATGAGGCTGGCGGGGCAGGTGGCGCTCGTCACCGGTGCGGGGCGGGGCATCGGGCGCGAGATCGCCCTCGCCCTCGCCCGGGACGGCGCCGCGGTCGGCCTGCTCGGCCGCCGCCGCCCCGGTCTGGACGCCGTGCTCGGCGAGATCGCCCGGGCCGGCGGCCGCGCCGTGGCGGTGCCCGCCGACGTCACGCGGCGGGACCAGGTGCGGGCCGCGGTCGACACCGTGTCGCGCGACCTCGGCCCCGTCGACCTGCTGGTGAGCAACGCGGGACTCCGCGAGCGGGCCGGGGCAGACCCCTGGGCGGCCGACCCCGACGACTGGTGGCGGGTGGTCGAGACCAACCTGCGCGGCCCGTTCCTGCTGGCCCAGGAGGTGCTGCCCGCGATGGTCGCCCGTGGGTCCGGCCGGGTGCTGCACGTCGGCAGCGGCATGGGCCAGCGCCCGCACGCCGAGTGGTCGGCGTACGCCGTGTCGAAGGCGGGGCTGTCCCGGCTCACCGACTCGCTCGCGGCCGCCCTCGACGGCACCGGGGTCACCCTGCTGGAGGTCAGCCCCGGCCTGGTGCGCACCGAGATGACCGAGACGATGTGGGGGCCGGCGGCCGAGCAGGCGTGGAACGAGGTCGAACGGATGACCGGCGTCGTCCTCCGGTTCGCCAGCGGCGAGCTCGATGCCCTGCACGGCCGGTTCGTGCACGCCGCCCGGGACGACGTCGACGCGCTGCTCGCGGCCGCAGACCGCATCAGGGAGCGCGACGCCCGGACGCTGCGGCTGCGCAGCTACGGCGACGACGACCCGCTGGCCTGACGGTCCGGGAGAGGACGGCGGTCTCAGCCGATCCGCGGCCCGTCGGCGAGTGCCGCAGCGGCCTCGTCGAGCAGGATCTTCTCGGCTCGGCGGTAGATCCGGTCGGCCTCGACGGGGGTGTCGGCCACCGCGGTCAGACCGATGAGACCCTCCTCGGTGAGCGAGCTGAGCATGTGCAGGACGACACCGGCCTGCCGGGACTGGTCGAAGTGCAGGCCGTGCCGGGCGACGATGTCGAACAGGTCGTCCAGCCGCAGCGCGCGCAGCGCCGGCGACTGGAGGTGGTCGGTCGCGACCAGGTGCTTCTCGGCCCCGCCGGGCGTGCGGAACAGGCCCGTGGCGGCGTCGTACCGACCGTCGGTGAGGAACTGCAGCGTGAGGAACGGGTGGGTCGTGCCGCCCTTGCGCAGGTTGATCTCGATGGCGAAGGTGCTCCAGGCGCCGTCGTCGCCGCGGACGACGACGAAGTCGATGGCGAACCGGCCGAGCACGCCCTCCTTGGCCAGCCGGTCGCCGATGGTCCGGGCCTCGGCCGAGATGCTGCGGGCGTAGCCGAAGTCCGCCGGGAACCGGCAGCCCAGGTAGCTCTGGCCGCTCGGCCCGCCCAGCAGCTGGTCGTGCGTCGAGAGCAGCTCCACCTCGCCCGTCGGCAGCACCCGCAGCTGCACGCTCGGGCTGCGGACCTCGGTGCCGGTCACGTGCTCCTCCACGATCCCGCCCCGTTCGGCGAACTTCGCGACGTACGGCTCGAAGGCCACCTCCGGGCTCTCGAACCGCATCGCCGCGCAGCCGCTCGCGCACCTCGACCTGCTCGGCGGGGGAGCCCGGCACCGGCAGCCCGGTGAGGTCGACGAAGGCGTTGCCGGCACCCGACACGCCCTCGTTCAGCTTCACGATCACGCCGCGCATCGACGGGCGGCGGGCCCGCATGCTCGCGACCGACGTGGCGACCTCGTCGAGCGAGTGCAGGTCCTCGACGCCCATCGGGTGCTGCACGCCCTCCTCGGCGAACAGCCTCCGGCACCCGCTCTTGGAGCCCCACTCGACCAGGCGCGGGTCGGCGCCGTACATCGGGATGCCCAACGACAGGGCCACGTCCCGTTCCAAGGACGTCGTGTTGTAGGGCACGAGGTGCGACCGGGACCGGTCGGGCACGAGCTCGGCGATGCGCCGCAGCAGCCGTGGCCGCTCGAGCACCTTCTCGGAGAGCGGCCGCGGGGACGAGTCGCCGACCGGCACCAGGTGCAGCCGGGCCCGGGCGTGGCTGGGGATCACCCCCGGCAGCAGGGCGAGGTAGTACTCGACGATCGCCGGGTGCACCGGCATCGAGGTCACGTACACCATCCGCAGCCGCGGCTGGCGGAGCAGCAGCAGCAGGAACAGGAACCGCTCCTCGTAGGCCTGGGTGAGCGCACCGCTGCGGTCCTCCACCCGGTCGATGGTCACCGACGGCAGCACGACGACCGACTCACCCTCGAGGTTGAGGTGCATGCCCGCCCAGACGTCGGCCATGCCGCTCTGCAACCGGTCGAAGCGCAGGTAGCGCTCGGCCTCGTCGAGGTCGGCCAGCGTCGGGGCGTCCCGTGCCGGCGCCGGCCACGCGGTGCTCACAGCGCCACTCGGGCCGCGTCCAGGCCGCGCACCGAGAACACGCTCACCGGGCGGCTGAAGCCGCGCAGGGTGAGGTCGCCCACCTGCTCGGTGACCGCGATGTCGGCCACGGCCGCCTGCACCCGTTGGGTGACGTACACCTGCCAGGCCGGCGCCTCGGCGCACAGCCGGGCCGCCAGGTTGGTGACGCTGCCGATGGCGGCGTAGTCGAAGCGGCCCTCGAACCCGATGCGACCCAGTGTCGCGAAGCCCTGGGCGATGCCCAGCGAGAAGCCGAGGTCGTGACCGCGGGCCCGCCAGCCGTCGGCGAGGTCCTTGACCCGCCCGCGCATCGCCACCGCCATCGACACCGCCCGCGCTGCCGGGTCGTCGCACGGGAAGGGGTCGTTGAAGAAGACCATCAGGCCGTCACCGGTGAACCGTTCGAGGGTGCCGTCGTAGCGGTGCACCAGGTCACCGAGCGCCAGGTGGTACTCCTGCAGGACCGCCATCACCTCCTCGGGCTCGCTGGTCTCCGCGAAGGGCGTGAAGCCGCGAAGGTCGCAGAACACCACGACGATCTCCCGCCGGTGCCCCTCGAGCACCGACTCGCCCTCGTCGCGCATCACGAGCTCGGCGATCTGGGGGGACAGGAACCTGCGCAGCCGGCCCATCCGGTCGATCTGGGCCACCTGGTCCGAGACCCGCTGCTCGAGCTGCTCGTTCCACTCGGCGAGCTGCCGGGCCTGGTCGGTGACGGTCTGGTGGTACCGGTTGACCCGCACCAGTGAGCGCACCCGGGCCAGGAGCTCGGCCTGGTCGAACGGTTTGGTGACGAAGTCGTCCGCCCCCGCCTCGGTCGCCATGACCTTCTCCTGCTGGCCGCTCGCGGTGATCATGACGACGGGCAGCACTGCGGTCCGCTCGTCCGCGCGGATCCGGCGGCAGACCTCGTAGCCGTCCAGCCCCGGCATGACGATGTCGAGCAGCACGACGTCCGGCAGCTCGCCCTGGAGCAGCTCGAGGGCCTCCTCGCCCGAGGCGGCCGGGACGACCCGGTACCCGCGCGGAGCGAGCACGGCGTCCAGCAGCCGGCGGTTCGCGTCCAGGTCGTCGACGACGAGCACCACCCCCGCGTCGGTCATCCGAGGACCGCCTCGCCCGCGAGGTAGCCGCGCACCTGCTCCGGCAGGGCGCGGATGTCCAGCGGCTTGGTCAGGAACCCGTCGAAGCCCGCGTCACGCGCCCGGTCGCGGTCCTCCTGCATCGCGTACGCCGTCACCGCGACGACCCGCAGGCTCGCGGTCTCGGGGGCGGCGCGCAGCCGATGCAGGGCCTCGGTGCCGTCCATGCCGGGCAGCCCGAGGTCCATCAGCACGAGGTCGGGCGCGGAGGTGCCGGCCAGCGCCACGCCCTGCTCCGCCGACCTGGCCTCCACCACGTCGAACCCGGCGAAGGACAGCACGTCCCGGACGAGCTTGAGGTTGAAGTCGTTGTCCTCCACGACCAGGATCCGGGCTGCATTCATGGCCTGCTCCCCTCCACTCGCTGCGCCGACGCGAGAGGCGCGACGTCCGACAGGGTGGCGAGCACGGCGTCCCGGCTCACCGGCTTGACCAGGTACGCCGACGCGCCGAGCTCGGCGCCCAGCACCTGCTCGTCCATGACCGAGATCACCACCACCGGGACCGCCGTCGTGGCCGGGTCCGACTTCAGCGCCCGGAGGACGTCCCAGCCGGCCATGTCGGGCAGCCGGATGTCGAGCACCACCGCCACCGGCCGTTCCCGGCCCACCGCGGCGAGACCGTCGCGTCCGTTGCCGGTGACCGCGACGGCGTAGCCGCTGCCCTCCAGGTAGGCCCGCATCAGCCCCACCGAGCTCGGGTCGTCCTCGATGAGCAGGACCAGTGGGCCGCCGGAGCCGGGCTCCGCGGGAGACCCCGCCTCCTCGGCGACCGGCAGTCGCAGCCCGAACAGGCTGCCTCGGCCAACGGCGCTGTCGACCCAGATGTCGCCGCCGTGCAGCTCGACGATGCGCTTGCACAGGGTCAGCCCGAGCCCGGTCCCCTCGAGCCGCCCGGGGTCCCGGCCGGCCTGCTGGAACGAGTCGAAGATCCGCTCGTGGTCGGCCGCTGCGATGCCGACGCCGGTGTCCACGACGGTGATGTACACCTCGGACGGCTGCCGGGCCGCGGCGACGGTCACCGACCCACCGTCCGGCGTGAACTTGACCGCGTTCGTCAGCAGGTTCAGCAGCACCTGCTTCAGCCGCAGCTCGTCGGCGCGCACCGACCCCGTGTCCGGCGAGATGTCCGTCCGGAGCTGTACGCCACCGCGGCCGGCGCGCTCACGCATCAGCGAGACGCAGTGCTCGACGAGGTCCGCGACGTCGACGGACGACATCGACAGGTCCATCGCCCCCGCCTCGACCTTGGACAGGTCGAGGATGTCGTTGAGCAGCTCGAGCAGGTGCCGGCCGGACGACAGGATGTCCCGCAGGTACTCCTCCTGGCGGTCGTTGAGGTCGCCGAACATCCGCTCGAGCAGCACCTCGGAGAACCCGATGATCGCGTTCAACGGGGTCCGCAGCTCGTGCGACATGTTCGCGAGGAACTCCGACTTGTGCCGGCCGGCGACCTCGAGCTCGGCGCTGCGCTCCTCGAGCGCGTTGACCAGGTGGGCGTTGCGGATCGCTACGGCCGCGTGCGCGGCGAACGCCGTGAGCAGCGTCGACTCGCGCTCGTCGAACGGCTCCACCTGGCTGCGCCACAGGTTGAGCACCCCGACGAGGTCGTCGTCGAGCAGCAGCGGTGCTCCCATCGACGGTCCGGAAGCCGGCGACGCTGCTGCGCGTCGGTGCGGCCGTAGGAATCGTCGGCAAGGACGTCCCGGATCTGCCCGGTACGTCGCGAGATCGCGACCCGGCCGATCAGCGTGCCCGCGTCGAGCCTGAACGGGTGGGCCGCGATGTAGTCGGTCACCTCGACCGGCACGCCTGACGCGCGGGCCACCCGGAAGATCTCGCCGTCCAGCAGGTAGATCAGCGCGGCGTCCGCGCGGCAGAGCTGACGGGCCGCGTCGACGACCGCGCCGAGGATCGCCTGCAGGTCCGACCCGGACCGGCCCAGGACCGCGAGCACCTCGCTGGTCGCCGCCAGGTGCTCGCGGGCCTCGGTGAGGTCCTGCTGCAGGAGGTCGGTCGTCCTGTCGACGCCGGGGCCGGTCTGCCACGGCGACCTCCGGTTGCAGCCCGGGGGATCAACGGCGTCCCCTGCGGTGTCAGGGACTTCCGCCCAGCATGCTCGCCTTGCGCCCCGCCGACAACGCTGAGGAGGCGGTTGCGGCGCGGCGCGACCCCGAGACCGTCACCCCGCCCTGGCAGGATGCCTGCCATGTCTGAGATGTCCGAGCTGCCGACCGTCCGAGAGTTCTGGGACGCGCAGAGCCACGGGTTCGACGACGACGTCGACCACGGCCTGCGCGACCCGGCGGCCCGCGAGGCCTGGCGAGCCCGGCTGGCGGCGTGGCTGCCCGGGCCTCTCCGGAACCGTGCTCGACCTCGGCTGCGGCACCGGGTCGCTGTCGCTGCTGGCGCTCGAGGCGGGGCACCGGGTGATCGGCGTCGACCTCGCCCCGACGATGGTCGCCGCCGCCCGGCAGAAGTGCGCCGGGTACGACGCCCGCTTCACGGTCGGCGACGCGGCGGCCCCTGACGTGGCCGACGGCAGCGTCGATGCGGTGCTGGCCCGGCACCTGCTGTGGACCCTGCCCGACCCGCTGGGCGCGCTGGCCCGTTGGGTGCGGCTGGTCCGGCCCGGCGGGCGGCTGGTTCTCATCGAGGGGCGGTGGGGCCCGGGCGGTGACGGCACGCCGTACGCCCAGGACGCCGGCACGATGCCGTGGCGGGGCGGCGTCCGGGCCGAGGAGCTGGTGGCGGCGCTCGACCCGCTCGTCGAGCGCCTCGAGGTGCACTGCCTCAGCGGTGAGTCGGCGCTGTGGGGGCGCGAGGTCGACGACGAGCGCTACGCGGTGGTGGCCACGACGCCGGGCGGGACAGCCGCCGGGTAGCCGGGGCGGGCGGCAGGTGCGACCCTCCGGAGTCATGGTGCGCCTCGAGCTGTCCACGGGCGACGCCGACGACGACGGCGAGGTCGAGACCACCCTCCGTCGGGAGCTCTACGCCTTCAACGTGACCGCCACCGGGATCGACGACGGCCGGCTGCTGGTGCTCACGGTCCGCGCGGACGACGGCCGCCTGACCGCCGGCCTCTACGGGTGGACCTGGGGCGGCTGCGGGTACGTCGACCTGCTGTGGGTCGAGCAGGCCCACCGGGGAGCGGGCCTCGGGTCCCGGCTGATGGACGCCGCCGAGGGCGAGGCGCGGGCCCGCGGCTGCCGGCGGATGTTCCTGACGACGCACTCGTTCCAGGCGCCGGCCTTCTACCTGGCGCGCGGCTACCGGGAGTGCGGCCGGTTCGAGGACTATCCCGCGGGTGCCCACCAGGTCCAGCTGGTGAAGCTGCTCGACAGCTGAGATCCGGTTTGCATGACATTGCAATACACCGCATAATCATGCGGGTGGGACGGACAGCAGCGGTGGCAGGGGCCAGCGGCTACGCGGGAGGCGAGCTGCTGCGGCTGCTGCTCGGCCACCCCGACCTGGCGCTCGGCCCGGTCGCGGCCGGAGCCGCCGCCGGGAAGCCGGTCACCGCGCTGCACCCGCAGCTGCCGCAGCTCGCCGGGGTGACCTTCGCCGCCACCGAGGCGGACCAGCTGGCCGGCGCCGACCTCGTCTTCCTCGCCCTGCCGCACGGCCAGTCCGCAGCCCTGGTGGCCGAGCTGCCGCCCGACCTGCCCGTGGTCGACCTCGGCGCGGACTTCCGGCTGACCGGCGCTGCCGCCTGGGCCACCTACTACGGCGGCGAGCACGCGGGCAGCTGGCCCTACGGCCTGCCGGAGCTGCCCGGCGCCCGCGCCGCGATCGCCGGCGACCCACCGGGTGGCCAACCCGGGCTGCTACGCGACGACCGTCGCGCTCGCGCTCGCCCCGCTGCTGATGGCCGGGCTGGTCGAGCCGGCCGACGTCGTGGTCGTCGCGGCGTCCGGCACGTCCGGCGCCGGGCGGGCCGCGAAGCCGTCGCTGATGGGCAGCGAGGTGATGGGCGCCCTGTCGGCGTACAAGGCGGGCGGCGAGCACCAGCACACCCCGGAGATGGAGCAGTCGCTGTCGGCGGCCGCCGGCGAGCCGGTCACGCTGTCCTTCACGCCGGTGCTGGCCCCGATGCCGCGCGGCATCCTGGCGACCTGCACCGCCCGGCTCGCCGCCGGGCGCCAGGGCTCGAGGTGCTGCGGGACGCGCTGCACGCGGCGTACGACCACGAGCCGTTCGTGCACGTCCTGCCGGAGGGCGCCTGGCCGACGACGGCCGCCACCGCGGGCAGCAACAGCGTGCACCTGCAGGTCGCCGCCGACGGTCACAGCGGCCGGGCGGTCGTGGTGGCCGCGCTGGACAACCTGGTCAAGGGCGCCGCCGGCCAGGCCCTGCAGAACGCCAACCTGGTGCTCGGCCTCGACGAGACCGCCGGCCTCCCGATCAACGGAGTCGCGCCGTGAGCGTCACCGCGCCGCAGGGCTTCCGGGCCGCCGGGGTGTCCGCGGGCCTGAAGGCGAGCGGCGTCCTCGACGTCGCGCTGGTCGTCAACGACGGCCCGGCGCGCTCGGCGGCGGCGGTCTTCACCAGCAACCGGGTCAAGGCCGCGCCGGTGCTGTGGTCGCAGGAGGTGCTGCGCGGACGGCCGGGTCGACGCCGTCGTGCTCAACTCCGGCGGGGCCAACGCCTGCACCGGCCCGGCCGGCTTCCAGGACACCCACGCCACCGCCGAGTGGGCCGCCATGGCGCTCGGCGTCTCGGCGACCGACGTCGCGGTCTGCTCGACCGGCCTGATCGGCGACCGGCTGCCCATCGACCGGCTGCTGGCCGGGGTCGACGAGGCGGTGCCGCTGCTCGACGTGACAGGGGCCGACGACGCGGCCCGCGCGATCATGACGACCGACTCGGTGCCGAAGCAGTCGGTGGTCGAGGTGGCCGGCTTCGTCGTCGGCGGCATGGCCAAGGGCGCCGGGATGCTCGCGCCCGGCCTGGCCACGATGCTCGTCGTCCTCACCACCGACGCCGCGGTCGAGGCCGACCGGCTGGACGCAGCGCTGCGCCGCGCCACCGCCACGACCTTCGACCGGGTCGACTCCGACGGGTGCATGTCGACCAACGACACCGTGCTGCTGCTGGCCTCCGGGGCGTCCGGGGTCGCGCCCACCGATGATGAGCTGCACGACCGCCGTCGAGGCGGTCTGCGCCGACCTGGCCCGCCAGCTCGTCGACGACGCCGAGGGCTCGACCAAGAGCATCGCGGTCACCGTGACGCAGGCGGCCACGACCGACGACGCCGTCACGGTCGCCCGGGCGGTCGCGCGCAGCAACCTGCTCAAGTGCGCCATCCACGGCGAGGACCCCAACTGGGGCCGGGTGCTCAGCGCCGTCGGCACGACCGACGCGGCCTTCGAGCCGGACGACCTGGCGGTGGCCATGAACTCCGTGTGGGTGTGCCGCAACGGCGCGGCGGGCGACGACAGGGACAAGGCCGACCTGTCGGCCCGCGAGGTCACCATCACCGTCGACCTGGCCGCCGGCGAGGCCGAGGCGACGGTGTGGACCAACGACCTCACCGCCGACTACGTCCACGAGAACTCGGCGTACTCCACATGACGAGCCCCCCGAACGCGCTCGCCGGTGCGCCACGCCCCGAGGCGGCTCCGGTCGGGCAGCAGGCACGCCAAGGCGCTGGCGAAGGCGAGCGTCCTCGTCGAGGCGCTGCCCTGGCTGGAGCGGTTCCACGGCCGCACCATGGTCATCAAGTTCGGCGGCAACGCGATGACCGACCAGGCGCTGCAGCAGGCGTTCGCCGAGGACGTCGTGTTCCTCCGGTACGCCGGCCTGCGTCCCGTCGTCGTCCACGGCGGCGGTCCGCAGATCACCCGGCAGCTCGAGCGGCTGGGCATCGAGAGCGTCTTCCAGGCCGGTCACCGGGTCACCACGCCCGAGGCGATGGACGTCGTCCGGATGGTGCTCGTCGGGCAGGTGCAGCGCGAGATCGTCGGGCTGGTCAACGCCCACGGCCCGTTCGCCGTCGGGCTCTCCGGCGAGGACGCCAACCTGTTCCTGGCCGAGCAGCACACCCTGCAGGTCGACGGCGAGGACGTCGACCTCGGGCTGGTCGGCGACGTCGTCTCGGTCGACCCCGGCGTCGTGCAGGGCCTGGTCGACGACGGGCGCATCCCGGTGGTGTCCAGCATCGCCCGCGGTGCCGGGGGAGAGGTCTACAACGTCAACGCCGACACCGCCGCGGCCGCCCTCGCGGTCGCCCTCGGCGCCGAGAAGCTCGTCGTGCTCACCGACGTCGAGGGCCTGTACGCCGACTGGCCGGCCGACGGCAGCACCCGGTCGCCGGACGACGTCGTGTCCAGCATCTCCGCCGCCGACCTCGAGGTCCTGCTGCCCGGCCTGGCCAGCGGCATGGTGCCGAAGATGGAGGCCTGCCTGCGGGCCGTCCGCGGCGGGGTGCCCAAGGCGCACGTCATCGACGGCCGGGTTGCCGCACGCGCTGCTCGTCGAGGTGTTCACCGACGAGGGCGTCGGCACGGAGGTGCACCCGTGACCACCCCACGAGACCGCTCGCTGGCTCGCGCTTCCGCGGGGACCCCGGATGACGCGCTGGAGCGAGTCGATCCTGCCGACGTACGCCGAGCCCGACGCTCACCCTGGTCCGCGGGGAGGGCGCCATGGTCTGGGACGACGACGGCAACGCCTACCTCGACCTGGTGGCGGGCATCGCCGTCAACGCCCTCGGGCACGCCCACCCGGCGGTGGTCCAGGCGGTGTCGACCCAGGTCGCGACGCTCGGCCACACGTCCAACCTGGTCGCCAACGAGCCGTCGCTGCGGCTCGCCGAGCGGCTGCTCGCCCTCACCGGCCGGGACGGCCGGGTCTTCTTCGCCAGCTCGGGCGCCGAGGCGAACGAGGCCGCCTTCAAGATGGTGCGGCGCACCGGGCGCCCGTCGGTGGTGGCCGCCGAGGGCGCCTTCCACGGCCGCACGATGGGCGCGCTCGCCCTCACCGGGCAGCCGGCCAAGCGCGCGCCGTTCGAGCCGCTGCCCGGCGGCGTCTCGTTCGTGCCGTACGGCGACACCGAGGCGCTGCGGTCGGCGGTGGACGACCGGACGGCCGCGGTGTTCCTCGAGCCGGTGCTGGGCGAGGGCGGCGTCGTCCCGGCCCCGGCGGGCTACCTGGAGGCCGCCCGGCAGGTGACCCGGCAGCACGGCGCGCTGCTCGTGCTCGACGAGGTGCAGACGGGCATCGGCCGCACCGGCGCGTGGTTCGCCCACCAGCGGGTCGGGGTCGAGCCCGACGTCCTCACCCTCGCGAAGGGGCTGGGCGGCGGCCTCCCGATCAGCGCCTGCATCGCCTTCGGGGACGCCGCGGCCCTGCTCTCGCCCGGCCAGCACGGCACGACCTTCGGCGGCAACCCGGTGTCCTGCGCCGCGGCCCTCGCGGTGCTCGACACGATCGAGAACGAGGGCCTGCGGGAGCGGGCCGAGCAGCTCGGGAAGGCGCTCACCGCCGGCATCACCGGGCTCGGTCACCCGCTGGTGCGCACGGTGCGGGGCTCCGGGCTGATGCTCGGCGTGGTGCTGTCCGAGCCGGTCGCCCCCGCGGTCGAGTCGGCTGCCCGGGCGCGCGGGTTCCTCGTCAACGCGGTCGCGGCCGACGTCGTCCGGCTGGTGCCGCCGCTGGTGCTGACCGACGTCCAGGCGGAGTCGTTCCTGGCCGCGCTGCCGGCGGTGCTCGACGCCGCGACGGCCACCGTCCGCGAGACCGAGGGGGCGCGGGCATGACCCAGCTCGCCACCTCGCGGACCGCGCGGCACCGGCGCATCGTCGAGCTGCTGGAGACCCGCCGGGTCCGCTCCCAGACAGAGCTCGCCCGGCTGCTCGCCGAGGACGGCGTGCAGGTGACCCAGGCCACGCTGTCCCGCGACCTCGACGAGCTCGGCGCCGTGAAGATCCGCGACGGCGGCGGCGACCTCGTCTACGCGGTGCCCGCCGAGGGCGGCGACCCCACGCCCCGGCTGGCCCCCGCCGACGGCGAGGCCGTCGGGCGGCTCTCCCGGCTGGCCGGCGAGCTGCTCGTGTCGGCCGACGCCTCGGCCAACCTGGTGGTGCTGCGCACGCCGCCCGGCGCCGCGCAGTTCCTGGCCTCCGCCCTCGACCGGGCCGCGCTCGCCGGCGTCGTCGGCACGATCGCCGGCGACGACACGGTGATGGTCATCGCCCGCGACCCCGCCGGCGGCGCCGCGCTGGCCGCCCGGCTGCTCGACCTCGCCGCCGCACCGCCGCACCCCCAGACCTGACCACCGAACACCCAGCACAAGGAGACGCTCGATGATCACCCCAAGAAATCACTCGCTGCGCTCGCGATTCCTCGGGGACCCCGAATGAGCGAGCGCGTCGTACTCGCCTACTCCGGAGGGCTCGACACCTCCGTCGCCATCGGCTGGATCGCCGAGGAGACCGGGGCCGAGGTGATCGCCGTCGCGGCCGACGTCGGCCAGGGCGGCGAGGACCTGGACGCGATCCGCGAGCGAGCACTCGCCTGCGGGGCGGTCGAGTCGCTGGTGCTCGACCTCAAGGACGAGTTCGCCGACGACTACTGCCTGCCGGCGCTCAAGGCCAACGCGCTGTACATGGACCGCTACCCGCTGGTCTCGGCGCTGTCCCGGCCGGTCATCGTCAAGCACCTCGTCGAGGCGGCTCGCTACCACGGCGCCTCGATGGTCGCCCACGGCTGCACCGGCAAGGGCAACGACCAGGTCCGCTTCGAGGTCGGCATCGGCGCGCTCGCGCCCGACCTGCAGGTGCTCGCGCCGGTGCGCGACTCCGGCATGACGCGCGACAAGGCCATCGCCTTCGCCGAGGAGAAGGGGCTGCCGATCGACGTGACCAAGAAGTCGCCGTACTCGATCGACCAGAACCTGTGGGGCCGCGCCGTCGAGACCGGCTTCCTCGAGGACATCTGGAACGGCCCGATCGAGGACGTGTACGACTACACCGCCGACCCCGCGGTGCCGCGGGACGCCGACGAGGTCGTCATCACCTTCGAGCAGGGTGCACCGGTCGCCCTCGACGGCCGGCACGTGTCGGTGCTGGACGCCATCCTCGAGCTCAACAAGCGGGCCGGCGCGCAGGGTGTCGGCCGGCTCGACCTGGTGGAGGACCGGCTGGTCGGCATCAAGAGCCGCGAGGTCTACGAGGCGCCCGGTGCCATCGCGCTGATCACCGCGCACCAGGAGCTGGAGAACGTCACCGTCGAGCGCGACCTCGCGCGGTTCAAGCGGACCGTCGAGCAGCGCTGGGGCGAGCTGGTGTACGACGGCCTGTGGTTCTCCCCGCTCAAGCGGGCGCTCGACGGCTTCCTCGACGAGGCCAACACCACGTCAGCGGCGACATCCGGATGACGCTGCACGGCGGCCGCGCCGTGGTGACCGGGCGGCGCAGCGAGGCGGCGCTCTACGACTTCGGGATGGCGACCTACGACTCGGGCGACCTGTTCGACCAGTCGCTGGCCAAGGGCTTCGTCGAGCTGTGGGGCCTGCCCAGCAAGATGGCCGCCCAGCGCGACCACCGCCTCGGCGCCGGCCCGCACACCGACTGACCCGCCGTCGAGCCCCCGGGAGTCGACCACGTAAAGCACGCTGGCACCCTCGACAACACGTCTGCACTCGTGTTGTCGCGTCCGCAGACGTGCTTTACGTGGTCGACTCCGCGGGAGGGGTCGACTCCGGACGAGAGGAAGAGTGCCCAGCGTGAGCGATTCGGCAGCTACCGGCGGCGCACCTACCCGGCTCTGGGGCGGGCGGTTCGGCGGCGGGCCGAGCGACGCGCTGGCCCGGCTGTCGGTCAGCGTCCACTTCGACTGGCGGCTGGCGCCGTACGACCTCGCCGCGTCCCGCGCGCACGCCCGCGTCCTGCACGGCGCCGGCCTGCTGGACGACGCCGAGCTCGGCCAGCTGCTCGGCGCCCTCGACGACCTCGACGCCGCGGTCCGGGACGGCTCGTTCCGGCCGACGGTCGACGACGAGGACGTCCACACCGCCCTCGAGCGCGGCCTGCTCGAACGAGCTCGGCACCCTCGGCGGCAAGCTGCGCGCCGGCCGCAGCCGCAACGACCAGGTGGCCACCGACCTCCGGCTGTACCTGCGGGACGCCGCTCGCCAGGTCGCCTGCCCGGGTGGCCGAGCTCGAGACCGCCCTGATCGGACCGGCCGAACGGCACCGCGGCACCGCGATGCCGGGCATGACCCACCTCCAGCACGCCCAGCCCGTGCTGCTCGCCCACCACCTGCTGGCCGCACGTGCACGCCTTCAAGCGCGACGTCGAGCGCCTCGTCGACTGGGACGTCCGCGCCGCGCTGAGCCCGCTCGGGGCCGGTGCCCTGGCGGGTTCCTCGCTGCCGCTCGACCCGGCCGCCGTCGCCGCCGAGCTCGGCTTCCGGGCGCCGTGCGACAACTCGATCGACGCCGTGTCGCGACCGGGACTTCGTCGCCGAGTTCTGCTTCGTCGCGGCCCTGCTCGGCGTCCACCTGTCCCGCGTCGGCGAGGAGATCTGCCTCTGGGCGACGACCGAGTTCGGCTGGGTCGAGCTCGACGACGGCTACGCGACCGGGTCGTCGATCATGCCGCAGAAGAAGAACCCGGACGTCGCCGAGCTGGCCCGCGGCAAGTCCGGCCGGCTGGTCGGCAACCTGATGGCCCTGCTGACCACGCTGAAGGGACTGCCGCTGGCCTACGACCGCGACCTGCAGGAGGACAAGGAGCCGGTGTTCGACTCGGTCGAGCAGCTGCTGCTGGTGCTCCCGGCGGTGGCCGGCATGGTCGCCACCCTGCGGGTCCGACGAGGACCGGATGTCGGCGGCCGCCGCCACCGGGCACGCCCTGGCCACCGACGTCGCCGAGTGGCTGGTGCGCACCGGGACGGCGTTCCGCGACGCCCACGAGATCGCCGGGCGGCTGGTGCGCTACTGCGACGAGCGCGACCTCGAGCTCTGGGAGCTCGACGACGACGGCCTGGCCTCGGTCGACGCGCGGCTGACGCCCGAGGTGCGCACGGTGCTGTCGGTCCGCGGCTCGCTCACGGCGCGCTCGACGCACGGCGGCACGGCTCCGGCCCGGGTGCGCCGAGCAGCTGGCGGCGCTGGCCGACGCCGCGCACGCGCACGCGGCGTGGGCGACCGGTGAGCGCTGACCGGCTGCTGACGCCCGACGTCCTGGCCCGGCCGGTCCTCGAGGTCGCCCCCGACCTGCTGGGCGCGGTCGTGCGTCACGTCAGCCCCGCCGGCCCGGTCGCCGTCCGACTCACCGAGGTCGAGGCGTACGCCGGTGAGCGCGACCCCGGCTCGCACGCCTTCCGGGGCCGGACCCCGCGCACCGAGGTGATGTTCGGCCCGCCCGGCCGCGTCTACGTGTACTTCACCTACGGCATGCACTGGTGCATGAACCTGGTCTGCGGCCCGGAGGGCGAGGCGTCGGCGGTCCTGCTGCGGGCCGGCAGGTCGTCGAGGGCGTCGAGCTGGCCACGTCCCGGCGTACGGCGGCGCGCTCGGCCCGCGAGCTCGCCCGGGGCCCGGCCCGGCTGACCGTGGCGCTCGGGGTCGACGGCAGCCACGACGGCGCGGACGCGACCGACCCGCGGTCCTGCCTGACCGTGCGCGCCCGGGCGGACTCGCCCCGCGCCGAGGTGCTCTCCGGCCCCAGGGTCGGCGTCGCCGGCGACGGTGCCGGTCACCCGTGGCGGTTCTGGCTGGCCGGCGAGCCGACCGTGTCGGCGTACCGGCCGGCGATACCGCGTCGCCGGGCGGCGAGCGCGTCCGGCAGGCTGGGGCCGTGACCACCACCGCGACCGAGCTCCTCGACGACCTGCAGTGGCGCGGCCTCATCGCCCTGAGCACCGACCTCGGTGCGCTGCGCGCGGCCCTCGACGCGGGGCCGGTCACCTACTACTGCGGCTTCGACCCGACGGCGCCGAGCCTGCACCACGGGCACCTGGTCCAGGTGCTGACGGCCCGGCGCCTCCAGGAGGCCGGTCACCGGCCGCTGGCGCTCGTCGGCGGGGCGACCGGCCTGATCGGCGACCCGCGAGCCCACCTCGGAGCGGACGCTCAACACCAAGGAGACGGTGGCCGCCTGGGTGGAGACGCATCCGGGGGCAGATCGAGCCGTTCCTCGTCCTTCGAGGGCGACAACGCCGCGGTGATGGTCAACAACCTCGACTGGACCGCCCCGATGTCGGCGATCGACTTCCTCCGCGACATCGGCAAGCACTTCCGGGTCAACCAGATGCTCGACCAAGGACGCCGTGTCGCGCGCGGCTGCACTCCGAGCAGGGCATCTCCTACACCGAGTTCAGCTACCAGCTCCTGCAGGGCCTGGACTTCCTCGAGCTGCACCGGCGGTACGGCTGCGACCTGCAGATCGGGGGCAGCGACCAGTGGGGCAACATCACCGCCGGGCTGGACCTCATCCACCGGGTGGAGCACGTGCCCGTGCACGCGTTCGCCACGCCGCTGCTCACCAGGGCCGACGGCACCAAGTTCGGCAAGACCGAGGGCGCGGCCCTGTGGCTCGATCCCGGGCTCACGTCGCCCGTACGCCTTCTACCAGTTCTGGCTCAACACCGACGACCGTGACGTCGTGACCTACCTGAAGGTGCTGTCGTTCCGCTCGCGGGAGGAGATCGAGGCGCTCGAGGCGCGGTCGCCGAGCGGCCGGCGGCGCGGGAGGCGCAGCGGGCGCTCGCCGAGGAGCTCACCGCGCTGGTGCACGGCGCGGCCGAGCGGGACGCCGTCGTGGCCGCCAGCAGGGCGCTGTTCGGCCGGGGCGAGCTCGCCGGACTCGACCCGGCGACCCTCGCCGCCGCCCTGGCCGAGGTCCCGCGGGCCGAGGTCGACGTGAGCCTGGACGGCTGGCCTCCGGCGGTGGACCTGCTGGTCGCCACCGGGCTGGCGGCCAGCAAGTCGCGCGGCCCGCCGGGCGGTCGGGGAGGGCGGGGCCTACCTGAACAACGTCCGGGTCGCCGACGGGGACGCGCCGGTCGCTGCGGCGGACCTGCTGACGGGCGAGTGGCTGGTGCTGCGCCGCGGCAAGCGCAACGCTCGCCGCGGTGCGGGTCCGCGGCTGTCGGCGCAGGCGGCTGACCAGCGGATTTGTGTTTCGCTGGGGGGCTGTCGTACTGTTCTCTACGTCGCCCGGCAGGGAGTGACGGACACCGGATCGGTGGCCGTTCCCGGGGCGGCCCGCAGCGTGACATCCGAGCCGCGGCCCCCCGGGTCGTGGTGATCGTCGCGGGCGGGGTGGGAGCGCTGGCAGTCGGTTTGACAGTCACACACCGCCTGAGTAGGTTTGAACGGTTGCCCCGAGACCGAGCCGAAAGGCTTCTATCGGTGCGCGCCCGCTCCTTGAGAACTCAACAGCGTGCCAAAAGTCAATGCCAAACAACCCCGTCCGGGGTGTGGCGGCTCGACCTCGTCGAGGTGCGCAGCGCAGCCCGGCGGAGATTCCTTTGGTACAGACAGACGACAGTAATCGATTTGCTAGCTCGTCTGTCTTTGCCAGATCGTCACGGTCTCGCCAGATCGTGGCACTCTACAGTTGTCAGCAGTCTCGCCCTCGGGCGAGGTGCTGCATAAGACATCTACGGAGAGTTTGATCCTGGCTCAGGACGAACGCTGGCGGCGTGCTTAACACATGCAAGTCGAACGGTGAACCAGCTTCGGGTGGGGATCAGTGGCGAACGGGTGAGTAACACGTGGGCAACCTGCCCCTGACTCTGGGATAACTCCGGGAAACCGGGGCTAATACCGGATACGAGACCGTCGACGGCATCATCGCGGTCTGGAAAGTTTTTCGGTCAGGGATGGGCCCGCGGCCTATCAGCTTGTTGGTGGGGTAATGGCCTACCAAGGCGACGACGGGTAGCCGGCCTGAGAGGGCGACCGGCCACACTGGGACTGAGACACGGCCCAGACTCCTACGGGAGGCAGCAGTGGGGAATATTGCGCAATGGGCGAAAGCCTGACGCAGCGACGCCGCGTGAGGGATGACGGCCTTCGGGTTGTAAACCTCTTTCAGCAGGGACGAAGCGAAAGTGACGGTACCTGCAGAAGAAGCACCGGCTAACTACGTGCCAGCAGCCGCGGTAATACGTAGGGTGCAAGCGTTGTCCGGAATTATTGGGCGTAAAGAGCTCGTAGGCGGTCTGTCACGTCGGATGTGAAAACTCGGGGCTCAACCCCGGGCCTGCATTCGATACGGGCAGACTAGAGTTCGGTAGGGGAGACTGGAATTCCTGGTGTAGCGGTGAAATGCGCAGATATCAGGAGGAACACCGGTGGCGAAGGCGGGTCTCTGGGCCGATACTGACGCTGAGGAGCGAAAGCGTGGGGAGCGAACAGGATTAGATACCCTGGTAGTCCACGCCGTAAACGTTGGGCGCTAGGTGTGGGGAACATTCCACGTTCTCCGTGCCGCAGCTAACGCATTAAGCGCCCCGCCTGGGGAGTACGGCCGCAAGGCTAAAACTCAAAGGAATTGACGGGGGCCCGCACAAGCGGCGGAGCATGCGGCTTAATTCGATGCAACGCGAAGAACCTTACCAAGGCTTGACATATAGGGAAATCTCGTAGAGATACGAGGTCCGCAAGGGCCCTATACAGGTGGTGCATGGCTGTCGTCAGCTCGTGTCGTGAGATGTTGGGTTAAGTCCCGCAACGAGCGCAACCCTCGTCCTATGTTGCCAGCGGGTAATGCCGGGGACTCATAGGAGACTGCCGGGGTCAACTCGGAGGAAGGTGGGGATGACGTCAAGTCATCATGCCCCTTATGTCTTGGGCTGCACGCATGCTACAATGGCCGGTACAAAGGGCTGCGATACCGCAAGGTGGAGCGAATCCCAAAAAGCCGGTCTCAGTTCGGATTGGGGTCTGCAACTCGACCCCATGAAGTCGGAGTCGCTAGTAATCGCAGATCAGCAACGCTGCGGTGAATACGTTCCCGGGCCTTGTACACACCGCCCGTCACGTCACGAAAGTCGGTAACACCCGAAGCCGGTGGCCCAACCCGTAAGGGAGGGAGCCGTCGAAGGTGGGACTGGCGATTGGGACGAAGTCGTAACAAGGTAGCCGTACCGGAAGGTGCGGCTGGATCACCTCCTTTCTAAGGAGCACCTGGCACGAGCAGCCTCCGGGCTGCGTCGTCCAGAGCCATGCCCTGGGCGATACGCTCCGGGGGTGGTGCTCAAGGGTGGAACATTGACCAGTGGGCGCCGCACTCGCGACCGACGTCTAGTACAGCCGGCTTGCCGGCGGTAGGAACGGTGACGATGACGTGGACGAGGCTGCCTCAGGCACGCTGTTGGGTCCTGAGGGAACGGGCGATTCTTGCTCGAACCTCGGACTTCCCGCCGGCGCCCCCGCTCTCGAGTGGGCGGCGCCGTCGCGGCGGAGTGGGACAGATCCTCGTCGAACGACCTGCCTCATCGGCCGGCACGCGACGGGACAGGATCCGTTCCCGCCCGTACCTTGAGAACTGCACAGTGGACGCGAGCATCAAATACTTTGTGGCCAAGTTAGTAAGGGCGCACGGTGGATGCCTTGGCACCAGGAGCCGATGAAGGACGTAGGAGCCTGCGATAAGCCTCGGGGAGCTGGCAACCGAGCTGTGATCCGAGGATGTCCGAATGGGGAAACCCGGCTGGAGTCATGTCCAGTCACCCTCGCCTGAACACATAGGGCGAGCGGAGGGAACGTGGGGAAGTGAAACATCTCAGTACCCACAGGAAGAGAAAGCAACCGCGATTCCGTGAGTAGTGGCGAGCGAAAGCGGAAGAGGCTAAACCGATCACGTGTGATAGCCGGCAGGCGTTGCGTGGTCGGGGTCGTGGGACCGTTCAGTCGAGTTCTGCCGAGCTCGACAGAGAGTCAGAAATCGTTGTTATAGTCGAAGGGCATGCGAAAGGCCCGGCACAGAGGGTAACACCCCCGTAGACGAAATATCAGCGACTCTCCGAGTGTGTATCCCAAGTAGCACGGGGCCCGAGAAATCCCGTGTGAATCTGGCGGGACCACCCGCTAAGCCTAAATACTCCCTGATGACCGATAGCGGACAAGTACCGTGAGGGAAAGGTGAAAAGTACCCCGGGAGGGGAGTGAAATAGTACCTGAAACCGTGTGCCTACAAGCCGTTGGAGCGTCGCTGAGCTTGTGTCCAGTCGTGACAGCGTGCCTTTTGAAGAATGAGCCTGCGAGTTAGTGGTGTGTGGCGAGGTTAACCCGTGTGGGGAAGCCGTAGCGAAAGCGAGTCCGAACAGGGCGATTGAGTCGCACGCTCTAGACCCGAAGCGGAGTGATCTACCCATGGGCAGGTTGAAGCGCGGGTAAGACCGCGTGGAGGACCGAACCCACCAGGGTTGAAAACCTGGGGGATGACCTGTGGATAGGGGTGAAAGGCCAATCAAACTCCGTGATAGCTGGTTCTCCCCGAAATGCATTTAGGTGCAGCGTCGCGTGTTTCTTGCCGGAGGTAGAGCACTGGATGGTCTAGGGGGCCTACAAGCTTACTGAAATCAGCCAAACTCCGAATGCCGGTAAGTGAGAGCGCGGCAGTGAGACTGCGGGGGATAAGCTCCGTAGTCGAGAGGGAAACAGCCCAGATCACCGGCTAAGGCCCCTAAGCGTGTGCTAAGTGGGAAAGGATGTGGAGTCGCACAGACAACCAGGAGGTTGGCTTAGAAGCAGCCACCCTTGAAAGAGTGCGTAATAGCTCACTGGTCAAGTGATTCCGCGCCGACAATGTAGCGGGGCTCAAGCACACCGCCGAAGCCGTGGCATTCACACTGATAGCCAGGCACCTAGTGGTCCAGGCGTGTGGATGGGTAGGGGAGCGTCGTGTGGCGAGTGAAGCGGCGGGGTGACCCAGCCGTGGACGCCACACGAGTGAGAATGCAGGCATGAGTAGCGAAAGACGGGTGAGAAACCCGTCCGCCGAATGACCAAGGGTTCCAGGGCCAGGCTAATCCGCCCTGGGTAAGTCGGGACCTAAGGCGAGGCCGACAGGCGTAGTCGATGGACAACGGGTTGATATTCCCGTACCCGCGATAGACACGCCCATGCTGAACCCAGTGATGCTAAGCGCCTGAAGCCGGCGGAGGTCTTCGGACGAGGTTGGTGGAGCGCGCGACCCGAGCTGGTAGTAGGCAAGCGATGGGGTGACGCAGGAAGGTAGTCCAACCCGGCGATGGTAGTCCGCGGGGTAAGGGTGTAGGGCGAGACGTAGGCAAATCCGCGTCTCACGTGCCTGAGACCTGATGCCGAGCCGATTTAGGCGAAGTGGATGATCCTATGCTGCCGAGAAAAGCCTCTAGCGAGTGTCTATGGCGGCCCGTACCCCAAACCGACTCAGGTGGTCAGGTAGAGAATACCAAGGCGATCGAGCGAACCATGGTTAAGGAACTCGGCAAAATGCCCCCGTAACTTCGGGAGAAGGGGGGCCGCGGGTGGTGTAGGGACTTGCTCCCGAAGCTGCCTGTCGGCCGCAGAGACCAGGCGAGAAGCGACTGTTTACTAAAAACACAGGTCCATGCGAAGTCGCAAGACGATGTATACGGACTGACGCCTGCCCGGTGCTGGAACGTTAAGGGGACCGGTTAGGCCTTCGGGTCGAAGCTGAGAACTTAAGCGCCAGTAAACGGCGGTGGTAACTATAACCATCCTAAGGTAGCGAAATTCCTTGTCGGGTAAGTTCCGACCTGCACGAATGGCGTAACGACTTCCCCGCTGTCTCAACCATGGACTCGGCGAAATTGCACTACGAGTAAAGATGCTCGTTACGCGCAGCAGGACGGAAAGACCCCGGGACCTTTACTATAGCTTGGTATTGGTGTTCGGTACGGCTTGTGTAGGATAGGTGGGAGACTGTGAAGCTCGGACGCCAGTTCGGGTGGAGTCAACGTTGAAATACCACTCTGGTCGTTCTGGATGTCTAACCTCGGTCCGTGATCCGGATCAGGGACAGTGCCTGGTGGGTAGTTTAACTGGGGCGGTTGCCTCCTAAAATGTAACGGAGGCGCTCAAAGGTTCCCTCAGCCTGGTTGGCAATCAGGTGTCGAGTGCAAGTGCACAAGGGAGCTTGACTGTGAGACAGACATGTCGAGCAGGGACGAAAGTCGGAACTAGTGATCCGGCGGTGGCATGTGGAAGCGCCGTCGCTCAACGGATAAAAGGTACCCCGGGGATAACAGGCTGATCTTGCCCAAGAGTCCATATCGACGGCATGGTTTGGCACCTCGATGTCGGCTCGTCGCATCCTGGGGCTGGAGTAGGTCCCAAGGGTTGGGCTGTTCGCCCATTAAAGCGGTACGCGAGCTGGGTTTAGAACGTCGTGAGACAGTTCGGTCCCTATCCGCCGTGCGCGCAGGAGACTTGAGAAGGGCTGTCCCTAGTACGAGAGGACCGGGACGGACGAACCTCTGGTGTGCCAGTTGTTCCGCCAGGAGCACGGCTGGTTGGCTACGTTCGGAAGGGATAACCGCTGAAAGCATCTAAGCGGGAAGCCCGCTTCAAGATGAGGTCTCCCACAGGGTTAACCTGGTAAGGCCCCCAGTAGACCACTGGGTTGATAGGCCGGAGGTGGAAGTGCGGCAACGCATGGAGCTGACCGGTACTAATAGGCCGAGGACTTGACCACATCACAAACATTTGCTATTACGCGTCCACTGTGCGGTTCCCGAGATACGGTCGGGTTATCGACCCTGACATCTCCATAGAGTTTCGGCGGCCATAGCGAAAGGGAAACGCCCGGTCCCATTCCGAACCCGGAAGCTAAGCCTCTCAGCGCCGATGGTACTGCGCGGGGGACTGCGTGGGAGAGTAGGACGCCGCCGGACATTCTTTCATCAAGGGCCACCCCATATCGGGGTGGCCCTTGATGCATGTCCGGACCATGGTGACCCGCTGCCAGCCAGCGGCCGACCGAGACGGAGCCCCCGGTGCCCGAGCCTGACGACCGCCCCGGCGACCCCGCGTCGCGACCCGAACCGACCGCGGGGACGCCCGCCGGCGACGCGGACCGCGCGGCCGGTTCCGCGCGGTCCTCCGACCGGGCCCGGTCGACCGCCTCCGGGCGCGCCGGCGGCAGCCGGCCCGGGTCCTCCGGTCGCCCGGCGGGCGGTCGACGCAGCACCGGCGGCGGCCAGCCATCCGGTGGCCGGCCGCGGTCCGGGGGCAGCTCGCGGTCCGGAGGCAGCTCCCGTGCCGGGGGCCAGCTCCGGGGCCGGTCGTGGGGCGCCCGGCGGAGGGTCGGCGGGCGGCGGTTCCGGTACCGATCGTGGCGCCGGCGGCGGCCGGCGCCCGGACGGTGGCTCCAGCAAGCCGCGGCGGGTGGAGCCACCGCTGCCCGACGACGTCACCGGCTCCGAGCTGGACCGCTCGGTACGAGCCGAGCTCAGCTCGTTGGCGACGCTGAACGCCGAAGCCGTCAGCCGGCACCTCGTGATGGCCGGGCGCCTGCTGGACGAGGACCCGGAGGCCGCCTACGCCCACGCGGTGGCGGCGCGCGAGCGGGCCGGCCGGGTCGCGGCGGTGCGGGAGGCCACCGGGCTGGCCGCCTACCTGACCGGCCGGTACGCCGAGGCGCTGGCCGAGCTGCGGGCCGCCCGCCGGATCTCCGGCGACCAGAGCCTGCTCCCCGTGATGGCCGACTGCGAGCGAGGCCTCGGCCGGCCGGAGAAGGCGCTGGCCATGGCCGCCGGTCCGGACGTCGGGAAGCTGGACGCCGGAGGACGGGTGGAGATGCTCATCGTCGCCTCAGGGGCGCGCCGGGACCTGGGCCAGCCGGAGGCCGCCGCGCTGCTCCTGCAAGGTCCCGAGCTGAAGCCACAACGGCGTCGTGCCTGGTCGGCCCGGCTGTTCTACGCCTACGCCGAGGCGCTGCTCGCCTGCGGGCGCGACGAGGAGGCGCTGGCCTGGTTCGGTCACGCGGCCGACGCGGACGCGGCCGGCGAGACCGATGCCGACGACCGGGTCGCCGAGCTGCAGGGCGTGACGCTGCTGGTCGCGGACGACGAGACGGACGACGTCGGGCGCGCCACCACCGACGACGGCTGACCCGCTCCGGGCCTGGCAGCACCTGGGCCGGCCCCGGCCGGCCGGCTTCGTCCCCAGGATGAGCGAGGTGGCGTGCTCATCCACAGATCCGTTGCGCACCCCCTGTCGGCGTTCCGCAGCCGCGATCCTCGAAGGGCGGGACCTGAGGGCGCCCGCCGTCGAGCGAGGGGAGCAGCGTGGTGGCCAGCAGGACGAGTGCCCCGCCGGAGGCGGGCACCGAGCACGTCAACGAGGTGCACCTGGTCGGGCGGCTCGCCGTCGAGCCGGTGCACCGCGAGCTGCCCAGCGGGGACCTGCTCGTCTCGTTCCGGCTGGTGGTGGGCCGCCCACCGGGGCGCAAAGGCGGCAGCGAGCGAGCACCGAGCGTCGACACCTTGGACTGTGCGGCCTGGCGGCGGGACGTGCAGCGCAGCCTGGCCCGGCTGCAGCCGGGCGACGTGGTCGAGGTGCACGGCAGCCTGCGGCGCCGGTTCTGGCGGGCAGGCGCCGCCGCGGTGAGCCGCAGCGAGGTCGAGGTGCTGAAGATCCGCCGCCGCAGCGCGGCCTGTTGACCGGCGGAGGGGCCGTGCCGTGGTGGTCAGCCGTCGAGCAGCCGCAGGACCAGTCCGGTGCGCGGCTTCGGGCCGAACGACGTCGACTTGCGCGGCATCCGCTCGCCGTCCGCCGCCAGGGCGAGGACGTCAGCGACGGCGACCGGGCGCATCAGCACCGCCACGCCGTGGCCACGGACCGCGGCGCGCACCGCCGCACCGGCATCGTGCAGGTACTCGATCCGCCCGGCGGAGTCCGGGACCTGCCAGACCCGGTCCAGCAGCACGCCGTGCAGGACGCTGGCGTCCAGCGCCCGCCACCGGGCCGGCCGCCCCGCCGGCACCCCGGCAGCCAGCGCGGCCGGGTCGGGGTCCTCGAGCAGGTGGTAGGTGAACCCGTCAGTGACCACGAAGGGGTGCCGGCCGTGGGTCTCGTGCAGCGCGGCGAGCGCGCTGTCCAGGTCGTCCCCGGCCGGCCGTGCCGTGAAGACCGGCTGCGCCTGCTCCAGTGCGGTGGCGAGCGTCAGGCCGTCGACCACCCGGTGGATGGCCGCGACCCGCAGCGGGGAGGTCCGGGAGTCCACGAGCATCGCCAGCCCGCGGTCCCACGGGCCGGGTCCGTCGCCGGCGGCGTGCCGCTCGGCCTGCAGCCGGCGGTAGGTGGCCCAGCGGTGGTGGCCATCGGCGATGAGGGCCTGTCGCGGAGCGAGGTCGCGGGCGATGCGCTCGTGCAGGACGGGGTCGACGACGGCCCAGACCCGCTGCACCAGGCCGTTCTCGGCCACCGTTTCCAGCGTGGGCGTGCCGGCGCAGACCTCGTCGATCACGGCCGCCGTGTCACCGCCGCCGTCGTAGACGAGCAAGATCGGCTCGAGGTTGGCGCCGGTGGCCCGCATCAGCTCGAGCCGGTCGGTCACCGGGCCCGGCATGACGTCCTCGTGCGGCAGGACGACGCCGTCCGCCGGGTCGCGCAGCCCCACCGCGGCCAGCACGCCGCGCTGCCGCTGGCCCGGGCCGGACTGCTCGTAGACGTACACCGCCGGCTGAGCGTCGCGGGCGAGCACGCCCTCGTCCCGCCAGGCCGCCAGCAGCTCCGCGGCGTGCGCATAGCGCCCCGGTCCCTCGCCGGCGGCACCGCCTCGCGGGTCCCGTGGCAGGATCAGCCGGACCACGTTGTGCGGGTCGAGCTGCTCCAGGTGGGTCGCGTCGTCCGGGTCGATGACGTCGTACGGCGGGCTGGTGACGGCGGCGAGGTCACTGACCGCGCCGGGCACGTACCGCACGCCCCGGAACGGCGCCACGAGGAGTCCCGAGGTGTGATCGGCGGCGGGCATGGCGAGGATGCTACGTGCGGAGCGGGACGGCACGACCGAGGGGCAGGAGCTGCGGGTGACGGAGAACAGCGCGCGCGACGGCGACCCGGCCGGCGAGGTCTACGACTGGTTCGTCCGCGGTCAGACCCTCCTCGACAACGGGAACCCGGAGGCCGCCGCGGAGCTGCTGACTCGTGCGCGGCTGGAGGTGCCGGAGTCGGCCAGCGTCCTGGAGGCGCTGGCCCGGGCGCTGTTCGATGCGCGACGGTACGCAGAGGCGGCCGCCAGGTTCACCGAGCTCGTCGAGGTGAGCCCGGACAGCGACTACGCCCGGTTCGGTCTCGGTCTGACGCGGATGCGGCTGGGCGACCTCACGGCCGCGGTCGAGCAGCTCGCGATGGCCACCGCGATGCGGCCCGGCCGCCCGGAGTACGAGCAGGCGCTGCGCGAGGCACGGGCCACGATCCGGGCCCGCGAAGAGCGCGGGCCCCGGTGAGCGGGCCGCCGGAGCCCCTTGTCGAGGGGTCCGACGTCCCGCTGGCAACCCGGCACGACGTCGCGCTGCTCGACCTGGACGGTGTGCTCTACGTCGGCCCGGACGCCGTGCCGGGGGCGCCGGAGGCGGTGATCGCCGCGTCGAGGGCGGGACTGCGCCCGGCGTACGTGACCAACAACGCCTCCCGCACGCCCGAGACCGTCGCGGAGCACCTGCGCCGGCTGGGGCTACCGGCGCGCGCCGAGGACGTCGTCACGTCCGCCCAGGCAGCCGCCACCCTGGCCGCCGACCGGCTGCCGGCGGGAGCCGAGGTGCTGGTGGTGGGCGGGGAGGGCCTGCAGGTCGCCGTCCGGGAGCGGGGACTCGTCCCGGTGCACGAGGCGGGCGACGGTGTCGCGGCGGTGCTGCAGGGCTTCTCGCCGGACGTCGGCTGGCGGCTGCTGGCCGAGGGGACGTACGCCGTCGCGGCCGGCCTGCCGTGGATCGCCACCAACATGGACGCCACCGTGCCGACGCCGCGCGGCGCGGCGCCGGGCAACGGGGCGCTGGTACGCCTGATCGCGCAGGCCGCCGGCCGGGAGCCGGACGCCGTAGCGGGCAAGCCCGAGCGGCCGCTGCATCACGAGTCGGTCCGCCGGACCGGAGCCCGGAACCCCGTGGTGGTCGGAGACCGGATGGACACCGACATCGAGGGCGCGAACCGGGCCGGCGTCCCGAGCCTGCTCGTCCTCACCGGGGTGACCCGCCCCCTACGACCTGCTCCGCGCTGCGCCGGAGCTGCGTCCGACCTACCTGGCGCACGATCTGCACGATGGCCTGCTGGAGCCGCATCCCGCCGTGGCAACCGCAGGGGAGGCATGGCGATGCCGAGGGTGGACGGTGGCCGTCGGCGGTGCGGGCGCGTCGGTCGAGGGGTCCGGCGACCCGGTCGACGGGCTGCGGGCGCTGGCCGTGGCATGGTGGCGCGCCCAGGACGCGGGCGCTCGGCTGCCGCCTGACCCGGCGGCGGCGCTGGCCGCAGTGGGCTGGTGAGCCGACGGGCGCAGGTGGGCGGTCGACGGCGCTCGTCGGCGGTCGACGGCGCGTGCGCGGCGTTCGAGGGGTGCGGGTCAGAGCATCGAGCGGAGCTTGAGCAGGTCGCGGACCCCTGCCTCGATCTTGATCTTGCCCGACAGCCAGGCCTGGCTGAACGGCAGCGGTGCCATCGGTCATCGCGACCAGGTCGTCGCTCTCCGCGGTCAGCCGGATCTGTGCTCGCGGGGAGTCGTCGGTGGTGATGCCCTCGATGCTGCCGTCCTGGAGCCGGCCGTGGAAGGTCACGTCGAGGTCCGGCAGTCGGCAGCTCAGGGTGCGGTCGAAGGCGTGCTTGCGGCGTGCGTCCTCGTCGACGTCCTGCAGCTTGTCGGCCAGCCGCTCGAGCGCCGCGTGACACTCCTCGATCGTCGCCATGGCGTGCCGGTCCTCCTCGTACGGTGTCGGGCTCGCGTCGCGGCGGCCGTCCGGGGGGTCGACGCTACCGCAGCGCTTGCGAGCCGCAGGGCGGTAGCGTCTCCCGCGAGACCGCCTCGCCTTCTGCGCGGCGGCCGGATCACGACGGAGGCGTCATGGTGCTCGACGGTCTACGGGGGTACCTGCAGCTGGCGAACGGGCTGACGGATGTGACCCGGGAGCGTGCGATGGCTGCCGCGCGGACGCTGGCTGCGCAGGGGGCCAACGTGAACGTCTTCGTGCCCGGGCCGCTGCGCAGCCAGGTCTCCTCCCTGACCGACGACCTGTTGGCCACCAGCAAGATGAACCGCGACCTGCTGCTCAACCTGGTGCGCGGCGAGGTGGAGCGCTCGGTGGCCCGGCTCGGCCTGGTCTCGAGCCAGGAGCTGGACGCGGCGAACCGCCGGTCCCGCGGGCTCGAGGTGCGGGTGACCGAGCTCGAAGCGGCGCTGCTCGACTCGTCCGCCGCGCCGAAGCCGGCGGCCAAGAAGGCGACCGCGAAGAAGTCGGCCAAGAAGGCGACCGCGAAGAAGGCGACCGCGAAGAAGGCGACCGCGAAGAAGGCGACGGCGAAGAAGGCGACGCGCGAAGAAGGCGACCGCGAAGAAGACGACGCCAAGAAGGCGACCGCGAAGAAGACGTCGACCCCGCCGGCATCGGCCGCGTCGCCTGCGCCTGCCGCGTCGTCTGCGCCTGCCGGTCGCCGCGTCCGGTCGCTGCGGTCCGGCCGCGCGTCGACCTGCGCGCGTCGACCGCGCCGACGGCGCCGGGCGCGCCGACCTCGACCGGCAGCGAGGGTGCCGCGACGTGACCCAGCCCGACCTGCCGACCGACGCCAACGAGCCGACTGACGCGGAGCGAGCCGGCCGGCACGCCGACCAGCCGGCCGACGCCGACCAGCCGGCCGACGCCGACTGGGGCGCTGTCACCGACCCGCGGATCGCGGCCGCGGTGGCCCGACTGGACCGGCTCGCGGAGTCTCCGCCGGTAGAGCACGTGGCGGTCTACGAGGAGGTGCACCGGGTGCTGCAGGACTCGCTGGCCGACGCGGCCCGCGCGCCCGAGTCAGCCACCACGCGCACCGACCACACCGCGACCGATCCAACCGAGGCCGCTCCCAGCGCGACCGCCCGATCCAGACACGAGCCCGATCCAGACCGAGACCGGACCCCAGCGCGACCGCCCGAGCAGACACGAGCCCGACCCAGATCGAGCCCGCCCAGACCGACCCCGACCCAGGCCGAGCCCGCCCAGGCCGAGCACGCCCAGAGCCCGCCCGACCCGTCCGGTGGCCCGCGGCCGTGACCCGACGCGCCCGCCTGGACGCCGAGCTGGTCCGCCGTGGTCTCGCGAGGTCGCGCGAGCAGGCGGCCGAGCTGGTCGCGGCCGGGCAGGTGCGGGTCCCCGGCCGTACTGCGGTGAAGCCGGCCACCCAGGTCAGCGCGGGTGACCCGATCGTGGTGGCGGAGCCGCCCGGCGAGACCTACGTGTCCCGGGGCGGGCACAAGCTGGCCGGCGCGCTCGACGTGTTCGAGCCGGCCGGGCTGGCCATCGCCGGCCGCCGGGCGCTGGACGCCGGTGCGTCCACCGGCGGCTTCACCGACGTGCTGCTGCGCCGGGGGGCCGGTCAGGTCGTCTGCGTGGACGTCGGCTACGGCCAGCTCGCCTGGCCGCTGCAGACCGACGACCGGGTGCGGGTGCTGGACCGCACGAACGTGCGTGAGCTCACCCTGGCGATGATCGGCGACCCGGTCGACCTCGTCGTCGCCGACCTGTCGTTCATCTCGCTGCGCCTGGTGCTGCCGGCACTGGTCGCGGTGACCACGGAGGGAGCCGACCTGGTGCCGATGGTGAAGCCGCAGTTCGAGGTGGGTCGCGAGGCGCTCGGGTCGGGCGGTGTCGTCCGCGAGCCGGAGCGCCGCGCGGCGGCGGTCGCCGAGGTGGCCCGGGTGGCTCTCGACGAGCACGGCCTCGGGGTGGCGGGGGTCACCGCGAGCCCGCTGCCCGGGCCGGCGGGCAACGTGGAGTACTTCCTCTGGCTGCGCCGGGACGCCGAGCCGCTGGACCCGGCCCGGCTGGCGGCTGCCGTCGCCGAAGGCCCGTCATGACCGCCGTCGGGAGCGGTGCCGGCCGCACCGTGCTGTTCGTCGGCCACACCGGGCGGGACCACGCCCTGCGCGCCGTGCGGGCAGCCGCCAAGCAGTTCATCGCCGCGGGTGTCGACGTGCGGGTGCTGGCCGGCGAGGTCGGCGACCTCAACCTGCCGGAGACCACGGTCGTCGCGAACGAGCCGGCGGCCGCACAGGGCTGCGAGGTCGTCGTCGTCTTCGGCGGGGACGGCACCCTGCTGCGCGCCGCCGAGCTGGCCCGCCCGGCGTCCGCGCCGGTCCTGGGCGTCAACCTGGGCCACGTCGGGTTCCTCGCCGAGGCCGAGCACGACGCGCTCGAGGCGACCGTCGACCGGGTGGTGCAGCGGCAGTACGTCGTCGAGGAGCGGCTCACGGTCGACGTCACGGTGACCACCAACGGTCGGGTGGTGGCCCGGGACTGGGCGCTGAACGAGGCCTCGGTCGAGAAAGGCAGCCGGCAGCGGGTGCTCGAGGTCGTCGTGGAGATCGACGGCCGACCGGTCTCCCGCTGGGGCTGCGACGGGGTGATCATGGCCACGCCCACCGGGTCGACGGCGTACGCCTTCTCGGCAGGCGGCCCGGTGGTCTGGCCGGTCGTCGAGGCGCTGCTGCTGGTGCCGATCAGCGCCCACGCGCTGTTCTCCCGGCCGCTGGTGGTCTCGCCGGAGTCGGTCCTTGCGGTCGAGGTGCTCAACACGGGGCAGAGCGGCGGGGTGCTCTGGTGCGACGGCCGCCGGCAGACCGAGCTGCCGCCGGGCGCCCGGATCGAGGCCCGCCGGGGGGAGCAGCCGGTGAAGCTGGCCCGGCTGCACACCGCACCGTTCACCGACCGGCTGGTCGCGAAGTTCGACCTGCCGGTGCTCGGCTGGCGGGGCCGCGGCAGCCACCCGCGCCCGGCCGGTTCCGACCGACCCCCCGCGTAGGCTCCCCGCGTGCTCGAGGAGATGCGGATCCGCGGCCTCGGCGTCATCGAGGACGCCGTGCTGGAGCTGGCGTCCGGGCTGACCGTGGTCACCGGCGAGACCGGCGCGGGCAAGACGATGGTGGTCACCGGCCTCGGGCTGCTGTTCGGCGGCCGGGCCGACGCCGGGGCGGTCCGGCCGGGGGTCGAGAGCGCCTGGGTCGAGGGGCGGCTGCGGGTCGACCCCACCGGGCCGGTGGCGGCGCGGGCGGTCGAGGCGGGCGCCGAGCTCGACGACGACGTGCTGCTGATCGCCCGCACCGTGTCGGCCGCCGGCCGCTCGCGGGCTCATCTCGGCGGCCGGGCGGTCCCGGCCGGCACCCTCGCCGAGCTGGCCGAGTCCTGCCTGGCGGTGCACGGTCAGAGCGACCAGTCGCGGCTGCTCCAGCCGGCCCGGCAGCGCGAGGCGCTCGATCGCTACGCCGGTGCGGCGGTGGGCGACCCGCTCGCGGCCTACCGGGCGGCGTACGACGAGCTGCGCTCGGTGCGCTCCGAGCTCGGCGAGCTGACCCGGCTGGCCCGCGAGCGCGCCCAGGAGGTCGACCTGCTGCGCTTCGGCCTCGACGAGATCGAGGCCGCCGACCCGCAGCCGGGCGAGACGACCGCCCTGCTGGTGGAGGAGGAGCGGCTCGGCCACGCCGACGGGCTGCGGGCCGCCGCTGCCACCGCCCACACCGCCCTGCTCGGCAGCACCGAGGGCGCCGTCGACGACGGCCGCGACGCGACGACGCTGGTCGCGGCCGCCCGCGCCGCGCTGGAGGCGGTGGGCCTGCGCGACCCCGCGCTGGAGGAGATCCTCGGCCGGCTGCGGGAGGTCGGCTACCTGCTGGCCGACGCCGGTGCCGACCTGGCCGCGTACGCCGGTTCGCTGGAGACCGACCCGGCCCGGCTGGCCGTGGTGCAGGAACGGCGCGCCGAGCTGACCCGGCTGGTCCGCAAGTACGGCGACGAGTCCGACCCGTCGGCCGACCAGGCGAGCGCGGTCATCGCCTGGAGCCAGCGGGCGGCCGCCCGGGTGACCTCGCTCGAGGGCGACGACGAGCGCATCGCGGTGCTCACGGCCCGCCGTAGCACGCTCGTCGAGGAGCTCGGCCGGGCCGCGGCCGAGCTGTCGGCAGCCCGGTCCGCCGCCGCGGCGCGGTTCGCGGCGCAGGTGTCCGAGGAGCTGTCCGCCCTCGCGATGGCCAACGCCGCGGTCGAGGTCGGCGTCTCGCAGACCGAGGTCGACGGCGACCGCGACGGCCTGACCCTGGTCGGTCCGGTCACCGGTCAGGACGGTCAGGACGGTCAGGACGGCCGGCTGCTGGCCTTCGGGCCGCACGGCGTCGACGACGTCGAGCTGCTGCTGCGGCCGCACGCCGGAGCCCCGGCACGACCGCTGCAGAAGGGCGCCTCCGGGGGCGAGCTGTCCCGGGTGATGCTGGCCGTCGAGGTCGTGCTGGCCGGCACCGACCCGGTGCCCACCCTGGTCTTCGACGAGGTCGACGCCGGCGTCGGCGGCAAGGCCGCGGTCGAGGTCGGCCGCCGGCTGGCGGTCCTGGCGCGCTCGGCGCAGGTCCTGGTCGTCACCCACCTGCCGCAGGTGGCGGCGTTCGCCGACCAGCACCTCGTGGTGCGCAAGGCCGAGGACGGCGCGGTGACCCGCAGCGGGGTGCTCGCCCTCGACGAGGCCGGTCGGCTGCGTGAGCTGTCCCGGATGCTGGCCGGGCAGGAGGAGTCGGCCACCGCCGAGGCGCACGCCCGCGAGCTGCTGGCCGCCGCGCAGGACGAACGCGCGGCTGCGGCGCAGGGCGAACGCGCGGCTGCTGCCGGCTGACCGGCGTGCCGTCACACCAGTCACACCCGTAACATGGCAGCATCCCAGCATGCGTCTCGCCACCCTGCGCCGGTCCCGTCACGAGCCCCCGCTGCCCGGCCTGCACGGGACGGCCCGGGTGGAGCCCCGGGCGGGCGCCCTGGCGCACCGGGCCAAGCCGGGCGACATCGCGGTGCTGGACCACCTCGACCTGGACGGTGCGAGCGCCCGGATGCTCATCGACGCCGGGGTGGCCGCCGTCGTCAACGCCGCACCGAGCATCAGCGGGCGCTACCCCAACCACGGGCCCGAGCTGCTGGTGCAGTCCGGCGTGGTGCTGCTGGACCGGGTCGGCCCCGAGGTGATGCGGCTGGTCGACGACGGCGACAAGCTGCGTCTCGACGGCGACGCGCTCTACGACGGCGACGACCTGGTCTGCCGCGGTGAGCTGCTCACCCCCGAGTCGGTGTCGGCGGCGATGGACGCAGCCCGATCCGGGCTCGGGGTGCAGCTGCAGGCGTTCGCCCACGCGACGACCGAGCACCTCGGCCGGGAGCGCGACGTGCTGCTCGACGGCACCGGGATCCCCGGGACCGCGACCGGCCTCGAGGGACGCCCGGTCGTGGTCGTGACCCGGACCAAGGGCGCCGACACCGAGCTGCGCGCCATCCGCAGCTGGCTGAAGGCCAACGAGCCGGTGCTCGTGGGGGTCGACGAGGGAGCCGACGCCCTGCTGGCCGCCGGCCTTCGACCCCACCTGGTGGTGGGAGACCCGCGGCTGATGAGCGACCAGGTGCTGGAGTGCGGCGCCGAGCTCGTCGTACGGGCCGACCGGGACGGCACCGCCCACGGCCTGCACCGCGCCGAGCAGGCCGGCCTGGAGCCCCAGGTGTTCGCGGTCTCCGGGTCCAGCGAGGACGCCGCCCTGCTCCTGGTCGACGCCCAGGGCCCCAGCATCATCGTCGGCGTCGGGTGGCACCCGACGCTGGCTGCGCTCGTCGACTCGGAGCGGGCCGACATGCCGAGCGCGTTCCTCACCCGGCTCCGGCTGGGTGACACGGTTCGTCGACGCGTCCGCCGTGGCCGCCGTCTACCGCCGGCCGGCCCGGACCTGGCCGCTCTGGCTGCTCGCCGTCGTGCTGCTGGCCGGACTGGTCGCGACCGTGGTGCTCGCGCCGGACACCACCCCGGTCGGTGAGCTGCGCCAGTCGGTGGTCGACGCCGTGACCGCGGCGGCGCAGCGGTGAGCGGAGCCCGGAACCTGGCGCTCGCCCTCGTCGCGGCCGTCCTCGCGCTCGCCCTCGGGCTGGCGCTCGGCGCCGGCCCGGTCGTCGGCCGCTCCGATGCCGCCCGGGCCGACCGGAACGACCGGCTGTCCGCCCGGGCCGCCCACCTGCAGGACCGGGTGCGCACGCTGGAGGCGGAGGGCCGCACGAGCGACAGGGTCGTGGGTGCCCTGTCCGGGCCGCTGACCGCCGGCCGGCTGGCCGGGCACAGCGTCGTCCTGGTCCGGACGCCGGGAGCCCGCGCCGACCTGGTCCGCCGGACCCGCGCGGCGCTGCTCGGCGCAGGGGCCAGCATCACCGGTGAGCTCAGTGTCACCCCGACCTACCTCGACCCGGCCAAGGCCACCGCGCCGCTGGAGGACCTGGCGCTGCGCCTGGTGCCGCCGAACGTCACGTTCGCCCCCGGCTCGACGGCGATCGAGCGGGTCGGCACCGTCCTCGCCCGAGCGACCGTCGCCGCGAAGCCGCCGGTCGACCCTGACCAGGACGGTGCCGAGGTCATCGCGGGGCTCGACGAGCTCGGCGCCGTGCACCTCGACGGCGCCCCGGGCCGGCTGGCGCAGCTGGCTGTCGTCGTGACCGGTGCCCGCGAGCGGGCGTCGGCCGAACCGGCGGTCCTGGGACTGGTGCACGCCCTCGACGCCGGTGGCGGCGGCGCGGTGCTGGTCGGACCGGGTCCGACGCCGGCCGCGGTCGGCTGGGCCCGCTCCGGCGGCCCGGGCGGCGCGTCGTCGGTGGACTCGGCGGACTCGGCCGCCGGGCAGGTCGCCCTCGTGCTCGCGCTGGCCGAGCAGGTGGCCGGCGGCGCAGGGCGCCTACGGCACCGGGGCCGGCGCCACGACCGTCCTTCCCGCGTCGGTGCGCTCGGTGCCCGCCGGCGGCTGATAGCCTCAAAGCCCGTGGACGGGTGGAGTCTCCTTCCGCCCGTAGCCAGCTAGCACTCGAGCCCACGGGAGCCCTCCTTGGCCGCACCGGCGACCACCAAGCACATCTTCGTGACCGGGGGCGTCGCCTCCTCGATCGGCAAGGGTCTGACGGCGTCCGGCCTCGGTCACCTCCTGCGGTCCCGAGGCGTGCGGGTGACGATGCAGAAGCTCGACCCCTACCTCAACGTCGATCCCGGCACGATGAACCCCTTCCAGCACGGCGAGGTGTTCGTCACCGACGACGGGGCCGAGACCGACCTCGACGTCGGCCACTACGAGCGGTTCCTGGACCGCGACCTGCAGGGCTCGGCGAACGTCACGACCGGCCAGGTCTACTCGACCGTCATCGCCAAGGAGCGCCGCGGCGAGTACCTCGGCGACACCGTCCAGGTCATCCCGCACATCACCAACGAGATCAAGGCCCGGATCCGGCGCGATGGCGGCCCCGGACGTCGACGTCGTCATCACCGAGATCGGCGGCACCGTGGGCGACATCGAGTCGCTGCCGTTCCTCGAGGCGGTGCGGCAGGTGCGCCACGACGTCGGCCGCGACAACGTCTTCTTCCTGCACATCTCGCTGGTGCCCTACATCGGCCCCTCCGGCGAGCTGAAGACCAAGCCGACCCAGCACTCGGTGGCGGCGCTGCGCTCCATCGGCATCCAGCCGGACGCGATCGTCTGCCGCTCCGACCGTGACATCCCGCCGGCCGTGAAGCGCAAGATCTCGCTGATGTGCGACGTCGACGAGGAGGCCGTGGTGGCGGCGAAGGACGCGCCGTCCATCTACGACATCCCCAAGGTGCTGCACGCCGAAGGCCTGGACGCGTACGTCGTCCGCCGGCTCGGGCTGTCCTTCCGGGACGTCGAGTGGACCGGGTGGGACGAGCTGCTGCGCCGGGTGCACCACCCGAAGCACGAGGTGCACGTCGCCCTGGTCGGGAAGTACATCGACCTGCCCGACGCCTACCTCTCGGTGTCCGAGGCGCTGCGGGCAGGCGGCTTCGCCAACGACTGCAAGGTGGTGATCCGCTGGGTCACCTCCGACGACTGCTCGACCCCGGAGGGCGCGGCCGACGAGCTCGACGGCGTCGACGCGGTCTGCATCCCCGGTGGCTTCGGGGTCCGCGGCATCGAGGGGAAGCTGGGGGCGATCCGGCACGCGCGGGAGCACGGGATCCCCACCCTCGGCCTGTGCCTGGGGCTGCAGTGCATGGTCATCGAGTACGCCCGGGACGTGGCGGGGCTCGACGGCGCGAACTCCGCGGAGTTCGACGAGACGACGCCGCACCCGGTGATCGCCACGATGGCCGACCAGGAGGACGTCGTCGCCGGCGACCGCGACATGGGCGGCACCATGCGGCTCGGGCTCTACCCGGCCGCCCTGGCCGAGGGCTCGCTGGTCCGGGAGGTCTACGGGGCGGCCGCGGTCGACGAGCGCCACCGGCACCGCTACGAGGTCAACAACCGCTACCGCGGGCAGCTCGAGGAGGCCGGGCTCGTCTTCTCCGGGACCTCTCCGGACGGCCACCTCGTCGAGTACGTCGAGCTGCCGCGCGACGTCCATCCCTACTTCGTGGCCACCCAGGCGCACCCGGAGTTCCGCTCGCGGCCGGCTCGCGCGCACCCGCTGTTCGCGGGGCTGGTGGCCGCGGCGATCGCCCGGCAGCCCGCGGCGACGGCCGATGGCGCCGTCCACCTCACCTCGGTCCCCGCCGGAACGGCGTGATCGCCGACGAACCAGCCGAGCTCCCCGTCCGGTCCAGCGAGACTGGCGTACCACGGCATGGTGTGGGACGTCCGCCGCGACGAGGTCGACCTCGGCGACGGGCAGACGGTGACCCGGGAGGTCGTCGTGCACACCGGGGCAGTCGGCGTCCTGGTGCTCGACGAGCAGGACCGGGTGCTGCTGCTGCGGCAGTACCGCCACCCGGTGCGGTCCTACCTCTGGGAGCCGCCCGCCGGCCTGCTCGACGTCGACGGCGAGGACCCGCTGCTCGCCGCCCGGCGCGAGCTGGCCGAGGAGGCCGATCTCACCGCCGACGACTGGCACGTGCTGGTCGACTACTTCAACTCCCCGGGCGGCACGACCGAGGCCTTCCGCTGCTACCTGGCACGCGGCGTGCACGAGGTCCCCGAGCCCGACCGGCACGACCGCGAGCACGAGGAGCGGGCCATGGTGCCGGTCTGGGTCGATCTCGACGAGGCCCGCGACCTGGTGCTCGCCGGCCGGCTGCACAACCCGACCACGGTGACCGGGGTGCTGGCGGCCGTGGTGGCGCGGGAGTCGGGCTGGGCGACGTTGCGGCCCGCCGACGCGCCGTGGCCGGAGCGCTCGCCGGGGCGGGTCGGCCAGCGGCACGGCTAAGAAAGCGAGCCAGCGCGCCGGAGCTAGGCAGCGCCAGCCAGCGCCAGCCAGCGCGAGGCAGAGCGAGGCAGAGCGAGGCACGCTAGCTGGCCGACCAGCCGACCCACGGGCCGAGCCGGTGGGTGCCGGGCGCGGCGTCCGCGCGTCCGACGTCCTCCGGGCGCACCGTGATGCGCACCTGCACCCGGACCCGCCCGGGGTCGCCGAGGCAGGACCGGGGGACGCTCACCCTGGTCAGGTCCCGCGCCGCGGAGACGCTGGCACGCTCGCCGGTGCAGCCGGGCACCACCGGGCCGGCGGGGTCGCCCCAGTCGCCGGCGGTGCGCAGCTGCCAGGCGCCGTCCGACTGGTAGACCACCTTCAGCACGAAGTCCGGGCCAGGCGAGTGACCGGGGACCGCGTAGACGACCCGGACGCTCTCCGGTGCCCGTCCGGTGCGGAAGGTCAGGTTGCGGTGGTGGACCCGCACGACCACCCGGTCGCTGTGCACGACGGTGACCCGGACCACGTCGGCCGGGCTGCGGGTGTCGCCGCGGGCGTCCCGGAACGAGGCGGTGTCGGCCCGGGCGGTCGTCGGGGCGAGGACGACCGCGAGGACGGCGACGAGTACGGCGAGCAGGACGGTGGGGCTGCGGGTGCTGGCGTGCCGGACCACTCGGGGGTCCCCTCTCGACCAGGTTCATCGCGCTGGCGCAACCATGCTGTCACGGTCGGTGACGAAGTCCCAGGCTGTCCAGCTCCAAGGTAGCCAGGGCATCGATCGCGGCGGGGTCGCCCGCCCGCCAGGCCTGGGCCACGGTGGGTGACAGCCGGGCCAGCCGGGGCAGCGGCTGGGTGGCCAGCGCCCGCAGCGCGAGCAGGTCGGTCGCCTGCCGGCCGGCCTGGGCCAGCCGGGTCGCTGCCGAGGCCTCGACGACCCAGGCGACCCGGCGCGGCACCCACAGGGCGACCACGAGGACGATGGGGACCAGCGCCACCACCAGGCCCAGCACGGTGGCGACCTGCCCCACGGTGTCCTGGAAGGACCGGGCGGCGTCGGCGAGGTCCTGGCCGGACGTCGCCGCGTCGCGGAAGGGCTTGCTCACCGAGTCACCGACGAACGGGACGCCGCCCAGCTTGCCGGCCGCCGTGCGCATGTTGTCGCTGAACCGCACGCCGGCTGCCTCCGCGTCGCGCCCCGGCCCGGCCAGCGCGTCGACGTGCTCGTGGGTCGCGCGGCCGGCGCGGACGAACAGCCAGATGAGCACGACCAGCAGGACGTCACCGACGACCTGCCGGGCGAGCCGAGCGGGACGGTCGGCGTAGAGCTTCATGGCCGCCAGTGTGCTGGACGCCGGCCGCACTACACTCCGAGCGCGCCGACAACGAGGTCGGCCCTGGTGAGAAGGACTTGATAGCCGTGAAGGTCGGCATCCCTCGCGAGGTCAAGAACCACGAGTACCGGGTCGCCATCACCCCCGCCGGGGTGCACGAGCTGGCCCGCAACGGTCACCAGGTGGTCATCGAGAAGGACGCCGGGGTCGGCTCGTCCATCCCCGACGACGACTTCGTGGCTGCCGGGGCCGAGATCCTGGGCACGGCGGACGACGTGTGGGGCACCGCGGACCTCGTCCTCAAGGTCAAGGAGCCCATCGCCGAGGAGTACGGCCGGATGCGGGAGGGGCAGACCCTCTTCACCTACCTGCACCTCGCGGCCTCCGAGCCGTGCACCACCGCCCTGGTCGACCGCAAGGTCACCGGCATCGCCTACGAGACCGTCGAGCTGCCGGACCGGTCGCTGCCGCTGCTGGCGCCGATGTCCGAGGTGGCCGGCCGGCTCGCCCCGCAGGTCGGGGCGCACACCCTGATGCGGGCCGAGGGCGGCCGCGGCATCCTGATGGGCGGGGTGTCCGGCGTCTACGCCGCGAAGGTGGTGGTGATCGGCGCCGGCGTGTCCGGCATGAACGCCGCAGCGATCGCGCTCGGCATGCAGGCCGAGGTGCTGCTGCTGGACCGCAACATCCAGCGGCTGCGCGAGGTCGACCGGATCTACCAGGGCCACATGCAGACGGTCGCGTCGAACGCCTACGAGATCGAGCGCGCCTGCCTGGACGCCGACCTGGTCATCGGCGCGGTGCTGGTGCCGGGCGCCAAGGCGCCCAAGCTGGTCACCAACGAGCTGGTGTCGCGGATGAGGCCGGGCTCGGTGCTGGTCGACATCTCCATCGACCAGGGCGGCTGCTTCGAGGACTCCCGTCCGACCACGCACGCCGACCCGACCTACAAGGTGCACGACTCGGTCTTCTACTGCGTGGCGAACATGCCGGGCGCGGTGCCGCACACCTCGACGTACGCGCTGACCAACGTCACGCTGCCGTACGCCGTCGAGCTGGCCAACCGCGGCTGGCGGGACGCGCTGCGCGCCGACCCTGCCCTGGCCCTGGGGCTGAACACGTTCGACGGGCGGATCACCTACGGGCCGGTCGCCGAGGCGCACGGGGCCGAGGTCCTGCCGCTCGACGAGGTGCTCGGCTGAGCTCCACCTCGCCGCTGCAGCGGGCGTTGCAGACCTACCTCGACCACCTCGCCGTCGAGCGTGGCCTGGCACCGAACACCCTCGCGTCCTACCGGCGCGACCTGCGGCGCTACCTGGCGCACCTCGCCGGGCGGGACGTCACCGCACCCGAGCAGGTCGCCGAGGCCGACGTCGGCTCGTTCCTGGTGGCGCTGCGCGAGGGCGACGAGGAGCACCCCCCGCTGGCGGCCAACTCGGCCGCGCGAGCCGTGGTCGCCGTCCGCGGGTTCCACCGGTTCCTGCTGCGCGAGGGGCTGGTCACCGCCGACGCCGCTCGCGGGGTGCGGCCCCCGGCGCCGCCCAAGCGGCTGCCCAAGGCCATCTCGGTGCAGGAGGTCGAGGCGCTGCTGGCCGCGGCCGGGGCCGACGAGAGCCCGCGCGGCCTGCGCGACCGGGCGCTGCTCGAGCTGCTCTACGGCTGCGGGGCCCGGATCTCCGAGGCGGTCGGGCTCGACGTCGACGAGCTGGACCTCGCGCCGGACGGCTCCGGGACGGTTCGGCTGCGGGGCAAGGGCAGCAAGGAGCGGGTGGTGCCGGTCGGCTCCTACGCGCGCGCCGCGGTGTCGGCGTACCTGGTGCGGGGCCGGCCGGCGCTGGTCGCCGCGGGCAAGGGGTCGCCGGCGCTGTTCCTCAACGCCCGGGGCGGGCGGCTGTCCCGGCAGAGCGCCTGGACGGTGCTGCGGGCCACGGGGGAGCGGGCCGGCATCACGCGGGAGATCTCGCCGCACACCCTGCGGCACTCGTTCGCGACCCACCTGCTCGACGGCGGCGCGGACGTCCGGGTGGTCCAGGAGCTGCTGGGCCACGCCAGGGTGACGACGACCCAGATCTACACGCTGGTCACGGTCGACCGGCTGCGCGAGGTGTACGCGAGCTCGCACCCCCGCGCGACGCTGGACTCGATCCGGAGATGGGTGGTGGGTGACCGGCGTGGCGGCGTGATCGAGGGGCCGCGGCTGCCTACTGTCGGGCCCGAGGTCGGTACGGCGACAGGCCGACGAGTCGACAAACGAGGACGGCACCGTGAGCACCCAACCGCTGATGCCCCCCGACGAGCCAGCCCCGGAGGACGCCCTGCTGCGCTACCCGGCACAGCCGGCGCGCCCAGGCGCCGCGATGCGCCGAGCGAGGCAGGTCGACCCGGCCGAGCCGGACCACCAGGCACCGCACGTGCCCGCCGTGGAGATCGACGCACCGGTCGCGGCCTCCTCGACGGCGCCGGTGGCACCGCCCGTCGCTGGTGCCGCGCCGCGGCCCATCGGGCCGACCGGCCGGCCGATGCCGGTGCTTCCCGGAGCCGGCGCCGCGCGAGACCCACGGTCCGGCGCGGATCGTCGCGATGTGCAACCAGAAGGGTGGCGTCGGCAAGACCACGACCACGATCAACCTGGGCGCGGCCCTCGCGGAGTACGGCCGCCGGGTGCTGCTGGTCGACTTCGACCCGCAGGGCTCGCTGTCGGTCGGCCTCGGGGTGAACCCCCACGAGATCGACCTGAGCGTCTACAACCTCTCATGGACCGCGACGTGACGCTGGCCGACGTGGTGCTCAAGACGAACGTGCCGGGGCTGGACCTCGCTCCCGAGCAACATCGACCTGTCCGCGGCCGAGGTGCAGCTGGTCACCGAGGTGGCGCGGGAGCAGGTGCTCTCCCGGGCGCTGGCGCCGGCCGTCGCCGAGTACGACTTCATCCTCATCGACTGCCAGCCCTCGCTGGGCCTGCTCACGGTCAACGCGCTGACCGCGTCCGACGGGGTGATCGTGCCGCTGGAGTGCGAGTTCTTCGCCCTGCGCGGGGTCGCGATGCTGGTCGAGACGATCCAGAAGGTGCAGGACCGGCTCAACCCGGAGCTCGAGATCGACGGGCTGCTCGCCACCATGTTCGACTCCCGCACCGTGCACAGCCGCGAGGTGCTGGCCCGGCTGGTCGAGGCCTTCGGGCGACAAGGTGTTCCACACCGTGATCGCGCGGACCGTGCGGTTCCCCGAGACCACGGTCGCCGGCGAGCCGATCACCACCTACGCGACCTCCTCCGGCGGGGCCTACTCCTACCGCCAGCTGGCCAGGGAGGTGCTCGTCCGGTGCCCGGGCACGTGACCGGCGTGGCCGAGGCCGGCGAGCCGGGCGCCGTCGGTCGGCCCGACGCCCTCGACGGGCTCGACGGGCTCGACGGGCCGACGCCCGAACGGCGTGCAGCCGGCCGAGGCACCGGCGGCTGCCGAGCCGCCGGCTGCCCGGGTGCGTCGGCTGCGGCCGGCCGAGGGCCGCACCTCGGGCCGGGAGCGGCACGAGGAGAAGATCACCGTCTACGTCTCCCCCGACGAGCTGGTGGCCCTCGAGCAGGCCCGGCTGGTGCTGCGCGCCGAGCACGGCATCGCGGTCGACCGGGGCCGGCTGGTGCGCGAGGCGGTGGCCGAGATGCTGCTGGACCTCGAGGCGGCCGGGGAGGACAGCGTCGTGGTGTCCCGGCTGCGGCCCGCGCCCTGACCGACGTACCGGCAGTGATCGATTACTCCGCTGGACGGTTGGCCGACTACCGTGCGGACGACCGGGCGACGACGTCCGGAGCGCGGCACGAGCGTAGGCGGAGTGCGACAGTGGACATGAGCGAGGAGACCGCTCGGCCCGTCGCGGCGGAGGACGCCGGGGGCTCTTCGGGCTTCCGGGTCGACCTCGGCGAGCTTTCGAGGGCCCGTTCGACCTGCTGCTCGGCCTGATCTCCAAGCACAAGCTGGACGTCACCGAGGTGGCGCTGTCCAAGGTCACCGACGAGTTCATCGCGCACATCAAGGCGATGGGCTCGGCCTGGGACCTCGGCCAGGCCACCTAGTTCCTCGTGGTCGCGGCGACCCTGCTCGACCTCAAGGCGGCCCGGCTGCTGCCCAGCGGCGAGGTCGAGGACGAGGAGGACCTCGCGCTGCTCGAGGCGCGCGACCTGCTGTTCGCCCGGCTGCTGCAGTACCGCGCCTACAAGCAGGTCGCGGCCGTCTTCGCCGGCCGGATGGCCGACGAGGCCGGGCGGTTCCCGCGGGCGGTGAGCCTCGAGCCGCAGCTTCGCGAGCCTGCTGCCGGAGGTGCTGCTCGGGCTCGGGCCGCAGGAGTTCGCGGCGCTGGCGGCCCGGGTCTTCACCCCGAAGCCGGTGCCGAGGTGTCGGTCGACCACATGCACGCCCCGGCAGTCAGCGTCCGCGAGCAGGCCGCGATCCTGGTCGACCGCGCTGCGCCGGGCGCGCACCGCGACCTTCCGGGCGCTGACCCGCGACTGCGAGGGCACGCTGCTCGTCGTGGCCCGGTTCCTCGCGCTGCTCGAGCTGTTCCGCGAGGGCGCGGTGCCTTCGAGCAGGTCGACCCGCTCGGTGAGCTGCACATCCGCTGGACCGGCACCGACGAGGGCGAGGTCGACGTGCTCGACGAGTTCGACGAGGTCGACGATGACCGCCAGGTCGCCGACGAGCGTGAGCCCGCCGACGAGGGCGAGCCAGCCGGCGGCGGGCCGACCGAGGACGCGCCGCACGACGAGCCGACGATCGACCTGAGAGAGACGAGCACCGATGACGATGCCTGAGGACCGGGCCGGCGACGAGCGGGCGGCCGAGACGGCCGAGGTCGTCGTGGACGCCCGTCCCGCTGCGCACCGCGCTGGAGGCGATCCTGATGGTGGTCGACGAGCCGGTGGACGGCGTGCTGCTGGCGCAGTCACCGAGCGGCCGACCGACGAGGTGGCGGCCGAGCTGCGGGCCCTGGCGGCGGAGTACGACGAGCAGGGCCGCGGCTTCGAGCTGCGCAAGGTGGCCGGCGGCTGGCGGTTCTACACCCGCGACGAGCGCGCGCGGCGTCGTCGAGCGGTTCGTGCTCGACGGCCAGCAGGCCCGGCTCACCCAGGCCGCTCTCGAGACGCTGGCGGTGGTGGCCTACCGGCAGCCGGTCAGCCGGGCCCGGGTGTCGGCGGTCCGCGGGGTCAACGTCGACGGCGTGATGCGCACCCTGATGTCCCGCGGGCTGGTCGAGGAGGCCGGTCACGACGGTGAGGGCGGCTCGACGCTGTACCGCACGACGTCGTACTTCCTGGAGCGGATCGGCCTGCGCTCGCTCGACGAGCTGCCCGAGCTGGCGCCGCTGCTGCCGGCGATGGACACCATCGACGACCTGGACGACATGGCCGGGACCTCGTCGTGACCGCCGCCGACGACCAGCAGGGCGATCCGGCTGCAGCAGGTGCTGGCGGCAGCCGGGCTCGGCAGCCGTCGGGCCTGCGAGCAGCTCATCGAGGAGGGCCGGGTCGAGGTCGACGGCAAGCAGGTGCGCGTCCAGGGCATGCGGGTCGACCCGAAGTCGGCGATCGTCCAGGTCGACGGGATGCGCATCGCCGACGGCGCCGGACAACGTCTACATCGTGCTCAACAAGCCGACCGGTGTCGTGAGCACGATGAGCGACCCGGAGGGCCGGCCGTCGCTGCAGGACTACCTGGCCGAGCGCAACGCGCGGCTGTTCCACGTCGGGCGGCTCGACGTCGACACCGAGGGCCTGATCCTGCTCACCAACGACGGTGAGCTGGCGCACCGGCTGTCCCACCCGTCGTACGGCGTGCGGAAGACCTACCTCGCCGAGGTCACCGGACCGGTCGCCCGCGACGTCGGGAAGCGGCTCAAGCACGGGCGTCGAGCTCGAGGACGGGCTCGTGCAGGCCGACTCGTTCCGGCTGATCAGCCAGGTCGGCTCGCGGGTCATGGTCGAGGTCTCGCTGCACGAGGGGCGCAAGCACGTCGTCCGGCGGCTGATGGCTGAGGTGGGGTACCCGGTGTCGCGGCTGGTGCGCACCGACGTCGGGCCGATCACGCTGGGCAACCTCAAGCCGGGCAAGCAGCGCAAGCTCAGCCAGCAGGAGGTCGGCGCGCTGTACAAGGCCGTCGGCCTCTGAGCTGTCAGCGGACCGCCCGGCTCTGAGCTGCCCGGCCGGCTCAGGCGGTGTCGGTTGCGGGGGGCCGTCAGCTGCGGCGGCGCTCGTGCTCCTCGAACGAGGCGTCCACGTCGTCGGACCGCGGGGGGACCGTCGCCAGGAGCTGGCCGTCCCGCCAGACCTCGACGTCGTACACCCGCTCACCGTCCTTCCAGACGGCGGGGAAGGTGACGTCCTTCTCCGAGGCGACCTGCAGGTCGCCGCCCGCACTCTCGCCGTCGATCGCGATCGACCGGCGCTCACTGGTGATGTCGATGCGTTGCATCTGTCACCGGTACCCCAGGTGGCCGCCGATCCAACAACCGCAGGCCCGGTAGCCACCGCCGATGCCGATCCGCCAGCATGGCCGGGTGCCGCGCGTCGAGGTGTTCCGGGACGCCGAGACGCCGGCGTCGGTCCTGAGCGCCGCTCGGGAGATGGTGTTCGCGGCGTTCGACGGGGGCGTTCTCGGAGGACGACTGGGCGCACGGCGCCGGCGGCTGGCGGGTGGTCGTGCGCGACGGCGACGACGTGCTCTCGCACGGTGCCGTCGTGCCGCGCTCGCTGTGGGTCGGCGACCGGGAGCTCCGGTGCGGGTACGTCGAGGCGGTCGCCACGGCGCCCGGCGCGCGGCGGCACGGCCACGGGTCGTCGGTCATGGTGGAGATCGATGGTCTCGTGCGCGAGCACTTCGAGCTGGGTGGCCTGTCGACCTCCCGCCGCGACTTCTATGCCCGCCTCGGCTGGGAGTCGTGGGCCGGGCCGTCGTGGGTGCTCGACGGCGACTCGCTGACCCGGACACCGGACGAGGACGACGGCCTGATGGTGCTGCGGTGCGGGCCGAGCGCAGAGATCGACCTCGGTGACTCCATCACCTGCCGGTCGAGAGCGGGCGACGACTGGTAGCCAGGGTGGCCGGGTCCGGGTCCGTGTCCGGACGGCCCGCCGAGGCATGATCGGCCGGTGACCGTCGACCCGACCCCCGAGCCGGTGCCCGCGGATCTCTGGGCCTCGCTGCCCCGCAAGCGGGTGGGCGCGGGGCTGCTGGTGACCGGCGGCGATGGCCGCGTGCTGCTCGTCGAGCCGACGTACAAGCCGGGGTGGGAGGTGCCCGGCGGTCTTGTCGAGGCCGGCGAGTCGCCGAGGTCGGCCGCCCGGCGCGAGGCCCGGGAGGAGCTCGGGGTGGACGTCGAGGTCGGCCGGTTGCTGGTCGTCGACTGGGTGCCGACCGGCCGGCGTCCGGACGACGGGCTGATGCTGATCTATGCCTGCGGGCCGCTGGACCCGGGGCGCATCGTGCTGCCGGCCGACGAGCTGCGGTCCTGGCGGTGGTGCGACGAGGCGGACGTCGAGGCGCGCACCACGCCCTTCATGGCGCGCCGGCTTGCGGGCCGCGCTATTGGCCCAGGCGAGCGGTGTGACCGTCGAGCTGGAGAACGGCCTGCCGCCGGGTGCGTCGTCGTGAGCGGTCTGACGCCGCGCGAGACGGTCCGTCGTGGCTACGACGCGATCGGCGAGCGCTACCACGCGTGGTCGCACGCCAGCCCCACCCGGCTGGGCTTCGTCCAGGAGGTCCTCGACCGGCTGCCTGGCGGCAGCCTGGTGGTCGACCTGGGCTGCGGACCCGGCGACCCGGCCACCCGGCTGCTCAGCGAGCGGCACACCGTGCTGGGCGTCGACCTCTCGCGCGGGACAGCTGGAGGTCGCCCGCCGGCTCGCGCCGCGCGCCTCCCTCGTGCAGGCGGACCTGACCGAGCTGTCGCTGCGGCCGTCCTCAGTGGACGCCGTGGTGTCGTTCTACGCGCTGGGCCACCTGCCGGGCGCCGCGCACGCGCCGCTGCTCGCATCGGTCGGCAGTTGGCTCCGGCCCGGCGGGCTGCTACTGACGAGTGCCCCACTCACGCCGGGCGACGGCGAGGACCCCGAGTGGCTGGGCGTCCCGATGTTCTTCGGCGGCATCGGCCCCGAGGCGACTGTGGCGGCGGTCCTGGCGGCCGGTCTGGACCTGGAGGAGGCCCGCGTCGTCGCCGAGGACGAGGGGGAGGGGAGCGTCGTGGAGTTCCTCTGGGTGATCGCGCGGCGGCCGCGATGAGGTCGGGCCGGACCGTGCTGCGGACGCCTCGGTTGCTGCTGCGGGAGTGGCGGGACGACGACGCCGAGCCGTTCGGACGGCTGAACGCCGACCCGGCCGTGATGCGCCATCTGGGCGGTCCGATGAGCAGTGGGGCGAGCGACGCCCTGCTCGAGCGGCTCCGGGAGCAGATGGCAGCCCAGCCCTTCGGCCGGTGGGCGGTGGAGCACCGGGGGTCGGGCTCGTTCCTAGGCTTCCTCGGCCTGGGCCACCACCCCGTCGCGCCGGAGGCACCGGAGATCGGCTGGCGGCTCGGGTCGGCGTGGTGGCGGCAGGGTCTGGCCACCGAGGGTGCGACGGCGGTGCGCGACCACGGGTTCGGTCCGCTGGGACTGGACCGCATCGTGTCGGTCACCGTGCCCGAGAACGTGGCCTCCCTCGCGGTCATGCGCCGGATCGGTATGACGCCGCTCGACGTCCGCGAGGTCAGCGTCCCGGAGGACGAGCACCTGCCGGTCGTGGTGTGGCACCTGGCCCGCGAGGGCTGGGCACCGGCACCATGACCGCGTGCTGACCGACCCGCTCGACCTCATGCCATCGCTGTACCTCGCGCTGCCCCGAGGTGACGAGCGGCTTGCGCAGGCCACCGCCGAGCGTCAAAGCCCTTGCTTGTCCAGCCACGCGAGGCACGCGTCGGCCACCTCGTGCCAGCCCGCGTCGATGGTGAGCGAGTGCCCGCGGTCAGCGAACTCGACGAGGTCGGTGACGGCGCTCGAGTGCCGGTACTGCTTCAGGGTGGACTTGGTGATCGTCTCCGGCACCGTGTTGTCCCGACCTCCCATGATGAGCAGCAGGGGACCGCGGTCGGAATTGTCGGTGTCGACCTTCGCCGGCGAATGCAAGGAGAAGTTCGCGGCCGCCGCCTCGAACAACGGCTTGCCCGGCGCTGGGATCGCCCACTTCTCGTGAAGGCTGTTGGACTCCTCGACGTTCAGAGCGTTTCCGAAGCTGTAGTGGAACTGCTCGGCCGTGAGCGACACCGCACGGTGCTTGTTGGCAGGGTTCTTGAACACGGGCAGCGTCGCCCGCAGGGCCGACAACGGCAGCGGCAGGACACCCTTGATCTGGGCGGCGTCGATCGCGATGGCGGCGCGGGCAACGTCCTGACCGAGCAGCTTCTCGGCGATCATTCCTCCGAACGAGTGCCCGACGAGGATCGGCTTGGCCGGCAGCTCGGCGATCACCTGCGTGTAGTGGTCGACGACGTCGTCGATGCCGTGGTCCGCGATCTGCTCCGGATTGGCCCGGGCCTCCGCCACGGAGCCGGGCACTCCCGGCCAGGACGGGGCGAGCGTCGGATAGCCGGCGCGGTCGAAACGCTCGGCCCATGCGTTCCAGGACGTGCCGTGCAGCCAGAGGCCGTGGATGAACAGGACGGGTGGCTTGGTGCGGTCAGTCATGGTCGAACCTTTCGGTCGGTGGAATCCCGTGCGGGGTCCTGCGGGACGACACAGTGCTCACAGCGTGGTGATGAGGCCGCCGTCGATCGTGAAATCGGCGCCGGTGACGTTGGCGGTGCGGTCACTGCACAGCAGGACGACCAGGTCCGCCACCTCCTCAGGCGTCGAGAAGCGACCGGTGACGGTCTGGGCCGCGGCGGCAGCGACGACGTCCCGGGGGTCCGAGCCGGTCGCGCGGGAGACGCTGGCAGCGACGCCACCATCACCGAGCCAGAGCGGGGTGCGCACCGGACCGGGGCTGACGCTGTTGACCCGGACGCCGCCGCCGCCGACCTCCTTGGACAGCGACTTCGAGAAGCTCGCCAGCCCTGCCTTCGCGGCGCTGTAGTCCAGGACCGCCGGGTCGGGCAGCCGGGCGTTGACGGAGCAGACGTTGACGATCGCCCCGCGGCCCGCGGCCAGCATCAGCGGCAGCGCGCTCCGAGTGGCGCGTACCGCCGCGAACAGGTTGAGCTCGAAAGTGTCCTGCCAGTCGGCATCGGTGATGGACAGGAAGCCACCGGGGCGCGCCGGCGCATTCCCCACGTTGTTCACCAGCAGGTCGACCCGGCCTCCTGCGGAACCGACCACGGTCGCCGGCCCGTCCGGAGCGGCGAGGTCCGCGGCGGTGAAGGCCACCGCCCCGGTGCCGACCAGCTCGTCGAGCTCCGCCGAGGACGACCTGGCACCGGCGACGACGCTGACCCCCTCCGCGACGAGAGCACGCGCGACGGCCAGGCCGATGCCGCTGCTGGCACCGGTGACGACAGCCACCTGGCCGGAGAGGCCGAGATCCATGTGTCTCCTCGCGGGTAGACCGATCGTTCCGTCTACTTGCGTGCGACCATAGCTGTGGTGGGACCGGGACGCCAGACCTGAGGGAGGACTTCTCATGCCGACGCGACGGGGGCGCAACGCTCCGGCCAGACAACGTGCGGCGACTCGTCGGCCTTCCGCTGCTCGGGAGCGCATCCTGACCGCGGTCGACCAGCTGTTCTACAACGAGGGCATCCACGCCGTCGGGATGAGCCGCGTAGTCGACCAGTCGGAGGTCACCCGCGTCACGCTCTACCGGCACTTCTCCTCCAAGGACGACCTGATCGGGGCCTACCTCGGACGACGGGCCGATCGGGCTCGCGCACACGTCGCCGGCCTGATCGCGCGGCACGGGGACGACGCCCGGGCCGCCCTTCGCGAGCTCGGCGAGCTCTTTGCCTCTGCCGAGAGTCTTCAGGAGGAGCACCGCGGCTGCCCCTTCGTCAACGCCGCGGCGGAGTTCGGCGACGACGGGCACGCAGCCCACGAAGCCGCGGTCGACCAACGTCGCTGGATCACCGCGACCCTGCAGGACCTGCTCAGCAGAGCGGGCCACCCGGACCCGGAGCGCGCGGCCCGTCTGCTCGTCATGCTCAAGACCGGCCTGGTGGTCGGCGCGTCGCTGGAGAACCCGGCCGAGCTGGACGGCCAGTTCCACCAGGAGTGGAGCCGCATCACCGGGGAGGCCGGTACCGACACGGCACCATGACTGGCATGCCCGCCGCCCCGCTCGACCTCGTGCGGTCGATTTGCCTCGCGCTGCCCGAGGTGACCGAGCGGCTGAGTCACGGTGCGCCGTCGTTCTTCGTGCGCGACAAGAAGACGTTCGTCATGTTCATGGATGACCACCACGGCGACGGCCGACTGGCCCTCTGGTGCGCGGCGCCGCCCGGTGCGCAGGAGGAGATGCTGGCGCAGGACCCGGCACGGTTCTTCCGGCCGCCCTACGTCGGTCACCGTGGCTGGCTCGGGGTCCGCGTCGACGGCCGGCCGGACTGGGCCGAGGTCGAGGCCGTCATCACGGAGGCCTACCGCGCACCGTCGCGGGAAGTGCCTCGTGGCGGGGCTCGACGAACGGTGAACGCGCTGGCCCAGCTGACTCCGGCCCGATCGACCCGGCGTGGCAGTTCCGCGTCGTTATGACAGCGGACCCTCGCTGACGAGTCGTGCGAGGCCGCCCTGTGGATGGTGAATCTGTTGTCCACAAACGGTTTCCGGGGGTCGGGTTGTGTCCAGCCCGGCGGGTAGTGTTCGAACATGTCTTCGAACACCGGGTCGGGTGCGGTGCCGCCGATGGCCGCGCTGGACACCATGGTCGCCGCGCGTGGCGGGCCTGGTCGACTCGCTGGCCGGCGGCGCTGTCGGCGAGCTGACCCACGACCAGCTCGCCGGGCTGGTGACCGGGGTGCGCCGGGCCGGGCCCGGCTGGAGTCGGTCACGCTGTCGGCGGTGGGGGAGGTCGACGCCCGCGGCACCTTCGCCCTGGACGGTGCGCTGACGGCCGGGGCCTGGCTGCGGCAGACCACCCGGGTCACCGCGGGGGAGGCGGCCGGGCTGGTCCGCACCGCCCGGGTGCTGCGCTGCGGGCTGCTGCCCGCCACCGCGGCGGCGCTGGCCGACGGTGGGTTGACCGGCCGGCACGCCCAGCTGATCGCGACCGCCGTGCAGGATGCGCCGGCCGGGGCGGTCGCGCTGATCGAGCCCGACGCGGTCGCGCTGGCCAGCACCGCGGACGTGGCGGCCACCGCGAACCTGATGCGCGCCTTTCGGCATGCGCTGGACCCCGACGCGGCCGACGCGGCCGCGGTCCGCCGCTATGAGCGGGCCGGGGTGACGTTCTGCCCGACCCTGGACGGCACGGTGTCGATCTCCGGGTCGGCCGATCCGGTCAGCGGGTCGCTGCTGGCCACCGCGGTGGACACCGCCGCCCCACTGACCGCCGGCGACAGGCGGACCGCGGCCCGGCGCCGGCTGGACGGGCTGGCCGACATCTGCCGCGCCTACCTCGCCGACCCCGACACCGGCCGGGCCGGCCGGGGCGGGCACCCGCACCTGATCGTCACCCTGGACGCCGCCACCCTGGCCGCCGAGCCGGCAGCCTCAAGTGCTGCCGCTGCCGGGCCGGCGGACCGGGACCCGGAACACTCCGGGCCGCAGCGGACCTCCAGGACACAGACGATCTCGAGGACGCAGACGATCTCGAAGCCACAGCCGCTCTCGAGGCCGCGGCGGACGACGACGCTGCGGGTGCCGCGGACGCTGCCGGCGCGGCGGCTGCCGGCGATGCGGTTGCGGGTGGGTCGCCGGGTGGCACGTTGTCCTGGGTCGGCCGGATCGCCGGAGCGACCGCCCGCCGGGTCGGCTGCGACGCGCACGCCACCTTCGTCACCATCGGCCCCGACGGCAGTGTGATCGAGGCCGGCAGCGGTCGGCGGTTCTTCACCGCCGCCCAACGCCGGGCGATGATCGCCCGCGACGGCGACCGCTGCCCCGCCCCGTACTGCGACCGGCCGATCGCCTGGGCCGACGCCCACCACCTGGTGCCGGTCGCCCAGCACGGCCCGACCACCGTCGCGAACGGGGCACTGCCCTGCCAAGGCCACCACCTGCTGCTGCACGAAGGGCACTGGCAGCTGCACCGGCTACCCGACGGCCGCTACCAGCTGCACCACCCGGCAACAGGGAAGACCATCGGCCCCGAACCCCACCCACCCGGCCACAACCGGCCGCGGCCAAGAGTGCCGCAGGCTGCCGGGGAGCAGCCAGCCTCCGAGTCCGGCGACGATCCCGACGAACAACCGCCGTAGAGCCGCTGGGTAGTCGGGCGGGGGGCGCTTGGGCCGCGGTGCTGCTCAACGGTCACGAAAGCCCGTCACCTCGCAGCGCTGCTCAACGGTCACTGGTGCATCGGCGCTGTTCGGCGAATGGCTGTCGACCGTACGGTGGTGGCGCAGGTGACGGCGGCAGTCCGGTCGTCGCTGACACTGTGGTGCGATCCTGAGGAGTCGCCCGTTGCCGCCGTTCATCTCTGGCCTGGAGCTGAGCCGGCGCTTCTACCAGGAATCGGTCCGGCCGACTCTCGACGCGAGCTTTCCCGGCCTTGCGCACAGTGCGGCGCTGCTTGGACGCGGCTCGGAGGTCCTGGGCTTCGACGACGAGATGTCCACCGATCACAACAGCGAAGCACGCGTCCTGTTGTTCCTGCGGGATGACGATCAGGCCCGGCAGGGGGACGCCATCGCGGAGGCCCTGCGCGAGCGGCTGCCCGCCCGATTCCACGATCGTCCGACCGACCATGCGATCTTCACGCTCCGCGATTACGTGCTGGAACAGCTCGGCTTCGACATCGACGGCGAGCTCGAGGCGGCCGACTGGTTCACCTTCTCGGAGCAGCACCTCCGCATGTTCACCTCCGGCGCGGTCCATCACGACGACGTTGGCCTGCAAGCCGTCCGCGAACGGTTCGCCTACTACCCGCGAGACGTGTGGCTCTACCTGCTCGCGGCAGGGTGGTGGCGGGTCCATCCGGAAGCCAACCTGCTCGGCCGGGCCGGCTTCGTGGGAGACGAGCTCGGCTCGGCGCTCATCGGGTCTCGGCTCGTGGACGACCTGATGCGGTTGTGCTTCCTGATGGAACGGCAGTACGCGCCGTACTCGAAGTGGTTCGGCACAGCGTTCTCCAGGCTGGCCTGTGCCCCCGAGCTGTCGCCGCTCCTGTGGAACGCGTTGGAGGCGCAGACCTGGCAGGAGCGCGAGGCGGCTCTGCTGGCTGCCTACGAGCAGGTGGCGACCTTGCACAACGCGCTGCAGGTGACTCCGCCTGTCGCCACCGAGGTGGAGCAGATGTGGGACCGACCCTTCAAGGTCCTCTGGGGGGACTTTCCGGGCGCGCTGCACGCCCAGATCCAGGACCCGGCGGTGTTGCGGATCGCCGAGACCTGGCCCGCCGGCGGCGTCGACCGGCTGCGGGACCTCGTGGGGCGGCCGCAGACCCGCGGTCTGCTGCGCGGCCTGATCGAGGGAGTCGACTAGAGACCGGTCGCAGCTGGGTCACTCCAGCGGTTGCGGCGCCGGGCGGTCGCCGCGCGAGCCGAGAGTCACGCCGACACTGGCGAGGCTGACGAGCACCAGCGCCACCAGCTGTCGCGAGGTCAGGTGCTGGCCGAGCACCACCAGGCCGGCGAGGGCCGCCGCGGCCGGCTCGAGGCTCATCAGGACGCCGAACACCCGGGTCGGGATCGTTCGCAGCGCGGTCAGCTCCAGCCCGTACGGGATGACCGACGACAGCAGTGCGACGGCGAAGCCGATGGCGAGCGCATGACCGTCCTGCACCGCGCGGACGGCCCCGGCCGCACCGAAGGGCAGCGCCAGCGCCGCGGCGACGAGCAACGCGATCGCCAGGCCGTCGATGCCGGGCAGGACGCGGCCCACGCGGGCGCTCGCCAGGATGTAGCCGGCCCAGAACATGCCGGCCAGCAGGGCCAGCGCGAGACCGCTCAGCGGCACCGACGTGTCGCCCTTCAGCCCGAGCAGCGCCACACCGAGCCCGGCCAGCAGCACCCACAGCAGGTCCACGGCCCGCCGGGTCTGCACCAGCGCGACCGTGAGCGGCCCGATGAACTCCACGGTGACCGCGACGCCGAGCGGCACCTCCTGGATGGCCAGGTAGAACACCAGGTTCATCGAGCCCATCGTCAGCCCGAACAGCACCGCGGCCCCCCACTGGGCGCGGGACCAGGACCGCACCGCCGGCCGCACCAGCGCGGTCAGCAGCAGCCCGGACAGCAGCAGCCGCAGCAGCGTGATGCCGGCCGGGCCGGTGACGTCGAAGACCGTGCGCGCCACCGCGCTGCCGACCTGCACCGAGGCGATCGACCCGAGCACCAGCACCGGGGCGGGGACGGCGGCTGCTCGGCTCCGGACCCGGTTCACGGCGCGACCCTACGGTGCCGTCCCGACGCGCGGACGGCGGCGACCGCGGCTCGGGCGGAGCGGGATAGGTTGCGGCCCGAGGAGGTGGCAGCCATGGCAGTCCGCGCGATCCGGGGCGCGATCCAGCTCGAGGTCGACGAGCGCGAGCACCTGCTGTCGTCGGTCGACGAGCTCATCCGCGCCATCCTCACCGAGAACCTGCTGGCGACCGACGACCTCATCTCCATGCTGTTCACGGCGACCCCGGACGTCCACAGCGAGTTCCCGGCCCTCGCCGCCCGCCAGCTCGGCATCGGCGACGTCCCGCTGCTGTGCACCCAGGAGCTGGACATCGAGGGCGCCATGCCGCGGGTCATCCGCGTGATGGTGCACGCCGAGACGGCGATGACCAAGGCCGACGTCCGGCACGTCTACCTGCGGGGCGCCGCCGCCCTGCGCCGGGACCTCGCCCAGTGAGCGAGCCGCACCTGCGGTCCTGCCTGGTGGTGGGCACCGGCCTGATCGGTACGTCGATCGCCCTGGCGCTGCGCGCGCACGACGTCCGGGTGCACCTCACCGATCGGGACCCCACCGCCGCCCGGCAGGCCGCCCAGCTGGGTGCGGGCACCGTCGACCCGCCCGGCGCGCAGGTCGACCTGGCGATCGTCGCGGTCAGCCCGTCGGCCACCGCCGAGGTGGTCAGCGGGCTGCTCGCGGGCAACGTGGCGGCCACCGTGGTGGACACCGCAGCGGTCAAGCACGGCGTGCTGCGCGAGGTCGCGGCAACCGTCGGGCCCGCGCCGCACTTCGTCGGCACCCACCCGATGGCCGGGCGGGAGCGGTCCGGCCCCGGTGCTGCCCGGGCCGACCTGTTCCAGGGCCGGCCGTGGGCGGTGTCGGCGGCCGGGGCCGACGAGCGCTCGTTGGCGCGGGTGCGCGCCCTGATCGGCCTGTGCGGCGCGGTTGCCGTCGAGCTGGACGCCGAGGCCCACGACTCGGCCGTCGCACTGGTCTCGCACGTCCCGCAGGTGGCCGCCTCGCTGGTGGCCGCGCGGCTGGCCGAGGGGGACGACGCCGCGCTCGCGCTGACGGGGCAGGGCCTGCGCGACGTCACCCGGGTCGCCGCCTCCGACCCGGACCTCTGGGTCGACATCCTGGTCGCCAACGCCCAGCCGGTCGCCCGGATCCTCACCGAGCTGCGGCAGGACGTCGACGCGGTCGTGCAGGCGCTGCACGAGGTGTCCGAGGACGCCGAGTGGGCGCGCACCTCGCTGCGGGAGGTCCTCGTCCGCGGCAACGCCGGCCGGGCCCGGCTGCCCGGGCAAGCACGGCGGCCGCTCCACGGCGTACGCCGCGGTGCCGGTGGTGCTCGCCGACCGCCCCGGCGAGCTGGCCCGGCTCGTGGTCGACGTCGGGTCGGCCGGGGTCAACATCGAGGACATCCGCATCGAGCACTCGCCGGGGCAGCCGGTGGGCCTGGTGGAGCTGGCCGTGACGCCGGGCGCCGAGGCCGGTCTGGTGGCCGCGCTGGAAGCCCTCGGCTGGGTCGTGCACGCCGAGGGCGCGTAGCATCGGGGGTTCCCACCCCCCTTACCTGCCGAGGTCCCGCATGCCCGCGTCCAGCAACGACCCCACCGGCACGCCCACCGGGCGAGGTCTGGTCGTCGCCGTGGACGGGCCGTCCGGCTCCGGCAAGTCCAGCGTGTCGCGGGAGGTGGCCAGCCGGCTCGGCCTGCGCTTCCTCGACACCGGCGCCATGTACCGCGCGCTCACCTGGTGGGCGCTCGACGCGGGCGCCGACCTCGCGGACCGGCCTCTGGTGGGCCGGCTGGCCCGTGAGCTGCCGCTCGAGATCGGCACCGCGCCGGGCTCCGAGCGGGTCACCGTCGCCGGTCGGGACGTCACCGCAGCGATCCGCGAGCCGCGCATCTCGGCCGCGGTGAGCGCGGTCGCCACCAACCTCGAGGTGCGCGCCGAGCTGGTGCGGCGGCAGCGCGAGATCGCAGCCGACGGGGGCATCGTGGTCGAGGGCCGGGACATCACCACCGTGGTCGCGCCGGACGCCGACGTCAGGGTGCTGCTCACGGCATCCGAGGCCGCCCGGCTGGCGCGGCGCGCGCTCGAGGTGCACGGCAGCGACGACCACGCGGCGATCGAGGCGACCCGCGACCACGTGGTCGGCCGGGACGCGCAGGACTCCACCGTCGCCGACTTCCTGGAGGCCGGCGAGGGCGTGACCGTGGTCGACTCCTCGGACCTGACCTTCCAGGAGACCGTCGAGGCGATCCTCGGCCTGGTCGGCGCCGTGGCGGCCCGGCGATGAGCGAGTTCGAGGGCTTCGACGGCACCGAGGGCGGTGACGAGGGGCTGGCCGAGGGTCCGGTCCCCGTCGTCGCGATCGTCGGCCGGCCGAACGTCGGCAAGTCGACGCTGGTCAACCGGATCATCGGCCGCCGCGAGGCCGTCGTCGAGGACGTTCCGGGCGTGACCCGCGACCGGGTGCCCTACGACGCCGCCTGGAACGGCCGCCGGTTCACCGTCGTCGACACCGGCGGCTGGGAGCCCGACGCCAAGGGACTGCAGGCCCAGGTCGCGGCCCAGGCCGAGGTCGCGATCACGCTGGCCGACGCGGTGCTGTTCGTCGTCGACGCGACGGTCGGCACCACCGACACCGACGAGGCCGTCGTGCGGGTGCTGCGCCGGGCCGGCAAGCCGGTCGTCCTGGCGGCCAACAAGGTCGACGACACCGCGGACCGAGGCCGACGCCGCCGCGCTGTGGTCGCTCGGGCTCGGCGAGCCGTACGCCGTCTCGGCGCTGCACGGCCGGGGCAGCGGCGACATGCTCGACGCGGTGCTCGCGGCGCTGCCCGAGACCCCGGCCGAGGTCGACCCGCTGGAGGGCGGCCCGCGCCGGGTCGCCCTGCTCGGCAAGCCGAACGTCGGCAAGTCCTCGCTGCTCAACAAGCTGGCCGGCGCGGAGCGGGTCGTCGTCGACGCGGTCGCCGGCACGACCGTCGACCCCGTCGACGAGATGATCGTGCTCGGCGACCGCGAGTGGCGGTTCGTCGACACCGCGGGCATCCGACGCCGGGCGCACGCAGGCCAGCGGCACCGAGTACTACGCCACGCTGCGCACCCAGTCGGCGCTGGACCGGGCCGAGGTCGCCGTCGTCCTGGTGGACGCCAGCGAGCCGCTGTCCGAGCAGGACATCCGCATCATCACGATGGTGGTCGAGAGCCGGCCGCGCGCTGGTCATCGCCTACAACAAGTGGGACCTGCTCGACGAGGAGCGCCGGTACTACCTCGAGCGCGAGATCGAGCGCGACCTCGTGCAGGTGCCGTGGGCGCCGCGGGTCAACATCTCGGCGCGCACCGGGCGGCACATGGACCGGCTGGTGCCGGCGCTGGACGTCGCGCTGGCCGGCTGGGACCAGCGGGTGCCGACCGGCCGGCTCAACGCGTTCCTGGGCGAGCTCGTCGCCGCCCACCCGCACCCGATCCGCGGCGGCAAGCAGCCGCGCATCCTGTTCGCCACCCAGGCCGACACCCGGCCGCCGCGGTTCGTGCTGTTCACCTCGGGCTTCCTCGAGGCGGGCTACCGGCGGTTCGTCGAGCGCCGGCTCCGCGAGGAGTTCGGCTTCGAGGGGACGCCGATCGAGGTCAGCGTGAAGATGCGCGAGAAGCGCGGCCGCTGACACGCACGGCAGCCGACCCCTCCGTGATCATGAAGGTTCCTCCGAGCAAGTGCCGGGAGGAACCTTCATGATCACCGGGGATGGTGGGACGCGACCGCCCGCGGCGCGCTGTCAGCGGCGGCGGCTCAGCCGCGACCGACGTACGGCATCTTGGTGGCCATCACGGTGAGCGTCGCGACGTTGGCAGCCAGCGGCAGGCTCGCCATGTAGACGACGGCCCGCGCCACGTCGGCCACGTCCATCTGCGGCTCGGGCCGCAGCGCTCCGTCGGCCTGCGGCACGCCCGCGGTCATGCCCGCGGTCATCTGGGTGGCGGCGTTGCCGATGTCGATCTGACCGCAGGCGATGTCGTGCGCGCGACCGTCGAGGGCGGTGGCCTTCGTCAGGCCGGTGATCGCGTGCTTGGTCGCCGTGTAGGCGACCGACTGCGGCCGCGGTGCGTGCGCCGAGATCGACCCGTTGTTGATGATGCGGCCACCACGCGGCTGCTGCCTGCGCATCACCCCGAACGCCGCCCGGGTGCACAGGAACGCGCCGGTGAGGTTCACCGCGACGACCGCGTTCCACTCCGACAGCGCGACCGTGTCGATGTCGCGGGCCGGCGCGCCCGTCCCTGCGTTGTTGAACAGCAGGTCCACCCGGCCGTGGCGCTCGACGACCTGGGCGAACAGCGCCTGCACCGACGACTCGTCGGAGACATCGGTCGCGATCGGGTCCAGCGAGCCAGGCAGCCCGGCGCCCTGCTCGGCCACCGCGGCGAGGGGGTCGAGCCGGCGGCCGGCCAGCACGACGACCCAGCCCGCCCCGGCCAGGGCCTGCGCGACCGCGGCTCCGATGCCGGTCCCGGCACCCGTGACGACGGCCACCTGGCCCGCCGATGCGTCCTGCACCACGACCTCCCGAGGTCCGAGTTGGCGTCATCCTCGCACCGGGCCGGGCCGGACCGGGCCGGACCGGACCGGCCAGGCCGGCCGGACCATGGCGAACCGCTCGCCGTCGCCGGGAAGGCGGGATCGTGCACAATCCGGCCCATGGACTTCCCGCCCCTGCCGCCGGACCGGTGGCCTGCCGCACCGCCCCGCTACCCCGACCCCTCGGTGCGGGCGGTCGACGCGCGGTTCGAGCGGTTCATGCTGCACAACGCCGCCGTCGAGCTGATCGCCACCGGCTGCCGGTGGACCGAGGGTCCGGTCTGGTTCGGAGACCATCGCTGCCTCGTGTGGAGCGACATCCCGAGCAACCGCATGCTGCGCTGGGACGAGCAGACCGGCACGGTGACGGTGTTCCGCGAACCGCGAACAACGCGAACGGCAACACCCGCGACCGCGAGGGTCGCCTCGTCACCTGCGAGCACCTCACCCGACGCGTCGTCCGGACCGAGCACGACGGGAGCATCACCGTCCTCGCCGACCAGGTGGACGGCAGCCCGCTCAACGCGCCGAACGACGTGGTCGTGGCCTCCGACGGCAGCGTGTGGTTCACCGACCCCGGCTACGGGAGCATGTCCGACTACGAGGGACGGCGCGCGCGCCTCGAGCTGCCGACCGCGGTCTACCGGATCGACCCCGGGAGCCACGAGCTGCGCGCAGTCGTCACCGATCTGGAACGCCCCAACGGGCTGTGCTTCGCACCGGACGAGTCACGTCTCTACGTCGTCGACTCCGGCGGGGCACCGCGGTCCATCCACGTCTACCCGGTCACCGCCGGGAAGGTCGGGGCCGGCCGGCGTCTCGTCGACAACACGCCCGGCGGCGCAGACGGCATCCGCTGCGACAGTGAGGGCAACGTGTGGGCGGCCATGTCGGGGGGTGGCGACGGGTACGACGGCGTCCACGTCTTCACGCCCGACGGCGACCTGATCGGTCAGGTGCTGCTGCCGGAGATGTGCGCGAACCTGTGCTTCGGCGGCGCCGCGCACAACCGGCTGTTCATGACGGCGAGCCGGTCGGTCTACGCGCTCTACCTCAACGTCACCGGAGCCTGATCGCCGCGGGAGGCACCGCTGACCATGCCTCTCAGCGACGATGCTCTCAGCGACTGCTTCTCAGCGACGATGCCTCTCAGCCGACCAGGATGACCGACAACCGGGTCGAGGAGATCGTGCCGAAGGCGGGCAGGATGCGCTGCGAGCCGGGCATGGCCCGGGCCAGCGTCCGCGCCTCCTTCCGCAGCCCCGGCGGGAAGTAGATCGTGGTGGTGCTGATGTTGCCGCGGAAGTCGTCGACCCGGCCGATCCGCCAGCCGGCGGCACGCAGCTGGTCCGCCGCGGCGCTGCCGGCGCCGTTCCCGGCCGACTGGTTGAGCACGTCGACCTTGGGCAGCTCGGGAGCGGCTGACGTGGCCGGGGTGCCCGCCGCGGTGGTGGACGCCGGTGCAGGCGCCGCGGGCGCCGTGCTCGCCGGCGCGCTCGTCGACCCGGACGGCGACGCAGCGGCCGACGCGGCCCGCGCCGGCGTCGTTCGCGGCCGGTGCGTCGGTCCCCGTGCCGCGACCGGTCAGCGTGAACACCGTGGCGAGGACGGCCGCGACGCCGAGCACGGCCAGCAGCTGCAGCAGGAACAGCCGAGCCACCAGCCGGACCGGGTCCTGCTCCTCCGCCGGAGCGGGGGCCAGCTCGGTCGGTCCCGGCGGGCTCGGGGTCGAGGTGGGCGTGGTCATCGGCGCCCACTCTGCCACGCGGCCGCGGGTCTGCTCGAGCGTGGTCAGCCCTCGTCGAGGCCCGGGACGGTCTCGAGCTGGCTCTCGATGAGCTCGCGGTCCTCGTCGTCGTCCACGCCTTGCAGGGTCTCGCGCGCGTCGGCTGCCCAGTGGTCGCGCTCCTGGTCGTGACCGGCGACCGCGTGTGCGCGTGCCAGCCCCTCCTGGGTGGACGCCACGAGCCAGGCCGGCACCGGCGGGTCCGCGTCGACGGCCCGCTCGTGGGCTGCGGTGGCGAAGTCGAGCGCGAGGTCGGCGTAGCCGAGCTGGCTGGCGACGTGCCCCACCAGCCAGTCGCCTGCCGCGAGGTTCTCGTCGGTGCCGACGCCCTCCCAGTGCAGCCGGGAGGCGAGGGCGCTGGCGAGCAGCTCGCGGTCGCCCGCGGCGTCGCGGGTCGACTCGAGCAGCTCCCAGCTGCGGTTGAACAGCCGGACCGCGAGGGCCCGCTGGTCAGCGGGGGACAGGGGTTCGCTCGGTGCGGTCATGGCGACAGCGTGCCGTACGCCGGGTGCCGCCGTACGGTGGACCCCGTGACGACGCCGAGCACGCGGCCCGCTGCGCCCACCTCGCCCACCGAGGTCGCCCGGGCGTTGGACGCGGTGGGCTACCTCGCCGACGAGGGGCTCGCCACCGCCGCCTACCTCGCGCTCGCGATGCGGCGGCCGCTGTTCTGCGAGGGCGACGCCGGCGTCGGCAAGACGGCGCTCGCCCGGGCGATGGCCGACCTGCTGGCCGCGCCGCTGATCCGGCTGCAGTGCTACGAGGGGCTGGACGCCGCGCAGGCCCTCTACGACTGGGACTTCCCGCGCCAGCTGCTGCACCTGCGCGCCGCCGAGGCCGCCGGGCCGGTGGACGCCGACCGGCTCGAGCACGAGATCTACGACCGCCGGTTCCTCGTCGCGCGGCCCCTGCTGCAGGCGCTGGAGGCCGGCAACGACGGCGGCCGGGCGGTGCTGCTGGTCGACGAGATCGACCGGGCCGACGACGAGTTCGAGGCCTTCCTGCTCGAGGTGCTCAGCGACTGGACGATCTCGGTGCCCGAGCTGGGGACGATCCGGGCCGAGGTGCCGCCGGTGGTGGTGGTGACCAGCAACCGGACCCGCGAGGTCCACGACGCGCTGAAACGCCGCTGCCTCTACCACTGGCTGCCGCACCCCGACGTCGAGCGCGAGGTCGCGATCATCCGGCGCCGGCTGCCCGACGCCAGCGAGGACCTGGCCCGCGGGGTCGCCCGGGTCGCCGCCAAGGCTCGCGACGAGGACCTGCTCAAGCCACCCGGCGTGGCCGAGTCGCTCGACTGGACCGAGGCGCTGCTGGCCCTCGGCGCCCGCTCGCTGGGGCCGGCCGAGCTGGACCGGGCCTGTGCCAGCCTCGGCGCGTTCGTGAAGTACCGCGAGGACCAGGACCGGGTGTCCGAGCGGCTCGCCGAGTGGGCGGCCGCCGGATGAGCGCTGCCCGGGTGAGCACTGGTCAGGTGAGCACTGGCCGGTGCACGTCCGAGCACCGTCGGACGCGCCGACGGAGGCCGACGACCTGACCCGGACCCTGGTCGGGTTCGCGCGGGTGCTGCGAGCGGCCGGCGTCCCCGCGACTCCCGACCGGCTGCACCAGACCGTCGCGGCCGTCGGACACCTCGACGTGGCCCGGCGGGCGGACGTCTACTGGGCCGGCCGGCTCACGCTGTGCGCCGCCCCGGACGACCTGGACCGCTACGACCGGGCGTTCGCCGCCTACTTCGCCGGGGTCAGCGCGCCGCGGCTGCGGACCGTGCCGCCGGTGCAGGTGGCGCGCCCGGTGGCGGTGCCCGGCACCGACCGGCCCGCGGGAGGGATCGCCGACCCGGAGGAGCTGCCCGCGGCCACCGCCAGCGAGGTCGAGGTGCTGCGGCACCGGGACCTGGCCGCGCTCGAGCGGAGCCGAGCGCGAGGTCGTCCGCCGGCTGATCGCGCTGCTCGACCCGGTCGGCGAGACCCGGCGCAGCCGCCGGCACCGGCCGGCCGCGCCGCGGCGACCTCGACCGCGGCCGCACGGTGCGGGCCATGCTGCGCCGGGGCGGCGAGCCGGTGCGTCTCGCCCGTCGCGCCCGCCGGGTGCGGCCACGCAAGCTGGTGCTGATCGTCGACGTCAGCGGGTCGATGCAGCCGTACGCCGACCCGTACCTGCGCTTCGCGCACGCGGCGGCCCGGCGGCGTACCGGCACCGAGGTCTTCACCGTGGGCACCCGGCTGACCCGGGTCACCCGGGAGATGCGCGGGCGGGACCCGTCGGCAGCCCTGCTGGCGGTGTCCGGGGCGGTGCCGGACTGGAGCGGCGGCACCCGGCTCGGCGAGCTGGTGAAGGCGTTCCTCGACCGGTGGGGTCAGCGCGGCCTGGCCCGCGGCGCGGTCGTGGTGGTGGCCTCCGACGGCTGGGAGCGGGGCGACGCGACGCTGCTCGGCGGCCAGATGGCCCGGCTGGCCCGGCTCGCGCACCGGGTGGTGTGGGTCAACCCGCACCGTGGGCTGCCCGGCTACGCGCCGATGACCGCGGGGATGCAGGCGGCGCTGCCGCACGTCGACGACTTCGTCGACGGCCACTCGTTCGACGCCCTGAGCCGGCTCGCCGGCCTGCTGTCCGGAGGAGACCGCCGTGCATGACGTCGTCGAGGAGGTCGCCCGGCTGCACGCCGGGGGCGACCGGTTCGCCCTGGCCACCGTGGTGGGCACCTGGCGCAGCGCCCCCCGCCAGCCCGGCGCGGCGATGGTGGTGGCCGCCGACGGCGACCCGATCGGCAGCGTCTCCGGCGGCTGCGTCGAGGGCGCGGTCTACGAGCTGGCCCAGGAGGTGCTGGCCAGCGGCGAGCCGGTGCTGCAGCGCTACGGCGTCAGCGACGACGACGCCTTCGCGGTCGGCCTCACCTGCGGCGGCATCATCGACATCTTCGTCGAGCCGGTGGACGCCGCGGCCTTCCCGGAGCTGCCGGACGTGGTCGCCTCGGTGCGCGCCCACGAGCCCGTCGCGGTGGCGACCGTGGTCGACGGGCCGGGCGACCTCGGGGCGCATCTCGTGGTGTGGCCGGACCGGGTCGCCGGCCGGCTCGGGTCGCAGCGGCTCGACCAGGCGGTCGAGGACGACGTCCGGGGCATGCTCGAGCACGGCGCCAACCGGCTGTACCGCATCGGTCCCGACGGCGAGCGCCGCCAGGACGAGCTGAGCGTCTTCGTGCAGTCGTTCGCCCCGCCGCCGCGGATGCTGGTCTTCGGGGCCATCGACTTCGCCGCCGCGGTCGCGCGGGTCGGCAAGTTCCTGGGCTACCGGGTGACGGTGTGCGACGCCCGCCCGGTGTTCGCGACCCGGCGGCGGTTCCCGGACGCCGACGAGGTGGTCGTCGACTGGCCGCACCGCTACCTGGCCACCCAGCAGGTCGACGCCCGCACCGTCATCTGCGTGCTCACCCACGACCCGAAGTTCGACGTGCCGCTGCTCGAGGTGGCGCTGCAGACCGACGCGGCCTACATCGGCGCGATGGGCAGCCGGCGCACCCACGACGACCGGCTGGCCCGGCTGCGCGACGAGGGCGTCAGCGAGGCAGGCGCTGGCCCGCGTCGCCTCGCCGATCGGGCTGGACATCGGGGCGCGCACGCCGGAGGAGACCGCGGTGTCGATCGCTGCCGAGATCGTCGCGCACCGCTGGGGCGGCAGCGGCGCGCCGCTGACCCGCACCGACGGGCCGATCCACCTCGATGCGGCCTCTGCCGCAGCTGCCGCCGCTGAGCCACCCGAGCGCACCGCGCCGGCCGGGTGACCGGTGGTGACCGGGTGACTGGGTGACCGGGTGACCGTCGCCGGGCTGGTCCTCGCCGCCGGCTCCGGCCGGCGGTTCGGACAGCCGAAGGCGGTGGTCGAGCTGGACGGGGAGCGCCTGGTCGACCGCGCCGTCCGGGTGCTGACCGCTGCCGGTGTGCACCCGGCGTACGTCGTGCAGGGTGCGGTCGCGCTCGACGTCCCCGGCGCCCGGGTCGTGGACAACCCGGACTGGGCCGAGGGCATGGGCTCCTCGCTGCGCGCCGGGCTGGCCGGGCTGGCCGGGCTGCCGGCGGAGGCGGCCGCGGCGGTCGTGCTGCTCGTCGACCAGCCGGGCCTCACGCCGGCCGCGGTCCGCCGGGTGGTCGAGGCGGCCGGGCCGGACCCCCGCGGCTCGGCGGTCGTCGCGACCTACGGCGGCCGGCGCGGCCACCCGGTGCTCCTCGGCCGGCAGCACTGGGGCGCAGGTGGCCGAGGGGGCGGTGGGTGACACCGGCGCGCGAGACTTCCTGCGCCGCCGGGCCGACCTCGTCGTCGAGGTGGACTGCTCGGACGTGGCCAGCGGGGACGACGTCGACGAGCCGCCCGACCTGGAACGGTTCCGCGCCACGGCGGAGTGATCACCGCCCCGGGAGGGGCCAAGGCCTACGGTGTGCTCGTGCAGGTCGCAGCCCGGACCGAGGTCGGTCACGTGAGGTCCCGGAACGAGGACGCCCTGCTGGTGGCCGGCGAAGAACGTCTGGTGGCGGTCTGCGACGGTCTCGGTGGGCACCCGGCCGGTGACCTGGCCAGCGCCGCGGCCGTCGAGAGCCTGCGCGTCTCGGCCGCGAAGGCCGCCGCGTCGGCGGACGGCCTGGTCGCCGCGATCCACGCCGCGCACGAGGCGGTGTGCGCGGTCGCCGCCGAGGACGCTGCCCGCACCGGCATGGCCACCACGGTGGTGGTCGCGACCCTCGGCGAGGGCGCCGCCCGGGTCGCGCACGTCGGAGACAGCCGGGCCTACCTGCTGGCGACCGACGGGCGGCTGCACCAGGTGACCCACGACCACGGCATGGGCGGCTACATCACCCAGGCGCTCGGGCTCGACCGCGGGGTCGACCCCGACGTCACCGATCTGCAGACACCGCCGGGGACCCGCCTGCTGCTCTGCAGCGACGGCCTGTCGAACATGCTGGACGCGGCCAGCATCGGCACCCTGCTGGGCTCCGGCGACGCGCAGGGGGCCTGTGACGGGCTGGTCGAGGCGGCTCTCGACCGCGGCGGCATCGACAACGTCACCGTGGTCGTCGTCGCGCTGTGAGTCCCGCGACGGACCCGCCGATGAGCGACCTCGACATCGTCCTGCTGGGCGCCACCGGCTTCGCCGGTCGGCTGGTGGCCGGCCACCTCGCCGAGCACGCGCCGGACGACGACCTGCGGGTCGGCCTCGCGGGTCGGGACCTCGGGCGGTTGACCGCCGTCCGCGACGGCCTGCCGGCGCGCCGCGGCGGACTGGCCGCTGGTCGTCGCGGACACCGGCGACGTCGCCTCGCTGGAGGCGCTGGCTGCCCGGACCCGGGTGGTGGCGACGACCGCCGGGCCGTACGCGGGTCGCGGGCTGGCGCTCGTCGAGGCCTGTGCCCGGGCGGGCACCGACTACGCCGACCTGACCGGTGAGGTGCTGTTCGTGCGGGACAGCATCGACGCCGCGCACGAGACGGCGGTGAGCTCCGGCGCGCGGATCGTGCACGCGTGCGGCTTCGACTCGATCCCGTCGGACCTCGGCGTCCTGCTGCTGCACGAAGCGGCGGTCGAGGCGGGGGCGGGCGGGCTGCGTGACACGACGTACGTGCTCACCGGGGTGCGCGGCGGGGTCAGCGGCGGCACCATCGCCTCCGGCCTCGGCCAGCTGGAGCAGACGCGATCCGACCCGGCGCGGGCCAGGGTCGCCCGCGACCCCTATGCGCTGAGCCCCGACCGGGCCGCGGAGCCGGACCGGCACGGTGGCCGACCCTGGTCCGACACCGCCGGTCCGCTGCACGACGAGGCGAGCGGGCGGTGGGTCGCGCCGTTCGTGATGGCCCCGTTCAACACCCGCATCGTGCGGCGCAGCGACGCCTTGCTCGGGCACGCCTACGGGCCGGACTTCCGCTACCGCGAGGTGGTGGCGACCGGCCGCGGACCGGTGGGGGCGGTGGCCGCCGGTGCTCTCACCGCGGTGCTGGGCGTCGGCGGGATGGCGGCGTCGATCGGGCCGGTGCGCTCGCTGGCCGGGCGGTTCCTGCCGGCGGCGGGGGAGGGCCCGGACGAGCGCACCCGGGCCACCGGCTTCTTCCGGGTCGAGGTGCACACCCGCACGGACGACGGGTCGCGCTACGTCGCGGAGGTCTCGGCGCAGGGCGACCCCGGCTACGCCGCGACGGCGGTGATGCTCGGCGAGACCGCGCTCTGCCTCGCGCTGGACCGGGACAGCAGCCCGCCGGCGTCCGGGGTGCTCACCCCGGCGACGGCGCTGGGCGGGGCGCTCGTCGACCGGCTGCGGGCCGCCGGGTTCACGATGCGCGCCCGCCGGCTGGACTGACCCGCCGGCCTGACCGGCGCTAGCCGAGGGGTGCTGCGAGCTCGGCCAGGGCGGCCACCGCCTCGGGAAAGATCGAGGCCGGCGGGTTGACCAGCCCGGCGCCGACCTGGCCGGTGCCCGCGACCTTGCCGGCCATGCCCGTGTTGATGTGCGGCAGGATCCCGGTGCGGGTGACCAGCGTCGCGTCGATGCCGGTGGGCGTCCCGCGGAACCCGAGCACCGGCACCTGGTACGTCGGGTTCTCGGCCAGCGTGATCTCGTACATCAGCCGGGTGGCCTCGATGGCGTCGCCCACCTCGCCGCCCACGAACTTCACGATCGCCGGCGCCGCGGCCATCGCGAAGCCGCCGATGCCGCCGGTCTCGGTGATCGCCGAGTCGCCGATGTCGGGGTTGGCGTCGTCCGGGCCGAACGCGCCGAGGAACAGGCCCTCCGGGGTGTTCGCGGGGCCGGTGAACCAGCGGTCGCCGGTGCCGGAGACCTGGATGCCGAAGTCGGTGCCGTTGCGCGCCATCGCGACCACCAGCGACGAGCCGGGCACGTCGCGGGCGGCGTCGCCGGCCAGCTTGCACGCCGGCATCCCGAGGTTGAGGAAGAAGTGGTCGTTGCCGCCGATGAACCGGGCGGCCTCGGCGACGTCGGCGACGGGTGCGCCGGAGCCGATCAGGTCGGGCAGGATCTCGCGCAGGAACATCAGGGTGCCGGCCCGGTTGCGGTTGTGGCCCTCGTCGCCCATCTGCAGCATCTGGGCGGCGATCGCCTTGATGTCGACCGGGCCGTGCGAGCGCACCGCGGTCTGCAGCAGCGGACCGAGCACGTCGGACATCCAGCGCAGCCGGTCGACGACCTCCGGCGCGTAGGCGCCGTAGCGCAGCACCTTCCCGAGGCCCTCGTTGAGCGAGCAGTACGCCGTGCCGCCGTGCACCGGGTCGCGCAGCTCGAACATCCACATCGACGGGCTCACCACCCCGGCCATCGGCCCGACGGCGCGGTGGTGGTGGCAGGGGTCCAGCGACACCCCGGCACCGCCGGCCAGCGCCGCCTCCGCGTCCTCGGGGGTGGCCGCCAGGCCCTCGTAGAGCAGCGCGCCGATGAGGGCTCCGCGCAGGGGGCCGGCAGCGCGCTCCCAGCCGATCGGCGGCCCCGCGTGCAGGAACTCGCCGCGGCGCAGCCCGAGGGCCGCCGACGCCGGGACGACGTCGACCAGCTCGGCGCCCGCCGACAGCATCCGGTCGACCGCCGTGGCGTTGCCCGGCCCGTGCCGCGGGTCGGCCAGCACCCGGCTGAGGTCCGCCTCGATGCCGGCGTCGCCCAGCGGCGGCCGCCAGTCGACCTGGGTCACCGGCACCGCCTGGGCGGCCAGCGCGTCGGCGAACAGCTGTGCGCCGACGGTGACGACCCGGGGTTCGCCGTCCAGCAGGCTCACGATGCGCCTCCGACGAGCCGGACGGCGTGCCGGGCGGCGGCCGCGTTGGAGACGAAGACCGACGCACCGGCGGCGTGCAGCGCCTCGGCCTGCCGGCGCGCGTCCTGCGGGTCGTCCTCGGTGGCGCACAACGACACGACGACCGCGAGCTCCCTGCCGTCCGCGGCCGCGACGGCCCGGGCCTGCTCCAGGGCCGGCGCGAGCTCGGACGCCGGGTCGGGGTGGGCGCCGTGGCCGAGGACCACGTCGAGCAGCAGCACCCCGCAGGTCGGGTCGGCGCCCTCGACGGCGATCCGGTCCAGCCGGCTCCGCTGGTCGATCATCGGGTGGGCCCTCCCCTGGGTGAGTGCGTCGTCGCCGAAGTCGAGCATCAGGTGCCCGGCGGCGCTGAGCTCGGGGCCGACGCCCCACCCGGGCCGGAGCGGGATGTTCGAGCGCACCTCGCCGAGCGCCGCAGCGGCGATGACCATCGCCTCGTCGCACAGGGTGCCGCCCGCGAACAGTCCGCGCAGCGAGCCGCCGGTCGAGCGCGCTGGTTCCGCGGCCCACGACCAGGGCTCGCGCCAGGTCTCGCCGAGCGCCTCGACCGCGCGCCGGGCCACCGCCGTGAGGTCGTCCTGCCCCTCGCCGAGCAGGGCGAGGAGCACCGGTGTGCCGAGCGACTCGGCGTACGTCGTGATCTCGGCCGCGACGGCGGGGTCCGGCGGCTTGGACACCAGCACGATGAGCCCGGTGGACGGGTCGGCGGCCAGCAGCGCCAGCGCGGCCCGGGTGGACCGACCGCCGACGCTCGCCGAGAGGTCCCGGCCGCCCACCCCGAGGCAGTGGCTGACGCCGACCCCGCTGCTGTCGAGCATGCACATCAGCTGCTGGGCCCCGGTGCCGCTGGCGGCCACGATGCCGACCGGCCCGGGCCGGACCGCGTTGGCGAACCCGAGCCCGACACCGCCCACGACCGCCGTGCCGCAGTCGGGGCCCATCACGAGCAGGCCGCGGCGTGCTGCCTCGTCCTTGAGCCGCACCTCGGCCTCGACAGGGACGTTGTCGCTGAAGACGAGCACCGACAGGCCGGCACCCAGGGCGTCCATCGTCTCGGTGAAGGCGTGCGGGCCGGGGACCGAGACCAGGGCGAGGTCGGCGCCGCCGGTGCGCCGGGCGGCCGACGCCACGGTCCGCGGGGCCGGCTCGCCGCCGCCGAGGCCGGCGCCCCCGGCCGCGCCGGCCGAGCTCGCGGCCAGTGCTGCCTCCAGGGCCGCGAGCGCCGCGGCCACCGTCTCGGGGTCGGCGGCCCGCAGCGCCACGACGAGGTCGTTGGGGCCGGTGCCCGCAGGTGGTGCGAAGCCGGCGCCGCGCATCAGGTCGAGGTTGAGCTCGGTGCCCATCGCGACCTGCGCGGCCGAGACGCCGTCGACGCGGGTGACGTCGCGGCTGACCTGCATCAGGGTCACCGAGTCGTGGTAGGCGCCCTGCCGGACCTCGATGTGCTCGGTCACGCTGCCTCCCGGAGGCCGAGGGGGTGCCGGACCGCGGTCTGGGCGGCGAGCAGGAGGCCGCGGGCGAGGGCTGGTCCCGAGGTGTGACCGACGGCCAACAGCCTCGGGACGCTTCGGGTCAACGCCGCATCGTCGCCGTGACCCGCCAGCGCGTCAGCGACGGCGACGACGGCAGGCATCGCCAGCCCGGCCGACGCGTGCCGCAGCAGCTCCGCGCTGAGCCAGGTGGTGCGCCGCGCGGCGTGCCGGGACACCGCTGCCGCGAGCGGGTCGCGCAGGTCGGGCCTGGCGGCGAGGCCCACCAGCAGCCCGGCCAGCAGGTCGTCGCCGGCGGGGGTGAGCCCGGGCCCGAGCCCCAGCAGTCCGAGGACGAGCGCGTCCCAGCGGGCGTCGGCGGCCGGCACGCTCGCTGCCGCGACGGCACCGCGCGGGCGGGCCGCTGCCCACCAGCGGGTCACCTGGACGACGAGCCCGCCGCCGAGCCGCAGCAGCCCGTCGGACGCCTCGGCCGCGTCCCCGCTGGCCACGTCGCGGAACGGGACGCCGCGCCGGTCGGCGGCGAGGACGACGGCGCACGGCAGCCGGAGCCCGGCGGCGGCCTCCACCGCGACCAGCTGCCCGGCCAGCTCGACGTACGCACAGGACGGGAACACCGCCACCACCCGCCCGGACCGCGGGCCGCCGGTGAACAGGTCGCGGACCGCCAGCGAAGCGGCACCGGGCACGGACGGCATGCCCAGGACGGTAGCCCCCTGCGCACCGGCCCCGCGGCCGGCCGCCTGCTTGTGCACCACCGGCGCCACGATCAGCCCGACGGACGACCTGCGGCCCGGCAGGGCACCGACGACTCGGAGCCCGCTCCTGACGGGTCGCCCGGCGACCGGGCGGGGAAGGACGACTTCCCCGCCCGGATGCGGCAGGATCGCGGCGTGAAGCCGTCACCGTTCGCGTGGTCGGCGCCGACGTCGGTCGACGAGGCGCTGGCCGTGCTGGCGCAGGTCGGCGGCGACGGCAAGGTGCTGGCCGGCGGCCAGAGCCTGCTGCCGATCCTGAACATGCGGCTGGCGGCACCGGCGCACCTCGTCGACATCAACCGGCTCGCCGAGCTGGCCTACGTCCGGGTCGAGGACGGCGCCGTGCAGGTGGGTGCGATCGCCCGGCACGCCGCCGTCGAGCGCGATTCCGCGGCGTACGACGTGCAGCCGCTGCTGCGGCAGGCCCTCGGGCTCGTCGCGCACCCGGTCATCCGCAACCGAGGGACCACCGTCGGCAGCCTCGCGCACGCCGACCCCAGCGGGGAGATGACCGCCGTGCTCGCCCTCACCGGCGGCACGGTCCAGGTCGCCGGGCCGGCCGGCCGGCGCGACGTCCCGGCCGCGGAGTTCTTCGCCGGCCCGCTGGAGTGCTGCCTGCTGCCGGGCGAGCTGGCGCTGTCGGCGACCTTCCCGGCGTTCGCGGCCGGCAGCGGCACGACGTTCGTCGAGGTGGCCCGGCGGCACGGCGACTACGCGGTCTGCGGACTCGCGGCGGTGGTGACCGTCGCTGACGGTGTCGTCTCGGCGGCCCGCGCGGCGTACATCTCGGTGGCCCCGACGCCGCTGGTGCTCGACCTGACCGCGGCGGTGGCCGGCCGCGAGCCGTCGTCGGCCGACTGGGCCGCGGCCGGTGACCTGGCGGGGGAGCAGGTCGACCCGGAGCCGGACATCCACGCCTCGGCCGACTACCGGCGCCACCTGGCGCGGGTGCTCACCGCCCGGGCGCTGGCCGAGGCCGCGAGCAGGGCCGCGGCATGACCGCCCTCGTCGCTGGCCGTGGCCGCGAGCAGGGCCGCGGTCTGGCCGACCTGCCGACCTGTGCGCTGCCCACATCAAAGTGGGCACCGCTACAGGCGTGGCACCGGCCGACCTGTCGCGCTGCCCACAACAAAGGGGGCAGCGCTACCGGCCTGGCCCACCTGCCGACCTGTAGCGCTGCCCACAACAAAGTGGGCAGCGCTACAGGTGAGCGGGGGGAGGGGGTGCGGGCGTGAGCGAGTCGCCGGCGGACCAGGCGGACCGGGGGGCAGCACGGCACGAGGTGCGGCTCACGGTGAACGGCGTGCCGCGGCAGGCGAGCGTGCCGGCCCGGCGGCTGCTGTCGGACTTCCTGCGGCACGACCTGCGGCTCACCGGCACCCACGTCGGTTGCGAGCACGGGGTGTGCGGGGCGTGCACGGTGCTGCTGGACGGCGAGCCGGTGCGGTCCTGCCTGCTGCTCGCGGTCACCGTGGACGGCCACGACGTCACCACCGTCGAGGGGCTCGGCGGCCCGGCCGACCTGCACCCGGTGCAGCGGGCGTTCCGGGAGTGCCACGGGCTGCAGTGCGGCTTCTGCACCCCGGGGTTCCTCACGACGGTCGCGGCGTACCTCGAGGAGAACCCGAAGCCGACCGAGGCGGAGGCGCGGGAGGCGGTGAGCGGCAACCTGTGCCGCTGCACCGGCTACCAGAACATCGTCGCCGCGGTGCTGCGGGCCGCCGAGCTGACGCGCCAGGCGGGTGACGCATGACGACGAAGCTGTTCGGCCAGCCCGTGCAGCGGGTCGAGGACGTGAAGCTGGTGACCGGCGGCGCGCACTTCCTCGACGACCTCGGCCTGGACGCGCTCGCCGCCGCGTTCGTCCGCAGCCCGCACGCCCACGCGCGGGTCACCGACATCGACGCCACCGGCGCCCTCGACGTCGAGGGGCTCGTCGCGGTCTACACCTACGAGGACCTGGCAGCCGCCGACGAGGCGGAAGGCACCTCGGTGTCCGAGCCGCTGCCGCTGCTGATCCCGCACCCCTCCCTGACCGCGCCACGCACCGGCTACCCGCTGGCCCGCGACGAGGTCAACCACGTCGGCGAGGCCGTGGTGATGGTGGTGGCCCTCGACCGCTACCTGGCGGAAGACGCCGCCGGACGGATCGTCGTCCGGTACGACGTGCTGCCACCGGTCGTCGGCGTCGACAACGCGCGCCGGGCCGAGCGGGCGGTGCACGCCGACGTGCCGGACAACGTCGCCGCGCACAACCTCGACGAGGTGGGCGACGTCGACGCCGCGCTGGCCGCCGCGCCGCACACCTTGACGCTCAGCCTCGACGTCGAGCGCAGCGCGTCGATGCCGATGGAGGGCAAGGGGGTGCACGCCCGCTGGGACGCCGGCCGACGGATCGCTGCGGCTGCACTCCTCGACGCAGACCTCGACCAGCGTGCGCGCTGCGGTGGCAGCGAGGCTCGCCCTGCCGCTCGGCAAGGTCGAGTGCGTCGCCCCGATGGTCGGCGGCGGCTTCGGCGTGAAGATCGTGCACCCCTGGCCGGAGGAGGTGCTGGTGCCGTGGGCTGCCAAGCGGCTCGGCCAGGAGGTGAAGTGGGTCGAGGACCGGCGCGAGCACTTCGTCTCCTCGGCGCACGAGCGGGGCCAGCTGCAGGAGGTCACCGTCGGGTTCGACGACGAGGGCCGGCTGCTCGCGCTGGACGTGCGGTTCTGGCACGACAACGGGGCCTACACGCCGTACGGCGTCATCGTCCCGATCATCACCTCCACCCAGCTGCTCGGCCCGTACAAGCCGGGCGCCTACCGGTGCGAGTGGTGGTCGCTGTACACCAACACCGTCCTCGTCACGCCCTACCGCGGCGCCGGCCGGCCGCAGGGCGTGTTCCTGATGGAGCGCACCGTCGACGCGATCGCCGACCGGCTGGGGCTGGACCGTGCCGAGGTGCGGCTGCGCAACTTCATCACCCCCGACGAGATGCCCTACGACCACCAGCTGACCTTCCAGGACGGGCGGCCGCTGATCTACGACTCGGGCGACTTCCCGGCGTCGCTGCAGAAGCTGCTCGACCTGGTCGGCTGGGACGACGCGCTGGCCGAGGCGGCGGCGGCCCGGGCCGCCGGGCGGAAGGTCGGCGTCGGCCTGGCCTGCTACGTCGAGGGCACCGGGGTCGGCCCGTACGAGGGCGCGCACGTCGTGGTCGACACCTCCGGCAAGGTGAAGGTCGCCACCGGGCTCACCACCCAGGGGCAGGGGCACTTCACGTCGTTCGCGCAGATCGCCGCGGACGAGCTGGGGGTCGCCTTCGAGGACGTCGAGGTCGTCACCGGCGACACCCGCGGTTCGGCTACGCCGTCGGCACCTTCGCCTCCCGGGCCGCGGTGATGAGCGGCAACGCGATCGCGCTGGCGTCGCGCAAGGTGCGGGCCAAGGCGCTGCGCATCGCAGGTGACGCGCTGGAGGCGGACCCCGGCGACCTCGAGATCGTCGATGGCGTGGTGCAGGTCAAGGGAACGCCGGGCGCGTCGATCCCGCTGGCGACGGTGGCAGTGCTGTCGAACCCGCTGCGCTACGCCTTCGACGAGGCGTCCAAGGCGGCCACCCAGTTCGCGGTCGGCGACACCAGCGGCCCGCCGGTCGCCGAGGACGAGCAGCCCGGTCTCGAGGGCACCGGCTACTACTCGCCGATGCAGGCCACCTTCGCCAACGGCATGCACGTGGCGGTCGTCGAGAACGACCCGGAGACGGCCGAGATCCGCGTGCTGCGCTACTGCGTCGTGCACGACTGCGGCCCGCTCATCAACCCGATGATCGTCGAGGGGCAGGTGCACGGCGGGGTCGCGCAGGGCGTCGGCGGCGCGCTCTACGAGCGGATGGTGTACGACGAGAACGGCCAGCTGCTCAACGCCTCGTTCATGGACTTCCTGATGCCCTACGCCTCGGAGATCCCGCACATCGAGATCGACCACCTGGAGACCCCCTCGCCACTGAACCCGCTCGGCATCAAGGGTGCAGGGGAAGCCGGCGTCATCCCGTCGGCCGCGGTGTTCGCGGCCGCGATCGAGGACGCCGAGGGGTTCCCGATCACCCGGATGCCGATCGCGCCGACCGAGCTGTTCGAGCTGCGGCGCCGGCATGCCGCGGGCGAGATCCCGTCGCTGCACCGCCGGGCCATCAAGGACACCGCCGACAAGGGAGAGCACCCGTGAGGATCACCGGATCGGCCACGCTCAACGCGCCGCGCGAGGCGGTGTGGACAGCGCTCAACGACCCAGCGGTGCTGGTGCGCACCATCCCCGGCTGCCAGCAGCTCGAGGAGACCGGGCGGGACGCCTACCGGATGACGCTGACCGCCGGCGTCGCCTCGATCAAGGGCAGCTACCAGGGCGACGTCGCGCTGACCGACCAGGAGCGGCCCGGGGCGTTCACCCTGCGCGCCGCCGGCGCCGGCGCGCCGGGCACCGTGCACGCCGACGTCAGGGTCACGCTGGCCGAGGCGGGCAGCAGCCTGACCCGGCTCGACTACGACGCCGACGCCGTGGTCGGCGGCATGATCGGCGGCGTCGGGCAGCGGGTGCTGACCGGCGTCGCCAAGAAGACCGCCGGCGAGTTCTTCCAGGCCGTCGACGACGTGCTCACCGGCAAGGCTCCGCAGCCGTCCGGTGTCCCCGCACCGCGCGAGGAGGCCGTGGGTCTGACCGCGGCGCCGTCGGCGCCCGGCGTCTACACCGCCCCGCCGCAGCCGGTGGCCGCGGCGGGGTCGGAGTTCGTCAAGGGTGCGGTGTTCGGTGCGGTCGTCGCGCTGGCCGGCGTGCTGGTCGGCGGATGGGTCACCCGCCGACGCAGGCTAGGCCCGATCAGGGACTGCGACAGTCGCGGGCAGTTGCGGAACGCCGGGAAGCTCGGGTCCAGGGCGATCACCTCGACATAGAGCGGCGCCGGCCGGGTCGCCGATGTTGACGATAGACGCCGGTGCCGACGACCTTCGCCGAGGGCGAGTCGTAGTTGAACGTGATGAGCGATGCCTGCGGGCCGTCCGGACCGGGTCGAACGGCGAGGACCGGGCCGATGAACCCGTTGGCGAACACCGGCTGGGCGAAGTTCTTGCCGTCCTGGATGCCCGCGGGCTTGAGCTCGCCCTTCCCTGCGCACCACTGGGCGACGATCTCGTGGATGGTCGCGTTCGCGGGAGCGGCCGGGACAATCGTCGCGGCGCCGGCGAGTGCGAGTCCGAGGAGGGCGACGACGAGACGGCGCATGGCGGATCCTCCGAACCTGGTGCGGAGACCCCTGGCCCCGGTGGCTGGGCCTCCACGGGTTGCCTTGCACTATGCGCGCGCCGCCCGAGGACCGACAAGGCCGCAAACCGGACCGCTACCGATGGTCACTCCGGCCGACCCGGCGGGCTGCCACGTCGTGCGGGGGGCGACCGGCGGCGACGCCGCGCTGCTCGAACTTGGTCACCGGCCGCCACGGCGGCGGCGCCGGCTGCAACAGGGGGTGCCGCGCCACCACGGCCCGGGCCTGCTCGGCGTACGCCGCGATGTCGGTGGCGACGTGCAGGAACCCGCCGTCGACCAGCCGGTCGGCCACCAGGTCGGCGAACGCGTCGTCGACCAGCCGGCGCTTCAGGTGCCGCTGCTTGGGCCACGGGTCGGGGAAGAACACCCGGACGCCGGCCAGGCTCTGCGACGCCAGCATCGACTCCAGCAGCGGCCGGGCGTCGCCGTCGACGACGCGGACGTTGGTGAGGTCGGCGGCGTCGAGCAGCTTGAGCAGCCCGCCGTGCCCGGGCGTGTGCACGTCGACGGCGAGGATGTCGCGCTCCGGCTCGGCCACGGCGAGGGCTGCGGTCGCCTCGCCCATCCCGAAGCCGATCTCGAGCACCACCGGTGCCGACCGGCCGAACAGAGCCGGCAGGTCGAGGGGCGCGCCGTCGACGACCAGCCCGAACCTGGGCCAGAGCTGGTCGAGCGCATCGCGCTGGGTGACGGTGACCCGGCCGGCCCGGCGCTTGTAGGTGCGCACCGGCCGGTGCAGGGAGTCCGGGGTCGTCACGGGTCCATGGTGGCAGGCGGCGGTCCGCAAGGGTCGGCGGCCGGCCACCCGAGCCGCCGCGGCCGCGTTGGCGTCGCGGGTGGCGGCGACCGGGTCGAGGCCGCGCGCCAGGGCAGCCACGAACGTCCCGACGTGCACGTCTCCGGCGCCGTTGGTGTGCAGCGACCTGCTCGACCGGTACGGCGGGCACGGTCACCGGCTCGGACCCGGCCATCGCCAGCACCGCGCCCTCGGCACCCACCCGGACCACGACGCCCACCAGGTCGGGGGCTCGCCGCAGCAGGTCGGCGGCTGCCTGCGCGGGGTCGCCGGCGCCGGTCCACAGCGCAGCCTCCCGGCCGTTGAGGCTGACCCACGTGGCACGCGCCAGCACGGCCGTGAGCAGCGTGGTGTCGAGCTCTGCCACCAGGGGTCCCGGGTCCAGCACGACCGGGGTCCCGGCGGGCAGCGCCGCGACCCAGCCGGCGACCACTGCGGCGTGCGGGTAGGCGAGGTCGTAGCCGGAGACGTACACCACGTCGCCGGCCCCCGGGGTGACCGCGGCCAGCTGCGCCGAGGTCAGCCGACCCTCGGCCCCGACGGTGGTGGCGAAGGTGCGCTCGCCGGTGCGGTCGACCAGCACCACGCAGAAGCCGGTGTCCTCGCCGGTGGTCGGCGCCAGCAGGGCCGGGATGCCCCGGTCGGCGAGGGCGGCGCGCACGGCGTCGCCGAACGGCCCGGTGCCGTGCGCCCCGGCGTACACCGCGGGAAGACCGGCAGACGACGGCGGCCGACAGCGCGTGCACCCCGCCGCCCACGACCGTCTCCGACCCGCTCGCGAGCACGTCGCCGCCGGGCTCGGGCAGGTGGTCGAGGGTGAGCACCAGGTCGACGACCACACTGCCGACACCGAGCAGGCGTCGGGCGCCGGCCACGCTCACGCGGCGGCCGCCCGCAGCGCGAGCAGGTCGTCGACCAGCGGCTCGAGGTCCAGGTCGTTGACCGCACGGACCTGCGCCACCGCGTCCGCCGGCAGGGCGCCGACACCGGTGCAGGCGCCGACCATCGCGGTGGCCATGGCCGCGATCGGTGTCGCTGTCGCCGCCGAGCCGGGCCGCCAGCAGCGCGACCCGCCACGGGTCGTCGGGCGCGTGCGAGGCCACGGCGAAGGCCGCGGGCACGGCCTCCTGGGTGGCGATCCCGGTGCCCACCAGCCCGTCGACCAGGTCGAGCAGCTGTTCGTCGTCGGCGCCGCGGACGAGGTCGACGGCCCAGCCGATGCGGCGGCCGACGTCGGCGCCGGCGACGTGGTACCCGTAGGCCGAGCCCGCCGCGGCGGCCGCCACGCCCAGCGCGCGCCGCCTCGGCCCAGGAGGCTCCGGAGACTCCCGCGCTGACCACCGCCGCCACCGCGCAGGCGCCCGCGTTGGCGACCGTGGTGTCGTGGGTCAGCCGGTCGAGGTCCGCCACCGCGGCGCACAGCCGGCCGAGCGGCTCGGGCGGGCACGCGATGCCCAGCGGCGTGACCCGCATGGCTGCGCCGTCGGTGTCGCCCCAGCGCCCGGTGGTCCCTGCCGGCGCGCCGGCCGCGACCAGGTGGAGCGCCCGCAGCGTCGAGGGGCCGAGCAGGTCTGCCGAGCCGGCCTGCTCCATCTGCGCCTGCCAGTCGAGCAGCCGCCGCGCCAGCAGGTCCGGGTCGACCCGCCCGGCGCCGTCGACGAGACAGCGCGCGACGATCACCGCCTGGTCGGTGTCGTCGGTGACGTGCCCGGCGGCCAGGCCGGCGCTCAGCTCGTTCTCGGCCGGCGCCGCCCGGAAGCCGTCGAGGGTGCCGAACAGCCGGTCGACCGCCGCGCGGGACAGGGTCTCGGTGGGCATCCCGAGGGCGTCGCCGACCGCCAGGCCGTAGAACGCCCCGAGTGCGCGGTCTCGGGCGGTCCGCGGGCTGTCACTCGGGGTGTCATGGCGGCAGCGACGCTACCGTGGGGCCCGAGGAGGTCAGCCATGAAGGCGTTCACCGCGGCTGCCGTGCAGCTCGCTCCGCTGCCGGGCCCGCTCACCGCCGAGTCGGTGAAGGGCAACCTCGCCAAGGCGGCCGAGTGGGTGACCCGCTGCGTCGAGGCCACCGGCGCCGAGCTCGTGGTGCTGCCCGAGTCGGTGACCACCGGGTTCACGCCGGGCATCGGCCCCGAGCAGCTGTGGGACCTCGTCACGGAGATCCCCGGCCCGGTGGTCGAGCCGCTGCAGGAGACCGCCCGCAGGCTCGGTGTGCACGTCGTCGTCGGCAGCTACGAGCGGGGGGCCGAGCGCGGCGTCGTGCACAACGCGTCGGTGCTGCTCGGCCGGGACGGCGCGGTGGCCGGCGTCTACCGCAAGACGCACCCGTTCTGCACCGAGCTGCGCTCTCGCGGCGGCTGGGTGACACCCGGCGACGAGGTCAGCGTGGTCGAGACCGACCTGGGCCGCATCGGGCAGATCATCTGCTTCGACGGCGACTACCCCGAGCTGTCCCGCATCACCGCGGTGCGCGGGGCCGAGGTCATCGTCCGCCCGTCGGCGCTGCTCCGGTCGGCCGACATCTGGGAGCTGACCAACCGGGCCCGGGCCTACGACAACCACGTCTACCTGGTCGGCGCCAACGCCACCGGCGTCGACCCCGGCGGCGTCCTGTACTTCGGCAACTCGATGATCGTGACGCCGGTGGCCGAGGTCGTCGCGCGAGCGGCCAGCCACGAGTGCTGGGTCACCGCCCGGCTCGACCCCGCCACCGCGATGGCCTCGCTGACCCCCGGGTCGAGCGTGCCGCAGCGTCTTCGACCACCTCGCCGACCGGAACCTGGACCTGGTACGCCGGTACGCCGACGACCTGGTCCGGCCGGCCGCCACCTCGTTCCCGCATGCCGAGCCGCACGGCGAGCCGGTCGACTGAGGTGCCCGCCCGCAGCGGCCGGGTCCGGATCGGCATCGACACCGGCGGCACCTTCACCGACGTGGTCGCCCTCGACGGCGCGACCGGCCGGCTGGTCACCACCAAGACACCGTCGACCCCGGCCGACCCCGCCGACGGCTTCCTCGCCGGCGTCGCCAAGGTGCTGGACCTGATGGGCCGGCACGGCTCGGACATCGCGACGGTCAGCCACGGCACCACGGTGGCCACCAACCAGCTGCTCGAGGGCAAGGTCGGCGACCTCGGCTTCGTCACCACCGAGGGCTACGAGTTCCTGCTCGAGATCGCCCGGCAGTCGGTGCCCGACGGCTACGGCAACTCCTACTTCTGGGTCAAGCCGCCCCGCATCGTGCCCGTCCACCGGGTGCGCACCGTGGGCGGCCGCCTCGACTTCCGCGGTCACGAGATCCGGCCGTTCGACGAGGCCGGCGCGGTGGCAGCGGCCCGCTGGTTCCGCGAGGCCGGCATCGACACCATCGGCGTCTGCTTCCTGCACTCCTACGCCGACCCGGCCCACGAGCTGGCCATGCGCGAGGTGCTGCGCCGCGAGCACCCGGACGCCGTGGTCTCGATCTCCAGCGAGGTGCTGCGGGAGTACCGCGAGTACGAGCGGGCGGTCACCACCCTGGTCGACGCCGCCGTGAAGCCGCGCATGTCGTCGTACGTCGCGAACATCACCGCCCGGCTGCACGAGGTCGCCCAGCAGGACGGCGAGCGGGTGCCGTTCTACGTGATGAAGTCCAACGGCGGCGTGCTGTCCGGCGAGGAGGTCGTGCACCAGCCGATCACCACCGTGCTGTCCGGGCCGGCGGCCGGCGCCCTCGGGGCGGCGCTGGTGGCCCGCGCCGCCGGCTTCGACCGGGTGCTCACCTGCGACGGCGGCGGCACGTCCACCGACGTGTCGGTCGTGCTCGGCGGCGAGCCGACGCTGACCACCGAGGGCACCGTCGGCGCGGTACCCCAGCAAGATCCCGATGATCGACGTCGTGACGGTCGGCGCCGGCGGCGGCTCGGTCGCCTGGGTGTCGCCCGAGGGCTCGCTCAAGGTCGGCCCGCGGTCGGCGGGTGCCGACCCGGGGCCGCTCTGCTACGGCCGCGGCGGCACCGAGCCGACCGTCACCGACGCGCACCTCGTGCTGGGCCGCATCCCGCCGCACCTGCTGGGCGGCGAGATCCCGCTCGACGTCGAGGCGGCCCGCACCGGCCTGGAGAAGCTCGCCGGCCGGCTGGGGCTCGACCTGGAGCGGGCCGCCACCGGGATCCTGGAGATCTCGGCCTGGAACCAGGCCAACGCGCTGCGCCAGGTGACCGTGAAGCGCGGTCTCGACGTCCGCGACTTCACGATGACGACCTTCGGCGGGTCCGGCTCGCTGCTGCTCTGCCGCCTCGCCGACGTGCTCGGGCTGGCGACCGTGCTGGTGCCGCGCGACCCCGGCAACCTCTCGGCGTTCGGGCTGCTCACCGTCGACGTCCGCAACGACTACGTCGCGTACGGCGGTCAGCCGGCACGCCGACCTCGACCACGACCTGGTGGCCGGGGTGCTCGACGAGCTGCGGGCGCAGGCCGCGGCCGCGCTGGACCGGGAGGGCTTCGCCCGCGAGGCGCACCGCTACCTGCGGTCGGCCGACCTGCGCTACTCCGGGCAGGCGTTCGAGGTGCGGGTGCCGGTGCCGGCGGGTGCGGTGGACCGGGCGTTGAGCGGCGCGGTCGTCGAGGCCTTCCACGACGCGCACGAGCAGCTCTACGGCTACGCCTTCCGGGGCGACCCGCGGCAGCCGGTCGAGTGGGTCAACCTGCGCGTCACCGGGGTCGGGCCGATCGAGCGGCCGGTGCTGCCGGAGGTCCCCGCTCGGGAGGGCGGCCCGGACCGGGCGCGCACCGGCGTACGCCAGGTGTACTTCGACGACTGGACCGACACCCCCGTCTACTGGCGGCCCGATCTCGCGCCCGGTGACGAGCTCGTCGGGCCGGCTGTCGTCGAGGAGTTCGGCTCGACGGTGCCGCTGCACCCGGGCTTCACCGCGTCGGTCGACCGGTTCGGGAACCTCGTCGTCACGAGGACGGCGTCGTGACCGTCGACCCGGTGCTGCTGGAGATCGTCGAGGGCACGCTGGCCGCGATCGAGAAGGAGGTCGAGACCGCGATCGGCCGCACCGCGCGGTCGCCGATGATCCGCGACGCGCACGACTTCCGGGCCGGCATCCACGACCGCCGGCTGCGCAAGCTCACCGGCCGGTCCTACTCGGCGCTGGTGCACCCGGTCGCCCGCGACTTCCCGCTCGACACCATGCGCCCCGGCGACGTCTTCTTCCACAACGACGTCTACCTGTCCGAGGGCGGCATCGGGCACCTGCCGGACCTCTGCGTCACCGTGCCGGTGTTCGTCCACGACGCAGCGGGCGAGTCTCGGTCGTCGCGTTCGTGCAGGCGTTCGGCCACCACGACGACATCGGGGGAGCGGTGCCCGGGTCGATGCCCTCGCACGCCACCTCGGTGTTCGAGGAAGGGCTGATGGTGCCGCCGATCAAGCTCTGGGACCAGGGCGTGCCGCAACGAGGCCGCGCTGCGGATCATGACCCGCAACTCCCGGATGCCCGACTCGCTGGCAGCCGACCTCGACGCCGAGTGCTCGGCCTGCCTGATGGGCGCGCGGCGGCTGGCCGAGCTGTTCGACGCGCTACGGCCGGGACACCGTCGAGGCCTGCTTCGACGGCATCGTCGAGAAGACCACCGAGACCTACCGGCGCGAGATCCTGTCGAAGATCCCCGACGGCAGCTACGTCTGGGAGGACTACGCCGAGCACGACGGGGTCGACGAGCCGCGGCTGCACGCCCAGCGCATCACCCTGACGATGGACTCGACAGCCGAGGTGCCGCTGGTCCTGGACTTCACCGGCACCTCGCCGCAGGCCAGGGGCCCGATCAACCACTGCGGCGACTACGCCGACGGCAACTTCCTCAAGAAGTGGCTGGCGCCGATCCTGCGCAACCTCGCCGACACCCCGGAGCGGATGGCCGAGCTCGACGTCAACGAGGGCGTCGTGCCGCTGATCGAGATGCGCTTCCCGCCGCCCGGCACCCTGCTGACTCCCGTCTTCCCCGCTCCCACGAACGCCCGCACCTTCGTGATCCTGCGGCTGCTCGGGGTGCTCGCCGGGGTGCTGGCCAAGGCCGTCGACGGCCGGATGCCGGCCGACCAGGAGACCATCCGCTACACGGGGGTCTACGGCACCGACCACGACGGCGAGCCGTACCTGATGCGTGAGGTGCTCGGCGGCGGCTCCGGCGGCCGCTGGTACGCCGACGGCGAGGACACCATCCATGTCGTCCCCGACTCCCGGAACCTGCCGACCGAGTTCACCGAGTCGCGCTTCCCGTTCCTCGTCGAGCGGCTCGGCCTCGCCGTCGACTCCGGCGGCGCGGGGCTGTACCGCGGCGGGCTGGGCTACGAGAAGCACATCCGGATGCTGCGCGACGCGCACTTCATGTCGATCGCCGACCGCTCGATCCTCGCCTGCTGGGGGGTCAACGGCGGCAAGGCCGGCCGGTCGTTCCAGGTGACCATCGACCCCGGTGGCCCCGCCGAGCGGGAGGTCGACGCGCTGGCCGACGCCGAGCCGGTGCAGGCCGGCGAGGTCATCCGGATCCGGACCACCGGCGGCGGCGGCTGGGGCGACCCGCTGGACCGGGCCGTGGCGGACGTCGTGCGCGACGTCGAGTGGGGCAAGGTCAGCGTCGAGGGGGCTCGCCGCGACTACGGCGTGGTGCTGGCCTACGACGGGGCGCAGGCGGCGGTGCGGGTCGACGCCACCGAGGTGCTGCGGGCCGAGCTGCGCGACCAGCGCTCCGGCGAGCAGCCCTTCTTCGACCGCGGCCCCGGCTACGCCCGGCTCTCCGGCGGAGCCGGGCATGCCGAGGTGGACCTCCGCTGACCGCCGGTCGATGGCCGGTGGCCGAGCTGATCACGACCGCCCGCCTCGACCTGGAGCCGCTGCAGGTCGGGCATGCCGGAGAGATGGCTGCACTGCTCGACGACGCCGGGCTGCACGCGTTCACCGGGGGCAGCCCGGCGTCCGCGGCCGAGCTGAGCCTGCGGTACACCCGGCAGGTGGTCGGGCACTCCGCCGACGGGCAGCAGGGCTGGCTGAACTGGGTGGCTCGGCTGCGGGAGGGCGGCGCCGCCGTGGGCTACGTCCAGGCGACCGTGACCCACGAGCCGGTGGCCGCCGACGCCGGGGCCGACCGCGAGATGACCGCCGAGGTCGCCTGGGTGGTCGCCACGGCGTACCAGGGCCGCGGGCTCGCCGGCGAGGCGGCGGGTGCGATGGCGCGCTGGCTCGCCGACCACGGGGTGGCGGTCCTGGTCGCCCACGTGCACCCGGAGCACCTCGCGTCGGCGGCGGTGGCGAGCCGCCTCGGGCTGCTGCCGACCGAGGTCAGCGTCGACGGGGAGACGCGCTGGCTTCGGCGGCTGCCTTGAGCGCCGCCAGGGTGGCGAGCATCCCCCGCCGGTTGTGCTCGGCCCGGTCGGCTATCCCCATGACGGGCACCGAGGCCAGGCGCATCATGGCCGGCCGTCGGTCGCTCCAGCTCTCGACCACCGTGCAGCCCGCGCCGTCCGGCACGAAGCGGTAGGCCCACTCGGCGATCGGCACCCTCGCCCAGGACACCCGGAAGGCGAACAAACGGCCGGGGTCGGCGGCCGTCACCGTGCAGGCGGTGCTCCAGCGCAACGGCCCGCGGTGGTTGCTGCCGGTGAAGCGCGCCCCCACCGCCGGCCCCATGGCGCCGTCCAGCCAGCGGCAGGACGAGGTCTCGGGGCTCCACTCGCCCATCCGCGGCACGTCGGTCACGAGGTCGTAGACGAGACCGGCCGGTGCGCCGACGGCCTGCGCCACCTCGACGTCGGGCTCGTCCACGGGCGGGGTCACGGGCGCGGTCACGGCCTCATCCTCGCGGGCCGGCTCCGGAGCGGGGGTCTGGGGTCGTTCACTCGAGGCCCCAGAACGGGCCGTGCAGACCGACCGACCGGAAGTACGCCGCGGCGGTCGACGGGTCCCGCCGGGTGTATCCCGCGGTGAGCCGGCCGTCGTACCAGTGGCTCGCGAGCCGCCACAGCGTCGGCAGGTCCATCAGGTAGCCGCGCGGCTCGGCGGCCCGGTCGAGCCAGCTGTCGACGCAGGACTCGTTGCAGAAGAGCCGTTGGTGCCCGCAAGCGCGGACGACGTCGTCCCAGAGCTGCGCCACCGGCACCAGGAAGTGCGCGACCTCGTCGCCGGCTGGCGGCGCGTCCCGCCCGACGACCCAGGACAGGGCGCCCCCGCAGCCGGGGCAGCGGGTGGCGACCAGCACCTCGGGCTCGTCGGGCAGCAGGTGCGGCAGCGCGAAGGAGTCCCAGGCGCAGCCGCCCCACCACAGCGTCCGACGGCCCATCACCGAGAAGCCGAGGGGCACCGCGGCGAACGGGTGGGCCATCACCACGGCGTCGCCGTCGAGCACGACGTGGCGGGCCGCCGCGAGCCGGTGCAGCCCGTCGCGCACCTCGTCCGGCGACCGGCCGAGCTGGGCTGCCAGGACGTCCTGACCCGGCAGCCGGCCGTCGGCGGCGAACGCCCGGTAGACCGCGAGCCTCAGCTGCTCGTCGGCGTCGGTCACGAGCCACCCTAAGCACGGTGGGCCGCCGGCGCAGCGACCACCCGCTGCGCCACGGCCGGCGCACCGATGCACCGGTCACCGCCGGCCGGGTCGAGGACCTGGATGCCACGGCCTGGTGGCTGGCCGTGCTCCTGGTACTGCTGGTGATGGCGCGCAACGTGCTGGTGGGTCGACCACGCCAGCGACCGGCGCCACGTCGGGTGCGTCGGATGAGCGCCGAGTCGCGCGCGATGCGGGACCTCGAGCGGCAGGTCGCCGCCGAGCTTGCCCTGCGCCAGGTGCCGGCGTCAGCCGCCCCAGCGCGCCAGCAGCACGCGAACCGGCTGGTGCTCGTCGTCTCGAGCGTCGCCGCGCTCGTGGCGGTGGGACCTCGGCCTGCTCTGCGGGTCGGCCCGCAGCGGTCCGCACCGGTCAGCCGGCGGCAGCCAGAGTGCGGCCCACCGCCCGCGCCTCGAGGCCGATCTCCCGGAGCAGCCCGGACAGCTCGGCCTTGATCCCGATGAAGTGCAGCCCCGGTGCCTCGGGCAGGTCGTCGGCGCCGTGCACCCGCGGGACGCCACGCTCGTCGAGGACTCCCAGGTGGCCGACCAGCGGGGCCAGCCCGGTGCTGAACCCGGTGGCCGCGATGATGGCGTCCGGCTCGACGACGCTGCCGTCGGCCAGGCAGACCCGCGGCCCGTCGACCGAGACGGTGGCCGCGACGACGCGGACCCGGCCGGAGCGGACGGCGGCCACGATCCCGGTGTCCAGGATCGGCACGGTGCCGGTCTCGCGGAACTGGGTGTAGGGGTTGCGGGTGCGTGGCAGGCCGTACGCCGACAGATCCGGCACGCTGACCCTTCGCATCCCTGCCGCGAGCGGGTCCATCACCGCGGCCGGTGCCCTCTTCAGCGCGATGCCGAACAGCTGGCTGGGAACACCGAGGGCCTCCCGGCGGACGATGTTGGGCGGCGTCCGCACCGACAGCGTCACGGTCGCGCCGACCCGGAGCAGGTCGAGGGCGATCTCGCAGGCCGAGTTCCCGGCCCCGACCACGAGCACCTGGCGCCCGGCGTACGCCGACGGCTCGCGGTAGTCGGCGGAGTGCCGCAGGTCGCCCGGGAACGTGTCGACGCCGGGCCAGTCCGGCCGGCGCGGGGTGTGGCTGTAGCCGGTGGCCACCACGACCCGGCGGGCCGCCCTGCTGCCGTCGCTCGTGCTGACCTGCCAGCCGCCACCATCGGCGGCGTCGATGCGGGTGACCGCCACACCGAGCTCGGGACGCAGCCCGTTGTCGCGGGCGTAGTCGCCGAAGTAGCGGACGAGGTCGTCGCGGGCCACCCACCGGCCGTAGCGGCGGGGGATCGGCTTCCCCGGCAGCCCGGACAGCCAGCGGACGGTGTGCAGGTGCAGGCTGTCGTACCGCGCGGCCCAGGCCGCCCCGACCTGGTCGGCGCGCTCCAGCACGGCGACGGGTCGGCCGGCCCGGGTCAGTGCGGCCGCGGTCGCAAGGCCCGCGGGGCCGGCGCCGATGACGACCGTGGGGACCTCAGCTGGGACGGGCACGGGCCTCACCGTAGAGGTCGGCGGCCTGTCCTGGGCGGCGCCTACCCTGTACGGCATGCGGGCGCCGCGATCTGCGAGGGGTCTCGATGGCTGACGCCGACGACGTACGTGCGGTGGCGCTCGCCCTTCCGCACGTTGCCGAGATCGACAGCGAGGGCTTCGACTTCCGGGTGGCCGACAAGGGCTTCGTCTGGTCCTACCCCGAGCGCCGGCCGGGCCAGCGCCGGCTCATCCGCACCGACGTGGCGGTGCTGTTCGTCGGCGACGAGGCCGAGAAGCAGGCGCTGCTGCTGGGCGAGCCCGACGTGTTCTTCACGACGTCCTCCTACGACGGCTGGCCGTTGGTGATGCTGCGGCTGGAGAAGGTCGATGTGCAGCGGTTGGGTGAGCTGGTGACCGACGCCTGGCGGATGCGCGCGCCGGACGACCTGGTGGCCGACCTCGACGCCGACGAGCTGTCCGCGGCCGACCGGTCCTGACCGGGCACCGGGCCGGTCAGAACGGCAGCTGGCGTCCCGACGGGGTCCGCAGGTCGACGCCTGGCCGCTCCTGGTCGCGGGTCTGCCTCCGGAGCAGGACCTGTCGCATCTCGGACGCCGCCCTCAGGCCGCGCTGGGCAGCGGGTGCGGGCTGCCGGCGGGAGCGGCTACCGCGCGACCGTCCGGCATCAGCAGGCCGGAGTCGTCGAAGAGGATCACGCCGTTGCACAGCAGGCTCCACCCCTGCTCGGGGTGCGCGGCCAGGACGTGGGCGGCGTTGCGGTCCGGCCGGTCGGGGGACGGACAACGGGGTCGGTGGTGACACATGGCACACCTCGGTTGGCGGGAGTTCCTGTTCACTACTACGGTCATGCGACCGGGCTGGTTCGTTACCCCCTTCAGACCGGGGGAGCGACGTCGACTCATCGCTGGGCACCCTCGCTTCGCATCGCTGGGCACCTCGCTTCGCTACGCGTGCGGACGCCTCGCCAGGACTGCAGCCGTGGCGAAGCGGCTGCCCGCGTGCTTTACGTGGTCGACTCCGCGGGGGTGACGTCGGTCCCGGCCGGGCCACGGTCAGGCGGACGGCGACGCGAACCAGACGGTGCGCTTCTCCCAGACGCCGGGGCCGAGACGTCGTCCGGAGCAGACCACGATGGCCAGCTGCGGCGGACCCGTCTTCGCGTAGTAGCGCGCCAGCCCGCGCGAGGCGAGCACCTCGACGCGCTCGGTCACCCGGTAGCACAACCGCGCATCGGCGCCGAGCACCACGATGCGGTCGCCACGGTGCAGCCCGGCGAGCAGCCGGTTGCCGAGCGCACTGCCGTCCGGCCAGGTGTGCGCGTTCAGCAGCACGTTGCCGGCGGGGTCGCCCGGTCGGATGCCCTGCACCCGGTCCCAGGCGAAGACGGTCTTCCCTTCGCTGGTCAACGGAGGAGCGCCCGGCACGCCGTCGGCCTCGCGCGGCGGTGTGACGACACCGGCCGACCTCGTCACACCGGCGACAGTGATCCGCCGCGGGGCGAACGCGTGCGACACCGTGTCGCAGGACGGCCGGGGCGACGACGGAGCTGGTGGTGGGGGCGGGCGACGCGGAGACGACAGCATCGGCGGGTGTGTGCGCCGACCGGCGGGGCGCCGGGTCGGAGCTCGGCTGCAGTACCAGCCACACCACCGCGCCGGCCACGATCGCGCCGGCCACGATCGCCGACAGCGCGACGGCCACCGCGCGCCTCATCGGTTGCTCATGTCTGGCCGGGTCAGGGGGAGGCCAGCCGGCCGAGGCCGGCCGGCAGCCGGCTCGCAGCGGCGCGGTCCAGCAGCCACAGCGAGCGCTCGCGTCCGGCCGCCCCGGCGGCCGGCACCTGGGTGGTTCCTCCTCCGGACAGCGCGAGCGCGACCGCCCGGGCCTTGTCCTCGCCGGAGACCACGGCCCAGACCTCCCGGGCACCCTGGATCACGGGGAGGGACAGCGAGAGCCGGGTCGGCGGCGGCTTGGGGGCGTTCCGGACGGCGACGACCGGGCGGTCGTCGTACAGCGCGGGGTGCTCGGGGAACAGCGAGGCGATGTGCCCGTCCGGCCCGACGCCGAGCAGGCAGACGTCGAAGGCGGGGGCCGGCCCGTGGTCCTCGGGGCGGGCCGCCCGGGCCAGCTCGGCGCCGTAGCGGGCCGCCGCCGCGTCGGGGTCGTCGCCGTCGGGCCCGTCGCTGGGCGGCATCGGGTGCAGCCGGTCGGGGTCGAGCGGCATCGCGTCGAGCAGGGCGGCGCGGGCCTGGGTCTCGTTGCGCTCGGGGTCGCCGGCCGGCAGGAAGCGCTCGTCACCCCACCACACGTCCAGCCGCCGCCAGTCGACAGCGCCGTGGGCGGGCGAGGCGGCGACGGCCTGCAGCGTGGTCAGGGCGATGCTGCCGCCGGTCAGCACCACCGAGGCCTCGCCGCGGGCCGACTGGACGTCGGTCAGGCGGGTGAGCAGCCGCCCGGCGACGGCCTCGGCGAGCTCGGGGGCGTCGCGGTGGACGAGCACCGTGGGGGTGCTCACGAGCCGCCCTGCTTGCCGGCCCGTCGGGCGGCAACCTTCCCGCTGGTGCGCTTGGCCGTGGAGGCGGCGGCCTTCTTGGTGACGGCCGCCTTCTTGCGGGTCGCCTTCTTCACCGCGGTGTCGCTCGGCGCCTTCGCCGCCGCCTTGGCGGCGGAGCGGCTGGCGTCCTTGGTCGCGGAGCGGCTGGCGTCCTTGGTCGCGGAGCGGCTGGTATCCTTGGTCGTGCCGGTGGTGCGGGGCGGCTTGCCGGCGGGCGCCTTGCGGGCCGGCCGGGCGGGGTCCCGCCAGACGAGGGTGCGCATCGGCGCGCGGTCGTCGAGCCCCTTCTCGCCCGTGACGCTGGACAGCGCCTCCGAGTAGGGCTGGTCGGCATCAAGCCGGCGCAGCTCCTCGGCGAGCAGCTCACCGAGGTCGCGGCGCTTGAGCGGCAGCTGCCGGTCGGAGATGCCGGTGCGCGACAGGGTCGCCAGGTAGCCGTCGGGGCGGTCGATGCGCAGCCGGTCCTTCGGGCCGAAGCGCACCTCGACGGCGGTGACCCCCGGCCCGGCGGAGTCGCTGCGGCGCACCCGGACGCCGAGCCGCGCGGACAGCCAGCCGGCGATCAGCGCGGCGCTCGGGTTGCCCGCCTCGGCCTGCACCTCGGCCGAGGTCGGCTCCTCGAGCATGTCGTCGAACGCCGAGGCGAGCAGCGCCCGCCAGGGGGTGGCCCGGGTCCAGGCCAGGTCGGTGTCGCCCGGTGCGTAGTCCTTGGCCCGCCGCTTCAGGGCGACCATCGCGTCGTCGCTGTCGGTGGCGTCGGTCACCCGGCGGGACGCCAGCACGCCGAGCGCGTCGTAGGCGAGCCGCTCCGGTGTCTCGCCGTGCCACCACGTCACCACGGGGGCGTCCGAGGCGAGCAGCGGCAGCACGACCGACTCGGCGTGCAGCGCCAGCCGCCCGTACATCCGCATCATCACCGCCTCGTTGGCCCCGAGCCGGCCGCCGACCTGGACCTCGGCGTCGAGCCGGTCGTCCGCGTCGACCCGGCGCCGGACCACGACCAGCAGCCGGCAGGGGTGCGCCGCCGCGGCCGTCGCGGCGGCCCGTTGCGCCTGCTCGGCGTGCTCCTCGTCGGCGACCACGACCAGGGTGAGGGCGAGGCCGGAGGCCAGGGCTCCGGCGGCCCGGCGCTCGGCAGCCAGCGTCTTGACGATCTCGGTGCCGTTGGTGTCCCACAGGATCGTCGTCATCGGATGCCTCCGCGGACCCGCGAGCGGAGTGAACGGTGCGAGCGGAGCGAGCGGAGTGCACGGTGCGAGCGGAGTGAGCGGTGTCTCGTCACGGTCGCCTCCAGACCCGGCCGTCGCGGGCGAGCATCTCGTCGGCCCCCTTGGGTCCCCATTCACCGGCCCGGTAGAGCTCCGGCTTGCTGCCGGCCCAGAACTCCTCGAGCGGGTCGACGACCTTCCAGGACAGCTCGACCTCCTCGTTGCGCGGGAACAGCGTCGCGTCGCCGATCAGGACGTCGAGCAGCAGCCGTTCGTAGGCCTCGGGGGACGACTCGGTGAACGCCTCGCCGTACAGGAAGTCCATCGACACGTCGCGGACCTCCATCGCCGAGCCCGGCACCTTCGAGCCGAACCGCAGGGTGACGCCCTCGTCGGGCTGCACCCGGATGACGAGCTGGTTGTGCCCGAGCTCCTCGGTGTCGGTGGCGGCGAACGGCAGGTGCGGCGCCTTCTTGAAGACGACCGCGATCTCGGTGACCCGGCGGGGCAGTCGCTTCCCGGTGCGCAGGTAGAACGGGACGCCCGCCCAGCGGCGGGTCTCGACGCCCAGCCGGACCGCGGCGTAGGTCTCGGTCGTGGAGGTCTTGGGAACGCCTTCCTCCTCGCCGTAGGCGACGACCCGCTGGCCGCCGAGCCAGCCCTGGTCGTACTGGCCGCGGATGGCGTACTCCGCCAGGTTGGGCGGCAGCTCGATGGCGCCGAGCACCTTGGTCTTCTCGGTGCGGATGGCCTCCGCGTCGAAGGCGACGGGCTCCTCCATCGCCGTGAGCGCCACCAGCTGCAGCACGTGGTTCTGCAGCACGTCGCGGGCGGCGCCGGCGGTGTCGTAGAAGCCGGCCCGGGTGCCGATGCCGACGTCCTCGGCCATCGTGATCTGGACGGAGTCGACGAAGTTGCCGTTCCACACCGGCTCGAACAGCGTGTTCGCGAACCGCAGGGCCAGCAGGTTCTGCACCGTCTCCTTGCCGAGGTAGTGGTCGATCCGGAAGACGTCCTGGGGGGTGAACACGTCGTCGACGAGACTGTTGAGCTCGATCGCGCTCTGCAGGTCGTGCCCGAACGGCTTCTCGATGACGACGCGTCGCCAACCGCCGCGCTCGGCGTTGTCGGCCATCCGGGTGCGCTGCATCTGCTTGAGGACCACCGGGAACATCGCCGGCGGGATGGAGAGGTAGAAGGCAGCGTTGCCCTGGATGCCGTGCGTCTCCTCCATGGCGACGAGGGTCTCGGAGAGGGTGTCGAAGGCGGCGTCGTCGTCGAACGAGCCGGGCACGAAGCGGATGCTGCCGGCGAGCCGGGCCCAGACGTCGTCGCGGAAGCCGGTGCGAGCGTGCTCCTGGGCCGCCTTGCGCGCCAGGTCGGCGAAGTCGCCGTCGCCCCAGTCCCGACGGGCGAAGCCGAGCAGGGCGAAGCCCGGCGGCAGCAGGCCGCGGTTGGCGAGGTCGTAGACCGCGGGGATGAGCTTCTTGCGCGCCAGGTCTCCGGTGACGCCGAACACGACGAGCGCGCACGGGCCAGGAACCCGCGGCAGCCGACGGTCGCGCGGGTCGCGCAGCGGGTTGCCGGGGCTGCCCCCGGTGATGGCGGGACTCACGCCGGCGTCTCCGCAGCGGCTGCCTCGAGCAGCTGCCGCACGCCGGCCGCGCGGTCGCGCAGGTGCAGCCGGACGACCGGTCGGCCGCGCTGCTCGAGGGCACGCAGGTCGCCCAGCGCCTGCGCCATCTGCAGCCGGCCGAAGGTGTAGGGCCGGCCGGGGACGTCGAGGTCGCGTGCGACCGCGCCGGTCACCTGCAGGAAGACGCCGGTCTGCGGTCCGCCCTTGTGGAACTGCCCGGTGGAGTGCAGGAACCGCGGCCCCCAGCCGAAGGTGACCGGCCGTCCGCCGCTGCGCGCGGCCAGCCGGGCGCGCAGGCCGGCCACGTCGCCGTCGCCGTGCCGGTCGAGGAAGGCCATCACGGCCAGGTAGCCGTCGTCGGCGACCTGGCCGCGCACCGCCGCGAGGACGCCCGCGAGGTCGGTGGGCGAGCCCAGCGCCGCGAGGTCGGCGTGCACGTCGACCGCGCCGTCGACGAGGGCCGGCTCGCCCTCGGGCAGCGGGCCGTCGCCCGACTCGTCGAGGATCTTCTGGGTGTTCTCCTTGGACTCGGCGACGTTCGGCTGGTCGAACGGGTTGATGCCGAGGACGACGCCGGCGACGGCGGTGGCGTACTCCCAGAGCAGGAACTGGGCGCCGAGCGACCCGGTCACCGACGCGGCGTCCAGACCGGGCCGGCCGGGCCCGACGACGACGCGGAAGGCATCGCGGCCGGCGTCGGCGAGGCCCGGCGCGTCGGTGCCCTCGACCACGACCGGCAGGATGCCGGTGCCCTGCTTGCCGGTCGACTCCGCGATGAGCTGTTCGGCCCAGTCGCCGAAGCCGACGATGCCGGAGCCGGAGTCGGCGAGCACCAGCTTGTCCCGGCCCGCCTTGGCGGCCGCGCCGAGCGCTGCGCCCAGTGCGATGCCGGGGTTGTCGTCGTCGCCCAGCCTGCCGCTCAGCACTCGGGCGTCGGCGAGCAGCCGCTCGACGTCGGCACCGGCGAGGAAGCTGGGGGTCAGCCCGAAGGCGGACAGCGCGCTGTAGCGACCACCGACGTCGGGGTCGGCCAGCACGACGTGGTAGCCCGCCTTGACCGAGGCGTCGTGCAGCGGGGAGCCGGGGTCGGTGACCACCACGATCCGCTCGGCGAGCTCGGCGTCGGTGAGGCCGGCGTCCCGGAAGGCCTGCTCGTAGGCGCGCCGGTGCGAGTCGGTCTCGACGGTGCCCCCGCTCTTGGAGGCCACCACGAGCACCGTGCGGTCGAGCCGGTCGGCGAGCGCGGCCCCGACCTGGTGCGGGTCGGTGCTGTCGAGGATGGTGAGGTCGGCGCCCGCCGTCCGGGTGATCACCTCGGGCGCCAGCGACGAGCCACCCATCCCGGCGAGCACCACGTGGTCGAAGCCGCGGGCGGTCAGCCGCTCGTGCAGCTCGCGCAGCTGGGGGAGCAGGGCCTCGGAGGTCTCCGGCAGGTCGAGCCAGCCGAGCCGGTGCTCGGCCTCGGGCTGCGCCTCGGCGCCCCACAGGGTCGGGTCCTTGCCGACCAGACGCCCGGCCAGCCCCGCCCGGACTCCCGCGCCGTCGCCCGTCGAGCCGGTGCTGACGGTCACGCTCACTGGCCGCCGGCCTTCGCGAGCCGCTCGAGCTCGGCCTTCGTCGAGGTGAGCAGGTCGTTCCAGGAGGTCTCGAACTTCTCGACCGCCTCGTCCTCGAGCACTCGCACGACGTCGTCGACGTCGATGCCGATGTCGGCCAGCGCCTGCATGGTGGCCGCTGCCGAGGCGTACTCCCCGCGAACCGTGTCGCCACGGATCACGCCGTGGTCGGCCACGGCGTCCAGGGTCGCCTCGGGCATCGTGTTGACGACACCGCGGGTGACGAGCTCGGCGACGTACATCGTGTCGTCGTACGACGGGTCCTTGACCCCGGTCGACGCCCACAGCGGCCGCTGCGGCTTGGCCCCGGCCTCGGCCAGCGCGGTCCAGCGCTCGCTGCCGAACACCTGCTCGTAGGCCTGGAAGGCGAGGCGGGCGTTGGCGATCGCGGCCTTGCCGCGCAGCTCGACGGCCTCCGGCGACCCGAGCTTCTCCAGCCGCTTGTCGATCTCGGTGTCGACCCGGCTGACGAAGAAGGAGGCGACCGACTGGAGGTGCGTCAGGTCGTGGCCGGCGGCGCGGGCCCGTTCCATCCCGTCCAGGAACGCCTCCATCACCGCGCGGTAGCGCTCGATGGAGAAGATCAGGGTGACGTTCACGCTGATGCCCTCGGCGAGACACTGCGAGATGGCCGGCAGGGACGCCTCCGTCGCGGGGATCTTGATGAACAGGTTGGGCCGGTCGACGAGCCACCACAGCTGGCGGGCCTCGGCCACCGTGCGCTCGGCCTCCTGGGCGAGCCGCGGGTCGACCTCGATCGACACCCGACCGTCGACGCCGTCGCTGGCGTCGTACACCGAGCGCAGCACGTCGCAGCCCCAGCGAACGTCGTACGTCGTCACCATCCGCAGCGCCTCCTCGACGTCGACGCCGCGGACCGCGAGGTCACGCAGCTGCCGGTCGTAGAGCTCGCTGTCGCTGATGGCCTTCTGGAAGATCGTGGGGTTCGTGGTGACACCGACCACGTACCTGTCGCGGATCAGGTCGGCCAGGTTGTCGGTGGTCAGGCGACCACGGCTCATGTCGTCGAGCCAGATCGCCACGCCCTCGTCGGTGAGCTGGCGCAGGGTGTCCGTCATGGTCCTGCTCCCTCCGTCGTGCGGTCAGTTGCCGGTGGTGGTGCCGGTGATCACGCCTACCCGCTCCAGGGTGGCGTGGGCTGCTGCCACCACCCGGTCGGGAGTGAAGCCGAACTGCTCGAACAACACGGTGTGCGCCGCGCTGCTTCCGAAGTGCTCGAGGCTGACGATCTCGCCCGCGTCGCCGACGATGTCGCGCCAGCCCATGCCGACCGCGGCCTCGACGCTGACCCGCGCCTTCACGCCGCTGGGCAGCACCTGCTGCTGGTAGGAGACGTCCTGCTCCCGGAACCACTCGACGCAGGGCATCGAGACCACCCGGGTCGGTGTGCCCTCGTCCTCGAGCCGCTCGCGGGCGGCGACGGCGAGCTGCACCTCGGAGCCCGTCGCGATGATGACCACCCTGGGCTGGCCGTCGGACGCGTCCGCGAGCACGTAGCCGCCGCGCGCGGTGCCCTCGGCCGAGGCGAAGGCCTCGCGGTCCCAGATCGGCAGGTTCTGCCGGCTCAGCGCGAGCCCGGCCGGCCGGTCGGTGTGCTCGAGGATGGTCCGCCACGCGACGACGGTCTCGTTGGCGTCGGCCGGGCGGACGACGTCGAGCCCGGGGATGGCCCGCAGCGCCGCGAGGTGCTCGACCGGCTGGTGGGTCGGGCCGTCCTCGCCGAGGCCGATCGAGTCGTGGGTCCAGACGTAGGTGACCGGCAGCTGCATCAGGGCCGCCAGCCGCACCGCGGGCCGCATGTAGTCGCTGAAGACCAGGAACGTGCCGCCGTAGACACGGGTGCCGCCGTGCAGCGTGATGCCGTTCATGATCGAGCCCATCGCGTGCTCGCGGATGCCGAAGTGCAGCACCCGGCCGTACGGGCCGCCGGGGAACTCCTTGGACTGGCGGTCCTCCGGCAGGAACGACGGCTCGCCCGCCGGTGTGGTGTTGTTCGACTCGGCGAGGTCGGCCGACCCGCCCCACAGCTCGGGCAGCACCGGGGCGATCTTCTCCAGCACGGTGCCGGAGGCCTTGCGGGTGGCCATCCCCTTCGGGTCGACCGGGAAGTCGGGCAGCGCCTTGGTCCAGCCCTCGGGCAGCGTCCGGGTCGACATCCGGTCCAGCAGGGCCTTCTGCTCCGGGTGGTCGGTGGCCCAGGTGGCGAACCGCTCGTCCCAGTCGGCGTGCAGGGACCGCCCGCGCGCCACGACCTCGCGGGCGTGGCCGAGCACCTCGGGGTCGACGTCGAAGGTCAGGTCCGGGTTCATGCCCATGACCTTCTTCGTCGCGGCGACCTCCTCGGCCCCGAGAGCGCTGCCGTGCGCCTTGCCGGTGTTCTGCGCGTTGGGCGCGGGCCAGGCGATGACCGTCCGCAGCGAGATGAAGGACGGGCGGTCGGTGACGGCCCTGGCGGCGTCGAACGCGTCCGCGAGCGCCTGCACGTTCTCGACGTACTTCCCGCTGCCGGAGAGCCAGTCGACCTCCTGGACGTGCCACCCGTAGCCGGCGTACCGGGCCAGGGTGTCCTCGGACAGCGCGATGACCGTGTCGTCCTCGATCGAGATGTGGTTGTGGTCGTAGATCAGCGTCAGGTTGCCCAGCCGCTGGGTGCCGGCGAGTGACGAGGCCTCGCTGGACACGCCCTCCTCGATGTCGCCGTCGGAGGCGATGCACCACACGTCGTGGTCGAAGATGCTCTCGCCCTCAGGCGCGTCCGGGTCGAGCAGGCCGCGCTCGCGACGGGCAGCCATCGCCATGCCGACGGCGTTGCCGATGCCCTGCCCGAGGGGGCCGGTGGTGGTCTCGACGCCGGCGGTGTGCCCGTGCTCGGGGTGACCGGGGGTCAACGAGCCCCAGGTGCGCAGCTGCTTGAGGTCGTCGAGCTCGAGCCCGTAGCCGGACAGGTAGAGCTGGATGTAGAGCGTGAGGCTGGAGTGCCCGGCGGAGAGCACGAACCGGTCCCGCCCCGCCCAGTGCGGGTCGGTCGGGTCGTGCCGGAGGTACCGCTGGAAGAGCAGGTAGGCGGCCGGCGCGAGGCTCATCGCGGTGCCGGGATGGCCGTTCCCGACCTTCTGGACCGAGTCCATGGCCAGCGCCCGGACGGTGTCGACGGCCCGCTTGTCGAGGTCTGTCCACTCGAGCTTCGACGTGCTCACAGGTGATGGCTCCTTCGACGGGTGACGACGGGTGACACGGTCAGAAAGGAACTGCGGCGCGAGCCTACCCGCGACGCAGTCACCGGTTCTTCCGGCGGATACAGTGGGGCTGCCCGACGGCCGGACGGACAAACTGCCGACCTCGCGGTCAGGTGCAAGCCGCCCGACACGACTGATGCAAGCAGTGCGACACAAGCTGGTGCAAGCCGCCCGACAAGCTGGTGCAAGCCGCCCGACAAGCTGACGGAAGAGGTTCGCGTGACGGCCGTCGACTCACGCCGCGGTGCGGCCGTGCCGGTCGTCTCGAGGCCCCGTCGCTCGGCCCGCCAGGTCGTCTCGGCCTACGTCGCGCTCACCAAGCCGCGGATCATCGAGCTGCTGCTGGTCACCACGGTGCCGACGATGCTGCTCGCCGAGGGTGGTGTCCCGCCGCTCTGGCTGGTCGCGGCGACCCTGGTCGGGGGAGCCCTGGCGGCCGGCAGCGCGAACACCCTGAACTGCTACCTCGACCGCGACATCGACCAGGTCATGCACCGCACCGAGCGGCGACCACTGGCGACCGGTGCAGTCAGCCCTCGGGAGGCGCTGGTCTTCGGACTGGTCCTCGGGGCGGTCTCGGTCGGCTGGCTGGCCGTCACGACCGGGTGGCTGCCCGCGGTGCTGGCGCTGGGCGCGATCGCGTTCTACGTCGGGGTCTACACGATGGCCCTCAAGCGCCGGACGCCGCAGAACATCGTCTGGGGCGGCGCGGCCGGATGCATGCCGGTGCTCATCGGGTGGTCGGCCGTCACCGGCTCGCTGTCCTGGACGCCGGTCGTGCTCTTCGGCGTCATCTTCTTCTGGACGCCGCCGCACTACTGGCCGCTGTCGATGCGGTTCCGCGACGACTACGCAGCGGCCGGGGTCCCGATGCTCCCGGTGGTCAGGGGCAACATCGCGGTCGGCCGGCAGATCGTTGCCTACAGCTGGCTGATGGTCGTCACGTCGCTGCTGCTCTGGCCGGTTGCGGGCACCACGCCGTTCTACGGGGTGGCGGCCCTCGTGCTCGGCGGGGTGTTCCTGCGCGAGGCGCACGCCCTGCTCGCCCGGGCCCGAGCTCAGGCCCGCGCCCAGGCCGACGGCAAGCCATTTCCTGGTGCGTCCGTCGAGGCCGGCGCGATGCGGCTGTTCCACGGCTCGATCACCTACCTGACGCTGCTCTTCCTCGCCGTCGCGATCGACCCTCTGCTGCCGTTCTGAGCTGCAGAGCCCGCTCGTTCGGCGCACCTCCATCGCACCTCTTGGGTTCCTACGGCGGCACCTGACCTGACGGGGGACTCGGCGTCGCGAGCGCTGCCGCGTGGTGGCGGTCGGTTGTGGCCGGGTGGGTGGGGTTCGGGGCCGATGGTCTTCCCTGTTGCCGGGTGGTGCAGCTGGTAGCGGCCGTCGGGTAGCCGGTGCAGCTGCCAGTGTCCTTCGTGCAGCAGCAGGTGGTGGCCTTGGCAGGGCAGCGCCCCGTTCGCGACGGTGGTCGGGCCGTGCTGGGCGACCGGCACCAGGTGATGGGCGTCGGCCCAGGCGATCGGCCGGTCGCAGTACGGGGCGGGGCAGCGGTCGCCGTCGCGGGCGATCATCGCCCGGCGTTGGGCGGCGGTGAAGAACCGCCGACCACTGCCGGCCTCGATCACACTGCCGTCGGGGCCGATGGTGACGTAGGTGGCGTGCGCGTCGCAGCCGACCCGGCGGGCGGTGGACCCGGCGATCCGGCCGATCCAGGACAACGTGCCACCCGGCGACCCACCCGCCACGCCGGCAGCGCCCGCGCCGGCAGCCTGCCGCGCCCGCCGCGCGTCGTCCGTCGCGGTCGCTGCGTCGTCGAGATCCGCTGCGGCCTCGAGATCGTCTGTGTCCTGGGGGTCCTGCGCGGCCTCGGCGTGTTCCGGGTCGCCGGTCAACCGGCCCGGCAGCGGCGGCACCTGTGGCTGCCGGCTCGGCGGCGAGCGTGTCGGCGTCCAGGGTGACGATCAGGTGCGGGTGCCCGCCCCGGCCGGCGCGGCCGGTGTCGGGGTGGGCGAGGTAGGCGCGGCAGATGTCGGCCAGCCCGTCCAGCCGGCGCCGGGCCGCGGTCCGCGGTGTCGCCGGAGACCAGTGGGGCGGCGGTGTCCACCGCGGTGGCCAGCAGCGACCCGCTGACCGGATCGGCCGACCCGGAGATCGACACCGTGCCGTCCAGGGTCGGACAGAACGTCACCCCGGCCCGGTCATACCGGCGGACCGCGGCGGCATCGGCGCGTCGGGGTCCAGCGCATGCTGAAAGGCGCGCATCAGGTTCGCGGTGGCCGCCACGTCCGCGGTGGTGCGCCAGCGCGACCGCGTCGGGCTCGATCAGCGCGACCGCCCCGGCCGGCGCGTCCTGCACGGCGGTGGCGATCAGCTGGGCGTGCCGGCCGGTCAACCCCCCTTCGGCCAGCGCGGTCGCGGTGGCGGGCAGCAGCCCGCAGCGCAGCACCCGGGCGGTGCGGACCAGCCCGGCCGCCTCCCCGGCGGTGACCCTGGTGGTCTGCCGCAGCCAGGCGCCGGCCGTCAGCGCACCGTCCAGGGTGAAGGTGCCGCGGGCGTCGACCTCCCCGACCGCGGACAGCGTGACCGACTCCAGCCGGGCACCGGCCCGGCGCACCTCGGTCACCAGCGCGGCCAGCTGGTCGTGGGTCAGGTCGCCGACAGCGCCGCCGGCCAGCGCCTCGACCAGCGCCCGCCACGCCGGCGACCATGGTGTCCAGCGCGGCCATCGGCGGCACCCCGACCACCCGGACCCGGTGTTCGAAGACATGTTCGAACACTACCCGCCCGGCTGGACACAACCCGACCCCGGAAACCCGTTTGTGGACAACACATTCCACCATCCACAGGGCGACCCGGCGGGCTTCAGGCATTCACGGTCGGCGGGCCTAGCCGCATGACCACCCGAGTCCCGCCGGTAGGTGACCGGTCGACGGTCAGCTCGCCGCCGGACGCCGCCGCGGTGCGACGGGCGATGTCCAAGCCGAGCCCGGTCGAGCCTCCGGGGCTCGACCCGCGCTCCAGCACCGTCGAGTCGGAGATGCCGGGACCGTCGTCGCACACCGTCACGACGGCTCCGCCCGCTGCCGGTGTCGTCACGGTCACGTCCATGGCGGTGCCCTCCGGCGTGTGCGCGATGACGTTGCCGAGCAGCGCGTCGAGCGCCGCCTCGAGGTCCGCGGCGCCGGCCCGGACCTGGCACGGCCGGTCCGGCAGCGACAGCCCGACCCGCCGGCCTTGGTCCTCGGCGAGCGCCTGCCAGAACTCGACCCGCTCCCGCACGACGGCGCAGGCGTCGCTGCGCGCCTCGACGCCCTCGCGGACCGGCCGTCGGGCTTCTCGGATCAGCACGTCGATCTGCCGGGTCATCTCGTCCACGTCGGCGGTGAGGCGGTCCCGGTCCGGCCCGTGCGGCAGCGACTCGACGTCCAGGCGGAGGGCGGTGACCGGCGTCCGCAGCCGGTGGGAAAGGTCGGCGACTGCTTCCCGCTCGTGGGTGAGCAGCTCGCCGATCCGGGCCGCCAGCCGGTTGAGCGCGCTGCCGACCTCGCGCACCTCGTCCGGACCGCTGGGCTCGACCCGGGCCGTGAGGTCGCCGTGGCCCAGCCGTTCGGCGGTCTCGGCGAGCTCGGTCACCGGCCGGGTCATCGAGCGGGCCAGCCGGTCGGCGACGACAAGCGACAGCACGAACAGCGTCACCGCCAGCCCGCCGAGGATCGTCCAGGACCGCCACACCCCGGCGTCCAGGACGGCCTCGCTCATCAGGGTGCTGATCACCGCCGTACCGTCCTCGCGCACGACCGGCTGGTCGAGGATCACCCGGCCGTCCGCCGAGCACCCGCACCGCCGTGCGCCCGCAGGGCAGGGTCGACGGGAGGGACGCTGGTGTGGAACGGCCGCCCGACGACGGCGCCCGACGGCAGCTGGACGCGCACGACGTAGTCCGGGTCGGACACCGTGGCGACCTCCGCCCTGATCTCGGTCTCCGACCCGTCTGCAACAGTCGGCACGATCCGCTGGCTGCGGTCGGTCGCGGACGCGATGGCCGCATTCGTCGCGGCGTGGTCGATCTGGACGGCGAGCGGCAGGGTGAAGGCCAGCAGGACCACCGAGGTGGTCGCGGCGACCAGCAGCGCCAGCCGACGTCTCATCGGTGCGCCATCAGGCGGGCGCCGCGACCAGCTTGACCCCGACGCCCCGCACGTGTGCAGTATCCGCGGCTCGGCTGCCGTCTCGCCCAGCTTGCGGCGCAGCCACGACAGGTGCACGTCGACGGTCTTGTCCGCCCCGCCGTACGGCTGACTGCCAGACGTCGGCGAGCAGTGTCCGCTTGCGTGACGACCTCGCCCGGCCGCGCGGCGAGGTAGGCCAGCAGGTCGAACTCCTCGCGGGTGCAGGTCGAGCGTGCCGGCCGGCGAGCGCCGCCGTCCGCGAACGGATGTCGACGCACGAGGTCCCCGACCTCGAGGACCACCGCCTCCGCCGTCGGTGCTGCGCGCGCAGCACCGCCCGGATGCGGGCGTCGAGCTGCTCGGCGCGAGAACGGCTTCACGACGTAGTCGTCGGCCCCGGCGTCGAGGGCGGCCACGATGTCGCTGCGTCGTCGTCGCGGGCGGTGGCGACGATGACGGGGACGCTGCTGACGGCACGCAGCATCCGCAGCAGCCTGGATGCCGTCGATGTCGGGCAGGCCGAGGTCGAGCACCACGAGGTCGGGCGGGTCGTCGATGATGCGCTGCAGCCCGGGCATCCCCGCCGGCTCCGACGCGACGGCGTGGCCCCGCTCGGTCAGCGCTCGGGTCGAGCGCGGACCGGATGCGGGAGTCGTCCTCGATGAGCAGCAGCACGGCCACGGCACGACCGTAGCGGCGCGGACCAGGATCCGAGCGCAACGCGGGGCCAGCGCTGACACCGCGTTAGCCGGGCGTTAGGGAAGCTCAGGGCAAGATCGTGGTCGTGGACAGACGTGTCGTGCTCGTGGCCCTGTGGGCGGCCTTCGCCGTGGCCTCCGTCGGCGTCGGCTTCGCGGCCGCCGGCCTGGTGGGCCATCCCTTCACCGACGCTTCCTCGACGGTAGCCGTCGAGGGCTCGACGTCCTCATCGACCGCATCGTCGTCATCGTCGACGCCGGACGCCTCGACACCCGCGAACTCGTCCACACCCACCACCCCCACGGGCACCGGTACCCCCAAGGGCACCACTGGCCCGAAGGGCACCAAGTCCGGCAGCCCCGCGACCAGTGCCGAGCCGAAGCCGGTCGTCCGCGGTTTCAACACCCGTGGCGGCTACGTCTCGGCCTCCTGCCGGGACGGCCTGGTCGCGGTCAGCGCGTCACCGGCCGTCGGCTGGCGGCTGGACGGCGTCACCAGCGGCCGGGTGGTGACCGCCGACGTGGAGTTCCGCAGCGGTGACCTGGGGGTCGAGGTCAGCGCGGTGTGCTCTGGCGGGCTGCCGAGGTTCTCCCTGGACGACCGAGGTGGCGGCGGCGGTGGCGGCGGTGGCGGCCACGGCGGCGACGACAGCGGCGGCTCGGGCGGCGGAGGGTCCGACGACAGCGGCGGGTCAGGCTCGGGCGGGGGAGACGGGTAGCTCCTCGTGCTGCGCCCCCGGCTCGACCGGGGCGACCCGCACCGACATGCCCAGCACGAGCCGTAGCGCAGCCACCCAGACCAGGCAGGCGCCCAGCACGTGGGCCGCGACGAGCGCGACCGGCAGGTCGGTGGCGTACTGCAGGTAGCCCACCAGCCCCTGGGCGAGCACGATCACCAACAGCTCGGTGCAGCGCCGCTGCAGGTCCCGGGGGGCGCCGGTCGCCCGCAGCGCCACGGCGATGCCGACCGACAGACCCACCAGCAGGAAGACCAGGTCGGCGTGCAGCTGGGTGACCTCGACCAGGTCGAACGGCAGCCGGTGGGTGGCGTTGCGGTCACCGGAGTGCGGCCCCGTGCCGGTCACGACCGTCCCGGCGAGCAGCAGCGCTGCGGTCACGCCGACCAGGCCCCGGCCGCCGGCGAGCACCGCAGCGGGCACCCGTCGCTGGTGGGTGACCGGCAGACCGGTCGACAGCTCGTAGGCCCAGGTGGCGGCGGCGATCAGGGCCGCGGACAGCAGGAAGTGCGCCATCACCGTGACCGGGTTCAGGCCGGTGAGCACGGTCACCCCGCCGAGCAGGGCCTGCGCCACGATGCCGGCGAAGAGCAGCAGCGCCGCCCGGCGCAGGTCCCGGCGGCCGGCCCGCCAGGCCACGACGACCGCGGCGACGACGACGGCTGACAGGACGAAGGTCAGCATCCGGTTGCCGAACTCCACCAGCCCATGGCCACCCATGGCGCGCGTCACGACCAGGCTGTCGTCGGTGCAGCGCGGGAACGTCGGGCAGCCCGAGCCCCGAGGCGGTCAGCCGCACCGCCCCGCCGGTGACCACGATGGCGACGTTCGCGACGAGGGCGCCCAGGAAGGTGCGCCGCACGGTCCGCGGGGTGGGGACCCACGAAGCGCAACGAACGCAACCCGGACGAGCGATCGGCCATGCCGCCAGCGTACGGGCGCACCCCCGCCGGACGTGCGAGGTGCTAGTACCTCGGGACAGGTCCGGGTGCCCGCCGGTAAAGGCCCAGGTAGGCCGCCGTTAACCTTCCGTTAGGGGTTCCGCGGGCAGCGTCACCGCCATGAACCGGGTGGCGCTCTACTCGCACGACTCCCAAGGCCTGGGCCACGTCCGGCGCAGCCTCGCCCTGGCAACGGGTCTCGGCGCCGCCGACCCCACGACCCAGACGCTGCTGCTGACCGGCGCCGAGGAGGCCGGCGCCCTGCCTCGCCCGCCGGGCTGCGACATCGTCGGCGTCCCGTCCCTGCACAAGAGCAGTGACGGCCGGTACGCCGCGCGGCGGCTGACCATGCCGCTGCGGAGCCTGCTGGACCTGCGCGGCGCTGTGATGTCGGCCGCCCTGCGCAGCTTCGCTCCGGACGTGGTCGTCGTCGACCGGCACCCACGAGGGTTCGGTGGCGAGCTGCAGGCCGCCCTGACCGCGCTGCCGCCGACGACACGGGTGGTGCTCGGCCTGCGGGACGTCCTCGACGACCCGGAGGTCGCCGCCGCGGAGTGGGCGGCGCACGGGGCCACCGACGCCCTCGACCGCTGGTACGACGAGATCTGGGTGTACGGCGACCCGCGGGTCTTCGACTGCGTCGACGCGCTCGGCCTGCCGGACCGCTGGCGGGAGCGCGTCCGGTACACCGGCTACCTCGTCCCGCCGGTGCCGGCCCGGGACACCGCGACGGCCGAGGGCCCGGTGCTCTGCCTGGTCGGTGGCGGCAGCGACGGGCGTCTCGTCGCCGAGGCGTTCGCCCGCAGCGCCTGGCCCGAGGGCAGCGGCCTGCTGGTCCTCGGGCCGCAGATGTCCGCTTCGGACCGGGACGCCGTCCGCGCTGCCGCGGGCCACCGGCCGGACCTCGAGGTGCGCGACTTCGAGTCGGACCTGACCCCGCAGCTGTCCGGTGCCCGGGCCGCGGTCAGCATGGGCGGCTACAACACGGTCTGCGAGCTGCTCGCGCACCGGGTGCCCTCGCTCGTCGTCCCGCGGACGGCTCCGCGGCGGGAACAGGTCGTCCGGGCGGACCGGATGGCCGAGCTGGGACTCGTCGACGTGCTGCACCCCGGCGCCGTCACTCCCGGTCGGCTGACCGGCTGGCTGCGGACGACACACCGCCGACCCGCGCGCGACGCCGCCTCGATGGTCGACCTCGACGGCCTGGCGCGGGTGCCCCGTCTCGTCCGTGACCTGGTGGCGGCTCCCGGCGTCCGGGAGGTGGCGCATGCCTCGGCCTGAGCAGACCCCGAGGATCGGCTACGTCCTCAAGATGTACCCGCGGTTCTCGGAGACCTTCGTGGTCTCGGAGATCCTCGCGCGCGAAGAGGTGGGCCACGACCTGCACGTCTTCTCGCTCCGCTACCCGGTGGACGGCCGGTTCCACGCGACGCTGGCCGACGTGCGCGCCGAGGTCACCTACCTGCCGCACGCGCGGCTGCGCACCGCGGAGGTGTGGTCCGAGCTGGCGGTGGCGGCCCGACAGCTGCCGCGGCTGCCCGCCGTCCTGCCCGAGCTGCTGCGCGCCGACGTCTCCGACGCGATGCAGGCCCTCCACCTCGCCCGCGAGGTACGCGCCCGCGGCATCACCCATCTGCACGCGCACTTCGCCTCGGTGGCCACCACCGTCGCCCGGCTGGCGTCGCTGCTGACCGGGGTGCCGTACTCGTTCACCGCGCACGCCAAGGACCTGTTCCACGAGAGCGTCGACCCGGAGGATCTGCGCGCCAAGCTGCGCGACGCGGCGACCGCCGTGACGGTGACCGACTACAACGCGGCGTACCTCCGGGCCGCCTTCCCGGACGAAGCCGCGCGGGTCGTGACGGTCCGCAACGGGCTGCTGCTCGACGACTTCCCCTTCACCTCGCCGGTGGGTCGGGAGCCGGTGGTCGCGGCGGTGGGCCGGCTGGTGGAGAAGAAGGGCTTCTGCCACCTGCTGGAAGCGGTCGCGCTGCTGCGGGACCGCGGCCGGCCGGTGCGCACCGTGCTGGCGGGCGCCGGCCCCCTCGAGGCCGAGCTCCGGGGGCTCGTCGACGCCTTCCGCCTGGGCCGGCTGGTGGACCTGTGCGGGCCGCTGCCGCAGCACGAGGTCCGGGCGCTGGTGTCCGGCGCGGCGGTCCTCGCGGCGCCCTGCGTGACCGGCACCGACGGCAACGCCGACGGGCTGCCCACCGTGCTGCTGGAGGCGATGGCGCTCGGCACCCCGGTGGTCGCCACCCCGGTGACGGGGATCCCCGAGCTGGTGCGGCACGGCGAGACCGGGCTGCTGGTGCCCGAGCGCGACCCGCGTGCGCTCGCCGATGCGCTGGCCACGCTGCTCGACGACCAGGCGCTCGGTGCCGGCCTCGCCCTCCAGGGTCGGGCCGCGGTCGAGCAGGCCTACGACAGCCGTCGGCAGGCGCGCGCCCTCGGGGAGCTGCTCTCGGGCCGTCCCGCGGCCGCCGGGATGGCGGTGGCGTGATGCGAGTGACCTACGTCTGCGCCGACCCGGGAGTGCCGGTCTTCGGCTCCAAGGGCGCCTCGGTGCACGTGCAGGAGGTGCTGCGGGCGTTCGTCCGTCGGGGCGACGACGTCGACCTCGTCTGCGTGCGACGCGGCGGTACGGCGCCGGCCGGCCTCGAGGGTGTGGCAGTGCACGAGGTCGCAGACGACCGCGCCGTCGGCGAGGCGCTGGACTGCGGGGTCGGGCTGTCGGGCCGCCTGACCTCGTCTACGAGCGCTACTCCCTCACCGGCCGGGCCGGGATGCTGCACGCCGTCGACCGCGGCGTGCCCGGCGTCCTCGAGGTGAACTCGCCGCTGATCGACGAGCAGCGCAGGTACCGCGGGGTGGTCGACGCCGAGGCGGCGCAGGGCGTGCTCCGGGACGCCGCGACGGCGGCGTCCACCGTGGTCTGCGTGTCCGAGCCGGTGGCTGACTGGGTGCTGGCCCTGGCGCCCGGCTCGAGGGTGCTCGTGCAGTCGAACGGCGTGGACGCCGAGCGGGTCCGCCCGGGCGTCTGGCCGCCGCCCGGCCCGATGACCGTCGGCTTCGTCGGCACCTTCCGGGCCTGGCACGGGCTGGACGACCTGATGGCGGCCGTCGCGCTGGTGCCTGACGTCCGGCTGCTCCTCGTCGGCGACGGCCCGGGCCGCGCGGCGTGCGAGGTGCGCGCCACCGCGCGCGACCTGGCCGGCCGGGTGACGCTGACCGGCTCGCTGCCCCCGGCCGAGGTGCCGGCCCAGCTCCAGCGGATGCACGTGGGCGCCGCACCCGCGCCCCCGCGGGCCGGTGGCTACTTCTCGCCGCTGAAGGTGCTGGAGTACCTCGCCGCCGGCCTGCCGGTGGTCGCGAGCCGGACCGGCCCGGTGGAGGCCCTGGTCGAGGACGGTCGGGACGGCCTGCTGGTCGAGCCCGGCGACGTCGAGGCGCTGGCCGCGGCGCTGCGCCGGCTCCGCGACGACGCGGGGCTGCGGGCCACGCTCGGCACCGCTGCCCGGAGCACCGCGCTGCGGCACACCTGGGCCGGCGTGCTGGACCGGGTGGTCGACCACGCGTTCGGCACCCGGGTGCTGGCGGGGGTGAGCTGAGATGGGCCGACGCCACAGTCCCGCCGGCGAGCTGCGGTCCTCGCTGCCCGGCCTCAAGCGGACCATGTGGGTGCTCGCACCGCACGTGCGGCCCGACCGCGGGCTGCTGATCGGCGGCCTGGTCGCGCTGCTCGCCGAGGTCGGCCTGCGGCTGCTCGAGCCGTGGCCGATGAAGGTCGTGCTGGACGCCGTGACGGTGCCGAACGCCGCCGACCAGCCCGGTGTCATCCGGCTGCTCCTGCTCGCCGCTCTCGCCACCGTGCTGCTCACGGCGCTGCGCGCGCTGGCGTCGTACCTCTCGACGGTGGCGCTCTCGCTGGCCGGCAGCCGGATCATGACGCGGGTCCGGGGCGACGTGTACCGGCACCTGCTCGGGCTGTCGGTGCGCTACCACGGGAAGGCCAAGACCGGCGACCTGGTGAACCGGCTGACCGGGGACGTCGGGCGGCTGCAGGACGTCGCCGTCACCGCCGTCGTGCCCCTGGTGGGGAACGTGCTCACCCTCGTCGGCATGGCAGTCGTGATGCTGCTGCTGGACCCGCTGCTCGCGCTGATCGTCCTGGCGGCGTTCCCGATCTTCTTCCTCACCAGCGCCCGCGACGGCCGCCGGATCACCGCGGCCGCCCGGGTGCAGCGGGCCCGTGAGGGCGACCTCGCCGGCACCGTCGCCGAGAGCCTCGGCGCGATCACCGTCGTGCACGCCTACGGGCTGGAGCCGGCCCTGCGCAGCCGCTTCGAGTCCAGCAACGGCAAGAGCCTCAAGGAGGGTGCCCGCACGACCCGGCTGTCCGCCGGTCTCGAGCGGCGGACCGACTTCCTGATCGGCATCGCCTCGGCGGCCGTGCTGTTCGCCGGCGGGGCCCGGGTGCTCTCCGGCGACCTCACGGTGGGCGAGCTGGTGGTGTTCATCAGCTACCTCAAGGGCGCCTTCAAGCCGATGCGCGACCTGGCGAAGTACACCGGCCGGATCGCCAAGGCCGCGGCGTCGGGGGAGCGCATCATCGACGTGCTGGCGACCAGCGTCGACGTCCGCGACCTGCCGCACGCCAAGCCCGCGCCGAGGCTGCGCGGCGACGTGCGCTTCGAGTCGGTCACTGCCGCCTACGGCCGCGGCCGGCCGGCGCTGCACGACGTGTCGCTGGACGTGCCGGCCGGCTCGACGGTCGGGGTGTCGGGCGAGTCCGGCGCCGGGAAGTCGACGCTGGCCAGCCTGCTGCTCCGGCTGCAGGACCCGGTCTCCGGCCGGGTGCTGGTCGACGGCCACGACCTGCGCGACCTGACCCTGGAGTCGTTGCGGGCCCAGGTGGCGATCGTGCTGCAGGAGTCGGTGCTGTTCGCCACCGACGTCCGGGAGAACATCCGGCTGGGCTCGCCGCGGGCCACCGACGAGGACGTCCTCGCGGCGGCTCGGGCCGCGCGGGCGGACGGCTTCATCTCGGCCCTGCCCGAGGGCTACGACACGGTCCTCGGCGAGCGCGGCGCGACGCTCTCCGGCGGGCAGCGGCAGCGCATCGCGGTGGCGCGTGCCCTGCTCCGGGACGCGCCCATCGTGATCCTCGACGAGGCGACAGCCGGCCTGGACGCCGACAGCGAGCGGGAGGTGCGAGCAGCCCTGGCCGAGCTCTGCGAGCACCGGACGACGTTCGTGATCTCGCACGACCCGGCGGCGATCCGCGACTGCGACCTGGTGGTCCGGCTCGCCGGCGGCCGGCTGCGGTCCGTCTTCAGCCCCGACCGGGAGGATGCCCGTGCTGACGCCGGCTGACCGCGCGCTGCTGGCCCGCGACCCGGCCGTGCCGGGCATGGCGCTGCTCCTCGACGACGAGCGGCTGGCCGAGCTGCTCGCCGGGCCGGGCGGGCCGGGCGGCGAGGTCCGGGTCGAGTACCTGCGCTACAAGCCCGGGACCAGCCTGACCGCCGGCCTCCTGCTCGACGGCGCCGCACGGTGCGGGGCGCGCGTTCGCGGTCGCCGGCAGCGCGCAGTTCGCGGCGAAGCTGCCCAAGATGCTCGGCCTGCACCGGTCGACCCGGCGCCGGCCGCTCGCGACCGAGCCCGGCCAGCACGTCGTCGTCGCGCCGATGGACCAGGACCCGGAGCTGCCGGCCCTGCACCGGGAGATGGCGGGCGTGCGCCGGCCGCTGCCGGACCGGCTGCGCGACGGTCCGCTGCAGGTCCTCCGCTACCGGCCGCTGCGTCGTGCCGTGGTCGTCGCGGGAGCCCGCGGCGGTCCTCGGGCAGTGGTCCGCGCCGTCGAGCCCGGTGCGCTCGGTGCGGGTCTCACCCGGGCGCGGCTCGCCGCCGACGCGGGACCTGCCGGTGGCCCCGCTGCTCGGGCACAGCCGCCGCCGCGGCGTGGTCGCCTCGGCCTACGTCGAGGGCACGGTCCCGGTGGACGGCACGACCGACCTGGCGGTCCAGCAGCAGGCCGGGGCGCTGCTGGCCGGCTGGCACCGGGAGGCGCGGACCGAGCGGCTGCCGGTGGCCGACGTCGCCGCCACCCTGCGGTCGACCGCGGCGCTGGTCGGCCACCTGCTGCCCGAGCTGGCCGACCAGGCCGAGCGGGCGGCGCACTCGGTGGGGCCGCGGCTCGGCACCCTCGGGCGCCATGGCCGGATCGTGCACGGGGACTTCTCGGTGGACCAGCTGGTGCTGACGTCGCACGGCCCGGTGCTGCTGGACCTGGACCGGATGCGGGTCGACGCGCCGCACTGGGACGTCGCGACCTGGTTCGCCGCCGAGGTCGTCGGCGGGCGGGCGCCGGCCGACGGCGACCCGCAGGTCGTGCTGGCCGGCCTGCTCGCTGCCTACGAGGACGCGGGCGGGGCCGACCTGCGCTGCGGCCTGCGGGCCTACGCGGCAGCGGCCCTGCTGCTGCGGTCCGCGGAGCCGTTCCGCAACCGGCACGCCGACTGGGCCGGGCGCACCGCCGAGCTGGTCACCGCGGCGGCCAGGCTCGCGGCGGTGCCGGTGTGACCGGCGCTGCAGCGCGCGTCACCGCGCTGGACTCGCTGGTCGTCGGCGGCCGGACGCTCACCCTGCGGCGCGCCTGGCCGGCCAGCCCGGAGCACCTCGTTCTCGAGTACCTGTCGCCGACCGGCGAGGTGGTGGCCGCGCAGTGGCTGGCCGACCCGGAACGCCGCCACGAGCTCGTCGCCCGGTCCCGGCAGCCCGTGGTCGACCTCGGCGCCGCCGGGGTGGTCGTGCAGCCCGGCGGCGCCGACCGGAAGCTGCCTGCCCTCGCGGCGATCGCGGCCCAGCCCGGCGCTCGTCTGGTCTCGCACCGGGCGGAACGGCGCGCCGTCGTGCAGCGAGCCGACGGGTGCTACCTGAAGGTGGTCCGCCCGGGTCGCAGCGAGGCGGTGGCGGACGCCGCCGCCCGCGCCGGCGCTGCGCTCCGGGACCGGGCGGAGGTGCCGCGGCTGCTCGACCACGACGCCGAGCGCGGCGTGCTCGTCTGGTCGACCCTCTGCGGCACGACGCTGCACGAACGCGGCCGGGACGCCGCCACGGACCGCGGCTGGGCCGAGGCCTGGCGGTCGTCGGGCCGGGTGCTGCGCGCGCTGCACGGCGCTGCCCCCGCCGGGCTGCGGACGAGGGACACCGAGGTCGAGGTCCGGGCGGTGACCCGGTGGCTGGCTCCGGCCCGGGCGCTCGGGCTGCTGCCCGACGGCCCGGACCCGGACGCGCCCCCGCCGGCCGGGCCGGACGTCGTGACCCTGCACGGTGACCTGCACGACAAGCAGCTCGTCGTCAACCCGTCCCGTCGCGGAGCCAGGGTCGGCCTGCTCGACCTCGACGAGCTCTCGGCCGGCGAGCCGGCCATCGACCTCGCCAACCTCCTGGTCCACCTCGAGCTGCGGGTGCTGCAGGGCCTGGACCCTGCCGCCGCGGACGTCGCCCGCGCCGCCCTGCTCGACGGGTGGCAGCCCGACCCCGAGGTGCGGGCCAGGGCGGCCGTGCTGAGCGACCTCGTGCGGCTCCGGCTCGCCGGGCTGTACGCCTTCCGGCCACCCTGGCGGCGGCTCGCCCGGGAGATGTACGCCCGAGCGGCCTGACCGCTCGCTGGCGGCGCTGACCGCTCCCAGCGGCCGGCCTACTCCCAGCGGAAGGTGCGGGCGGCCAGCGACCCGCCGACGACCGCCCAGGCGGCGAGCACCCCGACCGACCACCACGGCAGAGCGTCGCCACGCCGCAGCACGACGCGCAGCCCCTCCGCCAGCGCCCCGGCGGGCAGCGCCTCGAGGAACGGACGGGCCGCGTGCGGGAAGCGGTCCAGCGGTACGGCGATGCCGCCGCTCACCAGGAACAGCAGGTAGACCAGGTTCGCGGCCGCCAGGGTCGCCTCGGCCCGCAGGGTGCCGGCCATCAGCAGGGCGAGGCCGGCGAAGGCCGCCGTCCCCACCAGCACGAGCAGCAGCACGGCCACCCACGAGCCGTGCGGGTGCCAGCCCAGCAGCAGCGCCACGCCGGTCAGCAGCGCGATCTGCAGCGCCTCGATCAGCAGGACCGCCAGACCCTTCGCGCCGAGCAGGGCACCCCGCGGCAGCGGTGAGGCACCGAGCCGCTTGAGCGCCCCGTACCGCCGCTCGAAGCCGGTGCCGATCGCCAGCCCGGTGAACGCTGTGGACAGCACGGCGAGCGCCAGCACGCCGGGGACGAGGAAGCCGAGCCGGGCCGAGCGGCCACCGAGGTTCATCACCTCGACGCTGCCGAACACCACGAGGATCAGCACCGGGATCACCACGGTGAGCAGCAGCTGCTCGCCGTTGCGCAGCACCATCCGGACCTCCAGCGAGGTCTGGGCGGCGATCATCCGGTGCAGCGGAGCAGCCCCGGGCCGAGGGCTGAACGTGCCGTCCGCGACCGCGGTCATCCGCGCAGCTCCGAGCCGGTGAGGTCGAGGAACACGTCCTCCAGCGAGCGGCGCCCCACTGTCAGGCCCTCGGGCATGACGTCGCGGTCGGCGCACCAGCGGGTGAGGTCGGCGAGCAGGTGGGTGTCGACGGCGCCGTGCACGACGTACCGCCCGGGGGAGACCTCGGTCACCTGGCTGGGAGCGGGCAGGGCGGCCGCCAGGGACACCAGGTCCAGCGCGGGCGGCGCCTCGAACCGGAGGCTGCCGCCCGACCCCGCTGCGGTCAGCTGCTCGGGGCTGCCCTGCGCGACGACCTGGCCGTGGTCGACCACGACCACCTGGTCGGCCAGCCGCTCGGCCTCGTCCATGAAGTGGGTCGTGAGCACGACGGTGACGCCGTCGTGCCGGAGGGCGGCCACCAGGTCCCAGGTGGCGCGCCGCGCCTGCGGGTCGAGACCGGCCGTCGGCTCGTCGAGGAACACCAGCTCCGGCCTCCCCACCACGGCCATCGCCAGCGAGAGGCGCTGCTGCTGGCCGCCGGACAGCCGGCGGTACGCCGTGCGGCCGGCCGACCCCAGCCCCAGGCGCTCGACCAGCGTCGCGACGTCGAGCGGGTGCGCGTGCAGCGCGGCCACGTGCCGCAGCATCTCCTCGGCCTTCACGCCGGGGTAGACCCCGCCCTGCTGGAGCATCACGCCGACCCGGGGCCGCAGGGCGCGCGCGTCGCGGCGCGGGTCGAGGCCCAGCACCCGGACGCTGCCCGAGTCGGGCCGGCGGTAGCCCTCGCAGGTCTCGACGGTCGTCGTCTTGCCCGCGCCGTTCGGCCCGAGGATCGCGGTGATCGAGCCGGGCTGGACCGTGAGCGAGAGCCCCGCGACCGCCGCCTTGTCGCCGTACCGCTTGACGAGGTCGACGACCTCGACCGCGGGTGTCATGCCCTGGAGTCTACGAACGGCGCTCGGGCGGCCCGGCGGCGGCCGACCGCTCCGCGCCCGCCGCAACCGGCCCCGCGCGGGTGCTGTTTGCGATGACCGGAGAATAACGGCACACTGGTGTTGTGAAATCCGCCGTGGAGGACAGGACGCGCGACCGGGTCGCGCGCACCCTGCTCGAGAACGGCCCCCTCACCGCCGCCGCGCTCGCGGTGAGCCTGGGTCTCACCCCCGCCGCCGTCCGCCGTCACCTCGACGCGCTGGTCGCCGAAGGGGCCGTCGAGGAACGCGAGCCGCGGGTCACCGCGGTGCGTGGCCGGGGCCGGCCGCCCCGGCTGTTCGGCGTGACCGAGGCGGGTCGGGAGGCCTTCGTCCAGGCCTACGACGACCTCGCCGTCAGCGCGCTGCGGTTCCTCGCCGAGGCCGGGGGCCGGGAGGCGGTCGGCGCGTTCGCCCGCCAGCGGGTCGCCGAGCTGGAGGCGCGCTACCGGCCGGTGGTCGACGCCGCGGACCCCGACGGCCGGGCCGAGGCGCTCGCCGGCGCGCTCTCCGGCGACGGCTACGCCGCCACCACCCGACCCACCGGCAGCGGTGCGGCCGCGGGGGAGCAGCTCTGCCAGCACCACTGCCCCGTCGCCCACGTCGCCGGCGAGTTCCCCGAGCTGTGCGAGGCCGAGACCGAGGTCTTCGCCCGGCTGCTCGGCACCCACGTCCAGCGCCTGGCCACCATCGCCCACGGCGACGGCATCTGCACGACCTACGTCCCGCACCCCCCGAGCACCGACAACCGGAGGAGCACTCCGTGACCGCCATCCCCGAGACCACGCACGCCGAGGTCGACACCCTGGGCCGCTACGCCTTCGGCTGGTCGGACTCCGACTCCGCCGGCGCCACCGCCAAGCGCGGGCTGTCCGAGGACGTCGTGCGCAACATCTCGGCGCTCAAGAGCGAGCCGCAGTGGATGCTCGACCTGCGCCTCAAGGGGCTGCGGCTGTTCGGCAAGAAGCCGATGCCGACCTGGGGCTCGGACCTCTCGGGCATCGACTTCGACAACATCAAGTACTTCGTCCGCTCGACCGAGAAGCAGGCCACCTCCTGGGACGACCTGCCGGCGGACATCAAGAACACCTACGACCGGCTCGGCATCCCGGAGGCCGAGAAGCAGCGGCTGATCGCCGGCGTGGCGGCTCAGTACGAGTCGGAGGTCGTCTACCACCAGATCCGCGAGGACCTGGAGCAGAAGGGCGTCCTGTTCCTCGACACCGACACCGCGCTGCGCGAGCACGAGGACCTGTTCCGCGAGTACTTCGGCACCGTGATCCCGGTCGGCGACAACAAGTTCGCCGCGCTCAACACCGCGGTCTGGTCCGGCGGGTCGTTCATCTACGTGCCGCCCGGCGTCAAGGTCGACATCCCGCTGCAGGCCTACTTCCGGATCAACACCGAGAACATGGGCCAGTTCGAGCGGACGCTGATCATCGCCGACGAGGGCTCCTCGGTGCACTACGTCGAGGGCTGCACGGCCCCGATCTACTCCTCCGACTCGCTGCACTCCGCGGTCGTCGAGATCATCGTGAAGAAGGACGCGCACGTCCGCTACACGACCATCCAGAACTGGTCGAACAACGTCTACAACCTGGTGACCAAGCGCACCGCGGTGCAGGCCGGCGGCCGGATGGAGTGGATCGACGGCAACATCGGCTCCAAGGTCACCATGAAGTACCCCGCCTGCTACCTGCTCGGCGAGCACGCCCAGGGCGAGACCCTGTCGGTGGCGTTCGCGGGCGAGGGCCAGCACCAGGACGCCGGCGCCAAGATGGTGCACTCGGCGCCGCACACCTCCTCGACGATCATCTCCAAGTCGGTCGCGCGGGGCGGCGGGCGCACGTCGTACCGCGGACTCGTGCAGGTGCTCGAGGGCGCCAACGGCTCGCGGTCGACCGTGAAGTGCGACGCGCTGCTCATCGACACCGTCAGCCGCAGCGACACCTACCCGTACGTCGACGTCCGCGAGGACGACGTGACGATGGGCCACGAGGCCACCGTCTCCCGCGTCAGCGACGACCAGCTCTTCTACCTGATGAGCCGCGGCCTGACCGAGGACGAGGCGATGGCGATGATCGTGCGCGGCTTCGTCGAGCCGATCGCCAAGGAGCTCCCGATGGAGTACGCGCTGGAGCTCAACCGGCTCATCGAGCTGCAGATGGAAGGGGCCGTGGGTTGAGCTCCCCCACCACCACGCCCGCCGACAGCGGTCGCCTCGGAGATCCTCAGCCCGGAGACCGGCGGGTTCAGCGGGAAGCCGCACTCGCACGGTGCGGTGCCGCTGCCCGGTGACAGCCGCGGCTCGCGGTTCCGCTCGTTCGAGCTGGCCGACTTCGACGTGCCCACCGGCCGCGAGGAGGACTGGCGGTTCACCCCGCTGCACCGGCTGCGCCACCTGCACGAGGACGACAGCGCCGGCGACGGCACGGTGACCGTCGAGGTCGACGCCGCGCCCGAGGTGCGGGTCGAGACCGTCGCGCGCGGCGACGAGCGGCTCGGCAGGGCCGGCGTCCCCGCCGACCGGGTCGCCGCCCGTGCCTGGTCGACGTTCGAGAAGGCCACCGTCGTCACGGTGCCCACCGACGTCGTGGCCAGCGCGCCCACCGTGGTGACCCTGCGCGGCGACGGGGTCGACAAGGGCAGCGCGTTCGGTCATCTGCTCGTCGACGTGCAGCAGTTCGCGAGCGCGGTCGTCGTCCTCGACCACGTCGGCAGCGCGACGTACGCCGACAACGTCGAGTTCCTCGTCGGCGACGGAGCGCAGCTCACCGTCGTCGTGATCGACGACTGGGCCGACGACGCCGTGCACGCCGCGCAGCACTCGGTCACCGTCGGGCGCGACGCCCGGTTCAAGTCGATCGTGGTGTCCTTCGGCGGCAACCTGGTGCGGGTCGCGTCCGAGGCACGCTTCGCCGGCACCGGTGGCGACGTGGAGATGCTCGGCCTGTACTTCGCCGACGCCGACCAGCACCTCGAGCACCGCCTGTTCGTCGACCACGCGGTGCCGCACTGCCGCTCGCACGTCGTCTACAAGGGCGCGCTGCAGGGCGCCGAGGCGCACACCGTCTGGATCGGTGACGTGCTGATCCGCGCCGAGGCCGAGGGCACCGAGACCTACGAGCTCAACCGCAACCTGGTGCTCACCGACGGCGCCCGCGCCGACTCGGTGCCGAACCTCGAGATCGAGACCGGCGAGATCGTCGGTGCCGGCCACGCCAGCGCCACCGGTCGGTTCGACGACGAGCAGCTGTTCTACCTGCAGTCGCGCGGCATCCCGGCCGACGAGGCACGCCGGCTCGTGGTCCGGGGCTTCTTCGCCGACGTCATCAACCAGATCGGCATCCCGGAGGTCCAGGAGCGGCTGCTGGCGCGCGTGGAGGCAGAGCTCGCCGGGGCGGTGCACTGACCGTGTCCGACTTCCTGCGGGCCTGCGCGGCCGCCGACGTCGCGGACGGGGCGGCGGTGCGCGTCGTCATCGACGGCGTGCCCGTCGCGATCGTGCGCAGCGACGGCGAGTTCTACGCGATCCACGACGTCTGCTCGCACGCCAACGTCGCACTGTCCGAGGGCGAGATCGAGGGCCAGACCATCGAGTGCTGGCTGCACGGCTCGCGGTTCGACCTCGTCACCGGCCGCCCGACCGGCCTGCCCGCCACCAAGCCCGTGCCCGTCTACCCCGTGAAGATCGACGGCGACGACATCCTGGTGTCCGTCGCACCCTGAAGACATGGAGAGCGAAGTCCTGATGACAACTCTGGAGATCCGCGACCTGCACGTCTCGGTCGACACCGAGAGCGGCGCCCGCGAGATCCTGCGCGGCGTCGACCTGACCGTCAAGGCCGGCGAGACGCACGCGATCATGGGGCCGAACGGCTCGGGCAAGTCGACCCTGGCCTACTCGATCGCCGGCCACCCGAAGTACACCGTCACCAGCGGCACCGTCACCCTCGACGGGGCCGACGTGCTGGCGATGACCGTCGACGAGCGGGCCCGCGCCGGGCTGTTCCTCGCGATGCAGTACCCCGTCGAGGTGCCGGGCGTGTCGGTGTCGAACTTCCTGCGCTCGGCCAAGACCGCCATCGACGGTGAGGCACCGAAGCTGCGCACCTGGGTCAAGGAGGTCCGCGAGGCGATGGAGCGGCTCTCGGTCGACTCCTCGTTCGCCGAGCGGAGCGTGAACGAGGGCTTCTCGGGCGGGGAGAAGAAGCGCCACGAGATCCTGCAGCTCGAGCTGCTCCGGCCGAAGGTCGCGGTGCTGGACGAGACGGACTCCGGGCTGGACATCGACGCGCTCAAGGTCGTGTCCGAGGGCGTCAACCGGGTCAAGGCGGGCGGCGAGACCGGCGTCCTGCTGATCACCCACTACACCCGCATCCTGCGCTACATCCAGCCCGACTTCGTGCACGTCTTCGTGGGCGGCCGGTTCGTCCAGGAGGGCGGCCCCGAGCTGGCCGACACCCTCGAGGCCGAGGGCTACGAGAAGTTCCTCCCGGCGGTGGCGCCACGCATGAGCAGTCCCCACCAGATTGCTCCGCAAGCTCCGCAATCCGGCGGGGGCCCCGGGACAGGCACGCTGGTCACCGGCGAGCGCCGGCTCTGGACGTCGAGAAGGTCCGCAAGGACTTCCCGGCGCTCGAGCGGCTCGTCCACGACGACCGCCCGCTGGTCTACCTCGACAACGCGGCGACCTCGCAGAAGCCCCGCCAGGTGCTCGACGCGCTCGACGACTACTACACCCGGCACAACTCGAACGTGCACCGCGGCATCCACGCGCTCGCCGAGGAGGCCACCGCGCTCTACGAGGGCGCCCGCGACAAGGTGGCGCGGTTCGTCAACGCGGCCGACCGGGCCGAGATCGTCTTCACCAAGAACTCCACCGAGGCGCTCAACCTGGCGGCCAACGTGATCGCCTGGGCGCAGGGCGGTCGCGGGCTCGGCCCGGGCGACGAGGTCGTCATCACCGAGATGGAGCACCACTCGAACATCGTGCCGTGGCAGCTGGTCACCCAGCGTTCCGGCGCGACCCTGCGGTGGTTCGGCCTCACCGACGAGGGCCGGCTCGACCTGTCCGACATCGACCGGGTGATCACCGAGCGCACCAAGGTCGTCTCGTTCGTGCTCGTGTCGAACATCCTCGGCACCGTCAACCCGCCCGAGGAGCTCGTCCGCCGGGCCCACGACGTGGGGGCGCTGGTCGTCGTCGACGCCTCGCAGGCCGCTCCGCACATGCCGCTGGACGTGCAGGCGCTCGGTGCCGACCTGGTCGCGTTCACCGGTCACAAGATGTGCGGCCCGACCGGCATCGGGGTGCTGTGGGGACGCCGCGAGGTGCTCGAGGAGCTGCCGCCGTTCCTCGGTGGCGGCGAGATGATCGAGACGGTGACGATGGCGTCCTCGACGTTCGCCGCGCTGCCGCACAAGTTCGAGGCCGGTACGCCGCCGATCGCGCAGGCCGTCGGTCTCGGTGCAGCGGTCGACTACCTCACCGGGCTCGGCATGGACGCGGTCCATGCGCACGAGCAGCACATCACGGCGTACGCGCTGGAGCGGCTGCAGCAGGTCGAGGGACTGCGCATCATCGGGCCGCGGACCCCGGAGAACCGCGGCGCTGCCGTGTCGTTCGCGCTCGGCGACCTGCACCCGCACGACGTCGGCCAGGTCCTCGACGAGCGGGGCATCGCGGTGCGGGTCGGCCACCACTGCGCCCGCCCGGTCTGCCTGCGGTACGCCGTCCCCGCCACCACGCGGGCCTCGTTCTACCTGTACTCCACGACCGCCGAGGTCGACGCGCTGGTCGAGGGCCTCGGGCACGTGCAGCGGTTCTTCGGCGGCCCGGGAGGTGGCTCGATGAAGCTCGAGTCGATGTACCAGGAGATCATCCTCGACCACTACCGCCGTCCCCACCACAAGGGCCTGCGGGAGCCGTTCGACGCCGAGGTGCACCACGTCAACCCGACCTGCGGCGACGAGGTGACGCTGCGGGTGAAGCTCGACGACGGCGTCGTCACCGACGTGTCCTACGACTCGATGGGCTGCTCCATCTCGCAGGCCTCGGTGTCGGTGATGACCGACCTCGTGGTCGGCAAGGACCTCGACGAGGCGACCCGCGCCTACGACGCCTTCCTCGCCCTGATGAAGGCGAAGGGTGACACCGAGGCGGTGATCGAGGCCGACGAGGACGTGCTCGAGGACGCCGTCGCGTTCGAGGGTGTGTCGAAGTACCCCGCGCGCATCAAGTGCGCGCTGCTCGGCTGGATGGCCTGGAAGGACGCGACGGCCCAGGCCTGCGGCGACGTCCGGAGCGAGGAACGAGCGCAGGCGGAGCGCAGCGAAGACATGGTTGCAGCAGACGTGACGACGATCGAGGAGAGCGCATGAGCGAGACCGCCACCCAGACCGGCTCCAGCGGCCCGGGGATCGCGAAGGTCGAGGACGTCGAGGAGGCCATGCGTGACGTGGTCGACCCTGAGCTCGGCATCAACGTGGTCGACCTGGGTCTCGTCTACGGCGTGCACGTCGACGACGACAACTCGTGCACGCTGGACATGACCTTGACCTCGGCGGCCTGCCCGTTGACCGACGTGATCGAGGACCAGACGAACAGCGCGCTGTCCGGCCTGGTCAAGGAGACCCGGATCAACTGGGTCTGGATGCCGCCGTGGGGGCCGGACAAGATCACCGATGAGGGCCGCGAGCAGCTGCGCGCCCTCGGCTTCAACGTCTGAGGCTTCAAGGTCTGACGCGCCCCCGCTAGGAGCGGTGCAGCCGGACGAACTCCGGCGGGCAGACCTCGTGCTCGACCAGGTCGAAGGCGTTGCGCCGGACGAAGTCGGCCGGGCCGATCCAGGTCAGGCAGTCGGGGCAGATCGCCTCGGTGTCGACGTGCCAGGAGGCGTCGATCACCTCGAGGTGGAGCCGCTCAGGGCGTCGCCAGCCCCAGACCCCGCGCAGGGTCCGGAACATCCCGAAGTGACGCATGAGCGCCACTCTTGCGGTTGGGTGCGACAGTCGACAGGCATGGACCGTCACGAAGCCGCAACTATCCGGTCACGGTTGGCTGCGACGCCGCTCAGGGCCGCCTGGCGCTCAGAGCCCCTGGAACGTGGTGCAGGCGTTCAGGTCGCCGGTCGTCCGGCCGGTGGTGAACCACTTCTTGCGCTGGGCCGCCGACCCGTGGGTCCAGGACTCCTGGTCGACCCGGCCCTGGGTCTGCTGCTGGATCCGGTCGTCACCGACCGCCGCGGCGGCGTCCTGCGCCTGCTGCACCTCGGCGTCGCCGACCGAGACGTTGCCCGCGTCGTCCGCGAGCTTGCTCCACACGCCGGCGTAGCAGTCGGCCTGCAGCTCGAGGGCCACCGACAGCTCGTTCTGCTTGCTCGGCTGCGCCTGCTGGGCGGCGCGCACCTTGCGCTCGGTGCCGAACAGCGTCTGCAGGTGGTGGCCCGCCTCGTGCGCGAGGATGTACGCCTGGGCGTAGCGGCCCTGGGCGCCGAACTGCTGCTGCAGCTGCTCCAGGAAGCCGATGTCGAGGTAGATCTGCCGGTCCGGCGGGCAGTAGAACGGCCCGACCGCGGACGACGCCTGGCCGCAGCCGGTGCCGACCCCCTGGGTGAAGAAGGTCAGGCCGGGCTTCTGGTAGCTCTCGCCGGCCCGGCCGAACTCGTCGGTCCACACCTCGTTGATCTCGTTGTAGACCTTGACCAGGAAGCAGTCGTCGTACTGCTTGATGGCGCCCGTCGGTGTTGCAGCGCTGCGCCAGGTCGCTCTCACCGGCGCCCTGCCCCTGCACCTGGCCGTTCGGCGGCACCAGCTGGCTGGTGTCGATCCCGCCGCCGCTGCCGCCGCCCAGGACCTGGACCAGCACGAACAGGATGACCCCGACGATGCCGAGCCCGCCGCCGCCGATCGCGATCGGTCCGCCCATGCCGCCGCTGCGACCGCGCTGGTCCGACACCCCCGACACGTCGACGTTCTGGTCGTCGAAATCGATGCCCACGGCGGGCCACCGTCCTCTCCTCAGGGCCCGCGTAGACTACGGCGCATGTCCGCGCCGTGCCCGTGAGCTGACCTCGCTGTACCCCGCCGCGCGAGAGCCACCCCCGCACCTGCGACGTCGAAGGACCTTCCATGATCACCGCCACCGGCCTGGAGCTGCGGGCCGGCCCCCGGCTGCTGCTGGGCGAGGCGACGTTCCGCATCGCCCCGGGCGACCGGGTCGGCCTGGTCGGGCGCAACGGGGCCGGCAAGACGACGCTGACCCGGGTGCTGTCCGGCGAGACGCAGCCGGCGGCGGGCACGGTCACCCGCTCGGGCCAGGTCGGCTACCTGCCGCAGGACCCGCGCACCGGCGACCTGCACGTGCTGGCCCGCGACCGCATCCTGTCGGCCCGCGGGCTCGACGAGGTGGTCCGCCGGATGCGCAGCACCGAGGGCGAGATGGCCAGCGCCGACCCCGACACCCACGAGCGGGCGATGCGCCGCTACGGCCGGCTGGAGGAGGAGTTCCTGGCCGCCGGGGGGTACGCCGCCGAGAGCGAGGCCGCCGCGATCTCGTCCAGCCTCGGGCTGCCGGAGCGGGTGCTCGACCAGCCGCTGCACACGCTGTCCGGCGGGCAGCGGCGGCGCGTCGAGCTGTCGCGCATCCTGTTCTCCTCGACCGGCTCCGACGCGACCCTGCTGCTCGACGAGCCCACCAACCACCTCGACGCCGACTCGATCACCTGGCTGCGGGACTACCTCAAGACCTACCAGGGCGGCCTGGTGGTCATCAGCCACGACGTCGGCCTGCTCGAGCACAGCGTCACCCGGGTCTTCCACCTCGACGCCAACCGGTCCGAGATGGACGTCTACAACGTGGGCTGGAAGGCCTACCTGCAGCAGCGCGAGACCGACGAGCGGCGCCGCAAGCGGGAGCGGGCGAACGTCGAGAAGCAGGCGTCGGTGCTCAAGGCGCAGGCCGACCGGATGCGCTACAAGGCCACCAAGGCCCGGGCGGCACAGAGCATGGACAAGCGGGCCGCCAAGCTGCTCTCCGGCCTGGACGAGGTGCGCCGGCACGACAGGGTCGCCAAGCTGCGCTTCCCGGACCCGGCGCCGTGCGGCAAGACCCCGCTGATGGCCGAGGGGCTCTCGAAGTCCTACGGGTCGCTGGAGATCTTCACCGACGTCGACCTGGCCATCGACCGCGGCAGCCGGGTGGTCATCCTCGGTCTCAACGGCGCGGGCAAGACGACGCTGATGCGGCTGCTGGCCGGCATCGAGGAGCCGGACACCGGCAAGGTCGTGCCCGGCCACGGGCTCAAGATCGGCTACTACGCGCAGGAGCACGAGACGCTCGACCGCGATCGCACCGTGCTCGAGAACATGCGCAGCGCCGCGCCGGACCTGGGCGACGCCGAGGTGCGCCGGGTGCTCGGCTCGTTCCTGTTCTCCGGCGACGACGTGGACAAGCCGGCCGCCGTGCTCTCCGGCGGGGAGAAGACCCGGCTGGCGCTGGCAACCCTCGTGGTGTCCAGCGCGAACGTCCTGATGCTCGACGAGCCGACGAACAACCTCGACCCGGCCAGCCGCGAGGAGATCCTCGGGGCGCTGCGCACCTTCACCGGCGCGGTGGTCCTGGTGACCCACGACGAGGGCGCGGTCGACGCCCTGCAGCCCGAGCGGCTGATCCTGCTTCCGGACGGCGTCGAGGACCTCTGGAACGAGGACTACGCCGACCTCGTCGCGCTCGCCTGACCGCCCTACCGACGCGGAAGTCGACCACGTTCGGCAGACCCGCCTGGCAATACGTGGTCGAACCAGGACAGCGCCGCCGTGAAGAGGTAGATCGGCTCTGGCGCTGCGGGGCCGGGGCGACGATCATGGGCGCGACACCGCCGGGACACTCGGACCTCAGGAGGCTGGCGTGGCTGAGCTCAAGAAGGGCGCGCGTATCACCGGGGGAGACCGCACCAAGCTCGCGGCCGACCTCAAGCGCAAGTACACCGCCGGCGCGAGCATCCGCGAGCTCGCCGCCGAGACCGGCCGCTCGTACGGCTTCGTGCACCGGATCCTCGCGGAGTCCGGTGTGACGCTTCGCGGCCGTGGCGGCGCGACCCGCGGCAAGAAGTCCTGACCACGGTCGCGTCGGCAGCGGGCTCCGCCGCACCTGCGGAGACGCCGGGGGCGGGCTCCGCCGCGCCCGGGGACAGCACGCCGGCCGGTGGTGTGCGGCTGGAGCGCGACGGGGCGTTGGCGGTCGTCTCGCTGGACCGGCCGGACAAGCGCAACGCCCAGACCCCTGCGACCTGGCGGGCACTCGCCGCGATCGGTGCCGAGCTGCTGGCCGACCTCGAGGTGCGCGTCGTCGTGCTCCGCGGCGAGGGCGCGTCGTTCTCCGCCGGCCTCGACCGCGGCATGTTCGGTGCCGGCGTCGACGGCGAGCCCGGCCTGGTCGGCCTGGCCGCGCTGGACGACACGGAGCTGGACGCGGTCATCGACGGCTTCCAGCAGGCGTTCGCCTGGTGGCGGGACGACCGCATCGTGAGCATCGCCGCCGTGCAGGGGCACGCGGTCGGCGCCGGCTTCCAGCTCGCGCTGGGCTGCGACCTGCGGGTGCTCGCCGACGACGCCCAGCTGTCCATGAAGGAGACCACCCTCGGGCTGGTGCCCGACCTCGGCGGCACCAAGCCGCTGGTCGAGCTGGTCGGCTACTCCCGCGCGCTGGAGATCTGCGCGACCGGCCGCTGGGTCGGCGCCCAGGAGGCCGCTGCGATCGGGCTGGCCTCCCTCGTCGTACCGTCTGGTGAGCTCGACGCCGCCACCCGCGACCTTGCTGCCGCCCTGCTCGCCGCGCCCGCCGCGGCGGTGCGCGCGACGAAGGGGCTGCTGCGGGGCGCCGGCGGGCGGAGCTACGACGAGCAACGCGCCGCGGAACGGGCCGCCCAGGCCGGCCGGCTGCGCGACCTGGCGAAAGGGATCTGAGTGGACCTCGCGCTCAGCGACGAGCAGCGGGCGGTGCGAGCCGCCGTGCGGGAGTGGGTCGACGAGGTCGTCGTCCCCGACGCGCTGCGCAACGACCGTGAGGAGCGCTTCCCCCAGGAGGCGCTGGACGGGCTGAAGAAGACCGGCTTCATCGGGATGTCGATCCCCGAGGCGTACGGCGGGGGAGGCGCCGACCCGCTGACCTACTGCCTGTTCATCGAGGAGCTCAGCCGCGGCGACGCCAACGTGCGCTCGATCATGTCGGTGCACCTCGGCCTGGTCGCCGGCTCGATCGACCGGTGGGGCACCGAGGAGCAGAAGCAGCACTGGCTGCCCCGGATGGCCACCGGCGAGGTGCTCGGCTGCTTCGGGCTGACCGAGCCGGACCACGGGTCCAACCCGGCCGACCTGCGCGCGACCGCGCAGGCGCGGCCCGGCGGCGGCTGGCGGATCAGCGGCCGGAAGATCTTCATCACCAACGGCTCGATCGCGCAGCTGGCGCTCGTGATGGCGCGCACCGGCGGGCCGGGGGCCAAGGGGGTGTCGGCCTTCCTGGTGCCCACCGACCACGACGGCTTCACCGCGAACCCGCTGCACGGCAAGCTCGGGCTGCGCTCCTGCGACACCGCCGAGCTGGTGCTCGACGGCGTCGAGGTCGGCCCGGAGGCGCTGCTCGGCGGCGAGGGCAACGGGATCAAGGTGGCGCTCTCGGCGCTGGACGACGGCCGGATGTCGATCGCGGCATCCTGCACGGGCATCGGCCAGTCCGGGCTCGACATCATGGTCGCCTACTCGACCCAGCGCGAGCAGTTCGGCAAGCCGATCGCCGGCCACCAGCTGGTGCAGGAGATGATCGCCGACTCCGCGGTCGACGTGACGGCGTCCCGGCTGCTCACCTGGGCGGTCGCCGACCTCAAGGCCCGCGGCGAGCGCTACTCGCTGGCCGCCTCGCAGGCCAAGCTGTTCGCGACCGAGGCGTCGGTGCGGGTCGCGAACAGCTGCATCCAGGTGCACGGCGGCTACGGGTACGTCGATGAGTACCCGGCGGCCAAGCTGCTGCGCGACGCCCGGGTCACGACGCTGTACGAGGGGACCAGCCAGGTGCAGAAGCTGCTGATCGGCCGGGCCCTCACCGGCGTCAACGCGTTCTGACGCCGCCGGGGGTCGCGACACGAGGTGGGCAGCGCGCTGGGGCCGCTGGGGCCGCGACACGAGGTGGCGGCAGGCGGCAACAGGTCTCGACGCCTGTTGCCGGCTGCCCCGGCCTACCCAACGTGGTCGACTTCGGGGGCGATGTCGGCCCGGCGCCGTACCGTCGAGGGAAGCAGCGACCGCCCGGACACGTTGTCACCGGTTGTAACAGTAATTACAGGAGGCGCCGGTGTCGCACACCAACCCCTGGGCGGCCATGCGGTCGCTCACCCGTGACGGCGAGGTCGCCAAGCGGAAGCTGGCCCCCGGGACCATCCCGCGCATCGTCACGTTCGCCGGCCCGTACAAGCGCGAGATCAGCGTCTTCCTGCTGCTGGTGGTGCTCGACTCGGTGCTGGTCGTCGCCCTGCCGCTGCTGTTCAAGGTCATCATCGACGAGCTGGACAGCCCCGACCCGAGCCGGCAGGTCGTCGCCGGTGTCGCGCTCGCCGTCGCCGGGCTGGCGGTGGTCGACGCCGGCCTCACGCTGTTCCAGCGGCTGCTGTCGTCGCGGGTCGGCGAGGGGCTGATCTACGACCTGCGCACCAAGGTGTTCGCGCACGTCCAGCGGATGCCGGTGGCCTTCTTCACCCGCACCCAGACCGGTGCGCTCGTGAGCCGGCTCAACACCGACGTGATCGGTGCCCAGCAGGCGTTCACCTCGACGCTGTCCTCGGTGGTCTCCAACGTCATCGGCCTGGTGCTGGTGGTCGCCACCATGCTGTTCCTGTCCTGGCAGATCACCCTCTGCGCGCTGCTGCTCACGCCGTTGTTCCTGCTGCCCGCCCGCTGGGTCGGCCGCCGGCTGCAGGTCATCACCCGGGAGGCCATGCAGCTCAACGCCGGCATGGGCACCACGATGACCGAGCGGTTCAACGTGTCGGGCGCGCTGCTGGTCAAGCTCTTCGGCCGGCTGCCGGAGGAGTCCGCGGCGTTCTCGGACAAGGCCGGCCAGGTCCGCGACATCGGGATCAAGCAGGCGATGTACGGCCGGGTCTTCTTCACCAGCCTCGCCCTGGTGGCCTCGCTCGCCACCGCGATGGTCTACGGGCTGGGCGGCGTGCTCGTCATCGACGACGTCATCACGCTCGGCACCCTGGTGGCGATGACGACCCTGCTGAGCAGGCTCTACGGGCCGCTCACCGCGCTGTCCAACGTGCAGGTCGACGTGATGACCGCGCTGGTCAGCTTCGAGCGGGTCTTCGAGGTGCTCGACCTGCCGCCGATGATCGACGAGAAGCCGGACGCCGTCGAGCTGCCCCGCGGCCCCAGCGACGTCGAGCTGCGGGACGTGACGTTCCGCTACCCGACCGCCGACGAGGTCTCGCTCGCGTCGCTGGAGTCGGTGGCGGTGCTCGACCAGGCGCCGAGCCAGCAGGTGCTGCACGACGTCTCCTTCGTCGTCCCGGCCGGCTCCATGACGGCACTCGTCGGCCCGTCCGGCGCCGGGAAGACGACCATCACCAGCCTGGTCGGCCGGCTCTACGACACCGTCGAGGGCGAGGTCCGGGTCGGCGGTCAGGACGTGCGCGACGTGTCGCTGGCCTCGCTGCACCAGGTGGTCGGCGTCGTCACCCAGGACGCGCACATGTTCCACGAGACGATCCGCACGAACCTGCTCTTCGCCCGCCCGGACGCGTCCGACCTGGACCTCGTCGAGGCGCTCAAGGCGGCCCAGGTCTGGGGCCTCGTCTCGGCGCTGCCCGACGGCCTGGACACCACGGTCGGCGACCGCGGCTACCGGCTCTCCGGCGGCGAGAAGCAGCGGCTGGCGATCGCGAGGCTGCTGCTCAAGGCGCCGGACGTCGTCGTGCTCGACGAGGCCACCGCACACCTCGACTCCGAGTCGGAGGCGGCCGTGCAGCGCGCCCTGAAGATCGCGCTCGAGGGCCGCACGTCACTGGTCATCGCGCACCGGCTCTCGACCGTGCGGGAGGCCGACCAGATCCTCGTCGTCGACGGCGGCCGGATCGTCCAGCGCGGGCAGCACGCCGAGCTGCTGACCGCCGGCGGCCTGTACGCCGAGCTGTACCGGACCCAGTTCGCCAGCCAGGAGCACCCGGCCACGGTGCCGTTCGAGGTGGCCTGACCGGTCGCCCCAAGGGCGGACGTCGAGTGGAACGGGTCAGCGCCGGCCCTGGAACCGCTCGGGCGGGTAGTCGGCGAACATGCCGATCGCGTCGGTGCGGCTGTGCGCGTCCATCCGGGCCAGGTTCCGGTGCACGGTGGCCGACCGCATCCGGCGGTGCTGGCGGCGCCCGGCGCGGTCCGGCTGCGGGCCGCGGCCGAACAGCTCGCGCAGCGCTGTCATGAACCCCATCGCGGCCTCCCGGCGCTCACCGTGCTGCCCCTCACTGTGCCCGGCGATGCTGCCCCTGTCGATGCTGCCGGTGTCGATGCTGCCGGTGTCGAGCTGCCGTGTCGATGCTGCCCGCTCAGCCCACCGCGCGGCCGACCCCGGCGAGCGACTCGGCGAGCAGGGCCGGCTGGCCCTCCAGGTCGGCGTAGTCCGCGAGAGCCGAGCACAGCGCGAGCGCCAGCACGCGGGCCCGGAGCTCACGCTCCTCGCCGACCGGCCGCCCGTACGCCGCGAGCAGGGCCGCCCGAGGGGTCCCCACGAAGGCCGCGAAGGCCAGCGACAGGTCCAGCGACGGGTCGGCCAGGCAGGTGTCGCCCCAGTCGATGACGCCGGTGGCGCTGCCGTCGGAGCCGACCAGCAGGTGCCGCAGGTGCAGGTCGCCGTGCACCAGGACCGGGTCGTCGGTCGGGGGAGCGAGCGGCTCGCCGGCGGCGATCACCTCGTCGACCGCCCGGTCCAGCGCGGACCCGGCCTCCCAGGTGCCGCGGGACGCCAACCGGTCCAGCGCCGCCCGGGCCATCGGGCCGCGGGTGCTGGGGGTGCCGCGGCGCATGGGGTCGTGCGGCAGGCGGCCCCCGAGCTCGCGGGCCACCACCGGGTCGTGCAGCACGGCCAGGAAGGCTCCGAGCCCGGCGCCCAGGGACTCCCGCCGCGCGTCCGGAAGGCCCGCGTCGCACAGCTCGGCACCGGGCACCAGCCGGGCGCCCCAGAACGGCCACGGGTAGTCCCCGGCGGGCACGCCGATCAGCTCGGGCACCGGCACCGCCAGCGGCAGCCGCCTCGCCAGCCCCGGCAGCACCGACAGCTCCCGGTCGATGAGCGGCACAGCGACCTCCCGGCGCGGGAAGCGCAGCACCCAGCTGCCGTCGACGAGGAAGACGGTGTTGTCGAAGCCGACGGCGTACAGCTCGACCGAGTCCAGCGGGAGCGACGGGAACTGGGCGGCCAGCAGGGTTCGGGCGCCGTCGACGTCGAGGGCGTGCTCGGCGTCCCAGACGTTCACCGCGGCACGGTAACCGGTCCGGCGGCCAGCGGGACCCCCGAGACGCGTCAACACACGGTTGACGACACGCGCATCGTCAACCTAGGGTTGACCCATGACCCAGCCCGTGCGCAGCACCCACCCCGTCCGGCTGGACGACCTGATCGAGGCGATCACCCGGGTGCACCCGGACGTGCTCGACCAGCTGTCCGACGCGGTCATCGCCGCCGATCACCTCGGGGACGTCGCCGACCACCTGATCGGGCACTTCGTCGACCAGGCGCGCCGTTCCGGTGCCTCCTGGTCCGACATCGGCCGCAGCATGGGCGTCACCAAGCAGGCGGCCCAGAAGCGCTTCGTCGCGCGCGGCCCGGGCGACGCCTCGGACCTGGACCCCAGGCAGGGCTTCAGCCGGTTCACGTTGCCGGCCCGCAACGTCGTGATGTCGGCGCAGGACGAGGCCCGCGCGGCGGGCAACGACGAGATCGCCCCGGAGCACCTGGTGCTGGGTCTGCTCGCCGAGCCCGGGGCGCTGGCCGGGCAGGCGATCGTCGCGCTGGGGGTCGGGCTGGACGCGGTGCGGCAGGCGGCGACGGCCGCCCTGCCGGCGGCAGCCGCGACGGTGCCCGAGCTGATCCCGTACGACGCGCGGGCCCGGAAGGCGCTGGAGCTGACCTTCCGGGAGGCCGTGCGGATGGGCCACAGCTACATCGGCACCGAGCACGTCCTGCTGGCGCTGCTGGAGCTCGAGGACGGCGCCGGCGTCCTCACCGGTCTCGGCATCGACAAGGCCGCGGCCGAGTCCCAGCTCGCCGCCGCGCTGGTGGCTCTCCAGGCCCGGCACCCGCACGAGCACACCTGAGCCGGCCCCGAGCGGGCGGGCTCGGCGGTCACACGGTGCGCATCATCCCGCCGTCGACGGGCAGCATCGTGCCGGTGAGGTACGACGCGGCGGGGGACAGCAGGAACGCCGCCACCCGGCCGAACTCCGCGGGCTCGCCGTAGCGGCGCAGCGGGATGGTCTGCTCGGACTCCTCCCGCCGGCGCTTGCCCTTGGCGCCCTCGCCGTCCAGCTCCCGGACCCGGTCGGTGTCCAGCCGTCCCGGGAGCAGCCCGTTGACCCGGATGTTGCGCGGCCCCAGCTCGTCGGCCATCGTCTTCGCGAGCATCGCCAGCCCGGGACGCAGCCCGTTCGAGGCAGCGAGCCCCGCGATGGGCTGCTTGACCGACGACGACAGCACGAAGGCGAGCGAGCCGCCCTCGTCGCCCAGGGTGGAGGCGACCGCGCGGGCGATCCGCACCGCGCCGAGGAACACCGACTCGAAGGCGGCCCGCCAGGCCTCGTCGGTCAGCCCGAGCGCCTCGCCCGGAGGCGGCCCGCCGACGCTCACCAGCGCCCCGTCCAGCCGGCCCCAGCGCCCCATCGCGGCGCCGACGAGCAGGCCGCCGAGCCGCGGGTCGGTCATGTCGCCGGGCAGCGCCATCGCGTGGTCGCCGGCGCCGAGGCCCTCGGTCGCGGCGTGCAGCGCGTCGTCGTCCCGGGCGCAGAGCAGGACGCGGGCCCCCTCCTCGACCAGCACGGTGGCTGCAGCCAGGCCCAGCCCGCGGCTCGCGCCGGTGACGACGTACACACGGTCCTGCAGTCCGAGGTCCATGACGGGTCATCCTGCCCGGTCCGGCCGCACCGGCGTCAAACCGCCCACAGCAGGGTTGCCGCCTGGTGGTCCGACACGATGGGGGCGTGCCCCACGACCTGCTGACCTTCGCGGTCGGCATCGTGCTGCTCGTCGCCGTGGCCCTGGTCGCCGGCCGGGTGGGCCGGCTCGGCCAGGGTCGCGAGGTCGTCGTCGTGGTGGCCCGCGCGCTGGTGCAGATCCTGCTGGTGGGCGTGGTCATCGCCGCGGTGCTCAAGACCCCGGTGCTCGCGCCGGTCTACCTCGCGGTGATGCTGACGGCTGCCTCGGTCACCTCCGCACGACGCATCCGGGTGCCCGGCCGGTCCTGGCCGGCGGCGGTCACCGCGATCGGTGTCTCCGCGGGCCTGACGGTGTCGGTGCTGGTGCTCAGCCGTGCGGTCGCCTTCGACGTCCGCGACGTCGTGCCGATGGCGGCGCAGGTCATCGGCGGCGCGATGACCGCGACCTCGCTGGCGGGGCAGCGGTTCGTCGACCAGGTCGCCGGCTCGTGGCTGGAGGTCGAGGGCTGGATCGCCCTCGGCGCCGCCCCGGCCCAGGCAGTGCGGGAGCAGGGGCAGCTCGCGGCCGCGCGGGCGCTGGTGCCGGCCCTGGACCAGACCCGCAACGTCGGGCTCGTCGTGCTCCCCGGCGCCTACGTCGGTCTGCTGCTCGCCGGGGCGAGCCCGGCCGAGGCGGGGCGGCTCCAGCTGCTGGTGCTGGTGGGACTGCTGGCCGCCGAGTCGGTTGCGGTGGTGCTGGTCACCAGGCTGCTGGCGCCCGTCCTGGGGGCGCACCGGGTGACCCCGGCCCCGTGAACACCGGACCCAGCCCGTCACGGCTGGCTGTCGGCCCGCGACTCGGCCTCCGCGTGCCGGGCCTGCAGCCGGTCGCGCACCTCGTCGGGGGTGTACGCGTTGCGCGCCCGGGCGGCGCGGGTGACCACCACGCCGCTCGCGGCGACCCCGACGAGACCGGCCAGGCCGAGCAGCTTCCACCAGCGCATCTGCCTAGGCTACGCACCGTGCCGACCAGACGTGACCCGAGTCCTGACGCGGCACGTCTCTCCCTGGAGGGTGCGGTCGAGCTGACCCGCACCGGCGACCTGTGGCTGTTCCGCGGTCGCAGCGCCGCGGACCGCGCGATCCAGATGACCACCAACAGCCCCGTCAACCACGTCGGGATGGCCGTCGTGGTCGACGACCTGCCGCCGCTGATGTGGCACGCCGAGCTCGGCAGGTCGCTGCCCGACGCCTGGACCGGGGCGCACCAGCGCGGCGTGCAGCTGCACGACCTGTCCGACGCCGTGCAGGTGTGGGCGCACCGGTACGGCCAGCAGGCCTGGCTGCGGCAGCTGGACCGGCCGGTCACCCAGGAGATGGAGGACGCGCTGCTCAAGACGATCGCGCGCCTCGACGGCACGCCGTTCCCGTCGACGGCGAAGCTCGCGTCCCGTTGGCTCGGCGGGCGGCTGCCGCGGGTCGGCGGCGCCAGCCGCGACGTCGCGCTGGAGACGGCGTACTGCGCCGAGGTGGTGGCCCTGACCTACGAGGCGATGGGACTGCTGCCGGCCGGGCGACGGCCCAGCTGGTACGACCCCGGCAGCTTCTGGAGCGGCGACGACCTGGCGCTCGCGGGCGGGGCGCGGCTCAGCGGCGAGATCGTCGTCGACGTGCCCGACCCGGTGACGTGACCGCGGGCCTGGTGGCGCTGGACCGGGCGCGCCGCCTCGGCCGCGGGGACCGGGTCGCGGTGGTCGCCCCCAGCGGGCCGGTCGTCCCGGAGCGGCTGCAGCGCGGCGTCGCCGTCCTCGAGTCGTGGGGGCTGGAGGTGGTCGTGGGTCGGCACGCGCTGGCCCGGCGCCGGCACCTGGCGGGCACCGACGAGGAGCGGGCCGAGGACCTGCAGCGTGCCTGGTGCGACCCCGCGGTGCGCGCGGTGCTCTGCGCCCGGGGCGGCTCCGGCGCGGCCCGGATCGTCGACCGGCTGGACTGGGCCGCGATGCGGGCGGCCGGGCCTCGGGTCCTGGTCGGTTTCAGCGACGCCACCGTGCTGCACCAGGCGGTCGCGAACCGGCTCGGCCTCTCGACGCTGTTCGGGCCGATGGCCGCCACCGAGGTCTTCGCCGGCGCCGACGCAGGCGACGTGGCGGACAGCGTGTCGGTGCAGCGGCTGCGGACGACACTGTTCGAGCCGCAGCGCGGCCGGGTCCTGGCTGAGGGCAGCCTCCGCTGCGAGGTCGCCGGCCGGGCGCAGGGGGTGCTCGTCGGCGGGACGCTGGCCCTGCTGGCGAACACCGTCGGGACGCCGGAGCACCGGCCGGCCCGGGGCGGCCTCGCGGTGCTCGAGGACGTCGGCGAGCCGGCGTACCGGCTGGACTCGATGCTGACCCAGCTGCTGCGGACCGGCTGGTTCGACGGCGTGGCCGGCATCGTGCTGGGCTCGTGGGCCGACTGCGGGCCGGACGCCGAGGCCACCGTCGTCGAGCGGCTCGCGCCGCTGGGGGTGCCGATGGTGTCCGGACTGCCGTTCGGCCACGCGGTGCCGCAGGTGACCGTGCCGCTGGGGCTCGCGGCCGACCTCGACGCGGACGCCGGCACGCTGGCCCTCCGGCTGCCTGCCCTGCGCTAGCGCCTCACAGCCGGTCGACCGCGGCCCGCGCCCGCACGAGGGTCTCGGCCGTGCGATCGGGCGGCAGGTGCCGGTGGTCGCGGATCACGAACTCGTCGGCGCCGGCGGCCGCGTAGCCGGCCAGCAGCCCGGTCAGCGCGTCCGGGTCGGCCGCCTCGGACGGCTCGACCACCGCGCCGGTCACCCGCTGCAGGGTGGCAGGGTCACGACCGATCTCGGCACAGCGCTCGTCGAGGACACGGCACTTGGCGGCGAACTCCTCCGGCGACCCCCACACGTGCCACCCGTCGGCGTAGCGCGCGGCCACCCGCATCGTGCGCTGCTCGCCGCCACCACCGACGAGGATCGGCAGCGGGTCCTGCACCGGTTTCGGCTCGCAGCGGGCATCCCGCAGCCGGTGCACCGGGCCGTCCGTCGTCGTCACGGGGCTCACGAAGCAGCGAGCGGATGGCGGCGCAGGCCTCCTCGAAGGCGGCGAGCCGCGGGCCGGGCGCGGGCAGCTCGATGCCGTACGCCGTGTGCTCGTTGCGCTGCCAGCCGGCGCCCAGCCCCAGGGTGAGCCGGCCGTCGCTGACGTGGTCGAGGGTGGCTGCCATGTTGGCGACCACCGCCGGGTGGCGGTAGGTGGCGCCGAGCACCAGGGTGCCGAGCCGGACACGCGTCGTCAGCACCGCGAGTGCCGTCAGGGTGGTCCAGCCCTCGAGCACCGGCCCGGAGGCCGGCTGGTCGTCGGCCGTCTGCGGCATGAAGTGGTCGGACACCCAGACCCCGTACAGCCCAGCCGCCTCGGCGTGCCGGGCCAGCACGGCGGTGTCCGACCAGGACCGGCCGGAGTCGAGGCAGACGCTCAGTCTCACGCGCTCGCGTCAGTCGTCACCGGTCGCGCGCTGCTCGACCGGGGCGCCCGGCCCGTGCAGGTGGGTCAGGTTGAGCGCGGAGTAGACGAGGGCCAGGTGGCTGTAGGCCTGCGGCGTGTTGCCCAGCTGCCGTCCGGCCCGGACGTCGTACTCCTCGGCGAGCAGGCCGACGTCGTTGCGCAGGGTCAGCAGCCGCTCGAACTGCTCGCGGCCGGCGTCGACCTGGCCGTCCATCACCAGCGCGTCGGCGAGCCAGAAGCTGCAGGCGACGAACGCGCCCTCGGCACCCGGCACGCCGTCGTCGGTCTCGTCGGTGTCGTAGCGCCGCAGCATGCCGTCGACGGAGAGGTGCCGCTGCACCGCGCGCAGCGTGCCGCGGACCCGCTCGTCGTGCGCGGGCAGGAAACCGACCTGCGGGATGAGCAGCAGCGCCGCGTCCAGCGCCGTGGAGCCGTAGGACTGGGTGAACGTCTGCCGGTCCGGGTCGTAGCCCTTGGCGCACACGTCGGCGTGGATCTCGTCGCGCAGCGCGCGGTACCGCCCGACCGGGCCGTCGAGCTCCATCGTCTCGATGGTGCGCACCGCGCGGTCGGCGGCCACCCAGGCCAGCACCTTGGAGTGGGTGAAGTGCCGGCGGCCGCCGCGGACCTCCCAGATCCCGTCGTCCGGCTCCTTCCAGCCGCTCTCCAGCCAGCTCATCAGGCCCCGCTGCATCCGCCACGCGTCCTCGTCGGGGTCGAGGCCGTAGGAGCGGGACAGCCACAGGGTGTCCATCACCTCGCCGTACACGTCGAGCTGGCGCTGGTCGACCGCGCCGTTCCCGACCCGGACCGGCGTCGACCCTTCGTACCCCTTCAGCCAGGGCAGGTCCCGCTCCGGCACCTGCCGCTCACCGGCGACGCCGTAGAGGATCTGCAGCCGTTCCGGGCTGCCGGCGATGGCGCGCAGCAGCCACTCACGCCATTCGGCGGCCTCCTCGGTGTAGCCGGTCCGGACCAGCGCCTGCAGGGTGAAGGTCGCGTCGCGCAGCCAGCAGAAGCGGTAGTCCCAGTTGCGTGCGCCGCCGATCTCCTCGGGCAGCGAGGTCGTGGCCGCCGCGACGATGCCGCCGGTGGGGGCGTAGGTGAGCGCCTTCAGGGTGAGCAGCGAGCGCAGCACCGCGTCGCGGTACGCCCCGTCGTAGGTGCAGCGGTCGGACCACGACTGCCAGAACCGCTCGGTCTCCACGAGCGCTGCCATCGGGTCGACCGGGTTCGGCCGGTGCCGGTACGACGGGTTCCAGGTGAGCACGAACGCCTGGCTCTGGCCGGCCTCGACGGTGAAGTCGGCGTAGGACGCGAAGTCGCGACCGTGGTGCGCGACGTCGGAGGCCAGCCACACGGCGTCCGGACCGGCGACCGCCGCGAGCATGCCGTCGAGGTGGCGCACCCAGGGCACCACGTCGCCGTAGCCGAACCGGAACCGCAGCTCGCTGCGCATCTCCACCCGGCCGTCGATGCCCTCGACGATGCGGACGACGTCGGGAGCCTCGCCGCGCTCGGGCATGAAGTCGATGACCCGCGCCGTGCCACCCGGGCCGGCCCACTCGGTCTCGAGCACCATGGTGTCGCCGCGGTAGCGCCGGCTGGTGCAGCTGGTGCGGCCGGTACGCGGCGCCAGGCGCCAGTGACCGTTCTCGTCGCCGCCCAGCAGCGCGGCGAAGATCGCCTCGGAGTCGAACCGGGGGAAGCACAGCCAGTCGATCGAGCCGTCGCGCCCGACCAGGCCGGCGGACAGCCGGTCGGAGATGAGTGCGTAGTCCTCGATGCGGCGCGGCACGGCGGCTGCTAGGCCTGGATCCGGACGGGTACGGCGCGCGGCGGGCCGGCGGCAGCGGCCCGGCGGTCGGCCGCCTCGCGACGGGCCAGCACGACGTAGCCGCCGAGGGCCATGCAGGCGAACAGGAACCACTGGAACGCGTAGGCCAGGTGCGGCCCCTCGCTGGTCTCCGGCGGCGGCAGCAGGACCGGTGCCGCTGCGAGGCGTGGGCTGCTCGCGCACCAGGTCGGCGAACCCGCCGTACAGGTCGTAGGGGAGCAGCTTCTTGATCGCCGCGAGGTCGATGCGGTTCACCTGGCCGGCGGGTGGGGTGCCGGTGGTCGAGGCCGAGTCGCTGGGCCGGATCCGGCCGACGACGGTCACCTCGCCGGTGGGCGGTGCGGGCACCTTGGGCAGGTCGGTGGCGTTCGCCCCGGCCGGCACCCAGCCGCGGTTGACGAGGAGGGCCGGCTCGCCGTCGGTGACCAGCGGCACGAGCACGTAGTAGCCGTTCTGGCTGTCGAGCGACCGGTTGCGCACCAGCAGCTGGTGCGCGGCGTCGTACTGGCCGGTGACGCGGACCCGGGTGTACTGCCGGTCCGCCGCCGGGCCGTGGTGCAGGCCCACGACGGCTCCGGGGGGCACCGGGCGGGACGACGCGTTGCCGGTGATGATGGCGTTGTTCGCGTGCCGGGCCTCGAGCCGGTGCAGCTGCCAGCGGCCCAGCTGGACGCAGACCGCGGCCGTCAGCAGGGCGACCGCGAGCAGCCCCAGCCAGCGTCGGGTGAGCAGGAACCGGTACACACCGCCGACGCTAACCGTCCGGACCTGCTGGCGCGACGCCAGGTCACCTGCCGTCGGCGCGCCGGCGGGCTGCCGGCCGCCGCGGGTCTGCCGGTTGTCGCGCCCCCGACGTAGGGTGGGCGGGTGCTGGTGGACACGTTCGGCCGAGTGGCGACGGACCTTCGGGTCTCGTTGACCGACAAGTGCAACCTGCGCTGCTCCTACTGCATGCCGCCGGAGGGCCTCGAGTGGCTGCCCGGGCCGGAGCTGCTGACCGACGACGAGGTGGTGCGCCTGGTGTCGGTCGCCGTCGGCCTCGGCGTCACCGAGGTGCGCTTCACCGGGGGCGAGCCGCTGCTGCGACGGGGCCTCGTGTCCCTCGTCGAGCGGGTCGGCGCCCTGACGCCACGGCCGCGGATGCAGGTGACCACCAACGGCATCGGCCTCGAGCGGGTGGCGCCGGCGCTGGCCGCTGCCGGCCTCGACCGGGTCAACGTGTCGCTCGACACCCTCGACCGGGAGCGGTTCGTCACCATCGCCCGTCGCGACCGGCTGGCCGACGTGCTGGGCGGGCTGGCAGCAGCCGCCGACGCGGGCCTGACACCGGTGAAGATCAACACCGTGCTCATGCGCGGGGTCAACGACGACGAGGCGGTGCCGCTGCTGCGCTGGGCGCTCGGCGAGGGCTACCACCTGCGTTTCATCGAGCAGATGCCGCTGGACGCCCAGCACGGCTGGGACCGCGCCACCATGGTGACCGCCGACGAGATCCTCGCGAAGCTCACCGAGGCGTTCACGCTGGACCCGGTGGCCGGCGACGAGCGCGGCAGCGCGCCGGCCGAGGAGTGGGTGGTCGACGGCGGCCCCGGCCGGGTCGGCGTGATCGGCTCGGTGACCCGGCCGTTCTGCGGCGCCTGCGACCGGGTCCGGCTGACCGCCGACGGCCAACTGCGCAACTGCCTGTTCGCCCGCGAGGAGTCCGACCTGCGGGCGGCCCTGCGCTCCGGCGCCTCGGACGAGGACCTCGCCCAGCGGATGAAGGCCTCGCTGCTCGCGAAGCTGCCGGGTCACGGCATCAACGACGTCGGCTTCCTGCAGCCGAGCCGCCCGATGTCGGCCATCGGCGGCTGACCGGCCGGCTCAGGCCTGATCAGCCCTGCTCAGCGCCCTTTCAACCCTGCTCAGCGCCGCTCGGCCCCGCTCAGTCCTGCTCGGCCGGACCGGCCGGCCACTCGGCGTACGGCACGGTCTGCCGCAGGAAGCCCCGGGTCGCCAGGAAGTCGGTGAGGTGCTCGCGATGGGCGTCGCACGCCGTCCAGGTCTTGCGCCGCTCCGCGGCGTGCAGCTTCGGGTTGTTCCAGGCCAGCACCCAGGTCGCGGGCGCCCGGCAGCCCTTGGCCGAGCAGACCGGTGAGGTGGTCTCGGTGCTCAACGAGCGGCGCCTGACCGGAGGAGGGGCGATGCCGGGCAGCCACGGGGGGAGCCGCCCGGCATCGCGCTCGCTGCGCCCGCCGGTCGGGCTCGGCCCGCGGCGCGACGCTCAGCAGGGAGTATTGCACGAATCCATGTCACGTTGGACCCCCGCCTCCGAGCGTGCGGCGGTCGGTGGCGAGCCCCGCGTCGGGCAGCTCCTCGATGCGTTCCCGGCCCCCGTTGGCGAAGACCACCGACAGGTACGGGAGCACGACCGCGCCGAAGATCAGCACCCAGCGCAGCCAGCCGTGCGCGACCACCGCGAGCACGAAACAGGCGGTGCGGATGCCCATCGAGACCAGGTAACGGCGGGTGCGGGAGTTGACGTCGTCCCGGACGCCGCGGCGGGCGCCCGTGATCTGGTAGACCGGCTCCCGCGAGGTTCGGCGGCCGAGACTGCCGGGTCGACGCGTCACTCCCACACAGTAGGTCACCATTCGCCCCCTTGGAGGAGCGCACCATGACCAATCGCACGTACCGGGTCACCGAGATCGTCGGCACCTCCGAGGCCGGGATGGACGACGCGATCCGCAACGGCATCGCCCGCGCTTCCCAGACCCTGCGGCACCTCGACTGGTTCGAGGTCACCGAGGTCCGCGGCCAGGTGGTCGACGGCGCTCCGCAGCACTTCCAGGTCGGCATGAAGGTCGGCTTCCGGCTCGAGGACGCCTGACGGCCCTCGGCCGCGGCCCCGCCCGGTTGGCGCCGCGGCGACCCGGTCACCGGCGTCGGACTTTACGTGCCGATGTACCGCTCGGGCACAGCCCTTTGAACGGCTCGTTGCCCGGATCGGTAACAGTGGCGGGACGGGAGGTGGTCGCCCTGGCCGCGAACGACAGGGAGCAGGCGCTGCTCGGCATCCTGGAGAGCCAGCTGGGCGAGCGGCAGCGCGCCATGAACGGGCTGCACCTCAGCGCGGGGGTCGCGGCGGACACCCAGAGCGAGATGCTGCAGCTCCAGCGCACCATCCAGGACCAGTTCACCCGCGACCGTGCGTCCCAGGCCGGCGGTCGGCACCACGGCGGGTCCCGTCGGGAGTACTCCGCGGGAGTCGTCCTGGCGGTCGGCCTGGTCCTGAGCGCGCTCTGCGTCCTGGGACTGGTGGTGCTGGTGCTGGGCGGCTGACCGCTGCGGGGCTTCGGCCGAGGCCGGGGGCCCGTGCGCCACTAACGGGGGGGTTGTCAGCGGCGCACGGTCCCCGATCGCCACGGGGATGCACCGTGACGAGCCCAGACTAGGCCGATGACCTTGCAGACACCTTGGGGGCCGTCCGTCGACCCGCTGCCGGAGCCTCCGGGGGACCGTGCGGCCGGGCCATCGGCGCACCGGCGGATCGTGTAGAACACGGGGATGACCCGTCGGCGTCGGCCCAGGTGGTCCGAGCTGCGGCCGCTGCTGAGTCCGCCGTCGTTCTCTCTCGACCTGACCTCGCAGCGACTGGCCCGGGCGGCGTCCATCGCCGACCTTCGGCAGCTGGCCCGGCGGCGCGCGCCCCGCGCCGTGTTCGACTACACCGACGGTGCGGCCGGCGAGGAGGTCAGTCTTCGCCGGGCGCGCTCGGCGTTCGCCCGGGTCGAGTTCCGGCCACGGGTGCTGCAGGACGTCTCGTCGGTCGACCCGAGCACGACGATCCTCGGCGGTCCGGCGTCCTTGCCGCTGGTCTTCGCTCCGACCGGGTTCACCCGGCTCATGCACACCGAAGGCGAGCCGGCGGTGGCCCGGGCAGCCGCGCGGGCGGGCATCCCCTACGCGCTGTCGACCATGGGAACGACGTCGATCGAGCGGCTGGCCACCGAGGTTCCGTCGGCCCGCCGGTGGTTCCAGCTCTACCTCTGGCGGGACCGGGCCGCCAGCCGGGACCTCGTCCTGCGCGCCCAGGAGGCCGGGTACGAGGCGCTGGTGCTCACTGTTGACACACCGGTCGCGGGCCTGCGCCTGCGAGATGTGCGCAACGGGCTGACCTTGCCGCCGGCCGTGACGGTCCGGACGTTCGCCGAGGGTGCGCTGCACCCGGCGTGGTGGTTCGACCTCCTGACCACTGAGCCGCTGGAGTTCGCGTCCCTGAACCGGTTCGACGGCACCGTCGCCGAGCTCGTCAGCCAGATGTTCGACCCGGCGGCCACCCTGCAGGATCTCGGCTGGTTGCGCGACACCTGGACCGGGCCGCTGGTGGTCAAGGGCATCACCACGGCCGCCGACGCGTGCGCCGTCGTCGACGCCGGGGTCGACGCCGTCGTGGTCTCCAACCACGGCGGCCGGCAGCTCGACCGGGCGCCGAACCCGTTGGAGGAGCTGCCGCGAGTCGCCGAAGCTGTCGGGGACCGTGCCGAGGTGTACGTCGACGGCGGCATCCTGTCCGGGGGCGATGTCGTCGCCTCGGTGGCGCTGGGCGCCCGCGCTGCGCTGGTCGGGAGGGCTTACCTCTACGGCCTGATGGCCGGTGGTGAGGGTGGCGTCGACCGGGCAGCCGCGATCCTCGCCAAGGAGATCGCCGTCACGATGGCCCTGCTGGGTGTCACGCGGGTCGGGCAGCTCAACCCGGAGCATGTTCACCTCCGTCCATCGCTGGGCTAGGTTCCGGGCATGGACGTGGTGGAGTACACGCCGACCCCCGAGCAGTACGCGTTCACCTTCGGCGGCGCTGCCCCCGTGATGCGGATCGCCCCGGGCACCGCCTTGCGCCTGTGGTCGGACGACGCGTTCTGCGGAGCGCTGCGCAGCGTCACCGACCTGTCCGCCGAGAAGGTCGACCTGCGATTCGTCAACCCGCAGACCGGGCCGTTCTACGTCGACGGCGCCGAGCCCGGCGACACGCTCGTGCTGCACCTGGTGGCGCTCGAGCCCGCCCGGGACTGGGGCGCCTCGGCCGCGATCCCGTTCTTCGGCGGCATGACCGGCACCGACCGCACCGTGACGCTGCAGGACGCGCTGCCGGACACGACCTGGATCTACGAGCTCGACCGGGCCCGCAACACCGTCACGTTCGCCGCCCGGCACAGCGACCACCGGGTCGAGCTGCCGGTCGAGCCGATGCTCGGCACCGTGGGTGTCGCACCGGCCGGCCGTGAGGTGCGGTCGTCGCTGGTGCCCGACCGCTTCGGTGGCAACATGGACACCCCCCAGATGCGGGCCGGCGCGACGGTCTTCCTCGGCGTCAACGTCGAGGGAGCGATGTTCTCCATCGGCGACGGGCACTACCGCCAGGGTGAGGGGGAGGCGTGCGGGACTGCTGTCGAGGGCGCGATGAACACCACCCTCCTGGTGGAGCTGATCAAGGGCGGAGCACCGGGGTGGCCGCGGATCGAGGACGACACGCACTGGATGACCGTCGGCTCGAGCCGCCCGATGGAGGACTCCTGGCGGATCGCGAACGCCGAGCTGGTGCACTGGGTGGGACAGCTGTTCGGCCTGCACCGGATGGACGCCTACCAGCTGGTGTCGCAGATCGCGCAGGTGCCGGTGGCGAACGTCGTCGACGCCAACTACAGCGTCGTGGTCAAGGCGCCGAAGTCGCTGCTCCCGGCGGTCGACGCCTTCGGCGGGATCCACACCGAGCTACGGGACCGCGCACAGTCGATCGGCGCCACCTGACCGCGATCCAGGCTCGGACTCCCGTGCCCGTGACTCCCTGTACCTCTGTCGAAAGGTGACCCGCATGGACCTCCAGCTGACCGGGAGCCGGGTCCTCGTGACCGGCGGGACCCGCGGCATCGGACGGGCGATCGTCGGTCGGTTCCTCGACGAGGGAGCCGTCGTCGGCTTCTGCGCGCGCGATGCCGACGAGGTCGCAGCCACCGAGGCCGAGCTGAGCCCGCGCGGCGCGGTCGCCGGGTCGGTGGTCGACGTCGCGGACGGCGTCGCGCTCGCCGCGTGGGTGCAGCAGGCCGCCGAGGCACGCGGCGGTCTCGACGTCGTGGTGGCCAACGTCAGCGCGCTGGCGATCCCCGACACCGAGGACAACTGGCTGGCCAGTCTCAACGTCGACCTGATGCACACGGTCCGGCTGGTGCGCGCCGCGATGCCGCATCTGGAGGCCAGCGACTCGGCGTCGATCATCGCGATCTCCAGCGTCTCCGGGCGCGAGTCCGACTTCGCCTCCGGGCCGTACGGGACCGCCAAGACGGCCATCGTCGGCTTCATCCACGGGCTGGCGCTGCAGCTGGCGGAGAAGGGGATCCGCGCCAACACGGTGTCGCCGGGCAACACCTACTTCGAGGGCGGCGTGTGGGCGGCCATCGAGACCGGGAACCCGGAGCTCTACGAGACAGCGGTCGGCCTGAACCCGACGGGGCACATGGGGACGCCGGACGAGGTCGCCGACCCCGTCGTCTTCCTCGCGAGTCCCAGAGCCAGCCGCATCAGTGGCACCAACCTCGTTGTCGACGGCGCACTCACCCGCGGCGTCCAGCTCTAGTCCGACGGTGGGGCCTTACCCCGGCCGGTCTCCTACTCCGTGCCGCCGACTGCTTCGCCACTCACGGCATCCCCCCGATCGAGCGGGTGCTCAGCGACACCGCCATGGCCTACCGCAACTCGCCGCGTTCAAAGCCGCCGTCGCGACGCTCGGCCCCCTTCAACCCTCAGGCACACGAGTAGCCGCCTTTCCCGATACCGGCGCTTCCTTTGTTCGGCTCGGGCGTCAACACGGGTCAGCCGGTGTTCGCGACAGCCCGGGTCAGCCCCTGATTCGCCAGGTGGGGGCCTCTTCGTCCAGGAGGCGCACCGTAATGTCGAGTGGGTTGCCGGCCAAGTCCAGGATGTCGAGGACGTGCTCGGGATTGAAGTCAGGTAGGTAGCTCTGGCCCGGCGTCAACGGAGCATCCGGCGTCCAGGTCGCGGTGCGGACCGGCCCGGCGACGCAGTCGGCCGGGGTGCCCGCGGCCGTGCGGCATGCCCAGGTGCCGGGCACCGCCGGTGGCGGGTCGCCATGGCCAAACGCCGCGCCGAGCTCCGTCGGTCGCACCGGCGCTGACGCGCCGCTGACACCGACGACATCCTCGGTGAACCGGTAGGTCACCGGATCCGACGGTCCCCGCTCGTCGGGCCCCACAAGGCTCGGGTACGGCGGGCGGAGGTCATTGCGGTTCACGATCGAGATCGTCGGCCGGACCGCCACACGGTTGCCGGCCCGGTCGAACAACACGACCTCCAGCCGCACGTCTCGGGTCCCCCAGACGCAGTGATCCAGGCGAACCGTGCGCTGCCAAACACCCCGGTACCGGTCGCCCGCGACGAGATGCATCGGGCGCAGGAAGAAGAAGGTGTCCCCGATCCCGGACTGATCGTTGGCGTGAACGGTCACCGTGACCGACCGGTCCGCGCCGGTCAGGTCGACCGCAGTCGGTGTCAGTGAGACCCTGGCCAGCCTCGGGTCGTCCCGGTCGGGGCGGCGGGTGGTCACCGTCAGGGTGGAAGGCATGCCGCGGTTCGCGAGCTCCTCGGAGCCGACCAACTGTTCGTTGCCAGCCCGGTCGGTCGCGCCAAACATGATGTTGCTGATCAGATTCGGGCTGCGCATCCACCGTGAGACGGTCAGGGTGCCGCCCCACACACCGTCCAGGTGTGTGCCGGTCTTCAGCCGGAGCTGCCCCGAGACGGCGAGGTCCGTCGCGAGCCCCGCGCTGAGCACGCCGGTCGCGTCGTCGGTGACCCGGGCCTGGACGCGGATGTGTGCGGCCCCGTTCGTGACATCGACGGCGGTGGTCGACGCTTTAAGCCACCGAAGCCGCGGCGCCGTCCGGTCCCGGGTGGAGGTGACCTGCACCGCTGCGCCGAGCCGTTCCGCCTGGGCGCGGGAGAAGTTGAAGTCGCGGACATGTCCGAGGATCCGGTCCGCGCCGTCGCGCAGCCGCACATTGCTGACCCAGTACTCCCGTGGCTTTACGCCACGCGGTACTCGCACCCGGCCGACCCAGGTGCCGTCTTCTTGCGGCTTCATCGTCGGGGAATCGAGTCCCCGCAAGTACACGCCGACCTCGGTGATGCCGGTGGCCGGCCCTGGTCCGCCGTCGTCGATCGGCCTGGCCGTGACGGTCAGCCACCGGTCGCGTCGCCGCACGTCCAGCGACGAGGGCCCGACTGAGACTCCCTCGAGGTCCGGGAAGCCGTTGTCGGAGGTGTAGCAGGAGGACAGCGCTACCGTCGGCTCGGTCCCGGCAGTGGGAGCGCCATCGGCCGGCGGGGCGAGGGCTGCTGCCAGGGCAAACGTCCCGACCGCCACCGTTGACAGGAGACCGCGAAACATCGGAGCAGCCATCGCATCCCCTAAACCGCGGCCGCGGCGCAGCGGCCGCCGCGCAGTGGCTCGGGTTCATGGTGCATCGACGCCGGTCCGACCGTCGAGGGGCGATGGTCCCTGCGTCGAGAGGCGATGGTCGTCCATGGCTGTTGCCCGGCCGCACCGCGTGACCTGAAATCACCATGGGACCTTCGTGCCTGACATGCCCGCGTTTCCGCGCGGACGATTTTCGGCTGGTCTGGCTGTCAGGACGCCTTGCTGACCGAGGACATGTTGAAGTCGCCGACCCGCCAGGTGGGCATCGAGGCCCGGGTGAAGTAGTCGCCGAACTCCCGCGCGAGGGTCCGCTCGGTGAGCCCCACCTCCGAGAGCCGGCCCAGCAGGTCGACCGGGCTCTCGTTGAACCGGAAGTTGTTGACCTCGGCCACCACCTCGCCGTTCTCGACGAGGTAGACGCCGTCCCGGGTGAGCCCGGTGAGCAGCAGCGTCTGCGGGTCGACCTCGCGGATGTACCAGAGGCAGGTCAGCAGGAGCCCGCGCCGGGTGTCGCCGATCATCGCCTCGACGCCACGGGTGGCGTCGGCGGAGGCCATCAGCAGGTTGTCGACGGCCGGCGTGACCGGCAGTCCCGTGATCTCGGCGCGAGTGCCGGGTCTGGATGAGGGCTTTGAGCTCACCGTCGGCGATCCAGTCCGTCTCGCCCAGCGCCAGGCCGTTGTCGAAGACCGACTGAGACGAGCCGGAGGAGGTGGCGAACGCGAACGGGTCGCACTCGATGCCGGGTGCAGCCGGGTCGCTCCAGACCCGCAGCGGCTTGGTCGGCGAGCTGCTCACCGACCCGGGTCCCGCCGCCTTGTCGGCTGAACACGGTGCGCCCGTCGTCGGCGTCCCGTGCCACGGCCGTCCAGTACAGGTAGGCCATCAGGTCCGCGACCGCGCTGGGCGGCAGCAGCGTCTCGTAGCGCCCGGCGTCGAGGTCGACGCGGCGGGCCGCCCACGACAGCCGGCGGGACAGCTCGGCGTCGACCGCTGTCATGTCGACGTCGGTGAAGTCCCGGGTGCTCTGGCCGACCCACGACGAGCGCGACCAGTCGGCCGTCTTGCCGGTGACCTCGATCCGGCCGGTGGGCTGGGCGTGCCGCAGCCGCACGCCGGTCGAGGTGCCGAGGTACGTCGTGTGCAGCTCGTGCTCGGCGAAGCCGAACAGCTCGCGGCCGGCCGCTCGGGCGTCGAGGAACACCTCGCCCAGCGTCGACGCCAGCTCGCCGAAGACGCCGATCGAGGTCTCGGCCGGCGGCTCGGCCCACCCGTGGCCGGAGACCGGCACCTGCTCGGGCGTGACCAGCGGTGCTGCGTCCTCGGCGGCCCGCCCGTTGCGGGCGTGCTCCTCGGCGGCCCGCACCAGCGCCTCGACCTCGCCGAGACCGACGTTGCTGCGCGTCACCACACCGGTGGCCGTGCCTTCCCGGGCTCCGACCGTCGCGATGACCGTGAGGGCGCGCCCACGCATGACGCCGTTGGTGGTCAGCGTGTTCGCGGCCCAGCGCAGGTTGGCCTCGCTGGACTCCTGGGCGAGGACGATGCAGCCGTCCGCGGTGGACAGCTGCAGCGCCCGCTCGACGACGTCCTGGGTCGAGACCTCGGTGCTCGTGGTGCTCATCGTCCTGCCTCCGCCTGGGTGTTGAGGATCCGGACGCCGCGGAACAGCGCCGAGGGACAGCCGTGGCTGACCGCGGCGACCTGGCCGGGCTGGGCCTTGCCGCAGTTGAAGGCGCCGCCGAGGTAGTAGGTCTGCGGGCCGCCGACGGCCTCCATCGAGCCCCAGAAGTCGGTGGTCGTCGCCTGGTAGGCGACGTCCCGCAGCTGGCCGGCGAGCCGGCCGTTCTCGATCCGGAAGAAGCGCTGCCCGGTGAACTGGAAGTTGTAGCGCTGCATGTCGATCGACCAGCACTTGTCGCCGACGACGTAGATGCCGCGGTCGACCCGCGCGATCAGCTCCTCGGTCGACGGGCCGCCGGGGGCGGGCTGCAGCGAGACGTTGGCCATCCGCTGGATCGGCACGTGGCCCGGAGAGTCGGCGAACGCGCAGCCGTTGGACCGGCCGAGGTCCTTCAGCCGGGCCATCGCGCGGTCCAGCTGGTAGCCGACCAGGACGCCGTCCTTGACGATGTCCCACTGCTGCCCCGCCACGCCCTCGTCGTCCCAGCCGATCGATGGCGAGGCCGTGCTCGGCGTTGCGGTCACCGGTGACGTTCATGACCGGGGAGCCGTACGGTCAGCGAGCCGAGCTGGTCGAAGGTCGCGAACGACGTGCCGGCGTAGTTGGCCTCGTAGCCCAGCGCGCGGTCCAGCTCGGTCGCGTGGCCGATCGACTCGTGGATCGTGAGCCACAGGTTGGTCGGGTCGATGACCAGGTCGTACGTCCCGGCCTCGACCGAGGGTGCCCGCAGCTTCTCGACGAGGTGCTCCGGCAGCTCGTCGAGCTCGGCGGCCCAGTCCCAGCCGGTGCCGGTGAGGTACTCCCAGCCGCGACCGACCGGCGGCGCCAGGGTGCGCATGCTGTCGAACCGGCCGGACTCCTTGTCGATGCCCAGCGCCTCGAGCCCCGCGTTGACCCGCACCCGCTGCTGGGTGGTCGTCGTCCCGGCGAGGTCGGCGTAGAACTTGTTCTCCACCACCGAGTGCACCGACGCGTCGACGTGGGCGACGATGTCGTGCGCCAGCAGCCCGGCGCTCCAGTCGGCGAGCAGCGACACCTTGTCGGAGTCGGGGATCGTGAACGGGTCGACCTCGTAGGACGAGACCCAGGCCACGTCGCCGTAGGCCGGCTCGTCGGCCAGCTCGACCCGCTGCGGTCGACAGCGGCCGGCTGACCTTCGCCACCTCCACCGCCTGCTCGGCCACCCGCACGGCGGACTCCGGCGTCAGGTCGACGTGCGAGGCGAAGCCCCAGGAGCCGTCGTGCACGACGCGCACCGCGAAGCCCACGTCCTCGCCGTCCCGGCTGCCGTCGAGGCGTGCGTCGTGCAGGCTCAGGTGGGCGTCCTTGATGCGCTCCACGCGGATGTCCGCGTGCTCGGCTCCCAGGGACCGCGCGCGGCTGAGCGCGGCATCGGCGAGCTTGCGCAGCGGCAGGTCGGTGAAGGCCGGGTCGATGTCGGGCACTGGCATCTCCTCGTGGGCGGGAGTCGGTCGTGAGGCGGTCGGACGGTCGACCGCCCGGTCAGGGCGAGAGCGACAGGTCGAGCACGAGCTTTCCGTGGGTACGCCGGGAGGCGATGTCCTGGTGCGCCTGCCGGGCGTGCTCCAGCGGGTAACGGCCACCGTCCAGAGCCCGCAGCCGCCCGGCCGCGTGCAGGTCGAGCAGCTCCTCCATCGCCGGCCGCAGGCCGCCGGGGAGCCGGAGCGCGTTGACCAGCCAGAAGCCGACGACGGCTCGCGACGTGGCGATCAACCGGCCGGCGTCCAGCGGGGTCGGCGGCACCCGGGACGCGATGCCGTAGGTGACGAGCCGGCCGAACGGGGCGAGGGCGCGCAGCGACGCGTCGAAGACGCTCCCGCCGGTCATCTCCAGCACGACGTCGACCGGGCCGCCCGTCGTTGGCCGCCAGCAGGGCGTCGCGCAGCACCTTCGGGTCGTCGGTGGCGGTGCCCGGGTCGAGGGCGACATCGGCACCGAGGTCCCTGGCGATGTCCCGCTTGTCGGAGGTCGAGGCGCTGGCGATGACGCGGCCGGCACCGAGCTCCCGGGCCAGCTGCACGGCGAGGCTTCCGACGCCACCGGCCGCGGCGTGCACGACCACGGTCTCGCCGGGCGCCAGCCGGGCGCTGGTGCGCAGCAGGTGCCACGCGGTGGTGCCCTGCAGCACGAAGGCGAGCGCCGTGGTGTCCTCGACCTCGTCGGGCAGCGCGAAGGTGGTGGCCGGGTGGGCCAGGGCCTGCTCGGCGTACCCGCCGTTGCCGAGCAGCGCGACCACCCGGCGCCCTTCGGGGTCGCGCCCGACGACCTCGGCCCCTGGGACGAACGGGACCTGCTGCGGCGCCAGGTAGTCGTCGGCGGCCTGGTGGGTGTCGGCGTAGTTGACGCCGGCCGCGAGGACGTCGAGCAGCACGAGGCTGCCGTGAGCGGTCGGTGCCGGGAGGTCGGCGACCTCGAGGACCTCCGGCCCACCGAAGCTACGCACCTGGATCGCTCGCACCGTCAGACCCTAACGCGGCGTCTCCACCGGTTTAGCGCCGTCCGGCTGCACCCGGTGTGGAGGGGCCGCGGTTGGGCTTACCGGTGAGTAGCCCGATAGCGTCGCGCCCGTGAGCGAGCCCACCTCCGACAACGCGACCGCACCGACCGGACGGTCGGTCCTGGTCACCGGCGGCAACCGCGGCATCGGCCTGGCGATCGCGCGGGCGTTCGCCGCGGCGGGTGACCGGGTGACCGTGACCTACCGCTCCGGTGAGCCACCCGAGGGACTGACCGGGGTGCGCTGCGACGTCACCGACGCCGCGTCGGTCGACGCGGCGTTCGACCAGGTGGAGGCGGAGCAGGGCCCGGTCGAGGTCCTCGTCGCCAACGCGGGCGTCACCCGGGACCAGCTGATCATGCGGATGTCCGAGGAGGACTTCGCCACCGTCGTGGACACCAACCTGGCGGGCTCGTGGCGGGTCGCTCGGCGGGCGTCGAAGGGCATGCTGCGGCTGCGTCGGGGCCGGGTGGTGTTCATCTCCTCGGTGGTGGGCCTGCTCGGCTCCGCCGGCCAGAGCAACTACGCCGCCTCCAAGGCCGGTCTGGTCGGGCTGGCCCGGTCGCTGGCCCGCGAGCTGGGCTCGCGCGGCATCACCTTCAACGTGGTGACCCCCGGTTTCGTCGAGACCGACATGACCGCCGAGCTGCCCGAGGACCTGCAGAAGACCTACCGGAGCCAGATCCCGTTGGGCCGGTTCGCATCCGCCGAGGAGGTCGCCTCGGTGGTGCACTTCCTTGCCAGTGCGGAGGCCGGCTACGTGACCGGTGCGGTGGTGCCGGTCGACGGCGGCCTGGGTATGGGCCACTGACATCCGCGACGAGAGGAACGGCGACTGATGGGCATTCTCGACGGCAAGCGGCTCCTGGTGACCGGCGTGCTGATGGACACCTCCATCGCGTTCCACGTCGCGCGGATCGCCCAGGAGCAGGGCGCGGAGATCGTGCTCACGTCGTTCGGCCGCACCATGCGCATCACCCAGGCCATCGCGAAGCGGCTGCCCAGCGAGCCACCGATCATCGAGCTGGACGTCTCCAGCGACGAGGACTTCGCGGCCATGGCCGACCGGGTCCGCGAGCACGTCGACGGCCTGGACGGCGTGCTGCACTCGATCGGCTTCGCCCCCGAGGCTGCGCTGGGGGGCAACTTCCTCAACACCGAGTGGGCTGACGTCGCCACGGCGGTGCAGATCTCGGCGTACTCCCTGAAAGCCCTGGCGGTCGCGGCGCAGCCGTTGATGCCGAACGGCGGTTCGGTCGTCGGGCTGACCTTCGACGCGACGGTGGCCTGGCCGAAGTACGACTGGATGGGCGTCGCGAAGGCCGCCTTCGAGTCGACCGCGCGCTACCTGGCACGCGACCTCGGGCCGGCGAACGTCCGGGTCAACCTGGTGGCGGCCGGACCCTTGAAGACGACCGCGGCCAAGTCGATCCCGGGCTTCGAGGAGTTCGAGGGTGTCTGGTCGACACGGGCGCCGCTGACCTGGGACGTCTCGGACTTCGAGCCTGCCGCGAGAGCCTGCATCGCGCTGCTGTCGGACTGGTTCCCGCGCACCACGGGGGAGATCGTGCACGTGGACGGCGGCGTGCACGCGATGGGCGCGTAGCCGGACCGGCGGCGCCACCATGGACCACGCGCCGACCGTTCGCCCGTCGCTGGTCGAGCTGCGGGTGCTGGAGGGCGCGAACCTCTACTTCCCGCGGGCCGCGGTCAAGCTGACCCTCGACATCTCGACGCTGCTCGGGCTGCCCGACGACGACGCGCGCCGGCTCGCCCGATCGCTGGGTCTGCCCGCCACCCGGCCGGGGGCGACCGGCACCGGTCTGCGGCAGCGGTTCGCGATGCGGGTGGTCACCTCGGTCGTACGCCGGGTGGCGCGGGAGTCGGGCACCAGCCGGCTCGCCGTGCGCAGCCGTCCGACGGCCGACCTGCACCGCGTCGTGGTGGCCTACCCCTGGCGGCACCGGGACCGGGCGCAGGCCCTCGGTCACGCCGTGGCCGGGGTGCTGGACGCGCTGCCCGCGGCGGACGGCGACCGGGTGCTCGCGGCTGCCGCCGGGCACGTCATGCACTCCGAGCTCGGCGAGCCGCCGGGCACCCGTCGTCCGCAGGTCCCGGTGGTGGCGGTCACCGGCACCAACGGCAAGACCACCACGTCGCGGATGGTCGCCCGGATGGGGCAGTGCGCCGGCCTGGTCGTCGGCTGGTCGTCGACCGACGGTGTGTACGTCGACGGGGAGCTCGTCGAGGCGGGTGACTACTCCGGGCCCAGCGGGGCCGGCCGGGTGCTCGACGACCCGCGGGTCGAGCTGGCCGTCACCGAGACCGCACGCGGCGGCATCCTGCTGCGCGGCCTCGGCGTCGCGCACAACGACGTGTCGGTGGTCACCAACGTGAGCGCCGACCACCTGGGCCAGCAGGGGGTGGACACCGTCGACCAGCTGGCCGAGGTCAAGGCGGTCATCACGCGCATCACCCGGCCGAGCGGCTGGGTCGTGCTCAACGGCGACGACCCGCGCACCTTCGCGATGCGGCTCGGAGTCAGCGCGCAGGTCTGCGTGTTCTCCCGCGACGCCGACTCTCCTGCGCTGCGCGCCGCGGTCAACGAGGGCGGCCGCGCCGTGACCCTGATCGACGGCGCGATCACGGTGCTCGGGCCGGGCGCCGAGCCCGACCCTCTCGTCGACGTCGCGGACGTGCCGATGACGCTTTCCGGGCTGTCGCACGTCAACGTCGAGAACGCGCTGGCGGCGGTCGGCGCCGGGCTCGGCGTCGGTCTGCCGCGGGCCGCGGTCGTGGCAGGTCTGCAGGCGTTCCGGCCGGGCATCGAGGACAACCCGGGCCGGATGAACACCTACGACCTGAACGGGGTGACCGTGGTCGTGGACCTCGCGCACAACGAGGCCGGCGTCACCGCGCTGCTCGAGGTGCTCGCCGGGCTGCGGTCGCCGGGTGCTGCGGTGCGGCTGGTCGTCGGGACGCCGGGGGACCGCACCGACGACATCATCCGCGGCGTGGGCGAGCTGGCGGCCCGCGGCGCGGACCAGATCGTGATCGCGCACAAGGAGCACTACCTGCGGGGCCGGGACGCCGACGAGCTGGCCGCGCTGCTCCAGGAGGGCGCCGCGGCGGTGGGTGTGCTGGACGTGCCGGTCTGCCCGACCGAGCTGGCCGGCCTGCAGGCGCTCGTCGCGCAGGCCGAGGCGGGCGACACGGTGGGAGTGATGTGCCACGCCGAGCGGGGCGAGGTGGACTCCTGGCTGCGCTCGGCCGGCGCGACCGTCGACGGCCCGGGCGCAGATCCGCGCCAAGGTGCTGGCCGCCCGCGGCTGAGCGCGTCTGTCAGGGCAAGCGTGAGTACCGGCGCGTCGTAGAGGACCAGGCCGGGCAGCCGCGCCGGCGAGACGAGCGGTTGCGGGAGGCCCGGGCGCCAGACCAGCAGCCGGGTCCGCCGACCCTCGTTCACGCTCACGACCAGCCAGCGGCTGTCCGGGCCGAACGCGAGGCCCACCGAGGCCTTCGGTGCCAGCTCGATGCCGGGCACCACGTCGAGCTGCCCGGTCCGCAGGTCGAGCACCACGAGGTCGGACGGGCCGCCGGGGTGCTCGCTGTCGTACCGCGGGTCAGGCTCGACGCGGGCCAGCTGGAAGGCGAGCCGACTCCCGTCCGGGCTGAGCACGAAGCCCGAGGTGGGCGTCCGGCCACGGGGGAGCCGGTAGTCGCGGAGGTCGCCGCCGGCGTCCAGCCGGGTCAGGACGCACGAGGTCGTCTCGTCGCAGTCGGACCTGCTGATGACGGTCACGGCGTCGGTCGCGGCGGCGACGAACCCGCGCCCCAGGCGGTGCACATCGGTGAGCCGGGCCCGGCTGACGGCCGCGAGCTCGAAGCCGGCGCCCGGCTCGTCACCGATGGGGAGCGAGCCGAGGAAGGCGCTGCTGGTGGCCGCGCTGGCCTCGAAGCCGAGCGGTAGCCGGACCGCCCGGCGGCCGTCGACCGGGCGCAGCACCATCGGTCGCCGGGTCGGGTCGGTGGGGAAGGTGAACGCCCACGTCGTGTCCGGCGCGCTCACCAGGCCGTCTGCGGGTGCTCTCGAGAGCTCGGTCGCGCGGTTGCGGCCGACCGCGAGGACGGCACCGTGCTGGAACGTCATCCGCGGCGAGCAGCGGTTCCGGATGGCGTGCCGCCCCGCGGCCGAGGACGCCAGCCAGGTCACCTCGCCGTCGGCCAGCCGGCTGACCCGGCCGCTGTCCACCGACACCCGGCGCAGCCCGGCGCCGCCCACGAGCACGGTCAGGCCGGTCCGTTCCCGCAGCGGCTCGGTCGAGAGCAGCGGCAGCCGCGCCTCGGCTCCGCAGGCTCCCGGGGCGGTCGGCCACGGCTGCGCTCCGACGACGACCGGGCTCGGGGACACCGGCGCGGTGGCCGACGGCCTACCGGGTGGCTCACCGGTCGGCTGGGACGGCGTGCTGCTGCAGTGCGACCACGCCGAGCACCACCGCGACGACGGCCACCGCGGCTGACGGCAGCAGCCACGGCGGCCGGCCCGGCGGCTCGTCGTCACCGGCGCTGATCAGGTCGGCCACCCACTCATGACACCACCTCGCACCGGCGACCCGGAAGGCTCAGCCGCGCTCAAGATCGTTCGCGACGTTCGCGCGCGACACGCGCGGCGTGTCGGCGCCGAACGTCGCAAATGATCTCCGTGGCTGGGCGGGCCCGGCGATCTCCGCTGCGGCGGTCAGGTGGCCGGGGGCCGGGCCGACCGGTCGGGGTCGGCCACGGCCTCGCCGACGTGGGCGCCGGCCTGGGCCTGGTGCGACATGGTCTCGAGCTCGGCGAGCACGGCGCCGTGCTTGTCGACGCAGAGCACCACGAGGTCCCCGGGGTTGGCCCGCGCCATCGCGTGGTGGACCGCGGGGATCTCCTCGAGGACGATCTCGACCTGCTTGCAGCGCACCCCGTCGGCCATCCGGGCCCGGGCGCCGTCGGCCACCAGCTCGGCGACCGCGCCACGGCCGCGCCCGCGCAGCGCCTGGTCCTCGCGCACCACGAGGACGTCGAAGTGCTCCGCGGCGACGGCGCCGAGCTCGCGCATGTCCTCGTCGCGCCGGTCGCCGGCGGTGGCGACGACGCCGATGCGCTGCGGCTTGGCCAGCTCGGAGGTCTGCTGGGCGCTGTCGGCCATCTGCTCGACGAAGTCGCCGAGCATCCGCATGCCGGGCGCGTTGTGGCAGTAGTCGACGATGACGGTCGCACCGGCCACGTCGATCTGGTTCAGCCGGCCGGGCGAGAGGTAGTACGACGTGGTGAACGTGCGCAGGCCCTGCCGGATGTCGTGCAGGTGGGCGCCCGCGGCGAAGGCGGCACCGGCAGCGGCCAGCGAGTTCTGCACGTTCATCTTCGCCCTGCCGCCGAAGGTCGCCGGCAGCAGATGGGTCCAGGCCAGCTGCATCGAGCGCCGGCCGTGCCGGATGACGATCATCTCGCCGAGCTCACCGCGCTCCAGGACGACGGCCCGCCCGCCGCGGCGGCAGTGCTCGTCGACCATGTCCAGCGTCTCGCTGCCGGCCTCGGCCATCGTGAACCACACCACCTCGCCCGAGCAGCGGCGGCGCATGCCGCGCACCAGCGGGTCGTCGGCGTTGAGCACCGCGAACCCGTCCCGCGGCACGGCCTCGACCACGACCTGCTTGACCTCGGCGAGCTGCTCGAGGGTGTCGATGCCGCGCATGCCCAGGTGGTCGGGCGCGATGTTGAGGACCACGGCGACGTCGTTGCGCTGGTAGCCGAGACCCTCGCGCAGGATGCCGCCGCGAGCGACCTCGAACACCGCGAAGTCGACCCGCGGGTTCTGCAGCACCATCCGGGCCGACTTCGGGCCGCTCGCGTCGGCCCTGATCACCAGCCGCTCGTCGATCACGATGCCGTCGGTCGAGGTCATGCCGACCTTGCGGCCCATCCCCTTGAAGACGTGCGCGATCATCCGCGACGTCGTGGTCTTGCCGTTGGTCCCGGTCACCGCGACGATCGGGATCCGGCTCGGCGAGCCCGGCGGGAACAGCGAGTCGACCACCGGCTTGGCGACGAACTGCGCGTCGCCGATGGTCGGGTGGGTGTGCATCCGGAACCCGGGTGCGGCGTTGACCTCGCAGATCGCGCCGCCGGTCTCGCGCACCGGCTCGGCGATGTCGGGGGAGATGAAGTCGATGCCGGCGACGTCGAGCCCCACGACGCGGGCCGCCTCCTCGGCGATCTCGACGTTGTCCGGGTGGGCCTCGAGGGTGCGGTCGATCGAGATGCCGCCGGTGGACATGTTGCCGGTCAGGGTGAGCTTCACCATCGTGCCGTCCGGCGGCACGGCGTCCAGCTCGAAGCCCTGCTCGCGCACCAGCTCGACGGCGGCCTCGTCGACCTTGATGCGGGTGAGCACCTTCTCGTGGCCCACCCCCCGCCGGGGGTCGGCGTTCGTCTCGTCGACCAGCTCGCGCACGGTGCGCACCCCGTCCCCGATGACGTGCGCCGGCACCCGCTCGGCGAGGGCGACCATCCGCCCGCCGATGACGAGCACCCGGTAGTCCTTGCCGGTGATGAACGACTCGACGACGAGCCAGCCGCGGCGGGACTCCTCCTGCGCGACCGGGAACGCGGCGCGTACCTCGTCGGCGTCCTGCAGGTCCAGCATCACGCCGCGGCCGTGGTTGCCGTCGAGCGGCTTGAGCACCACCGGGTAGCCGATCCGGTCGGCCACCCGGACGGCTCTCTCGACGGTGCGCACCGACTCCGACCGCGGCACCGGCAGCCCGGCCGAGGCGAGCAGCCGGGTGGTCAGCTCCTTGTCGCCGGCGATGTCGACCGCGAGCGCCGAGGTGTTGGACGTCATGGTGGCTCGGATGCGCTGCTGGTGGACCCCCTGGCCGAGCTGGACCAGGGAGTACTGGTTCAGCCGCAGCCACGGGATGTCGCGGGACACCGCCTCGTCGAGGATCGCCTGGGTCGACGGGCCGAACGCGGTGCGCTGCGCCTGCAGCAGGAAGGACTCGAGCTCGGCTGCGAAGTCGAGCTCGGGGTCGGGCCGGACCAGGTGGTTGACGAGCCGGACCGCCAGGGTGCCCGCCGCCAGGCCGACCTGCTCGTCGACGTACCCGTAGATGACGTTGTACTGCCCACGCACGCCGGTGCCGCGGGTCTTGCCCCGGCGGATGTCGTGGCCGGCCTCCTGCTGCAGCTGCAGGGCGGTGTGCTCGGCGACGTGCCCGAGCCAGGTGCCCTCCTTCAGCCGCTCGAGGAAGCCGCCGCGGTGGCCCCGCGAGCAGGTGTGCCGCGCCAGGCCGGGCAGCAGCTCGAGCAGCCCGTCGACGAAGCCGGGGATGGTGTTGGTGGGGAAGTCCTCCAGCGAGCCCAGCTCGACGACCAGATGCACGGCCGGCTCGTACGACCACAGGTTGGGCCCGCGGTAGACGCGGGTCGACTGGATCGTGAGGTCGGGCTCGGCGCTGGTCATCCGTCGTCCTCCGGGGGGCGGGCGCTGATCTGGTGGGCCAGGTGCTCCTCGTGGAAGTCGACGAGCCGCCGGCTCACGAGGTCGAAGGTCGCCCCGGCGGGGAGCGAGTGCACCACGACCCCCGACACCATCAGCGGGGCGCCGAGCTCGGCGACATGGGCGTCGGACACCGAGCCCGACCCGTCGGCGACGAACACGCACCCGGCGCCGACGACCTCGAGCAGGCGCCCGCCCCGGACGACCGCCGCGGTGTCCTCGTCGACGCCGAGGCCGAGCAGCCGCGGGGAGCGGGCGACCAGGGAGAGCAGCCGGCCGTAGCGGTTCCGTTGCGAGAAGTGCTGGTCCACGATCACGTCCGGCAGCAGGCCGAGCCCGGCCGCGGAGGCGGTGACGCCCTGCCGTGGGGTGTTCGACTCCTCGCCGAAGGCGATCATGTGCTCGCTCACGGCGCTGGCGCCCGCCGACGTCCCGCCGACCAGGGCGCCCCGCTGGTACGCCGCCCGCACCGCCTCGCCGAACCGGGTGCCGCCGACGACCTGGGTGAGCTTGAGCTGGTTGCCGCCGGTCATGAACACGGCGTCGACGCCGTCGAGGGCCCGCGCGGCCTGCTCGGCATCGGCGTCGCCACGGCTCTCGGGCCGCAGCCGGAGCACCTCGCCGGCCCCGAGGTCGCGGAACACCCGGTCGTACTCGTCGAGGATCTCCTGGCCCAGCGAGGACGCGGTGGCCACGACCGCGATCCGGGCGCCCGCGCCTCCCGCGAGCCGGACGAACTCGCGCAGCACCAGCCGGCTGTCGGACCGGTCCTCGGCACCGCCGATGACGCACAGGGTGCCGGCGGGCACGGGGCTGACCGGTCGCTGAGGCACGGCCCGAGCGTAGAGGGCGCCGGGGCGGCAGGCACGATGGTGGGCATGGACCGCGCGCCGCGACTGATCGTGCTGGTCCGGCACGCCAAGGCGGAGAGCGGCGAGGAGGGCAGCGACCACGAGCGGCGCCTCACCTCGCGCGGACAGCAGGACGCGGCTGCGGCGGGGCGTTGGCTCGCCGGCCGGGTCGACCGGGTCGACCACGTCTGGGTCTCCTCGGCCACCCGGGCGGTGCAGACCTGGGAGGCGATGCGGCCGCCGCTGCCGGAGCCGGCGCAGGTGGCGGTCGGGCGCGACCTCTACCTCGCCGGAGGCCGGGAGGTCGTCGACCACGTCCGCGCGCTCGAGCTGCCGGTGCAGGTCGTCGTGGGGCACAACCCGACGCTGGAGCAGGTGCTGGGGGCGCTGACCGGCGACCTGCGCGGCCTGCGGCCGAGCGCGGTCGCCCTGGTCGAGCTGGCGGACGGCGGCGGCACGCTCGTCGAGCTGCACCAGCCGGGCTGACCTCGGTCAGGTGGGGGGCGTGACGACGTCGATGCCCTCGGCGGCGTCGGCCTCCTCGACCTCGTCCCGCGAGATGCCCAGCAGGAACAGGATCGCGTCGAGGTAGGGCACGTTGAGGGCGGCGTCGGCGGCCACCCGCACCACCGGCTTCGCGTTGTAGGCGATGCCGAGGCCAGCGACCGCAAGCATGTCGAGGTCGTTCGCGCCGTCGCCGATGGCAACCGTCTGGGCGACCGGTATGCCGGCCTGGCGGGCGAACCGCTCGAGCGCCGCCGCCTTCCCGGCCCGGTCGATGACCGGTCCGACGACCTCGCCGGTGAGCCGACCGTCGACCACCTCGAGGGTGTTCGCGGCGGAGTAGTCGATCCCGAGCTCGTCGACCAGCGCGTCGGTCACCTGGGTGAAGCCGCCGCTGACGATGGCGATCCGGTAGTCGAGCCGCTTGAGGGTGCGGACGAAGGTGCGGGCGCCCCGCGCGAGCTGCAGCGCCCGGCGTACGTCGTCCAGGGCGCCGGCATCGAGCCCCGCGAGCAGCTTGACCCGGGCCCGCAGCGAGTCGGCGAAGTCGAGGTCGCCGCGCATGGCCGCCTCGGTCACCTCGGCGACCTCGGCGGCGCACCCCGCGTGCTCCGCGAGCATCTCGATGACCTCGCCCTGGACCAGGGTCGAGTCGACGTCGAGCACCACCAGCCGCTTGGCACGACGGTGCAGCCCGGAGCGCTCGACCGCGACGTCGACGCCGAGCCGGGCCGCGGTCAGGGCGAGCTGCTGGCGCAGCTCGACCGGGTCGGCGCCGGAGACCTCGAGCTCGACCGCGGTGACCGGGTAGCTGGCGATGCGCACGATGCGGTCGATGTTGCCGCCGTAGTCGGCCACGCAGCCGGCGATCCCGGCGAGCTGGTGCGGCCGCAGGGGGTGCCCCAGGACGGTGACGTGGCTGCGGCCGCGGCGGCGCGGGGTGTCGCCGGCCGAGCCGGCCTGCACCTCGACCTCCATGCCGAGCGGGCCGAGGGCAGCCTCCAGCGAGGCCCGGACCCGCGTCTCGGCGGCGGCTGCCGCCTTGAGGAGCACACCGAGCACGAGACGGCCCCGGATCACCACCTGCTCGACGTCGACGACGGTGGCGTCGACGCCACCCAGCGCGTCGAACAGGCTGGAGGTGACGCCGGGTCGGTCGCGGCCGGTCACGGTGACCAGCAGCGTGCCCTCGGCGTGCGATGTCATGACGGGGGCCACCGTACTGGCACCCCGCTCCCGCACGCCGAGTGGTGACTTCGGGGGCTCGGACGCGTCCCTGGACCCCGCGCGGCCACCACTCGAGGCGGTCGGGCGGTCGGGGACGCTCCCGGCGAGGCTGGGCCGTCAGGCGGTGACCCGCTGGCCCTTGCCGACGACGGTGATCCCGCCCTCGGAGACCACGAAGCCGCGGGCCCGGTCCTCGTCCGGGTCGACGCCGACCCGGGCGCCCTCCGGGATGACGACGTTCTTGTCGATGATCGCGTTGCGGACGACGGCGTTGCGGCCGACCTTGACGTTGTTCATCAGGACGCTGCCGGTGACCTCGGCCCAGGAGTGCACCACCACCCATGGCGACAGGACCGAGCGCTCGACGGTGCCGCCCGAGACCACGGCGCCGCTGGACACGAACGAGTCGACGGCGTGCCCGATCCGGCCCGCCGAGTTGTGCACGAACTTCGCCGGTGGCAGCGGGTCGTGCGCGGTGTAGATCGGCCACTCCTTGTTGTAGAGGTTGAAGATCGGGTGGACGGCGATCAGGTCGCTGTGCGCGTCGTAGAACGCGTCCAGGGTGCCGACGTCGCGCCAGTAGTCCTTGTCGCGCTGGGTGGAACCCGGGACGTCGTTGTCCTGGAAGTCGTAGACCTGAGCCTGGCCGGTCTCGACGAGCATCGGGATGATGTTGCCGCCCATGTCGTGCTTGCTCGCCGGGTCGAGGGCGTCCTTGCGCAGCGCGTCGAGCAGCACGTCGGTGGTGAAGACGTAGTTGCCCATCGAGGCGTAGACCTTGGTCGGGTCGTCGGCCAGGCCGACGGCGTCGGTCGGCTTCTCCCGGAAGGCGGCGATCAGCCGCCGGTCGTTGGCGGTCTCGATCACGCCGAACTGGTCCGCGAGCTCGATCGGCTGCCGGATGGCGGCCACGGTGACGCCCGCGCCGGACTCGACGTGCCGAGCCACCATCTGGCTCGGGTCCATCCGGTAGATGTGGTCGGCACCGAACACGATCACGTGCGTGGGCTGCTCGTCGCCGATCAGGTTGAGGCTCTGGTAGATCGCGTCCGCGGAGCCGGCGAACCAGCGGGGCCCCAGCCGCTGCTGCGCGGGCACCGGCGCGACGTAGTTGCCGAGCATCGTCGACATCCGCCAGGTCGCCGACACGTGCCGGTCGAGGCTGTGGCTCTTGTACTGGGTGAGCACCACGATCTTCCGGTACCCGCCGTTGACCAGGTTGGACAGCACGAAGTCGATCAGACGGTAGATGCCGCCGAACGGGACGGCCGGTTTCGCCCGGTCGGCCGTGAGCGGCATCAGGCGCTTGCCCTCGCCGCCGGCGAGGACGATGGACAGGATCTTGTCCGGCATGGTCGGCACGCTATCCCTGGACGCCCTCGACCCACCAGAATCCGTCCATGCGCGTCGACCTGCTGACCCGTGAGTACCCGCCCGAGGTCTACGGCGGAGCGGGGGTGCACGTCGAGTACCTCGCCCGCGAGCTGCGCCGGCTCGTCGACGTGCGGGTGCACTGCATGGGGGCACCGAGAGACGAGCCGGGCGTCACGGCGTACGGCGTGCCGGAGGCCCTGACCGGCGCCAACGCCGCCCTGCGCACTCTCGGCACCGACCTCTCGATGGTCGCCGGGTGCGAGGGGGCGGACCTCGTGCACTCGCACACCTGGTACGCGAACACGGCCGGCCACCTCGCCAAGCTGCTGTACGGCGTGCCGCACGTCATGAGTGCGCACAGCCTCGAGCCGCTGCGGCCGTGGAAGGCCGAGCAGCTGGGCGGCGGCTATGCGCTGTCGTCCTGGGCCGAGCAGACGGCTGTCGAGGCGGCCGACGCCGTGATCGCGGTGTCGGCGGGCATGCGGGACGACCTGCTGCGCTGCTACCCGGACGTGGACGCCGGCCGGGTGCACGTCGTGCACAACGGGATCGACACCGAGGAGTACCAGCCGGACCGCGGGGTCCAGGTGCTGGAGCAGCAGGGGATCGACCCCGGCCGCTCGTCGGTGGTGTTCGTCGGGCGGATCACCCGGCAGAAGGGGCTGCCGCACCTGCTGCGCGCGGCGCTGGCGCTGGACCCGGCGGTGCAGATCGTGCTGTGCGCGGGCTCGCCGGACACCGACGAGATCCTCGCCGAGGTGAGCGTGCTGGTGTCGGAGCTGCGGCGCGACCGGGACGGCGTGGTCTGGATCCAGGAGATGCTGCCGAAGCCGGACATCATCCAGATCCTGACCCACGCCACGGTGTTCGCCTGCCCCTCCGTCTACGAGCCGATGGGCATCGTCAACCTCGAGGCGATGGCCTGCGAGGTGCCGGTGGTCGCCACGGCGACGGGGGGCATCCCCGAGGTCGTGGCAGACGGCGAGACCGGTCTGCTGGTGCCGATCGAGCAGGTGGCTGACGGCAGCGGCACGCCGCTGGACCCGTCCCGGTTCGAGGCGGACCTCGCGGCCGCGCTGTCGAAGGTGCTGGCCGAGCCGGAGCAGGCCCGGCAGATGGGGGTGGCCGGCCGACGGCGGGCGGTCGAGTCGTTCTCCTGGGCGGCGATCGCCACCCGGACCCTGGACCTGTACCGCACGCTGCTCTGACCGGTGCGGGGCCAGGCGCCGCGGCGGGCTGCGGGCTGCGCGGCGGCAGCGCGGCGGCAACAGGCGCTGGCCGGCGACAACAGGTCCCGGAGCCTGTTGCCGCCTGCCGGCGCCTACCCAACGTGGTCGTCTCAGGTGACCGGCGGGCTGCAGGCGGCCTCGATCGCGCGCCGGGCGGCGGTGTCCAGCTCGGTGAGCACCCGAGCCCGGGCGGCCATCTCGCCGGCGCTGACGGCCGCGCCGTCGCCGGCCCGGGCCAGCTCGACGATCGCGGTGATCCGCAGCGCCTGCTCGAGCACCATGTGCGCCATCGGGTCGACCGAGAGCGGCAGTGCCGGGCGCATCGAGCGGGACCGGGCGGCGAGGACGTCGGCCGCCGCCGGCTCCCAGCGCGCGACGTCGAGCCGGGTGAGGACCTCGACGGAGTCCCGGGTCATCGCGGTGAGGGCGCGCCCGGCGTCGGTCAAGGTGACCGGCGTACGCCGGTCGAGGGCGACGGGGTGCGACGTCCAGGTGCTGCGGGTCTCGTCGAGCAGGCCGAGCGGTGTCCCGCCCACGGTCAGCACCGCCTCGCCGCGGGCGACGGCGCGCTCGTTGAACGCCGGCGGGCCGGGCAGGCCGGCCGCGTCTCCCGGCCGGGGGAGGACGAGGCGCAGTCCGATGGCGCCGAGCGCGCGCAGCCGGACGAGCGCGTAGGGCAGGTTCACCGCCGTCGGCTCGTCGGGCAGGCCCAGCACGCGGTGACCGGTGTCGTGCGCGGCCGCAGATCTCGTCGGCCGCGTCGTCCGGGCTGACGCTGCCGTTGAGGGCCGCGCTGCCCCACGCGGCGAGCCGCCCGGCGGTCGAGAGCTCTCGCACGCCGGTCAGGGTAGGCGGCGCGCCGCTGGATAGGTTGCTACGCATGTCCGACGTGCTGCACTTCGAGCAGGTGAGCGTCCTGCGCGATGGCGCCACCCTGATCGACCGGCTGGACTGGGACGTCGCCGAGGGGGAGCGCTGGGTGGTGCTCGGGCCCAACGGTGCCGGCAAGACCACGCTGCTGCAGCTGGCGTCGGCCAACCTGCACCCGAGCCGCGGCACGGCGGCCGTGCTCGGCGAGACCCTCGGAGCCGTGGACGTCTTCGAGCTGCGGCCCCGGATCGGGCTCTCCAGCGCGGCGCTGGCCGAGCGGCTGCCGGCGCGGGAGACGGTGCGTGACGTCGTGCTCACCGCGTCGTACGCCGTGGTGGGGCGCTGGCGGGAGGCCTACGAGCAGATGGACGCCGCGCGGGCCGACGAGCTGCTGGCCGCGCTGGGTGTGGCGCAGCTGGCCGAGCGGCGGTTCGGGACGCTGTCCGAGGGCGAGCGGAAGCGGGTGCAGATCGCCCGGGCGTTGATGACCGACCCCGAGCTGATGCTGCTCGACGAGCCCGCCGCCGGGCTCGACCTCGGCGGTCGCGAGGACCTGGTGCGCCGGCTGGGCCGGATCGCCGCCGACGAGGACGCTCCCGCGCTGGTCCTGGTCACCCACCACGTCGAGGAGATCCCGCCCGGCTTCACCCACGTGCTGCTGATGCGCGAGGGCAAGGTCGTCGCCGCCGGGCCGATCGCGAGCACGCTGACGGCGGCCGCCCTCGCCGAGACGTTCGGCCTCGCGCTGGAGCTGGGCCGGTCCGGCGAGCGGTGGGCGGCCCGCGCGGTCTGACCAGCCGGTCTGACCGAGCCACCTGGAACGGCGCGGCTCCGGCGCGCGTTGACACGGGTGACGGACCTTGGCTCTCCCTAGGATGGCCGCGTGGATGCTTTCGGGGACTACGACTGGGTTGCCTGGCTCGGGCTCGCGGTCGTCTTCGGCATCATCGAGGTGACGACGCTCGACCTGGTCTTCGCGATGCTCGCGGCGGGCGCGGTGGCAGGTGCCATCACCGCCGGGGTGACGAACGTGGTCGTCGTCCAGGTCCTGGTCGCCGTGCTGGTCGCGGTCGCGATGCTGGCCGTCGTACGGCCGATGGCACTGCGCCACCTGCGCACCCCGCAGGCCCTGCGCACCGGCGTCGCCGCCCTCGTGGGGGAGCACGGGGTCGTGATCGAGCCGGTCGACGGCGAGGGCGGCCGGATCAAGCTCAAGGGCGAGATCTGGTCGGCCCGCTCCTACGACCCGTACCACACCATCGAGGCCGGCTGTCACGTCCAGGTCGTGCAGATCGACGGCGCCACCGCCCTCGTCTACGAATCGGAGATCTGAATGGGACAGTCCATCGCCCTCGGCGTTGTCGTCGCGGTCGCGATCCTGGTGCTCATCGCCCTGTCCCGGACCGTGCGGATCGTGCCGCAGGCCCGGGCCGGCATCGTGGAGCGGCTCGGTCGCTACAGCAAGACCCTCGACGCCGGCCTGGCCGTGCTGGTGCCCTTCGTCGACCGGCTCCGCCCGCTCATCGACCTGCGCGAGCAGGTCGTCTCCTTCCCGCCGCAGCCGGTCATCACGGCCGACAACCTGGTCGTCGGCATCGACACCGTCCTCTACTTCCAGATCACCGACGCCAAGGCCGCGACCTACGAGATCGCCAACTACATCCAGGGCGTCGAGCAGCTGACCGTCACCACCCTGCGCAACGTCGTCGGCAACCTGCAGCTCGAGCAGGCGCTCACCTCCCGCGACCACATCAACGACCAGCTCCGCGGAGTGCTCGACGAGGCGACCGGCAAGTGGGGCATCCGCGTCAACCGGGTCGAGATCAAGGCGATCGACCCGCCCACCTCCATCCAGGACTCGATGGAGAAGCAGATGCGGGCCGACCGCGACAAGCGAGCCGCGATCCTCACCGCCGAAGGGTTCAAGCAGTCGCAGATCCTCACCGCCGAGGGCGAGCGGGCCGGCGCGATCCTCAAGGCCGAGGGTGACGCCCAGGCCGCGGTGCTGCGCGCCGACGGCGAGGCGCAGGCCATCCAGAAGGTCTTCGACGCGATCCACGCCGGCAACCCCGACCAGAAGCTGCTGGCCTACCAGTACCTGCAGGTGCTCCCGCAGATCGCCCGCGGCGACGCCAACAAGGTGTGGATCGTGCCCAGCGAGCTCGGCGAGGCCCTCAAGGGGATCGGCGGCATGCTCGGCGGCATCAACAGCGACCCGGAGCCGCCGCCGCCGCGCCGGGCATCACCCCGGTCTGACCGGCGGGCCAAGCGGGTCCGGCAGGTCCGACCGGTCGGCAGGTATATGCCGGTACGCCGGTCAGCCGGCCGGCTGCGCGGCGTACTGCCCGGCCAGCTTGAGCACCAGCGCGACGTACCAGTCGGCGTGGTTGTAGTGCCACACCGCGCGGGCGGTCGACTCCTCGCCACGGCCGGCTCCGTTGGCGCACAGGTAGTGGGCCGCGCTGAAGATCGCGTCAGCGGGGTCCTGGATGTCGGTGTCGCCGTCGTGGTCGCCGTCGACGCCGTACGACGCGAAGGTCGACGGCATGAACTGCATCGGCCCCTGCGCCCCGGCGTACGACGACGAGGTGTTGGCGCCGTGCCCTGACTCGACCTGGCCGATCGCGGCGAGCAGCGTCCAGGACATGCCGGGACAGGTCGTGGCGGCGGCCCCGTAGAGCCGGCGGTACTCGGCCGGCATCGACGAGCTGGCTCGGGCGGTGCTGACCCGGGCCTGGCCGGAGGCCGCGACCGCGGCGTTCAGCGCTGCCACCTTCGCGGCGGCAGCCTCGGCCGCCGCGAGACCGCGGGCCCGCTGGCTGAGCCGGGCCAGCGTGCCGGTGGCCGCCGCCAGCGCGGCAGCGAGCTCGTCGTAGCGGCGCTGCACGTCGGCCGCGGTGGTGGTGCTCGCCTCGGCAGCCCGCTGCAGGGCACCCGCGCGGTCCTGCAGCGTCGCGGCGCGGTCGGCGCTGGAACCGGACACCGCCTGGCCGCTCTGCACCAGCCGCTGCACGTAGGCGACCCGGCGGAGGGCGTCGGAGGCGTCGCTGGCCCCGAGCACGCTGGCGATCAACGCCGTGCTGCCGCCAGCCATGTACAGCGCGCGGACCCGGGTGTTCGCCGACCGCTGGTCCGCCGCGGAGAGCGCAGCGGCCGTGTCGGCCGCCTGCTCGGCGCTGATGCTGCGGGTCACGCCGCTCGCGAGGTCGGTCAGCGCGACGTCATAGGCGTGCAGGGCCCGCTGCACCCGGGGCTGCAGGGCCTCGACCTTCGCCGCCGCCTGCTCGGCAGCCGCCTGCGCGTCGGCGGCGGACTCGGTCCGGACGCCGGACAGCCCGGCCCGCGCGGCACCTGCCGGCAGCCCGGCGAGCAGGACGACGCCGGCCACCAGCAGGGCCAGACGGCGCGGGCGGGTCACCCTTGGTACGTCGGCGCCCGCGGGTCGCGGCTTGACCGGCGCCCTCCCGTAGGGTCGCCCGGTGAGCATCGCCTGCCCGCCGGCGTCGCGGCCGTGACCGGCTGGGAGGCGGTGCTGGTGGCCCTCGCCGGGCTGGCCGCCGGCACGATCAACACGATCGTGGGCTCCGGGACCCTGATCACCTTCCCCGTGCTGCTGGCCGTGGGCTACCCGCCGGTGCTGGCCAACGTGACCAACACCGTCGGGCTCGTGCCGGGGTCGGCGAGCGGCGCCGTCGGCTACCGCGCCGAGCTCGCCAACCAGGGCCGGCGGCTGTGGCGGCTCGGCAGCGCGTCGGTCATCGGCTCGGTGATCGGGGCGGTGGCCCTGCTGGTGCTGCCCGCGGCAGCGTTCCAGGCGATCGTGCCGGCGCTGATCGGCCTGGCCTGCGTCCTCGTCGTCGTCCAGCCCCGGGTCTCCCGGTTGCTCGCCGCCGGTGGTCACCGGCCGCACCCGCACGGCGGCCCGCTGCTGTACGCCGGGGTCCTCGGCGCCGGGATCTACGGCGGCTACTTCGGCGCCGCCCAGGGTGTGCTGCTCATCGCCATCATGGGCCTGCTGCTCGACGAGCACCTCCAGCGGATCAACGCCGCGAAGAACGTGCTCGCCGGGCTCGTCAACCTGGTCGCCGCGGCGATCTTCATCGCGGTGCACGACGTCGCCTGGGCCGCCGCCGGGCTGATCGCGGTCGGGTCCGTGATCGGCGGCCAGCTCGGTGCCGTCATCGGCCGGCGGGTGCCACAGCCGGTGCTGCGCGGACTGGTCGTCGTGGTCGGCGTGGTCGCGATCGTGCAGATCGTCGCGAGCTGAGGCGGCTCCGATGAGCTCCGTACGCCGGGTGCTGGCCGCCGACGACCCTGCGCTGCGCGACTACGTCGGGCTGACCGACATGGCGCTGCGCACCCGCCGGGAGCCGGCCGAGGGGTTGTTCATCGCCGAGGGCGAGAAGGTCATCCGGCGAGCCCTCGACGCGGGATACGCCATGCGGTCGATGCTGCTCGAGGAGAAGTGGCTGCCGGCGCTGACGGACGTGGTCGAGGCCGTCGACGCCCCGGTCTACCTCGCCGACCTTGCGGTGCTCGAGCAGGTGACCGGCTACTCCGTGCACCGCGGTGCGCTGGCCGCGATGGAGCGCAAGCCGCTGCCGGACGCGCTCGAGCTGGCCGCCGCGGCGCAGCGGGTCGTCGTCCTGGAGGAGGTCAACAACCACACCAACATCGGCTCGATCCTCCGGTGCGCCGCCGGCCTGGGGGTCGACGCGGTGCTGCTCGACCCGCGCTGCGCCGACCCGCTCTACCGGCGCTCGGTCAAGGTCTCGATGGGCGCGGTGTTCGCGGTGCCGTGGGCCCGGCTGGCGCCGTGGCCGGCGGCCCTGGCCGACGTGCGCGACCTGGGGTTCACCCTGCTCGCCCTCACGCCGGACCGGCAGGCGACGTCGCTGGCCGACCTGACGCCCGAGGTCACCGACCGGGCCGCCCTGCTGCTCGGCGCCGAGGGGCCGGGGCTGTCCGCGGCGGCGCTGGCCGCCGCGGACCTGACGGTGCGCATCCCGATGGCAGCCGGCGTCGACTCCCTCAACGTGGCTGCTGCCGCGGCGGTCGCGTTCTACGCGATCGGCGCCGGCGCTCAGAGCAGGCAGTAGCGCGGTTCCGCTGTGCGGCGCTGGCGCGCAGAGCGGCGGTAGCGCATCGCCGCGAAGAGGCCGGGCCGAGGATGTTGCGCCGCCGCTGGGCCGCTCGTTTCCGCGGGATCGGATACCTGGCCGGGCGGGGATCGGCCCGGGTAGTATCCGTTGCGCGCAAGCGGGCCTGGGCCGCTCGTTTCGCGGGATCGGATACCTGATCGGGCGGGGATCGGCCCGCGCGGGTATCCGTTGCGTAGCAAAGCGGACCGACCCCGATGTGCGCTGCCGGCGCTCAGAGCCGGCGGTAGCGCGCCTCGGCCACGGAGTACGCGCCGAAGCAGATCAGCCCGAGAGCGGCCAGCACGAGCAGCACCTGGCCGAACGGTGCTCCGGCGAGCGTCTTGAGCGCCACGTCGAAGCCCTGGGCCTTGCCCGGCTGGTGGTCCATGGCGGCCTTGACCACGAGGATGCCGATCAGGAAGAAGACCGCCCCGCGGGCGATGTAGCCGACCTGACCCAGCCGCCGGACGACGGTGAAGGTGGTGTGGCTCATCGACGCGGTGTTCAGGTGCTTCTCGAAGTCGGTCTTGAGGCCGCGCCAGGTGAGGCCGACGGCGACCGCCATGATCACGAGCCCGGCGAGCACGACGAGAGCCTGGCCGCCCGGCCACTCGAGCACCTTGGCGGTCACGTCGGCGCCGCTGCTGCCGGAGGACGACGAGCCCGTCACGGTGCGGAACGCCAGGACGCCGAAGAACAGGTAGATGAGGCCGTTCACGGCCGAGCCGATGCGCTTGAGGGTGCGCTTCTTCTCGTCCGTCTCGTTTCGGCGACCCCAGGCGGCCTCGCTGAAGCGCCACACCGCGTAGGCGACGAAGCCGAGGACCATCAGCCAGAGCACGAAGCTGCCGCCCGGCTTGTCGGCGATGGTCTGCAGGGCCCCCTTCTGGTCGGTGCGCTGGTTCGAGCCGAACGCGACCTGGAACGTGAGGACGCCGATCAGTGCGTAGACCACGCCCTTGGCGACGAACCCGACCCGGGCCGCCTTGTCCAGTGCCTCGCTGTTGGCTGCGCGCCGGGCGCCGGCTTCGGCGCTTCCGGTGGCGGAGTTGGTGGTCGGGGTGCTCATGGCGGCCTCCTGCAGGGGGTTACCGGACTGGGGGGTCCTACCCAGCCGCACCGCCGGCAAGCGCGCGTGGCGCGGCCGCTGCGCCTACGCTCGTCGGGTGGTCGTCTCCCGGGTCGCAGCCGCCGGGGCGCTCGCCGTCCTCGCGCTGGCGGGTTGCTCGGCCGCGGACCAGCGCACCGGCTCGACCGCCGCCGGCCGGGCCGCCGCACGGCCGTCCACGCAGTGCGCCGCCATCCGGTGCTTCGGCGCAGACCGTGCCGGCCGCGGCGACGGCGCCGGCCGTCCGGCTGCGGGCCGGCGAGACGTTCCGGACCCTCCAGGTGCCGGGCGGCCCGTACACCCCGGCGGCCCCGTCCGGCGGGCACGACGACTACCACTGCTTCCTCATCGACCCGCACGTCGCCGCCGACCGGTTCGTCACCGGCGCGGACGTGCTGCCCGGCAACGCCGCCGTCGTGCACCACGCGATCCTCTTCACGGTCGCCCCGGCGGAGGTCCCCGAGGCCGAGGCGTACGACGCGCAGACGCCCGGCCGCGGCTGGACCTGTTTCGGCGGCACGGCGCTCCCGAACCGCACGACGACCGCCGTCAGTGCCCTCGACTCGGCGCCCTGGCTCGCGGCCTGGGCACCGGGCGGTGGCGAGTCGGTCTTCGGCCGTGGCACCGGCAAGCTGCTCGAGCGGGGCAGCCGGGTGGTGCTCCAGGTCCACTACAACCTGCGGGCCGGCACGGCGCCGGACCAGACCGCGGTGCGGCTGCGGCTGGCCCGCCCCGGCGCCGACCTCAGGCCGCTGCAGACCATGCTGCTCGTCGCCCCGGTCGAGCTGCCGTGCCCGGCCGGTCAGACCGGGGAGCTCTGCGACCGGTCGCTCGCGGTCAACGACCTGGTCTCCCGGTTCGGGACAGACGCCGGCCGCACCGTCTCGGGGCTCCAGCTGCTGTGCGGCGGCAACCTGGTGCGCCCGCGCGCGGGCGCCACCCAGCACTGCGACCGGCAGGCCCGCGAGGACATGACGGTGCGGGCCGTCGCGGGTCACATGCACCTGCTCGGCCGGTCGATCCGGGTGACGCTGGACCCTGGCCGGGCGCGAGAGCGGGTGCTGCTCGACCGGCCGGTCTGGGACTTCGACAACCAGCAGGCGACCTCGCTGCGGCGGCCCGGCCCGGGTGCGGGCCGGCGACACCTTGCGGGTCACCTGCACGCACGACGCGTCGCTGCGCACGCAGCTGCCGGAGCTCGCGGACGAGCAGCCCCGCTACGTCACCTGGGGGGAGGGCACGTCGGACGAGATGTGCCTCGGCATCGTGATGTACACCGCGGGCTGACGGGTCGGGGGCAGATCGCTAGGGTCCGTGGGATGGCCGAGACCGTGCGCCTGGCACCGATGACCGACGAGCAGTTCGGGCCCTACCGGGCCGCCGCCGAGGTCCACTACGCGCAGAGCTTCATCGACTCCGGCTCGCTGCCCGAGGTGGAGGCGCGCGAGCAGGCCGCGAGCGACTTCGCCCGGCTGCTCCCGGACGGGCTGGCCTCGCCGGGGCACCACTTCTTCTCGGCCTTCGACGGCGACGAGGAGGTCGGCATGCTGTGGCTGCACCTCGAGCAGAAGTCGGACGGCCTTCATGCGTTCGGCTACGACTTCTCGGTGCGCGAGGACCTGCGGCGTCGCGGCTACGGACGGGCGATCATGCTGGCCGCCGAGCGGTGGTGCGGCGAGCAGGGCGTCGTCGCGGTGGGGCTGAACGTGTTCGGCGGGAACGTCGCGGCGCAGTCGCTCTACGAGCAGATGGGCTTCCAGGTGACGGCGGTCCGGATGCGCAAGTCGCTGCGGCCCGACGACGTCAGCGGCTGACCTCGCGAGCGTGCCAGGCAGCCAGCAGGTCGCGCTCCCGCTCGGGTGCCAGCCCGGTGCCGGCGGGCGGCTCCGCGGTGCGCGTCCAGGCCAGCGTGTCGGTGACCGTGTCCGCGAGCGGCCGTGGCGACAGGCCGGTGCCGTAGGCCTTGGCCGGGTCGGCGGCGCTCATCCAGCGGTCGGGGTCGTCGCCACCCCACAGCGGGAAGGTGCCCTCTGGCAGTCCCGCGTCCCGGACGAACGACTCGTCGACCCAGGTCAGCGTCGTGCCGTCGGGCGCGACGGCGTCGGCGATCGCCTCGAGCTCCTGCTGCCAGGTGAAGACGGGCTGCGGACTCACGGCGTGGAAGGCGCCGGCAGCGTCCTGCTCGAGCAGCGACACCATCCAGGCCGCCATGTCGCGGACGTCGATCACCTGTGCCGGCGCGTCCGCCGGCCCCGGTGCGAGCACCTCGCCGCCCTGGGCCAGCCGGGCCACCCACCAGGGGAAGCGCCAGGTGTAGTCGTCCGGGCCGACGACGTAGGTGGGCCGCACGAGCAACGTGCCCGGCCCGTGCCGGTCGACGGCGGCCCGCTCGCAGAGCACCTTCAGCCCGCCGTACGTCTCGTTGGTGACCTCCTCCACGGTGGGGTCGTCGAGCTCGGCGAGGGGTGCGTCCTCGGTGAAGCCGGGGCCGTCGGGCGGCGCGTACGCCGAGACGCTGGACACCAGCAGGTGATGACCCCCGCGGGTGCCGAGGGCGTCGGCCAGCGACTGGACCTGCCGGGGGAAGTACGCACACATGTCGACCGTCGCGTCCCACTCGCCGTCGGCCAGCGCTGACAGGTCGGTGTCGCGGTCGCCGAGCCGGTGGTCCAGCTCCGGGAACAGCTCGGGGCCGGTGCGGCCGCGGTGGAAGAGGCTGACCTCGTGCCCGGCGGCCAGCGCCGCGAGAACCACGTGCCGGCCGATGAACCGGGTGCCACCGATCATGAGGATGCGCATGGGGCCAACCGTAGAGGACCACCGAGGTACCGCCGGATCGCGGTATCCCGCGGCCTGCCGCGGGCCAGTCGGGTCGGCCGGGTCAGCGCAGCAGCGCTGCGGTGCCGGCGGCCGCGGCGGCCCAGAGCAGGCTGGCAAGGGTGCCGATGATGAACTCCTCCGGCGCGTCGGCGTTGCGGCCGCTGCTGCCGGCGTCGCGCAGCTCGGGGTAGCGCCCGACGCCCTTGACCGCCAGCACGAGGGCCAGCCCCTCCGGGAAGGACGCGAGCAGGGTGGCCGCCACGGCGCCGCGCTCCAGGTAGCCGATCCACTGGCCGCCGCGGAGCACCGAGCCGGCACCTTCCAGCTGCAGCGGCGCCTCGTGCGGCGGCTCGGCCGCGACCGGCGGGACCGGGGGCAGCGGGCACCGCGGGCACCGCCGCAGCCGGGTCGCCGGGGTCGGCCGGTTCGACGAGCAGGTCGCCGGCCCGGGCCGCTCGCGCCGGCCAGACCTCGCGCCGGGTGAGGCGGAAGACGGCGCGGACGACGTGGCTGCCGGCCGTCACCGCGGCGAGCACGCCCAGGACCGCGGCGGTCGCGCGCTCCCAGCCCTGGACGTCGTCAGCGGCCGCCGCGACGGCTGCCGCGGCGCCGAGCAGCACCGCGGAGCAGATGGCGACCGGCAGCACCGGGTCGGCGACGAGCCTGCGCAGCGGCGCGTGGAGCAGCGGCGCGGCCGCGGCCATCAGGAGCAGGACGAGCGCGAGAACGGTCACGGTGCGGACACTGTGCCATCAGCGGCGGACAAAAGGTACGCCGCCAGCTCGCGGCCGGGCACCTCGAGATGCCAGTCGGCGGCCTGCAGTCGCTGCGACACGGCCTGCTTGGTGACCCGCAGCAGGCTGGCAACCTCCCGCTGGGTGAGGCCTTGGTGGGCGAGGGCCGCCGCCTCCTGGCCGGGTGCGGTACGGCGCTGCAGCAACGCGGCGACGAGGTCCAGCGCGGTCTGCGCGCGGCGGTCGGCGGGGGGGTGACCGCCGACGACGGCCAGCCCGGTGGTCCGCGACTTGGCGGCGGTCACCGCGGCGCGGGCCCGGCTGAACGCCTCTCCGGAGCCGGCGCGGGTGCTGGCCGGCAACGGTTCGTCGACCGGGCCGATGCCGACACCCACGCTCCAGACCCGGTCCCGCACCAGCCCGAGGACCAGGTCGGCGACCACCTCCGGCCGGGACACCACGGCCTGCACCTCGTCGCCTGCGGTGCGCTCGAACCGGCGCTCCAGGTCGCCGGAGCGGTCGGCGAGGTCGCGCAGCAGGGCTTCCACCCGGTCACTCGTCCGGCGGCTGTGCCGCTGGTCGACCGTCAGCACGAACATCAGACAAGGTTATGGCCTTGATAGTGAGGAAGTCAAGGCCTACACATTGACGGCACCGACCGGTCATGACTAGCCTGCCCGGGCATGACCACCGCGCCCCGGTTACCGGCCCTTCCGCTGCGGACGCCGATGCGGGGCCGTCCGATCGACGAGCAGCACCGGGTCGCCACCCCGCTGGAGCTGCTGTTCGACCTCACCTTCGTGGTGGCGGTCGCCCAGGTGGCCGCCGAGCTGGCCCACGGCATCGCCCGCGACGAGGTGGGCCACTCGCTGGTCGGCTACCTGACGGTGTTCTTCGGGATCTGGTGGGCCTGGATGAACTTCAGCTGGTTCGCCTCGGCGTACGACACCGACGACGTGCCGTACCGGCTGCTCACGCTCGTGCAGATGGCCGGTGTGCTGGTGTTCGCAGCCGGTGTGCACGCCGCCTTCACCGAGGGCAACTTCGTCACGGGGACCATCGGCTACGTCATCATGCGGCTGGCCATGCTGGTGCAGTGGGCGCGGGCCGCCCGCAGCGACCCCGAGCACCGGAACACCGCGATCCGGTTCGTCATCGGCATCGCGCTGGTGCAGGTCGGCTGGGTGCTGCGGCTGCTGCTGCCGGAACAGGTCGCCTTCGGCTGCTTCTTCCTGCTCGCCGCCGCCGAGCTCCTGGTGCCGCTGTGGGCCGAGCGGGCCGGGATGACGCCATGGCATCCGCACCACATCGCCGAGCGCTACGGCCTGTTCACCATCATCGTGCTCGGGGAGTGCGTGCTCGCCTCGAACGTCGCGCTGCAGGTGGTGGTCGAGGACACCGGGTGGGACCCGGACCTGCTGGTCATCGGTGGCGGTGGGCTGGTGCTGCTGTTCGCCCTGTGGTGGCTGTACTTCCTGAAGGAGGCCGGCCCGGGGCTCGAACGACGGCGCGAGCTCGGCTTCCGCTGGGGCTACGGCCACTACGCCGTCTTCGCCTCGCTCGCTGCCCTCGGCGCCGGGCTCGAGGTGACGGTGGAGGCGGTGACCCACCACCTCGCGGCGCCGGACGGCCTGGTCGCGCTGGCGGTCGCGGTCCCGGTCGCGGTCTACCTGGTGATGGTGTGGGTCCTGCACGCGCCGCTGGGGGAGGGCTACCGGGCCAGCGCGGTCCCGATCCTGCTGGCCGTCGCAGCGACCCTGGCGGCCGCCGCGCTGGTGCCGGTCGGGCTGCCGCTCCCGTGGCTCGTCGTGCTCGTCGCGGTCCCGCCCGCAGTCCTGGTCGCCACCCACCTCGACCGGACCGGCGACCGCCTCGCCGGCACCGCCGAGCCCCAGCTGCTACCTAGCGGTCTGCGGTCCGGGCCAGCTGGCGGACCGCCCGCGCCAGCCGCGCCACGTCCGGTGGGTCGCCGACCGGGAGGTCCGGCAGCGGGATCTCGCGGTCGGGCAGGACGAGCAGCGCCCGGTCCGTGGCGCCGACGACCACGGCTGCCGGCGCGGCGGCCGCCATCGAGAGGGTGACCGCGGCCGCGGCGGCCGGCGTGAGCGCGTCGCCGGCGGCCCGCGCCGCCTCCGCGACGGCGGCCGCCGACAGCAGCGGGACGCCGAGCTCGCGAGCCAGCCCGCCGGCCGCTGCCGCGAGGGGCGAGCCCGCCGGCAGGCGGACCGAGCCGGCGACCAGCGGCCGCTCGCCACGGCGTACCGCGCGGGCCAGGATCTGCTCGACGACGCCGGACTTGGCGTCGGCGTACTGCTGGACGAACTCCCAGGTCTGCCGGGCCAGGCCGCGCTTGGTGCGCTCGTAGAGCGCGCGGTCGTCGGGGTCGGTCCGCAGGTGGTCGCGGAAGACGAGCATCCGGTCGATCTCGACCGACCCGAGCTCGAACACGTGCAGGTTCACGACCGGGTCGGTCAGCCTGAGCAGCCGGTGCTGGTGCCAGTCGGGCTCCCGGACCCGCAGCTGGTAGCCGAGCTCCTCCAGGGCGGGGACGTACGCCGCCTCGTCGGTCGGGTCGCGCACGGCGAGCACCAGGTCGATCAGCGGCTTGGCGGCCAGACCCGGCACGGAGGTCGAGCCGGCGTGCTCGACCAGCAGCGCGCCGTCGCCGAGGACGCGCTCGATGTCGTCGACCAGGCGGGCTGCGGTGGCCGGCCACTGCGGGTCCGGCTCGACGAGCAGCACGGGCGCGTCGATGCGCTCGACGGCGCCGACCCGGCCGACCATGATCTCGGCCTCGGACCGGCGGGCCGGCTCGCGGGCATCGGCGAAGACCGTCAGGTGCAGGTCGCCGGGCCCGTCGAGCCGAGCGTTGAGCGACTGCCACGGAGTCACGGTCGGCGGCGCCACGAGCTGCGCCCCCGCCCGGACCAGCCGGTCGGTCGTCACCGCGGAGTCCTCGACCTCGAAGGCGACCCGGACGGGGCCGGCCACCCGCCGTCCGACCTCGACCTCGTCGACGAAGGCGGCATGACCGCGGTCCGCGATCTCGAGGGTGGCGCGACCCGCGGCCAGGATCGACACCCGGGTGCCCGGTCCGGTGAACGCCGCCTCCTCGGCCAGGCCGAGCTGGTCCCGGTAGAACCCCAGCGCGGCGTCGAAGTCGTCCACGGTCACGACCAGCCGGAGCTGCCTGACGTCCACGGCGCCTCCTCGCGTCGACCCGAGGTTAGGGGAGCATGGGCCGCGTGGCAGCGCGCGAGGTGGCCGGCGGTCGCCGGGTCGAGGTGGCTGCCGACCGGCTGGCGGGCTGGCTGGAGCGCTTCGCCGGGCGGCACGGGGCGCTGTCGACGGCGGTCGCCGACGACGAGGTGGTGGTGACCGCCGCGGACGGCGCACTGGCCCGCCTGCAGGTGGCGTTCCCGCCGCTCGACGTGCTGCCGGACGCTCCGGACGGCGGGCTGGCCGCCCACGTGCTGCGGCCGCGCCGGGTGGGCGTGCTGCTGGTCCGGCTCGGTGGGCACGCCGTCGGCATCTTCGACGGCACCCGCCTGGTCAGCTCGAAGGTCGGCTCCCGGCAGGTGCACGGGCGCAGCGCCGCGGGCGGCTGGTCGCAGCAGCGCTTCGCGCGCCGCCGCGAGGGGCAGGTGCGGGTGGCGCTGGCAGCTGCCTCCGACGTCGCCGCGACCCTGCTGCTGCCCGTCGCCGGGACCCTCGACGCCGTCGTGACCGGCGGTGACCGGCGCTCGGTCGACGCCGTGCTGGCCGACCCCCGGCTCGCGCCGCTGCGACCGCTGGTGGTCGGGCCGCTGCTGGACGTGCCGGACCCGAAGCGGGCGGTGCTCGACACGGCTCCCGCGCGGTACCGCTCGGTGCAGGTCGTCGTCGTGGACCCGGCAGGGTGACGGCCGTGCGGGACCCGGTGCGGGTCGCGGTGCTCGGCCTCGGCGTGATGGGTCGGGGGCACCTGGAGGTGCTGTCGCGGCTGGCCCCGTGGGTGGTCGTCGGCGCGCTGGCCGACGTCTCGGCGGACGCGTTGGCGGCGGCGGCGGGGTCGCTGCCCGGCGTGCCTGCGTACGACGACCCGCTCGGCTGCATCGCCCGCGCCGACGTCGACGCCGTGCTCGTGGCGTCGTCCGACTCCTCGCACGCGGCGCTGGTGCTGGCCTGCCTCGACCGGGGGCTCCCGGTGCTCTGCGAGAAGCCGATGACCACGTCGGCGCAGGACGCAGCCGAGATCGTCCGGCGGGAGCAGGGGCTCGGCCGGCGGTTGGTGCACGTCGGGTTCATGCGCCGGTTCGACCCGGACTACCGCGCCCTGCGCCAGGCCCTGCAGGCAGGTGAGGTGGGGGAGCCGATGGTGCTGACCCAGCGGCACCACAACCCGTCCGGTGCGGTGCCGCCCACTGCCGAGACGCTGCTGACGTCGTCGGCGACCCACGACATCGACGTGACGCGGTGGCTGCTCGGTGAGGTGACCGACGTGCGCTGCGACCTGGTGGACGCCGGCAGCGCGGTCGCTCTGCGCCTGACGATGCGGACGGCGTCGGGGGCGCTGTCGGTCTCGGACCTCGGCAGCGGCCCCGGGCTGACCTACGACGTCGGCGCCGAGCTGGTGGGGTCGACCGGCGTGCTGCGGACAGGTGCCCCCGGCACCGTGACCCGCGCGGTCGGCGAGCGGGCCGCGGCCTACCCGCCGAGCGACTGGCTGACCCGGTTCGACGCCGCCTACCTCGCGCAGGCGGTGGCCTGGCTGCGGTCGCTGCGGATCGCGGAGCGGGACCGGGGCTGGCGGGACCGGCCCTGCCGGCGCGCGGGACGGCTGGGCGAACGCCGTCGTCGTCGAGGCCGCTCTGGCCGCGCTGCCGCCGGCTCGCCGGTCGTGACCTTCGCCCCTGGTCGCCTGCGGCCCCGGGGGTGAGGGTGGGAGGCGATGCGCGCGACACGGCTGGAGCACGGGCTCCCGGCCCGGGTGGAGCTGTACTGGCTGCCGCTCGGTGCCGGCGACGCGTCGCACTGCGTGCGCTGGAACGGACGGCTGTTCGAGGCCGTCGTGGCCCGGCGCGAACGGCCGCGACGCGTGCGCGCTCTACCACTCGGCGCTGGAGGTCCGGCTGGGCGCCGACCGGTACGTGATCGAGATGGCGCCGGTGTGGAGCGGCGGCCGGGCCGACCGCGGCGCTGCTTGCACCGGCCCCGTCGGACTGCCCTGGCTGGGCCGGTCGCGGTGGTTCCGCTACGAGGTGCGCTGCTGGCGGGACGGCGTCATCCCGGACGTCGCCGAGGCGGTCGACAGCCCCGTGCTGATGAGCACCGACGCTGCGGCGGCGGAGCGGCTGCTCGAGCTGGTGCCCACGGTCCCGGCGGTCACCTGGGGCCGCGACGAGCTGCGCACCGGGGAGATGTGGAACTCCAACTCGGTGACCTCGTGGCTGCTCGCGGCCAGTGGCCACCCGACGGCAGCGGTCCGGCCGCCGCGGCGCGGCCGGGCGCCCGGCTGGTCGGCCGGGCTGGTGCTCGCGGCCCGCCGCGCGCGCTCAGCTGGCGAGGTCGAGAAGCTGCTCGGAGAGCTCGGGGGCGCGCAGCCGGCCCAGCGCCTCCTTCTCCAGCTGCCGCACCCGCTCGCGGGTCAGGCCGACCTGCCGGCCGATCTCGTCGAGGGTGCGCGGCCGGCCGTCGTGCAGCCCGAAGCGCAGCCGCACGATGCGCGCCTGCCGCTCGGGAAGGGTGTCGACGAGCCGCTCCAGCTCTCCGCTCATGGCCTGCCGCTCGACCAGGTCGGCCGCCGCGGGGACGGTCGCGTCGAGCACCAGGTCGCCGAGCACCAGCTCGCCGTCGTCGCCGACGGGCGCGTCGAGGGACACCGGGTCCCGGCTGACCCGGCGCAGGTCGGCGACCCGGTCGGGCGCCAGCCCGGTCGACTCGGCCAGCTCGGCGACGGTGGCGTCCCGCCCCAGCCGCTGGTCGAGCTCGCGCTCGGCCCGGACGACCTTGGCCAGCTCCTCCAGGACGTGCACCGGCAGCCGCACCACCCGAGACTGCTCGGCCATCCCGCGCCCGATGGCCTGCCGGATCCACCAGGTGGCGTAGGTCGAGAACTTGTAGCCCTTGGCCCAGTCGAACTTCTCCACGGCACGGATCAGCCCGAGGTTGCCCTCCTGGACGACGTCGAGCAGCGGCAGCCCGCGCCGGCTGTGCTTCTTGGCGATGGACACGACCAGGCGCAGGTTGGCCTGCAGCATGTGCTGCTTGGCGGCAGCACCGTCAGCGGCCACGAGCGCCAGGTCGGCGGGGTCGTGGTCGGCCAGGGCGGCCGGGTCGGTCTCGGCTCGGCGCAGCAGCTCGGCGGCGTACACGCCGGCCTCGATGCGGCGCGCGATCTCGACCTCCTCGGCCGCGGTGAGCAGCGGGGTCCGGCCGATCGCGTCGAGGTAGGCCCGGACCGGGTCGGCAGCGGTGACGACGACCTCGTCGAGGTCGGGCTCGACAGTCCTGCGGTCGGTGGCACGCATGGTGATCCCACCCCCTTCGGGGTCAGCGGTCGGATTGATGCTTGGTACAACCACGGCGGCCCCGCCGTGCTTCCCCACCGGTCCGGTCTGCGAGGGTGAGTCACGTGCTGCACGTCGCGGTCGTCGGAGCAGGTCCCGCGGGCGTCTACGCCACCGAGGCCCTGACCCGGTACGGCGAGGACGTGCGGGTCGACGTCATCGACGGCCTGCCGGCGCCGTTCGGGCTGGTCCGGTACGGCGTGGCGCCGGACCACCCGCGCATCCAGTCGATCACCGAGGCGCTCAGCGCGCTCCTGGAGCACCCGGCCGTCCGGTTCCTCGGCAACGTCCAGGTGGGCGCGGACCTGTCCTTCGAGGAGCTCCACCAGCTCTACGACGCGGTGGTGGTGGCCACCGGTGCGGCCGTCGACCGGCACCTCGGCGTGCCGGGTGAGGACCTGCCCGGCAGCGTCTCCGCGACCGAGCTGGTCGCCTGGTACGGCGGCCACCCGGACCTGCCGCCGGACCGGTTCGTCCTCGACGCCCGCAGCGTCGCCGTGGTCGGCGCCGGCAACGTCGCGCTGGACGTGGGCCGGATGTTCGGGCGCTCGACCGCCGAGCTGGCGTGCACCGACGCGGCCGACCACGTCCTGGCCGCCTACCGCGCCAGCCTGGTCGAGGACATCTACCTGGTGGCCCGCCGCGGGCCGGCGCAGGCCAAGTTCACCACCCGCGAGCTGCGCGAGCTGGGTGACCTGTCCGAGGCGGACGTCGTCGTCGACCCGGCCGACCTCGAGCTGGACGACGTCAGCCGCGCCGAGCTGGTCGGCTCGGCCGCCGCCCGGCGCAACCTCGACGTGCTGGCCGGCTGGGCGCAGCGCCCCCTGGAGGGGCGGCGGCGCCGGGTGCACCTGCGCTTCTTCAGCCGGCCGGTCGCGTTGCTGGGCGAGGACCGGGTGTCCGCGATCCAGCTCGAGCGCACCCGGTTCGGCCCCGACGGGTCGCTCGAGGGCACCGGTGAGATCTCCGAGCTGCCGGTGCAGATGGTCGTGCGCGCGGTGGGCTACCTCGGCCGCCCGCTCCCGGGGCTGCCGTTCGACGAGTCGGCCGGGGTGGTGCCGAACGCGGCCGGGCGGGTGCTCAGCGACGGCGTACCGGTGCCGGGAACCTACGTCGCCGGGTGGGCCAAGCGCGGCCCGACCGGCGTGATCGGCACCAACAAGCACGACGCCCGCGAGACCGTGCGGTCCCTGCTGGAGGACGCCGAGGCGACGCCGTCGCGGGTCACCGACGACCCGGCAGCGGTGCTGAAGCTGCTCGCCGAGCGGGACGTGGAGGTCGTGTCCTGGGCCGGGTGGAGGGCGATCGCCCGGGCCGAGGCCGACCGCGGGGCCGCCCAGGGCCGGGCCCGCGCCAAGATCTGCGACCGGGCCGAGATGCTCCGGCTGGCCGCCGGCTGCTGAATCGCTGCGGCCGCCGCCTGCCGTCGCCTAGGGTCTCGGCGCGGGGCGGCCAACGAGCGCAGGAGCGAAACGGTGACGGCTGGGTCGGGCGACGCCGCGGCGGCGACCGGTTCGACCGGCCCGACGAGGACGCCGGGTTCCGCACCGCCGGGTCGTCCCTGCGGTGGCTCATGCCCCAAAGTGGGAAACGATACGACGATTGCGCTATGGCGATCTGATTAGGCTGTTTCGACATCGGTGGGGAAATGTTTTGCCAGAGGATGACTTCTGGCTGGGGCGACCTCTGGTTGCTCGTTACGAACGTCTCGCTAGCTGCCAGCGATCCTGAGAAGAAAATGCGCCACGTCATCGATCTGTGGGCTCCGTGGATGTCCTCGGATGATCGTGAGATGTATGTCCGGCATGTTTGGGGCCTGGACATCTACCAACGCACTCAGACCGGCGAAGAGATAGGGAAGCTCCTTGGCCTCACCAACGCCGAACGCCAAACGTTGAAGCTGTGGCGGTTTCTACCAATCGATGCCACTCGCGATGAGATTGAGGCGCAGCGCAAAGCTAGACGCACCGAAAATCGTCGCGCGAAATTGAGAGCCAAAGGAGTTCGACCGAGGGAAGCTTATTTGGCAGCGAAGTCTCAATAAGCAAAGTCCTTGGGAGGCGGAGGGCATTAGCCGTCGAACATGGGAACGAAGGCGTGTCGCAAGTCACGTTCCAACAATAGTGTTTAAGGGTAGTACAGTACTTGCGACAAGGAGTGGAGGAGAGTTCTAAAAAAGGCCCCCGCAAAAGTGGTGGGTTGGAAAAGCCGGGGAGCGTATTGAGGCTGGGAGTAGCGGAGAGGAAAAAACCATCAGGCTCGTCTGAACTGGTCACAGACTTGCGACGCTCACCGAGAGGTGATTTGGCTCGGCTTAGGGCTGAGATGGTTGAGAAATCACGCAATGCCCAGCTTGAAAAAATTTCGCGCTCGCGAAAAGGAACGTAAGCCAATGGGTGAGAACTCGGTAACGGCCAAGGAAGTGCGCGAGCCGCAAGGATATAATTCAAAGCAAGGATGCGGCGTCAGCCAGAACCTCGGCCCCGCAGCTCGTCTTCGTGCATTGATGCACACCCAAACAGCGCGTAGCCCCGTGGCTACCTTATAAACACCCGCACGCTAAAAACGCATTAGGGCGTCTACTCATAAACCGACAGCCAAATGCAAACTTGGATGCGCCGCCCAACTTCCGTTATTGGGGGTAAAGCGGATATGGCGCGGACTTGTCGGTATGTCCGCTAATGACCCAAAGCGGACATTGGCGCCGGCCCGCGCTCCTACTGTTGGCCGGCGCCAGTCGTTCTCGCCCTGCAGCCGCGACAAGCGATTTCTCCAGCGCCTCCATCTGCCCGCCGACGGTGAAGCTCGCCGGTTTCTGCCGGGGGAAACGTTTTGAAGGTCTCCAGGAATTTCCCGACATAGGCTTGCGCCGGCACGAGAATATAGGCTCGCGAATATAGGCTCGCGACAGCGCCCAGTCGTAATAGGTGTTGGAGAAACGTCGGCCCGCTCATATGGATCGCGGCGAAGATGGAACACTTTCGGCACGCGTAGCAGCGTGAAGGAATTGGCCCAGATCTCAAGCGTGCCCTTCACGCGCTGCTCCATGAACACGACCTAGACCGCGAGATCAGGGAGGACGCGGCGTTCAAGCCACGCTAATATTCTCAGCCGTTGCCGGCATCTATTTGACTTGTCAGGGTTAGATCGGGGCGTGTTTGAAGGATCTACGCACCAGCACGAAGCTCTTCCTTCTGTGCGGTATGTTCGCTGCCGCCATCGCGTTGGCGACATACGGCCTGATCAGGGAAAAGCAAATCGCCATTGGGTTTGTCCGCAAAGAACTCGTTGGCGCTCAATATCTGGAAGTCCTGCGCGGAGTTTACGCGGTCATTTTCGCCGAGCCTGCTGACACCTTGCAAGCTTCGCAGCGGCAAGTTTCTGCTATTGCCGCATTGGATGCGAGGGCGAAAGCGGAAGCGAAGACGGGCGGCTCACTGCATACGGCCACGCTCGCGGAGAATCTTGCGACCACGGTTCGCGACCTGATCGCCGCGGGAACCGGAGATGATAGTGGCCCGCTAACCGGTAAGGCGCTCGCGGGCGCCCGCGACCTAGCGGCACGGATAGGCGACGAGTCCAACCTCGCCCTCGATCCGGATCTCGACAGCTATTACATTCAAAACATTGTCGTGAAGCGAGTGCCTGCCTTGCTTTCCCAAATGGGAGAGTTGCAAACACTCTTGACCGGTTCGCCATCTGACGATGATTTTCACGTGCGTCCGCTTCTCCTCGACGGAATGATCAGATCAAGCATCGAGGAGATCGAACGGGACGCCGAGGCAGCCTACCGCCGAGATACCGATGCCCAACTGAAGCAGACTATTACGCCAGTGATCAGTTCCATGGTCTCGGCCGTCAATTCCTATCTAGGGACCGCGAACGCGGTTCTAAGAGGGCAAAGCAACCCAGCTTCGCTCCTCCCTGCTTTTGCGACCGCGTATCAGCGCATCCATAACGGCTGGGCTGTGAGCACGTCCGAACTCAATGGACTGCTCAATAAGCGGCTCGCCAACCTGCTTGGGAAACTTCGCGGCAGTCTGCTTCTCAACGGCTTGGTCGCGGGTCTCAGCCTATTGTTCGCCGCGATAACCTATCGGCAGATCGTCCGGCCGCTCCGGCAATTGGAGGAGCTCGCGGAGAATGTCCGCGAGACCAAGGACTACGGCCTGCGCATCAATTTGGAGCGGCGCGACGAAATCGGCCAGCTTGCAACCGCCTTCAACGCCATGTTGGCAGAGCTCGCCGCAGCACGTGAGCGAGAGGTCGCGGATCAGGCCCGCAACGCCGCGATGCAAGCCGAGTACACACGGGTTGCGCGTTTCACGACCATGGGCGAACTGGCAGCCTCGATTGCGCATGAAATCAACCAGCCCCTCGCCGCCGTGGTCAACAATGCCAATGCGGGACTGCGATGGCTCAACAGGGAGCCGCCGAACACCGAGGAGGTGCGGTCAGCCTTGACACGCATCGTCAATGATGGGGAGCGGGGCGGCGGCATTATCGAGAGCATTCGGGCGATGTTGAAGAAAGGCGTGCGAGAGAAAACGATGCTCAATCTCAATGAGCTGATTAGCGACGTGACGCGACTGACGCAGGGTCAGTTCCAAAGCCATGGAGTAGCAATGCGATCCGAGCTGGCTGATGACCTGCCGAGCGTCTTGGCTGATCGTATTCAGTTGCAACAGGTCATCCTCAATCTGTTCCTGAACGCCGCCGAGGCAATGGCATCCATCCCGCACGGGGAGCGCCTGGTTCGTGTGCGATCCGAGAAGCACGATGGTGGTGGCGCCCTCATCGCCGTGGAGGATGTGGGACCGGGCGTTGAACCAGAGGACGCCAAGCGCATCTTTGAGGCATTCTTCACGACGAAAGCAGAAGGAATGGGAATGGGGCTTTCAATCTGCCGCTCAATCGTCGAATCACACGGCGGACGCATAACGGTTGCCAAGGCAGTTCCGAAGGGAACAGTGTTCCAAGTCACCTTGCCTGGCCACCCGAGCTAGCGGATTCGATGAAACAGGAGCAACCCGCCATTGACTGCGTCGTGTTCGTCATCGACGACGACGTATCCGTCCGCGCCTCGCTGAAGAGCCTATTTGAATCGGTTGGTCTTCACGTCCAGCTCTTTGAGTCGGCGGACGCCTTCCTACAGAGTGAACGTCCGGATCTCCCTTGCTGCCTCGTGCTCGATGTCCGAATGCCTGGGCTAAGCGGCCTTGAGTTCCAAAGCGAATTGGCGAAGGCGGGAACCGACGTCCCAATCATCTTCATAACCGGTCATGGCGATATTCCAATGACCGTGCAGGCCATGAAGGCGGGAGCCGTTGAGTTTCTGACCAAGCCCTGTCGCGATCAGGAGCTGCTTGACGCTGTTCGCTCGGCAATTGATGCGCATCGAGCGAGGCGGAGAGAGGGCAAGCATGTCGCCCTTCTGCGGGAGCAATTTGCCTCGCTGACCGCCCGCGAGAAGGAGGTCGTCGGTTTTGTTACCGCCGGGCTCCTGAACAAGCAGATTGCCGCCGAGCTCGATATCAGCGAAGTCACGGTGAAGATGCACCGCGGCAACATCATGAGAAAAATGCAAGCGCGATCGTTGGCTGACCTGGTCAGAATGGCCGATCTCTTAGGTGTCAGTCGGTCGAGGCCGGCGGCATCCTAGACCAAAGTACACTTTCGTTCCGCCGCGCGAATCGCCAACTTCGCTTCTAGTAGAACCCGAAACCCAACGCGAGTCCGCCAGCGCCACACGCATTGCGCTTGCCGAATCCGGGGAAGATAGGATTGTCGAAAACTCCAATGATCTCAATTGTCGATGACGATGAATTTGTCCGCGAGTTCGACCAAGGCCCTCGTCAGGTCGCTTGGCTACTCGGCGCGCACGTTTTCCTCAGCTGAGGAATTTCTGGAGTCAAACCCGAACGAGACGAGTTGCCTCATTCTCGACGTTCAAATGAAGGGGCTAAGCGGCGTCGAGCTCCTGGAGCGTCTGATTGCGGAAGGCCGGCAGACACCGGTAATCTTTGTCACGGCCTTCCCAGACGAGCGGGTTCGCGACCACGTGCTTGATGCTGGGGCCGTTGGCTTTCTGCGCAAGCCGTTCAGCGACGAGAAACTGACCCGCTGCCTCGATACAGCGCTCGCGAATTACCCTTCCTAGATTTTAGATCCAACAAACACCCCACCCTCGCGATTGCGAGTGATCGGGCACGCCCCAATTGGCGAACTAGACCAAGGTATGGAGTCACCGGTCGTTTCGGTGGGGCGCGCCATGCCGGTGTATACTGGAGCGCGCATCTCCTTCCCGTTAGCCTTTCCCCAACGTCCAAGAAGCTCACCTGGAATAAGGACGGGAACGGGGTGGTCTGTGATGCAATCTTCGCTTCAGGCGACGACCGGACAGAACGGGCTTCCCTCGGAGCCGCGGCGATCCGACGACGAACTCGTAACCCGGGCGCGCAGCATTCTTCGGTGGAAGATCCGCTACAACGAAGTCCGCGTCGCGGCGCGGGACGGCCACGTCATTCTTTCGGGACATGTGTTCTCGGATCTCGACCGGGAAGTAGCGGAACATACTATCCGCAAAATGACCGGTGTGGTGACGCTGACAAATCGGATCGTCACCACCTCTCCGCTGATCTTCAAGCAGCACTGCGGGATGACACGCCCGGCCACACAAGCGCGGATCATCGTGAAGGAAGGCTGAGCCTGCGGCGGCGGACGTTAAGAACCTCAGGGAAGGGTACAGTCATGATTAGAGCGGCGTTGCACACGGACGAATTGGAGATTTGGTGGGTCTATCTTCTCGAAGGGATAGCCGCCATCGTGTTCGGCTTGTTGCTGCCGATGGGATTTCTGCTGCTGAGTTTCTCGGTCATGGCAGCACTCGCGCTCGGCGCGCTGCTGCTGATCGAGGGTGCGGCCCTTATTTCTTGGGCCTGCCACCTCCGAGAGTTGGCTTAGCTCCCCCAGCCAATTTCCTGCGGTTATCGCCGGCGTCGGGTTCACGATTCCCTACACTTAATGTGGACCTTCACGATGCGGTCGGCAGCCGCCAGGCCAATATCGTTCAACCACAAGGCCGCCCGGGAGATCAAATAATTGAAGTAGACGGGCAGAGTTCAACGGGCTCGCCAAACTGGACCAGTCTGATCAAGGCTATAACGACCGCGCTGAACAGGTGATGATTGATGTCCGCTATTGGCACTAGCGGACGTTGCGTTCGCTACCCTGTATGTCCGCTCTAGCAATAAAGCCGACATCCGTGATCCGCCCCCAAGGTCTGCTCATGACCCAAAGCAGAAATTAGTGGGTGCCTAGCCGTGCGCATAAATCACCAATGCGAACGCAAGAGCGATCACGATACGGTAGATACCGAAAGGAATGAAGGTGCGTGTCCGGACAAATGCTAGCAGGAATTTGATGCTGAGCAGGGCGACAACGAACGAAGCAATGAGACCCGCGGCGAGTACGCCAAACTGCTCGGGTGCGAAAGAAGAAGCATTCCGAAACAGGTCATAGCCGGTGGCGGCAAGCATTGTCGGTACGGCGAGAAGGAACGAAAACTCCACTATCGTGGTGCGGCTTAGTCCCAGAAATAGTCCGCCGAGGATGGTGGCTCCGGCCCTGGATACGCCTGGCACCATGGAGAGGCTTTGAAACACCCCGATCAAAAATGCTTTTGCGTAGGGGATCGAGGAAACATCTGCGACGGCGTCGTCTCCTTCGCGGTGCAGCAGCTCAAATACGATAAGTGCCACGCCGCCTAACCCAAGCGCCCACAGCACCACAACATCGCTGTCGAAGAGGTAGGTCTTCACAACGCGATAAAGGGCGAGACCGATTAGACCGGTCGGAAGAAATGCCACAAGCACTCTGCTAACCACAGCTAGTTCCAGGAACCGCCTCCAATAGAGAACAATCACGGAGGCAATCGCACCGAGCTGTATCGCAATTTCGAAGCTCTTTTGGAATTCGGTCTGGGAGAGACCCAGCAGTCGGCTAGCCAGGATCAGATGCCCTGTCGAGGAAATCGGCAGGAATTCGGTAATTCCCTCCACAATCCCGAGTATGATGGCCTGCATCAGGGTCATTGGGCATCTCGTACGGTGGGAGGTAACTAGCGTCGCATCTGTTGTGCGCTTATGCGCGGCGGCATTCTTTTTAGTGGATCACTCCGCAACAGGCGATGCCCATGTGCTTCAGGCAATGGCCGACGCCTGCTCAATCCGGGGACTACCAATGAAATCCATGGTCCTTAGGTCCTTAAAAAAAGCGCATGTCATTGGCATGTTTGTCCTTGCGGTTGGCAATGCTTACTACGGCAAGGCGCCGGTTCTTGGGACGCCCTATATCGGTGGCTATGAGCCGATCAAAGACGCATCGGGTGCAATCATCGGTGTTTATTTTGTCGGCTACAAGAAGTGAGCAGTCCGGTGGGTTTTTTCCTAGAATGTCTGCTTTTGGCACCAAGCGGACGCGGGTGATCAGCCCCCTGATGTCAGCTTTGACCCGAAGCGAGCAAATAGGCCCTTTAGTCGGCGCCCAAATCGAGATTAAACTAATGACATGCGGCGGCCGTTTCTCGCCGCATTGAGGGAAATCGGCAGGATGAGGCGCCTTAGGCTTCTCGCCATCGCTTTTCTCGTCGCGGGCCTTGCTTGCGCCGCGAGCGCGCCCGCCTTCGCTAATATCCTCATCCAGATCGACAAGCCGAGCCAGATCATGACCGTCTCGGTCGATGGGCAACCGCTTTACCGGTGGCCGGTCTCGACCGGAGCTACCGGCTTCTCGACTCCTGATGGTTCCTACACGCCCTTCCGCATGGAGGTCATGCACTACTCTCAGGAATGGGACAATGCAGGCATGCCGCATGCGATCTTCTTCACCACGCGGGGCCACAGCATCCATGGCTCAGACCATCCAGGCCTCGGCACGCCCGTCTCCCACGGTTGCGTCCGCCTCTCGCTGACGAACGCCACCACGCTCTATGATCTCGTGACGGCGGAAGGCATGGGGAAAACCACCGTCATCGTGAAAGGGGATGATCCTCCCGGTTACTATACGCCGAGCCAACCGCCGCAACAGAAGCGCCCATTTGCTCCCTTCGGGGGCCTGTTCCGCTTCTGACCGGGTGCAATTCTTGACTTAATGGCTCGCGAGAGGCCGGGATTGGCTAGAGAGCACAAACATCGATCGCGCGCCGTCGTGCCTGAGTGCTCTCGCAGCGTCGTAGAGCTTATCAGGGTATCAGGGCTCCTCCGACATCGCGCCTCGCATAACAGTCGGCCGAAGCGACATCCCATTTGACAATGTTCAGTCGGTCACGAAAGCACGCACGGGTCTTCGCTGACCTTTATCTAACCAGTTACGCGTGACGCACCAGAACGTGTCGTTCGTACCCGCATTGGCGTTTATACACGCCTCTTCCGTTTTGTAGTCCGCCTCCCCGACGCCGAGCACCGGTAAGTTTTTGACCAGTGTTAGGTACACGCACACCCATTCCATAGGAGCCGCCCTCTTGCACGTAACAACTATACTTTAACTCCCACCGCCCCCTTGGCTCAGTGAGTACGGCACGGCCAACTCGAGTAACGAACTTTTTGGCACTTTGCGGACATCCATGCGCGACGCTGAGCACGCCGGTTGACGGGATGGTGTAGATGGGAGCCGTCAGCTCCGCGACTAGAGCATCGTCACGCCGCCGTCCAGCGCTGAAACGAGGCAACTAGCCAGCCTCTCGTCGCTGAACGGCTTGCTCAGAATATCAATCGCCCCGGCTTCGAGCACCTGATTGCGAATTCGCTCATCCAGAACAGCGGTAACGAAAATGATCGGCGTTCGCCGACCTTCCCCAATTAGTCGCTCCTGCAGCTCGACGCCGCTTACGCCCTTCATTTTAACATCGAGAATAAGACAGCTGGTATCATCCAAATTTGAACGGAGAAATTCCTCGACCGAAGCAAAGGACCGGGCAGCGTAACCAAGCGACCTTACCAGCGCCTTTGTTGACTCGCGAACTGACTTATCGTCATCAACAATTGAGATCATGGCGCAGAAGCCCTACGGCAGTTTCGGTAAGCCTCAACATGGGCAACCTCTCTGCGTAAGGCTTGTTATCATGCGCCAAAGAATTGTGTTTTTGGCTCACCTGGACCAAAGTATGGGGCCAACCATATCTCAGTACACTGTTGCGCTTTCGACCTCGGCGCTATGAATGTAACCGGGTGACGTAGGATTTATCGGTAGACCCCCGTTACCGCGAAATGTCACCCTCTGGGCGACGCCGGTATTCCCCCCCGGCTCCCCGCAATCTAGCCAGACTATCTGGCCGCCTAGCCTCAAACGGTTGGGCGGCCAGATTCATATGTGCTTCAGGCTTTTTCATATGTGCTTCAGGCTTTGGCCAACCACGCTAGTCGGTCGGCAAGGTGCCGGAAGCGCGTGCAGGCGTCGAGTTCACCCACTGCGAGCGGGCCGAGAGTGTGTCGGCTACAAAAAGTGAGCCTTTTAGGCTGTTGGGCGAAAGCACTCGACGTGAAGTGGGCACAGTCCGGTGGGCTTCATTCTTAGAACGTCCGCTTTTGGCACTTAGCGGACATCGATTTAGACGCTGCATATGTCCGCTTTCGGGCGCAAAGCGGACATCACTGTTACGCGCTTAAATGTCCGCTCATGACCCAAAGCGGACATGGGGATTGAACTCAGAGGCGGTAGCTGCCTTTGCGCTGCCGGCCTGTGTCTATATCGGCCCGACATTATATAGAACAGGATGGACGCCTTTTCTCGATCTGCTGACTGGCGATGACAAAGGCCAAGGCGAGCTGAGACCGCTGAGCTTCGAGCTTCTGACCGGGAATTTGGGCCTATTCGGAAGTGGCATGCTCGTAGATGTCCTCTTCCTGAGCGTTGTGGATGCGCACAAGGGACTCTATCGACTCGATGACGCGCTGAGCATCGCGAATTAGATAGCGGTCAGCGTCCTCGGCCCTTAAACCGTCCGACAATCTCGCTAGCAGACGCGCTAAATGGAGGATTTCACGATGCGCTCGGCTCATGGCGGCGAGGCCAGCGCTGTCTTGCAAGAACTTCGCAAGACGTGGGTAGATGCTACCCTCGTCGTCGCGCTCATGCTCGACGATCTGGCGTGAGACGAGACGGTTCGCTTCGCCAATCAGGGCGACCGCTGAGACTGGGACCGCATCGTCCAGGGCATCGGCGATCTCGCGCAGTCGATCAAGGCTTGCTTCGAGATCTTTGTGGTCCTTATGGAGGGCTCGTGCAGCCGTCGGGGGCATAGCCGGGTGCCTGGTTTCCCGCCCACCCGTCAACGCGCGCAATGCATTGAGGATCACGGCAACATCGATTCCTTCTTGTGTCAGGGCGCTGGCTACTGGGGTGAGCCAGCCGAATGCTGCCGCTACCATGGCAAGCCCAGACAGAGCCATACCAGCACCAATGCTCTGAATTGCAATGCCACGGGCACGCCGCGCGATGATGACCGCATCCGAAACCCGGTCGAGGCGATCAACAAGGATGACCACGTCTGCTGCCTCGGACGAGGCGCTGGCACCTCGGGCACCCATCGCGATGCCAACGTCGGCTGCGGCAAGCGCGGGTGCATCGTTGATTCCGTCGCCAACCATGAGCGTTGGATGCAGCCTCCGCTCAATTGCGACTGCCTCGACCTTATCGGATGGCACACGGTCGGCCAGAACAGCATCGAGATCGAGCGCCGCACCGATTGTCTCTGCCGCATCCCGGCGGTCACCAGTAATCATCACGATGCGGGAAACGCCGGCAGTCCGCAGCGCCTGCACAGCCCGGGGCGTCTCACGCCTCAGCTCGTCGGCCAACAGAATTGCGCCTATCGTGCGTTGATCGACCGAGACAAAGACACTCAGCGCTGAGCGCCAAGATGCGCGTCTTAGTGCGCGCACGGCCCAACTCTCAGGTCGTCCGGAACCGCAAACGAGCTGATGCGAGCCCACCCTGACCTGCTTGCGCCCCACGCGACCCTCGAGGCCGGAGCCCATCGTTTCGCGTACCTGGTCCGGAGTCTCGAGCGTGAGCCCTCTGGCCAGAGCCGCTGACACGATCGCGGCAGCAACCACATGGTGAGAGGCCTGCTCGAGTGAGCCAGCCAGCTGCAGCACCTCGTCCGCACTCTCGCCGGGCGCTGTCTCGACGGCAACGAGCCGTGCTCCACCCACGGTCAGCGTCCCGGTCTTATCGAACATGACGGTGTGTGTTCGAGCGAGCGCCTCGAGTGGACCTCCGCCCTTGATCAGGATACCGAGGCGCGCGGCCCGCGAGACGCCTGCAATGAAGGCTACAGGTGCTGCAAGGATCAGCGGGCACGGCGTTGCAGCCACCAGCACAGCGAGTCCACGAGTTGGGTCGCCGGAAAAGAGCCACGCCGCTCCGGCAAGCAGAAGCGTAACGGGCAACAGGAGAAGTGCGTAGCGATCGGCAAGTCGAATGAATGGTGCTTTCGCCGTCTGCGCGGCGGTCACCATGCGTACGATACCCGCATAGGTGCTTTCGCCTGCAATCGCTGTTGCTCTCAATTCGAAGGTCTCACCGGCGTTTACCGTACCGCTGTGAACCGGGTCGCCTTTGATACGAGTAACCGGAATAGGCTCGCCCGTCAGCGCTGCCTCGTCGAGGGTGGCGCCGGCACCCGATATGACGCCGTCCACGGGGATGACCTCGCCCGCGCGCACCAGGATCAAGTCTCCAATCGAGACCTCATCGATAGGCACATCCTCGACCGATTGATCAGTTCGTCGGTGGGCCATGCGCGGGGCCCGGTCGACAAGGGACTTCAGGTCTCGCTCAGCGCGGGCAACGGCAAAGTCCTCGAGCATATTGCCGCCGGCGTACATGACCGCAACGACCGCGCCTGCTAGGTTCTGCCCAAGCAGAAGCGCAGCCGACATGGCGACGAATGCGACCGCGTCGACACCCATTCGCCCGGCCATGAGGTCTCGGACCATCGACACTGCGAGTCCGACAACGACAGGGACCGTGCCAGCAGCCCATATCCGGTCGGCCAGCACCTCGCGACCTGTAGACCAGGCCACAATCCCGAGAACGAGCCCCGTCAGCGCGATCACAATGAGCGCTTTGCGGAAGATTCCCATCGGTCATCAATTTTGTCGTGTGATCGCCTTTGCTTGGGGGGCAGGGAAATGATGCACGCGGCGCAATGACGAGCGGATTCAGAACGTGGCGCTCCCGTCCATTATCCCGAGTACCATCCATAGATATGAAAAGATGCGGGTCTTTTGATAGGGGCGCGCGTCCTGGCAAGGACGTATTGAACAGGCTTATACACATCACGATCCACTTCTGGCACGATGGACGTCCGGGCAGCGCTCCACCTCGATTGTAATGTGAGAAAGGTCGGGCAAGTCCGCGAGCCGCTTCTTATACGCGCTTGAGGTCTCTGGATGATCGGAGACCACCGAACGAGACCGTTAAATTTTAGCCGCTGCCCAGTATCCAACTGCAGTATCTCGTCGGGGCAATGTCCGCTAATGGCACTTTGCAGACATTGACGCCGACTGTGAGCATGTCTGCTTTAGGTCGGACTTTTAAATTCGCGCTTGCGATGGTCCGCTAGTGACCCATAGCTGACATCGAGGTCGCAGCATCAAGCGACACCGGCCCAAGGGCGTCTTGCCGGAAAAGCGACGGACCCCGTTGTGAACGGTGGACCAGCAAATCAACGGAACAAGTCAGTTACATAAGCCATTGAAATATCAATGACTTAAGACCGCTCTACGCCAGCGCTGACAAAGCCACTAAGCGCTGACAAAGCCACTAAGCCCGACACATTAGCTGTTACCTGTCCAGTTACCTATTGCGTCTAACCAGTTGATATACCTTGCATTGCTTCTGATAACGTATCAGTGGCAGGGATGGATACAGTCCCTTTTCCAGATGACGGGGGGAGGGGTGACGAGGGCGGAGTTACCTGTCCAGTTACCTATTGCGTCTAACCAGTTGATATACCTTGCATTGCTTCTGATAACGTATCAGTGGCAGGGATGGATACAGTCCCTTTTCCAGATGACGGGGGGAGGGGTGACGAGGGCGGAGTCCCTTAACGGCTGGTCGGGTATGTGTGGAGGTGCTGGGCGACGTGCAGGAACTTGCCCGGGAGCGATCCCCGGAAGCGATCAATACGCTCGCGGCGATCATGGACGACACGAAGGCACCACCTGCGGCAAGAGTAGCTGCTGCAAACTCGCTGTTGGATCGTGGCTATCCTCTGCGAGCCTACCGTAAAGATCGCCAACAATGCATCCGCACAGGCCATTGCTCGGACGTGGCACCTTCAAGCACGCACTCTGGTGAGGGACATCCAGACCGAGGCATCAATGGGGGCTGAGCCGGTAGCGATGCGTATCTCGGTCAGATTTTGCTACCCGCAGCCGGGGCGCGCCATTTTTTTTGCTGAAGCTGCGTGATGATGTTGCAACCCTTGCTAGCTGCGATACCTTGTTGCTAAGGGTTAGCCATGTTCGCTCGCCGCACAACATGCCGCCGTCCGTTTGCACCGTGGCACGCTTTTGTGGATCAAACCGCCGGTAAGCAAGGTTGGCGCCCATGCGGTCGAGCGGCATGGATCATAAAACGTCTCGGCATGTGGTTCATTCTAGTAGCCCTCGCTCATCCAACATGGGCGGAATTGGCGCTCTTTCCCACGAATCGATGGTTTACTGTGGATGCTTTGAATGGGACCAGCTTGCGCGGCAAAGGCCTAACCCTCTTTGTCGAACCCGAGGGGCCCTCTAGCGCGGCATTTGCCAAAGGCTTTGGGGGCTGCAACGACTGGCATTCTTGGTTCGACACGGTCGGAGGGACAGAAGTCAGTTTCGCTCAATTCGCAGACACCGAGAGAGTTTGCTCTAACAATCAGCGGATGCAGATCGAGAGGGATTATTTAGCGGCTCTGGCCAAGATCAAGGAGTTCAGATTGGAAGGTGAGATGCTGAGCTTGACCGGAGATGGTGTGACGTTACGGCTATCTCCAAAAAAATGAGTTATTCCACTCGCGTGTGAATTGTCATCAAATGACGCCCAAGCCGCTTACGCGATCAACTTTAAGGACGCCTAAGGCCGCTGCGATTGCGGGCATTGCATTTTCAGTCTTGTTAATCGCAGTCTTTTGGCTTCTTCGAACATCTATCCCGGCTGACCCGCAAGAACCTGGCGCGTGGCTGCGTAGCAATTCCGGCTTCGTAGCCCTTGCGCTGAATGTGTTGCCCTTCGCGGGTATTGCCTTCTTATGGTTTATCGGCGTGCTGCGTGATCGGCTCGGAGACCTCGAAGATCGCTTCTTTAGCACCGTGTTTTTTGGCAGCGCGCTCCTGTTCCTCGCTATGCTGTTCGTTGCAGCGGCGCTGGTGGGCGGCATCCTTATAGCCTTTGCGAAGACGCCTGAGGCGCTCATCGGGTCTGCATCGTTTCAAATCGCACGGGCCGCTGCCTACAACTTAGTGAATGTCTACATGGTCAAAATGGCGAGCGTTTTCATGATCGCAACATCCACCGTAGCGAGGCATACGGGGATTGTGCCCCGTTGGCTTACGTTCACGGGCTTTGCATTGGCTTATGTTGTTTTATTTGGGAGCTTCTATATTAGCTGGAGTTTTCTTGTATTCCCGACGTGGGTGTTCCTCATTAGCGCTTCCTTTTTGAAAGACGGTCGTCGACGAGCTGAGGGTAATGGATAAAGCTTTTGACAACGACCTAATTGAGCCTCGGTGCCGTTGATGATGGACCCAGACCGACGAGAGCTTACTCGGTACGCAGCCGCCCCAGCGGGGAGACCGGTACCACAGTTTTATTTTGATATTTTATGGAGCTTTAGCCGTTGATGGAAACCAGGCGAATTAGGCCGTGCACTCATAAACGCGCAGCCATAGGCGAATGCAGGCGAGTTCTGCCCCGCTGCCCTTTCTATGTTGCCAACGTAGCCTTTCATGGCTTTTGGCACTCCATTGCGGAACTCGTCTCGAACCAGTCCACGAATTGCAGCACCGTGCGGCCAGCGACGATAATCGGAGATGATTGCCTGCTTCGCCCTTTCCATGCTTTTTTTAGCTCAATCAATCGAGACTCGTGCCGATTTAGAGTTGCGATAACCTGGACCCTCCTAAGTTACGTCCCTTGCCTTTTCCCTTGAGGGGAAGGTACGGCGCGAGTAGGCCCGACGCGACCTGTCGGGTCAGGGATGCGTGGAGGAGCGCCTTGACCCCATGGCGGATTTTGCTTGCATCACGCGCAGTCTCAAAAAGCAATTTCTGACCCCGCACATCAGAAAGAGGAAGCCCCGCACGCGGGGATGCAGGGCTTCTCGGGTTCCTTTTTGGGGAACAGTGATGGGGTGGGGGTGCCCATCACCCAATCGGAATAATAGTCGTCGCTTACGGGAAGATGACCGCTCTGCAGTGGGCGACAGCCATTTCGTCACATGCAAGGGAGCCGCTTTTTTTAGTGCTCGGCCGAATGTCCGCTACTGGCACTTTGCAGACATTGACACCGACTGTGAGCATTGTCCGCTTTAGGTGGTGAAGCGGACTCTCGGATCCGCGCTTGCGATGTCTGCTAGTGACCCAAAGCGGACATAAGGGCGGTTGGCCTTTTACTCAGATAGCTCGTCGAGGATTCTAGCGCGGTCCTCCTCGCGCGACCGCTGCAGCACTAGAAACGCTTCGAGGAGGCGCATAGTCTCGGCAGTATCGTGGCAGTCGTCTCGCTCCGACTCTACGATCAGCCGCTGCTGCTCGGCGATAAAGGCCTTACCCTCCGCGACGCCCTGTTCTACTTGGACGAGCTGTCGCAAAAGAATTTCCCTGTCCATGCGCTGCGTCTCCCCAGGCTTGCGATACGTCAGGCAGCTTCGGGACCATCAAGAGAAAAAGGGTTCCTAGCTTCGTCACAAAGGCGGTCAAGCTCTGCTTTCGCTTTTGGACTGTGAAGCCACAGAAAAGCGTCTTCAACAGACGCACTGTGAAGCCACTGATATACCTCCTTTAGGCCGGGCTCGAACTGCAATTCAAATGCGACCGAACGCCATCCACTGAACTTGCCGGAGCGGGCGAGTTCGCGTGCACGCGCTTGCATGCGCTCCAAGGTCTCATTCATGACTGCACCCCAACTTAGGTTAGTGCGAATTATTGCGCTGATTGGCGTGAGAGAAGCCATCACTTAGGGGTTACGCCCAATGTGACCCGCGGGCTTTTCGCCCGGAAAACGGCAAGGAGTGTGGCTCGACAATCACGCCGAAGGTGCATGTCCGCTTGTGGCACTAAGCGGACATGCTCGCTGACCGACCTAACGTCGGCTTTTGACCCAAAGCGGACATTCAGCCGTTAGAATTGAGAGGGGGAGCGTGCGTGATCGCGGTCGATCCAACACTCCTCCTTGCGGACTGGTCCGCCGCAGATCATAGTGGCGGCTCCGGAAGTGTTGCCATGCAAGTAGCGCGGATCGAACTCCTGCAGCGCATGCCAGTCTTCGGCGGAATCCGGACCGACATCCTCCGGTTCCTGCTCGACTTGTGCCCGGTGGTGTCCGTCCCGGCGAACGAGTTCTTTTTCCGTGAACACGACCAGGCCAATTCTATGTTCGTCCTCGAAGCGGGCAAAGTCGCGGTGCTGAAATCCTGGCGCGGACAGGAGTTCCTCCTCCAAATCCTGAAGGACGGCGACTGCTTCGGGGAGATGGCGGTGATGGACCTCTTGCCGCGCAGTGCCTCCATCCGCGCAGTCGAAGATTGCACCGCAATCCGTCTTTCGGCCGCTAGCCTCTATCAGGTCTACGAGCACGATCTCAAGCAGTTCGCGCTGATCCAGATGAACATGGGCCGGGAAGTGAGCCGACGTCTCCGGGACACGGATAATCAGCTGTTCCGCGCCAGGATGGGGACGCCGGAGGTGGGTATAAAGCGTCTTCTCCTGGCAGGCTGAGGTCCGCTTATGGCACTAAACGGTCGTGCCGACAGAGCCGAGTGATGTCTGCTCTAAGGGGAAGAGCGGACGCATCGCGGACGCGCCTCTACTTCCGAGCTGCTGGTTAGATGAGGCTAGCTCAGTCGTCCGCTTTTTCTTGGGTTGCGTGGGGTGAGTTAGCTGGTTCGGCAGGCTCTTGGATAGCCGAGCTTACCGCGCTGTCGATGTGCTGCAATTGTGTAACGAACTCGGATGTGAGCCTTCGGTAGCTATCGCGGATCAGGGCGATGTGACGGCGGAGTCGTGTCAGTTCGCGTTCCTGAGCGGCCGCGTAGCTACGGACCGCATTTCGGTCGGCGAGAAGGCGTTGGATTGCCATTGCTGCGGCGAGGGCCAAGCGCTCGTCTTCGTCGCCAGCAAGTTGGCCAATTTGAGCGTTGGGTCTCTGTGCCGCCTCGCTCATGAGCCGATATGATCTGCGCCGCTAAGTTCTGTTCTGCTAGCTCGCAGATTTCTATCCAATTCGGTGAGCCAATGAAATCGCAACAGCAAGGCGTTAAGAAACGACGTTAACCACCCTTCCGACCCGAGTGATGGGTTCAAGGCCTACGAACTATGACCACCATACACTCGCCGTGCGACAATGCTGGTCCGCGCAAGCGGAGGTGATGTCCGCTTCTGGCACATAGCGGACTCTTTTTGTGCCGAACAAAATGTCTGCTTTCGGGGGGTAAAGCGGACGTCACTGATCCGCTCTTTAATGTCCGCTAATGACCCATTGCAGACGTTTGCTATTGTTTCCGAGGTTCGGCGCACCGGATTTCGGTCCGGTTTCCCGGGTATTCTTGCGATGCCCAGAACTTGAGTTGCGTCGCGAGTAGCTCTCGCGTGCCTTCACAGATGGCCGAAACAAGGCCCTGACTGGGCTACACTCGTGCCTGCAAGGCCGTTGGCCGCCGCCCTGGTCATTGAAACAACACTAATGCCTTTTGGAAGGTGATCCAGATGCCCCAGGCGAGCGGGATGCCGACGGCGGCCCAGGCGAGCAGGGCTCTGATGTCGAAGCCTCCGCTGCCGACGGCGGAGGTCACGGCCTCGACCCTGCTCTTCAGCTTGGCCTGCAGCGCCGCCACCTCCTCCTCGCTCATGAACCACTTCTTGTCCAACGGCCTGATCAGCAGATTGGCGATGAAGCCAGCAACCAGCAGCCCGGCCAGAACGTAGAAGATCGGGTGATAGATCTGGTCGTAGGGGACGCCTGCGGCTTTGCGGGTGTCGTGCATGTAATTCACGATCACCGGGCCTACGATGCCCGCCGTCGACCAGGCGGTGAGCAGACGCCCGTGAATGGCGCCAACATATTGCGTGCCGAAGATATCGGCGAGATAGGCAGGGATGGTGGCGAACCCTCCGCCATACATCGAGGCGATGAGGCAGAAGGCGGCCGCGAATAGGCCGAGCATGCCGAGCGTGGCAAGGGTCGGGGCCGCGGCATAGCAGATGAAGCCGAGCGTGAAGAAGGTGAAGTAGGTGAGCTTCCGCCCGATCTTGTCCGACAGCGACGCCCAGAAGAAGCGCCCGGCGATGTTGAACAGAGAGAACAGGCCGACAAACGCCGCGCCGACGAGCGCAGCTTGTGCCTTCTGCGCGTCGTTGAACTGACCAAAGCCCACGGACGGATCGCCGAATAGCCTGCCGCCGAAGGTCTCCTGTAGCATGGGCGAGGCGGCGCCGATGATGCCGATGCCGGCCGAGACGTTGAGGCAGAGCACCGCCCAGATCAGCCAGAACTGCAGCGTCTTGTGCGCGTTCTTGAGATCGACGTTGCCAGTGGTGATCATGGCGTTGGAGTTGACCGGCGGCGTCCAGCCTTGCGGCTTCCACCCTGCCGGCGGCAACCGGTAGCCGAAGGCGCCGCCCATCATGAACACGAAATAGATGATGCCCATGGTGATGAAGGTCTCCCACACCCCGGGCGAGGTTGGCGTGGCGTAGTGGTTCATCAGCATGGTGGCGAGGGGCGAGCCGATCATGGCGCCGCCGCCGAAGCCCATGATGGCCATGCCGGTCGCCATGCCGCGGCGGTCAGGGAACCATTTGATCAGGGTCGAGACCGGAGAGATGTAGCCGAGGCCGAGACCGCAGCCGCCGATGATGCCCGAGCCAAGCCACATCAGCCAAAGCTGGTGGATATAGACGCCGAGTGCCGAAATCAGAAAGCCACCGCTCCAGCAGAAGGCGGCGACCACGCCGGCTCTGCGTGGCCCAACCCGCTCGAGCCAGCCGCCCCAGATGGCGGCAGAGGTGCCGAGCAACACGAAGAACAGGGTGAACATCCAGCCGAGATCGAACTGGGTCCAGTTGCAACTCGTGGTGAAGAGCGCCTGCAGCGTGCCCGCCGCCTTCTCGCCGAACGTGGTCGCGGCGGCCGAGCATTCGGGAACCGCCTTGCCGTCGGCGCCCAAGAGCGCGCCTTGCAGCGGCTTCCAGAACACGCTGAAGCCATAGGCCATGCCAATGCAAAGATGAATGGCGAGAGCCGCAGGCGGTACAAGCCAGCGGTTATAGTCGGTCGGAGCGATAATCCGCTCCTTGTCGAGCAATCCGAGATGATCACCTATGGCAGCCGTGGTCGTCATCGAGTTATGACCTAGACTTACGACGCCGCTTTGCGCACCACCTCGCGGTGTTATCCGAACTTAATAGCCACCACCCCCGTCTCCTGCTAATTTAAACTTGTGCTTCTAGGCGCACGTCCGGGAAGCATTGCCGAAAAACGAAGGGAAGTCGCATTGGTGTCCGTCAAAGGTTTTGGTCCCGGTCGACGGTTCTCCGGCGTCGCTTCGCGCGCTCGACTTCGCGATCGAAATGACGGGTCAAAATCCAGATACTTCGCTTGTGCTGCTCAATGTGCAGAACATTAGCGCCATGGACCTGACCGGTGCAGCAATGGGAAGCGATTGGCAGGAGGCAGCTTCGCAGGCATCGGCTAAGGCCCTTAAAGAGGCGGTTGGAAAAGCTGAGGCGGCCGGAATTGCTTTTAAGAGCATCGTCAGAACCGGACAGACGGCGGAAGCGATCGCCCAGGCAGCTCGCGACGAAGGCATCGAGCATATCGTGATGGGAACGCGAGGCCTCGGTAGTATTCAAGGCCTGCTTCTGGGCTCGGTCGCCATGAAGGTCATCCACCTAGCCGAAGTTCCGATCACATTGTTAAAATAGTCGGCGGATCGCGTTTGCAGGTGCTGCTATCGAGCCGGCATCACGCGCTTTTGGCTTAGTTGGAAGCATTCCAATGGTCATTGGCAACGCATGCGATATGGAGGGTTGCGATCGGTCCCCCATTGCGGTTTCAGGATGTCTGTTGCTGGCACAAAGCAGACATGCTCAATGCGCTGACAAATGTCCGCTTTTGGGGGCAAAGCGGACATTGACAAACCGCTGCCTCCCAATCTCGATTTATGAGTTCACGGCCTAGTGTCCGGGTGTTCCAGGCGCTTTCTTCCAGAAAAGTTGGCAGATGACACGCGCCATCTAGTAACGATCTGACCGGAGAAGCCGCACGTGGGATCTTTTTCGCTTTAGGATTACCAGCGTCGAGCCAGTTGAGTCCAACCAGCTCAACTGTCCTTAATCCTCATCATTCTGCTGGTCTTTCGCCTTCGAGATAGCCTCTCTGAGTGTGCCTGGAAGGGGGATGTCGGTCACCGAAAATTCCGGCTGGTCGCCCGCGGTGAAAATCTGGATCGTCCCCACCCTCAGGAGCCGGTTCAAGAACCCTTGCATCACGTTTACCGAGCGGACGTGTTTGAGAGACACTTCAGTACGGTCCTTGCGCAAGATGCCCCTCGCATAAACAATTTCACTGTCGGTCACGGTTAGCCTCGTCTGCCACGTCTGAATGTACCAGTAGAGTAGAAGCAGGACGCCGAGGCCGAAAACCGGAATAAGGATAATGCAGCCGAGGAACCAGAATGGATGCGCCCGGAACATAGCCGGATGCGCGTCGTAGATGACTGCTCGCGCCATCAATTCCCTCATTCCCAGGCCGCGCGTAGCTTAGTCTCGGCGTTCGCCCATGAAAAGTGGAGATATGCTTCGATATTTGAAGGGTTAAAAGGGCGCTGATCGGAACTTGTCGAGCGCCGGCAGGACGGTGTCCGGGAGCAACCACGTCTTCGCGAATCCCATATGTTCGCAATCTCCCCGTCTCTCAAAGGTGACTAAGAAAATCCGTCCGAGGCATCGTGACGATAATCTAGGGGTGGTGCCGAAAGCGAATTGCCATCTTGAGCGGCGCACCAGCATCATTACAAGGAGGATTTGCAAATGCGCAATTCGGTTGAGCACGGCCTGATGCGCCGTCGAGATGTGAATGACGCTATTCGCATCGCTATGAGGGATGACATCGACGCCGACATGGCGGGACGGAATTAAACCAGCTTACAGCCACCTCCTGAAAACTTCAAAACTCTACCGATCTTTGGTGGTCGGTGTTGGCGCCTCGGCGCTCTTTGCAACGGTCGCGCATTGCGCCGATCTTGGATATGCTCTGCTTTTCGCAGGGGGCAAAAGCTTCGACAGACACGAAAAGTGGCAATAGCGATCCTCACCTATGCCAGTTAGCGTCGCCACCGAGCCGGCCGTGGCCGACGATGCTCGCGAGAGCCATGCGCTCGCCTTCAGAATCGCCTTTGCCGCCGCCGTGGGCCTCACGCTCGGTGAGCTGCTCGGGTGGGATTTCCCCTTCCTGCCAGCCATGCTCGCTGTTCAACTCTTGTCCGGGCGTGGGCCCATGAGCGTCAAGCAGGGCGTTGCCTTTGTGGTTTTGATGGCGGCAGCCTGTGTCTTCGCCGTGTTACTCGCTCAAATTTTCGTCAATCACCCGTTCGTCCTGCTGCTCGCCGTTTCTCTAGTGAGCTTCCTTTCGTTTTGGTCCTCGCACGCAGCCAAGCGGCGGGTGTGGCGGCGGCGTTCCTCATCACCACGGCCGTAATTCCGCTACTTGCAAGCGAATCCATGTCGGTAGCTTACGGGTTCATTCATTCGCTGATTGCCGGCAGTGCGCTTGCGGTCCTTCTGGTCTTTGCGGCACACGCATTTTTCCCAACGCGCGTGCAAGCCCAGCCCGTGTCTGCCGCGCCACGGGGAGAGCGAGACCCAATCGCTCTGGCGCTTGCAAATGCCGCCGTGTTGATAAGTCTTGTCCTCTATTTTATGCTAACGGTTTCACCGGTCAGCATGGTGTTGGTGTTGACGGTCATCAGCATTCTGCGCCAACCCGCTGACCTCGGCGGTGGCACTGCTTTTGGCTTGATTCTCGGTAACCTTGTGGGTGGCCTCGCCGCGACCGCAGCTTATCTTCTTGTCACGCTATTTCCTGCCCCAATCTTTCTTTTGCTTGTCGCCTTATTCGTCGGGCTCGTTTTCGGCGGCCAAATCGTGCGCGGGGCCAAGTTCGCACCGATTTATACCGTTGGCCTCATGACCTTCCTGCTCGTGCTCGGGCTTGGCATTTCTCCCTTACCGGCGGACAGTGGCTCTCTCTTCATTGCCCGCGTGCTCGACGTGATGGTGGGGGCTGCCTACGCGATCGGCATGGCCAGTGTGTTGCGTTTCGCGTTTCGCGCCCGCTGATTTCTCAGCTCTGGGCCTTGCGCCATGTCTGCTCGTGGCACAAAGCGGTCGTTCGCGTCCGTCTAGAGTTGCACCGTGGAGTGAAGCACATGTGACGGCGAAAGACCGTAGCCGCTCCGGGTTTGACCGAGCTCGATGAGGTCGGCAAACTACTGACAGCCGCAGGCGAGGATCGGTTAACAGCCGACGCAGCAGAAACAGCGCGAGATCCCTGAAGCGTTTCAATAAATGAAACCGGGTTCTGACCGCCCAGACATGTTTCGGGCGAAGAGGTGGCTTCGCTCCGGTGAGCTTGTCCTTGTTCCAAGGTTGGGTGACTCGGCTATCAGAACTCACTTTGAACATGCGTTTCCATTTTTAGGCTCCTCCTTCTATTGGGAGGAGGACCTTGCGCGCGATTGCTCGAGAAGGTGTTCTATGTCCGCTTTTTTTAGAGCGAGGCCGACAATGTGACGCAAGAGTGCGGGAGTCCTATGTCTGCAAATGACCCAAAGCAGACATCGCGTGGGACCTGCCCGTGACAGACTTTTGAGAACGCGATAGGCCAAACTAAACTTGGCCTTTGGACTAACTTCGGTCCTCTAGATGATCGAGGGTCGCCGCTAAACTTATTCCAGCTGACTTACCAAGGTCCTCGGCGCGTTGTACGACATTGATACCGAAGCGATCGGCAAGACGATCAATGGCCACCTCCAACTGTCGGCGACGACCAATGCTGTTGAATAGGCCGGGTTGGGCATCATCACTGCCAACCAGATCATATGCAACGAGACCGATTAAGCGGAACGGCCCAGTATGATCAACGTGTTCGAGAAGTTCGAGGGCAACCGAATAAAGTCTTTCGGCTACGTCGGTCGGCTCACTGAGTCGGTGTCGCCTGGAGAGCAACTGAAAGCTGGCGGTCTTGAGCTTCAGACCCACACCGAAGGCTAGGTAGTTCTTTTTCCTCAAACGTCGGCCGATTACATCGGCTGATCGCCGCATGTGGAATTTGATATCGGCCTTCTCGCTCACATCCCTATCGAGCGTGTTTTCTGAGCCAATGCTTTTTGACATTCGCGAGCCAAGCACAGGTCTGGGGTCCTCCGCGTGGGCCAGGGCATAGAAGTGAAGACCGGCGCTTCCGAGCTTAGTGGAAAGGAATTTTGGATCGGCCTCGGCTACGCTGCCGATCGTACGGAAGCCGAGTTGGTGAAGACGGTCTTGGGTTTTGGGGCCGACACCCCACAGGCGAGACACGGGAAGTGGAGCGAGCCAGGATTTCGCGTTCTCGGGTGGAACCACGGTCAAACCGTCGGGCTTGTGGAACGCGCTGGCAACTTTCGCCACGTATTTGGTCGCCGACAAGCCTACCGACGCCGTCAGCCCACCGGTAACCTCACGGATAGCCATCTTTAGGCGATGTCCCATCAACTCGGGGGCGCCAAAGAGTTCTTCGGAGCCCGTCATATCGAGGAACGCTTCATCTAGGCTCAAAGCCTCGACGTGAGGCGAAAAGTCGGCAAATGCCCCCATGATCATTTTGGAAACTTGCTGATACCGATCGAAACGGGGTGGGATAATTAAGGCGTTGGGGCATTTACGCCGCGCCTGCGCCATCGGCATGGCGCTACCGACGCCATAAGGACGGGCTTCATAGCTGGCTGTTAGAACCACGCCGCGATCAGTGGGGGACCCAACCAATATCGGCCTGCCTCGCAGCGCAGGATCATCAAGCTGCTCAATCGCCGCGTAGAACGCATCCATATCGGCGTGAGCGATAATCCGTGGCCAAATCCTCGTTGAGCAAATCATCGCAAACGAAGTTTAGTCCAAAAAACAGCTTCCATCGCTTCCATTCGGGTGAGTGAAGCGGACCAAAAAACCCATGGCGTGCGCCCGTCGTCGTTCTGCTCGGCGGAGGTCGAGTAGTGCTAGCTTCCCGCAAGCTCATCCAACCGCGCCGCAAGCTGTTTCAGATCCCATCTGCGCGCGAGAGCAGCTGCTTTGTTCCAAGTTGGCTTCTGGTCGCGCGGGAGCTTCAGCGCCGCCTTGCGATCCATTGTCGCGATTGAACGGTAGAGCCGCAGACTTTTTGCCTGGGCGGGGAAGCGGCCGGCCTTGAGCGCTGCGTCAAGGGAACCGTAGCGGTCGAGCAGAGTCGCCGCACCGGCTGCGCCGACCCCTGGCGCTCCTGGAATCTTGTCGGAGGGATCGCCTCTCAGCGCGATAAAGTCCGGAACCTGCGCGGGATCGACGCCATAACGTGCACGGACTTCGGCCGGGCCTATTCGCGCCATGCCCTGACCGCGGACGGGGTAAAGGATCGTCGTCCTATTGGATGCAAGCTGGAACGTGTCGCGGTCACCACTGGCGATCAGCACAGTTCCGCCGCGCCTTTCTTCTTTGTGCGCGGCAGATGCGAGAAAATCATCAGCCTCGAATCCCGCCGCCTTTGCATTTTGAAAGCCACACGCCGCAACGAAGTCCGGGATGAGGGCGAGCTGCTCGACCAGCGCGTCATCGAATTCACGCCCGCTTTGATATGCTGGGAATTCCTCATGCCTGTAGGTTGGGACTTCGAGAGTGTCCCAGGCGACGATCACCGCGCGCGGCTGTTCCTCGCGGTAAAGACGCAGAAGGAGATTGGCAAAACCGAGAATCGCGCCGGCCGGTTTTCCTCCGCGCCGCAGGATGGTCTTTGGCAATGCGTGATAGGAGCGGTGCGCGAAGGAATCCCCGTCGATGACGAGAAGCGGACCAGCTTCCGATGGCAAAGACTTTGGCGCTCTCTGTCTAGCCGGCGCGTGCTTGACCTTTACCGCCGCATTGCGTCGTTATGCTGGGCGGCGCATGGCGGAGCTCGATCCACGCGGGCGCGTGATCGCTTGCGTTCTCGATTCCGCGAATGTCACGATCAACGCCGGCAGCTTTTAGATGCTTTGCGGCATTAGGATTGAGCAATAGGTGGTCGATGCGAAGCCCGGCATCGCGCGGCCAGCGGTTGCGTTTGTAATCCCAGAACGTATACATCGGCGCGTCCGGATGAAGCGCGCGGATCGCATCAACCCAGCCTTGGCCCAGGAGCTTCCGGAACAGCGCGCGCGGTTTGGGCTGCACGAGCGCATTATCCTTGTAGGACTTCGAAGGATAGATATCGGCTTCGGTGGGGACGACGTTATAGTCGCCTGCCAGCACAACGGGCGCATCTAGCGCATATAACTCAGCCGCGTGCGAAATGAGGCGCTTCATCCACGCGAGCTTGTATTCGAATTTGGGTCCCGGCTGGGGATTGCCGTTTGGCGCATAAAGCGTGCCGATGAGCACGCCGTTCACTGCCGCCTCGATATAGCGGCTTTGCGTGTCGGTTGGATCGCCGGGCAGCGCGGCACGCGTGAGAACAGGTTCTCCGCGCGCCGACAAGAATGGCAACGCCGTTCCATGATTTCTGCCCGCGGAAAACGGCGCTGTAGCCTGCTTTTTCGATCGCTTCTTTCGGGAAGGCTTCGTCCGTCGATTTGAGCTCCTGAAGACACACAACGTCCGGCTTGGTCGTGCGTAGCCAGCCAAGAAGATTGGCAAGGCGCTTGTTGATGTTATTGATGTTGAAGGTCGCGATTTTCATATGTGAGACGCGCCGGTGAGCACGGGTTACGATGCCCGCAAGCAACCTGCGCGAGCTAACTCTGATGTACGACGATCGAGAAGGAGTCAAAACATGACTATCACAGGAGGATGCCGCTGCGGAGCGGTGCGCTACATAATCGATACGGAGCCGCTGTTCGCGCGGCATTGCTGGTGCCGCGACTGCCAGTACATCGGCGCAGGCAGTGGCACAGTAAACATCTTCTTTCCCAGCGAGGCCGTGATGGTAGAGGGTGAGCTCACCGACTATCAGAGCCACGCCGACAGCGGCACGCTGATGCACCGCCAATTCTGTCCATCATGTGGGACGCCGCTGTTCACGCAGGCCGATACCCGACGCCACTACATCGGCGTCCGCGCGGGCACACTCGACGATCCCGAACTCGGCAAGCCGCAAATCACCATCTGGACCTCGAGCGCGCCAAGCTGGGCCTCCTTCGACCCGGGCCTGCCGCAAGAAGAGAGGCAGTCCCCGCCGGGCAAATAAGAAAGGCGTGTGCGTGTTGGCGACGTTTGCAGCCTAGGCAGACGGCCGAAACGTCCGCTTCTGGCACTTTGCAGACATTGACACCGACTGTGAGCATTGTCCGCTTTAGGTGGTGAAGCGGACTCTCGGATCCGCGCTTGCGATGTCTGCTAGTGACCCAAAGCAGACTTTCTCGACACGATAACCGCTGGGGCGGCGCGTGCTGGCGCTCCCCGCCTTTTGCTCCCATACAAGAACACGAGCGTCTTCGCCTTGATGCAGGTCAAGCGGATGGCCCCCCAACAGGTCCGCCCTTCCGTGCATTTTTGCGGCAGCTTTGACCGCGTGGCGGCTTAAGAGATCTGCTGTATAATTGCACGTGACGGGGGACCGGCGGCTGCATTTCATCACGTTGCAGCCAATACCAACGACGGAGGTCCACAATGAAAGTCAGAGATGCGATGCACAAAGGCGTCGACTGGGTCGGTCCGGACACCTCGGTCACCGAGCTCGCGAAATTGATGCGTAAGCATGACATAGGCGCCATTCCGATTGGGGAGAACGACCAACTTATCGGCATGGTGACTGACCGCGACATCGTCTGCAAAGGTTTTGCGGAAGACAGCTTCGATCCCCGCCGCGCTACAGCGCGCGACGTGATGACCCCAGGTATCCATTGCTGCCGCGAGGACGACGACCTCGCCAAGGCGGTGCGGCACATGGAAGAGCTGAAGGTCCGCAGGTTGCCGGTGATCAACAAGAGCAAGCGGATGGTCGGCATCCTCAGTCTGGGCGACGTCAGCCGTTCGGCGCCGAGTGACCTGTTGTCCGAAATCGTCAAGAGCGTTTCGGCCCATCACCACTGAAACAAGGAGGATGCCTCGCGCGCGAGCGGGGCATCAAGACGATGCGGGCCGACACGCCCGTCGCGATAACCTCGGCGTTGTTCGGGCCTCAGTATGGTGGTGCCGAATGACGACAGTGAAACATGTACTCGATCAGAAGGGCCACCACGTTCACTTCATTCATCCCGATGCCTCTGTGTTCGACGCCCTCAAAATGATGGCGGAAAACAACATAGGATCATTGGTGGTGCTGGAAGGCGGAAAACTTGTCGGCGTCATCACCGAACGGCATTACGCGCGCGAGATTGTTTTAAAAGGCAGGACGTCACCAGGAACACTGGTCCGGGACATTATGTCGACTAAGGTGATCTACGCGCGGCCCGACCAGTCAGTCGAGGAATGTATGGCCGTGATGACCGCAAGAGCCGTGCGCCATCTTCCGGTGCTCGAGGGCGGACGACTAGTTGGCATAGTTTCGATCGGCGACATGGTGAAAAGCGTTATCGATGATCAGAAGTTCATGATCGAACAGTTGGAACATTTCATCCATGGCGACCGGTGACCGCCTGACGCGCGCGCCTACTCAAAGGTCCGGCGCCGAAAGATGAGGGCACAACCACACTCGGCAAGGGACAAACCCAAAGGATGAGTTCCCGCTTCTGGCAGTTAGCGGACATTGATGCCGACGCTCAGCATGTCTGTTCTTAGGGGGTAAAGCGGACATCCCAGATCCAGGCCCTGATGTCCGCTAATGACCCAAAGCGGACATCACCAATTGAACGTCAGGCCCATCAGCGGCCCATGCTGCACGACGTCCAGGGCGTTCTTGCCAAACCGGCCCTCCTCACTGAAATCAACGGCAAGCGCGCGATAGCCGAGAACCAGGTGCAGCGGTGCACCCAAGCAATTGACGTCAAAGCCGTAGGTGGCAACTGCTTGCCAGGAAAATTCACTCCCGGCGCCGAACCCACCGACGTCCCCTATGAGCGTAAGCTCTCTGCCCGGTGCGATCTGATGCCTGATGCGTGCTCCCACGACGGGATCGACCCATTCAAGGTCGCCAGAATGAGCAACGGCCACGTGGCGCGAACGCTGTAACTTTAGACCCAGTTCGGGCAAATCGACGTTAAGCGTGCCGGTCAGACGTAGCGATAGATCGACGTCTTGGTTCCAATACCGTGCGCTGCCCATCAGGTCCAAAGCGGTGAAGCTTCCCGGCGCGCTCTGCCAGCGAGCGACCTCGTAGGTGATGCCCGACTGGATGATGGTCTCCTCGTAGTCGAGCTGGGCGTTACCCTTGACGTTCAGGGTTGCTCTGTCGAACCGCCCAAGCGGGTCTTTGGTGATGTTAAAGTGACCGGGGAACCCAATATCCGCCCAAACGAAGTCGGTGAAGAAAGAGAAACGACCCTTACGCGCCTCGAAATACGTCATCCAGGCGAGCAGCGAGTTGCTCTTCTCGACGATGTCGATGAAGTCCTCGTTGACATCTACCGTGTGCCCGCGGGCGGTGATGTCGCCGTTCATGCTGGTCGCCCAACCATAGGGGGTCAGGCTGAATTGCCACTTATTGGTCGCGGGCTCGGAATAGGTCGGGCCTAGGTCGGCGCCTAGAGCTGGATCGCGTGCGCCCAAAATTCCACAAACGGCGACAGCCAGGCCAGCCACAACGCTTTTACTGAACGACACCATTGTTCCGTCCCTCACGGTTCAAATGGTGGAACTCGGTCTCCTCAAAGTAGCATCCCCTGTGAGCGGGGCGAGCGGTCCGAGAACCGGTTTGCGTCGAATAATTCAAGCGTGTTGCCTTGAGGCATCAGCCCGAAAGGGCTCCAGGTGTAGGGTATTTGGCGTCCCCGACGTCTTCGGGTTCCTGCCGCCGCAAATATGCGGCTCATCGTCAGGAGGGGATCAGCCAATGGTTCACTCCCATCGACGTTTCATCGCTGCCGTCGCAACGGCGACCACGCTCTTGTTTGCGACCTCTGGGGCTTACGCTCAACAGGGGGAAGACTTGCGCGACGCTGCGCAAAATCCGATCGCCGATTTGATCAGCGTGCCCTTTCAGAACAATACGAACTTTGACATAGGCCACACCGACAACACGCAGAACGTCCTCAACATTCAGCCGGTCTATCCCCTCCACCTCAATCCGACTTGGAACCTCATCACTCGCCCGATCCTGCCGGTGATCTATCAACCGCCCTTCTTGGCCGGAAGGGAGCTTGCCGCCGCAGAGGAGATTTTCGGTTCGGGTATTGGTGACACCGAGTTCGGCCTGGGCGACCTCACCCCAGAATTTTTCTTTTCGCCGAGGAAGCCTATTCAACTGGGTCCAGGAACAAGCTTGGTGTGGGGTGCTGGGCCAGCGTTTCAGTTTCCAACCGCCACAGATGATGAGCTTGGGACCGGAAAGTGGTCTGCCGGGCCTGGCTTTGTCGTCTTTCTGTCGGACAAGGCGCTGCACGTAACGACTGGCTTCTTGATCCTTAACCTCTGGTCCTTTGCCGGCGACGAGGACCGCGCGAACGTCAATGCCATGACGTTGCAGCCCTTCCTCAACTATAACCTCCCCAAGGGCTGGTACTTGACCATCGAGCCCGCTCATCACTGCCAATTGGGAGGCAGATGACGATAATCGCTGGACCGTGCCGATCGGCGGCGGCTTCGGGCGCATCTTCAAGATCGGTCACCAACCGATCAACGCCAACATCGCCGCCTACTACAATGTCGTAACGCCCGACGACACTGGCGCTAATTGGCAATTGCGTGCGCAGTGGACATTCCTATTCCCAACGCATTGAGCGGAAGGCGCGGAGTCCGGCAGCCACGGGCCATGAGTGATCAAGACGACGCATCAGGTCCCGAATTTGTGCAGCCCGGTGAGCGCGAACTGAACCCCCATCGACAGCACGATCAACCCCATGAAACGCGTGACCATGTCACGCGCCGACCGCTCCCGCCCTCGCTGGCCTTGGCGGCGACCCGTGAGACGAGCAACAAGACCAGCCAAGTCACGAGACCTGCTACGGCGATTGCCACCAAAGCCGTGACGGGAAGGTCCAACCCCGTGTGGGCGGCGGAGAGCGTAATCACCCCTGTGATTGTCCCCGGGCTCGCTGCGAAGAGAACGAGTGGCGTCAACGACGCACCAGAATTCGGCGGTGCATTGCCCGAGGTCGGTGAGGTTGCTTGACCGCTCAGCATAGAAAAGCCCATCCAGGCCAGTACACCGCCGCCTGCCACCATGAAGGCATCAAGTGACACACCGAACAGGTGAAGCAACTGGGTTCCGATGAGTGCGGAGACAGCGAGTATCACCATCGTTGCCAGCACTGCCTTGGTGGCGTCGGCCACCTGCTGACCACGAGAGCGATTTTCTTCGATTTGCGCAAACATCGCGCCACAGATCGCGGGGTTTACCAGCGACAGAACCGTTACGATTGCCTGGATCTGCTCTTTCATGACACCGCGGGCGACTGAAGGGTGGCCGATGTGCGCCAAGGCGCATCGGCGACGTTCGCTTTCGTCACGTCCAATCAGCAAAGCGGCAGCGGGCGTCCGCTTATGGTGCGGACGCCCGCTCGGTCACCAGTGTCACAAACCTCTATTGGCTTACCCCGTCCGACTTCATTTCCCGGACCTGCTGCATGACCTGCTCCAGATTGTAGCTGGCCGGGTCCTGCAACGGCGGGAAGTCGATATAGGTCTGAAGGTGCTTAAGCCACAGCGCCTGGCCGATCGGCAGCATGTTCCAGTCATACTGATAGGCGGTGACCGGCGCGGCGATGCGCGCCGCCGACACCCATGAGCGTCTTAATCTGCTCGACCAATCGAAGTCTCGAACGGATCGCGCTTGATGTTGACGACCTGGGTCCAGGAATAGGGAACCACGCCCGTGATGAAGCCCGCCGGGTCGTCGGACACCATCGCGAAGTACATCTTCCAGTTCTTGTACCGCACCGCCGACGGCTGCTTACCTGAGTAGTACAAGAAGCTATCGCGCGCCGACTTGTCGGACTTGCCAGTGAGATAGTCGATCTGGTTGACACCATCGAGCGTGGTCTTGACGATGCCGGGATAGGCACCCTTCTCGATCTGCTTCTTCAGCCCGTCGCCTTTGGGGCCGCCCGCGATTTCAACGAACGTGGGCACCCAGTCGAGGGACGAGAAGATATCGTTCAAGACCGTGCCAGGCTTGATGTGGCCCGGCCAGCGGATGACGCAAGGCGCGCGCATGCCGCCTTCCCAGGTGCTGAGCTTACCGCCCTTGAAGGGGGTGGTGCCGCCGTCAGGGTAGGTGATCGTCTCGGCGCCATTGTCGGTGGTGAAGACGACGATGGTGTTGTCGAGCTGGCCCATGTCCTCGAGCTTCTTGAGCACGTAGCCGATATTGTCGTCCATCTGCTTCATGCCGGCTTCGTTGACGCCCCAGTCCTTGCCGCCCTTCTCGCCGACCATATCCATGTACTTGTCCGACAGCACGGTGGTGATGTGCATGCGCGCCGGGTTGTACCAGACGAAGAACGGCTTGCCGGTCTTCTTGGGATCGTTGCGATCGAGGAAGTCGATGACGTGAGACGAAATCTCCTCGTCCACCGTCTCGGATCGCTTCAACGTCAACGGGCCTTCGTCGTGGCAGTTCTGGTTCGCCTCCGTGCCGTCGGACGACTTGCACAACAGCACCGGACGCGGGGGCGTCAGGCAAGTTGTTGTCTTGGGGTCGACGGCGCCAGGAACCTCAGCCAGGCCCGGGATCGGGCGTGTTCTTGCAAGGTGGCGCGATGGTCTGCTCCGTCGGGGACTTGTTGATGTCGGGGAAGCTCACCTGCTGCATGGCATCGAGGTGATAGAGATAGCCCCAAAATTCCTGGAACCCGTTCGCCGTGGGGAGGGACTCGGTGGTATCGCCGAGATGGTTCTTGCCGAACTCGCCTGTCGTGTAGCCGAGATCGAGCAGGAACTTGGCGAGCGTCGGTGTGCCTGTCCGCAGATAAGACGGGCTTCCGGGGATTTCCGGTAGAACCATGCCGACGCGCACCGGCTGCATGCCGGTGATGAAGGCCGTACGCCCCGCCGTGCAGCTCTGCTCGGCGTAATAGGTCATGAACTTCGCGCCTTCATGGCCGATGCGGTCGATATTGGGCGTTTCTCCGACCGCAAGGCCCTCGTGATAGATGCTCGGCTGCATCCAGCCGATGTCGTCGCCCATGATGAAGAGAATATTCGGCTGCGCAGGCGTCGCCGGTTGTTGTGCACTGGCTGGGTCGGATGCGCACACCGACACCAACGCGGTCGCGCCTAGAAGCACTGCGCGAGACGCCGACCCCAAGCTCGCCAGGCTCGATTTCAGCCATGACGCTTCTTCTGGTGGCACGTTCAAAATGCCCGGAGAGCCATCGTTACTCATTACTTCGTCCTTACTCATCACTTCCTCCTTCGTTAGTTGTCTCAAACGCGAAAATTCTCTTCCAGTCGTTCTTCATGCTGATGACGATCCACCCGTCCTTCTTCGCCTCGTCGTAGAGGTCCTGGGAGAAGGTGCCGACCTTGGTATCAGGCAGGCCCTCCGCTGGTCCGTAGGCGTATTCGCGCTTAGCGTCGTCGTGCAGCACGAGCATTTTCAGCCGCAAGCCGTCGCCAGCCCCGGTGTATTCCAGCATCTGTTGGTCGCCGGTGGAGTTGCCAAACGCGGCGACAGGACGGCGGCCAATCATGAGGTGAATGCCCTCAGGCTTGCCGGCATCATTGTCGTTGAGAAGAAGCTTAGGGTCCTTGGTCAGGATCGGCTTGCCCTCCGCATCGTAGCTATAAGTCGTGCCGGCTGCCGTACCGACCACCTGCTCCGGTGGAATGCCATATACGCGCTCGCGAATAGACCCGCACGAAATCCTGGCCGCCACCGGTGACGATGTAGGTCTTGAAGCCATTGGCCCGCAGATAGCTCAGCACTTCCTGCATCGGTTGGTAGGTGAGCTCGGTATAGGGACGCTTCCAGCGGCCGTCCTTGGCCTCATCGGTCCATTTCTTGGCTTCCGCTTCAAATGTGCCGACCGTCATGCCGGTCAGCGTGGCAAAGAGGATTTTTTCAAGATCATGCGTTGTCAGCTTTGCCATTGCCTCGCGGTCACCTGACAACACCGTCTTGAAGGGTTCGACATTGGCCAGCTCGGGCTTGGCTTTGACCAGGTCAGGCACCCGATCCAGGCAGTACACAACCTGGGTATATAACGGGTGCTCGACCCAGAGCGTTCCGTCTTGGTCGAAGGTGGCGATCCGCGCCTCCGGCGGCACGAAGTTGGGGCTCGATGGATCGGTCGTGGCCTTCACGAAGTCCACGATCGCCTGCTTGGCGGGGCCATCGTTCCATGACGGCAGCGCAGTGGTGGTTGTGGGCGCTTCGGCGAGCGCCGAAATGGGAAAGGGCGAAGCGAAAAGGATTGCCAGCGTAACCAGCGTCGCAAGCAGGTCGCGGCGGTTGATGCTAGAGCTAAGAACGGCATCGCATGTTGACCTCCACTCATGAAGAAGCGTCGCGCAATCCGCCGAACGGATGCTCTTGAGCGTTCGCTACGGTTGCGGAGTGCAGCTTCCGAACTGAGCGTAGGTCTTGCCCAAATTGGCGATCGACATGGACATTTGACTGGTGGCCTTATCGACAACAGCGGTCCAGGTCAGGAGGCCGTGCCGTCCGTGCAGGATGAGGACATTTGGATCCTCATAGACATCGCCGGGTTCAAATAGCCCCTCCCCGCCAAACAGGCCGGAGAACAACCTCTTCTGCTTGACATCCAGGGTGACGAAGGGCGGGAGGTTGGCTTGCGCCGCCGAGACCCGCTGACAGCCGGCAATGGCAGTGCATTCAAAAATCTCGGCGACCGAGCAGGCATAGCCCGGGCCGGCGACGGCCTGCATCGGAACAAAATAAAGACCCGCAAGAAGTGCCCACAGCGCGAATTTCAAAGGACGCATCACATATCCCCATGTTTGGTACCCATCGCTGCGCATCATGCCTCCGACGCCGCTACCGCGCCACAAACAAAAAGCCTCAGCATGCCACCAACCGCTCAAAGGTTTCAATTGAACTCCCCCTGAAATTCACGACCCATCGTTGTACGGCCTCAAATAAGTCTCGATGTGTCTCGAAGGATTTCGGATTGGGGCAAAGGTCGCCATCTAGCATCGATAAATTCCCGGAAGCCTTTCGCGGCCCAATGCGTGCAGTTGGCCACGGCTTGAGCCAAGGCCGAATCTACGGGGATGGAGACATGAGTAAATGTTTTTTTGCGGTCGCAGTTCTGGCTGGGACGCTTTCCACGGCTGCCTTAGCGGGTCCGGTCACAGATGAGGAAAGCAAGTACTGCGCTTATGATTATCGGCAATATTGCAATCAGGACGGACTTGGAAGTCAACTGCTGGCGATTTGCATGAAGGACCACGGCAAGGAGCTGTCCCCGGAGTGCATCAAAGCACTCGAGGACGCAGGCGAGGTCACTCCGGAAGAGAGATCCGAACTCAAGAAGATCGGCGAGTAATAGCGCTCCTCGGTTTCCGGCGCGCTTCTCGCTGAACAATTCATCTGGCCAGTCAAAGCCGCCAGATGTGACCGGGCGTGGCGTGTCGGAAGCCAGAGTGCAGCTCCTCGCGACACCCAGTCGCGCGCGAACCAAAACCTAGCTCTGAATTTCAATCCCGACGGAAGGGAGCGACGCCATGACTATGAACCGCATTTCGTGCATGGCTCTGTTGTTAGCCGCCCTGTTTTGCCCATCGCATCCGGCAACTGCCGAAGATGCCATCAGCCCCCGGCGAAAAAGCCCATCGGCCCAACAACAAATGAGATGATTCCATCCCTTGCTGTGCTCAATTCTAAGGGCGCGACGTTGCAGGGGAACAAGCTGACGCTTACCGGCGTATCGTCAAACTCAATTGTTTTTGCTGATCGTCCGGTTCGCGCGGCCGCCATGTCCACACCGCGCACTTCATCAAGGAGTGGGACGTAGGCAATGACAGTTTCGCCAAGGATCCGCCCAACGCCACTATTTCGGTCCTCGGTCCTGACGGCGCGACCGTCAAGGACGCCGTCGTTGTCCTCAAGTCTCCGAAGCTGGAAGGCGACAATCTGAGCTTCGACGTGTCAGTCCTCGAGGGAGACCTGACAAACGCAACCGGCGCCGCCGCGCTGTTCATCGACTGGTTTGCGGCCCGCGGCTTGGAGGCCGGACTGTGGTCGGTGGAGGCCCCGCTTGGCATGGCGTGGTACGGTCATCCAGCCGCAGCGTTTGGCGCCGGGGTTGCAGTCGGGGCGGTCGGTGCAGCAGTCGCGCATCCTTATTACTATGGGCAGCCCGCGTGCGGTTATTACCCCTATCCACCTTGCTATTAAGGCTTGCCTCGCCGCCGCTATAGGCAGCGCGCTCGCGTAGTCGTTTACTCATGTTGCTTCGCCGCGTTTGATGCAGCGGAAGCCGAGGTGGCAGGTCGAGGTGTCGACGGCTCGGATGGCGCGCCGCCGGCCGGTAGCGGCGGCAGTAGTTCGGCGCGCAGAGTGCGATCCGCCCTTGATCACCTTGCGCGGGATCGGATGTCGGCTGGCCGGATCGTAGCTCTCGTCCTCGCGCGGCCGCCGCGCGGGTTCTGCGGCAGCAGCAGGCCTGGCGGTCTCGCCGGATGCCGGGCGAGTACCAGTCGGTGGTCCATTCCCAGACGTTGCCGATCATGTCGTAGAGGCCGTAGCCGTTCGGCGGGAAGGCGCCACCGGCGAGGTGCGCTCGTAGCCGTCCTCGCGCAGGTTCTGCCAGGGGAACTCGCCCTGCCAGGTGTTGGCCATGATGCGGCCGCCCGGCGCGACTCGTCGCCCCAGGCGATGCGGCGCCCTCGAGCCCGCCGCGGGCCGCGAACTCCCATTCCGCTTCGGTCGGCAGCTGCTTGCCCGCCCATTTCGCGTAAGCCGCGGCGTCGCGAAGGAGACGTGGACGACCGGATGGTCGTCGGCCCCTCGATGCTGGTCTCCGGCCCATAGGGATGCCGCCAAT
>CAWBMM010000009.1:0-81060 GCA_963789855.1 uncultured Actinomycetota bacterium
GCAGCCGGCGCCCGCGGTCGCACGCTGACGCGCCCTCGGGTGGGGCCAGCACACCCCTAGGGGTCGTGTCTGGCCCCTCGACGCTGTGCGCCGCACCCCGCCCGGTGGTGCGGACGACGCCATGGGGACCGGTCGCATCCGTCCCTAACGTCGAGAAGGCCGGATCGAGCAACCGCGCGGCCGGACCCCGAACGCCCACCCCTGAGGGCAGGAAAGGCCACGCCATGTCTCGCTTTCTCTACCGCATCGGTCACTTCGCCGGACGTCACCCGTGGCGGATCCTCGCCGCGTGGGTCCTGGTCGCGGTCACCGCGTTCGTGCTCAACTCGTCCCTCGGCGGACCGCCGGACGAGAGCTTCAGCCTCCCGGGCTCCGACTCGCAGCGCGCTGCGGACGCGATCTCGGACCGCTTCCCGCAGGAGACCCTCAACAGCTCCAACGTCATCTTCCACGCCGAGGACGGCGTCACCACCCCGGCCGCGAAGAAGGCCGTCGAGCAGGCGGTCACCGCACTCGCCGACGGTACGCACGTCACCGGCGTGAGCGATCCCTACGACCCGCGAGGCCCGACCGTCAGCAAGGACGCGACCACCGCCATCGCGACTGTCGGCTTCGACAGTGACGTCATCGGCCCCGAGGACTTCGACGAGGCCGAGCTCGCCACCCAGGCGGTCCGCGACGCCGGCATCCAGGTCGAGTACGACGGCGGCCTCGGCTACGCCAAGGGGGATGCCGCACCGGGCAGCGAGGTGATCGGCATCGCCGTCGCCGTCGTGGTCCTGGCCATCGCGTTCGGCTCGATCGTCGCGATGAGCCTGCCGATCGTGGTGGCCCTCGTCGGGCTGCTCATCGGCACCAGCGCGATCGGCGTCATGTCCGGCGCGATGCCCGTGCCGTCCATCGCCAGCATCGTCGGCATCATGATCGGCCTCGGCGTCGGCATCGACTACGCACTGTTCATCCTCGCCCGCCACCGCCAGAACCTCGAGACCGGCATGCCGGTGCCCGAGGCCATCGGCCGGGCCAACGCCACCGCCGGTCTGTCCGTCCTGTTTGCCGGGGTCACCGTGGTGCTCGCCATCGCCGGCCTGTACGTCTCCGGCATCCCGATGATGGCCACCATGGGCTACGCCTCCGCGATCATGGTCGCGGTCTCGATGCTCGCCGCCGTCACGCTGCTGCCGGCACTGCTCGGCATCACCAAGCGGCGCGTCAACAGCGTCAAGGTGCCCTTCGTCAAGCAGCGGCCCGCGTGGGACCCGGACTCGACGTCGGCCCGCTGGACGGCTCGCGTCGTCAAGCACCCGGTGCGCTACGGTGCCGCCGCCGCGCTCGTCCTGGTGGTCCTGGCCATTCCGGTGCTCTCGATGCGGCTCGGCTTCGCCGACGCCGGCAACGACGCCCCGGTCACCACCACCCGCAAGGCGTACGACCTGGTCGCCGACCACTACGGCCCCGGCAACAACGGGCCGCTCACGGTCGTCGTGGACACGGCCGGCACCACGGCGGACGCTAAGGCGACCGCCGACAAGCTCGTCAGCGAGATCCGTGACGTCCCGGGGGTCGCCTCCGTCGACGCACCGGTGCTCGACAAGAAGGGCGACCTCGCGATCATCGGGCTCGTCCCGACCACCGGGCCGCAGGACGAGGCCACCTCGACCTTGCTCGCCCACCTGCGGACCGACGTGATCCCCGCCACCATCGGGGACTCGACGGCGGACGTCGCCGTGACCGGCGGCACTGCCATCACGGACGACGTGTCGTCCCGACTGCAGAGCCGGATGCCGTACTTCCTCGGTGCCGTCATCGGGCTGTCGTTCCTGGTGCTGATGATCGTGTTCCGCTCGGTGCTGGTCCCGCTGAAGGCAGCTGCCCTCAACGTGCTCAGCGTCGCCGCGGCGTACGGCGTCATCGTGGCCGTCTTCCAGTGGGGCTGGGGCCGCGAGCTGATCGGGGTGCACGAGAACATCCCGATCATGCCGCTGGCACCGATGCTGATGTTCGCGATCCTGTTCGGTCTCTCGATGGACTACGAGGTGTTCCTGCTGAGCCGAGTGCGCGAGCAGTACCTCAAGCACCGTGATCCCGAAGCGGGCCGTGGTCGAGGGTGTCGGCTCCACCGCGCGCGTCATCACCAGCGCGGCGCTCATCATGATGGCCGTGTTCGGCGCCTTCATCCTGGGCAGCGACGTGATCGCGAAGATGTTCGGTGTCGGCCTGGCGGTCGCCGTCTTCCTCGACGTGACCCTGGTCCGGATGGTCCTGGTCCCGGCGGCGATGAGCCTGCTCGGGCACACGGCCTGGTGGCTCCCCCGCTGGCTCGACCGCCGTCTGCCGCACCTCAACCTCGAGGGCGACGACGTGGCGGAGGACGAGCTGCAGGAGATCCTGGCCGAAGGCGAGCGGGAGGCCGAGCTGGTCTGACCGAAGCCGGAGCGCACGACCTCGGTGCGGTCGGTCCCCCAACGGGGCCGGCCGCACCGAGGCGTGTGCCGGCCGGCCGGTGCGCGTGGGGTCGTCCGTCCCGGGCCGGCTGGACAGGACGCCTAGGACGACGGACGCAATGCCTAGAGGCGCGAGCGCCCCGGCCCGCGATAGTCGAGTGACCGGCTGACCACGCTCCGTGTCGGCCGGCACCCGACTGCCCGAGGGATCTCGCCCATGCGCTTCTCGCTGTCCGCGTTCGCCGTCCTCAACATCGCCATGGTCGCGGTGACCGTCCCGGCGTTCGCCGTGCTCCGGCTGGCCGTCTACGGCGGCTGAGGCCGTCCCGCGCCGCTCACTCGCGTCGGCCTCCCGGCTGCCGCCTCGGGCCTAGGGCCGAACGTCCCAGCGCCGTCTGGTCGTTGGCCCCTGCCCGGGCCGCAGCGCCTGGAGCACCCTGAGTCGGTGGGCCGGCGTTCGCCCGGTCATCCCAGCCAGGAGCTGCTCAACCTTGGGGGTCGTGCCATGTATGCAGTCGTCGCCGCTGCCAGCTGCGCGGGACCGCCGATCGACGTTCCGGGCCGGCGGTTTGCTGTTGTGGCCGGCTCGGCCCTCCCGGTCGGCCCGCGCCACGCGATGTCGACGGGGGTGTTCGCCTCGTCGAAGGCCGAGGCGTTGTGTGGCGCTGACGTCCAAGGGTGGCTGATCTTCGACGAGACAGAGTTCGCGCCGCGACATCCCGCGTCCTGTCAGCGTTGCAGCCAGCTGGTGGTGCGCGCATCGCGCCGACCGAGTCTGGCTGGAGTCCGGTAGCCGCGAGCGGGACTCGCGGCGCCGTGCTGGACAGGTAGGTGTGCGGCTCAGCCGTCTGCCGCGCCGGGGCGAGCATGCCTGCCGGCTCGGGGCTCCGGTGACCGCAGGTCGAGGACTGACGTGGAGTGATCGGTGGCAGACGCCGGGGGAGGGATCTGGTCGTCCTGGACCGGGAGGACGCGTGGCCCGTCCACAAACGGTGAGGAGTCCGTACGCCGTGTGTCGGCGGGCGTCGATGGGGTGCCCGACAGCCCGTCTTCGTAGAGGACCTCGAGCACCGCGCTCATCGCCGCAACCCATCGTTGGCGAGCCGGTCGCGGCCACGGTGCCCCGTCGGGCGGGACGACCGCGAGCAGCTCCCCCATGAGCCTGTGCATGGACCCGAGTGTGGATCACCGTGCGGGTGACGCCGGGCCGATTTGGCCGGGTTCCACACCCGTGGCGGATCCGAACACGGACGGTGATGAAGCTTTAGCAGTCCGTGACGGCCGCGCGCGTGATCCGAACGTGCACCGGGAGGTTCACCTTCGTCGCGCGGCGGGCCTCAGGACGCGCTACCGAAGCCGTGCGCGACGAGGTCCGCGTGGTCGGCCTCGTTCCGGTCGGCGTAGCTGCGGGCGAACCGCGTCATCGCCTCGGCGAACGTGTCGTTGCGACCCAGGTAGGCGTCGATCGACTCGGGGTCACCCGAGCGTGCGTGCGCCTTGGCAAGGGCTTCACCGCACGCACGGGCGAAGTCGGCAAGCACGTCCTTGATGGCGCGAGTGTCCGGGACGACCTTCATGTCGCGGAACTGCCGGACGTAGAAGTCCCTGCCGTCGAGGCTGGTCCATCCGGCGAACATGTCGGTGGCGCTCTGGATCAGCTGCTGGCCGTTGACGACGCGCGCGGCGTGGTTGCGGTACCGACTCTGCCCCAGGTGCTCCTCGTAGACCGACGGACCTGCCTGCTTCACCTGCAGGAACAACGGCTCCTGCCGCGGCCCGGTGAGCAGCACGAGGTGGACGAGCATGCCGACGCTGCCTACCCCGACGACCTGCCGGACGACGTCGGTGTAGGTGAAGCGGTCGAGCAGCACGCGGCGATCCGGTCGCAGGGTCTCCCGGTACCGGTCGAAGACGTCGTGGACGATCTCGAAGCGCCGGGGGTCGTCGACATGGGTCAGGGCCGGCGGGTTCTCCCGGATGCGGAGCCGACCGCCGACCTCCTCGACGAGGCGGTCGAAGGCTCCTTGGTGTCCGCGCTTGCGAGCCTTCTTCTCGATCTGCCGCCGGGCTGCGTCGCGGCTGCCCTCGGGGAGGTGGGTGAGCAGCTCTTCGACGTGGATCGCGTCGTACCAGATGGTGAGCTGGTCGCTGCCGGCGTACCGACGCATCCTGTCCTGGTAGCCCCGCACGCCGGCACGGACGGCGTCGACGCCCACCTGGTCGGCCAAGCCGTTCTCGCGCGCGACGACGACCAGGCTGGTGGCGAGGCGTTTGACGTCCCACTCGAACGGTCCGGGAAGGGTCTCGTCGAAGTCGCGCAGGGCGAACCCGAGATGGCGCTCCGGTGTGGCCCACAGGCCGAAGTTCAGGACGTGCGCGTCGCCGCACATCTGCACCCGCAGCCCCGAGTGGGGGACGCTCGCGAGGTCTGCCGCCATCACAGCGGCAGCTCCGCGCAGGAACGTCCACGGGGATGCTGCCATGCGCTGGTAGCGCAGGCTGAGGAGGTCCGCGACGCGGATGCCCTCCTGCCCGCGCAGGCGCTGCACAGCCGTCGACCCGGCCGGGCGGTGCCAGCGTTCCTGGTCACTGCGAGAGACGCTGCGCCGGGCTTCCCGCCCGCGTGCGCGGCGGTGCCCCGACGTCGACTGGGATGCGGTTGCCATCGGCGTCATCATCGCAGCCTGCCTCGACCCCGGTGGTGATCCTCCTCGGCGCACGTGCCTCGCAGAGCTGGACACCGCGGAACGGCCTCCGCCTAGAGCAGCTCGGCGATGAGAGCCGCAGCGCGGGTAGCACCGTCGCGTGGCGACCGGCCGGTAGTCGACGGCGCGGCTGATCTCGGCGGTGATGGCGTCGGCGATGGCAGTCGGGTCCGTGCTGGCGTAGTCCATCCGCCGGCCGGCGCGGTGGCGCTCGAAGCGGTGGGCGACGTGGAAGGTCTGCTCGAAGTGGTGCGCGAGCGGGAAGTACAGGAACGGCCGCTGGCTGGCGGTCAGCTCCATGCACGTGCTCAGTCCGCCCTGCACGACCGCGAGGTCGCAGGCGGCCAGGTGCCGGTAGAGCTGGTGGACGTACGGCGCGCACCTCGAGCCCGTCGGCGCTGGGGCAGGACTGCTGGGTCGATGCGGGGACCGGTGACGACGACCATCCGTAGCGCCGGGACCTGCCGCTTGGCCTGCGGGAACGCCGGCGATGACCCGGCGCAGCAGGTGCCCGCCGACGCCGGAGCCGCCGACCGTGACGATGCACACCTGCTCGTCGTCGCGGTAGCCGAGCTCGTGCCGCAGCGCCTCGCGGTCCGCGAAGTCGGCGGCGTCGAAACCGGTGACGTAGCCGGCGAACGAGAAGTGCTCGCGGGTCCAGTCGCGGATGAGCGGGCAGCTCGGGGCCGAACGCGTCGGGAACGATGTCATCGGCGTTGCCGACGAAGATCGCGCGGTCGCGCACTCGCGGGAACCGCGCGATGTGCTCGATCATCTCCGCGTTGTAGTCGGCGGTCAGGAACGCCTCCCGTTCGCCGCCGTCCGGCATCGGCAGCCAGCCGACGAAGTCGGTCAGCCACACGTACGAGGCCCGCTTCTGCTCGGGGTTCTCGTGCAGGAAGTGGTCCAGCTCCCAGCCTCGTCGCCGATCCACGAGGTCGTACTGCTCGTCGCGGACGAGGTCGTGGAAGACCATGAAGTTGGCCAGCAGGATCTCGTCCATGCGGCGGATCGCCTGGAAGCAGTGCAGATCGTGCTCGGCCGACTCGCTCTCGATGTGGCCGGACTCGTTCGCCAGGCAGGCGCTCGCCGGGTGGATGCGTTCACCGCGCGCCTCGCAGCACCGTGGTCACCGGGTGCTGGGCCAGCCAGTCGATCTCCAGGTCGGGATCGTAGCTTGCGCAGCTCGTCGGCGATCGCGACGTCGCGCTGCGCGTGCCCGAGCCCGATCGGAGAGGAGATGTAGAGCGCCCGCCTGCGACGGGACCTGCCGCGTACCCAGCGGCGCGGCGGCGCGCGGTGGCTTGATGAAATCGCGCAGCAGCAGGTTCACCTTGACCGGGTCGCGGGCGTGCGGCAGGTGGCCGGACCCGTCGAGCACCGTCGAGCGCGCCGTTCGCGAGCTCCGCGAGTCGTGCGCCGGACTCCCAGGGGCGGATGGCGTCGTCGCGTCGCCGTGGATGACGAGCACCGGGCAGTCGACGCGGGCCAGCAGCTCACGGACGCCCTCGCTCGTCCGTCGAGCCGCCGCGCGAGCTGCGGTCGCCACCAGCGTCTCGGCGTCCGTCTCGAGTCCCCATCCGACGGCAGTCCTCGATGCTGCTTGGTGGAGTGCGGCTCGGTGAGACATCTGTCGCGAAGAAGAACTCGAGGAAGTCCTCGTAGTCCTCGAGCCAGTAGTGGCGGTTGCACTTCCCCCAGCCCTCGTATTCGTCTCGAGCGCTCGTCGAAGTCCTGGACCGCCCGGCTGCGCGGCGCGGCGGGGCGCAGCGGGAGGGCCGGGGCGATGAACACCATGCCGATCGACCCGCTCGGGGTGGTTCGCGGCGACGCAGCAGCGCTCGCTGCGCGCCCCGCGAGACAGCGACGACCAGGACGGCCCGCTGCGGTGCCGGTCGCGTCCATCACGGCCAGCGTGTCGGCGGCGAACTCGTCCTCGCGCGTAGGCAGCCGCGCTCGGCCGGCCGGTCCGAGCGGCCGTTGCCGCGCCCGTCGAAGGTGACGACGCGGCAATGCCGTGCCAGGTACGGGACCTGCAGCTTCCAGTGCCGGGAGTGGATGATCGACCAGGTCGGCAGCAGCAGCACCGTCGGCTCGCCGGCACCGAAGACCTCGTAGTGAGACCTTGACGCCGTCGCGCTCGACGTAGCCGTCGCGGACCGGTTGGCACGCCCGCATCTTCGGTCCTCCCTGGCCGGACTGCGTCTTCCTCGAGCTGACGGATCAGCCATGCCGATGCGACGCAGCGCTGACCGGATCGGCATCACGTCGCGGTCGAAACCGAGCAGCAGCAGCGCCTCGGCGCCGATGAATGCTGCGCCCAGCAAGGTGGCGGCCTCCTCGGCGGTGAACGGGCCGAGGGGGCCGAAGCGGCTCTCCGCCTCGCGGGCCACGTCGGTGAGCAGGGCGTACCAGCCGCCCGAGCAGCTCGCGGACGGCGTGCTCGGATCTCTGCGTTGGACCAGCCGGCGGCGATCATCTCCTGCAGCACGCGCACGTAGCCGGACTCGAGATCGTCCTCGAGGAAGTCGCAGGCCTGCTCATAGCGCTTCCACAGCGGCGCGTCCTCGGCGTACATGCTGCTCTGGCGCGTCCAGCCGGCGCTGGTTCTCGTCCTCGAGCAGCTGCCAGGATGAGTCCCTGCTTCGAGCCGAAGTGGTAGTGCAGCTGGCTGAGGGGCACCGGCGGCCTCCTCAGCCACCTTGCGGGTCGACAGGCCCGCGTACCCGTCGGCCAGCAACCTGCGGCGGGCCGCCTCCATGATCAGCGTGCGGGTATCGGCCGGAGCGACGTCCGCCATCGAGAGATCCTCTCGTTCGCATCGGTCGATCGACCGACCTTGACACTGTTGCACCGCCTGGCTATACAGGCAAGGACGTCGGTCGATCGACCGACTGACGCGAGAGGACCACTCGTGCAGACCCCACACCAAGACCGGCACGACGTCGTGGTCGTCGGCGGACGCGTCGCCGGTTCGGCCACGGCGATGCTGCTGGCCCGCCTCGGACACGACGTGGTGGTCGTGGACGAGGGTTCGTTCGCGACCGACACGATCTCCACCCACGCGATCGCGCGCAGCGGGGTGGTCCAGCTTCGCCGCTGGGACTTGCTCGACGAGGTGCTGGACAGCGGCGCGCCGGCCATCCGCGCGGTCACGTTCAACGCCGGCGGCGACTCGATCAGCCGGCAGATCAAGGACAAGGCCGGAATCGACCTTGTCGTAGCGCCTCGGCGGTACGTGCTGGACGCCCTGCTCTCGTCCGCGGCGGAACGGGCCGGAGCGGAGGTGCGCTTCGGGGTCGGCGTGAGCGGGGTGCACCGCGACGAGCGTGGGCGGGTGGCAGGGGTCGTGGGACGCGACCGCACCGGCGCTGCGTTCGACATCCGCGCCCGGTACGTCGTCGGCGCGGACGGCGTACGGTCACGGATCGCCCGCTCGGTCGCCGCCGCGGTCAGCGAGGTGGGTGCGGCTGATGGAGCCGCCCAGTACGCCTACTACTCCGGCATCCCATGGACGGGGATCGAGCTCTACGTCGCGCCAGGGTCTTTCGCCGGCGTGTTCCCCACTCACGACGGCGAGGCATGCATCTGGGTGTGCAACCCCGCCACGGACGCAGCTGAGGTTCGTCGCCGGACCAGCTCCCGGGTCGACGCGTTCGACGAGCTGCTCGGTCGCACAGCACCACAGCTGTTCGAGCGCCTGCGGCAAGCCCGCCGTACCTCCCGGTTCGAGGCATGCTGCGGCAGCCGAACGAGCTGCGCCAGGCGTTCGGTCCCGGGCTGGGCTCTGGTCGGTGACGCCGGCTACCACCATGACGCTGTCACCGGCATGCGGCATCAGCGACGCATTCCGCGACGCTGAGCTGCTGGCCGTCGCTCTCGACCGGGCGCTGAGAGGGGACCCCGACGCCACCGCGCTCGGTTGCTACCAGCAGCAGCGCGATCGCAGCGATCAAGGCCACCTTTGCGATCACCCAACGCCTGGCGGCCTATCCGCCGGTCCCGACCTTCATCGCACTGCAGAAGCAGCTGGCCGCCGCCATCGACGCGGAGGCCGAGGTGCTGGCCGCTCGGCCGGTCCCCGGAGAACGCCTGGCCGCGACCGGCTGACAACCCGCCGGCCCGGAAGGAGGCGATGCTGCGCTCTCGATCGGACTCGACAGCCGACCACCTCAGATCACCCGCTACCAGGAGATGCAGACCATGACGACCACCAGCGAAATGAACGACTCGATCCGCAACGGAGTGGACACGACCACCCTCTTCGCCACCCTCGACGCCGTGAAGCAGGCGCCGGAGGCGGCAAAGTTCCAGTTCCGCGCCCACAACGAGTGGCTCAGCGGCACCCACAACCGAGGCACCATCGGCGACTTCTTCGGCGTCGGTGAGGAACGATCGCACGAGCGAACGTTCGTCTTCGATGCCGACCACCCTGTCGTGCTCGTCGGGCGGGACCAGGGACCGACGCCGGCCGAGTTCCTGCTCCACGCACTGGCCGCGTGCCTCACCTCCGGCCTCGCCAACATCGCCGCTGCGAGAGGCGTGAACCTCACCGAGGTCCGCTCGACAGTCACTGGGGACATCGACCTGAACGGCATCCTGGGGCTCGACCGTGAGGTCCGAAACGGCTACCAGCAGATCGCCGTGCGTTTCACCGTCAAGGGCGACGCCCCGGCTGAGAAGCTGCGGGAGATCGTCGAGCAGTCACGCGCCAGGTCAGCGGTGTTCGACGTCATCACCAACGGGGTTCCCGTGACCATCGACGTGGACACCGCCGGCTGAGCGGGACCTCGTGGCATATGCGCGGAGGGCCAGCGTCAGCGCAGCAGCTCCCGGGTGACGGTGGTGCGCGCGACGGTGCGGCCGCGGAACCAGACCTGGCGCGGTGGGTCCTGCAGGCGCAGCACCTCCGGCCAGCTGCCGGCGGCATAGAGCTGGAGGTCGGCACGGGTCCCGGCGGCAACCCCGTACCGCCGTCCGAGGTGCCAGGCGGAGGCCGGCACGCTGGTGACCGCGGCCAGTGCCAGCAGCTGCTCCCGCGCCGTGGTCAGGTGCGCGGCGTGCGCTGAGACCAGTGCCACCTCGAGCATGTCGCCGCGGCCGAAGGGATAGAAGCCGTCGTGCACGCAGTCCTGGCCGAAGGCCACCCCTACCCCCGCAGCGAGCAGCTCGCGAACCCGCGTCGTGCCGCGACGCACCAGACCGCGGTCGCCGCGGCCCTGCAGCACCAGGTTCGTCACCGGGTTCGACACGACGGTCACCCCGAGCCGGGCGCAGTCCGCGGCGACGCGGTCGGCGTAGTCGTCGTCGGCGGCGGCCAGCGCGCAGACATGACCGACGGTGACGCGGTGCTGCCAGCCACAGCGCTCGGTCTCCTCGAGCACCATCGCCAGCGTGCGGACGTCGCCGTCGTCGGTCTCGTCGACGTGCATGTCGACGTCGGCGTCGTAGCGGGCCGCCAGCTCGAAGCAGATCCGGACATGTTCGCGCTGCTCCTCCTCGGTCGACTCCCAGTGCGGCATCCCGCCGACCACGTGCGCCCCGCGCTCCATCGCCTCAGCCATCAACCCGGCCGCGCCGGGGTCGCGCAGCAGCCCCTCCTGCGGGAACGCGATCACCTGCACCTCGGCGATGCCGGCGCAGTCCCGCGCGGCCGCGAGGACTCCGTCCAGCGGCACCAGGCCACCGATGGTGTCGACGTCCACGTGCGAGCGCAGGCGGGTCGTGCCGGTCAGCACCGAAGCCTCGATCACCGCTCGCGCGCGCCGGCGTACGTCCTCCACGGTGTAGCCGCGCTTGGCTTCGTGGATCGCACCGATCGCCCCCGCAAGGGTCCCGTCGTGCTCGGCCAGCTGGTCCCGGATCAGCGCCTTGTCCAGATGCACGTGGGTGTCGATGTACGCCGGGAGCAGCAGCCCGCCGGCAGCGTCGACCTGACCGGCGCGAGACCGGCCGGCGGCCGGGGCCACCTCGACCACGTGCTCGTCCTCGATGACCACATCGACCCGTGAACCGTCCGGAAGAGATGCGTCCACGATCGTCAGGCGAGCCATGCGGCCCATCAGACCACCGATCACCGGGAAGGGCTGGACCAGGTCAAGCCCACTGCAGGGATGCCGACCGTCCGCTTGTCTGCTGGCCGCCGGATCGGGACCAAAGCCTCTCGAACGTCGCCGGGGAGCGGGCCAGGCTGGGTGCCGAGCCGCAGGTGAGTGCCGTGCGGCCCGAGCGGTGTGCCGTCCTAGCGGGTACCCGTGGCCACCGGAGGAGGCGGCATGACGGTCATGTTCGACTACCGAGCCCCGACGCGACGGGCCGATCTGCTCAGCCTGCTCGCCGACCACGGCACGGCCGCGCGGGTCCTGGCGGGAGGAACCGATCTGCTCGGCGACCTGCGAAACGGGCTCGTCGCGCCCTCGCTGGTGGTGAACCTGAAGAACGTCGAGGGCTACTCGGACATCTCCTGGAGCGCGGACGACGGCCTGATCATCCGGCCGGCGGTGACGATCAACGACGTCCTGCAGAACGCCCAGGTGCGCGAATCCTTCCCCCTGCTCGTCGCCTGCGCGCAGGACCTCGCCTCCCACCAGATCCGTAACCGGGCGACGGTGATCGGCAACGTGGTCAACGCCTCGCCCTGCGCGGACATGGCGCCCGCGCTGCTCTGCCTCGGAGCTCGCGCCGTCATCTCGTCCCAGACGGGGCAGCGCACGGTGCCGTTCACCGAGTTCTTCACCGGGGTGAAGCGGACGGTCCTGCGCGCGGACGAGATCCTCGAGGAGATCATCGTGCCCCCCGAGGCAGCAGCCGCCCGAGGGTCCTATCGCAAGCTCAAGCGGATCAAGGGCCACGACCTGGGGATCGTCGGGGTCGCCGCGATGAGCAAGGACGGCGCCCTGCGTCTCGGCGTCAGCTCCTGTGCCCCCACACCGTTGCTGGTCGACGGCCTGTCGTCGCGGGACCCGGCGGACGACGTCGTGGCCGCGGTGCGCGCGGCCATCAGCCCGATCAGTGACGTGCGGTGCAGCCGGGACTACCGGGAGCACATGGTCGAGGTATTCGTCCGCAGGGCTCTGCAGGAGGTGGCTTGATGAAGATCTCGGTGACCGTCAACGGTCTCGGCTACGAGCGGGACATCGAGGAGCACTGGACCCTGCTGCGGTTCCTGCGGGACAGCGTGGGGCTCACGGGCACCAAGGAGGGCTGCGGTGCCGGTGAGTGCGGGGCCTGCACGGTCTTCCTGAACGGCAAGACGATCAACTCCTGCCTGGCGCTGGCCGCCGAGGCGGACGGCGGCGTGGTCGCGACGATCGAGGGTGAGGCCGCGAACGGGGAGCTCTCGGAGATCCAGGCCGCCTTCGCCCGCAACCACGCGGTGCAGTGCGGGTTCTGCACCGGGGGGATGATCCTTTCGGTCCGTGACCTGCTGCAGCGCAATCCGAAGCCCAGCGTCGCCGAGATCAAGGCGGGCATCGAAGGCAACTTCTGCCGCTGCACGGGCTACCAGCAGATCGTCGAGGCGGTGCTCGACGCATCCGGGCAGCTGGACGAAGCCTCGAAGGGGGCGCTGCGCTATGTCTGAGCGTGCGGTCGGCGTCAGTCACCAACGGGTCGAGGTCACCGGAAAGCTCACGGGCGACGCCGTCTACACCGGCGACCTCGTGCTGCCCGGCATGCTCCACGCCAAGGTCAAGAAGAGCCCGCACGCGCGGGCCAGGATCGTCGGCATCGACACCTCGAGGGCCGAGGCGCTCCGCGGCGTCCACGCGGTGCTCACCGGGCATGAGCTCGACTACCGCCTCGGCCTCTACGTCGTCGACAAGGACATCCTGGCCAAGGACGTCGTGCGCCATTTCGGTGAGGCGGTCGCAGCGGTGGCTGCCGAGACTCCGGACATCGCCAGCACGGCGGTCGACCTGATCGACGTCGAGTACGAGGTCCTCACCCCGGTCCTCGACCCGATGGAGGCGATCAAGGAGGACGCGCCGTTGGTGCACCCTGACCTCGGCAGCTATTCCTACGTGGAGGCGGCCTTCAGCCCGCAGCCAGGCACCAACGTCGCGAACGTCACCAGGATGCGCAAGGGTGACGTGGACGCCGGCTTCGCGGCCGCGCACTGGATCGTCGAGCGCGAGTACACCAACCCCTCCGTCCAGCACGTCCCCCTCGAGACCCACGTCGCGATCGTCGAGTGGAAGACCGGCGACGAGGTGACCATCTGGACGAGCGCGCAGTCGCCGTTCACGGTCCGCAACCTCTTCTGCACCGCCCTGCGGCTGCCCCTGAACCAGGTCCGGGTGGTGGTTCCCCATGTCGGCGGCGGTTTCGGCGGAAAGGCGGGCATCCACCTCGAGCCGCTGCTCGCCTGCCTCTCGCGCAAGGCCGGGGGACGGCCGGTGCGCCTGCAGGCGACCCGGGAGGAGGAGTTCAGCCTGCTGCCCTGTCGCAGCGCCCTCACCTACCGCATCAAGACCGGGGTGAGCGCCGACGGAAAGATCACGGCCCAGGAGATGTCGATGTACTGGGACGCCGGCGCCTACGCCGACTACGCCGTCAACGTCACCCGGGCGTCGGGCTACTCGGCAGCGGGTCCTTACGACATCCCGAACGCCCGGGTGGACGCCTACACGATCTACACCAACAAGCCCTACGGCACCGCCTACCGCGGCTTCGGCCACGTCGAGTTCTTCTGGGGGCTCGAGCGGCACATGGAGCTCGTCGCCCAGGCGATCGGGATGGACTCTCTCGCGTTCCGAAAGCTGAACCTGCTGTCGCCCGGCTCGACCACGCTCAGCGGGGAGACGATCACCGAGCACACCGGCAACCCCCTCACCTGTCTGGAGCAGGCGGCCGAGGCCATCGACTACGGCCGGCTGACCCCCGAGGAGGCCGAGCACGAGACGCGCACCGGCAGGAAGATCGGCAAGGGGTTGGCGACCCTGCACAAGGCGCCGGCGATGCCGTCGTTCACGGCGAGCGCCTCGGTGGTCAAGATGAACTCCGACGGCTCGGTCGTCGTGAACATCGCCCTGATGGAGATCGGCCAGGGCTGCAACACGGCGATCGCTCAGATAGCGGCCGAACGCCTGCGGTTCCCGGTCTCCCGGGTGAAGGTCGCGGTGGAGAAGGACACCGACAAGGAGCCCTACGACTGGCAGACCGTGGCGTCCAAGGGGCTGATCCTCTCCGGCAACGCGACGATCCTGGCGTGCGACGACCTCCTCACGCAGGCCTATGCCGTTGCCGGTCAGGTGCTCCGTGCCCAGCCGGCCGACCTGGACCACGACGCCGACAAGGTCTTCGTCAAGCACCGTCCGCAGGAGGCCGTGACCTTCGCCGCGCTGTCGGTCGGTTACGCCTACCCGAACGGGAACGGCATCGGCGGACCGCTGATCGGAGTCGGCCGCTATGTGGCGCAGGGCCTGACCAACCTCGACAAGGAGACGGGCCAGGGGCTGCCGGCTCTCGACTGGACCTATGGGGCGCACGGCGTCGTCGTAGACGTGGACCCGGAGACCGGCGAGTTCGACGTGCTCGCCATCGCCTCCGTCTTCGACGTCGGCAAGGTCGTCAACCCCGAGATCGTGCGCGGGCAGTGCGTCGGCGGCATGGTCCAGGGTCTGGGGACGGCGCTCTGCGAGGGCTACATCTACGACCAGCAGGGCCGTCTGCTCAACCCGTCGTTCACCGACAACAAGATCCCGACCGCGAGGGACATCCCTGACCGGATCGAGAGCGTGGTCGTGGAGACCGCCCAGCTCGACGGACCGTTCGGCGCGCGGGGGGTCGGCGAGCACCCGATGATCTCGGTAGCGCCGGCGATCGGGAACGCCATCCAGCACGCGACGGGTGCCGAGCTGGTGCACATGCCGATGCGCTTCGAGGACGTGTGGCGGGCGCTGCGGGACAAGGAGCCGATCGACAACTGGATCACCGAGACGCCGGTCGGGTCCTGCCGCTCGGAGCTGCCTGGCTCCGACGGCGCGCCGCTCGAGGAGGTGGCTTTTCCGCGGCCACGTCACGTGCCCGTCCCGCGCTGAGCGCCGACTCGGGCGGAGCGCAACTGGTGACGAAAGTCCCTGGGCGCTCGGCCGGGGCGTGACTAGCGTCGCATCGACCGTGGAGCCCGTCCGTGCGGGCAACCACCTTCGCCGCGGCGCGAAGACGAGCCGTCGGGCCGGCACTTCCCTTCGAAGAGGTGATCAGTACATGGCAAGTATCAAGCTGTGGACGGTGCACGGCGACGGGCGTCACGTCGGACCGAAGGACGTGGTGGCGCCCGAAGAGCGCCTTGCGTGGCCCCAGACCATCGGCATCGGCATGCAGCACGTCATCGCCATGTTCGGCGCGACGTTCCTCGTTCCGGTCCTGACGGGCTTCCCCCCTACCGCGACGATCTTCTTCTCCGGCGTCGGCACGCTGGTCTTCATCGCGATGACGATGGGCCGTGGGCAGCGCCTCGGCCTGCCGAGCTACACCGGCTCGAGCTTCGCCTTCATCGCGCCGGTCATCGCCGCCAAGACCCACGGCGGCATCCCCGCAGCGCTGGGCGGCATCCTCGCCGCCGGCGCGGTGCTGTTCGTCATCGGTCTGCTGGTCAACCGCTTCGGCTCCGGATGGATCAACTTCCTGATGCCGCCCGCGGTCACCGGCGCCATCGTCGCCCTGATCGGGCTGAACCTCGCGCCGGTCGCCTGGGCCAGCTATCAGCAGCAGCCCGTGACCGCCACCATCACGCTGTCGGTGATCATCCTGGCGACCGTGCTGCTGACCGGCTTCCTCGGCCGCATCTCGATCCTGATCGGCGTCGTCGTCGGCTACCTGGTGGCCTGGCCGCAGGACCAGCTGAGTGGCCTGTCCGCCAACCTCAAGGAAGCCAAGTGGTTCGGCAGCCCCGACTTCCAGACGCCCACCTTCAGCTGGGCCGCCATCGCCCTCATCGTGCCGGTGGTCGTCGTCCTGATCGCGGAGAACACGGGCCACATCAAGGCGGTCGCCTCGATGACCGGCCGCGACCTGGACCGTTCGCTGGGACGCGGCTACATGGGTGACGGTGCCGCGACGATGCTCGCCGGCGCCGGCGGTGGCTCGGGCACGACGACGTACGCCGAGAACATCGGCGTCATGGCCGCGACCCGGGTCTACTCGACCGCGGCGTACATCGTGGCCGGCCTGACCGCCATCGCCCTCGGCATGGTCCCGAAGTTCGGCGCGCTGATCGTCAGCATCCCCGTCGGTGTCCTCGGCGGCGCGACGATCATCCTCTACGGCCTGATCGCCGTGCTCGGCGGACGGATCTGGGTCGAGGGCCGGGTGGACTTCAAGAACCCGATCAACCTGTTCCCGGCGGCGGTCGGCATCATCTTCGGGGCAGCCAACGCCACCTGGACGTCGGACGGCGGCAAGGGCGACATCTCCTTCAACGGCATCGCCATCGGCACGTTCGCGACGATCATCATCTACCAGGTCATGCGCTACTTCGCGAAGTTCGGCCTGCTCAAGGGCGCGCCGCTGACGCCCGCGGTCGAGCCCCAGGACATGGCGCCGGCGGGCGTCGCCATGCCGGAGCAGACGGGTACCCAGGTGGCCGAGGAGACCGAGCCACCCGCCAGGATCTGACTGCGGGCGCGGCGCCCCTGGCCAGGGGCGCCGCGACCGCTGTCCGCCGTCAGCATGAGCTCTGCCCGACCTGATCCGCACACTCCAGTGGAGGTTCCACCGTCATGCCACGTGCCATCGAAGTTCACAAGGTCCCGATCGAGAGCGTCAGCGATGCCAGCGGGCTGTCCGACCTCATCGACAAGGGAGTCTTCGCTGCCGACGACGTCATCGCCGTCGTGGGCAAGACCGAGGGCAACGGCGGGGTGAACGACTACACCCGGATCATCTCCACCCACGCCTTCCGTGACGTGCTCATCGACAAGGGGACGCGCAGCAAGGAGGAGGCCGCGCAGATCCCGCTGGTCTGGTCGGGCGGCACCGACGGCGTGATCAGCCCGCACGCCACGATCTTTGCCTACGCCCCCGAGGGCACCTACCCCGTGACCGACGAGCCGCGGGTCACCGTCGGGTACGCGATGAGCGACCAGCTCCTGCCCGAGGACATCGGCCGCCCGGCGATGGTCGAGAAGGTAGCCGTCGGCGTACGCAAGGCGATGGAGGTCGCCGGCATCACCGACCCCGCCGATGTGCACTACGTGCAGACCAAGACGCCGCTGCTCGTCCAGGACACCATCAACGACGCGCAGCGCCGAGGCGAGACGGTCTTCACGCACAACACGCTCGAGTCGATGGACGTGTCCAACGCCACCACCGCCCTCGGCGTCGCCGTCGCCCTCGGTGAGATCGAGATGCCCACGGCCGACCAGATCTTCCGCGACCTCTCGCTCTACTCCTCGGTCGCGTCGTGCTCGTCCGGCGTCGAGCTGGACCGCGCGCAGATCGTGCTCGTGGGGAACGCGCGCGGGGTCGGCGGGCGATTCCGCGTCGGGCACAGCGTGATGCAGGATGCGCTCGACATCGACGGCGTGTGGGCGGCCATTCGTGACGCCGGGCTCGACGACATGCCGGCGGACTGCCCCCACCCGCGCCACATCAACGGCCGGCTGGTCAACCTGTTCCTCAAGTGCGAGGCCGACCCGACCGGCCGGGTTCGCGGGCGCCGCAACATCATGCTCGACGACTCCGACGTCGCCTGGCACCGCCAGATCAAAGCAGCGGTCGGCGGTGTCGTCGCTGCGGTGACCGGCGACCCGATGAACTTCGTCTCGGTCGCCGCCGTGCACCAGGGCCCCTCGGGAGGTGGGCCGGTCGCCGCGATCGTCGACCTCGGAACCTGACCCGACCGGCAGGTCCGAACCCGACGCGCCGAACACTCGCCACCGGCGCTCGCTGGAGCGCCGGTGGCGCTACAGCGCGTCGAGCCGAGCCAGCAGGTCTGCCACCCGCCGTCCGGCGCGCTCCGCCTCGGCGGCGGCCTTCGCGTCGGTGGCCTCGGCCTGCTGGCTGTCGCGGCTGGCCTGGTCGCGGCTCCGCTCGGCCCGCTGCGAGCTCGGCCCGCAGGTCGGCGACGGCCATCTCGGCCTCCGCCAACGCCCGCTGGGAGACCTGGAAGGCCTCCGTGGTCTCCGCCCGGGCCGTCTCTGCCTGGTCGGCCCGCTTCTCGGCCTCGCGCAGGTCTCGCTGGAGACGGACCATCGCCTGCTGCCGGCGCCGCTCCTCGGCCGACGGGGCAGCATCCGAGCCTTTCTGCTTCGGCGACCGGGCCGGGGTCGGGGGTGCTGACGCGCGTCGGGTGCTGGTGGCGCCGGGGGAGGGAGCCGCGAAGCCGGTCGCCGTCAGCCCGGAGGTGAGCCGTCCGGCGCGGAGCTGCTCGGCGACGGCAGCGTCGGTCAGCGCCGCCGCCAGGGTTTCCTCCACCCCGCGGGCCACGTCCTCGGTGGTCCGGTAGCCGGCTTCGCGGCCGAGGTCGCGAGCCTGGCGGACGAGGGCCTGGACGAGCTGGTGACGCTGCCCGGAGAGCTGCCGCAGCTCTGGGCCGCTGAGGGTCGCGGTGGCCTCCCGCAGTGCCTCACCGAGGTCGAGGAACCCGCCGATCTCGTCCGGTCTCTCCCGGACCAGCAGGTTCACCAGCCAGGCGACGACCGTCGGCTTGCGCAGCGCGGCGATCTGGGCAGCCGTCTCCTTGTCGCCGGCGGCTTTCGCCTCCTTGGCGCGGGCGTTGCGAGCCGCGGTGAACTGCTCCGGCGGCAGCGCGTACAGCTCGGCCGCGGCCTCGTCGGCGTCCACAGCCGAACGGTAGCAACGGCGGAGGAACTTCTCATGTGACCAGGTCTCGGCCCTGGCGCGTTGGCGAGCCTGGCGCCGGGTCGACCACGTGCCGCGTCCAGGCAAGCCGCTTCCCGTCGTGACGACCGAGCCGATCGGAGCAGCCGCGGCGCAACTCGCCTCACCGACGGGAAGATCCGGGTAGGAGCTTTCGTGAAGGGGTATCGGCAGGCATGGACGAGATGTGGGACCTGTGGATACCGGACGTGGGCGCGACCGGCATGTCATTCGCGCGCACCGTGGTCGATTCCGCCATCGCGGGCAACCGTGTCCTGGTGCACGCCGCTCCACCGAAGCTGGAGGTCATCGTCCGCCGCACGGACGGGACAGTGGTCGCGACCGGGGCCGGTCTGGAACGGGGGGCGCCGGGCCCGATGTCGTATCTGGTGCGGGACGACGACCAGGTAAGGCTCGAGGACGGCTGGCCCAGCGAACGAGACCTCGGCCGGCTCGTCCTCCTCCCCGGAGGCGAGACCGGTGTCCTCACCGAGTGGTGGCACGCCGACGACAGGTCCGAGTGGCGCTGGCAGGTCGAGTTCGCCAACCACGCCTGACGCAGGATTGTCTGGTGACGGTGGTCAGCGTTTGGCGCCGCGCATGCTAGCGGTGCACGCCACCGTGAGCAGGGCGCCGGACCATGGCTGGTGCGACGGCCGGTAACGACCCGACGCTCGTCCAGCTCGTGCCCGGCATGCGTTCGCCACCGGGGCGGGACACTTGTCCATCGTGTACGCTGGGCGAGGGGCGGGCCGGATGGCTTGCTCTCGCTCAGATGAAGAGCAGCTGGGCGCCATCGGTGAGCTCGATGAAGTCGCTGGCGCTGATGATGCCCTCGACGCCCTCGTAGAGGTCGGCGTCGGTGAGGTGGTTCATGTCGGCGCTTAGCCGGCAGGCCCACAGGTGACCGCCGGAGGCGACGATCTGCTCGAGGAACTCCGGCACCTCGGGCACGCCGAGGTCGGCGATGGACTTCTTCAGCTGGTGGGTGGCCATCCCTGTCACGCCAGGGAACGGGGTGATGCCCATCGGCATGTGGGTGGCGGTGTTGCCGACCGGGGTGAACTTCAGGTCGTGCATCCGGGACTTGGTGATCATGTCGAAGCCCCAGAAGGTGAAGAACAGGTGGGTCTCCACGCCCTCGCCGAGAGCGGCATTGCCCAGGATCAGGCCGGGGTAGGCCATGTCCAGGTTGCCTTTGGAGCAGATGATGGCGAGCTTGCGGTCAGTCTCCACGTCGTCGTCGAACTTCGGGATGAGGGCGTCCTGAGTGGTGGTCATGGTGTTATCCCTTTCATCTGTGCGCGGCTAGACGCAGCCGTGCGGCTTGGGGAGACCGGCGATGTAGGCCATCTTCTTGGCCGGCTTCTTGGGGAAGAGCGAGAACTGCTCTTTGGTGGGCACGCCGCCTACGGTCTGCACCCGGCGCGTCGTGGCGGTCTCGCCCTGGGCCTTGAAGTCCTCGCGCAGGAAGCGGATGACCTTCCAGTGCTCGTCGGTGAGATCGATGTCGATGTTGTTGGCGAGAACCTTGGCAAGGTCCTCGTCCCACTCGTCGTACTCGGTCAGGAAGCCCTCGTCGTTCACGTGGACCTCGCGGCCGTTCATCGTGGTGACAGGCATGGTCGATTACCCCTCTCGGTGGTGTTGGTCTGATGGGATCGGTGTTGGCTCGGTGCCGATGGCCCGCAGCATCTCGAGTGCTCGCGGCCAGGCCGCGCCGGGTTTGCGGCTCGCGCAGCTGCTTGAGCAGGCCGAACGTCGACGGTGGCTCGAGGTGGGTGGACTGGCCTTCCCGCAGGGTGACCATGGTGCGGTCGAGCAGCCTGTCATCTCCGGGGTCGCCATGTCCTTCGCGACGCCCAGCATCATCACGAGCATGTCGCCAAACGCCTCGAAGTCCTCGTCGGCGTAGGTGGTGACCACGCGGTCCAGGACGGTGCGGCCGCCTCGGATCGACGGCGAAATAGCCTTTGCCTTCGGCCTCGGCGAGCACGTCAGCGGCCCTTGCGAAGGCCGCGCCGCTGAGGGAGGTGACCTCCCTGCCCAGCTCGGTGAGTCCCTGGACCTGGGCGAGCAGCCGCTCCAGCTCGGGCAATGAGCGGGCCAGGGTGCGCGCGAGCCGGACGGCGTCCTCGGCGGTGACGTCATCGCTGAGGTCGTCCAGCTCGCGGCTGGCGAGGTCGAAGGCGCCGCGACCGACGGGCACGAGCGTCTGGGCCAGCTCTTCCCACTGCTCCCTGGACTCCCGTTGGCGGCGCAGGTCACACGCGATCTCCTCGACCTGGGCGGACAGCCGGTCGAGGCGCTCCTCGAGAGTGGGTCCGGCCACGACCGTGGTCATGACACGTCCTCGGTCTGCTTGCCGGCCATCGACATCAGCGCCGGCAACGGAAGCTCCTTGCCGGGGAGCAAGAGGTTCCAGTACATCCAGCGGAACATGACCTTTCCCCAGTGGTTCATCTCGGTCTCCTTCAGCAGGCTGAAGGGGCCGATGCCAGGCAGTGGGTACTTGCCGGGGAGCGGCTCGGTCTCGTAGTTGAAGTCGATGAGCAGGCCCTTGCCGTGGCCGGTCTCGATGAAGCAGTTGGCGTGCCCGTCGAACTTCTCGGTCATCTGCAGGCCCTGTACGTGCCTGAGGAAGTTCTCGGGGAACAGGTCCATCGAGAAGTGCGCGACCGAACCGGCCTTCGAGGCGGGAATGTTCGAGGCGTCACCGATCGCGAAGATGTTGTCATGAGCCGTCGAGAGCAAGCGTTTCCTTGTCGACCGGGACGTAGTTCAGGTCGTCGCCCAGCCCGGAGCGGGCCACGTAGTCCGCACCCATGTTGACCGGAATCGTGACGAGCAGGTCGTAGCCGATCTCGCGCTCATCGAAGGAGACCAGCTTCCTCGCCGTCGGGATCGATCGACTCGACCATGAAGTCCGGCTCCAGGGCGATCTTGCGTTCCTCGAGCATGGCGCCCAGGTACTTCGAGGACACCGGCTTGGTGAACGCGCCCTCCAGCGGGGTGACGTAGGTCATCTCGACCCGGTCGCGCATGCCTTGCTCGCCGAAGAAAGCCTCGGCCAGGAAGGTGAACTCCAAGGGGGCCACCGGGCACTTGATCGGCATCTCGGTGATGTGAATGACCAGGTGACCGCCGTCCCACGTCTTCAGCTTCTCGGCGAGCCGCGTCGCACCTTCATAGGTGTAGAACTCGTGGACGCTGCCGCCCATGCCCTCGGCCATGCCAGGGGTCTGGTCCGGACGCGGGGTGGTTCCGGTGGCGATGATCAGGTAGTCGTAGGCCAGCTCCTGTCCACCGACGAGGAGGACCTTGTTGTCTTCGGCGACGACCCGGTCGATCTCGGCCTCGACGAGCTCAACGCCTGACGGGATGAAGCGCTTGCGTGGCTTGACCACCTCGTCGGGGCGATAGATCCCGAACGGGATGAACAGGAACCCGGGCTGGTAGTAGTGGGAGTCGCTCTGGTCCACGATGGTGATGGTCCACTCGTCGCGGGGCAGCCGCAGCCGCAGCTTGTTCACGGCCATCGTCCCGGCGGTGCCACCGCCGAGCACCACGAGATGCTTCATGACGTACTCCCTGTCGTTACTGGGGTTGTGGTTGCTGGGGAGAGCTGGGGCGACACAGGCGGCCGCGGCGGGATCGCCCGGGAGAGCGCGGCGGCGATCTTCGGCAGCGCGTTCAGCACGCGGCGCCGCGCAGCGTCATCCAGGTGGAAGAGCTCGGGTGAGTCGTCGCCGGGTGGTGCCAGACCGCCGGCGAGCACCATCCCCACCAGCGAGGTCCCCGATCGGATGTAGGCGCGGGCGCACTGGAAGCCGAGAAGACCGCTGTGGAACTGTGGCACGAAGTCCAACTCGTCGGCCAGGAGCTTCCACTCCGTGACGCAGGCGGCGATGCTCGCAGGGTCTTCCGCCCTCGCATCGAACCAGGGGCACGGGTTGGCGACGCCGGTGAGCGGCCGGCCCGCCATGTCGGTGACCACCATCATGACGCCGAGCAGGTCGGCGGCTACCGCGATGACCGAGGCGGCTGTCCCTCCGCCAGGCCAGCAGGAACCTCGCTCGGACCGGCTGTGCAGGGGCGCGATGACCAAGAGGCGCTCGATCGGCTCCGGTGGGAACCGCCACTGACGGCCGACCTTCAGGGCCGGCAGCCGGCCGTCCCCGGCCATCCGGTAGACCGTCGAACGGTCAATGCCGAGCATGCCTCTGCACCTGTCGCGCAGTGAGCAACTCCGACACGCTCGTATGCCTGTCCTGCATGTCTTGCACGCTATGCATCCGGCGTGGGAGTCCCGAAGAGTCCAAGGTCCCGACCGTGGTGTGATGCAGCGCACTCCGAGCTGGCCCGGCCACGCCCGCGGGGACGGCGGCGTTAGCGCTTCATCCTGACCACGTCCCTCGAACCGCCAGCAGCGGCCGTGGTCGGCCACCGCGATGGCGCCATGGTGCGCCTCGACGATGCGGGTGACGGCCTCGTCAGGCAGCCTGGCAGCGGGGGCACCAGAACAGGTTGCGGGCGGCCATCACCTCGGTGGCCACCGGCGTCCGGCAGACCCGGCACGGCAGCCCGGTGCGCCGGTAGACGTAGTGGGCGTCCTCGCGCCGCACCCGGCCGGTACGCCGGTCGCGGTCGGCCGGCCGGGTCGTCACGATGCGCCCGGCCCGGAGCCCCGCCTTCATGAGTGCCACCAGGTCCGACCACAGGGCGTCCCACTCCGCGCGACTGACCAGGCGAGCCGGCCGGTGCGGGTCGATGCCGGCCCGGAACAGCACCTCGGCCCGGTACACGTTGCCCACTCCTGCCAGCACGGTCTGGTCCATGAGCAGCAGCCCGACCGGCGAGCGGCTGCGGGTCAGCCGGGCCCAGGCACGACCTGGGTCGGCCGCGCGGCGCAGCGGGTCCGGACCGAGGCGGGCGACGACGTGCGCCCGCTCCTCCGGCGTCTGGACCTCGCAGGCGGTCGGGCCGCGCAGGTCGGCGTACGAGCCGTCGCCCTCCAGACGCACCCGCAGCGCTCCGCGCGGGGTGGGAGCGGGCAACGCGCCGAAGGTCCAGGCGCCGTAGAGCCCGAGGTGCACGTGCAGCCACAGGTCGCCGGCGAAGCCGAGGAACAGGTGCTTGCCCCAGGCGTCGGCGTCCTCGAGCCGGCGGCCGTCGAGCAGCGCCGCTCCCTGGGCGAACCGCCCCTGCGGAGAGCTGAGGCGGACGGCGTGGCCGCCGAACCTCGCGAGGTGCTCGCGGGCCTGGCGGTGGACGGTATGACCCTCGGGCACCCGGACACCCTAGAAGGCCGGCAGCTGCGAACGGCCGCACCGCCCACCGGGGATGCGGTCAGCGGGCGGGCTGCTCCCACCAGTGGTCGACCGGGCTGCCCTCGACGGCCAGGATCTCCCGGGACGAGGGTGCCTCCCGCGTGGTGAGGTCGCACAGCAGAGCAAGCGGCACGTGCTCGTGCAGGAGGTCCATCACGACCTCGTATGCCAGCGGCGTCGGGTGCTGCATGGATGTCGTGCGCTGGGTGACGGACTTCATCCTCGACACACTCCCCTCAGCCGGTCGTGCACCCCGGATGCCCAGGGACCAGGGCCTCCGGCGGCACATCTGCCGGACCCTGGTCAGGTCTGACGTCAGAGATGACGTCGACCTTCGGCGGGCACGTTCTTGAGCAAGGAGGGGCAAAAGTGAGGCAAAACACGAGCGCCCCGACCTCTCGAGGAGGTCGGGGCGCTCGAGGCGAACCTGATCAGATGGGGCGCACCTGGTCGGCCTGCGGGCCGCGCTGTCCCTGCGTGACCTCGAACTCCACGCGCTGGTTCTCGTCCAGCGAGCGGTAGCCGTCGGCCTGGATGGCCGAGAAGTGCACGAAGACGTCGGGGCCGCCGCCGTCCTGTGCGATGAACCCGAAGCCCTTCTCGGCGTTGAACCACTTGACGGTTCCCTGAGCCACTGCTGCTCCTTTGCGAGGAAACGATGTCGGTCGCCGCACCACGCGACGCCCGGGTCGTCAGATCGCGCGTTCCCTCGCCGGTCCTTGACGGGTCAAGGTCGGAGAACAAGAGACGCCCGAGCCGATGGTCAGCGCGGGCGTTCGAGACGTTCGAGGCACTGCAACTTCCAACCAGGAACAACGCTAGGACATACCCGACCCCGATGTCCATGCCCGGCTCACCACGTGTCGATCCCCCAGCTGAGCAGGTGCTCCTCGCCCGGCGCGAGCAGCACCAGGTCCTCGCCGGAGGCCAGCGCGCCGGGCGGGCAGGACATCGGCTCCACCGCGACCCCGCGCCGCCGCCGGTCGGCGGACAGCGTGTCGCCGGTGAACACCTGCAACCACCGGACGCCCGGCCCCGCCCACACCTCGACGCCGCCGTCGGTGCCCTCGAGCCGGACCCGGACCCGTCCGTCGTGGTCCGGCACGAGTCCGGTGTACGCCGTGTCGAGCTCGAGATCGCCGATCGCTCGCGGCTCGCGGAAGTCGAACCGCGATCCGGCGACGTCGTCCCGCCCCGCGGCGTTTCCCCGTTCGTCGGTCAGCAGCCGGGTCTGGGCAGGCACGCTGAGCCGCCACCCGTCGACGACGTCGGCCCCGGCCGTGACGTACGGGTGCTGTCCGACGCCGTACGGCGCTGGCTCGGCGCCATCGTTGCGGGCTCGCAGCTCGACGGTGAGCCCGCCGTCGCCGAGGCGGTAGGCGGCACTGAGCGTCAGCAGGAACGGATAGCCCGGCGTCGGCCACAGCGTGGTCTCCAACGTCACCGCCGCGTCACCGTCGCTGCCGGCCAACGACCAACCGGACCATCGCACGAGGCCATGGATGGCGTTGTGGTTCGCCGCTTCGGACAGCGCGAGCTGCAACGGTCGCCCGTCCCACTCCCACCGGCCGTCGGGAACCCGGTTGGGCCACGGCGCAAGAACCTGGCCGCGACCGCCGTCGGCCATCGACGACTCCTGGAAGCCGTCGAGCACGGTCCGGGCACCGACGTCGTATCGGCGCAGGGTGGCGCCGACCTCGGTCACGACGGCCACCTGGTCGCCGTGCCTGATCGTGTGCTGGGCGCCGCTGGGAGGGCGTGGCTGCGTCGCGGACATGGCGAGACCGTACCGGCGCCCGGTCGACAGGCGCCCGCCGACTGAGCCAGAGTCGCGGCGGTGGCCGCGGGACCGCGGCAACGGCCGGAGCGAGGAGGCATCAGATGGCGACACCCGGGGAGCCGGTTCGGTTGGCCGACGCGTTCGCGCGGTTCGACGAGCAGTGGTCGCCGAAGATCGTGGCGGAGGCCAACGGCTGGCACGTCAAGCTGGCCAAGGTGCTGGGCGAGTTCGTGTGGCACAGCCACGACGACGTCGACGAGATCTTCTGGGTGGTCGACGGGAGCCTCACGCTCAGGCTCGAGGGCCGGCCGGACGTCCAGCTCGCGGCCGGCGACATCTTCGTCGTCCCTCGGGGTCTTCGGCACCAGCCGTTCGCCGAGCAGGAGTGCCGCATCGCGCTGCTGGAGCCGGCCGGTGTCCCGAACACCGGCGACGCGGGTGGACCTCGGACCGCACCGGACGAGTGGCTGTGACCGTGCCGCCGGCTCAGCCGACCTCGACGGGCTCCGGGCACCGGACGTCGTGGACCGGGCGGTAGCGGTCGTAGGTCGTCACGATGAGCGTGAGCAGCAGGATGAAGAACAGCGTCGGCCAGAAGCTCAGGTCCCGTCCGAGCAGTGCCGCACCCAGGCCGACCAGGCCGACGTTGATGACCGCCAGGACGAGGAACTGGGCGAGCGCCGACTCGAGGAACCGCCCGGCGCGCGCGGCAGCGTGCCCGATGAGGGCGTTCACGACGATGACGACGGCGAGCGACGCCACCAGCCGCAGGTGCGAGGTGCTCAGGCCGGGCAGGAACTCCGCGAAGATCACCGAGACCAGGCCGACCAGCACGATCTTCTCCAGCAGCGGCGTGGCGAAGACGCGCTCGGCGGCCCGGATGGCACCCCGGGCCTGGGCCGTGCTCACCGACTCGGGGATCGGGTCGGCGGCCAGTCGGAGAGGGTGGTCGTGCGGGTCGAGTCGTGGTCGTACGGCGAACCAGAAGACGGCCAGGATCGCCACGACCCCCACCACCATCAGCACGCCCACCCACGGCTTGTCGCGGATCAGGTCGGTGGTGTCGATCTGCGCGACGTGGATCCACCACTCCTGCGGCAGCTTGATGAAGATCCAGATGGCGCCGGCTGCGTAAAGCCAGAACCGGCGGCTGAGCCGTGCCGGGTCCCAGAACATCCGGACCGCCTCGTAGAAGATGAAGTAGTACTCGAAGGTGTTCGGGAAGATGAGCAGCAGCGCGCGGACGTCGTTCGACAGCTCGAAGGCAACCACTCCGACCAGCCGGTAGTACCAGAGGAAGCGCCCGATCTCGAAGGCGTCCCGGTTGGTCCAGTTGCGGAACGTCGAGATGTAGGCGAGGGACTGGTAGTAGATGTCCAGGCCCTTGTCGTAGCTCTGGTAGTTCGTCAGGTCCAACGAGGTGAACTGCTGGAAGATCGTCTGGTCGACCCCGTCGATGACGAGGCAGGCGAGGATCGCGGGCAGCGGATACCGGAAGATGAGCAGCGGCACGAGCAGCCGCAGACCCACGACCAGCACGAGGATCGTCGTGTCCGAGCTGCTCACGCGCCTCCCTCGGCCTCCGGCGATCACGTGTGAGGCGCCGTCGGAGGACACCCTGGCACGCGGCAGCACCGATCAACGCCCGCGACACTGCTGTTTCGGCTACGCTGCCACGATCGGTCACCGCGACGTCATGCGGGCGTCAGCCGAGCGAGCTCGCCAGGCGCTGCAGCTGCGCCGCGGCGCCCCGGTCGACCGGCGGCCCGTGACCGACGAGGATGACCCGGGGCTTCAACCCGGCGAGCTTGCGGACCGAGCCCGCGGCTGCCGTCTCGTCCTCGGTGAACTGCGGGTTCGAGCCGGCGAGCCCGTCGGTGTTGTTGAGGGCGTCGCCGGCGACGAGCACGCCGGCGTCGGCGTCGTACACCGCGATGTGACCGGCTGTGTGACCGGGGCTGGCGACGACGCGCAGCCCGAACACGTCGTCTCCGTCGGCCACCTCACGCAGCCGTCGCGGTGCCTCGATCTCGCCGAGGTCCGGTGCCGCGGCATAGAGCGTCGCGCCGGCTGCCCGGTCGGCGACGTCCCCCAGGCTGCCGACGTGGTCGGGGTGCTTGTGGGTGAGCACGACATGGCGGACGCCGGACCATCCCGGGCCGGCCTCGTCGAGCACCGCCCCGATCTGGTCGGCGCTGCCCCCGACGCCGGTGTCGACGACCGCGGCCTCACCGCCGCGCACCAGCACGTACGCCGACACGAACCCGAGGTCCACCCGCGACCAGGCCAGCCCCGCGGCGTCGGCCGACGGGCTGCTCGCCGGCCCCGACGCCGTCGCCGACTCCGGCGCGGTCGTGCTCCGACCCGGGCTGCTCGCGTCACCCGCCTCGCCGTCGGAGCTGCAGGCGGCCAGGCCGAGCACGGCGAACCCGAGCACCCCGCGACCGGCCTGGACGAGGAACAGCCGTCGGCCGATGCGCCGCGTCGCGGAGCCGCTCATGTCCCGACCGTGCCGTGCCGGTGGTGGACCGTCAAGGCGCGGTGATCGACCGAGCCGCGAAGGCACGCGCGCACCGGAGTGCGCGAGTCATCAGTTCGTGTGGGGTGAGTGACGGGACTTGAACCCGCGGCCCCCTGGACCACAACCAGGTGCTCTACCAGCTGAGCTACACCCACCACGTGCACCGCCTGCGCGGCGGCTGAATCATACAGGGACGGCGGAGCCGGCCGGCCCGCCTCAGGCGTCCGGCGTCAGCACGAACCGCGCGGCCAGCTCCTTGACCTGTGCCGAGTCCGGCCCGGGCTGCGGCACGAAGATCGCCTGGCGGTAGAACTTGAGCTCCTCGATGCTCTCCCGGATGTCGGCGAGCGCCCGGTGGCCGCCGTGCTTGGCGGGGGAGTTGAAGTAGACGCGCGGGAACCAGCGCCGCACCAGCTCCTTGATCGAGGAGACGTCGACCAGCCGGTAGTGCAGGTGCTCGTCGAGAGCTGCGCATGTCCCGGTTGAGGAAGCCGCGGTCGACGTAGACCGTGTTGCCGGCCAGCGGCGCCTTGCGCGCCACGGGCACGAACTCGCGCACGTAGGCCAGCACCTGCTCCTCGGCCTCGGCGAGGGTGATGCCGGCCGCGAGCTCGGTGAGCAGCCCGGAGGTCGTGTGCATGTCGCGCACGATGTCGAGCATCTGGTCCAGCGACTCCTGCGGCGGCTTGATGACGACGTCGACGCCGGTCCCCAGCACGTTGAGCTCGGAGTCGGTCACGAGGGCGGCCACCTCGACCAGCGCGTCCCGCTGCAGGTCGAGGCCGGTCATCTCGCAGTCGATCCAGACCATCCGGTCGTTGCGCTCGGTCATGGCGGTCACCCTAGAGGTCCGTCCCGACCGGGCGCCGCCTCGTTCAGCCTGGTGTGAATTCAGCCAGCGATGTACAGTCGGGCGATGAGCCGGTCCCCGTCGTACGCCGACACCCTCGCGGTCCTGGACCGGGTGGGCCGGGCGCTCTCGGACGGCACCCGGCGCCGCATCCTGCTCCGGCTGGCGGACGCACCGGCGTACCCGGCGGACCTCGCCGACCACCTCGGAGCGAGCCGACCGGCGGTCTCCAACCATCTGGCCTGCCTGCGCGACTGCGGGCTGGTCGTTGCGGAGGCCGAGGGCCGGCGGGTGCGCTACCGGCTGGCCGACGACCGGCTGGCGCACGCGCTGCTCGACCTCGCCGGCCTGCAGCTGCAGGCCGCGCCCGGTCACCGCGCGGTCGACACCACGATGCACGAGGTGGCGGGGTGAGCAGCCGGGCGCCGGCCCGCGCGGCCGACCTCAGCCGCCCCGAGGCGCTGCGGCGGGCCCGACTGCTCAACCGGGTGACCATCGGCTGGAACGTCGTCGAGGCCGTCGTGGCCCTCGCGGCGGGGGTGGCCGCCGGCTCGCTCGGCCTGGTGGCCTTCGGGCTCGACTCATGCGTCGAGGTGTCCGGAGCGCTGGTGCTGGCCTGGCGGCTGTCCCGGGAGCAACGCACCGGGTGCACCCAGCCGGACGACCGGCGCGCCACTCGGGCCCTCGCCCTCTGCTTCGGTGCCCTGGCCGCCTGGGTCTCGGTCAACGCCGTCCGCGACCTGGTCCAGGGCGACGAGGCGGGTGTCAGCGTGGTGGGCATCGTCGTGACGTCGTTGTCGCTGCTCACGATGCCGGCGCTGGCGCGGGCGAAGCGACGACTGGCGCCGGTGCTCGGGTCCCGGGCCCAGGAGCGCGAGGCGAGCCAGACCCGGCTGTGCGCGATGCTGTCGGCCGTGGTGCTGGGCGGCCTGCTGCTCAACGCGGTGCTCGGCTGGTGGTGGGCCGACCCGGTGGCAGCGCTCGTCGTCGCGGCGCTGGCCGCGGTCGAGGGGGTCCGCAGCTGGCGGGCCGACTCGCTGGCCGACACCTGCTGCGCCTGACCCGCGTTACAGTCCGTGACGAGTTATTACCAGATCGTGACCATGGGCGGAGGTGGACCGGACCGGCCGGGGTGCACGATGGAGTGGCACGAGCACCAACCTGGGGGGGCGACATGACGGCACGAGTCCGTAGGGAGCGCCTTGAGATCCGCCGACCAGGTTCCGACGTGACCCCGCACGCCGTTCCGGCGCTCGGGGCGACCGACGAGGTGCCGTACGTCGAGCCTGAGGAGTACGGGATCCGGGTGAACCGGCAGTCCGAGGAGGGATCGGTCGAGGCTGCCGAGTTCCTCGTGGCGACCCGGGTGCAGCAGTCCTCCCGTCGCAGGCTCGCCCGGGCCATGGCCCGGATGCGCGAACAGATGCGTGCCGAGGCACGGGGCTAGCGGATCTGTCGCGCCTGACGACCACGACTGCCACGTTCTACCCCCCTCGCGTGGCAGCCGTGATCGTCGGCGCCCGGCTCTAGCAGCAGGCCGTCGCCGCTGAGGTGGTGCCGACGACCGGCAGTGCCTGCTCGGTCGCCTCGGGCTTGCGGGCCCGGATGATCGCGCCGTGCAGCCCGTCGGCGACCTCATGGGTGAACGTCACGCTGACGTCGGCGAACGACGCGGCCGCGAGCTGCTCGGCGTACTCGCTGACCGACAGGGCGCCCGCGACGCACCCCGCAAAGCTGCCCCGCTCGGCTCGGTCGGTCGAGGTCAGCCGGTCCTCGGCCACGACGTCGCTGATACCGATCCGGCCGCCGGGCTCGAGCACGCGGGCCATCTCGGCGAAGACTGCCGGCTTGTCGACCGACAGGTTGATGACGCAGTTGCTGATCACGACGTCGACGGTCTGCGCCGGCAGCGGCACTGCCTCGATGTCGCCCTTGAGGAACTCGACGTTGTGCACCTGCGCGTCGGCGGCGTTGCGCAACGCCAGCGCGAGCATCTCCTCGGTCATGTCCAGCCCGTAGGCCTTGCCCGTCTCGCCCACCCGGCGGGCGGACAGGATCACGTCGATGCCACCGCCCGAGCCGAGATCGAGGACGGTCTCACCCGGACGCAGGTCGGCGACCGCGATCGGGTTGCCGCAGCCGAGGCTCGCGGCCAGCGCGGCTGGTGGCAGCTCGGCCTGCTCCTCGGCGGCGTACAGGCTGGCGCCGTAGTCGGCGTCGATGGTGCTGGCGGCTCCGAGGCTGCCGTCGGTGGCCGGTCCGCAGCACACCGCCGGGTCGTCGGTGTCGCTCACCGCTCGAGCGGCGGCGGCGTAGTGGTCCCGGACCTGCGCCCGCACGGCACCCTTCTCGTCGTTGCTGGTCGTCATGGCTTCTCCTGAAGGTCGTGCGGCGCCGGTCAGCTGAGAGCTGCGGGCTGTTGGCCCGACCCCATTGTCCCGCAAATATCGACAAACATCAATACTCCGCATCCCCGATGTCGACCACGTTGGGTAGGCGGTGGCAGGCGACAACAGGCGCCGAGTCCTGTTGTGGCCTGCTCCCGCCTGTTGTCGCAGACGTTCGCTGGTCGCGGGATGCCGTCCGGCGACCTGCTGCCGCCGTACGCCGCGTCAGGCGCCCGGCCGCGCCGCTGGCCCTCGCGGTCAGCCGATGATGCCGAGCTCGCGGCCGGCCAGTCCGGCGTGCCGGCGGCTGGTGACCTGCAGCTTGGTGAGGATCGCCGACACGTGGTGGTCCGCGGTCTTCGGCGAGATGTACAACCGGCTCGCGACCTCGGCGTTGGTGAGGCCCTCGTCGAGCAGGTGCAGCACCTCCACCTCGCGAGCCGTGAGCCCGGCAGCGTTGGCGCGGGTGCTCGGTCGGCGCCGGGTGGGCACACCTGGCACGCCTCGGTCCCGCAGGTCCTGCCGGAGCCTGGCCGCGACGGTGCCGGCGTCGAGACGCTCGAGCAGGTCGAACCCCTGGCGCAGCGCCTCCGGCCCGGCGCTGTCGATGAGGGCGAGCGCATGTTCGTACGGCGTGCCCAGCCGGTCCCAGGCGGCCGCGGCCTCGGCGTGGTCCCCGTCGAGCCACAGCCGGTGCGGCTCCGACACCTCGAGATCGTCGGTCACCAGCCCGGGGTCCAGCCGGCGCAACCAGACCGCGAGGTCTCCGCGGGCCCACTCCAGGCCGACGCCGTCGAAACCGCGGAGCAGGCCGACCGCCTCGTCGACCCGCCGGTCCGGGGCGCCGGACAGCCAGACCTGCTCGACGAGGGCGGCTGCCGCCGGCATGAGCCGCAGCGGTTCGGCCAGCCGGTTCGCGAGGTCCCAGGCGTCGTCCAGGTCGCTGCCGGCGTACCCCGTGCGACGGAGAGCGACGAGACCGCGGACGAGATGCGCCCAGGTGCGCGCGAGCGGTGCGCTCGGCCGGGCGAGCACGGCCGACCCGTCGGCCTGGGCCTGTTGCCAGTCGCCCTGGACGAGCCCGAGACGTCCGCGGGCACCGAGCTGCCAGACGTGGCAGACGGGGAGATCGAACTCCACGGTGAGCGGCAGGCTGACGTCCAGCACAGCCGCCGCCTCGGGCAACCGGCGCTGCTCGACGTCGAGGTAGGCGAGATTGCTGAAGCCGCTCGAGTGGATCTCGTCGATGTGGTCGACCGCCGGCGCCACGATCCCGAGCACCCGCTCCCGGCCGCCGTCGCGGCCCTCGACGACCGAGAAGATGCCGTCGAGCAGCCGGGTGCGGACGTCAAGCAGCCAGTCGTCGCTTCGATCAGCCGGCCCGCTCGCCTGTCCCAGCAGGTCTCGCGCCGTCGCGAGGTCGTTGGTCTGCATGGCGAGGTAGGCCTGCAGCGCGAGGGCATGACCCAGCATCACCGGCTCGTCCGTCCCCGCGAGGACGGCGACCGCGTCGGCGGCGTGGCGGTCGGCAGCGCCCCGGTCGGCCCGGTACCACTCGTAGTTGGCCAGCGCCTGGTGGTCGGCGCTGACGGCGGCCAGGTCGCCCACCTGCTGACGCAGGCGCAGGGCCTGGGTCGCCGAGCTGATCGCCTCCTCGAGCCGGTCCAGGACGTAGTGCTCGGTGGCCAGCCGCTCCAGCAGGTCGGCCCGTACGTCCGGCGACCCGGCGTTCCCGTGGTCCAGAGCCAGCTGGAAGAAGTCGGCCGCCTGGGTGTGCGCCCCGGTGCGCGCGGCCGCGATGCCGGCTGCCGATCCGTACCGCAGGACCCGCTCCGGGTCCCCGGCGCCGCGGGCGTGGTGCACCAGGACGGCGGGCTCTGCCGATGACCCTGCTTCCAGCGCGTCCAGCATCCGACGGTGCAGAGCGGCCTCGCCTCCCGGTGGCAGCGAGCCGGCGATCGCCAGCCGGCAGAGGTCGTGGCGGAACGCGACGCCCCGTTGGCTGCGCCGGATCAGTCCGGCCTGATGCAGGGAGCGCAAGGCCGAGACGCCGATGCCCAGCTGCGGGAGCAGCCGGTCGGGGATCGACTCCGGCGCGCACACCAGCAGGTCGAGCAGGTCGCGGGCGGCGACTTCGAGGTTCACCGTCCTGGCCATGATGGCGTCCCGCACCGTCGGGGGCAGGTCGCTGCCGTCGTGGTCGAGCATCTGGGTCACGTAGAACGGGTTGCCGCCGGTCATGGCGTGCAGGCGGTCGGCGTCGAGCGGCCGGCCATCGACCAGGGTGCGTACGGCGTCGCTGCTCAGCGCCGGCAGGGAGAAGGAGGCCGCGTTCGCGGACCGCGCTGCGTCGCCGAGCAGGGACCACAGGGCGTGCGCCGGCCCGATCTCGTCGAGCCGGACGGTGCCGACGATGACCGACTCGGGTCGTCCCGATGCGCCTCAGCAGGAAGCGCAGCAGGTCGACGGTTCCCTGGTCGGCCCAGTGCAGGTCGTCCACGACGAGGACGCAGGGTCGGGTGCGCAGGTCGTCGAGGACGGCCCGGTGGATCTCGTGCGCCTGGCCGGCGCCCTCGAGCAGCGCCCGCGTCGGCGGGCTCAGCCGGTCGGCCATGTCGAGCAGCGGGCCGAGCGGGCGCGGCGTCGCGAGCGGGTCGCAGGCGCCCCACAGCACCGGCGCCTGCCCTAGCAGGGAGCGGCCGAACTCGTTGACCAGCGCGGTCTTCCCGCCGCCGGACTCCGCGGTGACCAGCAGCAGCGCGCCGGCGCCGGCCCGAGCGGCGGCCCAGTGCTGCCTCAGGGCGGCGAGCTCCGCGTCCCGCTCGACCAGTCCCACCCGGTTGAGGGTACGACGGGCACGCAACCGCGATATCCAGCCCGCCGCCTCCTGCCACCAGATAGGGACGGGGACCGCAGAGATAGGGAACTTCTCCCGATGCCATGCACCCGCGGCTGAGCCACGGTAGGAAAGGCGATCGGCGCTGTGCCGGAGCCGGTCCCGGACCTGGATGGTCCGATCTCATGTTCTAGCTGGAGGTAGTTGTGTCCGAGTTTCCCGCATTTGCCCATGTCGCCGTGACCGTCACGGACCTCGAGCGCAGCACCCGCTGGTACAGCGCGCTCTTCGACTCCGAGCCGGTCCTGGACGAGGACGAGACCACCGGCGGGTTCCACCACACCGTCTACGCCATCGGTGGAGGTGGCCTGTTCGGGCTGCACACGCACCCCTCGGGCACCGGCGACAAGTTCTCCGAGTACCAGACGGGTCTGGACCACGTGTCCTTCGGCTGCCGCGACCGCAACGAGCTGGCGGACTGGGCGGCTCGGCTCGACCAGCTCGGTGTCAGCCACGGCGGCATCGTCGACGCGTCCTACGGCTCAGGTGTCTCGTTCCGGGACCCTGATGGCATCGCGCTCGAGTTCTTCGCCCCGCCGGCCTGACGGTCAGCCGCCCGAGGCCCCGGGACGCAGGTGACGTGCCCCGGGGCCGGCGCGTCATGTCCCCGGCGCCTGGGACCGGGCGCCAGGATCACCGGACCGGCAGGGTGACCTGACCGGTGTAGACGTCGAAGTCGGTGGTGCGGGCGGAGACGGTGAGGGTCCAGTCGCCGCGAACGGGGACCGTGACGGTGGTGATCTCGTGGCCCACGCCGGCCGCTTGCAGGGTCAGGGGGAGCGGTCCCAGCTGCCGGTCGGGCAGCCGGACGTCGGCGGTGACCTCGGCGGGGTCGACGGGGGAGCCGTCGGGTCCCAGCAGGGTCAGGTGGAGGTCCATGGCGCGGTCGGTTGCGGGCACGGCGGACACGTCGGCGGTCAGCGGCCCGAGCCGAAGTGTCTCGTCGACCTTGGGCCGGTAGGCGGCCCGAGCGGGAACGGTGGCCACCAACGCTGCGGTCACGCAGAGGATGAGGAAAGCGGTCCCGGCCTCCATGGCGACTGTCCGGCGCAGCGTCTGCCGGGTCTCGGACTCGTTGTCGGGCTGCCCGTCGGGCAGCGCGGTGTCGAGGACATGGGCGCCCGGTTCGGCGTCGAGGACATCGTCGGCCGCCGCGGCGTAGACGACGGGGCGCGGTGTGCCGTAGAGCGCGCGGACGCAGCTGCGGGAGGTTGCCGCGAAGGTGAGCGCGATCATGACCAGCCCGAGCTTGACCACCAGGTCCCACCCGTAGCTGGTCTCGGTCAGCGCGGCCAGGCCGCCGACCTGGCGCCATGCCTGGTAGCTGCCGGTGACGACCAGGACGGCTACCGCCGTGGCGGCGAGCCGGGAGAACCGGGGGACGGCCCGGGCCGCCGCGGCAGGGTCGGGATGGGGGAGGACGACGGCGACGAGCACGACCAGCCCGCCGACCCAGGCGGCCATGGCGGTCACGTGCAGCATGTCGCTGATGACGGCGACGGGCCGTGCCGCGTCGGCCACGGCATGTCCCGCGGTCGCGAAGGTGCCGACGAAGATGACGCCGGCAACCGCCGCTGCGGTACGCGTCGCGAGGGGGCGCACTGTCGACCGGAACGGGTACCACGCTGCGAGGCCCAGCAACAGGACGAGCCGGACGGTCATGGCCTTCCCGTAGGTCGTTCCGAGAACCTGCTGCAGCAGGTCCCAGCGGCCGGCCTGGGACAGCCCGAGACCGGCGTCGTCCGCGCCCTTGACCAGCAGCGCCAGCAGCACGGCGACGACGCTGGTCGCCCACCCGGCGAGCATCAGCCGGCGCGCCCGGCGTTCTCGCCAGCCGTCCGGCCAGCACAGCGCGAGGAAGATCGCCGACCCGAGCAGCAGCACCAGGCCGAGGTAGCCCCCGAGGCGGGACAGCCCGAGGACGAGCCCGGTGGTCGGGCCACTCCCCCCGTCCGCGACCGGAGGCGTGCTGGTGGTCCCGACCGAGAACGTGAACGCGCCGGAGACCGGGTGGCCGTCGGCCGACACGATCCGCCACGAGACGAGATAGGTCCCCTTGCTGGGCCGGTCGCGAAGGCCGACGGCGATGGTGCTGCCGTCTCCGCCACGGTGGGTGACGCCGGTGTCGGCGCGCGAGCCGTCCGGACCGAGCACCCGCAGCGAGTCCGGCACCGTGGTCACGGTCTCGTCGAAGCGCAGCTCCACCTCGGTCGGGGCGGCGGGGAGCAGGTCGCCGGGAGAAGGACTGCTGCTGGACAGCGTCGCGTGCGCCGACGCGGGTGCGGCGACGGTGACGACGGCCAGGAAGGCAACAACCACGACCATCAACAACCGGGCCGCCCGCCCAGGTCGCGGCGCCGTGGCGGTGTGCCATCGACTGCTCAGCGGCCGAGTCCACAGGGGGCCGAGCCGCTGCGCTGCCTGCTCCAGCCGCGCGACGATCGGCCTCGCGAAGGCCTGCCGGTTCAGCGGCTGTTCCTGGACGGTCGTGACGGGCGGCGCCGGTGGCCGGCGACGACGTCGGACGGGTGGACGGCCTGGTCGACGAGCCGGCGGCCAGCCGGCACAGCAGCAAGAACCCGATCAGCAGCAGCAGGTGCGGAAGCTCGTCGTGCAGCTCTGCCTGCTGGGACACCAGGTCGCCGGCTGCTGTCAGCGTGATGAACGCGACCGTCACCCCGACCACCGGGATGGTCCCGAGGGCCAGGCGGGGCAGCACGGCGGCGGCCAGGAACGCGACGGACAACGCCACCGCGAACGAGCCGAGCTCGTGCGCGACGTGTTCCGGCGCCGCGTGGTCATGACCGGAGACCAGGATCGGCGCAGCGATCGCCAGCTGCGCCAGCCCGACCAACGCCAGTGCTGCGCGAGGCTGCCACTGCGACAACCCGCCGGTCGGCCACCGGCGGAGGGACACCTGCCACCTTCGTTGCCGTTCGGGGCGGTCCGCTTGGATCGCTCGAAGGATGCGATCGGACAGGTCCGGCACCGCATCGGCCGAAGCGACCCGGGAGCGACCGGCGACCGCGTGCCACTGCCGCTGCCAGTCGGCGCACCCGGAGCAGTCGGCCAGGTGCCGCCGGACGGCCGCCTCGTCGACTCCGGGATCCTCTCCGTCCAGCAGCGCGGACAAGGCGTCTCGGACCTCGATGCACGTCACAGGTGCTCAGTCCGAGCCGCCTGGCAGTTGGTTCCCGGCAATTTTCTCGACATCGCCGGGAACTGCAGCGCCGTTGGTTCCGACCAGACCTCCATAGCCTCGGCGACCGTGAGCCAGTGGTCGCCGACCGACCGGAAGGACCCGCGCATGCTGCGCCAACGACTTCGGCTGCTGGGGGGCGTCGCGGTGGCAGCCGCGGCCATCGTCGCTTCGGCGGGCGCTGCATCAGCACATGTCAGCGTTAATCCCGACACGGCTACCCAGGGCGGCTTCACCAAGCTCTCCTTCCGGGTGCCCAACGAGCAGGAGGACGTCACCACCACGAAGGTGCAGGTGGCCTTCCCGACCGAACAGCCGCTGGGCTTCGTGTCGGTCAAGCCGCACCCAGGATGGTCCTACGCCGTGACCAAGGCCAAGCTCGCCAGCCCCGTCACGACCGACGACGGCCAGGTCACCGAGGCCGTCGCCACCATCACCTGGACCGCCGACTCCCCGGCCGACGCCATCAAGCCCGGCGAGTTCGACGAGTTCGACGTCTCCGTCGGACCACTGCCGGAGGCGAGCCAGCATGCAGTTCAAGGCCCTGCAGACCTACTCCGACGGCGAGGTGGTGCGCTGGATCGAGCCGGTCGCCGCGGACGGCACCGAGCCCGAGCATCCGGCCCCCACGCTGCAGCTCACCCCGGCGGCAGCCGAAGCCGCAGCCGGGGCCACCGCTACCACCGACGCGACGTCGACCCCGGCTGCGGCCGACTCGTCCGACGCCAGTCAGACCAGCGTCAACACCGCTCTCGTCCTCGCGATCGTCGCGCTGCTGGTGGGACTTGCCGCCGGCGCGATGGGAGCCATCGCGCTGCGCCGACGCGAGCCCGTGCCGTCTGCTCACCAGGAAGAGGTCACCAGGGTGTGACCGAGCATGGTCGTCCGAACGGGCTAGCCCGCTCTGTTGCCCGTCCTAAAGGAATGCCAAAGGTCGAGCGGTCATGCTGGCGGGATGGATGAGGTGAGCGAGCTCGCCGTCCGTGCCCGAGGCGGCGACGGGGCGGCGATGGCACGGTTCGTACGGGCGACCCAGGCTGACGTCTGGCGGCTGTGCGCGTACCTCGCAGACCGTGCCTCCGCCGACGACCTGACGCAGGAGACCTACCTCCGCGCCGTTCGATCACTGCCCACCTTTCGCGGCGAGTCGCCCGTGCGTGCCTGGCTGCTCACGATCGCCCGCCGCGTCGTGGCCGACGAGATCGCGTCCCGATGCCGGCAACGCACCGTGATCGCCGAGGTCACCAGGTCGGCGGCTCACGATCGGGGCACCCCCGACCATGCCGACGCTGTCACCTCCCACGACCTCCTGCGCGGCCTGGAGCACGACAGGCGGACCGCGTTCTTCCTGACCCAGGTCCTCGGCTATTCCTACGCCGAGGCGGCCGGCGTGTGCGAGTGCCCGGTCGGCACCATCCGGTCCCGGGTGGCTCGTGCCAGGGAAGACCTGGTGACCCTGTTGGCGGCCGACTCCGAGCGCCGAGCCGCCGACGTCGGCTGAGCCTGCGCCGCCGGCGCGCTAGCCTTCCGAACGCCGTCGGGTCGCCGACCGGCCGTGTGAGGAGGAAGGAACTTCCGTGCGCATCCTGATCGCCCTGTGCGTCGCTGCTGCCCTCGTGCTGACCGGCTGCGCCGGAAGCAGCGCCGGCACGGATGGCGGGAGCGGCAACGGCACGGTGAAGACCGTCAAGGTGTCCGTGCAGGACGGCAAGGTGAGCCCGGTGACGCATCGGGAGAGCATCGGCCAGGGCGACACCGTCCGGCTCGAGGTCACGACGGACACCGCCGACGAGGTGCACGTCCACGGCTACGACCTCAAGAAGGACGTGGCGGCAGGCGAGACCGGCACGATCGAGTTCGTCGCCGACCAGCAGGGCCTGTTCGAGGTCGAGCTGGAGAACGCGGGTCTGCAGCTGGTGCAGCTCGAGGTGCGCTGAGGTCGGCGCCGCGCTGCCCGGCCCAGATCCGTCGAGCTGGTCACACGCCTCGTGGTGGAGGGTGGGGGTCGAACGAGAGGGGCGGATGGTCGGTCGTGCCTGGACGGAGGCCACCATCGCGGCGGCGAGGTCGCGCAGCTTGCGGTTGTCCCGCTGGGAGGCCTCAGCGAGCAGCCGAAAGGCTTGGTCGGGTCCGCAGTGGTGGCGGGCCATCAGGATGCCCTTGGCCTGCTCGATGACGGGCTGGCTCGCCAGAACCGCGTGCAGGTCGTCGATGTCCTTCTGGGCCTCGGCCAGGTCGGTGTGCCGCGGTCCCGATTCGTCGGTGAAGTGAGTCACTGGTCCTCCAGGGTCCGGGGAGGAGAGCTGTGAACGCCTTGGGTCGGATGCGGTGTCGCTCGACGTGTCAGCCGGACGTCGGTCTAGGCGGGTGCTCGCCGGGCTGCCTCGCGGCCAGCGGGCTCGCGCGCCGACGGGTGCGCATGCGGCGGTTCTCCGCACGCAGGTGCGCGTTGTCGGTCTCCAGGTCCAGCACCGCCGCGACACCGGCGAGGTTCAGCCCGTCGCCGATCAGCTCTGCGATCCGGCGCAGCCGGTCCAGGTCGTCCTGGCTGTAGCGGCGGGTGCCGCCGTCGGTGCGGGCCGGTTCGAGCAGGCCGCGGTCCTCGTAGAGACGGAGGGTCTGCGGCGCCAGCCCGACGAGGTCTGCGGCCACCGAGATGCCGTACACCCCCCTGTCCGGGTCCGGGCGCCCACCTGCGGTCACCTTCGCACCTCCCGGGCTGGTCGACGTCACGCCGCCATGGTTTCCATCCCACCACGGTTTCTACCACGGAGACAGCAACAGATCTACCTCCCCCACGACAGATCCTGCGCTCGGTGGCGGACGGGTTCTGGCTCGTCATCGAGATCGGCGTGCCTGGCGGCTCGCACCGGGTGAGTCGCCGTCCGGACGCGTACGCCATGTCCAGGCGGGTACCGGCTGCTGCGGACGACCGTGCAGGCGGACCGAGCGTGGAAGGAGACGGACATGCCGTCGAACAGCATCAAGAACGAGAAGCAGTACGAGGCCCTGAAGGACAAGGGCATGTCGAAGGAGCGTGCCGCCCGGATCGCGAACTCGCCCGATGCGTCCAAGCACGGCGGCCAGCAGTCGGGCAAGGGCGGCGACAGCCGGCAGGGCGGCACCACCGCACAGAAGAAGGACGCCGGACGCAAGGGCGGGCGCGCCGCCGCACGCAAGAGCAGCTGATCCCGGCGCCGACCACGGTTGCCGCGGGACTGGGAGCGCGACAGAGGAGCGCGGCAGCGAGCGCGCCCGGCAGGGATCGAACCTGCGACCAACGGATTAGAAGATCGGCCGTAGGGGGTGTCGGGGGTTCGCCTAGGTACATAACCGCAGGTCAGAGCGTTATCCGGACTCGGCCGGATGTCGACGAACTGCTCTGGATCGAGAGCAGTGGCCACCACGGTGGCACCATCAGGCTCGTGTCAGATGGTGGCCCGGCCACGCTTTCGGCGCCTTCGGCATCTCCGTTCTCACCCCTTGCGCCGGGACGATCATGCGTCATGCGGCCGTGATGCACCTCTGTCGCGAGCATGCCGCGGTCGAGGCAGCCGTGGACATCAGGGGTGTCGGTCTGATCGTCGAGCTGCGGGTGCTGCAATTGGTGTCGATGGAAATGGGGGCGTAGCGTCATGTTCTGGCGCTCCCCAGACCCCGGTAGCGCTGGTGACAACACTGCGGCCGCACTTGACCTTGGTGGCTCGTCCGGTGGGTCAGGACGACCGAAGGTAGCCGAGCGGCATGACCCGCAAACCGAAGCAACTCATCCACCTCCCTGCTCGATCTAGCGGAGCCGTCGGGGTTTCTGGTCGGCCGTCGGGTCACACCGAAGCAGCTCAGGGGCAAGGTGTCCGGGCCTACCTCGTGGGTCCGGTCGTCGTCCTCGAGGCGGCCGGCCGTCTGAGCGACGTCGTCGAGGACCTGGACCTTGCGGTCCGATTCGCCCTCGCCGACGGAGCCCGCGGGGTGGTCTGCGACCTGTCCCGCGTGGTCGATGTCGGCGCGCCGGGCGCACTGTGCGGGCTCGCGTCCTCCGGCCGGCACTCGCGGGACTGGCCCGGTGTCCCGCTGGCTGTGGTCGGGCTCGTGCCGCGAGCCGGCCGCACACTGAGCGGGAAGACCTTGGGTGGCCATCTGATGGTGACCGCGTCGCTGCGGGAGGCGCTGTCCTCGGTCCTGCAGGCCAGCCTGCCGGCCGTCGAGTCGCGATCGCTCACACCGCACCCGACCGCGCCGCGGGCCTCCCGAGACTTTGTGAGCCGGACCCTGCTCGACTGGCGGCTGAGCCAACTCATTCCCGCCGCGTGCCTGGTGGTCAGCGAGCTGGTCACCAACGCGATGATCCACACCGGCAGCGACATCGAGCTGACCGTCTCGGAACATCGACGGGCGGTCCGGGTGGCCGTGCGAGACCGCAGCCCTGACCTGCCCGTCGAGCGGCAGCCCGGCCTCGACACGCACGGGCGGGGCCTGACCATCGTCGCGGGCCTGTCCCGTGCGTGGGGCGTGTTGCCCCACGCCGACGGCGGCAAGGTGGTGTGGGCCGTGCTCGGGGCCTCGCCTCGACCGGATCGGCCTAGCCCGCGGCGCACGGCAGCACGCCGCCCGGCACTCGCGTGACGCCGGACGTCGGACGGCTCTCTGCCCACCTGGCGGGGGATGCGGGGAGCACCGAGACCGGCGAGCTCATCGTCGACGTCGTGCGAGGCGTCCTCGACGAACACCGAGAGGATGCGCAGCCACCTGCGCCGGCCTGGCTGCTGCTCGAGGTCCGGCGGCGGCTTGAGCGCCTGGCACGAGCTCGCATGCATAACGCCGTGATTCGTCAGGCATCCACGCCGTGAATGACGCTGGCCACGGTTCTGAGCAGGCGGGACCACCCACCATTCCGGCCAGAGGATCACCGCGGAGCTAGAGCCATCCACGCAGCCTCACGACGCTGAGTGCCCCACGCCGGCACTTCCTCGATTACGGTCCCGGGACCTACGGGCCCTGATCACTCATTAAGGGAGTACGTTCGATAGACACCTGCCGTGCACGTCAGCTGCCCCAGACCCCGGCGCTCCCAGTGCGCTCCTGAGCATCGAGGGTCTCTGATGGTTAACCGAACCGAAGTAGTCCCGGACCGTCCCGTCGCCGGCCCCAGACGCGAATCCGACGCACCCGAGCTGCATGTCGTCTCCGGTAGGGACGTCGCCGTCGAGCGACGTCGAGACACACGATTCCAACACCTACTGGCCCGGGGGGACCTGCGGGACCAGGCAGCCGAACTACGCGACCGGGCCGCCGAGGCGCGCGCTCCCGCCGGTGTCGACCCACAGGGGTGGCTCGACCGTGACTGGGCCGGACGTGACCGCGACGCCGCAGCCGGCGACCGGGCTGACCTCGTCGCCCTGTTGGACGAGCCGGGTGGTGATCGGGAGCACCCGACCCCGTGACCGATCCCGCCACGGCTTGAGCGTGGCTGGCGACCCTGCCACCACCGTCGTGGCCGGCGCGGGGTGAGCAGTGTGAACCCCGCCCGTGCCGCGCAGATACTCGACGCCTTGCAACGTCAGCGACCTGGCGCGGCCGACACCGAGCTGCCGGGCCGGCTGGTGACGCTGTGTACCGCGTGCGTCCCGGTGACCGGGGCAGGGATCATCGTGATGGCCGACTCCGGCCCGGGTGCCATGCTCGCCAGCACGGACGGTCCGGCCCGGATCCTGGAGGAGCTGCAGTTCACCCTCGGCGAGGGACCGTGCGTGGACGCCTCGACCAGCCGGCGGCCGGTGCTGCAGCCCGAGCTGGCCAGAACCGCCTGTCAGCGTTGGCCGGGCTTCGCCGCGGGCGCGCTGGCCGCCGGTGTCCGGGCGATCTTCGCGTTCCCGCTGCAGGTCGGCGGCATCCGGGTCGGGGTGCTGGACCTTTATCGGGACGTCGAAGGAGTCTTGGACGACCGCCAGCTGGCGGAGGCGCTGGCCTTCGCCGATGCCGCCACCTCCGTGCTCCTGATGCTGCAGGCCCGGACCGGGCGCGACGGCGGGCATCCCGGGCTGGTCGAACTGATCGAGGACCGCGCCGAGGTGCATCAGGCCACCGGAATGATCTCCGTGCAGGCGGGGCTGGGCTTGGCAGCTGCCCTGGTGCTGCTGCGCGCCCGCTCGTATGCGGCCGAACGCCCCATCCTTGAGGTGGCCCGCCAGGTCATCGCCCGGACATTGCGGTTCGACCCGGAGGACGACCACCATGAGTAAACGGGGTCCGGCCAGCGGAAACTACGAAGGGACCCACCGGCATGGCCCGTGAACAGCGTCTGGCGCAGGTGTTCGTCGAGCTGGCGGACACCCTGGTCGCGCAGTTCGACGTGATCGACTTCTTGCACTCCCTGACCGAGCGCTGCGTCGAGCTGCTCGGCGTGGACGCCGCCGGCTTGATGTTGGCAGACCAGCGCGGGCACCTGCGGGTGATCGCCTCCTCCGCCGAGTCGGCGCGGCTGATTGAGATCTTCGAGCTGCAGCATTCCGAAGGCCCGTGTATGGACTGCTTCAACAGCGGCCGGCCGGTGGTGAACCTCGACGGCGACCAGCTGCGCGCCCGGTGGCCGGCGTTCGCGGCCGAAACCGCCGAGCTGGGGTTCCAGTCGGCGCACGCGCTGCCCATGCGGCTGCGCGACGACGTCATCGGCGCCATCAACCTGTTCACCCGAGCCGGCCGCCGCCTCAGCGAGGACGAGCTCGCCGTGGGTCAGGCGATGGCCGACGTCGCGACGATCGGGCTGTTGCAGGAGCGGGCGGGCCGGCAGAAAGACCTGCTGGCCGAGCAGCTGCAGATGGCGCTCAACAGCCGGATCCTGATCGAGCAGGCCAAGGGTGTCCTGGCCGAACGCTCACGGGTCACCCCGAACGAGGCGTTCGTCGTCATGCGGTCCTACGCCCGGCGCCAGCACCGAAGCCTGACCTCCGTCGCGGCCGCCGTCGTCGACCACACCCTGCAGGCCGCCGAACTCGGAGCCCGCTGACCGGCTTCGCGAGACCCAAGAATCGTGCGGATCTCGAGGCAGGTTGTAGCACAGGCGAGCTGCCGCCCTCGGATCTCGCGGGACGTGGGCCAGATCGACGACTTCGCGTTTCCTGTCGACCGAGACCGGATGAGGGTGATACTCGACCTGGGCCAGGACCTCGCCCGCTCTGCTGAATCCCGTGAGCGTGGCCCGAGGTCGTGTTGCCATGTATGTAGTCGCCGCCGTTGCCAAGCATCCGGGTCCGCCGACGCTGCTTCCCGGTCCAGGTTGGCGAGTGCAGCAGACGGTGCTCCCGGTGGGCACACGTCACGCTGTCGCGAACGTGTCCTTCGCTCCGCCACCCGGGGTGGCGTTGTGCGGGGCAGATGTGGAGGGATGGATCATCCTGGAGCAGCACCCGTTCGCGGCCAGGCACCCGGCCTCATGTCAACGTTGCGGTCAACTGGTTTCACTCGGCCGCGGGTGATGCTGGGCTGTGCCTGGTGCGGCGTCAACGCCCCGTAGCCGGGCCACAGGGACGATCAGGCCCGCGACGCTCTCGAGTGTTGTGAAGGCAGGCTGCAGGCCCGCTGTGCCCCCGCAGAATGGGAGCAGCGTCCAGATCGATCCAGCGTTCACGTCTGATCATGCAGGCCGGTTTGCGGTTGCTGGGTCCGGACGGCAGGACACGCTCGGGATGCGTGCCGAAGCCGGCGAACGTCTCCCTGCGATCGTGAAACAACACCGTCAGCCTCGCGCCGCCCGAGGGTGCCCTTCGTCATCCAGCAACTCCACGCCAGATCAAGATCATTCGCGCCACTCGTCTGGCACCCGAGGGACAACGACCGTTGTCAGGGTCAGTCAGCGCAGACCGGGTCGCGGTCAGCGGATCGCCGCGAGGCCTATCGGGGACGCCGGATCGATCCGAAGACCGGCGCCGCCCCTCGGGGGATGGGCGACGCCGGCCACCTCCACCATCCTCCGCCAGCGGATGCCACGCGACATGGGCCGAAAGTCCGATGGCTGCTCGGGCATCAGCAGCGCCCCGACCTGGGCGGCCGGGGCGCCTTCGTACCCCCTGGAGGCCGGGCCCCCTCCGATGCCACCGTGATGAGGGAACCCGACACCTTCCCCCTACCCGCGCTAGCGGGGCGCAAATGCGCGTCGACAACGACCGTTGTCAGGGTCAGTCAGCGACACACACCGTTGTATCGCCCGATACGCGCCGCGGGAGCGAACGCCAGAGGCACGAAGTCGGGGATACCGAGATGCAAGACCCCCGGGCCCGACCGTCAGGTTGGCACCCTTCCCGGCACACATGACTAGGGAGCCAGCCGGCCGGGAGGTGAAGGACCATGGGCCGTAAGAGTCGAACCAAAGCAGCTCGCCGACAAGCGCGGGCCCGTTCGGCCGTCAGTAGGTTGAGCCATGGCACCGGCACAGAGCCGGCAGCTTCCACAGTCCCGGGACAGAGCAGGCGCAGCCCAACGAGGTGGTGAGTGCCGACCCAGGAGGCGGCCGGGTCCGGCGCCAGGTGCTGCAGCCGGCTGGCGCGCTGAGAAAGCATCGTCCCCAACACCGCCAGCAGCGTCGGCCGAGCGCAGATGCCACCGACCCATGCGATCGGCTGCGGGTGCTGGCCGCGGTTCAGGTCAGCACCCAGCGAGCGTTGGAGGCGGAGATCCGTCGGCTGGTCGAGGATGGACACAGCTGGACGATCATCGGCAGTGCCCTCGGGCTCTCGCGACAAGGCGCTCGGCAGCGCTACCAACGAGTCCTCGGGACGAACCATTTCTCTTCGCGTGGCGCGCAGACTGGTCTCGTTGACGCCGAAAGGGGGACGGACTCGTGAGCATCTACAAGGACGATGAGGGCCGCTGGCACGGCTACGTGTCCATGGGACTCAAGGACAACGGACGCCGCGATCGCCGGCATGTCAGTGGCGAACGCAGAGCCGATGTGCAGGCAAAGGTCCGTGAGCTAGAGCGCCACCGCGACGAGGGCGCCGGTGCGGCGGCCGGACGGCAGGCGACCGTCACGGCGTGGTTGGAGCACTGGTTGGACACCATCGCCGCGCCGAAGGTGCGCCCGTCCACCCTCCAGCGCTACCGCCAGCTGGTGAAGTTCCAGCTGGCGCCGAAGGTCGGCCACCACCGCCTCGACCGGCTGCAGCCCGAGCACGTCGAGCGGATGTACGCCGAGCTCCTCGCCTCTGGCCTGTCGCCCGCCAGCGTGCTGCAGGCGCATCGGGTGCTCTCGCGCTCGCTCAAGGTCGCGATGCAGCGCGGACGCATCGCCCGCAACGTCTGCACACTCGTCGACGCACCGAGCGTGCAACGCCAGGAAGTGCAACCGCTCACGGCGGACGAGGCCCGCCGCGTGCTGCGGACAGCGGCGGACATGCGCAACGGCGCCCGCTGGTCGGTTGCCCTGGCGCTAGGGCTGCGGCAAGGGGAAGCACTGGGCTTGCCATGGGACGCCATCGACCTGGATGCGGGAACGCTTCGGGTGCGCCAGGCGCTGCAGCGACAACCCGGGGCTGGCCTCGTGATGGTCGAACCCAAGTCGATCGCTGGCAAGCGCACCATCAAGTTGCCCGCGCCGCTGGCAAGCGCGTTGCGTCGGCACAGAGCAGCACAGAGGGAGGAGCGCATCGCGGCCGCCAACGTCTGGGAGGACCACGGCCTGGTCTTCTGCCAGCCCAACGGACGACCTATCGACCCCAGCGCCGACCACCGCGCCTGGCGTGCCCTTCTCGATGCCGCAGGAGTTCGGCAAGCGCGGCTGCACGACGCACGGCACACCGCGGCGACCGTCATGCTGACCCTCGGCGTGCCGCCCCGCGTCGCCATGCAGGTGCTCGGCCACTCACAGATCGGCCTGACACTCGGCACCTACTCCCACGTGATGCCCGAGCTCGCGGAAGAGGCCGCCTCCCTTGTCGGCGACGCGCTCTGGGATTCCGATGGCCACCACGGTGGCACCACGGCCGGTGGTGGCAGGGACCAGATCGGCGCATCGCCGCAGGTCAGGGGAGCGCGCCCGGCAGGGATCGAACCTGCGACCAACGGATTAGAAGTCCGTCGCTCTATCCGCTGAGCTACGGGCGCCTGTGGTGTCCACGGTAGCGGTCCAGGCGGGCGGTCCCGGACGACCCGGCGCGGTGCCTCGCGGTGTGAGCCCGGATCGGCCGGGTACCCCACAACCGACCTGCCCGCGCAGCATCGAGGAGGACGAGATGGCTGTTCCGCACTTCCAGGACCTGCCACTGGCCGACCGCGACCGGGAGTGGGACGGCACCGCCGCCGAGAAGCGAGTGCGGTCCTGGGCCGGCGCGGAAGACGGCCCGAACGCGAAGTACCGCGATGCACACGTCTGGTACGACGACTCGAAGCCGGACAACTTCGGCTCCTACAAGCTGCTGGTCGCCGACGTCGTGCAGGGCAAGCTGACCGCCGTACCGCGCGGGATCATGGCGGCGGGTGCGGTGATGGACGGCTCGCGCGGCGGCGTCGACCTGCCCGCGAAGGACATCGACCGGGTGAAGTCCCACCTCGCGAAGTACTACGCGAAGATGGACGACACCGCCCCGTGGGAGCGCTGACGCGGGTCAGTCATGCTCTCGGTCAGCCCCCGCGGCCGCTGTTCGCGATGATGACCGCGATCGGCGGGATGACGAGGGCGATGGCAGCCATCACGATGGCGAGCGGTTCGGAGAACTGCCGCACCACCAGTCCCGACAGCAGGAACAGCGCCACGCACGTCCCCATCAGGACGAAGTAGGTACGCCGTCGCGCTGGTCCCGCGGAAGGCATGGGCTGGCCGAACCCGGTGAGTGCGGCGCTACCGGCTCGGCAGGACCGGTAGCGCGACCCGGTCGAGTCGGACAACGGTGCTGTCCATGAGCAAGGCCCCCACTTCGTGACGGATGGTGCGACGCTACCCGCTTCGGGCGGCGCGCCGGTGATCGTCTCCAGCAGACGGCGGAGCCTGCGCTGGGCGAGGATTGGGGCCGTGGCCCCAGGTGCCGGTCCCGCAGCTCTGCTTGCCGCCCTCGAAGGGCTGGACGAGCAGGTCGCCGAGCTGCGCCTGCCGTTGCCCGTGGCCGGTGCCGCGCCCGCCCGCAGGCTCCGCCGGGAGGTGGCCGACCAGCTGGACGACTACGTGCTGCCGCGCCTGCGCCGGCTGGACGCGCCGCTGCTGGCCGTGGTCGGCGGCCCGACCGGCGCCGGCAAGTCGACGCTCGTCAACTCCCTGGTCGGACGACGGGTCAGCGCGTCCGGGGTGCTGCGGCCGACCACCCGGTCGGGTGTCCTCGCCTACCACCCCAGCGACAACGAGTGGTTCGAGGACCAGCGCATCCTCCCCGGCCTGACCCGGACAACGACCGGCTCGGCCGACCCGACCACCTTGCAGCTCGTGCCGAGCGAGGGAATCCCGGCCGGGCTCGCCGTGCTCGACGCCCCGGACATCGACTCCGTGGTCACCCGAAACAGGGAGCTGGCCACCCAGCTGCTCGCTGCCGCGGACATGTGGCTGTTCGTGACGACCGCGGCGCGCTACGCCGACGCGGTGCCGTGGGAGTTCCTGCGCACCGCCGCGACCCGGGGCACCGCGGTCGCGGTGGTGCTCGACCGGGTGCCGCCGGAGGCCACCGACGAGGTGCGGGCGCACCTGGCCACGATGCTGACCGAGCAGGGCCTGGGCGACGCCCCCCTGTTCGTCGTCCCGGAGACGACCGCCTACGACGCGCTGCTGCCGCCGGACGTCGTCGACCCGATCCGCACCTGGTTGCACGGCATCGCCGACGACGCCGAGGTGCGCGCGGCGGTCGTCCGGCACACCCTCGCCGGCGCGATCCGGTCGATGGCCGCCCGCGTGTTCGAGCTGGCCGCGGCCGCCGACGCCCAGGCCGAAGCCGTGCTCCGGCTGCGTCGCGACGTCGACGAGGCCTACGACGGCGCGCTGGCGCTGGTCGACGAGGCGAGCGGCGACGGGTCCCTGCTGCGGGGCGAGGTGCTCGCCCGTTGGCAGGAGTTCGTGGGCACCGGGGAGATGATGCGGGCGCTCGAGTCGAAGGTGTCGCGGCTGCGGGACCGGGTGACGGCCGCCGTACAGGGGAAGCCGGCGCCCGGCGACGACCTCGCGGAGGCGCTCGAGTCGGGAGTGGAGGCCCTGGTCCGGATGGCCGCCGACACCGCGGCGGAGCAGGCTGCCACGGCCTGGGCGGCCGACCCGGCCGGCGCCGAGCTGCTCGGCACCGACGCCGCCCTGCAGTACAGCTCACCGGGGCTGGCAGACGCGACCACCCGGACGGTGCGCGAGTGGCAGGCCGGCGTGCTCGAGCTGGTGCGCAACCAGGGCCAGTCCCGCAAGTCCACCGCCCGCTACCTCGCGTTCGGCGTGAACGGGCTCGCGCTGATGGTGATGGTCGTGGTGTTCGCTCACACGGCCGGGTTGACCGGTGGCGAGGTCGCCGTCGCCGGTGGGGCGACGGTGCTGAGCCAGAAGATCCTGGAGGCCGTGCTCGGCGACCAGGCGGTGCGGGCGCTGGCCGACCAGGCTCGCGCCGACCTGCACCGCCGGGTCAGCGACCTGCTGGAGACCGAGCGCCGCCGCTTCACCGACCGGCTCGCGCCGGCCGGTGTGCACGAAGGTGCCGGGGCGGCGCTGCGCGCGGCCGTCCAGGACGTCGAGGAGGTCCGGTGACCGCGTGCACGCGTCCGCGGCGCCCGGGCCACGCCGAGGGCTCCGCATGAGCCCCCGGCTGCGTGGCCGGCACCGGCGGGCCGACCTGCCGGCCATGCTGCTCGCCCTCGACGAGGCGGTGGCCGAGCTGGACGGGCGGGTCGCCGATCCGGCGGTCCTGCAGCGGGCCCGCGCGGTCGCAGCCCGGGCCGAGGAGCGGCTGCGGCTCTCCGGCGAGCACACCGTGGTTGCGCTCGCCGGCTCGACCGGAAGCGGCAAGTCCTCGTTGTTCAACGTCCTGTCGGGAGACGACGTCTCGCCGGTGGGGGTACGGCGGCCGACGACGTCCAAGGCCTACGCGAGTGTCTGGGGCGGCGACGGCGCCACCCCGCTGGTGCAGTGGCTCGGCGTGCCGCGGCGGCAGACGAGCTGGCGGCACGGGCCGGGCCTGCGCGAGGAGGACCTCGGCGAGCTCGGTGGCCTCGTCCTGCTCGACCTGCCCGACCACGACTCGACCGTCGTCGAGCACCGGCTCGAGGTCGACCGGCTGGTGGAGCTGGTCGACCTGCTCGTGTGGGTCGTCGACCCGCAGAAGTACGCCGACCGGGTGCTGCACGAGCGCTACCTGCGCCGCCTGGCACGTCACGACGCCGTGATGGTGGTGGTGCTCAACCAGGTCGACACGGTGAACCCGTTCGCGGCCGCCGAGTGCGCCGACGACCTGCGCCGACTGCTGGACGACGACGGCCTGCGCCGCTCGCCTGTCGTCACGGTGTCGGCCCGTAGCGGGGCCGGCATCGATGGGCTGCGGAGCCCTGCTCGCGGACGCGGTCGCCAAGCGCCGAGCCCGCAACGACCGGCTCGTCGCCGACGTCGAGGACGTCGTCGAGCAGCTCACGCCGGCGGTGTCCGCGGAGGAGCCGACGGGGGTCGCCGCGGCGGAGCGCAGCCGTCTGGTGGAGGCGTTCGCGGTCTCTGCCGGGGTTCCCGTCGTCGGAGAGGCGGTCGAGGAGTCCTGGCGGCTGCGGGCCGGCGGGCTGCTCGGCTGGCCGCCGACCAGGTGGGCCCGGCGGTTGCGCCCCGACCCGTTGCGCCGGCTGCACCTCAAGGGCGACGACAAGCGCGAGGTGCGCTCCGCGCTGGTGCGCTCGTCGATGCCCGCGCCGACGCCGGTGCAGCGGGCCCAGGTCGACACCGCCGTGCGCCGGGTCTGCGAGGCCGTCTCGGCCGACCTGCCGGCACCCTGGCAGCAGGCGGTCCGCGCGGCCGCTCGTGGTCGCTCCGACGACGTGGACGACCGCCTCGACCAGGCCGTCGTCGGCACCGACCTGGGCGTGGACCGGGTGCCGTTGTGGTGGCGCGCGGGTTCAGCCGTGCAGTGGGTGCTCGCCGCGGCGGCACTGGTCGGTGCGCTGTGGCTGCTCGGGCTGGCGTTCGGCTCCTACCTGCGGCTGCCGGACCCGCCGACCCCCGACGTCGGTGGTCTCCCGGTGCCGACGCTGCTGCTCGTGGGTGGCGTCGCCCTCGGGCTGCTGCTCGCCCTGCTCGGCCGCGCCCTGGTGTCCGGGGGAGCGGTGGCCCGGCGCAAGCGGGCCGAGTCGCGGCTGCGCGGGGCGATCGAGCAGGTCGCCGACGAGCTGGTGCTCGGCCCGGTCGATGCGGAGCTCGGGAGGCATGCCCGGGCCCGGCTGGCGCTGGACCGGGCGCGCACCGGCTGAGAGGTCTTCGGCTGCCCTGGGTCGGGACGGCGAGCGCGCAACCCGGGAGCCGGCCTGTTGTCCACAGCTCTGCCCGGCTGGCTCGCTCGTCCCCAGATCGCCTGCCGGCCCTGTCGGTGCGGCTCCGGTTGCCGCATCGTCGGTACCGGAGCGGCACCGGGCCGCGATCGGGACACGAGGAGACGGTGATGAACGAGACGCTGCTGACGGTGGTCGGTCATGTGGCCAACGAGCCGACGCTGCGGGTGACGTCGAGCGGCACGCACGTGACCGGCTTTCGGCTCGCCTGCACCGAACGGCGCTACGACAAGGGTCTCGGGGCCTGGCGGGACGGCGACACCATGTTCTGGGGCGTGTCCTGCTGGCGGGCCGCCGCCGAGAACGTCGCCGACTCGCTGGTGAAGGGACAACCGGTCATCGTGCACGGCCGCGTCAAGGAGCGGACCTACGACGACAAGGACGGCGTCCGCCGGTCGTCGATGGAGATCGACGCCCTCGCGGTGGGTCATGACCTGACCCGAGGGGTCGCGAAGTTCACCAAGGCATCCGGTGTGCGCCGACCCGAGGACGACGAGCCCGCGGCGGCCCTGCGGTCGCTGGCCACCGACCTCGCGGACGACGACCACGACGACGCGGCGGTCTCTGCTCGGTCGGTGACGGCCAGCACCGGCAGCGCCGCCTGACCGACCGACGCGACGGGCGGTCCGGCCGGCCGGTCCGTCTCCTGCGCCGCCGTGGCCGCCGCTCCGGTCCTCCCCCGACCGGCGGCGGCCACGGCTCCGGCCGGGCTCGACCGCCGGGCCGCGTCGGCGTCGGCTCCGGCCGGGGCAGGGCAGCTGTCGCTGATTCGGAGTTGGTGGCGGCCCCGCATAGGCTGGCCGGCATGGCGGAGTTCATCTACACGATGCGCAAGGCGCGTAAAGCGCACGGCGACAAGGTCATCCTCGACGACGTGACGCTCTCGTTCCTGCCGGGCGCGAAGATCGGGGTCGTCGGGCCCAACGGCGCCGGCAAGTCGACCGTGCTCAAGATCATGGCCGGCCTCGACCAGGCGTCCAACGGCGACGCGTTCCTGTCGCCCGGCTACTCCGTCGGCATCCTCGAGCAGGAGCCGCACCTCAACGAGGACAAGGACGTGCTGGGCAACGTCGAGGAAGGCCTCGGCGAGATCAAGCACAAGCTCGACCGTTACAACGAGATCGCCGAGAAGATGGCCGTCGAGTACAGCGACGACCTGATGAACGAGATGTCGGTGCTGCAGGAGGCCATCGACCACGCGAACGCCTGGGACCTCGACTCCCAGCTCGAGCAGGCGATGGACGCGCTGCGCTGCCCGCCGCCCGACGCCGACGTCTCGGTGCTCTCCGGCGGCGAGAAGCGCCGGGTCGCCCTGTGCAAGCTGCTGCTGAGCCAGCCCGACCTGCTGCTGCTCGACGAGCCCACCAACCACCTCGACGCCGAGAGCGTGCAGTGGCTGGAGAGCCACCTCGAGAAGTACGCCGGCACCGTGGTGGCCGTGACCCACGACCGGTACTTCCTCGACAACGTCGCCCAGTGGATCCTCGAGCTCGACCGCGGGCGGGCCTATCCCTACGAGGGCAACTACTCGACGTACCTCGAGACCAAGCAGACCCGGCTCAAGGTCGAGGGCCGCAAGGACGAGAAGCGCGCGAAGCGGCTCAAGGACGAGCTCGAGTGGGTGCGGTCCAACGCCAAGGGGCGGCAGGCCAAGAGCAAGGCCCGCCTCGAGCGCTACGAGGAGATGGCGGCCGAGGCCGAGAAGACCCGCAAGCTCGACTTCGAGGAGATCCAGATCCCGCCGGGCCCGCGGCTGGGCAACGTCGTGGTCGAGATCGACGACCTGACCAAGGGCTTCGACGACCGGGTCCTCATCGACGGGTTGTCGTTCAGCCTGCCGCGCAACGGGATCGTCGGCGTCATCGGCCCGAACGGCGCCGGCAAGACCACGCTGTTCAAGATGCTCCTCGGCGAGGAGAAGCCGGACAGCGGCACCATCAAGATCGGCGAGACGGTGCAGATCTCGTACGTCGACCAGAGCCGCGGCGGCATCGACCCGAAGAAGTCCCTCTGGGAGGTCGTGTCCGACGGCCTCGACCACATCAAGGTCGGCCACGTCGAGATGCCGTCACGCGCCTACGTCTCGGCGTTCGGCTTCAAGGGCCCGGACCAGCAGAAGCCGGCCGGCGTGCTCTCCGGCGGCGAGCGCAACCGGCTCAACCTGGCGCTGACGCTGAAGATCGGCGGCAACCTGCTGCTGCTCGACGAGCCCACCAACGACCTCGACGTCGAGACCCTGTCGTCGCTGGAGAACGCGCTGCTCGAGTTCTCGGGCTGCGCGGTGGTCGTGTCCCACGACCGGTGGTTCCTCGACCGGGTCGCCACCCACATCCTCGCCTGGGAGGGCGACTCCAAGTGGTTCTGGTTCGAGGGCAACTTCGAGTCCTACGAGAAGAACAAGATCGAGCGGCTCGGCGCCGACGCGACGCGCCCGCACCGGGCGACCTACCGCAAGCTCACCCGCGACTGACGCGGCGGGGAGCGGACGCGTGCGGCACGAGCACGAGACCCAGCCGCGCTGGTCGGACGCCGACATGCTGGGCCATCTGAACCACGCCCGGCTGCTCGGCCTGATCGAGGACGCTCGGCTGGCCGACGCGTTCTGCGTGATGTTCGACTACGACGCCGAGTCGTCGCGACCGATCAGCGACGAGGAGCGGCAGCTCTGGTCGACGTACGTCGAGGAGGCAGCATGAGGCACAAGTTCCGCTGCGCCATGCGCTGGTCGGACATGGACGCGTACGGGCACGTGAACAACGTCGTCTACCTCACCTACCTCGAGGAGTCACGGGTCGACATGCTGTTCGCCCTCGACTCAGAGAGCGGCGCCAAGGCGCTCTCCCAGGGCGTCCTCGTCGCGGCCCACGAGATCAAGTACAAGCGGCCGCTCGTCTACCACCCCCGTGGCGTCGACATCGAGCTGTGGGTCGGTGCCATCAAGGGCGCGTCGTTCGAGATCCGCTACGAGGTGCACGACGAGGACACCCTGTTCGCCACGGCGTCCTCGGTGCTCGTCCCTTACGACCTGGTCGCGGAGCGCCCGCGCAGGGTCAGCCCGCGGGAGCGCGCCTTCCTCGAGCAGTTCGTCGAGGACGCCTGAACCTGACTGCCGGCCGCCGCTCAGTCGTCGGCGCCGACCAGCTCGCGGTCCTCCCGCCGTCGCGGCTCGGGGATGGCCGCGTGCGGCTCGACCCGCATCACCCGCGCCAGCCAGGCGGGCAGCCACCAGTTCCACCGACCGAACAACGGACACCAGCGACGGCACCAGCAGGGCGCGCACGACGGTGGCGTCGAGCAGGATGCCGATGCCCAGTGCGGTCGCGAACACCTTGATGTCGGTGCCCGGCGAGGACGCCAGCGCGAGGAACGCGAGGAACAGGATCAGTGCCGCGCCGGTGACCAGCCGTCCGGTGCGCCCCAGGCCCGGCGACGACCGCCTGGTCGGTGTCGCCGGTCTTGTCGTACTCCTCGCGCATCCGGGCCAGGATGAAGACCTCGTAGTCCATCGACAGGCCGAACAGGAACGCGAAGATCAGCACCGGTAGCCAGAACGTCACCGCTCCGGTCGGCGCGATGCCGAACACGGCCTCCGAGCCGTGGCCCTCCTGCCAGAACAGCACGGTCGCTCCGAAGGTCGCGGCGACCGAGACGATGTTCAGCAGGACCGCCTTCACCGGCAGCACGATCGACCGGAACGTCCGCACCAGCAGCATGAACGTCACGAGCGCGATGAGCCCGAGGCTGTAGCGGGAACTTCTTGTAGACCGCGTTGATGTAGTCGACGATCGTCGGCCCGACGCCGGCGATGCCGACAACCCCGGGGATGCCGTCGATCGCGGCGTGCACGTCGTCGACGACGTGCGCCTTGGTCGAGTCGACGGTCTCCTCGGTCGGGATGACCGCGACCACCGCGGCGCCGTCGGTGCGCCACTGCGGGTTGTCCGGCGCGAACGCGGCCGCCACCCCGTCGACCTTCGAGGCTGCCGTCACCACCTTCGTCGGCCGATCCCGCCGGGTCGTCGCCCTTGACCAGCACCTCCATCGGGTGACACGACACCGCCGGGCACGCCGCCGTCGTGCAGGACCTTGAGCGTGTCGTGGGCGGCGCCGCTGCTGGCGAGCGAGTCGGTCTGCGCCTGGCCGATCTTGATGCCGAAGATCGGGATGATCAGGGCGCCGAGGATGATCAGCGCGGTCGCCGGCGGCGATCCAGCGGCAATCGGACGACGAGGCGGGCCCACGGCCGTCCAGCCCCGCGACGCCTTCTCCTCGTGCCGGATGTGCGGCCAGTCGACGCGCGGGCCGATGCCGCCGAGCATGGCGGGCAGCAGGGTGAGGATGACCGCCGTGCTCACCAGCGGGATGAGCATGCCGCCGACACCCATGCTGCGCAGCAGCGGCACCGGGATCACGAGCAGTGCGCAGAGGCTGATGGCCACGGTGCCGGCGCTGGCGACCACGGCCTGCCCGGCGTACTTCATCGCGACGACGACGGCGTCGTGGTTGTCGCGGCCGTGCGCCCGTTCCTCGCGCCAGCGGTTGACGACGAGCAGCGAGTAGTCGACGGCGACGCCCAGGCCGACCAGGGCGATGAGGAACTGCACCACGAAGCTGATGTCCATCACGTAGGTGCCGAGGAGCACGATCGTGAACGTGGTGAGGATCGACACCGCCGCGATGATCAACGGGACGAACGCGAGGAACGACGCGAACAGGAACAGCAGCACGGCCAGCGCACCCAGACCGCCGAGCAGGGTCTCGGCGAGCAGGCTCGGCGCCTCGGGGTCGTCGGTGCCCTGCGCGAGCAGGTTGTAGCCGGTCACGCCGAAGTCGAAGCCGGTGGTCTGGCTCGCCTTCTCCAGGATCGGCTTCATCGCGACGTCCGGCCCGACGTCGGTGAAGCTCTCGAACGGCTTCGGGTAGACCAGTGCGTAGGTGGTGCGGCCGTCCTTGGTCACGAACACCGGGTTCTTGGTGTCGGCGTAGGTCACCGTGCGGGTGCCAGGGAGCGCCTGCTCGACCTGGTCCCAGACCGGCGTGATCTTGCCGAGCTGCTCGTCGACCGTGGTGCCCTCGGGCACGGTGACGACCGCGATCGTGGGCGGGTTGGACCCGCCGTTGTGGAAGGTCGCCAGCAGCTGCTTCTCGGTCTCGTACCCCGGCTGGCCGGGCAGCGAGAAGTCGACGGTCAGCCGATCGGTCACCCGGCCGGCCGAGATGCCGCCCACGACGAACATGACCAGCCAGAACAGCATGACCAGACGTCGGTGGCGCAGGACGAACTCTGCAAGACGAACCATCGGGACTCCCCAGGGGACAACAGGCGGCAACTGCGACGCTAGGACAGACCGCCGACAGGCGTCACTCTCATCGGCCGGAGTTCAGGGTTCGTTCAGGGACGTCCCCGAGCGACACCGGGGCAGACGATGACAATTCGGTGTCGGTCTGGTCGCGGGCCGGTCACCGGACGCGCAGCCAGACCGCGGCGTCACCGGGGAGCAGCGAGCCGTCCCTGGTCGTCGGTGGTCAGCGGCTCGCTGGCGACCAGCACCTCGTCGTACGCCGGGAGCGGCACTGCCTCGGCCGTGCAGGCGACCACGCACACCACGACCGTCCCGTCCGCGGCTTGCCGCCGGAACGCCAGCGACCCGTCCGGCGAGGGCAGCCAGTCGAGCCCGGTCTCGACGGCGAGCCCGCGTCGGTGCCGCAGCGCGCTGCGGTAGAGCTCGAGGGTCGAGCCGGCCACGCCGGTCTCGGCCTCGACCGACAGCGCGGCCCAGTCCGCGGGCTGCGGCAGCCACGGTGCCCCGGAGCCGAAGCCCAGCGACGGCCCGTCGGACGTCCAGGGCACCGGCACCCGGCAGCCGTCGCGGCCCCGCACGGTGTGCCCCGAGCGCTTCCAGATCGGGTCCGCGAGCACGTCCTCCGGCAGGTCCACCACCTCGGGCAGGCCGAGCTCCTCGCCCTGGTAGACGTACGCCGAGCCGGGCAGCCCGAGCATCAGCAGGGTGGCCGCCCGGGCGCGGCGCAGCCCGAGCGCCGGGTCCAGCGGTGTCTCCGGTCCGACCCGCGCCTCGTCCGAGACGCCGCCGCCGGTCGAGTCCAGCCGGGCGTAGCGCGTGGCGTGCCGGGTCACGTCGTGGTTCGAGAGCACCCAGGTCGTCGGTGCGCCGACGACCGCCGCCGCCGCGATGCACTCGTCGATCGTCTCGCGGAGGGCCTTCGCGTCCCACGGGGCGCGGACGAAGGAGAAGTTGAACGCCGTGTGCAGCTCGTCGGCGCGGGTGTAGCGGGCCAGCCGGTCGGGGGAGTCGACCCAGGCCTCGGCGACGAAGGTGCGGTCGGCGCCGTACGCGTCGCTCACCGAGCGCCACCCGCGGTAGACCTGGTGCACCTCGTCGCGGTCCCAGAACGGGTGACCCGGCCCCTCGTGCGGCACCAGCACCGCCTCGGCCTCGGTGCCGACGTCGGGGAAGGACTGGTCCTTCTTCAGCGAGTTGGCGACGTCGATGCGGAACCCGTCGACGCCTCGGTCCAGCCAGAACCGCAGGATGTCCTCGAACTCGGCGACGACCTCGGGGTTCTCCCAGTTGAAGTCGGGCTGCTCGGGAGCGAACAGGTGCAGGTACCACTCGCCGTCGGGCACGCGCGTCCACGCCGGTCCGCCGAAGGTCGACTGCCAGTCGTTCGGCGGCTGGTCCCCGCCCGGGCCGCGGCCGGCGCGGAAGATGTACCGCGCGCGCTCCGGGCTGCCCGGCCCGGCAGCGAGCGCGGCCCGGAACCAGCGGTGCTGGTCGGAGGAGTGGTTGGGCACGATGTCGATGACGACGCGGAGCCCGAGGTCGTGCGCGTCCGTGACGAGCTGCTCGGCCTCGGCCAGGGTGCCGAAGATCGGCTCGATGTCGCGGTAGTCGGCGACGTCGTACCCGCCGTCCGCCATCGGCGAGGGGTAGAACGGCGTGATCCAGATGGCGTCGGCGCCGAGGTCGCGCAGGTAGGGCAGCCGGGACCGGATGCCGGCGAGGTCGCCGACGCCGTCGCCGTTCCCGTCGGCGAAGCTGCGGATGTAGACCTGGTAGATGACGGCGGTGCGCCACCACAGGGTGTCGGTGCGGGTCTGCTCGGAGGTCACGCGGACGATCCTGCCGAACCGGTGCGGCAGGGAACCGGGCTGCCCGTCATCCGGGACTGTTGACCATGCTGTGCGCGGCCATCACCAGGTAGTCCCAGAGCAGGGTGTCGGCCTCCTGCGGCAGGTCGAGGGAGTCGACGGCCGACCGCATCAGCCGCAGCCAGGCGTCGCGCTCCGCGGTGCCGATGACGAACGGCGCGTGCCGCATCCGCAGCCGCGGGTGGCCGCGCTGCTCGGAGTAGGTGCGCGGACCGCCCCAGTACTGCACGAGGAACATCCGCAGCCGTTCCTCGGCCTCCGGCAGCTCGTCGTCGGGGTACAGCGGCCGCAGCACGGGGTCCTCGGCGACCCCGGCGTAGAACCGGTGGACCAGCCGCCGGAAGGTGTCCTCGCCGCCCACGGCCTCGTAGAAGGTGGGGGCCGGCTCCGGAATATCCACGTCTGCCATCGTGTCAGACGGGTAGGGGCGAACTGACTCCCCCGGCCCCACGACCGACGTACCGCAGGAGGACATCCGCCATGGCCGCCACGCGCACCGCCAACGCCCACTGGGAAGGCTCGCTCAAGGAGGGCAAGGGCCAGGTCTCCCTGGACTCCTCCAAGCTGGGCACGTACGACGTCACCTGGGCCGCCCGTGCCGAGGAGCCCGACGGCGTCACCAGCCCCGAGGAGCTCATCGCGGCGGCGCACTCGACCTGCTTCTCGATGTCGCTGTCCAACGAGCTCAGCAAGGCCGGCCACGCCGTCGAGACGATCGACACCAGGGCCGAGGTCGACTTCCAGCCCGGCACGGGCATCACCGGGATCCGGCTGACCACCCGCGGCGTGGTGCCGGGCCTCTCCGCCGAGGAGTTCGCCACCTTCGCCGAGGGCGCCCGGCAGAACTGCCCGGTCAGCGCCGCCCTCAGCCGGCACCACGATCACCCTCGAGGCCGCCACCCTCGGCTGAGCTCGGCCGCCGCGCCCAGCGCCGCGGAGTCGGCGCCGGGAGTCGACCACGTAAAGCACGCTCCCACCCGCCCCAACACGCCAGCACACGTGTTGTCGCGGGTGCCGACGTGCTTTACGTGGTCGACTCCGGCGAGATGCCGGGGTAGGCGGGGGGCGGGACGCGGACGCCCTCGCGGTCGAAGGCCTCCTTGATGCGCTCCCGCAGCTCGCGCTGGACCCCGAAGTGCTCGTTCGGCGCGCACTTCACGACGACCCGGACGGTGACCGACGTACCGGTGACCGACTCGACGCCGGCGACCGTCGGCGGCTCGAGGATCTTCGGCTTCCAGTCGTCCTCCTCGGCCATCGCCGCGGCGACCTCGCCGATCAGCCGCTGCACGCGAGGGATGTCCTCGGTGTAGGCCACCGGCATGTCCACGATGGCCGTCGACCAGCCCTGGCTGTGGTTGCCGACCTTGAGGATCTCGCCGTTGCGGACGTACCAGACCACGCCGCTGCCGTCCCGCAGCCGGGTGACCCGCAGGCCGACCGCCTCGATGGTGCCGGTGGTGCCCATGCCGGTGTCGACCAGGTCGCCGACGCCGTACTGGTCCTCGAGGATGAGGAAGATCCCGGACAGGAAGTCCTTGACCAGCGACTGCGCCCCGAAGCCGACCGCCACCCCGACGATGCCGGCGCTGGCCACCAGCGGGCCGATCGGCAGACCGAGGACGTCCAGGATCATCACGAACGCCACCGTGACGATGACGGTCGTGGTGATGCTGCGCAGCACCGACGACATCGTCGCGGCCCGCTGCCTGCGCCGCTCGGACAGCAGCGAGGTCTCGAAGATCTTGGCCGTCTTCCCGCGAGCCAGTACGCCGGGGACGGTGCCCTCGGCGGCCCGGTCCGCGACCCGCCGGATCAACCGGTTCACGATGAAGCGCACCACCAGGGCGATGACCACGATCGAGGCGATCTGGGCCGGCCTGGCGAGCAGCCAGTCCGACGACTCGGCGAGGCCCCTGTTGCCGGTGCGCTCGTAGACCCAGTCGCAGAGGGTTCCGCTGTCCTTGTCGTCGACGCAGCTGGTCAGCCGCAGGAAGCCGGGGGGCGAGGTGGACGGCACGGCGGTCAGGGCCGTGAGCAGCACGGGACGAGCCTCCGGGGTCGGGCAGGAACGGGACGACGTCGAGGCTACCGACAGCGGAGCGGGCGGCAGTCGCCCCGGCGACGGTCAGGACAGGTCGAGGCCGGTGTGGTGCGCCGCGAAGCTGAGCGTGTCGGCCGTGAGGGCCACCGACCTGCTCAGCGCGCGGGCGCCGTGACCGACGTCACGCTCCCGGCGGAGCAGCACCGGGCGTGTCCCGGCCGTCGCGTGCTGCAGGGCCGCGCACATCTTGCGGGCGTGCAGCGGGTCGACGCGGGTGTCGCCGTCGAACACCGTGAACAGCACTGCGGGGTAGTCGACGCCCTCCCGGACGTGGTGGTACGGCGAGTAGCGCCAGCAGCCAGCCGAGCTCCTCCGGCGACGGCCGCGCTGCCGTACTCGTCCGACCAGGTGGCGCCGAGGCCGAAGCGCTCGTAGCGCACCATGTCGAGCAGCGGCGCGGAGCAGATGACCGCGGCGTAGAGGTCGGGGCGCTGGGTCAGGGCGGCGCCGACGAGCAGGCCGCCGTTGGAGCCGCCGTAGATCGTGAGCTGGTCGGTCGTCGTCCAGCCGTCGGCGACGAGCCACTCGGCCGCGGCGTGGAAGTCGTCGAAGACGTTCTGCTTCGTGTCCCGCATCCCGTCGCGGTGCCACTCCTCGCCCTCCTCCAGCCGCCGCGCAGGTTGGCGACCGCGTAGACGCCGCCGGCCTCGACCCAGGCGAGCAGCCGCCGCGGAGTAGCCCGGGGTCAGCGGGATGCCGAAGCCGCCGTAGCCGTAGAGGATCGTCGGCCGCGGCTGGTCCGGCTCCTTGGTCGGGCGAGAGCACGAACATGCGCACGAGGGTGCCGTCGGCCGAGGTGTACTCCACCTGCCGGGCGTGCACCTCGGGCACCTCGACGGTGCCCGGCGCGGTGGCCCACAAGCGTGGTCTCGCCCGTGCGCGCGTCGTAGCGGTAGACCGACGCCGGCGTGACGTGGTCGGTGTAGCCGAACCACGCCTCGTGCCCGCCCTCGGGCCGCTCGGCCAGCCCGGTGACCGAGCCCAGGCCGGGCAGCGGCACGGTGCCGGTGCGCTCACCGGTGGCCAGCAGGTGCGGTGCTGACCTCGCTCATCGCGTGCCGGGTCCAGGCGCACAGCAGCGTCCCGCCGCCCGCCGCGGCACCGTCCGGGCCGGCGCCGTCGAGCACCGCCCAGCTCTCCAGCACGGCCTCGTCGTCCTCCGGCACCAGGTCGGTCCACGTCTCGTACGCCGGGTTCTCGGGTGACGTGACCGCGAGCCGGCCGCGGGGCGCGTCGCGGTCGGTGAACACGTAGACCCGGCCGTCCCGGCCGACCTGCAGCGACGGTGCTGGCGTCGACGCCGGCCTGCACGACCCGCAGCTCGGGGCGCCGCGAGATCCGCCTCGGACAGGTCGGCGAGCCAGAGGTCGTTGCGCGGGTGCGGTGCCGGCGGAGGCGCCGATGACCAGCCAGCGGCCGTCCAGCGAGACCGTGACGCCGTAGTAGTTGGTCATGTCCAGCCCGTCGCCGAAGACCTCGGCGTCGGTCGTCCGGGTCGGTGCCGACCCGGTGCAGCCAGACCCGGCGGTGGAACTGCTCCTCGCCGTCCGGCACCAGGTCGGGCGCGCAGCCGGCGGACGTAGTAGTAGGCCTCGCCGCCGGGCAGCCAGGCGACGGGGGAGTAGCGCGCGCGGTCGATCGGGCCCTCGACGAGCGTCGCCGGTCGCGACGTCCATGACGTGCAGCACCGACTCCTCGGTGCCGCCCTCCGAGAGCTGGTAGGCGAGCAGGTGCCCTTCCTTCGAGGGCTGCCAGGTGTCGAGCGTGGTCGCCCCGGTCGGGTCCAGCGCGATCGGGTCGACGAGCACCCGCTCGGTGCCGTCCGGGTCGACGGTGAGCAGCACCGCGTGCTCCTGCTCGGCCGTGCGCCGCATGAAGAACTGCCGGTCGCCGCGCCAGGCCGGCGTGCCGACGGTGCCGGCGCCCAGCAGCTCGGCCACCCGCGACGCGAGCCGGTCGCGCCCGGGCAGGCTGGCGCTCTCGGCGGCGAGCAGCGCGTCCTGCGCCAGCGACCAGGCCTCCGTCTCCGGGTCGTCGGGGTCCTCGAGCCACCGGTACGGGTCGGCGACGCGGTGCCGTGCAACGTGTCGACGACGTCGGACCGGCGGGCCTCGGGATAGGCGGGGCGCGTCATGGCGGTCACTGTAGGCGGGGTGTTCGTGCTGGCGGCGGAGGCTCTCGCAGGGGACACTGTGCGGAGCCCACCCGGCGCGAGCCACGTGCCGGGCCCGTAGCGGGAGGCGCCGATGGGTCACGCACTGGTCCTGAACGCGACGTACGAACCGCTCGTGCGTCGTGCCGGCCCGGCGGGCACTGCTGCTCGTCCTCATGCGCAAGGCCGTCTCCGTGGAGGAGTCCGAGGTCGTGCTGCACAGCGCCACCCTGCAGGTGCGGGCTCCCGCCGTCGTCCGGCTGACCCGTTACGTGCGCATCCCCTACCGCGGGCCGGTGCCGCTCACCCGCCGCGCCGTCTTCGCCCGGGACGGCGGTCGCTGCGTCTACTGCGGGGTTGCCGCGACGAGCATCGACCACGTCGTCCCGCGCAGCCGCGGCGGTCGTCACGAGTGGAGCAACGTCGTGTCGGCCTGCCGGCGCTGCAACCACGTGAAGGCCGACCGGACCGTCGCCGACCTCGGCTGGCGGCTGCACCCGCCGACGGAGCCGACCGGCACGGCCTGGCGCATCCTCGGCACCGGCCGGTCCGACCCCACCTGGGTGCCCTACCTCGAGGCGTTCGGTGGCGACACGGTCGCCGGGGAGGTCTCTGCCTGACGGCTCGAAGGTCCCGGGTCTCGGCCGCTCCTGCTGCTTCACTGTGCGCGGAACACGCGGGGGGACTTCGCCGCTCGCGGACGATCGGAGTCCCTCATGGAGCTCGACACCCTCTTCGGGCTGCCGGCCCACCCGCTCATCGTGCACGCCGTCGTGGTGCTCGTGCCGCTCGCCGCGATCGGCGGCATCGCGATCGCGCTGTCGGCCTGGGTCCGGGCGCACATCGGCTGGCTCGTCGTGGCCTTCGCGGTCGCGGGCGTGGTGCTGGTCCCGCTCGCCACCGGCAGCGGCGAGGCGCTGGAGGAGAGCACCGAGGAGTCCGCGCTGCTCGAGAAGCACACCGAGATGGGTGAGCAGCTGCTGCCGTGGATGCTCGTCCTGGCGCTCGGCACCGTCGCCGTGATGGTCCTCGCCCGCGTGGTGTCCCGGCTGCCTTCCGGCGCCGAGGCACCCGGCTGGGCCGCGCACTGGGTCGTCATCGCGGTGGCCGTCGTGACCATCGTCGCCGCGACCGGGACCCTCGTGCAGGTGACCCGCATCGGTCACAGCGGTGCGAAGGCCACCTGGTCCGAGGACGCCGGCTGACCGAGCACTGAGCCGTCCCGGCCGGCGGGGCAGGGACGGTGCGGGTCACCGCCGGGAGGTGCGGCACACTCGTGCCTCGATGACCGAGCACCTCGCCGCCGCCGGCCCCGACCCGGCCGCCGCCGTTCCGTCGCCCGAGCTGGCCCACCTCGCCGGCGTCCACGGTGTCGCCACCGACTTCTGGGACTGGCAGGGTCGGCACACCGTGGTGCCCCGCGACTCGATCGTCGCCGTGCTGGCCGCCCTCGGCGTGGCGGCGGACACCCAGGAGTCGGTGCACGCGGCACTGGCCGACGCCGACGAGGCGCCCTGGCGGCGGACCCTCCCGCCGTGCGTGGTGCTGCGGTCCGGCCGCCCGGCCGACGTGCCGGTGCACCTGCCGCACGGCGAGCCGGTGCGGGTGCGCATCGACGTCGAGGGCGGCGGCGAGGTCTGGCTCGACCAGGTCGACCGCTGGGTCGAGCCACGCACCATCGGCGGCCGGCAGGTCGGTGAGGCGACGTTCCACGTTCCCGGTGACCTGCCGCTCGGCTGGCATCAGCTGGTCGCCCTCGTCGGCCCGTCGTACGCCGAGAACGCTCGCGTGTCGCTGGTCGTCACCCCCGACCACCTCGACCTGCCGCCCGCGGTGGCCGACGGGCCGGCGACGTGGGGCCTGATGACCCAGCTGTACTCGGTGCGCTCGCGGCGGTCCTGGGGCCACGGCGACCTCGACGACCTTGCCGAGCTGGCCCGCTGGGGAGGTGCGGAGCTGGGAGCCGGGTTCGTGCTCGTCAACCCGCTGCACGCCCCGTCGCCGACGGTGCCGGTCGAGCCGTCGCCGTACCTGCCGGTGACCCGCCGGTTCGTCAGCCCGATGTACATCCGGGTCGAGCTGGTGCCCGAGCACGCCTACCTGTCCGGCGCGGTGCGTGCCGAGATCGAGCGGCTTGCGCTGCTGCAGCGGGCGATGAGCGCGTCCTCGGCGCTCATCGACCGGGACGCCGTGTGGGAGGCGAAGCGCTCGGCGCTGACGCTGCTGCACGCCGTGCCGCGCGGCCCGGCCCGCGACGCCGACTACCGCGCCTTCCTGCACCGCGAGGGGCCGGGCCTGCTCGACTTCGCCACCTGGTGCGCGCTGGCCGAGGTGCACGGGGCGGAGTGGACCGGGTGGCCCGAGCCGCTGCAGGACCCGTCCTCGGCGGCGGTCGCGGCGGCCCGCGACGAGCTGTCCCAGCGGGTCGACTTCTACTGCTGGCTGCAGTGGGTCGCCGACGAGCAGCTCGACGCGGCGCAGGCCCGGGCCCGGGCGTCCGGCATGGCGCTCGGCGTCGTGCACGACCTCGCGGTCGGGGTGCACGTGCACGGCGCCGACACGTGGGCGCTGCAGGAGGTGATGGCTCGCGGGGTCAGCGTGGGCGCTCCTCCCGACGCCTTCAACCAGGTGGGCCAGGACTGGTCGCAGCCGCCGTGGCGGCCGGACCGGCTGGCGGAGGCCGGCTACGGGCCGTACCGCGACATGCTGCGCACGGTGCTGCGGCACGCCGGTGGCGTGCGGGTCGACCACGTCATCGGGCTGTTCCGGCTGTGGTGGGTGCCCGAGGGCCGGTCGGCAGCGGAGGGCACCTACGTGCGCTTCGACCACGAGGCGCTGGTGGGCATCCTGGCGCTGGAGGCGTGGCGGGCCGGCGCGCTGGTGGTCGGCGAGGACCTCGGCACCGTCGAGCCGTGGGCCCGCGACTACCTGGCCGACCGGGGGGTCCTCGGCACCTCGATCCTCTGGTTCGAGCGCGACGACGCCGGCAACCCGCGGCCACCCGAGACCTGGCGGCGGCTGTGCCTGGCCACCGTCACCACCCACGACCTGCCACCCACCGCGGGCTACCTCGCGGGCGAGCACATCCGGATCCGCGACGACCTCGGCCTGCTGACCCGGCCGGCCGAGGAGGAGCGGCGGGTCGACGAGGCCGACCGGGCGACCTGGCTGGCCCTGCTCGTGCAGCGCGGCTGGCTCGACGCGGGGGCCGTGCACGACGTCCCCGCCGTCACGGTCGCCCTGCACCGTGCGCTGGCCGCGACGCCGAGCCGGCTGCTGGGCGTCGCGCTGACCGACGTCGTCGGGGAGCTGCGCGCGATGAACCAGCCCGGCACCCGAGACGAGTACCCCAACTGGCAGCTGCCGCTGGCCGACAGCGCCGGGCTGCCGGTGCTGCTCGAGGACCTCGTCGGCGCGCCACGCGCGGGCGAGCTGGCTGCCGCGGTCCGCGGCGGGACCCGCGCCTAGTACGGTGCACCCGTGACAGCACGAACTGCCCTGCGCAGCGCCGCGATCGCCGCCACCGCGGCCGTCGTCCTGCTCCCGACCTCGCCGGTGTTCGCCGCCGTGCAGGCCGTGAACCGCGACGACGGCCAGGAGCCGGGCGAGCCGCTGAGCGCGCTGCAGACGCTGGCCATCTTCGTGGGCATCCCGGCGCTGCTCTTCGTGACCATCGTGCTGCTGGTGTCGGCACCGTCGATGGCCCGCGGGCCGCGGTACCGCCCCGGACTCGGTTGGTGGGCTGCGCCGGTGTGGTTCAACGGCCCTGAGGACGCGGACGCCGCCGTGCGCGGCGCCACGCCGACGACCGGGGGAGGTGGCGCCAGTGCCCGCTGGTGAGGCTTTCTCGGCCAAGCAGCAGGACGACGTGGTCCGGGCGATCCGGCTCGCGCGGCAGCAGTCCCAGCTGCCGGTGTCGGTCTACGTCGGCACCCTCGAAGGCGACAGCCGGGCGACCGCGCAGCAGCTGCACGCCGCCCTGGGCGCTGCCGCCGCGAGCTCGGTGCTCGTCGCGGTCGACCCCGGTGCCCGCCGGGTCGAGGTCGTGACCGGCAGCGAAGCACGTCGCCGGGTCGACGACCGGGCCGCGGGCCTCGCGGCGATGACGATGACCACCGCGTTCCAGGCCGGCGACCTCGCGGGTGGCATCGCGTCCGGCGTCCTCGCCCTCGCCGAGCGCGCCCACACCCCGCGCTCGCTGCACACCGACACCCCGGAGTAGGCCCGCCCCGGTCAGTCGCTGGCGTCGCGGGCCTGGGCCCGCAGCGCCCGGGCGACCCCGTCGCGCGACTCGCTGACCAGTCGTCGCAGCGCGGGCACGGCGTCGGCGTGACCGGCGAGCCAGGCGTCAGCGGCGTCCACGGTCGCGGGCTCGGCGAGCAGCGTCGGGAACAGCCCGATCACGACGTTCTGGGCGGTCTCGTTGGTCCGCTCCTCCCAGACCCGGGTGAGCGAGTCGAAGTACCGGCCGACGTAGGACCGCAGGAGGTCCCGCTGGCCGACCTGGGAGAAGCCGCCGATCACCGCGGTCTGGATCGAGTTCGGCAGGTCGTCGTTGTCGACGACCGACGCCCACGCCTCCTCCTTGGCCGCGGCGGTCGGCCGGGCCGCCAACGCCGCCGCGGCCTGCCGGCGGCCGGTGGCCGTGTCGTCGGCGTCCAGCTCCCGGTCGACCTCGGCGTCGTCTGCCCGACCGGCCGCGACCAGCTGGTGCAGCAGGTGCCACCGCAGGTCGGTGTCGATGGACAACCCGGGCAGCCGCTCGTCGCCGTCGAGCAGCGCCCGCACGACCGCCAGGTGCTCGTCGCTCACCGACGCCGACGAGAAGGCCCGGGTGAGCTGCAGCTGGAGGTCGCTGCCGGGCGCTGCGGCGCGGAGCAGCGCGAGCAGCCCGTCGGCCAGCAGCAGCCGGGTGTCCTCGCGGCGCGCCGGGTCGGAGTAGAGGACGACGGCGGTCTCGACCTGGCGCAGCAGGGTGCGCACGACCGAGCTGTCGCTCTCGCTCGCGACCCCGCGCAGCACGAGCGTGACGTAGTCGGTCGTCGACATCTCGGCGTCGCGGGTCATGTCCCAGGCCCCCGACCAGCACAGCGACCGGGCCAGCGTGTCGCGGATGTCGTGGATCGAGGTGGTCAGGGTCGTCAGCGACCGGTCGTCGAGCCGCACCTTGGCGTACGTGAGGTCGTCGTCGTTGACGAGCACCAGGTCCGCACGCTCGACGCCGACCAGCTCGGTCACCTCGGTGCGGGCGCCGGTGACGTCCAGCTCGACCCGCTGCCGCCGGACGAGGCCGTCGTCGGTGCGGTCGTAGAGACCCACGGCCAGGCGGTGGGAGCGCAACGTGGGCCAGGCCGCCGGCGCCGTCTGCACCACGCTGAACGAGGTGAACCGGTCGTCCCCGTCGGTCTCGAACTCCGGGTGCAGCGTGTTCACGCCGGCGGTCTCGAGCCACTCGGCCGACCACGCCTTGAGGTCGCGGCCCGAGGTCCCCTCGAGCTGGCCGAGCAGGTCGGCCAGCGTGGTGTTCTCCCAGGCGAAGGCCCGGAAGTAGGCCCGGATCCCGGCGAGGAACTCCTCCCGGCCGACCCAGGCGGCCAGCAGCTTGAGCACCGACGCGCCCTTGGCGTAGGTGATGCCGTCGAAGTTGACCTCGACGTCCTCCAGGTCGTGGATCTCGGCCGCGATCGGGTGCGTGGAGGGCAGCTGGTCCTGCCGGTAGGCCCAGGTCTTGTCGGTGTTGGCGAACGTCGTCCACGCGGAGGTCCAGCGGGTCGCCTCCGCAGCCGCGAGGGTGCTCGCCCACTCGGCGAACGACTCGTTCAGCCACAGGTCGTCCCACCACGTCATGGTCACGAGGTCGCCGAACCACATGTGGGCCATCTCGTGCAGGATCGTCACGGCCCGGCGCTCGTAGGACGCCTCCGGCACCCGCGAGCGGAACACGTAGTCCTCGTTGTGCGTGACGGCGCCGGCGTTCTCCATCGCCCCCGCGTTGAACTCCGGCACGAAGAGCTGGTCGTACTTGGCGAACGGGTACGGCAGGTCGAAGACCCGCTCGAAGAACTCGAAGCCCTGCCGGGTCTCCTCGAGGATGACGTCGGCGTCGAGGTGGGCCGCGAGCGACGCACGGCAGTAGAGCGCGAGCGGGATCACCCGGTCGCCGTTGCGGTACTCGCCGTCGACCCGGTGGTACGGCCCCGCGACCAAGGCGGTGATGTACGACGACAGCCGCTCGGTCGGGGCGAAGCGCCAGGTCGCGTTCCCGAGGCCGACCGGCTCCGGCTCCGGGGTCGGCTGGTTGGACACGACCTGCCAGTCCGCAGGGGCGGTCACGGTGAAGGTGAAGGTGGCCTTGAGGTCGGGCTGGTCGAAGGCGGTGAACATCCGGCGGGCGTCGGCGACCTCGAACTGCGTGTAGAGGTACACGGACTTGTCGACGGGGTCGACGAAGCGGTGCAGGCCCTCGCCGGTGTTCATGTAGCGGCAGCGCGCGCGGACGGTCAGCTGGTTGTCTGCCGCGAGGTCGGTGAGGGCGATCCGCGCCCCGTCGTACGCCGCCGCCGGGTCGAGCGTCCGGCCGTTGAGCGTGATCTCGTGGATCTCCTCGGCGACCAGGTCGACGAACGTGCTGCTGCCCGGCTCGGTGCAGGCAAACGACGCCGTGGTGTCCGAACCGAACGTCACCTGGCCCTCGGTGAGGTCGAGCTGCACGTCGTAGGAGGTGACGTCGAGCAGCCGGGCACGGGCCTGGGCCTCGTCGCGGGTCACGTTCATGCGGGCGGCAGCGCTGATCACGGAGAATCACTTTCGTGTGGGGTCGGAAGATCCTCGCATGCGTCCCCTGGCGGCCCGGCCGTGGGAATGCCCCCTGCCGACCCAGGGTTGTCGCGACCGTGACCACATCCCTCCCGATTTCGCCTGATGTGCCCGGCGCCGTCCCTACCGCGGACTTCTGGTTCGACCCGATCTGCCCGTGGGCCTGGATCACCTCGCGCTGGATGCTCGAGGTCGAGCAGGTCCGCGACGTGGCGGTGCGTTGGCACGTGATGTCGCTGGCCTACCTGAACGAGGGTCGTGACCTGCCGGAGAAGTACCGCGCGGCGATGGAGGAGGCTTGGGGGCCGGTGCGGGTGGTGGTCGCGGCGGTCGCCGCGCACGGCGAGCAGGTGACGCTCCCGCTCTACACCGCGCTGGGCAACCGGTTCCACCTCGAGAAGCGACCCAAGGACCGCGCGACGATCGAGGAGGCGCTGGCCGAGGTGGGCCTCCCGAGGGAGCTGGCCGACGCGATGGAGTCCGAGGCCCACGACGAGGCGCTCCGCACGTCTCACCACGCGGGCATGGACCAGGTCGGCTTCGAGGTGGGCACGCCCGTCATCTCGGTCGAGGGCGTGGCGTTCTTCGGCCCGGTGGTCTCCCCGATCCCGCGGGGGGAGGCCGCCGGCCGGCTGTGGGACGGCGTCCGGCTGGTGGCCGGCACCGACGGGTTCTTCGAGCTGAAGCGCACCCGGACCCGGGACCCCATCTTCGACTGACACCAGGCGTCACCCGAAATGGCCTGGCGACCTCGCCGCCCGCCCGGCATGCTGGGGCGACCGAGGGGGTGGCCGCAATGATCAGTGCACGACCCGGTTACTGGGACGTCGACCGGTGCTCCTGGGTGGGAGCGGACCCCGTCTACGTCCTGCCGCCGCTGCTCCACGTGGAGCACCACGAGGAAACGCCGGGCGAGCCGGAGGTGCCTGCGCCCCGCGCCGCGGCCGGTCATCGACCTCGAGCCGGACGGCGCCACGCCGGCCTGACCCGCGGTCTGCCGGGCCAGCGAGTCAGGTCACGATGCGCATCGGCCGACCGCGTTCGTCGTACGGCGGAAGGCCGGGCAGCGTGCGCGCCAGCCCGCGCAGCCACCGGTCCGCGGACCAGGCGACGGCCAGTGCGTCGAGCGCGTCGTCGCCGGCCGGCAGCGCGCCGAGGTCCGGCAGCCAGGTCCGCAGCAGGTCGGCCCGGGCGGCCCGGCCGGCCGCGGTCTTCTTCGAGGGCAGCGGCCCGCTGCCGCCGAGCTCGGCGATGCTCAGCTCCGGATGCACCTCCACGAGCCGCGGGTCGTCGGCCCGGGCGTCGACCTCGCGGATCTTGGGCACCAGGTGCCAGGTCTGCACCGAGAGGCCGAGACCGCCGGTCAGCTCGCGGTGCAGCCGCCCGGCCTCGTCGTAGGTCGCGGCCCGCAGCACCCCGCGCGGCGGCGCGAGGAAGACCCGGGGATGAGCCCGGCCCAGCACCGCCTTCGCCAGCAGGTCGCACTCCCGCCGGCCGGCAGCCGGCAGCCCCACCGGCATGTCGACCCCGACCACGTCGACCGGCAGCGCGAGGGCCTGCCCGATGTCGGTGAACCGGTGCCAGCTCACGCTCCCGTCGTCGACCAGCGCCCCGACCCAGCCGCCGCGGCAGCCGTCCACCCCGAGGACCGGTGTCACCGCTGGTGCCTGCCAGACTGCACGCCATGCGCGTGCACCTCGGCTCCGACCACGCCGGTTTCGAGCTCAAGAGCCACCTCGTCGAGCGGCTGCGTGAGCTCGGCTACGAGGCGGTCGACCACGGGCCGGTCGACTACGACCCCGTCGACGACTACCCGCCGTACGTGATGCGTGCGGCGGCCGCGGTGGTCAACGACCCCGGCAGCCTCGGCGTCGTCATCGGCGGCTCGGGCAACGGCGAGCAGATGGCGGCGAACAAGGTGCCCGGTGTGCGCGCGGCGCTGGCGTGGAACGACGACACGGCCACCCTCTCGCGGGAGCACAACGACGCGAACGTCGTGAGCGTGGGCGCTCGGATGCACACGCTCGACGAGGCGACCCGTCTGGTCGAGGGGTTCCTCACGACGCCGTTCAGCGGCGACGTCCGGCACGCCCGGCGGATCGCGATGCTTGCCGACTTCGAGAAGACCGGCGACCTTCCCGAGCTGCCCACGCCGCCGCGGCTGGAGTGACCCCGCGAGGTCGCCGCCGACAGCCGGTGACGGCCTCAGAAGACCACCGGGCACCACGGCGCGGGAGTGTGGGCGAACGCCGCCGTGGCGGCCTGCAGCACCTCGGCGGACCCGGCGACCCGGCCGGCCGCCGCCAGCTCGACGAAGGACGCGCCGCCCAGGTAGGCCGCGCCGAGGTCGCGGGCGCCGAGGACGAGGTCCGCAGGGTCGTCGGTGCGGGTGCAGGCGGCTCCGTCGGTGCCTCCGGAGAGCCGCCACCGCCCGGCGTTCCAGGGGCAGCGTGGGTCGGCGACCTCCAGCACCAGGTCGACGTCGGTGCGGTAGCGGCGCGCGGTCAGCGCCGTGTCGAGGTCGACCAGCCGGACGTACAAGGCGTCACCGAACCACGGCTTGGCCTGGCGCCAGTTGGTCAACCAGTGCCGCACCGGGTCGTCGACGGGCACGTTCCAGAGCTCGGTGCTGCCCATCAGGTCGAGGTCGAACAGGTAGCGGTACAAGGTGGCCAGCGCGGCGCTGTCGTCGGCGAGCACCTCGCGCACCCGCACCTTGCCCCGGCCGAAGTCCTCGCCGAAGGACTGCGTGGTCGAGTACCGGGCATAGCCGCGCACGCCACTGCCGTCCTCGGCCACCACGCAGCGCAGCGCCGAGGCGTCCTTGCGCATCAGCCGGGGTGTCGCGCACCGCCCGCCGCCACCACCGCTCGTCCCTGGTCAACATGCCCGGCCGGCGCGCCACGGCAGCGTCGTAGACCGGGGCGGTGAGCTTCCAGTCGTCCGCCGGGACGAGCCGCAGCCGGAGCCCTGGGTCCCGGGGCGCGTCCGCGGAGAGCGCGGTGGGGCTGCGTCCGACGGTGAGTGACCAGTAGCTGGAGGCCTGCCCGTAGCCGTACCGACCGTAGATCGCCGGCTCCGACGCCCAGAGCACCGCCACCGGCTCGCGGCCGGAATCGTGCAGGTCGGTCAGCTGGTGGTCCATCAGCGCGCTGAGGACGCCGCGGCGGCGGTGGGTGGGCAGCACGCCGACCCAGCTGACACCGGCGGCCGGCACCGAGCCGCCCGGGACGGTCATGCCGAACGGGTACGCCGTCGCGATGCCGACCAGCCGGTCCCCGTCGAACGCGCCGATGCCCCGGCCCGGCTCGTGGAACTCCCGGTCGGCCTCGACCATCTCCTCGGGGAACGTGTTGCCGAAGGCGTTGGAGTCGACATCGATGAACGCCGGCCAGTCGGAGTCGTCGAGGGCACGCACCGGCCAGGCGGAGCTGTCGGGAGTCATGGCACGTGCCTACCAGAGCGGGCGCGCCGCGGGCCAGCGCAATCGTTGCCCCAAGTGGACATCGTCCCGCGCCCGGATCGGTACTGTCTCGCTCATGGCAGCCACCCGCCCCAGCAGGCGGCGCCGCCGGCGCATCACGCGCTGGCGAGCGACGTACTGGGTCCGGCGGCACCTGCTGCACTCCGAGGGCTTCACGCTGTTCCTGCTCAGCCTGAGCGCCGTCGCCCTGGGCATCCTGTTCATGCACAACCGGACCTGGTTCCCCCTCGCGTCGCTGGCGGTCGTGGTGCTCGCGGGCGGATTCCTGCTGTCCGTGCGCAGTCTGCTGCTGCTGGACGTCGTGGTGGCCTGCGTCGTCGTCTTCGAGATCCTGCAGGCCGAGGACCCGCCGGTGTCGCCCGGCGCGGTGCTCGTGATCGTGGTGACCGGGGCGATGGTGCACCTGCTCGCGCGGTCGCGCGGGCGGCTGGGGGTGCAGGGGACCCGGGGCGACTCGATGCTGGTCGACCTGCGCGACCGGCTGACCGCGCAGGGCGAGATGCCCAGCCTGCCCGAGGGCTGGTCGGCCGAGGTCGTGCTGCGCTCGGCGGGCGGCGCCTCGTTCTGCGGCGACTTCCTGGTCGCCACCCGGTCCGACGACGGCGGAGCCCTCGAGGTGGCGCTGGTCGACGTCTCCGGCAAGGGCGTCGACGCGGGCACCCGGGCCCTGCTGCTCTCCGGCGCGTTCGGCGGCCTGCTCGGGTCGGTGGCGCACGAGGAGTTCCTCCCCGCCACCAACCGCTACCTGCTCCGGCAGGAGTGGGAGGAGGGCTTCGCCACCGTCGCCCACGTGATGATCGAGCTCTCCTCAGGGGAGTACGTCGTCTCCGTCGCCGGGCACCCGCCGGCGGTGCAGTTCTCCGCCGGCTCCGGTCGCTGGCGGATGAGCGAGGCCAGCGAGGGGCCGCTGCTGGGCATCTTCCCGGACGCCAAGTTCGTCTCCGAGCGGGGCCGGCTGGACCGCGGCGACGCGCTGCTGCTGTTCACCGACGGGCTGATCGAGAAGCCCGGGCAGGACATCGCGGTCGGCATCGACAAGCTGCTGGGCGAGGCGGAGCGGCTGGTGACCAAGGGCTTCCGGCACGGTGCCCGCAAGCTGATCGACCGGGTCGCCGCGGCGCACAACGACGACCGGGCCGTCGTCCTGATCTGGCGCGACTAGCTCAGGCGGCGGCGGGCACGCGCGGTGCAGGCACCACCGCTTCGACGCTGCCTGCTCGGCGGCGGGCGATCAGCTTGCCGAACTCCCACCCGACGAGCAGCACCAGCGCGGGAAGGGCGCCGTACAGCCACTGCGTGCCGGTGAGGGCCGCGGCACCCAGCAGGGAGGTCAGAGCCGCACCACGGGCGATCATGAGCGCGAGGGCGACCTCGGCCAGGGCGGTGATGTTGAGCGTCCGGTTGTCGAAGGTCTCGACCTGCAGGATCGACGCCTTCTCGTCGCGACACTCGAAGGCTGCCACCACGAGCATCAGGGAGAACGCCACGAGCCCCATCGTGCTGGCGATGCCGGCGTTGTCGTACGCCGCCTTCCCGGAAACGATCAACACGTCGATGGCCACCGACATGAACACGCCGGCCAGGCCCACCGTGGTGATGACAGCCGGGCTCATGATCGAAGCCGAGCGGGACCGGGGCTTGCGCTTCATCAGCCCGGGCGTCTCCTTGTCCAGACCCAGCGCGATGCCCACCGGTGCGGTGATCACGAAGTTGATCCAGAGGATCTGGACGGCGGAGAACGGCTGCCCGCCCGCGATGTCGAACAGGCTCGCCAACAGGAAGGTCACGACGTAGGTGACCAGCGCCACGAGCATGAAGCGGATGTACTTCAGCATGTTGTCGTAGAGCTTGCGGCCCTCGGAGACGGCACGCACGATCGTGGCGAAGTTGTCGTCGGTGAGGATCATGCGGCCGGCGTTCTTGGCGACCTGGGTCCCGCTGCCCATCGCGATGCCGATGTCGGCCGCCTTGATCGCGGGGGCGTCGTTCACCCCGTCGCCGGTCATGGCGACGACGTCGCCCTTCTTGCGGAGGGTCTCGACCATGAGGACCTTGTGCTCAGGAGCCACCCGCCCGACCACGCCGATGCCGTCGATGCGAGCGAGCCGCTCGGCTTCGGACATCGCGGCCAGCTCGGTACCGAGGATCGCCTCGCCGGCGATGCCCAGCTGCTTGGCGACCGCGGCACCCGTCACGACGTCGTCCCCGGTCACCATGCGCACCCGGATGTTCGCCTCCTGGGCGGAGCGGACCGCATCCAGCGACTCGAGCCTCGGCGGGTCGATCATCCCGACCAGAGCTGTCAGCTGCAGGCCCTGCACCATGGACGAGCAGGTCACCGTCGGCGTCGAAGTCCTTCGGGCCGGATGTCCTTCATGGCGGCGGCCATGATGCGCAGACCCTTGCTGCCCAGGCGGTCCATCTCCGCGTCGGCGCGCTGGTTCTGCGGCGCACCCCACGGGACGCTCTCGCCCTTCGCCAGAGCGGTCGTCGACCGTCCGATCACGGCGGGGGCGGCACCCTTGACGAAGACCCGCACCACCGGGTCTCCGGAGTCGTCCTTGGCCTGGCAGAAGGCGGCCATCAGCTTGTAGGTGGGGTCGAACGGCAGCGTGGCGAGCCGCGGGTAGGCCTCCTGGGTGCCTTCGATGTCGAGCTTCACCTTGTGCCCGAGGACCAGGAGCGCGCCTTCGGTGGGGTCTCCGACGACCTTGCCGTCGACGAGCTTCGCGTCGTTGGTGATGACGAACGGCAGGATCGCCGCCTCGATGGTGTTGGTGTTGCCGGCGGTGTGCTTGACCTCGCCGTCCAGGCCGTAGCCCATGCCGGTGATCGCGTAGCGGTCGGTCGGGTCGATGACCTCGACGACCGTGACCTGGTTCATGGTCAGGGTCCCGGTCTTGTCCGAGTTGATCGCGGAGGTCGAGCCCAGGGTCTCGACCGAGTCGAGGCTCTTCACCACGGCACCGTGCGCGGCGAGGTCCCGGGACCCGCTGGACAAGATGACCTGGAGCACGGTCGGCATCGCCATCGGCACCGCGGCGAGGGCCAGGGCGATGGCCGTGGTGAAGATCGTCTCGGTCGAGTCCCCGCGGGAGATCCCGAGGGCGAACATGATCGCGATGGTCAGCCCCGCCGCCGCGGCGATCCACAAGGTCAGCGTGTCCAGCTGCTTGGTCAGGGGCGTCTTGAGGGTGGGTGCCGACTTCAGCATCCCGGAGATCGTGCCGACCGCGGTGTCGGCGCCGGTCCCGGTGACGATCATCAGCCCGCTGCCGTGCGTCACCGGGGTGTTCATGAAGGCCATGTTCGACTGGTCACCCAGCACCGGGTTCTCGTCGGTGACGACCTCGACGCTCTTGGAGGCGGGGACGCTCTCGCCGGTCAGCGCGGACTCGTCGATCTGCAGCGAGGTGGCTTCGATGAGCCGCCCGTCGGCGCAGACGTCGTCACCGGCCGCGAGCAGGACCACGTCTCCGACCACGACCTGGTCGGCGTCGACCTTGACCTCGCTGCCGTCGCGGCGCACCCGGGCCGAGGTCTTGAGCATCGACTGCAGCGCGTTCATGGCGCTCTCGGCCTTGCCCTGCTGACGCAGACCCCCGAGCGCGTTGAGGGCAGTGATCAGCAGGACGGCGAGGCCCGTGGTGACCTCGCCGATCAGGAGCGACGCGATGGCCGCCGCGACGAGAATGATCTGCATGTAGGACCGGTACTGCGCCACGAACAGCTTCCACCCGGGCGGCGGCTTCTCAGCCGGAAGTGCGTTCGGCCCGTCCTTCTTCAACAGGTCCGCGGCGGTGGCTGCGGAGAGGCCGCTGCTGGCGTCGACCCCGAGCTTCCGGGTGACCTCGTCGGCCGACAACGCGTACCACTTCTCGGCTCCGCCTGCGCCGCCGGCGGGGGTCCCACCCGTGCTGGACGCCACGTTCATGTCCGTCATCGCTGGTCTCTTTCCGGGCCGTCGGGTGCGGTACGCACTCTCTAGAAGGGGGTCGGGATGCGGTGCAGGGGCAGGGCCGGCTCGACGTACCCGCGGGGGGTCGGCTTCCGGGGCATCCGCACGCCTCCGGGTGGCAGCGGTTCGTAGGGGATCTGGCCGAGCAGGTGGGAGATGATGTTGAGCCGGCCGCGCTTCTTGTCGTTGTTGTCCACGACGTACCACGGCGCCCAGGCGGTGTCCGTCGCAGCCAGCATGGTGTCCCGAGCGCGGCAGTAGTCGTAGTGACGGCTGTAGGACTTCAGGTCCGTGGGGGAGAGCTTCCAGACCTTGCGCGGGTCCTCGATCCGGTTCTCCAGCCGACGGGTCTGCTCCTCGACACTGACGTTGAGCCAGTACTTGATCAGGATGATGCCGCTGTCGACCATCGCGCGCTCGGCCCCGGGGACCTGCTCGAGGAACTTGGCCGCCTGCTCCTGGGTGCAGTAGCCCATGACAGGCTCCACGCCGGTGCGGTTGTACCAGCTGCGGTCGAAGATGGCGACCTCACCGGCTGACGGGAAGTGGGCGATGTAGCGCTGGATGTACATCTGCGACTTCTCGCGCTCGGTCGGGGTGGGCAGCGCGATGTGCTTGAACACCCGGGGACTCGTGCGCTCGGTGATCCTGCGGATCGTGCCGCCCTTGCCGGCCGAGTCGAGGCCCTCGAACACGACGCAGACCTTGGCGCCGGAGGACTTGACCCACTCCTGCATGGCCACCAGCTCACCCTGCAGGACCCGCATCTCCTTCTCGTAGTCCTTGTTCCTCATCTTGGGCACCGGGGACGCCGAGCTCATCTCGGGGGCGGCGTCGCTGTCAGGTGCGCGTGGCGCCGGTACGGGCGCATCGATCAGCTCCGACTTGCCGGCCTTCTTGGCCTTCTTCGACTTCGCGCCCATGAGTCCCCAATCTCGCAGTCGAGGGCGCCAGCCACGGGGCGGGCGCCTGCTCAGCGGCCCACGGTGCCATGGCCGGTCTGCAGTGACCAGGGACCTACGCCACTTCGTCGCGGTGCCCGGCTCGTGGAGGCTCGAAGCTGACCTGTCGACGGCAGTCGGTCAGCTCTGTGGTCTCACCCAGCGGGCAGCTCAGTCTTCGCCACGGCGCTGCCAACGGAAGGTGCGCAGGCACAGCACGACGCCGATGATCGTCCAGATGACCAGCACGACCGCGACCCAGGAGAGCTGCCACGACCCGGAGGCCTCCGCGGCCTCGAAGGCGTCGGGCAGGAAGACCGAGCGCATGCCCTGGGTGAGCCACTTGAGAGGGAAGACGGCCGCGATGTGCTGCATCCAGGTGGGCAGCTCGGTGTAGACGAAGAAGACGCCCGAGATGAACTGCAGGACGAGCACGATCGGCGTGATCAGGGCCGGGGCGGAGTCGGCGTCTCGCGGCACCGACGAGAACGCGATCCCCAGCAGGGCCGACGACAGCAGGCCGAGGAAGGCGACCCAGGCGAAGGTGACCCAGCCGGCTGCGTCGGGCAGGTGCACCCCGAAGAAGAGCACCCCGAACGCCATGAGCAAGGTGATCTGGATGATGGCGACACCGAGGACGAGCAGGAACTTGCCGACGAAGTAGGCCGCGCGCGGCATCGGCGTCCCGGACAGGAGCTTGAGCCCGCCGCTGTCGCGCTCGATGGCGATCCCGATGGCCAGGGCCTGGAAACCGCTGTTGACGAAACCGCTCGCGACCATGCCGGCGACGAAGTACTGGCTGAACGTGACGCCAGGGGCGATGTCCTGGTTGAAGACCGACCCGAAGATGCACAGCAGCAGCGCCGGGAAGAGGATCGTGAAGACCACGGACTCGCGCTGCCGAAGGAACCGCTTGAGCTCGATGCGGGCCCGGCCCCATCCGACGTTCGACCAGGTGGGCGTGCGGGTCGGCCGCGGCGCGGCGGCGCGCGGCGTCACGACGCCTCCTCGGCGCCGGAGAACGGCCTGATCATCGCCAGGTAGGTGTCCTCCAGCGTCGGACGACGTACGGCGAGGTCGGGGACCTCGGCATCGAAACGGGCGGCCAGCTCGGCGACGACCTGGGTGGGGGTGTTCGTGGACACCTCGCGAGCGGCACCGTCCTCGGTCCAGCTCACGACCGCGGCTGCCTGCGCCCGACCCCCGAGACGCTGCGGGTCGTTGACCTCCAGGACACGGCCGCTCGCGATGACGGCCAGCCGGTCCGCGAGCTGCTCGGCCTCCTCGAGGTAGTGCGTCGTCAGCAGGATCGTGGTGCCGTCGCCGTTCAGGTCGCGGATCAGGCTCCAGAACTGTCGTCGAGCCTCGGGGTCGAAGCCGGTGGTCGGCTCGTCGAGGAACAACAGCTCCGGCCGCCCGACGATGCCGAGGGCTACGTCCAGCCGTCGACGCTGGCCGCCGGACAGGTGGCGCACCCGGGTCTGTCGCTTCTCCTCGAGGCCTACCGCCGCGATGACCTCGTCCGCGGCGCGCGGTGCGGGGTAGTAGGTCGCGAAGTGCTCGACGACCTCCTGGACGGTCAGCAGCTCGATGGCCCCGGAGCCCTGCAGGACGATGCCGATGCGCGTGCGCCACTGCTGCGTCGGCTGGGCGGGGTCGTGGCCGAGGACCGAGACGGTTCCCGTGTCCCGTCGCCGGAGCCCCTCGAGGATCTCGACGGTCGTCGTCTTGCCCGCGCCGTTCGGCCCGAGGAGGGCGAACACCTCACCCGTCGCGACGTCGAGGTCCACCGAGTCGACGGCGCGGTGCTGGGTGCCGTCCTTCGCGGAGCCGTACGTGCGGACCAGCCCACGCACGGTGATCGCGAGCTCTCCCGTCCACCGGCCCCACCCTCCTCGCGCCCGATCATGCGCAGATGAGCATGGCTTGCCGACCGGGAACCTCGTTCGACGTCGCCCGCGCGCCCTTCTTCACCCTCTCAGACCCGCATGACTCCTGCGGGACGCCGAGCCGGGGTCTGCACGTCCTG
>CAWBMM010000010.1:0-126886 GCA_963789855.1 uncultured Actinomycetota bacterium
TTCAGACATCAGTAGAGCTCGTCGACGTTGTCGTGTGCGGGATGGTCGAGCCCGGCCGGACCCTTGGCGAAGGCGCGCAGGATGTTCGACGTCACCTGCCGCACGATCGCAGCCGACAGCCCGTCGACGTCCTGGCACCTAGTCATGGCGCAGACCCAGTCGATCGTTCCGGCTGAGAAGACGCCGGCGCCGCTCTGGGTCGTGTAGTACACGGCGTCAGAGGTGGTCGGTCGACCAGCGCAGTTGAGCGAGGTGTGCGCGACGATCTCCATCGGGCGAGGGGTCGGGTTGTCCAGGTCGACCCGGTCGGACTCGGGGCCGACGAGGTTGTGCAGCCGCGTGCCCTTCGACACCCCGGTGCCCTTGAACACCCAGCTGGACGGGCGGTAGACGCGCATGTCCTCTCGGGCTGGGAAGCAGTCGTAGGAGACCCCCGTCACGTTGCTCTCGGGGTTGGCATCGGGCGGCGCCGGCCAGTCGGCCGTCACGTGCACGTCATCCTTCCCGTACAGCGGATCCTCGGCGGCGACCTTGTAGTTGATCTCGAGCCGCGCCGGGCCGGTGCGCGTCGATACGAGCCTGATGCGCCGGAACATGGCGTTGGCGCCGAAGAAGGCGACGTTCGAGCCCTGGTCCCGTGCGGCGACAAGGGCGGCCCTCATCTCCGGTGACCAGTACTCGTCGTGACCCATGAAGACGATGGCGCGCGCACCGTCCAGGACGCCTGGGTAGATGTGCAGGTCGATGTCGGTGACGTAGTCGAGCGGCAACCGCAGACGTTCGGCGAGGGACAGAACAGGCAGCTCTCGGTGAACGAACTCGCCGCCGCCGAAGCGCATCGAGAACTGGTTGTCGTACGGCCGGTCGAAGGAGACGGCCCGAGCGCGGCCGCCGAAGGAACCCGTCGGTCCTGTGTAGAGGTCATAGCCTCCCCACTTGTTGTAGGCCTGCCAGGTCGTGACCGCGTTGACCAGCACCAGTCTGCCGCGTGCGCTCGGCAGGCGGATAGTGATGGGGACGAACCGCTGCGCCCGAGTGGCGGAGTCGAGGCGGAGCAGGTAGATGCCCGCCGCCCAGCCCTTGGTCGCCACGGTCAGGCTCGGTCTCCACGGGGCAGTCACCGTGTTCGTTGCACCCGCCAGCACGCCGTCAGGCTGGCGCTCCCCGGGAAGACGAGGTGACGTCCACACGAGACGGCCGCGGCTGCCGCCGTACCAACCCATCCGGAATGCTCGTACCCGGTAGAAGGGTGCGGTCGTGGACACGAAGAGCCTGAACGATTCGTCGACCTCGACGCTGGTGTGATCTGCCCACCCCTCGATGTCGTGGAGGGAGCCGGTTCGCTGGATTCGCCAGGAGCTTTCCTGCCTGTGTTCGCCCTGCTCCTCGTTCGTGGTTCCGGAGCTCGCCGAGGGGTTGGCCGCGCGACGGCCTACCCCTGTCCGACGACTTGTCGGCCGGGTGGTGGCCCGTGCAGGCGACGCACATCAGTGCGGCGACGGCGATCTGCCCGACGGCCCGGGTGACGTATCGCCTCATGGTCGACGCCTGAGCGGCCGTTGTGACCCGCAGCTTGGCGCTTCTGGCAGATCCATCGTCGACCCCCCTCTAGCCTGGCCGCCGCAGGCACCGGGTGCGACGTCGGGCGGAGAGTGGCTGACGAGGGCGTCGCCGAATTCGGTCGAGACCCCGCGCCCGGCAGCTCACCGTTCCCGACCCGAGGCTAGGGGAGATGCCAGGCCCCGGCTAGAGCGGTCAGCCCAGTCGGACCTTGATGCCGTCGAGCTCGGTCACCATCATCGCGGGCACCTTGTCGCTGCCGATCTTGTCGAACCACTCCTGGATCTGGGGGACCTCGGCCCTCCACTCCTCGGCGTCGACCCGCAGCACCTGCTCCAGCTGGCCACGCCAATGCCGTTCCCAAGACCAACGACGGCACCGTCGAAATGATCCGCCAGGTCAAGGTTGCCAAGGACACAACCGTCAATGCCCGCACCGCCGCGATGGTCAGCCTCAAAAGCCATTCTCGTCACCGCCGCTCCTAAGTTGCGCGAGAGTCTGCAGGCAATGTCGAAGATGGCGCTGATCCATCGCTGCGCCGGACTGCGGCCCGGCCGGGTCACCACCCCTCTCGCGGCGACCAAACACTCGCTGCGCTCGTTGGCCCGTCTCTGGCAAGAACTCGCCGGCGAAATCAAGGAGCACGAGCGGTTGCTCACCGACCTGACGAGCGCCCTGGCCCCGCAGCTGGTGGATGCCTTCGGAGTCGGCCCAGACACCGCCGCCGAGCTGCTCATCGTCGCCGGCGACAACGACCGAGTCCGTTCCGAACCAGCCTGGGCCCGACTCTGCGGTGTCGCACCGATCCCCGCCGCCGCGCGCTGTGAGAGTGTCAACGAACGGCGTCGGTTGTTGTGTCGTTCGGCCCTGATGCGGCCGACGTCGGAATCCGAGAATGAGCCGTAGGTGGCAGGGTGCGGAGGCGTGATGCGGCGAATGTTGCTTGTCGGTCTTGCGGTGGTTGCCTCAGCGGCGTTCCTCATCGGCCTGCCGGCCGCTCAGGCACACAACACGGAGTGCTTCGGCAAGGTCGCGACGATCCTGGGTACCAGCGGAAACGACGTCATTGGTGGCACGTCGGGGCCGGATGTGATCGTCGGTAGGGGAGGCTTGGATGTGATTCGGGGCGCGGGCGGTGACGACCGCATCTGCGGTGGGCCGAATCCGTCGCCCTACGATCCGGGAGTCGGGCCTGTCCGTGAACAGCTCTTCGGTGGGCGCGGTGACGACCGGATCAGTGGCGGCGCCGGCCTGGACAGCATCCGTGGCGGCCCCGGCTCCGACCGGTTGTTCCTCGGTCGCAGCCCGGTGGTAAGGAACGTCGACGACGAGCCGATCCCGGAGTCGGCCACCGGCGATGCCGGGGACGACCACCTCTTCGGCGGTCCCAGCCGCGACAACATGACCGGCGGCCGCGGAGACGACGTCCTTGTCGGCGGGGCAGGGATCGACGAGCTGTCCGGCGGCGGGGGGCACAACGTTCTGCGCGGTGGACCCGACACCGACTCCTTCGGAACGGACGGGCAGGACCAAGTGTTCGGTGGGGCCGGTGCCGACCGGCTCTTCGGACGCGGCGACGCCACGGTGACGTTCTGGGGCGGTAGCGGCGATGACGTCGCGGTCGGCGGCAACGGGCGCGATGTCATCCACGGGCAGGGCGGGAACGACTTCCTCGCCGGCGGTGCCGGCGACGACGCGGTGCTCGGTGAGACCGGCGACGACACGCTGGCCGGCGCGGACGGCGATGACCGCCTCGTCGGCGGCGACGGAGTCGACCTGGTCGACTACCGGAACAACTACACCGTCAAGTGGTCGGCTCCCGAGCGGCGCCCGGTGCACGTGGACCTGCGGGCAGGCGTAGCGACCGGTGTGGGAACCGACACGCTGGTCGAACTCGAAGGCGCCATCGGCGGGGCCGGCGGCGACGTGCTCATCGGCAACGACCGCCCCAATGTGTTCTCTTTGGGCGATGTGATGATCGAGAACGGCAGCCACGACCTGATCGACGGCGGCGGTGGCTCTGACACCCTGTCGTGGGGCGGCCCCACGCCCTCGGGGTTCGTGGTCAGCTGCTGCCGGGCCGTCACTGTCGACCTCAGCGCCGGCACCGCCGGCGGCGGCACCACCACCACCGCCACTCTGGTGTCCATCGAGAACGTCGACGGCTCCTACCTGGAAGGCTGGACCACCGGTAACAACACCATCATCGGCGACGACGGTGCCAACCAGGCTGCACGGAGCGTCCGGCAACGACGTCATCCGCGGCATGGACGGCGACGACCAGCTGTACGGCATGGCAGGCAACGACACGCTGGACGGTGGACCGGGACACAACCAGATCGACGGTGGCCCCGGAACCGACTCGTGCACCAACCCCGACACGACCGGCGCACTGAACTGCGAGCCGTAGCGCCCAGCTCTGCGAGCCGGGTCCACGGCGGGCTCGACTACGACAGGAGCCCCTGTCCCGGGCCGGGTCTGATGGAGGCTCTCATTACACGAAAGGATGAGAGTCATGGCTGCACCGAGGAAATATCCGGAAGGCCAGGCGGGTCGCCGAGCTGGAGCGGGAGGTCAGGGAGCTGCGCCGGGCGAACGAGATCTTGCGGACGGCGTCGGCGTTTTTCTCCGCGGCGGAGCTCGACCGCCGACTGACAGTGATCGTCGACTACATCGACGCGCATCGCGCCGAGCACGGGGTCGAGCCGATCTGTGCAGGTCCTCACCGAGGCCGGCACCCAGATCGCCCCGAGCACCTACTACGCCGCCAAGACCCGAGCGCCGTCGGCGCGGGCGGTCAGCGATGCCGCGACCACCGCGGTGATCGAACGGGTGCACGCGCAGAACTACGGCGTCTACGGGGTCCGCAAGGTCCACGCCGAGCTGAACCGGCAGGGACATCCGGTCGCGCGGTGCACCGTCGCAGCGGCTGATGCGGGCCGCTGGTCTGCGCGGGATCAGCCGCGCCAAGGGGCCACGGACCACCATCCCCGGCGCCGGGACCGACACCCGCCCGGACCTGGTGCAGCGGCGCGTTCACCGCGACCGCACCGGACCAGCTGTGGGTCGCCGACATCACCTACTGCCGCACCTTCGCCGGCTGGGTCTACGCCGCGTTCGTCATCGACGTGTTCTCCCGCCGGGTCGTGGGCTGGCAGCTGTCCAAGAGCCTGCGCACCGATCTGGCGCTGGACGCCCTGGAGATGGGGCTGTGGACCCGCGCACCGCGACGGGCGCGACACCTGCCGGACTGGTCCACCACTCCGATCGGGCGTTCAATATCGCGCCGTCCGCTACACCCAGCGCCTCGCCGAGGCCGACGCCGTCGCCTCGGTCGGGTCGCAACGGCGACTCCTACGACAACGCCCTGGCCGAGGCGTTCAACTCGCTGTTCAAGGCCGAGCTGGTCCGCAACAAGGGACCCTGGCGATCCATCGACGACCTCGAGATCGCCGTCGCCGAGTACATCGACTGGTTCAACCACCGACGCCTGCACGGCGAGATCGGCACCGTCCCACCCGCCGAGTTCGAGGACGACCACTACCGGCACAACACCGCCCCGACTACCGTCGAGACGTCAGTTCAGAGCCTCCACTGAACCCGGCGCGGAACAGGTCGCGCACCGGTCGGCCGCCGCCCAGGCGCGTTGGTCAGCCGAGTAAGGTCTCGCCCCACCACCCGTTGGGGCCGACACCCGGCGGCACCGCCCACAGCGATGATCCGGTGTGTCGCAGGTACCTGCTCATCGCGTCGCGCCGGGACAGCTCGGCCTGCACCGGGACGAAGGCGCGCCGCGGGTCCCGCTGGTAAGCCAGGAAGAACAGGCCGGCGTCGAGGTGGCCCACCGCGTCGGCGCCGTCGACGAAGCTGAAGCCGCGCCGCAGCATCCGCGCACCCTCGTGCAGCGACGGGTGCGCAAGCCGAACATGCGAGCCCGTGGGCAGCCGGTCCGGTTGCACCCGGTCGTGCTCGCGCGCGGCACCCAGCGGGGCGCCGACGCCCTTGGTGCGCCCGACCGCCCGCTCCTGGTCCTCCAGCGACGTCCGGTCCCAGGCCTCGACCGTCATCCTGATCCGCCGCGCCACCAGGTAGGAGCCGCGGGCCATCCAGGCGCTGCCGTCGGCCCGATGCGCCCACACGTGCTCGGCCAGCGCGTCGGCGTCGTCGCCGCGGATGTTCGCGGTGCCGTCCTTGAAGCCGAACAGGTTGCGCGGGGTCGGGCCGGCCGTGTCGGTGGCTGACGCTTTGCCGAACCCCAGCTGGGCCCAGCGGACCGCCGCCCGCCCGGTCGCGATCCGGCTCAGGTTGCGCACCGCGTGCACGGCAACCTGCAGGTCGTCCGAACAGGCCTGGATCGCGAGGTCGCCGCCGCAGCGCGCCGGGTCGAGAGTGTCTCCCGGAAAGGCCGGCAAGCCCGCGAGCGGGGCCGGCAAACGGTCCGTCAGGCCGAACCGGTCGTCGAACAGCGACGGCCCGAGACCAAGTGTGATCGTGAGTCGCGCGGCGGGAAGGCCGAGGGACTCGCCGGTGTCGGACGGCGGTGCGAGCCGGCTCGCGGCGCCGGCGCCGCCGACGGGTCGGCCGGCAGTCATCGCGCGGGCGGCGGCCGTCCAGTCCTGCAGCAGCGTGACCAGCTCGCCGAGGTCGCGGGTGGTGACGTCGAACGCGACGAAGTGCAGGTGCTGCTGCATGGGGGTCGCGATGCCCGCCTGGTGCGGGCCGTGGAACTCGACCAGCGCAGGGCTCGCAGCGTCCCCACCCATGTGTCGCAGCGTTCGGAGCAAGTCGCCCGACCGCGCCGGCCAGCCCGACCGCGCCGAGCGCACCTCCTCCGACCAGCAGCCGACGCCGGCTCACCCGGGCAGTCGCGGGCACCGGAGTCACACCGCCGCGGCGAGGTTCGACAGGGCGGCGGCCAGGGCGTCCGCCACCCGGGTGAGCTCACGCTGTCCGGACGTGCCGGCCACCAGCGCCTGCCGCGTCACCGTGAACGCGGTGTCGAGGCGGGTCACCAGGGCGGGGTCGGAAACCAGAGCGCGCAGCACGTCGTACGCCGTCCGGGCGCTGGCGACCTTCGCGCGCAGCACGGCGGCATCGTCCGGGCCGTCGTCGAACAGCTCCTTGGCGCCGCGGCCGATCGACACGACCGACATCGGGACGGTGGTCGCACGGGCCTGCACGTCACGGGCATCACCGACCAGACGGTCGACGACCGGCGACAGGTCCGCCACCTCGCCGTCGCCGTGCAGCTGCCGCCCGATCCGGCGCCAGCCGATCCGGGCGTCGAGGTCGGTGGCCGGCGCCGCCGCGGGGCGGACCCGCTCCCAGCGCCCCAGGGCCGTGTCGTAGAGCGACCGGGCGCGCCTCCGGTCGCCGGCCTTGACCGAGGCGGCCAGCCGCTCGAGCTGCGGCACCAGCGCGTCGGCCTGCTGCCTCAGGCCGGCGCGGTAGACCGCCACCGCGCGCTCGGCCGCTGGGTCCCTCGCGACACCCACCGTGCAGGTGGCCCTGGCAGCGAGCTCTTGCCCGCGGTCACGCAGCCCGGTGCCCCGGTAGTAGGCACGCACCTTGTTGACCGTCAGGCGCGCCTGCGGTGCGACCGGGGTGTCGACCGGGCGGGGGCGCGTATCGCCCAAGTGGTCCAGGTACGTCTGCCCGGCGGGTACGGCGTCATCGGCGGGGCTCGGGCACCGGGCGGGCACGGCGTCTCGGCCCGCGGACCCGCTGCGCGAGCGGCACGCCGACGTACGCCAATGCCGGGACGAGCAGGAGGGCGCCCAGCGCGAGCACCGCGCCGGGCGTCGATGTCCTTGCGACCTGCCCCACCCCTCGACCGTGCGCCGGGCCGGCGTCGCTCGCCATGCGCGGAATGCCGTATTGACGAGGCTCTGTCGCGACCGTTCAGGCCTCTCGCCTTCTCTTGACTTGTTCCGGATTGCCGGTGTTGTCAGCTCGGCTCGGCGCTGGAGGATCGACGTACGCGTTAACGCGTATGCCTCGGACGGCACGGTCGCTCTAGCCTGGAGGTCCCGACGGACCGGAGGTAGCGCCGTGACGGGTCACTGGGTCATGACCGATACCGACATCCGCGCCTTGCTCGGCGTGTTCGAGCGGTGTCAGCCGGCCGCCGACGATGACATCTTCTATGCCGATGTGCTCACCGGGCTGCGCGAGCTGATCCCTTGCGACGACATCACCTTCCAGCTGATGGACGTCGCCGAACGACGACTCAGGCTGCTGTTCGTGACCGACGAGGGAGTGCAGCGCGAGGACTCGGTCGGCGGGAACGACGAGTACGTACAGCTGTTCTGGCAGGAGTTCTGGGAACCGGACGGCTGCGCCGCCCCGCTGAACACCGGCGACTACTCCACGCTGCTTCATCAGGCGGAGATGTGGAGCCCCCGCGCCTGGGCAAGCACGCCGATGGGTTCGGCGTATGCCGCGATGGGGCTGAAGGACGAGGTTCTGGTCCCGATGACACCGCTGGGAGGCACCGACCGACGCCTGCTGCTCTTCCGCGGTGTGGACAGCCCCGACTTCTCCGAGCGAGAGAAGGCGATGCTCGCCCTGGCACGCCCGCACATCGCGGAGCTGCACACCCGCCGCGACCGGGAGCTTCGCGGCGTACCGAACCTGACGCCACGACAATGGGAGGTCTTGCGCCAGGTGGCGAAGGGAGCAGGTAACACGCAGATCGCTCGCACGCTCGGACTCTCCGAAGCGACAGTGCGGAAACACCTCGAGAACGTCTTCCTCCGCCTCGGCGTGCAAAGCCGGACCGAGGCCCTGGCTCGTGTCCATGCATTTCTTGACGTTGCTTGAGCTGCCGACATCTCGACACGGGCACCAGCCGCCGCACCGAATCGGCCGTCACCCAATCGCCTGCCGCACTAGTGCTTGGCAGTGCCGTTTTCGAACGACGGCGTCAGTCGGTCAACGACTCGAGGAGCCTGGCGCTGCCGCTCGGCCGTTCCGTTGTCATCTCGCCCGATCACCTGCGCGCTCCCCGAGCCTGCCCATCGACGACGGCTCCGCCCGCTTCCTCGGCCTGGGGGACGGGGTGACTGGTGAGCGTTCGGCCCAGCCAGGCGAAGAAGGTAGTCCCGGCGGGTCGCTAGGGCAATACGCCGTTCTGCGAGTGTGCCAGGACGCGTGCGCAACGGCACTCTGATGCAGAGGGGGTCCGTGACGGCCGGAGTTTCGCCGGCTGCTACCCGCCTCGGAAGCGGGTGCACCATGAAGCGAACTTCCGTCGCCCTCGCGGCGGCGACCACCATCGAGCGTGACCATCGCTGTCTGTGGTGTCAGCGTCGGCGTCTCAGCGCACACGTCCGGTCACGACCACGGCGCCCCTGACAGCCTACGTCATGTCCTGGGACGACACGGCCAGCAGGGCGTGGACCGCGGCGGCGCAGAGCCCGTCCGAAGGAGTCGTGCTCTTCGCGTACGTCGGGATCGCCGAGTACGACGCCGTGATGGCGGTCACCGGCGACCACCGGCCGTTCGCCATCACCGACAACGCCCCCGCCGACGCCTCGCCCGAGGCCGCGGTGGCCGCTGCGGCTCACCGCGTGCTGGTGCACTTCCTGCCGAACCAACAGGCCACCATCCTCGACCCCGCGTTCACCGCGTCGCTGGGGACCATCCCGGACGGCCAGCCCAAGACCGACGGCGTCGCGCTCGGCGAACGGGTGGCGTCAGCCCTGATCGCCCTGCGCGCCGACGACGAGTACCGCTCCACGGCGTACCCCTACACCCCTCCCGACCCGCCGGTCCCCGGCGTCTGGCTGCCGACGGCACCCCCGCCGGCCCAGCCGCTCGGCACCTACCTGGGGCACATGCGTCCATTCGCCCTGGACAGCACCGACCAGTTCCGGCCCGGCGGTCCGCCGGATCTCGGCAGCAAGCGATGGGCGCGGGACTACAACGAGGTCAAGTCACTCGGCTCCAGCGCCAGCACCACCCGCACCCCGGAGCAGACCGAGACCGCAAGGTTCTGGGCCGAGCCGCCGGTGCAGCAGATGCACGCTGCCTTCCGCGGCGTCATCGCCCAGCACACGTTGGACATCGCCGACGCGACCCGCTTCATGGCCATGGCGACGGTGACGGTGGCCGACGCGGCGATGGCCTGCTTCGACACGAAGTACCACTACGCGTTCTGGCGGCCGGTGACAGCCATCCGCGCCGGCGACGAGCGATGGCAACGACGCGACCGTCGGTGACCCCACGTGGTCGCCGCTGATCCCGACGCCCAACCATCCGGAGTACCCGAGCGCTCACGGCTGCCAGACCCCGGCCGGTGGCTATGCGATTGCGCGCTTCCTCGGCACCGACCGGATCGACTACACCGTGCCAAGCGTGACCGGCCTGCACCCCCGCCACTTCGACACGGTGCAGCGAGCTGCGGCAGGACGTCGGCAACGGGCGGGTCTGGGCCGGCATCCACTACCGGACATCGGTCGAGGTCGGCAGCAAGATCGCCAAGCAGACGGCCAACTGGGTGCTCGACCGGAACTTCGAGCCGATGGACGACTGACCCAGCTCGCGCCACGTGAGCGAAGGGGAAGTTCACCCGCTCGTGGCTGTCGCTGCGCCCGCACCGCGCTTCTCGGTGTCCGACCGGACCACGCCGCGCAACTCCTGATCACCGCCGGTGGCAACCCTGACGGCTGCCCCCAGGCCGCGTTCACCGCACTCTGCGCAGCCAGCCCGACTCCCGACAGCAGAGGCAAGACCAACCGACCGCGGCGCAACCCTGCCGGCGACCGGGGCCTGAACTGCGCCCTTCTCTTGATCACCGTGAGCCGCCTGCGCTACTGCCAAGACGCCCAGGCCAACATCAAACAAAGGATCGCCGAGGGGTAGCAGCGAGCCCGACGCCATCCGCTTCGTCAGGCACTACGTCGCCCGTCAGGACCACCACGCCTCGCTAGCAGAACTCGGCGCGGCGACCCATTAACGATCGACAGGACCATCACAGGGCGGAGCCGGTACCGAGCGACACAAGACACCAGCCACCGGGCTGAGGGGCAAAGTCGGCGGTAGGGAGACGTCAGCGGACTCGGGTGGACGTCCTGATACGACGTTAATGATGGTCGGTGAAGATCCGCGAGCAGGTCGGCGAGCCGCCGCTACCCGTGGGTCAGTCGCTCGTTGATCTGGATCAATGATCCACAAAGGTAGGGCTCGCCGACCTTCAACTGCCCAGGCAGCCCATGATGATCAAGCACAAAGTCGTGCTTGCCGAGCAACGCCGCGGTCCTTCCGACTCTGGTGTCATCTCTTGGGAGACAACCGCATGAGCAAGATCACCTCCAAGAGTTAATGACGGTGACGCGACGAGCTCTTACGTATCGTGGACAGGGCGTCTAGAGCGGTTTCGTCGGCATCGGCAAGGGTGTGGAGGTACTTTTCGGTGGTGGCGATCGTGCCGTGGCCTAAACGTTCCTTGACGACCTGAAGGTCGGCGCCACCGGCGAGCAACCATGAGGCGTGCGCGTGCCGCAGGTCGTGGGGGCGCACATGAATCTTGAGATCAGCGCCCTTGATCGCCGGTAACCAGATGTGCTCGCGGAACCATCGCCTTGGGAGATGGCCGTCTGTGCCGACGCTTCGCCCTGAATTACGAGGGCTGTCTTTTCCGGCCGCGCGGCGTTGCGCCCGGTAGGTCGCGTAGGCGCCTCTGCAGCGGTCGCACCGGCAGCCGCCCATCGAGTATGCGGTGATGGTGCCGTGCGGGTACCGGCCTCCCGCGGCGTTGGGTTCTGTCGACGCGGGGTCCTTCGGCCCGTCAGCCTCGCGCGCGGCTCGGCACGGGCTGCAGGTCAGCGAAGGGAAACATGAGGTTCTCGTCAGCCGATGCCCCGTGCGTCGACATGCTCCTTGATCTTGGCGGTGATCTCGGTGCTGAGCTTGAGTCGCCGATGTTCTCTGTCCTTGGGGTACTCCTTGACCAGGAACCGCCCACCTGTTGGATGGAACCGCGGGACGAGCTCCAGGACGACCCGCCGGACGGTGAGCACGCGGGTCCCGAGGTCGATGTCCTTGGGGCGCAACTCGGTCAGTTCACCCCACCGAAGCCCACTTTCGATGTCGACCTCGACGAGAAGCCGTGCGGCGTCGTTCGGCAGGTTGTCATAGATGTCGTCGAACTGTTCCGGGGTCACGATCGCCCTCAACTTCTTCGGTACCGGCGGCGTCTTGACGCCACGGCAGGGATGCAGCTGGGTGACCTGGTCGTTGAGGGCCGTGGTGAAGATGGCGCTTAGGATCGCGAAGCACGAGCGGATGACGGTGGGTGAGGCTCCTGCTCGCTTCAGGTCGGCAACCCACTGGCGAACATCACCCGGAAGGATCTCCACCATCCTCATCGAACCAAAGGTCGGCTGCAGGTACTTCGACAGGTAGTAGGTGTAGTTCTCTCGGGTCCGCGCCTCTATCTCGTGGTTCGGGAACCATTCCTCCTCGACGTATCGCTCGAACTTCTGCCGGCCTCGCCGAGCATCGCCCAGCCGTCCCTCGGCCTGCCGCTCCTCGGCACGCTGCCAAGCGCGATCGGCCCGCTCCGCGGTCGGGAACGTTCCGGCCGAGTGACGGCCGCCTTTGACGTCGTCGTAGAGCGCCTGGTAGCGCGCGACCCCGTCGTGACCGATCCGGGTCCTGGTGAAGCCCATGGTCGCCACCCATCACGCTTGATCATTTGTCACTCAGTTGTCACCCAAACGGGCCGGAACGGGCCGTCACCAGCCGACAGGAGGTAACACGAGAACCCGTTGATTCTAAAGGGATTCTAGGGCGACAGGCGCGCTTGGTAAACCGCCGAAAATTGGGTCTATCCACACTGGCAGTGTGGGGGTCAGGGGTTCGAGTCCCCTCAGCTCCACCCCGATCGCATGGCCGCCTCCCACCTCGGGAGGCGGCCAGCGTCATGTCTGGTGCCCTGACCGCCTAGTGCCTCCGTGCACATCGAAGGTGGATGCGCACGGAGGCGTGTCGAACCGGCCATGACCAGCGTTCAGCGCAGGCCGCCCTTGTCGTCGCCGGGCTCCGGCTCGCCGTGACCGCCGTTGTCGTCGCCGGCCTCGACGCCGCTGTGGTGCCGCCCCTGGTGCTTGCGGTGGTGGCGGCCGTTGTCGTCGGCGGCCGAGGTGCGCCCGCCGTGCCGGTGGTGATGGACGACCTCGGGGGTCGTGTCGTCGGAGGAGGACGCCGCGCTGGCCGTGCGAGTGGTGGAGGGGGCGTTGGTCGAGCTGGTGGCCGCTTGGGCGACTCCGCCCGTGCCCGCGATGAGCAGGAGGGCTGCGATCCCGATGGTGGTGGTCTTGAGGTTCATGGCTGGCTCCGTCGTGTGGTGTCGGTGTCTGACAGGACGACAGTGCCTGGCTCCTGGACAACGCGACGCCATCGGATGCCTAACGTCGGCTAACCGTCCGGACGGCCGGCCGCGGTCTCGGTCAGGCGCCGACGTAGGCCGCGAGGTGCTCGCCGGTGAGGGTCGAGCGCGCCGTGACCAGGTCGCCGGGTGAGCCCTCGAAGACGATCCGGCCACCGTCGTGCCCGGCGCCCGGGCCCAGGTCGATGATCCAGTCGGCGTGCGCCATGACCGCCTGGTGGTGCGCGATGACGATCACCGACTTGCCGGAGTCGACGAGCCGGTCGAGCAGGCCGAGCAGCCGCTCGACATCGGCGAGGTGCAGTCCGCTGGTCGGCTCGTCGAGGATGTAGACGTCGCCCTTCTCGGCCATCTGGGCGGCCAGCTTCAGGCGCTGCCGCTCGCCGCCGGACAGCGTCGTGAGCGGTTGACCGAGGCTGAGGTAACCGAGGCCCACGTCCACGAGCCGGTCGAGGACGGCGTGCGCTGCCGGCGTGCGCGCCTCGCCGGCGCCGAAGAACGACTCGGCCTCGGTCGCCGACATCGCGAGCACCTCGCTGATGTTGCGACCGCCGAAACGGTAGTCGAGCACCGAGGCCTGGTAGCGCTTCCCCTCGCACTCCTCGCAGACCGAGCTGACACCGGCCATCATCGCCAGGTCGGTGTAGATGACACCGGCGCCGTTGCAGGCGGGGCATGCACCCTCGGAGTTGGCGCTGAACAGCGCCGGCTTCACGCCGTTCGCCTTCGCGAACGCCTTGCGGATCGGGTCGAGCAGACCGGTGTACGTCGCCGGGTTGCTCCGACTCGAGCCCCGGATGGCGGCCTGGTCGATCGACACCACCCCGTCGCGCCCGGACACCGACCCGTTGAGCAGTGAGCTCTTGCCCGAGCCGGCCACCCCCGTGACGACGACCAGCACGCCGAGCGGGATGTCGACGTCGACGTCGCGCAGGTTGTGGGTGCTGGCGCCGCGAACCTCCAGCACGCCCGACGGCGTCCGCACCGAAGGCTTCAGCGAGGCACGGTCGTCGAGGTGCCGCCCGGTGAGCGTGCCGCTGGCCCGCAGCCCCTCGACGGTGCCCTCGAACACCACCTCGCCGCCGGCGGTGCCGGCGAGCGGGCCGAGATCGACGGCGTGGTCGGCGATGGCGATCGTCTCCGGCTTGTGCTCGACGACCAGCACCGTGTTGCCCTTGTCGCGCAGCTGCAGCAGCAGGTCGTTCATCCGCTGGATGTCGTGCGGGTGCAGTCCGATGGTCGGTTCGTCGAACACGTAGGTGACGTCGGTGAGCGAGGAGCCGAGGTGGCGGATCATCTTGGCGCGCTGCCCCTCGCCACCCGAGAGCGTCCCGGACGGACGGTCGAGCGAGAGGTAGCCCAGCCCGATGTCGACGAACGAGTCGAGCAGATGCTGCAGCCCGGCGAGCAGCGGCGCAACCGACGGCTCGTCGATGTCCCGGACCCAGCCGGCCAGGTCACTGATCTGCAGCACGCAGACGTCGGCGATGCTCTTGCCCTTGATCGTGGACGACCGCGCCTCCTTGCTGAGCCGGGTGCCGGCGCACTCGGGGCAGGTCGTGAAGGTCACCGCCCGCTCCACGAATGCGCGGATGTGCGGCTGCAGCGCGTCGACGTCCTTGGCCAGGAACGACTTCTGGATCTTCGGAACCAGACCCTCGTACGTCAGGTTGATCCCGTCGACCTTGATCTTGGTCGGTTCCTTGTAGAGCAGGTCCTGCAGCTCCCGCTTGGTGTACCTGCGGATCGGCTTGTCGGGGTCGAAGAACCCGCAGCCGCGGAAGATCCGGCCGTACCAGCCGTCCATGCTGTAGCCGGGGACCGTGAGTGCGCCCTCGTTGAGCGACAGGCTCTCGTCGTACAGCGCGGTCAGGTCGAAGTCGGTGACCGAGCCCATGCCCTCGCAGCGCGGACACATGCCACCGAGGCGGTTGAAGGTCGCCTTCTGGGTCTTGGTCCTGCCGGCACCGCGCTCGACGGTGATCGCACCGCTGGCTCTCACCGACGGGACGTTGAACGAGTACGCGTTGGGCGATCCGATGTGTGGCGTCCCGAGCCTGCTGAACAGGATGCGCAGCATCGCGTTGGCATCGGTCGCGGTGCCGACCGTGGAGCGCGGGTTGGAGCCCATCCGCTCCTGGTCGACCATGATCGCTGTCGTCAGGCCGTCGAGGACGTCGACCTCCGGCCGCGACAGCGTCGGCATGAAGCCCTGCACGAAGGCGCTGTAGGTCTCGTTGATCATCCGCTGCGACTCCGCGGCGATCGTGCCGAACACCAGGGAGCTCTTGCCCGAGCCGGAGACGCCGGTGAACACCGTCAGCCGGCGTTTCGGGATCTCGACGCTGAGGTCCTTGAGGTTGTTGACCCGCGCGCCGTGCACCCGGATCGAGCCGTGGCTGTCGGCGACGTGCACCTCAGGTGCGTGCCTGCCGGTCCTCGGGGCCATCCTCATCGTGTCCCATCTGTGCGTCGAGGCCGCCTGTCACCGTCGGCGTCACCTGCCCCGATCCAACCAGCCAGCAGCTGGCCCGACCCGGCGTCCTCGACGCGGACCGGCGACCTCACTTGTCCGTCGTGCCGTCGACGAGTTCGCGGAGCAGGTCGGCGTGCCCGTTGTGCTGGGCGTACTCCTCGATCATGTGGATCACCACGCTGCGCACCGACATGTCCCCGAGAGGCACCGAGACGATGTCGTCGTACGAGGCGACTGCGGCCAGGGCCTGATCGGCCAGCCGGCACTCGTCGAGCAGCCGCTGGTAGTCGGCCTGGGCCAGCTCCGGGTCCAGGGCCTCGAAGTCGGCGTCGTCACCCAGCGCCGGGTCGTACATCGGTGGCAGTGCCTGCCCCCCGACCCGCTCGCGGAACCACTTGCGCTCGACCTTGGCCATGTGCCGGACCAGGCCGAGCAGCGAGAGGTTGGACGGCGGCACCGAGCGCTCCGCGAGCTGCTCGACCGGTCAGCCCGGCGCACTTGTGTCGCAGCAGGGCGCGGTGCCAGGCGAGGAAGCCCTCGAGGATCGGCCGGTCGTCGCCGGTGAGGGGGACATCGGGCAGCGACACCTCAGGTGCGGTCCAGGTCATCCGGCCATGATTCACGTCAGCTCGGCGGCGCGTCGAGGAAGGCGAGGGTGGCGGCGGCGAACAGCGATGAGCTGAAGATGTCGTAGTGGGTCAGGCCGGGCAGGATCGCGAGCGCGTGACCGCCCGCCGGCCGGCCCTCGCCCATCCAGCCGCCGTCCCGCAGTCCTCCGTCGAGCAGGGCGAAGGCCTCGACGTAATGGCTGGGAGGCGCCATGTCGGCATCGGCGGCCATCACGAGGGTCGGCACCTGCAGGCTGCGGACCTCCTCGGTGAAGTCGAAGTCCTGTGCCATCGCGGCCCCGATCTTGTCCAGCAGTCGGGGGAAGTCCTCGGGTCGCGGGGCCACCCGCTGGTAGAGCTCGTACATCGGGGTGTCCTTCATGAAGTCGGCGGCGGCCGCGTTCACCTGCCCCTGCTGCGCGCGCATCTCCGGGTAGATCGCGTCGGTGCGGATGTGCGCCGAGACGACGACGAGACGGCCGACCTTCGTCGGGTACCTGGCCGCCGTGTGCAGCGCCACGCCGCCACCCAGCGAGTAGCCGACAAGATCAGGTTCGTCGAGCCCGAGGTGGTCGATCAGCGCCGCGATGTCGTCGGCCATCAGCCGGACGTCGAGGGGCCGGTCGATGTCCGCGGTGCGCCCGTGCCCCTGCAGGTCGACAGCGAACACCTGGTGGTGCTCGGACAGGGTGGGGAGCACCGGGCCGAACATCTCCCCGGACCCGAGCCCGCCGTGCAGCAGGATCAGCGGTCGCCCGGCCCCGTGCACCTCGACGTACAGGTTGATGCCGTTGACCTCGACGTAACGGCCGCTGCCCGTCGCGTCGGTCGTCCAACCGGTGGTGGTCATGGCAGCGGCTCCTCAGGTAGCTGATCAGGTGCCCTACAGACGGCGCGGGCACCTCATACTCATCGCCCCGACGCTTCGGGACGATGTCCGGCTCCCACCCCTCGGCCGGCCGGACTCGGGGGAAGCACTGCCGGCGCGTCCTCCGGACCCCTACGGTGTCAAGGTGGCGGGCCGTCGTGTCGAGACATTCGGTGTGTCGCCCACGCCCGACGAGACGTACGACGCTGCGGTGATGGCTGCCGTGCCACGTCTCGCGGCCGGCCTCGCGCTGCTCTTCGCCGTCTTCGCCGGGCTGCACCTGGTCATGCTGGCGGGCACCCCGCGGCTCGTCATGGCGACCGCCGCAGCCGTGAGCGCCGTCGTCCTCGGCGTCTTCGCCCTGGTCGTCCGACGCCACCCGCTGCCGCAGCACCTCGCCCAGCCGGCGACCGCCGGGCTGGTGCTCGTCGCCACGGCCAACGCAGTGCTGCACATGGTCGTCACCGACGAGCCTCGGCAGACGACCAACGTGATGCTCATCGTCGTCGGCACGGGCGCTGTGCTGCTCTCGCTGCGCTGGCTGGCCGCCACCCTCTACCTGATCTGGGGTTCGTGGGGCATCGGCGCCTTCCTGGTGGGCCCGGCTGCGCAGTGGCCGCACTTCGTCGTCGGCATGTGCAGCGCCACGCTGCTCTCGCTGGTCGTCAACCATCTGCGGCGTGACAACGTCCGCGACCTCGCCGCGTCGAGCGCCGCTGCGGAGGCTGCGGCCGTGCGCGACCACCTGACCGGCGTCGCCAACCGGCGCGGCCTCGCGATGGTCGGCGCGCAGATGGTCGAGCAGGCGCGCCGTCAGGGCGATGCCGTGCACTGCATCTTCGTCGACATCGACGGCCTGAAGAAGGTCAACGACGCCCTCGGGCACGCGGTCGGCGACGAGGTCATCGTGGCAGTCGCGGAAGCGCTGCGGGCAGCCACCCGCGCCACCGACGTCGTCGCCCGCTGGGGCGGCGACGAGTTCTGCGTCGTCGGGCCCGGTCCTGGCATGGCACCGCTGGAGCTGGAACGACGGGTGCGGGACGGCGTGGTGCTCGCCTCCGAGGTCCCGGCGGAGGTGTGGCCGGGCCGGGTCAGCGCCGGCGGCGCGATGCTCGCGCCCTGGGACTCCGGCACCCTCGAGACGCTGCTCGGCAAGGCCGACCAGGAGATGTACCTGCGTCGCTCGCTGCGCGAGGAGTCAGCCGAGCTGCCGCAGCGGCGGAGGCCGGCCGGGTCGCCGCAGCCGACCGACCCCGGCGCCTGAGCCGCGCGCGAGCCGGGCTGGTCCGATAGGGTGGTCGGGTGCGGATGACCCGACTGCTCCTTACCGGGCCGCGCTGACCACCGAGCACCACGTCAGCGCGGCGGCCCCTCCTGTGCGAGGGGCTTTCGTGTGTCCGGAGCAGGTCGAGACCAGCAGAAGGCGCCAACCATGACCGACACAGCCCGACCCGACAGCCAGCAGGACGAGCGCGCGACGCCGTACCGCTACACGGCTGCCCTGGCCGCCGAGATCGAGGCCCGCTGGCAGGACCGGTGGGAGGCAGAGGGCACCTTCGAGGCACCCAACCCGGCCGGTCCGATGGGCGAGCCGGAGAAGGTGGCCGGGCGCAACGAAGAAGTACGTCCTGGACATGTTCCCGTACCCCTCGGGCATCGGGCTGCACGTCGGCCACCCGCTGGGCTACATCGCGACCGACGTCTACGGCCGCTTCAAGCGGATGACCGGGCACAACGTGCTGCACGCGCTGGGCTTCGACGCGTTCGGCCTGCCGGCCGAGCAGTACGCCGTGCAGACCGGCCAGCACCCGCGGGTCACCACCGAGTCGAACATCGCGACGATGCGCGAGCAGCTGCGCCGGCTGGGCCTGGCGCACGACCGGCGGCGCAGCGTCTCCACCATCGAGCCCGAGTTCTACCGCTGGACGCAGTGGATCTTCCTGCAGGTCTACAACAGCTGGTACGACGACGGAGGCGCAGCGGGCCCGGCCGATCTCCGAGCTGGTGCCGTTGCTCGCCACCGGCGCCCGGCCGATCCCGCGCGACGTACCCGGCGCGGCCCCGGGCAGCTCGTGGGCCGACCTGGACGACCTGGCCCGGCGGCGGGTCGTCGACGCGCACCGGCTGGCCTACCTGTCGAACTCGCCGGTCAACTGGTGCCCCGGGCTGGGCACCGTGCTGTCCAACGAGGAGGTCACCGCCGACGGGCGCAGCGACCGCGGCAACTTCCCCGTCTTCAAGCGCGACCTGCGGCAGTGGATGATGCGGATCACGGCGTACGCGCCGCGGCTGCTGACCGACCTCGACGCGCTGGACTGGCCGGACTCCATCAAGCTGCAGCAGCGCAACTGGATCGGCCGCTCCGAGGGCGCGCGGGTCGCGTTCCCGAGCGAGGGCGGCGAGATCGTCGTCTTCACCACCCGGCCGGACACGCTGTTCGGTGCGACCTTCATGGTGGTCGCACCCGAGCACCCGATGGTCGACCGGCTGGCGTCCGGAGCCTGGCCGGCGGACGTCCCGGCGGCCTGGACGGGCGGGGCTGCGACCCCGCGGGACGCCGTCGAGGCCTACCGCCGGGCCACCGAGCTGCGCACCGACCTGGAGCGGCAGACCGAGGGCCGGGAGAAGACCGGAGTGTTCACCGGCGGGTTCGCCACCAACCCGGTCAACGGCGCGGCGCTGCCGGTGTTCGTCGCCGACTACGTGCTGATGGGCTACGGCACCGGCGCCATCATGGCCGTGCCCGGCCAGGACGAGCGGGACTGGGAGTTCGCCACTCGGTTCGGCCTGCCGATCGTCCGCACCGTGCAGCCGCCGGAAGGCTGGGAGGGCGAGGCCTTCACCGGCGACGGGCCGGCCATCAACTCGGCGAACGACGAGATCAGCCTGGACGGCCTGGACGTCGCCGACGCCAAGGCGCGCATCAACGACTGGCTGGAGGCGCGTCGCTCCGGCCGCCGCACGGTGACCTTCAAGCTGCGCGACTGGCTGTTCAGCCGGCAGCGCTACTGGGGCGAGCCGTTCCCGGTCGTGTACGACGACGACGACATGCCGATCGCGCTGCCCGACTCGATGCTGCCGGTCGAGCTGCCCGAGGTCGACGACTACTCGCCGCGGACGTTCGCCGAGGACGACAAGCACTCCGAGCCCGAGCCGCCGCTGGCCCGCAAGGCCGACTGGGTCGCCGTCACCCTGGACCTGGGGGACGGACCCAAGCAGTACCGCCGCGAGACCAACACGATGCCGCAGTGGGCCGGCTCCTGCTGGTACGAGCTGCGCTACCTGGACCCCACCAACTCGGAGCGCTTCGTCGACCCGGAGGTGGAGGCGCTACTGGATGGGGCCGCAGGGTGACAACCACACCGGCGGTGTCGACCTGTACGTCGGTGGTGCCGAGCACGCGGTGCTGCACCTGCTGTACGCCAGGTTCTGGCACAAGGTGCTGTTCGACCTGGGGCACGTGACGAGCAGCGAGCCGTTCCACCGGCTGTTCAACCAGGGGATGATCCAGGCCTACGCCTACACCGACGAACGCGGCGTCTACGTGCCCGCCGAGGAGGTGACCGAGGAGGTTGCGGACGGCCGACCGACGTACTCCTGGCAGGGCAAGCCGGTCAACCGTGAGTACGGCAAGATGGGCAAGAGCCTGAAGAACATGGTGACGCCGGACGACATCTGCAACGCGTTCGGTGCCGACACCTTCCGGCTGTACGAGATGTCGATGGGTCCGCTGGACGTCTCCCGGCCGTGGGAGACGCGGGCCGTCGTCGGGTCGCAGCGGTTCCTGCAGCGGCTGTGGCGCAACGTCGTCGACGAGGAGACCGGCGACGTGCGGGTCCTCGACGAGGCACCCGACGACGCGACCCGCCGGCTGCTGCACCGCACCATCGACGCGGTGCGCACCGACCTGGACGGGCTGCGCGCCAACACCGCCATCGCCCGCCTGATCGAGCTGAACAACCACGTCGTCAAGGCCGGCACGATGCACCGGGAGGTCGCCGAGGCGATGGTGCTGATGGTGGCGCCGCTGGCGCCGCACCTGGCCGAGGAGCTGTGGGCCCGGCTGGGCCACGACGCGACGCTGACCTACGTCGACTTCCCGGTGGCCGACCCCGCACTCCTGGTGCAGGACGAGGTCACCGCGGTGCTGCAGGTCGCCGGCAAGGTGCGCGACCGGATCCAGGTGCCGCCCTCGATCTCCGCCGACGACCTGCAGGAGCGGGCGCTGGCGTCCGAGGCGGTGCAGAAGGCGCTCGACGGCCGGGCGGTGCGCACCGTCGTGGTGCGGGCGCCGAAGCTGGTCAACGTCGTCCCCGCGTAGCCTCTCGCCCATGTCCCCGGCCGCGCGCGTCGCCGTCGTCACGGACTCGACCGGCTACCTGCCGGTCGAGGTCGTGCACGAGCGCGGCATCGTCGTGGTGCCGCTGCAGGTGGTGATCGCCGGCACGTCGTACGACGAGGGCGGCCAGGCGTCGTCCCGCACGGTGGCCGAGGCGCTGCGCAGCTGGCAGCCGGTGACCACCTCCCGGCCGTCACCGGCTGCCTTCCTCGAGGCCTATACCGCGGCGGCCGAGCGCGGTTGCGAGGCGGTGGTCTCGGTGCACCTGTCGGGGCAGATGTCGGGGACGGTCGAGTCGGCCCGGCTCGCGGCGAAGGACTCACCGGTGCCCACCGAGGTGGTCGACTCCGGGTCGCTCGGCATGGGTCTGGGGTTCGCGGTGCTGGAGGCCTCCGCCGCGGCCGCGGCCGGCCGGCCCGTCGACGAGGTCGCCCGGGCGGCGACGGCGCGCGCCGACGCGACGTCGGCGCGTGTTCTACGTCGACACGCTGGAGTACCTCCGGCGCGGCGGTCGCATCGGCGCGGCGTCGGCCCTGCTCGGGTCGGCGCTGGCGGTGAAGCCGTTGCTGCACCTCGTCGACGGGCACATCGAGCCGCTGGAGAAGGTGCGCACCGCGGCCCGGGCCATCGCCCGCCTCGAGGAGGTGGCCGCCGGCTATGCCGGGTCCGCGGACCGTGGACGTCGCCGTGCACCACCTGGCCAGCGTCGACCGGGCGGAGGCGCTCGCTGGTCGGCTCCGGGCTCGGATCCCGGGGCTGGACGACCTCTACCTGAGCGAGGTGGGCGCCGTCGTCGGGGCGCACGTCGGGCCGGGCATGCTCGCGGTCGTGGTCGCGCCGCGCTGACGGCGCCGGTGTCGCCGTCGATGTCCACAGGTCGGCGGATGTGCCGCGTTGTCCACCGACTGCGTTCGCAGCCCGGGTACGCCGGTCGAGACTGCCTACCGTCGAACGGTGAGCACTCGACCTTCCCGGCACCGTCGGCCGACCGCGCACGACGAGACGGTGGCCCGCCTGCTGGCCCGGCTGAACCAGCAGCCCGCGGCCAGGCCGGGTCACGAGGTGTGGCCGTCTCGAGAGGCCCGGCCGACGCTCGAGGAATCGCCGCCGGCAGACGACTGGCCGGCCGCCACCGGAGGACCGTCCGGTGCGGCGGGCCTGAGCGAGGAGGTCGACCAGGGCCTCGTGGCGGCCGTCGGCGGCTGGGTGCCGCAACGACCGGTGCCGACGGGGCCTGAGCGGGTCGGCTCGGCGACGGGGCGCGCATCGGTGCGCTGGGCGCCGGCTCGGCGGGCGGTGATCGGTCTCGGGATCGTCCTGCTGGTGGCGGTGCTGGCCGCGCTCGTGATGGTGTGGCGCGCCCAGCCGTCGGCCCAGGCGGCCCCGGCCGTCCGCCGGACCGCAGCTCAGGATGCGCCGGCAGGGCCGACGGCGGGAGGCGCGCCTGGGAGTCCGGCGGCCAGGGCGCCGTCGACGGCAGGTCCGGTGTCGGCCGGGCCGCTGGTGTCGGGCAACGCGGCGCCGGATGCCGAGGTCGTGGTCCACGTGGTCGGCGCCGTCCATCGGCCCGGCCTGGTGCGGCTGCCGGCCGGCTCCCGGGTCGCAGACGCTGTCCGGGCCGCCGGCGGAGCCACCGCGTCCGCCCGCCCGGCGAGCGTCAACCTGGCCCGGCTGCTCGTCGACGGCGAGCAGCTGGTGGTGCAGCGCCGCGGCCGGCCGCCGCTGCTGGCGGCGGCCGGCCCGGGATCATCGGCCCCGTTGGCGCAGCGACATCCGGGACGGCTGGCCCGACCGCGCCGGTCGACCTCAACTCGGCCACGCTCGAGGCGCTGGACGGGCTGCCCGGCATCGGGCCGGTGCTGGCGCAGCGGATCCTCGACTGGCGCACCGCCAACGGCCGGTTCAGCGCGGTCGACGAGCTGGGCGAGGTGTCGGGCATCGGTGAGGCCACCTTGGCGGACCTGCGTCCGGTGGTGACCGTGTGACCGTGGCCACGGCCGACGACGGGCGACGGCGGGTGCCCGAGGAGCCGGTCGCGGACCGGTTGGACGCTCGGCTGGTCCTTCCGGCGGCGACGCTCTGGGCCGGCTGCTTCGTCGCGACCGGCGCGCCGGCCGGAGCGAGCCCGGGCTGGTGGGCGGTCGCCGCTGCGGCCGGGGCGGCGGCGGTGGTTGCTGCGATGCTCGCGCGCCGCGGTCACCGGCCCGCCGCGCGCGTCACCTGGCTGGCTCTCGGCTGCCTGGTCACCGGCTGCGCGGTCGGCGGCCTGCACCTCGCGGCGGTGCGGAGCAGCGGGCTCGCCGGGTGGGCAGCCGACGGCGCCACGGCCAGCGCCAGCGGAGTGGTGACCTCCGACCCGGTCCGGCTACGGGGCAGCGCGGCCGGTGGGCGCCGCAGCGCGGACCTCGTGCTGGTCGCGGCCCGGCTCGACCACGTCGTGGCACGGGGCAGGGCGGTCCGCACCCGGTCGCCGGTGCTGCTGTTCGCCCGGGACGCTGACTGGCTGCGGCTGCTGCCGGGTCAGCGGGTCCGGCTGTCGGGGCGGCTCGGGCCCGCTCGGGCGGGGCAGCCGGTGGCGGCGGTGGTGACGGTCCGGGGGCCGCCGGTCCTGCTCGGTCGACCACCGCTCGTGCAACGGGTGGCGGGAGCGCTGCGGGCCGGTCTCCGCGCCGCCAGCGACGGGCTGCCTCCGCCGGAGCGCGGCCTGCTGCCCGGGCTCGTGCTGGGGGACACCTCGCGGATGCCGGCCCGGCTGGTGGGCGACTTCCGCACGGCAGGGCTGACCCACTTGACGGCCGTGTCCGGAGCCAACCTCGCGATCCTCGTCGGCTTCGTGCTGCTCCTCGGCCGCTGGGCAGGGCTGCGGGGACGTGCCCTGCCGGTCGCCGGTGCACTGGCGATGGCGGCGTTCGTGGTGCTCGCCCGGCCGCAACCCTCGGTGCTGCGTGCCGCGGTGATGGGCGGCATCGGCCTGCTGGCACTCGGCACCGGCCGGGGCGGGCGCAGCCTCGCCGCGCTCGCGGCGGCGGTCGTCCTGCTGCTCCTTGCCGATCCCTGGCTGTCCCGGTCGTACGGGTTCGTGCTGAGCGTCCTGGCGACGGCGGGGCTGGTGCTGCTCGCTCCGCGGTGGGCGGCTGCCTGGTGCGGGCGCGGCCTGCCGCGGCCGGTGGCGGAGGCCGTTGCCGTCCCGCTGGCCGCCCAGCTGGTCTGCGCGCCGGTCCTGGTCCTGCTCAGCGGCCAGGTCAGTCTCGTCGCCGTCGCCGCGAACCTGCTGGCCGCGCCGGCCGTCGCGCCGGCCACCGTGCTGGGAGTGCTGGCGACCTCGGTCGCTCCGTTGAGTGCGCGCTGGCGCCGGGCTGCTGGCGACCGCCGCCGGTGGCCCCGGTGTGGTGGCTGGTGCAGGTTGCCGAGCGAGCCGCCGCCGCCCCGGGTGCGGCCGTGCCGTGGCCGGCGTCAGTCGCCGGCGTCGCGCTGCTGGCGGCTCTCTCGGCCGGCGTCGTCCTGGCCGGGCCGGCCCTGGTCCGGCGACCGGTGCCGGCGGCAGGGGCGGCCGCCGTCCTCGCCGTCGTGCTCGTGGTGCCCCGCGTCGCTCCCGGCTGGCCACCGCGGGACTGGGTGCTGGCCGCGTGCGACGTCGGTCAGGGGGACGCGCTCGTGCTCGCCGTCGCGCCGGGCACCGCCGTCGTCGTCGACGCGGGGCCGGACCCACCGGCGGTCGACCGGTGCCTCCGGCGGCTCGGCGTGCACGATGTTCCCCTCGTGCTGCTGACCCACCTGCACGCCGACCACGTGGAGGGCCTCCCGGGTGTCCTGCACGGCCGCCGGGTCGGCGAGGTGGCCCTGGGCCTGTCCTCCGAACCGGCGGGTGAGCGCGTCAGGGTGCAGCGGTGGGCCCGGCGGGCCGGTGTCCGGCTGACGGCCGTGGTCGTGGGGGAGCGGATGGCGGTGGGTCCGGTGTCCTGGCAGGTGCTGTGGCCGGCGCGGGTGATCCGGGAGGAGTCGGTGCCCAACAACGCCAGCGTCGTGCTGCTGGTGCAGGTCGCACGGTCTGCGTCTGCTGCTCACCGGCGACGTGGAGCCGCCGGCCCAGCAGGCCTTGCTGTCCCGCGTCGGCGCGCTGCCGCGGGTCGACGTCCTCAAGGTGCCCCATCACGGCTCGGCGTACCAGGACCCGGACCTGCTCCGCGAGACGCAGCCGCGGATAGCGCTGATCAGCGTCGGGGCCGACAACGACTACGGTCACCCGGCGCCGGGGACGGTCCGCGCTCTGCGCCGGTCCGGGGCCCTGGTGGGGCGCACCGACCTCGACGGGACGCTCGTCGTGGTCGGGCCGCCGGGGCGGCTGCGGCTGGTCACCCAGCGGTGACCGACGGGCAACGCCGACGGGACGCCGCCGCGCCCGACGGGCGGCGGCGCTGTCCCGGCCCAGCGCTAGCCTGGCCCGGTGCCCGCCGCCCCTGCTCCCGCGTCGCTGACGCTCGTGACCGGGCCCGAGGCGCTGCTCCGAGACCGGGCCGTCGCAGCCGCGGTTGCTGCCGTCCGGGCGGTCGACACCGAGGCCGAGGTGAGCGAGCTGTCGGCAGTCGGCCTGGAGGCCGGGCACGTCACCGGTCTGGCCAGCCCCTCGCTGTTCGGCGGCACGACGGTCATCGTCGTCCGGGACCTGGCCGAGGCGGCCGAGGCGGTGGTCGACGAGCTCAAGGCGGTCATCTCGGCGCCCTCCGACGACGTCGTGCTGGTGCTCGTCCACGGTGGGGGAGTGAAGGGCAAGTCGCTGCTCGATGCCGCGCGTGCGGCCGGCGCCGTCGTGGTGGAGTGCAAGGCGGTGAAGTGGGAGAGCGACAAGGTGTCGTTCGTGCAGGGCGAGTTCAAGGCCGCCGGCCGCCGGGTGGCCCCGGACGCGGCGGTGGCGCTGGTCGACGCGCTGGGCAGCGACCTGCGCGAGCTGGCCAACGCGTGCGGTCAGCTGATCGCCGACACGACGGGCACCGTCGACCGGGCGGTGGTGGAGCGCTACCACGCCGGGCGCGTCGAGGTGACCGGGTTCAAGGTCGCCGACGCCGCGGTCGAGGGCCGCTACGAGGAGGCGCTGCGGCTGCTGCGTCACGCACTGGCGACCGGGGCCGACCCGGTGCCGGTCAACGCGGCATTCGCCGCCGGCTTGCGCACGCTGGCCAAGGTCGGTGGAGCCTCCCGGTCGACCCGCCCCGACGACGTGGCGCGCGACCTCGGCCTGGCGCCCTTCCAGGTCCGCAAGGCTCGCGGCCAGCTGGCCGGCTGGACTCCCGATGGGGTCGCCGAGGCGATCGTGGCCGTCGCCCGCGCCGACGAGCAGATCAAGGGCGGCGGCACCGACCCCGTCTATGCCCTGGAACGCGCCGTGGTGGCCATCGTGGCGGCCCGCAGCTCCGGCTGACCGGGCCCGGGCAGGACGAAGGGCGCCACCGGAGTCGGTGACGCCCTCATCGGGTGCCGTTGCGAGCGGCGGGACTACAGCGCGGCAGCGCGCTTGGCCATCGCCGACTTGCGGTTGGCGGCCTGGTTGGCGTGGATGACGCCCTTCGAGGCGGCCTTGTCCAGCTGTCGTGACGCGTCCTGCAGCAGCTGCAGCGCGGTGTCGCGCTCGCCGGCGTCCGCGGCCTCGCGGAACTTGCGGACCGACGTCTTGAGCGAGGACTTCACGCCCTTGTTGCGCAGGCGCGCCGTCTCGTTCGTCTTGATCCGCTTGAGCTGGGACTTGATGTTCGCCACGAAGAAGCCTCGGTGTGAGTCGGTTCGGAGTGTGCGCACGATCGGCAGACCGGCGACGGCAGGGCGTGCACGGTCGACGTGCGACGGGCCAGGCTACCAATCAGCGGGCGGTGCGGCCAAACCGTGGCTGCCGGCGTCCGGCCCCGCAAGCCCGCTCTCCGGGGCGCACGGCCCGTCGTTCGTCCTCCGGCCCATCTCGGTTGGGCAGTTTTTTCCGACAAAGTCTTGATAACTGATGGTTTGCCATAGAAGGTGACCCGGTCCCCTCGACTACAGCGTGTGACAAGGAGAACCCTAGATGCGACACACCGCGCGATGGTGTGCTGGGCTGGCGGCAGTGGCGATAGCCGCTGCACCGGCAGCAGCAGCGTCCGCCGGCACCGGAGGCCCCACGAAGGCCGACGCCCGGGCGGAGGCGGCCGCGACCGCCGCAGACCGCAACATCCCCACGGGGGCGCCGGCTGACGTGCTGTCCGGCAAGTTCGACACGCTGCGCAAGCCGACCGCCGCACAGCGGCAGACGGCCCAGGACGCGACGGCGCAGCCCAGCGCCATGGCCGCGGCAGCATCGGCCGAGTCGCCGCCGGTCGGCACCGTGAAGTCGTGGCTGGCCCTCGATGACACCAAGGGCTACTACGTCAAGAGCTTCCAGCTGATGGGCGTCGGCGACCACATCGAGATCTGGGTGGCGGTGCGCAAGAACGCCGACGGCAGCTACTCCCAGGCGCTCGACTACCCGGCCGGGTCCACCGGGGCGTGCCGCAACACGGTGTTCGGCGGCCAGGAGATCACGGTCACCGACAGCCAGGTGCAGAGCTTCATCACCGAGTTCGACACCAACATGTACCCCAAGGAGTCGGCGGCCTTCTCCGCGCTGAAGGGTCGCCCCGGAGCCGACCTCCAGCCGACGTTCGGCAAGCCGTTCAACGAGGTGCTGGGCGTTCCCGCTGACTACTGGGCCGGCCCCGCCGACAAGGTCGTCACCCTCGTCGACAACGTCCGGGACGCGAACTACTACGACCCGACCACGCCCGACGGCCAGACCTACATCGCGGGCTTCTTCTCCTCGCTGTACGCCGACACGTTCGACCGCAACATCATGAACATCGACTCGTTCGACTGGCTGCACCGCACGGGTGCCACGCCGCCGGACGACCGGCCCAACACCACCGGCTGCGCGTCAGCCGGCGTGACGCCGCGCCCGCACTCCTACGAGGGGACCTTCGCGCACGAGTACCAGCACCTGCTCGAGCACGACCAGGACGCCGACGAGGTGAGCTGGATCAACGAGGGCCTGTCCGACTGGGCCCAGACGCTGGTGGGCTACGTCGACCCCAACAACCTGCCCACCACCGACGCCGCAGACCGGCACATCACCTGCTTCCAGGGGTACCTCGGCGACAACTTCGGCGGACCCGAGAACTCGTTGACCCGCTGGTCCGACCAGGGCGGCCCGGAGATCCTTTGCGACTACGGCGCGGCGTACTCGTTCATGGAGTACCTGCACGGCCGCTTCGGTGGCGACGCCTTCATGTCGGCGCTGCACGTCGAGCAGGGCAACGGCCTCGAGGGCCTGCAGAACGTCATGGACAAGTTCGGCTACCGGGGCATCACTGCCCAGGAGGTCGTGCACCAGTGGCAGGCGATGATGGCCCTCGACTACCAGATCGACCAGGGCTCCCGGCTCAACGGCGGCGCGAAGCGCGACTACACGTCGCCGACGCTGAAGTCGATCATCAACTTCGACAGCAAGCAGGCCTACGCGTCGCCGGGCGCTCCGACCAACGGCGCCGACTACGTCCGCCTCGGAGACCGCAACGGTTTCGTGACGGCGAGGCGCCTCAAGGCACTCACCTTCAACGGCGTCGGGAGCTACGCGCCGGACCCGCTGAAGTGGACCGTGGACAACGGCCGCCTCTACTCGGGTCGCGGTGACGACCTCGACCAGGGCATCGCCCGCACGATCACCGTGCCGAGCGACCCGGCCAAGGCGGTCCTCTCCGCCGACCTCACCTGGGGCACCGAGCTGGACTGGGACTTCGCCTACGTGCAGGTCTTCGACCCGGCCAAGAAGCAATGGGTCAGCCTCCCGGACCGTGAAGGCAACACGACGAGCCAGCACAACGACTCGGCTGCTGCCAACGTCGTGGCGAACCTGCCGGGCCTCAGCGGGCCGTCGCCCAACCCGGACGGCGACCCGGCGACGACCGCCGACCAGCAGTCGGGCACCGAGACCTTCGACCTCTCGGCCTACGCCGGGCAGACGATCGACGTCGCCTTCCGGTACATCACCGACCCGGCAACCACCGGCGACGGCTACTGGGTGGACAACGTCAAGGTGGGCGACACGGTGGTCTCCACCGGCGACGACCTGTCCGCGTGGAAGTCGCTCACCCAGGCCCGCCCGGTGCCCGGTCGCGGGCTGGACGGTGCAGCTCGTGGGCTACGGCAACGGCGAGGTCTCCTACGTCGGCTCCGTCCCGCTGCGCTACAACGCCAACCGGGACCGCTGGACCGCGGACGTCGACGACACCGTCATCAGCGACCTGGTCGGCAACAAGGCCGGGACGACGACCGTGGCGGCCCTCGTCACCGCGGACGACCCGACCGAGACGGCGACGTCGTACCCGACGTACACGCTGACGGCCAACGGCATCACCCAGCCCGGCGGGAGCTGATCCGGCGGGCGTGAACCAGCACTGCATGAACCAGCACTGCATGAACCAGCACTGAACGACGACGAGGGCCCGGTGCGCACGCACCGGGCCCTCGTCCGTGCAGGGAGTCAGCGGGGTCGATCAGCCCGCCGCTGCTCCAGCCAGGACAGCGCGGCGGTGCCGAAGTACGCCCGGTGCGCACCCAGCCAGGACGACACCGAAGCCGACGGGTCGTCCTCTGCCTGAGCGAGCATGAACGCACCGATCAGGGCGAGCCACGCGTCGACCGCCGCGTGATCGACGCCGTCGTGCAGCCACGACGAGCGCAGCAGCGCGTCGGCGTCCAGCCCGTCGGCGTGCACGGACACCAGCAGGCCGGCCAGGTCGGTCCAGCCCGCACCCAGCGACAGCCAGTTCCAGTCGCAGATCCACGCGGTCCCGGCGGCATCGATGATCATGTTGTCCGGGCGCAGGTCCCCGTGGCAGGCGGCGTCGCCGTCGATCGCGGCCGGCGAGTCGTCGAGGAGAACCTGCAGCTCGGTCAGCGCGGACCGCGCCCACGGCGTGAGCAGCGCGGTCTCGCGCACGCCGCCCGCCACGTCGCCGTACCAGCGCCGCCACGGGTCGTCGCCGCCCAGGTCGTCGGCCAACCGGGTCAGCTCGAGCCCGGGCGGCGCGCGGTGCAGGGCCGCGGCGGCGGCCTCGCAGGCACGCACGGCGCTGGCCGCGTCGGCCGGGGTCCACGGCAGGCCGGGCATCCGGCCGCGCACCGGCTCGATGCCGAGCAGGACCCACTCGCCCACCTCGGCCGACCAGCGCAACCGCGGCGCTGGCACCCCGTCCGGCAGCACGGCGAGCACCCGACCTTCGGCGCGGTACGACGGCGCAGCCCACGGACCCACCTCCGGTGAGGCGGCCTTGACGAACACCTCGTCACCACTCTCCAACGACACCAGGCCGGCGAACCCGCGGGTGAAGCCGCCACCTGCAGACTCGACACGGGCGACCTCCCCGCCCGCCAGCTCCTCGACCCGGGCGCGCACGTCGGCCGGCAGCTCGGCCCAGCTCCACCGTTGCGCGGTCCGGTCGTACGGCGGCCGCGGCGTCACTGCCACAGCGGCCCGGTGTCCAGCCACTGCAGCGCGGCAGCGCCGCACCACGCCTGCCAGGCCCTGATCGTCGGCAGCCCGGGCGGGGCCGGCCTTCTGGCCCGCTCGTGCCAGACACCGACCATCCCGGCCAGCACCGACGCGAGGTGCTCCGGCGGGACGTCGCGGGTCAGCGGCCGCGAGGCGAGGAACGGTCGGCATCCGGGCCGCCCTGGATCCGGAAGTCCATCGCGAGCAGCAGGGTGTCCAGCCAGGGCGCGCCACGGCAGGTCCAGGCCCAGTCGAGCAGCACGGCTTCGCCGTCCCGGATCAGGACGTTGTCGGCGCGGGCGTCCCAGTGCACGAGTGCCGTGCCGCGGGTGACCTCGCGGGCGAGCTGCTGCCGGGCGAGGAACTCGGGCAGCCGGGCGAGCAGCTCAGCCGGCATCCCGTCCGGGTCAGCGGCGACCTCGTCCCAGGAGGTCAGCACGTTGGTGGCGTCGGCGAACTCCGGCAGCGCGCGGGGGGCGCGGGTGCCGGCCACGGCCTCGAGGGAGGCGGACATCAGCTGCACGTCGCGGTCGCTCCAGGGCAGGTCCGGTCTGCGGCCGTGCACGTCCTCCAGGACCAGCGCGACCCAGTCACCGTCGTCGTACGCCGACAGCAGCCGGGCGTGCGGGACCGTCGCGGGCAGCAGCTGGAGCGCACGGACCTCGGCGCGGTTGAGGTCCGGGGTGTCGGGGTTGAGGACGGTCCCGCAGGCCTTGACGAAGGCGCGCGTGCCGTCGGCGCACTCCAGGCGCACGGCGGCCCCGGGGGAGAAGCCGCCGTGCTGGGTGCGCGCCGACACCACCGGCGACCCCAGCGCCGCCTCGATGTCGCCGCGGACGTGCGCGGGCACGTCGGACCACGCGATCCGGGTGCCGGCGGCGACGGGAGGTGAGGACATCGCGCCATGATCCCGCGGGTCCCGGGCCCGGGCCACCGGGTTCGGGGCGGGCCGGCGCTGGGGCACCGCGTGGGAGGATGGCGGGCGTTCCCCCGTCGTACGAGCCGTATTGGACCTTGCGTGCACAGCAGTCCCGCGAACACCGACGCACCGGTGCCGCACCGCACCGACCCGTCGCTGATCCGCAACTTCTGCATCATCGCCCACATCGACCACGGCAAGTCGACGCTGGCCGACCGGATGCTGCAGCTGACCGGTGTCGTCGACGACCGTGCCATGCGCGCGCAGTACCTCGACCGGATGGACATCGAGCGCGAGCGCGGCATCACGATCAAGAGCCAGGCGGTCCGGCTGCCGTTCACCGCGAGCGACGGGGTCACCTACGCCCTGAACATGATCGACACCCCGGGGCACGTCGACTTCACCTACGAGGTGTCGCGCTCGCTCGCCGCCTGCGAGGGCACCGTGCTGCTCGTCGACGCCGCGCAGGGCATCGAGGCGCAGACCCTGGCGAACCTGTACCTCGCGCTCGAGAACGACATGCAGATCATCCCGGTGCTCAACAAGATCGACCTGCCGTCGGCCCAGCCCGAGAAGTACGCCGCCGAGATCGCGCACATCATCGGCTGCGACCCGGCCGACGTCCTGCAGGTCAGCGCCAAGACCGGGACCGGCGTCCGCGACCTGCTCGACGAGATCGTGCGCGTCGTGCCGGTGCCGGTGGGCGACCCGGACGCGCCGGCCCGCGCGATGATCTTCGACAGCGTCTACGACGTCTACCGCGGCGTGGTCACCTACGTGCGGGTCATCGACGGGAACCTGTCGGCCCGCGAGCGCATCCTGATGCTGTCGACCAAGGCCCAGCACGACCTGCTCGAGATCGGCGTGATCTCGCCCGAGCCCAACCCGTCGACCGGGCTCGGTGTCGGCGAGGTGGGCTACCTGATCACCGGCGTGAAGGACGTCCGCCAGTCCAAGGTCGGCGACACCGTGACCAACGCCGGCAAGCCCGCCGGCGCGCCGCTGCACGGCTACAAGGACCCGAAGCCGATGGTCTTCTCGGGCCTCTATCCCGTCGACGGTGACGACTACCCCGACCTGCGCGACGCGCTCGAACGGCTGCAGCTCAACGACGCGGCCCTGGTGTGGGAGCCCGAGACGTCGGCCGCGCTGGGCTTCGGGTTCCGCTGCGGCTTCCTCGGGCTGCTGCACCTCGAGATCGTCCGCGAGCGGCTCGAGCGGGAGTTCGGGCTCGACCTCATCGCCACCGCGCCGAACGTCGTCTACCGGGTGCTGATGGACGACGGCGCCGAGCACACGGTCACCAACCCGAGCGAGTTCCCCGACGGGAAGATCTCCGAGGTCTTCGAGCCGGTGGTGCGCGCGACGATCCTGGCGCCGAGCGAGTACATCGGCGCGATCATGGACCTCTGCCAGAACCGCCGCGGCACCCTGCTCGGCATGGACTACCTGTCCGAGGAGCGCGTCGAGCTGCGCTACACCCTGCCGCTGGCCGAGATCGTGTTCGACTTCTTCGACAACCTGAAGTCCAAGACCCGGGGCTATGCCTCCCTCGACTACGAGGTCGAGGGCGAGCAGGCGTCCGCACTGGTGAAGGTCGACATCCTGCTGCAGGGCGAGACCGTCGACGCGTTCTCCTCGATCGTGCACCGGGACAAGGCCTATGCGTACGGCGTGCAGATGACCCAGCGGCTGCGCGAGCTGATCCCGCGGCAGCAGTTCGAGGTGCCGATCCAGGCGGCGATCGGCTCGCGCATCATCGCCCGGGAGAGCATCCGCGCGATCCGCAAGGACGTGCTCGCCAAGTGCTACGGCGGCGACATCACCCGCAAGCGCAAGCTGCTGGAGAAGCAGAAGGAGGGCAAGAAGCGGATGAAGATGGTCGGCCGGGTCGAGGTGCCCCAGGAGGCCTTCATCGCCGCGCTGTCCACCGACTCACCCGGCGAGAAGGCCAAGAAGTAGCGCGCCGCCGCCCGGTCCCCGAAGTCGACCACGTGCGGTAGGCGAGGGCAGGCGACAACAGGCGCCGGGGCCTGTTGCGGCCTGCCCCCGCCTGGTGTCCGCGGCGCGGGCCGCGGCGGGCGGCGACGGCAGGTGCCGCGGCGCGGCGGCACCGGATAGCGTCGGGGGCATGGCTCGCATCACCTCGGTGAACGTCGTGCACGCCCTGGTTCCCGACCCGCGGGGCGACCTGGACGAGACCGCGATCGACAAGCGCCGCACCGCAGACCGGGTTGCCGTGACCCCCGCGGCCGACGGCGGCGTCGGTCTCGCGGGCGACCAGGTCGTCGACATCCGGCACCACGGCGGCCGGGACCAGGCGGTCTACGCCTACGCGACCGAGGACCAGGCGTGGTGGGCAGCCGAGCTCGGCCGTGACCTGGCGCCCGGCTCGTTCGGCCAGAACCTCGACACCGAGGGCCTCGACGTCACGGGTGCGGTGGTCGGGGAGCGCTGGCAGGTCGGCGACGACGGGCTGCTGCTCGAGGTGACCTCGCCGCGGATCCCGTGCACGACGTTCCAGGGCTTCATGGCCGAGCCGCACTGGGTGAAGCGCTTCACCGAGCACGGCGCACCGGGGGCGTACCTCCGGGTCGTGCGCAGCGGCACCGTCGGTGCCGGCGACCTCGTGACAGTGCTCGACCGGCCGGCCCATGGCGTGACCATCGGCGACGTCTTCGTGCTGCGGAGCACCGACTCCGCCCGCCTGCAGCGGCTGCTGGACGAGCAGCCCGACCTGGCACCGAGCCTCGACCAGCGCCGTCCGACGGGACCTGGCCGCCAGGGTCCGCTGACGTTCGCCGACCACCGATCGCCCTGACGACCACCGCTCGAGCGGGCTGCCGGAGGCGCTAGCGTCGCGGGCATGACGTCGAGCCCCGCCGACCTCCTCGCCGACCGTCCGCCGTCTGTCGGGCGGATGTTCCTCGACCGGGTCGAGGCGACGCCGGACCGCGAGGCGTACCGCCGGCCGGTGGGTGACGGCTGGGAGTCGACGACCTGGCGACAGACCGGCGACCGGGTCCGGCAGCTCGCCGCCGGCCTGCTCGACCTCGGCCTGCAGCCGGCGCAGCGGGTCGCGCTCATCTCCTCGACGAGGGTCGACTGGGCGCTCGCCGACTTCGCCGTGCTGTGCGCCGCCGGGGCGACGACCACGGTCTACCCGAGCAGCCAGCCGGCGGACGTCGCGTTCATCCTGTCCGACTCCGGCGCGGTCGTCGCGTTCGCCGAGGACGACGGTCAGGTCGCCAAGCTGCGCGCGCACCGTGCCGAGCTGCCGGAGCTGGGCACGGTGGTGACGTTCGACGGCACGCCCGACGGTGACTGGGTCATCACGCTCGACGACCTCGCCGCACGTGGTGCCGCCCGGCTGGCCGACGACGCCGACCTCGTCCGCCGTACGGTCGACACGATCCGCCCCGACGACCTCGCCACCCTGATCTACACCAGCGGCACCACCGGCCGCCCCAAGGGCGTGCGCCTCAACCAGGACTGCTGGGTGTACGAGGGCGTCGCCGTCGAGGCGCTGCAGCTGCTGACGCACGACGACGTGCAGTACCTCTGGCTGCCCCTCTCGCACGCGTTCGGCAAGGTGCTGCTCGCGGCCCAGCTGGCGACCGGCTCCGCCGCGGCCGTCGACGGGCGGGTCGACAAGATCGTCGAGAACCTCGCGGTGGTGTCGCCCACCTTCATGGCCGCCGCGCCGCGCATCTTCGAGAAGGTGTACGGCCGAGTGGTGACCCAGGTGAAGGACGACGGCGGCGTGCAGCTGAAGATCTTCACCTGGGCGATGGGCGTCGGCCGCGAGCACAGCCGGGTCCGGCTTGCGGGCGGTACGCCGGGTGCCTTCCTGGGCGCGAAGCACGCGGTGGCCGACCGGCTGGTGTTCGGCAAGCTGCGGGCCCGCTTCGGCGGCCGGCTGCGGTTCTTCGTCTCGGGCAGCGCCGCCCTGTCACAGGACGTCGCCGAGTTCTTCCACGCCGCGGGCATCGTCATCCTCGAGGGCTACGGCCTGACCGAGACCAGCGCCGGCACGTTCGTCAACCGGCCGGACAACTACAAGCTCGGCACCGTCGGCATCGTCTTCCCGGGCACCGAGGTGCAGGTGGCCGACGACGGGGAGGTGCTGCTGCGCGGCCCGGGCGTCATGTCGGGCTACCACGGGCTGCCCGACCAGACCGCGGAGGCGCTGACCGCCGACGGCTGGCTGCGCACCGGCGACATCGGTGAGGTGGACGCCGACGGCTTCCTGCGCATCACCGACCGCAAGAAGGACCTCATCAAGACCTCCGGCGGCAAGTACGTCGCACCGCAGGTCATCGAGGTGCTGTTCACCGGCGCCTGCCCGCTGGCCAGCCAGATCGTGGTGCACGGCGACCGGCGCAACTACGTCACCGCCCTGATCACGCTGGACGCCGACGCGCTCACCCAGTGGGCTGCGCGCCGCAAGGTCGCCGGCAGCTATGCCGAGCTCACCCGCAACCCCGACGTGCAGGCCGAGGTGGCCGCCGCGATCGATGCGGTCAACGCCAAGCTCAACCGCTGGGAGACGATCAAGTCCTTCCGCATCCTGGACCGGGACCTCAGCGTCGAGGACGGCGAGCTCACGCCGAGCATGAAGGTGCGGCGCAAGGTCGTCGAGGAGCACTTCGCCCCGCTCCTCAAGGAGATGTACCCCGCTTCCTGAGCGGCGCGCGGCCCCGACCAGCTGCGGCAGGCCTCCGGCCGCCGGGGGAGGATGACGGGCATGCCCTCCGCCCTTCCTGACGGGGAGCCGGCCCCGCGCGACGGGTCGCTCCCGGCCTCGTCGTACGCCGGTCTGGGCGACCGTCCGTTCGGGCTGTACCTGCACGTGCCGTTCTGCGCGACCCGCTGCGGCTACTGCGACTTCAACACCTACACCGCGACCGAGCTGGGCGGCGGAGCGTCCCAGGCGTCGTACGCCGGCACCGCCGCTGCAGAGATCAGGCTGGCCCGCCGGGTGCTCGGCGCCGCCGACCTGCCGGCCGCCACGGTGTTCCTCGGCGGCGGGACGCCGACCCTGCTGCCGCCGACCGACCTCGCCCGGCTGCTCACCGCCGTACGGGACGAGTTCGGCATCCGGCCCGGTGCGGAGGTCACCACCGAGGCCAACCCGGACAGCGTCGACGCGGCGTCGCTGGCGGCCCTGCGCGAGGCCGGCTTCACCCGGGTGTCGTTCGGGATGCAGTCAGCGGTGCCCCACGTGCTCGCCACCCTGGACCGGACCCACGACCCGGACCGGGTGCCGCAGGTCGTCGCCTGGGCGCGGGCGGCCGGCTTCGAGGGCATCAGCCTCGACCTGATCTACGGGACGCCGGGGGAGACCCAGGACGACTGGCGCGCCAGCCTCGACGCTGCGGTCGAGTGCGAGCCCGACCACGTCAGCGGGTACGCCCTCGTCGTCGAGGAGGGCACCCGGCTGGCCGGCCTGGTCCGCCGTGGCGAGCTCCCGCCGCCGGACGACGACGACCTCGCCGACCGCTACCTGCTGGCCGACGAGGTGCTCGCTGCGGCCGGCTTCGGCTGGTACGAGGTGAGCAACTGGGCCCGCGGCGAGCAGCAGCGGGCCCGGCACAACGAGGGCTACTGGCGCGGCCACGACTGGTGGGGCGTCGGCCCGGGCGCGCACAGCCACGTCGGCGGCACCCGCTGGTGGAACGTGCGGCATCCCACTGCGTACGCCGGTCGGCTGGCCGCCGGGGACAGCCCGGCCCAGGCCCGCGAGGTCCTCACGCCGGAGCAGCAACGCGTCGAGCGGGTGCTGCTCGGGATCCGGCTCCGGGAGGGCCACCCGCTGACCGACCTCACCGACGCCGGCCGCCAGGCCGCCGACCGCGCGGTCGACGACGGCCTGCTCGACCCGGCCGCGAAGGCCGACGGCCGCGCAGCGCTGACGCTGCGCGGCCGTCTGCTGGCCGATGCGGTGGTGCGCGACCTGCTCGACTGAGCCGGCCGTGGTTCGTCAGTGCGGGTCGGTCACGACCGGCCGGCCCTGCAGACGCAGGTAGAGGAAGGTCTGCGCGATGAGCACGACCGGGAACGCGACGAGCAGCGGCAGCAGGCAGAAGATCGCGGCCGCCACGAGGATCACCACCGCCAGGATCGAGAACAGCACCAGGATGCCGAAGTTCTTCGTGGTGAAGTCGAAGCTCGCCTTGAGCGCGTCGATGGCACCGACCTTTCGGTCGATGATGAAGAACAGCGTGAACTGCAGCAGGTACTGGATGATCAGGCCGGGCAGGTAGCACAGGAACGAGCCGATGCCCGAGGCCACCGCGATGATCAGCGACGCGATGACGACCTGCCCGAAGTTCTCGGTGGACAGGAACGTGCCGAGGTCGGGCTTCGCACCCTGCGCGATCGACAGCGCGCCGCGGATGAACCCGGCCTGGATGAGGTAGCCGAGCAGCGCGAAGACCACCGTCTCCACCGCGATGAGGAACAGCGCCCCCGGGTAGCCGCCGCTGTTGCCCGCCGCGGCGATCACGGTGACGTAGAGGATGCCGCCGACGACCGCGAAGGCGACGATGTAGATGAGCATCGCGGTGAGGATCACGCCGACGTTCTGGGAGAACTTCGCCCAGCCGTAGCTGAAGGCGTCACCTACCCCCGGGGGCTGCTCGCCATAGGCGGCGGCCGCGCCGGAGCCGGGCGCGCCGTACGCCGGCTGGCCGTAGCCGGGCGGCGGCGGAACCGCCTGGCCGTAGCCGTAGCCGGGGTCCGGCGGGCGGTGGTGGGGTCTGGCCGTAGCCGGGGTCGGGGGGTGGTGGCGGGGTCTGGCCGTAGCCGGGGTCCGGGGGTGGTGGCGGCACGTCACCGGCCGGCATCTCGGGGGTGGCAGGCGTAGGTGGCGGCACCGACCCGTCCGGGGCGTCCGGCGCGGGCGGCACAGGTCCTCGCTCGGCGTCGCCGTCCGAGGGCGGCTCGGGTGGGGTGGTGGTCATGTGTTTCCCTCCTGGTGTGCGCCTACGGCGCGCCGTCACCCTGCGTGACGAAGTCGATGAGCTCCTCCACCCGGCCGAGCAGGCTCGGCTCGAGGTCGGCATAGCTGTGCACCGCGCCGAGGATCCGGCGCCAGGCCGCGGGCGGGTCGACCGGCCAGCCGAGGCCGGCGCAGACGCCCTCCTTCCACGGTGTGCCGCGCGGCACCTCGGGCCAGGCGGTGATGCCCAGGGCGGCCGGCCGGACCGCCTGCCACACGTCGACGTACGGGTGCCCGACGACCTGCACGTGCGGCGACCGGACCTGCGCGGCGAGGCGCGACTCCTTGCTGCCGGTGACCAGGTGGTCGACGAGCACGCCGAGCCGCCGGGTCGGGCCCGGCCCGAAGTCGCGCACGACCGCGGGCAGGTCGTCGATGCCGCCGAGATGCTCGACGACGACGCCCTCGACGCGCAGGTCGTCACCCCAGACCTTCTCGACCAGCTCGGCGTCGTGCCGCCCCTCGACGTAGATGCGGCTGGCGCGGGCAACCCGGGCCGCCGCGCCGTGCACCGCGATCGAGCCCGATGCGGTACGCCGGGCAGCGACCGGCGCCGCGGCGACCCGGGGCCGCACCAGCTGCACCGGCCGGCCGTCGACGAGGAAGCCGTAGCCCATCGGGAAGACCCGATGCTTGCCGTGGCGGTCCTCGAGGGTCACGGTCAGCCCGGCAGTCGTCTTCTCGGTGCGCACCACTGCGCCGCAGAACCCGGTCTCGACATCCTCGACGACCAGGTCGCGCTCGGCCTCGACCGTCGGCACGACCGCGGGTCGACGACCGCCGCCCGCGAGCACGTTCCCCGCATACCTGTCCACGTCGGACAGCCTTCCGGGTCCGCCCCGCAACGCCGCTCCGGACACGCGGGACGAGCCGGACGACGTACACTTGGCACTCTGCTGTCAGGAGTGCCAGCCTGCCGGTGACCGTGTCGGCGACCGACCCGTGGAGTGGAGGTGCGTGTGCTGGAGGACCGCAAGCTCGACGTGCTCCGCGCGATCGTCGAGGACTACGTGTCGAGCCATGAGCCGGTGGGCTCCAAGGCACTCGTCGAGCGGCACAACCTCGGGGTCTCTCCGGCCACGATCCGCAACGACATGGCGGCCCTCGAGGACGAGGGCTACATCGCCCAGCCGCACACCAGCGCCGGGCGCATCCCGACCGACAAGGGCTACCGGCTGTTCGTCGACCGGCTCTCGACGGTCAAGCCGCTCTCGACAGCCGAGCGCCGGGCCATCGCGACCTTCCTCGACGGGGCGCTCGACCTCGACGACATCGTCGCGCGCACCGTGCGGCTGCTCGCCCAGCTGACCCGTCAGGTCGCGGTCGTGCAGTACCCCTCGCTGTCCCGGTCCAGCGTGCGGCACGTCGAGCTGGTGCCGCTCACCACGACCCGGCTGCTCGTCGTGCTCATCACCAGCACCGGCCGGGTCGAGCAGCGCGTGGTCGAGACCCGCACCGAGGCGTCCGACACGCTGCTCTCCGAGCTGCGGGCGCACCTCAACACCGCCACCGTGGGCGTCCGGCTGCCGGACGCCGCGGGCCGGTTGTCCGAGGTGCCCGACCGGTTCACCGACGACCAGCGGCCGGTCGTGTCCAGCGTGCTCGACGGCGCTGCTCGAGAGCCTGGTCGAGGAGCACCAGGACCGCGTCGTGCTGGGCGGCACCGCCAACCTCGCGCGCTTCGGCCCGGACTTCCCCCTCACGATCCACCCGGTGCTCGAGGCGCTGGAGGAGCAGATGGTGCTGCTCCGGCTGCTCGGCGAGGCGTCGGACCCGTCGGTGCTGCAGGTCCGCATCGGGCACGAGAACCCCGAGGGGCTGACCAGCACGTCGGTGGTGAGCGTCGGCTACGGCTCCGACAGCGAGATGCTCGCCAAGCTCGGCGTCCTCGGCCCGACCCGGATGGACTACCCCGGAACGATGGGAGCGGTACGCGCCGTGGCTCGGTACGTCGGACGAATCGTTGGTGAGGTATAGGTGGCCGCCCAGCAGAGCGACTACTACGCGGTCCTGGGCGTGGCCCGGGACGCGAGTCCCGGAGGACATCAAGAAGGCCTACCGGAAGCTGGCCCGCGAGCTGCACCCGGACGTCAACCCGGCCGAGGAGGAGCGCTTCAAGGAGGTCACCCAGGCCTACGAGGTGCTCTCCGACCCCCAGAAGCGCGAGCTGCACGACCTCGGCGGCGACCCGTTCTCCACCGGTGGCGGCTTCGGGTCGGGGTTCGGCTTCTCCGACATCATGGACGCCTTCTTCGGTGCCGGCGGCGGTGGCGGCCGCGGCCCGCGGCCCCGCCAGCGCCGCGGCCAGGACGCACTGATCCGGGTCGACGTCGAGCTGTCCGAGGCGACCTTCGGCGTGACCCGCGACCTGCAGGTCGAGACCGCCGCGACCTGCCCCACCTGCAGCGGTGCCGGCGCCCGGCCGGGCAGCTCGCCGCGCACCTGCGACGTGTGCCACGGCCGCGGCGAGGTCCAGCAGGTGACCCGCAGCTTCCTCGGCCAGGTCATGACGTCGCGGCCGTGCGCGGCCTGCCAGGGCTTCGGCACGGTGATCCCCGACCCGTGCCACGAGTGCGGCGGCGACGGCCGGGTGCGCACCCGCCGGTCGCTGAAGGTGAAGATCCCGCCCGGCGTCGACACCGGCACCCGCATCCAGCTCTCCGGCGAGGGCGAGGCGGGCCCCGGCGGCGGCCCGGCCGGCGACCTGTTCGTCGAGATCGTCGAGCGGCCGCACGCCCTGTTCCGCAGGCAGGGCGACGACCTGCACTGCACCGTGTCGGTACCCATGACGGCGGCAGCGCTCGGCACCACCGTGACGCTCGAGACCCTCGACGGCCCTCGCCCGGTCGAGCTGCGACCGGGGGTGCAGTCCGGTCAGACCGTGACGATGGCCGCCCTCGGGGTCACGCACCTGCGCGCGTCCGGCCGCGGCCAGCTCGTGGTGCACGTGGAGGTCGTGACCCCCACCCGGCTGGACCCCGAGCAGGAGGACCTGCTGCGCAAGCTCGCGGCACTGCGCGGCGAGGACGGCCCCGATGTCGGCCAGGTCACCGGCAACAAGCAGGGCTTCTTCAACCGCCTGCGCGACGCGTTCAACGAGCGCTGACGCCGGTTTCTCCCGGATCGGATACCTGGGTCGGGCGTGTCGAGGACCGGAGGGGTATCCGATGAGGCGAAAGCGGACGTGAGGACGCCGTGAGCGCCCCGGTGTTCGTGGTGCCGACCGAGCGCCTGGTGCCGGGCGGGGTCGTGGTCGACGGCCCCGAGGGTCGGCACGCAGCGACCGTGCTGCGCCTTCGGGTGGGTGAGCCCGTCGTGCTCGTCGACGGTGCGGGACGCCGGGGCGCCGGCACCGTGGCCGCGGTGCTCGGCAAGGACGCCGTCGAGGTCGACGTGCCCGCGGTCGACGACGAGCCGGCGCCGGCGCCGCGGCTCGTCGTGGTGCAGGCGCTGCCGAAGGGCGACCGCGGCGAGACGGCCATCGAGACGATGACCGAGGTCGGCGTCGACGAGGTGGTGCCCTGGGCGGCCGCCCGCTGCGTGACCCGGTGGCGCGAGGGGCGCGGCGACAAGGCGCTGGCCCGCTGGCGTACGACGGCCCAGGCAGCCGGCCAAGCAGTCGAGGCGGTCCAGGTTCCCGGTGGTCGCCGACCTCGCGAGCACCCGCGACGTGGTCGACCGGCTGCGCGCGGCCGCCGCCGGAGTGCTGCTGCACGAGGAGGCGGTCGTGCCGCTGGCCGACCTCGTGCCGCCGGCCGAGGGTGCGGTGGTCGTCGTGGTGGGGCCCGAGGGCGGGCTCAGCCCCGAGGAGCTGGCCGCCTTCACCGAGGCCGGCGCCACGGCGTACCGGCTGGGCCCGACGGTGCTGCGCACCTCGACGGCCGGGACCGCCGCGCTGGCCGTCCTGCTGGCCCGTACCCGGCGCTGGCAGGTGACCGCCGGCTACCGGACGGTGAAGGTCTTGGTGTCGACGTGGATCGGTGAGCCGTCCTCGGCCGAGGCCTCGAAGGCCCGCAGCTCGTAGGTCCCCGGGTCCAGGTCGACGGAGTCGGAGAACTCGGCGAACTCGCCGTTCGAGCCACCCTGCGTCGTGCCCTCGGCGACCTTCGGGCCGCTCGGTCCGCCCTTGCGGACCTCCCAGCTGATGGTGCCCTCGAACGCCGTGCCGAAGCCGGTGATCTCGACCGGCGAGGACACCGTGGCGCCCTCGGTGGGGGACAGCAGCCAGATCCAGCCCTGCACGTCGGCCATCGGCGCTCGCGCGACCGGCTTCGACCAGTCGCTGTGGCCGGAGGCCGGTGCCTTGCCGTCGACCAGCAGCCGCACCTTCGTGACCGCCTTGTCGTTGGCCGTCACGGTGTAGACCAGCTGCTGCACGGCCGCGGTCTCGGCCGCCGCGCCGACCGAGGGGAAGTCGCTGAGGTCGACGGTCGCGGTGTCGCCCGCGGTCGAGTAGTCGTCGACGGTCGTGCTCTCGGGCCACGGCGAGGAGTAGTCCGGGTCCAGCGGCGGCTCCGACAGCATGACCGAGAGGGCTGCCGGTGCGCCCGCGCCGCCGGGGTTCGGCCGCTGCTCGCGGTAGAGGCGCGGTCCCTGACCGTCGTCGTGCACGTAGTAGACGTAGACGTCGCCCTCGATCGGGATCGGGGTCCCCGTCATGGGCGGGTCGCTCGGCTCCGGCTCGACGCTCGCGGACGACGAGGTGGGCGTCGTCGCCGGACTCGTCGAGCTGCCGGCAGCGACGGTGCTGTCGCTGCCGTCGTCGCCGTTGTCCTTGTTGTTCGCGGCGATCGCGAAGCCGCCGGCCATCAGGGCCAGCACCACCGCGGCCGCTGCGGCAGGCATCCAGGGCTGCTGCCACCACCGTCGGTCGCCCTGCGCTGCGATCCCGTCGCGGATCTCGCCCAGTCCGTCGTCCGAGGGCTGGACCATCGCTGCCTCCGAGCTCAGGGCGTCGCGAAGCCGCGTCGCCAGCGGGTCGTCGTCGGGGAACTCGGTGCTCATGCGGTGGTCTCCAGTGCAAGGCGCAGCGCGGCCATGCCGCGCGACGCGTGGCTCTTCACGGCGCCGCGGCTGATGCCGAGCGCCTCGGCGATGTCGGCCTCCGAGAGGTCGACGTAGTAGCGCAGCACCAGCACCTCGCGCTGCCGCGACGGCAGGGTCCGCAGCGCGGCCAGCACCTCGGCGTGCTCCAGCGCCAGCATCGCCCCGTGCTCGGCGCTGGCGGCGGCCGGCAGCGGGGCCGGGGCGTGCCGGTCCGCCACCCCGCGGTGCCGCTGCACCGAGCGGACCCCGTTGACCACCGATCGCCGCAGATAGGCCAGGGCCCGGTCCGGGTCGTCGAGCCGCCGCCAGCTGCCGTGCAGGGCGACGAACGCGTCCTGCACGACCTCCTCTGCGGTCGCCGTCTCGCGCAGCAACAGGGCCGAGAGCCGCACGAGCGACCGGTAGTGCGCGGCGTAGAGGTGGGTCACCGCCTCGTCGGCGTCCCACGACGGCACCGGTGCGGTGCTGGTGGGGCCGGTCATGGACGTGGCGCTCCTCGCGGTCGCGGGTGTCGGCAGCGCCGTCACGTCCGCCGTTGCCAGGAGTCGCGTCACACAGGTACGACGCGTTGCTCCCGCGTCCGGTTTACACGGCGACCAGCCCGTCTGCCGCACGGCACGCCGAGCCCGGCAGCCTCGGTAGGGTCACGACCATGCCGGAGAACGACTGCTTGTTCTGCAAGGTGGTGGCCGGAGAGGTGGCCGCCGACGTCGTGCACGAGGGCGACACCGTCATCGCGTTCCGCGACATCAACCCCCAGGCGCCACTCCACGTCCTGGTCGTGCCGCGCACCCACCATCCCGACGTCGGCGCCCTCGCCGATGCCGACCCCACGGCGCTGGCCGAGCTCGCGGCGGTCGGCCGGCAGATCGCCGCGGCCGACGGTCACGACTCCTACCGGCTGGTCTTCAACACCGGCGCCCAGGCGGGCCAGACGGTGTTCCACGTGCACGGCCACGTGCTCGCGGGGCGCGACCTGGCCTGGCCACCGGGATGAGCCGGTCCCTTCCCCCGCAGACCGTCGCCGCCCTCGACCGGATGGTCGCCGAGAAGCAGGCCGGCTGGCGCTCGGCCGGCCTGGCCGCGACCGTCGTGCGCGGCGGTGCCCCCGTCTGGCACGGCTTCGCCGGGACCACCGACGCCGACGACCCGACGGCCATGCCGACGTCCGACACCCAGTTCCGGATGGGTTCCATCACCAAGACGTTCACCGCCGTCCTCGTGCTCCAGTGCCGGGACGACGGCCTGCTCGACCTCGACGACCGGCTCGAGGCGCACCTGCCGGGCACCGCGCACGGCGGCCTGCCGATCCGCCGGATGCTGGCGCACCTCTCCGGTCTCCAGCGCGAACCCGTCGGCGAGGTGTGGGAGCGCCCGGAAGGGCCGGATCGCGACGAGCTGCTCGGCCGGCTGGCCGAGGCCGAGGCCGTGCTGCCCCCGGCCCGCCTCCACCACTACTCGAACCTGGCCTACATGCTGCTCGGCGAGGTCGTCGCGCGGCTGCGCGGTCAGTCGTGGGAGGAGGCGCTGCAGGCTCGGCTGCTCGACCCGCTGGAGATGGCGCGCACCACCTCGCGCCGTACGCCGCCGTACGCCCGCGGCTACTTCACCCACCCGTACGCCGACCAGCTGCACGAGGAGCCAGAGTTCCCCGGCAACGCGTTCGCCCCGGCCGCCGAGCTGTGGTCGACGGTCGACGACCTCGGGCGGTGGGCCAGCTTCGTCGCCGAGCCGGAGTCCGCGGTGCTGTCGCCGGACACGGTCGAGGAGATGTGCCACCCGCAGGTCATGTACGACCTCGACGGCTGGACGCTTGCCTGGGGTCTGGGATGGATGCTGCACCGGCGCGGCGACCGGGTGCTCGTGGGGCACGACGGTGCCATGCCGGGCTTCCTCGCCGGCCTCGCCGTACGGCGCACCGACAAGGTCGGTGCCGTCGTGCTGGCCAACACCTCGGCTGCGGCCGACCCCGGTGGCCTCGCGGTCGACCTCGCGCTGCGCGTCCTCGACGACGACCCGGACCCTGCCGAGCCCTGGCGGCCGGGGCCACCGGTGCCCCCGCAGGTGGCGGAGCTGCTCGGCCAGTGGTGGTCCGAGGGCAGCGCCTTCGCCTTCTCGGCCAAGGACGGCCATCTCGAGGCGAAGCCGGTCTCGGCGGCCCGGACGACGCCGCCGTCGGTCTTCGCCCAGGTTGGTCCGGACCGGTTCCGGGTCACCTCCGGGGGCAGGCACGGCGAGGTCCTTCGGGTGGTACGCCGCGGCGACGGCGCCGTGGAGCGCCTCTACTGGGCGACCTACCCCTTCACCCGCGACCCGCGGCCCTTCGGGGGCTGAGCCCGGCCGCGGCCACCGAGTGGACGCTCGCGCACCCGACACGCCGCGCGAGCGGTGCGTCGGCGTCCGAGGATCTTGGTGGGTACGCCGGTCAGCTCGCGCCGCCCGCGCTGGGCCGCGCCGGTGAGATCGCCTAGCATGGACGACTCCAGCAGGTGCGGACGTCGCACCGACCGAGAGCGGAAGCAGGGCGATCAGGCCGAGACGGCCGCACCATGACCGAGTCACCCGAGACCCGGACGACCATCGTCGTCCCCGCCAGCCAGCCCATGGTCAGCGTGCTCGGCACGCAGGACGAGCTCCTCAGGGTCGTCGAGAGAGCCTTCCCGTCCACCGACATCTCGGTCCGGGGCAACGAGATCACCGTCACCGGCGAGCCGGGTGAGGTCGCCCTCGTCGAGCGCTTCTACGACGAGCTGGTCACCGTCCTGCGCACCGGGCAGGGCGTGAGCCCCGAGGCGGTCGAGCGGATGGTCGGCATGCTCCGTGTCGAGACCGGCGAGCGACCCGCCGAGGTGCTCACCCTCAACATCCTGTCCAACCGCGGCCGCACGATCCGCCCCAAGACGCTGAACCAGAAGCGCTACGTCGACGCGATCGACCGCAACACCATCACCTTCGGCATCGGCCCGGCCGGCACGGGCAAGACCTACCTGGCGATGGCCAAGGCGGTGCAGGCGCTGCAGGCCAAGCAGGTCACCCGCATCATCCTCACCCGGCCGGCGGTCGAGGCGGGGGAGCGGCTGGGCTTCCTCCCCGGCACGCTGTTCGAGAAGATCGACCCCTACCTGCGGCCGCTCTACGACGCCCTGCACGACATGATCGACCCGGAGTCGATCCCGCGGCTGATGACCGCCGGCACCATCGAGGTCGCGCCGCTGGCCTACATGCGTGGCCGGGCGCAGCCGGTCGACACACCGGTCCTGACCCCCGAGGGGTTCCGACCGATCGGGAAGCTCCGGGTGGGCGACCTGGTCGTCGGCGCCGATGGCCGGCCGACCCCCGTGCTCGGCGTCTACCCCCAGGGCCGCAAGAAGGTGTACCGGGTCGCTACCCAGGACGGCGCCTCGACGCTGGCCTGCGGTGAGCACCTGTGGTTCGTGACGACGCGGTACGACCGTCGCCGGGGCAAGGCAGGGCGCGTTCTCGAGACCCAGCAGATGCGAGGCAAGCTGCGTCGCGCCCACTACCGACGCTTCGAGCTGCCGGTCGTTGCCGCCGTGCAGATGCCGGCCCGCGATGTCCCCATCGACCCCTACGCGCTCGGGCTGCTGCTCGGCGACGGCTGCATCACGACGGCAACCACCCCCAGCTTCTCGACGGCCGACCCCGAGCTCGCCTCGGCGCTCGAGGCAGCGCTCCCGCGCATCGAGCTGAAGCGCACCTCCGAGTTCGACTACGTGCTCCGACACGTCGACGGGGGTCGCGGCGGGGTGATCGTGTCGAACCCGGTCACTGTCGCCCTCCGCGACCTGGGTCTGGCGGGCACCCGTTCGTCGACCAAGTTCGTGCCGACCAGCTACCTGTTCAACACCGCGGAGGTGCGGCTGGCGGTCCTCCAGGGCCTGCTCGACACCGACGGCGGCCCGGTGCGCCAGGCCGGCCGGACATGTCGCGTGCAGTACACGACCTGCTCGACCAGGCTGCGCGACGACGTGACCTACCTCGTCCGGTCGCTGGGCGGCGTCGTCTACAGCCGAACCCGGACGATGGCCGGGCGCAAGCCCGGCGGCACGACCGACCGACCTGTCCACCACCGGCACGACGCTTTCGTGCTGGACATCCGGCTGCCTGCCGGCATCGAGCCGTTCCGCCTGACCCGCAAGGCCGAGGCCTACGACGCCACCGGCGGCGGCCGCCCGATGCGCTTCATCGACAGCATCGAGCCGGCCGGCCAGGCGGAGTGCGTGTGCATCTCGGTCGCGGCCGCCGACTCCCTCTACGTCACCGACGACTTCCTGGTCACGCACAACACCCTCAACGACGCGTTCATCATCCTCGACGAGGCGCAGAACACCTCGCCGGAGCAGATGAAGATGTTCCTCACCCGGCTGGGGTTCGGCTCGCGGATGGTCGTCACCGGCGACGTCACCCAGGTCGACCTGCCCAGCGGCAACCACAGCGGCCTGCGCGTGGTGCAGGAGATCCTCGAGGGCACCCCCGACGTCGAGTTCTGCTTCCTGCAGGCTCAGGACGTCGTGCGGCACCGGCTGGTCAGCCGACATCGTCGAGGCTTACGGCCGGTGGGACGCCGGCCAGCAGGACGCCGACGCCCGGCGAGGCTCCGGCGGCTCCAGCCGCCGAAGACGGTGACCGGATGAGCATCGAGGTCAACGACGAGTCGGGCGCCGGCGTCGACGCCGAACGCATCGCGGCCCTGTCGCGGTTCGCGCTCGACCGGCTGAAGGTGCACCCGCAGGCCGAGCTGTCGGTGCTGGCGGTCGACGTCGACACGATGTCGGCGCTGCACCAGCAGTGGATGGACGAGGAGGGGCCGACCGACGTCCTGTCCTTCCCCATGGACGAGCTGCGCCCCGGCACGGAGGACGAGGAGCCCGAGCCCGGCCTGCTCGGAGACGTCGTGCTCTGCCCCGCGGTGGCTGCCCCCCAGGCCGCGTCCGCGGGCCACTCCACCGACGACGAGCTCGACCTGCTCACGGTGCACGGCATCCTGCACCTGCTCGGCTACGACCACGCCGAGCCGGACGAGGAGCGGGAGATGTTCGGCCTGCAGGCCGAGCTGCTGGGTGCCTGGGCCGCCGAGCGGTCCGGAAGCTCACGATGACCACCGGCCTGCTCATCGGCGCCGGCCTGCTGGTCGTGCTCGCCGGGCTGTTCGCCGGCGCCGAGGCGGCGCTGTCCCGGGTGTCCCGCGGCGCTGCGGCCGACCTCGCCCGCGAGGGCCGTCGCGGGGCCCAGAAGCTGCTGGTCGTGCTGGAGGACCCGGCGCGCTACCTGAACGTGCTCACCCTGCTGCGGGTGACCGCCGAGCTGGTCGCGACCGTGTTCTTCACCGTGGCGATGCTGGACATGTTCGACGAGCGGTGGGAGGCGATCCTGGTCGCCTCGGTGACCATGGTCGTCGTGTCCTACGTCGCCATCGGCGTCTCGCCGCGCACCCTCGGCCGCCAGCACGCGCCGCGCGTGTCGCTCGCCGCGGCCCGGTTCGTGCAGCCGCTGGCTCGGGTGCTCGGGCCGCTCCCGCAGCTGCTCATCCTCATCGGCAACGCGCTCACGCCGGGCAAGGGCTTCCGGGAGGGCCCGTTCGCCTCCGAGGCCGAGCTGCGCGAGCTGGTCGACCTCGCCGAGGAGAACCAGCTCATCGAGGACCGCGAGCGGGTGATGATCCACTCCGTGTTCGAGCTCGGCGACACCATCGTGCGCGAGGTCATGGTGCCGCGCACCGACGTGGTCTTCATCGAGCGCACCAAGACCTTGCGGCAGGCCATGTCGCTGGCGCTGCGGAGCGGCTTCAGCCGCATCCCGGTGATCGGCGAGGGCAGCGACGACGTCCTCGGCGTGGCCTACCTCAAGGACATCGTGCGCCGTACCTACGTGCACCGCGAGGGCGAGTCGGTCGAGACCGTCGACTCCGTCATGCGCCCGGCCGTCTTCGTCCCCGAGAGCAAGCCGGTCGACGAGCTGCTGCGCGAGATGCAGGCCCAGCAGACCCACATCGCGATCGTCGTCGACGAGTACGGCGGCACTGCGGGGCTCGTCACCATCGAGGACGTGCTCGAGGAGATCGTCGGAGAGATCACCGACGAGTACGACGTCGAGACCTCGCTGGTCGAGCCGCTGCCCGACGGCACCCTGCGGGTCAGCACCCGGCTGCACCTGGACGAGCTGTCGGAGCGGCTCGGCGTCCAGCTCGAGGACGAGGACGTCGACACCGTCGGAGGCCTGCTCGCCAAGCACCTCGGCCGGGTGCCGATCCCCGGCGCCCAGGTCTGGCTCTCCGGGGTCGAGCTGACCGCCGAGACCACGCAGGGGCGGCGCAACCGCATCGGCACCGTCCTGGTCCGCCGGGTCTCCGACGAGCCGGACCCGCACGCCCTGGAGGCCGCCGATGCCCACGAGTCCTGACGGCGCGCCGGTCGACGCAGCCGGCAGCACGCTGTCCGCCGAGGACGCCAAGCTCGTGACGCTGGCCCGGTCGGCGAGGGCCCGAGCCGGCGCGGCCGACGGTGCGGCCGTGCGCGACGACATCGGCCGCACCTACTCGGCGGCGACGGTCGACCTGTCGTCGCTGCGGCTGACCGCGCTGCAGGCGGCGGTGGCGGCCGCGGTCGCCAGCGGCACCGACCGGCTCGAGGCTGCCTGCGTCGTCGGCGTCGGACCCATCGGGCCCGACGACCAGGCCCTGCTGGCCGAGGTGGGCATCAGCACCGTGCTGCAGGCGGCGCCAGACGGCACCCTGCGCGTCGGCTGAGTCCGGTGCGGTACGTCGACGCCGTGGCGGTTAACGTCGGCTCATGATTCGCCGCCCGCGCCTCTCGGCGCGCCCGACGCGCACCAACCGACCCGCGCTTCCCGCGGCGGAGGACCCGGTGCACCACGCGCCGCACCCGTCGCACCACGAGCTGCACCCGATCGACGGCGTCGAGACCCCGTACGTGCTGCGCTTCAGCGCTGCCTGGGCCTGGCGACTGCTCCTCGTCATCGCCGGCGTCTGGGTCCTCCTGCAGCTGTTCGGCATCCTGTCCGTCGTCCTCGTGCCGGTCATCATCGGGCTGCTGCTGGCGGCCGTCACCTCTCCCATCGCCGACCGTCTGCAGGGCTGGGGCCTGCCGCGCAGCCTGGCCACCCTGCTCGTCATCCTGCTCGGCTTCGCGCTGATCGCCGCCATCGTGACCCTGGTCGCCCAGCAGGTCTCCTCCGGCTTCGGCGACCTCCGCGGGCAGTTCGACGACAGCCTGGACAAGCTCGAGCAGTACCTCTCCGACGCCGGCCTGAGCAGGGCCCAGCTCAACGACTTCTTCAACCGGGTCCGGGACGCCGTCAGCAGCAGCAGCTCGGGCAACCTCGGCGGCACCGTCGTCGGCGCAGCGACCACGGCCGGACACCTGCTGGCCGGGCTGTTCATCACGCTGTTCGCGACCATCTTCTTCACCTACGACGGCCGCGGCATCTGGGGCTGGATCGTCCGGCTGTTCCCGCCCAGCGCGCAGGGCCGCGTGCAGGGCAGCGGCGAGCGGGCCTGGGTCGTGCTCACGTCGTACGTGCGGGCGACCGTGGTGATCGCCGCCACCGATGCCCTCGGCGTCGCGCTCGTGGCCACGCTGCTCGGGCTGCCGCTCGTGGTGCCGCTGGCGCTGCTCGTCTTCCTCGGCGCCTTCATCCCGATCGTCGGCGCCACGATCAGCGGCACCGCAGCCGTCGCCGTCGCCCTCGTGTCCGAGGGCCCGGTGCAGGCGCTGATCATGCTCGGCGGCGTGATCGCCGTGCAGCAGATCGAGGGACACGTGCTGCAGCCGTTCCTGATGGGCCGGGTCGTGCGGGTCCACCCGCTGGCCGTGGTCGTCGTCATCGCGATCGGAGGTCTGGTCGCCGGCATCTTCGGCGCCCTGATCGCCGTACCGCTGACGGCGATCGTCAACACGGTCGCGACCTATCTGGCGGGGGACCGTCAGCGCCGGCTCGACGAGGAGGCCGGCGTCCTCGCCGACCCCGCGGTGACCACGTGACACCGGAGGAAGACGGGGGACCCGGGTCACCCCACCGGGCCGGGTTCGTCGCCTTCGTCGGCCGCCCGAACGCCGGCAAGTCGACCCTGACCAACGCGCTGGTCGGCGAGAAGGTCGTCATCACCTCGAGCAAGCCGCAGACGACCCGCCGGGTGGTGCGCGGCATCGTGCACCGGCCGGACGCCCAGCTCGTGCTGCTGGACACGCCCGGTCTGCACCGGCCGCGCACGCTGCTCGGCGAGCGGCTGAACGAGGAGGTGCGGGCGGCCTGGACGCAGGTCGACGTCGTCGGCTTCTGCCTGCCGGCCGACGAGAAGATCGGGCCGGGCGACCGGTTCATCGCCCGCGAGCTCGCCGAGCTGGGCGGCATCGCGAAGGTCGCCGTCGTCACCAAGACCGACCGGGTCAGCCGCGACCGGGTCGCCGAGGCGCTGCTCGGCGCCGCGAACCTCGGTCGCGACGAGGGCGTCGACTGGGCCGAGGTGGTGCCGGTGTCGGCAGTGGCAGGCGAGCAGGTGGGCCTGCTCGCCGACCTGCTGGCGGCCCTGCTGCCGGAGTCGCCGCCGCTGTACCAGGACGGCGAGCTCACCGACGAGCCCGACGGCGTGCTCGTCGCCGAGCTGGTGCGCGAGGCGGCGCTGGAGGGCGTGCGTGACGAGCTCCCGCACTCGATCGCGGTCGTCGTCGAGGAGATGGTGCCTCGCGAGGACCGGCCGGCCGACCGGCCGCTGCTCGACATCCACGCCTTCCTCTACGTCGAGCGGGACAGCCAGAAAGGCATCATCATCGGCCCGCAGGGCACCCGGCTGCGCGACATCGGCACCCGCGCCCGGCCGCAGATCGAGGCCCTGCTCGGGACGCCGGTCTACCTGCACCTGCACGTCACGGTCGCGAAGGACTGGCAGCGCGACCCACGCCAGCTGCGCAAGCTCGGGTTCTGACGGTCATTCCGGTCGAGGGGCCGGGCGGCTACCGCGACCAGCTCCCACTCGGCCCACTGCCGCACGACCTGGAAGCCGAGGGCGAGGTTGACCCGCAGCATCGGCCCGTTGGAGTCGGCGTTCCAGGTGTCGATGGTCGTCACGGCAGGTTCGTGGTCCCGGAGGTGGCGCAGGTTGGCGATCTTGAGCAGCAGACCGAGCCGGTGGCCGCGGTGGTCGGGCAGCACGATGGTCTCCCACTGGGAGGCGTGCTCGTCGCGACCGTCGTCGACGACGAGGCAGGTGAACCCCACGATCCGCCCGGTCGCGTCGTGCCGGGCGGCGGTCGTGTAGCAGCGCATCCGCCGAGCCACCCGCACCTGGTCGCGCTCCAGGATCCTGGCATCGTCGAAGACCTCCTGCTCCCAGACGAGGTCGTCCATCGGGGCGTCGGTGGTCATCCGGCTCGTCCAGCTCGGCGATCTGGTCGACGTGCTCCTCCGGCGTGGCCCCGGTCCAGCGCAGCAGCGAGTACCCGCCGGCGTGCGCCACGGCGTCGTCGAACAGCGCGGAGTGCCGGGACTCGTCGACCGTGCGCAGGTCGAGCCGCCGCTGGGTGTCGGCAAGGGCCGGGCGAGCACCGACGGCCGCCGCGAAGGCGGCGCCCGGGCCACCTGCGAACGCCTCTGCCACCAGGCGGGTCCGGTCGAGCTCCGCGGCTCGCCGGCCGGCCTCCCGGAGCATCTCCCGGCCGAGACCGCGACGTCGGTGCCGGGGATGGACGCCGAGCTCGACGGGCGCGGTGTCGAGGTTCTCGGTGAGCGAGGGCATCAGGGTGCACCAGCCGACGAGCGGTGTCGTCGGCGTGGGCCAGGAAGGAGTGCACCTCCATGCCGGGCCACGGCTGCCGGACCGTGCCGACGTGCCAGGACCACGACAGCGGCGGGTCCCCGGGGCGGTCGACGGCCGCGACCGCGACGCGCAGGTCGAACCACGCGCGCAAGCGCGGCCTCGTCCGTGCCCGGTGGACGTCGCTGAACCACAGCCCGGTCACGGTCCGGTTCCGGTCCGCGCGTCGCGTCCGGCAGGTCGATCCGCCAGGCCGACTCGCGCTGCCGGACCTGGAAGCCCATCGCCTCGTTGATGGCGATCATGTGGCTGTTCACGTCGGCGTTCCAGGTGTGCAGCAGCCGCGCCTGCGGCGCGACGGCCCGCAGCCGGTCCAGGTTGGCGAGCTTGACCAGCGCCCCCAGCCGGTGGCCGCGGTGCTCCGTGACGACGAGGGTGGCCCACTGGAAGGCGTGCTCCGGGGCGTGCCGCGAGGTGGCGAGGTCGCTGAAGGCGACCAGCGGGCCGTCCCGGCCGACCCGCGCCGCGGTGACCAGGTGGGTGCGGCCCTGGTCCCGGATCGTCGCCTCGCGCTGCCGGACCCGGTCGCGGTCCCAGTGCTCCGGCTCGATGTCGAGGTCGCCCATCGGCGCGTCGGTGCTCATCCGGGCGTAGAGCGCCGCGAAGTCGTCGACGAGGTCGTCGGGGCACGGGTCGGTCCAGGACACCAGCCGGTAGCCGCCGGATGCCGCCTCGGCCTCGGACCGGAGCCGGTCCAGCCGCTCGGTGTCCAGGGCGGTGAGGTCCAGCGTGCGGCGGACCTCGCCGAGCGAGCGCGACCCGCCGGCCGCGGCAGCGAAGCGCATCGCCCGGTTCGGCGGCGAGCCGTCAGCCGGCTCGTTCAGCCCCACGATCACCTGGTGCCGCCCCAGCTCCGCGACCCGGGCGAGCGCGTGCGCGAGCAGGTGGCGGCCGTGCCCCCGCCGCTGGTGGGCGGGGTCGACCGCGAGGTCGAGCTCGGCGAGGTCCAGGTTGTCCAGCAACGGGAGCTGCAGCCGGTACATCGCGACCGGTTCGTCCGCTGTGCGGAGCAGCCAGTACTCCCAGGTCTCGCCGTCCTCGCCGGCCCGGGCGTGGGCGATCATCTCGGGTGCCGTGGGCAGCGGGTCGTCCGGGTGCTCGGCGGTGTAGGCCCGGCGCAGGAGCTCGCAGGAGACCTGCATCGTCGCGTCGTCCCGGACGTCGACCCGCTGCAGCGTCCCGCCAGAACCGCCCATGGCGACCAGCCTGGCTCGGGGCGGCGGCGGTGGCCAGTGCTTTCCCGGCCGTCCAGGATGCGGACCGGGTACGCCGGTCCGGGCGACGCAGCGGCCTCGACCGGCGTACCCTCGTGGCCATGCGGCTCGGCCTGCTCCTTCTCGGCTGCCGCGGCGAGGCACTCTCCTAGAGGCCGGTCCCCTCGCCGCGGAGTGCTCGCCTGTCCGGTCGACGCCCCCGCGAGACCCCGAGAGTGGCCCCCATGAGCACAGCCGAGCACGACACCCGCGCCCCCCGGAACGCCCAGCAGCCGTCGGGCATGCCGATCCACCGGTACACCCCGTTCGCCCCCGTCGACCTCGCCGACCGCAGCTGGCCCGGCCGGGCCGCGACCGCGGCACCGCGCTGGTGCGCGGTCGACCTGCGCGACGGCAACCAGGCGCTGATCGACCCGATGAGCCCCGGCCGCAAGAAGCGGATGTTCGAGCTGCTGGTGCGGATGGGCTACAAGGAGATCGAGGTCGGCTTCCCGTCGGCGAGCCAGACCGACTTCGACTTCGTCCGCCAGCTGATCGAGGAAGACCTGATCCCCGACGACGTGGTGATCCAGGTGCTGACCCAGGCCCGCGACGCGCTGATCGAGCGCACCTTCGAGTCGATCCGCGGCGCCAAGCAGGCGATCGTGCACCTCTACAACTCGACCTCGACGCTGCAGCGCCGGGTCGTCTTCGGGCTGCCGAAGGACGGCATCAACGACATCGCCGTGCAGGGCGCCCGGCTGTGCCAGAAGCTCGCCGAGACCGTCCCCGACACCGAGGTCTTCTTCGAGTACTCGCCGGAGTCCTACACCGGCACCGAGCTCGAGTTCGCCGTCGAGGTCTGCAACGCGGTCAACGACGTGTGGCAGCCGACGCCGGACCGCAAGATCATCATCAACCTGCCGGCCACCGTCGAGATGGCGACGCCGAACGTCTACGCCGACTCGATCGAGTGGATGCACCGCAACCTCGCGCACCGCGACTCCGTCGTCCTCTCGCTGCACCCGCACAACGACCGCGGCACCGCCGTCGCCGCCGCCGAGCTGGGCTACCTGGCCGGCGCCGACCGCATCGAGGGCTGCCTGTTCGGCAACGGCGAGCGCACCGGCAACGTCTGCCTGGTCACCCTCGGGCATGAACCTGTTCACCCAGGGCATCGACCCGCAGATCGACTTCTCCGACATCGACGAGATCCGGCGCACGGTCGAGTACTGCAACCAGCTGCCGGTCCACGAGCGGCACCCCTACGGCGGCGACCTGGTCTACACGGCCTTCTCCGGCTCGCACCAGGACGCGATCAAGAAGGGCCTGGACTGGATGGACCGGGACGCCGCGGCGGCCGGCGTGCCGGTCGGCGAGTTCCGCTGGGCGGTGCCCTACCTGCCGATCGACCCGAAGGACGTCGGCCGCACCTACGAGGCCGTCATCCGGGTCAACTCGCAGTCCGGCAAGGGCGGCGTCGCCTACATCATGCGCACCGAGCACAAGCTCGACCTGCCGCGCCGGCTGCAGATCGAGTTCAGCCAGGTCATCCAGGCGCGCACCGACGCCGACGGGCGGCGAGGTCTCGCCGGCGCAGATGTGGGCGGTGTTCGACGCCGAGTACCTCTCCCGGCGTACGCCGATCGCGCTCAACAGCCTCCACACGTCCTCCGCGGCCGACGTCGACGACGAGCTTGCCGTCAACGTCTACGTGGACGGCGAGAAGCGCTCGCTGACCGGCCACGGCAACGGCCCGATCGCGGCGTTCGTCGACGCGCTCGCCAGCGTCGGCCACGACGTGCGGGTGCTCGACTACGCCGAGCACGCGCTGTCCTCCGGCGGCGACGCCCGGGCCGCGGCCTACGTGGAGTGCGCGATCGGCGAACGGATCCTCTGGGGCGTGGGCGTCGACGCGAACATCGTCACGGCGTCGCTCAAGGCCGTCGTGTCCGCCGTCAACCGGGCCGCCGGCTGAGCGGCTGAGCGGTCGGTGGTCAGCCCGGCTTCGACAGGTGGCCGAGCACGTGGTGCTCGATGGCCTCGGCCGCCGACTCGGGCAGGTCGACGAAGCCCAGCACGGCCGACCGCCCGTCGTCGTCCAGCCGCAGCAGGCGCGCCGAGGCGGTGACGGTGACCCGGTCGTCGAGGTGCACCTCCATGTCGACCTTGTCGCCGTGGTTCCAGGCCTCGTCGCCGAGCAGCAGTCGGACGCCGCCGCGGGACAGGTCGAGGGCCTGCAGCGACTGCTGCGGCCGGTTGCCGAGCGGCACCGTGACGGTGGCTCCCGGCGCGCGCACGGCCCGCCGCCGCACCTCGTGGGCCAGCCGCACCACCCCGTCGAGGTCGAGCACCGTCGGCTCGACCGCCCGCGCCCGCCCCGCGAAGATCGTGACGCCGTGCTCCTCGCCGGACCGGGTGACCGTGCTCAGCCACAGCTGGTGGTGGTCGAGGGCGGTCACGGCCGGCGGTTCGGCCTCGACCCGGGCGACCACGTGATCGCCCGCTGCCTCCCAGGCTCGCACCACGGCCGGGTGGGCGGGCCCGCCGGCCCGCGGCAACAAGCTGACCCGGCGACCGCTCGCCAGGCCCTGCTGGTCGTCCTTCTCGGTCATGGTGGCCTCGCTCTCCCCGCCCCGCACCGTATCCGGCGGCCGGCCGGGCCGGTCGCGGTGGTACGCCGTGATCAGCGCCGGTGGATCAGCGCCGGTCGGCGGCCCAGCCGGTGCCGACCCGGCGGAACCCGACCCGCTCGTACACCCGGGCGACGGCCGGTGAGGAGGCCGTCAGGAAGACCGTCCGCACGCCCAGGGCGCGCGCGTCCGCGACCAGCGCGGCCGTGACGGCGGCAGCCAGCCCCTGGCGCCGGGCGCAGGGCAGCGTGGCCACCCCCATCACCTCGGTCACGCCGTCCAGCGGCAGGGTGCGCCCCGTCGCGAGCACCCCGTCGGTGCGGCTCTCGGCGACCGCGATCCGCACCGCCCCCTCGGCCAGCAGGTCCAGCACCCGTCGCTGGGGCGGCTTGCGGGCGGCGTCCCGCTCGGCCGGTCCGCCCGCCCCGCGCGCGGTGCCCTCGGCCGCGAACCCGACGTCGGAGGCGCCCCGAGCCGCCGCCACCGTGTCGGCGTCGACCGCATCGAGCAGGCGCACCGAGACGTCGGGCGGCAGGGCCGGTGCGGCGACCTCGCACCCGTCGTCGAGCGCCAGCAGGGGCAGCTCCTCCAGGTGCAGCGAGCCCTCGGCACGCACCGCGTCGAGCAGGGTGGGCGTGGTCTCGTGCACCCACTCGATCGCCGCGGGCAGGCCCAGCTCGGTGAGCCGCCCGGTGGCCGCGGCCACCGCCTGGGAGTCGAAGGCCCCCTCGCCGCCCAGCCGGGGCCGGGCGTAGTAGACCCAACCGCCCGGCTCGCCCAGGAAGAGCGTGAACGGGCCGAGCTCCTCGGTGCGGGAGAACCGCCGCGGGACGGTGTCGTAGTAGCGCTCGATCCGCGGGAGGAGGTCGGTCACGCGGACATCATCGTGGACTGCTCGGACCAGCTCGGGTCGCGGTTGACCCGCTGTCGCAGAATGACCGGATGATCGTGCGGGCCGCTGTCGCCTCCGACGCGGCGGCGGTGGCGCGGGTGCATGCGCGGTCCTGGCGGGTGGCCTACCGGGGGCTGGTGCCCGACGCCTACCTGGACGGCCTCTCGGACGACACCTGGCGGGAGCGCTGGGAGCGGGGCTTGGCCACCGCCGGGGGACCCCCGCACGGTCACCTCGGTGCTGCTGGACGGCGACCGGGCCGACGGCGAGCTGGTGGGGTTCGCCCGCGTCGGCCCGACGCGCGACGACGACCTGGCGCCCCAGGGGCTGTGGGAGCTCTACGCCATCTACCTCGCCCCGAGCGCCTGGGGCCTCGGCGGGGGCTCGCAGCTGCTGCGCGCGACGCTGGCCTCGGTGCCGGACGGCGTGCCCGCCACTGCTCTGTGGGTGCTGGCCGGCAACGGCCGGGGACGCCGGTTCTACGAGCGTCACGGGTACGTCGCGGACGGCAGCGCGAAGACGATCGACCTCGGCGGCGCCGCGCTGGACGAGGTTCGCTACCGGCGGCCGTGAGGCGGGTCCGCCGGGTCAGGTCAGCCGCCGCCGGGTCCACCAGAAGCAGAAGGCCGTCAGCAGCCCGGACACCACGAGCAGCAGCGCCGTCTCGGCCCACTGCAGGGCCCAGAACCGGCTGGCCGGCTGGTACACGACCCGCTGCCGGTAGCCCTCCGCGGTGAGCCGGTGCAGGCAGGAGTCGACCGTGCCGGCCTCGACGACCGTCGCCGTCTGAGCCGCGCCCGGGACGGGCGGCCCCGGGAGGCAGCCTTGCAGCCAGGCAGGGAGCTGCGCCGGCCGGCCGTTCGCGCCCAGGGTCCGGTTGGAGATCACCCAGTCGCCGTGGCCACCGGTGGTGACCGTGATCGACACCGGCCTGCCGCTGGAGTCTGCGGCGATGCCGTCGAGGGTGCCGGGCTGCCCGTCGCGGCCGGTGCTGAACGTGACCGTCTTGGTCACCGGCGTGGCCAGGTGCGGGCGGACCCAGAGCGGCACCGCGACCTGGGCGACCACCACGAGGGCCAGGGTGACGGCGATCGCCGGGAGCGACCGGCGCAGCACCAGCCCGACGGCGACGCCGAGCACCAGGGCGAAGACCGTCCAGGCCACCGGGTCGAGCCCGCGCATCGCGAAGGCCACGGGGGTGAGACGGGCCGGAAGCCCGCCGTGCGTGCTGCTCACGGCACCGTCCAGCGGTGCCGACCACCAGGTGACCGCCCAGCTCAGCGCGCCGACCGCGACGACGGCCGCTGCCGCGGTGAGCCCGAGCTTGGTCGCCAGCCAACGCGTGCGGGTGACGCTCTGGGCCCAGACCAGCCGGTAGCTGCCGGTCTCCAGCTCGCGAGCCACCATCGGAGCGCCCCAGAAGGCCCCGATGACGGCGGGCACGACGGCCAGCAGGGCGATGCCGGCATAGAACAGGTTGCGGTCGCCCCGGGAGATCAGGTCGAACACGTTCGGGTTGCGTCGCGCCAGGTCGGCGAGCCGCGGGCCGGTGACCAGGGCGAGGACCGCCACCGCCGCCACCGCGGCGTAGACGACGGCGGTCTGGGTTCGCAGCTGGCGCCAGGTCAGCCAGGTCATCGCAGCACCTCCAGCGCCGGGGTGGCCTGCTCCGGCCCTGTCGGGTGAGCCATGTACGCGAGCACCACGTCCTCCAGGCCGAGGGAACCGACCGCCCACGACGGATCGTGGACCGCCTGGTCGGTCCGGATCACGACCGTCGTCTGCCGGTCGGTGCTGCTGGCCGAGACGACCTGCTGGCCCGCGGGGAGGGTGCTGGTGTCGCGGCGCGGGCCGGTCAGCCGGTGGTGCTGCGCGAGCAGCGTCTCCACGTCGCCCTCGACCCGCACCTCGGAGTCGACCAGGACGATCAGGTGGTCGCAGACCCGCTCCAGGTCGGAGACGACATGCGACGACAGCAGCACGCTGATCTCCTGCTCGGCCACCGCAGCCATCAGCTCCTGCAGGAACTCCCTGCGGGCCAGCGGATCGAGGCTGGCCACCGGCTCGTCGAGCACGAGAAGCTGCGGCCGCTTCGCCAGTCCCAGGGTCAGTGCGAGCTGGGCCCGCTGGCCACCGGAGAGCTTCCCGGCCTTCTGGCCGGGGTCGAGGCCGAGCTGCTCGATCCGCGACCGGGCGACGGCAGCGTCCCAGCGCGGGTTGAGGTGGGCGCCGAGCCGCAGGTGCTCGGCGACCGTGAGTCCGGCGTACGCCGGGGTGTCCTGGGCCACGAAGCCCACCGCGGCCAGCGCGGCGGCGTCGGCTGCCGGGCGGGCTCCGCAAACCTCGATCGTGCCGGCCGTGGGAGCCAGCAGCCCCACGGCGAGGCCGAGCAGGGTGGACTTGCCGGCGCCGTTGGGCCCGACCAGCCCGGTCACGTGCCCGGCCGGGATGTCCAGGGTGCAGCCGCGCAGCGCCCAGCGCCGGCGGTAGCGCTTGCCGAGGCCGGCCGCCCGCAGCAGGGGCGTCACGCTATGTCCTGCTGCGCGTTGCGAAAGGTGCTGGTGAACAGCGCGTCGATGCTCTCCTCGTCCAGGCCGGCCCGCCGGGCCTTGGCCAGCCAGCGGGCCAGCTCCCGGCGCAACGGCTCGTGCGAGGCCAGCGAGCCGTCGGCCAGGGTGCGGGTGACGAAGGTCCCGACGCCGGGCCGGGCGGCCACCAGACCCTCGCGTTCGAGCTCGCGGTAGGCCTTGAGCACCGTGTTCGGGTTGATCGCCAGCGTTGCGACCACATCCTTGACGGTGGGCAGCTGATCGCCCTTCTCGAGCATGCCGAGCCGCAGCGCCTGGCGTACCTGCTGGACGACCTGGAGGTAGGGCGAGACGCCGGACCGGCTGTCGAGCGAGAACTCGATCACGATGACCCCATTCAACTAGGTAACTAGCACATTAGATCTCCTGTGGGACGTGGGTCAAGACCGGCCGGGCTTGCGGCGTCCGCGCGGTGCGGTGGGCGATGATGGGCCGGTGAGCCTCTACCGCGACGAGGGTGTCGTCCTGCGCACCCAGAAGCTGGGCGAGGCCGACCGCATCATCACGCTGCTCACCCGGTCGCACGGCAGGGTCCGGGCCGTCGGCAAGGGCGTGCGCCGCACCCGGTCGAAGTTCGGGTCCGGGCTGGAGCCGTTCACCCACGTCGACCTGCAGGTCTACGAGGGCCGTTCGCTCGACGTGGTGCAGCAGACCGAGATCCTGGCGTCGTACGGCGACCGGCTGGTCGACGACTACCCGCGCTACACCGCCGGCACCGCGATGCTCGAGACGGCCGAGCGGCTGACCGCCGAGGAGAAGGAGCCGCAGACCCAGCAGTTCCTGCTCCTGGTCGGCGGGCTGCGCACCCTCGCCGACGCGGCGCACCCGCCGGGCCTGGTGCTCGACGCGTTCCTGCTGCGCTCGCTGGCCGTCGCCGGGTACGCCGCCTCGTTCGAGGACTGCGCCCGGTGCACCCGGCCGGGGCCGCACCCGTTCTTCAACGTGCCCGCCGGTGGTGCGGTCTGCGGCAGCTGCCGACCGTCGGGCTCGGTGGCCCCCGCCCAGGGGACCTTCGAGCTGCTGGCCGCGCTGCTCAGCGGCGACTGGGCGACGGCGGACTCCAGCGACCCGCGGCACCGCCGTGAGGGCAGCGGGCTGGTGGCGGCGTACCTGCAGTGGCACCTCGAGCGGGGGCTGCGGTCGCTGCCGATGGTCGAGCGCACCTGAGGGCGCCCAGGCCCTCACTCCTGGACGTGGTCGACGAGCTCGGCGAGCACCTCGCGGAACTCCGCGTACCTGTCGGCGCCGACGACCCGCGCCCACTCACGCTCGATGCGCGCGATCCGCGCGTTCACCGCCTTCAGGGTGCGCACCCCCTGCGTGGTCAAGAACACCAGGCGGGCCCGCCGGTCGTCGGGATCAGCGCGTACGTCGAGGTAGCCGTCGGCCGCCAGCGTGGTGACGAACTGGCCGCTGGCCTGCTTGGTCATGCCGAGGCGGTCGGCGAGATCGGTGATGGTGATGCCCGCCACCGGGATGCTGGACATCAGCCGGAAGTGCGACTGCCGCAGCCCGTTCCAGTCCTCCCGCGCGAAGGTGCTGCTGAGGTGACGCATCAGGCGGCCCATCTGCGCGGCGGCGTGCACCGGCTCGTGCGCGCCGGCGGCGCGGCTGCGGGAAAGAGGGTTGACGGCGGTCATAAAGCAACTTTACCTTCTGAGGAGAAGTAAAGTGGGTTTACCACCGGGGAGATGTCATGGCGCATCGCGCAGTGCTGGGGTCGGCCGATGTCAGCGAGGCTGCTCTCGCCCAGATGGTGGCCACCAGCCTCGGCTGCCGCCGAGCCGAGATCGTCACCTCGCACGCCGAGGAGTTCCCCTACGACCTACCGGCCCTCACCACCGCCGGCAGGTTCTGGGTGCGCGGCACCGCGCGGTGCGACGGCAGCGCCGAGCTGCCGTTCGCGTTCTTCGTCAAGGTCGTGCAGTCCTGGGCGCCGCTCGCCGCTGTTCCAGTTCGTGCCCGAGCACCTCCGGGAGATGGCGCTGGGCAGCGTGCCCGTGGCGTACCGAGCCCGACGTCTACCGTTCGGACCTGCGGCGACCGGCTGCCGAGCGGGCTGACCATGCCGCGCGCGCTGGCCGTCGTCGACCTGGACGACGAGTCGGCCGCGCTCTGGCTCGAGCCGGTGGCCGCGCAGCGAGGTGGCGTGGGACCTCGCGCGGCACGAGAGGGCGGCGTACCTGCTCGGGCGGCTCGCGGCGAGCGCCCGGGTGGCTCCGGTCGCGGCCAGGAGCACGCGCGCCGAGCAGTCGGCCCGGGACTACGCCGGAGGTCGGCTGGCCCACCAGGTGCTGCCGGCGCTGCGCAGCGACGAGGTGTGGGCCCACCCGCTGGTGGCCGCAGCCTTCGACGACGCGCTGCGCGCGCGGCTGCTGGCCGCCGCGGACGGTGTGCCCGCGATGCTCGACGAGCTCGACGGCCTGCCGCTCGGCACCGCCCACGGAGACGCCTGCACCCGGAACCTGCTGGTGACCGACGGATACGACGGCTTCACCGTGATCGACTTCGGCTTCTGGGGCCGGATGCAGCTCGGGTTCGACCTCGGTCAGCTGCTGCTGGGGGAGGTCCAGATGGGTGAGCGCCCGGCGAGCGAGCTGGTGGGGCTCGAGGCGGCCTGCCTGCCGGCGTACGTGCGCGGGCTTACGGGCCGAGGGCTGCGACGCGCCGGAGGCACAGGTGCGCCGGTCGCAGGCGTTGCTCATGCTGCTGTTCTCCGGGCTGTCGGCGATCCCGCTCGAGCACCTTCCCCAGGAGCCGACTCCCGAGCTGCACCGCATCGCCCGCGAGCGGGCCGCCTGCGCCCGCTTCGTCCTCGACCTGGTGGACGCCACGGCACCGGCCACGGTCGAGCGCGGCTGACTCACGCCGGGGCCGGCACCCGCACCACGGCCCGCAGCCCGGGCTCGGCGTCCTCCAGCTCGACCGTCCCGCCGGACGCCTGCACGAGCTGCCGGACGATCGCCAGCCCGAGCCCGCTGCCGCCCGAGTCCTGGCTGCGTGAGGCGTCCAGCCGGGCGAACCGCTCGAAGACCCGCGACCGCTCCGCCGCCGGGATGCCCGGCCCGTCGTCGCCGACCGTGAGCACCGCCCAGCCGTCGGCCCGTGCCGTCGTCACCGTCACGCAGGTGCGGGCGTGCCGCTCGGCGTTGCTCAGCAGGTTCTCCAGCACCCGCGCCATCGCGTCGGCGTCCGCCGCGGCCAGGACGGGTGCGTCGGCGGCCTCGACGCTGATCTCGACCCGGTTCCCCGGCCGCCGTACGGCGGTGGCTGCGAGGCTGCGCAGGTCGACCGGGTCGGTACGCCGGGGTGCCCGGCTCCCGTCGTCGAGCCGGGCGAGCAGCAGCAGGTCGTCGACCAGGCGGGTGAGCCGTTCGACGTCGGCGAGCACGCCTTCTGAGGTCTCGTCCCAGTCGGCCTGCCGAGGGTGGGCCCGGGCGACCTCGAGCTGGGTGCGCATCGAGGTCAGCGGGCTGCGCAGCTCGTGCGCGGCGTCGGCGACGAAGGCCCGCTGGCGGGCGCCCCCGGCGGCCACCCGGTCGAGCATGTCGTTGAGCGTCTCGGCGAGCCGGGCCACCTCGTCGCGGGTCGGCGGCACCGGGAGCCGGGCACCGGTGCCCGCCCCGGTGATCTCGCCCGCTCCGCGGCGCAGGGCGGCCACCGGCTGCAGAGCCGCCCCCACGAGGAACCAGCACACGACCGCGAACGACGCCACCAGCAGCGGTACGCCGATCGCCAGCACGTAGGTGACGACCCGCAGGCTGCGGGCAGCCTCGCTGCTGGAGACCGCCACGAGCACCGTCTGCGGGTCGCCCGCCGCGCCGGCAGGGGTGCCGAGCACCCGCAGGGTGTCGTTGACGCCGATCCGGTCGCCGGGCACCTCCTGCGGCTCGCCGCGGCGGGCCCGGTCGAGCGCGGCACCCGACAGGACCGGCACCAGCGCGTCGCCGCCCGGCGTCGCTGCCCGCACCCGGCCACGCTGGTCGACGACCTGGACGAGCACCGTGCCACCTGCCGCGGGCACCGTGTCGGGCAGGTTGCCGGTGTCCACGAGGGTCGCGACGTCGCGGGCTCGCTGCCGGGCCGAGTCGTCCAACGTGGTCAACAGGGTGTGCCGCAGCGCGAGCGCCAGCAGCACGGCGCCGGCGACGAGGACGACCGCCACCAGCGCGGTGGCTGCCACGGTCAGCCGGCCCTGCACCCCGAGCCGGCGCTCACCCACCGTCGGCTGCCAGCCGGTACCCGACGCCGCGCACCGTCTCGAGCGACCGGCGGCCGAAGGGCACGTCGACCTTGCGCCGCAGGTAGCCCACGTAGACCTCGACGACGTTCGGGTCGCCGCTGTAGTGGCTGTCCCAGACGTGGCTGAGGATCTCGGACTTGGGCACCACCTCGCCGCGGCGCCGCATCAGGAACTCCAGCAGCGAGAACTCCCGCGGGGTCAGCGCCACCTCGTCCTGGTCCCGCAGCACGACGTGGCTCGCCGGATCGAGGGTGAGGTCGCCGGCCGCGAGCACGGCCGGCCGGTCCGGTGCCCCGCGACGCAGCAGCGCGCGCAGCCGGGCCACCAGCACGACGTACGAGAACGGCTTGGTGAGGTAGTCGTCGGCCCCGATGTCCAGGCCGTCGGCCTCGTCGTACTCGCCGTCCTTGGCCGACAGCATCAGCACCGGCACCCAGTTGTCCGCGGCCCGCAGGGCCTGGCACACCCGGTAGCCGGACAGCCGCGGGAGCATCACGTCGAGCACGATCGCCGCGTAGTCACCCTCGAGGGCGAGGTGCAGCCCGTCCTCCCCGTCGTGGGCGAGGTCGACGGTGAAGCCCTCGGCCTGCAGCCCGCGGCGCAGGGCCTGGGCCAGCCGCACCTCGTCCTCGACCACCAGCAGCTTCACGCCGCCCAGCCTGCCCTGTCGGTGCTGAGATGTCGCTGAGAGCCGTCCTCAGCGGCTCTCAGCGTCGTCACAGGGGGCAGGAGGCAGGCTGTCCGGCATGGATTCCACCTCACTCGTCTCCCGCCGTCGGCTGGCCTGGGCGGTGCCGGCGGTCGCCGCCGTCGTCGTGGGCGCCGCTGTCGCCGTGCCGCTGGTGGCAAGTGCCTCGCCCTCGCTGCCCCCGAAGTCGGCCGCCCAGCTGCTCGTCGACGTCTCGAAGTCCGCCGGCACCCCGCTGTCCGGCACGGTCGTCGAGACGGCGCGGCTCGGGCTGCCGGCGCTGCCCGACACCGGCGGCTCGGCCATCACGCCGGCGTCGCTGCTGGCCGGCTCGCACACCGCGAAGGTCTGGTACGACGGCGCCGACAAGGCCCGGGTCGCCCTGGTCGGCGACCTCGCCGAGACCGACCTGGTGCGCAACGGCCGCGACGTCTGGCTCTGGACCAGCGGCAAGAACACCGCCCAGCACGTCGTGCTGCCGGCCGAGGGCGCCCACCGGCCGAGTCCCGACCCGGCCGAGTCGCTGACGCCGCAGCAGGCGGCCGCCCGGGCGCTCGCCGCGGTCGACCCCACCACGAAGGTCACCGTCGACGGCACCGCGTCGGTGGCCGGCCGATCGGCCTACGAGCTGGTGCTCGCGCCACGCGACTCCCGGTCGCTCGTCGGCGACGTCCGCATCGCGGTCGACAGCGAGACCAGCGTCCCGTTGCGGGTGCAGGTGAACGCCGCCGGTGCCACCGGCCGGCCGGCGTTCGAGACGGCGTTCACCTCGGTGAGCTTCTCGTCGCCCTCGGCCGAGGTGTTCCGCTTCTCGCCGCCCCCCGGCGCGAAGGTGTCCGGTCCGGACACCCTCGGGGGCGGTGCCGACCGGCCGGGCAGGCCGGACGGGGCCGCTGCGCCGGGCGTCGTCGGCTCCGGCTGGACGTCGGTGCTCGAGGTGCCCGACGCGTCGCTGCCCAGCGGCGGTGAGATCGCGGTGCTGCGCCGGGCGATGACTCCGGTCAGCGGCGACTTCGGCACCGGCCAGCTGCTCAAGACCGCGCTCGTCTCGGTGCTGCTGCTGGACGACGGCCGGATGTTCGTCGGCGCCGTCGAGCCGCAGCTGCTCGAGCAGGCGGCGGCGCAGTGACGGCGGCGGTCACCGACCGGGCCGAGCGCCACTCCGAGGCCGCGGTCGCGGCGGCCATCAGCACCGAGGGCCTGACCAAGAGGTTCCCGGGCGGGCAGGTCGCGGTGGACTCGGTGGACCTGCTCGTCCCGCGGGGCGCGGTCTACGGCTTCCTCGGGCCGAACGGCTCGGGCAAGACGACGACGATCCGGATGCTGCTCGGCCTGGTCGGCGCGACGTCGGGCAGCCACGCACTGCTCGGCCGACCGATGCCGGGCCGGGCGGCCGACGTCCTGCCGCGGGTCGGCGCCCTGGTCGAGGGACCGGCGTTCCACCCCTACCTGAACGGCCGCGACAACCTGCTGAGGCTGGATGCCGGCGACCGCACGGTGTCGGGGCGCGGCGCCCGCCGCCGGGTGGACACCGCGCTGGAGCGGGTCGGCCTGACCGCGGCGGCCGGCAAGCGCTACCGGAAGTACTCGCTGGGCATGCGGCAACGGCTCGGCCTCGCCGCCGCTCTGCTGCGGCCCCGAGACCTGCTGGTGCTCGACGAGCCGACCAACGGGCTGGACCCACAAGGCACCCGCGAGGTGCGGCACCTGCTGCGGGAGGCCGCCGGCGAGGGGTCCACGGTGTTCGTCTCCTCGCACCTGCTCAGCGAGATCGAGCAGGTCTGCACCGACGTCGGCGTGATGAGCCACGGCCGGCTGGTGTTCCAGGGATCGCTGCCCGAGCTGCGGGCCGCCGCCGGGGTGCGGGTGCGGGTCGAGACGTCGCAGCCGGAGGCCGCCGCCGCCGTGCTGGCGCGGCTCGGCACCGGGCGACCCGAGATCCGGCCGGACGGCGTGGTGGCCGAGCTCGGCGAGCTGCGAAGCGACCGGGTCACCCACGAGCTGGTCGCCGCCGGCGTCGACGTCCTGCAGCTCGTCGTCGAACGACCCGATCTCGAGGAGCTGTTCGTGTCGCTGACGGGGGAGGGCTTCGATGTCGACGAGTAGCGTGCTCGACCGGCCGCTGGGCGGGTCGCCAGACCACGAGACCGCGCCGCGGCGTACGTCCGGACTGCGGTTGTTCCGCTCGGAGCTGCGGCTCGTGCTGCGACGCCGGCGCAACATCGCCCTGGTCGCGGTGCTGTGCTGCTTCCCGGTGCTGATCGGCATCGCCGTCCGCTCGTCGGCTCCGTCGGACGGTGACGGTCCGCCGTTCCTGAGCCAGGTCACCGACAACGGGCTGTTCCTCGTGTTCACCTCCCTCACCGTTCTGCTGCCGTTCTTCCTGCCGCTGTCGGTCTCGGTGGCTTCGGGCGAGGCGATCGCTGGCGAGGCGAACATCGGGACGCTGCGCAACCTGCTGGTCGTCCCCGTGTCGCGCACCAGGCTGCTGCTGGTGAAGTACGCGGGCACAGTGGTGTTCGCGTTCGTCTGCGCCGCGGCGGTCGCGGTCGTCGGGGTGGTCGTGGGCCTCGCACTGTTCCCGCACGGTGACGCGGCCCTGCTGTCCGGGACGACGGTGAGCTATGCCGCCGCGCTGTGGCGTGCCGCGCTCGTGCTGGTCTACGTCACGGTGATGCTGGCCGGCATCTGCGCGATCGGGATGTTCATCTCGACGCTGACCGAGGTGCCCATCGGGGCGATGGCCGCGACCGCTGTGCTCTGCATCGTCAGTCAGATCGCGGACGCCATCCCCCAGATCTCGGGCATCCACCCGTACCTGTTCTCGCACCCGTGGCTGAACTTCGGTGACCTGCTGCGGGACCCGATCGCCTGGCACGGGCTGCAGACCGGGGTGCTGACCCAGGTGGCCTACATCGCGGTGTTCCTGCCGCTGGCCTGGGCCCGGTTGCAGAGCAAGGACATCACCTCCTGAGCCGGGTCGCTAGGGTCGCGGGCGTGGCACGGCGGAGGGGTACGGCGGTTTCGGTGGCTCGGCGCGAGCCGGTGCCGCCGACGCCGCACCCGTCGGGGGCTCGGCCGCCGCGGCTGCCGCCCGAGCTGGTGCCGCAGCACGTCGCGATCGTCATGGACGGCAACGGCCGGTGGGCCAAGGACCGAGGCCTGCCCCGCACCAAGGGCCACGAGGCGGGCGAGGCGGCGCTGCTCGACGTCGTCCACGGCGCCGTCGAGATCGGGGTGCGGCACCTGTCGGCCTACGCGTTCTCGACCGAGAACTGGAAGCGCTCGCCCGACGAGGTGCGCTTCCTGATGGGGTTCAACCGCGAGGTGATCCGGCGCCGCCGGGACGAGCTCGACGCGATCGGTGTCCGGGTGCGCTGGGCGGGCCGGCACCGGCGGCTCTGGCGCAGCGTCATCACCGAGCTGGAGGACGCCGAGCAGCGCACCCGCCACAACGACGTGCTCACCCTGCAGTTCTGCGTCAACTACGGGGGCCGGGCCGAGATCGCCGACGCCGCGGCGGCCATCGCCCGCGAGGCAGCTGCCGGGCGCCTCGACCCGGACAAGGTCGACGAGCGCACCATCGCGCGGCACCTCGACGAGCCGGACATCCCCGACGTCGACCTGTTCGTGCGGTCGTCGGGGGAGCAGCGCACCTCCAACTTCCTGCTCTGGCAGTCGGCCTACGCCGAGCTGGTGTTCCTCGACACGCTGTGGCCGGACTTCGACCGGCGGCACCTCTGGCAGGCGATCGAGACCTACGCCAGCCGGGACCGGCGCTACGGCGGCGCGCTGCCCAACGTCGTCCCGCCCGGCGATGCGGGCCGCACCGGAACCGACCCGTCGCCGACCTGACCGTCACAGCCAGCCGCGCCGCCGGAAGGCGAGGTAGAGGCCCCCGGACAGCGCCACGATCAGGATCGTGGAGATGACGAAGCCGCTGTGCCGGGCGAAGCCGGGGTAGGGCACGTTCTGGCCGTAGAAGCCGGTGACCGCGGTGGGCACGGCGATGATGGCCGCCCAGCTGGTGACCTTCTTGGTGATCACGTTCAGCCGGTTCCCCTGGATCGTGAGGTTCGTCTCGACGATCGTGCTGACCAGGTCACGCAGGCTCTCGGTCCACTCGGTGGCCCGCAGCACGTGGTCGTAGACGTCCTGGTAGTACGGCGTCATCTCCGCCGGGACGAGGCCGATGTCGCGCCGCATCAGCGTGTTCACCACCTCGCGCATCGGCAGCACCACCCGACGGAGCTGTACCAGGCTCTTGCGCAGCTCGAAGCTGCGGCGCTGGACGTCGGTGTCGTGCGGCCGGTCGTCGAACAACAGGTCCTCGAGACCCTCGATCTCGTCGTCGAGCGACTGCACGGCGTCGAAGTGGCCGTCCACCACGAAGTCGAGGAGGCCGTGGACGAGCGCTCCGACGCCGTACGTCATCAGGTCCGTGTTGTCGTCCCACCGGCGCACCAGCCCGTCGATCGGGAAGGCGTCGTCCCGGCGCACCGTGACGAGCGCGGTGGGCGTGATGAACGCCGCGATCTCCCCGGTGACCAGCTGCCCGGACCCGGCGTCCAGGCGAACGGCGTACGCCGTGAGGAAGTCGTGGCCGTCGTACCGGTTGAACTTCGGCCGCTGCCGGCCGCTGGTCGCGTCCTCCACCGCGAGCGAGTGCAAGCCGAGCTCGTCGGCCACGAGCTGCATCTCGGCCCGGTCCGGGGAGCGCAGGTCCACCCACACCGCCGCACTGGGGTCCGCGAGGTGCTCGGAGACGTCCTGCAGGGAGAAGTCCTCGTCGGTCAGGACGCCGTTGCAGTAACAGCGGGTGCGCGCCACGCCCCGAGTGTGGCGCATCCCTACGATGCCCGGATGCAGCCGTTGGAAGCCGACCTGGCCGCCTACTACGACCAGGAGGCCGAGCAGCGCGCCGGTCGCGGCCTCGACCCGCGGCGGGCCGACCGTCGTGAGGAGTTCGCGGAGCTGCTGCGGCAGAGGGCCGGCGCACGCTGCTGGAGGTGGGCACCGGGCCGGGCAGGGACGCGGCTGCGTTCCTCGCCCGGGGGATGACCGTCTCGGGTGTCGACCTGTCCGCCGAGCACGTCCGGATGGCGCGGGCGGCAGGGGTCGAGGCGCACCGGGCGTCCGTCCACAGCCTGCCCTTCCCCGACGACGCGTTCGACGCCGGCTGGACCATGAGCACGCTGCTGCACGTCCCCGACGCGCAGCTCGACTCGGCACTCACCGAGGTACGCCGGGTGCTCGCCCCCGGGGCACCGCTGGCCATCGGGGTGTGGGGCGGCCAGGACTTCGAGGGCCCGAGCGTCGAGGACGACATCCAGCCGCCGAGGTTCTTCGCGCTGCGGTCGGACGCCCGGCTGCGCGAGATGCTCGGCCGGCACGGCGAGCTGGAGCGGTTCGAGACCTGGCCCGGCTCCGGCGCGAACAGCTGGACCTACCAGTGGTGCGTGCTGCGGGTGCCCTGAGGCGACCGAGGCTCAGCGGCAGCGGTGCCGCGCCCACGCCAGGTACCCCGCCGGCCGGTTGGTGATCGTGGCGTCGGCCCGGTCGGCGGCCATCCGCCGCCAACCACGCACGGTGTCGACGGTCCAGGGCCGCACCAGGACTCCCGCTCGCCGCCAGGAGGCGGAGCGCTCCCGGGTGACCGACCTCGCGTTGACCAGGTAGCTGCGCCCGAACTGCAGGACCGAGCCGGGCGAGCGGTAGCGCGGTCTGTCGATGATCCCGGTCTGCAGCGTCGGCGCGGCGGCCCGTACGTCGGTCAGCGTGGCCTCGTCGAAGCTCGTCAGCGTGACGCTCGGCCCCATCGACAGCCACCGCAGCCGGTCGAGCACGCGGCTCAGCTGCTCGGGGGTGGGACGGGTCTTCAGCTCGGCGAGCACGGTGGCCCGCTCCCTGCTCGCCAGCCGCAGCACCTCGTACAGCGTGGGCACCCTGGTGCCCCGGAAGGCCGGACCGAACCACGAGCCCGCGTCGAGGGCCCGCAGCTGGCCCAGCGTCATCGCCGCGACCTCCCCGGTGCCGTCGGTGGTCCGGTCGACGGTCGGGTCGTGCAGCACGACCGGCACGTCGCCCGCGGTGAAGCGGACGTCGAGCTCGAGCCGTCGGACGCCCGCGGACAGCGCCAGGGCGAACGCCGGCAGCGTGTTCTCCGGTGCCCTGGCCGAGTCACCGCGGTGCGCCACCGGCGGTGGCACGCAGGAGGTGCCGGCCGCCGCCGGACCGGCCGCGACGAGCCCGCCGCCGACGCCGGTTGCGGCGGCGAGCAGCAGGGCGAGGACGCGACGGACGGACGACAGGACGGCCCCCGGTGGGCAGTGCGGCGCGGGTGTGTCCCGACGCTACCCGCGGGTCAGCGTCGGGCGCACCGGCGGCAGGTGCCGAACACCTCGACGGTGTGCGCCACCTCGGTGAAGCCGTGCTCCCGGGCGACCCGCTCGGCCCAGGTCTCGACGGCCCGGCCCTCGACCTCGACCGTCGTGCCGCAGCGACGGCACACCAGGTGGTGGTGGTGGCCGGCCGAGCAGGCCCGGTAGGTGGCCTCGCCGTCGCCGGTGCGCAGCACGTCGACCTCCTCGGCCTCGGCCAGGCTCTGCAGGGCCCGGTAGACCGTGGTGAGGCCGATCCGGTGACCGGACTCGCGCAGGCTGGCGTGGATCTCCTGGGCGCTCCGGAAGGCGGGCTCCCGCGACAGCTCCAGCGCGACGGCGGTGCGCTGCCGGCTCACGTGGCCGCCACCACGACCCACATCAGCCCGACGCCCCCGATGGTGCTCACCAGGGTCAGCCGGGACGGGTGCCGGGAGTGCGCCTCCGGAAGGATGTCGGCCGTCGCCAGGTAGAGCAGGAAGCCGGCGAAGGCGCCGAGGTAGAGCGCGAGCACGTGGTCGCTGACGGTGAAGAACAGGGTGGACACCGCCCCGAGCACCGGTGCGACCGCGTCGGCCACCAGCATCGTGACCTGTCGGCGGTGCGAGTTGCCATGGGTCCGCATGATCGTGACCGTGTTCAGCCCGTCGGCGAAGTCGTGCGCGATGACGGCCACGGCAACCGCGAAGCCCACCGTGTCGCTGACCTGGAAGGCGAGCCCGATGCCGACGCCGTCGAGGAACGAGTGCGCGACCAGGGCGGCGGCGGAGGCCATCCCGACGCTCGGGTCGTGATGGCTGTGCGCGCCGTACTCGCCTTCGTGGGCGGTGTGCATCGCGACCGAGCGCTCGACGACGTGCAGCAGGAGGAACCCGGTGGCGAACGCCACCATCACCGTCGGTACGCCGAACAGCTCGGCGTCCGAGAGGTCGAACAGCTCCGGCAGCAGGTCGAAGGCAACCAGCCCGAGCATCACGCCGGCCGCGAAGCCGAGGACCAGGTGCAGCCGGTCCCGGCTGCGCAGCGCCACGAAACCGCCCAGGGCCGTGGACACCACGGTCAGGAAGGCGAGCAGGACGGGCATGGTCCGAGGCTAACACGCAAACGACAACCGTTTTCATTTCCGTCCACCGGGTTAGGCTGTGCGGGTGCTGGTGCTGACCCGACTGCAGATCCCCAGCGGGGCGCAGGACGTCGTCCGCGCCGGCGCCGGCGACCTGTTGGACCTGCTGTCCGGGCTCACCGGGTTCGTGCGCGGACACCTCGGCCAGGCACCGGACGACCCGCAGCTCTGGGTGCTCGCCACCGAGTGGGAAGGGGTTGGCGCCTACCGCCGGGCGCTCTCGTCGTACGACGTCAAGATGACCGCGCCCGCCGTGATGGCCTTCGCGGTCGACGAACCGAGCGCGTTCGAGGTGCTCGCGACCGCGCTGCCGACGCCGGCGACCTGACAACCCGGGTGACCGGTCCGTCGGTGGACCGGTAGCCTCGCTCACTCACCCGCCGACAACCAGCCGGATGGAGGCCACCGTGGCCAAGGGCAGCGACAACGCGCGCAACGACCAGATCGTCAGCCTCAGCAAGCGCCGGGGTTTCGTCTACCCCAGCAGCGAGATCTACGGCGGCACCCGCTCCGCCTGGGACTACGGCCCCCTGGGCGTCGAGCTCAAGGAGAACGTCCGGCGCCAGTGGTGGAAGGCGATGGTGCAGACCCGCGAGGACGTCGTGGGCCTGGACTCCGCGGTGATCCTGGCACGGGACGTGTGGGTCGCGTCCGGCCACGTCGACACCTTCACCGACCCGCTCTCGGAGTGCCAGTCCTGCCACAAGCGGTTCCGGGCCGACCACCTCGAGGAGGCCTACGAGGCGAAGAAGGGCCACCCGCCGGTCAACGGGCTGAAGGACGTCAACTGCCCCAACTGCGGCACCAAGGGCGCCTTCACCGAGCCCCGCCAGTTCTCCGGGCTGCTCAAGACCTATCTCGGCCCGGTCGACAGCGAGGAGGGCCTGCACTACCTGCGGCCCGAGACCGCACAGGGCATCTTCGTCAACTTCCTCAACGTGATGACCTCGGCGCGCAAGAAGCCGCCGTTCGGCATCGCGCAGACCGGCAAGTCGTTCCGCAACGAGATCACGCCAGGGAACTTCATCTTCCGCACCCGCGAGTTCGAGCAGATGGAGATGGAGTTCTTCGTCGAGCCGGGCACCGACGAGCAGTGGCACGACTACTGGCTGCAGGAGCGCTGGGGCTGGTACACCGGCCTGGGCCTGCGCGAGGAGAACCTGCGCTTCTACGAGCACCCGAAGGAGAAGCTCTCGCACTACTCGAAGCGCACCGTCGACATCGAGTACCGCTTCAACTTCGGCGGCAAGGAGTTCGACGAGCTCGAGGGCATCGCGAACCGCACCGACTTCGACCTGACCGCGCACTCGAAGCAGTCGGGCACCGACCTCACCTACTTCGACCAGGAGAAGGGCGAGCGCTGGACGCCGTACGTCGTCGAGCCGGCGGCCGGCCTCACCCGGGCCACGCTGGCGTTCATGCTCGACGCCTTCACCGAGGACGAGGCACCCAACGCGAAGGGGGTCATGGAGAAGCGCACCGTGATGCGCTTCGACCCGCGGCTCGCGCCGGTGAAGGTCGCGGTGCTTCCCCTGTCGCGCAACGCCGACCTCACGCCGAAGGCGAAGGACCTCGCGGCCACCCTGCGGCAGAGCTGGAACGTGGAGTTCGACGATGCCGGCGCGATCGGCCGCCGCTACCGGCGCCAGGACGAGATCGGCACGCCGTTCTGCGTCACGGTCGACTTCGACACCCTCGACGACCAGGCCGTGACGGTGCGCGAGCGGGACAGCATGCAGCAGGAGCGGGTGGGGCTGGACGCGGTCCCGGGCTGGCTGGCCCAGCGCCTGCTCGGCTGCTGAGTGGTCGGGCCCGCGTTCCCGCCGCGGCGGGTGACGCTGCTGCTCGTCGACGGCTCCGGCGTGCTGCTGGGCACCCTGCCGCCGTACGACGTCGAGGTCCCGTGGTGGCCGGAGGCGGCGCCCGTGGTGGCCGGTGCCCGCGAGAAGTTCGGGATCGACGTCACGGTGCTCCGGCTGATCGCCTCGCCGGTCGCGGACCGGGCGGCGGGCGGCCCGGTGACCTACCTCGCCGAGGTCGACGCGGCACCCGACCGGCCGCTGGCGCCGTGGCCGGCGGCCGCGGGCGACCCGCTGGCCGACCACCCGCTGCGGCTGCCCTACGCCCGGGTCGGCGGCCCGGCGGCTGATCTCGCCTGGGCCGACCGGCAGCTGCGCGGCGCCGGCCGACCGCGCACCCGGCCGGCCACCCAGGTGAAGACCTGGAACCTGTCCAGCGTCTGGCAGCTGCCGACCGCGGAGGGGCCGGCCTGGCTCAAGGTGGTGCCGCCGTTCTTCGGGCACGAGGGCGCGATGCTGGGCCGGCTGGACCCGGCAGTGGTCCCGCCGCTGATCGCCGCCGACGGGCGCCGGGTGCTGCTGGCCGACGTCCCGGGGGAGGACCACTGGGACGCCCCCCTGCCCGTGCTGCTCCGGGTGCTCGGCATGCTGGTGCGGCTGCAGCGCGAGTGGGTCGACCGGCTCGACGAGCTGGCAGCGGTCGGCGCCCCGGACTGGCGGGCCGCGTCGTTCACGCCCGCGGCGCAGCGGCTGGTCGAGCGGTCGGCGCCCGAGCTCGACGCCGCGACGGTGGAGACCCTGCGGGCTCTGGTGTCCGACCTGCCGCGGCGGTTCGCCGAGGTCGCACGGTGTGGCATCCCGGACACGCTGGTGCACGGCGACTTCCATCCGGGCAACACCCGCGGCTCGCCCGACGCCGGCGGCCGCAGCGTGCTGCTCGACTGGGGCGACTGCGGCATGGGCCACCCGCTGCTCGACCAGGCGGCGTTCCTGTCGAGCATCGCGGAGCAGAAGCGCGAGCCGGTGCGCGCCGCGTGGGCCGCGCTCTGGCGGGACGCCCTGCCGGGCTGCGAGCCGGACCGCGCAGCCGAGCTGCTGGCGCCGGTCGCCGCGCTGCGGCAGGCGCTGATCTACCGCACCTTCCTCGACGGCATCGAGCCCGACGAGCGGGTCTACCACGCCTCCGACCCGGGGACGTGGCTACGCCGGGCCGCCGAGCTGGCCGGAGGCTGACGGCCAGCGGTGCGCGAGGGACCGGCCCGCTCCGGGTCATGACGTCTGTCACGCCCAGGTCCTGACGGCGGCCACTGCCCTCGGCCCGCCGCCGAGGCCAGGCTCGGGGTCATGACGACGACAGCTCTCCAGCCGGTCACGGACGCCGTGCGCACCATAGGTCTGCGCAAGTCCTTCGGCGACGTCTCGGCGGTCGACGGGGTCGACCTCACGGTGGCGCCGGGAGAGGTGGTCGCGCTGCTCGGCCCCAACGGCGCGGGGAAGACCACGACCATCGAGCTGCTGCTGGGCCTGCGCCGGCCGGACGGCGGCGAGGTCACCGTCTTCGGGCTGGACCCGGTGTCCGCGGTCCGCGCGGGCCGGGTGGGCGCCATGCTGCAGTCCGGCGGCCTGCTCCGGGACCTCACGGTGGGCGAGACGGTGACCCTGGTCGCCGCCATGCACGCCCGGCCGCTGCCGGTGGCCCAGGCCCTCGACCTCGCGGGCATCGCCGACCTGGCCGGGCGCAAGGTCGCCACGCTGTCCGGCGGACAGCGGCAGCGCGTCCTGTTCGCCCTGGCCGTGGTGCCTGACCCCGGTCTGGTGGTGCTCGACGAGCCGACGGTGGCGATGGACGTCGAGACCCGGCGGGCGTTCTGGGCCGCGATGCACCGGCTCACCGGAGAGGGCCGCAGCGTGCTGTTCGCGACGCACTACCTGGCAGAGGCCGACCAGAGCGCGGACCGCATCGTGCTCCTGTCGGCCGGACGGGTCGTGGCCGACGGACCGGCCGGCCAGATCAAGGCCGCCGTCGACGTCCGGCGGATCAGGGTGACCCTCCCGGACGCCGACCTCGCGCGGCTCGGCCGGCTCCCCGGCGTCGCCGCTGTCGAGCGACAGGGCGACGCCGTCACCCTGACCTGCGACGACGCCGACACGGCGCTGCGGACGCTGCTGGCCGCGGAGCCGGCGGCCCGCGACATCGAGGTGCGCGGCGCCGACCTCGAGGACGCCTTCCTCGCACTGACCAGCCACCACCAAAAGCTGCGGCCTCGGCATGACCAGCACCTACCTGCGCACCGAGCTGCGCCGCGCCTACCGGAACCCGCGGTACCTGTTCTTCACGATCGGCATCCCCTCGGTGCTGTTCCTGGTGATCGGCAACGCCTTCGACGGTGACGTCTTCGGGGTGTCGGCCCAGACCTGGTACATGGTCAACATGGGCGTCTTCGGGGCCATGGGCGCCGTGCTCGGCGTGGGAGCCCGGATCGCGGACGAGCGCGACCAGGGCTGGAACCGCCAGCTTCGGCTGACCCCGCTGCTGCCGCGGGGCTACGTCGTCGGCAAGGTGCTCACCGGCATGCTCGTGGCGCTGCCCGCGTTGGCCCTGGTCTGCGCACTCGGGGCGCTCACGGGCGACGTGCACCTCAGTGCGGTCCAGTGGCTGCAGGTCGTCGGGCTCGGCTGGCTGGCCGTGCTTCCGATGGCCGTGGTCGGGGTCGGCCTGGGCTACGTGTCGTCGGGGGAGACGGCAGCAGCGGTCAACGGCGGCATGGTCATGCTGCTCTCGATGTTCGGCGGCATCTGGTTCCCCATCGACGGCAGCTCGCCGGCCTGGCTGCGATCGACGGCGCACCTGATGCCGACGTACTGGATCACCCAGATCACCAGGGCCCCGCTGACGCACGCCTGGCCCGCGCTCGGCGGTTGGGCGGTGCTCGCGGCCTGGGTCGCGGTGGGCGCCCGGCTGGCCGCCCGCGGCTACCGGCGTGACGACCTGCGGGCGAGCTGACGGCTAGCGTGAGTCTCGTGAACCTGCTGAGCCGGCTGCGGGGCCCGGGCCACGCGGAGCTCTGCCCGGAGCAGGGTGAGCTCTCCGAGGCGGAGCGGCTGCTGTTCCGGCCACGCACGCTGCGCTGGCGGCTGGCCAGCGGCATCTGGCTGATCTTCCTGGCCGACGCGTTCGTCTCCGTCGTCGAGGCGGACGAGTCGTGGGCGCTGCGGTCGCTCGCGCTGGGTGGGCTGGTCGCCTTCTGCGTCGGCTACGTGGTGGTCGTCCCGCTGCTGATGGCTCCGGGGGTCACCGACCGTCGGCGCTGGGCGTTCGTCGGGTGGGCGTTCCTCCTGGCGACGAGCCTGCTGCCGATCACCGGACAGCCCGGCCTGAACACCTACGTGTTCGTCGCGGTCATCGCGATCATGCTGCTCGAGACGCGCCAGGCGCTCGCGGTCGTCGCCTTCCTCCTGCTGCTCGCCCCGCTGCTCGAGCTGGCCGTGCCGTCCTGGCCGAACACCCTGTACGTCGACCTTCCGATCGCGACGGCCGCGGCCGCGGTCTTCGGGTTCGCCAGCGTGCTGAAGCGCAACCGGGCGCTGGCCGCCGCGCACGAGGAGCTCAAGACGATGGCCGTCGAGCAGGAGCGGGCCAGGTTCGCCCGCGACCTGCACGACCTGCTCGGCCACAGCCTGACGGTGATCACGGTGAAGTCCGAGCTCGCCGGACGGCTGCTGGAGCGGGACCGGGCCGGCGCAGCGGCCGAGGTCGCCGACATCGAACGGCTCGCGCGGGAGGCGCTGGCCGACGTCCGGGCCACCGTCGCCGGCTACCGGGGGGTGACGCTGGCCGCGGAGATCTCGTCGGCCCGCAGCGCCCTCGACGCCGCCGGTCTCGCCGCCGAGCTGCCCGGAGCGGTGGACGACGTGCCGGGCGAGCGCCGCGAGCTGTTCGGCTGGGTGCTCCGCGAGGGTGTGACGAACGTGCTGCGGCACGCCGAGGCCACCCGCGTGCGGGTGTCGGTGTCTCCGCGGACGGTCGAGATCGTGGACGACGGCCCGGCGCGAGCCGTTGCGGTCGACGGCAGCGGGCTGACGGGACTGCGGGAACGGCTGGCCGCCGTGGGCGGTCGACTCGACGCGGGGCCGGCCGAGAACGGTGGCTTCCGGCTGTACGCCGAGCTCCCCTCGTGACCGTGCCGCCGACCCGATGATCCGGCTGCTGCTCGCCGACGACCAGGCGCTGGTCCGGGGAGCACTGGCCGCACTGCTGTCGCTGGAGTCGGACCTGGAGGTCGTCGCCGAGGTCGATCGCGGCGACGGCGTGCTGCCGGCGGCCCTCGAGATGCTCCCGGACGTCGCGGTCCTCGACATCGAGATGCCCGGCCTGGACGGCATCGCTGCGGCAGCCGTGCTTCGGGACGCCCTGCCCAGCTGCCGGGTGCTGGTGGTCACGACCTTCGGCCGGCCCGGCTACCTGCGCCGGGCGATGGAGGCCGGCGCCTCGGGCTTCGTGGTCAAGGACGCACCGGCCGAGCAGCTCGCCGACGCGATCCGGCGGGTGCACGCCGGCCTGCGGGTGGTGGACCCCGCGCTGGCCGCAGAGACGCTGGCCACCGGCGAGTCGCCGCTGACCGGCCGGGAGCGCGACGTGCTGGTCGCGGCCCGCAGCGGGGGGACGGTCAACGACGTGGCCAAGCTGCTCGTGCTCAGCGAGGGCACGGTGCGCAACTACCTGTCCTCGGCGATGGGCAAGACGGGGGCTCGGACCCGGGCCGAGGCGGTGCTGATCGCCGAGCAGCGGGGCTGGCTGTAGCCCGGACGTACGGTCGGCTAACCTCCCCGGGAACAACTGCCACACTTCACGCAAAGCGGGTGGTCGGAGATGCTCACGGCGGCCGTCGTCCGGGGGGCCGTCGCGGCATCAGGGGCGCTGGTGGCGGCGGTGCTGGTGGCCGCTCTCCCCGCCCAGGGCGCGCCCGGCGGAGCCGGCCGTTGCTGCCGGCTCGCCGACCGCCACCGGAACCCCGACGGCGACGCCGACACCCCCGCCGACCCCGACACCTACCGCGACGACGACGCCGACCGCGCCGGCACCGACCAGCCTGCTGCCCGACCTCGTCGCGCTGCCCGCCTCGGCACCGACCGTGCAGGTGCGCGACGACGGCCCGCGGCTGCGGTTCACCTCCTCGCTCGGGAACGTGGGCGTGGGGCCTATCGAGGTCCGCCCCAACCAGAACCAGCCCTGCCCGGCGGGTCAGCACAACTCGACGCAGATCCTCTATCTCGACGACAACGGCAACGGCCGTTTCAACCCGCGCCACGACACCGGCATCACCCGGCACCGGGCGGGCTGCATGGTCTACCACCCGCTGCACCACCACTGGCACTTCAAGGCGTCCGCGCGGTACACGCTGCTGGGCCCGAGCGACGACGGGACCCAGGCCCGCGTGGTCGTCTCGGCCCGGCGCAAGGTGAGCTTCTGCCTGCGCGACAGCGCTCGGGTCCCCGCGCGGTACGGCGCGTTCGACTACCCGCAGGCCTACTCCGTGTGTGGCCGGAGGTCACCGCAGGGCATCTCGGTCGGCTGGATGGACGTCTACCAGAGCTTCCTCGCCGGCCAGAGCCTGCGGCTGCCGGAGGACCTCGGGAGCGGGCTGTACTGCCTGCAGACGGTCGTGGACCCGCTGAACCAGCTGGTCGAGTCCGACGACAGCAACAACGTCTCGGTGCGGGCACTGAGCATCCGGGGGAACAGCGTGGCCGTCAGCGAGACCGCGCGGTGCCGATGACAGGAGGACGAGGATGACCGCCGTCGACCGCCGAACCGTTCTGAAGGCCGGCCTCGCCGGGGGCCTGGCGATCGGCCTCGGCGCCGCCGGCGGCGGCAGCGCCGAAGCCGCCGCCCGGGTCGACCGCACGCTGGCCCGTGGGCTGGGCGTCCCGTGGGGGCTGGCGTTCCTGCCGACCGGCAACGCGCTGGTCGGTGAGCGCGACAGCGGCGACGTCCATGTCGTACGCCGGGGTGGCGGCCGGCGCCGGGTCGGCCACCTCGACGCGTTCAGCCAGGTGTCGAGCTCGGGGGAGAGCGGACTGCTCGGGCTGGCCCTGCACCCCGGCTTCGCCACCAACCGGTGGGTCTACGCGTACCTGTCGACGCGCAGCGACAACCGGGTGGTCCGGATGCGCTACGCGGACGGTCGGCTCGGCGCCCGGCAGGTCGTCCTCGCCGGGATCCCGATGAGCATCCACCACAACGGCGGCGGCCTGGCCTTCGGTCCCGACGGCCAGCTCTACGTCAGCACCGGCGACGGCGAGGACAGCGCGCGTGCGCAGAGCCGGCGCTCGCTCGGCGGCAAGATCCTGCGCATCACGCCGACGGGCGGCGTTCCGCCGGGCAACCCGTTCGGCAACCGGGTCTGGTCGATGGGGCACCGCAACGTCGAGGGCATCAGGTTCGACGCCGCCGGCACGCTGTGGGCGAGCGAGTTCGGCGAGAAGGCGGCCGACGAGCTGAACCGGATCGTGCCGGGGGCGAACTACGGGTGGCCGCGGGTCGAGGGCAGCGACGGCAGGGGCGGCTTCCGCGACCCGTTCGTGCAGTGGTCGCCGACATCGACCTGCTCGCCGTCCGGCCTGGCCATCGCCGACGGCAAGGCCTGGCTCGGTGCGCTGCGCGGCGAGTGCGTCTTCTCGGTGCGGTTGCGTGGTCCGCACGCCGGCCGCATCCGTAAGCACTTCGCCGGCCGGTTCGGCCGGGTCCGGCAGGTTGCCAAGGCGCCCGACGGCTCGCTGTGGATCACGACGTCCAACCGGGACGGCCGGGCGACCCCCGGCCCCGGCGACGACAAGGTCATCAGGGTCGCACTCGGCTGACCGCGAAGGCGGTGCGACGAGAGCCCGCCGGCCCGCTCGCATTTCCCGACGGCGCGCCGGGCTTGCGACACTGGGGGCATGACCGTCGTGCAGGCACCAGCGCAGCCGTTGCGCATCGGTCCGCACGTCGTCACGCCGCCGGTCGTGCTCGCGCCGATGGCGGGGATCACGAACCACCCGTTCCGGCGGCTGTGCCGGGAGTACGGCGGTGGGCTCTACGTCAGCGAGATGATCACCACCCGGGCGCTGGTCGAGCGCGACCCGGAGACGATGCGGCTCATCGAGTTCGGGCCCGAGGAGACGCCGCGGAGCCTGCAGCTGTACGGCGTCGACCCCGACGTCGTGCGCGAGGCGGTGACGATGATCGTCGCCGAGGACCGGGCCGACCACATCGACCTCAACTTCGGCTGCCCGGTGCCCAAGGTGACCCGGCGCGGCGGGGGAGCGGCGCTGCCGTGGAAGCGCGACCTGCTGCGCGCCGTCCTGCGGGCTGCCGTGCGGGCAGCGGGTGCGGTGCCGGTGACCATGAAGATGCGCACGGGCATCGACGAGCAGCACCTCACCTACCTCGACGCCGGGCGCATCGCGCAGGACGAGGGCGTGGCGGCCGTGGCGCTGCACGGGCGCACCGCGGCGCAGGCCTACTCCGGGCACGCCGACTGGTCGGCCGTCGCCCGGCTCAAGAGCGTGGTCACCGCGGTGCCGGTGCTGGGCAACGGTGACGTGTGGGAGGCCGGTGACGCGCTGCAGATGATGGCCGAGACCGGCTGCGACGGTGTCGTCGTCGGTCGTGGCTGTCTGGGCCGCCCGTGGCTGTTCCGCTCGCTGGACCGGGCGTTCGCCGGGCTCCCCGACGACCCGCAGCCCACCCTCGGCGAGGTGGCACGGGTCATGCGCCGGCACGCCGGCCTGATGGTGGAGTGGCTCGGCGAGGACAAGGGCTCGCGCGAGTTCCGCAAGCACGTGTCGTGGTACCTCAAGGGCTTCGCGGTGGGCGGCGAGACCCGTCACCGGCTGGCTCTCGTCTCCGGCCTCGCCGAGCTGGACGACCTGCTCGGCACGCTGGACGCCGACGAGCCGTTCCCGCCGGTGGCCGTCGGCGCCCCGCGCGGCCGAGCGGGCTCACCGCGTCGCGTCGTGCTGCCCGAGGGCTGGCTGGACGACCGAGCCTGGGGGACCGTGACCGGCGAGCTGCACGTCTCGGGCGGCTGAGGCCGCCTGGCTCAGCGGTGCTGGGTCACGTTGATACGGCGCCGTTCGGGTCGCGCACGAAGAACCGCCGCAGCCCCCAGTCCTCGTCGGTGAGGGGGTAGACGATCTCGGCCCCGGCGTCGACCGCGCGGCTGTGCACGTCGTCGACGTCGTCCACCTCGATCGAGACGTCGGGTGGACACCGGCCTTGACGTCCAGGCTCATGACGCTGAGCTGGACCTCCGGCCGGTCGGTGCCGAAGAACAGGATCCAGTCCAGGCCCGGCCCCTCGTCGAGCCCGACGACGCCGGTGTAGAAGGCGCGGCTCGCGGCGAAGTCGTCCGACCGGATGTTGGGCTTGATCCGCTTGACCGCCATGGCCGGACCCTAGATCGACGAGGCGACAGCCGCACCGATCCGGTCGAGCACGAAGGCGTGCAGGTAGGCCTCGTGCGCCCAGGCGTCGTACCGCCCGGCCGGCCCGGTGTGGGCACCGGCACCCATCGCGGTCCGCAGCAGCAGCGGGGCGTCGCGGGACGACGGCCGAACCTGCTCGTCGGCACGCAGCCGCGCCACCCACTTGGCGGGCTCGTGCACCAGCACGCGGGGGTCGTGCCGGCTCGCGGTGACCAGCAGCGCGGGCCGGTCGGGCCCCGGCGGGTTGTCGCACGGCGAGTAGCCACGCAGGTAGGCGTAGTCCTCCGGCCGGCGGGGATCGCCCCACTCGTCCCGCTCGGCCACCGTGAGCGGCACCGTGTCGTCGAGCATCGTGGCGACGGCGTCGACGAACGGCACCTCGGCCACGACGGCCGCGACGTCCGTCGGTGCCAGGTGGGTGACGACTCCCATCAGCAGGCCACCCGCGCTGATGCCGCGGACCGCGAGCCGGTCCGGCGAGGTCAGGCCGCACCGGACGAGGTGCCGCGCCGCCGCGACGAAGTCCGTGAAGGTGTTGCGCTTGCGCAGCAGCCGGCCCTGCTGCCACCAGTCCCGCCCGAGCTCGCCGCCGCCGCGGACGTGCGCGACGGCCAGCAGCACCCCGCGGTCGAGCAGCGGCAGCATGTCCGGCCAGAACTCGGTGTCCAGGCAGGACTCGTACGCGCCGTACCCGTAGAGCAGGCACGGCCCACCCTGGCCGGGCTCGCCGCGGCTGACCAGCGAGACCGGCACCGCGACCCCGTCCTCGGCGACCGCGTGGACGACCGAGCAGCGGTAGCCCTGCAGGTCGCGGGCCAGCGCCTGGGTGTGCACGGGCGACTCCTGACCGGACGCGAGGTCCAGGTCGAGCACCGTGGGCGGGCGCACCCAGCCCTCCCGGACGATCCGCACGGTGCTCGAGCCGGCCCGACCGGGCGCAGGCACCTCGTCGTTGCGCGCCAGCTGCACGAGCTCGCCGCCGGCCGCCGGCTCGACCAGCCGGAGAGTCACTCCGGCCCGGTCGAGCACCCGCAGCCGGAGCCGGCCCTCGGTCCGCTCGGTGACCACGACGTGGTCGCCGAACGCGTCGGCTGCCACGACCCGCACCGCCGGGTCGTGGGCCAGCAGCGGCGTCCAGTGGGCGGCGCCCGGAGCAGAGACCGGCGCGGTAGCGACCCGGTACTCCGGTGCGTCCAGGTCGGTGACCACGACGAGCCGACCGCCGTCCGGGCCCGGTTGGTGGTCGACGAGGTACTCCCGCCCGGTGACCCGTGGCTCGACGAGCGCCGGCTCGTCGTCCGGCCGGTCGGGCGCGACGAGGCGCACCTCGCAGGTGTCGCGACTGGCCGACACCAGCCTGATGAGAGCACCGCTGCGGGTGGGGCGGATGTCCAGCTCGAACCGGCGGTCCGGCTCGTGCCAGACCACGGCGTCGGAGGCGGGGTCGGCGCCGAGCACGTGCCGCCGTACGGTGTCCGGGCGGTAGGCGCGGTCGACGGTCGTGTAGAAGACGCTTGCCGAGTCGGCGGACCAGCCGAGGCCGTAGTAGGTGCCGCGGACCTCGTCCGGCAGGTCCGCACCCGTGCCGAGATCACGCACCCGCAGCGTGTAGACCTCGCTGCCGTCGTGGTCGACGGAGTAGGCCAGCAGCCGCCCGTCCGGGCTGGGCTCGCGCACCCCGAGCTCCAGGAAGTCGTGGCCCTCGGCGAGCTCGTTCTCGTCGAGCACGACCTGCTCCGCTGCGGTGGGGTCGCCGGTCCGGCGCCGGACGAGCACGGTGTACTGGCGGCCGGCCGGTCGCAGCTCCCGGTAGTCCCAGCCCCCGGCCGTCCAGGGCGCGGACTCGTCGTCGTCGGGGAGAACGGCGGCCAGCTCGGCGGCCAGCTGGGCGCGCAACGGCTCGAGCGGCGCCATCGCGTCGGCGGCCCAGGCGTTCTCCGCCTCGAGGTACGCCGTCAGCTCCGGGTCGTCGGTGTCTCGCATCCAGGCGAAGTCGTCGGCGACCCGCTCGCCGTGCAGGTCGCGGACGAAGGGACGCCGTGGAGCCGCCGGCGGCCCTCCTGCTGGGGGTGGCACGGCGGCCACGGTAACGCTTCGGACACGCTTACTGACTCGTGATTCAGGAGGGGCGTGACAAAAGGATCCGTGTCCAGCATGATGCGGCACGTCTCAGATCGGCCGACCGTTGACGGTCGAGACACGAAATCCGAAGGCTTTCACAGGAGGTCCGGGACATGGGCAGACGGCGTTGGCTGGTGGCGGCCGCCGTGGCAGCCACCACCGTCGTGGCGGGCGTCGGGGGGTCGGCCGCCGCCGGAGCGGGAGTGCGCAGCGCCGACAGCGGCAGCACGACGTTCACGGTGGGCATGACCCAGGACATCGACTCGTTGAACCCTTTCACCGGGATTGCGGCGTCGTCGTACGAGATGTACCAGCTGAACTACGACACGCTCACCGACTACGGGCAGGCGGACTTCTCGGCCAAACCCGCCCTCGCCAGCAGCTGGGACGTGTCCGACGACGGTCTCACCTGGACCTACCACATCCGGCCGAACCTGACCTGGTCCGACGGCCAGCCGCTCACGGCTCACGACGTCGCCTACACGTTCAACCGGATCATGAACGGCAAGTACGAGCAGACGAACTTCAGCACCTACACCGACGCGCTCACGTCGGTCACGGCGCCCGATGACACGACCGTGGTCATGACGGTGAAGAAACCGACGCCGATCATGCTGCACCTGTTCGTGTACATCCTTCCGGAGCACATCTGGAAGGACATCTCCGAGAAGGAGGTGAAGAGCTTCACGAACGACCCGGGACCGGACGGCATCGTCGGGTCCGGGCCCTTCATCGTCACCGAGTACCAGAAGGGCCAGTTCATCCGGCTCAAGGCGAACCCCGGCTACTGGCGTGGCAAGCCGCACGTCGACCAGCTGGTGTTCCGGATCTTCCAGAACGAGGACTCACTGGCCCAGGCGCTCAAGCGCGGGGAGATCGACTTCGCCGACGAGCTGGGCGCGAACGTGTACAACAGCCTCAAGGGCGTCGACGGCATCAAGACCGTGCCGGCCACCTACTCGGGCTTCGACGAGATCGCCTTCAACACCGGCGCCGCCCTGGACGACGGGACGCCGATCGGTGACGGGCACCCGGCGCTGAAGGACCCCAAGCTGCGGGTCGCCCTCTCCTACGCGATCGACACCCAGGCGATCGTCGACCGGGTGTTCGGCGGCTACGGCACGGCCGGCAGCAGCGCCATCCCGCCGATCTATGAGGACCTGCACTACGACCCGGGCACCAGCGCCTACACGTTCGACCCGCAGAAGGCCGAGTCGTTGATGGACGCCGCCGGCTACCAGAAGGGACCGGACGGCATCCGCACGATGCCGAACGGCAAGAAGCTGTCGTTCCGGCTGTTCGGCCGCAGCGACTCGGCGACCAGCAAGCAGTCGGTGCAGTTCGTCGCCGGCTGGCTGCAGGACGTCGGCATCGACGTCAAGACCAAGATCGTGTCCGAGGACGCGCTCACCGAGATCATCGGGCAGGGCAACTTCGACATGTTCGAGTGGGGCTGGGTCGTCGAGCCGGACCCGAACTACCAGCTCTCGACCTTCAACTGCGCGAACCGCTCGTACCGGGACGGCGGGAGCATCTTCGCGAACCTGTCGGACTCGTTCTACTGCGACCCGGCCTACGACCAGCTCGACGCGAAGCAGTCGACGCAGATCGACACCGCGCAGCGGGCCGCCACCGTCAAGCAGATGCAGAAGATGGTCTACGACGCCGCGGCGTACGTCATCACGGTCTACTACGACAACCTCGAGGCCTACCGCTCGGACAAGTGGACCGGCTTCCGCCCGCAGCCGGAGCCGAACGGCTCGCTGCTGTTCCAGTACGGCACCTACAGCTACCAGAGCGTGCGCCCGGTCACGGCGAAGGACACCAACGGCTCGTCGGGTGGGGCCGCTGCGGCGGCGTCCAGCGAGAGCAGCAGCAACGCGCCGATGATCGCCATCGGGGTCGTCGTCCTGGTGGCCCTCGGGGTGGGCGGCTTCGTGCTGGCCCGCCGCCGGCGCCCGGAGCACGATGTCGAGTAGCAGCTGGGCAGTGCGGCGACGGGGGACCGGTCTGCCGTGACCGTCATCGTCTCCGACGTCGACCCCGTCGCGGACCTTCCCCCGGAGCGGCGTCCGTCCGGTGGACGGCACGGCCTGCTGACCTACGCCGTCCGCCGGGTCATCACCGGGGCCGGCACCATGGTGTTCGTCCTGCTGTTCAACTTCTTCCTGTTCCGGCTGCTGCCCGGTGACCCGATCTCGCTGTACACCCGCGGGCGCAACATGGACCAGGAGCAGCTCGCCGAGCTGCGCCGACGGCTCAACCAGCCCATCCGCGAGCAGTTCCTGCACTACGTCACCAACCCGTTCGCGGCCGGCGTCGACTCCACCCAGTTCTCCCGGCCGGTCTGGGACGTCATCGGCGACCGGGTGCAGCCGACGCTGGTCCTGCTCGGCACCGCCACCGTCGTGTCGGCCGTCATCGGCATCCTGATCGGCATCAAGAGCGGCTGGCGCCGCGGTGGTGGCTTCGACCGAGGCAGCACCGGGGTCACCCTCACCCTGTACGCGATGCCGGAGTTCTGGCTCGGCATGGTCCTGCTGATCTGCTTCAGCACCGGCATCGGGCCGTTCCCGGGGCTGTTCCCCAGCGGCGGGGTCATCACGCCCGGCCTCGATCCCTGGTCGCTCGAGGGCATCCTCGACCGGCTGTGGCACCTGGTGCTTCCCGCCACGACGCTGATCCTCGCCTACCTCGCCGAGTACTCCCTGGTGATGCGTGCCTCCCTGGTCGACGAGACCAAGCAGGACTACCTCGTCGACCGCGCGGGCCAAGGGGATGATGGACAAGCTGGTGCGCCGCCGGCACGCGGTGCCGAACGCGCTGCTCCCCACGATCACCCTGGTGTTCCTCAACATCGGGTTCGTCGTCTCGGGGGCCATCACGGTCGAGACGGTCTTCTCCTGGCCGGGCCTCGGCCTGCTGTCCTACCAGGCGATCCGTGGACCGGACGTGCCGCTCCTGCAGGCCATCTTCCTGCTCTTCTCGCTGGCGGTCGTGGTCGCGAACGTCATCGCGGACATCGTCGTCGCAGCCGTCGACCCACGGGTGCGCACGTGACCACCGCGACGACGCACCTGTCGCAGCGGGCCGTCCGCCGGCTGCGGCGAAAGGCCTCGCTCGGCCGCTTCTGGCGAGGGTTCCGAGCCCAGCACGGCGGCATGGTCGGCCTCGCCGTGCTCTGCTTCTTCATCGTCCTGGCGCTCGCCGCTCCGCTGCTGTTCTCCTCCGACGACGCTGAAGGTGACCGAGGCGACGGGCGGGGTGCTCCAGCCGCCGTCGCCGGGCTACCCGCTCGGCACCGACGAGTCGGGTCGCTCGGTCCTGGCCCTGGTGGTCTGGGGGGCCCGGGTGTCGCTGCTCGTGGGCATCGCGGCCACCGTCATCTCGATCACCATCGGCGCACTCGTCGGCATCGCCTCGGGTCACTTCAGGGGGGTCACCGGCGGCGCGCTCGAGCGCCTCACCGACTGGTTCCTCGTCATCCCGTTCCTGCCGCTGGCCATCGTGCTCGCCACGGTCCTCGGCCAGTCGCTGCTCAACATCATCATCGTCATCGGGGTCACCTCCTGGCCGGGCACCGCCCGGCTGGTGCGCGCCCAGACGCTGTCGGTCGAGGCGCGGCCCTACCTGGAACGGGCCCAGGTGCTCGGCGGCGGCCACTGGCACCAGATGAGCCGGCACGTGCTGCCCAACGTCATGCCGCTGGTGCTGGCGAACACGACGCTCACCGTCGCGATCGCGATCCTGTCCGAGACGACCCTGGCGTTCCTCGGCCTCGGCGACCCGTTCCGCACCTCGTGGGGCTCGATGCTCGACGACGCCTTCCAGACGGGGGCCATCTCGGCGGGCGCCTGGTGGTACCTGCTGCCGCCGGGCCTGTGCGTGGTCGCTGTCGTGCTCGCCTTCACCCTCGTCGGACGGGCGATGGAGAACGTGCTCGACCCGAGGGAGCGCTGAGATGGCGCTGCTCGCGATCGAGGACCTCTCGGTCACCTACGCGACCGCTGACGGCCCGGTGCCGGCGGTGCGCGGGGTCTCGCTGCAGGTGGACGCCGGCTCGACGCTCGGTGTCGCCGGCGAGTCCGGGTCGGGCAAGTCGACCCTGGCCGCGACCGTGCTGCGCCTGACCCCGGCGTCGGCGACCGTCGAGGGGCGCGTGCTGCTCGAGGGCGAGGACGTCATGACGATGTCCTTCGGCCGGCTGCGCGCGGTGCGCTGGGCCGAGACCTCCATCGTGTTCCAGGGCGCGCTGCACTCGCTGAACCCGTTGCAGCCCGTCGGGCGCCAGGTGGCCGAGCCGGTCGAGCTGCACGAGCCGCGGACCGGCCGCGGCGCGACGGCCCGCCGGGTCGATGAGCTGCTGGAGCAGGTGGGCTCTCGCGCCGGCTGTCCTCGGCGTACCCGCACCAGCTCTCCGGCGGCCAGAAGCAGCGCGTCATGATCGCGATGGCGCTCGCCTGCCGCCCGCGGCTCATCGTCGCCGACGAGCCGACGACGGCCCTGGACGTGATGGTGCAGGCGCAGGTCCTCGACCTGCTCACCTCCCTGGTGCGCGACCTCGGCGTCGGCCTGGTCGTCATCAGCCACGACCTCTCGGTGCTCTCCACCACCTGCGACCGGCTCGCCGTCATGTACGCCGGCCGGGTGGTCGAGCACGGGCCGTCGGCAGAGGTGCTCGACCGGGCGCAGCACCCGTACACCCGGGCGCTGTCGGCGGCGTTCCCGACGATCGGCGACCACGCCGCGCGGTACTCGCCGCGCGGCCTCCCGGGTGACCCGCCGTGGCCCGGCGACCTGCCGGCGGGCTGCTCGTTCCACCCGCGCTGCCCGGACGCCCTGCCGGTGTGCAGCACCGAGGACGTCCGCCTGCGGCCGTGCGGCCCGGGGCACGAGGCGGCGTGCGTCCACGTGCGGGCACCGGAGGCGGTGCGGTGACCGCCACCTCGCCAGACTCGGCTGCGGCGGGTCGCCCCGTGCTCGCCGCCGCCGGCCTGCAGACCACCTTCCGCGGCCGCCATGGCGGAGCAGCGAAGGCGGTCGACGGCGTCGACCTGGCGCTCGGCCGCGGCGAGATCGTCGCCCTGGTCGGCGAGTCCGGCTGCGGCAAGACGACGCTGGCGCGGACCCTGCTCGGCCTGGAGCGGCCGAGCCGCGGGCAGGTGCTCTTCGACGGCACCCCGCTCGGCTACGACGGACGCAGCCTCAAGGCGTACCGCCGCAAGGTGCAGCTGGTGCTCCAGGACCCGACCGGCTCGCTCAACCCGCGGCACACGGTCTACGAGGCGGTGGCGGAAGGGCTGCGGGTGCACCGGGTGCCGGGCGACGAGCAGACCCTGGTCGCAGCCGCCCTCGCCCGGGTCGGGCTGCGACCGCCGGAGCGGTACTTCCTGCGCTACCCGCACGAGCTGTCGGGCGGCCAGCGGCAGCGCGTCGTCATCGCCGGTGCGCTGGTGCTCGAGCCGCAGGTGCTCGTCGCCGACGAGCCGGTGTCGTCGCTCGACGCCTCGGTGCGCGGCGAGATCCTCGCGCTGCTGCTCAAGCTGCGAGCCGAGCTCGGCCTGTCGGTGCTCGTGGTCACCCACGACCTCGGCCTGGCCTGGAACATCGCGGACCGGATCGCCGTGATGTACCTCGGCCGCATCGTCGAGGCCGGCCCGACCGAGCAGGTGCTCGAGTCGCCCGTCGCACCCCTACACCCGGGCCCTGCTCTCGGTGGTCCCCGAGACCCGGCACCTCGAGCCGGTGGTGCTCAGCGGGGAGCCGCCGGACCCCGCGCGCATCCCCAGCGGCTGCCGCTTCCACCCCCGCTGCCCGGCAGTCACGTCCGGGGAGGCCGAGCGGGCCGGCATCCTCGACCGGTGCCGAGGCGAGGCGCTGCCCGTGCTCCCGGCCCGGCAGGAACATGCCGCGGCCTGCTTCCTCTCCGGGCTTCCGTCAGGCATGCTGGCCCGGTGATCTTTTACTGACTGGTGAGTCAGTAAGAACGACGTCCCGACCGGCCGCAGAGGAATGGGAAACGCAGATGGCGCAGACCTCGCTGCAGGCCGCGTTGCCCGCGCCGTACTACGTCGACCAGGCGCACTTCCGGCGGGAACGTGAGCAGGTGCTGCACCGCGAGTGGTTCTGTGCCGGGCGGCTCTCGTCGCTGCGGCTCGGCCCGGCCGACCGGCAGAGCCGCGCCGTCGTCGACGTGGCCGGCGAGAGCGTGCTGGTCACCCGCGACGACCAGGGCGTGCTGCGCGCGTTCTACAACGTCTGCCGGCACCGCGGCTCGCAGGTCGTGCCGGCCGACCCCGGCAGCGAGGCTGCCGGAGCCGTGCGGCGCGGCAGCGCTGCGCTGTCCCTACCACTCGTGGACCTACGACCTTGCCGGCCGGCTGCTGCGTGCTCCGCACACCGAGGACGTGGAGGACTTCGACGCTGGTGCCTTCGGCCTGCACCCGGTCGCCGCGGAGTCCTGGGGCGGGTTCCTGTTCCTGCACCTGACGCCAGCGGAGGCCGCACCGTTGGCCGCGGTGCTCGGTGACGCGCCAGCACGGGTCGCGCGCTACCCGCTGGACGTGCTGACCATCGGCACCCGGCTGACCTACGACGTCGCCGCGAACTACAAGGTCGTGCTGGAGAACTACAACGAGTGCTACCACTGCGCCGGGGTGCACCCCGAGCTGGTGCGGCTCGTGCCGGCGTTCGGCCGTGGCGGCAGCGACCTCGACTGGGACTCGGGCATCCCGCACCGCGAGGGAGCCTGGACCTTCACCGCGACGGGCACCTCGGACCGGCGGCCGTTCCCCGGCCTGGACGACGACGAGAAGGTGCGGCACAAGGGTGAGCTGCTCTACCCGAACCTGATGCTCAGCCTGTCCGCCGACCACGTCGCTGCGTTCACCCTGTGGCCCCTCGCGCCGGACCGGACCCGCATCCAGTGCGACCTGCTGTTCCACCCCGACGAGGTCGCCGAGGACTCCTTCGACCCCGGCGACGCGGCGGAGCTGTGGGACCTCGTCAACCGGCAGGACTGGGCCGTGTGCGAGTCCGTGCAGCGCGGCATGTCGTCGCGCGCCTACACGCAGGGCTGGTTCGCGCCGATGGAGGACGCCAGCCTGGACATCCGGCGCTGGCTGCTCCCGCGGCTGGGGGAGCAGTGAGGTCGCGGCAGGTCGACACCGTCGTCGTCGGCCTCGGTGGCCTCGGGTCGGCGACCGCGTGGCAGCTCGCGCGCCGTGGCGTCGAGGTGGTCGGCTTCGAGCAGTTCGCCCTGGGTCACGTCCGGGGCGCCTCCCACGACACCTCGCGGATCCTGCGCCGCAGCTACCACACGCCCGGCTACGTCCGGCTGGCCGGCGAGGCGTACGACGACTGGGCGGACCTGTCCTCGGCCGCGGGCGAGGAGCTCGTCACCGTCACCGGCGGAGTCGACCTGTTCCCGCCCGACGCGGCCATCCCGGCCGTCGACTACGTGGCGAGCATGCGTGCCTGCGGTGTCGACTTCGAGCAGCTCGACGGCGCGGAGGTCGCACGGCGCTGGCCGGCTCTGAGCCCGCCCGAGGGCACCACCGCGCTCTACCAGCGCGACACGGGGATCGTGCCGGCCGGCCGGTCCACCGCGACCATGCAGCGGCTCGCCACCGACGCCGGAGCCGAGCTGCACGGGCAGCTGCCGGTGACGGCCCTCGTGCCGCAGGACGACGGCACCGTGGAGGTCCGGACGAGAAACGGGGCGAACGCCAGCGTGCGCGCGCGCCGGGTGGTCCTGACCGCGGACGCCTGGACCAACGGCCTCCTGGCCGGGCTGGGTGCGACGATCCCGTTGACGGTGACGCGCGAGCAGGTCACCTACTTCGCGCCGGCAGGCGCCGGAGCAGTTCGGGCCGGACCGGCTGCCGGTGTGGATCTGGATGGACGACCCCTCGTTCTACGGGTTCCCCACCTATCCGGAGAACGGCACCGGTGCATGGGTGAAGGCGGCCGAGGACTGCGGCGGTGCGGTGACGACGGCGGACACCCGCTCGTACGACGTCGACCCCGACGCGCTCGACCGGCTACGCGGCTTCGCCACCTCGCTGTTGCCGGGCCTCGGCGAGCCGGCTCGCACCGTCACCTGCCTCTACACGCTGACACCGGACCGTGACTTCGTGCTCGGCCCGGTGCCCGGGCAGCCGGCCGTGCTGATCGGCCTGGGCGCCGGGCACGCGTTCAAGTTCGCGCCGACGTTCGGCCGGCTGCTGGCCGACCTGGCCGTCGACGGTCGCACGACCAGCGACATCAGCGCCTTCGCCCCCGACCGCCCGGCTCTCGTCGAGCAGGGCCATCCCGTGAGCTGGCTGGTGTGACCCGTCAGACGCGCAGGTCCGACACCGCGATGCCGAGCTCGGCGGCGGCGCACCGACGTACCCACGACGTCACCTGGCGGCGGCTGACGACGCCGGAGTGCACCGTCGACTGCACCGCGAGGCCGTCGAGCATCGCGGTGATGCGCCATGCGGCCCCGGCCGGGTCGCTGCAGGTCATCTCGCCCCGCTCGACGCCCTGCCCGATCACCTCCGCCACGGTGTCCTTCCAGCGCACGTCGAGCGCGCGGGACACCTCGGCCATCTCGCTGCTGCGCAGGGCGGTCGACCAGGCGTCGATCCAGAGCGGCCAGCCGGCGCCGGCCTCCTCCGGCCCGTACATCGTCAGGATCCGGGCCAGCCGCCGGGCCGCGCTGCCGCGCCCGCTGGCTGCCTTGTCGAGCCGCTCGAGGTCACGTTCCGCGGCGTACCCGAAGGCCGCCGACAGCAGCGCGTCCTTGGACTCGAAGTGGTAGAAGACCAGGCCGGTGCTGATGCCCAGCGTGCTCGCCACGTCGGCGACGCGGGTGTGCGCGAAGCCGCGCCGCTCGACCTCGGCGACGGTCGCCCGCAGGATCTCGTCGCGTCGGATCTCGACGGTGTGCCGGGCCATGCCCGGACCCTACGTGCTGTTGCCCCAGGAGGTGCGTCATGACCGCAGCGCCCGTGTCGCGCGAGATGCTGGCCCCGGCTCTGCTGCCGTTCGGCGAGGGAACCATGCTGCCCGCCGAGGCCTACACGTCGGAGGCCGTGCTGGCCTGGGAGCGCCGCCACCTGTTCGCCGGTTCGTGGACCTGCCTCGGGCGGGCCGATGTCGTCTTCGCCGACGGCGCGACGCAGGTGGCGACCACGGTGGGCGACGTGCCCGTCCTGCTCGCGCGTGACGCGGCCGGTGAGGTCGCCGCGATGGCGAACACCTGCCGGCACCGCGGCCACGAGCTGCTCCCCGACGGTGCGACGTCCACCAAGCGCGCCTTCGTCTGCCGCTACCACGCCTGGAGCTACGACCTGTCCGGCGCGCTGATCGCCGCGCCGGGGTTCCGCGAGGTGGCGTCGTTCGACCCGGCCGCGCACGGACTGGTGCGGCTGCCGGTCGAGGTGTGGCACGGCTGGCTGTTCGTCGACGCACTCGGCTCGGCCGGTCCGTTCGCCGACCATGTCGGTGGTCTGGAGGACCTGGTGGCGCCGTACCACCCGGGTTCGCTCGTGCTGAAGGAGACGCACCAGTACGTCGTGCAGGCGAACTGGAAGGTCATCACCGAGAACTACCACGAGTGCTACCACTGCCCGCTGATCCATCCGGAGCTGTGCGAGGTGTCGCCGCCGACCAGCGGCGACAACTACGACCTGCCGGGAGCCTGGATCGGCGGCTCGATGGACCTGCGTGAGCACGCGGAGACGATGTCGTTCGACGGCAGCAGCGCCGGACGCGCGATCGACGGGGCCGACCCCCGACGGGTCCTCTACCTGGGCCTGCTGCCGAACCTGCTGCTCTCGCTGCACCCGGACTACGTGATGACGCACCGGATGGTGCCGCTCGCCCCGGGCGAGACGTGGGTCGAGTGCGCGTGGTACTTCCCGGACGCCGACGTCGACCCGTCGTACGCCGTGCAGTTCTGGGACACCACGAACCGACAGGACTGGGCAGCGTGCGAGTCGGTGCAGCGCGGCCTTCGGTCGCCGCACTTCCGCCCAGGACCGCTGGCCCCGAGCGAGGACGCGGTGCACGAGTTCGTGACGACGATCGCGCGCGCCTACCGGGACGGCGGCCTCAGCGCCTGATTCTGCGCTCCACCGGTGGTTAGCGGACGTTAGGCATCCGACAGCGTCGCGTTGATGGCGGCCCGGGCACTGTCGTACCTGTCAGACACCGACACCCCACAGACGGAGCACACCATGAACCGCAAGAGCGCCAGCATCGGAATCGCCGCCCTTCTCGTCATCGCAGGCGCGGGCGGAGTCGCCCAGGCAGCCACCAGCACGACCGGCTCGACCAGCACCGGCTCCATCTCACGCGCGGTCAGCACCGCGACACCGACGAGCGACGACACCTCGGTCGAGGTCGTCCATCACCACCGGCACGGTGGCCGCGCCGCCGGCGCGACGGCGACCGAGGACAGCGCTCGCCACCACGGACGGCACCACCGGCAGCACAACGGTGTCGCCGAGGTCGGCGACGACAACGGCGGCCAGAACGAGCTCGAGCCGGGCGACGACAACGGCGGTCAGAACGAGCTGGAGCCCGGCGACGACAAGGGCGGCGCGGCCGAGCTGGAGCCCGGCGACGACAAGGGCGGCGCGGCCGAGGTCGAGGCCGGCGACGACAACGGTGGCCACCACGGCGGGTCCGAGGCCGGCGACGACAGCAGCGGCCGCGGCTGACCAACCGCCGCGCGGCAGCGCCTCCGACGACACGGATCCCCGTGGAGTCGGAGGCGCCGTGCTGTCCGGGGCCGGCCTGACGGACCGGTGCCCGCTACGGCTCGGGGACGGCCAGCCGTCGGCGACCCGCGAAGCCGAGGTCGAGCCGGTGGTACCACGCCAGGGACCGGTCGCCCTCCAACCAGCACAGCAGCACGGCGGTCCCCTCGAGCTCGCTCGGGAAGTCGACCAGGAGCGGTGCCAGGCCCTTGAGCTCGGCACCGGTCTGCTGCACCCGCGTCAGCAGCTCGTCCAGCCGGGCCTGCGCCGCCTTGAGCTCCGGCAGGCCACCCAAGGACGTGGGCGGCGATCCTCCGGAGGCGCTCGCTGCCGCGAGCTCGGCGGCGTCGGCACGCAGCGCGACGATCTCGTCGAGCACGGGGAGCAGGCGGTCCAGCTCGGCACGGGCCTCGTCGAGGGTGAACAGCGGCATGCCCCAGCCTCCCACCGGTACCGGCTGACGGATCAATGCGACAAGGCGAGATGGATCGGGACGGACAGGTGCGGTGAGCGAGCAAGTCGCCGATCGATCGGGCCCTTTGTCCATCGACAGGTCGCCGGGGGAGCCGTACCGTCCGGCAACGCCCTGCCGAGAAGCTCTCGGACAGCTCAGGCGAGCCGGGGTCGGCACAGGTGATCGGGAGGGTGAAGATGGCGTACGGAGTCGTCCACCAGTTCAAGGGTGGCACCAAGGAGCAGTACGAGGCGTCGATCGCGGCGGTCCATCCCGCCGACGGGAGCCTGCCTGCTGGTCAGGTCTTCCACGCCGCCGGCCCGTCCGCGGACGGGTGGACCATCGTCGCGATCCACGAGAGCCAGGAGAGCTGGGAGACGTTCCGCGACACCATCCTCGGCCCGAAGATGCAGGCGGGCATCCAGGGCGGGTTCGATGCCCCTCCTGAGGAGGCGGGCTTCGAGGTCGCCAACGAGGTGCGCGCCTGATCCGTGGGCGGCCGAGGGTGTCCTCGGCGCCGCCTTCCCCGCAAGGGACACTGTGGTGGTGCGCACGCAGCGGGCTGGCCGACGTCGCTGGGTCGTGGTGCCGGTTGCTGCCCTGCTCGCGGCGCCCGTCGTCGGCTGCACGCGCGGACGACGACCGCGGCCCGGCGCGGCGGACCGCGCCGTCAGCTGCGCCGACGGCCGGCGCCCGGACGACGCCGCCGAGCGGCCCGGTGACGACACCTGCCGGGGTCAGCCCCGGCCGGCTCCAGGACCAGCTGATCAAGGCGGCCTGGGCGAACGACGTACGGCGCGCCCGACGGCTGATCGAGGCCGGTGCCGACGTCAACGACAAGGACGACACCGAGCAGAGCGCCTACCTCATCGCCGCCAGCGAGGGTTACCTCGACCTGCTCGACCTGACTCTGCGGAACGGCGCCGACCCGGGCTCGCTCGACGGTTTCCGCGGGACCGGCCTGATCCGCGCCGCCGAGCGGGGTCATGCCGACATCGTCGGCCGGCTGCTGCAGGCGGGCATCGACGTCGACCACGTCAACAACCTCGGCTGGACCGCCCTGCACGAGGCGATCATCCTCGGCGACGGCAGCCAACGGTACGTCGACACGGTGCGCCTGCTGGTCGCCGGCGGCGCCGACCTCGAGCTCCCCTCGCGGCGGGACGGCGTCGCACCGATCGACCACGCGCGCAGCAACGGGCAGCAGGCGGTGAGCGCCGCGCTGCGAGCCGGACTGGGCGCCAGCGATCGCTGCCGACCCCGACGCGGCGCTGCTGCGCGCGGCAGCGACCGGGGACGCCGACCGGGCGGCTGTCGCGCTCCGAGCGGGCGCTGATCTCGAGACGCGTGACGCACGCCGCCGTACGCCGCTGCTGGTGGCGGTCACGCGCGACCGGCTCGCCGTCGCACGGCTGTTGGTCGCGCTGGGCGCCGACGCCGATGCCCTGGACGACCGGCACGACACCCCGTGGCTGGTCACCGGCGTCACCGGCAGCGTGCCGATGCTCGAGACGCTGCTGCCGGCCGACCCTGACCTGACCATCCGGAACCGGTTCGGCGGCGTGTCGGTGATCCCGGCGAGCGAGCGCGGTCACGTCGACTACGTGCGCCGCGTCGTCCGGACCGGCATCGACGTCAACCACGTCAACGACCTGGGCTGGACGGCGCTGCTCGAGGCGGTGATCCTCGGCGACGGCTCCCGCCGGTACCAGCAGATCGTGCGCGTTCTCCTCGACGCCGGCGCCGACCCCGCCATCGCGGACAAGAACGGCGTCACCGCGCTGCAGCACGCGAGGAGCACCGGGCAGGCCGGGGTGGCCCGCGTCCTCGAGAGGCGGCTGACCCGGCCGCCTGGCGACGTCCCGCCGGCGGCAGTTTCATGATCGTGAGGGGAAACGTCGGTCCAGGACTGACGTTTCCCCTCACGATCACGGGAAGCCCGCCTCGGTCAGGCCAGGTCCCGAGGGATGCTCCTCGTCCAGTGCCGGTCGGCGAACGGCTCTCCGTCGAGCGTCGTCCGCACGTCGATCTCGACGTCGTACGCCGACCGGCCGGCCCGCAGCGTGATGTCCGTGCGCGCCACCACCGTGCCCTCGGGCCAGGCCACCTCGAACTCCGCGGTCGCCTCCGCCTGCTGGTCGAACGTCCGGGTGTCGACCTGGACCGAGCCGGTGTAGTGCTCGCGCACCCGGCCGAGGTCCACGTCGTACTCCGAGCCGTGGTCGACCCGCGCCGACGTGGTCCGGCCGAGCACGTCGCGCTCGACCCGCCAGGTGACGCCGGCGGCGGGGTCGTCGTCCTCCGACGGCGGGAGCGGTGCCGACGTCCAGGAGGGTGCCGGCACCCACTCGCCGCTCACCGGGAGCAGCAGCGACGACGCCGACTGGTCGATGCGCAGGGTCACCGGGCCGGGTGGGGCGACGGTGTTCGGCCAGTCGACTCCCGCCACGGACAGCCGCAGCCGATGACCGGGCGAAGGCGTCCAGGACATCGCCTCGAGCTCGATGTCGACGTCGACCCACTCGTCCACCGGCATCGGCTCCGGCGCGGTCGACGAGGACCGGTGGGTCAGGTTGAGCAGGCCACGCCCCAGCAGCGAGGAGGTGCCGTCGGGAAAGACGTCGCACAGCTTCGCCGACACGGTGGCCACCGGAGCCGTCGACCGGACGCGCAGCCGCAGCCGAGGATGACCGAGCAGCTCGACCGCGTCAGCGGGCCAGTCCCAGGTGAGCGAGGCGGCGTCGTCGTACCGCTGGTCGGTCGGCTGTCCCCAGGGCAGCGCGCCCGCGCAGCTGTTCCACGCCGCCGTCCCGACGTCCGGCAGGACGGCGTACGAGACCTCGCCCTCGCCCAACGGACGCACGTCGTGTCGTGCACCGGTCATCGGCCACTGCCGTGCACTGCGCCACTCACCGTCGACAACGCGCCGGTCCGGCGACGGCATGGTCGACGCCTGCTGGAACCAGGTGAGGGCCGGCTCGTCGTCGTAGCCGTCGTCGACACCGCGCAGCCACCGGTCCCACCACCGCGCCATCACCGGCACGAGGTCGACGTGCGGCCCGGGCAGCGCGTGGTCGGGCGCCTGGTGCGCCCATGGTCCGAGCAGCAACCGGTGCGGCGTGCCGTTCTCGCGCAGGGCCTGCATGGTGCGGAACGTGTTGTTCCGGTAGCCGTCGGCCCACCCGCCGACCAGCATCGTCGCGCACTCGATCCGGTCGTACGCCGGCCGCAGCGACCCGTGCCGCCAGTACGCCGAGTCGCGCTGCTCCTCGAGCCAGCGCAGCAGCCACGGCTCGAGCTTCTCCACCCGGGCGCGCCAGTCGTCCAGCCAGCCGTCACCGACGAGCGACGGCACCGGCGGCAGGGCGTTCATCGCGACCATGTACGCCGGGTAGTCGACGACGTCGAGCAGCCGGAGCGAGCCACCCATCCTGTGGACGTCGTCGGTGTAGCGGTCGTCGGTCGCGTAGATGGCGATGATCGCCTTCAGCGCCGGCGGCCGCTCGCAGGCGACCTGCAGCGAGTTGAACCCGGAGTACGACGTCCCGTACATCCCGACCGCTCCGGTGCACCACGCCTGCTCGGCCAGCCAGGCGATGACGTCGCACAGGTCGCGCTGCTCCTGCGCGGGGTACTCGTCGACCGCGAGGCCGTCGGACGAGCCGGTGCCTCGGACGTCGACCCGGGCCACCGCATAGCCGAACTCGTCACGCAGCCGCACGTACTCCGGCCGGTAGGTCGCCGTCAGGTCGTCCTTGCGGTAGGGGAGTGCCTCGAGCACGCACGGCACCGGTTCGTCGGTCGACGGCAGGTACAGCGTCGTCGCCAGCCGGGTGCCGTCAGGCATCGGCACGAAGACCCGCTCGACCCGGCCCGGCGTCGCTGCTTCAGGCATCGTGCGCCCGCTGCACCAGCCGGGCGACCTCGTCGAACGGGAGGCCCACCGAACGGTGGCCGTCGACCCCGACCGTCGTGGTGGCGCCGAACAGCGCGTTGAGCACAGCCTCCTCGGTGGCCTCGACCACCGCGGCGAAGAAGGGGTCCAGGTCGCGGCCGGTGACGGGTGTCCCCGTAGGCGACGTGCCGCGAGGCGCGCGCAGCCCGGTCGCGAGCGCGATGAAGATCTCGCCGCTCGCGTGGTGCCCGGTGCTGCCCGTGCGGCCGAGCCCCAGGCCGGCCCGGCGCGCCAGCCGGCGGCAGGCCGCGGAGTCGAGCGGGCCGTCGGTGACCACCACGACGAAGCACGAGCCGGCCGGCCCGGCCACCTCACCCGGTGGTGGCCGCAGCGATGCGCCGACGGGGACGCCGGCAACCGTCAGCCGCTCGGCGTCGCCGAAGTTCGCCAGCACGAGGACACCGACGGTGTGCCCGGACGGCACCAGGCGGGACGACGAGCCGATGCCGCCCTTCCAGTCGAAGCACGACATCCCCGTGCCGGCGCCGATGGCGCCCTCGTCGGGCGGCAGCACGGTTCCGACGGACGCGCGGGCCGCAGACAGTGCCTCCCTGACGTCGTCATGCGTGACCTGCATGCGTCGGGAGTCGCTGAGGAACGAGTCGTCGCACTCCGCGACCACGGGGATGACCACGTCCTCCACGCCGATCGCAGGCTCCTCGTCACAGAGCAGCTCGCAGGCCGCGTCGTAGACCCGTCCGACCTGCATCGTCGAGGTGAGGAACACCGGCGACTCCACCAGGCCCCACTCCTGCATGGCGACGAACCCGGTGCACTCGCCTGCGCCGTTGACCACCGCACCGCCTGCCGGGACCGGGGAGCGGAAGCAGTTGCCGCCCGGGTCGAGCACCGTCACGCCGGTGCGGGCGACCCCGCGACCGCGCGGTGGCGGCGGCTCGTCACGCCACACCGTGAGGTGCCCGAGACCCACGCCCGGGACGTCGAGGACCGACGACGTCGGGCCCGCGGGGAGGAGTCCGATCCTGACCGGCAGATCAGCAGCGCGAGGCACGCGTGACAGCATGCACCACATGGGCGCCCTGCCACCGGTGGTCTGGTCCGACGACGTGCTGCAGCACGAGCCCGGCGCCGAGATCTGGGTCGGCGTGCGCACCCCGGGCACCGAGGTGCCCGAGCGCGCGCGCATCCTGCTTGCCGCGGTGACCGACGCGGGAGCCGACGTCGTCGCGGCCCGTCCGCACGACGACGAGCTGCTGCTCCGGGTGCACGACCTGCGACATGGTCGACCACCTGCGCACCGTCGCCGACGACTGGGCGGCGGGGGAGTACGAGGCACTGGTCGGCCAGGACCGGGTGGTCCCGTACTTCTTCCCGACGGCCGGCATGCTCGACGGTCTCCCCAGCCGGCTGCCGACCGCGACCCACGCCCGGGCCGGCGTCTGGTGCTACGACACGATGACGCTGGTCGGCCCGGGCACCTGGACGGCGGCCCGCGCCGCCGTCGACGTCGTCCTGACCGCCGCCGACCTCGTCGCTGCCGGCGCGCCTGCTGCCTACGCGCTGGTCCGGCCGCCCGGTCACCACGCCACCCGCCGCGCGTTCGGCGGGTCCTGCTACCTCAACAACGCCGCGATCGCCGCCGAGGCGCTGCGTGACCACGGCCACGAACGTGTCGCGGTGGTCGACATCGACGCGCATCACGGCAACGGGACGCAGGCTGTGTTCTGGTCCCGCGGCGACGTCTTCTACGGGTCGCTGCACGTCGACCCCGGCGCCGGCTGGTTCCCGCACGTGGTCGGCCACGCGGACGAGACAGGGGAGGGCGCCGGGGCCGGCGCGACGGTCAACCGTCCGCTGGCGCCGGGGACGTCCGACGAAGGCTGGCTGACTGCTCTCACCGATGTCTGCGCGCGGGCCGCCGCGCACGGCTCGCAGGCCCTGGTCGTGTCACTCGGCGTCGATGCCGCCGGTGCCGACCCGGAGAGCCCGCTCGAGGTGAGCACCGACGGTTTCCGGCGGGCCGGCGACGCGCTCGCCGGCCTCGGGCTGCCGACCGTCCTGGTGCACGAGGGTGGCTACGACCTCGAGCGGCTCGGCCCGGACACCGTCGCCGTCCTGTCGGCCTTCGGCAGTGCAGGACCAACAGGGCCGGACCGACCAGCCCTGATCAGTCCGTGGGGTAGGTCAGCCCGATCTGCCGGCGTACCTCGTCCATCGTGCGCATGATGGCGACCGTCTCGTCGAGCGGCATCACGTCGCTCTCCAGCCGGCCGTCGCGCACGCAGGCCATCACCTCGGCCGCCTCGTAGCGCATGCCCTTGCCCTCGCGCCGCCCGTCGAACGTCTCGACCGAGCCGTCGCGGCGGGTCAGCGTGAACGTCGTGGGTGCGTAGAAGTTCGACGCGATCTCCACTCGGGCGTCGCTGCCCACCACGGCCGCCGTGGTCGGCCCTACCGCGGCCGACGTCGTGGTCACGACACCGTGCGCTCCGCCCGCGTGCTGAAGCAGCACCGACGTCGTCCCGTCGACCGTCGGTGAAGGCAGGGTCGCTCACGGCGGTCACCGTCGTCGGCGTGCCCAGCACCATCGACACGAAGGACACGGGATAGATGCCCAGGTCGAGCAGCGCCCCGCCACCGAGGTCCGGCGCGAACAGCCGGTGCGAAGGGTCCTTGGCGAACCACTGTCCGTGGTCGGCGATGACCTGGTGCACCTCGCCCAGCGCGCCCGCCGCGAGCAGCTCGCGCAGCCGCACCATGTGCGGCAGGAAGCGCGACCACATCGCCTCCATGAGGAACACGCCGTTGCTGCGGGCGGCCGCCACCAGCGACTCGGCCTCGGCGGCAGTCATGGTGAACGGCTTCTCGACCAGCACTGCCTTCCCGGCCTCGATGGCGAGCAGCGCGGCGTCGTGGTGGGTGGGATGGATCGTCGAGACGTAGACCGCGTCGACCTCGTCGTCGGCGACCAGGTCGGCGTACGACGGGTGGGCGCGCGCGATGCCGTGCTCGCCGGCGAACGACTCGGCGCTCGACCGGCTCCTCGACCCGACGGCGACGACCTCGGCCGCGTCGTCGGTCAGCAGGCGCAGGTCCTCGACGAACGTGGCCGCGATGCCCCCGGAGCCGATCACGCCCCAGCGAATGGTCTTCACCGATTCCTCCTCGAGCTCCATGCCGCCACCATCGGCCAGAGCGCCTGGGCGCCGGCCGCGACTCGTTCGGACAGTCCCACTCGCGGCCCGTCGGTCAGCAGCTCGGCGAAGAACCAGCCCGACCAGGCCGAGCAGCACCACCCCACCGGCGATCGTCGCGCGCGGTGCCGAGCACCGGGCCGCCCCCGTCCCGCCGGGCCACGAGCGGCCAGACCGCGAGGGCGACGAAGGCGGTGCCCGCGGCCGCGGTGTGAGCCGGCGAGTGACCGTCCATCGCCGGCAGCGGGAACGCAGCGACGAGCAGCGTGGCGGCACCGCCGACACCGAGCACCACCCGCCCCGGAGTCGCTGCGGCGCGCAGCGCGAGCGCGGTGGTCAGGTGGCAGACCCCGAGTCCGGCGAGCGCGGTCGTCATCAGCCACCGGTCGTCCGCACCACGGGCAGCGAGCGCGCTGATGGTCTCGACCACGGGGTCGAACGCCGAGGACTGCCGGGCCGCAGCCGCCGTCCAGCCGCCGATCAGCAGCACGGGAGCGGCGGTGGCGGAGACCAGTCCCCACCACGGCGTGCCGCTGCCGGTGGGCTGACGGCGTACGGCGGACGGCGGCACGGGCGGCATCCTCGCACGGGGCCGGCCAGCCGCTGCTGGACGGCGCCCCGCCCGCACCCCGGTGCCCCTGTCCAACGCCCCGGTGACCCGGGCCCTAGGCCCCACCTGCCGGGACGTCCGACTGAGTAGGCTCGGCCTCACGGGGTTTGCCGGATCAACGAAGATCACGCGAGGTGGCATCAAAGTGACGAAGTACGTCTACGACTTCACCGAGGGCAGCAGGGACATGAAGGACCTGCTCGGGGGCAAGGGTGCGAACCTCGCCGAGATGACCAACCTGGGGCTCCCGGTCCCGCCCGGCTTCACGATCACCACCGAGGCCTGCAACGTCTACCTCCGCTCCGGTGACGAGCCCGTCGAGCTGAGCAACGAGGTCAGTGAGCACCTGACCGCCCTGGAGAAGCAGGTCGGGCGCACCCTCGGGCAGGCCGACGACCCGCTGCTGGTGTCGGTGCGGTCCGGCGGCAAGTTCTCGATGCCCGGCATGATGGACACCGTCCTCAACATCGGGCTCAACGACGAGTCGGTCGAGGGGCTGGCCAAGCAGTCCGGCAACGAGCGGTTCGCCTGGGACTCCTACCGCCGGCTGATCCAGATGTTCGGCAAGACCGTGCTCGACATCGACGGCGACCACTTCGAGGACGCGCTGCACGCGGCGAAGAAGGCCCGCGGGACCGAGAACGACCTCGACCTCGACGAGCGCGATCTGCGCACGCCTCGTCGACACGTTCAAGGGCATCGTGCGCGACCAGGCCGGCCGGGAGTTCCCGACCGACCCGCGCGAGCAGATGGATCTCGCCGTCCGGGCGGTGTTCCAGTCCTGGAACGCGCCCCGGGCGGTGCTGTACCGCCGGCAGGAGCGCATCCCGGCCGACCTGGGTACGGCGGTCAACGTCTGCACGATGGTGTTCGGCAACCTCGGCATGGACTCCGGCACCGGCGTCGCCTTCACCCGCGACCCGGGCTCGGGCCAGCAGGGCATCTACGGCGACTACCTGCAGAACGCCCAGGGTGAGGACGTCGTCGCCGGCATCCGGAACACCGTCCCGCTGCAGGACCTCGAGCAGATCGACAAGCCGGCCTACGACAAGCTGCTCGGCATCATGGCGACGCTGGAGAACCACTACCGCGACCTGTGCGACATCGAGTTCACCGTCGAGCGCAACAAGCTCTGGATGCTGCAGACCCGGGTCGGCAAGCGCACCGCCGGCGCGGCGTTCCGCATCGCCACCCAGCTCGTCGACCAGGGCCTCATCGACCTCGACGAGGCACTGATGCGCGTCACCGGCGACCAGCTCGGCCAGCTGATGTTCCCGCGGTTCGGTGACGCCGGCGACCGCAAGCAGGTCGCCAAGGGCATGAACGCCTCGCCCGGTGCCGCCGTCGGCAAGGCGGTCTTCGACTCCTACACCGCGGTCAAGTGGTCCCGCTCGGGCGAGAAGGTCATCCTCGTCCGCCGCGAGACCAACCCCGACGACCTCGAGGGCATGATCGCGGCCGAGGGCATCCTCACCAGCCGCGGCGGCAAGACCAGCCACGCCGCGGTCGTCGCCCGCGGCATGGGCAAGACCTGCGTGTGCGGCGCCGAGGCGCTCGACGTCGACACCAAGGGCCGGCAGATGACGGTCGGTGCCGAGGTCATCAAGGAGGGCGACGTCATCTCGATCGACGGCACCTCCGGGGCCGTCTACCTCGGCGAGATGCCCGTCGTCCCGTCGCCGGTGGTCGAGTACTTCGAGGGAAACCTCGACGGCACCAGCGAGGGCGCCGACGAGCTCGTCTCCGCCGTCCGCCGGCTGATGGACCACGCCGACGGACGGCGGCGGCTCGGCGTACGTGCCAACTCCGACACCCCCGAGGACTCCGAGCGGGCCCGCCGCTTCGGCGCCGAGGGCATCGGCCTGTGCCGCACCGAGCACATGTTCCTCGGCGACCGCCGCAAGCACGTCGAGCGGCTGATCCTGGCCGACGACCACGACGAGCGGGAGGCCGCGCTGGCCGCCCTGCTCCCGCTGCAGCGCGAGGACTTCATCGGCATCTTCGAGGCCATGGACGGCCTGCCCGTCACGGTCCGGCTGCTCGACCCGCCGCTGCACGAGTTCCTGCCCGACTACACCGAGCTGTCGGTGCGGGTGGCGATGGCCGAGTCCCGCGGCGAGGAGCACGAGAACGAGCTGCGCCTGCTGCAGGCGGTCCACCGGCTGCACGAGCAGAACCCGATGCTGGGTCTGCGCGGCGTGCGGCTCGGCATCGTCGTGCCCGGCCTCTTCGCCATGCAGGTGCGGGCGATCATCGAGGCCGCCGCCGAGCGCATCAAGGCCGGCGGCACGCCGGTCGTCGAGATCATGATCCCGCTGGTCGACGCCGTGCAGGAGCTGGAGCTCGTGCGCGAGGAGGCCGAGCGGGTCTGCGACGAGGTCTGCGAGCGCACCGGCATCGAGGTGGCCCACCACATCGGCACGATGATCGAGCTGCCGCGGGCTGCCATCACCGCGGGGCAGATCGCCGAGGCCGCCGACTTCTTCTCCTTCGGCACCAACGACCTGACCCAGACCACGTGGGGCTTCTCGCGGGACGACGTCGAGGCCGCGTTCTTCTCGGCGTACCTCGAGAAGGGCATCTTCGGGGTCTCGCCGTTCGAGTCCATCGACGTCGAGGGTGTCGGCGCGCTGGTCCGCATCGCCTGCGAGGAGGGCCGCAAGACGCGACCCGACCTGCACCTCGGCGTCTGCGGCGAGCACGGCGGCGACCCGGCGTCGGTCCACTTCTTCCACGACGTCGGCCTCGACTACGTGTCCTGCTCGCCGTTCCGCATCCCTGTCGCCCGCCTGGAGGCCGGCCGCGCCGCGCTCGCCACGGAAGGCAGCGACAGCAGGTGACCGCTCGGTGACCCTGGTTCGTCTTGCCGTCAAGCTGGTGGCGGCTCTGGTCCTGCTCGTCCTCATCGTGCTCGGCATCACGGCCGGGCGGATCTGGTGGTTCGCCCGGCAGGACGACCGGCGGGTGTCCGACGCGATCGTCGTGCTCGGTGCGGCGCAGTTCGACGGCCGGCCGTCCTCGGTGTTCACCGCGCGGCTGGTGCACGCCCGCGACCTGTGGCGGGACGACGTCGCTCCGCGCATCATCACCGTCGGTGGCAACCGGGCCGGCGACCGCTTCACCGAGGCGGCCGCCGGGAAGGCCTGGCTGACCCAGCACGGCGTGCCGGCGAACCGCATCGTCGCCGTCGGCACCGGGAGCGACACGCTGTCGAGCATGTCGGCCGTCTCCGACCGGATGCAGGCACGCGACTGGTCCACGGCCGTCGTCGTCACCGACCCGTGGCACGCGCTGCGCACGCGGGCGATGGCCACCGACCAGGGCATCGACGCCGTGATGTCACCGACCCGCCAGGGCCCCGCGGTGCGGCAGCGCGCCACCGAGCTGCGCTACATCGCCCGCGAGACGCTGGGCTACCTGTTCTACAAGGCGTTCGGTCGCAGCGCCGGCGGCTCCGGCCACAACGCGGTATGACAGCCGGGGACGCGCCGGCCGAGGAACGCTGGGTCGAGGAGCCGGCCAAGCGACCCGGCCGCACGGCCTACGAGCGGGACCGCGCCCGGGTGCTGCACTCCTCGGCGCTGCGGCGGCTCGCCGCGAAGACCCAGGTCGTGGTGCCCGGCGAGAGCGACTTCCCCCGCACCCGGCTCACGCACTCGCTGGAGTGTGCCCAGATCGGCCGCGAGCTGGGCAAGGCGCTCGGTGCCGACCCCGACCTCGTCGAGACCGCCTGCCTGGCGCACGACCTCGGTCACCCGCCGTTCGGCCACACCGGCGAGGCGGCCCTGGACGAGGTGGCCCAGGACGCCGGCGGGTTCGAGGGCAACGCGCAGAGCCTGCGGATCCTCACCCGGCTGGAGGCCAAGGCGTTCTCGCCCGCGGGCCGCAGCGTCGGGCTCAACCTCACCCGGGCCGCTCTCGACGCCGCCAGCAAGTACCCCTGGCCGAGGCGCGAGGGCAGCCGCAAGTACGGCGTGTACGACGACGACCTCGAGGTGTTCCGCTGGCTCCGGCAGGGCGCCCCCGACGGCCGGCGCTGCCTCGAGGCGCAGGTCATGGACTGGTCGGACGACATCGCCTACTCGGTGCACGACCTGGAGGACGCCCTCGAGGCCGGCCACCTGCACCTCGACCTGCTGCGCGACTCCGGCGAGCGTGCGCTGCTGACCACCCTGACGGCGTCCCGGGTGCCCGGCTCCGAGGCCGCCGAAGCGGAACAGGCTCTGGACCGGCTGCTGGCCCTGCCGTGCTGGCCCACGGCGTACGACGGCAGCCATCGCAGCCTCGCCGCGCTGAAGAACACCACCAGCCAGCTCATCGGCCGCTTCTGCCAGAGCGCCGAGCGCGCCACCCGGGAGGCCTTCGGCAGCCGGCCGCTGCGCCGCTACGACGCCGACCTGGTCGTGCCGCGGCAGAGCCGGCTCGAGGTCGAGGTGCTCAAGGCGGTCGCCGACCGCTACGTCATGTCGCGCGACGACGCGACCCGCCGCTACGCCGATCAGCGGGGGATCGTGCACCGGCTGGTCGAGGCGCTGCTGCAGGGCGCCCCGGCCGAGCTCGAGCCGCTGCTGCGCGACGACTTCGTGGCGGCCGCCGACGACCGGGCCAGGCTGCGGGTGGTCGTCGACCAGGTCGCCCAGCTCACCGACACCTCCGCGGTGGCCCTGCACCGGGTGCTGACCGAGCACTGACGGCCCTGATCCGGCCGGGACGTCACCCCGCCAGCAGGGCCGGCTCGGCGGGGGACAGGAACCCTCGGGCGACCTCGGTGGCCCGGGTGTGCGCGGCGCGGCGTCCGGGCTCCGGGTCGGCGGTGGCCAGGTTGGGATGGAACGCGATGCTGCGGATGTCGTCGACGCCGGCCCAGCGCAGCCAGTCCTCGAAGAACGGCTGCTGGAAGTCGTTGCCGAAGCCCGGGCCGCGGTCGGGGCCGTAGACCGCGCCGGTGTAGATGACGGCGGCCCGCTTGTTCTCCAGCAGGCCGGTGTAGCCCGTGACGGGGTCGAAGCCGAAGAGCATGCCGGGCTGGCTGATGACGTCGATGAGCTGCTTGAGGATGTAGGGCACCGACGCGTTCCACATCGGCACGGTGAACAGGTAGTAGTCGGCGGAGTCGAAGCGCTCGAACGTGTCGCGTGCGGCGCGCCACGCGGTGGCCTCGTCGCCCTCGGGGTCGGCACCGCCGAAGACCGCCATCTTGGCGGCCGCGGCGGCCGGGCCGAACGCGGGCAGGCTGCCGTCCCAGAGGTCCCAGTGCTCGACCGTGACGCCGGGGTTGGTCGCGCGCAGCTCGTCGAGGAACGTCGCTGCGATGGCGAGGGACTCGGAACGCTGGCCGCGAGGGGAGGCGGAGATGTGCAGGAGGGTGGTCATCATCGTTTCCTTCGTGCGAGAGTTATGTGCGAACGCACATAGTTATATCAAAGTGTGTGCGCACGCACAAGACCTGGTAGCGTGCAGCCATGCCGGACGACCTCGCCGATACCTGGGGCGCGCTGCTCAAGGTGCACGCCACGCTGGTGCCGCGCCTCGACCGCGAGCTGCAGGAGACCAACGGCCTGCCGCTGACGTGGTACGACGTCCTGCTCGAGCTCAACACCGCGCCGGAGCGGCGCCTCACCATGGGCCAGCTCGGCTCGGTCGCCAGCGTGAGCCGCACCCGGGTCAGCCGCATCGTCGACGAGCTGGTGCGGGCCGGGCTGGTGGCCCGGGAGCCCAACCCGGAAGACGGTCGGTCGGCGTTCGCGGCCCTGACCCCGGCAGGCCGGGCGGCCCTGCGCAAGGCGGCACCGACGTACCTCGCTGCGGTGCGCCGTGAGTTCGCCGACCACCTCACCGCGCGCGAGGCCGAGATCCTGTCGGGAGCGCTGCGCAAGGTGCTCGCCGCCAGCGCTCGCGGCCGGTGATGAACCCGGCCGCGATGTCGATGCAACCGAGCCGCCGCCTCGCGGGTCCTTCTCTCTGAGCGCCTCACGGGGAGGCGCCACGGCCGGCGGGTGACCGCCCGCCGAGACGAGAAGGAGTCACGTTGATCACGTTCAGGACCGCGGCCCGGCGGACGGCGGGAGTCGTCGCAGGGTCCGCTCTGGCTGTCGCTGCCATCGCTGCCGTCGCCGGCCCCGCGCTGGCTGCCACCTCGAGCTTCACCGACGCCCGCGGCGACATGTCCCAGGGCGCCGACATCCGCCGGGTCTGGGTCGACAACGGCGCGACGAAGCTGCGCATCAACGTCGTGCACCGCGACCTCGTCCGCTCGTTCCGCAGCGGCAGCAGCCTGTCGGTCTTCATCGACACCGACCGCGCCCGCACCGGCCCGGAGTTCGTCTTCGTGGCCGGCACCTTCGAGGGCGCCGACTACGCGCTGCTGCCGGCCGACGGCTTCCGGATGAAGGGCAACCGCCAGGTCCCGCTGCACGGGGGTACCGCCCAGATGCGCGTCGACTACGCCGACGACATCGCCCGGATCCGGATCGACCGGGTGGTCCTGGACAACCCCGGCAGGGTGCGTGTCGAGGTCAAGACCGGTGCCGAGCTGCTTCCGGCGGGCGACGGCGACTCCGTCCACCGAGGTCGACTGGCTGGGCACGCCCCGCACCTTCACGCCCTGGGTGCCCCGGGGCTGACCGCGCCCGGTCGGACAGGTGCAGGATGTGCCCATGGCCACCGATCAGACCTACCTCATCGTCGGAGCGAGCCTGGCCGGAGCAAAGGCGGCCGAGGCACTGCGGGAGGCCGGCTTCGACGGCCGGGTGGTGCTCGTCGGTGACGAGGAGGAGCGCCCCTACGAGCGGCCGCCGCTGTCGAAGGGCTACCTGATCGGCAAGGACGAACGGGCCACGATCTACGTCCACGCCGAGGAGTGGTACGCCGAGCACGACGTCGAGCTGCGGCTCGGCACGAGAGCGACCGTGCTCGACCGGGTCGCCCACGAGGTCGAGCTCTCCGGCGGGGAGCGGGTCGGCTACGACAAGGTCCTGCTCGCGACCGGCTCCTCGCCGCGCCGGCTGCAGGTGCCGGGCGCGGACCTCGACGGCGTCCACTACCTGCGCCGGTCCGGCGACTCCGACGCGCTCCGGGAGGCCTTCGCCGGCGGCGGTCGGCTCGTCGTCGTCGGCGCGGGCTGGATCGGGCTGGAGGTCGCCGCGGCGGCCCGCGGCTACGGCGTGGAGGTCACGATCGTCGAGCCGCAGCCCTCGCCGCTGCACTCCGTGCTGGGGCCGGAGGTCGGCAAGCTCTTCGGCCGGCTGCACCGGGCGCACGGGGTGGACCTGCGCACCGGCACAGGCGTGGAGGGCTTCGAGGGCTCGGGTGGCCGGGTCACCGGCGTCCTCACGAGCGGCGGCACCGTCGTACCCGCCGACAAGGTCGTCGTCGGGGTCGGGATCGTCCCCAACACGGGGTTGGCCGAGGCGGCGGGGCTGGCGGTCGAGCACGGCGGCATCGCGGTCGACGAGCTGCTCCGGACCGCCGACCCGGCGGTCTACGCGGCCGGTGACGTGGCCACCGCCCTGAACCCGCTGTACGACACCCGGATCCGGGTCGAGCACTGGGCCAACGCGAGCAACCAGGGCAAGGCGGCGGGGCTCTCGATGGCCGGCCAGGGCGAGCCCTACGCGAAGCTGCCGTACTTCTTCACCGACCAGTACGACCTCGGGATGGAGTATCACGGCTGGGTCGGCCCGGACGGTTATGACGACGTCGTCCTGAGAGGCGACCCGGCGTCCGGCGAGTGGCTGGCCTTCTGGCTCTCCGGCGGCCGGGTCCTGGCCGGCATGACCGTCAACGTCTGGGACCAGGGCGACCCGGTCAAGGCGCTGGCCCGCGCCCGGGCAGCCGTCGACCGCACCCGGCTGGCCGACCCCGCCGTACCCCTGGACTCGCTCACGTCCTGACCGGCGGCCGGTGGACGGCCGGCCGTGGGGGCCCGGTGACGCACGTAGACTCACCGACCGTGGCAGGCCGGATCCGTGACGAGGACGTCGTGCTCGTCAAGGAACGGGCCGACATCGCCGAGGTCGTCGGCGACGTGGTCACCTTGCGCCCCGCCGGCGGCGGCAACTTCAAGGGGCTCTGTCCCTTCCACGACGAGAAGAGCCCGTCGTTCTCCGTCCGCCCGAGCGTCGGGTCGTTCCACTGCTTCGGCTGCCAAGAGGGCGGCGACGTCATCTCGTTCATGATGAAGATCGACCACCTGACGTTCGCCGAGACGGTCGAGCGGCTCGCCGCGCGCTACGGCATCCAGCTGCGCTACGAGGACGGCGGGCCGACCGCGAGCCGGGCGCCGGCCGGTCAGCGCACCCGTCTCGTCGACGCGCACAACGCCGCCGCGCAGTTCTACACCGAGCAGCTCGCGACCCAGGCGGCCGCGCCGGCCCGGCAGTTCCTCGCCGAGCGCGGCTTCGACCAGGCGGCGGCCGAGCACTTCGGGGTCGGCTTCGCGCCCCGCGAGTGGGACACCCTCACCCGGCACCTGCTCGGCCGGGGCTTCAGCTCCCAGGAGCTCGTGCTGGCCGGCCTGTCCCGCCAGCGGCAGAGCGGGGAGGGCGCGATCGACCGGTTCATGGCCCGGCTGCTCTGGCCGATCCGTGACATCAGCGGCGACACGATCGGGTTCGGGGCCCGCCGGCTGTTCGACGACGACCGCATCGAGGCGAAGTACGTCAACACCCCCGAGACCCCGATCTACAAGAAGTCCACCGTGCTCTACGGCGTCGACCTCGCCAAGAAGGACATCGCGCGCAAGATGCAGGCTGTCGTCGTCGAGGGCTACACCGACGTGATGGCCTGCCACCTCGCCGGGGTGAGCACGGCGGTGGCCACCTGCGGCACCGCCTTCGGCGACGAGCACATCAAGATCCTGCGCCGGCTGCTGATGGACCAGAACGAGTTCCGCGGTGAGGTCGTCTTCACCTTCGACGGTGACTCGGCGGGCCAGAAGGCCGCGCTGAAGGCGTTCCAGGACGACCAGAAGTTCGTCACCCAGACCTTCGTCGCCGTCGAGCCCAGCGGCATGGACCCCTGCGAGCTGCGCCAGCACAAGGGCGACACGGCGGTCCGCGACCTGGTGGCCCGCCGGGTCCCGCTCTTCGAGTTCGCGCTGCGCACCACCATCGCGCGCTTCGACCTGGACACACCCGAAGGGTCGCACCGAGGCGCTGCGGGCGGCTGCGCCCGTGGTGGCCGGCATCCGCGACCAGTCGCTGCGGCCGGAGTACGCCCGCACGCTGGCGGGCTGGCTCGGCATGGAGGTCGAGCCGGTCGCCCGGGTGGTCGCCTCGGTCAGCCAGCACCAGGTGCCGGTGACCCGCGCACCCGAGCGCACCGGCCCGAGCGGCCCGGACCCGCGCGACCCCGCGCTGCGCTTCGAACGCGACTCGCTGAAGTTCGCCCTGCAGCGGCCCGAGCTGGCCACCGGCTTCGACGACCTCGAGCCTGCCGTGTTCACCTCGCCCGCCTACGCGGCCCTGCGGGACGCCGTCGCTGCGGCCGGCGGCGTGACGGTCGCCGGCAACGGCGGCCCGGAGTGGGTCTCCAAGGTCGACGGTGCCGCCACCGACGACGCCGTACGCCGGTTGGCGCGCGAGCTCGCGGTCGAGCCGCTGCCCTCGGAGCAACAGGCCCTCACCCGCTATGCCACCGAGGTGCTCTCCCTCCTGGAGGTGCAGGCGGCCAACCGGCGGATCGCCGAGGTGAAGTCGCGGCTGCAGCGGCTCAACCCGGTGGAGCAGAGCGCCGACTACAACCGGCTGTTCGGCGAGCTGGTGGCCCTCGAGGCGCACCGGCGGGCATTGCGCGAACGGGCCATCGGCACGCTCTGAACCTGCCCTTACGGGTCCGCTTTCCGGACGAACCGCCGCAAGTGGACAAGATCCCATGGGTAATCGGCTGCGGTGCGCCACCCGGCGGGGCACACTGACCGGCATGGGGGACGTGGTTGTCCTGCCCGAGGACTCCGTCAGTGAGGTAGTGACCCGGCTCCGCGCCCAGGGCGGCGGGACGGGTCTCCTACCCGCGCAGCTCGTCGCGTCCGCGGCCACCGAGTCCGGGCTGACGATCGAGAGCGTCGACGAGATCGTCAAGGGGCTGGCCGCTGCCGGCGTCGAGGTCGTCAACGACGAGCCGTCGGCCGAGGAGCTCAAGGCCGAGGAGGCCGAGGAGCCCGAGCCGCCCTCCCTCGACGACGCGGGGCCGTCGGCGTCGGCCGACCTGGTGCGGGTCTACCTGCGCGAGATCGGCCGGGTGTCGCTGCTCACCGCTGCCGACGAGGTCGACCTCGCCAAGCGGGTCGAGGCGGGGGTCTTCGCCGCGGAGCGGCTGGAGGCGGTGGAGGCCGACGCGAGCCCGGACCTCGACCTGCGCCGCGACCTGCTCGCGGTGGTCGGTGACGGTCAGCGGGCCAAGCAGCGGCTCATCGAGTCCAACCTGCGGCTGGTGGTGTCGATCGCCAAGCGGTACGCCGGTCGCGGCCTGCCGTTCCTGGACCTCATCCAGGAGGGCAACCTCGGCCTGATCCGTGCCGTGGAGAAGTTCGACTACACCCGCGGCTTCAAGTTCTCGACCTACGCCTCGTGGTGGATCCGGCAAGCCGTGTCCCGGGCGGTCGCCGACCAGGCCCGCACGATCCGGATCCCCGTGCACATGGTCGAGACCGTCAACCGCATCCTGCGCGCCCAGCGGATGCTGGTGCAGACCTTGGGTCGCGACCCGTCCGCGGCCGAGATCGCCGTGCAGGTCGACATGCCGGCGTCCCGGGTCGAGGAGATCAAGCGGCTCGCGATGGAGCCGGTGTCCCTGCACTCGCCGGTCGGTGAGGAAGAGGGCTCCGAGCTCGGCGACCTCATCGAGGACTCCGAGTCGGTGCCGCCGGCCGAGCTGGTCTCGGCCGGGCTGCTCGCCAGTCACGTCGAGGCGGTGCTGACCCACCTCGGCGACCGCGAGCGCGAGGTCGTCCGGATGCGCTACGGCCTGACCGACGGTGAGCCGCGGACCCTCGAGGAGGTCGGCCGCGCCTTCGGGGTCACCCGGGAGCGGGTCCGCCAGATCGAGGCGAAGAGCCTCGCCAAGCTGCGGCACCCGCACCTGTCCGCGCAGCTGCGCGACTATCTCGGCAACTGAGGCACGGCCGCGGCCCGTAGCCTTCCGACCGTGAGGTTCCGACGCGGTGCACGGCTGCCCGACGACGTACGGGCCGGGCTGCCGTTGCAGCCGGGGGAGCGGGTGATCGCATTCGCCCATGAGCGCGGCGACGGGTGGGTGGTCGCCACCGAGCGCGCCCTGCTGGCCGGCGACCGTCGTACCGAGTGGACCGACGTGACGCACGCCCAGTGGTACGACGAGGAGCAGGTGCTCGCGGTAGACCTGCTGCCCGGCGGGCCGCCCTCGTTCCGGCTGAGTCTCGCCGAGCCGGGCCGGCTGCCGGAGACCGTGCGGGAGCGGGTGATGGCCAGCATCGTGCTGAGCCGGCGCATCTCGCTGCCGGGCGGTGCCGCGCGGGTGGTCGCCCGGCGGGCGGACCGGTCGGACGAGACCGTGTGGCAGGTGGTGGCCGACGAGGGCACCGACCTTGCCGACCCGGAGGTTCGCGAGCGGGTCGACGCGGCGCTGGCAGCGTTCCAGGACGAGCTGAGCTGACGGCGGTCGCGGAGGCGGGGCGTTCAGGCGGCTTTCGCCGGGGAGGCCGGCCGGCGTCGTCGGGACGCCTTCGCAGGTCGCGCGAGCAGCCGCAGGACCGCGGCCTCGACGACGCCGTGTGTCGCCGGCTGGCCGAACTCCGCCTCGGCCCCCAGGCGCTCCAGCGACGACGCGACCGTGAAGCCGTCGTCGTACAGGTCGATGACCCGGGGGTCGATGTAGGACGACCGGCAGACGGCCGGGGTGTTGCCGAGGTACTCCGACACCTCCTTGACGACCCGGCTGACGGCCCGCTTGCGTGCGGTCTCCGAGGTCGGGGCCTGGGTCGAGACGGCGAGGCCGACCGCGGTGAGCACCGTCGCGTGCCAGGTGCGGAAGTCCTTCGCGCTGACCTGCGCCCCCACCACCTCGTGCAGGTAGTCGTTGATGTCGGAGCTCGTGACGTCGTGCCAGCCGGCGCGGTCCTGGTAGGCGAGCAGCTCCACGCTCGGGTCGTCCCGCTTCAGCAGGGCAACGACCACCTTGCGCACGCTGTCGTCGACGATGCCTTGCTCCCGTCGCTTGCCGCTCTTGGCGATGTAGTCGAACTCGACCACGTCTCCGGTGACCGTGACGTGCTCGCGGCGCATGGTGGCCAGGCCGAAGGTGCCGTTCTCCTCGGCATAGGACTCACCGCCCACCCGGAAGAAGCCGAGGTCGAGCAGGCGGAACGCGGCAGCGAGAACCCGCTGCTTGGTGAGGCCGCGCTGCCCGAGGTGGTGATCGACCATGGCACGGGCACGGGGCAGCCGCCTGGCGAAGGCCAGCACGCGTTCGTGCTTCTCGGCGTCGCGCTGCACCCGCCACTCGTCGTGGTAGCGGTACTGGCGGCGGCCCGCGGCGTCGGTGCCGGTGGCCTGGATGTGGCCTCGCGGGTGGCGGCAGATCCAGACGTCGTTCCAGGCCGGCGGGATCACCAGGTCGGCGATGCGTTGCAGCACGACCGGGTCGTCGACCTTGCTGCCGTCGGGCAGGAGATAGGCGAACCCGCGCCCACGCCTCACCCGGGTGATGCCGGGCGCCGCGCAGTCGACCCGCCGCAGCCGAGCCACCTGTCCCCCTCCCGCGCGCTCGGGTCAGCCCGAGTAGCCGTGCGGGCCTGGGGTCGAGCCGTTGGTGCTGTGCTCTGTCGTGCCGGGCTCATCGGCCATGCTGCTCGAGCCCAGCCAGGCCGGCTTCTTGTCGCCCAGCTTCTCGCCGAGCGTGTCGGTCGCACGGTCCTTGACCGTATTGAGCGCGCCGCCGGCCTGCTGCTGGAGCGACGAAGCCGTCGACTGGACCGCCGGGTTGGCCGCGAAGGCACGGGCGGCGCTGCGGATCTGCTCGTAGCGGGCCCGGCCGGCCCGGGAGCCCAGCACGTAGCCGGTGGCGAACCCGACGATGAAGGTGACCTTGGTGCGCATGGCTGCTCCGGAATGGGGGTCGAACGGCTGACCAGGCCGAACCTACCCGGGCCGGGGCACCCGACACCTTGCGATAACCTGTACCGGCTGGTCGGGCCTGGCCCGGTCCCTTCCCGCATAGCTCAATTGGCAGAGCAGCCGACTGTTAATCGGCAGGTTTCTGGTTCGAGTCCAGATGCGGGAGCTCCTGTCGTACGACGGTCGGCTGCGGGCGCCGACCCCCGGGGTGGTAGCTCAGCCGGTTAGAGCAGGGGACTCATAATCCCTCGGTCGCGGGTTCGAGTCCCGCCCACCCCACGCCTTCTGACCTGGGCTTTCGGCCCTTCGGAGATCATTTGGGGTGTCCGAAATGTTCTCTGATGTCAACAGGATGTCAACGGATTGGTTGACATCAGCTTCCACCGCGGCTCTCGGAACCAGCGCAGCAGCGGCCTCGGCGGCGGACTGAGCGACCTGGGGCATCACGCTCAGGTAGATGTCGCGGGTGATCTGCGTGGTGGTGTGACCGAGCTGTTCGGAGACCACCTTGATGTCGACCCCCGCGGTCAACGCCAGGGTGGCCGCGACATGGCGGAGGTCGTGCAGTCGGATGGGCGGCAAGTCGTGCCGGGCGCCCTCCGTCAGCCGGCGGCATAGCGCGCCGCGGTCGTTGCCGTAGGCGTCGGCGGGCCCGCCATGTCCAATCCGAACAGGAGCTGTGTCGCTTCTCGCCGGTGTCACTACCTGCGGCAAGTCCCTGGCAGGAGTGTTCCCGAGCGGCTGACAACGATCGTTGTCCCTCGGGTGCCAGAAGAGTGCCGCAAACGATCTTGTTTGGTCCTTGTTCCCGCGCTGGCTGGCTGCCCGTGGACATGCCGGGCCTGGTGGCGCCGGCCGGCTCGGCCCAGGCCGAGGTAACGGCAGGGTCATCGGCGAACGAGCCGGCGCTGGGCGGCAGACCGAATCCGGAGGATCCTGGTCGCCGTGGGTGCGATCGGCATCGACGACCCCGCGGTGAGCCGGCTGACCAACACTCCGGCAACGGCGGCGCGGAGCAGGACCGTGCCGGGCTTGCGGCGCCCAAAGTTCCGCAGCCCCGAGATCAGGTCCGCACGCGGCCGGGTTTCCAGCTGACGTCAGCACCCGGAAGGCTCGCGACGCTTCCCAGCGGCGGCCGGTGGCTGTTGCTCTGCAGCGGGGAACCGCGTAGAGGCGTCCGAGCGCTTCAAGCCTGCGTCGTAGATCATCTTTCGACACGTGGCCGGGCCCTCGGGGGGGTCGTGGACTTTCGACGGCAAGACGTCACCTGCCGTTTGCCGGCGCTACCCATGACGGTTTCCGCACCGACCCGTCACGCCACCAACGTGAGGCCAGCACACACCACATCCGTTCCCGGAAGGAGCGTTCATGAGGAAGGCACGGACGGCACTCGCCGTGACGAGCGCGATGGCTCTGGTCGCGATCGGTGGCGTCGCCGCCGTCGCGGCGTCGGACGCCGGCCAGGCTCACGAGGACCAGCTGGAGGCGCACTCCAACCAGTACTTCGGAGTGACCGCAGGACTGGCCGCGTCATCCACCCGCGACATCTCGGCCGCGCAGGCCACCGCGAATCCCCTCGCGCTGGCAACCCTGGCGAAGGGACTGTCGGCAACGGTGGTGACCTCCGGCCAGGCGGCGCCCAACCTGGACATGGGCACCCTCTGGCCCGCGGACGACCCGCAATGGATCATCTCCTGCAACGAGCAGGGCACGACGAACCCCGGCCTGCAGCGGATCAGCCTGGCCGACGGACACGCGGAGACCATCGTCACCGGCACGTCGTCCTGCGACCCGGCGCACACCACCCCGTGGGGCACGGTGATCTTCGGCGAAGAAGCCGGGGCCACCGGCGCGGTCTACGAGATCCTCGACCCCGCCGCTGTCACCGGCGCGACCATCAACCGCAGCACCGGCGTCTCGTCGGTGCCGAGCCAGATCGTCCGTCGTGACGCGCTGGGTTTCGCGTCGTTCGAGGGCATCGCCACTTTGCCGTCCGGAGTCATGTACTACGGCGACGAGCTCGCGCCGAGCAGCGGAGCACCAGGCGGGGCGTACTACAAGTTCGTCCCCGCCACCCTCTGGACCGGCGATGGAGGCATCACGAACCTGAGCCAGTCCCCGCTGACCGCAGGCGCCGTCTACGGCCTTCGGGTGTCCGACGGCTCGAACCACGGCCAGGGCATGAACAGCGGGAACGGCGCCTGGGTCGCGCTCACCGGGGGCCAGCAGCTGCGGCCGCAAGCCGTCACCCAGAAGCTCACCGGGTTCTACCGACCGGAGGACATGTCCATCGACGAGGCCGCGCTGGCCCGCGGCGATGTCCGCTGGTGTGGCAACAACACCGGTCGCGAGCAGGCGCACTACTACGGGGAGACCATCTGCCTGACCGACGGCACCCCGGTCGAGGCCGCCACACCCGCGTCGATCCCGCAGGTCCAGACCCTCGTCAACGGCTCGCCGGCGTTCAACATGCCCGACAACATCGCCTACCAGCCGTTCCGGGGGAACTGGATCGTGCACGAGGACGGCGAGACCGACTTCGAGGGCGCCCACAACAACGACCTCTGGTCTTGCCTGGACGACGGCACGGACGCCGACCTGCAGAGTGACGGCTGCCTGCGGATCGCCTCGCTGAACGACCTCAGTGCCGAGTGGACCGGCGGCTTCTTCGACCCCACCGGCAAGCACTTCTACGTCAGCGTCCAGCACAACAAGACCGGCGCCGGCGTCCTCCTGGACATCACCGGCTGGAAGTAACCCCGAGCTGAGGTGCGGGGCCGGAGCACCCCGGCCCCGCACCTCATGTCATTCCGAACGAACTTCTTCGACCTCCGCGAGGGCGGCGGCCCGGCTGTGCCGCAGTTCAGGCTGCGGCGTCTCGCCATCACCGGAGACCCGGCCACTCTGCAGCTACTGCTCGCACTCCTGGACAGCGCCGATCCAGAGTTCGCCGTCGTCACCCCACAACCCGTCAGTCCGAGCACCGGCGGGCACACCTGGCTGACGATCGCCCAGCCGGGTCCGCCGCTGCCCACCGTTCTGCCGTGGACGCCGACGAAGCGACACCGACGCCCCCGGCCCACCACGACGCGGCCCGGGCTCACCCTCTGGGGTGGCGTCGTGCGCCTCCGGCGCTCGTGCAACAGCGGTGCATAACTTCATCGGGCGTTCACCGTGCGCTGGCCCTGCTGCCCACGCGTCCGCGCCAGAGTGAGGGCAGCAGGGCCGATCGGAGGGAACCGGGCATGGGTGTGGTCTCAATCCGCGGCATCCCGACCCTCGACGGGTCGCGTACCGTGCAGGGGACGGAGGTGGGCGCCGCCGACCTCTCGCAGATCCCGCTCACTGCGCCGCTGAGCTTGCAGGCCCGGACCGAGCTCGCGGCCATGATCGACATCGAGCACGTTGGCCCCGGTTACCGGCTGGCGCGCTCCGGTGGCGCCGGCTACGCCCTGGTCATTCTCTGTTCGGGAGCAGCAAGGCTTCGCCAGGGCGACGTCGTGGTACGACGACTCGGGCCTGGCGACTGGTACGGCAGCTTGGCGGGGTCCGTTCCCAACGTCGTTGACGGCACCTTGACCACCGAGTCCCCGGTGACGGCGTTCGTGCTGGACGCCAGCAGCTGGCGCTTGCTCTGGCGGCGCCGGTCCGCTGCTGCCGAACGCCTCCGCGAGCGGATGGCCGCCCTGTCCACCGTCGGCCCGAGCAGATCGGCCAGCAGCGACCGACGAGGCGCCCACTCAGCCGAATCGGGGCTCCCTGATCGAGGAGGACGCTCGACAGGTGCCGCTGAACATTCGGGACACGGCATCCTTCCTGCCTGAACGGGGTTCGCCGGTGATCTGCATCACGATCCTGAACGTTGGATGAACGAGGACGGACCCGGTTGTCCGGTGCACAGCCGACGGTGGACGATGGCGATATGGCTGTTCTGACGAACGATCGCGACCTCACCTTCGACGAGCTGCGCCACACCATCGTGTCTGACCTCGAGCGTCTGCTCCCCGAGGTGGATGCCGATGACCTGGATCGTGAAGTGACGGTCGAACTGAGCCATTTCGGGGATGCGAGGGTCAAGCAGTACCTGCCCGTACTCGTCGCCCGCCAGGTCCGCCAGCAGCATCGCTGAGCAACAGCGCCACAAGCGCCAACACGAGCGCCACGTGGGCGCCGTCAGCCTTGGCGCGCAGTTGGCGCTGGCGCGACCACCGATGATCGGAGATGCAAGTCCGGCACCAATTCGGTGAGCAGTGCGCGGACCCGGGCTGTCGATGTCGGCGACGATGCGTCGCACGGTTGCCTCGTCCTGGCCTTTCGGGTCGTCCAGTGGCCAGTCGGCGTAGCTGGCGCCGGGGTAGACCGGGCAGGCGTCCCCGCAGCCCATCGTGATGACCCGGTCGTACCGGCCGTCGGGGTCGAATCCCTTGGGGACCTCGCCGGACACGTCCAGGCCGAGGCTGGTGAGCACGTCGGCGACCTCGGGGTGCAGGTGCGCACCGGGCTTCGACCCGGCCGAGGAAACCTGTACCGCGTCGCCGCCGTAGTGCTCGGTGAGGACTTTGGCTGCTGCCGATCGGCCGGAGTTGGCGATGCAGGCGTAGAGGATGCTGGGTGTGCCGGTCACGAGCTGTCTTCCCTGCTGTCGGTCTGCCGTGGGACGGGTCGGATGCCGAGGTCGGCGAGCAGGGACTGAACGCGTTCGTCGACCTGGTCGCGGATCGCCCGGACCCGGTGCAGCGACTTCCCTTCCGGGTCCTCCAGGTCCCAGTCCAGGTACCGCTTGCCGGGGTAGACCGGGCAGGCGTCGCCGCAGCCGGTGGTGACCACCACGTCGGCGGCCCGCACCACGTCGTCGGTCAGCGGCTTCGGGTACTCGCCGGCGGCGTCCACGCCGGCCTCAGCGGAGGGCCTCGAGGACGGTGGGGTCGACCTGGGCCGCGGGTGCGGTGCCGGCCGAGCGGACGTGGACGGCGCCGCGGGCGTGGTGGTTCATCAACGCCAGCGCGAGCTGGGAGCGGCCGGCGTTGTGCGTGCAGACGAACAGCACCTCGGGCACGTCCTTGCTCCAGCGGCCTTCGGCGTGGGCCAGGGCGGTGAGCCGGTCCTTGGCGAACCGGATCGCGAGGGTCGGCAGGTGGGTGGTGACGGTCGCGGAGCGGGCCAGCGCGGTGTAGGAGTCGAACACGGTCCGCTCAACGGTCTCCTTGCTGAACACCCCGACGAACCTGACGGCCAGGTCGTCGGCGGCCCGCAGCAGCAGCGCCTCCGGGGCGAGCAGGCTCGGCTGCTGATGGTGGATGTCGGTCATCTGCTACTCCACGAGTGGGGCTGGGCCGGGGCGTCGGCGAAGTCGTGCGGGACGACGACGTCACCGGCGGTCGAGCCGACGTTCGGGTAGAGCGCCCAGACCACGCCGAGGCCGACCGCGCCGCCGAGGACCTGCGCGGCGACGAAGCCGGGCACCGAGGCCGGGTCGATGCCGGCGAAGGTGTCGGAGAACATCCGGCCGATCGTGACGCTGGGGTTCGCGAACGAGGTGGAGGAGGTGAACCAGTAGGCGGCGCCGATGTAGGCGCCGACCGCCGGGGCCGCCCAGGTGCCTCGGCCGGTGCGGGCCAGGGCGAAGATGAGCACCACCAGCCCGGCGGTGGCCACGACCTCGCCGAGCCACAGGTGCCAGTCGGTGCGGTCGGTGGTGGACAGCTCGGTGGGCACGTCGAACATCACGTTGGCCAGCACCGCGCCCGCCGCGGCGCCGGCGGTCTGCGCGGCGGCGTAGCCGCCGACGTGCCGGCCGGGCAGCCCGGTGCCGGCGCGACGGCCGAGCAGCCAGTCCGCGGCGGACACCACCGGGTTGAAGTGGCCGCCGGAGATCGGTCCGAACATCAGGATGAGCACGGCCAGGCCGAACGCGGTCGCGGTGGAGTTCTCCAGCAGCTGCAGGCCGACGTTGTGCGGGGACAGGTTCTGGGCGGCGATGCCGGACCCGACCACGACGGTGACCAGCAGTGCGGTGCCGAGCAGCTCGGCGAACAGGCGGCGGCCCAGGCCGGGGTTGGGGTGCATCAGCAGGGCCGTCGGGGTGCGGACCGGGCGGTGTCGGCGAGGGCGGCGAACTGTTGCCCCAGGTCGGCCAGTACGTCGGGGCGGAGCCGGTAGTAGACGAACCGGCCGGTCGCCTCGGTGTCCCGTTCGACGATGCCGGCCTCCCGCAGGTGCTTGAGCTGGTTGGACACTGCCGACGGCAGCGCCCCGGTCGCCTCGGCCAGGTGGCAGGTGCACAGCTGCTCGACCGCCAGCAGCGACACCAGCCGGGCCCGGAGCGGGTCGGCGAACAGCCGCAGCAGCCGGTCGTCCAACGGTGCCGGCGGGTCCGGCGGTCGGGCGGTGATGTTCACGGTCGCGTGAGTCGTCATGGCACCGTGAAGCATCACGCCGCTGGCCCGGCCGGTGCAAGCGAACAGCGGATGAACGCGTCATGGCGGCGGTCGTGCGCCGGACCGGGCGGGGCAGTTGCTCTGGTCGCCGCGCAGGATGACCTATGGCGTGCGGGTTTCCCGGGCGAGGCGATGCTCCATCGCCCGCAGGAGTGCGGCCGCGACGTCAGGTCGAGCCTGTTGCAGCACGCGAAACTCGGTTCCGAACATGGTCCAGACCACTGCCGGCGTCGTGGCAGTGACGGTGGCGCTCCGTCGGCCTTCGCCGATGATCGCGATCTCGCCGAAGAAGTCCCCCGGGCCGAGAAGGCGGACGGTCTCGCCCTGCTTGGCCACCTCCACCTGGCCCTCGGCCACCACGTAGAACGCATACCCGGCGCGGCCCTCGTGGACCAATGTGCTGCCGGCTGGGAACGTCTCGACGGTGAATGTACCGGCGACGGCGTCGCGATCCTCTGCGGTGAGTGCCGGAAACAGCGGGACTCGGGTGAGATCGTCGCCTCTTGCTGATGCCACCTGAGCCTCCGCAGAGGGTCTAAATCTCCGGTGAGGTCCTGGGCACGTCGAGCCGTGGCGGTGGAGCGTCAGTGCCCCGTGCCGGTGCCGCCTCCCGACCGCCGGACGCTCGGCTGGTGCGGGGCCGCGATCGGTCGCTGTGCAGACGCGAGGTCCCGCGTTAGTCAGCGGGAGGTGGGTAGCTCGGGATGTTGGCGGCGATGACGTGTTGGTGTACTTGGAAGATCATCGGGCGTTGGGGTCGACGTCGACACAGACCCCGTGGTCCTGGAACTCGCCGAAGGTGGTGACCCGAGTGAAGTTCGGGTTCGTATTCGCCGCTGCCTTGCCGATTCGGTGCTACACCGTCTGGAAGTCCGCGCCGCCTCAGCTGCTGCAGATCCAACACCGGCAGCGTCGGCGGCCACGGGAGTGCCGCAATCGGAACCATGTCACCACGAAGGGCGTCATGGTCGGAGTCTCAATGAGTGCGATGTCGGTAGGGGAGGTTTCCAGTGGCCGCGGGATGAGTTCCGGGTGACGAGTACCTACCGAATGACGCCGATGACAATTCGGTGGGTGAGCGACGCGAGCAAGTACACGAGGCGTACGACATCGCCTTCTCATGGGCTCCCGCAAATGCAACGGCGGAAGATTCCCGGTCACGGCCGTCGGCCGCGCCGGGCGGAAGAGTGGTCATCGCGACGGGTTCCTCCAGCTACGCCGCCGGCTTGAAGCTTTCGTACGCCATGACGCGACCTTGCCCGCAGTGCAGCAACCACCAGCCGCCCTTTTGCGGCATGTCCCGAGCCAGTCGGGTCATCGCATCTCCGCTGAGAGCCTGGAACAGCGCGGCCAGCACGGGTCGTTGCGCGCAGACCGCCAGACCACCGCTTTGCGACGCCCCCTGGTAGAGCCGGTCCGCCGTATCGCGGTCGATCCCGGCGAACGCCTCGCGCGCCAGGCGGCGGTCGGGGTGGACGGTGAGTCCGGTCGCCGTCTCGGCCGGCTTAAGCGTGTCGACGCAGGCGGGAACGTCGGCACTGAGGAGGCCACTCACTCTGAGCTCTTCCAGTACGGGCGCGAGCGCGGCCGCTCGGAGCCGACCGGCGCGATTCAGACGCTGCGGTGGCCCGCTGGCTCCATCCCGCGCCGCGTCGCTGGTAGCCCCGTTTCGAATCAGCAACAGCGGGTCGGTTGCGCGCGGAAGTTTCGCGAAGGCACGGAGGACGCGGCGGTCTGACTCCGACGTCACCTCGCGTCGTGCGTCGGGCAGCGACAGCCAGGCGATCTCGTCGACCTCCCGACTGGGCACGAAGCAGCCGCCGGTCGCGCGCATCGACCAGTAGCTGACGACCTTCTCAACACCACGTCTGCCCGATCTCGCCGGGTAACGGATTGTGGCGAGTCTGGGGCCAATTCGCGCCCGGTGTCCTGTTTCCTCGGCGACCTCCCTAAGGGCAGTCACCAAGACGTGTTCGCCAGGCTCCGACTTCCCCTTGGGCAGGGACCAGTCGTCATGCGTGGGACGATGCACCAGGGCGAGCTCGGGGCAGTCTGGATCGCCTCGCCACAAGACTCCGCCAGCGGCGAAGATAGTCCCGCGAGTCACGGCAGAGCCCCATGCTGAACGAGCCCAGGCCGCTTAGGGGGCACTGAGTCGGCAGGGAACACGCGAGTGCGCACGTGGTTCATGGTGCGTCCGACGGTAGGCGGCAGAGGTGAACGCCCGGGGTACGGGCAGGCGACATCTGCGGACGCGGATGTTCACACCGTGTTAACCGTGGGCGACCGAGCGCGGAACCGCCGGGCTACTACCGGTCCTACCTATTCCGCGCTTCGACCGACGGAAGAGGGCATCACCTGCCTGCGGTTCGTCTTGACTCCGGCCCAGGCAGTCGTGCCCTTCATCTGGCGATGACCCGACTGAGACGTCGCTCACGACCCGCGACTGGACAGCCGCTGGCACTGCCCGGCCGATGGAGCGATCACTGAACGCGGCGCCCATTGCTCTGTCTTCACCTCTGGCGGTGAGCTTGGACGGCCCGGGCGGAGCACTGGCTGCAGCTGATCGTTCGATGCCTTAGTGCGAGCATGGCCTGGCCCTTGTTCGCCCGGAACGACATCGCGGTTTCCCAAGATTGTCCTCGCAGATGACCGCCACCCTCCAGGGCGATGGGCGGGCCGGGAGAACGGGGGCT
>CAWBMM010000011.1:0-180157 GCA_963789855.1 uncultured Actinomycetota bacterium
TCCGGCCTGCGTAGTCGCCAGCTCACGCTGCGTTGACATTTGTCGTGGTTGGCGCAGGTTCCTCCTGACTCGCGAGTCAGTAACCGCGGAAAATAGTGCGCGTGCACCGCGGGATTGGCTTGCGGGAGCCTTCGCGTCGGATATCGTTGCGGCAGGCCCGAGCGCTGCTGCATCCCCCGTCGGTTGCGCTCGGGCCCTTCCATGTCCGCCCTGCGGTCCGGGCCTGAACGACGGATTCCGTCGTCGGCGGCTGCCGCCGCCGCCGATCAGGTGCCCAGCGGCTCCCGGCTGATCGGGCAGGACATGCAGCGCGGGCCCGCCGCGGCCGCTGCCGAGCTCGCTGCCGGCGATCCGGACCACCTCGATGCCGGCCTCCTCGAGCCGGGCGTTGGTCTCGACGTTGCGCTCGTAGGCGACCGTCAGCCGAGGGGCGATCGCGAGGGTGTTGTTGCCGTCGTCCCACTGCTCCCGCTCGGCGGTGACCGGGTCGAGGCCGGTGTCGATCACCCGCAGCATGTCGATGCCCATCGCCTTCGCGGCGGCCACCAGGAACGGCTCCGGGCCGGTCACGTGCAGCTCGCCGCCGTCGGTCGACCGTGAACGCCTCGAGGCTGTCGGCGATGTTCGGGTACATCACCACGGCGTCGACGTCGACCATCGTGCAGACGGTGTCCAGGTGCATGGTGGCCCGTTCCTGCGCGATCGGCACCGCCAGCACGGTCGTGGCCAGCCCTCGGTCGAACATCGTGCCGGGCCAGCCGCTCGACGCCGGCCGGAGTCGTGCGCTCACCGACCCCGACGGCGACCACGCCGGGGCTCAGCAGCAGGACGTCGCCGCCCTCGACCGGCTCGTGCTCCGGGCCGTGCACCAGCTCGGTGCCGGCGAACCGCGGGTGGTGCTGGTAGATCGCCCGGGTCAGCGTGCTCTCGCGCATCCGGGCCGGCATGGCCAGGCTGGTGACGGCGACCCGGTCGCGGATCCAGACGCTGGAGTCGCGGGTGAACAGCAGGTTGGGCAGCGGGTCGATGACGAAGTCGTGCCGGTCCATGAACCGGTAGACCAGGCCCGCCGACCGGGGCGAGCTCCTCGTGCGCCAGCCCGGCCGTCAGGGTGGTGGCGAGATCGGCCGGGTGCAGCCCGCGCAGGTAGGCCGCGATCGTCGTGTGCAGCGCCTCGCCGAGCCGCGGGTCGCGCAGCACGGCTGCGATGGTGTCGGCGCGCGCCTGCTCGGCCTCGAGAGCGGTCGTGAGCAGGTCTGACAGGTAGAGCACCTCGACCCCGCGGTCGCGCAGCGCCTGGGCGAACGCGTCGTGCTCGTCCTGGGCGCGCCCCACCCACGGGATGCCGTCGAAGAGCAGCTTGTCGTTGTTGCGGGGAGTGAGCCGCTTCAGCTCCGGGCCCGGCCGGTGCAGCAGCACGGTGCGCAGCCGCCCGACCTCGCTGTCGACGCCGTGCGGCGCGGCGGCGGCAGGGGCAGGGGCGCTGTCGGCCATGGCCGGATGGTAGCCGCGGTTCGCGAACCGCCCAGCGGCCCGTGACAATGGACCGGATGCGCAGCCCTGCCCTGATCGGCCTCGCTGCCGCGGTGACCGTGGTCACGGCGGCCGCCGTCCAGGCCGTGACGGCGCCACCGGCGAACGCACCGACCGGGTCGCCCCGCGTCGCCACGGTGGCTGCCTGCCCCCGGCCGCCGGCCGCGCCGGACTTCTCCCGGGTGCACCTGGTGGCCGACCTCGCCCACGTCACGGTCCGCGACAGTCCCTGGCGCGCGCCGCTGCTGAGCGCCGCGGACCAGGTCGTCGCGGGCACCATCCCCGCCGTACGACCCAGCGCGACGGACGGCGGGGACCCGTTCCGCTACCTGTACGACGAGGGGGTGGCGCTGCGGCGCATCGCCGGCGTGCTGGGGCTGGCCTACGCGACGACGCACGACCCGCGCTACCTCGACGCGCTGGCCGCGCAGACCGTGGGCGCCAGCCGCTGGCCGGACTGGAACCCCGGGCACCCGCTGGACACCGCCCAGGTCGCGACCGCGGTGGCGCTCGGCTACGCGTGGTCCCGGGACCGGATGACGCCGGCCGAGCGGGCCGAGGTGCGCACCGCGCTGGTCGACCGGCTGCTGCAGCCGTTCGCCTGCGGCACCGGGAACGGGCTGGCCCTCCGTGGCGAGGGCTCGGGCAACCAGACCACGGTGGTGGCGACGGCGGCCGTCCTGGCCGGCCTGGCGATGCGTCCCGACGAGCCGGCCTGGTCGAGCACGGCGGTCGCCGCCGGCACCGCCGCCCTGGCGCGCACCGCCGCGCCGGACGGCTCGGGGCGCTCGCTCGCCGACGGCCCGACCGTCGAGGGGCTGATGTACACGAACTACGCCGCCGCGCACGTCGCGCTGCTGCGGGCGACGGTGGCGGCCAACAGTGCCGACCCGGCCGTGGTCGGCCCGTTGAACGCCGCGCTGCCGAGCCTGGACGCGCTCGCCGAGTGGAACGAGACTGCGGCAAGGTGGCCGACCCGAACGTGCAGGACGGCTGGGACCTCTACCCGTGGGTCGACCGGCCCACCGCCCTGGCCGCGATGGCTGCGTCGCCGCGGTCCGGCCCGCACGTGCTCGGGCTGCTCGACGGGCTGCAGGCGGTCGACCGCCTGACCGTGCCGGGCGCCGGGCACTGGCCGGTGCCCGATGCGCTGGCCGAGCTGGTGCTGGCCGAGGTCGCACCGGCGGGCGCCACCGCTGCGGCCCCGGCGCCGGCGTTCGCCTCGGGTGGCGCACCGACCTCCCGGCTCTACGGGTGCGCAACTGCCGGCGACACCTACGCGCTGCTGACCGGCGTCCCGAACGACGCGCCGCACGCGCACGCCGACGTCGGCAACGTCGTGGTCAAGCAGGGCGAGCAGACCGTGCTCGCCGACCTGGGGCAGCGCAGCTACGGCTTCCAGGGCGGCCCGGTGTGGCGGGCGTCGACCAAGGCGCACAGCACGCTCGGCATCGCCCAGCCGGACGGCACCGTGCTGCAGGAGCGCACCGGTTCCGGCGCGGTGGCCGTCGACGGGGCCGACCTGCTGATGACCTCGAGCACGGCCCTGCCGGGAGTGGCGAGCTGGCAGCGCCGGGTCGTCGTCGGGCGACGGCACGGTGGCCGTGCACGACACGGTGACCGGCGGCGGGCGGGCGGCGCTCCCGCTGTCGGCGTCGTTCCTGCTCGCGGCACCGCCGGCAGCGGTTGCCGAGCAGGCCGGTGGAGCGCTGCGGTTCACGCTGGCCGACGGCTCGGTGTGGGAGCTGGTGCCGCCGGCCGGGATGTCGATGACCTGGTCGGACGCGGCGCCGACACCGCCGTACGTCGACGCGCCGGACGTCGTCGAGCAGGCTGCCTCGCACACGCTGGTCGTGCTGCGCGGCGCGCTCGCCGGCACGCTGGACCTCACGACGCGGCTGCGCCGGGTGGGCTGACCGCCCGAGAACTCGGACGACGCCGGCCTCCGGGCGGGCTAGCGTGCAGCGGGTGCCCAGCCCCGTCGTCGTACGCCCCGCCACCGATGCGGACCTGCCGACCGCCGTGCGGCTGCGCGCGCAGGCCAACCCCGACATCATCGTCAGCCTGGACGGGATGCGGCTGTGGCTGTCCGACGCGCCGGAGAACGCGCTGCTGCGGATGTTCCTCGCCGAGCGGGACGGCGTCGCCGCGGGCTGGGCGGTCGCGATGCGGGCCTGGCACCAGTCCGACCCGACGATCGGCATGGTCGACGTGCTGGTCGACGAGGAGCACCGCCGGCAGGGAGTCGGCTCGGCGCTGGCCACCCAGGCGCTGCAGCACGTCGACGCGCACGGCCTGACCACGGTGCACGGCTCCGCGATCGACGACCCGGCCCCGGCTGCCTTCGCCGCGGGCCTCGGGTTCGTCGAGCGGTCGGCGGCGAGCACCTCGGCAGTCGATCCGCGGACCATCGAGCCGCTGCCGGTGCCCGAGGGCGTGACGCTGGTGCCGTTCGGCGAGCTCGACGACCCGACGCCGCTGTGGCAGCTCGACCTCGAGGTCGCGCACGACATCCCCGGCGGCGAGGACTTCGACGGCATGACCTTCGAAAAGTGGGCCAGGCGGTTCTGGCACACCGTCCTCGCCGACGACGAGGCCAGCCTCGCGGCGTACGTCGACGGAGACCTGGCCGGTCTCACGATGCTGCGGGTCGACCGCCCCACCGGGCGGGCGCAGAACAACCTCACCGGCGTCCGGGCCACCTACCGCGGCCGGGGTCTGGCCCGGCTGCTCAAGACGCACAGCCTGGCCCGGGCCGCCGCGATGGGCGTGACGTCGGCGATCACCGACAACGACGAGCGCAACGCCCCGATGCTGGCGGTGAACCGGGGGCTCGGCTACCGGCACCTGACCCGCCGGGTCGAGTGGGAGCGTCGCACCGGCGCCGCATAGGGTCGCGAGCATGGGTCTTCTGGACGGCAGGGTCGCGATCGTCACCGGCGCGGGGCGCGGCATCGGCCGCGGTGAGGCGCTCGAGCTCGCCCGCGAGGGCGCCCGGGTGGTGGTCAACGAGCTCGACGCCGAGGTCGGGCAGTCGGTGGTCGACGAGATCACTGCCGCCGGCGGCGAGGCGGTGCTCGACACCGGCGACTGCTCCGAGGACGACACCGCCCGCGGCCTGGTCGCCCGCGCCGTCGACACCTGGGGCCGGCTGGACGCGCTGGTCAACAACGCCGGCATCCTGCGCGACCGCACCATCGCCAAGATGTCGCCGGAGGAGTGGGACGCCGTCATCAAGGTGCACCTGCGCGGCCACTTCCTGCCGACCCACCACGCCTGCGCCTACTGGAAGGACGCCGGCACCGGCGGGCGCATCGTCTGCACCGCGTCGACGTCCGGCATCCTCGGCAACTTCGGGCAGGCCAACTACGGCGCCGCCAAGGCGGGCATCGCGGCGTTCTCGACGATCACCGCGATGGAGATGGCGCGGTACGGCGTGCGGTGCAACGCGATCGCCCCTGCGGCCCGCACCCGGATGACCGAGAGCGCCTACGGCCAGTTCAAGGACCTGTCGGCGTCCGACGAGGGGGAGGCGTTCGACTTCTGGCACCCGGACAACGTCGCGCCGCTGGTCGCCTACCTGTGCAGCGACGCAGCCGGCTCGATCAGCGGCAAGGTCTTCGGCGTGCAGGGCGACTCGGTCGAGCTCTACCAGCCGTTCACGTCCGTGGCGGTGATCCAGAACCACGACACCCGCTGGACGCCGGAGGGCATCGCCGCCCGCGCCCACGAGCTGTTCGACGAGAGCGGCCTCAGCCCCGAGGTCGAGAACATGATGGCCAAGCTGCGCTTCACGATGACCGAGCGCTCGACCCTCTGACCCGGAGTCGACCACGTGGGGTAGGCGCTGGCAGGCGACAACAGGCTCCGGCGCCTGTTGCCGCCTGCCCCGGCCTACCCAACGTGGTCGACTCGGCGACGCGCGTCAGCCCACCAGGGTGCGGATGACGTCGTACGCCGCGACGAGCGCGAGCACGAAGCAGAGACCGGCGCCGACCCGGCGGATCGTCGACAGCCGGACGAACTTCAGCAGCGTCCGGCCGAGCAGCACGGCAAGGCCGGCCACGACGACCAGCGCGGTCCACGAGCCGACGAACACGCTGACCGGGTCGTGGTAGCGGGCCACCAGGCCGACCGTCAGCAGCTGTGACAGGTCGCCCCACTCGGCCAGGAACAGCACGCCGAACGCTGCCGAGGCCGCCTTGAAGCCGTGCACCTCCTGGGTGGTCTGCGCCTCGAACTCCGCCTCTTCCTCCCGCTCGATCTCGTCCGCGTCGGCACGCCCCGCGCCAGAGCAGCACCGCGCCGACGAGGAACAGCACGCCGGCGGCGGCGGCCACCAGCGACTCCGGCAGCAGCGAGATCAGCCCGCCGGCGGTCACCGCGACGATGCACTGCACCAGGAAGGCGGCCGACACCCCCAGCCAGACCGGGAGCGGCTGGTAGCGGGTGGCGAGCACGAGGGTCGCCACGAAGGTCTTGTCGGGCAGCTCGACCGGGAAGATCAGGATGAAGGCGGTCGCGGCGACGGCGAGGTCCACTCAGCGCCCCTCGTGCGCGGCGGCCACGGCAGCGGCCAGCACGGCCTTGACCGGCCGGTCGAGCGCCCGCGCGGCGGCGGCGACGTCGTCGTACTCGGGCGACACGTTGACGACCTCTCCGTCCAGCCGGGCGACCTTCACCCGGATCTCGACCCCGCCGACCGCGACCGTCCGGGTCTCGCGGTCCAGGGCATGCTTGCCCACCCGGTGCTCGCGTACGCCGATGGTGGAGCTCTCGGTGAACATCAGCCGGCGGACGGCCTCGGCCGACGCCGGCGCCACCAGGGCCGACAGGGTGTGCGCCGGCCGGCCCTTCTTCATCAGGATCGGCGTCAGCCAGGCGTCGGAGGCTCCTGCGGCGAGCAGGGCGGCGAGCACGCCCGGCCAGACCCGCGGGTCGAGGTCGTCGACGTTCGCCTCGAGCACGACGGCGTCCTCCCTGCCGTCGCCGGGCACCGGCGCGCCGAGCACGACCCGCAGCACGTTCGGCCGGCCCGCCGGGTCGCGACCGCCGGCTCCGGTGCCGCTCGCCCGGACCTGCATCGCCGGCAACCCACCCCAGGTGGTCACCACCGCCGCCAGCAGGGCCGCCCCGGTGGGCGTGCACGCCTCACCCTCGACGCCGCCGGACCCGACCGGCGCCCCCGCCTCCGCGAGCACCGCCAGCACCGCCGGCCCGGGCACCGGCAGGACGCCGTGCGCAGCCTGCACCGAGCCCTGTCCGAGGGCGACCGCGGTGCAGTGCACCTCGTCGACACCCAGCGCGTGCCACGCCGCACACACGCCGACGACGTCGGCCAGCGAGTCGAGCGCGCCGACCTCGTGGAAGTGCACGTCGTCCGGGTCGACGCCGTGGGCCGCACCCTCGGCCCGGGCCAGCCGGGCGAAGACGTCCAGCGCGCGGTCGCGCACGGCGGCGTCGAGCGGTGCGCCCTCCGAGCAGCACCCGGATGTCGCGCCACGTCCGCCGCTGGTCGCTCGGCGGCGCCTCGACATCGACCTTGGTCGCGGCCAGCCCGGCGCGGGTCACCTCGCGACGTACCAGCCGCACCGGCTCGGTGCCGAGCGCGTCGACCGCCGCCTGCACGCACTGACAGGTCAGCCCCTGCCCCGACGAGCGCCCCGAGCAGCATGTCGCCGCTGGCGCCGGCCGAGGCGTCGACCCAGGCGACCGTCACGCCTCGGCCTTCGCCGCCGCCGCCGGCGCGCCGGGCCACCCGCGCCGCGAAGACGCCGGCGCCGAACCCGTTGTCGATGTTGCACACCGCGACGCCGGGCGCGCACGAGTTCAGCATCGCGAGCAGCGCGGCCAGCCCGCCGTACGACGTCCCGTAGCCGACCGACGTCGGCACCGCGACGAGCGGTACGCCGGTCAGCCCGCCGACGACGCTCGGCAGCGCACCTTCCATGCCGGCGACGACGACGAGGCAGTCGGCCGAGTCGAGCTCCGCGCGCACCGACAGCAGCCGGTGCAGGCCGGCGACGCCGACGTCGTCGACCCGGCGCACCCCGGCGCCGAAGGCCCGCGCGACGAAGGCCGCCTCGGCCGCGACCGGCCCGTCGGAGGTGCCCGCGGCGACCACGCACACCGTGCCGCGCGGCGCCGGCAGCTCGCCGATCGCCACCGCGCTCGCGCCGTCGTCCACCAGCGCGCCGGGGAAGGCCGCGCTGACGGCGGCGCGGGTCGCCTCGTTGGCCCGGGTGGCGACCGCAGGCCGGCTGCCCGGCTGGCCGACGAGCGCGCGCAGGATCTCGACCGTCTGCTCCGGCGACTTGCCGGCGGCGTAGACCACCTCGGGGTCCCCGGTGCGGACGCCACGGTGGGTGTCGACCCGGGCGAAGCCGAGGTCGTGCGCCCCGGCCATCGGACCCTCGGCCAGCCGGGCCAGCGCGGTGTCGACGTCGACCCCGCCGGCTGCCACCCCGCGCAGCAGCGACTCGAGCTCCGCACGGTCCATGGCGGAGAGGCTAGTGCGGGTAGCCTGCACGCGGCCCTGCCCCCTCGCGCGAAGGACGTCCGTGCCCTCCTGGCAGCTCGAGACCTACGAGGCGGTCGCCCTCGGTGCCGCTGTCGCCGCCGCGTTGTCGCTGCTGATCCTGGTCTTCGTGCTGGCCCGGCTGCGCGCGCTGAGCCGCCGGGTGAAACGCCTCGCGGCGCCGTCCCGGGTCACGACCGAGGGCGGCATCGACCCGCGCGCGATGCGCCACGTCGCCGTCGTCCGCTACGACGCGTTCGCCGACATGGGCGGCCGGCTGTCCTTCTCCGCCGCGCTGTACGACGACAGCGGCGACGGCCTGGTGCTGTCCTCGATCAACGGCCGGTCCGAGACGCGCACCTATGCCAAGGCGCTCGTCGGCTTCCAGAGCGACCACAGCCTGTCGCCCGAGGAGAAGGAAGCGATCGAGACCGCGCGGCGGCACTGAACCGGCGTCGGCGCTTCCGGCGGCTAGGGTTCGGCGCATGCCTGGAGTGCCGCCCGCCCGCTACGCCTACCTCGGTCCGGCCGGGACGTTCGCCGAGGCCGCGCTGCGCAGCATCCCCGCGGCGTCCAGGGGCGAGCTGCAGCCGCAGGCGAGCGTCGCGGCCGCGCTCGAGGCAGTCCGCCAGGGCGAGGCCGACCACGCGCTCGTGCCGATCGAGAACTCGGTCGAGGGTTCGGTGTCGGCGACTCTCGACGAGCTCGCTCTCGGGGAGCCGCTGATGGTGACCCGCGAGGTGCTGCTGCCGGTCTCGTTCGCGCTGATGGTGAAGCCGGGCACCGGCCTGCACGCCGTACGCCGGGTGGCGACCCACCCGCACGCCGCGGCCCAGTGCCGGCGCTGGCTCGCCACCGTGCTGCCGGACGCCGTCGTGGTCCCTGCGCTGTCGACGGCGGCCGCGGCGGCCACCCTTGCCGACGGCAGTGCTGGGCACGACGCGGCGATCGCTGCGCCCATCGCGGCCGAGCACTACCGGCTCGAGGTGCTGGCGGGCGACATCGAGGACAACCCCGACGCGGTCACCAGGTTCGTCCTCGTCAGCCGGCCGGGCGAGCCGCCGCTGCCCAGCGGGCACGACAAGACCTCGCTGGTCGCGTTCATCTCCGACGACCACCCCGGGGCCCTGCTCGAGGTGCTGACCGAGATGGCGGTCCGCGGGGTGAACCTCACCCGCATCGAGTCCCGGCCGACGGGCGAGAAGCTCGGCCGGTACTGCTTCTCGATCGACTGCGAGGGCCACGTCGACGACGCCCGGGTGGGCGAGGCGCTGTCCGGGCTGCGCCGGGTGTGCCCCGACGTACGCTTCCTCGGCTCCTACCCGCGTGCCGACCACGGTGAGGCGGCCGAGGCCGCCGCGCGGGACGCCGCCGAGAAGGACGCGATCTACCGCGATGCCGCCGCCTGGCTCGGCCGGATCCGCAACCCGCGCCTCTAGCTCGAGGGCTCGGCCTGCCGGGGCGGCTGCCGGTCGCGCCGAGCGCCGTTCCGCTCGCATCGGATACCTGGGCGGTCACTTTTCCGCCCGTTCAGGTATCCGTTGTGCCGAGAACCGCGCCGGGGGACGCCGAAACCGTCGTTACCCCGGCATCGGATACCTGGGCGGTCAGCCTTTCCGCCCCTTCAGGTATCCGTTGCGGCGAGAAACGCGCCGAGCGGCTCCGAAACCGCCGTTCCGCCGGCATCGGATACCTGGGCGGTCACATTTCCGCCCGTTCAGGTATCCGTTGCGCCGAGAACCGCGCCGAGAACGCAGCGAGCACCGCAGCCGAGAACGGCACCGGCAGCACCTCACACCCCCGCGACGACGGCCTCCCTCGGGCGGTTGGCCTCGGGGTCGCCGACCTCCGCGTCGCGCACGCCGGCCCGCACGGCCTCCAGCTGCGCGCAGAACGCGATCCCCAGGAACAGCGCGATCGAGGTCAGGTAGGCCCAGATCAGCAGCGCCATGATCCCGGTGAGCGGACCGTACGTCGAGCCGAAGCGACCCGCTCGTCTGCACGTACAGCGACAGCGCGTAGGTGAAGAACACCCACAGCGTCAGAGACACGCCGGCGCCGATCGCGATCCAGGACCAGCCGGGCTGCCGGCGCCGGGGCGAGCGCTCGATCAGCAGCGTGAACGCGCCCAGCGCCAGCAGGATCCCGACCGGGTAGCGCGCCAGGTTCCAGATCAGCAGCTGGTGGTCGTCCCAGTCGTAGGTCCGTGCGAGCACCTGGCCGGCCGTCTTGCCGGCGACCACGACGAGGAACCCGATCAGCGACAGCAGGCCCGCGGTGCACGCCATGACCACCGCGTGCAGGTACTTCGCGGCCGCCGGGCGGTCGCGCTGGATGCCGTAGATGCGGTTGGCGCCGCGCTCGATCTGGCCCATCGCCGTCGTGAGCGCGACCATCGCCACCGCGAGGCCGACCCAGAGCGCGACCTTGCCGCCCGAGCCCGCCTGTTCGTGGCCCTGCTTCAGGGTCTCCTTCACCAGGGCGTCGGTGCTGCCGGGCGTGATGCGCAGCAGCACCTCGCGCAGCACGAGCCCGACCTGTTCGGCCTTGACCGTGCTGGACAGCCCGATGAACGCGATGCCCAGCGGGATCAGCGAGAGCACCAGCTGCAGGGCCAGGGCACGGGAGTGGCTGAAGCCGTCGCCGTACCGGAACCGGACGAAGGCGTCCTTCACCAGCTTGAGGCTGCCGTAGTGCCGCAACGTCGTGCGGGCGTCGTCGGCGGAGAGCTCCTCGCCGTCCATCGTGCGGGTCTGCGGCACCCGGGTCACCGACGACATCAGGCGACCTGCACGAGCAGCGCACCGGGCTCGATGCGGATGTCCATGGTCCGGCTGCTCTCGATCACGTCGCCGTCGAGCTGGCGCGGCTGCGAGTGGCTGCACTCGATGAGCACGTGCTGCCCGGTGAACCGTTCCATCCGCCGGTCGGGCACGTCGGCCCGCCGCAGCACCCGGCCGGTGACCCGGGCCCAGTCGAGCAGGTTGCGCGTCGCGATCACGACGACGTCGAGGACGCCGTCGTCCGGCTGTGCGTCGGGCAGCAGCGGGATGTTGCCCTGCAGCTTGCCGACGTTGCCGACGACGACGGTGCGCACCCGGCGGTGGATCGGCTCGCCCTCGTCCAGAGTGAGGGTGACCCGGATGCCGCGGCCGCGCAGGTGCTTCGCCGCCGACACGACGTACGCCGGCCAGCCGACCCGCTTCTTGAGCCCCTCGGGTGCGTCCCGCATGATCGCGGCGTCGAAGCCCAGGCCCGCCATCACCGCGAACTTGCGGTCCTCGACGGCGCCGACGTCGATGGCCCGGGAGCGTCCGGCGACGCCGATGCGCAGGCAGGCGGCCTCGTCGTTGATCGGCAGGTCGAGGTTGCGCGCCAGCAGGTTGCCGGTGCCGGCCGGCAGGATCGCCAGCGGCACGTCACCTCCGGCCAGCGCGGTCGCCGAGGCCATCACGGTGCCGTCGCCGCCGCAGACGAAGACCACGTCGCAGCCCTTGTCGACGGCATCGCGGCACATGCCGGTGCCGGGGTCGTCCTGGGTGGTCTCCAGCCAGACCGGCGGCTCCCAGCCCTGCCGGGACATGAAGGTCTCGACCCGCTTCTGCAGCCCTGGCAGATCGGGGACCTTGGTGGGGTTGTAGACGACCGCTGCCTGTCTCACCTCGCCCCCGTCGTCACGGGGGCCCGCTGAGGGTCGTGTTCGACACCACCACCCTGGGCGAACCGGTGCAGGGGACCTCGGGCGAGGATCACTCCCGCCGCGATCGCGACGCAGATGCCGCCGTTGAGGTAGGCGGCCAGGACGTCGGTCGGGTGGTGCATCCCGCGGTACAGCCGGCCGTAGGCGACCAGCAGCGGCACGGCGATGAGCAGCGTCATCCCGACGACCTTCACCCAGGTGCGCTGCACGTACCACAGCACGAGACAGGCACTGCCGATGAACAGCGCGGTGGCGGCGCCGGTGTGCCCGCTGGGGAAGCTCGAGGTCGGCGGCGAGGCGTCGAGCCGCTTCACGTCCGGGCGCTGCCGGCTGATCGTCAGGGTGACGAGCAGGAACACCAGCGCCTGCCCCGACACCGCCACCACCAGGAAGATCGACGGTGCCCACCTCTTCATCGCGATGACGAGCGAGACGGCCACGACGATCAGCGCCCCGATGATCGCGCCGGTGTTGCCCAGCCCGGAGAGGAGGTAGGTGACGTCGTTCATCCGGGGAGTCCGGCCGTCGGCCAGGCCCCGGTTGATCGCGTCCTCCTTGTGGATGAGCGAGGACTTCTCGAGGACCTTCGTGAGCAGCAGGCCGATGCCCACCAGGAGCAGGTAGTCCAGCGCGAGCAGCGCGAGGATGATCCCGGCTGAGCGGGCGACGCGGGCAGTCATCTGACGGACCTCTCTCTCGTCACCGCGTCGGACGGACGCGGCAACTCTGGCAGGAGTGCGGGGTGGAAGACGGGACGTGCTCAGAAAGCGGTCGGCGTGGCTGCCGGGCAGCCGGCTCGGGCCGGGGCGGGCAGCAGGGCTCAGGTCGAGTCGGGCGGCCGACCTCGGGGCCAGGTCATCGCACGCTCATCTCGTCGGCCGCCTCCGGGTCGACGCCCTGGGCGACGGTGGACGGCCGGTGCCCGGTCTCGCGGCGCCAGATCTCGAACGCGGCGGCGGTGCTCGCGAGGACGGCGATCGCGACCACCCAGCCGGCGACGACGTCGCTGACGAAGTGCACCCCGAGCGCCACCCGGTCGAACCCGGTGAGCAGCACCACCGCGGCGCCGAGCGCGTAGGCGACCACCCGGCCGGCGCGGGACAGCACGGGCAGGAAGATCAGGATGAGCACGCCGACGCCGAGCATCGAGTTCAGCGCGTGCCCGCTCGGGAAGCTGTAGCCGCTCGCGTGGGCGACCGGCTCGGGGAACGCCGGCCGGGCCCGGTCGACGAGCAGCTTGAGCACGACGCCGAGCACGCCGCCGACGACCATCGTCACGACGGCCCAGATGGCCAGCCGGCGGGCGTGCCGCAGCCACAGCCACACCGCGACCGCGACCACCGCCAGCCGGAAGACCCACGGGCCGAGCGCGACCGAGCCGAGGTCCAGGGCCCGGACGAGGGCCGAATCCCCACGCGCCAACGAGTTCAGCGAGTCGGCGACCGACCGGTCGACCCGCTCCAGCGGCTCCCACTCCGACTCCACCAGGAGCATGAGCATCAGGAACGGTACGGCGATCAGTGCCGCCACGGCCCCGCCGAGCACGAGGCGGCCGACCAGCCCGCGCTTCGGCTCGCGGGCAGGGCTGCGCTGCTCCGCGGGCCGATGCAGCACGTTGCGCACGGCGGCGTCGTACCCCGTTCGCACCCCGGGCACTCCCCCGGAGCCACGCCGACCGCAACGTCCCGCTATGTCCGCATCCGGCGCCGCCCTCCCGCCGCCGGCACAAGATCGTTCGCGACGTTTCGCGGCAACACGCGCGGCGTGTTGCCCGCGAACGTCGCGAACGATCTTGTTCGGCCGCGCCACCGGGGGCACGCGGCGAGACCGACGAGGTGGACGTATAACGGCTGCCGCGCGCCGTGCTCGGCTGGATACCCTCGCAGGGTGCTGGACCTGAAGCTGATCCGCGACGACCCCGAGGCCGTCCGCGCCTCCCAGCGCGCCCGGCTGGAGGACCCCGGTCTCGTCGACGAGGTGCTGGCCGCCGACGAGCGACGCCGGGCCGCGATCGTCGGCTACGAGCGGGCCCGCGCCGAGCAGAAGGAGCTCGGACGCCAGGTCGCCCAGGCGCAGGGCGACGCCAAGGCCGCGCTGCTCGCCCGCACGAAGGACCTGTCGGCCGAGGTCAAGACCGCCGAGGCCGCTCAGACCGAGGCGGCGGCGACGTACGACGCCCTGCTGCGGCAGCTCTCGAACGTCACCGAGCCCGGGGTCCCGGCCGGTGGCGAGGACGACTACGTGGTGCTCGAGCACGTGGGGCAGGTGCCGCAGCTCGACTTCGAGCCGCTCGACCACCTCGAGCTCGGCCAGCGGCTGGGCGCGATCGACACCGAGCGCGGCGCCAAGGTCAGCGGCGCCCGGTTCTACTACCTGACCGGCGTCGGCGCCCAGCTGCAGCTCGCGATGCTCAACCTCGCGATGGCCCAGGCGGCCGAGGCCGGGTTCGTGCCCGTCGTACCGCCCGTGCTCGTCAAGCCGGACGCCATGGAGGGCACCGGCTTCCTCGCCCAGGCGGCCGAGAACGTCTACCACCTGCCCGAGGAGGACCTCTACCTGGTGGGCACCTCGGAGGTGCCGCTCGCGGCGTTCCACATGGACGAGGTGATCGACGCCGACCGGCTGCCGCTGCGGTACGCCGGGTGGTCGACCTGCTTCCGCAAGGAGGCCGGGTCCTACGGCAAGGACACCCGCGGCATCCTGCGGGTGCACCAGTTCGACAAGATCGAGATGTTCTGCTTCGTCCGGCCGGAGGACGCCGCCAAGGAGCACCGGCGGCTGCTCGGCTGGGAGCAGGAGATGCTCGCGAAGGTCGAGCTGCCCTACCGGGTGATCGACGTGGCGGCGGGCGACCTCGGCGGCTCGGCGGCCCGGAAGTACGACTGCGAGGCGTGGGTGCCGACGCAGGGCCGCTACCGCGAGCTGACCTCGACGTCGAACTGCACGACCTTCCAGGCCCGGCGGCTGCGGATCCGGATGCGGGACGCCGACGGCACCCGGCCGCTCGCCACGCTGAACGGCACCCTGGCCACCACCCGCTGGATCGTCGCCATCCTGGAGAACCACCAGCAGGCCGACGGCTCGGTCCGGGTGCCGGTGGCGCTGCGGCCGTACCTCGGTGGCCGCGAGGTCCTCGAGCCGGTCACCACGTGAGCGAGGGTCCCCAGAAGCCGGAGCCGGCCGATACCGGTCCCGACGCCGACGCCGGTCCCACCGACGACGAGCTCAGGGCGTCCTGCAGCCGGTTCCTGCTGATGCACGGCGACCGGCCGCCGGCCGCGGTGGTGGCCGAGGTCGCGGAGGTGCTCGGCACCGTCGAGCCCGACACCTACGGCGAGGGCGGAGTGGTCACCGAGCTCGAGACCGAGGTCGCCGCCCTGCTCGGCAAGCCGGCGGCGGTGCTGATGCCGAGCGGCACGATGGCCCAGCAGATCGCGCTGCGGGTGCACGCCGAGCGCACCGGCCGCCGTACCGTCCTGTGGCACCCCACCTGCCACCTCGCGCAGCACGAGGACCAGGCGGTCGAGCGGCTGCACCACCTGCACCCGCGTCCGGTCGGCGACCCGCGGGAGCTGATCACCCTCGACGACCTCGAGTCGGTCGCGGAGTACGCCGCGGTGCTGCTGCTCGAGCTGCCGCAGCGCGAGATCGGCGGCCGGCTGCCGGAGTGGGACGACCTGGTCGCCCAGACCGCCCTGGCGCGCTCGCACGGCACGGCGCTGCACCTCGACGGCGCCCGGCTGCTCGAGGCGCTGCCGTTCTACGCGCGCTCGGCGGCCGAGGTCGCGGGCCTGTTCGACAGCGTCTACGTCTCGCTCTACAAGGGACTCGGCGGGGTCGCCGGCTGCGTGCTCGCCGGCGAGGAGCAGCTGGTGGCCGAGGCGCGCGAGTGGCGGCACCGGCACGGCGGGACGCTGTTCGGGCTCTGGCCGTACGCCGCGGCCGGGCTGGCCGGGCTGCGCCTTCGGGCGCCGCGGATGCCGGCGTACGTCGAGCACGCGAAGGCGGTCGCGGCCGAGCTCGCGACCCTCGACGGGGTGCACGTCGTGCCCGAGCCGCCGCAGACCCAGATGTTCCACCTCTACCTGGAGGCGCGCGCGCGAGACCCTGCTCGCGGGGATCCGCCGGGTCGCGGCCGAGCAGGGCATCTGGACCTGGCGCAGCGTCTTCGGCTCCGACCAGCCCGGCGTCCAGGTCGTCGAGCTCTCGGTCGGCGACGCCACGCTCGGTTTCGCACCTGCCGAGGTGCGCGGCCTGGTGGCTGAGATCCTGCAGGGGTGACCGAGCAGCCGCGCACGGGACGGCGGGGTCGTCGGCTGCTCACGCGCGGCGCCGGCCTGGCGGTCACCGGCGTCGCGCTGTACATCGTGTTCCCCAGCCTGCTCGGGCTGCTCGACGGCCTGCCCAGCCTCAGCAAGATCTCACCGGTCTGGTTCCTCACGGTGGCCGTCGCCGAGCTGCTCAGCTTCGTCTCGCTGTGGGCGCTGCTGCGGATCGCCCTGCGCACCAAGAAGTGGTTCGTGGTCGCCGTGTCGCAGCTCGCGGGGAACGCCGCCAGCCGGGTCGTGCCCGGGGGCGCCGCGGCCGGCGGGGTGGTGCAGGGCGGTGTCCTGGTGCGGTCCGGCTACCCGGTCCCCGCGGTCGGTGCGGTGCTGTCCGCCACCGGCCTGCTCACCACCGGCATGCTCTTCGCGCTGCCCGTCATCGTCATCCCGGCGATGGTCTTCGGGCTGGCCGTCCCGAAGCCGCTGGAGGCCGGGCTGCTGGTGTCGCTCGTCCTCGCGGCGGTCCTCGTCGGCCTGGGGGCCGCGGTGCTGTGGTCCGACCGGACGGCGTACGCGCTGGCCCGCGCCGCGGCCTGGGTGGTCTGCAAGGTGTCCCGCAAGCGCAAGCCCGACGTGCTGACCCGGCGGCTGATCGTCGAGCGCGACCAGATCCGGTCGGCGTTCGAGGGCCGCTGGATCCGCAGCCTGTCGGCAGCGGCCGGCAACCGGATGTTCGACGTGGCGGCCCTCATCACCTCGCTGCTGGCCGTGGGGGCCAAGGCCGACCCGTTCCTGGTGCTGCTCGCGTACGTCGTGTCGCTGGCCCTCGCGCTGGTGCCGATCACGCCGGGCGGTCTGGGGTTCGTCGAGGCCGGCCTGACCTCGCTGCTCGTGCTCGCCGGTGCCACCGCCGAGCAGGCCGTGGCGGCGACCCTGCTCTACCGGCTCGCGTCGTTCTGGCTGCCGATCCCGCTGGGGCTGTTCGCCTGGGGCGGCTGGCGGGCCAGGCTGTCGACCGCGGGCCCGGTGGAGCCGTGAGCCCGGCCCGCCGTCCGCGGCTCGGTGGAGCCGTGAGCCCGGCCCGCCGTCCGCGGCTCGTCGCCACCGACCTCGACGGCACCATCGTCGGCTGGGACGGCCAGGTGAGCGACCGGACCGTCGCGACCCTGAAGGCGGTCGGCGAGCTCGGGGTCCCGGTGGTGTTCGTGACCGGCCGGCCGGCCCGCTGGATGTCCGAGGTGGCCGCCCGCACCGGGCACACCGGCCTGGCGATCTGCGCCAACGGTGCCGTGCTCTACGACCTGAGCGCCGAGCGCGTCGTCGAGCACGACCCGATCCCGGTGGAGGTCGGGCTGGACGCCGCGCGCCGGCTGCGGGCCGCGATCCCGGACATCGCGTTCGCCGTCGAGTCGCTCGACGGGTTCGGCCACGAGCCGACGTACGTCGCGCGCTTCGACGCCGGGCTCGAGCGGGCCATCGCGCCGATCGAGTCGCTGTACTCGCAGCCGGCCCTCAAGCTGCTGGCCCGGCACGAGTCCATGGAGCCCGACGCGCTGCTCGCCGCGGCGCAGGAGGTGCTCGGCGACCGGCTGACGTTGACGCACTCGTCGACCACCGCGCTGCTGGAGATGTCGGCTGCCGGGGTGTCGAAGGCCACCGCGCTGGCCCGGTTCGCCGAACGGCGGGGGGTGGACGCCGCGGACGTGGTGGCGTTCGGCGACATGCCCAACGACCTGGCCATGCTGGCCTGGGCCGGCCAGCCGTACGCCGTCGAGGGCGGCCACCCGGACGTGCTGGCGGCGGTCGGCCGGACGGTCGGCCCACCCGAGGCGGACGGCGTCGCCCGCGAGCTCGAGCGCCTCTTCGACCTCTGACGACCTCTGACCTCGGCGCCCGTGATCGTGAGGGGAAAGCGCAGTCGAGAGGTGACATTCCCCCTCACGATCATGGATCGGACTCAGTGGCCGAGGAAGGCAGCGATCTCGGCGAGAACGGCGTCCGGCTCGGTCCACAGCCGACGGGCGGGGATGCGCAGCAGCACGATCCCCGCGCTCTGGATCGCGTTCTGCCGGGCGAGATCGGCGGCCCACGACGCGGCATCGAGGTGGAAGGCCCGGCCGTCGACCTCCACACCCTTCGCGAGAGCGCGCCAGAGTGCGTCGACGTAGCGGGTGCCCGCTGCCGTCTGCACGGCCGCGTTGTACTCGGCCGGCGGCAACCGTGAGCGCGCGACGAGGCTGACGAGCCGGGCTTCCGCGGCCCCGTGCGCACCGGCGCCGATCTCGGCCATGGCCTGGCGCGGGAACCGCGAGCCACGGCTCGGAGCGAGGTCGAGCTCGTCGGACAGGTCCAGGACATTGACCCGTCGGGTCTGCACCGCCCGACCCAGCACCGCCCGGGCGGCGTCGAGGGTCCTGGCCTCCAGCGCGATGTCGACCGCGGTGCGCGCGGGTGGTGTCACCAGCCAGTCCTCGACCAGCCTCGGCACGAAGGGCCGCCGCGACTGGTGCACCACGACCAGGTCGGTGGACCGGCGGTGGATGCCATGGCCGACGGTGACGTGCACCGGCAGGTCCCTCGACCCGAAGCCCCAGAAGGAACCCGCGCTTCGCGCAGCTCAGCGTCCCGCCGGGACCGGCGTAGAGAACGGCGCCGGTGAAGGCCTGCGAGCTGGTCAGCTGACCCGTCGTCCGACAGACGACGCCGGGGAACGGTTCGAGCCAGGTCCCCGCCTTGATGCGCGCCCGCACGGTGCGGCGGTTGAGCCCGCTCCGGACGAGCCGGTCCACCGTCGACAGGTCGTCGGTCCAGGTGATGTCGTCGTGGCGCACCCGGACCAGCGTGCCGGGCGTGCCGGGGGCGGCCGCTCTGGTCGTCCACACCCGCGGTCTGCTGGCCGGCTACCTTTCATGATCGTGAGGGGAAACGTCACCTCTGGACTGCGTTTCCCCCTCACGATCATGGAACTGGCGGGGCGGCGGGCACGAGCGGGGCGACCGGGAACGAGCCCAACGACGCGGCCCAGCTAGAGGTACTGGCCGGTCTGGGTCGGCGACGCCTGCGGCGGGTCGAGGTTCTCGTTGCCGGCCATGCCCGGGACCGTGAAGCCGCCGGGCAGCGCGCGCCGGCGCATCTCCTCGAACTGGGCCCGCGCGGCCATCTGCTGGGCGAACAGCGCGGTCTGGATGCCGTGGAACAGCCCCTCCAGCCAGCCGACCAGCTGGGCCTGCGCGACCCGCAGCTCGCTCTCGGAGGGGATCGACTCGTCGGTGAACGGCAGCGACAGCCGCTCCAGCTCGTCGACCAGCTCGGGCGCCAGGCCCTCCTCGAGCTCCTTGATCGAGCGGGTGTGGATCTCCTTCAGCCGCACCCGGCTGGCCTCGTCCAGCTCGGAGGCGCGCACCTCCTCGAGCAGCTGCTTGATCATGCTGCCGATGCGCATGACCTTCGCCGGCTGGTCGACCAGGTCGGTGATCGAGCGCTCGTCCACCTCGTCGCTGCCGGGCGGACCCTCGACCGCGATGCCGTCCGGACTCACCACCACCACGCGCGGGTCGTCCGTGTCGTCGTCTGGCTGCTGGTCGCGCTGGTCAGTCATGTCTCCATCCTGGCCCACCCGGCCGACGCAAAACGGGTGGCCCCCCGACCCGACCCGCTGACACGCTGCCGGGCATGGCTGACCGCACGGGGACCCGGACCGCGACCCGCACCACCGAGCGCCCGGTCGGGCCGGCCGACCTCGACGCGGTGTGCGACCTGCTCGCCGAGAGCGACCTCGCGACCGTCGGCTTCGCCGACTTCACCCGCGACGAGATCGCCCACAACCTCGCCAGGACCACCCTCGAGACCTTCGGCTGGTACGACGAGCGGGGCACCCTCGTCGGCTACGGCTGCCTGCGCCGGAGGGAGCAGACCAACCGGGTCGAGCTCGACCTGTACCTGCGCCCGTCGTACGGCGACGACGACCTCGGCCGCCGCATCCTGGCCCGCCTCGAGCAGCGCGCGGCCGAGCTGGTGGCCGACGTCGGGCACGCCGAGCCGCACACCAGCACCGCCGTCTACCGGCAGGACGTGCGCACCGCTGGCTGGCTGCGCAGCCGCCGGCTACACCGTCGACACCACCTTCACCCGGATGCGCATCGACGTCGACCCGACGGCCCCGCCGCGGGTCCCCGCGACGGACGTGACGATCCGACGGGTCACCGCGGAGGCCGACCTGCGGGTCGCCCACAGCATCGAGGAGGAGTCGTTCCTCGAGCACTACGGCAACGTGCCGCTCTCCTTCGAGCGCTGGCACGAGAGGCTGACCGAGCGCGGCGCGGACTACGCCCAGATCTACCTCGCCGACCTCGACGGCGCCTCCGTCGGCCTGCTGATCAGCACCCGGCAGTTCGAGGAGGACGAGGACGCGGGCTACGTGCGGACCCTCGGCGTGCTGCCCGCCGGTCGAGGCCGCGGCGTCGGCACCGCCCTGCTGCGCGACTCCTTCGCGCGGGCCGCCCGCGAGGGCCGCCGGGCGGTGCTGCTGCACGTCGACGTGGCCAACGTCACCGGCGCGCTGCGGCTCTACGAGTCGGTCGGGATGCGGGCGGTCCTCGAGATCGACGCCTGGGCCAAGGGCGAGGCCGTCGAGAGCTGATGGCCGGCGACCGCCGGCCGATCCGGAGGAATAGCACCCGGCCGAGCCGGGTACGACGACCAGCGGCCGGCTCGACCCGCATCCTGCGGGACCGGCAACGGGGACCGGCAGATCCGTTGTGAGGTCCGAGAGGAGTGAGGACGATGTGTTCGGCTCGTACCGAGTCGACCAGCGCGGCCGAGACGGTCGCCGACGTGGTCCTGACCGTGGAGCAGTGCCGCGGCATCCTGATGGCGGTGCACCGCAGCAGCCCGGACGACGTCTCGTCCCGGCTGCACGACGTGGCCCGGGAGCACCGGACCCCGGTGCACGACCTGGCTACCGCCACCGTCGAGCTGGTCCGCGGCGCCCCGCCCACCGACCCGGGGGCCACGGTTGTCGCGATGCGCTTCCTGCTCGGCAGCCCGGCCTACCAGCGCGCGGTGCTCGACGGCCAGGTGCACCCGAGCGTGCGCGACGCGGCGGCCGACATGCACCCCGGGCCGGACGCCACGGTCGAAGCGCTGCTGCGCGCCGCCGACGTCCGCGACCAGGCCGCCGAGGCCCGCGACCACGCGGCCCGAGAGCGGGACGACGCGGCGCAGTCCCGAGCCCACGGAGCAGGCGACACCGGGCACGACCGGCGCGACCGCGGCCAGGCCGCGCTCGACCGCGAGTGGGCGGCCGCCGACCGGGACCGGTCGGCGGGCGACCGGGCCCACCTGGTCGACGAGCTGCGGCACCGACGGCAGGAGCTCGCGACCGACTGACCGGGCCGGGCGCCAGGCGTCAGCCGCGCAGCCCCGTCAGCCGCGCACCCGTCGTCAGCCGCGCAGCACCCGCAGCGTGCCGAGGGTGGCGTCCGCCGTGCCGTGCACGTGTCCGCCGGCCGCCAGCACCGACTCGAGGTAGTCCGCCTGGTCGGCCTCGACCACCTCGCCGGGCACCAGCAGCGGGATCCCCGGCGGGTACGGCGTGGCCAGCTCGGCCGACACCCGGCCGACCGCGGACCGCAACGGCACCTCCTCGGCCGCTGCGAACCACGCGATCCGGGGCGACACCGCCCGTTCCCTGGGCCGCAGCACGATGCCGGCCGAGCCGGGCGGCCGCCGTACCGGTACGCCGGGCTGCCGCAGCGCCGACAGGCCGGCGACCAGCCGGTCGACCAGCCGGTCGACCTTGGGGTCGTCGTCAGCGGCCGACACGACGAGGTAGAGGTGGCGCAGGTCGCTGCCCTGCACCGCGAGGTGGTGCCGCTCGCGCAGCAGCCGGTCGACCTCGACGCCGGACCGGCCGAGCCCGGTGACGTCGACGACCACCTTGAGCGGGTCGACGTCGGCCGCGCCCAGCCCGAGCTCGGAGGCCCCGACCACCCGGACCCCGGGCAGGCCCGCGAGGCGGTCGCGCAGCGTCCCGGCCCGGACCAGGGCCCGATCCATCAGCTCCTGGCCCTCCAGGGCGAGCTGGCGCCGGCAGCTGTCGATGGCGTCGATCTGCGGCGGCAGCGGGCTGCTGGTCGCCGTCATCTGCACCGCGCTGCCGACCGCGTCGAGGTCGAGCCGGTCGCCGCGCAGCAGCAGCAGGGTGGTCTGGCCCAGCCGGTCGGCCAGCAGGTGGGTCGAGGTGACGACGGCGTCGGCGCCGGCCGACAGCGCGTCGGTCGGCAGCCACGGGTGGAACGGCAGGTGCGGTCCCCAGGCCTCGTCGACGAGCACCGGCACGCCCGCCGCGTGGGCCACCTCGACCAGGGCGGGCAGGTCGGAGCAGACGCCCGAGTACGCCGGGCTGACCAGCGTGACGAGCCGGCTGGCCGGGTGTGCGGCCAGGGCCGCCGCCAGGACCTCGGGCCGGATGCCGAGGCCGACGTCGAGCAGCGGGTGCACCTCGGGCGAGATCCACACCGGCCGGGCGCCGGTCATGACCAGGCCGGTCATCGTCGAGACGTGCGCGTCGCGGCCGACGACGACCTCGTCGCCGGGGCGCAGGACGCCGAGCAGCGCCGCGTGGTTGCCGGCCGAGGAGCCGTTGCCGAGGACGTACGCCCGGTCGGCCCCCCACAGCTCGGCTGCGAGCTGCGCGGTCATGCCGCACCACCGGTCGGGCCGCCGGTCGGACCGAGCATCAGGTAGCCCTGCAGGACGAGCACGAGCGCCACCGCGACCCACTTCCCGGTGGGCAACGTGGCGCCGTACCGCACGTGGTCGAGCACGAGCGGCCCGACCTGCAGCAGCGGCAACGAGTCGATCAGATGGGCGCTGGACATCGGACTCCCCTCGCGGCGAGCCGGCACTGGCCGCCGCAATGGAGGGAGGGAACGGGTCGCCGCCGTGATACACACGTCGGGGTCGGCGGTCAGGTCGCGCGCGTCGCCAGCAGGACCTTGCCGACGTGGCTGCTCGCCTCGACGAGACGGTGGGCCTCGGCGGCCTGCGGCCATCGGCAGCACCCGGTCGACCACCGGCCGGACCCGGCCCTCGACGACCAGCGGCCAGACGTGCTCCCGCGTCGACGCGACGATGGCTGCCTTCTCCGCCGGTGGCCTGGCCCGCAGGCTGGTCGACGAGCACGGCTCCCCGCTTGCGCATCAGCAGCCCGAGGTCGAGCTCGGCCCGGGTGCCGCCCTGCAGGCCGATGACCGCGAGCCGCCCGCTGGTGGCGAGCACCTCGAGGTTGCGGCCCAGGTACTTCGCCCCCATGTTGTCGAGCACGACGTCCGCGCCGTGCCCGTCGGTGGCCGCGCGCACCGCCTCGACGAAGTCCTCGTCCCGGTAGTTGACGAGGATCTCCGCGCCGAGCTCACGGCAGCGTTCCAGCTTGTCGGCCGAGCCGGCGGTGACCGCCACCCGGGCGCCCATCGCCGTCGCGAGCTGGATCGCCATGGTGCCGATGCCCGAGCTGCCGCCGTGCACCAGCAGCGTCTCGGCGGGGCGCAGGCCGGCCAGCATGAACACGTTCGACCAGACCGTGCAGGCCACCTCCGGCAACGCCGCGGCGGTGACCAGGTCGACGCCGTCGGGCACGGGCAGCACCTGCCCGGCCGGCACGGCCACCTGCTCGGCGTACCCGCCGCCGGACAGCAGGGCGCACACCTGGTCGCCGACCGTCCAGCCCTCGACGCCCTCGCCGAGGCCGGTGATCACGCCGGAGCACTCCAGCCCCGGGTACGGCGGGGTGCCGGGCGGCGGGTCGTAGTGGCCCTGCCGCTGCAGCAGGTCGGCGCGGTTGACCGCGCTGGCCGCCACCTCGATCAACACCTCGCCAGGCAGCGGGCTGCGGGTCGGAGACCTCCTGCCAGACCAGGACCTCGGGTCCACCGGGCTGGGTCACGAGGACGGCGCGCATGGTGCCCCACCCTAGGTCGGCCGGCGGGCGCGACTCGCCGGCCGATCCTCAAGGAAGGGTCAAGGGCGGCCGAAGGACACATGTCGGCCCAGTTCGTCCTGCTACCGCCCGGTGGAGAGTCCCCATGCTGCGTGACGCCGGAGTGCGCACCAAGCTTCTCGCTGTCCTCGCGATCCCCACCGTGCTGCTCCTGGTGGTGACCGGCGTGCTGGTCGGCTCCCAGGTGAAGGCGGCCGGCCGCGCCGGCCAGGTGCACGCGCTGACCGACGTGGCCATCCAGGTGAACCGGGTGGTGCACAGCCTCCAGGAGGAGCGCAGCGCGACCCTGCGCTACCTGCAGGACGGCGGCAGCGGCGCCCGGTCGGAGATGCTCGGCCAGCGGCAGTACACGCAACCAGCAGCTGCGTACCCTGCGGGGACTCGTCGCCGACTCGCCGGTCGACCAGATGTCCCAGGCGGTGCAGGTGGCCGTCGGCCGGTCGACCGCCGCGCACGAGGAGCTCGCGTCGGCGCGCAGGTCCGTCGACGCCGGGCGGTTCTTCGCCACCGAGGCCGACGTCTTCTACACCCGCGTCATCCGCACCGACCTCGACCTGCCGGGCGTCGTCGCCAGCTCCGGCACCACCGAGCTGGCGCAGCTGCTGCAGGCCTACCAGGCGCTGTCCAGCGGCATCGAGTACTCCTCCCACGAACGGGACCTCGTCGAGGTCGCCCTGCGTCCGCGGCACGTTGACCGAGGCGGACTTCGCGCAGACCTCGGCGCTGACGGCCCAGCAGCGGCAGGCCCTGCAGGACTTCCAGCGCGACGCCCCGCTCGCCTTCCCCCGGCTGGACAACGCGCTCGCGAAGTCCGAGGTCTTCGAGATCGACCAGGTACGCCGTGACCTGCCCGACCTGCTGAAGGGGCAGGACCCCGACGATCGGCCGGTCGGTCGAGTGGGTCACCGCCGCCAACTCCCGCATCGGGCCGATGACTGCCTCCGAGACCTCGCTGGTGTCGGACATCGCGACGGTGGCCGAGGACACCCAGACCTCTCAGGAGCAGACCGCACTGCTGCTCGTGCTCGCCTCGGTGCTCGGACTCGGGCTGGCCCTGATGCTCGCCATCGGCCTGGCCCGCCGGATCACCCGGCCGCTGCGCCGGCTGACCGTCGCTGCCGGCGAGATCGGCGACGAGCTGCCCCGGATGGTCGAGCGGATGCAGACCCCGGGGGAGGGGCCAGGCGTCGTCGTCGAGCCGATCGCGGTGGAGTCCCGCGACGAGATCGGCCAGCTGGCGGTGGCGTTCAACACCGTCAACGACGTCACCGTGCAGGTCGCCAAGGAGCAGGCCGCGCTGCGGTCGAGCATCGCCGAGATGTTCGTCAACGTCGCCCGCCGCAACCAGGTGCTGCTCGGCCGCCAGCTCTCCCAGCTGGACCGGATGGAGTCCGGCGAGGAGGACCCGGACGTCCTGCAGCACCTGTTCACCCTCGACCACCTCGCGACCCGGATGCGGCGCAACGCCGAGAGCCTGCTGGTGCTCGCGGGCATCGACTCGAGCCGACGGCTGCGCACCGGCCTGCCGCTGTCGGACGTGATCCGCACCGCGGTCGGTGAGATCGAGGCGTACGACCGGATCGACCTGTCGATGTCGGAGGACCCGGAGGTCTCCGGGCGGCACGCGCTGACCGTCGCGCACCTGCTCGCCGAGCTGCTGGAGAACGCCACCCACTTCTCCAACCCGGAGACCCGGGTGGTCGTGTCGGCCTCGGTGACCGGCCAGGGCGTCGACGTCACCGTCACCGACTACGGCCTGGGGATGTCCGAGGCCGACGTCGCCGACGCCAACGAGAAGATCGCGCACCCGCCGGTCGCCGAGATCGCCGTGTCGCAGCGCCTGGGCCTGTTCGTCGTCGGCCGGCTGGCGACCCGCCTGGGTGCCACCGTGCGGCTGCGCCGCGGCCGGGCCGCCGGGACCGTCGTCGCCGTCTCGCTGCCCGCCGCGCTGTTCGAGGGCATGACCGTCGTCGCGCCGGTGCCGGAGGAGCAGGCGCCGGTCTTCGAGGCGCCGGTCGTCGAGGACGCAGCCGCGGACGTCGTCGGGGACGCGGACGTCGTCGGGGACGCGGACGTCGTCGGGGACGTCGAGGCCGAGGCCGAGGCCGAGCCAGTCGCGTCAGCAGGAGGCTGCGCCGGCCCGTCGCGGGCTGCTGCGTCGCCGCCGTCCCAAGGTCGTCGAGCCGGTGCGAGTCCGTCGTCGAGGCGGAGCCGGACGACGCGGTCGAGGTCGCGAGTCGAGCGACCGGTCGAGCTCGCAGTCGAGGTCGAGCTGGTCGAGCCCGTCGAGCCGGCAACCGAGGTGACGGTCGCGGCTGAGCCCGACGTCGTCGAGGTCGCTGAGGTCGAGCCCGAGGCTCGAGGTCGCTGAGGTCACCGAGGTCGCCGAGGTCGCCGAGGTCGCGCGGAGGCCGAGGTCCCTGAGCCGGAGCCCGAGCCGACGGTTGCCGCCGAGGTCGTGCCGGTGCCCGAACCGGAGCCCGAGCCGGAGCCGGTCGTCGCGCCGGTGGTGTACGCCGCAGCGGTCGACGTGCTGCCGAGCGCGCCGGTGCGGGGCGGCCGGTTCGGCCGGCACCGCCAGCCCGAGCCCGCCACGCCGTCCCCCGCGCCGGTCCTGCCGACGTACCAGCCGCAGGTCGTCGCCGAACCGGTGACCCAGCTGACGCCCGCAACCCCGCCGGCACCGCCTGCACCGGCTGCACCGGCCGTCCTGCCGGTCGCCGCGCCGGAGCCGGCTCCCGTCCTGTCGGCCGAGCCGGTCGTCGCCGAGCTGCCCGAGCCTGCGCCCCGACCAGCCGCCGCAGCAGGCCGCCGACCTCCCGGCACCGGTCGTCCCGCCGGCGCCGAGGCCGGTGGCCCCGATGCCGCGCCGGGCTCCGGCGCAGCTGCCGGCTTCGGTCCTGTCGGCAGCCTCGGTCACGTCGTCGTTGCCCGAGCTGGACCGGGTCTCCGCGCAGTCCGACCTGCAGGCCTCGGCGCTGTCCGAGCTGCGCGGGCTCTACGAGCCGGTGTTCACCCCGGAGGAGAGCCCCGCGGCGGCCCCGGAGGCAGCAGCGGGCGGGCTGGCCCGGCGTACCCCCAAGGCGACCACCGAGGACACCGACACCGACGGCACCGCGCCGGCCGACGGCCCCGCGCGGGTCCGCAGCCGGACCGCCAACGACGTCCGCGGCATGCTCTCCGGCTTCCGGGCCGGCGTCGAGCGCGGCCGCGGCGCGGCCGACCCGACCAGCCCGGCCCCCACCGACGACCCGACCAGCTGATCTCCGAGACGAAGGACGTGCCCGACGTGACCACCCTCAGCAGCGAGGCAGCGAACTTCAGCTGGCTGCTCGGCAACTTCGTGAAGAGCGTGCCCGGCGTGCAGCACACCCTGGTGGTCTCGGCCGACGGGCTGCTGATGGCGGTGTCCGACGACCTGGACCGCACCGAGGGCGACCAGCTGGCGGCGATCGTCTCCGGCCTGTCCAGCCTGACCCGCGGCGCGGCCCGGCAGCTGCACGCCGGTGCGGTGCGCCAGTCGATCGTCGAGATGGACGAGCTGTTCCTGTTCACGACCAGCATCAGCGACGGCTCGGTGCTCGCGGTCGCGGCCGACGCCGGCTGCGACGTCGGGCTGGTCGGCTACGAGATGACCCTGCTGGTGAGCCGGGCCGAGGCGACGATGACCCCGCAGCTGGTGAGCGAGATGCGCTCGCGGCTGCCGGTGGGCGGCGTCCCGCGGCCGGTGGGCGCGGAGAGGTGACCCGCGATGGCCGACGACAGCCCTGACGGCGAACGCCGTCACGCGCACGACCTCTACGACGAGGAGCTCGTCGAGGACGCGCGCGTGGTGCGCCCGTACGCGCTGACCCGGGGACGGACCCGGTCGGGTCACCACGTGCTGCCGCTCGAGGCCCTCGTGCGCGGGGTGGTCGGCGGGCACGATCCCGCGCCGACCCCCGAGCGACGGCGGATCTGCGAGCTGAGCACCGCCTCGATCCTGTCGGTCGCCGAGCTGTCGGCGCACCTGTCCCTGCCCCTCGGCGTCGTGCGCGTCCTCATCGGCGACCTGGCCGACGAGGGACTCGTCGTCATCCACACCGGTTCGCCGTCGACGGCTCCAGCCGCGACGAACCTCAAGGTCCTGGAGAGTGTTCTCAATGGCATTTCCTCGCTCTGACGTCGCGGCGCCGCCGGCGCAGCAGGTGCCGGCGGGGTCTGCCGCGGCGCCCCCCGTCGTCGTCAAGATCGTCGTCGCCGGCGGCTTCGCCGTGGGCAAGACGACCTTCATCGGGTCCATCTCCGACATCGAGCCGCTCTCGACCGAGGCGGCGATGACCGAGCACTCGGTCGGCGTCGACGACGCCGGCGGCGTGACCGACCGGAAGACCTCGACCACGGTGGCGATGGACTTCGGCCGGATCTCGCTGCCGGGCGACCTGTGGCTCTACCTGTTCGGCACACCCGGCCAGGACCGGTTCCACTTCATGTGGGACGACCTGGTCACCGGTGCCATCGGCGCGGTCGTCCTGGTGGACACCGAGCGGCTCGAGGCGTGCTTCGACGCGGTCGACTACTTCGAGGCCCGGCAGATCCCGTTCGTGCTGGCGGTCAACTGCTTCGACGGCGTGGCCAAGCACGACCTGGACGCGGTGCGGGAGGCGCTCGCCGTCCGCCCCGAGGTGCCGGTCTTCTACACCGACGCGCGCAACCGGGCCGCCACCAAGCAGGCGCTCATCACCCTGGTCACGCTCGCCATGAGCCGGATGCAGCCCTGACGCAGGCTGGCTGCGGCTGGCCCGCGTCTGAGACGGCGGGACGAGGGGAAGGGTGCGGTGTGCCGCTTCGTTCCGCTCGTGCCGCCGTCCGCACCCTGCTGACCGGGCACCCGGACGGCGCGGCCCCGTGGGTGCGCGCGCTCGCCGAGCCGGGGGACGCCGGCTGGTTCGGTCCCGGGTCCACGATCTGGGCGGTGCACGCCGACGCGGCCACCCTCGTCGGCGGGGTCCGGGCGCTGCTCGTGCAGGCGATGCACCCGACGGTGCTGGCCGGCTTCGACCAGCACTCGTCCTACCGGGAGGACCCGGAGAGCCGCCTGCAGCGCACGGCCGCGTTCGTCACGGTCACGACGTTCGGCACCTCGACCCAGGCGGCGGCTGCCTGCGAACGGGTACGCCGGGTGCACGCACCCGTCCGGGGCCGTGCTCCCGACGGCAGCGCCTACGACGCGAGCGACCCCGAGCTGCTCGGCTGGGTGCACCTGGCGCTGGCCGACTCCCTCGCCGTGGCGGTCCAGCGGTTCGGCCGGACGACCTTCGACCTCGACGACTACCTGGCGGACATGGCGGTCGTCGGTGAGCGGCTCGGTGCCGCGCACGTGCCGCACGACCGGGCCGAGCTGGCCCGGACCTGGGAGCACTACCGGGCGCAGCTCGCGGTGACCGAGGCGACGGCGCGGGCGCACGACTTCCTGCTCGACCCGCCCCTGCCGCCCCGGATCCGGGCGCCGTACCGGGTGCTCGCGGCGGCGGCCGCGGCGAGCCTGCCGCCGGACCTGCGGGCCATGCTGGCCGGCCGACCGGTGCTCCCCGAGGTGCCGGCCCGCCTCGTCGGCCGGGCGGGCACCCGGCTGCTGGCGGCGGTCCTCGGTCCCAGCCCGGCGATGCGGGCTGCCAGGTCGCGGGTCGGCCCGGCGGTCGAGGCGGCCTGACACTCCTCGGCCGACCCGGAGCCGCTAGCGTCCGGTGGATGGTCCGGGCAGGTCGGCGCGCAGGCGTAGCCGGTCTGGTCGTCGCGCTGGTCCTGCTGGCGGGCTGCTCCGGCAGCAGCGCCGGCGGCTCCGGGCCCGGGCCGGCGCCGGCCGGGTCGGCGACCGCCTCGGCTCCCGCCGACGTGCCGGCCACCTCGGCCGCACCGGCCCTGCCCGGCGTACCGGCAGCACTCACCGACCCGTACTCCTGCCGCGGCGGCTTCATCTGCGCCGGCCTGCCGGTGCCGATCGACCGGTCCGACCCGAGCAGCCCCACGGTGACCCTTCAGGTGGCGCTCGAGGCCGACCCGTCGGCGCCGCGCGGCGTGCTGGTCGCGCTCAACGGCGGGCCCGGCGCCGCGGGGGCGCCGATCGCCGGGGACCTGGCCGAGCGGTTCGGCCCCGAGGTGATGGCGGCCTACCGGGTGGTGGCGCTCGACCAGCGCGGCACCGGCACGACCGCGCTGTCCTGCCCGGCGCTGCAGGCCGAGACGGGCACCCGGTTCACGCCGTCGGCGGCCGCGGTGCGCGCCTGCGCCAGGACCCTCGGCGCGCGCCGCGGGCACTTCGGCACCGACGCGACGGTGGCCGATCTCGACCGGCTCCGCGAGGTGCTCGGCGCCGACCGGCTGACGCTGTTCGCGATGAGCTACGGCACCTTCGTCGCCCAGCAGTACGCCGTGGCGCACCCGGCGCGGACCGCCGCGCTCGTGCTGGACTCGCCGTTCCCCGCCGGCGGTGCCGACCCGCTGCAGCTCGACGAGGTGCGGGCCACCCCGCGGGTCCTCCGGCTCGCCTGCCGCGCTGCGCGCTGCCCGGGCGACCCGGTCGCCGACCTGGCCGCCGTGGTCCGGGACGGCGACGCCGCCCAGGGAGCCGACCTGCTGGCCCTGCTGAGCGCGATGAGCGCGGTGCGGCCGGGCTACGACACGCTGCTGCCCGCCTTGCGGCAGGCCGCGCGCGGTGACCGGGCGGAGCTCGACCGGCTGCTGCAGGCCTACCGCACCGGCCTGGGGACCACCCCCGAGGTCTTCAGCGCCGGCCTGAACGTCGCGGCGTCCTGCGGCGACCAGCGGTTCCCGTGGGGGCGGTCCGGTGCTCCGGTCGGCGGTCGGGAGGCGGCGGTGGGCCGGGCGGTCGGCCGGGCCGGCAGCCTGTACCCGTTCGACGCGGCGAGCGTGCGAGCCGGCGCCGGCGTCGCCGGGTGCCTGCCGTGGCCGCCGGTGGCGCCGTCGAAGGTCAGCCTCGGGCGGCCGGCGCTGCCCGACGTACCCGTGCTGTTCCTGGCCGGCGACCGCGACCTGGCGGCGCCCGTCGAGCCGCTGCGGGCCGCGGCCGCGCGCGCCCCGCAGGGCCGGCTGGTGGTCGTCCGGGGGGCCGGCCACGTCGTGACCGCCCGGCCGGGCCGGGGTCGCCGGGTCGTCCGCGAGGCACTGCTCGGCGGGTCTGCCAGCTCCTGACGGCTCAGCTGAACGGCAGCCGCCAGGACCCGACCGCCACCGACACTGCCGTGGCCACCAGCACCGCCGCGACCGACCCGGCGACGAGCCACCAGTCCCGGGCCAGCAACGGCTGCGGACGCGCCACCGTGCGGGGTACGTCGGTGCCGCCGAACCCGCGGGCCTCCATCGCGGTCGCGAGCCGCACCCCCCGCCGTACCGCCGCGACGAGCACCGCCAGCAGCTGCGCCGCGAACGCCCGGACCCGCCCGGCGGGCGACCGCCCCGGGTCGAGGCCGCGAGCCCGCCGGGCCCGCGCCACCTGGTGCCAGTCGGCGGACAGCAGGGGCAGCAGCCGCAGCGCGGCCAGCGCGCCGTAGGCGAACCGCGGCGGGGCGTGCCAGTGCTGGACGAGCGCGTCAGCGAGGTCCATCGGGTCGGTGGTGGCCAGCACGAGGATGCCCGGCAGGGCGATGGCCAGCAGCCGCAGCGAGACCGACACGGCTGCGGTGACGGCGTCCGAGGTGACGTCGATCGGCCCGAGGGTCAGCACCGTGCGGCCGCCGGACACGACCAGCAGGTTGGCGAGCGCCACGCCGGCGGCGGCGAGCAGCAGCGGCCAGCCACGCCGGGCGAGGGTGCCCAGCGACACCCCGGTGGCCGGCAGCAGCGCGAGCTCGATGACCAGCAGCACCGCAGGCGTCACCGGGTCGAGGGACAGCAGCAGCCCGACCATCACGATGCCGGCGGCGGTGATCTTGGCGACCGGGTTGAACCGGGCCAGCGCGGCGTCCGGGTCGGGAGCCAGCGGCACCAGCAGGCTCACGAGCCGGCCCCCGGACGCCGTACCGCCGTGATCATGAAGGTTCTCGCAGGCAGGTGCTGGGGTGATCCTTCATGATCACGGTGGTGCGGTCGGCGACGGCGTCCACCAGCGCCGCGTCGTGGGTCACCAGCACCAGCCCGCAGCCGGCGTCGCGCAGGTCGGCGAGCAGCCCGACGAGCTCGGCCCAGGTGCGGGCGTCCTGCCCGAACGTCGGCTCGTCCGCGACGACCAACCGGGGGGAGGTGGCGATCGCGGTGGCGACCGAGAGCCGCCGCTTCTCCCCGCCGGACAGCGTGTAGGGGTTCGCCGCCGCCAGCGGGGCGAGCCCGAGCCGGTCGAGCAGCTCGTCGGCGCGAGCCTCGGCAGCGGCCTGGGACGCACCGGAGCGGAGCGGCCCGACCAGCAGCTCGTCGCGCACCGTCGCGGTGACGATCTGGTGCTCGGGGTCCTGGAAGACCGTGCCGACCCGGCTCACCAGGTCCCGACCCGGCCAGCGCCACAGCGGCTTGGGCGGCTGCGGCGGGTCCAGCGCCGGTTCGGCGCGGACCTCGCCGCCGGTCGGGCGCAGCAGGCCGGCCAGCGCGAGCGCCAGCGTCGACTTGCCCGCGCCGTTCGGGCCGGTGAGCGCCAGCGCCTCGCCGGCCCGGACGGTGACGTCGATGGCGGCGAGGGCATCCGTGCCGGTCGCGGGGTACCGGAACCGCACCGCCTCGCCGGTGACGAGCGGCGGACCGGCAGCGGCCACGGCGCGACGGCGCACGGCGGGCTGCCGGCCCGGCACCCAGACCCCGCGGGCGGCCAGCGCAGCGCCCTGCGCCCCGAACACCTCGGCGGGCGGCCCGTCGGCCACCACGCCGCCGCCGGGCTCGAGGACGACGGCGCGGGTCACCAGGTCGGCGACCTGCTCGACCCGGTGCTCGACCACGACGGCGGTGGCCCCGCTCTCGCCCAGTACCCGGGTCAGCGTCTCCCGGACCAGCGCGACCCCGTCGGGGTCCAGGTTGGCGGTCACCTCGTCGAGCAGCAGCAGCCCGGGGCGCAGGGCGAGCATGCCGGCCAGCGCCAGCCGCTGCTGCTCGCCGCCGGAGAGGGCGGCGGTCGCGGCGTCCCGTCCGTAGCGGAAGCCGACCGCGGCCAGCGCAGCGTCGACCCGCGGCCAGATCTCGGCGGTGGGCACGCCGCGGTTCTCCAGGCCGAACGCGACGTCGTCGCCGGCCCGGCCCATCACCAGCGCGGACTCCGGGTCCTGCAGCACCAGCCCCGCGCGGGCGCGCGCCTGCCGGGCCGGCCGTCCGTCGAGGCGCACCGTGCCCTCCTGCTCGCCGGCCTCGGCGGGGTCCAGCAGCCCGGCCAGTGCGGCCAGCAGGGTGCTCTTGCCCGCGCCCGACGGGCCGAGCAGCAGCACCCGCTCGCCCGGCTCGATGCGCAGGTCGACCCCGCGCAGTGCCCAGGCCTGCCGCCCGCCGTGCCGCCAGCCCCACCCGCGAGACGTCGACAGCCGCCGGGCGCGTCCAGCGCGCCGCGTCGCCTGCCCGGTCATGATCGAGTGGACGCTTGCTCACCGGACACGCCGCAGAAGTGGTGCGTCGGCGTCCACTCGAGGGTGGTGGCGGGTCAGACCCGCGCCTGGTCGGCGCCGGACGGGAACGGCGCGAGGACGCCGGTGCGGGCCAGCGCCCGCACCAGCAGCCAGGAGCCGAGGCCGGCCACGACCGCGGCGCTGGCGGTCAGCAGGCCGGTGTAGACCAGCTGCCAGGCGCCCGACCACGCCTGGTAGTAGAAGACGATGTCGAGCAACGCGGCCGCCGCCCCGGCTGCGGCGCCGGCGAGCAGCGCGGTCGACAGCCGCCACGAGCGGTAGAGCGCGAAGGCGAACACGATCTCGGCCGCTCCGCCCTGCAGCAGCCCGTAGGCCACCACGCCGAGGCCCCACGAGGTGCCCAGCAGCGCCGAGACGATCGAGGCGACCAGCTCGACGTACAGCGCGGCGCCGCGCTTGCGGATCACGAGGGCGCCGAGCACGGCGGGCATCAGCCACACGCCGTACATGAAGCCCTGGGCCGGTGGGAAGCCGGCGAACGCCGCCGACGTGGTGTTCCAGAGGGTGCCCCAGGCCCAGAAGACGACGCCGAAGGCGACCGCGATCGCCGAGGCGACCACGACGTCGACGGTGCGCCAGCGTCCGGTGGCGGCCTCGGTGGTGCTGGTGTCTGACGGTGCGTGGTGGTGGTGGTCATCTGCTCGCTCCTGTCCGGTGCGGACGGGGCGGTGAGTGCTCTGAGCACCCGCGCCGGGGGGCACGCGGGGCGCGCGACTCACGGCACAGGCGGTAACCGACTCCCTGCGCTGGCATGACCCAGATCAGGTTGGAGGGTCTGCGGGCGGGCCCGCACTCTCAGCGCGTCAGCGCTCCCCTGTGGTTCAGGTGTACTTCTGCCCGCGACGCTAGCACGCGGGAAGCACCCGGCCCCAGCCGTGGTTGCGGCTGTCGTGGACACCCCCGCGCAGCTGCCCGGACTGATCGCCGTCACCGGAGCCACCGGACATCTCGGCGGCGAGGTGGCCGCCCAGCTGGCGGCGCACGGGGTGCGCCAGCGGCTGGTCGTGCGCGACCCGGCTCGGGCGCCGGCCCACGACGGGGCCGAGGTCGCGGTCGCGAGCTACGACGACGCGTCCGCGCTGCGGGCGGCCTTCAGCGGTGCCGAGACGGTGCTGTTCGTGAGCGCGGCCGAGCACCCCGAGCGGCTGCGCCAGCACCTGACGGTGGTCGACGCGGCAGTGGCGGCCGGCGTACGCCGGGTGGTCTACACCTCGTTCCTCGGCGCGTCCGCCGAGTCGACCTTCACCCTCGGCCGGCAGCACTGGGCGACCGAGCAGGCGCTTCGGGAGAGCGGCCTCGCGTTCACCTTCCTGCGCGACAGCCTCTACCTCGACTTCGTGCCCTTCTTCGCCGGTGACGCGGGCGTGATCCGCGGGCCGGCCGGCGACGGCGAGGTGGCCTTCGTGGCCCGCTCCGACGTGGCCGACGTCGCGACCGCGGTGCTGCTCGCCGACGGCGCGCACGACGGCCAGGCCTACGACCTGACCGGCAGCACGCTGCGGAGCCTGGCGGGCTGGGCGGCCGAGCTGGCTGCGGTCACCGGTCGGCCGGTCACCTTCGAGAACGAGACGATCGAGCAGGCCTGGGCGTCGCGGGCCGTCTTCGGGGCGCCCGACTGGGAGGTCGAGGGCTGGATCTCGTCGTACGCCGCGATCGGTGCGGGGGAGCTGGCGGTCGTGTCCGACGCCGTGCAGCGGCTGGCCGGTCACCCGCCGCGCGAGCTGCGGGACATCCTCGGCGCCGGCGACTGACCGCTCCGGTCGGGACGGCGGGGAGGACCGGCCGCACCGACCGGCAGGCGGCTCTCGTGCTGGCGCCCGGTGGCCGGGTTCCTGGTGGTCCGCGGTCCCCTGCGTGGGAGAGGTGCCGGAGGGGTAGGTGGGGACCGGAGGGAGGTGGCCGGTGTGCTGTGACTCCGTGCTGCGTGAGCAGCCGCCGATCGAGATGTCTCCCGACGCCGTTCGGCGGCACCTCGACCTCGAACCGGTGTCGGCGTCCGTCGGCCTGGCCCGAGCCTTCGTGCGCGAGGCGCTGCCGGACCTGGACGACGGCCGCCGGGAGACCGCGCTGCTGCTCGACCAGCGAGCTGGTCACCAACGCGATCCTGCATGCCCGGACGCCGGTGCAGGTCGGCCTGGTGCTGGACGAGCACCAGGTCCTGCTGTGCGTCTCCGACCAGCTGGCCGACAGCACCGCCCTGACCCCACGCGCCCACAGCGGCGACCGGTCCGCCGGCCGCGGACTCGCGCTGGTGGCCGACCTCGCCGAGTGCTGGGGGACCACGGCCTACACCGGCGGCAAGACGGTGTGGTGCCTGATCCGGTCGAGCCGCGGCAGCTCCTGCGCGCCGGGCTGAGCGGGACAGCACACCGCCGGCGCCGGCTGGGGGGGAAGCCGGCGCCGACGGGTGCGGCACACAACGGCACGGACTCAGCGCATGAATGGCGGTATTGATCTCTCCGCTGTTCCGAACGCCGCGGTCATGCTTGCCGCCGGCGTCGGCCGAGGTGGCCGGCGCCGGCGGAGCTCGACGGGGTCAGCACGCTGACCACCGTTCGACCAGCTCGAGGCTCCTGCGCTGTTGGTTGCGCGGATCCGGAAGAGTACGTCTGTTGCGCGCGACGGTCTGGGTTGCCGTTGTCCCGTGGCCGCTGCGGTCGACGTCGTCACGGTCGTGAACGCCGCTGTCGTGCTGCGTTGGATCGTGAACCCTGTCTGGTTGGTTGCATTGTTCGTCCAGCTCAGCGTGACCGTGTCGTTGTTTCCGCCGGCCCGGGCCGCCACGGCGGTCAGACCCGACGGTGCCGCGGGCAGCGGCGGGATCGTGACGTCGTTGTGGTGTTCGAGTAGGCGGACGAGCCGGCGCCGTTCACGGCCTTCACCCGGTACTGGTACGTGCGTGCTCGCCCGCACCGTGGTGTCGACGTAGGTGACGTTGCCGGTGTTGTTCCGCAGCGGCGGCGTGCCACCGGGACGAATGTCCCGCGTGCCCGCCACCACTGCTACGCTCGACGACGAAGCCGGTCTCGGTCGTTGCGTTGTCCCGCCAGGTCAGGCTGACCTGCGGGCCGGCCTGCAGCGCGCGGTCAGCATGGTCGGTGCCGAGGGCTGCTTGACCGCCGGCGGTCGGACACCGACCGACCGTCATGCTCGGGAACTCCGCCGTCGCCGGCCGCGTTGAGCGCGACCACGCGGTAGCGGTACCTCGTCGTGGACCCGGCGGCGACATCGACGTACGTCGGTGGCGTTGGCGAGTGCTGTCCCGATCTGGGCGTAGGCGCCCGACACTGCCGTTGTTGTTGATCGGCGCTCGCTGGATCCGGTAGCCGATCTCGTTCGCCGAGTTGTCCCAGGTCGTGAGATCTGTGGCCACGGCCGGTGTGCCGTCGGTCCAGGTGAGGTGGACTCCTCCGTTCCTGGTGTAGGTGACCACCGGCTTGTCCGGCAGGCAGGGCGTCACGGACACCGGCCGCATCATGTCCATCTCTTCGTGGCTCAGGATGTGGCAGTGCCAGACGTACTCCCACCCGAAGTTGACCAGCTGGTTGGTGATGGGCGCGTCGGGTTGCCGTTGCGGGTCGATGTTGTTGAATCCCGTCGGTGGAGCCCGTCGGCATCATCGGGTTCAGTGGCGCATCGTGTTCGGGCACCTCGAACGGGCAGCTTCGGGATGATCGGCCGCAGCGCGACGATGGTGTCCTCGAGCGGGCTGATCCGGACGGTGTCCTTCCAGCCCGAGCTCGGTCGGATCAGGCGGGATGATGATGTTGTCCCAGGTGACCCGGTTGAGCACCTGGACGTCGTACAGGTGGAAGTGGATCGGGTGGGTGTCCACGCCGTTGTGGGTGATCCGCCAGATCTGCGTCCCGTCCTTGCGGCGTCGCGAGATCGGGGTCACCTTGACGTTGCGCGTGCTGAGTTCGGCAGGTTGGTGGCGTCGATCAGCTCGGTCTGCGGGTTCACGTACGGGTAGAGGATGACGTTCTGCGCCCCGGGGTCGGCGGCTGCGCCTCGATGCCGAGGTTGGCCTGCATCCGGCCGAACTCGTCGAAGGTCGTCGAGTTCATCTCGTCGTGGATGGCCTTCGGCTGCAGCGGCATCGATCGTCTTGGTCGCCGGCGCCTTCAGCGTGTTGAACTTGAACGTCGCCGGTGTCGTTGACCCGCACGAAGCCGTCGCAACTTGGCGCGGGTTGGCCGTCGGGCTGTTGCAGTTGCCGCTGGCGGCGAAGTTCGTGCCGTAGGCCGAGTTGTAGGCCGCCTGGCCGACGATGATCGGGTGCTGGCCGGACTCGAAGACGCCGCTGCCGTCGGCGTTGTGGCTGAAGGCGGTCTGCAGCTTGGCGCAGGTCGAACGCCGGGGCCGGTGCGCGCGCTGGCGACCTTCACCTGCATGACGGTGCGGGTGTTGGGGCCGTAGCCGGGCAGGATGGTCGGCGCGCCGGTCGGGCTCAGGTCCGGGCCGCCGGTGTAGTAGTCGTACGCCGGGGACCCGGGCCGGGAAGGCGGCGGGTGCGTCGTTGTAGAGGATCAGCGTCTTGCCGGCGAACTGCGAGAAGTCGACGATCACGTCGGCCCGCTCGGCCGGTGCCAGCAGCAGCGAGTGCTTGTCGACGTTGCCGACGTCGAAGCGGGTCGGGTCGGTGATCCAGGTGGTCGGCTGCTGGCCGTCGACGACCGCCGGGGCCGGCAGGAAGCCGCCCTCGGTGCCGATCTGGACCCAGTCGGGCCGGCGCGGGCTCGTCGCGGTGTCCGGGCGTCGGGAAGACGTTCGGGTCGGTCTGCGCCGCGGCCAGCTCGGCCGGCTTCAGCGCGACCTCGCTCTCGTTGCCCGTCGTCGGGTCGGCGACGTACCACTGGAAGTTGAAGAAGCGGTCGTTGGCCGCGTTGAGCATGCCGCAGGCGGTAGGTCTTCGGCTGCAGGGTGATGGTCGGGTAGGCGACGCCGTTGACGATCGGCGTGTCGTTGAACTGCTCCATGCCGGCCGAGATGTTCGGCGTGCCGGGGATCTGCTGCGGCTCGCAGAACGGGTCGGTCTGGTACTGCCAGGTGGTCGGGTCGTCCAGGTTGCAGGTCGGGTCGTAGTAGGGGTTGGCGATCGGGCGGTACTTGGTGCCGGTCGCCGGCGGCCAGAACCACGGGCCGTACATCCAGCGGCCGTAGGCGCTCATGCCTGACGGGTCGCCGGGGTTCTGCGCGGGCATGTAGACGTGGTGGTACCAGAGGCTGCCCTGGCCGCCCCACCTGGCCGTGTCCCAGGTCGGGTCCTGGCCGTAGGTCTTGATGTTGCCGGTGCCCTGGTCGTAGAGCTGCGTGTCCTGGGCACGAAGGTGCGGTCCTGGACGATCAGCGGGATCGTGTCGGCCGCGCCGGGATGGTGCCGGTGTTGACGAGCTTCTTCTCCGTGTCGTCGGTGATCAGGTAGCCCGCGGCCTCACCGGCGTACACGTTCAGCCGGGTGATGCCCCAGGCGTGGTCGTGGTAGAACATCAGCCGCGCGCTCTGCTGGTTGGTGTAGAAGAAGGTCTGGCAGCCGTCGTTCGGCGGCCGGTGCCCGTCGGTCATGTCGGGCACGTTCTGACGCTGACGCCCTGCGGCCAGGCGGTGTTCTCGCCGGCCGGCGTGATCCACTGGTGCGGCGTGCCGTCGCTGATCCACGGGGTGATGCCGCCGTGCAGGTGCAGGGTGGCGCGGTTGTCCTTGAAGCAGCTCGCGGCCTTCGGGTACTCGGTGCACACCGGGTTGCGGACCTCGTCCATGACCGTGCCCTGCGTCGACCGCGGTCGGCCATGGCCATCGGGCCCATGCCCGAGCCCATCAGCGTGCTGTCGGACGGGCAGGAACAGGTCGCCGTCGGCGCCGGTGGGCAGCAGGTTGCGGAACACGATCCGGACCGGGCTGGTCCTTGGTCGCCGCGATGATCGGGCCGAGCCACTGCGGCGGCGTCACGCCGAGCTGTAGCCGCCGGCGTGATCGGCGCCTTGGTGCCGTCCATCAGCTCGTTGTCAGCGGGACGTGCTGGCTGACGCCCTGGCGCACTTTGCCGGCGTCTCGAGCTGCACGTAGCCGCGCACCAGGGTGCGCGCGGCAGGCTCGAGGAGAACTGGGTCCGGTACTGCACCAGGCCGATCACGTACTCGTCGGCTTCGTTGCCGTTGTAGGTCTTGGTCTCGGGCACCGCCAGCGGGATGAACTTCGCGTGGCCGGCGGTCGTCGGGCAGCCGGCCGCGCGGTCGGGTCGCAGAGCCGGCAGGTCGTCCTGGAACTTCTTGATGCCGCGGGGTGAGGTAGCCGGTGCCCGGCCGGTCGACGGTGATCGCGGTGATCGCGCCGACGTTCGTCGGCGGCGGTCGCGGTCGCGCCGGTGCCGGCGCCGACGGGTCGGTGATGGCGACGGTCGGGGCGCGCGGTGTAGCCGGCGCCGAACGTGTCGACGCGTGACGCTGAGTCAGCGTCGATCGTCGCCGTCGCCGAGGCGCCGGCGCCGGCGTCGGGATCGGGTCGGTCAGCCGTGCCGTTGTGGATGACGACGTCGGAGCCGTGGTGTAGCCGGAGCCCGGGTCGTCGACGACGACCCTGGTGATGCTGCCGTTCGGTTCAGGTCGGCCTGGTCGACGTGGCCTTGGCCTGCGTGCCGGTCGGGTCGTCGGGCAGGTCGAAGTCCACGGTCGGCATGGTGTAGCCGCTGCCGGCGTCGGTGAGCGTGACGGCGTCCACGCCGCCGGATGCGGTGGCCGTGGCCGCCGCGTGCCTGCACCGCCGCCGGTGATGCGCGACGTCGAAGCCGGCGTAGCCGGTGCCACCGGCGGTCACGTTGACGGCCGTCACGACGCCACCGGTGGCCTGACCTCGCGGTGGCCGTGGCGGCCGCCGGTGCCCGCCGCCGATGGTGACCGTGGTGGCGGCCGGTGTAGCCGCTGCCCGGGCTGGTCACGTCGATGCTCGGTGATGGCGCCGGTGCGGGTCGACCTGGCCGTGGCTGCCGCGCCGGTGCCGTCGCCGGCTGATCGCTGACGGTGGCTGTCGAGCAGTCGTGAGCGGGCTGTTGGCCCAGTTCGGCTACGGCCCGAAGTAGTGCGGCACCTTGGTCTCGTCCGTCGGGCCGAGCGGTCGGCGTAGCGGCCGCCGCCGACGTCCCGAACGACGCCGGCACGGCGACTGACAGCCCTCCGAGCAGTGTCAGAGCCGCGAACGACGTGATCAGCCGGTGTCGCCGGCCGACCCGCGTGGCCCTCGGGTCCGTGTCCTGTGCAGGTCTCATGGCTTCCCCTCCAACGTCACCTCGTCGCCGTGCGGCGGCGAGCCAGCCCCGCGGGCTGACGCGGCCTCGACCGAGGCCTCGCGACCTCAAACGTGCGCGCGGACAGGTGGCGGCAGACGACAGATGACACCGTTTTCATCCAGGTGTCATTGCGGCGGACGCACCGTGCGCTCCCGGTGACGTGCAGTGAACTCGTGGTCACGGCTCGTGTCAGAAGCTGGCATGTCGAAGCCGGAAAATCGGCGCAGACCACGCCACTTGGGCCGTTCCTCTGGCGCAGCGAGGAGATCGCCCCGTAAATAGACGGTGGGGACGGCAGATGACAAGCCGCGGCGGCGTCATCTGGACAGGGGTGGGGGAGAGCGATCCGATGGCACGGATATTGGCGATCGAGGACGACGCGAGGCTCCGCACGTTCTTGAAGCGCGTCCTGGAGAGCGACGGCCATGTCGTGGCCGGCGCAGCGACCGGGCCGGAGGGCGTCCGCCGGACCCAGGACGACGAGTACGACTTGATCCTGCTCGACCTGATGCTGCCGGGGATCGACGGGTTCGAGGTCCTCCGCCGGGTGCTGGACCGGGACCCTGAGCAGCGCGTCCTCGTGCTCTCCGCGGTCGGCGACGTGGCGTCCCGGGTCCGCTGCCTGCAGATGGGCGCCGTCGACTTCCTGTGCAAGCCGTTCGCCGCGGCCGAGCTCATCGCGCGCGTGCGCGCCCGGCTGCGGGCCCCCGGATCCGGAGGTCCACAGCGCTGGATACGCGTCGGCGAAGTCTCGCTGGACCTCGAGCGACAGGCGCTGGACGTGGACGGCAACGCCGTCCCGCTGTCCCACCTCGAGTTCGTCCTGCTCGGGCACCTGATGCGCCGGGCGGGTGAGGTGTGCAGCCGGGCGGAGCTGCTCTCGAGCGTCTGGGGCTACAGCAGCGACCCCGGCAGCAACGTCGTGGACGTCACGGTCCGCCGGGTCCGCCACAAGGTGCCCCGACAACTCATCGAGACGGTGCGCAATGTCGGGTACTCCTTCTCGGCGGGCTGACCCGCAAGCCCTGCTCTTCGGCGGCTGGGTGGCCTTCGCGACCGCCAGCCTGGTCGTCATGCTGCGGGTCCCGAACCTCGAGGTGATCGCGTTCCACCTCATCTGGGTGAGCCTGGCCATCGTGTACGGCGTGCAGGGCTGGTCGACCCGACGTACCGGAGTGGTCCTGGCGGTGGTCATCGTGACGACCGGAGCCGTCATGGGCCGATTCGTCGCGGACAGCCACGACGACTGGCAGGAGCTGACCGAGGTTCCGCTGATGGCGATGGTGTTCATCACCATGGTGTGGAACGTCAGGCGCCGGGCCGCAGCGTTGGCCGAGACGCAGGAGCTGGTCGAACGGGAGCGGCGCGCCCAGCACGTGAAGGAGCTCTTCGTGCGCAACTGCTCGCACGAGATGCGCACGCCGATCACCGTTGCCCGCGGCTACGCCGAGCTGGTCCGCAAGGAGCTGCCGGCTGGAGGTGGGCGCGACGACCTCGACGTCGTCGTCGACGAGCTCGACAAGCTCGGCGGTCTCGCGGGTCGGCTGCTGGTGCTCGCCGACGCCTACGAGACGGCCGAGTTCGACTGGGGAACGGTCGACGTCGCCGCCCTCGTCGAGCGGACCGCCCAACGCTGGCGTCCGACGGCCGACCGGCGACTGGGTCGTGGCGGCCGAACCGGCGAAGGCCGAGGGGGACGAGGCACGGCTCGAGGCGGCCCTCGACGCCCTGGTGGAGAACGCCGTGAAGTTCACCGTCGACGGCGACACCGTCGCGCTGCGCTGCCGCGCCGTCCGCGGGCACGTGGTCGTCGAGGTGCAGGACTCGGGCATCGGCTTCGCCCGCTCTCGGCTCGACGACGGGTCCAGCCCCCCGGAGGCGTCCGGCCGGCCAGGGACCGGTCTCGGGCTGGCGATCGTCCGAGCCGTCGCCGAAGGGCACGGGGGGACGCTGTCCATCGACGAGCAGCGGCCGGTGGGATCGCTGCTGCGGATCGAGCTGCCGACACGCCGCAGCGTGGTCGAGCCCGGGCTCAGCCGCCGGGATCACCGTCGACCCCGCTCCGCTGCCCACGTCGTCGCCCAGCTGACCCGGCAGCGACGCTGCGGCGTGCCGGCGCGTCGCGCGCCCGTCGTCGCGCATGTCCTGTAGTCTACTAACACGGTAGACAAACACCACTATGCGGAGGTGCTCATGAGGCACGCACTGCACGGGGACCACGGCCACCGCCCCACCGGGCAGAGTGGCCGCGCGGTCCCCACGGTCGCGGTGGTCGGTGCGGGTGCGGCCGGGACGCTGACCGCACTGCAGCTGGCCGACCGCGCTCACCGGGTACGCCGGGAGCTCACCGTCGTCCTGGTCGACCCGGCCGCCCGGCCCGGCCGCGGCGTCGCCTACTCGACCAGCGACCGGCGGCACCTGCTCAACGTGGCCTCCGGCGGCATGAGCGCCCTGCCGCAGCAGCCGGGCCACTTCGTCGACTGGCTGCGCCGCGAGGTCGACGCCGCTGCCGAGCCGTGCGGGTTCGCCGCCCGCGCGGACTACGGCCGCTACCTCGACGACGCCCTGTCCGAGGTCCTCCAGAAGGCGCCGGGCGTCACCCTCGAGCGCCGATGTTGCCGCGTTGCGAGCGTCCGCCCGGTGCCCGGCGGCGTGCACCTCGCCCTCGCCGACGGCAGCAGCCTGCAGGCGGACGCGGCGGTGCTCGCCCCGGGCATCTTCGCGCCCGGGGTCGACTGGGCACCGCAGACCCTGCGCTCCTCGCGCCGCTTCGTCGCCGACCCGTGGGCTCCCGGCGCCCTCGACGCCCTCCGCTCGACCGACGGCGACGTGCTGCTCGTCGGCACCGGGCTCACCACGGTCGACCTCGCCCTGACCCTGGCCCGGCCCGGCCGCACCCTGTACGCCGTCTCGCGCCGCGGCCGGCTGCCGGCGGCCCACACCACCCGGCCCAAGCCACCGGCCCCGGCGCCGACGGGAGCCCTGGCCGACCACGCAGCCGGCCGCACCGCGACCGACCCCGACAGCCTGCGCGCCCTCGTCCGCGACACCGTCGCCGCCGCCGTCCGCGACTGCGGCGACTGGCGGCCCGCCTTCGACACCCTGCGTCCGCTGACCGCCGCGCTCTGGGGCCGGCTCGACCCAGCCGACCGCGCCCGGCTGATCCGCAGCGACGCGGCCTGGTGGGACCTGCACCGGCACCGGATGCCCCCGGCCACCGCCGCCGCGGTCGCCCGGCTGCGCGGCTCCGGCGCCCTCCGCGTCGACAGCGACGAGGTGCTGGCCGTGGACGAGACGCCCGACGGGCTGTTGGTCTCGCTCGCGTCCGGCCGCCGCCGTACCGTCGCCGCGGTCGTCAACTGCACCGGCCCGCAGGGCGACGTACGCCGGGTGGCCGACCCGCTGCTCGCCGACCTGCTCGGCTCCGGCACCGCGGTGCCCGGCCCGCTCGCGCTCGGGCTGCGCACCTGTGGCGGGCGGCTGGTCGACGCCGCCGGGTCGTCCCGCGCGCCGATCTGGACGCTGGGCGCGATGCGCCGCGGCGAGCTGTGGGAGACGACGGCCGTGCCCGAGATCAGGGCGCAGGCTGCCGAGGTCGCCACAGCGGTGCTCGACACCCTGCTCACGCCGCGCCCGCTGCGTCGCCGAGCCCGCGACGTGATGGGCCTCCCGCTGACGACGACGCCGGAGGCCGCGGCCGCCTACAACCGCGGCCTCGAGGCCGTGATGCGGGTGCAGTCGGGTGCGGCCGAGGCCTTCGCCGAGGCCGCGACGCTCGACCCGGACTTCGCGCTGGCCCACGGGGCGCTGGCGATGCTCGGCCACGAGGGCGGCGCCGACGTCGACGTCCGGTCGTCGCTCGACGCCGCGGTCGCCGCCGTCCGGCAGCACGGCACCGACCGCGAGCGCAGCCTGGTCGAGGTCGTCGACGCGCGGGTGCGCGACTGCCGCGGCGCCGGAGCCGCCGCGCTGGTCCGCCACGTGCAGGCACACCCGCGTGACGTGCTCGCGGTCAGCGCCGCCGTACCGACCATCGCGTTCTCCGGCGTCACCGACGTGCAGCAGGAGGCGTGGGACCTCGTGGAGGGGCTCGCCCCGGCGTACGCCGGTCACTGGTGGTACCGCTCGCTGCTGGCGTTCGTCCGGCAGGACCAGCAGCGGTACGACGAGGCCGGCCAGCTCTCGGAGTCGGTGCTCGCACTGGTGCCGGCGGCCGGCCACGCCGTGCACGCGCGCACTCACGTGTTCTACGAGACGGGTGCGCACGAGGCCGGGCTGCGCTGGCTCGACCCCTGGATCACCACCTGCGGGCGGCAGGCGACGCACCGGGCGCACTTCTCGTGGCACGCCGCGCTGCACGAGCTGTCGACGGGTGACGCCGAGGCGGTGCGCCGCCGGTACGCCAGCCAGCTCGCCCCGCCGGTCGTCAGCGGCGTGCGCGGGCTGGTCGACTCGGCGTCGCTGCTCTGGCGTTGCCAGCTGACCGGCTCCTGGCCGGGCCGGCTGCCGGTCGAGGAGGTCCTCGACCATGCCGGGGCGGACCTCGTCGAGCGGCCGGAGACGCCCTTCACCGCCCTGCACTCCGCCGTCGCGCTGGCCGCGGTCGGCGACGCGGGCCGGCTGCGCTCGTTGCGGCAGCACGCGGCGCGGTCGACCGACGCCGTGCTCCGCGAGGTCGTCGCGCCGCTGTGCGACGGGCTCGTCGCGGTCGTCGAGCAGCGCTGGGACGACGCGGTGGCAGCCCTGCGGCCGCTCTTCCCGCGGCTGGTGCTGCTCGGCGGCTCGCAGGCCCAGCGTGAGGTGGTCGAGGACACCTACCTGCACTGCCTGATCGCTGCCGGCCGGTGCGAGGAGGCGGTGTCGCTGATCGACGTACGGCTGGACCGGCGCCCGTCCCCGCTCGACCTCCGTCGCCGTACGGCCGCGCTCGCCTGAGCCCGGCGTGGCCGCGCGGTCGCCCGGGCGTCGACCACGTGCGCCGCAGGCGAGTCGACCACGTAAAGCACGCCGGCGCCCGCTTCGCTAGCGTGTGCACGGGCCTAGCGAAGCGTCCGCTCCGCGTGCTTTACGTGGTCGACTCCGGCGCGCAGGGTATACCCTGAGGGGGTACCAGCGAGCAGGAGGGCCGGGGCATGACGACGTACGGGTACCACGACCGCAAGGACAGCCACCTCAAGCGGCTGCGGCGGGTCGAGGGCCAGGTCCGCGGCCTGCAGCGGATGGTCGACGAGGACAAGTACTGCATCGACATCCTCACCCAGGTGTCGGCCGCCACCAAGGCGCTGCAGTCGTTCTCCCTCGAGCTGCTCGAGGAGCACCTGTCGCACTGCGTCGTCGAGGCCGCCCAGCGCGGGGGGCCGGAGGCCGACGAGAAGGTCAAGGAGGCCGCCGAGGCCATCGCCCGCCTGGTCCGCAGCTGACCCGACCGACCCGCACCACAGGAGGGGACACCCGAGATGAGCACCACGACGACGTACGGCGTCACCGGCATGACCTGCGGCCACTGCGTGCAGGCGGTCAGCAGCGAGGTGCGCGAGATCCCCGGTGTGCGCGACGTCGAGGTCGCGCTGGTCGAGGGCGGTACGTCGACGGTGCGGGTCGTCAGCGACGGGCCGCTGCCGGCGGAGGCGGTCCGCGAGGCGATCGACGAGGCCGGCTACCAGCTGGTCGGTACGCCGTGAGCCGGGCCGTCTGATGTCCGGGCACGAGGTCGACCTCGAGATCGGCGGCATGACCTGCGCCTCGTGCGCCGCCCGGGTCGAGAAGAAGCTCAACCGGATGGCCGGCGTCGTCGCCACCGTCAACTACGCCACCGAGAAGGCCCACGTCAGCTACGCCGACGCCGTCACGCCGGACGACCTGGTGGCCACCGTCGAGAAGACCGGCTACACCGCGGCGCTGCCGACACCGGCCGACGACGACGCGGGTGACGCGGGGGACGGCGTTGACGAGGCCGCCGGGCTGCGGCGACGGCTGGTCGTCTCCGCGGTGCTGGCCGTGCCTGTCGTCCTCATGTCGATGCTGCAGGGGCTCGAGGTCGACGGCTGGGAGTGGTTGTCGCTCGCCCTGGCCACCCCCGTCGTCACCTGGGGCGCCTGGCCGTTCCACCGGGCCGCGCTCACCGCGCTGCGGCACGGCTCGTCCACGATGGACACCCTGGTGTCGCTGGGCGTCACCGCGTCCTACGGCTGGTCGCTCTACGCGATCCTGTGGGGCGGCGGCGAGATCTACCTCGAGGTCGCCGCGGGCGTGACCGTCTTCCTGCTGCTCGGCCGCTACCTCGAGGCCCGCGCCCGCCGCCGGTCCGGGGCTGCCCTGCGGGCGCTGCTGTCGCTGGGCGCCAAGGACGTCGCCGTGCTGCGCGACGGCGTCGAGGTGCGGGTGCCGGTCGCCGCGCTCGTCGTCGGCGAGGAGTTCGTCGTACGGCCGGGGGAGAAGGTCGCGACCGACGGCGAGGTCGTGCGCGGGACCTCGGCCGTCGACGCCTCGATGCTCACGGGTGAGCCGGTGCCCGTCGAGGTCGGCCCCGGCGACCCGGTGGTCGGCGCCACCGTCAACGCGGGTGGCCGCCTGGTGGTGCGCGCCACCCGGGTCGGCTCGGACACCCAGCTCGCGCAGATGGGCCGGCTGGTCGAGGCGGCGCAGAGCGGCAAGGCGCCGGTGCAGCGGCTGGCCGACCGGGTGTCCGGCGTGTTCGTGCCGGTGGTCGTCGTGCTCTCGCTGCTGACGCTGGCCGGCTGGCTGCTGGCGGGGTCGACGCCCGAGCAGGCGTTCAGCGCCGCCGTCGCGGTGCTGATCATCGCCTGCCCGTGCGCGCTGGGCCTGGCCACGCCCACCGCCCTGCTGGTCGGCACCGGCCGCGGCGCACAGCTCGGCATCCTGATCAAGGGGCCGGAGGTGCTCGAGCAGACCCGGCGGGTCGACACCGTCGTCCTCGACAAGACGGGCACCGTCACGGTCGGGCGGATGCAGCTCGTCGACGTGGTCCCCGGTCCCGGCACCAGCCGCGCCGACCTGCTCCGGCTGGCCGGTGCGGTCGAGTCGGCCAGCGAGCACCCGGTGGCCGCAGCGGTCGCGGCGGCTGCGACCGCCGAGCTCGGCGCGCTGCCCGACGTGCACGGCTTCGCGAACCACGCCGGGCTCGGAGTCCAGGGCCAGGTCGGCGGCTGCGACGTCGTGGTGGGACGGCCGCAGCTGGTCGGGCCGCTGCCAGCGGTGCTGACCGATGCGCTCGCTGCCGCCGAGGCCGCCGGCCGCACCGTGGTCGCCGCCGGCTGGGACGGCGCGGTCCGCGGCCTGCTCGTGATCGCCGACACGGTCAAGCCGACCAGCGCCGAGGCGCTCGGCCAGCTGCGCGCGCTCGGGCTGCGGCCGGTGCTGCTCACCGGCGACCACCTGGCGGCGGCTGCTGCCGTTGCGAGCGAGGTGGGCATCGACCCGGCCGACGTCGTCGCCGGTGTGCTGCCGGCCGAGAAGGTCGACGCCGTGCATCGACTGCAGGCGCAGGGCCGGGTCGTTGCGATGGTCGGCGACGGGGTCAACGACGCCGCGGCGCTGGCCGCGGCCGATCTCGGCCTGGCGATGGGCACCGGCACCGACGTCGCGATCGAGGCGTCCGACCTGACACTGGTGCGTGGCGACCTCCGCGTGGCGGCCGACGCGATCCGGCTGTCCCGTGCCACGCTGCGGATCATCAAGCAGAACCTGGCCTGGGCGTTCGGCTACAACGTGGCAGCGATCCCGTTGGCGGCCGCAGGTCTGCTGAACCCGATGATCGCCGGCGCCGCGATGGCGTTGAGCTCGGTGCTCGTGGTCACCAACAGCCTGCGGCTGCGCAGGTTCCGGGCCGCATGACCGACGTGACGGTGGTGCCTGCCGCCCTGCGCGCGCACTGGCGGACCTGGACCGGTGCGACGGCCGACGAGCTCGCAGTCCTCGGGTCCGGCGACACCGGCCACGTCGTCGTCGTGGGGTCGCCCGGCCGGCTGGTGCCCGGCTGGGACAGCGCGGTGCACGCGGTCACCGGCATCGCCGACGCAGCCGGCAACGCCGTGGTCTCCGTCCCGCCGCAGCACGAGGTGTTGGCGCAGGAGCTGGTCGGCTCAGGTGCTGACCTCGATGCGTTGCGGGCCGCCCTGCCGGGTCTGCTGGGCCTGCCCTCGCACGTCGTCTACCGCGGTGTCTGCCGCTGGGCGGTCGACGTCCCCGATGCCGAGCTGGTGCCGGACGTCGGCGAGTGGCTGCCGGCCGAGCACCCCGCCGTACCACCCTGGCTGCACCCCTTCGGCGGCGACGTGCTCGTGGTGCTCGACGACGGGACGTACGTCGCCGGGCTCGGCCTCAAGCACCACGACCTGAACGGCCGGGAGGTATCGGTCGGCACCGAGCCTGCGGCACGAGGGCGCGGCCTGGCCCGGCGGCTCGTTGCGCAAGCGGCCCGGGAGCTCCTGGCGCAGGGCATCGTGCCGACGTACCTGCACGACCCGCGCAACGTTGCCTCCGGCCGGGTCGCGGACGCCGCCGGCTTCCCGGACCGGGGCTGGACCGCGCTCGGCATCGCCGGGCCGCAGGAGGTCGCCGACGCAGCCAGCAGCGATCGCTGAGCGGCCCGCTTGGTAGCGGGCCAACGGCGAGCCTGACCACGAGACACCACCTCCTCCGGCATAGTCACCGCAGGCTCGAGCCCGGCTCGCGCCGTGTTGTCCAGGGTGGACGAGCACGGGACCGAAAGGAACGACATGGACGCCATCACGAACGACTTCGGCGAGGTCCTGCTGTGGAGCTTCTGGTTCTTCATCTGGATCGCGGCGCTGATGGTGTGGTTCCGCTGCCTGTTCGACATGTTCGGGGACCGCACGTTGAGCGGCTGGGGGAAGGCCGGCTGGGCGTGTCTGATGATCTTCGTTCCGTGGGTGGGCGCACTCATCTACCTGATCGTGCGGGGCAGGAGCATGGCGGAGCGGCAGCAGGAGGCGGTGGCAGAGCAGCAGGCGGCGCAGCAGAAGTACATCCAGCAGGTCGCCAGCGCGCCGGTGGCCCCGGCCGAGCAGATCAGCAAGGCCAAGGCGCTGCTCGACTCCGGAACGATCGACCAGGCCGAGTTCGACAGCCTCAAGGCCAAGGCGCTCGCCTGACGCGGGCGTTGTCGGACAGGTGGCATCGTGCTGCACCTCGGCAGTACCTGACGCCGCCTCGTACCCCGGGCGCGAACCGGTAGCGTCGTGCCCGACCGCCGTCGTCGTCGGCGGTCGAGGCGGGGTCGCCTAGCGGCCGATGGCATGCGCCTTGAAAGCGCACAACGGGCAACCGTTCGTGGGTTCGAATCCCACCCCCGCCGCCCACTCAGGGCACCAGCTGACGTCTCCGACATCGGTCGGCCGCTGCGGCAGAGCCGACTGCACCTGCCCGGCCACCTGTTGCGCTGCCCGCACAGAAGTGGGCAGGGCTGGGTGCCCTACCCGGCCTCCTGTAGCGCTGCCCACACAGACGTGGGCAGGGCTGGATCCCCTGCCGGGTTGGCCGAGGCCAGCACGGCCATGACCGGACGACGACGCACCGCTACGTCCTCCGTTGGTCATCGGTGAACACGTCGTGGAGGTATCCGAGCCGCGGGCTGTCGACCTGCAGGCGCCCGTCGGCCATCAGCCGTGCCATGACCTGCCGCTCGGCATGAGTCACGCAGTCACGGTCCGCACCGGTCACCCAGGCGATCTCGGCGATCTCCGAGCGCGGGCGAAGATCACCCCGGTGCTGCGCCGTGTAGCAGCGCATCTCCACCGACCCGGGTACGCCGTCTCGGTCAGCTGTGACAGTGGCGTAGTGCCCGATCGTCGACTCGACGATCGTTGCGGTGAGCTCCTCGGCGACCTCACGCACCAGGGTCGCCGCGTCGGACTCACCGGGCTCCTGACGTCCTCCGGGCAGGTAGAACGTGTCCCGGCCGCGATTGCGCGCGACGAGCAGCCGGCCCTGGTGGACGTGCACCCACGCGACCTTCTGCACCCGGCCAGCCTGGCAGCACTCACGGGGCGGGACCGGGCCGAATGTCCTGACGTCGAGGCATCCGCGAGCGGCAACCAGAAGGGTTTCCCCAAGGTGCGGCAGGCAGCATCGGGTCTTGCGACGCTGGCAGTTCTCTCCTTCGCCGGCACCGTGGGTGCCCGGCGGGCTGGCCAACCGCCGGGCACTCGGCCTGGGCAGGGACTGCTGGCCAGGTCGAGCAGCCAGGCGGTGCGCGCTCCGACGGTCGCACAGCGCGATCACCCGCGCACGAAACGTGTTCTGCCCGAAGTGACTATTGCTGGTACCGGATACCGAGCGCAACGTCGAGCACGAGGGGTGCCTGGCCGTCGAGCCGAGCGGAGTGCGGGGCGGCAGACGACCGACCAGGCGTAGGAGAGTCCTTCGAGGCTGGGACGTCCGTTCCGGACGTCGATCCATCGGTGGCGGGTGACCGGGGGCGAGCATGTGTCTCGTCGCTCTGCTCCGCATCGGCTTCGTGAGGGGACTTTGCCATGCCTGAAGACGCTGTGGACGCTGACGGCGTTTCCCGTCGGGTGGTGCTGCGATGGAGTGCCGCCGCAGCCGCTGGCGGCGCGCTGGCGGTGGCGCAGGGGACCGCCGTGCCCTGGCTCGGTCGGCAGGGGCTGCTCTCGGCGGATGGTGCTTTCGCCGCCACCTCCATCGCGTTGGCCGACCAGATCTACATCGAGGCGTTCCCCACCAGCCCGCTGATCCTGTCGCCGTTCCGGGACGAGCTGCCGGTGCCGACGGCGCTGCGCCCGGAGGCGGACGCCGACTACAAGAGCTGGACCCAGCCCCCCGGACCCGGTGTCGGGCAGCAGAACTCGCTCGAGCAACCAGCAGCACCAGCTGTGGCCCGGCCGCACGCCGGACATCCCGACGCTCAACGTCCTCCCGGACCCGATCGTCTACAAGATCGACTGCCTGGTGCGGCAGCACGCGTTCACCACCTCGCAGGTGCTCGCGATCGACAAGAAGGGCCGGCCGATCGTCTCGTTCGACGCCGCAGGGAAGACGTATGCGGCCGGTACGAAGCGGTACCTGCCGCCGAGCACGATCTACGGGTTCAACGGCACCTTCCCCGGCCCGATGATCAACGCCGAGTACGGCAAGCCGGCGCTGGTCCGGTTCTCCAACCACCTCGACGAGAACCCGATGGGGCTGGACCGGCAGGACTTCGGCGCGCCGGACTACTCGTTCCTGACCCACCTGCACAACGGGCACACCGCGCCGGAGAGCGACGGCAACCCGCACTACTCGATGCGCTACGGGCCGCAGCACACCGGCTTCCGGTGCGGGCAGTGGGTCGACCAGCTCTACCTGAACTGGGCGGCCGGCGGCGACGACCGGGAGAAGCAGAGCTTCTTCTGGTTCCACGACCACCGGATGGACCACACCGGGTCCAACGTCTACAAGGGCATGGTCGGGCTGTACCCGATCTACGACCCGAAGCCGATGGGCAGCGCCGGCGGCACCGACATGGGCGACGAGCGGCAGGGCCTGCGGCTGCCCGGCGTCCGCACCGACCACTCCGACGGCTCCTTCGACGTCGACTACGACATCCCGCTGGCCTTCTACGACTGCCGCCTCGACGACGGCGTCACGGTGCACAAGGACATCCACGACACCGAAGGGGACTTCCCGGCCGCGAAGAACCCGGCCACCCACCCGGAGTGGTGGGGCAAGACGTTCTACAAGCACTTCCCCAGCCACGGCTTCGTCGGGGACATCTTCACCGTCAACGGCACCGCCTACCCGGTGCTGGAGGTCAAGCGGCGCAAGTACCGGTTCCGGTTCCTGGACGCCTCGATCGCCCGGATCTACGAGTTCAAGCTGATGAGCTCCACCAAGGGGCCGAAGACCGCGATCTCGCTCGGATACGACAACGACGATCTGCAGGGCCAGTACCGGATCCCGGACGGCCAGCAGTGCATGCAGTTCACCCAGATCGCCTCCGACGGCGGCCTGCTGCCGTTCCCGGTCACCCGGGACTCCTTCGAGCTGTGGCCGGCCAAGCGCCGCGAGGTCATCATCGACTTCACCAGGTACCAGGACGGCACCCCCACCACCAAGGGCGACGTCGTCTACCTGACCGACGTGATGAAGATGCCCGACGGCCGGATGTGGGGCAACTCCTCCCGGTTCTCCCCCGACCCGAACTACAAGGTGCCGGTGCTGAAGTTCGTGATCGGCGACACCGCACCCGACGACAGCGTGCTGCCCACTCCGACCACGAAGCTGCGCGAGCTCCCCCCGCTGCCGGGCAACTGGCAGAGCCTGCTGGACAACCGGCTCATCTTCGAGGTGCAGCGCGGCTCGGCCGGCGGCGAGACCGAGTGGCTGATCAACGGCAAGCCGTTCGACCCGGCAACCGTGGCCACCAGCCTGAAGAACAGGGCCGGCAAGACGCCACTCGCCCAGCAGAAGAAGAACAGCTTCAACCTCTGGGAGATCCGCAACGGCGGCGGCGGCTGGGTGCACCCGTTCCACCTGCACATGGAGGAGCACCGCACCGTCATGCGCGGTGGCAGGGACGTCACCAAGGGCGATCCCTCGCACCCCGACGACGTGTCCCGTGAGGACCTGGTGGCGCTGGACCCGGGCGAGTCGGTGATCATCTATCGCGGCTTCCGGGACTTCGTCGGGCCTTACGTGGCGCACTGCCACAACCTGGCCCACGAGGACCACGCGATGATGTTCGGCTGGGAGATCACCCCATGACGTGGAGCGGGTGAACCAGTGACGGCGCTGGTCGAGCCCTCGCTGGAGCGGCCGAACCTCGTCCCACGTGGCGTTGCCGTCCCGTGGCGGGTCGTGCTGCCGCTGGCCGTGCTCATGGCCTACGCGGACGGCTTCTGGATCACGTCGCTGCGAGGTGCGGTCGGCGCCATCGAGCGCACCCAGAGCCCGTTCGCCAGCTGGCTGCGGGAATCCACCGTGGTGCTTCCGGTCTACGTGCTGGCGGTGCTCGGCGCACTCACCCTCGCGCTGCACTGGTTCGGGCCCGAGCGGGGACGGAGCAGGGCGGTGCTGATGTCACTGCTGCTGGTCGTGGCGGCGGGCACCGTTGTCGCCCTTGCCGAGCTGGTGGCCAGCTCGGCGTACGACTACCACCTGCAGACCCAACAGCTGCAGCTGATGGCCTCGGCTCACCACAGCTGCACCGGCTCGTGCCTCGCGGCGGCCCGGGAGTCGACGCTCGACGTGCACACCCGTGCCGTGCTGTACCTGAGCCGTTGGCTCCTGCTCACCAACCTCGTGCTCGTCGCCTGGATGGTGGCCGTCTGGGGCGGTCGACTCACGGTCGGCTCCACGAGCGGAGCCGACCTCCGCGCGGAAGGCGACGGCACGACCGGCGCGGGCATCGTCAAGGACATCCGCCTGCTGCTGGTGGCCGGCCTCGCCGCCAGCGCGGCCATCCATGCCGCCGTGGTTCCCCAGCACCTGACGGAGTGGCCGGCCGCGGGCGTCTTCTTCGTCTTCCTCACCGCGGCTGAGCTCGCGGTGGCCGGGCTGCTGCTCGCCGCCCCGCCCGGCGCCAGGTGCTGGTCGCTGCCGCCGCCGTCTCGATGGGCCCGCTCGTGATCTGGTTCTGCTCCCGCACGGCCGGCCTGCCGTTCGGCCCGGAGCGGGGTGCGCCGGAGGCCGTCGGCCTGCCCGACGTGATGGCGTGCGCACTGGAGCTCGGCTGCCTGGTCGCCGCCGTCGTCCTGCTCCGGTCCGCCAGGCTGAGCAGGCGGCCGCTGTCCGCGCACGTCCGGGCGCTCGGCCTCGTCGCGTTGCTCGCCATCACCACCATCGGACTGGCGGGTGCCGGGCCGAGCTGGTTGGACGCCTTCGGCATCGGCGGCGACCACGCGGTGATGGACATGTCGCACTGACAGATCTGCCCCGAGGCAGCGCGGCCGAGGACCCGCACCGTCGCCGGGTACCGCCGCACGGCACCATCGACTCGTGCTCAGCGTCGACCTGGAGACCGTCCGGCTGTTCCTGCACGTGCTCGCCGCGACCGTCTGGGTCGGCGGCCAGCTCACCCTCGCCGCCCTCGTCCCGGCCCTGCGTCGGTACGCGCCCGACGTCCCACGGGTCGCGGCACGAGCCTTCAACCCGGTGGCCTGGACGGCGTTCGCCGTGCTCGTCGTCACCGGGTCGTGGAACGTCGCGGAGGAGTGGGGCGACGCGAGCAGCGCCTACCGCACGACCCTCATGGTCAAGCTGGTCGCGGTGCTCGTGTCCGGCGTGACGGCCTACCTGCACGCTCGGGCCGGCACGCCGCGGTCCCGCGCCGTGTTCGGTGCCCTCACCGGCGTTGCCGCGCTGACGGCGCTGTTCCTCGGCGTCCTGCTGGTGACCGGCTCGGAGTCCTGACCGGAGGCCTCGGCTACCCGTCGTCGTCGACGGAGGGGACGGCGAGGGAGAGCGCGAAGTCGCCGTGCGAGTCGGTCCACCAGGCAGTGGGCCGCATGCCGGCCGCGGTCAGCTCGGCGGTCACCCGGTCGCGGGTGAACTTCGCCGAGATCTCGGTGCGCAGCTCCTCGCCCGGCGGCGAACGCGCACCGTCAGGTCGAGGGCGGCGACGCGCACCTGCTGGTCGCGAGTGGCGCGCAGCCGCATCTCGATCCACTCGCTGCGACGGCGTCCCAGAGCGCGACGTGGGCGAACGCGTCGAGGTCGAAGTCGGCACCGAGCTCCCGGTTGACCACGCGCCAGCACGTTGCGGTTGAAGCGGGCCGTCACGCCGGCCGGCGTCGTCGTACGCCCGGAGCAGCCGGCCGGTGTCCTTGACGAGGTCGGTGCCGAGCAGGAAGCGCGTCGTCCGGGCCGAGGCTCGCCGCGACCGCAGCGAGGAACCTGGCCCGCGCCACCGGCTCGAAGTTGCCGATCGTGCCGCCGAGGAAGACGACCAGCCGCCGCGCCGGTGCTCGGCAGCAGGCCCGAGGTGGCGGTCGAAGTCGGCAACCACTGCCGTGCACCTCCAGCCCGGGGTAGTCGCGCGCCAGGGTGTCGGCCGCAGCCACCAGCGCGGAGTCGCTGACGTCGACCGGGACGTACCGGCGCAGCGTCCCGGCTGCCAGCAGGCCGTCGAGCAGCAGCCGGGTCTTCTCCGACGAGCCGGAGCCCAGCTCGACGAGGGTGTCGGCACCGGTGGCGACCGCGATGTCGCGGCCGTGCCGGGTGAGGATCTCGCGCTCCCGCCGGGTCGGGTAGTACTCCTCCAGCCTCGTGATCTCCTCGAACAGCCGGCTGCCGCTCGTCGTCGTAGAACCACTTGGGCGGCAACGTCTTCGGCGTCGCGGTGAGCCCGGTGCGCACGTCGTGTGCCAGCGCCGCCGCCCCGGTGGTCCCCGTGATGTCGTGGTGGCGGTCCAGGGTGATGCTCACGCGGGTCCTCCTCGTACGGCTGCGGCTGACGGCAGCGCGGTGACGGTGACGCCGTCGCGGGTCGCGACGACGAGGGATCGATCGGGACGCGGACCCAGCCCGGCCCGTCGTCGCTCGGCTCGGACGCGACGGTCACCGCGCCCTCCTCGTGGCGGTAGCAGAGGGTGTCCCCGTACGCCGTCGCCGCGACGGTGTCGCCGTCGGTGAGCAGCAGGTTGAGCCGTCGCCGTCGTGCGGGCGGCGACGCTGGGCGACGACCTGCTCGACGGCCTCGGCCGGCACGGCACCGTCCTCGAGGTGCTGGCGGGTCAGCGCCCACAGCAGCGCGGCGTCGCTGCGGACCCTCGACGGCGGCGGCCGCAGCTGCCGGTAGCAGCGCTCGAAGTGCCGGCGCCGCGTCGGCGTACCCCTCGACCCTGCCGTTGTGGCTGAACAGCCAGGGCCCCGCGCCGAAGGGCGCCGTCGACGACTCCTCGACCGGGAACGGCGCGGTCGCCGACCGCACGGCCGCCAGGATCGCGCCGCTGCCGACGACCCCGGCCAGCGAGGCGAAGCGACCGGTCGCTCCACAGCGGGGTGGCGCGCCGGTACCGGGCGGGCTCCCGGCGTACCGTCCGGGGCGTACCAGCCGACCCCGAAGCCGTCGGCGTTGAGCCGGCCGTGCGCCTGCTCGCGCGGGGCGTACGACTGCCGGAGCAGGCCGTACGGCGGGTCGAGGACCAGCTCGGCCAGCGAGCGGTGCGGGCCGAGGTAGGCGAGGTGCCGGCACATCAGCCCTCACCCGGCCGGGCGTCCCGGGCGCAGCGGAAGCCGGCGAAGATCTGCCGGCGGACCGGGTGGTCCCAGTTGCGGAACGTCGTACGCGCGGCGGTCGGGTCGGTGGCCCAGGAGCCGCCGCGCAGCACCCGGTAGTCGCCCCCGAAGAACACCTCGGAGTACTCCCGGTAGGGGAAGGCCCGGAAGCCGGGGTAGGCCTCGAAGCCGCTCGCGGTCCACTCCCAGACGTCGCCGACGAGCTGCCGCACCCCGTAGGGCGACGCGCCTGCGGGGAACGAGCCGGCCGGTGCGGGCTGGTGGTGCCGCTGGCCGAGGTTGGCGCGCTCCGGGGTCGGGTCCTCGTCGCCCCAGGGGTAGCGCCGCGCGCGGCCGGTGACCGGGTCCCAGGACGCCGCCTTCTCCCACTCGGCCTCGGTCGGCAGCCGCCTGCCGGCCCACCGGGCGAAGGCGTCGGCCTCGTGCCAGCAGACGTGCTGCACGGGCTGGTCCGGCGGCAGCGGCTCGACCCTGCCGAACCGGCGGCGCAACCACTGGCCGCCCTCCCGGAACCAGAACGCGGGGTGCCGCTTGCCGGACTCGTTGCGCCACCGCCAGCCCTGCTCACCCCACCAGCGCGGCTCCTCGTAGCCGCCGGACTCGACGAAGGCGAGGTACGAGCGGTTGGTGACCGGCGTCGTGCCGATCCGGTACGCCGGCAGGTGCACCTCGTGGGCCGGCCGCTCGTTGTCGTAGGCCCACGGGTCGGTGCTGGTGCCCATCGTGAAGGGCCCGGCGGGGACCAGGACGTCGTCGGGCGAGCGACGCTGCGTCCGGCGGTGGCGGCGCCGGGGCCACGTCGTCGAGCACCGCGGCGCCGCGCCGGAGCTGGTGGGTGGCGAGCATCGTCTCGTCGTGCTGGTGCTCGTGCTGGATGACCATGCGCGAAGACAAGTCCGTCGCGCAGCAACGGGTCGGGGCCGTCGAGCCGCGCCGCGCTGAGCGAGTCGACGACCTTGCGCCGGACCAGGTCGAGGTAGCGGCGCGCCTCGTCGGGAGGCAGCAGCGGGAGCGTCGGCCGTTCGGCCCGGGGGTGCTCGAAGGCGTCGTAGACGTCGTCGATCTCGGGTCGTACCGCGGCCTGGCCGGCGGCGGCACGGAGCAGCCAGAGCTCCTCGTAGTTGCCGACGTGGGCGAGGTCCCAGACCAGCGGCGACATCAGCCGCGAGTGCTGGGCGAGCAGCTCGTCGACGTCGAGAACGTCGGTGGTCAGCCCGAGGCTGCGGCTCCGGACGCGGTCCAGCTCGTCGGCGACCAGCTGGGTGGTCAGGGTCGTCATCACATATCTCCGTCCAGGTCGTCGGCCGGCGTCCGACCGGTCGCGACGTAGTGGTCGGCGTAGCCGCCGACCAGGTCCTTGAGGTCCGGGGCCGCGCCGAGCCGCGGCAGGGCGTCGAGCGCGGCCGCGAAGCAGGCGGTCGCCGCGGTGCGCAGCACCGGGTCCCGCAGGGCGAGCCGCGCCGCGGTGCGCGCCGCGCCCGCCCGCAACCCGGCCGTCGCGTCCAGGGCGGCGTCAGCGGCCCGCGGGTCCTCGACGAGCGCGGTCGCCACGGCGACCGCGACCGGCCAGTGCGCGTCGGGGAGCGCGTCGACCATCCGCAGCTCCAGCCAGCCGTGCGGCCGCACCGGCGGGAACAGCGTGCTGAGGTGCAGCGCCAGGTCGTCCTCGGTCGGGGCCGGCAGCCCGGTGACGCCGTCGACCCAGCGACCGAACGTGCAGCCCGGCCGGGCCAGCCACCGGCCCGTCGGGTCGGCCACCGCCATCACCGGCGCGTCGAGGGCGAACCGCGCCCAGGCCTCGACCGGGTCGTCGCCCGCGGGCCAGGCGGTGCGGGCCGGGTCCAGGTCGGCCCAGATGCGCGCCCGGGTGGACCGCCAGCCGGTGCGCCGCCCGGCCTGCACCGGCGAGTTGGCGAAGGCCGCGACGAGCACCGGGGTCAGCGCCCGCAGCACCGCCCAGCGGTGCCGGACGTCCGCCGGGTCGGCGCCCGCGTCCAGGCAGACCTGCACGGCGGCGGTGGTGGACATCATCGCCCGGCCGCCCGGGCCGAGCGCGTCGAAGTAGGTCTCCATCGCGTCGTAGCGCGGGGTACGGCGCAGCCGCCGCGGCAGGCGGTGCTGGTCGACGCCGGTTCCCACCCGGCGCAGGCCGGCGCGGGCCAGCACGTCGTCGACGCGGGAGAGGTCGGTGCGCAGCAGGTCGGGAGCCTCGGCCAGCGAGCCGGCGCAACGGGTGCTCAGCTCCAGCTGGCCGCCGGGCTCGAAGCTCAGGAGGCTGCTCGCCGGCAGCGGGGTGAGTGCGGCCGCGAGGCGCTCGAGGTCAGGGGCGGTCAGGTACCGGCCGGGGTCGGCCGGGTCGTGCAGGAACCACTCGGACTCGATGCCGACGCGGCCTGGCGGGCCGGTCTTGAAGCAGGTCCGGGTCACGAAGCCGAGCACGTCGTGCTCGCTGCGGATCGTGGCGCGCGCATCGACCCCGGTGCCGGGATGCGGCATCTTCCACCTCCTTCAGGTGCCCCGTGGAGGGGTACGTCTCGGCTCGCGGCCGACCGTTACACGGCTGTCCGGCGCCGGACCCGTCCCGGCGGCCCACGCGCCCACCCCGGGCGCGGGTCGCCGTCCGACCACCGCACCCAGGTTCGCACCGCCCACCGACAACGCCGCCGGGTCCCGGGCGGCGCTCAGCTGCCGTCTCGCGCGTCGACCCGGGCGCGCTGCGGCTCGACGGTGTAGCGCGGGTCCTCGGCCGAGGCGACGCCGGCCCGGTAGACCCCGAACCGGGTGCAGGCCGACCCCGCCAGCAGGGCCGCGCCCGCGACGACCGAGGCCGCCCGGCTGCGCCGGCCGAGCGCCGCACCCAGAGCGGCGCCGCCCAACGACAACGCCTCCGCGGCCCGCAGCAGCCGGCCCGCAGAGCCCTGCTCGTAGGTCTCGGCCACCACGCCCAGCCGGCGGCGCATCAGCCGGCCGGCGGTGGTCTCGACGGCCGCGCCCAGCACCGCCGCGCGTCGCGCCGGGCCGGCCTCGGCCCGCGAGGCACCGAGCAGGCCCAGCCCGGCCGCCGCGCAGGTCGCCGAACCGACGAACACGAACGGCATCTCGCGGTGCCCGTCGTGCCAGGCCGGCACCGCGGTGTCCGCGACGAGCACCGCGGTGTACGACGCCACCGCCGGCCCGGTCATCGCGGCCGTCGCGGTGGCCACGGCCCCGACGCGCGGCAGCCGACCCGTCAGGTCCGACGCCGCGGCCGCCATCGCCGCGGGGGCGTAGGCCGACACGATCCAGGTGCCGATGCTCATCGGCGAGGTCACCTTGACGACCCGCAGCATGTGCAGGAACCGCGCCGGTCGACCGAGGTCGTGCACCAGGGCGACGAGCGAGCCGCCGATCGCCACGGCCGCGCCGGCCTTGGCGGTGCGGGCCAACGACGTACGGCCGGTGGCCTGTGCTCCGGCGGCGAGCACGGACGACGCCCCGGCCAGTCCGCCGAGGAAGAAGTAGCCGGCGATGTCGCGCTCGGCCCAGACCGGCGCCTTGATGACCGGCCGCCCGTAGTACGACGTGAACTCGGCCCGCGGCACCATCAGCGCCTCGCCGCGCCGGCCGCGGCGGCGCTTGCGCCCTTCGCCCCACCGCTCGCCCTCGCCCGGCCGGTGCGGGCGGCCTCCGGCCGACCCGACGGTCGCCTCCCGGCCGGGTCGCACACCGCGCAGCCCCTCGCGGGTCACCGCCTCGGTCACGGCCGCCCCCCGGCGAAGCAGGTGGCGACCCCGACCGCCAGCCCGGCTGCGGCGAGTGCCGCCCGCCGCCACATCCGGGGCAGGTCCCGGGTCGTGACGACCGGGTCGGGCGGCAGCCCGTAGGTCTCCGGCCGGTCGAGCAGCAGGAAGAAGGCGCCGTCGCCACCCACGCCGTCGGTCGGGTCGTGGCCGTACAGCCGGGCGTCCGGGACGCCGGCGTCGTGCAGCGCCTCGACGCGGGCCCGGGCCCGCTCCCGCAGCTCGTCGAGCGGACCGAACTGGATCGACTCGGTAGGGCAGGTCTTGGCGCAGGCCGGCTCCATGCCGACCCCGAGCCGGTCGTAGCACAGGGTGCACTTGTGGACGCCGCCGTCCGAGGGGCGCTTGTCGATGACGCCGTACGGGCAGGCGGGGACGCAGTAGCCGCAGCCGTTGCAGACGTCGTCCTGCACCACGACGGTGCCGAACTCGGTGCGGATCAGCGCCCCGGTCGGGCAGACGTCCAGGCACGCGGCGTGCGTGCAGTGCTTGCAGACGTCGGAGGACATCAGCCAGCGGAAGTCGCTGCCGCCGCCGCCGTCGCCGTCGCCGTCGCGGTCGGCCGGCGCGGGCAGCGACGGCCGCACCGCCGGCATGCCGAGGTCGACGGCCTGCACCTGGTCGCGGGCCCGTTGCACGCCGGCCTGCTGGTGGCCGAGCGGCTTGGACTGCTCGATGAAGGCGACGTGCCGCCAGGTGTCGGCCGACAGGCCCCCGGTGTTGTCGTAGGACATCCCGGTGAGGTTCAGGCCGTCCTCGGGGATGGCGTTCCACTCCTTGCAGGCGACCTCGCAGGCCTTGCAGCCGATGCAGACGCTGGTGTCGGTGAAGAAGCCGACCCTCGGCCGTTCCGCAGTGCCCCAGCCGGCCTCCGCCGCCGGGTCCAGCGGTCGCCGGCTCATGACCGCACCGCCCGCCCGGTGTCCTCGGTGACGCCTGCTCGCCGGCGGTAAGTCCTCGACGTACCGAGGAAGGTCGGGCCCGCGCGGTCGCCGGCCGGGCTGGATGTCGGCGCTGAGCACCTTGCTCTCCTGGATGTGCACGTTGGGGTCCATCGACGCCGAGGTCAGCTCGTTCGGCGCGTCGGAGGTCGCGTAGCCGTTGGGGCCGAAGTGGTACGGCAGCCCGATCTGGTGCACCACCCGACCCGCGACGTGCAGCGGCGTCATCCGCTCGGTGACGAGGACCCGGGCCTCGATCGCGTTGCGCGCCGTGACGACGGTGGCCCAGCCGTTGTGCTCCAGGCCGCGCTCGGCCGCCAGCTCGGGGGACACCTCGACGAACAGGTGCGGCTGCAGCTCGGCGAGGTAGGGCACCGTGCGGCTCATCCCGCCCGGCGGTGAAGTGCTCGGTCAGCCGGTAGGTCGTCAGCACGAACGGGAACACCGCGGCGCCGGGCTCGTCGGGGTCCGGGTGCAGCGGGTTGCGCACGTCGTCGATCAGCGACCGCGCCGGGTTGCGCTGCTGGTCGGGGTACAGCGGGTTGGCGACCGGCGAGTCCTGCGGCTCGTAGTGGGTCGGCAGCGGACCGTCCAGCATGCCGGCGGGCGTGTAGAGCCAGCCCTTGCCGTCGGCCTGCATGATGAACGCGTCGGTGCCGGACAGGCCGTCCGGGCCGCGGGCGCCCTCCGGCGGCCGGTACGACGGCGGCTTGTCGGGCTGCATGTCAGGGACGTCGTGCCCGGTCCACTGCTGCGCCTCGCCGTCCCACCAGACGTATGCCTTGCGCTCGCTCCACGGCTTGCCGTCGGCGTCCGCCGATGCGCGGTTGTAGAGGGTGCGCCGGTTGGCGGGCCAGGACCACGCCCACTCCGCGGCGACCCAGTCCTGCTCGCTCTGCGGCTTGCGGCGGGCGGCCTGGTTGACCCCGTCGGCGTACACGCCGCAGTAGATCCAGCAGCCGCACGACGTCGAGCCGTCCGACGTCAGCTGGGTGTACGCCGACAGGTGCTGCCCGCTCTCGTCGTACCCGTTGATCTCGGCGAGCACCGCCTCGGCCGACGGCTCGGCGAGCGGCCCCGCGACCGGGTAGTCCCAGGTGAGGTCGAGCACCGGGCGGTCGCGCTCGTCGGTCGAGCCGGCCAGCCGCTCCCGCACCAGCCGGCCGAGGTGGTAGGTGAACCAGAGGTCGCTGCGCGCGTCGCCGGCTGGCTGCTGCGCCTGGTGGTGCCACTGCAGCCAGCGGTTCGTGTTGGTGAACGAGCCGGACTTCTCGATGTGCGCGGCCGCCGGGAAGTAGAACACCTCGGTGGCGATGTCCTCGGTGCGCATCTCGCCGGTCTCGATCTCGGGGCCGTCCTTCCACCAGGTGGCCGACTCGATGAGGGTGAAGTCGCGGATCACCTGCCACTCGAGGTTGGCGAGGCCGGCCCGCTGGTACTTCGCGTTGGCGTTGCCGACGGCGGGGTTCTCGCCGAACAGGAGGAAGCCCTTGCAGGTGCCGTCGAGCTGGGCCTGCACGGTCTCGTAGGTACCGTGCGCGCCGGTGATGCGCGGCAGGTAGTCGAAGGCGAAGTCGTTCTCGGCGGTCGCCGCGTCGCCGTAGTACGCCTTGAGCAGGCTGACCAGGTAGTCCTTCATGTTGCCCCAGAAGCCGCGTTCGGCGGCCTCGGCCTCGACGAACTGGTCGAGCGACTGGTTCTGGTGCGCGTGCGGCATCGGGAGGTAGCCGGGGAGCAGGTTGTACAGCGTCGGGATGTCGCTGGACCCCTGGATGCTCGCGTGGCCGCGCAGCGCCATCACCCCGCCGCCGGGTCGCCCGACGTTGCCGAGCAGCAGCTGGAGCAGGCTGGCCGCCCGGATGTACTGGGCGCCGACGGTGTGCTGGGTCCAGCCCACGGCGTACACGAAAGCGCTCGTCCGGTCCCGACCGGAGTTGCGCACCAGCTCGTCGCACACCGTGCGGAACAACGACTCCGGGATGCCGCACACCTCCTGCACCATCTCCGGGGTGTAGCGGGAGTAGTGCCGCTTCACCACCTGGAACACGCTGCGCGGGTGCTGCAGCGTCTCGTCACGGTGCAGCTCGCCCTCGCCGATCGACGGGCCGCCGGAGCCGTGCGTCTCGCTGCGGTCGGAGTCCTTGACCGACGAGCCGCTGGACGTGCCGGACTCCTCGGGCGCTGCCGCCGCCCCGACCGCGCCCTTCTCGTCGACCCCCTCGTAGCGCCAGGTGTTCATGTCGTAGTGGCCGCTGCGCTCGTCGAGCCCGGAGAAGACGCCGGCGAGGTCCTCGGTGTCGCGGAAGTCCTCGCTGAGGATGGTCGCGGCGTTGGTGTGGGTGACGACGAAGTCGCGGAACTCCAGCCCGTTGCTGAGGACGTGGTTGATGATGCCGCCGAGGAAGGCGATGTCGGTGCCCGCGCGGATCGGCACGTGCACGTCGGCCACCGCGCTGGTGCGGGTGAACCGCGGGTCGACGTGGATGACGGTCGCGCCGCGGGCCTTGGCCTCCATCACCCACTGGAACCCGACCGGGTGCGCCTCGGCGTAGTTCGAGCCCTGGATGACGATGCAGTCGGAGTTCTGCAGGTCCTGCATGAACATCGTCGAGCCGCCCCGGCCGAACGACGTGCCGAGCCCGGCGACCGTCGAGGAGTGGCAGACCCGCGCCTGGTTCTCGACCTGCACGACACCGAGCCCGGTCCAGAGCTTCTTGATGAGGTAGTTCTCCTCGTTGTCCAGGGCGGCGCCGCCGAGGCTCGCGATGCCCAGGGTGCGGCGCACCGGCTTGCCGTCCTCCTCCCACCGGAAGGTCTCGGCCCGGGTCTTGACGACCCGGTCGGCGACCATGCCCATCGCGGTGTCGAGGTCGAGCTCCTCCCAGTCGGTGCCGTGCGGCCGGCGGTAGAGCACCTGGTGCAGCCGTTGCCCGCCGGTGGTCAGCTGCAGGGTCGCCGCGCCCTTGGGGCACAGCCGGCCGCGGCTGATCGGTGAGTCGGGGTCCCCTTCGATCTGCACCACCCGGCCGTCGCGCACGTAGACGTCCTGCCCGCAGCCGACCGCGCAGTAGGGGCAGATCGACTTGACCACGCGGTCGGCGGTCTCGACCCGCGGCTGCTGGCGCGCGGTCGCGGCCGACCGGCTGGCGGCGCCGAGGCCGAGCCGGTCCGCGCCGGTGAGCTGCCGGTAGACCGGCCACTCCTCGATCCAGGTCCGAACACCCATCGCGCGCTCCTTGCCGCCGGTGTCCGCGTTCCCAGCGAGCGGCCCGCTAACCCCGCGTCGCACGGCCGAGGCCCTGGCAGCGGGCCTGGCACATCCGGCCCGGCAGCGGTCAGGATGGGGGGCATGACCGACCCTGGGATCCACCACCAGATCTCCGAGCTCGTCGAGCGCGAGCACCAGCTGCGGGCGGCCCTGGCCGACGGCGGCTCCGACGACGACCGGGCCGCCCTGCGGCAGGTCGAGGAGTCGCTGGACCAGTGCTGGGACCTGCTGCGGCAGCGCGAGGGACGCCGGGACGCCGGTGCCGACCCGGACGAGGCCCGGCCGCGCCCGGTGTCCGAGGTCGAGGGCTACCTCCAGTAGGCCAGCGGAGGGCAGCCGGCCCCCGACGGCCACCGCCGGCAGCTCGGAACACTGCCGGTCCCGTCTGCGTTGGCCCGGCATGACCGTCGCGCGCGCTGCCCGTCCTGCTGTCCGACCTGGCCTCGACGAGGCGCGGGCCGGGCTCGTCTCCGAGCGGGTCGCGGCCGCCGGCCGGATCGCGTCCCTGGAGCGCGACATCACCGGGATCGTCGAGTCCGCCCAGGCGGGGGCCACCGACGACGAGCACGACGCCGAAGGCGCCACCATCGCCTTCGAGCGGGCCCAGGCGATGGCCATGCTCGAGGAGACCCGGCTGCAGGTCGACGTCCTGGACAAGGCGCTGGCCCGGGTCGAGGACGGCAGCTACGGGGTCTGCGAGGTCTGCGGCCAGGACATCGCACCGGAGCGGCTCGCGGCGCGGCCGGCAGCGTCGCGGTGCATCACCTGCGCGTCCCGTCGCCGCTGACCACCCGGCAGCTCGGCGGTCGAGTCGGCCGAGAGTCGGCCGGCGGTGACGGAGCGTCATCGCCGCGGGTGCTAGGCGGTGACCGTCGTGCGTGGTTACCTCTTGGCATGAGCCGGGCCTGGCAGGTCGCCGCGGTCCTGGCGTCGCTCGCCGCGGCGGCGGGCGTGTCCGCCGGGATCGTGCTCCGGCGACCGCCGAACCGTCGGGCCTGGTGGCTGCTCGCCGCCGGCCTCGCGGTGCTGGCCCTCGGTGACCTGCTCGCGCTCGCCGGGTCCTCGCCGGCCGACGGCACCGACGGCGCCGGTCCTCCCGACGCGGCCTACCTCACGGCGTACCTGCTGGTCGTCGTCGCGCTCTTCGGCCTGCGCCCGCGCGGCGACCGGGCCGGTGACCGCGCTGCGCTGGTGGACGCCGCCGGCATCGCCACCTCCCTCACGCTGCTCGCCTGGGTCTTCCTGATCGGCTCGGCGACCGGCACCGGCTCGACTCTCGACCACGCCGTCACGGTCGCGTCCCTGCTGCTCGACGGCGTGCTGCTCTGCGTCGCCCTGCGGCTCGTCGTGACCGGTCCGGCGCGGCCGGTGCCCACGCTGCTCGCGCTCGGCGCCGGCGCACTCCTGGCCACCGACCTCGTGCACGCCGGCGAGCCCGGCTCGCGCGCGGACCTCACCGACCCGGCTCACCTCGGCTGGCTGGTCGCGGCCGTGCTCTTCGCCGCGGCGGCGCTGCATCCCGCCGCGGCGGAGTCGTTCGCGCCGACGGCCGAGCGCCCCGAGAAGCCGTCGGTGCGGCGGCTGGCGCTGCTCGCGGCGCTGGTGCTGCTGCCGCCGGCACTGATCGCGCTGCAGGCGGCCCGCGGCGAGGACGACGACCTCGGGGTGCTCAGCGCCGGACTCGGCCTGCTGATGGTGCTGGTGCTCGTCCGGGCCGGGCTGCTGGTGCGCGACCTCGCAGCGACCGCCGCCCGGGAGCGCGCCCTGCGCACCGTCGCGGCCGAGCTGGTCGCCGCAGGTGACCGGTCCGGCATCCATGCCGCAGCGCTGCGGGCCGTCGAGCGACTGGTCGGCCAGGGCTTCGTCGCCGGCCGGATCGTCGACGTCACCGCTCTCGACGGGGTCGAGGTCGTCGCCGGAGGCGGCCGGCACGACGCCCGGGTCCGGGGACGTGCCCTCGCGGGCAACCTGCTGCCGTACGCCGGTGTCGCGACCGCGAGCCCGGACGTCGCCTCCCTCGACCTCGACGTGCTCGCCGGCCTGGACCTGCGGGACGCCGAGGGTGTCCTGCGGGTGATGCCGGTGCGGGTCAGCCGCGAGCTGCTGGCGGTGGTCGTCGTGGTCACCGACGCGCGCCTCGGCTCCGGGACGGTCGACGCCCTGGAGACGCTCACCGCGCAGCTCGCGCTTGCGCTGGAGTCCGCGACGCTTGCCGACGACCTGCACGCGCGGAAGAGCGAGGCCCGGTTCCGGGCCCTGGTGCAGAACTCCTCGGACGCGATCCTGCTGCTGGACCGCGAGGCAGTGGTGACCTACCAGAGCCCGTCGTCGGAGCGGATGTTCGGCTACCCGGCCGGTGCGCTGGTCGGGCGCAGCGTGGAGGACCTCTGCCATCCCGACGACCTGCTGCGGGCGCAGTCCGGCCTGCTCGACGTGCTGGCCAGCCCGGGTGTGAGCCGGCGGCTCGAGCTCCGGCTGCGCCGGCGGGCCGGCGGCTGGCTCGACGCCGAGGCCGTCGTCAACAACCTGCAGTCCGACCCGAACGTCCGGGCCACCGTGGTGACCGTGCGCGACGTCAGCGAGCGCAAGCAGTTCGAGATGCAGCTGACCCACCAGGCGTTCCACGACGAGCTCACCGGGCTGGCCAACCGGGCGCTGTTCATCGACCGGGTGGCTCACGCGCTCGGCCGCCGCGAGCGGGACGGCACCACCCTCGCCGTGCTGCTGCTCGACCTCGACGACTTCAAGACCGTCAACGACGGGCTCGGCCACGCCGCCGGCGACTCGATGCTCACGGCGGTCGCCGAACGACTGGCCACGCTGGTGCGTCCCGGCGACACGACGGCCCGGCTCGGCGGCGACGAGTTCGCCATGGCACTGGTCGACCTGCCGCACGAGGAGGCCGCGATCAACGCCGTCGAGCGCATCATCTCGGTGCTCGCGCAGCCGCTGGACATCGAAGGCAAGGAGGTCTTCGTCCAGGCGAGCATCGGGCTGGCCTTCGCCGGCGAGGGTCCGGTGACCCCCGAGGAGGTGCTGCGCAACGCCGACGCCGCGATGTACGTCGTGAAGACCGACGGCAAGGGCCGCTACGCCATCTTCCAGCCGCACATGCACGCCGCCGCGCTGCACCGGCTCGACCTGCGCGCCGACCTGCAGCGTGCCCTCGACCACGACGAGTTCGCGCTGCACTACCAGCCGATCGTGTCGATGGCGACCGGCTCCGTGGTCGGCGTCGAGGCGCTGGTGCGCTGGCGGCACCCGCAGCGCGGGCTGGTGCCGCCGGACGCGTTCATCCCGCTCGCCGAGGAGACCGGGCTCGTCGTGCCGCTCGGGTTCTGGGTGCTGGAACGAGCCTGCCGGCAGGTCGTCGAGTGGTCGCACGAGAGCCCCGGGCTGTCCGTGAGCATCAACGTGTCCCAGCGCCAGCTGCGCCGCGAGGAGTTCGGCGCCGAGGTCGGCCAGGTCCTCGCGAGCACCGGCATCGACCCGTCGCGGATCGCGCTGGAGATCACCGAGAGCGCCATCATGGCCGACGTCGAGACCACGATCGAGCGGCTCCAGGCGCTCAAGACGCTCGGCGTCCGGCTGGCCGTCGACGACTTCGGGACGGGCTACTCGTCGTTCAGCTGGCTGCGCCAGCTCCCCGTCGACGTGCTCAAGATCGACAAGGAGTTCGTCGACGAGCTCGGCCGACGCGAGGAGGGCGGCTTCCTGGTCGCGGCGATCATCGACCTCGCGCACAACCTCGGGCTGCGCACCGTGGCCGAGGGCATCGAGCGGCCGACCCAGCTGGCCCGGCTCCGGGACATGCGCTGCGACCTCGGGCAGGGGTTCCACGTCGGGAAGCCGATGCCTCCCGAGGACGTGGTCGACCTGCTCGCCCTGGAACGGTCCCGGACGGTCGGCGCGGGCGACGCCGAGCGCGCCGCCGCCGGCACCGGGTGGGCGGTCTAGGACGCGTCTTGGACCCGGGTCCGCGGGGACGTAGGTCCCCTGCGCCGGGTACGAACGGACCTGACCGCTCGGTGCCCGTGGCGCGACCCTGACAGTGATGCCGTCGGGATGCGGCGGCGAGCACGGTGCGGGAGAGGCGACATGACGAGCAACGAGCAGTACGAGACGTCACAACACGACCGTCAGCCGCGTCCGACACCGGCCCAGATCGTGGTCGGTCTGGACGGCAGCCCCGCGGCCGCGGCCGCGCTGGAGTGGGCCGCCGAGCAGTCGCGGATGAGCGGCCTGCCGATGCGGGTGGTCTACGCGTGGCAGCTGCCCGCCTTCGAGTCCGCGGCCGTGGTGGCCGGCGGTGGAGCGGTCTGGGAGGCCGCGGCGGCCGACGCCCGCGCCCGGGCGACCCGCTGGGTGCTCGACACCCTCGGCGGCACCGCCGCCGGGCTCCGCTGGACGCTGGAGACCGCCGAGGGGGCGCCGGGACCGGTGCTCGTCGCGCGGTCCCGCGGGGCCCGCCTGCTGGTGCTGGGCACCCGCGAGCACACCGGACTGCGCCGGGCGGTTCCCGGGTCGGTCAGCCACTACTGCCTCTCGCACGCCGACCCGCCCGTGGTGGCGGTGCCCGCGCCGCACGAGGAGCACAAGGCCGACGGCAGAGGTCGCGCGATGGTCAGCGGCCCGCTGCTCTGAACCGCTGACGGCGCGGCGGTTGCGGCCCGCCGTGGTGCGGCGTTTGCGGCGTTCTGCGCGCATCGGATACCGGGAACGGCGCATATGGGGCTCGTTCAGGTATCCGATCCGCCGGGAACGGCGCACAAGGGCTCGATCAGGTATCCGATCCGGGACGGCGCCAACGGTCCAGGTATCCGATCCGGGCCGCGGCCGCCCTTGTGGTTGTCGTCCACAACCGATAACTAAGATCGCCTCATGGTCTCGCACGCACAGGCCCGGACCCGCCTGGTCGAGCAGTACCGCGCCATCCCGGCGGGCGACCCGGTGCGCCTGGCGAAGCGGACCTCCAACCTGTTCCGCCCCCGGGACCGCACCGCCGCACCGGGGCTGGACGTCTCGGGTCTGGACTCCGTGCTCAGCATCGACCCGGCGGCCCGCACCGTCGACGTCCAGGCGATGACGACCTACGAGCACCTCGTCGACGCGACCCTCGCCCACGGCCTGATGCCGGCCGTCGTCCCGCAGCTGAAGACCATCACGATCGGCGGCGCCGTCACCGGCCTGGGCATCGAGTCGTCGTCGTTCCGCAACGGGCTGCCGCACGAGTCGGTGCGCGAGATCGAGGTGCTGACCGGCGACGGCCAGGTGGTCGTCGCGCACCCCGAGGGGCCGGACGCCGACCTGTTCCGCGCCTTCCCCAACTCCTACGGCACCCTCGGCTACGCGCTGCGGCTGGTCGTCGACCTCGAGCCGGTGCACCCGTTCGTCCGGCTGCGGCACGTGCGCTTCGACGACCTCGACGCGCTCACCGACGCCGTCGGTCGCATCGTCGCCGACCGGTCCTTCGACGGGGAGCAGGTCGACTTCCTCGACGGCACCGTCTTCACCGGTGACGAGGCCTACCTCACCCTCGGCTCCTGGGCCGACGAGGTGCCCTACACCTCCGACTACACGGGCAACCGCATCTACTACCGGTCGATCCAGCAGCGACGGGTCGACTACCTGACGGTGCGCGACTACCTGTGGCGCTGGGACACCGACTGGTTCTGGTGCTCGCGGGCGTTCGGGGCGCAGAACCCGCGGGTGCGGCGGGTGTGGCCGAAGCGCTGGCTGCGCAGCGACGTGTACTGGAAGCTGATCCGGCTCGAGAACCGCTACCACGTCGTGAGTCGCATCGACGCCCGCAAGGGCCGGCCGGCGCGCGAGCGGGTCGTGCAGGACGTCGAGATCCCGTTGGAGCGCACCGCGGAGTTCCTCCGGTGGTTCCTGCGCGAGGTGCCGATCGAGCCGGTCTGGCTGTGCCCGCTGCGGCTGCGGGACGACGGCGCCACGGCACTGTTCTCCGGCATGGCGGGTACGCCGTGGCCGCTGTACCCGTTGCGGCGCAACGAGACCTACCTCAACGTCGGGTTCTGGTCGACGGTGCCGATCGAGCCCGGCCGGGCCGACGGTGACGTCAACCGGCTCATCGAGCAGGCCGTCGACGGCATGGACGGCCACAAGTCGCTGTACTCCGACGCCTATTACGGCCCGGACGAGTTCTGGGCGCTCTACGGTGGCGAGGACTACCACGCCGCGAAGAAGCGTTACGACCCGCAGTCCCGACTGCTCGACCTGTATGCGAAGGCGGTGAATCGACGGTGACCTTCAAGCTCGACAGCGCGGCGCGGCTGCGTTCGGGTGCCGTGACCCTGGGCGACATCTTCGAGGGCATCTTCGGTGCGGACGCGCCGGTGCGCTTCTCGGCGTACGACGGCAGCACCGCCGGCCGGCAGGACGCCGCTCTGGGCCTCCGACTCACCAGCCCCCGCGGGGTCTCCTACCTCGCCACCGCCCCCGGATCACTGGGCCTGGCGCGGGCCTACCTCAAGGGTGACCTGGAGATCGAGGGCGTCCACCCGGGGGACCCCTACGAGCTCCTCCGGCTCCTCGACGACGACCTGCAGCCGCAGCGGCCGCCGATGTCCGAGGCGCTGACCTGGGCCAGGTCGCTCGGCGTCCGCACCTTCGTGCCGCCGCCGGTGCCCGAGCAGGAGGTGGTGCCCCGGCTGCGCCGCGGGCTGCGGCACTCGCGGTCCCGGGACGCGTCGGCCATCAGCCACCACTACGACGTCTCGAACACCTTCTACGAGCACGTGCTCGGCCCCTCGATGACCTACACCTGCGCCTGCTACCCGACGGATGGCGCGACGCTGGAGGAGGCGCAGGCGCACAAGTACGACCTGGTCGCCAAGAAGCTCGGGCTCGAGCCCGGCATGCGGCTGCTCGACGTGGGCTGCGGCTGGGGCGGCATGGTGCGGCACGCGGCCGCCAACTACGGCGTCAAGGTCATCGGCGTCACGCTCTCCCGGGAGCAGGCCACCTGGGCCCAGGAGCGGATCAAGACCGATCGGCTGGACGACCTGGCCGAGGTGCGGCACAGCGACTACCGCGACGTGCGGGAGCGCGACTTCGACGCGGTCAGCTCGATCGGTCTGATCGAGCACATCGGGGTGCGCAACTACGAGGCGTACTTCCGGTTCCTGCGGTCCCGGCTGCGTCCCGGCGGCCGACTGCTCAACCACGGCATCACCCGGCCGGACAACAAGCACCCCGGGCTGCAGACCCGCGGCTTCATCGGTCGTTACGTGTTCCCGGACGGCGAGCTCACCGGCTCCGGCGACATCGTGCGTGCGGTCGAGGACTCCGGGCTCGAGGTGCAGCACCAGGAGAACCTGCGGGTGCACTACGCCCGCACGCTGGCGGCCTGGTGCGCCAACCTGGTCGAGCACTGGGACGAGTGCGTCGCCGACGCCAGCCTGCCCATCGCCAAGGTGTGGGGGCTGTACATGGCCGGCTCGCGGCTCGCCTTCGAGCGCAACGGGATCCAGCTGCACCAGATCCTGGCCACCCGCACCAGCCAGCGACGGCGCGTCCGGCTACCCGCTGCGGCACGACTTCGGCGTCTGAGCCGAGGCCTGGTGACCGCCGACCACACCGCAGCACCGCTCGAGCGGCGGGCGAGCGCGCACGTCGTGCACGAGGGCTACGTCGACCGGGGCGAGGACGGCCAGCACGTGGGCAGCACCGTCGGGCTGGTCCGCGACGGTGACCTGACGCTGGTGGTCGACCCGGGCCTGGTGGCCGACCGGGGCGCGCTGCTGGCCGCGTTGCGCGACCTCGGCACCGAGCCCGACGACGTCACCGACATCGTCATCAGCCACCACCATCCCGACCACACGCTCAACGCGGCTCTCTTCCCGCGGGCCCGGGTGCACGACCACTGGGCGGTGTACGACGGCGACGTCTGGATCAGCCGGGACGCCGACGGGGTGCAGCTGTCGCCGTCGGTCCGGCTCGTCCGCACCCCGGGCCACACCCACGAGGACATCTCCACCCTGGTCGGCACACCGGAGGGCGTGGTCGCGTTCACCCACGCGTGGTGGACCGCGGACGGGCCGGTCGACGACCCCTACACGCCGGACGCCGCGGCGCTCGCGGCGTCCCGACGGCTGCTGCTCGCCCTGGCGGACACCATCGTCCCCGGGCACGGGCCGGCGTTCCCGGCGGCCGACGCACCGCTCTAGGTCACCCCGCCAGCCACAGGCAGAACGGGTGCCCGGCAGGGTCGAGGTGCACCCGGACGTCGTCCTGCGGCTGGTGGTCGGCCAGCGTCGCGCCGCAGGCCTGCGCGTGCGCGGCAGCGGCCTCGAGGTCGTCGACGCGGATCTCCAGGTGCAGCTGCATCTGCTGGTCGCCCGGGCCGGCGGGCCAGACCGGCCGCTCGTACGGGTCCTCGAGCTGGAAGGACAGCGCGGTGCCGCCGCCGGGCGGCCGCAGCACCACCCAGCCGGGCGCCTCGTCGGTGATCTGCCAGCCGAGCAGCCGCTGGTAGAACCGAGCCAGCGAGCTGGGGTCCGGTGCGCCGATGTTGACGGTGGTCAGCGTCGGGTTGCCGACATCGGTCATGGCTCCTCCTCCGAGGAAATCCTGCCACCGTGCGGCCGCACACCCCACCCGGCGTACCCGAGACACCGTCGGCCGCGTGGTGCACAGTGAGCGGATGAGCGCCCGACCTGACCTCTACGACAAGGCCCTGGACCGCGCCGCACAGCACGCCCGCGCCTGGCTCGCCGACCTGCCCGACCGGCCGGTGCCGCCGCGGGTCGACGCCGACGCGATCGTCGCGGCACTGGGCGGCGAGCTGCCCGACGGGCCGACCGACCCGGCCGAGGTCGTCGACCTGCTGGCGCGGGAGGTCGAGCCGGGGCTGATGGCCATCCCGTCCGGCCGGTTCTTCGGCTGGGTGATGGGCGGCACCCTGCCGGCCGCGCTGGCCGCCGACTGGCTGGTCAGCGCCTGGGACCAGAACACCGGGATGCGCTACCCGACACCTGGTGCGACCGGCGTCGAGGAGGTCGCGGCCAGCTGGCTGCTCGACCTGCTCGGCCTGCCGCCGGAGTCCGACGTCGGGTTCGTGACCGGCGGGATGATGGCCAACTTCACCGGGCTCTCGGCCGGCCGGCAGGCGGTGCTGACCCGGGCCGGCTGGGACCTCGACGGCGACGGCCTCACCGGCGCCCCCCGGGTGACCGTGCTGGTGGGCGCCGACCGGCACGCCTCGGTCGACGTCGCGCTGCGCTACCTCGGCCTGGGTCGTCCGACCCCGGTGGCGGCCGACGAGCAGGGCCGCATCCGCCCGGACGCCCTGGCCGCGGCGCTGGCCGAGGTCGACGGGCCGCTCATCGTGGCGCTGCAGGCGGGCAACCTGCACTCGGGGGCCTTCGACCCGTTCGCCGAGTGCATCGACCTGGCGCACGAGCACGGCGCCTGGGTGCACGTCGACGGTGCCTTCGGGCTGTGGGCGGCGGCGGCACCGACGCTGCGCACCCTGGTCAGCGGCGTCGAGCGAGCCGACTCGTGGGCCACCGACGCGCACAAGACGCTGAACACGCCCTACGACTGCGGCATCGCCATCGTGCGCGACTCGGCCATGCTGCGGGCGGCGTTCGGCATCCGGGCCAGCTACCTGCTCAACCCGGCCGAGCAGGGTGACCCGCTGGACCGGGTCCCGGAGATGTCGCGCCGGGCCCGCGGCGTCCCGGTGTGGGCGGCGCTGCGGTCGCTCGGCCGGTCCGGGGTCGCGGACCTGGTCGAGGGGCTGGCGCGCAACGCCCGGGCGATCGCCGACGGCATCGCCACGGTGCCCGGCGCCGAGATCCTCAACGACGTGGTCTACACCCAGGTGTCGGTGTCCTTCGGCTCCGACGAGCGCACCCGGGAGGTCACCGCGCGGCTGCTCGCCGACGGCACCGCCTGGATGTCGGGGTCCCGGTGGCGCGACCGGGACATCCTGCGGGTGTCGGTCAGCAACTGGTCGACCGACGACGCCGACGTCGCGGCCAGCGTCGACGCGGTCCGCCGGGCCGCCGCGGGGGTCTGACCGCCGTACCCAAGATCGTTCGCGACGTTGCGCGCCGACACGCCGCGCGTGTTGCCGCCGAACGTCGCGAACGATCTTGGGCGTACGGCGGTCAGCGCGGCACGGGGCGGGACCTCGCGCTGCCGGGCCGGATGCGCAGGGGGGCGGTGTCGACGGCCTCGAAGGCCGAGGCGGGGATCGTCTTGAGCTGGTCCAGCAGGCCGCTGGGCCACCGGTCGTCGGCCGTGCCCTGGAAGTACCACGGCGAGCCGTTGTCGGCGAGCACCAGCCCGTAGCGCTTCATCGCCCGCAGCACCGCGCGGGTGTCGGCCCGGTAGCGCCCGGTGGCGAACGACGCCTTCAGCCGGAACCGGGCACCCATCGGCGGGTACGCCGGGTCGCTGACCGATCCGGCGTCGTGCCGGGCCGGCCACACGTGCCGCCGGTCGGTGACGTCGGTGGTGAACCGGATCGCGTGGTCGACCGTGCCCGACCGCACCTCGGCGTACCGGAGCAGCCCGGGCAGGATCGGCAGCCCGGCGGCGTCCGCCGACGTCCAGCCCTGCGGCCGGAGCCGGTTGCTGGTCAGCGACCAGGTGGCGCCCGAGCCGGCGGTCCACCGGCCGCTGCGGGACCGGGTCGACCAGGTCTCGTAGAGCCGGCAGGTGCTCGTGTCGACGACGACCGCATGCCGGTCGCCGTCGGCGTTCGCGCCGCCCTCGATGCGGGTGTCGGCGCCGAGGGGGTAGCGCACCGGGTCGCTCTCGTCGGCGTAGTCGAAGGACACCGCGACCTTCGGGTGCCCGGCGCCGACCAGCGTGACGGGGATGCCGTAGGGCACCGGCTGCGCGCCGTAGCTCGGCCCGAAGTCGGGGTGCAGCCGCCGGGTCGGCGACATGTGCGCCAGCCACGCGGCGCTGCGGGGGTGCACCGGCAGGCCGCGGACGTCCGCGTGCCAGTAGCTGCTCGCCGGGAAGACGGGGCAGTCGCTGCCCGGCAGAGACCGGTCGCGGCGGTGCCACCAGCGGCCGCCGCCGCCCGATCGGTCCGATCGGTCCCACGGGCACCAGTGGCACCGGTGGCCCCGGGTGCGCCCGCGACGCCCGCGAGCAGGACCAGCAGCAGGGCGGCGGCGGTCAGCGGACGGGTTCTCATCTGCCGATCATCGGCGTTCCTGCCGGCCGGCTGCACGTCCACCCGTGTGACACGCCCGGGAATGGGACACAACGGGCGGCAGCGATAGCCTCCCGGGATGGGGCAGTACGACGAGGAGGCGCGCATCGCGTCGCCTCTGCTGGACGACGACGAGGCCGGCCTGGTCGAGGAGAGCCTGCGGCTGCTCAACGACCGGTACGACCGCGTCGTGGGCCACTTCTACGCGGCCCTGTTCGTCGAGGCGCCCGAGCTGCGGGCGATGTTCCCGGCCGCGATGGACGTCCAGCGGGACCGCTTCTTCAAGGCGCTGACCGCGGCCGCCCACGAGATGTCGAACTTCCAGCGACTGGTGCCGATGCTCGCCCAGCTGGGCCGTGAGCACCGCAAGTACGGCGTCCGGCCGGAGCACTTCGACGTCTTCGGCCGGGCGCTGCTCGACACGTTGCGGCACCACCTGTCCGCCTACTGGGCGCCGGAGCTCGAGCACGCCTGGACCCGGGCCTACCGGCTGATCGCCGACGTGATGATGGACGGCGCCCGGGAGGCCGCCGGGCACGAGCCGGCGTGGTGGCGGGGCGAGGTCATCGCACACGAGCGCCGGGCCGAGGACATCGCCGTGCTCGTGGTGCGACCGGACCGCGCCTACGACTACGAGCCGGGCCAGTACGCCCCCGTCGAGACGCCGTACCGGCCGCGGTTCTGGCGGACCTACTCGATGGCCACCGCGCCGTCGGCCGACGGGCTGCTCGAGTTCCACGTGCGCGCGGTCGGGGCCGGCTGGGTCAGCGGGCCGCTGGTGTGGCGGGCCCAGGTCGGCGACGTGCTGCGGATCGGTGCCCCGACCGGTGACATGCACATCGACCAGCACTCCCGGCGGGACATCCTGCTCGTCGCCGGCGGCACCGGCCTCGCGCCGATCAAGGCCCTCGTCGACGGCATGGCCCGCTGGAACACCGCCCGCCGGGTGACCCTGTTCTTCGGGGCCCGCCGGGCCGGCGACCTGTACGACCTGGGCGCCCTGCACCGCCTGGCCGCGATGAACCGCTGGCTCACCGTGGTCCCCGCGGTGTCGGACGACCCGTTCTTCCACGGCGAGCGCGGCCTGCTGCCCGACGTCGTCGCGCGGTACGCCGACTGGTCGGACCACGACGTCGTGGTCTGCGGCTCGCCGGGCATGACCCGCGCGACGGTCGGCCGGCTGATCTCGCTGGGCATCCCCTCCGAACGGATCACCTACGACGCGGTCGACGACCAGAACCCCGAGCAGGCGCAGGTCATCGACCTCCGGCGCAGCCGCGCCTCCCGCGCCGTCCGCTGACGCGGTCGGCTGCCAGTCGGTCGGCTACCAGGAGGTTCGGCTGCCAGCTGTGTCGACTACCAGACGGGGTCGGTGCGGAGCAGGTCGTCGAGCGCGGACGCCGACATCGGGCGGCCCATCAGGTATCCCTGGACCCGGTCGCACCCCATCCGACGCAGCGCAGCGAGCTGCTCGGGGGTCTCGACGCCCTCGCCGATGACGATCAGGTCGTGGGCATGCGCGAGGTCGACCACGGCACTGACGACCGCGTCGTCGCGGGCGCTGGTCCCGAGCCGGCCGACGAAGGACCGGTCGATCTTGAGGAAGTGCAGGTCGAACCGCTGCAGGTAGGCCAGTGCGGAGTACCCGGTGCCGAAGTCGTCGAGGCCGGCCGCCAGGCCGAGCTCCTGGATCCGGGCCAGCGACTCGTGCACGACCGGGCTCGTCGTGAGCAGGCTGCGCTCGGTCAGCTCGACCCGGATCATCGAGCCCGGCACGCCGTACCACGTCAGGGCCTTGCGCATCCGGTCGACGAACAGCGGGTCCTCCAACGACCGTGCCGACACGTTGGCGCTGAACCGACGCAGCAGCGAGCCGTCGCCGTGGTGCAGCAGGCGGGCACACTCCGCGGCCACCCGCTCGAACATCCGGGCGTCCACCTCGACGATGAGGCCGGTCTCCTCCGCCACGTCGATGAACTCGGCCGGGAGCACGAGGCGTTCGCCGTCCCGGATGCGGACCAGCGCCTCCGCGGCGTGCACCCGGCCGTCGGCGAGGTCCACGATCGGCTGGAACACCGGGACCAGCAGGTTCTCCGCGAGCGCCTTGCGCAGCAGGGTCTCGGCGGCCAGCCGCTTGTCCGCACGGGACCGGAGCGCGTCGTCGAACAGTGCGTACTGGTCGCGCCCGGAGTCCTTGGCCCGGTAGAGCGCGAGGTCGGCCTCGCGGTACAGGTCGCCGGGGGTGCGGGAGGGATCGGTCGAGACCGCGACGCCGATGCTGACGGTGGCGACCAGCGCGTCCGCCAGCGGCCCGAGGTCGTAGGGGCGCCGCAGCACCTCGAGAAGCCGCTCGGCGACGGCGTTCACGGCGTCGGCGCCCGGCAGGTCCTCGACCAGCACGACGAACTCGTCGCCGCCCAGCCGGGCCACCGTCGAGTCGGCGCGGATGACGGCCTCGATCCGACCGGCCAGCTCGACCAGCAGGGCGTCCCCGACCTGGTGACCCAGCGAGTCGTTCACGGTCTTGAACCGGTCGACGTCGAGCAGCAGCATCGCCGCGACCCCGCCGGTGCGGTGCAGCCGGGCGAGTGCCTGGTCCAGCCGGTCGTTGAGCAACGTGCGGTTGGCCAGCCCGGTGAGCGTGTCGGTGAGCGCCAGCCGTTCGAGCTCGGCCTGCTCGCGCAGCCGGTCGTTGATGTCCAGGGCGTGCGTGACCAGGTAGAGCGGCTGCCCGTCGGGCCCGTGGACCACGCTGCTGGTCAGCCAGGCGTGCACGATGTCGCCGTTGCGGTGCCGGTAGCGCTTCTCGAAGGCGACCGTCTCGGTCTCCCCGCGGGCCAGCCGGGCGAACATCGCGGTGTCCCGCTCCTTGTCCTCGGGCAGGGTGAGGTCGCTGAGCGGCCGGCCCGCGAGGTCGTCGCTCGACCAGCCGACCATCGCCTCGAAGGCCGCGTTGGCCCGCAGGTAGCAACCGCGGTCCTGGTCCGCGAGGCTGATCATCGACATGCCGATCGGCGCGTTGTCGAAGGCGATCCGGAAGTGCTCCTCGCTCGCCCGGATCCGGGCGGCCGACTCCGCCTGCTCGGTCACGTCCATCGCGGTGCCCCACAGCTCGACGAGGCTGCCGGCCGCTCCACGGCGTACGTCGGTCCAGGCCCGGACGTGGCGCACCGAGCCGTCCTCGTGCTGAGCCCGGAACAGCGCCTCCTCGCCCTGCCCGGTCGCGAGGATGCGCTCGGCGACGGCACGCACCTCGGCGCGGTCCTCGGGGTGCACATGGCCGAGCACCTCGGCGGCGGTGGCCGGAGGCGCGTCAGGCTGGCGACCCATCAGCTCGTGCATCCGCGGTGACCAGTCGACGCGGTCGGCGGCGACGTCCCAGCTCCAGGTGGCGGTCCGGGTGAGCTCGAGCGCGGCGGTCAGGCTGGCCCGGCTCGCCGCGGCGGAGGCCAGCAGCGCCTCGCGGTCGGTGACGTCGATCGCGGCGCCGGTCACCCGCACCGTCACGCCGGCCGCGTCGCGGTCGGCGTGGGTCCAGGCCTGGACGTGCCGGACGTCGCCGTCCGGACGCACGATGCGGAAGACGTCGCGGTGGCCGGTGTCGTAGCCGCTGCGCTGCAGGTCGGCAGCCGAGGGGAGGTCGTCGGGGTGGATCAGCGCGAGGTAGTCGGCCAACGACGGCGCCTCGGGCCCGGGCTCGAGGCCGACCAGCCGGAACATCTCCGGCGACCACCGGTGCTCGCCGGTGGCGGGGTTCAGCTCCCACCACGCCAGGCCGGTCAGCTGCTGTGCGGCGCGCAGCCGGGCCAGGCCGTCGCTGCGCTCCCGTTCGGCGAGCGCGGCGACGAGCCGGCTGGTGGCCACGTCGGCGAGCATCCGCAGGTCTGCCAGGTCGGCCTCGTCGAAGGTGTCCGGCCGGGAGGACACCGCGGAGATCAGCGCGACGGACCGGCCCTCGTGGACCAGCGGGACGATCACCGACGACCGGGTGCGGGGGTGCGCGCTCAGGTCGGCCCTGGTCCGCGGGTCGGTCTCGCTGTCGCGGCACAGCTGCCCCTCACCGGTGCGCAGCGCCCGGCCGCCGAGGGTTCCGGCCAACGGGAGGCGGTGCCCGACGTCGGGTCCGGCCACTCCTGCGCAGGCGCGAGCCACGATGACGTCGCCCTCCGGCTGCGAGGCGATGGCGCCCTCGGCGGGAAAGACGGTGAGCACCGACTCGGCGAGCACCCGGAAGACCACGTCGGGGTCCGGGACGGCACAGGCGATGTCCCGCTGGGCCCGCACCACCCGATCGAGCCGGCCCAACGCGGCATCGCGGGCGTCGTCCGGCGATCGGTGAAGCCGTCTCGGCGGGGGAGCGTGGTGGGCCGGTACGGTCACTCCCCCCCATCGGCAGATTCGCGCCTCGACCTGAGCCGATCGGGTGAATCCGGTCGGCCCGGCGGCCTTGCTCTGGGCCCTGCTCCCGGCGAGGATCGGGCCCACCCAGAGGAAGGCCCGAGATGCGCAGCACGATGCAGGAGACGCCGCTGTCGGTCGCCACGATCGTGCGCTACGGCACGTCGGTGCACGGCTCGTCGCAGGTCCACACCTGGACAGGCGCCGGCGTGCGCTCCGCGACGTACGCCGAGGTCGGGCGCCGGGCTGCCCAGCTGGCCCACGCGCTGCGGGACCTCGGGATCCAGGGCGACGACCGGGTCGGCACGTTCATGTGGAACAACCAGGAGCACCTCGAGGTCTACCTGGCGGTGCCCTCGATGGGTGCGGTCCTGCACCCGCTCAACATCCGGCTGTTCCCCGACCAGCTCGCCTACATCGCCGACCACGCGGCGGACAAGGTGATCATCGTCGACGGCTCGGTGCTGCCGCTGCTGGCCAAGGTGCTGGGCCAGCTGCCGCAGGTCGAGCACGTCGTGGTCAACGGCCCGGCGGACCTCTCGGTGCTCTCGGGCAGCCACCCGGCCGTGCACGGCTACGACGACCTGATCTCCGGCCGCCCGGAGCACTTCGAGTGGGTCGAGGTGGACGAGCTGGACGCCGCCGGCATGTGCTACACCAGCGGCACCACGGGCAACCCCAAGGGGGTCGCGTACAGCCACCGGTCGATCTACCTGCACTCGATGCAGGCCTGCATGGGCGACGCGTTCAGCATGACCCAGGCCGACAAGGTGCTCGCCATCGTCCCGATGTTCCACGTGATGGCGTGGGGTCTGCCCTACGCCGCGATGCTGGTCGGCGCCTCGGTGCTGATGCCCGACCGGTTCCTCACCCCCGAGCCGCTGGCCGACATGATCGAGAGCGAGCGCCCCACGCTGGCCGGTGGCGTCCCGACGATCTGGGCCGGCGTGCTCGCGCACCTGGACGCGACGCCGCGCGACACGTCGTCGCTGCGGGACGGGATCGTGGGCGGCTCGGCCTGTCCCCGGTCGCTGATGCAGGGCCTGGAGGAACGGCACGGCATCCACATCGTGCAGGGGTGGGGCATGACCGAGACGTCACCGCTCGGCTCGATCGCCCGGCCGCCCGCCGGTGTGGAGGGCGAGGAGGCCTGGCGCTACCGGGTCTCGCAAGGGCGCCTGGTGGCCGGCATGCAGGCCAGGCTGGTGGGCCCGGACGGCGCCGAGGTCCCCCGCGACGGGGTCGCGGTCGGTGAGGTGGAGGTGCGCGGCCCGTGGGTCACCGCGTCCTACTACGGGGACGACGACCCCGCGAAGTTCGACGACGGCTGGCTGCGCACCGGCGACATCGGCAGCATCAGCCCGGACGGCTTCCTCATGCTGACCGACCGGTCCAAGGACGTCATCAAGTCCGGCGGCGAGTGGATCTCGTCGGTCGAGCTGGAGAACCAGCTGATGGCGCACCCGGCGGTCGCGGAGGCGTCCGTCGTCGGCGTACCGGACGAGAAGTGGGGCGAGCGGCCGCTCGCCACCGTCGTCGTCAAGGACGGCGCGCACGTCACGCTCGAGGAGCTGCGAGCGTTCCTGGCCGAGCGGGTGGCGGCCTGGCAGCTGCCGGAGCGCTGGTCGTTCATCGACGAGGTGCCCAAGACCTCGGTCGGCAAGTTCGACAAGAAGGTCATCCGGGCCCGGTACGCCGACGGCGCCCTCGACGTCCAGACCGTCGGCTGACCCGGCGCAACAGCTCGGCGTGCCCAGCGCGGCTTTGCCCGGCCCGTACGGCGGCGGGTAGCCTTCTCGGCGCAGCAGGCCCCGGCCCGCTGCGGGGAGGCGTCGCCTAGTCCGGTCTATGGCGCCGCACTGCTAATGCGGTTTGGGGCTTCAACCCCATCGAGGGTTCAAATCCCTCCGCCTCCGCCACCTCCGCCACCGGGTGCTCGCCAGCGGGTAGGACCGGATTCGGCGCCCTGACGAGTCAGTGCCCCGTGCGCGCCTGGACGAGCCGGGCCGCGAGCTCCCGGAGCAGCGCCCGCGCGAAGGACGGCTCGGTCTCGAGCAGCCGGTCGAAGGTCTCCCGCGAGACGGCGAGGATGCGCGCGTCGGTCTTGGCGCGCACCCGGGCGATGCGCGGCGAGTCGGGGACGAGCAGGGCGAGCTCACCGAAGAAGCCTTCCCGGCCCATCTCGATGTGCAGGCTGCCGCGCTCGACCACCACTGATCCGTCGAGGACGACGAACATGCCGCCCCCGTGGTCGCCGGCCTGCGCCAGGACCTGGCCCGCGGGCACGTCCGTCACCCCCCGGCGGCCACCGACGCGGCGGCCTGCTCCGAGATCTGGGCGAACAGGGGCATCCCCAAGATCTCGGTCTCGACCATGGCGCCTGTTGTACCAGTTCGCGCCGGTGCCGACTCAGGGCGTCCCTCCGGGGTGGACCAGGGTCGATCCCTGATGTGCCGGCGACCGTTCGGCGGGAGGCTGTTCACATCGGCGGAGACACCGCCAAACACAAGGAGAAGATCACGATGGACAACGTCCGCGATTCCTTCGGCCGGGGCGGCCTGGTCCGCCCCCGCGACGGCCGGGTGCTCGGCGGCGTGTGTGCCGGCCTCGGGCGCCGGTTCGGCCTCGAGCCGTGGCCAGCCCGGCTGCTGTTCGTCCTCGTCCTGTTCCTGCTCCCGGGCAGCTCCTTCCTGCTCTACCCGATCCTCTGGATCCTGATGCCGCAGGAGGGCGACACCCGTTACGCGTCGACGGCCACGCCGTCATCCGCGGGCCCGGCGCACACCTGAGCAACCGCTCAGCGGCGCGCGGCGGCCGCCTCGTCCCACCTCAGGTACAGCGTGCTGGCGTCGTCGCGCAGCCGGGTGCCGTGGTGCTCGAGCACCGAGTGCACCAGCCGCCGCAACATCTCGGCGGGCTCCCGGCCGGACGACGACTCGCGCTCGAGCAGGTCGCGCAGCCGGGGCTCGCCGAACTCCTCCCCGGCGGCGTTGCGGGCCTCGACGACGCCGTCGGTGTAGAGCAGGACACCGTCGCCGGGCTCGAGGCTGGTCTCGACGATCTCGAAGTCGCTCTCCGACCAGATGCCGAGGCCGAGCGGTGCGGCGGTGCGCACGTCGACGGGCGGCAACGCGCTCGACCGTCGCACGTGCACCGGCGACGGGTGGCCGGCGCTGGCCCACTGCAGCCGGCCGGTGGTGATGTCCAGCTGGGCGAACACCGCCGTCACGAACGCGTCGCCGCCCGTGTAGTCGGCCACCACCAGGTCGACCTCGCCGAGCAGCGTGCGCAGGTCGGCCGGCTGTCGTTCGCGGCGGGCGTTGCGGTACGCCGACACCGCCAGCGAGCCGAGCGTCGCCGAGCGCAGGCCGTGGCCCATCGCGTCGAACACCGCCACGTCCAGCACGTCGCCGTTGAGGCTGTAGTCGAAGCAGTCGCCGCCGACCTCGTAGGCGGGCTCCAGCAGACCGGCCACCGTGGTCCCGGCGATCGCGAAGGTCAGCGGCGGCAGGATGCCCCACTGCATCTCGGCCGCCAGGGTCATCTGCTTGCGGCGGCGGAGCAGGTGCAGCTGGTCGGTGTAGCCGCTCGCGGTGGCCACCAGGTGCGCGGCGGCCACCCCGAGCTCGACGCAGTACTGCTCGACCTGCTCGTCCCAGACCGGCAGGGTCATCGAGAGGACGCCGAGCTTCTGGGCCCGCTCGGCCATCGGGACCCACACGTGCCAGCCGTCACCGCGCTGCGCCGCGAGCGGCTGGCCGGACAGGAAGACCCGTCCCGGCATCGAACCCTCGATGCTCACGACCTCGGGCCGGTCGCCGTGCGGCAGCACCTCGGGGTGCGGCTTGAGCCGGGAGTGGTCGTAGTCGACCAGGAACAGCACGACGTCCGCCCCGCCGAGCTCGGCCACCGTCATCGACAAGGTCTCGACGACCTTCTGCGGGTCGGCGACCTGCGCGAGCCGCAGCAGCCGCCCCACCGGCCGGTCCAGCGGGTCGAGCGTAGGGCCCATCGGTGCGCCTTCCCGGTCGCGGCCCGGCGGCGGTCGCCGGGCGTCAGGCGGACCCTACGTCGTACGCCGTCGAGTCCGCCTCTGTCGTCGGCGGCACTACGGCGCCAGGGCCTTGTCGACGAAGGACTCCAGGCGGCTGCGCAGCCGGGCCACCCGCGCCTCGAGGCCGATGGTCTCCCCCTGCGGCAGCGACAGCTCGCGCAGGCCACGCACGTACAGCGAGCAGGCGAGGTCGGTGCAGATGTAGGTGCCGACGGTGTTCCCCTGCCGTCCGGCTGCGCCGCGGCGCGGTGCGACGAACAGGCTCACGCCCTCGGCCGGGTGGCCCGAGCGGCAGAGGTTGCACAACGCGCTGCCCCGGTGCTGTCGAGGGACCCGCGGCGCGCGCAGCCCGAGCCCGACCACGCCGCCGTCCCTCGGCGCGACCAGGTAGGCCCGCTCGGGCGCCTTCGCGTCGTGCCAGCCGAGGTAGTCCAGCGTGTCCCAGTCGATGCCTGGCAGCTCACCGGGCAGCGCCATCGCCGCCAGCCGGCTGCGGGACAGGTTGACGAAGGACGCCTTGATCGCGCTGCTGTCGAGCGGAAGCACCGGTTCTGCCTTTGCTCTCGGGGACGGGACCGGGGAGGACACCCGACCTGACCGCCTCGCGTCCACGCCATTCTCGCCGGTAGCGTCGGGCCGGTGATCATCCGGCCCGCGACCGACGACGACTGGCCGCGGATCTGGCCGTTCTTCGACCTCATCGTGACCGCCGGTGAGACCTACGCCTTCCCGCCGGACCTCACGGTCGAGTCGGCCCGGCCGTGGTGGATGGAGCAGCCACCCGGCCGGACCGTCGTCGCCGTCGATGACGACGACGAGACCGTGCTCGGCTCGGCGAAGATGGGTCCCAACCGGCCCGGTCGCGGTGCGCACGTCGCCACCGCGAGCTTCATGGTCGACCCGGCGGCGCAGGGCCGGGGGGTCGGGCGGGCGCTCGGCGAGCACGTCGTCGAGTGGGCTCGCGCCGCCGGCTACCACGGCATCCAGTTCAACGCCGTCGTCGAGACGAACCGGGCCGCGGTCGCGCTCTGGCAGGCGCTCGGGTTCGAGATCCTCGGGACCGTGCCGGAGGCGTTCGACCACGCCCGGGACGGCCTGGTCGGGCTGCACGTGATGTACCGCCCGCTCTGAGCGTCGCCGCGCGGTCCGCCGGAATGTCCGGACCTCGCCGGTTCTGTGGTTACCCTGGAGAGTCCGGCGGGGACCGTCGGGGGCAACCATCGCCGCACCACCGTGGGGGACCAGCTGTGACAACGGGCCAGCCCGCCGTGCGTCGGGCAGACCGTCGAGCGTTGTTCGCGCTGCTCGCTGCCGGGCTGTGCGCGGTGCTCGCCGTCGGCGTCCTGCAGGGCGCGCCGGCCGAGGCGGTCACCGCAGGTCACGTCGACAAGGTGGCCGCGGCCGCGCAGTGCGGCATCGGCCTCGGCCGCCCGCAGAAGGGCAGCGCACCCAAGGCGCGGGCCCTGATGGCGGGCCGGGCCCAGATCAACGAGTACGGCTGGTTCCACCTGGCCGCGAACCCCAGCTGGAAGCCGGTCAGCACGCTGGACAGCAGCGGCAAGGGCTACATGCACTCGCTGCACTACCTGCTGCCGCTGCTGCGCCGCGGGGTCGTGACCCACAACCAGGCGATGATCGACCGGTTCTACTTCCTGGTGCACGACTGGTTCAAGGACAACAAGCCGGGCGGCCCGACCAGCCGCTACGCCTGGGGCCCGCCGATCTACGAGGGCTTCCGGTCCCTGGTGCTCGTCTGCGCCGCGGCGGGCCCCAAGGGCGACGCGCCGTGGCTGATGAAGGCGCTCGTCCAGAACGGCACGATGGCGGCCAACCCCCGGCGCTACGAGGGCATCAACAACGCCTCGCTGCACCAGTCGATGGGGCTGTACGCGATCGCGGTGACCATCGGGCGGCCGGCCTGGCGCCGGCTCGCGATCGCCCGGGAGCGGGCGCTCGCGGTGCGCCTCGTCCACGAGGACGGCTCCGACGAGGAGGGGGCGCCCAACTACGCGATCAACAACTACCGGTGGTTCAACCAGGCGGCGGAGCGGATGCGCCGCGCCGCCGACCCGGTGCCTGCCGAGCTGTCCCGGGTCGACGCGACGCCGGCGTTCATCGCCCACGCGACCCGCCCCGACGGCCGCGTCGAAGCGCTCGGCGACGGCTTCCCGGCGCCCCTCGGCCCGGCCGCGTGGACGGGCACCGCCGCCGAGTGGTCGGCGACCGGGGGCGCGAGCGGTTTCGCGCCGTCGGACACCATGACCGCCTATGCCGGGGGCTACGTCTTCGGTCGCTCGGGCTGGGGCAGCCTGGGCCGGCCGCTGCGCGACGAGACCTTCTACAGCGTCCGCGCCGGCCAGGGCAACGGCATCCCGCACGCGCACGACGACGCCGGCTCGCTCACCCTCTACTCGCACGGCGCACCGCTGCTGCTCGACACCGGGCAGTGGGAGTACCGCTACGGCACGACCCGCAGCTTCGTGGTCTCCCGGGCCGCGCACAACGTCGTGCTGGTCGACGGGGTCGCGCGCAGCCGGCCGCGACCGCAGCTGCGCACCACCCGGGTCGGTGGCCTCGACATCACCACGGTCGTCGACCGCGGCTACTCCGGGGTGACCCTCACCCGCACCATCGCCTACGACCGCGTCGAGGACGTCGTCGTGGTCTGGGACCGGCTCACCTCGGCCAAGCCGGTGCGGGCCAGCCAGCAGTGGGGCCTCGGCCGTGACCGTGACGTGACGATGGACGGCGACGCCGTGCACACGACGGGCCCCGGCGCCAACGTGTCGCTGCTGTTCACCTCCGGCGGTGCGCCCCAGGACCTGGCCGTCGGCAAGAAGTCCCCGCTGCGCGGCTGGAACAGCGAGTCGTACGGCGAGCTGTCCCCCGCCCCGTCGGTGCGGGCCACCCAGAAGGGCAGCTCGCTGTCCTGGCTCACGGTGATCGCGCCGCGGGCAGACGGCGTCCCGGCGTCCTCGGTGACGGCGTCCGCGACGGTCGGCGCGACCGCCGCCTCGGTCGCCCTGGACACCGCCGGTGGCTCCGCGACGGTCAACCTCGACGACGTCAGCGGCTCGCGCACGGCGCTGACCCAGATGACCCCGTCCGTGGCGACGACCGCGACCGTCGTGCTCGCGGGGAGCAGCGGCCGGGTGCGGGCCCGCGGCTTGACCCCGTCCGCCCCGGTCACCGTCGAGGCCTCGCCGCCGGGCGCCGGTGCCTGGACGACCGTCGCCTCCGGAACCGCCACGGCGGCGGGCACCGCGTCGTTGCCGATCACGGTGGCGACGACCAGCGACTACCGCGTGGTGTCGGGCGCCGCCGCCTCCGCTCCGGTCACCGTCGTGGGTGCGGTCGCCCCGCAGCCTCCGGTGGGCGTGGTCGCGACGCCGACCGGCCGCGGTCAGGTGACCGTCACCTGGCAGCCGCCGGTCGACACCGGCGGTGCGCCGCTGACCCAGTACGCGGTGCGCGTCGACGGGAAGCGTGTCGTGGCCCCGGCCGGGGCCGCCAGCGCGGTCGTCAGCGGCGTGCGGGCCGGGTCCCGGGTGGCGACGGTCCGGGCCTTCAACGAGGTGGCGATGTCGGCCTGGGCCTCGGCGGCGGTCGCTGTCCCGGCGTACCCGTCGGTGACCGGGCCGACCCGCGCCAAGAAGCGCAGCACGGTCACCCTCGCCCTGGCCGGCCTGCTGCCCGGCCAGCCGGTCAGCGTCGCGGTGACGACGGTGAAGTCCGGCAAGGTCGCCACCCGGACGCTGACCGCTGGCGCCGACGGCAGGGCGACCGTGAAGGTCACCGTGCGGTCAACGGTGCGGGTGGTGGCCAGCAGCGGCGGCGTGCGCTCCGCGGCCCACCGCATCGGCGTCCCCTAACCGCGCGCCGCCGCCCCCGAGTCGACCACGTGGGGTAGGCGAGGGCAGCCCACAACAGGCGCCGAGCCCTGTTGCCGCCTGCCCTCGCCTGTTGTTCGCGCGCTGTCCCCCGGCCGGTAGCTGGTCGGTGTCCCCGGCCGGTACGCCGGTCAGCCGTCGAGGCGGGCCCGGAGCCCGTCCAGCTCGGTCATCAGCATGGTCGGGACCTTCTCGGTGCCGATCTTCTCGAACCACTCCTGGATCTGCGGCAGCTCGGTGCGCCACTCGTCGGCGTCGACGTGCAGCACCTTCTCGACCTGCTCGCGGGTGAGGTCCAGCCCCTCGATGTCGAGGGAGTCCGGCGTCGGGACCAGCCCGATCGCGGTCTCGACCGCCGCGGCCCGGCCCTCGATGCGCTCGATCGCCCACTTGAGCACCCGGCCGTTCTCGCCGTAGCCGGGCCACAGGAAGCTGCCGTCGTCGTCGCGGCGGAACCAGTTGACGTAGTAGATCCGTGGCAGCTTGGCCGCGTCGGCGCCCTTGCCCACGGCGATCCAGTGGGCGAAGTAGTCGCCCGCGTTGTAGCCGAGGAACGGCAGCATGGCCATCGGGTCGCGCCGCACGACGCCGACCGCGCCGGTGGCCGCCGCCGTGGTCTCGGAGGAGAGCGTGGCCCCCATGAAGACGCCGTGCACCCAGTCGCGGGCCTCGTAGACCAGCGGCACGGTGTCCTTGCGGCGGCCACCGAAGAAGATCGCCGAGATCGGCACGCCTCGAGGGTCCTCGAACTCCGGCGCCAGGATGGGGCACTGGGTGATCGGTGTGCAGAACCGGCTGTTCGGGTGCGAGGAGACCTCGTCGGAGTCCGGTGTCCAGTCCCGGCCCTTCCAGTCGGTGAGGTGCGCCGGCGGCTCCTTGGTCATGCCCTCCCACCAGATGTCGCCGTCGTCGGTGAGCGCCACGTTGGTGAACAGCGAGTTGCCCTTCTCGATGGTGCGCATCGCGTTGGGGTTCGTGCCCCACCCGGTGCCCGGCGCCACCCCGAACAGGCCGTACTCCGGGTTCACGGCGTACAGCCGGCCGTCCTCGCCGAAGCGCATCCAGGCGATGTCGTCGCCGAGCGTCTCGACCTTCCAGCCCTCGAGGGTCGGCTCGAGCATCGCGAGGTTCGTCTTGCCGCACGCACTCGGGAACGCTGCCGCGACGTAGTGCGTCTCGTCGTGCGGCGAGGTGAGCTTGAGGATCAGCATGTGCTCGGCGAGCCAGCCCTCGTCGCGGCCGATCGCGGAGGCGATGCGCAGCGAGTAGCACTTCTTTCCGAGCAGCGCGTTCCCGCCGTAGCCGGAGCCGTAGCTCCAGATCATGCGCTCCTCCGGGAAGTGCACGATGTACTTCGTGTCGTTGCACGGCCACGGGACGTCGGCCTGGCCGGGCTCCAGCGGGGCGCCGATCGAGTGCAGGCAGGGGACGAAGTCGGCGTCGTCCCCCATCCGCTCCAGCACGTCGGTGCCCATCCGCGCCATGATGCGCATCGAGCACACGACGTACGCCGAGTCGGTGATCTCGACGCCGAACATCGGGGCTCTCGGCGTCCAGCGGGCCCATGCAGAACGGGATCACGTACATCGTCCGGCCGTGCATGCTGCCGCGGTACAGGTCGGTCATCACCGACTTCATCTCGTCCGGCGCCATCCAGTTGTTGGTGGCGCCGGCGTCCGACTCCTCGGCCGAGCAGATGTAGGTGCGGTCCTCGACGCGGGCGACGTCGGACGGGTCGGAGGCGCACCAGAACGAGTTCGGCTTCTTCGCGGGGTTCAGCTTGACCAGGGTGCCGGCGGCGACCAGATCGTCGGTGAGACCGGTCCACTCCTCGTCGGAGCCGTCGCACCAGACGACCCGGTCCGGCTCGGTGAGGGCGGCCACCTCGGCGACCCAGTCGAGCAGGCGGCGGTGGGTGGTGGGGGAGTCGGTCTGTGTTGCCGTCATGGCCGGGCGGTCCCTTCCGGTGGTCGACGCTGACCCGCGAGGGGTGGCTCACGGTAACCCGTCGTGACGCCGGCGCGGCAGGGGGTGCCGGTGAGACGTTGGTCACCAGATCTTGCCTTCGTCCCCGCAGTGGCGGACACTATGCGCCACGCATTCGCCGACTGACCGGATTGCCCGGGTATGTCCGGGGTAGAGACGACGCGACAACGACCGCGACCCGTCATCTCCAGACCCTGGGAGCCATGCCATGCGCACGTTCCGCGACCACGCCCATCCCGAGGTCGGCGCCGCCTTGACCGGCCTGCTCGTCGCCGTGCTGATCCTCGCGGCGGTCGGTGTCGGTGCCTTCTACTACTTCGGCGGCCGGGCCGACGTCCAGATCAAGAAGCCGGACGTCGGGGTGACCAGCACCGCGACGCCCGGCTGAGCCAGGCTGGGCCGATCAGGCCTCGGTCGCCTCCTCGAGGGATGCGACGTCGGGCTGCCGGCCCACGATGGCGTGGTAGCTGATGCCCGCGATCGCCGCGCCGACCAGGGGCGCCAGGATGAACAGCCACAGCTGGCCGATGGCGTCCCAGCCGGCGAACAGCGCCGGCCCGATCGAGCGGGCCGGGTTCACCGAGGTGTTCGTGACCGGGATCGACACCAGGTGGATCAGGGTCAGCGACAGGCCGATCGCGAGCGGCGCGAAGCCGCGCGGTGCGCGGGTGTCGGTGGCGCCGAGGATCACGTAGACGAAGAAGGCCGTGAGCACGATCTCGATCAGCAGGCAGGACCCCAGGTTGTAGCCGTCCGGTGAGCGGTCGCCGTACCCGTTGCTGGCGAAGCCCGACGCGACCGAGTCGAAGCCGGCCTTGCCGTTGGCGATCACCCACAGCACGGCCGCGGCGACGATCGCGGCGACCACCTGGACGCCGAAGTAGGCCGGCACCTCGCGCCAGGCGAAGCGCTTGCCGACCGCGAGCCCCACCGTGACGGCCGGGTTGAAGTGGCCGCCGGAGACGTGTCCGACGGCGTAGGCCATCACGAGGACGCTGAGCCCGAAGGCGAACGAGACTCCGAGCAGCCCGATGCCGACGGTCGGGAAGGCCGAGGCGAGCACGGCCGAGCCGCAGCCGGTGAAGACGAGTGCGAAGGTCCCGAGGAACTCGGCGCCGAGACGGCGGCCGGTGGTAGGTACGGCGGCGGTGCTGGGCATGGTGAGATCCCGTCTCCCGAGGTGCGGGCCGCGGCCGGATCCCCTCGCGACCCTGAGTGATCACGACTCTACGGGGGGAAGCGGTGGATCACCCGGAGGTGACGCAGAGTGTCCCGGCCGCGGATTGGGTCGCCAGCGGGGGGTCTTGTACGCTTGCCCAGGCCCTCGTGGCCACTGCGCCCGTAGCTCAACGGATAGAGCATCTGACTACGGATCAGAAGGTTGGGGGTTCGAATCCCTTCGGGCGCGCCGGGTGGAACCTGTTGGGCGGCAACGGATTCGCACGCTCCTACTCAGACCGTTGCAAGCTCGCGTCCCAACAACCATCCCAACAGGCTCCTCGTCGTGGATGTGGCGAGCTGGATGGGGCGGGCGTCGGGCCGGCTGCTGCCTAGCCTGACCCATGACGTGGACGCGTGGGGCAGGCTCCCTCCGGCAGCGCCATGCCACTGATCGACGCCGACGCCGCCCGGACCCTCGACCGCCTCTACGCACCGAGCTAGTCGAGCGACACAGATCGGTAATGGGTTCCATCGGCCGATGCAGTCACCCCGTCGATATCGACCATGACGATCACGGAGCGCGGGTCGTCCAAGGCGCGGGAGGAGTAGCGCTCCATCGGCACTTGTTCGAGGTCGAAGTTCGACAACCCACTTGTCGACACTCCACGGGATCGGTTCGCGGGACCAGCGTCAGGCGGCGAAAAGACGCGGAGTCGCTGCGTGCCCACCGGAGTAAACGACCGACGCGGTTGATCAGGTTGGGATGGGCGCGGTGCCGGGCTCCAGCGAGAGCCGAAGCGCACGCACGGCGTAGGAGATCGCGTGGTACCAACCACACAGCAGCGTGACCTCCAGCGCGGCGTCCTCGCCGATGGCGTCGACCAGATCCGACCACGTGTCGTCGGAAAGGTCGTGGGAACCTTGCAACGCCTCCACCGAGCGAAGCACGGCGCGGTCCCCCGGATCCAGCCAGCACGGGTCGGTGTGGGATCCGGTCGCCAGCGACCGGACCTGGTCATCGCTCAGCCCAGCCTTCCCGGCGAAGACGGCGATGTGGACACCCCACTCGTAGTCCGCGCCGCACCGAGCGGTCACCCGGTCGATCACCAGCTCGCGATGGCGCAGCGACAGCGCCGACCTACGGGACAGGTAGTAGTGCCCCCACCCGGCGATCCCGCGCGCGAGCTCAGGGCGCCTGGCGAAGACTCGGAAGAGCTGAATGGGCGGGCCGAGCAGCTCGAGCGCTGCGGCGGTCTCGTCGTCGTATGGCGGTTCGAGCGGCTCAATCCGGGGTTGCTTCGGTTTCCGAGGCATGATCGGACGATAGCATCGGTGCTTCGGAAAGGAAAGCGATGTCCCGACGTGCGCCGTTGCCCGGACGCCCGGTCCGCGGCTCGACCACCGGCCGCCCGATCATGGCCCTGCTCGACCTGCTCGGTCGCCGCTGGGCGCTGCGGGTGATCTGGGAGCTGCGCGAGGACCCGGTGCCGACGTTCCGCGTGCTCCAGGCCCGCTGCGACGGCGCCTCGTCCAGCGTGCTGGCGGACCGGCTCCGCGAACTCGGCGAGGCCGGCCTGGTCGCCCACGATGGCATTGGCTACGCGCTCACCAAACAGGGTCGCGCCTTGCTCGAGCGGCTGGTTCCGCTCGACGAGTGGGCGGCGGGCTGGCGCGTCGATGCTGCGGACCGACGGACGCGATGACTTCGGAGTGGTCATCGAGGTCGAGCGGGGACTGCGTTCTCGACCGGCCTGACGACGTGGCCAATGCCCCGGGGTCGAACGATTCGACCGCGGTGGCCAGTAGGCGGCGGAATGACGCCACCTGGGGCCGCCTGCCGTCAGACCCAACCACTCACTCGCCGCGGGTAGTTCTGAGCTCGTCAGAGGAAGTAGGCGAGCTGGTCCCAGAACCACGCTTTTGCACGGTCCAGGAGTGCGGTCGGCGGCTGCGCCGGTGCCGAGTGGGCGATGTCGGGACCGAACACGCGGGCCTCAAACAGCTCCACCGTCGCCGGGTGCTGGACGATCATTGTCACTTCGAAGTCGCGATAAAGCGCCCAGGCGTCGAGGTTGACCGTCCCGAAGCTGACCCGATCGTCGGCGACCACCACCTTGTCATGGGTCACAGCTCCCGGATATTCCCACACCTCGGCGCCGGCATCGATGAGCTCCCGGTAGTGGTGCGAGAAAGCCGCATCGACGTAGCGGTTGTTGGAGGTCTGTGAGACGACGACCCGGACCCGGACCCCGCGCTTGGCGGCGGCGATGAGCCGCTGGATGATGTCGGCGTCGATCAGGTATGGGTTCTCGATATCCACCCGATGCTGGGCGCCATCGATCAGCTCCCGAGTCGCCTGGCTTGCCGAGACATACCCTCCCGGGACCACCTGAGCGAGGAGCACCGGAAGCGTTCCCGGGTCGGGTTGGGGCGGGAAGTACCTGCCGAGCTCAGCGGGCAGCGGCCCGCCATGCGCCCGGAAGCTGGTGAGAAACGCCGCCTGGGCTTGGCGCACCACGTCACCTGTCACGCGGGCCATCACGTCGTGGAACCTCCCGTCATTGAAGTTGTCCTCGACGCCGGCGCCTCCGGTCCACGCCACGACACCGTCGATGACGTAGAGCTTGCGGTGCTCGGCGCGGCCGAACTCGTCCTGGCGCCAGTCGAACCTGCGGTCGAAGAGCGGCCCGTCGAAGTCGAGCTGGATCGTGTCGTTAGAAACGACCACGGCGCCCGCCTTCACCAGGCCTTGGTAAATCGCGGCGGACGCACCGTCCGGATCCGAGCCCTGGCCGTCGACGAGGATCCGGACCTCGACGCCCTCGGCCAGCTTGTCCCGCAGGATCGTTGCCAGCTCGTCGCCGACGCTCCCTTGGGTCCAGCCGTACATCAGGATGTGGACCGACGACCGGGCGTTGCGGATGTCGTCGAAGATGCGAGGGAAGAACTGGTTGCCGTCAGGCCACGGCTCGACCGTCGCCGCCGTGCTCGGCGCGTACTCGAGGTCGACATCGCGTGGCCGCGGTGAGCCGGCCACAAACCTCTCGGTCGCCGCCTGCGCCTGGGACGCCGTGATCGCATCGGCCGACGGAGGGAAGCTGTCCCGCTCAGGGACGAACAGCACCTGCAGGTAGATCAGGAAGACGGCGATGACGCCCACGATGCCGAGCCCCCCGCGGACCGCGTGCCGCCAGGAGAAGCTCGATGAGACCCATCGATGATCCGGTTCTACGACGACCCGGGTGACCGCCGTGCCGATGGTCGCCGTCACCATCACCAAGCCGCCGACGAACGTCAACCACCAGCCCCAGGCGAGGTCGGAGCCGGGAGGTGGAGCATCGGCGAGGGTGGAAAGGAGCACCGCCGACCCACAGCTCAGCGTCACGACGATCCCGGGCCAGGACCTGCGGGTCAGTGGCCCGACGGCGGCGAGCGCGAGGACCGCAGCGAGCGTCGCGAGCCATCCATCGTGGGACCCCTCATGTCCGCTGAGGCGGACCGGCCCGTCGGACGACCACGACACCCAGGACCCGATCAGCGTCATCGCGATTGCGAAGGATGCGAGCCGGGGCCAGGTCGTGACCCGGTCCCAGGTCCGCCAGGGCACCGGCAGCCAGCGCCGCCACCAAGGCCCCGCGGCCGCTACGGCCACGACCTCCGGCTCGTTCGCCTTCGGCTCGGCATCGGGCTCGACTGCCTGCTCGGAACTGGCATCGGTGTCCGACATGCCGAAATCCTAAACGGCGGTTCGATCAGGGCCGCCTCGCCACGACCCTGATCACGTGGTCCCGATCAGCGAGAGCCAAGTCCGCGAAGGGCGCGGGCGACCGCTGGCGTGCGGCTGGACTCGGAGCCACCTGGGGCCGGATCGCCGGCCCGTCTTACTGGGCGGAAGGACACGGGCTCGGCGGCTCGGGCGGATGCGCATAGCTGTCACTCCCGATGGTCCCGGGGGGGGGCTCGAGGGCTCGAGCGAACGTCGTTCCAGGGCCGCCGCTGGGAGCCATCGTGGGAGCCAAGGGCCCGCGGACCCGTGGGGCACTGCGGCGAACCGTGGCGGACGCGTCGGGCTTGCTCACCCACACAGACCGACGCATATCGACACCGCGCAAGAGACTCTGTGCACTGCGGATCGGAAGGTTGGGTGTTCGAATCCCTTCGGGCGCGCACCATCTCGAGTCGCCGCCAGGAGCGGCGCCGGTATCGCTTCGACGTGAGGCGGCAGCCCTAGTGCTTGACTCGCTCGTCAGCGCGGAGCGGTGGCCTGCCACACGAAGGCGTGAAAGGCAGCGCGCAGCCGACCCAAGCCGGCCGCGAACGGCACGGCCAGGAGCAGGTCGACCGGTGCACCGACATGGTGGACGTGCCCGTCGAACCAGGCCTTTGCGGCCAGCTGCTCGTCGAGCCGCGGTGGGCTCTGCCGGTCGGTGCTCATGTGGTCTGTATCGGCTGCCCTCCGCTGGTTCCTGAGCCGCATCCGGCCGGTCTGGTGAAGGTTGCGGTGTCGTCGGTGCCGGGCAGCATCGGCGCCGCCCGGGTGAAGGCGCCGTACGAACCGGGCCGGTGCCGCAGTCGACCGCCGCGGCTGTGGCGTCCCGGCAGGACCAGCTGCCGGCGAGCTCCTGCAAGTCGTCCCCGCCCAGCCGAGCGGCACCGGTCGACGTCAAACGGTTGTCCACCGCGCCCGATCAACGAGAGGATCTCATCGGGCGAGCAGCGGGAGGACGTCGTGATTCGAGTAATGGACGACATGCCCGACGGCGTGCTGGGGTTCGAAGCCACGGGCAAGCTCACCGCTGATGACTACACGCAGGTCCTCGCGCCTGCGCTCGCCGCGGCGGCCGCGGGCGGAGCGAAGATCAGGGTCGTCCTCGACTTCACCGGAGAGTTCGACGGCATGGAGGCCGGCGCGGTCTGGCAGGACCTGAAGACCGGGATCCAGGACTGGCACGCTTGGGACCGGATCGCTCTGGTCACCGACCACCGCTGGATGCGCGACGGGCTGAGCATGTTCGCCTGGGCCGTGCCCGGCGACGTGAAGTCGTTCACCGCCGCCGAGCGCGACACGGCCATCACCTGGGCGGCGGGAGGCTGAGCCGGCGCGCTCCTGCGGCCGAGCCGTCCGAACGCGGGCGAGATGTGGCTCAGCGGGCCGACCTCGCGACAGCGCGGGCGGGGTTGACCGCGTGCTGGTTGTCCACCACCTTCGGGACGGGTGCGCGGCGCCGCCTGACCCACTTGTTGACCTCGATCACCAAGGGGAGCAGCAGGGCGAGCGCGATGGAGGCCAGCCACTGCGCTCCGGTGAGGGAGAGGGTGTGCAGCGCCTGCTGCGGCCGCGGCAGCTCGGTCGCCAGGAAGATCATGGTGAGCGGGAACAGCGCGATGGCAGCGGCCTTGATGACCGGCGGAGTGAGGCCGGTCGTGGGGTCGCGGCGGTTGGTCAGGGCGTTGAAGACGGTGCCGAGACCCATCACGGCGAAGGTCATGGTCATCGAGGCGCTCGCCTGGTCGGGACTCGGCTCGTCCGGGCCGGCGACCAAGGGGGCCAGCGCTGCCAGGAAGAGGACGGCGCCGTACAGGACCCAGAACAGCACCGCCATCCGGTTGGTGATGGGGAGCTTCGGGTCCCGTGGGGGCCGGCTCATCACGTCGGGGTCCCCGGGATCCACGGCGATGATCACGACGCCCGCCGCGGTCACGAAGAAGAGCAGGAACAGCACCATCGACGGAGTCAGCGCCACGCCCGAGTTGATGTTGAAGGCGGTGGCCGCGACGAACAGCATCACCAGGGACAGCAGCTGCGTCATCTGGTACCGGATGTAGGCGACGACCTTGTCGTAGACCCTGCGGCCCAGCTCGACGGCGTGCACGAGCGTCCCGAAGTTGTCGTCGGTGAGGATCATCCGGGCGGCTTGCTTGGTGACCTCGCTGCCGCTGCCCATCGCCACGCCGATGTCCGCCTGCTTCAGCGCGGCCGCGTCGTTGACCGCATCGCCGGTCATGGCGACGACGAGTCCCTGTTCCTGCATGGTGCGGGCGAGGCGCAGCTTGTCCTCCGGTGTCACCCGTCCGAAGACATGCAGCTCCGGGAGCCGTCGCTTGAGCTCCTCGTCGGACAGGGTCTGCAGCTCGGGCCCGCTGATCGCGCCGGCGCCCAGGCCGAGGGTCTCGCCGATCGCGTGCGCGGTGACGGCGTGGTCGCCGGTGATCATGCGGACGTCGATGCCCGCGCTGAGCGCCGTCTGCACCGCGGCCTTCGACGACGCACGCAGCGGGTCGATGATCCCGACCATCCCCACGAAGTCCAGGTCGCTCACCAGGGACATCGGGTCGTCCGTCATGGCCTGCAGCTCGTCGTCCCCGACGAAGCGTGCGGCGAACGCGAGCACCCGTAGTCCCTTCTCGCCCATCCGGTCGTTGGCCGCGTCGATCCCGGCCCTGGCCTGCGCCATCGGCACCGGGGCGGCGCTGAGCGGGCCGCCGGACTGCTTGCAGCGGGCGAGCACGACATCGGGGCCGCCCTTGACCAGCTGGACCACCCGGTCGACACCCTCGACAGGCAACCGGTGGAACGTCGCCATGAACTTGTACTCGGAGTCGAACGGCACCTCGGCCAGCCGCGGGTACGCCCGTCGGGTCTCCTCCGCGTCCACGCCGAGCTTGGCCGCCAGGACGACGAGGGCGGCCTCGGTCGGGTCGCCGACCACGGCGCCGTCGTCGGACACGGTCGCGTCGCTGTCCAGCACCAGCCCGAGGGCCAGCCTGGTGAAGTCCGGCACCGGTGCACCGGCTACCGAGGTGATCGCGCCGGTCTTCCGGTAACCGTCGCCCTCCACGGTGAACCACGACCCCGTCGCGTACATCGTGGCCACCATCATCTGGTTCATCGTCAGCGTGCCGGTCTTGTCGGTGTTGATCGCGCTCGTCGCGCCGAGCGTCTCGACGTCGGTGAGGTTCTTCACCACCGCCTTGGACTCGGCCAGCTGCTTCGCCCCCATCGACAGCAGTCCGGACACGAACGCGGGCAGACCGGTGGGGATGGCGGAGATGGCCATCGCCGTGCCGAGCAGCAGCACCTCGCTGGCCGGCTCGCCGCGAGCGACCCCGACGACCACGATGAAGGCGACTGCCGTCCAGGCGATCAGCCCGAGCACCTTCGTCAGGGAGTCGAGCTCCTTCTGCAACGGCGACCGGGTGCGGGTGACCGATGTCAGCATCGTGGCGATCTGGCCCATCTGGGTCCCCATGCCCGTCGCGGTCACCACCATCGAGGCAGTCCCTCGGGTCACCGAGGTGTTCTGGAACAGCATGTTCGAGCGGTCGCCGAGGGCGGTCTCAGCCGAGGCCAGCGTGGCGGTGTCCTTGCCCACGGGTGCGCTCTCGCCGGTGAGCGCAGCCTCCTGCGCCTCCAGCGTCGCGCTGCGGATGATCCGGCCGTCTGCCGGGACGATGTCGCCGGCCTCCAGCTGCACGAGGTCACCCGGGACCAGGTCCACCGCCGGCACCAGGCTCAGCTCGCCGCCGCGAACCACCTTGGCCTGGGGCACCTGGAGGTTCGACAGCGCATCGACACTTGCCCTCGCCTTGAGCTCCTGTCTCGAGCCGAGCACCACGTTGAGCAGGATGAGCAGGCCGACGATGACGCCCGTCGACACCTCACCGATCAGGAAGCTCACGATCGTGACGGCGACCAACATCAGGTTCATCGGGTCACGCAGCTGCTGCAGCGCGACCGCCCAGACGGACGGCGGCTTCTCCCCGGTGATCTGGTTCGGCCCGAGCGTCGCCAGCCGCTGCGCGGCCTCGGGTGCCGACAGCCCGGTCGCCGGGTCGGTGCCGAGGCGGCTCACCACGTCCGCGGTGTCGGCTGCGTGCGGGGCGAAGTCGTCGCCGCTCGTCCCGGCGGCCGACGAGGGCTCCGCGGTGAGGCTCATGGAAGGACCTTTCGTGTCAGCGGACGCACTCGGCAGGCTTCGCTCGGGTTGGTCCCGTGCCAGGCCTCGCGCGTCCTTCGTGTGGTGCCACTATGCCGGTGCGTCGCGTGGGTGTTCGTCGCTAGGCCTCCTGAAACCCACCATGCCCGGCTCAGCCCGCGGGGGCACGGCCCTCGACGAGCGGGCCGCCGGGCTCTTGCCCCCGCCCGCTGACCGGCTCGACCGAGCTGTCCGACTCGACCGCGGGGCACTTCTCGTGCCGTCCACGCGCCGTAGCGACGTGCCCAGGGACCGGCGGTCAGGCCGTGCAGGACGACTGAGAGCAGCACGGTGGTGGTGATCGCGCCGATCACCGGCTGTACGCCGGGCTGCGGTGGCAGCGAGTCGACCGCCAGCAGCGCGAAGACGACGGACGCGAGACCGCGGGGCCCGAACCAGCCGATGAACAGCGACGTCTCGCGGCGCAGGCCCGAGCCCAGGAGGGCGAGGGCCACCGGCCCCATCCGGAGCAGCGTCAGGGAGAGGACCGCAAAGACCGCCCCCTGCCAGGTGAACATCGTGCCCAGGTGCGCGACACCCACTGCCCCGAACAGCGACCACACGGCGTACCCGAGGATCTCCGAGCCCCACTGCGTGAGCTGCAGCGGGTTGTCCGGCCAGCCGTCCCCGGTCTCGGACGCTCTCATCGGCCGCACCACGGCCGCGGCGCACGCGGTTCCCGCCACGAACGCCGCCACGAACCCGTTGCCGTGGGCGGCGACCGCACCGTAGTAGCACACCAGGGGCACCGCGAGCGTGCCCACCGGCAGCAGCCCTCTCTCGACCCACCCGCGCCAGGCTGCCACCGACAGGGCCCGCCCCGCGGCGGCGCCGAGCCCGACCCCCACGAGCAGCCCGACGGCGAGCTCCTCGACCGAGCCGACCAGCGACCCGTCGTAACCCTCCGCACCGGCCGCTGCCACGGCGAACAGCACGACGGGGGTCACCAGCCCGTCGTTCAGGCCGCTCTCGACGTTGAGGATGCGGCGGACCCGGACCGGCACCACCGGGTTGAGCACGGTCGCGGCGCCCAGGCCGGCGTCGGTGGGGGCCAGAGCGGCGGCGAGCAGCAGGCACAACCAGACGCTGTCGTCCGGGAAGAGGAGGCGGCCGACCCCGAAGCCGATCAGGACGGTCAGCGGGAGCGCGAGCCCGAGCAGCCGGAGGCAGAAGGCGGCGTCGGTTCGCAGCTGCCGGGGTTGCACCTGCGCGGCGTCGTGGAACAGGACGAGCGCCAGGGTCAGCTCGGCGAGGTCGCGGACCGGCTCGGCGGCGAGCTGGTCGGAGAGGGTGCACAGCCCGTACACCGTGCCGACCGCGGTGAAGACGATCGGAGCCGTCATCTGGATCCGGCCCAGCCGTCGGGACTGGGTCACGTAGACCACCACGACGAAGGCGAAGATCGCGAGAGCGGTGTCCGGCATGGTGCTCCGACGTGGGTCCGTGGCTCGGGACGACGTCTTCATCGTCTGGACGGCTGACACCGCAGGATAGGGAACAAGGTCCCACGGTGTGTGGCGTCCGGCGGACTGCTCGCTGAGCGGCACCGCCAGACAGGCCTCCAGCAAGGGCTTCCGGGACGGGTTACTCGCTGCCGAAGGTCTCCAGCAGGCGGCCGCGTTCCACGTCGGTCAGGTTCGTGTCGATCAGCACCCAGTGCATCCCGTGGAACCGTTCGCCGACCTTGTCCAGGTCAGCCTTGTCCGTGACGACGAACAACGCGGACGTGCCCTCGGTGATCTGCCAGCGGAGCGTGTCCATCTGCTCCTCGGTGATGCCGACCCTGCCGAGCGACTTGGTGAGCGCACCGATCCCGGCGCCTGCAGCGGCGCCGAGCACCGGCACGAAGAACAAGGCGCCGAACAGCAGACCCCAGAAGGCGCCCCACGCGCCTCCTCGCCGGACGTCTTCCTGCACATGCTTCGTGGTGGGGCGCTTCGCGCCGGCAGGCCAGGACACGACCGACCGATCGATCACTTCGATCAGACCGTCCGACTCGGCGATCTTCAGGATCCCTTCGGCCCGGTCGGCGCCGTCGGGTTCGTCGAACTTCCACACCGTGAAGGTAGCCATCGGTGCCTCCTCGTCAGGCCGGACGTCGTGGCCGGCGACCGTACTCGACCCGGAGCTGTTGGCGGAAGCCCGGCGGCGGGGTCGCCGGCGATGGTCCGGCCGGAGATGACGGGCTACGAGCTCGTGATGCTGGGGTCAGGCGTGCTCGGAGGCGAGGTCGTCGAAGGTGCCGATCCTCCGGTGGACGTGGCCGCGGACGGTTCAGGTTTCGGCTTGGCGATGGCCTTCTCCAGCGCCGCGACGGTGGCCGCGTCGACGGTGCCGGTGGGCTTGACACCCAGCTCGGTCTGGAACTCCTTCAGGGCCTCGGTCAACGCCGGCGTCCAGGTGCCGTCGACCGGGCCGTCCCAGAACCCGGCGAGCTTGAGCGTCTGCTGCACCGCGGCGGTGGACGCCGTCTCCTCCTGTGCGGCGGCCCCGCCCTTGGCGGTCAGGTCCTCCTCGAGGGCGGCGGCGGTCGCCTTGTCCACCGTGCCGGTGACGGGCAGGCCGTGCGCCTTCTGCAGCGCCTCCACCGCATCGACCGTCGCGGGGCCGTACACCCCGTCGACGTCCTCGTCGTAGTAGCCGGCGTCGCGCAGCGACTTCTGCAACGTGGTGGTGTAGTCCTGCACCGCCTGCTGCGCCTTCTTCTGCTGCTCGTCGGTGAGGCAGCCGGCGTCGGCGAACAGCCGCAGCCAGGACATCTCCAGCGCCACCGCCGCCGCGTTGAACTGCTGGGAGGCCAGCGTCAACGGGGTGTCGTCGGTGATGCCCTGCTGGGCGGTGGCGAACTGGGCCTCGGCCTGCTCGACGCGTTTGACCGACGCCGCCGGCGCCAACGGTGTCGGACTGGCGCTGCCAGCCGGGGTGGTCGCCGGGGCCGACCCGGAGGCCTTCACCGCGGCCAGCGCGGCCTCGGCGTCGGCCAGCTCCTGCTCCGCGTCCACCACCGCCTGCTGCGCGGCGACGGCTGCCTCGCCGCCGGCCGTGGCGTCCTCCCGCGGCTGGGCCAGGTCGGCACCACCTTCCTTGACGTCACCGACCGTCGAGGCGGTCGGGGTCAGCACGTCGCCGTACCGGTCCAGCGCGGTGATGTAGGTCGCGCTCGCATCGCAGAACGCGGCGGACTTGGCCGTGAGGTCCGCCTCGGCGTCCGCGAGCGCCTTCTCCTTGGCCGAGACCTTGGCCTGGGCGGCGGTGAGCGCCGAGCTGCCGTCCCCGGCGCTGTCGCAGGCTGCCAACGCCAGCAGGATCGCGGTAGCGACGACCAAGCCAACGGAAGTCCGCCTGCGTGGCCCGTGCCGTGGTGACGTCGTCCGCAACATCAGGTCCTCCCGATGGCGTCGACCGACGTCCCGAGGTGGGTCGCCGGGGCGCGGCGCCAGGGCCGCAGCACACGGTAAGCGGCGCACGAGCGCCGGCCACCACCCGAACTGGATGACCCGGCCAGACTGGCGACCTCCGGGCCAGCGCCGGCCGGACGCGGTGGACGGCTGGCCGGCCGCGGCGCACCATCGCGGGAGCGAGGCCATGGCGGCGCACGCGGAGGAGGGGCCAGTGAGGGTCTTGTTCGGGTCGTGGCCCGCGTTGGGCCATCTGCTGCCGATGGTTCCGATGATCCGAGCGGCGCAGGCTGCCGGGCACGAGGTGGTGGTGACCACCGGCCCGGACATGGCGCCGCTGCTCGGCCGCCTGGGCCTGCGGCACCACCCGTCGGGCCTGGGTCTTGCCGAGTCGTACGCCCGGATGCCGGCAGGGCCAGGTGGTCAGCGCGCTCCCGCCCGAGGAACAGGCGGGCTTCGCGGCCCGTCACCTCTTCGGCGCCGGTGCGGCGGACCGGGCCCGCGACGTGGCGACGCTGATGGACGGCTGGACCCCCGACCTGGTGGTGCACGACACCCTCGAGCTCGGCTCGCCGACGGCCGCCGCTGCCCGCGGCGTGCGGCACGTCACGCACGGCTACGGGCCGACCGTTCCGGGTTCGGCGTACTTCGCCGCCGCCATCGGCTCGGCGTTGACCGACGCCGGCCTGCCGGACGCGGTCGACCGGGTGCTGGCCGCGCCGTACCTCGACATCTGCCCGCCGAGCCTGCGCGGCGCCCAACCGGAGCCGTGGACCGACATCCGCCAGCTACGGCCGTCGCCGGGTGAGGTCCTGCCGGACGACCCGCCGCTGGACCTGGGCCGGCTGCCGCACGAGGACACGGTCTACGTCACGCTCGGCACGATCATGAACGACGCACCGGAGGTGCTGCGAGCCATCGTGCAGGGAGCCGGGCGGCGCGACGTCAACCTGGTCGTGACCACGGGGCCCGGGGTCGACGCGTCGGTGCTCGGCGAGCTGCCGGCGTCGGTGGTCAGCGCGCCGTACCTGCCGCAGGCCGCGGTCCTGCCGCACTGCGCCGCCGTCGTGTCGCACGCCGGGGCCGGCACGATGCTCGGCGCGATCTGTCACGGGCTGCCGCAGCTGTGCGTCCCGCAGGGGACCGACCAGCCCTTCAACACCGATGCGCTGCTGCCGACCGGCGCGGCGCTGGCGCTGCAACCGGCCGAGGTGACCGCTGACGCGGTCCACGAAGCGCTGGGGCTCCTGCTCGAGGACGGCTCGTATCGCGCGGCGGCGCAGTCGCTGCGCGCCGAGGTCGACCGGATGCCAGCCGCGGCCGCGGTGCTGGCGGACCTCATGGACCCCGCCGGCGTTTCCGGCTGAGCCCCCGGCTGCACCGTCAGGCCGTCCCGCTGCGAGGCGGCTCGGCCTCAGGCTCTCGGCGAGGCGAACCACACGGTGCGCTTCTGCCAGACCCCCGGTGCCAGCCGACGGCCCGAGCAGACCACGAGCGCGAGCTTCGGTGTGCCCCGCTTGCTGTAGTAGCGCCGCAGGCCGTGCGAGGCCAGCACCTGAACACGCTCGGTGACCCGGTAGCAGAGCATCCGGTGGGTGCCTTTGACCACGATCCGGTCGCCGCGGTGCAGGTGGCTGAGCAGCCGGTTGCCCAGCGCGCTGCCGTCGGGCCAGACGTGCGCGTTGAGCAGCACGTTGCCGCGCCGGTCGCCCGGCTGGATGCCCTGCTTCACGTCGTACGCGAACTCGCGCTTCCCGGCCGCGGTCAGCGGCGGCGCACCGGGGACCCGGCGCGTGACGCGCGGCGGCATGACGACGCGGGCCTGACTCGTGACGCCCGGGACGGTGATCGTGCGGGGCGTGAACGGCTTCGACACGGTGGGGCAGACCGGGCGCGCCGGCGCCGGTGCGGGGGCGGGCGTGGTCGTCGGTGCGGGGGTCGGGGTGGGGGAGGGTGGCGGGACGCCCGGCGGCAGCTGGTCGGTCATGGCGTACGCCGGGGAGACGACCGGGCTCCACCCGCCGGTCACCCCGACGACGCCGCCGGCGGCTCCTGCCAGTGCCATGGCCACCGCCACGGCTGCGACTCGCTTCACCTGCTGCCCCCTGCCCCCAGACCACGTCAGACCGTCGGCCCTGTCACGGACCGGCTCAGCCACGGTAGACCCGGGAGCCCCATCATGGATCGGAACGCGTCGACTCTCATCCGCGCGGACCATCGAGGTGGGCGGCGCGCCACGCAGCGTGACGAGCCGCGCCTGGCCGCCGACACGGCGTTCGGGCCGCGCGAGAGGATGGCCGGATGACGACGTGGGAAGCGGTTCACAAGCGCAGCCTCGACGAGATCGACGGCGCTGACCCGCTGTACCGCCCGACCAACTTCTGGCAGCCCGGCCTGCGCCAGCTGCTGACCGAGCTGGAGCAGCTGGGTCTGGAGCGGTTCAAGTCCTGGCCGGCGGCGACGTTCTGGTTCTACCCGACGTACGGCGCCAACGTCCGGCCCGAGACGGTCACCGCCGCGATCGACCGCGCCATCGAGGCCCAGCCCGACGTGAACAGGGCGTGGCTGCTCGAGGCGCTCACCGGCGGCGCCGAGGCACGTCGCGACCTCGAGGTGGTCCGGCTCACCTGGGACCAGCGGCGCTGGCCGTTCAAGGTGATGGCCCACGGCGAGTCGCGGATCGGTGAGCCACCGCAACGGTTCCGGCTCGCCGGCGACCGGCGCGGCTGGACCAAGCCGTACCTCAACTACCTGCTCTGCCTGGCCGCGTTGTCCCGGCACGTGCACCGCCCGCCGCGCTCGGTCCTGGAGATCGGCGGTGGCTACGGCGTGCTCGGCGAGATCCTGATGCGCCGCTCCCCGGAGGTCCGCTACGTCGATCTCGACATCCCGCCGCTGATGACGGTGGCGTCGTACTACCTGACCGAGCTGTTCGAGGACCGGGTCGACGTGTACGACGACCACTGGTCCGGACGGGTCGGGCCGGACCGGTCGGCCGTGCTCCCCTCATGGCGCATCGACGACGTCGACGGTCCGTTCGACGTGTTCCTGAACTCCTTCTCGTTCCAGGAGATGGAGCCGCACGTGGTCGCCAACTACGTCGCCAAGGTCGCGGAGAAGGACGTCTCCTACGTCGTCTCGCTCAACTCGCGCAAGGGCAAGCGCAAGGCCGGGCCCGGTGAGATCGGCGTGGTCGAGCAGGTGACGTCGGGCAGCATCATCGAGATGTTCCAGGCCCACGGCTACGACCTGCTGCGCACCTACGGGTCGCCGCACCTGCGCAGCGCGGGAGAGCTCGCCATCCTCCGATCCGGCAAGCTGCGGCCGCGCCGCGGCTCGACCGGCGTCCACCGTAGGCTGCAGTCATGGCGTTCAGTGCCGAGGTCCGCGCCGGGTCGCACGCGATAGGCCCCGAGCACCCCCCGTTCGTCATCGCCGAGATGTCGGGAAACCACAACGGGGACCTGGACCGGGCGCTGGCCATCGTCGACGCCGTCGCGGCCAGCGGCGCCCAGGCGCTCAAGATCCAGACCTACACGGCGGACACGATCACCCTCGACGTCGACGGCCCGCAGTTCCGGGTCGAGGACGGGCACGGGCTGTGGGGCGGCCGCACGCTCTACCAGCTCTACGACGAGGCGCACACGCCGTGGGACTGGCACAAGCCGATCTTCGACCGGGCCCGCGACCTCGGGCTGCTGCCGTTCTCCAGCCCGTTCGACCCGACCGCGGTGGACTTCCTCGAGGGGCTCGGCGTCGAGCTGTACAAGACGGCCAGCGCGGAGATCGTCGACCTGCCGTTGATCCGTCAGGTCGCCCGCACCGGGAAGCCGATCGTGATGTCCACCGGGATGGCGTCGATGCAGGAGGTCGCGGCAGCGGTGGAGGCGGCCGCGGGTGCGGGCTGCACCGAGCTGGTGCTGCTCGCGTGCACCGCGTCGTACCCGGCTGACCCGGCCGACGCCCGGCTGCACAACATCGGCCTGCTCGCCGACGCGTTCGGCGTGCCGGTCGGGCTGTCGGACCACACCCTCGGGATCGGTGTCGCGGTGGCCGCCGTCGCGCTCGGTGCGGTCTGCCTGGAGAAGCACGTCACGCTCGACCGCGGGGACGGGGGCGTCGACTCGGCGTTCTCCCTCGAGCCGGCCGAGCTGCGCCTTCTGCGCACCGAGTCGGAGGCGGCCTGGCTGGCCGCGCGCAGCCCGCGGCAGATCGGTCCGACCGAGTCGGAGAGGTCGGTGCTGCGGCTGCGACGTTCGCTGTACGTCGTCGCCGACGTGCTCGCCGGCGACGAGGTGACCGCGCACAACGTCCGCTCGATCCGGCCGGCGGGTGGGCTGTCGCCGGACGCGCTGTCGACGGTGGTCGGCCGTCGGTTCAGCCGCGACGCCGCGCGCGGCACGCCGTTGACCTGGGACCTCGTCTAGGCGCTAGCCGGTGGGGACCCGCTGCCGCACCAGGCGGAGGAACCCGTCGTCGTCCGGCGGCAGGTCGGGCAGGTAGCCGGCGGCCTGGAACAGCCGCAGCGACGGCTCGTTGTCCGCGCGCACCGCAGCGAGCATGGTGTGGGTCGTCGGGTCGTGGTCCGCGAGCCAGTCCTGCCCGGCTCGCAGCAGCGCCCCGGCCAACGACCGGCCACGGCGCTCGGGTGCGACCGTGATCGAGACCTCCCACTCACCGGCGTCCAGCCGGTCCCAGCGCACGGTGCCGACGTCGCCGTCGTCGTCGGTCGCCACCAGCAGCTGTCGGTCCGGGTCGACCAGGGTGTGCGCCAGCCAGGCCCGGTGCTCGGCGGCACCGACCGCGCCGGAGCTGCGGGAGGCCGCCCGGGTGGTCGGGTCGTTCCGCCAGCGGAGCAGCCTCTCGGCGTCTGCGTCCGTCAGCCGGTCGCACCCGGACGCCGGTCGCGACCGGGCGCAGGTTCGGGGCCCGACCCGCGAGCTGCTCCCAGGCGCGCACGACCCGCCAGGCGCCGCGTCCGTCGACCAGCCGGGTGGCCGTCCTCGAGAGCGCGTCCCGCAGGCCCACGTCGTCCAGCACGCTGCGCAGGGTCTGCACCGCGGCGTCCTGGTCGAGGCCGGACTCCGCCGAGCCGAGCCCCACCGCCGCGCCCTGGTCGAGCACCCGCCGGTAGCCGGCCTGCTGGTTGTCGCTGACGCACACCAGCGCGGCCGGGACGCCGAGACAGCACAGCTCCCACACCGAGGTGCCCGCGGCGCTCACCACGAGGTCCTGGCCCAGCATCAGGTCGGTCAGGTCCGCCTGCGGCGCCACCAGCTCCACGTCGAGGTCCAGCTCGGCGACCCGGCTCGCCAGCGCAGCGTGACCCGCCGGCTGGGTGATCGCGGTGACCGACAGGGCGCGACCCGTCCGAGCCAGCAGGTCGAGCATCTCGCCGGTCACACCCCGGACGTCCGTGCCACCCATGACGACCAGGACCCGACGAGCCGCGGGCCTCACCACGGCCTGGCCGGCCCGCTCTGGCCACGCTGCGCCGCAGCGGCGTCCAGCGCGACCCGCGCAGCAGCACCGGCCCGACCTCCCGAGGGGTCCGTTCGGCTCCCAGGTTCGGGTCGACCACGAGGTCGGCCGGTCGACGGCCGAACACGCCGTCCTCGAGGTTGCTGAGCAGCGCCCGGCCGTCGACCCGCGCGCCGAGGTCGTCGCCGTCCGGCCGGTAGGTGTCGACGTGGACGACGTCGTACTGCGCGATGTCCGGGTCGGCCGTCACCTCGACGCCGAGCGAGCGCAGCCGGTCGGTGACCAACGGACCCTCGAACGTTCCCGCGAAGTCGACCTGGTGTCCCCTGGTCGACGGCGACCTCGGCCAGCGCTGCGGACCGCGACACATGACCCACCCCGATGCTCGGGCCACCGTGACAGTGGATCAGGATGCGCACGTGGGGCATCCTTGCGGTCGCTGCCCCGCTCAGGCCAGCCGCCGAGGAAAGGTGCTCCACGCGTGTCCGTTCTGCAGGGAGCCAGCATCCTCGTGACGGGAGGGACCGGTTCGTTCGGCAAGAGCTTCATCAGGCACGTCCTGGACCACGTCGACCCGCGACGGCTGGTGGTCTTCTCCCGGGACGAGCTCAAGCAGTACGAGTGCCGCCAGCTCTTCGACGACGACAAGCGGCTGCGCTGGTTCATCGGCGACGTCCGCGACGAGCGGCGGCTGCTCCGTGCCCTGCACGGCGTCGACTACGTCGTGCACGCGGCGGCCCTCAAGCAGGTCGACACCGGCGAGTACAACCCGTTCGAGTTCGTGCAGACCAACGTGATCGGCTCGCAGAACGTCATCGAGGCCGCCATCGACGCCGGCGTGAAGCGAGTGGTCGCGCTGTCGACCGACAAGGCCTCGAGCCCGATCAACCTGTACGGCGCCACCAAGCTGACCGCCGACAAGCTGTTCATCACCGGCAACCACTACGCCGCGGCGTACGACACCAGGTTCAGCGTGGTCCGCTACGGCAACGTGATGGGCAGCCGGGGATCGGTCATCCCGTTCTTCCGCAAGCTGGCCGAGGCCGGCGAGTCGCTGCCCATCACCGACCTGCGCTGCACCCGGTTCTTCATCACCCTGCCGCAGGCGGTGCAGTTCGTCGTCGACTCCTTCGACCTGATGTCCGGCGGCGAGCTCTACGTCCCACGGATCCCGTCCATGAAGATCACCGACCTCGCGCAGGCGATCGCGCCGGGCGCGCGGATGCACGACGTCGGGCTTCGCGTGGGCGAGAAGCTGCACGAGGAGATGATCTCGCCGGAGGAAGGTCGCCGGGCGCTGCGGCTCGAGGACCGCTACCTGGTGCAGCCGGACCTCGGCTCCTGGGGCTGGCAGCCGCCGCCGGGCGGCGTACCCGTGGAGGACGGCTTCTTCTACCGTTCCGACAGCAACGACCAGTGGTACAGCCGCGAGCAGATCGCGCAGCTCGTCGCCTCCGGGATCTGAGGCGCGCCCGGTGATCCCCTACGGGCGGCAGTCGGTCTCCGACGAGGACGTCGAGGCGGTCGCGGCCGTGCTGCGCAGCGACTGGCTCACCACCGGCCCGAGCGTCGAGGCCTTCGAGGCGGCCGTCTCGGCGGTCACCGGAGGCCACGACGTCGTGAGCTGCACGTCCGGGACGGCGGCGCTGCACATCGCCTACGCCGCGATCGGGCTGCGGCCCGGGGACGAGGTGGTCACCACCCCCATGACGTTCGTCGCCACCGCGAGCGGCGCCTCACTGCACGGTGCGACGATCCGGTTCGCCGACGTCGACCCGGAGACCGGCCTGATCGACCCGGCCGCCGCCGACGCGCTCGTCGGCGACCGCACCCGCGTCGTCGCCGCCGTCGACTACGCCGGGCACCCGTGCGACTACCCGCGGCTGCAGGCGTCCGCCGACCGGGTGGGCGCCCTCACCCTGGCCGACGCCGCGCACTCCGTCGGCGGCTCACTGGGCGGCCGGCCGGTGGGCGACCTCGCCGACGTCACCACGTTCTCGTTCTTCCCGACGAAGAACCTCACGACCGCCGAGGGCGGCGCCGTCAGCGCCAAGGACCCCGCCCTGGTGCAGCGGGCCCGCGAGTTCCACAACATCGGCCTGGTCCGCGACCCCGACCGGTTGCGGGTCCGCGACCAGGGCGCCTGGCACCAGGAGGTGCACGCGTTCGGCTTGAACTACCGGCTCACCGACCTCGGGTGCGCGCTGGGCCTGAGCCAGCTCCGCCGGCTGCCGGCGTTCGCCCGCCGCCGTACGGAGATCAAGGCGCGGTACGACGACGCGCTGGCCGGGGTCGACGGCGTGCGCACGCCTCCGCAACGGCCCGGCGCCGACCCGGTCTGGCACCTGTACCCGGTGCGGATCCTGGACGGCCGGCGACGCGAGGTGTTCGAGCGGATGCGGGCGTCCGGCATCGGGGTGCAGGTCAACTACCTGCCGGTGTACTGGCATCCCGTCTACGCGGACCTCGGCTACCGACGCGGCCTGTGCCCGAACGCGGAGGCGTTCTACGAGCAGGAGCTGTCGCTGCCGATGTTCCCGGCCCTCACCGACGACCAGGTCGACCTCGTCGTCGACACCCTGACCACGATCCTGGGCTGACGTGAGCCGCGCCGGAGTCGTCACCCAGGCCCGGGTGGGCAGCAGCCGGCTCCCCGGCAAGGTGCTGCTGGAGGCTGCCGGCCGCACCATGCTCGACCACCACCTGGACCGGCTCACCGCGGCCGGGCTCGACGTCTACGTCGCGACGTCCGGCAGCCCCGCGGACGACCCGGTCGCCGAGCTCGCGCGTGGTCGCGGGGTGCCCGTGTTCCGGGGCAGCGAGGACGACGTGCTCTCCCGCTACGCCGGGTGCGCCCGCGAGCACGGTCTCGACGTCGTGGTGCGGGTCACCTCGGACTGCCCGCTGATCGACGGCCGCGTCGTCGCCGAGGGGCTCGACCGGTTCCGGCAGCTGCGCCAGCAGCACGGCGACGAGCTCTACCTGTCCAACACGTTGGAGCGCACCTATCCGCGCGGCCTGGACTTCGAGGTCTTCCCGGCGGCGGCGCTGTTCCGTGCCGACCGCGAGGCCACCGCGCCGGCCGACCGCGAGCACGTCACGCCGTGGCTCTACGCCGGATCACACCGGCTGGCCAACCTCGTGCAGCAGCGCTGGCCGGTGGACCGGTCGGCCTATCGGGTGACGTTGGACACCGCCGAGGACCTCCGGCTGATCCGGCTGCTGCTCGAGGACCACGGCGCCGCGACGCTGGACTGCGCCGGCCTGGTCGCGCTGCTCGACGCGCACCCGGAGCTGGTCGCCGTCAACGCCGGGGTGCGGCAGAAGCGGGGCTAGGAGTCGGGAAGGTCGACCGCGCCCTCGGTGGGCGCATCGGCCAGGGCCCCGTGCAGAGCCGCTTCCCGCGCGAGCTTGGCGGCGGCCGCCATCTCCTCGGCGAGCGCCGCCTCGAGCCGGCGTACCCGCTCCTCGTAGCGCGCGACGATGCCGAACCGGACCCGGATGCGGCGGTGCTCGTCGCGGATCTCCTCGATCAGCGACCGCGCCTGCGCCCTGTCGTCGTCGGTCGCGTCGTAGCGGCCGAGCTCGACCTTCTCGGTCAGCGCCTGCAGCCGCTCCTCGATGCTGCCGACCTGGGCGCCGAGGATCTCGTAGAGCGCGCGGGAGCGGTGGGCCGCCGGCCGCACCTCGTCGAGCAAGGCACGCTGTCGACGCAGCCGCTCGTCCAGACTGGTGAGCCGCGCCCCCTGGCGCTTGATCCGCGCCTCGCTCTTCGCCAGCCGCTGCTCCAGCAGCTCGAGCCTGGTCGATCTCCGCAGCCGCTTCCGGACTGCCTCGACTCGGGTCATCCGACGTACCTGACCTCTCCACGATCGACGAGCCCCTGCAGGTAGGCGCCCTCACGGTCCAGCTTGTGAGCCGGGTGGACGGGCGAGTGCTGCAGCCCCTCCAGGTGGTATCCCCAGTGCTGCTGGTCCCGGTCGTGCAGGAACGAGTAGCCGGTGAGCACGATGTCCGCACCGGGGAACAGCCGATAGGCGAGATAGGCCGCCTGCGTCCCGGTCGTCGGCACCAGGCCGGCGCCGCCGCGGGCCGGGTGGAGCAGGTACGTCAGCGGGATGCCGAGCGCGCGGTTCGACAGCGGCCACGCTCCCAGGTCCGACGGCCAGGCCGCCGGCTGCCCCGGCGGGTCGGGGTTGCGCCGCTGGAACAGGTCGACGACGAAGTAGGCCCGGTCGGGGTAGTCGCGCAGGAACCCGGGCGTGGGACGCGTGGTGCGCGCGCAGACGACCACGTTGGTCCGAGTGCCGACCGACGGCGCATCATCGGCGCCGTCCAGCGCCAGCGAGTTGACCCGGATGACCAGGTCCGAGGTGTCGATGAGGTCGCGCCGTTCCACGCTGGGCTCGAGGGGGGCGTTGGCGACCACGGCCACCCGCCGGACGGGCGTCGAGGCGGCGTACGCCGTGGCGTGCTCACGCATCGACCCGAGCAGCTCCGCGTCGATCTCCTGCAGCGTGCTGCGCACCCAGCACCTCCTGTCCAGGTGGGAGGGTAACGGCAGACGCCGGCTCCGTCGGCGTGGACGGCAACGTGCGCTTTCTGTCGGATCGGATACCTGGCCGGCCGCTTTCGGGGCCCGCCTGGGTATCCGATGCGCCGGAAACGGCCGCATGCGGCCCACCCGGGTATCCGCTGTGCCGGAAACGGCCGCTCCGCTCACCCGAGGGTCACCGGCTGGCCGGCTTTCGGCTGATCGGATACCTGATGTGGCCCCTTTCGAGCCCGCCTGGACATCCGATGCGGGAGACGGCGGACCAACCCTGCCGGGTCGGCGCGACGCACCATGCCCGCAGCCGGGTGCGGGACGTGGACCGTCCCGCACCCGGCCGCTCCCCCCGAGCGCCACGGTCAGGCAGTTGCTGCCCCGACAGGACCGTGGTGGCGGTAGCGGTACACCGTGTAGCCGGCGGCGCCGGCGGCGACGAGGCCGCCACCCAGCAGGGCCAGGAGCGTCACGGGCACCGAGGACGGGTCGGTCGGGGTGGGTGTCGACGGGTTGCTGCGGCCGCCGGGGGTCGGCGCGCTGCGGGTCGCGCAGGGCGCGCTCGGCCCGCTCGACCTGGGCCTTCACGACCAGCGCCGCGGGCCCTGCGGTGCCCACCTGGGCGGCCTGCTCCTCGGCGTGCTCCACCTGGGCCTTGGTGAGGTGCGAGCCGGCGGTCGCGGTAGCGGTGGCGGCGGTGGCCCCCGGTTCCTCCGGTGCGACGCGGGCGTCGGCCGGAGCAGCGGCGAGCAGGGCGGCACCAGCGAGGACGGTGCTGCCGGCGAGGACGGCGGCGGTGCGGGTCATGACGGGTCTCCTGTCGGGGCGGCGACCTCGCCTGTCGAGGTCTGCCTCCACCGTCGGCCGCAGGAGCACCCCCGGCATCCGGCGATCGGGTCGGTGCAGGCCGCCCCGGCCTTAGATGTGTCGAAGACCGCCTTAGCCGTGCCGGCTCCCGAACGGCCATGGACCGGCAGGGCTGCGGCCGTTGCCGGGCCGGATCCGATGTCATACTGTTTCCGCACATAGTCCCACGAGCGCAGCCAAGCTGCTCTGGGTCTGGGCTCGGTAGACCGAGCCCCTGGCCGGTCTACCGGCCGTGGTCCGTGGAGTTTCCATGACCGTCCTGCCCGAGCTCACGATCGTGTCCAGTTCTGCCGGCGACGCCGTCACGGTGGTGGTCCGGGGAGAGGTGGACCTCGCCACCGCGCCCCAGCTGCGCGACGAGCTGCTGGACCACATCCTCGGCGGCTCCAGCCTGCTGCGCCTCGACCTGCAGGGCGTCAGCTTCATGGACAGCTCCGGCCTGCACGTCCTGATCGCCAGCCAGCGCCGGGCCGCGCTGATGGGCGGGGGGCTGGTCCTGGCCCGGACCTCCAAGCCGGTCGACCGGCTGCTGGAGGTGACCGGGGCGGCGCGGCTGTTCGCGCCGGGCCGCGCGCCCGGCATGCTGACCGCTCGCTGACGCCACCGCTTGACCGCTACCGGGCGGGTCGGCCGAGGAGCAGCCGACCCGAGCCGCCGTGCGGTGAGCGCCAACACCGAGGTCGGTGCGCGAACGACGGCACAACCACGCTGACCACGCTGGGGCCGTATCGGGTCACTCGCCGGCGCCGTCGTTCACGCACCGGCAGCCGGGCAGCGAGGGTTTGCGGACTCGGTGGCCCAGCGGTCAGGGAGCGAGCGCCGCGTCCGCCGGGAGCGGCGGCCGGCAGACGACGACGTCGACGGCGTCGACCGCCCAGCCACCGGCGGCGAACGGCACCACGAACGCCGTCCCCCGGTCGACCGGCAGCTGCTGGCCGCTCGCGGTCGTCACCGTCCCGTCCCCGGCGAGCACCAGCCCCACGGCGAAGCCCGCCTCTATCCGTCCGGTGCCCGGCAGCAGGTCGGCCCGGAAGTAGCCCGCGGCGCGCTCGGCCAGCAGGCTGCGCGCCTCGCCGCCGGACAACCCGCTCGCGCGCACCAGGGCGGCGCGCTCGCCGTCGGCAAGGGGGTCGAGTCGCAGCGCGTCGAGCACGGTGGGGAAGCCGAGACCGAGGTGGCCGTCACGCTCGCCGTCCACCGCGAACTCGTTCCACTCCAGCAGCGCCGAGAGGTCGGTGGGCTCCTGCAGCTCGAGCACGAACACTCCGGCGTCGACCGCGTGCGGTGTGCCGGCAGGCACCAGGACCGTGTCGCCGGCCGCCACCGGGTGCCGGTGCAGCGACCCGAGCAGCGCGTCGGCATCGCGCCGGGTCACCAGGTCCATCACGTCGTCCTTGGACGTGGGCTCGCGGAAGCCGAGCCCGACGCCGGCCCCCTCGGGCGCTTCGATGACGACCCACGCCTCGGTCTTGCCGTGACCGAGCGCCAGGTGCTGCCGGGCGAACGCCTTGTCGGGATGGAAGTGCACCGGCAGCCGCTGGTCGAGGTCCAGCAGCTTGACGAGCAGCTCGGTGCTCTCGCCGAACGCGTCGAGGTGGGTCTGGCCCAGCCAGCCGAGCGGGTCGGCCGCGACGGCGTCGCGCAGCAGGCGTCCGTCGGGCAGCTCGGACAGCCCGCTGCGCTCCTCGCCGAACCGGGTGGTCGTCGAGCCGAGCCACTCCTCGGGCCGCATCGGACCGCCCGGCCCGCCGCGGAGCGCGCCGATGCGGTCGCCGCCCCGGTAGAAGTGCGGGAACTGGTTGGGCGGCAGCGGCACGACGTGATCGTCTGGGGGGCTCACGGAGTCATCCTGCCCGACGCCGTGGGCCCGGCAGTCGAGCGTCCCGCATCGAGGGCGCGCCTGGTCCCCGGACCCGCTGGCGACCGATGTAGCCGATGGTCGAGTGCCGAACCCTCACACCGGACTAGTCCGAAGTGACCAGGGGGATGCTCATCTGGGCGGTCGTCGTCACGGAGTGCGCCCTGCCGAGCACCTTCCGTCGTTGTCCACTGCCCCATCTCGGACGGCTATGCCCGGTACGTCCCTTTGATGGCCAGACCATGCAGATACTCACATTTCGCCATGGAGCGCGGGTCAGGTCGGAGGTTAACGTCCGAGGTGGCGGCGACTCGGGGGAGGACGCGTCGTCAGGGGTGGGGGGTTCTGATGTTTGACGTTGAACGCGAGGCCAGTGGGGGCCCTGGCGGGAACGCACGCGCAGGCCAGAGCCTGTGCCACGACCTGAAGCAGCCGGTCGCGGCGATCATGATCCTGGCGTCCGATGCGGCCGGGCTGCCGGCGAGCAACCTCGGCGACCAGGCCCGGGACCGGCTGCGCCAGATCGAGTCCCAGGCGCGGCTGCTGGCCCAGATGATCGAGGAGGCGCTCGAGCCCGAGCCCGAGCCCGGATGCCGCCACCTCGACCTGCCGGACACCGACCTCGACGCCACCATCAGGGCCGTGGTCGCCCCGGTGCGCCTCACCTACTCAGGGGACATCCGGCTGGTGCGCGGCGCGCCGGGAGCCCGGGTCGCCGGCAACCGGATGCAGGTCCATCGCGTCGTCGCGAACGTGCTGGACAACGCGGTCCGCGCGAGCGGCCCGGACGGCATCGTGCGGGTGGCCTCGCACCTCGCCTGCGACCGGGCCGTCGTCGAGGTCGACGACGTCGGCCCGGGCTGGGAGCGCATCCCGCCGGGGCACGGGCTCGGGCTGGCGTACGTCACCGAGGTGATGGCGGCGCTCGGAGGATCTCTCTCCGTGCGGCGACTGGTGGTGGGCCGCACCCGCGTGCGGCTCGAGCTTCCGCTCGTCCCACCGGTCGGCTGAGGCCACCGTGCGGCTTGTCATCTGCGACGACCACCGGCTGCTGCTCGACGCGCTGGGAGGGGCGCTGTGCGCGCGCGGCTACGTGCTGGAGGCGCTCGTCGCCAGCGCCGACGAGGTCGTCCGTGCCGTCCTGACGCACGACCCGGACGTCGTCATCATCGACGTCCATCTCGCCGACGGTGACGGGCTGGCTGCCGCGCGCGAGATCGCGCAGCGGCATCCGAGGACCAGGGTGCTGCTGATGTCGGCCTCGACCGATCCCGACATCCTGCGCGCCGGTATCGAGGCCGGCGCCGCGGGCTTCGTGCGCAAGGACGAGAGCGTCGACGGGATCGTGCGGCGGCTGGAGCTGGTGGCCGCGGGAGAGGCAGCCTTCGACCTCGGTGCCCTCCGCACCGCCGTGGACCGGCGGACCGCCCGGTCGCCGGGGCGTCAGCTGCTGCAACGGTTGAGCCCGCGCGAGCGCGAGGTGCTCGGCCTCCTCGTGGACGGGCGGGACACCGTCGACATCGCGAGCTCGTTGCACATCGCCGACAGCACGGCCCGCACCCACGTCCAGAACGTGCTGGTGAAGGTGGGCGCCCACTCGCGCCTGCAGGCTGCCGCGATCGCCGTCCAGCTGGGGATCCTCGACCTGCTGCCCTGACCTCACGCGCACCGAGGTCCCCCGATTCGCGGGGGACCTCAGGTCAAGCACGCGGCCAACACAGCGCTAGACGTCTGACTACTGCATCCGACGTAGGTGCGCTTCATGCCGGCGGAGGTTCCGGTAGCGCGGCGGTGAACGCAACGTGGACGCATGCCCGCCATCCGCGTCCTCCTCGTCGGGAGACAGCAGACCCTGACCGAGAGCCTTGCCGAACGTCTCGAGGCCGAGCCGGACCTGCACGTCGTCGGGGTGACCACCTCGTTGCCGCGGGCCCTGGCATCGGCCGGCTGGGTCGACGCGCACGTCGCACTCCTCGACTCCGACCTGGTGGGGGACGCCGGCGTCGACCTGGCCCGCACCATCCGGCAGGCGGTCAGCTCGCCGCGCATCGTGCTCCTCGCCGACCAGGGTCGTGAGCAGGACGTCGTGCCGCTGCTGCTGGCCGGCGTCTCCGGCTGGGTGGACAAGTCGCACGGGCTCGAGCACCTGCTCGCCGCGATCCGAGCCGTCGCAGCCGGTGAGGACTGGGTCCCGCCGCGACTGCTCAGCGTCGTCATGACCAGCTACCGGCAGACCTCCGAGTCGCGTCCGCCGACGAGAGAGGGGATCCTCACCTTGACCAGCCGTGAGCGCGACGTCCTGGCCGGCATGGTCGCGGGACTCAGCCGGCCGCAGATCGCAGCCGACCTGGTGCTGTCCGAGCACACCGTGCGCACCCACGCGCAGAACGTCCTGCGCAAGCTCGGCGTCCACACCTCGCTCGCGGCGGTCGCTCTCGCCCGACGGGCGGGGCTGCCGCCGTGGGAACGCAGCTCCTCCCGGGCCGCCTCGACCTACGGCCGTCCGGCATGAGCGCGCCCAGCATCGACCGGGGGACCGCCGGTGTCGCGATCCAGGGGACGGTGCTCTCGGTGATCGTGCCGACCCGGAACGAGGCGGGCAACGTCGCCGCGCTCGTGACTCGTCTCGATGCCGCACTCGACCTGCTCGACGCCGAGATCGTGTTCGTCGACGACAGCGACGACGACACCGCCGACCAGATCCGCTGCGTGGCCACCACGACGAAGCGCCGGGTGCGGCTGCATCCACCGAGCCGCAGCCGACCGCACCGGTGGGCTGGGTGGAGCGGTGCTCGCCGGGCTTCGCGCGGCGCAAGGGGAGTGGGCCGTCGTGATGGACGGCGACCTGCAGCACCCGCCGGAGACCGTGCCGGAGCTGCTGCGGGTGGGCGTGGAGCGCGGCGCCGACCTCGTGGTCGCCAGCCGCTACCTCGGCTGCGGCAGCGCCGCCGGCCTGTCCTCGGCCGCCCGCCGAAGCATCTCCGGTGGCGGGACCCGCGTCACCCGGACCGCCTTCCCGAAGCGGCTCGCCACCTGCACCGACCCGATGAGCGGCTTCTTCGCGGTCCGCCGCGGCGCGGTCGACCTCGACACCCTCCGACCGCGCGGCTTCAAGATCCTCCTCGAGATCGTGGCGCGCTCCCCGCGGCTCACCGTCGCGGAGGTGCCGTTCACCTTCCAGGAACGGCTCAGCGGGCAGAGCAAGGCGTCGGTTCGGGAGGGAGCGCTGTTCCTCCGTCAGCTGCTCAGCCTGCGGGCGTCGTCCTGGTGGCGTCCGGTGGCGCCGACCGTCGTCCGCACTCTCGGCTTCGCCGGTGTCGGGGTGACCGGGGTCGTGGTGAACAGCCTGGCGCTGTGGCTGCTGGTGAGCATCGCCGGTGTCGACCTGCTGGTGGGTGCGGCGCTCGCCACCCAGGCCAGCACGCTCTGGAACTACCTGCTCACCGACCGGTTCGTCTTCACCGGGCCGAAGCTCCGGTCGCCCGCGACCCGCCTGCTGGGCTTCGCCGTCGTCAACAACGCGGTGCTCCTGCTGCGCCTGCCCCTGCTGGCCTGGCTCGTGCACGCCGCCGGCGTCGGCTACCTGATCGCCAACGCCGTGACCCTGCTCGCCGCGTTCGTCGTCCGCTTCCTCATCTCCGACCGCTACCTCTTCCGCCCTGGAGCAGCCATGACCCTCGCCCCCGACCGTGTGCGGACGACAGCCCCCGGCGCCGCGGCGTCCCGCTCCAGAGACCACGGCACCGTCTCGCACGTCGCGCGAGGCGAGAGCCGGGCGCCCGGTCGACCTGGTCGTGGACCTGCGCGACCTGGGCCGGATCCCTCGGCAGGACGGGCCCGCGAAAGCGTTGCCGTTCCAGTACGACGTGCACGGCATCGTCGCGCTGGGTTCCACGGTTGCCCTCAAGGAGCTGGCGGCGTTCCGCACCGATGCCCTGCCTCGGCCGGCCGACATCGAGGTGCGGCGGGGCGAGGTCGGTGACGGAGGCTTCCGCCGGCGTACTCGCGTCACGCAGTTCAGCTCCCCGGCTGCGGTCTCCTACCAGGAGCACCTCGGGCGCCTCGGCTCGGACTTCTCGGTCGAGATGGGCTCACCCGTGCGAGTGGTCGTCGGCCCGCTGCTGGTGCGCTCCCCGCACGTGCTCTACACCAACATCGTCGAGGCGCTGCTGCGCTTCGTGATGGTCTCCCGCGGCTACATGCTGCTGCACTCGGCCTGCCTCGAGCTCGACGGCCGTGGCGTGATGCTCTCGGCGCTCACCGACACCGGCAAGACCGGCACCATCCTGCGGCTGATCCGTGAGAACGAGAGCAGGTTCCTCTCCGACGACATGACGATCCTGAGCCCGGAAGGCACCGCGTTCTCCTACCCGAAGCCGCTGACCATCAGCCAGCACACCCTGCGGGCGGTCAACGCCGGCGACCTGACCCGCAAGGAGTGGCGGCGCCTGCGGGTGCAGAGCCGGCTGCACTCGAAGGAGGGCCGCGGCGTCGGCGCCCGGCTGGGCGAGATGAACGTCCCGATCATGAGCTTGAACGCGGTGACGCAGTACGTCGTCCCGCCGCCGAAGTACTGCGTCGACCGCCTGGTGCCCTGCGAGCACACCAGCAGCGTCCGCGTCGAGGACCTGTTCATCATCGAGCGCAACGAGCACGCGCTCGCGGACCTCGACCCGGAGACCATGCTGGACGAGCTCATCGCGAACACCGACGACGCCTACGGCTTCCCGCCGTTCGCCTACTTCGCGCCGGCGCTGGTGGTCGACGGGATGGGGTACGAGGAGCTGCGCGCGGCCGAGCGAGCGATCCTCGCGTCCGCGTTGACCGGGGTGCGGGCCCGCCGGCTCGCGACGCCGGACTTCACCTGGGCCGACCGCATCCCGACCCTCGTGCGAGAGGACGTCGCCCCGCGCTCCGCCTCCCCGGCCACCGCCCGCGCCGTCGACAAGAGCTGGTGACGGAGGCCGTGTCCGCTGCTCGGGGGCCGAGGGTCGCGGCCCGGCTGGGTACGGCGACGCTGCTGGTCGCCCTGCTCCTGGCGCTCGCCGGGCCGGCGAGCGCCAAGCCGGCCCCGGACACCCTCATCGACAGCGGGCCGGCCACCTCGACCTCGAGCACCTCGGCGTCGTTCACCTTCCACGCCACCCAGGCCGGCGCCACCTTCGCCTGCACCCTCGACGCCGGGGCGCCGGTCGCCTGCACCAGCCCGAAGGCGTACGGCGGCCTGGTCGCGGGCACGCACACGTTCAGCGTGGCCGCCACCGCCAACGGGAGCACCGACTCCTCGCCCGCCACGTTCACCTGGACGATCGACACCACTGCCCCGACCGCGCCGACGAACCTGACGGCGAGCACCCCCACGACGACCTCGGTCGCCCTCACCTGGACCGCTGGGACGGACAACCGCGGCGTCACCGGGAACGACGTGTACCGCGACGGCTCGAAGCTGGTCGGCGTGGGGGCCGTGACGTCCTACACCGACGCCACCGTGACCGCCGGCTCCACCCACACGTACGCCGTCCTCGCCCGGGACGCCGCCGGGAACTCCTCGGCTCCTGAGCACCAGCGTTTCGGCCACGACACCGACGTCGGCGGCGGTGCCGGACACCGTCATCGACACCGCCCCGGCTCCCTCGCCGGCAACGACGAAGAGCACCAGCGCCTCGTTCACCTTCCACGCGACGCTGTCCGGGGCCACCTACAGCTGCCGCCTGGACGGTGGTCGGGCGACGTCCTGCACGAGCCCGGCGACCTACAACGGTCTCGCCGAGGGGACGCACACGTTCACCGTTGCCGCCACGGTCGGCGGCCAGCTGGACCCCACGCCCGCCTCGGCGAGCTGGGTGGTCGACCTGACCGCACCCGCCGTGCCGGCCAACCTGGCCGCGGCGGCGACCGCGGGCTCGGTCGGCCTCACCTGGTCCGCGAGCACGGACAACGTCGGCGGTCACCGGCTACGACGTCTACCGCGGCGGCGCGCTGCTCGGCTCCGTCGGCGCGGTGACGTCCTACACCGACGCGAGCGTGTCGCAGGGCAGCACCTACACCTATGCGCTGCGCGCCAAGGACGCGGCCGGGAACACCTCCGCGCTCACGGCGGCGTCCGTCACGCTGAGTTCGGACTTCGACCCTCACCTGACCCGGGCGCCGTACCTCACCGACCTCGTGGGCCTGCACGCCACGGTGAACTTCGGCACCGACCGGTCCTCGGCGACGGCGTCCGTGCGCTTCGGAGCGGTCGACGCGGGCGGCTCCTGCACGCCGTCCACGACGGTGCCGGCCACCAAGATCGTGGTGGCCGTGGGGAGCATCTTCGAGTACCAGTGGAAGGCGCTCCTGACGCTGCCCGCGGCCGGCAGCTTCTGCTACCGGCCGTTCCTCGGCGGCACCGACCTGCTGGCAGCGAACGCCTCGCCGCGGTTCACCACCCAGGTCCCGCTCGGCTCCGCCCAGTCGTACTCCTTCGCCGTCTTCGGCGACTGGGGCCAGGCCTACGCGCCGGCCGGCAACACCGAACCAGGCCAACCTGATGGCCCAGATGGCGAACAGCGGCGTCCGCTTCGCCGTCACCACGGGCGACAACGGCTACCCCGCGGGCTGCCAGCTGAACTACGGCGACCTGCAGCAGAGCGGCGCGGACACGAGCGGGATCTTCGGGCCGCAGCAGTGGCCCGTCCCGGGGGCGACGATCCCGGTGTTCCCTGCCGTCGGGAACCACGGCCTGGCCCGGGGCGACGCGATCCACCCGCAGCTCGGGAACTGGCCGCAGGACACCGCAGTCTCGACGTCGGGCGGCAGCTACACGAGCACGCTCTCCTGAGCGCAACGGCAGCGCGCCGGCGAGCTATCCCGAGCGCCTGGTACGCCTTCGACGCGGGCAACGCCCGCTTCTACGTGCTCGACGCCGCGTGGGCCGACCTCAACACCGGCACCGGCAGCGCCGTACGGGAACGAGGCGGCCTCGCACTGGGCGACGACCTCCGCCGAGTACCTCTGGCTGCAGGCCGACCTGGCGGCGCACCCCTCGGGCCTGAAGTTCGCGTTCTTCCACTACCCGCTCTACTCCGACCAGCCGAGCGAGAGCTCCGACACCTTCCTGCAGGGTACGGCGAGCCTGGAAGGGCTGTTGAGCGCCAACGGCGTCAACCTCGCCTTCAGCGGGCACGCCCACATCTACCAGCGCAAGCACCGGTCTCAACGGGCTCGGCTCGTCAGCTACGTGACGGGCGGCGGCGGCGCGCAGGCGCAGTCGACCGGAACCTGCAGCGGCAACGACAAGTACGCCGTCGGCTGGTCGTACACGAACGACCACGGCACGGCCTGCGGCCCCGCGGCGACCCCGACCTCGGACGCGCAGGTCTACCACTTCCTCAAGGTCACGGTGAACGGAGCCCAGGTCACCGTGACGCCGACCGACTCCACCGGCCGCACCTTCGACGTGCAGACCTACACCTTCAAGCCGAAGCCGGACACGTTCATCGACAGCTCCCCGCCGGTCGGCTACCACGAGCAGGCACGGCGACGTTCAGCTTCCACGCGAGCAGCACGCCGGCCACGTTCAGCTGCCAGCTCGACGGCGGCACCCAGACGAGCTGCACCAGCCCGGTCACCTACACCGGGCTGACCCAGCGGGTCCACACGTTCACGGTGGTCGCCACCGTGAACAAGACGAAGGACCCGCTCCCGGCGACCTACTCCTGGACGGTCGACTCCACCGCGCCGTCGACCCCGGGCGCCTTCGCGGCCTCGGCGCAGTCGCCGTTCGACGTCGCGCTGAGCTGGGCCGCGTCCACCGACAACACGGGGGTCACCGGCTACGACGTCTACCGGGACGGCGCTCTCGTCAAGTCCGATCGCGCGGTGACCATCTTACACGGACACGTCGGTGCTCGGGTCCTCCACCCACCAGTACGCCGTGCGGGCCCGCGACATCGCGGGCAACGTCTCGGGGCTCACCAGCACCATCTCGGTGACCACACCGGCGCCGCCGGTGCCGGTGTTCGCGGACGGCTTCGAGAGCGGGACCTTGTCGCAGTGGAAGCCCACCTCGGGTCTCACGGTCGAGGGCTCGACCGTGCACGGCGGATCCGACGCCGTCGAGGGGAACACCACAGAACGGCGACACGTTCGCAAAGGTCGCTGCCCGGGACGTACGGCGACGCGTGGTCACGGGTGTGGTTCGACGTCCTCGCCCAGCCCGACCAGGTCAACCTGCTGCGGCTGCGCGACAGCTCGGGGAGCTCGCTCGGGTACGTGTACGTCGAGACGACCGGCCAGCTCGGCTTCCACGACGACGCGACCGGCACGAACACCTTGAGCGGCACCATCCCTGGACCGGGCTGGCACTCGCTCGAGCTGCACCTGCAGGTCGGTGCGACAGCCGGTGCGCTTGGGGCGGTGGAGGATCTGGCTCGACGACGTCCAGGTCGCCGACCTCAGTCAACGGCTCCGTCGACGTCGGCTCGGCGCCGGTCGGGCATCCTGCAGATCGGCGAGGTCCAGACGGGACTCACGTACGACGTCGCGTTCGACGACGTGGCGTTCGGCACCAGCCGGCTCGGCCCGGTCGCCGACTCCGCACCGCCCTCGACGCCGAGCGGTGTGACGGCCCAGGCGACATCGGCGTTCGCCACGCAGGTCAGCTGGACGGCCTCCACCGACGACGTCGGGCTGCAGTCGTACGAGGTGTTCCGCGACGGGGTGGCTGTCGGCACCGTGCCCGACACCGAGACCGCCTTCACCGACACAACCGTGCTGGCGTCGACGACCTACGACTACAAGGTCCGGGCCTGGGACCTCGCGGGCAACGTCTCGCCGCTGAGCGTCGGGGCGTCGGTGACGACGCCGGCCGCGGCGCCGCCCGTCTTCGCAGACGGTTTCGAGTCGGGCGGCCTGGCGGCCTGGACGTCGAGCGCGGGTCTCGTCGCCGAGACGTCAGTGGTGCACGGCGGCAGCACCGCCGTCGAGGGCAGCCCGACGGCTGGGCCGGCGTACGCGAAGAAGCAGCTCGCCGCGACCTACACCGACGCGTACGGACGGGTGGCGTTCAACGTCGCCAGCCAGGGCACCCAGGTGACGCTGCTGCGACTGCGCGACACCTCGACGGGCAGCGGCGCCTACGTCTACCTCACCGCGGGGGGCAGCCTGGCGCTGCGCAGCGACGCGCTTGACCGCCGGCACCGTGAGCTCGACATCGCCCGGTCCGGGCTGGCACACCGTGGAGCTGCACCTGGCCGTGAGCCCGGTCGCGGGCGGACTGGGTTCGGTCGAGGTGTGGCTGGACGGCGTCCTGGTGCCGGACCTGTCGAGCGACGCGATCGACGTCGGAAGCTCTCCCGGTCGGCCTGCTGCAGATCGGCGACACGGCCAGCGGCACCTGGGACGTGGCCTTCGACGACGCGGCCTTCGGCACCAGCAGGCTCGGCCCGTCCGGCGACGTGACGGCTCCGACGGCGCCGACGTCGGTGACCGCGACGGCGACGTCCGCCTTCTCGGTGCACGTCGACTGGTCGGGTGCGACCGACGACACCGGCGTCACCGGCTACGACGTCTACCGCGACGGGAACCTCCTCGCGCCGGTCGACTCGGGGTCAGCGTTCACGGACACCACCGCCCTCCCGTCGTCCACCTACCACTACGCCGTTCGTGCCCGCGACCTGGCCGGCAACGTGTCACCGCTTTGCGACGTGGCCGCCGCCACCACATCCGCCGCGGCCGCGCCGCAGTTCTCCGACGGCTTCGAGACCGGCGACCTCAGCGGCTGGACCTCCAGCCAGGGCCTCGCCGTGCAGCAGGCCAGCGTGCATGCCGGCAGCTACGCGGCCGAGGGCAGCAGCACGACGGGCGTCACCTGGGCGAAGCGGACGTTGCTCGCCTGCCCCTGCGCGGACGCCTACGCACGGGTGGCCTTCCTGGTGCAGAGCCAGGGCTCGCAGACGACCCTGCTGCGGCTGCGTGACACACCGACCGGCGTGGGCGGCTACGTCTACCTCACTGCCGGGGGCCGGCTCGCGTTCCGCAGCGACGCGCTCGCGAGCGGGACGACCAGCTCGACCTCACCCGGCAACGGCTGGCACGTCGTGGAGCTGCACCTGCAGGTCGGCGCGGCTCCGGGGGAGCTCGGCACTGCCGAGGTGTGGCTCGACGGAGGCCTCGTCGCCGACCTCAGCAGCAGTGCCATCGACGTCGGGTCGTCGCCGATCGGGACGCTCCAGGTCGGCGACACGGCGAGCAACGGCACCGGCACCGGCTGGGACGTCGTGTTCGACGACGCGGGGTTCGGCACCTCCCGGCTCGGCCCCGCCGGCGACACCTCCGCGCCGACCGTGCCCGGCAACGTCAGCGCCGTCGCCGGCTCCCCGTTCGCTGTGCACGTCAGCTGGGACGCATCGACGGACGACACCGGCGTGACCGGCTACGACCTCTACCGTGACGGAGCGTTGTGGAAGAGCCTCGGCACCGAGACGGCCTACGACGACACCACGGTGCTCAACTCCTCGACGCACCACTACGCGGTCCGCGCCCGCGACCTCGCGGCGAACGTCTCTGCGCTCAGCCCCGAGGTCTCGGTGACCACGCCCGACACGGCCGCGCCGGTGTTCGCCGACGGGTTCGAGTCGGGCGACCTCAGCGGCTGGACCTCGACAGGCGTGCTCGCCGTCGAGTCGGCCGATGTCCGCAGCGGTGGCTTCGCGGCCGAGGGCGTGGCGACCAACGGCGGCCTGTTCGCGAAGAAGACTCTTCCCGGCTCGTACGTAGACGCCTACGCCCGGGTGGGGCTCGAGCTGAAGACGCTGCCGAACGGACAGACCGGGCTGCTGCGCCTGCGGGACACCGCAGCGGGGTCGGTCGGCAACGTCTTCCTCACCTCCGGCGGCAAGCTGGGCTTCTCGGCCCCGGGCCTGAACGTCACGAGCGTGGTCGCGCTCGGCACCGGCTGGCACGTCCTGGAGCTGCACGTCGCGGTGAACGGGACCGCCAGCAGCTACCAGGTGTGGCTGGACGGCGCGCCGGTCACCGGCCTGTCCGGGCCGCTGGACCTCACCGGCTCCGGGTCGGTCACGATCCTGCAGGTCGGGGACTCCGCGGCGACGACCGGTCGCACGTACGACGTGGTGTACGACGACGCGGCGTTCTCGACAAGCCGGGTGGGGATCTGACGTGCATGGCGAGAACACGCCGGAGCTCAGCGAGACCGTGGCACTGCCCGGACCCTGGCTGCGACTCGTCGATCGCCGGTTCGGTCCGGGTCTGCGCCGGACGCCCGTCAGGCTGGCCGAGGTGCTGCGGCTGTCGAACACCGACGGCCGGACGGACGTACGCACGTCCCGTGGTCGAGGTCTCCTCTCCCACCTGGACCTCGACCACGGGATGCTCGCTGTCGCACTGCTCGCCGGGACGGTCCTGCGAGTGGCGCAGCTCGGGCGGGTCGGGCTCAACAGCGACGAGGCGGTGTACGCCGGCCAGTCCGCCTCGCTGATGGGCAACCCGCACTTCACCGCCAACTTCCCCGTGGTCCGCGCTCATCCGCTGCTGTTCCAGCTCGCCGCGGCACCGCTGTACCGCAGCGGCATCCCCGATGTGCCGGGCCGGTACCTCGGGGCCGCGTTCGGCGTGGGCACGGTCCTGCTGGTCTTCGTGCTGGGTCGGCTGCTCTACGCGCCTCGCGAGGGTGCGATAGCGGCGCTGCTGCTGGCGGTGATGCCCTACCACGTGATCGTGACCCGCCAGGAGCTGCTGGACGGGCCGATGGCGTTCTTCGCGACCGCCGCACTCGTGTGCCTGGCCGCCATGGGGCGCACCGGCAACAGCCGCTGGATGGTGGCCGCGGGCGGCTGCCTCGGACTGGCGGCGCTCACCAAGGAGACGGCGGTCATCCTGGTGGCGGCCTGCTTCGTCTTCCTCTCGCTGGCGCCCCAGTTCTGGCGGCCGGTGCGCCACGTCGTCGCCGGCGCGGTGGTCGCGTTCGGGCTGGTCCTGACCTATCCCTTCGTGACCGCACTCTCGGGTGGTTCCCGAAGCGGCCAGTCGTACCTGGTGTGGCAGTTGACCCGGCGGCCCAACCACAGCATCGGCTTCTACCCGACGACTGTCGCAGCGTCGATGGGTGTGCTGGTCGTCATCTGCGCGGCCGTCGGACTGGTCGTGCTCCGGCACCGGTCCTCGTGGCGCGAGGTGCTGCTGCTCTCCTGGATCTCGGTGCCGTTCGTCTTCTTCGAGGTCTGGCCGGTCAAGGGCTTCTCCTACCTCCTGCTCCTCGCACCGGCCGTCTGCGTGCTCGCGGCGCGGCTGCTCGCCTGGCTGGTCGACCGCGTGCCGACGACGAAGGTGAGCGTGGCGACCGGGCTGCTGGCTTGCGTCGTGGTGACCACCTCCCTGCTGGTCCCGTCGGCCGGCGCAGCCCTCGGCACGGTCGTACTCCGGTCTCGCGGGCGCCGGCGGCACCCCCGGCGGCCGCGAGGCCGGGCGATGGGTGGCGGAGCACGTGCCGCAGGGTGCCCGCCTGATGACGCTCGGCCCGTCGATGGGCAACGTGCTCGCGTACTACAGCGGCCGCCATGCCGACGGGCTCTCGGTCAGCCCGAGCCCGATGCACCGCAACCCCTCGTACCTGCCGATCCCCAACCCCGACTCCGCGCTGCGGTCCGCCGACTACCAGTACGTGGTCTGGGACGCCTACTCCGCGCAGCGCTCGCCGCACTTCGCCGACAAGGAGCTGGCCCTCGTCCGCAAGTACCACGGCGTGGCGGTGCACACCGAGCGGGCCACCCTGGGCGGTCGGGTGCGTCCGGTCATCGTCATCTACGAGGTGCACCCGTGACCCGGCGCCCTGCTCGAGCCACCGTCGCGGTCGTTCTCGTGCTCGGCCCGCTGCTCCTCACCCCCGCGAGCGCTCACGGGACGAGCGGGCGCGTCGCCGCCACCCCGGTGCGGCACCTCGTGGTCATGACGCAGGACGAGCACAGCTTCGACAACTACCTGGGCAGCCGCCGGGGTGTCGACGGCCTGGGGGCGGCGGTGTGCCAGCCGGCCACGGTCCGGGGCCGGGCGGTCTGCCTGCTGCCGCGCGCGCTGACCAGCAGGGGACCACGGCCCAGCCTCAACCCGTCCGCGGCCGCCGAGCGGGTCTCGGTCGCCGGCGGACGGATGACCGGCTTCGTCGCGGCCCAGACCACCCCGCGGGTCGATGGCAGCCTCGCCCTGGGGTACTACCGGCCGGCCTCCGTCCCGGTGCTGACGCAGCTGGCCGACCACGGCGTCGTCTTCGACCGGTGGTTCGCCTCGGTGCCGGGTGGTGGCATCGCAAACCGGCTGTTCGCGATGTCTGCACACGCCGTCCCGGACACGCCCTCGGTACCTGCGGCCGGCTGGCCCGACGTCCCGGTCGTGTTCGACCGGCTGCAGGCCGCGGGGGTCTCCTGGAAGGTCTACGTGGAGAACTACGAGCCGGCGCTGACGGTCTCGACCGCTGGCCCGACCGCCCTTCGCGGTGGGCAGGTCGCCCGGGTGCCGCTGCTCGCGATGGCGAGGTACGAGAACAGCCCCGCGCTCATGTCGCACATCACCGACCTGAACGCGTACTACGCGGACCTGGCCGCCGGCCGGCTGCCCGCGGTGTCCTGGATCGTCACGACGGCAGCGACCGAACGGCCTCCGGCGGTGCCGTCGGTCGGGCAGCGCGCGGTCCGCAACGTGGTGAACGCGCTCGGCGAGAGCTCGGCGTGGGGCTCCTCGGCGTTCGTGCTCAGCTACGACTCGTCGGGCGGCTGGTACGACCACGTGCCACCGCCGGTCCGGCAGGGCGCGACGCTCGGTCTGCGGGTGCCGGCACTGCTGGTGAGCCCCTATGCCACGCCGCGGCGGGTCGACCACGCCCAGCTCGATGGCGCAGCAGTCCTGCGATTCATCGAGACCAACTGGGGGCTGCGCCCGCTCACGGCCCGAGACGCGACCGCCGGCGACCTGTCCACGGCGTTCGCGTTCGACCGGCCACCCCACCCGGCCGTGATCGTCGGGACGACCCCGACAGCCCGGCCGAGCGCCCACCTGCACCGGGTGGTCATCGTGGTCGGCTACCTGCTCGCGGTGGCGGTGGCGGTGGGATCTGTCGGCTGGGCGGTCGGGGCGCGGCGGCCGGCACCGGACGAGGTCCGCCGGGCGCCGGCGCCCGACGAGGTCCGCGCGGAGGCGACATGACGACGCGCGGGGGAGCGAGCCGGCTGCTCTGGGCGTTGACGCTCGCCGTGCTGCTGGCGGCCGGGTCGGCGTCCGCGGCTGCCGGGTCGACGGCGGGCAGGGTCTTCCTGCAGACGGTGCCGGCGCTGCCCGGCGTGCACCTGCTGGTCGACGGCCGGACCGTGACGACCGGGCCGGACGGCTCTGCCGCGGTGGCCGTGGCGGACCTGAACGGCGTCGCCTCGCGGGTGCGGCTGGCCGGCCCGGACCAGGGCGCCCGTACCACGGTGGCGCTGGCCCGGGTCCAGCCCAGCCCGCACACGGTGCCGAACGAGAGCCACCTGACGATCGGGCTGGACGTCACCTCGAGGGTGCGGCTGGCGGTGACCGGCGGCAGCAGCGGGGTCGCTGCCCGCTCGGTCCAGCAGGTGCGGCTGCACTCGGTGACCGGCCAGCGGCTGTCGGTGGACCCGGGCCGGACGGCGACCGTCGACCTGCTGTCGCGGAAGATCCGGCTGCGGGCCGGCCGGGTCGTCGCCCAGGTCGTGACCTGGTCGGTCGACAGCGTGCACGCGTTGCCCGGCGTGGCGGTGCGCACCGCGAGCCAGCGGTTCGACCCGTTCACCGCCGCGCAGTGGCCGCTGCGGCTGGAACCCGTGGCCGGCACGGCGGTGGTGGACACGATGCCCCGCACGGCCGGCGTCAGCTTCGTGATCGACGGCACCTCGTTCACGACCGACCGGCACGGTCACGCAACCGCCCCGATCGTCGACCTGAACGGGGTCGACAGCCGGCTGCAGCTCAGCACGCCGCGGGCCGGGTCGTCGACGGTGTCGGTGGCGCGGGTCGCCCGGCTCGCCCCGGCGGCGCCGTTCCAGCGGCACCTGATGGTCGCCCTGGCCGTCAGTCGTCCCGTCTCGCTGACGTTCACGGCACCGGACGGTAAGGCCGTCCCGGTCGGACGGGTCACCGGCGTGCAGCTCACCGGTGGTGCCGACTCGGTGCAGGTGGGGCGGGCCCAGCTGGGCCGGCCGGTGCCCCTGCTCGCCAGCGTCGGCAAGCTCGTCGGCGGCGTCTGGACCCCGGAACCGGTCACCTACGCGGTCGCCGGTGTCGCGATCGAGGGCGCGGATGCCGTGTTCGCGGGCCAGCAGCGGTTCCGGCCGGTCGATGCGGCCACCTGGCCGATCGCGGTGTCGGTCTTCGACGTCAGTGTCACCGCACGCGACGTGCTGTTCGGCAGCCGGCTGCGATCAACGGCGTACGTCAGCCGGCCGGACGGCGTTCGCTCGCCGGTGCAGCTGGACTCGGGCGGGCCCACGATGCTGCGGTCGCTGGTCCGCGGCGAGTACACCGTGACGACTGCGGCTGCGCTGCTCGGCGGGAGCACCACGATCCTCGTCAGCAAGTCCTCCGACGTGGAGATCCGGGTCGTCACCCTGCCGGACGCGATCGTGGTGGCGCTGCTGCTGATCGGCGCCGCGCTGTCACTGGTGCTTGTCGGCCGGCGGGTCGGCCGGCGTTCCCGGTCGAACGGGGCGGTGTCGTGAGGGGTCGCAGGGTGCGGCCGCGCGAGAGGGCGCGGCGGTTCGGGAGAGCATCGACCGTGCTGGGGTTCGCCGTGCTCGCCGCTGCCGCGGTCCTGGGCCTGGTCGGTGCCGGCTCCACGTCGATCACGACCCGGCCGCCGGGCGCAGTGTCCACCGCGGGCACGTCGCAGGCGGGGACCGCGAGGGCCTCGGCCCCGGTCTTCGCGTACTTCTACCAGTGGTTCACCCCGTCGTCGTGGAACCGTGCCAAGCAGGACTACCCGCTCGCCGGCCGCTACGGCAGTGACGACGCGCACGTCCTGCGGGCCCAGGTCCGGCAGGCGAGGAGCGCCGGCATCGACGGTTTCCTCACCTCGTGGAAGCAGACTCCCGCGCTGGACCGCCGGCTCGGCCTGCTGATCCGCATCGCCCGGTCGGAGGGGCTCGACCTCGGGGTGGTGTACGAGTCGCTCGACTTCTCGCGGTCGCCGCTGCCGGTGGCCACCGTGGTGCGTGACATGACCGCCCTCGTCGATCGGTGGGGCAGCTCGCTGCGGTCGTCGTACTACGGACGTCCGGTGATCATCTGGACGGGAACCGACGACTACTCGACGGCGGACGTCCGCACCGTGCGCGCGGCGCTCGGCGCTCGGGCCTACCTGCTGGCGAGCTCGCACACCGTGCCCGGCTACGAGCGGGTCGCGGGCCTGGTCGACGGCGAGGCCTACTACTGGTCCTCGGCCGACCCGCGGTCGCCCATGACGGCGGCGAAGCTGTCGGCGATGGGCCGGGCGGTGCACGCCCATCACGGCTTGTGGCTCGCGCCGGCGACGGCCGGCTACGACGGTCGCGGTCTCGGCGGCACCCGGGTCATCAGCCGGGACGGCGGGCGGACGCTGGTGCACAGCCTGGAGGACGCCTACGCGACCTCGCCCGACGGTGTCGCGGTGATCAGCTGGAACGAGTGGTCGGAGAACACCTACGTCGAGCCGGGCGAACGGTACGGCCAGCGCGAGCTGGTGGACCTCAAGCGCTACCTGGTCGAGCACGGGAAGGCGGTCCCGACCGGTCTGGCCGACGCGGGCGCGCGCCGGGCCGCCGTCCCCTCGGGCTGGACGGGGGCGCAGGCCGCGGCGGTTCTCGCGCTGCTCACGGCCGGCGCCGTGCTCGGCCTGTCCCTGCGCAGCCGCCGTCGGGTACGCCGCGAGCGACGGCCGCGTGGCCGGCCCGGCCCGGCCTGACGGGCCGCCGGCCCTTCCGCGGACGGCCCCGGAGGGGGTGCGCGGGGGTGTTCAATGGCGGGGTGGGCGACCGGGTCGACGCGTGGGTGCGCGGGACGTGCGAGCGCTGCGGCACGGTGCAGGTGCGCGCGTCCGAGGCACGGCTCGTCCTGGCCCGTCCGCACCTCGACGGTGACCTCCGCAACCAGGTGGAGTTCCGGTGCCGCAGCTGCGGCGGCACCTGCTCGCGCCGGGTCGACGACCGCACCACGCGGCTGGTGACGGCGGCCGGGGTCGTGCTGGTGGCCGCACCCGACGTTGGGCTGCGTCGCGGGTCCCGGGAGCCGGAGGAGACCCCCTAGGGTCGGCGACGGCGCCCACGAGCCGGCCGGGGGGGACGACCGAAAGCTCGGGGCGCCGTCTCCGTGGGGACCCTTCGACCGATGCAGCATCGAGGCGAACCGGACGCCATGCGGCCAGTGAAACAGCCGCTCTTCCGCCCGGCATCGTGCAATATGCGTATCCCGTGAGGCGTTCTCGCGCCGTGGCTCAGGGGGCGAGGGCGCGGTTGTCGCCCAGGCGGGCCGTCAGGACGTCCTGGCCCTGGGAGAGCTCGGTCACCCCGATGACCCCCGCCTGGTCCAGCGGCAGCGAAGCGCTCAGGTCCAGCCGGGCGGTGCCGTCGGCGGCCGGCCGGAAGCTGCCGGCGCCGACCCGCTTGCCGGAGCCGTCGGCCAGCCACGCGCCGTAGGACTTGTCCGGCTGCAGGCCGCTGTACCTTCAGCGTGATCGCCGTGCCCCAGGCCTTGGCCGAGACGTCGGCGGTGCCGGCCGCCGAGGTCGCGCCGGACAGGACGACCTCGCGCTGGCCGCTGTCGCTGCGGAGGGTGACCACGCCCCCGACGGCGGCAGCGGCCAGCAGCACCACCGCCGCGGCGGCCAGGTAGACGCGGGTGCGCCACCGGCGGTGCTGGGCCCGTCGCTCCTCGTGCACCGAGCTGAGCACCCGCTCGAGCGCCGGGTCCGGTGCCTGCGCGGCGCTCTCGTCCAGCGGCGGCCCGGCGTAGGCCAGGGCCACCACCACCGGCCGCAACGCCTGCACCTCGGCGGTGCAGCTCGCGCAGGACGTGACGGCCTCGGCGACCCGGGCCGCCTCGGCGGGGTCGAGCTGTCCGAGCAGGTAGGGACCGAGGTCCTCGGCGCGGACCATGCACTCGTGCCTCACGCCTCCCACCCCAGCTCTTCCAGGGCGAGGCGCAGCGCCCGCAGGCCGTAGAACGCGCGGCTGCGCGCGGTGCCCTCCGGGATGCCCAGATCAGCGGCCACGTCGGAGTAAGCCCTTCCTCGGTAGTAGGTCTCCACGAGCACCACGCGGTGCTCCGGACGGATCCGGTTCAACGCCTCTTCGACCAGCCAGCCGTCCAGCGCCTGCTCCAGCGGGTCGGGGCTGCTCTCGGAGAGCTGCTGCTCGGGCAGCACCGGGCCCCGAGGCACCGGCCGCTGCCCGCGCGCCCGCGCCTCGTCGATGACGACGTTGCGCAGGATCGCGAAAAGCCACGGCCGCAGCGGCCGCTCCCCGTCGTACCGGTCCGCAGCCCGCCAGGCCCGCAGGAACGTCTCCTGCAGCGCTTCCTCGGCGGCCGCGGAGTCACCCAGGGCCCGTCGGGCGTAGCCGAACAGCTCGGTGGCGTGCACCTGCCAGGCCGCCCGCAGGCCGACGTCGCCGGACAGGTCGATGACCTCGTCCCGCGTGTCACTGGGCCTGCGAGCAGACAGCGCGATGCCTTCCCGTCCGTTGTCCTGGAGTACGTCGGCCGGCGCCGATGCGTTCACCGCGCCGTCGGAAACGTCCGGCCGAAACCGTGAACGGGCCGGCCCGGCCGGCCGTACTCCCATCGCACGGACCACGTCCCGGCCCCTCCTGGAGGTCACCGTCATGCGTCTGAACCGCCGTCTCGCCCTCGTGGGAGCTCTCTCCGCGTTCGCCCTGGCCGTCGGCCCGGGCGTCGCGCTCGCCCATGACGGCGGTGACGACGGCGCAGACCTCGTCGACAGCGTGCTGATGGCCAGCACTCCTGGCGACACCCCCAGCGTGGTCGGCACGAAGGCCGGCGGTCTGCACCGTGGGTGATCGACCGCGGCGAGGTCCGGGTGCGCGCCAGCGGCCGGATGGACGTTCGACTGGAAGGCTTCCAGGTCCTGCGGCCCGACGGGACCGAGGACAACCCGGTACCAGCGATCACCGCCAGCCTGTACTGCGGCGGCGTCCTGCCGGCCGTCGCGGTCTCCCCGCTCGAGCCCTTGTCCGTCCCGGACGGCGACGCCCGGTTCCGGGTCTGGCTGGACGTGCCGGAGAGCTGTGACATGGCGACCGTGCTCATCAACCCGAACGGTGCCAAGACCACGTTCATCGGGACCGCGATGGGCACCGACGACGACTGACCGATCACTTCCGCGGCCGATCCGGGGCGGTCGCGCTGGGAAGGCACCCGCCGTGCGCCTGGACCCCCCCTCGGGCGTACGGCGGGTCGCCTGTCTTCGCGGGCCGGGAGGGCTCAGCGAGGTGAGCCGCTCCGGTCGCGGCGCACCTGCACCTTCTTGCCCTTGATCCGGGTCTGCCGCAGCGCGTCGACCACCTCGGTAGCCGCGTCCTCGGGCACCTCCACGAGCGAGAACCGGTCGCTGATCTCGATGGCGCCGATGTCCCGGCCGGACAGCCTGGACTCGCCGGCGATGGCACCGACCAGGTCCTGCGGCCGGATGCCGGCGGCCCGCCCGGCCGCGACGAAGATGCGGGTCGTCGCGACGCCGGGGCCGGCCCGGCCGCGCTGCGGGCCGCCGCCCGCTCGCCCGGGCCCGCCGTCCGGAGTACGCCGGGTGCCGCCCCCGACCGGGCCGGTCGCCACCTCGGGGATCTCCTCCTGGTCGAGGTCGACGCCGGTCGCCTCGTGGGCCAGCTTCACCGCCGCGAGCGCCACCTGCATCACGTCGAAGTCGTCGGTAAGCGTCTCGACCACCACCCGGAACGGCTCCAGGTGGTCCTCGAGCAGGACCTCGTGCAACGCGGCGCGGGTCAGCTCGAGCCGGGCCGCGAGCAGGTCGGCGGTCGTCGGCACCTTCTCGACCGGGATGCGCTGGCGGGTCACCCGCTCGATGGTCTTGAGCATGCGGTGCTCCCGCGGCTCGGCCAGCGTGATCGCCACGCCCTCGCGGCCGCCGCGGCCGACCCGGCCGATCCGGTGCACGTAGGCGTCCGGCGCCGAGGGCACCTCGTAGTTGACGACGTGGGTGAGCTGGTCGATGTCCAGCCCGCGGGCGGCGACATCGGTCGCGACCAGCAGCTCGGCGGTGCCGGCGCGCAGCCGCCCCATCACCCGGTCACGCTGCTCCTGGCTCATGCCGCCGTGCAGGGCCTCGGCCCGGTAGCCGCGGCCGTTGAGGGTCTCGGTGAGCTGGTCGACCTCGTCGCGGGTCCGGCAGAACACGATGGTCGCGGTGGGTGCCTCGATGTCGAGGATCCGGCCGAGCGCCGCCGCCTTGTGCGCCCGCGCCACGACGTACGCGCTCTGCCGGACCTTGGGGGCCTCGCCCTCCGCCGGCTGCTCGCGCTCGATCTCGATGCGCACCGGGTCGCGCAGGTGACGGCGGGCGATGCCGTCGATGCGCTTCGGCAGGGTGGCCGAGAACAGCACGGTCTGCCGGGTGTCCGGTGTCGCCGCCAGGATCGCCTCGAGCTCGTCGGCGAAGCCCATGTCGAGCATCTCGTCGGCCTCGTCGAGCACCACGGTCCGCAGCTGGTCGAGCCGGAGCGTGCCGCGGTTGAGGTGGTCCAGCGCGCGACCGGGGGTGGCGACCACGACGTCGACGCCGCGCTGCAGAGCGCCGAGCTGGCGTCCGATCGGCTGCCCGCCGTAGATGGGCAGCACCCGCGCCCCGAGCTCCCGGCCGTAGCGGTGCAGCGCCTGCGACACCTGGACGGCGAGCTCGCGGGTCGGCACGAGGACCATCGCCGTGGGGTGCGGCGCCCGGTCTCCGGCCGGCATGACCTGCAGCAGCGGCAGCGCGAAGGCCGCCGTCTTGCCGGTGCCCGTCGCGGCCTGGCCGAGCAGGTCCCGCCCGGCGACCAGCGGGGGGACGGCCTCCCGCTGGATCGGCGTCGGCTCCTCGTAGCCCAGGCTCGCCAGCGCGGCCAGCAGCTCGGGCCGCAGGCCGAGGTCGGCGAAGGTCGTTGTCTCGTCGGCGATCACGCGTCGATCATCGCCCCGGGAGGTCCATGGTTCCAACGGGCCGGGACAGTGGTGACGGCGGGAGGGGCCGTTGGTCCCTGTGCACGAGACGGCGACGGAACGAGTCTCGAAGTGTCAGGAAATAGACCGTTCAGACCCGGGAGGGCCGTCATGACCGCCGCAACCCCTTCGAAGTCACCGGTGCTACGCACCGACGACGCTTTCATCGCGGAACCGGTGCACGAGGAGACCCCTCGGCACCGTTGGTACCGCTTCACCCTCGCCGCGACCCGGCTGAGCCTGGGCTGGGTCTTCCTCTGGGCGTTCCTCGACAAGCTGTTCGCCCTCGGCTTCGGCACCGGACGGGATGCCGAGACAGGGGTCGTCGACCGCTTCGGTGACGCAGCCTGGCTCAACGGCGGCAGCCCGACCGAGGGATTCTTGAAGTTCGGCGCCGACGGCCCCTTCAAGGGCTTCTACAACGACATCGCCGGCGCGGCCTGGGCCGACACCTTGTTCATGCTCGGCCTGTTCGCGATCGGCACGGCACTGATCCTCGGCGTCACGATGCGCCTGGCAGCCGGTGCCGGCGCGCTGCTGGTGGTCATGATGTGGACCGTCGCCCTGCCCCCGGAGAACAACCCGTTCATGGACGACCACCTCATCTACGCCCTCGTGCTGGTGCTGCTGGGGCTGACCGCTGCGGGCCGCACCTTCGGCCTGGGCCGGAGGTGGGAGCGCCTCCCGTTCGTCGCCGAGCACGGCTGGCTCAAGTAGCCCCCGCGACGCGCAGGGCCGGGACCCGTATGGGGCCCGGCCCTCGTCCGCGCCGGGGGTCAGGCTGACGGGCGCTCGGTGATCGGCAGCCGCACCACGAAGCGGGTGTCGCCCGGCTGCGACTCCACCGAGAGGTCACCGCCGTGGCGCGCCACCACGATGCGGTAGGAGATGTCGAGGCCGAGACCGGTGCCCTGGCCGACCGGCTTGGTGGTGAAGAACGGCTCGAAGATCCGCTGCCGGAGCTCGGGCGGCACGCCCGGCCCGGTGTCGCCGATCTCGACCTGTACGCAGTCTCCGTCGCGGGAGGTGCGGACCGTGAGGGTGCCCTCGCCCGCCATGGCCTGCACCGCGTTGTCGATCAGGTTCGTCCAGACCTGGTTGATCTCGCCGGCGTACACGGGGACGGGCGGCAGGGTCCGGTCGAGGTCCTTGACGACGGTGATGCCGGTCAGCTTGCTGGTCAGCATCGCCAGCGTGCTCTTCAGCCCGACGTGCACGTCGACCCGCTCGAACGGCGCGCGGTCCATGTGCGAGTACTGCTTCGCCGCGTCGACCAGGGAGGAGATGCGGGTGACCGAGTCGGTGATCTCGCCGAGCAGCAGCTCGGTCTCGACGGTGTAGGACAGCCAGCGCACCGCCCCCTCGAGGACGTCCGGCGGCGCCGCCTCGGCCAGCTTGTCGAGGAACGGCGTCGTGGTGCCCGCCGAGACGAAGACCGGCGCCAGCTCCCAGGCGTTGCCGACGCCGTGCTCGTCGAGCCACTCGGTGAGCTCGTCCTCGCGCTCCGACTCCTGCATCGGCGTCAGCTCCGGTGCGAGCGCGACCGCCTGCACGGCCTGCTCCTGGACGTCGACGAGCACCTCGAGCAGCCGCGGGTCGATCTCCTCGTGAGCCATCATCGCGAGCTTGTTCCGCATCGCGGCGAACCGTTCCCGCAGCGCGGAGTTCGCGCGGACCGCAGCGGCGGCCGGGTTGTTCAGCTCGTGGGTCAGGCCCGCCGTCAGCGCGCCGAGCGCGAGCAGCTGCTGGCGCTGACCGACGATCTGCTGGGAGTTGCGCATCCCGTAGAACAGGCCCTCCAGCAGGTGGATCGCCATCGGGAACCAGTCGCGGACCGCGTCGGAGAAGTCGGTGGCCCTGATCAGCCAGACCCGCGCGTCGCTGACCACGGTCACCGTTGCGGTGTACGCCGGGGGCGCGGCGTCCTTCAGGTAGCTCTGCATCGCCCCGCCGTACACCCCGCGCTGGTCGGTGCGCACGGTCTCGACGTCGTCCTGGCCGACCTTGCGGCTCATCGCGATCGTGCCGGAGAGCAGCACCATCATCAGCTCCGACGGGTCGCCCTCCGCGAACACGGTGCTGCCGGCGGGCAGCTCGACCACCCAGCCGCGCTCGGCGAACCAGGACAGCTGGTCGTCGGTCAGCGACTCGAACAGGAACAGCTCGCGCAGCTCGTCGTTCGTCAGCCGTACGCCGGTCGGCTCTGCCGTGACGGTCATGGCGCTCCCAGGTATCGGTGGGCCAGCGAGACCGCCATCGCGCCCTCGCCGACGGCGGAGGCGACCCGCTTGACCGAGTCGGCCCGGACGTCCCCGGCGACGAACACCCCGGGCAGGCTGGCCTCCAGCGGCCACGGGTCGCGCTCCAGCGGCCAGCCGGCCGGCCGCTGCCCGTCGACCATCAGGTCGGGGCCGGTGAGCACGAAACCGCGGTCGTCGCGGACCAAGGTGCCGGCCAGCCACTCGGTGCGCGGCTGGGCGCCGATGAAGACGAACGCGTGCGCCGTGTCGACCTGCTCGCACTCACCGGTCGGCAGGTGGCGCAGCACCAGGCTCTCCAGGTGACCGTCGCCGTGCGCCTCCTGGACCACGGTGTCGACCAGGATGGCGATGTTGTCGATCGCGGTCAGCTGCTCGATCAGGTAGTGCGACATGCTGCGGGTGAGGGACTCGCCTCGCACCACGAGGGTGACGTTCTTCGCCAGCCGGGCGAAGAACATCGCCGCCTGGCCGGCGGAGTTGGCGCCGCCGATGATGTAGACGTCGGCGTCGACGCAGTCCTGGGCCTCGGTGGCCGCGGAGCCGTAGAAGACGCCCCGGCCGGTGAGCTCGACGACGCCCGGTGCGTCGAGGTCCCGGTAGGACACCCCGGTCGCGACGATCACCGCGTGCGCGCCCACCTCGGTGCCGTCGCCGAAGGTCAGCACCCGGGCCGGGCCGTTGGTGCGCAGGCCGCGGACGTCGCGGGCGGTGAGGATCTCGGCGCCGAACTTGGTCGCCTGCCGGCGGGCCCGGTCGGTGAGCTGTGCCCCGGAGACGCCGTCCGGGAACCCCAGGTAGTTCTCGATGCGGGACGACTGCCCGGCCTGGCCGCCGGTCGCCTGTCGCTCGACGAGCAGGGTGCGCAGTCCCTCGGACGCGCCGTAGACCGCCGACCCGAGACCGGCCGGGCCGCCGCCGACGATCACGAGGTCGTAGAAGTCGGTCATCGGCATGGTCGAGAGCCCCACCGCGGCGGCCACCTCGGTGGTCGTCGGCGCCACCAGGGTCTGGGACTCGGGTGTCACGACGACCGGCAGCCGGGACGCGTCCACGCCGGCTGCGGACAGCAGCCGGACGGCCTCCGGCTCGTCGGCGGTGAACCAGCGGTACGGCACGGCGTTGCGGGCCAGGAAGTCGCGCACCTCGAACGAGGGCGCCGACCAGCGGTGCCCGATCACCTTCGTCTCGCGCACCTCGACGTCCGCGGCGGCCCGGTAGGACTCGATCATCGAGTCGACGACCGGGTAGAGCTTCTCCTCCGGCGGCTCCCACGGCTTGAGCAGGTAGTGGTCGACGTCGACCACGTTGATGGCGGCGATCGCCGCGTCGGTGTCGGCGTACGCCGTCAGCAGTGCTCGCCTGGCCCGCGGGAACAGGTCCATCGCCTGCTCGAGGAACTCGATGCCGCTCATCTCCGGCATCCGGTAGTCGGCCAGCAGCACCGCGACCCGCTCGCCGCGCAGCTTCAGCTCGCGCAGGGTCTCGAGGCCCTCCGCGCCGGAGGTCGCGCGCACGATGCGGTGCTCCTCGCCGTACCGCCGGCGCAGGTCGCGGGCGACGGCTCGCGAGACGGACTGGTCGTCGTCGACGGTGAGCAGGACGGGCCGGGCCGCGCCTGACGTCGCTCCCGGCGGTGCGGCCGGCTGGGCGGGGACGTCGGTCACGGGTGCGAGAAGGCCGTCGCGTCGGGCACCGTGAAGCCGAGCTGGTCGTCGAAGCACCACCACCAGTCCTCGCCCGGCTCGTAGGACGAGATGACCGGGTGGCCGACGGCGGCGTGGTGGGCGGTCGCGTGCTTGTTCGGTGAGGAGTCGCAGCAGCCGACGTGACCGCAGCTGCGGCACATCCGCAGGTGCAGCCAGCGGCCGCCGGTGCGCAGGCAGTCCTCGCAGCCCTCGGACGAGGGTTGCGCGGCCGCGTCGACCTGGTCCAGGTGTGCGCAGGTCTCGGGCATGCTTCCTCCGCTCCGGCCGCGTGTTCGGTGCGGCCCTCCCGCAGCCTAGGTCAGCCATCGCAGCGCTGCCTCCCCGCGGCCGGCGGCCTTCCGGGGTCAGCCCCCGGTGCGCGCCAGCAGGTCGGCGACGACGTGCTCGGCGACCGCGAGGCTGCTGGTCCAGGCCGGCGACACCGCGTTGAGCAGGTGGGTGGAGTCGGCGTCGCCGCGGACGACGAAGTCCATCTCGAGCCGCCGGCTCGGCAGGTGGAACAGCTGGGCGCGAACGCCGGGCCGGCCGCGGCGACGGAAGCTCTCCGGCCGCACGCTGGGCACCAGCTGCTGGGCCTGCCGCACGAGGTGGCGGCGGGAGTACTTCGGGACCTCGGCGCGGATCAGGGCGGGGACGTCGTGGTGCGGGCTGCGCAGGAACTTCGGGAACGTCCGGGCGATCTCGGCCGTGTCGCGCGGCGCGAACCCGTGGAGCCCGCCGTAGTCCTCCCGCCACAGGGCGGGGATGGCGGTGGGGCCGACCTTGGCCAGGCCGTCGACGGTGACCGTCAGGTGCACGCCGAGGAACGGGTCCCTCGGGTCGGGCACCGGGTAGACGTGCCGCTGCAACCGGCCGGGCGCCCAGTCGCCGTACCAGTAGAGGCCCTTGAACGGCAGCACGACGTAGTCGTCGCACATGCCGAACCACCGCGCGACCCGGTCGGCGTGCAGCCCGGCCGCGTTCACGACGTGGCCGACCCGCACGGTGCCGCTGCGCGTGGTGACGACGCCGGGCGCTGCGGCGGTCACCTCGTCGCCGAGCACGACCGTGCCGCCGCGGCGCCGGACCCGCGCGGCAAGGGCGGTCAGGACGGCGTCGGGTGACGCGCTCGACGTGGTGGGCGACCAGAGGGCCCGCTCGACGGTGCGCGCCAGCGGCTCGAGCTCGCGGGCCTCGCTCTCGTCGACCTTCTCGACCGGTACGCCGTTCGCGGCCGCCCGCTCCAGCAGGCCGTCCAGCGCGGCGAGCTCGTCGGTGCTGCGGGCGACGACGAGCTTGCCGCACCGGCGTACCGGCACGCCGTTCTCGTCACAGAACGCGTGCAGCAGCTCGTTGCCGCGCCGGGTGAGCCGCGCCTTGAGCGAGTCGGGGCTGTAGTAGAAGCCGGCGTGCAGCACGCCGGAGTTGCGGCCGGACGCGTGGGCCCCGAGCCCGGGCTCCTTGTCGAGGACGACGACCGAGCTGCCCGGTCGGGCGGCCAGCAGGGCGTCCGCGACGGCGAGGCCGATGATGCCGCCGCCGACGACGGCCACGTCCGCGGTGCGCGTCACCCGCGCATCGTCCTCCAGCCGCGGGTCGTCGCCATCGCCGGCCGTCAGCTCCGGCCGAGGGCGAGCAGCCGGGACAGTGCGGTGTTCACCTCGGCGGACAGGCTGGCGAAGTCGTAGGCGCCCACGTGACGCCGGCCGTTCACGAAGAACGTCGGCGTGCCCACGACACCGCTGGCCGCTGCCTGCTCGACGTCCTCGGCGACCCGGGCGGCGCCGGCGTGCGACTTCAGGTCGTGGGTGAAGCGGGCGACGTCGAGGCCGAGCTCGCCGGCGTAGCGGATCAGGTCCTTCACCCCCAGGGCGTCCTGCCGGTGCAGCAGCAGGTCGTGCATCTCCCAGAAGGCGTCCTGCCGGCCGGCTGCCTCCGCCGCCTCGGCGGCCAGCTGGGCGTGCGGGTGGACGTCGACGAGCGGCAGGTGCCGCCAGATGTAGCGGATGTCGGTGCGGCCCTCGAGCAGCTCGCGGACGGCCGGCTCGGCCCGCCCGCAGTGCGGGCACTCGAAGTCGCCGTACTCGACCAGGGTGACCGGTGCGTCGTGTCGGGCCGCGGACGTGGTCGCGGCTCGGGTCCGGCGGGTCGAGCAGGTCGACCAGCGGCTCGGAGGTGCCGACGAGCGCGCGGGCCTGGCGGGCCTCGGGCAGCAGCCGGGCGCCGGCGAAGACCCCGAAGGTGAGCAGTGCGGCCAGGGTCGCCGCGGCGAGGATGCCGAGGGTGGCGTTCTCCCGGTCCACGCCGTCGAAGGCCAGGGCGGTGATGAGCAGCGCGACGGTGAACCCGACTCCGGCGCTCGCGCCGGCGCCCAGGGTCGCGGCCCAGCCGACGGGCGACCGCAGGCGGCCGCGGCTGAGCCGGGTGGTCAACCACGACACCGCGGTGACACCGACCGGCTTGCCGACGACGTAGCCGAGCACGATGCCCCAGGTGATGCGTGAGTGCGCCGCCCGGTCGAGCGCATCGGCATCGACGACGATGCCGGCGTTGACGAGGGCGAACAGCGGAGCGATGACGTAGCTGGTCCACGGGTGCAGCAGGCCGGTGAGCCGGGTGTTGGGCGACACCGCCCAGTTGACCTGGGCTCCGGTCGTCCGGGCCAGCTCGACGGTGGGCTGCTCGCGGAACCTGCGGAACAGCGTGCTGACCCGCTCCAGCTCCTCCGGGTCGCCGGCGGAGGCGTACGGCAGCAGGCCCATCGCCAGTCCGAGCACCAGCGGGTCGACGCCGGAGGCCCGCAGCGCCAGCCAGGCGCCGACCCCGAGCGCCAGGTAGAGCAGCCCACGTCGGACGTGCAGCCGCACCGCGACGACCACCGCGGCGTAGATCGCCACCGCGAGTGCCAGCGCCTGGAGGTCGATCTCCTCGGTGTAGACCGTGGCGATCACCAGCAGCGCCACCACGTCGTCGACGATGGCCACGGTGAGCAGGAAGCCGCGCAGCCGCTCGGAGAACCGCGGCCCGGCGACGGCGAGCAGGGCGAGGGCGAACGCGGTGTCGGTGGACATCGCCACGCCCCAGCCGGCGGCCGAGCTGTGCCCGGCGTTGACCGCCAGGTACAGCCCGACGGCGCAGGCCATGCCGGCCAGGCCGGCGAGCAGCGGCAGCGTGGCGCGGCGTCGTTCGCGGAGCTCGCCGAGGTCGAGCTCGCGGCGGCACTCCAGGCCGACCACGAAGAAGAAGAAGGTCATCAGGCCGCTGTTGACCCAGTAGACGAGCGGCTCGGCGACCAGGTGGCTCCCGACCCCGATCGAGATCGGCATCGACCGGAAGTCCTCGTAGGAGGCGGTGTCGATGTTGGCCCAGGCCAGGGCGGCCAGCGTGGCGGCGAGCAGGACCGTGGCGCTCCCGGTCTCGGTGCGCAGGTAGGTCCGTAGCGGGGTGTCGCGCACCCGGGTCCAGCGGGTGGCCGTCCCGTCGGTCTCCACGGTCGAGTCGGTCACCCGGGAAAGCCTGCCTCGTCGCTGGCCCCGTTGCTACCTCGACTGCTTCCGGGGTCGCCCCGCGCATGATGAGATCGGCCCGTGACCGTTCCGGCCGTGGGCGACCACGTGGACGACGACGGGGTCGTCGCGCTCACCCGTGCGCTCGTGCGGCTGCGCACGGTCCACGACCCCGCGGCCGGGACCGCCGAGCAGCCGGCCGCCGAGCTCGTCGCGCGCCAGATGCGCGACTGGGGCTGGGAGCCGCGCGTGGTCGAGGTCGAGCCCGGACGGCCCAACGTCGTGGCCGTGGTCGACGGCGGCGGTGGGCCCGGCCCGACGCTGATGTTCGAGGGTCACACCGACGTCGTGACCGAGGGTGCCGGCGCGTCGTGGACCGTCGACCCGTTCGGCGCCGAGCTGTCGGACGGTCGCATCTGGGGCCGGGGCAGCGCCGACATGAAGTCCGGGGTCGCGGCGATGCTGCACGCCGTCCGCGCGCTGCAGCTCGCCGGCCCCTTCCCCGGCCGGGTCGTGGTGGCGGCGCTGGTCGACGAGGAAGGCATGATGCTCGGCGCGAAGCAGTTCGCCCGCACCTGGCGCTCGTACGTGGACGCGATCGACGGCGTCATCGTCTGCGAGCCGGAGCAGGGCGAGATCTGCGCGGTCGCGAAAGGAGCGGTGCGGCTGCGCATCGAGCTGACCGGGGTCATGGCGCACGGCGCGATGCCGCAGCACGGCAGAAACCCGGTGCCGGTGGCGGCTGGCGTGGTCGCTGCCCTCGCCGAGCTCGAGCGTCGCTACGGCGACCGGCACGGTGACCACGAGCACCTCGGCTCGACGTACCTGACTCCGACGGTGCTGCTGGCCGGTGACACCGACCAGGTCAACGTCATCCCGGCGCGGGCCGTGCTGTGCGTCGACGTCCGGACCGTCCCGGGCGTCGACCACGCGGAGCTGGTCGAGGCCGTGACCGGCGCGGCCTCGGGGGTCGCCGCGACCGGCGGGTGTCGGGGTCGAGGTGCAGGTGCTCGACGACCGACCGCCGGTCGACACCCCGGTGACGCACCCGGTCGTGGTGGCGCTGGCGGCCGCCCACGAGGCGGTGACCGGAGCGCCGGCGCGTCTTCGGCGGCGTGCCGGGCGCCACCGACGGCACCATCCTCACCCGCGACGCCGGGCTCGCGACCGTCGTCTACGGGCCGGGCGGCAAGTGGATCGCGCACCAGGCCGACGAGTTCGTGGAGGTGGCCGAGGTGCTGCAGGCAGCCAGGGTGTACGCCGAAGCAGCGCGACTCTTCCTGACCGGTGCCGCGCGGTGAGCGGCCTGCGACCCGGACCGACCAACTCCCTGGTCGACGTCGCCGGTCTGCGGGTCGGCCATGCCCAGCGCACCGGTGCGGGATGGCTCACCGGCACCACGGTGGTGCTCGCCCCCGACCGGGGGTGCGGTCGGCGGCGTCGACGTGCGCGGTGGCGGCCCGGGGACCCGCGAGACCGACCTGCTCGACCCGCGCAACCTCGTCGAGCGGGTGCACGCGGTGCTGCTCGGGGGCGGCAGCGCCTTCGGTCTGGCGGCCGCCGACGGCGTCATGCGCCGGCTCGCCGCGGCGGGTACCGGCTTCCCGGTGGGAGCACCCGGTGAGGTGGTGCCGATCGTGCCGGCCGCGGTGGTCTTCGACCTCGGCCGTGGCGGCGACTTCGGGCATGTTCCGGACGCATCGTTCGGTGAGCGCGCGTACGACGACGCGGCCGGCGGGCGGCCGGGGCGGCGGCGGTCCGGCAGGGCTGTGTCGGGGCCGGCACCGGCACCGTGGTCGGCGGCCTGAAGGGCGGTCTGGGGTCGGCGAGCGCGCTGCTCGCCGACGGGACGACGGTCGCGGCGCTCGCCGTCGTCAACGCCGTGGGGTCACCCGTCGACCCCAGGACCGGTGAGCTGCTCGGCGCCAGGCACGGGCTCGACGGCGAGCTCGACTGGCTGCGCGTCCCCGCGGCCGGGGAGGTGGCAGCGGCCCGCGCGGCTGCCGATGCTGCGGCCGGCCGGTCGCCGCTGGCGCCGGCCACCACCCTGGGTGTCATCGCAACGGACCGGACGCTGACCAAGGCCCAGTGCCAGAAGCTCGCCGGCATCGGGCACGACGGCATGGCCCGGGCCCTCAACCCCGTCCACACGATGCTGGACGGGGACACCGTGTTCGCGCTCGCGACCGGCACTCGGCCGGCACCGGACCTGCCGGGCTTCCAGTCGCTGCTCGGCGCCGCGGCCGACTGCTTCACCCGGGCTGTCGTGCACGGCGTCCTGGCGGCCGAGACCGTCGAGACGCCGGCCGGCCGGTGGGTGTCCTACCGCGAGGCGTTCCCCTCGGCGGTCGGCGCGCGGCCGCGCTGACCGCGTCTCCAGTCGGCGGCTGCGGTCGGCACCCGCCGGTGGGTGTGCGCGCCTCAGACCTGCGCACAGGTTGACGCAGTGGTGGTGGCTGGCTTCGGGCGGCGCCGGACCCGCGTCGGAGCCTCAGACCTGCGCACAGGTTGACGCAGCGGCGGTGGCTGGCTTCGGGCGGCGCCGGACCCGCGGTGGAGCCTCAGACCTGCGCACAGGTTGACGCAGCGGCGCGCGCTCCGGTGCGGGCGCGTCGTGTCGTCGTCGGCGGCCGTCAGAGCGGTGGCCCGCTCGCCGGTGTGGGCAGGTCTGAGGGCGCGCGGATCGGCACCTGGTTCGGCAGCCGCCGCGCCCGCTCGCCGGTGTGGGCAGGTCTGAGGGCGCGCGGACCGGCACCTGGTTCGGCAGCCGCCGCGCCCGCTCGCCGGTGTGGGCAGGTCTGAGGGTTCCGAGCGGTGTTGCCGGCAGCACCCGCAGTACCCGGTCCGCAGTCGCGGAGAGGTCACGCCCCTGTTCCGCGCTGTGCGCAGGTCTGACGGTGCAGCCCGCGGGCTCCCGGCGGCCGCGCGACGCCCTCAGTCCTGGTGCAGCTGGACGTAGTTGCCGCTGGTGTCGTCGAAGACGGCGTGGGTGCCGGCCTCGTCGGTGGTCGGTCCCTCGGTGAACAGCACGCCCGCATCGGTCAGCCGGTCGTACTCGGCCCGAACGTCCTTGACGCCGAGCACGATGGCCGGCATGCCCAGGGCGTAGACGCCGTCCCGGTAGGCGGCGGCCACCGGGTTGTCACTGGGCTCCAGCAGCAGGCCGACACCGTCCGGGTCCTCGGGCGACCGGACGATGTAGAGGTTGGCGTCGGGGACGACAAGCAGCGGCTCGAAGCCGAGGGTGTCGGTGTAGAAGACGAAGGCCGCTGCCGGGTCGACGACGTGTACCCCGCACATCTTGATCCTCATGCCGGTGACCTTATGCCGTTGGCGCACGTCTAGTTTCGGGTAGGGGACCCGGCACAGCCGCCGACCAGACACGGGAGTGACACCCACGATGAGCGCAGTACCCACGATCACCCTGAACGACGGCTCGACCATTCCGCAGCTCGGCTTCGGGGTGTTCCAGATCGACCCGGCCGAGACGGCGAAGGCCGTCGCCGTGGCGCTCGACGCGGGCTACCGCCACATCGACACCGCGGAGATGTACGGCAACGAGAAGGGTGTCGGGGAGGCGGTGCGCGCGTCGGGGCTGGACCGCAGCGAGGTGTTCGTGACGAGCAAGCTCAACAACGGCTTCCACGAGCCTGACGTCGCCCGCGCCGCCTTCGACCGGACCCTCGCCGAGCTCGACCTGGGCGGCTACGTCGACCTGTTTCTCATCCACTGGCCGCTGCCCACCCGCTACGGCGGCGACTTCGTGTCCACCTGGAAGGTGCTCGAGGAGCTCAAGGCCGACGGACGGGCCCGCTCCATCGGCGTCTCCAACTTCCAGGTCGACCATCTCGAGCGGCTGGCGGCGGAGACGGGCACCGTCCCGGCGGTGAACCAGGTCGAGGCCCACCCGTACTGGCCGAACACCGAGGTCCGCGCCTACAACCAGGCCCACGGCATCGCCACCGAGGCATGGGCGCCGATCGCCCAGGGCGCGGTGATCGACGACCCCGTGGTCGGGGAGGTCGCCGCCAAGCTGGGACGCTCGCCCGCCCAGGTGGTGCTGCGCTGGCACCTCCAACGGGGCGACATCGTGTTCCCGAAGTCGACGACGCCGGCCCGGATCGTCGAGAACTTCGCGCTGTTCGACTTCGAGCTCGAGCCGGCGGACGTCGACGCGATCTCCGGACTCGACAAGGGTGAGGCCGGTCGCCTGGGCCCGAACCCGAGCGTCTTCGACTGGATCCCGGACTGACGATCCCGGACTGACGAACCCGGACTGACCCGGTCTCACAGCGGGACGGCGGTGCCGGACACCTCGATTCCGGTGCCGGGTCCGGCAGGCACGCGAACGGTGAGCACGCTCGGCCGGCCCATGTCGGCGCCCTGGTGCAGCGTGAGGGTCGCCGGTGGCGTCACCAGGCCGAGGTCGCGCAGGTAGCCGCCCAGTGCCGCGGCGGCCGCACCGGTCGCGGGGTCCTCGACGACACCGCCGGGCGGGAACGGGTTGCGTACGTCGAGCTCGGCCGGGCCGGCCCGGTGCACCAGGGCGACGGTCGTCCAGTCCTGTTCGGCCATCAGGGCGCCGAGCCCCGCGAAGTCGTAGTCGAGGTCGGCCAGCCGGGACCGCTCCCGGACCGCGACCACCGGGTGCCAGGCACCGGCGTACGCCACCCGCGGCGGCAGGTCCGCGTCGAGGTCGTCTCGGCGCCAGCGCAGCGCGAGCAGCAGACCGTCCAGGGCCGCCGGGTCCAGCGGGCGGGTCCGCGGGGGCACGCTGGTCAGCGTGGCCGTGGTCCGGCCGCCGGCGCGCGCCGTGGTCACCGCGACCTCGCCGGCCCGGGTGTCCAGCAGCAATGGGCCGGGCCCGTGCCGATCGGCGTGGGCGACCGCGCTCGCGATCGTCGCGTGCCCGCAGAACGGCACCTCGGCCAGCGGGCTGAAGTAGCGGGCCGCGAACCGGCCCGGCGCGGTCGCGACGAGGAAGGCCGTCTCGGAGAAGCCCACCTCGGCGGCCACGGCGAGCATCGCCGAGTCGTCGAGCCCCGTCGCGTCGAGCACGACGCCTGCCGGGTTGCCTCCGGCCGGGTCGTCGCTGAACGCGGTGTAGCGCAGGACCTCCACGACCTCACCCCGCCCTGGGCAGGTCCAGCTCGAACCAGACCGTCGTCCCGTCCGCACTGTGCTCCGCGCTCCAGGCCGTCGTCAGGGTGTCGACGAGGATCAGCCCGCGGCCGGAGATGTCGGTGGGCTCGTGGTCCTCGGCGCGGCGGGCCGTGCCGCGATGGCCCCGGTCCTGCACCAGCACCAGGAGCCGCTCGGTGTCGAGCCGGGCGGTGACCCGCGGCGTGGTGCCCGAGTGGATGACGGCGTTGGTCACCAGCTCGGACAGGCACAGCGCCGCGGTCTCGGCCACGTCCTCGTCGACCTGCCAGGCGGCGAGCCAGCCGGCGAGGGCGCGCCGGGACAGCGGCGAAGCACTGCTGTCCGCCGGGAACTCCGCCGATGCGGTGCGCAGGCCGAGACCGGCGGTGCTCATGACCGCGAGCACCGTCACGTCGTCCTCGCTGTCGTGCCGACGCATCAGGTCGGCCAGCCGCGCGCACAGCTCGCGTGGGTGGCGCCGCCGCGGCTCGATCCCGCTCACCCGCTCGACCAGCTCGCGCACCCCGTCGTCGAGCTCGAGGTTGCGGGTCTCGACCAGTCCGTCGCTGAAGAACAGCAGCAGCGCCTCCGACGGCAGGTCGAGCGAGGTGACCGGCCAGGGGCCGGCCGCGAGACCGAGAGCGGGCCCTGCGGGCACGTCGAGCTGGCAGGGCGGCGTCCCCGGCAGTGCCAGCAGCGGCGCCGGGTGGCCCGCCAGCGCCAAGCTCAGCCGCTGCCGGCCGGGATCGGTCACGCCGTACGCCACGGTGACGATCTGCTCGTCGATGCCGAGCGACGTGACGAGGGCGTCCAGCCGGGACAGCACGACGCCGGGCTCGGGGTCGATGAGCGCGTAGGCCCGCAACGCCGCGCGCACCTGGCCCATGACGATGGCAGCGGCCACGCCCTTGCCCATGACGTCCCCGAGGGTGACGACCACCCGGCCGTCCCGCAGCGGCAGGACGTCGTACCAGTCGCCGCCCACCTCGACGCCGGAGCCGCCGGGCTCGTAGTAGGCGCCCATCGCCAGGCCGTCGAGCTCCGGGATGGACTCGGGCATCAGGCTGCGCTGCAGCAGCTCGGACACCGTCTGCTGGTCCCGGAACGCCAGCGCGCGCTTCATCGCCTGCGCGACCAGGGCGGCCACCGCCGCCAGGAACGCCTGCAGGTCGTCGTCGAAGAGCAACGGCTCACCGAAGGAGAGCAGCAGGGCGCCGATCGCGCGGTCGTCGGCCAGCAACGGCAGCGCCGCCAACGACTGGGTGCCCAGGCCGATCTGGCGGTCGTGCAGGTGCGGGTAGCGGGCGGCCAGGTCCGCGGGGGAGCCGAGCAGCACCGGCACCGCGGTCCGCACACACTCCGCGAGCGGTACGTCGGCCACGCCCTCGATCCGGCACCATCGGACGGCGTTCGGGGTGACCGCGTCGTCGTCGGTCGAGACGAAGCTCAGCTCGCGCCCGGCGCGCTCGCTCGTCGACAGCCCGGCCCGCACCACCCGTTCGATCTGCCCGACGTGCCCGAGGGTCACCCGGGCGACGTCGTCGGGGACCATGACGTCGGCCAGCGCGGCCGTCAGCCGGCGCAGCAGCACGAGCTGGCCGGCCGTGCGGCCGAGCGGCACCACGCTGGGCCCGTCCTCCACGGTGCTGAATCTAGCCGTCGTCCGCCGGTTCGTCGGCCCCCATGAGGGCGCTGGGTGGCCTACCGTCGGGCTGGAGAGGGGTTGACATCCGTTGGACGAGCAGCATCCGGGCCCGTCGGCCGCGCTGACGCCGCTGGCGCGCGCCCGGCTGGACGAGCTCCTGAGCGAGGTGCTCTCCCGGGTCGGGACCGTGATGGACACCCAGGAGCGGCTGCGCGGGCTGCTGGACGCGGTGGTCGGCATCAACGCCGACCTCTCGCTCGAGCGGGCCCTGGAGCGCATCGTCACCGCCGCCTGCGAGCTGGCCGGCGCGCGGTACGGCGCACTCGGCGTGCTCGGCTCGGGACCGGACCGGCGGCTGCGTGAGTTCGTCACCCACGGCCTGACACCTGAGCAGCGCGCGGCGATCGGTGACCTGCCCCGGGGGCACGGGATCCTCGGGGTCATCATCGACCGGCCGGAGCCGCTGCGGCTGCCCGTGCTCGGAGAGCACCCCTCCTCCTACGGCTTCCCGCCGAACCATCCGCCGATGGAGACCTTCCTGGGTGTGCCGATCCGGATCAGGGACCAGGTGTTCGGCAACCTCTACCTGACCGAGAAGCGGGGCGCCAGCAGCTTCTCCACCGAGGACGAGGAGGTCGTGATCGCCCTGGCGGCGGCCGCTGGCGTGGTCATCGAGAACGCCCGGCTGTTCGAGGAGACCACCCGGCACCAGGCATGGCTGGAGGCGGCCGCCGAGGTGAGCTCTGCGCTGCTCTCCGACGTCGGGCACACCGAGGCCCTGCGACTGGTGGCTGCGCGCGCCCAAGAGGTCCCGGGAGCGACCAGTGTCGCGGTGCTGATCGTGGACGGCGGTCGGCTGCGCGTCGTGGCCGTCGCCGGGCTGTCCGAGGACGACCTGCTCGAGACGGCGCTGGAGATGCAGGGGTCCTACCTGGGCGAGGTCCTGGACCGGGGGATGTCCGTCACGCTGGTCGACGTGGCCGGCGACCAGTCGGTGCCCAGCGAGCTGGTGGGTCGCGCCGGGTCGATGATGCTGGTGCCGATGCGCACACCGGTCGCGCTGTCCGGCGTCCTGGCGCTCGGCTGGACCGGGGACGCTGTCCAGAGCTTCCTCGACACCGACGTCCGGCTCGTCCAGGCCTACTCCGACCAGGCGGCGCTCGCGATGCAGGTCGCCCAGGCCCGTGACGACCGCTCCCGGCTGGCGGTCTTCGAGGACCGCGACCGGATCGGGCGCGACCTGCACGACCTGGTCATCCAGCGCCTGTTCGCGATCGGCCTCACCCTCGAGAACGCCGGCCGGATGTCCGACCGACCGCAGGTGTCGCACCGCATCTCCACGGCCGTCGACGACATCGACGCCACCATCAAGGACATCCGGCGCACCATCTTCGAGCTCTCCGCTCCGCCGGGGTCACCGGACCTGCGGGCCCAGGTGAGCGAGGCGGTGGCCGTGGTCGTGCCGGCGCTGGGCTTCACACCGCGGCTCGTCATGGAAGGCCCGGTCGACGCCGTGGTGAGCGACGACGTCCGCCCGCACCTGCTGGCCGTGCTGCGCGAGGCGCTGTCCAACGTGGCGCGGCACGCCTCGGCCACCAACGTCGTCGTCGTGCTCGACGCCGGGGACGAGGTCGTGCTCACCGTCACCGACGACGGCGTCGGCTACCACCCGGGCGAGCGGCGCAGCGGCGTCGCGCAACATGGCCGAGCGGGCCGAGGCGCTGGGCGGCGAGAGCACGGTCGGCGAGGGCCCGGCGGGCGGCACCGAGCTGGTCTGGCGGGTCCCCGCCCGCCGCTGACCAGGCCGGCGCAGCCGACAGCAGCGCCCTGCCCCCGGGCACCACGAAGGCGCCCGACCGGAGTCGGGCGCCTGGGTGGGGGGTCGGTCAGACGGCAGGTGCCGGGACGGTGCCCGTGCCGGGGGACTTCGCCTTGCCGAGCTCGGCAACCTCGTCGGTGCGGCTGGCGTGGGCCAGGCCGAGGATCGACAGGACGAGCAGGGCGCCGGCGGCGATGAACGAGGCGATCGCTGCGTAGAGGGCGATCTGGCCCATGGTCCAGAAGGCGTAGGCGTTCAGCAGCAGGCCGCGCAGGGTCTCACCCTTGAAGACGGTCGCCACCGTGCCGGCCAGCTTCGCGTCGTCGGGGGCGTTCCGCGACGCCTCGCTGAGCTGCGCGTAGGTCTTGCCACCGGCCATCTCGTTCAGGTGGACCTTGATGAAGTGGTTGGCGTACGCCTCGGCCTGCGCGCCGGTCGTGAGCTGCTGGCCGGCGTACTGGCTGAGGTACGGCTTGACGGCCGGGTCGTTGAGCGACTCGCTGCCCGTCGGGGGGAAGAAGATCTTCTGGGCGGTGAGCTGCTCCTTGACCTGGTCCGAGACGAAGACGTGGGCCCAGGTGAGCAGGCTGCCTGCGACGAGCAGGGCGACGGCGAGGACGAGGCCGCCGATTGCCATCAGGCGGTCGAAAGTCTTGCGGCGCATGTCTTTCTCCCTTGCTGGGCAGCCGGTCCGCCGGCCGCCGATGTGGTGTTTTTCTTGACACCTCAACAATCGGGAGTTGGCGGGAGACCGCACAGGGCCGGAGGTCCCCTCGCGACAGGACCCAGGGCGGGACCTGTCAGGGACCTGTGACGCGTCGCAGTGCCTGGTACGCCGGTCAGCGCAGGACGAGGACCTCGTCGACCGGACGGCGGTTGGCGCGTCCCGGGGTCGCCTCGCGAGGGGCCCGGCCGACCCGGAGGACGACCTGGGGGAAGCCGACGAGGCTGAGCTCGCTGGTGAGCCTGGCGCGGGTGTCCGCGACCTCCATGGCCTGCGTCATCGGTGACGCCGCCAGACCGTGCACGGTGGCCGTCAGCAGCAGCCGGCCGAGGGCCTGACCGGCCGCGAGCCACGCCGCGGCGTCGTCCTCGGGGCTGCCCAGCACCACCACGAGCGGGTGCTCGGCCGGCGGCGGCTCGTCGGCCCAGTGCGGGCTCTTGTCGTCGCGGCCAGGCTCGAAGTCGCGCAGCCGGTAGCTCGACCCGCGGTCGGCCGGGGGCGTCTCGGGCACGGCGGTGGCGGGGACGCCGTCGGGGCTGTCGGGGGCCCGGCCGGTCCAGCGCCGCAGCTCCTCGCGGTAGGCCGGCTCGGCCGACTGCACGTCGTCCGCCCGGGCCAGCAGCACGGTGACGGCGGCCGCGTCGTCGCCGGGGTCGACGACCCGCAGCCAGCACCCCTCCCGGCGCACGGCGTCGGCCAGCGCCGCCACCTCGTCCGCTGTCGCGGGTGAGGCGTCGTCGAACGGGCCGCGCTCGGTGTGCCGCGCCCCGATCGCGTCGGCAAGGGCTCGGTCGTCCGCATCCGTCTCGTGCGGGCCGTCGAGGTGCAGGTCGGCCAGGTGGTCGGGCTCGGTCGGGTCGGGCAGCACGGTGGCCGACGTCGCGACTCCCTGGGCTGCCGCGGCCACCCGGGCGAGCGCCAGCGCGGCGCCGCAGCTGAGGTGCCTGGACCGGCCGTCGGGGTCGATGGCCGGAACGGCCCGCTCGGGGTCGGCCCACAGCTCGACGACGTCGTCGTGGGCGACGAACCGCCACGGCTGGGTGTTGTGGATCGAGGGAGCGCGGGTGGCGGCCTCGACGACCGCCCGGACCAGGGCCTCCTCAGGCATGCGGGCCGCCCGGGTGCTTGCTCGCGAACACCGCCGCCTGGGTGCGTCGTTCGAGGCCCAGCTTGGCGAGCAGGCTGGACACGTAGTTCTTCACGGTCTTCTCGGCGAGGAACAGCCGCTCGCCGATGGCCCGGTTGGTGAGCCCCTCGCCGATCAGCTCGAGCACCTTGCGCTCCTGGTCGGTGAGCCCGGAGAGCGCCTTGTCCTCCTTCGGCCCCTCGCGGAGCCGGTCGAGCACCTGCTGGGTCACGGCAGGGTCGAGCAGCGACTGACCAGCCGCGACCCGGCGTACCGCGTCGAGCAGGTCCTGGCCGCGGACCTGCTTGAGCACGTAGCCCGCCGCGCCGGCCATGATCGCGGAGAACAGCGCCTCGTCGTCGTCGTACGACGTGAGCACCAGGGCGGCGATGTTCGGGTCGCGGGACCGGATCTCGCGGCAGACGTCGATGCCCGACCCGTCCGGGAGCCGGCCGTCCAGGATGGCCACCTGCGGACGCAGCGCGGGGATGCGGCGGGCGGCCTCCTCGGCCGACCCGGACTCGCCGATGACCTCGATGTCCCCGTCGGCCTCGAGCAGGTCGCGCAGCCCGCGCCGGACGACCTCGTGGTCGTCGAGCAGGAAGACGCGGATCTTCTCGGGCGGCTCTGCTGGCGTGTCGCTCGTCTGCATGCCCTCTGTCTACCCGATCACCGGTGCCAGCGGGGAGGCCTCGGCCTCGATCCGTCGGCCGGTGACCACCGTCAGCGGCAGCCGGAGCAGCAGGTCGTGCCGGCCCGGCGCCCAGGTCTCGAGCACCGAGAGGATGCGGGCCTGCTCGGCCGGCTCGTCGACGCAGCTCGGCATGCCGGTCACCACGACGCTCCAGCCGCTGCGTGTCGCGGGGTCGAGGCGGTCGACCTCGAAGGCGAGCACCCCACCGCGAGCCGCCTGCGCGAGCCGCGATTCGGAGCTGGTGGCGAGCACGACGGCGTCGTCCAGCATGGCGAAGGACACCGGCAGCACGGCCGGCAGCGCACGCTCGGTGAAGACGACACGTCCCACCTGCTCGCCGCGCAGCAGCGTCACGCACTCCCTGCGCGAGAGCACGACGAGTGCGCGTTCGTCCTGCCACATGGCGTCGATCGTGAATGGGCCGCTCGACCGGGCACAGGGTCGAAGGTCCCGAGCCCGACCGCCGATGGGACCACGTCCGGCTGGTGAGATCGGGCCGGTCAGCAGGCATCCGGCGCCGAGGGTCTGTTGCGAATGAGTTGCAACAACCAACCCTCGGACGTAACGTCGGGCCTTGCCCGAGATGTCCGCCGGCAGCGGGGAGCAGCGTTGAGCACCACCACGAGGGAGCCGCGTCCGGCCCAGGAGCGTCGGCGGCCGGCCCCGGACCGGCGCGGCGGGCGGCTGGCCCAGCTCCGCGGCAGCCTGAGCCGGGGCGAGTGGGCCTCGGTCTGGGGGATGGCCGGGTTCGTCCTGCTGCTGCACGTGGTCGGCTGGGGCGTGCTCGCACTGATCGTCGCGCCGCAGCACTACCAGGTCAGCGGCAGCACGGTGTTCGGCATCGGGCTCGGCGTGACGGCGTACACGCTGGGCATGCGGCACGCGTTCGACGCCGACCACATCGCGGCCATCGACAACACCACCCGCAAGCTGATGGCCGACGGCAAGCGGCCGCTCTCGGTCGGCTTCTGGTTCTCCCTCGGCCACTCCTCGATCGTCTTCGGCCTCGTCCTGCTCCTCTCGCTGGGCGTCAAGGCGCTGGTCGGGCAGGTCGAGGACGACGGCTCGTCGCTGCAGCAGACGACCGGGCTGATCGGCACCGCCGTCTCCGGGGTCTTCCTGATGGTCATCGGGATCCTGAACCTGGTCGTGCTCAGGCAGATCCTGCGGGTCTTCCGGGACATGCGCCGCGGCCAGTACGACGAGGAGTCGCTCGAGGAGCACCTCAACAACCGCGGCCTGATGAACCGGATCCTCGGCGGGGCCACCAAGGCGGTGCGCAAGCCGTGGCACATGTACCCCGTCGGGCTGCTGTTCGGCCTCGGCTTCGACACCGCGACCGAGGTCAGCCTGCTCGTCCTGGCCGGCGGCGCCGCGGCGTTCAACCTGCCGTGGTACGCGCTGCTGACGCTGCCGGTGCTGTTCGCCGCCGGCATGAGCCTGCTGGACTCGATCGACGGCTGCTTCATGAACTTCGCCTACGGCTGGGCGTTCTCCAAGCCGGTGCGCAAGGTCTACTACAACATCACGATCACCGGGCTGTCGGTGGCGGTGGCGCTCGTGATCGGCCTGGTCGAGATCCTCTCGATCCTGGTGGAGAAGCTCGGCATCACCTCCGGGCCGCTCGCCTGGATCGGCAGCCTCGACCTCAACCACGTCGGCTACGCGATCGTCGGGCTGTTCGTGGTCACCTGGGTCGTCGCGCTGGCCGTCTGGCGGTTCGGGCACATCGAGCAGAAGTGGAACGAGGGCCTGGCCGAGCCGCAGCCGCTGCCGCAGCCGTGCCGGTGCCCGAGCGCCGCTGACCGCCGGTTGCCCGGCATCGGATACCTGACTGGGCCCCTGACACGCTCGGCGGCACATCCGATGTTGCCGAAAGCGGGCTGAACCCGGCCGGTCAGCGCTGCACGGCGGCCGGCCGGGCCGGCAGGCCGAGGAACCGCAGCACGTCCTCGGCGTCCCGGACGAGCAGGTCGAGGACCCGCGGCCGCACCTTCTCCAGGCACCGGATCGTCAGGGTGCCGTCGCGCAGCCCCCAGGTCGCCACCGCGCGGCCGTCGACGAGGGCGAACGGCCGGAACAGCCCGTTGTCGGTCACCAGCTCGCGGTGCTCCCCGACGACGTCGGCCCGCGACACCCAGCCCAGCAGCAGCGGCTCGTAGGACCCCAGCAGCCGGGGCGGCGGGGGCTGGGGGGCGGGCTCGCGCCCGGTCAGGTCGACGAGCCCACCGTCGTACGACGTCAGCTCGCCGTCGAGGCCGGCCAGCCCGCGCCGGGCCCGACCGAGCGGTATCCCGGCCCACCGGGCGAGGTCGGCGGCGTCGGCCGGGCCGTGCCCCACCAGGTAGCGCCGGGCCAGCCGGGCCAGCGCCTCGTCGTCCGGCAACGGCTCGGGTGCGGGGCCCAGCCAGTCGTGGACGCCGACGTACGCGTGCTCACCGTCGACCATCGGCCCGCGCACGACGTGCCCGCGCAGCGTCGCCGCCATCAGGACGTGCACCAGGGCCTGCCGCGCCGTGGGGACGCCGGCCGCGTCGAGCAGCTCGCGCAGCTGTCGGCGGGTCTGCGGTCCGCCGGCCGCCACCGCCTCGGCGACGACGTCGACCCCGCGGTCCGCCTGGGCCGGGCTCACGCCCTCCTGGCCCAGCCGCCGGGCGTTGCCGGTGACGAGCTGCGGCGTGGTCAACGGGTGCAGCCACCAGTAGTCCTCGGCGGCGACCAGGTGCAGCGTGCCGCGGTTGAGCCAGCTCACGACGAGTGAGCGTCGGGTCGACAGCGCGTGGTCGACGTCGGCGGCGGTCAGGCCGGTCGACCGGCTGCGCACGCTGAGGCGGGCGCCGCGGGCGTCCTGCGCCTGGACGGCCAGCAGCTGCCGCGCGACGTCCTCCGGCGACCGCGCCGACCGGCTGCTGAGCAGCTGGGCGGCCAGCCGTTCCCGGATCACCCGCGGCACGCTACGGCCTGCTGCCGACGCAGCGGCGTTCCCGGCGGGCCACGGTGATCGACTTGCGAGGAGGGCGCGAATTGTCTCTAAGGTCGTCCGCTTACCGGCGACGGACACTGTCGTGACGACAGGGGATCCGCCGACTGCACGAGGGTCGACTCGCCGGGTCCGTGGGGGGTCCACGGGGTTCACCTGCCCGCCGACCGTCTGGTTCCTTCCCTCATGCGTCTCCTGGTCCGACTCTCGCTGTCCCTCGGCTACCTCGCGGTGGTCCTGCTGCCGCTCTGGCTCGCGCTCGACGCCGACCGCCCCGAAGGCGTCGACCCCGCCTACGAGGTGTCGCTGGCGACCGGTCTCGTCGCGCTGTCCCTCCTGGTCGTCACCTTCGTCCTGCCGAAGCGGATGCGCGCGCTGTCCCGGGCACTGGGCATCGACGTGGTGCTCGGTGTGCACCGCCTCGTCGGCATGGCCGCCCTCGCCTTCGTGCTCGCGCACCTGGCGTCGGTGCTGGTCGCAGACCCCGACAACGTCGCGCTCCTCGACGTGGTGGATGCGCCGAACCGGGCGCGGGCCGCGGTCGGCGCCACCGTGGCTCTCGGCCTGCTCGTCACCACCTCGGTGTGGCGCAAGCGGCTGCTCCGCCGGTACGAGCACTGGCGTGCCGTGCACGTCGTCCTGGCGATGTCGGTGCTCGTGCTCACCGGGCTGCACGTCTGGTGGCTGCGGCACCTGATCGTCCAGTCGCCGTTCCGGGTCTGGTTCGCGCTGCTCGGCGCGGTCGTGCTCGCCGTGTCGCTGCGGCGCTGGGTCTGGCGTCCGCTGCGGGCCTGGCGCCGGCCGTACCGGGTGGCCGAGGTACGCCGGGAGAGCCCGACCGTGTCGACCGTGCGGTTGAAGCCGATCGGGCACCCCGGCATGCGCCGCTTCAAGCCGGGCCAGTTCGCCTGGATCCGGATCGGCTCGACCCCGCTGGGCTTCGAGGAGCACCCGTTCACCATCGCCTCGGCTCCGCTGCGTTCGGGCAGCGTGGAGTTCACCGTCAAGGAGCTGGGCGACTTCAGCACCAGCGTGGGGGACGTCGAGGTCGGGGACCGCGTCTGGGTCGACGGGCCGCACGGCGCCTTCACGCCGGACCACCTCGGCTCCGGGGGCCTGGTGCTCATCGCCGGAGGCGTCGGCATCACGCCGATGATGAGCATGCTGCGCAGCCTGGCGCAGCGCGGCGACGACCGTGAGCTGACGCTGTTCACGACCGCGAACGACCTCGACGAGCTGCTGTTCCGCGACGAGATCGCGGCGCTCAGCCAGCGGCTGCGGCTGCACGTGGTCGAGCTGCTGGCCCAGCCCCACCAGGGCTGGACCGGCGGCAGCGGGTTCCTCACCGCGGACGTCCTCGCCGACAACCTGCCCGAGCACCGGAAGCGGCTCGACTACTTCCTCTGCGGGCCGCCGCCGATGGTGGCCGCCGTCACCGCCGCGCTGCGCAGCCTGGGCATCGGCACGTCGCGCATCCATACCGAGAAGTTCGACTTCGTCTAGAACACCGGGAGAAACGTTCATGCGACTCAGCTCCACCGCGTTCACCCACACCTCCACCGCTGCGTTCGGCGTGGCGGTGGCCGGCTACACGGCGATCCGGATCGTGTCGTACGTCGGACCCGACGTGCCGCATCTCGTCAGCCCGCCGTCCCCCGCGCCGCACGCCCAGGCGAGCGACGTCCTTGCCGGCGGCGCGGACATCGGGCACGTGCCAGGCCTCGAGGCACGGGCGACGGTGTCGCTGCGAACGGCGGACGGCAGCAGCGCCGGAGGGGCTACCGAGGTCTCGGCCGCGGTGGCGAGCGCGTCGGGCGAGCAGGGGCGGACCGACGACGGCTCGGCGGACTGGTCCGGCGTCCGGACCGAGGGCTCGACCGACGACTCGACCTCGACCGACGACTCCGACTCCACCACCTGGGCGGAGAGCGACGACGCGAGCACGGCCGACGACTCGGCCCGCACCGACAGCTGGACCACCGACGACCCGTCGTCGACGGACTCGGTCCCGGCGGGCTCGACGACGGACCCGACGACGACGGACCCGGCGACGACCTCCGACGAGCTCGACGACTGAGCTCGACGACTGAGCTCGACCGGGCCCGGACCCCGGCTCCGGGAGCCGCGCCGTCCGGGTGCGATCCTGTCGGCCGTGGGGGACCTGCCGAAGTCCGCGGACGTCGTGGTGGTCGGCGCCGGCCTGTCGGGTCTCGTCGCCGCCCGCCGGCTGCACCGGGCCGGGCTCGACGTGCAGGTGGTCGAGGCCGGCGACGACGTCGGCGGCCGGGTCCGCACCGACCTGGTCGACGGCTGGCGGCTGGACCGCGGCTTCCAGGTGCTCAACACCGCCTACCCCGCGGTGGCCGCCGAGCTCGACCTCACGGTGCTGAGCCTTCGTGAGCTGACCCGCGGCGCACTCGTCCACAGCGACGGTCGGCGGCACCGGCTGGCCGACCCGCGCCGCGACCCGCGGGGTGCGGTCTCGACAGCCGTCGACCCGCTGCTCGGCGTACGTGACAAGGCGCTGCTCGCCGCGCTGGCGGCGCGGGTCTCGGTCGGTGACGGTCACCGGCTCGTCGAGGCCGCCGACGTACCCGCTGCTGCCGCGTTGCGGGACCGCGGGTTCTCCGAGGCCGCGGTGGCCGGCTTCTTCCGGCCGTTCTTCTCCGGAGTGTTCCTGGAGGACGAGCTGGCGACGTCGAGCCGGTTCCTCGACCTGATGCTGCGGATGTTCGTGCGCGGCCGGTCGACCGTGCCCGCGCGCGGCATGGTCGAGGTCCCCCGCCAGCTCGCTGCCGGCCTGCCGGCCGGGGCGGTGCACCTGTCCACACCTGCCGAGGGGTTGACGGGGACCTCGGTGCGGACGCCGGCCGGCACCGTCCGGGCCCGGGCGGTGGTCTGCGCCACCGACGCGACCGCCGCCGCCGGCCTGGTCACCGGGCTGGCCGACGTTCCCTGGCGGTCGGTGACGACGGTGCTACCACCTGGCGCCGCACGACCCGCTGGGTGAGCCCACGCTCCTCCTCGACGCCGAGCCGTCAGCCGTCACCAACACCGTCGTCATGACCGCCGCTGCGCCGACCTACGGGCCGGCCGACGGTCGGGCGCTGGTGTCGACGTCCGTCCTCGGCGGCTCGGCCGACGAGCCTGCGGTGCGCGACCGGCTGGCCGTGCTCTACGGCGTCGGCACGGGTGACTGGGAGCATCTCGCGACGTACGCCGTCGAGCGCGCCCTGCCGGCGATGACGGCGCCGCACCCGTTCCGGCGGCCGGTGCGCTGCGGCGAGGTGTACGTCTGCGGCGACCACCGCGACACCAGCTCGATCCAGGGCGCGCTGGTGTCCGGTCGCCGCGCCGCCGCGGCCGTGCTCGAGGACCTCGGCGTGTAAGCACGTTGCAAGTCCGCTGCAAGGGCTTCCCGGCATGGTCGTCCTGTCAGCCCGACCGCACCGGTCGGGCCAGGAACCTCCGGAGGGAGGGGAGCACGGTGTCCGCAGTGAACCAGGACGTGCTGCGCGCGATCGAGATCGAGCGCCTGCGCCGGATCCGGAAGTCGCGCCACGCGCACAACATTGGCCGCTGACCGCGCGGGCTGCGGGAGCTCCGCCTCCCCAGCCGCCGGCCACGCATTGACCACGTAACGCATGCTCGCGGGCACCTCGCCAGGCCACCACGCCTGGCGAGGTGCCCGCGCGCGTCCGACCGTGGTCGACCTGGTCCGGCGGGCGACATGGTCACGGGACCAAAGTCCTGTCCCTGGGGGTGTCGCCTCGCGGGCGATGCGCTCTGCCCTAGGTTGACTGATCATGCGAGTAGCCGTCCCCACCGAGATCCGCCCTGGCGAGCGCCGGGTCGCGCTCGTCCCGGACGCCGTGGCCCGGCTGGTCAAGGACGGCCTCGACGTCGCGGTCGAGTCCGGGGCCGGCCGCCACGCCTTCGCCTCCGACGACGCCTACCGCGACGCCGGCGCGACCGTCGTCGACGGCGACGTGCTGTCGAGCTCCGACGTCGTGCTCACCGTCTCGCCGCTGACCGTCGAGCAGGCGCGGACGCTGCGCCCCGGCACCATCACCGTCGGGTTCCTGCCCGCGGCCGCCAACCCCGAGCTGCTCGCCGTGCTCCGGTCCCGCGACGTGCTGGCCTTCGCCATGGAGCAGGTGCCGCGCATCTCGCGCGCCCAGTCGATGGACGCCCTGTCGTCCCAGGCCCTGGTCGCGGGCTACCGGGCCGCCCTGCTCGCCGCGGACCGGCTGCCGCGGTTCTTCCCGCTGTTCATGACGGCCGCCGGCACGGTGGCGCCGGCCCGCGTGCTGGTGCTCGGCGCCGGCGTGGCGGGGCTGCAGGCCATCGCCACCGCGCGCCGGCTCGGTGCCGTCGTCGAGGCGTACGACGTCCGCCCGTCCTCGGCCGACGAGGTCCGCTCGATGGGCGCGACGTTCATCGACCTCGGTCTCGAGTCGCTCGAAGGTGCCGGCGGGTACGCGCGCGAGATGGCCGAGGAGCGCGCGCAGCAGCAACGCGAGCTGCTCACGCCGTACGTCGCGGCGAGCGACGCCGTCATCACCACCGCCGCGGTACCCGGGCGACCCGCACCGCTGCTGATCACCACCGCGATGGTCGAGTCGATGCGCCCCGGCTCGGTCGTCGTCGACCTGGCGGCCGAGAGCGGCGGCAACTGCGAGCTGTCCCAGGCCGGCCAGGACGTCGACCACCGCGGCGTCCTGGTCCACGGCATGCAGGACGCGGCGTCGTCGATGGCGGTCCACGCCAGCCAGCTCTACGCCCGCAACCTGGTGAGCCTGCTCGAGCTGATGACGCACGACGGTCAGGTGGTGCCGGACTTCGACGACGAGGTGGTGGCCGCCTCGTGCGTGACCCGGAAGGACACCGATGCCTGAGAGCACCACGCTGCTGACGTTCTTCGTGCTCTCGGTGTTCGTGGGCTTCGAGGTCGTCTCCAAGGTCTCCTCGGTGCTGCACACGCCACTGATGTCAGGCGCGAACGCGATCCACGGAGTCATCCTGGTCGGCGCGATCATCGTGGCCGGCCACGCCGACTCGAACCTCGCGCTCGCCATCGGGCTGCTCGCGGTCGTGCTCGCGACGGTCAACATGGTCGGCGGCTTCGTGGTCACCGACCGGATGCTCGAGATGTTCGTGCGCAAGCCACCGAAGGCTGACGTCGCGAAGACCGGGGACAAGCCGTGAACGTCCTCTCCCCGACGGTCGAGGCACTCGGCTACCTGGTCGCCGCCATCTGCTTCATCCTCGCCCTGAAGGGGCTGTCGTCCCCGGCAACGGCTCGTCGCGGCAACCTGATCGGTGCCGCCGGTGCGGTGCTCGCGTGCGTGGTCGTCTTCCTCGCCGAGGACCTCGACCACATCGTCGCCATCCTGCTGGCCATCGTCGTCGGTGCGGCGATCGGCGTCCCGGCCGCGCGGCGCGTCGCGATGACCCAGATGCCGCAGCTCGTCGCCCTGTTCAACGGCGTCGGCGGCGGTGCTGCCGCGCTCGTCGCCGCGCTCGAGCTGTCCGGCGGCGCGGGCACGCCGACGTACGTCGCCGGTGCGGCGGGCGCGTTCACCGTGCTGGTCGGTGCGGTGTCGTTCTCCGGCTCGGCCATCACCTTCGCCAAGCTGCAAGAGCTGATGACGACCCGTCCGGTCGTCTTCCCGGGCGGCCCCGCGTTGATGGCTGCCACCACGGTCGCCGCCATCGGCATCGGCATCGGCGTGATGGCCGACGCGCACGACGGCGACGTCGCGGCCTGGCTGCTGCTCCTGCTCGCGGTCGTCGCGCTCGCGCTGGGAGTGCTGTTCGTGCTGCCGGTCGGCGGCGCCGACGTGCCGATCGTCATCTCGCTGCTCAACGCCTTCACCGGTCTCGCCGTGGCGGCCAGCGGCTACGTGCTCGACAACGTCCTGCTGCTGGTCGCGGGCACCCTCGTCGGGGCGAGCGGCACCATCCTCACCCGGATGATGGCGGCCGCCATGGGCCGGTCCACGGCGAGCATCCTGTTCGGCGCCTTCCAGGGCGGCTCGACCGCCGGCTCCACCCAGATCAGCGACCGCCCGGTGCGTTCCTCGAGCCCCGAGGACGTCGCGATCCTGCTGGCCTACGCCAGCAAGGTGCAGGTCGTCCCGGGCTACGGCCTGGCGGTGGCGCAGGCGCAGCACACGATCCAGGAGCTCGCCGAGGTGCTGGAGAGCAAGGGCGTACAGGTCATCTACGGCATCCACCCGGTCGCCGGCCGGATGCCCGGGCACATGAACGTGCTGCTGGCCGAGGCCAACGTTCCCTACGAGCAGCTCAAGGAGATGGACGAGGCCAACTCCGAGCTGTCCTCCACCGACGTCGCCCTCGTGGTCGGCGCGAACGACGTGGTCAACCCCGCGGCCGACGACAGCCCGGGCAGCCCCATCTACGGCATGCCGATCCTGCACGTCGGTGACGCCAAGGCCGTCGTGTTCCTGAAGCGCTCGATGCGCCCGGGCTTCGCCGGCATCGAGAACGAGCTGCTCTACGCGCCGACCACGACCATGCTGTTCGGCGATGCGAAGGACTCCCTGACCAAGGTGCTGCAGGCCCTCAAGGCCATGTGACCCGGTCGTTCCCTGCCAGCCGTGCCAGGACCGCCGCCGTCCGAGGTCGTCGCCCGGCTGCGGGCGGCCGGCTGCGTGTTCGCCGAGGACGAGGCGGCCCTGATCGTGGCCGCCGCGCGGACGCCGGCAGAGCTCGACGACCTGGTGGCCGCGCGGGTCGGAGGGCAGCGCCTCGAGCACGTCCTGGGCTGGTCGGAGTTCTGCGGTCTGCGGATCGAGGTCGACCCCGGGGTCTTCGTCCCACGGCCGCGCTCGGAGCTCCTCGTGTCGCAGGCGGCCGCGCTCGTCCGGCAGCGTCCGGACCCGACCGACGAGCGGCCCGCCGTCGTGGTCGACCTGTGCTGCGGGTCGGGCGCCGTGGGAGCCGCGCTGGCCGCTGACCTCGGCCGGGTCGAGCTGTACGCCGTCGACGTCGACCCGGTGGCGGTGCGGTGCGCCCGCCGCAACCTCGCGGCCGCCGGCGGACGGGTCTACCTGGGCGACCTGGTCGAGCCGCTGCCGCCGTCCCTGCGTGGCTCGGTGGAGGTGCTGGTCGCCCACGCGCCGTACGTGCCCAGCGACGCCCTCGGGCTGCTGCCGTCCGACGTCCGCCTGAACGAGCCGCGCGTCTCGCTGGACGGCGGCGCCGACGGGCTCGACATCGTGCGGCGGATCGTCGCCGCGGCACCCTCCTGGCTGGCCCCCGGCGGGCACCTGCTGTTCGAGACCAGCGACCGCCAGGCGCAGGAGGCCCTCGAGGTCGTCGCCCGGCACGGCCTGATCCCCCGGTTGGCCACCGACGACGACCTCGGCGGGACGGTCGTGATCGGGCAGCGGGCTAGGGCTGCAGCGGCTGGGTCAGGTTGAGCGGGTTGCCGTCGGGGTCCTGGATGTGGGCCACCCGCTGCCCCCACGGCATGTCGGTGGGCGGCCCGAGCAGCTTGCCGCCGGCCGGCTCGACCTGGTCGAGCAGGCTGTCGACGTCCGCGACCTCGATGCTGATCAGGATGCGTGGGGCGGCGGTGACGTCGACCCCGGCCTCGGAGGCCAGGCCGAGCTCGCCGTTGCCGATGGTCAGCCCGACGTAGAAGGTCGGGCCGTCCTCGGGGATGCGCAGGTGCTCCACCGCGCCGAACAGCGCGGTGTAGAACTGCAGGCTGCGATCGAGGTCCGGGGTGATGACGACGGGCTGGACGGTGGCGCTCACTGGCTCTCCGCGGGACAGGTCGGGCTCCGGGGACCCCGAGGTGACGACGGCCCGGCCGCGCCGGATCCGGTCGCGACCCTACCGATGAGTTCCGCTGCGCGGACCGGTCTGGGTCGACGACAGCACCGGACACCATCGTGGGAGGACGCGGCCGTGAACTCCAAGATCTTCGTGAACCTGCCGGTGAAGGACCTGCAGAAGTCCGTCCACTTCTTCACCGAGCTCGGGTACACCTTCAACCCGCAGTTCACCGACGAGCACGCCACCTCCATGATCGTCAGCGACGACATCTACGTGATGCTGCTCACCGAGCGCCGCTTCGCCGACTTCACCAGGAAACCGATCGTCGACGCCACCGCCCAGACCGAGACGATCGTCGCCCTGTCCGCCGAGAGCCGCGAGGCGGTCGACCGGCTCGCCGACACCGCGCTGGCGGCCGGTGGTCAGCCGGTCAACGACCCGATGGACCACGGCTTCATGTACGGCCGCAGCTTCGCCGACCTCGACGGCCACCAGTGGGAGATCCTCTGGATGGACCCTGCCGCGATCCAGCGCTAGCCGGACCCGGGGGCCTCGCCGGCAGCGCCGGCGGCCGGCGTACCGGCTCAGACCACGCCGTACAGCCGGTCGCCGGCGTCGCCGAGGCCCGGGACGATGTAGCCGAGCTCGTTGAGCTTCTCGTCCAGCCCGGCGGTGACCACCTGCACGGGGACGTCCGCGGAGCCGAACGCCGTCTCCAGCACGGCCAGGCCCTCGGGGGCGGCCAGCAGGCAGATCGCGGTGATGTCGTCGGCGCCGCGGTCGAGCAGGAAGTTGATCGCCGCGACCAGCGTGCCGCCGGTGGCGAGCATCGGGTCGAGCACGTAGCACTGCCGGCCGGACAGGTCGTCGGGCAGCCGGGTCGCGTAGGTGGACGCCTGCAGGGTCTCCTCGTCGCGGATCATGCCGAGGAAGCCGACCTCGGCGGTGGGCAGCAGCCGGACCATGCCGTCCAGCATGCCGAGCCCGGCCCGCAGGATCGGCACGACGAGCGGCTTCGGGTAGGCCAGCCGGACGCCGGTGGTCGGCGCGACGGGCGTGGTGATCTCGATGGGCTCGGTGCGGACGTCGCGGGTGGCCTCGTAGGCCAGCAGGGTGACCAGCTCGTCCGCCAGCCGCCGGAAGGTCGGCGAGTCGGTGCGCTCGTCGCGCAGCGCGGTGAGCTTGTGCGCGATGAGCGGGTGGTCGGCGACATGGGTCCGCATGGGCCCTCAACCTAGTGCCCGCCGCGCTCCGCCGACCGCCCGCGTCTGCTCCCCCCTGCCGCTGACCGCGGATGTCTGCCACGATGCCCGCGAGGGGCTGGGCAGCGCGCCGGCCGTGGCACGAGCCGAGGCGGAGGAGGTGGTGGCGTGGCCGAGGACACCCTGGTCGACTTCGCGGTGGTCGTGTTCCGTGAGGACGGCCAGTGGCAGGTCGGGTCGCTGCCGCACCGGGCCGCCGAGGAGCTGCGCGGGCTGCTGCACGCGGTGCGCCAGCAGCCGAGCGAGGGCCCGGCGCTGGCGCTGTGCTCCTACGGCGACGACTTCTTCCTCGTGCTGCGGCCCGAGGGGGACGACGTCCGGCTGATGCTCTCCGACGGCACCGCCGCCGGCGACTGGCCGGTGGCCCGGGAGGCCCTGGACCTCGTCGGTGAGCCGCAGCCGGGCGCCGACGAGGCGGTCGCCCCGGCCGGGGACCTGGAGATCTTCGCCGACCTCGGGATGGACTCGATGGAGCTGTCCGCCGTCTGCTCGGACCTCGAGCTCTACCCGGACGAGATGCTGAGCCGGGTCGCCTCGCGGATCGGCTTCGGCCCCCAGTTCGAGAGCGTCGTGGACGATGACCTGGCCTGACGTGACCTGGCCTGACGTGACCTGAGCCGGAGGGAACGGTGTCCTACTTCACCGCGGTCATGGCCCGCAAGGGCCCCACCTGGTCGGTGCACGACCTGGACCTCGACAGCGCCGCCGACCTGGGGGAGCTGACCGCCGAGCTCCGCGTCGCGAGCGAGTCCGAGGAGCCGGTGCTGCTGCTCGTCGAGCGCGAGGACGCCTGGTGGGCGGTGGTGCGCGTCGACGGCGAGGAGGATCCCCGGATCTTCGTGTCCGACGTCGCCGGCGTGGCTGCCTCCCGGTACGCCGAGATGCTCGACGTGGCCGGCGAGGACGCCGACGAGCATCCCCGCGCCGGGCACCTGCGGCGGTGACCTGGACCTGCTGGCCGACCTCGGCACGTCGCCGGACGCGCTGCAGGAGATGTGTGACGACGAGGTCCTCCCGATGGACGCGCTGGCGCTGGTCGCCGACGCTGCCGGCTTCGCCGAGACCCTCGACGCGCTGCGCTGAGGCCTAGGCTCCCGCCCGTGAGCGGAGCTTCGCGAGAGTCGCCGTACGCCGGGTGGATGCGGCTGGCGCTGGAGGAGGCCCGGCTGGCGCTGGGCTCGGCCGACGTCCCGGTCGGAGCCGTCGTCGTCGGGCCGGACGGCGCCGTGCTCGGCCGCGGCCACAACGTGCGCGAGGCCGAGGGCGACCCGACCGGGCACGCCGAGGTGCGCGCGTTGCGGGCTGCCGCCGACGCGCTCGGCCAGTGGCGCCTCGCCGGCTGCACGCTGGTGGTGACCCTGGAGCCGTGCACGATGTGCGCCGGTGCGCTGGTGCTGGCCCGGGTCGACCGGCTGGTCTACGGCGCCGACGACCCGAAGGCCGGTGCGGTCGGCTCGCTGTGGGACGTGGTGCGCGACCGGCGGCTCAACCACCGCCCCGAGGTGGTCGCCGGGGTGCTGGCCGAGGAGTCGGGCGAGGTGCTGACGGACTTTTTCCGGCAGCAGCGGGGTGTCCGGTAATCTCTGCGGCGGTGGCGTGTCCGAGCGGCCGAAGGAGCACGCCTCGAAAGCGTGTGACGGTGCAAGCCGTCCGTGGGTTCAAATCCCACCGCCACCGCCAGCCGTCGGCGACATCCCTGCAGGTCAGAGGCCTGTTGGGGTGTCGTCGAAGTGGTCTTCAGAGCCCTCTGGTCACAGGAATGGTCACGGGAGCTTTTCCGATGGCCTATTCCGGGTCGCCGGTGACGAGCGCGGCCACACGGGCCGCGGCGATCGCCTGCATGTCGAGGTCGACGTGCGAGTAGGTGTCGAGCGTGATCGACACGTTGGCGTGGCCCAAGCGTTCCTGCACGACGCGAGGGTGCACTCCGGCCCGGAGCGCGAGGGTCGCGTGGGTGTGGCGCAGATCATGGAGGCGGATCCGGGGGAGCCCGAGGTGCCGGACATGGCGTCCGAAGTAGTAGGAGAAGGTCTTCGGGTGTAGCGGCCGTCCGTCCTCCAGGCAGCAAACAAGGTCCCCGTCCTCGTAGCCGACGCCTGCGGCGAGCCGCTCCTGAAGCTGCCGCGTCCGGTGGGCTCGGAGGGCTGACACCGTCGTCGGATCGAGTGCAACCTGCCGGCGGCCCTTGCCGGTCTTCGGCGTCCCCCATGACATGCCGGGTTGGCCGGTGCGTTGGACATCTGTCGTGATCAACGTGCGGGAGATGGAAAGGCGTCCGGCGTCGAGGTCGACGTCTTGCCACCGCAGCCCCAGGACCTCCCCACGGCGCATGCCGGTCGTGGCGAGCAGCCACCACGCCCCTGCGAGCCGGTCTTCACTCACGCCCTTGAGGAATCGCGCCAGCTCGTCCGCCTTCCACGTGTTCATCTCGGGCTTGCCCGAAGGTCGGGGCGGATCTGCTGCGTCGGCGGGATTCCGCACGATCGCGTGCCAGCGGACGGCATCCCGAAGGGCGCGATGCAGGATCGTTGCGACGTACGCGACGGAGCGCGGGGACAGTGCCCGGTGCTCCTCGTCGCCGGCCAACAGCAGGGCGTAGAGCGCGTTCAGGTCGGCTGGCCCGAGCTGCTGCAGTCGCCGTCGCCCGATCGGACGACCACTGACATGGAGCCGAACGTTGCGGCGGTAGGACTCGAACGTGGACGCCTTGATCGTGTGCTCCACGGCCGGCAACCAGGTGTCGGTCAAGAAGGCGGCGACGGTCTGTCTCTTGGGCTCGACGTAGGCCCGATCGTCGACAGAGGTCAGCACTCGGGTCAGTTCCCGCTGCGCCTCACGCCTCGTGACGAAGCCGCGACGACGAGTCTGCCGCCGTTCGCCCCCAGGCTGGGTGACGTCGACAACGAAGAACCAGGTGCCGTTCGCTGACTGACGGATGCTGCCCCTGCGGCCTGTTCCTGCGTTGCCCCACCGTTGCCTCCTAGCGGCTCTTGCCGACGTCCGAGCCCGAGTCCGGCCGGCTTCGGTGGGCTGGGTCGGTCAGCTCGCCGCGGGGTCCGCCCGGTCCCCTCGGAGTTGGGCGACGAGGGCAACGAGCGCGTCAGCGGGGATCCGGCGACAGGCTCCGATGTGGACGAACTCCAGAACGCCTTCCTGCATCAGTTCGTACAGCTTGGAGCGGCCGATGCCAAGGGCTCGGGCGGCCTGGATGGGGGTGAGGAGCAGCTGGTCGGTCATCGGGAGATCCCTTCGATGCGTGGTTGGTCGGGTTGGGTGGTGCGGCTGGGCTGCCAGCGGCCGGGCTGGGTGCGGGGCAGCTGGCGGGTGGCGAGGGTCTGGGTGCGGCGCCGGGAGAGGCGGGCGGCGAGCTCGTCGAGATGGCCTGCTCGACGGCCGCGGTCCCGCTGGTCGGTGTCGTCGGCGACGTAGAGGTGGTTGGCGGTGCGGCCGCGGGACAGCGCGACGTAGCCGGCTTCCCGGGTCAGCGCGGTGGTGCCGTAGAGCAGCGCGACGTCGACGGTGGCGCCTTGGGCCTTGTGGCAGGTCATGGCGTAGCCGTGGTCGAGGTGCCGCTCGGCCCAGTCGGCGCGCGACGGTGACCCGCTGGTCGCCGTCGGCGGCCAGGGTGAGGGTGCCGGTGACGGGGTCGACGGCGGTGACGGTGGCGCGGGTGCCGTTGAGCAGGCCGAGGTGGTGGTCGTTGGCGGTGACCAGGACCTGGTCGCCGGCCCGGTACTCCCGGGCCTGCTCGCCGTGCCCGGCGGTGACCGGCGTCGGGTCCGAGCCGGCCGGCCGCGAGCAGCCGGGCCCGGGTGGTGTCGTTGAGCTCGGTGACGTCGACCTTGCGGACGGCGAGCATCACCACCCGCTCACTGGCCGGCGCGACCGGCTGGCCGGGCCGCTGTCGCTGGTCGTCGGTGTCGAGGTGGCGCAGGTAGTCCTGGACGACCTGGTCGGCGAGCCGGTCGGCGGGGGCGGTGTGGACCCGGCCGTGCTCGGCGTAGGCGGCGACCGCCGCGTCCGGGTCGCCGGCCCGCAGGTCGGCCAGGGCGCGGCGTTCCCAGGCCTCGGCCTGCCGCCGGTTGTCGGTCAGGGTGATCGTGTTCGGGTGCCGGGCCAGCGCGGTGAACAGGCCGCCGGCGCCGACCTCGGAGAGCTGGGCCGGGTCACCGACCAGCACCAGCGTGCCGCCTGGCGGCGCGGGTGTGGGCCAGCAGCCGGGTCAGGGTGCGGGTGTCGACCATCGAGGCCTCGTCGACCACCAGCACCCCGCCGCGGGGCAGCCCGACCGACAGGCCGGTGGCCGGGTCGGTCCGGCGGACCTGGTTGAGCAGCCGGGTCAGCGAGGTGGACTCGATGCCGGTGGCGTGCTCGAGCCGGCGGGCGGTGACCGCCGCGACCGCGGCGCCGGTGACCGGCCGGCCTTGCCCGGCCCAGACCTGGGCCGCGGCGGCGAGGGCGGCGGTCTTGCCGGCGCCGGCCGGACCGACCACCACCGCGAGCCCGTCGGCCGCGGCCAGGGCTTCGACCATGTGCCGCTGCTCGCCGGACAGGGTCCGTCCGGACATCGCCGCCGCCAGCTGCGTCCGGCGGCGACGTCGCGGGCCGGCATCGAGGTCAGGTCGCGGGCGAAGCCGAGGGCGGTCTGCTCGACCCGGAGCAGCTCGGTGGTGGTCCACCGCGGCCCGTCCTCCGGCGGGGCGACGAGCCGGACCACGTCGCGGCTGTCCAGCACCCGGTCCGCCAACGCCTCGAGCTGGGCCCGGTCGGTGACCGTGCCGGCCGGGAGGGCTTGGCAGATGGCCTGCAGCAGGTCGCGGCGGTCGAACCCGGTGGCCTGCGCGGTCAACCCGGACGGGCCGAGCAGGTAGGTGGCGAGCTGGTCGAGGGGTGGCAGGGGGTGGTCGGCGCTTGCCCAACACCTTGCCCACCAGATCGCCGGTGGTGAGCCGACCGCACTGCGCGCGTCGCTGCCCACCGGTCCCGCAGCGTCCGCTCCGGTACGCCGGTGGTCTTGCCGGGGCGGGTGGCAAGACAGGCGGCCTGCGCCGCGTCCGGCCCGGAGCTGCCGGCCGCGTCCATGGCGGTGAGGATCTGGCGGCGGCGGGTGGAGAACTCGCCCAGCAGGTCCGGCGGGGATGCCGTCGATCTCCGCCACGCCCTTGACCGGTGCGGTCCAGGCCAGCCCGAGGCGCTGGGTGAGCTGGCCGCGCAGCACGGCGTGGTAGAGGTAGGAGGCGGTCAGCGCGTGCCGGTAGATCTCCTTCGCGTCGACCGCGGACCACTTGCCGTCCGCGCCGTGCAGCAGGTTCGGCACGACGAGGTGGGTGTGCAGCTGCGGGTCGTCGGCCCGGGAGGTGCGGTGCTCGAACGCCGGCGACGATCCAGCCGTCCGTGGCGATCCGGTGCGCGCGTTGGCCGTCGCCCTGGTGGCCGCGCAGCCCGTGCCCGGCCACGCTCTCGAGGAAGCCCACCACCTCGGTCACGGCGGCCTGGTGGGCGGCCCGGACCTGCAGCGCGGTGTCCGGGTCGCCGAGCCCGAACAGCACACTCACGCACTTCGGCGCGGAGACGGTGACGTCGATCCCCGGCCGGCGGTGGTCCACCCGACGACCCGCGAACCGCAGCGCCTCGGCGAACCGGTCGTTGCCGTAGACCGCGGCGACGTCGAGGCCGGCGGCGGCCGCGAGCCGGCCGGCCCGTGCCGGGTCGACCGTGGCCGCCCGGCCGCGCTTGCCCGGCCGCGCCACCCGGGTCGCGAGGGCGGCGTACCGGGCCCGATCGGTCGGGTCCGTGAACAGCGACTCGACCGGCACGCCCGGTGGTCGGCGCGGGCCTGGACCGCGTCGACCAGCGGGCCGGCGGGGAGCCGGCCGCGCGGGTCGGCCCGCAGCACCGGCGCCACCAGCTGCCGCCCGTCCGGGGTCACACCCTCCAGCAGGCCGCGCAGGGTGGTGGCACCGGCGGCGTCGAGGCGACCGGTCAGCCCGGCCGCTGCGGCGCCGGACCCGAGCCCAGCGGCCCATCGGCTCGGCGCCGAGGTAGTAGTCGGCGGGGCAGTTGGCCTGCCGGGCCAGGTAGTAGCCGGCCGGGTCCGACCCCGCCGCCGAGCATCGCCACCGACACCACCACGTCCGGTTCACCCACCCGCCGCGGCAGGGCCGGCCAACGGAAGCCCTGGGCCGCCGCGCACGAGGGCGGCCGATGCGCGGACCGGCGCACCGGGCCGCGGACGAGAGTCCCCATGCAGTCCTGTGTGCCGGGGAACCTGCCAACCTCGAGGGTCGACCGGCAAGAATCTCGAACGAATCCTGCCGAATCGGACGGCGGCGGACCGCGACGGACACCGTGGCAAGGGTCTCCGGGACGGCAGCAGCGGCCACGGCAACCAGGAGAGGCTGGAGTGCGCGCGGTGCCGGTGTGCGGTCATGTCCGCCACGGTGGCCGCCGAGGTTGTCCAACAAGTTGTCCAGCGCTGCACGGTGCGGCTGCGTTCATGTCGGAGCTGTCGACGCCCGGTTGTCCAGCTCGAGCCGTGACCGACAGCAGACCCACGCGCCGAGCAGCCTCGACACCTCCGCGTCAGTCCTCAACACCCGCACGACGAACCCTGGGTCACCCATGCCCGCGACCCGCCAGACAGGCCACACCCGCGGACAACATCGCCACGGACAACACCTAGCCGGCAAGTTGTCCGCACCTATCGCGAAACCCAACCAGTCAGCCGCACACCGTTGTATCTCGGCGATACTGCGTCGGTTCGGTTGTCTGGATTGCGACGTGTCAACCGCGGCGACGACCGGCTCCACGGCAGCCGGTCTTCATGGGCAAGTCTTCTCGTAGCGCCGAGTCGGGAGGACCTCAGCCCATTCGTCACGGCTGAGGTTGCGGCCCGCGAGCCGACAAGCGCGCGCCATGAGCGAGGCCGGCTTGAGCGGGAAGAGCTGCACCTCGCGGCGTTCGACGACGATGACGCTGTCGTCGAGGGCGAACCTCGTGCGGGTCACGAGGTCGTCTCCCGGAAGCGTGACAGGCAAGTTCAGACCGGTGCGTCGGTACGTGGCGGTGTCGAACACGGCGACTGTCGCGACCGCACCGCCGCTGGCGGTGACATACCGGCCGTCGGGGCTGGCGGACACGTTGAAGATTGGTCCACCGGTCGCCGGTTGCGGCGGAGCGAGCAGGTGCCCGTCGGTCTGGGAGTAGAAGCGCAAGGTGCCGTTGTCGTACCCGACCGCCAGGTACCGGCCCTTGGGGTCGACGGCGCTCTCGTAGGTGCTGGGTCCGACGATCCGCAGCGTCACCCGGCCGGTGTGGGCGTCCACCAACAAGATCTCGGTGGCCGAGCCATCCGCCCGTCGGCGGATGACCTCGATGCGGCGACCGTCGCCGCTCCAGCCGTCGACGTAGGACAGCGAGAAGAGCCGGTCGTGCGGCAGCGGTGGCAACTGTCGGACGGCGGTGCGCCGCGCGACGTCGAACAGGGTGATCCGCGAACTGCGCAAGGTAGCTCCCGTGCGGCCGTCGGGAGACACCCAGGCGTCCGCGAGGTGCCCCGCGCTCGGGCGCGGCAGACCCCGGACGAGACCCAGCATCGCCCGGCTGGGCACGTCCCACACGGCGGTGACGCCGGCGTCGTCGGCGGTGACCAGAGGGGTGCCGCCGCGCCCGGTCCGCGCGGTCCCGATCGGCGTGTGATGCGGGCTTCTTGGTGTCGTCATGGCTCCGGTGCGGGAGTCGAGGAAGGCGAGCCAGCCGTTGCGTCCGGCGACCACGACGGTGTCCTTCGCACCCCATGTGGTGTTGTTGTGGGTATCGAAGCTCCCGTCCCCGGGCAACGTTGTGGTCAGCACTCGCCCCAGTTCTCGCCGGCCACTGAAGTCCCAGACGAGCACGCCTGAGGCTCGGGTAACGAGGCTTCGCCCGTCAGGTGTCCAGGCGGCGGCGTCGTCGCCCGCCTGGCGCAGCGTCTCCGGTAGACCGCCACGGGTCAGGTCCCAGACCAGCACGGTGCCGGCGACGTCGTGCGCGGCCAGCCGTGAGCCATCAGGCGAGAAGGCCAGCGGTGAGGGGCTGCCGGTGGCGCCGGTCAGACGGCGGCGCAGAGCACCGGTGCGGCTGTCGCGCAGCTCGATCAGGCCGTCCCGACCGAGAGCGACCAGCCGCCCGTCGGGCGAGGACAGCATGTGACCGGTGACGGCGCCGACTGTCACCGGTGATCCCGCTGGGCCATCGGGCAGCCCGACGCGGCGCAACTCCCCGTCGCGCAGCACACAGACCGTGTCGGCGCCGCAGGAGGTCAGGGCGGTCACCGGCCCGCCGAGCGGGATGCTGGTCGCGGTCGCGGCCGGCGCGCCGGGTCGCCACACGACCAACCCGCTGGAGTCCCCGAAGCCCTGCAGGAGGCCGGGGACGACGAGGTAGTTGGTCGAGACCAGCCAGCGGCCACCGCGGGTGAAAGTCCAGGCGTAGGGGTCGGCGCGCGGCCCGGTCGACATGACGACGCCGGTGCGAGGGTCAACGATCTCGATCAGCGGTGGCCCTTGCGGGGAGTCAACGATGCCGACGGCCAGTCCTCTCCCGTCGGGGGTCCAGCCGATATGTCCGATGGGGCGGTGCAGGTTGCTGCTGCCGACGCGGCGACCGGTGCGCAGGTCGGAAACAGCAACCGGCCGGTGGCTCCGGTCGACGCGACAAGGGTGTGCCCATCCGGGCTGGCGGCGAGATCATTGATGTTGGTGTGGTAACCGAGGGAGCGGAAGGCCTTGGGGCTGGACTCCACGAGGGCGAGCAAGTTGCTGCGGGTTGTCGGGTTGTCCGGGTCCAGTCGGACGCCTTCCGCGGCGAGCAAGGCGTCACGGGCGATGTCGTCGCCGCCGCTGGCGAGGGCGCCGAGCCGTTGGGCGTCGGCGCTGAGGGAGGCCGCTTGCGCCACGGCTGTCGCATCCTGGGCGGCGCGCCGCTGGCTGACCGCGACGCCGGCGGTGATCGCGGCCAGCAACAAGGTGACAGCCAGCCCGGCGGCGATCGCGCGCAGCCGACGCCGGCCGCGGGCCTCGCGGTCGGCGCGGGCTCGCTCGAGGGCGAGCTCGAGGTCGGCCGCCTCGACGCATGCATCGAGGTACTGCTGCTCGAGTCGGTTGAGATCGCGAGGGTCTACCTCAAGCGCCGCCTGCAGCCGGGCCCCGCGCGACAGCTCTGCCGGGACGCGCCCTGCCGCCACCCACGCGAGGGCGGCTTCGGCCAGCTGCGCCCGCGCCCGCTCCTGGGCCCGGGCGTCCTCGAGCCAGCCGAGCAGCCGGGGCCAACCGGTCAGGAGTGCCTCGTGGGCGATCTCGACGTCGGCGGTGCGGGTGACGACGAGCCGGCCGCGAGCCAATGCGTCCAGGGCTGCGGCTGAGGTGAGGTCACCCGCCGGGCGAAGCTCCGCGACCGGCGCCCGCCGTCGTACCCATCGACCGTCCTCGAGCGCCGCAAGGCGCAGCAGGATTCGCCGGCACCCCACCCGCTGCTCATCGGTCAACGTCGCCCAGACGTCCTCGCCGACCCGCTGCAGCGCCGCGGCGACGCCCCCGCCCCGCTGGTAGGACGCGACAGTGATCGCGTCTCCGTCGCGGTTCTCCCATGCGCGAACCAAGGCCGTCGACAGCACCGGGAGCACGCCGGGACGGCCCCGCACCTCGTCCACCACCATCTCGATCAGGGCCGGCTCGACGTGCAGCCCCGCTCGGATCGCCGGCTCGCTGACGATCCGACGCAGCTCGGGCTCGTCGGAGGGCTGACCAGGACCGTGGCCGGGCCGGCACGACGGGCGAGACCCTGGTGGTCCGCCAGGCGGCCATAGAAGTCCGCGCGCAGCGCGAGCACCACCCGGGTACCCGCGTCCAGCGCGGCGACCAGCAAGTCGCCCGCCGTGGCCACCCCGTCACCGGGGCCGAGGCCACTATCGGTGGCGGAGGCCAGCAGCAGTTCCTCCGCCTGGTCCACCACCAGTAGGTCGCAGGGGCTGCGCAGGGCAGTCTGCAGCCCGCCGACCGGGTCGGTGCCCGGCACCACCGTCTCTACACGCCAGCCGGCCGAGCCGGGCAGCGCCCCCGCGGCGAGGCCGAGGTAGCAGCCCGGCCCGCAGCAGAGATGACTTGCCGGCGCCGGACGGACCGGCCAGCACGAAAGCTCGCGGTCGACAAGCCGGGCCAACAGCGTCTCGACCAGCCGCTCGCGGCCGACGAACACGGCTGCGTCTGTTTCGTCGTAGCGAGCCAGACCCTTGTATGGGCACGCGCCGCCTGCCGTGCGCGGCGCAGGCACGAACACCCGGGCACCGGGTAGTCCCGGATCCTGCGCCAGCACCTGACGGTGCAGGTCTCGAAGGGCCGGCCCGGGCTCCAGGCCGACGCCCTCGAGCAGCGCCGCACGGGCCTGCTGATACGCCTCGAGCGCCTCGGCCTGTCGCCCGCACCGGTAGCGCGCGAGGACCAGCAGCTCCCACAGGCGCTCCCGGTACGGCTGCTCGTCGAGCACCGTGACTAGCCCTGCGGCTGCCTCCTCGGGCCGGCCCGCGTCGAGCCGGGCGGCGGCGAGGCGTTCGACGGCATCCAGACGCAGTCTCTCCCAGCCGCACGCCCTGGGCGGGGGCCGTGTCCTGCAGCTCGGGGTAGGCCACCGGCCCGCGCCACAGCCGTAGCGCCTCCTCCAGAAGCGTCACCGCCGAGGTGGGGGTCGTACGTTGCGCCTGGGCGACCAGCTGTTCGAACTGGTCGCTGTCCAGCTCGGCGCCCGCGAGGTCCAGCGAGTAGCCCTCACCTCGCCGCTCGATCCTCGGCCCGCATCGACGGTGGTGACGCCGCGCCCGTTCGAGGAGATCACGTCGCCGGCCGAGTCGGCCGAGACGAGGGATTCGCGCAGCCTGGCCAGATGACTCTGCAGGGTCTTCTCCGCACTCGCCGGCCGATGCTGCCCCCACGCAGCCGCCATGAGTGCATCGATGGTGACCACCGACCCAGCGCCGGCCAGCAGCGCGACCAGCACCCGGCGAGGGGTGGGGCCGCCGAGTGCGACCGAGCCGTTGGCGCCTTCGACCTCCAGCGGGCCGAGCACGCGGTACCTCACCGACCCAACGTAGGCCGCCGACGAGCACCGTCACCGCCCACAACCCGGCTGCAACCGGGGCGCAGCCCGTCGACAACCCTGCGCGCCCACGGTCATCGCACCGGCGCCCGCCGGGCACCATCGACACAGGGAGCAGCCATGACCCACCCCGACTCCGGTGACATCCTCACCTCGAGCACCACAACCTCCGTAAGGGGTCGGCGCGTCCGGCCCGTCAAAGACAACGTCGACAGCGTCCGCGTGGCGATGGCTACCCTCGGCCTGGCCGGACTTGCCGCGTTCGCGGTGGCGACTGGCGCCGCCACCCTGACTTCGCCCGCGGCCGGCCCGCCCCGGCGCCCCGGTCACCACCGCAGTGCTCGACGACGGCAGGTGGGGAGGCCCCGACGCCATCGAGCGCCGCAACCTCGCGTCATTGCATGACGGTCGCTGGGGCGGCCCGGACGTCATCGAACACCAGCGGCTGGCCGCGCAACAGGACGCTCGGAGACACGGCCACGACGACCAGCTTCGCCCCTGAACGACAGCAGCCTGGCGCCGGTGACGAAGTCGCGCTTAGGCCAAGCGGACCCGCATCGGCCCCAATCAGGCCAGCGACGCGCGGGGTACCAGTCAGACGTCCCGCACGCGGTCAGCACGGAGTAGTCGTGCCGGTGGGTACCCGCCAAGCGGTGTTCACAGAGGCCACAGCTGGCCGAACAATCGTCCGGATGCGTCGAACGTCGTCAGGACATCAGAGTGCCTGTGGTCGATGACACAGACGGGGTGATCGGCGTCGGCTTCTCTGTCTGACAGTGCCGGCGCTGTCTAACGGATCAGTGCCGTTTCTTCTCTCGCGGACAACAGAGCCAAAGTGTCACGACTGTTGCTCAGTTGGATCTGATTGGGACACAACAGGGAATGGTTGTGAGACCCCGCATGGGCGGACACGAGTCGCGCACGAGGGAACAGCGTGGCTCGCAGCGGAGGCATATGGATCCACATCTGTGCGATGAGCGGTCCGGTGACCGGGTGCACGAGGGTGTTGCCAACCCGTCGGCTGACGAAGTCCTGCCGCAGGTTGTTGCCGAATGGGATGTAGGCGGCGGCTTCGACCACCGCACGGTCGATGGCGGCCCAGGCCTCGCTGGCGCTGGCGGGGTCGCTGACCTGCTGCTCGCGGGCCGCAGCCATCGCCTGTCCTCCGGTTCGCAGTAGGCCGTGAGGTTGAACGGTTCGAAGGGGGGGTCGCAAGAGGCGAGGCTCCCCAGGTAATTCGAGGCTGCTGGGTAG
>CAWBMM010000012.1:0-28664 GCA_963789855.1 uncultured Actinomycetota bacterium
GGTCCGCAGCCGAGGGCAGCGGGCCCTCGGGGCACGGCTGGCCGCTGGTGGTCTGCTACGCCGCGGTCGCCGGGGCCTCGCAGCTGCTGTGGCTGACCTACGCACCGGTGACCACCGCCGCCGCCGCGGAGTACGGCGTGTCGGTGACGGCGATCGGCTGGCTGGCCAACGTGTTCCCGCTGCTCTACGTCGTCCTGGCGGTCCCGGCGGGGATCGCGCTGGACCGCAGCCCACGTCGGGCGCTGGCCTTCGGCGTGGTGCTCACCGCGCTGGGCGGTGTGCTGCGGCTCGCCGGTACCGGTTTCGGCTGGGCGCTGGCCGGCCAGCTGCTGGTCGCCGTCGCGCAGCCCTTCGTGCTCAACGCGATCACCGGCGTCGCCGCGGTGCTGCCGCCTCGGCAGCGGCCGACCGGCATCGCGGTCGGCTCGGCCGGCCTGTTCCTCGGCATGGTGGTGGCGCTGGGGGCCGGCGCCGTCGTGGGTGGCGACGACCTGCGCGCCCTGATGGTCGGCGAGGCAGCCGTGGCGGTGGTCGCCGCCGCGGCGTACCTGGTCGTCCGGCGGCGATCCCCGGAGCCGGACCGGGTCGAGGCGACCGAGGTCGGCGAGCTGCGCCGGGTGTGGACCGACCCGGTGCTGCGGCGGATCGCCGTGCTGGCGTTCCTCGGCTTCGGGGTGTTCATCGCCCTGACCACCTGGCTGCAGGCGCTGCTCGAGCCACGCGGGGTGTCGGAGGCGGCCGCCGGGACGATCATCACGGTGGCGGTCGCGGTCGGCGCCGTCGGCTCGACCGTCGTCGCCGCCGCGTTCGAGCGCCGGGCGGTCGAGGTCGCCATCCTGCGCACCGCGCTCGTCGTGGCGGCCGGCGGCTGCGCGGTGCTGGCCGTCACGAACGGGGTCGCCGGTGCCGCGCTGGGCGCGATCCTGGCGGTGCTCGCCATGCTGAGCGCGCTGCCGTGGCTGCTGTCGCTGTGCGAGCGGCGCGCGCACCGGTCGGTGGCCAGCGCGACCGCGCTGCTCTGGCTGGCCGGCAACCTCGGCGGGCTGGTGGTCGCCGTGCTCGTCGGCGGCCTCGTCGACCGCCCCACGGCCGCCTTCACGCTGCTCGCGCTGATCGCGGTCGCGGGAGTGCCGCTGGTCCGCGCCCGGGCGCTCGGCCTGGGCGAGGTCGTCGTCGACCGGGTCGCGCCATGACCGGCAGCTGGGCGGACTGGTCGGGCCAGCAGCACTGCCGCCCGGTGCGCCAGGAGCGGCCGGCGGACGAGGCGGCGCTGGTCGAGGTGGTCCAGCGGGCCGCGGCCGACGGGCTGGTGCTGCGGCCGGTGGGGTCGAGCCACTCCTTCGGCGGGCTCTGCGTCACCGACGGCGTGCAGGTCGACCTGTCCCGGCTGGACCGCGTCCTGGGCCTGGACCCTGCCACCGGGGTCGCCCGGGTGCAGGCGGGCATCACCCTGCACGACCTGTCACTGGCGCTGCACGCGCGGGGCCGGGCGCTGCAGAACCTGGGGGACATCGACCGGCAGACCCTCGCCGGGGCGCTGTCCACCGCCACGCACGGCACCGGCGAGGCCTTCGGCAACCTCTCCTCGCAGATGGTCGGCGGCCGACTGGTCACCGCGGACGGCGCGGTGCGCGAGCTCGCCGACCCGGACGACCCCGCTGGCTCCGACCTGCTGCGGGCCGCGCGCGTCTCGCTGGGGGCGCTGGGAGTGCTGTCCGAGGTCTCGGTGCAGACCGTGCCGGCGTTCCGGCTCCGCAAGCGCGAGCAGCCGCGACGGCTGGCCGACGTGCTCACCGGTCTCGACGAGCTGGTGGCCGGGCACGACCACGTCGAGTTCTACGCGGTGCCGTACTCCCGGCGGGCGCTCGTCCTGACGTCGCAGCGCACCGACGAGCCGGCCGACCCGCCGCCGGCCTGGCGCACCTGGCTCACCGACGACCTGCTCGCCAACCGGGCCCTCGACCTGCTGCAGCGCACCGGCCGGCGGGTGCCGCGCAGCCAGCCCGGCCTGGGGCGGCTGACCGGAGCCCTGCTCAGCGGCAGCACCCGGCTCGACCACAGCCACCGGGTGTTCGCCACCGAGCGCCGGGTCCGGTTCACCGAGTCGGAGTGGGCGCTGCCGCGGGCCGCCGCGCGGGAGGCCGTCGAGGCCGTGACCCGGCTGGTCGAGCGAGCGCGACTGCCGGTCTCGTTCCCCATCGAGGTGCGCTTCGCCGCGGGCGACGACGCGCTGCTCTCGACGGCGTACGGCCGGCCGACCGCCTACGTCGCCGTGCACCAGTACGCCGGGTCGGACTGGCAGCCGTACTTCCGGGCGGTCGAGGAGGTCATGCTCGACCTCGACGGCCGGCCGCACTGGGGCAAGCGGCACGAGGCCCCCGCTGCGCTGCTCGCGCCGCGCTACCCGGAGTGGGCGCGGTTCGCCGAGCTGCGGAGCAGGCTCGACCCCGACGGCGTCTTCGTCAACGACCACCTGGCGCGCACCCTCGGTGTGCCGGCCGGCCGCCCGGCGGCGCGCGGATGACCGGCGACCTGCACCAGCGCTACGAGCGAGCCGTCGCCGGGCGGGACGCGCCGCTGGCCGTCGTCGACCTCGACGCGCTGCGGGCGAACGCCGACGTGCTGCGCGGGCAGGCCGGTGGCCTGCCGGTGCGGGTGGCCTCGAAGTCGTTGCGCTGCGTGGACGTGCTGCGCCGGGTGCTGGCCCACGAGGGGACCGGACCCGGCTTCCGCGGCGTGCTGTCCTACACGCCCGCCGAGGCGCTGCACCTGGCCGACCACGGGATGACCGACCAGCTGGTGGCCTACCCGAGCGTGGACCGGCAGGCCCTGTGCGAGGTCGCCCGCCGGGTCGCCGACCAGCGGCCGGGCCGGATCGTGCTGATGGTCGACTCCGTCGAGGGCGCCGCGCACGTCGCCCGGGCGGCGCGAGAGCTGCGGGTGCGGCTCCCGGTGGCGGTCGACCTCGACACCGCCTGGCAGCCGGTGCGCGGTGCTGTCGGTGGGCGCCCGTCGCTCGCCGGTGCGCACCCCGGAGCAGGCGGCCGCCCTGACCCGGGCGCTGCTGGCCGACGAGCACCTGCAGCTGGTGGGCCTGATGGCCTACGAGGGCCAGGTCGCCGGGGTGGGCGACCGGGTGCCGGGACGGCCGGTGCGCAGCCTCGCGGTGCGCGGGATGCAGGCCGCCTCGCTGCGCGAGCTGCGCGACCGGCTGCCCCGGGTCGTCGACGCGGTGCGGGCCGAGCTGTCGCGGCGCGGCCAGCAGCTCGACCTGGTCAACGGGGGAGGGACCGGCAGCCTCGCGCGGACCGCGGCCGCGGGCGCGGTGACCGAGCTGGCCGCGGGGTCCGGCCTCTACGCGCCCACCCTGTTCGACACCTACCGCTCGCTGGCACTGCGACCGGCCGCGCTGTTCGCCCTCCCCGTCGTCCGCCGGCCAGGCCCCGGCGTGGTCACCGTGCTCGGTGGTGGGTACGTCGCGTCGGGGCCCGCCGGCCGGGACCGGCTGCCGCGCCCGGTGCTCCCGGCCGGGCTCCGGCTCACCGGCCAGGAGGGACCCGGCGAGGTGCAGACGCCGGTCGTGGGTGCCGCCGCCGACCGGCTGTCCGTCGGCGACCTGGTGTGGTTCCGCCATGCCAAGGCCGGGGAGCTGTGCGAGCGGTTCGCCACCCTGCTGCTCCTCGAGGGCGGCCGGGTGGTCGACGAGGTGCCGACGTACCGCGGCGAGGGCAAGACCTTCCTCTGACCCCGTGCCTCCGGCCCGCCGCCGCGCACCAGGCGCCGCCGCCAGGCTCGCCGCCGTTCATGATCGTTCGCGACGTTCCGCGGCGACACGCGCGGCGTGTCGCCCGCGGACGTCGCGAACGATCTCGCTGCGGGTGGGCGAGCGTGCCATCATCGCGGGCATGCTCGCGGCCTCGCTGACCTTCGCCGTCGCGGCCGGCCTGATCGTGCTGCTGCCCGGCCCGGACACCCTGGTCGTGCTGCGCAACCTGGTCCGGGGCGGGCGGCGCGGGGCGGCCCGCACGGTGGTGGGCGTGCTGTGCGGGCTCACGGTCTGGGTCACCGCGGCTGCCCTCGGGATGGCGGCCCTGCTGCACGCGAGCGAGGCGGCCTACCTCGCGCTGCGGGTGGCCGGTGCGGTCTACCTGCTGTGGCTCGGGGTCCAGACCCTGCGGGCCCGCACCGGCCCCGGCCTGCTCCCGGAGGCCGGCACCGAGCCGCCGCCGCGCCGTTCGCTGCTCGGGCGGGGCTTCGGCGCCGGCCTGCTGACCGACCTGCTGAACCCGAAGGTCGGCGTGTTCTTCGTGACCTTCCTGCCCGGCTTCGTGCCCGACGGCGTGGGGGTCGGGACGGCGTCGTTCGTGTTCGGCGCGATCTTCGTGGTGGAGACCGCGGTGTACTTCGCGCTGCTGCTGGTGCTGGCCGGCCGCATCACCGGCTGGCTGCGCGACACCACGGTGCGCCGCCGGCTGGACCGGCTGACGGGCACGGTGCTGATCGGGTTCGGCCTGCGGCTGGCCGTCGAGCAGTAGGGGAGTCCGAGGTCCCGCGGCTCTGGAGCCGATGGCCCTGTCGGTGCCGCCCAGAGCCGCGGACCATCGAGGTGTGACCACCCGGCTGCGTTTCTCGGGGCCGCGGCAGGTCACGGCAGCCGCCCGGTGGACGGGCCGGACGGCCGGCTGCTGGTCGACTGCGGGCTGTTCCAGGGCCGGCGCGAGCTGCGCCGGCGGAACTGGGAGCCGCTGCCGGTCGACCCGCACTCGATCGGGGCGGCCGTCCTCACCCATGCCCACCTCGACCACTGCGGCTACCTCCCGGTGCTGGCTCGCGACGGCTGGGGCGGCCCCGTGCTGGCCACGGCCGCTACCTGCGACCTCGCCGCGCTGGTCCTACGTGACAGCGCGCACCTGCAGGAGGAGGACGCGCGCTACGCCGCCGGCCACGGCCTGTCCAAGCACGACCCGCCACGACCGCTGTACGACGAGGACGACGTCAGCCGGACCGTGCGGCTGCTGACCCCCACCGCATTCGGCGCGCCGGCGCCGGTGCCCGGAGGCGAGGTGGTGCTGCGCCCGGCGGGCCACATCCTGGGCTCGTCGGTGGCCGAGCTGCGTCTCGCGGAGAGCACCGTCGTGTTCAGCGGTGACCTCGGCCGCGCGGTCCACCCGTTGTTGCACCCGCCTGCGCCCCGGCCGGGGGCCGAGGTCGTCGTGGTCGAGTCGACCTACGGCGACCGCAGGCACCCGCCGGACGAGACCGACCGGCTCGGCGAGGTGGTGACGCGCACCGTCCGCCGCGGTGGCTCGGTGCTCGTCCCGGCGTTCGCGCTGGACCGCACCGAGGTGGTGTTGTCCGCGCTGCAGCGGCTGCGTCGGGCCGGAGGCATCCCGCCTGTCCCGGTGTTCGTCGACAGCCCCATGGCACTCGCCGCGCTCGACGTCTACCGGCGCGCGATCACCGAGCGGGCTGACGACCTGCGCGCCGGACCTGCCGCCCGACCCGTTCGGGCTGGACTGCGTGCACCTGGCCAGGACCGTCGAGGAGTCCATCGAGCTCAACGCCCCGAGGCAGCCGTGCGTCATCGTGTCGGCGTCCGGCATGGCGTCCGGAGGCCGGGTCGTGCACCACCTGGCTCAGCTGGCCGGCGACCGACGCAACACCGTGGTCATCGTGGGGTTCCAGGCGCCGGGCACGCGCGGTAGCGACCTCGCGCAGGGCGCGACGCAGGTCAAGGCGCTCGGCAGCTACGTCACGATCCGCTGCGAGGTCGAGGTCTTCGAGGGCATGTCGGTGCACGCCGACGCGGACGACCTGCTCGAGTGGCTGCGCCTGGGACCGCCGGGCGCGCCGCCGCCGAGGGCCTGCTACGTCGTGCACGGCGAGCGGGACGCGGCCGAGCACCTGGCCGGCCGGGTGCGCAGTGAGCTCGGCTGGGTCGCCGTGGTGCCCGAAGACGGAGAGATCGTGCGCCGTGGCTGACTCCGTCAAGGGGTGGGCGCGCACCGCCGGGCGGCGACCGGGCCGGGCAGCGGTCGTGGCGACGGTCCTGCTCGTCGCGCTGCTCGGCACCGTCGGGGTGCTGCGCGCCGCACGCTCCGGGCCGCCGGCGTCGGAGCACCTCTCGGCGACCGCGGAGTACCTGCCGGGTCGCGCGGCCGACGTGTACCTGCCGGGGCACCGGGTGCACGCCGCGCCGGTGGTGGTGCTCGTGCCGGGCGGCGGATGGGTCAGCGCCGACCGCACCGGGCTGGCACCGCTCGCGGAGTCGCTGGCCGAGGCCGGCATGGTCGCAGTGAACGTCACCTACCGGGCCGCCGAGGACGGCGGCCGGTTCCCGGGGCCGGTCCGGGACGTCGACTGCGCGGTCGACTTCGCGGCCGGCCGCGCGGCGCAGAGCCGGTGTCCGGCCGACCCAGGTCGTGGTGCTGGGCCACTCGGCCGGTGCCCAGCTGTCCGCGCTCGCGGCGGTGACCGCGCCGCACTTCCACGCCGGCTGTCCGTACCCGCACGTCGACCCCACCGGCCTGATCGGCCTGTCCGGCCCCTACGACGTCAGCGCGCTGGCTGACGCTGCCCGGCCGTTGTTCGGGGCGGACCCGGCGCAGGCCCCGGCGGCCTGGCGCGAGGGCAACCCCGACAGCTGGCTCCGCGCCCACCCCTCCGAGGGACCGCGGCTGCGCGTCCTGCTCGTCCACGGCGACGCCGACACGCTGGTCCCGGTGTGGTTCAGCCGGGTCTTCGCCGACGCCGTGCGCCGCAGCGGTCGCCCGGTGCGGCTCGTCGTGCTGCATGGCGCCGAACATGGGGACACGTACCACGGTGACCGGGTGACCGCTCTGGTCGTACGTTGGGTCCGGGCCATGCCCTCACCGGAGGCCGACCCGGGCCGCGGCTCGGGGACCTAAGACCCTGTCGGCGCACCCGGCCGGGGGCAAGCCTGAGAGCCGACGTCGAGCGTCCGGGGCGCCAGTCCCGGACCACGGAAGGAGCGCCACCATGCAGGCCACCGTCGGGGACCAGATCGTCATCAAGAGCACGCACGTCGACGAGCACGTCCGCGACGGCGAGATCCTGGAGGTGCGCGGCGTCGACGGCGCGCCGCCGTTCCTGGTGCGCTGGTCGGACAACGGGCACGAGGCGCTCGTCTACCCCGGCCCGGACGCGGAGATCCGGCGGGCGCAGCGCGACGCCTGACAGCGCTCAGCCGGTCGGGTACTTCTCGAGGATCTCGCGGAGCCGGCTCACCAGCCGCAGCGACTCCTCGTGCTCGCGCTGCCACACGTTGCGGCCGAAGATGAGCCCGGTGGCGCCCGCCTCCATCGACTCGCGTGCCTTCTCCAGCATCGCCTCGTCGCCGGCTCGGCTGCCCCCTGAGACCAGCAGCAGGGTGCGGTTCGCCGAGCGCACGACCGCGTCGATGGCCTCCTGGCTGGAGAACACGCGGTCGTACTCCGCCGGGACGCCGTCCCGCTTGTCGGGCTTGGGGAAGTTCACCTTCACGACGTCCGCGCCGAGCTCGCTGGCCGTCCGGGCGGCGTAGTCGACCGCGTAGAACGAGTCGTTCCCGCCCTTGGCCTCGATCGTCCAGCCGCGCGGGTAGGCCCACACGATCAGCGGCATGCCCAGCCGCCTCGCGCTCTCCCGCACCGCCCGCAGCGCACGGAAGTCCTGGTCGTACGCCGGTGAGCCGACGTAGAGGGTGTAGCCCACCGCGTCCGCACCGAGCCGGACGGCCTCCTCGACGCCCGCGTGCACCGACGACAGTGCCTCGTCGGAGGGCGGGATGTCGGTCTTGCCGTTCAGCTTGAGCACCAGAGGCAGCTCGCCGGAGAACTCCCAGAAGAACTTCTCGGCCAAGCCGATCTGCAGCACGACGCCGTTGAACCGGCCCTCGGCCGCGAGGCGGAGGACGTACCGCGGGTCACTGGCGGCGGGGTTGGCGAAGAAGTCGCGCGGGCCGTGCTCCAGGCCCTGGTCGTAGGGCAGGAAGAGCGCGGTCCCGTTCCGCGCACCGTGCTCGTACAGGATCCGGTGCAGCCGGACCCTCGCACCGGCGCTCAGCCCGAGCTGGTCCAGCCGGGGTCGCGTGGTCATGGGGAACACCTCCGCTTGGTCAACCACCTTCGCTCGGCGCGGTGCCCGCGTCGGGGCCACCCGGCGCGAGGATCTCGCGCCCGGTGACCTCGACCGGGCGGATCCGCACCCAGAAGCCGTTGCTCGCGGTGTCGGCCCAGGAGTGCAGCCCGAGGGCGTCGTAGCGGTCGGTGTCCGCGCTGTCGTAGACCATCTCGGCCGTGCCCTTGACCAGCACGCTCCAGCCGCCGCGCGTGACGTCGTCGTACCCGTCGATCTCGTAGGCGACATGACCCGCGGTCTCGGCCACCAGCAGCTTCGACCCCCACATCGTCCGGAACACGAGGTCGACCCGGTCGACCCCGTGGTTCACCGGGAAGACGACGGCCTCGCCGTCGCTGACGAACGCGAGGCGGCCGACCGTCGTCGCCCGGAGGCGCTCCAGGCACTCGTCGAACCCCAGCACGCGCAACCCGCGGTGGTCGACCGGCGGGTCGCCGGGCGGGACGCCGTCGAGCGGGTCGTGCCGGATGGCCGACGTGTCGTCGGGAGCGCCCATGGCGTGCCTCCTGCTGTCAGAGCTTGTCGCCGACCAGCTCGGCGAGGTCGACGAGCCGGGTCGAGTAGCCCCACTCGTTGTCGTACCAACCGAAGACCTTCACGAGCCGGCCCGAGGCCTGCGTCATGCCGGAGTCGAACACGCACGAGGACGGGTCGCCGATGATGTCCCGGGAGACCAGCGGCTCGGTGCTGTAGCGGAGGATCCCCGCCAGCTCGCCGGACGCGGCCGTGCGGAAGGCCTCGTTGACCTCGTCCGCGGTGACCTCTCGGTCCAGCAGCACGGTCAGGTCGGTCAGGGAGCCGTCCTCGACGGGCACCCGGACGGCCAGGCCGTCCAGCTTCCCGGCCAGCGCCGGCATCACGAGCCCGGCGGCCCGGGCTGCGCCCGTGGTCGTGGGGATGATGTTGACCGACGCGGTGCGGGCCCGGTGCAGGTCCTTGTGCGGCGAGTCCAGGGTGACCTGGTCGTTGGTGAACGCGTGGATCGTGGTCATCAGACCGCGCTCGATGCCGAACGCCTCGTGCAGCACCTTGCCCATCGGGGCCACGCAGTTCGTCGTGCAGGACGCGTTGGAGATGATGTCGTGCGCGACCGGGTCGTAGTCGCCCTCGTTGACGCCGAGCACGACGGTGACGTCGGCGTCCTTGCCGGGGGCCGAGATGAGCACCTTGCGGGCGCCGGCCTTGAGGTGCAGCGCCGCGGCATCGCGGGTCTTGAACCGGCCGGTCGACTCGATCACGACGTCGACGCCGAGAGCCGCCCAGTCCAGCGCAGCGGGGTCCTTCTCGGCGAAGACGACGACCCGCTGGCCGTCGACGACGATCGCGCCGGGCTCGGAGGTGACGGTGCCGCCGAGGCGGCCGAAGGTGGAGTCGTACGCCAGCAGGTGCGCGAGCGTCGCGGTGTCGGTCAGGTCGTTGATGGCGACGATCTCGACGTCCCGTGACCGTGCGATCCGGTAGAAGCTGCGGCCGACCCGACCGAAGCCGTTGATCCCTACGCGAACCGACATGGCACTCTCCGTCCCTTCGTCACCTGTGGTGACTCCTCCGCGGACCGGACAGTCCGCCTCTTAGAGGGTCGCGCCGCTGAGTTGGGTCGATCAGGGGCGAACGTCCCGTCCCGACGGGGCATCCGTCTCTGTGGGGGCCGTTGCGGGTCCAGCACGCTCGGAGGGACGGAAGGAGTCACCGTGTTCCAGGTCCGGATCCACGGTCGCGGAGGTCAGGGCGTCGTCACGGCGTCGGAGATGCTCGCGTTGGCCGCGTTCGACGAGGGGCTGCACGCGCAGGCCTTCCCCAGCTTCGGGTCGGAGCGCACGGGCGCCCCCGTCGCCTCCTTCGTCCGGCTCTCCGACGACCCCATCCGGGTCCACGAGCCGGTGATGGACCCGGACGCGGTGATCGTCCAGGACGTCACCCTGCTCGGCCAGGTCAGCGTCTTCGCCGGCCTGCGCCGGTCGGGCTTCGTCGTGGTCAACTCCAGCCGCTCCGTCGAGGAGCTCGGCATCTGCCCCGAGCTGCAGGCCGAGCACCCCGGCCACGTGGTCTGCGTGCCGGCGTCCGAGATCGCCCAGCGGCACCTCGGCCGGCCGGTGCCCAGCGCCGCGCTGCTCGGCGCCTTCGCCGCGCTCACCGGCCAGGTCGGCATCGCCGCCCTGACCGCGGCGGTGGAGGAGCGGCTGCCCGGCCCGGTCGGCGCGTCCAACGCCGCGGCCGCCGTGGAGACCTTCGAGCTGGTCCGGGACAGCCGGGCGCCGGCCGGACCGAGCGGAGCCGACCGTGCGCAGACAGCTTGAGGGATCGCTGGCCGTCGCGGAGTCCGTCGCGCGGTGCCGCCCCCAGGTGGTCAGCGCCTACCCCATCTCGCCGCAGACCCACATCGTCGAGGGCATCAGCCGGCTGGTGAAGTCCGGTGAGCTCGCCGGGTGCGAGTACTCCAACGTGGAGTCCGAGTTCGCGGCGATGTCGATGGTCATCGGCGCCTCCGCCACCGGCGCGCGTGCCTACACCGCCACCGCCAGCCAGGGCCTGCTCTACATGACCGAGGCGGTCTTCAACGCCTCGGGCATGGAGCTGCCGATCGTCATGACGGTGGCCAACCGCGCCATCGGTGCGCCGATCAACATCTGGAACGACCACAGCGACGCGATGGCGCTGCGCGACTGCGGCTGGCTGCAGCTCTACGCGGCGGACAACCAGGAGGCGGCCGACCTGCACGTGCAGGCGTTCCGGCTCGCCGAGGCGCTGTCGCTCCCGGTGATGGTCTGCATGGACGGCTTCGTCCTCACGCACGCCTTCGAGGAGGTCGACGTCCCCGAGCAGGACCAGGTCGACCTGTTCCTGCCGCCGCTGCGACCACAGCAGCGGCTCGACCCGGACCACCCGGTCACCATCGGCACCATGGTGGGCCCGGAGGCCTTCACCGAGGTGCGCTACCTGGCGCACCTGCGGCACCGCCAGGCGCTGACCCTCATCCCCGCCATCGCCGAGGAGTTCGAGGCGGTCTTCGGCCGGCCCGCCGCCCGCCTCGTCCGGCCCTACCGCTGCGCCGACGCCGGCACCGTCGTCGTCGCGCTCGGCTCCGTCCTCGGGACCCTCGCGGACGTCGTCGACGAGCGGCGCGACCGCGGCCAGGACGAGGGCGTCCTCGGGGTCACCAGCTTCCGGCCGTTCCCCGACGAGGAGCTGCGGGACGCGCTGTCCGGTGCGCGCCGGGTCGTCGTCCTCGAGCGCGCGTTCGCGGTCGGCAACGGTGGCGTCGTCACCGCCGACGTACGGCGGGCGCTGGCCGGCCGGGCTGTCGAGATCGTCACCGTCGTCGCGGGGCTCGGCGGCCGGCCCATCACCAAGGCGGCCCTGCACGACATGCTGGACGCCGCCGCCCGTGGCGAGCTGGGCGAGCTGACCTTCCTGGAGCTCGACCACGACGCCGTCGACCACGAGCTGGCCCGGCCCGGCGCCGGCCTTCCGGACCTGCAGGAGTCGCGGCCATGACACCCGTCCCCGTCAAGTTCTACCAAGTCGGCAGCTTCGCGGTCGGCAACCGGCTGCTGGCCGAGGACCAGCGCTCGGTGCAGTCCGACCTGGGCCGGCCCAACGCCATCACCTCCGGTCACCGGGCCTGCCAGGGCTGCGGGGAGGCGCTCGGCGCGCGGTTCGTGCTCGACGCCGCGATGCGCGCGACGAACGGCCGGCTGGTCACCGTCAACGCCACCGGCTGCCTCGAGGTCTTCTCCACGCCGTACCCCGAGTCGTCCTGGCAGGTGCCGTGGCTGCACTCGCTGTTCGGCAACGCGCCGGCCGTCGCATCGGGTGTCGCCGCGGCGTTGCGGGCGCAGGGTCGGGACGACATCCGGGTGGTCGCCCAGGGCGGCGACGGCGGCACGGTCGACATCGGCTTCGCGTGCCTGTCCGGCATGTTCGAGCGCAACGACGACGTGCTCTACGTCTGCTACGACAACCAGGCCTACATGAACACCGGCGTCCAGCGCTCCGGCGCGACCCCGGCCGCCGCCCGCACCTCGACGACCCAGGCCGTCGGGCCCGACCCCGGCAACGACTTCGGGCACGGCAAGGACGCGGCGCGGATCGCGATGGCGCACGACATCCCGTACGTCGCCACCGCCACCGTCGCGGACCTGCGGGACCTCGAGGCAAAGGTCGAGAAGGCGATGACGATGCACGGCGCGCGCTACCTGCACGTGCTGGTGCCGTGCCCGCTCGGCTGGGGCACCGCCTCCGACTCGGCCGTCCGGCTCGCGCGGCAGGCGACCCAGAGCGGGCTGTTCCCGGTCTTCGAGGCCGAGCACGGCGAGGTCGTCGCGGCGACCCCGATCCGGCGGCACGAGCCCGTCGAGGGCTACCTGAAGGCGCAGAAGCGCTTCGCCCACCTGTTCGCCCCCGTCCGGCGCGACGACGTCATCGACCGGATCCAGGAGCAGGCCGACCGGACGATCGCCCGGTACGGGCTGCTCGACCCACCAGAAGGTGCCGCATGAGCGACCTGCCGTTCGCCATCTCGCTCGAGCCGGCCTCGAGCCTGGCCAACCACACCGGTTCGTGGCGGGTGCAGCGCCCGCTGTACGTCGACCTGCAGCCGCCGTGCGCCACCGCCTGCCCGGCGGGGGAGCCCGTGCAGAAGTGGCTGTACACCGCCGAGGACGGCTCCTACGAGGCCGCCTGGCGGGCGATCATGGCGGAGAACCCGTTCCCGGCCGTGATGGGCCGGGTCTGCTACCACCCGTGCCAGACGGCCTGCAACCGCGCTCAGCTGGACGAGGCGGTCGGCATCAACTCGGTCGAGCGCTTCCTCGGCGACCTGGCGCTGGCCGAGGGCTGGGCGGTGCCGGAGTGCGCGCCGGCCAGCGGGAGGTCCGTGCTGGTCGTCGGCGCCGGGCCGTGCGGCCTGGCCGCGGCGTACCACCTGCGACTGCTCGGGCACGACGTCACGCTGCGCGACACCGGCGACCGGCCGGGCGGGATGATGCGCTACGGCATCCCGCGCTACCGGCTGCCGCGGGAGGTGCTGGACGCCGAGATCGACCGGATCGTGGCGATGGGCGTCCGCCTCGAGCTCGGCACCACGGTGCCGGACATCGAGGCCGCGATGACCGAGGGCGGCTTCGACGCCGCGCTGCTGGCCGTCGGCGCGCAGACCGGGCGCCGGGCCTACCTCCCGGCCGCCGACACCGCGCGGATCCTGGACGCGGTCAAGCTGCTGCACGACGTCGAGGACGCGAACGCCCCGCTGCTCGGCCGCCGCGTCGTCGTCTACGGCGGTGGCAACACCGCGATCGACGCCGCGCGCACCGCCAAGCGGCTCGGTGCGACCGAGGCCGTCATCGTCTACCGGCGCACCCGGGACCGGATGCCGGCCGAGGACTCCGAGGTCGAGGAGGCCGTCGAGGAAGGCGTCATGCTGCGCTGGCTGTCCACGATCAAGCACGTCGACGCCGACCGCATCCTGGTCGAGCGGATGGAGCTGGACGAGACCGGGTTCCCGCAGCCGACCGGTGAGGTCGAGGAGCTGGAGTCCGACGCCGTGGTGCTCGCCCTCGGGCAGGAGTCCGACCTCGAGCTGGTGTCCGGCGCACCGTCGATCGATGTCGAGGACGGCGTCGTCGTCGTCGACGAGGCGATGATGACCGGCCGGCCGGGCGTGTTCGCAGGCGGCGACATGGTCGCCGGTGCGCGCACGGTGACCTCGGGCGTCGGGCACGGCACCCGGGCGGCGCGCAACATCGACGCCTGGCTGCGGGCGACGACGTGGGCTCCCGAGCCGACCGCCCCGGAGGCCGACTTCGCCCGGTTGAACACCTGGTACTACTCCGAGGCTCCGCACGCCGTGCGCGACCGGCTCGCGGCGGCCCGCCGTACCGACGGGTTCGACGAGGTGGTCAGCGGCCTCACGCCCGAGACGGCGCTGTACGAGGCCCGCCGCTGCCTGTCCTGCGGCAACTGCTTCGAGTGCGACAACTGCTTCGGCGTCTGCCCGGACAACGCCATCACCAAGCTGGGGCCGGGCAACGGCTTCAGCGTCGACCTCGACTACTGCAAGGGCTGCGGGCTGTGCGCGGTGGAGTGCCCGGCCGGGGCGATCGAGATGGTGCCCGAGCAGACCTGACACACCCGACCGCCCCGGCGCCGGACCCGCCGTCAGACGGCCACCCGCCGGTTGGACGCGGTCGGCAGGCGTCGGGACGCGAGGGTGGCGCCGGCGCCGACGGCCAGACCGCCCAGCGCCAGCAGAGCTGCGACGGAGACCGAGACGCCGTCCCCGGTGTCGCTGGAGGTCCCGCCGGAGGCCGACTGTGCCCTGGTCGCGTTGTCGCCGACGACGCCTCGTGCGGCGGCAGCGACGTGCTCCTGGTAGGAACGCTGCTGCGCTGCGTACGCGGCTCGAGCCGCCCGCGCGGCAGTGTCGTCGGCAGCCGCGGCCCGCTCCAGCCCATCGACGTAGGACTGCTGCCGGCTCGCCTGCGCGGCCCGTTGGCCGTCGGCCTGGGCAAGCTGTGACTCGCGGTGCTCCACGAGGGCCTTGGACGGGTCGTCCGGTCCGGCCTGGGCCGCGGCCGTCGTCGCGGCCAGCACGCGGAAAGGCAAGAGCAGCCGCGGCGACGAGGGCCCGGCTGGTGGTCGTGGTGGTGTTCATGACGTTCTCCGTTCTCCGAGGTCTGGACACCTCGACGGTGCGCGCCGGCAGCGCGCCGGGCATCTGGAGATCGCGCCGACCGTGCCGTCCGGAGCCTTAGGCGCTCGGCCGGGATGCCTTAGCCGGCTGAGGCTGCGACCCGGCCCGCCGGCTACTGCTTCGTGAAGCCGGTGGCCTGCGCGGACTCGATGGCCTCGCACACCTTGCGCACGACCTCGACCCGCCCGTAGCGCTTGTCCTCGCCGGGGACGACGTGCCACGGCGCGGCCGGGTGGTCGGTGCGCGCGAGCATGTCCTCGACCGCGGCGACGTACTTGTCGTGCTTCTCCCGGTTGCGCCAGTCCTCGTCGGTGAGCTTCCAGCGCTTCATCGGGTCGTGGGTACGCCGCTCGAACCGGCGCAGCTGCTCCTCAGGGGAGAGGTGCATCCAGAACTTCACCAGGATCATGCCCTCGTTGACGAGCGTCGTCTCGAAGCCGACGATCTCGTCGTAGGCCCGCTGCCACTGCTCCTTGGTCGCGAACTTCTCCACCCGCTCGACGAGGACCCGGCCGTACCAGGACCGGTCGAGCACCGCCATGCCGCCCCAACCGGGCAGAACCGGCCAGAACCGCCACAGGAAGTGGTGCCGCTTCTCGTCGTACGTCGGTGCCGCGAACTGCGAGACGCGGACGTGTCGCGGGTCGAGGTGGTCGACCAGCCGCTTGATGGCGCCGCCCTTGCCGGACGCGTCCCAGCCCTCGAAGACGACGCACAGCGGCGGCCCGATGGTGCCGTCGCCGACCTGCCCGCCGAGCGTGAGGCGCAGCCGGAGCAGCCGCGCCTGCTGCTCCGCGAGCTGCTCGGCCTCCTCCCTGCGGGAGAGCTTGAGCCTCAGATCAACCTCGTCGAGTCGGCCCACGGGGGCGAGCCTGTCATCCCAGGCCACCGCCGTCGAGCGCGGGAGAGGCCGTTGTTCGCTCGCTGCGGGTGAGGCGACACCGGACCGCGGCTGGTTCCCTTCGATCGAGACCAGTTGACGAACTGCCGGCGGGTGGCCACCGAGACATGTCGATCCCCTTCATCCCTGTGTCGTTGCGCGGCTACCGGCGTGCCTGGCTGTCCACGGATGTGGTGGCGGGTGTGACGTTGGCGGCGGTGGCGATCCCGGAGTGCATGGGCTACACCTCGATCGCGCAGACCCCGATCGTGACCGGCCTGTACACGATCATCTTCCCGACGGTCCTGTTCGCGCTGCTGGGTGCCTCCAAGCTGCTGGTGGTCGGCGCGGACTCGGCCACCGCGGCGATCATGTCGGCCGGGCTGGCCAGCCTGTCGATTTCCGGGCTGACCCCGGACTCGGCGGAGTGGGTGGCGTTCTGCAGCCTGACCGCGCTGGTCTGCGGGGCGATGCTGGTGCTGGCGCGGCTGCTGCGGCTGGGGTTCCTGGGTGACTTCCTGTCCGCGTCGGTGCTGATCGGGTTCCTCACCGGGGTCGGGGTGTCGGTGGCGTCCGGGCAGATCCCCGGCATGCTGGGGGTGCCGAAGGGCAGCGGGAACTGGTTCCAGCAGCAGTGGGCTGGATCCAGGAGCTGCCCGACATCTCCTGGGCCACCTTCGCGTTCGCGGTGGCCACCATCGTGATCATCAAGGGCTTCGAACGGTTCCTGCCCAAGGTGCCCGGCGCGATCGTGGCGGTGCTGTCCCTGATCGTCGTGTCCGCGGTGACCGACGCCGCCGCCCACGGGGTGTCGGTGGTCGGCGCGGTGACCGGCGGGTTCCCGCCGATCGGGCTGCCGGCGGGCATCACCTGGTCCGATGTGCCCGACGTGCTGGCGGTGGCGTTCTCCTGCTTCATCCTGATCATCGCCCAGAGCGCGGCGACCTCCCGCAGCTTCGCGGCCAAGCACGGCGACCGGGCCGACATCAACCGCGACATCGTCGGGCTCGCGGGGGCCAACCTCGCCGCCGGCCTGTCCGGCACCTTCGTGGTCAACGGCAGCCCCACCAAGACCCAGATCCTGGACTCCCAGAAGGGCCGCACCCAGCTGGCCAACCTGACCATGTCCGGGGTCGCGCTGCTGGTCACGGTGTTCTTCACCGCCATCCTCAAGAACATGCCGAACGCGGTGCTCGCCGCGATCGTGTTCCTGATCGGGATCAGCCTGATCGACGTCGCCGGGCTGAAGAAGATCTACCGCCGCCGGCCCAGCGAGTTCTGGATCGCCGCGATCACCGGCACCGTGGTGTTCGCCGTCGGTGTCGAGCAGGGCATCATCCTGGCGATCGTGCTGTCCATCCTGGAGATCATCCGCCGGCAGTACCGGCCGCAGGACTTCGTGGTCGGCGTCTCCACCGACGGCGTGCAGTCCTACGTATCGGCCGAGCCCGGCCACCAGTCCGCCCCCGGCCTGATCGTGTTCCGCTACGACGCCGAGCTGTTCTACGCCAACGTCAACCAGTTCGTCGACGACGTGCAGGGCCTGGTCGAGCACGCCCCCGACCCGGTCCGCTGGGTCGTCCTGGACGCCGGCTCGATCGACGACGTCGACTACTCCGCCGGGGTCGCGCTCGCCGGCCTGCTGGACTACCTGCAGGCCCGGCAGATCACCTTCGCGGTCGCCCGCGCCGACACCGGCCTGCTGCACACCCTCGAGCACTACGGGCTCCGCAAGCGGATCCCGGACAACCGCCACTTCGCCTCGCTGTCCGACGCCGTCGCCGCCTTCCAGGCCGAACCCCCCCTCGCCGTCCCGCAGGCCCGCACCGCCACCCAGGACAAGCCGGTCGCCGACTGACGGCCCTTGACGCCGGCGCGCCCCGGCGGCTCAGGCGCCGACCGGCCCGCCGCGCCAGGTCGGGAACGGGCGGTCGCCGACGGCCACCTCGAAGGCGGCCCGGGCCAGCAGCCGGGTCGAGTCCAGGGTCGGCAACGACGACGCCTCCGGGGTCACCAGGAGGGGGATCTCGGTGCACACCAGGGCGACCGCGTCGCACCCGCGGGCCGCCAGCGAGCGCGATGACCCGGCGGAAGACCTGGCGCGATGCGTCGGTGAGCACGCCGTTCACCAGCTCGTCGAAGATGATGCGGTTGACGACGGCCCGGTCGTCCGGCTCCGGCACCTCCGCAGCGATCCCTCGACCCGTCAGGGCGCGGCGGTAGACCGGGCCGTCCATCAGGTAGCGCGTGCCCAGCACGCCGACCCGGCGCCGCCCGTCCCGCTCCGCCTGCTCGGCGACCACCTCGGCGATGTGCAGGCCCGGCAGGGCGAGATCAGCACCCGGCCGCTCGAGGGCCTCGTGCGCCGTGTTGTCCGGGCAGACGAAGAAGGTCGCGTCCGCGGCGGCCAGCCGGACCACGCTGACCGCGAGGGTGGCCCGGATCTCGTCGGTGGCGCCGCTGTCCCACGCGGGCATGCTGCGGGCCAGCGCGATGCAGTCGAGCGTGACGTCCGGGTGGTCGTGCGGCCCGAGCGCACGGAACCCCTCCTGGCAGAAGGCCCGCAGGCACAGCGCCGCGCCTTCGGTGCTGTGCGCGAGGATCCCGAGATGCTCCATGCCGCTCCAGGGTAGGGGACGCCGTCGTCCCCCCGATATCAGACCGGCCGGGTGCCGGCTCGGCCGGTCGCAGTGGCGCGTGCCCGAAGGCCACGCTGAACGCCCGGCACCAGACCACGACCGCTCCGCGCGGCGCGCCGGGCGGGACGTCGTACTGCTGGTCGCCCTTGTTGCCCCGCAGCCGGCCGAGGTCGAGGCCGTGGCCCACCTCCGCGCCCCGCGGCACCAGGTAGACGCGCAGGTCCGGCCCCGGCCGGGTCGCGAACCTGGTCAGGGTGAGCACGGTGCGCCCGCCGGGCACCCGCAGCAGCGCCGCGACGCCACGGGTGGTGTGCGCATCCGAGCGAAACCGCCCCCGGCCCAGCAGCGACGCGGCGTCCCCGGTCGGCGCCTCCGTCGTCGCGCCCGGCACCGGCGCCGACACCACGGCCTCGTCGACGACCCTGTCCACGGTGCTCGTCACCAGCAGGAAACCGCCGGCGACCACGGCCGTCACCAGCCAGCTGAGCAGCACGGGGACGGCGAGGGCCCGCCGGCCCAGCCCGATCGCCACGGCGAGCGCGCCCGTCGCAAGCAGCCAGCCGCCGGTGAGCATCTTGGCGGCACGGGCGTCGTCGGTGAGCAGGCCACCCGTCACCCAGAGGCCGGCAAGCACGACCAGTGCCACGACGGGGAGTGCCAGCAGCCGGACATGGACCGGCACCGGCCGGCGGGCCTGCGTCGCCACCCTCATGCGCGACCAGTCGTCGCGGTGCCACCGTCGTTACGCGCACCCGCCTGCCGCATGCCCTACAGCAGTCCGCTCGACCGGGCGGTGGCCACCGCCTCGTCCCGGGTCGACACGTCCAGCTTGCGGTAGAGGGTGCGCGAGTGCGTCTTCACCGTGTTGTGCGAGACGTAGAGCTCCTCGGCGATCTCGCGGAGGGTGAGCTGGCTCGGCAGCAGCCGGAGCACCGCCGCCTCCCGCGCGGTCAGCGTCTCGTCCCGGTCGGGCACCTGGCGCGCGGCGCCGACGGCTCGTCGGCGACCAGCGCCACGGCCAGCCCCGGGTCGGGCGACAACCGCAGCAGCGCGGCGGCCTCGGCGAGCAGCCGGCCCGCGGCCTCCCGCTGACCCAGCCGGTCGAGGACCCTGGCCAGCGCGACCGCGGTCGCGACCCGCTCGAGTCGGCCGGCGCCACCGCGGGCCGAGGCGACGGCCCGTTCCAGCACCCCCCGGACGCCTCGAGCCGGCCCTCGCGCGCCAGCAGCTGCCCGTGCGCGAGCAGCGGCAGGGCCACCACGAAGTGGGCCGCGAGGTCCCCCGCCGGGTGGGTGTGCTCGACCACCTGCTCGACCCGGCGACGGGCCGTCGCGTCGTCGTCCTCGTCGAGCGCGGCTATCGCCAGGTAGCCGGTGGCGTAGGTGAGGCCGGCGACGTTGTCGTAGGACCGGGCCAGGGTGGCTGCCGCGGCCAGCGAGGCGCGGGCCGCCGCCCGGTCCCCGGACCAGTACGCCGTCGTGCCGCGCACGCAGTGCTCCACCGTCGGCCAGAACGGCTCGCTCTCCGAGCGCAGCAGCTGGGCCCGGTCCAGCTCCGTGCGGGCCCGGCCGAGGTCGCCGGACTTGAACCGGTGCAACGCCCTCAGCACCGCGTAGGGGTAGCCGTCGACGGTCGGGTCGACCTCGAGCCACGCGTCGAGCTCCTCGAGCCGGCCCTCGTCGGCCCAGATAAGAACCCGGGCGGCCGAGAGCCACGGGTCGCGGCGCACGCGCTGCTCACCGAGGGCGTCCAGCCAGGAGTTCACCGTGGTGCGCCGGCCGACGTTGTACTCATGGTTCCAGTGCCTGCCGACCAGCCGGTGGGCGGTGTCGACGTCGCCGGCCTGCAGGGAGTGCCGGACGGCATCGGTGGGGGAGTCGTGGGCGGCGTACCAGCTGCTGGCCCGCCGGTGCAGCGCCCGGACCACCGAGACGTCCTCGCGCTCCAGATCGCGCCGCAGCACCTCGGCGAACAGGTGGTGGTAGCGGAACCACTCCCGGCGGTCGTCGAGGGAGAGAACGAACAGGTTCGCCCGCTCCGCCCTCCGCAGCAGCTGCATGGAGTCGCTGCGTCCGGTCACGGCGTCGCACAGCGGGGCGCTGAACCGGTCGAGCACGCAGGTCTGCGTGAGCCACGCCCGCAGGTCGGGGTCCAGCCCGCCGAGCACCTCCGACCCGAGGTACTGCACCAGGTGGTCGTGCTCGCCGCTGAAGCCGTCGATGGCCGCGCCGGGGTTGCGCCGGGTGCGCAGCGACAGAGCCGCGAGGTGCAGGGCCGCAGCCCACCCCTCCGTCCGGCGTTGCAGGGTCGCGACGTCGGCCGCCGCCAGCCGCAGCCCCAGCACGTCGGTGAGCAGCTCCCCGGTCTCGGCGGGCGAGAAGCGCAGGTCGGCCGCCCGCAGCTCGGTGAGCTGGCCGTCGGCCCGCAGCCGGGCCAGCGGCAGCATCGTGGGCTGCGACCGGGTCGCTATCGCCAGGTGCAGGGACGCCGGCAGGTGGTCGACGAGGAAGGCCACCTGGTCCTCGACCACGGGCGACTGCAGCGCGTGGAAGTCGTCCAGCACGAGCACGCCCGGGGGCTCAGCACCTTGCACCGCGTTGACCAGAGCTGGCACCAGGGCGCGGCGGACGTCCGTGCGTCGGCCGTCCGTGAGCCGCCGGGCCTCGTCGGTCACCGCCGGGAACATCGCCGCGAGCGCCTCCACGACGTACGCCCAGAACCGCACCGGGTCGCCGTCGTCCTCGTCGAGCGAGACCCAGCCGAAGCGCCGGCTGCCCGCCGTGCGGTGCCGCCACTGCAGCACCAGGCTGGTCTTGCCCCAGCCGGCAGGGGCGCTGACCACGGTGAGCCGGCCGGGCATCCCGAGGACCAGCCGATCGACCAGCGCCTCGCGGTCGACCAGCCGTCGCCGGCTCTGCGGCGGGTGCACCTTGGTCGCCAGCAGCGGCCGCGGCGGCGCCGTCGGTCGGTCGGGTGCCGGGGTCTGGGGCAACCCTCACTCCCACGGGAAGAACGTTCGGTCGGCAGGACCAGTCCTCAGGCTTACCGGTTGCGCCGCTTCCCGTCCACCTCTACCGACGATCGGCTCACCCGGGTGAGTTCGGGCCGGTACGCCGTCCGCAGCCGCCCGCCCGACCTGTGCCGGCCTAGCGTGTGGCCCGTGGCTGACGTGACCGATCCCGCACCGGCGTCGCTCGACGGACCCGGGCAGCAGCGACCGGTCGAGAGCCACGAGGCGTTGCTCGACGCCGTCCGCGCCGGCGACGCGTCCGCCTTCGCGCAGCTTGTGGCGGTCTGGTCGCCTTCGCTGCTGCGTACCGCGATGGTGCTGACCGGTGACCGGCGCCGCGCCGAGGAGCTTGTCCGGCAGACCTGGCTGCGGCTGCTCGCCGAGGTGAGGTCGTTCCGGCCCGCCGCCCCGGCTGCTGGCCCGGGTCTGCGAGCTGATGCTCGACGCAGCCGGGCTGCCGGCCGTGACTGCCGAGCGGCCGGATGCGTCACCCGCCCGCCGTCGACCCGGCGCGCTTCCTGCCACCGGAGGACCCGCAGTGGCCCGGGCACTGGGCGGTGCCACCGGTCGTCTGGCCGGCCCTGGAGGACGGCCGGCCGCCGGGTCAGGGGGTGGGAGCCGTGCTGCGGACGGCCATCGACGGGCTGCCGGTCCAGCAGCGGGTGGTGGTCGGCCTGCGGGACGTCGCCGGTTGCGACGTCCCCGAGATCTGTGCGCTGGTGCGCCAGCAGCCGGAGCAGGTGCGCGCACTGCTGCACCAGGGTCGCGCCGCGGTCTGCCGTCGGCTCGACGACCACTACGCGGCGGCCGGCTGATGCGGCGGGTCGGTGCGCGCACCGTTGTCGCCGCCCGCCGGGACTGCCAGACTCGGTTGCCTCCACGACCAAGGGAGCATCCGGTGGCCGCTCGGCTCAACCCCTACCTGAACTTCTCCGGCAACGCGCGTCAGGCGCTCGAGTTCTACGAGGGCGTGTTCGGTGGCACGGCCGTCGTGTCCACCTACGGGGAGTACGGCGACCCCGCCGCCCCGGAGGCCGGCAAGGTCATGCACGGCCAGCTCGAGACCAGCAGCGGCTTCACGCTGATGGCCGCCGACAACCCGCCGGGCATGGAGCGCGACGCCGGCAACAACATCTCGGTGAGCCTGAGCGGGGACGACGTCGACGAGCTGCGCGGCTACTGGGCCAAGCTCTCCGACGGCGGCACCGTGTCGGTCCCGCTGGAGAAGCAGATGTGGGGCGACGAGTTCGGGATGTGCCTCGACCGGTTCGGCATCCCCTGGCTGGTCAACATCTCCACGCCGGCGTAGCGCGGGCCCAGGCCGAAGTGGACCGGCTGGCAGCGGCGTTTCCGGCACGCCAGCCGGTCCAGTTCGGTCCCACGGCGGTTCTCTGCGATGCTGCCGTGATGTCTTCGCTGCCGTCGACGTTCGCCGAGGACGTCATCGACCGGCCGGCCCGGGAGCAGCTCGAGGTGTTCCTCGATGAGCACCGGGCAACCTTGACCGGCTGCCTGGACGGGCTCTCCGAGGAGCAGGCCCGGCGGTCCCTGGTGCCGTCCCGGACGACCCTGCTGGGCCTGGTGAAGCACGCGACCTTCGTCGAGAAGGTCTGGTTCGACGAAGCCGTCACCTGCCGGTCGCGCGCGGAGATCGGCATCCCCGCGACCCCGGACGAGTCGTTCGTCCTCACCGACGACGACACGATCGTCAGCATCCAGCGAGCGCACCGCGAGGCGTGCGAGGCATCCCGACGCGCGACGGCTCCGCTGGGGCTCGACGACCTGCTCCGGGGCAACCGCCGGGGTCCGCTGCCGCTGCGCTGGGTGTACCTCCACGTGCTGCGCGAGCTCGCCCAGCACTGCGGGCACGCCGACATCCTGCGCGAGCAGCTGCTCGACACCTGATCGACGTTCCGTCAGCCGGCGACTCCCCACGGCGCACGATCAGGTCGGCGACCAGGGCGGTCCAGCCGGTCTGGTGCGAGGCGCCGAGGCCCGGCGCCGGTGTCGCCGTGGAAGTACTCGTGGAACGGCACCTGGTCGCGCCAGCGCCGGGTCGGTCTGGAACAGCTCGTCGTCGCCGAAGACCGGCCGCCGGCCGTCCGCGTCCGGCGGGAAGAGGCTGACCAGCCGGCCGGCGAGGTCGTCGGCGACCTCGGCGAGGGTCAGCTTGCTGCCCGACCCGGTCGGGTACTCGACGAGCAGGTCGTCGCCGAAGAAGCCGGCGTACCGCCGCAGCGCCTCGATCAGCAGGTAGTTGACCGGGAACCAGACCGGCCCGCGCCAGTTGGAGTTGCCGCCGAACAGCCCGCTGCGCGACTCGCCCGGCTCGTAGTCGACGGTGAACGTCGCTGCCCGCCGAGGTCGACCGTGAACGGCTGGTCGCGGTGCGCGCCGGGACAGCGCCCGCAGGCCGTACGGGGACAGGAACTCGTCCTCGTCGAGCATCGGGGCGAGGATCCGGACCAGCTGCTCGCGGTCCGACCACGGACAGCAGCCGCTGCTGCTGGCCGTCCCGGACGTGGGTCTCGCCGACGACATCGGCGTACTCGGGCTGGTGCTCGCAGGAACCAGCGCGAGCCGGGTCGGCGAAGTCGGGCAGCGCGCTCCAGGGTCCGCGAGCCCAGGGTCGTGGTCGCGGCCAGCGGGAGCAGGCCCGACCACCGAGCGGACCTGCAGCGGCATCGTCGACCCGTCGGCGAGGCGGAGCACGTCGTAGAAGAAGGCGTCCTCGCTCGTCCCACAGGCCCTGTTCGGCTATGCGCCTCGGCGATGTAGGCGAAGTGCTCGAAGAACTTGGTCGCGAGGTCCTCGTAGGCGCGGTCGTGCTCGGCCAGGACGAGCGCCATCTCCAGCAGGTTGAGCGCGTACATCGCCATCCACGCCGTGCCGTCGCTCTGCTCGAGCACGCCGGCCACCGGCAGCGCGGCCGAGCGGTCGAACGGGCCGACGTTGTCCAGCCCGAGGAAGCCGCCCTCGAAGACGTTGTTGCCGCCGGTGTCCTTGCGGTTGACCCACCAGGTGAAGTTGAGCAGCAGCTTGTGGAACACCCTGGCCAGGAAGTCGTAGTCGCGCGACGCCGTCGATCTCGAAGACCCGCAGCGCCGCCCAGCGCGTGCACCGGCGGGTTCACGTCGCCGAAGGCCCACTCGTACGCCGGGATCTGCCCGTTGGGGTGCATGTACCACTCGCGCAGCAGCAGCAGCAGCTGCTCCTTGGCGAACGCCGGGTCGACGCGGGCGATCGGCACGCAGTGGAACGCCAGGTCCCAGGCGGCGAACCACGGGTACTCCCACGGGTCGGGCATGGAGATGACGTCGAGCGTTGTTCATGTGCCGCCAGCGGCGTTGCGGCCGTGCCGCCGGCCGGCCGGCGGCGGCGGGCCGGCCGGGTCGCCGGCGAGCCAGCGGTCGACGTCGAAGTGGTAGAACTGCTTGCCCCACATCAGCCCGGCGACGCGCCTGCCGCAGCACCATCGCCTCGTCGGCGGTGGCCGGCCGGGGTCAGCGCGGCGAAGAACTCGTCGGCCTCGGCGCGCCGGTGCAGCCATCACGTCGTCGAATGCCGGCGGCCGAGCAGGTCCGCAGCGGCGTCGGCCGGCGTCGTCGCCTGAGGCCAGCCGGAGCCGGATCTCGGCGCGTGCCCGCCGGCCGGGCACGTCGAGCGTGTAGTGCAGCGCGGCCTTGGTGCCGGTCCGGTCCGGGTTGACCGGTCGGCCGCCGTCGCACGACGTGGTCGTTGATGCCGTCCTTCGGGTACGCGCGACCGGTCCGGCCACGCCGCACAGAGCGCTCGGCGTTGGTCTCGTTGTCGCAGAACAGCAGCGGCCGGGCGAGCCGTCGCCGGCCAGGACCAGCTGGCCGGTCGCCGGGTGCTCGGCGACGCCGGGCGCCGCCCGTCGCCGAGATCGCGCGGCACGGCGTCGCGGCCGGGCAGGCCCCAGGCCCAGGTGTTGCGGAACCACAGGGTGGGCAGCACGTGCAGCGTCGCCGTCGTCCGGTCCGCGGTTCGTCCACGCGTGACCGTCACGCACAGGTCGCGTCGGGCGCCGCCTTGGCGTAGTCGACGGTGACCGCCCAGTACCGGTCGTCGTCGAAGATGCCGGTGTCGACCAGCTCGTACTCGGGCTCGGTCCTGCCCGCGGCGGGCGTTCTCCGCGACCAGGTCGCCGTACGGGAACTCGCGTCTGCGGGTAGTGGTAGCGCCAGCGCATCCAGGAGTGGGTCGGGGTGGAGTCCAGGTACCACCAGTACTCCTTGGCGTCCTCGCCGTGGTTGCCCTCCGGGCCGGCCGAGGCCGAAGATCCGCTCCTTGAGGATCGGGTCCTCGCCGTTCCACAGCGCCAGCGCGAAGCAGAAGTCTGCTGCTCGTCGCAGAGCCGGCCAGGCCGTCCTCGTTCCACCGGTAGGCGCGGGACCGGGCGTGGTCGTGCGGGAAGTAGTCCCAGGCCGTGCCGTGCTCGCTGTAGTCCTCGCGGACCGTGCCCCAGGCGCGCTCGGACAGGTAGGGCCCCCAGGCCCGCCAGGCCGCGCGCCGGCGTCGGCCTCGGCGAGCCGGGCGCGCTCGGCGCCGGTGCCGGCTCGTGGTGGTCATGGCAGGCAGTCTGGCCCGGAACGGTGGCGTCACGACAGGAGAACTCGCAAGACTGCGGTGGTGGTCACCCCGCTGCCGGTCGTCTTCGGGCCCGGCATCTGTGGTCGGCTGGAGCAGGGGGCCGACCGGGAGTGGCTGGTCGCCGACGGCGCGGCGGCTACGCCATGGGCACGTGAGCGGGCTGCGCACCCGCCGCTACCACGGGCTGCTGGTGGTCGCCGGCGACACGCCGGCGCGCCGCGACGCTGGGGCTGGTCGCCCTCGACCCGTGGTCACGCTGCCGTCCGGCGCACCGGGTCGGCTGGCCACCCACGAGTGGGCCTCCGGCGCGTGTCAGCCCCGCGGGCACGAGCTGCTGGAGCGCTTCGAGCTGGTCGACGGGCTGCCGCGGTGGCGCTGGCGGGTCGGCGACGTGGTGCTCGAGCGGGAGCTGGCCATGCGCCACGGGCGCCCGTCGCTGGCGGTCTACACCGGCTGCTGGCCGGCGGCCCGGTGACCGCTGGCCCTGACGCGCTGTGCACCTGGCGCGACGTGCACGGCGAGCGGCACGCCGGGGACGGCGCCTGCGGTGGCGCCGTCGCCGGCGGCGTGGTCGTCGAGGACGCGTACCGGCTCCCCGGGCCGGGCTGGCGCGGCGGTGCCGAGTGGTACCCGGCGTGCACCACCGCGAGGAGGCGGCCCGCGGGCTCGCCGCGGACGAGGACCTGTGCGGGTCGGGCGCGTTCGCGGCCGAGCTCGAGCCGGGCAGACGTGCTCGAGGTCCGGCTGGGCCGGCGACCTGGCGACCGAGCCGCCGCCGGCCGTGGCGGTCGTCGCCGCGGCCCGGGCCGGCGCCGGGCCCTGGTCGCCGCAGCGCCGCCGGGCGACGAGGTGGACGCCCGCCCTGGTGCTGGCCGCCGACGCGTTCATCGTCGCACCGCGGCCGCCCGACGTGGTGGCCGGCTACCCGTGGTTCGGCGCCTGGTCGCGGGACACGATGACGTCGTACGAGGGGCTGTTCCTCGCCACCGGCCGCGCCGACGAGGGGCGGGAGCTGCTGCGCGCGCTACGCCGCGACGCTGTCGGAGGGCATGCTGGCCAACACCGCCGACACCGGGAGCATCGAGTACAACACCGCCGACGCGACGCTGTGGTTCCTGCACGCGGTCGACCGGCACGTGGCCGCCACCGGCGACAACGACCTCGCCGCCGAGCTGCTCCCGGCCGCTCGACGGCATCGTCGCGGCGCACCTCCGGCACCCGGTACGGCATCCGGGTCGACCCGGCCGACGGGCTGCTGACGCCAGGGCGGCCAGGGGTCGCGCTGACCTGGATGGACGCGCGCGTCGACGGGGTCGGCGTCACCCCGCGCCTCGGCAAGGCGGTCGAGCTCAACGCGCTGTGGATCAACGGGCTCGGCGCGCGCCGGGCGCTGGCAGCCGCGGCCGGGCGCCGACCCGGAGCGACGCTCGTGGGTGGAGGCGCTCGCCCGGGCCTCCGTCCTGGACCGGTTCGGCGCGCCCGACGGCGGCCTGCTCGACGTGGTCGACGGCCCGGACGGCGCCGACCCGGCGCTGCGCCCCAACCAGCTGCTCGCCCTGCTCCCTGCCCCACGTGCGGGTCCCCGCACGGCGCCGTGCCGACGCGGTGGCCCGCCCTGCTGACGCCGCTCGGGCTGCGCAGCCTCGCTCCCGGCTCGCCCGGGCTACGCCGGGCGGCACCGGGGCGGCCCGGCCGACCGGGACCGGGCCTACCACCAGGGCACCGTGTGGCCGTGGCTGATCGGGCCGTACGTCGACGCGGCGGCCGGCGCCGGCTCCCTGCCCGACGGGCTGCTGCGCGGGCTGGTCGCGCACCTGCCCGAGTGCGGCCTCGGCTCGGTCAGCGAGACCGCCGACGGCGACGCGCCGCACGCCGCCACCGGCTGCCCGTTCCAGGCCTGGTCGGTCGCCGAGCTGCTGCGGGCCCGGCGCGTCGTCGCAGCCGGCCGCAACGATCCGACCGCCCGTCAGACAGGAGCAGGATGATGACAGAGCACCCGCAGACCGAGGTCCTGGTCGCCACCCGAGAGTCCCTGCACCGGGTCGCGGAGCACGTCCTCGCGGCCGCACTCAAGCGGGCCACCGGCCAGATCACCCTGCTCGCCCGCCCGGGCGGCTTCGGAACGCCCGAGCTGCCCGACGGGTCGGCGCTCGCGGTGGAGGGGACCCGGCTGGTGGTGACCGGCTCGGGCGCGACGCGCTCGACCGCGCTGACCACGGTGGCCGAGGCGGCGGCCTTCGCGGGCACCGAGCCCGGCTTCCCGTGGACCAAGCACCCGCCGGCGACGCCGTTCGAGCCCGACCTGCCGCTGACGCTCGACGAGGACGCCGCCGGTGTCCTGGCGGACTGGTTCGCGCTGGGCCAGGAGGCGTTGACCGCCTTGGTGGCCGAGCTGGCCGACGAGGACCCCAGCGCCCCGCAGATCTTCCCGGAGCACTTCGACCTCGGCGTCACGGCCGGCCCGGTCAACTACGGGTTCTCCCCGGGCGACGACGGCATCCCGGAGCCCTACGTGTACGTCGGCCCGCACCAGCTCCCGGTCGACGGTGAGTTCTGGAACGCGCCGTTCGGCGCCTACCGCACCCGGAGCGAGGTCGCCAGCGGGCCCGAGGCGCTGGAGTTCCTGCTCGCCGGCCACACCGCTCTGGGGCTGTAACGCCGCGGGGTCCCGAGCGACTGTCTCCCAACCGC
>CAWBMM010000013.1:0-11497 GCA_963789855.1 uncultured Actinomycetota bacterium
CACACAGGGATGCGTTCGATCGTCGGGTCGTCGGCCAGCACGCCACGACGCACTCCATCCACACGACGATGTACAGGCCTGTGGGAGACGGCATCAGAGCACTTGCGGAGGCATGATGGACCCGCCCGGGCCGGTCTGGGCACTTCTGAGAGGAGTGGCGTATGGCCACGAACCCGCCGTAGTCAAACCCCAGCGAGTTCCTACGAGCACGCTGTATCGGGCGAGCCTGTTTCCGGATGGCTTCTCTTCGCCGGGTCGGTGTTGGGGTTGGCCGGTCTGATGCGTGTCTTCGACGCATTCTGGGCGTTCCGCTACAACGGCTCGCTTCCTGACCGGCTTCAAGACAGCGTGTTCGGCTCGAACCGAACACCTACGCATGGCTGTGGCTGATCGTGGGGGTGTTGCTCATCGTCTCGAGCTTCCTGCTGCTCAATCGGTCCCAATTCGCGCGGTGGGTCGGTTTCGTGGCCGCCGCCGTGTTAGGTCTCAGCGCCATGGCGTGGATGCCGTACTACCCGGTCTGGTCACTGACCTACGTGGGAATCGCCGTCCTGACCTTCTACGCACTGGCCGTTCACGGCGGCCGGGAATAGACCATCGGTAACCCGGATCGCCCGGCGAGCCCTGCGGCGGCTTCGAGAACGTCCGGTCTGCTGAGAGGGGGTTTGGGAGAGAGGCGCTCGGTAGCCGGATCTGTTCGTCAAGCGCTGGGGACGCCCGCCGACCGAATGGAGCCGTCCATACACGCCGGTCACCCCGCCCACTCACTGATGTTTGACAATGTGACTCGTTGATCCAGATCAACGAGCGACTAACCCAGTGGTAGCTGCGTGGATTGCGCAACTGGCTCGCGGATCTTCACCGACCAGCAATTGATGTCGATCGGCCCGTTCGTTCGGGGTCCGCTCAGGTTCGTTCGCGACCCCCTAGGGGCCCCCTACCTGTGCATGATGTCGGCGCGTTCGAGCGGCCATCGCATGGCGATCAGCCAGGTCAGGGTCCCGGAGAGCAGGCCGATCGCGGCTCCGCCGAGCACTTCGAGGGGCCAGTGCGCGCCGATGTAAACCCGATTGCACGCGATCAGGGTGGCGAGCGCCGGACCGACGCCGTGCTCGGGGCCAGCGCATCCCACGGCCACAGCGCGGACACCGCGGCCACGGAACCACCGCGGCGTGCGCGGAGGGGAATTCGTCGCCGTGCGGGCTGGTCGGGCAACCGTGGCTGTCCAGGCCGGGGATCACCGCCAGCGGGCGGGGCTGGTTCGCCTGCGCGCTTGCGGCACCTGAGCCAGGGAGCTCAGGTGAGCAGGTGAGGCGACGACCAGGGCGCGTGATCACCTCGAGACGCTGTGGGATGTGCTCCCAGGCGGTCGCGAACGACCCATGCCAACGAGCACGATCGCGACCACGAGCAGCGGGACCGGTCGCAGGAATGGGTTCACCACGGCGAAGACAGCGGCGACGGGCTGCGGCGGATCGTTGAACCACCGGAACCAGACCGGTCGGTGCCGTCTCCGCCCCGGGCTGGACAGCGAGCCAGGTCGATACCGTGAGCACGACTGCTGACAGACCGCCGAGCACCACGGCGACGCCAGGTCGAGGCTGGTCCGGGCGCGTCCGGCGATCGATCCCGGGCCGGGCCGGCCCAGCCACCGGGCTCCGCGGTCCTGCACCCGAACGTACGCGCTCGTACCGCGACGAGTGTGACCGTACCCCTATCTGGGTCGCCGACGAGGTCGCCCGGCAAACCTTCGAGCGTGCCGAGCCACGGCGGCGACGGCCCTGGCACGTCCGGCCGGCGGGGACGTTGCCCGCGGGGCTCAAACAAGATCATTTGCCACTGACCCGAAAATGACCGTTCGGGGGCAGGCGGCAGCACCGGGCGGAGCCCGGTAGGAAGCGGGCCCGGCGTGCCGGGCGCCGTCAGGCGGCCGGGTCGGCGGGGTCGAGGATCACCTTGTGGCCGAGGTGCTCGAGTTGGCGCACCAGCCGGCGGGTGTGCGCCTCGTCGGTGTGCCGGCGGGTGAGGTAGTCCGGGCCGAGCTCTTGGTAGGGCTGAGCGCGGTCCAGGACGTGGTAGGCGATCACCAGCAGGGAGTGCGCGACCGCCACGGCTGCTCGCCCGGCGCCGCGCCGCCCGGCGATCCGGGCGTACTCCGAGGCGAGGTAGGTGCCCTTGGATCGGGCCACCGAGTGCGGCGGCCTCGACCAGCGCCGAGCACAGCCACTTGTTGCCGTGCCGGCGCCGCCCGGAGCTGCGGTGCCCGGCCGACTCGTGCATCCCCGGACACAGTCCGGCCCAGGAGGCCAGGCCCCGGCGGTGGGGAACCGGGACATGTCCCCGCCGGTCTCGGCGATGATCGTGTGGGCGGCCCGGATCCCGATGCCGGGGATGGTCTGCAGCAGTGCGAGCTGCTCGGCCCACGGCGCCATCTCGGTCTCGAGGGCCGCATCGAGCCGGGCCAGGGTGGCCTCCGCGCCGTCGATGGAGGCCAGCAGCTCGGCGACCAGCAGGGCGTGGTGGTCGTCGAAGTGCCCGGTCAGCGCCTCGACCAGGTCCGGGATCTTCCGGCGCAGCTTGGACTTGGCCAGGTCGGCCATCGCCGCGGTGTCGGTGTTGCCGGCGACCAGCCGGCCAGCATCGCCCGCGCCGAGGCGCCGGTGATGTTCGAGGCGACCGCGGACAGCTTGATCGAGGCGTCCTCGAGCAGCTTCTCGATCCGCGCCGCGTCCCGGGTCCGGTCGTTCATCACCGCCAGCCGGTAACGGGTCAGGTTCCGCAACCGGCGCACCGCCGGCGGCGGCACGAACGACGGGCGGACCAGGCCCATCTCCATCAGCTGTGCGATCCACTCCGCGTCCCGCACGTCGGTCTTCCGGCCGGGCACCGCCTTCATGTGGGCGGCGTTGAGCAGCCACACCCCCAGTCGTCCTCCAGCGCATAGAACACCGGCTTCCAGTAGGTCGAGGTCGACTCCATCCCGGCCAAGGTGACCCCGCACTCGACCAGCCAGTCCCGCATCAGCGCCAGGCTGCGGGTCATCGTCCGGAACGTGCGCGTCTCACTGACCCGCCCGCCGCCGTCCGCCGGGGGTTCGCACGCAGCAGGTCAACGTCTTCTTCCCGACGTCGATCCCGGCGACCCGTTCAACTAACGTGTCCATCGGCTCCTCCTCGCCATCCGCTCAGGTCCGACACCCGACGCACCGCCCGGAGGAGCCTCTCTATGCGGACACTGACCCACGTGCTCGCAGCAACAATCCGGTGCGCCCGAGGCTCCCGCGTCCTACTCGTTCTACGGGTTCGCACACACCAGAGTGCGGCGACGTCACCGGGCGGCACGCCACCCCATTTTCATCCTCCGGCCCGCGAAAGTTGATCTTCGGCAGCTTTTACTCGTCTGGCACCCGAGGGACAACGATCGTTGTCAGGCCATTCGGCGGCACACCCTTGTATCGGCCCATACGCGGCTCGCGGCGGCGACGCCGGTCGTCTCGGCGCCGCGGTCGCAGACACCGCTCGGCGGGACACGGTGCTGGCAGCAGCCCCTGGGTGGCGGCCGCGTACCTGCGCCGGGCAAGTGACCACCCGATGCGACGTGATTGCGTTCCGGCATCTCGCGCCGGGCCGCGTCACGTGAAGCCGGCCGGCCGGCGCAGCTGCCGCGCAGTCAGTGACATGATCTTGTACGCCGTCGAGGCGTCTCGATCAAGGCCACCTCGTCCATCACCGTCCGACACGCCACCGGACACCAGCCCACCCGAGCCGCCCAGCCAGCGATCCCCAAGGGTGACCCAAGTCGCCCCACGGTCAGCGCCTGCTCCCATCCCGCCGAGACGAGAGAGGCGGCACACACTTGCATTTGACTGCGTGCGCTGCCGCGACGCCGTTCTGGCAGGGTGCCGGGCAGGGATCCTGCCTCGGTCTCACCCGCACACTTGCTGACGCTGTCGCTGTCCTGAAGGTGATCTGTCGGCCGGTGTCGGGATCCTTGTCTTGGCATCGTTGCTGGTCGGGGTGACCTGAGAGAAGCCTGCGCCCACTCGGGCCGCGTCAATGTCCTGTCCGCCACCAGCGCGACCTGCGCGACGGAGTGGATGCCCGCCCATCATCGCCGTGTCGATCTGCCGCCTGGTTCGGTGATCGGCGGAGTGGACCTCCACAAGGACGTCCACGTCGCCGCCGCGGTCGACGAGCTGGGCCGGGTGCCGGGCTCGGCCAACTTCGCGACCACGCCGGCCGGCTACCGCCGGTTGTCCGAATGGTTGTCCAGCTTCGGGCGGCCTGCCTGGGTCGGGTGGAAGGCACCGGCTGCTGGGGCGCCGGGCTGGCCCGCTACCTAAGCGCCGAGGGCATCGAGGTCGTCGAGGTCAACCGGCCGAACCGGCAACGCCGCCGCCGGCGCGGCAAGTCCGACACGATCGACGCCGAGGAGGCCGCCCGGGCGGTGCTGGCCGGTGACGCGCTGGCCGTGCCGAAGGCGGCCACCGAGATGGTGGAAGTGCGTGCGGCAGGTGAGGATCGCCCGCCGCGGCGCGGTCAAGGCCCGCGGGCAGGCGATCACCACCATGCACGCCCTGATCGACACCGCACCGGAGGAGATCCGCGGACAGCTGCGGACGCGGCGCCAGGACCGGCGGTCCAGGTCGCGGGCCGGTTCCGGCCCGGTCCGCCGACCACCCCCAAAGACGCCGCGAAACACGCACTGGCCAGCGTCACCCGCCGGCTGCAGGCCCAGCTCGCCGCTGGCGGTCCGCGAGGCGTCCATCAGGGTGAGGCACGGTTTAGGGCCAGGTCTGATCCCGTCGGATTGAAGCTCGCGTCACGCGAAGGGGCGTCCCATACCGGCTGGTGGAGTTGGCCGACACGTTGTCCAAAGCGTTGCCCAAGGGACGTGAGCGCGTGTCGAACGCCTTGGGCCACCGCATGCGGGGGGGCGCCGCGTGGGTGGCGCCAAGATCCTTGTCGCTCGGACACCTCCGGCGACTCCGATCCCCAGGGCAACTTCCCGGGCAACATCGACAACCAAACTTGCTGGCAGAACTGGAGCATCCCGTCGCTCAGCGAGGAGGCCAGCGTGCGTAACCAGGCCCAAGCCAAGGTCCTCAGAATTGACACCGACCGTGACACCAAGCTGCCTCCTGATCCGGGGGCAACTGAACTCCGTCGTCACCCAGGACGTCGCCCCGCCCCCGCGGATGGAGCGGGGCAACGCCTGCTCCTCACCGTCGAGGAAGCCGCCGACTGCCTCAGCGTCGGTCGCACGTACATGTTCGATCTCATCGCCAAGGGCCTCGTGCCATCAGTCCGGATCGGCAAACTGCGCAGGATCCGACCCGAGGACCTCGAGCGGTATGTGTCGTCCTTGACGTAAGAAGTCGCCTGGTGATCGGCGCCGAAGTGGCGTCCGACTTGGGCTCCGGACGCCATCCTGACCCGTTCCTGGATCGCGACGACCCGCCCAGCCGGGCTGGTTCACGGCAGAGCGTCCCAACGAGGTGCAAATAGCAATGCAGGAGGCCCGACCACCAAGATCGGTGATCAGGTCTCTGACCTGCGCTGCCCCGGCGGCCCCAATGACCCGGCCGATCGTCCTCACGGTCGGTCTCGTGACGTCGGGCCTCTGCCAGGACGTCGAATGTCAGCGGGCACGACTACGCAATAACCGAGCACGAGCGCGAGGTGCCCGCTCGTGAGAGGCAAGGGATGTGGGTCAGTGACCAGGCGACGCGGTAACGGTGACGGCGGGGTCTACCGCCGGGCGAGCGACGGCCGATGGGTAGCTGTACTCGACCTGGGCCCGGACGGCACCGGAAAGCGCAGGCGCCGAGTCCTCTACGGAGCGACGCGACGCAAGGCGGTCGACAAGCTGACCGAGGCCCAGCGGCGGCTCGCCGACGGTGCGCCCGTCACCGACGCTCGCGGCACAGTCGCCGCCTACCTCGAGCACTGGATCGGGACTGGTCTGGTCGCTGCGGAGATCAAGCAGACGACCCGCGAGAACTACACGACACTGGCCCGCAAGCACCTGGTCCCCACCGTGGGCGCCTTTCGCCTTGACCAGATCTCCCCCAGCGATGTCGACGCCATGATCGTCGCCAAACGGGCTGAGGGCCTGTCCGACTCCACCGTGCGCCTGATCTACACGGTCCTGCGCCGAGCGCTCGACGCCGCCGTGCGTGACGGGCTGGTCCGTCGCAACGTGGCGACAGCGGTACAGCGGCCCAGGGTGGCCCGGAGAGACGCCGCGGTCCTCTCCCCCGCTCAGGCCCAGGACTTCCTCACCGCGGCCCATGGTGACCGCCTGTATGCCCTCTACGCGGTTGCCATCGCGGTCGGGCTCCGCAGGGGCGAGGCGCTCGCGCTGCGCTGGTCGGACGTCGACCTCGAGACCGGGTCCTTGCGGGTGAGTCGCACGCTCTCGCGCGTGGCCGGCGGGCTGGTGTTCACCGAGCCGAAGTCGACGAGATCACGCCGCACCATCCCCTTGCCCGATCCGCTGGTGACCGAGCTGAGGGCTCACCAGGTCAGGCAAGCCGCAGAGAGGCTCACGGCCGACAGCGATTGGCACGACGAGGACCTCGTGTTCCCCAGCCGGTTTGGCACGCCTCTCGACCCCAGGAACGCGCTCCGGGCCTTCACCGCCGTGGCCGCGCGGGCTGGGCTCGAGGGCGTGGGCCTCCACACGCTGCGGCACACCGCGGCCTCGCTGATGATCGCTCAGGGTGTGCATCTCCGCGTGATCATGGAGACGCTCGGGCACTCCGGGATCTCGATCACGGCGGACACCTACGCGCACGTCCTCCCCCAACAGCAGCGCGAGGCCGCAGACGCCATCGGGCGCGCTCTCCAGTGGGAATCCTGAGCCCGTGGCTACATTCGTGGCTACATAGACGACAGAAGCGGCTCGACCCTGAAGGGCCAAACCGCCTCTGACCTGCACCTTTTCCCGTCGGGACGACAGGATTTGAACCTGCGACCCCTTGACCCCCAGTCAAGTGCGCTACCAAGCTGCGCCACGTCCCGGGCGCCTCGACTCTCTGTCCGAGGCGGAGCAACCTTAGCGCAGCAGCGGCGGCTCCCCGGACGACAATCCGGTCTGGTCAGTTCGCGGCCCAGCTCGAGTCTGGCCGCCTGCCAGCCTCCCGGCCACGACCGATCCGCCGTGCCAAGAGCCGATCAGTATGAGGATGCCTTCGTCGCCGCGCACGACGACCGGATCAGCGGGTTGTCCCGGCGCGAGGCGCTGAAGCACGTGAAGCCGCTCTAGGCGACCGACTCGATCGGGATCGGGATCGGGATCGCGGCCGGCTGGTCGTGGCGAGGGCCGGTTGTGGCCGGGTGGGTGGGGTTCGGGGCCGATGGTCTTCCCTGTTGCCGGGTGGTGCAGCTGGTAGCGGCCGTCGGGGAGCCGGTGCAGCTGCCAGTGCCCTTCGTGCAGCAGCAGGTGGTGGCCTTGGCAGGGCAGCGCCCCGTTCGCGATGGTGGTCGGGCCGTGCTGGGCGACCGGGACCAGGTGGTGGGCGTCGGCCCAGGCGATCGGCCGGTCGCAGAACGGGGCCGGGCAGCGGTCGCCGTCGCGGGCGATCATCGCCCGCCGTTGGGCGGCGGTGAAGAACCGCCGACCGCTGCCGGCCTCGATCACATTGCCGTCGGGGCCGATGGTGACGAAGGTGGCGTGCGCGTCGCAGCCGACCCGGCGGGCGGTGGACCCGGCGATCCGGCCGATCCAGGACAACGTGCCACCCGGCGACCCACCCGACATCGCATCGCCAGCCTCTGGCCGCGCTCGGCCGCGGCTCGGCCGCGCTCGGCCGGCTCCGCTGCGCCGGGATCGCGGTGTCCTGGGGTCCGACCGGCCCCGCGGCTCTCTCGCCGGTCGCCGCGGGGCCGGCGGTGTGATGCGGCTCGGCGGCGAGCGTGGCGGCGTCGAGGGTGACGATCAGGTGCGGGTGCCCGCCCCGGCCGGCCCGGCCGGTGTCGGGGTCGGCGAGGTAGGCGCGGCAGATGTCGGCCAGCCCGTCCAGCCGGCGCCGGGCCGCAGTCCGGGTGTCGCCGGCCTGCAGTGGGGCGGCGGTGTCCACCGCGGTGGCCAGCAGCGACCCGGAGACCGGATCGGCCGACCCGGAGATCGACACCGTGCCGTCCAGGGTCGGGCAGAACGTCACCCCGGCCCGCCCGTAGCGCCGGACCGCGGCGGCGTCGGCGGCGTCGGGGTCCAACGCATGGGCGAAGGCCCGCATCAGGTTCGCGGTGGCCGCCACGTCCGCGGTGCTGGCCAGCGCGACCGCGTCGGGCTCGATCAGCGCGACCGCCCCGGCCGGCGCATCCTGCACGGCGGTCGCGATCAGCCCGGCGTGCCGGCCGGTCACCCCACCGGCGGCCAGCGCCGCCGCGGTGGCGGGCAGCAGCCCGCAGCGCAGCACCCGGGCGGTGCGGACCAGCCCGGCCGCCTCCCCCGCGGTCACCTTCGTGGTCTGCCGCAGCCACGCCCCAGCCGTCAGGGCACCGTCCAGGGTGAAGGTGCCGCGGGCGTCGACCTCCCCCACCGCCGACAGCGTCACCGACTCCAGCCGGGCACCGGCCCGGCGTACCGCCACCACCAGCTCGGCGAGCTGGTCGTGGGTCAGCTCACCGACAGCGCCGCCGGCAACCGAGTCGACCAGGCCCGCCACGCCGGCGACCATGGTGTCCAGCGCGACCATCGGCGGCACCGCACCCGGCCCGGCGTTCGAAGACATGTTCGAACCCTACCCGCCCGGCTGGACACAACCCGACCCCCGGAAACCCTTTGTGGACAACACATTTCTGTCCACAGGACGCCTGTCACGACGAGGGACTAGTCGTGCCCCGGCACCGCGGTGTGCTCCTGGACGAGCCGCGCGAACGCCTGCGCCTGCTGTTTCGCCCGTTTCCCCTCCGACTTCTGGACGCCCATCGCCGCGAGCGCCTGACCGTCGGACAGGTCCAGCATCATCCAGGCGTCGTCGCGCAGCAGTCGGACGCCTACGATCTCCGCCCACTCCAGGTGCCGGCGTCCGATCACATTGGCCACCAGGACGCCCTCGTCCGAGGCCTCGACCCGCACTGACGCCAACCGGTGCAGCACCAGGACCGCGAGGACACCGAACGCCACGACCCCGAGCCTCGACTCGATGCCCCAGCCGTGCGCGCCTCCGGAGGGCAGCGCGATGGCGAGCCCGATAAGTGTGATGAGCACAGCGGCGGCCATGACGTACGGCACGACCCGGCCGCGGACGGGCCGGAACACCGTCCGGCCGGGGGCGCGGCGGCCGGTCACGACGGTCACAGCCGGCAGGCGTGGATGTCGGTGACCAGGATCCCGCGGGCACCGATCTCCTACAGCTCGTCCATGATCTTGTTCGTGTCGGCCCGCGGCACCATCGCGCGCACCGCGACCCAGCCGCGGTCGTGCAACGGCGAGACCGTCGGCGACTCGATGCCCGGGGTGAGCCGCACCGCCTCCTCGACCAGCTCGGCCCGGATGTCGTAGTCGACCAGCACGTACCGCCGGGCGACGATCACGCCCTGCAGCCGGCGCACGAGCTGGGCGACCGCCGGCGACTCCGGCTCCCGGCCCGCTGCACGAGCACCGCCTCGGACTCCAGGATCGGCTCGCCGACGACCTCGAGCCCGGCCTGGCGCAGCGTGGTCCCGGTCGACACGACGTCGGCGATCACGTCGGCGACGCCGAGCCGCACCGCGGTCTCGACGGCGCCGTCGAGGCGCACCACCTCGGCGTCGACGCCGCGGTCGGCGAAGTACTTCGCCAGCAGCCCGCCGTACGACGTGGCGACGCGCTTGCCGGCGAAGTCGGCCACGGTGGTCGCCGACCCCGGCTGGGCCGCGAACCGGAAGGTCGACTCCGCGAAGCCCAGCTGCAGGATCTCCTCGGCCGGCGCGCCGCTGTCGAGCAGCAGGTCGCGCCCGGTGATGCCGACGTCGAGCTCGCCCGAGCCGACGTACGTCGCGATGTCGCGCGGCCGCAGGAAGAAGAACTCGATGTCGTTCGCGGCGTCGAGCAGCACGAGCTCTCGGGGTCGGAGCGCTGCCGGTAGCCGGCCTCGCGCAGCATGTCGGCGGCGGGCTCGGCGAGCGAGCCCTTGTTCGGCACGGCGACGCGCAGCATGGGACGGACCTCTCAGCGGGACGACGGTTAGAGATGAGCGTAGACGTCCTCGAGCGTGAGGCCGCGGGCGAGCATCAGCACCTGCAGGTGGTAGAGCAGCTGGGAGATCTCCTCGGCGGCGCGCTCCGGGCCCTCGTGCTCGGCGGCCATCCAGACCTCGGCCGCCTCCTCGACGACCTTCTTGCCGATCGCGTGCACGCCGGCGTCCAGCGCCGCGACGGTGCCCGACCGTCGGGCCGGGTCGCCGCCTTGTCGGCAGCTCGGCGAACAGCTCGTCGAAGGTCTTCACAGCGACATCGTCCCAGAGGTCACGGCGGCTGCGGCAGAACTTCCGCACGGGTTGCCGCGAGCCGGGCGTGACGAGGTCTCCCGGATCGGCCGCGACAAGCCCCGTGAATGCGCCCACCATGTGATCCTGATCGCGACGTCACTCGCCGTGCTCCGAGAGGCATCCGGTGGATCGTGGGTCGCGACAAGGGCTTGCGAGAGGACGGTCTAGTGGGGGCTGTGCAGGTCGACCCCCTGACGGTGGCACCGCGCCCGGCACGGTTCGCCAGCATGCTGGTGTACGTCGTCGCACTGGCCGGCTGGGTCACGGTGATGGGCCTGCCGAAGCAGGCCATGACAGCATTCGGATGGATCTGGCTCGCCACGATCGCATGGAACATCAGGGCTCCGCTGCGGACCCATCTCGACTTCGTTCGGGACTGGTCGTTGCCGCTGGCGGTGTTGACGGTCTATCTCTACAGCCGGGGCCTGGCCGACGATCTCGGGTTCGCCTCGGTGCATGTGACCGCACCGATCGAGCCGACCGCTGGCTGTTCCATGGCACGCTGCCCACCGAGCTGCTCCAAGCGAACCTGTGCGGGAGGCCGTGCGAACGCAGCTCGTCGCCGCACTGGTACGACTACGTCCTGACGACCGTCTACTACTCGCACTTCGTCGTCGCGCTCACCATCGCGTCGGTGCTGTGGCTGCGAGACCGCATTGCCTGGGCGCGGTTCATGCGCCGATACCTCTCGCTCAACATTCTTGCCCTCGCCGTCTACATCACCTACCCGATGGCACCCCCGTGGCTGGCCGCGCAGGACGGTCTCGTCGCCGAAAACATCACCCGGCTCACCGGCCGAGGTTGGTACGACCTGAAGGACGGCAGCTTCCATCAGAAGCTGTCGGCGGTCGGGAATCCCGTGGCCGCGATGCCCTCACTCCACGCCGGCATCGCATTGTTCGTTGCGTTGTACGGCGCTGCCCGACTGCACCGCCCATGGCGCTGGCTGCTGCTGCTCTATCCGCTGACGATGTCGTTCATGCTCGTCTACTACGCCGAGCACTACGTGATCGACAT
>CAWBMM010000014.1:0-16072 GCA_963789855.1 uncultured Actinomycetota bacterium
TTTTCCCGTCGGGACGACAGGATTTGAACCTGCGACCCCTTGACCCCCAGTCAAGTGCGCTACCAAGCTGCGCCACGTCCCGGGCGCCTCGACACTGAGGCCGAGGCGGAGCAACCTTAGCGCAGCGGCGGCGGCTGTCCGGACGACAAGAGGTCTGGACAGTTCGCGCCAAGATCGAGGCTGGCATCTGCCGACCACCCCGCCAACGGGCGATCCGCCGTGCCAAGAGCCGATCAGGTCCCGGATCCCTCGTCGCGTTCAGAAGGGTCGCCCGCTGCGACGCCTCGGTCACCCTGGCGCCGACTCACGGGGGCTCGGCGTCGCGAGCGCCGCCGAGCGGTGGCGGTCGGTTGTGGCCGGGTGGGTGGGGTTCGGGGCCGATGGTCTTCCCGGTTGTCGGGTGGTGCAGCTGGTAGCGGCCGTCGGGTAGCCGGTGCAGCTGCCAGTGCCCTTCGTGCAGCAGCAGGTGGTGGCCTTGGCAGGGCAGTGCCCCGTTGGCGACGGTGGTCGGGCCGTGCTGGGCGACCGGCACCAGGTGATGCGCGTCGGCCCAGGCGATCGGCCGGTCGCAGTAGGGGGCGGGGCAGCGGTCGCCGTCGCGGGCGATCATCGCCCGGCGTTGGGCGGCGGTGAAGAACCGCCGGCCGCTGCCGGCCTCGATCACGCTGCCGTCGGGGCCGATGGTGACGTAGGTGGCGTGCGCGTCGCAGCCGACCCGGCGGGCGGTGGACCCGGCGATCCGGCCGATCCAGGACAACGTGCCACCCGGCGACCCACCCGCCGCGCCGGCAGCCGCCGCGCCCGCGCCGGCAGCGCCCGCAGCGTCGTCGTCCTCCGCTGCTCGTCGCTGCGAGATCGTCGGTGTCCTGGGGGTCCTGTGCGGCCTCGGGGTGTTCCGGGTCCCGGTCACCGCCGGCGGCGGCAGCGGCAGCATGTGAGGCGGCCGGCTCGGCGGCGAGGGTGGCGGCGTCCAGGGTGACGATCAGGTGCGGGTGCCCGCCCCGGCCGGCGCGGCCGGTGTCGGGGTGGGCGAGGTAGGCGCGGCAGATGTCGGCCAGCCCGTCCAGCCGGCGCCGGGCGGCGGTCCGCCGGTCGCCGGCGATCAGCGGGGCGGCGGTGTCCACCGCGGTGGCCAGCAGCGACCCGCTGACCGGATCGGCCGACCCGGAGATCGACACCGTGCCGTCCAGGGTCGGGCAGAACGTCACCCCGGCCCGCTCATACCGGCGGACCGCGGCGGCGTCGGCCGCGTCGGGGTCCAGCGCATGCCCAAAGGCGCGCATCAGGTTCGCGGTGGCCGCCACGTCCGCGGTGCTGGCCACCGCGACGGCGTCGGGCTCGATCAGCGCGACCGCCCCGGCCGGCGCGTCCTGCACGGCGGTCGCGATCAGCTGAGCGTGCCGGCCGGTCAACCCCCCTTCGGCCAGCGCGGTCGCGGTGGCCGGCAGCAGCCCGGCGCGCAGCACCCGGGCGGTGCGGACCAGCCCGGCCGCCTCCCCGGCGGTGACCTTCGTGGTCTGCCGCAGCCAGGCGCCGGCCGTCAGCGCACCGTCCAGGGTGAAGGTGCCGCGGGCGTCGACCTCCCCCACCGCCGACACCGTGACCGACTCCAACCGGGCACCGGCCCGGCGCACCCCCGCCACCAGGGCGGCCAGCTGGTCGTGGGTCAGATCCGCCACCGCGCCGCCGGCGAGGGAGTCGACCAGCACCCGCCACCGCGGCGACCATGGTGTCCAGCGCGACCATCGGCGGCACCGCACCCGACCCCGCGCCGACCCCGTGTTCGAAGACATGTTCGAAGACTACCCGCCGGGCTGGACACAACCCGACCCCGGAAACCGTTTGTGGACAACACATTTCTGTCCACACCCAGTGGCGCTTGCCAGCAGGCGGACTAGTCGTGCCCCGGCACCGCGGTGTGGTCCTGGACGAGCCGCGCGAACGCCTGCGCCTGCTCCTTCGCCCGTTTCCCCTCCGACTTCTGCACGCCCATCGCCGCCAGCGCCTGACCGTCGGACAGGTCCAGCATCATCCAGGCGTCGTCGCGCAGCAGTCGGACGCCGACGATCTCCGCCCACTCCAGGTGCCGGCGCCCGATCACGTTGGCCACCAGGACGCCCTCGTCCGAGGCCTCGACCCGCACCGACGCCAACCGGTGCAGCACCAGGACGGCGAGGACACCGAACGCCACGACCCCGAGGCGCGACTCGATGCCCCAGCCGTGGGCGCCTCCCGAGGGCAGCGCGATGGCGAGCCCGATGAGGGTGAAGAGCACGGCGGCGGCCATGACGTAAGGCACCACCCGGCCGCGGACGGGCCGGAACACCGTCCGGCCGGGGGCGCGGCGGCCGGTCACGACGGTCACAGCCGGCAGGCGTGGATGTCAGTGACCAGGATCCCCCGGCCACCGATCTCCCACAGCTCGTCCATGATCTTGTTCGTGTCGGCCCGCGGCACCATCGCGCGCACCGCCACCCAGCCGCGGTCGTGCAGCGGCGAGACCGTCGGGGACTCGATGCCGGGGGTGAGCCGCACCGCCTCGTCGACCAGCTCGGCCCGGATGTCGTAGTCGACCAGCACGTACCGCCGGGCGATGATCACGCCCTGCATCCGGCGGACGAGCTGGGCGACCGCCGACGACTCCGGCATCCCGGCCCGCTGCACCAGCACCGCCTCGGACTCCAGGATCGGCTCCCCCACCACCTCGAGCCCGGCCTGCCGCAGCGTGGTCCCGGTCGACACGACGTCGGCGATCACGTCGGCGACACCGAGCCGCACCGCGGTCTCGACGGCACCGTCGAGGCGCACCACCTCGGCGTCCACGCCCCGGTCCGCGAAGTACTTCGCCAGCAGCCCGCCGTACGACGTGGCGACGCGCTTGCCGGCGAAGTCGGCCACGGTGGTCGCCGACCCCGGCTTCGCCGCGAACCGGAACGTCGACTCCGCGAAGCCCAGCTGCAGGATCTCCTCGGCCGGCGCGCCGCTGTCGAGCAGCAGGTCGCGTCCGGTGATGCCCACGTCGAGCTCGCCCGAGCCGACGTACGTCGCGATGTCTCGCGGCCGCAGGAAGAAGAACTCGGTGTCGTTCGCGGAGTCGAGCAGCACGAGCTCTCGAGGGTCCGAGCGCTGCCGGTAGCCGGACTCGCGGAGCATGTCGGCGGCGGGCTCGGCGAGCGAGCCCTTGTTCGGCACGGCGACGCGCAGCACGGGACGGACCTCTCAGCGGGACGACGGTTAGAGATGAGCGTAGACGTCCTCGAGGGTGAGGCCGCGGGCCAGCATGAGCACCTGCAGGTGGTAGAGCAGCTGGGAGATCTCCTCGGCGGCCCGCTCCGGGCCCTCGTGCTCGGCGGCCATCCAGACCTCGGCCGCCTCCTCGACGACCTTCTTGCCGATCGCGTGCACGCCGGCGTCCAGCGCCGCGACGGTGCCCGAGCCACTGGGCCGGGTCGCCGCCTTGTCGGACAGCTCGGCGAACAGCTCGTCGAAGGTCTTCACAGCGACATCGTCCCAGAGGTCACTGCGCCTGCGGCAGAACCTCCGCACGCATTGCGCGAGCAGGGCGTGGCGAGGTCTCCCGGATCGCCCGCGACAAGCACCGTGAAAGCGCCCACCATGTGATCCTGATCGCGACGTCACTCGCCGCGCTCCGAGAGGCATCCGGTGGATCGTGGGTCGCGACACGAGCACGCGAGAGGACGGTCTGGTGGGGGCAGTGCAGGTCGACCCCCTGACGGTGGCGCCGCGCCCGGCACGGGTCGCCAGCATGCTGGCGTACGTCGTCGCGCTGGCCGGCTGGGTCACGGTGATGGGCCTGCCGAAGCAGGCCCTGACAGCCTTTGGGTGGATCTGGCTCGCCACGATCGCATGGAACATCAGGGCTCCGCTGCGGACACATCTCGACTTCCTTCGGGACTGGTCGATGCCGCTGGCGGTGTTGACGATCTACCTCTACAGCCGGGGCCTGGCCGACGACCTCGGGTTCGCCTCTGTGCATGTGACCGCACCGATCAGAGGCCGACCGCTGGCTGTTCCATGGCACGCTGCCCACCGAGCTGCTCCAGGCGAACCTGTGCGGGACGCCGTGCGAACGGAGCTCGTCGCCGCACTGGTACGACTACGTCCTGACGACCGTCTACTACTCGCACTTCGTCGTCGCGCTCACCATCGCGTCGGTGCTGTGGCTGCGAGACCGCATCGCCTGGGTGCGGTTCATGCGCCGATACCTCTCGCTCAACATTCTTGCCCTCGTCGTCTACATCACCTACCCGATGGCACCCCCATGGTTGGCCGCGCAGGACGGTTTCGTCTCCGGCCACATCACCCGGCTCACCGGCCGGGGCTGGTACGACCTGAAGGACGGCAACTTCCATCAGAAGCTGTCGGCGGTCGGGAATCCCGTGGCCGCGATGCCCTCACTCCACGCCGGCATCGCATTGTTCGTTGCGTTGTACGGCGCTGCCCGACTGCACCGCCCATGGCGCTGGCTGCTCCTGCTCTATCCGCTGACGATGTCGTTCATGCTCGTCTACTACGCCGAGCACTACGTGATCGACATCGTGGCGGGTTGGGCCGCTGCCGGCCTCGTGCTGTGGGGGTGTGCGGCGTGGGAACGCGGCCGCGCACCGGCCCTCCCGCGTCACGAGCGACGGTCCGGAGCCCCGAGCCAGCTCAGTCGGTGACCGGTAGACGATCCCGCCACCGGTGGTCGCAGGACAAAAGTCCCGGATTGTTCCTCTCCAGACAGGCGTGCGCCACGGGACTACGTTGGCAGGAAGGGGCACGGCGTCGCTCGAACCGCAGTGCGACACGGCACCGAGGCGCGGGGAGGGGCGGGGACCAGTGGCGGAACACGTCCCCGTGCTGTGGCGGCGTCACGACGGCGGCGGCGCTATAGGACGGCGGTCCGTCGACCGACATGCCCGATTCGCGGGACTTGAGGCGATGGCTACCCGCTCTGGCTACCCATGTCGCGGTGCGGGGTTTCGGTCTTCTGGTGCTGATCGCGGTGGGGCACGCGCGCAACGAGAGTGCTTACCGGAGCCTCACCCGGTGGGATGCCGACTGGTACCGACGCATCGCGGAGCACGGCTATGGCTCGTCCCACGTCGTCGCCGACGGCCGAACCCTTGACGACTATGCGTTCTTCCCCCTCTACCCGGCCCTGGAGCGGTTGCTGGCCGAGGTCTCGGGTCTGCGCATCATGGACGCGGGGCTGGTCATCAGTGCGGTCGCGTCGATGGTTGCAGCCGTTGGCATCTTCAAGGTCGGCGCGCACGTCTACGACGAGCGGGTCGGGCCTCATCCTGGTTGCCATCTGGTCAGCACTGCCCATCTCCATCGTGCAGTCCATGGCCTATTCCGAGTCGCTGTTCACGGCGCTGGTCTCGTGGTGCCTCCTTGCGACCGTGAGGCACAGGTATGTCGTCGCCGGCGTCCTCGCGTCCCTCGCCGGCCTCACCCGTCCGTCGGGCGGTGCGGTCGCCATCGCAGTCATCGTCTCGGCCGCCCTCCACATCAGGGCGGTCGGTCTGCCTCGTTCCCCGCCCACCTCACGTAGTCGTGAAGCAGCACGTGCCCGACTCGGAGCTCTGCTGGCGGCGAGCGGCACGCTGGGCTTTCTGGGATACGTGGCCGTCCAGACCCAGGACGCCCTCGGCTACTTCAAGGTCGCCGACCGTTGGGGCAACAACGTCGACGGAGGCGCGGCATTCCTCGGCTGGATCGTGCAGACAGTGGCCAGCGAGAGGGTTGTCAGTGGGCTGTTGCTGGTGTGCTCGCTAGCCACTGCTGTTGGTTCACCTCGCCTGGATCACGGAGATACCCGGTCCCGATCCTGGTGTTCACGTTCGTGTCGGTGGCGGTGACGTTGTCGACGTCTGGCTACTTCGGGTCCAAGCCGAGGTACCTGCTGCCGGTCTTCCCTCTGCTGCTGCCACTGGCCGCGTGGCTCAGCAGGATCGACGTCCGTCGAACCTGGGCCGTGCTCATCGGCTTCACGCTCACCTCGAGCGTGTACGGGGTCATCTGGCTGTTCGGGCCCGGCCCACCGTGATGTCGCGACGCCCGGTCGAACGGTCGTCACAGCGGCATCGCCCCAGAGGTCACGGCAGCTGCGGCAGCCCGTCCGCGCCCAGCGGCCACCCCGGGTTGTGCGCGATCTCCCAGGCGTGCCCGTCGGGGTCGGAGACGATGGCCGAGTAGCCACCCCACTCCGCGCTCTCCGGCGCCGAGAGCAGACCGGCGCCAGCAGCGAGGAACTCGGCCACGGCCTGGTCCACCTCCTCCGGCGAGCCCACGTTGATCGCGAGGTGCACCCGCCGTACCGGCGCCGTCGGCACCTCGTCGCCGGCGGCCGCGGACATCTCGGCGAGCGGCCACAGCGCCAGCAACGCCCCGCCGGTGCGGAACACCGCGAAGCCCTCCATGTCGATGCCGGCCTCCCAGCCGACTGCCCGGTAGAACGCCATCGACCGCTCGACGTCGGTGACCCCGAGGGTCACCAGCGAGATGCGCGCCGGCACCGCCATCGTCAGCTCCTCCCTGCCGCAGGCGAGAGCCCGCGCAGCGTCACGACGGTAGCGACAGCCGCGACCGCCGCCTCGTGCCCCTTGTCCTCGTGCGAACCGGGCAGCCCCGCGCGGTCGAGCGCCTGCTCGTCGTCGTCGCAGGTGAGCAGGCCGAAGCCCACGGGTACGCCGGTGTCGACCGCGACCCGCGACAGCCCGTCGGTGGCGGCCGAGCAGACGTAGTCGAAGTGCGGGGTGCCGCCGCGGATCACCACGCCCAGCGCCACCACGGCGTCGTACCCCGAGCGCGCCAGCCTCGACGCCGCCACCGGCAGCTCGAACGAGCCGGGCACCCGCACCACCAGACGGGTCGGCCACCCCGCAGTCGTCCAGCCCGCGCAGCGCCCCCGCCACCAGCCCGTCCATCACCGTGGTGTGCCACTGCGCCGCGACGACCGCGACCCGCAACCCGCTGCCGTCGACCCGCAGGTCCGGCGACCCCGCGCCGCTCACAGCCGGCTCCCAGGGCCCGGCGTCGTCGCCTCGGTGGCGATCCCCGCGTCGGCGACGCTCGCGATCTCGCCCGCCAGGTCGGTCACCGAGCCGAGGCCGGGCAGGTCGTGGCCCATCCGGTCCCGCTTGGTCCGCAGGTAGCCGATGTTCTCCGGCGTCGCGTGCACCTGCAGCGGCACCTGCTCGACGACCGTGATGCCCTGCTCCTCGATGCCCGCGGACTTCGCCGGGTTGTTGGTGATCAGCCGCGCCGAGCTCACCCCGAGGTCGGCCAGGATCTGCCCGCCGACGTTGAAGTCGCGTGCGTCGGCCGGCAGCCCGAGGTCGAGGTTGGCGTCGACGGTGTCCCTCCCGTGGTCCTGCAGCCGGTACGCCGCCAGCTTGTGCAGCAGCCCGATGCCGCGGCCCTCGTGGCCCCGCAGGTAGACGACGACGCCGCGGCCCTCGTCGGCGACCGTCCGCAGCGCCGACGTCGAGCTGCGGCCCGCAGTCGCAGCGCAGCGAGCCGAGCACGTCACCGGTGAGGCACTCCGAGTGCAGCCGGACCAGGACGTTGCTGCCGGTGCCGAGGTCGCCGCGCACCAGTGCGACGTGCTCTGCCGCGTCGACCGTGCTGCGGTAGCCCACGGCACGGAACTCGCCGTACCGCGTGGGCAGCCGGGCCTCGGCAACCCGTTCGACGAGCGTCTCGGTGCGCTTCCGGTAGGTCACCAGGTCGGCGATCGACACCAGCGCCAGCCCGTGCGCGTCCGCGAACCGTCGCAGCTCGGGCAGCCGGGCCATCGACCCGTCGTCACTGACGATCTCGGCGATCACGCCGGCCGGGTTCAGGCCGGCCAGCCGGGCCAGGTCGACCGACGCCTCGGTGTGCCCCGGACGGCGCAGCACCCCGCCGTCGACCGCCCGGAGCGGGAACACGTGGCCCGGGCGGGTCAGCTCGTAGGGCTCGGTGGCCGAGTCGACCAGCACCCGGATCGTCCGCGCGCGGTCGGCGGCCGAGATGCCGGTGCTGATGCCGTCACGTGCGTCGACCGACACGGAGTACGCCGTGTGCTTGCGGTCCTCGTTGACGTAGGTCATCGGCGGCAGCTTCAGCCGGTCCAGCTCGGGCCCCTCCATGGGCACGCAGACGACGCCCGACGTGTGCCGCACCGTGAACGCGAGCAGCGCCGGTGTCGCCTTGGCCGCGGCGAAGACGAGGTCGCCCTCGTTCTCGCGGTCCTCGTCGTCGACCACCACGACAGCCCGGCCGGCCGCGACGTCGGCGATCGCCCGCTCGACGCTGTCGAGGCGGACGCCTGCGCTGTCGGTCATGCCCGCACCTCGTCCGGTCGCGGGGCGGTGCCGCCGACCGGCTCGCCCTCGGTCTGTGCGATCCGCAGCCAGGTGACGAAGCCCCAGACCACGAAGGCGCCGTAGACCGCGTACAGCACCGCCGACGGGTAGAAGTGCGAGTGCAGCAGCAGCGGTACGCCGACGAGGTCGACCGCGATCCAGCACAGCCAGAAGTCGACCCAGCCGCGGGCCATGGCGTACGTCGCGACCATCGACCCGACGAAGATCCAGGCGTCGGCCAGGTAGAACCACCACTCGGCCGGGAAGCCTGCGGTGATCTGCGTGAACGCCACGTAGCAGACGCCGACCGCGGCGCCCCAGACCGCGAGGTAGGCCGCCCGTTCCCGGCCGGTCGCCCAGCGCGGCGACACCGCCGGTGCGTCGACGCCGCTGGCCTTGTTCTTCTGCCAGCGCCACCAGCCGTAGACCGACACCACGATGAAGAACACCTGCCGGCCGGCCTGGCCCAGCAGCGGGTTGGGGTGGTCGTTGGAGGTCGCGGTGAAGAAGAACACCGTGAAGAGCAGCACGTTGCCGACGATGCCGACCGGCCAGGCCCACACCTTGCGCCGCATGCCGCCGATGGCCGACGCCAGGCCGAAGCCGTTGCCGAGGATCTCGCGCCAGGTGATGGCGTGCCCACCGATGGTGAGGTGCGCGTCGTACAGGTCGGTGAACAGGCTCATGCGTCGTTCTCCTGGGATCTGTGACCAGGGCCTGCAGCGCGGGTCGGTGGACCTGCGAGGCGACGGCGACGGTGTCGAGACCGAGGGTCCGGGCTCGCGGCGAGCAGCCGCTCGACGTACTTCGCGAGGACGTCGACCTCCAGGTTGACCGGGTCGCCGGCGCCCTTGCGGCCGAGGGTGGTGAGCTCGAGGGTCGTGGGGATGAGGCTGACGGTGAACGAGGTGTCGTCGACCGCCGCCACGGTCAGCGAGACCCCGTCGACGGTGATCGAGCCCTTGGCCACGACGTAGCGGGCGAGGTCGGGCGGCAGCGCGACGCGGACGACCTCCCAGTGCTCCGACGGGGCCCGGTCGAGGATCGTGCCGGTCCCGTCGACGTGCCCCTGCACCAGGTGACCGCCGAGCCGGCCGTCGAGCCGCATCGGGCGCTCCAGGTTGACCGGGTCGCCGGGCGCGAGGGCTCCGAGGCTGCTGCGGTCGAGGGTCTCGCGCATCACGTCGGCCGTGAAGCCCGTCGAGTCCGAGTCGACCACGGTGAGGCACACGCCGTTGACCGCGATCGAGTCGCCGTGCCCGGCGTCCTGGACGACCCTCGGCCCGCGCAGGGTGAGACGCACGCTGTCGCCGAGGTCGGTCAGCGCCGTCACCTCGCCCAGCTCTTCGACGATGCCGGTGAACATCAGCTCTCCTCCGGGGTCGCGCGCACCGGCCGGGCGACCAGCCGGAGGTCCGGGCCGCAGCGCGCCACGTCGGTGATCTGCAGCGGTACGCCGTCGGCCAGCGTCGTGATGCCGGTGCCCGACAGCGCCGGGACGCCGTCGCCGAGCAGCGTCGGGGCCAGGTAGGCGACCACCCGGTCGACCAGCCCGGCCCGCAGGAAACCTCCGGCCAGGGTCGGGCCGCCCTCCAGCAGCACCAGCCCCTGGCCCTTGGCGTGCAGGGCGCGCAGCAGGGCGTCGAGGTCCACTCGTCCAGCGGCGTCCCGGCCGAGCTCGGCGGCGGTGGCCATCCACGTCGGTGCCGAGGCGTCCAGCACCCGGGCGCGGGGCGGCGTACGGCCCTGGCTGTCGACCACCACCCGCAGCGGCTGCTCGCCGACCAGCGCCCCCGCCGCGTCGCGCACGGTCAGGGCAGGGTCGTCGGCCAGCACGGTGCCGACGCCGGCCACGATGGTGTCGCACTCGGCCCGCAGCCGGTGGGCGTCGGCCCGCGACTCCGGGGAGGAGATCCACCGGCTGGTGCCGTCGGCGGCAGCGACCCGGCCGTCGAGGGTCGCGGCGACCTTCCACACCACGAACGGGCGGTGCAGCCGTACGCCGGTGAGCCACCGCTCGTTGGCGCGCTCGGCCTCGCCGGCCAGCAGCCCGGCCTCGACGTCGACCCCGGCGGCTCGCAGCACCCGGCCGCCGCCACCTGCCGTCGCGGTGCGGTCGGCCACCGCGTAGACGACCCGGGCGACCCCGGCGGCCACCAGGGCCGCCGTGCAGGGACCGGTGCGGCCGGTGTGCGTGCAGGGCTCGAGGGTGACCAGGACCGTTCCGCCGCGAGCAGCCGCACCGGCCTGGGTGAGCGCGACGACCTCGGCGTGCGGGTCGCCGGCGCGCTCGTGCCGGCCCTCGCCGACCACGGCACCGGCCGCGTCGAGCACGACCGCGCCGACGTTGGGGTTGGGGTGGGTGGCGTCGCCGGCGGACGCGGCCAGCGCGACGGCGCGCCGCATGGCGTCGCTCTCCCGCTGCTGCCACTGCTCGCCGTGGGCCGGCACCCGGTGCTCCCTCGCTCGGGGTGCTCCGGGGTCCCGCCGGGAAGCCGGCGACGGGCGCCGACGCAGCGCCGGGACCGCCACAGCACGGCCCGGCGACGTCGGACGCCCGGCGTGCTGCCTCCCATCCGGACTTTCACCGTCGGTCCTGGAGTTCCACCAGGTCAACCGGCCGGGCCGCCACCGTGCTGGCTGGCGTCTCGGACGGGTCGCGGACTGTCACCGCCGGCTCGGAATTGCACCGACCCCGGAGCACGCTGTGCGTCGTACCTGTCGCCGACCAGTGTGCCACGGGCGACCCCGGCGCTGGCCTGCGGCTGCCGGCAATCTTTCCTGGCAACCTTCCCGCCCAGCTTTGCGGGCTGCTGCCCGCCCAGCCTGCCCGCCGGCCTTGCGGCTGCTTCCCGGCAGGCTTCCCGGCGGACCCGCATCCGGGTCGGACCTGCCGGCCGAAGACTGCGTTGGCCGGTGCAGAGGAGGTGGGATGATGCTGACCTTGGCTCCTCGCACCGGGCGGGGACCCCAGCGCGCAGAGGGGGCTCCGACGATGGCCGGTGCCCCGCGGGTGCGGCCGGTGCCGGACGAGCGGGACGTCGAGCTCGAGGAGGCCTTCCGGTCCGGGAGCGAGCAGGGGCTGGCTGCGGCCTACACCCGCTGGTCGCCGCTGGTGTTCACCATCGCGCTGCGCACCCTCGGCGACCGGGACGACGCCGAGGACGTCACCCAGCAGGTCTTCGTCGCCGCCTGGCGCGGCCGGGCCGGCTTCAACCCGCAGACCGGCAGCCTGCCCGGCTGGCTGCTCGGCATCACCCGCAACAAGGTCGCCGACCGGTGGGCCCAGCGCGAGCGCGAGCGCCGCGCCGCCGACGCGGCCGCTCGAGCCGCGTCTGCCGACCCGGCGCCCTCCCCCGCCGACGCCGTCACCGCCCGGGTGCTGCTGGCCGACGAGCTGGCCCGGCTCGACGAGCCGGCCCGCCGCATCGTCACCCTCGCGTTCTACGACGACCTCACCCACACCCAGATCGCGAGCCTGCTGAGCATGCCGCTGGGCACCGTGAAGAGTCACATCCGCCGGTCGCTCGGCCGGCTCCGGACCCGGCTGGAGGTGGACGATGCCTCCGCACGCTGATCCCGACGACCTCGCGCTGCTCGCCCTCGGCGAGCGGCCGGAAGGCATCGACGACGCCCACCTCGCGCAGTGCTCGCAGTGCCAGACCGAGCTCGACCAGCTGCGCGCGGTCGTGACCACCGCTCGTGACGTCCAGCCCGCCGACCAGCCGGAGGCGCCGCCGGCCCGGGTCTGGGACCGGATCGCCGACGAGCTCGAGCTCACCGGTGCCGACGACGATGCGGCCGGGGCCGCCGGTGCTGCGGCTGCAGCTGCTGCGGGTGGTGCAGGCAGCGACACCGACGCGACCGTCACCGAGCTGCGACCACGGTCCCGCCGCGGGACGGTGCTCGTCGCCGCGGCCGCCGCCCTGCTCGGCATCGTGCTGGGCGCCGGGGTCACCGCCGCCCTGAACGACGACGACAGCAGCCCCGACGTGGTGGCCAGCACCCAGCTCGAGCCGCTGCCCAAGCACTCGGGCAGCGGCGACGCCCGCATCGTCGGCACCGGAGCCGATCGCGCCCTCGAGCTGGACGTCGCCGACCTCACGCAGGGCGACGGCTTCTACGAGGTGTGGCTGCTGGGCGCCGACGGCAAGCGCCTGGTCTCCCTCGGCCTGCTCGACGGCACGACGGCACGGTTCCCGCTGCCGCCGGAGGTCGACGTGTCGCAGTTCCCGGTCGTGGACGTGTCGCTGGAGCCGGCGGACGGCAACCCGGCCCACTCCGGCGACAGCATCGTCCGCGGCACCCTGCAGACCTGACCGACCCGCCCCCCGCCGCCTCGCCATGATCGTGAGGGGAAACGTCACTCGTGGGCCGACGTTTCCCCTCACGATCATGACGCGCTGCGGTGGCCGCGGGTGCAAGCGGACACCGTGCGGGCGCACCGACGCCCGCGGGACCTGCGCCTGCCGTCAGATGGCTGCCAGGAAGCGGCGGACGTCGTCCCGGGTGCGCAGCCGCTCGAGCCGCGCCCCGGCCGGCAGCGCGGCCAGCGCCTCGTCCAGCCGGGGCCCGACGCGCCGCTCGAACCGCCAGATGTAGCGCACGAACTCCAGGTCGACCTGCTCCGGGCAGCCCGGCGCGACCTCGCCGCCGCGCCGCCGGATCCGCCGGCGGAGCACCCGCTGCAGGCACCGCCACCGCCCGGTGTCCAGCACCACCACGAGGTCCGCGAAGGGCAGCCGTTCGTCGTACGTGCTGGCGTAGTTGCCGTCCAGCACCCAGCACGGCTCGGCCACCAGCCGGCGCTGCACCGCCCGCCACTCCTGCTCCGGCGGCTGCACCCAGCCCGGCCGCCAGAACAGGGCGTCGAGGTCGACGTACGGGAGGCCGGTACGCCGGGCGAGGTCGACGGCGAGGGTCGACTTTCCCGACCCGGGGCTGCCGAGGACCGCGACCCGCCTCAGTGCGTGGCCCACCAGGACGCCGCCGTGGCGGCCTCCGCCTGCTGCCGCAGACCGGCGACCGCGGCGGCCGGGTCGTCGCTGCCGTAGACCGCCGAGCCCGCGACGAAGACGTCGGCACCGGCCTCGGCGCAGCGCTCCACGGTGTCGGCGGCGACCCCGCCGTCGACCTGGATCCACAGCGCGAGGTCGCGGCCCTTGACCAGCTCGCGGGCCGTCCGCACCTTCGGCAGCACCAGGTCGAGGAAGGTCTGACCGCCGAACCCGGGCTCGACGGTCATCAGCAGCAGCATGTCCAGCTCGGGCAGCAGCTCGGCGTACGGCTCGACCGGTGTGGCCGGCCGCAGCGCCATGCCGGCCCGGACGCCGCGCGAGCGCAGGGTGCGGGCCAGCCGCACCGGTGCCTGCGAGGCCTCCACGTGGAAGGTCACGCTGCCGGCGCCGGTGTCGGCGTACTCCGGCGCCCAGCGGTCGGCGTCCTCGATCATGAGGTGCACGTCGAGCGGCAGCTCGGCCACCTCGGAGAGGCGCTCCACGACGGGCAGGCCGAGCGTGAGGTTGGGCACGAAGTGGTTGTCCATGACGTCGACGTGCACCCAGTCGGCGCCCGGCGCGATCCGCGCGACCTCGCCGGCCAGGTCGGTGAAGTCGGCCGACAGGATGCTCGGGGAGATCTGGACGCCCATGGCGCCGGAGTCTAGTGAGCGTCCCGGGCGGCTCAGCAGCCTCAGGCGCCGCGCAGCAGGCAGAGGTACATCGCGTCGGTGCCGTGCAGGTGCGGCCACAGCTGCACGTCCGGGCCCGGACCGAGGTGCGGCACTCCCGGCAGGTGCGGCCGCGCGTCGACCCGCTGCACCCCGGGCCGGTGACGGAGGACGTCGGCAACGACGCTGCGGGTCTCGGCCAGGTGCGGTGAGCAGGTGACGTAGCCGACCAGGCCGCCGGGGCGCACCGCGTCCAGCGCACTGCCGAGCAGGTCGCGCTGCAGCGCGGTCAGGCCGGCCACGTCCTCGGGCCGCCGACGCCAGCGCGCCTCCGGACGCCGCCGCAGGGCTCCCAGCCCGGTGCACGGCGCGTCGACGAGCACCCGGTCGAAGGCGGCCGGCTGCCAGGCCGGCATCCGGCCGTCGGCGACGACGACCCCCGCCTCGGCGCCGACGACCCGGCGCACCAGGCCGGCCCGGTGCGGTGCCAGCTCGGCCGCCAGCACGGCAACGTCCTGCTGCCCGGCCAGCGCGGCGAGCAGGGCAGCCTTCCCGCCCGGGCCGGCGCACAGGTCCAGCCAACGGGTCTCGGCCCCGTCCACCGGGGCCAGGGCCAGCGCCAGCGCGACCAGCTGGCTGCCCTCGTCCTGCACGCCGGCCCGGCCGTCCCGCACCGCCGCGATGCTCCCCCGGGTCGCCGCCGGGCAGCGCCGCGGCGTACGGCGACCACCGGCCGGCCACCGCGCCCGCCGACACCAGCTCGGCGAGCTCGGCGCGACCGGGCCGGGCCACCAGGGTGACCTGCGGCGCGGTGTTGTCAGCGGCCAGCAGGAGGGCGGTCTGCTCCAGCGACCCGCCGAGCGCGTCGCGCAGGGCCGACACGATCCAGCGCGGGTGCGAGTGCACGACCGCCAGGTGACCGGTCGGGTCGTCGTCGTACGGCGGGGCCACCTCGGCGAGCCAGCCGGCGAGGTCCTGGCGGCCGACCCGGCGCAGCACGGCGTTGACGAACGCGCTGCGCCCCTCGCCGGCCACCGCCCGGGCCAGCTCGACGGTCGCGCCGACCGCGGCGTGCGGGGGCACCCGCATCGCGAGCTGCTGGTGGGCGCCCAGCCGGAGCAGGTCGAGCACCGGCTCGTCGACCTGGCCCAGCGGGCGGTCGACGCAGGCGGCGAGCACCGCGTCGTACGTGCCGCGGCCGCGCAGCGCGCCGTAGGCCAGCTCGGTCGCGAACGCCGCGTCCCGGCCGTGCAGGCCGCGGTCGCGCAGCAGGCCCGGCAGGGTCAGGTTGGCGTAGGCGTCGCGCTCGGCGACAGCGCGCAGCAGGTCGAAGGCGACCCGCCGCGGCGCGTCCGGGCGGGGCTTGCCGCGCCGCGGCCGGACCTGCTGCCCGGCGCGCGGCGGTCCGGTCACTGCAGGGTCCCGCCGTCGAGGTCGCGCACGCCGCGGGCCCAGGCGGCGGCGTCCATCGCCTTGCGGCCGGCGGGCCGCACCTCGCCCAGCCGGACCGCGTGGCCGTCACCGGCGCCGACGAGCACCTCCCGGCGTCCGACCCTGACCTGGCCGGCGCCGAGGTCGCTCTCGCCGGCGGGCTCGACCGGGCCGACGCCGAGGCGCTCCCCGGCCCAGGTGGTCCAGGCGCCGGGCGCGGGGGTGCAGGCCCTTCGCCTGCCGGTCGAGGTGGAAGGCGGGCGACGACCAGTCGAGCCGGGCGTCCTCGGTGCTGAGCTTGGGCGCCAGGCTGACGCCGTCCGCCGGCTGCGGCTGCCCGACGAGCCGCCCTTCTCCAGCGCGTCGAGGGTGGCGACGAGCAGGCCGGCACCGGCGACCGCGAGCCGGCCGAGCAGGTCACCGCTGGTGTCCCGGGGCCGGACGGTCTCGGTCAGCACCGAGAGCACCGGCCCGGTGTCCAGCCCCTCCTCGAGGGTGAAGACCGAGGCGCCGGTCACGTCGTCGCCGTGCAGGATCGCGTGCTGGACGGGCGCGGCACCGCGCCAGGCCGGCAGCAGCGAGAAGTGCAGGTTGACCCAGCCGTGCGGCGGCAGGT
>CAWBMM010000015.1:0-37261 GCA_963789855.1 uncultured Actinomycetota bacterium
GCCGGGTTGTTGGTGAACTGCTCGCACTGGTTGGCCGCGCCTCGATCTGGGATGCTTCGGCTGGGACTCGTCCGCCTGTGGGCCGCCCGGCCTGGCGGTGGGACGCAGTGGCAGGGGGCACTCGTGCGACTGTGGCGCGTGACGTCTGGTGGCCAGGTCGATCGGGTCAGGGTCGATCGGCGCGCCGACAGCTGTTGTGCTGAGCGGGAACAGCGCGCTCGGGCCTCCGGGCCACTTCGCGACCCGGTTCGTCGCGGCGTGCGCGACGTGCGCGTCGCGGCTGCGTGCGCCGTCCTCGTGGTCCTGGCGGGCTGCGGCGGGTCTGGCGGAGAATCTTCCTCGGCCGATCCGGCGGCTACTGCGACTCCTTCGGGCTCGATCTCCGGTGCCTCGGCGTCATCTGGCGCTGCGACCGCTGGCGCCGACACCGCGACGGCCTCGGTCCCGCACCCGGCGTGTGGCTCTGAGTGCCCAGCGGGTCGCGGCCATCACCGGCCTCCGCTATCTGAGCGTGGCGAAGGAGGGGCGGGGGTCGAGCGGACGAGGACAGTGCACCTTCAGCAGTCCACGAACCGGAACCAAGTCCTTGTCCGTGACGTATACGGCGTTGGATTCCGCGGCAACGGCGCGCAGACACTTCCTCGCGGAGGTTGACGCGAACAGCGACCTGCCCTTGGTGGACCTTCCTGGTGTCGGCGACCGGGCGTGGCTGTACAAGCGACTCGAGGGGCCGTCAGATGCGAACAATCAGCAGCAGATGACGATCCTGAAAGCCAATCTGATCATTCAAGCCGCCACTGACGACAGCCCCAAGAAGCTGCCGGCGACGTTCGAGACGAGGATGGCCGCGCTGGGTAAGGCGGTCGCCGCGACAGCCACCTAGCCGACCCACCGACCCGACAGCTTGTCGAGGTCGCGCACGCAGAAACCGTGGTGGGCCCACTCCTCGTTGAGAACGGTGCCAAGGCATTGCCGAACCCGACGCCCCCTGGCGTACGGGGGCCATCCGCCGCCGGAGGGCACCGGCGCGGTGCTGCGCGAGCTGCTCGGACGTGACCACGTCCAGCCACGCCGCGAGCTCCGACGCTTGCCGGTCGCGTACGCCCAGCACCTCGTCCAGGCTCGGCTGGCTGGACGGGTCGAGCCCCTGCTCCTCCTGGTCGGGCACGAACGGCGATGCCAGACCCATGGGGGTGAAGGGCTCGGTCAGCCCGAGCACGCAACGTCGGAACCACGAATCGTGCACGAAGACGAGATGGCGCAGGGTCTCCACCATCGACCACTCGCCGTCGACGCCGCGATGCTCACTGCCCTCGGGCATGGACCGGACCCGCTCGGTGGTCGTGGCCCAGTCGGCCCGCATCTGCCGCCAGGCCTCGCGCAGGTCGGACGGCTCGTCGGACCGGATCAGCAGCCGCACCGGGTGCCGCCGGTCGAGCTCGGCCTCGACGTACGGCATGACCTGGACCCCGTTGACCACGAGGTTGGTAACCAGGCCGTCTATCTCGGCGTCCTGCATGACCACGCCGACCAGCCGGGCCCTACTCAGGTCGCACTCGCGGAACTCCGCGCCGGTGAGATCCTCGTCGTCGAAGCGTCGCATGCGCACAGGCTAGTGAGGGCTGACGGCAAGGCGGAGGCCTGCAGCAGGCGGAGTCTCCTCGCACGAAAGCAGCTCGTCAATCGCTCGTGCGAGCTGGCGGGTCGGCCCGCGCCGGGCGCGCGGCACCAGATCGGCCCAGCCGGTCATCACCTTGCGCGGGACTCCGGCTCGCGTCGTGGCACAGTTGGGGGCATGTGCCGCAACATCCGAACCCTGCACAACTTCGAGCCGCCGGCCACCGACGACGAGGTGCGGGCGGCCGCACTGCAGTACGTCCGCAAGGTCAGTGGCAGCGCCAAGCCGTCGACCGCGAACCAGGGTGCGTTCGACGCCGCGGTCCGGGACGTCGCGCACGCGACCCAGCACCTGCTCGACGCGCTGGTCACCGCTGCGCCTCCGAAGGACCGTGCGGTCGAGGCAGCCAAGGCGCGGGCCCGCAGCGCAGAGCGCTACGCCCGTACCTGACCCGGGCAGCCACCAGGCGCCGGGCGAGCGGTCGGTCGCAAAAATACTGGCGACATCGTGCACGCGCCCAGCAGTAGAACCGAAGGTCCAAGCCTGATTACCGATCTTGATGTGCCTCCCACATCCGGCACCAGCCTCGGCGGCTGACCCGATGAGTGCGGAGGCTGCCGATCGTCCATAGGACGACAGCGCCGATCTGGACCTCATACGAGGAGTTGCAATGGAGCAGTCTGGGGAGACCGTCTCGTTCAGCACGACCATCGCGGGCTCTGGGGGCAAGACCGGCATCGTGATCCCAGAAGACGTCGTGCAACGGCTCGACGCGGGACGTCGGCCCGCGGTACACGTCGAACTCAACGGCTACCCGTATCGCAGCACCGTGGCCGTCATGGGCGGGCAGTCCATGGTTGGCGTAAACGCCGCTGTGCGAGCGGCTACCGGGCTTGCGGCCGGAGATGCCGTCACGGTCGCGCTGTCGGTGGCGACGACGCCTCGGGAGGTGGAGATGCCTGAGGACTTCGCCGCGGCCTTGGCCGCCGACGACGAGGCACGGACCTACTTCGGCGGCCTTTCCAACAGCCTGCAGCGCTACCACGTCGACACCATCAACGCGGCCAAGACCGCTGAGACACGGCAGCGGCGCGTGCAGAAGGCACTGACGCTCTTTCGCGAGGGCAAGAAGCGTTGAGCCGAGGACGTGGACAGGTGCCCCTACCGCGCGCCGCGCTCGGCGGCTGGCGCGCCGACGAAAGCAACCGGCATGCGGCGGGGTGTCGGCACAGCTCAGGCCGAGGGCGTAGCAGGGTGACTCGGCGGGCGACGACCCGCGGGTCGATCTAGCCCGGACGGGCTATGGCGCTCCCGGCCGATCGAGGCCATTTTTGCCTGAACGGGGCCTTTGCCCCGCGCCATGGAGCGCCGGAGGAGCGCGGGAACGTGCGTGCGACGTGTGTGGGCAGAAGGGTGGCTTGCCCGGCCATGGATCTCGCTGCTGCCGGTCCCGGGCAACCATTGCGCCGGAACGACACGGGCGGACCTGGCCAACGCCGACATGCGGGACCCACTCGGCGTCGGAGCGATCACGCCCGGCTCCGTCGGGCACACGAGGGAAGGAGCCGGACATGCCCATCACGTACCCGAATCTCACCCGGGCGGCCGGTGGCCTGATCTTCGGCATCGCGCTCTTCCGCGCCCGCGTGCTCGCCCGCTGGGCCGCCGCGCTCCTCGCGCTGAGCACGCTCGGCACCGCCGCTCTGGCGGCGTTGCCGGAGTCGTTCAACAGGCCTCTGGCCATCCCCGAAGGAGTTGCGCTGATCGGGCTTGGCGTCTCCCTGTGGAAGCTCGAGGGACGGTCGACCCTCCCTGACGGCCCGATACCCGCTGCACGTCGCGGTGGCAGCCGGGCGACCTCGTCCGCGGACCGCTCCTGACCATGGCGGAGACTTCACGGGACGCCATCGACGCCGGAGGTAGGTCACGCCGGGGAGGTCGCCGGATCTGGTGGATGTCGGTCGGGCTGGCGATGTTCGGCATCCTCCCGGGGCTCGCGAGGGTGCTGGTCGCACTGGCGGGTGATCCGGAGGCGACGCAGGCAACTGGCACAGCGCTCTCGCGGGTACCGCTCGTCGTGCACGGCGTGAGCGGCACGTTGTTCGCGGTCCTGGGGGCGTTCCAGTTCCCCACCGCGCTCCGGCGCGGTCACCGGACCTGGCACCGCCGAACCGGGCGCCTCCTCGTGCCGCTCGGGCTCACCGCTGCGGTGACGGCCGTCTGGCTGACCTTGTTCTACCCCCACCTGCATGACTCCGGTCGCCTGCTGGCCACGTTCCGGCTGACCTTCGCCTCCGCGCTTGCGGGAAGCATCGTGGTGGCCTTCGCTGCGATCAGGCGTCGCGACATCGCCAGGCACCGGGAGTGGATGATCCGTGCCTACGCCCTCGGGCTGGGAGCCGCGACCCAGATCTTCACCCTTGGCTTCGGGCAGGCCATCTTCGGCGACACCGTGATCAGCACCGCGCTGCTCACCGGAGCGGCATGGGTCATCAACCTCGCGATCGCGGAGTGGGTGATCCGACGTCGCTTCCGGCGTCGCCCGCCCCGTGCTGCAGCTGTCGTCGTGCCACAGCGGCAGCGGCCGGCAAACACCCGCATCGCGCCACTGCAGGACCCGACGACCTGACAGCCCTCCGTGATCGGTGGCCTCGTGGAGGAACCGAGCGGTGCCGGACTGCCAACATGCGGCTCGTCCCGACGGAAGGTCTTCCCTCCCCGGTCACGACCGTAGGGCCGGCCGCGACCTGCCCGGTGCGGCCAGCGGCGATGGCAAAGAGGTCGCCACGAGTCTTGACAGCGCAACGGCGCGTGCGATGGGTTCACAGGTGCGCTCGCGACGCTGCGAGCCGGCCTCGGGAGCAGCCATGGCGGTCACACCGGTACGAGTCCAGACCTGGTCGGGAGAATCCGTGGCCGCACCTCGACGCCGGAAGATCGGGCTGCTCGTCGCCGCGACCTTTGTGGTCGCCCTGGCCGGCACCGGCCAGTGGCTGCAGGGCCCGGCAGTAGCCGCGACTACCGCAGCCGGCGCTCCCGGGGTCACGTCGCACTTCGACCTTGCCCGCAAAGACTGTCTCGGCACGGCCCGGAACGGCACGTCGAAGGTGTGGTACACCGTCGCCGGCGGCGTGCTCTCGGACACCTACTACCCGACCATCGACACGACCAACGTCGAGACCCTGCAGTACGTCGTCACCGACGGCAGCACCTTCACCGACCTGCAGACCCGCGACATGACGTACACCGTGGAGTCCCTCGACCGCTCGGGGATGGCGTGCCGGGTGACGAGCACGGCGCGCAGCGGCCGCTACCAGATCGTCACCGACTACGTCACCGACCCGGGCCGCGCCAGCGTCGTCATGCGCACCCGGCTGAAGGCACTGCACGGCAGCACCCAGGGCCTGTCCGTGTACGCGCGCCTCGACGCGACCGTCAACGGCAACGGCGGCGGCGCACCCGCCAACGCCGGCAAGGACGACGCCGTCGTGGATCACTCGACCGGGCACCCGGTCCCCGTCTCGAGCGACGTCGTCACCACCACTACGGCCGCCAACCGCGACTATGCGGAGCCGGTGTTCATGGCGCTGCGTGCCGACCGACCGTTCCGCGCCGTCAGCAGCGGGTACGCCGGCACGGCGAGCGATGGCCTGACCCAGCTCGACGCCGACCACCGGATGACGACGACCGACCAGGACGCACCGGGCGGCAACGTGGTGCAGACCGCGCTGCTCGACATCCGGGGCAACAGCCCCACAACGCTCGCGCTCGGCTTCGGCTCCACCAGCGTGGCTGCCGTCGCCACGGCGGGGCGCAGCGCGACGAGCGACTTCGAGCACACCTCCAGGACCTACCGCAGTGGATGGGCGCAGTACGACGAGAAGCTGCGCCGGCCGCCCGTCGCCGCCGGGCTGAGCCGCAGCGAGCGGGACGCGCTCGAGCGCACCTACTACGTGTCCGCCAATGTGCTCAAGGCCAGCGAGGACAAGACCTTCCCCGGCGCCGTGGTCGCCTCCCTGGCCAGCCCCTGGGGGCAGGCGGTGAGCGCCGGCGACCCAGCCCAGACGTTCTTCGGGTCCTACCGCGAGGTGTTCGCCCGCGACCTGTACGAGTCGTTCACCGGGCTGGTCGCCAGCGGCGACCTGGCGACGGCGCGCGACACCGTGCGGTTCCTGTTCGACCGCCAGCAGCTGCCGGACGGCTCGATGCCGCGCAACTCGCTGGTGAACGGCAAGACGGCGCCGGACTCGTTCGGCACCCAGCTGGACGAGGTCACCTACCCGATCCTGATGGCGCGCACGGTCGGACTCACTGACGCCGCGTTCTACCGCGACCACATCAAGCGCGCGGCCGACTTCGCCGTGGCGCACGGCCCGGCGTTCGGCAACGAGCGCTGGGAGGAGCAGAGCGGCTTCTCGCCGTCCACCATCGCCGCCGAGATCGCCGGTCTGGCCGCGGCCGGAGCCATCGCCCAGCTCAACGGCGACGCGGCTGGTGCCCGGGTCTACCGGGCCACGGCCGACCACTACCAGCGCAACATCAAGGGCTGGACGGTGACGATCAACGGGCCGCTCGACCCCAAGCCCTACTTCATCCGGCTGTCGAAGAACGGCGACCCGAACTCCGCGACCACCTACAACCTGGGCAACGGCGGCCCGGACGCCGACCAGCGCGCGGTGATCGACGCCGGGTTCCTGGAGCTTCCCCGGCTCGGCGTCCTCGCGGCCGACGACGCCGACGTCGCACGCAGCGTGGCCGTGGTCGACAAGGTCATCGCCCGCAGCACCAGCTCGGGCAGCGGCTTCTACCGCTACGGCACGAGCGCAGCCGGCACCGAGGACGGCTACGGCGACTGCTTCACCGGCGACCCGACCGACTGCACGGTCGACGGCAAGCCGTGGGCCGGGGCGTGCCAGAGCCCCGTCATCAACCACGGCTCCGGCCACCTGTGGCCGGTGCTGTCCGGAGAGCGGGCGGAGCACGAGATCGCTGCAGGCAGCACCGCGACGGCCGTGTCGCTGTGGCAGGAGATGGCCAACACCGGCTCCGGCGTCGGGCTCATCCCCGAGCAGGCCTGGGAGAACCCCGACCTCGCGGCGTCGCCGTACGGCACCGACCCGCAGTGCGCCTCGATCGGGTTCCAGAACGGCAAGGCCGTCGGCAGCGCGTCACCTCTGACGTGGTCGGCCGCGCAGTTCGTCCGGCTCGCTCGCGACCTGGCAGCGGGACGGGTCACCGAGCGTCCGCGCGACACGGTCGCCCGCTACCTCGACCGCACCCAGACCGGCACCACCGTCACGCTCACGGCGCCGGACGACCTGTCGCAGGTCGGCGCCACGACGACGGTGTCCGGCAGCACGAGCCCCGGGTCGACCGTCGACGTCCAGCTGACGAACACCGACGTCGGCTTCGCGACCACGACGACGACGATCCGCTCCGGCCAGGACGGCACCTTCAGCGTCGAGATCCCGGTGCAGCCGGGCACCGACGTCCTCACCGTCGTAGCCACCACTCCCAGCGGCGCCACCGGGTTCGCGCAGCGAACGATCGTGCGCGACGCCCTCCCCGGGACGCTGGTCTTCGAGGCGACCGATCCCGACGGGGACGACAACGGGCCGGGCACCTACGCCTATCCGACGTCGAACGACTTCAAGCCCGGCGCCTACGACCTGCAGGCGTTCCAGGTGTTCGACACGGACGCCGACACGGTCACCTTCCGGGTGCGGACCCGCGACCTGACCAACACCTTCGGCAGCGCGCTGGGGGCGCAGCTGGTCGACATCTACGTGACGAACCCGGCCGGTGGCCCGACATCGACCGGCGCCTCGTTCGCCAGCCGCAACTACTCGCTGGACACGCCGTGGAACCGGCTGATCGAGGCACAGGGATTCGGTCAGCGCTTCGTGGACGGCAACGGGAACACCGTGGGCACGGCGACGATCCGCGGCAACGCGGTGACGCGCTACATCTCCGTCGCAGTGCCCAAGGCGGCCCTGGGCGGCACACCCGGGTCTGGTTGGAGCTTCGCCGTGGTGCTCACCGGCCAGGACGGGTTCAGCAGCGACCAGGCCCGCGGCTTCCAGCCCACCCCGCAGGACTTCCAGTTCGGCGTCTGCGCCACGAGCCCGGACCCGAACCCGATCTGCGCCGTCGCCCCGGGGACCGTGCCCAAGGCGATGGACGTCATCACTCCGGCGGCCGTGAGTCAGGCCACCGAGCTGGACCCGACCCAGCCCCCCGTGTCGATCGCGGCCGTCACCATCCCCTAGGCACCGGCGTAGCGGCCGGCAAGGTCATCCTCAGGTGCGAGCCCGGCGACGTCTCATACCGGCAGCATCGCCGAGCTCCTCGTCGAGCCCACGGTCTTCTCCCCCCGCCTGACGATCTCGCCGCCACGGGACCTGGCGCGGTGCAGGACCTCGCTGACTTCCCTCTTGTTCGCGACTCGATGCACCGTCAACACGATCAGCGCTGCGGTCGGTGCGGTCACCAAGGTCCAGGCGATCGCCCGTCGCCACGAGGTCGCCGGATCGGTAGGTGTCACCCGAACGGGCGTGCGCATCGCCGGCCTCACCAGGAGCCGCTCATCCGTCGTCGAAGACGCCGGTCAGCGTCTCCCGGGTCCGTTCGCCCTCGGGTCGGCGGCGTAACGTCGCGGGGAAGACGACCGGACACCCGCCGACGAGGACGTGATCGACGTGCGCGCACTGGTGCTTGCCGAGTTCGGCCGCCTGGTCGTGGAGGACCGTCCCGATCCCCGCCCTGCTCCGGGGGAGATCCTGCTCAGAGTCGTCGCGACGGGCATCTGCGGCTCCGACATCCATGGCTTCACCGGGGCGAACGGGCGCCGGGTGCCGGGCCAGGTGATGGGGCACGAGAGCGCCGGCCGGGTGGCCGCGCTCGGGGCGGGGGTGACCGCTCTCGACGTCGGCCAGCCAGTCACGTTCAACCCTGTGGTGGTCCCCGACGCGGACGTGGATCGCTACGCCGGACGTGAGCAGCGCTGCCCCGACAAGTACGTGATCGGCGTCCGGCCCGACCTGGTGGCGGCGTTCGCGGAGTACGTCGTGGTGCCGGCCCGCAACGTCGTGGCGCTGCCCGCCGACGTGCCCATCGAGCATGGTGCGCTCGTGGAACCGATGGCCGTCGCTGTCCACGCCGTCCGCCGGGTGGGTGCGCAGGCCGGTGCGTCAGCACTCGTCGTCGGCGGCGGCCCGATCGGGCAGTCGATCGTGCTCGCGCTCGCGGCGGCCGGCATCGAGAACGTCGTGGTGAGCGAGCCCGACCCGGCCCGCCGTGAGCTGGTGGAGCGGCTGGGGGCGCGCCCGATCGACCCCGCCGCCGGTGCGGTGCCGGAGCAGGTCGAAGAACTGCTCGGTGGCAGGGCCGACATCGCGCTGGACGCGGCAGGCGTGTCCGGCAGCCTTGCCGACGCGTTGGGCTCGACGGTGCTCGGCGGTGCGGTCTGCCTGGTGGGGATGGGCAGCCCCCGGCTCGAGCTGCCCGCCTTTGCCGTGAGCACGGAGGAGCGCACCCTCGTGGGCAGCTTCGCCTACTCCGCCGAGCGACTTCCGAGACGCCGCTCGGTGGATCTCCACAGGGCCGGCGGTCGCCGGCGACCTCATCAGCCGGCAGGTCGGCCTCGACCAGGCGCACGACGCCTTCACCGGCCTGGCCGCTCAGGACGGAACTCCGGGCAAGGTGCTCGTCCGCCTCGACCGGTGATCTCGAGCGTGTCTCAGGCACCCTTGCGCGTGTCGGCGTAGACGGCTGCCGGGTCGCCGAGGATGGCCCACGGCCAGGTGGTGGCCCGGCCGTCGAGCTGGCCGAACAGCTCGCGGGCCAGCCCGTTGTCGCCGGCCAGCCCGGCGGTGAAGGCGAAGGCGTTGAGCGCGGCTGGGGTCTCGACGGATGGTTGGTGGCTGGTGGACAGCACCGACCGGTCTGCGGCGGCGCGCAGCCAGTGCTTGGTCTCGTCGCTGGTCACGAAGGCGATCGCACCCTCTCGGTCGTGGGTGAACGCGCTGCGATAGAGCCACTCCTCGCTCAGCACGTGCGCCACCACGCTGCGCGCGTCGTGACCGTCTGGCGCATCCTGGTCGACGTCTTCTGCCAAGGCACGGGCCGCGCCCGGCGCCCCGTACCACTTCTGGCCGTAGAGGGTCGCTGCGTCCCGCAGCCCACGAACGTGGAAGGGGTCGCGCTGGCGCAGCCCGTCCAGGTGGCGGGCGAGGTCGTCGGGGCCGCCGGGGTCCTTGTCGCTCTGCAGGTACAGCGCCCACGGCGTCGGGTCCGCGCCGTCTGCTTCGACGGCTCGGTCGAGGGCCTTGCGGGCGTCGGACATCGCCTGCCGGAAGTCCAGCGTGTCGCCGGTGGACACCTGGTCGGCCTGGTCGTGGCCGCGCGCCTGCAGCCCGCGCTCGAGCAGGACCGCCGCCAGGGCCAGCCACCCGCCCGGCGAGTCGGGGCGTTCCCGGGTCCACTGCTGCGCACGTTCCAGTGGCAGGTGGCTGCCCACCGCCTGCTCCAGCAGCAGGACGCGCAGGTCGGGGTCGGCTGCCGTGAGCGCGACGTCGACGGCCTCGACGTCACCGGCGGCAGCGGGTCGTCGCAGGGCGTCCACCGATTCCTGGCCGAGCGTGTCATCGACCACCACGTTCGCGGTGGACCTACGGCCGAACAGACCCATCTCGGGGACCTCCCTGTCGGATGTGGCGGCGGATGTCCCGCCGACCGGTGGCCACGCCGGCGACGATCGCGGCCGCGAGCCCGCCCAGCGCGCCCACCGGGACCGCGGTGTCGGTCGCCACCAGGACGACGACCAGGCCCAGCCCGAGCATGCTGAGCAGCCCGAGCGCGGGCAGCGCCCACCGGGACGGCCGGCCACCGGCGGACGTCGTCTCAGCCGGTGCGGGCGGTTCCGGCGGCTCGTCCACCCGGTCCGACGGCGGCGGAGGGGCCGCGGCGGCTGCGGGTCGCTCGCCCTGGGGCACCACGCCGTTCGGCGCGGCTGCGTCGACCAGGCCGGTCAGCGTCGCACCGTCAGGCCATCCGGCAGGGTCGACGAGCAGCCCGGCACCGTCGTCGCCGAGCAGCAGCCGGGTGCCGTCGTCCCACCCGACCACGCCGGCGCAGGTGTCCCACAGCACCGTGACGAACCGGTCCGGGCCGTGGTGCCGGCCGACGCCTTCGGCGGTGACGAGCAGCCGGCTGTGGGCGTCCTCGCGGCGGTAGAGCGGCTCACCGACGGGTAGCCGCGGCGACCAGATCGGGAGGGGGCTCCAGGTGTCGTCCGGCTCCCAGGGCTCGGTCACCGGCTCGCCGGGCGCGACGACGAGCAGCGCGTCGGCGCTCGCCTGCTGCCAACCGGTCCGGGCCGACTCCCCGTCGAGGGCATGGACCTCGGCGAGCAGCTCGTCCAGCGACTGCTCCGGCAGCCCGAGCAGGAGCCGGGCAGCAGCGCGGTCGAGGACCGCGTCGACCTCGATGTGCCCGAGCGCGGCGGTGAGCTCGTCCCGGCAGGCCGAGATCTCGCTCTCGGTCGGGCCGTGCTCGGCGAGCTCGTCGACAACCTGCACCAGAGCCTGCGCGGCGACCAGCCGATCGTCCGGCCGGGTGTCGGTGGTGAGCAGCAGGTGTCGGTGCCGCGGGCCGAGGACCGACCGGCGTACTCCAGGGTCGTAGGCGATGCCCTCGTCCATCCGTAGCCGCTGAAACAGGCGCTGGTGCAACACGTGCTCGATCAGACTGGCTGCGCGGGAGTCCCCGAGAAGGACCGACACGGCAGCCGCGCGCACACCGTCGTCGAGCAACCAGTGCCGCCCGGCGGGCACGACCTGCTCGCCGACCGGCACCGCGACAGGCGTCCCGTCGGGCAGCGGGAGCCGCAACCCGGCCGGCGGCGGCCCGGTCAACCAGAGCACCGCGTTCGCGCGGGTGAAGTACGCGTCCGCCCACTCGGCCAGCCCGGCCTCGGTTGCCGACGGCACGCCCCACTCGGGTCGACCGATGCGACCGGCTCCAGCCAGGCCCAGCCGCAGCTGGAGGGCGGCGGCCTCCTCGGACCGTCCGACCTGCTGCGCCTCGACGGCGAGGATGCGTTGCTCGGCCGCCAGACGGCCCGGCGGCGGAGCATGCAGGTCGGTGCACACGGCCGATAGCAGCCCACTGACGTCGTCCGGCCCACCGTGAGTTCCGAACCTCGTCGTGAGCAGGTCGACGGCGCCGTTGTGGTGACGTGGGCGACCCCCGTGCCGGGCCAGCGCCAGGTGTTCCAACAGGTGGCTCCAGCCCCGCTGGGCGACTGGCTCGTCCACGACGCCGACCCGGAAGGTCAGCACCCCACGAAGCGGGCCGTCGTCCGCGGCCCAGAAGGTCGTGACCCCGTCGACCTCGGTGCGGTGCACCTCAGGCCGCGTCGAGTCCTTCGTCGTGTTGCCGACCCCCGTCATGGCGGGTCGCTTCCCCGTCGTACGCCGGTCCAACCCACCCGCTGCGATCAACGAGCCGCCAGGCGTTGGACGGGTCGGGAACGACGGACCCGCAGGTGGACCGAGTGCAGCCGCTCCGGGACGGCGTGGGCGACCCGTACGCTCTGCGGGACGACCTGAGGGCACCCCGCCTCCTGCGGCTGCTCGGCGACGGGAGTCCGACCACCGTCCGACGGCCCTTCCGGTGCCGGACAGACTCTGCCCAGGCACAAGGAGACCGATGCGCTCGGAGCCGTCCACTGACATCCTGCGCATCGCGTTGACCTCATACCGCAGCAAGCCGCACTCCGGCGGGCAAGGCGTGTACGTCCGGCAGCTCTCCCGGTCACTGGTCGCTCTCGGCCACCAGGTCGAGGTCTTCTCCGGGCAGCCGTACCCCGAGCTCGACGACGGTGTGACCCTGACCCGGGTCCCCAGCCTGGACCTGTACGCCGAACCCGACCCGTTCCGCACACCACGGCCCTCGGAGTTCCGCGACCTCACCGACGTGCTCGAGTTCGCGACGATGTGCACAGCCGGCTTCCCCGAGCCGCGCACCTTCAGCCGGCGGGTCCAGCGGATCCTGCGGAAGCGAGCCGGCGAGTTCGACGTGGTGCACGACAACCAGTCCCTCGGGCGCGGCCTGTTGCGCGTGCGGTCCGCAGGGCTGCCGCTGGTCGCCACGATCCACCACCCCATCTCCGTCGACCGCGCCATCGATCTCGCCGGCGCGACGGGGCTGCGCCGAGTGACGCTGCGCCGTTGGTACGGGTTCCTGCCGATGCAGGCGCGGGTCGCGCGGCGGATCGACCATCTCGTGACCCCGTCGACCAGCAGCGCGAGGGACGCGATCCGCGACTTCGAGCTCGATCCCGCTCAGCTGCACATCGTTCCCAACGGGGTGGACACCGACTGCTTCCGGCCGCGCGGCCCGCGGGTCCCCGGCAGCATCATCACGCTGTGCAGCGCTGACGTCCCGATCAAGGGTCTCGCGGTGCTGCTGCAGGCCATGGCACTGCTGCCGGCCCGGCTACCGCGCGCAGCTGACGGTGGTCTCCAAGCCGGCTCCGGGTAGCGACACCCAGAAGCTTGTCGCGGAGCTGGGTCTGGCGCACCGGGTCAGGTTCGTCTCCGGTCTGGACGACGCGGAGCTCGCCGAGCTCATGGCGACCCACGAGGTGGCGTGCGTGCCCTCGCTCTACGAGGGGTTCTCGCTGCCTGCCGTCGAGGCCATGGCGTCCGGCACGGCTCTGGTGGCCAGCGACAGCGGGGCGCTGCCGGAGGTCGTGGGCCGCGACGGCGGCTGCGGCGTTCTGGTCCCGCCCGGCGACGTCGCCGCGTTGGCCCGGGCCCTCGACAGGCTGCTGGGGGATCCGTGCCTGCGGGCCAGGCTCGGCGCGGCCGGTCGAGCTCGCGCCGTCGAGACCTACTCCTGGGCGGCGTCGGCGGCGAGCACCGTCGCGGTGTACCGCCGGGCCATCGCCGCGCTGTCACCCGTCGTCGACCCCGGGCATCCCGTCGAGGCGTCGTGCTGACCGTCGACTTCGACCGGTTCCCCGTCGACGCGGGCGACCGGCTCCTCGACCTCGGCTGCGGAGCCGGCCGGCACACCTACGAGGCACTGCGTCGCGGCGCCGACGTCGTCGCCCTTGACCAGGACGTCGCCGAGCTGAGATCGGTGTCGGACATGGTCGCGGCGATGGCCGCCGCCGGCGAGATCGCCCAGCGGCCCGGCCCGGTGGCGGTCGCGGGTGACGCGCTCGCGCTGCCGTTCCCCGACGCCAGCTTCAGCCGGGTGATCGCCGCCGAGGTGCTGGAGCACATCCCGGACGACGGCGCCGCCATCGCCGAGATCGCGCGGGTCGTCGCGCCCGGAGGCCTGGTGGCGGTCACCGTGCCGCGACGGTGGACCGAGCAGGTCTGCTGGAGGCTCTCCGACGCCTACCACGAGGTCGAGGGAGGGCACATCCGCATCTACCGCGGCGAGACCCTCGTGGCCGCGCTGCGTGCCGCCCGCCTCGAGCTCGTCGGACGACACCACGCGCACGCGTTGCACTCGCCGTACTGGTGGCTCAAGTGTGCCGTCGGCGTCGACCGCGAGAACGTGCTCACCACCGGCTACCACCGAATGCTGGTCTGGGACATGATGCGCCGACCCAGGGTGACGCGGACGGCGGAGCGGCTGCTGGACCCGGTCCTCGGCAAGAGCCTCGTGCTGTACCTGAGACGGCTGGACGCTGCCGCATGAGACGGGGGGTTCCCGAGGTGCCGGGCACGCTCACGGCGCAGCAGGTCCGGGCCACGGGCGAGCACATCGCCGCCCGTCAGCTGCCCAGCGGTCTGATCCCGTGGTTCGACGGTCACCACGCGGACCCCTGGGACCATGTCGAGGCCGCGATGGCGCTCACCGTCTGCGGTTTGCAGGACGAAGCCCGCCGTGCCTACGCGTGGAGCGCCTCGCACCAGGGCGGCGACGGCGGCTGGCCGATGCAGATCCTGGACGGTCGGGTGCGCGACGCAACAGTCGACACCAACCAGTGTGGGTACCTCGCGGTCGGGGTGTGGCACCACTGGCTGAGCACGGGTGACCGTCGCTTCGTCGTCGAGATGTGGCCCACGGTGCGCGCAGCGGTGGAGCTCGTGCTCGCCTTGCAGACGCCGAGCGGTTGCATCGCCTGGGCTCTTGACCCGGCGGGGGTTCCGCACCCGGACGCGCTGCTGACCGGAAGCGCCTGCCTCGTGCTGTCCCTGCGGTGCGCGCTCGCGCTGGCGGAGGTCGTCGGTGACCCGCAGCCGGACGTGGAGCTCGCCGTCGGGCGCCTGGCGCATGCCGTCGCGGTCCACCCCGACCGGTTCGAGGACAAGAGCCGCTACTCGATGGACTGGTACTACCCGGTGCTGGGGGGTGCGCTGACCGGCTCCGCGGCTCGCCAGCACGTGCAACGGCGCTGGGCGGACTTCGTCGTTCCAGGGCAAGGGATCCGGTGTGTGGCCGATGCCCCGTGGGTGACCGTCGCCGAGACGTGCGAGCTGGTGCTCGCGCTCACCGGGCTCGGCGACGACGCCCGGGCCCGGGCCCTGTTCCGCGACATCCAGTTCCTGCGGGCCTCGGACGGCGGCTACTGGACCGGATGGGTGTGGCCCGACGACGCCGTGTGGCCGGAGGAGCGCACCACCTGGACCGGCGCAGCCGTGGTGCTCGCAGCCGACGCGTTGGCCCGGTGCACACCCGCACACCGGCTCTTCCGCTTCGACGGACTTCCCCCGGGTCTCGGCGTCAGTGGCCAGGACTGCCACGACGGCTGCGGGACGCTGGACAGGGAGCTGGCGTGACGGCCGGGCCCGACCAGCCGACAACGCTCCCGCCCGAGCTCGCCGCCGTCGCCGACCGCACCAGGGGGTTCCTGCCGGACGACGAGGCTGCCGCGCTGCGTGCTGCGGCCGCCGGCGCCGTGCCGGGCGTGTGGCTCGAGGTCGGCACCTACTGCGGAAAGTCCACCGTGCACCTCGGTGCGGTGGCCCGTGACCGCGGCGCGGCGCTCGTGACGGTCGACCACCACCACGGGTCCGAGGAGAACCAACCCGGATGGGAGTGGCACGACCCCGCGCTGGTCGACCCCCGGACCGGCCTGCTCGAGACCCTGCCGTGGGCGCGCCGGACGCTGTCCGACGCCGGCCTCGAGGACGTCGTGAGCCTGGTTGTCGGCCGCACCCAGGACGTGGCGAGGTGGTGGGCGACTCCGCTCACGCTGCTCTTCCTCGACGGCAACCACACGGATGACGTCGCCCAGCACGACTACGCCGCCTTTGGCCGCCACCTCGTCACCGGGGGCCTGCTGGCCGTCCATGACGTCTTTTCCGACCCGCGGGACGGCGGTCAGGCACCGTGGCGAGTGGTCCGACGTGCCCAGGCGAGCGGTGCCTTCGCCGAGACCAGCGAGCACGGCTCGCTGCGCATCCTGCACCGGACCGGTGCGCCCTTCGCCTGACGGGACGGCGCATCGACGAGTTGACGGGAACACGTATAGAGCGGTTACCAGGGGGTATGGCGGCGGCCACACGCTCACACTCGGAGGATCCCCATGGCGAAGAAGACATCGCCCCATCGCGTCTCCCACGCCGCCAGCACCGGGCTCAGGGAGCTTCCTGCCAACGCCGCCTGGCTGCTCGCCAAAGCCATCCGACCGGCGGCCGGCGGTGCCTCTCAGCTCGCCGAGCAGGTCTCCGATGCGGCGACGTCCAGCACGGAGAGCACCCGGTCGGCAGCGGGCCAGGTCCGGCGGCGCGCTGCTGACGCCGGCCGATCGGTGGCCGACGTGGTGCCGGGGCTGCGCCGCGACACCGTGTCGGACCTGATGCGCGAGGCCGACGCCGCCGCCGAGCAGGCCAAGCAGCGTGAGAGCGACGCCGTCCGGCTCGCGCAGCAGGCGAAGAACGACGCCGACCAAGCAGCCCGGATCGCCAGTGAAGGCGATCAGGACGTCATGCGCGCTCGCGAGGACGCCGAGGAGCGGGTGCGCGCCAGGGTGGCGCAGGCGCAGCAGGAAGCCGACGCGCGGATCGCCGAGGTGGAGCGCGAGCAGGCGGAGCGGGTCGCCCGAGCACGCACCGCAGCAGAGCACCGGGTCGAGAGCCAGCGGCTGGCCGAGGAGGCAGCCGCCAGCAAGATCGTGGAGCGAGCGGAAGCAGAAGCCGCACATCGGACCCGAACGGCCCAGGAGCGCGCCGAGCAGGCCCAGCAGGAGGCAGCACGCGCCATCGCCGCCGCCGACGAAGCGCTCGGGCAGGCCAGGGAGCTGGCCGACCAGGCCGCTCAGGCGGCGCAGGAAGCCGCGGCGGAGGCGACCCGGGAGGCGCAACGACTGGCCAGTGAGGCCCGCGCGCGCGCCGGAGAGGCGAAGCGCCGCGCGGCTGCCGCCGACGAGGCCCGGGAACGCGCCAACCAGGGGATGGAACGGACCCGGTCGGCGGCCGAGCCGACCAACGGCTCTGGGACGACGAACGGCCGCAACGGCCGGGGCCGCGCATCCCGTGCAGCCGGCTCGTCGTCCAGCAGCCGCATCCTCGAGGCGCTCACGAAGCAGGACCTGCTGGAGCTGGCCGAAGAGGCCGAGGTCGAAGGCCGCTCGACCATGAGCAAGCTGGAGCTGGTGGGTGCGCTCGAGCAGGAGGGCGTCGGGCTCGACGCACTGACCAAGGCCGGCCTGCTGGCGGTGGGCGAAGCGCACGGGCTCGAGGTACGTACGTCGATGTCCAAGCAGGACCTCATCGCCGCGATCGCCTCCAACGCCGGGTGAGCCGGTTCACGACCTGCAGGCAGCCGCTACGAAAGGGAGCACCGACATGAACATCTTCCACCGCAAGAGCCCCCTTGGAGCGAGCGCTGGAGGGCCTCGCCGCCGCGTCCACCAGTGGTCCGGCGCTCCGCGCCGCCAAGATCACTGCCGGGGTGCTCGGTGGAGCCGTCACCCTCACCGGGCTGAGCGCGGCCGTCTCGTCGGCGCGCCGAGGGACCAGGCAGTGAAGCTCTCGACGGTGGCGATGTTCGGGGCCGGCTACGTGCTGGGCACCCGGGCGGGTCGCCAGCGCTACGACCAGATCCGGCAGCTTGCGGGCCGTCTCGCCGATGAGTTCGACGGCGGCGGCGCCCGGGAGCGGTTGGAGAGCGTCAGCTCGCGGCTCGAGAGCTACGCCAGGCAACGCAAGAACGACTCGTCCGCGGACGGGTGGCGTGCCGAGCCGCAGGCGTGAGCGCCGTCGCAAGGTAGACGAGGACGGCGCGGTGCGGCACCCGCGGCGGACCGTTCACGTCCGGGGTGACCCGGTCTCTCCCGACGGCGACGGCCCGACACTGATCCGCGCCGTGGTTCATGCGCGGCTGCTCGGGCTCCGCATCCTGACGCTCGACGCTCGCGTGGTGGTCGCGGAGCCGGCCGCACTGCAGCCCGCGCTCATCGGCTCGGTGACGCCGACCCGACCCGCATGCCGCTCGGCTTCCCCGCTGGCAGCAGCGGACGGCAGGTACAGCACCGCCGTCCGTCCTCCCCTGGCCTCGGTCGGTGCTGCCCATCATGGCGGCGGGTTGGGGAAGGCACGCGAACTGCTCGCCCAGGGCGCCGACACGCTTGCCGGACTGCGGCGGGCGTAGCCTGCGAGCGGCTCAGCCCAGGTCGAGCTGTCGGCACCTGGACGTGCTCAGCCGTCCACCCTCAGGCGCATCACCCAGCGCCACTTGGCGATCTGCCGGTCACGGGTGAAGCCGAACTCCTCGAACAGTGTCTCGGGACCCGTGTGGAAGTACGCACCCCGCTGCGGGGCGCGGCCGTCGACCTGCTCGGGGTAGGCCTCGACGACCCCACCACCGGCAGCGCGGACAGCGTCCAGCGCGGCTGAGACAGCAGCTCGGGCGACGCCACTGCCGCGGTGACGGCTACCGGTGAAGATGCAGCCGATGCGCCAGTCCGGCAGCGCCACCAGCTCTCTGCCGTACGCAGCGGGGTTCTTGATGTTGGGCAGCTCGGCGGGCGAGCCGTACTGACACCAACCGACGCAGTCGTCCCCGGCATAGACCAGGATCTGATGGACCGTCCCGGTGCGCACGTGCGCTTGCTTGGCGCTCCTGTTGTCAGCCGCGGAGCGGTCCTTGCTCAGCCCTTCGCGGTGGAAACCCATGCACCAACACCCGCCCCAGACGCCGTTGTTGGCCTCGACGAGACGAGCGAAGTCGTCCCAGGTGTCCGGGGTCAGCGGGCGGGTGCTGTACACCCCGTCAGCGGCTGCCATCGCTTCATGATGCCGAGCCTCGGCATCGACTGGAAGGCCAAACGTCATCGAGACGGCTGTTGCTGCATCGCTCGCCGGCGCGCGCTGGCCGCCTGCCGGACCAGGTGGTCGCGCTCGGCGACGTCGGTGGCCCGACGGGCGGCATCCGCGTACGCCGTGCCCGCGGCCGGCAGGTCGCCGCCGAGCTCGTGCAAGTGTCCGCGGACCGCGTGCCAGCGGTGCCGGTCGCCGAGCACCTCGCGCAGCCGGTCGGTCTCGCGCAGCCCCGCGGCGGCACCGAGCACGTGGCCGACAGCGACCGCACGGCCCAGCACGGCGGCCGGGTGCTGGTGCACCGGGTCGTCGGTGAGTGCGACGCAGGTCGTCGTACCAGGCGAGGATCTGCGGCCAGTCGGTCTGCTCGGCGGTTTCCGCGTCGTCGTGCAGGGCGGCGATGGCGGCCTCGATCTGGTAGCGGCCGGGGCACTGAGCGGCCAGCGCCGACTGCAGGACGCGCACCCCTTCGGCGATCTCGCGGGTGTCCCACCGGCCACGGTCCTGCCGGTCGAGCGTGACGATGCGCCCCTCCGAGTCGAGTCGCGCCGGCAGCCGGGCGTGGTTCAGCAGCATCAGCGCGAGCAGGCCACGGGCCTCCGGCTCCTCGGTGGCGAGAGTGAGCTGGCGGGCGAGCCGGATCGCCTCGCCGGCCAGGTCCACCCGACCGCGGTGGCCGGACGTGTAGACGAGGTACAGCACCCGCAGCACGACGGCGAGGTCGCCGGGCTGGTCCAGCCGGCGCCCCTGCACCGCGCGCTTGGCCCGGCTGATCCGTTGCGCCATCGTCGCCTCCGGCAGGTAGAAGGCGTCGGCGATCTCCCGGGTGCTGAGGCCGCCGACGGCGCGCAGGGTCAGCGCCACCTGGGAGGCCGGCGCGAGGTCGGGGTGGCAGCAGCAGAAGAGCAGGAAGAGCGTGTCGTCGCCCTCCTCGGTGCCACCTGGTGCCGGCTGGGTGCGGTTCGCCTCCTCCCGGCGGTGTCGGGCGGCCTCGCTGCGGCGGCCGTCGACGAGCCGCCGGGTCGCGACCGTCGCCAGCCACGAGCGCGGGTCCCGAGGCGGGTGCTCCGGCCACACCCGCAGCGCCTCCAGCAGCGCCTCCTGCAGCGCGTCCTCGGCCGCATCGAAGTCCTCACCGCGGCGGACCAGGCCAGCAAGGACCCGCGGGACGAGGGCGCGCAGGGCGGCCTCGTCCAACGGGTGCGTCGGCTCGTCGATCACGCCGGTCAGTCGTCTGAAGGCGCCTCGGACATGACCTCCCGGACGTCGATCCACTCGTACATCGGCTCCCCGCCCGGCCCGGGTTCGGAGGAGACGTACGCCGCGAGCTCGAGCGCTCGCTCGTACGACTCGACGTCGATCATGTACCAGCCCGCCGCGAGATCGCTCGTCTCGGGCAGCGGGCCGTCAGTGGTGACCGGCGCGGCGTCCGGGCCGCCGTAGCGCACCCAGGTGCGCGCCGGCGTGAGCGCCTGTGCGTCGACGTACTCGCCGTTCTTCTCGAGCAGCTCGCTGACGTGCCTGAGAAAGGCCATGTGCGCCTCCACGTCCTCGGGAGCCCACTGGTCCATCGGGGGCACGGGCCGGTGCTGATCCGGGCCGCCGCGGTAGTGCTTGAGGAGCAGGTACTTCGGCATGCTGTTCTCCTGGTGTCGTGGGCCAGCCTGTCGTGGCCCTTCACCTGGTGAGCGGAGCCGGCCAGAGATTCTCGACATGGAATCACTCATCCGGCTCCGAGACCATCGCGGGGATCAGTCGCGACCAGCTGCCACCGTTGAGCACCTGCGGACGGCGGGCCCCGACCTGCCCATGGTCAGCCCACGTGGACGTGCGGTCGTCGGCCCCGCTTCGGCTCGGCCTGGCGGAGGATCTCGCGGGTCACCGGCGCGATCTCGCCCTGACCGAAGAACAGGTACCGCAGGAAGTTGGCTGCCGGGTTGCCCTCGGTCCACTCGAAGTAGATGTGCGGCCGGGTGCCGGTGAGGTTGCGCACCTCGAAGAGCAGCGCGGCCAGCGCGTTGGGCACCGACGAGCTCGCCATGGTGAGCACCCGGTAGCGGTCGTGCAGGATCTCGCCGCGCACCCGAAGGTCGGTCTCGAAGTCCGAGTCCAGCATCCATTGCCGCACGGCTCCCCGCGGTGGCGTGTCGCGGTCCGCCGTCAGGGCTGAGCCGGCCACCGGTGAACTCCTTGCGCGCGTCGTGAAGCTGTCCCTCTCATGATCGGACGGCACAGCCTCGAACGTCCCACCGACGGCGTTAGGGCCTTGTTAGAGAACCACCGGCTCGGGCTGGAACCGGTAGCCCATGCCGGGCTCGGTGAGCAGGAACCGTGGCCGGGCCGGGTCCGGCTCGAGCTTGCGGCGAAGCTGGGCCATGTAGACCCGCAGGTTGCCGCCAGCCGTCTCGTACCCGGGTCCCCACACCTCGGCGAGCAGCTGGCGCTGGCTGAGCAGCTTGCCCGGGTAGCGCACCAGCACCTCCAGGAGGTGCCACTCGGTCGGTGTCAGGCGGATCTCGTTCTCGCGTTCGCCGTCTCGAACCGTCACCCGGTGCTGCGCGAGGTCGACGGTCGCGTGGCCGAAGGACACGACAGGCGCCCCGGCCTCCCCGCTGCCGACCCTGCGGGAGACGGCCCGTAGCCGGGCCAGCAGCTCGTCGACCGAGAAGGGCTTCGTGACGTAGTCGTCGGCTCCGGCGTCGAGCGCCGCCACCTTGTCCGCGCTGTCGTCGCGCCCGGAGAGGATCACGATGGGTACCGTGGTCCAACCCCGCAGCCCGCGGACCACGTCGACGCCGTCGATGTCCGGGAGACCCAGGTCGAGCACCACCAGGTCGGGGTTGCAGGAGGCGGCCACCGACAACGCGTCCGCACCCGTGCCGGCGGTGTGCACCTCGTAGTGCCGAGCGCGCAGGTTGATGGCGAGGGCCCGCAGGATCTGCGGCTCGTCGTCGACCACAAGGACCCTGGTCACTGCTGCTCCGGACCGGCGTCGGACACCCGGGCGCTGCTGCCCGCGTCCAGAGCCTCGGCCTTCTCCCGGCGTCCAGGCTCGGCGGCTCGGCGTGCCTCGCTGCCGGCGACGAGCAGCGAGACGACCATCGTCAGGCCACCCCCGGGCGTCTCTTCGGGGGTCAGCGTGCCGCCCATCGCCTCGGTCAGGCCGCGGGACAACGCCAGCCCGAGCCCGACCCCGGTGGTGTTGTCGGTGTCGCCCAGTCGCTGGAACGGCGCGAAGACCCGGTCCAGGTCGGACGGCGGGATGCCCGGGCCACGGTCGATCACCCGCAGCTCGACGTGGTCGGCCAGGGTGCTGCCGGTGAGCATCGGCGGGACATCGGGCGGGGAGTACCGCACGGCGTTGGCCACCAGGTTCGCGACGACCCGCTCCAGGAGTCCCGGGTCGGCCTGCACCTCGGGCAGGTCGTCCGGTACGTCGACAACGACCGGCTGCGCGACCGGGCCGAGGCCGTCCAGGGCAAGCGGCACGACCTCGTCCAGCGCCACCGGCCGGCACAGCACCGACATGGCGCCCGCGTTCAACCGGCTCATGTCGAGCAGGTTCGCGACGAGATGGGTGAGTCGGTCCAGCGACTCGTCGGCGGTCAGCAGCAGCTCGGCCCGGTCCTGCGGGGTCCAGTCGACATCACTGCTGCGCAGGCTCGTCACCGCCGCCTTGGCCGACGCGAGCGGAGTCCGCAGGTCGTGGCCGACGGCGGCCAGCAAGGCGGTTCGCATCCGGTCGGTGGCCGCGAGCGGTGCCGCGGTGGCCGCCTCCTCGGCGAGCCGGGACCGTTCCAGGATGACCGCGGCCTGAGCGGCGAAGGCACCGAGGACCCGCTGGTCCTCGGCGAGCAGGTCGCGCCCGCGCAGAGCCAGCATGAGGGTGTCGCCGGCGGGCACCTCGTTGTCGGCGTCCTGCGGTCGTTCGCAGCGGCCGGCGCCGGCAGCGGCCACCACCGTCCAGCCGTCGGAGCGTCGCGCGACCACGGCGCTCGGTTCCCGTTCGAGCAGGGTCACCGAGGTCAGGCCGAACGCCTCGCGCACCCGCTCGAGGAGAGCAGGCAGCCCGGTCTCGCCGCGCAGGACGCTGCCGGCCAGCGTCCCGAGCGTCTCGGCCTCCGCGGTCGCCCGGGCGGCCTGCCGGGTACGCCGGGCGGCCAGGTCGACGACCGAGCTGACCAGCGTGGCGACCAGCACGAAGACCGCGAGGGCGAGGGCGTTGTTGGTCTCCCGGATGGTGAGGGTGTGAAAGGGCGGCGCGAAGTAGTAGTTGAGCAGCACGGACCCGCCGACCGCGGCAACCATGGCAGGCAGGAATCCGCCGACCAGCGCGACCACGACCACGACGAGCAGGAACAGCAGCACGTCGCTGACCAGGTTGAGATGCGTCCGCGCGTTGACCAGCACGACGGTCAGCAGCACGGGCATCAGCACCGCAAGGGCGAACCCCTGCAGCCGCCGCCGACGGGTCAGGCTCCCGTGCGGCCGTGGCAGGCCGCGTCCCCTGCCGAGCTGGGCATGAGTGACCAGGTGGACGTCGATGTCTCCCGAGTCGCGGATCGTCGCGGCTCCGACCCCCGGACCCCCCATCAAGGCGCCGAGTCGGGACCGCCGGCTGCCGCCGAGCACGAGCTGGGTGGCGTTCTCGGCTCGCGCGAAGCCCAGCAGCGCCTGCTGCCACGCCGTCGCCGATGATCTGGTGGTAGGTCCCGCCCAGGCTCTCGACCAGCTGCCGTTGGGTCGCCAGGTCGGCCGGGCTGGCGCCGGTGAGCCCGTCGGAGCGGGCGACGTGCACGGCGAGCAGGTCGCCGCCGGCCGACCGTGCCGCGATGCGCGCCGCTCGGCGGATCAGGGTGACCCCCTCCGGTCCGCCCGTGAGAGCAACGACGACGCGCTCGCGGGTCTCCCAGGTGCTGTCGATGTCGTGCGCGGCGCGGTAGCCCTGCATCGCCTCGTCGACCTTGTCCGCGGTCCAGAGCAGGGCGAGCTCACGGAGCGCGGTCAGGTTGCCGACCCGGAAGTAGTTCCCGAGGGCGGCATCGACCTTCTCGGCTGCGTACACGTTCCCGTGCGCCATCCGCCGTCGCAGAGCCTCGGGGGACATGTCGACCAGCTCGACCTGGTCGGCCGCCCGTACCACCGCGTCAGGCACCCGTTCCCGCTGCGGCACCCCGGTGATCTTCTCGACGACGTCGTTGAGCGACTCGAGGTGCTGGATGTTGACGGTCGAGATGACGTCGATGCCGGCCGCGAGCAGCTCCTCGACGTCCTGCCAGCGCTTCTCGTTGCGCGACCCGGGGACATTGGTGTGCGCGAGCTCGTCGACCAGAGCGACCTGCGGGTGACGGAGCAGCACCGCGTCGACGTCCATCTCGGTGAACGTCGCGCCGCGATGCTCGAGCTCGCGACGGGGCACGACCTCGAGCCCGCCCACCAGGTCTGCGGTGTGCCGCCGTCCGTGCGTCTCGACGAAGCCCACGACCGCGTCGGTGCCCCGCTCGACGCGGCGGTGACCTTCTCCGAGCATCGCGAAGGTCTTGCCGACGCCCGGTGCCGCGCCGAGGTAGACCCTCAGCCGTCCGCGCCCCATGTCGCCTCCTGCCCCACAGTCTGCCTCTCGAGTCAGCCGCTGAGCCGGTCGAGGGCAAGGTTGAGGTCCAGGACGTTCACGCGGCGGTCATGCCAGCTCCCGTCGACGAGCGGACGTCTCGTCGCGTCCACGCGCTCACTCTCGGCCCTGGGGCCACTCCAGGACGCCGCCCTCACAGCGCCCTAACGCCGCGCGGGCAGATCTTCACGCGTCCCTAACACGTCACTCCTGCAAGGGCCGCGTTAGGGTCCGCGCCCTTGCCGTTAGGGGCCTGCAAGGAGCGCCGCCGTCGACCTCCAGCCGGCGGACGATGAAGACATGAGAAGCGGCCATGCGTTGTCGACGACTCGTTCGCCGGAGACTCTCGACGGTCTTCGCGTCTGCCTCGCGTTCGGCGCCAGCTACCTCGCCGTGACGGCGTCAGTGGCGGCGGGACTGTCCGTGGTCGGTGGGTGCTGGCTGGTTGCCGTGTCGATCGCGATGATCTGTGTGGGTGCCCGCCCTGCCGTGGCGGTCGGCTGCGGGCTGCTCGGCTGGCTCTTCGTCACCGGGTTCCTCGTCAACCAGGAGGGTGTCCTGCACCTCGCCGGCCTCGGCGACCTGTGGCGACTCCTCCTGATGGTCGCGGTGCCGCTGGCAGCGTCCGCCCTCGGCCGCAGAGGCCCCACCACCTGAGCGTGCGCTCGAGGCGGAGCGCAGATCGCTGTGTCGCTGGGCTTCACCTTCCGTTCACCTTCACAGGCTTGTTCGTTCATGGCCCCTGCCTACGTTTCTGCGAGGTGGCGAGCCTCGCCACCGTGCGGATCCGTCCGCGACCCATGACGTGCGGGGTGACCGGTTGTCGGCTCCCCCAACCCTTTTCGGAGGAGCTACGTGAAGCTCAAGCGCTCTGCGGCGGTCGTCGGACTGCTCGCAGCGAGCACGTTGGTGCTGTCCGCTTGCGGCAGCGACAACAACGACCAGGCGGGTTCGGGCAGCAGCTCGAGCGCCACCGGCTCGGCGTCGGCCACGGGGGGCTGTGCCGGCAAGAAGAGCCTGCGGGCCAACGGATCATCAGCGCAGGCCAACGCCATGACGCGCTTCGTCGCCGCCTACGAGGCCGCCTGCCCGGGGTACTCCCTGGACTACACCTCCGACGGGTCCGGGGCAGGGGTGCTGGCCTTCACCGGCAACCAGAACGACTTCGCCGGCTCGGACTCGCCGCTGGACCCGGCCAAGGGCGAGGTAGCGGCGGCCAAGGCACGCTGCGGCTCCGACGCCTGGAACCTGCCGGTCGTCTTCGGCCCGATCGCGGTGACATACAACGTGAAGGGCGTCGACAAGCTGATCCTGGACGGTCCGACCACAGCCAAGATCTTCAACGGCGGCATCACCACGTGGGACGACCCCGCCATCGCCAAGCTGAACCCCGACGCCAAGCTGCCCTCGGAGAAGATCACCGTCCTGTACCGCAGCGACGAGTCCGGAACCACGGACAACTTCCAGAAGTACCTGGACGCCGCCTCCGACGGCGCCTGGGGCAAGGGGGCCGGCAAGGTCTTCGCCGGCGGCGTCGGCGAAGGCGCCAAGGGCAACGAGGGCACCTCGGCGGCCATCAAGAGCACTGATGGTTCGATCACCTACAACGAGTGGTCGTTCGCGACGGCGCAGGGCCTCGACATCGCGTCGATCGTCACCTCTGCCGGGCCGGACCCGGTCGAGATCAGCACTGAGACGGTGGGGAAGACCATCGAGGGCGCGACCGTCAAGGGCACCGGCAACGACCTGGTCCTGGACACCTCGACGTTCTACAAGCCGACCGCGACCGGCGCCTACCCCATCGTGCTCGCGACGTACGAGATCGTGTGCTCGAAGTACGCCGACGCGGACACCGGTGCGGCCGTCAAGTCCTTCCTGACCACGACGATCGGTGCCGGCCAGGAGGGCCTCGCCGACAACGGCTACATCCCGATCCCGGAAGCCTTCAAGCCGAAGCTGGCCGCCGCGATCGCCGCGATCCAGTAGCCCTGCACCAGGATGTCCTCTCGCTCCCGAGTCCGTAGCCCGGACCTGCCGCCGACCGCGGCAGGCCCGGGTACGGGTGCACCCGACGAGCTGCCGCCGGACGGTTCTCCCGTGTCGAGGCGGGAACGGAAGCCGCACAACCCGCGCGGCGACGCGATCTTCCGGGGGCTGGCGACGGCCTCCGGGATGATGATGATCCTCTTCATCGTGCTGATCGCCATCTTCCTGCTGTCGCAGGCGATCCCGTCGCTGCGCGCGAACCACGTCAACTTCCTCACCAGCTCGGAGTTCCAGACCTCCGACCCGAACAACCTGCGGTTCGGCATCCGTGACCTGCTCGTCGTGACGGTCTTCAGCTCGGTGTTCGCGCTGCTGCTGTCGGTCCCCGTCGCGGTGGCCATCGCGATCTTCCTCACCAGCTACGCACCACGCCGGGTCGCCCGGATCTTCGGCTCGGTGGTCGACCTGCTCGCAGCCGTCCCGTCGATCGTGTTCGGACTGTGGGGCATCTTCGTCCTCGCGCCGAAGGTCGAACCTCTTGCGACCTTCCTCAACGAGCACCTGAGCTGGGTCCCGATCTTCTCCGACGGCAACGTCTCGCTGTCCGGCGGCGGCAACATCTTCACCGCCTCCCTCGTCCTCGCGATCATGATCCTTCCGATCGTCACCGCCATCTCGCGGGAGGTGTTCCGGCAGACCCCGGCCGGTCACATCGAAGCCGCCCAGGCCCTCGGCGCCACCCGATGGGAGGTGGTCCGGATGACCGTGCTGCCCTTCGGGCGCAGCGGGACCATCGCCGCAGCGATGCTCGGTCTCGGTCGGGCGCTCGGCGAGACCGTCGCCGTGCTCATCATCTTGCGCACCTCGGCTGCGCCGTCCAGCTTCTCGCTGTTCGACGGGGGCTACACGTTCGCCTCGAAGATCGCTTCGGCCGCTGCGGAGTTCAGCCAGCCGCTTCCTACCGGTGCCTACATCGCCGCCGGGTTCGTGCTGTTCGTGCTGACGTTCATCGTCAACGCTTCCGCCCGGGCGGTCGCAGGCGGGAAGGTGAACGGGTGACCTCCCTCGACACCGGGCCGACAGCCGGCACGTTCCACGAGATCAGCCGGGCTAGACGGGCGAAGAACGTCGTCGCCGCAACCGTGGTGACGGCGGCCTTCCTGCTCGCGCTGCTTCCTCTCACCTGGATCCTCTTCAACGTCGTCACCAAGGGCTTCAAGGCGTTGACCACGGCGGCCTGGTGGAGCCGTTCCCAGCAAGGGATCCTGCCGGAGCAGGTGGGTGGCGGTGTCTATCACGCGCTCTACGGCACCCTCGTCCAGGCGTTCATCGCCGCGCTGATCGCCGTCCCCCTCGGCATCCTGGTCGCCATCTACCTCGTCGAGTACGGCCGCGGGCGGCTGGGAAGAGTCACCACGTTCATGGTGGACATCCTCTCCGGCGTCCCGTCCATCGTGGCGGCGCTGTTCATCTTCGCTCTCTGGATCACCCGGTTCGGGTTCCAGCAGAGCGCGTTCGCTGTCGCCCTGGCGCTCGTCCTGCTCATGCTTCCCGTGGTCATCCGGTCGACCGAGGAGATGCTGCGCCTGGTCCCGGACGAGCTGCGCGAGGCGTCGTACGCGCTCGGGATCCCGAAGTGGGTCACGATCGTCAGGATCGTCCTGCCCACGGCGATGTCGGGCATCATCAGCGGAGTCCTGCTGGCCGTTGCCCGCGTCATGGGCGAGACCGCCCCGGTGCTGGTCCTGGTGGGCTACAGCAGCTCCATCAACTACAACGCTTTCAGCGGGAACATGGCGTCCTTGCCGCTCACCATCTACACCCAGCTCATCAACCCCACCCCGGCAGGAACGCTGCGAGTGTGGGGAGCGGCGCTGACGCTGATCCTCCTGATCGCGGCGCTCGCGTTCTTCGCTGCGGTGCTTGCCCGACTGATCGCCCCGAAGCGCTCGTAACCCGACAAGGATCGTGAATGGCAAAGCGGATCGACCTCGAGAGTCTCGACATCTACTACGGCGACTTCCATGCCGTGCAGGACGTGAACCTTTCGGTGCCCCCGCGCAGCGTGACCGCGTTCATCGGCCCCAGCGGGTGCGGCAAGTCGACCGTGCTGCGGACCATCAACCGGATGCACGAGGTCCTGCCGGGGGCACGCGCGGAGGGCAACGTCCTGCTGGACGGCGAGGACATCTACGGGCCCGGGGTCGACCCCGTGTCGGTCCGCCGCACGATCGGCATGGTGTTCCAGCGGCCGAACCCGTTCCCCACCATGTCCATCAGGGACAACGTCGTCGCCGGTCTGCGACTACAGGGTGGCGAGAGTGCAAGCAGCTCGACGAGGTCGCCGAGCAGGCGCTGCGCGCGGCCAACCTCAGGGACGAGGTGAAGCACCGGCTCGGCAAGCCGGGCGGCGGCCTCTCCGGCGGGCAGCAGCAGCGGCTGTGCATCGCCCGGGCAGTTGCGGTCGAGCCGGCGGTCCTGCTGATGGACGAGCCATGCTCCGCGCTCGACCCGATCTCGACGCTGGCGATCGAGGACCTGATCCAGCAGCTCAAGGACGACTACACGATCGTCATCGTGACCCACAACATGCAGCAGGCGGCGCGGGTGAGCGACTCGACCGCGTTCTTCACCATCGACGGCGTCGGGCAGCCGGGACGACTGGTGGAGCACAACGAGACGTCGAAGATGTTCTCCAGCCCGGCCGAACAACGGACGGAGGACTACATCACCGGCCGATTCGGGTGACACCTCCGGCGCCCCCGCCGCGCCGGACGTGGCGGCGGGCTGCCGGCCGCTCGCCTGGCCGATGTCCGCCAGCAGCACGACCCGGCTGTGCCTCCTCGTCTGTGAGCCGGACCCAGCGGTCCTGGCCTGCTGCGCGACGACCTCGCTCACCACAACGTCGAGGTCGTGGTGTCGACCGACGGTGCCCGGGCTGTCTTCGACGCCGGCCGCGCACGCCCTGAGGTGCTCGTGCTCGCGGCGGAGCTCCCGATCCTCGCCACGCCCGAGGTGATCCGGACGGTGCGGGAGGTGTCGGACACGCTGGTCGTCGTCGGCTGTCGGGAGCGGACAGGAGGGACCTGCTCCGGCGGGCGGTCGCCGCCGGCGCCGACCGGGTCCTCCCTCGGCCCTACCCGGTGGCAGAGCTCCGCGCGGTGCTGCTGCGGGTACGCGCGAGCCACGAGCTGGACAACGTCGTGATCACGGCCGATGACCTCGCCGTCGACCCTCGGGTACGAGGTCCGGCTGCGCGGTCGTCGCGTCCCGATGTCCGTCCGGGAGCTGGAGGTGCTGCTGTACCTGATCAAGCACCAGGGACGCGTCGTGTCGGTCGAGGAGCTGCGCGACGTGCTCTGGGCCGGAGAGCGGCTGGCGTCGCAGTCCAACGCCGTGGCCGTGTGCGTGCTGCGGCTGCGGGCACGTCTGGAAGGCGGCGGTGCGCTGTCCACCATCATCCGCACGGTCAGGGGCAGGGGATACCGCTTCTACCCCCAGCGGGTGCCCGGCGAGCTGCCGGGGACGTGACCGGACGCTGTCGGAGCCCCGGGGCAGGATGGGGGTCATGACCGACACCGCACGCCTGCAGCTCGTCGCGCTGGACGCGGCGAACTTCGACACCCTCGCGTCGTTCTACGCCGAGCTGGCTGGTTGGGAGATCACCTCGAAGGAACCGGACTGGATCACGCTGCGGACCGGAGACGGCCAGCAGATCGCCTGCCAGCTGGCTCCCGACCACGTCGCCCCGAAGTGGCCCGGGCAGGAGCTTCCGCAGCAGGTCCACCTCGACCTGTTCGTGGACGGCTACCGAGCGGCCGCCGAGCGCGCCGTCGACCTCGGCGCGACCCGGCTGGCCGAGGGCCCGACCTGGATCACGCTGGCCGACCCGGCCGGCCACCCCTTCGACCTGTGCCAGAAGGACGGCGTCGGCCCGGTGATGACGCTGTTCGCGGTGACGATCGACGCCCCCGACGCGGCAGCGCTGGCGCGGTTCTACGCCGACCTCCTCGGGATGGAGGTCACCTACGACGGTCCGGAGGGCGCGCTCATCAGCGGCGACGGCAAGAACCTGATGTTCCAGCAGGTCGGTGACTACACCCCGCCCCGGTGGCCGGACCCAGCAGCACCGCAACAGGCGCATCTCGACATCACCGTCGACGACCTGGACGCTGCTGAGGCGCGCGCGCTGGAGCTCGGAGCGTCGCGTCTGACCGGTGGGGACGAGGGCTTCCGCGTGTTCGCCGACCCGGCCGGGCACCCGTTCTGCCTCTGCCGGTAGACCCTCGCGGGCACCTTCCGGAAGCGAGCCGCGCTGCTGCGCGGGCCGGGCGGGCCGGGCCCGCAGCGTGTTGAGTGGCGTACGACGATCGGGCCGTCCGGGTCGGTTTTGGGGTGGATACCGGACTAGATCCCAATGACCCGGACGGACGATGGCGCCCACCGCGTGACGGTCCTACCGTGAGGGACCTGGGGATGGGGAACGACAGAACCCTGGGGGGTTGAGCGCAAGACTGGTTCGCCAGTCGTGCTGGGGTGTGCGGGCGATGACCCACGACGTGGGCGCGCCCGGAAGTTGTCAATGCGCGTGACGTTCGTGCTGAGCGAGTAGCTCCGAGGGGCCTGCAACCAGCGGTCTCTGTCGAGGGGGTGCTCCGCTCTGTCCCGCCGGTCGACATGGGGATGTCGGCTGCGCGGGACGACGCGGTTCGTTCGTGGCCACCCGGCGCCTTTCACGGCGACGACGGCCACCTGACGGGCCAGCGGAGCCACGAGCTTGCGTGCTCGTGCAAGGGGTGGGGGGCAATTGTGGTGTTCGACGAATCGGCACGATCAGACGGCGTCTCACGGCGTACCGTCCTGCGGATCGGGGCCGCCGGTGGTGCCGGTGTGGCGCTGGCCGTCGCCCAGGGGCTGGGCCGGCCGTACCTCGCCTCGCGCGGGCTGATGTCTCCCAGCGGCGTGTTCGCCGCGGCTGCGGAGACCATCACCAGCGCGCTGTACCTCGAGGACTTCCCGACCAGCCCACTGATCGTGTCGCCGTTCACCGACCCGCTGCCGGTGCCGAAGGCGCTCGCGCCGGTGCCGCAGTCCGAGTTCAAGAGCTGGGCGAAGCCGCCCGGACCGGGTCGCGGGCAGCAGAGCTCGTTGGGCAACCAGCAGCACCAGCTGTGGCCGGGCCGCACGCCGGAGATCCCGACGCTGAACTCCTACCCGGACCCGATCGTCTACAAGATCGACCTGCTGACCCGGACGCACGCCTTCACCACCTCGCAGGTGCTGCCGATCGACGCGACCGGCCAGCCCACGGTCTCGTTCGACGAGGCGGGAAACCCCGTGGCCGCCGGCAACCGGTCGCTGCCGCTGAGCACGATCTACGGGTTCAACGGCACCTTCCCCGGCCCGATGATCAACGCCGAGTACGGCAAGCCGGTGATCGTCCGGTTCGAGAACCACCTCGACGAGAACCCGCTCGGACCTGGACCGGCAGGACTTCGGCACCCCGGACCTGTCCTTCCTGACCCACCTGCACAACGGGCACACCGCGCCGGAGAGCGACGGCAACCCGCACTACTCGATGAACTTCGGGCCGAAGTGGCAGGGCTACCGGCCCGGGATGTTCGTGGACAACCTGTACCTGAACTGGCCGGCCGGCGGCGACGACCGGGAGAAGCAGAGCTTCTTCTGGTTCCACGACCACCGGATGGACCACACCGGGTCGAACGTCTACAAGGGCATGGTCGGGCTGTACCCGATCTACGACCCGAAGCCGATGGGCAGTGCCGGTGGCATGGACATGGGCGACGAGCGGCAGGGCCTGCGGCTGCCCGGCGTCCGCACCGACCACTCCGACGGCTCCTTCGACGTCGACTACGACATCCCGCTGGCGTTCTTCGACTGCCGCCTCGACGACGGCGTCACGACGCACCAGGACGTCCATGACGCGACGGAGTTCCCGGCGGCCGGCAACCCGCGGACCCACCCGGAGTGGTGGGGCAAGACGTTCTACAAGCACATGCCCAACCACGGCTTCGTCGGGGACATCTTCACCGTCAACGGCACCGCCTACCCGGTGCTGGAGGTCAAGCGGCGCAAGTACCGGTTCCGGTTCCTGGACTGCTCGATCTCCCGGATCTACGAGTTCCAGCTGATGAGCTCGACGCAGGGTCCGAAGTCCGCGGTGTCGATGGGCAAGCAGCGCGACGAGCTGCAGGGCCAGTACCGGATCCCGGACGGCCAGCAGTGCATGAGGTTCACCCAGATCGCCTCCGACGGCGGCCTGCTGCCGTTCCCGATCACCCGGGACTCCTTCGAGCTGTGGCCGGCCAAGCGCCGCGAGGTCATCATCGACTTCACCAGGTACCAGGACGGCACGCCGACCACCAAGGGCGACGTCGTCTACCTCACCAACGTGATGAAGATGCCCGACGGCCGGATGTGGACCACCTCGTCGCGGGACGCAGACCTGGACCCGGACTTCAAGGTGCCGGTGCTGAAGTTCGTGATCGGCGACACCGCTCCGGACGACAGCCAGATCCCGACCGCCATGCGGCCGGTGCCGCCGCTGCCGAGCAACTGGTCGAGCATGATGGACGACCGCAAGATCTTCCGGGTGGAGCGGGCTGCGAACCCGACCACCGAGATCGAGTGGCTGGTCAACGGTGAGCTCTTCGACCCCTCGGTCGTGGCGACCAGCCGGAAGAACCCGGCGGGCAACACGCCACTGGCCCAGCAGCGGACGAACAGCTTCGCGATCTGGGAGATCCAGAACGGCGGCGGCGGCTGGGTGCACCCGTTCCACCTGCACATGGAGGAGCACCGCACCGTCATGCGCAACGGCGTCGACGTGACCCGCGGAGATCCCTCGCATCCCGAGGACGGCTCGCGGGAGGACCTCGTGGCGCTCGACCCGGGCGACTCGGTGATCCTCTACCGCGGGTTCCGGGACTTCGTCGGGCCCTACGTCGCGCACTGCCACAACCTGGCCCACGAGGACCACGCGATGATGTTCGGCTGGGAGATCACCCCATGACCGGGACCAGGTGAGCGCCGTGACGACGCTCGTCGACACCCCGCTGGAGACTCGCGGCGTCACCCGGTACCGGGTGGCCGTCCCGTGGCTCACCGTCCTGCCGCTCGCCGTGGTGCTCGCCTACGCGGACGGGTTCTGGCTGATGTCGCTCCGCGAGGCGATCGGTGCCGCCGGACGCACGCCGGACCCGTTCACCAGCTGGTGGCGCGAGTCCACCGTGCTGCTGCCGGTCTTCGTCTTCGCGGTCCTGGCGGCGGTGACCCTGGCGCTGCGCTGGTTCGGCCCCGTCCTGCGCAACCGCCGGGCGGTGGTGCTCACGGTGCTGCTCATCGCGGCGGCCGGCACCCTCGCCGGGCTCGCTGCAACAGTTGCCAGCTCGGCGTACGACTACCACCTTCAGGTCGCGCAGCTGCCGAAGATGAACGCGATGCGTGGCGTCTGTGGGCCAAGCTGTCTGGACGCGCAGGAGCGCCTCACGCTCGCTGTGCACGTGCGGGGAGTCGTCTACATCAGCCGCTGGCTGCTGCTGACCAACCTGGTGCTCGTGGCCTGGATCGTCGCGATGATGGGCGGCCGGCTCCGGACCTCCGCACACCGCGAGCAGCCGACGGACTCGCCAGACCAGCGGACGACGTCCGGCAGCCGGGCGGCGGACCTGCGCCTGGTGCTGGTGGCGGGACTGGTCGGCAGCGCTGCCATCCACGCCGCTGTGGTGCCCGAGCACCTCACCGAATGGTCCGCCGCCGGCTTGTTCTTCGTCGGCCTCACCGCTGCCGAGCTCGCCGTCGCCGGCCTGCTTCTCGCCGGTTCGCCGCGACGCAGCGTGCTCGTCTCAGCGGCCGTGGTCTCGATCGGCCCGCTGCTCATCTGGCTGGCCTCCCGAACGGCGGGGCTGCCGTTCGGGCCCGAGCCGGGCGTTCCCGAGGCGATCGGGCTGCCCGACGTCCTGGCCTGCGCGCTGGAGATCGTCACGCTCGGCGCGGCTGCTCTGCTGCTTCGCGGTTCGGGACGGTCGGCGCCGCGACCGCCGTTGACCGCGCACGGCAAGGCCCTCGTCCTGGTGGCACTGATCGCGGTGACCGCGATCGGAATCACCGCGACCGGGCTGACCGGGCTCGACGCCTTCGGGCTCTCGGGCGGGCACGCGGTGATGGACATGTCGCATTGATCGCCGCCGAACGACTCGGACCAATGAACACATCTGCGGTGGACGCCGCATCGACGCTGATGGGGAACGATCATGATCGCTAGTGGCTGGTCGCGCATCCGGCGGCAGGCGGTGTGGGCGGCGGTCGCCGTCCTGGCAGTCGCGCTCCTGCCGCTGCACTCAGCTGCCGCTCAGCAGGGAACGACTGCAGTCGCCAAGGCGACGTCGGCGTCGACCCGGCTGTCCGGCTTCAGCACGGCCCGCGCATCTGTTCTGGTGGGCGGCGAGCTGTGGTCCACGGTCACGGTCGGGCCGAGAGCGGCCCGGCCGGTCACCGTGCAGTACCGCCGCGCCGGCACTCGCGCCTTCCGGGACGCCGCCACCTGGCGGTCCTCCCCGAGCGGTGTGGTGACTCTCGGCCTGCGACCACCTGCCGTGGGCACCTGGCAGTTCCGCGCCGTCGTCGCCGCGACGGGCAGCGCCACCAAGTTCGTGTCGCGCATCCGCACCGTCGTGGCGTCGGGTCGCGCTCACCGCACGAGCATCCGCGGGTTCGAGACGACCGAGGTCACGGTCCGGCCCGGCGGAACGGTCGCCGACGACGTCGTCATCGGGCCGCGGGCCTCGAGGATCGTCGCTCTGCAGGTCCGCACTCCTGGGTCGACGAGGTTCGTGCGGCAGTCGACGCTCCGGTCCACCGCCAATGGGAACCTCCGGGTCGTCTACCGACCTACCACGGTCGGGGTGTGGGGCTACCGGCTCGTCGTGCGGGCAAGTGCCACCGCGCTGCCGCGCACCTCGCCGGTGCGGATCATCACCGCTGACGACACCCCCGGCTCGGACCGGACGGCTCCCGGCCCGGTCAGCGGCATTTCGGTGTCCGGACGCACCGACAAGACCGCGACCCTCGTCTGGACCAACCCGGCCGAGGCCGACGTCACCGGGGTCGTCATCAGGCGAGCCCTCGGCGCGGCAGCGCCGGCGTCGGTGACCGACGGCTCGTCCGTCACCGACGTACCGACGCCGGGTCGCACGTTCACCGACGCTGGACTCGCCCCCGACACCCAGTACACCTACGCGGCCTTCGCGCACGACGGTGCGCACAACTACGCCGCCCCAGCCACGGTGACCCTCACGACCGCGGCGGCCCCGGTCGGCGCCGACTCGACCGCACCGCAGCCGGTCACGCACCTGCGCGCCACCGCGGTTTCCCGCACCACGGTCGCGCTCGCCTGGACCAACCCCGGTGACGCCGATCTCACGGGGGCCGTGATCCGACGGGCCGTCGGCGGTGCCGCACCGGCATCCCCGACGGACGGGACGGCGGTCAGCGACGTCCCGGCGCCCGGCAGCACCTTCACCGACGCCGGACTCACCATGGGCACGACATACTCCTACGCGGTCTTCGCGCACGACGGCGGGCCCAACTACGCCGCCGCCGACACGCTCACCGTCACGACAACTGCACCGGTCACCCAGGCCGTGCTCGCGGTCCGGGTGCTGGGCAGGCCGACCAGCCCGTCGGCCGGCAAGGTCACTGCCGGCACGCCGTTCGCATTCGACGCCAGTGACTCCCTCGCCGCCGACGGGGCGAGCCTGCAGAGCGGGTCGCTGAACTACGGCGACGGCGAGACCTTTGCGTTCACCCAACTGTGGGGGCCGCTCGACTTCTGGAACACGGTGCACACGTACGCGACTGCCGGGCCGAAGACCGTGACGCTGACCGTGACCGACTCGAAGGGCACCACCGGCCACACGAGCGTCACGGTCGACGTCCTGGCCCCACTGACCGCATCGCTCGCCGTCGCGAGCGGTCCCCACACAGTCGGGGTGCCGGTGACGTTCTCCATGACGTCAGCGACACCGGCGACGACACAGGTCACCTCCTACGCACTGGTCGTCAGCGGCGACGAGACGTTCCACGTCACAGGCAGCACTGCCCGCCGCCCACCCAGGACATCACCTTCACCCTGCCCGGCACCTACACGGTCGTCCTGCAGGTGCGGAACGACGCGGGCAGCGAGACGGCAACGACGAAGGTCGACGTCGTCGTCACCGCGGCGCCCTAGGACGGACGGCCGTGACCACCCGCAGAGCTCGGCAACAACATCCGACCGACCGTGAAGGACGCAACATGACGGCTGCTCCGCGATGGCACCGGGGGGTCCGCGTCCTGCTGCTGGTTCCCGTCCTGGGGCTCGCGCTGGTGACGGCACCGATGGCGGGTGCTGCTCTCGGCACCTCCGCGAGCCGCAGCACAGCCCGGGTGGCTGGCTTCGACACCTCACGGGTCACCGTTCGGGTGGCGGTGCCGTGTGGAGCTCGATAACGGTGCTCCCGCGGGCAGCGCGCACGGTGACTGTTCAGTACCGGCGGGCAGGTGCCACACGTTTCGTCACGGCCTCGTCCGGACGGTCGTCGGCGCAAGGTGCATACGACGCCGAGCTCTGCCGCCGTCGGCAGGGGTGTGGCAGTTCCGGGTGGTGCTGCCTGCCACGGCGCAGGCGCGCACGACGACTTCGTCGACTCGTGTCGTCGTCGCCTCGGGGTCGGCCGCTGTCGCCGGTCCGTGGGTATGACT
>CAWBMM010000016.1:0-18097 GCA_963789855.1 uncultured Actinomycetota bacterium
CGAGGGCTGGCGGCTCGTGCACATCGCGCTGGCGACCGTCGTGGTGCTGGGCACGGCTCTGCACGTCTGGTGGCTGCACCACCTGGTCACCGACCCCGTGATGGCGGTCTGGTTCGGGGCGCTGGCCCTGCTGCTGCTCGCAGTCCTGGCCTACCGGTGGGCCTGGAGACCGCTGCGGTCGTTCCGCCGCGCGTACCTGATCGAGTCGGTCGAGCGCACCTCCCCGACCACGGTCAACGTCGTGCTGCACGCCCGGGGTCACCGGGGGATCGCCTTCGAGGCAGGTCAGTTCGCGTGGCTCAAGTTCGGCGGCTCCCCCTTCGTCTTCGAGGAGCACCCGTTCACGATCGCCTCGACCGCCACCGAGCCGTGGCGCAAGGAGTTCACCATCAAGGCCCTCGGGGACTTCACCGAGCTCATGTCAGCGATGCGCCCCGGCCGCCGCGTGTACCTCGACGGCCCGCACGGCCGTTTCACGCTGGCCCACGCCGGCGGCGGTGCCGGGTTCGTGTTTCTCGCCGGAGGGGTCGGGGTGACACCGATGCTGAGCATGCTGCGCACGATGGCTGCCAGCTCTGACCCGCGACCCGCTCTACTGGTCGTCGGCGGCCGCACGGTCGACGAGCTGTTGTACCGGGGAGAGCTGGCCGAGCTCACTTCGCGGATGACCCTGACGGTGGTCGAGGTCCTCGCCGACCCGCCGCCCGGCTGGACCGGTGAGACAGGTTTCGTCTCAGCCGAGCTGTTGGACCGGCTGGTACCGAGCCCGCGCCAACGTCGACGGCGGCACTGGTTCGTCTGCGGGTCACCCCCGATGGTGACCGCGGTCCTGCGCGGGCTGGACACCCTCGGCGTCCCGAGGTCGGTCGTGCACACGGAGCTGTTCGACATGTGATGAGCCCGACATGTCCGGAAGGTGGCACCATGTGACGCGGCCTTGACGAAATCATTTCTCCGGCGGGATCAACCTGTACGCGATCGCCGGCCGACCAACCGGTACCTGCGGTGCCCCCTCACAGAAGGAACGTCCCGACATGCGCCCCCGCATCTCCACCTTCACCCTCGTCAACCTCGGCTGGCTCGCCGTGACCGTCCCGGCCTTCGCGCTGATCCGGCTCGCCATCTGGGGTGGCTGACGGGAGTCTCGGAAGGCACCCGACGGACCTACGGATATCGTCGCCGATCCTCGGCTGTCACCCGTTCGGCGGGGTGGAAAACGTTGTCAGGTAAACGTTTCGGTTGCCTGCGATTTCCGTTGGCCCGACGGCTTCCGCAACCCCCCGACACGGGTTAGTCTCTGGCTGCGCTGAAGCAATCGGCACCAGTCAGACGAGATCAGCACCATTCTTGGGGGAATGCCATGATCAGCCTGCTGGACCCCCGACGGGTGGGCCCGCACACGGTCGTCGGGGTCACCGGAGAGCTCGACGTCTGCGGCGCCCCCATGGTGCGCGACACGCTGCTCGGCCTGCTGAACCGGGGGGCCGAGAGCCTGGTCGTCGACCTGCGCGGCGTCACCTTCATCGACTCGACCGGCGTCGGCAGCCTCGTGCGGCTGCACCACCGGCAGGGCCTGCTCGGCGGGCAGGTGCACTTCGTCGCCGACCAGCCGGCGGTGCTCCGGGTGCTCGAGCTCATGCAGCTGACCGAACGGCTGCACGTCACCCCCTCGATGGCCGAGATCGGCACCTGCTGCCCGCCGGCACAGGTCGTCGCTCTGCGTCCCCGGGTCGTCTCCCGCTGATCCAGCGCTCGGTGCGGCTGCGCGCAGTGACCGCCGGCCGCACAAGAACCTCCCGATTTCGCCGAACGGACACGCAGAGTCACCTCGTCGCCCTAGCCTGGTTCGAGTCCGGGGGGCAGGAGAGGGGACATGGACATGCGCGACACCGGGGGGCTCGACGTCCGGCGGGGGCCAGAGCTCGTGGTCAGCGGGGCGACGGCCGACCCAGCGACCGAGCGACCCACGCTGGTCATCTCGACCACGCCGACCCCGACGCCGCCCTCGACCCCGGGTCGGCGACCCGGCCGTCGGGCGCTCGTCGTCGGCGGCATCGGGGTGCTGGTCCTCGCGGTGCTGCTGGGCACCTGGTGGGCCCGGCGCGGCGACGACGTGTCGACGGCAGCCGTCGCGACCGCCCCGAAGCCGGCCGGGGTGGCACCCCTGACGGTTGCGGTCGACGTACCGGCCTCGGTCGTCGTGGGCACGCCGGCGACGTTCGTCGTGCGCTACGACGACGGTGCAGGCATCTTCAGCGGCGGCACCGAGGACTGGGGCGACGACATCGGCGCCAGCTCGCTGAAGCAGGGCCGGTGCGAGCCGGCCGCGAGCAGCGCGGACCCGGCCACCGGCAGCTACCGGGTGGCCCACACCTGGTCCGAGCCGGGCAGCTATCCGGTCGCCGTCGGTGTCGCCACGTACACCTGCGTCGACGGCGCCGCGGTGACCGAGCAGGCGACCACCACGGTCACCGTCGAGGTCGCGGCCCGCTAGCGTCAGAACTTGAACGGTTTGGGCGGCGCGGACAGCGTCGCCCGCGGGCAGCTGTCGAGGTCGAGGCTGCCGAACCCGAGGGCCTCGTCGCACAGCGAGGTGACCGTCCAGCCCTGCTCGGTGCCGAACCGGGTGACCGTGACCCGGTAGATGGTGATCTCGTAGCGGGTCGGCGTCCCGTAGGCCACCTGGATGGTGCCGATCAGCTCGGCCCCGCCGGGGGCGCCGTATCCCTCCCAGGACCGGTCGTACCGGCTCCACAGCGACGGCTCGGACTGGTAGACCCCGCCGTTCTGCACGTCCCGCAGCGCCAGCTCGACGAGGACGGCGCGGGCCGACTCCTCGGGGATGATCGCCGCCGGGCGGATGACCTCGGAGACGACGCCCTCGTCGTACGCCTCGGCCATCAACAGCTCGGGGTTGTGCACGAGTCACCTTTCGTCGCGGCGTGGTGCCTGCACGCTCTGTATCGGCGCCCCGGGCACCGGACTTCACCGGGGCAGATGCACCAGACGCGACCGAACCGGTTGCGGCCGGTCGGGCGACACGCCTGGTGCTGGTGTGGCCGCTGTGGCATCATCGTCGGAGCAGAACGCCGTCCGGGATCCGTCCCGCTCGCTCGAGGCCGCTGGGGAAGGCGCACCTCGCGTCGAGCTAGGGGAGGTACCGGTGGCGACTCGTGGCGTTGTCTACGTCCATTCCGCACCGCCTGCGCTGTGCCCGCACGTCGAGTGGGCCGTCGGTGGTGTCCTCGGCGTGCGCGTGACCATCGACTGGACGCCGCAGCCCGCGGCGCCCGGCACGGTGCGCGGCGAGCTGTCCTGGCAGGCCGACGCCGGCTCGGGCGCCCGCCTGGCCTCGGCGCTGCGGGACTGGATGCACCTGCGGTTCGAGGTCACCGAGGAGCCCAGCGCCGGCGCCGAGGGCGAGCGCTGGTCGTCCACCCCGACGCTGGGGCTGTTCCACGCCACCACCGGGGTGCACGGCGACATCCTGGTCCGCGAGGACCGGCTGCGGGCCGCGCTGGCCCGGGCCGCCTCGGACCCGGCGACCAGCGTGGTCGAGGAGATGCAGGGCCTGCTCGGCAAGGCCTGGGACGACGAGCTCGAGACCTTCCGCTACGCCGGCGACGGCGCCCCCGTCCGCTGGCTGCACCAGGTCGTCTGACCGGCCGGCGTCCCCAGCCGCCCCTCCCCGGGAGTCGACCACGTAAAGCAGGCTGGCGCCCGCGACGCCACGTGTGCACACGTAGCGAAGGCGTCCGGCCAGCGTGCTTTACGTGGTCGACTCCGGTGCCGGCGTCCGGCCGGCGGTGAGCGGCTACAGCGGGATGTTGTTGTGCTGGCCGCGGGTGGCGGGGGCGGCGGCGATGGCCGCGGCGATCGCCGACCGGGTCTGGGTCGGCTGCACCACCTCGTCGATCACGCCGATCTGCTGCGCCCGAGCCAGCCCACCGGCGAGCTTCTCGTGCTCGGCCGCGAGCTCGGCCTCGACCTCGCCGCGCACGTCGGCCGGCACGTCGGCCAGCCGCCGCCGGTGCAGGATGCGCACCGCCGCGACCGCGCCCATCACCGCGACCTCGGCGCCGGGCCAGGCGAACACCCGGGTGGCCCCGAGCGAGCGCGAGTTCATCGCGATGTAGGCGCCGCCGTACGCCTTGCGGGTCACCAGCGTCACCCGCGGCACGGTGGCCTCGGCGAACGCGTGCAGCAGCTTGGCGCCGCGGCGCACCACGCCGTCCCACTCCTGGCCGACCCCCGGCAGGTAGCCCGGCACGTCCACGACGACCACCAGCGGCACACCGAACGCGTCGCACATCCGCACGAACCGGGCGGCCTTCTCCGCGGACGCCGAGTCGAGGCAGCCGCCGAGCCGCAGCGGGTTGTTGGCCACGACACCGACGGTGCGGCCGCCGAGCCGGCCGAGGGTCGTCGTGACGTTCGGCGCCCACTTCGGGTGCAGCTCGAGGGAGCTGCCCAGGTCGAGCAGGTGCTCGACGATCGGGTGCACGTCGTAGGCGCGCCGCCGGGACTCCGGCAGGTACGACGAGAGGTCGACCTCGGGGGTGTCGCCGATCTCGCGCTGGTCGCCCAGCAGCGCCGCGAGCCTGCGGGCCTCGCCGTACGCCTCGTCCTGGGTCGGTGCCACCACGTGCACGACGCCGGAGCGCCGGCCGTGCGGCTCCGGGCCGCCGAGCCGCAGCGCGTCGACGTCCTCGCCGGTCACCGAGCGGACGACGTCCGGGCCGGTGACGAAGACGCGTCCCTCGGGCCCGAGGATGACCACGTCGGTCAGCGCCGGTCCGTAGGCCGCCCCGCCGGCCGCCGGGCCGAGCACGACCGAGATCTGCGGGACCTTGCCCGAGGCCCGCGTCATGATCGCGAACACCTCGCCGACGGCGTGCAGCGAGACGACTCCCTCGCGCAGCCGTGCGCCACCGGAGTGCCACAGGCCGATGACCGGGCAGCCCTCGGCGAGCGCGCGCTCGTAGGCGGCCAGGATCGCCCGGCAGCCGGCCTCGCCCATGGCGCCGCCCTGGATCGTCGCGTCGGAGCAGAACGCCACCGAGGTCGCGCCCTCGATGCGGCCGATCGCCGACAGCATCCCCGAGTCGTCCTGGGCGGTGATCAGCTCGACGGTGCCCTCGTCGAAGCAGCCGGCGCAGCCGGGTGAGCGGGTCGCGCGGGTCGTCGCTCTTGTCGAGGACGACGTCCGCGCTGCCCGGAGCGGTCAGCGTCACGCATAGCTCCTGATGGCCAGGGCCACGTTGTGGCCACCGAACCCGAACGAGTTGTTGAGCGCCACCAGGTCGCCGTCGGGGAGCGCCCGGGGCTCGCCGCGGACCACGTCGAGGTGCACGTCGTCGTCGGGGTCCTCGAGGTTGGTGGTCGGGGGAGCCTTGCGGTCGCGCAGGGCCAGCAGTGCGGCGATCGTCTCCACCGCGCCGGCGGCGCCGAGCAGGTGACCGGTCATCGACTTGGTGGCCGAGACGCAGACCCCGTCGACCGCGTCGCCGAGCGCGTTCCGGATGGCCGCCGCCTCGGCGACGTCGCCCACCGGCGTGGAGGTGGCGTGCGCGTTGATGTGCACGACGTCGGACGCCGAGGCGCCCGCTGCCGCAAGGGCCATCTGCATGGCACGGGTCGCGCCGGCGCCGACCGGGTCCGGCTGGGCCATGTGGTGGGCGTCGGAGGTGATGCCGCTGCCGGCGATCTCGCCGTAGATGGTGGCGCCCCGGGCCAGCGCGTGCTCGAGCGGTCTCGAGCACCACGACGCCGGCGCCCTCGCCGAGCACGAAGCCGTCGCGGCCCTTGTCGTACGGCCGGGACGCGCGCTCCGGCTCGTCGTTGCGGGTCGACAGGGCCTGCATCGCCGCGAAGCCGGACAGCGGCAGCACGTGGATCGCCGCCTCGGTGCCGCCGGCCGACCACGACGTCGGCCCGGCCGCTGCGGATCATGTCCACGGCGTAGGCGATCGCCTCGGCGCCGCTGGAGCAGGCGCTGACCGGCGTGTGCACCCCGGCGCGAGCCACCAGGTCGAGCCCGACCAGCGCGGCCGGGCCGTTCGGCATGAGCATCGGCACCGTCATCGGCGAGCACCCGGCGGGCGCCACGCTCCTTGAGGACGTCGTAGGCGTCGAGCAGGGTCGTGACGCCGCCGATGCCGGAGGCGACCACGACGCCGAGCCGCTCGGGGTCGACCTCGGGCGTGCCGGCGTGCGCCCAGGCCTCGCGCGCCGCGATCAGCGCGAACTGGCCGGACCGGTCGGAGCGCTTGATGGTCTGGCGCGGCAGCACCTCGGACGGGTCGACAGCCACCGGTGCCGCGATGTGCACCGGCAGCATGTCGACCCAGTCCTGGGTGAGGACCTTGACCCCGGACCGGCCGGCCAGCATGGCCTCCCAGGTGGACGCCACGTCGCCGCCGAGCGGCGTCGTCGCACCCAGGCCGGTCACCACCACGCGCTGGGAGTCGGTCAGTCGGGATTCAGTCATGGTCAGCTACTCCTTCAGGTCCCCGTGGACAGACGAGACGAGCGATCGAGTGGGTCAGGCACTCGCCTTCTGGATGTACGAGACGGCGTCGCCGACGGTGCTCAGGCTCTTGACGTCGTCGTCGGGGATGCGGACGCCGAACTTCTCCTCGGCGTTGACGACGATGGTCATCATCGACAGCGAGTCGATGTCGAGGTCGTCGGTGAAGGACTTCTCCGGCTGGACGTCGCCGGCGTCGATGCCTGTCTCCTCGTTCACGATCTCGGCGAGACCCGCGAGGATCTCCTGCTCGCTAGCGGCCATGTGGTTCCAGCTCCTCTGTTCGGTCGGTCAGTGGTGGGACTCTTTGCCCGCGCGGGTGCGCGGCAAGCATGGGGTCGGTCAGGGCAGGACGACGACCTGAGCGGCGTAGACCAGGCCGGCGCCGAAGCCGATCAGCAGGGCCGTCTCGCCGCTCTTGGCCTCGCCGCTCTCGAGCATCCGCTCCATCGCGAGCGGCACCGAGGCGGCGGAGGTGTTGCCGGTCTCGCGGATGTCCCGCGCCACCGGGACGTGGGCCGGGAGCTTCAGGGTCTTGACGAGGGCATCGACGATGCGCAGGTTCGCCTGGTGCGGGATGAACGCGCCGAGGTCCTCCGGTGCGACGCCGGCGGCCTCGAGCGCCTTGGTCGCCACCGGCGCCATCTGCCAGACCGCCCAGCGGAACACCTTCTGGCCCAGCATCGTGAGGTAGGGGAAGTCGACCGAGTGGTCGCGCACGTCGATCCAGGACTCCCGCTGGGTGATCGCGTCGTACTGCGAGCCGTCCGACCCCCACACCGTCGGCCCGATGGCCGGCTCGTCGGACGGCCCGATGACCACCGCGCCGGCGCCGTCGCCGAAGATGAACGCCGTCGAGCGGTCGTAGGAGTCGGTGAAGTCGCGAGAGCTTCTCGCAGCCGATGACCAGCACGTACTCGGCGCTGCCGCCGCGCACCATGTCGTTGGCCAGCGAGACGCCGTAGCAGAAGCCGGCGCAGGCCGCCGAGAGGTCGGTGGCCGCGGCGTCGGTGGCACCCAGCCGGTCGGCCACCGCGGCGGCCGCCGAGGGCGTCTGCAGCGGGTGGGTGACGGTGGCCACGAGGACCGCGGACGACCTGCTCGGCGCGGATGCCCGCCTGGGCGATCGCCTTGCCCGCGGCCGCGACGCTCATGTCGATGACCGACTCGTCCGGTGCGGCGAAGCGACGGCTCTCGATGCCGGTGCGTTCCCGGATCCACTCGTCGGAGGAGTCGATGCGCTCGCAGATCTCCTCGTTGGTGACCACCCGGGACGGTCGGTAGCCACCGACGCCGAGGATGCGGGCGAACTCGGCGCCCTTGGGGGCCAGCAGGGTGGGACATCAGTGCACCGCCTCGGGGTGGAGCCGGATGATGGGCTGGCCGGGTGCGACGGGGTCGCCGTCCTCGACGAGCCACTCGACCACGGTGCCGCCGTGCGGGGCGACCACGGGCTGCTCGTCGCGGGACGTGACCAGCGTGCCGACCGCGGTGCCCGGCTCGAGCAGGGTCGCCCTCCGGCAGGTCGACCACCCTGATGGTGCCCTTGCTCGGCGACACCAGCATCCGCCAGGACGGCGAGCCGTCCTGCGGTGCCGCGCTGCCGTGGCGCACCGCGAGGTCGCGGGCCGCCTCGAGGTCGTCGGGCGTCTTGAGGGCGACGGTCTCGACGCCGGGCAGCGCGCGCTTGATGAGCCCGGTCAGCGTGCCTGCGGGCGGCACCTCGATGACGCCGGTGACGCCGAGCTCGCCCATGGTGCGCATGCAGAGGTCCCAGCGCACCGGTGTGCTCACCTGGCTGACGATGCGGGCCAGGGCGTCCCGGCCCTGCTGCACGACCTCGCCGTCCCGGTTGGAGATGAGCCCGGTGCGCGGGTCGTGGACGCTGACCGCCGTGGCGTAGGACGCGAGGGTCTCGACCGCCGGCGCCATGTGCTCGGTGTGGAACGCGCCGGCGACCGACAGCGGCACGCAGCCGTGCCTTCGCGGGCGGGTCGGCCTTGAACGCCTCGAGCTGCTCCAGCGTCCCGGCCGCGACGACCTGCCCGCCGCCGTTGTTGTTCGCCGCGGTCAGCCCGTGCTTGGCCAGGGCGGCGGCGACCTCGTCCGGGTCACCGCCCAGGACGGCGGTCATGCCGGTCGGCTTGCGCGCGGCGGCGTCGGCCATCGCCCGGCCGCGCTCCCGCACCAGCACCATGGCCTGCTCGGCCGAGATGACGCCGGTGCCGGCCGCCGCGGTGATCTCGCCGACGCTGTGGCCGGCGGTGGCGCCGACCGCGTGGAAGGCGTCGGACGGGTGCGGGAAGATCTCCAGCGCCGCCACCAGCCCGGCGGCCACCAGCAGCGGCTGGGCGATCGCGGTGTCCCGGATCGTCTCGGCGTCCGCCTCGGTGCCGTAGTGCACCAGGTCGAGCCCGGCGCAGGCCGACAGCCAGCGCAACCGGTCCTCGAAGTGCGGCAGCTCGAGCCAGGGCGCGAGGAATCCGGGCGCCTGAGCGCCTTGACCGGGAGCAACGATGACCAGCACCCGACCACCCTTTCGGACCCCGGGCCGGTCGGGGGGTGCGGACCACGACGAAAGTGGGGGCCAGCCTTTGTAGGTTTCCTACAAACGAATGTCGACCGGCGACCGCGCGTCGGCGAGCCGGCCGAGCGCCAGTGCCATCCGCAGCACCAGCGCCTGCCGAGGGTCGGCCGGGGCGTAGCCGCAGACCTCGGTGACCCGCTTGAGCCGGTAGCGCACGGTGTTCGGGTGCACGAACAGCGTGCGGGCGGTCGCCTCCAGCGACGAGGTCTGCTCGAGGAACGCCGACAGGGTCTCGACCAGCGCGGTCCCCGTCGACTGCAGCGGCCGGTAGACCTCCTGCACCAGCCGGTCGCGCGCCAGCTCGTCGCCGGCCAGGGCCCGCTCGGGCAGCAGGTCGTCGGCCTGCACCGGGCGCGGTGCGTCCGGCCACGCCGGGGCGGCCCGCAGCCCGGCCAGCGCGGCGGCGGCGCTCTCGCCGGCACCGAGCAGGTCGGCCACCACCGGACCCACGACGACCGGCCCCGGCCCGAACTGCGCGACGAGCACCCGGGTGGTGCGCACCGGGTCGGTGTCGCCGCCGAGGATCGCCACCAGCCGGTCGCCCTGGACGCCGGTCAGCACGTCGAGATGCGCGGCGCGGGCGACCCGGCGGATCTCGTCGACGACCGCTTCCGGCTCGGCGTCAGGCGCGTTGCCGACCACGACGACGACCGCGTCGTGGCTGCCCCAGCCGAGCGCCGCGGCCCGCGACCGCAGCGAGTCGTCGGCCTCGCCGCGGAGCAGGGCGTCCACGACCAGCGACTCCAGCCGCGCGTCCCAGGCGCCGCGGGCCTCGGCAGCCTCGGCGTACACCTGGGCGGCCGCGAACGCGATCTCCCGGGAGTAGCGCAGCACGGCCTCGCGCACCACCGCCTCGTCGCCCGGCGCGATCTGCTCGATCTGCTCCTCGACCACCGCGATCACCACCCGCACCAGCTCCACGGTCTGCTGCAGGGTCACCGACCGGGTCAGCTCGCGCGGCGCGGTGCCGAAGACGTCGGCACTGATGGCCTGCGGCGCCTCCGGCTGCCGGAACCAGTCGACGAACGCGGCCACGCCCGCCTGGGCCACCAGGTTGACCCAGGACCGGTTCTCGGCCGGCATCGCGCGGTACCACGGCAGCACCTCGTCCATCCGGGCGATGGCGGCGCTCGCGAGCGTCCCCATGCTCGCCTCGAGGCGGCGGACGGTCGCCGCCGAACGCTTCGGCACGGGGTCACCCTAGTTGTCGCCCCAATTGTCCAACAGCGACAAGCCGGGCCGGTCGGTACGGCGGGTCGGCGGCCCGGTCGACCGGTCGTCTACGGTCGACCTGTGGACGAACTGGACCCGGTCGAGGCCCTGCGCCGGATCGCCTTCCTGCTCGAGCGGGCCCGCGAGGAGACCTACCGCGTCAAGGCCTACCGGGCGGCGGCCGACGCGCTGGCGGCGCTGCCCGCCGGCGAGGTGGCCGACCGGGCCGCTGCCGGGACGCTGACCGAGCTCAAGGGCGTCGGGCCCAAGACGGCCGCGGTGGCCGCCCAGGCGGCTGCCGGGACGGTGCCCGACTACCTCGCGACCCTGGAGGCTGCTGCCGACGGGCCGGTCACCGGGGGCGGGGCCGCGCTACGGGCCCTGCTCCGCGGCGACCTGCACACCCACTCCGACTGGTCCGACGGCGGCAGCCCGGTCGAGGAGATGGCCCGCACCGCCCGCGACCTCGGCCACGACTACGTCGTGCTCACCGACCACTCGCCCCGGCTGACGGTGGCGAACGGGCTGTCGCCCGAGCGGCTGCGCCGGCAGCTCGACCTGGTGGCGGAGGTCAACGAGCGCCTGGCGCCGTTCCGCCTGCTGACCGGGATCGAGGTCGACATCCTGGACGACGGCTCGCTGGACCAGTCCGACGAGCTGCTGGCACGGCTCGACGTCGTGGTGGCCTCGGTGCACTCGAAGCTGAAGATGGACGCCGAGGCCATGACCCGCCGGATGGTCGCCGCGGTGGCCAACCCGCACACCGACGTGCTGGGGCACTGCACCGGACGGCTCGTCACCGGGGGCCGGGGGACCCGGGGGGAGTCGGCGTTCGACGCCGAGCTGGTCTTCGCCGCCTGCGAGCGGTTCGGCGTCGCCGTCGAGATCAACTCCCGCCCGGAGCGGCTGGACCCGCCGCGCCGGCTGCTGCGGATGGCGGTCGAGACGGGCTGCGTCTTCTCGATCGACACCGACGCGCACGCGCCGGGCCAGCTGGACTGGCAGCCCTACGGCTGCGAGCGGGCCGAGGAGTGCGAGGTCCCTCCCGAGCGCGTCGTCAACACCCGACCGGTCGAGCAGCTGTTGGCCTGGGCCGGCCGCCACGGCTGATTCCGGCGTGAGCGCGGGAATCGGCACCGCGACAAAATGGTTGCGTGAGCAACTAACTCTCCTGGGAGGATGACCCGATGGCCACCGTGACACCGTCCGTCGACGTACGCCGGGCCGGTGGTCGGTTCGCGACCGACCTCGGCTGGCTGGACTCGAAGCACTCCTTCTCCTTCGGCCACCACTACGACCCCGACAACACCCACTTCGGCCTGCTGCTGGTCAACAACGACGACATCGTCTCGCCGGGCAGCGGCTTCGAGACCCACCCGCACCGGGACATGGAGATCGTCACCTGGGTGCTCCGCGGCCAGCTGGTGCACCAGGACTCGCAGGGGCACAGCGGCCTGATCTACCCGGGCCTCGCCCAGCGGATGAGCGCCGGCACCGGCATCCTGCACTCGGAGAAGAACGACAGCTGGCGGCTGACCGGCGAGGCGAGCCACGACGAGCCGGTGCACTTCGTGCAGATGTGGGTGCGTGCCCGACGAGGCCGGCAGCCGCCCCGGCTACGAGCAGCTGGAGATCGACGACGCGCTGCTGCGCGACGGCCTGGTGCCGGTCGCGAGCGGCCGGCCGCAGCACAAGGACGCCGCCGCGATCTCGATCGGCCAGGAGCACGCCGCGCTGCTCGCGGCGCGGCTGGCGCCGGGCGGGACCGTGAGCGTGCCCGATGCGCCGTTCGTCCACCTGTTCGTCGCGGACGGTGCCGTCGACCTCGAGGGCACCGGGCCGCTGGCAGCGGGCGACGCCGCGCGCATCACCGGGGGTGCCGGCCAGCGGGTGACCGCCGGGCCGGCGGGTGCCGAGGTGCTGGTCTGGGAGATGCACGCCCGGCTGGCCGGCTGACCCGGCCGGCGCGACGTGCGGCTGGCCGCCCGCGCTGGCCGGGCTGGCCGGGCGTAGGGTCTGGTGGCCGCCCTGTAGCGCTGCCCACACGAAAGTGGGCAGGGCTACAGGTGCTCGCCAGGGGATGCTGCACCGAGGACGGCCCCGACGGCCCCGACGGCCCGACGGCCTCGACGGCCCCGACGGGCACCGACCGCACGGCGCCGCCGACCGTCCACCTGGTCGGCGCGGACGGTGCCGTCGACCTCGCGGGGCAGGTGCCGAGGTGCTGGTCTGGGAGATGCACGCGCGGCTGGCCGGGTGACCGGCGTACGCCGGGACGACAACAGGCGAGGGCAGCCGACAACAGGCTCCGAACCCTGTTGCGGCCTGCCCTCGCCTACCGAACGTGGTCGACTTCGAGCGAGCCCTACTCGGCGCCACCCTCCGACTCGGCGGTCGGCGCCGCGTTGACGTCGCCCAGCTGGTAGCGGTCGATCGCCTCGCGCATCGTCTCGGGCTTGACCTCGCCGCGCTTGGCGAGCTCGCCGAGCACCTTGACCACGATCGACTCGGCGTCGACCTGGAAGTGCCGGCGCAGCGCGCCGCGGGTGTCCGACAGGCCGAAGCCGTCGGTGCCGAGCGACGTGAAGTCGCCCGGCACCCAGCGCGCGATCTGGTCCTGCACGGCGCGCATGAAGTCCGACACCGCGACGACCGGCCCGGCGGCGCCGTCCAGCGCCGCGGTCACGTACGGCACCCGCGGCTCGCCGTCCGGGTTGCAGGAGGTTGTGCTCGTCGGCGGCCAGCCCGTCGCGGCGCAGCTCGTTCCAGGAGGTCACCGACCAGACGTCGGCCTGCACGCCCCAGTCCTCGCGCAGCAGCTGCTGCGCCTCCAGGGCCCACTGCACCGAGACACCTGAGGCCAGCAGCTGCGCCTTGGGCCCGTCGCCCTCCGGCGCCGGCGACCAGCGGTGGATGCCCCGCAGGATGCCCTCGACGTCGACGTCCGTCGGGCTCGCGCCGGCTGGGGGTACGGCTCGTTGTAGACCGTGAGGTAGTAGAAGATCGTCCTCCGGCCGGTCGCCGTACATCCGGCGCAGCGCCGTCCTTGACGATGTGGGCGACCTCGAAGCCGAACGCCGGGTCGTAGGCGACGCACGGCCGGGTTGGTCGAGGCGAGCAGCGGCGAGTGGCCGTCCTCGTGCTGCAGGCCCTCGCCGTTGAGCGTGGTGCGCCCGGCGGTCGCGCCGAGCACGAAGCCGCGCGCCATCTGGTCGCCGGCCGCCCAGAAGCCGTCGCCGGTGCGCTGGAACCCGAACATCGAGTAGAAGATGTAGATCGGGATCATCGGCTCGCCGTGCGTCGCGTACGACGTCGCCGACCGCCGTGAACGACGCCGACCGAGCCGGCCTCGTTGATGCCCTCGTGCAGGATCTGACGCCGGCGGTCGCCTCCTTGTAGGACAGCACGAGCTCGCGGTCGACCGACGGTGTAGTGCTGGCCGTGCGGGGAGTAGATCTTCGCGGTCGGGAACAGCGAGTCCATGCCGAACGTGCGCGCCTCGTCGGGGATGATCGGCACGAACCGCGCAGCCGATCTCCTGGTCCTTCATCAGGTCCTTGAGCAGCCGCACGAAGGCCATCGTGGTGGCGACCTTCTGCTTGCCGGAGCCGCGGCTCATGACGTCGTAGACCGCGTCGCCGGGCAGGACCAGCGGCGTGGACGTCGAGCGGCGCGTCGGCAGGTAGCCGCCGAGGGCCCGGCGCCGCTCGTGCAGGTACTCGATGTCGGCCGAGTCGTTGCCGGGGTGGAAGTACGGCGGCAGCGTCTCGTCCAGCGCCTCGTCGGGGATGTCGAGGTGAGAGCCGGTCGCGGAAGCCTTGCAGGTCGTCCAGCGTCAGCTTCTTCATCTGGTGCGTCGCGTTGCGGCCCTCGAAGTGCGAGCCGAGCGTCCAGCCCTTGATGGTCTTGGCGAGGATGACCGTCGGCTGGCCGGTGTGCTCGGTCGCCGCCTTGTAGGCGGCGTACATCTTGCGGTAGTCGTGGCCGCCGCGCTGCAGGCCCCAGATCTCCTCGTCGGTACAGTCGCTCGACCATCTTGCGGGTGCGCGGGTCGCGGCCGAAGAAGTGCTCGCGGACGAAGGCGCCGTCCTCGGCCTTGTAGGTCTGGTAGTCGCCGTCCGGGCGTGTTGTTCATCAGGTTGACCAGCGCGCCGTCGGTGTCCTGCGGCGAGCAGCGGCGTCCCACTCGCGGCCCCAGATCGACCTTGATGACGTTCCAGCCGGCGCCGCGGAAGAACGCCTCCAGCTCCTGGATCACCTTGCCGTTGCCGCGGACCGGCCCGTCGAGGCGCTGCAGGTTGCAGTTGATGACGAAGGTGAGGTTGTCGAGCTCCTCGCGGGCGGCCACGCCGATCGCGCCGAGCGACTCCGGCTCGTCCATCTCGCCGTCGCCGAGGAACGCCCACACGTGCTGCTCGGCTGGTGTCCTTGATGCCGCGGTGGTGCAGGTAGCGGTTGAACCGGGCCTGGTAGATCGCGTTGATCGGCCCGAGGCCCATCGAGACGGTCGGGAACTCCCAGAAGTCCGGCATCAGCCGCGGGTGCGGGTACGACGGCAGCCCGCCGCCGGGGTGCGAGAGCTCCTGCCGGAAGCCGTCCAGCTGCTGCTCGGTGAGCCGGCCCTCGAGGAACGCGCGGGCGTACATGCCGGGGGAGGCGTGGCCCTGGAAGAAGATCTGGTCGCCGCCGCCGGGGTGGTCCTTGCCGCGGAAGAAGTGGTTGAAGCCGACCTCGTAGAGCGCCGCGGACGAGGCGTAGGTCGAGATGTGGCCGCCGACGCCGACGCCGGGGCGCTGCGCCCGGTGCACCATGATCGCGGCGTTCCACCGGATGTAGGCGCGGATGCGCCGCTCGACGTGCTCGTCGCCGGGGAACCACGGCTCGCGCTCGGGCGGGATCGTGTTGATGTAGTCGGTGCTGCGCAGGCGCGGGACGCCGACCTGGCGCTCGCGGGCCCGCTCGAGCAGGCGCAGCATGAGGTAGCGGGCGCGGTTGCGGCCCGCGTTCGTCGATCGACCGCGTCGAGCGACTCGAGCCACTCGGCGGTCTCGTCGGGGTCGATGTCGGGCAGCTGGCTCGGCAGGCCGTCGCTGATGATCGCGGGGCGCTCCTGCGGTGACGTCATCTGCCCATCGTGCTACCTGCGCGCGGAGGATGCATCTCTACCCCTCGGTAACCGGCCCGGCCCGACGGGTGAGGATGGCGGCATGGACAGCACGGTGGTGGAGATCCGGACCGGTGGCCAGGAGGCGGTGCACGACCTGAGCGAGGAGTGCGCCGCGGTTCCTGGAGTCGGTCGGGGCCGGTGACGGGCTGCTGCAGGTGTGGGTGCCGCACGCCACGGCCGGGCTGGCGGTGCTGGAGACGGGAGCCGGCAGCGACGAGGACCTGCTGGCCGCCCTGCGCGAGCTGCTGCCCCGGGACGACCGGTGGCGGCACCGGCACGGTTCGCCCGGGCACGGCCGCGACCATGTGCTGCCGGCGCTGTGCCCGCCGTACGCCACCGTCCCGGTCCTGGACGGCCAGATGGCGCTCGGCACCTGGCAGTCGGTCTGCCTGGTCGACCTCAACGGCGACAACCCGGTGCGGCAGGTCCGGCTGTCCTACCTGTCGGGATAGGTCGGACAGGCGGCGCGTCCCTGCCCGAACGGCTTGCGTCCGGGCCCGGGTACGTGTGGACTACGCGCCAAGAACCCGGCCCGACCGCGGCCGGGCAGCTCAGGCGACGAGGGAGGCACCCGGTGACTGCGACCGCGGGCGACGCGGGAGGGGATCGCCTGGCCGGCCGGCTCGGGCTGCGTCCCGGCCAGGTCGTGCAGGAGCTCGGGTACGACGACGACTGCGACGACGCCCTCCGGACCGCGATCGAGACACTCACCGGCTCCGCGCTGGTCGACGAGGACTACGACGACGTCGTCGACGTGGTCCTGCTCTGGTGGCGGGACGACGACGGGGACCTCGTCGACGCCCTGGTCGACTCGCTGGTCTCGCTGGGCGACGGCGGGGTCGTCTGGCTGCTGACGCCGAAGGCCGGCCGCGCGGGCCACGTCGAGCCGGGTGACATCGGCGACGCCGCCCCGACAGCGGGGCTGCACCAGACGAGCAGCATCTCGGCAGCCGTCGACTGGTCGGGCACCCGGCTGGTCACCCGCCGCTCCGGTCGCTAGCGCGGGCGGCCCGCCGGACGGCTCAGCCGGGGACGCCCGGCAGCCGGTGGATCAGCCGGCTGAGCCCACGCACGTTGTGCACCGCCAGGCGCAGCGCCGAGCCGCCGGGCAGGCCGGGCACCGCCTCGACGATCGGCGCCAGCGACAGCAGCCCGCCGACGTGGTGCAGCCGCAGCTCGCGCCGCGCCAGCATCGCCGGCACCGCGCGGCGGCCGGCGGAGGCGTCCAGCACGTCCGCCGCCCTGCCCTCCACCGCCGGCCAGGCCTGCGGGACGTCGGGCAGCTCGAGCGTCGTCCAGGCGCCGGGGACGGCGGCGAACGCCCAACCGGCCTCGGGCGAGACGCAGCTCGCTCCGGTGGTGAGCTCGCAGCGGGCCGCCAGCGCGCCGGTGGTGTCGACCAGGGCCGCCAGGCCCGCGGAGAGCAGGCCCGCGGACGGCCGCCGGGCACCGGCCGGGGCGAGGTCGAGCGCGTGCACGGCCAGCTCGTAGGCGCCGGCGCCGACCAGGGTGGTCAGGGGGAGCGGCCCGAGCACCGAGCGCACCCGCCGGTGGCCGATGGTGGCGACCTCCGGGCCGGCCAGGAAGTCGGCCACCTCGTCCCGGGCCTCCTGCAGCGCCGCGAGGACCTCGGCGCGCGGCGCCCGGCCGCGGGCGTCCAGCACCGCCTCGTTGTGCGCGTCCTGGTCGAAGACCGAGGACCGGTGGTCGGACCAGTCGGCCTCGTCGGCGATGCTGTCCCGCTCCGCCTCCTCGCGCATCCGGTGGAAGGACCTGCTGCCCGGCCACGAGCCCAGGTGCACGCAGACGTCGCGCGCCGTCCAGCCCGAGACCCGGGTCCGGCCGTCCAGGTCCAGCTCGGCGGCGATGCCGAGGAACTCGTCCCAGGCGGGCAGCACCACCGAGGCGAGGTCGGCTGCCTCCCAGGAGGCGAGACCCAGCTCGCCGTCCGAGGGAGTCAGGGGAGCGGAGTAGGGGGCTGCCACACTGGTCATCCTGCCAGCGAGGCGCGCAACGGCGGTCGGCTGGCGTACCCGGAGCAGCGGAAGGCGGCGGCATGGCAGTCACGGTCGGGGACCCGGCGCCGGACTTCGAGCTCAGGGACCAGCACGGCCAGTCGGTGCGGCTGTCGGCGTCCCGCGGCTCCGAAGCGGTCCTCGTCGTGTTCTACCCGTGGGCGTTCTCCGGGGTCTGCGGTGGTGAGCTGCGGGACCTTCAGGAGCACCGGGACGACGTCCTCGGCGACGACGTGGCGCTGCTCACGATCTCGACCGACCCGATGTACGCGCTGCGCGCGTTCGCCGACCAGCAGGGCTTCACGTTCCCGATGCTGTCCGACTTCTGGCCGCACGGGGCGGTCGCCTCGGCGTACGGCGTGTTCAGCGAGGAGGTCGGCATCGCGCTGCGCGGCAGCTTCCTGGTCGACCGCGACGGGGTCGTGCGCTGGTCGGTCGTCAACGGCATCCCCGACGCCCGGGACCTCGACGACTACAGGAAGGCCGTCGCCGCCCTCTAGTCTCGTGTCCCCGGGGCGCATAGCTCAGCTGGTCAGAGCACCTGCCTTACAAGCAGGGAGTCGGCGGTTCGAGTCCGTCTGCGCCCA
>CAWBMM010000017.1:0-385092 GCA_963789855.1 uncultured Actinomycetota bacterium
GTGCTACCTGCGCGCGGAGGATGCATCTCTACCCCTCGGTAACCGGCCCGGTCCGACGGGTGAGGATGGCGGCATGGACAGCACGGTGGTGGAGATCCGGACCGGTGGACAGGAGGCGGTGCACGACCTGAGCGGGAGTGCGCGGGGTTCCTGGAGTCGGTCGGGGCCGGTGACGGGCTGCTTAAGGTGTGGGTGCCGCACGCCACCGCCGGGCTGGCGGTGCTGGAGACGGGAGCCGGCAGCGACGAGGACCTGCTGGCCGCCCTGCGCGACCTGCTGCCCCGGGACGACCGGTGGCGGCACCGGCACGGCCGCCCGGGCACGGCCGCGACCATGTGCTGCCGGCGCTGTGCCCGCCGTACGCCACCGTCCCGGTCCTGGACGGCCGGATGGCGCTCGGCACCTGGCAGTCGGTCTGCCTGGTCGACCTCAACGGCGACAACCCGGTCCGGCAGGTCCGGCTGTCCTACCTGTCGGGATAGGTCGGACAGGCGGCGCGTCCCTGCCCGAACGGCTTGCGTCCGGGCCCGGGTACGTGTGGACTACGCGCCAAGAACCCGGCCCGACCGCGGCCGGGCAGCTCAGGCGACGAGGGAGGCACCCGGTGACTGCGACCGCGGGCGACGCGGGAGGGGATCGCCTGGCCGGCCGGCTCGGGCTGCGTCCCGGCCAGGTCGTGCAGGAGCTCGGGTACGACGACGACTGCGACGACGCCCTCCGGACCGCGATCGAGACACTCACCGGCTCCGCGCTGGTCGACGAGGACTACGACGACGTCGTCGACGTGGTCCTGCTCTGGTGGCGGGACGACGACGGGGACCTCGTCGACGCCCTGGTCGACTCGCTGGTCTCGCTGGGCGACGGCGGGGTCGTCTGGCTGCTGACGCCGAAGGCCGGCCGCGCGGGCCACGTCGAGCCGGGTGACATCGGCGACGCCGCCCCGACTGCGGGGCTGCACCAGACGAGCAGCATCTCGGCAGCCGTCGACTGGTCGGGCACCCGGCTGGTCACCCGCCGCTCCGGTCGCTAGCGCGGGCGGCCCGCCGGACGGCTTCAGCCGGGGACGCCCGGCAGCCGGTGGATCAGCCGGCTGAGCCCACGCACGTTGTGCACCGCCAGGCGCAGCGCCGAGCCGCCGGGCAGGCCGGGCACCGCCTCGACGATCGGCGCCAGCGACAGCAGCCCGGCGACGTGGTGCAGCCGCAGCTCGCGCCGCGCCAGCATCGCCGGCACGGCCCGGCGGCCGGCGGAGGCGTCCAGCACGTCCGCCGCCCGGCCCTCCACCGCCGGCCAGGCCTGCGGGACGTCGGGCAGCTCGAGCGTCGTCCAGGCGCCAGGGACGGCGGCGAACGCCCAACCGGCCTCGGGCGAGACGCAGCTCGCTCCGGTGGTGAGCTCGCAGCGGGCCGCCAGCGCGCCTGTGGTGTCGACGAGGGCCGCCAGGCCCGCGGAGAGCAGGCCCGCGGACGGCCGCCGGGCACCGGCCGGGGCGAGGTCGAGCGCGTGCACGGCCAGCTCGTAGGCGCCGGCGCCGACCAGGGTGGTCAGGGGCAGCGGCCCGAGCACCGAGCGCACCCGCCGGTGGCCGATGGTGGCGACCTCCGGGCCGGCCAGGAAGTCGGCCACCTCGTCCCGGGCCTCCTGCAGCGCCGCGAGGACCTCGGCGCGCGGCGCCCGGCCGCGGGCGTCCAGCACCGCCTCGTTGTGCGCGTCCTGGTCGAAGACCGAGGACCGGTGGTCGGACCAGTCGGCCTCGTCGGCGATGCTGTCCCGCTCCGCCTCCTCGCGCATCCGGTGGAAGGACCTGCTGCCCGGCCACGAGCCCAGGTGCACGCAGACGTCGCGCGCCGTCCAGCCCGAGACCCGGGTCCGGCCGTCGAGGTCCAGCTCGGCGGCGATGCCGAGGAACTCGTCCCAGGCGGGCAGCACCACCGAGGCGAGGTCGGCTGCCTCCCAGGAGGCGAGACCCAGCTCGCCGTCCGAGGGAGTCAGGGGGGCGGAGTAGGGGGCTGCCACACTGGTCATCCTGCCAGCGAGGCGCGCAACGTCGGTCGGCTGGCGTACCCGGAGCAGCGGAAGGCGGCGGCATGGCAGTCACGGTCGGGGACCCGGCGCCGGACTTCGAGCTCAGGGACCAGCACGGCCAGTCGGTGCGGCTGTCGGCGTCCCGCGGCTCCGAAGCGGTCCTCGTCGTGTTCTACCCGTGGGCGTTCTCCGGGGTCTGCGGTGGTGAGCTGCGGGACCTTCAGGAGCACCGGGACGACGTCCTCGGCGACGACGTGGCGCTGCTCGACGATCTCGACCGACCCGATGTACGCGCTGCGGGCGTTCGCCGACCAGCAGGGCTTCACGTTCCCGATGCTGTCCGACTTCTGGCCGCACGGGGCGGTCGCCTCGGCGTACGGCGTGTTCAGCGAGGAGGTCGGCATCGCGCTGCGCGGCAGCTTCCTGGTCGACCGCGACGGGGTCGTGCGCTGGTCGGTCGTCAACGGCATCCCCGACGCCCGGGACCTCGACGACTACAGGAAGGCCGTCGCCGCCCTCTAGTCTCGTGTCCCCGGGGCGCATAGCTCAGCTGGTCAGAGCACCTGCCTTACAAGCAGGGAGTCGGCGGTTCGAGTCCGTCTGCGCCCACACCTTGGACGACATCCCGCCGGACACACCCAGCCGACAGGTCGTCCGCGCTAACCGAAGACCAGCCCCGTCAGCCGCACACCGTTGTATCGCCGATACCGAGCGGTGGCCGCTGTAGGGCGTGCCCGTCGATTCTCGTGGCTGGGCTGCCGGAATCAGGCCCATTTGTCAGTGCCTCACCAGGGGCAGGCGTGGGCACCACACGGAAACGGGTGGCGCTGCCTCCGAACAAGCCGCGGGGCTGGGGTCGGTCAAGCCGGCTGAAGCGACGTGGAATCGACAGGACCGCTGACGTCGACGCTACAGACGCTTGCGGTACCACCTTGCCGCGTGCCCTGTCGGGCACCCCTCAACGACGGCCACCGTCTCGTAACCGAGCCTCTCGTACAGGCCGGGCGCCAGCAGGTCATATGCCATGAAGATGACCTGGGCGCAGCCCTGCCGCTTCGCCTCGCTCTCCGCCGCGTTCATCAACCGGCGCGCGAGGCCGAGACCTCGAACCGATGGGTCCACCCACATGGCGTGCAGCTCGCAGTAGCCGCCCCAGACAAGGCCGGAGATGCCGGCGAGGACACGACCGTCGTCGTCGCGGACAAAGACGCCCAGTTCCTTCTCTTCACCGAGGCCGGCGGCATCAAGCGCGGCAGCTGCCACCTTCTCCTCGAGGAGCGCCAGGTCGGCCGCCGCTGGCGCATCGTCCACCACCACGCGGTACTGAGGCCCCACAGCTTTCCCCTAGGCGAAGAGCATCTGTTCCATCAGGGAGGCGTCGTCGAAGTAGTTCCGGAAGACCGCGATCTTGTCTCCACGGAACTCTGCCACCATGGCGGCGCCGAGAACGATCGTCTTCCCGTTGGGCTCGATGACGCGGTCTTGATCGATCTCGAACGGTCCGGAGAACACGGCGCTCAGTCGATACTCGACGTAGCCCTTGTCCCCGACGACGTCGATCGCGTGGATCTGCAGGTCCACGTCCGACAACGAGCCGTCCCGGTCGGCTACCGTCTCCGTGAGCTCTCCGAGCGAGCCAACCAGCATGTTCGGCGACCAACCACTCACATCATCGGTGAACATCGCGGGAAGACCGGTGACGTCGCCCTCGATGCACGCCTTCAGCGCGTTCCGCAGCACCTCAGCTCGAGCCTTACCAGCCATCTTCATTCCTCTCTGACATAGGCGATCGATTGGCTAGCTGCCGAGGATCTTGGCCTTCTCGGCCTCGAACTCCTCGTCGGTGAGGGTGCCGCTGGCGTGCAGCTCCCCGAGCTCTTTGAGCTGGTCGAGGTCGGTAACGCCACTCGTCGGGGCGGGAGGCGGAGGGGCGGGAGGAACCTCCTGCTGGCCCTCGGGCGGGTACTCCTCTTCCGGAGCCTGTTCCTGACCGCCTGCGTTCCTGCTTCTCCCCGCTGCGTAGGCAGCACCGCCGACCACGAGCGCGGTCCTTCGGCGGGCACGACGTCGGACGATTCCCATCGCGATCTCCGATCTCGTTGCAGGTCCTCGGCCGTTGGCGGACATGGACTCTGAGCCACATGCTCCGCCGGCTGACTCGCGAGCACATCACCCCGTCCGGATAAGATGTGGCAGAGCGAGCCGGCCACTGTGGGTCAGCCGCTGCCCGACTGGACCACTCGGCAGGTGAGCCCGTCCAGTTCGCCGGGCGCTCGACGTCGGTAGTCCAGGCGCAGCGTCGTGCGCTTCCCCAGGCGGACGGGGTCCGGAAGGACCCAGACCGAGGTCGCCCAGCTCGATACCGGCCATCGCCAGGGATCAAGCGTGTGTGACACATCCCCGTACAGATGGGCTCGGAAGGTGACGGCGACTGCGTTGACCTCCTGTTCTCCATCGACGACCAGATCGGCCGATGCGCAGACCGTTGCCCGCTCGAAGCGCGTGAGCTCCAGCGTGGCGAGCACCGTGGGCGGACCTACCGTTTGCCAGGTGGCGGCCACCTCCCCCTCGGTGGGGACATGGACCGGTCGAGGCGCCGCCGCGTCCAGCATCGGCCCGAAGTCGATGCCGTAGAGGCGCCGCCAACGCTGGACCGCGGCCCGCCCGATGGCGCGTTGTCTGACATCAGCCTCGGGGATCCGCAGCGGCCGGGCCAGAAGCTGGAGCGAAAGCGGGACCAGCCTGGCGTCCGGCGTCAGAAGTCGATGGCGGGCATCGAGCGTGGTCTCGAGGATCTCCTCCTCGAGCGGTTCGTTGCCGATGATCTCCGTCACCAGCAGGTCGGCTCGCTCCGGCAGGTCGATCCGCCGTGACCAGCCGCGGATCAAGGTCACCCGGTCCTGTACGTCGTTGACCTCGAACACACGTTCGGCGACGTCCGCTATGTCGCTGGCCTCGACGGCGTAGACGTGCCGCGCGCCGGCCCGGGCCGCGGCGACGGCCAGGACCCCGCTCCCGGTACCGATGTCGAGAACGATGTCTCCTGGCCTCACGGCCGCCGCGAGCGCGGCCAGGTAGTCACCCGTCCGTCGTTCGTCGTTCAGCATGCGGGCATGTTCGACCGGATCGGCCCAGCCGGGCGTGAGGCTGCCGATCCTTCCGTCCGCATGAACAAGCGCGCCCTCCTCGAGAAGGACGTTCACCACACCCATCGTCGGCGCGAAGTCGGCCGAACCGTGCTCCGGGCCACTGAGCCGATCGATCGCCTCCTCGAGACGCACAGGCCGGGCGAAGAGCGACACGATCGCGAGTCCGCGGGGTCCGGCATCAATCACTGCGCCGCTCGGCGAGTCGATCAAGAGGTGGCCCGTGGTGTCCCAGCGCATGCGAACATCAGGCGCAAGGTACAGCAGCATGTCCGGCGACAGGTCCTCCTCCAGCAGCAAGACGAACCTCCTATTTCTGCCTAGGCCTCGGGCAGCGAGTGAATCAACCACGGACCGACGCAACCAATTGAGCCGCGGACCCGCGGCCGCGCCACAAGCTGACCCTCCTCGCGGCTAGAGGTCGCGGCATCATCCGCAGTGGATATCGCTGCTGGAACAGGTTCGCCCAACCAGCTGGAGGGTCAGTCGGCGACCGGCTCGCCCTGGGTGCCGGTGCGGGCCTGGGGGACGGCGAAGGGGGGTTCGGCGCGGAAGGCGGCGACGGCGTCGGACAGCGAGGCGAAGTGGCGGTTGTCCGGGATCCGCTTGCGGAGCCCGTAGTGCTCAAGGGTGTGCAGCAGGCCGGTGTCGGCGCGGGCGACCGCGAAGGTGATCTGCCGGGCCTGGAGGTAGTCCAGCAGCCCGGCGAGGGCGACCCCGGCGGAGTAGTCGACGTCGTCGATGGAGCCGGCGTCCAGCACGACCCAGCGGACCGGGTCGGGGGCGTGCTCGACCAGGCCTTGGACGTCGTCGACGAACTGGTTGACGTTGGCGTAGAAGAGTTCGGCGTCGTAGCGGAACACGATCAGGCCGGGGGCGGACTGGTGGCCGGGCTCGGCCGAGACGTAGGACTGCACGCCGTCGGTGGAGACGCCGACCACGAAGTCCTGCGGCCGGTACTGCCGGCGGATGATCTCCAGGATGGACAGCACGATCGCCAGGATGATGCCCTGCTCGACACCGACGGCGAACACGACGGTGCCGGTGATCGCGGCGATCCAGAACTCGCTGGGCCGGCGGCGGTAGATCTTCTTCAGCCCGGCGACGTCGATCAGGCTGATCCCGATCAGGAACACGATCGCGGCCAGCACCGCGGTGGGCATGTCGGTGAGGATGGCGGTGAAGAACACCGTCGACCAACAGGGCGACCCCGGACATGGTGAGGTTGGCCAGCTGGGTGCGGCCGTTCTGGGAGTCCAGGATCTGGGTCTTGGTGGGGCTGCCGTTGACCACGAAGGTGCCGGACAGGCCGGCGGCGAGGTTGGCCCCGGCCAGCCCGACGATGTCGCGGTTGATGTCGGCCCGGTCGCCGTGCTTGGCCGCGAAGCTGCGGGAGGTGGCGGCGCTCTGGGCGATGATCAGGATGAAGCAGGAGAACGCCACCGCCAGCACGTCGGGCACATCGGACCAGGTGATGCCCGCCGGCAGCCCGATCGGGGGGAACCCGCCGTCCACCGCGCCGACCACCGACACCCCGTGGGCGGCGGCGTCGGTCACCGTGGAGACCACGATCAGGGACAGCACCGCCACGATCGCGCCGGGCACCTTGGGCAGGAACCGTTCGAAGCCCTTGATGATCACGATGGTGGCCACCGCGAACGCGAAGGTGGTCCAGGAGATGTCGGGCAGCTCCTGGATCCAGTCCCACTGCTGCTGGAACCAGTTCCCGCTGCCCTTCGGCACCCCCAGCATGTCCGGGATCTGCCCGGAGGCCACCGAGACCCCGACGCCGGTGAGGAACCCGATCAGCACCGACGCGGACAGGAAGTCGCCCAGGAACCCCAGCCGCAGCAGCCGCGCCAGCACCAGCATCGCCCCGCAGACCAGCGCGGTCAGGCTGCAGAACGGCACCCACTCCGCCGAGTCCGGGGTCAGCCCGGTGATCGACAGGCTGGCCAGCCCGGCCGACATGATCGCCGCGGTGGCCGAGTCCGCGCCGACCACCAGCAGCTTGGAGGCACCCAGCAGCGCGAACAGGATCGTCGGGAAGATGATCGTGTACAGGCCGGTCACGATCGGGGTCTGCGCGATCGAGGTGTAGCCCATGCACTCCGGGATCGCCACCGCCGCCAACGTCACACCCGCCACCACGTCCGTCGGACAGCCAGCTGCGCTGGTAGCCGCGCAGGGACACGGGCACGAACGTCCTAGACATGTCGACCGTGCCGAACGCTGGTGGCGCCACAGACAGCGTTGTCTTCTACTGGTTCCGCTGCACTCGACGGAACGCTGGCGTTGCGATGCTCATGACGGGGACCTTCCGTTCTCCGTCGGTGCCGGCTCGGCGGCGACAGCCAAACGGTCCCCAGCAGCATGGCCCGCAGTTGTGTCGGCTCAACGTGCTCATCGATCACACTGTGATCGTCCGGCCAGCTCTCGCAGCGGCTCAGTCCGAACGAGGCTCGTTCTGGTGCCATGGCCGCGCTCCTCCACGTGACTCGTTGACGCGTTCTGAAACGTGATGACCACGCGACCCGGCTCGTCCTGGTTCCGGCTGGGGCACCGCCGGGAACGCGATTCGAAGACGCTCGTTGATGTCGAATCCCAACACATGTCACCGTCACCGCGAGACCCCTTCGTGCAAGACCACGGCCTGCCTGGCATCCGGATCAACGAGTTGGCCGGCATCGTCGTAGAGGGCGACCCGGAAGGACGACAAAGCCTTGGAGCAAGCCCGGTAGTGATGTCGGCAGAGCAAGAGTTCCATCGACCCATGGCCGGAAGCGGGGGGAAACAGCACCTGGACGACCGGCGCCGCGGGGCAGCAACACGATCTGCTGACCCCATCGAGGGGAGCCAGAAACGACGGCGGCCAGCCGTTCGACTGAGGACGAACTGGACGGTGATCCATCACCTCTTCGAGGCGCTCGCGCCGTCTCCGGTTCAGCATCATCCAACCAGCCTGTATCGCGCTCTCTCGTTTGCCGGGCCGTCAACGGTCGACGAGCAGCGGGGGGTCGCACCGCGTCGCCATCTGTGTCGACGAACCGGCGCCGGTTGCCCTCGCGGGAACCGGGGCGGACTGCCTGAGGCGCTTCGGAATGTTCGGCGGCCGCGCTCGACCGTCGCCGGGCGACGATCCAATCGCAGTGAGCACACCGTCTCGGTGGTCTCCATGGCATGCCCTGCCTACGCTGGCCTAGTGGGAACGGCTGCTGTCCGACCGTGACAAGCAGCCGTGCGGTCCGAATGAGCGCTATTTCTGAAGTTCGTCAGTCGCGTCGGCAGAGGTCATTGGCAAGAGCGAGGGGGAGCATCTCCGCCGGCGGACAACAGCGTTGCAGTCGGGCCGGCGTCCGGCCTCATCCAGGACGGGTAGTAGAGGGGTCGACATCGACGTGATCTCACAGGACGACGCACAAGGCGCGACGAATGGTTCAGGGCTGCGTGGCATCAACAATGCGTCGATGCGTTCGCGCGGTCTTATCCAGCGCGGATGATGTCGCGGACCAGGGCCGCGACGAAAGTGTGCCCGTGGCGCCGCATCGGGCGGACCAGGTAGCGAGGGATTCACGATGGCAGATCGACAGCTCGTGCTCTCATTCTTCGGCAACGAGGCCGAGGCCGACGCGGCGGCTATGACGCTGAAGGACTCAGGACTCACATCCGGTGACGCCGTGGGCATCCTCGTGCTCGACGGGCCTGCTGACCTCAAGGTCGACAAAGTCGGCGCCAGGAGCACGGCGGCTGGGGCTGGCATTGGCGCCTGCCTGCTCGTTCTCGGTCCCGCCGCACTCGGCGTCGGAATCGTTGGCGGCACGGTGGCTGGGGCCCTCCACCACAAGGGCCTCAAGCTCACAGATGAGGACAAGACACGGATCATTGCTGACCTCCAGGGCGGCAAGGCGGCGGTCGGTGTTCTGGCCGATTTCGCCGAGGCGGGCGTAATTGAGGAGAGACTGACCTCGCTCGGTGGCTCCAGCTCTTCTCACGACGTCGTCGATGAGGCGGCGCTCGCCACGGCCGCGGGTGGCTGATCCGTTGCCAGACTCCGCCTAAGGTGTTCGGTGCCGAGCCGACGGGAACCTGTGGCAGGAGGGAAGGAGCTTGTTCTTCCGCCTCAGCACATGGGCCCTCGCGGTCGTTCTGCTCGCGCTGATCGGCGGCGCGACCGCGCTCGGGCACCTGGTCGGGCGGTCAGTGCGCGACAGGTCCGAAGGTCTCCGAGAACCCTTCGCTGTCATGCAGGCGGCCATGCTGGGATTCATGGGACTGGTACTTGCCTTCGGTCTGAGCCTGGCAGTCGGTCGCTACGAGAGCCGGCGCGCCGCTGTCGTCGAGGAAGCGAACTCGATCGGTACGAGCTACCTCCGGGCGCAGACCCTGCCCGAGCCGGCCAGGAGCCGGTCCCTGCCGCTCTTGCGCAGCTTCACCGACACCAGCATCCGCATCTCCGAGACCGTACCGGGCAGCCCGGAGCAGAACGCCGCCATCGGTCACAGCGCACAGCTCGAGCGAGCGCTGTGGAGCCTGGCCGGCCAAGCCCTGCACATAGAACCCACCGGCAGCGCCACCCGGCTCTACGTGGAGAGCTTGAACGAGTCCTTCGACGCCCAGTCCAGCCGTGTCTACGGCCTCCGGAACCGGGTACCCGGCGCCGTGCTCGCCCTCGAGATCGTCGGGGCAGCCATCGCTCTCGGCCTGCTGGCCCTGCACCTGGCCACGCTTGGACGAGGGCTGACGACCGTTCTCGTGGCGGCAGGGCTCGTCACCCTCGCCCTGGTCATCACCTTCGACCTGGACCGGCCGGTCCGTGGGCTGATCGAAGTCAGCGCCGGGCCCTTGGTCGCGGAACGGGCATCCATGGCGGCGCCACCTGCCGCGGATGCCCCCTGAGCGAGGCCGGGCGTCAGGGTGGAGCGCCTCACCGGGAGCAGCGTCACCACGACCGACGGGATCGAACAGAGCCGCGACAACCGACGCGGCCTTGGAACAGAGTGGTCAACCGGTCGTTGGCCGAGATAGGCGGTCCTTCCCCGCGGAACCACCGCGGGGAAGCGGCGGCATCGAAGGGGGCTCGGGACAGCCGCTGCTGAAGCCGGGGGAGACTGGGACGAGTTCCCGGAGTTCCTCCACCGCTTGTTTTCGGACAAGCAGGGGAACGAAGTCTCGGATACGGGCAGCCTCGTAATGCTGCCAAATGCCTTCCACCAGCGTGTCGATCTCTGCTGGCTGCACCGACGGGAACTCCTGTTGCAGTTCCCGTTGGGTCGCGCTGATGCGTGCCTCGTCGACCTTGGACGCAGTCGATTCGCCGACTTCCCCGCGCGAGATTCTGTGTCTCATAGCCTGCGGCGTCCTCCCGTGAGCATCTGTTTCCAATGCATCAGCCCCGACGGGGCATGGTTGTACCCAGTGGGCGACGGCGTTCATCAGGTCCAACAAGATCTGGCGGCAGGCCTGGGCGTCAGCCTTGGGACTGCGCCATCTTTGCCTGGGCGTCGGCGATGGCGCCCTTGAGGGCCTTGACGTGATGGCCCTCGGCTTCGCCGACCGCCTGGGTGACTGCTCGGGTCACGGCGGGCTCGACCTTCTCGGCGGCGGAGTGCGGGTAGGCCACGATCAGGCCGGCGCCGCCGATCGGGATCGTCGCGCCTGCCTGCTCTTCGAGCTTGTCCGCCGTGCGGTGGTGAAGGAGCTTGCCTGCGCCGGCGCCGATGACGGCGCCGATCGCCGTGGCGGCGAGCAGTGGCGGGGCGAACAGGCCTACCGCGAAGCCGACGGCGCCCAGGCCGGCTGCGCCCTCGCGCACCATGTGGTCGGTCTGCTGGACCTCGAGGTTGCCCTCGAGGTCCTTGGTCACGACGACCGCGCCGTGCAGGTAGCCGCCGCAGCCGAGGACGGACTCGTAGTCCTCCATCGCGGCGTCCTTGGACAGGTAGCCGCCGATCAGGACGTCGATCGTCTCGTCGTCGAACGCCATGCTGTCGACCTCCTCTGTGAGTGAAGCGGCTCAGGCGGTGACCGCGTGCAGCGCCTCGCCGTGGTGACCGGCCAGGTGCATAGCCGTGCTCGTCATCGTGCGGCGAGGTGCGGCTTGACGTCGAACACGACCTTCTTGATCGTTCCGGTGAAGGGGAAGGGCTTGCGGTCCTCGTAGCTGAGGTCGACGACCCCGCCGTTGTCGCGGCCGATGTCCATGCCGGCGTAGCCGGAGAACCGAATCGGGACCGTGTGGTCCATCCGTCCCTTGCCCGACGGGCTTGTCGTTGACGAACAGCGTGACCTCGCCACCGGTGGCCGGTTTCGGCGCGTCCGCGGCGAACTCCATCCGGACGGTGACCTCGCCGGTCGGGAGCGGCTTCGTCGGCCTGCTGGCGGAAGACGAAGACGCCCATCATCGAGTAGGTGTGGGTGAGCCGTCCGCCGTCGACGAACAGCGAGAACCCGCCCAGGTGGTCGGCGTTCGCCACGATCACGCCCTCGGCGCCGCCATCGGGGATGACCAGGTCGGCGCTGATCGTGTAGGAGTGGTTGTAGATCCGGGGGACCATGCCCGACAGGACGTTCTCGACGTCGCCGCGGAACTCGAACGTCGAGACCTCGGGCAGCGGAGGAGCGATCCCGAAGAACACCCCGAGCGTGGCCAGCAGGGGCAGCACCTTGTACTTCTCTGCCTCCGACCAGAACAGCGCTCGCAGCTCCTCGACCTTGTCCGGGATGTTCGGCGGCAAGGTCGTGCGCCTGGCTGAAGTCGTCGGGCAGGTAGTACAGCTCGGTGGGGTCGTCGTCGGGGTTCCACACGCCCGGCGCGTAGGGCTGGAGAGCGGCCGGGGTCAGGACCCACGGGATCCGCTCGGTGCGCATCGCGAGCCACCAGCCGTCCTTGTACATGGCCCGGTTGCCGACGCTCTCGAAGTACTGCTGGGTGTGCCGTTCGGGCGCGGCCGGCGTCGGTGAACGAGTCGGCGAAGGTGGCGCCGTGCATCGGTTCCTGCGCGATGCCGTCGACCTCGTCCGGCGCCGGGATGCCGCAGACGTCGAGGATCGTCGGCGCGAGGTCGGTGACGTGGGTGAACTGCGAGCGCAGCCCACCGCTGTCGGTGACCCGGTCCGGCCAGTGCACGACCATCGGGTTCCGCGTGCCGCCGAGGTGGGAGCCGACCTGCTTGCCCCACTGGAACGGCGTGTTCCCGGCCCACGCCCAGGCCGCCGAGTAGTGCGGGTCCATCATCGGCCCGCCCCAGGCGTCCAGCCCGCCGTACCGCTCGGCGAGCTGCAGCTGCATCTCGTCGGTGAGCGGGATGCCGTTCTGCATGGTCAGCTCGTTGAACGAGCCGGTGAGCGAGCCCTCCATGCTGGCGCCGTTGTCCCCCCAGATCCAGATGACCAGGGTGTTGTCGAGCTCGCCCAGCTCCTCGATCGCGTCGATCACGCGGCCGACGTTGTGGTCGGCGTTCTCCGAGAAGCCGGCGTAGACCTCCATCTGCCGGGCGTAGTAGGCCTTGAGCGGCTCCGGCACGTCGTCCCACGCCGGGAACGCCTCGTTGCCGCGGCGTCAGCTCCGCGTCGGGCGGCACGACGCCGAGCTCCTTCTGGCGGGCGAAGACCTCCTCACGCATGCCGGTCCCAGCCCTGGTCGAACCGGCCCTTGTACTTGTCGGCCCAGCTGCTCGCGACGTGGTGCGGCGCGTGGCTGCACCCGGTGGCGAAGTAGGCGAAGAACGGCTTGGTCGCGTCCTGCGCGCGCACGCCGTGCAGCCACTGGATCGTCTTGTCGGCCATGGCGTCGGGCAGGTAGTAGGGGTTCGTCCTCGTCGTAGAAGGCCGGGTCGGTGCCGATGATCTTCTGGTTCTCGGCCAGGCACGGGTCCCACTGGCTGGCGCCGCCGCCGAGGAACCCGTAGAAGTAGTCGAAGCCCCAGCCGTTCGGCCAGCGGTCCAGCGGACCGGCTGGTCCCTGCTGGCCGTCCGGGGTCAGGTGCCACTTCCCGAACGCCGCCGTGCTGTAGCCGTTGTCCCGGAGGATCCGCGGCAGCGGCGCACAGTCGCGCGGCAGCACGGCGGTGTAGCCGGGGAAGCCGTTCGAGAACTCGCCGACCGAGCCGAAACCGACGGTGTGGCTGTTGCGGCCGGTCAGCAGCGCGGCGCGGGTCGGCGAGCACAAGCGCCGTCACGTGGAAGCGGTTGTAGCGCAGGCCCGCTCTCGGCCATCCGCGTGTAGTTCGGCGTGTCGATCGGCCCACCGAACGTGCTCGGGTTGCCGAAGCCGGCGTCGTCGATCAGGACGACCAGGACATTGGGCGCCCCGGCCGGCGGGTGGACGTGGTCGATCTGGGCCCAGTCCGGCTCGCAACCGTCCAGCGTGCGTGCCACGCTCCCGCCGAAGGCCGGACGTCGGATGGGGAGCTTGGTGCGATCTGGCCCGCTCATGACACTCCTCGGGGTGGTGGGGCACGGCTGGAAGGGAACTCAGAGTCCGCTCTGGGCGGTCACGCGTCCGGTGGCGGCAGCCTCGGCAAGGGCAGCGTGGTCGAGGTCGTTCTGCTCGGCGTAGAGCTCGGCGAAGTCGGCGATCGCGTGGTCGAAGCGGTTGCTTGAGCCGAGGTAGGCGGCGATGGCCACCCGGTCGCCGGAGCGGGCGTGAGCCCGGGCCAGGGTCTGGCCGCAGAGCCGGCCGTAGAACGCCATGCCGTCGGGGACCATCTGCTCCACGACCACCGACCCCTTGCCGTCGCGGAGCTGACGCAGGTAGAAGTCGCGCTCGACACCGTCCGGGCCGACGCCCTGCTCCCAGCCGAGGAAGATGTCGCTGGTGGCCTGCATCAGCCGCTGCCCGTGCACCACCCGCTCGCCCTGGTTCTTGAACCCGCTGCGCCTTGACGAACCGGACAGGACGGAGGGCTGGGCCTCCTTGGCCTGCAGGAACAGCGGGTCGCCGCTGTCGACGCCCTCGAAGCAGCAGGATCCAGGCCCGGGTGCCGACGCTGCCGACGCCGACGACCTTGCGCGCGACCTGGACAGCTCGAACTGCTCCAGGAGGTGCCGCCGGTCCCACTGCAGGGTGCGGCGGTAGGCGCGGACCAGCGCCGCGGATCTGGTCGTCGATTGCGCTCGGCGCGTCGTCTGGGAACAGCTCGTCGATCGGCACGATGAGCGGTGGCTGGCTGACGATGCGGGCTCGCCCGTCGACCAGGGTGGTGAGCTTCGCCAGCGCCTGGACACTGTCGCTGGGTACGCGCTTTGTCGAGCATCTTCTGCGCACGCGCCTTGCGGGCCGTGTCGAGCTGGTCACCGATCTGCGCAGCACCTCCTCCATGTCCAGGTGGGTGTACCAGACGGCCAGGTTGCCCATCCCGGCGAAGCCGCCCATCGCCTCCCGGTAGCCGGCAACCGCAGCCCGGGCGATCTTGCGGCGTTGCTTGCGGGAGAAGCCGTTGACCCGCCCGGCGACCGCGAGGCTCGCCGCGAGGCGCTTGACGTCCCACTCGAACGGCCCGGGTAGCGTCTCGTCGAAGTCGTTCACGTCGAAGACCAGCCGGCGTTCGGGCGAGGTGAAGATGCCGAAGTTGCTCATGTGGGCGTCCCCGCACAGCTGCACCCGCAGTCCCAGCTCGGGGTGCGCGCCAGGTCCGCGGCCATCACGAGCGCGGCTCCGCGGTAGAACGCGAACGGGGAGGTCAGCATCCGCCCGTACCGGATCGGCACCAGCTCGGGAACCCGAGACGCCGCCTGACTCTCCAACAGGCCGACTGGGTCCTCGCGACCTTCGAGCACGACCTCGGCGTGCGCCTCGAGCGGGGTCTTTTCTCGCACCGCCTTCCCGGCGTTACGGCGGTCCTCCCGCGCCGGGTGCATGATCTTCGGTGGCGTCTGGTCATGACGCTCGGCCACCGGAGGTTGGTCCACGGGATCGAGAGTCGAACCGGTTGACTTGCTCATGTGACCCGCCTCGCATGTGGAGATGGCCTGCGTCCGACCCGGTGACGTGCGTCGTCCCGTGCGGGCTGTCGACAGCGTCGGCAACCAATGACGATGCTGCTCTCGACCCGGTGGCGCAGCATCACCCAGACGGGATAAGACCGGGGGCTGAGCGGCACGCTCCGCCCGGGGTCCCGGCGGCTCTCACCCTGGGCAGGCCCAGCCGACGGCCGAGCTCCGGTCGTCAACTATCCGCCACGGGTGAGGCCTGCTCACCAACCGACGACAAGACTGACGGGTGGCGCGCAGACAGCCGTTGGCGAGCGCGCGGCGGGACGCAAACGCGTCCCCACGGACGGCGACGGAGGTCCCTATGACTGTGAACATCGATGAGCTCGGCCCGGTCGACTGGATCGTGGTGGAGTTCCCGGGCAGCAAGTTCAACGGGGAGATCGCCCCGGTGCTGGAGGACCTGGCCGAGCGCGGCCTGGTCAAGATCCTGGACCTGATGATGCTGGTCAAGGACGACGCCGGCGCGCTGGAGATCTTCGAGCTCTCCGACCTGGAAGGTGGCGAGCTCGGCGAGCTGCGCACTGACGAGGCCGAGCTGGCGATGATCCTCAGCGAGCAGGACGTGCTGGACATCGCCGAGACCATCCAGCCCGGCTCGACCGCGGCGGTGCTGGTCTGGGAGAACCTGTGGGCCGCGCCGCTGGGCAGCGCGATCCGGCACGCCGGCGGCCAGCTGGTGGCCAGCGGCCGGATCCCGATCCAGGCCGTGATCGCCGCGATCGAAGCCGACCTCGAAGACGAAGGAGCCTGACATGCCGATGGCAGCCCGACGCAGGAGAAGGACCGCCGCCGCGGTCGGCGGCGCCGTCGTCGTCGCGCACGGCGTCAACCGTCGCCACGACCGGCGGGACGACCGCCGCGACGACCGCGGCGACCGCCGCGACGACCGAAGAGACCGCCGCTGACAGCAGGACGGTCAGGTGCGCCGAACCGATCGGGGTCGCCCCGGCCAGGGCCGGAGGCAAGAACGTGCTTCCGGCCACATTCGAGAAAGAAGAATCAGATGACTCAGCAGAACCTCTCGCACCGTCCCAGCGGGGCAGCGGTCGGCTGGACCGCCTTCGCCGCATTCATGATGCTCATGCTCGGGTGCTTCCACATGATCGCCGGGCTGGCGGGGTTGGTCGGGGACAACCTGTACGTGAAGTCGCCGAACTACGTTTTCCAGTTCGACACCACGACCTGGGGGTGGATCCACCTCATCGGTGGCGCTATCGCCTTCCTGGCCGGACTGGCGCTGTTCCAGGGGGCGGTATGGGCCCGGACGATCGGTGTGATCATCGCTCTGGGTAGCGCACTCGGAGCCTTCGCCTGGCTGCCGATCTACCCGTTCTGGGCCTTCACCTTGATCGCGGTGGACATCGCGGTCATCTGGGCGCTGACGGCGCACGGACGCGACATCACCATGGAGTGAGAAGCCCGGCAACCAGGAGCGTCACCGCGCGGTCGAGCGCTCCTGGTGGCGCCGGCCATGCTCGTCCCCGGCGGTGTCGTCAGATGAGACCGAGGTCGCGTGCGCGCAGCACTGCCTCGCGGCGGTTCGCGACGCCGAGCTTGCGGTACACCGAGATGGCGTGCGCCTTGACGGTGTTGACCGACACAAAAAGGTCGGCGCCGATCTCCTCGTTGGTCTGCATCCTGGCCAGGTGGACGAGCACAGCCTTTTCCCTGGGCGTGAGCGGCACGACCGGCGGCGTGACGCGGTTGCTGTCGACGAGTCGGGCGAGGAGGTCGCGGACGAAGGGCTCCAGCGCCGCGGACACCGGTGCCCCGTGTCGCAGCATGGCCTGGACGCGGGGGCCGTCAAAGGCGACGAATGGGCGGCGGATGTTCTCCGGCAGCGCGATCGTGAGCGACCGCTCCAAGCAGGAAACCGCCCGAGCCTCGTCTTCGACATGATCAGCTGCGAGCGCCGTGAGCAGCCACGCCTCCACGGCGACCACGGCATTGCCGGAGCGCCGCCGCGCGGGAGCCAGCAGCGCCTCGACCTCTGCCATCTCACCCAGAGCGATGTGCGCCCGTGCGGCCATGGTCGTGAGCGGCCCGACGTCGGCCGCAAGTTCAGACGGTGAGAGCCCGATGCGTTGCAGAGCCGCGCGCGGGTCACCCGTGGCCAGGTCCAGCTCGGCTTCGGCGACGGCCAGCCACCGACGTAACAGCGGCGGAGCGGACCAGCCTTCGAGGGCCCTCGTGCTGTCCTCGAGTGCACTGCGCGCCTCCCGGTGCTGTCCGCCCGCCATGAGGACTCTCGCCTGGATGACGCTCAGGGCACAGAAGGCGCTCCGCTCGGAGTCGTTGCGGTGGGCGGCCAGACCCAGGTCCAGCAGTCGTTGCGCTTCGGCGAGGTCGTCGCACTCCAATGTGGATCGCGGCCAGGGTCAGGTAGACGACGGCGGTCTGCAGGAGGCCGGTCCAGCCTCGCGGCTCGGCGATGTCGAGCGCCCGGCGCGCGGTCGACGACGCGGTCCGGCAGCCGCTTTGATCAAGCTCCAGGAGCGCGAGGCAGCCCAACGCGTTGACGAGCGTGAGCTCGAGGCCGGCATCCTCGGCTATAGCTCGTCCCGCTCGCAGATCCTGCTCCGCCTCATCCGTTCGGCCCAGCCACAGGAGCGCATGGCCGCGATTCGTCAGGGCCGCCGCTTCGTACTCCGCCGCCGCAGGCAGCACCGGCGCCTGGGCATCAGGCACCCAAGCCAGCAGATCCGTCGCTGCATCGACGATTCCCTGCATGTCTCCCTCGACGCGGGCGCGCACGAGATCCATCGTGCGAAGCAGCACAACCATCCGCCGACGCGACCCGAGATCTTGCCCCTCAAGCATCGCGCGGGCTTGAGCCATGTCGTGGGCCATCGCCGAGTAGTCACGGGCAATGAAATGCTTCAGGGCGGCACAGATCCTCAGCTCGACGGTGGCGTGCAGCTCACCTGCGGGGATCTCGGCGAGGACGGCGGCCAGGGCCTGGCGCTCCGCAGACACCGCCCGCATCGACGCCATGCTCACCACGAGCTCGGCAAGCAGCTGCCAGTCGGCCGCGCGAGCCGCGTGGCGCAAGGCTTCGAGAGCCTCGCCGCGGTCGGCGTACCAGCGTGCCGCCCGACGGTGCAGCTGGGGCACCAGGTCGGGCTCGTCCAACAGGAGCTGGTGGCGCAGCAGGTCGGCCAACAGGGCGTGGTAACGAAACCAGCGGTGCCCCGGGCCGAGCGCGACGACGAATGCGTTGGCCCGTTCGAGGGCCTCGAGCTGCCGTTGACCGTCCGTCCGGTCGGTCAGGACGTCGGCCAGCTCGCCGCAGATCCGCTCGGCCACGCTGGTCCGGAGCAGGAAGCGCTGTCCGTCAGCGGGCATGTTCCTCAGCACCTCGTCGACGAGGTACTCGGCCACCGTCCGTTCGTCGCCGGCGAACTCGGCGATACGCTCGGCATAGCCCGGTCGGGCGGCGAACTGCACGGCCAGCCGGAGCCCTATCGCCCAGCCCTCGGTCCGCTCCATGAGTGCTTGTGCCTGGGCTGCCGGCAGCCCTACGTCGGCCTTCTGGAGCAGTTCGTCGGCTTCTGCGGGAGTGAACGCGAGCTCGTCGGTACGGATCTCGGTGAGCCCGCCATCTGCGTGCATTCGCTGCAGGCGCAGGCGTGGGTCGGATCGGGAGATCAGCACCCAGCGCACCGGAAGGGCATGGCGCAGCATGGCGGCCAGACTGTCCACCAGGTTGCTGTCCCGGATCTCCTGCCAGTCGTCCAGGACCAGCGTCACTGGGCGCGGCAGCGCCGCCAAACCGACCATGATGCGCTGCAACTGGTCCTCGGCTATCGGCGCACTGAGCGAGAGACCGTCCAGCGTGCTGCCCGCCGGCACCTCACCGGTGCCACGCAGGGCGGCCAGGAGGTAGGACCAGAACACCACCGGGTCGTTGTCGTGTGAGTCGAGCGACACCCAGGCGACCGGTCCGGGATCAATCTTCGCCCAGCTCGCCACCAGCTGGGTCTTTCCCCACCCCGGACCGGCGATCACCAAGGTGACCGGTCCTTTCGCGCCGGCGGCCACCCGGTCTACGAGTCGCTGCCGCACGACCAGCCCAGGTGGCAGGTGGGGCACAGCCAACTTGGCGGTCAACAACTCAGACGGGCGCGACGGGGAGGCGAGGTTGCCGGACGATGAGCGGGGCGACGGCTGGCTCGGGATGACCCTGGGTCGGGGTGTGGCCTCCCGTTCGATCGGGTTCCGGGTCACCGTCTCGCTCCCTCAAGCCAACTGGACCCACCGGGACCCACCACAGCGTAGGGCGCCTCGACTCACGGCGGGTGCGAACTATCCGGTGGGGATAAGGCGCGGCGGACGCTCCTCCCGCATCGTTGAGTCGGGTCTCCGGCCGCCAAAGGTGGATAATGATCATGACATCATGGACATATCAGGTCGAGATCTCCGGCTTGCTCGATGACCAGGCGTTAGCGCTGTTGGGGGTCGAGCTCGGCGGCGGCTTCGTGATGACCGAGCCCGCGAGCACCGTCCTCACCGGCACTGCCGCCGACCAAGCTGCGCTGTTCGGGGTGCTCGAACGGTTGCACTCCTTAGGTCTGCAGGTTCGCGAGTTCCGCCGGGTCCAAGACGTTGATCAACGCCCGGCTGCCCTCTCACCCGAAGACGCCTCACGGGCAGCACCAGAACGCCGCCGGGGATGAGATACGAGATCAGGTTGGTGGGCCGGCTCGGCCCGTTGATGTCGTCTGCGCTGCAGGATGTCCAGGTGGCACCGGTGCCACGTCATACCGTCGTCACGATCCCTGGTACGCCCGACGGCTTGACTCGCTTGCTTCACCGGTTGGAGGCGCTCGGTATCGAGGTCAGCCGCCTCCGAGTCGTTGCGGCCCGGGGCCAGCCATCAGAGCAGCCGACGAGCCCGGCGACTACGTCGTAACCGGCTTCGGCGCCGAGGAATGTCATCGGGAGGCAAGGTGACCCCAGGGACGTCAGGAAGGAGCGGACGTGCCGCTGGTCTCCTTCGAGAGCGCCTACGAGGGCCGGTCGCCATTCGCATCGTCGACGAAACCTCCATGGACGCGCCGCTATGTCCCGTTCATTCGCTCGGTCAGGGGCTACTCACGCGACAAGTTACGCGTGGATGGAATGGCGGGGCTGACCGTCGCGGCGCTTGCGCTCCCGGCGTCGATGGCCTACGCGGAGCTCGCCGGGCTTCCCGTCACGGCTGGGCTCTATGCGCTGCTCTTGCCGGTCCTCGCCTATGCGTTGCTGGGGTCCGGTCTTCGGGTGGTCGTCGGTCCGGAAGGGGCCGTCGCGCTGCTGGTGGCTAGCGCTCTCGCTCCATTGGCGGCCGCAGGCTCAGCGCAGTACTCGGCGTTGGCGGCGGCCTTGGCTGTCGCCGTGGGCGTCGTCTTCCTCCTCGCGCGCCTGCTCCGCCTGGGCTGGATTGCCGACTATTTCTCACAGTCGGTACTGGTCGGCTACATCACAGGCGTAGCCGTTCTGATGATCCTGGGTCAGATGGAGAAGTTGACCGGCCTGTCCAGCCAGTACGACAACGCCGTCCGCTCGACCATCGACATCGTCCGCAACATCGGGGATGCGAACCCGGCGACGCTGGTCGTGGGTGGTGCCGCGTTCGCCGTTCTGGTGCTGTTCGGCCGATTCCTGCCGCGTTGGCCGGGAGCGCTGATCGTCGTCGTTCTTGGCATCGCGGCCGCCTGGCTGCTCGACCTGGAAGCGCACGGCGTCTCGGTCACGGGCTCCATCCCCGCTGGGTTGCCTTCGGTCGCCCGACCCGACGTCACCGGCTCGCAGATGCTGTCGCTGGTCATGCCGGCGGTCGCGATCTTCCTGGTGAGCCTTCTCGGACGCGGTCCTGACCGCCCGATCGTTCGCTGCTCGACATGGCGAGACCATCGATGCAGACCAGGAACTGTTGTCTTATTGGGGCCGCGAGCGTCGCGGCGGGTTTCTCCCAGAGCATGCCGATCGGCGCCAGCGGATCACGCACGGCTGTCAACGACTCGATGAAGGCGACCAGCCAGGTCAGCGGATTGGTCAGCTTCGCGACCATCGTCCTGATCCTGCTCTTCCTCACTGCCCCCATCCAATTCCTGCCCACTGCGGTCCTGGGGGCGGTGATCGTGTTCGCGTCGCTGAAGCTGATCGAGCCCGAGCAGTGGCGAGAGCTCGCCCGCAGCAGCCGCACCGAGGTTGGCATTGCCGGGGTCACCGCCCTGGTCGTCATCAGTGTTGGCGTGCTGGCCGCCATCGCGGTCGCGGTCGTGCTGTCCATCCTCGACGTCGTCCGGCGAACCGCCACGCCCGACGACGCCGTTCTGGGGTACGTCGAGCCCGCCCAGCGGTACGCAGCTGTGGGCGCCCATCCCGACGCTGGCATCACACCCGAGGTCGTCGTCTACCGAATCCAGGACAGACTCTTCTTTGCCAACGCCCACTTCTTCAAGCGCCGCGTCTGGGCAGCTGTGGACGGCGCCCCCAAGCCCGTACGTCACCTGGTCCTTGACGCGGCCATGATCAGCGGCGTCGACGCCAGCGCTGTCGGGGCGGTCCGCGAAGTCCAGGCTGGACTGCTCAGCCGCAACATCGCCTTCGAGGTGGCTCGCGCAACCGATGAGCTCCGTGAGCAGTTCGAAGAGACCGGGCTGACCGGTTTGATCGGTCCTGAGCACTTCTACGGCACAGTCGGTGCCGCGGTCGAGGCGTGCGTCCAGTCTTCACGGCCGACCCAGTCAGTCCCGGCCGCACGCAGGTCGGCCGAGGCAGCTCCGCGCCCCGCGACATGAGGCAACGCACACGCTGAACCCACGTCGTGATCAGCCGCGGCAACGCCACACAAGCCAGGCTCCGGCACGTTTCGCTGCGCCGCGCGTCTCTTGCCCGTTCTTCCGGTCGCGAAAGGAGACCGCGGTGACGACCGGACCTACCGCGCGCCCTCGGGAGGGTACCGTCAGCCCCGCACGTGTATGTCGTCGTCCCGGACCCGACGTCGGCTTGTCATAGCGACTGCGGGAGTGCATCGATCGTGGACAAGATGCGGATGCTCTTCACGGTCGCCGTCGCGGTGACCATCATTCTCACGGTCCTCTCACTCGGCATGGGGCTCCGGGTGCAGCAGCTGGCCGCCGCGCTCCGGCGCGGTCGACTGCTGGCAGCGACGGCGGTGGTCAATCTCGTGGTCGTCCCTGCCGCCGGCTGGCTGGTGGCGTCGGCCCTTCCTCTGGGACCGGAGCAGCGGGTCGCGGTCGTCCTCGTCGCCTGCGGGGCCGGCGGAGCGGCCGCACTCAAGGCGGTCCAGCTCAGCGGGCGTGGCGACGCCGCGCTCGCGATCGGCCTAGTGGTCCTCCTGGAGCCGCTCAACCTGATCTCCGTTCCGCTGTGGGCCGGCACGCTCGTCGACGGCGGATCTGTCAACGCCACCGTCGTCCTGGCGAACCTCGTGATGCTCGTCCTGCTGCCCCTCGCGGCCGGACTGCTGCTCGGGGCCAGGAGACCGGGACTCGCCACCTCGCTGGTGCGGTGGACGACTCGGTTGGCCACGGTCGGCCTCGTCGTCGCGCTGGCCGCCGGCCTGGTCTCCGCGGACCACCTCGCCGGTCAGCTGAGGTCGTGGGCGCCGTTCGCAGCGCTGCTGACCTGCCTCATCGGCCTCGCGCTGGGGTGGGCCATCACCTTCCGGCGCGACTCCGCAACGCGAGCGACCGTCTCGATGGTGACGGGCACCAGGTTCAGCGCGTTGGGCCTGCTCGTGATCGCGACCGCCTTCCACGATGCTCCTCGCTACCTGAGCCCGGCCATCGTGGCTGCCCTGGTCAACCTGGCCGCGCCGATGGTCTTCGCACTCGTCCTTTCCCGGCGGGCGTTGCGGCTGCCGGGCCAGGCGCCCGCGATGGCCGCCTCAGTGCATGACCACGGATCGGTACGGTCGGACACCTGACACCGAGAAATCTTGCCCGTCGAGCACGCTCGCTACCACGCCGAGCAGAACCCTGCGGCCGAGCTGGACATCGTCGAAGGTGCGGGGCACGGCTTCATGCACAGCTTCCGCAACGAGCCGGTCACCAGGTTACGAGCGTTCCTGCAGCAGACCCCGTAGGCCGAGCCCGACGGCACCCACCGGGTGAGCCTGATGCCTCAGCTCGGCGAATTGTCCGCGGCTCGGTGGGGCAAGAGACTGGGCGCAAGCCGCTGCCTCGGAGGTGTCGCGATGATCGAGCAGTCCGTGGTGGGTCTGCACGAGGTTGACGAGACGCAGGTCGCGGTCGTCGGCGGCAAGGGCGCGCACCTGGGCGGACTGTCGCGGATCGACGGCATCCGCGTGCCGGCCGGCTTCTGCGTGACGACGGACGCCTTCCGGCGGGTCATGGCGGAAGATCCGTCGATCGACGGACGGCTCGATCAGCTGTCGCGCCTGCACCCGGACGACCGGGAGGGGATCCGCACGCTCAGCGCGGAGATCCGCCGGACCCTCGAAGAGATCGCCATCCCTGGTGATCTCGCGGCGGCGATCACCCGCGCTCTCGCCCGGCTCGGCGAACACGCTGCCTACGCCGTCCGATCCAGCGCGACGGCAGAGGACCTGCCGACAGCCTCCTTCGCCGGCCAGCAGGACACGTACCTGAACGTCGTGGGCCCGGCCGCGATCCTCCAGCACGTCAGCCGGTGCTGGGCCTCGCTGTTCACCGAGCGGGCCGTGAGCTACCGCCAGCGGAGGGGCATCGACCACCGTACGGTCCAGATGGCCGTGGTCGTGCAGCAGATGGTCTTCGCGCAGGCGGCCGGCATCCTGTTCACGGCCGACCCGGTCACGTCCAACCGGAGGGTCGTCTCCGTGGAGGCGAGCTTCGGCCTCGGTGAGGCCCTGGTCTCCGGCCTGGTGAACGGGGACGTCTACACGGTGCGCGACGGCGAGGTCGTCGCCAAGGCGGTCGGCACCAAGCAGCTCGCCATCCACGCCTCGCCGGCGGGCGGGACGCAGGAACAGGCGATCGACCCGGAGCTGCAGGACGAGCCGGTGCTGACGGATGCGCAGGTCGTGCGGCTCGCGCAGCTCGGCCGGCGGATCGAAGCGCACTTCGGCCAGCCCGCAGGACATCGAATGGTGCCTGGTCGACGACGGCTTCCAGATCGTCCAGAGCCGGCCGATCACCACGCTGTTCCCCATCCCCGAGTCCGGCGACCGCGAGAACCACGTCTACGTCTCCGTCGGTCATCAGCAGATGATGACCGACCCCATGAAGCCCCTCGGGCTGTCCTTCTGGCAGATGACGACCCCCGCGCCCATGGCCGAGGCCGGCGGCCGCCTGTTCGTCGACGTCACCCAGAGGCTGGCCTCTCCGGTGAGCCGCGCCGGCCTCCTGGAGGCCCTGGGGCGATCCGATCCGCTGATCGGGGACGCGCTGCAGACCATCCTCGAGCGCGACGGCTTCATCCGGCCGCTCCCTGACGAGGGTCCCCCCGGGCCACTGTTCGGTGACCCGCCGGCTCCGATCGAGACCGATCCGGCCATCGTCACCGAGCTGATCGGGCGCAGCCAGGCATCGATCGCCGCCTCGGAACGCGACATCCGGACGTTGTCGGGAGCGGCGCTGCTCGACTTCATCCAGGCGGACATCCAGGAGCTGAGGCGGATCCTGTTCGATCCGCAGAGCCATCAGGTGTTCATGTCGGCGATGGAGGCCGCGTGGTGGCTCAACGACCAGCTGCTGGAGTGGCTGGGCGAGAAGAACGCGGCTGACACGCTCACCCAGTCCGTTCCGCACAACGTCACGTCGGAGATGGGGCTGGCGCTGTTGGACGTCGCGGACGCGATCCGCCCGCATCCGGACGTGGTGGCGTTTCTGAGCCACGTCGAGGACGACGGTTTCCTGGCCGAGCTGGCCAACGTGTCGGGCGGGCGGGAAGCACGAGACGCCATCGAGGCGTGGCTCGACACGTACGGCATGCGCTGCGTCGGCGAGATCGACATCACGCGGCCGCGCTGGAGCGAGCGCCCCTCCACGCTCGTGCCCGTGATCCTCGGCAACATCAAGAACTTCGAGCCCGGCGCCGGCGCGCGGCGCTTCGAGCAGGGGAAGCAGGAGGCACGGGCGAAGGAACAGGACGTGCTGGAGCGCTTGCAGGCCCTGCCGGACGGGGAGCGGAAGTCCGAAGAGGCCAAGCAGATGATCGACCGGGTGCGGACCTTCATCGGGTACCGGGAGTACCCGAAGTACGGCATGGTCAGCCGCTACTTCGTGTACAAGCAGGCCCTGCTCAGAGAGGCCGAGCGCCTCGTGCAGGCCCAGGTGCTTCGTGAGCAGGAAGACATCTTCTACCTGAGGTTCGCAGAGCTCCACGACGTCGCGCGCACGAACCACGTGGACGACCAGCTCATCGAACGGCGCAAGGAAGCGTTCAGGTCATATCAGGCGCTCACGCCGCCCCGGGTGCTCACGTCGGACGGCGAGGTCGTCACCGGGGCCTACCGACGCGACGACGCGCCGACCGGTGCCCTGGTCGGCCTACCGGTCTCCGCCGGGGTCGTCGAAGGGCGGGCTCGCGTCATCCTGGACATGGCGCAGGCCGATCTCGACGCGGGCGACATCCTGGTCACGGCCTACACCGACCCCAGCTGGACGCCGCTGTTCGTGGCGATCACCGGCCTGGTCACGGAGGTGGGAGGCCTGATGACTCATGGCGCAGTGATCGCCCGGGAGTACGGCTTGCCGGCCGTCGTCGGTGTGGTCGATGCCACCCGGCTGATCGCCGACGGGCAGCGGATCCGCGTGCACGGAACCGACGGGTACGTCGAGATCCTGCCGTGACTGGCGGTGTCCGGCGTCTAGAGCTGCGCACTCGCTTCCGGCCTGCCGTGCTGCCAGGCGTCAGCCGCAGCGAGGGCGGCCGACTTTGCCTGGCTCGATCGGCGCCGTGCCAGCTCTGTCGGTGACTCATCCAGCTGTCGGACCCAACGACGGGTGGCGTCGGCCAGGGCGGCGGCTACCAATGAGCCACCGAACAGGCACAACGCGCCGCCGAGTCCGACCAGCCCGGCGCCGGCCCACAGCAGCCGACGGTTGGTGCTGGTGACGAGAAGGTGCTGTGACTCGTTGCTCATCGTGTCCTCCGTTGGGCCGCTGGTCATGGCCTCATGATGTACCGCTTCGGCCGATGCGGAAGCCGCACGGATCCGCTGGACCAACCTCGGTGGCAGGGCCCAACCGAGTTCGGCCAGGTCAGAGGGTCGCGGGAACCGCTTTGCGGACCCCGCCGAACATCCCGGGATCGAGTGCCGAGCAGGGCGTGGGGGCCGGGCTCACCCGGTGCGGACGATGCTGCCGCCGTCGCGCGGTCACAGACTGGCGGCGCAACCCCGACGAAGGAGAACGAGCCGTGACAGAAACATCGCTGGACGAGCTTGGCCCGGTTGACTATGTCGTCGTCGAGTTCCCGGCGGAGACCAGCAACTTCACGGGCGAGATGGTGCAGGAGCTGGTCGCGCTGGTCGAGGCGGGGACGATCCGCGTGATCGACATCCTGATCCTGACCAAGGACGCGGACGGCGCCATCGAGGCGATGGAGCTGTCCGACATCGACGAGCTGGGCCCGCTCGAGGCCATGGAGGCCGAGCTGGCCGAGCTCTTGGCAGCCGACGACGTGGTCCACCTCGCGGCGGCCATGGACCCGGGCAGCACCGCAGGCGTGCTCGTCTACGAGAACCTGTGGGCTGCCCCGTTCGCCTCGGCGGCGAGGCGTTCGGGTGGCCAGCTGATCGCGAACGGGAGGATCCCGATCCAGGCGATCATCGCCTCGATCGAGGCCGACGACGCACTTGCGACCGAAGGAGTCTGAGATGCCGCTGAGGCCAGCACGGGTAGGACGAGTGGGCGTCGTGGGCGCACCGGTCGCGAAGACGGCCGTCGTCGCCAAGGCCGTCTCGCCGGGGCCGTCACCGGTGGCGAAGACCGCGGTCGTTGCGGCAGCGGTCACCCCGGGCCGGCGGCGCCGGATCTAGCCCGGCAGACGTCGAGGTAGCGCAGGAACGTCGCGTGCTGACGCCCGGCGAGCTCCTCGAGGAAGTCGAGCTCTTCGGTCAGGCTGGGGCCCCCGACGCCACGCCCGATGACCACCTGGGCGCCGGAGACGAAGTCCTGGACGGCGTTCGTCCACGCCTGCAACGCGATGACCTGCTCCTCGGCGTCCATAGGTTCGAAGGTGCGCCGGGAAGCAGGTGTCGGTCAGAGGCGGTCGGCCTGCCCGTCTCGGGACCTTCGACCCGGTGCCGGTGACGGCTGACCGAGCCGGGCACCCGTTCGAGCCGCCGGGTCGCCGCGACCACAGCGTTTTCCCAGCATCTGTCCGGCACCGTGCGCAGGGAGCGACGCGGGACGGGAGGGGTCGTGCACCGGTTGCTGATGGTGGGGTTCACCCATCGCGGGACGCCTGCCGCGTTGCTCGAGGCGCTGGCGCTCACGCGGGACCGGCGGCTCCGGCTGCTGGGGGACCTGCGCGACGCCGGCTACGTCGAGGCTGTGGTGCTGTCGACCTGCAGCCGCACCGAGGTGTACGCCGGCAGCCGGCTGCTCACCTCCGGTGGCGCCAACGGCCTGGTGGACCTGCTGGCCCGGCAGGTCGGGCGCTCGCCCGGCGAGCTGCAGCGGGTCGTCGAGGTCAGGACCGGCCGGACGGTCGCGCGGCACCTGTTCCGCGTCGCGTCCGGGCTGCACTCCCGGGTCATCGGGGAGGGCGAGATCCAGGGCCAGGTGCGCACCGCGTTCCTCGAGGCGCAGACCGCCGGTCTGACCGGGGGCAGTCTGGAGCCGCTGTTCCAGGCCGCGCTCGGCTGCGGGCGGCAGGTGCGGGAGCGGACGACTCTCGGCGCGCACGGCAGGTCGCTGGCCAGACGCGCCGTCGAGCTGGGGCTGGGGAGCATGTCCACCGGCCGCGAGCCGGTCATCGTCGTGGTCGGGTCGGGCCAGATGGCGACGAAGGCGGTCGAGCACCTCCGCAGGCTCGGCCGCGAACCCCGGGTGGTTGCGCGGCACCTGGAACGGGCCGCCCTGCTGGTGAGCGCCGCCCGGGTCGCACCGCTGACCGCGCTGCCCGAGGCCGTCGCGGACGCCGACCTGCTCATCTGCGCGACGGCGGCCGACCGGCCGATCGTGACGGAAGCGCAGGTGCGCGACGCGCTGGCCGGCGGGCAGCGCAGCCCTGACGGTCGTGGACCTGTCGATGCCGCGCAACGTCGACCCGGCGGTGGGCCGGCTGCCCGGGGTCGAGCTCGTGGACCTGGACGGGATGAACGACGACCCGGCCCGCGACGCTGCGCTCGCGACCGCGGTGCAGACCGGCTCGGCGATCGTCGAGGCAGCCACCCGTCGCTACCTCGACAGCGTCGCTGCCCGCGACGTCGGTGCCGTGATCGCGGCGCTGCGGCGCCGGGTGGAGGCGACCTGCCTGGCCGAGCTGGTCGCGCTGTCCCCGCCGGAGGTCGACGCCGCAGACCTGGCTCGCGCGGCCCACCGTCTCGCGGGCAAGATCGCGCACCGGCCGACCGTGACAGCCCGGGCGGCCGCGGCGTCCGGCGACACCGCGCTGCTCTCGACGCTGTGCCACCTCTTCGACGTGCGGCTGCCCGACGCGCCGCTGGCCGTCGCGGGCTGACGGCGGTAGCGGCCCCGGGGGAGGGTCAGTCGGCGATCGAGACGACCACCCAGACGACCGCCATCACGAGCACGATGGCGGCAATGATGATCATCACGGCTCGGTCGGGCGCGATCGACTGGTGGGGCTCGGGCAGGTGCTTCATGGCACTTGAGTACGCCCAGCGGGTCAGCCCCGTCAATGGCCCGGGCGGACCCCCACGGCCGGCCTCGGGAGGGCGGCGTACGGCATAAGGTCGCCGCATGCGCGTGACGATGCTGCTGGCCGACGCGGCCCAAGAGGTCAACGGGAAGCTCTACGTGCTCGGCGGTGGCTGGTCGGTCACCGGCCCCGACCTGCCGCCGATGGCGATCGCCATCAAGCTCGACGTGCCGTGGAGCTCGGCGAACGAGCAGCACGCGTTCATCCTCGAGCTGGTCGACCAGGACGGCCGGGCGGTGCCCGCCGGCGACAGCGGTGGCGTGCGCGCCGAGGGCAGCTTCGAGGTGGGCCGGCCGGCCGGGCTGCCCGCGGGGAGCGACATCGACTTCGCCTTCGTCGTGACCATCCCGCCGTTCCCGGTCGCGGCCGGCCGGTACGCCTGGCGGCTGTCGATCGACGGCGAGAGCCACGAGGACTGGGTCCGGCCGTTCCAGGTGCGGGCCGGCGCGTGACCGAGGCCGTCACCCTCGCCGACGTCGTCGGTGTCCTCGACCGGCTCTACGACCCCCGGTGGGCCGAGGACTGGGATGCCGTGGGCCTGGTCACCGGAGATCTCGGCGCAGCCGGTACGCCGGGTGCTGCTGGCCGTCGACCCGGTGCAGGCGGTCATCGACGAGGCCGTCGCCTGGGAGGCCGACCTCCTGGTCACCCATCACCCGCTGCTGCTGCGGGGGGTGCACTCGGTGGCGGCGACGCACCCGAAAGGCCGTGCGGTCGCGACCCTCGTCCGGGCCGGGGTCGCGCTGCAGGTGGCCCACACCAACGCCGACGTCGCCGACCCCGGAGTCTCCGACGCGCTGGCGGCTGCCCTGGGGCTGGCCGACCTGCGGCCGCTGCGGGCGTCACCAACCGAGCCGCTGGACAAGCTGGTGACGTTCGTCCCGGCGGCAGACGCCGACCGGGTCGTGGACGCGCTGGCCGCCGCGGGGGCCGGCCGGCTCGGGGACTACGCGCGTTGCGCCTTCACCTCGACCGGCACCGGCACCTTCACGCCGCTGCCGGGCGCCAGCCCGACGATCGGTGTGGTGGGGCAGCCGGAACAGGTGGTCGAGACCAGGGTGGAGATGGTGCTGGCCCGGCACCGGCGTACCGACGTCGTGGCCGCCCTGCGGTCCGCGCACCCCTACGAGGAGCCCGCCTTCGACCTGCTGGAGCAGGTCGCCCTGCCGGGCCGCCGCGGCACCGGACGGGTCGGCACCTGGTCGGGCGGGACCCTGCGCGACCTCGCCGGGCGTGCCGCGCAGGTGCTGCCCGCAACGGCCGGCGGCGTGCGCGTCGGTGGCGACCTCAGCCGCCCGGTGCGGTCGGTTGCGGTCTGCGGGGGAGCGGGCGACGACCTGTTCGACGACGTGCGCGCGGCCGACGTGGACGCCTTCGTCACGGCCGACCTGCGCCACCACCCGGCGTCGGAGGCCCTCGAGCACGGCGGGCCGGGGCTGGTCGACGTCAGCCACTGGGCCAGCGAGTGGCCCTGGCTGGCCGACTGCGAGCGGCTGCTCCGCCGCGGGCTCGGCGCCCGGGCGGATACGGTGGTGACCCGCGTGTCGACACTCGTCACCGACCCGTGGCAGTCGACCTCGACGACCGCACCGAGCTAGGAGTCCCCGCTGAAAGCCCCCGCCTCCGACCAGCAGCGCCTGCTCGACGTCCAGGCCCTGGACACCCGCATCGACCAGCTGAGCCACCGCCGGCGCACGCTGCCCGAGCACGCGACCCTCGCCGAGCTCGGCACCGAGGTGCAGGTGCTGCGTGACCAGATCGTCGGCGCCGAGACCGAGCAGAGCGACCTGGCCCGCGAGCTGACCAAGGCCGAGGGCGACGTCGACCAGGTGCGCAGCCGGGCCGACCGCGACCAGAAGCGGCTGGACGCCGGCCAGGTGTCCTCGCCGAAGGAGCTCGAGGGCCTGCAGCACGAGATCGCGACCCTGGCTCACCGGCAGGCCGACCTCGAGGAGGTCGTGCTCGAGATCATGGAGCGGATGGAGTCGGCGGAGAGCCGGGCCGCCGAGCTCGGCGCCCAGCGGGCGGCCGCCGAGGCGCGGGTGGCCGAGCTGACGGCGTCCCGCGACACCACGACCGTCGAGATCGACGCCGAGGTCGAGCAGCTGCAGTCGCAGCGGGCCACCCAGGCGGGCTCGCTGGACGGCGCGCTGGTGGCGCTGTACGAGAAGATCCGCGAGCAGCAGGGCGGCACCGGGGCGGCCGAGCTGCGCCAGCGCCGGTGCGGTGGCTGCCGGCTCGAGCTGAACAACGTCGAGATCAACGAGCTGCGCGACGCGGACCCCGACGAGGTCATGCGCTGCGACGAGTGCCGCCGCATCCTGGTCCGCACCGCCGAGTCGGGGCTGTGACGCGGTTCGTCGTCGAGGCCGACGGCGGGTCGCGCGGCAACCCCGGTCCGGCTGCCTACGGCACGGTCGTCAAGGACGCCGAGACCGGCGCGGTGCTGCGTGAGCTGGCCGAGCACATCGGGACGGCGAGCAACAACGTGGCCGAGTACCGCGGTCTGATCGCGGGGCTGGAGGCGGTCCGCGAGCTCGACGCCGACGCGACGGTCGAGGCGCGGCTGGACTCGAAGCTCGTCGTCGAACAGCTGTCCGGCCGCTGGAAGATCAAGCACCCGGACATGCGCGTGCTGGCGCTGCGGGCGCGGGCGATCCTGCCGGCCGACAACGTGCTCTACACCTGGGTGCCGCGGGAGCGGAACAAGCACGCCGACCGGCTGGCGAACGAGGCGCTCGACGCCGCGGCCCGCGGCGAGGCATGGTCACCGGCCGACAGCACGGCCGAGCTGCGCAGCGTCGACGAGTCAGCCGCCGCAGCCGACGCGATGCTCGACGAGGACGCGGCGCCCGCGCAGAACACGCTGGTCGGCTGGGACCTCGGCCTCGGCACGCCGACGACGACCGTGCTGCTGCGGCACGGCGAGACCGCACACACCATCGAGAAGCGGTTCAGCGGGTCCGGCGGCCACGACCCGCAGCTGTCGGCGAACGGAGCGGCCCAGGCGCGCGCGGCGGCCGAGCGGCTGGCCGCGGCCGGCGGGGTCGACGCCGTCGTGAGCTCACCGATGCGGCGCACCCGGCAGACCGCCGACGCCGCCGCGGCCGCGCTCGGCCTGACGGTTCGCGAGGCCGACGGCTTCCGGGAGTGCGCCTTCGGCGAGTGGGAGGGGCTGACGTTCGCCGAGGTGCGCGACGGCTGGCCGGAGCAGCTGGCCGCCTGGCTCGGGGACGGCTCGGTGCGCGCCTCCCGGCGGTGAGTCGTTCGACGACGTACGCCGTCGGGTGACGGTCGCGCGCGACAAGGTGCTCGCGCGCTACGTCGAGAAGACCGTCCTCGTGGTGACGCACGTGACGCCGATCAAGCTGCTGGTCCGCGAGGCGCTGGACGCCCCGATGTCCGCGCTGTACCGGATGGAGCTCTCGCCCGCGACGCTCACCGAGATCCAGTGGTACGCCGGTGGGCAGGCCTCGATGCGCCGCTTCAACGACGCCGCCCACCTCGCCTAGCCGCCGGCTGACGGCCGCCAGGCGCCTCAGCCGAGCCACTCGGCGACGACCTCGGCGGTGTGCTGGCCGGGCACCGGCGGCGGCCGGTCCAGCAGGCTCGGCGTCCGGGAGAACCGCGGGGCCGGCGCCGGCTGCGTCACGCCGCCGACCTCGACGTAGGTCCCGCGGGCGAGCAGGTGCGGGTGCCCGGTCGCCTCGGTGAGCCCCAGCACCGGCGCCACGCAGGCGTCGCTGCCGGCGAACACCGCGGTCCACTCGTCGCGGGTCCGGGTCGCGAAGACGTCCGCGATGCGCTGCCGCAGCGCGGGCCAGGTCGACGGGTCGGCTCGCTCGGTGTCGGCCGGGTCGAGGCCCAGCCCCGCCAGCAGCTCGCGGTAGAAGGCCGGCTCGAGGGCGCCGACGGCCATCCAGCCGCCGTCCGAGGTGCGGTAGGTGCCGTAGAACGGCGCGCCGCCGTCGAGCAGGTTGCGCCCGGGCCGGTCCTGCCAGGCGCCCTCGGCCAGCAGCCCGTGGAACATCGTCAGCAGGTGCGCCGTGCTGTCGACCATCGCGGCGTCGACGACCTGGCCGACACCGGACATCCGTGACTCGTGCAGGGCGGCCAGCAGTCCGACGACGAGGTAGGTCGCGCCGGTGAAGTCGCCGAGCAGGTTCAGCGGCGGCATCGGCGGGTCGTGCGGTGGCGCGCTCGCGCCGAGCGCGCCGGTGACCGCGACGTAGGTGATGTCGTGGCCGGCGGTCGAGGCGTCCGGGCCGTCCTGCCCCCACCCGGTCATCCGGCCGTAGACGAGCTCGGGCCGGCGGGCGAGGCACTCGTCGGGGCCGACCCCCAGGCGCTCGGCGACGCCGGGTCGCATGCCCTCGACGACCAGGTCGGACTGCGCCACGAGGTCGAGCACCCGGCGTACGTCGTCGGCGTCCTTGAGGTCCAGCGCGACCGAGCGCTTGCCCCGGCCGAGCAGGTCCCGCTCCGGCGGCACGACGGCCAGCGCCGGGCCGCCGGGCCGGTCGACCCGCACGACGTCGGCGCCGAGGTCGGCCAGCAGCATCCCGGCGAACGGCGCGGGGCCGATGCCGGCGAGCTCGACGACCCGCAGGCCCGCGAGCGGTCCGGTCATCGGGTCAGCTTGGGCAGCACGTCGCGGCCGAAGACCTCGATCCACTCCTCCTGGTTGCGTCCGACGTTGTGCAGGTAGACCCGGTCGAAGCCGAGGTCGACGAACTTCTGGATGTGAGCGCGGTGCACGTCGGGGTCGGAGCTGATGACCATCCGGCCCTCGAAGTCCTCCGGGCGGACGAGCGCTGCCATCGCGGCGAAGTCGTGCGGCGAACGGATGTCGGCCTTGGCGAACTTCATGCCGCCGTTCGGCCACTCGGTCATCGCGTTCGCCAGCGCCTGCTCGTCGGTGTCGGCCCACGACAGGTGCAGCTGCAGCACCTTCGGCATCGCGTCGGGGTCCTTGCCGGCCTCGCGGGCGCCTTCGGCGAACTTGTCGAACAGGCCGCCGATCTTCTCCAGCGGTGCACCGACGGTGATGATGCCGTCGGCCAGCCGGCCGGTGCGCTTGGCGTTGACCGGGCCGGCGGTGGCGACGAGCACCGGCGGCGGAGTCTCCGGCATGGTCCACAGCCGGGTGGTCTCGAGGGTGAAGAACCGGCCCTGGTGCTTGACGTCCTTGCCGGCGACGGAGGCGTCGAAGAGCTTCTTGATGATCTCGATCGCCTCGAACATCCGGGTCGAGCGCTCGGCGGCCTCGGGCCAGTAGCCGCCGATCACGTGCTCGTTGAGCGCCTCGCCGGCGCCGACGCCGAGCCAGTGCCGGCCGGGGTACATCGCCTCGAGAGTTGCGCTGGCCTGCGCGACGACCGCGGGGTGGAACCGGAACGACGGGCAGGTGACGCCCGGACCGAAGTCACCGGTGGTGCGTTCACCGACGGCCGCGAGGACGTTCCAGACGAAGGACGACTGCCCCTGGTGCGGCACCCATGGCTGGAAGTGGTCGGCGGCCATGCAGCCGGAGAAGCCGTGCTGCTCGGCCAGCGCCGTGAGCCGCACCGCCTCGAGCGGGTGGAACTGCTCGAGCATCGCCGCGTAGCCCACGGTGAGATCAGCCATGCCAGCGAGCGTAGTGCGGCAGGATCGGCGTCATGCGGGTCGCTGTCCTCGCCGACATCCACGGCAACCTGCCGGCCCTGCTCGCGGTGCTGGCAGAGCCCGACGTCGCCGCTGCTGACCGCGTGGTCCTGCTCGGGGACATCGCGTTGGGTCCGCTGCCGGCCGAGTCGCTGGACGTGCTCGCCGGGCTCGGTGAGCGCGCGGTCTGGGTCCACGGCAACTGTGAGCGCGAGGTCGTCGCGGCGTACGACGGCACGCTGCCGCCCGGCCCCAACGCCGACAGCGCCCGGGCGACCGCCGCCCTGCTCCAGCCGGGCCACCGAGACCTGCTCGACGGGCTGCCCTTGACGGTGTCCCTGGAGCTCGAGGGGCTCGGGCCCGTGCTGTTCTGTCACGCGACGCCTCGCCGGGACGACGAGTTCGCCCTGGTCGACAGCCCGGTCGCCGTCTGGGCCCGGGCGCTTGCGGGTGTCGAGGAGTCGCTGGTGGTGGTCGGCCACACCCACATGCCGTTCGACCGGCTGGTCGCCGGCCGGCGGGTGGTCAACCCGGGCAGCGTCGGGATGTCCTACGGCGCGCGCGGTGCCTGCTGGGCGCTCCTCGGGCCGACGGTGTCGTTGAGACGCACGGCGTACGACGTCGAAGCGGCGGCCGCGCAGATCGTCGCCGGCGGGTACGTCGGTGCCGCGACCTGGGCGCAGGACTACGTGCTCTCCCCGCCCGGCGACGTCGAGGCGCTCGAGGCGTTCACTGCGCTCGTCGACCCGTTGCCCTGACGCTTTCGTGCGACTGACGTTCGCGGTTGACGGGTTCGCGTCGTGGCGCGGTTCTCGCCGCGGGGTTGTGTCCAGCCCCTTGTCTAGGTTCGGGTCATGAGCTCGTCGACGGGGATGCTGCTGGAGCGGTCGGGGGTGTCGCTGCTGGAGGCGCAGCTGGACCTGGGTGCGCTGGTCGCGCGGGTGGCCGATGGCTCGGCGGCCGGGTTGGACGCGGTGCGGTTCCTGTCCCGGGTCGATCCGGGCGAGCTGGATGGTGCGGGTCGGGTCGACCTGATCCGGGCGATCGAGCGGGCCGCGGCGATGCTGGCCGGGTTGCAGCAGACCGCGCTGGCCGCGGTCGCGGCAGCCACCGCGGGCTGCGGGCTGGCCGGGGAGGATGCCCGGCACGAGGTCGGGGCGGCGCTGCGGCTGTCACCGGCGGTGGCGGCGGAGCGGGCGCTGGTGGCCGGTGAGCTGACCGGCCGGCTGCCGGGCACGCTGGCCGCGCTGCGCGCCGGGGAGCTGTCCTACCGGCAGGCGGCCCGGCTGGCCGAGGCGGTCCGGGACCTGCCCGGACGCGGCGGCCGCGACGGTGGAGGCGGCGGTGCTGGGCGGCCGGGCCGGGGCTGACCCCGGACCGGTTCGGCCGGGCGCTGCGCCGGGCGGTGCTGGCGGCCGACCCGGCCGGCGCGGCCGAGCGGCACCGGGCGGCGGTGGCGAACCGGACCATCGAGCGGCTGCCGCAGCCCGAGGTGATGGGCTCGTTGTGGGCTACGATGCCGGCCACCGTCGCGGATGACGTGTGGAACGAGCTGACCCGGCGGGCCAAGAACACCCGCCGGGAGCTGAAACGCGGCGGCGGCGCCCACCCCGGGCTGAACGCGCTGCGGGTCGACGCCCTGGTGCACGCCGTGCTCGGCAACGGCGGCGCCGACCCCGCCGCGCCCACCATGACCACCGACGACCAGACGGCGACCACGACGAGGCGGCCGGCGGCCGGCGCCGGACGGCCGTCGGCGGCGGGGCTGCCGCGCTGCAGCTGCGGCGGGGCGCAGACCGCGGCGGTGGTGCTGGACCTGCCCACCGCCCTCGGGCTGGCCGACCACCCCGGCGAGCTGCCCGGCCACGGCGCGATCCCCGGCCCGCTGGCCCGCCGGCTGGCCGCCGACCGGGACTGGGTCGCCTGGACCGTCGATCCCGACACCGGGCGGCTGCTCGGCCGCGGCGCCGGCTGCTACCGGCCCTCGGCGCCGCTGCGGGCCTTCATCGCCGCCCGGGACCGGACACTGCGGGTTCCCCGGCTGCCCCCGCACCGGCCAACGACTGCGACTGCGACCACATCGAGAACTTCGACTCCCGACCCGGCCGGGGCGGCAAGACCGTCCCGGCCAACCTCGGCCCGCTGTGCCGCCAGCACCACAACGCCAAGACCCACGGCCACTGGCAGCTGCACTACGACCCCGACACCGCCATCAAGACCTGGACCAGCCCGCTCGGCAAGACCTACACCGAAGGCACCGACCCACCCCTGCTCTGAGTCAGCGGCTTCACTTGCGTCAGTGTGCCGTCGGCTTCACTGCGTCACCGGACTCAGCGGCTGCACCGCGTCAGCGCGCACCGCTGACAGGGCGACCCAGCCGTGGTCGAGCCACCAGGTGCAGTCCCAGCCGAGGGTTCCGAGGAGGATCTCGAGCTGCGGGGGGTCGACGAACACCTTCACCAGGTGGTGCTCCGAGCCGTCGTCGAGGGTCCTGATCGCGGTGTCGTCGCCGTCCGGCCCGAACTGCTCGGACGATCGGCGGCCGAGGTGCTCGTCCACGATGAGGACCCGGCCGCCAGGCAGCACCCAGTCCCCGACCCGGGTCAGGAACTCGACCCACCTCGCCGCGGGCACGTGCGACAGCCAGAACGCCATCACGACCGTGTCGAACTGCGCCCTCGGCTGCCAGGTGAACACGTCCGCGACGACGAGCGCGACGCCGGCGCCTGGCCCGACCCGGTTGCGAGCCAGCGCGACCGCCTCCTGCGCGGCATCCAGCCCGACCACCAGGTCGCTGCGACCAACGAGCTGCTCGGTCCACATGCCCGTGCCGCAGGCGATCTCCAGGACCAGCCCCTCCGGCTGCAGGAGGTCCAGGAGGGTGGCGATGCGCGCCCGCGCTGCCGCCAGGTCAGTGCCGTACGCCGTGCGGTCGTATTCGCCGGCGCGCCGCCGGTAGTACGCGATCTGGCTCCGCAGCAGGTCGCCATCGCCTCCCACGCACTCCTGACTAGCACTGGTCGCCAGGCGGCGGCAACGGCCGCGGTCGTCAGCCGTTCGCGGCAGCCAGCGCCAGCGTCGAGGTGACCAGCACGATCGGGACACCTAGCGCACCGAACGCCGCGAACTCCCGCCAGGAGACCTCGATGCCGCGAGCCCGGCAGCGGTCTCGCCAGAGCAGGGTGGCCAGCGACCCCCACAGCAGCACCATCGGGCCGAGGTTGGTGCCGATCAGCAGGGCGAGCAGCCGGGTGTCCCCGCCGTCAGCGGCGTGCGGCTCCATCACGAGGTACGCCGGCAGGTTGTTGACCAGGTTGCTCGCGGCCGCCCCGACTCCCGCGACCCGCAGCAGCTCCAGCGGGTCGCTGCCCTGTCCGGTCACCGATGCCACCACCCGGTCGCCGCCGTGCCGCAGCACGGTCTCCACCGCGAGTGCCAGGCCGAGCACGAAGACCGCGAGCGACCAGGGCACGAGGCGCAGCCGGAGCACGTCGTGACGGCGTACCGCGAAGACCGGGACGAGCGCGACGGCGGCCACCGTCACCACCGTCGTGGGGTCGCCGCCGAGCAGCAGTGCGGGCACCAGCCCCAGGCACGCGGCGGCCGCGGCCCCCAGCAGCACCGGGTCCTCGACCGGTGGGGGCCGGGGCACCGAGTAGCGCACCCGCAGCACCCGGCGGTACCGGAGCCCCACCAGCAGCACGGTGACGGCTACCGCGACAGCCGCCGGCAGCCACATCCGCGACGCGAAGCCGTGCGACGTCAGGCCGAGCCGGTCGAGGGCCAGCAGGTTGGTGAGGTTCGAGACCGGCAGCAGCAAGCTGGCGGTGTTGGCCAGCCAGACGATGAGCAGCGCGAACGGCATCGGCGGCAGGTCGAGCTGGACAGCCATCGACAGCACGACCGGCGTGAGGAGCACGGCCGTGGTGTCCAGACCCAGCAGCACGGTGGTCACCGTGGCGAGCCCGGCGACCAGCAGGAACAGCACGAGGGTCCGGCCACGGGCGAGCCGCGACGAGTGCAGCGCGGCGACGTCGAACACCTGGGCCACCTCGGCCAGCTCGGCCAGCACGGTGATCGCGACGAGGAACAGCAGGATCGGCGCCATCCGGCGGGTGACGTCGCCTGCCGCGTCGAGGGGGAGCAGGCCGGTGAGGACGCACGCGACAGCCGCCGCCACCCCCACCCGCCACATGGCAGAGAGCCTTCCCCACGGCCGACGGCGCCACGCCCCGAGGCGGCTGCGGAGTCGTGCGTAGTCTGCCGGGGTGCCGCGCCGCCACCTCTCCCTCCACGTCACCGACGAGCAGGCCGGTCGCGACCTGCGGGCCGGGTTCGCGCGCATCCGCGACGAGCTCGGGCTGCCGACCGCGTTCCCTCCGGACGTCCTGGCGGCGGCCGAGCAGGCGGCCGCGCGACCCGACCTGCCCTCCCAGGACGCCACCGAGCTGCCGTTCCTGACCATCGACCCACCCGGCTCCACCGACCTCGACCAGGCGATGCACCTCGAGCGGCGCGGCAACGGCTACCGGGTGCGCTACGCGATCGCCGACGTCGGCGCCTTCGTCCAGCCCGGCGGCGCCATCGACGTCGAGGCGCACCGGCGCGGCGAGACGCTCTACAGCCCGGACCAGCGCACGCCGCTGCACCCGCCGGTGCTCTCCGAGGGTGCTGCCTCCCTGCTGCCCGACGAGGTCCGGCCGGCGCTGCTGTGGGTGCTGGACCTCGACGCCGACGGTGAGCAGACCGCCGTGGACGTACGCCGGTCGCTGGTGCGCTCGCGGGACCGGCTCGACTACGCCGAGGTGCAGCAGCTCGTCGACACCGGCCGGGCCGACGAGCGGCTGCAGCTGCTCGCCGAGGTCGGCAAGCTGCGGATGGCCCTGGAGGTCGAGCGCGGTGGGGTGAGCCTGCCGATCCCGGAGCAGGAGGTCGTCGAGAACGGGCAGACCTTCCGGCTGGAGTACCGCGTCACCCTGCCCGTCGAGTCCTGGAACGAGCAGATCTCGCTGATGACGGGGATGGCGGCCGCCGACCTGATGCTGCACGGCGAGGTCGGGGTCCTGCGCACCCTGCCGAAGGCACCGAACGGCGCGCTGGAGCGGCTGCGCCGGGCGGCTCGGGCGCTCGGGGTCAGCTGGCCGGACGGGACGTCGTACGCCGAGATGGTGCACGGCCTGGACGCGGCCAACCCGCGGCACGCCGCCCTGCTCGAGGAGGCGACCTCGCTGCTGCGTGGTGCGGGCTACACGGCGTTCGACGGCGGCGTGCCGGAGCACGCGACGCACGCGGCGGTGGCTGCCGAGTACGCGCACGCGACCGCCCCGCTGCGCCGGCTCGTCGACCGCTACGTCGGGGAGGTCTGCCTCGCGCTGTGCGCCGGCAGCGAGGTGCCCGGCTGGGCCCGGGCGGCGCTTCCGGCGCTGCCCTCGGAGATGGGCGACGCCGACCGCCGCGCGCACGAGCTCGAGCGGCAGTGCGTGGCGCTGATGGAGGCCGCGGTGCTGCACGGCCGCGAGGGTCAGGAGTTCGACGGCGTCGTGGTGGACCTGGCCGAGAAGGGCGGCGGCGGGACGGTGCAGCTGGTCGACCCGGCGGTGCGGGCGGCCTTCGACGGCGACCTGCCGCTGGGGGAGCCGGTCCGGGTGCGGCTGGCCGAGGCGGACCTGGCTCAGGCGGTCGGTGCGGTTCACCGCGGTCTGAGCACCGCTAGGCTGCGGGTACGGCGGACGAGCCGGCCGGGCGGCCGCGTCGGGACCTCACGGTCTCGCCGAGGAAAGTCCGGGCTCCACAGGGCAGGGTGGTGGGTAACACCCACCCGGGGTGACCCGCGGGAAAGTGCCACAGAGAACAGACCGCCGCCGGGCAACCGGCGGTAAGGGTGAAACGGTGGTGTAAGAGACCACCAGCGCCCGGGGTGACCCGGGCGGCTCGGTAAACCCCACCCGGAGCAAGGTCAGACAGGGAGCGCTCGAGGGCTGCCCGCCCGAGCTCCCGGGTAGACCGCAGGAGGCTGTCGGCAACGGCAGTCGGAGATGGATGGCCGTCCGTGCACCTCCGGGTGCGCGACAGAACCCGGCTTACAGGCCGACTCGTCCGCCGCCTGTGTTCGGGGTGGTCCGTCGAGGTCCGAAACAGGCCTCTGACCTGCGGAAACGTCGGACTGGAGATCATCATCGGTTGACCGCTGGAATCCTCGAATCCCCGCGTGGGGCCGTGCTGTGACGGCCCAGAGACGGCCCAGGAATGATCTTGGGCTCTGCGGATAGCGTCTCGCCGAGCCAACTTCCCCGGTCGACTGCCCCGGGGAGGATTTCGACGGCTGGGGTGAGGGTCACCTGTTCGACGTCAGCGACCCGGCCACCCCCGAGCTGGCGGCACCTTCCACCCGGACAGCCGCTCGTCCCGCGACGCCGGCTTCGACTCGGCGCACAACACCGAGGTTGCGAAGGGGACCCAGGCGTTCTCGTCTTGGTACACCGACGGCATCGTCTGGTGGGACTTCGCCGACCCGGCAAACCCGGTGCAGCGAGGCCAGTTGGTGCCACCCGGAACCCAGGTCCCGACCGGCACCTTCCCGCCGATTCCCGATCGTCTGGGGCGTGTACCTGGATGGGCAACGCAACATTGTGCTGGCCAGCGACATGAACAGCGGTCTCTGGATCCTCCGGCCGGTTGGGCTCGGCAATTCTTGAGCTGGACAACAGGAGCCGTGTGCACCGGCCGGCATAACGGCCGGTCACAGACCGTGATGCCCCAGCGGGTAGGCGGCAAGCGGGCGACCATGCGGCGTCCGGTTGCCGCCGCCAACGTGGCAACCGGACGCAAGTCCCAGGTCAAGAGGACGCGGAGTGGTCCCCCAGTTGCTCGAGCAGGGACGCAGGCCATCGTTCATGCCGGCTCCGGTGACCCGGCGGCTGCGGAACCTGACCCGCTAGGGGTCCCAGCTGACGGGCGGCCGAACCCGGTAGGCCGTCGGATTGGAGATGCTCGACATCCGGGTGGCCCCGCTGCACTGATGGGTCGGGTCGTTCTAGCGCAGGTCGAAGACGATGCGGGCCTTGACGTTTCCCTTCTCGACTTCTTCGAAGCACTCGTTGACTTCTGAGAGTTGCCGGGTCTCCCGGATCACCCGGGTCCGGCCTTGAGCGTGTATCGCGTAGACCTCGGCCAGGTCGTTGCGGGTCCCCACGATGGACCCGCGGATCGTGATCCCGTTCAGGACCGTCTCGAAGATCGGCAGCTTGACGAAGTTGTCCGCCGGCAGCGCCACGAAGACCAGCGTGCCGCCGCGGCGCAGCGAGTTGAACGCCTGCTCGAATGCGGTCGGCGCGACGGCCACGGAGATCGCGGCGTGCGCTCCGCCGAGTGCCTTGATGGCGGCGACCGGGTCCTCGGTCAGAGCGTTGACGACGTGGTCGGCGCCTAGCTCCTTCGCCAGCTCCAGCTTCTCGTCGCTGATGTCGACCGCGATCACGGTGGCGCCGCTGATCTTCGCGTACTGCAGGGCGAGATGGCCGAGCCCGCCGATGCCGAACACCGCCACGAGGGATGCCGGACGGGCCCCTGAGAGCTTCACGGCCTTGTAGGTCGTCACGCCGGCGCAGGTCAGCACCGACGCGTCGAGCGGATCGATCGAGTCGGGTACCGGAGTGACGTAGGCCGCGCTCGCCGTGGCGTACTCGGCGTAAGAGCCGTCGGTGCCGTAGCCGGTGTTGACCTGCTTCTCGCACAGCGTCTCCCAACCGTCGATGCAGTAGTCGCAGAGCCCGCACGCCTCGCCGAGCCAGGGCATCGCGACCCGGTCGCCCACCCTCGGTGTGGTGACACCGGGGCCGACCTCCTCGACGGTCCCGACGCCTTCGTGCCCGGGGATGAACGGAGGGGTCGGCTTGATCGGCCAGTCGCCGTGGGCCGCGTGGATGTCGGTGTGACACAGGCCTGCGGTCTCGACCTTGACCAGGACCTCGCCAGGGCCGGGTATTGGCTTGGGCCGGTCCTCGTAGCTGAGCGGTTTGGTGAAGTCGTGGACGACTGCTGCCTTCATGAGGAGCTCCTTGCGTCTCTTGCTCGTCTCGGGGTGGATCGGTTCGTCCAGACCGAGGTCTATTTGCCGTGCGTGGCGCGGTGAGATCCGATTGCTACCCAGCCGACGGGGGTTACTCGCGGCGTCGACCCCGTAACCCGGTGAGTCGTCCCGACGGTGTCGCCGCCTCGGAACGCGCTAGACGGTTCGTCGGTCGTCGCCTTGTGGAGGTGGAGCGCAGGTGGCGGAACGGGTGACGAAGTGCAGGTTGTCGCCGGCAGCGAGCGAGAAGCCCTCGGGCGGCCCGGCGGCCACATCGAGAATGAGCCGGTCGCGCCCCCAGGCCTCGTCGAGCCGGGAGTCGATGTAGAAGGGGCAGCCGTCGATCTCGCCGAGCAGCACGTCGATGTCCCCGATGATCAGCTCTCCGGCCGGGAAACACATCGGGGTGCTGCCGGCACAGCAGCCACCGGACTGTACGAACATCACGGGACCGCCCCGCGCGACGCGCAGACGAGTGATCGCCTGACGCGCCGCCGAGGTGGCCTCGACCCGGACTGAGTCAGCTGGCATGCGGACTCAGAACAGACCGAGCGGCTTGGTGCTGTAGCTGACCAGGAGGTTCTTGGTCTGGCTGTAGTGGTCGAGCATCATGGCGTGGTTCTCGCGGCCGATCCCGGAGATCTTGTAGCCGCCGAACGCCGCGCCCGCGGGGTACTGGTGGTAGCAGTTGGTCCAGACCCGGCCGGCCTTGATGGCCTTGCCCATGGTGAAGGCGCGGTTGCCGTCCCGCGTCCAGACGCCGGCGCCGAGCCCGTAGAGGGTGTCGTTGGCGATCTCGAGGGCTTCGGCGTCGTCCTTGAAGGTGGTCACGGCCAGCACCGGCCCGAAGATCTCCTCCTGGAACACGCGCATCTTGTTGTCGCCCTTGAGCACCGTCGGCTGGAAGTAGTAACCGTCAGCGAACTCGGCGTCGACCGTGGCGCGCTGTCCACCGATGAGCACCTCGGCGCCTTCGTTTCTGCCGATCTCCACGTAGGACGCGATCTTCTCGAGCTGCTGGGCCGAGACCTGTGGCCCGACCTGGGTGTCGGTGTCCAACGGGTTGCCCTGCTTGATCTTCGAGATACGGTCCAGGCAGCGGCCCATGAACTCGTCGTAGATGTCCTCCTGGATCAAGGCCCGCGAGGGTGCGGTGCAGACCTCGCCCTTGTTGAACGCGTAGAGCACCAGACCCTCGATCGCCTTGTCCAGGAACTCGTCGTCGTGGGCCATCACGTCGCTGAAGAAGATGTTCGGCGACTTGCCGCCGAGCTCGACCGTCGACGGGATGAGGTTCTGCGCGGCGTACTGCATGATCAGCCGGCCGGTCACGGTCTCACCGGTGAAGGAGATCTTGGCGATCCGCGGGTTCGCGGCCAGCGCCTTGCCGATCTCGGCACCCGGCCCGGTCACCACGTTGATGACACCCTCGGGCACGACGTCCTCGATGACCTCGAGCAGCTTCAGGATCGACCACGGAGTCGGCGAGGCGGGTTTGAGGACCGAGCAGTTGCCGGCGGCCAGCGCTGGCGCGAGCTTCCAGGCCGCCATCAGCAGCGGGAAGTTGAACGGGATGATTTGCCCGACGACGCCGAGCGGCTCCCGGAAGTGGTAGGCGACGAGGTCCTTCTCGATCTCGGTCGACCGGCCCTCCTCGGCGCGCGCCGCGGCCGCGAAGTAGCGGAAGTGATCGACCACCAGCGGGATGTCGGCGCCCAGGGTCTCCCGGACCGGCTTGCCGTTCTCCCAGCTCTCGGCAACCGCCAGCATCTCCTTGTTGGCCTCGACGGCATCGGCGATCGCGTTGAGCACCGCGGCCCGCTCGGTGGCCGAGGCCTCACCCCACGCCACGCTCGCCGCATGCGCGGCGTCCAGCGCCAGCTCGACGTCCTCGGGTGTGGAGTCGGCGACCTCGGCGATCGGACGACCAGTCGCCGGACTCAGATCGACTCGGTACTTGCCGTGTGTCGGCGCCAGCCACTTACCGCCGATGAAGTTCTCGTACCTCGGCTGGACTGAGACGATGCTGCCTGCTTGGCCAGGCGGAACATACTTCATACGAACTCACCTTCTGAACGGGAACACCGGTGGGGGCGGAGCCAACTCAACGCCACCGACGCCCTGTGGGGGCGGGAATGCCTACCACCGACGGAACGCCTGTAGGCGTATCGGCAACAGGGTCAAAGGTCCCGCCGGGCGGGCTGAACAATTGACGGCCCTTGGCAGCGCGACCGGAGGACCTGGCGGCGTTGTCGATGTACGCAGGCAATCCACCAGAGGGACCTACCACCGAGCCAGGGGCCTGTCACACCTGCTCGAGGACCCCCGGCGCGGCGTCACATGTACAGGCCGCCGTTGACGCCGAAGACCTGGCCGGTGATGTAGCCGGACTCGGGGTCGGCGAGGAACTCCACCACCCTGGCGACCTCGTCAGGGTGCCCAAGGCGTCCGGCCGGGATCTTGGCGACGACCTTGTCCATGGCCTCCGGCGGGATGACGTCGGTCATCTCGGTGTGGATGAAGCCTGGGGTCACCGAGTTGACGGTGATCCCCTTGCGTGCGGTCTCCAGAGCGAGGCTCATCGTGAGGCCGAACACGCCCGCCTTGGCCGCCGCGTAGTTGGCCTGACCGATGTTGCCTGAGGATCCGATCACCGAGCTGATGTTGATGATGCGGCCCGAGCCGCGGTCGAGCATGTGCTGAAGAACCGCCCGGGACAGGTAGAACGACCCGGAGAGGTCGACGCGCACGACCCGGTCCCACTCGTCGGGGGTCATCCGCCGCACCGTCTTGTCGATCGTGATCCCGGCGTTGTTGACGAGGATGTCCAGGCGCCCGTGTTGGTCGAGGACCTCGCCGACCACGCGTTCGCAGTCGTCGTTGGAGCCGATGTTGCCCTGGTGCACCGTCACGCCGTTGCTGGCGTACTTGTCCAGGAAGATCTGTGCCGTCTCTTCGTCCCGGGAGTATCCCGCCGCCACGGTGACGCCTCGACCGGCCAACCGATCGCAGATCGCCAGCCCGATACCTCGGATACCACCGGTAACCAGGGCTACCTGGCCTGTCATGTCTGTCATGTCTTCGCCTGCCTCGTTCCCTCTCGTGGTCGAGTCGGCGCGCTGCAGCGTGGACCCGGGTCAGTTGGGGTGTGGTCCGGCCATCACGCACCCGAGGTTCGGGTCGTGTGCGGGCCCCTGCCCGAAGTGGTTCAGGTGTCGACGCCTGCTGTGGCGGAGCGACCTGCATCTAGCTTGTCCATCGACGGTACACCCCTTCGGGTGCGCTTCCCTCGATGCAGTCAGTGCGCTGCTCCGGCCAGCAAGCGGTGCGCGCACAAAGGATCTCCCGCCGGACGGACCCTTTGGGCGGGGCCGCGCTTAAGGTCGAGGTGACGGCGTCGCCTTGGACCGCCGCGATGATGGGACCAGTCGATGCAGCCGTTCATGGTCAACCGGCACAACCGGATCGTCTTCCCCTCCAACTTCTTCCCAGAGCTGGACTTCTCTGTGATGCACAGCGTCGAACAGCTGGATCGGGTGATCCGGCGTGACTTCGAGGCGAAGGCGCCCACTGGGACGGACATCCTGCACAGGATCGAGGCGGCCGGCTATGCCGACCGGTACGAGCTGATGCGCGACATCGCGCTGAACCTGTTCTGGATCAACAGTTTCGCGATGACGATGTACGAGAAGCGGCCCACCCGCTGGCGTGACGTGCCGCGCACGCGTTCCGACATCTTTCTGCCGATCCTCACGCCCTGGGAGGACAGCGAGCACAAGGTCGCCGCCGTCAGCGCGCCTACGAGTCGCTGCCGCCGACCTGGGACGCGCGAGGTGGAGGATCGGATCTTCGGGGTCCTCTTCGACGTCTTCGGCCACCGCCGACACCACGCCACCGAGCTGCCGACCATCAAGCCCACCGTGGCGGAGATGCTGCAGGACCCCACGAGCCTGACGTTCCGGCTGCCGACCTACGACCCGGACTACCCGGTCTACGACGTCACCGACATCGTCGACTGCGCCGAAGAGGTACCCGAGCTGGAGGCCTTGCACCGGTGGGCGATGGTGCTGCACAACCAGTACCCCTGGGACCGCGCCGCCGCCGAGCTCGTCGAGGTCGGCGAGCTCCGCGACGAGGACTACGTGGTGGCTTTCCACCCGCGCGACCGCGAGGTGCGGCAGTTCCTCCGCCGCCTCGATGCCGGAGTGCCACGCGCCCAGTGGCGGCCCTGCCGGCCGACTCCGTCGCGGCCCGATCCGGCCCTACCCGCCGGTGGACGTGCGCAAGCGCTTCGCTGTGCATGCCACGATCGAGGCGCTCGCCGTCGTGCACGGTGACCTGGTCTGCACCAACGACGACCTGATCCGCAACGCTGCCTACAACTGGTCACCGATGTCAGCGGCCGAGATCAGCGAGAAGACCGGCATCGAGGCAGCGCCGCTACACCTCGCTGACACTGGAGGAGATCGCGCTGCGGGCGGCGCAGGCCGCGCTGGCGCACGCCGGCCGAGGGCCGGAGGAGATCGGGGCGGTGCTGTTCTGCACCTGCACCAGCACCCGGATGATCCCGTCGATCGCCACCTGGATCTCGGGCCAGCTCGGGATGTTCCAGACGCACGCGTCGTGCGACATCGTCGCCGCCTGCGCCGGCCTGCCCTACGGCCTGTCCGAGGCGGTCCGGCTGCTTCAGGAGGTCGAGCGGCCGGTGCTGCTCGTCTGCGGGGAGAAGTTCTCCGACAAGATCGGCAACGTCCGGCCATCGCGGATGATCTTCGGCGACGGCGCCGCCGCGATGGTCGTCGGGCCCGCCGACCGATGGCAAGCAGCCCGACATCGACTTCCTGCAGACCTACGCCAGCGGCCCGGTCAGCCAGGTGAACTCGATCATCTGGCCCAACCCCGAGTTCGACAACAACATCACCGTGTTCGGCCCGGAGGTGAAGGCGCTGGCCGGCCGCTACCTACGCAGATGATCGGCGAGCTCGCGGACGCTGCCCGACCCTGACGGCGTGGCGAGCTCGCTGCCTGGACACCATCGATCTGGTCGTTCCGCACCAGGCGAACAAGACGATGGTGACCGAGCTTGCGCCGAGGCCGGCCGGTCTGCCGCGGACAGCCTGTACTTCAACATCGAGACGGGTCGGCAACACGTCGTCGGCCAGCATCCCGCTGGCGATCCACGACGCCGTCCGCGACGGCGTCATCACCGAACCGATGCACGATCTTCGCCCCGGGCTTCGGTGCGGGCGCGGTCGGCTGGCTACTGCGTGATGCGGATCGACCCGGCGGTCGTCGCGCTCGAGACGAGCGGACAGGCCGGCGAAGTCCTGACGGCCCTGACCGGTACACCGATGCCCGAACCGTCGTCGGACGACGTGCGTCTGGCCTTCGGGTAGCCGCGGAAGCCCTGTCGGGTCAGCCGACCTCGGACAGGGCCTTCGCGATAACGCTGGTCTCCGCGTCGAGCGAGGTCGGCTGGTGGAAGTCGTGGAGGTCCAGCCGGTCGATGAAAGTGAGATTCGCCCGGACTCCCTCTGGGGTGTTGTCCTCCAGAACGATGCCCTGCGTCTCGCCGATGAAGATCCGCGCGACCCGACCCCCCGCGACGGAGTAGATGTGCCCGTTGACCGAGCACTCCGCAGACGCGAGGTAGACCACCAGAGGACTCACGGTCTCGGGCGAGACCTTGGACGAAAGATCGCCCAGTAGCTCGTCGGTCATCCGGGTGGCCGCAATCGGTGCGATGGCATTGACGCGGATGCCGTGGCCGGCACCCTCGAGCGAGAGCACCCTTGTCAGCCCGGCAAGGCCCGCTTTTGCGGCCCCGTAGTTAGCCTGCCCGAAGTTGCCGAACAGTCCGGACGCCGAGCTCGTGTTGACGATGCGGCCGTAACCCTGTTCCCGCATCAGCCGGAAGGCCGGCTGGCTGACAAACATCGCACCCTTGAGGTGGACGTCGACGACGGCGTCGATCATTGCGCGGTCCATCTTGTGGAAGGCCTTGTCGCGCAGGATCCCGGCGTTGTTGATCACAATGTCGACCCGCCCGAAGGCCGCCAGTGTTGCCTCGACGATCGCCTCGCCGCCGTCCGCCGTCGCAACGCTGTCGTGGTTCGCCACCGCCCGGCCTCCGAGCGCCGTGATCTCGTCGACGACCCGTTGAGCGGCGGAGGATGACCCGCCGCTGCCGTCTACAGCGCCCCCCAGGTCATTCACCAAGACCTGGGCTCCGCGGCCAGCGAGGTGCAGCGCGTGCGAGCGACCGAGGCCGCCGCCGGCGCCCGTGATGATGGCGACTCGCCCATCGAGACGCAGGTCTGCCTGCTCAGTCATCTTCATCAATCCTTCTGGCCAGCCGGGGCCGCCGGCGGTCGCCGTCGACGTGGTTTCTTCGGTGAGGCGGCAGTGCGGGATGCGTTGGGTGCCGTCCCGACGAACGACGCCAGCACCGCGAGCAGGGCCCGCTTCTGCGCGTCGTCGAGCCGATCGTCATGCCGGATCGAATCCTCGGTGCTGCAGCGCGCGGCACCGGCCGCGGCCGGGGCCCCCACCGCGCGCTGCAGCAGCGTGTCGGCCGACACCTCGAGGGCCGCGGCCAGCGCGTTGAGCACTGTGATCGACGGCAGCGCCAACCCGTGCTCGATCTGACTCAAGTACGGGTTGGATATCCGGGCCAGCTCGGCGGCCTGCCGCAGTGTCAGCTGGGCCAGTTGTCGTTGGCTGCGCACATAGGCGCCGAACGCCTCGTGGGTGCCCGCCGCGGGCCTCGCCGCCATCGATTCTCTCCCGTCGCGCCACGATCCGCCGCCAAACTGTGCTAGATGCAGTCTTGCATGCGCTTGACATTGTTTGTCAGGAACTTCTCGACCGCTTCGGCCAGCACACGTGCGGGGCTGGGGCGCTGCAGATCGTGACCGGCCGGCAGCAGGACCAGGCGGGAGTCGGGGATCCGGCGAGCGATCAGCCTGCTGTTCGCCGGCGGCACCAGCCGGTCACGCGTCCCGCTCACCACAAGCGTGGGAGCCGTGATCGAGCCGAGGAACGGGATGCTCGACCAGCTGGTGATCGCCAGGGCATGCCACATCAGGCCCATCAGGTCAGGTCGCGGCCAGGAACGGTCGTCTTTCGGATTCGCCCCACCCCATGCCGACCGGTTGCCCCACTCGGCGCCGACGCCGCAGGACGTCGATACCAGGACCAGCCGACGGACCCGGTCCGGGGCGTCGACGGCGAGCTGTTGTGCGATGGCGCCGCCGTGGGAGAACCCCAGGACATCGGCGCGTTGAACTCCGACGCCAGTGAGGACCTCCGAAGCCAACTCAGTCAGCCGTGCGATCGAAAGAGGAAAAGGAGGGGCCGGGCTCAGGCCGACTCCGGGCGAGTCGAAGCTGATGACCATGCGCTGGTCGAGCTGCTCGATGAGCGGCTTCCAGCTCTCCAACGGCCGGGTCAGCCCGTTGAGCAGCAGCAGCGGATCTCCCTCGCCCTGAACGAGGACCCGCACCGGGAGCCCTGCGATGATCAGGGTCCGGGAGACGACGGCGGTCGCCGCCCGGAGCTGGGTCATGCTCGGGTGCGTACGTAACTACCGGGGGCCGGCTGGATCGGCGGGTGAGCATCGCTCCCGAGGGAGGCGATGGCGTCGACCTTCGGACCGCCCTGCTTCGCCGCCCATCGAGCCCAGTCCTCCCACCACGTTCCGTCGACGAGATCTGCACCGTCCTTCCAATCCTGCGGGTCGGCCGGGAGCGACTCGTTGGTCCAATGCTTGGCCTTGGGACCGGGCGGGTTGACGATGCCGGCGATGTGGCCCGACGTGCTGAGCACGAAGCGGTTCTTGCCGCCGAGCAGCTGGGCCGTCTTGTATCCGGAGACCCACGGGACGATGTGGTCGTCGACCGCGGCCAGCACGTAGGTATCAACATCGACTGCGTGCGGGTCGAGCGCCTGGCCGTCGACCTCGAACTCACCACGAGCGAACTCGTTGTCGCAGGTAGCAGCGACCGCAGGTAGCGCGAATGCATCTTGGCGGGCATCCGAGTGCTGTCGTTGTTCCACGCCAGCAGGTCGAACGCCGGCGGCTTCTCGCCCAGCAGCCAGTTGTTGACGACGTAGCGGAAGACGAGGTCGTTGGCACGCAGCGCGTCGAACGTGTGCGCCATGTGTGTCGGCGTCGAGGAAGCCCTTCTTCGCCATCTTCTTCTCCAGCCCGGCGATGGTGGGCTCGTCGGTGAAGACGCCCAGCGCGCCCGGCGTCGCTGAAGTCCGTGTGGGTGTTGAGGAAGGTCGCCGAGTTGATCGAGCGGTCACCGACCGCGGCGTTGTAGGCGAGCGCGATGGCGGTGAGCGTGCCGCCGAGGCAGACCGAGAGGGTGTTGACCGCGGGCGCCCCGGTGATCTCCCGCACGACACGCACCGCGTCCAGCGGGCCCTGGCGCAGGTAGTCGTCGAAGTCGCAGGTCGCGCATCGACGCGTCGGGGTTGCGGTAGCTGATGGCGAAGCAGGTGTGGCCGTGCTGGACCGCCCACTCGATCAGGCTCTTCCCCGGCGCGAGATCCATGATGTAGTACTTGTTGATCCACGGCGGGCAGAACAGCAGCGGCACCTCGTGCACCCGCGTCGGTCTGCGGCTCGTACTGGATCAGCTCGATGAGGTCGTTGCGGTAGACGACCTTGCCCGGGGTGGCCGCCATGTTCTCGCCGACCTCGAACCCGTCGGTGTCGACCTGCGAGGGCCAGCCACCGTTGTGGCGGAGGTCGCTGAGCATGTTGGTCATACCCTGGACGACGCTCTTTCCGCCGGTATCGAAGGCGCGCCGGATCGCTGCCGGGTTGCCCGCGAGGGTGTTCGTCGGCGCTAGCGCGTCGAGCATGAAGGTCGCCGCGAAGCGTGCCTTCTTGTCCTGGTCGATGTCGAGCCCGGCAGCGTCGAGCAGCTCGGCGACGAGCTGGCCGGCCAACAGGTACTGCTGCTCGATCAGGAAGTACAGCGGGTTGTCGACGTACGCCGGGTCCGCGAACCGCTTGTCACCTGCGGCCGGGGACAGCGGGCCAGTTGCGGCACCACCAACCGCGCGACCTGCTGACACCCGGATGGCCGCGGCCGTCCCGATCGCCAGCCGGAGGTTCGCCGCGGCAGCACCCACCGGGTTCCGCGCGACACCGGCTCCGGCCGCCACGAGGGCTCGGAGGAACGAGACCGGATCGGCGGCTGCCATCGGATCCTCGGCCACGCCCAGACGGTCAAGGACCGACCGTCCTGCTGACTCCAGACTCTCCGCTGCCGACATGATGTCGTACTCCTCGCCTGGTGGGTGCACACGCGATAGGCGTGTGCAGGTCGTTCACCGCTAGTCGTCGCCATTCGCATCGAGGTAGCTGTGGTAGACGCTCAGCATGGCCCGGCGCTGAGCCTCGGAGAGTCGGCGGTCGGCCCTGATGGCGGCCTCGGTCGCGTCGTCGGCATCCTTGTCGTCGCTCGGGGTGATGAGGCCGGCCTGCTCCAACAGGGTTTCGGCCGAGACGTTCAAAGCATCGGCTATCGATCGGAGCACCCTGACCGAAGGCTCGTGCAACCCTCGCTCGACCTGGCTGAGGTAAGGGTTCGACACCTCGGTCAGCGCAGACAGCTGGCGCAGCGACAGGTTGGCCATCTGCCGCTGCGCACGGATGAAGTCGCCGAGCATCCGCCGGGACTCGTCTCCGGCTTCTGCCATCGTTCCGTCCTCTTCGTATCGTCGCGAGTAGGAGATGGTCAGGCGTTGGCCAGGGTCAGGCGGACTTGGCCGGCGCCAGCACGGTCGTCAGCTGAAGCGCGAAGTCGCGCTGTGCGTTGAGCAGGTCCGACGCCAGATCGAACGTGAAAGTCGTCATTGCCTCGACGCCGGGGACGTCAGGGAGGCCGGGAACAGTGGGCAGATCGGGGACCGGGATGACCGACACGGCCTTGACCCAGGTCTGCACGGCGTCGACGGAGGCCTGCTGGCCCTGCTGAACCGTGGCGAGCAGCTGCTCGCGGAACTTCTGAGCAAGCGCCGAGACGTCGGGGACCTCGGTGCTCGGGGTGGTCTTGGTGGTGGTCGTAGCCATGGTGCGCTCCTGAGGATCAGGGGGATGTGTGCGGAACTTCCGGACACCTGCTCACCATACGCATCATGTGCTTGGGATGTCAAGCGCATGCGGTCGGGTGGGCAGCGCTCGCCCACGAAGCCGGCGTCGCCCGGTTGAACGTGCAGCGTGACGGTGACCGACCCGCCGGACGCGACACCGAACACCGCCGCTGGTGTCGCCCGGTCCTCCACCCGGCGCGCAGGCCCGCATCACCAAGAGCGATGAAAGCGAGCGGGCGCCATGGAGCCTTCGGAGAGGTAGTGACGATCGCTGGATTGCCATTCGTCATGCATGTGGGCGAGGACGGCGCCGACGAGCCGGATGACGGCTCGGGCGTTCGGAAGATGCCCACGACGCCAGCCGGAGGCGGCGCGAGGAGTCAGGGCGGCATTAGCGTGGGACATGAAGAGATCCAGAGTCGTGGAGCGGTTGCTATGCAGTTCCACTCCACGCCAGGAGGTCTTCGCACATCAAGATCCATCAAATCGGGTCGCCACACGATCTCGACAAACGCCACTGGTCAGTTCAGCTCGGGATAGAGGGCGGCGCATCGCGATCCGGCTGAACAGTTCGCCGTGCCCGGGGGTCGTGGGGTCGCGTAGGCCTCCGGCCCTTGCCAGCCGGGGCGAGTATGCGGACCTGGGTGCTACTGCGCTGCGCCGCGCCCCGGGTCCTCGGCCGGCACCAGCCGGGCGTCCTGCTCGGCTGGGAGCCACGACCGTGCCCGGACCCGGCCGGTGAGCACGCCGGCCACCACTGCGACGAACGGGGCAACGGCGAGCGCCGCCCACAAGAACCGCATCCTTCGACGGTACCCGGCGGTAGGTAGCATCGCCGCCGGCCGGGGCCGCCCCTCTGCTTCGTTTGCTGGGTCCGGTCGCCATTGTGGTCAGCGCCGCCGGGCCGTAATGCTGTCGGTCATCACCGTGCGAGCCCTGTCCTCAAGACAGGGGACAAGGTCCAGTCGCACTGGGCGGACCGGAGGTGTCACCGGCGGGCGGGCTCGTTGAGCGTGCCTGGCCAGCGGTAGTTTCCAGTCGTCCGGGGTCGAGCCGCACGAGTGTAGGAGCCCCCCGGAGAACCCACCATCCAACATCCCCGCCGATCCGAGCATTGGAAGCCCGCACAGTCCTACCGGTACTCGTGACGGCAGTTCCACCCTGACCGCGTGCAAATGGGGCGACCCGCAGGTCGCCCCATCTCCACCACCGTGCCGTCAGACGAGGACCGGCTCCGCCGTGCGCTCGGCGTTCGGCGCCGTGATCTGTGCGGGCGCCCTGCCTGCCCAGACGAGACCCAACCCGGCCAGGATGATCGTGAGTCCGAGACCGGCCATGATCCCGGCCAGAGCGAGACCCATCTGGAGCGCAGAGTGGGTCACGGTGCCCACGCCGAGCTCAGCGACCAGGCCGTGTGCAGTACCCGACCATGCTTGGTCGCGGGCAATGGCCTCGATCGGGTTCGAGCGGTCGTAGCCCGTCCAGTACCTGCCGTTCGGGTTGAAGTCGTAGCTGCCGGCCTTGAAAACCTTGCCAGAGTCAGCCGTGACGTCTTCCGGGAGGACAACCGTCTGGGGGCGGGTGATTGTGTGGTAGGTGATCGTGGCCATCTGGTACATGTACTCAGAGGCGGTGTTGACCACCGGGTCGTTCGGGTTGAGGTCGGAGGTGACGACCGGGTATTTCCAGTCATCCTTCAGCAAGGACATGATCGCCCCTGCTTCCTTTGTCGAGCCGGTGTCGTCGGCGAGTTGGCCGTCGGTGTTGTAGGTCAGCTCGACATTCTGTGCCGCGCTGAATGCGTGGAGGGAGTCATATCCCGCCTGAACTCGGGCATAGGCCACACCGGCGCCGGCCAAGAAACCGAGACCGATCACCGCCAGCACGACGCCGAGGGCCTGCAGTCTCTTGGTCACGAGTACCACGTCCTTGATAGTTATCGAAGTAGTCCCATCGTCGAGTGGACCGTGACCGTCCGACACCGGCTGAGGTCACGGAGGGCCGGGTCTTACGACACTGATCGTCCCGAGGTATCCCATGAGTCCGTCTCGTGCCGGGAGGTTGATCTCGCTGCGACGGCCTGCTCCCGGTCTCAGCTGCAACCTCAAGACCCTCGGAGGCACGAGCTGCTGCACGGTTCGGCAAGGGTGCTGATCTGAAGGGCGCCGACGCCACCACGGTCGTCACCGGCGGCGAGTCCTGGACCGAGCTGCACGCCCGGCGCCAGGACCGGGCGCCGACCGTCATCGAGCCGGCCGGGTCGGTCGACATCCCGCTGCCCACCCGTTGCTGCGAGCCGTGCAATCGCCCCACCGCTACCAGCGCAGTGCCCCACAAGCGCTGTCGTTATCACCATGCGCCCTTGCGTCCCAAGGACAGGGGACCAGGCCCTCGATCCCGTTGGTAGCCGAATGGTAGGCGTCGTGCGGTGGGGGCGAGCGTGCCGAAGGTCCCGCCCTTTGGGCAGGCCCGCCCCGTCGTGGTAGATCGGGTGCGAGATTGCAGCAGTCGAGCACATCGTTGCTTGAGCAGTTGTCTTCGAGTCCTGCCCGTCCCACCGAACGCGCGCTTGGTCGGTGTGCTCACATGGCGGCCTTGTGCCCTCGGGCCCCGGGCGTAGGATCCAAGTCGTCCCACGCGGTGTCGGCGTCCTGATCCCTGCACCCTTTCGCCTCAAGCAGGTCAGGCACCCTAGGTGGCATTGATGGGCGCACAGAGCAAAGACCGACTCGGGATCGAACTAGTCACCGATGAAGGCACTTCCGTCGCGTCGGTGTTCGAGGAAGTGTTGTGGTGGCAGACCCTGGCGATCAACCGGCTTCATATGGCCGGTCTGACCATGTCCAACGTGGCTTGCCACGATGACGTCGCGTCGGTGAGCACGGCCCGAGAGCACAGCAGAGCGCTGCTCTTCCGGGTGGTGGATGACGTCGAGCACGCGCTTCGCCTTCTGGAGCCGGGAGCGCGATCGGAGGCCCTCAGCGAGCCCGCCTCAGCGCGAATCGCCCGCTGACCCCGTATTCCGGGCTGCCGGGCTGTAACCCGCAAGGCCCCCAAGAGCCTGGTTCGACCGTGGACGATGTTCTTCATCGTGCTACGTGGCTGCACGCGCCGCCGGACCAGGAACTTCGACCAGCGCCGGCACCCATGGAGGAAAGGAGCACAATCGGTGTCTGACCGACCTCGAAGAGATCGTGGGCTTTCCGAATCGGCCCGTGTGCCGTTCCGTCCGTCGGCGCTCGACAGTCGCGGGTGACACGCCCGAGTTGAGACCGGTCGAGACTTCTTCGGCGTCGGCCGCCAGCACCCAGGGGAGTCCGCGGCGGTCCGGCACCGGCCGCGCCTGCCGCTAGGCCCGCTGTCTGCCGGCTGCTGAGTATCCTCGGTCTGGCGCATGCTCCGTGGTGACAGATGGTTCTCCGTGGCACCGCGGGCAGTACCGCCACTCGCGTGCGGCATCTCCGGGGAATCAGCGCCACACGGAATGAAGGGCATCGCCATGGCTCTGCTCAGCGTCGAGGAAGCAGCTGCCCGAATCGGAACCTCGCCTCGTTTTATTCGCCGCTTGATCGCCGAGCGCCGGATCGCGTTCACCAAGCTGGGACGCCACGTCCGTATCGACACCACCGATCTCGACGCGTTCGTGGCTGCTGGCCGTGTCGAACCCCGCCGTCCGTCTCAGGCGTCCTAGCGATGGCGCACGTCGAGGACCGGTGGGAGAAGCGGGTCGGGGACCAACGGATCCGCACCGAGCGTCACGGGTCGGGCCATCGTTGGCGAGCCCGGTATCTCTGGATCCCGACGGTCGAGAACGAGCCCGCACCTTCGCAAGGAAGATCGATGCCGAGCTGTTCCTGGCCGGCGTGGAGAGCGACAAGTCCCGAGGTCTCTACGTCGATCCGGCAGCGGGTCGGCTCAGTGTCGGCGAGTATGCGCGGATCTGGCAGGCGGCCCAGGTGCACCGGCGTACCACCGTGGCGGTCTTCGACTCCCACATTCGCAACCACATCGTGCCGGCGCTCGGTCATCGCCCGCTGGCCGCGGTTACCCGGTCCGAGGTTCAGGCCTGGGTCAAGGGCAGGTCCCAACTGCTGGCGCCTTCCACAACGGCGACGGTCTACGCCGTGTTGCGGATGGTGTTCCGGGCCGCCGTCGCCGACAGGCTCATCGCGGTCAGCCCGTGCGAGCGGATCTCGCTGCCCAAAGCACCGCCACGTGATCTCGTCCCGCTGCCTCGTGAGGCGGTTCTTACGCTGGCCGACGAAGTGCCCGGACGCTACCGCGCGGCCATTCGCGTGGCTGCCGGGACCGGCCTTCGGCAGGGGGAGCTGCTCGGGCTGGCCGGCGACCGGGTGGACTTCCTGCGGCGCACGCTGAGGGTGGACGCCCAGTTGATTCTGCTGCCCGGCGGGCCGCCGTACCTCGCGGCGCCCAAGACCGCCGCAAGCTATCGCACCGTGCCGTTGGCGGACGTTGTGCTCGGAGCCCCCGCCCACCGCCTGCTGCGCCTGGTCCCGACGCGCCACCAACACCGTCAACCGGTCCAGGGCCCGACGCGACCGCTTCCGACGGTTGCAAGACCTGACAACGATCGTTGGCACGTGCCTAGGCGGGCAGCGCCCTGCAGGAGGTACCTGTCGAGCCGTGCCGCTTCTGGTCTGAACGGGATTCACGCCGAGTGCAACGGGACTGGCCGCCTCTGCGGTAGCGGCACCGACCGAGCGCATCCGTCATGGCCTCGGCAGTGCTGGCAGCTAGAACCCCGCCAGCCGACCGCGCTCATCGGCCTCGGAACGAGTGAGGGCAAGGTAAGGGTCGTCGCCGGTCAGGGTGGCCTTCTTCGCATCGAAGGCTCGGGTCCACAACCCCGCCGCCCAGGCTGCCCGGACTTCGTGGGCGGTCCAGGAGCGTCCGGATGCGTCCATGTAGGCGTTCAGGAAGTCCTCGCTCTGGGTCAGGTTGGCGACCTCGCCTGGCTCACCGGTGCCCGGCCAGATGGCGGCGGCGTGACCGGCGATGGCGGCTTCGGGCTGGGCAATGACGCTGTCCCAGTCGTGTACGACGCGGAGGCGCCGATGTGTCCAGCGGAGGTTCGCGGAGTACCAGTCACCATGTCCGATGACGAGTGGCTGGTCTAGCGCCAGGAGTTGCTCGCGGGCTGCGGCGCCCACGTCGTCGAGCCAGCGACGGCGATCGAGAGTGTTCAGGTCACCCGGTCGGTCATCCGGGTCGGGCCACAGCCGCGTCGCCTTGTGATCCCAGCCCACCCATGCCGGGGACGGGTCCAGTGAACTCACCGATTCCACCCGGGGAGCCTCTTGCACCAACAGGTGCAGAGCTTCCGCGAACTGCGCTGCGGAGCCCGAGTCCGTCTCGAGCAGTTCGCCGCCGGTAACGAGCGTCTCGGCGCTGATCGCGAAATCGCCTTGCTGTGTAGGGGACACCAGTACCTGGGGGGCGGGGAACCCCTTGCTGTGTAGGTGCTCCTGCACCTGCCCGCAAGCGATCAACCGCTGCTGCCAGGGCCGCACCTTCACGACCAGTGCACGCCCGTCCGTCAGCCGCAACCCCAGAACCTGCGACAGGTGACCCGTCTCGAACAAGACCACTTCGGGATCCGCCGCGAACTTTTCTCGACACCACCGGAACACGGCCGGCAAGTCCAACGGCGCACCCACAGACATGTGACCATCGTCCCCCGATCGGGGAGCTCTCAGCGGACGAAACGCGGAGCCACAACGCCGCCTCGGCGCGCCGCCCCGAGCCGCTCGGTAATGCCGGCTCTGTCCGTCAAGCGGCTGCAGCCGGACCGGCGCGGTCGCGGCACCCGCGAGTATCCATCGCTCGCCGACCGGAGAGCGGCATGGGTTGGCAGCCGCGGCCGCCAATGAGGGTGACAACGATCGTTGTCCCTCGGGTGCCAGAAGAGTGCCACAAATGATCTTGCTTTTCCCCCGGAGGCCCGCCCTTCCGCTTTCCCGGTGAATCTTCAGCCTTGGATCTGTGCGGCGGTGGCCCCTGTGGCCCATCTTTGCCGAACCTGGACGTGCGACGCCCGGGAGGACCGCTGTGAGGTCTGGCCGCCGAAGCACCGGCCTGACGTCGAGGGGACTCGGGTGGGGGGCCCGAAGTGTTGGCCCGTGGCGTCCAGCCGCGGGCGTACGATCGGGGCGTCCCGCGTGGTATCGGCGTCCTGGACCCTGCACGCTGCCGCCTCGAGAAGTTCAGGCGATGGGCGGCGTTGATGATGAGCGCACAGGGCGACCAGCTACCAGGGATCGGCGCGGTCACCCGGGGCGACCAGTCCGTCGCCGCGATGGTCGAGGAGATGTTGGGGTGGCAGACCCTTGCGATCAACCGGCTGCAGACGGTCGGGCTGATCATGTCCACCGCGGCTGCCCGTGACGTCGGATCGGTGACCGCGGCCCGAGACCAAAGCAGAGCACTGTTGTGCCGGGTGCTGGATGACGTCGAGCACACGCTGCGTCTGCTGGAACTGGACCGATGACGGCGCGTGGCGGGCGGCCGTGGCCTGCCCGGCCAAGCAGGTTCATTGTCGGGCCGAGTCGCCGATGCGTTCGCCGGACCGAACGTGAAGCTGTCTTGGTGTCGGTTCCGCACGGATGCAGACGTGCGCGATGACGACGAGCCCGATGGTCGAGTCGACGGGCCGGCCCCGGCCGACGATCATTCAGGGCGGGATGGGGGTGGCGGTCTCCGGTTGGCGGTTGGCGCGGGCGGTCTCGACTGCAGGTCATCTCGGAGTGGTCTCCGGCACGGCTCTGGACGTGGTCTACGCGCGGCGCCTGCAGGACGGCGACCAGGGCGGTCATGTCCGGCGGGCGCTGGCCGCGTTCCCGGTACCGGCCGTGGCCCAGCGGGTGCTGGACACCTACTTCCTGCCGGCCGGCGCCCGCCCGGGCGGCCCTATCGGAAGGTGCCGATGATCACCTTGCAGCCGCCGGTGGCGCTGCAGGAGCTCACCGTGGTGGCCAACTTCTGCGAGGTCTACCTCGCCAAGGAGGGACACACGGCACGGTGGGCATCAACTACCTCCGCAAGATCGAGCTGCCGATCCCGTTCGCCTGCCTCGGGGCGATGCTGGCCGGCGTCGACTACGTCCTCGTCGGGCGCGGGCAACCCCGCGGAGCTGCCGGAGCTGCTGCGCCGGCTCGCCCGACGGGACGGTGTCGCGTTGTCGGTGCGCACGCAGGGCACGACCGGCGCCGACGGGACCTTCGCGGTGCGTTGCAGCCCGCGGGCGCTGCTCGGCGCGGGGGAGCCGCTGCCCCGGCCGTCGCTGCTCGCGATCGTCGCGTCCACCGATCTTGCCGCCGGCCTGGCCGACAACCCGGCGACCCGACCGGACGGCTTCGTCATCGAGGGCCCGACCGCGGGCGGTCACAACGCGCCGCCGCGGGGACCGCGGCGGACGACGCCGAGCGGCGAGCCGGTCTACGACGATCGGGACAACGTCGACCTGGAAGTGATCCGCGGGCTGGGACTGCCGTTCTGGCTGGCCGGGTCCCAGGGCAGCCCGCAGGGGCTGCGCGGCGGCGCTGGCGGCGGGCGCCGCCGGCGTGCAGGTCGGCACCGCGTTCGCGTTCTGCGCCGAGTCCGGTCTGGCCGACAAGTTGAAGCGGCAGGTGCTGCGCGACCTGGTCGACGGCGATGTCGCCGTGCGCACCGACTGGCGGGTGTCCCCGACCGGGTTCCCGTTCAAGGTCCTCGACGTGGCCGGCACCCTCTCCGATCCTGACGTCTTCGCCGCGCCGACCGGTCTGCGACCTCGGCGCCCTGCGCAGCCCCTACCGCCAGCCCGACGGCACCATCGGCTACCGCTGCCCCGCCGAACCAACCGACATGTACGTCGGGCACAAGGGCGGCCGGGCCGCGAACACCGAGGGCCGGCACTGCCTGTGCAACGCCCTGCTGGCCGCGGCCGACCTCCCGCAGCGGCGCCCGCACGGCTACGACGAGCCCGCCATCGTCACCTCCGGAGACGACCTCAGCGCCGTGGCCACCCTCATCCGCGCACGACCGGACGCCACGCCCTACCCGGCCAGCGCCGTCATCGACTACCTCTCCCCGACCCCAGTGCCGGACGCCCCCTGAGACCACCCTTCCCACGTGGCGGTCCCTCCCGGCGGGAGTTCCGGTGAGGAGGCGGCAGTCGCCGGTTCCGGTCAGGAGGTGGCCCTCCCAGTCGCGTGTCCGTCCTGGCCCGACGTCGTCGTTCACCGCACGACTCGCGCATCAGGGCCGGTCCCGCCCGCTCCTACGTGGTGAGGGCGGCGGCGACGAGTGCCCGGGCGGATGCCTTGGCGGCCGGCGGCGCGTCGGGGCTGGCGTCGAGGGATCCGCTGGCCAGGCCGCCGTCCAGGAGCAGGGTCAGCGAGCGGGCCAGCTGCCTCGGGGTCCGCGGCGCCGGCGTCCGCGGGCCAGGTCACGGATCCAGGCGAGCACGGCGGACTTGTGGGCGACGGTGCGGTCGTGGACGGCGGTGCCGGGCTGGGACTCGGCGGCGGCGTTGATGAAGGCGCAGCCGCGGTAGCCGTCGCGTCGGCAGGCGCTGGTCAGGGCGTCGAAGAGGCCGACGAGCTGGTCGGCGGGGTCGCGGTCCGGCCGCCTCGGCGGCCGCCTGCAGCTGGCCCGTCCAGACGTCGTCGACCTGGTCGAGGTAGGCCACGACGAGGTCGTCCTTGGCCGGGAAGTGCTTGTAGAACGTCGCCTTCGCCACGCCTGACTCGGCGATGATCGGGTCGACGCCGACCGCCCGGATGCCGCGGGCGTAGAAGAGCGCGGAGGCGGTGGCGAGGATGCGGTCGCGGGCGGCGCTGGGCGCGGCGTGCCGGTCATCTGGGCACCTCGATTCCTCAGGCCTGTCTGTCGAAGCCAGCATACCTTGCCGATAGACAGACCTGTCTGTTAGCGTTCCCGACGATCGCAGTAGACAGACCTGTCTACCTCCGTACGGTTCCGAAGGAGCACCGCATGAAGATCGCCGTTCTCGGCACCGGCATGGTCGGCCAGGCCGTGGCCGCCCGACTGGCCGGTCTCGGTCACGACGTCACGGTCGGCACCCGCGACCCCGAGGCCACCCTGGGCCGCACGGACCCGGACGGCATGGGCAACCCGCCGTTCTCCGCCTGGGCGTCGAGCCACCCGCAGGTGCCGGTGGCCACCTTCGCCGACGCGGCGGCAGCAGGCGGAGCTGGTCGTGAACGCGACCAGCGGGCCGGGTGCCCTGCCGGCCCTGGAGCAGGCGGGCGCCGAGCACCTCGCCGGCAAGGTGCTCATCGACATCTCCAACCCGCTGGACTTCTCCAACGGCTTCCCGCCCACCCTGTTCGTCAAGGACACCGACTCCCTCGGCGAGCAGATCCAGCGGGCCTTCCCGCAGGCGCGGGTCGTGAAGACGCTGAACACCATGACCGCGTCCCTGATGGTCCACCCGGACCTGCTGGGGGAGGAGTCGACCGCATTCGTCTCCGGTGACGACGCCGCGGCCAAGGCCACCGTGACCGACCTGCTCAAGGGGTTCGGGCACCACGACGTCATCGACCTCGGCGACATCAGCACCGCCCGTGGCACCGAGATGCTGCTGCCGGTGTGGCTGCGGCTGATGGGCGCCCTGGGCACGCCGATGTTCAACTTCAAGATGGCCCGCTGATCGTGGCCAGCGATGACCGGCAAGTCCGTGCTGGTCACCGGTGGGACCGGCGGGATCGGGCTGGCCACCGCCGCCGGTCTGGCCGGCCTCGGCGCACGGGTCGGCATCGTCGGGCGGGACCGGTCCCGGGCCGAGGCGGCGGCCGAGCGGTTGCGCGCCATCGGCGGGCCGGTCGAGGTGTTCGCCGCCGACGTCTCCTCCCAGCGCGAGGTGCGCCGACTCGCCGTCGAGGCGCTCGCGGCGTTTCCGCGCCTCGACGTCCTGGTCAACAACGTCGGCGGGTACTGGGCGACCCGGCACCCCACCGTCGACGGCCTGGAACGCACCTTCGCGGTCAACCACCTGGCGCCGTTCCTGCTGACCAACCTGCTGCTGGACCGGCTTCGCGCCAGCGCACCCGCCCGGGTCGTCACCGTCTCCTCCGGCGCACAGGCCATGGGCCGCATCGACTTCGCCGACCTGCAGGGCGAGCAGGGCTACAGCGGTCAGCGCGCCTACAACCAGTCCAAGCTGGCCAACGTCCTGTTCACCTACGAGCTGGCCCGCCGGCTGCAGGGCTCCGGGGTCACCGCCAACGTGCTGCACCCCGGCGTCGTCCGTACCGCCTTCGGCCAGGAAGATCCCCGCCGGTGGATGCGGCTGCTGCTGCCCGTCGTGCGCCCGTTCCTGAAGAGCCCCGAGAAGGGCGCCGAGACCTCGATCTACCTGGCGTCCTCGGCCGAGGTGGCAGGCGTGACCGGTCGCTACTTCGTCAACTGTCGATCAAAGACGTCCGCCCGGGCCTCCTACGACACCGCGGCCGCCGCCCAGTTGTGGCAGGTTTCCGCCGCACTCGTCGGCCTCACCACGGCCGACGCCTCCTGAGCCAGATGGGTCGGGTCGGTGACGTAGGCGAACACGTCGGAGCGTGGCCGCGCGATGTCAACGCGGGATGTAATCGCAGACACTCCGAACCTCCGATGCGAGGCCTTCCGATACGTCCAACTTGCTGCACCTTCGGCGCTCACTCAACCCGAAAAGCCAGGCGACGCGGGCAAAGCAAGTGGGTGCCGATACCCAGCGGCCAACTCGTAGGCCGCTGCGCGTGCGGTCAGACGTCTTGGGACGTCAGCGGAATCGCGTGGGCGTTCTGATGCGACGTCATTGATGATCGGTGAAGATCCGCGAGCAAGTCGGCCATCCGCCTCTACCCATGGGTCAGTCGCTCGTTGATCTGGATCAACGAGTCGAATGGAACAACGGTGGCTCGTCAGCATCCCCCGGTGTCTCCACGGCGCTGCGCGGCCCCCCGGTTCGACTCCCACTGCCGGTGACCGGCGCTCGCGAAGGCGGGCTTGACGAACATCCAGTGCGGTTCCCAAGGGAACGGCGCCCGAGGAGCGGCGCCGCTCTGATCATGGTCGGGGTCTCTGGTTCGGATCCGTCTCGAATGACCCGCAGCGCTTGCTCGACCGGCGAGCTCCTCCGGGTCACCAAGGACCCGGGTCTGACCTGCGGGCGTCGCCGCAGGGCCCTCGCGCTCTTGGCACCCGGCTAGGGCCGGGGAGTACCGGCGAGCGCGCCGCAGAAGACCGCGAGGGTCGCCTCGTCGCCGGCTTGCTCGAGGGCGAGGAGCGGCTCCAGCCCCGGCGTTGAGGTGAGCTCACCGTCGCTGCTCATCCGCGCCTGGCCGGCGTAGGTGAGGCCACGGCCTCCGGGAACCACCAGGTGGCCCAGGGCGCCGACGTAGCGCTCACTGCCGTCGGTGGAGAAGAAGTCCCGCTGGCGCTCGGAGTACTTCGCGACGACTCCGGTCCCGGTGCGCTCGACGGTGCCGAGGAAGGTTAGGTGCAGGGTCGCGCGCCCGGACGAGAACTCCGTCACGGCCTCGGAGATGGTGTAGTCGGCGATCAGCTCGTCGCCTGGGGAACCGCAGGAGCCCCAGCTCCCGTGCCCGCTTTCGCCTTCGTGCTCTCGGGTGGGGGCCGCGGACGCGGCGGGAACGACCCCGACGAGTGCGGTGATGCTGGCCGCGCCGACAGCGAGCCAACGACGTGTGTTCATGGTGTCCTCCCGTGGGCGAGTGCTCGGTCCCTGTCACGGTGGCGGATTCCGGCACGCGGCGCGTCACACTCAGGTCGCGAGCGGGATATCCGCTGGTCGCGACCGGGTCATCCGATGGTCGCGGCGACTGCCGCGACCTTCCTCAACCACCTCGAGCGCGGCTAGCGTGCCTGGGTGTGACCTGGTCTCGCCGGCTGCCGATCACCAGCACCGAGACGCTGATCGGCGCGGTGCTGCTGGGCCTGGCGATGCTGGAGCTGTTCGCCTCCGACGAGCAACCGCATCCGATAACCGTCGGTGCCTTCCTGGTGGCGGCGGTGCCGCCGATCGCGGTCGCGTTCTCCCGCAGGCACGCCGAGATGGCCGTCGCAGCGGCCGCCGCCTGCCTGCTGATCGCGGCGGCCGCGGACTCCCCGAGTGGCGTGCTCGGGTCGGGCCTGTCTTACCTGGTGCTGGGGTTCGCCCTTGCCGCCTGGTCCGCGCGTCCGGTCCCCTGGCTCGTCGTGTTGGTCGGCGCCACCGTGGTGCGGGACCTGCGCACCGAGGGGGGAGACGGGACCGACCTCGCCGTCGACTTGATCTTCCTGGCTATGGCTGTCGGTGCCGGCCGGCTTGTCCACCACCGCACGCGGCAGGCAGAGGCTCTGGGAGGCCAGCTGCACCTGGCCGAGTCCGAACGCGCCGCCCAGGTGGCCGACGCGGTCAATCAGGAGCGGGCGCTGATCGCCCGGGAGCTGCACGACATCGTCGCGCACGCGGTGAGCCTGATGGTCGTCCAGGCGTCCACGGCGCGTCCGCTCGCGCAGCGGCGGGACCCGGAGCTGGGAGAAGTGCTCGCGACCATCGAGACTGCCGGCCGGGAAGCACTCACCGAGCTGCGAAACCTCCTCGGGCTGCTCCGCTCCACCGGCCCGGCCCGGCTTCAGCCGGTTCCTGGCCTCGCCGACCTCGACGATCTCCTCGCCGGCTTTCATGCCGCCGAGCTCGACGTGCACGCCGACGTGCGGCTGCCGGCCGCCGTATCGCCCGGTGTCGCGCTGTGCATCTACCGCACTGTGCAGGAGGGCCTTACCAACGCGCTGCGGTACGCCGACGGGGCCCGGGTTGAGGTGTCTGTGCGCGATGACCGCGACCGGGTGCGAATCCGCATCCAGGACCACGGGGGCGGGCCCGCGTGCACCTCGCTCGGGTCGGGAACCGGCCTGGTGGGCTTGCGCGAGCGGGTGCTGTTGTGCGGAGGCACCTTCGCCGCCGGGCCGTCCGGATCGGGCTACCTGTTGCGGGTCGACCTGCCTGCTGCCGACCAGACGCTGCCTGCCGGCGGCCCGTCGTGATCCGGGTGTTGCTTGTCGACGATCAGGCGCTGGTGCGCGAGGGCTTCGCCCGGCTGCTGCGCGACATCGAGGACATCGATGTGGTGGGAGAGGCCGCCGACGGTGCCGCGGCAGTCGAACTGGCCGCGGCCCTGCAGCCAGATGTCGTCCTGATGGACGTCCGCATGCCGGTGATGGACGGTATCCGGGCCACCGCGCGAGTGGTCGAATCGCACCCCGGTATTCGGGTCCTAGTGCTCACCACGTTCGACCTGGACGAGGCGGTCGCCCAAGCGTTGCACGCGGGCGCGAGTGGTTTTCTACTCAAGGACGCGCCCTCGACTCAGTTGGTCCATGCGATCCGGGTCGTGGCCAACGGGGACTCCGTGCTGGCTCCCACGGTCACCCGGCGGCTCATCGCTACGGTCACCAAGTCGGCGGCGTTCTCAGAGCACGACCGTTCCCTGCTCGTCCGGCTCACCGACCGAGAGCAGGAGGTCCTGCGCCTACTGGCTGCGGGCATGTCCAACGCCGAGATCGGCAAGAACATCTTCCTGAGCGAGGCCACGGTCAAGACCCACGTTGGGCGGGTACTCAGCAAGCTGGAGTGCCGAGATCGGGTGCAGGCGGTCGTCTTCGCCTATCGCACCGGATTCGCCTAGCCCGGGCGGAGCGACTCGTCGCCACGGACCTGTCACTCACTTGCACCGGCGGCATGTGTGCAAGGACCTGATCTCGGGGCCAAGGCCGCCCCCGGCGTGGCCCGCGCAAACGTCGATTCTGTCGAAGACCCCGGTCCAGACCCCCGCCCGGTGCGGCCGCGGGTCGCGTGATGGGTGCACCGTCGTGGGTGCTGAGGTGCGCCCAGCGGCCCGACAGGATGCGGCGGCTGCCGGCCCACCGCCCACAAGCTCGTCGACCGGCGACGGGGGGCTAGCGGTACTCCGGGCGCGGCGGCCGTGAGGCGCCGCTGGGCAGGCAAGCCACCTGGGCGACGTGCTAGATGTTGGCGATTACTTGCAGTGCCAGGTCCACGAGGAAGATCCCGACAATGCTTCGCAACCTCAGGTCATGATTGGAGTCCGCGAGATAGCCGAGCGCCGCTACCAGCAGCAGGGGGAGGAACAGGGTCACCCCCAGACATGCCAAGAGCAGCAACGCTCCAGCCGTGGCCACGATCTGTGTCAACGTATGCCCGTCGGTGGCGCGACGGGTCCGGACCATCAACCGCTCGCCAGCGCCGAGGACCCACTCGACAACCGGGCCAGGTGAGGCGGTCAGGATCTCCTCGGCTCCGATCCCAACTTCCTCCTCCTTGCTCGCTGTGGCCGGCCACAGGCCGACTTGCGCCGGGGCGCTTCCGATGTCGAACAGGTCGGCAGCCGATGTTGGCCGGCGCCGCAGCTGCTCAAGCGCCTTCTCGAGCACAAACGAGACGCCCAACACCAATGCAAGTACTCCCAGTCCGAGACTTGCCAGCTCCAGCCAACGCTCCGGTTCCACCACCGACCGCCCTCGTGTGAAACGCTCCAGGTTTGATGCCGCTTCTGTTGAGTCCAGGAGGATGTGCACCATGCCGAAGGAGATCTATCCCGAGGTCAAGGTGCGCGCGGTGCGTCTGCTGTCCGGGCACCGCCAGTAGTATCCGTCGGTCACGGCTGCAGTCGAGGCGGTAGCCCAGCAGCCCGGCCTGGGGTGGGAGATCGTGCCGGTGGGTCACCAGGCAGATGTCGACGCTGGCCGCCCCGAGTCACGATCGAGGATCTGGAGCCCACCTGCTCGGGCAGGGCAGATTGGCCCTTCGGCCCGACGATCGGACTCCGGCGGACTCGGACGGATGACCTGATACGACGTAATGATGGTCAGTCGAGATCCGCGAGCAGGTCGGGAACCGCCGCTACCCATGGGTCAGTCGCTCGTTGATCTGGTACCAATCGCGACATGGGTGGCTGCCTGCGCCACGGCGTCACAAGGCATATCAGGACAGGCATGTGGTGACGGTCTGCTTGGTCGGCGTTGCTGCAGCTTGACGAACAGATCCGGCGTTACCGTGCGCCTCCGGCTCACAGGAGAGAGATCTGCGGACCGACCCGAGTGGCGCCGTGGCGGGCCATGATCGCGGCCGTCACGTCCTCATCTGGCGGTCCGGACACGGTCTGGAGATAGTCGCCCGTCTCCGCGAAGCGTCCTGCCGCCCCGCCGGGTATCAACTGGATCAAGAGGCGCAGGGGCTCGTCAGCACGGTTGGCGTAGGCGTGAGCCGTGGCTCGCGCGCCCCCATGCGAGACCCCCGGCGGCGACCTCATGCAGTTCTTCGCCGACCTGAACGGTCATCACACTCCTGGCGCGCCACGCCGACTCCCGCACCAGCGAGCACTACGACCGCGCACGCGGCAACCTCGACCGCCACGGCGTCCTTCCTCACCACCTACGTCGCAGGCGTCTGAACAGCCGGGCGCCTTCGACCTTTACCGCCCAGCGAGTTCGCGCCACGAGCGCCAAGTAAGACGCGCCGGCCAAGGACCAAGGGGCCGTCGAGGACGCGCGCACCCGCACGCTGGCGATGCCGGCGGTCCGGACCGGCCGACGGCCGACCGCGTTCACCGTCTGCGTGCCTCACCGATTTCGAGACGGGCCGGGAGATCGACTTCGCACCGTTGGCCAGTGGTGGGCGGGTCAGCGGTAGTGGCGGCGTACCGTCTCGAACTCGCTCGGGCCGGGTGCCCACGAGGCGATCCAGGGACCGGTGCCCTCGGACTGGTCGAGCACGCCCTCCTCGAGCCAGGTGAACTCGCCGTCGAGCACGTCACCGGCGATCCGGCGGTCGGTGTCGTCGGTGTTGGCCCACAGCCGGTCGAAGAGGTGGGCGACCCTCAGGCGGGCCTGGGCACAGAAAGCGTCGGCGAGTGCGTAGGCCGCCTCCCCGCACTCGGGGTCCTCGTTGCGGATCATCTCCGCACGCGAGCAGGCTGCGGCCATGGCGAACAGCTCCGCGCCGATGTCGACGATCCGGCCCAGGAAGCCCTGCCTGTACTCCAGCTTCGCCTGCCAGCGGGACATGCCGTAGAAGGTCTGTCGGGCCAGTTTGCGCGAGGATCGTTCGACGTACCGGAGGTGCCGGGCGAGCGGCCCGAACTCCGGATAGGAGCCGGGCACGTTGCCCTTGCCGGCGGCCAGCTGCGGCAACCACCGGGCGTAGAAGCCGCTCGCCTTCGCCCCCGCCCTCAGCTTCCGCGACAGGTCGGCATCGGCGACGGCGAGGTCGCCCGCGGCGCTCAGGTGCGCGTCGACGGCCTCCCGGGCGATCATCAGGCGCATGATCTCGGTCGAGCCCTCGAAGATCCGGTTGATGCGCAGGTCGCGCAGCACCTGCTCGGCGTTGACCGCGCGCTCACCGCGCGCGGCCAGCGACGCCGCCGTCTCGTAGCCTCGGCCACCCCGGATCTGGACCAGCTCGTCGGCCACCAGCCACGCCATCTCGCTGGACCAGAGCTTGGCCAGCGCGGCCTCGATCCGGATGTCCTTCAAGCCCGCATCGGCGAGCTCGGCAGAGAGTCCCAGTACCGCCTCGAGGCCGAAGGTGGTCGCGGCGATGAAGGAGATCTTCTCCGCGACGGCCCCGTGCTTCCCCACGGGACGGCCCCACTGCACCCGCTCGAGCGACCACTCCCGCGCGATCTTGAGGCACCACTTGCTCGCAGATACGCACAACGCGGGGATGGACAGCCGGCCTGTGTTGAGCGTGGTGAGCGCGATCTTGAGTCCTTCTCCCTCGCGACCGAGCCGGTTCTCGACGGGCACGCGCACCTGGTGGAACCGGGTCACGCCGTTCTCCAGGCCCGCCAGGCCCATGAAGGAGTTGCGTGCCTCGACGGTGATGCCTTCGGCCTCGGTGTCGACGACGAAGGCGCTGATGCCGCCGCGGCCACCCGTCGTGCTCGGGCACCCGCGCCATCACCACCACCAGCTCTGCGATCACGCCGTTGGTCGTCCACAGCTTCACCCCGTCGAGGAGGTAGGCCGTGCCGTCCTCGGTCGGCGTCGCGGTCGACGACATCCGAGCCGGATCGGACCCGACGTCGGGCTCGGTGAGCAGGAACGCCGTGATCGCGCCGGCAGCGCACCGGGGCAGGAACCGCTGCTTCTGCTGCTCCGTGCCGAACATCCTGACCGGCTCGGGTACGCCGATGGACTGGTGCGCCGACACCAGCGCACCGATGCTCGGATGGACCGACCCGACCAGCATCAGGGCCTTGCCGTAGCAGGCCATGCCGAGCCCGAGACCGCCGTACTCGCGGGGAATCTTGATCCCGAACGTGCCGATGTCGGCCAGTGCGGCGACGTAGTCGTCGGGGATCCGGTCCTCGCGCTCGATGCGCTGCCCGTCGAGCTTCTCGCAGACCGCGTGCAGCTTCGCCAGGAACGCCTCGCCCCGGTCCACGCCTTCGCCTGCGCCCTGCGGGTGTGGGTGGATCAGGGAAAGGTCGAAGCGGCCGAGGTAGAGCCCCCTGGCGAAGCTCGGCCGGCTCCACCCCGCCTCGCGGGCGGCTTCGGCCAGCTCACGCGCTTCCCTCTCGGTCGCGTCCACGCGGGCCGCCGCCTCCGCGGGTGGCTGGACGAGGGCGTCCGCCGTCGCCTCCTCCGGGGTACGCGGCTGGACGTCGGTCTCGGTCAGGTTCTGGGTCACGCGAGTCGCCTTCCCGGATTGGCTACTCACCAGTGTTACCCGCCAGTAACGAGGAACGGAAGGCGTCGGGTCGACCGATCGTGACTCTAGGCCCCACCCCTCACCCACCGTTAGGCCCGATGGCCGGCTGAAGACCCGGCTTTCAGGGCCCAAGGGGCAAGACTGACTGCCGATCAAAGCTCGACCTCCTCGTGTTGCGTGCACAACCGCGTCACAGCGCCGCCTGTCGGCGCGGCAACGACCGGATTTGGCGACGTGACCGACATTCGTCTCGTCGCCCTGTGACGAAGCACCGGACGTTCCGATGTGGCGAAGTCGCGCTCCGTGCGGTTGAGGGCATCGCCTGGACCTTTGGCCCCGCAGAAGTACCCGCGGCAGCGGCAGTTGGCCCCTGGAGAGCGCGCGCCGGGGGAAGCTACAAGGAGTTTCTGCGGCCACCGGGTCGCATGAGGTCAGAGCATCAGCAGCACGCTCTGGGTGGGCGGCCTCGCCGAGGGTGAGGATCTCCTCAGGAGATCTCGGCCGGTAGGCGCCCGAGCAGCTGAACCGTGAACTGCGGGCGACCGGTGGAGATGAGAACGCAGATATCAACACCGAGCTCGGCGATCTGCTGTAACTGCCCTTCGCCTGCGGTCACCGGCAAGTGCGCGACCAGCACAAGCCCGTCCGGATCGCGGTCCTGCTCCTCGCAGAGTCGGCGCAACACCGAGATGCGTTCGGCCAGCGCCGTGTGTGGGTCGTCGGCGGGCGGTGCGGTCACGGCCCACCCGTCACCGAGCCGGACGACGCGGCGCAGTGCGGCGTCGGTGTGCCCGCCGAACAGCAGCGGCACCCGACTCGCCGGCTGTGGCGCCAGGCCCATGGGCTGGTGCGGGTAGAGCGGCCCGTCGCTGGCTGACTGGCCGTGCTCCCACGAGGCACGCAGAACGCCGACGAGCTCATCGAGACGGGCACCTCGCCGCTCGAACGACACCCCAAGCGCCTCGAACTCCTCGCGCATCCACCCGGTGCCCAGGCCCAACACGACCCTACCGCCCGAGAGCCGATCGAGCGTGGCAACCTGCTTGGCGAGCAGCAACGGGTGACGCAGTGCCGGGATCAGCACGGCCGTCCCCAGCCGCACCCGGGTCGTGGCCGCCGCAACATGGGAGAGCACGGTGATCGCCTCGTAGAACGGGTCGCTGGGGTTGACCCGGTAGCTGCCATCGGCGGAGTAGGGATAGAGCGATGCCAGGTCAACCGGCGTGACCACGTGGTCGTAGACCCATACCGAGTCGAACCCGCGCTCGTCGGCGAGCCGCGCGACCAGGAGGATGTTCTCCGGAGTCGCGTGGGCGCCGTAGGTCGGCAACTGCACCGCAAGCTTCACCCACCGACGGTACCGATCGGAGACCGGCGATGACCGCTGCCCCTGCCTCGCAGGTCACTCCACCCCGCCGTCCGGGTTCCATCCGCCGAACGACGACGTTGGACATGCTGCGACCGGAGGGGATAGACGGGCCAGTGGTGTTCGCCGGCCGCGCGCGCGACCTGCTCACCGACGCCGAGGGCAACGGGCGGGTAGTCGACCACGCACAGTTGTCCGCAGTGCTCGACGGCCAGGGGCGGTTGCGGCAACTGCGAACCTTCCCGGTTGTGGCTGGCCTGTCGCGCCTCGACGGAAGGCTGGTCGGCGCAGGCTTCCGCACCGCGGTGACCCGTCACCTGCCTGCCCCGTACGGTGCCGGCTCACCGCTTCACCTGCTCCTCGACGAACTGCCGGTCGGGCGGGTCATTTCCGGGTTCGCGGTAACTCGAAGACGGGGTCGCAGCGGCCCCGGCCGTCCTGACGTGTGCATCGGCTGGCGCACCGGCGGGACGGCGCTGACGTCGCTGCACTTAGTCGGGCATGCACCGGATCCGGTCATGGCCCTCGCGGAGCCGTTCGTCGATGAGACGGATCGCCTGGCCTGGCACACGAGGAGCGCGCTCCCGCTGGCCGCGATGCGCCGCCACCGCCGTCTCGACGTGACGGCCGGCGACATGCTCGAAGTGTCGGCCACGTTCTTCGACACCCACGTCGACGACGACGGCGTCGAGCGCATCCTGCACCAGTACACACTGGAAGCACACGTGGACCTCGACTCACACACGGTTCGCGACGTCACCGCCACGCCGTGGGTGTTGCCCTTCGCCGAGTGCCCTTTCGCTGGGTCCACCGCTGCACGGATCGTGGGGCAGCCCGCGGGACGGCTGCGCGAGTACATCGCCCTCGAGTACTGGGGTCCCACAACCTGCACGCACCTGAACGACCTGCTACGCACGCTCGCCGACGTCCCCCACCTCGCCATGAGCATCGCCGATACCAATGGCGATCCCCGCAGCGCTACCTCCTGAGCCGCCACGAACAGGACCGCGCGCCTGCGCCACGGGGATCTACGAGGTCCCGCGGCGCCTGCCCTTCAGCGTCGATTGTTCACGGACGCCCGGCACCGCCGTCCCCGCGGCGACCGAAACCGCCACCGGCCCGTCCACCATTGTCGTCACCCGGCTCCGCGTGCCCGGACAAGCCACCCTGTCGTCGACCAGCTGGGTTATTGACACCTGCGGGGGGCCGCTCTGGGATCTGGCGCGAGCCATCGGTGACGACGAAGTGCTCGATCACGAGATGGTCGAGAGACTCTGGTTTGACGGCGATGCTGTTCCGTTCTGACACGGCCGCGACCGTACCTGCGGACGTGCACTTGCGAGCCGATCGGCTGTCGCCCTCCACAGGACGTCACGCGTCCTTCCACCGCATACCGCCCGCGCTCAGTCGGTTGCGATCTCCGTGCGGATCGATCGCGGCAGCCCCGCGACGACCAGGTCGTAAGAGTCCTCGATCAGGCCGCGTACGACGTCGTCATCGACCGAGCCGTCCAGGTCCACGGTGTTCCAGTGCCGCTTGTCTTGGTGGTAGCCGGGCCGGATACCGGCGTACGCCTTGCGCAGTCCGATCGCTCGCGCAGGGTCGCACTTGAGGTTGACGGACCCGGGCTCCTCGGACAGCGGTACCAAGGCGAACATCTTGCCGCCGACCTTGATCACCGCGACCTCCTCTCCGAACGGGTATGTCTCTGCGGCCGCAGGCAGATCGAGGCAGATCGCCAGGACGTCGTCGCGGGTCATGACCTCAGTGTGGACTCACCCGACGACAGGCAGGTGGGGTAGGCACGCCTCGCCGATCTCGGTCTCAGACGCGGCGACATGGAGTCGGTCGAGTCGAAGGTCACCGCCGGCTGTCAAGTCCTTGGGCTGCGCTATGGAGACGATCCAGCCGTCGGCACGCGCTTCGACACTTTGCGCCGCGAGCTCGGCGACAACTTCATCGCGGTGGAGTGGCCGCAAGCACGCAACCTGACTGAGAACCGCCAACAGGCGGCCGTTGACCGGGGCCTCGCCTTCTTCGATGAGAAGCTGAAGACGCCGATGGAGTCCGCGCCGCGAGGGCGCGACGGGCCGACAGAGTCGGACCGAATCGGAGCACGCAGCGGAAGTCAGCACTCGCTGCATCGGGCCGGCCGGTCAACGCTGTCCAGGGGGAGGAGGCGGCGCCGACCGCCAGACAATCATGCGCCCTGGGCCCGGACCGCCGGCCGGGGTCACAGGTCCCTACCCGTCGTGGGCCGTTGTCGATCTGTCACTCTCCGCGCTGGGAGCGGCGTGTCTCCGAGGTAGACGAACTGGCAGACCGATATGCCTTCAACTAGTTCCTCGTGGAAAGAAACCCACTGGTAGTTCATGGCCAAGATGTCTACCGCCCGCACTACGGCCGCGGGATCGACCATGTTCGCCGCTGGGTACTCCAGGTGCTCGGCCCGGGCGATGTCCACGTCCACCCGATAGGCCTCAACCTGGCACAGCGTGGTGTCGAGCAGCCACCGCCCGAAGCGGGCGACGAACTCGGGCGACGTGGACCAGAAACTGCCCCGACCTAAGTACGGGCTCGCAGCGTTGACCGCTCGCCACAAGGTGTGCCGGGTCATCTCATCGGACCAGTGGACATCGCGCCTCGGCTCAATCGAGATCCGCCAGTCGCGGCGCGACGTGCGTGCCGAGTTGCTCGATGAAACGGTGGCCCGCCGGGTAAGGCGAAGTTCACCAGGTGCACGATCGCCACCAGCAATTCCTATCTTCGATCAGGAGGGTTCGGCCCGGGCGAGGCCGACGATCGCGGCGGACAGGTCCCATGAGCCGGAGCCGGACCGCGGTTCGCGAAATCCCGGTCCCGTCACGCCGCCCACCTCGGCCGAAGACGTGGGACCCGCGAGTCTGATGGGCGTGGTCACCAGGGACCGTAGAGGTTGCTGTTCGCCGCCGTCATGGTCCTCACATAGTCCAGCCGCTCGTGTGCTGCCTCGTCGATGCCCGGCCGGACAGACAGGAGCCCACGAAACTCGGCCACCGTGGTGAACCTCTTGCGCGCCATCCACTCGGAAAGGCCGTCGAGCAGCAGGCCGGCGTACTCGGGGCCATGCCGTAGCAGTGCGGATGCGGTCATCACGATGTCGGCGCCGGCTAGGAGATACTTGGTCACGTCCTCCGGACTCTCCACGCCGGTGGTCGCGGCGAGCGATGCGCGCACCTGCCCGCGCAGCAGCGCGATCCAGGTGCGGGGCAGCCGTGCCTCCGACGGGAAGGAAAGGCCGACAGCCGGCACTCGGGCGAGAGTCTCGGGATCGACGTCGGGCTGCAGGAACCGGTTGAAGAGGACCAGCCCGTCGGCACCGGCCTCGTCCAGCCGCTGCGCCATCTCACCGATCGAGCTGAAGTGCGGGCTCAGCTTCACAGCGACGGGGACGGTCACCGCCTCCTTGACCCGGGTCAGGACGTCGATGTGCCGCTGCTCGACGTCGCGCCCGGAGATCTGCGGGCTGCCGGGAAGGTAGTAGATGTTCAGCTCGATAGCGGCGGCACCGGCGTCCTGCATGGAGGCGGCGTAGCTGCCCCAGCCACCAGGGGTGACGCCGTTGAGGCTGGCGATCACCGGTACGTCGACGGCGGACGCTGCGCGTTCGAGCAGGTTCAGGTAGTGGCGCGCGCCGGGCTCCTCCTCCGCTTCGGCGGGGAAGTACGTCAAGGCCTCGGCGAAGCTGTCGGTGCCTGCGTCGACCAGCCGTGCGTTCTCCTCTGCCTCTCGGAGCAGCTGCTCCTCGAAGAGCGAGTAGAGCACCACCGCGGCGACGCCGGCGTCGGCGAGGCGACGCACACCGTCGACGGTTGTCGACAGCGGAGACGGCGACGCGACAAGTGGGTTGCGCAAGTCAAGACCCAGGTAGCGTGTGGCGAGCTCCATCACCGCTCCCGGCGGGCGTCCGGCGGGAATTGCGCGGCGTGGCGGGTGGCCATCTCCTCGTAGGTTCGCCAGCGAAGGTCGACCGCCTGCTGGGCGAGGTCGAGCAGGCGGTCCGCCTCGGCCGGGTCCGTGTTGGCGAGCGTGCGGAAGCGCAGCTCACCCTTGCGGTAGTCGGCAAGGGTCAACCGTGGCCGTGGCGAGTCGAGCAGGAACGGGTTGTCGCCTGCTCCGCGCGCCATCGGGTTGTAGCGGACCAGCGGCCAGTGGCCGCTCGCGACGGCGCGATACTGCTGGTCGAGCCCGTCGCGCATGTCGAAGCCGTGTGCGATGCAGTGGCTGTAGGCGATCACCAGTGACGGCCCGTCGTAGGCCTCGGCCTCGCGGAACGCCGCCAGGGTCTGCTGGGGATCGGCGCCCATCGCTACCCGCGCCACGTAGACGTTGGCCAGCGCGATCGCCTGCAGGGCCAGGTCCTTGGTGGGCATCGTCTTGCCCGCGGATGCGAACTTCGCGACCGCCCCGAGCGGCGTGGCTTTCGACATCTGCCCGCCGGTGTTGGAGTAGACCTCGGTGTCGAGCACCAGGACGTTGACGTTGCGCCCGCTGGCGAGGACGTGATCCAGTCCGCCGGAGCCGATGTCGTAGGCCCAGCCGTCGCCGCCGACGATCCAGACGCTGCGGCGGACAAGGTGGTCGAGCACGCTGCGCAGGTCGTCGACGGCCGGGCCGTCCAGCCCGTCGAGCCGCTGCCCAAGCTGTGCGACCCGTTCGCGTTGCGCGCGCAGCTCGGACTCCCGCAGCTGCGGCGCCTGCAGGATCTCTTCCACCAGCTCCGCCCCCAGCTCCCCACGCAGCTCGGTGAGGCGGCGGCGGGCGAGCTCGGTGTGGCGGTCGGCGGCCAGCCGCAGCCCGAGGCCGAACTCGGCGTTGTCCTCGAACAGCGAGTTCGACCACGCCGGCCCGCGTCCGTCCGATCCGGTCGTCCACGGTGTGGTCGGGAGGTTGCCGCCGTAGATCGATGAGCACCCGGTCGCGTTGGCGACCGTGAGCCGGTCGCCGAACAGCTGCGAAAGCAACTTCAGGTAGGGGGTCTCCCCGCAGCCGGCGCAGGCGCCGGAGAACTCGAACAGCGGCTCCAGGAACTGCGTGCCGCGCACGGTGCCGAAGTCGACCCGCGAGCGGTCGGCGCCTGGCAGGCCCTCGAAGAAGGCGACGTTCTCACGTTCTGCGTCCGCTCGCGGTTCGCGGGCGGCGAGGTTGATCGCCCGGTGCGCCGGATCTCCCCCCGCCGACACCGGGCAGGCTTCGACGCAGAGGCCGCAGCCGGTGCAGTCCTCGACATAGACCTGCAGCGTGTAGCGGCTGTCGGGGAGGCCGGGAGCGTTCAGCGGCGCCGAGGCGAACCCGTCGGGTGCGCCGTCGAGGCCGGAGGGGTCGTAGTAGCGGGAGCGGATCACGCTGTGCGGGCAGACGAAGCTGCAGTTGCCGCACTGGATGCACAAGTCGGGGTCCCAGGCTGCTACCAGTTCGGAGATGTTGCGCTTCTCGTACTTGGTCGTGCCGCTCGGATAGGTGCCGTCGGCCGGTAACGCGCTGACCGCCAGCTCATCGCCGCGGCCGGCCATCATCGTGGCCGTCACGGTGCGCACGAACGCGGGCGCGTTCGCGGGGACGACCGGCGCGGACTCGCGCGTCGTCGTGACTCTGTCGGGCAGCTCCACCCGGTGGAGCCCGGCGAGCGCGCCGTCGACGGCACGCAGGTTGCGTTCGACCACTTCCGCGCCCCGCCGGCCGTACGTCTTGGCGATCGAAGCCTTGATCCGCTCGATCGCGCGGGCCGGCTCGAGCACGCCGGAGATCGCGAAGAAGCAGGTCTGGAGCACCGTGTTCGTCCGCCCGGCAAGGCCGGCCTCACGGGCGATCCGGCCGGCGTCGATCAGATAGAGCGCGATCCGCTTTGCGAGGAGCTGCTCCTGCACCGGTCGCGTCAGCGCGTCCCAGATCTTGTCCGGGGACAGTGTGGAGTTGAGCAGGAGTGCTGCACCTGACGCGGCCCGGTCGAGGACCTCGGGGCGCTCGAGCAGCTTGAACTGGTGGCAGCCGACGAAGCTCGCCTGGGAGACGAGGTAGGCCGCGCTGATCGGCTCCGGGCCGAACCGAAGGTGCGAGACGGTCTGCGAGCCGGACTTCTTCGAGTCGTAGACGAAGTAGCCCTGCGCGTACAGACCTTCCTCGCCGCCGAGGATCTTGATCGTGTTCTTGTTCGCCCCGACAGTGCCGTCCGAGCCCAGGCCGAAGAAGACGGCGCGCACGGTGTCGGATGGCTCGATGTCGACGGTGGCGTCGTAGGGGAGGCTGGTGCCGGACACGTCGTCGTTGATCCCGATCGTGAACCGCGGCCGCGGCCGCTCTCGACCGAGCTCAGCGAGCACCCCGGCGACCATTGCCGGGGTGAACTCCTTCGAGGACAGTCCGTAGCGGCCCCCGATCACCCGCGGCATCAGCTCGCGCTCGCCGTCGGCGTGGGCCTCGCTCAGCGTGGCAAGCACGTCGAGGAAGAGCGGCTCGCCGAAGGAGCCGGGCTCCTTGGTCCGGTCGAGCACTGCGACGCGCGTGACTGTCGCAGGCAGTGCCTCGACCAGTGCCTTGGCCGGGAACGGCCGGTAGAGCCGGACCTGCGCCACACCCACCCGCTCGCCATGTGCCTGCTGGTACGCGACTGTCTCGCGGACCGTTTCCCCGCCCGAGCCCATCACCACGATCACCCGCTCCGCCTCGGGGTGCCCGTTGTAGTCGACCAGCCGGTACCTCCGGCCGGTGCGCTCGCCGAGGGAGTCCATCGCCGCCTGCACCGCGCCCGGCAACCGGGCGTAGAACGGATTGACCGTCTCGCGCGCCTGGAAGTAGACGTCCGGGTTCTGCGCCGTGCCACGGATGAACGGCCGCTCCGGGGACAGCGCCCGGTCGCGGTGCGCATGGACGAGGTCTTCGGGAACCAGCGCTCGCAGGTCGTCGTCGGGGAGCATCTCGACCGTGTTCAGCTCGTGCGAGGTGCGGAACCCGTCGAAGAAGTGCACGAACGGAACGCGTGTTCGCATCGTCGTGGCGTGCGCCACCAACGCCAGGTCGTGGGCCTCCTGGACCGACGCCGAGGCGAGCAGCGCGAAGCCGGTCTGCCGCACCGCCATCACGTCCGAGTGGTCACCGAAGATCGACAGTCCCTGTGTCGCCAGAGACCGGGCCGCGACGTGCAGGACGGCAGCGGTCAGCTCCCCGGCGATCTTGTACATGTTGGGGATCATGAGCAGCAGGCCCTGCGAAGCGGTGAACGTCGTCGACAGCGCCCCGCCCTGCAAGGCGCCGTGCAGGGCCCCCGCCGCCCCGCCCTCGCTCTGCATCTCCACCACGGTGGGCACGGTGCCCCACACGTTCGCTCGCCGCTGGCTCGACCACTCGTCCGCCAGCTCCGCCATCGTCGACGACGGCGTGATCGGGTAGATGCAGCAGACCTCGCTGAGCCGGTAGGCGACCGAGGCGGCAGCCTCGTTGCCATCGATCGTCGCGCGCATCAGCCGGGTTCCGGGAACATGTCGATCGCGTGCACCGGGCACTGCTCGTAGCACGCGCCGCAGCCGGTGCACCGGTCGTAGTCGAACCGGTAGCGGTGTCCCACGCCCAGCTTGATCACGGCGTCCTCCGGGCAGGCCCCCAGGCAGCCGTCGCACTCGCAGCAGTTGCCGCACGACAGGCACCGACGTGCCTCATAGGTCGCCTCGGTCTCGGACAGTCCACCGACAACCTCGCCGAACCCTTCGACGCGCTCATCGGGCGCGAGCTCGGGCTGCTGCCGGCGGGCCGCATCGCCGAAGAACCACGGGTTCAGCATCTCGAAGGTCGCTGGGGGGTGCTTCTGCGTGACGGTCGCCGGCGTGCCGTTCAGCCACGCGTCGATGTGCCGGGCGGCCTTCTTGCCGTGTCCCACGCCGACCGTCACCGTGCGCTCGCTCGGCACCATGTCCCCGCCCGCGAACACGCCGGGGCACCCGGTCATCAGCGACGCCGACACCTTCACGGTGCCGTCGCGCTCGAACTCCACTCCCGGCACCGCACGCAGGAAGGCGGTGTCGGTCTCCTGCCCCAGCGCCAGGATCACGGTGTCCGCGGCCAGCGTCTCGAAGCGGCCGGTCGGCTGCGGGTAGCCGGACTCGTCGAGCTCCATCAGCTCCACCTGCAGCTGCGGACCGTCGAACGCCGTGATCGTCCGCAGCCAGTTGATCCGCACGCCCTCGCGCTCGGCGTCCTCCGCCTCCTCGGCATGGGCCGGCATCTGTTCCCGCGTGCGCCGGTAGACGATCAAGCGCCTCGTCCGCACCGAGTCGCCGCGCCACGCGGGCCGCGTCCATCGCGGTGTTGCCGCCGCCGTAGACCGCCACCCTGCGCCCGACCACCGGCTTCTCGCCCGATGCGACGCTGCGCAGGAACGACACGGCGTCCACGATCCGCCCGGCGTCGCGGGCCGGGATGTCGACGCGCTTGGAAAGGTGCGCACCGACCGCGACGAACACCGCGTCGAAACCGCCCTCGTCCCGCTCGGCGGCAAGGTCCTCGACGCGGTGGTCTGCTCGTCATGCGCACGCCCATGGCCGCGATCCGGTCCAGCTCGCCGGCCAGGACGTCGCGCGGCATCCGATAGGCGGGGATGCCGTAGCGCATCATCCCGCCGGGCTCGGGGCCAGCGTCACGGATCTCCACCTCGTGGCCGAGCCGGGCGAGGTGGTAGGCGGCCGACAGCCCGCTCGGCCCCGACCCGATCACGAGCACCCGCCTGCCGCTGCGGGTCGGCGGGGGGTCGAAGCCCCAGCCGCGCTCCAGCGCGAGGTCGCCGAGGAACCTCTCGATCGAGTGGATCGAGACCGCACTGTCGAGGTCGGCGCGGTTGCAGACGCTCTCGCACGGGTGGTAGCAGACCCGGCCATGGATCGCCGCCAGCGGGTTGTCCATCACCAGCTGGCGCCACGCCGCTTCGTGACGACCGTCCATGGCGAGGGCCAACCAGGCCTGGATGTTCTCCCCGGCCGGGCAGCCGGCATTGCACGGCGGCAGCAGGTCGACATAGACGGGACGGCGATCCCGAACCGGCCCGGCGCGAGGGACGTCCATGCAGCAGGTCCGGCAGCGCCGTGACGTCCCGCGGCAGATCGCTCACGCCGACCCCCGCAGCCCGGCCAGCCACGTCGATGGCACCCAAATGGCAACCATGGGGGCGACAGTACTCGCGGGGAAGCGTGTCCCGGGCCGCACGTGCTGGCTCTGGGGTCTCCCTCCTGAGTTCCGTGTGTTGTGTGGCTGGGTCGCCCCCACACGGGTAGCCAACGGCATCACCGACCGCCCGCCACCGGGTCGATAGTGCAAACCAGTCCTGCCAGCGGTTTGCGGACGCAGAACTCGCCACCCCGTCAGCCGCCAGCACGCCCAGGTTGCGCCTGCCGTCTCGGGACCTCGACCCAGACGATGCGCCGGTTGACGATGGTGCCAAGCCACAATGCGTGCAGCGCAGCACCTTGACCGGCCGTGGACCCGGCGGCCGGACCCGGAACGGATGGCCCTCCCGGGCGAAGTCGCCCCGACCGATATCGGACGGGGCATTTCGCGGGCCACTCCCGCGGCGGCCGGGATCGAGACCGCCCCGGAGGGTCTGTGCGTTCCAGAGCCAGCCATCATAGGATCATGGAGGTTCGCCCATGTCTGCAATTTCGGCCGTCTGTTCTGGCGATCTTCATCCGTCGTCCGATGCCAACTCGGTACGTGGTGGCGCTCTTGGTGTCAGCCCCGGCCGAGAGGCAACCCTCTGGCGCGTTGCCGGGCCCGAGCGGTGACCGGGCGAGGACGCGGTGGCACCGGCTGAGTCGCCTCGACGAGGTGACTTGAAGCCGGAAAACCTCGGTCGTCCGGCCGGCCTTGTGGCTACCGGCCGCGGGCGTACCATCGAGGCGTCCCCGCGCGGTATCGGCGTCCTGGTCCCTGCACCCTGCCGCTTCGAGCAGGTCAGGCAATGGCGGCAGTGATGAGCGCAACAAGCGAGGACCTACCCGTGATCACCACGATCCCCGGGGACGACCGGTCCGTCGCCGCCACGGTCGAGGAGATGTTGTGGTGGCAGACCTTGGCGATCAACAAGCTTCAGGCGGTCGGCCTGATCATGTCCACGGTGGCCGCCGATGACGTCGGATCGGTGAACGCGGCCCGAATCCACAGCAGAGCACTGTTGTGCCGGGTGCTTGATGACGTCGAGCACACGCTGCACCTGCTGGATACGGACCGATGAGGGCGCGGGACACGCGGAAGGTGGCCGCCGGCCCAGGCGTGACTAGCGTCGGGCCGAGTCGCCGTCGCGTACGCCGGACCGAACCAGCGTCTCCTCGGGTGTCCGATTCGCACGGAAGCACGCGTGCATGATGACGACCGGCCCGAGGGTCGAGTCGAGGGGCCGGCCCCGGCCGTCGATCATTCAGGGCGGGATGGGAGTAGCGGTATCCGGCTGGCGGTTGGCGCGGGCGGTTTCGACGGCGGGCCATCTCGGTGTGGTCTCCGGCACCGCTTTGGACGTGGTGTACGCGCGGCGCCTCCAGGACGGCGACCAGGGAGGGCATGTCCGGCGGGCGCTGGCCGCATTCCCGGTACCGGCGGTGGCACAGCGTGTTCTGGACACCTACTTCCTGCCGGCCGGTCGCTCCTCCGGTCGGCCGTATCGCATGGTGCCGATGTTCACCTTGCAGCCGCCGGTGTTGCGCGCAAGGCGCACCTCGGCGAGGTGAGCGTGTCGGTGTGGCCGGACGTACTGAAGGAGATCTCTGCACGCCACGACATTCACGTCCTCGAGTGACCAGCGGGAGGCGCGTTTCGCACCGAGGCGCAGCCCTCAAGGCGTTGGACCCGCCCGCCGCGCGCCCTCGGAGCGCCCCCGGCGGCTCGTCCCTCAGCGGGGGACACCGACCTCGGGCAGCCCGCACCGGGAGAAGAACCTGTGCGGCTGCGCGCTCTGGCTCACCCGGTGCCACGGTTGGGCGAGGAAGTTGCCCGGCGACACCGCGCCGTCGACGCGGGTCAGTGTCAGGGTGTCCCGGTACAGGGACCAGCCGTAGTCGAACAGCTCGCCCGGCTTGTTGGCCGCGGAGGTCGGTGCGATACCCCCACCGTCAGTGAACCGCCATTCCACCTCGGGGCCTTCGGTGGTCCAGGTGCCGTACCCCCAGGTGCAGGCAGGGCCGTTCTCCTGGGTGAACGCGAACCGGCCGCGGTCGACGACGAACACCCACTCGCCGTAGTTCTCCGGCACCGCGTCCCCGCCGGCGTCACCCTCGGTCAGGTCGTCGGTCGCCTGCAGCTGCTGCATCGTGGTGCGCATGGTCCAGGTGCCGTCGAGCGGCGTACGGCGACCGGGCGAGGCGGCCGTGACGGCTTCGGGTGCGATGCCGTCGCAGGAGGGCACTGTCTCGGTGCTGGCCGCGACCGTGGCGTGGTCGCGCAGTCCGTCGATGTCCGCCAGATAGCCCCGGGTCGCGCTGTCGTCGGAGAGCCAGTCGCGGACCCGGTTGCCCGCAGCCCTCAGCTGTGCGATGTCGGCGGGTCCGGCATCGACGAACCGCAGCGCGCCACGCCGGCATAGTGCGCCGGTCGACTCTTGTTCGTCCGCCTGCTGCGCGTTCGACGCCGTGAGCACCGAGCGGGCGGCAGCCCTGCGCAGCACGTCGCGCTGGTCCGCCGTGAGCTTCCCCATCGCGTCGGCGTTCGCGACCAGGACAAGCGGTCGCGGCCAGAGCGCGACATTCGCCGTGATCGACCGGGCGACCGAGTCGTAGCGGTTGCCCGCGATGCTCGCGATCTGCTGCTCGACACCGTCATAGCCCCCGATCGCTGCCCCGAAGAAGCCGGTCGCGGTCGTCGCGGCGCCGAGCTCGTCGAAGAAGCGCGTTGCCACGGGGGAGGCGCTGATCCCGATGTCGGACGAGCGGTAGTCCGCCGCGGACACGAGGTCCTTGCGTACTCCTACTGGCCGGCGCATCGGGCCCGGCAGGATGCCGAGGCCGACGAGCCCGAGCGGCGAGACGCTGTCGAGCATCTGAGCGGCCACATGGCTCTCGAGCACGGACTGCTGCAAGGCGAAGCTGTCGACGACCATCGGCGCGATCAGGGCGTCGAAGCCTCTCACGCCCAGGTCGTGCCAGGCCCGGGCCGAGGCCACGCCGAGGTCCGCGTGCCCGCTGCGGACGTACCGCGACGGCATCGGCCTCGCCGGCCACTGTGCCCTTGTGCCACCCGCTGCGCAGCCTGATGGTGATGCTGCCGTGCGAGAGGCGGTTCACCTCGGCCGCGAACGGCTGGACCTCGGTCGCGTCGAACGGGCTGACCCCGGTGAGCACGACCGGGTCACCGGCCGGTGTGTTGCCGGCGCGGTCAGTCGAGCCGCCGCATCCTGACAGGACCAGCCCCGTGGCCGCAGTCACGGCGACGAGGGCGACGAGCGGACGTCGTGGGGACATGGGACACCTCCTTCGTTCTCCCCTCCGACGCTAGGAACTCGGACCGGCCTCGTCGTCCGGTCCTGCCCTGTTCCTGTCGCTGCGCCATGAGGGTCAGCCCTGCTCAGCTCGACCGCAGGTAGGCCACGACGGCGAGCACCCGTCGGTGGTCGTCCGGCGACTCGGCGAGCCCGAGCTTGGTGAAGATGTGCTTGACGTGCGCCTCGACCGTCTTGGCGCTGAGCCTGAGCCGCTCGCAGATGCCGCCGTTCGACCGCCCCTCGGCCATCAGCGCAAGGACCTCACGCTCGCGCTCGGTCAGGACGGCCAGCGGCTCGACGGCGGCCGGTCGCGCCAGCAGCCGCGCGACGATCGTGGGGTCGAGGACGCACTCTCCGTCGCAGACCCGCCGCAGGGCGTCGACCAGGACGGCGACGTCGGACACCCGGTCCTTCAGCAGGTAGCCGGTGCCGCCCGGGTGGCTTGCGAGCAGACGCATCGCGTAGCGCGGCTCCACGAAGTGCGACAGCACGAGCACCGCGGTGCCCGGGTGCTGGTCGCGGATCTCTGCGGCCGCCACCAGTCCCTCGTCGGTGTGCGTCGGTGGCATCCGGATGTCGACGAGGGCGACGTCCGGCGCCGATGCGTCGACGAGCCGCCGCAGCTCGACGGCGGTTGCGGCGGTGCCGACCACGTCGCAGCCGGTCTCGGTCAGCAGCCGTACCAGGCCCTCACGCAGCAGCGCCTCGTCGTCCGCGATCACGACGCGCACGGGATCACCGCCCGCACCGATATTCCGTCGCCGGACGGTACGACGGCGAGCTCGCCCTCGAGGGCGCCGACCCGGTCCTCGAGGGCGGCGAGCCACCCGTCGCCGTCGGGGACGCCGGGCAGCGTCACGTCGACCGTCAGCAGGCCGTCGGCCGGCACGACGGCGACCGTCGCCCGAGTCGCCGCACTGCGCCGCACGGCCTCGGCGACGACGAAGTAGGCGGCCGACTCGACGGCCTCGGGCAGCCGCTGGGCGGGCAGTCCGGTCACCGTCACCGTCACGGTCGCCTCGTCGGCGAAGTCCTCGACGGCCGGTCCGAGGCCCTCGTCGGCCAGCGCCGCCGGGAACAGGCCGCGGGCGAGCTCGCGGAGCTCGTCGACGGCGCGACTCGAGCTGGCGCTCCACCTCGGCCGACATGTCCTGCCGTACGCGGTCGTCGGCGGCCAGCGCGCTCCGCTCCAGCCGCAGCCGCAGCAGCAGTCCGACGAGCTGCTGCTGGGCGCCGTCGTGCAGGTCGCGCTCGAGACGCCGCCGGGTCGCGTCCGCGGTCGCGATGATGCGCTGCCGTGACGAGCGCAGGTGCGTCAGCTGGGCCGCGAGCTCCGCCTGCAGCCGCTCGTTCTCGATGGCGAGCCGGGACGCCGCGGCGACCTCGTCGGCGACCCGTGGGTCGTCCAGCAGCCCCGGCCGGTGCGTGAGGGTTGCCACCGGGCGGCCGCCTCGCACGCAGCTCCGTCGCGGCGCCGGCCACGACAACGGGCTGACCGTCCACCGCGACGAGCCGGCCGTCCGCCAGGCGGTACCCGAGCCGCAGCGTGGGGTCGCCCAGGCCGGCGGCAAGCGCGTCGCGCAGGCCGCCCGGCGGCGGCAGCGCTGCGAGGTCGAGCACCAACCGGGCGACGCGCGCGCGCGTCCGCCCGCGCCGCGCCCAGCCCCAGGCGACCGCCGCCGCGACGGCGACCAGCGCGACCGCCTCGACGGTGCGCAGCCGACGAGCCACCTCGTCGACAAACTGCGAGTCGTCGAGGAGCGTGTGCAGCGCGGCGGCTGCGACCAGCACGAGGTACGCCGCCGTGCCGGCAGCGACACCGGCGCGGGCTCGGCGACGGGCCGGACTGCCGGTGGTCACCCGTCGGACCAGCAGGCCAACCGCCACCAGAGCCCAGGCGGCGGTCAGGCCGGGCCCCGTCCTGGTGACGTCGACCGCGAGGCCCGTTCGGTCGGCGACGGCAATCAGGTCGCGGGGGCAGTCCAGGCACCCGGCGCCTGCCGGGTCGTAGGCCATGGCGGGCACCAGCCCCTGCACCACGACGGTCACGACGTAGCCGGTGGCGAGCACGACTCGTTCGAGCCGGTCCGGCATTCCGGCGGGGTACAGACACTGCCGCGTGCAGCACGAGTACCGGGACCACTGCCGCGAGGACGAGACCGGCGGTGAACGCGACAGAGAGCCCGACGCCGGGGTTGCCCCACTCGGCGACGAGCCAACCCACCCCTGCCACGGCGAGCCAAGCCGTCGGCCCCGCCTCCTGGCGGCGCCACCAGCCGACCAGCCCGACGGCGATGAGCGACCACGCGGGCAGCAGCAGGACCGCGGACCCGATCGGGCCAGGCCGGCTGAGCGCGAAGTCCGGCATGGGCGTCGGCCGTGTGCACGGTGAGGACGCCGAGGGCGACCATGGCCGCCGTCGTCACGAGGACGACCGCCGGGACGGTGGCAACGGACGGCCGGGTCATGCCAGCACGTCGGTCATCGCGGAGGCGGGCAGCCGGAGCGTCACGTGCGTGCCCCGGCCGGGTGGGCTGGTCACCGTCAGGCGTCCGTCGAGCGCCTCGGCGCGGTCGGCGAGGCCTCGCAGTCCGCTGCCGAGCGCGGGATCGGCGCCGCCGACACCGTCGTCGTCGACCGTCAGGTCGAGCCAGGTCGCCGACAACCGCAGCCGGACATGCGCGATCGTCGCGGCCGAGTACTTCGCGACGTTCGTCAGTGCCTCGGCGCACACGAAGTAGGCGGCGGCTCCGGCGGCGGGCTCGACCCGTCTGCTGTCGGCGTCGACCACGACCGGCACGGCGGACGCCGCGGCCAGCTCGTGCAGGGCCGTGGCGAGGTCGCCCGCCCGCAGCGCGGCCGGATGGATGCCGAGGGCCAGCTGCCGCAAGGTCGTGCGGGCGCGCACGACGTCCGGCTCGAGCCGGTCCAACGGGCTGCCGGCGGTCGCGAGCAACCGTTCAACCGTCGCGAGCCGGTGCTGGGCGCCGCGCCGGAGCCGTTCCTCTAGCAGCCGGCGCTCCTCGTCGGCCGCGGTGACCAGCCGGCGACGGGAGGCGTCGACGCCCGCGACTCGCGCCCGGACCTCGGCCTGCAGCCGGGCGTTGCGCACCACCAGACCGGCAGCCGCGGCCACGTCGGCGAGCAGCGCCGGATCGGCCAGCACGTGGGCATCGTGCACCAGCAGCGCGACCGGCCGGCCGCCCGCCGAGACCGGTGTCGTCACGCGGCCGTCGTTTCGGGGCAGGCTCGAGTCGACCGGCTGGCCGACCTCGTCGACGTACCGCGACTCCACCGGCAGCCAGTAGCCCACGACCAGCATCGGGTCGCCGACCGCCCGGGCCAGCCGGTCGCGCAGCCCCGCGGTACCGGCGGCGTCACCGAGGTCGAGGACCAGCCCGGTCATCAGGTCCTGGGCCCACCGGCCGCGCACCAGGTCGGCGACCAGCACCAGGACGCTCGCCAGGACCAGCCCGTCGTACGCCGTGAGCACCGCCAGCCGGGAGTCGACGCCCAGCAGACGTGTGACCGGCCCGACGCAGAACGCCCCAGCTGCGGCGACCGTTGCAGCGAGGGCGGCGGCCTGCGCTCGTCGCGCCGCCCCGGACGCGACGGCCAGGTTCCGCACAGCGACGACCAGCATCCCGGCCGCGATCGCCACGCTGAGCGCGTCAACACGGGCGAGGGCCGGCACGACCGCGACGACGTACGAGGCGATGACCACCACCCGCGCGAGAGTCGAGCGTGAGCCGTCCGGAGGGGTAGCCGAGCACGACGTGCGTGAGCGGGCCGCGGTTCAGGAATGTGGCGGCAGGCGTGACGTCACCGAGCAGCCACGCGATGCCGACGGCGACGATCAGGAGGCCGGTACGGCGGTCCGCCGGCCGACGGCACGCCAGCAGCCCGAGACCGAGCACGACCAGGCCGACCGACACGTCCAGCGCCATTGCGGTGCCCCACCCGGTCACGGTGGTGCTCAGCCTCGCCCGAGGAGCAGCCGCAGGGCCGGCCCGGACAGATCGGCCTTGCTGAGGAACCCGCGGGCGCTGGTGGTCGCCAGCCGACGTCGGTACGTCCCTGCCGGCCGGGTCGACACCAGGACGACGTCCGGTGCCTCGGCGCCCGCCTCGGCGAGCAGGCCCGCCACGGCGAACCCGTCGATGTCGGGCAGCTGGATGTCGAGCAGGACCACACCGGGCCGCAGCCGCTCCACGGAGGCCAGCGCCTGGGCGCCGTCGGCGGCCTCGCCGACGACCCGGAACCCATCCGACTCCAGGACGGCGCGGGCGACCGCGCGGAACTCCGCGTGGTCGTCGACGACGAGGACCGTGCTGTCCACGTTCGCATCGTGGCACCGGACGCGCCGGCCCGCATGAGGGTTGACCCTCACGGGCCCCGTCGGGCCGAAGGGACCGCCCCGATGCCGGGCGGGATGCCGCGGCGCAGGCTGCCCGCATCAGCGTCACGCGACCCGAGGAGGACCCATGAAAGCACGACATACCCTCATCTGCTGCGCCGCCGTGGTCGCCGTCGTGGGTCTGACACCCTCGACGTCCGCGGCGGACCCGGCGCCCGACGAAGGCCGGGGACGGATCGTCTTCAGCGGGGAGTCCGACGAGGGCGCCCAGCTCTACACCATCTGGCCCAACGGCACCCACCTCACCCAGATCACCCACGTCGACGGCGCAGCCACGCAGGCCGACTGGTCCCCCGACGGGCGGACGATCGTCTTCGAGTGGGACCTGCCGGACGACGCCGGAGCGGTCACGGCCTTCGTCGACGCCGACGGGAGCAACCTCCGGACACTGGCCCCGGCCGTCTGCATCGACGGTCAGCCGTCCTTCACGCCGGACGGGCAGCGGATCGTGTTCGAGTCGTACAATTGCGACGTCGACGACGCGCTGTACTCGCGGTCCGTCGACGGTGGGGACCTGCGGCGCCTGACTCCCGTCGGTCCCAACGGCTACACCGACCCCAACGTCTCCCAGGACGGACGCCGGATGGCGTACGTCGAGTTCGAGAACGGCGTCGAGTTCCGACAGGCACTCGTGGTGAGCGATGTCGATGGCGGTCACCCGCAGCGGCTGACCCCGTACTCCTTCGACGTCGGGGTCAAGGTGGCGTGGGCGCCGGACGGCCGGCAGTTGGCGTTCACCAAGGACGCCAACCCGATCGACGGGGGACCGCTTGAGGCCAACGTCGCGGTCATCAACGCGGACGGAACCGGGCTGCACGTGCTGACGGACTATCACGGGGGCCGCTTCAGCGCTTTCGTCGGCTCGTACTCACCGGACGGCCGGTGGCTGGTGTACCGGCTGCAGGACAACGACTCGGACCACTACGAGCTCTGGCGGATGTGGCCGGACGGGACGCACAACAAGCGGATCGCCGACCTCGGAGGGCTGCTTGCCCGTGGGAGCGACTGGGGCGCGCCGTCCTGACCGCGAGGGGTGGGCTCCGTCGCCGGCCGCGAGGTGGTCGGGCGGCGGAGCCGTGCCTCGCCTGTCAGGCGGGCTCAGTAGGAGTGCTGCACCAACATACAGACGAGCACGCGGGCCTCGTCGAAGTCGCGGCCGGGCAGCCACTCGAACAGACCCGCGAGCAGGGTCGGTCGGCGACCTGGTCGTCGTTAGTGCACGCGGTAGACGTCGTCGCCGCACAGCGCGAGTGCGTCGGCCATCTGCCGGTCCATCGTGCGCCGCCAGTCGCCAGGAGTCAGAAACTGACACCAGTCTGCAGGCCGTGGCGGACGACCATACGACAGAGATGAAGGTCGGTCAAGATGGGGGAGCGCCCTCGACTCACGGCGCCTTGACAGGTTGTCGGGCGATCCAGAATGGCGGTTCTGCTCGTTAATCTCGCGTGACCGTCGCGAACAGAACCGTCACGCGGATGGCACTGCCGATCGGTTTCCCCACTGCCGGCCGGCCGATCCGGGGGAATCTATGCGTGCTATTCGCGGCCGGTGGGGGTTTGGCTGGCGGTTCAGTTGTGGGCCATCGTGATCAGGGGTGCGCGCGGTGATGCATCCGGTGGGCGGCTCGAGGTCCTGTTGAGGGATTCGCAGCAATCCGTGTACCGCGCGCCCGCCGCGGTGACACGGTGGAGGCGTGACGCGCACCCTCGATGCCGACTATCTCGTGGTGGGTGCCGGCGCGATGGGCATGGCCTTCACCGACGCCTTGATCGACCACTGCGATGCTCGGGTGGCGCTGGTCGATCGCCGCCACGGCGTCAGCGGGCATTGGCTCGAGGCGTACCCGTTCGTCCGCCTGCACCAGGCCTCCGCCTTCTACGGTGTCGCATCGACCCTGCTCGGCGGCGGTCAGCTGCAGCAGCGCGGACCTGAGGCGGGCCTGCAGGAACGGGCCACCCAGGCGGAGATCTGCGACTACTACGCGCGGATGCTGGAGCGGATGCTGGAGTCGGGCAGGGTGGAGTTCTTTCCCAACAGCGAGTACGTCGGCGGCCGCAGCCTCGTCTCGCGCATCTCCGGCGAGCGGTTCGAGGCGCCGGGGGGTTGCCGGCTGGTCGACGCCCGCTATCTGGCCCCCAGCATCCCGGCGGAGACTGCCGGCCCCGTTCGGCGTCGCCGAGGACGCCCGGGTGCTGCCGGTGAACGCGCTTGCCCGGCTGGCGGACGCGCCGAGCCAGTACGTCGTCGTCGGGTCGGGCAAGACAGCGACCGACGCGTGCATCTGGCTGCTGTCGCGCGGCGTGGACCCTGACGCGGTCTGCTGGGTGCGGCCCCGCGACCCGTGGATGTTGAACCGGGCCGTCGTCCAGCCCGATCCGGCGATCTTCCTCGGCATGGCCGCCGACACCCTGCAGGCCGCCGAGGCGTCGACATCGCTCGAAGACCTGTTCCTTCGGCTGGAGGACGCCGGGATCATGCTGCGCATCGACCGCACGGTGATGCCGACGATGGCCAAGACGCCCACCCTGGCGATGTGGGAGCTCGAGCAGCTGCGGACCCTGCAGAACGTCGTCCGACGTGGCCACATCGAAGGCGTCGACCGAGGCAGGCTTATTTTCGCCGACGGATCCCTCGCCGTGGCCAAGGACGCCCTCGTCGTGCACTGCGCGGCCGACGGCCTGAAGTATCCGCCGCTCGTCCCGGTCTGGCGCCCCGAGGCGATCACGCTGCAGCCGATCAGGGCCGGCTTCCCCTGCTTCGGCGCAGCACTCGTCGGGTACGTCGAGGCGACCCGCGCGGGAGACGCCGAAAAGAACGGTCTCTGCCCGCCCTCACCCTTACCCGACTCGATGACGCAGTGGGCGAGGATGAACGTCCTGGGCACCCGGGCCGCCCTCTCGTTCGCGGCCGAGCCCGGACATCAAGGACTGGTCGGACCGGGTCGCGCTCAACCCGGCGCGGATCCCGCCCGGACATCCCCGATCCGCAGCCCTGGACGATGCGCGCGACCGTCTGGCGACTCACACCGGCCCTGGATTAGCCCGGCTTGCCCAGCTGGTGTGACGGGCAGAGCGGCCCGGCCTTGCCGCCCGGCTGACCGATGCCGTCAGGCTGACCGAGCTTCTCGCTTGGACACGAAGGCTCCGCATGCTTGCGCTCCCCCGCTGCATTGAAGAGACCTGCACAGTGGCCATGAGCGCTTCCCGTCTTCTTGCGCGACCCTCTGCACCTGGGACGAGTGACGTCCCGCTGAGATCGGAGCGTTCATGGTGACGGGTTCTGTTCGCCGGCGCGGAGGACCGGCTCGCCGCGTGAGGGCGGCAGCACTCGATGTCGGCAGCCCCGTCACGCGTCAGTGCGGCAGCACGTCTGTTGCCATGTCTCGGGCCGGACCGCCGGTCGGTGGCGCACGATCGGAGTCAGAATCCCGCGGGTACCAGTCACGTCCTTTCGGCCGGCGCGATCATCCGGTCAGGTGCACGCTGCGCTGCTCGCGCCGGCTGATCGTCTCGGACGCGATCTCGACGAGCCGGTGAGACAGCTCGGATAGCGCCCGCGCCGTCGCCAGCTCATCGCCGATCGCCGGTACGTCGCCGTCCCGGGGGTGCCGGTGGGCGGCGCCGTGCCCTCGTACCTGGACACCCGACTCCAGGCTCAGCGTGACGTCTGCGGTGGTGTCCACCTCCCGCTCTACTAGATGGACCTGGATCGGGAGTGTCCTGGTCTGGTTCATCTCGACCTCCGAGGTGCGTCAAGGTCCGCACACCGACCCTGCTCCAGCACGGGGGGCAGCGCAAGAGCCAGGCATCAGCGGCGCGGTGAGGCCCTCAGTCGGAGCTGCAGGCCCCGCAGCTGCTCCGATTCTTGAGATCCGGTCTTGCCAGCGACGACGTCCTCCGCGGTCGTCCCTGGCTGACGACGGGAGCGCTCGTGAGGAGGAACGCGCGACTTACCTCGGGCTCGTTACCTGAGGTTGCCTGGACAACCCTGGTGCTGGGGAGGATGGTGAAAGCCGGATCTCGGCCCAGTCTTGTCGCAGCGCAATGGAGGATCTAGGGCGAGGTTCAGGCGCTGGCCCCGTCGATCGCTCGACGGGGTCGCGTTCTTTGTTCCGGCGGTGTCCGGAGAGTCCGGGCATCGGCTGGTGCCCGCGGGGAATGAGGCAGGGTCGGTGACCGCGCGGGCCCGCGGAGGACGGGCACGGCAGCATCGGCTGCGCCACCTTGGTGTACGTCACGAGCAAGGGTCCCTAGGCGACGCTTAGGAGCCCGGACTGTTCGTGCGGTCGCGAAGATCGATCGGTCGATGACATATGACGGAACCCCCTCCACTCGGAGAAAAGATCTGCACGTCCGCTACGCCCCGGTGCATACCGTGATTAGCGTGGGCGCGCATGGCCGACGTGGCGAATGAAGTGATGCGACAGGCTTGGGACGGCCCGGAAGGGGAGAGCTGGGCGGCGCTCGCCGACAGGTTCGAACGCGCCAGACAAGGGGACCGCGCGGTCCTGCTGCGCGCGGCGGGACTCGTGGCGGGTGAGAACGTGCTCGATGTCGGGTGCGGGCGTGGGCCCGGACACCGCGTCCACCATCCTGGTCAGCGCTGGCGACAACCCACACCGGTCGCGTAACGAACGGGACTTCGCCACCTTGGCCGGCGCGAACCCGATACCCGCGAGCAGCGGCAAGACGAGACGTCATCGGCTGAACCGCGGCGGCGACCGCCAACTCAACTCGGCGTTATGGCGGATCACAATGGTCCGCCTCGCCAACGACGCCGGCACCCGCGCCTATCTCCAGCGCCGTGTCAGCGAAGGCAAGACCGAGATCGAAGCGGTCCGGTGCATCAAGGCGTTACATCGCGCGCGAGGTCCTCGCGGCGCTGCAGCAAAGGCCGCCGATTGACAGCAGGAGCATCGGCTATGTTCGCCGCTCTGGGGATAGCTGCCCGCGTCCATCTGACGTCGTACATGCCGATCGGCGGCTCTGCGAAGGCTCCCCGGTCCGGTGCCGTTTCGCAGGTAGGAGAAGCACACAACGACGCTGGGGGCTTCACCGCGCGGGTCCGGGTCGCACCGGTCGGGCCGCCAGGCACGTTGGTCAGTCGAGTAGGGTCTCGCCCCACCAGCCGTTGGGGCCGACGCCCGGCGGCACCGCCCAGAGCGATGATCCGGTGTGTCGCAGGTACCTGCTCATCGCGTCGCGCCGGGACAGCTCGGCCTGGACAGGGACGAAGGCGCGCCGCGGGTCCCGCTGGTAAGCCAGGAAGAACAGGCCGGCGTCGAGGTGGCCCACCTCGTCTGCGCCGTCGACGAAGCTGAAGCCGCGACGCAGCATCCGCGCACCCTCGTGCAGCGACGGGTGCGCAAGCCGGACATGCGAGCCCGTGGGGAGCTGGTCCGGTTGCACCCGGTCGTGCTCGCGCGCGGCACCCAGCGGGGCGCCGACGCTCTTGGTGCGCCCGACCGCTCGCTCCTGGTCCTCCAGCGACGTCCGGTCCCAGGCCTCGACCGCCATCCTGATCCGCCGCGCCACCAGGTAGGAGCCGCCGGCCATCCAGGCGCTGCCGTCGGCCCGATGCGCCCACACGTGCTCGGCCTGCGCGTCGGCGTCGTCGCCGCGGATGTTCGCGGTGCCGTCCTTGAAGCCGAACAGGTTGCGCGGGGTCGGGCCGGCCGTGTCGGTGGCTGACTCTTTGCCGAAGCCCACCTGGGCCCAGCGGACCGCCGCCCGCCCGGTCGCGATCCGGCTCAGGTTGCGCACCGCGTGCACGGCAACCTGCAGGTCGTCCGAACAGGCCTGGATCGCGAGGTCACCGCCGCAGCGCGCCGGGTCGAGAGTGTCTCCCGGATAGGCCGGCAGGCCGGCGAGCGGGGCCGGCGACCGGTCCGTCAGGCCGAACCGGTCATCGAACAGCGACGGCCCGAGGCCGAGTGTGATCGTGAGTCGGGCGGCGGGCAGGCCGAGGGTCTCGCCGGTGTCGGACGGCGGTGCGAGCCGGCTCGGGGCCGGCACCGCCGACGGGTCGGCCGGCAGTCATCGCGCGGGCGGCGGCCGTCCAGTCCTGCAGCAGCGTGACCAGCTCGGCGAGGTCGCGGGTGGTGACGTCGAACGCGGCGAAGTGCAGGTGCTGCTGCATGGGGGTCGCGATGCCCGCCTGGTGCGGGCCGTGGAACCCGACCAGCGTAAGGCTCGCAGCGTCCACCTCATGTGTCGCAGCTTTCGGAGCAAGGCGCCCGGCCGCGCCGACCAGCCCGACGGCGCCGAGCGCACCTCCTCCGACGAGCAGCCGACGCCGGCTCACCCGGGCAGCTGCGGACACCGGAGTCACACCGCCGCGGCGAGGTTCGACAGGGCGGCGGCGAGGGCGTCCGCCACCCGGGTGAGCTCACGACGTCCGGACGTGCCAGCCACGAGCGCCTGCCGCATCACCGTGAACGCGGTGTCGAGGCGGGTCACCAGGGCGGGGTCGGAGACCAGGGCGCGCACCCCGTCGTACGCCGTCCGGGCGCTGGCGACCTTCGCGCGCAGCACGGCGGCATCGGCCGGGCCGTCGTCGAACGTCTCCTTGGCGCCGCGGCCGATCGACACGACCGACATCGGGACGGTAGTCACACGGGCCTGCACGTCACGGGCATCACCGACCAGACGGTCGACGACCGGCGCCAGGTCCGCCACCTCGCCGTCGCCGTGCAGTTGCCGCCCGATCCGGCGCCAGCCGATCCGGGCGTCGAGGTCGGTGGCCGGCGCCGCCGCGGGGCGGACCCGCTCCCAGCGCCCCAGGGCCGTGTCGTAGAGCGACCGGGCGCGCCTCCGGTCGCCGGCCTTGACCGAGGCGGCCAGCCGCTCGAGCTGCAGCACCAGCGCGTCGGCCTGCTGCCTCAGGCCGGCGCGGTAGACCGCCACCGCGCGCTCGGCCGCTGGGTCCCTCGCAACACCCACCGTGCAGGAGGCCCCGGCAGTGAGCTCTTGCCCGCGGTCACGCAGCCCGGTGCCCCGGTAGTAGGCAAGCACCTTGTTGACCGTCAGGCGCGCCTGCGATGCGACCGGGGTGTGGACCGGGCGGGGGCGCGTATCGCCCAAGTGGTCCAGGTACGTCTGCCCGGCGGGTACGGCGTCATCGGCGGGGCTCGGGCACTGGGCGGGCACGGCGTCGCGGCGCGCGGACCCGCTGCCTGGCGGCACGCCGACGTACGCCAGTACCGGGACGAGCAGGAGCGCGCCCAGCGCGAGCACCGCACCGGGCGTCGATCTCCTCGCGACCTGCCCCACCCCTCGACCATGCGCCGGGCCGGCGTCGCTCGCCATGCGCGGAATGCCGTATTGACGAGGCTCTGTCGCGACCGATCAGACCTCTCGCCTTTCTTGACTTGTTCCGGATAGCCGGTGTTGTCAGCTCGGCTCGGCGCTGGAGGATCGACGTACGCGCTAACGCGTATGCCCCGGACGGCACGGTAGCTCTAGCCTGGTGGTCCCGACGGACCGGAGGCAGCGCCGTGACGGGTCACTGGGTCATGACCGATACCGACATCCGCGCCTTGCTCGGCGTGTTCGAGCGGTGTCAGCCGGCCGCCGACGATGACATCTTCTATGCCGATGTGCTCACCGGCCTGCGCGAGCTGATCCCTTGCGACGACATCACCTTCCAGTTGATGGACGTCGCCGAACGACGACTCAGGCTGCTGTTCGTGACCGACGAGGGCGTACAGCGCGAGGACTCGGTCGACGGGACCGACGAGTACGTACAGCTGTTCTGGCAGGAGTTCTGGGAAGAGGACGGCTGCGCCGGCCCGCTGACCACCGGCGACTACTCCACGCTGCTTCATCAGGCGGAGATGTGGAGCCCCCGCGCCTGGGCAAGCACGCCGATGGGTTCGGCGTATGCCGCGATGGGGCTGAAGGACGAGGTTCTGGTCCCGATGACGCCGCTGGGAGGCACCGACCGACGCCTGCTGCTCTTCCGCGGTGTGGGTAGCCCGGACTTCTCCGAGCGAGAGAAGGCGATGCTCGCCCTGGCGCGCCCGCACATCGCGGAGCTGCACACCCGCCGGGACCGGGAGCTTCGTGGCGTGCCGAACCTGACGCCACGACAATGGGAGGTGTTGCGCCAGGTGGCGAAGGGCGCAGGTAACGCGCAGATCGCTCGCACGCTCGGACTCTCCGAGGCGACAGTGCGGAAACACCTCGAGAACGTCTTCCTCCGCCTCGGCGTGCAGAGCCGGACCGAGGCCCTGGCTCGTGTCCATGCATTTCTTGACGTGGCTTGAGCTGCCGACATCTCGACACGGGCACCAGCCGCCGCACCGAATGACCGTCACCCAATCGCCTGCCGCACTAGTGCTTGGCAGTGCCGTTTTCGAACGACGGCGTCCGTCGGTCAACGACTCCAAGAGCCTGGCGCTGCCGCTCGGTCGTTCCGTTGTCATCTCGCCCGATCACCTGCGCGCTCCACGAGCCTGCCCATCGCGTCGGCTCCGCCCGCTTCCTCGGCCCGGGGTGACTGGTGAGCGTTCGGCTGAGCCAGGCGAAGAAGGTAATCCCGGCGGGTCGCTAGGGCAATACGCCGTTCTGCGAGTGTGCTGGGACGCCTATGCAATGCACTCTGCTGGAGGGCGGGTCTGTGACGGCCGGCGTTTCGCCGGCTGCTATCCGCCTCGGAAGCGGGTGCACCATGAAGCGAACTTTCGTCGCCCTCGCGGCGGTGACCACCATCGGCGTGACCATCGCCGTCTGTGGTGTCGGCAGCGTCGGCGTCTCAGCGCACACGTCCGGTCACGACAACGGCGCCCCTGACGCCTACGTCATGTCCTGGGACGACACGGCCAGCAGGGCCTGGACCGCGGCCGCGCAGAGCCCGTCCGAAGGCGTCGTGCTCTTCGCCTACGTCGGGATCGCCGAGTACGACGCCGTGATGGCGGTCACCGGCGACCACCGGCCGTTCGCCATCACCGACAACGCGGCCGCCGACGCCTCGCCCGAGGCGGCGGTGGCCGCCGCGGCTCACCGCGTGCTGGTGCACTTCCTGCCGAACCAACAGGCCACCATCATCGACCCGGCCTTCACCGCGTCGCTGGCGACCCTCCCGGACGGCCAGTCCAAGACCCACGGCGTCGCGCTCGGCGAACGGGTGGCGTCGGCCCTGATCGCGCTGCGCGCCGACGACGACTACCGCTCCACGGCATACCCCTACACCCCTCCCGAGCCGCCTGTGCCCGGCGTCTGGCTCCCGACGGCGCCCCCGCCGGCCCAGCCGCTCGGCACCTACCTGGGGCACATGCGGCCGTTCGCCCTGGACAGCACCGACCAGTTCCGCCCCAGCGGTCCGCCGCTTCTCGGCAGCAAGCGATGGGCGCGGGACTACAACGAGGTCAAGTCGCTCGGCTCCAGCGCCAGCACCACCCGCACCCCCGAGCAGACCGAGACCGCGAGGTTCTGGGCCGAGCCGCCGGTGCAGCAGATGCACGCGGCCTTCCGCGGGGTCATCGCCCAGCACACGTTGGACATCGCCGACGCGACCCGGTTCATGGCCATGGCCACGGTGACAGTGGCCGACGCAGCGATGGCCTGCTTCGACGCCAAGTACCACTACGCGTTCTGGCGGCCGGTGACAGCGATCCGCGCCGGGGCAGACAGACGGCAACGACGCGACCGTCGGTGACCCCACGTGGTCACCGCTGATCCCGACGCCCAACCATCCGGAATACCCCAGCGCTCACGGCTGCCAGACCCCGGCCGGTGGATATGCGATTGCGCGCTTCCTCGGCACCAACCGGATCGACTACACCGTGCCAAGCGTGACCGGCCTGCACCCCCGCCACTTCGACACGGTGCGTGAGCTGGGTCAAGACGTCGGGAACGGGCGGGTCTGGGCCGGCATCCACTACCGGACATCGGTCGAGGTCGGCAGCAAGATCGCCACGCAGACCGCCGACTGGGTGCTCGACCGGAACTTCGAGCCGATGGACGACTGACCCAGCTCGCGCCACGCGAGTGAAGGGAAGCACCCGCTCCTGGCTGTCGCTGCGCCCGCACCGCGCTTCTCGGTGTCCGACCGGACCACGCCGCGCAACTCCTGATCACCGCCGGTGGCAACCCTGACGGCTGCCCTGCCAGGCCACTCTCGCCGCACTCTGCGCAGCCAGCCCACCCCCGCCAGCAGCGGCAAGACCAACTGACCCCGGCGCAACCCTGTCGGCGACCGGGACCCGAACAGCGCCCTTCTCTTGATCACCGTGAGCCGCCTGCGCTACTGCCAAGACGCCCAGGCCAACATCAAACAAAGGATCGCCGAGGGGTCGCAGCGAGCCCGACGCCATTCGCTTCGTCAGGTGCTACGTCGCGCGTCAGGACCACCACGCCTCGCTAGCAGAACTCGGCGCGGCGACCCCTTAACGATCGACAGGACCATCACAGGGCGGAGCCGGTACCGAGCGACACAAGACACCGGCCACCGGGCTGAGGGGCAAAGTCCGGCGGTAGGGAGACGTCAGCGGACTCAGGTGGATGTCCTGATACGACGTCACTGATGGTCGGTGAAGATCCGCGAGCAGGTCGGAGAGCCGTCGCTACCCTGGGCTAGTCGCTCGTTGATCTGCATCATTCGACCCTCGGGTCACCCCAGACAAGTGTGCTGATCGAGGGCTAACTGGTCGCCGATGATCTCGATCACTGGTATGGAGGGAGGCGCCGTCGGTCGAACCGCGTTACTCCGGATGGCTCAGGTGGCTTCGTCGTCTCCAGGCGCGACGCAGGCGACGTTACGTTTCTCCGCAGTGCGGACTCCGTCGTCGAGAGACTCGCCTCGAAGTTCCATTCCGCGGATCGCCGCGTTGATGAGTCGCCCCAGGGCCCAGCGTTGTTCGTTCCTCAGCGGTGGCGCAAGATCCACTTGTCGTAGGCCCAGGCATGTAGCTCGGCCGCGTCATCGTCCCGCTTGGTCATGCCGCTTCTCCTCCGATTTGCAGGCCGAGTCGGTGTTCACCTCTTACGGGCCAGGCTAGGCGACGCTAACCGTAAAGAGGTGACGGCGATCGTCCGCTCTTGCAGCGCCGATGGGCCGGGCCATTGGTGTCCCAGGCGGTGGTGGCCGCGACCGGGACCCGGGCCGACAGCGCCCCCGACCGTCGAGATCAGGGGCGCCGTTAGCGCGCCGCGATAGGGGCTCCCACGCGGTGTCCGGCCGCAGGGTCCGTGCCCCCGCCCGGTGCGGCCTGCACCGAAGGGGCGCGTCCCCATGGTGACCCCGTGGATGGGATTCCGACAAGGGCGCGGTCGCAGCCGTCGCGGATGCGGCCGTACCCCTGTTAGCTGGGGTCGCCCAGCCACACGATGCGCGTCTTTCCGCCGTGGCCGTGGATCTTCTTCTCGACCACCTCGGCGTCTTCCCACACCACGGGCGCTCCCGGCTGTGACGGCCCAGAGACGGCCCAGAGGTTCCCGTCGGCGACATAACTGCAGGTCAGCGGCATGATCACCGGACAGACGCCTGTTCCCGGCTTACAGGCCGACTCGTCCGCCGCCTGTGTCCAGTGTGGTGGTCGGGGTCGGAAACGGTGCTTCGGTGGTGAGCTACTCAGTGGGCCACGATCCGGTTGAACCGGACTGAGCCAGGCCGACCGACCGTCCGGTGGCGTGAGACCGCCCGGCGGGAGCGCCGGGCAGGCTGCCGTTGCGGCGATGTACAGCTGCAGCGACGAGCCGGACTGGTCGGTGTAGTAGTTCGGGAAGAAATGCGTCGCCGGGTTGGCCGTCACCCGACTCGGGCGCCAGCCTCTGCCCTCAGCTCGTGCCGGCTTCGACCTTGTTCTTCAACAGGTTCATCCGTTTGCGGATGTCGGGCTTGCCCACCAGCGGAAACAGCACCGGAACCAGTACCGCGCTGATTCCCTTCATCGGCGGGAACACCAGCCGGAAGGTGACCTCGGTGGCGTCGCCGGTTCTGCGCAGCGTGTAGGTGCTCTGGAACGACCCCTGCGCCTCGTCGGCGCGAAGGGCGAACCGCTCCAGCGGCACCACGTCGATGATCTCGACGTCGTTCGCGTGGTCCTTGTCGCCGGGGATCCAGCCCACCGAGCGGTACCGGCTGCCCACCGCGTCGGGCTCACCGGAAACGAGCTCGACGCGGTAGGGCTTCGGTGACCATTCGGCATGTCTGTCCAGCTGGCTGACCCAGGGCCACACCACCTCAGGTGGCGCCTGGATGGTGACGGAGAAGCTTCCCTGTGTCGTCACGCGGACCTCCATGAGTCAGATCCCCGTCGGCTCCCGACGCTAGTCCGAGTCCCTCGCACTTGTCGCCCGCCTGCGACCGTGGCGTGCCACCGGCGCCCGGTGTCCTCGGCGCAACCCCCGCAAAGGTCCCGCCAGGCCGGGCCGTCTGACTCCTGTCCCGGCCGGTGGGCGCGCCTAGCGTCGCCCTAGGAGTAATAAGGAACAGGACGAGCGGAGCCGCATCCCATGAAGATCGTCGTGCTGGTCAAGCATGTCCCCGAGCCCACCGCCTCCTGGCGCTACGCCGAGGACCTCACCCTCGACCGCAGCACGGTCGACGGACGGCTCTCCGAGCTCGACGAGTACGCCGTCGAGCAAGCGGTGACGCTGGTCGAGAAGGGTGTCGCCGCAACCATCACCTACCTCACGATGGGGCCGGCCAAGGCCGTGGACGGGCTGCGCAAGGCGCTGGCCATGGGCGGCGACGACGCCGTGCACGTCCAGGACGACGCCCTGCACGGGTCGGACGCGCTCGCCACGTCCCTCGTGCTCGCGACCGCCCTCGAACGCATCGGCTTCGACCTCGTGCTGTGCGGGATGGCGTCCACCGACGCCGAGATGTCCGTGGTGCCCGCCATGGTCGCCGAACGCCTCGGCGTTCCGCAGCTCACCTTCGCCGCGAGTCTCGAGGTGGCCGACGGCTCGGTGAGCACCGTGCGCGCGTCCGACGGCGAGACGCTGGAGGTCGTCGCCGCCCTGCCCGCTCTGGTCTCGGTCACCGACCAGACGCCGGAGGCGCGCTACCCCGCCTTCCGGGCGATCATGGCCGGCAAGAAGAAGCCCGTCACCACCTGGTCGCTGGCCGACCTCGGGCTGTCCGCCACCCAGGTCGGTGCGGCTGCCACCGCCGTCCGGAGTGCCGCACCCAAGCCGCCGCGGCAGGCCGGCACCGTCGTCGTCGACGACGGGGACGGCGCCGTGGCCCTCGCCGACTTCCTGGTGGCTCGGCAGCTGCTCTGACCTGACCCCGGCCCACGGGCCGGCACCCCAGCACGTCCGCACCGCCTAACGAAGGAGCATCCCGTGACCGAGGTCCTGGTCCTCGTCGAGCGAGCTGACGGTTCGATCCGGAAGGCCACTCTCGAGCTGCTGACCCTGGCCCGACGGCTCGGCGAGCCCGCCGCGCTCGTCTGCGGGCCGTTGGACGACGCCACCACCGCCACGCTCGGCGAGTACGGCGCGACGACGGTGTACGCCGTCGAGGGCGCCGAGCTCGACGACTACCTCGTGCTGCCCGAAGGTCGACGCGCTCGTCGCCGCGGTGCGCCAGTCGGCGCCGGCCGCCGTGCTCGTCACCTCCGGGCCGGAGGGCAAGGAGGTCGCGGCTCGGGCCGCCGTCCGGCTCGACTCCGGCATCGTCACCGACGCCGTCGACGTCGAGCCCGGCGACGGAGGCCCGCTGGTCACCCAGTCGGTGTTCGCCGGCGCCTGGACCGCGACCAGCCAGGTCGTGCGTGGCACGCCGATCATCGCTGTCCGGCCGAACGCGGTGGCCGCGCAGCCGGCGCCGACGCAACCGGTGGTCACGCCCGTGTCGGTGACGTTCACCGACGGCGCCCGAGCGGCCCGCGTCACCAGCCGGACCGCCAAGACGAGCACCGGGCGGCCCGACCTCGCCGACGCGCAGGTGGTCGTCGCCGGCGGCCGGGGCATGGGGTCGGCCGAGGCCTTCCACCTCGCCGAGAAGGTCGCCGACGCCCTCGGCGGAGCCGTCGCGGCCTCGCGCGCCGCCACCGACCTGGAGTGGTACGGCCGCGACTACCAGATCGGCCAGACCGGGAAGACCGTCGCACCCCAGCTCTACCTCGCCAGCGGCATCTCGGGTGCGATCCAGCACCGGGCCGGGATGCAGGGCTCCCGCACGATCGTCGCGGTCAACAAGGACCCGAAGGCACCCATCTTCGCGATCGCCGACTTCGGTGTCGTCGGTGACCTGCACACCGTGCTGCCGGCGCTCGTCGCCGAGATCGAGAAGCGCTCGACCCTGACGGCCGGCAGCCCCGCCGGCCCGAGCGAGGACCCGTGACCGTGCGGCTGGCCGTCGGCCTGCTGATGACGGCGGTCGCCTTCTGGCTGGCCGGACGCCGGGTGCTGACCCTGGTCCGGCTCGGTCGGAGCGGCCAGCCGGTCGAGCCCGGTCGGACCTCCGGTGCCGGAGCACGCGTCCGCGCCGAGGTCGTCGAGGTGCTGCTCCAGCGGAAGCTGCTGAAGTGGACCGTCCCGGGCATCGCGCACGTGCTCGCGTTCTGGGGCTTCCTGCTGCTCATGCTGACCGTCCTGGAGTCCTACGGGGCACTGTTCGACCGGGACTTCCACCTCCCGTTCATCGGGACCGCCGCGTGGCTGGGCTTCCTCGAGGACACCGTCGTCGTGCTCGTGCTGGTCTCGGTGGTGATCTTCGCGGTCATCCGCCTGGTGCACTCGCCGCAGCGTGAGGGCCGACGGTCCCGGTTCTTCGGCTCGCACCTCGACATGGCCTGGCTCGTGCTGTTCATGATCTTCAACGTGGTGTGGAGCCTGCTGCTCTACCGCGGCGCGCAGGTCAACGCAGGAGTGTTCCCGTTCCCGCACGGAGCCTTCGCCTCGGACTGGGTCGCCGGGCTGCTGGAGCCGCTCGGCAAGGACGCCAACGAGGTCATCGAGACGGTGGGCATCCTGCTCGCCCTGGGGATCATCCTGACCTTCCTGGTGCTCGTCGTGCACAGCAAGCACCTGCACATCATCACCGCCGTCTTCAACGTCGCGTTCTCGCGTCGACCCCGGGCACTCGGCGCGCTGCTGCCCGTGCACTCCGACGGCAAGCCGGTCGACTTCGAGGACCCCGGCGAGACCGACCTGATGGGCCGGGGCAAGGTCGAGGACTTCACCTGGAAGGGGCTGCTCGACTTCGCGACCTGCACCGAGTGCGGCCGCTGCCAGTCGCAGTGCCCGGCGTGGAACACCGACAAGCCGCTGTCTCCCAAGCTGCTGATCATGAACCTGCGGGACCACGCGCTGGCGAAGGCGCCGTACCTGCTGGCCGGTTCCGAGCAGGAGCGAGCCGACCTCACCGAGGCGGAGCGGGCGGAGGCGGAGCGGCCGCTCGTCGGCGCGCTCGCCGAGGGCGGCGTCATCGACCCCGACGTGCTGTGGTCGTGCACGACGTGCGGAGCCTGCGTGGAGCAGTGCCCGGTCGACATCGAGCACATCGACCACATCGTCGACATGCGCCGCTGCCAGGTGCTGGTCGAAGGCCAGTTCCCCGAGGCGGCCAACCCGATGCTCGTCAACCTCGAGCATGCCGGCGACCCGTGGGGTCTCGGGTCGGGTGCCCGGATGGAGTGGGCGGCCGACCTGCCGTTCGAGGTGCCGGTCGTCGGGGCCGACGGCGCCGAGCGCATCCCTGACGACGTCGAGTACCTCTTCTGGGTCGGCTGCGCCGGAGCCCTGGACGACAAGGCGCAGCGCACCAGCCGGGCCGTGGCCCAGCTGCTGCACGACGCCGGGGTGTCGTTCATGGTGCTCGGCGAGGCCGAGACGTGCACCGGGGACCCGGCTCGCAGGCTGGGGCACGAGTTCCTCTTCCAGATGCTCGCCCAGCAGAACGTCGAGACCCTCAACAGCGTCGGGCGCGCGCACCATCGTCGCGACCTGCGCCCACTGCTTCAACACCCTCGCCAACGAGTACCCCCAGCTCGGCGGGCACTACGAGGTCGTCCACCACACCCAGCTGCTGGCCAAGCTGGTGGCCGACGGCGCGATCCGCCCGGTCGTGCCCGTCGACGCGGCGATCACCTACCACGACCCCTGCTACCTCGGCCGGCACAACCGGGTCTTCGCGCCGCCCCGCGACATCCTCGGCAGCATCCCGGGAGCTCGCGTCGCCGAGATGCCGCGCGACCCAGGAGCGGTCCTTCTGCTGCGGCGCCGGCGGTGCGCGGATGTGGATGGACGAGACGATCGGGACAGCGGATCAACGAGAACCGCACCGACGAGGCGCTGTCGCTGCAGCCCGACATCGTCACCGCGGCCTGCCCGTTCTGCATCGTGATGCTGACCGACGGCATGAACCTCCGTCAGCAGCAGGGACAGGCGTCCGAGGCCATCGAGGTCCTGGACGTCTCCGAGGTGCTGCTGCGCTCCATGCGCGTCGCAGACACCATCAGCTCGCCGGTGGAAGGACTCCTGCCATGACCACTCCCTCCGAGCAGGCCGGTCACGTCGCCGGTGGCGGCCTCGACCTGGGCACCCTCGACCTGATGCTCGAGGCGCTCGACGACTTCGTCACCGCCGAGCTGCCCGAGAGCCGGATGCTCGACCTCGACCACGAGGACCTCTGCCCCGAGGACACCGTGCGCGCCATGTGCAGCGAGGCGCTCGGCGTGCAGCTGGTGTTCGTCCCTGAGGAGTACGGCGGCCTCGGCGGCGGTGCGTTCGACTCCTACCGGGTGTGCGAGCGGATGGCCCGCATCGACCTCGGGCTCGCGACCTCGGCGTTCGCGACCTTCCTCGGCAGCGACCCCATCCTGATGGGCGGCACCGCAGACCAGAAGAAGGAGTGGCTGGGGCGCATCGCGAACGAGGGCATCCTGTTCGCCTACGGGGCGACCGAGCCGGAGGCCGGCAGCGACCTCGGCGCGCTGACCACCACCGCCACGCCCGTCACCACCGACGGCCAGGTCACCGGCTACCGCATCACGGGACGCAAGCAGTGGATCAGCAACGGCACGATCGCCGACGCCTACACGATCCTCGCGATGGCTCCGGGCGGGCCGTCGTGGTTCATCGTGGAGAAGGGTGCAGACGGCTTCTCGGTCGCGCCGAAGGAGGACAAGCACGGCATCCGGCTGTCGGACACCGCCGGGCTGTTCCTCGACGACGTGACGGTGCCGGTCGAGAACCTCGTGAGTGGCGTCGAGGGGCTCGGGCTGGTGCAGGCCCAGCAGGTCTTCGGCTACACCCGGGTGATGGTCGCGGCGTTCGGCCTCGGCTGCGGTCGTGAGGCGATGGACCGGGCGATCAGCTACTCCACCCAGCGCGAGCAGGGCGGAGCCCCGCTGAGCGAGAAGCAGGGCTACACCCACAAGCTGATCGTGCCGCACGTGGTGCGCCTGGAAGCAGCGCGGGCGTTCGTCGAGGAGACCGCGACCAGCCTGGACGCCGGTTCCGGAGCCGATGGTGCGCTGAACACCGAGGGCGCCATCGCCAAGTACCTCGCCAGCGAGGCCGGGCTCGCCGCGGCCGATGCTGCGATCCAGGCGCACGGCGGCTACGGGTACACCCGGCCGTACATCGTCGAGAAGATCCGGCGCGACGTGCGCATCACCACGATCTACGAGGGCACCTCCGAGATCCTCGAGATGACCATCGCCCGGGACCGCTGGCAGGAGCACCTCAAGTCCCGTGGCACCTACTTCACCGAGGCCGCGCCGTGCGGTGCGCGCACTGCACGCCACGCACCCCTCGGTCGGCGCCGACGTCGCGGCGCTCGGGCTCGACTGCCTGGCGACGGTCTTCGAGACCTGCCGCACCAGCCGGCTCACCCGCAACCAGCACGTCCTGCTGCGGCTGGGAGCGCTGGTGGCCGACGCCGAGGGCGCCGCGGCGCTGGTACGTCGAGCCGTCGCGGCCGCCGAGGGGCGGCTGGTGGAGAAGGCCGACCGAAGCTACGACGCCGATGCCCTGGCAGCCATGAGCCGCGTCTTCGCCCGCGAGGCGGCGCTGACGGTTGCCGAGCAAGGCTCTGCGCTGGGTGTGCGGCGCCGCGGACGCCGCCGCGTCGGCCGCGCTGGTCGCCGCCCTCCCCTGGGCAGCGGTGCACGCCGCCCAGTCCGGCCTGGTCTCCGACATGGACGCCGTGGCCGACGTGATCTACGACCGCGTCACCTCTTGATCCACCCGAAGGGTCTGTCATGACCGAGCTCACCAGCCCGCCGATCGCCGTCGTCGGGATCTCCGCGATCATGCCGAACGCGCCGACCGGCCCGCAGTTCTGGAGCGACATCCGGGAGGGCCGGTACGGCATCACCGACGTGCCCCCCGAGCGCTGGGACCCGGACCTGTACTACGACCCGGACCCCGGCGGCGCCCGACAAGACCTACAGCCGGATCGGCGGCTGGGTGCGGGAGTTCGTCTGGGAGCCGCGGGAGTGGCGCCTGCCCCTGCCGCCGAAGGTCGCCGACCAGATGGATGTCGGGCAGCAGTGGGCCGTGTCGGCGGCCCGAGCCGCGCTCGTGGACGCCGGCTGGCCGGAGTGGGACGTCGACCCGGAGCGGGTCGCCGTGATCCTGGGCAACGCGCTCGGTGGCGAGAAGCACTACCAGACGACCATGCGGATCCAGTTCCCGGAGCTCGCCAGGGACCTCGGCCGGGTGCCTGTCGTTCGCGTCGCTGCCGGGAGAGGTGCGCGCGGCGGTCCTCGAGCAGTGGCACCAGCAGTGGGGCGACGCCTTCCCGGAGATCACCGAGGACACGATGCCCGGCGAGCTGGCCAACGTGATGGCCGGCCGGGTCGCCAACCTGTTCAACTTCCGCGGACCCAACTTCACCACCGACGCGGCCTGCGCCTCCGCCCTCGCCGCGATGGCGTCGGCGGTGCAGGGCCTCGGCGACCACCAGTACGACGCCGTGGTCACCGGCGGTGTCGACCGCAACATGGGCGTCAACGCGTTCGTGAAGTTCTGCAAGATCGGGGCGCTGTCGGCGACCGGCACCCGGCCCTTCGACGCCGGCGCCGACGGGTTCGTCATGGGCGAGGGTGCGGCACTGTTCGTGCTCAAGCGGCTCGCCGACGCCGAGCGCGACGGGAACCGGATCTACGCCGTCCTGCTCGGCCTCGGCGGCTCCAGCGACGGCAAGGGCAAGGGCATCACCGCACCCAACCCGGTCGGTCAGCGGCTGTCCGTCGAGCGGGCCTGGGCGAACGCGGGCCTCGACCCCTCGACGATGGGCCTGGTGGAGGCGCACGGCACCTCCACCGGCGTCGGTGACGGCGTCGAGCTCGGGTGCCTCACCGAGGTGCTCGTCAAGGCCGGCGCCGCACCCGGCACCATCGCCGCTCGGATCGGTCAAGTCCAACATCGGGCACCTCAAGGCCGCAGCCGGCGCAGCGGGGTTCTTCAAGGCCGTCATGGCGCTGCACGAGAAGGTGCTCCCGCCGAGCCTGCACTTCGTGGACCCCAACCCGAAGCTGGACTGGGACGAGTCGCCGCTGCGGGTCAACACCGAGCTGCGCGAGTGGCCGCAGTCGCCGGACGGCGTACGCCGCGCCGGGGTGAGCGCCTTCGGCTTCGGCGGCACCAACTTCCACGCGGTCCTGGAGGAGTACGTCCCCGGCCAGCACCGCGAGCAGGAGACCCGCCGGACGTTCGCGTCGGCGCAGGTAGCCGAAGCCGACCGTGACGGCCGCAGCGTGCCGTGCCGCGGCCGCCGCTGCGCGGGGCGCTGGTCGTCGGCGGGCACGGACGACGCCGACGTGGTCGCCCAGCTCGAACGGGTCGCGGCCGACGCCGCGGCCGGCTGGACCCCGCCGCCGGCCGCGCCCGACCCGGCCATCGCCGGTGCCGCGGTGCGCGTCGCCATCGACCACGCGGATGCCGCTGACCTCGCCGCCAAGGCGGGCAAGGCGCTCGCCGCCTTCGCCTCCGGGGCACCGGCGATGTGGAAGATGCTGCGCGCCCAGGGAGTCTTCGTCGGCCGCGGTGCCGCGCCCAAGGTCGCCTTCCTGTACACCGGTCAGGGCTCGCAGTACGTCAACATGCTCAAGGGCCTGCGCGCCTCGGAGCCGATCGTCGCCGAGACCTTCGCCGAGGCCGACCGCATCATGACGCCGCTGCTGGGGCGGCCGCTGTCGTCGTACATCTTCATCGACGCCGACGACCCGGCGGCGGTCAGCGCGCTGGAGCAGCAGCTGCTGCAGACCGAGATCACCCAGCCCGCGGTGCTGGCGACCGACCTGGCGCTGACCCGGGTGCTGAACGCCTACGGCGTGCGGCCCGACATGGTGATGGGCCACAGCCTGGGTGAGTACGGCGCGCTGGTGGCTGCCGGTGCGCTCACCTTCGACTCCGCCCTCGAGGCGGTCAGCGCTCGCGGTCACGAGATGGCGAGCCTGTCGATGGCCGACAACGGAGCGATGGCGGCGGTCTTCGGGCCGCTGGCCGAGGTCGAGCGGATCGTCGCGGCGGTCGACGGCAACGTCGTCATCGCCAACATCAACAGCAACAGCCAGGCCGTCATCGGGGGTGCCACCGCCGCGGTGGCTGCCGCGATCAGTGCGCTGGAGGCGGCCGGTCTCAGCGTCGCGCGCATCCCGGTCAGCCATGCGTTCCACACCTCGATCGTCGCGCCGGCCAGCGAGCCGCTGAAGGTCGCGCTGCGCCGGCTCGAGGTACGCGCACCCGTGCTGCCGATCGTCGCCAACGTCACCGGCGACTTCTACCCGGCCGGCGCGGACACCGAGGCCATGCTCGACATGCTGGGCCGCCAGGTCGCGTCGCCCGTCCAGTTCGTGCGGGGCCTGCACACGCTGTACGACGCCGGCGCGCGGGTCTTCGTCGAGGTCGGCCCGAAGAAGGCACTGCACGGCTTCGTGGAGGACGTGCTCGGGGCGAGCCACGACGACGTGCTCGCGCTGTTCACCAACCACCCGAAGAACGGTGACGTGCCGTCCCTCAACGCCGCGCTCTGCGGCCTGTGGGCAGCCGGCCTCGGCTACCCGCCGGCGCCCGGAGCGAACATCCCGGCGGCGCCGGTCGTGCCAGCCGCCGCCGTCGTCGTCCAGCCCCCACCCGTGAGCGAGCTCCCGAGGACCCCCATGAGCACTGATGCCTACACCGAGCTCGGCCGGATGTTCTCCGACGTCCTGGAGCAGGGGCTGCGCGCCTACGCCGGCAACCTCCCGGCGCCGGCCGGCGGCGGCGAGCTGAGCCCGCGGGCGGCTGCCGAGCCGGTCGTCATCACCGGCGCCGCTCTCGGGCTGCCCGGCGTCGAGCACGTCTTCGACGACGAGAACCTGCAGCGGATCCTGGACGGGCAGCAGTTCATCGACACGATCCCGCACCGGTTCCGCCAGCAGATGGTCGACATGAACATCACCCGCCTGGTCAAGCGGGAGGCCGGCGACCCGACGTTCGAGACCATCGACGACGAGGCCGACGTCGTGAAGCTGGCCGGCCGGCACGCGCCGCTCGACGTGGTCGCGCAGTACGGCATCGACCCGGCCCGCGACGTGGCTCTCGACACGGTGACCCGGCTGGCCCTCGGCGCGGGCTTCGACGCGCTGCGCGACGCCGGCATCCCGCTGGTCATGCGCTACAAGACGACGAGCCTCGGCTCCCGGCTGCCCGAACGATGGGGGCTGCCCGACGCGCTGCGCGACGACACCGGCGTCATCTTCGCCTCCGCCTTCCCGGGCTTCGACTCCTTCGCCGAGGACCTGGAGGGCTACTTCACCGACAAGGGCCGGCGCGAGCAGCTGCTCGCCCTCGAGGCCGTCCGGTCCCGGATGCGCGGCGACGAGCCCGCCGTGGTCGAGGTCGACCGCCGGATCGCCGAGCTGCGCCACCTGATCGACACCGAGCGGTTCGTCTTCGACCGCCGGTTCCTGTTCCGGGCGCTGTCGATGGGGCACTCCCAGTTCGCCGAGATCATCGGCGCGCGCGGTCCGAACACCCAGGTCAACGCCGCGTGCGCGAGCACCACCCAGGCGATGGGGCTGGCCGAGGACTGGATCCGCGCCGGCCGGTGCCGCCGGGTCGTCGTGGTCGCCGCCGACGACGCCACCAGCGACAACCTGCTGCCGTGGGTGGCCTCCGGCTTCCTGGCCTCCGGGGCGGCGGCGACCGACGACGTCGTCGAGGACGCGGCGACGCCGTTCGACCGCCGGCGGCACGGAATGATCATCGGAACGGGTGCGGCAGCGTTCGTCGTCGAGTCCGCCGAGGCCGCTCGGGAGCGCGGGCTGCAGCCGATCTGCGAGGTGCTCGGCTCGGTCTTCGCCAACAGCGCCTTCCACGGCACCCGGCTCGACGTCGACCACATCGCCGGGGTCATGGAGCAGCTGGTGCGCCAGGGCGAGAGCCGCGGCGTCGACCGGCGCGCGATCGCCGCCTCGACGGTCTTCGTCTCGCACGAGACCTACACGCCGGCCCGCGGCGGGAGCGCGGCGGCGGAGATCAACGCGCTGCGCAGCGTCTTCGGCGCGGCGGCGGACTCCGTCGTCATCACCAACACCAAGGGGTTCACCGGCCACGCCATGGGCGCGGGCATCGAGGACATCGTGGCCATCAAGGCGCTGGAGACCGGCGTCGTGCCACCGGTGCCCAACTTCAAGGAGCCCGACCCGGAGCTCGGCGACCTCAACCTGTCGCTCGGCGGCTCCTACCCGGTGGAGTACGCCCTGCGGCTGGCTGCCGGGTTCGGCTCCCAGATCGCGATGTCGCTGTTGCGCCGCACCCCCATGCCGGACGGCCGACGCCGCGCCCCGAGCGAGCTCGGGCTACGCCTACCGGATCGTGGACCCGCAGCGCTGGCAGCGCTGGCTCGACGACATCAGCGGCCGCCCCGGCGCCCGGCTGGAGACAGCGACCCGCCGGCTGCGGATCGTCGACGAGGCAGCACCGGCCGACCGACGCCGCCCCGATGGCCGCGCCGGTGGCCGCTGCGTCTCGCCGCTCGTGCCGGCGCCGCCGGTGCCTGCGCCGCCGGCCTGCGTCGCGTGGCGGAGCCGCCCGTGGTCGTCGCGCCGCCGGTGGTGCCGGAGCCGGTGCCGGAGGTCGTGCCGGTTCCGGTGGCCGATGAGGTGACCGATGCGGTGGTGGGGATCGTGGCGGGGATGACGGGGTACCCGCCGGAGCTGTTGGACCTGGATCTGGACCTGGAGGCCGATCTGGGGGTGGACACGGTCAAGCAGGCCGAGGTGTTCGCGGCGGTGCGGGAGCGGTTCGGGGTGGAGCGGGACGACAACCTGGCGTTGCGGGAGTTCCCGACGTTGGCGCACGTGATCGGCTGGATCCGGGACAAGACCGGTATCCAGCCGGTGGCGCCGGTTGCTGCGCCGGTGGCGCCGGCGGCGCCGGTGGCGCCTGCGCCGGTGGTGCCGGAGGTCGTGCTGTCGCCGGTTCCGGTGCCGATGAGGTGACCGATGCGGTGGTGGGGATCGTGGCGGGGATGACGGGGTACCCGCCGGAGCTGTTGGACCTGGATCTGGACCTGGAGGCCGATCTGGGGGTGGACACGGTCAAGCAGGCCGAGGTGTTCGCGGCGGTGCGGGAGCGGTTCGGGGTGGAGCGGGACGACAACCTGGCGTTGCGGGAGTTCCCGACGTTGGCGCACGTGATCGGCTGGATCCGGGACAAGACCGGTATCCAGCCGGTGGCGCCGGTTGCTGCGCCGGTGGCCGCCGGTGGCCGCGGCTGCGCCGGTGGTGCCGGAGCCGTGCTGAGGTCGCCGGTTCCGGTGGCCGATGAGGTGACCGATGCGGTGGTGGGGATCGTGGCGGGGATGACGGGGTACCCGCCGGAGCTGTTGGACCTGGATCTGGACCTGGAGGCCGATCTGGGGGTGGACACGGTCAAGCAGGCCGAGGTGTTCGCGGCGGTGCGGGAGCGGTTCGGGGTGGAGCGGGACGACAACCTGGCGTTGCGGGAGTTCCCGACGTTGGCGCACGTGATCGGCTGGATCCGGGACAAGACCGGTATCCAGCCGGTGGCGCCGGTGGCTGCGCCGGCGGCCGCCGGTGGCGCCCGGTGGCCCGGCTGCGCCGGTGGTGTCGGAGCCCGCGCTTGTGGTCGTCGCCGGTTCCGGTGGCCGATGAGGTGACCGATGCGGTGGTGGGGATCGTGGCGGGGATGACGGGGTACCCGCCGGAGCTGTTGGACCTGGATCTGGATCTGGAGGCCGATCTGGGGGTGGACACGGTCAAGCAGGCCGAGGTGTTCGCGGCGGTGCGGGAGCGGTTCGGGGTGGAGCGGGACGACAACCTGGCGTTGCGGGAGTTCCCGACGTTGGCGCACGTGATCGGCTGGGTCCGGGAGAAGACCGGTATCGCAGCCCGGTGGCAGCTGCCGGTCGCCGCGCCGGAAGCCGGCGTCGCCGGCGCCGTGGCCCAGGTGCACCCGACGACCGTCGCCGGCGACCTCGACGCCGTCGACCGGATGCCGCGGCGGGTTCCCGTGCCGGTGCTGCGCCCCGCGCTCGGGCAGTGCCTGCCCACCGGCGTCACCCTGGGCGAGGGTGCCCGGGTGATCGTGATGCGCGACCAGGGCGGCGTCGCAGACGCACTTGTCGACCGCCTGACCAAGGCCGGTGTCACCGTGCTCGGGCTCGACCCGGCACGACCACGCGATGCCCTGCTGTCGGCGGTCGAGGACTGGCGAGCCGAGGGTCCGGTGACCGGTGTCTACTGGCTGGCCGCCCTGGACGACGAGGGTCCGCACGAGGCCCTGGACCTCCCGGCCTGGCAGGAGGCGCTGCGCCGGCGGGTCAAGACCCTCTACGCGACGATGCGGCGGCTGTACGACGACAGCCCGTTCCTGGTCACCGGGACCAGGCTGGGCGGGTACCACGGCTACGACGACGCCGGCGCCACCGCGCCGATGGGCGGGGCGGTGACCGGCTTCGCCAAGTCGTACAAGAAGGAGCGTCCGGAGGCGCTGGTCAAGGCGGTCGACCTGCCGGTCAACCGGAAGACGGCGCAGCCGGCACAGGCCGCTGATCGACGAGACGCTGCGCGACCCGGGATGCGTCGAGGTGGGGCACGTCGACGGTCTGCGCTGGGGCGTCGGGCTCGTGGAGCGGCCGTTCCCACCGCAAGGTGAGCCCGCTCCGGACGCGCTCACGTTGGGGCCGGACAGTGTCGTCCTGGTCACCGGAGCGGCCGGCAGCATCGTGTCGGCGATCACGGCCGACCTGGCGGAGGCGACGGGCGCGACCTTCCACCTGCTCGACCTGACGCCGACGCCCGACCCTGCCGACCCGGACCTGCGTCGCTACCTCGAGGACCGGGACGGGCTCAAGGCCGACCTCGCGCAGCGGATCCGAGGACCGGGGTGAGCGGCCGACCCCGGTCGCCATCGAGACGGAGCTGGCTCGGTTCGAGCGGCTGGCCGCCGCGCTGGCCGCCATCGAGGCGGTCGAGGCCGCCGGTGGAACGCCGCACTACCACTCCGTCGACCTCACCGACGCCGACGCGGTCGATCGCGTCCTGGACGCGGTGCGAGCCACCAGCACCCGGGTGGACCTGCTGCTGCACGCCGCCGGCCTGGAGATCAGCCAGGCGCTGCCGGACAAGGAGCCGGCGGAGTTCGACCTCGTGTTCGGCGTGAAGAGCCGACGGCTGGTTCAACGTCCTGCACGGCGCCGGCGACCTGCCGATCGGCGCGACGGTCGTCTTCTCCTCGGTGGCCGGCCGGTTCGGCAACGCGGGGCAGACCGACTACAGCGCCGCGAACGACCTGCTGTGCAAGGTCACCAGCAGCTTCCGCCGCACCCGCCCGGGAACCCGGGCGCTCGCCCTCGACTGGACGGCGTGGGGCGGGATCGGCATGGCGACCCGCGGGTCGATCCCGAAGATCATGGAGATGGCCGGCGTCGAGGTGCTGCCCGCGGAGGCCGGCGTGGCCTGGATCCGCCGGGAGCTCACGGCGCACGCCTTCCGCGGCGAGGTCGTCGTGGCCGGCGAGCTGGGCCTGATGGCCGGCGGCGACCACCCGAGCGGCGGGCTCGACCCGGCGTCGCTGACGGTCGCCGGCTGCCGGTCCGATGGTCGGCGAGGTGGTCGAGGCCGACGTCCACGACGGACTGGTGGTGCGCAGCCACGCTCGACCCCGCGGCGCAGCCGTTCCTGGACCACCACCGCATCGACGGGACGGCGGTCCTGCCCGGAGTGATGGGGCATGGAGGCGTTCGCCGAGGCGGCGCGGCTGCTGGTGCCCGACTGGCACGTCGTCGGGGTGGAGGACGTCGACTTCCGGGCTCCGGTGAAGTTCTACCGGGACGAGCCGCGGACGCTCACGGTCACTGCCCTGCTGCGGCCCGACGGGGCGGACCTGCTCGCCGAGTGCCGGCTCACGGCGGACCGGGTGCTGCCCGGCAGCGACGCACCACAGCGGACGGTGCACTTCACCGGCGCCGGTGCGGCTGCGGGCGGAGCCACCCGAGCCGAGGACGACCGAGCCGCTGGAGCGCGCGGAGGACGCGCCGGTCGTGGCCCGCGAGGACGTCTACCGGCTGTACTTCCACGGACCGGCGTACCAGGTGGTCGCCGAGGGCTGGCGGGACGACGGTACGGCGGTCACGCGGCTCGCTGACGCGACTGCCCGCCGAACCACGATCCGGCGGATCGCCGACCGTCCTCGCTCCCCGCCTGGTGGAGCTGTGCTTCCAGACCGCCGGGCTGTGGGAGGCCGGCCGGACCGGTCGGCTCGGGCTGCCCGCCCACGTCGACGCGGGTCCTGGTGGTCGGCGCACCCCCGCCCGACGGGGCGACCGGACGGGTGTACGCGGTGGCGCGTCCCGTTCCTGCCGGCGACGGCGAGGCGTTCGACTGCACCGTGCTCGACGGCGACGGACGGGTGATCCTGCGGGTCGAGGGCTACCGCACCGTCGCCCTGCCGGGGGCGATTCCCGCCGGACGTGCGCGGGCCGCTGCAGACCGTGATGTCCGAGGCGGACGACGGGCCGTGACCACCATCCGGCGGTTGGCCATCGTCAACCGCGGCGAGTGCGCCATGCGCGCGCTCACCGCCGTTGCCGAGCTCAACCTGCAGAGTGGCGAGGCGTCTCCCGCGACCCGCATCACCACGGTGGCGGTCTACATGGACGCCGATGCCGACGCCTGGTTCGTCCGGGAGGCCGACGAGGCGATCTGTCTCGGGTCCACCACCTACCTGGACCCGGCCGACGGTCATCGCAGGTCCCGCTACCTCGATGAGCCGGGCGTGGTGGCGGCCCTCGTGCAGGCCGAGGTGGACGCGGTCTGGGTCGGGTGGGGCTTCGTCGCCGAACGCGCCTCGTTCGCGCAGCTCTGCGAGGAGGCGGGCATCACCTTCGTGGGGCCGGACAGCTCGACGATCCGGCTGCTGGGCGACAAGGTGACGGCGAAGCGGATGGCGGAGAAGGCTGACGTCCCGGTCGTGCCGTGGAGCGGGGGGCCGGTCGACGACGTCGCGCAGGCGGCCGAGGAGGCGCGAGCGGCTGGGCTACCCGGTGGTGCTCAAGGCCACCGCCGGCGGCGGCGGCCGGGGCATCCGTGTCGTCCGTGACCCGGCGGACCTGGCGGCAGCGTTCACCTCCGCCCGCAGCGAGGCCGAGCTGGCCTTCGGCGACCCGGCCTTGTTCCTCGAGGCCTTCGTCCCGGCGGCTCATCACGTCGAGGTCCAGGTCATCGCCGACGACTACGGCACCATCTGGGCGCTCGGCGTCCGCGACTGCAGCATCCAGCGGCGCAACCAGAAGGTCATCGAGGAGTCGTCCTCGTCGGCGCTGGACCCCGCGACCGAGGAGGAGCTCAAGGCCGCCGCCGTGCGGCTCGCGGCGGCGGCCGGCTATCGCAACGCCGGCACCGTCGAGTTCCTCGTCGACCCCGCGACGCGGCAGTTCCTGTTCATGGAGGTCAACACCCGGCTGCAGGTCGAGCACCCGGTCACCGAGGTCACCACCGGGCTGGACCTGGTCAAGCTGCAGCTGCACGTCGCCGCCGGTGGCCGGCTGACGGGGAGCCCGCCGGAGGCACGCGGGCACGCCGTCGAGGCCAGGCTGTGCGCCGAGGACCCCGAGCAGGGCTTCGTGCCCGCGCCGGGACGGCTGGCCCGGCTCCGGCTGCCGACCGGTACCGGGCGTCCGGGTGGACTCCGGGATGCGCGAGGGCGACGTCGTCGCGTCGGAGTTCGACTCGCATGATCGCCAAGATCGTCGCCTGGGGCGCCGACCGCGACGAGGCCCTGTCCCGGCTCCGCCGGGCGCTGGCCCAGAGCACGGTCGTGGTCGAGGGAGGGACGACCAACCGGTCCTTCCTGCTCACGCTGCTCGACCAGCCCGAGGTCCGCGACGGGCCGCGCCGACAACCGCTGGCTGGACCGCTTCACCGCCGACGGCGGGCACGTGCCCGGCGCCGGACCCGGTGGCTCTGCTGGTGGCTGCCGTCGAGGCGCTACGACGCCGACCACAGCGCCGCGCAGGCCGCCTTCCACGTCGGCGCGGCCCGGGGCCGGCCGGAGATGCCGGCCGCGGTCGGCACCCGCGTGCAGCTGCGGTACTGCGGCGTGGCGCTATCACCTCGGCGTCTACCGGACCTCGCCCGGGCACCTACCGCGTCCGGCACGGCGCGACCGTCGCCGACGTCGCGGTGGAGCGGCTCGACGAGTACGAGCGCCGGGTCGTCTGCGGCGGGCGCAGCCATCGAGTGCTGCTCACGGCCCAGCGTGCCGGCTTCCGGATCGAGGTCGACGGCGCGGCCCACGAGGTCGTGCGCGACGACGGCGGCGTGGTGCGGGCGGGGTGGCCGGCGTTCGTCGTCTCCGTGCTCGTCAAGCCGGGCGACGTCGTCGCCGAGAACGCCCCGGTCGCGGTGCTCGAGAGCATGAAGATGGAGTCGACGGTCGTCGCGCCGTTCGCCGGTGAGGTCGCCTCGGTCGACGTCGTCGCCAACGTCCAGGTCGATGCCGGTGCGCCACTCGTCCGCATCCGGGCCGCGGACGCAGGTGTCGCCGGCTCCGCCGCCCAGCCGGGGGCGACGCCGGTGGACCTCTCCGGGCTGGTCGCGCCGAGCCCAGGCGGGAACCCCGCCCTGCGAACGCGTCTTCGCTGCCCTGGGCCACTACCTCCTGGGCTACGACCTCGACGCTGCCGACCTGCGCCGGCTGCTGACCGAGCAGCGACGGCTCGGCGAGATCGCGCCGCTGGACGACGCCGGGCTGCTGTCCTGCGAGGACGCGCTGCTCGACGTCTTCGCCGAGGTCATGGCGCTCTACCGGCCGCGGACCGAGTCCGCACGCCGACGGAAGGGTCACCGGCGGCAGTGCGCAGGAGCACCTGCTTGCGTTCCTGCAGTGGCTCGACGTCGACCGGGCCGGCCTGCCCGACCAGTTCGTCGACCGTCTGTCGAAGGCGCTCGAGCGGTACGGGGTCTACGGGCTCGACCGGACGCCGGAGCTCGACGCGGCAGTCGTCTGGATGTTCCGCTCGTTCGCCCGGGTGAACGAGCTGGTCCCGGTCGTCACGTCGATCCTGTCGCGGCGGCTGCGGGCCGGCGCCGTCCTCATCCCGCTGGCCGACGCCGAGATGCGCGGCCGGCTGGACCGGCTGGCCGCGGCCTCCCAGGGCCGGCACCAGGCGGTGGCCGAGCTGGCGCGGGACGTGCGGTTCCACTACTTCGACGAGCCGGTGCTCGAGGCGCTCGCGCGAGCGGGCGTACGAGCAGACCCGAGCGGCCCTGAACTCGCTCGCCGCCGACCCGGCCGGGCCGGACCGGCAGGCGAGCCTGGACGTGGCGATCCGGTGTCCCCAGCCGATGCGGCGGCGAGCTGCTGCGACGCTGGCTGGCAAGCAGCGACCTGCGGTTCCGGCAGGTGGTTCTGGAGATCTACGTCCGACGCTTCTACCGCACCCGCGAGCTGACCGACCTGCGCTTCGACTCGCATGGCGGCTACCTGATGTGCGCCGCGGACTACGACTGGGGCGACCGGCACATCCACCTCGTGACGGCCTATGCGCCGCTGCGACGAGCTGCCCGACCTGTTCCGGGCGGTGGCGACCCACGTCGCCGGTGAGGATCCGCAGCGCGACGTGGTCGTCGACGTCGCCACCTGGCGTGACGCCGAGCAGCCGGACATCGAGGCGACGGTCGCCGAGCTCGACGCGCTCCTGACGACCAGCGACTTCGGCCGGACGCCGCGGCGGGTGGACTTCACGGTGACCAGCACCGAGGGGACGTCGCCGGAGCACCTCCGCACCCAGCACGTGACCTTCCGGCCGCGCGCGGGTGGTGGCTTCGCCGAGGACGTGGTCTACCGGAACCTGCACCCGATGCTGGCGAAGCGGCTGGACGTGTGGCGGCTGGCCAACTTCCGGCTGGAGCGGCTGCCCTCGGCCGAGGACGTCTACCTCTTCCACGGCGTCGCCCTCGCGAACCCGAAGGACCACCGGCTGTTCGCGATGGCGGAGGTGCGCGACCTCACGGTGGTCCCCGACGGCGACCGGCACACCGACGTACCCCTGGCTGGAGCGGACCGGCCTGCGGGTCCTGGCCGCGATGCGACAGGCGCTGGCCGGCTTCGCCCCCCGGGAGCGGCCGGTCGCCAACCGCATCGTCCTGTACGTGCGGCCGCCGTGGCGCGTCCCGCGGCAGACCTGGCCGATGCTCGCGGAGTCCCTCCTGCCGCTCGCCGACGGAGCGGGGCTGGAGAAGGTGGTGCTCCGGGTGCGGATCCCGCAGCCGGACGGTGCGCTGCGCGACGCCGAGCTGCACGTCGAAGGCGTCGGCGGCGGCGTGACGGTGCGCGAGCAGCCGCCCGGTGACGAACCGGTCCGCCCGCTGTCGACGTACCAGCAGAAGGTGCTCGTCTCCGAGCGGTTCGGCGTGCCCTACCCGTACGAGATCGTGCGGATGCTCGCGCCCGCGCCGGGCACGTCGGCGGACTTCCCGGCGGGCCGTTTCGAGGAGTACGACATCGGGCCTGACGGCCTGCTCGGGCCGGTCGACCGCGAGCCCGGGAACAACGTCGCCAACATCGTCGTCGGCCTGCTCACCAGCTACCCGGACACGGTGCCGGAGGGCATGACCCGGGTCGCGCTGCTCAGCGACCCGGCCCGAGGGGGCCTGGGCAACCTGGCCGAGCCGGAGTGCCGCCGGGTCATCGCGGCCCTCGAGCTGGCCGAGCGGATGAAGGTGCCGGTCGAGTGGTTCGCGGTGTCGTCCGGCGCGCTGATCGCCATGGACAGCGGCACCGAGAACATGGACTGGATCGCGGACGTCCTGCGCGCGCTGATCGAGTACACCCAGCGCGGGGGAGAGGTGAACATCATCGTCACCGGCATCAACGTCGGCGGTCAGCCGTACTGGAACGCCGAGGCGACGATGCTGATGCACACCAAAGGCATCCTCGTCATGACGCCGACGAGCGCGATGGTGCTCACCGGGAAGCAGGCGCTGGACTTCTCCGGCGGGGTCTCTGCCGACGACAACTACGGGATCGGCGGCTTCGACCGCGTGATGGGCCCCAACGGGCAGTCCCAGTACCTCGCGTCCAGCTTCGAGGACGCCTGCCGGATCCTGATGAGGCACTACGACCACAGCTACGTCGTCCCGGGCGAGCGGTTCCCGCGGCGGGCGAAGAGCGTCGATCCGGTCGACCGCGACGTGTGCGCGTCACCGCACGCCGCGATGCCCGGCAGCGACCTCCGGCTGGTCGGCGACGTCTTCTCCGCCGCGCTGAACGCGGAACGGAAGAGCCCGTTCGACATCCGCTCCGTCATGCGCGCGGTCTCCGACACCGACGCCGACCCGCTCGAGCGGTGGGCCCGGTGGCGAGGGGCGGAGACGTCGGTCGTCTGGGACACCCACGTGGGGGGCATCCCGGTGTGCATGCTGGGGCTGGAGTCCCGGACCCTGGCCAGGCGCGGCTTCGTGCCCGCCGACGGTCCCACGTCGTGGTCGTCCGGCACGCTGTTCCCGCAGTCGTCGCGCAAGACCGCCCGGGCGATCAACGCGGCGAGCGGCAACCGGCCGTTGGTGGTGCTGGCGAACCTGTCCGGCTTCGACGGCTCGCCCGAGTCGATGCGGCGCTGGCAGCTGGAGTACGGCGCCGAGATCGGCCGCGCCGTCACCAACTTCGACGGCCCGATCGTCTTCGTCGTGGTCTCCCGCTACCACGGGGGTGCCTTCGTGGTGTTCTCCAAGAGGCTCAACCCGGGGATGGAGATCGCTGCGATCGAGGGCTCCTACGCCTCGGTGATCGGGGGCGCACCCGCCGCCGCGACGGTGTTCGCGCGCGAGGTCAGGTCCAGGACCGAGAACGACCCGCGGGTGGCACGCCGTCGCGACGAGGCCGCCGCGGCGACCGGTGCCGAGGCCGCCGCCCTGCGAGCCGAGCTGGTGCGGGTGCGGGAGGAGGTGCACTCGGAGAAGCTGGGCGAGGTGGCGGACGAGTTCGACGCCGTGCACACGATCCAGCGGGCGTTGACGGTCGGGTCGGTGGACCGGATCATCCCGGCTGCGGACCTGCGCCCGTACGTCGTCGACGCGCTCGAGCGCGGGATGGCCCGCACCCTGACGGACGGCTCGCTGACTATCCCGGGTCGGCGGCCTGGTCGGGGACGATCGGCTGCCCGACCCAGGAGTGCCTGGGCACCGCCTCGGTCAACCGGGCCGAGCCGGGCAGCTGCACCGGGGGCCGGATGGGCACGTCAGCGGCGATCGTGAGCAGGAAGGCGCCGTCGCGTCGCCACCAGCCGGACATCGTCCCGCCCTCGACGGTCGTCACCGCAAGGGCACCCCAGCCATCCCGGTCCGCTGCCGGATCGGGCTCGTGCACGGTGACCTCCACCGACCGGGTGTCCCGGCGCAGCCCGGTGCGCAGCACCTTGAGCGCGCTCTCCTTGGCGGACCACAGGAGGTTCGCGGCCGCGTCCCGCTCGTCGCCGTCCGCCTGTGCCGCGACGAAGTCCTGCTCGCCGTCGGTGAGGAAGTCGCTGACGAACCCGCGGGAGCGAGGCTCGACGATCTCGAGGTCGCACCCCACCCGGTTGAGATCCGGGCCGACGACGCAGACGGCCCACCCGGCACGGTCGGTCAACGAGACGTCCAGCCCGAGCGGTCGGCCGTCGACGAGCACGTACGGGGCCCCGCTGGCGCGGTTGGCCACCTCGATGCCGGCCAGGTCGCCGGCACCGGTGGCCCGGCCGGTGCTGGCAGCCACGGCCTGCTTGCCGACCCAGCGGCGCAGCAGGTACTCGGACCGGCGTTTGGTGAACCGCATGCCCGCCGCCCGGTGGGCCTCGCGGGGGGTCAACCAGCTGTCGTCGGCCGGCAGCTCGTGCTCGCCGCGGGCCAGCCACCTCAGCGGCGCCTGCACCGGGCTCGCCTGCTCGGCGGGAGCGGCACCCGGGAGGAGCGGCTGGTTCCTGTTCCCCACCTGGTGAGTGTCTCAGCCCGGTGCCGGCTGGGCGGGGAAGTGCTCGCGCAGCGTGAAGGCGAACGGCGTCGGGCCCAGCCGGCGCAGCCCGCGGATGCGTTCCTCGGCTTCGGTCAGGGTCGGCCGACGGCCGGCGGGCACCCACCAGCAGGCGGTGTACGCCTCCCGCATCGGCTCGAACCACTCCCGCCGACGGCGCAGCACCCGACGGTGGGCCTCGCCGTAGACGAACGCTGCGAGGTGCTCGACGTCGACCCACACCGACATGTTCGTGATGACTCCTGCGCTGTCACCGATGTCCCAGGTGAAGGCATGGAACGACGTCGCGTTGCCGTCCTCCGACTGCAGGCGCCACACGAAGCCGGGTGCCAGCTCGGCGGCCAGGTTGACGGGGTCCAGCGAGGTGACGAAGTCCGCCAGCTCGGGGCTCTCCAGCGGTGCGACGAGCCGCGCGACGTTGACCTGCGCCAGCTCAAGCCGGGCGCTGGGCATCGGCCACCTGCTGGATCTCGGCAGTGTGCGCCGCGACGAGCTCCGGTCGGCCGTGGTACTGCGCCGGTGTGGTCTGGAGCAGCGCGATGCGCCAACGCTCGTCGTCCTCGCACCGGGCGACGAGGGACCCGATCATCGCGCCGTCGTCGGCGAACAGGGCGGCGAAGGCAGCTGCATCGCGCGCGTTCCAGGCGCGCAGGAGCTGGGAGTAGAGGTCCCGCACCGCCGCCTCGTCGCGGTCACCGGTCACGGCACGCATCGTACGGCGGGCCGGACGAGCCGGTTTCGTGCCCTTCTCCTCCGGTCTGACCGGGGCGAGGGCGGAGCTGCGCGGGTGGCGGGCGGCGATGCCGGGGAGCCCCCTCCTGCTTCCCGGCACCGCCGACACCTGAAGCCTCTCCCATGGCGCCGGTCGTCGCCATCGGCCGTTCGCCCCCGTCGTCAGTGGGACGTTCCGGCGGATGCGACGTCGTCCGGTCGGCCCAGCCTGCGGCCGGGGGAGGCGGCCGGCTCGGTCGTGCCGGCGGCTCCGGGGGCCGCTGCCTGGCAGACCCGGCCTCGGTCACCGGAATGCGCCGTTCGGGCCACATCGAGGTCAAGGTGCTTCCGCAAACCTGGGATCGGCGTCATGCTTCCCGCATGGCAGGCCAGCGCGACACCGATGCGACCAGGTCTGCCCTGGCGATGGTGCGGGCCGACTGGCAGCAGGACGAGGCGAGCTGGGCGAACCTGTGGTCCCTGGCCGAGGACCACGGCGCCGTGGCCCGCGAGCTCACCCGGCTGTGCCGGGAGAACCTCGAACGGCTGGCATCGGTGGCGGGGATCTCTACGGCCGAGATGCTGCACCGGATGGCCGGGCACCTCATCCCGCACCCCGAGCCGGGGCGGGTGGACCTGCTGCACCTGCAGAGCCGAGCGGTCGACCGCGACTGAGGGCCGGCCGGTCACCCGAGAGCCGTGAGCACCTCCGGCTCGCCGTCGGTGACCAGCAGGGTGTGCTCGAACTGCGCCGAGCGCTTGCGGTCACGGGTGACGACGGTCCAGCCGTCGTCCCACATCTCCCACTCGTGGCTGCCGAGGTTGAGCATCGGCTCGATCGTGAACGTCATGCCCTCCTCGATGAGGATGTCGTGCGACGGGTCGTCGTAGTGCGGCACGACCAGACCGGAGTGGAACGCCGTGCCGATGCCGTGTCCGGTGAACTCCCGAACCACGCCGTAGCCGAACCGGCGCGCGTAGGACTCGATCACCCGGCCGATGACGCTGATCGGCCGGCCGGGCCGCACCGCCTTGATCGCCCGGCGGAGGGCCTCCTCGGTGCGCTCGACGAGCAACCGGTCCTCCTCGGCGACGTCTCCCACGAGGAACGTCGCGTCGGTGTCGCCGTGCACCCCGCCGAGGTAGGCCGTGATGTCGACGTTCACGATGTCCCCGTCCCGCAGCTCGGTGCTGTCGGGGATGCCGTGGCACACGACCTCGTTGACCGAGGTGCACAGGGACTTGGGAAAGCCCTTGTAGCCCAGGGTCGAGGGGTACGCCCCGTGGTCCAGCAGGAACTGGTGGCCGACCTGGTCCAGCTCGTCGGTGGTGACGCCGGGTGCCACCTGCCGGCCGACCTCCGCGAGCGCCTCGGCGGCGAGTCGACCCGCCACCCGCATCCGGGCGATGGTGTCCGCGTCCTTGACCTCGGGCCCGGTGTAGCGGGCGGGGGCCGGGCGCCCGACGTACTCGGGTCGCTCGATCGATGCGGGCACGGTCCGGAGGGGGGAGACCACGCCGGGGCTGAGGGTCGGCATGGTGCAGGAGTCTAGTTTGCGGGCACGATGCCTTCATGAGCGACGACGACGAGCAGTGGTACTACTGCCTGAAGCACAAGAAGATCGAGCAGGGGCAGGTCTGCGCCGGCACCGAGCGCCTCGGGCCCTATGCCACCGCGGCCGAGGCGGAGCGGGCCATCGCGCATGCTGCCGAGCGGACCGAGGCCTGGGACAGCGATCCCCGCTGGAAGGACGACTGAGGCAGCCCTGCGCACAGCGAAGGGGGCCGACCCGGTCTCCCGGGCGGCCCCCTTCGGCGATGGCGGGCTGCTAGCGCTTGCGCGCCGGTGCCTTTCTGGCGGTCGTCTTGCGAGGGGTCGTCTTCTTCGCCGTCGTCCTCTTGGCGGTGGTCTTCTTGGCAGTCGCCTTGCGGGTGGTCGCGGCCTTCTTCGCCGCGGTCTTGCGGACGGTCGTCTTGCGGGCCCGGGTGGTCGCGGCCTTCTTCGCCGCGGTCTTGCGGACGGTCGTCTTGCGGGCCCGGGTGGTCGCGGCCTTCTTCGCCGCGGTCTTGCGGACGGTCGTCTTGCGGGCCCGGGTGGTCGCGGCCTTCTTCGCCGCCGTCTTGCGGACGGTCGTCTTGCGCGCGGTGGTCTTCTTCGCCGCGGTCTTGCGCGCCGGTGCCTTCTTGGCGGTGGTCTTGCGTGCGGTCGTCTTCTTCGCCGTGGTCTTCTTGGCGGCGGCCCGCTTCGTGGTGCGCTTGGCCGGAGCTCGCTTGGCGGTGGTCTTCTTGGCGGTCGCCTTCTTCGCCGTGCTGGTCTTCTTTGCCGGAGCCCTCTTGGCAGTGGTCGTCTTGCGCGTCGAGCTGGTTGCTGCTCTGGTCACCTTGGCGGTGTCGTCTTTCTCTGTGGCCGGCACACGTGCCTCCTGCACTCGTACGTCGACCCGATGGTCGACGTGTTCAACGTAAAGATCGCACTACCACGCGCGTGACACCAGCATTTCGCCGCAAGCCAGTTTTGCGTCGCGCGGCGCGGTGAGGTCGCGAGTTGTCGGTGCAACGACGCACGTGCTGCACATGCAGCGGCCGAAAACCCTTTCCGCGCAACGGTTTCGGCGCTCACCCCGTCATGCACGCATCGCGTCAACGACGTGGTGCGGGACCGCTGACACGATCGAGAAAACGTGCAAGCCGATCGCGCATCCCGACACGCGACGCGCTCTCACCGGCCGCGACACTCACCAGGTGTTGCACCATCGCCATGTCGACGGTGGTGGGCATCGACCGGGCAACGACCAGCGACTCGTCCTGCGCAGGAACGACGATGCGGTCGTGCGCCAACGATGCGAGCTCGTCGTCACCTTCGTCGATGGACAGGATCGTGGCACCGGTTCGTCGTGCATCGGCGACACGTTCGAGCAGCTGCTCGGGGGCATCGTCGGGTGCGACGACGAACACCGTCTCGTCACGGCGCGCGGCCTCGAGCCGCGCCAACGTCACCGAGAGGTGCGGCGGTGCCTGCGGTGGTGGGTCCCATCGGACGAGCGTCGGCGACAGCTCGGGGATGCCGGCCAGCCGCGACTCGTCGTCGAGATGTGCCGCGAGGTGCCACGGCTCCTCGGTGGGCGTGCCGACGAGGAGCAGGCCGCCCGGCTGGTGGGTGGACCGTCGCAGGGTGGCCGCGAACGCCCTGGTCCGGTCGACCCATCCGGTGCTGGCCAGCAGCTCACGCAGCACCTGCACGCGTTCGGCATCCACGCGCACAGCCTGCCGGTGCCGTCGGCCACCGGGCGGGACCGACGCGCGCGTCAGTGGAAGGTGTGCTCCTCGCCGGGGAAGCCGCGCTGCGCCACGTCGTCGGCGAACGCCGCCGCGGCGTCGGTCAACGAGGTGCGCAGATCGGCGTACTGCTTGACGAATCGGGGCATCGCGCCGCGGCGAAGTCCCGCCATGTCCTGCCACACGAGGACCTGACCATCGCAGTCGGCACCGGCACCGATGCCGATGGTGGGGATGGTCAGCTCGGCGGTCACCCGCTTGGCGGCATCGGCCGGCACCATCTCCAGCACGACGGCGAAGGCACCGGCAACCTGTAGCGCGAGGGCGTCGTCGACAAGCCGGTCGCCCGCGTCGCCGCGGCCCTGCACCCGGTAGCCACCCAGGCCGTGCTCGCTCTGCGGGGTGAAGCCGATGTGCGCCATCACCGGGATGCCCGCAGCCACCAGGGCCCGCACCTGCGGTGCGACCGCAGCGCCGCCCTCCAGCTTCACCGCGTGTGCACCGCCCTCCTTCATGAAGCGCACGGACGTCTCCAGCGCCTGCTCCGGCGAGGACTGGTAGGACCCGAACGGCAGGTCTGCCACGACCAGCGCGCGTCGTGCGCTCCGGCTCACCGCGCGCACCAGTGGCAGCAGCTCGTCGACGGTCACGGGCAGCGTCGTCTCGTAGCCGAGGACGTTGTTGGCCGCCGAGTCACCGACGAGCAGCACCGGGATGCCTGCCTCGTCGAAGATCTCTGCAGTCAGCTGGTCGTACGAGGTCAGCATGGCGAACCGGTCGCCGCGCTCCTTCATCGCCTGCAGGTGGTGGACCCGCACCCGCTTGCGCGGCGCCCCAGCCGCGGCGGGGCCGGTGCCGTAGGGGGCAGTGGTCTCCGGTGTGGTGGCGTCGGTCATGGTGAACCTCCGTAGCAAGCCTCGAGGCTCCTCCAGCGGGAGTCCCCGGACACCCTCATCGTGCCACGTCCTGGACCATCAGGACGGCGGGGCGTGCTCCTGCCAGCGGTTCGTGATCGGCAGCCGGCGATCCCTGCCGAAGGCCTTGAACGAGATCTTCGGTCCCGGCGGGTACTGCCGACGCTTGTACTCGGCGTGGTCGACGAGCCGCAGCACCTTCTCGACGAGCTCCTGGTCGAAGCCGGCGGCCAGCAGCTCGCCGGAGCCGCGGTCCTGCTCGACGTAGTCGTCGAGGATGTCGTCGAGCACCTCGTAGGCCGGCAGCGAGTCGGTGTCGAGCTGCCCTGGCCGCAGCTCGGCCGAGGGTTCCTTGCTGATCGACGCCTCGGGGATCGGGGGAGTCCCGCCGCACTCCTCGGCGTGCGCGTTGCGCCAGCGGGCGAGCCGCCACACCCACGTCTTCGGCAGGTCCTTGATCGGGGCGAAGCCGCCCACCGCGTCGCCGTAGATCGTGGAGTAGCCCACGGCCAGCTCGCTCTTGTTGCCCGGAGCGAGCACGAGGTGGCCGTGCTGGTTGGACAGCCCCATCAGGACCACTCCGCGCGCCCGGGCCTGCAGGTTCTCCTCGGCGAGCCCGGTCAGTGCGAGGGCACCGAGGAAGCTCTTCACCATCGGGGCGATGGACACCGTCTGGAAGACGAGCCCGGTGCGCTCGGCCAGGTCGGCTGCGTCGGACCGCGAGTGCTCGGAGGAGTAGCTGCTGGGCATCGACACGCCGTGCACGTTGGCGGCACCGATCGCGTCGCAGGCGATGGCTGCGGTGAGTGCCGAGTCGATGCCGCCCGAGAGTCCGATGACGACGCTGGAGAAGGCGTTCTTGCGCACGTAGTCGCGCACGCCGAGCACGAGTGCGCCGTACACCTCGGCCTCGTCCCCGAGGCGCTGCGCCACCGTGCCGGCGACGGGCTCCCAGCCAGGCAGCACGTCGGACGAGAGCACCACCCGCTCGATCGTGGTGGTCGAGCCGTCCGGCGCCTCAACGTGGCCTTCTGCCCCGACCGCTGAGGCTGCCGGCAGGTCGAGATCGACCACCAGCAGCTCGGTCTCGAACTGACCGGCGCGGGCCAGCAGGGCGCCGTCAGCAGCCACGACGAGGGAGTCGCCGTCGAAGACCAGCTCGTCCTGACCGCCGACCATGTTCACGTAGCCGAGCGTGCAGCCGGCGTCCGCGGCGCGCCGCTGCGCGAGGTCGAGCCGGACGTCGTCCTTGTTCCGCTCGTACGGCGAGCCGTTGATGACCAGCAGCAGCCCCGCTCCCGCCTCCCGGGTGACGGCGACCGGCCCGCCCTCCTGCCAGATGTCCTCGCAGATCGCCACCGCGACATCCACGCCGTGCACCCGCACCACGGTCGAGGAGGTGCCGGGCACGAAGTAGCGGTACTCGTCGAAGACGCCGTAGTTCGGCAGGTGGTGCTTGGCGTAACGACCGACGACCCGGCCGTGGTGCAGGATCGCGGCGGCGTTCTGCGGCGCGCCCTTCGGCGTACCGAGCACCGGAACGGCGTCCGGTGCCCCGTCGAGGAAGCCGACGACCACCAGCAGGTCGCCCAGGCCGTCGGTGGCGAGCTGCTCAGCCAGCCTGTCGACTGCCTGCCGGGACGCCTCCACGAAAGAACGGCGCAGCGCGAGGTCCTCGACCGGGTAACCGGTCAGGGCCATCTCGGGGAACGCCACGACGTGTGCGCCGCTCTCGGCAGCCTTGCGCGACCACTCCAGCACCTGCACCGCGTTGCCGTCGAGGTCCCCGACGACCGGGTTGAGCTGGGCTAGGGCGAGACGCAGCTGGGCCACGCCACGAGCCTAGTGCGGCATGACGAGGCGGTCAGACCCGCCGGATCCGGCGAACGTCCGGGTACTGCCCGCCGCCTCGGGCCGGCGCCGGCAGGGTCTCGGTCGCCTCGGCGCGCAACCGCGTCGCGTAGGACGCGAAGTGCTCGGAGAGCCACGGGGTCATCGCCTCGGCCGTCATCGGGCGGGCCAGGAAGTAGCCCTGCACGAGGTCGCAGCCGAAGGTCTGCAGCAGCCGCCAGGTGGCCTCGTCCTCGACGCCCTCGGCGACGACCCGCAGGCCCAGGTCGTGACCGAGGCCGATGACCGCCCGAACGATGGCCTGGTCCTCCTTGCGCTCGGCCAGGTGCCGCACGAAGGAGCGGTCGACCTTGACCTCATGGACCGGCAGGCTGCGCAGCCGGGTGAGCGAGGAGTAGCCCGTGCCGAAGTCGTCGACCGAGACCAGCAGGCCCAGGTCGACGAGCCGCTCCAGTGCGCGGACCGCCCGCTCGGGGTCGGAGACGATCGCGCTCTCCGTCACCTCGAGCTTGAGCAGGGCGGCAGCGAGCCCGGCCTGCACCAGCAGTCGGGCGACGGTGTCCGCGAGCTCGGGCTCGAGCAGGTTGCGCATCGAGACGTTCACGGCCATGAGGACCGGGGTGCCGGCGTCGCGCCAGCTGACGCACTGCCGGATGGCGGTCTCGACGACGAAGTTGGTCAACGGCTTGATGAGGCCGGTGTGCTCCGCCAGCGGGATGAACTCGTCCGGCGGGACGTTGCCCCACAGCGGGTGGTTCCAGCGCAGCAGCGCCTCGACCCCGGTCACCTGGCCGCTCTCCGGGTCTGCCTGCGGCTGGTAGTACAGCTCGAGGGTGCGCTCCTCGACGGCGCGGGCCAGGTCGCCGATCAGCGACAGCCGCCGCGAGCTGTACGGGTCACGGTCGGGCGAGTAGCGCGCGACACCGGTGAGGCCGTGCTTGGCGTCGTACATCGCCACCTCGGCCCGCCGGAGCAGCAACGCCGCCGACGAGCCGTCGCGTGGCGTCGCGGCGATGCCGATGGACGCCCGCACGTCGAGGGTGACCTCGCCGAGGTCGAACGGCCGCGCGATGTCGCGGGTGATGCGCGAGACCATGCCTTCGATGTGCACGTCGTCGCCGCCGAGCAGGACGGCGAACTCGTCGCCACCGAGCCGGGCCACGACGGTCTCACCGCGCTCGACCTGGCGGAGCCGGCGGCCGACCTCGCGGAGCAGCCGGTCACCGACGTCGTGCCCGAGGGTGTCGTTGACCTCCTTGAAGCGGTCGACGTCCATCAGGAGCACGGCGGCCGAACCGTCGGACAGCAACCGGCGCTCGAGCCGCTGCTGGAAGTGCAGCCGGTTGGGCAGCCCCGTCAGCGGGTCGTGCAGTGACAGGTGCTCGGTCTCCTGGGCGGCTGCCCGGACGCGGGCCACCAGGCCGGAGTTCGTCAGCGCCACGCTGGCGTGACCGGCCAGCGCCTCGAACAGCTTGAGGTCCTCGCGGTCGAAGGTGCTCAGGTCGTCGAGCCGGTCGGTCACCAGGAACACGCCGGTGATCTCGCCGCCGTCGCGCAGCGGCGCCGCCATCGCGTCGACGTGGCCCTCGGCCTTGAGCAGCTCGTGGCTGGTGCTCTCACCACCGCGGGCCAGCAGGACCGGCGTGCCGTTGCAGGCCGGCGCCCACCAGTCGCTGGAGTTGGGCTGGCAGAGCACGACCGAGGCGTTGCGGGCCCGCAGCAGCTCGCAGGCTTCCGCGCGGACGGTCTCCATCACCGACTCGTCCTGCAGCGCGCGGTCGACCGAGCCGGTGAACCGGTAGAGCAGCTCCAACCGGCTGTAGCGCAGCCGCTGCACGTGGAATCCGCGGTACAGCACATAGCTCAGGACTCGCGAGGATCGCCAGCAGCGCCAGCGCAGCCGGCGAGTCGCGCAGGATCAGCGACCGTGATGAGCGCGAGATCCGTGACCACGAAGTGCCGATCGCGGCGGCACCCAAGGTGCGGGCGAGGCCGCGGAGGTCCCAGGAACTGAGCCGCAGGCTGATGATGACGAAGACTGCGACGTTGGCGAGCGACGTCGGCTATCAATGTCGCGGCGAGTGCTGACAGCCAGACGAGCGGCGTCAGGTCGCTCGGCGGAGCACGTCGAACAAGGCGAGGCGTGCCGGAGAAGACGAGGCACGCGACGGGAACCTGGGTGAACGACGGAGGCCATGTTGAAGGCCAGCTTGATCGCCGGATTGCGGCGTACGACGAGCTGGACGAAGCCGCAGCCCGAGCAAGGCCGCGGCCATCAGACCGTTCGTCGTCAGGAAGAACAGGCCGAGCACCAACGGTGCCTGATTCAGGGCCAGGCTGTGGTTGTCGCGCCCGAACGGAAGGTGGACGACGAAGGCCGCAGTCAGGGCGAACAGGAGCGCGACGACCGGCCACCACTGGGGCGACAGTGCCGGCAGCTGCGGAGTGACCGACCACAGAGTCGCCCCCGCCGCAGCCAGCAGCCCCGTCACCAGCCAGATCAGCTGGTCCGGGGTTGCTCTCCGGACGGTCGCCACACACTGATTGTGGGGCATACAGCAGCGCTGCGTGACCGAACCGACTCAGTCCTGGCCTCGGGATAGCCCGATTGGCCCAGTATCAGTTCCAGATGGCGCCGCTAGGGTCCACCTTCTTGTTCCAGATGACGCCGGCCAGCTCGACAGGCTTCTTGTTCCAGATCGCGCCGGCCTGGTGGGCCGACTTCTTGTTCCAGATGGCGCCGGCCTGGTCGTGGGCGGCGGAGGAGAAGGCTCCGACGAGCAGGGCGGCCGCGACGAGTGCCAGTGCGGCCAGGAGGCCGATGACGGGGGAGAGGGAGCGGGCGGCGAATGCGCGTGTCATGGGGAACTCCAATGTTGGCCCGGGGGTGGGGCGCTGTTTGTCAGTGGAAATGATCGACGTTGCTCATTCATGGATGAATCATGAGACTCCGTTGACTTGGCAAAGGATGGTCTCGCGTGGCATACGCGGGGACCACAGCGACGTAACACGGCGGTAACACCGGCCCGGCACGATCGCGGGCATGGACAAGCAGCAGGAGTTCGTCCTTCGTACGCTCGAGGAGCGGGACATCCGATTCGTCCGCCTCTGGTTCACCGACGTGCTGGGCTTCCTGAAGTCGGTGGCCGTGGCGCCGGCCGAGCTGGAGGGCGCCTTCGACGAGGGTATCGGGTTCGACGGCTCGGCCATCGAGGGCTTCGCCCGGGTCGCCGAGTCCGACATGCTGGCCAAACCGGACCCGGGGACCTTCCAGATCCTCCCGTGGCGCTCCGAGTCGCCCGGGACCGCGCGGATGTTCTGCGACATCGTGCTGCCGGACGGCACGCCGGCGTACGCCGACCCGCGACAGGTGCTCAAGCGGACGCTCGCGAAGGCGGCCGACCTGGGTTTCGCCTTCTACACCCACCCCGAGATCGAGTTCTTCCTGTTCCGGGACCAGCCCGAGGGTGGGCTGCCCCCGGCCCCGGTCGACCAGGGCGGCTACTTCGACCACATCGCGCACGGCATCGGGCACGACTTCCGCCGCGACGCGATCACCATGCTCGAGTCGATGGGGATCTCGGTGGAGTTCAGCCACCACGAGGGCGCCCCCGGCCAGCAGGAGATCGACCTGCGCTACGCCGACGCGCTGTCCACTGCGGACAACATCATGACCTTCCGGCACGTGATGAAGCAGGTGGCGCTCAGCCAGGGCGTGTTCGCGTCGTTCATGCCCAAGCCGCTGACCGACCACCCCGGGTCGGGCATGCACACCCACCTCTCGCTGTTCGAGGGCGAGCGCAACGCGTTCTTCGAGGCCGGTGCGCCCTACCAGCTGTCGAAGGTGGCCCGCTCGTTCATCGCCGGCCTCCTGGTGCACGCCGGTGAGATCGCGGCGGTCACGAACCAGTGGGTCAACTCCTACAAGCGGCTGCTCGGCGGCGGCGAGGCACCGGCGTACGTCTGCTGGGGTCACAACAACCGCTCCGCCATGGTGCGGGTGCCGATGTACAAGCCGGCCAAGGGCCAGTCGACGCGGGTCGAGCTGCGCACCCCGGACTCGGCGTGCAACCCCTACCTCGCGTACGCCGTCATCCTCGGCGCCGGCCTCAAGGGCATCCAGGAGGGCTACGACCTGCCGGAGGGCGCCGAGGACGACGTCTGGGCGCTCACCGACGCCGAGCGTCGGGCGCTCGGCATCGAGCCGCTGCCGACCAACCTCTCCGAGGCGATCCGGCGGATGGAGGGCAGCGAGCTGGTCGCCGAGGTCCTGGGCGAGCACGTCTTCGACTTCTTCCTGCGCAACAAGCGGGCCGAGTGGGTGGACTACCGGCGTGAGGTGACGCCGTTCGAGCTGGACCGCTACCTCTCGGTGCTGTGAGCGGGCCGCTCGTCCTCGTCGTCCAGCACGAGCCGGAGACCGGCCCCGGCTGGTTCGGCGACTGGCTGGCCGAGTCCGGGCTGGTGCTGGACGTCTGGCACGCCTACGCAGGGGACCCGCGACCGGAGCTGCAGGCGTACGCCGGCCTGCTGGTGCTGGGCGGCGCGATGGCCCCGGGCGACGACGAGGCCTGCCCCTGGCTGCCGGCCACCCGCTCGCTGCTGGTCGACGCCGTGTCCGCTCGGCCTGCCGACGTTCGGGATCTGCCTGGGCGCCGAGCTGCTGGCGGTCGGCTGCGGCGGCACGGTCCGGCGAGGGACGGCCGGGCCGGAGCTGGGCGTGCTGGGCATCGAGCTGGCGGAGGCCGCCGCGGCCGACCCGGTGCTCGGCGCCCTGGCCGGCCACCCGTCGGTGCTGCAGTGGCACTGGGAGGAGATCGCCGAGCTCCCCGCGGGCGCCGTACGCCTGGCGTCGTCCCCGGCGTACCCGAACCAGGCGTTCCGGCTCGGTGCCGCCGCGTGGGGCGTGCAGGGCCACCCGGAGGTGACCGGCGACATCGCCGCGGCCTGGGCGCGCGAGGACAGCCCGTTGCTGGTGGCCGAAGGACGCACGCCCGCCGACCTGGTCGCCGAGGTGCGGGCGGCCGAGGCCGAGCTGGCCCGCACCTGGGCACCGGTCGCCCGGGCCTTCGCGGCGGTCGTCCGCGACGGCCGCACCGCGGCTGCTCGATAGCGTTGCCGGCGTGACGCGGGCCCGCGGCAGCAGTGCGGAGGCGCGGCTGGCGCGCCTCGGGTTCACCGAACCCGCGCAGGCAGCGGCCGCGCTGGACTCCGGGGCGCTCGACGGCCTGGTGGACGACGACGACGTGCTGGCCGACCTGGCCGCGACCGCCGACCCCGACGCAGGCGCTGCTGCGGCTGGCCCTGCTGCTCGAGGCGGAGGCGCGCGACGGCGGCAGGGACCTCGTGCCGACGCTGCGCGACGACCCCGAGCTGCGCCGCCGGCTGCTGACCGTCCTCGGCGCGAGCCAGGCCCTCGCCGACCACCTGGCCCGGGTGCCGGAGGGATGGCGGACCCTGCTGGCGGACCGCGACGTCCGGCCGACCGCGGCGGGCCTGCGGCTCGGCGTGCTGCGTGCCATCGACGCCGACCTCGACGCCGACGCACCGACCCTGCTCGGCGGCGCCGCGGCGGTCCGGAGCGCCACCGACGCGCTGCGACGCACCTACCGCGACTACCTCGTCGGCCTGGCAGCGCGCGACGTCGCCGACGGCGCTGACGTCGCCGACGTGGCCGCCGAGCTGGCCGACCTGGCCGGCGCCGTGCTCGAAGCCGCGCTGGCGATCGCCCGGGCCGAGCTGGGCGTTGCGGCGTCGACCTGCCGGCTGGCTGTCATCGCGATGGGCAAGTGCGGCGGCCGCGAGCTGAACTACGCCAGCGACGTCGACGTCGTGTTCGTGGCGGAGGCCGTCGAGGGCATCGCGGAGACTGCCGGCCTGAAGGCCGCCTCCGCACTCGCCTCGGCGATGATGCGGATCTGCTCGGCCAGCACCGCCGAGGGCACGATCTGGCCGGTCGATGCGGCCCTGCGGCCGGAGGGCAAGGCGGGTCCGCTGGTGCGGACGCTGGCCAGCCACCTGGCCTACTACCAGCGCTGGGCCAAGACCTGGGAGTTCCAGGCGCTGCTCAAGGCCCGACCGGTGGCGGGCGACCGGGCCCTGGGCGAGGCCTACCTCGACGCCGTCGCGCCGCTGGTGTGGCAGGCCGCCGAACGTCCCGACTTCGTGACCGACGTGCAGCAGATGCGCCGGCGGGTCGAGCAGAGCCTGTCGTTGGCCGACAGCCAGCGTGAGCTCAAGCTGGGCCCGGGCGGCCTGCGGGACGTGGAGTTCGCCGTCCAGCTGCTGCAGCTCGTGCACGGCCGCACCGACGAGACGCTGCGCAGCCCCAACACCCTGGAGGCCCTCGAGGACCTCTCGACCAACGGCTACGTCGGCCGCGCCGACGCGGCCGAGCTGGACCGGGCGTACCGGTTCCTGCGCTCCGTCGAGCACCGGCTCCAGCTGCACCGGCTGCGACGCACCCACGTGATGCCGTCCGACGAGGCCGCGCTGCGACGGGTCGGCCGCTCGCTGGGCCTGCGCACCGACCCGGTTGCCGAGCTCGACCGGCAGTGGCGGCGGCACGCCCGCGAGGTCCGGCGGCTGCACGAGAAGCTCTTCTACCGCCCGCTGCTCTCGTCGGTGGCACGGCTGGCGTCCGACGAGGCGCGGCTCACGCCGGAGGCGGCCCGCTCCCGGCTCGAGGCGCTGGGCTACCGGGACCCGGCGGGCGCGCTGCGGCACCTCGAGGCGCTCACCGCGGGAGTCAGCCGGCGGGCGGCGATCCAGCGCACCCTGCTGCCGGTGCTGCTCGGCTGGTTCGCCGACGCCCCGGACCCCGACGGCGGTCTGCTCGCCTTCCGGCAGCTCAGCGACGCGCTGGGCACCACGCCCTGGTACCTCCGGCTGCTGCGCGACGAAGGCACCGTGGCCCATCGGCTCGCGCTGCTGCTGGCGAGCAGCCGGTACGCCGTCGACCTGCTGGTCCGGGCGCCCGAGGCGGTGCGGCTGCTCGCGGACGACGCCGAGCTGGTGCCCCGCAGCCGGGCCGACCTCGGCAGCGAGCTGACCGCGGCGCTCGGTCGCCACGACGACCCGGACTCCGCCGTCGCGATGGCCCGCGGCGTACGACGTCGGGAGCTCTTCCGGGTGGCCGCGGCCGACCTGCTCGCCCTGGCGACCGTCGAGCAGGTCGAGGAGGCGCTCACCGATGTCGCCGCCGCCACCGTGCAGGCCGCGCTGGATGCCGCGATCCGGTCGGTGGAGACCTCCCGGGACGGTCCCCTGCCGACCCGGCTCGCGATCATCGCCATGGGCCGGTTCGGCGGTCGCGAGCTCGGCTACGCCAGCGACGCCGACGTGCTCTTCGTCCACGACCCGCTCGAGGGCGCCGACGAGCAGGACGCCTCGGAGGCCGCGCACGCCGCCGTTCAGGAGCTGCGCCGGCTGCTCGCGGTGCCCTCCCCGGACCCACCCCTGACGGTGGACGCCGACCTGCGGCCCGAGGGCCGTCAGGGGCCGCTGGTGCGCACCCTGGCGTCGTACGCCGCCTACTACGACCGCTGGTCGCTCGTCTGGGAGAGCCAGGCGCTGCTTCGGGCCGACCCGGTGGCGGGCGACCTGGCGCTGGGCGCGGCGTTCCGCACGCTGGTCGACCCGATCAGGTACCGGGAGGGCGGCCTGTCCGAGGCGGATGCCAGGGAGATCCGCCGGGTCAAGGCGCGGGTCGAGGCCGAACGGCTGCCGCGGGGCGCGGACCCGCAGCGGCACACCAAGCTCGGGCCGGGTGGGCTGGCCGACGTCGAGTGGACCGTGCAGCTGCTCCAGCTCCGGCACGCCGCCGGCGTCCCCGGACTGCGGACCACCCGGACCCTCCCTGCGCTGCAGGCGGCCGCGGACGCCGGCCTGGTCCGCCCCGAGCAGGCCCGGGTGCTCGCCCACGCGTGGCGTACCGCCAGCCGGGTGCGCAACGCGACCCTGCTGGTGCGCGGCCGACCGGGTGACACGTTGCCCACGGACCTGCGCGAACTCACCGGAGTGGCCCGCGTCCTGGGCTACCCTCCCGGCGCGGGGGAGACGCTGGTCGACGACTACCGTCGGGCGACCCGGCGGGCCAGAACGGTGGTGGAGCAGGTGTTCTACCGGTGACGGTGACGGGGGCGGCGCGCTCGGCCCGCGCTGTCCGCGGGCCCGGGACACCGACCTACCGGGGAGTCCTGCGCAACCCGGAGTTCCGCGGCCTCGTCGTCGCCCAGGTCGCCAGCGAGTGGGGCGACAACATCGCCCGGGTGGCGCTCGCCTCGCTGGTGCTGGTCCGCACCGACAGCGCCTTCCTCGCGGTGCTGGCCTTCGTGGTGAGCTTCGTGCCGGCCGTGTTCGGCTCCGGGCTGCTGGGGACGGCGGCGGACCGGCTGCCCCGCAAGGTGGTGCTGATCACCTGCGACCTCGCCCGCGCCGCGCTGATAGGCGTGCTCGCGCTGCTGGCCGTCGACGGGACGCCGGTCTGGGCCCTGCTCCTGCTGCTGCTCGCGGCCGAGACGTTCACCGCGCCGTTCGCGGCCGCCCATCGGTCGGTGGTGCCCGACGTCCTGCCCGACTCCCGGGAGTGCCTGGCCGGCTTCGGGATGCTGCGGGTGCTCAACCAGGTCGACCAGGTGGCGGGCATCGTGCTCGCAGGTGTCGTGATCGTGCTGGTGGGGGAGCAGGCCGGCCTGATGCTCGACGTGGCGAGCTTCCTCGTCTCGGCCACGGTGCTGGCCCTGACCTTGCGCTGGCGCCCGGCGACCCGGGCCCCCGACGAGCACTCCACCCTGGTGGGCGACTTCCGGGCCGGCTGGCGGCTGGTCTTCGACGACCCGTCGCTGCGCGCGCTGGTGCTGCTCGGGTGGAGCGCGGCGGTCTTCCTGGTGGCTCCGGAGGCCGTGGCTCTGGCGTACGCGCGCAGACGACGGAGCCCCGGCGGTGGTCGGCGCCGCCCTGCTTGGCGGCGCTGCCGGCGGGAGCGGCCCTCGGGGCCTGGCTGGTGACCCGTCGCGACCCGGTCTGGCAGGTGCGCTCGATCGTTCCGCTGGCGGTGTGCGCCTGCCTGCCGCTGATGGTCACCTGTCTCGCCCCGCCGTGGCAGGTCGTGCTCCCGCTGTGGTTCCTCTCCGGCCTGGCGCAGGGCTTCATGGTGCCGCTGATGACCACGGTGAACCTGGTGTCGCCGGCCTCGATGCGCGGCCGGGTGAACGGCCTGGCCGGAGCCGGGTTCTCGACCGTCACCGCCGCGGTCTTCCTGCTCGCGGCAGCCGTCGCCGACCTGGCGACCCCGGCGGTGGCGGTCACGCTGGCCGCGGTGGTGGGCCTGGCGCTGGTGGGCGTGGCGCACCACGGCTGGCCGAAGGCCGAGCTGCAACGGGTGGCCGTCCGGATCTATCGCGGGTAGCTGAACCGGACGACACGCTGATCTCGGGGCAATCGCCCCCATTCCCCGCGCCTGGCGGCGGCGTACGGCAGACTGATCGCGGCCCGGGGGGTCGCAGCGGCGCAGCCAGCCGTCGCGGGCAGCTCCCGACGCGGCCCGCCAGCCCGTCCTCGCCAGCCTCCAGGAAGTCCTCACTGATGCGCATCGCCAGCCGACCGCCTCGGGTCCTCCGGCCGCTGCTCGCCGCAGCCCTCGCCGGTGTCCTTGCCGTCACCCTCCTCCCGGCGACCCCCGCGTCCGCCGCCAACGTCAAGATCGACAAGCGCCTGTTCGGCATGCACGACAGCGACCTGACCAGCTGGCCGGCCGTGTCGCCGGGCTCGGTACGGCTGTGGGACGCCGGGGTCACCTGGCGGGACATCGAACGCTCGCCCGGGGTGTACGACTTCTCCCGGCTCGACCAGTACGTGCGCGCGGCCAACGCCCACGGCGCCGAGGTGACCCTCGTCCTGGGGATGACCCCCGACTTCTACGCGCCGGCCGGGGGCAACGCCACCTCGATGCCGGCCGACCCTGCCGTCTGGACCAACTACGTGCGGGCCGTGGCGACGCACTACAGCCCCGCCAACTGGCAGGGGCGGCGCGGGATCGCCGCCTACCAGGTGTGGAACGAGGCGAACGTCACCGGCTACTGGACGGGTACGCCGCTCGACATGGCCAAGCTGACCAAGGCCACCTGGAACGCGGTCAAGGCGGTGGACAAGGGAGCGCTGGTCATCAGCCCGGCGTTCGCGGCCCGGATCGCCGAGCAGATCCGTGGCATCCAGCGGTTCGCCTTCGCCAGGGTCAACGGCATCCCGGCCTGGCGGTACACCGATGCCATCTCGCTCAACCTCTACCCGAAGGACAAGTACGGCACCGCCCTCGGGACGCCCGAGACCTCGATGGCACTGCTGGCGACGGCCCGCAAGCTGCTCGGCTTCGGCGGCGTCCCGCCCACCAAGCCGATCTGGAACACCGAGGTCAACTACGGGCTCGCCTCCGGCGGGACGGGCAAGTCGACCGCGATCTCCGCCGAGAAGCAGGCGGCGTACGTGCTGCGGACCTTCCTGCTCAACGCGGCCAACGGGGTGCAGCGCGTCGACTGGTACATGTGGGACCGGCCGCAGCTCGGCAACACGAAGCTGACCACGAGCACAGGGGTGCCGACGCTGGCGGGGCGGGCCTTCGGACTCGCCCGGTCCTGGATGGTCGGAGGCACGCTGGTCGGGCCGAGCAAGGCGGCCAAGCCCTGCGCCAGGGACCGGGCCGGCACCTACACCTGCGTGATCACCTACGCCGGCGGCGTCCGGCGGGTCTACTGGAACCCCACCAAGAAGGTGACCGTGAAAACGGCCAAGAGCGCCACGTTCAAGGTGGGCGTCTTCGGCAAGCGGACCAAGATCAAAGGTGGCTCTCGCCAGTCTGTCGACTACCGTCCTCTGATGGTCCGTTCCAAAGCCTGACCAGATTCTCGGAACCTCGGGACCGATTCACACGTCCTCGTAAGACCTGCCGGGCCCCATCGCGCCCCTGACCACCATGCCGCCTCACCACCGGGAAACCACTTTCACATGACTCGCTTCACGACTTTGTCCCGTCGGCTCCTCGCGATCGGGGCCGCGGTCGGCCTGGGGCTCACGCTCCTGCCCGCCGGCCCCGGCTGCGGCCGCCACCCCGCGCATCCCGGGGTCCTTCTTCGGCATGCACGACGGCGACGCCGTCAGCTTCCCGGCAGCGCCGGTCGGGGCGGTCCGGCTCTGGGACTCCGGCGTCAGCTGGCGCGAGATCGAGACGGCTCCCGGCCGTCTTCGACTTCACCCGCGTCGACGCCCAGGTGAACGCGGCCCGCGCGCACGGCGCGAGCGTGCTCCTGGTCCTCGGGCAGACGCCGCGCTTCCACTCGACCAAGCCAGGCAAGCGTGGCTCCTACGGCCTGGGCGCCGCGTCGATGCCCACCGAGACGTCCTGGAAGAACTACGTCTTCGCGGTGGTCAAGCACTTCAAGGGACGCGGCGTCGACTACCAGGTGTGGAACGAGGCCAACGTCGCGGGCTACTGGCAGGGCACCCCGAAGCAGATGGCCACCCTGACGCGACTGGCCTCGACGGTCGTCAACCGCAACGACTCGTCGGCGAAGGTCGTGTCGCCGGCGATGGCCACCCGCCTCTCCAGCCAGCGGTTGTGGCTGCGCACGTTCTACGCGCAGAAGACCGGCGGCAAGAAGGTCTCGGCCTACGTCGACGTGGTCTCGCTCAACCTCTACCCGCTCGCGAGCCAGAAGCCCGAGGCGTCGATGACGCTGCTGGCAGCGACCCGCACCATGCTTCGGGCCGCCGGCGTGCGGAAGCCCATCTGGAACACCGAGATCAACTACGGTCTCGCTCGGCGGCGGCACGGCGAAGACGGTCGCGGCGGACACCCAGGCGGCCTACGTCGGTCGCACGTTCCTGCTGAACGCCGCCAGCGACGTGAAGCGCGTCTACTGGTACTCCTGGGACCTCCAGCGGCTGGCGAACACCAGGCTCACCTTCGCCGACGGAGTGACGCTGACCAGGGCGGGCACCGCCTACAACGTGGTGCGCGGCTGGCTGCTCGGCTCACGGGTCAGCGGTTGCCCGCGGGACAAGGCGGGGACCTACATCTGCACGATGACCTACTCGGGCGGCGTGAAGCGGGTGTACTGGAACCCGTCCCGCAAGACGTCGGTGCGCACGGTCAAGTCGGCTCGCGCGGCGGTCAACCTGCTGGGCAGCGAGCGCGTCCTGCGCGGCGGCGAGCGCATCGCCGTCACCAAGTCGCCGGTCATGGTCAGGTCCGCGAAGTAGCTCTTCCTCGTCGATCGAGAGGCCCTCGCCGGTACGTTCGGCGGGGGCCTCTCGGCGTACGACGTCAGGCTTCTGCGGCCGGCCCGGCTGCGGGCGGCGGAGGCAGCACCTGCGAGCCGCCCGGCACCGCCATCGGGTGACCCGGCTCCCGCAGTCGCGTCGTCCAGTCGTAGATCACCGAGGTACGCAGCACGGTGTCCTGCAACGACCGGTTGGACGGGCTGATCAGCACCCAGTAGAGGCCGATGGGCAGCACGGTGCAGAACGTTGCCCGCACCACCGCGCCGGACCAGCGCATCCGCTCGCCGCGGAAGTTCACCACCCTCAGCCCCAGCAGGTGGTTGCCGTAGGTGCGCCCCGTGGTCGCCCAGGACACCGTGAAGTAGATGATCAGCACGACGGCGCCGCAGGCGAGGATCACGATGAACTGAGGCGCGGGAAAGGTGAAACCCGTCGGGTTGATGAGGAAGCGGACGGCGCACCAGGTCACGTAGCCGGCGACGAGCACGCGCGACGTCGATACCGAAGTCGACGGCGTTCGCCAGGGTGCGGGTGACGGCGCCTGCACGGCGGCCCTGGAACGGGCGAGCCTCCACCGGTACGGCGTCCACCGTGCGCGTCGCGGGTGGGAGCTCTCGCTCGGTCACGAAGGCCCCTTGGTCAGTGCGTCGTCGACGGACTCCGGCGACGTCGTGGGCTCGGGCACCGCGGCCTCCGGCGAGACGGTCTGCCGGCCGCGTCGGCGCAGCAGCACCCGGTCGACCATCCGCGCGACCGCGGCGTCCGCGTCGACGCTCTGCATCCGCATGCCGCGCACGGCCTCGGACGCCACCGAGCCGGTCGAGTCGCGGATGATCTCGGGCAGGTCGATGCCCTCCACGACGTACTCGGCGACGCCGATCAGGTCGACCTGCTGCAGCACGATCTGGGTCAGGTCCAGCCGCTGCAGGGCGGCCCCGACGACCAGGCCGAGGTCGACCCGGTCGACGACGATGGTGGTGAGGTCGAGCGTGTCGATCGCGCTCGTGACGACCTGCTCGAGGTCGACCCGGTCGAGCACCAGCGCGGTGAGGTCGAGCTGGTCGAGGACGTCGGAGACGAGCGGACCGAGCTGGATGCGCTGCACCGCCGCGGTCACGACGGCGTCGAGGTCCAGGCTCGCGACCACGGTGTCGACGAGGCGGCCGAGATCTATCCGGCCGAGCACCGCCGTCGCCGTGGCGTCCAGGTCCAGCTGCTGCAGCGCCGTGTCCACCGCGGCGTCGAGGTCGAGGCCGGTGAGGGCCGCAGCGACGACGCGATCGAGGTCGAGCCGGGCGACGACCGTCTCGGCCGCGGTCGTGAGGTCGACCCCCGCCACCACCGCGGCGACGGTGCGGTCCAGGTCCAACCCGGCCAGCACCGAGCCGACGGCCGCATCGAGGTCGAGGGCCGGTACCGCGGTCGCCACCAGCGCGTCGAGGTCCAGACCGCGGACGGCGGTGCTGGCCGCCCGCGTCAGGTCGAGGCGGTCCAGCGCGGTGGCCACCGCGCGGTCGAGGTCCAGCCGGGCGAGGACGGCGCCCACCACGCGGTCCAGGTCGAGCCGCTCGACCGCCTGCTCGGCGGCACCGGAGAGGTCCAGTCGCCCGAGCACGGTGGCGACCGCCCGGTCGAGGTCGACCCGGTTGAGGGCTGTCGTCAGCAGGGCGTCCAGGTCGAGCCCGGCGAGAGCCTCGTCGACGACCCGGTCCAGGTCGGTGCTCTCGACGGCTGCCGACGCCACCCGGGTGAGGTCGATCCGGTCGAGCACGGCCAGGGTCACCGCCTCGACGTCCAGGCGCGCCACGACGTCGCTGACCAGAGCGTCGAGATCGAGCCGGTTGAGGACGACGCCGACGACGCGCTCGGAGTCGACCTGGCTCATCGCCGCATCGACTGCGCCGGGGAGCGCGGCAGCCGACCAGCGGCCCAGCGAGCGCACCGTTTCCGGTCGGTCCCGCCGCCAGCGGTCGATCAGGAGCTGGGCCGTGTGGCCGGGCTGCAGGACGGGCGGCACCAGGGGCGGTCGAAGCGCGAGGTCGATCAGCGGTACGGCGACCCGCGATCCCGCGGCGGCCAGCCGTCCCGACAGCCGAGCCGCTCCCCAAGCGGTGCCGACCACCAGGTCGGCGACCTCGACGAGCGGCACCCGGGCGCCGGGGTGCGCGTCGGCCGCTGCCGGCTCCCCGACGGTGCGCAGCGCGACACCGAGACCGACCGAGAGCAGGCCGAACCCGACGCGGACCGCCTGCGCGACCGCGTCCGCGAGGTCGGGCGCAGCAGGAGCGGGCCGAGGGTCGAGCACGATGACGCGCTCCTCGTCGCCCGGTCGCGGCACCGCTCCACCTCCCTGGTCAAAGGTCACCGTCGGTCGCCGGAGCGGTGATCCGGATCACCCGCAGGGGATGACGCTCCATCGTGCCCTCAGCGGAAGGCGAATGCGCGGGTTTCCGGCGTAGATGTCCCGCTGTGGACGGGGACCCCGACAGGCTGTTCGACCGAACAGTCAGGATCGGGGGTTGACCGCCGGGTCCGGTGGCCCGGATGGTGGTGGCAGCCGTGCACCGGCAAGCCGGCGCTGGGACGCGGTCAGGCCCGCGCGCTTCCGACACCCCCCCACGGAGGCACGCGGGCCGCCTTCGTTCGCCGTCCGGGGTCCGATCTCGTAGCGTTTCTGTCGACCGGCGGCGTTCAGTCGCGGTGTCGTTGGGTGAGCTGGGTGACTGCGTATCGGTGGTGTTGTCGGGGCCGGCGGTCGGGGTCGATGGATGGCGGTGGTTCCAGCTGGGGGTGGCCGTTGGCGGCGAGGGTGACGGTCCAGCCTTGGCGGTGGACCATCCGGTGGTGGTAGGGGCAGAGCAGCGCGGCGTTGGTCAGGTCGGTGGGTCCGCCGTCGATCCAGTGCCTCGCGTGGTGGAGCTGGCAGGCGGCCGGTGGGCGGTCGCAGCCGGGGGCGGTGCAGCCGCGGTCGCGCAGGGCGGCGGCGCGGCGTTGGGCGCGGTTCCAGACTCGGGTGCTGCGGCCGAGGTCGAGGACCTGGGAGGGGCCGCCGAGCACGGCGGGGATCACGAGTGCGTCGCAGGCGAGCTGCCGCAGGGTGGCGGCGGAGATGGTGCCGCCGGTGTCCAGCCGGCCGGCGGCGGGCAGGGCGGCGCGTAGGCCGGTGGCGGTGGTGGTGATGGTGAGCAGCGCCAGGGGTGCGAGCGGCCCGCTCGGCGCGGTCTGCTCGCCGTCGGTGTCCTGTTCGTCGAGGGGGTCGGTGAGCGACCCGCCGACAATGCCGTCGCCGACGTCGTCGCCGTCGGGTGCCGCAGCGTCGGGTGCCGAGCCGTGGGGTGCCGGCAGCGGCGGCGGCGAGCAGCTCGACGATGGCGTCGCCGCGGCGTTCGGCGGGCAGCCGCTGGTCCGGCAGGCTGTCGGTGCCGGCGGCCGGCCGGTCGGGCGCGGTCGGTGCGGTCGGTGCGGCGTAGCCAGGCGTGCAGGGTGGCCTCGCCGAGGGGGCCGAGGTCGAGGACGGCTCGGAGCCGGCCGCGCCGGCGGGTCACCCGCAGGTCGTTGCGTTCGGCGGCTTGGGCGTCGGCTTCGGCGCGTTGCTGGTCCCGGTCGAGGGCGGCCGCCTCGGCGGGGTCGTCCTCTGACGGGGTGCGGGTGAGGGCTTCGACGACGGCTCGGCCGGCGCGGGCCAGCTCGGGTGGTGTCAGCGCGGCGCACTGCTCGAGGAGGAACCTGGCCGCCGCGGTGCGGTCCTGGTCGGCCAGCCCGGGCAGGGCGGCGACCTGGTCCAGCGTCGTGGCGACCGTGGTGGCCTGCTCGACGGTGACGGCGCCGGCGGTGAGGGCGTCGCGGACCGGCCGGTGGCGCAGCAGGTCGCCGGCCTGCCGGATCCGGGCGGCGGCGTCGGTGCGGGAGAGCCGGAACCGGTCGCCGAGCCAGCGGACCAGGTTCGGCGCGCCGGTGCGGGACTTCAGGTCCCGCTGGTCGGCCTCGCCCAGCAGCAGCCCCTGCAGCACCGCCGTCTTCGCCTGCACCTCGAACACGGTGGCGAGGGCGGTCTCGACCTGCTGGTCCGAGAGCTGCCAGACCTGGTCGGCAGCCGCGGACTCCAGGCCGGCCGACACCCCCTGCAGCCCGGCCACCACCGGGTGCTCGAACGTGACGTCGGCCTGACTCATGGGCCGAACCTAACCGGGACCCTGGACACAAACCCCGCATGACTCCGGGCCGAATACCGTTGTGGACAAAGGCTTTTCGGTGCCACCAAGGGCACTGGCATCTCGGCCTACGGCACGGGGCAGCCGGTCATGGCGTGAGTCAGCGCACTGCGAAGGCGAACCTCGGACAGAGGTCCCGGCGACGAGGTCGTTCGAAGCGCAGACTCGAAGCGCCGGAGGCTTAGCGAAATCCCTCTACTGCTGGAAGCGAAATCACCCGCGCCGGCGCCGAACACATCCGCCGCCACCCGACTTTAGTGTCTGCGAGCTCGCTCCACCGACAGTCGGCCAGGCACCAGGATCAGCAGAGCACCGCTAAGAATCAGCACGAACGACAGTGCCAGCGTCGGAGCCGTTCCCAAGGGTGGGCCGGTGTGCGGCAAGGTGCCGCCACCAGAACCACCTTCGCCGCCAGCAGCGACTCCACCAGCGGCCGTCGTGCCAGCCTTCGTCGCCAACACCGAGGCCCCGGACGCGGCCGCTGAGGTGGCCGTCACTGTCACAGTGGGACCGGATGCGGTCGCAGTCTGGGTCGCCGTGACCGTCACCGTCGAACCCGGGGCCGTAACTGTCGCCGTTGAACCTGGTGCCGTCACGGTCTCTGTTGAGCCCGGCGCGGTCACGGTGGTCGTGGCCGTCGTGGTCTCGGTCGGACCGGGCACGGTCACGGTGGTCGTGGCGGTCACTGTCGCCGTCTCCGTCTCAGTGCGGGTCGCCGTCGCCGTGACCGTCCGAGTCGCGGTCACGGTCTCGGTGGCCGTCGCGGTTGCAGTGGGTGTGGCGGTTATGGTGGCCGTCACGGTGCTCGTCCGGGACACCGTGATCGTGGGCCCGGTGACTGTCGACGTGACGGTGATCGTGGGGCCGGGAACTGGCGACGTGACGGTGATCGTGGGGCCGGGGGCAGTGGTCGTCACGGTGACCGTCGGCGTCGGAGCCGCCGGAGGATTGCAGTTGTTCGCCAAGATCAACTGACCCTCTGGCGACCAGTTGAGACCCGGAAACAGACCGTCGTCGTCCGCGAAGGGCGGAATGATGTCCCCCCAGTCGCTCAGGCCGGGCGCCCACACCGGACCGGTGTGCTCCCTGGCATGGTTCCGTGCCGAACTCTCCGAGACGGAGATCGTGAGGTAAGGATTGCTCGTCGCATTTGTCCGATGGCAGATCGTCACTTGGTCCTGTGCGCTGGCCACCCCAACGCCCATCCATGGCGCCAGCCCGAGCACCACGAGCAGGGCCCCGAGGGCTCGCAGAGCGTTGATCTTCACGGGTACCACTCCTCGCCCGCGACTCAGGCCGGTCACCCACCATGGAACAGGGACCCGGTGCGGCCTCAACTCGGCTGGGCTAGTCGACGACCAACACTTGGCATTCGCCTACCGATCAGGGCATGGCGCTCACGGTAGCCACCTGCAACAACCCGGTCTACCCCGTCATTCGGAACCGTCACCGCGGTTCATGGGGTGTGCGGCTTGGCAAGCCCGCGGCGGAGGTCTCAGGCATCGCCCGGGCGTACTGGATTCCGGGCTCGGTGTAGTCGCTCGCCACGACCTACTAGGAGCCGTCGCGGCTGCGGTACTGGTCGCGCAATGTGGCGATATACCAGGGCCGTCGTCGTGCTCGGCCACTTGTGGCCCGACGCAGATGAGTCCGCACGGGCCGCCGTCGGTTCGATGCTGGCGGCTCGTGCGGACTCCCTGCGGACTAGCGGACCCCTCCAGGCGTAGAACCGCTGGTCACAGCCATGTTGATCTCAGATGTCGTAGTAGAGCTCGAACTCGTGCGGGTGCGGGCGCAGCCGGATCGGGTCGATCTCGTGCGTCCGCTTGTAGTCGATCCAGGTCTCGATGAGGTCGTCGGTGAAGACGCCGCCCTCCTGCAGGTAGGCGTTGTCCTCCTCGAGTGCGGTGAGCACCTCGGGCAGCGACGCCGGGACCTGCGAGATCTCGGCGTGCTCGTCCGGGGCGAGCTCGTAGAGGTCCTTGTCGACCGGCTGCTCGGGCTCGATCTTGTTCCGGATCCCGTCGAGGCCGGCCATCAGCATCGCGGAGAACGCGAGGTAGGGGTTGGACGACGGGTCCGGCACCCGGAACTCGATGCGCTTCGCCTTCGGGTTCGAGCCGGTGATCGGGATGCGGATGCAGGCCGAGCGGTTGCGCTGGCAGTAGACCAGGTTGACGGGTGCCTCGAAGCCGGGCACCAGGCGGTGGTAGCTGTTCATCGTCGGGTTGGTGAACGCGAGCAGCGACGGGGCGTGCCGCGAGCAGGCCGCCGATGTAGTAGCGCGCCATGTCGGAGAGACCGGCGTACCCGAGCTCGTCGTAGAACAGCGGGTTGCCGTTGCTCCACAACGACTGGTGGCAGTGCATGCCCGAGCCGTTGTCGCCGAAGAGCGGCTTCGGCATGAACGTCGCCGTCTTGCCCGCGGCCCAGGCGACGTTCTTGACGATGTACTTGAACAGCATCAGCTGGTCGCCGGCATGCAGCAGGGTGTCGAACTTGTAGTTGATCTCGGCCTGGCCGGCGGTGCCGACCTCGTGGTGGGCGCGCTCGACCTGGATGCCGGCGGCGCCGAGCTGCGAGCGACATCTGGTCGCGCAGGTCGGCGTAGTGGTCGACCGGCGGCACCGGGAAGTAGCCGCCCTTGTACCGGGTCTTGTAGCCGCGGTTGCCGCCCTCCTCGACCCGCCCGGAGTTCCAGGCCCCTTCGATGGAGTCGATGAAGTAGTAGCCCGCGTTCTGCTTGGTCTCGAAGCGCACGTCGTCGAAGACGTAGAACTCCGCCTCCGGCCCGAAGTACGCGGTGTCCGCGATCCCGGAACCCGCGAGGTAGGCCTCGGCCTTGGCCGCGATGTTGCGCGGGTCGCGGCTGTAGGGCTCGTCGGTGAACGGGTCGACGATCGAGAAGTTGAGCGCGAGCGTCTTCTCGGTGCGGAACGGGTCCAGGTAGGCCGTGGCGGGGTCGGGAATGAGCTTCATGTCCGACTCGTGGATCGCCTGGAAGCCGCGGATCGACGAGCCGTCGAACATCTGCCCGTTGGTGAAGAAGTCGGCGTCCACCGACTCGGCTGGCACGTTGAAGTGCTGCATCACCCCGGGCAGGTCGCAGAACCGGACGTCCACGAACTTGACGCCCTCGTCCTTGATGAACCGCAGGACCTCGTCCGCGTTGCTGAACATCCATCCTCCTCATGAGCCGGCGGCCAACTGCCGTCTGGACGGGACGCTAGGGGGAGGGGATTTCCCTGTCGTGACCCGGATGTTTCCGTCGTGTTACGGCTCCGGCAGTCGGCCTGCGGCCCCAACGTACGCTGGTCCGGTGGTGGAGAGGCGAGACGTCGCGACCTGGCTCGAGGGCCCGGGTGGCCGCCGGCCCCAACCCGGCGGGTACGCCGGTCAGCGGCTCGGGCTGCCGCAGCACGGGCCAGGCTCGATCGCCGGGTTCGGCGCCCGCCTGCTGGCCTTCGCCGTCGACTCGGTGATGTGCGCGGTCATCGCCTTCGGCCTGCTGCGCGACCAGGTCTGGACGACCGCGGTCTTCGCCCTCGAGGTCTTCGTGCTCACCTGGCTGGCCGGCGGCTCGGCAGGTCAGCTGATCCGCGGGTTGCGCGTCGTCCGCCTGGACGGCCGCCCCACCGGGCCGCTCCGCTCGCTGTTGCGCACGGTGCTGCTCTGCCTGCTCATCCCCGCACTGATCTGGGACCGGGACGGCCGAGGGCTGCACGACAAGGCGGCCGGCACCGCGGTGCTGCGGTCGCGCTGACCGTCAGCGTCAGCCGCGGGGGCCGCGGGGCATCCGGGCGTTGCGCGGCATCGGCCCCTTCGGGATCGGCAGGTTCATCGTGCCGAGCGCCTTGAGCCGCTTGTTGACCTCGGCAGCCTGGTCGGCCTTGAGGTTGCGCGGCAGCTTCAGCAGGTGCTTGTTGAGCTTGCGCAGCGGGATCTGCCCGGCCTCGTTGCCGGCCTGCAGGTCGTAGATCGGCACGTCCGGCACGAACCGGGCGACCTTCTTCTTCTCGGTCGCGAGCAGGCCGGTGACCCTCGTCGGCACGCCTTCGCCCACCAGCACGACGCCGGGCCGGCCGACGACCCGGTGCACGATGTCCTGGTTGCGCGTCACGGCCACCGCCGGGGTCACGGTCCAGCCCTTGCGCAGCATGTTCAGCGCCGCGGCAGCGGCACCCGGCTGCCCGTCGACCTGGGAGAAGGCGGCCTTCTCGGCGCGCCGGCCGAACACGAAGGTGCCGGCGAGCATCGCCAGCATCAGCCCGATGATCGCGGTGTAGACCGGATGTCCGACGACGAAGCCGAGCGCCAGCACGACCGCGAACGTCCCCACGACGACGGCCGCGGTGATCCAGCCCACCATCGGGTCGACCTTGCGGGTCATCGTGTACGCCGCGCGGATCTGCGCGACCCGGCCTTGCTTGGCCGGCGCGTCGCCGGGTGTGTCCTTGCGTGCCATGGCCGGAAGGATACGTGGCCCGCGGCCGGGCATCCCGGTCAGGCCGTCGAGCGCCTTCCGGCGGGGCGGTCGAGGCCGCCGGCTCCCGGGGCGGCAGGGCGGCCAGGACGTCGTGACCCTGCCGGGCCAGGTCGTAGCGGACCTCGAGGGCCTCGCGCGCGTTGCGCCGGGACCCCTCGGCCAGGTGGTGGGTGGCGGCTCGCAGGGCGGTGCTGACGAGCTCGGAGAAGGACGCCATCGGCGGCAAGGCTCGTGTCATGCCTCCACTGGACCCGACCACCGTTACGTGGGTGTGTCAGCCAGGGAAAGACCGGAGAAAACCTCGCGGCGGGTGCGGCCGCCACTGCGCCGATCCCGAACAACGCCGATCCCGGACAACGGATGTGGGAACGGGCCGAAAAGTGGCCGAACCAGTATCCGATGTGGGCGGAACGGCAGCGAGGCCGAGGCGACCCCCGGCAGCGCGAGCGGGTCAGGACGCCGGGACCGACGTGCCCTCGCGCGCCTCGATCGCCTGCCGGTAGAGCCTGCCGGCCCGGTAGGACGACCGGACCAGCGGGCCGGACAGCACGCCGGCGAAGCCCACCTGCTCCGCCTCCGCCTGCAGCTCGACGAACTCCTCCGGCCGCACCCACCGGGTCACCGGGTGGTGCCGCGGCGACGGCCGCAGGTACTGGGTGATCGTCACCAGCTCGCAGCCGGCGGCATGCAGGTCGCGCAGCGCCTGGCTGACCTCGGCCCGCTCCTCGCCCATGCCGAGGATGAGGTTCGACTTGGTGACGAGCCCGGCCTCCCGGGCGGCGGTGAGCACCCCGAGCGAACGCTCGTAGGTGAAGGCCGGGCGGATCCGCTTGAAGATCCGCGGCACCGTCTCGACGTTGTGCGCCAGCACCTCGGGGCGCGAGTCGAACACCTCGGCCAGCAGCTCCGGCCGGCCGTTGAAGTCGGGGATGAGGTTCTCGACACCGGTGCCGGGGTTCAGCTGGTGGATCGCCCGCACCGTCTCGGCGTACAGCCAGGCGCCTCCGTCGGGCAGGTCGTCGCGGGCGACCCCGGTGATGGTGGCGTAGCGCAGACCCATCGCCTGCACCGACTCGGCCACCCGGCGCGGCTCGTCCCGGTCCAGCGGCGCCGGCTTGCCGGTGTCGATCTGGCAGAAGTCGCAGCGCCGGGTGCACTGGTCGCCGCCGATGAGGAAGGTGGCCTCCCGGTCCTCCCAGCACTCGAAGATGTTGGGGCAGCCGGCCTCCTCGCAGACCGTGTGCAGGCCCTCGCGCTTCACCAGCGACTTCAGCTCGGTGTACTCCGGCCCCATCTTCGCCCGCGTCTTGATCCACGGCGGCTTCTTCTCGATCGGGGTCTCGGCGTTGCGGACCTCGAGGCGCAGCAGCTTGCGCCCGTCCGGAGCGATCGTCACGCCGTCCAGCGTACGTCGGCGGCGCGCAGCACCTCGACCAGCCGCTTCTCGACGAACGGCGTGGCCTCGGCGACGGTGACGTCGCGACCGGTCTCGCGACTGAGCGAGGTCACGGTGGCGTCCGGCAGCCCGCACGGCACGATCCGGTCGTACGCCGTCAGGTCGCAGTCGCAGTTGAGCGCGAAGCCGTGCATCGTGACGCCCTGCGAGACCCGGATGCCGATGGCGGCGACCTTTCGGTCGGGGCCGCCCGAGGAGCCGGGCAGCCACACCCCGGAGCGGCCCTCGACGCGCGTGGTCTGCACCCCCAGGTCCGCGCAGGCCATGATCAGCGCCTCCTCGACCCGGCGGACGTGGGCGACCACGTCGATCGGGTCGGGCAGCGCGAGGATCGGGTAGCCGACGAGCTGCCCCGGCCCGTGCCAGGTGATCTTGCCGCCACGGTCGACGTCGATGACCGGCGTGCCGTCGACCGGGCGCTCGATGTCGAGCGTGCGCTTCCCGGCGGTGTAGACGGGCGGGTGCTCGAGCAGCAGGACGGTGTCCGGCGACGTGCCGGCGACCACCTCGGCGTGCACCCGGCGCTGTGCCTCCCAGGCCTCCAGGTAGGGCACGAGCCCGGCGTGCACCAGCTCCAGCTCGCTCACCCGGCCAGCGTACGCGGCGGGTGCGGTGCCCGGCTGCCCTGCATCCGGCGCCGTCCGGGATCATGAACTCCAGGGCGACCACCTCGTCCCCGACCCGAGGAGCCGCCCCAGATGCCCCGACCAGCGCTGCTCCGCTGGCTCGTCCCCGCCCTGCTCATCCTCGGCTGGCTCGGCATCGGCGCCGTGGCCGGGCCGATGGCCGGCAAGGTCTCCGACGTGCAGAAGAACGACAACGCCTCGTTCCTGCCGGCCAACGCCGAGTCGACCAAGGCCCTCGAGCTGGACAAGGCCTTCACCGGCAGCGAGACCGTTCCGGCGATCGTCGTGTGGGAGCGCTCCAGCGGCCTGACCGCGGCAGACCGCGCCGCCATCGACGCCGCTGCCCGAGAAGATCGGCGACATCGACGGCCTCTCCGGACCGCCGAGCCCCGTCATCCCGTCGAAGGACGGCGCGGCCGCCCAGCTGGTGGTGCCCCTTCCGGGTGCGGACAGCTTCGACGGCGCCGGCCCGATCGTCGCGGAGATCCGGGTCGAGGCGGCCGAGGTCCCCGCCGGGGTGTCGTCGCACGTGACAGGGCCAGCCGGGTTCATCGCCGACCTGTCCAAGGCGTTCGAAGGCATCGACGGCCAGCTGCTCGTGGTGACCGGGCTGGTCGTCCTCGTCATCCTGCTCGTCGTCTACCGCAGCCCGGTGTTCGTCCCGGTGCTGCTGTCGGCCGGGCTCGCCCTCACGACCGCCCAGGCAGCGGCGTACCAGCTGGCGAAGAACGAGGTGATCACCCTCAACGGGCAGAGCGCCGGCATCCTGCTCGTCCTGGTGTTCGGTGCCGGCACCGACTACGCGCTGCTGCTCATCAGCCGGTTCCGTGAGGAGCTGCACGTCCACGAGCGGTCCTGGGACGCCATGCGGGTGGCCTGGCGGGCCACCGCGGTGCCCGTCATCGCGTCGGGGTCGACAGTCGTGATCGGGTTGCTGTGCCTGCTGCTGTCGGACCTCAACTCCAACAGGTCGCTCGGCCCGACGGCAGCGGTGGGCATCGTCTCGGCGATGCTGGCCATGCTGACCTTCCTGCCCGCCCTCCTGCTGGTGCTGGGACGGCGCTGGTTCTGGCCGTTCCAGCCCGGGTGGGCGACGAGCACGACGTCGAGTCAGGGGTCTGGGGCAAGGTCGCCCGGCTCGTCGGCCTGCGGCCCGTCGCGGTGGCGGTGGTGACCACGCTGGCGTTGAGCATCCTCGCCCTGTTCGCGGTGACGTTGAACGCGACGGGCATCGAGTCGACCGACCAGTTCGTCGGCAGCTCCGACGCCGTCGACGGCCAGGAGGCGCTGCTGCGGCACTTCCCGGGCGGCTCGGGGTCGCCGGTGACGGTCTACGGGCCGGCGGACCAGGCCGAGGAGCTGCAGCGGGTGGTCGCCGGCACCGACGGGGTCTCCGACGCGGCGCTGGTCGGCCAGGACGGGGTGCCGGCGCAGTCCGGGCCGCCGAAGGTGGTGGACGGCCAGGTGCTGGTGCAGGCCACCCTCGAGGACGCCCCCGACAGCCCGGCCGCCGAGTCGACCGTGAAGCGGCTGCGGCTCGCCGTCGACGACGTCTCTCCGGAGGTGCTCGTCGGGGGCACGACCGCGGTCAACCTCGACATCAAGACCGAGTCGACCCGGGACGCGCGTGTCATCATCCCGGTCGTCCTGGCGGTGATCTTCGTGATCCTGGCACTGCTGCTGAGGTCGCTGGTCGCGCCGGTGCTGCTCGTCGCGACGGTGGTGCTCTCGTTCTTCGCGACGCTCGGGGTGTGCGCGGTGGTCTTCCGGCACGTGCTGGGGTTCGCGGGGATCGACCCGTCGTTCCCGCTGTTCGCGTTCGTGTTCCTGGTCGCGCTCGGCATCGACTACAACATCTTCCTGATGACCCGGGTGCGGGAGGAGTCCTGGAAGCTCGGCACCCGGCCGGGCACCTTGCGAGGACTCGCGGTCACCGGTGGAGTCATCACCTCAGCTGGTGTGGTCCTCGCCGCGACGTTCGCCGCCCTCGGGGTGCTGCCGCTGGTGCCGCTGGCCGAGATCGGGTTCGCGGTGGCGTTCGGAGTGCTGCTGGACACCCTCGTGGTGCGGTCTCTGCTGGTGCCGGCCGTCACCTACCTGCTGGACGGGCGCATCTGGTGGCCCGGTCGCCTGGCGTCGGTGACCGCCCAGCCGCAAGACTCGCAGGATGACTGACCTGCGCGTCGCCCTCGTCGGCTATGGCATGGCCGGGCGCGACTTCCATGCACCTCTGCTGCGTGCGGTCGACGGGCTGCAGCTCACCCACGTCGTCACCGGCAACCCCGAACGGGCGGTGGCGGCGCGGTCCGAGAACCCGGGCGTCATCGTGCTGCCGTCGACCGACGAGCTGTGGTGGAAGGCGGACGAGGTCGACCTCGTCGTGCTGGCCTCACCGACGAACGTGCACGCCGAGCAGGCCACCCGGTCGCTCGGTCGCGACCTCCCGACCGTCGTGGACAAGCCGTTGGCCACCTCGGCCGCGGAAGCGCGGGACCTGGCGGCGCTCGCGGCCTCCCGCGGGGTGCTGCTGACCGTCTTCCACAACCGCCGCTGGGACCCGGAGCACCTGACGGCGCGGGCGGTGCTCGCGTCGGGGGTGCTCGGCGAGGTGGTCCGCTACGAGGCGAGATACGAGCGGTGGCGGCCGGTGCCGAAGGCGCGCTGGCGCGAGCAGTCGACCAGCACCGAGGGCGGCGGCGTGCTGATGGACCTGCAGCCGCACCTCGTCGACAGCGCGCTGGACCTGTTCGGCCCGGCGGTCTCGGTGTACGCCGAGCTGGCGGCGCTGACGACGGTCGGCGACGACGTCGCGTACCTGGCTGCTGCACCACGCCTCCGGGGTCACCAGCCACCTCGGCGCGACCTCGCTCGCGGGCGCCCCCGGGCCACGGACCCGGCTGCTGGGGCGGGAGGCCTGCTACCTCGTCGCGGGCGTCGACGACGACCCCACGGCGTACGCCGCGTGGACCGACCGCGACGACGGGCACCGCGGGTGGCTGGTGCGCGGCGAGCAGTCCGAGCCGGTGCCGCGGGCGCCGGGGGAGCGGGCCGACTTCTACGTCGCGGTGCGGGACGCGGTGCTCGACGGGTCGCCGCCTCCGGTGGCCGCCGCCGAGGCGGTCGCGGTGGTCGAGGTCCTGGACGCGGCGCGTCGCTCGGCCGCCGAGAACGCCGTCGTCGAGCTCTGAGGGCTGCGGCCGGCGGTCGCCTCTTGTCGGGGGGCGCCCGTAGCGTGAGCGCGCTCAGGAGAAGCTCGCACCGGAGGAGGAGCCATGACCACGCTGACCGAGCGCCCGCACACCGCGCTGCTCGTCATCGACGTCCAGAACGACGTCATGGCCGGCGCACACGACCGTGACGCCGTCATCGCCAACGTCGCCGCACTGGTCGACCGGGCACGGGACGAGAAGGTGCCAGTCGTGTGGGTGCAGCACTCCGACCAGGGGATGCCGCGGGGCAGCGACGGTTGGCGCTACGTCCCCGAGCTCGCCCAGGACACCTCGGAACCGGTGGTCCACAAGCAGTACGGCGACGCCTTCGAGGACACCGACCTCGAGGCCGTGCTCGCCGAGCGCAAGGTCGGGCGCCTGGTCGTCGCCGGTGCCCAGACCGACGAGTGCATCCGGTCCACGCTGCACGGTGCGATCGTCCGGGGCTACGACGCGACGCTCGTCAGCGACGCCCACACCACGGAGGACCTCACCGAGTGGGGCGCGCCCTCGCCCGACAAGGTCATCGACCACACGAACCTCTACTGGGGCAACCACCGCGCCCCCGGCCGCGAGGCGGGCACGGCGACCACTCGCGAGGTCAGCCTCAGCTGACCGCGTCGAGGGTGCCGGCCTCAGCCCAGTGCCCGGTCGATCGCCGGAATGCGGTCCACCAGCGCGGCAAGCGCGTGAGCGGCGTCGGACGGCGCCCCCAGCGCGACCAGGTTCGCCATGCCCTCGTCGCCGGCCGCCGCACGGGCGGTGATGCCGTCCACCATCAGCTGGATCCGCCCCGGCACGGCGTGCAGGAGCTCGCGGGCCGGGTGCGCACCGTAGGTGTCGACGATCAGCCGCAGCCGGGCGGCCGCCCGCCCGGGGCCGACGTCCTCCCAGAGGGGAACGCCGTTCCAGGCGATGAACGCCAGCTCGAGCAGCGGTGTCGACGGGCCGGCGAGGTCCCAGTCGAAGACACCGACCAGGTCGTCCCCGTCGAAGCAGAGGTTGTAGAAGCCGAGGTCGTTGTGGGCGACCATCGTCGGCTCCGGGACCTCGAAGAACCGCCACGGACCGCGGTGGTCGAAGTCGGCGACCGCCCGGTGGAAGGCCCGCGTCCAGCCGACCAGCGACACGAGCTGACCCGTCGTCAGCCGCTCGGTGGTCGCGTCGAGCACGTGACCCGGCAGGTAGTCGAGGACCTCGCGTCCCTGGTCGTCGATGCCGTGCACCCTCGGGACGTGCGGCACCCGGCTGCCGACGTGGTCGAGCAGGGCGTGCACCGCAGCGGTCCAGGGGCCGGTCGGCCGGTGCACCCGGTCGCCGATGCGGACGGCGCCGCCGACGCGACCGACCAGTCGCTGCTCGTCGGCGCCGGGCACGGTGGTCAGGTCCCGAGCAGGCGCGGCTCGACGCGGGTCTCGACCGCGGTGCCGTCCGGGCCGCGTTCGACGACGTACGCCGCGGCTCCCGTCCGGTCGGCGACCGCCTCCACCAGCTCGGTGCCCTCGTAGACGAGCCCGACGCCGTCATCGGTGGCGTGCGAGGTCGGCAGCACCTGCTCGGCCACCAGCCGGTGCAGCAGGGGGCGGCGCTGCTCCTCGGAGTCGTAGTGGACGCCGTTGCCGTAGGGCAGCAGGGCCAACCCGTTGAGCACCGGGCGCAGGTCGCGGCCGAAGCTGTCGGTCGGCCCACCGACGTACCAGCAGATGGAGCCCGCGGACACGCCGCCGAGCACGACGCCCTCCTCCCAGCACTCCCGGAGCACCTCGTCGAGGCGGTGGGTGCGCCAGACGGCCAGCAGGTTGGCCACCGACCCGCCGCCGACCCAGATGACGTCCTGGGACAGCAGGTGGGCCCGGACGTCGTCGACGTTGGGCATCATGAACAGCTCGAGGTGCGAGGCGCGGACGTCCGAGCCCGCGAACGCGCGGTAGAACCCGGCGGTGCCGTTCAGGCTGTCACCGGTGGCGGTGCCGACGTAGCAGAACCGGGGGCGGTCCGGGTTGCCGGCGAGCGCGATCGCGTGCTCGATCAGCGGGCCGCGCTGCCACTGGAACGGGCCGAGGTCGGTGGGCAGGAAGCCGCCCGAGGTCGCCAGGATCTTCACCTGCCGACCCTACGACGACCACCCCTCCGCCGGCCGACCGGCCGCGCGTCGGTCACCTCCCCAGCGGTCAGGTCAGGCAGCTGCCGTCGCGCGCCCCGACGTAGGCGAGGCCGGCCCGGTCGCCGAGCTGGAAGTCCGCAGTGCCCTGCAGGCTCGGGTACATCACCTGGTCGGGGTTGACGGTGTGGCCGAGCCCGACGGCATGGCCGAGCTCGTGCAGCAGGAGCTCCCCGCCGACCGGGCCGCGCGAGGAGTCGAAGTCGGACCCTCGGGTGGCGAGCCACTCCTGCTCGACCACCATCTCCACCTGCTCGATGACCGCGGCCGTCGACGTCCGGCGGGCCCGGTCGATCTGCGTCCAGCCGATGAGCCCGCCGGCCAGCTCGGGCGTCTGCGCCTCGGGTGACACCGCGATGACGAGGTCGGTGTCCGCCGGCCAGGCCGCCTGGGTGCGGCCGGAGAAGTCGACCCGGTAGTCGGTGCTGCCGGCGTCGACGAAGGTGAGCCCGGTCGCGACCGAGAGCCGGCGGATCGCCTCGGTGAGGTCGGCCCCGAAGGTCGGGGTGGGCGGCGACTGGTAGAGGTGCACGCGGTACCTGATCGGGGTGCAGGGGTTCCAGCGGTACGCCGGGTCGCCGGCGTCCGAGGTCGGCATGAGGGTCCAGGCGTCGGCCGGGCCGAGCAACCCGGAGGGGACGCCCGGAGCGGTGGGGACCGCGACGACAGGGCAGGTCCCTGATGACGCGGACGGCGTGCCGGCGCGACCGCTTCGCCGGACCCCGGCCGGTCGCCGGGGCGAAGGCCCGGTAGACGGAGCGGGCGGCGAGCGAGCCGTGCCGCAACCGCACCGTGAGGCTGCCGTCCCGCCGGGTGCGGCCGGCGGCGACGGTGCGCCAGCGCCCGTGGGAGACCGCTTGCAGCAGCACGGTGCGCACCGGACCGGGGCCGCGGACGTGCATCACGGCGGTCAGGTCGGTGCCCGGCGGAACGTCGAACTCGGCTCCGACGGCGTAGCGGGCGGCTTCGAAGTGCAGGCTGACGCCGAGCCGGACACCTCCCCGACGGGACGTGGCAGCGGCCGCGGCGCTGATGTCGGAGTCGCCCCTCGGGGCAGCTGCGGGGATCAGTGCGGCGGCGGCCCCGAGCAGCAGCAGGGTGGTGATACGCGTCGCGCGTGCGTACCTCATGTGCTGCTCCCGTCGGCGGCGAAATGCCTCCCTCCAAAGATCGGGATTGCGACGCGGTCGGCGGCAGAGGCGAAGGCACCCGCCTAGATGCACTAGGAGGCCAGGCAGCGGGGCCTGGTGGACGACTCCGGGCCCGCGCCGCCTGTGGACAACTCGGGCGCTGCCTGGTGGCGGCTGCGGCAGGCTCTGCGTCATGAGCGAGCTGGTCGTGCCGGGGTACGACGTCGTGGAGCTGCTCGGCTACGGCTCGGGTGGCGAGGTGTGGCTCGGGCGGGAGCGCGCCACCGGCCTGCCGGTCGCCCTGAAGCGGGTGCCCGCCGGCGCCGATCTGGCCGCGCGTGACCGGCTCCGCCGCGAGGCGGCCGTGCTGGCCGGGGTGCAGCACCCGCACGTGGTGCGGCTCCGCGGGGTGCACGGCGTCGACGACGCCCTGGTGCTGGTGCTCGACCTGGCGCCGGGGGGCAGCCTGGCCCGGCTGCTCGCCACCCGCGGCACGCTCAGCCCGGGCGAGGTGGTCACGCTCGGCGTCCCTCTCGCGCAGGCCCTGGCCGCCGTGCACGCGCAGGGCCTGGTGCACGGCGACGTGACGCCGGCGAACGTGCTGTTCGCGGCCGACGGACGGCCGCTGCTCGGCGACCTGGGCGTGGCCGGGCTCACCGGCCTGCCACCCGGGGAGGTCGGCGGCACGAGCGGTTTCGTCGACCCGGCCGTGCTGGCCGGTGCCGCGCCGGGGCCGGCCTCGGACGTCCATGGCCTCGCCGCCACCTGCCTCGCCGCGCTCACCGGCCGGCCGCCGTACGACGAGCAGGGACGGCGGGTGCCCCTCACCGATGCACCGACGATGGTGGCTGCCCTCGAGCCGGCGCTGGCTGCCGACCCCGTCGCGCGTCCGACGGCCGAGCGGCTCGCGGTGGCGCTCTTCGAGGCAGCCGTCGCCGAGCCGGTGCGGCTCGACCGGTCGGCCGGCCCGCTGCTCTCGCAACCGTCCAGCGGCTCAGCCGCTGCCGCCGCCCACCTACCGGGTGGCTCCCGCGTCGGCGCCGGTGACCGGCGCGGACCCGCCCCGCCGGCACGGCCGGGCCCGGATCCCCTCGAGGACCGTGCTGGGGGCCGCGGTCGCCGCTGCGGCTGTCGGGCTGGCGACGGTCACCGGCATCGCCTGGGCCGACGCCGGGGGTGCGCCGAGGGCGGGTGCGCCGAGGGCGGCCGACGTGAGCGGCCGCCCCGCAGTCGGGGCTCAGCGGGTCCCGACAGCGTCGAAGCCCCCGTCGGTGGAAGGCTGGGCGGCCACCCTGGCCGCGCTCGACCGGGCCCGCTCACAGGCGTTCGCGTCGGGCGACCCGATGCGGTTGACCAGCGTCTACGCCCCCGGGGCGCCGGCCCTGCGCCGTGACCAGGCCGTGCTGCGCCGGCTCACCCGCGCGGGCCTGCGGGCGGCCGGCCTCCGGCTGCGGGTCACCGCTGTGACCGCTGCGAGTCGGGCCGCCGACGGCCGGGTCCGGCTCGCGGTCACCGATGTGATGCCGCCGTACCGGCTGGTCGACGACGGCGGCACCGTCGTCGAGGCGCGTCCGGGGCGGCGCGAGCGCTCCTGGACGGTCGTCCTGGCGCGCAGCGCCGGCCGTTGGCGGGTCTACGACGTGGTGCGGGGGTGACCCTGGGCGAGCACCTCGCGCAGGGCCGGCTCGAAGGTGGGGTGGGCGAAGGCGAATCCGGCGTCGAGCAGCCGCCGTGGCAGCACGCGCTGACCGCCGAGGAGGTCCTCCGCGAAGTCGCGCAGCGGCAGCTTCATCGCCCAGCCGGGCGCGGTGAACACCGTCGGCCGGTGCAGCACCCGCCCCATCGCCGCTGTCATGTCAGCGTTGGTCAGCGGCTCGGGGGCACTGAGGTTCACCGGGCCGGCCAGCTCGTCCCGGTCGAGCACGAAGCGCACGCAGCGCAGGTAGTCGTCGAGGGTGATCCAGGACCACCACTGCCGGCCCGAGCCGATCTTGCCGCCGAGCCCGAGCCGGAACAGCGGCAGCAGCCGGCCGTAGGCACCGCCCTTCGCCGAGAGCACCACGGCGGTCCGGGCCAGCACCACGCGCGCGCCGCCCGCGACAGCGGCCTCCGTCGCGGCCTCCCACGCGGCGGCGATGTCGGCGATGTACGTCGACCCGCGCGGTGACTCCTCGTCGAGCACCTGGTCGCCCGGGTTCCCGTAGTAGCCGACCCCGGAGGCCGAGACGAGGACGGGCACGCCGTGCTCCGCGACGGCGCGGGCGATCGTCGTGGTGCCCTCGACCCGGCTGTCCAGGACGGCACGCCGGTGCGCCGCGGTCCACGGCTTGTCGCCGAGCCCGACGCCCGCGAGGTGCACCACGGCGGCGGCGCCCTGCAGCGCGGCGTTGTCCACCGTGCCTCCGGCCGGGTCCCAGCGGGCTTCGTCCGGGCCGGCCGGCTCGCGGCGGACCAGCCGGACCACGTCGTGCCCGTCGGCGCGCAGCGACGCGGCGAGGGCAGGACCGAGCAGACCGGACGCGCCGGTGAGGACGACCTTCACGCGGTGTCTTCTGCCTACAGACCCAGATCGGACTCGAACGCGCCGTCTTCCAGCCTGGCCTTGACGGTGCCCAGGAAGCGCGCCGCGTCGGCGCCGTCCACGATCCGGTGGTCGTAGGACAGTGCCAGGTAGCACATCGACCGGATCGCGATCGTCTCGCCGAGCTCCGAGTCGTCGACGACCACCGCGCGCTTCACGACCGCTCCGGTGCCGAGGATCCCCACCTGCGGCTGGTTGATGATCGGGGTGTCGAACAGGGCTCCGCGGCTGCCGGTGTTGGTCAGCGTGAAGGTGCCGCCGCCGAGCTCGTCCGGCGTGATCTTGTTGCTCCGGGTGCGCTCGGCCAGGTCGGCGATCTTGCGGGCCAGCCCGGCGATGTTCAGGTCGCCGGCGTCCTTGACCACCGGCACCAGCAGGCCGCGCTCGGTGTCGACCGCGACGCCCAGGTGCTCGGCGCCGTGGTAGGTGATCTCGCCCTTCTCGGTGTCGATGCTCGCGTTGACCACCGGGTGCGCCTTGAGCGCCTCGACGGTCGCCTTGGCGAGGAACGGCAGGAACGAGAGCTTGACGCCCTCGCGCGCCTCGAAGTCGGCCTTGGCCCGCTGCCGCAGCCGGGCCACCTTGGTCAGGTCGACCTCGACGACTGTCGTCAGCTGCGCCGAGACCTGCAGCGACTCCACCATCCGGCTCGCGATGACCTTGCGGAGCCGGGACATCTTCTCGGTGGTGCCGCGCAGCGGCGAGCTGCCCGTGGCGGCGGCGGGTGCCGGTGCCGCGGCGGCCCCGGTCGGCGCCGGGGCGGCCTTGGCGGCCGCGGCCGCCTCCAGGACGTCCTGCTTGCGGATCCGGCCCCCGACCCCCGTGCCCTGGAGGGTCCCGAGGTCGACGCCGTGCTCGGTCGCGAGCTTGCGGACCAGCGGCGTGACGTAGGCCGGCTCCGCCGCCGCCGTCCTGAGCCGCCTGGGGCGGCGGCGCGGGTGCCTGCGCCGCGGGCTGTGCCTGCTGCGGCTGCGGTGCCTGCTGTGGCTGCGGGGCCGGCGCCTGCGCTGCCGGAGCTGCCTGCTGCGGGGCGGGTGCGGAGATCAGCGACGGGGCCGGTGCGGCCGGCGGCGCGCTGCTGCTGTTGCTGCTGGGGCGCGGCTGGCTGCTCCTGGGGGCGGCGGCGTCCTGCTGCGGGGCGGCGTCCTGCTGCGGGGCGGCCGACGTCGCGCCGCCGGCGCCGCCGATCCGGGCCAGCTCGGCGCCTACGGGGACGGTCTCGTCCTCGCCGACGAGGATCTTGGTCAGCACGCCGGCCGCGGGGGACGGGATCTCGGTGTCGACCTTGTCGGTCGAGACCTCGAGGAGCGGCTCGTCGACGTTGACCTGCTCGCCCTCCTGCTTGAGCCACCGGGTGACGGTGCCCTCGGTCACGCTCTCGCCGAGCGCCGGCATGGTGACCGCGGTGCCGTCGCCGGACTGGTCGTCGCCGGACTGGCCGTCGCCCGACTCGCCGTCCCCGCCGGCCGGCTGGCCGGCGTCCTCGGTCGGCCGCGGACTCGGCCTGCTGCTCGGCGGGCTGCTGCTCGGCGGGCTGCTGCTCGGTGGCTGCTGTTCGGCTGCGGCCGGCTGCTGCCCGTCGGACTGGTCGCCGGCGGACTGCTGCTCCTGCTGCCCGGCCGGGGCCTGGTCAGCCTGCTGCCCGCCGTCCGCGGAGCCCGACGGGTCGCCGTCGCCCTCGCCGCCGATCACGGCGAGCTCGGTGCCGACCGCGACGGTCTCGTCCTCGGCGACCACGATCTTGGTCAGCACGCCGGACGCCGGGGACGGGATCTCGGTGTCGACCTTGTCGGTGGAGACCTCGAGGAGTGGCTCGTCGGCGTTGACCTGCTCGCCCTCCTGCTTGAGCCACCGGGTGACGGTGCCTTCGCTCACGCTCTCGCCCAGAGCCGGCATGGTTACCGAGGTCGACATCTGCTCTCGTGCTCCTTCAGGTCGGGCGGTAGGCAACGTGACCGTGGGTCCGCTGGACTATCCGTGCGCGTGCAGGGGCTTGCCGGCCAGGGCGAGGTGAGCCTCGCCGACGGCCTCGGTCTGGGTCGGGTGGGCGTGGATGAGCTGGGCGACGTCCTCGGGGTAGGCCTCCCAGCCGTAGATCAGCTGAGCCTCCGCGATCAGCTCGCCGACCCGGCTGCCGACCATGTGGATGCCCACGACCGGGCCGTCCTTCTGTCGCACCAGCTTGACGAAGCCGGCGGTCTTGAGGATCTGGCTCTTGCCGTTGCCTGCGAGGTCGTAGGTCACGGTCTCGACCGCGTCGGCGCCGTACGTCTCTTTCGCCCGTGCCTCGGTGATGCCCACCGAGGCGACCTCGGGCTCGGAGTAGGTGACGCGGGGAACGCCGTCGTAGTCGATCGGAGCCGGCTCGAGCCCGGCCAGCCGCTCAGCCACCATGATCCCCTCGCCGAACCCGACGTGGGCCAGCTGCAGCGTCGGGACGAGGTCGCCGACGGCGGAGATCGTGGCGACGCTCGTCTGGCAGTGCGCGTCGACCTTGACGAACCCGCGCTCCATCTCGACGCCGGCCTGCTCGTAGCCCAGCTCCTGGGAGACCGGCCCGCGGCCGACGGCGACGAGCAGCAGGTCCGCCTCGATCGTCTTGCCGTTCTCCAGCGAGACCTTGACGCCGGAGTCGGTCTTCTCGACGCCGGCGAAGCGGGCGCCCAGCTCGAAACCGATCTTGCGCTTGCGGAAGGCGCGCTCGAGAGCCTTGGACGCCTGCTCGTCCTCCAGCGGCACCAGGTGGGGGAGCGCCTCGACGATCGTCACGTCGGCGCCGAAGGAGCGCCACACGCTGGCGAACTCGCAGCCGATGACGCCACCGCCGAGCACGACCACCGAGGCCGGCACGGAGTCGAGTCGCAGCGCGTGGTCGCTGTTCAGCACGAGGCGGCCGTCGATCTCGAGGCCGGGAAGGCTCTTCGGCACCGAGCCGGTCGCCAGGACGACGTGCCGGCCCTCGTAGCGCTGACCGTCGACCTCCACCGCGGTGGGGCTGACCAGGCGGCCGAGACCTTCGACGTAGGTGATCTTGCGGCTCTTGACCAGGCCCTGGAGGCCCTTGTGGAGCCGGGCGACGACACCGTCCTTGTACTCGTTCACGGCGGGCATGTCGATGCCCTCGAACGTGGAGCGGACGCCGAACTGCTCGCTCTCCCGCGAGGAGTCGGCCACCTCGGCCGCGTGCAGCAGGGCCTTGGTCGGGATGCAGCCGCGGTGCAGGCAGGTGCCGCCCAGCTCGCCCTTCTCGACGAGCACGACCTGAAGCCCGAGCTGCGCCGCCCGCAGGGCGCAGGCGTAGCCGCCGCTGCCGCCGCCGAGGATGACGACGTCGTACACGGTGCCGGCGTTGTCCGCCACGGAGCACTCCTCGCGGTCTGCAGGGCTGAGCAGGGTCTCGTGGACCCGTCGGTCGACGTCATCCTGTCACCGCTGGCACGCTCAGGGGCAAGTGGGTCGGCGGCGGAACCAGCGGAACTCTGGACCGGTGCCCTACCGTTGCTCAGCGAAACGGCGGCAAGCGTGCCGAGGCGGCGAACTGGCGCCCTCGGCCGGGACGGAGTACGGGTGCGACTGTTCCGCAGACGGTCGCGCGCCGGTGTCGTGCGGCAGGCCGACGGGGCCGACGTCGCGCACCTGGCGGAGTTCGCGCGGTCGCACACCGGGGTGGAGGCGTTCGTCGAGCCACCCACGACCGTGTCGACGACCACGGTCGTGTTCGTGGCCAGCACCGGGGAGTGGACCCGACGCCGGATCCGGGACGCCCGGTCGGCGCACGAGCTGGCCAACCGCCTCGGCGTGCCGTCCTACGACGCTGCGGTGGTCGGTTACCCGCAGCGGATGCGGGACTGGAACGCCCGCCGCGCGGCGGGCGGCGGGTCGGACGCCGGCTCGACCGGCCCGGCTGCTCCGGCCTGACGGATCGGCCGTGCGCTCACCTCGCCGCGTGCTCGGCTGACTCTGCCGGTGCGGTGCGGCCCGGTGCTCGGCTGATTTCCCGTGCGGTGCGGCCCGGTGCTCGGCGGATTTCCCGTGCGGTGCGGCCCGGTGCTCGGCGCCGTGTCCCGGGCCCGTCGGCGGCCCGTGCTCGGCGCCGTCGGCGGCTCCGGTCGCCGGACGGGTCGGCTTGCCGCAGTCGGACCGCGCAGCCGCGCTCACCAGCGCCCCGCGGTCGGCCTTGCCCTCGGTGGCGGCGGCGACCTGAGCGACGTAGTCGCCGTGGTGGAGGGCGGCGGCGCAGGCGGCCGGGTCGACCGAGCGCGGCGGGAGCTGTGCTCGCGCCGTGCTTCGGCTTGGCCGACTCCTTGGCCGCCTTCGGCTTCGAGGTCTCGGTGCCGGCCGGCTCGTCCGCGTCGTCCGCGTCGTCCGCGTCGTCCGCGTCGTCCGACGGATGGCCGGCGGAGGCTACGGCGCTCGGCCCGGCGCTCGGCGTCGTGTCGGCCACCGTCGCGACGGTCGCGGCCGCGCCGCTGGCGCCCAGGACCGCGGCAGCGACCGCGATCGAGGCGACTCGCACGTTGCGGGCCAGAGCAGCAGCGAGGGCAGTGCGCACGGCAGCCTCCGAGAGCGGGCGGGCGCGACCGCGACCGGCCTCGCACCCGTGCATCGGCCGCCTCGCAGCGGCCGTTACGAGCGGGGCGCCCGCGTCACCCGATCAGCCCTTCGCGAGCGCACCGTCCGCGAGCTGCTCGGCCAGCCGCACCAGGGTGCGCACCGGGTGCCCGGTGCCGCCCTTCGGGGTGTACCCGTGCGGTGCCGCGTCGTTGTAGGACGGCCCGGCGATGTCCAGGTGCGCCCAGCGGATGCCGGGGCCGACGAACTCCTTGAGGAAGAGCCCAGCGGTCAGCATGCCGCCGTACTTGTCGCCCATGTTGGCGATGTCGGCGACCGGTCGATCCATCGCCGGTGCGCAGCTCGGCGGGCAGCGGCATCGGCCACATCTGCTCGCCGGCCTCACCTGCTGCGGCGACGATCGCCTGCTGCAGTTCGTCGTCGTTGGCCATGACGCCCGACGGTGCGGGCGCCCAGCGCGACCAGCTGGGCGCCGGTGAGCGTCGCCACGTCGATGATGATGTCCGGCTCGTCCTCGCTGGCGCGCGCGATGCGCGTCGGCGAGCACCAGGCGGCCCTCGGCGTCGGTGTTGAGCACCTCGACCGTGGTGCCGCCGTAGATGCGTGAGGACGTCGGACGGCCGCTGGGCCGAGCCCGACGGCATGTTCTCGGCCATCGGCGCCCAAGCCGTGACGTTGACCTGAGGCCGAGCCGGGCGATGGCGGTGATCGCGGCGATGACGGCGGCCGCGCCACCCATGTCGCACTTCATCGCACTCCATCGCGGTCGACGGCTTGAGCGACAGGCCGCCGGAGTCGAAGGTGATGCCCTTGCCGACCAGCGCCAGGTTCGTCTTGCCCCGGCGCCCCGGTAGCTGAGCCTCACCAGCCGCGGCGGGCGTGACGAGCCCTGCCGACGCCGAGGATCCCGCCGTACCCGGCCTTCTTCAGGGCCTTCTCGTCGAGCACCTCGACGGTGACGCCGGCGGCCTTGGCGGCCGTGACGGCCCGCGCGGCGAGCTCGGCCGGCGGCAGGTCGCCGGGCGGCATGTTCACCCAGTCGCGCGCCAGGTGCACGGCCTCGACGACGGTGCCCGCCCGGGCGGCAGCCGCCTTGACGGCCCGGTCCCGGGCGGCGCCGGAGATCAGGGTGAACGACTCGACCGGGGGCCGGTTCCGGTCCAGGCTCGTCACCCGGAAGCTGCGGAACGCGTAGGCACCGAGCAGCGCGCCCTCGGCGACCCCGGCCGCATCCTCAGGGGTCTCCGCGGGGAGCGCGAGACCCACCTTCGCCGTGCCGGCCAGGGCGCGCGCCGCCGCGCCGGCAGCCCGGCGGAGCGACTCGTGGTCGTACGTCGGTGCGCTGCCGTTCTTGGCGCCGGCGGCCTTGCCGACGCAGACCGCGACCACGATGGGTGCGGTCGTGGCACCCAGCGAGGACAGCTTGGAGACCTCGTTCGGGTTGCCCAGGTTGCCCATCGCCGCGACCGTCTCGGCGATCTTGCCCTTGAAGGCCTTGTCGACCTCCTCCGCCCCCGGCAGCAGGACGAAACCGTCCGGTGTCTTCGCGAAGCCGACGACGAGGGCGTCGACCTTCAGCGTCGTGGGCTTGCTGGTGCTGAGCGTGAGCGTTGCCAAGGCGCTGCCGTCCTGTTCGCGGTTGGTCGGACTCGTGGGGGTCTGAGCAGGTCCGCTGGCGATGCTAGCGTCCGGCCGATGAGCGAGCAGACCGGCCTCCGACGTTCCCCGCTGCACGACCGGCACACGGCGCTCGGCGCCAAGATGGCCGACTTCGGTGGCTGGGAGATGCCGATCGAGTACCCCGGCGGCGGGGTGGTGAAGGAGCACACCGCGGTGCGGGAGGCGGTCGGCGTGTTCGACGTGAGCCACCTCGGCAAGGCCGTCGTGCGCGGGCCGGGCGCCGCGGCGTTCGTCAACGGCACGCTCACCAACGACCTCGACCGGATCGGCCCGGGCAAGGCGCAGTACACGCTGTGCTGCGACGACGCGACCGGCGGCGTGGTCGACGACCTCATCGCCTACTACCGCAGCGACGACGAGGTCTTCCTGATCCCCAACGCCGCGAACACCGCCGAGGTCGTCCGCCGGCTGTCGGCCGGCGCACCGGACGGCGTCGAGGTGCTCGACCAGCACGAGGCGTACGGCGTGCGTCGCGGTGCAGGGCCCGACGAGCGACGAGACCCTCGAGGCGCTCGGGCTGCCGACCGGTCACGACTACATGTCCTTCGTGGCCCTCGACTGGCGCGGCAGCGAGCTCGTGGTCTGCCGCACCGGCTACACCGGCGAGCACGGCTACGAGCTGGTGCCCCGCTGGGACGACACGCCGGCGCTGTGGGACGCCGTGCTCGAGGCGGGCGCGCCGTTCGGCATCCGGCCGGCCGGCCTGGGCGCTCGCGACACGCTGCGCACCGAGATGGGCTACCCGCTGCACGGCCAGGACCTGTCCCTCGACATCACGCCCGGTGCAGGCGCGCTGCGGGTGGGCCGTCGGCTGGGAGAAGCCGCAGTTCTGGGGCCGCGACGTGCTGCTGGCCGAGAAGGAGGCCGGCGCCGCGCGGCTGGCCTGGGGGCTGGAGGGCCTCGAGCGGGCCATCCCGCGCGCCCACATGGCGGTGACGACGTCGGACGGTACGGCGGTCGGCGAGGTCACCAGCGGCACCTTCTCGCCGACCCGCAAGGTCGGCATCGCCCTCGCCCTGCTCGACCGCGGTGTCGCGGCGGGCGACGAGGTGCTGGTCGACGTCCGCGGCCGCCCGGCCCGGTTCCGCGTCGTCAAGCCGCCCTTCGTCACCCCGTCGACTCGCGAGGCCTGACGGTGGCCGGCGGGGTCCAGAAGGTGCTGCTGATGGGCATGATGGGGGCGGGCAAGACCTCGGTGGGCAACGCGATCAGCGCGCGCACCGGCTGGCCCTACCGCGACAACGACGAGGCCGTCGAGATGATCACCGGCCTGCCCACCCGCGAGCTGCTCGACCGGCGCGGGCCGGCCGCCCTGCGCACCGCCGAGTCGCAGGCCCTCGCCTCGGCGCTGGCGGAGGACCCGCCGCTGGTCGCCGGCGTCGCGGGCGGCGTGGTCGAGTCGGCCGCCGACCTCGGCTCGCTGCGAGGCACCGACGCGTTGGTGGTCTACCTGCACACCCCGCTGGAGGTGCTGGTGCAGCGGGTGGGCGACGGGGCCGGCCGGCCGTGGCTGCAGCCCGACCCGGCGACCGCCCTGCGCACCCTGTTCGAGGGCCGCGAGCCGCTCTACCGGGAGGTCGCCGACCTGGTGGTCGACACCTCGACCGGCGACGCCGAGAGCCACGCCGACCAGGTGGTGCGCGCACTGCGCGACCGCTAGCCGCCGACCGCTAACCCCCCACCGCGGCCCGGACCACCGGGACGGCGAGCAGCGCCCCCGTGCCGTCGTCGCCGCGCAGGCCGAGGTCGAGCAGCGGCTCCAGCGACAGCCGGTCGAGCGCGACCTGGTGCGCCGGGTCCGGCGACAGGTGTCCGGCGAGCCACCAGTCCGGGGCCCGGAACGACAGCCGGGCCGCGACGAGGGCGGCGGCACAGCTGACCGGTCCGTCCAGCACCACCGGCGTACGGCGGGCGGCCGCCTGCAGCAGCAGCCCGGTCGCGGCCGCGAGGTCCTCCCCGCCCACCGACGCCAGCAGGGCGACCTGGTCCGCCATCACCGGACGGCCCCGCCGCATGGCGTCCCGGGTCGCCGCACAGGCGACCATCCAGGCCGCGTCGTCCTGACCGGTCGCGGTGACCGCCGACGCGTCGGACCTCGTGAGCAGCCCGACGAGCGTCGCCGCCGGCACGGCCAGGTCGGCGTCGGGGAGGGCGAGCACCAGCAGGTCGGCACCGGCGTCGACCTCCTCGTCGGCGAGGCTCGCACCGGCGAAGACGGCCGCCAGCGCCGCGCTCTCGTCGCAGGCGTCCGACATCTCGACCGGCCGGCCGACGGGTCCGCGCCGGCCGACGACGCGGACCTCGGCCCGGACGTCGGCCGCGACCCGCGACGGCCCGGCGGGCAGCTCGTCGGCCAGCACGAGCAGCCGGGTCCGGGCCGGCGGCTGCGCCGGCGCCCGGCCCTGCACGCCGGCCAGCCAGACGGCCAGGTCGACCAGGCGCCCGCCGTTGCCCTGCCCGGCCAGCAGGCCGCTGGCCTCGCGCCGGGCGTCGTCGTCCGGCCGGTCCACGGCGACGGCCAGCTCGTCGACGGTGATCTTCGGAGGGTCGGTCACGGGGACATCGTGCCCACCGGCGGGTCGAACGTCGCGACCGCCTCGAACTCCGCGCGTCGCGACGCCCGTCGCAGCGCGAGCAGCACCGGGCGCGCGGCCACCGCGACGAGCGCCGCGGTCAGCAGGGCGCGGGGCACGTCGAAGCCCAGCGAGGTGGCCAGGGTGAAGGCCAGGAACCGGGCCAGGTTCGCGGTGATCGGGTCGCCGGGGACGTAGGAGATGCTGCTGTCCAGCCCGAGGGTGAACGGCCAGAACCACAGGTTCATGAGCAGGCCGTAGCCGAGCCCCGCCGCCGCGCCGTACGCCGCCAGCAGCGCCACCTCGGCCCGCCCGGTGGCCCGCGGCAGGCAGCCCGCCGAGGAAGCCGACCCAGCCGGCGGCGAGCATCTGGAACGGCAGCCACGGCCCGACGCCCGCCGGTGAGCAGGGCCGACGCGAACAGGGTGAGCGCCCCCAGCACGAAGCCCGAACCCGCGCCCGAGCACCCGCCCGGCGATGACCAGCAGGAAGAACACCGGCTCGAAGCCGGCCACGCCGCCGCCGAGCGGGCGCAGCGCCGCGCCCACCGCGGCCAGCACGCCGAGCAGCGCGACCGCCTTGGCGTCCATGCCGCCGTCGGCGATCTCGGCCAGCACGACCCCGAGCAGCAGCGGCAGCAGCAGCGACGAACAGCCACGGCGCGTCGGACCGGCCGGCCAGCGACGAGCCCGGGCTGCACGAACAGCGGCCAGCCGAAGGCGAGCAGGCCGACCGCGCTGACCACGGTCAGCGCGACGGTGGCCCGCGAGCGCAGTCGCAGCCGCCCGGGTCGCGGGGCTGCCGGTGCAGCGCGGCCGTCGTCATCAGCCGGCCCGCAGCGAGGCTGCGACCTCGGCGACGGTGAGCCACGGCAGCGGTGCCAGCACCTTGGCCACCTGCGGGGCGAACACCGGGGAGGACATGACGACCTCGCGGGCCGGGCCGTCGCCGACGACCTCGCCGTCGGCGAGCACCACGATGCGGTCGGCGACGTCGGCGGCCAGCTCGACGTCGTGGGTGGCGAGGACCACCGCGTGGCCGGCCGCCGCCAGGTCGCGCAGCGCGACCACGAGCGCGCTCCTTGGCCGGGGTAGTCGAGCCCGCGGGTCGGCTCGTCGAGCAGCACCACCGGCGGTCGGCGGCCAGCACCACGGCCAGGGCCAGCGCCAGCCGCTGGCCCTCGGACAGGTCGCGCGGGTGGGTGCCCGCCGAGGCGCCGGGCGACGAGCCGGGCGAGCAGCGTCGACGCCGTGCCGGCAGGGACACCCGCGTCGTGGTCGGCGTCGGCGCACTCGGCCCCGACGGTGTCGGCGTAGAGCAGGTCGCCCGGCTCCTGGGGCACCAGGCCGACCCGGCGGACCAGGTCGCCGGGGCCAGCGTGGTGGGGTCGGCCCCGGTCACGGTGACCGACCCGGCCGTCCGGGGCGGCGCAGGCCGACCAGGGCGCCAGCAGCGTCGACTTGCCGGCGCCGTTGCGGCCCATGAGGGCGACGACCTCGCCCGGCCCGCAGCCGCAGGTCGACGCCCGCGCAGCGCCGGCTCGCCGTCGTACCGCACGACCACGCCGCGCGCCTCGCACGACGACGTCGGCGTCGGAGACCGGCGCGACCGGCGGTGTCGGTGCCGGTCGGAGCCGGGCCGACAGGTCGCCGGCCCGACGGCGGGCGTCGCGCACCGACAGCGGCAGCGGCGACCAGCCGGCCAGCCGGCCCAGCTCGACCACCGGCGGCGCGACCGGCGCGGTGGCCAGCACCTCGGCGGGCTCGCCGACGACGACCGGCGCGGCCGGCGCCGGGCACCAGGACCACGCGGTCGGCGTACTGCACGACCCGCTCGAGCCGGTGCTCGGCCAGCAGCACGGTGATGCCGAGGTCGTGCACCAGCCGCTGCAGCGCGGCGAGCACCTCCTCGGCCGCGGCCGGGTCGAGGGCCGAGGTCGGCTCGTCGAGCACGAGCACCCGCGGGTGCGGCGGTGAGCACCGAGCCGATCGCGACCCGCTGCTGCTGCCCGCCCGAGAGCGTGCTCAGCGGACGGGATCGCAGATCGCGCCAGGCCGAGCAGGTCGAGGGTCTCCTCGACCCGGCGGCGCATCACGTCCGGCGCCACGCCGAGGGACTCCATGCCGTAGGCGAGCTCGTCCTCGACGGTGTCGGTGACGAAGCCGGACAGCGGGTCCTGCCCGACGTACCCCGACGACGTCGGCGAGGTCGCGCGGCCGGTGCTCGCGGGTGTCCCGTCCGGCGACGGTCACCCGGCCGGTGAGCAGCCCGCCGGTGAAGTGCGGCACCAGGCCGTTGACGGCGCGCAGCAGCGTCGACTTGCCCGACCCGGTGCGGCCGACGACCAGGCCAGCTCGCCCTCGGGCACGTGCAGGTCGACCCCGGACAGCACCGCGGCGCTGCGGCCCGGGTAGCGCACGCCGACCTGCTCGAACCGGATCATGACCGCCCTCCGGCGGGCGGCAGATCGTTCGCGACGTCGGCGGCAACTCGCCGCGGCGAGTTGCCGCCGAACGTCGCGAACGATCTTGTGCGTCGGCGGGCGGCGGGGCGACCCAGGCCGGCAGCAGCGCGACGAGCACCGCGAGGGCGGGGACGACGGGCAGCTCGGGAACCACCAGCGGGGACGTCGACGGAGCCAGCGCCGCCGGGTCGAGGGAGGCTGCGACGAGCACGCCTGCCGCGGCGACGACGCCGCTGGCGGAGACGACCCACTCCTGCAGGCGCCAGGGGTCCGGGCGGTAGCGGCTGCGGGTCGCCCGCCGGCCGCCGAGAGCCAGCCCGGCGGTCGCGAGCGCCGCGCCGGCGGCCAGCACGGGCAGCCCGAGCGCCGGCCGGCGACCCGGCATCCAGCAGGCCGAACAGGCCGATGCACACGCCGAGCAGGCCGGCCAGCGTGAGGGCGCCCGACCGTCGCCGACCCCGCCGGTCACCCGCGTCCCGGCCGAAGCCGCGGGCGTCCATCGCCGCCGCGAGGTCGACCGAGCGCTCCAGCGCACCCTCGAGCACCGGCATGGCCACGCCGCGCAGCCCGCGCAGGCCGGTGTGCGGCCGGCCGCGCAGCCGGCGGGCGGCCCGCACCCGGCCGACGCCCTCGATCAGCTGCGGCGCGAAGCTGAGCGCCACCACGACCGCCACCCCGACCTCGTAGAGCGCACCGGGGACCGACTTCAGCAGCCGGCGCGGGTTGGCCAGCGCGTTCGCGGCGCCGACGCAGGCGAGCATCGTGGCCAGCTGCAGCCCGGCGTACAGCGCGCCCGCGACAGCCTCCAGGGTCACGTCACCGCCGAGCCGGACACCGGCCGCCCAGCTCGGCAGCCCGACCTCGGGCAGCTGCAGCAGCGCGTGGCCCGGCACCGGAGCGCCGAGCAGGGCCGCGAAGACGACCCGGATCGCGATGACGACCAGACCCATCTTCAGGTAGAAGCCGTAGGCCTTGGCCCACGGGGCGTGCGTCCGGCGGGCCGCGACCACGTAGCCCGCGACGGCGAGGATCAGCCCGAGCAGCAGCGGGTTGGTGGTGCGGCTGGCGGCGGTGGCCAGCCCGATCGCCCACAGCCACCAGGCGCCCGGGTGCAGCGCGCGCAGGTGCCGCAGCGAGGGCAGCGACCGGGGCACCGGCCGGGCTGCGGTGGCCGTCACGGCGACGGCCCGCTACGCCGCGAGCGAGCGAGCGCCGCGCCACCGAGCAGCGCCACCAGCAGCCCGCCGGCCGCGAGGCCGACCCACGGCGGGCCGCCGCCGCTGCTGTCCTGCGCGGCTGCCGGTGCGGCGGTGACCGGGGTGCTGCCCGGCGAGGTGACCTCGCTGGTGGTCGCTGCGCCGCTGGAGGGTGCTGCCGCGGTAGTGGTGGCTGCGCGGTGGTGGTTGCGGCGCCGCTCGAGGTCGCTGAGCGGCTCGGGGTGGCGCTCGTCGCGGGTGCAGCCGAGTCGGTCGCCGGCTTGGGATGCTTCCGGGCCCGGGACGTCGCGGACGCCGTCGGGGCGGCCCCCGTCGATGCGGACGCCCGCGTGGTCGGCGGGCTGCTGGTCGGCGTCCCGGGGCTGGTGGCCTGCGGGCAGACGGTCCGGAAGGCGATGTCCGGCGGCTCGCGGCGGCCGCCCTCCTGCCACACCCACCCCTCGGTGTCGCCGGGCTTCGGGTCATGGCTGCCGGCGCCACTGGTGGCGTAGACCCAGCGGCTGGAGCCCTTGGCGCGCCACCAGTAGGACCAGTAGGTGTCGGCGGAGTTGCGCGAGCACTCGGGCAGCCCGTCGAGCTGGCAGACCTGCCCGGGCACCCGGGGCACGAACGCATAGCTGATGCCGGCGTCGGTCAGCGCCTCGAGCCCCGAGCGGGGGTCACCGGTCGCGCAGCCGGTCTGCACCGTGCCGCCGGCCAGCCGGCCGTCGACGATGACCCCGACGCAGGGCTTGGTCGTCGCGTCGGCCCGTACGGCCGGCCCGAGCACCGTCGCGGCCAGCGCCAGCACCGACCCCGCACCCCCGAGCATGGCGGGGGCGAGCAGCGCCGCGACGAGCAACCGGGCCGACCGCACGGGAGCATGCACCCCTAGCAGGCCAGCGTCGGCAGGCCCTTGGCGGAGCCGTCCGAGCTGATGTCGGCCAGGGTCGCCTGGGCCAGCGCAGGCACGGCCTGGCTGGTCGCCCGCACCGGGTCGCCGGAGCTGGCCCGGTCGTAGCGGATCTTTCCGCGCGCCGCGACCGATGCACCGCAGCGCGCCTGCAGGGTCAGCAGGAACTCCCGTGCCTTCGCCGCCGCCGTGTCGCGGCCGACCGCGGTCAGGGCCTGGGCCGCGAGCGCCGTGCTGTTGGCGTTGCGGCTCCCGTTGCCCGAGAACGAGCCGTTGGGGTGCTGGTGGCGCTTGAGCCAGCGGCCACCGGCCTCGGCGGCCGCGTCGGCCTTCGGCCCGCCGACGGTCATCAGCGCCTGCACGGCGAAACCGGTGGCGTCGACCGACGGGGTGCACGGCGTCGCACCGAAGGTCTCCGGGTAGGCGCCGCTCGCACACTGCTGGTCGACGAGGTAGGTCACCGCGGCGCGGGACGGGCCGCGCTTCGTCGTCCGCTCCAGGCCGATCAGCGCCAGCGACTGGGTGAACGGGCTGCTGAAGTCGCCGAACTGGCTGCGGTCGGAGAACCGGCCCTTGTCCGCGGCGGGGCAGTCGGTGCGCCCCCGCGTGCCGCACTCGAGGCCGGTCAAGCCGGCGACGAGGTCCTTGCGCGGCCCGGAGCCGAACGCCGTCGGGTCGCTGCCCTGCGCTGCGGCGACCACGAGCAGCTTGCTGAACGAGCCGGCGTAGAACTCGGTGGCGACGCCGCCCCCGGTGTAGGCGAGCACGTGCGCCTTCAGGGCCCGGGTGGCGCGCTTCGCCGCGGCCCGGCCGACCTTGGTGGCGTCGAGGGCGAGGACGGTGTCGGCGGTCACGCCGTAGTCGGGGCCGAACTGGCCGACCACGACGTTGCTGTCCGGGTCGAGCTGGCGGCCGAGCCAGCCGGCGGCGGCGTCGACCCGGTCGTGGGTCGTGGCGGCCGCGGCCGAGCCGGGAGTCGACAGCGCGACGGCCGGGGCCGCCAGCAGGGCGATCGCCGCGAGCAGCGGTGTGCGCAGACGGGTGTGGAGCACGGTGAGACGTCCTTTCACGGGAGCGATCCGCGACGGGTCCCTGACGTCCGACCCCGCAACGACGACGCCCCCGACGCGAACGTGTCGCGCGGGGGGCGGAAGGTGCGGGCGCGATGCGCCCGGGCTCCGCCCCGCATACCTCGACGGAATGAGTGGAGCCGCTCGCGCCCGCCCAGGTGCTCCGACTCGCCGCGGTGTCCGGAGGTGCTCTCCGGCTGCGGCCTACGGTTGCGGGTCAGTGCCGGATTCCGACCGGTCTTCCCCTGCGTGGGCGCGTGTTCAGTTGTGGCCGGCCCCACGACGTACGCCGCCGGGCCTGACCTCCGGAGCGAACCACGCGGGGTAGGTTCGCGTCAAAGCGCGGGCCGCCTGGTCCTCGCCCGAGGCGGAGCAGTCGGAGGTGCCGGGACGATGACCTGGTCGTGGCGGATGGAGACCGCCGACGGCGCGGACCTGCCGGGCGTCGCGGGCGAGCGGTTCCCCAACCAGGCGGACGCGGAGTCGTGGATCGGCGAGGCCTGGCAGGACCTGCTCGGCCAGGGCGTCGACGCCGTGACCCTGCTCGAGGACGACCGGGTGGTCTACGGCCCGATGAGCCTGCACCCCGCCCAGTAGCCCGCCGCTGCGCCGGAGTCGACCACGTAAAGCACGCTGGCGGACGCTTCGCTAGGCGTGCTCACGTGTTGAAGCGGGGCGGGGCGTGCTGTACGTGGTCGACTCCCGGCGGCGCGGCGACTCCTGGCGGCGGGCGGCGGGCAGCGGGCGGCGGGCGGCGGGCGGGTCGGACCCGCCGGGTCGACCGGCGTACGGCGTGCCTAGGGTCGACGCATGGAGTTCCGCTACCTCGGCCGGTCCGGTCTGAAGATCTCTGAGATCACCTACGGCAACTGGCTCACCCACGGCTCGCAGGTCGAGAACGACGTCGCCAGCCAGTGCGTCCGGGCTGCGCTGGACGCCGGCATCTCGACCTTCGACACCGCCGACGTCTACGCCAACACCGCTGCCGAGACGGTGCTCGGCGACGCGCTCAAGGGGCAGCGCCGTGAGTCGCTGGAGATCTTCACCAAGGTCTACTGGCCGACCGGGCCGGGCGGGCACAACGACGTCGGGCTGTCGCGCAAGCACATCACGGAGTCGATCAACGGCTCGCTGTCCCGGCTGCAGACCGACTACGTCGACCTCTACCAGGCACACCGGTACGACGTGGAGACGCCGCTCGAGGAGACGATGCAGGCCTTCGCCGACGTCGTCCGGGCCGGCAAGGCGCTCTACATCGGCGTCAGCGAATGGACCGCCGACCAGATCCGGGCCGGCCACGCGCTGGCCACCGAGCTCGGCGTCCAGCTGATCTCCTCGCCAGCCCCAGTACTCCATGCTCTGGCGGGTCATCGAGGCCGAGGTCGTCCCGACCTGCCGCGAGCTCGGCATCAGCCAGATCGTCTGGTCGCCGATCGCGCAGGGCGTGCTCACCGGCAAGTACCGGCCCGGGCAGGCGCCCCCGGAGGGCTCCCGCGCCACCGACGAGAAGGGCGGTGCGAACATGATCAAGAGGTTCATGGACGACGACCTGCTCGGGCGCGTGCAGCTCCTCACCCCGGTCGCCGACGAGCTCGGCCTCACCCTGGCGCAGCTCGCGGTGGCCTGGGTGCTGCAGAACGACAACGTCGCCTCGGCGCTGGTCGGCGCGTCGCGACCCGAGCAGGTGCACGAGAACGTCAAGGCCGCCGGCGTGCGGATCCCGGCCGAGCTGATGACCCGCATCGACGACGTCCTCGGGGACGTGGTCGAGCGTGACCCGACGCGGACCGCCGCCAACTCCCCGCAGCGCCGGCCCGGCTGACCGGCGCCGGTCGGGCTCAGCCGGCTGCGGCGCCGAACCGGCCGGTCACTTGCTGCGGCGCCGACCGGCCTTGAGCCGTGGCGGCGGCAGCCGGAACCGGCGGATCTGCATGCTGCGCATCAGCGCGTAGGGGAGGACGCCCTTGCTCGGCTGGTCCGGCACGTTGCGGGCGAGCCCGCGGCGCAGCCGGAACGCGAGCACGACCGAGTCGATGATGATGAGGATGACGAGCACCAGCCACAGGGTGCTCCCGATCGCTCGGGCCTGCGCGCTGCTGGTGAACGACAGCACGAGGATCACCAGCGCGGCCGGCAGGAAGAACTCCGCCACCGAGCGGCGCGCGTCGACCATGTCGCGCGCGTACTTGCGCACCGGGCCGCGGTCGCGGGGCGGCAGGTTGCGCTCGTCGCCGGCCTTGAGCGCGGCCATCTGGTGGCCGCGCTCGTCGCGCTGCCGCTCCCGCATCGCCTTGTAGGCCTCCTTGCGGCTGCGCGGTGCGGCGACGGCCCTCCGGCGGCCCTTCTCGACCTCGCGTCTCTTCGGCGTCGGACGGCCCTTGCCGCCGGCCTTGGCGTCCGCCTGGGCGGCGCTGGCCTCCTCCGCGGCATCGCTCTTGCTTCGTCCGAACACGGGCGTCAGCGTACCCGCGCCACCAGGCTGCTCCGGCCGCCCGGCGGGGCGGGAACTTCGGCGAGCAGGCGCACGTCCCCTGGGGTACCGCCGGTTCTAGGGTGGGTGTGCGGAGGCCCACCCTGGGCCGCGACGACGAAGGGGGTTCCCGAGTCCATGAGCGTCATGAAGCGGCTCAAGTTGATCTTCAGTGCCAAGGCGAACAAGGCGCTGGACAAGGCCGAGGACCCGCGCGAGACCCTCGACTACTCCTACCAGCGCCAGCTCGAGATGCTGCAGAAGGTACGCCGGGGAGTGGCCGACGTGGCCACCAGCCGCAAGCGGCTCGAGCTGCAGATGAACCAGCTCCAGCAGCAGTCCGACAAGCTCGAGGCGCAGGGGCGGCAGGCGCTGGCCCAGAACCGCGAGGACCTGGCCCGCGAGGCGCTGACCCGCCGGTCCGGCGTGAACCAGCAGCTGGCCGACCTGTCCGTCCAGCACGCGGCGCTGCAGGCCGAGGAGGAGAAGCTCGTCCTCGCCTCGCAGCGGCTGCAGGCCAAGGTCGACGCCTTCCGCACCCGCAAGGAGACCATCAAGGCCACCTACACCGCGGCCGAGGCGCAGACCAAGATCGGCGAGGCGTTCTCCGGCATCTCCGAGGAGATGGGCGACGTCGGGCTCGCCGTCCAGCGCGCCGAGGACAAGACGCAGGCGATGCAGGCCCGCGCCGGCGCGATCGACGAGCTGCTCGCCAGCGGCGCCCTCGACGACGCGTCGGGCACCGCCAAGGACGACATCACCGTCGAGCTGGAGCGGATGTCCAGCCAGGGCGAGGTCGAGCTCGAGCTGGCCCGGCTCAAGGGCGAGATCGGGCCCGGCGCCGCCCCCGAGGCCATCGAGGCAGCGAGCACGCCGGCGACCGGAGCCACCACGACCGAGGCCACCACCGCCGAGGCCACCACCGCCGAGGCGACACCCGCCGAGGGGGAGCGGCCATGATCGTCCGGGTGCTCGGCGAGGGCCAGTACGACATCGACGCAGCGCACTCCGAGCTGCTGAACGGGCTGGACAGCGGCCTGGAGCGGGCCGTCGAGTCCGGCGACGAGCAGGCGTTCCGGTCCGCGCTGGCCGACCTGCTCAGCCAGGTCCGCACCGTCGGGGAGCGGCTGCCCGACGAGTCGCTCGAGCCGTCCGACGCCGTCCTGCCGGCGGAGGACAGCTCGCTGGCCGAGGTGCGGGCGCTGCTGGCCGACTCCAACGAGGGCCTGATCCCGGGCTGACATGGCGCGCACCCACTCGAGATACCAGGCCGACCGCGGGCTGACCGCGCGGATGGGCTTCACGATGTTCCTGCTCGGCCTGCTCTTCGTCGTCCTCGGCGCGGTGCTCGTGACCTACCTCAGGGGCCTGGGGCTGGTCATCATCGTCGGGTTCCTGGTCGTGCAGTGGTTCTTCTCCGACCGGATCGCGCTGTACTCGATGGGCGGCCGCGAGGTCACCCCGGAGGAGGCGCCGCAGCTGCACGCCATCGTCGACCGGCTCTGCGCGCTGGCCGACATGCCGAAGCCGAAGGTCGCGATCGCCGACACCGACATCCCCAACGCCTTCGCGACCGGTCGGTCCCCCGACCGCGCCGTGGTCTGCGCCACCACCGGCATCATGCGCCGCCTCGACGAGCGCGAGCTCGAGGGCGTGCTCTCCCACGAGCTCTCGCACGTCGCGCACCGCGACGTCACCGTGATGACGATCGCGTCGTTCGTCGGCGTGCTCGCGGGCTTCCTGACCCGGATGACGCTGTACAGCAGCATGTTCGGCGGCAACCGTCGCAACAACAACGACAGCGCGGGCGCTGCGCTGCTCGTCATCACGCTGGTGTCGGTCATCGTCTACGCGCTGTCCTTCCTGCTCACCCGCACCCTGTCCCGCTACCGCGAGCTGGCGGCCGACCGGGCCGGCGCCTTCCTCACCGGCCAGCCGTCCGCGCTCGCGTCCGCCCTGACGAAGATCAGCGGCGAGATGGGCCGCATCCCCACCAAGGACCTCCGGCAGGCCGAGCCGTTCAACGCCTTCTTCTTCACCCCTGCGGTGGCGCCCGGGTTCAGCATCTCCTCGCTGTTCTCGACCCACCCGCCGCTGGAGAAGCGGCTCGAGCAGCTGGCCCGGATCTCCGGCGAGCTGGGCCGCCCGACCGCATGAAGTGGCTCGACGCCGTGCTCGGCCGCAGCGCCCCGGTCCGCAACGACCTGGACAGCCTGTTCGCGATCCCGGACGCCGCGGTCACCCTGGAGGCGGCGATGGGGATGGCTCCCACCGGGCTGGGCTCGGTCTGCTTCCGGGCCGTCGAGGGCGGCGCCTTCACCTCGATGCAGGGCGAGCTCCAGCAGCTGCTGGACGCCGACGGCGGGCCGAAGGTCGAGGTGAGCACCGACGCCTTCGGGTTCACCTGGCTGCTGGCCCGGCACGACCCGGCCGAGCTGCCTGAGCTGGTGACCGAGCTGCACGCGGTGAACTCCACGCTGCAGGACAACGGGTTCGCGCCCACGCTGCTGTGCTCGCTGGTCGGCTTCCGGACGCCGGACGGCCGGCCGGTCGGCCTGGTCTACCTCTACAAGCGCGGCACGTTCTACCCGTTCGCGCCCCGCGGGCCCGAGCAGCGGGACACCGCGCTCGAGCTTCAGGTGCGCGGCGCCGTCGGCGCCGACCTGCCGGTGGAGTCGGAGCTGAGCCGGTGGTTCCCCGTCTGGGGCGCCCCCGGGCTCTGAGCCGCCGGCTCGGGCCGACCGCGGCGTCAGGCCATCGACCCGAACCGCACGACCGTGCCGTCCGGGTCGGTCACCCACATCTCGCGCAGCCCCCACGGCATCAGGACCGGTGCCGCGAGCGAGCCGGCTCCCTCGGCCGGCAGGCCGTGCGACGACCACTCCGCGTGCAGCACCTCGACGTCAGCCGACGTGCGACGTAGCACCGGTACGGCGAGGCCCCGGGGTCCAGCCCCGGGTCCGCCGCGAAGTGCAGCTCGGCCCCTTCGCGAACGGCGATCAGGTACGGCGTCTCGTCGGCCGACGCGTCCGCCACCCGAAAGCCCAGCGAGCGCCAGAACGCCGCGGTCACCCCGGCGTCCCGGTAGCCCAGGATCGGGACCGGCCGCCAGTCCTGGCTGTGGTCGTGACCCATCTCCCTCGCCCCATCCCGTGATCATGAAAGTTCGTCCTAGCACGTGCTACCAGGATCCTTCATGATCACGGAAGGCGGCGTGGCGGGGCGGTCCGGCAGAGCGGTGCAGTCAGGGCCGCACCGGCGAAGCTGCCCGGTCCAGCCACCAGCCCGAAGCAACAGCGGCCACCTGCGCGGCCGTGCGGCACGGGCTCGTGGTCACCGACCGCCAGCCGAACCGGAGGGTGCGAGTGCCCTCATCGAGCACGAGCTCGTTGTCGCGCAGGTCGTCGAGCTCGCGCTCCTCGTCCGGGTGGGTCGCTCGGCCGTCCAGCTCCACGACGGCACCGAGCCCGGCGTACCGCACGTCGCGATAGCGCCGGCGCCCCGGCGTCCCCTCAACGGCGTTGCGTCGGCCGCGGGGGAGTCCGTGCGCCCGCTCGACGTCCCGCCGGTATCGGCGTTCCAACGCAGAGGCGACCCCTTCCGCTACCTCTGTGAGCAGGTCGACCAGCAGTGCGCGTCGACGGATCTTCTTGCGCCGCTCCAGGGCCGCCGTGAGTCTGCTGGCCGTTGTGAGCCGTCGCTGGCAGCAGCGCAGCACCAGGGTGATGACGCGCGCGTCGGAGGTCTCAGGTCGGTCGACCTGGTCGAGCACGGTGTCCTCGACCCGGGTCCGCGGCGGATCGAGACGCGGGTGGCGGGCATCCGCCAGGTGCAGCGCGTAGTGGACCCGCAGCCCGGGCTGTCGGGCGACCCGGCGGGTCACCGGCAACGTCACGTGCACCAGGGTCGGAGGTTCGTCCCGGAGGTCCCAGAGCCACTCAGCTGTGTCGTGCGACAGGACGGCGCCCTCTCCGGCGTACAGCAGCGCCGCCCAACAGCTCGTCAGGTAGCCGTGCGGCCCGGTGAAGGTCAGGTAGACGCCCGGCAGCCCGCTCGGCTGCCACCGTCGCCCGGCCAGCTGCCGGCCCACCTGGTCGTCGGTCATGCCGCACCGGAGGACCTGCGCCCGGCTGACCGCACCACCCTGCGTGGCGGCGAGCGACGAAAGCTCGTCGTCCGCTGACCCGGTGCGTCGCCTCGGCACCGGTCCAGCGTCAGCCCTGCCCAGCGGGTCCGGCCGGACTCGGCGTCAGCATGTGGACCGCCGGCCGGGCCTGGCCACCTGGGGACAGCCACCGGTGCCCTCGCTCAGCTCCATGATCATGAAGGTTCACCCCAGCAAGTCCTGGTGCGAACTTTCATGATCACGGGGAAGTGGGATCGGGTGCGGGAGGATGCCCGGCGTGAAGGTCCTGGTGGCGCCCGACCGGTTCGGCGTCGAGCTGGCCGCGGCCGAGGCGGCCGACGCGGTCGCCCTCGGCTGGGTGCGCAGCGCTCCCTACGACGAGGTCGACCTGCTGCCGCTCTCCGACGGCGGCCCCGGCTTCATCGACGTGCTGGCCGAGGCCGTCGGCGGCGAGGTCGGCGTCGTCACGGTGCGGGGGCCGCTCGGCGACCCGGTGCCGGCCCGGGTGCTGCGGGCGGGTTCCTCGGCGTACGTCGAGGCGGCCGAGGCCGTGGGCCTGCACCTCGTGGCGGCGGACCGTCGAGACCCGGTCGGCTCCTCGTCGTACGGCGTGGGGGAGCTGCTGCTCGCGGCGGCCGCCACCGGTGCCGACCGGCTGGTCGTCGGTGTCGGCGGCAGTGCCAGCACGGACGGCGGCCGCGGCATGCTCGCGGCGCTCGACCGCCGCAGGGACGAGCTGGCCGGCCGGGAGCTGGTCGCCGCCACCGCCACCGACGCCCCGCTGATGGGCCCGTCCGGGGCCGCCCAGGGGTTCGCCGGGGCGAAGGGGGCCGACCGGGCCCAGCGCGCGCAGCTCGAGACCGCCATGCGCGAGTGGGCGACCGAGACCGACGGCGGGCTGGCGGTGCGGCCCGGCGCGGGTGCCGGCGGTGGCATCGGCTTCGGCCTGCTGCTGCTCGGCGCCGAACGGGTGAACGGCACCGCGCTGGTCGCGCAGGCCACCCGGCTGGACGACCGGGCCCGATCGGCGGACGTGGTGGTCACCGCGCTCGGCGTGTTCGACTGGGAGTCGCTGCGCGGCCGGGTGGTGGTGGGCGTCGCCCGGGCGGCGCAGCGGGCCGGCCGGCCGACCGTCGTGCTGGCCGACCGGGTCGAGGTCGGCCGCCGGGAGCTCTCCGCGGCGGGGGTGGACGCGGCGTACGCGGCAGCGGACGTGCCGTTCGGTGACGAGCCTCACAGCGCGTCCGACCGGCTGGCGGTGCTGGCCGCGCGCGTCGCCCGCACCTGGTCCCAGTGAATCAGGGCAACCGGCCGGTGCTGTGTCACCATGGAGGGGAATGAACCCGGTCCGGCCGCGAGTTGGCCGGAGAAGCACGAAGTCCGCCGTCACCCTCCAGGAGCATCCACGATGACCGTTCAGGACCAGTCGACCGAGCAGGCCCAGGGCGTCCTTCTCACGGACACCGCCGCCTCGAAGGTCAAGAGCCTGCTCGAGCAGGAGGGCCGCGACGACCTCGCGCTCCGGGTGGCCGTCCAGCCCGGCGGCTGCAGCGGCCTGCGCTACCAGCTGTTCTTCGACGAGCGCACCCTCGACGGCGACGTCGTCACCGACTTCGGTGGCGTGGGCGTCGTGGTCGACCGGATGAGCGCGCCCTATCTCGCCGGTGCCTCGATCGACTTCGTCGACACCATCGAGAAGCAGGGCTTCACGATCGACAACCCGAACGCCGGCGGGTCCTGCGCCTGCGGCGACTCGTTCCACTGAGCCAGCGCTCGTTCCACTGAGCCAGCGCCACCCCGGCCCGGCCCGCCTGCCCGGCGGTCCGGGCCGAGTGCTGTCCGGGACCGATGGTCAGCGACTGGGCCCGAGCAGGACCTGACCGCTCTCGGCGTCGACGACCCGGCGCAGGCCGAGCGGCTTGCCGAGCGGCACCGACCGGTCGATCTCCATCGCCAGGTCGATGCACACCGTGTCCGCGGGGCTGCGGTGCTCCACCACCCGCAGGTGCACGGCCTGCTCGGTCTCGACGGCTCGGACCTGGTAGGAGTAGCACTGCGGCACACCGCCCCAGAACGTCACCTGCAGGCCGTCGCCGGTCCGGACGACACGGGTGATCCGCGAGCCTGGGGCCGCGGTGGCCGACGCCGTCGGCAGCACCGGCTTGGTCGCCTGTCCGGTGCTGTCGGGGATCGGCACCGGGTCACCGCCGCCCGTGCCGGTCGCCAGCAGCCGCGGGGCGACCGCGACCTGGACCAGCGGGTTCGCCGAGTCCTCGACCGAGAAGAGCCAGGACGGCACCAGCAGCGGGCCGGCGTCGCCGTCGAAGCGAGCCAGCCCCAGCCGGGCGCCGGTCACCGTGATGGGTCCGCCGCAGGTGACGGGGTCCATCCCTGCGGGCAACGGGTCGGGGCAGGCGATCAGCGGCATCGGCAGCGGGGTGCGCCGCAGCGCCTGGTAGGCCTGCCGTGCGGTCACCAGCGGGTACGCCGGGGTCGGCTCGGTCGCGGGCAGCCAGCTCGGCAGCCGGAGGTCCGGCGCATCGGCGGTCCCGACCGGCACCGGCAGCCGGCTCAACGAGGGGTCGTCTGGAGCGACGCCGGCCGCCAATCGGTAGACCCGGGCCGACGCCGGCTGGTCGGGCAGGTCGGCGCCCGGCGCCAGCCGGTAGCGCGGGTCCGGCAGGTCGGAGCCCGCCGGCTGCCAGCCGGACAGGTGCAGCGGAGCGGGCTCGGCGGAACCCGAGCCACCCGCGCCGGCGTCGTTGCCGCTGGAGCCGGGGTCGTCCCGCAGCACGCCCCACAGGACGCCGATCACAGCGAGCACGAGGGCGGCCACGGCCAGCGGTGCCACCCGGCGGACGGTCTCCGGTCCCATGACGCTGCGACGCAGGCGGGCGGCGCAGGGTTCCGCGCAGCCTCAGTCAGTCGCCGTAGGCGTCGAGGCCGGCCACCACGCTGACCGCGCGGTCGGGGATGGTCAGGGTGCGCCGGGGCGGTGGGACCTCCGCCAGGTGCCGGGTGACCTCGGCGCAGTCGGCCACCAGGTCGTCGAACGAGCGGGCGTCGACCTCGGAGGGGACGTCCTCGTGGTGTGCGGGGCGGTGCGCGACGGTGGTCACCCGGCCAGGTTGGCACGCCGGGCGTACGGGTGGAACGTCTACCGGTCGGTAGTCTTCCGGTGTCGCCTGCCGACCTGCAGACCCCGACTCTCCTGGGAGACTCCGCCGTGCGCATCGCCGTCACCGGCTCGATCGCCACCGACCACCTGATGACCTTCGAGGGCAGGTTCACCGACTCGCTCGTCGTCGACCAGCTCGACAAGATCTCGCTGTCGTTCCTCGTCGAGGAGCTCGACGTGCGCCGTGGCGGCATCGCGGCCAACATCGCGTTCGGGATGGGCTGCCTGGGCCTGGACCCCGTGCTGGTGGGTGCGGTCGGCCAGGACTTCGCCGACTACCGGTCCTGGCTGCAGCGGCACCGGGTCGACACCTCGGCCGTGCACGTCTCCGAGCTGCGGCACACCGCGCGGTTCGTGTGCACCACCGACAGCGACCACGCCCAGATCGCGTCGTTCTACGCCGGCGCGATGCGCGAGGCCCGCGGCATCGAGCTCGAGCCGGTGGCCAGCCGGATGGGCGGGATGGACCTGGTCGTCATCTCCGCCAACGATCCCGAGGCGATGCTGCGGCACACCGAGGAGTGCCGCACCCGCGGCTACCCGTTCCTCGCCGACCCCGGCCAGCAGATCGCCTGGATGGACGGCTCCGGCATCCGCCAGCTGATCGACGGGGCCACCTACCTGTTCACCAACGAGTACGAGGCGGCGCTGGCCGAGCAGAAGACCGGCTGGTCGGCCGACGAGATCCTGGACCGGGTCGGCACCCGGGTCGTCACCCTGGGCGCGAAGGGTGCCCGCATCGACCGCAAGGACGAGCCGAGCATGCACGTCGAGTGCGCCCCGGAGGAGAGCAAGGTCGACCCGACCGGCGTCGGTGACGGTTTCCGGGCCGGCTTCCTGGCGGGCCTGGTCTGGGGGCTGCCGCTGGAGCGCTGCGCCCAGGTCGGCAGCCTGCTGGCGACGTACGTCATCGAGACCAAGGGCACCCAGGAGTACGAGCTGCGGCAGCAGCGGTTCCTCGACCGGCTCGAGGCGGCCTACGGGGCGGCCTGCGCCGCCGACGTCGCGCCGTTCGTGCGGTGCCCCCGGCCCTGAAGCCGGCGGTGACGGTCGCGCCCGCCGCCCCGGTCGAGCCGCCGCCCTCGGCGTACGCCTTCGGCGATCCCGGTGCGGCACCGTCCAGCGACGAGCTGCTGGGCGTGGGGGCCGACCTCGAGCCGGGCACGCTGCTCGCGGCCTACCGGGCCGGCCTGTTCCCGATGCCCCTGTCGCGCCGCGGCCCGGTGGGCTGGTGGTCGCCGGACCCGCGGGGGGTGCTGCCGCTGGACGGCCTCCGGGTGAGCCGGTCGCTGCGGGTCGCCTGCCGCCGGTTCGACATCAGGGTCGACACGGCGTACGACGACGTGGTGCGCGGCTGCGCCGACCGGCGACGGCCCGGCGGCTGGATCCGCAAGGACCTCGTGGTCGCCTACCGGCGGCTCTACGACCTCGGCTGGGCGCACAGCGTGGAGGCCTGGACGGTCGGCGCCGACGGTCGCGAGCGGCTGGCCGGCGGCCTGTACGGCGTGGCGGTCGGCGGCCTGTTCGCGGGGGAGTCGATGTTCCACCGGGAGCGGGACGCCTCCAAGGTGGCGCTGGTCGGGCTGGTCGACCTGCTCCGCCGCGAGCCCCGCGCGCAGGGCGCTCCGGAGCGGCTGCTCGACGTGCAGTGGGCGACCGACCACCTGGCGTCGCTGGGCGCGGTGGCGGTCGCTCGCCCGGCGTACCTGACCATGCTCGCCGAAGCCCTCCCGCTGCCGCCCCCGGAACTTCGTCTGGAGTAGGGTGCTGCCCGGCGTAGACGACCGCCGGGAAGCGTGTCCGGCACGACCACTTCGAAGGGGCAACGTTGGGTCTGTCCGGCTCCGCCAGAACGCGGCGTGCAGGGAGAGCAATCGCGCTCGGGGGCCTGCTGCTCGCGACGTTGACGGCCTGCTCGTCCGAGGACCTGCCCACCTTCGGCATGCCGGCCCGCAACGTCACCAACCAGGCGCCCCGCATCCTGTCGCTGTGGCAGGGCGCCTGGATCGCGGCGCTCGCGGTCGGCCTGCTCACCTGGGGGCTCATCCTGTGGCCGGCGATCGCCCACCGCCGCAAGCGCAACGCCACCGGCCTGCCCCCGCAGACGCGCTACAACCTGCCGATCGAGGTCTTCTACACGGCCGTCCCGATCATCATGATCGCGGTGTTCTTCTTCTTCACCGCGCGCGACGAGGACCGCATCATGCGGATCTCGGACCACCCCGACCACCAGATCCGGGTCACCGGCCTGCAGTGGTCCTGGCAGTTCACCTACCTCAGCGACGGCGGCCCCCTCGCCACCGTGACGGGCACGCCCGGCGACCCGCCGACCCTGGTGCTGCCGAAGGGCCAGAGCGTGCAGTTCCGGCTGCACTCCAACGACGTCATCCACTCGTTCTGGGTGCCGGCGTTCCTGTTCAAGATGGACGTGATCCCGGGTCGCCACAACACCTTCGAGATCACGCCGACGAAGCTCGGTCACTTCGACGGCAGGTGCGCCGAGCTGTGCGGGCAGGACCACGCCCGGATGCTGTTCAACGTCCGGGTCGTCTCGCCGCAGGAGTACGACGCCTACGTCACCGACCTCAAGGCCCGCGTCGTCGAAGGGATCGCCCAGTGACCATCGCGGCCTCGCGTCCGGGTGCGACCGGGGCGCTGCGCACCCGCAAGAAGGGCAGCGTCATCGTCCGGTGGATCACCACCACCGACCACAAGGTGATCGGCCAGCTCTACCTGATCACGTCGTTCATCTTCTTCCTCATCGGCGGCCTGATGGCCATGGTGATGCGGGCCGAGCTGGCTCGGCCGGGCAACCAGTTCGTGACCGGGGAGCAGTACAACCAGCTGTTCACCATGCACGGCACGATCATGCTGCTGCTGTTCGCGACGCCGCTGTTCGTCGGGTTCGCGAACTTCATCATGCCGCTGCAGATCGGCTCGCCGGACGTCGCGTTCCCCCGGCTGAACATGCTGAGCTACTGGTTCTTCGTGTTCGGCGGCCTGATCGCCTTCGCGGGCTTCTTCACCCCCGGTGGCGCGGCCGCGTTCGGCTGGTTCGCCTACGCACCGCTGAACAGCGAGGTCTACTCGCCCGGCGTCGGCGGTGACCTGTGGGTGATGGGTCTCGCGCTGGGTGGCTTCGGCACCATCCTCGGCGCGGTCAACTTCATCACCACGATCTTCTGCATGCGCGCACCCGGCATGACGATGTTCCGGATGCCGATCTTCACCTGGAACATCCTGCTCACCAGCGTGCTCGTGCTGATGGCCTTCCCCGTGCTCGCCGCGGCGCTGCTGGCGCTGGAGGCCGACCGCAGGTTCGGGGCGCACATCTTCGACCCCGGCAACGACGGCGCGATCCTGTGGCAGCACCTGTTCTGGTTCTTCGGCCATCCCGAGGTCTACATCATCGCGCTGCCGTTCTTCGGCATCGTCTCCGAGATCCTGCCGGTGTTCAGCCGGAAGCCGATCTTCGGCTACAAGGGCCTGGTCTTCGCGACCATCGCGATCGCCGGCCTGTCGGTCACCGTGTGGGCCCACCACATGTTCCCGACCGGGGCGGTGCTGCTGCCGTTCTTCTCCTTCATGACGTTCCTCATCGCCGTACCCACCGGGGTGAAGTTCTTCAACTGGATCGGCACGATGTGGCGCGGGTCGCTGACCTTCGAGACGCCGATGCTGTGGTCCATCGGCTTCCTGATCACCTTCCTGTTCGGCGGTCTCACCGGCATGATCCTCGCGTCGCCGCCGCTGGACTGGCAGGTGTCCGACAGCTACTTCGTCGTGGCCCACTTCCACTACGTCGTGTTCGGCACCGTCGTCTTCGCGATGTTCGGCGGGTTCTACTTCTGGTGGCCGAAGATGACCGGCCGGATGCTCGACGAGCGGCTCGGCAAGATCCACTTCTGGACGCTGTTCGTCGGCTTCCACATGACGTTCCTGGTCCAGCACTGGCTGGGCGTCGAAGGCATGCCTCGCCGGTACGTCGACTACCTGCCGAGCGACGGGTTCACCTTCCTCAACACCTGGTCGACCATCGGCTCGTTCCTGCTCGGGGCCTCGACGCTGCCGTTCCTCTGGAACGTCTTCAAGAGCTCGAAGGGACCGAAGGTCACCACCGACGACCCGTGGGGCTACGGCCGTTCGCTGGAGTGGGCGACGTCCTGCCCGCCGCCGCGGCACAACTTCCTCGTGCTGCCGCGGATCCGGTCCGAGTCCCCGGCCTTCGACCTGCACTACCCGCACGTCGCCGCGATGGACACGCCGACCGAGAGCAAGAACCTGCTCGACCAGGTCTACGGCGAGCCGGACCTCGAGGGCGGCACGGGGGGTCAGCGATGAAGGTCGAGGGCTGGCTGTTCGCGGCCGGGTTCTTCTTCTTCGCCCTGGCCGCGGTGATCTACGGGCTGCTCTCCGGCGAGCCGGTGGGCACCGTCGCGCTGGCCTTCACCGCCGGCCTGGCGTTCCTGGTGGGCTACTACCTGCTGTTCACCGCCCGGCGCATCGACCGGCGGCCGGAGGACAGCGTCGACGCCGAGGTCTCCGACGGCGCCGGCGAGATGGGCTTCTACAGCCCGCACAGCTGGTGGCCGCTGGCCTGCGGGTTCTTCGCCGCGATGACCTTCCTGGGCATCGTGATCGGCTGGTGGCTGTTCATCATCGGCGCGATCGGCGGCGCGCTCGCCGTGATCGGCCTGGTCTTCGAGTACTACCGGGGCGAACCGGCCCACTGAGCCTGGCCGATTCGTTATCCGGACCGGCCGTGTGTGATTGGACGTGTGCCGGGCGAGCGGTCAGACTGGGAGGGCGTCTACCTCGTCCGAGAGCCTGCAGACGCGCCGAGGAGGGGTCTGTGGCGGTCCGGAGCGGTACACGGGGGACGGCGCACGGCACTCGGCGGGGCAGAGCTGCCCTGCTGGTGACGGCAGCGGCCGCCGCGCTCGCGCTGGTCGCTGGCTGCTCCTCCACCGGGTCACCCACGACGCCCGCCGCCCAGGCTGCCGTCGACGCGGCGCAGCAGCACGGTCTCCAAGGCGACCGTCGCACTGCAGCCCACCAGCGGCTCGGTCGACGTCCCGGCCGACCAACCGGTCACGGTGACGGCGAGCGAGGGCAAGCTCACCTCGGTCACCGTCACGAGCGAGAAGAACCGCACGGTTGCCGGGGAGATGTCGGCCGACGCCACCACCTGGACCTCCACCGGGCCGCTCAAGCTCGACAACCACTACCGCATCGTGGCGGCCGCCGTCGACGCCGACGGGGTGGGCACCGAGAGCAGCGGGTTCTTCGCCACGGTCGCTCCGCGGAAGGTCCTCGAGACGTCGATCTCGCCGCTGAGCGGCCAGTCGGTCGGTGTCGGCATGCCGATCATCGTCCGGTTCAACGCCACCGTGCGCGACCGGGCAGCCGTCGAGAAGGCCCTCGTGGTCACCAGCTCGAAGCCGGCCGAGGGCGCCTGGAGCTGGGTCAGCGACACCGAGGTCCACTACCGGCCGAAGGACTACTGGCCGGCGTACGACAAGGTCACCCTCGACGTGAACCTCAAGGGCGTCGACGCGGGCCGCGGCGTGTGGGGCATGAAGAACCGCACGGTGACCTTCCGCACCGGTTCCTCGATGGTGAGCATCGTCGACGTCGACGCACACACCCTCACGGTCTTCCGGAACGGGCAGAAGGCGCGGGTCATCCCGGTGACCACCGGCAAGGCGGAGTTCCTGACCCGCAACGGCACCAAGGTCATCCTCGAGAAGCACACCCTGAAGGTGATGGACTCCACCACGGTGGGCATCCCGAAGAGCAGCCCCGAGTACTACCGGCTCGACGTGCCCTATGCGATGCGGGTCACCTGGAGCGGCGAGTTCGTGCACGCCGCGCCGTGGTCGACCGGCAGCCAGGGCCGGGACAACGTCAGTCACGGCTGCGTCGGCATGAGCATGACCAATGCGATCTGGCTGTTCAACCAGTCGGAGGTCGGCGACATCGTGAAGGTCGTCGGGTCGCCGCGGCCGCTCGAGCCCGGCAACGGCTACACCGACTGGAACGTGTCCTGGCCCGACTGGCTGGCCGGCAGCGCGCTGACGGCCTAGGACGGCCGGCTCCGGTTCGGTCCCCGGTGCATCCGCTGCGGCCGTCAGGGCAGTAGGCCCACTGTGACGTCCTCCAGCCCCTCCGTCGCGGTCGCCGTGCTGACCCGCGACCTGCGGGTGCACGACAACCCGACCCTGCACGCGGCTGCCGCGGCCGCCGACACGGTGGTCCCGCTCTTCGTGCTCGACGAGGCGATCCTGGGCTCGGCCTACAACCGGCCGAACCGAGCCCGGTTCCTCGTCGAGTCGCTGGCCGACCTCGACGCCTCGCTGGCCGCGCGGGGAGCGGCCCTGGTGGTCCGTCGCGGTGACTGGGTCGAGGAGGTCGCCTCGGTCGTCGAGCAGACCGGGGCGATGGCCGTGCACGTCTCCGGGGACGTCACCGGCTACTCGCGACGCCGGCTCGACCGGCTGAGGTCACGGCTCGGCGGGGGAGAGGCCCGGCCGACCTGAGCTGGTGGTGCACGACGACACGCTGTTCGTCGTGCCGCCGGGCGCGGTGACCTCGGCCGGCAAGGACCACATGGCGGTGTTCACGCCGTACTTCCGGCGGTGGCAGGGGCGGCCGGTCCGGGACCTCGTCCCCACGCCGCGAAGGCTGCGGCTGCCCGCCGGTCTCTCCACCGGCCGGCTGCCGGCGGCAGGCACGCTGGCGGCCGGGCCGGCATCGCCCGACGTCCCGGCCGGTGGGGAGACCGCCGGGCGGGCCCGGATGACCAGCTGGCTGCGGTCCGGGCTGGCGGCGTACGAGGACGACCACGACGCGCTGGGCAACGACAACACGAGCCGGCTCTCGCCGTACCTGCACTTCGGCTGCGTGTCCCCGCTCGAGCTGGTCCGGCGGGCGAGCGAGCACCGCAGCGCCGCGGCCACCGCGTTCGTGCGGCAGGTGGCCTGGCGGGACTTCTACGCCCAGCTGCTCGCCGCCGCGCCGCAGGTCACCACCGAGGACTACCGGTCGCGCGGCGACCGCTGGCACCGCAGCGCCGAGGAGCTCACGGCGTGGAAGGAGGGCCGGACCGGCTACCCGATCGTCGACGCGGGCATGCGACAGCTGGCCCGGGAGGGCTGGATGCACAACCGGGCCCGGCTGATCGTCGCGCACTTCCTGTGCAAGACGCTGTACATCGACTGGCGCGAGGGCGCCCAGCACTTCGTCGACCTGCTGCTCGACGGCGACGTCGCGAGCAACACGATGAACTGGCAGTGGGTGGCCGGCACCGGCACCGACTCGCGCTTCAACCGGACCTACAACGTGGTGCTGCAGGCGCGCCGGCACGACCCGCGGGGCAGCTACGTGCGCCGGTACGTCGAGGAGCTGGCCGGCCTGGACGACGCCTACGTGCACGAGCCGTGGCTGCTGCCGGAGGACGAGCGCGAGAAGCTCGGCTACCCGCCGCCCATCGTGGACCAGGACGACGCCCGAGGCCGGCTGAAGGCGGCCCGCGGCCTGCGCTGACGCTGCCCGCCCGCCACACCTGGTCGACGCGGCGGGGTTCAGGACGGCGTGGGGCGCACCGGCTGGTCGAGCTCGAGCTGCTCGGCGGCGGTCGCGATGTTGCGGGCCATCCCGCCGAACACGATGCCGTGGAAGGGCGCGACCGCCCACCAGTAGGCGTGCCCGAGCAGGCCGCGCGGGTGGAACAGGGCACGCTGCACGTACGTCGAGCGGTCGGCGCCGCGGGCCTCGACCCCCAGCTCGAGCCAGGCCAGGCCGGGCAGCCGCATCTCGGCCCGCAGCCGCAGCAGCTCGCCGGGGTCACGCTCCTCGACCCGCCAGAAGTCGATGGTCTCCCCGACGTACACCCGGTCCGGGTCACGCCGCCCGCGGCGCAGGCCGACGCCGCCGGCGAGCCGGTCGAGCAGGCCGCGGACCCGCCAGGCCAGCGGGAAGGAGTACCAGCCGCGGTCGCCGCCGATGCCCTCGACCACCTGCCACAGCGCCCCGGGGGCGGCGTCGACCTCGCGGCGGCGGGTGTCCTGGTAGAGGCTGCCACCGGCCCAGTCCGGGTCGGTCGGCAGCGGGTCGCTCGGCGCGCCCGGCACCGACGCCGACGACCAGCGGGTGACCACCTCGGCGTCCCTGATGCGTTGCAGCGCCAGCGCGACCGACGCCTCGAAGCCGAGCAGACCCTCAGGCGGGTCGGGCAGGTGGTCGGCGATGTCGTGCTCACCGGCCACCACCTCGACCTTCAGCGAGTCGACCAGCGGCCGGGCGATGGAGTTCGGGACGGGCGTGACCAGGCCGACCCAGTGGCCGGACAGCGTCGGCGTCAGCACCGGCACCTTGACGATGAGGCGTCGGCGCAGCCCGGCCACCCGGGCGTAGCCCTGCATCATCTGCCGGTAGGTCAGGACGTCGGGGCCGCCGATGTCGAAGCCGCGGGAGACCTCCGGCGGCAGGTCCGCGCAGCCGACCAGGTAGCGCAGCACGTCCCTGATCGCGATCGGCTGGATGCGGGTGTCGACCCAGCGCGGGGTGATCATCGCGGGCAGCCGCTCGGTCAGGTAGCGCAGCATCTCGAAGGACGCCGAGCCCGACCCGATGATGACCGCCGCCCGCAGCACCGCCGTCGGCACGCCCGACTCCAGCAGCACCTCGCCGACCTCCTGCCGGGAGCGCAGGTGGGGGAGAGCTCGGCAGCGGGCACGTCCGGCGCCAGCCCGCCCAGGTAGACCAGGCGGCCGACCCCGGCGGAGTTCGCGGCTGCGCCGAAGCGGGCCGCGTTCTCGCGGTCGGTGCGCTCGAAGTCGCTCGTGCCCAGGGCGTGGATCAGGTAGTAGGCGACGTCCACACCGGCCATCGCGGCGCGCAGCGAGCCGGCGTCCGAGGCGTCCGCCTGCACGACCTCGACGTCAGCCGGCCCAGGGGTGGTCGCGCAGGCTCTCGGGCCGCCGGGCCATCACCCGCACCCGGTGCCCGGCGGCCAGCAGCTCCGGCACCAGCCGGCCACCGATGTAGCCCGTGGCCCCGGTGACGAGGCAGAGCGTGGAGCCCGTCACGGCACGGTCAGTGGTGACCGCTGGACTCCAGCTCGTGGACGTCGGCCGGGGTCGGCGGCTCGACCCGGTCCTCGAAGTAGAAGCGGGACACCCGGGCCCGCATCTTCGCGCCGATCAGGTGCCGCCGGGGGACACCGTTGGTGTCGGTCGTCGGGCCGATCTCGTACGGCGTGCGGGTGACGTGCTGGGTGAGCTCCCACTTCTTCGCGTCCGAGATCGGCTCGTGCACCTCGATCATCTCGCCGTGCGGGAGCCGGACGATGCGACCCGTCTCGCGGCCGTGCAGGACGAGGTCCCGGTCACGACGCTGCAGCCCCAGGCAGATCCGCTTGGTCACGACGTAGGCCACCGGCGGGATCACGAAGATGAGCACCCGGAACGTCCAGGTGATCGTGTTGATCGACAGGTGGAACGTCGTCGCCAGGATGTCGTTCGCGCCGGCGGCCAGCAGGATCAGCCAGGTGGACAGCGCCAGCACGCCGAGCCCGGTGCGGGTCGGGACGTTGCGCGGCCGGTCGAGCACATGGTGCTCGGAGTTGTCCCCGGTGACCCAGCGCTCGATGAGCGGGTAGATCGCCATCGGGATGAACAGCAGCGCGGGGACGATCAGCGCCGGGACCAGCACGTTCCACGGGACCGTGAAGCCCCAGAGGTGGGTCTCCAGGCTCGGGAACAGCCGCAGCGAACCCTCGAGGAAGCCCATGTACCAGTCGGGCTGCGAGCCGGCAGAGATCTCCCCGGGGTTGTAGGGACCGAACAGCCAGATCGGGTTGATCGACGCGAACGCCGAGAGCAGCACCGTCACCCCGAAGGTGATGAAGAAGAAGCCGCCCGCCTTGGCGGTGTAGACGGGGAAGAAGGGGTAGCCGACGGCGTTCTTCTCGGTGCGGCCGGGCAGCGGGTACTGCGTGTGCTTCTGGTACCAGACCAGCATCAGGTGCACGGTGATCAGCGCGAGGAAGATGCCGGGGATCAGCAGCACGTGGGCGGTGTACAGCCGCGGGATGATGTCCTCGCCCGGGAACTGGCCGCCGAACAGGAAGAACGACAGGTAGGTGCCGACGATGGGCATCGACAGCAGCACACCCTCGGTGATGCGCAGGCCGGTGCCGGAGAGCAGGTCGTCGGGCAGCGAGTAGCCGGCGAGCCCCTCGATGAAGCTCAGCGTCAGCATGATGAAGCCGATGATCCAGTTGGTCTCCCGCGGCTTGCGGAACGCGCCGGTGAAGAACACCCGGCTCATGTGCACGACCATCGACGGCGACGAAGATCAGGGCAGCCCAGTGGTGGATCTGCCGGATGATCAGGCCGCCGCGGACGTCGAAGGAGATGTGCAGCGTCGAGGCGTAGGCCTCGGACATCGTCAGCCCGTGCAGCGGGACGTACGAGCCGTCGTAGACCACCGGGGTGGAGCTGGGCTTGAACCACAGGGTCAGGAAGACGCCGGTCAGCAGCAGGATGATGAAGCTGTAGAGCGCGATCTCGCCGAGCATGAAGGACCAGTGGTCCGGGAACACCTTCCGGGCGCTGCGCTTGACGAAGTTCGCCGAGCCGAACCGTCTCGTCGATCTCGTTCGCGGCGCCGGCAGCGGCACTCTCGAGTCCCATCTATGCCTCCCCCCGCTCCCAGAAGCTGGGACCGACCGGTTCCTGGAAGTCGGCCTCCGACACCAAGTATCCCTCGCTGTCCAGGGCCAGCGGCAGCTGAGGCAGCGGGCGGTTGGCCGGGCCGAAGATGACCGCGCAGTTGTCCGTCACGTCGAACGTGGACTGGTGGCACGGGCAGAGCAGGTGGTGGGTCTGCTGCTCGTAGAGCCCGACCGGGCAGCCCAGGTGGGTGCAGACCTTGGAGTAGGCCACGATGCCGTCGACGGCCCACTTCTCCTGGGCCGGCACGGTGATCTCGTCCGGCTCCAGCCGGATGACGATGGTCGTCGCCTTGGCGCGCTCCTCCAGCGGGTTGGGCATCTTGTCGATGCCCTCCGGCTGGACGTGGATCACGCTGCCGATCTCGATGTCGGCCGCCTTGATGGGCCGACCCGCGGGGTCGGTGACCAGCCGCTTGCCGGGCGCCCAGGCGGTGCCCTCCAGCGAGGCGCCGGGCAGCGGCCCGAGGTCGCGCAGCGGGATGATCGCGAGCAGGCCGAGCGGCGCGAGCGCGCCGAGCAGGCTGTTGCGGATCAGCTTGCGACGGCCCAGCCCGGCACCGGCGGCGCCCTCCTTCAGTGCGGCGACCGCCTCGGCGCGGTCTGCGTCGCTGGAGCGCATCGGCTTGCGCACGGCGACGACCTCGTCGTCGGGCATCAGGGTCTTGGCCCAGTGGATGGCGCCGGCGCCGATGCAGAACAGCGCGACGCCGAGCCCGAGGCCGAGCAGCTTGGTCGACAGGCCGACCTGCCGCAGCAGCTCGTCGCCGGAGTCGGCTGCTGGGCTTGATCGCGAAGAAGGCCACGATGAACAGCAGCGACCCGAGCGTCGAGAGGGCGAAGAAGGTGGCCACCTCGCGCTCGCGCCGGTGGGCGGCCTTGGGGTCGATGTCGGAGCGTCGGTAGACGTGCGCCGGGAGCCCTGGGTTCTCGTACCGGGTGGCCAGCTCGCCGGACCCGGCGGCCGGGGCGACCGCGCTGCCGGCGGCCGGCGCCGAGCTGCCCTCGCCGCCCATCGCGGCACTGTTCGAGGACTCGGTCGAGGCGTCGGGAGCTGCCTGCACGTCGTCTCTTCCGTCGTCCGGTCCGGCCTGGATGCGGGTCTCGTCGCTCATCGGGGCCCCCGCGGGATCGTGAGCGCAGCGAGCGATGTCGTGGGGTGACTCATCGGGCCTTTGCTCCCAGCCACACGGCGGCACCGATCAGGGCGCCGATGCCGACCAGCCAGCCGACCAGGCCTTCGGAGACGGGGCCGATCTTGCCCAGCGGTGCGCCACCCGGGTTCGGCTCCTCGCGGGTGGTGGTGAGGAACGCGATGATGTCGCGCTTGTCGTCCGGCGGCATGGTCACCGGCCCGAACACCGGCATCGACCCCGGCCCGGTCAGCATGGCCTCCCAGATGTGCCTGGGCGAGGTGTTCTTCAGCGACGGGGCGTACTTCCCCTCGGTCAGGGCGCCCCCGGAGCCGGCGTAGTTGTGGCACATGGCGCAGTTGGTGCGGTAGATCTCGCCGCCCCGCGCCACGTCGGCGTTGCTGAGGTCGAGGTCCTCCTCGGACGGGATGGCGGGGCCGGGGCCGAGGGAGGCGATGTAGAGCGCCATCGAGTCGATCTGGCCCTGGGTGAACACCACCGGCTTGGCCTGGATCTGGACACCCTGCTCCTTGGCCGGCATCCGCCCGGTGCCGACCTGGAAGTCCACCGCGGCCGCGCCGACCCCGACCAGCGACGGGCCGTCCGAGGTGCCCTCGGCGTTGAGCCCGTGGCAGCTCGAGCAGTTCGCCAGGTACAGCGAGCGGCCCTGGACCAGGCTGGCCGTCGAGACACCGGACGCCGCCTGCGCGCCCGAGGTGGGTGCGAGAGCGGCGTACGCGCCGCCCGTGGTGGCCAGCGCGACCAGCAGCAGGAGCAGCGGAGCGAAGCGGTGACGCCGGCGGCGGGACAGCGCGGCCAGCGGCTTGCTCAGTCGGGTCACGGGCTCGCTCACTTGATGAGGTAGATGGTCGCGAAGAGGCCGATCCACACCACGTCGACGAAGTGCCAGTAGTAGGACACCACGATGGCACTGGTCGCGTGGCCGTGCGTGAAGCGCCTGGCCGTGTAGGTGCGGCCGAGGACGAGCAGGAAGGCCATCAGGCCACCCGTGACGTGCAGGGCGTGGAAGCCGGTGGCCAGGAAGAAGATCGAGCCGTAGGGGTCGGAGGCGAGGGTCATGCCCTCCTCGTGGACCAGGGTGGCGTACTCGTAGGCCTGGCCGCCGACGAAGAACGCGCCCATCACGAACGTGATCATGAACCAGGTCCGCAGCCGGACGACGTCACCCTTCTCCGCGGCGAACACCCCCAGCTGGCAGGTCACCGAGGACAGCACCAGGACCGTGGTGTTGAGCGTCGCGAAGGGGACGTTGAGCAGCTCGGTCTGCTTGTCCCAGAGCTCCGGGCTGACCGACCGGAGGGTGAAGTACATCGCGAACAGCGCCGCGAAGAACATCAGCTCCGAGGAGAGCCAGACGATGGTCCCGACCGCCGTCGTGTCCGGCCGCGAGGCGGGGACGTGACTGGGTCTGGTTGCCGCTCCCTGCGCCGCTGCTGTCGCCACGGACGGCATTATTGCTGCCAAGGGGCCAGTCGGCACCCCCGACCCCCCGACCGGCCCCGATCGGTTCGCGGGCGGCCACCTCGTCGTACGCTCCCAGACGTGCTGGCCGTGACGTTTCCCGCTCACGGGGACGGTGCTGCGGACCTGCCGCCGCTGACCCTGGGGGGCTTCGTCACGGCCTGGGAGGCGGCCTGGCTGCCGATCCTCGGGGTGCTGGCCGTGGGGGGCCTGTACCTGCTCGGCGTGCACCGGCTGCACGCCCGGGGCGACCGCTGGCCGGTGGGCCGCACGGTGTGCTTCGTCGGGCTCGGGCTCGGCACCTTCCTGGTGGCCACGACCACGGCGCTGGCGGTGTACGACACCACGCTGTTCTGGGTGCACATGGTCCAGCACATGCTGCTGGCGATGGTCACGCCGGTGTTCCTGGCCCTCGGCGCCCCGATCACGCTGGCGCTGCGCACGCTGCCACCCGCGGGGCCGCGCCCGGCTGCTCGTCGTGCTGCACAGCCGGGTCGCGAAGGTGCTGACCTTCCCGGTGGTCGCAGGCGTCCTCTTCGTCGCCAACCCGTTCGCCCTCTACCTGTCCGGCTTCTACGAGGCGACCCTGCGGCACCCTTTGCTGCACGACGTCAACCACCTGCACTTCGTGCTGGTCGGCTGCCTGTGGTTCTGGCCGCTGCTGGCCCAGGACCCGCTGCCGAACCGGATGCCCTACCCCATGAGGTTGCTCGCGATCTTCGCGACCATGCCGTTCCATGCCTTCCTCGGTGTCGCGATCATGAGCCAGACCACGCTGATCGCCGGTGACTGGTACCGCGGCGTCGACCGCGACTGGGGCCCGTCGCTGCTGCAGGACCAGCACCTCGGCGGCGGGCTGCTCTGGGCCAGCGGCGACCTGGTGGCGCTGCTGGTGCTGGGCGCGCTGTTCGTCCAGTGGGCGAAGGCCTCCGAGCGGGAGGCCGTCCGGGAGGACCGCCGGCTGGATCGGCTGGAGGCCCAGGCCGCCCGGGACCGGGCGGCCGGTCGATAGGATCCGGCGTGTGAGCGAGCCCGGCAGTGCCGCAGCCCCCGAGCCGACGATGACCGTCCTGGTCTACAGCGACGACGTCGACACCCGCGCGCGGGTCAAGCTGGCCATCGGCCGCCGCCCGGCCGCCGACCTCCCGCTGGTCCGGTGGCTCGAGTGCGCCACCGGCCCGGCCGTGATCAGCGCGCTGGACGCCGGCGGTGTCGACGTGGCGATCCTGGACGGCGAGGCCACCCCCGTCGGCGGCATGGGCATCGCCCGGCAGGCCAAGGACGAGATCTTCCGGTGCCCCCCGATCGTCGTCCTGACCGGGCGGGTGGCCGACAACTGGCTGGCCAACTGGTCGCGGGCCGAGGCTGCGGTGCCGCACCCGCTCGACCCGATCGTGCTCGCCCGCGCCGTCGCCGACCTCATGCGGCGCCGCGCCGAGCTCACCGCCTAGGACCCGCTCGTGACCACCGGGCCGGGCGGCCCCGCCACGGCCCCGACCTGGCCGGGACTGCTGACGACGTTGCTGTCCGGCACCGACCTCACCAGCACCGACACGGCATGGGCCATGGAGCAGGTGATGCTCGGGGAGGCGACGCCGACCCAGGTCGCCGGATTCGTGGTGGCGCTGCGGGCCAAGGGGGAGTCGCCCGACGAGGTCACCGGTCTGGTCCGCGCGATGCTCGACGTTGCCGCCCGGTTCACCGTCGAGGGCCCGGCCGTCGACACCTGCGGCACCGGTGGCGACCGGGCCAACACGGTGAACATCTCCACGATGTCGGCGATGGTCGTCGCCGGCACCGGGGCGCGGGTCGTCAAGCACGGCAACCGGTCGGCGTCCTCGGCCTGCGGGTCGGCCGACCTGCTGGAGGAGCTCGGCGTCGTCGTCGACCTCGAGCCGGCCGCGGCGGCCGAGTGCCTGCAGCGCACCGGCGTCACGTTCTGCTTCGCGCCCAAGTTCCACCCCGCCCTGCGGCACGCGGCGGTCCCGCGGCGCGAGCTGGGTGTGCCCGACGATCTTCAACATCCTCGGCCCGCTCGCGAACCCCGCCCAGCCGCCGGCCCAGGCAGTGGGCTGTGCCGACCCGCGGCTGGCCGGCGTGATGGCCCAGGTGCTGGCCGACCGGGGGGCGTCCGCGCTGGTGTTCCGCGGCGACGACGGCCTGGACGAGCTGACGCCGACGACGACCTCCCAGGTCTGGGTGGTGCGCGACGGCGTCGTGACCCGCGACCAGCTCGCTCCCGAGGACGTCGGCCTCGACCGGCGCGGCCGTGGACTCGCTGCGCGGCGGCGACCGGGCGCACAACGCCGAGGTCGCGCGGCGGTTCCTCGCGGGCGAGGTCGGGGCGGTGCGGGACGCCGTGCTGCTCAACGCGGCTGCGGCGCTCGTCGCGCTCGAGCCCGGCACCGGCTCGCTGCCGGACGAGCTGCGGCAGGCGGTGGGCCGGGCCGCTGAGTCGGTCGACAGCGGAGCGGCCGCGAGGTCGCTGGCCGGCTGGGTCGAGACCAGCCGCACCCTCGCGCCGAGCTGACCGGCGTACGCCGCCTCCAAGATCCTTTGGACGCCGACGCACCGCCCGGGCGGCGTGTCTGGTGCGGGAGCGTCCACTCGGCGGGGACGGCGCGGCTCCGTGCTGCTCAGTCGGGGGTGTCGACGCCGAGGGAGAACGCGGCGTCGAGGTCGTGCTGGGAGTAGGTGCGGAAGGCGATGTGGGTCTCGGTGGCGCGGACGCCGTCGACCTTGCTCAGCCGGTCGGCGATGACGTCGGCCAGCGCCTCGTGCTCGCGCACCCGGACCATGGCGATCAGGTCCGCGCCGCCGGTGACCGAGTAGACCTCGGTGACTCCCTCGATCGCGACGATCGCCTCGGCCACCTCGGGGATCCGGTTGCTCTCGACGTGCACGAGCACGATCGCGGTGATCACGAAGGGCCTCCAGGAGCGGTACGTCGGGTGGCCGCGAGCCTAGCGACCCGCGCGGAGCCGCCCTCGCGGGCGGCGGTGCTGGAGTCACCATCGACGCCGCAAAACATGGCAAAGCCTGTCGATACGGGGCGTAAGGCGTGCCGGGACGGGTAGACCGCGTCCGCTGCTTCAGCCACGCCCTGCCGCCCGGAGGATCCATGTCGCCGTCGTCCCACCGCACCCGCGCCGGCCGCGCCGTCGCAGCCCTGCTCGCAGCCGGCGTCACGGTCGCGCTGGTCGCCGTCCCGGGCGCCGCGCCGAGCCAGGCCGCCGCGGGAGCCGCGCCCGGCGCACCGGGGACCCCGTCGGACTGGGTGCCCGGCGACAAGGACGGGTTCGGCACGGCGCGCGGCACCGCCAGCAAGGTCTGGTACACGCTCTCGCGGGGGACGCTGAACGAGGTCTTCTACCCCCGGATCGACACCCCGAGCCTGCGCGACAGCCAGTTCGTGGTCACCGACGGCTCGACGTTCACCGACCGGGAGGACCGCGACTCCACCCACCAGGTGCAGCTGCTGTCGTCCGACAGCCTGACCTACCGGCTGGTCAACACCGCGAAGTCCGGCGCCTGGCGCATCACCAAGACCTTCGTCACCGACCCGACCCGGTCCTCGGTGCTCGAGGACGTGCGCTTCGAGTCGCTGACCGGCAAGGAGTACCAGGTCTACCTGCTGCACGACGTGGCGCTGTCGATGACCGGAAACGACGACACCGGGCGCACGGCGCGGCGGCGCACTGCTCTCCTCGGACGGCACCAGCGCCAGTGCGGTGCGTCACGAGCCCGGCGCTCGGCAAGACCTCGAGCGGCTACCTCGGGACCTCCGACGGCTGGACCGACCTCGCCGCCGACCACGCCATGGACTGGTCCGTTCGACGCGGCCTCGCCCGGCAACGTCGTGCAGACCGGACGGGTGCAGCGTCAACGGCCTGCAGAACCACCAGCGCTTCACCGTCTCGATCGGCTTCGGCGCCGACGAGACGGCTGCGCTGTCGACCGCGCAGGCGTCGCTGGCCGGCCGGCTTCGCCGCCGCCCGGACGGCGTACGACAAGGGCTGGGCCGGCTACCTCGGGACCCTGAAGCCGGTGCCCGCCTCGGCGTCCGACTGGTCGACCGAGTGGAAGGTCTCGGCGATGGTGCTGGCGGCCAGCGAGGACAAGACGGTGCGCGGGTGGCTTCGTCGCGGCGCCGAACCGGCCGTGGGCCTGGTCGAACTCGCTTGCAGGACCTCGCGGTCTACCACGCCGTCTGGTCGCGCGACCTGTACCAGATCGCCACCGGGCTGCTCGCGATCGGCGACTCCGCCGCGGCCAACCGCGCGCTGGACTTCCTCTGGACGGTGCAGCAGCGCGCCGACGGCTCGTTCCCGCAGAACTCGCGGCTGGACGGCACGCCGGTCTTCGGCGACCTGCAGATGGACGAGGTGGCGTTCCCGATCGTGCTCGCCCACCAGCTCGGGCGCACCGGTGCCGCCGACTGGGAGCACGTGAAGAGGTCGGCCGACTACGTGGTGGCGAACGGCCCCCGGACGCCGCAGGAGCGCTGGGAGAACGCCGACCGGCTACTCGCCGGCGACCATCGCCGCCGAGATCGCCGGGCTGGTCTGCGCGGCCGACATCGCGACGAAGAACGGCGACACCAGCGTCGGCGGCTGCCTACCTGGCCAAGGCCGACGAGTGGCAGCAGCAACGTCGAGTCGCTGACCGCCACCACGACCGGCCCGTACAGCTCGTCGCCGTACTACCTGCGCATCACCAAGAACGGTCACCCGGACTCCGGCGACACGATGCAGGTCTCCGACGGCGGGCCGCTGATCGACGAGCGGTACGTCGTCGACCCGAGCTTCCTCGACCTCGTCCGGCTCGGCGTGAAGCGGGCCGACGACCCGGTCGTCACCAACTCGGTCGCGGTGGTCGACGACAAGCTCGGCTACCAGACGGCGAACGGCCAGTTCTGGCACCGCGCCAGCTTCGACGGGTACGGCGAGCAGCGCGACGGCAGCCAGTGGGAGCCCAGCGACCCCGGGTCGGGCAAGACCATCGGGCGGGGCTGGCCGCTGCTGTCCGGCGAACGTGGCGAGTACGAGCTGCTGACGAAGGGCGGGGCGGCGAGCGCCGCCGGTCGGCTGGACACGATGGGCCGAGCAGCCGACGACGCCAGCCACCTGATGGCCGAGCAGGTCTGGGACCACAACCCGCCGGCGGGGACACCGGGGTTCACGCCCGGCGAGCCGACGCTGTCGGCGACCCCGCTGGCCTGGACGCACGCGCAGTTCCTGCGGCTGGCGGCGTCGGTCGACGCGGGCGCGCCGATCGAGACGCCGCAGGTGGTCGCCTGCCGGTACGGCAGCGAGGCCTGCACGAGCTGATCGGGGCTCGTCGGCGGCGCCGCCACGACAGTCGGAAGTTGGTCAACCTGGTTGACTAACTGGCGTGGCGGGTGGATGCTCTTCGAGTAGATGGTCAAACAGGTTGACCACTTGCGGAGGAGCAGGGCATGGCAGTCATCGCTGCACCGGTCGAGCCGACCCACGTGGTGGGCGGGACGAGCTTCACCTCGCTGGCCACCCCGACCAGCGGGAGCCGTCGCACCAGCGTCTGGCTGGTCGACATCCCGCCGGGCACGGAGGCGACCCCGCACGAGCTGACCGAGGAGGAGGTCTTCGTCGTTCTCGAGGGTCGGGCCCGGGTCGAGCTCGGCGGTCGTCCGGCCGAGGCGGTGGCCGGCGACGCGATCGTGGTGCCGAAGGGGGAGGCGTTCGCGCTCTCCAACGCCGGGTCCACCGGCCTGCGGCTGCTCTGCTGCCTGCCGGTCGGGGGCCAGGCCGTGCTGCCCGGCGGCGAGCCGTTCACCCCGCCATGGGCGACGTGACGCAGCAGCGGCAGGTTCCCCGGTGCGGCGCCCATCGCGGCCTCGCACCCGGATGTGCCGCTCGCCAGGCTGTTCGGGATCGCGTACCGGCACCTCGTGGTGTCGCTGCACGACCGGCTGGCCGCGCGGGGCTGGCGTGACCTGCGGCCGAGCTACGGCTACGTGCTGCTCGCCTGCCGCGACCGGCCGACCACCTCGACCGAGCTCGCCGTCCTGCTGGGGATGACCAAGCAGGCCGCCTCGAAGCTCATCGAGGGCCTGGTCGAGGCCGGCCTGGTCCGGCGGCGGCCGTCGCGGGACGACTCGCGAGTCCGGCTCGTCACGTTGACGCCCCGCGGCCGGCGGCTGCTCAGCGCGGTGGAGGAGGTCTACGTCGAGCTCGAGCAGGAGTGGGCCGACGTGCTGGGCCGGCCGGCTGTCGAGTCGCTGCGGGTCGCGCTGGTCGAGGTGCTCACGACGGCGTACGAGGGCGAGCTTCCGCCGGTGCGGCCGGTGTAGCCGGAGGCGGTGGACGGTGCGGCCGGTGTAGCCACGGACGGCGGCGGCTCGGCACCCGGACCGGGTGCCGAGCCGTCCCCTCCGTGCCCGCGCAGTGGCACCTGTGCGGACCGGTCAGCCGGACCGCCTCAGGCGTGGCAGCTGAACACCGCAGGGTCGGTCGCCAACGGTGCTGCCAGCGTGTAGGCAAGGTCGGACCAGCCGTCGATGATGTCCTGGGTGACGGCGTAGGAGAAGCCGGTCGTCACCGTGTACGTCACCGGGTTCGCGGATCCTCCCGTCCCCAGGTCCGCCCAGACGCCGCTGGCACGGGGTGCGTTCCTGGTGGCTCCCAACGCGAGCTGCCGCCAGATCCCGGTGGCCGTGTCCCAGTACCAGAGCGTGTCGCGGTAGTAGTCGGTCGCCGGATGGCTGGCGCGCCGCGCGTCCTCGAACGTCGGACCGGTCACGGTCAGCGAGCCGCCCTCGACGGGGCAGCTGACCTGCCCGGAACGGATCCTGCCGGTGAAGAAGATGGCCTCGGCGCTCGACTGGCCACCAGGGAAGCTGGCGCCCGGCGACGGGTACGTCGGTGCCGCGACCGGCGGTGCCGGCGGCTGGGTCGGCGTGGCGGGCGGGGCTTCCGGCGTGCTGAACGACACGCCGTAGGCGCCCGCGGCATTCGGCCTGACGGCGCATCCGGTCAAGGGCGCCAGACACGAGTAGTCGCGTCGTTGGCCGAAGTCCACGGTCACGGCGCCCAGCAGGCGGCCAGACAGCGTGCGCCAGGTGATGAGCATGTCGGTCCCGTAGAGGACGCCGGTGGCAAGCCCGCCGAACCGGCGACCGATGGCGATGGTGCGGCGCTCGTGGGCGCGCATCGTGATGCAGCTCTGCCGCGTCGTCCTGACGAGTCGCCACGAGCGCGTTGCCGGCGCCCCGCGGAACAGCCCGTCGCGGCTGCACACCCGCTGTCGCTGGCCGGGCGCCGCCTTGGACCGGGAGACCAGGAGCACCGGGTCGCTGAGCCTGCGCTCGACGCCGTTGGCCCGGGCGACGATCATGGAGGGCTTGACGGTGCCCGGTTGACCGCGACGGTCGTGCTGGGTGCTGGCCGAGGCCGGCGCCGCGAGACCGGTGGGCACGAGGACCGCCACACACACGGATACAGCGAGGGTCGCTACGGTTCGTCGGCGCATCGTCACTCCTCAGTCGAGAGGCGGCCGGTGCCCGGCAGGCACGACCATCCGGGATGAACGAGCAGCTGTGTCGGACTGTGTCTTTCGCCCGGAGAACCCGGGTCGTGGATCACCCGGCGGGCAGGTGCGGTCAAGCCAACGGTTCCTCGAGCCACGCCACCAATCGACCGCGGTGCGGGCCGGGGACGTTGTCAAGGACGCCTGAGGCGGGCGCGTGGTTCGGGCCGGGGCGACTCGGTCGGGGCGCACTCCGATGCCACCCTCGCCCTCGACGAGGACGAACCGTGGGCGTCCACTCATCGCGGCACCTGGCTGCCGACCCAGACGGGGCGGGCAAGCGGCGACCGAGCCTCACCGTGCCGCGGCCCTCAGGCGATCCGGCTGACCGCGGCGCCGGGCTGGTGCACGGGGCGGATGTCGCGGCGGCCGCCGAACGGGTCGAGCCGGTCGCGACCGTTGCCCGCGGCGTCGGCCCACAACCGGACGCCGCCGGCACCGTGCGTCGGGACAGGCCCAGGTGCCGGTGAGCGACACCAGCCGGGTGCCGGGCTGCTCCAGCCAGCGCAGCACGCACTCGGTCTCCTCGGCCGACGCGGCAGGGGTCGGGCCGTGGGCCGGCAGCACGACCTCTGCGGTCGACACCAGCGAGGCGGCCACGACGCGTGGGTCCTCGGCCCGGCCGGCAACCGCGGCCCCGGCCAGCCGGCCGTGGCGGGCCACGACGATCTCCCAGGAGCCGTCGTCGCGCTGCCGGGCGGCGACCACCTCCGCACAGCCGGTGAGCGCGGACAGCCGCTGCAGCCGAGCGGCGGCCCGCACGAACGCCGCCAGCCGGTCGCGGTGCACGGCGGCCTCCTCGTAGCGCTCCACCTCGGCGAGCCGGGCGACCTTGCGGGTGAAGGCGTCGACGACCGGCCGGACGTCGCCGAGCATCGCCGACCGCACGGCGGCAACGTGCTCGGCGTACGCCTCGACGCTCTCCCGGCCGTCACAGGGCGCGCCGCACCGGCCCATCTCGGCGAGGGCACAGGCAGCCGAGACCTTGCGCGGCGAGAGCCGGGACGTGCACTGCCGCAGCCGGAACGCCTCGTGCACCGCGAGGCTGGCCAGCTCGACCTGCCGGGTGCCGGAGAACGGTCCGAGGTAGACCGCGCCGTCGTCCCTGACCTCGCGCACCCGGGACAGCCGTGGGAACGCCTCGACGGTGAGCTTCAGCCAGTGCGCCCGCTCGGGGAACCGGGACCGGCGGTTGTAGCGCGGCTTGTGCGCGGCGATCAGCCGCAGCTCGCGCACCTCGGCCTCGAGGTCGGTCGCGCAGATGATGGGCGTGACGACCGCCGCGAGCCCGACCATCTCGGCCATCCGGCCGCGGGTCTCGCCGGCCGTGAAGTAGCTGCGGACCCGGGACCGCAGGTCCTTGCTCTTGCCGACGTAGAGCACCTCGCCGTGCTCGTCGACGAACTGGTAGACGCCGGGCAGGTGCGGGAGGGCCTCGGCCAGGTGCCGCTTGGCCCGCTGGGCGGGGGAGACCCGCGAGGAGAACGTGGACAGCTCGTCGAGCGAGCGGACCCCGAGGTTGCCGAGCCGCTCGAGCATGCCGTGCAGCACGTCGACCGTGGCCCGGGCGTCGGACAGCGCCCGGTGGTCGGGCGTCGTGCCGGCCCGGAACAGCCGGGCCAGGCTGGCGAGCTTGCAGTTGGGCGCCTCGTCGCGGGTGACGACCTGCCGGGCCAGCCGCGCGGTGTCGAGCACCCGGTTGCCCGGCCACTCGTGGCCGGTCACGGCGCAGGCCGCCTTGAGGAAGCCGATGTCGAACGGCGCGTTGTGCGCGACCAGCACGCTGTCGGCACCGGCGAAGTCGAGGAAGGCCGGCAGCGCGGTGCCCAGCCGCGGCGCCCCGGCGACCATCGTGTTGCTGATGCCGGTGAGGACCGAGATGAACGGCGGGATCGGCACGCCGGGATTGACGAGCGTCTGGAACTCGCCGAGCCGCTCGCCGCCGCGGACCTTCACCGCGCCGATCTCGGTGATCTCGCAGCTGTGCGGGGACCCGCCGGTGGTCTCCAGGTCGACCACGACGAAGGTCACCTCGTGCAGCGGGGTGCCCAGCTCGTCGAAGGTGGCCTGCACGGCGACCGACGGGGTGGGCATGGACCTGACGGTAGGCAGCACCCTGGACACAACGTCGGAGGCGCACCGCGGCGACGCGGGGCCGGGGGAGAGCGGGCCGCGCGCTGACCGCCGAGTGGACCGGCTGGCAGCGTGTTTCGCGCGACGCCAGCCGGTCCACTTCGCTCTCGGCGCCTGGCTGGAACCGGCGTACGGCGGTCAGCGCAGGCCGGTCGACCCCAGGCCGCGCCAGGCGAGGGCCGACCCCAGCACGACGACCCCCACGGCCGTGAGCACCGGGACCAGCCGCAGCACCGGCGCCAGCCGGGACGCCGGGTGGCTGACCAGCCGCAGCTCGGCGCGCTCGCGCAGCCGCATCACGAGCAGCCCGACGACGGCGAGCGTCGACGCCATGCCCAGGCCGAAGGCGACGACCAGCCCGACGCCGAACCACGGGTGACCCAGCGCCACCGCCCCCAGCAGCACCAGCAGCGCCGACGGGCTGGGCAGCAGGCCGCCGGCCAGCCCGATCGCGACCAGCCCGCGGCGCGACGGCGGTGCCGCGTCGTCGTGCTGGTGCCCGTGGTCGTGCAGGTGCTCGTGGTCGGTGCTCGTGGTCGTGCGCCGCCGGCCCCGTGGTCGTGGACCGCGGTGCTGGACGTGAGGCGCGGCCCCGCCGGCCGCGACCAGGGCGCGCGGCGGGCGGCAGCCACGCGCCGGGTGGCTGTGCGGGGTGCCCAGCAGGCCGTGGGTGTGGGTGCCGGCCGGCAGGGAGCTCGCCCGGCGGCGGGCCGACTCACGCAGCAGCCCGAACCCGACGAGCACCACCAGCAGGCCGCTGACGACGCTGAGCCACGGGTAGACCCGGGCCGGCACGAACGCCGTGCCCGCACTCACCATCAGCCCGAGCAGCAGCACGCCGGCGGTGTGCGTGACCGTGACGGTCGCTCCCACCGTGGCCGCCGACCGCAGCGCCCCCTCCCGGCGTCCGGACAGGTAGAACGCCATGACCGTCTTCCCGTGGCCCGGCGCGACCGCGTGCGACGCCCCCAGCACCAGCGCCGCCAGCAGCGCCACGACGCCGAGCAGCGGGTGACCCTCGGTGCGGGTGAGCAACCCCTCGAAGGCAAGTGTCAGCCGGTCGTTGCCGCGCACCAGGCTGCCTGCCGGGTCCGCTGCCGCCGGCGCCCCGGCCGCCAGCCGGGCGCCGCCGGGTCGCACCGACAGCGTCAGCGACCGCACGTCGAGCGGGCTGGTGAGCAGGTCCTGCGGGTACGCCGTGAGGCGGGCGCTGCGGGTGCGGCTGGGCACGTCGGAGGAGACCAGCGTCGTCCCGTCGCCGACGGCCGTCATCTCCCGCCAGCCGACCTCGTCGTCGGCCCGCGTGTCGACCAGCCCCACCGACGTGGGGGAGCCGACCGACGCCGGTGCGCGCAGGCCGCACTCGAGCCGCAGCGTCGGCAGCCCCGCCTGCCCCTGCAGCCTGCGGCCGGTCGCGGAGACGACCGACAGCGCCGTGCGGGCACCCCCGACAGTGAGGTGCAGGGTGCGCGCGGCATCGGCACACTCGGTCGCCGCCCAGGCCGCCAGCTCCGGACGGGACAGTGCTCCGTCGCCGCTGGTGTCGATCGCCGGGGTCCGCTGGGCCGTCGGGATCTCGGCGATGTCGAGCACGTGGTCGACGGTGACCGCGTCGGCCGCCACCACGACGCCGCTGTAGCGGTTGACGGTGAAGTTGCCCAGCGGGTGCGCGCTCGCGGCGGTCGAGGCGCCGACCAGCAGGGCGACCACACCGGCCACCACGGCGACGACCCGCACGACGACCCGGCTCACCGGGCACCGCCCAGCAGCCGGCTGATCGCTGCCTCGCGCCACGGGCTGACGCCGGCGTCGAGCCGCCGCGCATCGCGCAGGTGCTGCGCGGCCGCCTGCTGCCCGAGGGCGTGCTCGATGGCGCCGAGGTGGAAGACCAGGCGGGCGTCGCGGGTGCCGAGCCGGTTCGCGAGCCTGGCGTACTGCAGCGCCTCACGGTCGTGCCCGTTCGCGTGCAGCGCCCAGCCGAGCGCGTCGGCGGTGTGGATCGAGTGCCGGCGGCTCCACTCGGCGCGGGCCGCCGTCAGGGCATCGGCTGGCGACCCGTGATCAGCCTGGAACAGCGCGGTCTCGAGGTCGGTCGCCACGCCGTTCGCCGCGAACAGCCTCGCCGACGCGGTGGCGACGGCGTACTGCTGCTGCGCGAGCTCGGGGCGCCCGGTCGCGTCGTACAGCTCGCCGAGCTCCACGACGTACTCGGTGAGGGGGAGTCGCTGCACCACTCTCCGGTAGTCGCGCTCGGCGGTGGCGAGGTCGCCGCGGGCGACGGCGAGGCGCGCCTGGCCGGCCAGCGCGGGCATGAACGTCGGCTCGGCCTCGAGCGCGTTGCGGTAGTGGTGCGCGGCCAGCGCCGGCTTGCCGGCCGCCCGGGCCAGCTCGCCGAGGTGGAAGGTCGCGAACGCGTACGACGAGGCGCTGCTGCCCGCAGCCTGCTGCGAGAGCCGCATCAGCCGGGTGGCACCGGTCAGGTCGCCGCGCAGCTCGGCCTGGTAGGAGAGCCGGGCGAACGTCGACGGGCCGGGGTCGAGGTCGTCGGCACGGGTCGCCGCCCGGCGCGCCTCGGCGTACCGCCCGAGCTCGGTGAGGTCGTCGGACCTGATCGCCTCCGCGGCGGCGCTGTAGGGGTTGACCGTCAGCGCCCGGCGGGTGAGCGCCAGCGACTGGCCGAACTGGTGCCGCGCCGCGGCCAGGGTGGCCCGCGCGGTGAGCAGCACCGAGTCGTGCGGCGCGAGGGCGGCCGCCCGGGCCACTGCCTTGTCGGCCTTGCCGTAGTAGGTGGGGTCGGCGGTGATGCGAGCCTGCTCGACGTAGGCGAGGGCGAGGGTCGACCAGGACCGGTGGTCCTTCGGGGTGGTCCGCAACCGGGCCTGCAGGGTGGCGATCGGGTCGGTGCCGCCGGCGAGGGCGGCGGGGTCGATGCCCGGTGCAGCGCGGCCGGCGACCGAGGCGGTCGGGGCGTCCGACGAAGGCGCCGCCGAGCAGGCCGGTGGCACCGACGGTGACGACCACCGCGAGGCCGAGCGCTGAGGTGACGAGCAGCACGGGCCGGAGCATCGGTCGCATGCGGTGGGCCTTTCTCTGGCAGCCGGGAGGGGAGTCCTCCCGTCGAGCGGCGCGCTCTGGTCGGCTTCGACGTGCTCGGAGCAACCGGGACGCGCCACTCGACGCGGAGGTGCGGTCAGCCGGTGGTTAGCGGTTGACCGTCTTGGTGATCGAGCCGCTGTCCGGCAGGCCCAGGAACGGGAACGTCGACGAGAACGGCTTGTCGTTGGCGTTCACGCCGTCGCCCAGGTCGTTCGGCATGCCCTTGAGCTCGCCGCCGACGGCCTGCAGCGCGATGTCGACGACGTCGTCCTGCAGCCGGCGACCGTTCGGGAACCCGTTGCGGTCACCGCCGAGCACGCCGAGCCGGTTGAAGGTCTGACCGGCCTGCCACTTCGTGTTGAGCCGCAGCATCTCGCTCGGGGTGCCGTTGCCCTTCGGGTTGTTGATCCCGGGGACGCCGGTCAGGAAGACCTGGACGAGGTCGTCGCGGTTCTTGACCGGGGCCTTGGTGCCGCAGACCGCGTTCAGCGTCGCGGCGAGCTCGGAGCTCTGGACGAACGGCAGCGCCGCGGCGTCCTGCTTCGGCTTGAGCGAGTTGAAGGTGTCCTTCACCTTGTAGGGGATGACCACCTCGTTCACCAGCGGCTGACCGAGGCGCGAGATCTGCTTGTAGTCGCCCTTGGCGTTCTTGCGGTCGGTCGTGCTCCAGATGCCGACGACGTCCTGGCCCTTGGCGGTCAGGTCGCCGCGAGGCACCTGGAGGGCAACCGAGTTGACGTTGAAGCCGGCGAGGCTGTCGTGCCCGGCCTCGGTCATGCAGTTGCCGCCGTAGAGCACGTCGAACACCCGCAGGTCGAGGAAGAACGGGTCCTCGGCCTGGCCGGCGAACGACTTGCGGCTGCTGTCGTAGGTCTTGACGGCTGCGTTGCGCAGCGACGCGTAGTCCGGCATGGCGGCGTCGCCGACGTCGGACGGCGCGACGGGGGCGTTGTCCAGCACGGTGCGGACCTTGTTCGGACCCTTGCGGATCTCGGTGCGGGTCAGGTCGTAGGTCTGCCGGAACAACAGGTTCTCGTCGGTCAGCGACGTGACCGGGCCGTTGTTGTAGAGGAAGGTGCCGTTGCCGGTGAAGCTGTCGGAGTCGTTGGGCACCCGGGAGTTGCGGAACGTCCAGGTGTAGACGACGTCAGGCTTCGCGTCGTCGTCGTTGTCGATGTTGATCTTGTACCTGGCATCGGTGGCCCACGGGTAGAAGTTGGGCCCGCCGCCCGGCTCCTCGAACGGGATCCAGTTGGCGATCAGGTTGACCTTGCCGTCGCCCTGCGCGAATGCGTAGACGTCGGTGTTGTCGTACTGCGGCTGCCCGGCGATGGCCGGCGCCTCCCGGTGGCTGGACGCTGTCGAGCTGGCGGGCGCGAGTGCCGCGATCCCGCCACCGACAACCATCGTTCCCACGCCGAGCAGGGCAGCTGCCCGGGCCTTGCGAGTTCGTCTCGACCGAGACATGGATCCCTCCCTGAGGGGATGGTGTGGTGTGTGCCCGCGACGGGACGTCACGGGCGGTCGTCGACGGTGTTTCGACGACGCGGTCGACGCGGATTGGTCGCAACGGGAAATGGCGTGCGCCGGGCCGTAGGCTCGCGACCGTGACCAGCACACCTCTGCCGACGGCGACGACCCGGTGGCGATGCGCGCAGTGCGGCAACCTCACCCGCTTCGACGTGACCCGGCGGACGCGGGCCCGGGAGTTCGTGCATCTCGACCTGTCGGGTGCCCCCACCGTCGAGGAGCGCGAGGTGCTCGAGGAGGTCGTCGAGTCGGTGCGCTGCCGGTGGTGCGCGGGTGTCGGCACCGTCGAGCTGGTGCCACGGCCGTCGGACGGTGCGGCCGGCGGGGACGTGACGCGGCAGGCATGAGCGAGGAGCCGGGCTGGGACGGGCCGCTGCCCGAGGCCGTCCGGCTTCGGGTGGTCAGCTGGGCCGCCGACACCCTCGGCGCGCTGCCCGAGGACGACGTGCCGGCGGCCCTGAAACGGTTCCGGTCCTGGGCGCCGCAGCACCGGCGTACCCGGGCTGCGACGCCGTTGGCCGCCGCCGTCGACCGTGACGTGGTGTTCCGGCAGCGGGTCGCCAGCGCCGCCCGTGAGGCACTGCCCGACCTGGCCGCCGCCCTGGACGCGGGCGCGCCGCCGCCCGCCGCCGACCCGGTCGACGTGGCCGCGGTCGCCTACCTGGGTCGTACGCCGGGATGGGCGGCGCAGGTCGGCGCTGCCGCCGCGGAGGCCGAACGGGCGACGGCCGAGGCGGGCAGCGTGCGGGCGTCCGAGGAGGTCGCGCGGCTCGAGGCGGCCCTGGCTGCGGAGCAGGCCCGGCACGCGGAGCAGCTCGCGACGCTTCGGGCCGAGCTGACGGCCGCGACGGCGGAGGCGGCGGCCGTGGCCAAGGCGCTGCGGGAGGAGAAGGGCGCCCGGCGGCGCGCCGAGCGGGCCAGTGCCGAGGCCGCCGAGGCGGTGGCTGCGGCGGAGAGCTCGGCGGCTGCGTCGGCGGTGGCGGCCGCCGAGGAGGTGCGGCTGGCCAAGGCCCGGGTCGAGGAGGCCGAGACGGCGCTCGAGGCGTCCCGCCGGGCGGTGCGCGAGGGCCGCAGCCTCGAGGGCACCCGGCTGCGGCTGCTGCTGGACACCGTCGTCGACGCCTCGGCCGCGCTGCGCCGCGAGCTGGCCCTGCCGCCGGTCAGCGCGCTGCCGGCCGACCTCGTCGACGCCGCCGTCCCGGGCGACACGGTGGGGTCGGTGTCCGTCGTCCCGGCCGAGGACCCGGCGCTGCTCGACCAGCTGGTGTCGCTCCCGCAGGCCCACCTGATCGTCGACGGCTACAACGTCACCAAGACCGGCTACCCGGAGCTGTCGCTGGAGAAGCAGCGCACCCGGCTGCTGATGGGGCTGTCGAACCTCGCCGCCCGCTCCGGCGCCGAGGTCACCTGCTGCTTCGACGGTGCCGCGCTGCAGGGCCGGGTGCCGGCGGCGAACGCTCGCGGGGTGCGGGTGCTGTTCAGCAAGGCGGGCGAGACCGCTGACGAGCTGATCCGCCGGCTGGTGCGGGCCGAGCCGGAGGGCCGTCCGGTGACCGTGGTGTCCAGCGACAAGGAGGTCGCCGACGGCGTACGCCGGTCCGGCGCCCGGCCGGTCGCGGCCGCCGCCCTGGTGCGCCGCCTCGACCGAGCCTGAAGCGACGGTCCGGGGCCGTCGAGCCCGGCCCCGGCTGCGCTGGGCAGGGTTGTGTCCAGGGGTGTCCCTAGCGTGCTCGCAGACGACATCCGAGGAGGACTCGTGATCATCGACTGCGACAGCTGCGAGGTGCGCGGCCTGGCGTGCGACGACTGTGTGGTCAGCGCGCTGCTGGGCGGTCCGCCCGGCGAGATCGACGACGGCGAGGTGGCGGCCCTCGAGGCGCTGGCAGGTTCCGGGCTCGTCCCGCCGTTGCGGCTGGTGGTGCCGGTCGAGGTGCTGCGGCACCCGCCGCAAGCCCGCGGTGGGGACGGCGGCCCAGGTCAGCGGCCGGCTCAGGCGGGCTGACCGGGTCTTTACCCGGCCGGTGGCGGTCGAGGGGTCCAGTACCGACGCGGACCGGTCGAAGGCCAAGAGGTGCGAACGCCGATAGCACGACCTGGGCCCTCGTCCACAGGCGACGCGCCGGTGAATTTGAAGATAACGAACGGGTCACGTAGGGTCCGCCCGTAATGACCGCTTCGCGACCTCGCCTCCTGCTCGGCGCCCTGCTGCTGGCCGTCCTCGGTCTCGGTGTGCTGCCCAGCGCGGCCGCTGCCGACCCCAAGCCGTCCCTGAACGAGGTCCAGCGCAAGGTCGACGCGCTCAACCGGCAGGCCGAGCAGGCCGCGGAGCGCTACAACACGGCCAAGGTCGACCTCACCGAGGCCAACCGGCGGCTGCACTCGGCCCAGAACCGCTACCGGGTGACCCAGGCCCGGCTGCAGGCCAAGCAGCAGCTGGTCGGCCGGATCGCCGTGGCGTCCTACAAGGCCGGCGGGGTCGACGCGAGCGTGCAGCTGCTGCTGTCGGCCAACCCGACCAGCTTCCTGCGCGAGGCCTCGAACCTCACGCTGGTCAACCGCCGCCAGGCGACTCTGCTGCGCGGCATGACCGATGCCCGGCTGCAGGCGGCGGCCGACCGGAAGGCGGTCGCCGACCAGCGCGACGCGGCAGCCGCCCTGCAGCAGAAGATCGCCGCCGAGAAGCGCACCGTCGAGGCCCGGCTCGCCGACGCCCGTGACGTGCTCGGCCGGCTGGAGGCCAAGCAGCGGGCCGAGCTTGCGGCCATGCAGCAGGCTGCGGTGCAGCGGGCCGTCGGCGCCCGCGGCGACGCGATGCGCGCCTCCCGGTCCTCGCGAAGCGACTCGTTCCCGACCTACGACGGGCCCGCCTCCGGTCGTGCTGCCGATGCCGTGAAGACGGCCTACGCCCAGCTGGGCGACCCCTACGTGTGGGGGGCCGACGGCCCCGGCTCGTTCGACTGCTCCGGGCTGACCATGTACTCCTGGGCGGCGGCCGGGGTGTCGCTGCCGCACTCGTCCTCGGCGCAGTACGGCGCCGTGCAGCACGTCGCGATCTCCGACCTGCAGCCGGGCGACCTCGTCTTCTACTACAGCCCGATCAGCCACGTGGGCATCTACATCGGCGGCGGCCGGATCATCGACGCGCCGTACCCCGGGCTGAGCGTGCACATCAGCGGCCTGAACTCGATGCCGCTGGCCGGCGCCGGCCGGCCCTAGCCCCACATAACGGTTGCCGCCGTCCGGGTCACGGCCGGGCAAGGTGGCCGTCGCGGAGGCTGCGGCGCACCTAGCATGACGGGGTGACGCAGTACGACGACCCCGGCGCTGCGGTCGAGCCGCCGCTGCTGCCGTCGTCGCGCGTCGACCTCCCTGGCGAGGGCACGCCTGAGGGGCCGGTCGGTGGCACCTCGCCGTCCGAGCTTCCGCCGTCCGACCCGCCGCCGTTGTCGGACCCGGCGCCGTCCGACCCGGAGCGGCCCCGGCCGCGTCGCCTGCGCCGGGCGGGGCTCGTCCTCCTCGTGCTGCTGCTGGCCGGCGGGCTCGGCCTGGGGATTGCCCTCGCCGCCAACCGACTGCTCCTCGCGGACGACTCGCCGGCGCCCACGCCGAGCCCCACGGCCAGCGCATCCACGCCGCCGAGCAGCGCTCCGGAGACGCCCAGCCCGTCGACGTCGCCCTCGCCCGACCCGACCGCCGGCCGCACCCAGGCCGTCGAGGACCTGCTCGCTCAGCGGGCCCGGGCGCTGCAGACCAAGGACCGCGACCTGTTCATGTCCACGGTCGACCCGACCGCGACCGACTTCTACACCGCTCAGGGCGAGCTGTTCGACCGGGTCGCGGCGCTGGAGATGGCCGAGTGGTCGTACCAGGTCGTCGGTGACGGTCCGGCGCTGACCCTGGAACGGGCGGCGGCCCTGCCCCCGGGCTCGGGGATCGTCCGGACCCGGCTGACCTACAAGCTGGCGGGCACCGAGACCACGACCGACCGCGAGCAGTACCTGACCGCTGTGCAGCGCGACGGCCGCTGGCTGCTCGCGAGCGACACCGACGCCTCCGCGGCCGGGCTGGACACCGAGCGCGACCTGTGGGACCTCGGCCCGGTGACCGCCGTCCGCGGCGACACCAGCCTGGTGCTCGCCGACACCCGGGGAGCCACCAAGGCGCAGATGCAGCGCATCGCGGACGAGGCCGACCTGGCCGTCCGCGACGTCGACGACGTCTGGACGGGGGAGTGGTCGCACGAGCCGGTGATCCTGCTGCCGCGCAGCCAGGAGGACATGGCCACCCTCATCGACAGCGACGGCGACGGGCTCTCGCAGATCGCCGCGGTGACCACCGGGGCGTTCGAGTCGGGGCAGAGCCGCGGCGACCGGGTGGTCATCAACCCGGCGGCCTGGAACACCCTGGGGGCGCTCGGCCGCCGGGTGGTGCTCACCCACGAGATGACCCACGTGGCCACCCGGGCGAGCAGCGCGCAGCCGGTGCCGATCTGGCTGTCCGAGGGCTTCGCGGACTACGTCGCCTACCAGGCGACCCCGGTGCCGACGGTGATCGTCGCCAGCGACGTGATCGCCGACATCCACGACGGGAAGGGCCCGAAGCACCTGCCCGACGACGCCGACTTCGACGCCTCGCGCGGTGACATCGCGGCGTCCTACGAGAGCGCCTGGCTCGCGTCCCGGATGATCGCCGAGAAGTACGGCGAGAAGAAGCTGGTGCAGCTGTACAGCGCGCTGTCGGACAGCGCCGGCCCCGGCTGGCCGGACGAGACGGTCGACGTGCTGGGCATCACCAAGGCCCAGCTGGTGCGCGACTGGAAGGCCTACCTGCGCGAGAAGGCCGCGTCCTGAGCAGCCGGACCGCGCTGGTCGTGACGATCGTGGGGCTGGCTGCGGTCCTGGCGGTGAGCGTGGCCGTGCTGGTGCCGTGGCGGCCGCTGCCGCTGCACGGGCTGGCGCGGACGCCGGTCGACGTGGGCCGGGACTTCACGCCGGAGCAGGTGGCCCGCGAGACGGCGTACTGGGGCGCGCTCCGGCCACCGGCGTACGCGTCGCTGGCGATCGGGCTGGTCGTCGCGCTGGTGCTGGGGCTCACGCCGCTGGGCTCTCGGCTGGTGGAGGCGGTGGCGGCGCCGTTCGGGGGTGGCTGGTTCTGGCAGGTGCTGGTCGGGACGATCGCGCTGACGCTGGTCGGGCGGCTGCTGACGCTGCCGTGGGACGCCTGGAGCGAGACGGTGCGGCGGCGGTACGGCCTGTCGACGCGGAGCTGGGGCGGCTGGGCGGTCGACGTCGCTGAAGTCGTACGGCGTGGGGCTGGTGCTGACGCTGGCGGTGCTGTTCCTCGTGGTCGGGCTGGCGCGCTGGCAGCCGCTGTGGTGGTGGGTCGTCGGAGCGGTGGTCGGCGCGCTGCTGGTGGTGGTGCTGTCGTTCGCGTATCCGGTGGTGGTGGAGCCGGTGTTCAACAACTTCACGTCGATGCCGTCGGGGTCGCTGCGGACGTCGCTGCTGGAGCTGGCGGCCGAGGACGGTGTGCCGGTGAAGGACGTGCTGGTGGCCGACGCGAGCCGGCGTACGACGTCGTTGAACGCCTACGTCTCGGGGCTCGGCGCGACCCGGCGGATCGTCGTCTACGACACGCTGGTCGACGGCGCGCCGCCGGAGCAGGTGCGGCTGATCGTGGCGCACGAGCTGGGGCACGCGAAGGCGCGCGACGTGGTGTGGGGGACTGTGCTGGGGGCGCTCGGGGTGGCGCTGCTGGTGTGCGTGCTGGCGCTGCTCGGGCGGTGGCCGTGGCTGCTGGAGCGGGCGGACGTGTCGTCGCTGGGGGACGGGCGGTCGGTCGCGCTGGTGCTGGCGGTGGTGGGGGTGCTGACGTTCGTCGCCGGGCCGGCGTCGAACCTGATGTCGCGCCGGATCGAGACGCGGGCGGACGTGCACGCGCTGGACCTCACGCGGGACCCCGAGACGATGGTGGCGATGCAGCGGCGGCTGTCGGTGACGAACCTGTCGGACCTGGACCCGTCGCCGCTGGTGTTCGGGCTGTTCGGGACGCATCCCACCGGGCCGCAGCGGATCGGCCTGGCCCGCGACTGGGCGCGGCTGCACGGTGTCGCGGCGCCGGCGGGCTGGGAGAGCACGGCCGAGCGGAGCGCGGGAGGGTGACGCGTAGGCTGCGCCACCGTGACCGGCCGCACCCTCGTGATCACCAACGACTTCCCGCCGCGGGTGGGCGGCATCGAGTCGTTCGTGCTCGCGATGGTGCAGCGGATGGACCCGTCGACAGGTGGTCGTGCACACCGCGCGACAGGTGGGTGACGCCGCGTTCGACGCCGGGCTGGCCGTTTCCGGTGATCCGCGACCCGTCGCGCATCATGCTGCCGACGCCCTCGATCACCAAGCGGTCGGTGGCGATCGCCCGCGACATGGGCTGCGACTCGGTGTGGTTCGGCGCCGCGGCGCCGCTCGGGCTGATGGCTTCGGCGCTGAAGTCGCGAGCCGGCGTTCGTCGAACGGTGGCGACGACGCACGGGCACGAGGTCTGGTGGGCGAAGACGCCGGGGACCCGGCAGCTGCTGCACCGGATCGGCGAGACCAACGACGTGCTGACCTACCTGGGGGAGTTCACCCGGTCGCAGATCGCCAAGGCTCTCTCGCCGGCAGCCGCTGCGCGGATGGTTCAGCTGACCCCGGGGGTCGACACCGATGCGTTCAACCCGTCGGTGGACGGGACGCCGGTGCGGGAGATGTACGGCTTGGGTGATCGACCGGTGATCGTGTGCGTCTCGCGCTTTGTCGAGCGCAAGGGCCAGGACATGTTGATCCGTGCGCTGCCACTTGTGCAGCGCTCTGTGCCGGATGCGGCCCTCTTGCTGGTCGGCGACGGCCCGATGCGCAAGAAGCTGGTTCGGTTGGCGTCGGAGCTCGGGGTCGCGAAGGACGTGATCTTCACCGGATCCGTGCCGTGGGCCGAGCTGCCGCCGTACTTCGCTGCCGGCGACGTGTTCTGCATGCCGACGCGCACCCGCAAGGCCGGCTTCGAGGTCGAGGGCCTCGGCATCGTCTACCTCGAGGCGTCGGCCACGGGGCTGCCGGTCGTGAGCGGGACTTCGGTGGGGCGCCCGACGCCGTGCTCGACGGCGAAACCGGTTTCGTGGTAGATGGCACCGACCCGCAAGCCGTTGCCCGTGTCGCGTGCCCCATGCTGAACAACCGCCGAGAAGCCGGGCGACTTGGCGCCGCGGGAGTCGATTGGGTGCTGACCTCATGGACGTGGTCTGGCAAGTCGCGCCTACTGAACGAACTTATCCGCGCCTGCTGACTGACACCGTTCCGTGGCGCATTCCGATGCTCTGGCTTGGACCTTTCGCAAGCCGGAGCCAGATCCAGGCGGTAGCTGCGGCTCCCAGCAAGGCGCCACGCCGAGAACTGTCGGCTGTTCGCGGGCCACGTCGTCATACAACGTCGCGTGCCACAGGTCCAGCTCGCCGGGATAGTCCAGGTTGGAGATGCTGGCGGCTGCCTGCCGTGCTGCGGCCGCGAAGACCAGCCCCCAGAACGTAACCGAAGCGAACCCTGCCCTTTGCGGTCCAGGCCTGGTACATCGTGAATAGGAGCGGAGTTGCCAGAAGTAGCGGCTCGAGCATGAGTCGGTAGCCGAAGAAGTCCTCTCCCGCCGAAGATCCGTTGTTCCACAATTGAACGGTCGCGTAGAGCACACCACCAACACTGGCGGATCGCACCCAGGTCGGCGCTGACCTCCAGCCCGAGCGCAGCCCCGGAAGGAGACAGCAGCAAGAAGGGAGAGTAGACCAGGAGCCCGCGACCCGGAGAGATCAAAGCACTGAGATAGTTCGGCCAGATACGGGTCGATCCGTCAGGCGGTCACCGATGCCGCGGGAGTTCCCTAGCTCGCCGTACCCGCCGCTTAGTGTCCAGGTCTGATAAACCAGGCGGTAGTACGTCAATAGCCCAAGAATGCCGAGTGAGCTCGTGGCGCCGACAACGAGAACGGGCCGGGTGCGGAGCGGAGCCGAAGCCCTTCCGCGATGCCCATCACGGCCGGGACAACTGCTAGATGTGGCCGCGATCATTATCGCCGCTGCTTGAGCCAGGCCACCGCGCGCCAACTGCTGACGTGAGTAGAAGTAGAGCGACAGCGCGAGCACCATCTGCGCGGGCCCGTGAGTCCACAGGCTGTCTGCAGAGACGCTCCAGGTCGGCGTGGCTAGCGCGAAAACTGCGGAAGCCGCCATCGCGGCACGTCGGGTGGTTATCGACCGGAGAGCCAGATAGAGAAAGACGACGGCGAGGGTCGCGGAAGCGGCGCTAGCGACCGCGGCGGGGTAGATCGGAGCGAAAGCGCCGCCCCTGCCAAGAAGGGCATAGAAGGGGGTCGCCCATAGGATGGCACCAGGTAGGCGATTGCTGACCACGTGCCCCGGAATCTGAACGAACCAAGGCGTGTAGCCCGCGTAGGCGTCTGTGTAGACGTTGCCAAACGAGGCCAGATGCCACGCAGGTACGAGTGTCGACAGTGCGTCGTTGGCTCTGTCCTGCTCGAAAGCAGCCGTTGCAAGTATAGGAGAGGAAGAATGAGGCCGCCGCAGACCGAGAAGTCGGACCGACTTACAGTCAATGCCTCGAGGGCGTCACGGTAGCTGTTCGTCGGGGCTCAGAGCTCACAAGTCTGTCAGGACCGTGGTTTCGTCTTGATGTGTCGACAAGTGTGCTGAAAGGCTCCGTGATGACTCCGCCGAGAGCAAAGACGATTAGTACTATGAGCGCGGCGATGGCGGCCACGAGGAGGCCGTACTCCACCGCCGGAGCGCCTGCGTCTTCGTCGCGAGCCCGAGAGGGTGCGGAGCACGCCGGTCCCTCTCACAAAAGTCTGCCAGCGGATGCGCGCGCCGAAGGCAGCGACGCGAGCCGCTCGAGGAACGTGCACCGACGAGCTCACTGGGCGATCAGCAGGTCGCTGGCGACGTGGCGTTGCGTCTTGATCTTGTCGCAGGTGTCCTTGAACACATCCTGGACGACGCCGCCCAGGGCGAAGACGATGATGACGATGAGCGCGGCGATGGCGGCGACGAGAAGGCCGTACTCGACGGCCGACGCGCCGTCTTCGTTCTTGCGCGTGGTGACCTTGCGGATGTAGGCGAGCATGTGGGTTGACCTCCGGTATGGGCCCGACAGGGTGTTGCTGGACCCCCCTCGAGCCCAGCGGTGCAGTACAAGACTGGACGTTGTCACGACGCGGGGGTATCGCTCAGGCAGTCGGACTGGAATCAGCCGAACGGTTGATGTGGCCGCAGATGAACTAGAACGCGGAATCTGCCGGGTTGGCGATCAGCCCGAGCCGCATGGCCGTCATCAGGGCCTGGGCGCGGTTGGCGGCGCCCAGCTTCTCGTAGACCTTGGAGATGTGGGTCTTGGTCGTCGACTCGCTGATGTAGAGCTGCTTGGAGATCGCGGCGACGCCGAGCCCGTCGGCGAGCAGCGTGAGCACCTCGCGCTCGCGCGGGCTCAGCTGTGGCCCGGACGGCGACAGCCGACGCTGCATGGCGCCGGCAAGGTCGTTCGCGGTGAAGGCGCGCGGGGAGACCGCGGCGTGCCGGGCGGCGGAGATCACGTCGTCGGCCGGGGCGTCCTTGGGGACGAACGCCGAGGCGCCGGCCTCGAGCGCCCCGAACAGCTGGTCGTCGCCGGCGTACATGGTCAGCACGACGATGCCCATCGTCGGGTTGCCCTCGCGGACCTTCTTCGCGGCGTCCAGCCCGCTGCCGTCGGGCAGCCGGACGTCGAAGATCACCACGTCGGGCGGCGTCGACCGGATCAGCTCGAGGGCCGCCGGCGACGGTCCCGGCCTCGCCGAGCACGGTGAAGTCGTCCGTCCGCTCGAAGGCGCGGCGGAGCCCCTGGCGGATCAGCTCGTGGTCATCGACCAGCACGACCGTCGTGGACATATCCCCACCCTAATAGTCAGCCCGGACAGGACCTAACGTCACCGACACCGCGGTGCCGCCCGCGTCGCCGGTTCCCCACGGCGAGCCGGGCGCCGATGCGCTCGGCACGCTCCCGCATGATCTCGAGCCCGAAGCTGTCGTCGCGAGGTCGGCCCGAGGCCGCCGCCGTCGTCCTCGACGGCCACGTAGGCCGACGGCGGGTCGATGCGGCAGGTGACCCAGAGGTTGTGCGCGTTGGCGTGCTTGCGCGCGTTGGTCACCGCCTCCTGGGCGATCCGCAGCAGCTCGGTCTCCGCGTCGATCGGGAGCCGCACGGGCGTCTCGTCGAGGACCAGGTGCACCGTGAGGTTCGAGCTGGCGCCCGACCTGACGGACGTAGTCCGACAGGGCCGTCCCGAGCCCGATCGTGGTCTGCACCTCGCTGCGCAGGTCGAAGATCGACAGCCGCAGCTCGGTGATGACGCGGGTCAGCTCGCTGCGCAGGGTCTTGAGGTCCGCCTCGAGGTCGGGCAGGTACCGGGCCCGGGCGGCCAGGTCGTCGACGACGTAGCCCATGGAGGCGAGCTCCTGGGCGATGCCGTCGTGGATCTCGCGGGCGAGCCGGCGGCGTTCCTCGGCGGTGGCGAGGCTGCGCACCTCGCTGAACAGCAGCGCCGTCTCCAGTCGGAGGCCGAGCTCTTCCAGCACGTGCTCGGCCTCGGTGATCTGCGCGGGCTCGAACGGCGGGCTCGGAGCGTTCCAGAGCCACCAGTCCGAAGGTTCGGAGCCCGATCCGCAGCGGTAGGACCGCGCGACACACCGGCGAGCCCGGGCGTGAGGGGCTGGGCGGACCGCATCGTGGTGCTCGACGCCCATGCCTCGTCGAAGAACGGGGTGTCGACGTCCCAGTCGAGTCGGTCGGCCCCCACGAACGCCACCGGGGATAGCCGGCCCCCCGTCGAGCGGACGTACACGGCGCCACGGTCGAACGGGCGTCGCCCGCTGCACGGTCTCCAGCATCTGCTGGGCGAGCGTCACCGGGTCGAGGCCGCCCGAGAGCTGACGCGACACGAGCCTGCAGCTGGGAGATCAGCCGGTACGCCGCGGCGTAGGCCACGTTCTCGGTCGGCGCGGTCCCCGCCTGCTGCAGCCGGCCGATCCACGCGCCCAGCAGCCCCACGGCCAACGTGATCAGGGTCCATCGGCTCACGACCGCGAGGTAGCTGTTCCAGACGAGCGACTCCGGCGCCGACCAGCCGCCCGAGCATCAGGACCAGCGCGCTGAGCCCGGCGGTCATGACGGCGATGCGCGCGCCACCCGCCAGGCCGGCGGCCAGGGCCGGTGCCATCAGGTACGGCAGCAGGGTCTCCGGAAGCGGCTCGACCAGCAGCATCACGCAGCAAGCCAGGACCGCCTCGACCACCGGCTGGTACATGCGCCACGCCCTGCCAGCGCGAGCGGCACCGGCAGCGAGCCGCCGACGGCGACGGCTGCCAGCAGCACGACGGCAAGCGACGTCGGCGGCCGTATGTCGCTGGATCAGCGTCAGAGCGCGCGCCGACGAGCAACAAGCCGAACGCGAACGCTCAGGACGACGCGCTGATCGAGCCGCAGGCTGGAGTAGCTCGCGACGCGCATGCCGTGACGCTGTCACAGGCTCGTCCGAGTGGCCAGATTCTGGGCCAATCGGTCACCTGGGCGTGTCGCGTCTGCTGCAATGGCTGCCGTGGACGACCAGCTGAGCCCCATCGCCGATGTGCTGCGGGAAGCCGACGTCAAGCTGCGGGAAGGCAAGAACGCCGCGGCGCGGGTGTGGCCGACGGGCTTCGAGACGCTCGACACCTACCTGAGCGGCGGCCTGCGCTCCGGAGAGCTGACGCTGCTCGGCGGCCCGCAGGGGCTGGGCAAGACGACGTTCGCCTTGCAGATCCTCCGTCATGCGGCTGCGTCGGGTGAGGCCGTCGTCTACTTCTCCTACGAGCACGACGCCTCGACCGTGCTCGAGCGGCTGATCGCCATCGAGGCTGCCGAGCACGGCGGGCTCGAGGCGGTGTCGCTGCGCCGCATCCGCGAGTCGCTGGAGGCCTCCGACGGGCGCGAGGGCGGGCTGGCCGACCGGCTGCGCAACACCGTCGGCGGAGCCGAGGCCGTGGCAGCCGTTCAGAGCTACGCCGACCACCTGCTGGTCCATCGTTCCAGCGGCACCGAGACGAGCGTGTACACGGTGCGCCAGGTCGTCGACCAGGCCCGCGCGCTCACCGGCAAGCCGCCGCTCGTCGTGGTCGACTACCTGCAGAAGGTCTTCGTTCCCGGCGGTTCCGAGATCGAGGAGGAGCGGGTCACCAAGATCGTCGAGGGTCTCAAGGACCTGGCGCTCGAGGTCGAGGTGCCGGTGCTGGCCATCGTGGCGGCCGACAAGGAAGGTCTCGTCGCCGGCCGCCGGCTGCGCGTGCACAACCTGCGAGGTTCCTCCGCGCTGGCCTACGAGGCCGACATCGTGCTGCTGATGAACGACAAGTACGACGTCGTCGCGCGACACCACCTCGTCTACGACGTGGGCAACGCCGAGCGGTTCCGCAACTGGGCCGTCGTGACCATCGAGAAGAACCGGTCCGGGTCTGGACAAGATCGACCTGGAGTTCCGCAAGCGGTTCGAGCAGGGCCGGTTCGAGACCGACGGCAATGCGGTCGCCGAGCAGCTCGTCGACGAGCGGGTCTTCGTCGAGTAGCAGTCAGTGGCGGCGATCGTCCTCGTCGCGGAACTCCCACAGGGTTCGAGCCAGTGCTCGGGTGTCGATCGCCGCGGACAGCAGCTCGCCGGCCTCCTCGCCGAGCGCCGCCAGCAGGGTGAGGTCGCCCTCGTCGAACGGCGGGTTCTCGCGGCGGGCGAGCACCAGCAAGGCCCCGGCTCGTGGGATCGGTGCCGCCAAGAGGTGCCGCCAGCTGGCCAACGGCGCCCCCTGCAGCTGCTCGCGAGCGATGTCGCTCTCCTCGATGATGGCGCCCTTGTGGGCCTGCGCGATCTGTTGCACGAGCCACGAGTCGGCATGCAGCTCGTATCGGTGCTCGAGCGGCCGAAGCCCGACACCGGCGGCCACCCGCCAGCTGCCGTCGTCCGGCACCAGGAGAGCTCCACCCTCGGCGTGAGTCCGCTCCACTGCGTCGGCGACGATCACCTCGGCCGTCTCCGGCACGCCGTAGAGCGCGTCGGCGACTGCCGCCAGCCGTCGGACGAGAGCGACAGCATCGTCCGGTTTCGGCGCGGCATCGCTGGTCGGCTTCGGGCGTCCGGCATCGGGGTCAGTTCTGCTCTGCGGCCGTGACCGTTCGCGGGCTGCGCCGGGCGGGCGCGGTCGGCCGCAGAGCCTCGATGTCGTCGCGGGACGTCGCATAGGTCGATGGCGGCATCGGCCGGGTGCTTCTGGTCCGAGGAACCGCGGAGAGCGGCGGATGGTCGTAGCCGGAGTCGTCGGCGACGTCACCGTGCGTCTCGGCGAGGTCGTCCATGGTGACCTCGAGCGGTTCGATCTGGTTGACAGGTTCGGGCGCCAAGACGTCGCGCGAGGCGTGCGCCGCGACCGCCGGTTGGTGGCGACGGTCTCTGCCGGCCGGTTCGCGAGATCCTCGGACACCGCGACAGCGTGACGCGGACGGGCAGCGAGGCATCGGTGCCACCGGTGGTGGGGCAGTGATCAACCGGTCGAGGTCGTCGTCCTCGCTGAGAAGGTCGTCCCGGTCCTGGACCAGCTCGTGCAACGCCTCGGCGACATCGTCGTGCTGCTTGGACGCCGGCGCGTCGACCTCGTGCTCGGCCCAGGGCTCGCTGAGCAGGTCCTCGAGCGCAGAGAGCAAGGCCGGGCGGCTGATCGGGAGGGGGAGGACCTCGGCCGCCGGCAGTCGGCGCATCTCCGGCGCGTCCCACCCCGGCCGGTCGCTCGAGACGAGGAGCACCGGGGCGAGCTTGGCGTGGGCCCTCAGGTTCGTGACCGCCGCGGCGGCAAGCTGCGGGCTCTCGAGGTCGAGGACGAGCGCGTCGGCGTGCCTCCCCGTCCTCGATCCACGCGCCGAAGGCCTGTGGGCGGAGGTCGACGACCTCGTAGTCGGTTGCGGACAACCCCATGGCCATCGCGGGGTTGCGCGAGACGATGAGGACACGGGCCACTAGGTGAGCCGGCCGCTGAACGAGTGGAAGATCGTGATCGCTGCCGGTCCGAGGATGACGATGAACAGCGCGGGGAGGATGCAGAAGATCAGCGGGAAGAGGATCTTCACCGGCACCTTCTGCGCGAGCTCCTCGGCGCGCTGGCTGCGCTTGATCCGCATCTCCTTGGCCTGGACGCGGAGCACCGACGCGATCGGGATGCCGAAGGAGTCGGCCTGGACCATGGCCGTCACGAAGACCGCGCAGCTCCGGCAGGTCGGTTCGCTCGCCGAGGGCGCGCATCGCCTCGGCTCGACCGAGTGCCGATCTGCATCTCCTGGAGCACCCGGAAGAACTCCTCGGCGAGCGGCCCGGTGGTGTTGCGGGCGACCTGCGAGAGCGCTGCGTCGAACGCGAGCCCGGCCTCGACCGAGATGGTGAGCAGGTCCAGGGCGTCCGGCAGCTCGCGGCGCATCTGCTCGGTTCGGTTGTAGCCCATCTGGTAGATCGCCAGGTTGGGCGCGAAGAAGCCGGCGAGGGAGAAGGCAACGGCGAACCCGATGATCGGAAGCGGACCCTGCCTGAAAGAGCAGCGGAAGCGCGACGCCGATGACGAAACCCGCGATGAGGCCGAGCATCTTGAAGGCGATGACGCGGTCGACGTCCCAGTTCGGCGGGTTCCCGGCGAGCTCGAGGCGGTGCCGGATGCGGTCGGCCTGGTCGCTCGGCGCGAACCGGCGACCGAGGCGGGTGAACCTCGCCATGGTCGGTGCGATCACTCGCTCGCCGAACGGCTGGTTCAGCTCGCTGCGTCATGGATGCCGGTGCCGTGTTGATGGCCTGCACCGCCGCCAGTGAACGCGAGACCTGCTGCTTCTCCGACGTCATGACCCCGAACGTGGTCAGAGCGATGGCGATGGCGAGGAAGACGGCTCCGAGGCCGAGCACGAGCAGGAGGTTCGGCGTCCACGTCAGACCTCCACCTTCACGGCCTTGCGCAGCCACAGGGCACCGACGACCAGCAGGACGAAACCGAACCCGAGCAGCAGCCAGCCGAGCGGCTCGCTGACCAGCGGCTTGAGGTACTCCGGCCGGACGAGCAGCGAGGTAGAGCGCGAACACCACGGGCAGCAGGCCGAGGATCCACGCCGAGAGCCGACCCTCCGCGGACAGGACCTGCACCTGACGGCGCAGGCGCTCTCGCTCGCGCAGCGTCGCGGCGACGGTCGTGAGCAGCTCCGCCAGGTTGCCGCCCACCTCTCGCTGGATCCGGATCGCCATCACGACCCAGGCGAAGTCCTTGCTCTTCATCCGCTCCGCGACGCCGTCCATGGCGTCCTCGATCGGGACGCCGAGTCGCGCCTCGACGAGCGCTCGGTTGAACTCGCCGGTGATGGGTTGCTGCCCTTCGCGGACGACGGTGTCCATGGCCTGCGGCATCGAGTAGCCCGCCGACAGGCTGCCTGCGACGAGCTGCAGCGTGTCGGGCAGCTGAGCGAGGAAGGCCGTCGTCCGCTTGGACTCCTTCATGCGCAGGTAGGCCCACGGGCAGCGCAAGACCGATGAGCAGTCCCAGCAGGGTGGGGAAGATCTTGCCGCCCGAGATCAGCAGCAGCAAGATCGCCCCAGCCGATCGCAACCCCGACGTGGATGATCATCCACTCGGCCGCGCGCAGCGGGACACCGGCGGCCTCGAGACGCAGGGTCAGCGCGCTCTCGAAGTCTCGCTTCTGGACCACCTTGCCGGCGAGCTCGACAGCCGATCGAGCAACGTGGCTGCTGCCGAGTGCGGTGGTCGTCTCCTCCTGCTTGACCGGCGTGCGGCCGGTGAGCGTGTAGATCGACAGCCGGCGCCGGACTCGGCCTTGCTTCTCGTCGCTCCTGACGGCGCTGAGCGCGACATAGATGATGACGAGCAGCCCGATGAAGAGAGCGCCCAGCAACATCGGATAGTGCGGACTTCCCTACGACGGTGCCGGACGCCGTGTCGATCGGGATCGGGCCGTTGTCCGGCGGGGCGGTCGCTGCGCTGTCGCTGCTGAACGACCGGAACGAGCTGGCCGTGAGCGCGGTGTCGCCCGCCTGGACCGCCACGCTGACGTTGCCTTGTTCCGGCAGGTTCTCCGGCGCGTCGGCCAGGATCGAGCAGCTGGCCCTGGATCGCCTCGGCGGCCTGCGCAAAGAGCGGTCGTCGAGGTTGGCGGTGTCCGCGGGGATCACCAGACCGTCACCGGATCGCGTCACGATGTCGGTCAGCGGTTGTCGGCTGGTCCGCGGCCGGACCGATGTACACGGCATCCATCGTGACGTCGTTGTCCTTCGCCACGGAGACGGCGTCCTCGAGGGTGCCGGTGCTGCTGCCGTCCTCCCTGCCGTCGGTCAGCAGCAGAACACTGCCGGACCCCGCAGTTGATGCCTGCGTCGGCGGCCAGCGCGGCTCCGTCGTACAGCGCCGTGCCCGACACCGGGCTGATCTCGATGGCGTCGATCGCGGCTTGGACCTGTGCCTTGTCAAGGGTCGGGGTCTGCTTCGTCTCCGCGGTGTTGGCGAACGTGACCAGCCCGACCTCGACGTCGGCGGGAAGCGTCTGCAGGAACGTGGTCGCTGCGGCCTTGGCCGACGCGAGCTTGCCGTCCTTCGCCATGCTCTGGCTGTTGTCCAACGACAGCATGGCGATGCGGGTGACCGCATCGCCTGACGTGATCGGCTCCGCCGTCGACGCCACGTCCTGGCCGGCGATGCGGACCTTGACGGTCTGCGGATCCATGCTGACGCCGGTCGGCAGGCCGTCGGCCTGGAAGATGATCTGGAATTTGCCGTCCACCGGGGCGACCGCCGACGAGGCGCCCGGTCGTGTCGGCTGCGGCGGACACCGCGGACAGCGACAGGGCGGCGGCTGCCAGCCAGCCCGCAGCGCGGCGAGCCGGCGCAGGGTCATCGACCGAACTTCTCGAAGGCGAACACGGTCGGGTCGACCTGACACCCCGGCGGCGGCGAGCTTCTCGAGGAACTTGGGCCGAAGCCCGGTGGACTTCAGGGTCCCGAGGGAGCGCCCGCTCTCGTCGAAGCCCGGCGCTGTGGTCGAACATGAACAGGTCCTGCAGGGTGATGACGTCGCCCTCCATGCCGACGACCTCGGTGACGTGGGTGATGTGGCGGGTGCCGTCCTTGAACCGGGCCTGCTGGACGATCAGGTCGATCGCGCTCGACACCTGCTCGCGGATCGCCCGCACGGCAGGTCGATGCCGGCCATCAGCACCATCGTCTCGACCCGGGAGAGCACGTCGCGCGGGGTGTTGGCGTGCACGGTGCAGATCGAGCCGTCGTGGCCGGTGTTCATCGCCTGGAGCATGTCGAGCGCGGCGGCGTCGCGGATCTCACCGACGACGATGCGGTCGGGGCGCATGCGCAGCGAGTTGCGCACCAGGTCGCGGATCTTGACCTCGCCCCGGCCCTCGATGTTCGGCGGGCGGGCCTCCAGGCGGAGCACGTGCTCCTGGTGCAGCTGGAGCTCGGCGGCGTCCTCGATCGTGATGACCCGCTCCTCGTCCGGGATGAAGGAGGAGAGCACGTTGAGGGTCGTCGTCTTGCCGGCGCCGGTTCCGCCGGCGACGAGGATGTTGAGCTTGCCCGCGTACGCACGCGCTCGAGGAAGTCGGCGACCGTGCGCGGTCATGGTGCCGAAGCCGATGAGGTCCTCGACCTGGTACGGGTCGGTGGAGAACTTGCGGATCGTGAGCAGCGAGCCGTCGATGGCGAGCGGCGGGATCACGGCGTTGACCCGGCTGCCGTCGGGCAGGCGGGCGTCGACCATCGGGCTGGACTCGTCGACGCGGCGGCCGACCCTGGCCACGATCTTGTCGATGGTCCGGCGCAGGTGGGCCTCGTCGGTGAAGGTGCCCTCGACCTGGTGGATCTTGCCGGCGCGCTCGATGTAGATCGAGTCGTAGCCGTTGACCATGACCTCGGTGATGTCCGCGTCGCGCAGGTAGGGCTCGAGCGGGCCGTAGCCGAGGATGTCGTCGGCGATCTCCTGGGCGATCCGGGCCCGGTCGGCGACCGTCAGCGGGGTCTCGTCCTGGGCGAGGACCTCCTGCAGGGTCTGGCGGACCTTCTGCTCGAGCTCGGACTGCGTCAGGCGCGAGTCGTAGAGCTTCGGGCCGAGGTTGTCGAGCAGCGTCTGGTGCACCGTGCGCTTGAGCTCGGCGAACGGGTCGGCGTTCCGCCTCGTCCGCGGTGCGGCGGCGGTGAAGCCGCCGTCCGAGGTCGGCTCGGCGGTGATCACGCCGCGCTCTCGCTTGGCGGCGGCGAGGCGGTCGGCGAGGCTCATGTCTTGGACTTCCTGCGCAGCAGGCCGCGCCGGTCGGAGCGGAGCTCGGTCGGGATGTTGCCGTCTGAGGCGGCCGAGAATGCGGCTGCGAGGTTGTTCTCGGCGAACGCCTTGATCGCGAGCGAGACGGGGTGCTTCGGGTCGTCGAGCACGATCGGAACGCCTCGGTTGATGGAGGCCGGGACGTCGCGCGAGCTGGGGATCTGCGCCGCGATCGGGGCCTTGAGCGTCTTCTCGACCTCGCCGAGCGCGAGGCCCGACCTTGGAGTCGGCCCGGTTGAGCACGAGCCGCCAGCGCTCGCGCGGGTAGTTGAGCAGGTCGAGGGTCTCCAGCGTCAGCTTCAGGTTCTTCAGCGCCGGGATGTCCAGCGTGGCCAGCAGCGCGACCAGGTCGCTCTGGTCGAAGGCGGCGAGCACGTGGTCGTCGAACGCCGGCGGCGTGTCGACGATCGACGAAGTCGAACTGCTGCTTGAGGACGGTCGAGGATCGCGGACGACCAGCGACGCGGGGATCGGACTCGGCCGTGCCCGGCTCGATCGGCGCCACCAGGGTGGTCAGGCCGGGGGAGTGCGGCGTCAGCAGCGAGGCCACGGCGGAGGCGTCCAGGCTGTCGGCCGAGCGGGACGGCGTCCGCGATGGTGTGCGCCGGGAACAGCTGCAGGGCGATCGCCACGTCGCCGAAGGCGAGGTCGAGGTCGACCAGGCAGACCTCCCGGCGCCCTCGGTCCGCCAGCGCCGCCGCCAGGTTCGTCGCCAGCGTGGTCTTGCCGCACCCGCCCTTGGCCGAGAACACGGTGATGAGCTGACCCCGGCTGTGAGCGGCAGGCTCGGCCTCGACGCCGGCGACCGTCTCCCGCAGCTGCCGCGCAAGGTCTCGAGCCCGGCGCACCGAGGCGTTCAAGCCGGCGAGGTCGCGCTCCTCGACGACCTCGAACACCCCGGCCCGCAGCGCCTCGGTGAGCACCGACGTGTCGACCCTGCGACGGACCAAGATCACCGCGAGGCTGGGCCGGGTGACCCGCATCGAGCCCGCGAGGCCGAGCGCCGAGCTCAGGTCGACCGTCGGCCCGAGGACGACGGCGTCCTCGCCGAGCTGGGTCTCCAGATGTCGCCGCAGCGCGTCGAGCGAGGGCAGGACCTGGCTGTCCGGTCCGAGAGCTGAGTGCAGCGTGTCAGCTGTCGCCGGGTCGAGGTCGACGATTGCGGTCATATCAGTCGAACAGGTTCTTCGCGGTCGTGCCGGCCTCGTTCTGGTCGACCTCGGATGAGTCGGTCAGCAGCCCGAACGTCACCTTGCCCGTGGCCCTGGCCGAAGACGATCTGCTGCGCCTGCTTCTGGTCGACCGCCAGGGTCATCAGCGCCTTGGGAAGCTGTTCGGTCTGGGCGGCGTCGCCGCTGCCGGTGACCGTCGTCACCAGGGTGGTGGCTCCGGTGGCGATGACCTGGACCTCGGGCAGCAGGATGCGTGTCACCTCTTGGCCGGCGCTGGCTCCGCTCGTCTCGGTCGTCGTGAGGAACACGGCGACCTTCGAGCCGGGCTCGACGAAGCCGGCCACCCGCGCAGGGTCGTCGAGCTGCAGACTGACAGCGAGCTTGCCGTCCGGGATGGGCAGGGCGTTGGTCTGGCCGGGAGCGCCGAACTGCGACTGGAGGATGGGCGAGCCCTGCGCGATCGGCGCCAGCGCCACCTGGTCGAGGATGGTCGAGGGATTGCTCAGGACATCGAGGCCCTCGACGCTGTCCGCGAGGTACGAGCGCTGCTCGAACGCGGCAGCGTCTTGCGCCTGCTGACCGCTCGTCCCAGCCGCGATGGCCGTCTTGGCCACCAGGACCTTGACCAGCTTGTTGCCCGCCGCCGCTCGTTCGTCCACGCCGTTGATGTAGAGAAAGATCCCGGTTGTGCCGAGGGCGGCGATGACCAGGGCGGCGATGAGGAGCAGAGTACGTCGTCCCATGTGTCCTTCAATCGGTGCGGTGCGGGCCGAGTTGAGCCGCGTGGTTCACAGGGTCGTCGGTGGACGGAGATCGCGTGACAGCGACACGCCCGACGTTAGCGACCGCTCTCGGTGATGCGGGTGATTCTCCCCAATCTCCCCTGATTGGTCTCGGCGCATGGTCGGATCGGTGATCCGACGGCGGTCGATCGGCCGATGGCGACTCGTGCGAGGCGACGTGGACCTGCGGGCAGCCTGGCCGCTCGGACTGTCAGCCGCTCGCGACGATGGTGACGACGCGTGCGCGGGTCGCGACGTCCTGCCAGCGCCGAGCACGTGCCGAACAGACGGCGCAGGCTGAGCAGGAGGAACGGGACCGCGAAGAGCACCGGGTACTGCCACGGCGCCACCTCGGCGAGCGCCGAGAAGAACACGGCGATCAGGGTGGTGGACACGGCGAGCCGGGCCGAGTAGGCGGCCATGACACCCGGCGGGGCCGGTGTGTCGCGCGGCCCGCTCAGGTCGGCGCGGTGCGGCCTGGTGACCGACAGTCTCCATGCACGTCGCGACGACGCGCATGAGGGCCACGAGAGCGCACGAGACGACCGCCGCGAGCTCGGCGGCAGTCGGCGGACCGCCCGTGCGAAGGCTGCCGGCAGCGACGGTCAGCGCGATCGCGACGGCGCAGGTCTCCGCGACGACCCGGGTCTTGGCCCAGAAGGCCGTCGCCGGTCGACCTGGCAGCGACGCCAGCCAGACGGCTCCGGAGCCGTCGAGGCAGAACGCGTTGACGCCGAACAGCAGCCCCGCGCCGGCCGCGACCAGCCCGGGCAGGAGCACCAGTGACGGCCAGTCCAGCCCGGCGGCGGCCGCGACCGCGCCGGGCAGGATGCCCAGCACCAGGAGGCCACGCCGCAGCGACTGCGACCGCCAGACGCTGGCCCGGTCGACCGCAAGCCGCTCGGCGTGCTCGCTTCGCCGGGCCGGGCGCCGGCGGACGGCCAGGGCGTGGACGCCGGTGCTCGCGTCGCCGGGCCGGTGGAGCGCCCAGGCGCACGATCGCCGCCCCACCCGGTCCGCCACGACGATCAACAGCAGCAGGAGCCCGGTCGTCAGCGCCCATCGACCCAGGCAGCCCGTTCGACCCGGCAACCGCGCCGGTCACGACCGGCACGGTCGGCGCCCGGTCGAGCACCGCCCCGACCCGGCCGGTGACGACGACGACCACGACCGAGATCGCGACCAGCGCCACGACCGCCCAGGTGGCCCGGCGGCCGGAGCCTCGCTGCCGCAGGCCCACGACCAGCCAGGCGAGGGCCTGGCCGGCCACCGACACGAACGCGACGAACGTCAGGCAGGTGACCAGCGCCAGCGGCAGCAGCGCGACCGGGCCGCTGATGTAGGCCGTCAGACCGACGAGCCCGACGAGCTGGACCGTCCACGCCAGGTTCAGCGGCGTGAGGGCCAGGGACGCGAGGTACTGCGTGCGCGCGGTGATCGGGTACGCCGCCAGCTGCTCCGGCGGGAACAGCTCGTTGCCGCCGCCGGCCACCAGCGGGGCGATCACCGCGAGCACCGCCACCGACAGGTACGCCGACGGTGCCAGCAGCGAGATGTCGAACCGGTTCTCCGACGGCGCCAGCAGCCCGGCGACGATCGCGGCCGAGGCACAGCAGCGGCAGGGCCGATGCCAGCAGCAGGAACCCGCGCCGAGCCCGACGAGACCGCACCATCCGCCAGCGCAGGGCGATCAGCGGCCGGAGCTGCGCGTCGCTCACGACAGCAGCGACCGGTAGCGAGCGGCGCCCTCGACCCCGGCCAGCTCGACGGACGGCGCGGCCGCCACCACCGCCCCCTGCCGCAGCACGACCGCCTCCTCGCAGGCCTGCACCGCGAGGTCCAGCAGGTGCGTCGACACGAGCACCGCCGACCCGGCCAGCTTCTGCTCCCGGATGACGTCCATCGTCGCGTCGACGCCGAGCGGGTCGACGCCGTCGAACGGCTCGTCGAGCAGCAGCACGTCGGGGGAGTGGAACGTGGCCAGGACCACCGACATCCGGCGGCCCATCCCGTGGCTGAAGCTGGCGGTGATCCGGTCGGCCACCCCGCCGAGGTCGAACCGGTCGAGCAGGTCGAGCGCGCGCTGCTGCCAGCCGTCCGGCATCTTGCGCAGCGTGGCCGCGAGCTGCAGGTGCTCCCACGGCGTGGCCCGCGGGATCAGCCCACCGACGTCCGGGCAGTAGCCGACCCGCGCCTTCGCGCCCGACGGGTCCTTCGCCGCGTCGATCCCGGCCACCCGGACGTACCCGCTGGTCGGCGGCAGGACGCCGGCCAGCACCCGGAGCGTCGTCGACTTCCCGGCCCCGTTGCGGCCCACCAGCGCGACCGACGCGCCGGCCGGCAGGATCAGGTCGAACCCGTCGACCGCGACGACCGTGCCGAACTGCACGGTGAGGTCGCGGACCTCGATCACGGGCGCCATGCGGTGATTCTCGCCCACTCCCGTCGTGGCCGAGCACGGAACTACGAGTCGAGCAGCGGAACTACGAGTACAGCGCGTCGACCTCGGTGGCGTACTCCTTCATGACGACGCCGCGCTTGAGCTTCATCGACGGCGTGAGCGCTCCGCTCTCCTCGGTCCAGTCGACCGACAGGATGCGGAACTTCTTGATCGCCTCCGCCTTGGACACCGCCTTGTTGGCGTCGTCGACGGCGTGCTGCATCTCGGCGAGGACGTCGGGGTCCTCGGCGGCCACGGCCAGCGACATGGCCGGCTTGCCGTGCTGCTCGAGCCAGGCCGGGAGCGCCTCCTCGTCGAGGGTGATGAGGCAGGCGATGTAGGGCTGTGCGTCACCGACGACCATGCACTGGCTGATCAGGCGGTGCGCCCGCAGCCGGTCCTCCAGCACGGCCGGGGCGACGTTCTTCCCGCCGGCGGTGACGATCAGCTCCTTCTTCCGGCCGGTGATGCGCAGGCAGCCGTCCTTGTCCAGCTCGCCGATGTCGCCGGTCGAGAACCACCCGTCGCGCAGCACCTCGGCCGTGGCGGTGGGGTTGTTGTAGTAGCCGGTGAAGATCTGGCCGCCCTTGATCAGGATCTCGCCGTCGTCGGCGATGCGGACAGCGACACCCGCCAGCGGCCGGCCCACCGTGCCGATCTTGATCATCCCCGGGGTGTTCACCGTCGAGGCCGCCGTGGTCTCGGTGAGGCCGTAGCCCTCGAGCACGGTCAGGCCGATGCCGCGGAAGAAGTGCCCCAGCCGCGGGCCGAGCGGCGCGCCGCCGGACACCGCCCAGCGCACCTTCCCGCCGAGCGCCGCGCGCAGCTTGCCGTAGACGAGCTTGTCGAACACCGCGTGCTTGACCCGCAGCGTCAGGCCGGGCCCGCCCTGCTCGACCGCCTCGCTGTAGGAGATGGCGGTGTCAGCAGCGGCCCGGAAGATCTTGCCCTTGCCGGCCGCGTCGGCCTTCTGCTCCGAGGAGTTGTAGATCTTCTCGAAGACGCGCGGCACCGAGAGGATGAACGTCGGCTGGAAGGTCGCGAAGTCGGCCATCAGGTTCTTCACGTCGGCGGTGTGGCCCAGCTGGCCACGCGCCATGACGACGCCGACCTCGATCATCCGCGCGAACACGTGCGCCAGCGGCAGGAACAGCAGGGTCGAGGCGTTCTCGTCCTGGAAGACGTTCGACAGCGTGGCGTCGGCGTCCTTCGCGCTGATGACGTTGGCCGCCTCGAAGAGGAAGTTCCCGTGGGTGAGCTCGCAGCCCTTGGGTCGGCCGGTGGTGCCGGACGTGTAGATGATCGTGGCGAGGTCGTCGGCGTTCGCGGTGGTACGCCGCGTCTCGAGGTCCTTGTCGTCGACCTGCTTGCCGGCGGCAGTGAGGTCGTCGATCGCCCCCGCCTCGATGCACCAGACCTGCTTGAGGGCGCCGACGCCACCATGGACGGACTCGACGAGCGACTGGTGCTCCGGCGTCTCGGCGATGCAGGCGACCGCACCGGAGTCGCTCAGGATCCACTGCACCTGCTCGGCCGACGAGGTCTCGTAGATCGGCACCGGCACCGCACCGGCGCTCCAGATGGCGAAGTCGAGCAACGTCCACTCGTAGCGCGTCTTCGACATCAGCGCGACCCGGTCACCGGCCCCGATCCCGGAGGCCATCAGACCCTTGGCCGCGCCCTGCACCTCGAGCAGGAACTCGCTGCAGGTCACGTCGAGCCACCGGTCGCCGGACCGGCGCCGGAACACCACCTTGTGCGGCGCCTGCGCGGCGTTGTCGACCACGATGTCGCTGAGGTTCGACGTCGCTGCGGGCTCGGCGAGCAGGGGAGACGTGTACTCGTCCACGGTTCAAGCTCCTCGTTCCGCCCGGGCAGGGGCGCAGGTTACGTTTCTGTGACCTTACTGGCCGGTATCCACCCGCGTCAGCCTTTGCCCCCGCCCGGACTGCTTGGTCCGTGCCCATTACGTACGCCGAACTGCCCCCGCGCGCGGGAGTGCCGGCTGCGGGATGGGCATCCACCCGCCCTTCGCCCTCAAGGACCGGCTGGAAGGGGCCGAAAGGGTGACGTGAGCACGTCGACCACGCAGGCTGTCCGCTGCCCGCGCTGCTCCGCCCATCTGCGCGCCGGCAGCGAGTGGTGCACGCTCTGCTACGCCGACCTGCGCCCGGCTCCTGAGCCGCCGCCCGCCACGGCTGCCCCTGATCCGGCACCCGTCGACCTGCCACCCCTCCCCGCGGCCGACCCTGCCTCGGCCGTGGACCAGCCGGCGCCGCGACGGGGCAAGCACGCTCGGCGCGTGACCGCCGAGGACCTCGGCCCAGACCCGGCGGACGGCGCACCGGCCGCCGGCTCGGACGTCGATGCCGACCGGCTGGCCGACCAGCTGCTGGCCGAGCTGGCGGCGTCCCAGGGCGGGAACCCGCTCGGCCCGCTCGCCGGTGCCGTGGACACCACGGGCAAGAAGGTCGCCCTCATGGTCGGCGGGACGGCGGTCGGCATCGTCCTGCTCTTCGTGCTGATGGCGGTGGCGGGCGCGCTGCTCTGAGTCGCCGCCTCGCGCTCCAGTAGCCTCTGGCCCATGGCGGATCGCACCGAGTCGAGCATCACCATCGAGGCTGCCCCGGTGGACGTCATGGACGTCATCGCCGACTTCCCGGCGTACCCGGAGTGGACCGGCGCCGTGAAAGAGGTGGAGGTGCGCGTCAGCGCGTCCAACGGACGGGCCAAGGAGGTCTGGTTCAAGCTCGACGCCGGCGCCATCAAGGACTCCTACACGCTCTCCTACGTCTGGAAGGGCAACAAGGAGGTCCGCTGGACCCTCGTCGAGGCCGAGCAGATCATGAAGGCGATGGACGGCGCCTACCTGCTCGCCGAGGACGGCGACCTGACCGTCGTCACCTACCAGCTCGCCGTCGACGTGAAGATCCCGATGCTGGGCATGATCAAGCGCAAAGCGGAGAAGGTCATCATCGACACGGCTCTGAAGGAGCTCAAGAAGCGGGTAGAGGGCTAGTCGAGATGACCGAAGGCGCACGTTCGCAGGACCCTCCGCACGGCTCGATGGCCGAGGAGGCCGTCAAGCTCGTCGAGGTGGCCCACCTGTGGCTGGCCTCGCAGTCGACCCAGGCCGACGGCGACGTCTGGGCCGACGCCACCGCCGAGGACCACAGCCCGGCCGAGTGCCGCGGCTGCCCGATCTGCCGGGTACGGCGGGCGATCTCGGGCGTCAGCCCCGAGGTCTACGGGCACCTCGCCGACGCCGTCTCGTCGCTCGGCGCGGCGCTGCGGGCGCTGGACACCAGCCGCGACGGCCGCCCGTGAGCCTCACGATCGGCGTCGACGTCGGCGGGACGAAGGTGGCCGGCGGCGTCGTCGACGAGAAGGGCCAGATCCTCGCCCAGCACCGGGTCGACACCCCGGCCCGGGACGCCGAGGCCACGACCTCGGCGATCACCTCGGTCATCGACTCGCTGCGGGGCGACCACGAGATCGAGGCGGTCGGCATCGGGATCGCCGGCTTCGTGGACGCCGCCCGCTCGACGGTCTACTTCGCGCCCAACCTGCTGGGCTGGCGCGACGGCCCGCTGCGGGCCGAGGTCGAGAAGCGCGTCGGGCTGCCGGTGGTGGTCGAGAACGACGCCAACGCGGCGGCCTGGGGCGAGGCCCGCTTCGGTGCCGGGCGGGAGGAGCACTTCATCGTCTGCGTGACGGTCGGCACCGGGCTCGGCGGCGGGATCATCGCCGACCGGCAGCTGTTCCGGGGCGGGTTCGGCGTCGGTGCCGAGATCGGGCACATCCAGATGGTCGAGGACGGCCGGGCCTGCGGCTGCGGGCAGCGCGGCTGCTGGGAGCAGTACGCGAGCGGCGGCGCCCTGGTGCGCGAGGCCCGGGCCCGCGCCGCGGAGGCCCGGGAGGACGCGCTGGTCCTGCTCGGCCTCGGCGACGGGACGCCGGAAGGCATCACCGGCGAGCACGTCACCCTGGCGGCCCGGGAGGGCGACCCGGTCGCCAAGGCCTCGTTCGACACCCTGGGCCACTGGCTCGGCCAGGGGCTCGCCGACCTCGCTGCGGTTCTCGACCCGGAGTGCTTCGTGCTGGGCGGCGGGGTCTCGGAGGCGGGGGAGTTCGTGCTCACGCCGACCATCGCCGCGTTCGAGCAGCTGCTGACCGGGCGCGGGCACCGGCCGATGGCGGGCGTCGTGCTGGCGCAGCTCGGCAACGACGCCGGCGTCGTCGGCGCGGCCGACCTCGCGCGCTATCGCTGAGGAATGCGCGTGACCTCGACGGGTACGGTCCGCGGCGTGCCTGTGGAGATGCGTGTCCTGTCCTGGAACCTGCACGGCCTGCGCGACGACCAGGCCGCCCTGCACCGCGTGGTGCGCGAGGTCGACCCCGACGTGATGCTCGTGCAGGAGGCGCCGAAGTTCGCTCGGTGGCGGGCGAAGGTCGCGAAGCTGGCCCGGGAGTGCGGCCTGCTCTACGTCACCGGCGGCGGTACGACGGGCGGCACCGCCCTGCTGGTGAACCTGCGGGTCGACGTCGAGCGGTCGGCCGAGCTGGCGCTGTCCCGCTACCGGCTCGGCTGGCCGGACCGTGGCGTCGCGGCTGCCGTCGTCCGCAAGCGGGGCGCCCGCCTGGCGGTGGCCAGCCTGCACCTGCCGCTGCCCGAGACCGAGCGGCTCGACCACGTGACCAGAGCCCTCGCGGTGCTCCGCGCCGGCGGTGTCGCGCCCGCGCTGGCGGGCGGCGACCTCAACGAGCGGCCGGGCCGCACCGCCTGGAGCTTCCTCGAGACCCAGGGCATGCGTGACCTCGGGCCGCACAGCGGGCCGACGTTCCCCGCCGTACGGCCCGAGAAGCGCATCGACGGCGTGTTCGCCACCGACGACGTCGAGCTCGTCGACTACCGGGTGGTGGACGCCGCGGGCGTCGAGCGCGCCAGCGACCACCGCCCGGTCCTGGTCACCGTGCGACTCCCTGCAGGGTCACCGGCAGGCTGCCGATGTCGACCGCAGCAGCGCGCGAGTCGTTGACCGGTGCCGCGGCAGCAGCCGGGCCGACCCCGAGCATCGACAGCCCCACCACCACGGACGCGACGAGTGCGAGCGGCCGTCCGTGACGGGTCGGCGTGCGAGGGACAGAGCGGGAACGGGATCGGAAGCGCGACATGGCGACCACTCCTCAGCGACGACGGCTCGATGCCGTCGTTCGCTGCCGAGGACGCCGCAACCGCCTCGCCGGTTCGTGCCGACCGCGTCAGCGCGCCGCAGCTCGACTCAGTGCGGCGCCTCGAGGCCGGGACGGTTGCCCTCCCGGTAGGCCGGCGCCAGCTCGAGCGCGAGCTGCTCGAGGAACAGCCCGATGTCGGTGACGATGCCCCGCGCCTGGGCCGACCCGCGGTCGGCGAGCTTGGTGACCGTCGCGGGGTTGATGTCGACGCACACCAGCGGCACCGCCGCCGGCAGGATGTTCCCCGTCGCCACCGAGTGCAGCATCGTCGCCACCATGATGGCGAAGCCGACGTCCTTGAGCCCGGCCCGCATCGCCCGCTGGCCCTCGATCACGTCGGTGTAGACGTCGGGCAGCGGGCCGTCGTCGCGCACCGAGCCGACCAGCACGAACTCCTTGCCGTGCGTCACGAGTGCGTGCATGACCCCGCGAGGTGAGCAGGCCCTGACGACACCGCCTCGCCGATCGAGCCGGCCTTGCGGATCTGGTTGATCGCCCGGATGTGGTGCTCGTGCCCGTGCTCGACGCCGCGGCCCTGCTTGAGGTCGACCCCGAGCGACGTGCCGTACAGCGACGCCTCGATGTCGTGCGTGGCCAGCGCGTTGCCGGCGAACAGCACGTCGACGTACCCCGCGTCGACCAGCGCGCACCATCGCCGGCGCCGCACCGGTGTGCACCACGGCCGGCCCGCCGACCCACAGCACCTTCTTGCCCTCGGCCTTCACGTCGCGCATCTGCTGGGCGATCTGGCGCACCAGCAGCGCCTGCGGCTTCTCCGACGACACGTCGGAGTTCATGAACTCGAACCCGCCCTGTGCTCCGGTCGATCGCCGGCAGCGGCACCACCTTCACGCCGCTCGCCCCGCAGACCAGCCGGTCGCCGGCCTTGATGTCGCTGACCGCGACGGTGCGCGCCCGGTCGCCGACCACGACGATGCCGCAGTCCATCTCCGGGTTCTCGACCGGCACCCACTGGCCGCCGAGCCGCACGACCGTCTCGAGGTTGGTCGTGGAGTAGAAGTCGTCGGGGAAGACGCCGTCCCGCTCGACCGTCCGCACGACGCGCCTCGCCCGGGTCGGTCGGGTTCACCCCGTGGGTCTGCAGCCGCATGATGAGCCGGGACAGGTCGTCGTGGTTGTCCGAGGAGACCGTCAGCCGGGCGTGCGACTCGTCGGCCGGGGTCTTCCCGACGTCGAAGCGGTCGATCGTGTAGTCGCCGCCGTACTCGAGGATGTCGTCGAGCACCCGGGACAGCACGCCGGAGTCGATCAGGTGGCCGCGTACCTCGACGATCTCGCTGGTCACGGAGGGTCCTCCCGGGCTCGGCTAGACGACTGCGCCGTCGTCCGGGCCGGAGTCCGAGGGTGGTCGGTCCTTCATCCGGGCGACGAGCGTGACGAAGCCTGCCATGAAGCCGACCACGGCCAGCAACCCGACCCACCCCTCCAGGCGCAGGCCGAGCAGGGCGGCCAGCACCAGCAGGGCCGGGCCGCCGACCGCGCCGGCCCACGCGAAGCGCCCGATCCGGTCGGGCTTGGGCAGCGGTGGCGGAGGAGGCGGCCGGAAGTGGTCGTCCGGGTCGTCCTCCTTCCGTACGACGGGAGAGGTCGGCGTGCCGTCGCGCAGCGAGTCGAACCCGATGGTCGGGCCTAGCGGCTGCTGACCGCTTGCCAGGGTGTCGGCAGCCCCGCCGTCCTCTGTGTCGACGTCCTCGCTCACCGGCCACCGGGGCACGCCGTTGTCCACGTCGGCGGTGTCGAGGTCGAAGCCGGCGACGATGTCCGACCAGGCGAGCTCGTCGCGGATCTCCCGCAGGTAGAGGTCGGTCACCGCCCGGGCCCGGTCGTGGTGCGCCGCGTCGACGTACACGCTGTCACTCGGACCCACCGGGGGCACCGTGTCGCCGTACGGTCCGCGGCGGCCCGTCGTCGGGGCGCTGTAGGCGGCGACCCCGGCCTGCGCCAGCCGGCCGAGCAGCTCGTCGACGAGGTGGGTCTCGACGTCGTCCAGCCGGGCGTAGGACATGGCGGTCAGGCCGTTGTCCCGCCGCGGCCCGGCCCCGCTCATGGCGTGCTCCCTGGCACGCGGCGCCGACCGCTCATGGCACCGCCCGGGCCAGCCGCCGGACGAACTCCAGGCTGCGCTCGAAGATCATCGGCGCGTCGTTGTCGAGGGTCGCGACGTGGTAGCTGTCGTCGAGCAGCACCTCGGTGACGTCCTTGGAGCTGACCTTCTCCAGCAGCATCCGGGCGCTGTCCGGCTCGACCACGTGGTCCTCGGTCGAGCGCAGCACGAGCAGCGGCTGGTCGACCTTCCCGAGGTCGCCGCGGGTGGTGACCCAGAGCCGGCTGAGCTGGTAGGCCGCCTTGACCGGCACCTTGTCGTAGGCGAGCTCGGTCACGCCGGGCTTCTTGATGTCGCTGGCGATGCCCGGCCAGGTCGGCTTCACCCAGCGGAGCACCGGCAGCAGGAACCGGTCCGGCCGCTTGGTCAGCAGGCTCGGGTTGACCAGCACCAGCCCGGCGACCTCGTCCCCGTGCTCCTCGGCCAGCCGGATCGACAGCGTGCCGCCCATCGACAGGCCCATCACGAACACGTCGTCGCAGCGCTCCCGGAGCAGCGCCAGGTGCCGCTCGATCTCGGCGTACCAGTCCTCCCAGTGGGTGAGGTTGGCCTCGTCGACGGTGGTGCCGTGCCCGGGCAGCCGGGGGAGCGCCACGCTGAGCCCGGCGTCCGCGAGGTGCTGGCCCCAGTCGCGCAGGCTCTGCGGGGTGCCGGTGAACCCGTGGACCAGCAGCGCGCCGGTGCGCCCGCCCTCGTGGTGGAACGGCTCGGCACCCGGCATCAGCGGCATGCTCGTCATCGTCGCACGATCGGTGAGGCATCCCCTAGTGTTCGCCCGAGGAGCGTCACGCGACAGGGTCGCGGTCTGAGGAGGTGCGCGGTTGTTCTACTGGTTCCTCAAGCGCGTCGTCCTCGGGCCGATCCTTCGGCTGATCTTCCGGCCCTATGTCATCGGCCTGGAGAACGTGCCGGCCACCGGCGGGGCGATCTTCGCGAGCAACCACCTGTCGTTCTCGGACTCCATCTTCTTCCCCCTCGTGGTGGAGCGCCGGATCACCTTCCTCGCGAAGGCCGACTACTTCACCGGGGTCGGGCTCAAGGGCCGGCTCACGGCGGGCTTCTTCAAGGGGGTCGGGCAGCTGCCGGTCGACCGGTCCGGCGGCTCGGCGTCCGAGGCCGCGCTGCGCACCGGGCTCAAGGTGCTCCGCCGCGGCGACTGCCTGGGCATCTACCCCGAGGGCACCCGGTCGCCGGACGGCCGGCTGTACCGGGGCAAGACGGGCGTGGCCCGGATGTCGCTCGAGGCCGAGGTGCCCGTGCTGCCGGTCGCGATGATCGACACCGAGAAGATCCAGCCGCCCGGGAAGAAGTGGCCCACCTTCGGCATCCGGGTCGGGCATCAAGATCGGCAAGCCGCTCGACTTCTCCCGCTACGAGGGCATGGAGGGCGACCGGTTCGTCCTGCGCTCCATCACCGACGAGATCATGTACGAGCTGATGGAGCTCTCCGGCCAGGAGTACGTCGACATCTACGCCCAGGTCGCCAAGGACCGGATCAAGGCCGAGAAGGCCGAGGCGAAGGCCGCCGGGGCCACCCCGATCGAGCCGCCCGCCGACGACCGCGACGGGCACGCTCCCGCCGCCTGACCGGGTCGCGCATCGCCGCCGCATCCCCGGGCGCGCATCCCCGCCGCATCCCGCCGCATCCCCGCCCGCAGCGACCGGTTGCGGGAGGATCGGGGCGTGGGCATCGAGACGGCGGTCTGGCGGGCGCTGGCGGTGTTCCGTGCCCTCGGCCTGGCCTACGCCGTCGTCGTCTACGCCCGCCGGTACGACGAGTACCTGCACCCGGCCTGGGGCTGGGCCGTCCTCGGCGCGATGACGGTGTGGACCGTCGTGGTCGCGGGCCTCTACAGCCGGCCGGCCGGGCGGCGCTGGCCGGTGCTCGCGCTCGACCTGCTGATCGCCATGGTCGCGGTCGACCTGCCGCGCCTGCTGGACGACCCGGACCGCATCGTCGCGGGCGCCCAGACCCTGCCGGTGGTCTGGGCGGCCGCCCCGGTGCTGGCCTTCGCGATCAAGGGCGGCTGGCCGGCGGGTCTGGGCGCCGCCGCGGCGGTCTCGGCGGCCGACCTGCTGCACCGCGGCGCGCTCACGGTGCCGACCGCGAACAACATCGTGCTGCTGGTGCTGGCCGGTGTGGTGGTCGGCTACACCGTCGACCTGGCGCGGCGGGGCGAGACGGCGCTGACCGAGGCGCTGGCCGTCGAGGCGGCGACCCGGGAGCGCGACCGCCTCTCCCGCGGCATCCACGACGGCGTCCTGCAGGTGCTGGCGCTGGTGGGCCGCCGCGGGCAGGAGGCCGGCGGCGAGGCGGCCGAGATCGGCCGGCTGGCCGCCGAGCAGGAGCTCGCGCTGCGGGCGCTGGTCGGCTCCTCTCCCCAGGTGGTTGCCGGGGAGGTCGACCTGCGGGCGCTGCTGTCGGCGTACGCCTCGGCGTCGGTGACGGTGTCCACCCCCGCGACCCCGGTCGTGCTCGCCGCCGCCCGGGCCCGCGAGGTGGCTGCCGCGGTCGGTGCCGCGCTGGCGAACGTCGCCGCGCACGCCGGCCCGGACGCCCGCGCCTGGGTGCTGCTGGAGGACGAGGGCCGCGACCTGGTGGTGAGCGTGCGGGACGACGGGCTCGGCTTCGCCCCCGCGCGGCTCGCGCAGGCCCGCGACGAGGGCCGGCTCGGCGTGGCGTCGTCGATCGGGGGCCGGGTCCGTGACCTGGGCGGGACGATGACCGTCGAGTCGGCTCCCGGTGCGGGCACCGAGGTCGAGCTGCGGGTGCCGAGGAGGGGATCGCCGTGACGCGGGTGATGGTCGTCGACGACCACCCGATGTGGCGGGACGCCGTGGCCCGCGACCTCGCCGAGGCCGGGCACCTCGTGGTGGCCACGGCGGCCGACGGCGGCGAGGCGGTACGCCGGGCTCCCGCGGCCCGACCGGAGGTCGTCGTCCTCGACCTGCAGCTGCCGGTCATGTCCGGCGTCGAGGTCACCCGCGCGCTGGTCGGCGCCGACCCGACGGTGCGGGTGCTGGTGCTCTCGGCGAGCGGCGAGCACGCGGACGTGCTGGAGGCCGTCAAGGCGGGCGCCACCGGCTACCTGGTGAAGTCGGCGTCCCGCGACGAGCTGCTGTCGGCCGTCGAGCGGACCGCGCTCGGGGAGGCGGTCTTCACGCCGGGGCTCGCGGGGCTGGTGCTGGGGGAGTACCGCCGGCTGTCGTCGGCGCCGGCCGCGTCGTCGGACCCGGACGCGCCGCGGCTCACCGACCGCGAGACCGAGGTGCTGCGGCTGGTGGCCAAGGGGCTGACCTACAAGCAGATCGCCGACCGGCTGGTCATCTCGCACCGCACGGTGCAGAACCACGTGCAGAACACCCTGAACAAGCTGCAGCTGCACAACCGGGTCGAGCTGGTGCGCTACGCCATCGAGCAGGGCCTCGACGACGAGCTCAGCTGAGCGGCCTGCGCGACGTGGCGGAATCGCGGGCAACGGCGCGAAACCGCCGTCGTGCCTGCATCCGACGACACAGCACCGCGATTCGGGTGCACCGTGCTGCATCCGTCCGACGAGGAGGCCGGGAATCACCGGGCACGTTCTGCCCCCTCTCCTCGAAGGAGCTCTGCATGTCACTCGCTCGCCGAGCCACTGCGCTCGCCGCCACCGTCGCCCTCGCGGCCGGCGCCTCTCTCGTGGCCGCTCCGGCCGGCACCGCCGCGTCGTCCGGCAACCGTTCGCTGGCGAAGGTGCTGACCTCGGACGGCAACCGCTTCGACCACGACAGCAGCGACTTCGACATCGCCACCGAAGCGGTGCTCGCCGTGGTCAAGGCCAAGCCCAGCTCGCCCGTCACCATCCTGACCAAGGGCAAGCAGCGGGTCACCGCGTTCGTCCCGACCGACCAGGCGTTCCGCGTCCTGGTGTACGACGTGACGGGCAAGTGGCTCGCCAAGGAGAAGAAGGTCTTCGCCGCGGCGGCGTCGCTGGGCATCGACACCATCGAGACGGTGCTGCTCTACCACGTCGTGCCCGGTGCGACCATCACCAGCAAGCAGGCGCTGAAGGCCGACGGAGCCGCGCTCACCACTGCGCAGGGCGGCAAGGTGACGGTCGACGTCATCAACCCGAACAGCGGCAAGATCCGGCTGCAGGACCTCGACCCCGACGACGTCGACCCGTTCACCGTGCCGAAGCTGCTGGACATCAACAAGGGCAACAAGCAGATCGCGCACGGCATCAGCTACGTGCTGCGGCCGGTCAACCTGTAGCCAGAGCAGTCACCTGGTCGAGTCGCAACGACCGGGTCGCGGAGGGGTGGGGCGGCTACAGGGCGTCCCACCCCTTCGCGCGCTCCACCGCGGATCGCCACCGCCGGTACGCCGCGTCGCGTGCGGCGGCATCGACGTCCGGTGCCGGCTCGAAGCGCCGGTTCAGCCGCCAGGTCGACGACAGCTCGTCGGTCGACGACCACACGCCGGTGCCGAGCCCGGCGAGGAACGCCGCGCCCAGCCCGGTGGTCTCCAGCAGGTCGGGCCGCTCGACCGGCATCCCCAGCGTGTCGGCCTGCAGCTGCAGCAGCAGCGAGTTTGCCGCGGCGCCGCCGTCGACCCGCAGCGTGGTGATGTGCGGCAGCAGACCCACCACGTCGCGGACCTCGAACGCGATGCCCTCGAGGGTGGCGCGCACCAGGTGCGCCCGCGTCGTTCCGCGGGTGATGCCCAGGATCGTGCCGCGCGCCGCGGGGTCCCAGTCGGGCGCACCCAGCCCCGTCAGCGCGGGCACGAACACGACGCCGCCGCTGTCCGGCGACCGACGCCGGCCAGGGCCTCCGACTCGGCGGCCGCACCGAACAGGCCCAGCCCGTCGCGCAGCCACTGCACCGCCGACCCGGTGACGAAGATCGCCCCCTCGAGGGCGTAGGTCAGCTCGCCGGACGGCGCCATCCAGGCCACCGTCGAGAGCAGGCCGGCGTCCGAGCGGGCGACCGTCGAGCCGGTGTTCACCAGCACGAAGGAGCCGGTGCCGTAGGTGCACTTCGAGTCGCCCTCGGCGAAGCAGGCCTGGCCGAACAGCGCCGCCTGCTGGTCACCGGCGATGCCGGCGACGGGCAGGTCGAGCCCCAGGAACGCGGCGGGGGACGTGCGACCCATCTCGCCGTACGACGGCACCACCTCGGGCAGCGCCGACCTCGGTACGCCGAGCAGCTGCGCACAGCTCGTCCGACCACGCGCCCGCCACGATGTCGAACAGCAGCGTGCGGGACGCGTTCGAGGCGTCGGTCACGTGTCGCGCGCCACCGGTGAGGCGGGCCACCAGGTAGGAGTCCACGGTGCCGACGACGACGGCGCCGCTCGTGACGCCCTCCCAGGCCGACGGGTCGTTCTCGGCCAGCCAGGTCAGCTTGGTGCCGGTGAAGTACGGGTCGAAGCGCAGCCCGGTGAGCTCGGTCACCCGGCCCTCGTGGCCGGCGTCGCGCAGCCGGTCGCAGACACCTGCGGACCGGCGGTCCTGCCAGACGACTGCGCGTCTCGGCGCGGCCAGCGTCGAACGGTCCCAGAGCACCGCGGTCTCGCGCTGGTTGGTGATGCCGATCGCGGTGACGCTGCGGCCGTAGTCGGTGCGCAAGCGCCTGCCGGCAGGCCGACAGGGCCGCCTGCCAGATCTCCTCGGGCTCGTGCTCCACCCAGCCGGGTCGCGGGAAGTGCTGGGGGAACTCCTCGTACCCCCGGGCCACCACCTGGCCCGACTCCTCGACGACCAGAGCCGTGACGCCGGTGGTGCCCGCGTCGATGGCCAGCACACTCACGACGCGCCCCGCAGCTGGTCGAGCGCCGAGCGGCTCGCGGTCCTGCGAGCGTCCGACGACTGAGAACGTCATGACCGGACCCTAGCCGGGCCAATAGGGTCGGTCTCATGCGCGTCGGAGTGCTCACCGGTGGTGGCGACTGTCCAGGTCTCAACGCGGTCATCCGCGCGGTCGTGCGGAAGGGCGTGACGGTCTACGGCCACGAGTTCGTCGGCTTCCGGGACGGCTGGCGAGGGCCCGCTCGAGGGCGATCACCATCCCGCTGGGCATCGACGAGGTGCGCGGCATCCTGCCGCGCGGCGGCACCATCCTCGGCTCGTCGCGCACCAACCCGTTCAAGATCGACGGCGGCGTCGAGCAGATCGAGGCCAACCTCGGCCGCCTCGGCGTCGACGCCCTGATCGCCATCGGCGGCGAGGACACCCTCGGCGTCGCCACCAAGCTGCACGAGCACGGCGTGCACGTCGTCGGCGTGCCCAAGACCATCGACAACGACCTCAACGCCACCGACTTCACCTTCGGCTTCGACACCGCCGTCAACATCGCGATGGAGGCCATCGACCGGCTGCACACCACGGCCGAGTCGCACCACCGCGCGCTCATCGTCGAGGTGATGGGCCGGCACGCGGGCTGGATCGCCCTGCACGCCGGCATGGCCGGCGGCGCCAACGTCATCCTCATCCCCGAGGTGCCGTTCGACATCGAGCAAGGTCTGCGGGTACGTCGAGTCGCGCTTCGAGAGCCACTACGCGCCGATCATCGTGGTGTCGGAGGGCGCCACCCCGGCCGAGGGGACGCTCGTGCTGTCCGACGGCGAGCTCGACTCGTTCGGCCACGTGCGGCTCGGCGGCATCGGCACGGTGCTGGCGAAGGAGATCGAGAAGCGCACCGGCAAGGAGGCCCGCACCACGGTGCTCGGCCACATCCAGCGCGGCGGTACGCCGACGGCCCGCGACCGCTGGCTCGCCACCCGGTTCGGCCTGCACGCGATCGACGCCGTCCAGGACGGCGACTGGGGCAAGATGGTCGCGCTGCACGGCACCGACATCGTGCGGGTCCCGCTGGGTGACGCGACGGCGGTGCTCAAGATCGTCGACCCGCAGCTCTACGCCGAGGCCGAGGTCTTCTTCGGCTGAGGGCGGCGGCGTCAGAGGGGGCGAGGACCGGACGGTTGCGCCCCCGCCCGGCCCCCGCATCTCTCCCCCTGGGAAGGGATTCTCCGGACTGGCCATGATCGTTACGTGGCCTTCCCGAATGTCCGCTTCGCCGGGGCTGTCGTGCCCAACGAGCGGTTGCGCGTCGGGTCACGGGTCCGGCGACCGTAGGCTGGGCCCGTGAGTGACCGCGCTGCCAGCCATCAGCCGGACTGGCCCGACCGGTCGGCGCTGGCTGCCGTCACGGCGCAGCTGCGGGTGCTCCCGCCGCTGGTCTTCGCCGGCGAGTGCGACGCTCTCAAGGAGCGGCTCGGAGCGGTGGCTCGCGGCGCGGCGTTCCTGCTGCAGGGCGGCGACTGCGCCGAGACGTTCGTCGACTCGACGGCCGACGCGATCCGCAACAAGATCAAGACGCTGCTGCAGATGGCTGTCGTCCTGACCTACGGCGCGCAGGTGCCCGTGGTGAAGGTGGGCCGCATCGCCGGCCAGTTCGCGAAGCCGCGCAGCGCGGTGTCCGAGACCCGCGACGGCGTCACGCTGCCGTCGTACCTCGGCGACGCCGTCAACGGGCTGGACTTCACGCCGGAGTCGCGCATCCCCGACCCGCAGCGGCTGCTGCGGATGTACAACACCTCGGCAGCGACGCTCAACCTGGTGCGCGCCTTCACCCAGGGCGGCTGGCCGACCTGCGCGAGGTGCACGCGTGGAACTCGGACTTCGTCGCCGCATCGAGCGCCCACCAGCGCTACGAGGCGATGGCCCGCGACATCGACCGGGCGCTGGCGTTCATGGCGGCGGCCGGTGTCGACCCGGAGGCCTTCCGCACCGTCGACCTCTACTCCAGCCACGAGGCGCTGCTGCTCGACTACGAGCGGGCGCTGACCCGCATCGACTCGCGCACCGGGCTGCCGTACGACGTGTCCGGCCACCTGCTGTGGGTGGGGGAGCGCACCCGTGACCTGGAGGGTGCGCACATCGAGTTCGCGGCGTCGATCCGCAACCCGGTCGCGGTCAAGATCGGCCCGTCGACCACGCCGGACGACGCTCTCGCTCTCGTCGAGCGGCTCGACCCCGACCGCGAGCCCGGCCGGCTCACCTTCGTCAGCCGGATGGGCTGCGGCCGGGTGCGCGAGGCGCTGCCCGCGGTCGTCGAGAAGGTCACGGCGAGCGGCGCCACGGTCGGTTGGGTCTGCGACCCGATGCACGGCAACACCTTCGAGGCGCCCGACGGCTTGAAGACGCGGCGGTTCGACGACGTCATCGACGAGGTGCGCGGCTTCTTCGAGGTGCACCGCGCGCTGGGCACCCACCCGGGCGGCCTGCACATGGAGCTCACCGGCGACGACGTGACCGAGTGCCTCGGCGGGTCGGGCGGTGTCGGCGAGATCGACCTGCCGATGCGCTACCAGACCGCCTGCGACCCGCGGCTGAACCACGCGCAGTCGCTGGAGCTGGCGTTCCTGGTCGCCGAGATGCTCGGCGACCGCCCGGCGCCAGCCACCGCGACCTGACGGCCAGCACCCCCCGACCTGTAGCGCTGCCCACTTTGGTGTGGGCAGCGCTACAGGTGGGCCACCGTGGCCAGCTCGCCGGCGGCCGGCCGTTGCGGCCGCTCGCCGGCGGCCGGCCGTCGCGGCTGCTCGCCGGCGGCCGGCCGTCCCGGCTGCGGCAGGCGGCCAGCTGCCCCCGACCTGTAGCCCTGCCCACTTTGGTGTGGGCAGCGCTACAGGTGGGCGACCGTGGCCCCTCCCGAGGCGCTCTTCGGCCGCGGCCGTCGTAGGGTCGGCGGCGTGATCGACCTGCGCAGCGACACCGTGACCCGGCCGACCGCGGCGATGCGGGCGGCCATGGCCGAGGCCGTCGTGGGCGACGACGTCTTCGGCGAGGACCCCACCGTGATCGCGCTCGAGCGGCGGGTCGCCGAGCTGCTCGGGCACGAGGCGGCACTGTTCACGCCGACGGGCTCGATGGCCAACCAGCTCGGTGTCCGGCTGCTCGTGAAGCCCGGCCAGGAGCTGCTCTGCGACACCGACGCGCACGTCGTGCGGGCCGAGCTGGGTGCCGCTGCCGCGTTCTCCGGCATCACCACCCGGACCTGGTCGGCGCCGCGCGGCCTCGTCGACGACGCCGCTGTCGACTCGATCACGGCGATGATGCGGCCCGACGCCGGCCCCTACTTCGTGTCGACCACGGCGGTCGTGGTCGAGAACACCCACAACTTCGGTGGCGGCACGGTGCAGCCGTTGCCGCCGCTGCAGCGGCTCCGGGAGGTCACGCGGTCGGCGGGCCTCACGCTGCACCTCGACGGTGCCCGGCTGTGGAACGCCCATGTCGCGAGCGGGGTCCCGCTCTCGGCGTACGGCCGGCTGTTCGACACGGTGTCGGTGTGCCTGTCCAAGGGCCTGGGCGCCCCGGTGGGGTCGCTGCTGGCGTCGAGCGCCGGGCGGATCGCGGAGGCTCGCGTCTGGCGCAAGCGGATGGGTGGCGGGATGCGCCAGGTGGGCATCCTCGCCGCGGCCGGGCTCTACGCGCTCGACCATCACGTGGAACGGCTGACCGACGACCACCGTCGGGCCCGCCGCGTCGCCGAGGTGCTCGCCGAGACGGCTCCGGGCTGCGTCGACCCCGCGAGCGTCGAGACGAACATCGTCGGTGCTCGAGACGCCCGAGGCCGCCCGGCTGGCCGAGAGGTGCAAGGAGCAGGGCGTGCTGGTCAGCGTGCTCGACCAGCGGCACCTGCGGCTGGTGACCCACCTCGACGTCGACGACGACGACGTCGACCGCGCGGCTAGCGTGCTGGCGTCGCTGCAACAGGGGCGTTAGCCGGCCGGCGGCCGAGCAGCGGGGGCAGCTGGCGCACCGCGGCGGCGAGCGCCCGCAGGTCGTCGTCCACCAGCGCCTGCGGGCCGTCGCACAGCGCCTGCTCGGGGTGCGGGTGGACGTCGACGATGATGCCGTCCGCGCCGACCGCGATGGCGGCCCGGGACAGCGGGACGACCAGGTCGCGCCGGCCGCCGGAGTGCGACGGGTCGACGATCACCGGCAGGTGCGACAGCGTCGTGCGCGACGGGCACCGCAGTGATGTCGAGGGTGTTGCGGGTGGCCGTCTCGAAGGTGCGGATGCCGCGCTCGCAGAGCACGATGTCGAGGTTGCCGCGCTGCGCGATGTACTCCGCCGCCATCAGCCACTCCTCGATGGTGGCCTTCATGCCGCGCTTGAGCATCACCGGCTTGCCGCACTGGCCGACGGCCTGCAGCAGCCCGAAGTTCTGCATGTTGCGGGTGCCGACCTGCAGCATGTCGGCGTACGAGCACGACCAGGTCGACGTCGTGCGCGTCGACCACCTCGGTGACGACCGGCAGGCCGGTCGCCTCGCGCACGTCGGCCAGGATCTTCAGGCCGGCCTCGCCGAGTCCCTGGAACGCGTACGGCGAGGTGCGCGGCTTGTAGGCGCCGCCGCGCAGCAGGGTGGCACCGGCCGCCTTGGCCATCTCGCGCGGCGTCGAGGGTCTGCTGGGGCGTCTCCACCGCGCACGGCCCGGCGATCAGGGTGAACGTGTCGGGCCCGATCGGCACGCGCGCGCACCGACGCACGGTGGACATCTGCGGGTGGTTGCTGCCGGCTGACCAGCTTGTACGGCGCGGAGATCCGCATGACGTCGGCGACGCCCGGCATGCCGAGCAGGTTCAGCCCCGAGAACGCCTCGACGTCACCGACCAGCCCGATGATCGTGCGGGTCACCCCGCTGCTGACGAAAGCCTCGCCGCCCGCGGCCTCGACGCGCGCGACGACGGCGCTCACGTCCTCCGCGGAGGCACCCGGCTGCATGACGACGACCACGGGTCGAGGGTACGTGGGCCGGCCGGGAACGACCCGGACAGTCCGTCTGTCAGGATGAGCTGATGGCCGACGGGGACGAGAGTGGCGGCCTGCCGCCAGGGCAACGCCCGGCGCGGGGCTGGCCGGTCGAGCACTACGGACCGGTGCCGCGGTTGCGCCCGGACACCTGGTTCCTGCGGGTCTTCGGCGCCACCGCGTCCGGCGAGGACACCCGTCTGGGCGGCGACGCGCTGGCGGCCCTGCCCGTCACGAACGTCCGTGCCGACCTGCACTGCGTCACGAAATGGTCTGTCCGGGACGTCGACTGGTCGGGGATCGCGACCGGCGAGCTGCTGCGCGCCGTACCCCCGGCCGACGACGTCACGCACGTGATGGTGTGGGCGGAGTACGGCTACTCGGCGAACCTTCCGCTCGAGGCGTTCGCCGCGCCGGACACCCTGCTGGCCACCCATGCCGGGGGTGAGCTGCTGACACCCGAGCACGGCTACCCGCTCCGGCTGGTCTGCCCGTCGCGGTACGCCTGGAAGTCGGCCAAGTGGGTGCGCGCCGTGGAGTACCTCGTCGGCGACCGGCGCGGGTTCTGGGAGGAACGCGGCTACCACAACGACGCCGACCCCTGGCACGACGAGCGGTACGCCTACCAGGAGTAGCGGGCCTAGAACACGTACAGCGTGACGGTCGAGCCCTTCGGCTTCTTGTCCCCGCCGCCCGGCGACTGGTTGAGCACCGTCCCGGGCCCGCCGGGGAGCTGGTTGACGTTGGGCACCAGTCCCGCGTCGACGATCATCTGCTGCGCCTCGGTCACGTTGTGGCCGATGACGCCGGGCACCTCGACCAGCGGCGGGCCCTTGGACACGACCAGGGTCAGCTCGGAGTTCTTGTCGGCGCTGCCGCTCTTGGGCGACTGGCTGATGACGGTGCCGTCCGGCACCTTCTCGTCGTACTTCTCGGTGACCGACGGTCGCAGGCCGGCAGCGCTCACCGCCTCCTTGGCCTGGTCGACCGGCTGCCCGACGACGTTCGGCACGGCGACCGGCTCGGGGCCCTTGCTGACGACCATCGCCACGGCCTGGTCGGGCTTGGCCTGGGTGCCCGCCTTGGGGTTGGTCGAGATGACCGACCCTTCGTCGACCTTGCTGCTGAACCTGCGGGTGACGTTGCCGACCGTGAGATGGCCGTCCTCGATCGTGCTGCGGGCGAAGTCCTCGGTGCGGCCGGCGACATCGGGCACCGGGTAGCGCTCCGGGCCCTTGGACAGGACCAGCCCGACCACGCCGCCCTTGTCGACGTCCTCGCCGCGGGCGGGGTCGGTGTCGACCACCAGCCCCTTGGCGACCACCTCGCTGAACGCCGAGCCGGTGACCTTCGTGGTGAGGCCGCTCTGCTGGGCGGTGGCCGCGGCCTTGGCCTGCGTCATGCCGATCAGGCTCGGCGTCGTGGTCTTGCTCAGCGGACCGGCGGCGTAGAACCAGGCGGCACCCGACAGCACCAGCGCCAGCGCGAGCACGACCAGCAGCGCGAGGGGTCCGCGGGACCGGCGGGCCGGCTTCGGGGTCGGCGGTGCGCCCAGCGGACCGGTGTCGCCGCGTCTGGCCGGGCTGGCGGCGCGCTGGTTGAGGTCGACGACGAGCGTGTGGTCGGGCTGGTTGGGCATGCCGACGGCCGCCGCGAGCGGGGCCACGGGGGCAGCCGCGGCGTTGTCGAGCTCGGTGTCGGACATCGACCGGCGGGCCGCGACCACCTCGACCAGGAACCGCCGGGCGTCGGCCGGTCGCTTGTCCGGGTCGCGGTTGGTGGCCCGGGCGACCAGGTGGTCGAGCTCGGCAGGAAGCCCGGGGACCAGGGCGGACGGCGGCGGCACGTCGTCGTGGACGTGGCGGTAGGCGACCTGGATCGCCGTCTCGCCGTCGTACGGCTTGCGGCCGGTCAGCATCTCGTAGAGCAGGATGCCCGCGGCGTAGACGTCGGACCGCTCGTCCGCGACACCGCGGGTGACCTGCTCGGGGGAGAGGTAGGCGACGGTGCCCATCAGGACGCCGGACGTGGTCGTGTGGCTGCTGGCCTCGGTGATCGCCCGGGCCAGGCCGAAGTCGGCGACCTTGACCCGGCCGTCGTCGGAGAGCAGGACGTTCTCGGGCTTCACGTCGCGGTGGATGAGCCCCGCCTGGTGGGCCGCGCCGAGCGCGGCGAGCACCGGCTCGATGACCTCCAGGGCCAGCCGGGGACCGAGGTGGCCGTACTCGTTGATCAGGTCGCGCAGGGTGCGGCCGCGCACCAGCTCCATCGCCAGGAAGACGTTGCCCTGGTCGGCGCCCTGGTCGTAGACGGCGACCACGTTGGGGTGGGAGAGCCGGGCCGCCGAGTGGGCCTCCCGGATGAACCTGGAGACGAACTCCTCGTCGTCGGCCAGGCTGGGGTGCATCACCTTGAGGGCGATGGTGCGGTCGAGCCGGTTGTCGTGAGCCTCGTACACGGTGGCCATGCCGCCCCGCGCCAGCTTCCCGCCGACCTGGTAGCGGCCGTCGAGGACCCGCCCCATGAGGGGGTCGCTGACAGTCGTGTCCACGGGAGGAGTCTACGGGCGAGACACGCGTGACCCGGTCCCGGACGCGCGGCGGGCGCTCAGCGGAAGCGCGCCTTGAGCGACAGGACGTTGTCGACGTAGTGCCGGGTGTCGGGGAACATCCCGCGCTCGCGCACCGACTTCAGGCCCTGGTAGTAGCCCGCCACGGCCTGGCGCTCGCTGCTCGCCGACTGGGTGAGGATCTTGAGCAGCACGACGCCGGTGGTGGCGTTGTCCTGCGGGTCGAGCGGGTCGAGCCGGCGCCCGACGACGCCGGAGATCCAGGACGATGTGGCGGGAATCACCTGCATCGCGCCCACCGCGTTGGCCACCGAGACGACGTGCATGTTCCAGCCCGACTCCTGGTAGCTCACGGCCAGCGCCAGCGCCGGGTCGACCCCGTTGGCGCGGGCCTTGGCGGCGATGATGTCCCGCATGCCGTACTGCGAGGGCAGGTTGCGGCGGGACAGCAGGTAGCGGTTGTGCGCCGCCGAGCCGACGACCGAGCTCGAGTAGGTGCGGCCGGCGAAGGTGTTGGCGCTGGTCGACGTGCCGGCCGAGCGGCCGCCGGGGATCACCAGCGTGGCGCCCAGCCGGACGATGTTCGAGCTCGGCAGGTGGTTGGCGCTCGCGATCGAGGCCTGCGAGACGCCGTACCGGCTCGCGATGCCGGAGAGGGTGTCGCCCGTCACGACCCGGTGGAAGGTCCGGCCGCCGCTGCTCGACGACCCGCCGGAGCCGGGGACCTTCAGCGACCGGCCCGCGATGATCAGGTTGCCGTTGCCGGGGAGCCGGTTGACCTCGACCAGCTTGGCGACCGTGGTGTGGTAGCGGGCCGCGATGTCACTGAGCGTGTCGCCGCGCTTGATCGTGTAGAGCCCCCAGCCGGGCGAGCCGGCCGTCACGAGAGCCGCGACCAGCAGCGGCGCACCCACCGTGCGGGCCAGTCGCACCCACCGTCGGCGGCCCGGATGCGGTCGCGGGGCGGGGGCGCGGCGGACGGTCGCGGTGGCGGGGCGCGGGAGGCATGCGGTGTCGGACATGGGCGGTACGCGGTCCTCACGGTCGGGAGAAGGGTCACCGGTCGTGCGACGGCCGATACTGCCGTGACTCGTGGGACAGATGGGATCTGTGGGGCAGTTGTTATCTCATCGTGGTACTACAGCCGTGTCATTCAGCGCGCGACCGGCCGCCGTCTCGGGTCGTGGTCGTTGGCGGCCTGAGAACCTAGCCCGGTGATCGTCGTCGTCGGCGCGGGGCTGGCCGGGCTGCAGACCGTCGTGGCCCTGCGCGACCAGGGGTACGCCGGTCCGCTGACGTTGCTGGGCGCCGAGGACGAGCCGCCGTACGACCGGCCGCCGCTCACGAAGGAGCTGCTGCGGGGCGAGTCGGACACCTCGACCCTGGAGGCCGACTGGGCGGCTCTCGAGGTCGAGCTGCGGCTGGGCGTGCGGGTGACGGCCGTCGGCGAGGGGGTGCTGGCGACGGACGGCGGCGAGCTCGGCTTCGACCGCTGCGTGCTCGCCACCGGTGCCGAGCCGCGCCGGCTGCCCGGCGCCGGCCAGACCCTGCGCACGAGAAGCGACGCGCTGGCCCTTCGAGCCGCGCTCGTCGAGGGTTCCCGGCTGGTGATCGTCGGCGCCGGCTGGATCGGCGCCGAGGTCGCGACCGCCGCGGTGGCCAGGGGCGTGCACGTCACCGTCGTCGAGGGGCTCGACCGGCCGCTCGCCGGGGCACTGCCGGCCGAGGTCGGGCACCGGATGCTGCCGTGGTGGTCAGGCGTCGACCTCCGGCTCGGCGCGGCGGTGGCGGCGGTCGAGGACGACGCGGTGCACCTGGCGGGCGGCGAGACGGTGCCGGCCGACCACGTGCTGGTGGGCATCGGGGCTCGCCCGACGAGCCCGGCCGGTCCGGAGCTGACCCCGGCCGGCGCCGTGGCCGTCGACCCGCTGCTGCGGACGTCGCTGCCCGGGGTGTGGGCCGTCGGCGACTGCGCCTCCTGGGAGTCGCGAGCGGTACGGCCGGCGGATGCTCGTCGAGCACTGGGACGCCGCGCTGCACGGGCCGACGGTCGCCGCCGCCAACGTGCTCGGCGGTGAGCAGGTCTGGGACCCGGTGCCGTACTTCTGGTCCGAGCAGTGGGGCCGGATGGTGCAGTACGCCGGTCACCACTCGCCGTCCGACCGGCTGGTGTGGCGCGAGGACGGCGAGCGGTGGGCCGCGTTCTGGCTCGCCGGTGACCGGCTGGTCGCGGCCCTGACCGTCGACCGGCCGCGCGACCTGGTGCAGGCCAGGCGGCTGATGGAGCGCGGCGCAACCGTGGACGCCGCCCGGCTCGTGGACCCTGCGGTGCCGGTCAAGGCGGCGGCAGGCTAGCGGCGGACCCTGGTCGGCCGGCTGCGGGGCGCATGGCAGGCTGGCCGGGTGACCGACCTGGACTTCGTCGAGACGCTGGTGCCGGCCTGGCTGACGCTGCCGGAGGCGGGCGACCTGCTGGGGCTGGGGGTCAACCGGGTCCGTCAGCTGGTCACCCACCGGCAGCTGCTGGCGGTGCGTCGCGGGGAGAGCAACGCGCTGATGGTGCCGGCCGACTTCGTCCAGGACGGTCGGGTGCTCAAGGGCCTCCCGGGGGTGCTGACCCTGCTGGCCGACGCGAAGTACGGCGACGACGAGGCGCTGCGCTGGCTGTACACCGACGACGACCTGCCGGGGTCGCCGGTGCAGGCGCTGGTCGAGAACCGTGGCACCGAGGTCAAGCGGCGCGCGCAGGCGCTCGGCTTCTGACCGGTGCGTCACCTGGCCTACCTCGGGGTGCTGGCTGTCTGCCTGCTGGGCACCCTGCCGCTCGAGCTGGTGCTCGGTGTGCGGGTCTACCGGCAGCCACGGCGCCTGCTGCTGACACTGCTGCCTGTCGTGGCGGTGTTCCTCGTCTGGGACCTCTACGCCGTCGCGGCTGAGCAGTGGGACTTCGACCCGGCTCAGACCGTGGGGCTGCTGCTGCCCGGCGGTGTCCCGCTCGAGGAGCTGCTGTTCTTCGTCGTGGTGCCGATCTGCTCGGTGCTGGCCTTCGAGGCGGTTCGCCGGGTCAAGGGCTGGCCGGCGGGTGACGAGTGAGCTACACGGTCCTTGCGGTTCTTGGCGTGGGCTTCGCGCTGCTGCTCGACCTCGTGCTGCTGCGGACCCGGGTGGTGACCAGGCGGGTGTTCTGGACGGCGTACGCGATCATCGTGTTCTTCCAGCTGCTGACCAACGGCTGGCTGACCGGGCGCGACATCGTGACGTATGCGGACTCGGCGATCCTGGGCGTGCGGGTGGTCTACGCGCCGGTGGAGGACCTGCTGTTCGGCTTCTCGCTGGTGGTCCAGTCGCTCGCGTGGTGGGTGTGGTGGGGGCGGCGGCTCAACGCGCGTGCGCCCGGGCCCGGCGCGCCCTGACGAGCCCAGGCACCGCCACCTGCACGCGGCGGGGCAGCGGCACGGAGACCCGGCGGTCCAGCACCTGGTAGTCGGCCTTCTCGACGGCACCGAGGATGCCGCGGTAGAGCTCGAACGCGGTGCGGATGCAGTCCCGGCTCGTGGGGTGCAGCAGCTCGATGCCGGGCTCGGCGGCACAGGTAGAGCCGGCGGGTGCGAGCGATCTCGAAGGCGAGCAGCTCGCGGACCTGCGGCGGCGTCGGACCGGGGCGGAGGTCGGCGCGGGTGACGCCGAACCGGTCGAGGTCCTCCTGCGGCAGGTAGACCCGGCCGCGGCGCAGGTCCTCGGCGACGTCGCGGATGAAGTTGGACAGCTGGAACGCCTCGCCGAGGGTCTGCGCGTAGCCCGCGGCGTGCGGGTCCAGCGGCTCGAGGATCGGCACCATCTGCAGGCCGATGACCGCGGCCGAGCCGTACATGTAGTGCGCGAGGTCGGCGTAGGTCGGGTAGCCGGTGACGGTGATGTCCATGCGCATGCTGGCGAGGAACGCGACGAAGGTGTCGCGCTGGATGTCCCAGGTGCGGGCGGTGTGGATCGCCGCCCGGCTGACCGGGTCGCAGCTGTCGCCGGCGTCGAGGTCGCGCAGGAACGCGTCACCCCAGCTGAGCAGGGCCGCCGGGTCGGGCCGGTCGAGGTCGTCGACCAGCTCGTCGGCGTACCGCGCGAAGCCGTACAGCGCGTGCACGTGCGGCCGTTTGGCGGGCGGCAGCAGCAGGGTGGCGAGGTAGTAGGTCTTGCCGTGCGCCGCGTTCAGCTCGCGGCAGGTCTGGTAGGCCGCGCGGAGGCCGGGGTCGGTGATCCCCGCGGCATCCAGCTCTCGCCGCCCGCTCACCGGCGGCACCGCCGGCCGGCCAGCACACAAAGCCCGGCTTCCCGCCGCCGGAGAGCCTCCGACAACCCGCCGATGTGTGCTCGCCGGTCGATGTCGGCAGTTGTCCACAGCGTGCCCGCGGGGGTTGCCGCGGGGCTGCCACGCTCGGTGTCGTGGACGTCCGGCTCGTGGTCGAGGAGCTCGGCGGGTTCGCGACCCGTGCGGCTCTGACGGCTGCCGGCGTCACCCGCCACCAGCTGGCCGTCGCCGTCGACGAACATCGGGTGACCAGGCTGCGCCGAGGCGTCTACGGGCTCGGCCTGCCCGAGGGGGTGTCGTCGTTGCGCGCGGCTGCCGTGGCGTTGCGTGCCGTCGTGTCGCACGACTCCGCGGCGGTGCTGTGGGGCCTCGACGTCACGCACGAGCCGAAGCAGCGCGTGACGGTGCCGCGCAACCGGAGTCGGGCTCGGTTCGCCGGGGTCCAGGTGGTGCGCAGTGACATCGAGGAGACGGAGGTGCGCGACGGGTTGCGGGTCACCGACGTCCTCCGCACCGTCATCGACTGCGCGACCGTCCTGTCCACCGAGGACGCCGTGGTGATCGCCGACTCTGCCCTGCGGCGGGGGCTGGTCACGATCGACGAGCTGGTGACCGCGGCCACCCGGCGGCGGGGCAGGCATGCCACCCGGGTGCTCCGGGTCGTGAGCCTTGCCGACCCGCAGGGCCGAGTCGGTCCTGGAGTCGTTGCTGCGCGTGCTGCTGGCGTGCGCCGGCCTCGCACCGGACGAGGCGCAGTGGGTCATCCGCGATGCCGGTGGCCGCTTCGTCGCCAGGGTGGACTTCGTCTACCTCGCGGCGCGGCTGATCGTCGAGGCGGACGGCTTCGACTTCCACAGCAGTCGGGACGCGTACCGGAAGGACCGGCGCAAGGCCAACGCCTACTGCCGGGAGGACTGGAGCCTGCTGCGGTTCAGCTGGGAGGACATCCGCCTCGACCCGGACTACGTCGTGGACGCGGTGCGCGCCGAGCTCGCCAAGCCCCCACGGAGCCTGCGGCGGGCGCGTCAACGGCAGGCGAACACACAAAGGGCGGCCTGAGACGGCTGCGGGAGCCCAGAGCGCCGGGCACTGTGTGCTGGTCGGTCGGGCCATCGTCAGAGCCAGGCGCGGGAGCGGTAGGACGGGTCGGGGCCGAGGATGCGCTCGGCGGCCAGCCGCCCGGAGATCAGCACCATCGGGACCCCGACGCCCGGCTGGGTCCCGGACCCGGCGAACACCACGTTCTCGCCCCAGATGTTGCGCGGCCGGAACGGCCCGGTCTGCCGGAACGAGTGCGCCGCCGCGAACGGCGTGCCGCGCTCCATGCCGCGGGCCTCCCAGTCCAGCGGCGTGGTCACGTGCTCACCTCGATGCCGTCGCCGAACCCGGCGTAGCCCCGCGACTCGAGCGGTCTGCAGCACCTCGTCGAGGTACCGCGGCCCCTCGGCCCGCCAGTCGATCCGGCCCGTCCAGGTTCGGGGTCGGGAACAGCACGTAGTACGACTGACCGCCCGGCCGGCGCGAGCGAGGGGTCGGAGACCGAGGGCGGGTTGGTCACCAGGAACGACGGGTCGCTCATCAGCCGGCCACCGAGGATCTCGTCGAACACGCTCGCGCCAGGCACGGCCGAAGTGAGATCGTGTGGTGCGCGGTCTCCGGGTACGCCGCGGTCGACCCGGCGAGCAGCAGGAAGCAGGACGGCGAGTAGGTCAGCCTCCGCGTCGACCCGGCGCGCCCAGCAGGTCGCGGACGCGCCACCGGCAGGTCGGGGTTCAGCACGACCGCGTCGCACGGGACCCGCTCGCCCGGACGCCGTGTGCACCGCGACCGCCCGGTCGCCGCGCAGCTCGACCCGGGTCGACCGTCGGTCGCCGTACCGGAGCTCGACCCCGTGCTTCTCGGCGGCGCCCGCCAGCGCCCGGGGCACCGCGTGCATGCCGCCGCGCGGGAAGAACACCCCGGCCACCGAGTCCATGTAGCGCGATCACCGCGTAGATCGCGAGCGCGTCGTAGGGCGAGAGACCGGCGTACATGGCCTGGAAGGAGAAGACCCGCTGGGTCCGCGGGTCCTTGAGGAACTGCGCGACCTTCGGCGCCAGCCGGCGGAAGCCACCCAGCGCGGCGAGCTTCGCCAGCGTCGGGCCGCAGCAGGACGAGCGGCGAGTCGATGTTGCGGTCGATGAAGTCGCGCATCTCGCAGCCGGTACAGCTGCGACACGAAGTCGACGAACCGCCGGTAGCCCGCGGCCTCCGCCGGCCCGCAGACCCGGGCGATCTCGTCGGCCATCGCGTCGACCGTCGCGTGCACGTCCAGCGTGGACCCGTCGGCGTAGCGCGCCCGGTACAGCGGCGTCGACCGGGTCCAGGGTCAGCCAGTCGTCCATCGACTCGCCCACGCAGTCCAGCGCGTCGGCGATGAGGTCGGGCATCGTGAGCACGGTCGGGCCCGGTGTCGAAGGAGTAGCCGCCGGTCGGCGAGCAGGCCGGCCCGCCCGCCCGGCACCGGCTCCCGCTCGAGCACGGTCACCTGGCGGCCGGCTCCGGCCAGCCGCAGCGCGGCGGACAGGCCGCCGAGCCCGGCGCCCACGACGACGACGTGGTCGGTCGGGCCGGTGACCGTACGCATCAGCCGGACCGCGCGTGGTGGCGGCGAGGACCAGCTGGTCCAGCACCGTCGCGCGCCGGCTCGTCGACGCCGGACAGCAGTCGACCGCGCGGCCGCCGACTGCTCGGCGATGAGGCGCTCGACGGCAGCCGAGCGCGCCGGTACTCGACGATCACCTCGCGCAGCGCGTCCACGCCCTCCGCGCCCGAGCCGCGGGTCGCCGAGCCCGTCGCAGCACCTGCGCGGCCTGCGCGGGCGAGCAGCGCTCGAGCGCCATCGCGACGAGCACCGTCCGCTTGCCCTCGCGCAGGTCGTCGCCGGCCGGCTTGCCGGTCTCGGCCGGGTCGCCGAACACGCCGAGCACGTCGTCGCGCAGCTGGAACGCCTCGCCGAGCGGCAGGCCGTAGCCGGTCGTACGTCGTCAGCAGCTCGGGCCCGGCGCCGGCCAGCGTGCCGCCCAGCAGCAGCGGCTGCTCGACGGTGTACTTGGCGGACTTGTACCTGATCACGTGCCGGGCGCGCTCGACGGACGTCGCCGCCTGCGCCTGCTCCAGCAGGTCGAGGTACTGCCCGGCACATCAGCTCGGTGCGCATCCGGTCGAAGACCGGCCGGCCGCGGGCCAGGTCCTCGGCGGCCAGCCCGGACCCGGCGTAACATCTCGTCGGCACCAGGACAGGCACAGGTCGCCGAGCAGGATCGCGCCGCGCCGACCCCGAAGTCCTCGGGCGAGCCGAGCCACCGGTGCCGGCGGTGCAGGGCGGCGAACCGGCGGTGCACCGACGGCTGACCGCGTCGGGTGTCGCTGCCGTCCATCACGTCGTCGTGGATCAGGGCGCGGCCTGGAGCAGCTCCAGCGAGGCGCTGACGGTCACGATCTCGGGGCAGTCGGCCCCGCCGGCGCCGCGCCAGCCCCAGTAGCAGAAGGCCGGGCGCAGCCGTTTGCCGCCGCGCAGCAGGTCGCTGAGGGCGTCCATCAGGGGGGAGAGGTCGTCGCCGACCCCGTCCAGGACGTCGGTCTGGCGGGCCAGCATGTCGTCGACGGCCTTGTCGACGCGGCTGCGCAGGTCCTCGGCGTCGAGGGCGTGCTGGGCGGCCGTCACAGGTCGAGAGCCTACGGCGTGCGGAGCAGGGGGCATGTCCCGTCTTCCGGTCGGGTGCCCGGCTCGGATGCGCCCGTCCCGTAACCTCGGTGCCATGACCGCCGCGCGCTTCCGTGACCCGTGGTCGCGCGAGAGCGTGATGCCGGTCCGCTCCCCGACGATCGCCGAGCTGCTCAGCCAGGGCCGCCAGTCGTACTCCTTCGAGTTCTTCCCGCCGAAGACGACGGAGGGCGAGCGCGCGCTGTGGACCGTCGCTGCGCCAGCTCGAGGCGCTGCGCCCGACGTTCGTCTCGGTCACCTACGGCGCCGGCGGCAGCACCCGCGACCGCACGGTGTCGATGACCCAGCGGATCGCCCGCGACACGACCCTGCGGCCGGTCGGCCACTTCACCGCGGTCGACCACTCGATGGCCGAGCTGCGGCACATCATCGGGCAGTACGCCGACGCCGGCGTGCGCAACGTGCTGGCCCTGCGCGGCGACCCGCCCGGTGACCCGCTGGCCGAGTGGGTCGCGCACCCCGACGGCGTGCAGTACGCCGAGGACCTGGTCGCGGCTGCTCAGGGGGTCGGGCGACTTCTGCGTCGGCGTCGCGGCCTTCCCCGAGCGCCACCCGCGGTCGACCGACTGGGAGACCGACACCCGGTACTTCGTCGCAGAAGTGCCGGGCCGGCGCCGACTACGCCATCACCCAGATGTTCTTCCGGGCCGACGACTACCTGCGGCTGCGCGACCGGGTGGCGGCAGCGGGCTGCGACGTGCCGATCATCCCGGGCATCATGCCGGCGACCAACGTGCGGCAGATCGAGCGGTTCGCCCAGCTGTCCAACGCGGCGTTCCCGCCCGAGCTCGCCGAGCGGCTGCACGCTGTCGAGGACGACAAGGACGCGATGCGGCAGGTCGGCGTCGACGCCGCGACCGAGCTCTGCCGGCAGCTGCTCGACGAGGGCGTGCCGGGGCTGCACTTCATCACGCTGAACACCTCCACCGCGACGCGGGAGATCTACCAGCAGCTCGGCCTCGGCAACACTCCCTGACGCCGGTGGACCGCGACGGCTACCTCGACGGGTGGCAGGAGCTGCACGGCGGCTACGACCCCCGGGGCAACGTGCTGGTGCGCGGGTGGCTCTCCGGTGCGTACGTCGTCGCGCGGCCCTTCGCGGCGGCCCGGGTGCCGCCGGACGTCGTCACCCTGGCCGGCCTGCTGGTCGGTGCCCTCGCCCTCGTCCCGGCATCGATGGGGGGCTGGTGGCTGCTGGCGGCGGCCGCCGTGGTCGTGCTGTCGGGCCTGCTCGACAACGTCGACGGCGCCGTGGCGGTGCTGACCGGGCGGGCGACCGCGTGGGGTCAGGTGCTCGACTCGGTGGCCGACCGGGTCGGCGACCTGGTGTTCCTGGGTGTCCTGCTGGCCGCCGGAGCCCCGTGGCAGGCCGGCGCGCTGGGCGGGGCGCTGATGCTGCTGCAGGAGTACCTGCGGGCCCGGGCCGCGGCGTCCGGGATGAGCGACGTGGGCGTGGTGACGGTGTGGGAGCGGCCGACCAGGGTGATCGTCACCGCGGCCTTCCTGGTGGCTGCGGCGGTGCTGGGCGACCCGTGGCCGACCCTGGGCGCGTGGGCCTGGGTCGGTCTCGGCGTGGTCGGGTTCAGCCAGCTGGCCGTGGTGGTGCGGCGCCGGCTGCGCTGAGCGTCAGCCCCCGGCCGCCGGGCCCACCAGCTCGGCGACGATGGCGGCCGACAGTCCCACCAGCGGCAGGCCGCCGCCGGGGTGGGCCGAGCCGCCCGCGAGGAACAGGCCGGGCACCGGCGAGGCGTTGGCCGGCCGCAGGAAGGCCGCCCGCGCGCCGTTGGACGACGTGCCGTAGATCGCGCCGCCGGGAGCGCGAGTGGCGCGCTCGAGGTCGGCCGGGGTGCGCACCTCCCGCCACAGCAGCCGGTCGCGGACGTCCAGCCCGCGGGCGGCCAGCACCGCCAGCACCCGGTCGGCGTAGGACTCGCGCCAGGCCGGCCGCGTCCCAGTCCACCGCTCCCGGGCCGCTGCCGTGGCGCGGCGCGTTCACCAGCACGAACCAGGCCTCGTGGTCGTCGTCCGGCCGCAGCGCGGGTCGTCGGGTGCGCTGACGTACACCGTCGGGTCGTCGACCGGCCGGGCCGGCGCACCCCGCCGGCCGAAGACCGCGTCGAACTCCGCGTCGTAGTCGTCCGGGAACAGCACCGTGTGGTGCGCCAGCGCCGGGGTGCGGCCGCGCAGCGCCAGCAGCAGGACGAACCCGGACAGCGACGGCGTACCGCGGGCCAGCCGGCGCCGGGCCCGGCCGCCCGACCGACGGGGGCAGCAGGTCGCCGTAGAGGTGAGCGGCGTCGGCGTTGGCGACGACGACGTCCGCCGCCAACCGCTCGCCGTCGGCCAGCAGCACGCCCGCGCGCCCGACCGCCCTCGACGAGGACCTCGGTGACGGCGGCACCGGTGCGCAGCCGGGCGCCGCACTCCACGGCGCGCGCGAGCACCGCCTCTCCGAGCCGGCGCAGCCCGCCGGGGACGTACCAGGCGCCGAAGGTCTGCTCGACGTAGGGCACCACGGCCAGCGCCGCCGGCGCGCGGCGCGGGTCCGACCCGGTGTAGGTCGCGTAGCGGTCGAGGAGCATCCGCAGCCGCGGGTCGCGGAGGTACTGCTGCCCCAGCCCGCGCAGCGTCTGCCAGGGCGCCACGGTGCGGATGTCCGACGTACGCCGGGCAAGGCGCAGCAGGTCGCGCGGGCCGGTCAGCGGCGACTCGAGGAACGGCTCCCTCGTCACCTGCCAGATGTCGCGGGCCCGGTCGAGGAAGCGCTCCCAGTCGGCGCCGGCCCCGGGGCCGAGAGCCTCGTCGAGGGCTGCCCGCAGCCGGGTCGGCGAGGCGTCGGGCAGGTCGAGCCAGGTCACGTCGTGCCCACCGACGGCGGGGAACCGGTAGCGGGCCACCGGGTCGACGGGCACCAGGTCGAGCGCACTCCTCGAGCGGGCGGCCGGTCGCCAGGAACAGGTCCCGGTAGACGTCGGGGAGGGTCAGCAGCGAGGGCCCGGTGTCGAAGGTGAACCCGTCGCGGCTGAAGGTGCCCAGCTTGCCGCCCCAGGTCTCGGCCTGCTCGCAGACGACCACCTCGTGCCCGAGCGCGGCGAGGCGCGCGGCGACCGCGAGCCCGGCCATGCCGGCACCCACCACCACGACCCGCGCCACGGGCAGACCCTACGAAAAGTCGTCCGGATGCCCACCGCACGGGCTCGCAGCGGCGAACATGAGGTGTGACCACGCCGCCGACCGCCCTCAGGAGGCGTCCGCTGCTCGGCGCGCTCGCCGGGCTGCTCGCCGCGCTGGCCGCCCTCGCCGCGGCCGAGCTGGCGGCGGCCGCGCTGCGCCCGGAGGCCTCCCCGGTGGTCGCGATCGGGGGCAGCGTCATCGACGCCACCCCGACCTGGCTGCGTGAGTTCGCGGTGCGGAGCTTCGGCACGAACGACAAGCTCGTGCTCAAGGGCACGATCCTCGTGCTGCTCGTGCTGCTGGCGCTGGTGACCGGCGCCATCGCGGTGCGCTACCGCGGGGTGGGGCTCGCCGGCGTGGTGGTGCTCGGCCTGGTGGGAGCCACCGCTGCCTACACCCGGCCCGAGGCCGAGCCGCTGGACCCGTTCCCCTCGCTGGTCGGGGCGTTCGTCGGGTGCGTCGTGCTGATCCTGCTGCTGCGGCCGTTGTCGCCCCAGGGCGAGGCACCGGCAGACGAGCGCCGGCGGCAGCTGCTGGTCACCGCCGTGTGGGTCGGCGCCGGGGCGCTCGCCGTCGGGGTCGCCGGCCGGGTGCTGCGCAGCCGGCGTGCCGACGTCGCCGCCGAGCGGGCCGCGATCGACCTGCCGGCTCCTGCGACACCGGCGGCGGTGGCGGCCGGGACCGACCTCGCGGTGCCGGGCCTCAGCCCGTTCACCACCCCGACCCAGGACTTCTACCGCATCGACACCGCGCTGGTGGTGCCGCAGGTCTCGTCGCAGGACTGGCGGCTGCGGGTGCACGGGATGGTCGACCGGGAGGTCGAGCTCGACTTCCGGCAGCTGCTGGCGCGGGACCTCGTGGAGCGCGACATCACCCTGACCTGCGTCTCGAACGAGGTCGGCGGCGACCTCGTCGGCAACGCCCGCTGGCTCGGCGCGCCGCTCGCCGACGTCCTGACCGAGGCCGGGGTGCACCCGGACGCCGACATGATCCTCAGCCGGTCGACCGACGGCATGACGATCGGGACGCCGACCGCGGTGGTGATGGACGGCCGGGACGCGCATGCTGGCGGTCGGCATGAACGGCGAGCCGTTGCCCGCGGAGCACGGCTTCCCGGTGCGGATGGTGGTGCCCGGGCTCTACGGCTACGTCTCGGCCACCAAGTGGGTCGTCGACCTCGAGCTCACCCGGTTCGACAAGGAGACGGCGTACTGGGTGGAGCGGGGGTGGGTGGCGAAGGCGCCGATCAGGACGGCGTCCCGCATCGACACGCCTCGGCCGTTCGCCGGGATCCTGGCCGGGCGGGTCGCGGTGGCCGGTGTCGCCTGGGCGCAGCACCGCGGCATCGCCAAGGTCGAGGTGCGCGTCGACCGCGGCCCGTGGCAGGTCGCGCGGCTCGCCGAGGTGCCGTCGCGCGGACACCTGGCGGCAGTGGGTCTGGGAGTGGGACGCGAAGCCCGGCAGCCACACCCTGGAGGCCCGGGCGACCGACGACACCGGGGTGACGCAGCCGGGCCGGCAGCAGATGCCGTTCCCGTCGGGTGCCACCGGCTGGCCGTCCACGACGGTGACGGTCGGCTGAAACTGGCGCGAAGTGGCTCTTGCGCATGTACGGACATCGGGCGCAGTATCACCGCTTGTCACCCGGCCGTTCCTTCCGATGGCGTCGCCACCGTTCTGGGCACGACCCCTGCCCCCGGGAGTACCTCGATGGTGCGTCGCCGTTCCCACCGCTTCGCCGCGCTCGCCGCAGCCGCGCTGATCGCTCCGCTGGTCGCCGCCACCGGCGCAACCTCCGGGGTCGCCGCGACGGGAGGCGACGACACCCCGGTGCTGCTGCACCCGAAGGGCGAGATCGCCGACGAGTTCAACGGGGTGGACGAGGTCGGGAACTTCGACAAGCTGCGCGACGCCTACTTCGAGTCCCGGCTGCTCTCCGGCGACCAGCCCATCTCGCTGCAGACCGCGGCCCAGCTGCGCCGCAAGGGCATCAAGGCGTCGGACCAGCTCGACCGGGTGAGCTCGAAGGGTGCAGCCGGCACCGTGGGCGGCGCCTGGTCCAGCGTCGGTCCGGACCCGAGCGTCCAGGTGGGCCGCACGACGAACTCGCTGCAGGCCGTCTCCGGCCGCATCGGCGCTCTCGCGGTGCGCAACGACGGTTCGATCATCCTCGGTGCCGCCCAGGGCGGCGTGTGGACCTACGACGCGGCCGCCAGGACGTGGACGCCGCGCACGAAGGACCTGGACACCCAGGCGGTCGGAGCGCTCGCGGTCGCCCCGTCCGACGACAAGATCGTCTACCTCGGCAGCGGTGAGGGTGCGCTCTCCGGCGACTCCTACTACGGCGACGGCGTCTACCGGTCGGACGACGGCGGACTGACCTGGTCGCACGTCTCCGGGACGTTCTTCCAGGGCATGTCGTCGTCGGACATCGTCGTCGACCCCGCGGACGCCGACCACCTCTACCTCGCGACCCTGCGCGGCCGCGGCGGCGCCCGCCGCACCACCCCGCCGAGCTCGCAGCCCTACGGCATCTACGAGTCGACGGACGGCGGCGCGAGCTGGGTCGGTCGCAAGACCACCACCAACGAGTTCGCCGGAGCCACCGACCTGGTGATGGACCCGCTGCACTCCAACGTCCTGTGGGCCTCGTTCTGGGGCGACAAGATCTACCGGTCCGCCGACGCCGGTGCGACCTGGACGCCGGTGATGACCGGTCTGCCGGACGGCAACTTCGTCGCCGGCGCCACCCGGTTCTCCCTCGGCATCTCGCACCCCGCCGGTGACGCGAGCTCGACGGTCTACACCGGCTTCGACTGGACCGACGCGTCCGGCTACCACGCCTCCCGGGTCTTCAAGACCGTCGACGAGGGCGCCACCTGGACCCAGACCGGCACCGGCGGCGCGGCGAGCAACCCGGACAGCATCCTGGACTACTGCACCACCCAGTGCTTCTACGACAACGTGCTCGCGCCGGACCCGACCGACCCCAACACCGTCTACGTCGAGGGCTCCTACGGCTACGACCAGTCGCCCGGCCGCGGCGGCATCTACCGCAGCCGCGACGGCGGCGCGACCTGGCAGACCCTCGGTCTCGACCTGCACCCGGACTTCCACGCCTTCGCCTACGACCCGAGCGACCACAAGCACATCGTCATCGGCAACGACGGCGGGGTGTGGCAGTCGCACAACCAGGGTGGCCGGCTGGTTCCCGGCTCCTCGCTGACGACGACCGACTGGGAGAACCTCAACGGCCAGGTCGACCCGGCCACGGGCGCGCTGGTGCACTCCACCGGACTCCGGATCGCGCAGTTCGTCAGCGCCGCGACGGTGCCCACGGTGGCCGGCCGCTACTGGGGAGGCACCCAGGACAACGGCACCCAGCGCAAGTCCACGGTGAACGACCGCTGGTTCGACCAGCCCAGCGGTGACGGCGGCCAGGTGCTCGTCGACCCGACCAACGAGGGCTACGTGTTCGGCACCTACTTCGCCATCTCGCCCTACCGGTTCACGCCCAGCACCGTGAACTCGTTCTTCGGCAACGAGATGATCGACGGGGGCATCGACCTGACCGACCGGGCCGAGTTCTACGTGCCGTGGGTCATGAACAAGTCCAACCCGAACCAGCTGTTCCTCGGCACCTACCGGCTGTACCGCACCGACAACGCCGAGGCCGCCGTCGGCGGCGACGTGCACTGGGACGCGATCAGCCCCGACCTGACGACCGGCTGCACCGGGACCGCACCCAACGGTGCCCGCGGCTGCTTCATCAGCGCCGTCGGTGTGGCCGACGGTGGTGACGCGGTCTACACCGGGTCCGACGACGGCAAGGTGTTCGTCAACGAGCACGCCGTGACCGCACCGGTCGACGAGGCCAAGACGTCGTGGACCGACGTGACCCGCAGCAACCTGCCGAACCGCCCGGTCACCCAGATCGCCGTGGACCGCTCGAACTGGCGGATCGCCTACCTGTCGTACGCCGGGTTCAGCGCGGCGACGCCGGGCAACACGGGCCACGTCTTCAAGACGTCGAACGGCGGAGCGACCTGGACCGACGTGAGCAACGGGCTGCCGGACGTGCCGACCAACTCGGTCGTGCTCGACCCGGCGTACCCGAAGACGCTGTACGCAGGCACCGACGTGGGCACCTTCGTCACCACCGACGGCGGCAGCTCGTGGCGCAGCCTCGGCACAGGGATGCCCAAGGTCGCGACCTGGCAGCTGGACTTCGACTCCAGCCGGCGGCTGCTCCTCGACGGCACCCACGGTCGCGGCGCGTACACGATCGCGGACAGCGCCAAGGCGCCGGCGCTGATCGTGTCGAAGGCCGACACCGGAGTGCCGGTCGGACCGGGCAGCACCATCGACTACACGGTCACGGTGCGCAACGTGGGCAACGCCGACGCCACCGACGTCACCGTGACCGACCCGATCCCGGCCAAGACGACCGTCGCAGCGGTGCGCGACGGAGGCCGGAAGAAGTCGACGACCGTGCAGTGGACCGGCCGGACGGTGCCGGCCGGGCGGCACGCTGACGCTGCACTTCTCGGTGCGGATCGTCCCGTCCGCGTCGGGGCTGACGAGGATCGTGGACGACGGCCTCACCGTGACGGCTGCGGGCGGCTTCGGGACGACCGGCAGCCCGCACGTCACGCCGATCGCTCCGGCGCACGCCGTCAGCCTCGACCCGGCAGACCAGGCCGGCGGCGCCAAGGCGGGCAGCTCGGTCACCTACCGGGTGCACGTCACGAACGACGGGTTCCAGAGCGACAGCTTCGGGCTCTCCACGACGGGAGCCTGGGCCGCCAGCGTCCTGGACGCCTCCTGCACCACCCCGCTCTCGACCACCGCGAGTCTCTCGGCCGGCGCCTCGGCGGACGTGTGCGTCAAGGTGGACGTCCCCACGACCGCGACCGAGGGACAGGTGTCGGACACGACCCTGACCGCGACGTCGGTGGCCGACCCGTCGGTGTCCGGTACCGCGGTGATGCACACGTACGCCGCTACCACCGACACGTTGCTGGTGGACGAGGACCTGGACGGCCCGGACACCTCGGCCTACTACAAGGCCGCGCTCACAACGGTCGGGGCGTCCTTCGCCACCTGGGACCTGAAGGCCAACCCGGCGCTGCCGGGCGGCTACCTCAACGCCCACAAGAACGTGGTCTGGTACACCGGCAACGCCTACCCGGCACCACTGCTCGGCTACGAGCGTGAGCTGACCGCGTTCCTGGACGGCGGCGGCCGGCTGCTGATGTCCGGCCAGGACATCCTCGACCAGGCAGCCGGGACGACGGCGTTCGTCCATGACTACCTGCACATCACCTGGGACGGCAGCGAGGTCCAGAACGACAAGGCGACCGCGTCGGTCACCGGCGTGGCCGGCAACCCGGTGACGGACGGGATCGGCACCGTGCCGCTGGACCACACCGTCCTCGGCGCCACCTTCGAGGACCAGATCACGCCGAACGGCGGGGCGACCCCGGCGTTCACCGACGGCACCAGCGCGACCGACGCGCTGACGTTCGCCGGCAGCTACAAGGTGGCGTTCCTGGCCTTCCCGTTCGAGGCCTACGGGACGGCGGCGCAGAAGGCGGACCTGATGGGCCGCACGCTGAGCTGGTTCGGGACGCCCTAGCGGTCAGGAGAGCGGGTCGACCCGGGAGCGCAGCACGCAGAACTCGTTGCCCTCCGGGTCGGCGAGCACCACCCAGCTCTGCTCGCCCTGCCCGATGTCGACGCGGGTGGCGCCGAGGGCCAGGATGCGCTCCACCTCGGCGTCCTGGTCGCGGTCGGTGGCGTTGACGTCGAGGTGCAGCCGGTTCTTGCTCGTCTTCGGCCCGTCCGGGGTGCGCAGCACCAGCACGGTCGGCCCGGAGCCGGCCGGTCCGGTCAGCTCGTGGTACCAGTTGTCCGGGCCGTCGGCGGTCTCGGTCACCTCGTAGCCGAGCACCCCGGCCCAGAAGGTGCCCAGCCGTTGGTGGTCCTGGCAGTCGATGACGATCTCGGTCAGTCGGCAGGCCATCTGACGTCCTCCTCGGGTCGATGGGGCGAGACGCTAGTGGGGTGCGCCGACGGGCCGGGCGACCTCGGTCGCGCCGAGGCCGATGCCCCACAGCTCGTCGGCCAGGGCCAGCGCGGACGCCAGCTCGGGGGCGATCGACCGGCCCACCGGCAGCCGCTCCGGCAGCGGCTGGAACGCCAGGTACCCGCCGGCGGCGTGCGGACCCAGCATCAGGTCACCGTCCGGCTGCTCACCCTCCCGGGCCAGTCGCACGGTGCCGTCCGCGATGACCACCGGGCGGCTGTCGGTCTCGGTCATCCGCACCGTCGTGACGACCCGGCCGCCACCGCCCCATCGGTGCTGGTCGGCAGCGGTGACGAGCAGCTCCTCGAACTCGGTCGCCGTGAGGCCCGGGTCGTGCCCGCTGACCAGCGCGGCCTGCACCAGGTCGAGGGGGAGGTCCGGCAGCCCCTTCCCGATCGCCCCGAGCCCGCCGGAGAAGCGGCTGTTCAGCTCGGTCGGCAGGAAGCCCTCGGCCGTCAGCACCCCGTCGACGCCGAACCCGCCCCGGTAGCCGTGCCGGTCCCGCAGGCTGACGGCGACCCGTCGGGCGACCTCGCGCATCTCCTCGCGGTCGGGGTCGGGCGGGTCCCAGTACGTCGAGATCCCGGCGTACACGAAGGCCGGCGGCGGGCCCGCGGACCGCAGCACCACCATCTCCACCGGGCGCAGCGCGGCGACGCCGTCGGGGAGCACGAACCCGTGCACCGAGCAGGGGATGCCCTCCAGGAACGGCATCACCCGCACCCGGTCGCAGTGCGCGGCGAAGAACGCCTGCGCCGCGCGGCCATCGGCCTCGCTGCGGACCCAGCGCACGTACTCGGCGCCGCCGTTGAACCCTTCGCGGGCGTCGCCGGACCAGACCGTTCCGGCGCCTGCGTCCAGCGCGGCCGCGGCGGCGGCCAGCTCGCCGTACGTCGCGGGGACGACCCGCACCGGGGACCGGCGCACCCCGACGTCGTCCCACAGCGCGTCGACCGCGACCTTGTCCTCGAGCGCCTCCCACTCCGGGAGCCGGCCGTCGAGGACGGTGCGCCCGGCCACCTCGCGCTGGGTGCAGAACGAGCCGGCGAGCACGACCGCCTCGCGGTGCGGGTCGTAGGCGTCCAGCGCGGCCAGCGCGTCGCCCGGCAGGTCCGCGAGCCGGGCAGTGGTCGCCCGGACCGACGCCATGAGGTCGGCGCCCTCGGCGGGCAGCACGTGGACGACGGCGGCCTCGGCCTCGGGTGGCGTGCCGGTGCCGACGCCGAAGGCCAGCACGAACGGCCGACGGCCGGACAGCTCGGCGAGCAGGCCCACGGTCCGGGTGGCGCTGACGAGCGGCCCACCGGTGAGCACGACCGGTCGCCCGGCGAGCATCGGCCGCAGCCGCTCGCGCACGGTCTCGGCGGTCGGTGCTGCCGCGGTGGTCGCCATGCCGGGACGCTAGCGGCGGGCAGTCGGGGGATCGACCGCGTTTCTACCGGCGGGCCAGCGCCAGGACGTCGTCGACCTGCGAGCGGGCCACCTCGACCTCGGCCGCGGGGAACAGCCCGATGCTGTGCGCACCGGCCTCCTCGAGGGCGACCAGGTGGGCCGCCGCGTCGTCGAGCGTGCCGATGGGGCCGAGCTCGGCCCACCAGTCGTCGGGCATGCCGGCCACGGCGGACACCCCGCGGTCGCGGTAGCGCGCCAGCAGGTCGTCGAAGAACGGCAGCGCCTGCATGCCGGGGGTCGATTCGTCGAGCCGCCCGGCCACCCAGGGCGCCATCAGCTCGTGGGCGCTCGCGCGGTCGGACGTGACGCAGATCGGCGCGAAGACGGCGACGTGGAAGGGGTCCGGGTGCCCGGCCTGGTCGAGGGCCAGCCGGACGTACGTCGGGCAGGCGGGGTCGGCGAGCACGATGCCGCCGGCCACCCGACCGGCCAGCTCCAGCGACCTGGGACCCATCACCCCTGCCAGCACCGGCGGTGCGGGGACAGGCGGCCGGTCGAGGGCGACCTCGTCCAGGTGCACCTCGCGGCCGTGGAACGTCACGGTCTCGCCGGCCAGCAGCCGGGTCACGGTGCCGATGACCTCCTCCAGGGTGGTCAGCGGCGACGGCGTCCGCGCGCCCATCCGGCCCATCCAGTCCTGCACGCCGTGCCCGATGCCCGGCAGCAGCCGTCCCGGCCCGAGGCCGCAGAGGGTGGCGAACTCCATCGCGGTGACGGCCGGGTTGCGGGCCACCGCGGGCAGGATGCCGACGCCGACCTGCAGCCGCTCGGTCACCGCCAGCGCCGCGGCGGCCAGGCTGGGTCCCGCGGTGAAGAAGCAGTCCTCGATGACCCACAGCTGGTCGGCGCCGCCGTCCTCGAGCCGGCGGGCCATCTCCAGGACGAGGTCCGGCGGAAAGGTCCGGTCGAAGCACATCCCGACAGCTGCGCGCGTCGTCATGCCCCGCGACGCTACCGGTGCCGACCCGGCTCAGGCGCCGGGCAGCCGCCGGCCGCGGGCGGTCAGGGTGCCCGCGCGGTGCCGGCGCAGCGACGACGCCACCAGCCAGCCGAAGGTCGCCACCGACGCCGGGTGGGCGAGGCTGTCCGGCCAGACCCTCGAGCCGGTACGCCGGGCAGCCAGCGCCCGGCCGGCCACTCCCGCGGCGTACCCCAGCAGCCCGGCCCGTGACCCGCGCAGCGCTGCCACCGGCGGCAGCAGGTAGGCGACGCCCAGCGCACCCACCACGGCGGCCGCCCCGGCCGGTGACCCGAACGCCGACCACAGCGACTTGCCGTAGCCCTGCCGCAGGTCGGCCCAGCCCTCGTACATCCGGCAGGACGCCAGCCCGGTGCCGTCCACGACCGAGCCGCGCCCCCCGGCCCGCTTCACCGCGCGCAGCAGCCCGACGTCCTCGAGCATCTCGGCGCGCACCGCTGCGGTGGCCGCCGGCCCGCCGGTACGCCGCGGCGTCCACGACGATCAGCTGGCCGTTGGCCACGGCGAGCGACTCCCGCGGCGACCGCTCGGCCACCCGCAGCGGCACCAGGGTCAGCCAGGACCACTGCAGCAGCGGCTGCACCAGCCGCTCGGCGAGGCCGACCGCCACCTGGCGCGGGTACGGCGAGACGAGGTCGAGGCCGCTCCACCGCAGCAGCGCCACCGCCGCTGCCAGCGCGTGCGGCTGCAGCACCACGTCGGCATCGACGAACACCAGCACCGCCGCGTCGGCCGCCTGCCCGGCCAGCTGGTGGCAGGCCCACGGCTTTCCCCACCACCCGTCGGGCAGGTCGCTGCCGGTGAGCAGCCGTACCCGGTCGTCGGCGCCGGCCACCCGGCGTACGACCTCGGCGGTGCCGTCGGTCGAGCCGTCGTCGAGCACCAGCACCCGCAGGTCGCGCACCCCGGTCTGGGCCAGCAGGCTGCGCAGGCACGCCTCGACCCGCAGTGCCTCGTCGCGCACCGGCAGCAGCACCGCGACCGGCTCGGCCACCGGCGGCGGGTCGGCCGGCGGGACCCGCAGCCGGTGCAGGTTCCACGCGGCGTGCACGGTGCCCGCGACGGCCAGGCCGGCGCCGACCCGGGTGAGCACCCGGGTCACGGTCGCGACTGCCACAGCGTCCACGCGTAGGGCACGACCAGGAGCCCCAGCAGGATGCCGCCGACCAGCGCCACCGAGTCGGTCCCGAACCAGAACACGTTGCCGATCACGTACCCCAGCCAGGTCCAGACCAGCAGCACCGCGGGCACCGACTCGTCGGCCGGCGGCTGCCCGGGCAGTGCCGCGCTCAGCAGCAGCATCAGCAGCCCACCGGCCAGCAGCCAGCCGGCGTAGTTGGTCAGCGGGATGCCGGGCACGCCCGGCAGTGCAGGTGTCGGGTCGGCCCAGGTCCAGTGGCCGTCGCCGACCATCTGCGGGTCGAGGCAGACGTCCCAGGCCGCCAGGCCGAACGCGCCGACGAGCACCACCCACCGCCGGGTCAGGCGTCGGGCCGCGAGCAGCACCGGGTAGGCCATCATCGTCCAGGCCAGCGGCACGACCACGGGCACGTCGAGCACCCTCGGGCCGAGCGAGTCGGTGTAGGAGTAGTCGCCGAACGGCAGCCCGGTGCGCACCCCGACCGCCTCGACCGCCAGCCCGAAGCCCGCCGTGAGCACCAGCAGCCGCAGCGCCCAGCCGGGCCCGCGGTGCACCGCCGCGTGGACGACGCAGGTCGCGGCGAAGAGCACCACGGTCGCGACGGTGACGCGGCCCAGCCACGCTCCGTCGACCAGCGGGTAGGCGATCTCGAGCCCCACCGTGGTGCCCAGCAGCAGCCACGGCACCGCGACCGCGACACCGGACGGCTGCCGGCTGCGCACGCCGTACGCGACGGCGCTCACCGGCGGCGCCGCTCGCGCAGCACGACCCGCGCCGCGGTCCGGCCGGACGCCCCGAACACGCCGCCTCCCGGGTGGGTGGAGGCACCGGTGAGGAACAGGCCGCGCACCGGCGTACGGTAGCCCGCCAGCTCGGGCAGCGGCCGGTAGGCGAACATCGAGTCCAGGCCCATCTCGACGTGCATCACGTTGCCGCGCAGCAGCCCCAGCTCGCGCTCGAGGTCGAGCGGCGTCTGCACGTGCCGGTGCTCGATCGTGCCGGTGAAGCCCGGCGCGGCCCGCTCGACCTGCGCCAGGACCTTGTCGGCCTCGCGGTCGGCGATGTCGTCCCAGTGCTCACCGGTCGACAGCGCGTAGGGATGCCACTGCGCCCAGACGCTCACGTTGTGCCGGCCGGCCGGAGCGATCGTCGGGTCCAGCGCGCTCGGCGTCATGACGAGCGCGGCCGGCTCGGTCGGCGGCCGGCCGGCGACGAACTCGCCGTGCGCCGCCCGCAGGTGGGTGCGGCTGGGGGCCAGCAGCTGCATCGCGCTGTACGCCGACGAGCCTGCCGCCGAGGGATAGCGCGGCAGCCCGGTGGTGCCGAGCCGCACCACCAGGCCGATGCCGTTGCCGACCCGGACCGCCGAGGTCGCGCGCGCCAGCAGCGTCTCGTCGCCGAGCAGCTCGAGGGTGGTGAGGACGTGGCAGCCGGCGACGACGGTGCGCGCGGTGAGCCGCTCGCCGCCGTCGGTGACGACGCCGGTCACCCGGTCGCCGGAGCGGGCGATGCTCGCGGCACCGTCACCGAGCCGGACCGTGCCGCCCAGCCGGCGCAGCCGCTCGGCCAGCGCGGTCGTGAGCGCACCGCTGCCGCCGACCGCCCGGCCGGGTGCCCGGCGGTGCATCAGCATGTTCCAGCCGACCAGGTCGGCGGTGGCGACCTCGTGCCCGGGCGGTCCGGACTGCGCGCCGAGCCAGGCCAGCGCGGTCTTCAGGCGCTCGTCGGTGAAGTGCTCGTCGAGAAGCTGGTCGGCCGGCTGCAGGAACTGTCGCGACATCTCCAGCCCGCCGACGTCGGCGGCCTTGCCGGCGCCCCAGAGGTGCCGGCCCAGCCGGCCGGCGGTCGGCACGTCCTGGAAGGCGTCGAACACGGCGGCGTTGCGGGCCGACCAGTCGAGGGCGAAGCTGCGGTAGGCCTCGGCGTCGCGTTCGCCGCAGAGGGCAGCGATCGACGTACAGGTGGCGTCGAGGTCGACGTGGAACGTCAGCGCCCGCTGGTCGTCGCCGGTGCCGAAGGGCGCGAACCCCCACGGGTCCATGTCGAGGTAGCGCAGGCCGCACTGGTCGAGGCGCAGGTCCTCGACGATGCCGGTGTGCCGCACCATGATGTGCGCGCTGGAGCCCCGGTCGACGGCGTACCCCGGCCAGCGCTCGACGGTCGAGACCGCGCCGCCCAGCACGGTGTCGCGCTCGACCACCTCGACGTCGAGCCCGGCCCTGGCCAGGTAGCACGCGGCGACCAGCGCGTTGTGGCCGCTGCCGACGACGACGACGTCCCGGTCAGCCACCCCGGGAGTCTAGGTAGTGGCTCGCCGCCCGCCGCTCCGCACCCCAGTGGCACAAGATCGTTCGCGACGTTTGCGGGACGACACGCGCGGCGTGTCTCCCACGAACGTCGCGAACGATCTTGTGTGCGCCCGGTCGCAGGGCGGCACGGTCACGGCGTGCGGCCGGCGAAGGTGCCCGCCACGTCGAGGACCGCGAACCGGGCGAACAGCTCCTCGGCGTACCACCCGAGCTCGGCGGTCCGGCGGATCGCCTCGACGTGCGGCGCCCGCCGGTGCGCGAACGCGGTGACCGCCGCGGGGGAGTCCCAGAGGCTGAAGGTGCCCTGCAGGCCGACCGGGGCCTCACCGATGCCCACCGCCAGCCGGAGCCCGTCGACCTGCCGCAGGTCGGCCGACACCGGCGGCACCGAGCGCCAGAACGTCGCTGCCCGGCGGGTGACGATCCGGGCCCGGGTGACCGCCGCCACCGGTCCGTCGAACCGGGTCGGGACCGGGTCACCGAACGGCTGCCGTCCGGCCCAGCAGCCCCGGCTGGCGAGCGGCCGCAGGTCCAGCCGGAGCCGTTCGGTGGCGATCCGGCCCCAGCCGCGCGCCACCGGCCCGGCCTCGAAGGCGGCTGCGTCGTCGGCGGTCGCCCAGGTCGCGAGCAGCCCCCAGTGCAGCGGGTCGGCGTCGCGCACCGTGAACGTGCGGCCGTTGCCGGTGCCGAGCAGCTTGGCGAACCGCAGACCCGGGGTCCGGCGCAGCGGCCGCCGGTCGCCGGCCATCCGCAGCAGGGCCAGCGGCACCCGCCGGCCCGGTAGTCCCCAGAGGTGCATCGTCACCAGATTTGGCTCCGGGTCCACTCCGGACACCCTACGAGGGTCAAGATGCATACGCCCGGGGCCGACGTGGGTATGGACGAATGCAACTCGCCGACGGGGCCTGCACCCCGGCCGTGGTACCAACGGGAGCCGCACTGTGACCGATCCGATCACTCGGACCGCCCCCTGCGCCGTGACCGAGCCTGCTGACGGCCGGGCTGTCGCCCGGTCTGCGAAGGCTCGCGCCGCCCGCTGGGCGATGACCGTCGGGCTGCTCGTCGCGCTGACCGTCTCGGTGTGGAGCATGGACCGCGTCCCGCACGCGTCCTGGCAGCCGGCGCTGATCGGCCTCCTGCCGTGGGTCGTGGGCAAGTACCTCCTGTGCCCCTTGCGCTGGCACGCCCTGTCCTGCAGCGGGCGCAACCGGCGCTGGCACCTGCGGGTCTACGCCGAGAGCGAGCTGCTCGGCCTCGCGTCCCCGGCCCACCTGGGCGCCGACCTGTGGCGCATGCACAAGCTGCAGCACACCGGCATGAACCGGCCGTCCGCCGTCACCGAGGTCGCCCTCGACCGGCTGGTGGCGGCGTTGGGCCTCACCGCGTTCGTGCTCGTGTCGGGCGCCGCGCTGCCGCGCCGGGTCCTGGTGGCCGGCATCGCGATCGCGCTGGCCGTCCTGCTGGCCGCTCTCGTCGTACGCCGGGTGCGGCCCGGGATGCTCGCCGGCCGGCCGATGCCTCCCGCCTCGGTCGTGGTGCGCGGCGTCCTCATCTCGGTGGCCTACCAGCTGACGATCATGGGCCTGCTCATCGGCACGGTGGCCGCGATGGGCGAGCAGGTGCACCCGATGGCCCTGCTCGGCGTGTTCGGGGCGAGCCAGGTGGCGGGCATCCTGCCCGGCGTCAACGGCGCGAGCCCCCGGGAGGGCGCCCTGGTCGTGGGCCTGGCCTCCCTCGGCGTCACCTGGCAGGCGGCGCTGGGCGCGGTCGCGCTGAGCGCCCTGCTCGCCTGGGTGCCCGCGCTGCTGCTGGGCGGCGTGAGCTTCGCGGTCCGCCGGCTGCGCCCGGTCGCCGCCGTCTAGGTTTCCGGGAGTGACCGAGCCGCGCCCCCTGCTCGCCGTCGCCCACCGCTCGGGGAACACGCTGGCCGGCCTGCGGGAGGCCCTCGACGCCGGGGTCGACCTGGTCGAGGCCGACGTGCACGCCTACCGGGGCCGGCTCGAGGTGCGGCACCACCGTTCGATGGGCGGGCTGCCGTTCCTGTGGGACCGGGACGGCGTCGTCCCGCGGAGCCGGCACGGCCGGTTCGAGCTGGCCGACCTGGTCGCCGCCCTCGGCGACGACCACCGGCTGATGATCGACCTCAAGGGCGTGCACCCGCGACTGGCGCCGAAGGTCGCGCGGGTGCTGCGCGAGACCTCGCCCGGCCGGTCGCTGACGGTGTGCACCAAGAGCTGGTGGATGCTCGACGCCTTCGACGTGCCGGTGCAACGGGTGCTGTCGGCCGGCAGCCGGCGCGGCCTCGGCCGGCTGCGGGCCCGGGTGGCGGCCGGGCCGGTCCACGGGGTGTCGGTGCGGCTGTCGATGCTGACCCCGCAGCTGGTGACCGAGCTGCACCGCGGCACCGACCTGGTGATGGCGTGGACCGTCGACACCCCCGACGCCCTGGCCCGGGCCCGCGAGGTGGGCGCGGACGCGGTCATCAGCAAGGACCTCGACCTGCTGCGCGGCGTCCTCGCCGAGCGCTGAGCGGCGGTCGCGGGGCAGGATGACGGGCGTGCAGGCATCCGTCGTGGTGATCGGGTCGGGGATGGGCGGGGCCACCACGGCGCTCGCGCTGGCCCGGCGCGGCGTCGACGTGCTGCTGCTGGAGCGCGGTGAGCGGCTGCCCCGGGAGCCGGAGAACTGGTCGCCCCGGGCGGTCTTCGTCGACCGCCGCTACAAGCCGGCGGAGACGTGGTGGGACGGGTCGGGCCGACCGTTCGCACCCGGGCGTGCACCACGTCGTCGGCGGCAGCACCAAGGTGTACGGCGCCAGCCTGCCGCGGCTGCGCGAGCGCGACCTCGGCGCGGTCGAGCACCTCGAGGGCACCTCGCCGGCGTGGCCGTTCGGGTACCGGGACCTGGAGGCGTACTACGCCGAGGCCGAGCGGGTCTACCGGGTGCACGGCAGCACGGGGGAGGACCCGACCGAGCCCTGGCGGAGCGGGCCGTTCCCGTTCCCCGCGCTGCCCCACGAGCCGTACGTCGCGGACCTGGCCGACCGGCTGCGCGAGCAGGGCGTGCACCCGAGCTCCAACGCCATGGGTGTCGACCGACGTCCGGAGGGGACCTGCCTGCGCTGCCGCACCTGCGACGGGTTCCCCTGCTTCGTCGGGGCCAAGAGCGATGCCGAGACCTGCGCGGTCGACCCGGCGCTGGCGACCGGGCACGTCCGGCTGGCGACCGGCGTACGGGTCCGGCGGATCGTCACCGACCGCACCGGGCGGCGGGTCGACCACCTGGTCGCCGAGGGGCCGGCCGGGCGGGTCGAGGTGCGCGGCGGACGCTTCGTGCTGTCGGCCGGCGCGGTGAGCTCGGCTGCGCTGCTGCTGGCCTCGGCCGACGACCGGCACCCGCGTGGGCTGGCGAACTCCTCGGACCAGGTGGGTCGACGGTTCATGATGCACAACAACGCCCACCTGGCCGCGGTGGACGTCGACCGGCGCAACGACGTCACGTTCCAGAAGACGCTCTCGGTCAACGACTGGTACGCCGACGGCGGCGACGGCTGGCCGCTCGGGTCGCTGCAGCTCATCGGCAAGGTGCAGGGCGTGATGATGAAGAGCTGGGCCACGAAGGTGCCGCTGGCCGTGCTGGACCGGGTCGCGGCGCGCAGCGTCGAGTGGCTGGTGATGGCCGAGGACCTCCCCGCGCCGCAGAACCGGGTCACGGTCGGCCCGTCCGGGGCGGTCACCACAGCCCGTACGGCGGTCGGCGGCTCGACGCACCGGCGGCTGCACCGGCGGGCGAAGCGGCTGCTGCGCTCGGCCGGCTACGACGTCGTCGCCACCCAGCACTTCGACATCAGCATGAACAGCCACCAGTGCGGGACGGTCGTCTGCGGCTCCGACCCGGCGACCAGCGTGCTCGACCCGTGGTGCCGCAGCTGGGACGTCGAGAACCTGTGGGTCGTGGACGCCGGGTTCTTCCCGTCGTCCGCTGCCGTGAACCCGGCCCTCACCATCGCCGCCCAGGCGCTGCGGGTGGTCGCGGAGTCCGACCTGGCGGGGTGAGGGCGGACCCGGTTCCGGCGGATCGGATACCTGGGCGGCCTGCGGCGTCCTGCGGCGGCCCGATCCCGGCGGATCGGATACCTGGTCGGCCCGCGGCGGCCCGGTTCCGGCGGATCGGATACCTCGTCGGGCCACCATGCGCGCTCGGGCCGTCATCCGATCCGGGGAGAACCGCCCGAGTCGCGGGCCCGTCGGGCTCGGGTCAGCGGCAGATCGGGCCACACCGCGCGCGCTCGGCGGGGATGGCCCGCGCCAGGGCCAGCTCCAGGGTGCGGATGCTCCGGTCGCCCCACCCGGTGGACTCGATGACGACCACGACGTTGTCGTCGCGGGCGGCGGCGAGCTGGTAGCCGAACGGCCCCGACCCGGAGTACGAGTCGGTGACCGACGCGAGCCGCTCCTCGGTGACGAACTCCTCGTCGGCCAGGAGCCGGAAGCCCTGCGGCACAGAGCCCTGTATCGACCTCGAGCTCTCGTCGTACGCCGGGTCCTGGCAGCCGGCAAACCTGTTGTAGACCCCGGCGAACGCGTCCACGGCGGCGGCCACGTCGGCGTACCGCATGACGTACTCGTTCAGCTGGGTGCCTGGCCGCTGCGACTCGCGGTAGGTGACGGCCTGGGTCTCGGTCGGCGATCCCTGAGCCCGTGGGTCCGGCGTGCAGGCGTGGACCTGTCGGGTGTCGATCGCGGACCGGCTGCCGGGTCCGCCGGTGACGTCGTGCCACTCCTTGCCGGTGAGCACCGCCTGTGTCGGCGAGGGCGAAGGTGCCGGACCCGGTCGGGCCGGGTGCGGTGGGCGTCGGTGTTCTCGCCGGCGCCGGGCGTGGCGCGGTCTCGTCCCGCCCGTCGACGCCGGACGCCAGGGCGACCACGACGACAGCGAGCGCCACCAGGCTCCCGCCGGTGGCGCGACGGACCCGGCGGCGGTGCTCTGCGTCGTGGCGCAGCTCGGCCGGCTGGTGCCGCGGGGGTGGCAACCCTTCGGCGCCGTGGTGCAGCACCTCGGTCAGCTCGTCGGTCACGGGTGCTCCTTCCGGGTCGCCAGGTCCGGGCTCAGGTCCGGCTCGGGCGGGGCGTCGGCCAGCAGCTCGGCGAGGGCGACCCGGCCGCGGGCCAGCTGCTGCTTGACGGCCGACGCGCTGGCCCCCGTCTCGTCGGCCACCTCCTGCACCGACAGGTCGGCCAGGTGGTGCAGCACGATCGCCACCCGCTGCCGCTGGGGCAGCCGGCGCAGGGCCGAGACCAGCGCCACGTGCTCGGGCTCGAGCTCCGGCGCGCTCGGCGGTGGGCCGTGGCGGAGCCAGGCGGCTGACGCGTTGCGCATCCGGCGCCAGCGGCTCACCGCCAGGCGACGGGCGGTCGTGCGGACCCAGGCCTCGGGGGAGGCGTAGTCGCGGACCTCCGACCAGCGCAGCCAGGCTCGTTCGAACGCCTCGGCCGTGACGTCCTCGGCCTCGCCCAGGTCACCGGTCAGCAGCACGAGCTGGCGCAGGATGCCCGCCGCAGTCCGCCCGTAGAACAGGTCGAACTCGGCAGCGGCGCTGCCAGCGTCGCGCATGCCCGGCCTCCTGTCCGCGTGCTCGTCCGTCGACGGTCCCACCAAGGAAGACGCCTGGCCGCACCGTCGGGTGACATCCGGCCCGTCAGTCGGCGCCGACGTCGGCCGCGGTGCCGCCGGTGATCCGGAGCAGCTCGGCGTACGTCGTGGGGAAGACCGTGTGCGGATGGCCCGCCGCGGCCCAGACCTCGTCGTAGCGCGCGAGCTCGGTGTCGACGAGGGTGCGCAGCGGCTCCGGGTGACCGACCGGTGCGACCCCGCCGATGGCGAAGCCGGTGTGCGCCCGGACGAAGTCGGGGTCCGCGCGGTCGACCGAGCTCGCCCCGACGAGGGCCGCGACCTTCGCGGTGTCGACCCGGTGGCCGCCGGAGGCCATCACCAGCAGCGGGGTTCCGTCGGCGGCGAACACCAGGGAGTTGGCGATCTGGGCGACCTCGATCCCCAGCTGCGCCGCGGCCTGGGCGGCGGTGCGGGCGGCGTCGTCGAGGGTCCGGACCTGGCCGTCGACGCCCAGCTCGGCCAGCCGCCCGGTGACGCGGGCGACGCTCGGGTGGGTGGGCACCGCCCGAGATTAACCGGCCTGGGGAAAGGCTTGACGCGCTGTCCGAGGGTGGGGCTACTGTAGGACGTGTTCGAACACCTGTTCGACAACGGGTGGACCGCCCGGCATCGTGGACTCGACCCCCACGGTGCCGGGCGGGCCCGGTCCACACCCTTCGGGAGGCCCGATGAGCCGGCGGTACGACGATCCGGTCGAGGTGCGCCGTCGTGACGACGACCCGGCCGAGTTCCTCTGGCGGGGCCGGTTCTACGCGGTGCGCGAGGTCCTCGCGCGCTGGGTCGAGACCGGCGCCTGGTGGCAGCAGCCGGAGAGCGTGGCGACCGGTTCGGCAGCAGCCGGTGCAGGGGTGGCCGGTGCGAGGGCAGGGGCGGCCGCCGGGCCGTCACCTACCGCCCTGGCCGGCGAGCGCGAGGTCTGGCGGGTGGAGGCCAGCCCCGGCCGGGCCCACGGCGCCGGGGTCTACGACCTCTGCTTCGACTGGGACGCCGGCGGCTGGACCCTGCTGCGGGCCCAGGACTGAGGGGTGCCGACGATGACGACGCTGCAGCGCCGGCCACCGGTGGTGGCCGCCGCCCACGACCTGCTGGCCACTGCCCGCCACGACCTGGCCGCGGCGATGGTCACCACGGTCGCCACCGAGCGCTACGCCGCGGCGCACCTCGCCGCGCTGCGCACCGCCGCCGCGGTGCTCGCGGTGCGCACCCGCCCGGCCGCCACCAAGCGGCCCCGCAACGTCTGGTCGATGCTGCCGCAGGTGGCTCCCGAGCTCACCGAGTGGGCCGCGTTCTTCGCCGCCGGGGCCGACAAGCGGGCCGCTGCCGAGGCCGGCCTGTCCCGGGCGGTGGCCCCCCGCGAGGCCGACGACCTGCTGCGCGACGCCCAGACCTTCCTCGCCCTCGTCGAGACCACGCTTGGTCTCGCCCACCAGCCGGTCCTGCCTCAGCTGGCCGACCGGGCCAGCTGACCGCCACCGAGACCGAGCGACCCCTCGCATGCCCACCACTTCCGGCGACCCCTTCGTCCACCTCCACGTGGCGTCCGGCTACTCGCTGCGCTACGGCGCCTCGCACCCGCACGTGCTCGTCGAGCGCGCCGTCGCGCACGGCATGGACACCCTCGCGCTCACCGACCGGGACGGCGTCTACGGCGCGGTGAAGTTCGCCCGGGCGGCCCGCTCGGCCGGGGTCCGGCCGGTCCTCGGCGTGGACCTCGCGGTGGAGCCCACCGGGCTGCTCTCCCCGCCGTCGATGGTCCACCCGTCGCTGCGGGCCGCCCGCGGGGGAGCGGCCGGGCGGCAGCAGCCGGCCAAGGGCGGCGCGACGGTCGACCCGCGGCACCCGCGGGTCACCCTGCTGGCTCGCGACAAGGCCGGCTGGGCGGCGCTGTGCCGGCTGGTGTCGGCCACCCACCTGCGCGGCGAGCGCGGGAAGCCGGTGAGCACCGTCGACCTGGTCGCCGAGCACGTCCGGGCCGCGACCGCCGCCGGTGGCGGCCTGCTGGTGCTGCTCGGCCCCGGGTCGGAGGTCGGCCGGGCGCTCACCGTCCGCCGCCCGGACCTCGCCCGCGCCGTGCTGGCCCGCTGGCGGGAGATGGTCGACCCCACCGACCTGCTGCTCGAGGTGGTCTCGCACCGCGGGCCGGACGACCGGCCGCGGGCCGCCCGGATGCTCGGCCTGGCGGTCGAGGAGCGGCTCACCGCGGTGCTCACCAACGCGGTGCGCTACGCCGACCGGTCCGACGCCCCGACGGTCGACGTGCTCGACGCCTCCCGGCGGCTGGTGGCGCTGGACGCCCGGCACGTCGACCGGGTCAACGCCGAGGGCTACCTCAAGTCCGGCAAGGAGATGCACGAGGTGGCCGAGGAGGTCGCCTCGGCCGCTGGGCTGGACGACCGGGCGGCGCGCCGGCTGCTGGCCGCGACCCGGCAGGTGGCCGACCGGTGCGCCGTCGACCCGCGCGCCGACCTCGGGATGGGCGAGGTGCACTTCCCCGACCTCGAGGTGCTCGGGGCGTCCAGCGACCGCACCGGCCGCGGCGACCCGGTCCGGACCGCCCAGGTGCTGCTGCGGCAGCGCTGCGAGGCCGGGCTGGGCCGGCGGGCGATGGCCGTCACCCCGGAGGTCCGCCGAACCGGCTCGACGACGAGCTCGACATCATCGAGAAGCTCGGCTACCCGTCGTACTTCCTCACCGTCGCCGACGTCGTCGACCTGATCCGCGACATGGGGGTGCGGGTCGCGGCCCGCGGCTCGGGAGCCGGCAGCCTGGTCAACTACCTGCTCGGCATCTCCGGGGTCGACCCGATCCGGCACGGGCTGCTGATGGAGCGGTTCCTCTCGCCGTTGCGGGCGGCGCTGCCCGACGTCGACGTCGACGTCGAGTCGGCCCGGCGCACCGAGGTCTACGAGAAGATCCTCGACCGGTTCGGCGGCGAGCGGGTCGCCTGCGTCTCGATGATGGACACCTACCGGGTGCGGCACGCGATCCGCGACGTCGGCGCCGCGCTCGGCATGCCGCCGGGCGAGATCGACCAGATCGCCAAGGCGTTCCCGCACATCCGGGCCCGCGACGTGCACGATGCGCTGCGCGAGCTGCCCGAGCTGCGGGCCTCGCGGCTGGCAGGGTCCCAGCTCGACCTGCTGTTCCGGCTGGTGGCCCGGCTCGACGGGCTGCCGCGGCACGTCGCGCTGCACCCGTGCGGCGTGCTGCTCTCCGACACCACGCTGCTCGACCGCACCCCCGTCGAGGCGAGCTGGCTGGGCTTCCCGATGAGCCAGTTCGACAAGGACGACGTCGAGGAGCTCGGCCTGCTCAAGCTCGACGTCCTCGGCATCCGGATGCAGTCGGCGATGGCGCACGCGATCCAGGAGGTCCGCCGGGTCGACGGCGCGCCCGACGACCCGCTCATCGACCTGGACGACCAGACCCAGGTGCCGCTCGACGACCCCGAGACGTTCGCGCTGATCCAGTCGACCCGCACCCTCGGCATGTTCCAGATCGAGTCGCCGGGGCAGCGCGAGCTGGTCGGCAAGTTCGCGCCGGAGACCTTCGGCGACCTCATCACCGACATCTCGCTGTTCCGGCCCGGCCCGGTCAAGAGCGACATGGTCACGCCGTTCCTGCGGGCCCGGCAGGGCTGGGCCGAGGCCGAGTACCTCCACGACGAACCTGCGCTACGCGCTGGAGGAGACCTGCGGCGTCGTGGTCTTCCACGAGCAGGTCCTGCAGATCGTGTCGACGTTCACCGGCTGCACGCTGGCCGAGGCCGACGAGGTGCGCCGTGCGCTGGGCACCCCCGACGGCCAGCCCGAGGTCGAGGTGTGGCTGCGTCCGCTGGCCTACGCCCGCGGCTACGACGTGCCCACCGTCGACCGGGTCTGGGAGGTCCTCAAGGCGTTCGCGTCGTTCGGGTTCTGCAAGGCCCACGCGGCCGCGTTCGCACTGCCGACCTACCAGTCCGCCTGGCTCAAGGCCCACCACCCGGCGGCCTTCCTCGCCGGGGTGCTCACCCACGACCCCGGCATGTACCCCAAGCGGCTGATCCTCGACGACGCCCGCCAGTTCGGCATCGCGGTGCTGCCGCTGGACGTGAACCACTCCGACGCCGTCTACCGGGTCGAGCGCGTCGACCGCCGTGCGACGATCTTGAGACGACCGGCCGGGGCGAGGCCGGCGCGGCGTCTCATGATCACCAGGTCGTCGGCTGGCGGCGGGCGGCCGACTACGGCATCCGGCTGTCGCTGGCCGAGGTCAAGGGCATCTCCGAGGCGGAGGTGGCCCGCATCGTGGCCGGCCGGCCCTACGGGTCGCTGGCCGACTTCTGGCACCGGGCGGGGGTGTCCCGGCCGGTCGTCGAGCGGCTGGTGCTCACCGGGGCCTTCGACGACCTCTACGTCCTCGGCTCGGTGGTCACCGGGCCGTCCGGCCGGCCGGGGCGGCTCACCCGGCGCGACCTGCTGCTGCAGGTGGGCGAGCTCGACCGGTGGTCCCGGTCGGTGGCCCGCGGGCACCGGGCGGGCAGCCGATCCCGGCGTACGGCGGTGGGCGCGCCGGCCCGCGGCCGCGCCCCCGGGAGGCCGAGCTCGCCCTGGCCGCTGCCAGCGGCGAGTCGCTGACCACGGTGCAGCGCCCCGACGTGCGGGCGCTGGCCGCCCGGCAGTCGCAGGCCGCCCGGCCGGTGGTGGCGTCGCCGATGCAGCTGGCCCTCGACCTCGACGACGCCCCGGGGTCCGTCGAGCCCAGCGGGCTGCCGGAGATGACCGGTGCCGAGCGGGTCCGGGCCGAGCTGGAGGTGCTCGGCCTCGACGCCACCCGTCACGTGGTCGACTTCTACGAGCCGTTCCTCGCCGCGCTGCGCGCCACCCGGGCGCCCGACCTGGTGCGCTGCCGCAGCCAGGCCGAGGTGCTCGTCGCCGGGGTGAAGGTCGCCACCCAGACCCCGCCCATCCGGTCCGGGAAGCGGGTCGTGTTCGTCACCCTCGACGACGCCCGCGGCCCGATCGACGCGACCTTCTTCGAGGACGCCCAGGGCCCCTACGCCGCGACGCTGTTCCACTCCTGGCTGCTGGTGATCCGCGGGCACGTCCGGCGCACCGGGCCGCGCGGGGTGTCGATGCGGGCCACCGGCTGCTGGGAGCTGCCGGTGCTGCACGACGCGTGGCAGGACGGCGGCCTCGACGCGGTAGCAGCGCTGATGGCGGCGACCGGACCGGTCACCGACCGCTCGGTCACCGGTGCGGCCGAGAGCCGGTCCAGCCGGCCGGTGATGACCCGGCCGCCGACGGGGTCCGCGGCCGAGGTCTACGAGCCGCGGGAGACCGGCGGCCGGGCGGCCGGCGGGATGGGCAACAAGGAGGGCACCCGGCGGGTGCTCGTGCATCCCAGCGGGTTCCGCCAGTCGCCCTACGCCGACATCAAGCCGCCCGGCGACGACGCGAAGACCGCCGCCCGCAAGGAGGCGGCCAAGGCCGCGCCCCGCAAGCTCTGGCACTCCAGCCCGGGCAGCTCCGGCGGATGACGGCGACCGCACCTCGACCAGCACCGACAGCACGACCAGCACCATGACCAGCACCGACAGCATCGACCAGCACCGACAGCACGACGCACCGACAGCACGACCAGCACCGACAGCACGACCAGCACTCGGAAGCAGCCGCCGCCGTCGGTCCGGCTCAGTAGCCTGGCCGGGTGCCGACCTCCCGCGCCGCCGACGACGCCCTGCGCCGGACCGCCCGCACGGCGGTGGTCTGGGACGTGCTGCGTGCGGTCGTCGACGTCCGCGGCCCGCTGGACGTGCTCGACGTCGGGGGCGGCACCGGCGGTTTCGCCGTGCCGCTTGCCGTCCTGGGCCACCAGGTCACGGTGGTCGACCCCAGCCCGGACGCGCTCGCCGCGTTGCAACGCCGCGCGGGGGAGGCCGGCGTCGTGGTGCGCGCGGTGCAGGGCGATGCCGCCGCGCTGCTCGACGTCGTCCCGCCCGGCAGCGCCGACCTGGTGCTCTGCCACGGCGTTCTCGAGCAGGTCGACGACCTCGGTCCGGCCGTCGCCGCGCTGGTCGCGGTGCTGCGCCCCGGCGGCACCCTCAGCCTGCTGGTCGCCTCCCGCAACGCGGTGGTGCTGGCCCGGGCGGTCGCCGGCCGGTTCGACGAGGCCCGGCACGCCCTCGACGACCCGGACGGCCGGTGGGGTCCCCGCGACCCGCTGCCCCGCCGGTTCACCGAGCCGGGCCTGGCCGCGCTGCTCGGCGACGCCGGCCTGCGGGTCGTGGCGGTGCACGGCGTACGTACCGTCGCCGACCTGGTGCCCGGCGCTCTGGTCGACCAGGACCCCGGCGCGGCCGAGGCGCTGGTCGCCCTCGAGACCGCGACCGCGGCCCTGCCGGAGTTCCGGGCGGTCGCGACCCAGCTGCACGTCCGGGCCGACCGGCCCTGAGCGGGCGAGTCGAAGCGGGTGGGTGAGGTGACGCGCAGGTGAGCCGCAGCCAGCAGCTGCACCGGCCCGGGCCGCCGACCGGCCCGCCGGGCGACGACGCCGGCTGCACCGTGCTGCACGTCGACATGGACGCGTTCTACGCCTCGGTCGAGCTGATCAGCCGGCCCGAGCTGCGCGGCACCCCGGTGATCGTCGGCGGCGGGTCGCGCAGCGTCGTGCTGTCCGCGACCTACGAGGCCCGGCGCTTCGGCGTGCACTCGGCGATGCCGATGACCCGGGCCCGCCGGCTGTGCCCGCAGGCAACGGTGGTCGACGCCCAGCCACGGCTTGTACTCCCGGGCGTCGGCGGGCGTGATGGAGATCTTCCGGTCCGTCACACCGCTGGTCGAGCCGCTGTCCCTCGACGAGGCGTTCCTGGACGTCGCCGGCGCGGTCCGGCGGCTGGGCCGGCCGGCCGAGATCGGCCAGCTGATCCGCGACCGGGTCGCCGACGAGCAGGGCATCACCTGCTCGGTCGGCATCGCGACCAGCAAGTTCGTCGCCAAGCTCGCCTCCACCCGCAGCAAGCCCGACGGCATGCTCGTCGTCCCGGCCGCCGGGGTGGTGGCCTTCCTGCACCCGCTGCCGGTCGGCGCGCTGTGGGGAGTGGGGGAGAAGACCGAGAAGGAGCTCACCCGGCTCGGTCTGCACACCGTCGGCGACATCGCCCACACCCCGGAACAGACCCTGGTGCGAGCGCTCGGCCAGGCCAGCGGGTCGCACCTGCACGCGCTGTCCTGGGGCCGCGACGAGCGCCGGGTGGTGCCGCACGAGCCGGACAAGAGCATCGGTGCCGAGGAGACCTTCGCCCGCGACGTCGACGATCCGGACGTCGTACGCCGGGAGCTGCTCCGGCTGGCCGAGCGGACCGCCGGCCGGCTGCGTACCGCGGGGCTGGCGGGGCGCACGATCAGCCTGAAGATCAGGTTCGCCGACTTCACCACGATCACCCGGGCCCGCACCCTGCCGGAGGCCACCGACGTGGCTGCCGACCTCTACGCCACCGCCCGCCAGCTCTACGAGGCGCTCGGCCTGGACCGGGCCCGGCTGCGGCTGGTCGGCATCCGCGTCGAGGGGCTCGTCGAGTCCGAGAGCGCCCCCCGACAGCTGCTGCTCGGTGAGCGGGCCCATGGCCGGCGGGAGGTCGAGCAGGCGGCCGACCGGGCCGGCCTCCGGTTCGGCAGCGGAGTGGTCCGCCCGGCCAGCCTCGTCGACCCCACCGGCACGGCCGAGCCACCGCGCAACGCCCCGACCGACCAGCGACCCCCACGCCGGCCGGGCCGCGGCTGACGACTGGCCGCGGCTGATGGCCCGCCGCGGCGGCCGGCCCGGTGGCTGTCCGGGCTGTTCTCGGCACCCGTCCGGACGCGTTGCACGCGACGTCCTCGGTGCCTGCCGAGCCGTCGATGTGCCGTTGCAGGGGGTGCTGGTGCCCGGTCCGTCACGGTTCCGCCGGTCGTCCACACCCGAAGTGCCGGTAACGGGTTTGCCGTCCGGGTTTCATCGGGCCCTTCGGGCGCATATCCTGCAAGGGCACATGGTCACGGGAAACCGTGGGCAGCATGGGTGTAGCCGGGTCACGAGGAGGAGTCCGTGCCGCTCTCCGAGCACGAGCAGCGACTGCTCGAGCAGATGGAGCGGGCGCTCTATGCCGAGGACCCGAAGTTCGCCACCTCGCTGCGTGGCAAGGACCCGCGGAGCAACTTCCGCCGCCGCATCCTGCTCGCCGGCACCGGCTTCATCATCGGCATCGTGCTGCTGATGACCGGCCTGGTCACCCAGGTGATCCTGGTGAGCGTCCTCGGCTTCCTGCTCATGCTGGGCTGCGCGTTCTTCGCCGTCACCAGCTACCGCGCCGTCACCGCCGCCGCGCAGCTCGGGGTCGTCGACCCCAGCGGGGTCCGACGCTCGCCTGCCGCGAGCGGCGGGCGTCGACCGAAGCAGGCCGGCCCGGGCTTCATGGCCCGGATGGAAGAGCGCTGGAACCGCCGCCGCGACGACAGCGGCCGCTGAGCCAGCTCCGGTCCACCGGCCCAGCCGGTCGCGCACCACCCAGCCGATCACGCACGGGCGGTCGGGGGGACGCCGAGCAGGGCCGCCCGCCGGACCACACGGCGGTCAAGCCTTGGGCGGCGTGTCCCCGTCGCGCCGACTGATCGCTGCGGTCCCGCAACAGGCGCTGGCAGGCGACGACAGGCGCCGAGTCCTGTTGCCGCCTGCCGGCGCCTACCCAACGTGGTCGACTTCGGCTCGGCCGCAGCCGGGCGAGGGGCGCGTCAGGTGCGGCGCAGGCGCAGCCGGGTGGTGACCGCGGCGACCGCGGTGTCCACCGCGTCCAGGCCGTCGGCCAGCTTCTCGGACAGTGCCGAGGAGACCGCCCGGGTCGAGCGCGGCAGCAGGACCGCCCGCCAGCGCACCCACCGGGTCGAGCCCGCGGCGAGGGCGGAGCGCACCGTGTCCACGTCCGCGCGCAGGTCGCCCACCGGTGTCATCTCCGGTGCGTAGCGGGCCCGCTCGGTGGCCTCGGCCAGCCGCCGGACGGCCTCGGCGGCGTCGCCGTCCAGGTGCTTGGCCGCGACGAGGTGCTCGGCACCGCGCCGCGGCGGGTCGGCCGGGTCCCACGAGCAGCCGAGGTCGAGCAGGGTGTCCTGCAGGTCGGCCCAGCCGGCCAGCGCCGCCGTGGTCGGGGTCGAGGTCGCGCGCCAGCGTCGCCGGCGGACGACCAGCCGGGTCACCGCCGGGATCGCGAGCAGCAGCAGCGCCGCGAGGCCGATCGCGACGGGGACGACCGGCAGCTTCGTCTGGCTGCTGCCGCCCGCGCCGGCGCCGGCGCCGAGGTTGTCCAGCGGGATGTCGCTGCGGTCACGGTTGGTGCTCGCCCCGCCGCCGGCGGTCGTCGACGGGCTCGGGCTCGGGCTGGCGTTCGGCAACCCGGTGGTGCTGCCGCCGCCGGCCGCGCCGCGGGCCCAGGCCGGCGGGTCGGAGGCCGGGCCACCGGGCGTCGGCTCGAACGGCACCCAGCCGACGCCCTGGAAGTACAGCTCCGGCCAGGCATGGGCGTCGTGCAGGCCCACCACGTGGCGGCCCTTGGAGTCGTCGCTGCCCGCCGCGAAGCCGACCGCGACCCGGGCCGGGATGCCGAGCAGCCGGGCCATCACCGCCATCGTCGAGGCGAACTGCACGCAGTAGCCGCGGCGGGTGTGCAGGAAGCCCACGATGGCCTGCTGGCCGTTGCCGTCACCGACCGCGGCGTCCAGCGTCTGGGAGTAGGTGAACTGGTCGGGGTCGCGCAGCCAGTCCTGGATGGCCAGTGCCCGGTCGTAGTCCGACGTGAAGCCCTTGGTCACCTGCTCCGCAGTCGCGGCGACCTCCGGGTCGATGTCCCGCGGCACCTTCAGGTAGTGGCGACGCACCGCGGCGGCGGCCTTCGGGGCGTTGCGCAGCTGGTCGGCGGTGGGGGTCACGGTCGTCGCCGAGACGTCGTAGCTGATCTGCTGGGTCGAGCTGTTCTCGCCGAACACGTTGAACGTCGAGGGGTCGTAGAGCCAGGTCCCGTCGATCGAGCTGACCTTGCGGGTGGGGTAGGGCAGCGGCAACCAGGCCTGGGCCAGGTCGAACACCTCGATGTGGTAGTTCCGCTTGCCCGTCTGCACCGCGACCCCGAGACCGGGTGCCCGGGCGAGCCCGTCCTCGACGTTGTTGTTGTCCCGCGAGACCTCGAGCTCGCTGGGCTTCCACTCGTTGCCGGTGAACTCGTCGAGACCCACCAGCCGCAGGTACGTCGGCCGGCCGCGGTAGCGGATCACCGGGGTGTTCTCGCCCTGCCGCAGGTTGGCCCCGAGGTCCAGGATCGGGTTGACCACCTTGACCTGCCGACCGCCGCCGTCGCCGCCGGAGCCGAAGCCGCCGCTGCCGAAGCCGAACGAGCTCGCCGACACGTCCGGCAGCACGGCCGGCACGACCAGCGCGAGACCGAGCACGGTGGCGCCGACCCGACGGCCGACCTGGCCGAGCGGGGCGGTCTCGACCTGTGGCTTCCAGTTGTCCCGCTCGACGGAGTACCGCATCGGACGGCCCCAGCGGCTGACCCGCTCCCGCGACTCGGTGAGCAGCAGGGTGAGGAACGCGATGCCGGCCACCGCGAACGCCACCCAGTTCACGCCACCGGGGGCCAGGGCGGTCGGCACGGTGTAGAGCACGAGCAGCGGCAGCCCGGCCAGGGCGGCCCGGCGCCAGGTCACCGCGAGCGTGTCGACGGCCAGCGCCACCAGGCCCACGCCGGCGACCGTCAGGAACTCGATGCCGGGGGAGACGCCGATCGGCGTCGCGTACTGGTTGATGTCCGCCTTGCCGGCCGACGCCAGGGTGCCCAGCTCGTCGACCGAGCCGGTCGTGGGCACCAGACCGAGCCAGGCCTGGTCGTTGGCGTAGCGCACCAGCAGGTAGAGCAGCAGGGCGACCAGCCCGCCGAGCGGCACGGTGGCCCGCGAGGCGGACGTCCGCCGGGCGGCCTCGCAGCCGGCGCCGACGACGAGGATGCCGAACACCGTCGGGAAGAACCACACGCCGGTCAGGAAGATCGGCCCGAGGCACAGCGCCGCGGTGACCGTGGCGAACGCGGCCGCCAGCGGCATCCGGAGCGAACCCAGCTGCATGGTCAGCCCCGACCCGAGGCGGCCATCGTCCGGGCGCTGGCCGCGCCGTGCCGACCGGCGTCGTTCCACAGGTCGGGCAGGGCGGCGCCCGAGCGGGCCCGCAGCACCCGCCACCCGGAGGCCCGCAGCAGGGCGATCGAGCCCTCGACGTCGGCGGCGGTGTGCCGCGACCGGGTGGGCACCAGGTTCCAGGAGGCGGTCTCGAGGACGACGGCGATCGCGGCCGTCGAGCCGTGGCGCAACCGGGCCAGCAGGCGGGTCTCCTCCAGGTCCAGCGAACCGAGCAGAGCCACCAGGAGGCCGTCGCCGCCGCCCCGGCGCAGTGCCGCGCTCGCGTCCCGCAGGCTGTCGTTGCTGGAGAGCTCCATCACCGCGAGGGCGTCGAGCAGCGCACCCTCGACGTCGCTGCTGCCGCCGTCGACACTGAGGTTGGCACCCTCGACGTTCGCTCCGGTGTCGGTCAGCAGCCGCACGTGGTAGCCGTGGCGCACCAGGTGCACGCCGATCGAGGCGGCCGCGGCCACCGCCCACTCGAAGGACGAGCCCGGCCCCTCGCCGCCGTGGGCGGTCGACCGGGAGTCCAGCAGCAGCGTGCAGCGGGCCTGCCAGGGCTGCTCCTCGCGGCGGACCATCACCTTGTCCAGCCGGGCCGTCGAGCGCCAGTGCACCCGGCGCAGGTCGTCGCCCTGGCGGTACTCCCGGATGCCGGCGTCGTCCTCACCGGCGCTGGCCAGCGACCGGGACCGGCTCTCGCCGCTGCCCGTCCACTCCCCGGAGAGCGGGACCGACGGCAGCGACTGCACCGCCGGGGTGACGACCAGGGTGTCCCGGCTGCTGAACGAGCGCTGCAGCTCGCACATGCCGAACGGGTCGGTCAGCCGGATGGTGAGCGGACCGAGGCTGAACCGGCCGCGGACGTCGGAGCGCACCGCGTAGGTGACCTCGCGCCGGCCGCGCGGCTCCACCCGGTCGAGCACGAACCGGGGCCGGGAGCCCAGCACGTAGGGGACCTTGTCCTCGACGAGCAGCAGGCCGGTCGGCAGCCGGGAGATGTTGTCCAGCCGCAGGGTCACCGAGGTCTCCTGGCCGGCGGCGGTGCGGGCCGAGCCGATCCGGCGGCGGGACGACAGCCGGTAGCGCGTCCGGGCCACGACCACGGCGCTCACCAGCGGCAGCGCCAGCAGCAGGATGGCCACCCGCAGCAGGTCCTTCTGGGACGTCGCGATCGACCCGACCAGAACGGCGAGCCCGGCGGCGACGAAGCAGCGACCGCGGGTCGTGAGGCCCTGGAGGGCGTCGCGCACTAGACGCTTCCCCGCCGGGCCCGGGTCTCGTCGGGCAGGGCGACCGTGGCCACGATGTCGGCCACGATGTCTGCGGTCGACCGGCGGCCGATCTGGGCCTCGGCGGTCGGCAGCAGCCGGTGGGCGAGCACCGGGACCGCGAGGTCCTGGACGTCCTCGGGACGCACGTAGTCGCGGTCGTCGAGGGCCGCCGCCGCGCGGGCCGCGCGGATGAGGTGCAGGGTGGCCCGCGGCGACGCGCCGAGGCGGAGCTCCGGCGAGCTGCGGGTCGCGAGCACCAGGTCGACGGCGTACTGCCGGACCTGGTCGGACACGTGGATGCTGCGCACCACCCGCACCAGGTCGGCGATCTCGGTGGCGTCGGACACCGGCTGCAGGGTCTCCAGCGGGGAGCTCTGCCCGTGGGTGTCCAGCATCCGCAGCTCGGCGGCCTCGTTGGGGTAGCCCATCGACAGCCGCACCATGAACCGGTCGCGCTGGGCCTCGGGGAGGGGGTAGGTGCCCTCCATCTCGATCGGGTTCTGGGTGGCCAGCACCATGAACGGGATCGCCAGCTCGTAGGTCTCGCCGTCGACGGTGACCTGGCGCTCCTCCATGCACTCCAGCAGGGCCGACTGGGTCTTCGGGCTGGCCCGGTTGATCTCGTCGCCGACCACGATGTTCGCGAAGATCGCGCCGGGCTTGAACTCGAACTCGCGGCGCTCCTGGTTGTAGATGGACACGCCGGTGATGTCGCTGGGCAGCAGGTCGGGGGTGAACTGCACCCGGCGTACCGAGCAGTCGACGCTGCGGGCGAGCGCCTTGGCGAGCATCGTCTTGCCGACGCCGGGGACGTCCTCGATGAGCAGGTGACCCTCGGCGAGCATCACGGTGATCGCGAGCCGGACGGTCTCCCGCTTGCCCTCGATGACGCTCTCCACGGCACGCCGGATCCGGGTCGTGGTGTCGGCGAGCGCGGCCAGCCCCGCCTTGTCGGCCCGCGGCGGCGTCTTGGCGGGTACGGCGCTCGCCGCGCGGTCTTCCGTCGAACTGTCCGTCGTCTCGCCCACGGTCACCGGATCCTCCTTGCGCTCACCTGCCCGGGCGGCTGTGACGCGCATCCCCGGTTGCTGCCGGGAGTCTGGCATCACACCGGCCCGTCCGGTGGGCCTGCGGATAACGATCTCCTTACGCTCACCGCCATCACGTGCGGTGCGCGCCCGCGGCGATCACGAGGGCGGTCACCGCGGCCGCCAGGCCGGCGAGGACCAACGGAACAGAGGGTACGACGTCTTGGGCGGCCGTGACGGCGACAACCGCACCCGCGACCAGGGCCGCGAGCGGGGGGCCGAGCTGCCGCAGCCACGGGCCGCGCGCCACCGTGACCGCCTCGGCCGACGCCGACCGGGCGTCCTCGCAGGCCGCCAGCGCCCACAGCAGGACGAGCAGCAGGGCGGCGGCGGCCATGATCTGGCCCGGCCGCACCGAGGAGGCGTCCAGCGAGCCCGCCAGCAGGACGGTCACCGTGGCGCTGACCACCGCGAGGGTGCCGAGCAGCCGGAACCGGGTCGCGGCGGCCGCCAGGCAGGCGAGGACGGTGAGGCCCGCCAGCACCAGCACCGGACGGCTCGGGTCCGGCACGGCGGACACCGCCACCACCGCCGAACCGGTGACCACCACGGCCACTCGTCGGGCGGCATCGCGCAGCCGGGCACCGCGGGGCACCGGTGGTTCGGGCAGGGCGGCCGGCCCCTGCGGAACGGTCCTCACGACCGGCCTCCGGGCCGGGCCGCGCGCATGGCGTGCATGAGCCCGCCGGTGAGCTCGGCCTCGCCGTCCCAGGTGAGCACCGGGACGCCGAGGGTGCCGAGCTCGACCCGCAGCGCCTCCCGCTGCAGCCGCCAGGTGCGCACGGCGAGCGCGGCCTGGGGGCCGCCCGTGCCGCGCGGCTCCGCGTTGAGCACGTCGACGACCAGCGGGGAGAAGCCGCGCTCCCGCATCAGGCGGACCGCCTCCAGCGGGCCGTCGTCGAGCATCGGCGTCAGCAGCGCCACGAAGGCGCGCCGTGGCAGCATCCCGCGTGGCACGTTGTCGATGCCGTACTCGATGGCCCCGGCGTCCCGCTCGACGGCATCCGGCCGGACCGCCATCAACGCCTCGGTGATCCGGTAGAGCTGGCGTGGCCCGGTCGCCGGGGCGAGCCAGCGCAGCGGGCCACCGAAGGTGATCAGCCCGACCCGGTCGTGGGTGCGCAGGTAGGTCTGGGTCAGCCCGGTTGCGGCCCGCACCGATCAGGTCGAGGGTGGAGATGCCCGGCTCGCCGGCGTCGACGGCCGTGTCCAGCACCAGCACGAGGTCGAAGGCCCGCTCCGCGGCGTACTGGCGCACGTACAGCTCGCCGTGCCGCGCGGACACCCGCCAGTCGACGTCGCGCTGCCGGTCGCCGTGGGCGTAGGGGCGGACCCCGGCGAACTCGACGCCCGACCCGACGGCCCGGCTGGTGTGCTCGCCCAGCGGCGCCGCCAGCTCGTGCGGCGCGACCGCCCGGGCGAGGGCCGCGGCACCCGGGTAGACGACCAGCTCACCCACCTCGACGGCGGCCCGGGCGACGTAGCCGCCGCCGCCCGCGAGAACCCGCAGCCGCACCGGGCCCACCGGGTGCCGTCCCCAGCGGCCGGGGACCAGCGTCCAGCGGGTGACCGTGGCGTCGCCGTCGCGCTCCCGGCCGCCGAAGGTGACCTCGGTCCACGGCGGGAGGACGGGGTCGGCCTCGACCCGGTCGGCGCCCGGTGCGCGCACCGTCACGACCAGGTCGACCTCGTCGCCCTCGACGCAGCGGTCGGCCGACAGCTCGGCGCTGATCTCGGCCGTCTCCGGAACCGCCGAGCGCGGCGTGAGCACCAGCAGCACGAGCGGGAACCACCGCGAGCACCAGCAGCTCGCCGTGGGCGGTGATCACCGCTCCGGCCACCGCGGTGCCGGCCATCAGCGCCAGCCGGCGCAGCTGCGGCGCCGGGGAGAACGCGAGGCGGATCGGCGGCGGGCTCACGTCAGCGCGGCACCTCGACCGAGTCGAGCAGGTCGGTGACCACGTCGGCGGAGGTGACCCGGCGGACCCAGAGCTCGGGCCGCAGGCTGATCCGGTGGGCCAGGGCCGGGACGGCGACCGCCTTGACGTCCTCGGGCGTGACGTAGTCGCGGCGGTCGAGGATCGCCTGGCCGCGGGCCAGCGCGACCAGCGCCAGCCCGCCGCGGGGGCTCGCGCCGACCGTGACGTGCGGGTGCACCCGCGACGCGTGCACCACCGAGACGATGTAGCGCAGCACCGACGGCTCCACCTGCACGAGCTCGAGCGACTCGCGCATCGCCAGCAGGGTCTCGGCGTCGACGACCGCCGAGAGGGTCGGCGGTGCCCAGCCGTGCCGGAGCCGCCGCTGCAGCAGCTCCTGCTCGTCGTCGACCCCGAGGTACCCGAGGGACACCCGGAGCAGGAACCGGTCGAGCTGTGCCTCGGGGAGCGCGTAGGTGCCCTCGTACTCGATCGGGTTGTCGGTGGCCATCACCACGAAGGGCTGCGGGAGCGGCCGGGTCTCGCCGTCGCTGGAGACCTGCTCCTCGGCCATCGCCTCGAGCAGGGCCGCCTGGGTCTTGGGCGGCGTGCGGTTGATCTCGTCGGCGAGCAGCAGCTGGGTGAAGACCGGGCCGGGGCGGAAGTCGAAGCTGCTGCTGCCCGGGTCGTAGACCGAGATCCCGGTCAGGTCGGCGGGCAGCAGGTCGGGGGTGAACTGCACCCGGCGGAAGCTGAGCCCGAGCGCCTCGGAGAAGCAGCGCGCCATCATCGTCTTCCCGAGGCCGGGGACGTCCTCGAGCAGGACGTGCCCACGGCCCAGCACCCCGAGCAGCACGAGCTCGAGCGGCCGACGCCGGCCCACGACCGCCTTCTCGATCTCGTCGACCACGCCGGCCGCCAGCCGGGCCGTGTCGGACGGGGTCAGGGCGGCGGTGGTGCCTGCCGGGGAGGGGTTCACAGCTGCTCCAGTCGGTCGACGATGCGGGTCAGGGTCGCCAGGTCCACGCCCGGCGGCTGGCCCCGGCGGGCCACCTCGCGGCCGGGGTCGAGCCAGGGCCAGACCTCCTCGCCCACCAGCCGCCGGGCGGCCTCCGGGTCGGTGGCCAGGTCGACCCGGTGCCGGTCGGCCAGCCGGGACGCCAGCAGCTGGACGAACAGCGGGCGGGTCACCAGGTCGTAGTGCCGCGGCGAGACGTCTGCCCAGGACAGCGCCTCCGCCACGGCCCGGTAGGACCGGAACGGCGCGTCGGCCACGGGTGGCCCCGGCCGGGAGCGCCGGTGCACGACGGGCGCGGCCGGGATGCGGGACAGCGCCACCGCGGCGACCGACACCGCGACCAGCGAGACGCGAGACGAGCAGCCCGGCAGCACCGAACGCACCCACTGCCACCGACGACGACGAAGACCGCGGCGCCGACCGCGACCCGCGCAGCGGCGGAGCCGCCCGGCCGGTCGTCCCTCGTCGGCGTCGCTGTCAGCCACGGTGGGCCGCCAGCTCGTCGCGCACCTGGGCGAGGCACTGGGACGCGCTGGTGCGCGACTCCTCGCCGATCGGGTGCTGGCTGTACCGCGCCTCGCGGAACAGGTCGGTCAGCGTGCGCGCAGGTGGTCGGCTGACCAGGCCGGCGCCGACCGCATGGTCCAGCAGCTCGCCGGCGGTGTCGGACCGGCGTGCCTCCTGGCCGCGTTGCTCGAGGCCGCTGGACAGGTGCCGGGCCATCGCGGCGTACGCGGCGAGCACGGCCTCCCGCGGGTCGCGGTGCTCCCGAAGGCCCTCGTCGGCAGCGTCGACGGCCGCCACCAGGCGCTCGACCTCGGCCTGCTGGTCGTCCTCGTCCAGCTCCGCCTCGGTCTCCGGCCGGCGCCGGCTCGGCCACCCAGCGCGACGCGAGCCAGATCACCAGCAGCATGCCGGCCGCGATGACCAGCACGGTCCAGGTCGACCCGGTGTCCGGCGGCGACGGCTTCTTCGGGCCTGCCGCACCGCCGGTGTCCAGGCCGCCCTTGAAGATCCGCTTGTCGGGGACCGACTTCCCGATCGACTGGATGACGAACCAGACCCCGGCGAGCACCCCGAGGATCAGCAGCGCACCCAGCCCACGCAGGACGAGCGGGAACGTCTCGCCCTCCGGCTCGGTCTCGCTGCCGTCCTCGTCCCCGGGGGCGCTCAGCCGGGCGTGCTTCAGCCGCAGCAGCAGCCGCCGCGCGACGAGGACCAGGACCACCACGACGACCGAGCCCGTCAGCACCCGGGTCCAGTGCACCCCGACGGGGTCGGACATGACGTCCCAGTCCAGCCCCTGGCGGGCCTGCAGCGCGAGGGCCGCGACCGCCACGAGTGCGACGACCACCAGCACGCGCGGCAGCGGGTCCGGCCCCCGACCTGTCATGTGTCCATCCAACCAGCGCCGTCCAGGGGATGGGCCCGGCGGCCGGCGGTGGCCGGGTGCGCAGGAGTCGCAGCAGCCGGGCGGGGAGCGCCAGGCCCGGTCTGGTGGGGGACACGGGGCCGGAATTGGTTGACGGTGGAGTGAAGTGGAGTACTGTGGGGCGCAGTGGGGGAGCGGTCGTCAGGCGGGTGTGGGGAGGTGGGTCGATGTGGCGCAGTCCGAGGACGGCACTGCCGTCGCGGCGGCTCCGGTCGCCGCACCGGCGATCCCGCCCTTCCTGGGCACCCACTCACCGCGGCTGGACGACAAGGGCCGGCTCTTCCTGCCGGCCAAGTTCCGCGAGCGGCTCGCGGGGGGTCTGGTGATCACCCCGGGCCAGGAGCGCTGCCTCTACGTGTTCCCGGACGCCGAGTTCGCCCGGCTCTTCGAGCGGATCCGGCAGGCGCCGGTCACGAGCAAGGCGGCCCGCGACTACCAGCGGATGTTCCTCGCCGGCGCCTCCGACGAGACGCCGGACAAGCAGGGCCGGGTCACCGTGCCGCCGGAGCTGCGGTCCTACGCCGGGCTGACCAAGGAGTGCGTCGTCATCGGGGCCGGCACCCGCGTCGAGGTCTGGGACGCCGGGTCCTGGTCGACCTACCGCGCCGAGCAGGAGAGCGCGTTCGCCGACCTGTCCGAGGAGGTGCTGCCCGGCCTGATCTGACCGGTCCGACCGGTCCAGCCACGGACCTCGTCGTACGGCGAGGTCTCCACCCGCTCCGCTCCCAGAAGATCCGCGGTCCTGACGCACCTTCCCCGGCGCCAGGGCACGCGCTCCACCGGAGCGGTTGGAGACCTGGCCCTACGACAGCCGCCGAACCAGCCCGAACCAGTCCCGCCACGCACGTTCCATGAAGGGTCGAGATGGACATGCACCCCGCGACGGGCGAGCCGCACCCGGCTCCGACCGCCGCGCCGGCGAACCTGCTCGCCGTCGAGATCCGGCACAGCATCCTGCTGCTGGGCTGGTCACTCGGGCTGATGGGCGCCTTCGCGGTCCTGCTCCTGCTGCTCACCACCCGGCTGGGCAGCTGAGCCGGTGACCGCCACCCCGGGCTCCGGCGGCTCCGGCACCCCGGGTGGGCCGCAGCACGTGCCGGTCCTGCTCGACCGGACCCTCGAGCTGCTCGCCCCCGCGGTCGACTCGCCCGGCGCGGTCGTCGTCGACGCCACGCTCGGGCTCGGCGGGCACGGCGCGGCGCTGCTGGACCGGTTCGCCACCCTGCGGCTGGTCGGGCTGGACCGCGACCCGCAGGCCCTGCAGCTCGCGGCCGCGCGGCTGGCGCCGTACGGCGAGCGGGCCACCCTGGTGCACGCCGTCTACGACGAGATCACCGACGTGCTCGCCCGGCTCGGCGTCCGCCGGGTGCAGGGCGTGCTCTTCGACCTCGGCGTCTCCTCGCTGCAGCTGGACGAGGCGGCCCGCGGCTTCGCCTACGCCCAGGACGCGCCGCTGGACATGCGGATGGACCAGAGCCGCGGCATCACCGCCGGCGAGGTGGTCAACACCTATCCCGCGGCCCGGCTCGCCCGGGTGCTCAAGGAGTACGGCGAGGAGCGGTTCGCCCGCCGGATCGCCGACGCCGTGGTCCGGGAGCGGGCGGCCGAGCCGTTCACCGGGACCGCGCGGCTGGCCGAGCTGGTGCGCTCCTCGATCCCGGCGGCCACCCGGCGTACCGGGGGACACCCGGCCAAGCGCACCTTCCAGGCCCTGCGGATCGAGGTCAACGGCGAGCTCGAGGCGCTGGCCCGCGCGCTGCCGGCCGCCCTCGACGCGCTCGCGGTCGGCGGCCGCATCGTCGTGCTCGCCTACCACTCGCTGGAGGACCGGATGGTCAAGCGCACCCTCGTCGCCGGAGCGACCAGCACCGCGCCGCCCGACCTGCCGGTGGTCCCGCCCGAGCACGAGCCGCTGCTGCGGCTGCTGACCCGCGGGGCCGAGACGGCGGGCGACGCGGAGGTCGCCGCGAACCCGCGGGCGGCCTCGGTGCGGCTGCGCGCCGCCGAGCGGCTGCGGGACGCCGCATGAGCCCCCGCGAGGCGACCGCCCTGGCCCACCCCGCGCGGCCGCTGGGAGCGGCCCGTCCCCAGCCCGGCCGGGCACCCGGGCGGCCCCGGCTGAACCTGGTCCCGCCGCTCCGCACCGGCGCGCCGCGCGCGCCGTTCGTCGTCCTGCTCGGCACACTGCTCATCGGGGGGCTCGCAGGCCTGCTGTTCCTGCACACCGCCCTGGCGGAGGACTCCTTCCGGCTGCACGACCTGAAGACCCGCTCGGCCCTGCTCACCGACCGCGAGCAGGCGCTGGAGCAGCAGGTCGCGCTGGAGGCCTCGCCGAAGCGGCTGGCGGCTCAGGCGGAGGGGCTCGGGATGGTGCACAGCGTGAACCCGGTGTTCATCCGGCTCTCCGACGGCAGGGTGCTCGGCAAGCCCAAGCCCGGCGTCGCCCCGCCGCCGCCCGCGCCCACCGCCAGCAGCCGCCGCCACCAGCACCGCCAGCGCCTCGCCGACACCGACCTCGTCGGCCACGCCCCTCGGCATCGGCCGCCGGGACGGCTCGGTGACGGACACCACCTCGCACCGCCCGCGCCGGCCGCCCTCGACCGGTCGCCGCCCGCCGGCCCCACGTGGGCAGCGGCCGCCGCACCGGGGCCAGCGGCCCGCTCCGTCGCGGGGGCACCGGCCGGTGGCCGGGGTCCGTCGCCCACCGCCGCCGCCGCGCCCCCCACGCGTGCTGCGGCTCGGCGACTCGGGGCGGCGGCTGCGCGGCGCTGTCGTGGTGCTGGCCTTCGTGCTGTCGCTGTTCGGTGCCCGGCTGGTCCAGCTGCAGGGCCTGGACGCGCCGACCTACGCCGCCGAGGCGGAGCAGGGCCGGCTGCGCACCGTGACGCTGCCCGCGGCCCGCGGCACGATCACCGACCGCAACGGGGTGGCGCTGGCCACCACGGTGGCAGCGGTCAACATCACCTCCGACCAGACCAAGGTCGTCGACCCGGCCGCCACGGCCGGCGTGCTGGCCCCGGTGCTCAAGATGGACCCCGCGGTGCTGCGGGAGAAGCTGACCGGTGACGCGCGCTTCGTCTACGTCGCGAAGAAGGTCACCGCCGGCCACCTGGCACGCGGTCCAGGCGCTCGACCACCCCGACCCGGCGGTGGCCGGGCTGCCCGGCATCTACGCCGAGCAGACCTCGAAGCGGGTCTACCCCGCGGGGCCGGTGGGCGCCAACATCGTGGGGTTCGTGGGCGCCGACGGCAAGGGGCTCGGCGGCATCGAGCACGCGCTGGACTCCACCCTCGCCGGCCGCGACGGCACCGCCACCTACGAGCTCAGCGCCGGCGGCCGCCGGATCCCCAGCGGCGTCGACACCGAGCGCGACGCGGTGCCCGGCTCCGACGTGCGGCTCACCATCGACCGCGACATCCAGTACGTCGCCCAGAAGGCGCTGGCGAAGGCGGTGGCGTCCAGCAGGGCGCAGAGCGGCACCGTCATCGTCTACGCCCCGAAGACCGGTGACCTGCTGGCGGTGGCCACCGCGCCCAGCTTCGACCCGAACGACCCGGGAGCCGCGCCCGCCGCCGACCGCGGTGACCGACCGCTGACCGAGGCGTACGAGCCGGGCAGCACCGGAAAGATCATCACGGCGTCCGCCCTGATCCAGGAGGGGGTCATCAAGCCGACCACCCCGATCGTGGTGCCCAACCGGCTGTGCCGCGCGGACAAGTGCTTCAAGGACTTCGAGGAGCACGGCGTCGAGCACCTGACGTACGCCGGGACGATCGCGAAGTCCAGCAACATCGGCACCATCCGGGCGGCCGAGCGGCTCGGGAACCTCAAGCGGCTCTACCCCTACCTGAAGAAGTTCGGCGTCGGCGAGCCCACCGGGCTCGGCCTGCCGGGCGAGCAGTCCGGCGAGATCCCCAAGCCGGCCGACTGGTCGGCCACCAGCGGCTACACGATGACCTTCGGCCAGGGCTACTCGGTCAACACGGTGCAGATGGCCTCGGTGTTCGCGACCGTCGCCAACGACGGGGTCCGGGTGGCGCCGCGCCTGGTCCAGTCGACGACCGGACCGAACGGCACCGTGCACGAGGCGCCGGCCTCGCACCGCACCCGGGTGGTCAGCGCCGCCACGGCCCGGACCGTGCGGCAGATGATGGAGACGGTCGTCGACCAGGACGGCGGCACCGCCCCGCTCGCCCGCATCCCCGGCTACCGGGTCGGCGGCAAGACCGGCACCGCCCAGCGCTTCGACCCGGCCTGCGGCTGCTACCGCGGCAACACGCTGTCGTTCATCGGGCTGGCGCCGGCGGACGACCCCGGGGTCGTGGTCGCGGTCACGCTGCAGGCGCCGAAGGTCGCCATCGGCGGCGGCGTGCAGGCCGGCCCGGTGTTCCAGCAGGTCGCGTCGTTCGCGCTGGAGTCGCTGCGCATCCCACCGACCGGTCACAAGGCCACCAGGCTCAAGATCACCACGCACTGACCGCTAGCCTGTCTCCCCGTGCTCAGCCCGTCCGGACCCTCCGTGCTGCGCCCGTCCGGGCTCCCGCCCCGCAGCCTCGGACAGGTGGCGGCGCACCTCGGGACCGCGGCGCGCGGCGCCGGCTCCCGCGACCTGGACGAACCCGTCGTCACCGGTGTCACGCTGGACTCCCGCTCGGTCCGCCCGGGTGACCTGTACGCCGCACCGGCCGGCTCACGCGCGCACGGTGCCGACTTCGCCGCGGTCGCGGCCGCTGCCGGGGCGGTCGCCTGCCTGACCGACGAGGCGGGCGCGGGCCGCGCCCTGGCGGCCGGCCTGCCGACGTACGTCGTGCCCGCCCCGCGCGCCGTCCTCGGCCGGCTCGCGGCCTGGGTCTACGGCGAGCCCGCGCAGGACCTGACCCTGATCGGCGTCACCGGGACGAACGGCAAGACCACCACCGCCTACCTGCTGGAGTCCGGCCTGCGCGCGGCCGGGCGCAGCACCGGGCTGGTCGGCACCATCGAGACCCGGGTCGGCGACGAGGTGCTGCCGAGCGTGCGCACCACTCCCGAGGCGCCGGACCTGCAGGCCCTGTTCGCCGTCATGCGCGAGCGCGGGGTCGGCGCGGTGGCGATGGAGGTGTCCAGCCACGCGCTGGCGATGGGCCGGGTCGACGGCACGACGTACGACGTGGCGGTCTTCACCAACCTCAGCGAGGACCACCTCGACTTCCACGCCGACCTGGCGGAGTACTTCGCGGTCAAGGCCAGCCTGTTCACGCCGGCGTACTCGCGGCTGGGCGTGGTCGACGTCGACGACGCGCACGGCCGGCGGCTCGTCGGTCTCGCGACGGTGCCGGTGGTCACCGTCTCACCGGCCGGGGCGCCGGCGGACTGGCGGGTGCAGGAGGCCCGGCTGGGCGCCGACGGGAGCCGGTTCGTGCTGGCCGGGCCGGACGGCGTGCGGCTGCCCTGCGCGACCGGGCTGGCCGGGGACTTCAACCTGGCCAACGCCGCGCTGGCCGTGGTGGCCCTGGTGCAGGCCGGGGTGGCTCCGGAGCTGGCGGCGGCGGGGGTGGCCGCCTGCCCGGGCGTCCCGGGCCGGATGGAGCGGGTGGCGTCCGGGGCCGACGGCCCGTTGGCGCTGGTCGACTTCGCCCACACGCCGGACGCCCTCGAGCGGCTGCTGGCCACGGCCCGCGAGCTGGTTGCCGACGGTGGCCGGCTGGTGGTGGTGATCGGCGCCGGCGGCGACCGCGACCCGCACAAGCGGCCGGCGATGGGCGCGATCGCGGTGCGCGGCGCCGATGTCGCGGTGCTGACCAGCGACAACCCGCGCTCGGAGGACCCGCTGGCGATCCTGGCCGACCTCCGGCGCGGCGCGGACGCGGCGCTGCTCGCGGGTGCGGGGGCCCGGCTGGAGGTCGAGCCCGACCGGCGTGCGGCGGTGCGGCTCGCGGCGAGCCTGGCCGGGCCGGGAGACGTCCTGGTGGTCGCCGGCAAGGGCCACGAGACCGGCCAGGAGGTCGAGGGCGTCGTGCACCCGTTCGACGACCGGGTCGTGCTCGCCGAGGCGCTGCGCGCGGTCGCTCCGTGATCGCGCTGTCGCTGGCCGAGGTCGCCGCGACCGTCGGCGGGACCGTCGGTGGGCCCGCCGCCGACGTGGTCGTGACCGCTCCGGCCTCCTTCGACTCGCGTGCGGTGCAGCCGGGCGGCCTGTTCGTGGCGGTGGCGGGCGAGCGGGTCGACGGTCACGACTTCGTGCCGGCGGCGCTCGCCAACGGTGCGGTGGCCAGCCTGGCCACCCGAGCCGGTCGACGGACCGCACGTGCTGGTCGACGACGCGGTCGTGGCGCTGGGTCTGCTGGCCCGCCGGGTCGTCGACCGCCTGGTGGCCGGGGGTCTGGTGGTCGTGGGCGTGACCGGCTCCTCCGGCAAGACGAGCACCAAGGACCTGCTCGCCGCGGTGCTCGAGCCGCTGGGCGCGACGGTCGCGACCCAGGGCTCGCTGAACAACGAGCTCGGCGTGCCGCTGACCGTGTTGACCGCCGACGCCTCGACCCGGCACCTGGTGGTCGAGATGGGCGCCCGGGGCGCGGGCCACATCGCGGACCTGTGCGCGGTCGCGCCGCCCCGGATCGGGGTCGTGCTCAACGTCGGCGCCGCGCACGCGGGGGAGTTCGGCTCGAAGGAGGCCACCGCGGTGGCGAAGAGCGAGCTGGTGGCCGCGCTGCCGGCCGGCGCCGACGGCGGTGTGGCGGTGCTCAACGCCGACGACCCGCTGGTCGCCGCGATGGCAGCGGTCACCGCCGCGCGGGTGGTGTCCTTCGGGCTCGGCGCGGACGCCGACGTCCGCGCCGAGGACGTCCGGCTGGACGACGCCGGGCGACCGCGGTTCCGGCTGCGCGTCGCCGACGGCGAGGTCGTCGAGGTGGCGCTGCCGCTGCACGGAGCGCACCACGTCGCCAACGCGCTGGCGGCCGCCGCGGTGGCGCTGCAGCTCGGCGGGACACCGGCCGGTGTCGCGGCCGCGCTCGGCTCGGCGGTACCGCGCAGCCGGTGGCGGATGGAGGTCGTCGAGCGGGCCGACGGCGTCACGGTCGTCAACGACGCCTACAACGCCAACCCCGAGTCGATGCGGGCCGCCCTGGCCGCGCTGGTCGCCATCGCGGGCGCCCGGCGCAGCTGGGCGGTCCTGGGCGAGATGCGCGAGCTCGGCGCGGCGTCCGCGGCCGAGCACGAGGAGGTGGGCAGACTGGCGCGCAGGTCCGGCGTCGGGCGCCTGGTCCTCGTGGGGGAGGGCGCCCGGCCCGTGCACGAGGCCGCCCTGGCCGAGGGCGCCCTCGACGGAGAGGAGAGCGTGCTCGTGCCCGACGTGCCCGCTGCCCTCGCCCTGCTGGACGCCACGCTGCGTCCGGGCGACGTCGTTCTCGTGAAGGCCTCCCGCAGCAGTGGCCTGGAGAAGGTCGCGGAAGGGCTGCTCGGATGAGGCAGGTCCTGCTCGCGGCGTCCGTCGGGCTGATCGTCACGCTCTTCGGCACCCCCGTCGCCATCAAGCTGCTGACCCGGCGCGGCTACGGCCAGCTCATCCGCGACGACGGTCCGACCTCGCACCACACCAAGCGCGGCACGCCCACCATGGGCGGCGCGGTCATCATCATCGGCGCGCTGCTCGGCTACGCCGCGGCGCACCTCATCACGCTCAGCGACGCCACCGTCTCCGGGCTGCTCGTGCTCTACCTGATGACCGGGAGTCGGCATCGTCGGCTTCCTGGACGACTACATCAAGGTCGCCAAGCAGCGCAGCCTCGGCCTCAAGGCGTGGGCCAAGCTGGCCGGCCAGATGCTGGTGGCCGTCACGTTCGCGATCCTGGCCCTGCAGTTCCCCGACCCGCAGGGCGTGACCCCGGCGTCCACCGAGATCTCGTTCATCCGGGACACCGGCATCGTGCTCGGCAGCGTGGCGTTCGTGGTCTGGGCCTACGTGATGATCGCCGGCACCTCCAACGGGGTGAACCTCGCCGACGGCCTGGACGGGCTGGCCACCGGCGCGTCGGTGATGGTCTTCGCGTCCTACGTGCTGATCGGCATCTGGCAGTTCGGCAACAACTGCGCCCTGGCCGGGGCCACCAGCCAGTGCTACGACGCCCGTGACCCGCTGGACCTCGCGGTCGTCGCGGCCGCGGTGATGGGCGCCTGCTTCGGCTTCCTGTGGTGGAACGCCTCGCCGGCCAAGATCTTCATGGGCGACACCGGGTCGCTCGCGCTCGGCGGCGCGCTCGCCGGTCTCGCGATCCTCAGCCGGACCGAGCTGCTGCTGGTGCTGCTCGGAGGGCTGTTCGTGCTCATCGCGCTGTCGGTGATCGTGCAGGTCGGCTTCTTCAAGCTGACCCGCCGGCGGGTGTTCCGGATGGCGCCGCTGCAGCACCACTTCGAGCTGGTGGGCTGGGGCGAGGTCACCATCGTCATCCGGTTCTGGATCATCGCCGGCCTGCTGGTCGCGCTGGGGCTGGGCGTCTTCTACGCCGAGTGGGTCGCGGGCGCGTGACGGGACCCTCCGTCGAGCAGCTGGCGGGGCTGCGGGTGTGCGTCGCCGGTCTGGGGGTGACCGGCCCCTCGACGGCCCGGGCGCTCGTCGCCCGCGGCGCGCGCGTCATGGCCCTCGACAGCCGCGACCGCGACCGGGAGCGCGCGCTGGCCGCGGAGCTGCGGGACCTCGGAGTGGACGTCCGGCTCGGGGACGCCGACGCGCTGCCCGACGGGGTCGACCTCGTCGTGACCTCGCCGGGCTGGCGGCCCGACCACCCGCTGCTCGTGGCGGCGGTCGAACGCGGCGTCCCGGTGTGGGGCGACGTCGAGCTGGCCTGGCGCCTCCGGCCGGCCGGCCAGCCGTGGCTCGGCGTCACCGGGACCAACGGCAAGACGACCACCGTGCACATGCTGGCGGCGATTCTCGGCGCGGCCGGCCACCGCGCCGTCGCCGCCGGCAACGTCGGGCTGCCCGTGCTCGAGGCGGTGCTCACCGAGCCGGCGTACGACGTGCTCGCCGTCGAGCTGTCCAGCTTCCAGCTGCACTGGACCTCGACGGTCGCGCTGCACGCCGGCGCCGTGCTCAACCTCGCACCGGACCACCTCGACTGGCACGGCACCGCCGAGGCCTACGCGGCGGACAAGGCCCTGGTCTGGCGCGGCGGCGCGACCCCGGTCGTCAACGCCGACGACCCGGCCGTCGTCGCCCTCGCTGCCGCCACCACCGCCGTGGACCCGGTCGGGTTCACCCTGCACGAACCGGCTGCCTGCCAGCTCGGCGTCCACGAGGGCACCCTGCTCGAGGCCGCCTGTAGCGCTGCCCACACGAAAGTGGGCAGCGCGACAGGCGGCGGTGACCCGGCCGCGCCGGGTAGCCCTGCCCACACGAAAGTGGGCAGCGCTACAGGCGGCGGCGACTGGCCCCACCCGGTAGCCCTGCCCACACGAACGTGGGCAGCGCTACAGGTGGCGGCGAGGAGGCCGTGGACGCCGGGCCGACGAGCCGGTCGTGCTGGCCGGAGTGGCTGACGTCCGGCCGCCCGCACCGCACAACGTCGCGAACGCGCTGGCCGCGGCGGCGCTGGCCCGCACCCTGGACCACGCCGGCCTGCTCGCCGTGCCCGCCGCCGCGGTGCGGGCCGGCTTGCGGGCGGTCGACCCCGGTGCCCACCGGATCGCCCACGTGGCCACCGTCGACGGGGTCGACTACGTCGACGACTCCAAGGCGACCAACGCCCACGCTGCGGCTGCGTCGCTGCAGGCCTTCCCGCACGTGGTCTGGGTGGCCGGCGGCCTGGCCAAGGGCGGCCGCTTCGACGAGCTGGTCCAGGGGGCCGCCGGGCGGCTGCGGGCAGCGGTTCTCATCGGCGAGGACCGGCAGCTGGTCGCCGACGCGCTGGCGCGACACGCGCCCGAGATCCCGGTCGTCGAGGTCGCGGGCACGGACACTGGTCCGATGGACGCGGCTGGGGTGATGCACGACGTGGTGCGCGCCGCCGCCTCGCTCGCCCGGCCCGGCGACACCGTGCTGCTCGCGCCGGCCTGCGCCTCGATGGACATGTTCCGCGACTACGCCGAGCGCGGGGACACCTTCGCCGCCGCAGCGCGCGCCCTGCCCGGCGTACGGCCGGCGTCGTGACGACCTTCGCCGCCGAGCCCGGCCTCCGGACACCCGCCGCCGAGGAGCAGCCGCCGGCCGCCGAGCAGATGTCGCTGCTGCACCGACCCGCGACCCCCTACTACCTGCTGATGGGCGCCTGCACCCTGCTGCTGGTGCTCGGCCTGGTCATGGTGTTCTCGGCGTCGAGCGTCGTCGCGTTCGCGTTCATGGGCTCGTCGCTGGCGATCGTCAGCAAGCAGGCGATGTGGGTGGTGATCGGGCTGCCGCTGATGTGGTGCGCGTCCCGCCTGCCGGTGCGGGTCTGGCGGATGTTCGCCTACCTCGGGCTGGCCACCTCGGTGGCGCTGCTGGTGCTCGTCGTCGTGGCCGGCACCGAGGTCAACGGCAACAAGAACTGGCTCGACTTCGGCGGCCCGTTCCGGATCCAGCCCTCCGAGCTCGCGAAGCTGTCGCTGGTGCTCTGGGGCGCCGACCTGCTGGCCCGCAAGGAGCGGCTGCTCGGCCAGTGGAAGCACCTGCTGGTGCCGATCCTGCCGGTCGGCGGGCTCATCCTCGCGCTGGTGCTGCTCGGCGGCGACCTCGGGACCGCGATCATCATCGCCGCCGTGCTCGGTGCCCTGCTCTGGGTGGCGGGTGCCCCGGCGCGGCTCTACGCGATGGCGACCGTGCCCGCGCTGCTCGTGATCACCTGGATGGTGAACACCCGGTCGACCCGGATGTCGCGCATCACGGTCTGGCTGCACCCCGACCAGGCCGACCCGCTGGGCAACGGGCTGCAGGCGCTGCACGGCAAGTTCGCGCTCGCGTCCGGCGGCTGGTGGGGCGTGGGGCTCGGCGGCTCCAAGGAGAAGTGGGGCGCGCTGCCCGAGGCCCACACCGACTTCATCTTCGCGATCATCGGTGAGGAGCTGGGGCTGCTCGGCACCCTCGCCGTCCTCGCCCTGTTCGGCGTGATCGGCTACGCCGGGCTGCGGGTGGCGCTGGAGGCCACCGAGCCGTTCGTGCGCTACGCCGCCGCCGGGGTCACGGCCTGGGTGCTGGTGCAGGCGCTGGTGAACATCGGGGCCGTCCTCGGGCTGCTGCCGATCACCGGCGTGCCGCTGCCGCTGGTGTCCTACGGCGGCTCGGCGCTGGTCCCCACCATGCTCGGGCTCGGCATGCTGCTGTCCTTCGCCCGGCCGCGCGGCGTCCGGCGTCGCGGGCTGCTGCGGCGGTTCGCCCGCTCCGGCTCGACCACCGGGCAGGCGAGGTAGCCGTGCGCGTCGTCGTCGCCGGGGGCGGGTCCGCCGGCCACATCGAACCTGCCCTGGCCTTTGCCGACGCACTGCTGCGGCGCGACCCGTCATCCGTCGTGACGGCGCTGGGCACCGAGCGGGGGCTGGACACCCGGCTGATCCCGGCCCGCGGCTACGAGCTGGACCTGATCCCGCCGGTCCCGATCCCTCGCCGCCCGGGACGGGACCTGCTGGCCGTGCCGGGCCGGCTGCGGGCCGCGGTCAGGGTGGCGTCCGACGTGCTGCGCACCCGGCGGGCCGACGTCCTCGTCGGGTTCGGCGGGTTCGTGTCCGGGCCGGCCTACCTGGCGGCCCGGCGGCTCGGCGTGCCGATCGTCGTGCACGAGGCGAACCCCCGGCCCGGCTGGGCCAACCGGCTGGGCGCGCGGCTCACGCCGTACGTCGCGACGACCTTCCCGGACACGCCGATCCGGCACGCCCGTCACCTCGGCCTGCCGATCCGGCGCAGCATCGCCACCCTCGACCGGCCGGCGGTCCGCGACGAGGCCCGGCGCACCTTCGGCCTGCTCGCCGACCGGCCGGTGCTGCTCGTCACCGGCGGCTCCCAGGGGTCCAAACGGCTCAACGACGCGGCGTCCGGGGCGGTGCAGGGGCTGCGGGACGCCGGCATCCAGGTGCTGCACGCGACCGGCACCGCGCACGTGGTGGAGGTGCCCGACGGCACCCCGCCGTACGTCGTGCTGCCCTACCTCGACCGGATGGACCTCGGCTACGCAGCCGCCGACCTCGCACTGTGCCGGGCCGGGGCGAACACCGTGATCGAGATGACGGCTGTCGGGCTGCCGGCGGCGTACGTGCCGCTGCCCATCGGCAACGGCGAGCAGGAGCTCATCGCGGCGCCGGTGGTGCGCTCCGGCGGCGGGCTGATGGTCGACGACCCCGACTGCACGTCCGAGTGGGTACGCCGGGTGCTGACCCCGCTGCTCAACGACCCCGGCCGGTTGGCCACCATGGGGCGGGCAGCCGCCCGCACCGGGCGCCGGGACGCCGACGAGCGCCTGGTCGACCTCGCACTCGAGGCGAGCCAGGGTGCCGGCGGGACGTCCCGCCGGCGGACCCGCGGAGGGAGACGGTGGTGAGCACGGCCGACGGGTCCGCCGACGACCAGCCGGTCCCGGCCGAGAAGCTGGGCCGGGTGCACTTCATCGGCATCGGCGGCGCGGGCATGTCGGGCATCGCCCGCATCATGCTGGCCCGCGGGCTGCCCGTCTCCGGCAGCGACGCCAAGGACTCCGTCGCCCTCGCGGCGCTGCGGGCGCTGGGCGCCACCGTGCACCTCGGCCACGCCGCCGAGAACGTCGGCGACGTCGACACCGTGGTGGTCTCCACCGCGATCCGGGAGCGCAACCCCGAGCTGGTCGAGGCCCGGCGCCGGGGGCTGACCGTCGTGCACCGCGCCGGCGCGCTCGCGTCGGTGATGGTCGGCCGTCGGGCCGTCGCGGTCGCGGGCACCCACGGCAAGACCACCACCACGTCCCTGCTGACGGTGGCCCTGCAGCACTGCGGCGCCGACCCGTCCTTCGCGATCGGCGGCAACCTCAACGAGTCGGGGGCCAACGCGCACAACGGGTCCGGCGACGTGTTCGTCGCGGAGGCCGACGAGAGCGACGGCTCGTTCCTGCAGTACTCGCCGACCGCGGCCGTGGTCACCAACGTCGAGCCCGACCACCTCGACCACTACGGCACGGCGGAGGCGGTCGAGGCAGCCTTCGACGCCTTCGCGCTGCGGGTGCAGCCGGGCGGGTTCCTCGTCGCCTGCGCCGACGACCCCGGCGCCGTCCGGCTGGCCGAGACCGCCCGCGCGCTGGGGGTCGACGTGCGCAGCTACGGCGTCCGGCCGGACGCCGACCTGCACGTGGTGGACCTGGAGACCCACGGGCTGGGCAGCTCGTTCGAGGCGTTCCTGCTGGGCCGTCGGCTCGGCCGGGTCCGGCTGCGGCTGCCCGGGCGGCACAACGCCCTCAACGCCGCCGCCGCGCTGGCGACCGGTGTCGGGCTCGGGTTCCCGGCCGAGCGGCTGCGCGAGGGGCTCGCCAGCTTCACCGGGACCCGCCGGCGGTTCGAGCACAAGGGCACGGTCGGCGGGGTGCGGGTCTTCGACAGCTACGCCCACCATCCGACCGAGCTGACGGCCGACCTGGCGGCAGCCCGCGAGGTGGCCGACGGCGGCCGGGTGGTGGCGGTGTTCCAGCCGCACCTGTTCAGCCGCACGCAGCACTTCGCGGCCGCCTTCGGCGCGGCGCTGGGGCTGGCCGACGACGTCGTCGTGATGGACGTGTACGCCGCTCGCGAGGACCCGGTTCCCGGCGTCACCGGCGCGCTGGTGGCCGCTGCCGTGCCGCTGCCGCCGGCCCACGTGGTGTTCGAGCCGTCCTGGTCGGCCGTCGCGGGGCACCTCGCCGACCGGGCCCGCCCGGGCGACGTCGTGATCACCTGCGGCGCCGGTGACGTGACGATGATCGGCCCCGAGGTGCTGGCCCGGCTGGAGGCCGTCGCGTCGTGACCGTGACCACCGAGATCGACGGCCGGCTGGCCGCCCGCGGGCGGGCCCGGCGGCGGACCCGGCTGGCGGTGACGCTGTCGGTCGCCGCGGCTGCTGATGCTGCTGGGGCTGGCCGGCTGGCTGGCGCTGGACACCGGCCTGCTCGGCGTCCAGGACGTGCGGGTCACCGGCACCGAGCGGCTCGACCCGGCACAGGTGCGCGCGGTCGCCGCGATCCCGGCGGGCACCCCGCTGGCGCGGCTGGACACCGGGTCGGTGGCCGACCGGCTGAGCCGGCTGCCCGAGGTGGCCGCCGTGGACGTCGTGCGCGACTGGCCGCGCAGCGTGACGATCCGGGTCCGCGAGCGGGTCCCCGCAGCGGTGCAGGCCCGCGGGACGGCGTACGTCCTCGTCGACCGGTCCGGCGTGGTGTTCGCCTCGGTCGACCACCGACCACCCGGGCTGCCGGTGGTCAGCGCGCCGGTCGACGCCGGACCGCCGGCCCTGCGGGCCGCGCTGGACGTGCTCGAGGCCCTGCCGGCCGCGGTCCGCGGATCGGTGCGGCAGGTGCGGGCGGCCAGTGCCGAGGAGGTCGTGGTGCAGCTGTCCAAGGGCCGCACCGTGCGATGGGGGAGCCCGGACCGGGGGGCCCGCAAGGCCGCGGTCCTCGCCGTCCTCGTCACCCGCAAGGCCCACGTGTACGACGTGAGCGCCCCGGACGCACCGACCACCCGCAAGTAGCACGGCGCCACCAGCGCCACCGCGCGCAGGCGCCCCGGGCGATCGGCGGAGACCGGCGGACAGGTCGGTACGGCGTGTCGGCGCGTCGGTCGTTGAACCCGGCCCGTCCCGCACCTAGCGTCCTGCCTCAACCTCGTGGTTGACATAACTATAAGGCTCAACTTGAGGGTGAGGGTTCCGGGACCTCCGGGGTCGTCAGACCGGCAGAGCAGTCCAGCGAAAGGCAACCGACGTGGCAGCACCGCAGAACTACCTCGCGGTCATCAAGGTCGTCGGCATCGGCGGCGGCGGCGTGAACGCGGTCAACCGGATGATCGAGGTCGGCCTGAAGGGCGTCGAGTTCATCGCCATCAACACCGACGCGCAGGCGCTGCTGATGTCGGACGCCGACGTCAAGCTCGACGTCGGCCGGGAGCTCACCCGGGGCCTCGGCGCCGGCGCCAACCCCGAGGTCGGCCGGAAGGCCGCCGAGGACCACGCCGAGGAGATCGAGGAGGTCCTCAAGGGGGCCGACATGGTCTTCGTCACGGCCGGCGAGGGCGGCGGCACCGGCACCGGCGGCGCGCCGGTCGTGGCCCGCATCGCCCGCTCGCTCGGCGCGCTCACCATCGGCGTGGTGACCCGGCCGTTCGGCTTCGAGGGCCGCCGGCGGGCCAACTCCGCCGACGTCGGCATCGACGAGCTGCGCGACGAGGTCGACACCCTCATCGTCATCCCGAACGACCGGCTGCTGTCCATCTCGGACCGCGCCATCTCGATGCTGGACGCGTTCAAGTCGGCCGACCAGGTGCTGCTGCAGGGCGTCTCGGGCATCACCGACCTGATCACCACGCCGGGGCTGATCAACCTGGACTTCGCCGACGTGAAGTCGGTCATGTCCGGGGCCGGCTCGGCCCTCATGGGCATCGGCTCCTCGCGCGGCGACAACCGGGCCGTCGAAGCGGCCGAGATGGCGATCTCGTCGCCGCTGCTGGAGGCCTCGATCGACGGGGCCCACGGCGTGCTGCTCTCCATCTCCGGCGGGTCGGACCTCGGGCTGTTCGAGATCAACGAGGCCGCCCAGCTGGTGGCCGAGTCGGCCCACACCGAGGCCAACATCATCTTCGGCGCGGTCATCGACGACGCCCTGGGCGACGAGGTACGGGTCACCGTGATCGCCGCCGGGTTCGACGGCGGTACGCCGCGGCGGGCCGTCCCGGCTCCGGCCCGCAAGAGCGAGGCGGCCGACGCGCCGGCGCGGGCCGACGCCACCGGCACCTCGTTCGAGCGCAGCAGCACCGAGCGGCCCGCGAGCCGCGCGGCGGAGACCGAGCGGGTCCCGGAGCCGGCGATGGCGGGTGGCCGCGCCGGCGACCGGTCCATCGACCTGCAGCGCGACACCGTGCACGCGCCCCGGCCCACCCGCACCGTCGTCTTCGACGACGAGGGCGACGACCTGGACGTGCCGGACTTCCTGAAGTAGCCCCCTGACCCGGACCGGTCGGCCGAGCCCTCGACGGCTCTGCCGACCGGTCCGTCCCAGCTCCGGGCCCGCTCACTAGGCTCGCGGCATGCTGCGCCGCTCCGGGACGATCGCGGGCGCGCGGTACGCCTTCTCCGACCGGTACGGCGGGGCTGAGCCGGCCGCCGTACGCCGAGCTCAACCTCGGCGACCACGTCGGCGACGACCCGGCCGCGGTGGCCGACAACCGCCGGCGGCTCGCCGAGGCGGTCGGGCTCGACGCCGGCCGGCTGGTGCTGATGAGCCAGGTGCACGGGGCCGAGGTCGCCGTGGTCGACGCCCCGCCCGGACCGGGTGAGCCGGCGCCGACCGCCGACGCGCTCGTCACCACGTCGCCGCGGCCTCGGCCTGGTCGTGCTGGTCGCCGACTGCGTTCCCGTGCTGCTGGCGGCCCGGCGCAGCGAGGTCCGCGCGGTGGTCCACGCCGGCCGCCGCGGGGTGGAGTCCGGCGTGGTCGGCGCCACCGTCACGGCGATGACCGAGCTGGGTGCCCGGGCGGACCGGGTCGTCGCGCTCGTCGGACCGGCCGTGTGCCCCCGGTGCTACGAGGTGCCCGCCGAGCTCGCCGACCAGGTGGCCGGTGCCGTGCCGGCAGCCCGGTCGGTGAGTCGCGCCGGGACACCCGCGCTCGACCTGCGGGCCGGAGTCGTCGCCCAGCTGCTCGCGGCGGGTGTCGAGACGGTGGAGGTGGACCCCTGGTGCACCGCCGAGGTGCCGGACCTCTACTCCCACCGGCGGGACGGCGTGACGGGGCGGTTCGCCGGGGTGGTGGTCACGTGAGCCCGGTCGCTGCCAGCGGCGCCCGGCGGGCCGAGATCGCCGCCAACCTGGCCCAGGTCGAGGACCGCATCGTGGCGGCCTGCGATGCTGCCGGCCGCGAGCGGTCCGAGCTCACCCTGGTCGCGATCACCAAGACGTTCCCGGCCACCGACGTGGCCCACCTCGCCGCGCTCGGCGTGCGGGAGGTGGGGGAGAACCGGGCCGCCGACGCCGCTGCCAAGGTCGAGGCTGCCCGGACCGCCGGCGTCACCGATCTCGTCTGGCACTTCGTCGGACAGCTGCAGACCAACAAGGCGGCGCTGGTCGCGGGGTGCTGCGACGTCGTCCACTCCGTGGACCGGCTGCGGCTGGTCGGCGCGCTCGACAAGGGCGCCGCCCACGCCGGCCGGCGGCTGCGCGTCCTGGTGCAGGTGGACCTCTCGGGCGCCGAGGGTCGCGGCGGCGCGGACCCCGCCGGCGTGCCGGCGATCGCCGACGCGGTCGCGGCGACCGAGCACCTCGACCTGGCCGGTGTGATGGCGGTGGCGCCGCTGGGCGAAGACCCCGACGAGGCCTTCAGCCGGCTCGCCGTGGTGGCTGCCGCCGTACGCCGTGACCACCCCGGCGCCCGGATCGTGTCGGCCGGCATGAGCGGCGACCTGGAGGCCGCGGTCCGGTGCGGCGCGACACACCTGCGCGTCGGCACCGCGTTGCTCGGTTCGCGCCCTTTGCTCGGGTAGCGTCGCTCGCGAAGGTCGGACCAGGTGGTTCGTCCACCCGAAGCGGAGGGCAGTCAGGCATGGCCGGCGCGATGCGTAAAGCAATGGTCTACCTCGGCCTCGTCGAGGAGGACGACCGCTACCAGTACGACGAGTACGGCGAGCCGTACGAGACCGACGGCTACGACGCCGAGGCCGGCGGCCCCGACAGCCGGCCCGGCACCCACCGGACCTCCGGAGCCAACGCGCTGCGCGAGGAGCGGCACGCCTCGGTCGCCACGATGCCGGCGCGCAACACGCTGCACGGCGCCCGCGCGTTCGACCGGATCACGACGATCCACCCGCGCACCTACAACGAGGCCAAGCAGATCGGCGAGAGCTTCCGGGACAGCACCCCGGTGATCATGAACCTCTCCGACATGGACGACTCCGACGCCAAGCGGCTCGTCGACTTCGCGGCCGGGCTCGTCTTCGGGCTGCGCGGCACCATCGAGCGGGTGACCAACAAGGTCTTCCTGCTCTCGCCGGCCGACGTCACGGTCACCGCCGAGGACAAGGCCCGGATGGCCGAGAGCGGCTTCTTCAACCAGAGCTAGGCTCACGGCATGGACAGCAACCGCCACGCCGAGGTGGCTCGCGCGTGACCCGGGGTCCCGTCGGCGGTGTGATCTGGCTCCTGCTCTGGCTGTTCTTCGTGCTGCTCATCGCCCGACTGGTGATCGACTACATCCAGATGTTCGCGCGGTCCTGGCGGCCGACCGGCGTGATGCTGGTGGTCGCCGAGGTGATCTACACCATCACCGATCCGCCGCTGAAGGCGCTGCGCCGGCTGATCCCGCCGCTCCGGATCGGGTCGGTCTCCCTCGACCTGTCATTCCTGGTGCTGGTGGTGCTGGTGCAAATCGGGATTGCGCTCACGGGGCTGATCGCGTTCTGAAACGATCGAGGAGTTCTGCGGGTCGACACGCGGTTCGACCCGAGCACGGCCGATGGTGGATGATTCCCGATGAGCAGGACCTGCGTGACCAGCAGATAGCCGACTAGCGAGGAGACTCGACGCCATGCCGCTGACCCCTGAGGACGTGGCCAACAAGCAGTTCACGAGCACCCGGCTCAAGCCTGGCTATGACGAGACCGAGGTCGACGAGTTCCTCGACGAGGTGGAGGCCGAGCTCACCCGCCTCTACCGGGAGAACGACGAGCTGCGGTCCAAGCTGGCTTCGGCCGGACGCGGCGGCCCGTCCGAGGCACCGGCCGCGGTCGCGGCGGCCGCCCCGTCGCCCGATCCCGCGCTGGTGCGGGAGAACGACGAGCTGCGGCAGAAGCTGGCCGCCAGCCAGCGCCAGCTCGCCGAGGCCGCCAACCGGCCGCCGCAGCAGGCTCCGGCCGCGCAGGCGCCCGCCGCTCCCGCGGCCGCCGCGCCCTCCGAGACCGCGACGGGCATCCTCGCGCTCGCGCAGCGCACCGCCGACGAGCACGTCGCCGAGGCGCGCACCCAGGCCGACCGCATCGTCGGGGAGGCGCGGACCCGGGCCGACCAGCTCAAGCGCGAGGCCGAGGACAAGCACCGCCAGATGATCGGCTCGCTGGAGACCGAGCGGTCCACCCTGGAGCGCGAGGTCGAGAAGCTGCGCTCCTTCGAGCGGGAGTACCGCAGCCGGCTCAAGTCCTACCTGGAGACCCAGCTGCGGGAGCTCGACGGCCGCAGCACCGAGGCGCCGTCCGGTCAGCAGCCGGGTCAGCAGGCAGGGGCCAGCCGGGCCAGGGCGGCCAGCCGGGCCAGGGCGGCCAGCCCGGTCAGCAGGGCGCCCAGCGCAGCCCGTTCGCCCCGGGTGCCCCGGTCGGTGGCGGCGACGCGCCGAGCGGTCCGCCGGCCCAGCCGCAGGGCTTCGGCGGCGACGGCGAGAACCGCGGCTGAGGTCGCCGGGCGGGCGGCCGGCCCGCGCCAGAACGCCACGACGCCGGCGGTCCCCCGAGGGGGGCCGCCGGCGTCGTCGTAGCCGGGCCGAGAGGGGGGTCAGGTCCCGGTGGCTGCCAGTCGGCGGAAGGGGTCCCGGGCGGGGGGCGCCGGAAGCGTGATGCGGTTGCCGTCGGCGGCCAGCCCGCCGAGGGCCAGCACCTTGGTGAGGACGGTGAGGGTCGACACCCCGGCGTCGACACCCGCCTGGGTGACCATCACCCGGTAGATCGTGACGTAGTGCTTGGCGGGCGTGTCGTAGCTCCAGTCGACCGACCCGAGGTGCCGGGCCGAGCCGTGGGTGCCGTTGGGGCCGTTGAAGGGCCCGTCCCAGACCTGGATGCCGGCGGGGCCGGCGGAGAAGGGGCCGTCCAGCCCCACGTCCTGACGAGCAGCCGCCGCGAGCAGCTCCCGCGACTCGCGCTCGGCGAGCACGAGGGCGGGCCGGACGTGGCTGGCCAGGGCCGGGACCGCGATGACCCCGTCCTTGAGCTTGAGCCCCGCGGCGGACGGTCCTCCGAGCGGTACGACGTGCAGCGGCACCGCGACCTCCCAGGTGCTCCGGTGGCCGGCCCGTCCGAGGCGGATGCCTGCGGCGGGTGCTCCGACCGTCCTGGAGCAGTATCGGCCCGGGGGGTACCCCTCCTTCACTGCTCCGTCCGGGTGAATCACCGTAACGCCACGTCCGCACGCGGGGGTCTGTCCGTCGGTGACCCGGTGCAGACCAAACCTTTACCGGCTCACTGCGCCGAACGGGTGAGGGTGAAGCTCAACCCCAGCCCCTGGTCGGTGTGGGTGGGCGCTGCACCCTCGAGCCCCTCCTCGAAACCGGTCGCGAGGACCTCGCCGGCCACCGAGGAGGCGTGCTCCCGCAGCGCCTCGGCGAGCTCACCCTCGGCCGACCAGCGCAGCGCGATCCGGTCGGTCACCTGCAGGCCCGAGGACTTGCGGGCCTCCTGCACCAGTCGCACGACCTCGCGGGCCAGCCCGGCCCGGCGCAGCTCCGGGGTGAGCGTGAGGTCGAGGGCCACCGTCTCGCCACCCTCGGTCGCGACCGCCCAGCCCTCCCGCGGGGTCTCGGTCAGCAGCACCTCCTCGGCCGACACCTCGACCTCGGCGCCGTCGAGGACCACCGTGGCGGTGCCCGACGCCCGCAGCGACTCGGCCAGCGCGCGCGCGTCGGCCGCCGCGATCGCCGCCGCGACCACCGGGGTCTGCTTGCCGAAGCGCTTGCCGAGGGCCCGGAAGTTGCCCTTGGCGCTGCGGTCGACCAGGTCGCCGGCCAGCTGCTCGAAGCCGTGCACGTTGAGCTCGTCGGCCACCTGCTGCCGCAGCTCCGCGGGCAGCCCGGCCCAGCCGGGGGCGCCGACCAGGGCGCGACCCAGCGGCTGGCGGTTGCGCACCTTGGACTCGCTGCGGGCCGACCGGCCGAGCTCGACCAGCCGGCGTACCAGGGCCATCTGCTCGGCGAGGCCCTCGTCGACCAGCGCGCCGTCGACCGTCGGCCAGGCCGCCAGGTGCACCGAGTCGGGCACCTCCGGCCAGACCGGCCGCACGACGTCCTGCCAGACCCGCTCGGTGACGAACGGCACCAGCGGGGCGAGCAGCAGCGTGACGACGTACAGGCACTCGTGCAGGGTCGCCAGCGCCGCCGGGTCGCCGTCCCAGAACCGGCGGCGGGACCGGCGCACGTACCAGTTGGACAGGTCGTCGACGAAGGTCGGCCAGCAGCCGGCCGACCCGCTGGGTGTCGAACGCCTCGTAGCGCCGCCGTCGACGTCCCGCACCAGCCGGTGCGTCTCGGACAGCAGCCACCGGTCGAGCAGCGGCCGGTCGGCCACCGCCGGGGCCGGGACCTCCAGCGGCGACCAGTCGTTCGCGCCGGCGTACAGGGTGAGGAACGAGGCGGTGTTCCAGTAGGTCAGCAGCGTCTTGCGGACGACCTCCTGGAGCACCGTGTGCCCGACCCGGCGCTGCAGCCACGGCGAGCCGCTCGCGGCCATGAACCAGCGCACCGCGTCGGCGCCGTGCTGCGTCCATCAGCGGCATGGGCTCGCAGGACGTTGCCGAGGTGCTTGCACATCTTGCGGCCGTCCTCGGCGAGGATGTGGCCGAGGCAGAGCACGTTCTCGTACGACGACCGGCCGAAGCACCAGCGTGCCGACCGCCATCAGCGTGTAGAACCAGCCACGGGTCTGGTCGATCGCCTCGCAGATGAACTGCGCCGGGAACGCCGCGGTCGAACTTCTCGACCGAGCCGGCCGCGTGCGGGTAGCCCCACTGGGCGAACGGCATCGAGCCCGAGTCGTACCACGCGTCGATCACCTCGGGGACGCGGCGCGCCGTCGCGCCGCACTCCGGGCACGGCAGCGTCGACGTCGTCGACGTACGGGCGGTGCGGGTCCAGGGCGGACAGGTCCTCGCCCGGCCAGCTCACCGAGCTCGGCCAGCGACCCGACGCACACCAGGTGCTCGGGTCCTCGGCGCACCGCCAGATCGGCAGCGGCGTGCCCCAGTAACCGGGAGCGGGACAGCGCCCAGTCGATGTTGTTGTTCAGCCAGTCGCCGTACCGGCCCCACTTGATGGTCTCGGGGAACCAGTTGGTGCTGCTCGTTCTCGCGCAGCAGGGCGTCCTTGACCTGCGGTCGTGCGGATGTACCAGGACGGCTGGGCGTAGTAGAGCAGCGCGGTGTGGCAGCGCCAGCAGTGCGGGTACGAGTGCTCGTAGGCGACGTGCCGGAACAGCAGGCCGCGCTCCTCGAGGTCGCGCACCAGCGTCTTGTCGGCGTGCTTGAAGAACACGCCGCCGACCAGCCGGACCGACTCCTCGAAGTGGCCGTCCGGCTGCACCGGGTTGACCACCGGCAGCCCGTACGCCGCGGCGACACGGCGAGGTCCTCGGCGCCGAACGCGGGGGCCTGGTGCACCAGGCCGGTGCCGTCCTCGGTGGTGACGTAGTCGGCGAGCACGACGTAGTGGCCGTGGCCGAGCCGTCGGCCGACTCGGGCCAGTCGACCAGCTCGAACGGCCGCTGGTAGGTCCAGCGCTCCATCTCGGCGCCGGTGAATGACGCCGTCACCGACCAGCCGTCGCCGAGGACCTCGGCCAGCAGCGGCTCGGCCAGCGACCAGCGACTCGGTCGCCGTCGGTGGCCACGACGTAGGTGACGTCCGGGCTGCACGGCGACGGCGGTGTTGGACACCAGGGTCCAGGGCGTCGTGGTCCAGACCAGCAGGGCCGCGCTGCCGGCGTAGCGGCCCGCTGGTCAGCGGGAAGCGGACGTAGACCGACGGGTCGACGACCGTCTCGTAGCCCTGGGCCAGCTCGTGGTCGGACAGGCCGGTGCCGCAGCGCGGGCAGTAGGGCGCGACCCGGTGGTCCTGCACCAGCAGGCCCTTGTCGAAGATCTGCTTGAGCGACCACCACACGCTCTGCGACGTACTCGGGGTCCATCGTGCGGTAGGCGTCGGACATGTCGACCCAGTAGCCCATCCGCTCGGTCATCGCCTCGAACTCGCCGACGTGCCGGAGCACCGACTCGCGGCAGCGCGCGTTGAACTCCGCGACGCCGTAGGCCTCGATGTCGCCCTTGCCGGTGAAGCCGAGCTCCTTCTCGACCGCGATCTCGACGGGCAGCCCGTGGCAGTCCCAGCCGGCCTTGCGGGCGACGTGGTAGCCCTGCATCGTCTTGAAGCGCGGGAACACGTCCTTGAAGACGCGCGCCTCGACGTGGTGCGTGCCGGGCATGCCGTTCGCGGTGGGCGGGCCCTCGTAGAACGTCCAGGGCTCGCCGTCGGCGGTCTGCTCGAGGCTGCGCGCGAAGGTGTCGTGCTCGGCCCAGAGCGCGAGGACGTCGCGCTCCATCGCCGGCAGGTCGACCTGCGGCGGCACCGCGCGGAAGCGGCGTGGTTCGGTCACGGCGGGGACTCCTTCGGCTGGACGGCTGCACTGCCGAAGGGACGAGACCCCTCTCGTGCCGGGTCCCGCGGTACCACCCTCCTTGGCCGCCGCGGCGATGCCGGCGACCCGCTCGGAGCGTCCTGCTGCCGGGTCTAGTCGCCTCGCCGCCGGGTCGCGGTGGGCTTTCTTCCGGCGGCTCGGGGGTGATGGCCCCGTCGTCGCCTCACAGGTACGTCGACAACTCTACCGGCGCGGGGCAACCCGGTTGCGCCGCGCGGCAACCAGGGCGGGCTGGCCCCTGGGGGCGGCCACCCCTGGCCCGGGTGGGGGCACCCGTCGGGTGTGCGGCGAGCACGGTCGGCGCGGCGTCGCAGCGTGCCTAACGTCGTGAGTGAGGCCGGAACGCCGGTCGGACCCCCAGGTCAGGAGACCGCCATGAACAGCTCCGCCACCACCACCGGCAGCACCGCCGCAGTCGCCGCCGCAGCCCTCGAGGTGCTGCCGTCGACGTGGACCACCGACGACGACGCGTTCTTCCGCGTCGTGGCCGAGGTCCTCCCGTCCGGCTTCCTCGCCGGCGCCGGCGTCCTGCTGATGAGCTACGACGACACCACGGCCCCGGCCGCCGGACCCGGTCCAGGCCCGGCATGAGAGGGGGCCAGCCGTACCAAGGTGTGCGGTTGTCCCCCTACCTGCCGCGACCGCTGGTCCGGGATGATCCTCGGGGAGGTGTGCCCGTGGGCATCGTGCAGGTCCTGGTCGTCGACGACCAGGAGCTCTACCGCAGGGCGATGGCGGCCGTGGTCGAGGAGACCGACGGCTTCGTCGTCGTCGGGGAGGCCTCGAACGGTGAGTCGTCCGTCGAGGCGTCGACCCAGCTGCACCCGGACCTCGTCCTCATGGACGTGAACCTGCCCGGCATCGACGGCCTGGAGGCCACCCGCCAGATCCTGCACGGCGGGGCCGGCGGTCCGGTCGTCGTCCTGCTGTCGACCTACGACGAGGACGACGTCGACGTGGCCGGCTGCGGCGCCTCGGCGTACATCACGAAATCGGCGTTCGGGCCGGACCGGCTTCGCTCGGCATGGGAGTCCGCATCGGCGGAGCCGTGACGGGTGCGGGCGCCAGCGGCGCCGTGACCTCGAGCACCCGCAGGCCGTAGAGCGCCGTCGCCTGAACCGTCCCGCCGACGGACTCGACCCGGTCCCGCAGCGGCTGCAGGGCGCCGGTGACCGCGGCGCCGGCCTGCGGCCCGCTCACCACCAGCACGAGCCGCGACTCGGACGCCTCCAGCGTCACCTCCGAGGGCCGGGTCAGCCGGCCGACCGCCTCGACGGCGCAGAAGTAGACGGCCGCCTCCACCCCGGGGGCGAACCGCCTGCCGGCAGCCGACGGGTGCACGGTCAGGGTGGCCTCGCCGACCCGGCCGAGATGGGTCGCGAGCGCCGGAGCGAGCCCGGCCCGCGCCAGCTGGGCGGGGAAGACGCCGCGGGTCAGCGTGCGCAGCTCGTCGAGGGCGGCCCCGGTCGACTCGACCAGCTGCAGCGAGGTCCCGTGCCGTACCGGCGCCGGACGCCGGCGACGCGGCCAGCGCGGCGGCCATCGCCTGCAGCCGGTCGGGCATGCTCGCAAGGTGCGGCACGACGTCGCGCCGGATCGCGGTCTCCAGCCGCTCCCGCTCGGCGTCGCGGGCCTCGAACAGCCGCCGGCGAGACGCCGTCAGCTCAGCGGTGCGGCCGTCGACGTCGTCGACCCGGGCCGCCAGCTCGGCAGTCAGCCGGGAGTTGCGGAAGGCCAGCGCACTCTGGTCGGCGAGGTCGCCGAGCAGCCGGCGCTCCGGGTCCCGCAGCCGTCGCCCGGGGGGCAGCAGCACCGCGATGCTCCCGAGCAGCTCGCCGCGCTCGCGGACCTCGACGGCGGTGACCTCGCCGGTGAGCCCGGCCGTGCCGTCCGGCCACTCGGCGACCAGGTCGGCCGCACCGGGCACCTGGAGTCGCACGGTCGCCGACCGGGCGCCCACCGCGGACGCCGACGCCTCGGCGACGGTGGGCAGCAGGGTGGCCGGGTCCGGGCTGGCGCCGAGCCGCTGCGCCAGGTCGAAGAGGGCCTCGTAGGGCGCCGCCCGGGCGCCGTAGGCAACCCGGTCGGCGAGGCGCACCACCCGCCGCCGCAGCGGCTGGAAGGCCAGCGCGACCAGGGCGGTGGCCAGCACCGAGGGCCAGTACCGGTCGCCGGTCTGGCCACCGACCAGCCGCCCGAGGGTGACGACGAGCGCGATGTAGCCGGCCGTCACGAACACCAGCAGCAGCGCGAGCACGACGGCCCGGCTGATGACGACGTCGATGTCGTACAGGCGGTAGCGCAGCACCGCGATCCCGGCGGCGATGGGCACCGCCGCGTACCCGACGTACAGCGGGACGAAGAACATCCAGGCCCAGGGCCGGCTGGGCGACGGGTCCGGCGCGGACAGGGCCAGGGCCATGCCCACGAGCAGTGCCGTCGCCGAGACCGACAGCCAGCGCAGCTGCTGGTGCACGACGCCGGTCGTACGCCGGACGCGGCGCACGAGCGAGATCACCGACAGCAGCATCAGCACGGCCAGCAGCAGCCAGGCAACGGCCACCGGCCAGGTGAGCCAGCGGCTCAGGTCGTGGCGGCGCAGCTCGTGGACGCTGACGTCGTGGGTGAGGGCGTAGGCCACCAGGACGACCGCGGAGGTCACGAGGGGGACCGGGATCGCGATCAGCACCGGCCGCCAGCGGGGTGACGACACCGTGCCGTCGGGAAAGACGAGGAAGGTCGCCGCCAGCAGGGCCAGCGCCCACTGCGCGTTGAGGACGAAGCTGACGACGACGATCGGCTCCAGCAGCCCGCCGACGCCGGGGGAGTGATAGATCTCGACTGCGGTGCCGTAGGCCTCGCAGGCCAGCCCGGTCGCGGTCCCGAGCACGCCGACGCAGAACAGCCAGCCGACCGGGTTGTCCGGGTGCCGCGACGCCACCATCGCGCCGATCGCCGCACCGAGCACGGTGCCGACGGTGATGATCGGGAAGGAGTTGAGCCCGTCGCCGGCCCGGTCGAGAAGCGGAGTGCCGCTGGACAGCACGTACCAGGTCTGCACGAGGCACATGAGCACCGTCAGACCGAACATGGTCCAGGCGACGACGGGTGTGCGGAACCGGCTCACCGGGCCACCACCGGCAGCGCGGCGCGGGCCGGCACCGCCCCGTGCACAGCGACCCCGCCCGAGGAGCCGGGCCGCACGGTGAGCGTCCCGCCCACGGAGTCCAGCCGGTCCCGCATGTTGGCCAGCCCGCTGCCGGTGGGCAGCCGGTCGGCGGCGAAGCCTCGTCCGTCGTCGGCCACGACGAGCTCGACGACGCCGTCCTGCTCGGTGAGCCGGACCTCGACGCGGGTGGCGCCGGAGTGCTTCGCCGCGTTCTGCAGGGCCTCGAGGCAGCAGAAGTACAGCGCCGCCTCGACCGGGGCCGGGTAGCGCCGGATCCCCTCGCCCGAGACGGTGACCGGCACCGGGCTCGTCGCCACCGCTGCCCGCAGCGCGGGCAGCAGGCCGGCCTCACCGAGCAGGGGCGGGTAGATGCCGCGGGACAGGTCGGTCAGCGTGCCGATCGCCACCCGGGCGGCGCCGGCCTGGGCTGCCAGCACCGGCACGGCGCGCTCGGGCGCCTTGGTCGCAAGGGTCTCGGCCAGCCGGAGGTTCACGGCCAGGGCCACCAGGTGCTGCTGGGCCCCGTCGTGGATGTCGCGCTCGAGCAGCCGGCGCTCGTCGTCCTGGGTGTCGACCAGCCGCTGCCGCGACGCGCGCAGCTCGGCCTCCCGGGCCGACAGCTCGGCCAGCCGGCCGGCGAGCTCGGCCCGCAGTCGCGCACCGCGCAGCACCAGCCCGGCCTGCGCCGCCAGACCGGCGAACAGCCGCTCCTCGACCGAGGTCAGGGGCTGCCGGTCGCGCTCGGCCAGCCGCAGCACGCCGAGCTGCTCGCCGCGGTGCAGCACCGGCAGCGAGCCGCAGCCCGGTGGGGTCGGCCTCGTAGCCCGGTGGCTCGGCGGGCAGCTCGATCTCAGCGGCCGGCGGCCAGGTGGCGGCCAGCACCAGGCCGCCGGAGACGTCCAGCCAGAGCTGGCTCCAGCGCGCGCCGGTGCCCTCGGCGAGGACCCTGGCCACCTGCAGGGGCAGCTCCTCCGCCGGGTAGGCGCCGGTCGCGGCCGCCGACCGGCTCAGCACGTCGTACGGCGAGGGTCTGCCGCCGCGCACCACTCGGCTGGCCAGGCGTTGCAGCCTGGCCTGGACGGGCTCGAAGCCGAGGGCCACCAGCGCGGTCGCCAGCACGGACAGACCGAGGTTGGGCGAGCTCCCGTCGCCGACGAGCAGGCCGCCCCCGACGACCACGACGACGTAGACGCCGAGCACGAAGGCCGCCAGCCCGGCCAGCACCAGCAGCGACGCCTGCCGCTCCGGACGCGACCGCCAGCGACGGGCGAGGGCGCGCAGCCGGCGGCTCATGCCCGCCAGTGTGCAACGGAACCTCGGCAGCGGGTGAGGGCCCTGCCCGAACCCCAGGGGTGGGGCTGGCCGTACCCCCGGGCCGCCCCTGGTGGGCACGGCCCGGCCCCGGGCGGTGTGCGTCCTGCCCGATCGTCGCCACGGTCGGCACCGGGTGTCCTGGGTGCAGGCCGTCGACAACCGACGGCGTTCGTCCTCAAGGAGCCGCAGATGTCCAGCACCGCGAGCCTCACCCCCGTCACGACCGGCACCGCTGCCCGCGGTCTCGGGCGTCAGCAAGCACTACGGCACCGGCGACGCCGCCGTGGCCGCGCTCGACAACGTCGACGTCGCGCTCGAGGCCGGGCCAGTTCACCGCGATCATGGGCCCGTCGGGCTCCGGCAAGTCGACCCTGCTGCACGTGCTCGCCGGCCTCGACCGGCCCACTCAGGGCGAGGTCTACCTCGGCGACACCGAGATCACCTCGCTCAACGACAAGGCGCTCACGCTGCTGCGTCGCGACCGGATCGGCTTCATCTTCCAGTCGTTCAACCTGCTTCCGACCATGACCGCCGCCGAGAACATCGTGCTGCCGATCCGGATCGCCGGGCCGAAAGCCGGACGACGACTGGGTGCGCGTCGATCGTCGAGACCGTCGGGCTCACCGACCGGCTCGAACCACAAGCCCAGCGAGCTCTCCGGCGGGCAGCAGCAGCGGGTCGCCGCCGCGCGGGCCCTCGCCAGCCGGCCGCAGATCGTCTTCGCCGACGAGCCCACCGGTGCACTGGACTCCAAGTCCGGCGCCGAGCTGCTCGGGTTCCTGCAGCAACGCGGTCACGCGAGCTCGACCAGACCGTGGTCATGGTGACCCACGACCCGAGTGCCGCGGCGTACGCCGACCGGGTGCTCTTCCTCGCCGACGGCCGGATCGTCGACGAGATGACCGAACCGACGGCCGACGCCGTCCTCGACTACATGAAGCACCTGGGGGCCTGACCACCATGTTCACCGCAACCGTCCGCGGGATGCTCGCGCACAAGCTGCGCCTCGTCCTCACCACCGCCTCGATCGCCCTCGGAGTCGCGTTCCTGGCCGGCACCCTCATCCTCACCGACACCATGAAGCTGGCCTTCGACCAGCTCTTCGGCAAGGTCTCCTCGGGCACCGACGCGGTCGTCCGGCACCGAGGCCGCCGTACGACCAGTCCGAGGGCATCACACCTAGCCGCGCGCCCGATCGCAGCCTCGGTCCTCGACACACGTCCGCGGCGTCGACGGCGTGCGCGGCCGCCGAGGGAGCCGTCAGCGGCTACGCGCTGCTGACCGACACCGACGGCAAGGCCGTCCTCACCAAGGGCGGCGCTCCGACGATGGGCTACAGCATGCCGACCGACGTCGGCCTGCGCGGAGACGTGCGACCTGCGCACCGGGCACGCGCCGGTCGGTCCGCACCAGGTCGCCATCGACGCCAGCCGGCGCGAGAAGCACGACATCGCCCTCGGCTCGCACATCAAGGTCCTCTTCCGTGGGCCGACCGAGACCTTCACCGTGGTCGGCACCGTCGGCTACGGCGGCGAGAAGGACCTCGGCGGCACGACGTCGGCATACTTCGACCCCGCCACCGCCCAGCGGGTGCTCGGCACGCCCGGCGTCTTCGACGAGATCGACGTCCGCGCGGCGACCGGCGTCAGCGACGAGTCGCTCGCCAAGCGCCTGGACGCCGTCGCCCCGAAGGGCGCCGAGGCCGTCACCGGCGCGACCGTGGCGCAGGAGGCCTCGGACGCGATCAACGCCCAGTTCAAGTTCCTCAACGTCCTGTTCGGCGATCTTCGCCGGCATCGCGCTGTTCGTCGGGTCGTTCATCATCTGGAACACCTTCACGATGATCGTCACCCAGCGGTCCCGGGAGATCGCGCTGCTGCGGGCGATCGGTGCCACCCGGCGGCAGGTCAAGCGCAACCTGCTGGCCGAGGCCGCTGCTGCTGGGGCTCGCCGCCTCCGCCGTCGGCATCGCGCTCGGCGCCGGCGTCGCGAAGGGCCTCAAGCTGCTGATGGACGCCATCGGGTTCAGCCTGCCGAGCACCTCGATGCAGGTCCTGCCGCGGACCATCTGGCTGTCCCTCGTCGTCGGCGTCGTGGTGACCGTCGTGGCCGCCTACGTCCCCGCCCGGCGGGCGACCAAGGTGCTGCCGATCGAGGCGCTGCGGGAGGCCACGCCCGGCTCCCGGCCGCCCGGCAAGGTGCGGGCTGTGGTCGGCGTCCTGCTGACCGCGGCCAGCGTCGCGGCGATCCTGCACGGCCTGTACGGCGGCGGCGGCGGCAACGAGGTGCTCCTCGGCATCGCCGGCACGTTGTTCGGCGTCATCACGCTGACCCCGCTGGTGGCTCGCCCGCTGGCCTCGCTGATCGGCTCGCCGCTGCGGTGGCGGGGCGTGTCCGGCGAGCTGGCCAGGCAGAACGCGATGCGCAACCCTCGCCGTACGGCGTCCACGGCGGCCGCCCTGATGATCGGGCTCGCCCTGGTCGTGAGCATGGGTGTCTTCGCCTCGTCGCTGAAGGCGTCGTTCGGCACCATCCTCGGCGACTCGACCACCGCGGACCTCTATCTCGCCACGTCCAGCGTCCAGGCAGAGGGGTTCAGCCCGTCGGCTGCCGAGGCGGTCAAGGACGTAGCCGGTGTGGACACCGTGTCGGCGGCCGGCTTCGGGATGGCCCGGATCGCCGGCGGCAACGCGTCGTACTCCTCGGTCGACCCGGCCACCGTCGAGAAGGTCCTCACGCTCGACGTCTCGGCCGGCACGCCCAAGGACCTCGGTGACCGCGGGGTCATGGTGTCGACCAAGGCCGCGAAGGCACATCACTGGAAGCTGGGAGACACCGTGCCGGCGGAGTTCGCCGCGACCGGCAAGCGCGACCTGACGGTCGTCGCGATCTACGGCGAGAAGGGCTACCTCGGCAGCGACTACGTCATCAGCCTGGCGGCGCAACAGGCCGGTGCGGGAGACCAGCTGGTGTCGAGCGCGCTCGTCAAGATCGCTCCCGGCGCCGACGCCGCGCAGGTCAAGGACCGGATCACGGCCGCGCTGGCCGAGCACCCGGACGCCAAGGTGCTCGACCAGAAGGGCTACGAGCACGAGATCAGCGGTGTCGTCGACCAGATCCTGGCCTTCGTCACGGTGATGCTGCTGCTCGCGGTCGTGATCGCGCTGCTGGGCATCGTCAACACGCTGGCGCTGTCGGTGTTCGAGCGGACCCGTGAGCTCGGGCTGCTCCGCGCCGTGGGCATGACCCGCGCCCAGGTGCGGGCCATGGTCCGGTGGGAGTCGGTGGTCATCTCGCTGATCGGCGCCGTGGTCGGTGCCGCGCTCGGCGTGGGACTCGGGATGGCGCTGTCGCAGTCGCTCAAGGGTGACGGCATCACCGCGATCTCGGTGCCGGTCGGCCAGGTGCTGCTGTTCCTGGTGGCGGCGGCGGTGGCCGGGGTGCTGGCTGCTGCCGGGCCGGCCCGGTCGGCCGCTCGGGTCGACGTCCTCAAGGCGGTGGTCGCCGACTGACGGGGCCGCCTGGCGGGGCGCCTGGATCGCCTGTCGAGCTGCCACCCGCCGGGTGGCAGCTCGACAGGCATGTGCGGCGGCACACCCCCCGGACGGCCCTGTCGACCTGCCACCGCTCGGGTGGCAGGTCGACAGGCGTCTGGGGTGGCGGTGCGGGCCGGCTGCTCCGTGTGGCCCTGCCACCGCTCGGGTGGCAGGTCGACAGGCATCTGGGGTGGCGGTGCGGGCCGGCTGCTCCGTGTGGAGCTGCCACCGCTCGGGTGGCAGGTCAGCTGTCGGGGGAGGTGGCCTCCAGGAAGCGCAGGACGGCGACCACCCGACGGTTGACCTCGCCCTCCTCGACCAGACCGAGCTTCTGGAAGACCGAGCCGATGTGCTTCTCCACCGCCCGCTCGCTCATGAACAAGGTCTTGGCGATGGTGGCGTTGTTGCGCCCGGTGGCCATCACCTGCAGCACCTCGAGCTCGCGGTCGGTGAGGCCGAGCAGGGGCGACCGCTCCTCCTGCGACCGGCGCATCATCAGGCCCTCGACCACCTTCGGGTCCAGCGCCGACCCGCCGCGGGCGACCTCGTGCAGGGCGCGGACCAGCTCGTCGAGCTGGGAGACCCGCTCCTTGAGCAGGTAGCCGAGGCCGCCCACCCCGTCGGCGAGCAGCTCGAACGCGTAGTCGGCCTCGACGTACTGCGAGAGGACGACCACTCCCGTCTCGGGATGCTCGGCCCGGATCGCCTTGGCCGCGTCGATGCCTTCGGTGGTGAAGGTCGGGGGCATCCGGATGTCGGTGAGCACCGCGTCCGGAAGGTGTTCGGCCACCGACTTCCGCAGCGAGTGCGGGTCGGCAACCGTCTCGACGAGCTCGATGTCGTCTGCCTCGGCGAGCAGCGCCGCCACGCCCTCGCGGACCAGGAAGTTGTCGTCGGCGAAAACGACCCGCAGGCTCATGGTTCGCGAGCGTAGCCCCGCGACCGCCGGAGAACGCAGTGGAACGGCGAAGCCCGGCCGCTCTGGTGAGCGGCCGGGCTTCCCCGGATGGTGACGGTCGTGCCGGCTACGGCGTGCGAGCGCGGCGTCTGGCGTGCCGAGGGTGACGCACCTGGCGGCGCAGCTCCTCCTGGTGCAGGCGGAGCAGCTCGAGGGAGGTGGAGGGCGAGTGGCTGAGCATGGCGGGTTACCTCGATCTGTGGGGTGGGGTGATCTGTGGGGTGGGTGTGCTTCGGTGCGGTACGCCGGTCAGAACGGCAGCCGGCGGCCGGTGGGGGTGCGCAGGTCCAGGGGAGCGGGCACCGGACGCCTGGTCTGGGTGGTGATCTGCTGCTGTCGCACGGTGGTGCTCCTTTCCTGGCTGCGGTGCTCGGTCTCTGTCGAGCCGTGCTCTGTGGTGCCGTGCTTCGACGTTAGGAGTGACCGGAGCGCGCGACGACCGAGGTGCCACCCGATTCCGCGGGGGTCACTGGCACGGTGGGGGTGGGGCTGACCCCCTGCTGGCAGGCGGCTGCCTACCCTGGCCGGATGCGCGGGAACGGGGTGCCGAGAGCGGCGGCCGCTGCTGTCCTGCTGCTGGTGCTCTCGGCCTGTGGTGCCGGCCCCGACGAGCCCGCTCCGGCGCCACCCTCCACCCGGCTGGCGGCGCCCGCGAGCTCGGCTGCCCCATCGACCGCAGCGACGGCCGCTCCGAAGGTCTACGTCGCGGTGGGTGCCAGCGAGACGGTCGGGGTCGGGGCCGACGATCCCTCGACCCAGGCCTGGCCGCGGGTGCTGCAGCGGCGCGCCCTGCCGGCTACCCGGCTCGTCGACGTGGGCGTGTCTGGCGCCACGGTCGGCGACGCGCTGGCCACCCAGCTGCCCAGGGCGCTGGCGGCCGATCCGGACGTCGTCACCGTCTGGCTGGCGGTCAACGACACGCTCTCGCTGGCCCCGGTCGGCGCCTACGAGGCCGAGCTGGGGCGCCTGGTGCACGCACTGCGGCGTGGCGGCCGGACCACGGTGCTGGTGGGCAACGTTCCACCGCTGGACCGGCTGCCGGCGTACCGCGCTTGTCTGCCGGGCTCGAGGGTCACCGAGGTGCGCTGCGTGCTGCCGGTGGTCCCGGGTCCGGCTCAGGTGCGGCGCCGGGTGGCCGACGTCAATGCCGCCATCGCCCGGGTCGTCAGCCGGGAGGGTGCCGTCCTCGTGGACCTGTCAGCGAGGCGGGACCTGACCCGGCTCACCGCCGACGACGGCTTTCACCCGAGCACGCGGGGGCACCGGGTGGTGGCCCGTGCCTTCGCCCGGGCGCTGCCTGGCTGAGCCGCAGGTCACGGGTGCGGCGCGCCCATTTGGCCCCGGACCGGGCGAGACCTATCCTTCCGCACACCAAGCGTGACCTTGATCACGACGTCGGGCAGGCGAGGGGGCCAACCAATGGCTGACCAGGGCACCAGCGCGTCCCGCGTCCGCGGGCGGGTGCGCGGAGCCGTCGCGGCCGCCCGGGCAGCCGTGGGACGCCGTACGCCGGCCCCCGTGAGCGCCGCTGCTGCCCGCAAGCCCGCCAGGTCCGCCACCACGGCCAGCGTGACCCGCGCCTCGGCGAAGAAGGCCCCGGCGTCCAAGGCGCCCGCCACCAAGGCGGCCGCGCAGAAGGCGCCGGCGCGGAAGGCGCCGGCCAAGAAGGCGCCGGCCAAGAAGGCGCCGGCCAAGAAGGCGCCCGCCAAGAAGGCGGCACCGGCAGCAAAGGCTTCGACGGCGAAGAAGGCCACCACCAAGAACGCGGCGGCCGCGAAGAAGACGACGGCGGCGAAGAAGGCCACCGCGAAGGCCACCAAGGCGGCGCCGGCCAAGAAGGCGGCTCCGGTCAAGACAGCGGCGCCCGCGAAGAAGGTCACCGCGAAGAAGGCGGCGCCGGCCAAGAAGGCAGCCGCCACGAAGGCGGCCCCGGCGAAGAAGGCCCCGGCCAAGAAGGCAGCCGGCCAAGAAGGCAGCCGCCACGAAGGCGGCCCCGGCGAAGAAGGACCCGGCGGCCAAGAAGGCAGCCGCCACGAAGGCGGCCCCGGCGAAGAGCGGCCCCGGCGAAGAGGCCCCCGCCAAGAAGGCGGCTCCGGCGAAGAAGGCCCCGGCGCCAGTCGCGAAGGCTCCGGCCGCGACCAAGGCAGCTGCGAAGAAGCAGGCTCCGGCCGCCAAGAAGGCTCCGAGCGCGACCGCCCCGGCTCCGACGAACGACGCCGAGACGTCCGCTCAGGCAGCCGCGCTGGCGGCGGCTCCCGCGCCGGCCAAGAAGGCAGCGGCGAAGAAGACCGGCAGGTCAGCGCCCCGCGAGCCGGTCATCCGCACGCCGCAGTCCGACGTCTCGGCCGCCCGCAAGGCACCCGGGCCGACGGCGGCGCCCGCGGAGCCGCAGGCGCTGGTCGTCCGGGCCGACGAGGACCCGTGGACCAAGGCCGAGCTGAACGAGGTGCGCACCGAGCTCCGGGACGAGGTGCGTCGGCTGCGCGACGAGCTCGACATGGCTGAGCACGAGATCGACGACATGCTGCGCGACTCGGGTGACGGTGCGGGTGACGACGCGGCCGACGCCGGGAGCAAGACCTTCGAGCGCGAGCACGAGATGTCCCTGGCGAACAACACCCGTGACATGCTGGTGCAAGCGGAGCGCGCGCTGGCCCGCATCGACAACGGCACCTACGGCATCTGTGAGAACTGTGGCAATCCGATCGGCAAGGCCCGCCTGCAAGTCTTCCCTCGAGCGACGCTGTGCATGACGTGCAAGCAGCGGGAGGAACGCCGCTGAGCGAGGGGGAGCAGCCGGCCAGCCGGACCCGCCTCCCGCTCCTGCTCGCCGTCGCCGGCGCCGTGCTCGCGGTCGACGTGGTCAGCAAGTACCTGGCCGTTCGAGAGCTCACCGACGACAACCCGATCGAGCTGCTCGGCGGGCTGCTGACGCTGCGCCTCATCCGCAACGCCGGCGCGGCCTTCGGCCTGGCCCAGGGCCTGACGATCGCGTTCACCGTGGTCGCGGCGACCGTGGTGGTCGTGATCCTGCGGCTGTCCCGCCGGCTGGTCAGCACCGCGTGGGCGGTCGCGCTCGGCCTGGTGCTCGGCGGGGCGCTGGGGAACCTGCTGGACCGGGTCTTCCGCGGGCCGGCTCCCGGACGCGGGCACGTCGTCGACTTCCTCGAGCTGCCGCACTGGCCGGTGTTCAACCTGGCCGACTCGGCGATCGTCTGCGCGGCGGTGCTGATGGTCGTGCTGACGGCCCGCGGGATCAGCTACGACGGGTCCCGGGCCGGCAGCTGAGCCGCACGCTCCGGCGGCCCGGGAACCGAAGGTAACCGCGGCGCCCCGTTCTGCGTCGTCCTTGGTGTGAGGCGATCCGGCGCGACCGACGTCCGGCTGCCTCACGACGTCCAGATTGAATCACCACGAATCGGCATATTTCCCGCCAACGCCGTCCCTGCGCCGGTCACCCGTCCGATACCCTGCGGGGTCCCTGCGGTCGACCAGGGCGTGCCGCGCGCGGCCTGCGGACCGGAACGAGGGAGGGGACGCATGACCTCGGTGGTGCCGGAGCGGACGGCGCGCGCTCTCGAGGTCGTCCAGGACGTCGACGCGCCGACCCGGGCGCCTGACACGCGCTGGCAGCGCACCCTCGCCAGGCGCCTCGTGCCTGCTCGACTCGGCCGTCGTCGCCGTCGTCCTCGCGGGCACTGTGCTGCTGCGCTCGATGCTCGACAGCGAGACCTTCCCTCTCCCGGGCGCCACCGACATCGAGCTCACGTCCTACCTCGTGATCGGGCCGCTGCTCGCCGTCGCCTGGGTCGCGATGCTCGCGGTGACCAGGACGTACGACGGCCGGGTGCTCGGCGTGGGCGGGGACGAGTACCGACGGGTCGTGCGCGCCAGCGTGTACTTCTGGGGCCTGGTCGCGATCGCCAGCTACATGATCCAGTTCGAGCTCTCGCGTTTCGTGCTGGCGGTGGCGTTCGTCGCCGGGACGCTGCTCCTCCTGGTCGGCCGCTGGGGCGCACGCAAGGCGCTGCACCACGCGCGGCGGCCGCTCCAGCACGTGGTCCCACCGGGTCCTCGTGGTCGGTGGCCGGGAGGAGGTGGAAGCCCTGGTCGCGGAGCTGCAGCGCGAGCCGTACGCGGGGCTGCAGGTGGTCGGAGCCTGCATGCCGCCGGGCGACGCCGCCGAGGGGTCCACCGTGCCGGTCGTGGGTTCGCTCACCAGCGTCCCCAGCGCGGTCGCCCGCCTCGGCGTCGACACGGTCGCGGTGACGGCGTCGCGGGGCCTGACCGGCGGCGTCCTGAAGCGGCTCGGCTGGGATCTCGAGGGGGCCGGGGTCGACCTCGTCGTGGCGCCGGCCCTCACCGACATCGCCGGACCGCGGGTGCACATCCGGCCCGTCTCCGGGCTGCCGCTGCTCTACGTGGAGCAGCCGGAGTTCACCGGTCCCACCTGGGCGATGAAGGAGGCCTTCGACCGCGTCCTGGCGGCCGCAGCGCTGCTGCTCCTCAGCCCCCTGATGCTGCTCATCGCGCTGGCCATCCGGTTCGACGGACCCGGCCCGGTGATCTTCCGGCAGGTCCGCGTCGGCCGGGCCGGCGAGGTCTTCACCGTCTACAAGTTCCGCACCATGGTCGTCGATGCCGAACACCGGCTGGACGACGCTGTACCCGCACAGCGAGGGCAACGGCGTCCTGTTCAAGATCAAGGACGACCCCAGGGTCACGGGCGTCGGGCGGCTGCTGCGCCGGCTCAGCCTGGACGAGCTCCCGCAGCTCTGGAACGTGCTGGCCGGCAGCATGAGCCTGGTCGGGCCGCGGCCCGCGCTGCCCAACGAGGCCGAGCGCTACGGCCGCTCGACCGCCCGCCGGCTGCTCGTCAAGCCCGGGATCACCGGTCTGTGGCAGGTCAGCGGCCGCTCGGACCTCTCCTGGGAGGACAGCGTCCGGCTGGACCTCTACTACGTGGAGAACTGGTCGTTCGCCGGTGACGTCCAGATCCTCTGGAAGACGCTCTCGGCCGTGGTCCGGGGCAAGGGCGCCTACTGACGGGTCCGGCGAAGCCGCCGGTCGGGGATACTCGGTCAAATGACCGAGACCGCCCCACGAGATCCCTCGCCCGCCGGCGGCACCGCGGGGACCCCGGACCGTCGCACGCTGCCCGTGCCGGAGGGCCTCGCCGGCGAGCGGCTCGACGCGGCGCTGTCCCGGCTCTTCGGCTTCTCCCGCACGAAGGCGGCCGAGCTCGTGGCCGCGGGCGACGTGCTGGTCGACGGGGCGGCCGCGACCAAGTCCGACCGGGTGCACGCCGGTGCCTGGCTGGACGTCACCGTCCCGCCGCCGCCCGGCGCGCCGCAGGTGGTCGCCGAGCCGGTGCCGGGCATGGTCGTGGTCTACGACGACGACGACCTGGTGGTGGTCGACAAGCCGGTCGGCGTCGCCGCGCACCCCAGCCCCGGCTGGACCGGCCCGACCGTGGTCGGCGGCCTCGCCGGCGCCGGCTTCCGGATCTCCACCAGCGGCTCGGCCGAGCGCCAGGGCGTCGTGCACCGGCTGGACGTCGGCACCAGCGGGCTGATGGTCGTGGCGAAGTCCGAGCGGGCCTACACGGCGCTGAAGCGGGCGTTCAAGGAGCGCACCGTCGAGAAGATCTACCACGCCCTCGTCCAGGGCCACCCCGACCCGTTCTCGGGCACCGTGGACGCGCCGATCGACCGGCACCCCAGCCACGACTACCGGTGGGCCGTGGTCGCCAACGGCAAGCCGAGCGTCACGCACTACGAGACCCTCGAGGCGCACCGTGCGGCCAGCCTGCTCGAGATCACGCTCGAGACGGGGCGCACCCACCAGATCCGGGTCCACATGGCCGCGCTGCGCCACCCCTGCGTCGGCGACCTCACCTACGGCGCCGACCCCACCCTCGCCGCCCGCCTCGGCCTGACCCGGCAGTGGCTGCACGCCCGGCGGCTCGGCTTCGACCATCCCGCGACCGGCGAGCGCCTCGAGCTGACCAGCGAGTACCCGAAGGACCTCGCCGACTCCCTCGCGCTGCTGCGGTCGGAGGCGTGACCGCGCTCGTCCGGCTGGCCACCGAGCCCGCCGACGTCGAGGCGGCCTACGCCGTCCGCGCCGACGTCTTCGTCACCGAGCAGGGCGTGCCGCCCGACCTCGAGCTGGACGAGCTGGACGGCACCGCCGACCACTTCGTCGCGTACGACGGGGAGCGGGTCGTGGGGGCCGGCCGGCTGGTGGTCGAGGAAGCCGGCTTCGAGGGCTCCGACCCGGCGCTCGGGCCGGTCGGCCACCTGGGCCGACTGGCGGTCCGCCCCGAGACCCGGGGGACCGGGCTGGGCGTGACCCTGACGCGGGCCATCGAGGCGCGGGCCAGGAGCCGGGGTCTGCGGCTGATGGTGCTCTCGGCCCAGACCCAGGCGCTCGGCTTCTACGAGCGGCTCGGCTACACGGCGTACGGGCCGGTCTTCGACGACGCCGGCCTGCCGCACCGTTGGATGCGCCGACCGCTCTGAGCCCTCCGGCGGCGCCCGGGCGTGTCCGCCGGTCGTGGGACGGTTCGCACCTACCGTGGTGCAGGGAGCGGAGGTGGGGGTCGTGCGCAGGTCGTGGGGCGGGGCGGCGATGCTCGCAGTGCTGATGGGGCTGGTGCTCGCGCTGCTGGTCGGGCCGGGTACGCCGGGGTCGGCCGCCGACGTCACGGTGCCGTCCTGGGCTCCCGGCGACCCGACGACAGCGACGCTGTCGGTGGCGTCCCCGGCGGTGGCCCGGGGCACGGCGGCGACCCTGACCGGGCAGCTGCTCGACCCGGCCACCGGTGCGGGTGTCCCCGACGCCGCGGTCGACCTCGAGGCGCAGTCGCCGGACGGGGCCTGGCAGGTCGTGGCTGCCCTGGTGACCGATGCAGCCGGAGCTGTCGCGGCGGCGCCGGGCCCGGTGAGCACGACCCTCTACCGGCTGCACCACGGCGAGCCGGGGTCGCCGGAGGAGTCCGCCAGCCCGGCGGTGCAGGTGACGGTGCTGCCACTGGTCGCGGCCTGGGACCGGAGCGCGGTCCGGCTCGGTCGCGCGGCCGTGGTGAGCGGCACGGCGGCCGCGGACGGGCCGCGGGTGGTGCGGCTCGAGCGGCGCTCCCGGGGTGCCTGGGTGCCGGCCGGCCGCACCACGGTCGATGCCGCGGGCACGTTCCGCTTCGTGGTGACGCCGACCGAGGCAGGCTTCGTGCGCTTCCGGGTGCTGGGGCGCGGGCAGCCGGCCGTGCCGCAGCTGGGTGCCCTCGACGTCTACCGGCTGCACACCTACTCGGTGGCGACCCGGGGCCACGTGGGGGCGGGGCTCGATGTCTTCCGGTCCACGGTGGCCGCGACGTACGCCGACCCCCGGGGCTGGTCGAGGGCCCACCACCGCTTCCGGGAGGTCGGCCGGGGCGGCGACCTCACCGTGGTGCTGTCGGAGGCCCGCTGGATGCCGAGCTTCTCCTCGGAGTGCTCCCCGTCGTACAGCTGCCGGGAGGGCCGCTACGTCGTCATCAACGAGCGCCGGTGGCGGCGCGGGTCGCCCTCCTTCCCCGCGGACCTCACGACGTACCGGCAGATGGTCATCGACCACGAGACCGGCCACTGGCTCGGGCTCGGGCACGCCCTCTGCCCGCGGCCGGGCGCGCCGGCGCCGGTGATGCAGCAGCAGTCCAAGGGCACTGCACGGCTGCCGGCCGAACCCATGGCCGCTGCCCCGGGAGGTGCGGGCCGTGTCGTAGCCGTCCTCGGCGTCCGTCGGGTCACGGTTCGGTCAGCGCGGTCAGGTCCGGCCCCGCGGCTGCCGATCGAGACCCGACGATGGTGGCGCCGGCCACCGTCCCGACCACCCGCTCCGGACCGACCTGCTCCCTGGAGGCCCAACCGTGCAGCACCCGAGCACTCGCGCCCTGCTGCCGCTGCTCGTGATGCCGCTGGTGGCGGCGCTGCTCGCGATCGGCGCCGGCCCGGCAGCCGGAGCCGCCGCGCCCACACCCGGCGTGCGGCTCAGCGGCGGGGACCTGTCGTGGCCGAACTGCCCCAAGGGCATGGGCATCCCGACCCGGCGCAGCCTCGGCAACCCGCTGCCGCTGGCCAGCGCCGCGTTCGCCGTGGTGGGGCTGACCAACGGGCCGGGCTGGTACCCGAACCCGTGTCTGGCCGACCAGGTCGCCTGGGCGAAGGCGCGCCAGATCTGGACCGCGGCGTACGCCATGACGACCTTCCCGACAGCGGCCCAGCGCCGGTCGTACGGCCGCACCGGACCCTGGTCGCCCACGACCCGCGCGCTGCGGCTGCGCAACGCGGGCTACCAGCAGGCCGCGTTCAACGTGGCCGCGATGGCCCGGGTCGGGCTGACCGTGCCGTTCGTGTGGGTCGACGTCGAGCCGTACCCGACGAGCCCGTGGTCGCGCAGCGTGCTGGCCAACCGCGAGGTGGTCCGGGGTGCGGTGCGGGGCTACCGGGACGCGGGGTACCAGGTCGGGTTCTACTCCTACGCCAACGGCTGGCGGGCGGTGGTCGGGTCCTGGCACAAGCCGGCGTACCCGACCTGGGTGCCGGTCGGTCCGGTGGCCAACGGCTGGGCGGTGGCGGCCCGCCGCTGCGGGCAGCCGAGCTTCTCCGGCGGGCCGGTGCTGATGGCGCAGTGGGTGCAGGACAACCGGGACCGGGACCTCAGCTGCGCCCTGCTGACCGGGCGGGCGGCGGTCCCGCACCCGCTCACCGCGCTGCTGGGGACCAGCTATGCCGTCGGCGCGTCCGGGCCGGCGATCAGCACGCTGCAGCGCGGGCTGCTGATGCGGCCGGCCTACGTCACCGGGACCTTCGACGCCCGGACCGAGCGGGTGCTGCTCGCCTTCCAGCAGTCCCGGGCCTTCCCGCTCACCGGCGTCGCCACCGACCTCGAGCTGCGGGCCCTCGGCGCCGGCAGCACCATCCCCGGCCTGCCCAACCGGCTGCCGGAGTTCTTCACGGCGTACTGACCGGGAGCAAGATCATTCGCGACGTTAGCGCCCGACACGCCGAGCATCCTGGGACGGTGCGGGACACGCCCGGTTCTGTCCGCGGGCGGACCTAGACTCGGGCACCTCACCAGACCCCGCCGAGATGATCCGAGGCTCCGTCACCGCATGGGATCCGCCGACTCGTTCGTGCACCTGCACGCGCACACCGAGTACTCCATGCTCGACGGCGCGGCCCGCCTGACCGACCTGTTCGCCGAGACGTCGCGGCATGGGCATGCCGGCCCTGGCGATGACCGACCACGGCAACGTCTTCGGCGCCTTCGACTTCTGGAAGAAGGCCACCGCCGCCGGGGTCAAGCCGATCATCGGCATGGAGGGCTACCTCACCCCGCGCACCCACCGGTCCGAGCGCACCCGGGTCAAGTGGGGCAGCGGCGGCGGCGACGACGTGTCCGGCGGCGGTGCCTTCACCCACCTCACGCTGCTCGCCGAGAACACCGCCGGCATGCACAACCTGTTCCGGCTCAGCAGCCGGGCCAGCCTCGAGGGCTTCTTCTACAAGCCCCGGATGGACCGCGAGCTGCTGGCCGACTACGCCGGCGGCCTGATCGCCACCACCGGCTGCCCGTCCGGCGAGGTGCAGACCTTCCTCCGGCTCGGGAGGTACGACGAGGCCCGCGCGGCAGCAGCGGAGTTCCGCGACATCTTCGGGGCCGGCAACTACTTCCTCGAGCTGATGGAGCACGGGCTGGAGATCGAGTCCCGGGTCCGGGCCGACCTGCTCCGGCTGGCCAAGGACCTCGACCTGCCGATCGTGGCCACCAACGACCTGCACTACACCCGCAAGGAGGACGCGCCGGCGCACGAGGTGCTGCTGTGCGTGCAGTCCGGCTCGACGATGGCCGACCCCAACCGGTTCAAGCTCGAGGGCGACGACTACTACCTCAAGTCGCCCGAGGAGATGCGCCGGGTGTGGCGCGAGCTGCCCGAGGCCTGCGACAACACGCTGCTCATCGCCGAGCGGTGCACGGTGTCCTTCGCCGAGGGTGAGGGCCGCTACATGCCGCGGTTCCCCTGCCCCGAGGGCGAGTCCGAGCAGTCCTGGTTCGTCAAGGAGGTCGAGGTCGGCCTGGCTCGGCGCTACCCGGGCGGCGTCAACGCCGAGGTGCGCAGCCGGGCCGACTACGAGTGCGAGGTCATCTGCAGCAAGGGCTACGCGGGCTACTTCCTGGTGGTCGCCGACTTCATCAACTGGGCGAAGCGCAACGGCATCCGGGTGGGCCCGGGCCGCGGCTCCGGCGCGGGTGCCATGACGCGCGTACGCCATGGGCATCACCGACCTCGACCCGCTCCAGCACGGGCTGATCTTCGAGCGCTTCCTCAACCCCGAGCGGATGTCGATGCCCGACTTCGACGTCGACTTCGACGAGCGCCGGCGCGGCGAGGTGATCCGCTACGTCACCGAGAAGTACGGCGACGACCGGGTGGCCCAGATCGTCACCTACGGCACCATCAAGGCCAAGCAGGCCATGAAGGACTCCGCCCGGGTCCTCGGCTACCCCTACGCGCTCGGTGACCAGCTCACCAAGCTGATGCCGCCGGCCGTGATGGGCAAGGACATCCCGCTCGGCGGCATCTTCGACCCGCAGCACAAGCGCTACTCCGAGGCCGGGGAGTTCCGGGCCCGCTACGAGTCCGACCCCGACGCGAAGCGGGTGATCGACACCGCCCGCGGCCTGGAGAACCTCAAGCGGCAGTGGGGCGTGCACGCCGCCGGCGTGATCATGTCCAGCGAGCCGCTGCTCGACGTCGTCCCGATCATGAAACGGGAGCAGGACGGCCAGGTCATCACCCAGTTCGACTACCCGAGCTGTGAGGCGCTCGGGCTGGTCAAGATGGACTTCCTCGGCCTGCGCAACCTCACGATCCTCGACGACGCGCTGCGCAACATCGTGGCCAACCGCGGCGAGTCCATCGACCTCGACGCCCTGAGCAAGGACCTCACCGACCCCGCCACCTACGCCCTGCTGTCCCGGGGCGACACCCTCGGCGTGTTCCAGTTCGACGGCGGGCCGATGCGCGCGCTGCTGCGGGCGATGCGGCCGGACAGCTTCCAGGACATCTCCGCGGTCGGCGCGCTCTACCGGCCGGGCCCGATGGGCGCCGGGTCGCACACGAAGTACGCCCTGCGCAAGAACGGCCAGGAGCCGATCACGGCGATCCACCCCGAGCTGGCCGAGCCGCTGGCCGACGTGCTCGGCGAGACCTACGGCCTGATCGTCTACCAGGAGCAGGTCATCCTCATCGCCCAGCGGCTGGCCGGCTACACGCTGGGCAAGGCCGACCTGCTGCGCAAGGCGATGGGCAAGAAGAAGCGCGAGGTGCTCGACGCCGAGTTCGTCGGCTTCTCGGCCGGCATGTCGGCCAACGGCTACTCGATGGCGGCGATCAAGACGCTGTGGGACATCCTCGTCCCGTTCTCCGACTACGCGTTCAACAAGGCGCACTCCGCGGCCTACGGGCTGGTCTCGTACTGGACGGCCTACCTCAAGGCCAACTACCCGGCCGAGTACATGGCGGCCCTGCTCACCAGCGTGCGCGACGACAAGGACAAGTCCGCGCTCTACCTCAACGAGTGCCGCCGGATGGGCATCAAGGTGCTGCCGCCGGACGTCAACGAGTCGGACGCCGACTACACGCCGCGCGGCACCGACATCAGGTTCGGCCTGTCCGCCATCCGCAACGTCGGCGACAACGTCGTCGGCCTCCCTCGCGGCGACCCGCACCGAGCGGGGCCGGTTCACCGACTTCTACGACTTCCTCGCGAAGGTCGAGCCGGTGGCCTGCAACAAGAAGACCGTCGAGTCGCTGATCAAGGCCGGCGCGTTCGACTCGCTCGGCGACCCGCGGCGCGGCCTGCTGCAACGTGCACGCCGAGGCCATCGACTCGTTCATGGCCACCAAGCGCAACGAGGCGCACGGCCAGTTCGACCTGTTCAGCGCAGCTGACGATGGGCTCAGTGGCGGCGGCGACGAGCCGGGCGAGAACCCGCTCACCGTGACACCGCCGGTGCCGCTGGGGGAGTGGGACAAGAGCGTCCTGCTGCAGTACGAGCGGGAGATGCTCGGCCTCTACGTGTCCGACCACCCGCTGTTCGGTGTCGAGCACGTGCTGGCCGCGGCAACCGACTGCACGATCGCGAGCCTGACCGGCTCCGACGACCGGGCGGACGGCTCGCACGTCACCATCGGCGGGCTGGTCAGCGGGCTGCAGCGCAAGGTCACCAAGAAGGGCGACGTCTGGGCCATCGCCACCATCGAGGACCTCGAGGGCGCCATCGAGGTGATGTTCTTCCCGCAGACCTACAACCTGTTCGCCACCTCGCTGGCCGAGGACGCCGTCGTCGTCATCAAGGGCCGCCTCGACCGGCGCGACGACGTGCCCAAGCTGATCGCGACCGAGCTGTCGCTGCCGGACCTCTCCGAGGGGCCGCGCGGACCGGTCGTGATCTCGCTGCCGGTCGTGCGCTGCACCCCGCCGGTCGTCGAGCGGCTCAAGGAGGTGCTGGGCACCCACCCGGGCGCGACCGAGGTCCACCTGCGGCTGCAGGCGGCGTCCCGCACCACCGTGCTGCGCATCGACGACGGGCTGCGGGTGAACCCGAGCCCTGCGCTGATGGGGGACCTCAAGGCGCTGCTCGGCCCCGCCTGCCTGGGCTGACCATGAGCGTGATCGTGCCGTAGCCCGGGTCGGGCCGGCCCGCATGGCAGGCTGGAGGGGTGGCTGCCCGTCCCTCCTTCCGCTCCACCGGCCGCGCGGCCGAGCTGCGGACCGCGGCCCTGGTCGTGGTCGGCTTCGGCGCTCGCCGGTCTGCCGGTCGGCCTGGTCTGGTGGCTCGTCGCACCGCTGCCGCCGATCGTCAAGCGGGCCGGGGGCCTGTTCCGGGGCGGCGGCGAGGGAAACGAGGCGGCCATCGCGGCCGACGGCTGGTTCGTGGTGCTCGCGCTCGCCGCCGGCATCGTCACCGCGCTCGTCGTCTACCTGTGCACCCGGCCGGGCCGGGTCGGTCCGCTGCTCGGGCTGGCCGTCGGCGGCGTGCTCGGCGCGCGTGGTGGCCTGGCGGTTCGGTGCGCTCCTCGGGCCCGGCCCGATCGAGGCGACGGCTGCCGGCCTGCCGGCGGGGTCCCGGTTCGACGGGCCGCTGACCGTGTCGGCGTACGGCGTGCTGCTGGCCTGGCCGATGGCTGCGGTGATCACCTATTTCGCGGTGGCGGCCGGCGCGGAGTCGTCCGAGCCGCGCGCCGCCGCGGCCGCCGGGCACGAGAGCTCGGCCGAGCCACCCGCCCGGGCGACCGCCCCGACGCGGCGGACGAGACGCCGGCCTCGCCGACTTCGCCGGCCTCGCCGGCCGGTGTCAGCCCGGCCGACGGAGCGGAGCCGTCCGGGCCCCGCTGACCCGCACCAGGTCGGCGGGGGCAAGGCGCACCTGCAGCCCGCGGCGTCCCGCTGAGACGTAGACCGCGTCGCGAGCGAGCGCCGACTCGTCGACCACCACCGGCAGCCGGCTGCGCTGACCCAGCGGGCTGATGCCCCCGACGACGTACCCGGTCGCCCGCTCCGCGTCGGCCGGCTCGGCCATCGCCGCCTTCTTGCCGGCCAGTGCCGCGGCCAACGCCTTCAGGTCGAGGGTGCCGCTGACCGGCACCACCGCGGTGACCAGCCGCCCGTCCACCCGCGCGACCAGCGTCTTGAAGACCTCGTCGGGCGACAGGCCGAGGGCGTCCGCCGCCTCCCCGCCGTACGACGGGGCGCCGACCGCGTGCTCGTAGGGGTGCAGCGTGAACGGCACCCCGGCGGCCGTCAGCGCGACGGTGGCCTGGGTGCCGCCGTGTCGCGCGGCCTTGTCCCGGCTCAGTTGGGGCTCGCTGGGGCCCGCGTGAGCTCGACGGCCGGCAGTGACGGGAGGACGTCGAGCAGGCGGGTCTCGCGCCGCAGCAGCAGCAGCTCCGCGTGCAGCCGCGTCGCGGTGTCCGGTGCCTCCAGCAGCCGCTGCTTCTCGGTCAGGTCGAGCACCGCACTGGCGGCCACCAGGTAGGACAGCGTTCGCGGGTCGTCGGGCAGCTCGTCCTCGTCGTCCCCGAGGGCGCTGCGGTACTCGTCGAACTCGACCGCCACCCGCACCGCGATGGCCGCGGCCTGCTCGCCCGTCGGCTCGTCGAGCAGCTCCACGGCGCCCTGCAGGTAGGGCCGGCTCTGGTCGAGGGAGTGCAACCGGAACCGCCGTGAGCCAGTGCTCACGAGGTCGAACCGGCCGTCGTCGTAGGGCTCCACCCGGCGCAGCCGCGCGACGCAGCCGACCCGGTGCAGTGCACGGATGCCGTCGTCCCCGACCTCGCGCCCCTCCCGGATGGCCACCACCCCGAACTCGCGAGCGTCCTCGGTCGCGTCGAGCAGGTCGCGGACCAGCCTGCGGTACCGCTCCTCGAACACGTGCAGCGGCAGCAGGACGCCGGGGAACAGCACGGTGCCGAGGGGGAACAGCGGCAGCCGTGCGGTGGCGGTCACGGTTGCCGAGCCTACGGCCGACCGAGCGCGTGGGGCAGCCAGTCTGGCGACGCCGTCGGCCTCTGGGCCAGCTCTAGCGCAGCCTGTCGCGTTGCCACCGGCCGGGTGGCAGGGCGACGGGGGTTGAGTTGGGTGCCCGCGGCCCCGCGGGCAGCGCGGCGCCGCCTGTCGAGCTGCCACCTCCGGGGTGGCAGGTCGACACGGTCTGGGGAGGGATGCCCGCGGTCCGCCCAGGCAGGCCGGCGCCGCCTGTCGAGCTGCCACCTCGGGGTGGCAGGTCGACACGGTCTGGGAGGGATGCCCGCGGCGGGCGGCCGGCGCGCCTGTCGAGCTGCCACCGAAGGCGTGGCAGCTCGACACGGCAGCGGGACCGAGGCCGCCCGGGTGCTGGACGAAGCGCCGCGCCACGGCGCGGCGTTCGTAGACTCGGCAGCGTGATCTCCCGAGTCGACCTGCGGGGCGCCGAGCCCGGCGCCGCCTACCGGGACGTGCTGCCGCGGGCCGCCCTCGACGTCGAGGTGGCCCTCGACGTGGTGCGGCCCATCTGCGAGGACGTCCGGCTGCGGGGGGCCGACGCGGTCCGGGAGTGGACCCATCGCCTCGACGGCGTCGACGCCGACTCGACCCGGGTGCCGGCCGACGCCCTGTCGGCCGCGCTCGCCGCGCTCGACCCCGCGGTGCGCGCCGCCCTCGAGGAGGCGGCTCGGCGGGCTCGCACCGTGCACGAGGCGCAGCGCCGGCACGCCGCCGACGTCGAGGTCTCGCCCGGGGGACGGGTCACCGAGAAGTGGGTGCCGGTCCGCCGGGTCGGGCTCTACGTGCCGGGCGGCCTGGTCGCCTACCCGTCCAGCGTCGTCATGGACGTCGTCCCCGCCCAGGTCGCCGGCGTCGGGTCGCTCGCGGTCGCCAGCCCGCCGCAGCGGGACAACGGCGGCCTGCCGCACCCGGTCGTGCTCGCGGCCTGCGCCCTGCTCGGCGTCGACGAGGTCTACGCGGTCGGCGGCGCCCAGGCGGTCGCGATGTTCGCCTACGGCACCGACGACTGTCGGCCCACCGACCTGGTGATGGGGCCGGGCAACGTCTACGTCGCGTCCGCCAAGCGGCTGCTGCGCGGCGTCGTCGGCATCGACTCCGAGGCCGGCCCCACCGAGATCGGCATCCTGGCCGATGACACCGCCGACCCCCGGTTCGTCGCTGCCGACCTGATCGCGCAGGCCGAGCACGACGCCAACGCCTCCTGCCTGCTGGTGACCCCCGACGAGGCGCTGCTGGACAAGGTCGACGCCGAGCTCGCGCTGCAGGTGCCGGCGACCCGGCACCGCGAGCGGGTCGAGGCCGCGCTGGGCGCCCAGTCGGCGTACGTGCTGGTCGACGACCTCGAGCAGGGGCTCGACGGTCGTCGACGAGTGGGCTGCCGAGCACCTCGAGGTCGTCACCCGCGACGCCCGCGCGTGGGCCGACCGGGTCACCAACGCCGGGGCGGTGTTCGTCGGGCCGTGGTCGCCGGTGTCGCTCGGCGACTACCTGGCCGGCTCCAACCACGTGCTGCCGACCGGCGGTACCGCGCGCCACACCGGCGGCCTGTCGGTGCAGTCGTTCCTCCGCAGCATGCACGTGGTGGAGTACACCCGTGACGCCCTGGCCGAGGCGGCGCCGCACATCGACGCGCTCGGCGGCGCCGAGGACCTGGCGGCGCACGTCGACGCGGTCCGCGCCCGCATCCCGCGATGAGCGAGGTCGCCCGGCTGCTGCGCGCCGACCTGCAGGGCAGAACGCCGTACGGCGCGCCGCAGCTCGACGTCGCCGTCCGGCTGAACACCAACGAGAACCCGCACCCGCCGTCGGCTGAGCTGGTGGCCGAGCTGTCCGCCGCGGTCGGCGAGGCGGCCCGGTCGATGAACCGCTACCCGGACCGGGACGCCGTCGCGCTGCGGTCAGACCTGGCGGCCTACCTCACCCGGACGACCGGCCAGCCGCTGGACGTCGAGCAGGTGTGGGCCGCCAACGGCTCGAACGAGGTCCTTCAGCAGCTGTTGCAGGCCTTCGGCGGTCCGGGCCGGGTGGCGCTCGGCTTCGAGCCGACGTACTCGATGCACCGGCTGATCACCGAGGCCACGGGGACCCGCTGGCTGCCGCGCCGCGCGGCTGCCCGGCTTCCGGCTCGAGGCCGAGCAGGCCGCCGCAGCTGGTGCGCGAGCACGCGCCCGACATCGTGTTCCTCTGCTCGCCCAACAACCCGACCGGCACGGCGCTGGACCTCGAGGTGATCGAGGCGGCGTACGACGCGTCGAGCGGACTGGTGGTCGTCGACGAGGCGTACGCCGAGTTCTCGCACCGACCCTCGGCCGTCGACCTGCTGCCCGGCCGGCCCCGGCTGGTGGTGACCCGCACGATGTCCAAGGCGTTCGCGTTCGCGGCCGCGCGGCTCGGCTACCTGGCCGCCGACCCGGCGGTGGTCGAGGCGATGCTGCTGGTGCGGCTGCCGTACCACCTCTCGGTGCTGACCCAGGCAGCGGCGCGGGCGGCTCTGGCCCGCGCCGACGAGCTGCTCGCCTCGGTCGCCGCCGTGGTCGAGCAGCGGGACCGGCTGCTGCGGCGAGCTCGCAGCCCTCGGGCTCGAGGTCGTCGAGTCGGACGCGAACTTCGTGCTGTTCGGCGAGTTCGGCGACCAGCGGGCGACCTGGCAGGGGCTGCTGGACCGCGGGGTGCTGGTGCGCGACGTGGGCCTGGCCGGCTGGCTGCGGGTGACGGCGGGCACCGAGCCCGAGACGACGGCGTTCCTCGAGGCCCTGCGCGCCGGGCTCGCATCGACTCATGCTGATCACGCGCACGTGATCAACGAGGACGCAAGCGAAGGGACGTCGTGGTGAGCAGGTTCGCGAGGGTCGAGCGGGAGACCAAGGAGTCGCACGTGCTCGTCGAGCTCGAGCTCGACGGTGCCGGCAGCGCCGAGGTCGACACCGGCGTGCCGTTCTTCGACCACATGCTCGCCCAGCTGGGCAAGCACGGCGGGTTCGACCTCGTGGTGCGCACCCGCGGCGACCTCGAGGTCGACGCCCACCACACCGTCGAGGACACCTCGATCGCGCTCGGCCAGGCGCTGCGGGAGGCGCTCGGCGACAAGGCCGGCATCCGGCGGTTCGGCGACGCGCTGGTGCCGCTCGACGAGACGCTCGTGCAGGCGGCGGTCGACCTGTCCGGCCGGCCGTACGTCGTGCACACCGAGCCCGAGATCGTCGAGCTGATCGGCAGCTACGACACCACGCTGACCCGGCACATCTGGGAGTCGTTCGCCGCGGCCGCGCAGGTCTGCCTGCACGTGCGCGTCCTCGCGGGGCGCAACGCTCACCACCTGGTGGAGGCGCAGTTCAAGGCGGTGGCCCGGGCGCTGCGGGACGCCGTCGCGCTCGACGCCCGGGTGACCGGCGTCCCCTCGACCAAGGGCACGCTGTAGCCGGCCGCACGGCCCCCCACATCGCGGTCGAGCCCGACCCCGACCGCGGGTCCGGCTTCCTGCTCACCGTCGACGGCACGCCGCAGTCCCACGTCGACGTCGACGACCCGACGTACCTGATGTTCGAGTACGTCCGGCGCCTGGGTCACGTCGTCGACCTGATGGCCGAGCCCGGGGAGCCGCTGACGGTCGTGCACCTGGGTGCCGGCGCTCTGACGCTGGCCCGGTACGTCGCCGCCACCAGGCCCGGCTCCCGGCAGCGTGCGGTCGAGGTGTCCGACGAGGTGGCTGCCGTGGTCCGCGACCGGCTGCCGCTCGCCCGCGGGGTGAAGGTGCCGGTGCAGGTTGCTGACGCCCGCGAGGCGCTGTCCCGGATGCGCGACGCGTCGGCCGACCTGGTGGTGCTCGACGTGTTCGCCGGGCCGGTGACCCCGGCGCATCTCACCTCGGTGGAGATGCTCCGCGAGGTCCGGCGGGTGCTGGCCCCGCGCGGCGTCGCGGCCACCAACGTCGCGGACGGGCCGGGGCTGCCCTTCGCCCGGGGGCAGATCGCGACCTACCTGGCCGAGCTCCCGCAGGTCGCGGCGATGGCCGAGGCGGGAGTCTGGCGCGGTCGCAGGTTCGGGAACGTGGTGCTGGTCGGCTCGGCCGCCCCGCTCCCGGTCGAGGACCTGTCCCGGCGCTGCGCCGGTGACCCGGTGCCGGCGCGGGTGGTCTCGGGGGAGGACCTGCGCCGGCTGGCCGGTGGCGGGTCCGCGGTGACCGACGCCACCGCGGTCGACTCGCCGGCGCCGCCGCCGGAGGTCTTCGGCCGGCGTTGACGGGAGCGCCGGTCGCGCCTCCCGTAGCCTCGGAGGGTGACCAGTCCGTCCGTCGTCGTGCTCGACCACGGCTCTGGCAACCTCCGGTCCGCGGAGCGCGCACTCACCCGGGCCGGCGCCGACGTCACCGTGACCGACGACCGCAGCAAGGCGGCGGAGGCCGACGGGCTCGTGGTGCCCGGCGTGGGCGCGTTCGCTGCCTGCATGGCCGGGCTGCGGGCGGTGGCCGGTCCCGAGATCATCGGCCGGCGGCTGGCGGGCGGGCGGCCGGTGCTCGGCATCTGCGTCGGCATGCAGGTGCTCTTCGACAGCGGCGACGAGCACGGTGTCGTGACCGCGGGCTGCGGCGAGTGGCCGGGAACGGTCGAGCGGCTGCACGCCGACGTCCTGCCGCACATGGGCTGGAACACCGTGTCGGCACCCGAGGGCTCACGGCTGTTCGCCGGCCTCGATGGCGAGCGGTTCTACTTCGTGCACTCCTACGCCGTACGCCGGTGGGTGCTGGCGCCGTCGCCGCAGCTGGCCGCGCCGCTGGTGACCTGGGCCGAGCACGGGGAGCCGTTCGTCGCCGCTGTCGAGAACGGGCCGCTGACCGCGACGCAGTTCCACCCGGAGAAGTCCGGCGACGCCGGCGCCCGGCTGCTGTCGGCATGGGTGCGGACGCTGTGAGCCGGGAACGGGCCCGCCGGCGCGAGGAGCGCGAGGCACAGGCCGTCCGGCTGCGGGCGGTCCAGGACCGCCGGCGTGTTCGCCGTGCTCGGCGCCGGCACGCCGCCGAGGCGCTGCGTGGCCGGCTGCCCCGGCGTACCAGGTACCAGCGTCAGCAGGGCCTGCTCGCCCGACGGCGGCGGGCTCAGAACGGCATCATCGTCATCATGTACCTCGCGGTGCAGTCGATCGTCTGGCTCATCTGGCCGGACTGGTGGGTGCGCGGCGCCGCAGCCCTCGTCGGGCTGCTGGCGCTGCCCGTGCTCGTGACCCTGACCCTCGACCGGAGGACCCGCCCGTGACCCTCACCACCGACCACCTCGTGCTGCTGCCCGCCGTGGACGTCGCGGGCGGCCAGGCGGTTCGCCTGGTGCAGGGCGCGGCGGGCAGCGAGACGTCGTACGGCGAACCGCTGGCCGCGGCCCTGGCCTGGCAGGAGGCCGGCGCCGACTGGGTCCACCTGGTCGACCTCGACGCGGCGTTCGGTCGCGGCGAGAACCGCGCCCTGCTCGCCGAGGTGGTGGGCCGCCTCGACGTGGCCGTCGAGCTGTCCGGCGGCATCCGCGACGACGCCTCCCTGGAGGCCGCGCTGGCCACCGGCTGCGCGCGGGTGAACATCGGGACGGCCGCGCTCGAGGACCCGGAGTGGTGCGCGTCGGCGATCGCCAGGCACGGCGAGCGGGTCGCGGTCGGTCTGGACGTCCGCGGGACGACGTTGGCGGCCCGCGGCTGGACCGAGGAGGGCGGCGAGCTGTTCGAGGTGCTGGCCCGGCTCGACGCCGACGGCTGCGCCCGCTACGTCGTCACCGACGTCGGCCGGGACGGCACCATGACCGGCCCGAACCTCGACCTGCTGAGCGACGTCTGCGCGGCCACCGACCGACCGGTCGTGGCGAGCGGCGGCGTCTCCTCGCTCGCCGACCTGCAGGCGATCGCCGGGCTCGTGCCGCTCGGTGTCGAGGGGGCGATCGTCGGCAAGGCGTTGTACGCGGGGGCCTTCACCCTCGAGGACGCGATCGCGCTGGTGACCTCGTGACCGCCCGTCGCAAGATCGCCAGCGAGACGCCGTGGGAGGCCGCGGCCGGCTACTCGCGCGCGGTGGCTGCCGGCGACAACATCTGGGTCAGCGGCTGCACCTCCACCGTCGACGGCGAGGTCGTGCACGAGGGCGACCCCTTCGAGCAGACGGCGCAGGCGATCAGGAACGTGGCCTGGGCCCTGGAGCAGCTGGACTCCTCGCTCGAGGACGTGGTGCGCACCCGCATCTTCGTCACCGACATCTCGCGGTGGGAGGACTACGGACGGGCGCACGCCCAGGCCTTCGGCGAGATCATGCCGGCCACCTCGATGGTGCAGGTCGCCGGCCTGATCGACCCGCGGATGATGGTGGAGGTCGAGGCCGTCGCCTACAAGACGGGGTCAGGTTGGTGACCGGCTCCGGCGGCCTCGCGGTGCGGGTCATCCCGTGCCTGGACGTCGACGCCGGCCGGGTCGTCAAGGGCGTCAACTTCGCCGACCTGCGCGACGCCGGCGACCCCGTCGAGATGGCCCAGGTGTACGACGCCGAGGGCGCCGACGAGCTGACCTTCCTCGACATCACCGCCTCCTCGGAGGCGCGTGAGACGACGTACGACGTCGTGCGCCGCACCGCCGAGCAGGTGTTCATCCCGCTCACGGTCGGCGGCGGGGTGCGGACCGCCGAGGACGTCGACCGGCTGCTGCGGGCCGGGGCGGACAAGGTCGGCGTCAACACCGCGGCGATCGAGCGGCCGGAGATGATCGAGGAGATCTCGCGGCGGTTCGGCTCGCAGGTGCTCGTGCTGTCGGTGGATGCGCGGCGCAGCGGCGACCAGCCGAGCGGCTTCGAGGTCACGACACACGGCGGCCGGCGCGCGGCGGGGCTGGACGCGGTGGCCTGGGCGGCGCAGGCGGCCGGGCTGGGCGCAGGGGAGATCCTGCTCAACTCGATGGACGCCGACGGCACCAAGACCGGCTTCGACCTCGAGCTCATCGGGGCCGTCCGGGCAGTGGTCGACGTACCGTTGGTGGCCAGCGGAGGTGCCGGCGCGGTGGAGCACTTCGTCCCGGCGGTCGAGGCGGGCGCCGACGCCGTGCTGGCTGCGAGCGTCTTCCACTTCGGCCAGCTGCGGATCGGCGAGGTCAAGGATGCGATGCGCGCGTCGGGAGTGATTGTCAGATGAAGGCGAAGCGGGTGCTCTGCGTGCTCATGGGTCACAAGTACGCCCGCATCCGGTACCCCGGCAGCCCGGACGGCTACTACCTGAAGTGCGCCCGCTGCGACCACGAGCGCGACGACCTCGGCGGCGGCTCCGCCATCGGCACCGGAGCGCTGGGCGGCTGAGGTCGGCCCGGTCACACCTCCAGCGCGAGGCCGTCCAGCAGGGCGACAGCGCGCGGGTCGCCGGCGACCTCGACCATCGCGTGGGCCTGACGGCCGAACGCGTAGAGCAGCAGCTCGAGGGGCTCGCCGGAGATCGTCGCGACGGGCTCGCCCTTGCTGACCGTGGCGGGTGCCGCGTCGGGGCGGTCGGTGCGCCGCAGCTCGACTCCGCAGGAGAGGCGGCGGAAGGCGAGCGGTGCACGGGAGGAGACCGCAGTCCAGAACGCGTCCTGCACCTTGGCGGGGAGCTCCCGCGGCCGCCAGTCGGACTGGGCTCGGCGTACGTCCTCGAGGTGGACGGCGTACTCCGTGGTGTTGGTCAGCGAGTCGACGCCGGGCAGCGCGAAGGGCGACAGCCGGCCCGGCCCGCTGCGGACGAGCCCGACCAGCTCGGCGTAGGGCCGCTCGGCGTACGACCGGCGGACCGACTCGGTGTGGCCGGCGAAGGCCTTGACGGCGATGCCGGGCAGCGTGTCGGGGCGGCGCTCCCGAGCGATCAGGTGCGCTGCGAGGTCCCGCGTCGTCCAGCCCTCGCAGAGCGTTGGCTGGTCCGGGCCGATCTGGTCGAGGAGGTCGGCTAGGGCGGAGCGCTCGGTGCGGGCTAGGGATGTCACCTCCTGATCGTAAGGTGACGTGGTGGACCGGAAGGACGACACCCTCCGGCGCGGGTTCGCCCTGCTCGGGCGCGCGGTGCGCCACGAGCCGCGTATCTTCGCTCTCGCCGTCGGCGGCAGTGCGATCTACGGCTTCATGACGGTGGCGGCCGCGTGGGTGCTCGGACGGGTCACCGAAGAGGTCATCGTGCCCGCCTTCCAGTCCGGCGAGACGACGGCCGCAGCGCTCGCGGCCGCAGCGGGCGCCATCATGGCGGTGGCGATCCTCAAGGCCATCGGCATCGTCGGCCGGCGACTCGGGGCCGGCGTGATGCAGTACCGGCTGCAGGCGCGCTACCGCCGGGACGTGACGAAGCAGTACCTGCGGCTGCCGCTGTCCTGGCACCAGCGGCACCCCACCGGTCAGCTGCTGTCCAACGCGAACGCCGACGTCGAGGCCCTCTGGTTCCCGATCGCGCCGCTGCCGATGGCGGTCGGCGTCCTGGTGATGCTCTTCGTCGCCGGTTTCGCGCTGGTGCGGACCGACCCGGTGATGGCGGCCGTCGGCTTCACCATCTTCCCGACGATCTTCGTGCTCAACGTGATCTACCAGCGCCGGCTGTCACCGCTGGCCACCCGGGCGCAGCAGCTTCGCGCCGAGGTCAGCGGCGTCGCGCACGAGTCCTTCGACGGCGCGCTGGTCGTGAAGACCCTCGGCCGCGAGCCGGAGGAGACCGACCGGTTCCGGGCGGCCGCCGAGGAGCTGCGGGACGCGCAGGTGCGGGTCGGCCAGGTCCGCGGTGTCTTCGACCCGGTGCTCGAGGCGCTGCCGAACCTCGGTGTGCTCGCCGTGCTGCTCATCGGGTCCGAGCGGGTCGCGTCCGGGTCGATGAACGCCGGCCAGCTCGTGCAGGTGGCGTACCTCTTCACGCTGCTGGCCTTCCCGGTGCGCGCGATCGGCTGGGTGCTCGGGGAGCTGCCGCGTTCGGTCGTCGGCTGGGACCGGGTGTCGCACGTGCTGGACGCGACCGGCGGCCTGGCGTACGGAGCGGCCGACCTGGCCGAGGCGGAGTCGCCGGCGTCGCTCGCGGTCCAGGACGTCCAGTTCGCGTACGACGACAGCCCGGTGCTGCACGGGGTCACCTTCTCCGTCGATCCCGGGCGCACGATCGCCGTCGTCGGGCCCACGGGGTCGGGCAAGTCGACGCTGACCGCCCTGCTGGTGCGCCTCGTCGACCCGGCGAGCGGTGAGGTGGTGGTCGACGGGGTCGACCTGCGGGCCGTCACCCGCGGGGGAGTCGCCGGCGCCGCGGCGGTCGTGCCGCAGCAGACGTTCCTGTTCGACGACACGGTCCGCGGCAACGTGACGCTCGGGCTCGACGTGCCGGACTCCGAGGTGCGGCGAGCCCTCGCGGTGGCGCAGGCCGAGCAGTTCGTCGACGCACTGCCCGACGGCCTGGACACCCGGATCGGCGAGCGCGGGATGACGCTGTCCGGGGGTCAGCGCCAGCGGCTCGCGCTGGCGCGGGCGGTGGTGCGGTCACCGCGGCTGCTGGTGATGGATGACGCGACGTCGTCGGTAGACCCGCGGGTCGAGGCGGCGATCCTCGCCGGGCTGCGGTCCTCGGCCGGGGACGGGACGGCGCCGACCGTCGTCGTGGTCGCCTACCGGAAGGCGACGATCGCACTGGCCGACGAGGTGGTGTACGTCGAGCACGGCCGGGTCGTGGACCGCGGCACGCACCGCGAGCTGCAGGACCGGTGCCGGGGGTACCGGGCGCTGATCACGGCCTACGAGCGGGAGGACGCCGAGCGGGCCGCGCTCGCAGCGGACGAGGACGTGCCGGTCAGCTGAGGTTGTCCCGTGCCGCTGCCGTGCTCGCGCCGGGGCGACCCTGTGGACAGCGCGTGGCTGTGCCCCGTTTAGCCGGATATGCTCCTGCCCGTGCGCACGCCGACGGGGACGTTGCTGCGAGCGGGGCTTGGTGTGGTGCTGGGTCTCGCTCTCGTCGCGGGCTGCTCGGACGAGCCCAAGGCCGGCACGATCAAGCCGCCCCGCTCGACGCCGACGACGTCGTCCGCCTCGCCCACGCCAGCCACCCCCGAGGCGCAGATCGAAGCCGCGGTGCGGGCGTATTACGCGGAGCTGAATCGGGCGTTCGAAGACGGGAGACGTCGCCGACACTGCGGCTCGTTCAGCGTGCCAGCGCTGCCCATGCTGCGAGATCACCGATCGCGTCGAGAAGATCGATAGCGGCGGCGGGCGATACGAGAACGGCACGCTGTTCATGCTCCGGCAGCGTTCGCGTTCATGACATTGAGGGAGCCGCTGGCGGTCGCTGAGGTAACGACGCCGAGGTTCACCCGTATCGACGTAATCAACGGAACGGAAAGGTCGTCGAGCACTCGGCCGGCGAGAACGGTCACGTCGACTTCTCACTGGTTCGACAGCGGGCGACCGGTGGATCATCGGCAACGAGTTCAACTTGGGCTGAGCTATCGTCGGTTCTACGTCGCATTCCTCGTGCCTTCTACAGTGGCTCGCAGTGCCGACGCCCTGCGGCAGCTGGCGATGGTTGTCGCAGTTGTGGTGCGGTGAGCGGCGGCTCCACGCAGCACACCGGCGCGAACCATCAAGACGGGTCGGTTGTGACCGAGGGAGTGCAGTTCCCGGGGATCGATCCGAACAGCCAACTCGGTCAGGTTGACGAGCGAGAACGCCGGCTGTGCGGACTGCGAATGGACGATCTCGCCCGCCTGTCAGCAACGCGAGCCCGGCCGAAGAGCTGTGTGCGGTAACGCCGTGAATTCCTGCACGGCGCCGGCGGTGCAGTACCGCGTCTACATGCGGCACGCGGGTGAGCCGTGGACCTTGATCGACACGGTCTGCCTCGGACCAGGGCAGAAGCCCGCCTCGGTCGCCGACGTCGGCGAGATCGTGCGGGAGCGGGTGGTCAACTACCTGCCCGACGCCTCGCCGTCCTTCCAGCCGGCACAGGGCGCGTTGGTCAACCTGCCGACGATCTTCGCGGCCGGTGAACCGGCGTCGATCACGACCGACCCCTTCGACGTGCTCGGCTTCACGATCGTGGTGACCGCGAAGGCGCACTGGGACTGGACGTTCGAGGACGGTGTCACCGAGTCCTTCGATCAGCCGGGCGGCGGCTACCCGAACGACGCCGTGACCTACACCTACCGCGACGTCGGTGGTCGGCAGGTCAGCGTGACGACGTCCTGGGACGCCACCTTCACGGTGGACGGCGACGGGCCGTTCCAGGTGCCTGGTGGTGTCATCACCAAGACCGCGGGACCGCTGGCCGTGCCGGTGCGGCAGGCGGCCGCCGAGCTGGTCGGGGGCTGACCCCGGCACGCGGGGCAGGCGCCGGCGCCTCAGTCGTCGGCGACGCCCAGACCGGCCCGCTCCGCGATCGTCGCGGCCTGGACCCGGCTGGACACCCCGAGCTTGCGCAGGATGCTCGACACGTGAACGCTCGCCGTCTTCGGGCTCATGTACAGCGCGGAGCCGATCTGGCTGTTCGTGCGGCCGAGGGTCAGCAGCCGCAGCACCGAGAGCTCGCGTTCGGTGAGCCCCAACGGCACGGCCGTGGCCGCCGGCGCCGCGCTCGGCGTGTCGAGATCGATCTGCGCGCGTCGGGCCAGTGCCGCGATCTCCCGGGACTGCGGGACGTGCTCGGCGGACAGCTCGGCAGCTCGCTGCAGCTCCTGCTCGGCCTCGGTCCGCCGCCGTACCGACAACAGGTCCTCGGCGAGCCGCCACCGCGCGTAGCCCTCGAGGTGCGCACAGCCGAGCCGTTCCCACTCCAACGCGGCATCGGCCCACGCTGCGGTGGCGGGTCGGCCGGTCGCCCGCTGCAGCTCGGCCTCGACCGAGGAGGCCCACGCCTCGCTCAGGCCACGGGCCGGGTGCGGCACCAGCGCCCCGCTCGCCACGGCCAGCTCACGCAGCTGCTCGCCCATCCCGTGGTCGCCGAGATCCGCCGACGCTCGTGCCGTCAGCCAGAGCAGCTGTCCCAGCTCGGTCCGCAGGCTGCTCGACACGATCGCTGACAACGTCTCCAGCCCCAGCCGCGCCGCACCGGCAGCGTCCCCCTCCCAGAGCGCCAACGCGACGGACGTCGTGCTGGTCCAGAGGGCGTACTCCGAACCAGGCGGCTTCACGTCCTCGCTCATCGCGAGCAGCCGCTGGCCGGCGGCGGCGAACCGGCCCTCGGCGATCTCGACCTCGACATGGCAGATCGCGTGCGGCCACAGCGGCGACCCGGGTTCCCGGCCGCTCTCGTAGTCGTCGAGCAGCGCGCGAGCCTCGCCGGTGTGGCCGAGCAGCAGCAGGGCCTCCAGCGTGTTGCCGAGCGTGAGCCCCGCGCCGAACGTCTGGTCCAGGCCGAAGGCGCGCGCCTCGACCACGAGTCGACGTCCTTCCGCGGCCGCGCGGCTGAGCCGGCCCATCCGGGTCAGGCCGTCCGTCAAGATGACACCGAGCCGCTGGACCCCCTCGCCGTCCCCGGCCGACCGGGCTTCCGCCAGGGTCGTCTCGAGCAGCTGAAGGGCGCCTTGGGCGTCGCCGTCGGCCAGCATCTGCGACGCCACCGTGCCCGTGATCTCGCGCACCTGCGACTCGGCGCCCGCGGCCTGCGCGACGAGCAGCGCCTCGTTGAGGTAGCGATCGACCACCGGGTTGTCGTACGCCCCGACCAGCCGAGACAACCGTGCGAGCACCGCGGACAGCGCGTCGGACGGCGGCAGCCCGCGCAGCAGCCAGGCAGCCTCCTCCAGCACGCTCCTCGCGGTGTCGACGGTGCCACCGGTCTCGAAGCTGTACCGGAACAGCAGCCGGCCCTTCGTCCACGGCTCGTCGTCGTACCGGCCCGAGGCCAGCGCCTTCCGTACGACGACGCCGGCGGCGGACTCGGCGCCGGCGCTCCACAGACACTCCACCAGGCGGACGACGGCCTCTCCGCGCTGCAGACCGGCCAGGGTGTCGGTGGTGACGGTGTCCCAGAGAGCGTCGACCCGTTCCCAGAGGGCGGCCGCGGCCGGCCACGCGAAGACCCGTTCCGCGTCGCGGGCCGCCGCCGCCGACCACACCAGCTCCTCGTCCGCGTTGCCGGCCGCTGCCCAGTGCGCCGCAACCTCGCCCGGTTCCGCGCCGACATCGGCCAGCGTCTCGGCGACGGCCGCGTGTCGAGCCCGGCGCCGGGACGGCATCATCTCCGACACCACGACGTCACCGAGCAGCGCGTGCCGCAGCCCGTACCGGTCGTCGCCGCCGCGGACGGCGAGCCGCTGGTCGATGAGGACCTTGACCGCCACCTCGAGGGGTTCGGGGCGCTCGGGGATGCTGCTGAACAGCTCGACCTCGGTCAGCGGTCGCCCGGCGACCGCAAGGACCTCGAGCACGGGGCGCACGGTGTCCGGCACGGTGCGTACGCGGGTCGCGAGCAGCGCGGCCACGCCCTCCGGCACCTGCTCGGTCGCAGGCGACGGGGTGTCGGCGGACATCGCGTCGGCCACCAGCTGCTCGGTGAAGAACGGGTTCCCCTCGCCGCGGCGCCGGACCTCGGCGAGGAACCCGCGGTCGCGGGACGCCGCCGGCGCGAGCACGTGCACGAGCTCGGCAGTCGCCACCTCGTCCAGCGGCCGCAGCTGGAGAATGAGGCAACCCGGCAGCCGGGCCGCCGCGGCCAACCAGTCGCCGATCGACTGCTGCCCGTCGCCGGGCTCGTCGGCCCGGCTGTTGACCACCACCGTCACGCCGGGGCCCGAGGTGCGAGTCAGGTAGGTGAGCGCGTCCAGCGAGGACGGGTCGGCCCAGTGCAGGTCCTCGATCACGAGGGCCACGTGCCGTCGGCCACCGACGGCGTCGAGCAGGTCGCGGACCGCGGCCAGCAGCAGCGGCTGGTCGGTGGCCGTGCTCGCGGGTGTGGTCCGCCCGGGCGCCCCGAGGGCGGGGACCATCGCGGCGACCCGGTCACTGACGGCTGCCGGCAGCGTCTCCCGCGCCGCGGCGAAGACGTCCTGGTTCGCCGGCTCCAGCAGCTGGTGCAGCGCCTCGGTCACCGGCAGCAGCGGCATGCTCGCGGTCAGCGGCAGGCAGCCGGCGGTGAGCACGACCGCTCCGTCCTGCCGCGCCGCGGCGGTCGCCTCGGCCACCAGGCGCGACTTGCCGATGCCGGCGTCGCCGGTGATCAGCACCACGCGGTGCGGTCCGGCGCCGGACATGGCGGCGGCGAGGTCGACGAGCTCGGCCCGCCGCCCTACGAACCCCCCTACCGCCATCCCTCAAAGCGAGCGCACAACCGGCTCCAGGTCAAGGGCGGGTCACGACCCGTCTCAGGGGCGGGCGGCGAACCCCTCGCCCACGGCGGCCGCGAGCTCCTTGTAGGCGTCCATGGTCTCCTCGTCCAGCTCCTCGAGCTCGAGGACGCCGCCGGCCTCCAGGTGCGGGTCGTAGGGAACGGTCACCACCGCCCGGCAGCGTGCCGCGAAGTGGTCCTCGAGCTGGATCACATCGACGATCCCGCCGCCGGGGCGCACCGAGGAGATGACGACCACAGCCTCCTTGGCGAGCCGCTCCATGCCGTGCGCCTCGAGCCAGTCCAGGGTCGCACTCGCGCTGCGGGCGCCGTCCAGGCTGGCGGAGCTCACCACGACCAGCGAGCTGGCCAGCCCCAGCACGCCGCGCATCGCGTCGTGCAGCAGGCCGGTGCCGCAGTCGGTGAGGATGAGGTTGTAGAACCGCTCGAGGGTCTCGACGGTGTCCCGGTAGTCCTGCTCGCTCAGCGCCAGCGAGGCGCTCGGGTCGGCGTCGGAGGCCAGCACCTCGAGCCGGGTCGGTGACTGCGAGGTGAAGGCCCGCACGTCGCCGTACCGCTGCACGTGGTCCCGCTGCTCGAGCAGGTGGCGCACCGTGGCCCCCGACTCGCGCGGGACCCGCTCGATCAGCGTGCCGCGGTCGGGGTTGGCGTCGACGGCGATGACCCGGTCGCCGCGCAGGTTGGCGAACATGGCGCCGAGGGCCGCGGTGGTCGTGGTCTTGCCCACCCCGCCCTTGAGGCTGATCACGGCGACCCGGTGACAGCCCACGACAGGAGTACGGGCCCGGTCGACGAGGTCGGCCCGGCGGCGGTCCGCCGGCGAGAGCCCGAGGTTGACCCGGCCGCCGGTGACGTTGAGGACGCCCTTGCGCCATCCGCTCTGCGGGCGGGGCCGGCGGGACCGCAGCACGGTGGCCGCCGTGAGGGACTCGGCCTGGTTCTGCCCGGTCCCCTGCGGGACCGGCGGGATGTCGAAAGCGTGCGCCTCGGGGGCGTCTCGGGAGATGACGGGCGCCTGCGCGACCCCGGTGTCCGGCGGCATCGGTGCGGCATGTCGCGAGCGGGCCGACAGCTCGCCGGCGTCGGGGGCCACCTCGGAGGCCGTCTCCTGGCCAGAGCCGGCGATGCTCACCGTCGCTGTCGGACCGGTGAGGTCCACGACGAACGACTCCGTCTCCGGCCCGAGGTCGTACGCCGGGACGTGGCCGGTCGTGTCGAAGGGCTGCACGTCGTCGTCGGCCGGGTCCTCGATCAGCCACGACGGCTCCGGCGCATCGTGCCAGCCGTCCAGGTCGCCGTCGGAGGAGAAGAGGCTGTTGCGCCGCCCGGGGTACGCGTCCTGTCCACTCATGGGCAACCAGGGTAGCGAGCACTTCGGCCGCCTCGTCCCGGCCCGCAGGACGGTCGCCGTCGGGCGCCGGTCGCGACGCTCGTCCGGAGTCTGCGGCAGAGTGGGTGGCGCCATGGCGACGATCACCGACTCGGCCCGGCCGCAGCAAGGCGCCTGGGACACCTTCAAGCGCGGCTTCGCGCTGTCGCCCGAGTTCCGGACCGGGCTGCCGGTCACCCTGCTGCTCGCCCTCGCCGCGACGGTCGGGCGGGTCCTCGTGCCGATCGCGGTGCAGCAGACGGTCGACGACGGGCTGCTCGGCCCGGACGGGCCTGATCTGACCCGGGTGCGTGAGGCGGTTGCCCTGGCCGCGTTCGCGACCCTGCTCACCGCCATCGCGGCGTACCGGCTCAACGTCAGGCTGTTCCGGACCACCGAGGGCGGGCTCGCGACGCTGCGGGTGCGGGCCTTCCGCCACGTGCACGACCTGTCGGTGCTCACCCAGAACGCCGAGCGCCGCGGCTCGCTGGTCTCGCGGGTCACCAGTGACGTCGACACGATCTCCACATTCATGCAGTGGGGCGGGCTGCTCATGGTGGTCAGCTTCGGCCAGCTGGTGGTCGCGACGGCCCTGATGGCGTGGTACTCGTGGCAGCTCACGATCCTGGTCTGGGTCTGCTTCCTGCCGCTGTTCCTGCTGATGCGGACCTTCCAGAAGCGGGTGTCCGCGGCCTACGCCCGGGTGCGAGAGCGGATCGGCGACCTGCTCGGTGCCGTCTCGGAGTCCGTCGTCGGCGCCTCCACCGTGCGGGCCTACGCCATCGAGGAGCGCACCGGGCGACGCATCGACGACGCCATCGAAGCGCACCGGTCGGCGGCGACCCGGGCGCAGGCGCTGGTCGCGGTGACGTTCTCGACCGGCGAGGTCGTCGCGGGCCTGGCGAACGCCTCCGTGGTCGTCGCCGGCGTCCTGCTCGGTCTCGACGGTGACCTGACGCTCGGCCAGCTGCTGGCCTTCCTGTTCCTGGTGACCCTGTTCGTCGGGCCGGTGCAGATCGGCACCGAGGTGCTCAACGAGGCGCAGAACGCGATCGCCGGCTGGCGGCGGGTGCTCGGCGTCCTCGACACCCCGCCCGACGTCGCCGATCCCGGGGAGGCCGGGCAGACCCTGCCGCGCGGTCCGATCGACGTCCGCTTCGAGCACGTGTCGTTCGCCTACCCGGGCGGGCCGACCGTGCTGCACGACGTCGACCTCGTGCTGACGCCGCGGTCCCGAGTCGCGGTGGTCGGCGAGACGGGGTCCGGCAAGACGACCTTCGCCAAGCTGCTCACCCGCCTGATGGACCCCGCCGAGGGGCGGGTCCTCGTCGACGGCGTCGACCTGCGCTCGCTGTCCTTCGCCTCGCTGCGGGCCCGGATCGTGATGGTGCCGCAGGACGGCTTCCTCTTCGAGGGCAGCATCGGGGACAACGTGCGGTTCGGCCGGCCCGCGGCCACCGACGCCGACGTCGAGCTGGCGCTGACCGAGCTCGGCCTGCTCGACTGGCTCGACGGACTGCCGCACGGCCTCGGCACCGAGGTGGGGCAGCGCGGCGAGCAGCTCTCCGCGGGGGAGCGCCAGCTGGTGGCGCTGGCCCGCGCCTACCTGGCCGATCCCGATCTGCTGGTGCTCGACGAAGCGACCAGCGCGGTGGATCCGGCGACCGAGGTACGGATCGCGCGGGCGCTCGAGGGGTTGACCCGCGGCCGGACCGCCCTGACGATCGCCCACCGGCTCTCGACCGCGGAGGCGGCCGACGACGTCATCGTCTTCGACGCGGGGCAGGTCGTCGAGCGCGGCCGCCATGACGACCTGGTCGACGCCGATGGCGCCTACAGCCGGCTGCACCGTTCGTGGGCAGCCCAGCACCGCAGCTGAGGCCGGGAGGTCAAGCAGTGGCCGCGCCGCTCCGATACACCGAAGATGACCGAACCGTCGTACGGCTTCTTCCCTGACCAACCGGTGCAGACCGACCCTTCCTGGCCGCCCGTCAGCCCAGAGTTCGCGGTGGCTCCTGCGCCGAGTGCGGCTGAGGTCACCCGCCCTGCGGTCGTCGCCGTCACCGGGGCGCTCCTCGTCGCCCAGGCCGCCATGGTCGCCGTCCCTGCCTTCTTGCTGCTGCTCGTCAAGGACGTCATCTCGGCAGTGCTCAGCCAGGTCGCGTCCGGCCTCGCCGGGCTCTCCGGCGGGCTCGGCGCGACCGTCGACCCGAGCACCCCCGGAACCGGTCGGCTGCTCGTCTGGGGGCTGGGGCTGCTGCTTGCCGTCGTCGTGCTCTCGGTGGGCGCGTTCGGCGTCGTCGACGGGCACGGCTGGGGCTGGCTGGGCGCCGTGGTGGCGGAGGTTGGCCTGCTGGGCGTCGGGATCAGCAAGTTCGGCGACCTGCCGCTGCTGTCCGGGCTGCTGGTCGGCTCGGTCCTGCTGGTGGGCGGTCTGCTGGTCACCGGTCCGGTACGCCGATGGGTGCGCCCCGCGGCCTGACCTGCTGGGCCCGGCAGGACGCAGGCCGGCCTGCGACGATGACGGAGTGACTGGTTCGCTCTCGTCCTCGCTGGACCCCGCCGTGGCGGGTCGGCTCAAGCGCGACCCGCAGGGACTGGTGGCTGCGGTGGCGCAGCAGCACGGCACCGGCGAGGTGTTGATGGTCGGCTGGATGGACGACGAGGCGCTGCACCGCACCCTCACGACCGGCCGGGCGACGTACTGGAGCCGCAGCCGCGGCGAGTACTGGCGCAAGGGCGACACGTCGGGCCACGTCCAGCGGGTGCGCGAGGTCCGGCTCGATTGCGACGGGGACGCTCTGCTGATCGTCGTCGACCAGGTGGGAGCCGCCTGCCACACCGGCGACCGGTCCTGCTTCGACGCCGACGTCCTGCTCGCCGCCCGGACGGCGACTCGGCACCCGCGACCTGACGGGACGTCCGGGCGCGGCAGCAGTCGGCGCGGACCGGGGCCGGGGCGGTCTGCATGTTCCCTGTCGCCCTGCCCCGCCAGCGGTGGCAGCGCGACAGGTGACTGCGGCGGGTGCGCATGCCCCGGCCTGCCGCCCTGTCGCCCTGCCCCGTCAGCGGTGGCAGCGCGACACGGCGTGCGTTCGTCCACACCTCCGCCATCGGCCGAGTTTGTCCACCGTTCGACCGCGACCCGAACGCGGCGGCTGCGCCGCCCGCCACGCTGGACCCATGGCGACGGCGCACACCTCGATCGGCGACGTGGTGCGCGAGATCCGGCGCCGGTCGGACCTCAGTCAGCGCGAGCTGGCCGCCCAGGCCGGGCTGTCCCGTCGGGTCATCGAGGGCCTGGAGGCCGGCGCCGGGTCGGTCGCCGGGGCGCTGGAGCGTGTCCTGGGAGCCACCGGGCTGGGCCTCGCAGTGGTGCCGTGGGCCGCTCAGACTCCGGCGGAACCCGTGCTCCGGGACCGGGGCAGCCGTCGATTCCCCGCCCACCTGGACGTTCGCGAGGTCGACCGCTTCGGGTCATGGTGGGGCGACTGGCCGCTGCTCAGCTGCCACGCCCGGCCCGACCGCGACCCGAGGCGCCCCGATCACACCTTCGACCTGAACCGGCGGCGCCGCGACGGACGGCGTGCCGGGCGCAGCGCGACACCCAGCACAATGGCGGCCATGCCCTCGCCGCCCTCGCCCGACCTTGCGCGCTTTCGCGAGCTGGCGCGGGACCGACGGGTCATCCCTGTCACCCGCCGCCTGCTCGCGGACGGCGAGACCCCGCTGAGCGTCTACCGCAAGCTCGCGGCCGGCCGGCCGGGGACCTTCCTGCTCGAGTCCGCGGAGCTCGGCGGCGTCTGGTCGCGGTACAGCTTCGTGGGCGCCCGGTCGCACGCCACCCTGACCGAGCGGGACGGCGAGGCGCACTGGCTCGGCGAGCCGCCCGTCGGCGTCCCGACCGGCGGTGACCCGCTCGACGCCCTGCGGGCGACGGTCGAGGCGCTGCACACCGAACGGCTCCCGGGGCTGCCGCCGCTCACCGGTGGCCTGGTCGGCGTCATCGGCTACGACGCGGTCCGGCGGCTCGAACGGCTGCCCGACCTGACCACCGACGACCTGCACGTGCCCGAGATCGCGATGATGCTGGCCACCGACCTGGCCGTGCTCGACCACGCCGACGGCACCGTGCTGCTCATCGCCAACGCGGTGAACTACGACGCCACCGACGAGCGGGTCGACTGGGCGCACGCCGATGCCGTCGAGCGGCTGGACCGGATGACCTGCGAGCTCTCCGAGCCCGCGCCCGCGACGGTGGCCACCGTCGAGCCGGTGGATCCGCAGTACACCCGCAGCCGCACCAGCGACGACTACCGCAGCGCGGTCGAGCGGGCCAAGGAGGAGATCCGGGCCGGCGAGGCGTTCCAGGTCGTCGTCAGCCAGCGCTTCACGATGCCGACGCAGGCCGACCCGCTCGACGTCTACCGGGTGCTGCGGGCCACCAACCCGAGCCCGTACATGTACCTGCTGCGCTTCGACGGCTTCGACGTCGTCGGGTCCAGCCCGGAGGCGCTGGTCAAGGTCACCGACGGCCGAGCGATGCTGCACCCCATCGCCGGCACCCGGTGGCGGGGCGCGACCCCGGAGGAGGACGCCGACCTCGCGGCCGACCTGCTGGCCGACCCGAAGGAGCGCGCCGAGCACCTGATGCTCGTCGACCTGGGTCGCAACGACCTCGGCCGGGTCTGCGCGCCGGGCACCGTCGAAGTCGTCGACTTCATGTCGGTCGAGCGGTACAGCCACGTGATGCACATCGTCTGCACCGTCGTGGGCACCGTCGCCGAGGGCCGCACGGCGTACGACGTCCTGGCCGCCTGCTTCCCGGCGGGCACCCTGTCCGGCGCCCCCAAGCCACGCGCGATGGAGATCATCGAGGAGCTCGAGCCGACCCGGCGCGGCGTGTACGGCGGCTGCGTGGGCTACCTGGACTTCGCCGGCGACGTGGACACCGCCATCGCGATCCGCACGGCGCTAGCTGCGGGACGGCACGGCGTACGTGCAGGCCGGCGCCGGCATCGTCGCCGACTCCGACCCCGCCGCCGAGGACGAGGAGTGCCACAACAAGGCGATGGCGGTGCTGCGGGCGGTGGCCACCGCACAGGCCCTGCAGCCGACGGTTCCATGACGCCGCGCCGGGAGATGTCCCTGGCCCTGGGGCTGGTCGCGCTCGGGGCGTTGGTCGCCCTGCTCGGCGGGGGCCGGCACACCGGCGCCACTCCCGGCGTGCCGGCCGCGCCCGGCACGCCGACCGGTTCTGGTGCGCCGGCCGCCCTCGCGCTGGTGGCCCTGGCCGGTGCCGCCGCGACCCTGCTCGTGCGCAACCGGGCCCGTCGGCTGCTCGGCGTGGTGCTGCTCGCGGTCGCCGCCGGCCTGGTCGTCGTGGGCCTGACGCCGACCCGGTGGGCCGCGGTCGTCGGCGGGCTGCTGGTCGGTGCCGGCGCCGTGCTCGTCGTGCTGCGGGCCCGGCGCTGGCCGCAACCCCGGGCGCGCTACGAGGCGCCGACCCGCAGCGGCGCCAGCACGCCGCGCGACACCTGGGACGCGCTCGACCGAGGCGAGGACCCGACAGCCTGACCCGGCTGGCACAATCTGCGACCAGCAGGTCTCGCAGCCGCACCGCCGGAGCAGTGGAGGACGTCACATGTCGGCAAGCCACGGCAACACGCCGGCCGCCTGGACGGCGGTCAGCATCATGTTCGTCGGCTTCCTCATCAGCGGCATCGCCCTGCCGCTCGCTCAGGAGTGGCTGTTCTGGGTCGGCCTGGCGGTCGTCGTGCTGGGGGCCGTCGTCGGCAAGGTGATGTCGATGATGGGCATGGGCAGCACGGTCACCTACAAGGACCAGCGCGACCCCGACTACGACACGCACGAGACCGCCTGACAGACCGCCGCCAGCGCCTACGCTGGCGGCACCATGCCCCCCAGCCCGCTCGCCGCTCCGGACACCGGCACCGCCGGTCGTGACCGACGGCTGCCGGCCCTGCGCGCTCCTGCTGCGGCGGCCGCTGCAGCGCTGGCGGTCACCGCGTACCTGGGCACCGTCGACCCCAACCAGCCGGGCCACTACCCGACGTGCCCGTTCTTCGCGATCACCGGACGGTTCTGCCCCGGCTGCGGCTCGCTGCGGGCGGTTCACGCGCTGGCTCACGGCGACGTCAGCGCGGCGCTGAGCCTCAACGTCCTCACCGTTCTCGGCGTCGCCGGGTGTGTCGTGCTGTGGGTGCGCTGGGTCGTCCGCCGGTGGCGGGGGCAGGCCAGCGCGATCGTCGTCCCGGCCTGGGGCTGGTACGTCCTGCTCGGCGTGCTCGCGGTGTTCTGGGTGCTGCGCAACCTGCCGGTGGGGGCGGGCCTCGCGCCCTGACCTCCGGTCGACCGACCGACAGGCGGGCGCGCGGTCGGGAGCGGTGCGCCACCCGGTTACGCTGAACGCGACCGATGACCGCCCGGCGGTCGAGGAACAGCCGAGGGGACCCACCGCGTGAGCGTGCTCGACGACATCCTGGTCGACGTGCGCGCCGACCTGGCCGAGCGTCAGTCGCGAGTCACTCTCGACCAGCTCAAGGCGAAGGCCGAGGGGCGACCGGACTGCCGGAACCCGCTGCCGGTCCTCAAGAGCGACCGGGTCGCGGTCATCGCAGAGGTGAAGCGGTCCAGCCCGTCCAAGGGTGCGCTCGCCGCGATCGCCGACCCCGCCGCGCTGGCCGCCGACTACGAAGCCGGCGGCGCCGCCGTCATCAGCGTGCTCACCGAACGGCACCGGTTCGGCGGCAGCCTCGACGACCTCGTGACGGTCCGCCGGTCGGTCGACGTCCCCGTGCTGGGGAAGGACTTCATCGTCTCCAGCTACCAGCTCTGGGAGGCGCGGGTGCACGGCGCCGACCTCGCGCTGCTCATCGTGGCCGCGCTGGACCAGAACGCCCTGGTCTCCCTCGTCGAGCGCGCCAAGACCCTCGGGCTCACCCCGCTCGTCGAGTGCCACACGACCGAGGAGGTCGCCCGCGCGGTCGACGCCGGGGCGGACATCATCGGCGTCAACGCCCGCGACCTGCGCACCCTCGAGGTCGACCGCAGCGTGTTCGCGACCCTGGCCCCGCGGATCCCCGACCGGATCGTGCGGGTCGCGGAGTCCGGCGTGCGCGGACCGCACGACGTCATCGAGTACGCGCGGGCCGGTGCCGACGCCGTCCTCGTGGGCGAGTCCCTGGTGACGGGCCGCGACCCGCGCTCCGCCGTCGCCGACCTGGTGGCAGCCGGGGCCCATCCCGCGCTCAAGCACGACCGGTGACGGCGATGACCGAGCAGTCGGACCAGACCGGTCACTTCGGCCCGTACGGCGGTCGGTTCGTCCCCGAGGCCCTGGTGGCCGCCCTGGACGAGCTCACCGCGGCCTGGGAGAAGTCCCGCCACGACGCGGCGTTCCAGGCCGAGCTGGCCGGCCTGCTGTCGTCCTACACCGGGCGGCCGAGCCCGCTCACCGATGCCCGCCGGTTCGCCGAGCACGCCGGTGGCGCGCGGGTCCTGCTCAAGCGCGAGGACCTCAACCACACCGGCTCGCACAAGATCAACAACGTCCTCGGCCAGGCGCTGCTGACGCGCGACATGGGCAAGACCCGGGTCATCGCCGAGACCGGCGCCGGCCAGCACGGCGTCGCCACCGCCACCGCGGCCGCCCTGCTGGGGCTGGAGTGCGTCGTCTACATGGGCGCCGAGGACACCCGGCGGCAGGCGCTGAACGTGGCCCGGATGCGACTGCTGGGGGCCGAGGTCGTCGCGGTCGAGGCCGGCAGCCAGACGCTCAAGGACGCCATCAACGAGGCGATGCGCGACTGGGTCACCAATGTCGAGCGCACCCACTACATCCTCGGCACCGTCACCGGCCCGCACCCGTTCCCGTCGATGGTGCGCGACTTCCAGCGGGTCATCGGCGACGAGGCGCGCCAGCAGGTGCTCGACCTCACCGGCCGGCTGCCGGACGCCGTCGTCGCCTGCGTCGGCGGCGGCTCGAACGCGATGGGCATCTTCACCGCGTTCCTCGAGGACGCCGAGGTGCGGCTCTACGGCTTCGAGGCCGGCGGCGAGGGGGTCGAGAGCGGCCGGCACGCGGCGCGGATGGCCGGCGGCTCGCCCGGCGTCCTGCACGGCACCCGCACCTACGTGATGCAGGACGAGATGGGCCAGACGGTGCCCTCGCACTCGATCTCGGCCGGTCTCGACTACCCCGGCGTCGGTCCGCAGCACTCCTGGCTCAACGACACCGGCCGGGCGACGTACGCACCGATCACCGACGTCGAGGCGATGGACGCGTTCGCCCTGCTCTGCCGCACCGAGGGCATCATCCCGGCCATCGAGAGCGCGCACGCGCTCGCCGGCGCGCAGCAGGTCGGGCGTGACCTCGGCCCCGGCGCGACACTGCTCGTCAACCTCTCCGGCCGTGGCGACAAGGACGTCGACACCGCCGCGAAGTGGTTCGAGGTGGTCACCGACGAGGAGATCGTCGAGTCGGCGACGGCGGTCGTCGAGCAGGACCCGCAGGACGCGTCGGGGGAGGGCTGGTGAGTCCGGTCACCGTCCTTGACGAGGTGCTGGCCGCCGCCAAGGCCGAGAACCGGGCCGCGCTCGTCGGCTACCTGCCCGCCGGCTACCCCAGCGTCACGGGCTCCGTCGACGCGATGGTCGCGATGGTGCGCGGCGGCGTCGACATCGTCGAGGTCGGCCTGCCCTACTCCGACCCGCTGATGGACGGCCCCACCATCCAGCGCGCGGTCGAGGCGGCCCTCGCGCAGCACACCACCACGGACGACGTGCTGACGACGGTGCGCGGCGTGGCCGCGACCGGCGCCCCCACCCTCGTCATGAGCTACTGGAACCCGATCGAGCGCTACGGCACCCACCGGTTCGCCGAAGCGCTGACGGCGGCGGGCGGCGCCGGCGTCATCACGCCCGACCTCACGCCGGACGAGGCCGCGACCGCCCCGTCCGACTGGCTCGGCGCCACCGACGCGACCGGCCTCGGCCGGGTCTTCCTGGTCGCGCCGTCCTCGACCGAGGAACGCATCCGGTGGACCGCCGAGCACTGCCGCGGCTTCGTCTACGCCGCGTCGACCATGGGCGTCACCGGCACCCGCACTGCCGTCAGTGACGCGGCCAGCACGCTGGTACGCCGGGTGCGAGCCGTCACCGACAAGCCGGTCTGCGTGGGCCTCGGGGTCTCGAACGGCGACCAGGCCGCCGAGGTGGCCGCCTTCGCCGACGGCGTGATCGTCGGGTCGGCGTTCGTGCGGGCCGTGCTCGACGCCGGGTCGCCGCAGGACGGGGTCGCGGCCGTCGAGAAGCTCGCGGCCGAGCTGGCCGAAGGCGTCCGGCGCGGCAGATGAGGCCGATCCGGGCCGCGGCACTGGCCGCGACCGCCGTCCTGCTCGCCGGCTGCGCCAGCGGCACAGCCGGAGCGACGGGCAACGCCGACGTCGCTGTCAACGGCGACCGCGGCTGGCACGGCACGACGGTCAGCAAGGGCTACCCGCTGCCGGACCAGACGTTCACCGACACCGAGGGCGCGACGGTGACGCCTGCCGATGTCGCAGACCGGCCGGTCACCCTGGTGTTCTTCGGCTACTCGCACTGCCCGGACATCTGCAACGTCGTCCTCGCCAACTGGGCGTCGGCACTGCGTGGCGCGAAGCCGGCGGTGCGCAAGGACGTGCGGCTGCTGTTCGTCACGACCGACCCGGCCCGGGACACCCCGCCGGTGGTGCGCGACTACCTCGACCGGTTCGACCCGGCGTACGAGGGGCTCGTCGCACCGGTCGGCACCGTGGCCGCGGCCGCCAAGGACCTGTTCATCAGCTACGAGAAGCCGGACGGCAGCACCGGCAACAAGAGCTACCAGGTCGACCACGGGACCTACACCACCGGGTTCCTCGACGGCACGGCGAAGATCGTCTGGTCGGAGGACACCACGGTGGCGGACATGCGCGCGGACCTCACCCGGCTCGCCGGGCTAGCCTGAGAGCCCGATGCTGCCGCTCTCGATCCCCAGCCCGGCCCAGGGTGTCTGGCACCTCGGGCCGGTGCCGGTGCGCGCCTACGCGCTGTGCATCATCGCCGGCATCGTCGTCGCCGTCTGGCTCGGTGAGCGGCGCTGGGTCGCCCGCGGCGGCCGCACCGGCGACGTCACCGAGATCGCCACCTGGATGGTGCCGTTCGGCATCATCGGCGGCCGGATCTACCACGTCATCACCTCACCCGACGCCTACTTCGGCGACGGGCGGCAGCCCGGTCCACGCCCTCTACATCTGGCAGGGCGGCCTCGGCATCTGGGGTGCCATCTTCTTCGGCGGGCTCGGCGCCTGGATCGGCTGCCGTCGGCGCGGCATCCCGCTGCCCGCCTTCGCCGACGCGCTGGCGCCCGGCATCGCGCTGGCCCAGGCGATCGGCCGGCTCGGCAACTACTTCAACCAGGAGCTGTTCGGGCGGCCGACCGACCTGCCGTGGGGGCTGACCATCGACGCGGCGCACCGGCCCGCGGGCTTCGCCGACCACGCGACCTACCACCCGACGTTCCTCTACGAGCTGCTCTGGGACGTCGGCGTCGCGGCCCTGGTCATCTGGGCCGACCGGCGGTTCCGGCTCGGTCACGGACGGGCGTTCGCCCTGTACGTCGCGGCCTACACGGTCGGCCGCGGCTGGATCGAGGCGCTGCGGATCGACCCGGCCCACGACGTGCTCGGCCTGCGGCTCAACGACTGGACCAGCCTGCTGGTCTTCCTCGGCGCGGTCAGCTATCTCGTCGTCAGCTCCCGGCTGCGGCCGGGCCGGGAGACGCCCGAGCAGCTCGAGGCGCTCCGCACGGACCACGCTCCGGCGCCGGACGACGGCAGCCCCGACGCACCGGCAGATCCCGCACCGAGCGGACCCATCGACGACGAGGTACCCAGATGAGCACCGGCGACACCATGGGCTCCGCGCCCGAGCAGGCAGCCCAGCACCCCAGGCGAGCCCGCGCGCAGCACCGGACCGCGCCGACCGCGAGGCGCTGCGCATCCAGCACGAGCACTCCGACGTCACCGGCGGCTGGCTGCGCCCGGCGGTCTTCGGCGCCTCCGACGGCCTGGTCTCCAACTTCGCCCTGATCGCCGGGGTCACCGGCGGCACGCAGCGACAGCAAGACGGTGCTGCTCGCGGGTCTGGCGGGGCTGGCGGCCGGGGCGTTCTCGATGGCCGCGGGCGAGTACATCTCGGTGCGGTCGCAGGCCGAGCAGGCGCTCGCCGAGATCGAGCTGGAGCGCGCCGAGCTGGAGCGCAACCCGGCGGGCGAGGAGCTCGAGCTGGCCCAGATGTACGTCGCGAAGGGGCTGGAGCCCGAGCTCGCCCGCGAGGTCGCCAGGCAGCTGTCGCGAGACCCGCACCTGCTGCTCGACGTGCACGTCCGGGAGGAGCTCGGCATCACCGCCGACGAGCTGCCGTCGGCCCGGCTGGCCGCCGGCACCTCGTTCGCCGCGTTCGCCGTCGGTGCCTTCCTGCCGGTGCTGCCGTACCTGTTCGGTGCCAGCTCGATGCTGCCCGCGGCGGTGCTCACCGTCTTCGGCCTGTTCCTGTGCGGGGCGTTCGTCACCAAGCTCACCCCGCGGCCCTGGTGGTACGGCGGCCTCCGGCAGACCCTGGTCGGTGCGGTCGCCGCTGCCGTCACCTACGGCGTCGGGGTCCTCGTCGGAGCCTCCGGCCTCACCTGACGCTCGTCACGGGGAGGGCGGGGCCCAGCCGCAGCCGCGGACACAGATCGCGGTCCATGGCCGCTGACGGGTCCGTTCTGCGGCGCTTCGGCACGGTTGGACCGCGATTCCGGTCCGAGGGCGCTGCCTGGCCGCTCAAGCCGACGCGACAGCCGGCCGATGGGGGCGGAGATACCTGTCGGTCGACGGCGTGAGGAGCGGTCCAGGTGACGGACGACCTCGGTTTCTTCGCGGCCGCCCCGGCGCGCCCCGCGGCCGACCCCACCCCGTTCGGCACGCCAGCGGCGCAGGACCTGCCGTTCGGCGCGCCGGCCGGGCAGGACCCGACCCCCTTCGGCACGCCGGCACCGGCCCGGCCCGGCACCGTGGCGCCGCCGGCCCCGGTAGCGGCCGCACCAAGGCGGTGGTCGCGTTCGCGTCGTGGGCACCGTCGCGCTGCTCGCCCTCGGCGGTGTGCTGGCGGTGCGCACCTGGCGGGGCACCGGTTTCGAGGCGACCGCGAACCGGACCTCGGTCTCGACCCCGGCGACCATCGGGTCCTTCGCCCGCTCGACGTCCACCGCGCCGACACTGGCCCAGCTCGTGCCCGACCTCACCGCCGCCGCGCCGCTGCGCACCCCGCTGCTGGCGACGTACGCCAACGGCGCGGTGACAGCCGAGGTGCTCACCGCCGAGCCGGCCGCGCCGATGGACTCCGCCGCCCTGGGCCGGCTGACCGCTGCATTCGCCGCCGGCGTCGAGCGCGTCACGGGGATGCCGCCGGAGCTGGCACCTGCCGGGCTGAGCCTCTCCGCTCCGCTGTCCTGCTCCCAGGTCGAGCTCGGCGACTCGGTCGCGGTGGCCTGCGTGTCGACGTCGTCGGGCTCGGTGACCGCCGTGCTCGTGTCCGGTCAGGACTTCCAGGAGGCCGGCCGGACGGCCGCCACCCTCCGGGCAGGCGTCGTCCACCAGGGCTGACGCCACCAGGGCTGACGCCGGCGCAGCCGACCGGTCCGCACCGTGCCCCGCGCCGGACCCGTTTCACATGCCGGAAACATCAGGCATCGCCCGCCGGGCGGGCCGGATATGCTGGCGACCGCGTACCGCAGGGCCAATGGCGTCCCTCGGTCGATGGCTGTGCCGGCCTGCTGGGTCGGCTCATCGGCGAGGAAGGGACGGCCCCCGTGACCGCATACCCGACCGGATCGGCGCCCCAGGCACCTCGTGCCCAGGGGCTCTACGACCCGGCGTACGAGCACGACGCCTGTGGTGTCGCGTTCGTGGCCACGCTGTCCGGCGTCCCCACCCACGAGATCGTCGACCAGGCGCTCACCGCGCTGCGCAACCTCGACCACCGCGGGGCCTCCGGCGCCGAGCCCGACTCCGGCGACGGCGCGGGCATCCTCACCCAGGTCCCCGACGCGTTCCTGCGCGCGGTCACCACGTTCGCGCTGCCCGACAAGGGCGCGTACGCCGTCGGCACCGCGTTCCTGCCGGACGACGACGCCGCCGAGCGCACCGCCCGCAGCGCGATCGAGGCACTGGCCGCCGAGGAGGGCCTCGAGGTCCTGGGCTGGCGCGACGTGCCCACCACGCCGTCGCTGCTCGGCGCCACCGCCCGCGGCGTGATGCCGAGGTTGCGCCAGGTGTTCGTCGCGGGTCGTGAGCGCCGGGTGTTCGGCATGCTGCTGGAGCGGATGGCCTTCTGCCTGCGCAAGCGCGCCGAGCGCGAGGCGGGCGTCTACTTCGCCTCGCTCTCGGCCCGGACCCTGGTCTACAAGGGCATGCTCACGACCAGCCAGCTCGAGCCGTTCTTCATGGACCTGTCCGACCGCCGCTACGTCAGCGAGCTCGCGCTCGTGCACTCGCGGTTCTCGACCAACACCTTCCCGTCCTGGCCGCTGGCCCACCCGTACCGGCTGATCGCGCACAACGGCGAGATCAACACGGTCAAGGGCAACCGGAACTGGATGGCGGCCCGGGAGAGCCAGCTGGCCAGTGACGTCATCCCTGGCGACCTGTCGCGGCTGCTGCCCGTCTGCACGCCGGGCGCGAGCGACTCCGCGTCGTTCGACGAGGTGCTCGAGCTGCTGCACCTCGGCGGCCGGTCGCTGCCGCACTCGGTGCTGATGATGATCCCGGAGGCCTGGGAGAACCACACCGCGATGGACCCGGCCCGCAAGGCCTTCTACCAGTTCCACGCGGCGCTGATGGAGCCGTGGGACGGCCCGGCCTGCATCACCTTCACCGACGGCAGCCTGATCGGCGCGGTGCTCGACCGCAACGGCCTGCGCCCGAGCCGCTACTGGGTCACCGAGGACGGCCTCGTCGTGCTCGCCAGCGAGGTCGGTGTGCTCGACCTCGACCCCGCCACCGTCGTGCGCAAGGGCCGGCTGCAGCCCGGCCGGATGTTCCTGGTCGACACCGACCGCGGCCGCATCGTCGACGACGCCGAGATCAAGGCCGAGCTCGCCGCCGAGGCGCCGTACGACGAGTGGCTGCACGCCGGCCAGCTCCGGCTCGCCGACCTGCCGGAGCGCGAGCACGTCGTGCACACCCACGCCAGCGTCATCCGTCGCCAGCAGACCTTCGGCTACACCGAGGAGGAGCTGCGCATCCTGCTGACGCCGATGGCGCAGGGCCGGCGCGGAGCCGATCGGCTCGATGGGCACCGACACGCCGGTCGCCGTCCTGTCCGCAGCGGCCCCGGCTGCTGTTCGACTACTTCAGCCAGCTGTTCGCCCAGGTGACCAACCCGCCGCTGGACGCGATCCGCGAGGAGCTCGTCACCAGCCTCGGCACGGCGATCGGCCCGGACCAGAACCTGCTGACCGCGACCCCGGCGCACTGCCGGCAGGTGGTGCTCAGCTTCCCCGTCATCGACAACGACGAGCTGGCCAAGATCCAGCACATCAACCGGGACGGCGACCTCCCGGGCTTCGCCACCCACCGGATCCGCGGGCTCTACCCGGTCGCCGGCGGCGGGCCGGCGCTGCACAACGCGCTGGACGACATCTTCCTGGAGGTCTCCGAGGCGGTCGCTGCCGGCGCCCGGTTCATCGTCCTGTCCGACCGCGACTCCGACGCCGACTGGGCGCCGATCCCGTCGCTGCTGCTCACCGCGGCCGTGCACCACCACCTGATCCGGCAGCGGACCCGCACCAAGGTCGGCCTCCTGGTCGAGGCGGGCGACGTCCGTGAGGTGCACCACGTGGCCCTGCTGGTCGGCTACGGCGCCTCGGCGGTCAACCCCTACCTGGCGATGGAGTCGGTCGAGGACCTCGCGGTGCGCGGACTGGTGCCGGTCGCTCCGGACGTCGCGGTGCGCAACCTCATCAAGGCGCTCGGCAAGGGCGTGCTCAAGGTGATGTCGAAGATGGGCATCTCCACCGTCGCGTCCTACCACGGGGCGCAGGTCTTCGAGGCCGTCGGGCTCGACCACCAGCTGGTCGACCGCTACTTCACCGGGACGTCGTCGGTCCTGGGCGGCATCGGGCTGGACGTCATCGCCGAGGAGGTCGCCCGTCGGCACACGGTGGCCTACCCGCGGAGCAGCGACGCCCCGTCGAGCCACCGCACCCTGCAGATCGGCGGCGAGTACCAGTGGCGCCGCGAGGGCGAGCTGCACCTGTTCAACCCGGAGACCGTGTTCCGGCTGCAGCACGCCACCCGGGCGCGCCGCTACGACGTCTTCCAGCAGTACACCCGCGCCGTCGACGAGCAGTCGGAGCGGTTGATGACCCTGCGCGGCCTGTTCCGGTTCCGCACCGGCGAGCGCACACCGGTGCCGATCGAGGAGGTCGAGCCGGTCGAGGCGATCGTCAAGCGGTTCAGCACCGGCGCCATGTCCTACGGCTCGATCTCGCAGGAGGCGCACGAGACCCTCGCCATCGCGATGAACCGCCTCGGCGGCAAGTCGAACACCGGCGAGGGCGGCGAGGACAGCGACCGGTTCACCGCGGACCCGAACGGCGACCTGCGCCGGTCGGCCATCAAGCAGGTGGCCAGCGGCCGGTTCGGCGTCACCAGCGAGTACCTCGTCAACGCCGACGACCTGCAGATCAAGATGGCGCAGGGCGCCAAGCCGGGCGAAGGCGGTCAGCTGCCGGGCCACAAGGTCTACCCGTGGATCGCGCGCACCCGGCACTCCACGCCGGGCGTGGGGCTCATCTCACCGCCACCGCACCACGACATCTACTCGATCGAGGACCTGGCCCAGCTCATCCACGACCTGAAGAACGCGAACGACCGGGCCCGGGTGCACGTGAAGCTCGTCGCCGAGATCGGTGTCGGCACCGTCGCCGCCGGGGTCAGCAAGGCGCACGCCGACGTGGTGCTCATCTCCGGGCACGACGGCGGCACCGGCGCCTCACCGCTGACCTCGCTCAAGCACGCCGGTGCGCCGTGGGAGCTCGGCCTCGCCGAGACCCAGCAGACCCTGATGCTCAACGGCCTGCGCGACCGCATCGTCGTGCAGACCGACGGCCAGCTCAAGACCGGGCGGGACGTGGTCGTCGCCGCGCTGCTGGGGGCGGAGGAGTACGGCTTCGCCACCGCTCCGCTGGTCGTCAGCGGCTGCGTGATGATGCGGGTCTGCCACCTGGACACCTGCCCGGTGGGCGTCGCCACCCAGAACCCCGAGCTGCGCACGAAGTTCACCGGCAAGCCGGAGTTCGTCGAGACCTTCTTCACCTACATCGCCGAGGAGGTCCGCGAGCACCTGGCCGCGCTGGGGTTCCGCACCCTCGAGGAGGCCATCGGCCAGGCGGAGATGCTGGACACCACCGCGGCCGTCGACCACTGGAAGGCCCACGGCCTGGACCTCGCGCCGATCCTGCACGTGCCCGACCTGCCGGAGGGCACCCCTCGTCGGCGTACCACCGTGCAGGACCACGGGTTGGAGAAGGCGCTCGACAACGAGCTCATCTCGCGCTGCCACGACGCCCTGGAGCAGGGGCAGCCGGTGCGCCTCGAGCTGCCGGTCCGCAACGTCAACCGCACCGTCGGCACGATGCTCGGCGCCGAGGTGACGCGTCGGTACGGCGGTGTCGGGCTGCCCGACGGCACCATCGACATCACCCTCACCGGCTCGGCCGGCCAGTCGTTCGGGGCGTTCCTCCCGCACGGCATCACGCTGCGGCTGGTGGGCGACGCCAACGACTACCTCGGCAAGGGGCTGTCCGGCGGCCGGCTCTCGGTGCGGCCGGCTCCGAGCGCCTCCCTCGTCGCCGAGCGCAACGTCATCGCCGGCAACGTGCTGCTCTACGGCGCCACCAACGGCGAGGCCTACGTGCGCGGCCTGGTGGGGGAGCGGTTCGCCGTCCGCAACTCCGGGGCCACCGCGGTCGTCGAGGGGGTCGGCGACCACGGCTGCGAGTACATGACCGGCGGGCAGGTGGTCGTGATCGGGCCGGTCGGGCGCAACTTCGCGGCCGGCATGTCCGGCGGCACGGCGTACGTGCTCGACCTGCACGAGGCGCGGGTGAACCGGGAGATGGTCGACCTGGAGGCCCTCGACGGCGAGGACGTCGACCTGGTGCGGCACCTGGTGGGCCGGCACGTCGAGCACACCGGCTCGGCGGTCGGCGCGGCGCTGCTCGAGGACTGGGCCGTCGCGGCCGGCCGGTTCACCAAGGTGATGCCGCGCGACTACAAGAACGTGCTGATCGCGCGGTCGCGGGCCCTGGAGGCCGGCTTCGGCGAGGACAGCCCCGAGACCCTGGACGCGATCATGGAGGCCTCCCGTGGCTGACCCGAAGGGCTTCCTGACCACGCCGCGGCGCGAGCTCCCGGTACGCCGGCCGGTCGACGTGCGGATCATGGACTACCGCGAGGTCTACGAGCCGCAGGACCCGGCACAGCTGCACCGGCAGGCGGGCCGCTGCATGGACTGCGGCATCCCGTTCTGCCACGACGGCTGCCCGCTCGGGAACCTGATCCCCGAGTGGAACGACCTGGCCTGGCGCGACGACTGGGAGGCCGCGATCGAGCGGCTGCACGCGACCAACAACTTCCCCGAGTTCACCGGACGGCTGTGCCCGGCGCCGTGCGAGGGGTCGTGCGTGCTCGGCATCAACTCCGACCCCGTGACGATCAAGCAGGTCGAGGTCTCGATCATCGACCGTGCCTGGGACGAGGGCTGGGTGACTCCGGAGGCGCCCGAGCGGCTCACCGGCCGTACGGTCGCCGTCGTCGGCTCCGGCCCGTCCGGGCTGGCGGCGGCCCAGCAGCTCACCCGGGCCGGTCACACCGTCGTCGTGCTGGAGCGCGCCGACGCCGCCGGCGGGCTGCTGCGCTACGGCATCCCCGAGTTCAAGATGGAGAAGCGTCAGCTGGACCGGCGGCTGGCCCAGATGACGGCCGAGGGCACCCGCTTCAGCACCGGTGTCGACGTCGGCGGCGACATCACCGCAGACGCGCTGCGGGCGAAGTACGACGCGGTCGTGCTGGCGCTCGGAGCGACCGCGGCGCGGGACCTGCCGGTGCCGGGCCGCGAGCTCGACGGGGTGCTGCAGGCGATGGAGTACCTGCCGCACGCCAACCGGGCCGCGCTCGACCCGACGTACCAGGTGCCGGTCAGCGCGGCCGGCAAGCACGTCGTCATCATCGGCGGCGGCGACACGGGGGCCGACTGCCTCGGCACCGCCCACCGCCAGGGCGCGGCGTCGATCACCCAGCTGGAGATCCTCGCCAGGCCCGCGGACGAGCGAACGGCCGCCAACCCGTGGCCGACCTGGCCGCTGATCTACCGCACGTCCAGCGCTCACGAGGAGGGCGGCGAACGGGTCTACGCGGTCAGCACCAACCGGCTCGTCGGTGACGACGCCGGGCAGGTGCAGGAGCTGGAGCTCGTCGAGGTCGAGCTGGTCGACGGCCGGTTCACGCCGGTCGAGGGCACCGAGCGCACGATTCCCGCGCAGCTGGTGCTGCTGGCGATGGGGTTCACCGGCCCGCAGCGGGCCGGCCTGGTGGAGCAGCTCGGCGTCGAGCTGGACCCGCGCGGCAACGTCGCCCGGGACTCCGACTACATGAGCTCGGTGCCGGGGGTCTTCGTGGCCGGCGACGCCGGTCGCGGGCAGTCGCTCATCGTGTGGGCCATCGCCGAGGGCCGCGCGGCGGCCGCCGGGGTCGACGCCTGGCTGCGGGACGCCCCCTCGACGCTGCCCCGACCGATCCCGCCCACCGCGCGGCCGGTCAGCGTCTGA
>CAWBMM010000018.1:0-83436 GCA_963789855.1 uncultured Actinomycetota bacterium
GTCCTTCGAGAACGCCACGTTGCAGCTGGTCTTCACCAGGGTGTTGTACCCGTTCTTGGCGTAGGTGTTGATGATGTTGTCCTTCACGCTGCCGCAGCTGTCGTCCGTAACTACGGTGTAGCCCTGGGCTTGCAGACCGCAAGCGTCGCTGCGTCTCCGCGAAGGATCGGGAAGGGGAACGTCGACGGCGGGGCGACGGACGTGTTCGGGAAGCACTTGCCACTCGTCGAACACCCCGACCAGTTGATGGCTCCTGCGGCGAGGAGCGTGCTGTTCACACTGGCGTTGCCGGGCAGATCGATGGTGCCGGTTGCAGACAGCGCCCGGCCACCGATGGACCCGTTGAAGCCCGACGAGTTGCTGATGCTTCCCTTTGCCCAGGCGTCGCCAGCGATCGTGCGGCTGCCCTGGACCGTGATGTTGCCCTGGGCGTTGATGCTGCCCGCAAAGTTCTCGTTGTTCGCGCAGACGAAATCCTTGTTCGTGTAGACGTCGGCATCCGCTCCTGCGTTGCCCGTCAACGTCGTCTGGTTCCCGAAGGACAGGTTGCCATCGGCGAAGATCGCCTTGTTGAGCGAGTTGCCGAACACGCGGAATGACATTGATGAGGGCTTGCATGTGACGAGTCTTCTGGGGCTGCCCCGCGATGGCGTTGGTCGTCCCGAAGCCGTCGACGACAGCGGACGCCGGCGCGTTCACTCCGGTGTCTGCTCCCGTCGGACAGTGGCCGAGGGGTGCACCGTTGGCCTTGTAGTAGGTGATCGTCGCCCGCGCGGTTGCCCGGTCGGGAGCAGCGTTGACGGCTTGAGCACCGCTCGGCGGCCAGGCGCACGGCAGGTTGACTCCCGCGGTCTGGATCTCTGCATAGCTGGCGTCGATGCCGGCCTCGGCGGCATTCAGCGCGACCGTGTGTTGGCGGTCCTGACCACTTCGCTGGTTGGCCGAGATGGCGACCGCGACAACGAGCATGCCAAGGCTCATGGCCACCCCCATGACCATCATGGCGATGACCAGTGTCACACCTTCGTCCCCAGAAGGCCGACGAGTGTAGAAAAGGCGGTGCATAGCGGTCTCCTCAGGGGGTGGGCATCGGGTTGCAGATGCCTGGGTCGTAGCCGTATGCCGTGTTGCGTCCGGACAGCGAGCTCGTGACGGCGATGGGGGCGCCCTTCGCGTCGGGCGACTTGATCAGCAGGTTCACGTCGATCAGCCTCGACCCGTAGGCCGTGCTGCCGCCTTGCAGCGCAAACGGCGGGGTAACGCTCGTGTTCACGACGTTGCGCGAGACGGTCGACCACGCCGAGACCTGGCCGTCTGTCTGCCAGGTAGGTGACCACGAGCGACTGCGCAGAACCGCGCCACTTACCTGCCACTGCACGCAGCGCTGCAGCCCGTTCGCCTGGGTGTAGACCCGCATCGACAGCGGCAGCGGCTCGGTCGTGGGGTTGTACAGCACGTTCCCGGAGCGGACCTGCTGGTCGATCTGCTGAAGGGCAATGCGTGCGTCGCCCACCGCATCGGCCCGAGCGGTCGTGTCACGTGCCTGCCGCTGGACGGTGATGAGCACGGCGTACGTCGCGGAGAGCACGATCGAGAAGATCGTCATGGTGATGAGCAGCTCGACCAGGGTGACGCCGGAGTCCGAGCCGCGCCCGCGGCGGAGGTGCTGGAGATACTTCAGGCACTGGGGGCCGCCTTGTAGGTCGACTGAGCGATGGTGCTGCCAAGGTCGGTGGTGACGACGAAGCTGCCGATGCTGACTCCGTTGTCGGCTACGTCGTACTGGATCAACGCCCGAACCCCGCCGACAGTGGCGACAGCGGTGCATGCGGCGGTAGTGACGTTCCAGACCCGGGACCGCCGTCACAGGATCGACGGTGACCGTTCCGGTCATGGACAGCGTGAGATCCGGATGGCCGGAGATCTTGTACACGCCTGTGGCCGTCCCGAGCGTGTACGTGGCGCCGCCACCGGTGGCAGGCAAGGTCACCGCGGTGTACCCGGAGCCGTTCCAGTAGCGAAGAGGGTTGGTGCCACGGGAGGCGCCGGGCGCTCCGGGGTGATGCCGGCCTCCGCGGACGCCTGCGCGCTGAAACCGTCCAGCTGCACCATGGAGGTGAAGCCGGCCGGCACGATGTCGCCTCCGCTTGCGGACGCCAGACCGCCTGCAGTGACCGCACCGAGCGTTCGGCGCGCCCCTGCAGCCACGCAACCGATCCGCTCGTGCCCGTGCAATGACCGGACACCGGAGGCCGCTCTGGCGCCGAAAGACCGCCAGGTGTTGGCGACCGAAGGCGTTGCGATGCTTGCCAGGGTGACGTCCCCAGGTTCCTGTCCGCTCAGGTTCAGTGCCATCGTTGCGCTGTAGACGCCGTCAGGGGTCACGCTGCCGCTCGAGCAGGCCTGGTTCGTCACCAGCCCGGTGCCCGAGTCATCGGCACACGCCGGCGACGCTGTGGCGACGGTGGTCGAAAACGCCGACCCCGTGCCGGTCGACGGGATGGACACGCTGAAGCTCCCGTTGGCACCGGATTGCGAAGCTGCTCGAGGAGCCCGAGAAGTTCACGCCGGTGACTGACGTCGGCGAGTTCGGCAGTCCGCTCGAAGGATCAGTGTCCGCTGCGGAGGTGCCCGACTGGCCACCGATCGAACTGGTGCCCGACGAGGTCTTCACCGAGCCGCTCGACGTCGTCGTGATGTCCTCGTCGAGACGATCTGCTCGTTCTGGGTCCGGGCAGACAGCGAGGGCATCGTGGCCTGGAGGCCGAGGACGTCGATGCCGGACACCAGCGGCTGACCCTTGGTCACAGGAGACACCGAGATGCCCGCTGGTGCGATGCCGCCGTCGGAGTAGAAGAAGGCCTGGCACGGTCCCGCGAACGGGCGGGTCGCCGTTGATGTGGAGCTGCAGCCGGCCGGCGAGAACAGTCGGGACCTCACCGCGGTCGCCTTGCTGACACCCTTGGTGTTCGCGCTCGCCCAGTTGACGACGACGGTCAGGAAGTAGCCCTGGTCGCTGGTCGTGCTGACCTTGCTGACGTACGTGCGCACGCGGTACTGGGTGTTGCCGATGTGCGTTGCGGCGCCGTTCTGCACATGCGGCCACAACGGCCCGGTGCTCGCGCCGCTACAAGCGTTCGAGTTGGTCACGAGGGTCTCGGACACACTCGGGTCGTACGTCGGTCGGAACAGGGTGCCGGAAATGTTCGGGTCACCGGCGACATCACAGGATCGCAACCCCGAGGTGACCGCGTCGTAGGGCAGAGCGCGAAGCTGTTCCATGGTTCGGTTCGCCATAGCGGTGGCCTGCTGCCGCTCCTTGGCGAGAGCGACGCTGCCGAGCGAGCTCACTTGGAGGGTGACCAGGCCGAGCAGGCAGAACGCGATCACGAACATCGTGATGACGACCTCGATCAAAGTGAAGCCGTCGTCGGTCCGGCGGAGCAGCCTGTTCCGGATGCGTGCAGTGAGAGACTTCATGGGCAGACTCCGCGTCCCGAGACCGCTCGACGCGGTGAACTTGTAGGTCTTCGTCGACCCCTTGGGGTCCGTCAGCGAGACGCACCAGTTGAGGGGGTCACTGAGGTTCGAGGACGCTCCGATCGTGGGGGCCGCGGTTCCGTTGGTCAGGTTGACCAGCTCGGCGTAGGACCCGTCTGTCACGACGACAGCGCCTGGCTGGCTCGCGAAGTCGAGAAGCAAGGTCCCTTGTCCGTCCACGAAGTAGGTGGCCACCTCTTTGCCGAGGTGGTTCACGTCGGCCTTGGTCGACGCGTCGTGAGCCTTCGCCCGCTGGCTGAGGAAGACCGGGATCGCGATGGCCGCAAGAATGCCGATGATGATCATCACAACGAGGAGCTCGATCAGCGTGAAGCCTGCGTCCGTCGGGGCGCCTGAGACGTCCTGGGAAGAGGCTGCAGAGCTGCGTGACGGCACGCCCCTTCTCCTTTCGTGAGTGAGCCGCGGCCAGAACTGGCCGCTGCTGTGGAGGGATCGACCGCTTGACCTAGCTTCTTGAGCGCACCGGGCAGGGCCGATCGGGCTACAGACTCCGACCGTCGGACCCCGGACGCAGCAGGGGCGGCCCCCGGAAGGGACCGCCCCTGCTCGAAGGCCTACCGCATCACGGGCAGCTGCCCGGCTGGAGTCCAGCCGCGGCGGAGTACTTGTAGGTCTGCTGCTTGCCACTGGCGTTGGTCAGACCCACGCACCAGTTGACGTCGGTCGGCGTAGCGGTGAGCCGGCACCGCCGCCTGCAGAGCCGTGCCGTTGCTGACCTTGATCGTGGCGAACGTTCGCCGTTGTCGGCCAGCACGACATCGGCGCCGACAGCGGCCTGCGTCGCCGTCAGAACCGGGGTGGCGGCGGGCTCGACCCAGTAGGTGGCGATCTCCTTGCCCACCGTGGAGACGTCGGCCTTCGTCGAGGTGTCCCGGGCCTTCGCGCGCTGCAGAGGAACACCGGGATCGCGATGGCCGCGAGGATACCGATGATGATCATGACGACGAGGAGCTCGATCAGGGTGAAGCCCTGGTCCTTCTCCTCCATCGACTTACGAATGCGAGCGAGCATCTGCTGTCCCCTTCAGGACGGTGAAGGATTCACGACTGTCCGCGGCGTCGGTACCCTGGCCGCGACCTTGACTCGAGCAACGAGATCGGCTGACCGCGCCGCCTGGCCTTGAGGCCCGCCTACGACTGAGTGCCGTACTGACCGGTGAAGCTCGATGACACTGACAGCAGGTGCCCGACGCACAGCCTGCGCGGCTGGCTCGGGCCCGTCCGCTCCGCCCGATCAGTCTAGATGCATCAGCGGGCAGCTGCCGGCTGCGAGGCCGGCCGCGGCGGAGTACTTGTAGGCCCTGTCTGCTTGTCGCTGGCGTTGGTCAGACCCGCGCACCAGTGACGTCGGTCGTCGAGCCGGCTGAAGCGGCGCCGTGCCGCCTGCAGAGCCGGTGCCGTTGCTCGAGCCTTGACCGTGGCGACGTCGACGCTGTCGTCGGCCAGCACGACATCGGCGCTCGACCGCGGCCTGCGTCGCGTCAGAACCGGGGTGGCGGCCTCGACCTAGTAGGTCGCGATCTCCTTGCCCACCGTGCGGACGTCGGACTTCGTCGACGGAGTCCCGAGCCTTCTTGCGCTGGTTCAGGAAGACCGGGATCGCGATGGCGGCGAGGATGCCGATGATGATGATGACGACGAGGAGCTCGATCAGGGTGAAGCCCTGGTCCTTCTCCTCCATCGACTTGCGGATGCGAGCGAGCATGCTGATGCTCCTCCTTTCGGACCGTTGCGGTGAGCCTCGCCGCCGGTCCCTCGCGAGCACCCTGTGCGGGTGCTCGGCCGAGGCAGCTGGGCTGACCGCGACTCTGTCCGCGGTTCCCTGGCTTTGCGACCCCGCCTCGCGACGGGTGTGCCGTTTCTGGCCGGTGCAGCTCGTTGACATAGAGATGTTTCGGTCACCGGCGCGTGCGCCTTGAGCGTCTGACGCGTCGAGTGCAGTTCACCGGTCACCCGGACGGGCTAGGCCGAACGGCCGAGGCCGGGCCGCGACGGCGCGGACCCGGCCCTCGGCGCAGTGCACGTCGGCTGCGAGCGACGCGTCTACTTGATCAGGTCGAAGATCTTGAAGATCGGCATGTAGAGGGCGATGATCATCGACCCGACGATGGCGCCGAGGAAGGCGATCATCAGCGGCTCGATCAGCGCGGTCAGCGCCTCGGTGGTCGCCTCGACCTCCTGGTCGTAGAACTCCGCGATCTTGTGGAGCATCGTGTCGAGCGCGCCGGTGTCCTCGCCGACGGCCATCATCTGCACGACCATCGGCGGGAAGACCGGGTGGTTGCGCCAGCGGGCCGGCGAGCGACTCGCCGCTGCGGACGCTCTCCTGGACGTCGCGGACGCGCGTCGCCGACGACGACGTTGCCGGTGGTGTCGGCGACGATGTCGAGGCTCTGCAGGATCGGCACGCCGGACGTGCATCATCGTGCCGAGGTTGCGGGTGAACCGGGCCAGCGCGATCTTCTGGAACAGCGTGCCGAAGACCGGCATCTTCAGCTTCAGCGGGTCGACGACGTCGCGCACGCGCTCGCTTGTGCTTGACCTTGCTGCCAGACGACGACGACGGCGATCAGCCGACGACGATGAGGATCGGAGCGCACGATCTTGAGCGACGTCGACATGCATGACCAGGATCTGGGTCGGCGCCGGCAGCTGCGCCGCCGAGGTCGTCGAACATCTTCGCGAACACCGGAACGATGAAGAGCAGCATGCCGATGACGGCCAGGATCGCCATGACGAACACGACGACCGGGTAGGTCATCGCGGCCTTGATCTTGCCGCGCAGCTTGACCTCGGCCTCGTAGTTCTCGGCGATCTGCAGCAGCACGGCGTCGAGGAAGCCGCCGACCTCGCCGGCCCGCATCATGTTGACCATCAGCGGCGGGAAGACCTTCGGGTGCTTGCGCCAGCGCCGCCGACAGCGCGCTGCCGGTCTCGACGTCGTTGCCGGACCTCGCCGAGCGACCCGCGCGAGCTCCTTGTTCTCGGTCTGCTCGGCCAGGATGTTCAGCGCGCGCAGCAGCGACAGGCCCGAGTTGATCATCGTCGCGAACTGCCGCGACATGACCGCGAGGTCCTTGAGCTTGACCTTGCTCGCCGAAGCCCGGGATCTTGAGTCTCGGTCTTCATGCCGGCCTTGTGCTGGCTGATGCTGATCGGCGCGTAGCCCATCTGCTTCAGCTTGCCGGCCACGGCGGCCTGGGACTCGGCCTCGAGCGTGCCGGCGACGATCTTCCCGGTCCGGTCCCGGACCGAGTACTGGAAGGTCAGCGTTGCTGCCATCGTGATGCCTCTCAGCCTCGGCCGGTGAGCCGGTTGAAGTCTTCGACGTGGTGGCACTTCTCGAGGCCGGTCTCGTAGGTGATCCGGCCCTTCGTTCACGAGGTCGGCGAGGTGCTGGTCCATGGTGTGCATGCCGTGCTTGGCGCCGGCCTGCATCGCCGAGTAGATCTGGTGGGTCTTGCCCTCGCGGATCAGGTTGCGGATCGCCGGCGTGGCGACCAGGACCTCGGTCGCGACCGCCCGGCCCGTGCCGTCGCGCGGTCGTGCACAGGGTCTGGCAGACGACGCCCTGCAGCGAGCCGGCGAGCTGCGACGCGGACCTGCTGCTGCTGGTGCGGCGGGAAGACGTCGATGATGCGGTCGATCGTCTGCGCCGCGTCCTGGGTGTGCAGGGTCGCGAAGACGAGGTGGCCGGTCTCGGCCGCGGTCAGCGCGACCGAGATCGTCTCGAGGTCGCGCATCTCGCCGACCAGGATGATGTCGGGGTCCTGGCGCAGCACGTGCTTGAGCGCGTTGCGCGAACGACTGGGTGTCCTCCCCCACCTCGCGCTGGTTGACGAGGCACGTCTGGTGCCGGTGCAGGAACTCGATCGGGTCCTCGACGGTCATGATGTGGTCGCTGCGGGTGCGGTTCGCCAGGTCGACGAGCGAGGCGAGCGTCGTCGACTTGCCGGAGCCGGTCGGGCCGGTGACGAGGACGAAGCCGCGCGGCAGCGAGCGCGAAGTTGGCCACCGACGGCGGCACGCCGAGGTCCTCGAGCTTCTTGATCTCGAACGGGATGATGCGGAAGGCGGCACCGAGCGCGTCGCGCTGCCGGTACACGTTGACGCGGAACCGGGCCCGGCCGGGCACGCGTGTAGGCGAAGTCGAGCTCGAGCTCCTCCTCGAACTTCTCCCGCTGCTTCTGGGTGAGGGCGGCGTAGATCACCCGCTGGATCACCGGCGGGGTGAGGATCGGCTCGTCCTCCATCTGGCGTCAGCTCGCCGTTGAGCCGGATCGCCGGCCGGGCGCCGGACGTGAGGTGCAGGTCGGACGCGCCGCTGCTCGAGGACGTGCATCGAGCAGGTCGTTGAGGTTGATGTCGTGCTCGTCGACCTCGGCCTCGGTCGTGCCACGCGTGTACGCCGACTCCTCGCGCCTCCGACTCGGCGACGCCCACACTCGGGATGCCGTCGACCGGCACGACGTCCGGGGCGAACGCGGAGGGCGCCGGCGGCAGCGGGCTCGATGACGGCGTGACCAGCTCGGGCGCGTACACGGTCGGCGCCACGTCCTCGGTGAACGGCGCCAGCCCGGCGATCAGCCTGGCGACGGCACCTCGGTCGGCGCGAGCGTCCAGAGCGGTCGAGCTCGTAGCGGCGCGGCGCCGCGGCTCGTACGCGGGCACCGCGTCGAGCGTCGGAACCGGCTCGTACGCGGGAGCCGGCTCGTACGCCACCGGCGCCTCGAGCGGCGGCGCGTCGTACGCCGGCGCGACCGTCTCGTAGGACGGCTCGAGCGGGTAGCCGCCCAGCGCGTCGGGAACGGGCGGCGCCACCTGGTCGAGCGGCGTCGATGACGGCTGCTCAGCGACGAACGAGTAGGTCCACCCGCTGGCGGGCGTCTCGTTCTCGGTGTCGGCCGTCGGCACGGGCACGGCAGCAAAGCCTCCCGGCTCGCTCGGCACCGGCTGGTATCCGGACGTCTCCACCTGTAGCCCCTCTCGACAACGTCGGCGCACCGCAGACCGCGGGACACCTGTCTCGCGAGAGGATCGGCGGATCGGGGCCTTCGCTTGAGCGCGACCGGCGACCTTGCCAGGTCTTTAGACGACGACCCGGAGGATCTCGTCGATCGCGGTGATGCCGGCGAGCACCTTGTCCAGGCCGTCGTCGCGCAGGGTCTTCATGCCCTGCTCGCGGGCGACGTTCTCGATGACCGTGGCGGACGCCTGCTCGACGGCCAGCCGCTCGATCTCCTCGCGACACGACCATGACCTCGTGCAGCGCCAGCCGGCCCTTGTAGCCGGTCTTGGAGCACGCCGAGCAGCCGACCGGCCGGTACAGCGTCGGCAGCGGCTTGCCGTCGTCCCACGGGAAGCGCGCCGCGATCGAGCGCCTCCGCGCGTCGGCGTGTAGGCCTCCTTGCACTTCGTGCACAGCCGTCGGGCCAGCCGCTGGGCGAGCACGCAGTCGAGCGCGGAACCGACGAGGAACGGCTCGATGCCCATCTCGGTGAGCCGGGTGACGGCGCGACGGCGCGTCGTTGGTGTGCAGCGTCGAGAGCACGAGGTGGCCGGTGAGGGCGGCCTCGACGGCGATCTGAGCCGGTCTCGTGGTCGCGGATCTCACCGATCAGCACGATGTCGGGGTCGGACCGCAGGATCGACCGCAGCGCCGAGGCGAACGTCAGCCCCGCCTTGTTGTTCGTCTGCACCTGGTTGATGCCGGCGAGCCGGTACTCCACCGGGTCCTCGACCGTGATGACGTTGACCTCGGGCCGGCTGACGATGTTCAGCGTCGCGTACAGCGTCGTCGACTTGCCGGAGCCGGTCGGGCCGGTGACCAGGATCATCCCGTACGGCTTGGTGAAGCTGCGCGAGTAGCGCTCGTAGTTGGCCTCGGAGAAGCCGAGGTCGGCGAGGTCGAGGCGCGCCGTGGAGTTGTCCAGGATGCGCATGACGACCTTCTCGCCCCACACCGTCGGCAGGGTGGCGACGCGCAGGTCGATCTTGCGTGCCGTGGGCGTTCACCGAGAGCCGGCCGTCCTGCGGGATGCGCCGCTCGGCGATGTTGATGTCGGCCATGATCTTCAGCCGGCTGATCACGCCGGACTGGATCGCCTTCGGCGAGTGCATGACCTCGTGCAGCACGCCGTCGATGCGGAACCGGACCCGCAGGTCGTGCTCGGTCGGCTCGAGGTGGATGTCGGACGCGCGGTCCTGGATCGCCTGGGTGATGAGCAGGTTGACGTACTTGACGATCGGCGCGTCCTCGACGACCTCCTTGACCTTGGAGAGGTCGTCGTCCTCGTCGTCGGTGTCCATGACGCTGGTCAGGTCGTCGAGGTCGGAGTCCGCCCGGTAGTACCGGTCGATCGCACCGATCACGTCGGCGCGGGTGGCGACGACCGGCTTGACGTCCATGCCGGTCAGCGACCGGATGTCGTCGATCGCGAAGACGTTCGCGGGGTCGGCCATCGCGACGAGCAGCTTGCCGTCCTCGAAGCCGATCGGCATCGCGGAGTGCCGGCGGCAGACCGCGCCCGGCACCCGGCCGATCGCGGAGCCGTCGACGCTGAAGTCGGACGAGGTCGACGAAGCGCAGCCCGATCTGGGTGGCCAGCGCGGCGACGAGCTGCGACTCGGTGAGCACGCCCTGGTCGACGAGCACCCGGCCGAGGGCCCGGCCCACCCGCTGCTGCTCCACGAACGCGGCCTCGAGCTGGTGCTGGGCTGACGAGCCCGCCCTCGAGCAGGATGTCGCCCAGCTGCTTCACGCGCCGTCCCTTCCGAGCTCGTCTGCGGAGTACGAGATGCCCCTCCTGACCATCGGGTCAGGCGGGCTGTTCCTGAAGCCGTCGACCGCTCACCAGTGCGCGAGCAGCGCCGCGACCTGGCCCATCGACCGGGCCAGCGCGGAGTCGGGCGGGACGGCGACCTCGGCACCTCCCGCGAACACCAGGGTGACCCGCACCGGCGGGTCCGGCTTCCGATGTCGCCCGATGCGCGCGACGAGGTCACGCAGTCCTCGCACCACTCCCCCTAGGCCCGGACGGCCTCGGCCTCGACCTCGTCGAGCACCGCGTAGAGCAGGGCGAGCAGGACGTTCTTGACCGACTCCTTGTCGGTGGCGTCGCAGCCGAGGATGGCGATGTCCGACGGGATGCTCAGCCGGTCGCGGACGCCCTCGATGAGCGCGTGGTCGTCGCCGGCCGCCCGGTTGAGCGCGACGACGTACGGCACCCGGGCCATCGTGCGGAACGCGTCCAGGATGCTGACCGCCTCCTGCACCGACTCCTCCCGCGTGGTGTCGATGAGCAGCAGGTAGCCGAGCATCCCCTCGCCGAGGATCTCCCACATGAAGTCGAACCGGTCCTGCCCGGGCGTGCCGAACAGGTAGAGCACCAGGTCGCGGTCGATGGTGATGCGACCGAAGTCCATCGCCACCGTGGTCTCGGCCTTGCGCTTGCGGGTCGAGTCGGTGATGCCGCGCTCGGTCGACAGGACGGTGATCTCGCTGATCGTGCGGATCAGCGTCGTCTTGCCGGCGGCGAAGGGGCCGGTGACGACGACCTTCACCGCCTGACCCCCGCGACGGCGGGCTCGTGCGGTCGCCACTAGAGACCCCTCACGCCGGCGATGAGCCGCAGCATCAGGCTGCGGTTGACGTTCGGGTCGCGCTCGATGACCGAGGCGGCCTCCGGGTCCAGCGACGTGGCGGTCGCGCCGACGACGTCGCCGAGCCCGCCCATCGACGCCGACGGCCCGGCCTGCACCTGCAGCGGACGGCGTACGGCGGGAGCGTCGGGCTCGTGGTCGTCGAAGTCCGCCTGCCGGCGCGGCAGGAACGGCTCGGGCCGCGACGGCACGACGTCCTGCGGCACGTGGGCTCCGCCGAGCATCGTCGGGCCGCTCGATGCCGGCCGACGCGGTCGCCAGCTCGCGCTCGTCGTCGCCGTCGGAGTCCGCGCTCGATGCTGACGTCCTCGGAGCCGAAGTCCGCTCGGCGCCGATCCGGCGTCATCGGATACCTGGTCGGACCCGGCGTGAGCGTCGGACACGTATCCGTTGCGGTCAGAACCGGCCGAATCGGCAGCGGGATGCGGCCGGAGTCGTCGCCGCGGCGGCCGGCGTCGGCTCGGCCGGCGACCTCCTGCACCGGCACGAACGGCTCGCCCTCCAGCGGTGCGAGCAGCCGCTGCCGGCGCACCACGACCGTGACGTGGTCCTCGCCCTCGCCGGTGTCCGGGCGGACCTCCAGCAGGCCGCGCTGCACGAGCGCCGCCAGGGTGGACACGACGGCGTACTGGCCGCTGCCGGTGAGGTCGACGAGCTCGGTGACCGTACGCCGGCCGTCGACCAGCGCGAGCAGCGCCCACTCCTCGCGGCTGACCTGCGGGTCGGCGGGCAGCACGACCGGCATCGACAGCACGGCGCGCGGCGACGGGACGACCTCGGACACGGACTCCCACGCGACCCGGCGGGCCTCGGCGTCGGCCAGGACCTCCTCGACGGTCAGCGCGACGCCGACCTCGTCGGGGTTGGCCTCGTCCATCACGAACGCGAAGTCGCCGGTGTGCCAGCGCAGCAGGTCGAACACCGCGTCCACGGCCTGGTCGGTCGCCGCGCGGCGCAGCAGGTCGGCGTCCATGACGCCCTGCTCGAGCAGCGCGCGCACCACGCCGACACCTTCGCCGGAGGTCGCGGTCTCGACCGCAGCGGCCAGCGCCTCGTCCGAGACCGTGCCGCTGCCCACCAGGCGGCGGGCCAGCGGCTGCCGGGAGCTGTCCGCGGAGGCACCGGTGACCTGGCCACCGGCGAGGAAGACGACGCCGTCGGACCCGTCCTGTGCCAGGTGCAGCCCGCCGCTCTTCTTGGTGAAGCTCAGCAGCTGGAACACGTCCGGCAGGCTGAACGCGTCGAGCGAGCCTTCGAGCTTCACGTCAGCTCCAGCTCGGTGGGCCGGCCGGGGTCTCGGCCGGCGTCTCCGCGATGTAGTCGTACGTCGGCTGGGCGACCACCTGCAGCGGCGCGGGCGCCGGCGGCAGCGGGGACACCCGGGCGACCGGCTCCGGAACCCACGCGGGCTCGAGCGAAGGCTCGGCGACCGTCTCGTAGGACAGCTCGGCCCGCAGCGCCTCGGCCACGACGGCCGCTGCCCGGCGTACCTCGAAGAGCATCAGGCCGACCTTGGCGCCCTTGGCGGCGACCGCCACCAGGACGGCCTCGTCGTCGGCCGAGATCAGGAAGACGGTGCCTTCCTCACCCTCGATGTAGACCTGGGACAGCTGGCCGCGGCCGAGTCCCTCGGCGGCGCGCTCCCCGAGGGAGAGCAGCGCGGCGCTCATGGCGGCCACCCGGTCCTCGTCCATGCCCGACCGGCAGGGCCGAGGCCATCGCCAGCCCGTCGAAGGACACGACCGAGGCCGCCTCGATCTCGGGAACCTGGCCCACCAGCTCGGACAGGATCTGGTCCAGCCGGCTCGACCTGCTGCTGCTCGTCCCGTGGTCGCCCAGTGCTGCGCTCATCGTCCACCTCGTGCCGCTCCCGCCGGCTCAGGCCTGTGCCTGTCCGGTACCGTCCATGGACCCATCGGCCGGAGCGGCCAGCGCCTTGAGCGGGGCGGGACGAACCCGGGCCGAACCGGCTCAGACGCGCAGCGCGCGCTCGCCGGCGGCCCGCATCACCGGCGCCAGCTCGGCCGGGTCCGCCTCGACGCCGGTCATCAGGGCCACCTGCAGCACGGCCTGGTGCACCAGCAGGTCCAGCCCGTCGACGACCAGCGCCTGCCGGGCCACCCAGGCGGCGGCCAGCGGGGTCGGCCACGGGTCGTAGAGCACCTCGAACAGCGCCCCGACCTGCCGCGGCACGGCCGGGACCAGCGCGGTCGGTGGCCCCGGCGGCGGTGGTGCTGACCACCAGCGGTGCGTCCAGCCCCTCGGCGGCCCGGGCCCACGGCGCGATCTCGAGCTCGACCCCGGCCCCGGCGGCGGCGCTCTGCAGGCCCGCGTGCCGCGCCGGGTCGCGCACGTAGGCGCGCACCGACCGGGTGACCGACGACAGCGCGACCACCGCCGAGCGGGCCGTCGCTCCCCCGCCGAGCACGCACGGCCCGGTCGACGCCGGCCACCTCGTGCGCCGCGAGCGCCGCGACCATGCCGGGCACGTCGGTGTTGACCCCGACCCGCCGGCCCTCCCGCAGCAGCACGGTGTTGGCCGCGCCGACCATCTCGACCACCGGCGAGGCGGCGTCGAGCAGCGGCAGCACGGCGGCCTTGAGCGGCATGGTGAGCGACAGCCCCGCCCAGCTCCGGTCCGAGCCCGGCCAGGAAGCCCGGCCAGGCCGGCCTCGTCGACGTCGTACGCCGTCGTAGGTCCAGCCCGTGAGCCCGAGGTGCTCGTACGCCGCCCGGTGCAGCACCGGCGACAGCGAGTGCCCGATCGGCGAGCCGAGGACGGCGGCCCGTCGCTGCGTCACTGGTTGGACTTCAGCTCGTCCTTGAACTTCAGGAACTCCTGGTAGTCGCCGGTGAACTTCGTGGTGCCGGCCTGCGGGTCGGTGGTGACGAAGTACAGCCAGTCGCCCTCGGTCGGGTTGACGGCCGCGGTGAGCGCGGCCAGCCCGGGCGAGTTGATCGGTGCCGGCGGCAGCCCGGTGTTCTTGTAGGTGTTGTACGGCGAGTCGGCGCCGAGGTCCTCGTAGGTGACGATCTCCTTGTCGGCCTTGAGCGCGTAGTTGACCGTCGAGTCGAACTGCAGCGGCATCCCCTGCTCGAGCCGGTTGTAGACGACGCGGGCGACCTTGCCGAAGTCCTCGGGGTTGCGCGCCTCGGCCTCGACCAGGCTGGCGATCGTGACGATCTCCTCCGGGGTGCGCTGGGTGCGCTCGACCCCGGCCTTCTCGGCCGCGGCGCCGAAGGCGGCGAACAGCTGCTTCAGCACCGAGTCGGCATCGGCGTTGGGCTCGACGTCGTAGGTGGCCGGGAAGAGGAAGCCCTCCGGGTTGCCGTCGGCGTACGTCGGGAGGCCGAGCTTCTCGGCGTTCTGCTTCTTGAGGGCCTGCTCGTACTGCTTCAGCGGGATCTTGGTGTCCTTGGCGAGCCGTTGCAGCGTCTCGTCCAGCCGGAGGCCCTCGGGCAGGGTGACGCGGGCCTGGATCCGCGCCGCGGGGTCCAGCACGGCGGCGAGTGCGTCGGTCGCGGCCATCTTGCGGGCCAGCTGGTAGAAGCCCGGCTGCAGCTTGGAGGCGTCGGGGTCGGCGAAGGCTGCCTCGACGAACGCCTGGGTGCTCTTCACGACGTCCTGGGCCTTGAGGGTCTTCGCGACGTCGGCCGCGGTCTGGCCGGACTTCACCTCGATGACGACCTGGCCCTCGCCGGGGCCGGGGTAGTCGGGAGCCGACGACGAGCCGAAGGCGCTCTTGAGCTTGTTCAGGCCGCCGAGGGCGAGCACGGCTCCGCCGCCGAGGATGCCCGCCACCAGCAGCAGCGCGATCACCACGGCCAGGGCGGCCTTGCCGCGGCCACCCTTCTTCTTCCGGCGACGTCGGTGGGAGCGCGTCGTCTGCTCCTCCGACCACACGGACAGATCGGTCATGCCTCGCCTCTCACGTCGTTCTCGACCCTTTCACCCGGTTCCTCCCGAGCGATCGGGTCGTCAGCGCCCCGTGCGGAAAGTCCGACCAGCCTGCCAGGTGCCGTTCCTGATGTCCTCTCGGCGTCGAGCGCACCCTGCAAGATGATGACAGCAGCCGCCTGGTCGATCACGCTGCGTCCCTTGCGCGTGTCTACCCCACTCGCGTGCAGCCCACGCTGGGCTCCGACGGTGGAGAACCGCTCGTCGACCAGGCGCACCGGCACCGACAGGCGGGCGGCCAGCGTCCCAGCGTACGCGGTGGCCGCCTCGGCAGCCGGCCCGGCCCGGCCGGACAGCGACGTCGGCAGCCCGACGACCACCTCGACGGCCTCCCGGTCGGCCACCAGCCGGGCCAGCGCATCGACGTCGCCCTGACCGCGCCGCAGCGTCTCCACCGGCGTGGCGATCAGCCCGGCGGGGTCACAGGTGGCGACCCCGACCCGCACCGACCCGACGTCGACGCCGAGGCGCACGCCGGGTCTCATGCCCGCTCCGGCCGGCTCACGTGCTGCCGGTGACCCGCTGGCCCACCGTGTGCTCGACCTGCCGGAGGGCCTCGTCCGCCTTGGCCGGGTCGGTGCCGCCGCCCTGCGCGACGTCGTCCTTGCCGCCGCCACCGCCGCCGAGCACGCCCGCGGCGACCCGCACGAGCTCACCGGCCTTGATGCCCCACTCGCGGCCCTTCTCGTTGACCGCGACGACGATCACCGGCCGGCCGTTCGCCACCGAGACCATCGCCACCGCGGCCGGCCGCTCGGCGGGGATCCGGCCGCGGACGTCGAGCACCAGCCGGCGCAGGTCGTCGGCACTGGTGCCGTCGGGGGTGCGGTGCGTCACGACGCCGACCCCGAACACGTCGGTCGGGTCGGCGGCCAGCGCCGCCGCGCCGGCCAGGGCCTGCTCGGAACGCAGCTTCTCGAGGTCCCGCTCCACCTCGCGGAGCCGGTTGGTGAGCCCGGCGACCCGCTCCGGCAGCTCCTCGGGGCGCACCTTGAGCGAGTCGGTGAGCTGGGAGACGAGGGCGTGCTCGCGGGCCAGGAACTGGTAGGCGTCGGTGCCGACGAGCGCCTCGACCCGGCGTACGCCGGCACCGATCGACGACTCGCCGAGGATCTTGACCAGGCCGAGCTGGCCGGAGCGCTGGGCGTGGGTGCCGCCGCACAGCTCGCGGGCCCAGTCGCCGACCGAGACGACCCGCACCTCGTCGCCGTACTTCTCGCCGAACAGCGCCATCGCGCCGGCCGCGCGGGCCTCGTCCTGGGTCATGACCTCGGCCCGGACGTCGAGGTCGGCGGCGAGCACCTCGTTGACCTCCTGCTCGACGTCGGTCATGACCGACGGCGGCACCGCCGACGGCGAGGCGAAGTCGAACCGGAACCGGCCGGGCGCGTTCTCCGAGCCCGCCTGGGTCGCGGTCTCGCCCAGCGCCTGCGCGGAACGCCTTGTGCACCAGGTGGGTGGCGGTGTGCGCGCGGCTGATGGCCCGCCGGCGCGCGACGTCGACCTCGCCGACCGCCGTGTCGTCGCGGACGACCTCGCCGCGGGTGACCGTGCCGCGGTGCACGACGACGCCCGGCAGCGGGGTCTGGACGTCGTGCACCTCGACCTCGGCGCCGTTGCCGAGCCGGATGCTGCCCTGGTCGGCGAGCTGGCCGCCGCCCTCGGCGTAGAACGGGGTGCGGTCGAGGACCAGCTCGACGTCGTCGCCCTGCGCGGGCCGCGGGCACGCTGGTGCCGTCGACCAGCACCCCGCGCACCCGCGCCTCGCTGACCACCTCGTCGTACCCGGTGAAGCTGGTGGCACCGCCGGCGTCGAGCACCGAGCGGTAGGCCGAGAGGTCGGCGTGGCCGAGTCTTCTTGGCCCTGGCGTCTGCCTTGGCGCGTTCGCGCTGCTCGCGCATCAGCCGGCGGAAGCCCGCCTCGTCGACGGCGATGCCCTGCTCGGCAGCCATCTCGAGGGTCAGGTCGATGGGGAAGCCGAAGGTGTCGTGCAGCTGGAAGGCCTGCCCGCCGGTGATCGTGCCGGCGGTCGGCGGGCCGCCCGCGGTCTCGGCGAGCTGCTCGTCGTGCCGGGCCTCGCGGACGAACTGGTCGAAGATGGTGGTGCCGGCCCGCAGGGTCTGCCGGAAGGTCTCCTCCTCGGCGTAGGCGAGGGAGGAGATGCGGCCGAACCCGTCGACGAGCTCGGGGTACGACGGCGCCATCGCGTCGCGGCTGACGGGCAGCAGCTCGGGGAGCACCGGGTCCTCGACGCCGAGCAGCCGCATCGAGCGCACGACGCGGCGCAGCAGCCGGCGGAGCACGTAGCCGCGGGCCTCGTTGCCGGGGCTGACCCCGTCGCTGATCAGCATGAGGGCGCTGCGCACGTGGTCGGCGACGACCCGCAGCCGCACGTCGTCCTCGTGCTCGTGGCCGTAGCGCTTGCCGGACAGCGCGGCGGCGCGCTCGAGGACCGGGAAGACCTCGTCGATCTCGTAGAGGTTCTCCACGCCCTGCAGGAGGTAGGCGACCCGCTCGAGGCCCATGCCGGTGTCGATGTTCTTCTTGGGCAGCGGCCCGGCGATGTCGAAGTCCTCCTTGCTGCGCACCGCCGAGAGCTCGTCCTGCATGAAGACGAGGTTCCAGAACTCCATGTAGCGGTCGCCGGCGTCCCAGTCGCGGTCCTTGCCGAACGCGGGGCCGCGGTCGATGAGGATCTCGCTGGACGGGCCGCCCGGGCCGGGGACGCCCATCGACCAGTAGTTGTCCTTCTTGCCCAGCCGCACGATGCGGTCGTCGGGCAGGCCGGCGACCTTCTTCCACAGCGCGACCGCCTCGTCGTCGTCCTGGTAGACGCTCGCGTAGAGCACCGACTCGTCGAACCCGTAGCCGCCGTCGCGCTGCGAGCCGGGTGACCAGCTCCCAGGCGAGCTCGATGGCGCCTTCCTTGAAGTAGTCGCCGAAGGAGAAGTTGCCGTTCATCTGGAAGAACGTGCCGTGCCGGGTGGTCTTGCCGACCTCCTCGATGTCGAGGGTGCGGCAGCACTTCTGGACGCTGGTGGCGCGGACCCACGGCGGCGTCTCCTGGCCGAGCAGGTAGGGCTTGAACGGCACCATGCCGGCGTTGACGAACAGCAGGTTGGGGTCGTCGAGCAGCAGCGAGGCGCTCGGCACCACGGTGTGACCGCGCTCACCGAAGAACGTCAGCCACCGACGCTTGATCTCGGCGGTCTCCATCAGGTGCTGCTCCTCGGCGTGGTGGGCAGCCGCGCCGGATGCCGGCTCGCGGGGTGTCCGACCAGGTCAGCCGCCTCGGCGGGCGACAGCGGCGGCTCGTGGACGGGGTCCATGCCCAGCGCCTCGCGCAGCTCGGCCTCGCGGTCGGCCATGTTGGCGCGGACCTCGCCCGCGAACAGCCGCACCGCGCCGCCGAACCCCTCGGCCCGCTCGGCGAGGCCGGTGGCGCTGTAGGCGCGCAGCGTCTGCTGCACCTTGTGGACGGCGTAGACCCCGGCGGCCGCCCCGACGGCGACCCAGAACAGGCGACGCATCAGTCGGCCTTCCGCCGCCGCTTCGCCGCGCGCGCGGCAGCCGCGTTGGCCCGGGTCTGGTCGGCCACCCGGCGGCGGGTGCGCTCACCGGGGCGGTCGGCCAGCGCGCTGCGGACCCCGTAGCTGAAGGCGGCGACCTTGACGACCGGCCCGCCGACGGTGGCGGCGAACAGCGCGGTCAGCGCCGACACGTTGGTGGTCGCGGACTGGACGTTCGAGGTGATCGCGTCGACCCGCACCAGCTGCGCGTTGGTCGTGGTGACCGTGGTGGTGACCTCGGAGAGCAGCGGGACGGTCTCGTCGGAGACGCCCTTGATCATGGTCCGCGTCTCGTCGAAGACGCCGCCGAGCTTGATGAGCGGGATCGCCAGCACGCCCACCAGCAGCACGAACGCGACGGCCGCGATGAGTCCGGCGATGTCTCCGACTGACATGCCGAGGACCCTATCGCGGGCGTCCCCCGCTCCGGCGATACGCGTCCGGGCGCCGCGGTCTGCGGCGAGTGGTGAGGGCGAGGGGTCGCCAAGCGCCCGCGAGCCCCCGGAGCAACCACTCGCGCCGCTCGACGGACGATCCCCAGCCGCCGCGGGACCCGAACCCGTCCACAGATCGCCGCGGGCACGCTCTCCGCCGACCGCGGGTGCTCGACGCTCGCACGATGACCACCCCGCAGCCCGCTCTGCGCACCGCCGACCTCCGGTCGCTGGGCGTCTCCGCGGACGAGCTGCGTGGACCGAGGTGGCGCAGCCCCTTCCGCGGGTTCCACACACCCAGCATCCCGGGGCCCCCACCGCCCGCCCAGCGGCTCGCCGACGCCGTCGCGCTCGTCCCGCCCGGCGGTGCTGTCGCGGGCTGGGCTGCGGCTCACCTCCTCGGCGCCTCCGAGCTGGACGGTCGGGGCCGCTCGGGCCACGACTCGGAGGACATCGTCATCGTCGTCCCCCGGAGCACGCACCTGACGGTGCGGGCGGGCGTGCGCTACCGGCGCTGGGCGCTGGCCGACGACGACCTCCGGGAGGTGGCCGGAACCCGCGTCACGAGCCCGATCCGGACGGCGTTCGACCTGGCACGTGCCTCGACGGTCGAGGAGGGACTCGTCGCCACCGACATCGCCTGCCGGCAGCTCGGGATCGATCCGCGGGACGTCGAGGAGTACCTGCGGGCTCACCCGCGCAAGCGCGGGGTGCCGGTCGCCCGGGCAGTCCTGTCACTGACCGATCCCCGGTCGAGGTCGAGCGGGGAGACGCGGCTGCGCTACGTCTGGGTGGTCGAGGCGGGCCTGCCGCGACCACAGTGCAACCCGTACGTGCTGGACGCCGACGGGGTCGTCGTCGCGATGCCCGATCTGCTCGACCTGGAGTCCGGGTTGGCCGGGGAGTACGACGGCAGCACCCACCGGGGCTTGCGTGAGCACACCGAGGACAACGCTCGTGAAGAGTGCCTCGAGGACCTCGGTGTCGAGGTGGTGCGGGCAACGTCCCTCGACCTCGGACCTGCGCGGGCCCGGACGGTCGGCCGTCTTCTCGCCGGTCAGCGGCGGGCCGCTTCGGCCACCCGGGCCTGGGGCTGGCGACCGAGCCCGCTGCCTGGTCGAGCCAGCGCCGAGTGGTGACTCGCGAGGCTGTCCGGCCACCGTCAGGCCCCGAGAGTCACCACTCGGCTGCCGGCTCGCCGGTCGGGTCGCGTCAGGCACCCGCTCCGGTGCGCGCGGGTGTCAGGTGCCGCGGACCAGGCTGCGGAGCTTGTCCCAGAGGTCGGCCAGCCGGGCTTCGGCGCCGTACCGGGTGGGCCGGTAGTAGGTGCGCGGCAGCACGGCGTCGGGCGGGTACTGCTGGGCCGCGACGCCGCCGGGCTCGTCGTGCGGGTAGACGTAGCCGATGCCGGAGCCCACCTTGCCCGCGCCGCCGTAGTGCGCGTCGCGCAGTGCGGGCGGCACCGGACCCGCCAGCCCAGCCCGTACGTCGGCCAGCGCGGCATCGACCGCCGTGATCACCGCGTTGGACTTCGGCGCCAGCGACAGGTGGATGACCGCCTGCGCCAGGTTGATCCGGCCCTCCGGCATGCCGATCAGCGCCACCGCGTCGGCCGCCGCCACCGCCGCCAGCAGCGCGGTCGGGTCGGCCAGCCCGATGTCCTCGGAGGCCAGGATGACCAGCCGGCGGGCGATGAACCGCGGGTCCTCCCCCGCCTCGATCATCCGGGCCAGGTAGTGCAGTGCGGCGTCGACGTCCGAGCCGCGCACCGACTTGATGAAGGCCGAGATCACGTCGTAGTGCTGGTCGCCGTCCCGGTCGTAGCGCAGCGCCGCCCGGTCGACCGCGGACTCCAGGGTCTGTACGTCGAGCACGGTGGCCCCCGTCGCCATCGCCGCCCCGGCTCCGGCCTCCAGCGCGGTCAGCGCCCGCCGGGCGTCGCCCCCGGCCACCCGCAGCAGGTGCGACATCGCCTCGTCGGACACCTCGATCGCGCCGTCGAGCCCGCGCGGGTCGGTCACCGCCCGGCGCACCACCTCCTCGACCCCGCCGTCGTCCAGCGGTGCCAGGGTGAGCAGCAGCGAGCGGGACAGCAGCGGCGACACCACCGAGAAGTACGGGTTCTCGGTGGTCGCCGCGACCAGGGTGACCCAGCGGTTCTCGACGGCCGGCAGCAGCGCGTCCTGCTGGGTCTTGGAGAAGCGGTGCACCTCGTCGATGAACAGCACCGTCTCGCGGTCGGACATCGCCGACTGCCGCCGGGCCGCCTCGACGACCGCGCGCACGTCCTTGACCCCGGCGTTGACCGCGGACAGCTCGGTGAACGAGCGCCCGGTGGCCGAGGACACCAGGTAGGCCAGGGTCGTCTTGCCGGTGCCCGGCGGCCCCCACAGGATCAGCGACGCGGGGCCGGCGACCCCGCCGTCGCCCGCCACCAGCCGCCGGAGCGGCGACCCCGGCACCAGCAGGTGCTCCTGGCCGACCACCTCGTCCAGGGTGCGCGGCCGCATCCGGACCGCGAGCGGCTTGTCCGCGTCGCCGCGGTCGTCGGCAGCCGCCTCGAACAGGTCCACGGAGCGAACCTAACCCGCTCGGGTCGAAGGTCCCTGACCGGCGGCGCCGACGCCCCGGACAATGAGCGGGTGCTCTCGTCGCTCGGCCACTTCTGCTTCCGCCACCGGCGCCTCGTGCTGCTGGCCTGGCTGGTGGCGTTCGTCGGGGGCATCGCGGTCGGGGTCCAGGTCTTCCCGCGACTGGTGACCGACTTCTCCGGCTCCTCGATCGAGTCGTTCGCCGGCTTCGACCATCTCGACGAGTCGGCGCCGTACGGCGCGCGGGTCACCGCCCTCGCCGCCACGCCGACCGACCCGGCCGGCGCGCCGCGCCGTCGCCAGTGCCGCCCGCGAGCTGTCCGGTACGCCGGGAGTGGCCCGCGCCGTGGACCCGCTGACCGCGCCCCCTGCGGCCGGGCTGGTCAGCGCGGACGGGAGGTCGATGCTGCTGGTGGTCGACCTCGACAAGGGGTTGGGCCTCGGCGCGGAGAACGACACGGTGGACGCCGTCGTCGAGCAGCTGCGAGCGCTCGGCGACGACCTGGGCACCGACGTGCTGCTCGGGGGCGACACCCTGCTGCGACGGGAGAGCGCCGAGCAGTCGCAGCGCGACACCGAGCGTGGGGAGTTCGTGGCCCTGCCGATCACGCTGATCGTGATGGTGCTGCTGTTCGGTGGCTTCGTCGCCGCGGGCATCCCGCTGATGGGCGCGCTGTGCTCGATCGCCGGCGGCCTCGCCGCGCTGTACGTGCTCTCCTACCTGATGGACCTGGACCCCGCGGTCCCCTCTGTGACGACGGTGATGGGGCTCGGGTCTCTCCATCGACTATGCGCTGCTGATCGTGCAGCGCTACCGCGAGGAACGCGGCCTCGGCCGCGAACCTGAGGACGCGGTCGCGGTGTCGGTGATGACCGCCGGCCGCACGATCTCGTTCTCGGCGCTCACCGTCGCGACCGCCCTGTGCGGCCTGTTCGTCTTCCGGCTGTCGATCTTCCGGGCGCTGGGCGCCGCCGGTGTCACCGTCGTACTGGTCGCGCTGCTCGTCGGGCTGACGCTGACACCGGCACTGCTGTCCACGTTCCACCGCCGCATCAGGGTGCCTGCCGAGCGCGTGTCGGACGACGGCTTCTTCGCCCGGATGGCCCGGGCCACCCAGCGGCACGCCGCTGTCGTCACGGTCGGGTTGTCCGTGCTGCTGCTCGCGCTGGCCGTGCCGTTCCTCAGCGTGACGTTCCAGAACGGCGGCGCCGACCTGCTGCCCAAGGACTTCGAGGCGCGCCGGTTCGCAGAGGGTGTCGCGCGCGCGTTCCCCGACCGCGCGACCGAACCGGTCGTGGTGGTCGCCAAGGTTCCCGCGGCCGAGCTGCAGTCCTGGGCCGCCGGTGCCGCCGACCTGCCGGGTGTCGAGCGGGTGGCCCCGGCGGTCGACCGGGAGCGCGGCTGGTCCGCGGTGGAGATCACGCCGAAGGGCACCGCGCAGGGCGAGCAGGCCAAGGCGCTGGTGCACGCGCTTCGCGCCGACCGACCGCCGTACCCGATCTGGGTCACCGGCCCGGCGGGCATCCTGGTCGACTTCCAGGACCTCGTGCTGGCGCGGGCTGCCATGGGCCGCGGCGATCCTGGTGCTCGGGACGTTCGTGCTGCTGTTCCTCATGACCGGGTCGGTGCTGGTGCCGGTCAAGGCGCTGGTGATGAACACCCTCTCGCTGGGGGCGACCTTCGGCGTGCTCGTCTTCGTCTTCCAGGACGGGCACGGCGCGGGGCTGCTGGACTTCACGCCGACGGGGGCGCTGGAGACCTGGGTGCCGGTGATCGTCTTCGCGTTCGCGTTCGGGCTCTCGATGGACTACGAGGTCTTCCTGCTGTCGCGGATCAAGGAGCTGCTACGACTCCGGGATGCCGAACGACAAGGCGGTCGAGGTCGGGCTGCAGCGCAGCGGCCGCATCATCACCTCGGCGGCGCTGCTGGTCGTTCATCGTCTTCCTGGGGTTCACGACCGGGAAGCTGCTCGGCATCAAGCAGATGGGCCTGGCCATGGCAACGGCGGTCGCGGTCGACGCGACCCTGGTTCGCTGCCTGCTGGTGCCGGCGACGATGACGCTGCTCGGCGACTGGAACTGGTGGGCGCCCGGGTGGCTGCGCCGGATCCACAACCGGCTGGGCCTTCAGGAACACGTCACCCCGCCGCCGCTGCCCGCCGCCGCCGTGCCGGGGACGAGACCCCGACCGCGGCGGCGCGGACGCTGAGGCCGGCGCCCTGCTTGGCGCGGCTGGCGCCGGCGCCCGGCAGTGCTGCCCGTCAGCCGGACCTGTAGCGCTGCCCACACCAAGGTGGGCAGCGCGTGGCACCGGCCCGGCAGGGCTACCCGTCAGCAGGACCTGTAGCGCTGCCCACACCAAGGTGGGCAGGCGCGGCTGGGCTGCGAGGCCGGTAGCCCTGCCCACACCAAAGTGGGCAGCGCTACAGGTGGGCGACAGCTGGGTGGCGTCGCGGGCCTGCCGGCCGAGCCCGCCCGGCCTGCCGAGCCCGCCCGGCCCGACAGGTCAGTCAGGTCAGTCAGGTCAGTCAGGTCAGCTCGTGCGCGGGCTCGGCGGCTCTCCGGGCTTCACCGGGTCGGCAGCACTGGACGGCGCCGGCGCCGGCACCGGCGCCGCGTCCACGCCGGTCTCCTTCCGCTGCTCCGGCGGCACCGGCGCGGGTGCGCCGGTCAGCGGGTCGTAGCCGCCGCCGCTCTTCGGGAAGGCGATGACGTCGCGGATCGACTCGCTGCGGGAGAGCAGCGCGCAGATCCGGTCCCAGCCGAAGGCGATGCCGCCGTGCGGCGGGGCGCCGTACGCGAAGGCGTCGAGCAGGAAGCCGAACTTCTCCTGCGCCTCCTCCTCGGAGAGCCCCATCATCGCGAAGACCCGCTCCTGCACGTCGCGGCGGTGGATACGGATCGACCCGCCGCCGATCTCGTTGCCGTTGCAGACGATGTCGTAGGCGTACGCGAGGGCGTTGGCCGGGTCCTGCTCGAAGCGGTCGATCCACTCCGGCTTCGGCGAGGTGAAGGCGTGGTGCACTGCGGTCCACGCACCGGCACCGACCGCGACGTCGCCGGAGGCCCGCGCCTTGGCCGACGGCTCGAACAGCGGCGCGTCGACGACCCAGAGGAACGACCAGGCGTCCTCGTCGACCAGCCCGCAGCGCCGGCCGACCTCGACCCGGGCTGCGCCGAGCAACGTCTGGGACGGCGTCGGCTCCCCCGCGGCGAAGAACACGGCGTCACCGGGCGCCGCGCCGGCGTGCCCGACGATGCCCGCGCGCTCGGTCTCCGAGAGGTTCTTCGCCGTGGGCCCGCCCAGCTCGCCGTCCGCGCCGACGAGGACGTAGGCAAGACCGCGGGCGCCCCGGGACTTGGCCCAGTCCTGCCACGCGTCGAGCTCCTTGCGCGACTGGGACGCGCCGCCGGGCATGACCACCGCACCGACGTACGGCGCCTGGAAGACCCGGAACGGCGTGCCGGCGAAGAACTCCGTGCAGTCGACGAGCTCCTGCCCGAAGCGCAGGTCGGGCTTGTCGGTGCCGTAACGGCGCATCGCCTCGGCGTAGGTCATCCGCGGGATCGGCAGCTCGATGTCGTGACCGATGAGCTTCCAGAGGGCGACGAGCACCGCCTCGGCGGTCTCGAGGACGTCGTCCTCGTCGACGAAGCTCATCTCGATGTCCAGCTGGGTGAACTCCGGCTGCCGGTCGGCCCGGAAGTCCTCGTCCCGGTAGCACCGGGCGATCTGGAAGTAGCGCTCCAGGCCCGCCACCATCAGCAGCTGCTTGAACAGCTGCGGCGACTGGGGCAGGGCGTACCAGCTGCCCGGCGCGAGCCGCGCGGGAACGAGGAAGTCCCGGGCACCCTCGGGTGTCGACCGGGTCAGCGTCGGCGTCTCGACCTCGACGAAGTCGCGACCATGCAGCACGTCGCGGGCCGCCCGGCTCACCTCGCTGCGCAGCCGGATCGCCGCGGCGGGGGCAGCGCGCCGCAGGTCGAGGTAGCGGTAGCGCAACCGCACCTCCTCGCCCACCTCGACGTGCTCGTCGATCTGGAACGGCAGCGGTGCCGACTCGTTGAGGACCGCGACGTCACTGGCCACCACCTCGATCTCGCCGGTCGGCAGGCTCGGGTTTGCGTTGCCCTCCGGCCGGACGCTGACCTCGCCGACGACCTTGAGCACGTACTCGTTGCGCAGGCCGGCGGCGACCGCCTCGTCGCGGATCACCACCTGCACGAAGCCGGACGCGTCGCGCAGGTCGATGAAGGCGACGCCGCCGTGGTCGCGTCGCCGGGCGACCCAACCGGTGAGGGTGACGGTCTGGCCCGCGTGCGACGCGCGCAGCACACCGGACTGGTGGGTGCGGATCATGCGAGGAGCTCCTGGAGGTGGGCGACGAGGTCGTCGAGGGGTACGGCGGTCTGCGCACCGGTGGTCAGGTCCTTGACCTGGGCGACACCGGCGGCGAGATCTCGCTCGCCCAGCACCACGGCGTACGACGCGCCGGACCGGTCGGCCGCCTTCATCGATCCCTTGAGGCCGCGGCCTCCGTAGGCCAGGTCGGCGCGCAGGCCGGCCCGCCGCCAGCGGCTGACTGCGTCGAACAGCACGGGCCCGGCATCGGCCCCGATCGGCACGGCGAAGACCTGCACCCCGGCAAGGCCGGGCGCCTCGACGCCTTCGGCCCGTAGGGCGAGCACGGTGCGGTCGACGCCGAGCGCCCAGCCGACACCGGGCAGCTCGGGGCCGCCGATCGACTCCGAGAGCCCGTCGTAGCGGCCGCCGCCCCCGACTGCCGACTGCGCACCAAGCCCGTCGTGCACGAACTCGAACGTCGTGCGCGTGTAGTAGTCGAGGCCACGGACGAGGGTCGGCGTGTCGATGAACGCCGCGCCGGCGGCGGTCAGCAGCGACCGCACCTGCTCGTGGTGGGCCTTGCAGGCCTCGCAGAGGTGGTCGACCACCAGCGGCGCACCGACAAGCTGGGCCTGGATGTGCGGCCGCTTGTCGTCGAGCACCCGCAGCGGGTTCAGCTCGACCCGGCGGCGGGTCTCGTCGTCGAGGTCCAGGCCGCGCAGGAACTCCTGCAGGGCCTCGCGGTACGCCGGTCGGCACACCTTGTCGCCCAGCGAGTTCAGCAGCAGCTTCACCTCGCGCAGTCCGAGGTCGGCGAAGGCGTCGACGGCGAGCAGCACGGTCTCGGCGTCCAGCGCGGCGTCCTCGACACCCAGCGCCTCGATGCCGACCTGGGAGAAGTGCCGGTAGCGGCCCGCCTGCGGGCGCTCGTAGCGGTAGTAGCTGCCGGAGTACCACAGCTTCACCGGCAGGGCGCCGCGGTGCAGGTTGTGCTCGAGGACGGCCCGCAGCACCGACGCGGTGCCCTCGGGACGCAGGGTGAGCGAGCGGCCGCCCTTGTCCTCGAAGGTGTACATCTCCTTGGCGACGATGTCGGTCGACTCGCCGACGCCCCGCGCGAACAGCCCGGTGTCCTCGAACGCCGGCGTCTCGGCGTACGCGTAGCCGGCCCGGCGCGCCGGAGCGGCCATCGCCTCGCGGACGGCGAGGAAGGTGGCCGAGTCGGGCGGCAGCAGGTCGAAAGTGCCCTTCGGGGCTTGGAAGGACGTCATCCGTCAGAGTCCTCGCTGGCCGGCCGCGGCGCCGTCCGACGTGAGGTCCTGCAGGAACGGGTTGGTGGCCCGCTCGCGGCCGATGGTGGTCTGCGGGCCGTGGCCGGGCAGCACCACGACCTCGTCGCGCAGCGGCAGCACCTTGGCGGCGAGGCTGCGCTGCATGGTGGCGTGGTCGCCGCCCGGTAGGTCGGTGCGTCCGATGCTGCCGGCGAACAGCAGGTCGCCCGAGAACATCACCTCCGGCACCTCCTCGTGCGGCAGCCGGAACGCGACCGACCCGGCGGTGTGCCCCGGCGCGTGGTCGACGGTGATCTCCAGCCCGGCCAGCCGCAGCACCTCGCCGTCGGCAAGCGGCTTCACGTCGGAGGGCTCCGACCAGCTCAGCCGCCCCTGGAAGATGGCCTTGGTCTCGGGCCCCAGCCAGGCCAGCGGGTCGGCGAGCATGTCGTCGTCGTCGGGATGGATGTACGCCGGGATGTCGCGCGCGCCGCAGACCGGGGTCACCGAGTAGGTGTGGTCGAGGTGCCCGTGGGTGAGCAGGACGGCCACCGGACGCACGCGGTACTCCTCCAGGAGGGCGTCGAGCTGGTCGAGCACCTCGATGCCGGGGTCGACCACGACGCACTCCTCGCCGGCGCCGACGGCCACGACGTAGCAGTTCGTGCCGAAGGCGGCGGCGGGGAAGCCGGTGATCAGCACGAGCACCCTTCGAGGTCGGCGAAAGCGGGCAACGTGAGCCTACCGGCGGCTTCACCGGCCCAGCGAACCCGTAAAACCCTAGACTGACCGACCGTGTGCGCGGCCCCCTCGGTCGGCACGGTCAGCGGGACGAGCAGGAGGCAAGGGTGGCGGGCAGCGCGAAGCGTGAGCGACAGCTGGCGCGAGAGCACTACGAGCGTCAGCAGGCACGCCGAGCCGAGCGCGCCAGCAAGCAGCGCCGCAACCGAGTGGCGACCGGTGTCGCCATCGCGGTTCTGGTGCTCGTGGCGGCCGTCTCGGTGCTCTCGACCCAGCTCGGCGGCGGCGACGACACGGTGACCGCCGGCTCGACGTCCTCCCCCTCGGCCAGCCCGCCGGCCTCCGCGACGCCGACCCCCACCCCGACGCCGTCCGCGACCGCCGCGGCCGCCGGCTGCACGTACACGAAGAGCGGCACCGCCGCCAAGGACGTCGGCCTGCCGGCGTACGACGTGAAGAAGGCGGCGAGCTACAAGAAGCCCTTCACGGCGACCATCGCCACCGACCAGGGCGACGTCGTGGTCGACATGGCCGCCGCCAAGGCGCCCTGCACGACGAACAGCTTCAAGCACCTGGCCCAGGCGAAGTACTTCGACGGCACGTCCTGCCACCGCCTCACCACGGAGAACATCTACGTGCTGCAGTGCGGCGACCCGACGGGGCAGGGCAGCGGCGGGCCGGGCTACCAGTTCGGCGAGGAGAACCTGCCGGCGGAGGGCCAGAACAACTACCCCGCGGGCACGGTGGCGATGGCCAACGCGGGTGCCGGTACCAACGGCAGCCAGTTCTTCCTGGTGTACAAGGACACCACCCTGCCGCCGAACTACACGATCTTCGGGAACATCACCGACGGGCTGGACGTGGTGCAGAAGGTGGCCGCGAAGGGTGTGGAGGGCGGCGGCAACGACGGCGCGCCCGCGCAGAAGGTCACCATCAAGAACGTGACGGTCGGAGAGGGCTGACGTGAGCGACACCCCGGAGACCGGCGCGGCCCAGCCGGACCGCGACGCCCCGCTCCCGGACGCACCCGCGGGCGAGGAGCGGGCGGGGTCGCCGACGGCTGCAGCCGCCGGAGGTTGACCAGCCGGAGGTCGACCAGCCGCCGCGCCGACACGCCGCCGAGGAACCGGCCGCGGTCGCAGAGGCCACCCCGCCCGCGGAGCCGACGCCCGTCGACGGAACCGCCGCCACCGCGAGCCGAGCCGCCGCCGAGGAACGCCGCCGCGTCCGTCGAGCTGCGCCGCACCGACGAACCGGCCGCCGCCCCGGACGGCGACCGCCGCCGAGGAGAGCGTCCGTCGAGCGTCGCCGCATCCGTCGAGCCCGAGCCCGCGGAGCCGCGTCCGGCTCGAGCTGTGCCCGTCGCCGTCAGCCCGACCGTGGCCGGCAGCCCGCGGCCAGCCGCCGGCCGCACCGGCCGAGCCGCGGGACGCATCGGCAGAGCCGGCTGCCGGGCTGACAGAGCCAGCCGCGGGTCCCGAGACGCCGGCAGCGGCCGCCAAGCCGCCGGTCCCGACGCCGGCGCAGGTCGTGCACCCCCCGGCCGCCCAGACCGCCCCCTCCTCGCCGGCCGCCCCGGCAGCAGCTGGCCGCGCCGCCGCGGTCGCCGCGTCGGACCCGTCCGAGTGGGGCCGGGTGGCCGACGACGGCACGGTCTACGTCCGCACGGCCGAGGGCGAGCGCCCGGTCGGGTCCTACCCCGATGCCTCCCCGGAGGAGGCGCTGGCGTACTTCGGCCGGAAGTTCGACGAGCTGGCCGGCCAGGTCGACCTGCTCGAGCAGCGGGTCCGCGCGGGCGGCATCGCGCCGAAGGATGCGGGCAGCACGCTCACCCACCTGCAGGAGGCGGTCACCGAGGCCAACGCCGTCGGGGACCTGGCCGCCCTGCTGACCCGGCTGGACGCCGTCGCCACCCAGATCGAGGAGCGCCGCAAGCGCTCCGAGGCGGCCCGGGCGAAGGCCCGCGAGGCGGCTGCTGCCACCAAGGAGCGCATCGTCGAGGAGGCCGAGAAGCTCTCGACGTCCTCCGACTGGAAGCGGGCCGGCGACCGGCTGCGCGAGCTGCTGGAGGAGTGGAAGAAGGCGCCCCGGCTGGAGCGCAAGGTCGACGACGCGCTGTGGAAGCGGTTCAGCCACGCCCGTACCGCCTTCGACAAGCGACGCCGGGTGCACTTCGCCGAGCTCGACGAGCAGCGCGGCGAGGCCGCGGCCCGCAAGGAGAAGCTCATCAAGAAGGCCGAGGAGCTCTCGACCTCGAAGGAGTGGGGCGACACGGCGCGCGCCTACCGGGACCTGATGACCGAGTGGAAGGCCGCCGGCCGCGCCCGCCGGGACGTCGAGGACAAGCTCTGGGAGCGGTTCCGGGCCGCCCAGGACGTGTTCTTCGCGGCCCGGTCCGAGGTGTTCGCCGAGCGGGACGCCGGCCAGGCCGAGAACCTGGAGAAGAAGCGCAGCCTTGCCTCCGAGGCCGAGGCGCTGCTGCCGATCACCGACCTCAAGTCAGCCCGGGCCGCCCTGCGACACGTGCACGAGCAGTGGGAGGCCGTCGGCCACGTGCCGCGCTCGGACCGCGACGCCGTCGAGAACCGGCTGAAGAAGGTCGACGACGCCGTCCGCGCCGCCGAGGAGGCGGAGTGGGCCCGCTCGAACCCGGAGGCGCGGGCCCGGGCGGAGGCGACCGTGAGCCAGCTGCGCACCAGCATCGCGAACCTCGAGGCCGACGCCGCGAAGGCCCGGACGGCGGGCAACGAGAAGAAGGCCGCCGACGCCGAGTCCGCGGCCGAGGCCCGGCGCAGCTGGCTGGTCGAGGCCGAGCGGACCCTCGCCGAGTTCAGCTGACCGCCGTACCCAAGATCGTTCGCGACGTTCGGCGGCAACACGCGCGGCGTGTCGCCCGCGAACGTCGCGAACGATCTTGCTCTCGGCGCGCGGGCGGGCGAGGGGCGGTGGCCGTCGCGAACCCGGCCCCCTACCGGGACGTCGGGAAGTGGAAGCTGGCCTCCGAGTCGGCGGCGACCTCCGGCCAGCGGGCCGTGACGACCTTGGCGCGGGTGTAGAACGACACGCCCTCGGGGCCGTGCACGTGCTTGTCGCCGAACAGCGAGTCCTTCCAGCCGCCGAAGGAGTAGTACGCCATCGGCACCGGCACCGGCACGTTGATGCCGATCATGCCCACCTTGACCCCGCGCTGGAACTGCCGCGCCGCCTGGCCGCTGTTGGTGAAGATCGCGGTGCCGTTGCCGTACGGGTTCGCGTTGATCAGCGCGATGGCCTCCTCGACCGTGCCGGCCCGCAGCACCGACAGCACCGGCCCGAAGATCTCCTCGGTGTAGACGTCCATCTCGGGGGTCACCGAGTCGAGCACGGTCGGGCCGACGAAGAAGCCCTCCTCCAGCCCCGGCACGACCAGCCCGCGCCCGTCGACCGCCACCGCGGCGCCCTGCGACTCCCCCGCGGTCACGATGCCCTCGATGCGGTCCTTCGCCGCCCGGGTGACCACCGGTCCCATCTCACTGGCGCTGTCGCGGCCGGACCCCACCGTGACCGCCTGCGCGCGGGCGCTGACCGCCTCGACCACCGCGTCACCCGCGCGGCCGACCGCCACCGCCGCCGAGATCGCCATGCAGCGCTCGCCGGCCGACCCGAAGGCCGCCGCCGCCAGGTGCTCGGCCGCGAAGTCGATGTCGGCGTCCGGCAGCACGATCGCGTGGTTCTTCGCGCCGCCGAGCGCCTGCACCCGCTTGCCGGACGCCGTGCCGCGCTCGTGGATGTAGCGCGCGATCGGGGTCGAGCCGACGAACGAGACGGCCGCGACCCGCGAGTCGTCGAGCAGCGCGTCGACCGCAACCTTGTCACCGTTCACCACGTTGAAGACGCCGTCCGGCAGCCCGGCCTGCTGCCACAGGTCGGCCACGAGCAGCGACGGCGACGGGTCGCGCTCGCTGGGCTTGAGCACGAAGGCGTTCCCGCAGGCGATCGCCACGGGGTACATCCACATCGGGACCATCGCCGGGAAGTTGAACGGCGTGATGCCCGCACACACCCCGAGCGGCTCGCGGAACGAGAACGTGTCGACCCCGGCCGACACCTGGTCGGAGTAGTCGCCCTTGAGCAGCGACGGGATCCCGCAGGCGAACTCCACCACCTCCAGCCCGCGCTGCACCTCCCCCAGCGCGTCGGAGAGCACCTTGCCGTGCTCGTCGACGATCAGCCCGGCCAGCTCCTCGGCGTTCCGGTTGACCAGCTCGCGGAACGCGAACAGCACCTTGGCCCGCTTGCTCACCGAGGTCTGCGACCACTCCTCGAACGCCACCTCGGCGACCCGCACCGCCTCGGCGACGTCCTCGACCGCTGCCAGCGCGACCTCCGCCTGCTGCTGGCCGGTGGCCGGGTTCCAGACCGGCGCGGTGCGCCCCGACGTCCCGGGTGCCGCCTTGCCGCCGATCCAGTGCTCGATGGTGCGCATGCTGGTGCCTCTCTACAGGTAGTCGCGCTGGTCACGCTTCTTCTCGTCGTACGTCGTGCGCGCCGCCCGGGTGCTCTCCAGCCCCGACACCTCGGCGACGGGTACATCCCACCAGGCCTCGCTGTCCGGTGCCGACACCGAGGGGTCGGTCTCCACGTGCACCACGGTCGTGCGGTCCGACTCGCGGGCCTTCGCCAGGGCGGTGCGCAGCTCGTCGACCGTCTGCACCCGCAGCACGTCGGCGCCCAGGCTCTCGGCGTTGGCCGCGAGGTCGACCGGCAGCACCTCGCCGTCCAGCCGGCCGGACGGCGCCGCGGTAGCGGTACGCCGTGCCGAACCGCTGCGACCCCAGCGACTCCGACAACGCGCCGATCGAGGCGAACCCGTGGTTCTGCACGAGCACCACGACGAGCTTGATGCCTTCCTGCACGGCGGTCACCAGCTCCTGGGACAGCATCAGGTACGACCCGTCGCCGACCAGCACGAACACCTCGCGGTCGGGCGCGGCCATCTTCACGCCGAGGCCGCCGGCGATCTCGTAGCCCATGCAGGAGAACCCGTACTCCACGTGGTAGCCCTTGGGGTCCCGGGTCCGCCACAGCTTGTGCAGGTCGCCCGGCATCGACCCGGCCGCGCACACGACGACGTCCCGGGGCTCGGTGGCGTCGTTGACCGCGCCGATCACCTCCGACTGCGCCGGCAGCGGCGTGTGGCCGAGCGCGTAGGCACGAGAGACCGTCGCGTCCCAGGCCGCTGCCAGCTCACGGCTGCGCGCCCGGTAGGCCGGGTCGACCGACCAGCCCTCCAGCGCGCCGTGCAGCGCCCGCAGCGCGACCCGGGCGTCGGCCACCACAGCCACTCCGGACTGCTTGGCGGCGTCGAAGGCGGCGACGTTGACGTTGACGAACCGCACCCCGTCGGCGGCGAACGCGCTGCGGGACGCCGTCGTGAAGTCGCTCCACCGGGTGCCCACGCCGATGACCACGTCGGCCTCCCGGGCGAGCGCGTTGGCCGCGGTCGTCCCGGTGGCTCCCACCGCGCCCACCGACTGCGGGTGGTCGAACGGCAGCGAGCCCTTGCCGGCCTGGGTCTCCGCGACGGGTACGCCGGTGTCCTCGACGAGCGCGCGCAGCGCCTCCGACGCCTCCGCGTAGACGACGCCGCCGCCGGCCACCAGCAGCGGCCGCCGGGCCGACCTGATGAGCTCCACGGCGCGGGCCAGCGCGGCCGGCTCGGGCACCGGCCGGGCCACGTGCCACACCCGCGGCGCGAACAGCTCGACCGGCCAGTCGTGCGCCTCGGCCTGCACGTCCTGCGGCAGCGCCAGCGTCACCGCGCCGGTCTCGGCCGGGTCGGTGAGCACCCGCATCGCCGCGAGCAGCGACGAGGGCAGCTGCTCCGGCCGGTTGACCCGGTCGAAGAACCGCGACACCGGCCGGAACACGTCGTTGACCGACACGTCGTACGACGTGGGGTCCTCCAGCTCCTGCAGCACCGGGCTCGACACCCGGGTGGCGAACACGTCCCCCGGCAGCAGCAGCACCGGCAGCCGGTTCACCGTGGCCAGCGCGGCTCCGGTCACCATGTTCATCGCGCCGGGCCCGACCGAGGCGGTGCAGGCCAGCGTCGAGAGCCGGTTGCGCATCCGCGCGAAGCCGGCCGCGGCGTGCACCATGCCCTGCTCGTTGCGCCCCTGGTGGTAGGGCAGCGCCCCGTCCCCCGCCAGCTCGGCCTCGAGCAGCGCCTGCCCGACGCCGGCGACGTTGCCGTGCCCGAAGATGCCGAAGCAGCCCTCGACCAGCCGGTGCTCGACACCGTCGCGCTCGCTGCGCTGGGCGGCCAGGAAGCGCACCAGCGCCTGGGCCACCGTCAGCCGGACCGTCGTCATCAGCCCTCCCCTGGGGTGAACGGCAGCCGCGGGTCGGGCTGCTGGGCGGCCCAGGTGTCGCGTACCCAGGCGTGGTCGGGGTCGTCGCAGACCACCCAGGCGCGCTCCCCCGGGCCGGCCATCACGTTCAGGTAGTACATGTCGTATCCCGGCGCCGCCATCGACGGCCCGTGCCAGCCGTGCGGCACCAGCACGACGTCACCCTGGCGCACCTCGGCGAGCACGTCGACCGGTCGCTCCGGCGACGAGGCGTAGACCCGCTGGTAGCCGAAGCCGGCCGCGCCGGCGACCTCGAAGTAGTAGATCTCCTCCAGCTCGGTCTCGACCGGGGTGCCGTCGTCGGCGGTGCGCCGCTCGTCGTGCTTGTGCGGCGGGTACGACGACCAGTTGCCGCCGGGGGTGAACACCTCGCAGGCGATCAGCGAGTCGGCCGCCAGCACCCCGGGCACCCCGAAGTTGTGGACCTGTCGGGACGACCGGCCGGCCCCGCGCAGCTCGACGGGCACCTCGGCGGCCGGCAGGTGCCGCACCGGGCGGTCACCGGCGGCCCGGGCGGACGGCACGGCGAACCGCCCGCCGGCCGTGCTGGAGACGCGCACCTGTCGGCCGGGCGGCAGGTAGGCGACGTCGGTGGGCCCGTCGAAGACCGACGTGCGGCCGGCCAGCTCGACGACGTCCCCGCCGGTCGTCAGGGTGAACGACCCGGTCAGCGGCACCACCATCGCCTCGTCCGCGGCCGTGTCGAAGGACAGCTCGCCGCCGGGCGGAAGCGTCCCCACCCGCAGCCCGCAGGACGCCCAGCCGGCCTGCTCCGGTGTGAGCAGCAGGTCCCAGCCGTCGGCAGCGAGGGTCCCCGCCGGCCGGTGCAGACCGGGGGTCACGAGCGGCTCCCGGCAGACACGGTGACGCCCCGGACCATGCCGGCCGCCCGGTCGACCGCGGCGGCGACGTCGCCGTCCGGCGGGTAGAGCAGCGCCCGCCCCACCACCAGCCCGCGGACGCCGGGCAGCGCCAGCGCCCGCTCCCACGCGTCGTAGGTGAGCTCCGGGTCGACGTCCGGGTCGCCGCCGAGCAGCAGGGTCGGCAGCGTGGTCGCGGCCAGCACCTGCTCCATGCCCTCGACGACGGGCAGCTTGAGCCAGGTCCACGCGCTGGTGACGCCGAGGGCCGACGCCACGCCGACCGAGCGGACCACGCCCTCGGTGCTGAGGTCGTTCTGCAGCCGGCCGTCGACCCGCCGGGACACGAACGGCTCGACCATCGCGACCAGCCGCCGCTCGGCCAGGCCGCTCACGGCGCGAGCGGAGGCCTCGAGGGTCGCTGCGGTCGCGGGGTCGTCGAGGCCGATGCGGGTCAGCATCTTGCCGCCGTCCCAGCCCATCCGCTCCACCGTCGCGGCGTCGCACGCGGTGAACCGGTCGTCGAGCTCGAAGACCGACCCCTGCAGACCGCCGCGGTTCATCGAGGCGATGGCCACCCGGTCGTCGAGCTCGCCGAGCAGCAGCAGGTCCTCGAGCACGTCGGGCGTGCCGAGGACGCCGTCGACGCCGGGCCGGCGCAGCGCGGTGACCAGCCGAGCCAGCAGCTCGCCGCGGTCGCCCATCGCCATCGCCTCGCCGCGGACGCCGAGCGCGTTGCGGGCCGGGTGGTCGGCGGCGACGAGCATCACCCGCCCGTCCTCACCGACGAGGGGACGCCGGCGCCGGGACAGCGCCTTGGCTGCCACGGCCCCGGGCTCGCGCAGCCGCAGGTCGCGCAGCCGCTCGAGGTCGAGCTCGACGTCAGCCACCGATGACCCCTCCCTGTGCTGCGACCCGCAGGCCGTCCTCGACCTCGTCGGTGGTCGGCATCGCCGTCGAGCACTCCAGCCGCGACGCGACCAGGGCGCCGGCGACGTTGGCGAACCGGACGAGCCGCTCGAGGTCCCAGCCGGCGAGCAGCCCGTGGCACAGCGCGCCGCCGAACCCGTCGCCCGCACCGAGGCCGTTCACCACCCGGACCCGAACCGGAGCCACCTCGACCCGCTCGTCGCGCGTGGCGGCCAGCACCCCGAGCGGGCCCTGCTTGACGACGGCCAGCTCGACACCGCGTTCGAGCAGCGCGTCGGCCGCCCGGCCCGGGTCCCGCTCCCCTACCGCGACCTCGCACTCCTCGAGGTTGCCCACCACCACGGTGACCTGCTCCAGCGCCCGGCCCACCTGGGCCGTCGCCTCCTCGCGCGAGTCCCAGAACATCGGCCGGTAGTCGAGGTCGAGCACGGTGAGCGGCCGACGCTCGCGGGCCTCCCAGGCCGCGAAGTGAGCGCCCCGGCTCGGCTCCACCGACAACCCGGTGACGGTCGACCACCAGATGCCGGCGGCCCGCACCGCGTCAAGGTCCAGCTCGTCGGCCCGCACCATGAGGTCCGGCGCCACCGGCAGCCGGTAGAAGTACAGCGGGAAGTCGTCCGGCGGGAAGATCTCGCAGAAGGTCACCGGCGTCGGCAGGTCGGGCACTGCGGTCACGTAACGGTCGTCGACGCCGAGCTCCTTGAGCGCGCGGTGCACGAACCGGCCGAACGGGTCCGCACCGGTGCGGGTGACCACGGCGACCTCGTGGCCGTGGCGGGCGGCCGCGACCGCGACGTTCGTCGCGCTGCCGCCGAGGAACTTGCCGAACGTCTCCACGTCCTCCAGCCCCACGCCGACCTGCAGCGGGTAGATGTCCACGCCGACCCGACCCATGGTGAGCACGTCGTACGCCGTCATGCCGGCCCCGCGTCGGCAACGGCCGCCAGGTAGGCCACGCTGGCCCGCACGTCGGCCAACGGTCCCTCGCCGGCCGGCTCGGCGGTGAGCACGGTGTCCTGCTCCAGGACGTACCAGCCGTCGTAGCCGGCAGCCTCCAGCGTGCGGACGATCGCGGCGACATCGACGTCCCCTGCCCCCAGCGGCCGGTACATGCCCTGCCGCACGGCCTCCGCGTAGCCGACGTCCCCGGTCCGCACCCGCGCAGCCCAGCTCTCGTCGACGTCCTTGAGGTGGGTGTGCACCACCCGGTCGCTCGCGTCGGCGGCGAGCGCGACGGGGTCGGTGCCGCCGATGAGCAGGTGTCCGGTGTCCAGGCAGAGCGGGACGGTCGACCCGTCGAGCACCCGGTCGACGTCCTCGCGGGTCTCGACGGTGGTGCCGACGTGCGGGTGCAGGCAGGCCTGCACGCCGCGGCTCGCGGCGTGCTCGGCAAGCGCGTCGAGGTGCCAGAGCAGGGTCTGCCACTGCGCGGCGTCGAGCTGTGGCCGCTCGTCGTACCCCGTCAGGCCGGTCGCCCCGGCGAGCACGACCGTCCGGGCGCCGGCGGCGAGCAGCCCGTCCAGCGCCCGGTCGACCTCCGGCACCGGGTCGTGGGCCGCCTCGTGCAGCAGCACCGGCACGAAGCCACCGACGGCCGTCAGGCCGTGTGCTGCCAGCGTCGCCGCCTTCTCCTGCGGCTCGTCCGGCAGGAAGCCGTCGGGGCCGAGCTCGGTGGCCCGCAGCCCCACCTCCCGCATCTCGGTGAGCACCCGCTCGGGCGCCAGCTGGTGGCCCCAGCCGGGCACCTCGCAGACGCCCCACGAGATGGGTGCCCCGGCGATCCGCTCCCGGAGCGCCCGCCGCGCCGCCGCCGTCACCGGCGCACCTCGTCGAGGCGCACCGGCCGGTGCTCGTGGCGGGACAGCTCGCAGGCCTCCGCGACATAGCTGGCCTCGAGGGCGTCGGCCACCGTGCAGGCCGGTTCGGCGCGGCCGGCGACCACCTCGGTGAACGCCAGCAGCTCGGCCCGGTAGGCCGCGGCGAAGCGCTCCATGAAGGCGGGGTACGGCGTGCCGGCCGGGAAGGTGACCCCCGGCTCGACCGAGCGCAGCGGCAGCCGGTCGTCGAGGCCGGCCACGATGCTGTCGCGCGAGCCGAGGACCTCGAGCCGGACGTCGTACCCGCGGGCGTTGTAGCGGGTCGCCGAGACCAGCGCGAAGGTGTCGTCGGTCAGCGTCAGCAGCGCGGCGGCGGCGTCGACGTCACCGGCCGCGGCGAAGAACTCGGCCCCGCGGTTGGCGCCGACGGCGTAGACCTCGCGGACCTCCTGCCCGCTCACCCACCGGATGGCGTCGAAGTCGTGGACGCTGCAGTCGCGGAACACGCCGCCGGACGTCGGCACGTAGTCCGCGGGCGGCGGCGCCATGTCGAGCGTCCCGGAGCGGATGGTGTGCACGAAGCCGAGCTCGCCGGACGCGACGGCCGCGCGCGCCGCCAGGTGCCCGGCGTCGTGGCGTCGCTGGAAGCCGATCTGCACGTGCGCGAGCTGCCGGCTGCTGCCGGCCACCTTCTCGAGGACCGCGATCGTCCCCTCGATGTCACCCGCGACCGGCTTCTCGCAGAACACCGGGAGCCCGGCCTCGACGCCGCCGAGCACCAGGGCGGCATGCGCGTCGGTGGCCGCGGCGACCACCAGCCCGTCGATGCCCGGCGGCGAACAGCTCGTCCGGCGACCCCACCGCGTCGACCCCCAGCTCGACCGCCACCGCCCGCGCCCGTCGCGGGTCGGCGTCGGCCACCACGAGGCCCTCCACCTCGGGAAGCGCGGCCAGGGTGCGGGCGTGGAACGCGCCGATGCGCCCCGCACCGGCCAGTCCGATCCGCATCTCCGCCGGCCTCCGGGTGTCGCACGGGTGGGGGTTGCCCCGAGCATGTCGGGGCCGTAGATTCATGTCAACACTAAGTCAGTATGTCTTGACAAACTAGATGCGTTCGGAGGGTGAGACGGTGGGCGAGCTGGCCGTCGTGATCGACCGGTCCAGCCCGGTGCCGCTGTGGTTCCAGGCGGCCGGCCAGGTCGAGGCAGCCATCGCCCGGGGCGACCTCGCCCCCGGTGACCGGTTGGACAACGAGGTCGACCTGGCGGCCCGGTGGGGGCTGTCCCGCCCGACGGTCCGGCAGGCCATCGAGGATCTGGTGGCCAAGGGGCTGCTGGTGCGCAAGCGCGGTGTCGGTACCCAGGTGGTGCACGGCGGGCTGAAGCGCTCGCTCGAGCTGAGCAGCCTGTACGACGACCTCGCGGCGGCCCGCCGGCGGCCGGGCACCCGGGTGCTCTCGTTCGGCACCGAGGCGGCCGACGCCACGACCGCGAGCGCCCTCGGGTTGTCCGTCGGCGACCCGGTGGTGGCGGTGCGCCGGGTCCGGACCGCGGGTGGTGAGCCCCTCGCCGTGCTGGCCAACTGGCTGCCGGCCGACCTGGTCGGCTTCACCGCGGCCGACCTCGAGGCCGGTGGCCTCTACGCGCTGCTCCGGGCCGGCGGGGTGCACCTGCGAGTGGCCAACCAGCGGATCAGCGCCCTGGCCGCCGACGCGGAGCAGGCCCGGCTGCTGGGCCTCCGGCGCGGTGCGCCGCTGCTGAGCATGAGCCGCACGACGTACGACGACAGCGGTCGACCGGTCGAGCTGGGCAGCCACGTCTACCGCCCCGACGGCTACTCCGTCGAGGTGCGGCTGGTGTCCCGCTGAGGCCGCGCGGTGACCGGCCGTCGGGTCAGCCGGTCAGCCGGGTGCCAGCCGTGCGATGCCGTCGGCCATCAGCCGGCGGGCCAGCCCTGCCCGGCGGACCCGGGCCGCGGCCGTCAGGCGCACCGGCTCGCCGCGGCGGCGGCTGCCGATCTCGGCCACCAGCTCCGGCGGCACCCCGAACCTGGACAGCCGGGGCAGGGCGTCGCCCTTGGTGAGCAGCGTGCCGTCGGCCAGCGTCGCCTCGACCCGCACCAGGGTGATCAGGCCCAGGTCGACGTAGACGTCCTGCAGCCACAGGTACGGCTTGCGGACCGCTCCGGCCCAGTAGCCCGAGAGCTCCGCCCGGGCGGCGTCGCGCAGCCCTTGCTCGCTGACCGGCGGGAGCACCTCGACCGGCTCGGGGCCGTAGACCGTGACGCCGAACCGCAGCAGCTCGGCCCGCACCACTCCGGTCACCGGCCGTCGGAAGAGCTCGCGATGGGCCCAGCACAGGTGCGCAGCCGCGACGTCGGCGACCTCGTGCCGCGGCAGGTAGGCGCAGTGCAGCCCGGTCGCCAACGGCTGCTCGGCCAGCAGGGTGGTGTGCAGCGCGGTCAGCCGGTCCTGCTGGGCAGCGCTGAGCGGCGCGGCGACGAGGGCGACCAGGTCGAGGTCGCTCCGGCCGGGCTGGTAGTCGCCGGTGGCGAGCGAGCCCCCGACCCAGAACGCCGTGACGTCGGCAACCGGTCGAACCAGCTCCGCGAAGTCGGCCACCAGGTCCCGCGCTCCCCCGGGCAGCTCGCTCACCGCTCGGGCGAGTACGTCGACATCAGCCCGCCCCTCTCCGCCGACCCGGGGCTCCACCCTGGCCGCCGCGGCCGGGCACCGTCAACGCGGCAGCGGCCGACCAGCCCGCCGACCAGCTTTCGACCACCTGTCCGCGGCGCTGTTTCGCCCACCCAGCGGGTGGAACGGGGGGCAGATGAGCTTCAGCACACCGAGCGCCGTGCCCTCCGCGACGGCCTGCCGGGTCCTCCAGGTGCACGGTCGGCGACCGCGTTGCCCTGACCGACTTCGAGGGGGACGTCGCGTTCGTGCTCGACCTCGGCGACGGCTACCTGGTGTCGGGGGCCGGCCGGGCCCACGGCGACCTCGTGCGCTTCCACGAGAAGGACATGGAGCACAACGGGAAGGACATCCGGGTCTGGCACGTCCGGCAGGAGGGCGCCGACTTCCTGGCCGAGCAGGCCGCGACGTTCTGAGCTCCCGGTCGGAGCAGCGTCAGGTCAGGTCAAGGGTGAGGTCAGGTCGTGCCGCTGGTGACCCGGTAGACGTCGTACACCCCGTCGACCCCGCGCACCGCCCGCAGCACGTGACCCAGGTGCTTCGGGTCGCCCATCTCGAAGGTGAACCGGGACATCGCGACCCGGTCGCGGGTCGTGGTGACCGAGGCCGACAGGATGTTGACGTGCTGGTCGGACAGCACCCGCGTGACGTCCGACAGCAGCCGCGACCGGTCGAGGGCCTCGACCTGGATGGCCACCAGGAACACCGAGGATGCCGACGGCGCCCACTCGACCTCGACCATCCGGTCCGGCTGGGAGCGCAGCGCCACGGCGTTCACGCAGTCGGCCCGGTGCACCGAGACCCCGCTGCCCCGCGTCACGAAGCCGACGATGCCGTCGCCCGGGACCGGGGTGCAGCAGCGCGCGAGCTTGACCCAGACGTCGGAGGCGCCCTTCACCACGACGCCGGGGTCGGTGGCGGCCCGGCGGCGGGTGCGGTTGCCGGGGGTGACGACCTCGGCGAGGTCCTCGGTGGCGCCCTCCTCGCCGCCGAGCGACTCGACGAGCCGCGCGCACGACCGACTGCGCCGACACGTGGCTGTCGCCGATCGCGGCGTACAGCGCGGAGATGTCGGGGTAGCGCAGCTCGTGGGCCAGCGGCACCGAGCGTCTCGCCGGTCAGCAGCCGCTGGATCGGCAGGTTCTGCTTGCGCATCGCCTTGGTGATGGCGTCCTTGCCCTGCTCGATGGCCTCCTCGCGGCGCTCCTTGGAGAACCAGCCGCGGATCTTGTTCCGGGCGCGCGGGCTGGCTGACGAAGGTCAGCCAGTCGCGGCTGGGCCCGGCGCCCTGGGCCTTGGAGGTGAAGACCTCGACCAGGTCGCCGTTGTCCAGCGTGCTCTCCAGCGGCACCAGGCGTCCGTTGACCCGGGCGCCGATACAGCGGTGACCGACCTCGGTGTGCACGGCGTAGGCGAAGTCGACGGGCGTCGACCCGGCCGGCAGCGCGATCACGTCGCCCTTGGGGGTGAAGACGAAGACCTCGCTGCCGCCTGAGGTCGAAGCGCAGGCGCTCGAGGAACTCGCCCGGGTCCTCGGTCTCGCGCTGCCAGTCCAGCAGCTGGCGCAGCCAGGCCATGTCGTTGGCCGCGCCCGGTGAGGTCTCGCCCTTGCCCCCGCGGGCTCCGGCGGCGGCGGCCGACTGGGCGGGTCCTCCTTGTACTTCCAGTGCGCCGCGACGCCGTACTCGGCCCGCCGGTGCATCGCGAAGGTCCGGATCTGCAGCTCGACCGGCTTGCCCTCGGGCCCGATGACCGTCGTGTGCAGCGACTGGTACATGTTGAACTTGGGCATCGCGATGTAGTCCTTGAACCGGCCGGGCACCGGGTTCCACCGCGCGTGGATGCTGCCGAGGACCGCGTAGCAGTCGCGGACCGAGTCGACGAGGATGCGGATGCCGACCAGGTCGTAGATGTCGGCGAAGTCGCGGCCGCGCACGATCATCTTCTGGTAGATCGAGTAGTAGTGCTTCGGCCGGCCGGTGACCTGGCCCGGATCTTCGCGTTCTTCAGGTCGCCCGTCGACGCTGCTCGATGACGCCGGCGAGGTAGTCGTCGCGGCTGGGCGACCGGTCGCTGACCAGCCGCACGATCTCGTCGTAGACCTTGGGGTAGAGGGTCGCGAAGGCGAGGTCCTCCAGCTCCCACTTCAGCGTGTTCATGCCGAGCCGGTGGGCCAGCGGCGCGTAGATCTCCAGCGTCTCGCGGGCCGACCGCTCGCTGCCGACGGCGGGCTTGACGTACTTGATGGTGCGCATGTTGTGCAGCCGGTCGGCCAGCTTGATGACCAGCACCCGGATGTCGCGGGCCATCGCGACGACCATCTTGCGCACGGTCTCGGCCTGCGCCGACTCGCCGTAGTTGACCCGGTCGAGCTTGGTGACGCCGTCGACCAGGTGGGCGACCTCGTCGCCGAAGTCGGCCCGCAGCGCCTCCAGCGTGTACGTCGGTGTCCTCGACGGTGTCGTGCAGCAGCGCGGCGCACAGGGTGGGCGGCGTCATGCCCAGCTCGGCCAGGATCGTGGTGACGGCCAGCGGGTGGGTGATGTACGGGTCGCCGCTCTTGCGCAGCTGGCCGCGGTGGTGCCGCTCGGCCACCGCGTAGGCCTGCTCGAGGACCCGCAGGTCGGCCTTGGGGTGGGTCTGCCGGACGACCCGGAACAGCGGCTCCAGGACGGGGTTGGCGCTCGGCCGCTGCGCCCCCAGCCGAGCCAGCCTGGCCCGCACCCGGCGACTGGGCGGGGCCGTGACGGCCAGTGCCGGCTCCACGTCGAGCTCGGTGCTGCCGGTGTCGGTGCTGCTGGGGGGCTCCGGCGCCGGCTCGGCAGCCGCGTCGCCAGAGCCGGCGGCCGCGTCGACCTCGGCGGGCGGTGGCGCCGCCACCGCGGCGGTCCGGACGGGCGCCCCGGGCCGGCCCGGCTGACCCTCGTCGAGGTCGACCGGGCTCGAGGTGGGGGCGTCGGCCACGGTGCCCCTCCAGGTCGCTCGCGCCGGTGGAGCCTCCCAGTCTACGGGGCAGGCTGTGCTGACCGGCGGGATCGAGGTCCCGGGCGCTCAGACGAGCAGCAGGGAGCGCGGCTCCGGTGCGTCGACTCCGGCCAGCATCTCTCGACCGGACAGGAAGCCGAGCTCGAGCAGGAAGGTGATCCCGACCACCTCGGCCCCGCACCGGCGTACCAGGTCGATGGTGGCGGCGGCGGTGCCGCCGGTGGCCAGCACGTCGTCGACGACGAGCACCCGGTCGCCCGGCGAGAACGCGTCCGAGGTCACCTCGATCGTCGCCGAGCCGTACTCGAGGTCGTACGACGCCGCGATGACGTCGCCCGGCAGCTTGCCCTTCTTGCGCACCGGGACGAAACCCACGCCCAGCGCCCGCGCCACCGGCGCGCCGAGGATGAACCCGCGGGCCTCGATGCCCGCCACCAGGTGCGGCGGCGTTCCCCGGTACGGCTCGGACAGCGCCTCGATGACCTCGGCGAAGGCGGCGGCGTCGGCGAGCAGCGGCGTGATGTCCTTGAAGACGATGCCCGGGTCGGGGAAGTCGGGGACGTCGCGGACCCGGTCCAGCAGCCGGGCGGTGAGCTCGGCGTCGGTCACCGCTTCTTCTTCTTGCGCGGCTGGCTGCGCTGGGTGCCACCGCCGGGCCGCCGCGGCGGCGCCGGTGGCCGGGCTCGGGTGGCCGCAGCCGCCGCCGCGGCGCCGGCGGCAACCGTCTCGGCCTCCGGCACGGCGTCGTCCGCCCCCGGCTGGGAGGTCGCCGACTTGGCCGCCGCCCGGCGCGCGGACGGCGTCGTCGGCTCGGCGCCCGCGCGCCGGCTGGCGACCCGCTTGGCCAGCGCCTGCATCGCGGGCTCGCGCTCCTTGAACCCGGCGAGCAGCGGCGTCGCGATGAAGATGGAGGAGTAGGCGCCGACCGCGACACCGATGAACAGCGCCAGCGCCAGGTCCTTCAGCGGCCCGGCCCCCAGCAGCACGACACCGGCGAACAGGATGGCGGCGATCGGCAGCAGCGCGATGATCGAGGTGTTGATCGACCGGACCAGGGTCTGGTTGACCGCGAGGTTGGCCGCCTGGCTGTAGGTCATCCGGCTGCCGCCGGCGAGCCCGGCGGTGTTCTCGCGCACCTTGTCGAACACCACGACGGTGTCGTACAGCGAGTAGCCGAGGATCGTCAGGAAGCCGATGACCGTCGCGGGTGTGACCTCGAAACCGGACAAGGAGTAGAGCCCAGCCGTGATCACCAGGTCGTGGACCAGGGCGATCATCGCGGCGACCGCCATCTTCCACTCGAAGTACAGCGAGAGGAAGATCACCACGAAGAGCAGGAAGAACAGCAGGGCCCGTAGGGCCTTGTTGGAGATGTCCTTGCCCCAGCTCGGCCCGACGAACTGGGTGCTCACCGAGTTGCGGCTGACGCCGAACTCCTTGGCCAGCGCGTTCTGCACCTGCTCCAGCTCGTTGCTGGTCAGGGTCTCGGTCTGGGCCCGGACCGTGTCGTTGCCGACCGTCTGCACGACGACCTCGGTGTTGCCCACGACGCCGGTCACGGTCTTGGTGACCTGCTGCTCGCTGACCGTCGGCGAGGTGACCCGGAACTCCGCCCCGCCGCGGAACTCGATGCCCAGGGTCAGGCCGCGGAACAGCAGGGAGAGGATCGACACGGTCAGCACGACGGCGGAGATGGCGTACCAGACGCGGCGGCGCCCGACGAAGTCGTAGGAGACCTCCCCGCGGTAGAGCCGGGCGCCGACCGTTCCCACGCGGCTCATCACGCCTCCTTGACGGTGCTGGTGGCAGTGCTCGTGGCGGTGCCGGGGGCGGCGGGGGTGGCGCGGCGGCCTCTCGGCGGAGGCGTGAAGGCGGTGCGCCGGGTGGCGCCCAGGCGTTCGGGATCGAGCCCGGACCACTTGTGGCCCTGCCCGTAGAACTCGGTGCGGGCCAGGATGGTGACCAGCGGCTTGGTGAACATGAAGACCACGACGATGTCGACCAGGGTCGTCAGCCCGAGGGTGAAGGCGAAGCCGCGGACCCCGCCGACCGAGAGCACGTAGAGCACCACGGCGGCCAGGAACGACACGAAGTCGGCCGCGAGGATGGTGCGCCGGGCCCGCGCCCAGCCGGTCTCGACCGCCACCCGCAACGTCCTCCCGTCGCGGACCTCGTCGCGTATCCGTTCGAAGTAGACGACGAACGAGTCGGCGGTGATGCCGATGGCCACGATCAGGCCGGCGATGCCGGCGAGGCTGAGCCGGAAGCCGATCTGCCAGCCCAGCAGCACGACCAGGCCGTAGGTGATGATGCCCGCGACGACGAGGCTGGCCACCGTCACGAGGCCGAGACCGCGGTAGTACAGCAGCGAGTACAGGACCACGAGGAGCAGCCCCAGCAGGCCGGCGACCACGCCGGCCCTGCAGCTGGTCACCGCCCAGGGTGGCCGAGACCTCCTCGACCGACCCGGCGTCGAAGGTCAGCGGCAGCGCGCCGTACTTGAGGACGTTGGCGAGGCTGGTGGCCTCGGACTGGCTGAAGTTGCCGGTGATCTGCGCCTGGCCGCCGAGGATCGGGCCGTTGTTCAGCGACGGTGCGGACACGACGAGCCCGTCGAGCACGATGCCGAACCGGTTCTCGCGGGTCGCTGAGCGCGGCGAGCCGGCGGGTGGTGTCGCCGAACTTCTTCTTGCCGTCGCCGGTGAAGTTGAGCTGGACCTGCCAGCCGCCGGTGCTCACGCCCTGGTTGTTGGTCTCCAGCGCGGCGCTGGCGCTCTTGACGTCGGTGCCGAGGACCTCGGCCGGGCCGAGGATGTACTTCTCGACGCCGTCGTCGGAACAGGTCACCAGCGGCTTGCTGGGCCGGTCGGCGCCCGGCTTGCGGAGCTCCTGCCGGACGGCTTCCGGGTCGGTGCAGTCGAGCTGGGAGAACTGCTGGGCCAGCGCCGGCGGTGATGTTGGCGGCGCCGGCCGACGGGTTGAGCCCGGGGCTCGCGGTGGGCGTCGGCGTGGGTGCGGGCGTCGCCGGCGGGGTGGTGGTCGCCTTGCGCAGCGCCTTGGGGACCACGGCGTTGTTGCTGCTGGTCGTCGGGCTGGGCGTGGCGGACGCCGGCGGCGAGGCCGTGCCGCTCGGGGAGGCGGTCGCGCCGGGTGACGCGCCGCCGCTCGCCGTCGGGCTGGGGGACGCGGTCGGCTGCGGCGTCGCCGCGCCGGCACCGGCGAGCCACACCGGCCGGAACCGCAGCTGGGCGGTCTGCTGGACGGTCTTGAGGATGGACTTGTCCTGCTTGCCGGGGATCGAGATGACGATGTTGTCGCCCGCCGTGGTCACCTCGGACTCCGCGACACCGAAGCTGTCGACCCGGTTGCGGATGATCGACACCGCCTGGTTCAGCGAGTCCTTGGGCGGCGAGCCGCCGCCCTTGACCAGGCGCGGGGTGAGGATGACGCTGGTGCCGCCCTCGAGGTCCAGGCCCAGCCGCGGCGTGAACTTGTCCGCGATCGACAGGGTCTGCTTCCCGATGGTGTCCGGAGCGACGACCAGGATCAGGCCGTAGATCAGGACGATGAGGGCCGCCAGCACCGCGATGGTGCGCCCGGGGCGCGCCCCGCTCGGTGTTGCCACGTGGAGATCTCTTCTCTACTGGAGTGCGTACGTCGGTGCGTTCCCCCGCCGAACCGGTGCGGCCGGCGTCAAGCCTGTCTCAGTCGCCCGTGCTGCGGCGGCTGCCCGCGTCGGCGTCGGTCTCGACGCTGCCGGTCGGTGCGCTCTCGTCGACGCTCCCGGTCGCGCGCCCTCGTCGGCGTCGGCCCGTCGCCCTCGACCGGGTCCTCGGTGCCGTCGGTGTCGTCGGTCGTCGTGTCATCGGTCGTCTCGTCGGTGGTGTCGGCGGTCAGGATCCGGCCCACCGCTGCCTTCGCGAACCGCACGGTCACGCCGGGCGAGATCTCCAGGTGGACCGCGTCGTCGGCCACCTCGGTCACCGTGCCGTACATCCCGGCCGTGGTGACGACCTGCGCCCCGGGCTGCCAGGCGGGCCTGGAGCTGCGCGGCAGCCCGGGCCCGGTTGCGCTGGGGCCGGATGATGAGCAGGTAGAACGCCACCAGGATGAGCGCAAACGGCAGCAGAATGTCCACGACGGTGAGGATCCTTCCGAGAGGGGCAGCCGGGACAGAGTCCGGCCGGACCGGGCGGAAGTCTACCCGCCGGACCTGGGCACGACCGGCCAACGCGCGAGGCCGCCCCGCTCGGCGCAGCGCGGTTCAGGCGTCGTCGTCCAGCCCGTCGTCGAGGCCGGCGAACAGGTCCGGCGCGCTCGTGCTGCCGGGCCGGCCCCGGGGCGGCGTCAGCCCGAGGTGGGTCCAGGCTGCCGGGGTCGCCACCCGGCCTCTCGGCGTACGGGCCAGCAGCCCCGCCCGGACCAGGAACGGCTCGGCGACCTCCTCGACCGTCTCGCGCTCCTCCCCGACCGCCACCGCCAGGGTGGACACGCCCACCGGGCCGCCGCCGAAGCTCACGACAGGGCCCGCAGCACGCCGCGGTCGAGCCGGTCGAGGCCCATCTCGTCGACCTCGTAGACCAGCAGCGCCTCCTGCGCGACCTCCTCGGTGACCACGCCGTCGGCGCGGACCTGCGCGAAGTCGCGGACCCGACGGAGCAGCCGGTTGGCGATCCGCGGCGTGCCGCGGGACCGGCCGGCGATCTCGGTCGCGCCGCCGGGGGTGAGGTGCACGCCGAGCAGCCGGGCCGAGCGGGTGAGCACGTGCTCGAGGTCGGCGGCCTCGTAGAAGTCCATGTGGGCGGTGAAGCCGAACCGGTCGCGCAGCGGGCCGGGCAGCAGGCCGGCCCGGGTGGTGGCCCCGACCAGGGTGAACGGCGGGATCTCCAGCGGGATGGCGGTGGCGCCCGGGCCCTTGCCGACCACGACGTCGACCCGGAAGTCCTCCATCGCGAGGTAGAGCATCTCCTCGGCCGGCCGGGACATCCGGTGGATCTCGTCGAGGAAGAGCACCTCGCCCTCGAGCAGGCTGGACAGGATGGCCGCGAGGTCCCCGGCGTGCTGGATGGCCGGCCCGCTGGTGATGCGCAGCGGCTGCTCCAGCTCGGCGGCGACGATCATCGCCAGCGTCGTCTTGCCCAGCCCGGGCGGCCCGCTGAGCAGCACGTGGTCGGGGACCCGGCCGCGGCCCTTCGCGGCGTCGAGCACCAGCCCGAGCTGCTCGCGGACCCGATGCTGGCCGATGAACTCCGCAAGGGTGCGCGGCCGCAGCGCGGCTTCGACCTGCCGCTCGTCGTCGGTGTCGGTGACCTCGAGGGCGGCGTCGACGAGCCGCTCGGCGCCGCCCGGCTGGCTGCTCATGCCCGGCTCAACGTCCGCAGGGCCACCTTGAGCAGGGCCGCGACGTCCGGCGGCTCACCCGCTGCCGAGGCCTCGTCGGCGTACGGCGCAGCGCCGGCCACGCCGTCGTCGGCCTCGCGGGCCGACCAGCCCAGCCCCATCAGCGCGCCGTGCAGCTGGTCGCGCCAGCCGCCGGGCGCGCCGGCGGCCCGCCGGGCGGCCGGGGTGCCGCCGTGGACCGCGCCGAGCCGGTCCTTGAGCTCGAGGACGATCCGCTGGGCGCCCTTGCGGCCGATGCCGGGCACCTGCACGAGCGCGGCGAGGTCCTCGGTGGCGACGGCGCGGCGCAGCTCGTCGGGGCCGTGCACCGCGAGCATCGCCTGGGCGAGCCGCGGGCCGACCCCGCTGGCGGTCTGCAGCAGCTCGAACACGACCCGCTCGTCCTCGTCGGCGAACCCGTAGAGCGTCAGCGAGTCCTCGCGGACGACGAGCGAGGTCGGCAGGTGGGCCTGCTCGCCGAGCCGTAGCCCGGCGAGGGTGGCCGGGGTGCACTGCAGCGACAGCCCGACCCCGCCGACCTCGACGACGGCGCCGTCCGGGGCCAGCGCGGCGACCCGGCCCGACACGAAGGCGATCATCGGGCGGCCGCCGCGGCGACGACGGCCGCGGTGATGCGGGCCTGGGCGCCCCCGCGCCAGACGTGGCAGATCGCCAGTCCGAGGGCGTCGGCGGCGTCCGCCGGCCGGGGGGCGGCCGGAAGCCGCAGGATCCTGGTCACCATGGCTCCCACCTGGGCCTTGTCGGCGCGGCCGTTGCCGGTGACGGCCGCCTTCATCTCGCTGGGGGTGTGCAGGACGACCGGCACCCCGGCCCGGGCCGCCGCCACGATCGCGACGGCGCTGGCCTGGGCGGTGCCCATCACGGTCCGGACGTTGTGCTGGGCGAAGACCCGCTCGACCGCCACGACGTCCGGCCGGTGCTCGGCGAGCCAGGCCGTCGACGGCCCGCTCGATCGTCAGCAGCCGGCGCCCGATGTCGTCCTCGGCCGGCGTCCGGACGACGTCGACGGCCACCAGGGTCAGCGGGCGGCCGGGCGCCCCGTCGACCACGCCGAGACCGCAGCGGGTCAGGCCGGGGTCGACTCCGAGCACGCGCACGCCGTACCTCCGTCCGAACACCTGTTCGGGACGAAACTACCCGCGCCCCACCCGCCAGCCCCGCACCGACGCGCCGCCGGCTCGCGAGTCGCACCACCCGCGGGAGTCGACCACCCCCGGGAGTCGACCACGTAAAGCACGGCCGCGCCCGCTTCAGCACGTCTGCCCACGTGTTGCCGCGGCGCTCAGCGTGCTTTACGTGGTCGACTCCGCGTCAACCGGGGTTGACAGCGTCGGCGGGTCAACGTAGGTTGACAGGCATGAGTGCTGCACCGGACGTCGCCGAGCAGGCCACCAGCCAGGACCCCGCGGTCGGGCTGCGGGCCGTCGCAGCGCTGCGCCGGCTCGCCGACCAGCTCGAGGCGCTGCAGGTGCGCAACGCCCGCGCACAGGGCTGGTCCTGGGACGCCATCGGCGCTCTGCTCGGCGTCAGCAAGCAGGCGGTGCACAAGAAGCACGCCCGCACCGCGACCTCGGAGGGATGACATGTTCGAACGCTTCACCGACTCCGCCCGCGCGGTCGTCGTCGGCGCCCAGCAGGAGGCCCGTTCGCTGGGCCACGGCTGGATCGGGACCGAGCACCTGCTGCTCGCCGTGGTCGCGGACCCGGCCACGCCGCTCGGCCGGCGGCTCGGCGACCTCGGCCTCAGCCACGACCGGGTCCGCGCCGAGGTGCACGCCACCCTCGGGGGGAACGCGGACGACGGGTCGGCGCTGCGCGGCCTCGGCATCGACCTGGACGCCGTCCGGGCGCGGGTCGAGGAGCAGTTCGGCCCAGGCGCGCTCGACCAGCAGCCGCCGGCGCCGGCTCGAGGGTTGCGCAGCCGGCTCCGGCGCAGCCGGCTCCGGCGCCCCCGCCGGCCGCAGGACTGCGGCGGTCACATCCCGTTCTCCCGCAGCGCCAAGAAGGCGCTCGAGCTCGCCCTGCGCGAGTCGATCGGCCTGGGGCAGCGCGAGATCCGGCTGGAGCACCTGACGTTGGGCCTGATGCGCGCCGACGGGCTCGCCTCGACCGTGGTCACCCGGCTGGGCAGCTCGCCGCAGCAGGTACGCCGGGCAGTGCTCGACGAGCTGGGCCGGGCCGCCTGAGCGACCCGTCGGGGTCGGGCGCCCGGCAGCGGCACAGCCCGGACCCGGCGCGGGCAGGGAGTCCGTCAGCCGACGGCTTCCATCACCTCGTCGCTGACGTCGAAGTTGGCCCACACGTTCTGCACGTCGTCGGAGTCCTCGAGGGCATCGATCAGCCGGAAGACCTTCTTGGCGCCGTCCTCGTCGAGCGGCACGTTGACCGAGGGCAGGAACGACGCGTCGGCCGAGTCGTAGTCGATGCCGGCGTCGACCAGCGCGGTGCGCACGGCCACCAGGTCGGTGGCCTCCGAGACCACCTCGAACGCCTCGTCGAGGTCGTTGACCTCCTCGGCCCCCGCGTCCAGCACCGCGGTGAGCACGTCGTCCTCGGACAGCCCGTCGGACTTCGGGACGATCACCACGCCCTTGCGGTTGAACAGGTAGGACACCGAGCCGGGGTCGGCCATCGAGCCGCCGTTGCGGGTCATCGCGGTGCGCACCTCGGCGGCCGCCCGGTTGCGGTTGTCGGTGAGGCACTCGATGAGCACCGCGACGCCGTTGGGGCCGTAGCCCTCGTACATGATCGTCTGGTAGTCGGCGCCGCCGGCCTCGGCGCCGGAGCCGCGCTTGACCGCGCGCTCGATGTTGTCGTTGGGGACCGAGGTCTTCTTGGCCTTCTGGATGGCGTCGTACAGGGTGGGGTTGCCGTTGACGTCACCGCCGCCGGTGCGGGCCGCGACCTCGATGTTCTTGATCAGCTTGGCGAAGGCCTTGCCGCGCCGGGCGTCGATGACGGCCTTCTTGTGCTTGGTGGTTGCCCACTTGGAGTGGCCGCTCACGGTGCGATCCTCACTGCTGACGATCCCTCACGATCCGGACGAACAGCTCGTGGACCCGTCCGTCACCCGTGACCTCCGGGTGGAACGACGTGGCCAGCAGCGAGCCCTGGCGAACGGCGACGATCCTACCCGCGGCCGGCCCCTCGTCCACGCGGGCGAGCACCGTGACGCCGTCGCCGACCTCCTCGACCCAGGGCGCCCGGATGAAGACGCCGTGCATCCGGCCCCCGTCGACCCCGGCCAGCTCGACGTCGCCCTCGAAGGACGCCACCTGCCGGCCGAAAGCGTTGCGCCGCACCGTCATGTCGATGCCGCCGAGGGTCTCCTGGTCGGGCTTCCCGTCGAGCACCCGGTCGGCGAGCAGGATCATCCCTGCACAGGACCCGTACGCCGGGAGGCCGGCCCGCAGCGCCGCCCGCAGCGGGTCGCGCAGGCCGAAGGCACGCATCAGCTTGTCCATCGTCGTCGACTCGCCGCCGGGCAGCACGATGCCGGCCAGCCCCTCGAGCTCCTCGGCCCGGCGTACCGGCCGGCCGGTCGCCCCCGCCCGGTCGAGGGCCACCAGGTGCTCGCGGACGTCGCCCTGCAGGGCCAGGACGCCGATCGTCGGGGCGGTGGTCACGACCGGCCAGCCTAGGAGGTCCCCGCCGAAGATCCAGTGGACGCCTCCGCACCGGACCCGCCGCGGAACCGGTGCGTCCGCGTCCAGTGGATCTCAGGGGTCGAGCTCGGCCAGCAGGTGCGCCGGGGCCACCGCGCGCCACGAGTCGGTCACCAGCTCGGCCAGGTCGGCCGCGGCGACGTCGGGCAGCCGGACGAGCACGGCCCGGTACCCGTCGTAGTGCGGCTCGGTGAACACTCCCGGCACGGAGGCGATCAGCGCCTCCTTCTCGCCCAGGTCGGCGACCCGGAGCACGACGACCTCGGGGTTCGGCACCTTGGTCTTCTTCGGGTGGACCCGCTCGCGCCACAGCCAGACGAATCGCTTGCCGGCGACCTCGAAGCCGAACGCGTCCGGCGACTCGGTCGCCGAGGGCAGCGCGAGCGCCAGCCGGCGTACGTCGTCCTGGTCGGCCATCGGCTGTTCCCGGCGAACGGCGGGCGGGCTACCAGCCGCGGTCGGCCAGCCGGTGCGGCTGCGGGATCTCCTCGACGTTGATGCCGACCATCGCCTCGCCGAGACCGCGGGACACCTTGGCCAGCATGTCCGGGTCGTCGTAGAAGGTGGTGGCCTTGACGATGGCCTCGGCGCGCTGCGCCGGGTTGCCGGACTTGAAGATGCCCGAGCCCACGAAGACGCCCTCGGCGCCGAGCTGCATCATCATCGCGGCGTCGGCCGGGGTGGCGATGCCGCCGGCGGTGAACAGCACGACGGGCAGCTTGCCGGCCCGGGCCACCTCGAGCACCAGGTCGTACGGCGCCTGCAGCTCCTTCGCGGCCACGAACAGCTCGTCCTCGGACAGCGAGGTCAGCCGGCGGATCTCGCCGCCGATGGCGCGCATGTGGGTGGTGGCGTTGGAGACGTCGCCGGTGCCGGCCTCGCCCTTGGAGCGGATCATCGCCGCTCCCTCGGTGATGCGGCGCAGCGCCTCGCCGAGGTTGGTCGCGCCGCAGACGAACGGCACGGTGAACTGCCACTTGTCGATGTGGTTGGCGTAGTCGGCGGGGGTGAGCACCTCGGACTCGTCGACGTAGTCGACGCCGAGCGCCTGCAGCACCTGGGCCTCGACGAAGTGCCCGATGCGGGCCTTGGCCATCACCGGGATCGAGACGGCCTCGATGATGCCGTCGATCATGTCCGGGTCGCTCATCCGGGAGACGCCGCCCTGGGCCCGGATGTCGGCCGGCACCCGCTCCAGCGCCATCACCGCGACCGCCCCGGCGTCCTCGGCGATCTTCGCCTGCTCGGCGGTGACGACGTCCATGATGACGCCGCCCTTGAGCATCTCGGCCATGCCGCGCTTGACGCGGGCGGTGCCGGTCGCCGGGCTGGTGGCGGACGAGTCGGGGCTGGGGGCGGCGGCGCTGGGCACGAGGGACCTCACGGGAGAGACGGACGGAGCGCGCCCATCGTACGTCCCGGCGGGGTGGTCAGCGGATGGTGACCGGGCTGCCGCGGCCGACGAGGGTGACCCACAGCTGACCCGGGGCCAGCGAGGCCGGCTGCCCGGCGATCGTGTACGACGTCACGTCGGACTTCGACGGCCGGGACCACGCGCCCTCGAACACCTGGCCGTCGCGGAAGAACAGCGCCTTGCCCTTGCCGACCGTCAGGGTCTGCGGCGTGTTCGCGCCGTTGATGTCGTGGTAGACCGACGGCTTGACCGTGACGTACTGGACGACCAGCGTCGTCGGGCCGAGCTGGCCACCCTCCGCGGCGCGGTCGGCGACCCCGTCCATCGACAGCAGCCAGCGCTTCTTGGCCGGCGACCACACCGCGCCGACCCGGGCACTCGGGTAGCTCACGGTGACCGCCTTGGCCGGCTTGCCACCGGCCGGCGCGGCACCGAACGTGTAGCCCATCTTCGGCGGGGTGTCGACCTTGCCGGCGCGCTTGCGCAGCGCGTCGAACGTCCCGATGACGTCGTAGGGCTGGATGCGGGCCGGCGAGCGGGTGTAGCCGGTGTGGTCCTGGTCGAAGGACACCAGCTTGAGGTCGGCCCGCTGCAGGTTGTCGGCCAGCTTGTTCTGCGAACCGGAGTAGAAGAGGCCGACCGTGCCGTACTGCTCGAGCAGGTCGATGTCGGTGATCCGGCCGCTGCGCACCGGCCCGACGTACTTCGGGTAGTCGCTGGAGTAGACCGCCGCCAGCCGGGTGACCCCGCCCTCGACCTGCTCGACGTAGACGACGTCCGCCTTCGACAGACCCACCTGCGGGTGGGCGTGCCCGGTGTTGTCGAGCTTGACCGCGTAGACCGGACCGTCCGTCTTCCCCATCCGGCCGGACAGCCGGCTGGGCTGCGGCGGCGGGGGCGGCGTCGAGGTGGCGCTCGGGGTGGGTGTCGGGTTCTCGGCGGCCTGGGTCTTCGGCTTCGGGTCGGACGAGCAGGCGCTGAGGACGAGCGCGGCGGCCAGCGCGGCCACCGCGGCAAGGCGCAGCGGGGTGGTTCGGGGGGCAGGGTTCACAGGGCAAACGGTACGGGACCTAGATGAACACCCGCCCCGCCAGGGCGTCCGGCGGCGTGTCGTCGAACTCGGCGGTGGCCGGCCACTCCGCGTGCCCGGCCAGCCGCAGGTAGCGGACGACGACCTTGCCGCGCACCACCCGGGCCGCCCGCACCACGTCGTTGTGGAAACGGCGCGACAGCTGCACCCGCAGGCAGGCCGCGCCCAGCTCCTGCAGCATCTCGCGCCCCGCGGCGTCCCCCTCGAACGGCTCGGTGCTCCCCGCGTCGTCGAAGGTCGCGTGCAGGGCCCGGCTGAGGTCGCTCTCGGCCTGCTCGCGCTCGGCACCGCCCGACTCCCGGGCCTCGTGGGCGGCGTCGGCGAGCAGCAGCCCGCTCGCGGGGTCGAGCCGACCGGACACCGCGATCTGCAGCGACACCGAGGCCCGGCGCACCAGCTGCGCGTCCAGCGCGCTGCGCGCCCCCTCGAGCCGCGCGTGCAGCCGGTCGAGCCGGCTGGCGCTGAACGTGAGGTACCACCCGAGCACGAGCAGCAGCAGGACGGGCCCCGACGACCAGCGTGACGCTCTGGCTCAGCACCCCCGGAGCCTAGGGCCCCGCGCCACTGCGTCAGCCGCGCGCCGGCAGCTGTTGCAGCGCCCAGGTGTTGCCATCGGGGTCGGCGAAGTAGACGAACGACCCCCACGGCTGCACGTCGACCTCGCTGGCCTCGACGCCGCGGCCGAGCAGCAGCTCACGGGCAGCGGCCGCGTCAGCGATGACGCACATCAGGCCCTTCTGGGTGCCCGGCGTCATCTCGGTGAGGCCGGTGCCGATCACCACCGAGCAGGCCGAGCCGGGCGGGGTCAGCTGGACGAACCTCATGCTTCTCGTCGACCTGGTGGTCGTGGTCGGCGACGAAGCCGACCTGGTCGACGTAGAACGCCTTGGCCCGGTCGACATCGGTGACCGGCACGGTCACGACCTCGAGCTTCATGTCCATGGCCGGCAACGTAGTCGGCGGCGAACCGACACCGCGGACGTCAGCGGCGCAGCCGGTCCCGCCACGGCCGGCCGACGTCCTCGCCCACCGCCCCGGCCGCGGCCGCCACGGTCTCGTAGACGGCGAGCAGCTCGGCGCTCACGGTCGCCCAGTCGTAGCGCCGGACCCAGGAGGAGGCGGCCGCGACCAGCTCGGCGCGGCGCGGGCCGTCGTCCAGCAGCCGCAGCAGCGCCGCGGTGAGCGCCGCCGTGTCGCCGGTCGGGAACGTCACGCCGACCCGCCCGCCGTCCAGCACCCGGCCGAACGCGTCGAGGTCGGAGGCCACCACCGGCGTCCCCGCCGACATCGCCTCGACGAGCACGATCCCGAAGCTCTCCCCGCCGAGGTTCGGGGCCACGTAGACGTCAGCCGTGCGCAGCATCCGCGCCTTGTCGTCCTCGGTCACCACCCCGAGGAACGTCACGGCGTCCCGGACCTCGGGGGTGGCGTCCTCGACGGCCTCCCGCGCGTCCCCGCGACCGGCGACCAGCAGCCGCAGCCCGGGCCGGACCGCGAGCACCCCCTCCATCGCGGCAAGCAGGGTCGGCAGTCCCTTGCGGTCCTCGTCCAGCCGCCCGATGAACCCGAGGGTGCCGCCCGCGCCGCGCCACTCCGCGCGCGGCTCGGCAGCGCCGAACCGGTCCACGAAGACGCCGTTGGGGATGAGGACCGCGTCTCCCCCGACGTGCTCGACGAGGGTGCGCCGGGCGTCCTCGGACACCGCCACCCGCGCGCCGATCTTCTCCAGCGCCGGCTCCAGGATCGGGTAGGCCGCGCTCATGGCCCGGGACCGCAGGTTCGAGGTGTGGAAGGTCGCCACGATCGCCCCGGTCGCCGCCCAGCACGCCAGCAGGGACAGCGACGGCGTCGCCGGCTCGTGGATGTGCAGCACGTCGAAGCCCCCCTCCCGCAGCCACCGCCGCACCCGCGCGGCCGACAGCGGGCCGAAGTTCACCCGGGCCACCGACCCGTTGTACGGCACGGGGACCGCTCGCCCGGCCGGCACCACGTAGGCGGGCAGCGGGGTGTCGTCGTCCGCCGGGGCGAGCACCGACACCTGGTGGCCCATGCCGAGCAGCACCTGCGCCAGGTCGCGGACGTGGAACTGCACGCCGCCCGGGAACGTCCCAGGAGTACGGGCAGACGATGCCGACCTTCATGCCGCGCCGGCCGTACGCCGGGGGCGTGCCGGGTCGAGGTCGGCGAGCCACAGCGGCTGCAGCATGTGCCAGTCGGCGGGGTGCTCGACGATCGCCGCGCCGAACACGTCGGCCACCTGCTGGGTCGCCGCCACCACCTTCTCCCGGGTGGTCCCTCGGTCGGGCGGCCGGACCTCGTCGTGGAACCTGATGACCAGCCGGCGTGCGCCCGGGCCGCCGGTCCCGTCGTCCTCGTGCCAGATGCTCACCGGGTGCAGCGCCGCCCCGGTGCGCAGCGCGAGCATGGCCGGCCCGGGGGGCATGCTCGTCGGCTCGCCGAGCAGCTCGACCGGGATCCCGGTCGAGCGCAGGTCGCGGTCGGCGAGCAACGGAACCAGGCGGCCGCCCCGCAGCCGCTGGCTCAGCACGTCGAGCAGGTCCCGCTCGCCGCCGGTCAGCGGCAGGATCTCCATGCCGAGCCCCTCCCGGTAGGCGAGGAAGCGCTCGTAGAGCCGCTCGGGCCGCAGCCGCTCGGCCACCGTCACCACCGGGACCCCCGTCAGCGAGGCCCAGGCTCCGGCGTGGTCCCAGTTGCCCATGTGCATCAGGGCCGCGACCAGGCCGCGCTGCCCCGCGCCGGTGCTGGCCCGCAGGTGCTCCTCCCCCACCACCCGCACCGTCGCGACCACCCGGTCCCGGCTCCAGTCCGGCAGCCGGAAGGCGTCGCACCAGTAGCGCAGGTAGGACCGCAGCCCGGCCCGGCTGAGCGCCCGCAGGGCCGCCTCGTCGGCGTCCGGCCGGGCCCGCCGCAGGTTGGCCTCCAGCCGCCGGACCGCCTCGCCGCGCCGCCACCACGCGAGGTCGGCCACCACCTCGAAGAGCCGGTACGCCGCCCGTTCGGGCAGCCGGCGCACCAGGCCCCAGGCCGCGGCGTACAGCCGGTACGTCAGCGTGTCGCGCATCGGTCAGGGGGTCTCGGCGAGCGCCTGGCGGCGCACCGCCATGGCCCGCTGCCCGATCGTCACGGTGCTCGCGATCGCGAGCAGCCACAGCGCGACGGCCAGGATGTAGGGGACGCCGAGCCCCGAGAAGCCCGCGCCGACCAGGATCACGACGAGCCGGTCGGCGCGCTCGGCGACACCGACGTTCGCGGTCATGCCGAGTCCTTCGGCCCGGGCCCGCGCGTAGGACACGACCGCACCGGTGACCAGGCAGTACAGGCACAGGGCCAGCAGCAGCGTGTCGTCGCCGTCGCCGGCGAACCACAGCGCCAGGCCGCTGAAGATGGCGGCGTCCCCGATGCGGTCCAGCGTCGAGTCGAGCCAGGCGCCCCACCGGCTGGACCGGTTGCTCATCCGGGCCATCGTGCCGTCGACGAGGTCGGAGAACACGAAGCAGGTGATGACGATGCTTCCCCACCACAGCGACCCGCGCGGGTAGAAGGCGAGCGCTCCGACCACGACCCCGATCGTCCCGATCAGGGTCACCAGGTCCGGGCTGACGCCCCGGCGGACCAGGAAGCCCGCGATCGGGGTGAGGATGCGGGTGAACAGCGCCCGGAAGCGGTTGAGCACGGTCTCCCCGTTCGGGGTCGGCAGCGAGTGAGCCTGGATCGTAGCGAGCGGGCACCCCGGCTCCGGCAGCGCGACGGGGCGCCCCCCGTTCGGCGGCTCAAGGTCTGGCCGGATCGTGCCGACTACTGCCCTCGTGCAGCCTCGTCATCCCCTCGGCCACGCAGCGGCAGCCGTGCTGGCCCTCGCGCTGCCGCTCGGCGCCTGGCTGCTGCCGGTGGCCGGCGGGGCCTCGGCTCCCGTCGTCCGGCTGCCCGACGCCGCCGAGCACTGCGCGACGTCCGCCCGGCTGACGGTCTGCTCGCACGCCGACCTCGGCCCCGAGGACCCGCTCTCGACCACCACGGCGGCCGTCCAGGCGCGGGCCGACGCGCTGCAGGACGCCCTGCAGGACGCCGTGCTCGCCGAGCCGTCCGACGCGCCGGACGCCTCGAGCCCGCTGCCGGTCATGCACACCGCCCCCGGGTGCACCGGCGACGGAGTCTCCGGCAACCGGGTCCAGGTGGTCTACGCCCTGCCCACCGGCCGCACCGACCGGTTCAGCTCGCTGAAGGGCGACCTGGTCACCTTCGTCGCGCGGGTCGACGACGTCCTGCAGGGCTCGTCGGCGCTGACCGGGGGCGATGCGGCGGTGCGCTGGGTGACCGACTCGAGCTGCGCGCTGTCGGTGCAGAAGGTGCCGGTGTCCAGCGCCGCCGAGACGAGCTTCGACACCATGACGACCGAGCTGGCGGCGGCCGGGCTGACCGCCAAGGACCGGAAGTACCTCGTCCTGGTCGACACCCCGCTGCGTGGCTACTGCGGCATCGCCCAGCAGTACCTCGACGACCAGCCCGCCTCGACGAACGCCAACAACGGCCGCTACCCCATGTTCGCCCGGGTCGACACCCAGTGCTGGGGACGGCCCGACCACTCCACCGAGGCCCACGAGCTGGTGCACACGCTCGGCGCGGTGCAGCGCAGCGCGCCCAACTCCACGGCGTACGGGCACTGCACCGACGAGTCCGACCTGATGTGCTACGCCGACGGCTCCGGCTCGGTGATGCGCTCGGTGTGCGCCGCCGCCGGCGAGGAGTACCTCGACTGCCGGCACGACGACTACTTCTCGAGCAACCCCTCGGCCTCCTCCTACCTCGGCACCCACTGGAACACGGCTCGCTCGGGGTTCCTCACCGTGCCGGAGCCGCCGACCGTGACGGTCGCAGCGGTCGACGAGGTGCGCGGCTCGCCGTTCCGGCTGAGCGCGACGCCGGTGGTGCGCTCCGGACAGACCTGGACGCTGGGCTGGCACCTGCCGGACGGCTGCACCGTCACCACTGACCCGAGCGGCACGTCGGGAAGCTGCCCGGCGACGATGACCGACCCGCTCACGGTCTCGGCCACCGTGACCCAGCGCGACGGCCAGGCGGTGACCGTGGCCGCGGCGGTGACGACCGACGGCGTCGCCGTGCCACCAGCCCCGACGCCCACCCCCACGCCGACGTCCAGCGCGGCACCGACCCCGACCCCCACCCCGACGGCATCGACGATCCCGACGAGCCCGATCGCCGCGGCGCCGCCGGCCCCCACGACCACCAGCCCGACGACCGGGACCTCCGGCTCACCGGCGCCGACCATCGCCACCGTGACGGCCCTCCGGCGCACGACGGTGTCGGTCGCGCTGGCCCGCAGCCGGGTCAGCTCCGGCCACCGGGTCCGGGTGTCCGGCCAGGTACGGCTGGCGACCAGCGCCCGGCCGGTCGCCGGCGCCCGGGCGGTGCTCCAGGTCCGGTCCCGCTCCGGCGCGTGGCGCACGCTGGTCCGGACGTCCGCCGGCTCCCGCGGCGGCCTGCACGCCAGGGTGGCGGCTGACGCCCTGCCGAGGCGGGCCCGCACCGCCGTGCTGCGCTGGTCGGTCGCCCCGACCACGAGCACAGCCGGGTCGGTCAGCCCGCGGGCACGGGTCACCCTGCTCCGCTGAGGACGCCGGCGACGCCGGCGACGCTGGCGACCTCGGCTGGCGAGACGTGCGACACAGTCCGGGGCGAAGGACCGAGAGCCCTTGTGCCGAGAGGTACGCCGGGTGAAGGCTCGGGGCAGTCCTAGCTGACGTCCCCCAGGAGGCGGTCGAGATGGTCCAGAGCAGCAGTCCCGGAGCCGCCGGAGGTGCGCCGGAGGCCGACCAGCCCGGATCCGTGCGCAACGTCGTGCTGGTCGGCCACTCCGGGGCGGGCAAGACCTCGCTGGTCGAGGCGCTGCTGGCCGCGGCCGGCACCGTCACCCGGGCCGGACGGGTGGAGGACGGCACCACCGTCACCGACTTCGACGAGGCCGAGCACCGCCAGCAGCGCTCGATCTCCCTCGCGCTGGCCCCGCTCGTGCACGCGGGGGTCAAGGTCAACCTGCTGGACACCCCCGGCTACGCGGACTTCGTCGGCGACCTGCGGGCCGGCCTGCGCGCGGCCGACGCGGCCCTCTTCGTGGTCTCGGCGGTCGACGGGGTCGACGGCGCCACCCAGATGCTCTGGGAGGAGTGCGCCGTCGGTCGGCATGCCGCGCGCCGTGGTCGTGACGAAGCTGGACAAGGACCGCGCCGACTTCGACGAGGCGGTGGCGATCTGCCAGCGGGTCTTCGGCGAGGGCGTCCTGCCGCTCTACCTGCCGATGGCCGCCGACGACGGCACCGCGGCCGGCGTGATCGGCCTGCTGGCCCGGAAGGTCGCCGACTACTCCAGCGGCACCCGGGTCGAGCGCGACCCGGACCCTCAGCACCTCCCGTTGATCGACACCGCGCGCAACGCGCTCATCGAGGGGATCATCGCCGAGTCCGAGGACGAGACGCTGATGGACCGCTACCTCGGCGGCGAGGACATCGACCTCAAGGTGCTCATCGACGACCTGGAGACCGCGGTCGCCCGCGGGTCCTTCTACCCGGTCGTGGCCGCCGCGGCGCCCAGCGGGCTCGGCAGCTCGAGCTGCTCGACCTCGTCACCCAGGCGTTCCCGTCGCCGCTGGAGCACGAGGTGCCCCCGGTGACCAGCCCCACCGGTGACCCGCGCGGCCCGTTGTCCTGCGACCCCTCCGGTCCCCTCGTCGCCGAGATCGTGAAGACCACCACCGACCCGTACGTCGGCCGGGTCTCCCTGGTCCGCGTCTTCTCCGGCACCCTGCGCCCGGACACCCCGGTGCACGTCTCGGGTCACCTCAACAGCTTCTTCGGCCCCGAGCACGGGCACGAGGACCACGACGTCGACGAGAAGGTCGGTGCCCTCACCTCGCCGCTGGGCAAGACCCAGCGGACCGTCTCCAGAGCGATCGCGGGTGACATCTGCGCGGTCGCCAAGCTGAGCCGGGCCGAGACCGGCGACACGCTCTCCGCCAAGGACGAGCCGCTGCTGATGGAGCCGTGGCTGATGCCCGACCCGCTGCTGCCGGTGGCGATCGTCGCGAAGTCCAAGGCCGACGAGGACAAGCTCTCGGTGGGCCTCGGCCGCCTCGTCGCCGAGGACCCGACGCTGACGCTGGAGAACAACGCCGAGACCCACCAGCTGGTGCTGTGGTGCATGGGCGAGGCGCACCTCGACGTGCTGCTCGACCGGCTGCGCACCCGCTACGGCGTCGACGTCGAGTCGGTGCCGCTGCGGGTCCAGCTGCGCGAGACCTTCGCCGGGAAGTCGACCGGTCACGGCCGGCACGTCAAGCAGTCCGGCGGCCACGGCCAGTACGCCGTCTGCGACATCGAGGTCGAGCCGCTGCCGTCCGGCGGCGGCTTCGAGTTCGTCGACAAGGTCGTCGGCGGCGCGGTGCCGCGGCAGTTCATCCCCTCGGTGGAGAAGGGCGTGCGCGCCCAGATGGAGCGCGGGGTGGCCGCCGGCTACCCGGTCGTCGACATCAAGGTGACGCTCACCGACGGCAAGGCGCACTCGGTCGACTCCTCGGACATGGCCTTCCAGATGGCCGGCGGCCTGGCCCTGAAGGAGGCCGCCAAGGCGACGACCGTGCACATGCTCGAGCCGGTCGACGAGCTGTCCGTGCTGGTGTCCGACGAGTACGTCGGTGCGGTCATGAGCGACCTGTCCACCCGCCGCGGCCGGGTCACCGGCACCGAGTCGGTCGGGAACGGCCGGTCGCTGGTCAAGGCCGAGATCCCGCAGGTCGAGATCACCCGGTACGCCGTCGACCTGCGCTCGCTCTCCCACGGCACCGGCACCTTCTCCCGCCACTACACCCGGCACGAGCCGATGCCGACCCAGATCGCGGCCAAGCTGCAGGCGGAGGCCGCCGAGCAGTGACCCCGGAGGAGCTCGGACACGTCCGGCGGGCCCGCGACCTGATGGACCGGGAGTACGCGCGACCCCTCGACGTCCCGGCGATGGCCCGGGTCGCCCTGATGTCGCCGGCGCACTTCTCGCGGCAGTTCCGCGCGGCGTACGGCGAGACGCCGTACGGCTACCTGATGACCCGCCGGATCGAGCGCGCCAAGGCACTGCTGCGCCGCGGCGACCTGTCGGTGACCGACGTGTGCATGGCGGTCGGCTGTACGTCGCTGGGGTCGTTCAGCTCCCGGTTCACCGAGGTCGTCGGCGAGTCGCCCAGCGCCTACCGGGCGCGGGACCACTCGGGGGCGGGCGCCGTCCCGTCCTGCGTCGCGACGGTCTGGAGCAGGCCGGCTCGAACGAGCAGGAACGGAGAAGCCGGCAGCCGGTCAGGCACCTAGCGTTGTGCCATGACCATCTCCCTCTCCCACAGCTTCGTCCTCGTCAACGACCAGGACGAGGCGCTGTCCTTCTACCGTGACGTGCTCGGCCTCGAGCTGCGCACCGACGCACCCTTCGACAGCTTCCGCTGGCTGACCGTCGGGCCGCCTGGCGACCCGGGCACCGAGATCGTGCTGGCGCACCCGTCGATGGGCCACTCCCCCGAGGACACCACGGCCCTCGCCGGCCTCGTCGCCAAGGGCGCCATGTCCACCGTCATCTTCCGGGTCGACGACGTCGACACCATGTTCGAGAAGATCCGGGCCTCCGGCGCCGAGGTGCTGCAGGAGCCGATCGACCAGCCGTACGGCGTCCGCGACTTCGCGTTCCGCGACCCGTCGGGCAACCACATCCGGTTCAGCGGCGGCAGCGCCGGCAGCGCCGGCTGACCCGGACGGGTCAGACCCAGGCGTCGGCCAGCAGGTCGCGGGTCTCGGCCAGCAGCTGCGGGATGACCTTGGTGCCCGCCAGCACGGTGATGAAGTTCGCGTCGCCGCCCCAGCGGGGCACCACGTGCTGGTGCAGGTGGTCGGCCAGCGAGCCGCCCGCCACGTTGCCCAGGTTGAGGCCCACGTTGAAGCCGTGCGGCGCCGATGCGGCGCGCACCGCCTCGACCGCCCGGCGGGTGAACGTCATGACCTCGACCGTCTCCTCGGCGGTCAGCTCGTCGAGCCCTGCGACATGGCGGTAGGGCACGACCATCAGGTGACCGGGGTTGTACGGGTGCAGGTTGAGGACGGCGTACACCGTCTCGCCGCGCGCCACGACCAGCCCGGTGCGGTCGTCGAGGGTGGGGATGCGGCAGAACGGGCAGCCACCGTCGTCCTCGCGACCGGTGCCCTCGTCGCCCTTGATGTACGCCAGCCGGTGCGGAGCCCACAGCCGCTGCAGCCGGTCGGGCGTGCCGACCCCCTCCTGCGCGACCAGCTCGGAGCCCTCGCTCACCCCTGGTCCCCGCAGCGGCTCGGCGAGGCGGTCACACCTGCACCCGGTCGGCGACGGCGCGGACGATCTCCTCGACGGCGTCCTCGATCGGCACCCCGTTCTTCTGCTCGCCGCTGCGGTAGCGGAAGGACACCGCGCCGGCCGCGACGTCCTCGTCGCCGGCCAGCAGCATGTAGGGCACCTTCTGCTTCTGGGCGGTCCGGATCTTCTTCTGCATCCGGTCGTCGGAGGTGTCGACCTCGACCCGGATGCCGCGGGCCCGCAGCCTCGCCGCGACGTCCTGCAGGTACGCCGTGTGGTCGTCGGTGATGGGGATGCCCACCACCTGCACGGGCGCGAGCCACGGCGGGAACGCCCCCGCGTAGTGCTCGACGAGCACGCCGAGGAACCGCTCGACCGAGCCGAACTTCGCGGAGTGGATCATCACCGGCTGCTGCCGGGTGCCGTCGGCGGCCTGGTACTCCAGGCCGAACCTGGCCGGCTGGTTGAAGTCGTACTGCACCGTCGACATCTGCCAGGTGCGGCCGATCGCGTCCTTGGCCTGCACCGAGATCTTCGGCCCGTAGTAGGCGGCGCCGCCCGGGTCCGGGACGAGCTCGAGGCCGGTCTCGGTGGCTGCCGACTCGAGGATCTTGGTGGCGACCTCCCACTCCTCGTCGGACCCGATGAACTTGTCCGAGCCGGGGTCGCGGGTCGAGAGCTCGAGGTAGAAGTCGTCGAGACCGAAGTCCTTGAGCAGCCCGAGCAGGAACGCCAGCAGGTGCTTGATCTCGGCGGACGCCTGCTCCGGCATGACGTAGGAGTGCGAGTCGTCCATGGTCAGGCCGCGCACCCGCGTCAGGCCGTGCACGACACCGGACTTCTCGAACCGGTAGACCGCGCCGAGCTCGAACAGCCGCAACGGCAGCTCGCGGTAGGACCGCCCGCGCGCCTTGAAGATCAGGTTGTGCATCGGGCAGTTCATGGCCTTGAGGTAGTAGTGCGCGCCCTCCATCTCCATCGGCGGGAACATCGTGTCGGCGTAGTAGGGCAGGTGCCCTGACGTCTCGAACAGCCCCTGCTTGGTGATGTGCGGCGTGCCGACGAAGTCGAAGCCCTCCTCGATGTGCCGCTGCCGGACGTAGTCCTCCATCACCTTCTTGATCACCCCGCCCTTGGGGTGGAAGACCGCGAGGCCCGAGCCGAGCTCGTCCGGGAACGAGAACAGGTCCAGCTCGGCGCCGAGCTTGCGGTGGTCGCGCCGCTCGGCCTCCTCCAGGCGGTGCAGGTGGGCCTTGAGCGCGTCGCGCGACTCCCAGGCCGTGCCGTAGATCCGCTGCAGCTGGGGGTTCTTCTCGCTGCCCCGCCAGTACGCGGCGGCCACCCGCGTCAGCTTGAACGCCGGGATGTTGCGGGTCGTGGGGACGTGCGGCCCGCGGCAGAGGTCCTTCCACGCCAGCGACCCGTCCTTGCGCAGGTTGTCGTAGATGGTCAGCTGGGCGCCGCCGACCTCCGCGTCGGCGCCGTCGGCCGCCGCGGCCGCGTCGCCGCCCTTGAGCCCGATCAGCTCGAGCTTGTACGGCTCGTCGGCCAGCTCGGTGCGGGCGTCGTCATCGGCGATCTCGCGCCGGGCGAAGGCCTGGCCCTCCTTGACGATCTGCTGCATCCGCTTGTCGATCGCCGACAGGTCGTCCGGCGTGAACGGCGTCGGCACGTCGAAGTCGTAGTAGAAGCCGTTCTCGATCGGCGGCCCGATGCCGAGCTTGGCCTCCGGGTAGAGCTGCTGCACCGCCTGCGCCATGACGTGCGCGGTCGAGTGCCGCAGGATCGCCCGGCCGTCGGCCGAGTCGATCGCCACCGGCTCGACGTCGTCGCCGTCCGCGAGCGGCTGGGCGAGGTCGCGCAGCTCGCCGGCCACCCGCGCCGCGACCACCGAGCGGTCGCCCTCGAAGACCTGGGCGGCCGTCGTGCCGGCGGCGACCTGGCGCTCGCTGCCGTCGACGGTGATGCGCAGGTCAGGCACGGGGTGCTCCTTCTCGGCGGGCTGAGGTGCGGTTCCCCGCGATGCTACCGAGCCGGGTTCAGGGTCTCGCCCGCGTTTCGGCTCAGTCCTCGAGCCGCACCTCGTCGCCGACCGACAGCTGACCCGGGGTGGCCACCTCGGCGTAGACCCCGAGGCAGTGGTTGGGCTCCCGCGTCATCCGCAGCACGACGCCACCGACCCGCACGGTGGCCCCGAGCCAGTCGCGCTCGCTGCCGCCGGGGTCGAGGTCGAGCACCAGGTTGGCCCGCGGCTCCCGGATGTCGCAGGCGTCGCACTGCTCGGCGTGCTCGGCGTCGGCCATCGAGGTCCGCGAGACGACGTGCACCGGCGCGACGTCGACGAAGCCGGCGCCTTCCCGGTGGGCGAGGTGCAGCGGCCGGCCGAGCCAGCCGGACAGCGCCTCGGCGGCCGCCGCGGCGTCGAGCCCCGGCTGTGCACCGGGGACGTCGAGGCGCACCTCGCCGTCGACCAGCCGGGTGGTGACCTGGCGCAGCCGCGGCTCCTCGGCCGCGGTCACGGTCTCGCCGGCGTCGTCGACGACCGCCCAGGACCGGTCGCCCGCCAGGCCGCCGTCCCGGACCTCGGTCGCGGCGACCGAGGCACCGGACATCGACTTCACCGGGAAGACCCACAGCTGGGCGACCCTGCCGACGGCGCTCACGACGACGCCTGCAGCTGGTAGAGGCCGCCGGCGATGGTCACGGCCCAGATCTCCCGCTGGGCGTCCTCGCCGAAGCTGGTCACGCCGTCCAGCTGCCCGACGGTGGTGATGCCGGTGCTGGTGCCGGTGAAGACCCGCCCGGAGCCGAAGTCACCCGCCAGGTAGGTGCCACCCAGCAGGCCGGCGTAGCGGGTGCCGCGGTAGACGAACCCGCCCGTCACGGTCGTGCCGTAGTCACGCCCGTAGCTCCACTCCGGCTCCCGGAAGCTCACTCCCGGCCGGCAGCGCGACTGCACGAACGTCGACGGTCCCTCGAGGCAGGACCAGCCCAGGTTGGCGCCGCCGACGCCGGCCGGGATGCGGTCGATCTCCTCGAACCGGTCCTGGCCGACGTCGCCGACCCACAGGTCGCCGGTGGCCGGGTCGACCGAGAAGCGCCACGGGTTGCGCAGCCCGACGGCCCAGATCTCGCCCCGCCCGGGACGCGGCCCGGCGTAGGGGTTGCCGCTCGGGATGCAGTAGAAGCGCCCGCACGCCTTCCGCGCGCCCACGACCGTCAGCCGGAGGATCTTGCCCTGCAGCTTCCGGACGTCCTGCGCCTGGTTCGACGGGTCGCCGGCGCTGCCGCCGTCGCCGGTCGAGAGGAACAGCAGGCCGGCGCGGCCGAAGGCGAGCTGCCCGCCGTAGTGGTTGGAGAACGTCGGGTGCGCGACGTCGATCACCCGGTGGTACGACGACAGCGGCACCCGGTTCGCGGTAGCCGAGCCGGCCCGGAACCGGGCCACCCGGAGGTCTCCCGACAGGTCGGTGTAGGCCACCCAGAGCACCGGGTGCGCCCGGTAGTGCGGGTGGAACGCGATGCTCAGCAGCCCGCCCTCGCCGTCGGTCCGGACCCGGGAGCGCAGGTCGAGGAACGGCTGCGCGAGCAGCCGCCCGCCGGCGTACACCCGGACCCGGCCGGTCTTCTCGGTGACGAACAGCCGGCCGCTGCCGTCCCGCGCGGAGGTCACCTGGGTGGGCTGGCTGAGCCCGCTGGCCCGCTGGACGAAGTCGACCGCGGTGACCGCGGCGGCGCTGCCGGCGCCCAGAGCGGTCAGTGGCAGCACGAGCAGGCCGGCGACGGCCGCCGCGAGCAGCCCTCGTGGGCCCAGTCGGCGGGTCTGGAGCATGCGGGCTCCCGGAGGACCGTGCGGCGGATGTCGGACGGGGTCACTCTACGACCGGACCCGCCGCCCGGCATGGCACAGTGACCCGACCCGGGAGGTCCGATGGCGAAGCGCATCGAAGAGCTGGACTGGCGCCCGACCCGCCTGGGCGAGCTGACCCTCCGGCGCCGCCGCGACCCGCTCTCCGGCGCCGATGTCTACGAGGTCAAGCTCGGCGAGGAGTTCCTGATGTCGAGCCTGTTCGTCGAGGGCGAGGTCCAGCTGGCGCGGCTGGCACTGGCCCGACTGGCCGGGCGAGCGCTCGACGTCGTCGTCGGCGGGCTCGGGCTCGGCTACACCGCGCGGGCGGTGCTCGAGCACCCGGAGGTGCGCTCGCTCGTCGTGGTGGACGCCCTCGCCGAGGTCGTCGACTGGCACCGACGCCACCTCGTGCCGGCGGCCGAGGCGTTGACGACCGACCCGCGGTGTCGGCTGGTGCACGGCGACTTCTTCGCGCTGGCCGACTCGGCGACCGGGCTGGACCCGGCGTCACCGCACCGGCGCTTCGACGCGGTCGTCGTCGACATCGACCACTCGCCCCGGCACCTGCTGGACCCCGGCCACGCCGGCTTCTACTCGGCGGCCGGGCTGCGGCGCCTCGCCGAGCAGCTGCAGCCGGGCGGCGTCTTCGCCCTCTGGTCGAACGACCCGCCGGACGAGGAGTACACCGACCTGCTCACGACAGTCCTCGTGGACGTGCGTGGCTCGGGTGGTGACGTTCCCCAACCCCCTGCAGGACCGGGAGGCGACCAACACGGTCTACCTGGGAACAAAGCCGGTGGACGATACTGGACTCGAACCAGTGACCTCACGCGTGTGAAGCGTGCGCTCTAACCAACTGAGCTAATCGTCCGTGCCCGTCGTGAACCGGGCGGGCGAACGAGGCAGCACCTTACCCGATCGGGGTCAGCCGAACGGCAGCCAGCCGGGCACGCCGTAGACCTGGACGTAGAGCCACAGCGCGGCCGCCACGGCGAGCAGGCTGAGCAGCCCGATCAGCGCGCGGACCAGCAACGACTGCCGGGTCACCCACTGGGTCCAGCCGTGCACCTTCCGGCGGGCGAAGGTCAGCAGCCGCTCGGCCCAGGCGAACTCGGTGGCGAGCAGGGCCAGCCCGGCGAAGACGATCAGCCAACCCGGCCCGGGCAGCGGGATCAGGACGAACCCGATGACCACGATCACGGCGCCGAGCACGCCGACGACGATCCGGTAGGTCAGGTCCAGCCAGGCGTGCTTTGCGAAGAACGCCCGGAACCCGAGCCGGTCCTCGACGTCGTCGAGGACCGTGCGGTCACTGCGCACCTGCCTGGCCACCTGCACCCCTCTCGCCCCGAGACCGTAACAACGTACGCGGACCTTTCGGTTACCAGGCAGGTCCATCGGGTCGGCAGGTTTTCCGCCGTCCACGAGGGGGGAACGTGGGATCACCGGCTCGACGGGAGGAAGACACCATGAACGGCTGGGAACCGAGCACGGTGACCCGTGAGCTGACCGTGCAGCTGGTGGCTCCTGGCGACGGCAGCATCTCGCTGCCGGTGGTCATGCACTACGACCTCGCCGACCCGTACGCCGTTCATGCGACCTTCCGCACCGGCCAGGGTGAAGGGGTCTCCTGGGTCTTCGCCCGCGAGCTGCTGACCCTCGGGGTGCACCGGCCCACCGGCGACGGCGACGTCCGGGTCTGGCCCTCCTGGAGCTCCGGCTCCGAGGTCGTGTTCATCGGCCTCACCTCACCCGACGGCGAGGCACTGCTGCAGGCACCGACCCGGGCGCTCGTCGACTTCCTCGGCCGCACCTACACCGTCTGCGCCCAGGGCCAGGAGGACCAGCACCTCGACCTCGACCGCGCGATCGAGGCCCTGCTCGCCTCCTGACGCCCTCACCCCCGTCGGCCGTCAGCCGTCCGCCGCCCGTTCCGGCGACTGCGGGGAGAACCGGTCGAGCAGGTCGTCGATCCGGGCCGCTGCCGCCTCCGAGCTGGCCGCGACCCCGCCGACGGCGTACCGGAACCGGTCGCCGCGCAGCGCCTGCAGCCGCAGGTCGGTGACCGCCCGGACGGTCGCGGTGCGCGGCACCCGACGCAGCAGCGCGATCTCGCCGAACGCCTCCCCTGCCGCCAGGGTGGCCACGGCCCGGCCGTCCCCGACCACCTCCGCGACGCCACTCTCGATGACGAAGAACCGATCGCCCTCGTCGCCCTGGCTGAACACGGCGCGGCCGCCGGGCACCGCGACCGGCTCGAGGCCCCGCGCGATCGCCTCGATGGCCGGCAGTGCGAGCGGGCGCAGCATCGGCACCTCCCGGAGCAGCCCGATCGCGTCGTCCTGCACTCCCATCCCGTCGTCCAGCCGTGCCAGCCCGGCCCACGACGCGGCGACCGACACCGGGCCCACCAGCCCGAGCACGACCAGCGCGGACTGCAGGCCCAGCAGCGCGATGGCCGCAGGCGTGACGATCGCGCCCACCCCGACGGCGACCGCGATCAAGCACTCCAGCAGCCCGAAGACCCGGGCCAGCACCGCATCGGGTGCCAGCCGGGCCATCAGGGTGAAGAGGCCGACGTCGACGAGCGCGTTCCCGATGCCGACCACCGCGAGCAGCAGCAGCGTCGGCAGCTCCCCGAGGTCAGCGGCGACGGCCGCCAGGGGCAGCCCCCACAGGGACACCCCCACCCCGAACCACCGCGCGAGGCGCCGGCTGCCGACCAGCAGCGCGGCGGCGAACGAGCCGAGCACGGCGCCCGCCCCGACCGCCGCGGTCAGCGCCGCCACGCCGGCGTCCCCGGTGTCGAGCAGGTCGAGGGCGACGACCACGGTGAAGACGGTCAGGGTCCCGCGGGTGAAGGTCTGGGCCATGGTCAGTCCCACCAGCCGCCGCAGCCCCGGGTCGCCGCGGACGGCGCGCACCCCCTCGGCGATCTCGGGACCGACTCGGCGCCGGGCAACGGGTCGCGGCAGCGGCACCCGGGCGTGCACCCGCAGCATGAGGGCGGCCGACCAGCCGGACGCCAGGGCCGCCCCCGCGAACGCCGTGCCGACGTCGCCCACCGCCAGCAGCACGCCGGCCAGCAGCGGGCCGACCAGGGTGGCGAGCGAGTCGAGCAGCCCGCGCACCACGTTGGCTCCGGCGAGCTCCTGCGGGCTGCGGCACAGCGAGGGCAGCAGCGCCGAGTGGGCCGGCCGGTACAGGGTCGCGGCCACCGTCGACACGGCGGCCAGGACGTACACCGAGACGGCTGCCGCGCCGAGGGCCACCAGCAGCGCAGCCAGCGCGGTCGCGGCACCACGCACGGCGGACACCCCCACCAGGACCCGGTCCCGCGGCCAGCGGTCGGCGTACGGCGTGAGGAGCGGGGCCGCCACGGCCGAGGGCAGCATCCGGCCCAGCGCGACCGCTCCCACCGCCGCCGCGCCGCCCTGCCGGTAGGCGTAGACCGAGAGGGACACCGTGAAGGCCCACTCTGCGGTCCAGGCCGCGGCGAAGGCGAGCTGGGCGCGCCGGAGGTCAGGGCTGCGCGCGGTGTCGACGAAGGCTCCCGCAGCCCCCGCGAACCGGTGCCTGACCCCGCGTGCCGACACAGCCGGGACCGTACTCCGAACGGCGGCTGGTGGTGGTGGGCCACGAGCGCGCCGCCGACGACGGTGGCGCGCGCCGGGCGGCCACCGAGGTGCCATGGTCGGCCACCGTAGCCTGCCCACTGTGTGGGCAGCGCTACAGGTGACTCACAGGGCACCGCCGACGACGGTGGCCATGGCGGTCGGCCACCTGTAGCCCTGCCCACTTGTGTGTGGGCAGCGCTACAGGTGACTCACCAGGGCACCGCCGACGACGGTGGCGCGCACCGGGCGGCCACCGAGGTGCGCGACGACGTCGGCCTCGTGCTCCGCGTCGAGCACCGCCAGGTCGCCGTGCGCTCCCACGCCGAGGTGGCCGACGTCGTCCCGGCGCAGCGAGTGCGCGGCCCCGAGGGTGGCGGCCCGGAACGCCTCGTCGACCGACAGGCCCATGGCCAGGCAGGCCAGCTGGATCGCGTAGGGCATCGACTCGCACCACGAGGTGCCCGGGTTGCAGTCGGTGGCGAGCGCCAGCTCGACGCCGGCCTCGCGCAGGACCGTGGCGTGCCCCCAGGCCTGCGACCGCAGCGACAGGGTGACGGTCGGCAGCAGGACGCCGACCACGGCGGCGGCGGCCATCGCCCCGGCGTCCTCGGTGCTGACGTGCTCCAGGTGGTCGGCGCTGGCACAGCCGAGCTCGGCGGCCAGCGCGGCGGCGCCGGTGCGGGCGATCTCCTCGGCGTGCAGCCGCAGCCCCAGCCCTTGCTCGCGCGCCGCCGTGAGGATGGTCCGGGCCTCCTCCACGGTGAAGACGCCCCGGTCGCAGAAGACGTCGGCCCAGCGCGCGCCGGCGGCCGCCGCCTGCGGCAGGGTCGCGACGACCTCCGCGACGTAGTCGTCCCGGTCCCGGCCGGCCGGGACGACGTGGGCGCCGAGGTAGGTGGCCTCGAGCCGGATGGGCGTACGGCGGGACAGCTCGCCCACGAGCCGCAGCAGACGCAGCTCGGAGTCGACGGTCAGCCCGTAGCCCGACTTGACCTCCATCGTCGTCGTGCCGTGCGCCAGCGCGGCCGCCGCCCGACCGGCCGCCAGGTCGACCAGCTCGTCGTCGGAGGCCGCGGCGGTCGCCTCGACAGTGGTCCGGATGCCGCCGCCGTCGTACGTCCGGCCGGCCAGCCGCGCCACGAACTCCTCGCGCCGGACGCCCGCGAACACCAGGTGGGTGTGGGCGTCGACGAAGCCCGGGACCACGCACGAGCCGCCGGCGTCGAGCGTCTGCTCGGGGGCGTCGGCCGGCAGGTCGCGGTCGGGGCCGGTCCAGGCGACCCGGCCGGCGCGCACGACGACCGCCGCGTCGGCCAGCGGATCGCCCGCCATGGTGAGCAGCCGGCCGGCGTGCCGCAGGGTCAGGTCGTCCACGACGGGACCTCCTCGGCCGGGACCGCTGTGGGAGCGCGCTCGCGGCGGCCCGCGGTGGCGGCGACCACGCCGGCCAGCACGATGACACAACCGAGCAGCTGCACGGGCGACGGGCGCTCGTCGAGCACCACCGAGGCGAGCGCGACCGACGCGACCGGCTGCAGGAGCAGGATCACCGAGGTCAGCGCGGCAGGCACCCGCGGCAGCGAGACGACGATGAGCAGCCAGCCGACGACCTGCGAGGTGAGCGCCAGCAGCACGAGCCAGCCCGCCGACGGCCAGCTCGGCACCAGGTCGACGCCGCCCGAGACCGGGCCGAGAGCGATGCTGACGACGGCCGCGACGACGGTGGCGTCGAACAGCGGCCCGACCGACCGCCGGAGGTCGTGGGACCCCTGTCGCAGCAGCAGCAGGAAGATCGCGTAGGCCACCGATGTGCCGACGCCGAAGACGACACCGAGGGTCGGGTTGTCGCCGTACGCGCCCGCGCCGACGACGCCCGAGATGAGGACGACGCCGAAGAGCACGACGGGCACCGCGAGGACGAGCCGCCGGCTCGGTCGCTCGCCCAGCAGCCACCAGGCGAGGAAGCCCACGACGACGACCTGCAGGTTGCCCAGCACCGTGGCGATGCCGGCGCCGACCGCGGCGATCGCGTGGTGCCAGAGCACGAGGTCGATCGCGAAGAAGACGCCGGCGAGCGCGGCAAGCCACCGGTCGCGGGCCGGGCGCGTGCCGTAGCGCCGGTCCTCGCGCACCAGCAGCAGACCCAGGACCGGCAGTGCGTAGAGGCAGCGGAAGGCGGCGGCGGTGGCGGGCTCGACGTCGGCGAGCCGGACCAGGGTGGCCGAGCTGGCGATGCAGGCGGCACCGGCCGCGGCGGCCACCGTCGGCCGGTCGGTCAGCGCCACGTGCGCACCTCTCTCCGGCTCCCGGGCGGCCGACCGTGTCCACCATGCGTCAGGAGCGTCTGTCGGTTACGCTGCTGTCATGGCGAACCCTAGCAGCGGGTGCTGACCGGTGGACGTCGGTCACGACACGGCGTGCGCGCTGGCCACGGTCGTCGACCTGGTCAACAGCGCCCCGGACCTCGCCGGTGAGGAGGGGCTCCCCGGCGTCCCTGCCCTCCGGGCGATGGTCGAGCGGCGCGAGATCTCCGAGGCCGGCCCGCTGACCGCGGACGACCTGGCCGCCGTCCTGCGGCTGCGGGACCGGCTGCGCGCGGTCTACGCCGCCGAGGACGAGGCGGCCGCCGTACGGCTGGTCAACGACCTGGTCGCCGACGCGCGCACCACGCCCCGGCTCACCGACCACGACGGCTGGCCGCTGCACATGCACTACTACGCGCCGGGAGCCCGGCTGGCCGAGCACCTGGCGGCCGACTGCGGCATGGCCCTGGCGTTCGTGATCGCCGCCGGCGAGCGGTCCCGGCTGGCGACCTGCGCCGCGCCGGACTGCGACCGGGTGCTGGTGGACCTGTCGCGCAACCGCTCCAAGCGCTACTGCGACAGCCGCACCTGCGGCAACCGCCTGCACGTCGCCGCCTACCGCGCCCGCCGGCGCACCGGCTGACCCGACCGCCGGCGAACCGGCGGCGTCAGGACGGAGGCTGCCAGGCCGGGGCGTGGGTGCCGTCGAGCATCGGGACCCGGATGCCGACCTCGCGGGCGGTGCGCTCGGCGATCTCGTACCCGGCGTCGGCGTGCCGGAGCACCCCGGTGCCGGGGTCGTTGGTGAGCACCCGGGTGACCTTGTCGTACGCCGAGTCGGTGCCGTCGGCGACGACCACCACACCGGCGTGGATCGACTTGCCGATCCCGACTCCCCCGCCGTGGTGCACCGACACCCAGGTTGCGCCGGACGCCGTGTTGAGCAGCGCGTTGAGGATCGGCCAGTCGGCCACCGCGTCGGTGCCGTCCTTCATCCCCTCGGTCTCGCGCTCCGGCGACGCGACCGACCCGGCGTCCAGGTGGTCGCGACCGATCGCGACCGGAGCCGACACCGCCCCCGAGGCGACCAGGTCGTTGAAGGCCTGCCCGGCGACATGCCGCTCGCCGTAGCCCAGCCAGCAGATCCGGGACGGCAGCCCCTGGCCCTTGACCTTCTCCGCGGCGAACCGGACCCAGCGCTGCAGGTTGTCGTCGTCCGGGAACGCCGCCAGCACCGCCTGGTCGGTGGCAGCGAGGTCGGCCGCCGAGCCGGACAGGCAGGCCCACCGGAACGGCCCCGCGCCCCGGGCGAACAGCGGCCGGATGTAGGCGAGCACGAAGCCGGGATAGGCGAAGGCGTCGGCGAAGCCCATGTCCTGGGCCTGCCCGCGCAGCCCGTTCCCGTAGTCGAAGACGACGGCGCCGAGCCGCTGCAGGTCGACCATCGCCCGGCAGTGGACCGCCATCGACTCGCGGGCTCGCTCGACGTACTCCGAGGGCTTGGCCGACCGCAGCTCCAGGGCATCGTCGAGCGACATGCCGTGCGGCACGTAGCCGTTGAGCGCGTCGTGGGCCGAGGTCTGGTCGGTGACGACGTCGGGCACCCAGCCGCGAGCGACCAGGTCGGGCAGCACGTCGGCACAGTTGGCCACGACCGCGACCGAGAGGGCCCGGCGCTCGCGCTTGGCGGCCTCGACCCGCGCGATGCCGTCGTCCAGCGAGTCGGCGATCTCGTCGAGGTAGCCGTGCTCCAGCCGCCGCTGGGCCCGCCACGGGTCGACCTCGATGCACAGGGCGGCACCGCCGTTGCCGGTGACCGCGAGCGGCTGCGCGCCGCCCATGCCGCCGAGCCCGCCGGTCAGGGTGATGGTGCCTGCCAACGTGCCGCCGAAGTGCTGGTTGGCCACCTCGGTGAACGTCGCGTACGTGCCCTGCAGGATGCCCTGGGTGCCGATGTAGATCCACGAGCCGGCCGTCATCTGGCCGTACATCATCAGGCCCTTGTCCTCGAGCTCGCGGAAGTGCTCGGGGGTCGCCCACCGCGGCACCAGCAGCGAGTTGGCGATGAGCACCCGGGGGGCGCCCTCGTGGGTGCGCACGACCCCGACCGGCTTGCCCGACTGCACCAGCAGCGTGTCGTCCGGCGCCATCGACCGAAGCGTTGCCACGATCGAGTCGAACGCCTCCCACGACCGGGCGGCCCGCCCGTTGCCGCCGTAGACGACCAGGTCGTCCGGCTGCTCGGCCACCTCCGGGTCGAGGTTGTTGTGCAGCATCCGCAACGCGGCCTCGGCGCCCCAGGACCGGCAGGACATCTCGGTGCCGCGCGGGGCACGGACTGGTCGGGCTCCTCGCATGCTCGCACCCTAGGCCGTTCGGCCAGGTGCTGACCCGGTGCATCGGTCAGCAGGACGGTGCGAGCGGCCCATGGTCCGGCGGCTCCGCATCCGGTCCAATAAGGGCTCGACCCCGAGCGTGCAGGAGGCCCGACCGCGATGAGCCCCGCTCGGGTGTCGGCAGCCCTCGCCGAGGCGGTGGTGCAGGCGATGGCCACGCGGGGACGTCCTGGCCCTGCAGCCGCTCGTCGCGCCGGACGTCGTCGACCACTCCGCCCAGCCCGGCCAGCCGGCCGGGTGGCCAGGGGTCCGGGAGCGGGCGATGACGCTGTGCGCCGCGCTGCCCGAGAGCCACGTCCGGATCGACGTCCTGCACTCCGAGGAGTCCACGGTGCTCGCGCGGGCCGAGCTGACCGCCGTCCGACGCCCGACGGCGGCCGAGCCGGTCTCCGCCACCGGCCGGATGACGATCGTGCTGGTGCTCCGGTTCACCGACGCGCTGCTGGTGGAGATGTGGTCGTCGGCCTCGGACCTGTCGCTCGACCTCGTGGGACGGCAGCTCGCTGCCCGTTGACCGCGAACGATCCGGGTAGTTCCCTGGTGATCTAGGGAGAACCGATGTCGAAGCGGACCGACGTGGCGCGACGGGCCCTCATGGCGCTGGCCGACGGCGAGGTGCCGGTCATGGAGGCCTACTTCACCGAGGACTTCGTCTTCCACAGCCAGCTCGAGGGCAAGCCACCGGGGCGGGCCGGGCTGCGGGACCGCGCTCTGCTGCTCACCAGCACCCTGCACGACGCGAGCCTGACCATCGAGCAGGTGCTCGAGGACGGCGACCTGGTCGCCTGCCGCTGGCGAGGCCGCGCCGTGCACCGGGGAGGCCTGCTGGGCGTGCCGGCGAGCGGGACCCAGGTCGACGTCACCGGGATCACCATCTTCCGGTTCGCCGGCCGCCGGATCGCCGAGGAGTGGACCGAGTTCGACGGGCTCGGCCTGCTCGCCCAGATCGCGCCGGGCGGTCGAGGCGCCCGGCACCGCGCCACCGGCTGACGGGATCGCCGGCTGACGCGGCTCGCCCGCTGACCGGCTGGCCGGCGGCCGGCTGCTACGGGTCGAGGTCGGCGGCGGCGCGCTCGGTGAAGTCCGCCGCGGCCTGCCGGGTCAGCGGGCCCGGGGCGTCGGCGTACTCGTCGTCGCCCACCGCGTGCACGCCCTGCACGTCCCGGGTCGACGAGCTGACGAAGACCTCGGAGGCCTCCAGCAGCGCGCCCAGCGGGACGTCGCGCTCGACCGCGCCGGTCCACTCCAGGAGCAGGGCCCGGGTCACCCCGGCCAGGCAGCCCGAGGCCAGCGACGGCGTCACCAGCTCGCCGTCGAGCACCAGGAACACGTTGGAGCCGGTGCCCTCGCAGAGCATCCCCACCGTGTTCGCGAACAGCGCCTCGGTCGCGCCGCGGGCCTTGGCGTGCGCCAGTGCCACCACGTTGTCGGCGTACGACGTCGTCTTCAACCCGGCCGTCGCGGCCCGCTCGTTGCGCGGCCAGGGCACGACCACGACCTTGGCCGTCGGCGCCCAGGCGGTCATCGGCGCGAGGGCGACGACGAAGGTCTGCCCGGCGGCGCCGCGGTCGGACCCCAGCGGGCTCGGGCCGCCGGTGAGCGTGAGCCGCAGCCGGAGCGGGAGGTGGAGCTGGGCCGCGTTGGCGTCGAGCACCGCGTCGACGGCGGCCCGCAGCTCGGCGTCGGACGGCGGCGTGAGCCCGAGACCGCGGGCCGAGACGGCCAGCCGGTCGAGGTGCCGGGTCAGTGCGAACGGCACGCCGCCGACCAGCTTCGCGGTCTCGAAGACCCCGTCGCCGACCGTGAGGCCGTGGTCGAACACCGACACCCGAGCCTCGTCGGCTCGACGACCGAGCCGTTGAGCCACACCTTCATCGCTTCGTCCTCACCGTCGATCGCTGCTCCTCGCGGCCACCGCGCGCAGCCGTCGTGCCTTCAGCTCGGTCTCGTCCCACTCCCGGTCCGGGTCCGAGCCCCAGGTGATGCCGGCGCCCGTCCCGAGGTGCAGGGAGCCCGCCTGGGCCCAGAAGGTCCGGATGCCGACCGCCAGGGTGGCACGTCGCCGGTCCGCGTCGACCCAGCCGACCGCACCGCAGTACGGGCCGCGCGGCACCGTCTCGAGGGCGGCGATCGCGGCCCGCGCGCTGGACTTGGGCGCGCCGGTCACCGAACCGGGCGGGAAGGTCGCGGCGAGCAGGTCGGCCCAGCCCACGCCGCTGCGCAGCCGGGCCTGGACGGTCGAGACGAGGTGCACCAGCCCGGGGTGCTCCTCCACGGCGTTGAGCGCGGGCACCGTCACCGAGCCCGTCGCCGCCACCCGTCCGAGGTCGTTGCGCATCAGGTCGACGATCATGACGTTCTCGGCGCGGTCCTTCGCGGTGAGGCCGTCCGCGGTCCGCGCGGTGCCCTTGATCGGACCCGAGGTGACGATGTCCCCCGTCACGGCGCAGGAACAGCTCCGGCGAGGCTGACACCACGTCGAGCTCGGCGCCCGGGACGTGCACGACACCGGCGTACGGCGCCGGGTTGCCGCCGGCGAGCAGCCCGGCCAGGCCGCGCAGGTCGGCGGCCGGCATCAGCGGCGCCGACAGCACCCGGCAGAGGTTGACCTGGTAGTAGTCCCCGGCGGCGATTCCCGACGCGGATGCGGTGCACGCCCTCGACGTACTCCTCGCGAGTCAGCGACGACGACCACGACTCGGCTGGCAGACCGTGCCACGGCGCCGGCGGCAGGGCGGCCCGTCGGACGTCGTCGAAGCGGGCGCAGACCACCCGGCCCTCGTAGGTGACCACGACGGCCCACCAGCCGCCGGTGTCCAGGGCGCCGGGGTCGTCGGTCGTCTCGGCGAGCCCGGTGGCGAGCAGGCCGCCGAACCACGCGTGCGGCTCAGTCCAGGACACCGACCGCCGCCTCGGCGGCCCCGACCAGCTCGCGCAGCATGGCGTCGACCGCGACCAGCTGGTCGGAGACGTGGCGGTCCTCGTCCATGGTGGGGACGTCGCGGCGCAGCCGGTCGTGCACGGCGGCGCTGGCCGCACCGGGCGAGGCGAGCTGCGGCCCGGAAGTCCAGGGCCTGCGCCGCCGCGAGGATCTCGACCGACAGCACGGCGCGGACGTTCGCGCACGATCTCGCGCAGCTTGCGCATCGAGGTCCAGCCCATCGACACGTGGTCCTCCTGGTTGCCCGAGGTGGGGATCGTGTCGACGCTGGAGGGGTGCGCGAGAACCTTGTTCTCGCTGACCAGGGACGCCGCGGTGTACTGCGCGATCATCAGGCCGGAGTTGGTGCCCGGGTCCCTGGCGAGGAACGGCGGGCAGGTCACGGCTGAACGCCGGGTCGAGCATCCGGTCGGTGCGCCGCTCGGAGATGCTCGCCAGCTCGGAGATCGCGATCGCCAGCATGTCGCCGGCGAAGGCCAGCGGCTCGCCGTGGAAGTTGCCCGTCGACATCACCTCGCCGTCCGGGACGATGACCGGGTTGTCGACGATCGAGCCGAGCTCGATGTCGAGGACCCGCCGGGCGTGCGCGTAGACGTCGCGCACCGCACCGTGCACCTGCGGGGCGCAGCGCAGGCAGTAGGAGTCCTGCACCGCGTGGTCGCTCTCCCGGTGGCTGGCGATCAGCGGGCTGCCCGCCAGCAGCCGCCGCAGGTTGCCGGCGCTCGCGAGCTGCCCCGGGTGCGGCCGGATGACCTGCACCCGCTCGTCGTACGGCCGGTCGGTGCCCAGCAGCGACTCCACGCTCATCGCCGCCGCGATGTCGGCCACCTTCAGCAGCAGGCCGATGTCGTCGATCGCGATCGCGAGCATGACCTGCATCGGCTCGGTGCCGTTGATCAGGCGACAGCCCTTCCTTGGCCGCGAGGACCAGCGGCTCGATGCCGGCCTCGGCCAGCAGCTCCGCGCTGGGGTGGCCGCGCAGGTCGGCGTCGCCCCGGCGGCGCAGCCGGCCCTCGCCGACGAGCGGCAGGGCCAGGTGGGCGAGCTGGGCGAGGTCGCCGGAGGCACCGACCGAGCCCTTGCCGGGGATGACGGGCAGCAGGTCGTGCTGCAGCAGCTCGAGCAGCTTGGCGGGCAGCTCGACCCGCACCCCGGAGTAGCCGCCGGTGAGGGTCCGCGCCCGCAGCAGCAGCAGGCCGCGGACGACGTCGTCCGGCAGCGGCGTGCCGACCCCGGCGCTGTGCGAGCGGATGAGCGCGAGCTGCATGCGCTCCAGGTCGGCGCGGCCGACGTGGGTGTTGGCCAGGGCCCCGAAGCCGGTGGTGATGCCGTACATGACCTTGTCGCGCTCGACCGCGTCGGCGACGACCGCCCGGCTGGGCGCCATCCGGGCGGCCACGTCCGGCCCGAGGACGGCGTCCGCCTGGCCGCGCGCCACCGCCACCAGGTCGTCGAGGTCGAGGGCGTCTCCGGTGACCGTCACTGTCCGCATGCCGGGCAACCTAGTGGGGTCGGCCGGCCCGCGGAGCCCCGGTCGGCGTCGCGGCCCGCTTTGGTCGGGCCGTCGGCGATCGGCTATGGTCTCTCAAGCACGACGGGGCGGTCGCCAGGCTGCCCGCGACGTCGCGCGGACGTGGCTCAGTTGGTAGAGCATCACCTTGCCAAGGTGAGGGTCGCGGGTTCGAATCCCGTCGTCCGCTCGGATGTACTCGAGGCTCCGGCCTCATTCGGTGGAGTGGCCGAGAGGCGAGGCAACGGCCTGCAAAGCCGTCTACACGGGTTCAAATCCCGTCTCCACCTCGAGCTACACCCTGCACGGGCGATTGGCGCAGTCTGGCTAGCGCGCTTCCCTGACACGGAAGAGGTCACAGGTTCAAGTCCTGTATCGCCCACCACAAAACCCCAGGTCAGAGGGGGTGTCCGTCTCTCGACAAGATCACTTGATGACCGCTGGTAGCCAAACTGGTAGCCACAGCGTGTCGGCTCACCGACGTTCCGGCGGCCCGAACAGCCGATCCATCGGGGCCGCGGCGGCGTCAACCGTCGACCTGGTGAGGTGCCGGTACGTGCTCGAGGTCACCCGCGTACTCATGTGTCCGAGGACGTCTGCGACCTCCTCGAGCGGCACGCCGGCGGCGGACAGCAGGCTGGCCGCGCTGTGGCGCAGCTCGTGCGGGTGCCAGCGGCCGAGCCCGGCGCGTTCGGTGACCTGACGCAGGCTCCGACGCAGGTTCGCGGGGTCGAGGAGAGTGCCGAACCCGGTCGTGAAGACCAGGCCGGATTCCTGCCAGTGCTCCCCCAGTACCTCGCGCTGCGCGTCCTGGCGCGCGCGGTGTTGCCGGAGAACCTCCACGGTCGCGCGAGGCAGCCGGAGCTGGCGCCTCGACGCCGGGGTCTTGGTGGGACCGAGCTCAATCCGTCCACCGACCCGAACCACGGCCTGCTCGACCCGCAGGAGATCTTTGTCGAGGTCGACATCCCGCCACCGCAGCGCCAGCAGCTCCCCCGGTCTCAATCCGCAGGTGAGTGCGACCGTGATCGCTGCCTCCAGCGGGTGGCCTTGCGATGACGCAAGGAGGGTGTGCGCCTGCTCGACCGTCAGCGAGCGGCCGTGTGTGCGTGGTCCCGCCGGGGTGGGGACGAGCGCTGCGACGTTGCGGGCGACCAGCCCCTGCCGCTCGGCGTGCCGGAGTACCTGGATCAGGACCGCGCGGAACTTGCCGAGGGTGGCGTGCGCGTAGCCCGCGGCTGCCTTGTCCTGCAGGAACCGGGCAACGTCGTCGGCCGTCAGCTCACGGACTCGCCGTGCCCCCAATGACGGGACGAGGTGCTGTCGCACTGCCCACTCGCGGATGTCGAGCGTGGTTCCCGCGAGCTCGCCGCTGCGATGGCGCAGCCAGTCTTCGCTCAACACGGCGACGGTCACCTGGCGCCCGGTCGAGGAGACTCCGTCCTCGAAGTCCCGCTGCAGCTCGCGCAGCTTGGCAGCGACCTCGCCGCGAGTGCGGCCGGACACCTTCCTGCGGCGCCGGCGACCGGCTGCGTCCTCCCCCACGTCGAGGAGCGCTCGCCAGCGTCCGGTCCGCGGGTCTTTGAAGATCGACCCCTCGCCGGGACCTCGCCTCCGCATCGGAACCTCCTACATATCTGCGGCGCGATCCGTCTCCGAGTCTGGGTGGAGCTCGGCGGCCGACGGCCAGGGACTCGACTTCGCGCGCAGTCGAGCCACGAGATCGGACAGCGCGTCGACCGGGATACGGCGACAGCTCCCGATGCGCACCGACTCGACGACACCTGCCTGCATGAGTTCGTACAGCTTGGAGCGGCCGATACCCAGGGTGTCGGCTGCTTCTGTGGGCGTGAGGAGGATGGGAACGGTCATCGGGAGATCCCTTCGATGCGTCGTTGGTCGGGTTGGGTGGTGCGGCTGGTCTGCCAGCGGCCGGGCTGGGTGCGGGGCAGCTGGCGGGTGGCGAGGGTCTGGGTGCGGCGCTGGGAGAGGCGGGCGGCGAGCTCGTCGAGGTGGCCGCTCGATGTCCGCGGCCGCGCTGGTCGGCG
>CAWBMM010000019.1:0-40999 GCA_963789855.1 uncultured Actinomycetota bacterium
GAGCCTTGTCGGGATGTCGCCGACGTGGTCTCCAGGCCGCCTGGTCACGGAGCCGGTCACCGCCTACGCCGACCCGGTGGCCTCGAGCCTGCTGGAGATGGGCTGGAGCAAGGTGATGAGCTGGTCGAGCGCCAGCGGCTGCAGCGCGTCGTAGGGAGCTGCTGCGAGAGCGTCGGTCAGTGACTCGATCCGCTCCTTGGTCGTGCGGCCGGCGTCGGTGAAGCGACCGGAGGCATCGAGCAGGCCGCGGTCGCGCAAGCCCGTCCATGACCTCGGCCAGGCGGGCCTTGGGGAGGTGGTGGATCCGGCCGAACGACTCCGCCGGGTAGATGCCGCTGGCGAGGGCGCTGAGCACGTGGGCCTCGGTCCCGCCGATCCGCTCGGAGACGAGCGCAGCGATGTGGCCGTCCCCGCGGTGCTCGCGGAGCATGTTGGCCGCGTGCCAGAGCCGGGCCACGGGCTCCTCTGGCATCGGGAGCGCGCGGAGCCCGGCGTACATGACTCGTCCCTCGGTCGGCGCATTGGTCGATGCCTCGGCGAGCAGCTCGGCGGCGCGCGCCAGCCCGGGAGTCTCGACGAGGTCGCCGAGAATCCGTCGCAGCGCTGCCACGCAGCCCTGCTCACGCGCGGCGTGCGCCGCCTCGGGGGTGGTCGTGTCCCAGACCTTGGGGATGTGGCGGGCCACCTCACCGTCGGCGAAGTTGTAGAAGGCTGCGTGCACGACCTCGGCCGGTACCCGGCCGAGCGGCGCAGAGCGTCCCGCGAAGTAGCCGTCCCAGTAGGTGCGGAGGCCGAGTGCCGCCATCGAGTCGTTGGGCTCCGGAGAGAAGAAGTTGACCAGGGAGATCGGCTCGGTGAGCTCGAAGAGACGGCGGGCGACGGTCTCCGGATGCTGCATCTGTGTCATCTCCTGCGGTCGTGTCGGCGCTCTGGTGAGCCGCCCGTCACCAGTGCTACGAACAGGCCGTCCGCCATGCGACAACCTCGCGGTCGACGGAGTCACGCCAACGGCAGGCCTCACGAATGACGCCCACCTATGAGCGGAACTGCCTCCACTCACCTTCGGACACGACCTCGACGGCGCCCTCGACGACCTTGACGGCCGTCTGCTCGTCGATGGCGTAGGCCGGGACGCCGATGTCTGCGGCCCACCGCTCGGCCTCGGCCAAGGTGTTCGTGGGAAAGGCGTTCAGGTGCGGGAAGATCGAGAAGTCCACGACCCCCAGCGTGCGGTCGTCCGGCGCCGACGGCCACTGGACGAAGTCCGCACCGATCCGCGGCGTCATCACCATGCTCCCTGCGCTCACCCCCACCCAGACCTTGTCGGGCAGCGACGGCAGCAGGTCCGCCAGCCCGGACTCACGCATCCAGTGGCACAGGTACGTCGCGTCGCCGCCGTCGACAAGCAGCACGTCGGCGTCGCGGACCCACGGCACCCAGCGCTCGGCGCCGATGGTGGGCAGTGCGGTGAGCTCGAGGACGCCGAGCGACGCCCAGCCCAAGCCGGACAGATGACGGAAGTCGGGCTCGCTGGCGATGAAGCCCCGCACCGATGCCGGACCGCACATCGGGTGGCCCCACTGTGCTGTCGGCACGCAGAGGGCGTGGCAGTCCGCGATCGGCTTGCCGAGGAGCTGCACGAGCGCCGTGTGGATGCTGGGGTTCGTGACGCCGCCAGACGTGAGCAACAGCTTCACGGTGTCTCCAGGTTCGTTTGCAGGAGGTGGATGTCCCTGAAGACCTGGCAACGCGCTGGGACTCATCGCTGTCCGGCCCACGTCTTCGAGCATTCCTCACGTCGCGGCCCGCACCTCGAGTGGCTGTCCTCACGACGGCGCATCGGCATCGGAGCGCCCCCTGGCATCGGCGCGCGATGCCGTTTCCCCGCGCCATGGCCCACCAAGGTCTGGCTGGTCAAGGTTCACCTTCGCGATCGGCAGTTGCTCGACGCGGACCAGCCGGCGCTGACCGGGCCCTGCGGTCCCGAGCCCTGGTAGCTCGGGGTGCCGCAGGGCGCCGACCCGATGGCAGTCGCGCAGGCGCTGCCGCCGGCATGGCACGAAACGCTGGCCGGGTACGTCCCGGAGCCGTTCCGGCACCTGTGACCAGCGTTGGTCACCCGCCGGCCCGGACGACCTGGACGTCGACCGCGGTGCCGTGGGTCAGCACGTCGAAGACAGCGGAGCGGGCCCGGGACTGTCGCACCAACGACTCCAGCGTCTCGGCGTCGGCGTCGCCGTCGATCTCGAAGGTGACCCGGATGTCGTCGAACCCGTTGCGAACGGTCGGGTCGATGCCGAGGATGCCGCGCAGGTCGATGTCTCCCTCGACCTTGCACCGGACGCCGTGCAGCTCGACACCGCGGGCCGAGGCGATGTTGCCCAGCCCCGCCATCAGGCAGGACGCCAATGCGTTGAGCAGCAGCTCGGCGGGAGTGGGTCCCTGGTCGGTGCCGACCAGCACGGCTGGGTGGTCGGCCTCGATCACGGTCTCCGCGGCGTGGACGTGCTCCTGACCGGCGCCGAAGAAGCCGGGGAAGCGGCCGCGGGAGTGGGTGCCCGAGACCCAGTCGCTCTCGGTGCGGAACTGGAACTTCGCCGCCTCGGGCTGCTGGCGAACCGCGTCGATGGTGGCGAACAGCGTGCCGGTGTCGACGCCGTTGAGGTGCTGCTGAGCTGTGATGGACATGGTGGTGCCTTCCGTGATGGGTGATAGGTGATGGGTGATGCGTCTGTGGTGTTGGTCGATGGGTGCCGGTGGGCTCGGGTGTGCGGGGCGGCTGCGGTCAGCAGACCGGGATCGCGACGGCGAGATGCGGCCGGGCGGCCAGCTGTCGGGCCTCGACGTCGAGCGCGCGGCTGAGCTCGCTCTGCAGCTCGGCGAACCGCTCCGGCGCAGGAAAGGCGGCCAGCGCACGGGTGAGCCGGAACGTGTCCCGGATCGCGTCGTCGCGCTGCTGCTCGTAGGCCGGCATCGCGACGTCCTCGTCCGCGACGCCGCGCAGCACCACGTCGGCCGCCTCCGCGAGCAGCTCTGCGTCGCGGAAGGCGTCGGTGAGACCGTGGCCGGAGATCGGGTCCCGGTGGTACCCCGCGTCCCCGACCAGCGCCCACCCCGGCCCGGCGGCCCGACGTACCTGGTTCGGCAGGCCGACCGACCCCCGCAGCGGTGCGGTGATGGTGCCGCCGTCGACGAGCTGCGCCAGGTCCGGCGCGCTGGTCCGCAGGGCCTGTAGCCACGCCGCGGTCCGGTGGGCACCGGAGCTGAGCACCGGCGCGAGCCGGGCACTGGGGCGGATCAGCCAGACCGCGGCCTCGCCGTGGTGGGTGGGGAACACCCCGGCGAAGGCCTCGTGCCCGAGGTGGAACTCGAAGCCGTCCCAGTCGACCCCGCCGACGTAGGTGTAGAGGCAGGTGCCGCTGGGCTCGTACGCCGCTCGCACCGGCGCGCCGAACAGGCTCGCCATCCGGGAGCGGACGCCGTCGGCACCGATCACGAGTCGAGCGGTCAGCTGCCGGTAGGTGCCGTCTGCCGTCCCGGGCCAGGACTCCGGTCACCCGTCGCCCGTCCCGGACGACGTCGGTGACCGTCGTACCGGTCAGCAGCGTGGCGCCCGCCCGGACGGCGGCATCGGCGAGGATGGCGTCGAGGACGTAGCGCCGCGGCGCGAGCATCATGTCGACGCCGGCCTTGTCCTTGACCGGGAGCCGGAGCGGCTCGGGTGCCCCGTCGTCGTACCGCCGGAAGAGGACGCTGCGGACGGGCGGTGCACCGCTGTCGAGCACGTCGTCGAGCAGCCCCCAGCGCGACAGCTGCACGACCCCACCCCTGACCAGCGAGTGGGTCGACACGGTGTCGCTCGGCAGCTGGGCGCGGTCCACGAGCACGACGTCGTGGCCGGCTCTGGCCAGGTGCAAGGCGGTCGCGGCTCCGGCGGCCCGAGACCCGACGACGACCACGTCGTGGTCGGTCGCGAGGGCCGGCCGGAACGGATGGCGTGAGCCACATGGTGGTGTCCTCAGGTCGGGCTGGCCGGGCGCTGCGGGGGGCAACGCTGGGGGTGGTGACGAGCTGGTCGCCTGATGGACGCATCAGCTGGTCCACGTGCGCGGCGACTGACCTGAAGGTAGGGACGCCGGGCAGGGGCCGGCATCGGTGCCGGCGCGCATTGTGGCGAGCCACCGGCGACGGCGGCTACGTAGGACTACGTAGCCGGCTGGGTCAGCGAGCGGCCAGCAGCTGCGACACCGCCGCCGCGCGCGCCGAGCGCCCTGCGACGCCGAGCTTGGCGTAGCAGTTGTGCAGGTGGCGCTCCACGGTGCGGACGCTCAGGTGCAGGGCAGCCGCGATCTCGTCGTTGCCCAGCCCGGTGGCCGCGAGCGACAGGACCTCGCGCTCGCGGGGCGACAGCGCCTCGGCCGACCCGGCCGACCCGGCCGACCCGGTCGCCGAGGACGTGGCGCGGTCCGGGGCCAGGAAGGCCTCCACCTCGCGGACGAAGACGGGCCAGGCGACCTCGTCGCCCAGCACGATGTGGTTGTTGCTCTCCAGCGTCACCAGCCGTGCCCCCGGGATGGTGACCGCGAGGTACCGGCCCTTCCTGAAGGCCGACACCTGGTCGCCGCGGCTGTGCAGGACCAGGGTGGGCAGGTCGAGGTCGGCGAGCAGGTGCCGGGTGTCCGCCAGGGCGCGGCCGAGGCGTGCGGCGTAGGCGTTCTCGGCCGAGGTCGCCACCCGCTGCAGGTCGTCGAGCCAGCGCATCTGCTCCTCGGTGGCGCCGGGGATCATCAGCGAGGTGAACACCCGGCGGAACACCGAGTCCTCGCGCCCGTAGCCGACCCGCACCATCTCGTCGAACACGTCGAAGAGCTCTTGCTCCTGGGGCGTGGGGTCGTGCATGAGGGCCGCCGAGCTGCCGTAGAAGATCAACCTGGTCAGACGCTCTCGGTGCCGGACGGCGTACTCGATCGCGGGTGGCCCGCCCTGCGACATCGCCATCAGGGCGAAGCGGTCGAACCCGGCGTCGTCCGCGACCGCCTCCAGGTCGCCGATCCGCGCCTCCAGGGAGTGGTCGTCGACCTCCCAGTCGGAGAGCCCGTGGCCGCGCTCGTCGTACCGGATGATCGTCGCGAACCGGCCGAGGTCGCGCAGGAAGTGGCGCCAGACGGGACTCTCCCAGTCGTACTGCAGCTGGCTGAGCCAGCAGGTCGAGACGAGCAGCGGAGGACCTGAGCCGTGCACGGCGTAGGCGATCCGGACGCCGTCCGGGGCCTTGCAGAACCGGATGGTCTGTGGCGGCTGCACACCGGACATGTCGCCGATGGTAGACAGCGCGACCGCGCGCCGACAGAGCCAGCCGACCGCGGGCTCCGTGGGGGATCAGGCCGGGTAGAGGTCGAGCTCGAGGACGGGCTCGCCCTCGTGCTCGGCTCCGGTGAGCCGGAAGCCGTACCGCTGGTAGAAGCCGACGGGTGACGTCGGGCCGACGACGTGCGAGACGAGCAGCGTGCGGGCGTCGGGCCGCGTGCGGACGTGCTTGACGACGAGGTCGAGGGCGGCGGTCCCGTATCCCCGCTGCTGGAACCGCGGTCGACCAGGAGCCGCCAGAGGTAGTACGGACCGAGGTAGGAGGGGTCGTCGACCGTGATGCCGTCGCTGATCATCACGAATCCGACGGGCTCGTCGTCCGCGTACACCGCGCGGTACCAGGCCATCGCGTCCGGGTACTCCTCCGCGTCCAGCAACGACCTGCTGACGCTGGCGACGTAGCGGCTCTGCTCCTCGGTGACTGCGAGCGCTTCCACGGCGGCGCGGTTGTCCTCGGTGATCTCGCGCAGTGTCACTACCGGCACGGCACACAGGCTGCCACCGGCTCTGGCAGTGCGTCAGCCCTTGACGTAGAAGGCGGTTGTCTGCGAGGTGGACGGATCAGCCGCGGTCGGGTCGAGGGCGGCGAAGTGGAAGATGATCTCGTCGGTCTTCCTCGTCGACGGGTTGTAGCAGAGGTAGTCCCTCGGCTTGTTGACGGCCAGCCGGGAGACGCAGCCCTTCTGCGTGACGTACAGGTCGTCCAGCTTGACCGTGACGACGAAGACCTGGTCGGTCGACCGTACCGAGGCCGTCGTCGAGCTCTGTGACAGCAGCGTGCCGGGGTCGGTCGGGAGGGGGTAGGCCGACGGCCAGGTGCCGGACGACCCGCCGGACGACCCGCCACCGCTGGCCGTGGCCACACCGGCGTTGAGGCCGACGACAGCGAGTGTGGCGGTGGCGACCGCCATGGCGGCGAGCTTGCGCATGGCCATTCCTCCGAATCGGACGTCTTGGCAGTTCTGGCCCCGTTGGGGTGATCCTCACGATTCGCTCACTGCCGTCGGAATGCCATCGAACGTTCGTCGTAGTACCGCCCGTCGCGCGGGACCCGTGACGTGAAATCCTCGGGCGGGCGGCACCATCGTGGGCATGACGAAGCCCTTCACGTTCCTCGCTGACGCGCTCGACGCGAGGAGCGCACGCGAGCTCGGCGACCGGGCGCGCGCTGCCGAGGACCGTGGGCGTCACGACGTTCGTGCTGCCGGACCACCTCGTGGCCCAGCCCGCGCCGGTGCCGTACCTGGCGGTCGTCGCCGCGCTCACCGAACGGATCCGGCTCAGCGCCTTCGTGCACAACAACGACCTGCGCCACCCTGCGGTGCTCGCGCAGGAGCTGGCCACGCTCGACGTCCTGTCCGAGGGCCGGCTCGACGTGGCGATCGGCGCCGGGTGGAACGAGTCCGAGTACGCCGCCATCGGTCTGCCGTTCGACCCGATCCGGGTCCGGCAGGCGCGGCTGGCGGAGTCGGTGTCGGTCATCAAGGGGTGCCTGAGCCCCGGCCCGTTCTCGTTCGCCGGCGAGCACTACACGATCACCGACTACGACGCCCAGCCCAAGCCGGTGCAGCAACCGCACCCGCCGTTCTTCATCGGCGGTGGCGGCCGGACCACCCTGGAGCTGGCCGCACGCGAGGCGCAGACCGTCGGCCTGGCGCCGCGGATCCTGCGCGGTGGCCGGGCGGACCCGCGGTCGTTCACCTGGGCGGCCACCGAGGAGAAGATCGGCTGGGTGCGGCAGGCGGCCGGTGAGCGGTTCGACGAGCTGACCTTCAACGTGTACCCCTCGTTCTGGCCCGTCACGGTCACCGACGACCTGACCGGTGAGGCCGAGAAGGTCGTCGCGGCGATGAGGGAGCGCAGCGGGATCGAGCTGACCGTGGCCGAGGTCATCGACTCACCGCACATCTTCATCGGGTCCGTGGACCGGTTCGCCGAGAAGTTCACCGAGCTGCGCGAGCGCCTCGGCATCTCGTCGTTCCTCATCGGCGACCTCGACCAGCTCGGCCCGGTCGTCGAGCGGCTCGCCGGGACCTGATCGACCGCCGGCCCACGCGTCGGAGCGGCCGGCCCGCCGCACCGTGGTCACTCGTCCGCGAGCAGGGCCTCGATCGGAGCGAGCGCGACGACCCCGTCGGCCTTGGCTGCCAGGTCGGGATCAACTGTCACCAGAGCGTCGGCCTGCAGCCGGGCGACCGCCAGGTACTCCGCGTCGCGCAGCGTCTCCCAGTCGTGCTGCCGGGCGATCTGCCACGCCGTGCCGCGGGACACTCGATCACCGAGCAGCCGCATCTTCTGCTCCGTGACGCGTTCGTGGGTCGCCAGGGCGGCCTTCTCGGTGCGCGTGCCGTCTCGGACGTCGCGCAACAACAGCTGCAGGGCCTCGGAGCGGATCGAGTTCGGCGCCACCAGCTGATGGCCGCGACCGACGGCCAGGTCGCCGTCCAGGAGGTGCAGCAGGGTGGGGGCGTCGATGACGTAGCGCGCCATGGCCTCACCGTAATCGTGGTCGACCACGGTGTCCGCTTTCGTCACGGTCACGCCATTTCGGTCACATCGCGGTCGCCGCTCGGTCAGTATTCGCCCGTGACGATCGCACCACTTCGCCCGCGCCGCTCGCTGGTCGCTGTCCTGCTCGCCCTGGTCGCGTCGGCGCTGCCCGTGACCGCCGCTTCGCCTGCCCGGGCGGCTGAGCCGTGCACTCTCACGGCGACCCCGGGATTCACGATGCGGGTCTGTCTCGAGCAGCCCACGGGCGTCGTGACGCTCGCCGGGCAGGTGCCGGTCGTCGCACGGCTCGACTTCCCGGTGGCCTCCGTGCCGCCGCCACCCGTCCGACGGGTGGAGTTCTGGCTCGGCGGCGAGTACCTGCTGACCGACCGGAACCCGGAGCCCGACGGCAGCTACGGCTTCACGTGGCGCACGGCGCGCGCGCGAAGCAGCGCGGGTGACCTGCTGGTGCGGGTCGTGCTCGTGGACGGCTCCGTCGGGGAGCACCGGACGCCGGTGACCCTCGCCGACGCCGGCACCGCGGCCCCCAACCCGGCCGTGTTCCAGGTGCGCCACGGGACCACACCGGCGCCGGGGCAGCGGTTCCGGATGGTCGCGGTCGGCGACGCGGCGTCCGGGTCGCCGACCGAGCGGCAGATGGCCGGGCTGATGGCGTCCTGGCAGCCGAACCTGCTGACCTACCTGGGCGACGTCTACGACCGCGGCTCGCCCTACGAGTTCGACAACTGGTACGGCGACCCGTCCGGCATCGGCCAGTTCCGCAGCATCACGAACCCCGCCATCGGCAACCACGAACCCCTCACGGCGGGCGGTGCCGGCTACTTCGAGTACTGGGACAACATCCCGCACTACTACAGCTACGACGTGGCCGGCTGGCACGTGGTCACGCTGGACTCGACCGACGAGTTCGGCCAGCTGGCGCCGGGAACCGCTCAGTACGACTGGCTCGCCGCGGACCTCGGCGCCAACCGAGCCCGCTGCACGATCGTCACGATGCACCACCCGCGCTACTCCGACACGAACCGGACCGGCCGCGCCAGCATGGCGCACGTCTGGTCGCTGCTCGCGGCCCGCCGCGTCACCCTCGCGCTGACCGGGCACACCCACCACTACGAGCGGTGGGTCCCCATGAACGGCACCGGTGCACCGGACCCGCGGGGCGTCACCGAGATGATCGCCGGGGCCGGCGGGCTGGAGGTGAGCGCCGCCGGAGGTGCGGACCGGAGGATCGCCGCGCGGGTCACCGACCTGCCAGGCGCCCTGGTGCTGGACCTCGGCCCCGACGACGCTCGGTTCAGCTACCTCACCAGCGACGGTGTCGCCCGCGACACCGGGACCGTCGGCTGCAAGAGCACCGGTGACCCGCTGCCGCCGACCGTGCCTTCCGCGGTGCGGGTCTCGCCGGTCACGGCGGCCCGCGCGCACCTGTCGTGGGCGCCGTCCCGCGACACCTACGGCACCGTGTCCGGCTACCGGGTGCGTCGCAACGGCAAGGTGGTCGGACGCGTCGGTGTCGGCTCGCGGGCCTACCTCGCCACCGGACTCGTCGGAGGCCGCCGGTACACCTGGACGGTCGAGGCGGTGGACAGCTCGCAGAACGTCTCGGCCGCCTCGGCCGGCGTGGCCCGCACCATGCCCCGCAGCGCCACCGCCCGGGTGTCCAGCCGAGCCCTGCTGCGTGGGCTCACCAGGCGTCACGAGGTCAGCCGTGGCTATGCCGCCAGTCGGTTCGGCAGCTGGGTCGACATCGACCGCGACGGCTGCGCCACCCCGGCCACCGTGCTGCTGGGCGAAGCCGTGCGCCCGCCGCTGCTGCAGCGGGTGTGCCGCATCACCGGGGGTCGCTGGCGGTCCAGCTACGACGCCGCCACGACAGCCGACCGAGCCCGGCTCGGCGTCGAGCCCCTGGTACCCCTGGCCGAGGCGTGGAGCTCCGGCGCCCGCTCGTGGGCGCCGCGCACCCGGCGGACCTTCCGCAACGACCTCGGCTACCGGCCCAGCCTCAACGTCGCCACCCGCACGGTGATCGCCGCCCGCGGCTCGGCCGAGCCGCAGCAGTGGTTGCCGCCACGCGCCGCCACGCGCTGCCAGTACACCGCCCAGTGGGTGGCGGTGAAGTGGCGGTGGCGGCTCTCGGTCGACCCGGTCGAGGCCCGGTTCCTGGCCCGCAGGTTGCGATCGTGCGGCTGGCCGCGCGTCGACCGCCCGGCTCGAGCTCGCTGACCGGCCGCTCCCGGGTCCGCACGCCGGGGGCAAGGTTTCGGCGCCCGCCGGCGGGAAGGCTTGCCCGGACCGCAGTCCGGCGGCGGCGAGGAGGACGATGAAGGTCCGGATCCTGGTGGCGAGCGTGAACGCCGGCGCCGGAACGGCGCGGTCGGTCATCCACCAGGCCAACGCGTTGGCGCGGCTGCACGACGTCGAGATCGTGAGCCTGCATGCGCGCGGAAGCGGCCCTGCGTTCCCGGTGTCGCCCCAGGTGCGCGTCCGTTATCTCGTGGACACCGAGGCGCGCTGGCCGCGCCTCGCGGCCCGGCTGCCCGAGTCGGCTGGTCCACCCGAAGGACGTGCGCCACCGGGTCTTCAGCCCAGCGTCCGACCTTGCGCTGTGGCGCTTCCTGCGCTCTCTCGAATCCGGGGCGGTCATGGGCACCCGTCCGGGCCTCAACCTCGCCATCGCCCGCTGGGCACCCACCAGGGTGACTGCGCATCGCCCAGGAGCACATGCAGCTGGCCGGCCACCGCCCGGGGCTGCGGAGAGCGATCAGGACGTACTACCCCCGGCTGGACGGCGTGGTGACGCTCACCGAGCGAGACGCCCAGGACTACCGCCGGCTGCTGCGCGAGGCGACTCCGGTCACCGCGATCCCGAACGGCGTCGACGCTCGACGACACGCGGCGCTCCGACCCGGCCGCCCGGTCGGTCGTCGCCGTGGGCCGGCTCACCGCGCAGAAGGGGTTCGACCGGTTGATCGACGCGTTCGGTGACGTTGCCGGCTCGGACATACCGACTGGTCACTGACCATCGTCGGGCGAGGCGAGCAGCGGCAGCAGCTGGTGCAGCAGATCGAGCGGCGAGGGTTGGCGGATCGGGTCCGCCTCACCGGCTTCGTCCCGGACGTCGCGGCGGAGCTCGCCGGGGCGTCGGTCTTCGCCATGAGCTCGCGTCGGGAAGGCTTGCCGATGGCGATGCTCGAGGCGATGGCCAGCGGTTTGGCGATCGTCAGCTTCGACTGCCCGACCGGCCCTCGGGAGCTCGTCGAGGACGGCACCGACGGCCTGCTGGTGCCCGAGAACGACGTCCCCGCCCTGTCTGCGGCACTCGCCCGGGTGATGGCCGACGAGCAGCTGCGCGGTCGCCTCGGCACTGCCGCCCGGGTCAAGGCAGCGGCCTACAGCACCGACCAGCTCGCGTGCGCTGGAGCCGAGCTGCTGCAAGCCGCGGAGCGGGCCCGGGCGACGCGTGTCGTACCGCGGCCGGGGCGCTACTACCCGATGAGCTGGCGCCCGCTGCCCCGTCGGCTGCGCAGGGCACGGAGGCGGAGTGCGCGTGGCGCTGCGGGCGCCGGCGCAGGGCACGAGACGCGAGAGAGGGTCGTCCCAGCCATGACATGGAAGAGCGTCGGTCAATGCGACCCTGGTTCGCGCCACCGGCTACCGGCTGATGCGGGCTGCGCCCAGCGGTGCGGGCGGCGGCAGGGCTGACCGGTCCGCGGCGACCGCGCGAGGAAGCCCGCCGAGCCGGCACCCGGTCCTGACCGACGCGCGACGCCGGCGCTGCCGAAGGACTTCGACGCCGAAGCGGTCCGCACCATCGAGGCTGTCCGGGCCTGGACCATGACGGGTCCGGAGAAGGTCAACGCTTTGATCCTCGCGGTGCGGTACGTCGCCCGGCACCAGATCCCGGGCGACATCGTCGAGTGCGGCGTGTGGCGCGGCGGCAGCATGCAGGCCGTCGCCCGCACGCTGATCGCCGCAGGTGACACGTCGCGCGACCTGTACCTCTTCGACACGTTCGAGGGAATGCCACCGCCGACCGAGGACGATCGCCGGCACGACGGCAGGGCGGCGGCTGATCTGCTCGCTTCGAGCAGCAGGACGGCGAACGTGTGGGCGGTCGCCACTCTTGACGACGTCCGCACCGGCATGTCGCAGGTCGGCTACCCCGCTCGCCCGCGTCCACTACGTGCCCGGTCTCGTCGAGGACACCGTCCCCGGCCAGGCCCCCGAACAGATCTCGATCCTCCGGCTGGACACCGACTGGTACGCGTCCACCAGGCACGAGCTGGAGACGCTCTACCCCCGCCTGGTATCCGGCGGCGTGCTGCTGCTGGACGACTACGGCTGGTGGCAGGGGGCGCGCAAGGCGGTCGACGAGTTCCTCGACGCGACCGGTGAGCGGCTGCTCCTGCTGCGGATGGGCTCCGGCCGCATCGCGGTCAAGCCCTGAACGCGAGCGGCCGGCCGCGCGACTCGACCGAGGCGGGCGACCGACCGGGGAAGCCGCGCCGCGCTGCTCAGCCCATGGGCGGCCGGCCGGACGCCCGGAGCACGGCATTCGACCGCCCGGCGGACGACCACGACCCGGTCACCCCGACCACGGCGAGGGCCGAGGTGGGCATCGCCGTCGCGCCGTCGGTCAGCGCTGCGACCAGCTCCTCCAGCCCCGGGTTGTGGCCTACCAGGACGGCGGTCCGCACGTCGCCCGGCAGCTCCCGCACGACGGCGAGCAGCTCGCCGCCGGACGCGTCGTAGACCCGGTCGTCGACGCGCACCGGCGGGCCGGCCCCGAGCTCGGCGACGACCAGGTCCCAGGTGCTGCGAGCCCGCCGCGCCGGCGACACCACTGCCAGGTCGATCCGCGCGACGTGGTCCGCCAGCCACCGCCCTGCCTCCGGCGCCTGCCGTCGGCCGCGCTTGGCCAGTGGCCGGTCGATGTCGTCCTCGTCTCCCGACCAGTCGGACTTGGCATGTCGGAGGAGGACCAGGGTGCGGTCAGGCATCGACGGCCGGCTGCGCGGCGGTGGTGACGTTCACGCATCGACTGTGACCGCCCCAGGCTGCGACGTCCACCGGTCGCCGGCTGCGGGCCGGCACGAATGGGGTCGCGGTGATCGGGATGGACCGGAGCGGTGCCGGGAGCGCATGCTCGGGATTCGTGGGGACCGACCAGCCTGGTGGCACTCTCGTGGAGCTGGCCTGGTCGGCTGTCGACCTGCAGGCCGAGGCGGAACGGGTCATGGCCGCGTGTCAGGCGCCCGGGGAGAAGCCGGCCGAGCTGGCTCGGCGCGGCCGTGCCGTGGTCGGGGGGTACTTCGAGCTTCGGGAAGCCGTGCGGTCGCGGCCGGAGTCGCCCGCAGCGGACGCGCTGGCGCGGCTGCTCAACTACCACCAACAGGTCGTCGAGCAGTCCTTGCTCTTCGCGTTCGGCGTGCCCGGCCCGCGCGACCGTCGCGAGCTGGCACGGCAGTTCTCCCCGACTCTCGGCCCTCCGGCGGCAGAGCTGCGCGAGCTGGTCGTGCACCTCTGGCTGGAAGCTCCTGCGGTCCGCTGACGCCGGCAGGTCGTTCGGCCGTGGTGGTCGGCCCGGCGGTCCGGTAGAACCGTGGCATGGACCTCGGGGAAGCGGCCCTGGCTCTCGGCGCGTGGGAGCGGGCGCTGGACGCCTACCTCGCGGCGTCCAAGGGGGTGCTCGCGCCGCGGCGCCCTGGCCGGGCCGCCGGACCCGTTGGACCTCGACCTGCTCGAGTCGCTGCAGTGGGAGCAGCAGGAGGCGCTGCTGCGCTACCTCGCGGCCTGCCGCGTCGACTGAGGCCTGACGGACCCGGCGATCAACAGCCCGCAGGCACCGGCCGCGGCGTGGGCGAGGAGGCAGCGGCGGCGACCGCCACCGGCTGCAGCCGGCGGAACGCCGCGCCGAGCACGAGGTCGACCGAGCCGTTGCTGCGCTGGTCGGGCACCGCGACGACCGGGCCGACCTGGGCGGCGACGGTGCGCGCGGCCGCCGCGCCGACGGCGCTGTTGCGCACCTCGGCGGCACCGGTGACCGCGCGCTTCAGCGGGTCGTTGTCGACCTGGCCGATGCGGAACCCGCGCCTCCTCAGCTCGGTCGCCACCCGGGTCGCGAGGCCGCGGCGCTCGGTGCCGTTGTAGACGTTGACGGTGATCGCCCGCGGTGCGACGACGGCGGGAGCCGCGCTCGGCGCCGGACAGCTGCGCCGGGGTGCCGCCGCGGCGGGGCTGCCGGTGTCGCGCTGCGAGACCCACCAGGCGGTCGCGGCCAGGGCGACCGTCAGGGCCAGCGCGAGGGCGAGGGCGCCGCGATGCCGTGGGCGCTGGCCCCGGCGTACCGGCCGGTGGCCCCCGACGCCCAGCGGCGTGAGCATGCTCATGGTCGGGTGCCGCCGGTCAGTCCGGCAGCTCGAGGACCCGGGCGTGCAGGACCGGCCGCTGCGCGAGCGCCGCGCGCAGGGCGCGGTGCAGCCCGTCCTCGAGGTACATGTCGCCGCGCCACAGCACGACGTGGGCGAACAGGTCGCCGAAGTAGGTGGAGTCCTCGGCGAACAGCGCCTCGAGGTCCAGCTCGCGCTTGGTGGTGACCAGCTCCTCGAGGCGCACCTGGGTCGGCGCCAGGTCGCCCCACTGTCGCTGGCTGTACCCGTGATCGGGGTACGGCTTGTGGTCGCCGACGGCCTTGAAGATCACCCACCCCAGCATAGGCTGGCGCCTCCGGACCCCGTGCGCAGGGAGTGGTCTCATGTCGGCAAAGGACGAGGCGGGGAGCCCGGCGGACGGCGGGGTCGCCGCCGTCGCGGCGGGCTACGCGTTCGACGGCCCGGCGCTCGAGCTCGGCGCTCTGGTGGTCGACGGCACGGCTCACCCCGAGGCGGCGGTGCGCATCCCGCTCGCGATGGTGAACCGGCACGGCCTGGTCGCCGGTGCGACCGGCACCGGGAAGACGAAGACGCTGCAGCTGATGGCCGAGCAGCTCTCCGCCGCCGGCGTCCCGGTGCTCGCCGCTGACATCAAGGGCGACCTGTCGGGGCTCGCGGAGCCGGGGGAGGCCAGCGACCGCACCACCGCGCGGGCCACCGAGGTGGGGCAGGCCTGGGCCGGAGTCGGCTGCCCGGTCGAGCTGCTGGCGCTCGGCGGGCAGGGCGACGGCCTGACGCTGCGCGCGACGATGACGTCGTTCGGGCCGACCCTGCTGTCGAAGGTGCTCGGCCTCAACGAGGTGCAGGAGTCGTCGCTGGGCCTCGTGTTCCACTTCGCCGACAAGGCGGGCCTGCCGATGCTGGACCTCAAGGACCTGCGGGCGGTCGTGCAGTTCCTCACCAGCGACGAGGGCAAGGACGAGCTGACGGACCTCGGTGGGCTGTCCCGCGCGACAGCGGGAGTGATCCTGCGCGAGCTCATCGCGTTCGAGGACCAGGGCGCCGACGACTTCTTCGGTGAGCCCGAGTTCGACACCGCCGACCTGATGCGGCTGGCGCCGGACGGCCGCGGCATCGTGTCGCTGCTCGAGCTGCCGCAGCTGCAGGACCGGCCGCGGCTGTTCTCGACGTTCCTCATGTGGCTGCTGGCCGACCTGTTCCAGGAGCTGCCCGAGGTCGGTGACGTCGACAAGCCGAAGCTGGTCTTCTTCTTCGACGAGGCGCACCTGCTCTTCGACGACGCGTCGAAGGAGTTCGTGCAGGCGATCGCCCAGACCGTCCGGCTGATCCGGTCCAAGGGGGTCGGGGTCTTCTTCGTGACCCAGACGCCGAAGGACGTGCCCGGTGACGTGCTCGCACAGCTCGGCAACCGGGTGCAGCACGCGCTGCGGGCCTTCACCCCCGACGACGCGAAGGCGCTGAAGGCCACCGCGTCGACGTTCCCCAACTCCTCCTACGACCTGACGGAGGTGCTCACCCAGCTCGGCATCGGCGAGGCGATCATCACCGTGCTCTCCGACCGCGGGGCACCGACCCCGGTCGCCTGGACCCGGCTGCGTGCCCCGCAGTCGAAGATGGCCCCGGCCGACCCCGCGACGCTGAGCCGCGGTCGTCGCGGCGTCGCCGCTGCACCCGAAGTACGCCGAGCAGGTCGACCGCGACTCGGCGTACGAGCGGCTCACCGCCCGGCTGGCGAAGCCGGCCGCCGAGGCACCCAGCCCCGGCCAAGGCACCGCCGGCGCCGCGGGCTCCCAAGCCGTCGAGAGCTCCCAAGCCGGAGAAGTCGACGGCCGAGAAGGTGATCGAGTCCTCGGCGTTCAAGCAGATGACCCGCTCGGCCGCGGCGGTGCTCGGCCGGGAGATCACCCGGTCGATCTTCGGCACCCGGCGCCGCTGACGCCGCCGGGGTCCGACGGCCGATCCGGTCCGACGGCCGATCCGGTCCGACGCGGCCCGATCCGGCAGGATCGGATACCTGGTCGGCCCCCTTCCCGGCGCAGCCACGTATCCGATGAGGGAAATACGGGACAAGGGCGGCCGCGGACGGGCCGGGAATGCTTGCCATGTTGTTGAACGTTCAAGTACCATGACCGTCACCACACCGCAGGGAGCTGGCCCCATGTCCGTCGACGCCCCGTCGAACCACCCGTTTGCCGCGCACGTCGCGCGCGTCGCGGCCGCCGCGCCGCACGCCGGCTGGACGCCGGACGACGGCCCGCTGCCCTCGCTCTACCTCAGCCACGGGGCGCCGCCGCTGCTCGAGGACACCGGCTGGATGGAGCAGCTGTTCGGCTGGTCCCGCGCGCTCCCGCGGCCGAAGGCGATCCTCATCGTGTCGGCCCACTGGGAGAGCGCACCGCTGTCGATCACCAGCCCGGACGCCGGCACGACGCTGGTCTACGACTTCGGCGGCTTCGACCCGCTGTACTTCCGGATGCGCTACCAGACGCCGGACGCGCACTGGCTGGCCGGCGCGGTCCGCGGCGTCCTGCCCGCCACGGACGGCCTGCACGAGGACCGGCGCGGTCTGGACCACGGTGCCTGGGTGCCGCTGAAGGCGATGTACCCCGAGGCCGACATCCCGGTGCTGCAGCTGAGCATCCCGACCCACGACACCGCGACCCTGCTCCGGCTCGGCGAGCGGCTGCGCCCGTTGCGCGAGCAGGGTGTGCTCATCATCGGCTCCGGCTTCATGACGCACGGCCTGCCGTTCATCGACTGGCGGCCCGACTCACCACCGCCCGGCTGGTCGGTGGAGTTCGACCTGTGGGCGCAGGACGCGCTGGCCCGCGGCGACGTGGACGAGCTGGCGCACTTCCGCACCCGGGCGCCGGGCATGCCCTACTCGCACCCCACGGTCGAGCACTTCACGCCGCTGTTCGTGACCCTCGGCGCGGCAGCCGACCCGGAGGCTGCGGTGACCACCACCGTCGACGGGTTCTTCCTCGGGCTGTCCAAGCGGTCGTTCCAGGCCGCCTGACCCGCGCAGCCGGCGGACCCGGCCGGCCGTCGGTGTGCCCACCGACTGCCGACCGGGCCCGACCCCCCGGTCCCTCCTCCGCGTCAGCCGCTGTGCCCGCTGTGGCCGCCGCTGCGCGGGATCACGGCAACCGTGTACGGCGCCGGCCCGCCGAAGTTGGCGTTGACGACCAGGTAGACGTGCTCGGCTCGCGCGATCGTCGAGGACCCGACGAGCAGGTCGTCCTGGATGACGTCGTCCAGCCGGGCCCGGGTGTCGTGGTGCTTGAGCTTGAGCCGCGTCACGGCTGCCGGGTTGCCGGTCACGACGAGCAGCCGGCCGCGGTCGACCAGCAGTCCGTCACCACCGAGTGCCGGCGCCTCGATCGGTTCGATGCTGCGGGCTGCGGTGTCGTCGGCGTCGATGCGGATCCTGAAGAAGGACTTGGTCGCGCTGTTGACGACGATGAGCTCGTCGCCGCCGTGCCGCGCGACGATCCCGTTGAGGTTGAACCCGGCGACGTAGGTGATCTCCGGACCCACCGGGACGCCCTCCGGCGTGCCGGTGCCGGCGTCGACCATGCCTGGCGTCAGGTGCCAGATGGTCGGACGCTGCGAGTCGGTGACGTAGACGTCGCCGTGCCCGGTGACGACCAGGTCGTTGAGGAAACCACCGGGCCCGGTCTCGAACCGGGCCAGCTGCGTGGCCGTCGCTATGTCGTAGACGTAGATGCTGCCGGTCGGGCCGCCCGCGACGTACAGCTTGCCGTCCCGGACCTTCATGCCGACCGCCGAGTCGGCGGGGCCGGCGGGATCAGGGGTGATGAACGGCGTCAGCGTGGCGTCGTCCAGGGTGGCGCGGTAGATCACGCCGGTGCTGACGATCCCGACGAAGTAGGTGCGGCTGTCGGGGTCCCACGCCACCCCCTCGGGGTTGTTCCCCGTCGTCGAGGGATCGAGCGGGACGGCGTGGCTCGAGCGGTCCGGGTGGCCGTCGTCGCCCGACGAGGCGTGCGCGAGGGTGGCGGGGCCGGCCGCCAGCGCCACGGCGGCGCAGGCGACGACAAGGGTGCGGTAGCGATGCATCACGAGCTCCTCGCGGTCAGGGTGCGGTCAGCGGCGGCAGGGCCAGCGCCGACACGCGCGGTGTCAGACGGCTGCCTGCCGGGACGGGGAACGGGAAGCCGAGCACGGCGAGCCGGCCGCGCACCCGGTTCTGCGCCTGGCACTGGTGGGTGCAGGTGGTCGGCGGGTTGGCCACCTCGGTGGCGTCCTCGCCGGTGACGAAGCCGAGCCGGCCGCCGCTCGCGACGTCCCACACGGAGACTCCGCCGCAGTGCCGCACGCTCGGGTCCACCGGGACGGCGGTGTTGCAGTCGGCCTGGTTGATGCGGGTCGCGACCTGGGAGCTGTCGCGCATGATGAACTTCGAGGAGAAGTCGTTGGCGATGTTCACTCGCGGAGTCACCTGCACGCAGAACTGGCTGGGCGGGCCGGTGACGATGCTGGTGCAGTCGGAGCCGAGGAACTGGCCGGCCCGCTCACGGAAGCGCGGGTTGTCGAAGAAGAACGGCGTGCGCGCGTCGCCCGTGTCGGCCAGCGTGTGCGTGATGCGGGTGCGGGTGCCGTCGCCGCGCTGCAGCTCCATCTGGAAGATGCCGCCCGCGGCGCAGTCCTTGGCCTGCAGCTTCATGCTCAGGCCGGGGCCGGTGCGTGAGATCTCGGCGTTCTCGGCGTCGAGCTGGACGGACACCGCGCTGGTGAGCGACAGGCCACGGTGGTCCGGCACCTTGCTGGCGTAGACCGGCGTCTCGACCCCACCGGTCATGTCGAGCGGGTTGGGTGCACCGGTGAAGAGCTGGTTGTAGACCGCGAAGTCGGCGAGCGACACGTCGAAGGCGGTGTAGACACCGCGCACCCCGAACCGCGTGCTCCCGAGGCTGGCCGCGGGGATGGCCGCCGTCGTCGTACCCGAGGCGACCACCTGGCCGGTGTCGAGGTTGACGAGCCGGTAGCCGCCGCCGACGCAGCCGTCGGACTTGGCCGCCTGGGCCGGCGACGTCATCAGTCCGATGGCGAGCAACGGCAGCAGGGCCGCCGCGGCGACGGCGGCGACGAGGTGTCGGGATCGGTTACGTGGGCGGGCGGACATCGGCTTGCCTTCCGGTCGGGACCCCCCACCGGACACGACCATCGGGCCATGCACGTTTCGTCACAAGCCGTACGTTCGGGCTAGCACCCGGGTAGCCCGATGGTCGAACCCCGTCAGCCGGTCAGCTGTCGGCGAGGTGCTCCCGCGCCCACAGCGCGGCCTGGGTGCGGTCGCGCACGCCGATCCGCTGGAACACGTTGGTCAGGTGCGCCTTGACGGTGCGCTCGGAGATGTCCAGCCGCCGCGCGATCTGCTTGTTGGCCAGGCCGTCGACGACCAGGCGCAGCACCTGGCGCTCCCGCGCGCTCATGGTGGCCGCCTGGCCACCGAGCGACCGGGCCGACAGCAGCACCCGCGCCGCCCGCGGGTCGAGCGGGGCGCCACCCTCGACCGTCGAGCGCACGGCATCGATGATGGTCTGCGGCTCCGAGTGCTTGAGCAGGTAGCCGTCGGCGCCGGTCTCGAGGGCACTGAGGATGCGGGTCTGGTCGCTGAACGACGTCAGGACCACGACGTGCACCAGCGGATGCGACTCCTTGATCCGCCTCGTCGCCTCGACGCCGTCGACGCCGGGCATGGACAGGTCCATCAGGACGACGTCGGGGGTGAGCTCGCTCACCGCCGCCACCGCCGTGGCGCCGTCCTCTGCCTCGCCGACGACCTCGATGTCGTCAGCGGTGGCCATCAGCTGGCGCAGCCCGGCGCGCACCACGGCGTGGTCGTCGACGATGAGAACGGTGATCACTGCAGCGGCAGCCTAGCCACCAGACAGGTGCCCGCGCCCGGGGCGGACCAGGCGTCCAGCGTGCCGCCCGCGTCCGCGATGAGCCCGGCGAGCAGCCGCAGGCCCAGGTGGCCGTCGCCGACCTGGTCCTCCAGGGTCGCCGGGTCGATGCCCCTGCCGTCGTCCTCCACGCTGAGCCGGACCTGACCGGCGTCCGCGTCGAGGTGCAGCACCACCCGGCTCGCCTGGGCGTGGCTGACCACGTTGCGCACGGCCTCCTGCGCGGTCCGGTAGAGCAGGCCCGCGGTGGCGATGTCCAGCGCCACGTCGAGGTCGATCTGCAGCTCGGTGGCGATGCCGCGGCTCCGCAGCTGCCCGAACAGGTCGGTCACCGCCGACTCGATGCCCTCCTCGGCCAGGTTCGGCGGGTAGATGTCCACCAGCAGCGACCGCAGGGCGGTGATGCCGTCACGCACCTGGGCCGCGGAGGTGGCGAGCACCTCGGCGTGGTTCGGGCTGGGCTTGAGCACTTCCGCGGTCAGCGCGAACGAGACCCCCGTGAGGTTCTGCACCACCCCGTCGTGCAGGTCGCTGGCGATCCGGCGGCGCTCGGCGTCGGAGGCCTCGACGGCGCGCAGCAGCAGCCGCTCGCGCTCCTCCTGGCCGGCCCGGACCCGGCGGGCCAGCGAGATGGCCAGCGGGATCTGGACGAGCTCGAGGATGAGCAGCGCCCCGATGGCCGGGACCGCGAAGCTCAGCCAGGTGCTCCGGCCGTCGGCCGCGACCCCGCTGTAGCTGAAGTACGCCTCGTAGAGCAGCTTCTGGCCGGAGGGCGCCTCGATGGGCTCGTAGACCTCCAGCAGCTTGGCGTCCGGCGGCTCGTACTGGTTCTCCTCCTCCTCCAGGTCGCTGACGTGGGCCAGGGCGTTGTCGGTGCGCAGCACGCGCTGCTCCGCGGCTCCGAGCTCGAACTGCCGGCCGATCAGCCGGGGTTCGTCGGAGTAGACGATGGTGCCGTCCGGCCGCCAGATCTTCACCCGGACCAGCGAGTTGCGCAGCACCGACGAGCGCACGACCGGGTCGAGCGCGGCGATGGCGTTGGGGTCACCCTCGGCCAGCGCGTCGGTCAGTGCCGGCTGGACGATGCCGTTCCCGGTGATCCAGGCGATGTCCCGCGCGTCCGACACGGCCTGGGTGGTGGCGATGTGCCGGCTGACCAGTCCGGTGGCCAGCGCCACCAGGAACATCGTCAGCAGCCCGGCCAGGGCGAACCGGTAGACGAGCCGCGCGACCGACGTGCGTCGAGGGCCCGTCGGCCCGCCGGGCTGTCCGCCGGCCAGCGGGAAGTGGGCTCCCGGGGCGGACTGCCACATCCTGCCGTCGGTGGCTGGGCGATCCCCCACCGTGGTCATGGGCTCATTGTGGGGTGAGCCCCGCCGAACGGCCATCCCTTCCCGAGGTGCTAGCACCATCGTCCGCCTAGTGCTGGAACGCCGCAGCGACCACGATGTACCCGTGACGGTTCACCCGCTGGACGTCGGCAAACCGGCCGACCCCACAGCGGCCGGCCGGCGCCGACCTCTTCCACTGCTCGGCAGCACCGACGCATCTCCCCCCCGTGCGTCGGTGCCCATCCGCCGGGCGCTGGGAGCTGACACCGCAAGCGGGACCCCCCCTCCGCGGCGTGGTGTGGGTCGGCTGCCGGCCGGACTGGCCGTTCTCACCGCACTCACCGTCATCGCCGGGACGACGTCCAGCTGGGCGGTGGCGTCGATGTTCACCCAGCCGCCGGACGGCGCGCCGACCGCGCTGTGGGTCGCACCGGCATCCGACTCCGAGCCCGCCGCGCACCGGCATCGGTCGACGCCGGCGCCGGACCAGGCGGGCTCGGTCGAGGCCGCCGGGTCCGGCCGCGCGGACGCTGACCGGGCCGGGCCGTCGACGTCGGCCGGCTCGTCGAGCTCCTCGGGCGGGTCCGGGGCCTCGGGGTCGTCCGGGTCGTCCGGCAGAACCGGCTCGTCCGGCTCGTCGGGCAGCTCGGCGCGCTCCGGCCCGTCCGGGGCCACCGGCGAGGACGCCGGCAAGGGCGGCGCCGGCACGACCGACCGGTCCGGCAGGTCGAAGGGCTCGGCCACCGCGGACACCTCCGGCCGGTCCGCAACCGCCACTCCGGACGACGACCCGACCCCGGAGACCTCGGCGTCCCCGGAGCCGACAGACGCCCCCGACGACTCCGGCTCGGGTGGCCACGGTGCCGACGACGACCCGACGGCGCCGGACGACTGAGCCTCGGCGGCAACCGCCGGCGGGGACCGCAGTCCGGCCGCGGTCGCTGGATGCTGGCTGGCGGAGGACGCGGGATTCGAACCCGCGAGGGGTTGCCCCCAACACGCTTTCCAAGCGTGCGCCCTAGGCCACTAGGCGAGTCCTCCGCCGACGAGGGTACCGGAGCGGGCGCACCCCTCCGCACCGAGCGCTGACCGGCGTACGACGTCCTGGCCGCCCCTGTCGGCGGCCATTTCGCGGGTGGGACGCGGCTGGCTAGACTCGCTGCCGACCCCTCGTGCGGCGTCACCCCGCTGAACTCCCCCAGGGCCGGAAGGCAGCAAGGGTAGGCAGGCTCTGGCGGGTGTGCGGGGGGTCACTTGCTGCCCGGGTTCGGGTGCGGACAGACCAGGGTCGTACGTCGGTTCGCCCGGCTAGGGTCGGTGCGTGACCCAAGCGCTCTACCGCCGCTACCGGCCGGACACCTTCGCCGACGTGATCGGCCAGGACCACGTGACCGGTCCGCTGCAGCAGGCGCTGGCCCACGACCGCACCCACCACGCCTACCTCTTCAGCGGCCCGCGCGGCTGCGGCAAGACGACCAGCGCGCGGATCATGGCCCGCTGCCTCAACTGCGCGAAGGGCCCGACGCCCACGCCGTGCGGCGAGTGCGACTCCTGCCTCGCGCTGGCCCCCGGCGGCGGCGGCAGCCTCGACGTGATCGAGCTCGACGCGGCCACCCACGGTCTGGTCGACGACGCCCGCGACCTGCGCGAGCGGGCGTTCTTCGCCCCGGCCTCGTCGCGCTACAAGGTCTACATCGTCGACGAGGCGCACATGCTCACGGCCAACGCCTCCAACGCGCTGCTCAAGATCGTCGAGGAGCCGCCGCCGCACGTGAAGTTCGTGTTCGCGACCACCGAGCCCGACAAGGTCATCGCCACCATCAGGTCGCGGGTGCACCACTACCCGTTCCGGCTGGTGCCGCCCGGCGAGCTCACGGCCTACCTCGGGACCGTCGCCGAGAAGGAGGGGGTGACCGCCGACCGCGGCGCCATCGCGCTGGTGGTGCGGGCCGGGCGCGGCTCGGTGCGCGACTCGATGAGCATCCTCGACCAGCTGATCAGCGGCGCCCCCGACGAGGGCATCAGCTACGAGTACGCCGCGGGGCTGCTCGGGCTCACCGACAGCAACCTGCTCGACGACACCGTCGAGGCCTTCGCCGCGGGCGACGCCGCCTCGGTGTTCCGCATCGTCGACCAGGTCGTCGAGGGCGGCCACGACCCGCGCCGGTTCGCCGACGACCTGCTCGAGCGGCTGCGCGACCTCATCATCATCGACGCGGTCCCCGACGCCGCGGGCGCCATCCTCGGCGAGCACCCCGGCGACGAGCTGGACCGGATGCGCCAGCAGGCGGCCCACTTCGGTGCCGCCCAGCTGTCCCGGGCCGCCGACATCGTCAACGCCGGGCTCACCGAGATGCGCGGCGCCACCGCGCCGCGGCTGCAGCTCGAGCTGATCTGCGCCCGGGTGCTGCTCCCGGCCGCCGACGACGCCGAGCGGGGCCTCGCGGCCCGGCTCGACCGGCTGGAGCTGCGCTCCGCGATCGCCGGCGCGCCGGCCGGGGTGGTCGCGCCCGGCCCGCCGGCCCGCCGTACGCCGGCAGCCGCCCGCTCCCAGTCGGTCCCGGCGGCGGCAGCTCCGGCCAGCCGGCCCGCCCACCGGCCCGCCGCCGGGCACCGCGCCCGACGCGGCACCGGTCGGCGACACCGCCGCCCAGGTCCCGCCGGGGCAACCCGCCGAGGTGCCGGCTCCCGAGCCGGTGGCGACCGCACCGGCCGCGGGTGAGCCCGCCGAGCCCGCGCAGGCCCTGGCCGCCCGCCGCGCCGGCACCCGACGAGCCGGCGGCAGCCGGTGCCGTCGACCTGGTCACCGTGCGGCGGCTGTGGCCGGAGGTGCTGGCCGTGGTGGCCGGGCTGAAGCGGCTCACCTGGACCCTGATCAGCCAGAACGCCCAGGTCCAGGGCGTCTCGGACGGGCGGCTGACCCTCGGCTTCAGCACCCCCGGGCTGCGGGACACCTTCCTGGGTCGCTCCGACCACGAGGACTACGTGCGGGAGGCGCTCATCCAGGTCCTCGGCGTCGACTGGAAGGTCGACGCGATCGTCGACCCGTCGACGGCTCCGACCGAGGCCGCGGCCGCCGCGCCGCCCGCGCCGCCCGGGCCGGCCCGTCCGGCCGCGCCGTCCGGGCGGGCGGCGGCCGAGGCCGCGGTGGCGGCCCAGGCGGCCCAGGCGGCGGGGGCACCCGGCGTACCCGCCGTCGAGGACACGCCGTCGGCCGACGACGACGACGCCGACGACGACGCCCTCACCCACCACGACCTGCTCGCCCGCGAGCTCGGCGCCAAGGTCATCGGCGAGTACGACGCCAGCTGAGCCGCACCGGGCCGGCACCCCGTAGGCTCGTCGACGAGGCCGGTCCGCCCGGCACCCGTGACCCCTGCCGAGAGCGAGCCCGAGCGTGAACCCAGGTGGCGACCAGGCCGGAGCCGCGGACCCGAGGGAGCCCGCGGACCCGGCCGGCCTCGACGTCGCCGGGGTCGCCGGGGACGCCGGTGGCCCGGCTGGACTCGAGGGACTCGGTGGGCTCGGCGGGCTCGACCTGTCGTCGTTGATGGCGCAGGCTCAGCAGATGCAGGAGCAGCTGTTGCAGGCCCAGGAGGACCTCGCCGAGCGGGAGGTCACCGGCACCGCCGGCGGCGGCCTGGTGCGGGCGACCCTCACCGGCACCGGGGAGGTGGTGGGCCTCGAGATCGACCCGAGCGCCATCGACCCTGCCGACGCCGAGGGCCTCGCCGACCTGGTGCTCGCCGCGATCCGCGACGGGGTCCGCGCCGCGACCGAGCTGCAGCAGCAGGCGATGGGCCCGTTGGCCGGTGGGCTGGGCGGCGCCGGCGGGCTGGGCGGCGCCGGCGACCTCGGTCTGCCGGGACTCTAGGGAGCGGCCGTGTACGAGGGCGTGGTCCAGGACCTCATCGACGAGCTCGGGCGGCTGCCCGGCGTCGGTCCCAAGAGCGCGCAGCGGATGGCCTTCCACCTCCTCGCCGCCGACCCGGCCGACGTACGCCGGCTGGTGCACGCCCTCACCGAGGTCAAGGACAAGGTGCGGTTCTGCACCGTCTGCGGCAACGTGTCGGAGGAGGACCAGTGCCGGATCTGCCGCGACCAGCGCCGGGACCGCTCGATCATCTGCGTGGTCGAGGAGTCGAAGGACGTCGTCGCGATCGAGAGGACCCGGGAGTTCCGCGGCCGCTACCACGTGCTCGGCGGGGCGATCAGCCCGATCGAGGGCATCGGCCCGGACGACCTGCGGATCCGCGAGCTGATGACCCGGCTCGCCGACGACGAGGTGGTCGAGCTCATCCTGGCCACCGACCCCAACCTCGAGGGCGAGGCGACCGCGACCTACCTGGCCCGGCTGGTCAAGCCGATGGGCCTGCGGGTCACCCGGCTGGCCAGCGGGCTGCCGGTGGGCGGTGACCTGGAGTACGCCGACGAGGTCACGCTCGGCCGGGCCTTCGAGGGCCGGCGGCTGCTCGACGTATGACGACGTTCGACGTAGGACGACGCCGACGATGACGACGCTCGACAGATGACGACGCCCGACACATCCGCTGCACCACCCGTACGACGAAGGGGGCACCCGATGAGCAACCAGGACGACCTGGGGGACTTCACGATCGAGATCGCCGACCAGATCGAGAGCTTCTGCGTCGCCGTGCGCGAGATCGCCGCGGCCGAGGACCCGGACTACGCGATCTCGCTGCTGCTGCTGGAGACCTCCCAGCTGCTGCTCGCGGGCGGCCGGCTGGGCGCGATCTCCGACGTCGTGCCCGACGAGCGGTTCGAGCCGGACGCCGGGTTCGACCCCGACCTCGAGGGCATCCGCACGTCGCTGGCCAACCTGCTGGAGCCGATCGACGAGCACGCCGCGCTGTTCGACCCCTACACCGACCCGCCGGAGATCTTCACCTCGCGGCTGTCCGACGACATCACCGACACGATGAGCGACCTGCTGCACGGCCTGCTGCACTACCGGGCCGGCCATCCGACGGAGGCGCTGTGGTGGTGGCAGTTCTCCTACCTGTCGAACTGGGGCTCCACCGCGTCCTCAGCGCTGCGGGCGCTGCACTCGGTGGTCTCCCACGTGCGGCTGGACACCCCGATGGACCCCACCGTCCAGGTCGAGGACCGGCTGCTCGCCGAGACCGTCGCCGAGGCGCACGCCGCCGCCGCCGAGCACCCCTGACCCTGCGTCCCCGGGAGTCGACCACGTAAAGCACGCGGGCGGACGCTCCAGCACGTCTGCACACGTGTTGAAGTGTCCGCCGACGTGCTTTACGTGGTCGACTCCGGGCGAGCCGGGTCCGGGTGCCGGACGATGCCGGGGCCGCCCGGTCGCGGTCCGTAGACTGACCGGGCCCGAGAAGACGCCGTACGCCGAGGAGGCCACCGTGGGCCTGGTCGTGCAGAAGTACGGCGGTTCCTCGGTGGCCGACGCCGAGGGCATCAAGCGGGTCGCCACCCGGATCGTCGACACCAAGCGGGCCGGCCACGACGTCGTGGTCGTCGTGTCCGCGATGGGCGACACCACCGACGACCTGCGTCGACCTCGCCCAGCAGGTCAGCCCGCTGCCGCCACCCCGCGAGCTCGACATGCTGCTGACCGCCGGCGAGCGCATCTCGATGGCCTTGCTCGCGATGGCGATCGCGAACCTCGGCCACCAGGCGCGGTCCTACACCGGCAGCCAGGCAGGGGTCATCACCGACTCGGTGCACGGCAAGGCCCGCATCATCGACATCACGCCCGGGCGCATCCGCGACGCGCTGGACGAGGGCGCCATCGTCATCGTCGCCGGCTTCCAGGGCGTCTCGCAGGACACCAAGGACATCACCACCCTCGGCCGGGGCGGCTCCGACACCACCGCGGTGGCGCTCGGCGCGGCACTCGAGGCCGAGGTGTGTCGAGATCTACACCGACGTCGACGGCGTCTTCTCCGCCGACCCGCGCATCGTGCCCACGGCGCACCGGCTGCCGCGGATCTCCTACGAGGAGATGCTCGAGATGGCTGCCTGCGGCGCGAAGGTGCTGCACCTGCGGTGCGTCGAGTACGCCCGCCGCTACGACATCCCCATCCACGTCCGCTCGTCGTTCTCGACGAACGAGGGCACGTGGGTCACCGACGACTTGCGAGGGACCGACGCCATGGAGCAGGCGATCATCTCCGGCGTCGCGCACGACCGGAGCGAGGCGAAGATCACCGTGGTCGGGGTGCCCGACAAGCCGGGTGAGGCGGCCGCCATCTTCCGCGCCGTGTCGGCCGCCGAGATCAACATCGACATGATCGTGCAGAACATCTCGGCCGCCGCGACCGGCCGCACCGACATCTCGTTCACGCTGCCCAAGAGCGACGGCCAGGCCGCGATGGCGGCCCTGGACCGGATCCGCGACCAGGTCGGCTTCGAGGAGCTGCTCTACGACGACCAGATCGGGAAGGTCTCGCTGGTCGGCGCGGGCATGCGCTCGCACCCGGGCGTCTCGGCGACCTTCTTCGCCGCGCTGGCCGACGCCGGCGTCAACGTCGAGATGATCTCCACGTCGGAGATCCGCATCTCGGTGGTCGTGCGCGGTGGCGACGTCGACAACGCGGTCACGCGCCGTGCACACCGCGTTCGAGCTCGACGCCAAGGAGACCGAGGCGGTCGTCTACGGCGGGACCGGCCGATGAGCGGGTCGGAGCGGCCGGCGCCTGCGGGTCGCCGTCGTCGGCGCCACCGGGCAGGTCGGCACCGTGATGCGCCGGCTGCTCGACGAGCGCGACTTCCCGCTGGCCGAGGTGCGGTTCTTCGCCTCCGCCCGCTCGGCCGGTACGACGCTGCCCTGGCGTGGCGGCGAGATCGTCGTCGAGGACGCCGCGACGGCCGACGTGTCCGGGCTGGACATCGCGCTGTTCTCCGCGGGCGGCGCGACCTCGAAGGCGCTCGCCCCGCGGTTCGCCGCGGCCGGCGCCGTGGTGATCGACAACTCCTCCGCCTGGCGGATGGACCCCGACGTTCCCGCTGGTCGTCAGCGAGGTCAACCCGCGAGGCGGTGGCCGACGCCCGCAAGGGCATCATCGCCAACCCGAACTGCACGACGATGGCCGCGATGCCGGTGCTCAAGCCGCTGCACGACGAGGCCGGCCTGCTGCGGCTCGTGGCGAGCACCTACCAGGCGGTCTCCGGCAGCGGACTGTCCGGCGTCGACGAGCTCGACAAGCAGGTGCGCCAGGTGGTCGACCGGGCCACCGAGCTGGTGCACGACGGGTCGGCGGTGCAGTTCCCGGCGCCGCAGAAGTACGTCGCGCCCATCGCGTTCAACGTCCTCCCGCTGGCCGGCTCGGTCGTCGACGACGGCTCGTTCGAGACCGACGAGGAGCAGAAGCTGCGCAACGAGAGCCGCAAGATCCTCGGCATCCCGGACCTGCTGGTCTCCGGGACCTGCGTGCGCGTGCCGGTCTTCACCGGCCACTCGCTGTCGATCAACGCCGAGTTCGCCCGGCCGCTGTCGGTCGAGCGGGCCCGCGAGCTGCTGTCCGCGGCCCCCGGCGTCGTCGTCGCCGACGTCCCGACGCCGCTGCAGGCCGCCGGCCAGGACCCGGCGTACGTCGGTCGGCTCCGTCAGGACCCCGGCGTCCCCGACGGGCGGGGGCTGGCGCTGTTCGTCAGCAACGACAACCTGCGCAAGGGTGCCGCGCTGAACGCCGTCCAGATCGCCGAGCTGGTCGCCGCCAGCCGCTGAGCTGCAGCACCGGTACGGCGGCTCGCGCGTACGCCGCCGCCAGCCTGCCGCTCGGCCGGTTCCGGGCGGTTCCGGGCGCATCGGATACCTGGGTGGACCCGAAAGCGGCCGACCAGGTATCCAATCCGCCCAGAGCGGGGCCGAAAGGCCGCCGACCAGGTACCGATCCGCCCGAGCCGGGCCGAGGCGCCGACGCGCCGAGCCGCCGACCCGCAGACCGGCCGAGCCGGACGCACCGAGGCCCCTCGCGGCAGGGGGGCGCGAGGGGCCTCGGGATCAGCGGGACTGCGTCAGGGCTGGTGCGTCGCCCCTCCGTGTCCGCCGCTCGGGTTGCTGCCGTTGCCCTGCGCGTCGCCGGGGGTGTCGTCCGGGGCGGCAGGGGTCGTGGTGGTGGTCGTCGGGGTCGGCTTGCCGTGCTCGTCGCCGGCCCGGCTCTTCCCGCCGGACGCGAGGTTCGAGATCTCGGCGCCCTTCGCGGCACCGGTGGCGGTCGTGGTGTGCGCCAGGTCGGAGACCGCCTTGCCGTGGGCGTTGGCCGCCTCGGTCGCCGCGGGGCTCGGGACCGGAGCCGGCGCGGTGGTTGCGGGTGCGGCGGCCGGCGCGGTGGCGTCGTCGGTGGCGTGGGCGCTGGTGCCGTCGGGGTGGGTGCCCGCGTGGGCGTTCGGGCCGGGGACGCTGACGCCGACGTTGCTGAGCACGGTCCGGGCGCTGTCCTGGGCCGCCCCGGGCAGGGTGCCGGTGGCCGCGGCAGCCACACCGCCGACGAGGAGGGCACCGGTGGCGGTCGCCGCGACGGCGGCGGCCTTGAGGGAGGGGAGCATGCGAGTCCTTCGGTTCAGAGCCGGCACCGTCGACCGGAAGGCCGCCAGCGCCGCTGCCTCGCCGGGCTGGACGCCAGGCTCGGTGGGCGCGGCCGCAGCAGCGAGCACGGCCGCGACCCGAGGGTCGGTGGCGGTGTCGGGCCCGGTGCGGTGCCGTCGTGTCGTGTTCATGTCGCCCTCCTAACCGGACGCCCGGCCCGCGGTGTTACACCCCGGGCGGTCTCGGCCTCGCGGGCGGCCGGGGCCGTGGGCTCGGGCAGCAGCTGGCGGAGCCGCTGCAGACCGCGCATCGTGGCGATCCGGACGGCGCCGGGCCGCTTCCCGAGCACGCGGGCGGCCTCGGTGGCGTCCAGACCCACGATGTGCCGCAGCAGGACGGCCTCTGCCTGGTCCGTCGGCAGCCGGCCGATGAATGCCAGTGCGGCCTCCGTGGACATCAGCTCGTCCACCGCGGCCGGGACGTCGTGGCTGGCCGGCCGGCCGGCGAGGACCGCGTGCGCGTCCACCGGCACGGGCACCCGGACCGCCGTACGGCGGGCGTCGACCAGCCGGGCCCGCGCGATGGTGAACACCCAGGCGCGGAAGCCGCTCTCGTCACCCTGGAAGCGGTGCAGGCCGCGGACGACCGACACCCAGGTGTCTGCGGCCACGTCCTCCGCGAGATCTCCGCCGAGGGTGCGCAGGAACCGCAGCAGCACCGGCTGCACCGAACGGAACAGCCCGGTGAACGCCGCCTCGTCGCCCTGACGGGCCGCGGCGAGCAGGTGCGGGAAGCTCTCGGGCATCGTCTCCGGGGTCCGGTCGGTGACCGGGCCCTGGTCGGGTGACGGGTCCTGGTCGGTGACGCGGTGCCCCCGCACCGCCGTGCCGGCGAGTGAACAGCATCCGGGGCGAACAGTGCAAACCGGCCGGTCGGGACGGGCGAGGCGGACCTGTGCCGAGGGGTGTGAACGGACATCGCGCCGGCCAGGGTGGGCAGTCCATCGCCGTTCCGGCGACGTGCATGGATCCGCAGGTGCTCGCGCTGCTCAACCCGACAGGTGCGTACATCGGCTCCTCGATGCCGGACGACGACTGACGGCTGGGGTGGTCCCTCGGCTGCTGCGATCGGAACCTCGCCCCCGCGGTCGTACACCGAAGGCACTACGGCCCGCGGGAACCGGCAGCGACGAACGCGCTTCCGAAGAACAGCTCGGTCCAGGCGAGATCGGCCAGCTCTGCTTGCATGGCTGCTCGAATCGCCTCCCACGGACGGCGCACGATCCAGTCATCTATGGAGGCGAACGGCCGCACCATCGCGGTTCCGAGCTGCGCCAGCCACCCAGGCGTGTAGTCGGGAACCTTGAGATCCAGCACGACCCAGCGTCCGCCTGCGGAGAGCGCCGCGGCACCGTGGGCGATGACGTCTGCGCACTCGGGCACCTGGGAGAGGGCGTAGGTGCTGAGGATCGCGTCGACCTCGGGCGGGAAGTCGAATTCGGCCGCGTCGGCTTGCACGAGGCTGACATTGCTCCAGCCGTTCGCCTCTACTCCGATCCTGGGCCCGGGCGAGCATCGCGTCGGTCAGGTCGACGCCGACGATCCGGCCGTCGGGACCGATCGCCTGCTCGATCAGCGGGAAGTTCAGACCTGTGCCGCAGGCGATGTCGATCACGCTGTCACCCGCACGAAGGGCGAGGGCTCGTACCGCCCGGAGGCGTTGTGCCGACTGGGGGTAGCCGGGCAGGGGGTAGAGCCGGGAGGTGATGTCGTAGTGCTTCGCCCTCTTGCGGTACGTCGTGATCAGGCGCTCTTGCTCAGGGTCCAGCCGGCTCACGGTGTGCTCCTCGATCTCGGTCGCGCCGCGGGAGACCTCGCGCGCCACCCCGTCTAGGAATCCGCGCCTCCTCGCGCAGCGGACTCGACCGCAGCCCTGATCGCCGTCATCTCGCGATCGCTCACGCGCTGAATTCTGCCTCGGAGAGTGCGGCCGGGAACCGCGCGCATGATGCCCGCCAGGTCGACCTCGATCCACATCGTGGCGTCGGTCAAGCCGATCCTCCACCGGCTCGAGGTCCATCCCCCAGCGCGCCGCGGACGTACCCATCGGCCCGGCGAACGCCACGTGGCGGGGCGCCGCCATGGCGGTGACCTGCTGGGACCGGCCGCGAGTCAACCCGAGCACGACCTTCGCCCGCTGCTCCACCTGCGAGCCGGGCTCAAGCGGAGCTCCGCCGCGAACCCAGCACTCGGCAACCGTTGGCGCCCACTCCGGCCAGCGTCCGACGTCACAGACATACGCCCACACGTCATCGACGCTGCCGGCGATCCTGTTGCGGCTCTCGGTTCTGATGGTCATCGGGCTGACTTCGAGCTGATCACCTTCCGCTGCGCAAGGTCTCGAACGCGACCGTACAGCCAGCCCTGATACGCCTACAAGGGCGCTCCGATGGCAGGTGGATCAGGCATCATCCGCACGCTGGCGCAGGCTCACCGCGGCCGGCGGCCGGCCCTCTCCTGCCGCAGCGGACGGCTGAACTATGTGTCCGGCAGACCCGTATTGTCTGGTGTGGTGCTCCTGCACTCAGTCCCGACCGGGTTCGGTCCTGGCGTCCGCCGCTTCGCCCCGTCGTTGCTGCGCCTGGCGGCGGGCCTCACCGTGCTGTGGTTCCTCTGGCGGCAGGTGGGCGCGGGGCCGTTCGAGGACGGGTTGCGCGCGGTCACGTGGCCGGCGGTCGTCGCCGCCGTCACGCTCACTGTGCTGACCACGGTGTGTTCGGCCTGGCGGTGGCGGGTCGTCGCCCAGGCACTCGGTGTCGGCATCGGTCTGCGGGGCGCGGTCAGTGCCTACTACCAGTCCCTGTTCCTCAACTCCGTGCTCGTCGGCGGGGTGCTCGGCGACGTGCACCGGGCGGTGACGCACGGTCGGCGCGCGGGTGACGTGGTTCGGGGACTGCGCGCGGTGGGGTGGGAACGGTTGTGCGGGCAGGTCATTCAGGGCGTGGTGGCGGCCATCGTGCTGCTCAGCCTGCCTTCGCCCGTCCGGCCGGCGGTCCCGTACGTTCTGGCGGGTGTCGTGGGGCTGGCCGGGTGTGCTGTGCTGGTCGTGCGTGGGGCTGCTCGCCGCGGCCGCTCGAGGCGAGCACGCGCCGCCGGGGCCGTCGCCGCTGACCTTCGGCACGGCCTGCTGACCCGAGGCGTGTGGCCAAAGCTCGCGCTGTCCTCGGTGCTGGTCGTCGCAGGGCACACGGCCACGTTCGTCATCGCGGCCCGGGTCGCCGGCAGCACCGCATCTCTGGGCGAACTGGTCGCGCTGCTGATGGTCGTCCAGACTGCGATGGTGATCCCGCTGAGTGTCGGCGGGTGGGGGCTGAGGGAAGGAGCCGCCGCCTGGGCCTTCGGTGCAGCCGGGCTCGGCGCGGCCACCGGGGTGACGGTCGCCACCCTCTATGCGGTACTCATGCTGATCGCGGTTGCCCCGGGCGCGGGCCTGCTGCTGAGGGACGCCGTTCGCGGCCGTCGCGATCGGGGACGACCGGGCACGTCGAGACGACCCGTTCCGACGCCGCTGACGAGTCGCTCGACCTCGCGCGAGGTCGAACGGCTCGTCCCTTGACCGGGGAGCAACGCCGCCTCTCGCAGCAGCCCTGTCGTCTGCCGCTACGTCGCTTCCAGGACCACGGTGGCGAGGTCGTCGCCGAGGATGTCGGTCCGCACCTCTGACTGTGGCGCGAGGACGGCGATGGCGAGTTGCCCTTCGCGGATCACGCCCAACCAGCTGCTGTAGCCGACGGTGTCGCCGCCGTGTCCGACCACGGGGAGGCCGCGGTAGCTCAAGCGATCAACCTTGGTGCCCAGCCCATAGCCGACGATGGTGATGTCGGCCGGCAGCATTGCGGTGAGCGATGTGTCGTCCAGGATGTGCCCGCCGTAGAGGAGATAGCCCCAACGGGCAGTGCTGGCTGCGTCGGCCGCCATCCCGCCGGCGGCCCAGTCGAGGCTGGCGAGGGATCGCATCGGCAGATACCGGCCGGAACCTGCTCCGTCTGTCGTCCACCGACCGAGCGGTGGGCGGGTCGGTTCGGCGTCCTGGAAGCTGACCCGGTCCAAGCCGGCGGGAGTGATCAGCTCCGCCCGCAACACTGCCGCCAGTGACTTACCCGTGACCTTCTCGACGGTCTGTCCGAGCAGCGTGTAGTTCGTGTTGGAGTAGGCGAACGCCTTGTTCGGGGCGGTGGTGTCCGACGCGGGCAGGCCGGTCAGCACGTCCTCCGGGTCCCAGTGCCGACGGGGAGCCTTGACAGCCCGTTCGACGAGCGCGTCGGTGGCGTAGTCCGGGATGCCGCTGCGATGGCCCAACGCGTCGCGGACGGTGGCCCCGAGGTCGGGCACCGGCAGCGGAACGTAGGAGGAGAGCTTCGCGTCCAGGTCGACCTTGCCGTCTTCGACCAGCCGCATGATCTCCGCGGCGACGAACGTCTTGGTGATGCTGGCGATCGCCATCTGGGCCCGCGGGTCCAGGCGTCTGCCGTCCCCTCCGGCGCCGGCTGCGCCGTTCCAGATGCCGGCCGGGGAGATCACCGCGGCGGTCACCCCGACACTGGTCCCGTCCTTGACCGCCGTGTCCAGCACCGCCTGCAGGGCCTTCGGCGACCGCCGCGGTGACCTGCTTGGTGGGTGGGTCGGGAAAGTCTGCGAGGCGAGGTGCCGTAACGGACGACTTCGCCGTCGACGAACGAGGGGCGGCCGAGCGTTCCTTCGCGGGTGATCCGACACAGCCCGCCACCAGACACCCGATCAGGCTTGCCGCCAGCGGCAACACGACAGCTCGACTCAGGACGCGTCCGGTTCGGTGCTGTCCGTTCATGGCGGCTCCTGCGTGGCTTCGGCATGGGTTCCGTGTTGGCGCACGGTGCGAGGACGAGCCACACGTGACGCGCCCCGACCGCTGGTACCTCTTGCCGCATGGTTGAGGCGGGCGGACTGTTCCTTGCCGTCCTCCGAACGACCACGGCCTGGCTCAGTACTGTTTGCCCTCGGCTCGGCCGCGTTCGCTTCTCATCGCTGCGAGCTGGTGAGCCTTCTTCAGCTTTCGCTCCGCGCGCGCATCCCTGCTGCGTCGGCTGATCCGGAAGAAGCTCAGGACGCTTTGGTGCGGGTGTTGTGCGTTCATGCTGGCTCCTTGGTGGGTGTGGGCGCCGCGACGGCTGGGTCAGAACCCCATGACCATCGGGCCTCCTGGCAGGCCATGTCCTTCGTCGACCTTCCCGCAGCGGACGCATTTGAGGTAGGTCCCCTCGGGCTGATCGTCGCCTTGCATCGCCGGGTATCGCTGGCGGGACCAGTTGTGGTCCAGCACCATGCACACGACTCTCTTGACCATCGGTCGTTCCTCTCCTGGCTGCTCGGACCTTCTGCCGGCGGTGGGTCTTGCCTGGACTGTCAGCTGCCCGGGGCGGTCAGCGCGGCGGCAGGGATCCGGCGCACGGTGCCCTGCTGGGGGCTGCTGACGAGCAGGCCGTCGCCGTCCCGGATGAGCGAGTACGGCCCGTCCCAGGGCAGCGTGATCGCCGCCCGCAGTGCCAGGGTCGCGGCGTCGACGCGGACGAGGGTGTTCCGGTCGACCCAGACCCACAGGTCCTCGCCGTCCACAGTCAGGTCGCTGACCTGGCCGGCGTCGGGCAGCACGAGCTGGACGGCGCTGACGGTGCCGTCGCGCTCGATGCGCAGGACTCGACCGTCGGGCTGGACCCGCAGCACAGCGTCGCCGACGGCGGCGTCGACCGCTAGTTCTTCGGTGGTCGCGGTGTGCAGCACCCGCCCGGACCGCGCGTCGACCTGCCACGCCGGGGTCGGGCTGGCCTGCATGTTGGTCAGCCAGAGCCGGTCGCCCTGCAACAGCGCGCGGTCCACCAGCCCCGGGGTCTTCACGATGCGCAGGGTGCGACCGGTGACCGGGTCGATGTTGGCGACCCGGTCGGGCGAGGTCACGGCCCACACGGTGCCGTCGGCTGCCGCCTCCACGGTGGTGGCGGTGTCGACCGGGGTGAAGCCCAGCAGCCGGCCGGTGCGGCGGTCCAGCCGGAGCAGCCCGTCGTGCCGGTCGGTGAACCGTTCCGCCGCGGGCAACGGGCCGCCGCGGGAGAGCGCCAGCACGATGACGTCGTCGGTCGCGGTGGCCCACGGCGCACCCCCCCAGACCGTTGGCGCGGCAGCGAACCGCACCGACACCTCCACGGTGCGCCGGTCCGCGCCGAGCCGCTTGAGGGTCCACTCCTGGGTGCCCCGGTCGCCGGTGACCACCCACAGCCGGCCGCCGTCCTCCGGGGCGAGGCCCTCGATCCGGCCCAGGCCGCTGGCCACGACCGGCGCAGCGCGCAGCGGCAGCGGGACCGGACGCACCACGACCCGGGGGGCCGGCACGCCGTCCAGCTTCAGGGCGCGGGCGTGCTTGGTCGGCTCGGCCGGCGGCGCCGGGCGGCTGGACGGCCAGGTGACCACCGCGGCGGCCACCAGCCCGGCCGCGACGCACGCCGCCACCGCGAGCACCGCCCGGCGGCGCCGCGCCGCGTCCTGGCGACGCCGCCCCCGCAGCCGGCTCAGCTCGTACTCGGTGTCGGTCGCCTCCATCGCCGCGGCAGCCTCGGCGTGCAACAGCACGGCCACCGAGTCCTCGAAGCCTTCTCGGGTGGTCATGAGCCCGGCTCCATCCGGTGGGTCAGCGCCGCGAGGCCGCGGCTGGCGTGCTGCTTGACCGAGCCTCGCCCGATGCCCAGCGTGTCGGCGATCTCGGACTCGGTGCGGTCCAGGAAGTACCGCAGCACCAGCACCTCCCGCTGCCTGGTCGGCAGCGTGCCCAGAGCCGACACCAGCCGCCGCTGCTCATCGCCCCGCACCGCCTGCACCTCCGCGCTGTCCAGCGCGGCCGGCTGCGGCAGCCATCGGGTCCCCGCCCGCACCCGACGCCGCCGCAGCTGGCTCCGCGCGGCGTTCACGACGGCGTGGTCCAGGTAGGCCACCGCCGCGTCCTTGTCACGCAGCCACCGCCAGCGCCGGTACAGCGCCGCGAAAGCGTCCTGCACCACGTCCTCACTCGTCGGCAGGTCGTCGACCAGCAGCCGAGCCAGCCCGACCAGCCGCCGGTGGTGCACCCGGAACAACAACGTGACCGCCTCGTCCCGGCCCAGCCGCGACAGCACCGGCTCGGCGCTGCCCACAGCCTCGGCCGCGGCCTCGTGGGTGGTCATGAAAGCAAGGACGCACCATCGGCGGTTCGGTTGACAAGCCCCTGCCGGTCACGACCGCGAAAGTCGCCCCGCGTGCCGCGGCAGCTGTCCCGTACGGATCTGTGGCGGCCAGAGCCACACCGGACGATCGAACAACCGTGGTTGCGCCCGCACACATCTCGCGGCGCACCTGCGTCGTCCCGTAGCCCTGCCGCTGATGCCGACAGCCGGTGCCCCTGACCTGCAGGAACACCGGCTGTCTTGTGTCGGGGTGGCGGGATTTGAACTCCGACAAGGGCCGTTCGCGGCGGTCCCCGTCGGTCCACTCAGATGCGCGTTTCCGCGGGACTGTCCGACGAACGGTGTAACTGGCCCGACACGCCGACGGATTGTCGGTGAGGAAGGTCGTCGAGGATGACCGAGACAGTGGCGGGCATGAGCTCGCTGGAGAAGGCAGCGAAGAAGTCGCTCACCCCGGCGGAGCTGGAGCGCGCCGCGGTCCGGAGCTGGTGCGGGCGGCCCGGGCCCGCGGTGAGGAGCTGACCGGCCCGGACGGGCTGCTCAAGACGATCACCAAGACGGTGCTGGAGACGGCGCTCGAGGAGGAGATGACCGAGCACCTGGGCTACGACAAGCACGCCGCCGAGGGGCGCAACGGCGGCAACTCGCGCAACGGGCACGCGGACCAAGACGGTGTTGACCGACAACGCCGGTGAGGTGCGGATCGAGGTGCCGCGGGACCGGGACGGCACGCTTCGAGCCGGTGATCGTGGCCAAGCGGCAGCGGCGGCTGTCGGACGTGGACGCGGTGGTGCTGTCGCTGTATGCGAAGGGGCTGACCACCGGGGAGATCTCGGCGCACTTCGCCGAGGTGTACGGCGCGTCGGTGTCCAAGGACACCGTCTCCCGGATCACCGACCGGGTGCTGGAGGACATGCAGGCGTGGGCCACCCGGCCGCTGCAGCCGGTGTACGCGGCGGTGTTCATCGACGCGATCTTGGTCAAGGTCCGCGACGGGCAGGTCGGCAACCAGCCGTTCTACGCCGCGATCGGGGTCGACCTGGCCGGCCACCGGGACGTGCTCGGGCTGTGGGCCGGGGCCGGTGGCGGGGAGTCGGCGAAGTTCTGGATGGCGTGCTGACCGACCTGAAGAACCGGGGCGTGGCGGATGTGTTCTTCATCGTCTGCGACGGGCTCAAGGGCCTGCCCGACTCGGTCGAACGCGGTGTTCCCGCAGGCGATCGTGCAGACCTGCATCATCCACCTGATCCGCGGCACCTTCCGGTACGCGTCGAAGAAGTACTGGGAGGCGCTCGCCAAGGACCTCAAGCCGATCTACACCGCGCCGAGCGCGGACGCGGCCTGGGCGGCGTTCGAGGAGCTCGAGGAGAAGTGGGGCAAGCCCTACCCGGCGATCCCGCGGCTGTGGCGCGCGGCGTGGGAGCAGTTCATCCCGTTCCTGGACTACGACCTGGAGATCCGCAAGGTGCTCTGCTCGACCAACGCGATCGAGTCGCTCAACGCCCGCTACCGCCGGGCGGTCGACCGTAAGGGCCACTTCCCGACCGAGCAGGCCGCGCTGAAGACGCTCTACCTGGTCACCCGGTCACTGGACCCCAAGGGCACCGGGCAGGCACGATGGGTGACCCGGTGGAAGCCGGCCCTGAACGCGTTCGCCATCACCTTCGCCGACCGCATGCCGGCAGCCGAGAACCTCTGACCATGAAACGCCGGTTACACCGTTCGTCGGACAGACCCCCCAGAGCTGTATGAACACCGGCTGTCTTGTGTCGGGGTGGCGGGATGTGAACTACGACAAGGGTCGTTCGCGGCGGTCCCCCTCGGTCCACTCAGATGCGCGTTTCCGCAGGTCAGCGCAATGATCGCGGATATTAGCGTCCGCCGGTCACCGTGGCCTTCCGCAGGTTCCTGTGACCATTCCTGTGACCACTCGCGTGACCAGGACGGTGAGAGCAGTCATTCGGTAGGCGCGTCCTCAAAGCGGCGGCCGCTCGCTCGGCCGGACGTCCCACGTTCGCGACGGCGACCTCGGGCTCCTTACTCGATCTTGGCGTGTGGCCTCTGGCCGCGGCATCCGGCGACGCGGGTGCAGCAGAGTGGGCGTCCACCACCCTCGCCGACGTCCCACCGAGAGGTTCTGTCCGCTCGGCCAGCGCTTTTGGCGGTCGGCGTTCACCAGGGTCGATCGTCCTCGTTCGGGAACGAGTACGCCGTGCATGAGCCGGCAGGCGGGCAACCGCCAGCACCACCCGTGGTGAGCCAGGTGCCGCAAGTGGGGGAACCACGCACCCTGGCGTCGGCGTATCTGCCCTGCCACATCGCCGGGCCCTCGCGTCTGGTACGGGATGGGAACACACTCGGGGAGTGCCGCTGCGTCGGCTTGTGCTCGTCGGTTCCTCGCGACCGTGTTGTTCACGGACATCGTGGGGTCGACCGAGCGCGCCGCCGAGCTGGGTGACCGGGCCTGGCGGGATCTGCTGGAGCGGCACCACGCGGTAGTCCGCCGCGAGCTGAAGGCCTTTCACGGCCGGGAGATCGACACCGCCGGTGACGGGTTCTTCGCGCTGTTCGAGGCCCCCGAGCGGGCGGTGCGCTGCGCGGAGTCGATCATCGCCGCGGTGGGGTCGCTGGGGCTGCAGGTCCGGGCCGGGGTGCACACCGGGGAGTGCGAGGTCATCGGCGGCGGTGTCGGCGGGATGGCGGTGCACATCGGGGCCCGGGTAGCCGCCCTGGCCGGGCCGGGTGAGGTGCTGGTGACCGGCAGCGTGCGGGACCTGATGACCGGCTCGGACCGGCACTTCGACGGCGGCGAGCCCCGGCAGCTCAAGGGGGTCGCCGACCCGTGGCCGGTGTACCGGCTGGTACCGGAGGAGGTCAACGGCGAGGCGCTCGCCTCCCGGCGGCCGTCGATGCTGCCGCTGTACACCCGCCGGCAGCGGCGTCGCCTGGTAGTCGGGCTGGCGGGCGTGCTGGTGCTGGCGCTCGCGGTGACCGGCTTCTACGTGCTGACCCGCTCCGACCCCGAGGTGGTGGTCGGGGAGAACGCGGTCGGGGTGATCGGCCCCGGTGACCATCCGCGGGTCAACGCGGCGGTCAAGGTCGGGCAGCGGCCGACCGCGATGGCCGCCGGCTGCGGCAGCGTGTGGGTGACCAACTCGACCGACGACTCGGTGTCGCGCATCGACCCGGCAGCAGAACGTGTCGGTCCCGATCACCGTCGGGGCCTCCCCGTCGGGTGTGGCGGTCGGCGCGGGGCGGTGTGGGTCGCGAACTCCGGCGACTCGACGGTGTCCCGGATCGACCCGACAACCTCGCGGGTGACGACCATCCCGGTCCGGCCCGGGCCCGACCGGGATCGCGGTGGCGTTCGGGTCGGTGTGGGTCACCAACGCGCTGGACGCCTCCGTCACCGAGATCGACCCGGAGACGAACACGGTCAAGAAGGGGTCCCGGTCGGGGCGGGCCCGACCGGGATCGCGGCCGGCGCCGGGTACCTGTGGGTCACCAACCAGGGCGACGGCACCGTGACCCGCTTCGACCCGCGACACCTACGTGCAGGACGCACCCATCACGGTGGGCAGCGGTCCGGTCGGCATAGCCGTCAGCAACGGGGCAGCGTGGGTCGCGAACAACCTGGAAGGGTCCTTGTCCCGCATCGACCTCGACGACCTGAGCGTCACCTCGCGCACGCTCGACAAGGC
>CAWBMM010000020.1:0-169628 GCA_963789855.1 uncultured Actinomycetota bacterium
GGGACTGCCAGACTCGGTCCCCTCCACGACCAAGGGAGCCTCCGGTGGCCGCTCGGCTCAACCCGTACCTGAACTTCTCCGGCAACGCCCGTGAGGCGCTGGAGTTCTACGAGGGGGTCTTCGGTGGCACCGCGACCCTGTCGACCTACGGTGAGTTCGGCGACCCCGCCGCCCCGGAGGCCGGCAAGGTCATGCACGGCCAGCTCGAGACCGGCAGCGGCTTCACGCTGATGGCCGCCGACAACCCCCCGGGCATGGAGCGCGACGCCGGCAACAACATCTCGGTGAGCCTGAGCGGCGACGACGTCGACGAGCTGCGCGGCTACTGGGCCAAGCTCTCCGACGGCGGCACCGTGACGGTCCCGCTGGAGAAGCAGATGTGGGGCGACGAGTTCGGGATGTGCGTCGACCGGTTCGGCATCCCCTGGCTGGTCAACATCTCCACGCCGGCGTAGCCCGAAGCGGACCGGCAAGCGGCGCGGTTCTCGGTACGCCGGCCGGTCCACTTCGCTCAGACGTGGCGTGTGTTGCCCCGCGGCGGACGGCTTTGCGATGCTGCCCCGGTGTCTTCGCTGCCCGCGACGTTCGCCGATGACGTCATCGACCAGCCGGCCCGGGCCCAGCTCGAGGTCTTCATCGACGAGCACCGGGCAGCCTTGACCAGCTGCCTGGACGGGCTCTCCGAGGAGCAGGCCCGTCGGTCGCTGGTGCCGTCCCGGACCACGCTGCTCGGCCTGGTGAAGCACGCGACCTTCGTGGAGAAGGTCTGGTTCGACGAGGCCGTCACCTGCCGGTCGCGCGCGGAGATCGGCATCCCCGCGACGCCGGACGAGTCGTTCGTCCTCGACGACGACGACACGATCGCCAGCGTCCAGCGAGCACACCGGGAGGCGTGCGAGGCCTCTCGTCGCGCGACGTCGTCCGCTGGCCCTCGACGACCTGGTCCACGGCAACCGCCGGGGTCCGCTGCCGCTGCGCTGGGTGTACCTCCACGTGCTGCGCGAGCTCGCCCAGCACTGCGGGCACGCGGACATCCTGCGCGAGCAGCTGCTCGACGGCTGACGTCAGCGCGTCGTCAGCCCGCCGGCTCGGCGCGGCGGATGATCAGGTCCGCGACCAGGCCGGTCCAGCCGGTCTGGTGCGAGGCGCCGAGGCCCTCGCCGGTGTCGCCGTGGAAGTACTCGTGGAACGGCACCTGGTCGTGCCAGGCAGGGTCGGTCTGGAACAGCTCCTCGTCGCCGAAGACCGGCCGCCGGCCGGACGCGTCCTCGGTGAAGATGCTCACCAGCCGGCCCGCGAGGTCGTCGGCCACCTGGGTGAGCGTCAGCTTGCTGCCGGACCCGGTCGGGTGCTCGACGAGCAGGTCGTCGCCGAACAGCCGGGCATACCGGCGTACGGCCTCGATCACCAGGTAGTTGACGGGGAACCACACCGGCCCCCGCCAGTTGGAGTTGCCGCCGAACAGCCCGCTGCGCGACTCGCCGGGCTCGTAGTCGACGGAGAACGACGCGCCGCCGAGGTCGACCGTGAACGGCTGGTCGCGGTGCCGGCGGGACAGCGCGCGCAGCCCGTGCGGGGAGAGGAACTCGTCCTCGGCGAGCATGGTCGCGAGGATGCGCACCAGCCGCTCGCCGTCCACCACGGACAGCAGCCGCCCGAGGTGTCCGTCCCGGACGTGGGTCTCACCGACGACATGGGCGTAGCGAGGGCCGGTGCTCCAGGAACCAGGCGAACCGGGTCGCGAAGTCGGGCAGCGCCTCCAGGGTCCCCGATCCCAGCGTCGTGGTCGCGCACAGCGGGATGAGGCCCACCATCGAGCGGACCCGCAGCGGCGTGGTCGACCCGTCGGCGAAGCTCAGCACGTCGTAGAAGAAGCCGTCCTGCTCGTCCCACAGGCCCATGTCGGCCATCGCCTCGGCGATGTAGGCGAAGTGCTCCAGGAACTTGGTCGCCAGGTCCTCGTAGCTCGGGTCGTGCTCGGCGAGGACGAGCGCCATCTCCAGCAGGTTGAGCGCGTACATCGCCATCCACGCCGTGCCGTCGCTCTGCTCGAGCCGCGCGGCCACCGGCAGCGGGGCCGAGCGGTCGATCGGGCCGATGTTGTCCAGCCCGAGGAAGCCGCCCTCGAAGATGTTGCTGCCGTCGCTGTCCTTGCGGTTGACCCACCAGGTGAAGTTGAGCATCAGCTTGTGGAACACCTTGGCCAGGAAGTCGTGGTCGCGCGACCCGTCGATCTCGAAGACCCGCAGCGCGGCCCACGCGTGCACCGGCGGGTTCACGTCGCCGAAGGCCCACTCGTACGCCGGTATCTGCCCGTTGGGGTGCATGTACCACTCGCGCAGCACCAGCAGCAGCTGCTTCTTGGCGAACGCCGGGTCGACGTGCGCGATCGGCACGCAGTGGAACGCCAGGTCCCACGCGGCGTACCAGGGGTACTCCCACGGGTCCGGCATGGAGATGACGTCGGCGTTGTCCAGGTGCCGCCACGCAGCGTTGCGGCCGTGCCGCCGGGCAGCCGGCGGCGGCGGGCCGGCCGGGTCACCGGCGAGCCACCGGTCGACGTCGTAGTGGAAGAACTGCTTGCCCCACATCATCCCGGCCAGCGCCTGCCGCAGGACCATCGCCTCGTCGGCCGGTGCCGCCGGCGCCAGGGCGGCGAAGAACTCGTCGGCCTCCTGCCGCCGTGCCGCCATCACGTCGTCGTGCCGGCGGCCGAGCAGGTCCGCAGCCCTCGGCCGGGTCGTCGCCCGCGGCCAGCCGGAGCCGGATCTCGGCGGTGCCGCCGCCGGGCACGGTCGAGCGTGTAGTGCAGCGCGGCCTTGGTGCCGGTCAGGTCGGGGTTGACCGAGTCGGCACCGCGCACCAGGTGGTCGTTGATGCCGTCCTTCGGGTAGCGCGACCGACCGGCCACGCCGAAGAGCCGCTCGGTGTTGGTCTCGTTGTCGCAGAACAGCAGGGCAGGGGAGCCGTCGCCGGTCAGCGTGAGCCGGCCGGTGCGCGGGGTGCTCGGCGAGCAGGGCACCGCCCGCTGCCGAGATGCGCGGCACGCACGTCGTGGCCGGGCAGGCCCCAGGCCCAGTAGTTGCGGAACCACAGGGTGGGCAGCACGTGCAGCGTCGCCTCGTCCGGTCCGCGGTTCTCCACCCGCACCGTCACGTGCAGGTCGCGCGGGCCCGCCTTCGCGTAGTCGGCGGTCACCGCCCAGAACCGGTCGTCGGCGAACGACGCCCGTGTCGACGAGCTCGTACTCCGGCTGGTCCTGCCCGCGGCGGGCGTTCTCCGCCACCAGGTCGCCGTAGGGGAACTCGCGTTGCGGGTAGTGGTAGCGCCAGGACATCCAGGAGTGCGTCGGGGTGGAGTCGAGGTACCACCAGTAGTCCTTGACGTCCTCGCCGTGGTTGCCCTCCGGCCCGGTGAGCCCGAAGGCGCGCTCCTTGAGGATCGGGTCGACGCCGTTCCACAGCGCCAGCCCCAGGCAGAAGTTCTGCTGCGCGTCGCACACCGCGCCGAGCCCGTCCTCGCTCCACCGGTAGGCGCGGGACCGGGCGTGGTCGTGCGGGAAGGTAGTCCCAGGCCGTGCCGTGCTCGCTGTAGTCCTCGCGCACGGTGCCCCAGGCGCGCTCGGACACGTAGGGTCCCCAGGCCCGCCAGGCCGCAGCGCCGGCGTCGGCCTCGGCGAGGCGGGCGCGCTCGGCGCCGGTGCCGGCTGTGGTGGTCATGGCAGGCAGTCTGGCCCGGAACGGTGGCGTTACGACGGGAGAACTCGCAAGACTGCGGTGGTGGTCACCCCGCTGCCGGTCGTCTTCGGGCCCGGCACCTGTGGTCGGCTGGAGCAGGGGGCCGACCGGGAGTGGCTGGTCGCCGACGGCGTCGGGGGGTACGCCATGGGCAGCGTGCCGGGGCTGCGCACCCGCCGCTACCACGGGCTGCAGGTGGTGGCCGGCGCGACGCCGGCGAGCCGCGACCTGGGGCTGGTAGCCCTGGACGCCGTGGTCACGCTGCCGTCCGGGCACCGGGTCGAGCTGGCCGTGCACGAGTGGGCCGGCGGCGCCGTGTCGCCCCGCGGCCACGAGCTGCTGGAGTCCTTCGACCTGGCCGACGGTCTGCCGCGGTGGCGCTGGCGGGTCGGCGACGTGGTGCTGGAGCGGGTGCTCGCGATGCACCACGGGCGGCCGTCGCTGGGTGTCGTGCACCGGTTGGTGGCAGGCGGCCCGGTGACCCTGGACCTGACCGCGCTGTGCACCTGGCGCAACGTGCACGGCGAGCGGCACGCCGGGGACGGCGACCTGCAGGTGGCGCGCGTCGCGGGCGGCGCGGTCGTGGCAGGCGCCTACCGGCTCCGCGGGCCGGGCTGGCGCGGCAGTGCCGAGTGGTACCACGGGGTGCACGCCCGCGAGGAGTCGGCCCGCGGCCTGCCGGCGGACGAGGACGTGTGCCGGGTGGGGGCGTTCTCGGCCGGGCTCGAGCCGGGAGACGTGCTCGAGGTCTCGTGCTGGGCCGGCGACCTGGCGACCGAGCCGCCGCCGGCCGTGGCGGTCGTCGAGGCGGCCCGGGCCAGGAGCCGGGCCCTGGTCGCCGCAGCGCCGCCGGGTGACGAGGTGGACGCCCGGCTGGTGCTGGCCGCGGACGCGTTCATCGTCGCCGGCCCCGACGTGGTGGCCGGCTACCCGTGGTTCGGCGCCTGGGCGCGCGACACCATGACGTCGTACGCCGGCCTGTTCCTCGCCACCGGCCGCGCCGCCGAGGGACGGGAGCTGCTGCTCCGCTACGCCGCCACCCTCTCCGAGGGGATGCTCGCCAACACCGCCGACACCGGGAGCACCGAGTACAACACCGCCGACGGGACGCTGTGGTTCCTGCACGCCCTCGACCGGCACGTGGCCGCCACGGGCGACCGCGACCTCGCAGCCGAGCTGCTCCCGGCCGTCGACGGCATCGTCGCGGCGCACCTCCGGGGCACCCGCTACGGCATCGGGGTCGACCCGGCTGACGGCCTGCTGCGCCAGGGCGAGCCAGGGGTCGCCCTGACCTGGATGGACGCGCGCGTCGATGGCGTCGGCGTCACACCGCGCATCGGCAAGGCCGTCGAGATCGAGGCGCTGTGGGTCAACGGGCTCGGCGCACGCCGGGCGCTGGCAGCCGCGGCCGGGGCCGGGCCGGGCGGAGGACGTCTCGTGGGTGGAGGCGCTCGCCCGGGCCTCCCTCCTGGAACGGTTCGGTTCGCCCGACGGCGGCCTGCTGGACGTGGTCGACGGCCCGGACGGTGCCGACCCGTCGGTGCGGCCGAACCAGCTGCTCGTCCTCTCCCTGCCCCATGTCCGGGTCCCCACGGCGCCGTGCTCGACGCGGTGGCCCCGCTGCTGACCCCGCTCGGGCTGCGCAGCCTGGCTCCCGGCTCGCCGGGCTACGCCGGGCGGCACCGCGGCGGCCCGGCCGAGCGGGACCGGGCCTACCACCAGGGGACGGTGTGGCCGTGGCTGATCGGACCGTACGTCGACGCGGCGGCGCGCGCGGGCTCCCTTCCCGACGGGCTGCTGCGCGGGCTGGACGCGCACCTGCTCGAGTACGGCCTCGGCTCGGTCTCGGAGACCGCCGACGGCGACCCGCCGCACGCCGCCACCGGCTGCCCGTTCCAGGCCTGGTCGGTCGCCGAGCTGCTGCGGGCCCGGCGCGTCGTCGCAGCCGGCCGCAACGATCCGGCCGCCCGTCAGACAGGAGCAGGATGATGACAGAGCACCCGCAGACCGAGGTCCTGGTCGCCACCCGAGAGTCCCTGCACCGGGTCGCGGAGCACGTCCTCGCGGCCGCACTCAAGCGGGCCACCGGCCAGATCACCCTGCTCGCCCGCCCGGGCGGCTTCGGAACGCCTCGAGCTGCCCGACGGGTCGGCGCTCGCGGTGGAGGGGACCCGGCTGGTGGTGACCGGCTCGGGCGCGACGCGCTCGACCGCGCTGACCACGGTGGCCGAGGCGGCGGCCTTCGCGGGCACCGAGCCCGGCTTCCCGTGGACCAAGCACCCGCCGGCGACGCCGTTCGAGCCCGACCTGCCGCTGACGCTCGACGAGGACGCCGCCGGTGTCCTGGCGGACTGGTTCGCGCTGGGCCAGGAGGCGTTGACCGCCTTGGTGGCCGAGCTGGCCGACGAGGACCCCAGCGCCCCGCAGATCTTCCCGGAGCACTTCGACCTCGGCGTCACGGCCGGCCCGGTCAACTACGGGTTCTCCCCGGGCGACGACGGCATCCCGGAGCCCTACGTGTACGTCGGCCCGCACCAGCTCCCGGTCGACGGTGAGTTCTGGAACGCGCCGTTCGGCGCCTACCGCACCCGGAGCGAGGTCGCCAGCGGGCCCGCAGGCGCTGGAGTTCCTGCTCGCCGGCCACACCGCTCTGGGGCTGTAACGCCGCGGGGTCCCGAGCGACTGTCTCCCAACCGCGAGACGAGGAGCAGTCATGAAGGGTCTGGCAGGCAAGGTCGCCGTCGTCACCGGCGGCAGCTCGGGCATCGGGCAGGCGATCGCGATCCGGCTCGGCGAGGAGGGCGTCGACGTCGCCATCAACACGTCGGACGACCCGAGGGCGCCGAGGAGAACCTGTCCTACGTCGGCGGCCGGCTCGGCATCGCGGGTGTCGCGCACCAGAACGGCACGGTGCGGTTCGGCACCGACCCTGCGACCTCCGCGCTCGACCTCGACTGCAGGCTGCACGAGCTCGACAACGTCTACGTCGCGGACTCGAGCTTCTTCGTCTCCAGCACCGCGGTGAACCCCGACGCTGGCCATCATCGCCAACGCGCTGCCGGAGCAGGGCTCGCCGCTCGTGCTGCTGCCCGCTCCCGTCGGTGCGTCCCGGTGAGCAGCACGGCGCACCCGTGCGACGGGTGGTCGGCCCCGGCCTTCCGGCCACGGCCGGGTGCTGGCACGATCCGGGGCGGAGGTGGGACATGGCTCGTTCCTCGCGCGGCGCCCCTGGATCGGCAGGCGGCGGCAACGCGGTCTACGGGCTGGGCCTGATCGGCGCGCTGGTCTACTACTGGCAGCAGGCGGACGGCTTCTGGGAGTACGTCGTCGCGGTGCTCAAGTCCCTGGTCTGGCCGGCTTTCCTGGTCTACGAGGCGTTCAGCTCGCTGCTCGGCTGACCTGCGTCGTGGCGCGTCGCAGCCGTCAACGGCCGCCGAACACACAAAGCCCAGGATCCAGCGACGCGCGGCCGGCCACAGGTCCCTTATGTGTGCTGGTCGGCCGACAACCGTGCTGCCGTACTGGTCCGGGGGCGGCGCCGCCGGAGCCGCGGGTCAGGGGACCAGCGAGGAGTGGTGCTCGGCCCACAGCGCGGCCATGTCCTCGACATCGACCGCTGTGCAGCCGCTCGACCAGGCGGTCGATCTCCGGGGTCATGACGACGAGCAGCCGGACCGGGTCGTCATCAACGGTGGCGAAGGTGTGCGCCGAGCCGGCCGAGACGACGTGCAGCCCGCCGGTCTCGAGCCGATGGCTCGCCTCGCCGTCCCGCACGTCGAGCCGCCCGTCGAGCACGTAGAACGCCTCGTCGCCGCGATGATGCACGTGCAGCGGCGCCTGGTCTCCGGGATACGGGCTCAGCGTCCACTCGCGGATGACGAAGTCGGGCATGCCGGAGAACCTAGCTCAGTGCGCGACGGAGCTCCTTCTGGAACCAGTGGTGGGCGTAGGGCTCGTCGTTGAACGGTGCGACCTCGACGTACCCGGCCGACCGGTACAGCTCGAGAGCCTCCGGCAGGTTCCGGTTGGTCTCCAGCCGGGTGGCGGTGGCACCGTGCTCACCCGCCTGCCGCTCGAGCTCGCCCAGCAGGCGTCGTCCGAGACCGAGACCGCGGGCCTCCGGCGCGACCCACATCCGCTTCAGGTACGCCGGCTCCGTCTCGTAGAACTTCACCGCCCCGCAGGCGACCGGTTCGCCGTCGAGCCGGGCCAGCACGAGCAGCCCGGCCGGCGCCAGGAAGTCCGCGGCACCGAACGGGAGGCTGTGCCCGGGGTCGAAGCCGTCGTCGAAGCGCGCGTCGAGCTCGGCGAAGTAGGCCCGGAAGCAGGCCCGTGCGTCCGCGCCGGTCGGGTCCTCGACCTCGAAGCGCACCGCGCCGGCGGCCAGCAGTCGCTCGACGGTGGCCATCGCCTCGAGCAGCCGGCCCCGCTGCCGGCCGTCGAGCGGCTCGAGCAGGGACCACGCGAGCTCGTCGCTGAGCCGGTCCAGCTCGGTGCGCTCGGCGGCACCCGAGCGGGTCAGCCGGACCACCCGCACGCGCTGGTCGGCGGGGGAGGGCAGCACCTGGACCAGTCCCTCGGCCTCGAGCGCACGCAGCAGCCGGCTCAGGTAGCCCGAGTCGACACCGAGCCGGGCCCGGATCGAGCGGACGTCCGTCCCGGTCGCGTCGACCTCCCAGAGCACCCGGGACGCGCCGAGGCTGCGGCGCCGGGCCAGGTACTCGTCCTGCAGGGCCCCGATCCGCTGGGTCACCCGGCGGTTGAAGCTGCGCACCTGGCGCACCGCGTCCATGTCCTCTGACCTTAGTCAGACACCGGCGATCCGCAAGGCCGTGCGCCCGCCGCGGCCGATCAGGCGCCGCCCGGCCGACGGCGGGCGACGACGACGTACTCGCCGCTGTCGTCGGTGAGCGGCTCGCCGGCGAAGCCGCCGTACAGCGCCTCCACCTCGAGCCCGGCCACGTCGAGCAGCCCGAGCCACTCGTTCTTCGTGGCCCACCACAGCGAGCTGGTGCCGCCGTCGTCGCGGACGATGTCGATCCGGTTGTCGCCCACCGCGTAGCGGACCGTGTGCGGCACCGGCGCGTCCTGGTGGACGCCGTCGAGCCGGGCGGCGACCCGGTGGTCGAAGACGAAGGCGTTCCAGGCGAACCGTCCGTCCGGCCGCAGCGAGGCAGCGACCCGCTCGAAGGTGCGTCTGCGGTCGGCCCAGGTCGGCAGGTGCAGCAGCGCGCGGAACGGGCAGTAGACCAGCCCGGCCGGCTCGTCGAGCGTCAGGTCGCGCATGTCGGCCTCCCGCAGGTCGAGCTGCACGCCCGCCTCAGCCGCTCGCGCGCGCGCCTGCTCGAGCATCGCCGGCGAGGTGTCCAGGCCGATCACGGGCCGCCCGGTCGCCTGCGCGACCGGCACCGCGACCCTGCCGTTCCCGATCGCCAGCTCGACCAGCGGCCCGTCCGCCTGCTCGGCCAGACCGACGTAGAACGGGACGTCGGCGGTCATCTGCGCCGCCCACTCGTCGTACCTGCTGGCGAACTGCTCGTCCCAGCTCATCGGCTGACCCTCCTCTGTCGATGTCGTGCCGGGCTGTTCGTCGGGTTGGTGTCCGACCGAGACCACTCTCCTGGAGGGATAGCCGCCATGCCACACCCCGTGATCCACACCGAGATCCGCTCCACCGACCCCGACGCCACCCGCGGCCTTCTTCGCCGACCTGTTCGGCTGGAAGGTGTCCTCCGAGGGGGCCGTCCCGGGCTACACGTTCATCGACACCGGCGTCGAGGGCGGCCCGTACGTCGCGATCAGCCCGCGGCAGGGCGACGAGGACGAGGTGCTGTTCTTCGTCGGCGTCGCAGGACGTCGCGGCCACGCTGCAGAAGGCCGAGGAGCTCGGCGGGACGATCGTGCAGCCGGCTCAACAGGTGCCGGGCACCAGCTTCGGCGTCTTCGCGGACTCCCTGGGTCACAAGGTCGGCGTCGCCTCGAACGGGTGACCGGCCAGATCGGCCCGGCATGACGTCACGTGGTGACCGGCGTGGTCTCCCGCCGGCCCTGTGCCGGCACCTCGGGCACACGGGTGCTCGAGCGGAGCAGGCCGAGCGCCACCACCGGGAAGATCAGCACCGACAGCAGGCCGGCGGTGACCATCGCCGCGCCGGTCACCGCCGAGATCCGGCCGAGCTCGATGCCGATCTGGCTGGCCGCGACGATGAACGGCAGCGAGGTCGCCTGCAGCAGGGCGATGGCCGCGGTCGACCGGCGGCCGACCGCCCGCAGCTGGAGCAGCGCCGGGACCCCGCGCATCACCAGCAGGGCCACCAGGAAGACCGGCACCCGCAGCAGGGCCGAGGGCTGGTCGAGCAGGCCCTGCAGGTCGAGGTGCACGCCGCTGCTGACGAAGAAGACGGGGATCAGGAAGCCGAAGCCGATCGCCTCCAGCTTGGTGCGGAAGTTGGGGTGGCCGCTGGAGTCCCGGTCGACGATGCTCACGACCGGCCCTGCGCCCCGACTGGGAGGTGCCGGCGTGAGCTGGTGCTGGTTCGGCTGGGTCGACCACCCGGTCGAGGGGGCCTGGGTGTCGCTGGTCCGGTGCCCGCCGGCCCGGGCCCCGCTCTCCGACGACCCGGCCGTGACCGGCGCGCTGCGAGCGGTTCTCGCTGGACCCGCACGAGACCGCTGGCAGGTCCTGCCGGAGGTCCTCGTTGGTCGGGCGCCCCCAGAACCAGTAGCCGTTGTAGACGGAGTGGATGGTCCGGTCCGGGAACAGCGTGAACGCGGTCGGCAGGTACGGCCGGTAGAGCGTGTCGGTCGTCTCCCGCAGGCCGAGCTCGTCGACGTACCTGCGCTCCTGGTCGGACAGGAAGGTCCACGCGGCGCCGACACCGGCCCGGAAGGCGGCCTGCTCGGTCGGCGCGTCGATGCTGACCGACACCAGCCGCGAGTAGGCGACCTCCAGCTCCTCCTGCAGCCGCACCAGCGAGCGGAAGAACGCCTGCTCCTTGGGGCACCACCAGCCGTCGGAAGTGAGGACGACGGGGTCGCCCTCGGCCAGCTCGGTCAGGGTGCGTGGCACGCCGGAGTGGTCCGGGAGCTCGAGCTCCGGGAACGGGTTGCCGGGCACGAGGTCGGCACGCATGGGTCTCCTCGGGCGGTGTCGGGTGGGCGAGACTCGGAGGTCTCCGGCGCTCCCGGTCGCGTTACGTAACGTCCGCGACAGCCGGGTGACTCACCGCCGTACGACGTCCACCTCGCGAGCGGAGCCCGTCATGTCGAGCACTCGTGGAGCTGGTGACCGACTACCTCGAGGGCGCCCTGCCGCCGGCCCGGCACGGCCAGGTGCGCGACCACCTCCTCGACTGCGACGACTGCCTGCGCTACGTCGGCCAGATCCAGCTCACCGTCCGCCTGCTGGCCCGGCTGCCGGAGGCCGGGGCGGACGCTCCCTGACCCGGCGGCCCGGTCAGCCCTTCTCGGCCCAGTCGCCGAGCACCCAGTCGCGCACCTCGGGCATGTCCTCGAGGTGCTCCACGACGTAGCGCCTCGTGCTCGGCGAGCTTCGCCTGGCACCACGCCTTGAGGTCGCTGGCACCGGGCGGGGTGCGCCGGGCGTTGTTCAGCGCGTCCATCACCAGGTGGTAGCGGGAGGCCCTGTTGCGCACGACCATGTCGAACGGCGTGGTCGTCGTGCCCTCCTCGATGAACCCGCGGACCCGGAACCGGTCGGCGTCCGGCCGGCCGTGCACCAGCTGGTGGATCGCGCCCGGGTAGCCGTGGAAGGCGAAGACCACGTCGACGTGGTCGGTGAACAGCTCGTTGAAGAGCGTCTCGTCCATGCCGTGCGGGTGGTCCTTGCGCCGGGGCAGCGCCATCAGGTCGACGACGTTGACGACGCGGGTCCGGAAGTGCGGCAGGTGCTCGCGCAGGATCTGCGGCGGCGGCCACGGTCTCCATCGTGACGACGTCGCCCGCGCAGGCCAGCACGATGTCGGGGTCGGCGCTGCCGTCGTCGGTGCCGGCCCACTCCCAGACCCCGGCGCCGCGGGCGCAGTGCTCGATCGCCTCGTCCATGGTCAGCCACTGCAGCTGCGGCTGCTTGTCGATGACGATCGAGGTTGACGTAGGACCGCGACCGGAAGCAGTGGTCGGCCACCGAGAGCAGGCAGTTGGCGTCCGGCGGCAGGTAGACCCGGCCGACGTTGCCGCGCGTGGTGATGACGTTCTGGATCAGCCCGGGCCCCTGGTGGCGAGAAGCCGTTGTGGTCGTTGCGCCACGCGGTCGAGGTCAGCAGGACGTTCAGGCTCGGCACCTCGGCCCGCCAGGGCAGGTTGTCCGCCTCCTGCAGCCACTTGCTGTGCTGGATCGTCTGCGAGGCGCTCACCATCGCGAACGCCTCGTAGGTGGCGAACCAGCCCGTGCCGCCCGGTCAGGGTGTAGCCCTCGAGCCAGCCGTGGCAGTTGTGCTCCGAGAGCACCTCCATCACCCGGCCGTCCCGGGAGATCGCCACGTCGTCGGGCGTCACGCGCTCGGCGAAGCGCCCGGTCGCGACGCCTCGAACACCGCACCGAGCCGGTTGCTGTTGGTCTCGTCGGGGCAGAACAGCCGGAACCGGTCGGGGTTGGCGCGGTAGATGTCGCGCATCATCTCGCCGAGCTTGCGGGTCGACTCGGCGCGCAGGGCCGCCGGCTTCGGCACGTCGATGGCGTAGTCGCGGAAGTCCGGCAGGTCGAGGTCGCGGGTGAGCAGGCCGCCGTTCGCGTGCGGGGTGGCGCTCATCCGCAGCGTCGCCGGTCGGGTTCGCCCGGCGGACCAGCTCCGACGGGCGCGCCGTCTCGTCGAACAGCTCCTCCGGGCGGTAGGAGCGCAGCCAGTCCTCCAGCAGCCGCAGGTGCTCCGGGTTCTCCTTGACGCCGGACAGCGGCACCTGGTGGGCGCGCCAGGTGCCGCGTCACCTGGATGCCGTCGACCACGTCCGGGCCGGTCCAGCCCTTGGGGGTGCGCAGGACGATCATCGGCCAGCGCGGCCGGACGCCGTCCCAGTCGCCGCCGCGGGCCGCGGTCTGGATGCGCCGGATCGACGCCCAGGCCTCGGCCAGCGCGTCGGCGAACCGGTGGTGCATGCCGGGCAGGTCGTCGCCCTCGACCTCGATGACGTCGTACCCGTGGCCCTCGAGGAGCGACCTGACCTCCGCCGGGTCCTTGCGGCCCAGCACGGTCGGGCCGGCGATCTTCGCACCGTTGAGGTGCAGCACCGGCAGCACGGCGCCGTCGCGCTCCGGGTTGAGGAACGAGACGCCCTTCCAGGACCCCTCGAGCGGGCCGGTCTCGGCCTCGCCGTCGCCGACGACAGCCAGCGCGATCAGGTCCGGGTTGTCCATGACGGCCCCGAAGGCGTGCACGAGCACGTAGCCCAGCTCGCCGCCCTCGTGGATCGAGCCCGGGGTCGTCACCGACACGTGGCTCGGGATGCCGCCGGGCGCGGAGAACTGGCGGAACAGCCGCCGCAGCCCGGCGGTGTCCTGGGTGACGTCGGGGTAGATCTCGGAGTAGGTGCCCTCGAGGTAGCCCGCGGCGACCAGCGCCGGGCCGCCGTGGCCCGGGCCCGGCCAGGTAGAGCATCTCCTGACCGGTCTGCTGGATCAGCCGCGAGGCGTGGGCGTAGACGAACGACAGGCCGGGGCTGGTGCCCCAGTGGCCGAGCAGCCGCGGCTTGATGTGGTCGGCCGCCAGCGGCTCGCGCAGCAGCGGGTTCGCCATCAGGTAGATCTGGCCGACGGTGAGGTAGTTGTTCGCCCGCCACCACGCGTCCATCGCGGCGACCTCGTCGTCGGTCGGCCGCGCCAGCCGTTCGACGAGGTCCTCGTCGGGCGATGCGGCGGGTCCGGTGGTCTGCTCGACGGTGGTCACCATGTCTCCCTCCACCCGCCTCGGTGAGACGGGTACCGGTTGCGACGCTAGTCCAGGCGCAGAACGGGGGCGGCACCTGCGTCGGGTGCCGGCGCGACCGACCGGTCTCATCCGTAAGGGGTGACGCCGGGCGCGGGACCGGGCACCTAGCGTCGCCGGCGAGGAGGCGATGTCAATGGGTGACAACCCAGTAGAGGTGTTCGTGGCCGCGTTCGACAACGAGGCGCAGGCCGGACAGGCACTGAAGGACTTCCGGGCGATGGACCGCGAGGGGTCGATCTTGCTGATCGACGCCGCCGTGGTCGTGCACCGGGCGGACGGCAAGGTGACGATCGAGGAGACCGCTGACCCCGACAGCAAGAAGTGGGCCAAGCGCGGCGCCATCGCCGGCGGCCTGGTCGGGCTGATCTTCCCGCCGAGCATCATCGCAAGCGCGGCGGTCGCCGGCGCCGGCGGCGCGGTGTGGGGCAAGATCCGGGACAAGGGCTTCAAGGACGAGGACCTCCGGGCCGCGGGCGAGAGCCTCGAGCCCGGCCAGTCGGCGATCATCGCGATCGCCGAGGACCGCGTCATCGAGCGCCTGGAGAAGGGCCTGCAGGGCTACCAGAAGATCGCCAAGCACGCGATGAGCGCGGAGGCGGCCGCCGAGATCATCGCCGTCGCCGACACGGACGTCGACGAGACGACGACCTGACGATCCGTTCCTGACCGACCGGGACCCCTGACCGACCGGGACCCCTGACCGCGACCGCGGACAGGGGTCCCGTCGCTGTCCGGGCCTCGGGTCCGTCGGCGTAGCCTCGAGGCCCGGTAGCCGCCCCGACCGGAGGTCCCGATGATCGAGCAGGTGTCCCCGCCGTTCCGTGCCGACCACGTCGGGAGCCTGCTCCGGCCGCCGGCGCTGCTCGACGCCCGGGCCCGGCACGCTGCCGGCGAGCTCACCGACGAGGCGCTGCGGGCGGCCGAGGACGCCGCGATCCGCGACGTCGTCCGGATGCAGCAGGAGGTCGGGCCTGCAGACCGCGACCGACGGGGAGTTCCGCCGGACGTCCTGGCACATGGACTTCATCTACCAGCTCGGCGGGGTCGACCGCACCGACGAGAAGCTGATGGTGCACTTCCGCAACGAGCAGGGCGAGCTCGACTTCGAGTCCGCGGCCCTCGCGGTGCACGACCGGGTCACGCTGGAGGACACCATCTTCGGCGAGGCGTTCCGGTTCCTGCGGGACACCGTCGCCGGCGGGCAGACGCCGAAGCTCACCATCCCCTCGCCCAGCATGGTCCACTACCGCGGCGGCCGGGCCGCGATCGACGCCGGTGTCTATCCCGAGCTGGACGGCTTCTGGACCGACCTCAGCGCCGCCTACGCCGAGCAGGTCAGGCGCCTCGGCGAGCTCGGCTGCCGCTACCTTCAGCTCGACGACACCAGCCTCGCCTACCTCAACGACCCGAAGCAGCGGGCGATGGTCGCCGAGCAGGGCGGTGACGCGGAGCACCAGCACGAGCAGTACATCCGCACGATCAACGCCGCCCTGCGGGACCGCCCGCCGGGCATGCGCGTCACCACGCACATGTGCCGGGGGAACTTCCGCTCGTCGTGGGCCGCGGAGGGCGGCTACGACTTCGTCGCCGAGGCGCTGTTCACCGGGCTGGACGTGGACGGGTTCTTCCTGGAGTACGACGACGAGCGCTCCGGCGGGTTCGCGCCGCTGCGCTTCGTGCCCCCCGGCAAGCAGGTGGTCCTCGGTCTGGTGACGACCAAGCGGGGCGCGCTGGAGGACAAGGACCAGCTCAAGCGCCGCATCGACGAGGCGGCGAAGCACGTGCCGCTCGACCAGCTGTGCCTGTCCCCGCAGTGCGGCTTCTCCTCGACGGTCGAGGGCAACGTGCTCAGCTACGACGAGCAGGTCGCCAAGCTGCGGCTGGTCGTGGAGACGGCGCGCGAGGTCTGGGGCTGACCCGTCCGGCCGAGCCCATCAACAACGAAGCTCAGCACCATGGGGGATGACGGCGGGCCCGACCTGCGGTAAAACGGTTGTAGGGGACAACCACTTTCTTGGTTGGGGACCAGGAGACCGCCGTGTACGACAGCTATCTCGCGCTCGGGGACAGCTTCACCGAGGGGCTCGACGACGTGCAGCCCGACGGCAGCTACCGCGGCTGGGCCGACCTGGTGGCCTACGAGCTCGCGCTGGGCGACCCCCGGGTTCCGCTACGCGAACCTGGCCGTCCGCGGCCGCCGGCTGGCGCGGATCGCAGCCGAGCAGGTGCCACCCGCGGAGGAGATGCGGCCTGCTCTGACCAGCATCGCCGGGGGTGGCAACGACATCATCGGGCTGCGCTGCGACGTCGGCGTGCTGGCGCGGTCGATGCACGAGGTGCTCGAACGGCTGGTGCGGGTCTCGGGCACCGTCGTCGTCTTCGCCGGGTTCGACCCGCGCGGGCGGTTGCCGGGCGGCCGCGTCCTGGCGGGCCGCGCCGGCCCGTACAACGCGGCCGTCACCCGCAGCGCCGAAGAGCTCGGAGCCCGGGTGGTCGACCTGTGGCGGATGCCCGGCCTGGAGCAGGCGCAGATGTGGGCACCGGACCGGCTGCACCTCAGCGCCGACGGTCACGCGTTGGTGGCCGCGCAGGTCCTGCGCACCCTCGGGCTCGCCCCGGCCGCCGCCGCCGTCGCGGCCCGGCAGGCCGAGGGCCGGCAGCCCTGGATCAGCGCCCGTCGCGAGGACGCGGTGTGGGCCCGCCGGCACTTCGCCCCCTGGGTCGGCCGACGGCTGCGCGGCCGGTCGACCGGTGACTTCGTGACGCCGAAGCGGCCGGAGCTGGCTCCGGTGCTGACGCCGCGGGCTACATGGGGTACTGCGGCAGCGTCCCTCGAACCGTGACCCACTGGGTGTCGGTGAAGGCCTCCAGGTTGGCCGCCGAGCCGCCGAGCCGGCCGCCGGTGCCGGAGTCCTTGACCCCGCCGAACGGGATGGCGGCCTCGTCGTTGACGGTCTGGTCGTTGATGTGCACCAGGCCGCTCGGGATGCGTTCGGCGATCTCGAGACCGCGCATCACGTCCCTGGTGAGGATGCCGAGGGACAGCCCGTACGGCGTGTCCGCGGCGAGCCGCACCACGTCGTCGACGGTGTCGAAGCGCACGACCGGCGCGACCGGTCCGAAGATCTCGTCGGTGTAGGCCGGCGCCGTGGTCGGCACGTCGGCGAGCACGGTCGGGCGGTAGAAGAGGTCCTCGTAGGTGCCACCGGCGGCGAGCCGGGCGCCCGCATCGACCGAGCCGGTGACGAACGCGTGGATGCGGTCGCGCTGTCCCGCGTCGATGACCGGCCCCAGCGCCACCTGGCCCGACGTGGGGTCGCCCACCGGCAGGTGGTCGGCGCGCGCGGCCAGCGCGGACACGTAGTCGTCGGCGACGCCGGCCTGCACCAGGTGCCGCCCGGCGGCCATGCAGACCTGGCCCTGGTGGGCGAACGAGCCCCAGGCGCCGACCGAAGACGCCGCGTCGACGTCGACGTCGTCGAGCACCAGCAGCGCCGAGTTGCCGCCGAGCTCGAGGTGCACCCGCTTGAGGTGCTGCGCCGCCAGCGCCGCCACCGACCGGCCGGCCCGGGTGGAGCCGGTGAACGCGACGACGCGCACCGCGGGCTCGGTGACGAGGGCCTCGCCGACCTCGGCGCCCCCGGGGAGCACGTGCAGCAGCCCGTCGGGCAGGCCGGCCTGGGCGAGGATCTCGGCGATCAGGGCTCCGCCGCTGACGGCTGTCCGCGGGTCGGGCTTGAGCAGCACGGCGTTGCCCAGCGCCAGCGCCGGCGCGACCGCCCGGATCGACAGGATCGTGGGCACGTTGAACGGTGCGATCACGCCGACCACCCCGACCGGCAGCCGGCGGGACATGCTCAGTCGCGGCATGGCGGAGCGGAGCAGCTCGCCGTAGGGAGCCGACGCCAGGGCCGCGGCCTCGTAGCACTCCTCGGCCGAGGTCATGATCTGGAAGCCGCCGAACGGGCCGATCGCGCCGGTCTCGCGCATCAGCCAGCCGGTGATCTCCTCGGCGTTGGCGTGCCACAGGTCCCCGGCCCGGCGGAGCACGGCGGCCCGCTCGTTGTACGGCCGGGCCGCCCAGTCGCGCTGGGCGTCGGTGGCGACGGCGGCCGCCTTGTGCAGGTCGGCCTGGGTCGCCCGGCCCATCGTCGCGAGCTGCTCACCCGTCGACGGCGACACGACGGGATAGGGCTCGCCCGAGCCGTCGACCCAGCCCGTCGAGTAGATCTTGCCCTGCCAGGCGGTGCCGTCGAGCAGTGTCACGGGGACCTCCGCACCTCGACCGGCTCCGTTGCCGGCAGTCGTTCGTCAGTCAACCTTTCCGGCGGCCGGGCGTAAAGGCCTGGCCGCCGTGCGCGAGGATCGGGCCATGGCCAGCGCAGCAGCAGCGCGTGCGCACCCAGGTGGCGATCGTCGGGGCCGGCCCGGCGGGGCTGACGCTCGCCCACCTGCTGCACCTGCAGGGCATCGAGTCGGTGGTCCTGGAGGCGCGTAGCCGCGAGCACGTCGAGCACCGGGTGCGGGCCGGCGTGCTGGAGCAGCCGACGGTCGACCTGCTGCACGAGGTGGGTCTGGGCGACCGGCTCGGCCGCGAGGGCCTGCAGCACCACGGCACGACGCTGCGCTTCCGGCACCGGTCGCACCGCATCGACTTCACCGGCCTCACCGGCTCGGCGATCACGGTCTACGGCCAGCAGGAGGTCGTGAAGGACCTGATCGCCGCGCGTGCGGCGGCCGGCCTCCCGGTGCTCTTCGAGGTGTCCGACGTCGAGGTCGTGGACCTCGACACCGACCGCCCGGGCGTGCGGTTCCGGCACGACGGGGTCCCGCAGGTCCTGGCGGCCGACGTGGTCGCCGGCTGCGACGGCTTCCACGGGGTGTGCCGCCCGACCTTCCCCGAGGGTTCGCTCACGACCTTCGAGCGGGCCTACGACTTCGCCTGGCTCGGCATCCTCGCGCGCACCCACCCGTCGTCCGAGGAGCTGGTCTACGCCAGCCACGAGAACGGCTTCGCGCTGCACAGCATGCGCTCGCCCACGGTGACCCGGCAGTACCTGCAGGTCGAGCCGGACGAGGACCTCGGCGCCTGGCCCGACGACCGGATCTGGGCCGAGCTGAGCACCCGGCTGCACGACGAGGACGGCTTCGAGGTCGAGACCGGCGAGATCCTCGAGAAGGGCATCACGCCGATGCGCAGCTTCGTGGTCGAGCCGATGCAGGCCGGGCGGCTGTTCCTGGTGGGCGATGCCGCGCACATCGTGCCGCCGACGGGCGCCAAGGGCATGAACCTCGCGATCGCCGACGCCGCGGTGCTCAGCCACGCGCTGGGGGCCTTCTACCGGGGCGGCCGGTCGGACCTGCTGGCCTCCTACACCGACGACTGCCTGCGCCGGGTCTGGCGGGCCGAGCACTTCTCCTGGTTCATGACCTCGCTGCTGCACCGCGCGCCCGGGCAGGACCCGTTCGACCGGCAGCTGCAGCTCTCGCAGCTGGACTACGTGACGTCGTCCCGGGCGGCCGCCACCTCGCTCGCCGAGAACTACGTCGGCCTGCCGCACGCCCGGCACTGGTCATGGACGGCCTGACGTGCGAGGGAGGGACTGACATGCGCGACTCCTACGAGCGACCGGTCGGGGTGCACCCACCGCTGGCCTGGCCGGCGTACCGGTCGACGGCCTCGCGGGCGCCGACCCAGCCGCTGGTGCTGCTGCCGCAGCGGCTCGACCGAGCTGGCCGGGCCGGTGCTCGGAGCCGACCGGGTGGTGGCCCGCGACAGCGACCTGACCCGCCAGCACGCCGGGGAGCCGCTCGGCCAGCGCATCGTCGTCAGCGGCCGGGTCCTGGACAGCGACGGACGGGCGGTGCCGGACACGCTGGTGGAGATCTGGCAGGCCAACGCGGGTGGCCGCTACCGGCACGCGGTCGACCAGTGGCCGTCGCCGCTGGACCCCAACTTCACCGGTGCGGGCCGGGCGGTCACCGACAGCTCGGGCCAGCTACGCGTTCACCACCGTCAGGCCCGGCGCCTACCCCTGGCGGCAACCACGACAACGCGTGGCGCCCGGCGCACATCCACTTCTCGTTGTTCGGCCGGGCGTTCACCCAGCGCCTGGTGACCCAGATGTACTTCCCGGACGACCCGCTCTTCGACCAGGACCCGATCTTCACCTCGGTGCCGGAGGCTGCCCGCCGACGGCTGGTCAGCCGGTTCGACCTCGCCACGACGAAGCCCGAGTGGGCGCTGTCCTTCGTGTTCGACCTGGTGCTGCGTGGCTCGGCCGCGACGCCGTTCGAGGACCCGTCGTGACGAAGCTGCCGCTGACGCCGTCCCAGACGATCGGCCCCTTCCTGCACATCGCCCTGGCGTGGCCCGACGGCCCCGACGTCGTGCCCGACGGCACGCCCGGCGCGGTCCGGCTGCACGGCCACCTGTACGACGGGCTCGGCGCCCCGGTGCCCGACGGGTTGGTGGAGACCTGGCAGGCCGACGCCGCCGGCGGTTTCGACGACGCGGGCTTCCGCGGCTTCGGCCGGTCGCCCACCGGTCCGGCAGGGGAGTGGGGAGTGCGGACGGTGAAGCCCGGCGTCGTCGCGTCGCCGGACGGCGTCCGGCAGGCACCGCACGTCGACGTGTCGGTGTTCGCCCGCGGCCTGCTCGACCGGGTCGTGACGCGCATCTACTTCGCGGACGAGACCGAGGCCAACAGCGCGGACCCGGTGCTCTCGTCGGTGCCGGCGGCCCGGCGTGGCACGCTGCTCGCGGTCCCGGACGACACCGGGTACCGCTTCGACATCCATCTCCAGGGGGAGGCCGAGACTGTCTTCTTCGATCTCTGACCGCTCCTCCTTCGCCGGGGTGCTCTCCAGCCCGGCGGTCGACGACGCGACCTCGGACACCGCCTGGCTGCAGGCGATGCTGGACGTCGAGGCCGCGCTGGCCCGGGCCGCCGCGCAGGTCGGCCTGCTGCCGGCCGAGTCGGCGCTGGAGATCGGCACGGCGTGCCGGGCCGAGCGCATCGACGCCGCGCAGGTCGCGCGCGGCTGGGAGCGCGACGCGACGCCGGTGGTGTCCCTGGTCGAGCAGCTGCGGGCCGCGGTCCCTGACCACGTGCGACCGCACGTCCACCTCGCGGCGACCAGCCAGGACGTGCTGGACACCGCCACCGCGCTGGTCACCCGGCGGGCGGTCGCCGCGGCGTCGGGCGACCTGCGCGCGGTCGCGACCCTGTTGGGCGGGCTCGCGCGAACGCACCGGGAGACGCCGCAGGTCGGTCGCACCCTGCTGCAGCAGGGCGCCGTCACGACCTTCGGCGCCGCCTGCGCCGGCCGGCTGGTGGCGGTCGACGAGGCGCTGCGCGGGCTGGCACGGGTCGACCGGGAGCGGCTGGCGGTGCAGCTCGGCGGCGCCGTGGGCACGCTGCTCCCGGCGGGCGATCGCGGGCCCGAGCTGGTGGCGGCGCTCGCTCGCGAGCTGCGGCTCGCCGTGCCGACGGTCCCGTGGCACACCAGCCGGGGACGGGTCGGTGAGGTGGCTGCCGCGGTCGGCGTCGTCTGCGGCGAGCTCGGCGCGACCGCGCAGGACGTCGTGCTGCTGTCGTCGTCCGAGATCGCCGAGGTGTGCGTCGACCAGCCCGGCACGTCGTCCGCGATGCCCGGCAAGCGCAACCCGGCGGCCGCGGTCCTGGCGCTGGCCGGGGCGCACCGGGTGCCCGGCCTGGTGTCCACGGTGCTGGCGGGCATGCCGCAGGAGCTGCAGCGGTCGACCGGCCGCTGGCAGGCCGAGTGGGTCACGCTGACCGAGCTGCTGCGGCTGCTGGGCGGCGTGGCCCGGCACACCCGCGACTGCCTCGACGGCCTGCAGGTCGACGTCGACCGGATGCGGCAGCACGTCGACACGGTTCCTGTCCGGCGCGCCGCCGGAGGTCGGCTCGGCACCGGCGTTCACCGACCGGGCGCTCGCGGCCCACGACGCCGACCCGCCGCTCGGGCCGGGCGCGTGACGGCGCGGCTGAGGTACGACGTCCACGGCCGGCCCGACGCGCCGGTGCTGGTGCTGGCGCCCTCGGTCGGCACCCAGCCCGAGATGTGGGACCCGCAGCTCGACGCGTTCGCCGAGCGGTTCCGGGTCGTGCGGGTCGCCCATCGCGGGCACGACCCGGTCGACGTCCCGACCGGCCCCTACTCGGTGGCCGAGCTGGCCGGTGACGTGATCGCGCTGCTGGACTCGCTGGGCGTGCGCAGGTTCTCGTTCTGCGGGCTGTCGCTGGGCGGCATGGTCGGCATCTGGCTGGCCGCGAGCACCGGGCGGGTCGACCGGCTGGCGCTGTGCTGCACGTCGGCGCACCTGCCGCCGGCCCAGGGCTGGCTGGACCGCGCCGCGACGGTGCGCGCGTCCGGGATGTCGGCGGTCGCCGACGCGGTCGTGGCCCGGTGGTTCACGCCGACGTTCGCCGCGGCGCACCCCGGCGTGGTCGACCGCTGCCGGGCGATGCTCCTGTCGGTGCCGCCCGAGGGATACGCCGGCTGCTGCGAGGCCATCGCCGCGATGGACCTGCGCCCCGACCTGCCGCGCATCACCGCCCCCACCCTGGTGCTGGCCGGCGCCGACGACCCCGCGACCCCGCTGCCGCACGCCGAGGCGATCGCCAGCCGGGTGCCGCAGGCCCGGCTCGAGGTGCTGGCGGGCGCGGCCCACCTGGCGACCGTGCAGGACCCGGTCGCGGCCACCACCCTGCTCGTCGACCACCTGAGAGGCACCCCGTGACGACCGACGACGACACCTACCGCCAGGGCCTGCGGATCCGGCGGGAGGTGCTCGGCGACGCGCACGTCGACCGCGCGCTCGGCTCGGCGGACCCGCTGACCGACGACTTCCAGGAGCTCGTCACCCGCTATGCCTGGGGCACCGTCTGGGCGCGGGACGGGCTCGGCCGCCGCGACCGCAGCCTGGTGACCCTGGCGCTGCTGACGGCGCTGGGCCGCGACGAGGAGCTGCCGCTGCACGTGCGCGGCGCGCTCACCAACGGTGTCACCCGAGAGGAGATCGCCGAGGTCCTGCTGCACACCGCCGTCTACGCCGGGGTGCCGGCAGCGAACACGGCGTTCGCCGTCGCCCGGCGCACGCTCGCCGAGATCGACGCTGCGCCACCGCCGGAGTAGCGTCCGGCGGCGTGCCGGAGACGATCCCCGACCTGCTGGTGGCAGCGGCCGAGCGCGACCCCGACGGGGTCTGGCTGCGCAGCGACGAGGGCACCCACACCTTCGCCGCGGCCCTCGACGCGGTGGCCCGGGCCGCCGACGTCCTGACCGAGCTCGGCGTCCGTCGGGGCGACCTGGTCGTGGTCACGGCGCGCACCACGCCGCCGTACCTGCTGCTCTGGCTGGCCCTCGCCTCGGTAGGTGCGGTCACCGTGCCGACGAACCCGGCGAGCACGGCGGCCGAGCTGGCGGGGCTGGTGGGGCAGACAACCCCGCGGCTGGTCATCAGCGACGCCCAGCTCGCCCAGCTCGTCGACTCCGCCGGTGTCGCCGCGCTGGCCGAGCTGGGGGTGGCCGACGTAGCGGCCATCGTGACCGACGTCCGGCCGCCGTACGCCCGGCAGCTCGACTCGCCGGTGGGGCCCGACGACCCCGCGGTGCTCATCCCGACGTCGGGGACCACCGGTCGTTCGAAGCTGGTGCTGCAGACCCACCGGGCCTACGCCTGGGCCGGCGAGGGCTTCCCGTTCTGGATGCAGCTGCACGCCGGCGACCGGCTGATGACCAGCCTCCCGCTGTTCCACATCAACGCCCAGGCCTACTCGACGATGGGCTCCCTGTCGGTGGGCGCCGGTCTCGTCCTGCTGCCCAGGTTCTCGGCGAGCGGCTTCCTGGCCGCCGCCCGGCGGCACGGGGCGACCGAGTTCAACGCGATCGGCGCGATGCTCGAGATCCTGATGCGCCAGCCGGAACGTGCCGACGACGCCGACACGCCGCTGCGGCTCTGCTACACCGGTCCGTCCCCCACCCGGGAGGCGCAGGAGGCGATGGAGCGCCGCTTCGGCCTGCGCATCGTGTGCGGCTACGCGATGTCGGAGACGCCGTACGGCCTGATCTGGCCACGGGGCAGCCGGCCGTTCGGCACCCTGGGGGCGGTGCGGCAGCACCCGAGGCTCGGCGTGGTCAACGCGGCGCGGGTGGTCGACGCCGACGACCGCGACCTGCCGGTGGGCGCGACCGGCGAGCTGCTGCTGCGCAACCCGGTCGTGACGCCGGGCTACTGGGGCATGCCGGACGAGACCGCCGAGGCGATCAGGGACGGGTGGCTGCACACCGGTGACCTGGTGACCCGGAACTCCGACCAGACGTTCACCTTCGTGGCCCGTCGGAAGGAGGTCCTGCGCAGGCGCGGGGAGAACCTGTCACCGGCGGAGGTCGAGGACGCCGTCCTGAGCCATCCCGCGGTGCTCGAGTGCGCGGTGGTGGGCGTGCCGTCGGAGCTGTCCGAGGAGGACGTCAAGGCGTTCGTCGTGCCCGCCGACGGGGCGGGTGTCGACGTGCGCGAGCTCAGGGACTGGGCGGCGCAGCGGCTGGCGGCGTTCAAGGTGCCGCGGTACTGGCAGGTGGTGGACAGCCTGCCGCGGACCTCGACGTCGCGGGTCGCCAAGCACCTGCTGCCCACGGGGCACCCGGAGGGCGAGGTCGACCTCCAGGTGCCGCCGCGCCCGCCACACCCCCAACCGCCGTGATCATGAAGGTTCCTCCCCGCACTTGCTGGGGCGAACCTTCATGATCACGGCGGTTGGGCGGTGAGCGACCGGTCAGATCCGGAAGAACAGGTTGAGGTAGCGGTCGGCGATCGTCTGGTCCCCACGGACCGTCCCGGCGTTGCTGCGTCCGAACGTCGTCAGCACCAGGCTGCCCGCGTCGAACTCGAGCACCGTCGGCAGGTCGTCGATGCCCGCCTGCTCGTAGGACAGGCCGTTCTCGTCGACGGTCATCCGGTAGTCGCCGGCGTTGCGGCCGCTGACCCGGATGCCCACCTGGAACGGCGTCGGGTCGCGGTCCGCGCGGACCGTGCCCTGCCAGAGCGAGAACATGAACGGCACGAGCAGGTCGGCGGCGTCGCCGGACAAGCCGTGGGCGCGGCCGGTGCCCTGCCGGATGTCCCAGGAGTGGACGCCGTAGTCCATCAGCTGTCCCGCGGCGTAGAAGAACGCCGGCACCGGACCCATGTAGGGATGGGTGACCATCATCCCGGTCCACTCGTCCGGGCCGAGCGCCTGCAGCATCTCCATCAGCTTCTGCTGGTCGGTGCGCAACCGGTCCAGCAGCTCCTCCTGCGGCAGGTCCCGGAAGGCGATCGCCCCGGCGTTCGCCTTCTCCGCCATCGACGGCAGGCCGTGGACGGTGTTCGCCGGGCCGGTGCCGCGGGCCGCGTCGAAGGCCGTGAAGTAGCCCTCGGTGGTGTCGACGATGTGGCCGACCACGTCCTGGGTCGTCCACTTGTCGCAGGCGGTCTGGGCCGTCCAGGCGTCCCGCGGCTCGGCCAGCTCGAAGAACCGCTGGGCCTCGGCCTGCACCACCCGCAGGATGGTGTCCTTCCCCTCGTAGGTCATCGCGTTCCACTCGCTCATCGACGCCTCCTGGCTGTCCGAGGTTGTCCGTACAACCGACCACACCCCTCCACGCGGTCGATGTCAATGGGTGGGGCGCGGTCGCAGCCGCAGGTCCTGCATGCCGCCGTCGACCGCGATGGCGGTGCCGGTGGTCGACCCTGACCGCGGGCTCGCGAGGTAGGCGACCGCCCCCGCGACCTCCTCCGGAGTCACCAGCCGGCCGTGCGGCTGCCGGGCCGCGAGGGCCGCGCGCTCCGCGGCCGGGTCGTCGGACCGCTCGAGCAGCCGGCCGATCCACGGGGTGTCCGCCGTCCCGGGGTTGACGCAGTTGACCCGGATGCCCTCCGCCAGGTGGTCGGCGGCCATCGCGCGGGTCAGGGCGAGCACCGCGCCCTTGCTGGCGCTGTACAGCGCGCGCTGCGGCAGGCCGGCGGTCGCGACGATCGAGCCGATGGTGACCACGGCCGCACTGGGGGAGCGGCGCAGCGCCGGCAGCGCCGCCCGGGTCGTCCGCACCACTCCGAGCAGGTTGACGTCGAGCACCTGGCGCCACTCGGCGTCGTCGTTGTCGGCGACCGTCCCCTGCGCGCCGATGCCGGCGCAGTTCACCAGGACGTCCAGCCGCCCCCACTCGGCGAGCAGCCGGTCGACCGCTGCCCGCACCGAGCCGTCGTCCGTGACGTCGGTGCGCAGCGCGAGCCGGCCGGCCGTCGCGTCCTCCGGTGCGAGGTCCCCGGGCTCGAGATCCAGCACGGCGACCCTGGCCCCGTCGGCCTGCAGCAGCCGGACGACCGCGGCGCCGATGCCGGACCCACCTCCGGTGACCGCCGCGACCAGGCCGTCGAGCTCGCCTCTCGCCATCAGTGCGAGTCCCTGCTCACCCGGTCGCCGCTGGCGCCCAGCAGGAAGTCCAGGTCGACGCCGGTGTCGGCCTGCAGCACGTGGTCGACGTAGAGCTTCTCCCAGCCGCGGGTCGGGCGCGCGTAGGCCGCGACGGTCGCCTCCGACGGCGTACGCCGGGCGAGGTCGGCGGCGGGGACGTCCAGGTCCAGGCGGCGCGCGGGCACGTCGAGCACGATCGGGTCGCCGGTGCGGACCAGCGCCGAGCGGCCCGCCCGCCGCGGCCTCGGGGGCGACGTGCAGCACGACGGTGCCGTACGCCGTGCCGCTCATCCGGCCGTCGCAGACCCGCACCATGTCCCGGACCCCTGCTGCCAGCAGCTTGCGCGGCAGCGGCAGGTTGGCCACCTCCGGCATCCCGGGGTAGCCCCGCGGTCCGCAGCCGCGCAGCACGAGCACCGAGGTCTGCGTCGACGTCGAGGTCGGGGTCGTCGATGCGGGCGTGCAGGTCCTCGACGGAGTCGAACACCACGGCGCGGCCACGGTGCCGGAGCAGGTCGGCCGTGGCTGCGGCGGGCTTGATGACGGCGCCGGCCGGGAGCGAGGCTGCCCCGGAGCACCGCGATGCCGGCATCGGGCAGCAGCGGCCGGCTGCGCTCCCGGATCACCTCGGTGTCCCAGATCGGCGCGTCGGCCAGGTGGTCGACCAGCGGGCGGCCGGTCACGGTCAGTGCGTCCGGGTCGAGCAGGTCCACGACCTGGGCGAGGACGGCGCGCAGCCCCCCGGCCCGGTGGAGGTCCTCCATCAGGAACCGGCCGGCCGGCTGCAGGTCGACGAGCAGCGGGACACCGGCGCCGACCTCGTCGAAGTCGTCGAGGGTCAGCTCGACCCCGGCCCGGCCGGCGATGGCCAGCAGGTGCACGACCGCGTTGGTCGAGCCGCCGGTCGCGGCGAGGGCGACGATCGCGTTGCGGAAGGAGCCGCGGGTCAGCAGCGTGCTCGGGCGGCGGTCGCGGTGCACGAGCTCCACCGCGAGCCGGCCGGTGTCGTGGGCCGCCTCGAGCAGCCGGCTGTCGGGCGCGGGCGTGCCGGCGACGCCGGGGACGACCATGCCGAGCGCCTCCGCGACCAGGGCCATCGTGGAGGCCGTGCCCATCGTGTTGCAGTGGCCGCGGCTGCGGATCATCGACGACTCCGAACGCATGAAGTCGGCCGGTGCGAGCGTCCCGGCCCGCACCTCCTCGGAGAGCCGCCACACGTCGGTGCCGCAGCCCAGCGGCTGCCCGCGGAAGGTGCCGGTGAGCATCGGGCCGCCGGGGACGACGACGGCGGGCAGGTCCACCGACGCGGCGGCCATCAGCAGCGCGGGGATCGTCTTGTCGCAGCCGCCGAGCAGCACGACGCCGTCGACCGGGTTGGCACGCAGCATCTCCTCGGTCGCCATCGCCGCCATGTTGCGCCAGAGCATCGCCGTCGGGCGGACCTGCGTCTCGCCGAGCGACACGACGGGCAGGTTCAGCGGGACGCCGCCCGCCTCCCACACGCCCTGCTCGACCGCCCGCGCGACCTCGTCGAGGTGGGCGTTGCACGGGGTCAGGTCCGATGCGGTGTTGGCGATCGCGATGTGCGGCCGGCCGTCGAAGGCGTCCGCCGGCAGCCCCCGGCGCATCCAGGCCCGGTGGATGTAGGCGTTGCGGCTCGTCCCCGGCGTACCACTGCGAGCTGCGCCGCTCGGCCACCACCACCGCCTGCTTCCGGTCGTCGCCACCCGAGGTCTAGCATCTCGGCCGTGAGGCAGCGTAGCGAGCCGACCGCGCGCACCGTCCCCGTCGCCCTCGGCAGGCGTTGACCCCGTGCACCTCATGCGCATCGGGCCGGTCGGCCTCGAACGGCCGGTGGTGCGCGTCGACGACGCGAGCTGTGTCGACGTCTCGGACCTCGTGGGTGACTTCGACGAGGCGTTCTTCGCCGCGGGTGTCGACCGGCTGCACGCGCCGGTGGCGGAACGGGTCGCGAGCGGTCGGACCCGAGGGCTACGCCGGCGAGCGCGTCGGTGCGCCGATCGCCCGTCCGCACCAGATCCTGTGCATCGGGCTGAACTACCGCGACCACGCCGCAGAGACCGGGCAGGCGGTCCCGGACGAGCCGATCGTGTTCACCAAGTCGCCGAACACCCTGGTCGGTCCGGACGACGACGTGCGCATCCCGCGCGGGTCCGACGAAGACCGACTGGGAGGTCGAGCTCGGGGTCGTGGTCGGTCGTCGGGCGGCGTACCTGGCGGACGAGGACGCGGCCCGCGACGCGATCGCCGGGTACCTGGTCGTCAACGACGTCAGCGAGCGGGCCTTCCAGCTCGAGCGCGGCGGGCAGTGGGTCAAGGGCAAGTCGGCCGAGACGTTCAACCCGGCAGGTCCGTGGCTGGTCACGCCCGACGAGATCGGCGACGTCGGGGACCTGCGGATGTGGCTGGACGTCAACGGTGTCCGCCGCCAGCACGGGCTCGACCTCGACGATGCTGTTCTCCCCGGCGTACGTCGTGCACTACCTGAGCCAGTTCATGGTGCTCGAGCCCGGCGACCTCATCAACACCGGGACGCCGCCGGGGGTCGGCATGGGTCTTCGGCCGCCGGTCTACCTGCGTCCCGGCGACGTGATGGAGCTCGGCATCGACGGCCTCGGCAGCCAGCGCCAGCACGTCGTCGGACCGCGATGAGGGCCTTCGTCGTCACCGCGCCACGCGAGTCGACGGTCGTCGACGTGCCGCCGCCCGAGGCGCAGCCCGGTCAGGTGGTCGTCGACGTCGACCGGGTGGGCGTCTGCGGGACGGACGTCGAGTTCTTCACCGGCGGGATGGCCTACCTGCAGCAGGGCCACGCGGCGTACCCCATGCGGCTCGGCCACGAGTGGTGCGGCACGGTCAGCGGGGTCGCCGACGGGGTCGACGGCTCGTGGGTCGGACGCCGGGTGACGGGGGACACCATGCTCGGCTGCGGCGTGCTGCGAGCGCTGCCGGGGCGGCCGTCCACACGTCTGCGCCGACCGCTACGAGATCGGTGTGCGCGGCGGCTTCCCGGGCGCACTGGCGGAGCAGCTGGCGGTGCCCGTCACCGCCCTGCACCCGCTGCCCGACACCGTGGACGACGCTGCAGGTGCGCTGGTGGAGCCCGGCGGCAACGCGCTGCGCTGCGTGCAGGCGGCCGAGCTGGGCACGGGCGACCGGCTGCTGGTGCTCGGGCCGGGAACGCTCGGGCTGCTGGTCGCGCTGTTCGCCCGGGCGCAGGGCGTCGAGGTGCACCTGCTCGGGAGATCGCAGCGGTCCAGGGACTTCGCCCGAGCGCTCGGGTTCGCCTCGGTGTGGACCGCGGACACGCTGCCCGACGTTCCGTTCGACGCGGTCGTCGACTGCTCCACGACACCGTCGATGCCCGCGCTCGCCCTCGACCTCGTCGAGCCGGGCAAGCGAGTGGTCTACGTCGGCATCTCGGGGTCACCGAGCCAGCTGGACACCCGCGACCTGGTGCTCAAGGACGTCACGGCCGTCGGCATCCTGAGCGCCTCGCCCGCGATGGCCGACACGGTCGCCGCGTTCGCCGCGGGAGTGGTGGACCCGCGGCCGCTCGTCGCCGCGACCGTCGGCCTCGACGAGGTCGGCGACGTGCTCGCCGGACACCGGCCGGCCGGCGGCGGGCTGGGCCCCAAGGTCCACGTCGACCCGCGGCGCTGAGCGGTGTCCGCGGTCGCCGAGCAGGTGACACCGCCGTGGGCCTTCCACGCGGAGGGCCCGGTGTGGTGGCCGGACGGCAGCGGGCTGCGGTGGGTCGACATGCTGGCTGGTGACGTGCTGACGTTGAGCCCGACCGGGCAGCTCGACCGGCGCCATGTCGGGGACGTCGCGGCGGCGTTGCGGCCCCGCGCTGCAGGTGGCTTCGTCGTGGGGATCGAGCGCGGCTTCGCGCTGGTCGACGCGACGGGCGCGCAGACCTCGCTGCCCGAGCTGTGGTCCGACCCTGGCGTCCGGATGAACGAGGGCGGCTGCGACCCCGACGGCCGGTTCTACTGCGGCTCGATGGCCTACGACCAGACGCCCGGCCGCGGGAGCCTGTACCGCCTGGACCCCGACGGAGCCGTGCAGGCGGTGCTCTCGGGAGCGACGATCTCGAACGGCCTGGCCTGGTCGCCGGACGGCTCGCTCGCCTACTACGTCGACACCCCGACCCGACGGGTCGACGTGCTCGACTACGACCGCGACGGCGGGTTGCGCGACCGGCGGACCCTGGTGGAGATCGAGGAGGGCGCGGGGTTCCCGGACGGCCTCACCGTCGATGCCGAGGGCTGCGTGTGGGTCGCGCTGTACGGCGGTTCCGCGGTCCGCCGATACCGGCCCGACGGCGTGCTGGACGGCGTGGTCGAGGTCCCTGTGTCCCAGGTCACCGCGTGCACCTTCGGCGGCGAGCGGCTCGACCAGCTGTTCGTCACCACGACACGGGAGAACAACGCACCGGAGGCCGCCGCCGGGTCGGTGTTCCGCGCCGCAGTCGGCGTCGTCGGGTTGCCCGCCGTGGCATTCGCCGGCTGATCGGGCCCAACGTCGAGCCCCTCGGGACCTTGGCCTCTCGTGGTCCGGAGGGGCCACCGATCACCATCGGGTCAGCGGGGCTCTGTCGATCCTCAGGAGGCCGCGATGACCCAGGTCACGCCCAGACCCATTCCCCCCGTACAGCCACCACCCAAGAGTCACGGCACGATGGGCCTGCCGCAGTCCACCGCGTTGGTCATGGGCAGCATCATCGGGGTAGGCATCTTCAGCCTGCCGTACTCGCTGGCGTCCTACGGCCCGATCAGCCTGGTGGCCATGGGCCTCGCCACCATCGGTGCCGTCGCGCTGGCCTTCATGTTCGCCGTGATGTCGAGGCGGCTGCCGGCTGACGGTGGGCCTTACGCCTACGCCCGCACGGCATTCGGCAACGGGGTCGGCTTCGCCAACGCGTGGTCCTACTGGATCACCGCCTGGGCGGGCAACGCCGCGATCGTCGTCGGCTGGGTCTACTACGTCGAGCACTTCGTCAACAAGGACAGCGCCAAGGGCTGGTCGATCACGATCGCCCTGATCGGCCTGTGGATCCCCGCGATGGTGAACCTGACCGGCGTGCGCAACATGGCGAGCTTCCAGCTGTGGACCACGATCTTCAAGTTCATCCCGCTCGCCATCATGTCGACGCTCGGACTCTTCTTCATCCAGGCCGGCAACTACACCCCCTGGAACACCAGCGGCGACTCCAACCTGTCGGCCATCGGCGGCGCGATGGCGATCTGCCTGTTCAGCTACCTCGGTGTCGAGACCGCCGCGGTCGCTGCCGCGAAGGTCCGCGACCCGGAGCAGCAACGTGCCCAAGTCCACCGTCTACGGGACGCTGGCGAGCGCGGTCGTCTACATGCTGTCCCTGATCGCGGTCTTCGGGATCCTGCCGGCCACCGCGCTGGCCGAGGACGCCAACAAGGCGTCGTACTCGGCCGCCGCGAACGAGATGTTCGGTGGCAGCTGGGCCGGGAACCTGGTGGCCGCTTGCCGTCATCATCTCCGGCATCGGCGCGCTCAACGGCTGGACGATGATCTGCGCGGAGATGCCGCTCGCCGCCGCCAATGACGGTCTGTTCCCGCTCCGGTTCGGACGCCTGTCCGGTCGGGGAGTGCCGGCCTTCGGCATCGTCGCCTCGACCGTCCTCGCCTCGGTGGCGATGGTGATCAGCTACCTGGGTGCCAGCGGGGCCACGGTGTTCACCACCCTGGTGCTGATGACGGGCATCACCGCGGCGATCCCCTACGCGTTCTCGGCCCTGGCGCAGATCAAGTGGCGCCTGGACGACAGCCACACCGTGCACACACCGCGGGTGGTGCGTGACATCTCGGTGGCGGTCGTCGCGCTGATCTTCTCGATCGCGTTCATCTACTACTCGCGCAACACCGGCGACGACTGGCTCACGGTCTGGGGCCCGTTCCTGATGGCCGGCGCCGCAGGCGCTGCTCGGCATCCCCGTCTACCTGGCGATGCGCAGCCGGATGACGCCGCCCGCCGAGGTCCCGCCGTACCGCTGATCCCGCCCTCCACGCAGCAGAAAGGTGAACGCCATGACCTTCCATGTCGACTCGGAGGTCGGACAGCTCCATCAGGTGATCGTGCACCGGCCCGGGCTCGAGCTGACCAGGCTCACGCCCGAGAACGTCGAGGACCTGCTCTTCGACGACGTGCTGTGGGCCGAGCGGGCCCGTGCCGAGCACGACGAGTTCGTCGGCGCAGCTGCGTGCTCGCGGGCGTGACCGTGCACCACTTCGCGAAGCTGCTGACCGAGGCGCTGGACGAGCCCGGCGCCCGGACGTTCCTCGAGGAGCGGCTCACCACGGCGACCCGGTTCGGGCCGGCTCTCGACAAGCCGCTGGACGAGCTGGTCGAGTCGACACCGGCGCCCGACCTCGCCGAGCTGCTCATCGGCGGCGTGCTGAAGAACGACCTCGCGTCGCTGCTGGACACCCCGAGCCTGCTGATGAAGTACCTGGCCGACGACGACTTCCTGCTGCGGCCGCTGCCGAACCACCTGTTCCAGCGCGACAACTCGGCCTGGGTGTACCGACGGGCTGTCGATCAACCCGATGGCCAAGCCGGCCCGCAAGCGGGAGACGTTCAACTCGCGGGTGGTCTACAACTTCCACCCGATGTTCCGCGACGCCGGGCTCACGTTCTACTACGGCAACGACTCGATCCCGCACGAGCCGGCGACCGTCGAGGGCGGCGACGTCCTGGTCATCGGGAACGGCGCCGTGATGATCGGCATGGGGGAGCGGACGACGCCGCAGGGGGCCGAGACGCTCTCCCGGCTGCTGTTCGAGAGCGGCCAGGTCACCCGCGTGATCATCGTCGAGCTGCCGCGGGCCCGGGCCTTCATGCACCTGGACACCGCGATGACGATGGTCGACAAGGACGCGTTCTCGGTCTACCCCTACCTGCCCGACCACCTGCGGTCGTTCACCCTGATGCCGGCGGCGCGACCAGGCAGCTACCAGGTCGAGGAGAACGAGTCGCTGTGGCCGGTGGTCGCCGACGCCCTGGGGATCGACAAGCTGCGCGTCCTGCGGACCCCGATCGACCGGATGGGCGCCGATGCGCGAGCAGTGGGACGACGGCAACAACTTCCTGGCCGTCTCGCCGGGCGTGATCCTCGGCTACGAGCGGAACACCACCACGAACCGTTACCTTGCGGACGAGGGAATCGAGGTCGTGCCGGTGGTCGGCTCCGAGCTCGGCCGCGGGCGCGGTGGTCCGCGGTGCATGACCTGTCCGATCGAGAGAGACGCGGTGAGTCCATGAGCTTCAACCTGCGCAACCGCAGCTTCCTGAAAGAGGTCGACTTCACGCCCCAGGAGTGGCAGTTCCTGCTGCGGCTCTCGGCCGAGGTCAAGGCTGCGAAGTACGCCGGCACCGAGCGCCCACGGCTCACCGGCAAGAACGTCGCGCTGATCTTCGAGAAGACCTCCACCCGCACCCGGTGCGCGTTCGAGGTGGCGGCGTTCGACCAGGGTGCCCACGTGACCTACCTGGACCCCAGCGGGTCGCAGATGGGCCACAAGGAGTCGGTGCGCGACACGGCGCGGGTGCTGGGCCGGATGTACGACGCGATCGAGTACCGCGGGTCGGCGCAGGCCAACGTCGAGGAGCTGGCGGCGTACTCCGGGGTGCCGGTCTGGAACGGCCTCACCGACGAGTGGCACCCGACCCAGACGCTGTGCGACATGCTGACGATGCGGGAGCACTCGCCCAAGCACGACCAGGAGATCGCCTTCGCCTACTGCGGTGACGCGCGCAACAACGTCGGCAACAGCCTGCTCGTGGCCGGCGCCCTGATGGGCATGGACGTGCGCATCGTCGCCCCGAAGTCGCTGTGGAACCACGACGACGTCGTCCGGGCGGCCCGGGACATCGCCACGGTCACCGGTGCCCGGCTCACCCACACCGAGGACCTGGCTCAGGGGGTCTCCGACGTCGACTTCGTCTACACCGACGTGTGGGTCTCCATGGGGGAGCCCAAGGAGGTCTGGGACGAGCGCATCGAGCTGCTCCGGCCCTACCAGGTCAACATGGACCTGCTCGGCAAGACCGGCAACCAGGACGTCAAGTTCCTGCACTGCCTGCCGGCGTTCCACGACCGGAACACCGCCGTCGGCCAGCAGGTCTACGAGAAGACCGGGATGGAGTCGCTCGAGGTCACCGACGAGGTCTTCGAGTCGCGGCACTCGATCGTGTTCGACCAGGCCGAGAACCGCATGCACACGATCAAGGCGATCATGCTCGCGACGCTGGGCGACTGACGTGCGGGTCGTGGTCGCGCTGGGCGGCAACGCGCTGCTCGAGCGTGGCAAGCCCATGACGGTGCAGAACCAGCGGGTCAACGTGGCCACCGCCTGCGCGGCGCTCGCGCCGGTGGCGCTGCAGCACGAGCTGGTGGTGTCGCACGGCAACGGACCCCAGGTGGGGCTGCTGTCGCTGCAGGCGGCCGCGTACGACGAGGCCTCGGACTACCCGTTCGACGTGCTGGGCGCGCAGACCGAGGGGATGATCGGCTACCTGATCGAGCAGGAGCTGGGCAACCTGCTGCCGTTCGAGAAGCCGCTGGCGACGATCCTGTCGATGACCGAGGTCGACCCGGAGGACCCGGCGTTCGCGGACCCGAGCAAGTTCGTCGGTCCGGTCTACACCGCCGAGGAGGCCCAGCGGCTGGCGGCAGCGCGTGGCTGGGTCGTGAAGCCCGACGGCGAGTACTGGCGCCGGGTGGTGGCATCGCCGCTGCCCACCCGCATCTTCGAGATCCGCGCGGTCGAGTGGCTGCTGACCCAGGGCTGCGTCGTGATCTGCGCCGGGGGAGGCGGCATCCCGACGATGTACCGACCGGGGACCCGGACCCTGGTCGGGGTCGAGGCGGTCATCGACAAGGACCGGGCGAGCGCCGTGCTGGCCCGCGACCTCGCCGCCGACCTGCTCGTGATCGCGACCGACACCGATGCGCGTGTACGTCGGCTGGGGAACCCCCGAGCAGAAGGCCGTCGCGACCGCGCACCCGGACGACCTGGAGGCCCTGCCGTTCGCGGCCGGGTCGATGGGGCCGAAGGTGGAGGCGGCGGCCGACTTCGCCCGAGGGAGCGGGACCGCCGCGGTGATCGGTGCCCTCTCCGAGCTGCCCGCCCTGCTCGCCGGAACGGCGGGAACCCGGGTCACCACCGCCGCCACCGGAGTGACCTTCCGAGCGGCCGGATGACCGAGCACGGGTTCGACAAGGACTTCTGGGAACAGCACTGGCGCCAGGCGCCGGAGAGTGGGGGAGGCGGCGACGCTCGTCGACTTCCGCCGAACCCGCACCTCGTGCGCGAGACCCAGGAGCTCGTGCCTGGCACGGCGCTGGATGCCGGGTGCGGCGAGGGCGCCGAGGCGACCTGGCTCGCCTCCCGGGGGTGGGACGTGACCGCAGCCGACATCTCGGCCGAGGCGTTGGCCCGCGCGGCCGCGCGGGCGGTGCCCGGCGACGCTGGCACCGAAGCAGGTTCTGCCGGTGGGCGGGTGCACTGGGTTGAGGCTGACCTGAGCGTCTGGGAGCCCGACAAGCCCTTCGACCTCGTGATCACCCACTACGCCCATCCGGCGATGCCGCAGCTGGCGTTCTACGAGCGCATCGCCGGCTGGGTGGCTCCCGGCGGCACCCTGCTCGTCGTCGGGCACCTGCACCACGACGGAGCCACCGGCCATGGCGACCACCCTCCCGCTGAGGCATCCGTCGTGGCCGACGACATCACCGCCGGACTGGATGCTGCGCTCTGGGAGGTCGTCACCGCTGGGGAGCACGCCCGCACCGTCACCGGCCCCGGTGGTGCAGCCCTCGCTCTGCAGGACGTCGTCGTGCGCGCCACCCGACGCAGCTGACCCACGCTTCGTGTCCTACAGCAGGCTGGTCAGCGCAGCGTCCGTCCCGATCAACCCGATGCCGAGCTCGAGCTCCAGACGCACGTCCTCGACCGTGTCGTCGTGGCCCAGCACCTCCGGGACGTCGTTCGACACCTCGAACTGGTCGAGCAGGTCGTAGGCCTCGCCCAGGGTCGATGCACCCATCTCGTACGCCCACTGCAACGTGCTCCGGGCGCCGACCGAGGGCTCGAACTCATCCGGCGAGTGGTCGCTCACGGGCCACATCCAACCAGCAGCGGCCGGCATTGACGCGTCTCGTCCCGGCGGCGCACTGTCAGACGTGCTCAAAGCCGTCGTCTGCCTCGTCAGGTCGCACAACTGGCACCGGGTGAGCGCAGAGGGCGTCGAGATGATCGAGTGCTACCGGTGCCACCGACGCGAACCGCGACCTGAGTTTCGCAAGTTCGTCAACCCGCACTGATCCCGCGGCACGAGTGGGTCCGCCGCGTCGTCCTCATCTGGTAGCAGCCTGCCGAACGGCCCGCACCGGACGCTCCCATCCGCACGGTGCGCCAGGACCTTGTCCCCTGGTCGGTGCGGGCGCGAGGCGAGCACGGTGACAGGACAGCGTCTTGTGGGGGATGCGGCGCTGGCAGCGGGGTCGAGGCCCTCGCCCGGACCGGACCATCCGGGCGGGGGCCTCGGTTTCAGCTCCGTGGCGACAACGGGACCTTGGTCCCTGTTCGCCTCGAGGCCGAGCGCGCACCATGAGTGACAGCAGCGCCGACCTTTCCCCCGTGGGGTCGGCGCTGACCCCTTGCCAGGGCCGAGCGGCGGTCATCGGCAGCCCGGCGTGCGGTGGCCGGCACCGCCCGGACGTGCTCCATCCCGCACTGGGCGCAGGCTACTTCGACCAGGCCCACTTCGGCCACGAGTTCCGGGCGTTCACCGGGCTCACGCCGACCCGGTACGTCGAAGTCCGGCGGCGGTTCCTGCGCGAACATCCCGGCCACGCGCTGGACGGCTGGCCGCTGCCGGCCGATTGATTTCTTACAAGAGCGACAGCTCACGACACGCTAATTTGGGGCACCCCAAAGCAGAGGAGAGCCCCGTGGGCAAGGTGGTCATGTACAGCCTCGGTGTCGGTGGACGGCTTCGTCGCGGACGAGAACGACCAGCCCGGACCGCTGTTCGACTGGTTGTCCAGCGGTGACGTCCCGTTGGACGAGAGCGGCGAGCTGAAGGTGTCGCAGACGTCCTACGACTACACCCGGCCGTACTGGGACCAGATCGGGGCGACAATCGTCGGCCGCCACGTCTTCGACATGACGGACGGCTGGGACGGGAAGCCTCCGGGCGGGATCGACCACGTGGTCGTCGTGACGCACCGGCCGGAGCCCGAGGGCTGGGACCCCGAGGCGCCGTTTCACTTCGTCGACGGCGTCGAGGCAGCCGTGGCCAAGGCGCAGGAGCTTGCGGGTGACCGCATGGTCGAGGTCGCCGCCGGCGACGTCGGTGGCCAGGTGCTTGCCGCGGGCCTGGTCGACGAGGTGCGCATGGACGTCGTACCCGTCGTGTTCGGGTCCGGCAAGCGCTACTTCGGGTCGGTCCACGCGCAGCACCTGTTGGAGGATCCCGACGTGGTGATTCAGGGCAACCGGGTGCTTCACCTGCGCTATCGGGTGCGCCGTTGACCGATCTGATCAGCCTCGTCTTCTCCAGGGGCGAGGTGCGCGAGCCCGCCGTCAGCAACCGGGAGGCCGACGAGACACCCAGCCTCTTTGATGGGGGCGTAGCTGGGGATGCAACTTGTCCCGGTGGGGACCGACCCCGGCCAACAGTGAACGCACAGGGCCTTCACCTCGCGGCTTTCCCATTGCGGATCGGCTGGGAGCTTCGCTAGGACGACACGACAACACAAGGACACCACAAGAAAGTGGCCTCCAACCTGCGTTTCCGCAGGTCAGAGGCCATTTGATCTTGTGTCCGAGGGGGGACTTGAACCCCCATGCCCGGTAAAGGGCACTAGCACCTCAAGCTAGCGCGTCTGCCAATTCCGCCACCCGGACGAGGTGTTGTGCGCCGGCAGACGGTCTTGGTGGACCGGCCCCGAGCGCGCAGGCAACCTTAGCAAACACCGGCCCCGGCCCCACGCCACCGCCGGACCGGGGAAGACGACCGGCGGTGGGGCAGGATGGCGGGCGCATCTCCCGCTAGGCACCGACCGCGCCGAGCACCGCCCCGCTGGAGGAGGCCACGTGTCCGAGACCCGATCTGCCGTCCCGAGCGCCCAGGACGAGGTGGTCGAGATCTGCCGCGACCTGATCCGGATCGACTCCTCGAACTACGGGGACGGCAGCGGGCCGGGGGAGCGGGCCGCGGCGGAGTACGTCGCCGAGAAGCTGTCCGAGGTGGGCCTCGAGCCCGCGGTCTACGAGTCCGCCGACCGGCGTACCAGCCTGGTGGTGCGGTTCGAGGGCGAGGACGCCAGCCGTCCTGGCCTGCTCGTGCACGGCCACCTCGACGTGGTCCCGGCGGAGGCCAAGGACTGGACCCACGACCCGTTCGCGGCCGAGGTCGTCGACGACTGCATCTGGGGCCGCGGCGCCGTCGACATGAAGGACATGGACGCGATGGTGCTCGCCCTCGTGCGCCAGATGCGCCGCGAGGGACGCCGGCCGCCACGAGACCTGGTGCTGTGCTTCCTCGCCGACGAGGAGGCCGGCGGCAGGTTCGGCGCGCACTGGATGGTCGACCACCAGGCCGACCACTTCGCCGGAGTGAGCGAGGCGATCAGCGAGGTCGGCGGGTTCTCGTACTCGGTGGGCGCCCAGCGGGTGTACATGATCGAGACCGCCCAGAAGGGCATCCACTGGCTGCGCCTGGTGGCGCAGGGCCGGGCGGGGCACGGGTCGTTCCTCAACGACGACAACGCGGTCACCACCCTGGCGGAGGCGGTCGCCCGGGTCGGTCGGCACGAGTGGCCGGTGCGGCTGACCCCCACGGTGCAGCGGTTCCTCGAGGAGATCGCCGACATCCTCGGCATCGAGATCGACGTGCAGGACCCGGAGCCGACGCTGGCCAAGCTCGGCGACCTCTCGCGCGTCATCGGCGCGGTGCTGCACAACACGGCCAACCCGACGGTGCTCAAGGCGGGTTACAAGCACAACGTCATCCCGCAGTCGGCCGAGGCGCTGATCGACTGTCGCTTCCTGCCCGGGTACGAGGACGAGATGCTCGCCACGATCGACGAGCTGATCGGCCCGGACGTGCGGCGCGAGACCGTCATCCAGGACATCGCCTACGAGACCACGTTCGACGGTGACCTCGTCGAGGCCATGACGGCGGCGCTGCTCGCCGAGGACCCCGGCGCCCGGATGATCCCCTACTGCCTCTCCGGCGGCACCGACAACAAGTCGTTCAGCCTGCTCGGCATCCGCGGCTTCGGCTTCGCCCCGCTCCGGCTGCCGCCGGACCTCGACTTCACCGGCCTCTTCCACGGCGTCGACGAGCGGGTGCCGCTCGACTCGCTGCGGTTCGGCGTCCGGGTGCTCGACCGCTTCATCGCGTCCAGCTGAGCGGCTGCTGCGCCGGCCGGCCGGGTCCGCCGGCCGGCGCACCGCCCGGCTAGGTCCGACCCCGGCCGGCTCCTGCCTCCTCGCGCTCCCGCAGGTCGATCGGCTGATCCTCGGTGCGCAGCCGGCTGCGCCGCTGGCCGTAGGCGAAGTACAGCACCAGGCCGACGACCATCCAGACCGCGAACCGCACCCAGGTGGTGGCCGTCAGGTTGAGCATCAGGTAGAACGACGCGAGCACCGACAGGATCGGGACGAGCGGCACCAGCGGCGTGCGGAACGAGCGCTCGAGGTCCGGCCGGGTCCGGCGCAGGATGACGATGCCGATCGACACGACGATGAACGCGAACAGGGTGCCGATGTTCACCAGGTTCGCGAGCTCCTCCAGCGGCAGCAGCGCGGCCATCACGGCGATCACGATGCCCGTGGTGACGGTGGTCTTGACGGGTGTGCCGGTGCGCTCGTTGACGTCGGAGAACACCGGCGGCAGCAGCCGGTCGCGGGCCATCGCGAAGAAGACCCGGCTCTGGCCGATCATCAGGATCATCATCACGGTTGTCAGGCCGGCCAGCGCACCGATCGAGATGATCGTCGCGATCGCGGGCTTGCCGACCGAGCGGAACGCCTCGGCCAACGGCGCCTCGACCGACACCTTGTCGTACTTGACCATCCCGGTCACGACGAGCGACACCGCGACGTACAGCGTGGTGCAGATCGCCAGCGAGCCGAGGATGCCGCGGGGCATGTCGCGCTGGGGGTTCTTGGTCTCCTCCGCGGCGGTTGCCACGATGTCGAAGCCGATGAACGCGAAGAAGACGAGAGCCGCAGCGGTGAAGATGCCGGCGACGCCGAACGGTCCGCCGGGGGAGAGTCCGAGGTCCTGCAGCAGCGACGGGTCGGCAGGCTCCGCCTTGGCACCCGGCGACCCGGCCGGCGGGACGAACGGTGAGTAGTTGCTGAGCTTGACGAAGAACAGCCCGGCGATGATGACCAGCAGCACGATGCCGACCTTGATGGTGACGATGACCAGGTTGACCTTCGCCGAGATGTTGATGCCGAGGCAGATGACGCCGGTGAGCACCAGCACGATGGCTGCCGCCACCAGGTTGTGGCCCTCGCTGTAGACCGACTCGGGCAACGTGATGCCGGCCTGCTCGGCCAGGTCGGCGAAGTACGTCGACCAGCCCGACGCCACGGTCGCGCCGCCGAGGGCGAGCTCGAGGATGAGGTCCCAGCCGATGATCCAGGCGAAGATCTCGCCGAGGGTGGCGTAGGAGAACGTGTAGGCGCTGCCCGCGACCGGCACCGTCGAGGCGAACTCGGCGTAGCACAGCGCCGCGAGCGCACAGGCGATGCCCGCGACGACGAAGGAGATCGCCACCGCCGGCCCGGCCTGCACACCGGCCGCCTCGCCGGTGAGGACGAAGATGCCGGTGCCGATGACGACGCCGACCCCGAAGACCGTGAGGTCCAGGGCCGACAGCTCGCGGCGCAGCTTGTGGCCCGGCTCGTCAGTGTCCTGGATGGACTGCTCGACCGGCTTGGTCCTGGTCAGGTTCATGCGGTCACCGCCCCGTGCGTGGTTGTCTGCTACCGGCCGGTTTGCCCGGTTGCGCGACCCGGCAACCGTCGGTGACGGCGGTTATGCGGTGCGTACGGCGCGGATGACCTTCCGGCGGAGGACCACGCGACGGCTCCCGTCGGCGTACAGCCGCAGGCGGGCCAGCTCCCAGTGGCCGTACTCCGCGTGGTCGGTCAGCAGCCGCCGCGCGGCGCCCCGGCTCGTGCCACGCGGGAGGTACAGGTGCTTGTGCTCCCACTCCGTCATCGCGACCCATTGTTCCCCAGCGAGGTCACGGTCGGCACCCCGGACGCCCGGGCTTCAGCGGTCCGGATAGCCGGTGGCGGGCGCGGAGACCTCGTCCAGCGCGCCCCGGATCTCCGCGGGCAGCGTCGAGTCGCTCGGCGTGCAGCGAGGCGCGCAGCTGGGCCGCGGTGCGGGCGCCCACCACCGGCGCCGTGACGCCCGGGCGCGTCACGCACCCAGGCCAGCGCCACCTCCAGCGGGGCTGGCGTCGAGCCCGTCGGCCGCGGTGCACACGGCGTCGACGATGCCGCGGCTCCGGTCGTCGAGGAACCGCTCGATGAACCGCGCGAAGTGCGGGGAGGCCGCGCGGGAGTCCGACGGCGTGCCCGACGCGGTACTTGCCGGTGAGCACCCCCGCGCCCGAGCGGCGACCACGGCAGCAGACCGAGCCCGAGCGCCTGCGCCGCCGGCAGCACCTCGCGCTCGATGCCGCGCTGCAGCAGGGAGTACTCCATCTGGGTCGACACCAGCGGCGCCCGGCCCGGCGCCCGCCTGCTGCCAGGTCACGGCCCGCCCGGTCTGCCAGCCGGAGTAGTTCGAGATGCCGGCGTACCGCGCGCGGCCGGTCGCGACGGCGTGGTCGACCGCCGAGAGGGTCTCGGGCAGCTCGGTGTCGTCGCTCCAGGCGTGCACCTGCCACAGGTCGACGTGGTCGGTGCCGAGCCGCTGCAGCGAGCCGTCCAGGGCATCGAGCAGGGCGCGCCGTGAGGTGTCGACGACTCGTTCCCCGGTACGCCGGGAGATGCCGGCCTTGGTCGCGAGCACGACCTCCGACCGGTCGACCACCGAGCCCAGCAGCCCGCCGATGACCCGCTCCGACTCACCGTCGCCGTACCCCGCCGCGGTGTCCAGCAGGGTGCCGCCGGCCTCCAGGAACGCCCTGAGCTGGTCGCCGGCCTCGTGCTCGTCGGTGTCGCGGCCCCAGGTCATGGTGCCGAGGGCCAGCCGGCTCACCGTGAGGCCGGACCGGCCGAGCCTGCGCTGCTCCATGCCCAGAAACCTACCGACGGGCGCGCCCGTGACGGGTGCAGCCCACGCCGGTCGCTAGGGTCCGGGCCATGCGACTCGGAGTGAACCTCGGCTACTGGGGCGCCGGCAACGACAAGGACAACCTCGTGCTGGCCCAGGAGGCCGACCGCCTCGGCTACGGCTCGGCCTGGGTCGCGGAGGCGTACGGGTCCGACGCCGCGACCGTGCTGGCCTGGGTGGCGGCCCAGACCGAGCGGATCGACATCGGGTCGGCCGTCTTCCAGATCCCGGCCCGCACACCGGCGATGACCGCGATGACCGCCGCCACGCTCGACACCCTGTCCGGCGGCCGGTTCCGGCTCGGGCTCGGCGTGTCCGGGCCGCAGGTGTCGGAGGGCTGGCACGGGGTCCGGTTCGGCAAGCCGCTCGGCCGCACCCGCGAGTACGTCGAGATCGTCCGGATGGCGCTGGCCCGCGAGACGGTGCGCCACGAGGGCGAGTTCTGGACCCTGCCGCTGCCCGACGGCCCCGGCAAGGCGCTGCGGCTCACCGTCCACCCGGTGCGGGACGACATCCCGGTCTACCTTGCCTCGATCGGCCCGAAGAACCTGGAGCTGACCGGCGAGATCGCCGACGGCTGGCTGGCCATCTTCTTCTCCCCGGAGCACGCCGCCGAGCAGCTGGCTCACGTGTCGACCGGCCGGGCCAAGGCCGGCAAGGACCTCGGCGGCTTCGACGTCGTACCCACCGTGCCCGTCGTCGTGGGAGACGACCTCGAGGCGTGCGCCGCGCCGCTGCGCCACTACGCCGCGCTGTACATCGGCGGCATGGGCAGCCGGGAGCAGAACTTCTACAACCGCCTGGCGGTCGAGATGGGCTACGCAGGCAGCCGCCGCGGAGGTCCAGGACCTCTACCTCGCCCGGCAGCACGCGGGACGCCGCCGCGGCGGTGCCGTTCGAGTTCATCGACCGCACCTCGCTGATCGGGCCGCGGGAGCGCATCCGGGACCGGCTGGCGGCGTACGCGGAGGCCGGCGTCACCACGCTGTCGGTGGCGTCGTACGCCGGTGGCGCTGGACGAGCGGATCGCGGCCCTGCGCACCCTGGCGGAGGCCCTCGAGGAGTCGGGCCTGGGGGAGTAGCCGGGTGCTGACGTGGTTCCAGGCCGCAGTGCTGGGCCTCGTCCAGGGGCTGACCGAGTTCCTGCCGATCAGCAGCAGCGCCCACCTGCGGTTCGTCGCCGAGCTCGCGGGCTGGGACGACCCCGGCGCGGCCTTCACCGCGGTCACCCAGCTCGGCACCGAGGCCGCGGTGCTGCTGTACTTCCGGCGCGACATCGCGGCGATCGCTGCGGACCTGGACGCTGTCGCTGTTCAAGCCGGAGCTGCGCGGAGAGCTCGAGGCCCGGATGGGCTGGTACGTCATCGTCGGCACGCTGCCGATCGGCGTCCTCGGGCTGCTGTTCCAGAACACGATCGAGGACACGTTCCGCAACCTGTGGCTCATCGCGACCACCATGGTCCTGTTCGGCATCGTGCTCGGCTTCGCCGACGCCACGGCCCGCAACGCCCGCTCGCTGGAGCGGCTCACCTTCCGGGACGCGGTCATCTACGGCTTCGCGCAGGCGCTGGCCCTGATCCCGGGCGTGTCCCGGTCCGGCGGCACCATCACGGCTGGACTGTTCATGGGGTACCGCCGGGAGGCGGCGGCGCGCTACTCGTTCCTGCTCGCGATCCCGGCGGTGCTGCTGTCCGGGCTGTTCGAGCTCAAGGACGTCGCCTCGGGCGACTCACCGGTGACCTGGGGACCGACGCTGCTCGCCACCGGCATCGCCTTCGTCGTCGGGCTGCTGGTCATCGTGTACTTCCTGCGCTACGTCTCGACGCACACGTTCCGGGTCTTCGTGGTCTACCGGATCCTGGTCGGCCTGACGGTGATGGGCCTGCTCGTCGCCAACGTCATCCAGCCGTGAGCTCCCAGCCCGGTCTCGGACCGAGGCGACCGGAGGTGGTCGGTGCTGCCGGTGGCTGCGCGGCAGCCTCAGGTCACGGCAGCCGTGCGGCCGGGACCTTGACGTCGGGCAGCGCGGTCGGCAGCTTCGCCTTGGCCAGGAACGGGGCCGGGTCGAGCGGCTCGCCGTTGATGCGCACCTCGAAGTGCAGGTGCGGGCCGGTCGCGTAGCCGGTCGAGCCGATGACGCCGATCGCCTGACCCTTGATGACCCGGTCGCCCGGCTTGACCCCGAAGGCGGCCTGGTGGGCGTAGAGCGTGGTCATGTGCAGGCCGCCGACCACACCGTGGTCGATCACGGTCATGTTGCCGTAGGCGACGTTGTACTCGGTGATGATGACCACGCCGTCGTCCGCCGCGTAGGCGATGCCGTCGGCCGCGCCGAAGTCGATGCCGGTGTGCACCTTCACGTAGTGCAGGATCGGGTGGAAGCGCGGCCCGAACGGCGAGGTCACCGGACCCAGCCCCGGCCGGACCATCTCGCCGGTGCCCTTCGGCGGGTTGGGACCCTTCGCGTCCTGCTTGGCCAGGTCGATGATGCGGGTGGCGAGCGCGCCCGAGTAGGCCACCATCACCTGGTACTGCCGCTTGTCCTCGACGGCGGCCTTCTTCGCCTGCTCGAACGCCGCCTGCCGGGCTGCGACGACGGCGTCGACCTGCTGGGCTGCCGCCTCGGCCATCGCCGTCTTGCTGCTGACGGCCAGCAGGGCCGCCGCGGCCGAGGCCCGTGCGAGCTCCTGACGGTGGCGAGCCGCCGTCAGGCCGGCCTGCGCATTGACGAGGTCGGCCTGGTCCTCGCGCAGCTCGGCCAGCACCGCGTTGCCCGCGCTGCCGACGCTCTGCAGGAAGGCGAGCCGGTCGGCGAGCTGGTCCGGGCTGGTGGAGGACAGCACGACCGCCCACTCGCCCATGGCGCCGTTCGTCTGGTAGGCGGAGCGAGCCAGCCGGCCGAGGTCCTGCTCGCGGACACCGATGCGGGTCTGCACGGCGCCGAGGTCGCGGGTCGCCCGCTGCTCGGCGAGCACCGACGCCTCGAGCTCGGTCTGCGCGTCCTGATCGGCCTGCTTGGCCGCGGCGAGCTCGGACTTCGCGTCGGTCAGCGCCGTCTGCGCCACGACGAGGTCGGCCTTGGCCTTGACCAGCGCCGCCGATGCCGCCACCAGGGCGGCGGCGTCGTGCGCGTCCTCCTCGGCTTGCTGCTTCTTGGCCGCGGCGAGCTTCTCGGCGGCGGCGGCCCGGGCTGCGGCGTCCTTGGCCTGCTGCGCCTTCGTCTCGGCGGTGCCGTGGTCGGGCTTCTTGCCGGTGTCCGCGCCGTTGCCGGCGGCCGCGCGTGGTAGCGGTCGGACGTGGGTGTCGCGGTGGGGTCGGAGGCGGACGCCGGCAGCCCGGCCGCGAGCATCGCGGCAACGGCGGCGGCCACGACGGCCGTCGTGGCCGCGACGCGTCGCGCGGGTACCCCTCGCATGATCTGCTTCCCACCCCTGTTGCTCACCCGGCGGGACGCGACAGCGCGTCCGGCCTCCCTCGACCATGGTGGCCCTCTTGACCCCGACTTTGCAGTCGAATCCACAGGTGGAGCACCGCAGAACGGCACCTAACCGGACGGATCGCCCGAGCGGCGTTACTCCGTCAGAGCCAGCCGCTGCGCTTGAAGGCCCGGAAGAGTCCGATGCAGATCCCGGCCATCAGCAGCAGGACCCCGGGATAACCGAGCTGCCACCCCAGCTCGGGCATGTGGTCGAAGTTCATGCCGTAGATGCCGGCGATGGCGGTGGGCACCGCAGCGATGGCCACCCACGCCGAGATCCGCCGCATGTCCTCGTTCTGCTGCACCGCGACCTGGGCCAGGTTCGCGTTGAGCACCGACGGCGAGCAGGCTGTCGAAGCCCTCGATCAGCTCCGACACCCGGACGGCGTGGTCGGCGACGTCGCGGAAGAACGGCTGCATCGTGCTCGTGCACGTGGGGGACCTCGCCGCTGGAGAGACGCGACATCGGGTCGACGAGCGGCAGCACCGCGCGGCGGAACTCGATGACCTCGCGCTTGAGGTTGTAGATGCGGCTGGCCGCGTTGCTGCGGTCGGGAGCGAACACCTGCTGCTCGACCTCCTCGATGTCCTCCTCGACGGCCAGGGCGATCGCGGAGTAGTCGTCCACGATCTTGTCGGCGATCGCGTAGAGGACGGCGGAGGGGCCGCAGTCGAGGATCTCCTGGTTCTGCTCCAGCCGCTTGCGGATGTTCGCGAGGGCCCGCCCCTGGCCGTGCCGCACGGTGACGATGAACGAGTCGCCCACGAAGAGCATGACGTCGCCCAGCTCGATCTGCTGGGACTGCTCGTCGTAGCGCACCGTCTTGAGCACGACGAACAACGAGTCGGCGTACTCCTCGACCTTCGGTCGCTGGTGGGTGGTGAGCGCGTCCTCGACCGCCAGCTGGTGCAGCGAGAACTCCTTGGCCACCTTGGCCAGCTCGGCCTCGGTGGGGTCGTGCAGCCCGACCCAGACGAAGCTCGACCCCTGGGCGCGGGCGGTGTCGAGGGCATCCGAGAAGTCCTCCGGCGACACCTCGCGCACGCCGTGGTGGTAGAGCGCGCAGTCGACGATCACGGCCCCAGTGTGACCCCACGTAGAGTTCCTCGGCGTGACGACCGTCCTGCTCGTCCGCCACGGCCGCACGACGGCCAACGGTGCCGGCGTGCTCGCGGGCTGGACGCCGGGCGTCGGGCTCGACGACATCGGCCGCACCCAGGTGGGAGCGCTCGCCGCCCGGCTCGCCGCCGTCCCCCTCGCCGCCGTGGTCTCCAGCCCGCTGCGAGCGCTGCCTGCGAGACCGCCGACGGCATGCTCGTCGGGCACGAGCCGGTCGAGCGGCACCTCGACGACCGGCTCGGCGAGTGCGCTACGGCGACTGGACCGGCGGCGAGCTGAAGAAGCTCGCCAAGGACCCGCTCTGGAAGGTCGTCCAGGCGCACCCGTCGGCGATGACGTTCCCGGGCGAGGGCGGCGAGGCGATGCGCGACATGCAGACCCGCGCGGTCGACGCGGTGCGCGAGTGGAACCAACGCCACGGCCCCGACGCCGTCTACGTCGTGGTGTCGCACGGCGACGTCATCAAGGCGGTGCTCGCCGACGCGCTGGGCATGCACCTCGACCAGTTCCAGCGGATCGAGGTCGACCCCTGCGTCGGTCAGCGTCGTCACGCTACACGCCGCTGCGCCCGTTCGTCGTGCGGACCAACGACCTCGGCAGCGACCTGGGCTTCCTGGTGCCGCGCGAAGAAGCGGTCCGGACGCAAGCGTCGGCCAGCTCCGACGCAGCCGTCGGCGGCGGCGCCGGCTCCGCGTAGGCACCCGGCCACGACATAGGGTTCCCGCATGGCGCGCATCGTCTTCGAGTACGACCCGCCCGAGCGGTTCGTGGCGGGCACCGTCGGCGAGCCCGGGCAGCGCACCTTCTTCCTGCAGGCCCGCGGCGGCGGCCGCGATCGACGAGCGTCGCGCTGGAGAAGCAGCAGGTGCTGGTGCTCGCCGAGCGCATCGACGAGCTGCTCGACGAGGTCGTCCGGCCGGACGGCGGGCGAGGCCGACGTCCCGGCGGTCGACGCCGACCGAGGCTGGCGGACACCGCCCCGCTGGAGCTGCCGATCGAGGAGGAGTTCCGCGTCGGCACGATGGCGCTGGCCTGGGACCCCGACGAGCGAGCGGGTGGTCATCGAGGCCCACGCGGTCACCGAGGAGGCCGAGGACGACGACCCGCCGCTGATCGACGACGACGACGAGGACGGGCCCGACGCGCTGCTGCGGGTGCGGCTCACCGGCCGGCGCGGCCCGGGCCTTCGTCAAGCGGGCCCAGGCCGTGGTCGCGGCCGGCCGGCCGCCCTGCCCGTTCTGCGGCGGCCCGCTCGACCCCGACGGCCACATCTGCCCGCGGGCCAACGGCTACCGCCGCCGTGCCGCCGGCCGAGCCCGACGCTCGGCAGCCGGCGACTGGCCGACGTCCGTGAGCGAGCTGGACCTGCTGCTGCTCGACGGGCGAGCTCGACCGTCGACGGCCGGCTCGTCGACGCCTCCAACGCCACGCTGTTCTGCGCGGTCGACGACGGCGCGGCGGCCGGTCGCTGCGTCTACAAGCCGGTCGCGGGGGAGCGGCCGCTGTGGGACTTCCCCGACGGCACGCTGGCCGGCCGCGAGGTCGCGGCGTACGTCGTCTCCGAGGCGCACCGGCTGGGACGTCGTGCCGCCGACCGTGCTGCGCGACGGGCCGTTCGGGCCCGGCATGGTGCCAGCTGTGGATCGACGAGCCGTCGAGAGCCCGAGCGGTCGGCCGGTCGACCCTCGGTGCCGCGACGGGCCGCGGTGCCCGACGGCTGGCTGCGCGTGCTCGACGCCCTCGACGACGACGGCCGAGCCGGTCGTCGCTCGGTCCACGCGGACGACGACCGCGCTGCGCCGGATGGCGGTGCTTCGACGTCGTCGTCAACAACGCCGACCGCAAGGGCGGCCACGTGCTCGTCGATGCCCGGCGGGCCGGTGCACGGCGTCGACCACGGCGTCACCTTCCACGTCGAGCACAAGCTGCGCACGGTGCTGTGGGGCTGGGCCGGCGAGCCGCTCGGCCCGCCGAGGTCGACGGTCCTGCGAGCGGCTGCGCGACGACCTGCAGGACGACCTCGGCACCCGGCTGGTCGACCTGCTGTCCCGCCGCGAGGTGCTGCGCCTGCCGCCGTCGCGTCGACCGGCTGCTGCGCGAGGGCGCGCCTCCCGTTCCCGGTCGAGGGCTGGCCGGCGATCCCGTGGCCGCCGTTCTGACCGCCGCTCGCCGCCGTAGGCTCCGGGCGTGCACGCCTGGCCCGCTCCCGCCGTCCCCGCCCTGCCCGGCACCGGGCCCGCCGCTGCGCCTCCACGACACCGCCACCGGCGAGGTGCGGCCCACCGCCCCCGGGCCGACGGCCCGGATGTACGTCTGCGGCATCACGCCCTACGACGCCACCCACATCGGCCACGCGGCGACCTACGTCGCCTTCGACCTGCGTCAACCGCGCCTGGCGCGACGCCGGCCACGACGTGCACTACGTGCAGAACGTCACCGACGTCGACGACCCGCTGCTCGAGCGGGCGGACGCGACGGGCGACGACTGGCGCGAGCTCGCCGAGCGCGAGACCGAGCTGTTCCGCGAGGACATGGACGGCGCTGCGCGGTGCTGCCGCCGCGGCGACTACGTCGGCGCCGTCGAGTCGATCCCGCGACGTCGTGCGAGCTGGTCCGAGCGGCTGCGGGAGCCGGCGCGGCGTACGACGTCGACGGCGACACTCTACTTCTCGGTGCACTGCCGACCCGCGCTTCGGCGGCGTCGGCAACCTGGACGACGCCGCGATGCTGGCGCTGTTCGCCGAGCGCGGCGGCGACCCCGACCGGCCGGGCAAGAAGGACCCGCTCGACTGCCTGCTCTGGCAGGCCGCGCGGCCCGGCGAGCCGGCCTGGGACCGCGACCCGTCGGCCCGCGGGCGGCCCGGCTGGCACATCGAGTGCGCCGCGATCGCGCTCGACCACCTCGGCGACGGCGTTCGACGTCCAGGGCGGCGGCAGCGACCTCGTCTTCCCGCACCACGAGATGAGCGCGTCCGAGGCGCAGGTGCTGACCGGGCGCTGGCCGTTCGCCCGCGCCTACGTGCACGCGGCGATGGTCGGCCTCGACGGCGAGAAGATGTCGAAGTCGCGCGGCAACCTGGTGTTCGTCTCGCAGCTGCGCCGCGCCGGCGCTCGACCCGATGGCGATCCGGCTGGCCCTGCTCGCGCACCACTACCGCGGCGACTGGTACTGGACCGCCGAGGACCTCACCGCTGCCGAGAACCGGCTGGCCCGCTGGCGGGACGCCGTGTCCCGCGGCTCCGGGCCGCCGGCCGACGCGGTGCTCGACGCCGTGCGCCGGCACCTGGCCGACGACCTCGACGCGCCGGCCGCGCTGGCCGCCGTCGACCGGTGGGCCGACGCAGCAGTGACCCGCGGGGGCGACGACGAGACCGCGCCCGACCTGGTGGCCCGGACGGTCGACGCCCTCCTCGGCGTCCGCCTCTGAGCCGCCCCGCCGCGGGAGTCGACCACGTAAAGCACGCTGGCACCCGCGGCGCCACGCGTGCAGGCGTGCTGAGGCGGGTGCCCGCGTAGCGAGGCGTGCTCAGCGCGCTGGCGCGCCGGCGCGAGAAGCCAGCAGCTAGCGGCCGAGGCGCTGGTAGGTGACCTCGGTGGCCTCCTTGGCCGAGCGCCACCACTGCTCGTGGCCGCGGTACCAGTCGATGGTCTGCGCCAGGCCGGCTCGGATGTCCTGGTACTGCGGTGCCCACCCCGTCTCGGCGCGCAGCTTGGTCGAGTCGATGGCGTAGCGCAGGTCGTGGCCCGGGACGGTCGCTGACCAGGTCGTACCAGTCGGCCGGCTTGCCCATCAGCTCGAGGACCAGCTCGACGATCTGCCGGTTGTTGCGCTCGCCGTCGGCCCCGATCAGGTAGGTCTCGCCGGACCGGCCCTGCTCGATGATGGTCACCACGGCGTCGTTGTGGTCGTCGACGTGGATCCAGTCGCGCACGTTGGCGCCCTGGCCGTAGAGCTTGGGCTTGATGTCCTGCAGCACGTTGGTGATCTGGCGCGGGATGAACTTCTCGACGTGCTGGAACGGCCCGTAGTTGTTCGAGCAGTTGGACAGCGTCGCGTCCACACCGAAGGACCGGACCCAGGCCCGCACCAGCAGGTCGGCCGAGGCCTTGGTGGCCGAGTAGGGGCTGGACGGGTTGTACGGCGTCTGCTCGCTGAACCGGCCGCGGGTCGTCGAGCTCGAGGTCGCCGTAGACCTCGTCGGTCGAGACGTGGTGCAGCCGGACGCCGTGCCGCCGGACGGCCTGCAGCACCTGGTAGGTGCCGATCACGTTGGCCTCGACGAACGGCCACGGGTCGTCCAGCGAGTTGTCGTTGTGCGACTCGGCAGCGAAGTGCACCACCACGTCGGAGTCGGCGACCAGCCGGTCCACCAGGTCGGCGTCGGCCACGCTGCCGTGCACCAGCTCGACCCGGTCGGCGACCGGGGCCAGGTTGGCCGCGTTCCCGGCGTAGGTCAGCGCGTCCAGCACCCGGACCTGCCAGTCCGGCCGGGTCCGGGCGGTGCGCAGCACGAAGTTGGAGCCGATGAAGCCGGCCCCTCCGGTCACGAGCAGCTTCATCGGTCGTTCTCCCCATCGGTGTCGGTCGTGCCGGTCGGTGCGGGTACGTCGGTGCGGTCGTCGTAGGTACGTCGGTCGGTGCGGGTACGTCGGTCGGTGCGGTGCTGCGCAGCCCCGGCGGCTCCGCCGAGGCGGCCGAGCTCCAGCCGCGGAACTCCACCTCGAGGCTGAAGCGGTGCGCGAGGTAGCGGTGGTCGGACAGCGCCAGCGGGGTGCCGTCCGCGTCCAGCGCCACCCGGCGTACCAGCAGCAGCGGGGTCCCGGCGGGCACGCCGAGCAGCTCGACCTCCGGCTCGGTGCTGACCGCCGCGGTGATGGTCTGCCGCACGGTCTCGATCCGGTGCCCCTGGCGCTGCAGGGTGGCCCAGATGCCGGTGCGCTCGGCGTCGGCCCGGCTGACGTCGGCGGCGATCGCGGCCGGGACCCACTCGTGCACCAGGTCGAGCGGGACCCCGTCGACCGTGCGCACCGACCGGCTGTAGAGCGTCTCGGCAGTGCCCTGCCGGGCGCCGCCGCCGCTCCCCGGCGCGAGACCCAGCCCGACGGCCACCTCGGCAGGGGCCTCCCGGTAGCCGAAGTCCACCACCCGGCGGGTCGCGGACTTCCCGGCCGCCGAGACCGCGGAGGCCGCGTGCCGGAACGAGCCCAGGGCGAGGGTCTGGTGGAACGAGCCGGCGCTGACGAACCAGCCGGCGCCGCGACGGCTCTCGACCAGCCCCTGGTCGCGCAGCTCCTCCAGGGCGCGCCGGACGGTCACCCGGCTCACGCCGTACCGCCGGCCCAGCTCGGCCTCGCTGTCGAGCGCGCCGGCCGCGCCGACGTCGCCGAGCGAGATGCGTTCGCGCAGCTCCTGGGCCACCGCGCCGCTCCGGGTTCCTGTCATACCTTCGACCATACAGGTATGAGACAGGTAGCCGTCAGCCGGTGCTGGGGTCGTCTCCCCGGCGGCGCAGGTAGCGCTCGAACTCGCGGGCGATCGCGTCACCGGACGCCTCCGGCGCGTCGGTGAGGTCCTTGGCCTCCTCCAGCGAGCGCACGTAGTCGGCGACCTCGGAGTCCTCGGCAGCCAGCTCGTCGACGCCGCGCTCCCAGGCCCGGGCGTCCTCGGGGAGGTCGCCGAGCGGGATCGGGACGTCGAGCAGGTCCTCGACGTGGCTGAGCAGGGCGAGGGTGGCCTTGGGGCAGGGCGGCTGCGCCACGTAGTGGGGGACCGCGGCCCAGATGGAGAGCGCAGGCACGCCGGCCCGGGTGCAGGCGTCCTGCACGCACCCCGACGATGCCGGTCGGACCCTCGTAGCGGGACGGCTCCAGGTGCAGCGACCGCGCCACCCCCTCGTCGGAGGAGGTGCCGGTCACCGGCACCGGCCGGGTGTGCGGCGAGTCGGCGAGCAGCGCGCCGAGCGTGACCACCATCTCGACCCCGAGCTCGTGGCAGACGCCGAGGATCTCGTTGGTGAACTGCTTCCAGCGCATGTTCGGCTCGATGCCGCGGATCAGCACGACGTCGCGGCCGAGGTCGGTCAGCCGGGCGTACGACACCCGGGTGGTCGGCCACGTCACGAGCCGGCGACCGTCGTCGTCCTGGGACACGTTGGGCCGGTTGACCTGGTAGTCGTAGTAGTCCTCGGGGTCCAGCTCGGTGAGCAGGGTGGCGTCCCAGACCTCCTCGAGGTGCTCGATGGCCGAGGTCGCGGCGTCCCCGGCGTCGTTCCACCCCTCGAAGGCGGCGATGAGCAGCGGGTCGACCAGCTCGGGATAGCCGTCGAGCTCGATCACCCCGCCCACGCTCCTCGCGACGTCGTCCGCTGCCCGGTCGCCGCCAGCGTACGACCTGGCCGCGCCCGTAGACTCTTCGGCGATGACCTCCACGCGCGTGTCGAACTCCGCAGCCGCCCTCCGCGAGGCCCTCGCGACCCGAGTCGTGGTCGCCGACGGCGCCATGGGCACGATGCTGCAGGCCCAGGACCCCTCGATGGACGACTTCGAGGGCCACGAGGGCTGCAACGAGGTGCTCAACCGGACCCGGCCGGACGTCGTCCGCGCCGTCCACGAGGCGTACTTCGACGCCGGTGTGGACGCCGTCGAGACCAACACCTTCGGCGCCAACCTCGGCAACCTGGCCGAGTACGGCATCGAGAGCCAGATCGAGGAGCTGGCCGAGGCCGGCGCCCGCATCGCCCGCGAGGTCGCCGACGAGCGCTCCACGGCCGCCGAGCCGCGCTGGGTGATCGGCTCGGTCGGGCCGGGCACCAAGCTGCCGACCCTCGGGCACGTGCCCTACGCCACCTTGCGGGACGCCTACCAGACCCAGGTGCGGGGCATGCTCGCCGGCGGTGTGCACGCGGTGCTCGTCGAGACCGCGCAGGACCTGCTGCAGGCCAAGGCCGCGGTCATCGGCGCCCGGCGGGCCCTCACCGCCGCCGGCTCGGACGCGCCGCTGATGTGCCAGGTCACCGTCGAGACGACCGGCACCATGCTGCTCGGCAGCGAGATCGGCGCGGCCCTGACGGCGCTGGAGCCGCTGGGCGTCGACGTGCTCGGGCTCAACTGCGCCACCGGGCCGAGCGAGATGAGCGAGCACCTGCGTCACCTGTCGCGCCACGCCCGCGTCGCGCTCTCCTGCATGCCGAACGCCGGCCTGCCGGTGCTCGGCCGCGACGGCGCGAGCTACCCGCTGACGCCGGAGGAGCTCGCCGAGGCGCACGACCACTTCACCCGGGACTTCGGTCTCGCGCTGGTCGGCGGCTGCTGCGGCACCACGCCCGAGCACCTGCGGCAGGTCGTCGACCGGGTCGGGGGCCGCGGGCTCGCGTCCCGGCGTCCGCGCCGCGAGGCGGGGGTGGCCTCGCTCTACCAGCACGTCCCGTTCCGGCAGGACACGTCGTACCTCTCGATCGGCGAACGCACCAACGCCAACGGCTCGCTGGCCTTCAAGAAGGCGATGCTCGAGGAGCGCTGGGACGACTGCATCGAGATCGCCCGCGACCAGACCCGCGACGGCGCGCACCTGCTCGACGTGTGCGTCGACTACGTCGGCCGCGACGGCGTCGAGGACATGAAGGCGGTGGCCTTCCGGTTCGCCACCGCGTCCACGCTGCCGCTCGTGCTCGACTCGACCGAGCCGGCCGTCGTCGAGGCGGGGCTCGAGCTGCTCGGCGGCCGGTCGGTGATCAACTCGGTCAACTACGAGGACGGCGACGGCCCGGGCTCGCGGTTCGCGCGGGTGATGCCGATCGTGAAGGAGCACGGTGCCGCCGTGGTGGCGCTGTGCATCGACGAGGACGGCCAGGCCCGCACCGCGGAGTGGAAGGTGCGGGTCGCCAGCCGACTCATCGAGGACCTCACCACCACCTGGGGCATGCAGGTCGAGGACATCATCGTCGACACGCTGACCTTCCCGGTCACCACCGGTCAGGAGGAGACCCGGCGCGACGCGCTGGAGACGATCGAGGCGATCAAGCGGCTGAAGCGGGCCTACCCGACGGTCCAGACGACCCTCGGTGTCTCCAACGTCTCGTTCGGCGTCAACCCGGCCGCGCGCACCGTGCTGAACTCGGTGTTCCTGCACGAGTGCGTCAAGGCGGGTCTCGACTCGGCCATCGTGCATGCCGCGAAGATCCTGCCGATGACGAAGATCGACGAGGAGGCGCGGGAGGTCGCGCTGGACCTCGTCTACGACCGCCGTCGCGAGGGGTACGACCCGCTGCAGCGCTTCCTCGACCTGTTCGAGGGCGTCGACGTCGCCAGCGTCCGGGCGAGCCGGGCCGAGGAGCTGATGGCGCTGCCGCTGGGCGAGCGGCTGGCCCGCCGCATCATCGACGGCGAGCGCACCGGCCTCGAAGGTGACCTGCAGACCGCGCTGGACACCGGCAGGTCGGCCCTCGACATCGTCAACGACCACCTGCTCGAGGGCATGAAGGTCGTCGGCGAGCTGTTCGGCAAGGGCGAGATGCAGCTGCCCTTCGTGCTGCAGTCGGCCGAGGTCATGAAGGCCGCGGTCGCCTGGCTCGAGCCGCACATGGAGAAGACCGACGAGGAGGGCAAGGGCACCATCGTCCTGGCCACGGTCAAGGGCGACGTCCACGACATCGGCAAGAACCTCGTCGACATCATCCTGTCCAACAACGGCTTCACCGTCGTCAACATCGGCATCAAGCAGCCGGTGTCCGCGATCCTCGATGCCGCCGACACCCACCGCGCCGACGTCATCGGGATGTCCGGCCTGCTGGTGAAGTCGACCGTGGTGATGAAGGAGAACCTCGAGGAGATGAACTCCCGTGGGCTGGCTGCTCGCTGGCCGGTCATCCTCGGCGGTGCCGCCCTCACCCGGCCGTACGTCGAGCAGGACCTCGCCGAGGTCTATGAGGGCGAGGTCCGCTACGCCCGGGACGCGTTCGAGGGGCTGCGGCTGATGGACGCGCTCGTCGCGGTGAAGCGCGGCATCCCCGGCGCCGAGCTGCCGGCGCTGCGCCCGCGACGGGTCAAGGCGGCCGGCCGTCCCGACCTGACCGCGCCCGAGGACATGCCGGAGCGGTCCGACGTGTCCGTCGACGTGCCCGTGCCGGCCGCGCCGTTCTGGGGGAGCCGGGTCGTGAAGGGCATCCACCTCCAGGAGTACGCCGCGCTGCTCGACGAACGGGCGACGTTCATGGGCCAGTGGGGGCTCAAGTCGTCCCGGGCCAGCGACGGCCCGTCCTACGAGGAGCTGGTCGAGACCGAGGGCCGGCCGCGGCTGCGGGCCTGGCTGGAGCGGCTGCACGCCGAGAAGATGCTCGAGGCCGCGGTGGTCTACGGCTACTTCCCGGTGGTCTCGGAGGGCGACGACCTGGTCCTGCTCGAGTCCGCGGACATCGACGCCGCCGAGCGGTACCGGTTCACGTTCCCCCGGCAGCGGCACGGGCGGCACCTGTGCCTGGCCGACTTCTTCCGGCCCCGTTCCTCGGGCGAGGTCGACGTGCTCGGGCTGCAGCTCGTGACGATGGGGCCGCGCGTCGCCGAGGTCACCGCGGACCTGTTCGCGAAGGACGCCTACCGCGACTACCTCGAGCTGCACGGGCTGTCGGTGCAGCTCACCGAGTCGCTCGCGGAGTACTGGCACAAGCGGATGCGCGCCGAGCTGGGCTACGCCGGTGAGGACCCGGACCGCCCGGAGGACTACTTCGACCTGCGCTACCGCGGTGCCCGGTTCTCGTTCGGGTACGGCGCGTGCCCCGACCTCGAGGACAGGGCGAAGCTCGTCGAGCTGCTCGAGCCGGAGCGGATCGGGGTCAAGCTGTCCGAGGAGTTCCAGCTGCACCCCGAGCAGTCGACCGACGCGCTGGTGCTGCACCATCCCGAGGCCAGCTACTTCAACGCCAAGTGAGCGGCCTGCCCGAAGCGGTGCTGTTCGACATGGACGGCCTGCTCGTCTCCACCGAGGAGACCTGGTTCGAGGTCGAGACCGAGATCATGGCCGACCTCGGCACGCCGTGGGGTCCCGAGCACCAGGCAGCTCTGGTCGGTGGCCCGCTCGACCACTCCGCGCGCTACATGCGCGACCTCGCCGGGCGCAAGGACATCACGGCCGGCGACATCGCCACGCTGCTGCTCGACGGGATGGAGCGCAGGCTGCGGGAAGGCCCCATCCGCTGGATGGCCGGCGCCGAGGACCTGCTGCTGGAGGTGGGCCGGGCGGGGCTGCCCGTCGGCCTGGTGTCGTCGTCGTACCGGCGGGTGATGAACGCCGTGCTCGACGCGATCGGCCACCAGCACTTCCAGGTGACGGTGTCGGCGGACGACGTCCCCCGGACCAAGCCGCACCCCGACCCTTACCTCGCTGCTGCCCGGGCGCTGGGCGTCCCACCGGCCCGCTGCGTCGCTCTCGAGGACTCCGCGACCGGTGCGACGGCCGCCCGCGCCGCCGGCTGCATCACCATCGTGGTCCCCTCCGTCGCGCCGGTGCCCCGCGACGTCGCCGACCACCAGGTCCCCTCGTTGGTCGGTCTCGGCCTGGCCGGGCTCCGGGAGCTCGTCGGCGCCCGCGCCTGACCGGACCGGCACCTGCCGCGATCGTGGTCAGTGCGCCCGCAGCCGGACCTGGCCGCCGGTGTACTCCGTGCCGCGGCGGCCGCGGTCGAGGTAGGTCACGTCGTACCCGTCGATGCGGACCCGGCCCGGCTGGCGGGCCGTCACGGTGACGATCAGCTGGGCGCCGCCGGGCACCAGCCGCCCGCGCCCTCCCGGGATGCTGGCGATGACCTGGCACGGCTCGGACAGCGATCCGGTGACCACCCGGACCCGCTGTCCCGGCTTGGGGGTGCAGAGCTGGACCTCGACGATGGCGTCGGTGCTGTCGAAGGACACCCGCGGCCGGACCTCGACCAGCACCAGCGGGTCGCCGTCGACAGCCCGGACCCCCGTGTCGGCGTGCCACGACTCCCCGACGGCGACCGTGGACGCGGTGACGGCCCCGCTGTAGGCCGTCAGCGCGTCGTCGGCCTTGTGCTCGGTGGCCAGGATGCGCCCGGGCACGATGAGGACGACCAGGACGACTGCGCAGATCACCAGTCGCCAGATCGTTCCCTTCCTGCTCCGCTGCGCCGCCACCGGCTACTCGGTCGCGATCGCCTGCAGCACGTTGAGCCGCGAGGCCCGGCGAGCCGGCAGGGCCGCCGCGACGACGCCGGCCAGCGCCGAGCAGACCAGGTAGATGAGCAGGGTTGCGACCGGGATGCCGAGCTCGGTGACGCCCTGCCCCTTGAGCGCCTGTTGCAGCGCCACGCCGAAGATGGTTCCCACGACGAGGCCCAGCAGCCCGCCGAAGCTGCAGATGAGCACCGACTCGGTGCGGATCATCCGCTTCACCTGCTTGCGCGCCATGCCGACGGCGCGCAGCAGGCCCAGCTCGCGGGTCCGCTCGATGACCGACAGGGCAAGGGTGTTGATGACGCCGAGCAGCGCGATGATCACCGACAGGCCGAGCAGGATGTTGATGATGGTGACGATCTGGTTGACCTGGCTCTGAGCCTGGTCGACGAACTCGGTCTGGTCCTGCACGGTGACGTTCGGGTAGGGCGCCGAGGCGTCGTCGAGCGCGCGGCGCACGCTCGCCGTGTCGGCCGAGCTGTCCGTGCTCACCAAGGCCGCGACGTTGCGCTGGGTGCTGAAGTTCTTCGCCTGCGTGGAGTCGACGAGGTAGTTGCCGATCAGCTGGTTGGTCTCGAAGGTGCCGCCGACCGTGAGCTGCTGCGGCGCTGACCGGGCGAACTGCACCCGGACGGTGTCACCGGGTGCGAGGTTGTCCTTCTTCGCCGCGGTCTCGGATACCAGAATGGTGTCCGGCTTCAGGTCGGTGGAGCCGGCGACCGCGGTGATGCTCACGAGCTGACCGATCGCCGAGGCCGGGAAGGCCGTCACGGAGACCTGCTTCGCCTTGGCGCAGCTCGGCGTTGTCGCAGAGCTGCATGCCGTCGACCCTGACCCCGGCCACGTCCTGCACGCCAGGCTGGTCGGACGCCTGCTGGAGGACGGCGTCCGGGAAGCCGGCGCTCTGGGTGCTCAGCACGAAGTCCGCGGTGATCGCGCCGGCGACGGTCTTGGCGACGCTCGCCTTCAGCGACGAGCCGAGCACCGTGACGGCGCTGATCAGGGCGACGCCGATCATCAGCGCGGCGGCGGTGGCGGCGGTGCGGCGCGGGTTGCGGACGGCGTTCTCCCGGCCCAGCCGTCCGGGCAGCCGGCGGGAGAACAGCCGTCCGACGCCCGACGCGACCGGCTTGCTGACCAGCGGCGAGAGCATGGCGATGCCGATGAAGGCGAGCAGGGTGCCCAGGCCCAGCAGCTGCAGGCCGCCGTCGCGCAGCGCCTTGGTCATGGCGAGCGCGCCGACGACGCAGCACGATCGTGCCGATGATGGTCTGGCGTCGCAGGGACCGGTCGGGCGTGGCAGCATCGCGCAGCGCCGCGAGCGGTGCGACCCGGCTGGCGCGGCGGGCGGGCATGCACGGCCGCGGCCGCAGTGACCAGCGTGCCGACCGCGAACGCCACGATCACGGTGCGGGTGGCCACGATCGTCGGCCCGTCCGGCAGCTGCGCGCCGAACACCCCGAACAGCGCCTTCAGGCCCAGCGCGACACCGATGCCGGCGATCAGGCCGATGGCCGAGCTGAGCAGGCCGACGACGACCGCCTCGAGCAGGACGGCCCGTCGCACCTGGCCCCGGCTGGCGCCCAGGGCGCGCATCAGCGCCAGCTCCCTGGTCCGCTGGGCGACCAGCATGGAGAAGGTGTTGAAGATGATGAACGCGCCGACGAAGAGCGCGATGAGCGCGAAGGTGAGCAGGAAGGTGTTGAAGAAGCCGAGCCCCTGCTTGACGTCGCTGGCCTGCTCGGCGGCTGCCTTGGTGCCGGTGATCGCCTCGGCGTGCGGCGGGATCACCTTGGCGATGCGGTCGCGCAGCTCCCGCTCGCCGACGCCGCTGTCCGACGGCGACGGTGATCTCGTTGAACTTGCCGGTGAGGTTGAGCACCCGCTGGGCGGTCGGCGTGTCGAAGAAGACGCTCGTCTCTCCGGCGTAGGACGGTTTTCCGTCGAACTCCACGATGCCGACGATGGTGTAGGTCTTCAGCGGTGCGTCGGTGAGCACCGGCGCGGTGTCGCCGACCGAGTAGTCGGCCCGGTCGGCCAACCCGCGGTTGATGGCGATCTGGTCCGGCCCGGTCGGCGCCCGGCCGTCGACGATGGTGCCGCTCTGCAGCAACGTCGAGTCGTACCAGTTGAACCCGAAGGTCGGTGCACCGCCGGTGCCGACGACCTTGCCCTTCTTGTCGACCAGCTGGGCGCTGCCCTGGACCTGACCCTGGGCCTCCTTGACGCCGTCGACCTGGGACACCGTGCCGACCAGGCTCTCCGGGAGCAGGGCCCGCACGTCGCCCTGGTCGCCGCTGGTGACCTTCTCGCCGCGGACGTCGACCGCGACGTTCTGGCTGACGGTCGAGAACAGGTCGTCGAAGACCTTGCCGAGGCTGTCGGTCAGGACGAAAGCGCCGGCGACGAACGACACGCCGAGCACGATCGACAACGACGACAGCACGAGCCGGAGCTTGCGCGCGGTGAGGCTGCGGAAGGTGGCACGGATCATCGGGCATCGTCCGCGGAGTGGACTGACGGGTTGGTCGCAGCGTGGACGGACGGGTTCGTCGCGGGGTGGGCTGACGGGTTGGTCGCAGTGTGGGCGGACGGGCTGGTCGCGGTGCTGGAGAGCTCCTGGCCGGTGCGCTCCTGCGGGATCTCGGCGTGGTGCAGCGCCTCGAACCGCTTCATCCGGTCGAGCACCGACTCGGCCGTCGGGTCGGCCATCTCGTCGACGATGCGCCCGTCGGCGAGGAACAGGACCCGGTCGGCGTACGACGCGGCGTTCGGGTCGTGGGTGACCATCACGATGGTCTGGCCCATGTCGGTGACCGAGCTGCGCAGGAAGCCGAGCACCTCGGCGCCGCTGGCGCTGTCGAGGTTGCCGGTCGGCTCGTCGGCGAAGATGATCTCGGGTCGGCTCGCCAGGGCACGGGCGCAGGCGACCCGCTGCTGCTGGCCGCCGGACAGCTCGGTCGGCCGGTGCGAGAGCCGGTCGCGCAGGTTGACGGTGTCGATGACGGTGTCCAGCCACTCCTTGTCGGGCTTGCGGCCGGCGATGTCCATCGGCAGCGTGATGTTCTCCAGCGCGGACAGGGTGGGCAGCAGGTTGAAGGCCTGGAAGATGAAGCCGACCGCGTCGCGGCGCAGCCGGGTCAGCCGCTTGTCGTCGAGCGTGGTGATGTCGGTGTCGCCGATGAAGACCGCGCCACCGCTGGCGTCGTCGAGACCGGCCAGGCAGTGCATGAGGGTCGACTTCCCGGAGCCGGACGGGCCCATGATGGCCGTGAACTGGCCGCGCGGGAACGAGCAGGACACTGCGTCGAGCGCGAGAACCTGGGTGTCGCCGTGGCCGTAGACCTTGGTGAGGTCGGCGGCCCGGGCGGCGGGCGGGGCGGGGGCGGCGGCGGGGACTGGTGCGGCGTTGCTGGTCAACAGAACTCCTCGACAGGTCGTGTGTGCCCCACCGTAGAAGGTGTCAGCACCGCGGTCCCAGCCCTTTCAGGGTGCAGTGGGGATGACATCCGTCATATCTCAGGGTTGCTCAGGGTAGAACCCTGGTCGGACCGTCGCTTCGGGCCCGATCTCCTTGCGCGGCAAAGCATTTCGGCCCGGCACGGAGACGTCAGACCTCGTCGGCCGGTGTGTGCGGCGACGGCCGCTCGTCGGCCGCCCGGGCCTGCGGCACGGCAGGCACCGGCAGCACGGGGAGCTCGGGCGGCGTGCCGCCGAAGGCCGGGCACAGTGCCTGGTGGTCGCACCAGTCGCACAGCTTGCTGGGGTTGGGCCGCCAGTCGCCCTGCTCGGTGGCCCGCTGGATGGCCGCCCAGAGCGCGACGACCTTGCGCTCGGTGGCCCGCAGGTCGGCCTCGTCGGGCTCGTAGCGCAGCACCTCGCCGCTGCCGAGGTAGAGCAGCTGGAGCAGGCGCGGCACCTGCCCGCGCAACCGCCACAGCACGAGCGCGTAGAAGCGCATCTGGAACATCGCCTTGGCCTCGAAGCCCTCGCGCGGCGCCCGACCCGTCTTGTAGTCGACGACGCGCATGGCACCGGCGGGCGCGACGTCGAGCCGGTCGACGTACCCGCGCAGGCGCAGGCCGGACTCGAGGTCGCACTCGACGAACAGCTCGCGCTCGGCGGGCTCGAGGAGGGTGGGGTCCTCGAGCGCGAAGTAGGTGTCCAGCAGGCCGGCGGCGGAAGCGAGCCAGGCGTCGCGGCCCTCGTCGTCACTGAACAGGCCGGCGACCTCCGGCTCGGCCTCGAGCAGCCGCTCCCACTCGGGCTGCGAGGAGCGCGTGCGCCTGCTCCGGCACCCGCTCGGCCGCCGGCAGGTCGAACAGCCGCTCCAGCACGGAGTGCACCACCGTGCCGCGGGTCGCTGCCGAGCCGGGCTTCTCGGGCAGCCGGTCGATCACCCGGAACCGGTAGAGCAGCGGGCAGGTCATGAAGTCGCTGGCCCGGGACGGTGACAGCGAGGCGGCCGGCCGGCCCGGCTCAGCCTCGGCCGGGTCGCCCGGCCCGGGCACCGGGAGCAGGCCGCTCGCCTCCGTCACGTCCGTCGTCACGCTGGGAACCCTACGGCGGACTCACGACAGAACCCGGGACCGCACAGCGGCGCGACCTAGACTCGCTGCTGTGGACGACGACCGGGCAGGGCGACAGGCCCCTCGGCCCGCGCCCTCGGCCGGCAGGATCGTCATCGCCCGCCCCTTCGGTGTGCCGATCGACGTCACGCCGGCCTGGTTCCTCGTCGCCGCGCTGATCACCTTCGCCTTCGCCACCACGGTCGAGGACGCGGTTCCCGGGCTGGGTCCCTGGCGGTACGCCGTCTCGCTGACCTTCGCGGTGCTGCTCTACCTGTCCGTGCTCCTCCACGAGCTCAGCCACACCGTGGTCGCGCTGCGCTCGGGCCTTCCGGTGCACCGGATCAGCCTGCACGTGCTCGGTGGCGAGTCGGAGATCGGTCGACCCGCGGACTCGCCGGGCCGGGAGGCGGGCATCGCGGTCGCCGGGCCGGCGGTGTCCCTGCTCGTCGCGGCGTTGTCCTTCGGCGTCGCCGAGCTGCTCGAGCCCGAGACCGTCGGGCGGCTGCTGACCCGGGCGCTGATGCTGAGCAACCTGCTGGTCGGCGCCTTCAACCTGCTGCCCGGCCTGCCCCTGGACGGCGGCCGGGTGCTGTCGGCGGCCGTCTGGCGGGCCACCGGCCGCCGGCACACCGGCACCGTGGTGGCCGGCTGGGTCGGCCGGGGCGTCTCGATGCTCATCCTGGGCGTGCCGTTCTACGTGGGGATGGTGCGCGGCACCCATGCGTCCTTCGTCGACATCCTGTGGGCCGCGCTGCTCGGCGGCTTCATCTGGGTCGGCGCCAGCCAGGCGATCTTCCAGGGCGGCGTGCAGCGTCGACTTCCCGGGGTCTCCGCGCGATCGCTGACCCGCCGCGCGATCCCGGTGAGCGTCGACCTGCCCCTGTCGGAGGCGATGCGCCGGGCCGAGGTCGCCGGTGCTCGCGGGCTCGTCATCGTCGACGGCGGCGGGGCGCCGGTCGGGCCTGGTCGCCGAGCGCGCGGTCCGTGAGGTGCCGGTGGACCGGCGACCCTGGGTGCCGGTCGGCGACCTGAGCCACCGGCTCGTCGACGGGCCTCACCCTGCAGGCCGACCTCACCGGCGAGCAGCTGATCGAGGCCATCACGGCCCGGCCGGCGGGCGAGTACCTCGTGGTCGAGGCGAACGGCGACGTCTACGGCCTGCTCGCGGCTGCCGACGTCGAACGCGCGCTCACCCGCACCTAGACTCGCCGTCCGTGCCCGAGCCCAGCCCGACCCGCCTCCCGACCGGCGCCGCCCACCGTCGCGGCCCGCTCGACGTCGGCGACCGCGTCCAGCTGACCGACCCCAAGGGCCGGATGCACACCATCACCCTGGTGGCCGGCAAGGAGTACTTCACCCACAAGGGCTCCATCGCGCACGACACCCTGATCGGGCGTCCCGAGGGCACGACCGTGACGACCACCGGCGGCGTCACCTACCTGGCGCTGCGGCCGCTGCTCGCCGACTACGTGCTGTCGATGCCGAGGGGCGCCGCGGTGGTCTACCCGAAGGACGCCGGCCAGATCGTGCACATGGCCGACGTCTTCCCCGGGGCCCGGGTCGTCGAGGCAGGCGTCGGCTCCGGTGCGCTCACGATGTCCCTGCTGCGGGCGGTCGGCGACGACGGCCTGGTGTCGTCGTACGAGCGCCGCCAGGACTTCGCGGACGTGGCCACCACGAACGTCGAGGCGTTCTTCGGCGGCCCGCACCCGGCCTGGCGGCTCACCGTGGGGGACCTCGTCGAGAGCCTCACCGAGACCGACGTCGACCGGGTGGTGCTCGACATGCTCGCGCCGTGGGACTGCCTGGACGCGGTGTCCGCTGCGCTGGTGCCGGGCGGGGTCCTCATCTGCTACGTCGCCACCGCCACCCAGCTGTCCAAGACCGCCGAGGCGATGCGCGAGCACGGCACCTTCACCGAGCCGAGCGCCTGGGAGTCGCTGGTGCGCGGCTGGCACCTCGAGGGCCTCGCGGTCCGGCCGGAGCACCGGATGGTGGGGCACACCGGGTTCCTGCTGACCACCCGCCGGCTCGCCGACGGTGTCGAGCCGCCGCTGCGGCGGCGCCGTCCCGCCAAGGGCACGCAGGGTGAGCCGGAGTCCCAGGCCGGGGCGGCCGGCTGACACGGGGTGAACCGGTCGGGCGCCGCAGCCGTCCCCGAGAGAGCGAGGCCCCGGCGACACGCACCCTTCAACGTGGTGCTGGAGGTCCGCAGCGGACCTGCCGAAGGTAGGGTCGCAAACGTACGGCTCCCGCACCGGGAGTGCCCCCAGGGGAGGTGACGCCGTGTCGTCCACGGACCGTCCTGAAGATGACGGCCGACGCCGTCTGTCGCGCCCGGACGCCGACCTGGATCCGCAGGTCAGCGCGTTGCGGGACGAGGTCGACGCGCTGCGCCGGCGGCTGACCGAGTCGCCCCGGCACCTGCGCGCGCTGGAGGAGCGGGTGGCCGACCTGCAGGCGAACCTCGCCGCGGTCACCACCCAGAACGAACGGCTGGTCGGCACCCTCAAGGAGGCCCGTGACCAGATCGTGACCTTGAAGGAGGAGGTCGACCGGCTGGCCCAGCCGCCGGCCGGCTTCGGGGTGTTCATCGCCCGCAACGACGACGAGACGGTCGACATCTTCACCGGCGGCCGCAAGCTCCGGGTGGCCGTGAGCCCCGGCGTCGACCTCGAGGGCGTGGTGCGCGGCCAGGAGGTCATGCTCAACGAGGCGATGAACGTCGTCGCCGCCCTGGAGTTCGAGAGCATCGGCGAGGTCGTCATGCTCAAGGAGATCCTCGCCGACGGCGAGCGCGCCCTCGTGGTCGGCCACACCGACGAGGAGAAGGTCGTCCGGCTGGCCGAGCCGCTGCTCGACGGCGAGCACCTGCGGGTGGGGGAGTCCCTCCTGCTGGAGCCGCGGTCCGGCTACGTCTACGAGCGGGTGCCGAAGTCCGAGGTCGAGGAGCTCGTGCTCGAAGAGGTCCCGGACATCGACTACTCGCAGATCGGTGGCCTGGCCGCGCAGATCGAGATGATCCGGGACGCGGTCGAGCTGCCCTACCTGCACCCCGACCTGTTCACCGAGCACAAGCTGCGCCCGCCGAAGGGCGTGCTGCTCTACGGCCCGCCCGGGTGCGGCAAGACGCTGATCGCCAAGGCGGTGGCCAACTCGCTGGCCAAGAAGGTCGCCGAGGTGACCGGCAAGCCCGAGGGCCGGTCGTTCTTCCTCAACATCAAGGGTCCCGAGCTGCTCAACAAGTACGTCGGCGAGACCGAGCGGCACATCCGGCTGGTCTTCTCCCGGGCGCGCGAGAAGGCGTCCGAGGGCACGCCGGTCATCGTGTTCTTCGACGAGATGGACTCGCTGTTCCGCACCCGCGGCTCCGGCGTCTCCTCCGACGTCGAGAACACGATCGTCCCGCAGCTGCTGTCGGAGATCGACGGGGTCGAGGGTCTGGAGAACGTCCTGGTGATCGGCGCCTCGAACCGCGAGGACATGATCGACCCGGCGATCCTGCGGCCCGGCCGGCTGGACGTGAAGATCAAGATCGAGCGGCCGGACGCCGAGTCGGCGCGGGACATCTTCGCGAAGTACATCACCGCCGACCTGCCGCTGCACGCCGAGGACCTGCGCGGAGAACGGCGACAACCCGGTCGCCACGGTCTCGGCGATGATCCAGCGCACGGTCGAGCGGATGTACTCCGAGCTCGAGGAGAACCGGTTCCTGGAGGTCACCTACGCCAACGGCGACAAGGAGGTCCTGTACTTCAAGGACTTCAACTCCGGCGCCATGATCCAGAACATCGTCGACCGGGCGAAGAAGATGGCCATCAAGGACTTCCTCGAGCTCGGCCAGAAGGGCATCCGCATCTCGCACCTGCTGGCCGCCTGCGTCGACGAGTTCAAGGAGAACGAGGACCTGCCGAACACCACGAACCCCGACGACTGGGCCCGCATCTCGGGCAAGAAGGGCGAGCGGATCGTCTACATCCGCACGCTCATCCAGGGCAAGCAGGGCACCGAGGCCGGCCGCTCCATCGACACCGTCGCCAACACCGGCCAGTACCTCTAGGGCCCGCCCGCCTCGCCCGGCCCCCGCGCTTTCGACCACGTGGGGTAGGCAGGGGCTGCCCGCAACAGGCCGCGCGGACTGTTGCGGGCTGCCAGCGCCTGTTGTCGCCGCCGTCCCTGGTCGGTTCGGTGGTCGGCGCGGCAGTCGGTGCGGTCAGAGACCGCCGTCGGCAAGCAGCGTCTCGACCAGCTGGCGGCCGTCGGGCACGAACGGCCAGTCCGGCCTGCTCAGCCGGGCCCGCAGCTCGGCCGGCGACATCCAGCCGCCCCAGGCGACCTCGGCCGGCTGGTGGGTGACCGGGCCGTCCCAGGTCGCCGAGAAGGCGTGGCAGACGTGCCGGGTGGCGTCGTCGTCGTACCGCACGACGCACAACGGCGTGAGCGGTACGCCGACGACGCCGAGCTCCTCGGCGACCTCACGCGCGGCGGCCTCGACCGGCTCCTCCCCGGCCTGCATGCAGCCGGCCGCGAAGCAGTCGTGCATGCCCGGGAAGACGTCCTTGGTGTCGGTACGGCGGTGGACGTAGACCCGCCCGGCCGGGTCGCGCACCAGGACCGCGACGACGACGTGCAGCAGGTTGTCCCGGCGCATCACCGAGCGGGGCGCCGACCCGACCACCGCGCCGGACTCGTCGATGATGGCCACCTGCTCCTCGCTCACCGGAAGATCCTCCCACCGCGCCGCGTACGCTGGCGGACGTGAGCGTGTGGCGCGTGGTGGGGACCGAGACCGAGTACGGCATCTCGGTGCCCGGCAACCCCGGGGCGAACGCGATGCTGATCTCCTCGCAGATCGTCAACGCCTACGCGCAGCCGTCGCCGGCGCGGTCCCGGCGCCCGCGCTGGGACTTCGAGGAGGAGAACCCGCTGCGCGACGCCCGCGGCTTCGACCTCGGGCGCGACCTGGCCGACCCCAGCCAGCTGACCGACGAGGACGTCGGCCTGGCCAACGTCATCCTCACCAACGGCGCCCGGTTCTACGTCGACCACGCGCACCCGGAGTACTCCGGGCCCGAGTGCACCAACCCGCGCGACGCGCTCGTCTGGGACCGCGCCGGCGAGCGCATCATGGCCGAGGCCAGCCGCCGGGCCGCGATGGTGCCGAACACCCCGCCGATCAACCTGTACAAGAACAACACCGACAACAAGGGCGTCTCCTACGGCACCCACGAGAACTACCTGATGCGGCGCGAGACGCCGTTCGCCGACATCGTCCGGCACCTCACGCCGTTCTTCGTCAGCCGCCAGGTCGTGGCCGGCTCCGGCCGGGTCGGCATCGGCCAGGACGGGCGCGGCCGCGGCTTCCAGATCTCCCAGCGGGCCGACTTCTTCGAGGTCGAGGTGGGTCTCGAGACCACGTTGAAGCGGCCCATCATCAACACCCGCGACGAGCCGCACGCGGTCGCTGAGAAGTACCGGAGGCTGCACGTCATCATCGGCGACGCCAACCTCGCCGAGGTCTCGACCTACCTCAAGCTGGGCACCACCACGCTGGTGCTGGCGATGATCGAGGACCAGTTCCTGTCCGTCGACCTCACCCTCGACCGGCCGGTCGCGACGCTGCACGCGGTCTCGCACGACCCCACGTTGAAGGAGCTGGTGACGATGCGGTCGGGCCGCACGCTCACCGCCGTCCAGCTGCAGATGGAGTACGCCGAGCAGGCGCGCAAGTACGTCGAGGACCGGTTCGGCTCCGACGCCGACGCGATGACCCTCGACGTGCTGGAGCGCTGGGAGTCGGTGCTGTCGCGGCTCGAGGCCGAACCGATGTCGCTGGCCCGCGAGCTGGACTGGGTGGCCAAGCTGCAGATCCTGGAGGGGTACCGGTCGCGGGACGGGCTCGACTGGGGGTCACCGCGGCTCGAGGCGGTCGACCTGCAGTACTCCGACGTCCGGCAGGCGAAGGGGCTCTACAACCGGCTCGCCGCGGGCGGCCACTTCGAGCGCATCATCACCGACGAGGAGGTCGACCGCGCGGTCACCGAGCCGCCCGAGGACACCCGGGCGTTCTTCCGCGGCCGCTGCCTCGCGAAGTACCCGGACGAGGTCGCAGCCGCCTCCTGGGACTCGGTGATCTTCGACCTCCCCGGCCGCGACTCGCTGCAGCGGGTGCCGACCCTCGAACCGCTGCGCGGCACCAAGGAGCACGTCGGCGACCTGCTGGACCGCTGCGACACCGCCGACCAGCTGGTGGCAGCCCTCACCGGTGGCTGACCCGACGTCCACGCCGGAGCCGGAGCCGCAGCCCGCGGTGATGAACGACCTCACCGAGTGGGAGTTCCAGCGGCGGTTCGGACCGTGGCAGCCCGAGACCCCTGCCGGCGTGCTCGACCTGCTGGGCGAGGCACCGTTCGTCTGGTGGGTCGCGGGCGGCTGGTCGCTGGAGCTGGGCGACGCGCCCGCCCGTCGGCACGAGGACGTCGACGTGGTGGTCCTGCGCCGCGACCTGGACGCCGTGCGCGACCAGCTGGCCGACTGGCACATCTGGGAGAACGACTCCGGCTGGCTGCGCGCCCTGCTGCCCGGCGCCCCGGCGCACGACCGCCCCGAGCAGTGGTGGGTGCGGCGCGACGCGTGGTCGCCGTGGATCATGGACATGCTCATCACCCCGACCGACGGGGACGACTGGCTGTTCAAGAAGGACCACCGGGTACGCCGCCCGCTGCGGCGAGCTGGTGCGGCTCGGCTCCGACGGGGTGCCCTACCAGGTGCCGGAGGTCGGGCTGCTCTACAAGGCGTTCCTCGACCGGCCGAAGGACGTCGGCGACCTGGAGCGGTGCTGGCCGGTGCTCGACGAGGCGGCCCGCGCCTGGCTGCGGGAGGCCGTGGCGCTGGCCCTGCCGGGCAGCAGCTGGGTCGACCGGCTGGCTGCCCTGCCGGGGTGAGGCCGGCCAGACCTCCTGGGTTGTGTCCAACGTGCCGACTAAGGTCGAAGACGACCCAGGGCGACGCGGGAGGGTGCGGCAGATGGCGAGCAAGGACACCGGCGGGCAGAAGCGCGCGAACAAGACCTCCGAGGAGGTCGAGGAGACCGAGGCGGCCAGCGACGTCGCCGACCGCAAGGAGAAGCTCGACAGCGACATCGACTCGATGCTGGACGAGATTGATGACGTCCTCGAGGAGAATTCGAGGATTTCGTTCGTAGCTTTGTACAGAAGGGGGGTCAGTAGACGGAGTGAGCGACCACAAACCCCTCGTCCCCAGCAAGCAGTGTCGCGACTGCGGGGTCACGAAACCGCTCGAAGACTTCTGGGCGAACAAGTCGTCGCCCGATGGTCACGCGTTGTACTGCAAGCCGTGCTTCACCATCCGGAACGCGGCCTCCGCCGAGCGACGCGCCACCAAGCAGGGCCGGGTCGTCAGGAAGCAGAAGTCGCGGGTCGTCGACACCCCCGAAGGCATGAAGTTCTGCCCGCGCTGCGAGCAGGTGCTGCCCCTCGATGACTTCGTTCGCAACCGGTCCACCAAGACGGGGATCGGCAGCTACTGCCGACCCTGCCAGAACAACGCCGCCAGCGAGAGCATCAAGCGCCTGCACGGAAGCACCCGGCACTACCACCTGACACAGCGCTACGGCATGGGCGCCGCCGAGGTCGAGACGATGCTCGACGGCCAGGCCTGGCGCTGCGTGATCTGCTGGATAGCCCTCACGGCCAAGACCGCACACGTCGACCACGACCACGCGACCGGCAGGGTGCGCGGGATCCTCTGCTTCAACTGCAACGGTGGCCTGGGCCAGTTCCAGGACAACGCCCGCCTGTTGCGGTCTGCAGCCGCGTACCTCGACGCGCGGGTCGAGCGGTCGCCGATCGAGCTCGCCTGGGTCATGACGATGCCGGACCGCGCCGCCTCCTGAGCTACCGCTGCGCAGTAGGGTCGGGCTCGTCCGTGCGAGCACGCGAGAGAGGGAACCGTTGGCCACCGACCAGTCCGGCTCCGGAAGACTGCCGGCCGCCTACCTCACGCCCGGCAGCGCGTCGTTCGCCGAGTTCCTCGGCAGCCACGCCCCCGAGCTGCTTCCCGGCCGCCGTACGCCCCCGGCCACGGCCCTGACCACCGAGGCGCCGCACGGCACCACGATCGTCGCGCTGACGTTCCCGGGCGGCATCGTGATGGCCGGCGACCGCCGCGCCACGATGGGCAACTACATCGCCCAGCGCGACATCGAGAAGGTCTTCCACGCCGACGACTACTCCTGCGTGGGCATCGCCGGGGCGGCCGGCATCGCGATCGAGATGGTCCGGCTCTTCCAGGTCGAGCTCGAGCACTACGAGAAGATCGAGGGCGCGACGCTGTCCCTCGAGGGCAAGGCCAACCGGCTCGCACTGATGATCCGCGGCAACCTGGCGATGGCCATGCAGGGTCTCGCCGTGGTGCCGCTGTTCGCCGGCTACGACCTGGATGCCGACGACCCGGCGCTGGCCGGTCGGCTGTTCTCCTACGACGTCACCGGCGGGCGCTACGAGGAGCACAAGTTCCACTCCGTCGGGTCCGGCTCGGTGTTCGCCCGCGGAGCCCTCAAGAAGCTCTGGCACGAGGAGCTGTCCGCCGACGACGCCACGCTGTGCGCGGTCCAGTCGCTCTACGACGCCGCCGACGAGGACTCCGCGACCGGCGGCCCCGACCTCACCCGGCGGATCTTCCCCGTGGTCTCCGTCGTCACGGCCGAGGGCTACCGTCGACTGTCCGACGACGAGGTCGGCGCGATCGTCGACGTCGTCGTCAGCGGCCGCATGCAGAGCCCCGGCGGACCGCAGGCGCCGCTGCGATGACCGCCACCGCGACCACCCGCTCGACCGTCAAGGAGACCGCGTCGTGACGATGCCGTTCGGATACGTCTCGCCCGAGCAGCTGATGAAGGACCGTGCCGACTACGCCCGCAAGGGCATCGCGCGCGGCCGCAGCGTCGTGGTGCTCGCCTACGACGGCGGCATCCTGTTCGTCGCCGAGAACCTCTCCCGTGCGCTGCACAAGATCTCCGAGATCTACGACCGCATCGCCTTCGCCGCCGTCGGCAAGTACAACGAGTTCGAGAACCTGCGGATGGCCGGCGTCCGCTACGCCGACCTGCGCGGCTACTCCTACGACCGCCAGGACGTCACCGGCCGGGGGCTGGCCAACGTCTTCGCCCAGACCCTCGGCACGATCTTCACCGTCGAGTCCAAGCCCTACGAGGTCGAGATCGTCATCGCCGAGGTGGGCGACACCGCCGACGACGACCAGATCTACCGCCTGACGTACGACGGGTCGGTCGCCGACGAGCACGGCTTCGTCGCGATGGGCGGCTCGGCCGAGCAGATCAGCCAGGCGCTGGCCGACCGCTACCGGGACGGCTTGCCGCTCGCCGAGGCGCTGCAGCTGGCGGTCGAGCTGCTCGGCCGCGACCCGGTGTCGGGGGAGCAGCGCTCGCTCACCGCCGGCCAGCTCGAGGTCGCCGTGCTCGACCGGGCCCGCCCGCGGCGGAAGTTCCGGCGGCTCAACGGCCCGGTGCTCAGCGGTCTGCTCGGGGAGGCCGGCGAGGGCGCCGCTGCCGACGCCGACGTCGAGGCCGTGGGGGAGACCTCCGGGCCGACGTCGCTGGCCGGCGGGTCGCACGAGCCTCCCGGCCCGGCGCCGACCGGGCCGGACCCGACCGCTGGCTGAAGGGCCCGGCCGTCCAGGACCCGACGGCTGGTTTGACCTGCCGTCCAGGACCGTGGCTTGACTGACGTCGGTCAAGGCCGTCGCCTTGCCACGGTGTCGTTGGAGCACCTGCTGCAGGTCGCCAGGCGGCTCGACATCCGGGGCCGGAGCCGGCTGACCAAGGCCGAGCTCGTCGCCGCGATCGGGACGCAACGACCGCGCCACGGCCCGGTCGCGCGGCTGAGCAGCCGGATCGTGGCGGCAGGGCAGCCGGGTTGCGGAGGCTGGCCGGCCATGTCGCGCCGCTGAGCAGACATATCGCCCCGTTAGGCTGCTTCCCGAGCAGCGCCGCACCGGCTGCTGCTCCATGAGCGCCGCCGAGCCGGTGGGCGCCGAGGCAGGCGCCCAGGTCGGCGCCCGGGCAGGCAGGGGGCGCTGGGTGCAGATCCGCCGCGACGGTCCGGACGGCACTGGCCGTCGTGGCGACGGCGGCGATGGCCGCCACGGTGTGGCCGGCGGCCGCCCAGGCGGCCACACCGGCCGGCGGGGCAGGCACCACGCAGGTGTCCTACCGCGGTGTGACGCTCACCGTCCCGTCGTCCTGGCCGGTGCACCGGCTGGCCGGCCGGCCGGGCTGCGTCCGTTTCGACCGGCACGCCGTCTACCTGGGCGACCCCAGCCGCAGCACCTGCCCGCCGCACCTCGTCGGGCGCACCGGGTCCGTGCACGTCACAGCCAGCAGCCTGCAAGGCGTCGTCCGCCCGGACCGCGTCGTCACGGCCGAGGGCGCGCAGGTCGGCGTCGTCGTCGCGGCCGGCTCCGACCGCCGGACCGCCCGCCGGATCGCGGCGTCGGTCACCTACGACGGCGTCAAGGCCGACGTCACCGTTCCGTCAGGCACGTCGGACGCCCGCACCTTCGCCTCCGTCGCGAGCACAGCCGGCGAAGCCCGCAGCGCCACCAGCACGTCGACCGCCGCTGCCTCGGCGGCGGTGAGCCCGTCGGACACCACCTACACCGGTCTCGGGTTCGACGCCTGCACGGCGCAGCCGGTGTCGACGATGGCGACCTGGTTCGCGGCCTCGCCGTACAAGGCGGCCAACATGTACATCGGCGGCACCAGCCGCAGCTGCGCCCAGCCCTACCTCACCGCCGACTGGGTCACCCAGACCGTCGCGCAGGGCTGGACCCTGATCCCCACGTACGTCGGGCTGCAGGCGCCCTGCTTCACCAAGGTCGCCGTCACCAAGCGCATCGACCCGGCGCAGGCCGCCGCCCAAGGCGTCGCGGCGGCCGACGACGCCATCGCCCAGCTCAACGCGCTCGGCCTGGGCGTCGGCAACCCGGTCTACGTCGACATGGAGGCGTTCGCCTACACCGACGCGGCCTGCCTGGCAGCCACCCGCACCTTCCTCGACCAGTGGACCGTCCGGCTGCACGCCCGCGGCTACGTCTCCGGCCTCTACTCCAGCTCGAACACCATGAAGGCGCTGGTCGTCGACACCCAGCCGGTGGCGACCTTCCACCAGCCGGACAACATCTGGTTCGCCCGCTGGAACGCCAGCACCGCCACGACAGGCGACCCGGCGATCCCCGACCAGTACTTCGCCAACCACCAGCGGATCCACCAGTACCAGGGCGGTCACATCGAGACCTGGGGCGGCCTCGCGATCAACATCGACAACAACGCGGTCGACGCCGCCGTCGCGCCGTCGCAGCTCGCCGCCGAGGGGGCGTTCGTGCAGGTCGCCGGCCGTCCCGAGACCTACCGGATCGCCGGTGGCGCGCCGCTGTTCGTGAGCAGCTGGGAGTCCGTCGGCGGCGGCCCGCAGGCCGTGCAGACGCTGTCGCAGACCCAGTTCAACTCCCTTCCGGACCGTCCCGCGACCGGCACCTTCCTGCAGAGCGGCAGCACCGGCCGGACCTGGCGGGTGGTGAAGGGCGTCGCAACCTTCGTCCCGTCCTGGACGCCGTACGGCGGCCCGCAGCCGAGCATCGTGGTCGACCAGGCCGCCCTGGACAACGCGGGCACCGGTGGGGTCTGGAACCTGCTCACCAGCGGCCGGCCGGCCCCGCGCACCACCGGTCCGACGATCGCCGGGAGCACGGCGGCGAGGACGAGGTTCAGCTGGTTCGGCGGCTACTCCTCGAGTGCCGTGTCCACCGTCGACGTCCGCTGGCGCAAGGCCCGCTGGGACGGCACGTTCGGCCCGTGGGCCCGTCCCGCGTCCTGGCAGCGCACCGCGGTCTCCGACGTGCCGCTGGGCATGAAGGCCGGCTACGCCTACTGCGTGTCGGTGCGCGCCCGCAACCGGGCCGGCCAGCTCTCCGACTGGACCGGGAGCCGCTGCCAGGCCCGCGCCCTGAACGACACGGCGCTGGCGCCGTCGTCGGGCTGGAAGCGGCACAAGGGGTCAGCCTTCTACGGCGGCTCCGCCCTCTCGACCACCCGCAAGGGGGCAACCCTCGTCCGCACCGACGCCCGGGTGAGGCGGGTAGGGGTCGTGGCCACGACCTGCGCCACCTGCGGCGTGCTCAACGTCCTCGTCGACGGCAAGAAGGTCGGCCGGGTCAACCTGAAGGCCACCAGCCGTCATCGCAAGCAGCTGATCATGCTCGCCCCGTTCGCGCGGCAGAGGGCCACCGTCACCCTCAAGGTCAGAAGCAGCGGACTCACCGTCCAGGTCGACGGCCTGGTCGTCAGTCGCAGCTGACCGGGGTCGGGTCAACGCTCGTCCTCCAGGTGCATCGCAGCCTCCTCGGCTGACCGTCCCGCCGTCGCGGCCGACGGCGGTCGCCACGGCGTCCCTCTCGGTGTCCTCGTGGACACCCTCGTCCGGCTCGACCGCCGCCCGGCCGGCTCGGCCGCGACGTCCGGCTGCTGCGTCGAGGGTCGCCGTAGACGTCGCCGAGCACCTCGTCGTCGGTTCTCCGCCGCGCCGAAGGTCTGCGGGTCGTCAGCCACCACGTCGTCGACCGGGTCGTGCTCGCCGACGTCCGGCACCTCCTCGGCCAGCCGCTGGTCGAGCGACTCGCCCTGCTCCGCCTCGGCCTGCGTGGTGCCGAACTTCTCGGCACCCAGCGGCCGGTCGGTGGGCTCGATGCCGCGGTCCAGCGCCGGCGCCTCGGGGTCGTCGTCGCGCAGCGACTCGGGCGTCTCGACGAGATGGTCGGCGTCGACGTCGCGGTCGTCCTCGGGGAAGGGTTCGCTCATGGTGGGTGCCCGTTTCCCGGTGCGACGACGGCAAACGCCGCAGGCGGTACGCCGGGTCAGCGCCGCGCCGCGGGCTCGACGGAGTCCAGCCGAAGGGCCAGCGCCGGGCACATGGTGACGCCCTGCCGAGCCAACCGGCCCAGCGACCGTGGCACCGCGCCGCGCTTGAGAACCGGGTAGCCCCACTCGTCCAGCGAGACCAGCTCCGGCAGCAGCTCGGCGCAGGCGCCGTGGCCGGTGCAGGCCACCCGGTCGACCCGCAGGCGCAGCTCGGTCATGCTGCCCTCCTCATCGGCACCGGCAGCAGCGCGGACGGGGTGGTCCCGCTGCACCGACGCCGCAGGTGCAGGTCGACCTCGGCCGCGAACGTGCTGAGGGCGCTGCGCAGGAAGCGCACCGAGCCGTCGGGGTGGTGGCAGGCCCCGCGTCCCTCGACCAGTCCGGCCCAGCGGTGCAGGTCGGACAGCTCACGCCGGCCGGCCCGGCCCTCGGCCAGTGCCTCGACGGCGAGCGCCATCCGGGGGAGTCCGTTGAGACACGGCCCGCACTGGCCGGCCGACTCCTCGGCGAGGTAGAGCATCACCCGGGCGGTCTCGCTGAGGCCGCACACCCCGACGGGCAGGGCCACCACGACGCCCGCGCCGGGAGTGGCACCGACCACCCGCAGCGAGGCGCGGGACAGGCTCATCGTCAGCGCCGTCGCCGCAGGCACCCAGGCTCCGTGGTAACCCCCCAGCAGCACCGCCTGCAGGTCGGTGCCGTCGCCCACCAGGGTGCGCAGCGGTGTGCCGTGCGCGACCTCGGCGACCACCGGCGCGCGGCCGGGGCCGCGGACGGTCGCGAGCATGCTGCCGGGCTCGTCGGAGGTCCCGACCGATGCGGTACCACGCTGCGCCGTACCTCGCGGCCAGCGCGACGTGCGCCAGCGTCTCGACGTTCTGGACCAGCGTCGGCCGCCCGCCCACCCCGCGCTGGAAGACCCGCGGCGGCGTCGAGCGGGGGAGCCCGGGGCCACCCTCCAGCCGGTCGACGACGGCCGACTCCTCCCCTGCCAGGAAGCGGTCGGCAGCGGTCACCACGCGCACCGGCACCCGGTCGCCGTTGCGCACCGACACCGCCGCCAGGACGGAGCGACGCAGCGCGGCGTCCGGGTGCAGGTAGAGCGTGGCCAGGTCCGCACCGACGGCCTCGGCGGCGAGCTGCAGCCCGTCCAGCACGAGGTGCGGGTTGGTGGCCAGCAGCACGCGGTCCTTGCTGCTCGCCGGCTCACCCTCGGCGCCGTTGCCGACCACGACACCCGGGCCGCGGCCGCTGGCGACCGCACGCCATTTCCGCCCGGTCGGGAAGCCGGCTCCGCCACGGCCCGTCAGACCGGCCTCGTCGAGCGTGTCGAGCAGCAGCCGCCGACCGCCGCGGTAGGGCACCGGCCCGTGCCGGCGCCGATGTCCGGCCCAGGTGCCGTCCTGCCCGGCGCCGAGCAGCAGCCGCGGCAGGCCGGACGTCCCGGGCACCGGGGCGGTCAAGGGCAGCTGGGCGGTCATGACGTCACCGTCCTGACGAGCCGGCCCGGAGCCGGGTCGACGGTGCGGAGCGGAGCTCCCGGATGAGGGCCGAGGCGCGCAGCGGTGCAGCCGCCGGTCGCGGCGCCAGCCAGCGCCAGCCGGCCGCCGCCGCGACCGCCGCGGTGCACGCCCCGGCGAGCAGCAGGCCGGGGGTGGCGCGCAGGTCGGTGCCGGTGCCGATGCCGTGGGCGAGCGCCACCGGCCAGCAGGCGTACGCCGTCCAGTGCACCGCCCGCCACGCTCGCGCCGGCATCCGGTGCCGGAGCAGGCTGGTCGCGACCAGGGCCACCACCAGGTCGACCGCCAGCGCGCCGAGCCCGAGCCAGAACGGCCGGTAGCTGCCGAGGAACGGCACCACCGCGTCGACCCACCGGATGCTGACGTAAGGGTCGTAGACCACGGTCGCCACGTGCACGACGAGCAGGGCGACGGCCAGCAGCGCCGCGTTGCGATGCAGCCCCACCACCACGAAGCGCGGCAGGGTTCCCATCCGGCGCTGCCGCTGCACCACGATCCCGAGGACCATGACGACCGTCAGCAGCGCCAGCGAGACCATCCCGGTCGCCCGGCTGAGCACCCACAGCGCGTTCACGACGCCACCGCCGCGGAGTCCGTCGGCCAGCCACCGACGAGCCGGACGCCGCCCTGCTGGTCGACCAGGCGGGCGGCCACGCCGAGGCTCGCGATCCAAGCCGTGCGCCGCGGTCCCCCTGATGACGGCCGCCGTGCTGATGGTGTTCGCCGTCACGCAGGTCGGGGCCGCGACGCTGACGGTCCGCCACGGCGACTCGGCCGGCAGCCCGCGCCGGGGGTCGACGATGTGGTGCAGGAGGTCGCCGCCACGCACCCAGCGGCGCGCAGTCGTGCTCGAGGTGGCCAGGCCCCCACCGTGCAGGGCGACGTGCGACACCGGGCCGTCCGCAGGTGCCGCTGGGTGGCCGGTGACGTCCTGCACCCGGATCTGCCAGCCGCCGGACGGCGCGGGACCGGCTGACCGCAGGTCACCGCCGAGGCTGACCAGCACGCCGGTGCCCAGCCGGTCGTGGATCCGGCCGGCGGAGCGGTCGGCCGCGAACGCCTTGGCGGTCGCGCCGAGGTCGAGCCGGACACCGTCCGGGACGGCGACAGTGCCGGCCGCCCGGTCCAGCCGGACGGTCTCCCACCCGGGCGCCGGAACCGGGACCACCCGCAGCCGTGGCCCGGTCGCCGGCACCGCCGAGAAGTCGCGGTCGTAGCCGATCGCCGACATCGCGCGTGCCCACCGTGGGGTCGACGTCACCGGCCGTCCGCCGGGCCGCTTGCAGGGCGACGGCGATCGCATCGGCCAGCAACGGGCTGACGGGCACCGGCCGGCCGGCCCGGCCGTCGAGGCTGCGCAGCTCGGAGTCGGGACGGAACCGGCTGCAGGCGAGGTCGAGGGCCGCCAGGTCCTCCTCGAGGAGGCGGCGGGCCTCCGGCAGGGCGGCCGGGTCGGTGACGACGAGACGCACCAGCGTGCCCAGCGCCGTCCAGTCGGCGGCCGCCGGCGCGACGGAGGTCATCACGACCCGCCCGAGGTGGCTTGTGAGCTGCCGCCCGAGCCGCTGGTGACCGAGCCGGAGCTGTTCGAGCTGCCGGCGGTCGAGCTGTTGCTGCTCTGGCTGCCGGTGCTCGAGCTGCCGGTGCTCGAGCTGCCGCTGCTCGGTGCTCGCCGCTGCTCGCCGTACCGCCGTCGTCATCGCCCTGGGTGGCCCAGGACCCGGAGTCGTCGTCGGACGACGAGGAGCCGGCCGAGGTACCCGTGGAGACCGACGAGGCCGCGTCGGTGGTTGCGGTCGAGGCGACCACGGCGCTGGCCACCAGGCCGGTGGCGGCGACGCTGCCGAGGGCGAGGGCCGTCGTCAGCGACGACAGCCGGCGCATGCCCTCGGCCCGGCTCGCGATCGGTGACATCCGGTCGCGGTCGTAGCGGCGGCTGCTCATGGCTGCTCCTCGGTCGGTCGGGGTGCCTGTCGAGGAACACCGTGCCCGCCTTTGCTCGGAGCTTCCTGGGGAACTCGCCCGGACCGGCTGTGAGACCGGGCCGCGGTCAGGGCGGGGGCACCCGGTCCGGACCCGGGAGGAGCAAGCCCGTCATCGCGCCGAGGACGACGCCGGCCACCGCGGTGGTGACCAGCAGCCGGCGTCGACGCTCGATGCCACCCGACCGGTGGCGCCGGGCCCGTCAGTCCGCCGGCGGCCGCGAGACCGGGATGGTCCGAGCCTCGGGCTTTGCCGGCGACAGCGGCACCGTCACCTCGAGCATCCCGTCCTTGTAGGTCGCTGACACCTCGTCCTCCTTCGCGCCCTGGGGGAGCGCGACGCGGCGGACGAAGGAGCCGTAGTGGAACTCGGAGCGGTCCTTCTCCTGCAGCTCCTCGCGCCGCTCGGCCGCGATGGTGAGGATGCCCTCGGCCATCGTGATGGTGACGTCCTTCTCGGGGTCGATCCCCGGGATCTCGGCGCGGACGATGTAGCGGTCGTCCTCGGTCCGGTCCTCGATGCGCATCATCCGAGACGCGTCGCGGCGCAGGTCGGCCATCCCCGGCCAGCCGGACTCGACCCAGTCGAAGAGCTCGGTCAACGGCGATGCGGGGCCACGCTTGGTGAGTGCGGTCATGGAATCCTCCTTCACTCGGTGCGGCGCCGCCTCCATGCCACGCCTTCTGTCCCGGTTCGACCAGGGCCTTCCGACCCGACGTGCTTCCCGCGTCCGGAACCGTGCTCGGCGTACGGTGTCGTCATGGATCGCCGGATCTTCGGGTTGGAGAACGAGTACGGCGTCACGTGCACGTTCAAGGGCCAGCGCCGGCTGTCGCCGGACGAGGTGGCCCGGTACCTGTTCCGCCGCGTCGTGTCCTGGGGGCGCTCGAGCAACGTCTTCCTGCGCAACGGCGCCCGCCTGTACCTCGACGTCGGCAGCCACCCGGAGTACGCCACGCCGGAGTGCGACGACATCCGCGAGCTGGTGGTCCACGACAAGGCGGGGGAGCGGATCCTCGAAGGGCTGCTCGTCGACGCCGAGCGCCGGCTGCGCGAGGAGGGCATCGCCGGCGACGTCTACCTGTTCAAGAACAACACCGACTCCGCGGGCAACTCCTACGGGTGTCACGAGAACTACCTCGTCGGCCGGCACGGCGAGTTCAGCCGGCTGGCCGACATCCTGATCCCGTTCCTGGTCAGCCGACAGCTGATCTGCGGCGCCGGCAAGGTCCTGCAGACACCGCGGGGCGCGGTCTACTGCGTCAGCCAGCGGGCCGAGCACATCTGGGAGGGCGTGTCGTCGGCGACCACCCGGTCCCGCCCGATCATCAACACCCGCGACGAGCCGCACGCCGACGCCGAGCGCTACCGGCGGCTGCACGTGATCGTGGGCGACTCGAACATGAGCGAGACCACGACGCTGCTGAAGCTCGGTGCCACCGACCTGGTGCTGCGGATGATCGAGGCCAACGTCGTGATGCGCGACCTGACGCTGGAGAACCCGATCCGGGCCATCCGCGAGATCAGCCACGACATCACCGGACGACGGAAGGTCAAGCTGGCCAACGGCCGCGAGGCGAGCGCGCTGGAGATCCAGCAGGAGTACCTCACCAAGGCCCGCGACTTCGCCGCCCGGCGCGGCCTGGACGAGGGCCTGGTGAAGCAGGTGCTGAACCTGTGGGAGCGGACGCTCGTCGCCGTCGAGACCGACGACCTCGACTCGGTGTCGACCGAGATCGACTGGGTCATGAAGCACAAGCTCATCGAGCGCTACAGCGCCAAGCACGACCTGCCGCTGTCGTCGTCCCGGGTGGCCCAGCTCGACCTGGCCTACCACGACATCTCCCGGGACCGCGGGCTGTTCTACCTCCTGCAGCGCCGGGGGGCCGCCGAGCGGGTGGCCCGCGACCTGGAGATCTTCCAGGCGAAGTCGGTGCCCCCGCAGACCACCCGGGCCAAGCTGCGCGGCGAGTTCATCCGGCGCGCCCAGGAGAAGCGGCGCGACTTCACCGTCGACTGGGTGCACCTCAAGCTCAACGACCAGGCGCAGCGGACCGTCCTGTGCAAGGACCCGTTCCGCTCGGTCGACGAGCGGGTGGAGAAGCTGATCGCCAGCATGTGAGTTCGCTGGGAGTTTCCGGTGCGCCCAGCGTGCGCCGGCGTACGCCGGTCGAAGGGCGTACGGCGTCGGGTTAGGCTTGTTGCGTCCCCCTCCCCGTCCTTCTCGAGGTCTCTTCGTGCGCAGATTCGCCCTGCTGCTCCTTCCTGCGCTGCTCGTGGGCTCGCTCGCGGCATGCAGCAACGACAGCTCGTCCAGCCTGCCCGACGTGTCCGGGAAGTACGGCGCCAAGCCGAAGATCACCGTCGACAAGGGCACCGCGCCGTCGAAGAAGCTGGACTACACGGTGCTCTCCGAGGGCGACGGGCCGAAGGTGAAGAAGGGTGACCTGCTGGTCGCCGACTACCTCGGCGCGGTCTACAAGAGCGGCAAGGTCTTCGACAACTCCTACGACCGCAAGGTGCCCGCGGCGTTCCCGATCGGCACCGGCAAGGTCATCGCGGGCTGGGACACCAGCCTGGTCGGCGTGAAGGCCGGCAGCCGCGTCCTGATGGTCGTCCCGCCCAAGGACGGCTACGGGAAGAAGGGCAACACCCAGGCCGGCATCAAGGGCACCGACTCCCTGGTGTTCGTGGTCGACGTCATCGCGTCGTACCCGAAGTCCGGCGTCCCGCAGAAGAACACCCCGGTGGCCACCCTCCCGAAGGGTCTGCCGACCGTCACCGGCCCGACCGGCGCCGAGCCGGTCATCGCCGTCGCGAAGGGGACCACCCCGCCGAAGAAGCCCACCGTCACGGTGCTGGCCAAGGGAACCGGCCCGGCGGTGGCCGACGGGAAGCTCGCGATCGTGCAGTACAACGCGGTGAGCTGGGACGGCACGCCGCTGAGCAGCACCTGGACCAAGGGAGCCGACGGCACGGTCCCCGGCCCGCAGGGCGTGCCGATCGGCGCCGGCCAGCAGGGCAACCCGTTCGACCTGCTCGTGGGCGTGCCCTCCGGCAGCCGGGTGCTGCTGACGCTGCCGGCCCAGACGGGGGAGAACGCCGCCGCCAAGAGCGTGGCCGTGGCCATCGACGTCCTGGCCGTGCAGGGGCCTGCGAAGGGGAGCACCAAGTGAGCGAGAAGCCCGAGATCGACTTCCCCGAGGGCCCGCCGCCCGGCGAGCTCGAGATCACCGACCTCGCCGAGGGCAGCGGCGCCGAGGCCACTCCCGGCTCCACGGCCGTCGTGCACTACGTCGGCGTCGCCTACTCGACCGGCGAGGAGTTCGACGCCTCCTGGAACCGGGGCCAGAGCTTCGCCTTCCCGCTCGGTGCGGGGAACGTCATCGCGGGCTGGGACCGCGGCGTGCTCGGCATGAAGGTCGGTGGCCGGCGCAAGCTGGTGATCCCGCCGGAGCTCGGGTACGGCGACCGCGGCGCGGGTGCGGTCATCGCCCCGGGCGAGACCCTGATCTTCGTGGTCGACCTGCTCGACGTCCGCTAGCCCGGCGGCCCGGAACCTGGTCGAGCCGGGGCCGGCCGGCCGGGTAGGTTCGAGGACATGTCCGGGCACAAGACGGAGCGGCTGCTCAACCTCGTCATCTGCCTGCTCTCGACCCGGCAGTTCCTGGCCAAGGAGCAGATCCGCACCGCCGTCCCGCAGTACGCCGAGTGCCCCTCGGACGAGGCCTTCGACCGGATGTTCGAGCGGGACAAGGAAGAGCTCCGGGACATGGGTGTGCCGCTCGAGACCGGCGGCAACGACGCCTGGTTCGACGACGAGATCGGCTACCGGGTCGACCGGGCCGCCTACGCGCTGCCGGACATCTCCTTCAGCCCGGACGAGCTGGCGGTCCTCGGCCTGGCCTCCCGGGTCTGGCAGCAGGCCAGCCTGGCCGCGCCGGCGTCCCGGGCGGTCCTCAAGCTCAAGGCCGCCGGCGTCGAGCCGGACTTCGGCAGCCTGGTGGGCATCGAGCCGCGGGTCCGCACCAGCGAGCCGGCCTTCGAGCCGGTGTACGCCGCGGTCCGCGACCGTCGGCCGATCCGGTTCCCGTACCGCACCCCTGGTCAGCCCACGGTCCGCGAGCGGCACGTCGAGCCGTGGGGCATCGTCTCCCGGCACGGTCGCTGGTACGTCGTGGGCCACGACCGGGACCGCGGCGCGACCCGGGTCTTCCGGCTCTCCCGCGTCGCCGGCCCGGTGCGCTCCGGTGGTCGCGTCGGCGAGGTGACGGTGCCCGAGGGCATCGACCTGCGCGCTCAGGTGGCCACCCTGGTGCCGGCCCGGGCGTCGGCCGAGGCCCGGCTGTGCCTCCGGCCGGGCTCCGGGTTCCGGCTCCGTCGCCGGGCCACCGCCGGCCGACCGAGGCGCGTGCTGACCACGGGCTGGGACGAGGTCACCGTCCCGTTCAACGACCTCGAGGTGCTGGCCGAGGAGGTGGCCGGCTACGGCGCCGACGTCCGGGTGCTGGCTCCCGCCGAGCTGCGGGAGGCCGTCGTCCGCCGGCTGCAAGGCGCCCTGGACGCGACCCGGCCGCCGGTCGAGGCCCCGGCCACCGCGGGTGGCGCCCGGTGAGCCCCGGCGCCACCGACCGCCTCAGCCGGCTGCTGGCCCTGGTGCCCTACCTGGTGAGCCGGCAGGGCATCCCCCTCACCGAGGCCGCCGCCGAGTTCGGGATCACCGAGTCCCAGCTGGTCAAGGACCTGGAGCTGCTGTTCGTGTGCGGCACGCCCGGCCACCTGCCGGACGACCTGATCGAGGTCGACTGGGACGACGGCCACGTCTACCTCAGCAACGCCGACGCCATCGCCCGGCCGCTGCGGCTCGGCGTCGACGAGGCGCTGGCCCTGCTCGTCGGCCTGCGGGCGCTCGCCGACGTGCCGGGCCTGCACGACCGGGACGCGCTGCAGCGCACGCTGCTCAAGCTGGAGGCGGCCGCCGGTGACTCCGCGGCGGTCAGCACCCAGGTGCGGGTCGAGGTGGAGGCCCAGGGGCCGCTGGCCGAGGTCCGGCGGGCCCTGGCCGAGGGCCGCCGGGTGCATCTGACCTACTTCGTCCCGGCCCGGGACGAGACGACCGAGCGCGACGTGGACCCGATGCGGGTGCTGCTCGTCGACGGCCGGTGGTACCTCGAGGGGTGGTGCCGGCGGGCCGAGGACGTCCGGCTGTTCCGGCTGGACCGGGTCGAGGCGCTCGCGGTGCTCGACCTCGCGGCCGAGGTGCCGCCGGAGGCGCCGGAGCGCGACCTGGCCGAGGGGCTGTTCGTCGCGTCACCCGATGACGCGCTGGTGACGATGGAGCTGCACCCGCCCGCGCACTGGGTCGTCGACTACTACCCGGTCGAGGACGTCGAGGAGCTCCCGGGCGACGTCCTGCTGGTCCGGCTGCGAGTCGCCGACGACGGCTGGCTGCGCCAGCTGGCGCTGCGGCTGGGCGGCGCCCTTCGGGTGCTCGACCCGCCGGCGCTGATCGAGGACATCGCGGGGACCGCCCGGCGGGCCCTGGAGGGGTACGTCCGGTCCTGACGCATGGTGCGTACGGCCCATTCCGCTCAAGCGTCAGCGGCGGCCTGCCGAACACCTCTGTGACGCTCCGCGAAGGAGCCACCGCCGGGAGGGAAGCAGACCATGACCACGATCAAGACCTCGTGCCCCGTCTGCGGGGACGTGGAGCTGACCCCGGCTCAGATGCGTCTCGTCGTCTGCACCCGGTCCGAGTGGTCGTTCTACTCCTTCCGGTGCTCCACCTGCCGGGACGAGGTCCGCAAGCCGGCCGACGACGAGGTCGTCACCCTGCTGGTGTCCGGCGGCGTCGCAGCCGAGGAGTGGCTCATCCCCGCCGAGGCCCTCGAGGAGCACCACGGTGCCGCGATCACGTACGACGACGTGCTGGACTTCGCGCTCAGCCTGGACCGGATGAACCTGCTGGCCGCCCTGATCACGCCGCGGGTGCAGGCCTGACCGCAGGCGGGCCGTAGGCTCGCGCCGTGCTCTGGTTCGCCGTCTGGGTCGTCCTGCTGCTCTCTGCCGCCCTGGTGTTCTTCCTGCTGGGCCGCGACCTGTGGCGGAAGGCCCGCGCGCTGACCGCCGACCTGGCGGTCGCCACCGACCGGCTCACCGAGCTCGGCGACCGGCTCGCATTGCTCGAGGAGGCCACGTCGCAGGCGAGCCTTGACGTACGATCGCAGGGTCGCAGTCCGCGAACCCAGAGGTGAGTCAATGTTCCGTAACCTCGGCGCCCCCGAGATCATCCTGATCCTGGTCGTGCTGGTGCTGCTCTTCGGCGCCAAGCGGCTCCCGGACGCAGCCCGCAGCCTCGGCCGGTCGATGCGCATCTTCAAGTCCGAGGTCAAGGAGATGGGCAAGGACGACGAGGACTCGCCACCCCCGGCCACGACCGCTCCGCGTGAGGTCGAGGGCCGCATCGTCGACCCGCCCGCGCCGGTCGACCCGCCCGCCCGCACCCCCGCGCCTGCGGAGCACCCCGACCGCGACCGCTGACCCGCGCCGCCCGACCTGACCCACGCTGGTGACCACCCTGAGCAGCGGCCGGGCCAGGAGCAAGGATCCCGAGGGGCGGATGCCCCTCACGTCCCACCTGCGTGAGCTGCGGATCCGCCTGGTCCGTTCGGTGCTGGCCATCATCGTCGGCACCGTCATCGCGGCCTTCTTCTACGACCAGCTGTTCTCGCTGATCACGGCGCCGTTCAACTCCATCAAGGACGAGCATCCCGACGCGACGCTGAACTTCGGCAACATCGGCGATCCGTTCACCTTCGCCCTGAAGATCTGCGCGATGGCCGGCATCTTCATCGCCAGCCCGGTCTGGCTCTACAACCTGTGGGGCTTCGTGTCCCCGGGGCTGCACAAGCGCGAGAAGCGCTACGGCATCGCCTTCGTTGCCGTCAGCGTGCCGTTGTTCCTCGGCGGAGCCGTGCTGGCCTACACCTTCCTGCCCAAGGGCTTCGACCTGCTGATCGGCTTCAACCCGCAGCCGGACAAGGTCGCCAACATCATCGGGCTCAACGACTACCTGTCGTTCGTGCTGCGGATGTTCCTCGTCTTCGGCATCGCGTTCGTGATGCCGGTGTTCCTGGTCGCGCTGAACCTCGCGGGCATCGTGACGGGCCGTCAGCTGCTCAAGGCGTGGCGCCCGGTCATCCTCGGCTCCTTCGTGTTCGCCGCGGTCGCCACCCCGTCCGGCGACCCCTGGACGATGACCGCGCTGGCGGTGCCGATGCTGGTCCTGTACTACATCGCCGCGGGCCTCTCGCTGCTCACCGACCGCAAGCGCCGCCGGCAGGGCATCGACGGCCTGGACTACGACGCGCTGGACGACGAGGAGGCCAGCCCGCTGGACACTCGCCCGACGAGCCTCGACGACGACGAGTAGCCACTAGCCTTCGCCCGTGACACGGCGCCTGGCCCTCCTGGTCAACCCGACCTCGGGCAAGGGGCGTGGCGGACGCCTGCTCGGCCCGGTGTCCGCGCAGCTGCGGGCCGACGGCGACGAGGTCGTCGTGATCACCGGCCGGGACGCCGACGAGGCGTTCGACCTGGTCCGCGACCGGGTGGCCGCGGGTGTCGACGCGCTGGTCGCCGTCGGCGGCGACGGGCTGGTCCACCTCGCCCTGCAGGTGGTCGCCGGCACCGGCGTACCCCTCGGGCTGGTGCCGGCCGGCACCGGCAACGACATCGCCCGTGCACTCGGCCTGCCGATCGACGACCCGGCGGCCGCGGTCGCAGGTCGTGGTGGCGGGCCGAACCCGCGCCGTCGACCTGGGCCGGGTCAGCGGCCGGTGGTTCGCCGGTGTGCTGGCGTCCGGGTTCGACTCGATGGTCAACGAGCGGGCCAACCGGATGACCTGGCCCACCGGCCGCAGCCGGCTACAACATCGCGATCCTGGCCGAGCTGCGCACCTTCAAGCCGGTGCCGTACGTCCTGGAGCTGGACGGGGAGACCTGGGAGACCGAGGCGATGCTGGTCGCGGTGGGCAACGGCTCGTCGTACGGGGGCGGCATGCGGGTCTGCCCCGACGCGCGGATGGACGACGGGCTGCTGGACGTCACCGTGCTCGGCCCCATCTCCAAGCCGGAGTTCCTGCGGGTCTTCCCGACCGTCTACAAGGGCACCCACGTCCGGCACCCGGCGGTGACGGTGCGGCGGGCCCGCACGGTCAGCCTCACCGCTCCCGGGGTGATGGCCTACGCCGACGGCGAGCGGATCTCGGTGCTGCCGGTGCACTGCGAGTGCCGTGCCGGACGGGCTGCAGGTCTTCACCGCCACGTAGATTGACCGGCTATGGCATCTCCCGCGGAGCGGTACGCCGACGCGCGGCGCCGCGCAGCGGCGACCGGGACCCGGCTGGAGTCCTTCACCTCGCTCTACCCCTTCGGGCTCGACCCCTTCCAGGTGCAGGCCTGCCAGGCCCTCGAGGCCGGCAGCGGCGTGCTCGTCGCGGCCCCCACCGGCTCGGGCAAGACGGTGGTGGGGGAGTTCGCCGTGCACCTCGCGCTCGCCGAGGGCCGCAAGTGCTTCTACACCACGCCGATCAAGGCGCTCTCGAACCAGAAGTACGCCGACCTGGTCGCGCGGTACGGCGCCGACCAGGTCGGCCTGCTCACCGGCGACAACAGCGTCAACGGCGAGGCGCCGGTCGTGGTGATGACCACCGAGGTGCTGCGCAACATGCTCTACGCCGGCTCCGGCACGCTCGGCGGCCTCGGCTACGTCGTCATGGACGAGGTGCACTACCTCGCCGACCGGTTCCGCGGGGCGGTCTGGGAGGAGGTGATCATCCACCTGCCCGAGTCGGTGTCGCTGGTCTCGCTGTCGGCGACGGTGAGCAACGCCGAGGAGTTCGGCGAGTGGCTCGAGACGGTGCGCGGCGACACCGAGGTCGTCGTCGAGGAGCACCGGCCGGTGCCGCTGTGGCAGCACGTGATGGTCGGCCGGCGGCTCTACGACCTGTTCGTCGACGAGGAGGCGACGAAGGTCAACCCCGAGCTGGTGCGGCTGGCTCGCGACGAGGACCGGTACGTCCGGACGTCGGCGCAGCGGCCGCAGCGCGGTGGCCGGCGGCCGCAGGCGGTCGCGCGGCCCCAGCCGGGTCGAGGTGCATCGAGCGGCTCGACGCCGAGGGGCTGCTGCCGGCGATCACCTTCATCTTCAGCCGGGCCGGCTGCGACGCCGCCGTCACCCAGTGCCTGCACGCCGGCCTGCGCCTGCTCACGCCGGAGGAGCGCCACGAGATCCGCGCGTTCGTCGAGGCGCGCTGCGCCGACATCCCCGACGAGGACCTGCACGTCCTCGGCTACCACGAGTGGCTCGACGGCCTGGAGCGCGGCATCGCGGCCCACCACGCCGGGATGCTGCCGGCGTTCAAGGAGGTCGTCGAGGAGCTGTTCGTCCGGGGCCTGGTCAAGGCGGTGTTCGCCACCGAGACCCTGGCGCTCGGCATCAACATGCCGGCCCGGTCGGTCGTGCTCGAGAAGCTGGTCAAGTGGAACGGCGAGACGCCACGCCGACGTCACGCCGGGGGAGTACACCCAGCTCACCGGCCGCGCCGGGCGCCGCGGCATCGACGTCGAGGGCCACGCCGTCGTGCTGTGGCAGCCGGGCCTCGACCCGTCGGCGCTGGCCGGCCTCGCCTCCACCCGCACCTATCCGCTGCGCTCGTCGCTTCCGCCCGTCGTACAACATGGCGGTCAACCTGGTCGGCCAGTTCGGCCGGGAACGGGCCCGCGAGCTGCTGCGAGACGTCGTTCGCGCAGTTCCAGGCCGACCGGGCCGTCGTCGGGCTGGCCCGGCAGGTGCGCAAGCAACGAGGAGGCCCTCGAGGGCTACCGCGAGGCGATGACCTGCCACCTCGGCGACTTCGAGGAGTACGCCGCGCTGCGCCGCGCCCTCGCGGACCGGGAGGCAGCGCTGTCGCGCAGCGGCGCGGCCAGCCGGCGGGCGCAGGCCGCCGCGTCGCTGGAGGTGCTGCGGCCCGGCGACGTCATCCAGGGTGCCGGCCGGCCGGCGCGCCGGCCTGGCCGTCGTGCTCGACCCGGGCAACGGCGCGTGGCGCGGACGGGCCGCGGCCGACGGTGCTGACCGCCGAGCGGCAGGTACGCGGCTGTCGCTGGTCGACTTCCCGGTGCCGGTCGAGCCGCTGGACCGGCTGCGGATCCCCAAGACGTTCAACCCGCGCAGCCCGGCCAGCCGGCGGGACCTCGCCGCCGACCCTGCGCAACACCGGCCTGGGCGATCGGCCGGCGGGGCGCACGCCGTCGGCGCCCGCTCGGCCGCGGCCGACGACGAGGACCTGCTGCGGCTGCGCGCCGAGCTGCGGAGCCACCCCTGCCACGGCTGCGCCGACCGCGAGGACCACGCCCGCTGGGCCGAGCGCTACCACCGGCTGGCGCCGGGAGACCGAGAACCTGTCCCGGCGGGTGCGCGAGCGCACCCACACGATCGCGCGCACCTTCGACCGGGTCTGCGAGGTGCTGGAGGAGCTCGGCTACCTCGCGGCGACGAGGTGACGCCGGCCGGCCGCGCCCTGGGCGCCTCTACACCGAGCTGGACCTGCTGACCGCGGAGTGCCTGCGCGACGGGCTGTGGGACGGGCTGGCGCCGGCCGAGCTCGCCGCGGTCGTCTCCGTGCTCGTCTACGAGTCCCGCCGGGACGACGACCCGGCCCCGGCGCAGCTGCCGCCCGGGCGCACCCGCGAGGTGCTCGACGAGACTCGCCGCCACTGGCACGCCCTGGAGGAGCGCGAGCGCGCCTACCGGCTGGCGCCCGCCCGGGAGCCCGACCCGCGGTTCGCCTGGGCGGCCTACCGCTGGGCGACGGGCGCGTCGCTGGACGCGGTGCTGCGCGATGCCGACCTGGCGGCCGGCGACTTCGTCCGGTGGACCAAGCAGGTGGTGGACATGCTGGGCCAGGTCGCCGACGCGGCCCGGCTGCAGCCCGGTGGCGAGCCCGTCGGCGCGGCCGCCCGCAAGGCCGCCGACCTGCTCCGACGCGGCGTCGTGGCGTACTCCTCGGTGGCCTGACCGCGCGCGTTCCCCGCGGCCGCGGTCAGCGGCCGCGGGCACCCGTCCGCAGTCCGTGACGCCCTGCCACGCCCGCGGTGGCAGGGCAACCGTGGGGCCGGCGCCGTCCGGTACGCCCTACGCCCTGGCACCCCTCCCCGGTCCGTGTCGCCCTGCCACGCCCGGCGGTGGCAGGTCGTCAGGCGCCGGGCAGGGTGCGCGCTGGGTGGGCACCGGCGCCATCCCGGCCGCCCTGTTGCCCTGCCACGCCTTCGGTGGCAGGTGGACAGGCGGCGACGCGCCGCACCACCTCAGCCGGCCATTGCCCTGCCACGCCCGCGGTGGCAGGTCGACAAGGGTTGCGAGAGGGCCACCCGGCAAGCGCTCGCCGGCGACCGGAGCGACCGGAGCGACCGGACCGACCGCAGACGACCGACCGACCGGCCGCTCAGGCGGCCGAATGCACCGCCGCGAACGCGGACAGCACCCGGTTCAGCGGGCTGTCCAGCCCCCACCGCTGGGACAGCTCGACCAACCGATCGGGGTCACGCGGGGCGGCAGGGACGCCGTCGTCATACCGCGGCAGGGGCACGTCGGCGGCGACCGCGACGACCTTCGGCGCAACGGCCAGGTAGTCACCCGCAGCGGCCAGCTTGGTGCGGGCGCCGGCCGGCATCGCGGTGTCGCCGGAGTCGAGCGCCGCCAACAGCGCCGGGAGGGTGCCGTACCTCGTGATGAGGGCGGCCGCGGTCTTGTCCCCGATGCCGGCGACCCCCGGGAGGCCGTCGCTCGGGTCACCCCGCAGGGTCGCGAAGTCGGCGTACGCGCGCCCCGGGATGCCGTACTTCGCGGTCACCCAGGCTTCGTCGACGACGTCCGCCCGTCCGACGCCGCGGGCGACGTACAGCACCCGCACGGCCCGCGAGTCGTCGACGAGCTGGAACAGGTCGCGGTCGCCGGTGACGACGTCGACCGGCCCGGCGTCCCGGATCGCCAGCGTCCCGATCACGTCGTCGGCCTCGTAGCCCGTCGACCCCGAAGCAGGCGACGCCGAGGGCCGCCAGCACCTCCTCGATGACCACCACCTGCGGCGAGAGGGCGTCGGGGACCTCCTCCTGGTCGCCGCTGGCAACCCGGTGCGCCTTGTACGACGGCAGCGCCTCGACCCGGAACGCCGGCCGCCAGTCGGCGTCCATCGCCGCGACCAGCCGGCGCGGCCCGCGGTCGGCCACCAGCCGGGCGATGAAGTCGAGCAGGCCGCGGACCGCGTTGACCGGCGTGCCGTCCGGGGCGGTGATGGTGTCGGGCACCCCGTAGAACGCTCGGAAGTACAGCGAGGGGGTGTCGAGCAGCAGCAGCTTGCCGGCGTCGGCGGTGTCCTTGGTCACCAGGCTGAGCCTGCCAGATCCGCCGGGTCGCGGTCGGCCGGCTACGTCTAGATTGGGCCTATGACCGGCCACCTCACCTCACCCGACCGCCTGTCACACGCCCAGAAGGCGGCAGCCGAGGCGGGAATCGACGCGCTGCTCGTGACGCCGGGGCCGGACCTGCGGTGGCTGACCGGCTACGACGCGCTGCCGCTGGAGCGGCTCACCTGCCTCGTGCTGCCGGCGTCCGGACCCGCGTTCATGGTGGCGCCGGGGCTCGAGGTGCCCGCGGTGCATGCCTCGCCGGTGCGCGACCTGGACGTCGAGGTGCTGGGCTGGGGCGAGCTGGACGACCCCTATGCGCTGATCGCCGCCCGGCTCGGGACTCCCGCCCGGGTGGCGCTGGCCAACCGGATGTGGGCCGAGCAGGTGCTGCGGATGCGCGCCGCGCTGCCCGGAGCCGAGCAGACCCTGGCCTCCGGCGTCATCGGCGACCTGCGGATGCGCAAGAGCCCCGAGGAGGTCGACGCGCTGCGGCGGGCCGGCCAGGCCATCGACCGGGTGCACGCCCGGATGGCCGAGTTCCTGCGGCCCGGCCGTACCGAGCGCGACGCCGGCCGCGAGATCGCGACCGCGATCCTCGACGAGGGCCACACCACGGTCGACTTCGTCATCGTCGGCTCCGGGCCGAACGGTGCCTCGCCGCACCACGAGGTCGGCGACCGGGTGCTCGAGCCCGGCGACGTGGTGGTGGTCGACATCGGCGGCACCACCCCCGAGGGCTACTGCTCCGACTGCACCCGGATGTACACGCTGGGGGAGCCGCCCGCGGAGTTCGTCGACTACTTCCGGGTGCTGCACGAGGCACAGCGCGCCGCGTGCGACCACGCGCGGCCGGGCGTCACCGCCGAGTCGGTCGACGCGGCCGCCCGGCGGGTGATCACCGACGGCGGGTACGGCGAGGCGTTCATCCACCGCACCGGGCACGGCATCGGCGTCGAGACCCACGAGGAGCCCTACGTCGTCGAGGGCAACACCACCGTCCTCGAGCCCGGCATGGCCTTCTCCATCGAGCCGGGCATCTACCTGGCCGGCAAGCACGGCGCGCGCATCGAGGACATCGTCGTGACCACCGCCGACGGCATCGAGCGGTTGAACGTGACCGACCGCGACTACGTCGTCCTCAGCTGAGAAGGGCCGGAACCACCGTGACCGAGCATCAGAGCGTGCAGCGGCACCTGCCGACCGAGGAGGCCACCGAGCTGCTGGCCCTCACCCGCGAGCTGGTCCGCGAGGAGCTGGCACCGCGGGCGGCCGCCTACGAGGCCGACAGCCGCTTCCCGCGGGAGGTGTTCCGCACTCTCGGCAAGACGGGTCTGCTGGGCCTGCCCTACCCCGAGGAGCACGGCGGAGGCGCCCAGCCCTACGAGGTCTACCTGCAGGTCGTCGAGGAGCTCGCCACCGTCTGGGCCTCGGTCGCCGAGGGCGTCAGCGTGCACACCCTGTCCTGCTACCCGCTGGCCACGTTCGGCACCGACGAGCAGCGGGCCCGGTGGCTGCCGGACATGCTGGGCGGCGAGCTGCTCGGCGCCTACTGCCTGTCCGAGCCGCAGTCCGGGTCGGACGCGGCCGCCCTGGTCACCCGCGCGGTCCGGGACGGTGCCGACTACCTGGTCGACGGCACCAAGGCGTGGATCACCCACGGCGGCGAGGCGGACTTCTACACGTTGATGTGCCGCACCTCCGACGACGGGGCGCGGGGCATCTCCTGCCTGCTCGTCGACGGCGACACCCCCGGGGTGTCCGCGGCGCCTCCGGAGCACAAGATGGGCTTCACCGGGTCGACCACCGCCCAGGTGCGCTTCGACGGAGCCCGGGTGGCCGCCGACCGGCTGATGGGGGCCGAGGGCCAAGGGTTCAAGATCGCCTTGTCCGCGCTGGACGGCGGCCGGCTCGGCATCGCGGCCTGCGCGGTGGGGCTGGCCCAGGGCGCGCTGGACTCGGCGGTGTCCTGGGCGCAGGAGCGGCGACAGTTCGGCAAGGCGCTCATGGAGTTCCAGGGACTGGCCTTCATGCTCGCGGACATGGCCACCGGGGTGGAGGCGGGCCGGGCGCTGTACCTGGAGGCCGCCCGGCGCCGGGACCGCGGAGAGCCGTTCGGCAAGCAGGCGGCGATGGCCAAGCTCTTCTGCACCGACATGGCGATGCGGGTCACCACCGACGCCGTTCAGGTGCTCGGCGGCTACGGCTACGTCTCGGACTACCCCGTCGAGCGCTACCTGCGGGAGGCCAAGGCGCTGCAGATCGTCGAGGGGACCAACCAGGTGCAGCGGATGGTCATCTCCCGCCACCTCACCCGCTGACCTCAAGGTGGGCGCCGCTGCTGCCGATGTCCCCCCTGCGCGGCCACCCGGTCGCGTGTTCGGGACACGGTGATCCCTGCTGCCCTCACCGACCCACGCTCCCTCGGGGGAGCATGGGCACGGAGACAAGTCGGTCGCCCAGGCAGCGGGGGGAGTGAGTGGCGAGACCGGCTCGTACGTCGAGCCGTGCCGGTGGACGTCGGCCCCTCGGGGCCGGCCGGGCCGGGACGGCGCCTCGGACGGGAGAGCTCCAATGCGCACGGTCCTGTGCAGCACGACGGCAGGTCGGGTTGCCCTCCTGCCGGCCCTGGTGGCCGGCACGGTCGGCCTCACCCTCGCCCTGCCCGCCTCGGCCGCAGATGCCGCGTCGACGAAAGGTGGCCCACATGCCCGTCATGCCAGCCACCACCGCACGGCCGGCCCGGCGACCGCAGCGGGACGTCAGGCAGGCGGCAACGACGCCGTCCTGCTCGGCGCTGCCGTGAAGTACGTCCGCCTGCCGGACGGCACGATCCGCGAGGTCCGCTGACGCGGGCCACGCAGCACCGCGGCCGTCGCACCGGCGCCCTCCCCGGCGCAGGTGCGACGGTCGCGGCCGTCCGGAGCGTCCGCCGCCGGCCGGGCCGGAGCACGCCGTACGGTGTCCGCGTGGAAGATCTCGACCGCCAGATCGTCGACCTGCTCGTGCGCGACGGGCGGATGAGCTACACCGACCTCGGCAAGGCGACCGGGCTGTCCACCTCGGCGGTCCACCAGCGGGTACGTCGACTGGAGCAGCGCGGGGTCATCCGGGGCTACGCGGCGGTGGTCGACGCCGAGGCCGTCGACCTGCCGCTCACCGCGTTCATCTCGATCCGCCCCATCGACCCCAGCGCACCCGACGACGCGCCGGACCGGCTGCGCGACCTGGCCGAGATCGAGGCCTGCCACTCGGTCGCCGGCGACGAGAGCTACATCCTCAAGGTGCGGGTGCGCACCCCGTCCGACCTGGAGTCGCTGCTGGCCCGGATCCGGGCCGATGCGAACGTGTCGACCCGCACGACCATCGTGCTGAGCACGCCGTACGAGCAGCGACCACTGAAGGTCTGAGCCTGCGAAGGTCTGAGCCGCTGAGGGTCTGAGCCTGCGCAGGTCTGAGCGTGCGAAGGTCATCTCGAGGCCAACTCCCGGTGCCGACACGCCCAAGAAACCGCCGTACGCGTGCGACGGATGGTGTTCTTGAGGCGTAGGAACCGCGGCCGGGGGGTATGCACCAGGCCGCACGGGGGGACCTGTCCCCTGCCGAAGGACGTCGCGTGCGCAGTCCCCGCTCCGCCCTCCTGTCCGTGCTCGCCGCTGGTCTGCTGCTCACCGCTGCCGGCCTGGTCGCCCCGGCGCCCGCCTCGGCCACCACGCACCGCGAGGCGCGGCTGGTTGCCAAGATCAACGACGTCCGGGCCAGCCACGGCCTGCGGCCGGTCCGCATCAGCGCGGACCTGGCAGCCGCGGCGCACGCGCACTCGGCCGCCATGGCGGCGCAGGGAGCGCTGTTCCACACCCCGTCGTTCTCCTCGTTCTGCTGCTGGCGGTCGATCGCCGAGAACGTCGGCACCGGATTCTCGGTCCGCGGCGTGCACCACGAGTTCATGCGGTCCGCTCCGCACCGGGCGAACATCCTGGCCCCCGCGATGCGCCAGGTCGGGGTCGGCATCGTGTCGGTCGACGGCAGGTTGTGGGTCACCGAGGTGTTCCGCCAGCCCGCCGGGTGAGCGCCTCCTGGCCCGGACGGGCTGTTGACAGCGCACCCGGGCCGCGCCACGGTGCAGGGGCCGCCGCCGTCCGACCGGACGGTCGCCGTCCTCGGAGAGGGGCCCCGCGATGGCAAAAGACCAGTACATCCAGCGCCTGAAGACCGTCCCGCTGTTCGCGTCGTTGTCCAAGAAGGAGCTCGACCTGCTGCTCAGCCAGGCCGACCACCTGCGCTACCCGGCCCGGTTCCGGGTCGTCCGCGAGGGCGCCGTCGGTGAGGAGCTCTGGCTGGTCGTCGACGGCGAGCTCGCGGTTCAGCGCGGGGGCCGCGAGGTGGCGACGCTCGGGCCGGGCGACTACTTCGGCGAGCTCTCGGTGATCGACTCCGCGCCGCGGGACGCGACCGTCATCGCCAAGACGCCGGTCGAGCTGCTGGTCATCGGCCGCCGCCGGTTCTGGGCCACCGTGCAGGGCAGCCCCACCCTGATGCGCAAGCTGATGATCGGCCTGGCCAAGCGGTTGCACGAGGCGGACCGGCGGGACGCCGGCATCGGCGGCGACGAGGCCAGCCTCAACCACGTCGACGTCCGCAAGGATGTCGCCAGCCAGCGGACCTAGTCGAGCAGCTGGTCAGCAGCCGCCGTGCGCGAGGCGGCGGCCGCCTCGACGGCGGCGTCGTGGTCCACCGACGGCCCGTGCTCGCGCCACCACGCCTGACCGGCCTCAGGCAGCGTGTGGATCGGGTCGTAGTACTCGTAGCGCCGGGACAGCGCGTCGTGGTCGGCGGTCTCGATCCCGGTGCGGTAGTTCTTGGTCCAGTACGAGATGCCGTGCTCGACGTCGTACTCCTCGATCTGGTGCACCCAGCGCTTGCCGACGTAGGGCACGTCGCAGATGATCCGCGGCGTGGCGAACCCGGGCAGGTAGCCCATCAGGCCGTGCTGCAGCTTCTGCGCCTCCAGGACCGACACCCGCCAGTGCTCCGAGAACGGGATCATGTCGCACATGTAGAAGTAGTAGGGCATGATCCCGGCGCCGTCGAGCAGGGCGAAGCACAGGTCCAGCAGGTCGGTCGTGGTCGCGTTGACCCCGTGCATGAGGACGCCCTGGTTGCGCACGTCGCGCACGCCGGCCTCGAGCATCGCGCTGGTGGCCTTCGCCACCAGAGGCGTGACGGACTCGGCGTTGTTCACGTGGGTGTGGATGGCCAGGTGCACGCCGCGGGCCCGGGCGACGGTGGCGAGCCGCTCCATGCCGGCGCGGACGTCGTCCTGCAGCCAGTGCTGCGGGAGGCCCATCAGCGCCTTGGTCGCGAGGCGGATGTCGCGGATGTTCTCGATGTCGAGCAGCCGGGCGACGAACGCCTCGAGGTTCTTGAACGGCATGTTCGCCACGTCGCCACCGGAGACCACGACGTCCCGCACGCCGGGGGAGCGGCGCAGGTAGTCGATCATGGCGTCGTACCGGTCGACCGGCTTGAGGTCGAACTTCAGCTTGTCGATGACCGGCGTCGAGTTGCCGACCAGGTCCATCCGGGTGCAGTGCCCGCAGTACTGCGGGCAGGTCGGCAGCAGCTCGGCCAGCACCTTGGTGGGATAGCGGTGGGTGAGGCCTTCGGCGACCCACATGTCGTGCTCGTGCAGCGAGTCGCGGGTCGCGTGCGGGTGCGACGGCCAGTCGGTACGCCGGTCGCTGAACACCGGCAGCATGTAGTTCCGCACCGGGTCGGCGTACAGCGCCTCGGTCCAGGTCTGGCCGTCGGCCGGGCCGGTGGGCACCATCGTGTTCATCATCTGCGGCGGCACCAGCATCGACATGGTCGCCCGCTCGGCCTGGTCGCGCTCCAGGTCGGCGTAGAACCGGTCCTCGACCAGGTCACCCATCAGCTCGCGCAGCTGCTTCACGTTCTTGACGCAGTGCGCGCGCTGCCACTGCGCGCTGGCCCAGTCCTCGGTGGTCACGTCCCGGAATCCGGGCAGCCGGCGCCAGTCGGGCTCGACGATCTCGCGGCGGCGGTAGGCGTAGGGCTGCTCCAGCCCGGCGGCCGAGCCGGCTGGGGCGAGGTCGTGCGCAGCGTCGTGTGTCGTGGTCACAGGGGTGGCTCCTCGGCAAGCGCGGGCGGCAGCGGCGGCGACAGCAGATTAGCTGTGAGTCGACGAAGTCTACGGGATGTTGTCCGGTCGCACGTGCATCTGACCGCAAGATCTGCGCTGTGGGCGCGGTAGCGAGGGATGTTCTTACCGCGCTTGTCGGGGCCCGGCGGGCGCCACCTGGTGTGCCAGGATGACCCGTCGCGGCAGCACGCTGCAGCACTCACTCGCACCGTCGAACAAGGAGACCCATGTCCTGGCGAGCCGTCGGAGACCACCCCAACAGTCGCCAGGCCCTGCAGTACCGGCACACCCAGCTGACCAAGGCCGCCTCGACCTTCAAGGGTGGCCGGATCTCCGTGGTCAAGCGGTTCGCCCGGGACCAGAAGGTTCTCGACATGGGTTGCGTCTCGCACAACTTCGCGTTCAACTCCGGCGGCGGCGGCCGGTGGCTGCACCAGCACGTCGTGGACGCGGCCGCGGAGTGCGTGGGGACGGACTATGACGAAGCGGGCATCAAGGAGATGCGCGAGGCCGGCTACGACGTCGTGCACGCCGACATCACGGGTGACCTCAGCGCGCTGCAGGCGCGTGGCCCGTTCGACGTCGTGGTCGCAGGCGAGATCATCGAGCACCTGCCGGCTCCGCAGCAGCTGTTCGCGAGCGCCCGCGAGCTGCTTCGTCCCGGCGGGAAGCTGGTCATCACGACGCCGAACCCCTACTCGCCACGGCGGGTTCGCGCCGGGGCCCTGGGGATCACCTGGGAGAACGCCGACCACATCCTCTACGCGTTCCCCTCCGGCGTCGCGGAGATGGCCGACCGCACCGGCATGGTTCTCAAGAAGTTCGGCACCGTCGGCTGGCCGGGCGACGTGACCGGCGGGCGTCGGGTCGTGGAGACCACCACGGAGCTGGTGCGCGCAGCCCGGGCGCGGGCCGCCGGCGAGCGTGCCGTCCCGCGCCGCGGGCGGCTCAACCTGCCGCTGCCGGCGCACTGGCTGGCCCCCATGGACATCGCGCTGCACGCCGCGCGCGGCCGGCGCCGGATGCTGGGGGAGACCTCGATCTACGTCCTGCAGCGCCCGACCGAGTCGTGACCCGCGACGCGACGGCGCCGGCCACCTCACCGGTCGGCCTGCACCGGGTGATCGCGCCGGCCGGCGCCCTCCCGCAGGCCGCCGAGCGACTGGACGCCCGCCCCGAGATCGGCCGCGACGAGGTGCGGGTGCGGGTCGAGCGGCTGAACCTGGACGCCGCGTCGTACCGGCAGCTCGCCACCAAGCACGCGGGTGACGGTGCCGCGGTGCGCAGCGAGGTGCTGGAGATCATCGAGGCGCGCGGGAAGATGCAGAACCCGGTGACCGGCTCCGGCGGCATGCTCGTCGGCGTCGTCGACGAGGTGGGCCCCGACTCCCCGCTGGGGCTGCGGCCGGGCGACCGGGTCGCGACGCTGGTGTCGCTGTCGCTGACGCCGCTGCGGGTCACCGACGGCCTGGCCGGCTGGGACGGCAGGTCCGAGCAGGTCCCCGCCGAGGGCCACGCCATCCTGTTCGGCCGCTCGATCGCGGCCCGGCTGCCGGACGACCTGCCGGGCGACCTCGCGATGGCGGTGATGGACGTCTGCGGGGCACCGGCGCTGACCCACCGGGTCGTCACCGGCTACGAGCAGCCGACCGTCGCGGTCATCGGCGGTGCCGGCAAGAGCGGCTCGCTCGCTCTCGCCGCCGCCCGCCGGGCCGGCGCCCGCGCCACCGTCGGGATCGTCCCGGTGCAGCGCGAGGTCGACCTGCTCAGCGAGGTGGGCGTGGCCGACGTCGTGGCCCTCGCCGACGCACGCGACCCGGTGGCCGTGGCCGCGGCCGTCGAGCAGGCGCTCGGGCATCCCGCCGACGTCACCGTGGTGTGCGTCGACGTGCCCGGCTGCGAGCACGGCGCCATCCTCAGCACGGCCGACCGCGGCACGGTGATCTTCTTCTCGATGGCGACGTCGTTCTCGGCGGCGGCGCTCGGCGCCGAGGGGCTCGCGGCCGACGTCACGATGCTGATCGGGAACGGCTACCTGCCGGGGCATGCCGACCTCGCGATGGAGCTGCTGCGCACCGAGCCCGGCGTACGTGCGCTGTTCGAGCGGCGGCTGGCCCACGAGGCGGGCTGACAGACTGCCGCGGTGACCTCGACCCTCTACCGCGACGGCCGCGTCCGCACCCCCGACCACCCCGCGGCGACCGCGTTGCTGGTGCGCGACGACGCCGTGGCCTGGACCGGCGACGACCCCGCAGCGGTGGCCGACACCGCTGACGAGACCGTGGACCTGGCGGGGGCGCTCGTCACCCCGGCGTTCGTCGACGCGCACGTGCACGCGACCTCGACGGGGCTGGCGCTCACCGGCCTCGACCTGAGCGACGCCACGAGCCTGGCCGACTGCCTGCGGCGGGTGGAGGCGGCCGGCCGCGCCGCCCGCGGCGGCATCGTGCTGGGGCACGGCTGGGACGAGACGGCCTGGCCGGAGCACCGCCCCCCGACCCGCCAGGAGCTCGACCGGGCGTCGTACGGCGGTGTGGTCTACCTCTCCCGCATCGACGTGCACAGCGCCGTGGTGTCCTCGGCCCTGCTGGCCACGGTGCCGGAGGCCCAGGGCCAGGACGGCTGGTCGGACTCCGGCCACCTGACCCGCGACGCCCATCACGTCGTCCGCCGGGTCTCCCGCGAGTCGATCACCCCCGCTCAGCGCCGCACCCTGCAGCGGGCCACCCGGCAGCACGCCGCCGGCCTGGGCATCGGGCTGCTGCACGAGCTGTCCGGCCCCGACATCGCCGGCGCCGACGACCTGGTCGCGATGCTGGAGCTGGCCGCGGCCGAGCCGGGGCCCGAGGTCGTCGGCTACTGGGGCGAGGCGGCCGCCCTCGGCGGCGTGGCCCGCGCCCGGCAGCTCGGCGCGCTCGGCGCGGCGGGTGACCTGTTCGCCGACGGGTCCATCGGGTCACACACGGCCAGCCTGCTCCAGCCGTACGCCGACGCCGCCCACTCCGGGCACGGCTACCTGGACGCCGCAGGGGTGCGCGACCACGTGGTGGCGTGCACCGAAGCGGGCCTGCAGGCCGGCTTCCACGCCATCGGCGACGGCGCCCTGGACGCGGTGCTGGCCGGCCTGGCCGAGGCGGCCGACCGGCTGGGCGACGAGCCCGTCCGGGCCGCCCGGCACCGCATCGAGCACGCCGAGATGGCTGCTCCCGGCGCACCTGCCGGTGCTGGCCCGGCTCGGTGTCGTGGCGTCGGTGCAGCCCGCCTTCGACCGGCTGTGGGGCGGCGACACCGGGATGTACGCCGAGCGGCTCGGCCTGCCCCGGGCGCTGTCGCTCAACCCCTACGCGGCGATGGCAGCCGCGGGCATCACCCTCGCCCTGGGCTCGGACTCACCGGTGACCCCGCTCGACCCCTGGGGCAGCGTGCGGGCCGCCGTGCAGCACCGGACGCCGGGCTCGGGGCTGAACCCGGTCGATGCGTTCGAGGCGCACACCCGCGGCGGCTGGCGGGCCGCCCGGCACGACGCCGGCGGGGTCCTCACGGTAGGCGCGCCGGCGACCTTCGCGGTCTGGGACGTCGCCGAGGTCGACGCCTCGACCGGCCTGCCGGTGCTGGAGCCGGACACGCCGCTGCCGACGCTGCCGGTCCACCGTGGTGCGTGGTCGGCAGGTTCACGCCGTCGTCGACCTGAACCCGGCTCCGGCCGCTGTCAACGCCGGCACGGCTGCGGCGTCTTGACCTCTGAGCGCTCGTCCGTCCCTCCGTCAGACAAGGAACACCACCATGTCGACCCAACGGATTCTGCGCACCATGCTGCCCATGCTGGCCGTCGTCGCCGCGCTCGCCGTGACCGCCGGGGGGCTCCCGCTCGTCGCGTCGGCATCGGCCAGCTCGACGGCCCGCAGCACGGCCGTCGGAGGCGATCGGGCCGAGTCCGACGACGACGAGGCCGAGGAGTACCTGGGGCTGTTCCTCACCAAGGCCCGGGCGTACGAGGCCTTCCTGACCCGCGAGTCCGAGCGTGCCGACCGCACCGGAGGGGGTGTCGTCGTCGTACCGGCGGAGCCCGCCCCCGCCCCCGAGGCCGACCCGACGGGCTGGCCGGTCTGGAGCCTCGGTCTGGCCGCCTTGATCGGCCTGCTCGTCGGTGCCGCTCTCACGGCGTTCTCCGGCCGGGTCCGTCGGCCGGCCGGCAGCCGCCTCACCGCGGCCTGACCGGGGCGGCAGCGAACCGCCAGGTCGCTTCGGTGACAGCCGACCCCGGCAGTGCGAGGGTGGTCGTGTCAACGCGGCACCGTCTCGGACGTCTGGACAGTCATGAGCGCTCCCCGGTCCGGGTGGGCGTCGGTGGGTTCCTGGTCGCTACCGGCGCAGCGGTCGCCCGCCGTGGTCGCGCCGACTGAGTCCCCGCTGGGCGTCGCAGCGCTCTTCGAGCTGCACTACGTCCACCTCGTGCGGTTGGCCCGGCACCTGCTCGACGACCCGACGGACGCCGAGGACGTGGTGATGGACGCGTTCGCGGGGCTCGAGCGGCGGTGGCGGCACGTCCGCCGCTCGGACGAGGCCTTCTTCTACCTGCGGACCAGCGTCGTGAACGGCACCCACAGCCGGCTGCGCCGGCTGCGGGTCGCGCGGGAGCGACTGCACACCCAGCTGGAGCGCGACGCCGGCCCGGCCGAGCAGACCGCCCTCGTGCACCTCGAGCACGACTCGGTCGTGGTGGCCGTGCGCGGGCTCCCGCGCAGGCAGCGGGAGGTGCTGGTGCTGCGCTACTGGGCCGGCGCCAGCGAGGTCGAGATCGCCGAGACGCTCGGCATCAGCACGGGATCGGTCAAGGCGCACGCGTCGCGTGGTCTGCACGCGGTGGCGGCCCGGCTGGAGGAAGGGACATGACCATCGACCAGGTGGAGGCGCGGGTGGCGGCGTCGCTGCACGCGTCCGACGAGCTCCCGGTCGACCGGGCGGCCGGCTGGGCGGGGCTGCAGGAGCGGATGGAGACGCCACCACGGCGTCGAGGCCGGGTGCTGGCCATCGCGGCCGCGGCGGCCGTGCTGATCGCCGGAGCCGTGCCGCTGCTGCTCGACCGGGACAGCTCGCGAACGGCACCTCCGGTTCGCCCTGCTCCGGCACCCGTCACGATCTCGCCTTCCGGCCTGCCGGTCGGCCTGCTGGAGGGGAGGGTCGCGCGGACCGGGGGCGGCGGCCGTGCCGTGTCCACGTTCCGGCTGCGGGTCCGCCCCGACGGCACAGGGTCGTTCGCCGCCCCCGCCGGTGAGTCCATCGAAGGCGGCGGAAGCTACCCCGTGGAATGGGTCCGGCTCGGCCCCGGCCGTGTCGCGATGAGCTACCTGGGCCCGGTCTGCTCGGACCCTCGCGCGCTCACGCTGACATTCTCGATCCGTGGTCGCTCGCTTGTCGTGCTGGACGCGACGTCGTCCGGCTGCCTGGCGAGCCCCGGGCTGGCGGACGACCTCGCCGGCGCGACGTTGCACATCCGACCGTTGCCGGAGGAGCTGTCGCCTTCCGGCCTGCCGGTCGGCCTGTTGAAGGCTCCGCTGGACCTCCGCGCCAACAGCGGTCTGCAGGCGCAGCTCTGGCTCGTGGTCCGACCGGACGGCACCGGGAGCTTCCGGCTCTGGAGCATTGGCGAGGAGATCGACGAGACCAACGAGGTGCGCCTGGTCGCCCGCGGCCCCGGCACGGTGCGGATCCTCTCCGACTCGGTGTCCTGCCGCGGTCCCGAGGTCCTGACGTTGGGATACGAACGGACCGGCGCTCGGGTGACCTTCGTCTCCGCCGATGCCCCGGGCACCTGCCTGGTCTCCTCGCATGACGCCGCAGCGTTGACCGGCCTGACCATGCCGGTCCGTCCCCTGCCGGCGCCAGCGGACCAATGACCGGTCAGTCCGTCGCCGGCGGCTCGTTGTAGCCGGGAGCCCGCTGCTGCCCGGACAGGGCGGCGATCCGGTCCATCACCGCGTCGGTGATCTCCCGGCGGGCCCGTCCCGGGGGCAGCCCGGCGTAGTCGGCGGGGTCGACCGGCTCGCCGAACCGGATGGTGAGACCTCGGTGCACCCGCGGCATCCGGGCACCGACCGGCTGGATCTTGTCGGTCCCGACCAGCCCGAGGGGCACCACCTTGGCGCCGGCCGCGACCGCGAGCCAGCCGACGCCGGTCCGGCCACGGTAGAGCCGGCCGTCCCGGGAGCGGGTGCCCTCCGGGTAGATGCCGAACGCGTCGCCGCGCTCGAGCACGCCACGTGCCAGGTCGAGCGACGCCTGGGCGTCCTGCTGCTGCTCGCGCTGCACCGGGACCGCCTCGAAGGCCTTGAAGAACAGCCGGCGCGGCCAGGCGGCGGGGGAGCGGCCCTCCCAGTACTCCGCCTTGGCGAGGAAGACGACCTTCCGGGGCACCACCAGCGGGATGATGATGCTGTCGATGAACGACAGGTGGTTGCTCGCGACCACCAGCGGCCCGTCAGCCGGGATCTGCTCGCGACCTTCGACGCTGGGCCGCCACAGCACGCGCAGCATCGTGAGGCAGAACAGCCGAGACACCCAGTAGACCATCGTGCGTGACTCCCAGCGGCAGCTCGAGGACGGTCCTGGGACGCTACCGCTGAGCACCTCGACCGCCGTGGCCCGGTCCGCGGACCGGGCCACGACGAGTGGCGTCGGCTACGGGCTCAGCCGCTCGTCCTGCGGGCTGGAACCGCCGGGAACCGACGACCAGCCGGTCTGGCCCAGCGTGAGCGGGGCCAGCGGGGCGTAGGTGGCGCCGTCCAGGGCCGGCATGTTGAACACGTGGTCCCAGGCGTTGCGGCTGACGTAGAGCGCCAGCCAGCCCTCGGCGAGCTGCGAGGCGGCGTACTCCTCGCGGCCGTTGTAGTTGTCCTGCTGGTTGGCGACCACCTGGTCCAGGTTGTAGGTGCGGCCGTCGCCGGTGCCGTCGCCGGCCACCAGCGCCTGCTGCCCCGCGACGTGCTGGGCCAGCGCGTCCCGCGCGGGCCACGCCGCCGCGCTGTCCAGCCCGTAGGCGAGGGCATGGGCGTCGAAGCTCACGAAGTGCGCCCGGCGACCGATGCCCCAGTCGGAGCCCTGCGGGAAGTAGATGTCGTTGGTGCCGGGCCGGTACATCGTGCCGCCGGGAGCGAGGAACGGCACCCCGTTGACCGGCGAGGGCGCTCCCGCCGTGAAGGGCAGCGTCGAGAAGGCGCCGTAGACCGACGGACCGTTGACGAACGCCGACACCGGCGCCCGCCGCCCGGCCAGGCCCGCGAAGTCCGCCGCCCACCAGTTCTGCTGGATGTTGGTCATGTAGTCCGGGTGCAGGAACCGGTGGTTCTCGACGGTGCCGTCGTCATAGGTGTTGGCGCCGTCGAGCCGGTCGGCCAGCGTGACCCCGTTGATCACCGTCGGCGAGCTGATGTCCGCGAACCGGGCGTAGGCCGAGACCTCGAGGTCGACCGCCCGCCGGCGCCAGTTCGCCGCCTGCGGGTGGGTCGGCATCATGTTCACGGCGAGCTCGAGCAGGGCGGCGTTCCAGGAGTTCTCCTCCGCCTTGGTGTCGCCCTTGGTCACGATCGTGCCGTTGGCGTCGGCCCAGTACTCGGGCGCCGTGACCAGCCGGTGGTCGGCCTCGAAGACGATCATCTGGGCGACGTACTCGCGGGTCTGCGGCGAGAGGCGGTCCCAGATGAGCCAGGCGGCCTCACCGGCGAGCATCGCCCAGTGCGCGGTCTGCCAGCCGGCGCCCCAGCCGCCCGGCGTGACGGCCACGTGCTGGCAGGCGACCGAGCGCAGCAGCCAGTCGCTGTAGAGGATCGCCTCGTCCCGCGTGCGGCCCACCGAGACGTCGTTGTGGGCGCCCGTCCGCACCGCAACCGCGGCGGTGAGCGCCGCCATCGCAGGCCGCCGGATGGCGTACTCCTGCAGGTTCGGGTCGAACCTGGACAGCAGGTCGGTGAAGCGCTGGCCGCGCCGGTCGTACCACCGCTCGAGGTAGTTCGCGCCGAGCAGGTAGCGCTCCGACTCCAGCAACGAGGTGCGCACCTGGAACACCGGGTCCGACGCGACGGCCGGGTTCGCGGTGTCGTAGGGCAGTGCCTTGTCCAGCAGCAGGCTCGGCTTGACGTAGCCGGCCACCTGGTTGCGGCGGGCCACCCCGCGGGACGCCGTCGCGCAGGCAGCGCCGTCCGGCCCGGCCGGCGTGGGCCACGGCGCCGGCACCATGCCGGGCTCGACCGGACGTGCCACGTGCCGGGTGGTGACCGTGGAGCGCGCCTGCGTGCGGCGCTGCTTGGCGGTCATGCCCGCCGTCGGTGTCAGCGAGAGCCGGTCCCGCAGGAACCATGCGGTGCCGCGCACGGCCCCCACCGTGTCGGTGCCGTCGCCGTTCCAGTCGCCGACCACCGGGGCGTCGCCGGGCCGGCCGAAGGAGAAGGTGTACGTCGGTGCGGCGCCCTTCTTCGGCCGCGCCGGCTGCTGCAGCAGGAACCACTTCGAGCCGCGTCGGACGCCGATGCCGTCCCGGCCGTCACCGTCCCAGTCACCGGTGACGGGGCGGTCGGTGGCCGAGCCGAAGGGGATCCGGCGCCAGGTGGGGCCGGCCGAGGGGAAGCTGCGCAGCAGCCACAGGTTGCCGCGCACGACGCCGACGTCGGTGCGGCCGTCCTTGTTGAAGTCGCCGGCGACCGGCTTGTCGCCGGCCATGCCGAAGTCGAACTGTCGTGAGGGGGTCGGTGCCAGGCCGATCATCGCGTCGTAGACGACCCAGTGGCCGTTGGTGAAGACGGCGGGGGTGAAGGCGCCGTCCCGGTTCCAGTCGCCCCAGAGCAGCGTCGACCCGGGCGGGGTCGGCACGTTGAAGCGCTGGTCGGTGCCGCCGTCCTGCGCCTTGACCCGCGCAGCCGCCCGGGTCGGGCCGGCGAAGGCCGGCACCGAGCGCATCGGGAAGACCGGCGCGGTGACCTTGCCCGGCTTCAGCGCCGCGGGCATCGCCGGGGCGCCGGGCGTCGTGGTCGCCGACACCGGCGTGCTGCCGAGGGTGCCCACGGCGAGCACGGCGGTGAGCGCCACCGCCACCCCTGAGCCGACCGTCCGTCGTGCCGTCGTGCCGTCGTGTCGTGCCACCACTGCCACGAGGTCCCCGTTCCTGCCTGTGCGGTGCATGCGCATCGTCTCTGTCGTCAGCCGTGTCTGCTGTGTCTGCGGTGTCTGCGTGGTCGCTCGGCGTACTCGTCCGGTCGCCGCTGCGGGCGCGGGACGGCGCGAAGCCGGGCCAACCCTGCCATGACATCCTCCCGAGGCGCAGAAGGTTGACCCAAGGATGACCCACCGGGCAGCCTGCGGCGGGCCCGACACGGCGGGGCCGGAGGGAAACTGCCGGGTGCGGCACAATGGCGCAGGATCTCCGGCCCAGGCGACCTGGCACCGGAGATCCTCCACCACGACCGGCTCCAGGAAGGCAGACGTCCGTGACCACGGCCCGCGCGCGGCGCACCCGAGGCCAGCCCAAGCTGGCGCTGGACGCGGCGACGGTCCGCAAGGCCCGGGCGCTGGCTCGCAGCGCCGGCCGCCCGATCGTCCGGCTGGCGAAGACCCACACCACGGTGTCCGTCGAGCGGGCGGTGCTGCGCCTGGCCGGCCTCAGCGGCGCCGACCCCGACGGGATCCCCTGGGTCAACCGGCTGGTCGACGCGGTCCGCGACCGACGTCGGCCTGGAGCACGGCGTCGCGCTGCCGGTGTGGGACGCCCTGCGGCGCAGCGGCGACCAGGACCTCACCGCGCTCGCGCAGAAGGCGTCGGCCGGTGGCGTGCAGCTCCGTGCCTGCCGGAGGGCCGGGACGCCGAGCGCGCCCGCCGCGGCGTCGACCCGCGCCGTCGGCCGCGGGATCCGGGCGCATCGACCGGCGCCGGGCCGAGCGGGAGCGGCTGGTCGCGCGGGTCGGGGACGCGCCCCGGCAGCCGTGGATCTACCTGATCGTGGCCACCGGCGACATCTACGAGGACATCCCGCAGGCCCAGGCGGCCGCCCGCGAGGGCGCCGACATCATCGCGGTGATCCGCTCGACCGGCCAGTCGCTGCTCGACTACGTGCCCGAGGGCGCGACCCGCGAGGGCTACGCCGGCACCTACGCCACCCAGGAGAACTTCCGGCTGATGCGGGCCGCGCTCGACGAGTCGTCGCGCGAGCTCGGCCGCTACGTCCGGCTGACCAACTACGCCTCCGGGCTGTGCATGCCCGAGATCGCCGCGCTGGCCGGGCTCGAGCGGCTCGACATGATGCTCAACGACTCGATGTACGGGATCCTCTTCCGCGACATCAACCCGATCCGGACCTTCGTCGACCAGCGGTTCAGCCGCCAGGTCCACGCCCGGGCCGGGATCATCATCAACACCGGCGAGGACAACTACCTCACCACCGCCGACGCGGTCGAGGCGGCGCACACGGTCACGGTGAGCCAGCTGCTCAACGAGTACTTCGCCAAGGAGGCCGGGCTCGAGGACTGGCAGCTCGGGCTCGGGCACGCGTTCGAGATCAACCCCGACGTGCCCGACTCGTTCCGGCTCGAGCTGGCCCACGCGCTGCTGGCCCGCGAGCTGTTCCCGAACGCGCCGCTGAAGTGGATGCCGCCGACCAGGCACATGACCGGCGACGTGTTCCGCGGCTACCTGCTCGACGGCTTCTTCAACCTGGTCGGCGCGCTGACCGGCCAGGGCATCCTGCTGGTCGGCATGATGACCGAGGCCGTCGTCACGCCGTGGCTGTCCGACCGCGACCTGGCCCTGCAGAACGTCCGCTACGTGATGGACGCCGCGGGCAACCTGCACGAGGACTTCCGCCCGCAGCCCGGACGGCTTCATCGCAGCAACCGCGCCCGCCAGGTGCTCGCCGAGGCGATCGAGCTGCTCGAGCGGATCGTCGACGAGCCCGGCAAGGCGCCGCTGCTCGACGCGATCGCGCGACGGCACCTTCGGGCTGATGAAGCGCCCGGCCGACGCCGGCACGGGCCTCGACGGCGTCGCCAAGCAGGTCGACGGCTACTACAACCCCGCCACCGAGATCCTGGACGAGTACGTCCGGAGCGCGCGAGCGTGATGGCCACAGCGACGCCGAAGACCGGCAGCGAGCATCATCCGGCCGTACGGCGACACCACCGGCGACGGCATGGTGCAGCTGTCCTTCACCCTGCCGATCGCCGCACGACAAGCGGGCCGAGGGCGCCGCGCTGCAGCTCGCCAACAAGATGGGCATGGACCCGGCGATGGTGGTGCACGCCAAGGCGATGGGGCCGCGACTTCACGTTCTTCGTGGTCTACGGCCGGTGCAACCACCTCGTCGACCTGTCGCAAGGTCGAGGTCGTCGAGCGCGACTACCCGCTGCTGACGCCCAAGGAGGTCAACGCCGCGGTCAAGCGCGCGCTGCGCCGCCGGCTGGTCGTCGTCGGCGCCTGCATCGGCACCGACGCGCACACCGTCGGCATCGACGCGATCCTCAACATCAAGGGCTTCGCGGGGGAGAAGGGGCTGGAGTACTACCGCGAGCTCAAGGTGGTCAACCTCGGCGCCCAGGTGCTCGGTGCCCGAGCTGGTCGCGCGCGCCCGCGAGGAGAAGGCCGACGCGGTGCTGGTCTCCCAGGTCGTCACCCAGCGCGACGCCCACCTGCTCAACACCCGGGAGATGTCGGCGGCGTTCCGCGAGGCCTACCCGGCCGACCGGCGCCCGCTGCTGGTCGTCGGCGGCCCGCGGTTCGACGAGACGATGGCCGCCGAGCTCGGCGTCGACCGGATCTTCGGCCGCGGCACGACGCCCGGCGAGGTGGCCAGCTACCTCGTCGCACGCGCTGGTCACCCGCACCGACGCCGCCGAGAGGCCGACGATGACCGCACGACCGACGCCACCGGGGACGACAGCCGCCTCGGGCTCACCGTGACGCACCGCCGCTACGTGCCCTACTCCCACGCCCACTACGCCGGCAACCTGGTCGACGGCGCCTACATCCTCGGCCTGTTCGGCGACGTCGCCACCGAGGTGTGCATCCGCACCGACGGCGACGAGGGGCTGTTCGCGTCGTACTCCGACGTGCAGTTCCGCGCCCCGGTGCGCGCCGGCGACGTCCTGGAGGTCGACGCGACCGTGACCCGGGTCGGCAGCCGGAGCCGCGAGCTCGCGCTGGAGGCCCGGGTCGTCTGCCGGGGAGCCTCGTCGGCCGCCGGGTCCGGGTCCGACGTGGCATCGGCGGCCGTCGTCCTCGACCCTCCGGTGGTCGCGGTGACCGCCGTGGGCACCGTCGTCGTGCCGCCGTCGCGATAGCAGCCGACGGGGTGCTCGGGTCAATGGCCCGTTCGGAGGATCTCGGCCTGGCGTGTCTCGGCCGACACGCCGAAACCCTTGCTGGTCAACGGAAATTCTCTGCCGCCGGGTCATCGCTCCCACCTGCGGCTTTGCGAATCAGTGCAGGTCAGGGGGGAGTTGACAGCAGGCCCTCGGGCCACCAGGGTGAGCGTCGTCCATCACAGGACACCCACCACGAACTCCCTCCGCGACAGTCACGTGCCGGCGTCGGGCCAGGGACGGCGCAATGCGCAAGCGCCGTCCGGGTGCCAGGTCCGATCGCCGTCGTCGCCCGGGTGAGGGAGAGCCTGGCGGGTGAGACACGGGAAGGGCCCGACCGCCCAGTAGACAACGGCGCTCGATCCGGCAGCCAGCCGGACGAGGTCGGTCCGAAGGGCGGTCCGGGCCCTGACCCGTCTCTGGGGCCCGGTCCGCGGACGCCCCGTCTCCGGCAGTCGGCACCGCGCGACCTCCTCGCGCGTTGTACCGTCGCAGCCCGGCCTTCGCCGTCGTCGCCGCCGACCTCCGGGTCGGCCCTCGTCGGTGTGCCGGCCCCCTCCGACGTCCGGGAAGGATCCGCAGCACGGTGACGAGCACTGCGCCCGGCCGGCTCGCCCCGGCTGCCGAGCACGGGGGCGCCGCCCCGTCGCGCTGGCGCCCGCGCGGGCTCGGGCCCCGGCTGGCCGGTGCCGCCGTCAGCGGTGCCCTGGTCGCGCTCGCGTTCCCGCCGTACGACTGGTGGCCGCTCGCGCCGCTCGGCATCGCCCTGCTCGTGCTGCTCTGCCGCGGCCAGTCGGCCGGCCGGGGCGCGCTGATCGGCCTCGTCCACGGTCTGGCCACCTTCGTGCCGCTGCTCTCCTGGCTCACGGTCATCGGACCGGACGCCTGGCTGCTCGTCGCCCTGCTCGAGGCGGCCTTCCTCGCGCTCACCGGGGCGCTGCTGCCTGCGGTGCTCAGGCTGCGGGGCTGGCCGTTGTGGGTGGCCTGCCTGTGGGTGGCCCAGGAGCTGGCCCGCGACACCGTGCCGTTCGGCGGCTTCCCGTGGGGCCGGCTGGCCTTCGCCGAGACCGACTCGCCGTTCACGTCCTACGCCGCGCTGGGCGGGGCGCCGCTGGTCTCCTTCGCCACCGCACTGTGCGGTGCGCTGGTCGCGGCCGCCGCCCTGCAGCGGTCGTCCTGGGCGCGGGCGGTGCCGCTCGCGGCGGCGGCGCTCGCGGTGCCGGCCGTCGGCGCCCTGCTGCCCGTCGGGGCGGGGGAGGGGCGCCCGGTCACGGTGGCCCTCGTGCAGGGCGACGTGCCCGGCACCGGCATGACGCCGTTCGGTGAGCGCGAGCAGGTGCTGCGCAACCATGTCGACGCCACCCACGAGCTGGCCGCCGACGTGCGGGCCGGCCGGGTGCCGCAGCCGGACCTGGTGGTCTGGCCGGAGAACGCCTCCGACATCGACCCGTTCCGGGACCCGGCGGCCAGCGCGCTGATCGACGGCGCGGTGCGCGACGTCGGTGTGCCCGTGCTGGTGGGCGCGGTCCTGGACGGCCCCGGGCCGGACCATGTGAGCAACACCGGCATCGTCTGGGACCCGGCGACCGGGGCCGGCGCACGCTACGTGAAGCGGCACCCGGTGCCGTTCGGCGAGTACATCCCGTTCCGCGCCGAGCTCACCCCGCTGGTCAAGCGGCTGGACCAGATCCCGCGGGACTTCTACGCCGGTGACCGGCCGGGCAACCTCACCGTCGGGCCGGCGCGGGTCGGGGACGTCATCTGCTTCGAGGTCGCCTACGACGGGCTGGTCCGCGACGTCGTCCGCGGCGGCGCGCAGCTGCTCGTGGTGCAGACCAACAACGCGACCTACAACGGCACCGGGCAGCCGCCCCAGCAGATGGCGATGTCCAGGCTGCGCGCGGTCGAGAGCGGCCGGGACGTCCTGGTGACCGCCACCAGCGGCATCAGCGCCGTCGTGCGCGCCGACGGCACGGTCGCGGCACAGGCGCCGGAACGGGTGTCCCGGACCGCTGGTGTCGCAGGTGCAGCTGCGGGACGGCCGCACCCTCGCGACCCGGGTCGGCGCCTGGCCGGAGTGGCTGCTGGCGGCCGCCGGGCTGGCTGCCGCGGCGTACGGCGTGCGGCGCCGGCGCCGGGCGGCCCGGAAGGTCGCGACGTGACGGCGGAGGCGACCCGCGCCGAGCTGCCGGCCGACATCGACTCCGGTGCAGGGGTGCTGGTGGTGGTGCCGACCTACAAGGAGGCCCTCAACGTCGAGCAGATCCTGACCCGGGTCCGCGCGGCGGTGCCGCTGGCGGCGGTCCTGGTGGTCGACGACGCCAGCCCGGACGGCACCGGTGAGATCGCGGACCGGCTCGCCGCGGCCGACCCGCTGGTGCACGTGCTGCACCGGCCGGCCAAGGCGGGTCTCGGGGCCGCCTACCTCGCCGGCTTCGGGTGGGGCCTGCAGCGCGACTTCGACGTGCTCGTCGAGATGGACGCCGACGGGTCGCACCAGCCCGAGCAGCTGCCGCGGCTGCTGGCGGCCCTCGCCGACGCCGACCTGGTGCTCGGCTCGCGCTGGGTGCCGGGCGGCTCGGTGGTCAACTGGCCGGTGCACCGGCGGCTGCTCTCCCAGGGCGGCAACAGCTACGTCCGGACCGCACTGGGGCTCGGGGTCCGGGACGCCACCGGCGGCTTCCGCGCGTTCCGCCGCAGCACCCTGGAGGGCCTCGACCTCGACGGTGTCGCGAGCCAGGGGTACTGCTTCCAGGTGGACCTGACCCGGCGCACGGTCCAGCAGGGCTACCGGGTCGCCGAGGTGCCCATCGAGTTCGTGGAACGGACCCGGGGCGCCTCGAAGATGAGCGGCGGCATCGTGCGGGAAGCCCTGTGGCGGGTCACCGTGTGGGGCGTGGTGGACCGGTTCGACCGCCTGGCCGGCCCGGACCGGGCAGCGCGGCTGCGCAGCCGGGCCGCCGACAGGGGGCGGTGACCGCCGTGGGCTGGGCTCTCGTGCTCGCGTTCATCGTCGTCCCGGTCGTCGAGATCTACGTCATCGTCCAGGTCGGGCAGCAGATCGGCGCCGTCCCGACGGTCCTGCTGCTGCTGGTCGAGAGCCTGATCGGCGCCTGGATCCTCAAGCGCGAGGGCGGCCGGGCCTGGCGCGGCATCAACGAGACCGTCTCGGCCGGCCAGCTGCCGCACCGCGAGCTGGCGGACGCCGCGCTCGTCCTCATCGGCGGGACCCTGCTGCTGACGCCGGGCTTCGTCACCGACGTCGTCGGGTTCTTCCTGGTGCTGCCGTGGACCCGGCCGATCGCCCGCCGGCTGCTGCTGATGTTCCTGGGACGCCGGCTGACGGTGACCGCGGCCCGCTTCGGGCCGGTCGGCCCGGTCGGCCCGATGGCGGGCGGCGGCGCCGGTCGCCCCCGCAGCACCGGCGACCCGCGGGTGGTGCCGGGGGAGGTGGTCCGCGACGAGCCGACCGACCCACCCCCCGACAACGACAGTCCGGGCCGTGTCACCGGGGGAGGGTGACGCGGCCCGGACGGGTCGCAGCTGGTCTGCGGGTGGGTCAGGCGCTCTTGCGCTGGGTGCGGCCGGCGGTCTTCGGCGTGCCGGCCCGGAGCAGCTCCAGGCGCTCCGCCAGCAGGACCTCGAGCTCCTTGACGCTGCGGCGCTCGAGCAGCATGTCCCAGTGGGTGCGGGCCGGCTTGCCCTTCTTCGGCTCCGGCCGGGTGCCGTCCAGCCGGAGCGCCTCCGCGCCGCACACGGTGCACTCCCAGACCTCGGGCACGTCGGCCTCGAGGGAGAACGGGACGCTGAACCGGTGCTGACGAGGGCACTCGTAGGTGACGCTCTGTCGCGGCGCCATCTCGACGCCGAGGTCGGTCTCGTAGCTCTGGGCACCCAGACGCGACCCGCGCAGTGCTCGCTCGGCCATGTCGGTCTCCTCCGCAAGGTGTCGGCGGGGTGAGCCGCCCTCATGGGCGCACCTGTCAGGTCCGCCGTATGTTCGGGTCAACGTTCCGGGCCCTTCGAGGATTCCCCCCGAACGGCTCGGCAACCGGGTCTTCGGTACCGGTCCGCGCCGCGGATGCGCTGCTCTCGCCGCGGTCACTTCCCCGTCGCTTCCCGTGCTCAGGCCGGCCAGACGCCCCGGTCCCGCAGCACCGCACGCAGTGCCAGCAGGTCGTCGGTCATCACCCCGTCAACGCCCAGGTCGAGCAGACGGTTCATCTCCGCCGGGTCGTCGACCGTCCAGACGTGCACCCGCTGACCGCGGGCGTGGGCCAGCTCGACCAGCGCCGGCGTGACCACCCGGAGCGGACCGACCCGGCTCGGCACCTGGACGCACGGGACGTCCCGCGGCGCCAGCCGGTGCACGGCCGGGCCGGTGGCGGCGACCCGGAGCCGGGCCACCCCTGGCGGGCTGAGCGCCGTGCACAGGTCGGGGCCCAGCGCCCGGCGTACCGCACGCAGCCGGCGGTGGGAGAACGACGCGACGCAGACCCGGTCGACGGCCGCGGTGCGCCGCAGGGTGTCGACCAGCGGGCCGACGGCGCCCGCCTCCTTGACGTCCAGGTTCAGCCTTATGTCAGGCCACGCGCCGAGCAGGTCGGCCAGCAGGGGGATCGGCTCGACCCCGCCGATCCGGGCCCGGGAGACGACCGACCAGGGCAGCCGGGCGACCTCGCCCCGGCCGTCGGTGACCCGGTCCAGGGTGTGGTCGTGGAAGGCCAGCAGCACGCCGTCGGCGGTGGCGTGCACGTCGGTCTCCAGGTACCGGTAGCCCAGCCCGACGGCGCGGGAGAAGGCGGCCATCGAGTTCTCCAGCCCGTCGGCCGCCCCGCCGCGGTGCGCGAACGCCACCGGCCCGTCGTGCTCCAGGAAGGCGTACACACCGGGGAGTCGACCACGTAAACGTGGTCGACGGACACTTCGCCATGCGTGCACGGGTAGCGAGGTGTCCGTCGGCGTAGCGAGGCAACACGTCCTCAGCCGCCGGTCGGGCGGCCGTGGGCCGCACCCGGCGCGACGTGGCACGATCAGGTGGGTGACCAGCAGTGCCGACCCCGAGCAGCGCCGGCGGGACCTCGCCCGGCTGCGCCGCGTCCGGGACCGGATCGACCGGGAGTACGCGCAGCCGCTCGACGTCGAGGCGCTCGCCCGGGGCGTGCACATGTCCGCCGGGCACCTCAGCCGCGAGTTCCGGCGTGCCTACGGCGAGCCGCCGTACGCCTACCTGATGACCCGGCGCATCGAGCGCGCGATGGCGCTGCTGCGCCGCGGCGACCTCAGCGTCACCGAGGTCTGCTTCGCGGTCGGCTGCGCCTCGCTGGGCACCTTCAGCACCCGCTTCACCGAGCTGGTCGGGATGTCACCCAGCGCCTACCGGCGCGAGGCGGCCCGCGCGACCAGCGGGCTGCCGCCGTGCGTGGCGAAACAGGTGACCAGACCCGTCAGGAATCGAGAAGCACCGGCCCGCGAGACGCACCTAGCGTGAGCGCCATGGACATCACCATCTTCGCCAGCTTCCTCCCGCACGACGACCCGGAGGCCTCGCTGGCCTTCTACCGCGACGCGCTGGGCTTCGAGGTCCGCAACGACGTCGGGAAGGGCACGATGCGCTGGATCACGGTCGGCCCCGCCGACCAGCCCGGCACGTCGATCGTGCTGCACCCGCCGGCCGTCGACCCCGGCATCACCGACGACGAGCGCCGCACCATCACGGAGATGATGGCCAAGGGCACCTACGCCACCCTGCTGACGGCCAGCAAGGATCTCGACGGCGCCTTCGAGCAGGTGCAGGCCACCGGCGCCGAGGTGGTGCAGGAGCCGACCGAGCAGCCGTACGGCATCCGGGACTGCGCATTCCGCGACCCGGCGGGCAACCTGATCCGCATCCAGGAGCTGCCCTGAGCCGTCGCCCTGCCGCCCGGGCGTCGCGCGCCAGCCGGGTAGTCTGTCGCCGGGTAGCCCGGCAAGCTCCGCCACGGTAACGCCGATAATGAACATTATGTCATGTAGGACCGGGAAACCCCGGAACAGCCGCTCCCCGCGCGTTTGAGCCGCCCGCCAGCGGCGATCTGGCCAGGCATGACCGCACGGGACACCGACATCGACCTTCGCGACCGCGAGCGCTCGGCGGCCGGCGTGCCCGGCGGGACCGCCGACCGGCCGCGCGACATCCCGCGGCGCGGCTGGTTCCAGATCCTCAAGCGGGCCTGGAAGGAGGCCAAGGCCGACCAGGTGCCGCTCATCGCGGCCGGCGTCGCGTTCTACGCCTTCCTGGCCATCTTCCCGGCGATCATCGCGGCGGTGCTGCTCTACGGCCTGCTGGCCGATCCCGTCCCAGGTGGCCAGCCAGGTCGACCAGGTCGGCAAGGCACTGCCCAGCTCGGCCCAGAGCCTGCTCAGCGACCAGCTGACGAGCCTCACCTCCACCAGTCAGCAGTCCCTGGGCATCGGGCTGGTCATCGCGCTCGCCGGTGCCTTGTGGAGCGCGTCCGGCGGCATGGGCAACCTGATCACCGCCGTCAACATCGGCTACGACGAGGAGGAGGACCGAGGGTTCGTCAAGCGCAAGGGCCTCTCGCTGGTGATGACCCTCGGGGCGATCGTCTTCGTGGTGGTGGCGATCGCGCTGGTGGCGGTGCTTCCCGCAGTGCTCAACGCGCTCGGCCTGCCGCCGGTGCTGCGGGTCGGCGTCGAGGTGGTCCGCTGGCTGGGGCTGGTCGTCGCGATGATGGCGGCCCTGGGCGTGCTCTACCGGGTGGCGCCGGACCGCGACGCGCCCAAGCTGCGCTGGGTGTCGGTGGGTGCCGTCACCGCCACCGTGCTCTGGGTGATCGCCTCGGCCGGCTTCTCGCTGTACGTCGACCGCTTCTCGTCCTACGGGAAGACCTACGGGAGCCTGGCCGGCGTGGTGGTGCTGCTGCTGTGGCTCTGGATCACGGCGTACGTCGTCCTGCTCGGCGCCGAGATGAACGCCGAGGCCGAGCAGCAGACCGGTCGGGACACCACCCGCGGCGACCCGCAGCCGATGGGCGAGCGGGGTGCCGTCAAGGCCGACTCACTGCCCGGCGACCCGACCCGCCGCGGCTGACTCCCCCGGCGTCACGGGCACCCCACCGCAGCTAGGGGCTGGCGGCCGGGTTCGAACAGGTGTTCTACTGTCCGGTATGCGCTGGGACGAGCTCCGGCTGACCGAGGCCCCGACGGTCGGCTCCGAGGCGGGCCGCGCCCCGTCGACCCTGCCGTTGTTGCCGCGCGGTGCCGTCACCCGCACCTTCGACACCCCGGAGTTCGCCGGGATGACCTTCCACGAGGTCACCTGCCGGTCCGCGCTGAACAAGGTCCCGGAGGCCTCCCGGATGCCGTTCCGCTGGACGGTGAACCCCTACCGCGGCTGCAGCCACGCCTGCGTCTACTGCTTCGCGCGCAAGACCCACGAGTACCTCGACCTCGACTCGGGTGCCGACTTCGACTCCCAGGTCGTGGTGAAGACCAACGTCGGCGAGGTGCTGCGCCGCGAGCTGCGCCGGCCGTCCTGGCGCGGCGAGCACGTCGCCATGGGCACCAACGTCGACTGCTACCAGCGGGTCGAGGGTCGCTACCGGCTGATGCGCGAGATCATCCCGGCGCTGACCGAGGCCGCCAACCCGTTCTCGATCCTCACCAAGGGCGCCCTGATCCTGCGCGACCTCGACCTGCTCGCCGCGGCCGCCGAGGTGACCGACGTGTCCGCGGCGTTCTCGGTCGGCTTCCTCGACCGGGACGTGTGGCGGCAGGTGGAGCCGGGCACCCCGCCGCCCGGCCGGCGGCTGGACGCCGTCCGCCGGCTCACCGACGCGGGGGTCCGGTGCGGCGTGCTGATGGCCCCCGTGCTGCCGTTCCTCACCGACGGCGACGACCAGCTCGAGGCGACGGTGGCCGCGGTGGCCGCCAGCGGCGCTGCCTACGTCTCCCCCATCGTGCTGCACCTGCGCCCCGGCGCCCGGGAGTGGTGGCAGGCCTGGCTGGCCCGGGAGCGCCCCGACCTGCTGCCGCGCTACGCCGAGCTCTACGGCAGCCGCAGCTACGCCCCGCGGGCCTACCAGGACCGGATCACCGGCACCGTGCGACGGCTGGCCGCCGTGCACGGCGTGGGCCGCGAGCAGGTCGGCCGGTGGCGGTCCGGGCCGGAGCGGGCCGCCCGCAGTACGCCGCACGGCACCCCACCGGGCACCGGCGCCGACATCTCCACCCAGCTCTCGCTGCTCTGACCCGGGCTGATGTGAGACTGACCTGTCGTGGACCCGCTGTTCTTCCCCGACCCCGAGTCGCTGCGCACCTGGTTCGCCGAGCACGCCGAGGACGAGCCCGAGCTCCTCCTCGGGTACTGGAAGGCCGGCACCGGCCGGCCCAGCGTCACCTGGGCGGAGTCGGTCGACGAGGCGCTCTGCGTCGGGTGGATCGACGGCGTACGCCGCCGGCTCGACGACGAGAGCTACGTCATCCGCTTCACGCCGCGCCGGCCGAGCAGCACCTGGAGCTCGGTCAACGTGGCCCGGGTGGCCGAGCTGTCGGCCGCCGGCCGGATGCGACCCGCCGGGCAGGCCGCGTTCGGGAGGCGCCGGGCCGACCGGTCGGGCACCTACTCGCACGAGCAGGGAGACCAGGTCACGCTGTCCGCCGAGCAGGAGGCGGTGCTGCGGGCGACCCCCGGCGCCTGGGAGTTCTTCGCCGCGCAGCCGCGGGGCTACCGCCGGGCCGCCACCTGGTGGGTGGTCAGCGCCAAGCGGGCCGAGACCCGGGCGCGCCGGCTGGCCACGCTGGCCGACGACTCGGCGGCCGGCCGGCGGCTGGCCCTGCTGTCCCGGCCCTGACGAACGGGTCGTTCCCCGTGGGCACCTCCCCCAGCCGGCCGGCCGCCCTAGGGTTGCGGGATGCCCCCCGACCTGCCGCTGCCGCCGAACCCGGGGCCGGTGGTCGGGGAGCACACGGTGACGTTCCGCCTCGACGACCCGGACCACGCGCTGGGCGCGGTCCGGCTGTACCAGGAGGTGCGGATCCCCGGGGACCGGCTCGACTTCCGGCATGACGGGGACAGCTGGCTGCTCGAGATCGAGCGGCCCGACGTCGACCGGATGGAGTACCTGTTCGAGCTCACCCACGCCGACGGCGCCACGGTGACCCTGACCGACCCGGCGAACCCGCGGCGGGTGGCCGGTGCGTTCGGCGACAAGTCGGTCCTGGAGCTGCCCGGCTACCGCCGGCCGGGCTGGCTGACCCGGCCCGGGCCGGCCGGCCGGCGCCGCGACCTGATGGTCATCCCGCGCTCGCTGGACGGCCAGGTGGCGGTGACGCTGTGGTCGCCGGCCGGGCTCGACGACGACACCCCTGCACCGCTGCTGGTGGTGCACGACGGGCCGGAGTACGACCGGCTCGCCGGCCTGCCGGCGTACCTCTCGGCGCTGGTGGCGGCCGGGGACCTGCCACCGGTGCGGGCCGCCCTGCTCGGGCCCGGTCACCGCGACGAGCGCTACTCCGCGGACGGCGCGTACACCCGGGCGCTGTGCCTCGCGGTCTTCCCGCGGCTGCGCTCCGAGGTGGCGACCAGTGCGCTCATCGGCGTCGGGGCGAGCCTGGGCGCGCTCGCCATGATGCACGCCCAGCGGCAGCACGCCGGCTGCCTGGACGCGCTGTTCCTGCAGTCCGGCTCGTTCTTCCACCCCCGGTACGACGCGCACGAACGCCGCTTCTCCCGCTACCCCCGGGTGGTGCGCAGCGTCGACGCGGTGCTGCGGTCCGCCGGGCACCCGACGCCGGTGCCGACGGTGATGACCTGCGGCACGCTGGAGGAGAACCTCGCCAACAACCGCATCATGGCCCGCGCCCTGGCCGCCCAGGGGTACGACGTGTCCCTGCGGGAGGTGCGCGACGTGCACAGCTACACCGCCTGGCGGGACGCGTTCGACCCGTGGCTGACCGGGCTGGTCCGCGAGGTGGCCCGCACGGCCGAGGCGGCGCGGCGGGACGAGGATGCCCGCCGGAACGACGCGGCCCGGAGGGAGCACGCGTGACGCGGGTGACGGAGCTCGTCTCGCCGGCCAGCGGGTGGCGCGGCCAGGTCGTGGGGTACGGCCACTGGGGTCACCCGGTGCTCGTCTTCCCCTCCGAGGCGGGGCGGGCCTGGGACTTCGGCGACAACGGGATGATCGAGCCGCTGCGCTGGCTGCTGGACGCCGGCCGGCTCAAGCTCTACTGCGTCGACTCGGCGGACGCAGCGACCTGGTCCGACCAGTCGATCCCGTTGGAGGAGCGGGCCCGGCGGCACGACGACTACGAGCGCTGGGTGCTCGACCAGGTGGTCCCCTTCGTGCACGACGACTGCGGCGGGCTGACGCCGATCACCGCCATGGGCTGCAGCCTGGGCGCCTTCCACGCCGCCAACATCGCGCTGCGGCACGCTCACGTCTTCCCCCGCGCGCTGTGCCTGTCCGGCTCCTACGACCCGGCGGAGTGGAACGGCTGGGGCGACCGCGGCGACGCCAGCTACTTCCACAACCCCACCGAGTACGTCGCCAACCTCGGCGGCGACCACCTGGACTGGCTGCGCCGGTCGGTGTTCCTCGTCCTCGTCGTCGGCCAGGGGGCCTGGGAGGTCGAGCCGACCCGCGCGCTGCCGAGCACCCGGGCCTTCGCCGAGCTGCTGGCGGCGAAGGGCCTGCCGCACGAGCTGGACGTCTGGGGCTACGACACGCCGCACGACTGGTCGGCCTGGCAGCGCCAGGTCGCCCACCACCTCCCCCGGTTCTGCTGACCGACCGGTCAGCCGACGGGGAGCACCAGCACCCGCAGCAGGTGGTCGAGCTCGGCCTCCGGGTCGTCCGTGAGCCCGGTGTGCACCGGCCCGGGCTGCACGACGGTGCTCCGCGGCGCGGTGAGCCAGCGGAACCGGCGGCCGGGGTCCTCCTCCCCCGCCGGCCCGGCGGCCGGGTCGCCGTCGCAGATGCCCGCCGCGGTGCGCAGGGCGTGCTCGACGGCGGCGTGGTCAGCGGTCGGGTCGAGGGCCTGCAGCCGGTCGGGGTCCAGCTGCACCCGGGCGCCGAGGAACTCCCGGGACTGGCAGTAGAGCAGCACGCCGGCGTTCATCGCCTCGTTCCGGTCGACGCGCGGCACGACCCGCAGCAGGGCGTACTCGAACGGCACCCGGCTCACGAGGCCACCCGGGTCCGCAGGTCGCGCAGCGGCGGCAGCCAGGCGTCGCGGGCGGCCAGCCGGGCGGTCAGCTGACCGACGTACGCGTCGCGCACGGCGTCCGCGGTCGGGAAGCCGGGCTCGTCGTCCAGCCAGACGTCCGGCACGTCGGTGACGGCCGCCTCCAGCAGGCCGGCGGTCACCAGCGGCGCCAGCGCGGCGTCGGCGGCGTCGACGTCCGGCCGGGTCCCGGCCAGCGCGTGGGCGGCCGCGTCGTACGGCCGGCTCGCGGAGGCGTCGAGCCCGGTCCAGGTGTGCTGGAAGATCAGCGCGGCGCCGTGGTCGATGAGCTGCACCCGGCCGTGCCACAGCAGCATGTTCGGGTTGCGCCAGGACCGGTCGACGTTGCCGATCAGCGCGTCGAACCACAGCACCCGGGCGGCCAGCCCGGGCTCGACCGCGCGGGCGTCGACGTCCAGGGCGCCCGGCAGGTAGTCGACCCCCAGGTTGAGGCCGGGGCTCGCCCGCAGCAGCTCCTGGACCTCCTCGTCGGGCTCGGCCGGCGCGAGGCCGGGGTCGACGTCGACCAGCGCCAGGTCCGGCGTGTCCAGCCCGAGGCCGCGGGCCAGCCGTGAGCAGATGACCTCGGCCACCAGCGTCTTGCGGCCCTGCCCGGCGCCGTGGAACTTCACGACGTACGTGCCCAGGTCGTCGGCCTCCATCAGCCCCGGCAGCGAGCCGCCCTCGCGCAGCGGAGTCACGTAGCGGGTAGCCGTCACCTGCGGGAGCACGCCCACACCCTAGGGTGCTGCCAGGGGCCAGACGGAAGGACGGCACATGACGGAGTCGCGTCACCTGCTGGGGCTGCTGCTCGGCACCGAGAACGACTGGCCGCAGGTGTTCGAGCACCTGGTGCGGCGGCTCGGCCGGGTCGAGGACGGGGCCGGCACCGGGCACGGCTACGACGTCGAGCGGATCACCGTCGAGCCGTTCGACCTGCGCGCCGAGCCGTCGTACGACCTGGTCATCGACCGGCTCGCCTACTGGTACTACGTCCCGCGCGAGTGGCTGAAGAAGGTCGCGCTGATGGACGACGTGTACCTGCTCAACTCGCCGTTCACCTTCCAGGCCATGGAGAAGCACGCCGCCTACTGCGCGATGATGCGGCTCGGCCTCAAGGTGCCCGCGACCGTGCTGGTCCCGTACAAGAACCCGGTCGACAACGCGAAGTACGCCTACACCGCCGAGCGCTACAACCGGGCGTTCGACCTCGAGGCGGTGGCGGCAGGGGTCGGGTACCCGCTGTTCATGAAGCCGTACGACGGCGGCGCCTGGCGCGGCGTGTCACGCATCCGGGACGCCGGACGAGCTCAACCGGGCCTACGACGAGTCCGGCGAGATGCTGATGCACCTGCAGGCATCCGTCGAGGGCTACGACGTGTTCGCCCGGTCGCTGTCGATCGGCGCCGAGACGATGGTGATGAGGTTCGACCCCGACAAGCCGATGCACGACCGGTACTCGGTGACCCACGACTTCCTCTCCCCCGACGTCGGTGCCGAGGTGGTGACCATCGGCCGCGTGGTCAACGCGTTCTTCCGGTGGGAGTTCAACTCCTGCGAGACCCTGGTGGCGGGCCGCGAGGTGCACCCGATCGACTACGCGAACGCCTGCCCCGACGTCGCGATCACCTCGCTGCACTACTACTTCCCGTGGGCGATGAAGGCGCTGGTGCGCTGGTCGGTCTTCTGCACCGTCACCGGCCGGACTCCGATGTCGCACGTCGACCCGGCGCCGTGGTTCGCCATCGCCGACCGGGCCGACCTCTCCTACGACGAGAAGCTCGCCGCCTACGGCGCGCTGGCGGACAGCTACTTCGACACCGAGCGGTACCGCGACTTCTGCGCCTCCCGGCTGGCCGGTCTGGACGAGGTGGCGCTGGAGTACTTCGAGTCGCCGGAGTTCGACCGGGTGCTGGTCGAGACGGTCACCTCGACGTTCCCGCCGCACGAGCACGACCAGTTCATCGCGCACTACCGCGGGCTGTTGGCGGCCTGGTGCCGGGACGAGCGGGCCCGCCTCGGCTGAGCGAACCGGGCAACCAGCCGCCGTCCGAGCAACAGCAAGATCGACGCGACGGGCCGGCTGGCCGCCGTGCTAGCCCAGCGGCCAGGTGTGCACCGGCTCGTTGGTGTGCATGTGCTGGATGTAGAGCCGCATCATCTCGCGCAACGCGTCCGGGCGGTCGCTGTCGTCGAACAGCCGGTGGAACGTGGCCGCCTGCCAGGACGCCCCGTTGGCGCTCTTCAGGCAGCGCTGCTCGATGACGCCGAGCAGTCGGTCGATGTCGGCCGTTGCGACTCCCCACTCGGTCAGTCCCTGGTGGGCGAGCGGCAGCAGGTGGCGCAGCACCAGCTCGGTGCCGGGCACCTCGCCGACACCGGGCCAGTAGATGCGCGCGTCGATGCCGTGCCGGGCGCCCTGGTGGAAGTTCTCCTCGGCGACGGCGAACGACATCTGCGACCAGACCGGCCGGTCGGCCTCGGCCAGCACCTTGACCAGGCCGTAGTAGAGCGCGGCGTTGGCCATCACGTCGACCATGGTGGGCCCGGCCGGCAGGCAGCGGTTCTCGACCCGCAGGTGCGGCCGGCCGCGCACCACGTCGTACACCGGACGGTTCCAGCGGTAGATCGTGCCGTTGTGCAGCCGCAGCTCGCCGAGCTGCGGGACGTCGCCGCGCTCCAGCACCTCGAGCGGGTCCTCGTCGTCGCAGATCGGCAGCAGCGACGGGAAGTAGCGGACGTTCTCCTCGAACAGGTCGAAGATCGAGGTGATCCAGCGCTCGCCGAACCACACCCGCGGTCGCACGCCCTGCGCCTTGAGCTCCTCGGACCGGGTGTCGGCAGCCTGCTCGAACAGCGCGATCCGCGTCTCGCGCCACAGCTCCTTGCCGTAGAAGAACGGCGAGTTGGCCCCGATCGCGAGCTGCACCCCGGCGATGGCCTGGGAGGCGTTCCAGTGCGCGGCGAAGGTCTCCGGGTTGACCTGCAGGTGCAGCTGCACGCTCGTGCAGGCCGCCTCGGGCGCGATCGTGTCGGCGTAGGACGAGATGCGCTCGACGCCGTCGATGGCCAGCTGGATGTCCTCGCCGCGGGCGGCGAACACCTGCTCGTTGATCAGCGCGTAGCGCGGGTTGGCCGAGAAGCTGTCCTCGGTCAGGTGCTCGGGGCGCACCGTCGGCAGGATGCCGATCATCACGACGTCGGCACCGGCCTGGTTGGCGACGTCGTCGGCGTGGTTGAGGCTGGCCCGGACCTCGGTCTCCAGCTCTTCGAAGACCGCGCCGGTGAGCAGCTTCGGGGGGATGTTGATCTCGATGTTGAACTGCGCCAGCTCGGTCTGGTAGTCGGGGTCGGCCATCAGCCCGAGGACCTTGTCGTTGACCATCGCCGGGTCGCCGCCGGCATCGGTGAGGTTGAGCTCGATCTCGAGGCCCATGCTGCGTCGCTCGGCGTCGAACCGGGACTCGGCCAGCATCCGCGCGAAGACGTCCAGGCAGCGCTTGACCTTCTGCCGGTAGCGCTGCCGGTCCTCGCGGGTGAACTGCCTGCTCGCGACGTCCTGACCCATGTGCGGCCCCTTCCCGGGCTGAGCTGAGGCAACCTTGGCACGCGTAGCTGCAGCGTGCGACACGATCGCGTACGCCGGGTGGCCTCCGGGGTTCTGTCCAGCCCTCGACCTACCGTCCTCGTATGCGCCTGCTGCACACCTCCGACTGGCACCTGGGCCGGTCGTTCCACCGTGCCGACCTGCTGCCGGCGCAGGCGCTGTTCGTCGACCACCTGGTCGAGACGGTCCGCTCCGAGCGGGTCGACGCGGTGGTCGTGTCGGGCGACGTCTACGACCGGGCCCTGCCCTCGGTCGACGCGGTCGCGCTGTGCGACGACGCGCTGCGCCGGCTGGCCGCGACCGGTGCCCGGGTCGTGCTCATCAGCGGCAACCACGACTCGGCCCGCCGGCTGGGCTTCGGCGCGGGCCTGATCGACGCCGCCGGCATCCACCTGCGCACCGACGTCGCGGCAGCGCACCGGCCGGTGCTGCTCGACGACGCCGGTGGCGAGGTCGCCGTCTACGCGATCCCCTATCTCGAGCCCGACGTGGTTCGCGGCGAGCTCGGTTGCGACGGCCGCAGCCACGCCGCGGTGCTCGGGGCGGCGATGTCCCGGGTCCGCGCCGACCTGGCCGGGCGGCCGGCGGCGCGTTCCGTGGTGCTCGCGCACGCCTTCGTCACCGGCGCGCTGCCGAGCGAGAGCGAGCGCGACATCAGCGTCGGCGGCGTGCCCTCGGTGCCGCTGTCGGTCTTCGACGGGGTCGACTACGCGGCGCTGGGCCACCTGCACGGCGCCCAGCGGCTCGCCGACCGGGTCCGCTACAGCGGCTCGCCGCTGCCGTTCTCGTTCTCCGAGGAGCACCACACCAAGGCCCTGCTGCTCGTCGAGCTCGGCAGCCGGCCCGGCGCCGCGGTGTCGGTCGAGGCGATCCCCACCCCGGTGCACCGTCCGCTGGCGCGGGTGTCCGGCCGCCTCGACGACCTGCTGACCGGCGCGGGCTGGGCGGGCTTCGAGGACCACTACCTCCAGGTGACGCTCACCGACCCGGCCCGGCCGCGCGCGCCGATGGAGCGGCTGCGCCGCCGCTTCCCGCACGTCCTCGTCCTCGGTTTCGCTCCCGAGGGCTCGACCGGTGACGGGCCCGGCTCCTATGCCGCCCGGGTCCGCGGGCGCAGCGACCTCGAGGTGGCCACCGACTTCGTGGCCCACGTCCGGGGGCCGGCCGAGGAGGCCGAGGAGGCGCTGCTGGCGGCTGCTCTGGAGGCCGCCCGGCTGGCCGAGGCAGGCACCTGATGCGGCTGCACCGGCTCGAGGTCACCGCCTTCGGCCCGTTCGCGGGCACCGAGCAGGTCGACTTCGACGAGCTGGCCGCCGGCGGGCTGTTCCTGTTCACCGGGCCCACCGGGGCGGGCAAGACCAGCATCCTCGACGCCGTCTGCTTCGCGCTCTACGGCCAGGTCCCCGGCCCGCGCGGCAACCGGGCGCTGCGCAGCGACCACGCAGCCGACGGCGCCGCCCCGCAGGTGGTGCTGGAGCTGACCTTGCGCGGCCGCCGGCTGCGCGTCACCCGGTCACCCCAGTGGGAGCGGCCCAAGCGCCGCGGCTCCGGCACGGTCACCGAGCAGGCTCGCGTCCTGGTCGAGGAGTGCACCGGCGACGGCTACCGCGCGCTCGCCACCCGGCTCGACGAGGCCGGCCACCTGCTCGGCCCGCTGCTCGGCCTGAGCCTCGCCCAGTTCTGCCAGGTCGTGCTGCTGCCGCAGGGTCAGTTCGCCGAGTTCCTGCGGGCCGACGCCGAGAAGCGCCGCGGCCTGCTGGAGAGCCTCTTCGACACCGGCCGGTTCACCGCGGTCGAGCGCTGGCTGGTCGCCCGGCGGCAGGAGGCCGCTCGCAGCCTCGACGAGGCCGATCAGCGGCTGCGCCAGGTGCTGGCCCGCATCGCCGAGGCGGCCGCCGTCGAGGTTCCGGACGACGTCCTTGATCCGGTGCTCCGTGCTGCCGGTGCGGCCGAGCCGTGGCTGGCGCAGCTGCTGACCGTGGCCCGCGACGAGCGAGCGTCCGCCCAGGACCTCGCCGCCGGCGCGGCCGACCGGCACGCTGCCGCGGCGGCGACGCTCGAGACCGCCGCCCTGCGCGCCGAGGCCCACACCCGCCGGGCCGCCCTGCGGGCCCGACTGGCCCGGCTGGAGGCGGAGGCTCCGCGCCAGGCCGCGGCGGCCGCCGAGGTCGAGGCGGCCCGCACCGTCGCGCCGCTGCTGCCACTCGTCACCGAGGTCGCCCGGCTGCAGGCCGAGCTCGAGCAGGCCCGCGTGACGGCTCGCAGCACCCAGGTCGGCCTCACCGACCAGCTGCGTGCCACCGGCACCGACCAGGCCCGGCTGGTCGGCAGCACCCTGCCCGCGCCCCGGACGCTGGAGACCGTCGCCCGCGGTCATCGCGACGAGGCGGCCGGGCTGGCCACCCTGACCAAGGACGAGGCCGAGGCCGACCGGCTGGCGCAGGCCACCGACGCGATGCTGCGCAGCGTCGTCGAGCTCGACGAGCAGTCCCACCAGCTGGCCGAGCAGCTGGCGGCTTCGGGCGAGCGGCGCGGCCTGCTGGAGGCCGCCCGCGAGCGCAGCCAGGCTGCGGTCGCCGGGCTGCCGGGCTCCCGGGCCGCACTCGACGCGGCGCGCGTCCGGCTGGCAGCGGGCCAGCGGCGCGACGAGCTGGCCCGTGACCTGGTGACCGCCGCCGACCTGGTCCGGTCCTGCACCGACCTGAGCCAGGCCGCCAGGGAGCGGTGGCTCGGGCTGCGGCAGGCCCGGCTCGACGGCATGGCGGCCGAGCTCGCGGCCGGGCTGTCCCCCGGTGCCGACTGCCCGGTCTGCGGCAGCGCCGAGCATCCTCGACCGGCGGCCGCGGTCCCGGGCGCGGTCGACCGGCAGCAGGAGGACGCCGCCGCCGCAGTCCTGGCGGCGGCCGAGGAGCGCCGGGTCGCGGCGGCCGCGGCGCACGCGGCCTGCGACCTCGAGCTGTCGGCCGCCAGAGCCGGCGCCGGCGGCGACGTCCCGCTGCCCGACCTGGTCGCCGCGCACGACACCGCGGCCGCCGAGCTCGACGCCCTCCAGGCCCGGGCCGCGGCTGCCACGGCCGACGCCGAGGCAGTGCTGGCATTCGGCCAGCAGCATGAGGGCTGGCTGCGGCAGCGGGTGGCACTCGCGGCGAAGGCCGACGCCCTCCGGGCCCGGGTCGAGGACGACCGCACCAGGTTGAGCCAGCTGCGCTCCGGGCTGGACGGCGCGCGCGGTGACGACCCGTCGGTGGCGGCCCGGGCGGCCCGGCTCGGTCGGCTCGCGGCGGCCCTCGAGGCGCTGGCCCGTCAGGTCGGTGCCGTCGAGCAGCTCGACGACCAGGTGGCCGCGGCGCTCGAACGGGCCGAGCGGGCCGCGCACGGCCGCGGTCTCGACACGCTGGACCTCGTGCTCCTCGCCGCCCGGGACGACGCCGTGGTGCAGCAGCTCGACGAGGCCGCGTCGCCGCTACGACGCCGAGGTCGCCTCGCTGCGTGAGCAGCTCGCCGAGCCGGTGCTCGCCGACCTGGGCGACACCTCGCCACCCGAGCTCGCCGGGCTGCGGCAGCAGGCTCAGCTGGCCGACGCAGCCCGGGCCGACGCGGTCACGGCGGTCGCCCAGGCGTCGTCGCGGGTGGCGGCGCTGCTGCGGCTGGGTGCGGTGCTGCGCGACGTGCTGTCCGAGCTGGCCCCGCTCGCCGAGGCGCACCGGTCGGTCGACGGCCTGGCCAGGCTGGCCGAGGGCAAGAGCACCGACAACCGGCTGCGGATGAGCCTGTCCGGCTACGTGCTCGCCGCGCGGCTCGAACAGGTCGCGGTCAGTGCCAGTGAACGGCTGAGCCGGATGTCGGGCGGTCGCTACCGGCTGCTGCACACCGCCGAGCCGGGGGCCGGACGCGCCCGGGGCGGCCTGCACCTGCGCGTGCTCGATGCCTGGACGGGAGTGGAGCGCGACCCCGCCAGCCTGTCGGGGGGCGAGAGCTTCGCCGCCTCGCTGGCCCTGGCCCTCGGGCTGGCCGACGTCGTCACCGCCGAGGCCGGGGGCACGCTGCTGGAGACGCTGTTCGTCGACGAGGGCTTCGGCAGCCTCGACGAGGACACCCTCGACGAGGTGATGGGCGTCCTCGACGGGCTGCGCGACGGTGGCCGTACGGTGGGGATCGTGAGCCACGTGGCCGACCTGCGGCAGCGCGTCCCCGTCCAGCTTCGGGTGGCGAAGGGACGCACCGGCTCGCACGTGCTGCAGTGAGTCCCCCGACCCCGGCCGCCACCGCAGGGGGTTCCGCCGAGGCGCGGCCGTTGGCGGTGTTCGACGTCGACGGCGTGCTGGCCGACGTCGGCCACCGGGTGCACCACCTCGAGGGACCGCGCAAGAACTGGCGCGCGTTCTTCGCGGGAGCGGCCAGCGATCCCCCGTTGAGCCTCGGGATCGAGCTCGCCGCGGAGCTCTCGGCCGACCACGACCTCGGCTACCTGACCGGACGGCCGGAGAGCCTGCGCCAGGTGACCCAGCGCTGGCTGAGCCGCCACGGCCTGCCGGCGGGGCCGCTCTGGATGCGCGCGCCGGGCGACTTCCGGGCCGCCCGGGTGATGAAGCTGGAGGCCGTCCGCCAGCTTGCTGCAGAGCGTGCCGTCACGGTCGTCATCGACGACGACGAACAGGTCGTGGGCGCCCTGCGGGAGGCCGGGTTTGCCGTGCTGCAGGCCACCTGGGCAGAGCACAGCCGCACCCTGCAGCGGGCCCAGGAGGAGCAGGGCCGCACCTGACGTGCCGGCGCTGCCGAGTCTGGCCAAGCCGGCGTGACGACGGCTCCGAACACCCGACGTACCGCAGGCACGAACGGGCGCCGCACAGCCCACGGCGGGCCGTCGCGACAACAGCAAGGAGGGCCGTGATGCCGGTCGAGGGGAGGTCGGGTGACACGATGTCCGGCATGTCCCCGCTGCGCCGAGCCGTGCGCGGGCAGCCGGCCGATGTCCAGCCCGCCTCGCTGGATGACCTGGTGCTGCTGGTGGCGCGCGGCGACAGCGCGGCCTTCGAGCAGCTGTACGACCGGGTCGCCGGCTCGGTGTTCGGGATCGTCCGCCGGGTGCTGCGCGACCCGGCGCAGTCCGAGGAGGTGGCCCAGGAGGTGCTGCTCGAGGTCTGGCGCACGGCCACCCGCTTCGACGCCGGGCGCGGCAGCGGCTCGACCTGGATCCACACGATGGCCCACCGGCGGGCGATCGACCGGGTCCGCGCCGCCCAGGCCTCGCACGACCGGGACCAGCGGGCGGCCCGGCAGGAGCACGTGGTCGAGTACGACGAGGTGGCCGAGCAGGTGGAGAACCGGCTGGAGCAGGAGCGGGTCCGCCGATGCCTGGGCGGGCTGACCGATCTGCAGCGCCGCTCGGTCGCCCTGGCCTACTACAACGGCTACACCTACGCCGAGGTCGCCGAGGTCCTCGAGGTGCCGCTCGGCACCGTCAAGACCCGGATCCGGGACGGGCTGATCCGGCTGCGCGACTGCCTGGGGGTGACGGCATGACCGACCACGAGCTGCACACCCTCACCGGCGCCTACGCCGCGGACGCGCTCGGCGCGGACGAGCGCGCCGCCTTCGAGCTGCACATGGAAACCTGTGCGTCCTGCCGGGCGGAGGTCGCCGAGCTGAGCGCGACGACGGCTCTGCTGGCAGTCGCCGTGACCGCCCCTCCCCCGCCCGGGCTGCGGGACCGGGTGCTCGGCGAGGCCGCCCGCACCCGGCAGCTGCCGCCGCTGCTGCCCGCCGCGCGGGCGGTGGAGCCCGCCGTCCAGCGCCCGTGGTACCGCCAGCCGCTCGCGGCTGCCGCCGGGCTGCTGCTCGTCGTCGCGGTCGGCCTGGGTGCGCTCGCCGCCGTGCAGAGCCAGCGGGCCGGGGACGAGCGCGCGCGGGCCGACCAGATCGCCGCGCTGGCGACCGATCCGGACCGCACGGTGCGCACCGTGGACCTGCCCACCGGCGGGACGGCGACCGTCGTGGCCGCGAACGGCCTGGCCGTCTTCCGCGGCAGCAACCTGCCCCGGCTGCCGGACGGCAAGGCCTACCAGCTGTGGCGGGTCAACGGTCAGGAGTCGCAGTCGGCCGGCGTCCTCGGCCGCGGCGGCGAGCTCACCGGGGTGGTGACCGGCATCGGGCCGGGCGACGAGGTCGGCGTGACCGTCGAGCCGGCGGCCGGCTCGGACCACCCGACCACCAAGCCCATCTTCCTGGTCAGGACCGCCTGAGGGATCCGCCGGGTCAGCCACAGCCAGGTCAGCGACCCGGGAACCTCCGGCGGGCGCGGCGTCACCAGCAGCACCAGGCCGAGCAGCAGTGCGGCGACACCGGCGTCGATCCAGTAGTGGTTCGCGGTGACCACCACGACCAGGGTGGTCAGCACCGGGTGCGCGATGATCAGCCAGCGCCACCTGGTGTGCGCGGTACGCACCACCACCACCGCGATGAGCAGCGCCCAGCCGACGTGCAGGCTCGGCATCGCGGCGAACTGGTTGGCGACCGTGGCGACATCGCCGTCGTACGCCGACGGGCCGAACACCGCCATCGTGTCCAGGAAACCCAGGCTGGACAGCATCCGCGGCGGCGCCAGCGGCATCGCCATGTGCAGCACCATGGCGAACGCGGTCAGGGTGATGATCAGCTGCCGGGCCCACCGGTACTCGGCCGGCGGCCGGCGCAACCAGCCCCACACCAGGAATGCCAGCGTGACCGGGAAGTGCACCGAGACGTAGAACCAGTTCGCGCCCTTGAGCAGGTCCGGCCACTGCAGCGCCCAGTCCTGGAAGGTCTCCTCGTCGGGCAGGTGCAGCAGGCGCTCGACGTCCCAGACGTGCCAGGCGTTCGCGATGGCGAGGTCGTCGTGACCCGTGATGGCGAGCCGACCCAGCCGGTAGACGACGAACAGTCCCACCAGCAGCGCGATCTCACGCACCAGCCCCGGGCGCGACGGCCGGCGACGCGGCGTCGCGGCGGACTGCGCGTCGTCCGTCCGGCTCACCGTCACCGCACTGCTCCCCACCGTCCCAGCGTGCCATGGATCGGCGAGTCCTGCCCAGGGTCTGACGTCCCCCGCCCCGGCGCGTCGTCGCCGGCCGCAGGCCGCGACTGCACCCGGTCAGGCGACGTGGTCGACCGCCAGCCCGAAGACGGACGGCAGGGCGGCGGCAGCCGGGACCAGCCGTCGCCGCAGCGCCGGCCGACCCGCAACCGCCAGCAGCGCGGACGACGACCAGCGGTACCGCCGGGTGACCTGCCGCCACACCGGCGGATACGTCTCGGGCCGGTCGGCCGCGAGAGCCGCAACCGCAGCCTGCGCCGTCGCCAGTCCCACGGCCAGCCCTTCCCCCGTGAGGGCGTCGACGTAACCGGCTGCGTCACCGGCCAGCAGGACCCGCCCGGCGCGCGGTGCGCGAGCCACCTGGCGCAGCGGGCCGGCACCGCGGACGCCGGTGGCCGGCTCAGCACCGCGCAACCGGGCCGTCAGGGCGGGGAAACCGGCCAGCAGGACGTCGTACGACGTGCCGGTCCGGCCGGTGAGGAGGGCGACCCCCACCAGCCGCTCCCCGACCGGCGTGACGTAGGCCTCGGCGTCGTCGGCCCAGTACACCTCGACATGGGACGACCACGGCTGCACGGCGTAGTGCCGGCGCAACCCGTAGCGCGCCGGCGACGGCGCACCGGCCTGCAGCCCGAGCGCCCGGCGCAGCGGCGAGTGCAGGCCGTCGGCCGCCACCAGCCACCGGGCCCGCAGGCCGGCCGCGCAGACGCCGTCAGCGTCCTGCTCGACCCCACGAACTGCGGCGTCGAGCCGGCCGACCCCGAGGTCAGCGGCCCGCGCGACCAGCGCAGCGTGCAACGTCGTCCGGCGGACGCCGAGCCCCGGCCCGGCCCGGAACCGGGCCGCCACCGAGCGACCCGGCGCGAGGTAGCGGATGCCCACGAACGGCCGTCCCTCCGGCGCGACGCCGAGCGCGGCCAGCTGGGCGACAGCGGCCGGCATCAGGCCCTCTCCGCAGGCCTTGTCGACCGGGGTCCCGCGCGGCTCCACGACCGTCACGCTCAGGCCGGCGGCACGGGCGTGCAGCGCGACGGCGAGACCCACCGGCCCGCCGCCCGCGACGAGGACGTCGACGTCGGTCATCGCGGACCGGTGGGCCGCACCGAGCCGGAGAGCGCGCCGAGTGCCCGCTCCTCGGTCGCGATGCGGATGCGCAGCAGCACGGCGTTCGCCACGGTGAACACCAGAGCCGTGACCCAGGCGGTGTGCACGAGCGGCAGCGCGAAGCCCTCGACCACGACGGCCAGGTAGTTGGGGTGCCGCAGCCACCGGTAGGGGCCGCCGGTGACCGCAGGCAGGCCCGGAACCACGATCACCCGCGTGCACCACTGCCGGCCGAGGGTCCCGATGCACCACCAGCGCAGCAGCCTGCGAGGCGATCACCAGCGCGAGCATCGGCCAGCCCAGCCACGGCAGGAAGGGGCGGCCGGCGACCGTCACCTCGACGACGCAGCCGACCAGCAGCCCGACGTGCAGCGCGACCATCGCGGGGTAGTGCCGGGCGCCGGTCTCGACGCCGCCGCGGGCCAGCGACCAGCGCCGGTTCCGCTCGCTCACCACGAGCTCGACGAGCCGCTCCAGGCCGACCAGCAGCACCAGCCCGACGTACAGCTCGTCGCTGGTCACCCCTGCATCACCAACCGCTGCCTCACCACTGCAGCAGCACCAGCTCGGAGCAGAAGCCGGGACCCATGGCGAGCAGCACCCCCGGCGAGCCGGCCGGCGGCGGCTCGGCGGAGAGAGTCTCGGCCAGCACGTGCAGCACCGAGGAGGACGACAGGTTGCCCACCTGCGCCAGCGAGTCCCAGGTCCGCGACAGGGCCGAGGTCGGCAGGCCGAGGGCACGTTGCATCGCCTCGAGCACCTTGGGGCCGCCGGGGTGGGCGACCCAGGTGCGGCACGTCGTCGATCGTCAGGTCGTGGTCGCCGAGGAAGGCGGCCACGTCGTCGCCGAGGTACTCCTCGACGACCTCCGGCACACCCGCCGAGAGCACGATCCGGAAGCCGGTGCTGCCGATGTCCCAGCCCATCACCCGCTCGGTGTCCGGGTAGAGCCGGCTGCGGGTGGCCAGCACGTGCGGGCCGTCGAGCCCGAGGCGTTCGGCACGCCGCTCCCCCACCATCACCACGGCCGCCGCGCCGTCGCCGAACAGTCCGCTGCCCACCAGGTTGGCCATCGACGCGTCGTCGCGCTGCACGGTCAGCGAGCAGAGCTCGACGGAGAGCAGCACCGCGACCGCATCGGGGTCGCCGCGCAGCAGGTCGTGCACCCGAGCCACCCCAGCCGCTCCGGCGACGCAGCCGAGGCCGAAGACCGGGACCCGGCGGACGTCCGGGCGCAACCCCAGCACCGGGACCAGCCGGGCGTCCAGGCTCGGGGCAGCGATCCCGGTGACCGAGGTCGTGACCAGCACGTCGACGTCGGCCGCCGTGAGCCCGACCGCTGCCAGCGCCTTGCCGATCGCCTCGGCGCCCAGCCGGGTGCCCACCTCGATGAACGCGTCGTTCGCGGCGCCGAAGCCGGGCAGCTGCACGTAGTCGTCCAGCGGCAGCGCCAGGTGCCGGTGGGTCACCCCCGTCGCGCGGTGCAGCCGGTCCAGGACACCGCGGTCGGTGCCCGCCGGCAGGACGACGGCGGCGAATGCGTCCGTGATGTCCTGCTGCGGGTAGCGATGTCCGGGAAAGGCGGGTGCGACGGAGACCACCTGGCTCACGCGTCCGCCTTTCGCCGGTCCTCGTGTATCACGTTGCCGATCGGGAACTCATACGTTCGGTCCCTTTTCCCCGTGTCGAACGGCCAACCGCTCCAGTTGTCCGTGCACTGACCGACACTAGACGGGACAGTTTCACCGTGACCCAGGTCACACCCTCGTGGGGCAGGTGCCCCACCCGAACGAGTGCCGACGAAAGCCGCAGACCATGTGTTCGCACCAGCCGCAGTGCCCGCCCGCGGAGGCTCCCGACCGGGAGGCCGCCCACACCATCTCCTGCCACCCGGAGCAGGGCTGGAGCCTGCTGTGCAACGGCATCGTGCTCTTCGAGGACACCGGCGAGCTGCTGCCCGACGGCCGGGTCATCGGCCCGCACCGCCCCACCGACCACGTCGCAGCCTGACCGCAGGTCGCTGCCACCGCGTCGACCGGCCGCACCAGCCGGGTCGGCCGACGTCGAGTCCCCTTGACCGTCCGATCAGCTGACCGACAGACCCGTCAGTCCGCGTAGCTGTCCACCGGCGGGCAGCTGCACACCAGGTGCCGGTCGCCGTAGGCGCCGTCGATCCGCCCCACCGGCGGCCAGTACTTCGTCGAGGCCTCGACCCCCGCCGGGAAGACCGCCTCGGCCCGGCTGTAGCCGCGGTCCCACTCCCCGGCGAGCAGCGCCGCCGGGTGCGGGGCCCCGCGCAGCGGGTTGTCGGTGGCGTCCAGCTCACCTGAGCCGACCCGCCCGATCTCCTCGCGGATCGCGACCATCGCGTCGCAGAACCGGTCCAGCTCGGCCAGGTCCTCGCTCTCGGTGGGCTCGATCATCAGGGTGCCCGCCACCGGGAACGACATGGTGGGGGCGTGGAACCCGTAGTCGATCAGCCGCTTCGCGACGTCGTCGACGGTGACGCCGGTCTCCTTGGTGAGCGGTCGCAGGTCGACGATGCACTCGTGCGCCACCAGGCCGGACTGGCCGGCGTAGAGCACCGGGAAGTGCGGGCCGAGCCGCGCCGCGAGGTAGTTCGCGTTGAGGATGGCGACCTGGGTCGCGCGGGTCAGGCCCGCGCCGCCCATCAGCCGCACGTAGGCCCACGAGATCGGCAGGATGCCGGCGGAACCCCACGGTGCTGCGGACACCGGGCCGACGCCCGTCGCGGGGCCGGCCTCGGCCTGCATCGGGTGGTTCGGCAGGTACGGCGCGAGGTGCGCGCGCACCCCGACCGGCCCGACCCCGGGGCCGCCGCCGCCGTGCGGGATGCAGAAGGTCTTGTGCAGGTTGAGGTGCGACACGTCGGCACCGAAGTGGCCGGGCCGCGCGACGCCCACCAGCGCGTTGAGGTTGGCGCCGTCGACGTACACCTGGCCGCCGGCCTCGTGCACCAGCCCGCAGAGCTCGGAGATGTCCTGCTCGAAGACGCCGTGCGTCGACGGGTAGGTCACCATGATGGCGGCGAGGCTGTCGCGGTGGACCGCGATCTTCGCCCGCAGGTCGTCGAGGTCGACGTTCCCTGCGCTGTCGCAGGCGACGACCACGACCTTGAGGCCCGGCCATCACCGCGGATGCCGCGTTCGTGCCGTGCGCGCTGGACGGGATGAGGCAGACGGTGCGCGCGTCCTGGCCGTTGGCCCGGTGGTACGCGCGGATGGCGAGCAGCCCGGAGAGCTCGCCCTGCGAGCCGGCGTTGGGCTGCAGGGAGACCGCGTCGTAGCCGGTCAGCTCGCACAGCCAGGACTCGAGCTGGTCGATCAGCTCGGTGTATCCGCGGGCCTGGTCGACCGGCGCGAACGGGTGCATCGCCGCGAACCCCGGCCAGGTGATGGGCTCCATCTCGGCGGTGGCGTTGAGCTTCATCGTGCAGGAGCCGAGCGGGATCATCGACCGGTCGAGGGCGAGGTCCTGGTCGGCGAGCCGGCGGAGGTAGCGCAGCATCGCGGTCTCGGACCGGTGCTGGTGGAAGACCGGGTGGGTGAGCACGTCGTCGTGCCGGCGCAGCGCGTCGGGCAGCTGCCCGGCGGTCGCGAGGCGGTCGGCCGCGGCGGCTGGGTCACCTGTCGGCTGGCGCCGTCGATGCCGAAGGCCGCCCACACCGCGGCCAGGTGCTCCCGGGTCGTGGTCTCGTCGGTCGTGATGCCCACCCGGTCGGCGTCGACGAGCCGGAGGTTGATGCCGCGTGCCAGCGCGGCGGCGACGACCTCGGCCGCGCGCCCCGGCGTACGGGCCAGGACGGTGTCGAAGAACGCGTCGTGCACGCACCTCGACGCCGCCCTCCCGCAGCCCACCGGCGAGGGCGACCGCGTAGCCGTGCACCCGGCGGGCGATCGCGCGCAGCCCCTCGGGGCCGTGGTAGACGGCGTACATGCCGGCGACCACGGCGAGCAGGACCTGCGCCGTGCAGATGTTGCTGGTCGCCTTCTCGCGACGGATGTGCTGCTCGCGGGTCTGCAGCGCCAGCCGGTACGCCGGGTGCCCGGTGGCGTCCTTCGAGACCCCGACCAGGCGGCCGGGCATCTGGCGCTCGAGGCCCTGCCGCACCGACATGTACGCCGCGTGCGGTCCGCCGAAGCCCATCGGGACACCGAACCGCTGGGTGCTGCCGACGGCGACGTCGGCGCCGAGCTCGGCCGGCGAGCGCAGCAGGGTCAGGGCCAGCAGGTCGGCGGCCACCGCGACCAGGGCGCCGCGCTCCTTGGCCGCGGCGACAACGGGACCGAGGTCGCGCACGGCGCCGGTGGCCCCCGGGTACTGCAGCAGCACGCCGAACACGTCGCCGCTCGGGCAGCCCGTCGGTCGCGAGGTCGGCGACCACGACCTCGATGCCGAGCGGCTCGGCGCGGGTGCCGATCACCGCGAGCGTCTGCGGCAGCACGTCGGCGTCGACGACGAAGACGGCGTCGGCGGGCGCCTTGCTGGTGCGGCGGGCGAGCGTCATGGCCTCGGCGGCGGCGGTGCCCTCGTCGAGCAGGCTGGCGCCGGCCATCGGCAGGCCGGTGAGGTCGGCCACCACGGTCTGGAAGTTGAGCAGCGCCTCGAGCCGGCCCTGCGAGATCTCCGGCTGGTACGGCGTGTACGCCGTGTACCAGGCCGGGTTCTCGAGCACGTTGCGCCGGATGACCGGCGGCGTGACGGTGCCGTGGTAGCCGAGCCCGATCATCGACACCAGCACCTGGTTGCTTCGCGGCCAGCGCGCGCAGCTCGTCGAGCACCTCGTGCTCGGCCCGCCCGCGGTCCAGCGCGAGCGGTGTGTCGCTGTGCACCGAGGCCGGCACGGCGGCGTCGACCAGGTCGTCCAGGGAGGCGTAGCCGAGCACCGCGAGCATCTTGGCCTGGTCCTCCGGCGCCGGGCCGATGTGCCGGCGGCGAACGGCAGGCTGGCGTCGAGCACGCTGCTCGGGCTGGTCAGGCTGCTCGGGCTGGTCGGGCTGCCTGCGTCGGCGCTGCCGGTGGGGTCGTTCGCTCGCTCGGTCACGGGGCCTCCAGCGGGTCGGAAGCCGTACGGCGGCGCGCGGCCGGCGTACGGTTCCCCCTCTGTCGCGGCGCTCCAGAGCTGCCTCGTCCGCGCGGTCCTGGCTGCCTGAGAGGTTCCGGGGAGGTTGCCCCTTCGGCGCCCCGCCGACCGGCACGCCTCCAGAGCTGAGGTCGCACACCGGCCGGAGAGGTCTCTCCCACGCGGGATCGTGAGCAGGACCCAGTCTACCGCGCCGACCGGTGCGGCCTGCGGTCTGCGGTCAGCCGGTCTGGCGGGCCTGCCGACGGGCCGACAGCTCGTCGCCGGCCGCAGCCGGAACGGTGGCCCCGCCCGCAGCCCGTCCGAGACACCGTCAGCCGGCCGACGGCGTCGCCGGCAGCGCCGCTGCGCTCGCCGGGCAGCTCGGCCAGCGAGCCCTCGACCTCGCGCCAGACCCGGCCGACCGCGATGCCGAACACGCCCTGGCCGCCCTGCACCAGGTCGATGACCTCGTCGGCGGAGGTGCACTCGTAGACGCTGGCGCCGTCGCTCATCAGGGTGATCTGGGCCAGGTCGTCGACGCCGCGCTCGCGCAGGTGCTGCGACGGCGGTGCGGATCTGCTGCAGCGAGACGCCGGTGTCGAGCAGCCGCTTGACGACCTTGAGCACCAGGATGTCGCGGAAGCAGTAGAGCCGCTGGGTGCCGGAGCCGGCGGCGCCGCGGATGGTCGGCTCGACGAGCCCGGTGCGGGCCCAGTAGTCGAGCTGGCGGTAGGTGATGCCGGCGGCGGAGCACGCCGTCGGGCCGCGGTAGCCGATGTCCTCGGGCAGGCGGCAGGTCGTCGCTCGAAGAGCAGACCCTGCTGGCCGGCCCGCGCGCGGGCGCGCTGCCTGGGCGGCCCGGTCGTGCCCGGCCACGCTGCCCGTCGAGCTGGTGTCGCTCACGCCGACCTCCGTCTCACGCCTCCGGGGGAAGGTCCGTGGTCACTGCCGGCCGGTGGGGCGGCGCTGGCGGATCACACGGCTGGAACTACAGCGGGGGCGTTTCCTGGAGCGACGCTACGCACTGCCCCGGGGGCGGGTCAACGACGCCGCGCCCGGTGTCCGGACAAGTCTCGACCTTCGGTGCAGGTTCACCCCCAGCCGACGAGCGGATCACGTGCGGCGCGCGGCCCGTCGAAGTCCTCCGGCGAGATCTGGTCGAGGAACTCGCGGAACTTCTCGACCTCGTCCTCCTGCTCGTCGCGGGATCGCGATGCCCGGCCTCGTCGAGCACCTCCTCGGCGCCGAAGATCGGCGTGCCGGTGCGCAGCGCGAGCGCGATCGCGTCGGAGGGCCGGGCGCTGACCTCGACGCCGCTGGCGAAGACCAGCTCGGCGTAGAACACGCCGTCCCGCAGCTCGGTGATCCGGACCTCGGTGAGCTCGCTGCCCGGCGCGCCTGCAGCACGTCCTTGATCAGGTCGTGGGTCAGCGGCCGCGGCGGCACGACGCCCTGCTGGGCGAACGCGATGGCGGTGGCCTCGACCGGCGCCGATCCAGATCGGCAGGTAGCGCTCCCCGCCGACCTCGCGCAGCAGCACGATCGGCTGGTTCGAGGGCATCTCGACCCGGACACCGACGACGTCGAGCTCGCTCACGTTCGCCACCCTACCCGCGCGGCGGGCGCGCGCTACCGGCCGACGACGTCGCGCAGCCGGGCCTGGACCAGGGCCGCGTGCAGCCGCACGCGAGAGCGCCGCGATCTCGCGGGCGACCTCCTCGGCCCGGGCCTGCGCCTCCGGGCTGCGCTGCCGCAGCAACGGCGCCACGACCTGCTCGACCAGGCCGACCTCGCGGTCGGCCGCGGTCTTGAACGGCGCGCAGGTGCCGGGGCTCGAGCCCGAAGGCCGCCATCTCGCGCGACGGTCGGTGGCGATCGACCAGGGCGTCGGCGTCGTAGTCGCGCCGGTGCCGGCGCCTGGCGGCGCGACCAGGCCGTAGCCCTCGAGCTCGGTCGAGCAGGTCGCTCGGTCGATGTCCGCGGTCTTGAGCAGCTCGTCGCGGGACAGCCGCAGCTCGGTCGCGGCGGCGAGAACGACGTCGGGCCCGGCAGGCCGTCGGCCGGCCAGCGCGACGCTCGGGCACCCGTGGCCGGTCACCCGGCGACCGCCGGCGGCTCCAGGCCGCGGTCGATCGCGTCGAGGTGCTCCTTGATGACCCTGCAGCGGCAGGTAGTGGTCGCGCTGCGTGCGCAGGACGTAGCGCAGCCGCTCGACGTCGGTCGTGGCAGAACTTCCGGTAGCCGGACGGCGTCCGCTCGGGCTCGACCAGGCCCTTGGCCTCGAGGAACCGGATCTTGGAGATCGTCACGTCGGGAAGTCGGGGCGCAGCTCGGCCAGGACCTCCCCGATGCTCATCCGCGATCGGGAAGGAAGCGCCGAGGTCATCGCCTGGTCGCCCTGCGTGGCTCGGGTAGAACACCAGGCGGTACTTGCCGATCTGGACCTCGTCGCCGCCGGCGAGCGCCGTCTCGTCGATCCGGTCCCGGTTGACGTAGGTGCCGTTGAGGCTGCCCACGTCGCGGACCTTGAAGCCGTCGTCGGTCCGGACGAACTCGGCGTGCCGGCGGGAGACCGTGACGTCGTCGAGGAAGATGTCGCTGTCCGGGTGCCGGCCGGCCGTGGTGACGTCGGCGAGTCGAGCAGGAACCGGCTGCCGGCGTTCGGGCCGCGCTGGACCACGAGCAGGGCGGACCCGGGCGGCAGCGCGTCGACCGCGGCCTCGTCGGCGGTGGACAGTCCCTCGGACTTGTCGGCCGGCTCGCCGGGCTCGAACCCGCCGCTGATCGTGATGGTCGAGGTCTCCCCCGGTGACGGGGCGCTGGTGGCCGGCTTCAGGGCGGCCCCGCAGTTGCAGCAGAAGCGCGCGTCATCGGCGTTGTGGTGACCGCACTGGGTGCAGAACGGCATCGGCTGTGCCTCCCCTGCCACGACGCGAGCCGTGGCGAACTGGACGATCTGTCAACCTCGACCCCAGGTCGAGGTCGACGGGTCCTGCGGAAACCTACGGCCCCAGTGTGACGTGGTCAACCGGATCCGGCAGGTCCGGGTCGGGCGGGCTCAGCTGTCGAGGCCGGCCTGGTAGGCCGCGGCGTCCAGCAGCCCCTCGCGGGTGTCGTCGCCGGGCCGGATCTCGAGCATCCAGCCGTCGCCGTACGGGTCGGAGTTGACCAGCTCCGGCGCGGCGTCCAGGGCGTCGTTGCGCTCCACCACCGTGCCGCTGAGGGGGGCGTAGAGGTCGGACACCGACTTGGTCGACTCCACCTCGCCGCACGTCTCACCCGCGCTGACCTGGCTGCCGACCTCCGGCAGGGTGACGAACACGATGTCGCCGAGCGCCTCCTGGGCGTAGTCGGTGATGCCGACCCGCACGGTGTCGTCCTCGGTGCGGACCCACTCGTGCTCCTTGGTGTACTTCAGGTCCTCGGGGATCACGGTGCTCGCTCTCAGTCCGGCTGCGTCGTGGCCGGGCGAGCGTAACGAGGCGACGGAGCCGCCCGCAAGGACGTGATGGTGACGGCGTCCCGCTGGGTGACCACGCCCTGGGCCTCCCGCTGATGCAGCACGTCGAGCACCCCGCCCGGGATGTCCAGGGCCGCGGCGAGGGTGCGCGGCTCCCCGATCACCCGGAACCGGTACGGCGAGGTCAGCTCGGTGCCGTCGACGACCACCCGTCCCGGGGCCGTGCTGCCCGACCCGGCCTCGGCAGCGTCGGCGAACGAGGTGCTGGCGACCACCCGCACCGCGGACCCGTCCAGCGAGGAGATCTCGACGGCCTCGGCGCCGGCGTCCCGCAGCTCCTGCAGGGTGTCCAGCAGCACCTCGGAGCCGACCTTGCCGCGCGGGTCGCTGATGGTGAGCTCGATGCCGGGCCCGGTCGCCGGCAAGGTGCCGGCCAGGATGCCCAGCGCCTGCGACCGGCTCTGCGCCTCCTCCAGGGCGGCCCGGCTGCCGTTGCGGCCGTTGGTGACCCGCGCGCGGGTCTCTTCGAGGTCGCGGGCCTCGTTCTGCAGCCGGGCCGACCGCTCGGTGACGTCGTCGAGGATGCGCACGAGGTCGGACTGCCGCAGCCCGTCGAGCCCGGTCTCCTGGGTGGACCGGACCTGCACGACGACCGCGAACCCCAGCACGGCGCACAGCACCGCCGGCAGCAGGTGCCCCTTGGTGGCGTGCGGGCGCATCGCCGACCGCAGCCGGGCCCAGCCACTGCGCGGCGCGCTCATGCCTTGAACAGCTGTCGTCGGATCGCCGCGGCGTTGGCGAAGATGCGGATGCCGAGGACGACCACGACTCCGGTGGACAGCTGCGTGCCCACCCCGAGCTGGTCGCCGAGGTAGACGATGAGTGCCGCGACGAGGACGTTCGAGACGAACGACACCACGAAGACCCGGTCGTCGAAGATGCCGTCGAGCAGCGCGCGCAGCCCGCCGAAGACGGCGTCGAGCGCAGCCACGACCGCGATCGGCAGGTACGGCTGCAGCCAGAGCGGGACCGTCGGCTCCAGGAAGATCCCGGCGACGACGCCGAGGACCAGGCCGATGGCGGCGATCACGTCGGGCTGCTCCTCACTGTGCTCGATCCGTGGACTGTGCTCGATCCGTGGACTGTGCTCGATCCTTGGCGTCGGTGGCGGTCGGGCTCGGCGTCGGGACCGGCAGGCCCGCGTAGCGCAGCTGCACGCCGGGCGACGCCCGCAGCGTCATCTGGTCGCGGTCCTCGACGGCGTAGGAGATGCCGTAGCCCTTGAGCACCTGCAGGTAGCTGCCCCCGAACCCTCCCACGAAGGTCGTGCGCATCGTGTCGGGGCTCCCCACGGCCCGGATCTCGTACGGCGGGTTCAACGGGCGGAAGTCGACCAGGACCGCGTCCCCGGCCGACCGGATCGCGCTCAGCGAGGTCAGCCGCTGACCGTTGACCGACACCGCCTCGGCCCCCGCCGCCCAGACCTCGTTGACCACGGTCTGCAGGTCGCGGTCGGTCACCCGGCCGTCCGCGGCGGCGTCGGTGCGCGGGTCGACGTCGGCGCCGTCGGCAGCCGACGCGTCGTCGAGCCGCACGACCATGCCGGGCCCGGTGACCGGCGCCGCGCCGGTGGCTGCCTCCAGCCGGGCCAGCCGGGCCGACAGCGCGGCACCCGAGCCGGTGAGGGCGAGCGCGTCCCGCTGCTGCTGCTGCACCGCCGCCCGCTGCCGGTCGAGGCGGGTCTGCACCGTCCGGTTGGCGGCGTTCCGCTGCTGCACCTCGGCGACGAGGGCCTGGCGGGCCTGGGCGGCGGAGTCCGCGCGGTCGCGGGTCTGCTGGTACGCCGTGGCGAGCAGCAGGCCGACCGCGAGCAGACCGGCGGTGAGCACCCACGCCCCGCGGCGTCGAGGGGGCTCGCCCGCGGCCCGCCGGGCGGCCGCCCGGGCGTAGCCGTCGTCCAGCGAGTCCTCGACCAGGTCGCGCAGCAGCAGCATCGAGTCGTCGCGACGGGGCGGTCGGGCGTCCTCGTCGGGCACGGCGGTGGGAGCGGGCATCAGGCTCATCGTCGCAGACCGGAAGGGCCCTCGGCGGCGGCGACCGCCGGTGGTCGGCTCAGGCCTCGGCCCGGGACACGACGCCGGCCCAGCGCTCGAGCAGGGCGGTCGACGACGCGTCGTCGGCGGCCTCGGCCCACAGGTGGGTCACCGGCTCGGCCGGGTCGGGCAGCACGAGCACCCAGCTGCCGTCGTCCTCCAGGACGCGGACGCCGTCGGTGGTGTCGAGGGCGCGGGTGCCGGCCTCCTCGACCACCGCCCGCATCACCATCCCCTTCGCGGCCCAGGGGGTGGGCACCGAGCGGCGGCTGACGTGGCTGCGCGGGATGCGGGCGTCGATCTCGGAGAGCTCGAGCTTGGTCCGGGCGACGAGCCCGACGAGCTGCACGAAGGTCGCGATGCCGTCGTACGTCGTGGAGAACTGCGGCACCACGAAGCCGCCCCGGCCGTCACCGCCGAAGACGACGCCCGGCTCGCCGACCGCCTCGGTCAGCGCCGCCGGTGTCGTGGCGATCCAGCGGATCTCGACGCCGTGGAACGCCGCGACCCGCTCGGCCACCCGGGTGGCGGTGACCGGCAGCGCCACCCGACCACCCTTGGACTCGGCGGCGACGAGGTCCAGGACCACGAGCAGCGCCCGCTCGTCGTCGATCGTCGCGCCCTTCTCGTCGACGAGGGCGATGCGCTCGCCCACCGGGTCGAAGTGGACGCCGAAGGCCGCCTTGGAGGAGCCCACCAGGCGGCCGACCCGGCGCAGCGCCTCGGCCCGCTCGGCCGCGGTCTCGGTGGGTGACGCCTCGTCGAGGCCGTTGTTCACCGTGAGCACGTCGACCTCGAGCCGACCGAGCAGTGCCGGGCAGCACCAGCGAGGCGCTGCCGCCGCCGGTGTCGACCACGACCTTGAGCCGGTTCTCGGCCAGCCCGGAGACGTCGATGACCCGCAGCATCTCCAGGGTGTAGGCCTCCATGACGCGCGGCGGGAACATCAGGTCGCCGATCTCACCGGGGAACGCGCGCCGGAACTCGCCGCGGGAGAAGGTGCGTTCCAGCTTGCGCTGGTCGGCCTGCGACAGGTCGGCGCCCTCGCCGTCCAGGAAGATGATGTCGACGCTCTCGGTCTGCCCCGGCGACGTGCGGATCAGGACGCCGCCCGACGCGTTGGTCTGGGCGGTGTGCAGCCGGGCCACCGGCACGGGCACCACCTCGAGGTCGACGACGTCGATCGCGCTGGACGACAGCGCGGAGATGACGGCCCGCTTGAGCGCCCGCGCGGCCCGTGACACGTCGCGGGACGTCGTCGACGGTCGAGCCCTTCTTCAGGGTGCTCGCCCAGGCGCTGGCCAGCCGGACCACCAGCTCCGGCGTGATCTCGACGTTGACGATGCCGCTGACGCCGCGCGGCCCGAACAGGCGGCGCTGGCTGCGCGACTCGAAGATGAGGTCGGAGCTGACGACGGCGCCGGCCTCGACGTTCTTGTACGGGTAGACCCGCACCCCGGCGGAGACGATCGCCTCCTCCTCGATGACGCACTCGTCGCCGATGACCGCGCCCTCTTCGACCCGCGCGCCGCGCATGACGTCGGTGTTCTTGCCGATCACGCAGGCCCGCAGGTTGGTCTGCGGCCCGATGAACACGTTGTCGTGCACCACAGCGCGGTGCAGGAAGGCGCCGGACTTCACGATCACGTTGCTGCCGAGCACGGTGAACTCGCGCAGCTCGGCGCCGGCCTCGACCTTCGCGTAGTCGCCGATGTAGAGCGGCCCACGCAGCACGGCGTCGGGGTGCACGTCGGCGCCTTCGGCGACCCACACGCCGCTGGACACCTCGAAGGCGTCCAGGTCCACGTCGACCTGTCCGTTCAGGACGTCGGCCTGGGCGCGGATGTAGGACTCGTGGGTGCCGACGTCCTCCCAGTAGCCCTCCGCCACGTAGCCGTAGACCGGCAGCCCGGCCTCGAGCAGCGCGGGAAAGACGTCGCCCGACCAGTCGACCTGCTCACCGACGGCGACGTGGTCGAAGACCTCGGGCTCCATCACGTAGATGCCGGTGTTGACGGTGTCGGAGAAGACCTGGCCCCAGGTGGGCTTCTCCAGGAAGCGCTGCACCCGGTTGTCGTCGTCGACGATCGTGATGCCGAACTCGAGCGGATCGGGGACCCGGGTGAGGCAGACGGTGACGAGGGCGCCCTTGTCGTGGTGGAACTTGACCAGGTCGGTGAGGTCGAAGTCGGTGAGCGCGTCGCCGGAGATGACGACGAAGGTGTCGTCGCGCAGCAGGTGCTCGGCGTTCTTCACGCTTCCCGCGGTGCCGAGCGGCGTCTCCTCGGTCGCGTAGCGCAGGGACAGGCCGAGGTCCTCGCCGTCGCCGAAGTGGTTGCGCACCAGGCTGGCCAGGAACTGCAGCGTGACGACGGTCTCCGTGAAGCCGTGCCGGACGAGCAGCCGGAGCACGTGCTCCATGATCGGCTTGTTGACGATGGGCAGCAGCGGCTTGGGCATGCTGGCGGTCATCGGGCGCAGCCGGGTGCCTTCCCCGCCGGCCATCACGACCGCCTTCACGCCGGCGCCTCCCGCCGGTTGCAGCCGGTCCGCGCGCACGAGGTCACGGACCTGCACGAGGTACAGGATGCCTGCCCACCAGTACAACGCGGTCCCCCAGATCGCAAAGGCCCAGCCGACGGCGTAGGCGACGTCGCCCAGCGGCGTTGTCCCACTGCCCGAGCAGCAGCAGCGGGAAGCCGGCCAGCAGGTTGAACGTCGCGGCCTTCCCCAGGTAGTGCACCGGGAGCGGACCGTAGCCGTGCCGCCGCAGCACCGGCAGGGTCAGCGCGAGCAGCACGTCCCGGCCGACGAGCAGCAGGGTCAGCCACAGCGGCACGACGCCGCGCGCCGTGAGCCCGATCAGCGTGGCGAGGATGTACAGCCGGTCGGCGGCCGGGTCGAGCAGGGTGCCCAGCTTCGAGGTCTGCCCCCAGGCCCGGGCGATCTTGCCGTCGAGGTAGTCGGTGAAGCCGCTGACCATCAGGACGAGCACGGCGGCGCCGTCGTACTCGTTGAGGATCAGCCAGAGGAACACCGGCACGCCCAGGAGGCGGAGCACGCTGAGGGCGTTCGGCAGCGTCAGCACGCGGTCGCTGGGGCCTGCCACTCCCGGCACGCGCACCCCCTTCTCTGCACCCGCCGGCGCGCCCGGCGGCACCCCGAGCCTAACCGCGCCAGGTGACGCACCGATGTCGTGCGGGTGTCGTCGGGCCATAACCTACTCGCCGGTAACCCCGTCGACCAGTTCGCGTACGACGTCCAGGTGGCCCACGTGCCGGGCGTACTCCTGCAGCAGGTGCAGCAGGATCCGCTCCAGCGTCGGCGGCGCGGCGCCGTCCCATCGCTCCCCCGGCTGCCCGATCTCGCCCAGGTCGTGCGCCGCGACGATGGCGGCGCTGCGGCCGCCGCGCGTGCGCAGCGCGGCCAGGACGTGCTCCGTCGGCTCGTCGGCCGCGACGTACCACCGGTCGTCCCGGCGGTCGCCCCACGGGTCGTCGACGGCGCGGCCCTCGAAGCCCCACTCGAGCCAGCGCATCTCGACGAAGGTCAGGTGCTTCGCCAGCTCGATCGGCGCCCAGCCGGAGGGCAGCCGACTGGTGCGCAGCGCATCGTCCGGGAGGCCGTCCAGCTTGGCCAGCAGGACCTCGCGGAAGTAGTCGAGGTAGCGGACGAGGACCTCGGACCGGTCGGCCGCTGGAGCCGTCGGCTCGGGGAAGGGGGCGACATACCGGCTGAGTATTGCCGACACCGACGGTCACTGGGCAACCCTGCCGGCCCGTCCTCAGACCTGCTCACGGCGGTGAGCAGGCGAGCTCCGCTCGCCCCAGCCCGCCTCCTGCCCGGCCGGGCTTGCCCTCGACGACCCGGGTCGGCCGTTCAGACCTGCACTCGGGTGTGAGCAGAGCGGCCCGGGATGGCGAGGCGGCCGATGGCGAGCACAGCTGCTCCGTTCAGACCGGTGCGCGAACTGCGGCCCTGCGCCGACGACCCCACCTCAGCCTCAGACCTGCTCACGACCGGCAGGTGCTCCGATCAGACCGGTGCCAGCTGCGGCCCCGCGCCGACGCACCCCCACCTCACGCCTCAGACCTGCTCACGAAAGTTGCGCAACCCGCCCACCCTGGTGAGCAGGTCTGACGGAGCGGGGCCGGCCCCGGCCGGCCTACCGACGCCACCCCGCCCACCCAGGTGAGCAGGTCTGAGGGAGCGGGCGGCCCGACCGACACCAACCGGCTCCCACGTGTGAGCAGGTCTGAGGAGGCAGGCGCACCGCAGCGCCCAGACCGCAATCTCGCCCGGAGAGGTCTGAGGTGGCAGGCAGGCCTCGGCACTCAGCGGACCCGGCGACCGGTCTCCACCGTGGAGTAGCCGCCGAGCGCCTGCACCGCGGCGAGGAACGCGGGGTCCGCCAGCAGCTCGAGCAACGGGTCGAGGACGCCCTCGGCCAGCAGCTCGGGCGTGGTCACCAGGTCGTACGGCTCCTCCGCGACGGGCACGAAGCCGAGCCCGAACGCGCGCGCCGCAGCCAGGATGCCGAGGCCCGCGTCGGCCCGGCCGGAGGCCACCGCCGCGGCGACCGCCAGGTGGGTGCTCTCCTCCCGGCCGTAGCCGTCGACGGTCGCCGGGTCGATGCCGCGCCGGCCGAGCTCGTGGTCGAGCAGCACCCGGGTCCCGGCCCCGCGCTGCCGGTTGACGTAGCGGACGCCGGCCCGGGCCAGGTCCTCGACACCGGTCAGCCCCAGCGGGTTGCCGGCCGCGACCAGCAGGCCCTGCTGCCGGTGCACCAGCCGGATCACCGCGCCGGCACCCGGCGCCGAGCACCCGGTCCAGGTAGGGCAGCGTGTACTCACCGGTCGCGGGGTCCAGCAGGTGCGAGCCGGCGACGTGGCACAGCCCGTCGCGCACCGCGGCGAGCCCGCCCAGCGAGCCCACGTTGGAGGACACCAGGGTGAGCAGCGGGTCGCGCTCGCGCAGGGTCGACGCCGCGAGGTCCAGCACCAGGTCGTGCGACCCGATCGCCACCACGGTGCGCGAGATCTCCGGCAGCGACCGCAGCAGCTGGACCTCGACCTCGTCTCCGGCGTGCCGACCCTCCAGGCCGGCCGGGACCAGCAGCAGGCCGTCCGCCCGCACGAGCGACGTGAGCACCCCGGCGCCGCGCGGCAGCGGCGTCGCGACGACCCGGCCGGCGACCAGGCCCAGCCGGACCCGCACCCAGTCGTCCATGCCGCCGGGCGAGGCGAGCTTGCGGGCGAGCCGGGCCGTCGTGGTCTGGCGACGGTGCGGCGCGGCGCCTTCGAGCGCTGCGAGCAGCGGGGCGGCGAAGATGTCGAAGGTCAGGGCGGCCGACACCGGGAACCCGGGAGCGCCGAGGACGGGCGTGGCGTCCACCACTCCCATCACGACCGGGTGCCCCGGCCGGACCGCCACGCCGTGCACGGCCAGCACGCCCTCGTCGGCGACGACCTGCGCGGTCCAGTCGTCCCGCCCGGCGCTGGAGCCGGCGAGCACGATGACGAGGTCGCTGACCGCTGCCGCGTCGTGGACCGCACGCGCGATCAGGCTCGGCTGGTCGGGCACGACGTCGGTCACGGTGACCTCGGCGCCGAGCTCACGCGCCTGCTCGGCGAGCATCAACGAGTTGGTGTCCGGGATCTCGCCGGGGCCGAGCGGCGTCCCGACCGGCCGGATCTCGTCACCGGTGGGCAGCACGGTGACCCGAGGCGACCGCCGGACCACGACCTCGGTCACCCCCGCTGCCGCTGCCGCCGCGAGGTCGACCGGGCGCAGCCGGTGCCCGGCCGGGAGCAGCAGCTCGGTGGCGGCGACGTCCTCGCCGATCGACCGGACGTTGGTCCAGGGAGCGATGCCCGCCCGCAGCTCGGCTCGCGCGTCCGCCCCGGACCCGCTGTGGTGCACGTCCTCGCGCATCACGACCGCGTCCCGCCCGGCGGGCATCGGGTCTCCGGTGTCGACGACGTCGAACGCCTCCGGCGCCAGCAGCAGCGGGGTGCTCTCGCTCGCGCCGTAGGTGTCGGTGGCCCGCACCGCGATGCCGTCCATCGCGGCCGCGTCGTAGTCGGGCGACGACCGGAGCGCCCAGACCGGGGCGGCCGTGACCCGGTTGCGGGCCAGCGCGACCGGCAGCGTCTCGGCCGGCAGCCGCTGCGGGCAGCCGGCCGCGTCCCGGGCCCGTTGCCAGGCCGCGGTCGCCTCGGCGGCCGGTACGTCGTGGACGAAGGGGCTGGTCGTCATCAGCGGCGCACGCTAGCGGTACCGCGTCACGGCGACCTCGACGCCCGCGGGCAGGCCGGTCGCGTCCTCGGGCACGACGAGGTAGCCGTCGGCAGCCGTGAGCACGGACAGCAGCGCCGAGGCACCGAGCAGCGGGCTCGCCACCAGGCCCGAGGTGCTCTCGACGGCCGTCGGAGAGCCGGACCTGCACGACGTCGAGCCGCCCGGTCTGCGAGGCCACCTGCCGGTCGAGCACGCGCCAGCACGGTCGGCTCGGGTGGTGCGACGGTGGTGCCGCCCACCCGGCGTACCACGGGGACGCCGACGAGGCGGAACACCACCAGCGCCGACAGCGGGTTGCCCGGCAGGCCGATCACGGGCACACCGGCGCAGTCGGCGAGGAGGGTCGGCTTGCCCGGCCGGATCGCGAGCCCGTGGCACAGGATGCCCGGGGCGCCGAGGCGACCCACCACACCGGCCGTCTCGTCGCGGGCGCCGACCGACGAGCCGGCGGAGACCACCACGACGTCGCACCGGTCGAGCGCGTCCCGCAGCACCGTCTCCAGCGCGGCGGCGTCGTCACCGACGATGCCGAGCGGCACCGGATCGCCGCCCGCGCCGACCACCAGACCGGCCAGCGCGGTGGCGGTCGCGTCGCGGACCTGGCCCGGGCGCAGCTGGGCGGTCTCCGGCGGGACCACCTCGTCGCCGGTGGACAGGATGCCGACCCGCGGACGCCGGTGCACGTCGACCGCGACGACGCCGGCGGCCGCCAGCAGCCCGAGGTCCTGCGCGCGCAACGGCCGGCCGGCCGGTACCAGCAGCGCCCCGGCGGTCACGTCCTCGTCGGCCCGCACGGTGCCGTCACCGGGGGCGGCCGGTCGCACCACCTCCACCGTGCCCGGGACCGTCTCCTGGGTGTGCTCGACCATCACCACCGCGTCCGCGCCGTCGGGCAGCACTCCCCCGGTGGGTACGGCGACCGCCGCGCCCGCGCGGACCGCCACCTCGGCGGGGCGGCCCATCGCCACCGAGCCGACGACGTCGAGGTAGGCCGGCACCGCCTCCGAGGCGCCGAAGGTGTCGGCGGCTCGGACGGCGAACCCGTCGACGGTCGAGCGGGCGAACCCGGGCAGCGCGCCGGTCGCGCAGACGGGGGCGGACGGCGTACGGCCGAGCGCTGCACCGGTCGGCACCCGCTCGACCGGCGTGGTGCGCGGCTCGGCCAGCAGCTGCAGGGCGGCGTCGACGGTCACGGTCGAGAAGAACTCGCGGCCGGGGCTCATGCGGGTGCGGTCACTCCGCTCGGTCCCTGGGCTGCGGCCGGGCGACGGCGCCGCCGCGCTGCAGGCCGAGCGCGCTGACGACGGGGCCGAGGGCGACCTGGCCCAGGCCGCAGATCGACGTCGTGCGCAGGGTGCGCTCCAGCTCGAGGACCTGTGCGCGTTCGCCGTCGCGGAGCCCCGCTGAGCCGTCCTCGTCGCTGCCGGCCAGCGCCGCGCTGATCAGGGCGTGCGCCTTCGTCGAGCCGACCCGGCACGGCACGCACTTGCCGCACGACTCGTCCCGGAAGAAGCGCAGCGTGTTGGTCGCGGCGGCGAGCAGGTCGGTGCCCTCGGCCATCGCCACCAGCGCGCCGGAGCCGAGCATCGACCCGGCCTCGGCGAGAGCGTCGAAGTCCAGCCGGGTGTCGAGCCCGTCGGGCCCGAGGAAGTTCGACGACGCACCGCCCGGCTGCACCGCGGCCAGCGGCCGGCCGCCGGAGACGCCACCGGCGAGGTCCAGCAGCGCCCGAACCGTGGTGCCCATCGGCACGCAGTAGACGCCCGGCCGCTCGACGTGGCCGGACACCGCGAAGAACTTCAGGCCGACCGAGTCGCCGTCGCCCTGGTCCCGCCACCACTGCGCACCGCGGGTGGCGATCACGGGTACGTCGGCCAGGGTCTCGACCGAGTTCATCAGCGTCGGCTTCCCCCACAGGCCGTGCACGCCGGGGAACGGCGGCTTGTTGCGCGGCTCGCCGCGGTGGCCCTCCATGCACTCGAGCAGCGCCGACTCCTCGCCGAGGATGTAGCCGCCCGGAGACACGAACACCTCGACCGACAGCCGGCGCCCGGAGCCGAGCACGTCGTCGCCGAGCAGCCCGTCGCCGCGCAGCCGGTCGAGCTCGGCCCGCAGCAGGTCGATCTCGGGGCCGTACTCGTGCCGGACGAAGACCCAGCCCTCCTCGGCGCCGACCACCACCATGCCGAGCAGCAGCCCCTCGATCACGAGGTGCGGCTGGTCGGCCAGGATCTGCCGGTCCTTGAACGTGCCCGGCTCGGACTCGTCGGCGTTGCAGACCACGTACCGGGTGCCCGGCGGCTGGTCGGCGACGAGCTGCCACTTCTTGCCGGTGGGGAAGCCGGCACCGCCCATCCCGCGCAGCCCGGACTCCACCAGGGTGGCGACCAGCGCGTCAGGCGTCCGGTCGCCGGCCAGCAGCTCGCGCAGCACCTGGTAGCGCGGCTCGCCCGGCGGATAAGGGTCGTTGGGCCAGGGCTCCTGCCGGCCGGACTCGACGGCGGCCCGCTGGGTCGGCACCGCCGCCCCGGTCCGGGCGGCCTCCACCATCTCCACGGCCAGCTCGACCGCCGCCGGGTGCTCGTCGACGGCGACCGCGGGCGCGACGTCACAGCGGCCCAGGCAGGAGACCTCGCGCAGCTCGACGTCGGGGTCGTCGTCGTACCGCTCGTGCAGGCGCGGCCAGCTGGTCCTCGCCGCCGCGCAGCCAGCAGGAGAGGTCGTGGCAGGGGTGCAGCGAGACCGTCGGCGGCGGCTCGGTGCGGAAGTGCGGGTAGAAGCTCACCAGCCCCTGGACCTCGTAGAGCGGCCGCCGGGTGTCCCGGGCCAGTGCCACCAGCTCCTCGCGCGGCAGCCAGCCACGGCGCTGCTGGATCGCGTGCAGGGCCGGGATCAGGCTCGGGCCCGGGAACCGGCCGGCCCGCGCCTCGGCGCCGGGTGCCCGGGTTCGCCGGACCGCGGGCATCCCGAGGTCGGTCACGGCAGGCCGACCGGGGCCGGTGCGACCGCCTCGACGGCGACGGCGCAGAACTTGAACTCCGGGATCTTCCCGACCGGGTCGATCTCGTCGATGGTCAGCAGGTTGGCCGCCGCCTCCCGGAAGTGGAACGGCACGAACACGTTTCCGCGGCCCTCCCGCTCCGAGACGCGGACATGCAGCTCGATCTCGCCGCGGCGGGACCGCACCCTGGCCAGCCCGCCGTCCATCAGCCCGAGGGTGCGCGCGTCGTCGGGGTGCACGTACACCTCGGCCCGCGGCGCGATCGTGTCCAGGGCGAACGACCGGCGGGTCATCGAGCCGGTGTGCCAGTGCTCGAGCAACCGGCCGGTGTTGAGCACGAACGGGTACTCCGCGTCGGGGAGCTCCTTGGCCGGCAGCCACTCGGCCGGCACCAGGTGCGCCAGCCCGTCGGAGGTGTTGAACCGCTCGTCGAACATCACCACGGTGCCGTCGGAGTGCTCGGGGTCGTCGTTCGGGTAGAGCTTTCCGGTCGGCCCGAGGTTGTCCCAGCTGAGGTTGCGGTAGCTCGGCATCAGCCCGACCATCTCGTCGAAGACCTCCTGCGGCGAGGCGTAGGTCCAGTCCAGCCCGACCCGCCGGGCGACCTCCTGGGTGATCCACCAGTCCTCGCGGGCGTCGCCGGGCGGCGGCAGCACGGTTCGCCCGCGCTGCACCCGGCGGTCGGTGTTCGTGTAGCTGCCGTCCTTCTCGAGGTACGACGTCGCCGGCAGGATGACGTCGGCGAACTCGGCCGTCTCGGTGACGAAGATGTCCTGGACGACGAGGAAGTCCAGGGCCGACAGGGCCTTCCGCACCAGGTTGGTGTTCGGGTCGGACAGGAACGGGTTCTCACCCATCATGTACATCGCCCCGACGCCGGGACCGCCGGCCGGACCACCCTCGAGGATCGAGTGCACGATCTCGGTCACCGTCTGACCGCGACGGGGTGCCAGCGGCGCGCCCCACGCCTGCTCGAACCGGGCCCGCACCGCCGGGTCGTCGGTCGACTGGTAGTCCGGCAGGAACATCGGGATCAGCCCGGAGTCGGACGCGCCCTGCACGTTGTTCTGCCCGCGCAGCGGGTGCAGCCCGGCGCCGGGCTTGCCGACGTTGCCCGTGATGGCGCACAGCGCGATGAGGCAGCGGGAGTTGTCGGTGCCGGTCGTGTGCTGGGAGATCCCCATGCCCCAGAAGATGATGCCGGCGGACGCCTCCCCCCAGACCCGGGCGACTCTGCGGATCACGTCGGCGGGCACGCCGGTGATCTGCTCGCCGCGCTCCGGCGGGTAGTCGGCGACGGTCCGGGCCAGCTCCTCGTAGTTGCTGGTCCGGGCAGCGACGAACGCGGTGTCGACCAGGCCGAGCTCGATGACCTCGTGCATGACCGCGTTGTAGAACGCGACGTCGGTGCCGGGCTTGAGCTGGCAGTAGATGTCGGCGTGGTCGGCGAGCTTGTCGGCTCTCGGGTCGACGTAGACGACGGTGGTGCCGTTGCGCCGGGCCTGCTTGAAGAAGGACGACGCGACCGGGTGGTTCGAGGTGGCGTTGCTGCCGGTGATGATGATGACGTCGGCGTTCACCACGTCGCCGTACGTCGTGGAGACCGCCCCGGAGCCGATGCCCTCGAACAGCGCGGCGACGCTCGAGGCGTGGCAGAGCCGGGTGCAGTGGTCGACGTTGTTCGTCGTGAAGGCGGTGCGCAGCAGCTTCTGGAAGAGGTAGGCCTCCTCGTTCGAGCACTTGGCCGACCCGAAGCCGGCGATGCCGTCCGGTCCGCGCTCGGCATGCACCTCGCGCAGCCGCCGCGCGACGAGGTCGAGGGCCTCGTCCCAGCTGGCCTCCCGGAAGTGCGGCAGCACCTCGTCGTAGGGCACCAGCCCGCCGGGCTTGCGGCGCCGGCCGCCGGCCGTGATGTCGTCGCCGCGGACGTCGCCGGAGAGCGGACCCTTCGGGTAGGAGTCCTCGCGCCGGATCAGCGGCACGGTCAGCCGCTGCGGCGAGGCGGCGTAGTCCCAGCCGTAGCGGCCCTTGACGCACAGCCGACCCTGCGACCCGGGCTGGTCACGGCCCTCCGCGAACGCGATCGCGCCGCGTTCCCGGTCGACGTTGTAGGTGAGGGTGCAGCCGACGCCGCAGTAGGGGCAGACGCTGTCGACCTGGTCGAGCTCGCTGCGCGGCCGGATCGGCACGTCGTGGATCGGCTTGTTGGTCAGCGCCCCCGTCGGGCAGGCGGCCACGCACTCCCCGCACGTCACGCAGGACGACCCACCCATCGGGTCGTCGAGGTCGAACGCGATCCGCGTCGCGTGGCCCTTGCCGCTGCGGCCGATGACGTCGTTGCCCTGCAGGTCGTCGCAGGCCCGCACGCAGCGGTCGCACAGGATGCAGGAGTCGTGGTCGACCGCGATGACGGGGTTGCTGACGTCGGTGCCCCGGGACGACGCGGGAGCCGGCAGCGCACCGGCCGTCACGGCGTACCTGTCGGCGAGCGCGAGCAGCAGGTTGTCACCGGTCGTGGTCTGCTTCGGGTCCCGCTCCCGGGGCGGCTGGTCGGCGAGCAGCAGCTCGGTCAGGGTGGCCCGGCTGCGCTCGATGTCCTCCGAGGTCGTCGTCACCGCCATGCCGTCCTCGCACGGCCGCACGCAGGAGGCGGCCAGCACCCGGCCGCCGACGTCCACGACGCACATCCGGCACACCCCGACCGGGTCCATCCGCTCGTCGTGGCAGAGCACCGGGATGTCGATGCCGGCGTCGCGGGCCGCCGTCCAGATCGTGGTGCCCTCGGCAACGGTGAGCGACCGGCCGTCGATGGTCACCTCGACGGTGGCGGGCCGGGGCGGTCCTGCGGGGCCGGCTGCGTCGACGCCGCTGTGCAGCCCGATCGTCGTCACGGCGTCACCCTGTCCCGTCGTACGCCGGTGTGTCCAGGTCGGCTGTCCCGACGTCCGGCGCCGGCAGCCGGCCGTGCGCGTCGAGCCCGCGCGCCGACCAGTAGCCGTCCACCATCGCGCGCAGCCGTTCGGGAGTCAGCCGGGCGGTGCGCCCGGACCCCATCTCCAGCGTCTCCTCGAGCAGCCGGGGCGGCAGCCAGTCGTCCTCCGGCTGCCATCCTTCGCGCTCGTTGAACGCCCGCTTGGCCAGCACGATCCGGGAGGCGGTGGCCCGGAGCTCGGCGGCGTCGACGTCCCATCCCGTGACCAGCGCGAGCAGCCGGGCCCACTCGGCCCACGGCTCACCGCGCGGGTTGTCGTCGGTCACCTCGGTGAAGACGCCGCGCAGGAACTTGCACAGGATCATCGAGTCCATCACGGCGGCGCGGTCCTCGGTCTCGACCGCTGCCGCGACGTGCTTCGCCCCGCCGTCGAGCCGGTCGAGGTCGCCGGCGAGGTCGGCTTCGTAGGCGCCCGACCGGTTGTGGTCGGCGCCCCGTGCGTTGACCGCCAGACCGAGGGCCATCGCGTGCAGCGACCGGGGCTCGTAGCCGGGGAGCTCGAGCCCCTTGACCTGCGGGGCGAAGGCGAGCGACCCCTGGCCCACCCGCTCGGCGGCGGCCCGCGAGCCGAGGGCGAGCAGCGGCCCCAGCCCGGTGCCGGCGCCGATCTCGTCCAGCGCCCGCAGCAGGCCGCGGCCGTCGCCGAAGCGCAGCCACGGAGCATCGATCAGGCCGCGCTCGGCGCACTCCATGGCCCACGCGATGGTGCCGCCGGCCGAGATGGTGTCGATGCCGAGCTCGTCGCACCGGGCGCTCGCCTCGAGGACGTCGTCGGGGTCGGACACCCCGCACATCGGCCCGAGGGCGAACACGTTCTCGTACTCGACGCGCATCGTGCCCCCGCCGCGACGGGTCGACAGCGCGTAGATGTGCTCGCAGCCGATGCTGCAGGACGCGCAGCTGTTGCGGGTCGTGCTGCGCAGCTCGGCGAGCTCCTCGGCGGCGAGCGCCGGCGCGCCCTCGAAGGTCGCAGACCGGAAGTTGCGGGTGGGCAGCGTCGACAGGGCGTTGAAGGCGAGCAGGTTCGCCAGGGTGCCGAGCTCGCGGTACTTCGCGGTCGCCGCACCGAACGATCGGGCCCGCAGGTCCTTGGCGGCCGCAACCACGCCGGCGGGGTCGGCCGGGGCCACCTTGGTGCGCGGTCGCACGCCGACTGCCTTGACGTTCTTCGCACCGAGCACCGCGCCGAGCCCACCGCGCCCGGCGTGCCGGCCGTCGTGGGAGAGCGTCGCGTAGCGCACTCCCCGCTCCCCCGCGGGCCCGATCGCTGCCACCTTGAAGGCCCGGCCGAACCGCTCGCGGACCGATGCCTCGGTGTCGGCGGCGGACCGCCCGGTCTCGGTGTCCGCGGGCTCGAGCCGCACGTCGCCGCCGTCGATGAGCAGCACGCTCGGTCGCGCCGCGCGACCGACGACGACGATCGCGTCATGACCGGTGAGCTTCCCGGCGATGGCGAAGTGGCTGGAGGCCAACGCGTCGGTGAGCATGCCGGTCAGCGGTGACTTGGCCACGACGGCGAACTTCGCGCTGGTCGTCAGCGGGGTGCCGACCAGCGGCGAGAAGACGAAGGCGAGCGGCGCCTCGGGGCCGAGCGGGTCGACCCCGGCCGGGGCCAGGTCGGTGAGCAGCCGCACGCCGAGGCCGGCGCCGCCGAGGTGCTCGCGCAGCACCGTGCCGGACAGCTCGACCACCCGGCTGGTGCCGTCGGTGACGTCGACCACGAGGGCCCGGCCGAAGTAGCCGCCCGGCACGGCCCGCACCGGCGGCTCTTCTGGTCGGTCGTCGGTCACCGCGCGGGCCTCCGCGTCCACCCCGGTCATCGGATCATCCCCCCGCGTCCGCAGAGAGGAAGGCGACGCTGTCGCCGGGCATCAGCGGCAGGTCGGCGTCCCGGCTCGTCTGGTCGCCGTTGACCGCGGCCAGGACGTGCCGGTCGAGGGTGAGCCCGGCCGCCCGGGCCGCTGCGCCGACAGTTGCCGCCCGCAGCCGGCGCGGCCCGCGGCCGGCCCGCGAGGCGAGCACCCCGAAGCACTCGACGGTCACCTCGGGCGCGGCGCGGGCCCGCGCAGCCTCGTACTCGGCCCGGTCGTTGACGTTGACCACCGACTCCAGCGTGGGGTCGGCCGCCTGCAACGCGGCGTCGGTCAGCAGCGCCTGGTCGTCCAGCCGGAGCACCGTCGCGTCGTCGAAGATGAAAGCCGGGCGCAGCCGGTCGGCGGCCACCAGCGCGGCAACCCTCGGCGCCAGCCGGGTCCGGTACGCCGCGGCGAGCGGCTGCGGGTAGCCGCGGGCCACCGGCAGCACCACGTCGAGCTGCTGGCGGGTGCCCGGGTCCCCGAACGGGCGCAGCACCCGGCGTACCAGCTCGGGGTGCAGGAACGGCAGGTCGGTCGAGCAGACGAAGGCCACCTCGGCGCGGTCTGCGACCGCGGCCAGCCCGACCGCGATGCCCTGCAGCGGGCCGCGCCCCTCGATCGGGTCGTCGACCACCTCCACCTGGTCGGGCAGCGGCGGCAGGTCCTGGCTCGGAGCGCGCACCACGACGACCGGTCCGAGCCCGGCGCGGTGCAGCACCCCGCAGGTGCGGCGCAGCAGCGTCGAGCCGTGCCACTCCAGCGATGCCTTGGCGGCACCCATCCGGGACGACCGCCCACCGGCCAGGACCAGCCCGGCAGCCGTCACCGCGCCGGGGACCGGCCGCGCTGCACGTGTCGCCACGCTGCGATCGTAGGCACACCTGGTCGCCGGTCGGCTCAGGAGAACAGCGCCACGACCTTGCTCAGGGTCGACAGGACGCCGTAGGTCAGCCCGGCGAGCACCAGCACCCAGAGCAGCATCGCCAGCGGGGCCGCGAGCCGGTCGGCTGTCGACAGCGTTCGGTCGGCCGAGGTCGAGGTCGGCGCGCTCATCGGCGGGCTCCTTCCCGAGCGTTGCTGCCGCGCAGGTCGAACTCGCGGTCAGCAGTGTCTTTTTTGTGGTGTCGACGGCCGGCTCCTCCAGGTAGCGGTCGTCGACGGCGCGGATGCCGAGGTTGGCGACGAAGCCGACGATCAGCACGCCCACCATGATCAGCAGCGACGGCCGGTAGAGGGCGGCACCTTCGGCGCCGGCGGCGATCCGGTTGTCAGCGATCCGGTTGACGATCAGCGGGCCGGCCACGCCGGCGGCCGACCAGGCGGTGAGCAGCCGCCCGTGGATGGCACCGACCTGCAGGCCGCCGAAGAGGTCCTTCAGGTACGCCGGGACGGTGGAGAAGCCACCGCCGTAGAAGCTGATGATCAGCGCGGTCAGGGCGACGAAGAGGCCGATGGACGAGGTGCCCGCCAGCGCGACGCCGAGGTAGCACAGCGCCCCGATGCCGAGGTAGCCGGCGTAGGTCGGCTTGCGCCCGATCACGTCGGACGTCGAGGACCAGACGAACCGGCCCGCCATGTTGGCCAGCGACAGCAGGCCGACGTAGCCGGCGGCGGACTCCACGTCGACCGAGCCGAAGAAGTCCTGGATCATCGGCGAGGCCTGCTCGAGGATGCCGATGCCGGCGGTGACGTTGCAGAACAGCACGACCCACAGCAGCCAGAACGACCGGGTGCGGATCGCGTTGGCCGCGGTGACGTTGCCCGTGGTGCGCATGCCGACGTTCTCCGTCGGCGGCGTCCACCCTTCCGGGGCCCAGCCGTCCGGTGGGACGCGCGCGGTGAGGGCGCCCAGCGTCATCACCACGAGGTAGAGCAGCCCGAGCGTCACGAAGCTGGCGGCGATGCCGTCGGTGCCGCTGCCGCCGTACGTCGAGAGCAGCCGGGTGGACAGTGGCGAGGCGATCAGGGCCCCGCCGCCGAAGCCCATGATCGCGAGACCGGTCGCGAGACCGGGGCGGTCCGGGAACCACTTGATCAGTGTCGACACCGGCGAGATGTAGCCGATGCCGAGCCCGATGCCGCCGATCACGCCGTACCCGAGGTAGACCACCCAGAGCTGGTCGGTCGCCACGCCCAGCGCGCCGACCAGGAAGCCGACCGACCAGCACAGGGCGGCAACCAGCATCGACTTGCGCGGCCCGCTGCGCTCGACCCAGGTCCCGAGGACCGCGGCGGACAGGCCGAGCATCACGATGGAGATGCTGAAGATGGCCCCGATCGCCGTCAGGCTCGACCCGAAGTGGTCGACGAGCGGCGTCTTGAAGACGCTGAACGCGTAGACCTCGCCGATGCAGAGGTGCACCGCGAGGGCGGACGCGGGGAAGAGCCATCGCCGGTACCCGGGTGGGGCGACGGTGCTCTCGCGGTCGAGGAAGGACGTCATGGCCCGGCCACCTCCGTGTGACGTGTGTCACGGTCCCTACCCATTCGTCCGGTATGTACTCACCGAGGAAACAGGGGGCGGGACCGAGCCTGACGGGTCACCAGGTAGGCGGGTCGGGTCCGGCCACCGGGCAGCGTCCGGCGGCGCGCCCGCAGGCGGTGGTGTCGCAGAGCCGGCAGGTCCAGCGGGTCGCGCCCGCTCCCCTCTTGAGTCCCACCAGCACCCGCCCGGCGAGCTCGGCGAGTTGGCGCTGCTCGGCGGCGTCCAGTGCGGCCATCGCGTCCTCGAGCGCGGCGGCACGTGCCTCGGTGACCGCAGCGGCGGCCCGCCGGCCGGCGGCGGTGAGCAGCACCGTGGTGCTGCGACCGTCCTGGCCCGGGCCGCGCTCCGCGAGCCCCGCCTGCTCGAGCCGGTCCACCAGCCGTACCGCGCCCGAGTGAGTCAGGCCGAGCACCTGACGGAGGAGGTCGATCCGCGGCTCGCGGAGGATCTGCTCCAGGGCGGACAGCGCGACCGCGCCGCTGACGGAGCTGTCGGCTGCCGCCTGGGCCGCCTCGGTCATCCGGTCGGTCAGGACGAGCGCCAGCGCCCCCACGATGTTCGCCGCCCGGGCGAGGCCGTCGTCGTTCTCGGCTCCGTCGTTCTCGGCTCGTCCCCAGCCGGGCTGGCCGGGTTGCTGGATCCGGTCATCGTCGGCCGAGGTCCGGTGCGCTGCGCGCTTGCGATGCCCGACGTTCCGGCGCTTCCGCTAGCCGAGGTCGTAGGAGAGCGTGACGGTGGCGGTGTCGCCCATCGGGGCGACGAAGCGGCCGGTGCCGGTGATGCCGCGGAGGGCGCCGGTGCCGGAGCCGTCGACCACGGTGAGGTCGCCGACGGCCTGCTTGCCGTCGAAGGTCCCGAGGCTGCGCAGGACGAAGGCCCCTTCCCTGCCTGCGATGCTGCCTTCGACGACCTGAACGCCGACGAACTCGGCCCGGTCGTCCGCCGTGTAGGCCATCAGCCACCGCACGTCGGAACTGCCTTCGATGTCCCCGGTGATCTGCTGCTGCACCGCTGCCTGGGTCAGCTTGCCGCTGCCTTCGCGCTCGGCGAACGGCTGCTCGTCCCAGCCCTGGATGGTGAAGGTGGCCTCAGCTGTGCTCTGTGTCATCTGTCCTTTATATGACGAGAGTCACATGTTTTGTCCAGGACGTTGGGCTCACCTTGACCCCAAAGCCATCGCTGTAGACGAGGTAGCCGGTGTTGCTCGGCACGGTGAAGAGCGGCACCGGTGGCGTCGCTCGACGAGCCCACCGTTCCCGATGACACCTCAGCATCACCGAACCAGCCGCCGCGGCGCCGGATGACGCGTCCGCGCGACACGCCGCCCAAGGCTTGACCGCCGGCATACCGGACGATGGCCGATCGTCCGGCATCATCGAGACCTGTAGGCACCCTCCGTCCCCACGGAACTCTGGTGCTTGCGCCGCATCACCGCTACGCCCCCGCCACGTGCCCCCCACTCGGCGGGGGCGTCGGCGTCCCGCCACGCCCCGCCACGTGCCCCCCACTCGGCGGGGCGTCGGCGTCACCGCACGCCCCCGCCAGGTCCCCCACCCGGCGGGGGCGTCGGGCGCTCGGTACACCGCGCCGCTCCGCAGGTGCGGCCTCGGCGGCCGGGACAGCAACAGCTGGGCGTGCACCTAGCTCGACCCTTACGCGTTCGCCATGACGACGGCGGCGTCATGGAACTCGCCTTCGCACGACGCCGCCAGGCTCCTGCGAAGTGGCGGTCCCGACAGCGCGCTTGACCGCCACCTGCCCCGGGTGAACTCTCAAGCCATGGTGATGAACCTCTCCTGCCGGCTCGGTCGGCACCGTTGGCACCAGGAACGAACGGAGGACGGTTCGCCGTACAAGCGATGTCAGCGGTGCGGCAAGGATCACTTCGGCGATGACCACGAACGGCCACGGATGAAGGGTGGCCTCGATTCCCTCGGTGGCTCGCTGGGTGGCTAGCCCTTCCAGACCGGCGCGACGTTCTTGCGGTAGCCGCGTCCGAAGATCCCGCCGAGGACGGTGACCACCGGGCCGGGCACTTCTCGGGCCACTGCGTCTCGTTCTGCCGGTGAGGCACCGTCAAGCAGCCAGGCGAAGAACCGCCCGCCTCGAGCTGGGCTGACCTTTCCGAACGCCTTGCCCATCGCCTTCAGCTCCGGCGTGTCCCGCTTGGCCAGATAGACATCCTCGATCTCGGCCTCCTCGTGGTCGAGGTGCGCCACGGTCACCGCCTTCAACGCCCGGAACGCGGCCAATGCGGCTGTGGCCTGCTCGGGACCGGCCGTCCGCTTGAGCTCGCCGATCGCCGTGCCGGCCTCGGCCAACGCTGCGGCCATCGACTCGTGCTCGAGGTCCATCGTGGCCAAGAGCTCCTTGCTCACTCCTACCGACTCAAGCGCCGGCCACGCGATGGCGTGCTCTCCCTCGTGGTGGTACGTGAGCTGGTCGTCGAAGTTCTCCCATGCGGCCCCGAGCTGCCGTGCTCTCGTCACGTCGCCCGGCGGGAACGTGTCCAGTGCGGCGATGAACCTGTCCAGGTCGCGCCGAACAGCGCCGTGGATCACCTTGTTCATGCTCATCTCGCTCATGCCACGACTCTAGGCGGCGCAGCCAGCCAGGAGGCGGAACCGATGGATGTGGCCCGAGGTCCGTCTCCAGGATAACCGCCGTCGATCCCCGCCGGTCAGGACGGGGACCGAACGTCAGCGGTTTGTCGAGGATCCCCGCGAACCGCGCCTGGTGGCGACATCAGAGCCGCCATATCGCGATTCCCGCGCACCGATCCTCCCTCTGGCGATCGGGGATGGACCGCCTGGCGCGGGGCGAGCGCACCCTGATGCAGACGGTGGAGGAGGTCGAGCCCTCGGTCCTGCACCACCGGCATGCCGATCCCGCTCCCTGCCTGCATGCCCGCCTCGTACTTGCCGAGAGCGCTGAAACTCACCGGTGCCGCTGACGGCGGCCTGTTCCCTTGAACCCATCGGCAGGCGTTCAAATTGAGAGTTCAGGACTGAACGTGGGCATACGAATGGTCGGACATCTCACTGCGAGATCACACCTGGGCGGTCCGGCTAAAGGGCGGGACGCGGATGGCGACGGATGCCCGAACGCGGGTCAAGCCGATCCATGCAGGAACGGGTTGGGCTCGCCTGGACCGCGTTAGCTGGCTTGTTCCTCCTCGTCGTGTGGTGGGGCCCGACGCCCGCCCTTCGCCGGCCGCTGGGCGTGATCGTGCTGCCCGCGCTGGCAGCGATTGGCTTTGAGCTGCTCCGACGCATCGCGGTCGCCGAGCACACCGACCATGGAACACACCAGGACGTGCCTTCGCAATCGTCCGCCGAGCTGACACCGAAGTGACCTGCACGTGACTGCGGCGACAGCCGGCGAGGTAAATGCCTCCAAGGTCGTTGTCCTGACAGCGACGGGTGAGCACGTACTTGCTCACCCGCAGGATGTCCCGGTCACCTTGGGCGCCGACGCCTCCGCCGCGGCGTCAAGGGTCGCCGCCACTTCCCGAGACGCGACCTGATACTCCTCCATCACGAAGGGGGTCGGTGGCGTGGACGTGTTCTCGAACGGTCGGTGGTCGGCCAGGCCTCGGTGGCGGGCTGAACTCGGCACGGAAGCGATCGATGGTAGAAGTCGGCGCCGCTCCTTGTCGCCGCGTCGGTCCGCATCAGCCCAGGCGATGAAGGTGGGGACATCGACCTGGGTCTGCGGCCTGACCGAGGCCTTGCGCCCGCGATGCCTCGATCCGGATGGCCGTTGGTCGGCTCGCCGCCTCGGCCTGCTCACCGTTCCATCGGGTGGCCTGGTAGCTGCTCCACGACGTGCCGAGGGCGCGACCACCAGCAACGCGGTGGCGATGATCTCCTGCCAGTCGCGGCCGCGCTCCGCCGGCCGTCGTCAGCGCGCGGTGCCACGCTGATCGCAGGGAGGGGTCACGTTGAGTCCCTGCTACGTCGAGCTAGGTAGTCGATCAGCCGCATCGTTCGCTCCATCGCGGTCGGCTGCAGCCGGCCCACTCCGCCACCGTGCGGGTGGTCGAAGAACATCAACAGCATCAGCAACAGCGCGATGACAACCGTGACGCTTCCCATCAGACACGCCCTGGGTCACGGCGCCCTCGGCCGAGTCGGCGAAGAACAGCATGTAAACGAAGATCACCGCCGAGATGGCGAACAGGACCAACCACAACGGAAGCGGAATGATGCCCTGCGCGCCGTGGACCCGGTCGGTGCGAGCCTGCTGGCGGTTGAGGGTCTGGTCCATCCAACGGTCGTAGGCCGACTGCTCGGTCGCTGTCTGAGGCTTAACGGTCGAGATGGTTCGGAACATCTCCGCCCCCCACGGGTTGATCGAGTCGCCCAGCGTCCCCGCATCCAGAGCGTCCCACTCGGCGCCCGCCACGGATCGCGCATAGCACACCAGCTCGCCGGTGAGCGTTGCCTTCGTGCCGCTTCGGGAAGTACTGGGCCGTCTGGACCTGCTGCGCGACGATCGTCGCCTCGGCTTCGGCGCCCGATCGCGACTCGTCGTAGGACGAGAATGCGAGGAAGATGATGAAACCGAGCAACACTGAGAAGCCGGTGGCCAGGACACCGAACACGCCCGAGGCACGGTCACCGTCACTGAAGTAGCTGCCCTCGGGCGCCCGTCTGCGCACCAGAAGCATCGCCGTAACCGTGACCGCAGTCGCGATGATGACGGCCACAATGGCCAGGGCGATGTTCATGCACACCAGCCAAGAAACTTCGACATGTCGACCTTCTGGCCACGGACGGCACATCTACGGCGCACACCCGTGACGAAGCTAGACCCGTTTACGAACCTCGCAGCACCCGGACTGAACGATCCCATGCGCGCGACTGGGGCGGAGATCATCGCTTCCGGATGATGGGGCGCAAGTGGCTCGCTGACATTCGTCGGCAATCGATGGGCGGTCGACACCGCAATTCCATGCACAACCCTTCATGTTGTCAGAGCAAGTTTGGGACGCCGTCCGGCGCGGGAGCGCGGGTGACGGTCTACTCGACGGCCAGCATGACGTCGGTCGACTTGACCAGCACGGTGACCGCGCTGCCCTCGGTGAGCCCGAGCTGGTGGCCAAACGTGCCCGAGTCGTCACGATCGCCGCGAAGCGGCGTGGCGCCGAGGTGGGGATCCGGGTGATCGGCGGCGACATGCCGGAGAGCGCGGCCTACCGCCACGGGGTGCGCGCAGACCTGGTGCGGCTGGCCGCCGAGGGACGGCTCGAGGTCCCGATGGCACGCACCTACCCGCTCGAGCGAGCACTGGACGCGGCCGAGCTCCTCCGCGGCCGGCATCCCGGGGGCAAGGTGGCACTCCTCCCCACTCACTCCGGCTCGCAGGACTCCCCGACTACCTGACCGGGATCAGGTCCCGTCGTATGTGTATCGCGGTCGTCAGCCAGTGAGTGGAGCCTCGGATCGAGGCACTACCGATAGGTCTCCCAGCCGAAGGGACGTCCATCGCCTGACTGCCGCGTAGCGGCACTTCGGTCGCGCGTCAGGAACTGAGTGCGTTACGTCCGACGATGCCGGACCAGCCCCACCGGCACGATGAAGTAGACCGCGATTGCCAGGTATCCAAGAACCGCAACGAGGGGGAGAAAGGAGCCCCACCCCGATCAGGACCACGTAGGCGGCCAGGCCGGGGGTCAGGCGCTTGGTCAACACCTGAACCTCCTCGTCGTCCGCATCGGGACGCACCAGGCGCTTGGCGACGGCGTAGCGCCACAGGACCCACACGAGCGCCGAAGCCATCAAGAGGTTGAGGCCGTAGATCGTGGCGGCCACCCGTTCCGCGTCCCTGTGGCCCTGGTATTCGGCGAGCAGGTGGGTGGGGAACGGCAGGAAGGATACGACCAGGAGCAGCAGCAGATTCAGCCGGATAAGTGTCGCGTCGGCGCGGTCGAGGTACTCGGTGATCCCAGCGTGGGCCAGCCACACCGCCCCGATGGTGGCGAAGCTGACGAAGTACGCCAGGTAAGAGGGCCACTCGTCGGCGACTGCCCGCAGGGGGTCGTCCGCCGAGCCTGCCGGAACCGCGACGTCGAGGATGAGCAGCGTGATGGCGATGGCGAACACGCCGTCGCTGAAGGCCTCCATGCGCCCCGTCGTCAGTCTTCGGAATCGTCCCGCTCCCGCATCCTCCTCGGCCATGGCCGCGATTGTTCTCCCCGGTCACCTTCGTGTCTGCGAGATCAGCCTTCTGCTGCAGTGCCCTCAGCCACCGGATCCTGCATTCGGACCTTGACGCGCCTGGCCATGAGGCCCGTTCGGAACTCCTACATGCAGACGGCAATGCACAGGATGATCCACTTCACGTCCTGAACATCGAGAGCCGGAGTTACCCCGTCACCCCTCAACGTGTCTATTGCAGCCTTCACGTTGGGAGCCTGTGCGACGGGGCAGACGGTCGAAACCATGTTCGAGTAGTAGAGAATCACGGAACTCATCGACATCTTGCCGGCGTCTTGAAAGGCGAACCCGCTGCGAGTGATCGCCTCGTGGATGGTCTGGACCTCCGCCGGATGGGCTTTGAGTGCCGCAGATAGGCGGCCCATGCCGGCCGACAACTCGACCGGATCGGGTAGATGAACGTCCACCAGAATGCTCCCATCTCTACGTCGGATGCGCCTTTACTCATGGCGAGGAAGTGCCACCTCGCCGTCCTAGGACGGTACTTCGTTTGTACGGCTGTAGTTCTGGGTGGTGTGGCCGTCAGGGATTCGTGTCCCGGGGGGCCTGGATCGGCGGGGCCGCTGGCGCGACGGCTGGCGGTACGGCCACCACCGCGCCGTCCTGGTCGTATTCATCCACGGCGCTGTCGTCAGTCGTGATCGGCTCTCCACAGCGCCCGCACGCGACTGATCCGATCCGCGCATAATGATGCTCCGTGCGGTCGTGTCAGCCGCCGCGTGGATGCGCGGGAACGGCAGTGGCGAGGGGCGCACTTTCAACGCGGTGGCGAGGGCGCGTTTCATCGGTTGCTCGGACTGCATCGCATGCCCGTCCTCGTGGGTGAAGACGAGCCCGGTGTCGGTCCACGCGGCGCCGGCGAGAAGTCGTGACTCCGTCTGGCCCCTGTCGGTGCGCAGGCAGCACGGCCACCGTTGCCGGTTTGAGCGCGACGGGTGGCCTTCGTGGCGGTCGAACCGGCCCCGGGCGAAATACTTTGATCGTCGATGTCGAGGAGCCTGCCGGCCGTTCGACGTACGTGCGACGAAGCAACCACCCAGCAACCAGCAGGAGTGATCAAGATGCCGCGTTTCATGGGATTCGTGAGGATGGAAGAGGGCGTCGGCACGCCGCCGCAGGCGCTGTTCGACGCGATGGACGCCTACATCGGCGAGCGGGCCGCCAAGGGTGTGTTCCTCGACGGCGGCGGGCTGTACGGGACGGAGGACGCCGTGAACTTCGTGGTCCGCCAGGGCGAGGTCAGCCGGGTCGACGGACCGTACGCCGAGGCCAAGGAGGTCGTCGGCGGCTGGGCCATCCTGCAGTACGACACCCTCGAGGAGGCCGTGGCCGACCAGCGAGCAGTTCGCCGAGCTGCACGCGAAGCACTGGCCCGAGGTCACCGTGGTCGCGACCCTGCGCCAGATCTCCACCGGCCCGGAGGCGCCCGGCGACCTGAACCGGACTCACTAGCGCTGGCCTCGTGCCGGCAGGGACCAGTGCGGATGACCCGACCGAGGCCGTCTTCGCCGCGTGGCGGGCCGAGTCGGCCCGCCTCGTCGGCGCTCTCACCCGGATGACCCGTGACGTGGACCTCGCCGAGGACCTGGCGCAGGACGCACTCGTGGCCGCGCTCGAGCAGTGGCCGGCGACCGGCGTCCCGGAGAACCCGATCGCGTGGCTGATGACCATCGCGAAGCGGCGCGGCATCGACCACTTCCGGCGCGCCGACAACCTTCGCCGCAAGGTCGCGGAGCTCGAGCGCGCTCGCGGAGGAGAGGAGGCGGAACGATGCCCGACCTCGACGGCCAGGTCGACTACATCGAGGACGACGTCCTGCGGCTCATCTTCCTGTCCTGCCACCCCTGCCCTGACTGCCGGAGTCCCGCGCCGCGCTGACGCTGCGTCTGGTCGGCGGCCTCACCACCGCCGAGATCGCCCGCGGGTTCCTGGCCACCGAGTCGACCATGGGCCAGCGCATCTCGCGAGCCAAGAAGACGCTGTCCGCCGCGCACGCCGAGTTCGAGCTGCCCACCGGACCGGAGCGGACCAGGCGCCTCGACGACGTCATGGCCGTGATCTACCTGATCTTCAACGAGGGCTACACGGCCACCGCGGGCGAGGACTGGATGCGCCCCGACCTGGCGAACGAGGCGATGCGGCTCGCCCGCATGCTGGCCGCGCTCGCTCCCGACGAGCCCGAGGTGCTCGGGCTGCAGGCGCTGCTGGAGCTCCAGGGCTCGCGGATGGCCGCCCGGCTCGACGAGCGACGGTGTCGCCGGTCCTGCTCGAGGCGCAGGACCGGACGCGGTGGGACCAGCTGCTGATCCGGCGCGGGCTGGCCGCCCTGCAGCGGGCCGAGCAGCTCGCCGCGCGCGGGCGAGCCGGTCGGGAAGTACTTCTTGCAGGCCTCGATCGCCGCCCAGCACGCCGCGCGCAGAGCGCGCCGAGGACACGAACTGGCGCCGGATCGCGGCGCTGTACGACGTCCTGGCCGACGCCGCGCCGGGACCGGTCGTCGAGGTGAACCGGGCGGTCGCGCACGGGCGGGCGTTCGGCCCGGACGCGGGGCTCGCCGTGCTGGAGGAGCTGGACGCGGGTGCGCTCGGCGACTCGCCGCTCGTGCCGAGCGTGCGCGGCGACCTGCTCGAGCGGGCCGGGCATGCACGCGCAGGCGAGCGAGGCGTTCACCGAGGCGGCCGCGCGCACCAGAAACGAGAGCGAGCGTGCCGTCCTGCTCCGCCGGGCCACGGTGAACCGCACGCGCGTTCCCCGCTCGCAGTGATCAACCCTGCCGCAGCGCGCCGCCTGACAGCGCCGAGG
>CAWBMM010000021.1:0-62322 GCA_963789855.1 uncultured Actinomycetota bacterium
CCGCTGTCCGCGTCGGAGACCGAGCACCTGCGGCTGCACACGTATTACACGCAGCGGATGCTGTCCCGGCCGCCGGCGCTCGCCCGTCTGGGCGCGATCGCCTCACTCGTTCACGAGCGGATGGACGGTTCCGGGTATCACCGCGGCCTGGCTGGCTCCGCCATCCCTGCCACGGCGCGACTGCTCGCCGCAGCCTGCGCGTTTCGGGCAATGACCGAACCGCGGGCGCACCGGCCAGCGCTCACCGCCAAGCTCGCGACCAGCGAACTGCGCGCTGAGGTCCGCGCTGGCCGCCTCGACCCTGCTGCCGTTGACGCCGTGCTCGCCGCCGCCGGCCAGGGTCACCCCAAGCGCCGAAGCGGGCCGGCCGGGCTGACCCCGCGGGAGATCGAGGTTCTGACGCTGATCGCGCGCGGTGCCTCGACGCGGCAGGTCGCGGAGCGGCTGTACATCACGCCGAAGACCGCGGAAAAGGACATCGAACGCATCTACGCCTCAAAACCGGGGCGTCGACCCGGTCCACGGTCACCCTTTTCGCGATGCAGCACGGGCTTCTCGACAGTCTCGAAGCACTCGATTTGTAGGGAAAATCCCGGACGACCGTCCGCCGCTCCCGTCCGTACCGTCCATATCCGGGTCGTACAGCGGACGAAGGAGAACCGTCATGGCAGGTAAGGCCGTGATCAGCCTCACAACGGGACTGGAGGATGCGGAGAAGGTCACCGTCGCGTTCCTCGTCTCGGTCGGCGCCGCCGAAAGCGGCCGCTCCAACGCTCATGTTCCTCCACGAAAGTGGCGGTGCGGCTCGCCCTCGACGGTGTAGCCGTCGGTGCCGCCTGCGACGGCTGCCCGCCGCTGCCAGAGCTCATGAAGCGTTACGAGGCGGCGGGTGGCCGGTATCTACGCTCCGCCCGATCTGCTTCAACGCCAGGAAGCTGGACGAGGGGCAGTTGATCGAGGGCGCGGAACTGGAGGGCACCGTACCGATGTGGACTTGGATCGGCGACGAAGGCTGCGACGACGTTCAGCTACTGACACGAGCGCGCTCATCTCGCCTGCCATCGGGCCTACGCCCGCCGGGTCGTGTCGCCAGCCTGCAATTGACCTGCAGTTCAAGGAATCGTTTGAACAATGGAGAATCATATGATTGAGACCACAGCCCAGGTGGACTTGCTGGATCTCGAACGCCGAGTCAAGGGCGTGTACCGGGACGTCGCGCGACGTCCGCAGGACACCTACCACTTCGAGATGGGCCTGGGCGCTCGCGGAGCGGCTTGGTTACCCGCCTGAGCTGCTCAACCGGGTGCCGCCGGCGGCGGTCGAGTCGTTCGCCGGCGTGGGGTACTACTTCGACCTCGCCCGGCCCGCTGCTGGGGAGCGGGTTCTCGACCTGGGCAGCGGATCGGGGATGGACAGCTTCGCGCTCGCGCACCTCGTGGGGAAGGGCGGCCGGGTCACGGGCGTCGACATGACCGAGGAGCAGCTCGCGAAAGCCGACGGACTCCGTTCGGCGATGGACGCCACTGTGGCAGCGAACGTGACGTTCCTGCGTGGCTACATTCAGGACCCACCGATCCCAGACGCCAGCGTCGAGCTCGTCGTCTCCAACGGAGTCGTGAACCTCGCCCCGGACAAGGCGGCGGTGTTCGCTGCCGCCGCACGTGCCCTGGTGCCCGGGGGCCGGTTGGCGCTCGCGGACATCGTCAGCGAGAAGCCGCTCACGGAGGCCATCACCTGCAACGCCGAGCTGTGGGCGTCGTGCATAGGTGGCGCCACCCAGGTCCACGCGTACCTGAGCGCCATCGAAGACGCCGGGTTGCACATCGCCGAAGTTCGCGACAACCCCGAGTACAGGTTCCTGTCCGACTCGGCGCGGGGCGCGACACGCACCTACGGCATCAAGAGCATCTCCCTGCTGGCGAGGAAGCCGGCCGCGTCAGGTCACTGACGCCGGCCAGAGATCGGGCGGCCGCGTCTGTCGTCGGGTTACCGGCGCACGCAGACCAGCCAGGATGGGACCGCGAGCGCGGCGGGGACGCCGACGGTCGTCGTCATGGCTGCGGTCGACCGCCGCCGCCGCGCCGCAGGTGACGGGGCTGGCCCAGCGGTCCGGTGGCACAGTGACAGGTTGGCGGGGCCGGCAGCACTCGCCGTGACCGGCGTCGTGCCAGAGTTCAACCACCGGATTCGCGCGCCGCCAGCTTGGCCCGCGCCCGCATGCTGCGAGGACGGCTGAGCAGGTAGGCGATCACGACGGCGCCGAGCACGGCGAAGAGCCGGTTGACGTCGACGGCCGGACGCCAGCGGACGTTGCCCCCGGTGATGACGTAGGCCCCGGCCGGGCGGAAGACTCCATCACCCCGAAGCCTCCGCCCTCACCCTCCTGACCCTGGTCATCGTGACCGCCACCGCCACCGCCACCACCGGCCACGATCGCGGCCGCGATGACGGTCACACCGTCCTTCTCGTAGGGCTCCGCGAACACCCGCTGAACCGTGATCGCATCCCGTGCCGTGGTCACCAGCTCGACAACCTTCACCGCAACCTCCCGGAGTCGACCTCGATCTGCCGTCTCTGACACCCCATCCTGCGCCAGTGGCGAGCGCACCGGTCAGGGCTGGCGTTCGGCGAGACTGACGGACGGTCGCTGCAGCGTCTCGTACATGCGGACGGCGACGACCAGGCCGGAGGCGGCGGTGAGGGCGGCGACGGCCCAGATGGCGGCTGCGGATGCCGAAGGCGTCGGCGAGCAGGCCGGCGAGCAGCGCGCCGACGGCGAAGCCGCCGTCGCGCCAGAGCCGGTAGACGCCGACGGCGCGGGCCCGCCAGGCGGGGTGGGCGACGTCGCCGATGGCGGCGAGCAGGGTCGGGTAGACCATGGCGGTGCCGGCGCCGAGCAGGACGGCGGCGACCGCCCACAGCGCGAAGCCGTCGGCGGCGGCGACCAGGGCGAGCGCGGCGGCCTGGATGCAGCATGCCGGCGGCGATGAGCCGCTTGCGTCCGATCCGGTCGGACAGCGCGCCGGTGACGAGCTGGCCGAGCCCCCAGACGGCGGGGTAGAGGGCGGCGAGGACGCCGATCCGGGCGACCGACAGGCCGGCGGCGGCGAACAGCACCGGGAACAGGCCCCAGGCCAGGCCGTCGTTGAGGTTGTTGACCAGCCCGGCCTGGCTGGCGGCGGACAGGGCCGGCTCGCGGAAGCTGGTCTGCGCGAACACCTGCCGGTTGGTCAGCTCGCCGTGCAGGTGGTCGTGGCGGCCGTCGGCGCGGGCGGTGTGGGTGCGCGGCCTCGAGGCGGGCGTGGCCGCGGGTCTCGCGGACGAGCAGGGTGGACAGGCCGAGGCCGAGGGCGGCGTAGGCGATGCCGAGGAAGAACGGGGCGGGGCGCAGGCCGTAGCGCGGCGGCGAGGTAGCCGGTGGCCAGCGCGGTGGCGGCGACGGCGAGGTAGCCGGCGGCCTCGTTGAGCCCCATGGCCAGGCCGCGCCGGGCGGGGCCGACCAGGTCGATCTTCATGATGACGGTGGTCGACCAGGTCAGGCCCTGGTTGATGCCGAGCAGCACGTTGGCGGCGACGACCCAGCCCCAGCTCGGTGCCCAGATCAGCAGCAGCGGGACCGGGAAGCGCGACCAGCCAGCCGGCGACCAGGACGGGCTTGCGGCCGAACCGGTCGGACAGGGTGCCGGCGAGGTAGTTGGTGGCCGCCTTGGTGGCGCCGAAGGCGAGGATGAACGTCAGCGCCGCGGTGTAGGCGGTGAGGCCGAACACGGCGTCGGCGAGCAGCGGCAGCACGGTGCGTTCCTGGCCGAGCATGCCGCCGACGAGGGCGTTGACCGCGACGAGCAGGCTGAACTGGGCGAGGTTGGCCCGCAGCCCGAGCCGCAGCGGGCCGGCCGCGCGGCCGGTCGCGCGTCATCGACGTCGGTCTGCCGAGCGCGGCGGCCGGTTGCGCGCGGCCCAGTCGTCGGGGCCGCCGACGAGCACGGCGAGGTCGTGGTGTCCGGCGCGTTCGAGCAGGCTGGCGGCGGTCATGGCCCGTTCGCCGTGCCCGCACATCACCACGATCGGCGCCGTCGGGCAGCCGGTCGGCGCGGGCGGCGAGCGCGCCGAGCTCGACGTGCGGCGCGCCGGGCAGGTGCCCGGCGGCGAACTCGCGCGCCTGGCGGACGTCGAGCACGCCGGCGCCGTCGACGTCGCCGGGCTGACGAGTCGGTGCGCGGCGACGTCGGCGCCCGGCGGCGGCCCAGGCGGCGCATGCCGCCGGCCAGCTCGCCGGCGATGTCGTCGTAGCCGATCTTGAGGCCTGCCAGACGATCTCGTCGGGGTCCTGGTCGGCGTCGCGGACGACGACCAGCGGCGCGTCGGGCGGCGGCGAGCCAGCCCAGCCAGGTCGCGAACTGCGTCGCGCAGCGGGATCGACAGCGACCCGGGATGTGCGCCGGCGGCGTAGCGGCGACCGGGCGCACGTCGACGACGACGGCGCCGTCGCGCGAGCGCTGCGCGACCTCGTCCGGCGGCGACTGCGGCAGCGTGCGGCGCGGGGCTCGAGCAGCGCCGGGCCGCGGCGGTTGATCTCGCCCAGCCGCGCGAAGTACGGCGGGTAGCTGCCCAGCGCGCCGAGCAGCGCCGCGACGAACGCGTCCTCGTCGGGCGCGCGCAGCAGCGGGTTGGTCGCCCGCTCCCGGCCGATGGTGCGTGGTGCGGTCGGCGCCGGGCGGGGCCGAGCAGAACGATCCGGCGCCGTGCGTCGGCCAGACCGCGATCTCGTCGGGCAGGGTCGGCCAGCCGCTGCAGCGACCGGTACTGGGCGCGGGCGAGCTCCTCGGTGCGGTCGGCGCCGATCAGGTCGGTGCGCGCAGCCGAGCCGACGATCAGCGAGCCGCCGGTGAACACCCCGAGCGGCGCGTCGCCGTCGAGCAGCAGGAACGCCAGGTGCTCGTCGGTGTGCCCGGGGGTGGCCAGCGCCCGCAGCGTCAGCCCGCCGAGGTCGACCTCGTCGCCGTCGGCCAGCCCGGTGTGCCCGAACTCGACGCCCGCCGGCCGCGGAGGCGAGGATGGCGCGCCGTCGGCGCGGCCAGCTGCCGCGCGCCGGAGAGGAAGTCGGCGTGCAGGTGGGTGTCGGCCGAGAAGCGCAACCGTGAGCCCGGCCCGCCGCGGCCGCCCGTACGGCGCGCAGGTCGCGCTGGCGTCGACCACCAGCGCCCGCCGTCGCCCAGGTCGACCAGGTAGGAGCAGTTGCCCAGGCCCTCGTCGACCAACGGCACCACCAGCGGCACGACCACGACGGACCTCCCGAGGCCGTTCAAGGAAACACTTGAATGATGCATGGCAAGGGTACGCTCGTCAAGCGAACACTTGAACCGATCGGCAGGAGGTCCAGTTCGTGGGTGACCGGGCGACGAAAGACGCACTCTTCAACGGTCTGGCCGGGGTCGCCAAGGCAATGGGCAACGGCCGGCGCGCTGAACTCGTCGACGTTCTCGCCCAGGGAGAACGGTCAGTCGAGGAGCTGGCAGGCGAGCTCGGGCAAAGCATCGCGAACACCTCCCAGCACCTGCAGGTGCTGCTGCGGCACGGGCTGGTCTCCACCCGCAGAGACGGCAACCGAGTCATACTACGCCTTGGCCGGTCCGCGCGTGGCCACACTCTGGGCCGCAGTACGCGAGGTCGCAGCCCAACACGTCGCCGAGATCGACAAGCTGGCCGCCGCCTACCTCGGTGACCGATCCTCGCTGGACGTCATCAGCCGGGCCGAGTTGGCGCGCCGGCTTCGTGCCAAAGACGTCGTCGTGCTCGACGTACGCCCGGCGGCGGAGTACCGCTCGGGGCACCTGACCGACGCCGTGTCCCTGCCGGCCGAGGAACTGACCCGCCGCCTTCGTGAACTGCCGAAGGACCGCGACGTCGTGGCGTACTGCCGCGGGCCGTACTGCGTGTTCGCCGACGATGCCGTCCGGGCTTTGCGCCGTCGGGGCTACCGAGCAGCGCGTCTCGAGGACGGCTACCCCGAGTGGGTTGCGGCAGGCCTGCCGGTGGAGGCCGCCAGCGGCTGAGCGCTGGTGGTGCCCACACCGCTCTGCTGACTAAGCGCACGCGCTCGCCCAGCAACAGCGAACATAGCTGTCAATACACGCCGGTCCGCCAACTCCGATGCCGCAGTGCCTGTGCTCCGACGCCACGCACAAGGTTGCTCGACGCGAAGCGTCCACCGTCGCGTGAGCACGGTGTACGGGTACGCCCCTGGGCGTGGAATTCCACAACCCGGCGGGCATGTCTCCGAAGAGGTAGCGCGCACGACATTGTCGCTGGCCAGCAACTTGAGCGGGTGACCGGGATCGAACCGGCATGGCCAGCTTGGAAGGCTGGGGCTCTGCCATTGAGCTACACCCGCAGGGGCCGCGTGCGACGCTGTTCGCCGTACGCACGCCGTGCGCTCTAGGACTAGCCGTGCGCGCTGCGGGGCGTAGCGTAGTGGCTAGCGCGCCTGCTTTGGGGGCAGGAGATCGGGAGTTCGAGTCTCCCCGCCCCGACCATCGTCAGGCAGCCGTCCGCGCCTGACCTGCAGCTCCCGCCTGCATCTGCCGCGGTGCCAGTCCGAGCCGACACCATCCGAGGAGCCCGCCGACCGTGAAGAGCGATCGTCGAGACCCTGAGCCCGACCCGGGTCAGGCTGACCGTCGAGGTCCCGTTCGAGGAGCTCCAGCCCAGCCTCGACGCGGCCTACAAGAAGATCGCGGCCCAGGTCACCATCCCCGGGTTCCGCAAGGGCAAGGTGCCCCCGCGGGTCATCGACCAGCGGTTCGGCCGCGGCGCGGTGCTCGAGGAGGCCGTCAACGAGGCCCTCCCGAGGCCTACGGCGAGGCGGTCGAGCGAGAACGAGGTCAAGGTCGCTCGGCCAGCCCGAGGTCGACGTCACCGAGTTCGAGGACGGCGCAGCACCTCAAGTTCACCGCCGAGGTCGACGTGCGTCCGCGAGATCGACCTGCCGGACTACGAGGGCCTCGCAGGTCACGGTCGACGACGCCGAGGTGACCGACGCCGACGTCGACGAGCAGGTCGAGGGGCTGCGCGAGCGGTTCGCCACCCTGACCGGTGTCGACCGGGCCGCCGCCGACGGCGACTTCGTGTCGATCGACCTGTCGGCCGTCGTCGAGGGCGAGGCCGTCGAGGACCTCACGGCCAAGGGCCTGCAGCTACGAGGTCGGGCAGGGCTCGCTGCTCGACGGCCTCGACGAGGCGCTGACCGGCCTGGCCGCGGGCGAGCGGCCGACTTCAGCACCACGCTGGTGGGCGGCGAGCACGCCGGCGAGGACGTCGACGGTCACGGTGAGGTCGTGTCGGTGAAGGAGCGCGAGCTGCCCGAGCTGGACGACGACTTCGCCCAGATCGCGAGCGAGTTCGACACCCTCGACGAGCTGCGTGCCGACGTACGGTCCCGGGCTCGAGAACATGAAGAAGGTGCAGCAGGGCGTGCAGGCCCGCGACCGCGTGCTGGAGGCGCTGCTCGGCACCGTCGACGTGCCGCTGCCCGAGGGCGTCGTCAAGGCCGAGATCGACGCGCGCAACCACAACCTGGCCCACCAGCTCGAGTCCGCCCGCATGACCAAGGCCGACTTCCTTGCTGCCGAGGGGCAGACCGAGGAGGAGTTCGACGCGGACGTCGAGAAGCGCACCCGGGAGGCGATGACGGCGCAGTTCGTCCTCGACAAGATCGTCGAGAAGGAGCAGCTGTCGGTCAACGAGCAGGAGCTCACCGAGTACATCGTCCGGCCGCGTCGCGCTACGGCATGGGGCCGGACCAGTTCGCCCAGGAGATCGTGCAGGCCGGCCAGGTCCCGGTGCTCGTCAGCGAGGTCGTCCGCGGCAAGGCGCTGGCCCTGGTGCTGGAGAAGGCCCAGGTCCGCGACGCGTCGGGCCGTGACGTCGACCTCGAGGCGCTGCGCGAGGACGCGGCTGCCGAGGAGATGTTCGAGATCACCGAGGTCGAGGACGACGAGCCGGTCGACGGCGAGGTCAGCCACGAGGGTCACGACCACGACTGACCGCCGTACCGTCCCGAGGGCCCTGCCGCACAGCCGCGGCGGGGCCCTCGAGCGTTCGGGTGACGCACGTGCGCCGACAGCGAACACCCGCCCGGCGGGGAGTTCCGTGTCCAGGCCCCGCGTTAGTGTCGGCATCAGTGACCGGTGCGCAGCGCCGGCCAGACCGACAGCCAGACGGCCACATCGTCACGACCGAGACAGGTGAGCACCGAGTGAGCGAGCTGATCACCCCCGGCCTCGAGACCCCGCAGGGGCGCTCGCCCCAGCCGCAGGGCATGGGCCTCGACGACTAGGTCTACAAGCGGCTGCTGCGCGAGCGCATCATCTTCCTGGGCTCGGTGGTCGAGGACACCATCGCCAACGCGATCTGCGCCCAGATGCTGCTGCTCGCCGCCGAGGATCCCGACAAGGACATCTACCTCTACATCAACTCGCCCGGCGGCTCGGTGTCGGCCGGCATGGCCATCTACGACACCATGCAGTTCGTCAAGAACGACGTGGCCACCGTCGCGATGGGGCTCGCCGCGTCGATGGGCCAGTTCCTGCTCTGCGCCGGTGCGCCGGGCAAGCGCTACGCGCTGCCGCACGCGCGGATCATGATGCACCAGCCCTCCGGCGGGCTCGGCGGCACCGCCTCCGACATCCAGATCCAGGCCGAGCAGATGCTCTACACGAAGCGGAAGATGGCCGAGCTCATCGCCGCGCACACCGGGCAGACCATCGAGACGATCGAGCGCGACTCCGACCGCGACCGCTGGTTCACCGCCGACGAGGCCAAGGACTACGGCTTGGTCGACCAGGTGGTCCACAGCGCCGGGCAGGTCGCCGGCTGCGGGCGGCACGGCATGACCCACCCCTTCGGCACCCCCGACCGGCCCGCGAGGAGAGCGAGCACAGATGAGTGACCTGCACCTGCCGCAGCTCCCGCTACGTCCTGCCGCAGTTACGAGGAGCGCACGGCGTACGGCTACAAGCGGATGCGACCCGTACACCAAGCTGTTCGAGGAGCGCATCATCTTCCTCGGCAGTGCAGATCGACGACGCGTCGCCAACGACGTGATGGCCCAGCTGCTCACGCTCGAGTCGATGGACCCGGACCGCGACATCTCGATCTACATCAACTCGCCGGGCGGCTCGTTCACCGCCATGACGGCGATCTACGACACGATGCAGTTCGTCAGGCCCGACATCCAGACCATCTGCCTGGGCCAGGCGGCCTCGGCCGCGGCGGTCCTGCTGGCGGCGGGCACGCCGGGCAAGCGGTTCGCGCTGGCCACACTCCCGGATCCTGATCCACCAGCCGTACACCGAGGGCGGCGGCCAGGCCAGCGACATCGAGATCCAGGCCAACGAGATCCTGCGGATGCGCAAGCTGCTCGAGGAGATGCTGGCCAGGCACAGCAACCGCTCGCATCGAGCAGGTCGCAGGTCGACATCGAGCGGGACAAGATCCTCACCGCCGAGGAGGCCGTCGAGTACGGCCTCGTCGACCAGGTGCTCACCACCCGGGGCGGCTAGCTCCTGGCCCCTCCTGCAGGCTGCGGCCCGGAGGAGGGGCGACGCGCCCGTCCGGGGTACTCCGGCCCGGAATAGAGGCGCCGACGGCCCCGCCGGGGTACCGTCATCCGCACGAGGCTCCGGTCGGCAGACCGGGGCAGGCGAGAGGGAGAGGCTTCCGCGTGGCACGCATCGGTGACGGCGGCGACCTGCTCAAGTGCTCCTTCTGCGGGAAGAGCCAGAAGCAGGTCAAGAAGCTCATCGCCGGCCCCGGCGTCTACATCTGCGACGAGTGCATCGACCTCTGCAACGAGATCATCGAGGAGGAGCTCTCCGAGACCTCCGACCTCAAGTGGGACGAGCTGCCCAAGCCGCGTCGAGATCTGCGAGTTCCTCGACGCGTACGTCATCGGCCAGGACGTCGCCAAGAAGGCGCTCGCGGTCGCCGTCTACAACCACTACAAGCGGGTCCAGGCCGGCGAGTCCGGCAAGCCGGGCCGTGACGACCACGTCGAGCTGGCCAAGTCCAACATCCTGCTGCTCGGCCCCACCGGCTGCGGCAAGACCCACCTCGCCCAGACCCTCGCCCGGATGCTCAACGTCCCGTTCGCCATCGCCGACGCGACCGCGCTCACCGAGGCCGGCTACGTCGGCGAGGACGTCGAGAACATCCTGCTCAAGCTGATCCAGGCCGCCGACTACGACGTCAAGAAGGCCGAGACGGGGATCATCTACATCGACGAGGTCGACAAGATCGCCCGCAAGAGCGAGAACCCGTCGATCACCCGCGACGTCTCCGGCGAGGGCGTCCAGCAGGCACTGCTGAAGATCCTCGAGGGCACCACGGCCTCGGTCCCGCCGCAGGGCGGCCGCAAGCACCCGCACCAGGAGTTCATCCAGATCGACACCACGAACGTGCTGTTCATCGTGGGCGGCGCCTTCGCCGGGCTGGAGAAGATCATCGAGGGCCGGATCGGCCGCAAGGGCATCGGCTTCGGCGCCACGCTGCACTCCAAGGCCGACCGGGACAACTCCGACGTCTTCGGCGACGTCCTGCCCGAGGACCTGCTGAAGTTCGGCATGATCCCGGAGTTCGTCGGCCGGCTCCCGGTCATCACCAGCGTGCGCAACCTCGACCAGGAGGCGCTGGTCCGCATCCTCACCGAGCCGAAGAACGCCCTCGTGAAGCAGTACGAGCGGCTGTTCGACCTCGACGGCGTCGAGCTCGAGTTCACCGACGACGCCCTCGAGGCGGTGGCCGACCAGGCGATCCTGCGGGGCACCGGCGCCCGCGGCCTGCGCGCCATCCTGGAAGAGGTGCTGCTCTCGGTGATGTACGAGGTGCCCTCCCGCAAGGACGTCGCCAGGGTGGTCATCACCCGCGAGGTCGTGCTCGAGCACGTCAACCCGACGCTCGTGCCGCGCGGAGACCCCGAAGCGGGAGCGTCGCGAGAAGTCCGCCTGACCGCGCGGCGAGCGGCTAGCTCGCCTCCAGCCGGGTGACCCGCTCGGCCAGCACGTCCATCCGCCCCAGCAGCTCGTCCTTGTCCGTCCGCATCCGCTGCTCCAGGGCGTCGAAGCGGCCGTCCACCTGCTCGAACCTGCGGTCCACCTGCGCGAAGCGCCGGTCGACCTGGTCGAACCGCTGGTCGACCTGCTCGAACCGCTGGTCGACCCGGTCGAACTTCGCGTCGATCCGCTCGCCGAGGCGATCAAGGCGGGACAGCAGCGAGAAGAGCGCCGTGCCGAGCAGGCCGACCACGGCGAGCACGACAGCCGTCATGGTGGCGTAGCGGTCCAGGCGTAGGTCACGCGCGCGGCTCTCCTCGGGTCGGACGGTCGTCCCAGTGTGCCGCGCGCCGGGCACCCACGGCAGCCCCGGCGGCGTACCTGTGGACAGCGGCGGCTGCACCCGCCTGGAAGATCGTTCGCGACGTTCCGCGGCGACACGCGCGGCGTGTCGGCCGCGAACGTCGCGAACGATCTTGCGCTCAGAGGGTGACGGTGGCGCCGAGCGGGCCGTCGTCGGGGTGGAAGGTCAGTGCCCCGATCCTGCCGGTGGCCTGCAGGTCCGCGCCGGCCTCGGCGACCCGGTCCAGGGCGTGCTGGGGGCCGGTGACCGTGGCGCTGGCGACCTCGGTGCGCATCGAGGTCTTCGCCTCGGACTTCGCCTTGCGGACCGCGGCGAGCACCACCGAGGTGTCCCGCAGCACCGCAGCGTCGGCTCCCGGGGCGAGGGCGGCCACCTCGTCGGCGACCGGCCAGGCCGACCGGTGCACCGAGCCCTCCTGCCACCAGGACCAGACCTCCTCGGTGACGAACGGCAGGAACGGCGCGAACAGCCGCAGCTGCACCGAGAGCGCCGGCGGCGAGAGCTGCCTTCGCGGAGGCCGCCGCCTCGGCACCCCGACCGCCGTACGCCCGGTCCTTGACCAGCTCGAGGTAGTCGTCGCAGAACGTCCAGAAGAAGGTCTCGGTGACCTCGAGGGCCCGGGTGTACTCGTACTCGTCGAGCGCCTCGGTGGCGTCCCGCACCACCGCCGCCAGCGTCGCCAGCACGGCCTTGTCCAGCGGGTCGGTCACGGCGCTGCGGGTCCTCCACCGCGCCCGAGTGACAGGGCGAACTTCGAGGCGTTGAGGATCTTGATCGCCAGCCGGCGACCGATCTTCATCTGGGCCTCGTCGAACGGGCTGTCGGTGCCCGGCCGCGCGCCGGCCGCCCGCCAGCGCACCGCGTCGGAGCCGTACTGCTCGAGCACCTCGATCGGCACCACGACGTTGCCCTTGGACTTCGACATCTTCTTCCGGTCGGGGTCGACCACGAACCCGGAGATGGCGGCGTTGGCCCACGGCACCGTGCCGTGCTCGTAGTGCGCGCGCACGACGGTCGCGAACAGCCAGGTGCGGATGATCTCGTGGGCCTGCGGGCGCAGGTCCATCGGGAAGGTGCGGGCGAACAGGTCCGGGTCGCGCTCCCAGCCGCACGACGATCTGCGGCGAGAGCGAGGAGGTGGCCCAGGTGTCCATCACGTCGGGGTCGGCGGTGAAGCCGCCCGGCTTGTCGCGCTGGTCGTCGCTGAAGCCGGCCGGGGCCTGCGAGGCGGGGTCGAGGGGCAGGTCGGCCTCGTCGGCGAGCAGCGGCTCGTCGTAGTCGGGGTCGCCGTCGTCGTCGAGGCGGTACCACACCGGGAAGGGCACGCCGAAGAACCGCTGGCGGCTGATCAGCCAGTCGCCCTGCAGCCCGTTGACCCAGTTCTCGTACCGGTGCCGCATGAAGTCGGGCACCCAGGTGATCTCCCGGCCGCGCTCGACGAAGGTCTGCCGCAGCGCCTCGTCCCGGCCGCCGTTGCGGATGTACCACTGCCGGCTGGTGACGATCTCCAGCGGCTTGTCGCCGTTCTCGTAGAAGTTCGCCATCCGGGTCGTGGGCGTCGGCTCGCCGTCGAGGTCGCCGGAGGCCCGCAGCTGGTCGACGACCGCTGCGCGCGCCGAGAAGGTGGTCTTGCCGGCGAGCTCGCCGTACGCCGCCGAGGCCGGCTCGTGGGAGAGCCACTCCGGGGTCTCCCGGAGCAGCCGGCCGTCGCGGCCGACCACCGAACGGATCGGCAGGTCCAGCTCGCGCCACCACAGCACGTCGGTGAGGTCGCCGAAGGTGCAGCACATCGCGATGCCGGCGCCCTTGTCCGGCTCGGCCGCGTGGTGGGCCACCACGGGGACCTCGACGTCGAACAGCGGCGAGCGCACCGTCGTACCGAACATGGCCCGGTAGCGCTCGTCGTCCGGGTGTGCGATGAGGGCCACGCACGCCGGGATCAGCTCGGGGCGGGTCGTCTCGACGTGCACCGGCCCGTCGGCGCCGTGGAACGCGATCCGGTGGTAGTGCCCGGGGTAGTCGCGGGCCTCCAGCTCGGCCTGCGCCACGGCGGTCTGGAACGTCACGTCCCAGAGGCTCGGCGCCTCGTGCTGGTAGGCCTCGCCGCGGGCCAGGTTGCGCAGGAACGCCCGCTGCGAGGCGGTGATCGAGGCCTCGCCGATCGTCGTGTACTTCTGCGACCAGTCGACCGACAGGCCGACCATGCGCCACAGGGTCTCGTAGGCCTGCTCGACCTGGTCGGTCCAGGTCTCGCAGAGCTCGATGAAGTTGCGCCGGGAGATCGGCACCGGCCGCTTCGGGTCCGGCTTCTCGGGGAGCACGAAGTCGGGGTCGTAGGGCAGCGACGGGTCGCACCGGACCCCGAAGTCGTTCTGCACCCGGCGCTCGGTCGGCAGCCCGTTGTCGTCCCAGCCCATCGGGTAGAACACCTCGAGGCCGCGCATCCGCTGGTAGCGGGCGATGATGTCGGTGTGGGTGTAGGAGAACACGTGGCCCACGTGCAGCGAGCCGCTGACGGTCGGCGGCGGCGTGTCGATCGAGTAGACCTGCTCGCGGGTCTTGGTACGGTCGAACCGGTAGGTGCCCTGCTCCTCCCATACCTGCGTCCAGCGGTCCTCGAGCCCGTCGACGGACGGCTTCTCGGGCGCGCGCGTGTCACGCGGCGGCCCGGTCGGAGCCGGGGGCGAGGTCGTCTGCTGGTCCATGGCCGCGATCCTACGGTTGCCCGCCGCCGCCCTCCTCCCGGATTCGTGGTCGACCTCGGACCCCGGCCGGCGGTCCATAGACTCCTGGGGTGAGCGAGACAGGCGAGGATGCCCGGCTGGCCGAGGTGGAGCGGGCCATCCTGGCGCGGGCGCCGGAGCACACGATCGACCCGACCCTCGACCGGATCCGCGAGCTGCTCGACCTGCTGGGCTCCCCGCAGCGCAGCGCGCCGATGGTCCACGTCGCCGGCACCAACGGCAAGACCTCGACCACCCGCATGATCGACGCGCTGCTGCGCGAGTTCGGCCTGCGCACCGGACGGTTCACCAGCCCGCACCTGCACTCGATGCGCGAACGGATCAGCTTCGACGGGGTCTCGATCGACCCCGAGCGGTTCATCGCGGCGTACGACGACATCGCGCCCTACCTCGAGCTGGTCGACTCCCGGCACGAGGTGCACCTGTCGTTCTTCGAGGTGCTGACCGGCATGGCCTTCGCCGCCTTCGCCGACGCCCCGGTCGACGTCGCCGTCGTCGAGGTCGGCCTCGGCGGCACCTGGGACAGCACCAACGTCGGCCGACGCCCAGGTCGCGGTCGTGACACCCGTCGGCATCGACCACGAGCGGTTCCTCGGCCACACGGTCGAGGAGATCGCGGCCGAGAAGGCCGGCATCATCAAGCCCGGGTCGTACGGCGTGATCGCCCAGCAGCCGGTCGGAGCCGCCGAGGTGCTGCTCGGCCGATCGGTCGAGGTGGACGCCATCGTGGCGCGGGAGGGCCTGGAGTTCGGCGTCCTCTCGCGGTCGCTGGCCGTCGGCGGGCAGCTGCTGGTGCTGCGCGGCCTGGCGGGGGAGTACGACGACATCTTCCTGCCGCTGCTCGGCGGCTACCAGGCGCACAACGCCTCCGTCGCCCTGGCCGCGGTCGAGGCGTTCCTCGGCGGCGCCCACACCGAACGGGCGCGGCTCGACGTCGACCTGGTGCGGGCGGCGTTCGCGACGGTCACCTCACCCGGCCGGCTCGAGGTGGTACGCCGGTCGCCGACCGTCCTGCTGGACGCCGCCCACAACCCGGCCGGCGCGCGGGCGACGGCTGCGGCCATCACCGAGGACTTCGACTTCACCCGGCTGGTCGGCGTCGTCGCGGCGATGGCCGACAAGGACGTGCGAGGGATCCTCGAGCCGCTGGAGCCGCGTGCTGGCCGAGGTCGTCGTCACCCAGGTCGGCTCGCCCCGGGCCATGCCGGTCGACGACCTGGCGGCGGCCGCCGTCGAGATCTTCGGCGCCGACCGGGTCGAGGTCGCCCCGCGGCTGGACGACGCCCTCGACTCGGCGATCGCGCTCGCCGAGGAGGAGGGCGACCTCGGCGGCGCGGGCGTCCTGGTGACCGGCTCGATCATCACGGTGGCCGAGGCCCGGGCCCTGCTCGGCGGCACCTCCGCATGACCGTCCTGCGCGCTCGGGCTCGCCGCGCCCGGCCGACGACCTCGGCCGAGGCGCGCCGGTGAGGGGCATCGCCGCGGCCGTCCTGGTCTTCGAAGCCCTGGTGATCTTCTTCGCCACCCTGGTGGCGCTCGACCTCACCGACGTCTCGGACCGCACCCTGTGGTGGGTCGGCGGCGTCGGGGCCGTCCTCTGCCTGGTCGTCGCCGGTCTGCTGGGCCGGCCCGGCGGCTACCTGGCCGGCTCGGTGCTCCAGGTGGGGCTGGTGGCGATGGGCCTCGTCGTACCCGCCATGTTCTTCCTCGGCCTGCTGTTCGCCGCGCTCTGGTTCACCGCGCTCTACCTCGGCCGCAAGGTCGCGCGCCTGCAGGCCGGCGCCGCGGCCGGCACCGATCCACCCGAGGCGGGCCGGTAGGGTCCGTCAGCGTGACCGAGCGAACGCTGGTGCTGGTCAAGCCGGACGCCGTCCGCCGGGGCCTGGCGGGCGAGGTCCTGAGCCGCTTCGAGCGCAAGGGCCTGGCCATCGTCGCGATGGACCTGCGGACCATCGACGGGGCCACCGCCGACCGGCACTACGCCGAGCACGTCGAGAAGGCGTTCTACCCGCCGCTGAAGGAGTTCATCACCTCCGGGCCGCTGGTCGCGATGGTGCTGGAAGGCGACGAGGCAGTTGCCGTCGTCCGCGGCCTGAACGGCGCCACCGACGGCCGGGTCGCGGCCGCCGGGACGATCCGCGGCGACCTGTCGCTGTCCAACCGGGAGAACCTGGTGCACGCCTCGGACTCCGTCGAGTCCTCCGGCCGGGAGATCGGGATCTTCTTTCCCGACCTGTGACCTCGGCGACTCGTGTGGCGGTCAGCCGAGGGGCCCGGTCGCCGTTACGATGACCGTGGTCGGCAGCCGCCCAGCGACAATCGGGGCGAAGCCGGCCGCAGCGGCCGCGGACGCCGCACGAACCACCGTTCACGCACCTGTCGGAGGCCCCCCGCTCATGGGTAACAACATGTCGTTCATCGGCCGTGACATGGCCGTCGACCTCGGCACCGCCAACACGCTGGTCTACGTCCGCGGCCGCGGGATCGTGCTCAACGAGCCCTCGGTCGTCGCGATCAACCACGAACACCGGCGGCATCCTCGCGGTCGGCGCCGAGGCCAAGAAGATGATCGGCCGCACGCCGGGCAACATCGTCGCGATCCGCCCGCTCAAGGACGGCGTCATCGCCGACTTCGACACCACCGAGCGGATGCTGCGCTACTTCATCCAGAAGGTGCACAAGCGGCGCCACCTCGCCAAGCCGCGCATCGTCGTCTGCGTGCCCAGCGGCATCACCGGCGTCGAGCAGCGCGCGGTCAAGGACGCGGGCTACGCCGCCGGCGCCCGCAAGGTCTACATCATCGAGGAGCCGATGGCCGCCGCGATCGGCGCCGGGCTGCCCGTGCACGAGCCGACCGGCAACATGGTCGTCGACATCGGCGGCGGCACCACCGAGGTCGCGGTCATCTCGCTCGGCGGCATCGTCACCGCCAGTCGATCCGCATCGGCGGCGACGAGCTCGACAGCGCGATCATCCAGCTACGTGAAGAAGGAGTACTCGCTGCATGCTCGGCGAGCGCACCGCCGAAGAGATCAAGATGGCGATCGGGTCGGCGTTCCCGATCGCCCGACGAGCCGCACGCCGAGATCCGCGGCCGCGACCTCGTCTCCGGCCTGCCCAAGACGATCGTCGTGTCGCGCCGAGGAGATCCGCAAGGCCATCGAGGAGCCGGTCAACTCGATCGTCGACGCGGTCAAGACCACGCTCGACAAGTGCCCGCCCGAGCTGTCCGGCGACATCATGGACCGCGGCATCGTCCTCACCGGCGGCGGCGCCCTGCTCAAGGGCCTCGACGAGCGGCTCCGGCACGAGACCGGCATGCCGATCCACATCGCCGACCGGCCGCTCGACTCGGTCGCGCATGGGGTCCGGCAAGTGCGTCGAGGAGTTCGAGGCGCTGCAGCAGGTGCTGATCTCCGAGCCGCGGCACTAGGCCCAGCCCGAGGCGACGTCCGGAGCGAGGCACGAGCGGAGGCGGAGCGCGACCATGAGATGCGTGCGCGGGCTCCGTAGCCGACCGTGAACCGCGACACCCGGCGGACCCGGGTGCTGCTGGCGCTGCTCCTGGTCACCTCCATCAGCCTGATCACCATCGACTACCGGGGCGGCGACGGCTCGCCGCTGAACGGCGTCCGGTCGGCGGCGGCGGCCGCCTTCGGCCCGGTGGAGCGGGTGGCCGCGGCGATCTCGAACCCGGTCAGCGACGCCGTCGACAGCGTCGGCGACCTCGGGTCCGGGCGCGACGAGGCCGCCCGGCTGAGCCGGCGGAACCAGGAGCTGCGCCGGCGGCTGCGCACCACCGAGCTCGACCACAACCGGGCCCAGGAGCTCGACGACCTGCTGCACCTGGCCGGCGCCGGGCCGGTACCGCGTGGTGCCGGCGCGGGTCATCGCGATCGGCTCGGCCCAGACGTTCTCCTGGACGGTGACGCTGGACGCCGGCAGCAGGGACGGCATCCACCCGGACATGACCGTGCTCAACGGCGACGGCCTGGTCGGCCGGGTCAAGACGGTCGGGCCGTCGACCTCGACCGTGCTGCTGGCCGTCGACCCCGAGTCGTCGGTCGGGGTGCGCCTGGAGGGCTCGATGGAGGTCGGGTTCACCACCGGCCAGGGCATCCGGGACGGCGGGAACCTCGACCTCCGGCTGCTCGACGGCCAGTCGAGCGTCGCGCGCGGCGACCGGCTGGTCACCTTCGGCTCGCAGGGCGACACGCCGTACGTGCCGGGGGTCCCGGTCGGTCAGGTGGTCTCCGTCACCGGCACGCCCGGCTCGCAGACCCGGTCGGCCGTGGTCGCGCCGTACGTCGACTTCACCTCCCTCGACCTGGTCGGTGTCGTCGTCGAGCCGCCCCGCAAGGATCCTCGGGACGCCGTCCTCCCGCCGCGGCCGGCCACGACGCCGACGCCGACGCCGACCGTCACGGTCACCGTCACCCCGTCGCCCGGCTCGGGCGGCTGAGGTGCCGTCGGTCCGGGTGCTGCTCGCGGTCGTCCTCGTCACGGTGGCGCTCGCGGTGCAGCTCACCCTGATGTCCCGGCTGCCGCTGCCGGGCGCGACCCCGGACCTCGTGCTGCTCGTGGTCGTCGCGCTCGCCCTCGCCTACGGGCCGGGCTTCGGCCTGGTCTGCGGGTTCTTCGCCGGGCTCGCGCTCGACCTGGTGCCGCCGGCCGACCACGAGGTGGGGCGCTGGGCGCTGGTCCTCACGGTGGTGGGCTACCTGGCGGGCATGGCCCACAACGAGACCCGGCGCTCGGCCTTCGTGCCGCTGGTCGTCGTCGCGGTCGCGGCGGCCTCCTCGGTGCTGCTGTACGCCGGGCTCGGCGCGCTGCTGGACGACCCGAACATCACGTGGGGCGCGGTGCAGGCCCTGTTGCCCACCGTCGTTGTCTACGATGTGGTCCTGAGCGCGTTCGTGGTTCCGGCCGTCCTCGCCCTGGCCCGTCGGGCCGAGCCGGACACCGTGGCCTTCGCGTGAGGTCTGAGGAGCACCCGCGATGAGTGAGCGCAGCCGGCTGCGGCTCGTCGTGCTCCAGGTGCTCGTGCTCTCGCTGCTGGTCACCCTGCTGGGGCGGCTCTGGTACGTGCAGGTCCTCGCGGCCGAGAACTACCGCACGGCGGCCGCCGAGAACGGCACCCGCGAGATCGTCACCCCGGCCGCCCGCGGCATGATCCTGGACGCCCGCGGCCGGCCGCTCGCCCGCAACCGCACCGCGCTGGTCGTCTCGATCAGCCGGACGGCCATGCTCCGGCAGCCCGACGGCGGCCGGGCGCTGGTGGCCAAGGTCGCGCGGGTCATCGGCCAGCCGGAGCAGGAGGTCTGGGACAAGACCCGGCTCTGCGGCTCGCCGGGCGCACCGCCGTCGCCCCGGTGCTTCAACGGCTCGCCCTACCAGCCGATCCCGGTCACCGACGAGGCCAGCACCGCGATGGCCCTGCAGATCATGGAACGTCGCGAGGACTTCCCCGGGGTGACCGCCGAGCTCTCGGCGATCCGCGAGTACCCCCAGCCGCTCGGCGCCAACGCCGCGCACGAGCTGGGCTATCTCGGCCCGGTCACCGACGACGAGCTCAAGGCGCGCTCGGCGCAGAACGCCAGCCGTGGCGCGAAGAACGAGACCGTGCTGCAGCGCACCGACCTCATCGGGCGCACCGGCCTCGAGCGGGAGTACGACGACGACCTGCGCGGGCGCGCCCGGCGTCAAGACCCTCGCGGTCGACCACGAGGGCGGCGTCAACGGCGTGCTCTCCGAGACCCAGCCCACGCCCGGCAACTACCTGGTCACCACCATCGACGCCCAGGTGCAGGCGGCCGCCGAGAAGCAGCTCAAGGCCGCCGTCATGCGGGCCCGGCACACCGGCGACAGCAACAAGGGCTTCGCCAAGTACAAGGCCGACTCCGGCGCCGTCGTGGTCCTCGACGTGAACACCGGGCGGAATCGTCGCGATGGCGAGCTACCCGACGTACGACCCGAACATCTGGGTCGGCGGCATCAGCACCAAGGACTACACGTCGATCACCAGCAAGAAGAGCAACTACCCGAACCAGTCCCGCGCCTTCCAGGGCGAGTTCGCGCCGGGCTCGACGTTCAAGGCGATCTCGACGCCGGCCGCGGTCAAGGCGGGGTACTCGCTGAACGGCTCCTACCCCTGCCCGTCGGCCTACTCGATCGGCGGCAGCGCTCAAGGGCAACTACGAGTCCGAGGCGTTCGGCACCATCTCGTTCCGCCGGGCGATCGAGGTGTCCTGCGACACGGTGTTCTACAAGTTCGCCTACGAGACCTGGCTCCGCGAGGGCGGCCTGCACCCGAAGAAGGGCGTCAAGGACCCGTTCACCCAGATGGCCAAGGGCTTCGGGCTCGGCAAGCCCACCGGCCTCGACCTGCCCAGCGAGGCGGACGGCCGGATCGCCGACCGGGCCTGGAAGAAGGCCTACTGGAAGGCCACCAAGGACTTCTACTGCGCCAAGGCCAAGACCGGCTACCCCGCGGTCGCCCGCACCGACCCGACCCGCGCGGCCTACCTGCTGCAGCTGTCGAAGGAGAACTGCGTCGACGGCTACGCCTACCGCGGGGGAGACGCGGCCAACTTCGCCATCGGCCAGGGCGACACGCTGACCACGCCGCTGCAGATGGCCCGGGTGTACGCCGCGGTCGCCAACGGCGGCACCCTGGTGACCCCGCACATCGGCAAGGCGATCGTCACCCCGGAGGGCAAGCTCGTCCGCCGCATCGACCCGGCCCCGGCCGGCCGGGTCCCCGTCTCCAAGGCGACGCTGTCCTGGCTGCGCACCAGCCTGCGCACGGTCACCGAGGTGGGCACCGGCTACGGGCCGTTCTTCCGGGCCGGCTTCCCGCTCGTCGAAGCTGCCGGTCGCCTCCAAGACCGGCACCGCCGAGGTCTACGGCAAGCAGCCGACCTCCTGGTTCGCGACGTTCGCCCCGGCGAACAAGCCGCAGTACGCCGTCGTGATGATGGTCAGCCAGGGCGGCACGGGGTCCGGCATCTCCGGGCCGTCGGTCGCCGAGCTGTACAAGACGCTGTTCGGCGTCAAGGGCCAGCAGGTCGAGCTGGCCAAGGCGGTTCCGCCGGGTGGGCACCCGACCGCGGTGCTGCCCACCGTGCGGCCGGACGGCACGATCGTCACGCCGGAGTCCCGCCGGCCGGCAGCCGACCGGGTGCCCGCCGCCGGTGAGCCGACCCTGCGTGCGCCCGACGTCCGGGCCTACCGGCGCGACGAGGGGGCCGACTGATGAGCGTCGGCTACCGGCCCACGCCGTACACCGTGCCGCCCGCCCGGCGCGGATCCCAGCTGCTGCACCGCGACGCGGCGCTGCGCCGCATCGACTGGACGCTGCTGATCGCGGTGCTCGGGCTGTGCGCCATCGGCGGCGCCCTGGTGTGGTCGGCGACCCGACAGGCCGCTCTCGAGTCCGGCGCCGACCCGACGGCCTTCCTCAAGAAGCACTGCCTCAACGTCGCCATCGGGCTCGCGCTCGGGGTGGTCGCCTCGGTGTTCGACTACCGGATGCTGCGCGCCTACGCCCCGGTCGCTCTACCTGCTCTCGATCGCCGGGCTGGTCGCGGTCCTGTCGCCGCTCGGCACCACGATCAACGGGTCGCACTCCTGGATCGTGCTGCCGGCCGGCTTCTCGATCCAGCCGTCGGAGTTCGCCAAGGTGGCGCTGGTCGTCGGCATGGCGATGCTGCTGTCCGAGAAGCGCGACGCCGAGGACACCCCGCGGGACGTCGACGTGGTGCTGGCGCTCGCGTTCGCCGCCGTCCCGTTGGGACTGGTCATGCTCCAGCCCGACCTCGGCACCGCCCTGGTCATCTCGGCGCGTCGTGCTCGGCGTGATCGCGGTGTCCGGCGCCCCGCTGCGCTGGGTCGTCGGGCTGGTGGCGGGTGCCACCCTGTTCGCGGTCGTCGCGATCCAGGTGGGCCTGCTCAAGGACTACCAGCTCGACCGGTTCGCGGCCTTCACGACCCGTCGGCCGACCCCAAGGGGGTCGGCCTACAACGTGCGGCAGGCGCGGATCGCGATCGGCTCGGGCGGGCTGCACGGCGAGGGCCTGTTCCACGGCGCGCAGACCCAGGGCAAGTTCGTGCCGGCGCAGCAGACCGACTTCATCTTCACCGTGGCGGGGGAGGAGCTCGGCTTCGTCGGTGCGGCGCTCGTGGTGCTGCTGCTGGGGCTGGTGCTCTGGCGGGCCGGCCGGATCGCGCATGCGGGCCGAGGACCTGTTCGGCCGGCTGCGTGGCCACCGGGGTGCTCTGCTGGTTCGCCTTCCAGGCCTTCGAGAACATCGGCATGACGCTCGGGATCATGCCGGTGACCGGCGTGCCGCTGCCGTTCGTGTCCTACGGCGGGTCCTCGATGTTCGCCAACATGATGGCCGTCGGGCTGCTGCAGAACGTCCACATGCGCCGCTACGCCTGATCGCCCACCGCCGCGAGATCGTGGGGCGTGGCGGAGGGCGGGGTTACCCTGGATGGTCCCCTCGGCCCCACCGGAAGCAGGTCCACCGCCATGCCAGTCGAGTCGCTGTTCCCGCGACTGGAGCCGCTGCTGGCGAAGGTCAGCAAGCCGATCCAGTACGTCGGCGGAGAGCTCAACTCCACCGTGAAGGACTGGGACGCGTGCGACGTCCGGTGGGCCCTGATGTACCCCGACGCCTACGAGGTCGGCGTCCCCAACCAGGGCGTCATGATCCTCTACGAGGTCCTCAACGAGCGCCGACGGCGTCCTGGCCGAGCGCACCTACGCCGTCTGGCCGGACCTGGAGGCGCTGATGCGCGAGCACCAGGTCCCCGCAGTTCACCGTCGACGCCCACCGCCCGGTCGCCGCCTTCGACGTGCTCGGCGTCTCGTTCGCCACCGAGCTCGGCTACACCAACCTGCTGCACGGCCCTCGACCTCGCGGGCATCCCGCTGCACGCCGTCGACCGCACCGAGGACCACCCGGTGGTCGTCGCCGGCGGGCACTCGGCCTTCAACCCCGAGCCGGTCGCCGACTTCGTCGACGCCGCGGTGCTCGGTGACGGCGAGCAGGCGGTGCTCCAGATCAGCGACCTGGTGCGCGGCTGGAAGGCTGCCGGGCGCCCGGGTGGACGCCGCGGCCTGCTGCTGCGGCTGGCCCGCACCGGCGGGGTCTACGTGCCCTCGCTCTACGACGTCGAGTACCTCGCCGACGGCCGGATCAGGCGGGTCGCGCCGAACACCCCCGGCGTGCCCTGGCGGGTCGGCAAGCACACCGTCATGGACCTCGACGCGTGGCCCTACCCCAAGACGCCGCTCGTGCCGCTGGCCGAGACGGTGCACGAGCGCGCGTCGGTCGAGATCTTCCGCGGCTGCACCCGCGGCTGCCGGTTCTGCCAGGCGGGCATGATCACCCGGCCGGTGCGCGAGCGGTCGATCACCGGCATCGGGGAGATGGTCGAGCAGGCGCTGGCGGCGACCGGCTTCGAGGAGGTCGGGCTGCTCAGCCTGTCCAGCGCCGACCACAGCGAGATCGCCCCGATGACCAAGGGCCTCGCCGACCGCTACGAGGGCACCCAGACGTCGCTGTCGCTGCCGTCGACCCGGGTCGACGCGTTCAACATCGACCTGGCCAACGAGCTGACCCGCAACGGCCGGCGCAGCGGGCTCACCTTCGCCCCCGAGGGCGGCAGCGAGCGCATCCGCAAGGTGATCAACAAGATGGTCACCGAGGACGACCTCATCCGCACGGTGACCGCGGCCTACTCGGCCGGCTGGCGCCAGGTGAAGCTCTACTTCATGTGCGGGCTGCCGACCGAGACCGACGAGGACGTGCTGCAGATCGCCGACCTCGCCAAGAAGGTCATCGCCACCGGCCGCGAGGTCACCGGCACCCGCGACATCCGCTGCACGGTGTCGATCGGCGGCTTCGTGCCCAAGCCGCACACGCCGTTCCAGTGGGTCGGCCAGCTCGGCCACCAGGAGACCGACGCCCGGCTGGCCAAGCTGCGCGACGCCGTCCGCTCCGACCGGCAGTTCGCCAAGGCGATCGGCTTCCGCTACCACGACGGCAAGCCGGGCATCGTCGAGGGACTGCTGTCCCGCGGCGACCGCCGGGTCGGCAAGGTCATCGAGGCGGTCTACGACGACGGCGGCCGCTTCGACGGCTGGAGCGAGCACTTCTCCTTCGACCGCTGGATGACGTGCGCCGACAAGGCGCTCGCCGACCAGCCGGTGGACGTCGACTGGTACACCATGCGCGAGCGGGAGTACGCCGAGGTGCTGCCCTGGGACCACCTGGACGCCGGGCTGGACCGCGACTGGCTCTGGGAGGACTGGCAGGACGCCCTCACCGGCACCGAGGTCGAGGACTGCCGCTGGACGCCGTGCTTCGACTGCGGCGTCTGCCCGTCGATGGGCACCGACATCCAGCAGGGCCCGACCGGCGCCACGCTGATCCCCTCACCGTGCTGAACTCCGCTCGCGACCGGGTCCTCGCGCCGAGCCCGGCCGAGTGAGCGGCTCCCCGACCACGATCCACGAGCGCGGCCGAGAGGCGCTGCTCGCCGGTCGTGAGCTGCCCGACCAGCCGCCCGCACCCGGCGGGTCGCGCTGGGGGCTCTCCCTGGTCGTCCGGCCGGACGACGCGGCCGCCGAGCGGTTGGCGGTGCTCGCCGAGCAGGCCGCCGCGTCGGCCGGGCCCGGCCAGTGGCTCACCGGCAGCCGCGGCTCCTCGCACCTGACGGTCACCTACCTCGAGCCGGTGCACCGCGTCGTCGCGGGGGACGACCCGGCGGTGCGGAGGTGCGCCGACCTGGTGGGCCGGGTCGCCGCGCAGACCCCGCCGCTGCGCTGGCAGCTCTCCGGCGTGGCGCTGGCCGACCGGGGCGTGCTGGCGCTCGCGGAGCCTGCCGACGACGGCCCGGACCGGTTCCGGGCGACGATCCTGCGCGAGCTGGGCGACCTCGGCCAGGCCGAGGCCTCCTACCGGCGGTCGGTCTGGTGGTCGACCCTGCTGCACTTCGCTGCGCCGGTCGCCGACCGGGCCGCGCTGGCCCGCTGGGCCGACGCCCGGGTCGCCGAGCCGGCCGGCCCGGTCGTCGGGCGCGCGGTCGACGTCGTCCGCTACGAGTACGACGGCCGGCAGGTGCGGCCCGTCACCCTCGCCAGCGCGGCGCTGACCGGCGTACCGGAGGAGGTCCGCGATGGCGCGCAAGCCTGAGGGTCCGCCGCCACCGCCGACCGTGCAGCGGCTGCGGCTGCACTACGCCAAGCGCGGCCGGCTCCGGTTCTCCAGCCACCGCGACTTCCAGCGCGCCTTCGAGCGCGCGCTGCGCCGGGCTGCGGTGCCGATGGCCTACTCGGCCGGCTTCTCACCGCACCCGAAGGTGAGCTACGCCGGCGCCGCTCCGACCGGGGTGGCCAGCGAGGCGGAGTACCTCGAGATCGGGCTCGCCGAGCGTTGCGACCCCGAGCGGCTGCGGGTCGCGCTGGACGCCTCGCTGCCGGCGGACCTGGACGTGCTGGAGGTCGTCGAGGTCACGCCGCCCCCGGAGAACGTCCGGGCGGAGGCCTTCGCCGACCGGCTGCAGGCCTCGGTCTGGGAGATCCGGCTCGCCGGGGTGCCGGAAGCCGTGGCGCAGGAGGCCGTCGCGAGGTTCCTGGCCGCGTCGCGGGCCGAGGTCTCCCGGATGACCAAGAACGGCCTGCGCACCTTCGACGCCCGGGCCGCCGTGGTGGCCCTGACCGCCGGCTGCGACCAGCGCGCCGACGACGCGGGCACCGGACCGTGTGCGATACTGCGACTGGTCGTACGCCACGTCACACCGGCCGTCCGACCCGATGACGTCCTCGCCGGACTCGCCACGATCGGCGACCTGGCGCCGCCCTCGACCCCCGCGGTCACCCGGCTGGCGCAAGGCCCCCTCGACGAGTCGGCCGGCACGGTGTCCGACCCACTGGCACCGGACCGGGACGCCGTCGGCACCTGAGTCGCCTCTGCGCCGTCCCGGCTGCGAGGTGCGAGGGTGCACCACAGACTTTGCAGGACGTCTGCCCGCGCTGCGGGCAGGCCCAGACGACAGCTCCCGCGCGGCGCTCTCAAGGAGCCCGGACCGGTCTCGACCGGCCGGCCCGGCCGGCGCCCGGGAGCGTGACGGGAGACACCCGGATGCTCGACACCGAGCCCACCGGCGGCGGTCCGACCGACGCTGCCGCAACAGAGATCTCCGGCGACGAGGCCGCCGCGGCTCCGCGCCGCCGCCGCCGGGCCGCCAGCCGGCCCGCCGGGCCGCCCAGCCCGGCCGCCGAGCAGCACCCGGCGACCGATGCCCCCACCGCCGAGCCACCGCCCGCCAAGAAGGCGACCCGCAAGCGGGCCGCCAAGAAGGCCACGGTTGCCGCCGAGCCGGCGAGCACCGACCCGGCGGACAGCTCGACCGGCGTCGCCGAGCAGCACCCGGCGACCGATGCCCCCTCGGCCGAGCCGCCGCCGGCCAAGAAGGCGACCCGGAAGCGGGCCACCAAGAAGTCGGCGGCCGCCGAGGTCGCCGCCGAGGCCGCACCCGCGGCCGCGGCGGACGCCGAGGTCGCTGCGACGCCGACCCCACCGCCGGGGCTGCTCTTCCAGCCGCCCGAGCCGACCGCCGCACCGCCGCGCCGCCGGCGGGCCAGCAAGGCCGCCGCCGCGGCCGAGGCCGCGGCGCTCGACACCCCCGTGGCCGACGAGCCGGAGCAGCCGGCGGAGGCTGCCGAGGAGCGCCGGACGCCGGCGAGGGCGAGGAGACCGAGGGCGGTGCCCGCCGCCGCCGTCGTGGCGGTCGGGGCCGGCGTGGCCGCGGCCGCGGGCGCGACGGCGAGGACGCCGCCGGCGACGACGCCTCGACCGGGGACGCCGCGGCTGACGACGCCGCCGAGAGCGCCGACGATGCCGCGGACGCCGAGACCGCCGACGGCGAGACCGTCGACGGCGAGACCGGCACCCGTCGCCGACGGCGCCGGAGGCGTCGCGGCGGGTCCGACGACGACGCCGACGAGCCGACACCCGACGACCCGCCGAACACCGTCGTCCGGGTCCGCGAGCCGCGCAAGAGCAGCCGGTCCCGAAGCGACCGAGCGCCGAAGCGACCGAAGCGACCGGGACGCCGACGACGACGGCGTGCGCTCGGTCAAGGGCTCGACCCGGCTCGAGGCCAAGAAGCAGCGCCGCCGGGAGGGCCGCGAGGCCGGCCGCCGGCGCCCGTCGGTCATCACCGAGGCCGAGTTCCTGGCCCGCCGCGAGTCCGTCGACCGGGTGATGGTCGTCCGGCAGACCGGCGAGCGCACCCAGATCGGCGTCCTCGAGGACGGCGTGCTCGTCGAGCACTACGTGAGCACCGCCAGCAGCTCCGGGCTGGTCGGCAACGTCTACCTCGGCAAGGTCCAGAACGTGCTGCCCTCGATGGAGGCGGCCTTCGTCGACGTCGGCAAGGGCCGCAACGCCGTGCTCTACGCCGGCGAGGTCAACTGGGACGCGGCGGGCCTCGAGGGCCAGCCCCGCCGGATCGAGCTGGCGCTGAAGTCCGGCGACCCGGTCCTCGTGCAGGTCACCAAGGACCCGATCGGCCACAAGGGCGCCCGGCTCACCAGCCAGGTCTCGCTCGCCGGGCGCTACCTGGTGCTCGTGCCCGACGGCTCGATGACCGGCATCAGCCGCAAGCTGCCCGACACCGAGCGGTCCCGGCTCAAGGCGATCCTGCGCAAGGTCGTCCCGGAGGGCGCCGGCGTCATCGTGCGCACCGCCGCGGAGGGCGCGAGCGAGGAGGAGCTGTCCCGCGACGTCGCCCGCCTCACCGCGCAGTGGGAGGACATCGAGAAGAAGGCCGCCAAGGGCTCCAGCGCCCCCGCGCTGCTCTACGGCGAGCCGGACCTGACCATCCGGGTCGTCCGCGACATCTTCAACGAGGACTTCAACTCCCTCGTCGTGTCCGGCGACGACGCGTGGGACATGCTCGAGGCGTACGTCGGTCACGTGGCGCCCGACCTCCGGGACCGGATGTCGCGGTGGACCGAGGAGCAGGACGTCTTCACCGCGCAACCGGGTCGACGAGCAGCTCGCCAAGGCACTGGACCGCAAGGTCTGGCTGCCCAGCGGCGGCTACCTCATCATCGACCGCACCGAGGCGATGATCGTGGTCGACGTCAACACCGGGAAGTTCACCGGTGCCGGCGGCAACCTCGAGGAGACGGTCACCAAGAACAACCTCGAGGCGGCCGAGGAGATCGTCCGCCAGCTGCGGCTGCGCGACCTCGGCGGCATCATCGTCGTCGACTTCATCGACATGGTGCTCGAGAGCAACCGCGACCTCGTCCTGCGCCGGCTGCTCGAGTGCCTGGGGCGCGACCGCACCAAGCACCAGGTCGCCGAGGTCACCTCGCTCGGGCTGGTGCAGATGACCCGCAAGCGGGTCGGTCAGGGCCTGCTCGAGGTGTTCGCCGAGACCTGCGAGTCCTGCAACGGCCGTGGCTACCACATCCACACCGACCCGGTGGAGAAGACCGGCGGCGGCGCTGGCGGCAACGGCGGCGACCGCAAGAGCTCCCGCAGCGGCCGCGGCCGCGGCAGCGGGTCGGCCGCCGGTGGCCGGGACGACGCCCGTCCCACCGGGAAGCCGGCCGCCGAGGCGGCCCCAGCGGCCGAGGAGGCACCGGCCGCCGCGGCCACCGAGATCGACGCCTCGCCGGTCGCGGTCGAGGACCCGGTCGAGGCCACCCAGCCGCCCACCCTCGGTGTCGAGCCCGCCGCGGAAGCCCCGGTCGAGCCCGCCGCCAAGGCGCCCCGCCGGCGCCGGAAGGCCGTCAGCCCGGTCACCACGCTGTGAGCGTCGGGACGCCGCCGGTTTGACCCGGCGGCGTCCCCGTTCGTACCCTGGACCGTCCCACCCCGACGTGCGCCAGCGGCGCCGTCGTCCTCGCGTGCCCGTCCCCGGGCTTGTCGAGGTCCCCAAGAACGCAGAGAGTGAGCCGAGTCCGCATGGTGTACGCGATCGTCCGCGCCGGTGGCCGCCAGGAGAAGGTCGCCGTCGGTGACGTCCTCGAGATCGACCGGCTGCAGGCCGAGCCGGGCGCCACCGTCGAGCTGCCCGTCCTGCTGCTGGTCGACGGCGAGTCGGTCACCAGCGACAAGGACGCGCTGGCCGCGGTCACCGTCACCGCCGAGGTCGTGGCCGCCACCAAGGGCCCCAAGATCGACATCCTGAAGTACAAGAACAAGACCGGCTACCGCAAGCGCCAGGGCCACCGGCAGAAGCACACGCAGGTCAAGGTCACCGGCATCGAGACCGGCTCCACGAAGTAGCCAGACCGGCAGCTCGCCGCCGTACCTCCCCCGTAGTCGAAAGGCAGATCGATGGCTCACAAGAAGGGCGCCTCGTCCACCCGCAACGGTCGCGACTCCAACGCCCAGCGCCTCGGCGTCAAGCGCTTCGGCGGCCAGGTCGTCAACGCCGGCGAGATCATCGTCCGCCAGCGCGGCACCCACTTCCACCCCGGCCTGAACGTCGGCCGTGGCGGCGACGACACGCTGTTCGCCCTGGTCGCCGGGGCCGTGGAGTTCGGCACCCGTCGCGGCCGCCGCGTCGTCAACATCGTCCCGGGCGAGCTGGCCGAGGCCAGCACCAGCTGAGCTCGGCCGGGCCCCGGCCGACCGGGACCGGCACGAGATGGGGACCCGGCCTCGGCCGCGGTCCCCTTTCGCTTTCTTCGATCAGGATCGAGCACACCATGACCACCTTCGTCGACCACGTCGTGCTGCACGTCGCCGCCGGCGACGGCGGCCACGGCTGCGCCTCGGTGCACCGGGAGAAGTTCAAGCCGCTCGGCGGGCCGGACGGCGGCAACGGCGGCCGCGGCGGCGACGTCGCTGCTGCGTGGTCGACGCCGGCACCACCACCCTGCTCGACTACCACCACGCCCCGCACCGCAAGGCCACCAGCGGCAAGCCCGGGCCAGGGCGGCCACCGCAGCGGCGCCGACGGCGTCGACATGGTCCTCCCGGTCCCGAACGGCACCGTGGTGAAGAGCGCGTCCGGCGAGGTGCTCGCCGACCTGGTCGGCGCGGGCACGACGTTCGTCGCGGCCCAGGGCGGGCGGGGCGGGCTCGGCAACGCGGCGCTGGCCTCGCCGCGCCGCAAGGCCCCCGGCTTCGCCCTGCTGGGCGAGCCGGGCGACGGCCGCGACGTCGTGCTCGAGCTCAAGACGGTCGCCGACGTCGGCACTCGTCGGGTTCCCCAGCGCCGGCAAGTCCAGCCTGGTCGCGGCGCTGTCCGCCGCCCGGCCGAAGATCGCCGACTACCCGTTCACGACGCTGGTGCCGAACCTCGGCGTCGTGCAGGCCGGCGAGGTCCGCTTCACCGTCGCCGACGTGCCCGGCCTGATCCCCGGCGCCAGCGAGGGCAAGGGACTCGGTCTGGAGTTCCTGCGGCACGTCGAGCGGTGCAGCGTCCTGGTGCACGTCCTCGACTGCGCCACCCTCGAGCCCGGCCGCGACCCGCTGTCGCGACCTCGACGTCATCGAGGCCGAGCTGGCGGCGTACGGCGGGCTCGACGACCGGCCCCGCATCGTCGTCCTCAACAAGGTCGACGTTCCCGACGGCCGCGAGCTGGCCGAGATGGTCACGGCCGACCTGCAGGCGCGCGGGCTCACGGTCGTCCCGGTGTCGGCGGCCACCCACGAGGGGCTGCGCGAGCTGTCCTTCGCGATGGCCGACCTCGTCACCGAGGCCGCGCGACGCGGCGCCCGACCTCGAGGCGGCCCGGATCGTGCTGCGGCCGACGGCCGTCGACGACTCCGGCTTCACCGTCGTCAAGCGAGGGCGACCGGTACGTCGTCGACGGGGTCAAGCCCGAACCGCTGGGTGCGGCAGACCGACTTCTCCAACGACGAGGCCGTCGGCTACCTCGCCGACCGGCTGGCCCGGCTCGGGGTCGAGGAGGCCCTGGTGGAGGCCGGCGCCCAGCCCGGCGACGAGGTCGTCATCGGCCAGGGGGAGCGACGGCGTGGTCTTCGACTGGGAGCCGACGCTCCAGGCCGGCGCCGAGCTGCTGCACGGGCCGCGCGGCACCGACCTGCGCCTCGAAGGGCGCGTGACCGGCCGTTGGCCAGCCGACGCCGGCGCGCGGCCGGGTCGTGGTCAAGGTCGGGTCGTCGTCGCTGACCGCGGACCGGGGGCGGCCTGGACGCGGCGAAGGTCGACTCGCTCGTCGACGCTCTTGCCGCGGCGCACGCGGCCGGTCGCGAGGTCGTCCTGGTGTCCTCCGGCGCGATCGCCGCGGGGCTCGGGCCGCTGGGCCTCGCCCGCCGGCCGCGCGACCTGGCCACCCAGCAGGCGGCCGCCAGCGTCGGGCAGGGCCTGCTGGTGCACCGCTACACCGAGGCCTTCGCCCGGCACGGCGTCACCGTCGGCCAGGTGCTGCTCACCGCCGACGACGTGGTGCGCCGCGCGCACTACCGCAACGCCCAGCGCACGCTGTACCGGCTGCTCGACCTCGGGGTGCTGCCGGTCGTCAACGAGAACGACACCGTGGCCACCGACGAGATCCGGTTCGGCGACAACGACCGGCTCGCCGCGCTCGTCGCCCACCTGGTGCACGCCGAGCTGCTGGTGCTGCTCTCCGACGTGGACGGCCTCTACGACGGCGACCCGCGACGGGCGGCGTCCCGCAAGATCACCGAGGTGACGGACGACGCCGACCTCGCCGGCGTGCGGCTCGGGCCGCGGTGGCGGGTCGGGCGTCGGGGACCGGCGGCATGGCCACCAAGGTCGAGGCCGCGCGGATCGCCACAGCAGCGGGCGTGCGGGCCCTCGTGGCGGCGGCCGACGAGGTGGGGCCGGCGCTGGCCGGCGACGTCACCGGGACGTCGTTCGCGCCGGCGGTCACCCGGCTGCCGACCCGGCTGCTGTGGCTGGCCCACGCCACCACCGCCCGGGGCCGGCTGCACCTGGACGCGGGGGCGGTCCGGGCCGTCGTCGACCGGCGGCTGTCGCTGCTCGCCGGCGGGCATCACGGCCGTCGACGGTGACTTCGTGGCCGGTGATCCGGTCGACCTCCTTGACGAAAACGGCAACACGGTGGCCCGTGGGCTGGTCAACTTTGACGTGACGGAGCTTCCGGGGCTGCTGGGCCGATCGACACCCGATCTGGCCCGGGAGCTCGGGCCGGCCTACGGTCGCGAAGTCGTCCACCGGGACGACATCGTGCTGCTGGGCCGGTGAGGACGGCACAAGCGTGAAGGGTGGGTGTGGGTGACGGACCAGGCCGTGGCGGGCCGTCGGACGCCACCTCCCGAGACGCGGCCGATGTGGCACGTCACGCTCACCGTGGTCGGCGCGGCGGTCGAGGCCGCCGACGTCCGCGCGGCGCTCGAGCGGCTGACCCACGAGCAACCGTTCCTGCTCTCCGCGCGGTACGCCAAGGACCGTGCCGAGCTCCGCTACTGGGAGGAGGCCCGGGACCTCGAGGATGCCGCGGCGATGGCGCTGCGGCTGTGGGGCGAGCACCGCAGCAGCGCCGGCCTGCCGCCGTGGCGGGTCGCCGGTCTCGAGGTGGTCGACCGGTCCACCTTCCAGCGGCGCGCGATGGACAGCCCGGCCCCTGCGCTGATGCCCGCCGGCGGCGTCCGGCCGTTCTGAGGTCGGTCGGCAGGTTCGCCTCAAGGCGGTCGGCAGCGAAGCCGACGGCCTTCTGACAAGCAGGCGGCGCCGTGGGAGACTGCGCCTCACGCCTGACCGCTGGATCCTGCCGAGGAGTGCCCCGCATGACCGTTGACGCCGTCCGACTGCTCGCAGCCGAGGGCGAGACGCTCGGCCGCGACCTGCCGCTGCCGCCCTGGGCCATCGGGCTGAGCGTCTTCGGTCTGCTCTGCCTGATGCTGCTGGCGACCGCCACCTTCGGCAAGGACCGCTGAGCCGGCTGAGGTCCCTTCGTCCATGTCGCCTGCCGCCGAGCCGGTGCCGCCGTCCCGCCTCGGGGTGATGGGCGGCACCTTCGACCCCATCCACCACGGCCACCTCGTCGCCGCCAGCGAGGTCGCGGCCCGGTTCGCCCTGGACGAGGTGGTCTTCGTGCCTACCGGCCAGCCGTGGCAGAAGGACGTGGTCGATGTCACGACCGCGGAGCACCGCTACCTGATGGCGGTCATCGCCACCGCGTCGAACCCTCGGTTCACGGTGAGCCGGGTCGACATCGACCGTCAGGGGCCGACGTACACCATCGACACGCTCACCGACCTGCGCGCGCAACGCGGGCCGGACGTGGAGATGTTCTTCATCACCGGCGCCGACGCCCTGGCCCAGATCCTCACCTGGAAGGACGCCGAGAAGCTGTTCTCGTTGGCGCAGTTCATCGGCGTCACCCGGCCCGGCCACACCCTCTCCGGTGCCGGGCTGCCCGCCGACCGGGTCCGGCTGCTCGAGGTGCCCGCCATGGCGATCTCGTCCACGGACTGTCGCCAGCGGGTCGGCCGCGGCGAGCCGGTCTGGTACCTGGTGCCGGACGGGGTGGTCCAGTACGTCGCCAAGCACCGCCTCTACCCCGTCGCGCGCACCCCACGGCCGACCCTGTCGTTCCGCGCGGAGTCGTGATGAGCAAGCACCGCCGCCCCGAGTCCGACCCGTTGCCCGACGTCGACCTTGCCGAGCGCCTCGCGGGCGGCCCTTCGGTCCCCGCGGCGGTGACCCCGACGAAGGGAGCGCACGCCAGCCCGTCGGCCGAACCCGACCTGCTGCCGCCTGAGGCGCCCGACGAGGGCGCCTCGATCGTGCCCGGTCTGATCCCGTCACCCGGCTCGCCCCCGAGCACGGCTGCGCCGGCGACGCCGGGAGCGACCGTGGTGGCGCGCCGCAACCGGGCGGCCGAGCGCGCCGCCCGGCGCCGGGTCCAACGGCAGCGGATCCTCCTGGTGGCCGGAGCCGTGCTCGGCGTGCTGCTCCTGGCGACCGGGATCTGGCTGGTGCTGCGGGGCGGTGGCGAGACGCCGGCGCCGACCGCGACCGGTCCGGCCGAGCAGAAGACGACCCTGGTCCAGGTCACCGGACCCGACGGCACGGCGGCCGCGAGCGCCCTGGTCGGGACCACGGCCTCCGACGACGAGGCGGTGTCGGTGCTGGTGCCCTCGCGGCTGGTGGTCGACGTGGCGGGGTCCGGCGACATGCCGTTCGGCGAGGCGGTGACGCTGAAGGACGAGCCGACCGCCTCGTCCGCGGCCCTCACCGACCTGCTCGGCGTGTCGGTCCAGGACAGCTGGGTGCTCAGCCAGAAGGGGCTGGCAGCACTGGTCGACGGTGTCGGCGGGATCCAGGCGGCCGTGGACGCCGACGTCGTCAGGACCGACGCCGCCGGCAACGAGACCGTGGTCGTGCGGGCGGGCAACCAGCAGCTCGGCGGCGCCGCGGCGGCGGCCTACGCGACGTACCTCGCGGAGGGCGAGCCGGAGCAGGCACGGCTCGCGCGCTTCGACGACGTCCTCACCGCGGTGGCTGCCAAGCTGCCCACCGACGAGGCCGGCATGGTGGCGCTGCTGGCCAAGCTCGGGGCCGGCTCGACGTCGACGCTGGACTCCCAGGCACTCGCCGCCCGGCTGGCCGTGCTCCGGGACGCCGCCGGGACGAACGGCTCGCTGGTCTCGGACGTGCTGCCGGTGACCGAGCTGGACACCGGCGGCACCGTCACGTCCTACGGCCTGAACGCCGGGCAGGCCGCCGCCACGATGCGCAGCCGGTTCCCCGGCGCGCTGCAGAAGGACGCGGGCGGCGAGAGCCTGCGGGTGCTGGTGGAGAACGGCGTCGGGACCCCGGGCCTGGTGGAGAAGGCGCGGACGAAGCTGGTCGATGCCGGCTTCCGGTTCGTCAACGGCGGCAACGCCTCGCCGTTCAACGACGACCCGAGCAGCGTGTCGGTGCCCGACGGCACCGAGCAGAGCATGCAGCGAGGCCGGCGGGTCGCGAAGGCCCTGGGGCTGCCGGACTCGTCGGTGGTGCCCGCGAACCGGGGACAGACCGTGGCCGACGTGATCGTCATCCTGGGTGCGGACTTCACGCCGTGAGGTGCCAGCCGCAGACCGTGAGAAACTGGGGCTCCGTGACTGTCTCCCCCCGTGCCCGCGAGCTCACGGTGGCCGCCGCCGAGGCCGCCGCCGACAAGCTCGCCGACGACATCCTGGCGTTCGACGTCGGCGACCTGCTCGTCATCACCGACGTGTTCGTCCTGTGCTCGGCCTCCAACGACCGTCAGGTCAGATCGGTCGTGGAGGGGATCGAGGAGCGGCTCCGGCTCCTCGGCGCCAAGCCGGTGCGCCGCGAGGGGGAGCGCGAGGGCCGCTGGGTGCTGCTGGACTACATCGACATCATCGTGCACGTGCAGCATGCGGAGGAGCGGGTCTACTACTCGCTGGAGCGGATCTGGAAGGACTGCCCGACCGTCGAGCTGCCGGCCGAGGTCCGCCGCGGGCGGGTCCGCACCGCGGGTGACCGGCACGACGACATCACGGGAGCCGCGTCCTGAGCCCGGCCGTCCCCGGCCGCCGGGTGGTCCTCTGGCGGCACGGCCAGACCGCGTGGAACCTCGAGGACCGCTTCCAGGGCAGCACCGACGTCGAGCTCGACCACGTCGGCCGGGCCCAGGCCGACCGGGCAGCCCGCCTGCTCGCGACCCTTGCACCGGCAGCCATCGTCTCCTCGGACCTGGCGCGGGCCAGGGACACCGCCGGGTCGCTGGCCGGTCTCGTCGGCCTCGAGGTCGGGCTCGACCCGCGGCTGCGTGAGACGTACGGCGGGAGCTGGCAGGGTCGTACCGTCGGGGAGATCTCTGCCTGCGGACCGCGAGGCCTACGTCGCCTGGCGGTCCGGGGCCGACGTGCCCGCCGGCGGCGGCGAGCGTCGCTCCGAGGTCGCGGCCCGGGTGGTCCCCGCGATCGTCGATGCGTTGGCCGACGTACCGGCCGGGGAGACCGTCGTGGTGGTCACCCACGGCGGGTCCGCCCGCGCGGCGATCGGCACCCTGCTCGACCTTCCCCTGGACCGGTGGGCGGTGGTGGGCGGCCTGGCGAACTGTTGCTGGTCGGTGCTGGAGGAGACCGGGCCGCCCTGGCGCCTGGTCGAGCACAACGCAGGGAGCCTGCCCGAGCCGGTGATGGGCGACGAGGAGTAGCGACTCCGCCGGGCGATTCGTGACCCAGCCGCCCGACCCGTTAGACTGGCTCGGCCCGCCTGGCGGGTGTCACCACGTGCACGACCTGGGGCTGTGGCGCAGCTGGTAGCGCACCACACTGGCAGTGTGGGGGTCAGGGGTTCGAGTCCCCTCAGCTCCACCCAGGAAACCGAATGGATACAAGGGTTTGCACGACAACCCGAAATCTTCGTTCAAGATCATGTCACCCATTTGTCACCCGAACGGGGCGGCAGAGGGTGGCACTAATCTCTCCCCGTGGGCATTAGGCGGCACGGTTGCGGCCCGCGAGCGGGGCTCTCCTGACGCCGTCGGTTTGCGTCCCGTCCCTTACCGCCCGAAGGTCCTGCGTCGCTCGGACGCCGCTCGGTGGGTTGGCGCGGCGCTAGGACCAGCGCCTGGAGCTGGCCGGTGCGGACCTCCAGCACCGCAGCGCGCCGTAATTGGCTCACCAGTTGCCGTGCCCTCTATGGCCGAGACCACGAACAGGTGAGCGAGCAACCGGGCCCGCCGCGACATCGGCGCCGCCGTCGATCCCGAATCGCTACCCGCTGCGTCTTCCTAGCTGGTTGATGTCGGTCCTGGAGGCGTGGCAGGCGGATTGGTGGACAGTCCGAGAAGATCGACTAGGTAAGAAGTCGGGATCTTGATCTGTCGGCCGACGCGCAGGACGGGTGTCGGGAAGTGGCCGGTGCGGACCAGCTCGTAGGCGACGGTGCGGCCGATGCCGAGAGCCTGGGCTGCGGTAACGACGTCGACAACTGCTGGCAGTGCACGGACCTCGGTGGCAGTGAGTGTCATGCCTACATGTGTGCCGGGGAGCCTGCCAACCTCGAGGGTGCTCGAAAGAATCTTGAAATTCTGCGTCGGCGCGGCGGGCCGTGACGGCGGCAGCAACACGCAGCGCCCGATCATCTGAAGACGTACGCCTGCACGTGCCGGTGGGCAGCCACGAGAAACCGTTCCACGTCCCACCCCGGTCGGGCCGCTAGCCCGGTCGGTTCGATCGGAAGCGCGCCATCGTTGCGTCTCCAGCTCCGGGCAGCCCACCGCCCCCGCCCACCGCCCACCGCCCACCGCCCGCCGCCCGCCGAGCAACCGGCGTACCCGTCCCGGATCGGCCCCGTCGTCAGGGGGGTCGGGGATGACGCCGAGACCGATGTGTCCACCGCTGCCGGGACATTCGAGGGCATGAGCTGGCCTTCTGCCGGCCACCCCCGACGGGTTGACCATGACAGCAAGGCTGCCGGCGGCGGTGGACGACCTTGGTGCCTCAAGGACTCGCACATGACCGGCGGGGACACGGTCCGGCGCGGAGTCGCCATGCCACAGCATCCGGGAAGCGCTGCGCCTACCAGGCTGACGCTGACGTTCCCCACGATGGGTCGCCGACTTCCGCCTGGTCGACACACTTCAACCCACCGGTCGATAACCGAGCGCCCTCGGGGGAGGTACTGCAGGCAGAGCGCACGGCGGTTTCCGGTCCGCTGGACTCGACCCCCTCGACCGACCAGGCACCGCAGCTCGTCGCGTGCCTGCCCGACGACACGATCCCAGTCCTCCGGGCCAAGCCGAGCTGAGACTCGACGACGCTTACCGGTCCGGCGTCCCCGTGGGGCTTCCCCGCGTCAATATGCGTCCAGACAGTCCACGCCGAGGAGGTAAGACTGGGCCGTTCCTTGCCACCAACTCGTCATGACCAGTACGTCGTGCCGCCTCGGCTGGGTCGAGGACGTCCCCGCGAACCGGATCTCAGGTGCCGCATCCGACGGCGTTGCCGACCGGTTGTCGGCGGCCTACGGCGCCCTTCTGCGGCGTGACCCAGTGCTGCAGCGGATCTCATGGCACAGCGGCCGGCCGGACCCTTTCGCGTGGGACGAAGGCGGTCGGACCGGGACGAGTAACTTCGCCGCACTGCTCCTGCACATCGCCGGGCAGCAGATCTCGACCAGAGCGGCCTTCGTCCTGTTCGACCGGATAACCGCCGCCGTAGGAGGGCTTCCAAGTCCTGAAGACATCGTTGCTCTTGGTCCGGCGCGGCTGCGATCTGTCGGGCTCTCCGGGGCGAAGGCGGGGTACATGACCGGGCTTGCTGAGATGCAGCTCGCCGGTTGCGTCGACGTCGATGGCCTGGACGACCTTGACGACCGGCGCGCGGTCGCGGCCCTGACGTCGGTGCGCGGCGTCGGCCGATGGTCCGCGGAGATGTTCCTCATCCATCAGCTGCGCCGGCCCGACGTCCTGCCGGCCGGTGACCTCGGGATCCGGCGTGGGGTCGAGGCGGCCTGGGACCTACCGGCGCTGCCGTCAGTCGACCTCGTGGCCGAACTCGCCCGAGTCTGGTCGCCGTACCGGTCGTACGCGGCCGCCCTTCTCCGGGCGTCCCGTCGGCCGGCTCCAAGCAACAGCAGCGGAGATGACCTCACTTGATGCGAGGCGGCGAGGAAGGGCTGCCACGAGCGCCGTCCTGTCGGAACCTGCCCTGGCACATGGCATCGCGAAGCGCCTGCTGTCGCCGATCGCTGGCACCTTCGCGCTCCGCCACGACACGTTTGCCATCGTCCTGGGCGGCGAGCCGGTGGCGCCGCCATGGAACCCACTCCTTCAAGTACGTTGGCCATGCACCCCAAGTCGGAGTCGACAGCGGCGTCTGCTCCCCGCTCGCCATTCGTGAAGGTCGGATCGTGTTGCCCGTCGAGAACCACCCCGGTGCGGACAGCGCGGACGTTGCTGCCCCAGCCGGCATGGACGACGCCTCGCGAGCCTGGGTCGCCGGTCTGCGCGGCTCCGGGCGCGCACACGAGGAATGCGTCTCGGCCCTGCATGACGTCCTGCTGCGGGTGGCGCGGCACGAGGTGGCTCGTCGCTCGGGTTCGCTTCGGATGCGCGGCCCGGAGCTGGAGGATGTCGCTCAGCAGGCGACTGATGACGCTTTGATGGCCATTCGCGCGAAGGTGGCAGGCTTCCGGGGGGAGAGTCGGTTCACCACCTGGGCCTACCGGTTCGTGATGTTCGAGGTGTCGACCAAGATGGGACGACACTTCTGGCGGGAGCGTCGAGCCACGTTGGACGAGGAGGCGTGGGAGAGGTTGCCAGACATGTTGGCGAATGCCCCCGCTCAGCACAGCCTGCATCGCGAGCTGTTCGCCGAGCTGCGGCGTGCGATCGACCACGATCTGACGGCATTGCAGCGGCGGGTGTTCGTCGCCATTGCCCTGAACGAGGTACCGATGGATGCTTTCGCCCGCGAGCTGGGTGCAAGCCGGAACGCGATCTACAAGTCTCTGTTCGATGCTCGGCGCAAGCTCCGGGCCAGTCTCAGCGCGGCCGGCTACGACCCGCCCTACGCCGTGTCGGGGATCTCGTGAGCAGCGACCGAGACCTCGACGTCGACGGCATGCTGGCCGCGGACTCCGTCGACGCCGGGTGCGCCGCCGGCTTCGACATCCTGCACCGGTACGTCGATGACGAGCTCGCCGGTGGCGAACCGGCTCGATCGCACCCAGGTCTGGCCGCGCACCTGGCGAGCTGCCCCGCCTGCCGTCAGGACTACCTCGGAATGATCGAGGCGGCCCAGATGTTCGGCGACGCCAGCCCGTCTGCCCCATAGCTGCCAGCTCTTGGCTCCGGAGGTCGCGATGTGGGTTCGGATCGACGAGATCGCCTTCTCCGCCGAGCGCGCGAACGAGGTGATCGATCACGTCCGAAACACAGCGGTCACCATGCATGACGGAGAAGGCTTCCGGGGCTTCCGGCTGTTGGTCGACGAAGCCGGCGGCCGCGCGCTGGACGTGTCCTACTGGGACACGCGAAGCGGTGCCGCCGCAAGTCAGGGCGACCGGTCAGCCGACCGGACCGAGACAGTCAGATCAGTCGTGATCCGGTCGAACATCTACGAACTGTGCATCGACGCAGTCTGAGTCCTCGAGCGGCCGAGCCTGACTGACTTTCCCGATCGCGCCGAGGTAAGAACGCGATCCCTGCTGATGCCAAACCGGTCGACACATCCGTTGCACGCCCCGAGGTACCGCTCGGTGGCTGCAGTCGACCCGGAGGCACGCATGACGACCTACCACACCGCGAAGGTCCAGGGCCTGGACGTCTTCTACCGCGAGGCAGGCGACCCCGACGAACCCGAAGCTCCTGCTCCTCGGCGGGTTCCCCGCATCGTCGCACCAGTTCCGCAACCTCATCCCCGCCTTGGCCGACCGGTTCCACGTCCTGTCGCCGGACTACCCAGGTTTCGGCAACACCGACATGCCCGACCCGGCGACGTGGGACTACACCTTCGACCACCTCGCCGAGATCGTCGACGGTCTGCTGCACCAGGTCGGCTTCACCGGGCCGATGGGCATCTACATGCAGGACTACGGCGGCCCCATCGGCAACCGCCTCATCGCCAGCGCACCCGGAATGGCTGCAGTGGCAGGTCATCCAGAACGCCAACAGCTACGAGGAGGGCTTCACCGAGGCCTGGGACGGCATCCGCCACGCACTCTGGGTCGACCGCAGCGCCAGAGAACGAGGCGCGCGCTCGAGGCCTTCCTTCAGCCGGAGACGGTCAAGGCCATCTACACCACCGGCCACCCGGACCTGAGCAAGATCAGCCCGGACAACTGGAACATGGACCTGTTCTTCCTGACCCGCCCCAACGCCCACCGCGTGCAGCTGGACCTGTTCTACGACTACCGGACCAACGCCGCCCTGTACGACGCCTGGCAGGCATCCCTGCGTGAACGTCAGCCGCTGACTCTGATCTTCTGGGGCCAGGGGGACATCTTCTTCACCCCTGCCGGCGGCGAGGCCTACCTTCGCGACCTGCCGGATGCCGAGCTCGTCCGCCTCGACTCCGGGCACTTCGCGGTCGAGGACAGCCTTGACCTGATCGCCGACACCATCGTCCGCTTCTACGACGCCCGCGTCGACGCCCCGATCAGCACACCCGTGGCATAGCCCCGCACTGTCGGAGCCGGGGAACCTCACCCGGCTTCCTCGGCTCCGACCATCAGTGGGAGTGGCTCGCAACCTGACCCAGTCTCACGCGAGCGTCGGAGAGCCGCACCACAACTGGCCGTAGCCCTGGGCCGCCGCAGCGCCGGCGCCCACGTCATAGGAGCGTGAGTCGGATGAGCAGTCAACAGCTGGACTCCAATGGAGCGACCCGAGTGGCCTACATCCTCGGTGTTCCACTGGCGAGCGATGTCGTACGCCAGTGGCCTCAGATGGGGGAGATCGTTCGCACGAGACAGCTCATCGCGGACGTCGAAGGGAACTTCCCCGAGCTCACGCTGGAAGTCGGCAGGCGTCTGCAGCTGGACGACGTCGTCGTCGCCGAGTGGACGTGCAACTACGGAGACGGACGCCTGTATCGGAACGTCACCATCGGCGAGCTGAGAGGCGGGGAGGTCTATCGAGTCACCGACTACTGGGGCGAACCTACGGAGACACCTGACTGGCGGGTGCCGATGACTGATCGCCTCGAGATGCCCGCAGACGGCATCTGGCCGGACGATCAACATCCTCGCCCACCACTAGCTGACTTCGAGGTCTCGATCCCTGAGACGTCGACGCCGCCGGACGACGTCATGGACGGCGGCAAAGTCCCGGATGACTCGGAGAGGCGCTCATGCAGGAAATGCAGGTCGCGGAACTCTGGCGCTACCCGGTCAAGTCGCTCCGGCGGGGAGGCGATGCAGTCGGCGCTGCTTACCCAGGATGGCATCGAGGGTGATCGCGTGGTCCACGTCGCTGGCAGTCGGGGGCCACTGACGGGGCGCACGCGGCATGGCTTGCTGACCATTCCCGTCTCCACCGGACCGGATGGTGTGCCGCGGGTGAACGGTCACCGATGGGACTCGCCGGAGGCCTCGGAGATCGTTCAAAGGCACGCTGGCGCCGATGCCCGGCTGGTGGGCGACACCTCGCCGGAGCGGTTCGACGTCCTGAACCTGCTCGTCGCCACGGACGGAGCGGTGGAGCGCTTCGGGTACGACGTCCGCCGGCTGCGGCCCAACGTTGTCCTCTCCGGAGTTCCAGCCGACATCGAGCCCGACCTTCCCGGTCAGGTCCTTGGGATCGGTGACGCCCTGATCGGTGTTCACTCGGTGCGTCAGCGATGCATCGTCACTGCGATCGATCCCGACACCGGATCCCGGGACCTCGACGTGTTCCGGCGCATCCGGACCGAGTTCGACGGGGAGCTGGCGCTGAACTGTTGGGTCATCAGGTCAGGAACCCTGCGTGTCGGCGACCTCGCTGTAGCGCACGAGGCGCATCAGCAACCAGCTCGGATCGGTGGGTGGGTAGTCGGCGCTCCATACCGCGGTTGAACTGGACCTAGCTGAGCCGGTCTCCGCGCTAGCCCCGTCACCTGACGGGTCTGCGGCGTTCCCGCCACATGCCGTTGACCTTCGGTCCATTCGGAAGGACGAAGGTCGCAACTACCTGGAACCCGTGCCGGCCGTACAGCGGAACCAGCAGGTCGGACGTGTCGAGGTACGCCGGGGCGCCGCCTTCTGCGTCGATCTGCGCGAGGTTGTGCGAGAGCAGCCGCTGCCCATGGCCGCGACCGGCGTGCACTGGATCTGTCCCGAGCAGTGACAGGTAGTAGTGCGGTACGGACGGGCGCGTGCCGTCGAACAGCTCGAAAGCCTTCAGCACGCGGTCGACGGCGATGCCATCCCCGGAGGCAACCTGCGCCTCCAGCGCCACCTCCTGGTCGGCGGACAGGTCCGTTCCGCCGGGCGGGATCCACACGCTGGCGGCGGTCTTGCCATAAGAGAGCCAGCTGAACGGATAACGGAGCGCACCTTCGATGAACAGCCTGAACATCGCGTGCCGGTTCGCCCAGCGCGTCTCCCGATCCGGGAATGCCCAGGCCCCCCACACGCCGTCGGCATGGAAGGCGCCGGTCAGCAGCCGAGTGAGCGTCGCAGCGTCCGCCTGACCGACGCGGGCAGGAGGTAGCGCCACGGAGTCTCCATTCGAAGTGAACGTCACGGTCACTCATCGGTCCGCCGCGAAGGCACCTGTGTTACGACCGCGGATCCTCAGAGTCGGAAGCAGGCTCGACCGACCGGTGAAGATCCACGGGTTCGGTCGGTCGTTCGGGGTAACGACACCAGCCAGGTCGACGACAGTTTCGGCACCGGATAACCGCGTGAACGTCGACACAGCAGAGGTGTCCCACATGTGCTCACTGCCACCCCCGAGGCCCGCAGTGCTCCCGGTTGACCGTGCGTCGGTCCTCGCTCCGGTCATCCTGTCCGGGCACAGCTGGAGCCGGTTCGCCGCTTGCTCGATTCCGTTCGTTGCCCCGGGCGGGTCACAGTCCGGCGGCCCGGACTGTCCGTTCCTGGGCGGCCTGTCCCGCCCCTCTCAGGCGGCCTGAGACGGTGTCGGCGATGTCGCGGCAGCAGATCCGTCGCCCTCTCCGTCGAGGGCAGGAGCCGGAGACGGACCTGCGGACCCCGTCCGGCCGGGTCCTCCCGTTCTGACCTCGACGTGACGCACCGGTTGACAGGTTCCGCCTTTCGGCACGGGTCGGCGGTGTAACGGTCCAGCGCGAGCCGAGTCAGTTGTGTCGTGACAGTCACCCTGACCGGTCCCGACGCCCGGGCGACCGTGCGGACCGAGCACGACGTCGTCGGGTTCGTGACCCGCACCTGCTTCAAGACCGGGCCGCCGGGGGCTGTGGGCATCGAGTCGGAGTGGTTCCTGCACGGGGCGACCGGCCCCCAAGGCCCAGGCAAGGACCGGCTCGACCGCCTGGCGGGGGTCATTGTCCCACTGGCGCACGGCAGCCAGCTGACCTACGAGCCGGGCGGACAGCTCGAGCTGAGCACCGCCTGCGCTGTCGACGTCATGCAAGCCGTGAGGCAACTCCGCGGGGACCTGGCCGCCGTGGACCATGTGCTCGCCCGCGACGGTCTGCACCGGCTCGGGGTCGGGCTGGACAGCAGCCGCAGGCCGCACCGGGTGCTGGACGCTCCGCGCTACGCCGCGATGGAGCAGTACTTCGACGCCGCCGGCCGCGCCGGGCGGCTGATGATGTGCAACACGGCGGCGGTCCAGATCTGCCTCGACGCCGGCCGCGATGACGGCGACGTACGCCGGCGTTGGAGCCTTGTGCACGCCCTCGCGCCGGTCCTGGTGGCGGCTTTTGCGAACTCCCCGCTGATGGATGGTCGGCCTAGCGGATGGGCCAGCAGCCGCCAGCAAGTCTGGGCGCAGCTCGACCCCAGCCGCACCCGGCCAGTGGCCCCGACGGCCCCGTCCCCGAGCGAGGCCTGGGCGCAGTACGCGCTGGACGCGCGGGTGATGCTGGTCCGGCGGGACACGGGTGCCTGGCTGGTCGACCCTGGGGTGTCGCTGCGGGACTGGGTGCGAGGCAGGTCGGCCTTGCCCGCACCGACGTACGACGACGTCGCCTACCACCTCTCCACGCTCTTTCCCCCCGTCCGGCCGCGAGGCTGGCTCGAGGTGCGAGTCATTGACGCCCTGCCCGACGACTTCTGGCCGGTCGCGGTGGCCGTCACCACCGCGCTCGTGGAGGACGCCGGTGCGGCCGAGTCGGCGAGAGCAGCCACCGAGCCGACCGCCGGGCTCGGGTCGGTCGCAGCCCGGTCTGCGTTGGGCGACCGGCGACTGCGGCGGGCAGCCGAGCACTGCTTCGCCGCGGCGCTGTCGGCCCTCCCGCGGCTGGGCGCGGACGCCGCGCTGGTGCGGCAGGTCGACGACTACACGGACCGTTTCGTGAGCCGGGGCCGCTGCCCGGCAGACGACCTGCTCGACCTGTGGAGGAGGAGCCACTCGTGACCACGACCGAGACAGCGCCCTCGGCGACCACCGACACCGACCGGCTCAAGGACGCGCTCGCGGCTGAGCTCGACCGCGTCCGCCTTCGCAGCCATCGGCTCACGACCGACGCGCTGGACGACGCCGAGCTGCTGGCCCAGCACTCGCCGCTGATGTCGCCGCTGGTCTGGGACCTCGCGCACGTCGGCAACTACGAGGAGCTGTGGCTCCTGCGCGCGGCCGCGGGCATCGAGCCGATGCGGCCCGAGATCGACTCGATCTACGACGCGTTCGAGCACCCCCGCGTCGCGCGGCCGAGCCTTCCCCTGCTGCAGCCGAAAGAGGCGAACGAGTACATCGGCAAGGTCCGGGCGCGAGTGCTGGACGCCCTCGACCGGGTGCCCCTGGACCCCACGAATCCGCTGCTCGCCGGGGGGTTCGTCTACGCCATGGTCGTGCAGCACGAGCACCAGCACGACGAGACGATGCTGGCCACCCATCAGCTGCGCCGCGGTGCCGCGGTCGTCTTCGACTCGGCGCCAGCGGCTCACCGTGCGGGCGACCCGATGCTGCCGCGGGAGGTGCTCGTCCCAGCCGGCGCCTTCGTCATGGGCACGTCGCACGACGGCTGGGCCTATGACAACGAGCGCCCGGCCCACGAGGTCGTCGTCCCGGCGTTCCACATCGACACCGTGCCGGTCAGCAACGCCGCGTACGCCGAGTTCGTCGCGGCCGGTGGCTACGAGCAGCCGCAGTGGTGGAGCCGCTCCGGCTGGCGCTGGCGCACCGCCTCCGGCAAACGGACCCCCGCGTTCTGGCTGCTGGAGGGCAGCGCCTGGGTGCGCCGGCGGTTCGGTCGGCTCGAGCCGTTGCCGCCGGACCAGCCCGTTCAGCACGTCTGCTTCCATGAGGCGCAGGCCTACGCCCGCTGGGTCGGCAAGCGGCTGCCGACTGAGGCCGAGTGGGAGAAGGCCGCGACCTGGGACCCCGTCACCGGCCGCAAGCGCCGCTTCCCATGGGGAGACGCCGACCCGACGCCTCAGCAGGCCAATATCGGGCAGCAGCGCAACCAGCCCGCACCCGTGGGCTCGTACCGGGCCGGCGCCTCGGCGTACGGAGTTCACCAGCTGGTGGGGGACGTGTGGGAGTGGACCGCGAGCCGGTTCCTCGGCTACCCGGGCTTCCGGTCGTTCCCTTACCGGGAGTACAGCGAGGTCTTCTTCGACGGCGACTTCCGGGTGCTGCGCGGGGGTTCCTGGGCGACCGATCGCACTGCCGCCCGGGCCACCTTCCGCAACTGGGACCTGCCGATCCGGCGGCAGATCTTCGCGGGCTTCCGCTGCGCCCGTGACGCCGCGCCGGGCGAGGGAGGCTGACCCGCCGTGTGCCGTCACCTCGCCTGGCTCGGCGAGCCACGCACGCTGTCCTCCTTGCTGCTGGACCCGCCGGTCGGGCTGCTGCGGCAGTCCTTCGCTCCGCGCCGTCAGGCGCACGGGCGGCTGAACGCGGACGGCTTCGGCGCCGGGTGGTACGACGACTCGGTGCGGCCCGAGCCGGCGCGCTACCGGCGAAGTCAGCCGATGTGGACCGACAGGTCCTTCGCGTCGATCGCGCCGTTCCTGTCCGCGTCGTGCGTGCTCGCTGCCGTGCGGTCGGCCACCGCGCCATTCCCCGTGGACGAGTCTGGCGCCGCACCGTTCACCGCCGGGCGGTGGCTGTTCAGCCACAACGGCGCACTGGACGACTTCGCTGCCGTCGCACCGCGGCTGCGCGAGCTGCTGCCGGCCGGTGCGGCCGCCGCCGTCGAGGGACCGAGCGACTCAGCCCTGGTATGGGCCATCACCCGGCACCGTCTCGAGACGGGCACCCCGGTCGGCGAGGTCCTCGCCGGGGTCGTCGCCGACGTCTCGGCGGTCACCTCCGGCCGGCTCAACCTGCTGGTCACCGACGGCCGGACGGTCGCAGCGACCGCCGCCGGCGACACGCTCGTGACCCGGCGCGAGGCCGCTGGGGTCCTCGTCGCCTCGGAGGAGACCGACGACCGACCCGGCTGGGAGCCGGTGCCCGAGGGCTCGCTGGTCGTGGTCACACCGGACTCTCACACCGTCACCCCGCTCCCGACCCGTCAGCCCATCGGCCCAGGAGGCTTCTCATGAGCACCGACACCCTCGTCCACGTCGAGCGCCGGCTGACCGGCTCAGCCGCAGCCGACGCCCTCGCCGTCGACGTGCTCACGGGACTCACCCGGATCCCGAAGACGTTGCCGCCGAAGTGGCTCTACGACGCGACGGGCAGCGAGCTGTTCGAGCAGATCACCCGGCTGCCCGAGTACTACCCGACCCGCCGGGAGCGCGAGGTCCTCACGGCTCGGGCCGCCGACATCGCGGCGCGGACCCGCGCTGGGACGCTCATCGAGCTCGGGTCCGGGTCCTCGGAGAAGACGAGGCTCCTGCTGGACGCGCTGACGTCGTACGGCACGTTGCGCCGCTACGTCCCCGTCGACGTCAGCGACACGGCTCTGCGCATCGCGGCCGAGGCGGTGGCGGCGGAGTACTCGCAGCTGCAGGTGCACGCGCTCGTCGCTGACTTCGAGACCCACCTCGACGCGATCCCGGCCGGCCCTCGCCGGCTGGTCGCATTCCTGGGTGGCACCATCGGCAACTTCGAGCCGGGGCCGCGGGGCCTGTTCCTGAAGCGGGTCGCCGCCGCGCTGCGGCCCGGTGACGCCTTCCTCCTCGGCACCGACCTGGTCAAGGACGTGGACAGGCTGCTGGCCGCCTACGACGACGCCGCCGGCGTGACCGCGCTCTTCGACCTCAATGTCCTAACGCTCCTGAACCGGGAGCTCTCGGCCGACTTCGACCTCGCCGCCTTCGCGCACGAGGCCCGGTGGAACGCCGGCGAGTCGTGGATCGAGATGCACCTGCGCTCGCTGCAGGCGCAGACCGTTCATGTCGCTGCCCTCGGCCTCGACGTGGCGTTCCGGCGGGGCGAGACCGTGCGGACCGAGGTGTCGGCCAAGTTCACCAAGAACCGCCTCGAGCAGGAGTACGCCGATGCCGGGCTCCGGCTGGACTGCTGGTGGACCGACGCAGCCGGCGACTACGCCGTCTCGCTGGCCGTTCCGGCCTGATGACCCAGCCAGCGGTCGCCCAGTCAGCCGGCGGCACGCAGCGACGCCGACCCGAACCCCACGCTGAACGCGCGGCACCAGATCACCACCGCACCGGCTCTGACGCTGGCTGGAACGGCGTACTGCTGGTCTCCCTTGTTGCCCCTGAGCCCGCCGAGGTCCACGGCGTCGCCGACCCCGCCGCCGGGTGGCAGCAGGAGCAGGCGCAGGTCGGGGCCGGGACTCGTCACGAACCGGGTGAGGGTGAGGACGCGGCCGCCACCCGGCCGCTGGACGAGAGAAGCGACTCCCCTCGTCGGGTGCGCCCGCGAGCGGAACCGGCCGGAGGCCACCAGCGCGGGCCCCTGAGCGGGCGTCGACTCATCCGCCCCGGCCGTCCCGGGTGGCGCTGCGGTCGCGACCACGACGTGCTCGTCGACGACCCGGTCGACGCTGCTCGTGACGAGCAGAAAGCCGCCGGCGGCAGCGGCGGTCGTGAACCAGGTGGCCAGGACCGGCACCGCTAGGGGCCGCCACCGCAGGGCAACGGCGGCTGCGATCATGCCTGCCAGGGCGAACCATGCCCCGGTCAGGGTCTTGGCCAACCGCGCGTCGTCGGTGACCGCTCCGCCGGCCACCCACACGCCGGCCAGAACGACCGATGCCACGACCGGGACGGCCGCCAGCCGAAGCGGGCCGCGTCTCACGGCGCGAGGCCGAAAGCGGCCGCCAGTGCGGCCTTCGGCCTGGCACCCAGCACCTGTGCCGCCGGACTTCCGTCTTTGAAAAGGATCATGTTCGGGATCGCCTGGACGTCGTACCGGTCGGCCAACGCGGGCTGGTCGTCGTAGCTCACCTTCACCAGCTTGAGCCCGTGCTCGTCGGCGAGTGCCTCCAGCAACGGCGCGACGGCGTGGCACGGGGCGCACCATGGCGCCCAGAAGTCGACGAGGACGGGGACGTCGCTGGCGAGCACCTCGTGGTCGAAGGTTGCTTCGGTGACGGTGATGGACATGGTGATCGGATCCTGACTGTCGAGGTGTGTCTTATTCCTCTTGTCTGGCCGACGGCTGACTAGTTACGTCCGGACGCGTTCGCCGTGCGCTGAACTCACCGGCCGTAACGGTTCCCGGCCGCGGCGCACTGAACCGGCGATCACCGGTTGCGTACCGCCGGCACCCAACACCACTCGACCTCGGAGGTCCTCCATGTCCCGCGTCCGAACAAAGCTCAGCCTGGCCGTCGCGGCCGTGGCCGGCGGCCTCGTGCTGGTCGGCACGCCGGCCGCCCAGGCTGCCGGAGACGCCGGCGCCGTCTACGTGCTCAGCAACCAGCCGTCGGGCAACGCAGTCATCGCCTACGACCGGGCCGCGGACGGCACCCTGACGCCGGACGCGACCTATCCCACGACGGGCACCGGGACCGGCGTCGGGCTCGGCTCGCAGGGCGCAGTGGTCGTCGACGAGAGCGAGTCGTTCCTGTACGCCGTCGATGCCGGGTCGAACACCATCACCTCATTCCAGATCGGCGACCACGGGCTCGTGCGCATCGGCACCGTCCCGTCCCAGGGCAGCACACCCATCAGCGTTACAGTGCACAGCGACCGGCTCTACGTGGTGAACGCCGGTGGCACCGGCAACATCGCCGGCTTCTCGGTCACCGATGGCGCGCTGGCCCCGTTGGCCGGCTCCGTTCACGCGCTCAGCAGCGGCGCCGCCGGTCCCGGTGAGGTCGCCTTCACCCCTGTCGGCTCGCAGCTGTTGGTGACCGAGAAGGCGACCAACGTGATCGACGTGTTCAACCTCGACGCCGCAGGGCGCCCGACCACCCTGACCACGGTCCCGTCGTCGGGTGCGGTCCCGTTCGGCTTCGACTACGACAACAAGGGTCACGCGCTGGTGTCGGAGGCAGCCGCCAGCACGGCCTCGTCGTACGCCGTGTCCGGCTCGGGACTTCGGACCATCAGCGCATCGGTGGCGACCACCGAGAACGCAGCCTGCTGGCTCGTCGCGACCGCGAACGGCAAGTTCGCCTACACCGGCAACGCCGGCGGCTCGCTGTCGATCAGCGGCTTCCGGGTTCAGCCGGACGGCTCCCTGAGCCTGCTCACTCCCGGCGGCAAGACGGCCACGACCGCAGCCGGCGTGACCGACTTGGCGACCAGCCGAAACAGTCACTTCCTGTACAGCCGGCTCGGCAACGGCACGGTCGGCGCCTTCGAGATCCAGCCTGACGGCTCGCTCCGGTCGCTTCCCGCCGCCGGTGGCCTGCCGGGCGGCACCGCGGGGATCGCGGCGATCTGAGCCGCTGAGGTCCACGACGAGCAGGGTCGGCCACCGGCCCTGCCCGTCGTTGCTCGGGTTACAAGAGACCGTCGGACCGGGCGAGCGACACCGCTTCGTCGCGGGACGACGCCCCGAGCTTGCGATAGAGCGCACGGGAGTGCGTCTTCACCGTGTTGTGCGTCACATAGAGCTCCTCCGCGATCTCCCGCAGGGACATCTGGCTGGGGAGCAGGCGCAGCAGGGCGGCCTCCCGGGGCGTCAGGTCCTCCCCCGTGCCGGTGACGCGTGCCCGCGGCGCAGCCGGGTGGTCGGCCAGCAAGGTCGACGCGCGGCCCGGGTCGGGAGAGAGCCGCAGCACCGCAGCCGCCTCCGAGCGCAGACGTTCCGCCTCCCGCCGGTCACCCTTCCGGTCGAGAGCACGAGCCAGGGCGACAGCGGTCGCCACGCGCTCCAGCCGACCAGCGCCGCCCCGCGCGGCCGAGACGGCGCGCACGAGGGCCTCCTCGGACTCCGCAGGTCGACCCTCGTGCTCCAGCAACCGTCCGAGCGCCAGCATCGGCAGCGCGAGGACGAAGTGCTGCGCCAGGTCGGCATGCGGGTCGAGGTGCGGGGATACCTGGTCCAGCCGGCGCCGGGCGGCCATGGGGTCCTCGGCGTCCAAGGCGAGCAGCGCCAGATAGCCGGTCGCGTAGGTGAGGCCAGCGACGTTGTCGTAGGAGCGGGCCAGCGTGACGGCCGACCCCAGCGAGATCCGCGCGGTGGTTGGATCGCCAGACCAATACGCCGTCGTTCCCCGCACGCACCACTCCACCGTCGGCCAGAACGGTTCGCTCTCGGAGCGCAACGACTGGGCCCGGCCGAGCTCGTCCCGAGCCCGGGTCAGGTCACCGGACTTGAACCTGTGCAGCGCGCGCAGCACGGCATACGGATAGCCGTCGACGGTGGGATCGACGTCGAGCCACGCGTCCAGCTCATCGAGTCGGCCCTCGTCCGCCCAGATGAGGACCCGGGCGGCCGACAGCCAGGGGTCCTGCCGAACCCGGACCTCGCCGAGTGCATTCAGCCAGCCGTTGACGGTTGCCAGCCGGCCCGCGTTGTACTCATGGTTCCAGTGTTGGCTCACCAGACGGTGCGCCGTCCCGAGGTCGCCGGCCTGGAGCGCGTACCGGATAGCCTCGAGCGGCGAGCCGTGCTCGGCGAACCACGAGCTGGCACGCCGGTTGAGCGCCGCGCTCCGTCCCGGCGCCGAGGTGCCGAGCTCGCGGCGCAGGACCTCCGCGAACATGTGGTGGTAACGGAACCATTCGTGCCGGTCGTCGAGGGCGAGGACGAACAGGTTGGCCCGCTCGGCTCGACGCAGCATCTGAGCTGCGTCGGAACGGCGCGTCACCGCGTCGCAGAGCGGAGCACACAGCCGGTCCAGCACCGAGGTCTCGGTCAACCAGGTGCGCAGCTCCGGGTCCAGTCCGGCGAGCACCTCCGAGCCGAGGTACTGCACCAGGTGGTCGTGCTCTCCGGTGAAGCTGCTGATCGCGGCGCTCGGGTCACGACTCGTGCGCAGCGAGAGAGCGGCAAGGTGCAGGGCCGCCGCCCATCCCTCGGTCTGGCGCTGCAGGGCCAGGACGTCAGCACCGCGCAGCCGCAGCCCCAGGACCTCGTTGAGCAGCGCGCCGGTCTCGCCGGGGGAGAAGCGAAGGTCGGCGGCGCGCAGCTCGGTGAGCTGTCCCCTCGCCCGCAACCGCGCCAGCGGCAGGCCCGGTGCCGACCGCGTGACCACGGCCAAGTGCAGGGCGCTGGGAAGGTGGTCGATCAGGAACCCGAGCTGCTCGTCGACCAGCCCGGACTGCAGCATGTGATAGTCGTCGAGAACCAGGACTCCGCGCACGTCGACCTTGGCGAGGTCGTTGACGAGGGTCGGGACGAGGAGCTCTCGGACGTCGGCGCCGCGACGTCCGGCGATCCGCCGGGACTCGGCCATGTGCCCGGGGAACATCGCGCCCAGCGCCTCGACGACGTACGCCCAGAACGTGGTGGGGTCGGCGTCGTCCTCGTCGAGGCCCAGCCAGCCGAAGCGCACATTGTCCGTCGACCGTCGGCACCACTGCAGCACGAGGGTCGTCTTGCCCCACCCTGCCGGAGCGCTGACGATGGTCAGCCGGCCCGACTGGCCGGCCACCAACCGGTCGACCAGTGAGTCCCGCTCGACTAGGCGGCGACGAACCATCGGCGGATGCACCTTGGTGGCCAGCAGAGGTGAGGCCGACGGGCGTCGGGACGCGACGGCGGGCGACCGGGGCACGACGCACCCCCAGGGACTGGCTCGACGGGGCGGGGCAGGTGACGTGGTCAGGCTTACCGCGACTGGCGATCCTCGTCCACCGATCCCTCGGAACAACCTCACCCGGGTGAGATCCCGTGGCTGCGCAGCCTTGGGTCACCGCTCGAGGACGACTCGGCCTACCGTGCCGGCCATGACGGATGTGAGCCCAGACCTCGCCACTCCGGAGGACACGATCGACCTCGGGTTACCCGATGAGCTCCTGAGCGCGCTGCAGCGGGGGGACGAGTCCACCTTTGCCCGGATAGTGCTCGTCTGGTCGCCGACACTGGTCCGCACCGCCACGGCGCTCACCGGAGATCGTGGCCGTGCCGAGGAGCTGGTCAAGGCGACCTGGTTGCGGCTGCTCGCCGAGATCACCACATTCCGCCCGCCACCGAGGCTGCGGACATGGGTCTGCGGGCTGATGGTTCGCGAGGCCAGCCGGGCACCCACCGGGGCCCCGGAGCCATCTCCGCCGGGCCCGGCCGTAGAGCCAGGCCGCTTCCTGCCGCCCGGAGACCCGGAGTGGCCGGGGCACTGGGCTCTGCCGCCGGCTCCCTGGCCGGCGCTGGAGGATGTCCGGCCCGCCACGCGTGGAGTGGGCTCGGTCCTGCGGGCCGCTCTGGAGTGTCTGCCACAGTCCGAGCGCGTGGTCATCGGTCTGCGCGATGTCGCCGGCTGCGAGGTCGACGAGATCGGCCAGATCGTGGGGCGGCCCCCGGGGGAGGTCCGAGCGCTGCTCAACCACGGTCGAGCCGAGGTGCGAGACCGACTTGAGCGTCACTTTGCGACCGCCCAGCCAGCCTGAACTCGCGCGGCTCAGCCGGGCTGGTGGGCGAAATCGAGAGTGTGGTGGGCTGCCTGGTGCACCGCGATCACGAAGCAGCGCCGGTCGGGGCCCCGACTGGGGAACGGAGCGCCGGTGTACTTGATGCTGATCGGATCCATGTACCGACAGCCCTCGTCGAGCCGGTCCTCGACAACCGTTCCTTGCAGCCCAGCCATCCGGTAAGGGTTCTCGAGGTCCACCACGGACAGGGCGACCCGTGGGTCACGACGCATGTCCTTGGCCTTCCAGGTCCAGTCCGAGGTGCAGACCAGGATGTGCTGGCCCTCGAGCCCGACCCACACGAGGTGGTTGCGGGGCGCACCGGTCGCGCGGAGGGTGGCGAGGTGGACGTAGTTGGAAGATTCGAGCAAGGCCCGCACGTCGGCCGGGATGCTGATCGCCGGCCGGGTGACCATCTCGCTCACGACCTGCTCCGCATGGTCAGCGTGGCCACCAGTCCGGCCCCTCCGGTCTGGTGCGCGGCACCGAAGCCCTTCCCCGAGTCACCGGGGAAGTACTCGTGGAACGGCACCAGGTCGTGCCACGCCGGGTGGGTCTTGAACAGCGACTCGTCGCCCAAGACCCGCCGTCGGCCGGTGCTGTGCTCGCTGTAGTCCTCTCGGACCTTGCCCCATGCGCGCTCTGACGCGTGGGGCCCCCAAGTGCGCAACGGAACGAGCCCGGAGGTGGCCGCGGTCAGCCGGTCACGCTCGGCCGGAGTCGTCGTCACGGCGCTCAGTCTGGGCTCGCTGGCTCGGCGTTACGGCAGGACCGAAGCCGCGGCCGGGAGGCATGACGACGACACCCACGACCGAGCTGGTCGCGACCCGCGAGTCCCTGCACCGGGTTGCCAGCACCTGCTTGCGGCGACCCGAAGACGAGCCACCGGCCAGATCACGTTTCTGCCCGTCCCGACCGGCTTCGGGACGCCGCCGCTTCCCGACGGCACGGCGCTCGCGGTCGTCCGCACCGAGCTGGTGGTGTCCACTCCGGACGGGTAGCGGAGGGCGCCCGTGACCACGCCCGCCGCGGCGGCTGCCTTCGTGGGTGTGCATGCCGGGCATCCCGTGGACGAGGCACACGCCTGCGACCCCATTTGCCCCGGACGCCCAGTTGCTCCTCGACGCTGGGATGGCGGACGCGATCGCTCACTGGTTCGCCATCGGCCAAGACGCTTCGCTGGCGCTCGCGGCAAAGCTGGCAGCGGAGCACGCGCCAGCCCCGCAGGTCTTCCCCGAGCACTTCGACCTCGGCATCGCAGCGGGCGCGGTCAACTACGGCTTCTGACCGGGAGACGCCGACATCCCCGTGCCCTACGCCTACGTCGGCCAGGACGACGGGCCAGCTGACGACGTTCCCTTCTGGAACGCCCCGTTCGGACCTGGCACGACATCTCCTCGGCCGCCTCAGGCGCTGGACTTCCTGCGAGAGGGACACGACGTCCTGGACGTGTAACGGCGCGCCTCCACCGGGGACTGACAAGCCAATCGTGAGACGAGGAGACAGGTCATGAAGGGTCTGGCAGGCAAGGTCGCCGTCGTCACCGGTGGCAGCTCGGGCATCGGGCAGGCGATCGCGATCCGGCTCGGCGAGGAGGGCGTCGACGTCGCCATCAACTACGTCGGACGGCCCGAGGGCGCCGAGGAGACGAAGGACGCCATCGAGCACGGTGTCGACATCTGCATGAAGCAGATGGCCGCCGCAGGCACGAACCCGATCCTGGTCGCCGCTGACGTCTCCCGGGAGGACGAGGTGTCGGCGATGTTCCGGCAGGTCGTCGACACCTACGGCAAGGTCGACATCCTGATCAACAACGCCGGCATCCAGATCGCCGAGGACACCGACAAGCTCGCCGCCGAGGACTTCGACAAGGTGCTTGCCGTCAACCTGCGCGGCTCGTTCCTCTGCGCCCAGCAGGCCGTGCGCCAGATGCTCGAAGCCGGCAGCGGTGGCTCCATCGTCAACGTCTCCAGCGTGCACCAGGTGATCCCGAAGCCGCGCTTCGTCGGCTACTCGGTGTCCAAGGGCGGGATGCAGAACCTCACGCACACCCTCGCGCTGGAGTACGCGTCGCGCGGCATCCGGGTCAACGCCATCGGGCCCGGCGCGACGGTCACCCCGATCAACCGGTCCTGGATCGACGACCCCGTCAAGCGGCAGGCGGTCGAGAGCCACATCCCGATGCGCCGGGCCGGCGACGCCGAGGAGATGGCCGCCGCCGCCGCGTTCCTGTGCTCCGAGGACGCCGCCTACATCACCGGCCAGACGCTGTTCGTCGACGGCGGCCTCACGCTCTACCCCTCGTTCGAGACCACCTGGTCGAGCGAGTGAGCCCGCAGACCCGGGACCGGGCGGACATCACGATCCGCTCCGTCCCCCAGCCCCGCACGTCCTGGTGGCCGTCGCGCTTCGGGGCGGACGACGAGGCCGGCGCGCTCAACGAGATCGGCCCGGCGAAGGTGCTCGAGGCGGTGCAGCTGGTGCGCACCGGTCGGGTCTTCGACCTGGCGCACGTGCTGCACGCCGACATCCCGGCGTTCCCCGGCCGGACGTTCCGCCAGTACCTCACCACCAACGCCCACCACGTCAACCGCCGGCGTCCCGACGCCGGCCCGGAGGGCTGGGGGCGCAACAACGTCAACTGGGTCGTCGAGCAGGTGACCGCCACCCAGCAGATGGGCACCCACATGGACGGCCTCAACCACCTGCAGGTCGGTGACCGCACCTACAACGGGCACCGGCTCGCCGACATCGTCGAGGAGCACGGCACCAACCGTCTCGGCATCGACACGCTGCCGCAGGTCGTCACCCGCGGCCTGCTCGTCGACGTCGCCGCCGTGCGTGGCGTCGACCGGCTCGAGCCGGGGGACGTCGTCACACCCGACGACGTCGAGGAGTCGCTGCGACAGCAGCGGGCTGCAGGCGCCGGCCGGGTGACGCGGTGCTGTTCCACACCGGCTGGGGGTCGCTGTGGGGCGTCGACAACGACCGGTACGGCGCCGGCGAGCCGGGACCCGGCATGGCGCTGGCCGACTGGCTGGTCGACCACCGGGTCGCGCTCACCGGGTGCGACACCTGGAGCTACGGCCCGGTTCCCCCCGAGGACCCCGACGAGCCGTTCGTCGTGCCGCAGACGCTCAACACCCACCACGGCGTCGTCGTGGTCGAGAACCTGCGGCTCGACGAGGCGGCCCGCGAGGGGCTGCAGCGAGTTCCTCCTCGTCATCTCCCACGCCAAGCTGCGCGGCGCCACCGGCGCCTGGGTCGCGCCGCTGGCCATCGTCTAGCCTCTGACTGGAGACCGTCATGACCGAGCACTACGACGTCATCGTCATCGGGTCCGGCGCGGGCGGCGGCACGCTGACCCACGCCCTGGCCCCCACCGGGAAGAGGGTGCTGCTGCTCGAGCGCGGCGACTTCATGCCGCGCGAGGTGGAGAACTGGGACTCCAAGGCCGTCTGGCTGGACAAGCGCTACGCCAACGCCGGCAAGTGGACCGATGCCGCGACCGGCAAGCAGTTCACCCCCAAGCAGCACTACTACGTCGGCGGCAACACCAAGGTCTACGGCGCCATCCTGTTCCGGTTCCGCGAGCGAGGACTTCGGCGAGATCCGGCACGTCGACGGCGTCTCGCCGGCCTGGCCGATCGGCTACCGGGACCTGGAGCCCTGGTACACCCGGGCCGAGCGGCTCTACCAGGTGCACGGCGAACGCGGTGTCGACCCGACCGAGCCGCCCAGCGACGCGCCGTACCCGTTCCCGGCGATCAGCCACGAGCCGCGCATCGCCCAGCTGTCCGCCGACCTGTCGGCCGCCGGCCTGCACCCGTTCCCGCTGCCCAACGGCATCCTCCTCGACGAGGCCGCGCCCTGGCGCTCCGCCTGCATCCGCTGCGCGACCTGCGACGGCTACGCCTGCCCGACCAACGGCAAGGCGGACGCCGCGGTCATCGCCGTCGACCCTGCGCTGCGCTACCCCAACGTCACGCTGCTCACCGGCGCGCTCGTCACCCGGCTGGAGACCGACGCCTCGGGCCGGTCGGTGACCGGAGTGGTCGTGGAGCGCGACGGCGAGACCGAGCGGTACTCCGCCGACGTCGTCGTGGTGGCCGGCGGCGCGATCAACTCCGCGGCCCTGCTGCTGCGGTCGGCCAGCGACCAGCACCCCGACGGGCTGGGCAACGGGTCCGGTCAGGTGGGGCGCAACCTGATGCTGCACAACAACTCGTCACTCATCGCCTTCTCGCAGGAGCCGAACCCGACGAAGTTCCAGAAGACGTTGGGGATCAACGACTTCTACCACGCCGACCCGGACAGCGACTTCCCGTTCCCGCTCGGCGCGATGCAGATGCTCGGGAAGAGCGACGCGACGCTGATCGCCTTCGACGTGAAGGACCACCCCGACCCGGCCGAGGTCGCCCGGCACGCGCTGGACTTCTGGCTCACGACCGAGGACCTGCCGCTGCCCGACAACCGGGTGACCGTCGACGCCGACGGTGCCATCAGCCTGCGCTACACCCCGACCAACCTCGCGGCGCACGCCCGGCTGCGGGAGAAGTTCGAGTCGCTGCTGTCGGCGATGCAGTGCCGGGACGAGGTCTACGAGAACCTGTCCTACGTCGGCGGCCGGCTCGGCATCGCGGGTGTCGCGCACCAGAACGGCACGGTGCGCTTCGGCACCGACCCCGCGACCTCCGCGCTCGACCTGGACTGCAAGCTGCACGAGCTCGACAACGTCTACGTCGCGGACTCGAGCTTCTTCGTCTCCAGCACCGCGGTGAACCCGACGCTGACCATCATCGCCAACGCGCTGCGGGTGGCCGAGACCGTCGCCGGCCGGCTCGGCGCCAGCACCCTCGCCGAGCCGGTCGTGCGGCCCCGGGTGCCGGAGCAGGGCTCGCCAGCTCGTGCTCCCGGCGAGCCGAGCCGGGCGTGCCGGCATGACGACCGCCACGCGAGCGCCGGCGCGGGTCGACGGCTTCACGCCGTACGACGCCGGCGTTCGTCGCACGTCACCGGCCACGACCCCGGTGCTGGCGCAAGGTGCTCGACGTCGAGGCGCACGAAGGCCCGGTCTACGCCGCGGACGAGGACGCGCTCTACTTCACCACGCTGCCGCGGCAGCGCCGGGAGGCGGGGCTCGAGGTGCCGCTGGTCGACATCCGGCGGCTGGATCTGGACGGCCTGCGGTTCCCCCTCGAAGCCGACCGGGTGAGCGTCGTCCGTCCGCAGGCGAACGCCGCCAACGGCATGACCCTGGCCCCGGACGGCGTCGCTGCTCGTCTGCGAGCAGGGCAGCTGGTACCAGCCGGCGCGGATCAGCCGCGTCGACCGGGACACGGGCACGGCGGTCGCTCTCGTCGACAGACGCAACGGCACACCACTCGAGCTCGCCCAACGATGTCGTGGTCCGCGCGCGACGGCACCATCTGGTTCACCGACCCGTCGTACGGCTTCCTGCAGGGGTTCCGGCCACCAGCCGGAGTCACGCGACGCGCTCTACCGCTTCGACCCGGCGGACCAGCGGATCGCACGTAGTGGACGACTCGTTCGACAAGCCGAACGGTGTCGCCTTCTCCCCGGACGGGTCGGTGCTCTACGTCACCGACAGCGGCGCCAACCAGCGAGCCGGGCAGCTTCGACCCCGGCCGTCCGCACCACGTCGTGGCGCTGCGACCTGGGCCCGTCCGGGCGGGTGCTGCACGCCACGTGCTCGCCGAGATCACGCCCGGCTTCCCCGACGGCATCATCACCGACGAGCGAGGGACGGGTCTACGTCTCGTCTTCTGGCCGGCGTGCAGGTACTCACGGCTGAGGGCATTCGCTGGGTCGGATCGACGTCCCGGGCGCCGTCAACTTCACCTTCGGCGGCCCGGACAGCAACGTCCTGTTCATCACCGCGGACACCGCCATCTGGGCGGCCGTGCTCGACACGAGAGGAGCGTGACCGCCATGCCCGGCGGTCCGCACTCGCAGAGTCCTCGACACCGCCGGCGTCGACGCCGTCCTCGCCGCAGCCGACCGCGCGGCCGATCGAGAAGGGATACCGCGTCGTGATCGCGGTGGTCGACGCCTCGGGCCGCCTGCTCGGGCTGCGTCGGACCGAGGACGCCCAGGCTGCCAGCGACCAGGTCGCAATCGACAAGGCCCGGACGGCGGCGATCTTCGTGCGGCCCAGCCGGGAGATCGAGGAGCAGGTGAACGGCGGCCGGCTCGGCGGCCTGGCGCTGCACGGCGCCCGGGCGCTGATCGGCGGCATCCCGCTGACCGTCGACGGGCGAGGTGGTGGGAGCGATCGGCACCAGCGGCGAGACGACCGGCGAGGACGAGTCGGTGTCGCTGGCCGGCAGTGCGGCCTCGCTTCAGCACCCGGACAGTCCCCGCCCTCACCTGCGTCGCTGGCCCGGCTTGCCGGCGACGCGGCCGGCCAGGCCGCCACCGCCAGGGGAGTGGCCCCCGTCGCCGCCGTCGTCGACGCCGGCGGCGACCTGGTCTACCTCTGGCGGCCGGACGCCGCGCAGGTGGCGAGCGTCGGTGTGGCGACCGACAAGGCGCGGACGGCGGCGATCTTCCGCCGGCCGAGCAAGGACTTCGAGGACCAGGCCTCGGGCGGCCGCCCCGCCGCCCTCCACCTGGCCGGTGCCGTCCCGCTGCAGGGCGGCATGCCCATCGTCGTCGACGGGCACGTCATCGGTGCGGTCGGCGTGAGCGGCGCGTCCTCGGCGGACGAGGACCAGGAGCTGTCCGAGATCGGCCAGCAGGCGGCACAGTCCGCCGCGGCTGCCGACGTTACCGCGGAGGCGGCCTTCTTCCCGCGGCAGGTCGTCCGCGAGAAGTTCGAGACCGGTGGACTGCTGCTGGACACCAGCGGCTACAAAGTGGATGCCGGCCGGCGCACCGCCCCAGGAGACGTCGAGCTGCACGATGACGTCGTCGACATCATGCACGTGGTCGAGGGAGAAGCCACCGTCGTGGCCGGCGACGCCACCCACCAGCTGGGCGAGGGCGACGTGCTCGTGATCCCCAGCGGCGTGCCCCACCAGTTCATCGACGTATCGGAGCCGTTCCTCTACTTCGTCGCCAAGGTCGAGGCCTGAGGAGGACGTCGTGACCACCACGCATACGTTGAGCGCGAACCTGCCCCGGCCGCCGCAGCTGCTTCCGGGCCGACCGGACGCCGTGGTCGACCTGCAGACCGACGAGGGAGCCGCGCTGGTCGGCGCCCGGTGGCGCTATGGCGACGCCCGGGTCGAGGAGGTCGACTTCGTCGAGGTGGGGTCGGCCGCCGACCCCTTGGGGCCGGGTGACGTGCCCAACCGCACGTACGAGGTGCTGCCGCATGCCGAGGTCGTGGACTTCGACGACTCGGGCTGGCGCGTGCTGGCGCCCGCGGAGACCGAGCGTGCGGCTGAGCACCGGCAAGGTGTGCTTCAACTGGTACCGGACGACGGTGACGGTGCCGCAGCGGGTCGGCGACCTCGACCCGGCCGGCTGCGACTGTCGTGTTCGAGGTCGTGGTCGACGACTACGCCGAGGTGTGGGTCGACGGCCGGCTGCCCGCGGCCCTCGGCGACAGCGGCGGCCCGGTCGTCGGTCGGCTTCAACGCGCCGAACCGCGTTGTGCTCACGACCGAGGCCCAGCCCGGCCAGACCTTCCAGATCGCGGTGTTCGGCATCAACGGACCCATCTCGGCCGCGCCGCGGAACTACATCTGGCTGCGCGGACGCGACGCTGGATTTCTTCGCGGCCGAGACACGCCGTCACCGTCGAGGAGGCCGACGTACGAGATCGTCCGTCGACGCGGATGGCATCGACGGGCTGGTCGCGCCCGGCACGCGCGCTCGAGCGCGTCGCCGGCGGGTTCGAGTTCACCGAGGGGCCGGTCTGGGCGCGCGACGGCGCCCTGCTGTTCAGCTCCCCGAACACGAACCAGGTCTACCGGCTGGTGCCCGGCGGTCCGGCTCACCGTGTTCCGCTCGCACAGCGGCTACACCGGGGTGGACATCGGTCGCTACCACCAGCCCGGGTCGAACGGGCTCACCTTCGACCCGCAGGGCCGGCTGACCATGTGCCAGCACGGCAACCGCCGGGTCGTACGGGTCGAGCCGCACGGCGACGTCACCGTGCTGGCCGATCGCTACGAGGGCAAGCGGCTCAACAGCCCCAACGACCTCGTCTACCGGTCGGACGGCGCGCTGTACTTCACCGACCCGCCGTTCGGGCTGCCCGAGGTATTCGACGACCCGAAGAAGGAGCTGCGGCTTCAGCGGGGTCTTCATGGTCCGCGACGGGGTGGTGTCACTCGTCGACGGCTCGCTGGCTGGGCCCAACGGGCTCGCCTTCTCGCCTGACGAGCGATACGCTGTACGTCGGCAACTGGGACCCCGACCGCAAGGTCGTCATGCGCTACGACGTCGCCCCGTCCGGCGACGCGACCGATGGCGTCGTGTTCTTCGACATGACCGGCGCCGAGGGAGCGGACGGCATCGACGGCATCAAGGTCGACACGGAGGGAAACCTCTGGGTCTGCGGGCCTGGCGGGGTCTGGGTTATCACACCGGACGGTGTGCACCTGGCCACCGTGCGGCTGCCCGAGGAACCGCACAACCTGGCGTTCGGCGGCGACGACGGGCGCTCGCT